>OZ251458.1:0-4952970 GCA_965242535.1 Candidatus Latescibacterota bacterium
TTGGCTGTCATCGCATTCGCATCGCGATTGGGGCTTTTTGCTGGGTGTTAGCCAGCGGGCCATGCTCCACGATGGGCTTGCCCGCAACCGGCAACAAGTGCTTCGGCCCCTCGTAATCCCTCGCCATCCGCGTTCCCTTGCCGGCCAATAGCACAATGGCTTGCATAGATTCACCTCTAAAAGCAGTGGTCAGTCCCCGCCTCCCCCATCAGCCGTAGGGACCCGCGCCGCTGGTTTCGCACAAACTTCCGGATTCTCTTTGAGGTATTCGAGCAGGGCTTCGGCAGCCCATTGGTGGCCTTGTTCGTTCCAGTGGTAATCGTGTGCCCATCTCGGATCTCTTTCCGGGTCGCCACCTTGTCGGCGAATGTAGTCGTACTGGTCGATAACGGGAATGCCCCGGGCCTCGACCATGGCGTTCATACGGTCGAAGATGGGGTGGCCTCGAGTGCCCATGTCGTAGATCGCCAAGATGATCAGGGGCACCCCGTCGCGTTCTGTGCGTTCCACAAATTGATCCAAGGCAAAGGCGGTGAACGCCAACTCTTTCTCCAAGAAGGGCGACAATGTCTCTTTCTCAAATTGACTCACGAGATATTTATAAATCTGGTCTCTTGGCGGCCACCTGTGCCGGCGGCGGGGAGCTGGAAACAATCTGGGTCTGTTGTTGTGCAACCCTCGCATGAAGTAGGACCGCCTCAGGGGGTCGTAGGGTGGCCGCAGTTTCATGGTACCGTTCGCGCCTCTTTTTGCCGTGACGAAGGGTTGCCGGTCCGGATGGAACCCCCACGGTAAAGCGGACAGGATCGGAGAGTTGTTCAGGAAGTCGTTGTCAACAAAAACGAGCACGACGAGCTCGGGGGAGAGATGCCGCGCAAATGCGTCGTAATACGGCAGTTGGTTGATCTGTCCGGTGCCGCTTTGTCCATAAGCCTGCGTGGTGATGTCCAAGTGGGGCAGGTGCCGGGCGGCGAGTTCCTCGAGGCGGACGTGAAATTTATCGGCGATGGGGACTTGCTCTGCCTCGACGAAAGAATCGCCGATCATGGCGATGTGGCAACTCGCCGCAGCGCGTTCGGGACTGATGGGTTCTCGGTCGAGAAACCCGAGGCTGTTGGCGTATGAGATGTTGAAATAATCAATATGATACCATGTGTGATCCCATGTTATTTTTTTGTTGGGTTGATAAATAGAACCCACGCCTTGGACGAAATGCCTTTGCGCCTTCAGCCGGAGATAGATTTCTCCGACAAGCGCGATCAGAGCGAGACCTACAAAAGTGAACAACGCATTATAGGCCACCACCCGAAGGATGCTACGGATTTTTCGGGAGGATGGGGGGGGGAGGGGGGTAACTTACTGTTTTTATTGTATTTGTAATTCTCATATCCTTGTCCTTCCGACATGATGTATCTCTCCTTAGGCCCAGGTGATGAGACCGGTATCGCAGATCGAATGGAGGTCCCGATGGCGCGGGCGGACGCGCACGGTATAGCCCCAGCGACCGCTTTTTTGCAGGGGCAAGCGACCGACAAATGTATCGGGGCCTTCGGGCGTCATCGGGATGGACGCGCCTCGGACGATCCGATCGTCTGCGGCTACTCGGCCGTGAAAAATCTCGATGGACACATCGCGCTCGGTCAATTCGCCGAGCGAGACCTCGGCGCGAATCTCGAGTTTGTCGCCCACCTGCGGGGTTTGTGCATGGGCTGTCTCGACGGCGCGGATGGCGACATCTTTCCACGCATGGCGGATTTTGGCCTTCCACTGGGCGAGCGCGCCTGCTCTCGCACCGCCGTGGGCGGAGAGGCTTTTTGAGCGCGCATGCGCCTCGAGGTAGAATCGCTCGGCGTATTCCTGCACCATGCGGTGGGTGTTGAATTTGGGACACAACACGCGCATGGCGTTTTTCATGCGGGCGATCCATCGGCGCGGGAGGCCATCGGCGCCGCGGTCGTAAAACAGGGGCACGGCTTCTTTTTCGAGAATATTGTAAAGGGCCCGCGCCTCGATCTGGTTCTGATACGCCGGGTCGTCGCATTCCTTGCCGTGTCCGATCTCCCAACCCAATTCCGGATGGTATGCCTCGGCCCACCACCCGTCGAGCACGCTGAGGTTCAACGCGCCATTGGCGACCGCTTTCATGCCGCTGGTGCCGCTCGCCTCTTGGGGCCTGACCGGGGTGTTGAGCCAAATATCCACGCCTTGCACGAGATAGCGCGCCACGCACATGTCGTAATTTTCGATAAAAACGAGCCGCCGATGCAGGTCGTCGCGCTGCGTGAGGCCGAAAATTTCCTGAATAAATTCCTTGCCCGCGTGGTCTTGCGGATGGGCTTTGCCCGCGAAGATGACCTGCACGGGATGGTCTTCGTCGCACAAGATGCGCGTGAGTCTTTCCAAGTCGTGAAACAACAAGGTGGCGCGTTTGTACGTGGCAAACCGGCGCGCAAAGCCGATGGTGAGCGCGTCTGCGGTCAACACTTCGTCTGCGCGGGCCATGTCGATGGGCGACGCGGTTTCGCGCTGCAACTGCTGGCGGAGGCGTTGTCGGGCAAAGGCGACGAGGCGTTCTCGCCTGCGCTCGTGGACGCGCCAGAGTTCTTCGGCCGGGATGTGGTCGATGGTTTCCCACACGCTTTGATCGTGGGGCTCTTCCAAGCGCCGAGGCCCCATGTAATTGTCTTCGAGCCCGCGCAGTTGTTGCGAGATGTGGGAGGCGATGTGGACGCCGTTGGTGATGGATTCGATGGGGATTTCGTTTTGAGGCACCCCGGGCCAAAGCGATTGCCACATTTTGCGCGAGACCCGTCCGTGTAGTTTGCTCACGCCATTGCGATATGCCGACAGCCGAAACGCGAGCACGGTCATGTTGAACGCATCCCCGTCGTTTTCCGGGTTTTCTCGCCCCAACGCGAGGAATGCGGGCATGGAGAGGCCCAAGTCGTGGGCGTAGGACTCGAAGTATTTTTCGATCAGAGAAGCGGGGAAGACATCGTGCCCGGCCGGCACCGGGGTGTGGGTCGTGAAAACGTGCCCGGCCGCGGCGTATTCGAGGGCCTGATCAAAGGTGGCGCGGTCGTCGCGCATGGCTTGGCGGATGCGTTCCAAGCCCAAAAAGGCCGAGTGCCCTTCGTTCATGTGGCAAACCGTGGGGCGTTTGCCCAAGGCGTTGAGCGCGCGCACGCCCCCAATGCCGAGCAAAATTTCCTGCCGGATGCGCGTTTCGCCATCCCCGCCGTAGAGTTGCGCGGTGATGGCGCGGATCGAGGGCGGGTTTTCCATCAGGTTGGTGTCGAGCAAATACAGGGGGACGCGCCCGACTTGCGCCTTCCAGATTCGCACGCGGGCCTCGGCTTCGGGATACGCAAGGGCGAGGGTGAGGTCTCGACCGCATTCGTCGCGCGCGATTTGCACGGGCAGGGCGTAGTAGTCGTTTTCCGGATATTCCTCTTGTTGCCAGCCGTCATTGGTGAGGTACTGCTTGAAATAGCCGTGTTGATACAACAGGCCCACCGCGGCAAAGGGCAACCCCAATGTGCTCGCGGATTTGAGGTGATCCCCGGCCAAGACGCCCAAGCCGCCCGAGTAGATGGGCAGGCTTTCGGTGAGGCCAAATTCCGCCGAGAAATAGGCGATTTGAAGGTCGGATGCGGTTTTGCCGTAGGTGGTGGAAAAATAGGTTTCGCCATCCATGAAGGCGCGGAGGGATTCCGAGACGCGCTTGAAATGCGCCATGAAGCCCGGGTTTTTGGAGAGTTGATCCAAGCGTTCTTGCCCGATGGCGGCGAGCATCCGCACCGGGTTGTGATACGCGCTTTCCCAAAGCACGGGGTCGATGCGCCGAAACAGGTCTACGGTGTCGGGATCCCATGCCCAGCGGAGATTATAGGCGAGTGCTTCGAGGCCCTGAAGGGCTTTGGGCAGCGCGGGCTTGACGATGAGTGTGGAGATGGGTTTCACGGCGGGGTCTCTCGGGGCTAAATCTCAAACTTCCTCGACGCGGATGACCGCATCGGTTTGCCATGATTTTATCGCGGCTTCGATGACGAGTTGGGCTTTGAGGGCTTCTTCGCCCGATCCCTCGATGGCTTCGGGATCCGCGTTTTCGAGGTTTTGTTCGATCCACCGCCCGATGCGGCTTTGGAAGGTTTCGTTGAAGCCCATCATGCCGCCGATGTAGTCGTAGCGTTCCAATTCCATCGACCGGCGGGGGTGAAAGTGCAGGCGTTCGCAGGCTTCTTCGAGGACAAAGCGGGCGTCTGATCCCACGACTTCAAGGCGTTCGAGGCCGTAAGAACCGCCCGGCCCGGTGGCGTCGTAACTGCCGGTGAGATTGCCCACTGTGCCATCGCGAAAGAGCAGGTTGAGTTGCATGTTCGACCAGCAGACGCGGCGGTTGCCGTCTTTGTCCAAGCCGCGCTTAAAAAAGGCGTGGACTTTTTCGATGTCGCCGCAAAAGTAGCGCATCACGTCGATGGAGTGCGGGTGCAGGGCGCGGATGTGGAACCACGGCGAGGTTTCGCGGGGGTTGTTGATCCACATGGTCATGCCGATGAGGTTGATCTCGCCCAAACGCCCCGCATCCACCCATGCCTTGGCGCGCGCCGCCGCGGGCGTGAAACGGTGGTTGAGGTCGATGCCGTAGCGCAGGTTTTTCTCTTTGGCTTTGGCGACCATTTCGCAGGCTTCGCGGATGTCGTTGGAAATGGGTTTTTCCCCGAGCACGTGAATCCCGGCGTCGAGCAATTCCATCGTCGGCGCGTAGTGGTCGCCGCCGTTTTCGTGCCCGGCCGTCGCCACGCTCGCCATGTCGATGTCCAAGCCCGCGTCGAGCATGTCTCGCACCGCGTAAAAGGCTTTGGCGCCGTATCGCGCCGCGGCGGCGTCTGCGCGTTTGGGGTCGATGTCGCAAACCGCGACGAGATTGCACTGGGCGTGGTTGTCGTAAATGGTGGCGTGCCGGTTGCCGATGCCACCCAAACCGACTACGGCGATGTTCAATGCCATCTGAAACTCCTTTTCAAAATAAGCGTTCGTCACATCAAAGCCCGAACACACGGGCAGGCGATGCTCCGTCAGGCTGTCAAATGCCTCTGCGTGACGCGCTTTCCATCGCATCGCAAAATTCTACGGATTTTACCAATACCGAAGCATCCGATCCACAAAGGCGGGCACTTCGTCTGTGAGATACATCGAGGCGATGAATCCACCGCAGATCAGATAGATCAAGAGGATGGTGATCAGGGCGACTTTTTTGCGCCTGGTCATTTTGGTTCGCGGTGGTTTGGCGTCGCGCGGTTGTTCGACAGAACCGTCGTCCGGTGGAGGCTCTGGGAGAGTTTCTTCGGTTTCGGCGTCTGAGGATTCTGCGGCGGGCGCGGTTGTGGAGGCGGGTTCTTCTGTCTCTGTGGCGGGCGCGGCTTTGTCGAGCACGCGCTCGATTTCTTCGATGAGGCGGCTGGCTGAAAATGGTTTTTCGACAACGCCTTGCGCGCCGCGATTGAGCAGGGCTTGGATGGCGGATTCCCCGTCGATGTGCGAGACCGCGATCACCGGCATGTCGTAGCCTTCTTCGCGGATAAAATCGAGCAAGGTCGCGCCGTGGATGATGGGCATTTCCAAGTCTAACAATATCAAGTCGGGCTGGCCGTGTGCAATGGCATCGAGGGCATCTGTCCATTTGGTCGCGCTTCGCGCTTGGTAATCGTTGGATTCGAGAATTCCGACGATGCGTTCTGCAACGGCGGCTTCGTCGTCAATGGTCAAAATTTTTGTCATCGCGTCCGTCCGCGTGTGGTAGGGAAAATGTCGGCGGTTGAAAGTATAAAGCGAAAGAGGGGGTATGACAAGCGTTTTCCAAGTTTTGAAATCGGCCCGGCGTTTAGCGGACGCGCTCTTCTATCGCGCCATCGGTTTTGCCGATGATGATGCGGTCGGTCAGGTCGATGAAGAGGCCGCATTCAACCACGCCGCAGATCGCGTTGATTTTGGCTTCGAGCGCGGGCGGGGCGTCAATGCGGCCGAAATCGCAATCGAGGATGTAATTGCCGTTGTCCGTCAGATAGGGCGCGTCGTCCCGTGTGCGGCGCAGCGCGGGGTGACAACCCAAGTCCGCGAGCGGGCGTTGGATGGCTTTCCAGCCAAAGGGGATGACTTCGACCGGCAGGGGAAATGCCCCCAAGTGCGCGACGGCTTTGGATTCGTCTGCGACGATGATCTCGCGGTCGGACAGGGAGGCGACGATCTTTTCCCGCAACAGCGCGCCGCCGCCGCCTTTGACGAGGTTGAAGTGCGGGTCAAATTCGTCTGCGCCGTCGATGGTCAAGTCGATGCGCGTAATTTTGTCGAAGCCGATGAGGGGGATGTTTTCCGATTCTGCCTGCCTGCGCGATTGCTCGGAGGTGGGGATGCCGCAAATGTCGAGGCCATCGGCGACGCGCTGGCCTAGCTTTTGAATCGCAAAAAAGGCGGTCGTTCCCGTGCCTAGGCCCACCACCATGCCATTTTCGACGTATTCGACGGCGCGTTCTGCGGCTAGTTGCTTGGGGTTGATGGTCATGGCAATCCCGTTCCTCTCGGCGAAAAATCGGCGAGAAGATAAACCCGCGTTGCGCGTTTGGCAATGATTTTGAACCCACACGCGCCCGGCGTTTCCCGGCTTGTTTTTGCGGCGAATTGTCGTATCATTGTCGAAGGCAAAGCCCGTGGATCCATGCGTGGGCTACGAATAATCCGTTTTCGAGGAGAGGGATATGAGCTATGACACGTTGGAAGATTTTTTTGGGGATATCGTGGGAAAGGCGCGGCGGGGGCGGGGGATTTCCGAAGCGGCGTTGGCGCAGAGCGTCGGCTTGACCGTGCGGGAGCTCGGGCAAATCGAATCCTATGCCCTAACGCCTGATGACCGCGTCATTCGCAAACTCGCAGACGCGCTGAATATCGACGGCGAAAAATTGGTGGGCGTGGCGCGCGGGTGGATGCCACAGCGGGGCAATGAGGCGTTTGAAGACCGAGGCAGGCGGGTCGAACGGTTGATTCTCGACGCGGGGATGACGGTCAACTGCTATCTGCTCAAATGCACGGCGTCGGGCGAGGGGGCGATCATCGATCCCGGCGGGCAGGCGCGGGTGATTTTGGATGCGGTTGCACGTGCCGATATGCAGGTGACGCACATCTTGCTCACGCACGGGCACGGGGATCACGTGGGCGCGCTGGACGCGGTCGCCGATGCGACAGGCGCGCAGGTGTGCGGTTGCCAACGCGATTTTGGGTTGATGGGTTCGCGCAGCCAATGGGTGACGGAGCAGGTGGATGAGGGATGGCAAACGCGGATCGGGGAACTCGATGTGACTGCGCTGAGTCTGCCCGGGCACACGGCAGGAGGGATCGGGTATTACGCGGCCCCCGTAATTTTTTCTGGGGACGCGCTTTTTGCCGGCTCTTTGGGCGGCGCGATGGGCACGGCGTACTTTGAGCAAATTCGAATCGTGCGCGACACAGTGCTCTCGCTACCGGGCGAGACGATTGTTTTTCCCGGGCACGGGCCGATCACTTCTGTGGCACAAGAGTTGGCGCACAATCCCTATTTTCTTTGAGTACTCCAAAAATTAAATGATACCAAATTTTGATACACACAACTCAGCACTTGCATTACTCACTTTTCTAACACGTTTAGTCCTGTAGCATTGTTTGTTGCCTTCGATGCCTTCGGCGACCTACTTTTTGTCAACAGCAACAAAAAGTAGGCAAAAAATGCCGCTCTCAAACGCCGAGGGGCTTGCACAGCGCAAATCGCTTTTGTAGCAGGACGACATGAGACAGCCTGCAAGGTGGGTTGCAAAACAGAAGTGCGTTGCGAAATGGACTTGCGCGCTGTGCCCGATGGCTTTCGGTGATGGGCTTTTGGGATGGCATGTTTGGCGATGGCTTAATTGAGGTACGGCATCACGTCTGGCACTCTCGTAAAAAAATCGAAATTCTAATCATTTAATTTACATAGTATTGAGTCGCTAATGGCTTTTCAATCCCCGCCATTCCGCCCCTACGAATTGGGATTTGAACGGGTTGTCGCCAGTTGTACCCCACTTGTGCCTTTGAACTGGCTGGTGCCAGTTGTACCCCGCTTGTGCCTTTGAACTGGCGATAGCCAGTTGTACCCCACTTGTGCCTTTTGTGCCTTTTGTGGCTAAACTCCCGTCTCCCGTCTCCCGTCTTGTATCTTCGGACAGGCACGGGGGCCTGTCCCTACGATTGCGATTGCTTCTCCCGTCTTCCGTCTCCCGTCTCCCGTCTCCCGTCTCCCATCTATTCCTCGTCATCGCCCTGCGTTTCAACCCATTGTCCGATGGCTTGGCGGATGGATTCGGTAGCGGCTTTTTTGCGCTCGAGACGGTTGATTTGCGCGTGTAGTTGCGCGATTTGGGCGTCGATATCTCGCAGTTCTTCCTGCGCTGCCGAGAGTGCTTCTCGATAGAGGGGCTCGTTGTGGGTCGGTTCTGACATAGATGTACTCCTTTAAGAGTATGTTGTGGAACAAAATACGGGACGCCTACAACTATAGAACTCAATGCCGCAATTCGTCAAGCGCAAAGTGGCGACCGCGCGCTTGGATGGGGTTAAGGACATGGAACTTTCTTTTATTTTTTGCATTTAAGAACAGACACCGAGCAGATGCCATAAATGGCTTCCATCATCCATCATTACCCAACACGAGGAGTTCAGCATGAAGCATCGTTTCATCCCCGCGCCAATCGCAGGACTGATGTTCGCCCTCATTTTGGGCGTATGCGGTTCGACGTTCGCCCAAGAGTATTTTGGCAAAAACAAGGTCAATTACAGCCAATACGCCTGGCACTACATCGACAGCGAACACTTCACGATCTATTTTGACAAGGGATCCCTCGGCTTGGCCGAGTTCGTCGCCAAAGAAGCCGAGCGGTCATTGGTCCACATCGAAAAGACGCTCAAATACACGCTGAAAGAACGCTATCCCATCGTGATTTACAATTCGCACAATGGGTTTTCCGTATCCAATATCACCAATGCGGAACAGTCCGAGTTCACGGGTGGGTTCACCGAGTTCGCACAAGGCCGCGTGGTGATTCCCTTTACCGGGTCGTACGCGGATTTGCAACACGTCATCCACCACGAGTTGGTTCACGCGGTGACGATCGAGTTGTGGACAGGCGGCGGTTGGTTGGGGTCCTTGGTCTCGCAAACCTCCACGTTGCCCCCGCTGTGGATCGCCGAGGGCATTGCCGAATACGTGTCGCGCTATGGCTGGCACAAAGAGCACGACAATTTTATGCGCGACGCCACCATCACCGGCTACGTGCCGACCATCGAGATGATGTCGATGAGTTATTTCGCCTATCCGGGGGGCAACTCGGTTTTTTACATGATCGACCAGGAATACGGCAAGGACAAGGTGGCGTCCTTTATTTCGTCTTTCCGCACGGCCAAAAACCCCGACAAGGCGCTCAAAGCTTCGCTGGGATTTGGGATGAAGGAATTGGAGGAAAAATACCAACTGTGGCTCAAGCGGCAATACTGGAACGAGATCAACCTGCGGCACACGCCCGCCGAGATGTCCAAAAATTTGACGGAACGCGAAGATGAGCCCGCGTCCTACAATCTGGCCGCCGCGCTCTCGCCGCAAGGCGACAAGGTCGCGTATTTGACCAACCGAAACGGCACCTTTGACATCTATCTCATGTCGGCGATAGACGGCAAGGATCTGGGGCGGTTGATCGAGGGCCAAAAGTCGTCCGATTTCGAGTCGATGTTCGTTTTGCGGCCCGGGTTTACGTGGTCGCCCGACGGCCGGCACATTGCCTTTGCCGCCAAATCGAATAACAAGAACACCCTGTACATCCTCGACGTGAAAAAGAAGCGGATTCGCAAGCGGTTCAAATTTGACCTCGACGGGCTGTTTGAACCCACTTGGTCGCCCGATGGGGAAAAAATTGCCGTTGCCGGGATCAAAGATGGCTGGTCGGATATCTACGTGATTGATCTCGACGACGAGTCCCTCACCCGCCTGACCAACGATCCCTACGACGAGCGGCACTTGGATTGGTCGCCCGATGGCACATGGATCGCCGTCAGTTCGGACCGCCCCGATACCGCGTTGGCATTTCGCGGCGGGAAGGATTTTGCGTTCGGGCAATACGACATCTTTTTGGTGCGCGCCGATGGGTCACAGATGCGCCGCATCGTCGCGTATGAAGACGCCGAAGACTCACATCCGGTTTGGGGGGCCGACAGCAACCACATCGCCTTTGTTTCCGACCGCACGGGGGTTGGCAATATTTACATCGCGAGCGTCGATGGCACACAGGAGATCTATCCCATCACCAATTTGCTGTCCGGCGCGCAGTACCTCGATTGGTCAGCCGATGGGAAAAAGATCGCGTTCAACGCCTTTCACAAGGGCACGCTAGACGTGTTCATCTTGCGCGATCCGATCTCGCGCAAAAAGGAAATGTCGGATTTGCCGCGCACGCGCTTTGTCAAGCGACTCGCGGGCGAAGATGAAAAGATGTTCGTGGAGTTGCAAAAAGAAAAATACGCCTCCCGCGATACCGTAGCCGCAACGGCCGACAGCGCGATGGTCGATTCCGCAACGACAAAACCCAAAAAGGTGGCGCAGTGGATCGCGGATCAAGAAGCCCTCGCGGCGGCGGATGCCGTTGCCGACAGCGCCGATCCCGCGACCACGCAGCCGGTCGCAGGCAGCCCGGACATGGCCGATTCCGGAGTGAAAGACTGGGGCGAGCGGGAGTTTCAGGTGAAGAAGTACAAATTGAAATTCAAGCCCGAACTGTTCGGCGCGCAAGCGGGGTTCGACACGTTTTACGGCGTGAACAGTTTCATCATGTTGTCGATGAGCGACGTGATGGGCGACCACCGCGCCACGTTGTTGACGAGTTTGAACTTCTCGCTCAAAGACAGCGATTTTCTGCTCAGTTACGCCTATTTGAAGCACCGCACGAATTACGGCGCGCAACTTTTTCACACGCGGTTCTTTTTCTTCGACAACATCGGCAATTTGACCGCCGATCGCTATTACGGGATTTCGGGCGGGCTCGAGCGGCCGTTTAATCGGTTCTCCCGATTGGAGTTCAGCACGCGCTTTGTCTCTGTCGATCGCGAGCGATTGCTGCTAACCGATGGGTCCAGTTTGTTCCGCCCGGGCTTTCGCGGCATCGGGCGGTTCAGCGGCACCTTGATCGACCGCCGCCGCGCGGCCATCGGCGAAATGGCACTCGTGGGCGATAGCGGGCTTTACAGCTTGTTTGGCGCGGCGGACGGGCATCGCTACCGGTTGGGATTTGAAGGGTCGGGCGCGGGCATGAAATTCGCCACCCTTACGCTGGATTATCGCAAATACCTGCGCCTGTTAAACGAATATACCTTTGCGTTCCGCATGTCGGGCGGGACGAGTTATGGCCCGAACAGCACCGTGTTTTTCCTAGGCGGCGTGAACAATCCCATCAATCCCACGTTTTCCACCATTGCCAATGTGGATCAAAGCCGCGTGTTTTTCTCGTCTTATGCCTGGCCCTTGCGCGGGGCATCGCTGCTCGAAATGGCGGGCGATTCCTACGTGCTGGGCAATTTCGCGTTTCGGTTCCCGCTCATCCGGCAGTTGGCGATGGGCTGGCCCTTGCCGTTTTTCTTTCAAAATGTACAGGGGGAATTGTTCTTCGACATCGGCGGGGCTTTTAACCGCGCCGATTGGCGAGATGGCTGGGTGTCCCGCGATGGCGGGTTCCAACTCAACACGCCGCAAAACTACGATAAGCAGGAAATCGCCAAACCAAAGCCGCAACTGGCCGCGGGCTATGGGTTTGGCGTGCGCGTGAATCTGGGCTATTTCCTGTTCCGCTACGATCTGGCATGGCCCACAGACCTCGCGCAAACCTACCACCCGCATCAGTATTTCTCGATTGATTTCACGGGATTGTTTTAAGATAGATAAAATAAAAAGGCGAGGGCGCGACCCATTCAAGAGAGGCATGCCGTGCATGTCTCTCTTGTTTTATGTTCCCAGCGCGGTTGATGGCCGTCGATTTTTTGCGTATTTTGAGGCGGTCACATCTCGAACCTACGGAGGTGCCTCATGGCAGTTGAAACGTTGCAAGCGGTTGAAGAGCCGCGAGATCTCGAATCCCTGCGATGGCGCTTTACGATTGCGGACTTTACGCGCATGGCAGAAGCGGGGATTCTCTGTGAAGATGATCGGGTCGAACTCATAGATGGGGAGGTGCGCGCGATGAGTCCCGTCGGTCCAACGCATGGTGCTGTTATCAATCGGCTAAATATGTTTTTCGCGCCCAAGTTGGTCGGGAAGGCGATAGTGAGTATTCAAAATCCGGTTCAGTTGGACGAATTTTCCGAACCCTTGCCCGATGTCGTGATCGCGCGTTTCCACTCTGATTATTACGCCTTGGCGCATCCGTCGCCGGATGATGTGTTGTTGCTGATCGAGGTGGCGGATTCCTCTTTTCCCTATGATCGCGGGGAGAAGCAGGCGCGCTATGCCCGAGCGGGCATTCCCGAATACTGGGTGATCGATGTTCCGCGCAGGCGCGTGTTTCAGTATCTCGCGCCCGAGGCGATGGGCTATCGCACAGAGCGCGTTTTGGGTATGGGCGAGGCGATCACCTGCGCGTTTGCATCGGATATCGTTCTCGCGGTCGACGAGATTTTCTAACCATGGATTTGTTATGACGGCTAAAGAATACTACATGGCGGGGTTGGGCAAGTTGGGGGCGGGAGATTTGGATGGCGCTATCGCCGAATTTGAGAAGGCCATTGCAGACGACGCGGCGTTTTACATGGCGCGTTTGGGCTGGGCGCAGGCACTGGACAGACAGGGCAAGATCGACGCGGCGATAGAACAGGTCGGTCACGCCTTGGAAATCGTTCCGGACGAGGCCCTCGCGCATACGAGTCTGTCGCGGTTGTATCAGCAAAAAGGCATGATCGAAGAGGCCGAAAGGGAAATGGCGATTTCGCAACAACTCTCTCGAAATATCTGAATGATGCCCCCGGCAATGGGAATAGGAATTGGGAAAGGCATCACCCCTACACACATGGCTCGCTTTTCTAAAGCGTTTGGTCCTAAAGCATCGTGGGTTGCCTTCGATGCGTTGGCTACGCCTGTGCCTACGGCGTGCGGCGACCTACTTTTTTTCTACAGCAAAAAAAAGTAGGCGAGCGGGGTACAACTGCCCCAGCAGTTCAAAAATGCCGCTCTCATGCGCCGAGGGGCTTGCACAGCGCAAATCGCTTTTGTAATAGTAACGACATGCGTTGGCCTGCGAGGTGGGTTGCAAAATGGATGTTGGTTGCGAGACGGACTTGCGCGCTGTGCGCGATGGCTTTCCTTGAGGGGCTTTTGAGATGGCATGTTGGGCGATGGTTTAATTGATGTACGGCATCACGGCCGGCACTCTCTCAAAAAATTGAAATCCCGAATTATTTAATTTACAGAGTACTGAACATGAGGACGTCCAGGATGGGCGTCCTTTTTGCGTTGATCCTCATCGCATCGGAAGGGGCGATTCCCCGCTGGCAAGCGCGCCGTGTAATTAGCGCGTCCGGTTTTCCGCCTTTTGACGCCACAGCAACCGGATCAGGGGCGGGCCGCCGAAGAGAACAAACCCGAAGAGCGCGACCGCGTGGACAGATGTGGCAAATGCCAGCGCGAGTTCGTTGGGCACCTGGTAGAAGAGGTGGAGGGTTTGGGCGCAAAAGAGGTGGTACGTGCCGATGCCGCCCGGCGCGGGGATGACAAACCCGATCGTGGCGATGGTCGTGACGACTAGGGCTTCAAACGGACCGAGTTCGTATTGACCGCCCAAATCAAAGCCGTAAAAGGGCACGTACATGGCGAGCCAATACAGGCTGTTGAGAACGAGCGTGGAGACCAAAATCCCCGCGTAGCCCTCAACGGTGTGAATGGCGCGCAAGCCCTGCAATGCGGAGCGCAACAGGGCGGTCACTTTGTCGGCCAGCGCGGGAGAAAGACGCGCCGCCAAGTTGTGGAGGAGGGCCAACCCCGGTTCGCCGCGCGCGGAAAGCAAACCGAGAAAGACGAACGCGAATAGAATGATCGGCAAGGTCAGCAACGCGACTTGCTCGAGCCAGGGGAATGCCGCGCCGATCTGCTCGCGGGCAAAAAAGAGCACCACGCCAAAGGAGATCAACAGGGCGAGGACATCGAGCAGGCGTTCGACGACTACCGTCGCCAAAATCGCGCTGATGCCGGTGGGATGAGCGCGTTCGAGGGCCACGGCACGCGCCACCTCGCCCGCGCGCGGAAAAACGCAGTTGCCCGCATAGGCGACCATCACGGCCCAAAACGCGGCCCGCATGGAAATATCCGGGGCGATGGGCGCGAGCAAAACGCGCCAACGCCACGCGCGCGGAATGCCCGAAGCGATGACGAGGAGGCCGGACGCGATCAGCCAGATGGGATTGGCGGTTTGAAAGGCGTCTTTGAGGAGCGCGCCATCGACGTTCCGAAACGCGGCCCACAAAAAGCCGCCCATCAGAACGAGGCTGAGCGCGAGTTTGAGAGCGGTTTTCATGAATACCCCAGGCCGCGAAGGGCCGCGTCTTTTTTTCGCCAGTTTTCATAGACCTTGACGTGCAGATCGAGGTAAATGGGGCGATCCAAAAACGCTTCGATTTTCTTTCGCGCATTTTGCCCAATGGTTTTGAGCGTTTTGCCCCTGCGTCCGATCGCGATGCCTTTTTGAGACGGGCGTTCCACGATGATATCGGCTCGAATGTAGACCTTGGGGCGGTCTTCTTCAAACGCCTCGATGCCGATAGCCGTGGCATAGGGCAGTTCTTGGCGGAGTTGGAGGAACACCTCTTCGCGGATGAGTTCCGCGACGAAAAACCTTTCCGGCTGTTCGGTGAGCATGTCCTCCGGGTAGTATTGCGGCCCTTCGGGCAAGGCGTGGCGCAGGGCCGCGTGGAGTTCGGAAACGCCTCGTCCCTCGGTGGCCGACACGGACAAAACCGCCCGAGTGCAAAGCGTGGCGCGAATCCTTCGCTCGCAATGGCGGGCTTGCTCGGTCGAGATGAGATCCGCCTTGTTGACGGCGATGATCTTGGGCATGTCCCACTGTTCAAACGCGCGTTGCACCTCCGCGTCAAAAGAGGCGTCGAAGCGCGCCCCATCGACAATGCCCAAAAGCGCGTCGGCACTTTGGGATGCGCGCCCGATTTGCCGATTCATAAATTCGTGCAGGCGATATCGCGCAGACAACATGCCGGGCGTGTCGAGAAACATCATCTGCGCTCGGTCGTCCGTCACAATGCCCAAAATATTGTTGCGGGTCGTTTGCGGCTTGGGCGAGATGATCGACAGCCGCTCGCCCACCAGCGCGTTGAACAGCGTGGATTTGCCGACATTGGCCCGTCCCGCGATGACGATGTATCCGGATTTGAACGCCATGTGCGTTTTCCATTTCTTGGCCCCTACCCCCCTGCTCTCGTTATTCGCGAGGAATGGGGGAACGAGGACTCCCCGCTCCGAAACCGGGTCATTATCCATTTTTGAATCTAAAAAAACAGGGTGGCGGAGATGCGGTAGGTGTTGTCGAGTTGGTCGTGTTCGAGGATGGCGAGGTTGATGCCAAAGCGATTGAGTTGCAGGCCCGTGCCCGCGGTGAAGTGCCCGTCCCTGCGCCCGAGGCGAAACGCAACGCGCTGTCGCAAGCGGTACTCGACGCCGAGTTGGATGCTGCGCGCGGTTTCCCGAGTGGGCTTTTGGTCGTTTAGGCGCGTGCTCGCGCAGGCGGTTAGCTCGCCGCCTGGGATGGCGCGCTGAAAGGCCGTGCCGACGAGCAACGATGGCGAGATGCCGTCTGTGACGCCGCCGGGAAAGGCGATGCGCGTTTTGGTGAGGTCGCGCAGAGTAGCGCCGATGCGGAGCGCGGCGATGGGGAAATAGAGCGCGCCGAAGTCGATGCCGATGCCGGTGCCCGTGCCCACGCCCAAGCCGCGCCGGATGAGTTTCACGCCCGCGCCCAAGTGCAATTTGTCCGTTATCCGCCGCCCATAAGCGAGCCGAAAGACGTAATCGGTCGTGCCGATCTCGTCGGTGATGACCGGGCGATTGTCCGGGCCGATGGGCCGATTGGGGTCTTCCAAAGTGGTCAGAGAGATTCCGTCAACGCCTGCGCGCACAAGGCCCACGCCCATGCCGCCTTTGAAGATGGGCACGCGCGCGGCAAAAACGTCGTGGTTCACACTGCCGCCGAATTGCTCGGCGTGTTGGAGGTGGATTTCCCGTTTGGGCGACACATGGGCCAGGCCCGCGGGATTCCAGTACACGGCTGTGGCGTCCGACCCGAGCGCGACATACGCACTGCCCATGCCCAAGGCGCGCGCGCCCGCGCCTATCAGGAGGGGATCGCCCGCATAGTGGCCCGTTTGTGCGTGGGCAACATTAGTCAGCGCGAGTATCAGACAAATCGCAATGCGTTTCAAGGCTCGACCTCGCGTGATGGGGGGATGAGGATCGCGGCATTACCCGGGCGCAGGGCCGATCCGAGGGCTTTGACATCCGCGGGCGATAGGGCGAGATAGGGCGTGGTATCTGTCGGCATGTCGCTGGATTGAACGACGAGATCGGGCGCGAAATAGAGGCGGGAGCGGCGGCGAGGCCCTTCGATCAGGCGTCCGAAAAAATCGAGGGGCAAACGCCGACCGCGCAATCGCAGGTTTGCATTGCCCGGCTCGACCGAGACGGGATCGACGCGGCGCGCAAACCGATAGGTCTGCACACGCGCCGCACTCGTGGGCGACGGGGCGGGGATGGGACACGTTCTCAAAATATTGCCATTGGCCTTGAGGTGAACGCGCTTTGCCGCGAGGTCGATGAGGAGGTAGAACTCGCCCGTTTTGGCTCGATCGAGTTCGAGAATCAGGGCGTCTCTTTGGTTTTGGAGCGCGATCTCGTCCCGACCGAATACAGGGGGTTGCGCGAGGATCAAACCGATCAGTAAATATAGACCCGGTCGCCAACGCGAAGGGTGCGATGCACAAAGGCGAGGTCGTCGTCGTCGAGGCGAATACATCCGTGCGTGATATGCCTTCCGAGCAGGGCGGGATACAGGGTGCCGTGGATTTCGTAGCCCTCGCCCAGTTCGAGGGCATAAGCACCTAAGGTCGTTTGGTCGAGGCGGCGAAAGGCCCACGGCAATGCCGGGGGTTTTTCGCCACTTTCGACAAAGGCCCACAGGGGTTTGGCCCAAATGGGATCTGTCACTTTACGCAAAATCGTCCTGACGCCCACGGGGGTGTGAAATTGCCAGCGGTCCGAATCCCTCGGGCGGAGCAACACTTTGCCGCTGCCCGTCGCGCAGGTCGCCTCGCGTATTACCCGATTGTCGCGCCACACTTGAAGGCGGTTGTGGACCGTGTCGATCACGATATAGGTTTTTGCCGCCTGCCGGCTCAGGGTTTCGCGGAGAGATGCGATTTCGGCATGGAGTCGTTCGATTTCCACATCTCGCGCAGAGGTCTGCGGGGGGAAACCAAAGCATAAAAATAGGGCGATGAACAGGGATAGGCGCGTGGCGTGGATCGGGAATTGTCTCATCGTGATCCCTTCTCAAAATGCGGAGAAAAGACTCGGTACTCTCATTCGCAACAGGCATGGGATAGATCCAATAATCTCTCAGAAATTGCAAAACCGAGACGTTTTTTACACGCCTCGGTTTTGTGTTTTGAGAAGCTATCGGATGGGGGTTACATCCGCAGGTACCAGGGTTTGTTCTGTTCTTTCCAATCTTCGATCTTCTGGAGAGCCATCGCGATAGAACTTTGGACCTGAGACAACTGGGTTTCGGCATCGCGCGCTCGGGAGAGGGCGTCATTGTATTGCCCGCTGTCGAGGTTGCTGCGCGCATCACTCGCATTGGCTTCGGCCTGATTGAGATCGGCGTTGAGTTGATCGAGGTCATCGTCCGCGCCTTTGCCCCGAGGGGCGCCGCCCAAACTGCCTCGGGTGTCCGAAATGCCGAGCATGACGCGCTCGATGATCGTTTGGGTTTCCGTGCTGAGCTCATTCTTGCTGGTCTCGGCTTCGGCTTTGGCGCGGTCGAACAGGTCTTTCGCCTGCATGTAACCCGACGTGGCCTCATCGTGTTCACTTTGCTCGAATTTGCCGTTGGCATCGTCAATGGCATCGGTGCCCGAACGATAGGTATCGGCAGCATAGACATCGGCCTCTGCGGCTTTGGCCGCGGTTTGGGCCGCCATCGCTTCTTCTTGCGCCTTCAGGTCGGCTTCGTTGGGCCGACAACCCGAAATGGCGAGCGCCAGAATGAGAACCGAACAAAGGCTTAAAATAGATCGCATCGTAAAACTCCTCGTTTGCTGTTGGGTGAAAATGTCATTCCCCGCGAATTGTTGGAAAGTATAAAACACATTTTTTAGGTTGTCAATACCAAAAAACGGCTGAAAGGCGAAAGTTGCCCAGTGCCTGCGCGAAGATAAAGACGCGAGGCGCGGGTTTTCGCCACGCCTGCGGTAGTTGGAATCCAGTGACTTTTGTCTTTACCGCCGCTCGCTCTTTTTGTAAAAAAGTTTGTTCAGCGGGTGCTTGGGGTCCGTGAGGTATTTGACTTCGTCGGCCGTCAGCATTTTGTCAAAGACGGCGATTTCGTCGACTCCGCCCGGGTATTTGAAGTGGTTGAAGCGCATCACGAGGTTTTCGATATCCCATGTGACTCGCTGCGGCAGTGGGCCTTTGCGCCCCGCGAGTTCGCCATCGACATACAAGGCCCATTCCGCATCGGCGTTGCCGCTGTTGAAGTTGGACCACGTAATCGCAACGTGGTGCCAGTCGTCGGGCTGCCAGTTGACGGGCACGGCGATCACGCGCTCTGCGACCACTGTATCTGTAATTTCCCCATCTTTGTCCGGATAGCATCCAAAGCGGAGGGTATTATCGGCTTTTTTGAAATCGACAAAGACGACGGCGTCATCCCACGGATATCCGCCGCCATCTTTTTTTCCGATGTGAAAGGGTTCGGGATAGGTGGCTTCAAAGCTGGCGATATCGGCCTTGAGCCAAAACGCCACGCTGCCCGCCCAAGCGCTGTTCGCGATGTACGCGAGGTTGTCTTTGCCCGCGTACTCGAGCGCGCGCGCATTGGGTTTGAAAGACAGATATCCGTCGGGATTGCCGCCCTCCGAGATGTGGTTGGTATTGGCCGTGTCGAAGGTCGCCAGATCCTTGCCGAGACTGTCGAGGGCATCCACGCCCTTTTCAAAGTTGGCAAAAAAAAGTATGTGCGCCCGCAGGCTTTCTTCAATGGCCCTTTCCGGGCCGCCGCAAGCGATGCAAAAAATGAAGACGAGCACGCCGAGATGGGAAAGACGAAACGACATGAGAAAATCTCCTAAAAAAGTTCAGCGCGTCGCAATTGCCGCGCAAGTGAAGTTTCGATTTGATATACTCCCATTGATATACTCCCAAAATGCGGGGATGTCAACACCAAAACGCAACCAAAAAAATAGCCGAAACGCGAAAAAAATCAATGGCATTGTGGCGGCTTGGGAAATTGCCTTGACATCGCAAAAATTATTTAGTAGCATAAAATTCGCTTTGCTCAAACCATTTTTTTTCTACACGCCGAGGTTGTGGGGTTGGATATGAAACGATTTTTGACGCAATGGACGATGCCCATTCTGTTCTGCACGCTCGTTTGCGGGCAGGTGGTTTTCTGCGCGAATAGGGCCGATGCACAAATCGCAACGCGGTCTCCCAATACCGACAAGTCCGCCGAGCAGATTTACGACGAAGCGCGTATTTGGCACATCGCAAAAACATTTGTCAAACAATTCAGGAATTTCGAGTTGGGAGCACTGACGGGGCCGATTGAAGAAGACCGCTACCGCACCGTGACCGAGGAAGCCCCGGCACCTGTGGGATCGGTCGATGACGGAACGACGACCGCGCCTGGGCAAGCGCCATCCGGCCCTGGCGGCACGGTTTCAGATACAACGCATTCTGTCGTCGCAAATGAATCCGATTCTTCCAAGACCATCACCGACCGCGTAGCTCGCCGCTCCATCTTTTACAGCGAAGGCCATGCGGTTACGACGACTGCCGAGCGCGATTACACCGAGGCCGAGCGTCGCGAGATTCGCAAGACCTTCTTGAGCATGTTTGAGAATTTGCCGCAGGATGTGCGCCTCGTGATCGAACCGAAAAGCCTGCAGTATCACGGTCAAACCGCCATAGTTACCGCGCAGTGGAAATACGACATCATAGGCCAACCCACTCGGTTGAGCCGTCCTTACCAAGACCAACCGCCTGGCACTATCACCCTGCAAATGTTGAAGGTCGGCGAGGATTGGCGCGTGACGGATTTTCGCGGTTTGATCAACGGATTGAAAACGGACGTGACGAGCCGTTAGTTATGCGAGGAGCATTGTGATGAAACGCTTTGGGTACATACTGCTCGCGTGTTTTATCCTCGGTTGCGGCGGCAACAGCACAGGCCCGGAACCCACCCCGCAATATCCAAAGCCAGAACCAGAGCCATTGCCAGAGCCCCATATAGAACTGAGTTATGAGAATCTCGCGGGTTGGTGGCTATCAGATGAATTACACTCCTTAGATTACGGTACACAGGCTGATAATTTTGTAAGAGAACACTGGGTTGGAACGCGTTGGTCTTTTTCTGGCGAATATTTCCTCAATGATCCGTACATTGGTGCAAGAGGAAAATACGTTGGCATTCAAATAACGGGTAGCGGCACAGATATCGACCCAGCTGTTACCTTCCATATAGCGACTTTAACGATCATTAAGACCAATTCGCTCCACACCCCCTACCCGTCGAGTTTAGGCCAGGATACGCTCCGCACACCTTATCCAGATTGGATAACCATAAAAACGAGAATTGATACGATTCTCACGCTTAAATACATCCCGGCCAACAGTTACAGAGAGCTATTTGGTTTATCGGATACAACGCAGAGCGTACAGGACCAAATATTATCGATGAGCACAGCGAAATTTTCCGCTCTCTTGGATTCTTTGAAATCAAAAAATGTCGCTGGTCAACCCCAATTTTTGGATCATCCGGGAGTAGTGTATCGAAACGTTGGAGGCTACTGACGAACTGATGTTATGCACTTTGTTTTTTTTTTTTGTTTTTGTCTAACATTACAAGATGAATTGCTACCGTAACGTCAGTTAAGCCCTATCTTTGTTCTCCGTTGCTCCAATTTCTTGGTGTTTCAGTATCATCCGTAAGGAGGTTATCATGTGTAGGCCGAAGACGCATAATCTTTTAATGTTTTTGTTTTTTTTCGTATCGTTTTTGGGACAAAGCTCTGCCAATACCAAAATCGCACCTGGGGATAGGATTCTTACACAGGGCGATCAGTGGGTGAGAAATGGCACCGAAGGGCAGTTGGGCTTAGAGGTCATCCGGTTGTCGAGTTTTGTAGAATTTTCTCATATCAAGAGGGTCTCAGATAATCCCAATCTCAAACTTTTTATAGGCTTAGCTCAGGCCGAAAACATACGAACGCCTGCTCAACCTGGTGCCGGTCGTTACCTTTCTCTACCAACAGATATGTGGCCAGGCTATCCCACGCTTACCGATTCTGCCCGCGTTTTCCTTAATGCTTTTCGAGACACATTGCATAATTGGGTTCATAATGAACAACTGGATATTGCTGCGATTATGTACAATTTGGAAATACCTTTCAGAAATTTATCGAAATTCTCTCCACCTAAAAATTCCCGGGAAATGTCGCAGGCAATGACTGTGCTAATAAAAGAATACAAAGCAAAAATTGACAGCGTAACTAGCAACACGGATTCGGACATCGAACTCTGGGTTTTTGGTTCAAAAGGCGATTCTTTAGATGCATCAGGGAAGGTAGTTAGAGATCCAATAACTAATGCAACATACTCATCTTTTTTTTAACATGGTTGTGACTGGGAGGCATTGGTTTCTCCACCCAATGCAATTGATGTGTGTTATATAACAGCACTCATAAACACTTCACCAGAACTAAAACCCGACTCCCTTGGGGAACTAAAATATGGCTCCCTTCAAAAACGCATGCACGATCTGAGTGACGACATAAGGGAAGTAAGAGATATTGTAGATCGCTACAAAAAACCCGTGGTATTTCAGGCGTATGCCTATGGGACTGACGATGTCGAGTACATACCAATCAGAAATTCCTATCATCTGTTTTGGAACGATTATCGCGCCTTGATCAAGCATGCCAAAAGTGTGGTTGATTCATCAAATTCTGTGCCTTATGGCACTAATAAACCCGTTCTTTATTGGCAAGGGCAATATAAGGCAACGATTTCCACCTCTAACGGAAATGTTTCAGGTTTATCTTACACGCAGGACAGTTCCGGAGTAGCACCTACAGGGGCCATTCCTTGGGCAGACGGACAGACCTATCCCGCACGCCTGTGGGAAGATGGTCATGAAGGAGACTGGGGGTATAATGCTACGAGAAATTATCACAACAAGTGGGAGCGCGAGTTTATTGCCAATTTTTTGACTGCAACGGGTACACCTTTAACAGGACGCACCGTGCCGGCAAGCACGACTTGGAGTGGCGAGATTTATCTCATTGGGGATGTTGTCATTCCCAATGGTGTGACTGTGACCATTCGATCCGGGACAGTGATTAACTTTCGCCCCAGTATTGATATTTACGAGGCGGGTTCTGACACGACGATCTCCGAATTATTATTCAACCGGGCGGTGCTTTATCCGCTGTTGCCACAGCAGGCGACTCGATTGTGTTTCAATCGTCATTCAGGGCTGATAGCAATTATCTCAACAATCTGGATTGGCTGAGTAGCATTGTCGTAGGAAGCGACACTCTGGGCTACAATTACAATCCAAGCAGAGACGATTGGGGTGGCATTAGCAACCATGGCGGTACATTGACCCTCCAAAATTGTATTATCCGCGATGCCAAACTCGGTGTGGAGGTGACTTCTTACCGAGGCAAGACCACCATTTCTGAAACGGATTTATCTTCGAACTTCCTTGCGATGAAAGTGCGCGAAGGGGCCAGTGCGACTCTGTTAAAACTGACAAATATCGGCCTTTATCAAAACATGAAGGGATTGATCGCAGACATCTATGGAACGGGTCAGATCGAACTCCGCAATGCCACGATAGCAGACAATTATCATGGGATAAGATTTGTCGAAGATGGCGATAGCCCCTCCATGCAACTCAAAAACACCATCGTCGCTTTTAACACTGAAGGGATTTATACTCGAGGGACGAACTTCAGTTCCCCAAGTTTAACCCTGCGGTATTGCGACGTGTATGGATCGGCGGAGTACGATTTTAAGGGGGTATATACAACCGTGCCGACGAGTGGGAGTGTGGGCAATGTTTCTGTGAATCCCCAATTTGTCGCGCATATCGACAGCCTCATCGCGCAGAGCGATTATCACCTGCAAACGACTTCCCCTTTGATTGACGCGGGCGATCCGAAGCATGGTCGATCCCGATAGTTCGCGGATCAACATGGGGCGATATGGCGGCACGGCCGGCTATACGGCGGTAGCGGATACCAGCAGGGGCAGTTCAAAGCCCGTTGTCTTGGGTCCAGAAGAGGCACCTGCGGTCTTTGCGTTGTCTCAGAACGCGCCAAATCCTTTCAACCCGGATACGATCATCTCTTACGCGCTACCCCAAAGTGAACGGGTCAGGCTGGTCATCTACAACGTGTTGGGGCAGGAGGTTCGGTCAATGCGTTCAAACCCGCGGGCAACTACCGCGTGGTGTGGAATGGCAGGGACGACTTGGGGCGTCAGGTGTCCAGCGGAATTTATCTCTATCGGATCGCGGCGGGAGATTTTGCGGACGCGCGCAAGATGTTGATTTTGAAATAATCGGACTCGGAAATCGAATCGTCGTTTTTTTCGCCTTTTAACAGGAGCTTTTCAATGCGTAAAGTCGGCACAGGTGTTCTTTGGGTCATCACGATTTTGATGTTGTCGTCGGTGACCGTGTTCAACCCGGGGCAGGTGACGGATTTTTTCGTCACGCTTTTCAATATCAAACCGAGCATTCCCGAGCTCAAGCCCATCGAGATTTCGGAACGCGACCGCGAGATTCGGACCATTGCCGAGTCCATTGCCCAAGACGATGTGCGCCGAGTCATCGCGGACCTCTCGGCGATGGGATCTCGAGTGCCCGGGTACGCGGGGCATCGGCAGGCGTTTGAATACGTCAAACGGCATTTCGAGCAAATCGGTCTGGAAAATATCCGAGTCGAAGAACACGCGGTCACCGTGCCCATCGACAAGGGCGCGTCTCTCACCCTGATGGAAACCGGCGAAAAAATCGAGATTTACGGGTTCTGGCCGAACCACGTCCAAACGCCTTCCATCCCGGGCGATGGGATTTCGGGGGGGCTGATTTACGGGGGCGAGGGGTCGTTCACAGAACTCAATGGCAAGCGGGTCGAAGGTAGCATCGTGTTGATGGATTTCGATTGCGACCAAGGGTATCTCAGCCCGCGCATGTTGGGCGCGCAGGCGATTTTGTTCTACGACAATGGGCGCGTCACCCGCGGGCAAGCGATGGACAAGTTTTTGCCCGTGCCGGTGGACGTGCCCCGGTTCTGGGTGAAGAAAGACGACGCGACGCGCCTGCTCGAGATGACCAAAACCCAATCGCCGGACGTGCATTTGACGTCGCGGATGGACTGGGAGGAAGTCCCGGCGTGGAACGTCTTCGCCACCTTGCCCGGCTCGGACGCCTATATCACGGAGCGCGAAGAGCGCAAGTGGAAGGATCAGCAAATCGTGTTGAGCGCGTTTTACGACGCGATTTCCGTCGTGCCCGCGCTCGCGCCGGGTGCGGAGAACGCCTCGGGCATGGCCGCCCTGTTGCACGCGGCAAAAATCCTCAAGCAACATCCGCCGAAATACTCCGTGACCTTTTTGGCGACGGGCTCGCACTTTCAGGGCTTGGCCGGCATCAATGATTTCGTGTATCGCCACTCGCGCGAAAGCGACCACTTCCGCGACAAGATTCCCGACAGCTTGTCCGCCACGGGCGCCTATCTCGACGGCGCGTTCATCTCCCGAGACAGCGAGGATTTCGAGGAGCTCATCCCGGGCAGTTACAAGATCGACTTTCGGCTGTTCGTGGGCTTGGACTTGTCGAGCGAATCCGACCAGTTGGCGAGTTTTTCGCACGGCACGTTTAACAACCCCAACTGGCAGACCGACAACTATTTGAACAATTTGCTCGCGCCTTATGCCGACAAGTTCGACAAGTACATGGCCAAGGTTTTTCCCGGCGACGAAGGCCGGCACGTCGATGCCATCGCCCCGCCCAAGCGCACTTGGAAAAACTTCATGCCCATTCGCATGGGGTTCGACAGCGAGGCGGTCACCTTCGTCGGCAAAGAGGGCATTACCCTGGCCACGCCCTCGACCGTGCGCCGGTTTGTCGATACGCCCATCGACCGCGTGGAGCACGTCGACATGGACAATTTGACGCGCCAAGTGCAAACCGCGGTCGCCGCGATGATGAAGGCAGGCGAAGATGCCGAGTTTTTCAGGGTGTCCAAACTCAAGTTGCAAGACCGCGGGCACAGATTGTCCGGGCGCGTGTTGTGGTTTGACCGCAATGTGGATTTCGCCTTGCCCCGCGTGCCGGTGCCGGGCGCGGTGGTCACGTATCGGCAGCCGGGCAATGTGCCGAGTTGCGCGGGCGTCCGCACGTTGATCATCGACAAGACCACGCAAGGGCCGATCTACGATGTCGATAAATTGGCGGGCGGCAGGACCGATGCGGATCCCGACTTGTTCGGCAAAGAGGAGCGCGTCAAGAAAACCGGGGTCTTTTCCTTTGACATTATGCGGAACCGCTTTACCAATCGCATTTTGTCCTACGACATCGACGAAGATGGCCGAATCACGTCCGCGCCGGATATGGGGTCCGAAGGCGAGGACAAGTTCCCCCTGTTGCAGCGCTACGGCTGGTGGGAAAACGAAATGATAACGGTGTTGTTCAAGTGCCGTTCCATCAGCGTTTTTGAAATCATCGACTCGAGCTATTTGTCCGCCCTCGATTTTATGACCGTGCTCAACGAAAACGACACGACGCCCCTGGAATTTGGCAACACGTACTTGCCCGGGCAAAGCACCAAAGAAGGGGATGTGACGCGGGCCGCGGTGACGTTTGCGCGCATAGATGAATTTACGGGCGAGGCCGAGCGGCTGAAGGTGTTGATGAGCACGGGCCTCTTTGGCGTGAAGTATTTGTTGATCAACGCGCCGCAGGAGTTTTTGGACGCGCCCGTCGACAAGCGCGACGTGAATCCCACGCTCTTGGAAGAAGCGCGCGGGAAGGGCTACGCGCCAGGCGTCATTTTCAGACCTTCGTATCAGGCGGCGCGAGACATGTGGGTCATCGACGACGTGCGGATGAAGCAGTTGGCGCAATTCGGCATCGAGAACAACCGCCTCACCCTGTTGCACGACAGCGCGCGCGAGGCCCTCCTCGAAGCCCGCCAACACTTGGAAAATTTGGATTACGAAGGGTTTATGGCCGCTTCTCGGCGCGCCTGGGGCCTCGAGGCGCGCGGGTATCCCGAGGTGATGGCCACGGCCAACGACACGGTGCGGGGCATCATTTTTTATTTTATTTTGCTGTTGCCGTTTTCGTTTTTCTGCGAGCGGCTGTTGATCGGCGCGTCGAGCATCACCGCGCGCTTGAGTTGGTTCGCCGGGTTTTTCGTATTTTTCTTCATCGTGTTGCGCTTTGTCCACCCGGCCTTTCAGTTGAGCAACTCCCCCTACATCATCTTTCTCGCATTTGTGATCATGGCTTTGGGCGGCGTGGCGATGGTCATCGTGGTGTCCAAATTCGGCGATGAGGTTCGCAAGATGAAACAGGCTTCTGCCGGCACGTACGAGGCGGACGTGGGGCGCATCAGCGCGACGTCGGCCGCGGTCGTGCTGGGGATTTCCAATCTGCGAAAGCGCCCGATGCGAACCGGGTTGACGGCGATTACCCTCACCCTGTTGACATTTACGACCCTGTCCTTTACGTCCGTGCAAACCTCCTTGAAATTTTACAAATTGCCCCGCGACAACGAGCCGTCTTACCAAGGCGCGTTGGTGCGCGACCGCTCCTGGCGCGGCATGCAGGAATCCGTGCTCAATTACCTCAACAGCGCGTTTGAAGGCCGCGCCGATATCGTGCCGCGGTCGTGGTATTTGTCGCAGGTGCGCGGGGAACGCGCGTACGTGAATTTCTCGCGCGTGACCGAGGCCACCGCCGATATGGGCCCCAAAGAGATTTACGCGGATTTCGACGTGGGCATCACCACGGGCAAAGACAGCTTTGTCAACGCGCTGTTGGGCCTCACCCCAGACGAGCCCAAAATCACCGGTGCGGATCGCTATTTGATGAGCGGGCGATGGTTTGAACCCGGCGAGGAGTTCGTCTGCTTGCTGCCCAATGACTTGGCGGAACTCGTGGGCATTTTCCCCGAAGATGCGGGCACCGCCAAAATCGAAATGCAGGGGCAAGTGTTTACCGTGATCGGCATTCTCGATTCCGAGGCGTTTAACAAGTTCAAAGATCTGGACGACGAAAAGTTGACGCCCGTGGATACGGTGAAGGAAAAAGACGATTTGGCCGATGCCCAAGACCAGGACCCGCGCGTGGTCGCCGCCGCGCCCATCGAGACCTTTACCCACTTGGAATCGACCAATGTGCTCGTCGTGCCCTACGAGTACATCCGCGATATCGGGGGCGTCTTGGCGTCGGTTGCCATCGCCAATTTCAGGGATGACAGCGGGCAGCCCAAATCGGATTTCGTGCCCGATATCGAAGAGTTCATGGCGCGCGTGTCCCTGACCATGTTCGTGGGCAAGGGCGAAGGCGTCACGGTGTATAGCTCCATAGGATCGACCTCGCTTTCCGGCCTGGGCAATTTGTTTATTCCCATTTTGATCGCCGCGCTCATCGTGCTCAACACCATGATGGGCGCCGTGTACGAACGCTTCCGCGAGATCGGCATTTACTCATCGGTGGGGCTGGCGCCCAATCACATCGCCGCGCTTTTCCTGGCCGAGGCCGGCGTGTTTGCCACCCTCGGCGCGGTGATGGGCTATTTGATCGGGCAGGTGCTCGTGCTCGTGCTCTACAACCAGGGCTTGTTGGGCGGCTTGGAATTGAATTACTCGTCCCTGTCCGCGATTTCCGCCACCTTGATCGTGATGGCGACGGTGTTTCTCTCCGCGCTTTATCCGGCGAAAAAAGCCGCGGATATGGCCGTGCCCGACGTGACCCGCAAGTGGGAATTTCCCGATCCAGATGGCGATCGCTGGGTTTTCGACTTTCCCTTTACCGTGGGCGGCGCCGAGGTCTTGGGCATGTATTCCTATCTGACGCGGGTGTTCGAATCTTATGGCGAGGGGTCCGTAGGCGATTTCGTGGCGGACCACGTCAAGTTCTGGTCCGAGGATCACGCGGGCGAGCCGCAGTACAACATCGACCTGACCGCGTGGTTGGCGCCTTACGATTTGGGCATCAGCCAGGAAGTGCAGCTCAAGGCGATCCCGACGGGTGAACACAATATTTACAAGATCGAGGTGATCATCAATCGCCTAAGCGGCGACGTGGCGTCTTGGAAGCGGATCAATCGCGGATTTCTCAATGTGTTGCGTAAGCGATTCCTCGTGTGGCGCACCATTCCGGGGGAGATGAAGTTCAACTACGCAGAAGAGGGCCGCAGGATCTTGGCGGGCGAAGTGTTGGAAGACGTCGCATAACGCGCAATTCGTGGATTTCTTTACCGGGAGGCAATTTTGGCAACCGAACCCAGAGATACCGAAGAGACAAAAGAGGACCTGGCGGAATACGAACAAATTATGCCAGAGGACGCGCCCTTTGAAGAGGGCTTTGGCTGGAAGACGATTTGGGCGACGGTGTTCGTCGGCTTGGTGATGCTGCCCGGCGCGATTTACCTCGGCCTGGTGACGGGCCAAAGCATGGCAGGCGCGTCCGAGTGGGTGACGATCATTCTCTTTCTCGAGATTGCCAAACGCTCGTTTGTGCGCCTCAAAACGCAGGAGATTTTGATCATCTACTGGGTCGCCGCGGGCCTGTTGGGCATCGGCGTGAAACTCGGCTCGGGCGCGCACCTATACGGCGGGCCTTTTGGAGGGCTGATCTGGGATCAGTATTTGATTCAGTCGCCCGCGGCGATGGGGCTCGATAAATACATCCCCAACTGGGTGACGCCGCCGCTCGATTCGCCCGTGTACGCCGAGCGCACCTTCGTCCATCCGGACTGGGCCTTGCCGGTGTTGATCCTGTTCTTGGTCATGATCATCAACCAGACCGCGCGCCTGTCCTTTGGGTACGTGATGTTCCGCATTACCAGCGATATCGAGCAACTGCCCTTTCCGCTGGAGCCGGTTCACGCGCGCGGGTGTACCGCACTGGCCGAGACCTCGTCCAAGACCGAGGGCTGGCGGTGGCGCGTGTTTAGCACGGGGACGTGCATCGGTCTCGTATGGGGCTTGCTCTACGTGGTCGTGCCCACGCTGTCGGGCATTTTCCTCACCGAGACCGTTCAGGTTTTGCCCATTCCGTTTATCGACTTTACGTCCGAGGTCAAGACCATCTTGCCCGCTGCGGTGTTTGGGCTGGGAACGGATTTGGGGCATGTGCTGCTCGGGTTCGTCCTGCCGTTTTACGTGGTGGTGGGGTCCTTTATCGGCGCGGTGCTCGGCAATTTGGTGATCAATCCCGTGCTCTATCTCCACACGGATGTGTTGAGCCGATGGGCGCCTGGCATGACGGCGATTCCCGCGAGCATTTCCAATCGCTTCGACTTCTGGTTGAGCTTTGGGATCGGCACGTCGATCGTGATCGCGCTCACCGGGTTTTACATGGTGGGCAAAACCCTGCTGGAACAGCGCAAGGTCCAGCGGGAAACCGGGCACCATTCGGCGAAAATCAGCATGGTGGATTTGCCCGAAGGGCGCGGGGATATCGCGGTGAAGTGGCCCCTGGTCCTGTGGGTGCTGGCTTCTTTTGCCGCCATTGGCCTGTGCTATTGGCTCGTGCCGGAATTTCACTGGGGCTGGCTGGTTTTCTTCGCGTTTATCTACACGCCCATTTCGTCTTATATCGGCGCGCGGATGATCGGGCTGACCGGCAGCCCTTATGGCGCGAGCATTCCCTATATTCGGGAAGCGGCCATTTTGCTCTCTGGGTACAAGGGCGTGGCCGTGTGGTTCGCCCCCATTCCCCTGCACGACCACGGGTTGGCCGTGCGCTCATTCAAGCAACTGGAATTGACCAAGACGAAGATCGGCAGCTATGTCAAAATGGTGGCGATCACGTCGGTTGTGATTTTCCTGTGCAGCTTCATGTTCTACGAGTTCATCTGGCGTTTGGGCCCCATTCCGTCTTCGACCTATCCCTACGTGCAACTGTTCTGGCCCTTCGAAGCCACGATGCAGACGATGTGGCTCAAATCGACGTTGCCCCCCGGCGAAGTGCAAGGCGCCGCGGGGTTGGAACTCCTGCGGGATATCATCAAGCCGCAATACATCATCGTCGGGTTGGTTTCGGGCGGGCTGATCTACGTGGCACTGGTCGCCATCAAGGTTCCCGTGCTGGCGTTTTTCGGATTTGTGAATGGCCTGGCCCAGTGGCCGCACTTCGTCATTTTGAACTTTGCCGGCGCCATGCTCGGGCGCTACCATTTCTCCAAGCGGTTCGGCGAGTCCAAATGGAAGGCTTACGCGCCGATTTTGCTGGCGGGCTATTCCTGCGGCATGGGCCTGATCGGCATGACCTCGATAGCCGTGGCACTGATCTCCAAGGCCGTGTCTCAAGTGGTGTTTTGAGATGGAACTTTTACGGGGGCATGCGTTGTCCAATGCGTTGCGATGCATGCCCAATTCACCTTTTTCAAAGGAGCGACGAGATGCTGAGGTTTCGACTTTTCGGGAGTTTGGCGATGGCGGTGCTCATCGCAACCGCCTGCGACGTGTGGGCACAGCCGAGAGGCGATGGCGGTCAAGGTCAAGGCAGGCGCGGCGGGGTTCAGGTGCAGCGGTTCTTGCCCATTGAACAAGTGCTGAGTTATTTGGCATTTAACGACAATATCGCCCTGACGGATGAACAACTCGTCGAGGTGCGTACGGTGCTCAAAGGGATTTACGCCAAACGCCAAGAACTCCAAAGGAGCATGCGCGAGAACAACGATCAGCAAGCGGCCATGCAGGCGGTGCGCGAATTGCGAATGGAGATGACGCAGGGGTTGAGCGCGATTCTCAATGAGGATCAGACCAAAACACTGCAGACGTTTATGCAGCGGGCGGGTCAGCGCGGGCAGCGCGGCGGGCAAGGTCGAGGCGGCGAGGGAGGACGGCGAGGCGGCGGTCGCGGTGGACAGGGCGGTGGACAGGGCGGCGCCTAGAACCTCTCGCGCCTCACTTTGCGGCTGGGCGGTGGGTTCGTCTCTTCGTGCGTACTCGACAAAAGCGGGTTTCTTTGAAAGAAGCCCGTTTTTGTTTTTTGTCGTTTCCCCTGGCGTATGTCCAACTCACTGCACTAGGAGGATGCCGTGGTTGCCGAGTCTTTCAAACATCTCAAACGGCCTTTTTCGTTTGCGGTCATAAGCGACACGCATTTTGTGACGCGCGATTTTGTCGGGCAAGCGTTTGACGAGACGCGGCCGCTCAACGCCGAGGGGTACGCGCAAAACGTGACCTACACACTCGCGCCCATGATGGATGCCCTGCGCGATCTCAAGCCCGATTTTCTCGTTTTGACCGGCGATGTGGCCGAACAGCCGTTGAAGCCGGAACACCACAGCGAGAACCTCGAGGCGGCGCTGGATTTTTTTGAGACGAGTGAGATTCCCCTAATCGTGGCGCGCGGCAACCGCGATGGCATGTCGGTTTTTGACGAGGTGATCGGGCCGCGCATGGCGCCATTTCTCGGGGATAGCCCCAACGCGCCCTATTTTGCGTTTGAAGTGGATGGCTGCCTGTTCGCGGTTTTGGACACGCCGTTTTGGGATACCAAGCAGTATCGCTGGCTCGACGCCGTGTTGGAATACGACCATGCCCCGCGCTTTTTGCTGGGCCACCATCCCATCTGGCCCGTTGCGCGCGCGTTTTTTGGCAACCGCGATTTTCAAGCCGATATGGTCAAATTGCTGTCTCGGCACGCGGTCGATGCGTATTTTTGCGGGCATTCGCACAATCAGAATCTGATCTTGCACCGCACGCCGCATTTGCCGGTGTTGCAGTGCATGGGCGCGCTGATCGGCGTGCCCGAGGCCCTGCCGTTGCCGCTCGACCACGTCCAAGCCCTGTTGCCCGCGCCCGATGATATGATGGCACTTTGGCCCGGCTATCTCGAAAACACGGCGCCGGGCTGGTTCACGGGATATGTGGCACGCGGCCATGCGCGCGTGGCATGGCATCACATCAACCGCGGGGCCGAGGCCATCGTGGATTGGTTTCGCCCGGGGGATATCCAGTCTTTTTGGGCGATGGCGCCCGCACCCGCGCCGCAACTGGTCGAAGCCAATTTGAGGCGCGTTCGGCAGGGCTTTCTCCGCTTTTGCGCCTACGAGAGCATGGCAGATGCGCGCGTGTTTCTCAATGGCAACGAGATCGGGTTTTTGCCGCGTGCAGACCATTTCGCGTCCAAACGCCTGACCTTACCGCCCAACGCGCTCGCGGGGTTGCAGATGGAAAACAAGGTGCGAATCGAACCGGCCGCAGGCAGTGAGATGACCCTGGCCAACCTCGTGCTCGAAGTGGTCATGCCCGGCGGCCGCAATGTGTGGTCGCAGATTTTTGACGAGATTTACACGTGGTCCAACCGGTGGGACGCGTACGAATCCGAGACCCTACAAAAACTAAAACCGGGCCGCCCCTTAACGACCGTGTTGTCGTTCAGATGAGGTCGCGAGGAGTCGCCACTGAAAGGACAGGCACGGGGGCCTGCCCCTACGGGGTTTGGACTTTCATAGCCTGATCCATAGACTCAAAGCCATCAAAACACCCCTCGCTCTCACCAATTAAAAAAGCCATGCACCTCTCCCGTCTTCCCTCTTCCGTCTTCCCTCTTCCGTCTTCCCTCTTCCGTCTTGTAGCTTCGGACAGGCACGGGGGCCTGTCCCTACGATGAACGGTTTATCGCAGTTGTAATTCGCTCGTGCCTTTGAACTAGCGGGTGCCAGTTGTACCCCGCTTGTGCCTTTGAACTGGCGGGTGCCAGTTGTACCCCGCTTGTGCCTTTTGTGCTTTTTGTGGCTATCTACATGTCCGTCTTCCCTCTCCCGTCTTCCCGAATAGGAAAAACCGATGACCAACCGACTGATCCGCGAAACCAGCCCGTATTTGTTGCAACACGCGCACAATCCCGTGGCGTGGTTTGCGTGGGGCAAAGAGGCGTTTGAACACGCCGTCGCCGAAGACAAGCCCATTTTTTTGAGCGTGGGCTATGCGGCCTGCCACTGGTGCCATGTGATGGCGCACGAGTGTTTTGAAGATCCGGAAATCGCACGGATTATGAACGCGCATTTTGTCAATGTGAAGGTGGATCGGGAAGAACGGCCCGATGTCGATGAGATTTACATGAATGCTGTGCAGGTGATGACCGGGTCCGGCGGGTGGCCCATGAGCGTGTTTTTGACGCCTCAGGGCATTCCGTTTTACGGGGGTACGTACTTTCCCCCGCGCACGCGGCACAACATACCGGGCTTTCCCCACGTCTTGGAATCCGTTGCCAAGCACTATCGGGAGCAAGGCGACAATGTGGCGGAGGTGGCGAATCGGCTGCACGCGCACTTGCGCCAAATGACGCGCATGGACGCATTGGCAGATGGCTTGACCGATGCGGATTTCGAGATGGCGTTCCAAAAGATCCGGGCGAATTTCGACTTTCAAAATGGGGGGTTTGGCACGCAACCCAAGTTTCCCAATGCGATGAACCTCGAAGTGTGTTTGCGAACTCACCTGCGGACGGGGAACGCCGAGGCTTTGGAGATGGTGACGACGACCCTGGAGAAGATGGCGCGAGGGGGGATTTTCGATCAACTCGGCGGTGGGTTTCACCGGTATTCCGTGGATTCCCGCTGGCTCGTGCCGCATTTTGAAAAGATGTTGTACGACAACGCCCTGCTCGCGCGGCTTTATACGCAGACCTACTGGGTGACGAAGCGACCGCTCTTTGCGCGCATCGCCCGATCGGTTTGCGAGTACGCGATTCGGGAGATGACCGCGCCCGAAGGCGGTTTTTACTCCACGCAAGACGCGGATAGCGAAGGGGAAGAGGGCAAGTTTTTCGTGTGGACGCCGCAAGAGGTGATCGCGTTGTTGGGCGAGGAGGACGGCGCGGCGTTTTGCCGCCATTTCGATATTACGGCGCACGGCAATTTCGAGGGGAAGAACATCCCGAATATCCCCAGCGCCGAAGAGGTGGACGAAGCCGCGATGGCGCGATGGCGCGCGGTTTTGTTCGAGGCGCGCGAACGGCGCATAAAACCCGACCGCGATGAGAAAATTCAGGCGAGTTGGAATGGGCTGATGATTTCCGCGTTGAGTCAGGCGTATCGGGCCTTTGGCGAGCCTGCGTATTTGACGCATGCGGCGCATGCGGCGCGGTTCGTCCTCGATCACATGCGGACCGATGAGGGCCTGTTGTTGCACGCGTATTGCGACGGGCGCGCGCGGTTCAATGCCTATTTGGACGATTACGCCTGTTTGATCGCGGGGTTGATCGATTTGTACGAAGCGCGGTTTGACCCGTCCGATCTCGCGGCGGCACGGGATTTGATGACGGTGATGATCGATCAATTTTGGGACGATGCCGATGGCGGGTTTTTCTATACAGGGCGGGATCACGAGGCCCTGATCGTGCGCTCGAAAAATCCCTTTGACAATGCCACGCCTTCGGGCAATTCCACGGGGGCATTCGCCCTGATGCGGTTGAGCGCGTTGCTCGAGCGCGGGGATTGGTGGGCGATGGCCGAGCGCGTGTTGCATCTCTTCGGTCGGCAGATCCGGGAGATTCCCTCGGGGTTTGGCAACATGGTTTGCGCGCTGGATCTCTTTTTGCAACGGCCCATCGAAGTCGCGATTTTGGGCGATCCTAAGCGCGCGGATACCGTTGCGTTGCGCGATGCGGTCGATCAAACCTGGCGGCCCCAGGTCGTTTTGTGCGGCGGCGATTCCGCGGCTGACGCCATCCCCTTGTTGCAAAATCGCGGGCTGGTCGATGGTCGCGCCACCGCGTACGCATGCCGCAATTTCATTTGTTCCGAACCCGTCACCGACGCAGAGGCACTGAGAAAATTGCTGGATGAAAGCACTGATTTTTGAATATATTGACAGCCGTCCAATAACGGACAACCAATCCCACCAACTCCTAACGGAAAGGACGAGATTATGGCAGATGTTTTGATTATCGGCGATGGGCCGGCAGGATTGAGCGCCGCGTTGTTTTTGGCGAAAAACGGGCAGCGCGTCACCGTGTTTGGGCAAGACGATACGCCCATGCACAAGGCCATGCTCTACAATTACCTGGGCATTCCCGAGATGACGGGCAGCGCGTTTCAGCGGGTTTCTCGCGCCCAAGTCCAGCAGCAGGGCGGTCGAATTGAGGATGTGGAAGTGGCACATGCCGAAAAGACCGACACCGGCTTTGCCGTCACCACTGCAAATGGCGACCGCAGAGAAGGCAAATATCTCGTGCTCGCCACGGGCACCAATACCAAACTCGCCGAAGGGCTGAATTTGGACAAGCAGAACAAGGGCATCGTCGCCGATGAAGATGGCAGGACTTCGGTCGAGGGCCTGTTTGCCGTGGGCTGGAACACGCGCCTCATCCGCACGCAGGCGATCATTTCCGCCGGGCAAGGCGCGGCCACTGCGCTGGAAATTTTGTCGCTCGAAGCAGGTGAAGATTTCCACGACTTTGACGTCGTCGAGTAACGCTCTGCGAGGTTCTAGATACGCCCTGTGCAGCTATCCGGAACCTCTCTTTTTATATATGGGGAACTTTGGGGTTTTTCCGATACAATCCCTCCATCCCGGTTCTTCGCGGATCACGCCAAAGCGACGCCCGTCTCCGGATCGAACAAACAAATGCGCGCCTCGTCCAAGCGCAGGCGGATAGTTTCGCCGATGGCAAACCGGCCTGGCGCGTGCATCACCAACTCGCCCAACGGCGTAGCCACATGCACATAGGCGTGGCTGCCCATGTATTCCTCCAGCACGACCTCGCCCGGCACCCCTCGATCCGCGGGGCGGATAAATTCCGGGCGAATGCCTAAAATCGCCCTGCCGGGAACGACGCGCCTGCGGATGGGGAGATGGACATGCGATCCCCGCCGCGCAAACGCCCATCCATCCCCATTTTGCACGATCCGTCCGTCGATCAAGTTCATGCCCGGGCTGCCGACAAAATTGGCGACGAACAGATCCGCGGGGCGCGTGTAGATTTCCGAGGGCGAACCGGTCTGCCTGATCTTCCCGCCTTCCATGACGACCATGCGATCCGCCAAGCTCATCGCCTCTTCTTGGTCGTGCGTGACGTAAATCGCGGTTGTGGAAAGGGCCAACTGCTGCCGGCGTATAAATTCGCGCAATTCCAACCGATGCTCTGCGTCCAGCGTGCCCAGCGGTTCATCCATCAGATAAATATCCGGCGTGCGTACCATCGCCCGAGCGAGCGAGACGCGCTGCTGATCCCCGCCCGAAAGTCGTCTCGGATATCGGTTGAGCAACGCCTCGATCCCCAAAGCGCGGGCAACGCGATCAACCGTCGCGTCGATATCCGAAGCCGACGTGCCGATGTTCTCCAGCGGAAACGCGATGTTTTTCCGCACGCTCATGTGCGGATAGAGCGCGTAAAACTGAAACACGAATCCCACGTCGCGCTCGGATGGCGGCAAGTGCGTGACGTTTTGATCGGCGAGTACAATCTGCCCATCCGTCGGATTTTCCAGCCCGGCGATCATGCGAAGGGTCGTCGTTTTCCCGCATCCCGAAGGCCCGAGCAGAACGATAAATTCCCCCTCGTCAACCGCCAGATCGATTCCCCGAACCGCTCGCGTGCCATCCGGATAGGTTTTTTGGAGATTTTGGAGTTCGAGAAATGGCATGAGTACTCTGTAAATTAAGTTATTCTCAATTTTGATCCGCACCAATCCACACCGACGTGGCTCGCTTTTCTAAAGCGTTTGGTCCTACAGCATCGTGGGTTGCTTTCGATGCCTTCGGCGACCTACTTTTTTTCAACAGCAAAAAAAAGTAGGCAAAAAATGCCGCTCTCATGCGCCGAGGGGCTAGCACAGCGCAAAGCGCTTTTGTAATCGCACGACCTGAGCCAGCCTGCAAAGTGGGTTGCAACAAAAATGTGGGTTGCGAGACGGACTTGCGCGCTGTGCCTGATGGCTTTGTTTGATGGATTTTTGGGATCGCATGTTTGGCGATGGCTTCTTTGAAGGACGGTGGAACTGCAAGGCGATCCCGATAATGAATGAGTTGGTACAGATGGCATGGGGGCCTGTCCCTACGTGCGATTGTTTTTCGCTTTTGGGGAATGGGCGGGGAAGGACCGCTGATCGCTATCTCTACTGCTTAATCGTTCCAAACGTCACGCCGCGCAGCAGGTGCTTGCGGACGAGCACGGTGAAAACCGCGATGGGCGCGACGAAAATGAGCACGCCCGCGGCGATTTGCGGCCAGGGGATGCCTTGGATATTGCCCTGAAGCCCGGCGAAATACACCGGCACGGTCACGGCATCGGCATTGTTGAGCGCGAGCGCGAATCCGTATTCATTCCACGCGGAGATCAAACAGAAAACCGCCGTCACCGCCATGCCGGTCGCCGAATGGGGCAAGATGATTTTGTAAAACGCCTGAAACGGACTGTATCCATCCACGAGCGCGGCTTCCTCATACGCGCGGGGGATGTCGTCGATAAACCCCTTCATCAGCCAGACCGCGAGCGACAGGTTAAAAGCCGTGTAGAGCAGGATGAGGCCCAAGTGCGTATTGGGCAGGTCAAAGAGGCGGTACATCATCAACACGGGAACCACGACCGCGAGCGGCGGCAGGAATCGGGTGGACAAAATAAAAAAGAGCCAATCTCGCGCACCTGCAATGCGAAATCGGCTAAAGCCATACGCGCAGCCCGTTCCGAGGACGACCGACGCCAACGTGCTGATCAGGCCGATGATGACGCTGTTGAACAAGTAGTGAAAAAAGGCGTGCGCCTTGCCCGTGTGCGGCGTTGCCAACTTGCGGTACGCGTCCCCCGTGGCGAAAAATTCGAGTCCCCCGGGCGCGACCTTCTCATCGGCGGTCGGAATGAGAGACGCCGTAGAACTGATCGCGGCCTCCTGCGTTTTCAACGACGTCAAAAAGAGCCAGCACAACGGCAGGGTCGCCAGCAAAAAATAGGGCGCGATCACGAGCCATCGCCAAAACCTCATGCCACGTCCCTCCCCTGTTTCGCGTGAATGCCCGCGATGTATCGGATAAACACACTGGCGAGCGCGATGACGAGCGCGAGAATGACCAAGCTATACGCGCTGCCCAACCCGATTTTATACCCGCGGAACATCACCTGATAGAGCAAGGCACTCAGGGTTTGCGTGGCGCGATCATTCGGCCCGGTAACCGCCATGACCAAATCGAATTGCTTGAGCGCGTCCGTGCTGCGCAACAAGATTGCGAGAAAGAGGAGGGGCGAGCACAAGGGCAGGGTGATGCGCCGAAAAACCGTCCCGTTGGACGCCCGATCAATCGCCGCGGCCTCGTACAAATGCGGGGGGATGGCGTTGAGACCCGCGAGGGCGATGAGCATCATAAACGGCGTCCACATCCAGATGTCGATCATCAAAATGGACAGGAGTTTCAAATCCGGATCCGTCAGCCATTGCGGTTGAAAAAGGCCAAAAGCAGCTAAAGCTTGGTTCGCGACGCCGTAATGACCGTTCAGGATGAAATTCCAGTACAGGCCCATCACCGCAGGGGAGAGCATCATCGGCACGAGGAGGACGGTCGTCACCACGGGCTTGCCCCAAAAGGGCTTGCGAAGGGCAAGGGCGAGCGCAAAGCCCAAAACGAGTTCGACCGCAACTGCCAAAACGACGAACAGTGCGGTCGTGCGAAGGGCCTCGCCGTAGCGCGTGTCGTCGAAAATGACGCCGTAGTTGCGCCCGCCAACGCCCCGCGCCAATCCGCCGCTGAGTTCGGCGTCGGTGAAGCTGAGATAGATATTGTAGAGGAGGGGAAAGATGTTGAAGGCGATGAGAAAGATCAGCGCGGGGCCTACGAAACCGAATTTCAAAACGCCGTCTTTCACATGCATTCTCGAAGGGGATGGAGGGTGTGGCGAGCGGTTGCTGAATCGAGCGAATAGCAGTCGGGGATTCCGTGGTCAGTCTGTCGGGCGACCTTCTCACTTGGGTGCAAGGACGGGCACGGTGACCGGGGCCGTGCGGCTGTCTTTTTGGACGCCCGCTCATTTTTCTCGTTTTCTCCGAAGCTTCAAGACTTGTTTGAAAACCGCGGCGACGCTGCCTCCATTGCGGGAGTGGCGGAGCATCTGCTCTTTCGACATGACCATCATCGTGCCTTCTTTGTCGTCGGGATAACGGCAGAAACTCGCTTTCACTTCTTCCCCCGTGATGCAGCAATACCCTTCGACCGGAATATCTTGCTCGGTATCGAACTTGCTGCTCGGCTGTTCCAAGTTCTTGTTCGCTTCTTCGTAGTCGGTAAATATCGTCGAAATTTTGACGGCCATTGCGCGATCTCCTGTCGGTGTGAACACATCGTTTCGAAAGCGTCAAAATGATAGGCAAAAAGGGTTGGCGTGTAAAGAAAAATAACGGCGCGGCACAGCAAGGCTGCCCAAGCCACTCACACCTTGAACAAGAAGTGGATCACATCGCCGTCTTGCACCTCGGCATCCTTGCCCTTGACCATCAGTTTGCCCGCGGCTTTCACCTTTTGCTCATCGCCCAACGCGATCAAATCTTCGCAGCGCGTCACTTCTGCGCGAATAAATCCCCGCTCGATATCCCCGTGAACCGCGCCGCCCGCCTGCTGGGCCAACGTCCCTTTGCGAATCGTCCAGGCGCGCACTTCGTCTTTGCCCACGGTAAAAAACGAAATCGATCCCAGCGTCTCATAGCACAACAGGGTCAGCCGATCCAGCGCGGGCCGATCGATGCCCAAATCGGCGAGAAAGGCGGCGCGCGCCCCATCGTCGAGCAGTGATATTTCCTCCTCAATTTGTGCGGAAACCGCAATCCATTGAAATCCGCTATCGGCAAAATCCGCCGCGATCTCATCCACGAGCCCCTCATCGCCGATTTGATCCTCGCCCGCGTTGAGCACCACGACCATCGCCTTGGCCGTCAAAAGGGGATAACTCGCGGTCAACTTCACTTCCTCTGCCGTGCGTTCAAACTGGCGCAGGGGTTTTCCCGCCTCCAAATGCGCCTGCATCCGCGCCATCAAATCCGTCTCTCGCGCCGCGCGTTGCCGGTCTTTTGCGCGCTGTTCTTTTGCCAACCGCTCCAATCGCTTTTCCACAAAAATCAGATCCGCGAGCAACAACTCGTCCCAAAACGCCTGCACATCGCGCTTGGCATCCACCTCGCCCTCGATGTGAAAAACCGTATCGTCTTCAAACGCGCGCGCGAGCAGGCAAATCACATCCACGCGCTCCAGCCCTCGAAAAACCGGGACATTGCGATCTGCCTGCGCGTCCAAATCCGGCAACAACACAAAATCCATCTGCGCGGGCACTGCGCGGCCGGGGCGATACATTTCCACCAACCGGTCAAACCGCGCGTCGCGCACCTTCACCTGCCCCATCTCGGCCGCGACCTGCCCGGTCAACAGCCGAAACAGCGTCTTTTTTCCCACCTGCGGCAACCCGACGAGACCCAATTTCATCGCGGCGACGCTCCTTTTCTTTTTCGAAAATCCATTGACGAACGCAAAACAGGGCTTTAATATACACAAAACGCCGCAAGGAAAACCGACATCCTCACGAGGAGATCACCATGAAAACCGTCGAACTCGGCCGCACCGGCATCGCGGTCTCGCAACTCTGTTTTGGCACGGGCACCAACGGCTGGGGCGGGCGTTCCAACCAGACGGGCTTGGGCAGGCGCGAACTGGTCGACCTGCTCATCTACGGCTTTGATCGGGGCATTGCATTTTGGGACAGCGCGGATCAATACGGCAGCCATCGCCACGTCGCAGACGCGCTGGAATACATCGACCGCGATCGGGTGGTCATCACATCCAAAATTCGCGCCACGACCGCCAGCGAGGCCAACCGCGACATGGAGCGCATTTTGCGCGAACTGAACACCGATTACATCGACATCGTCCTCATGCACTGCATGACCGACGCGGACTGGCCCATTGCATATCGGGGCGTCATGGACGTTCTCGAGGAGAAAAAGCAACGGGGCATCATCCGCGCCCACGGGGTTTCCTGCCACGATATCGATGCGTTCCAACGCGCCGCCCTCACCCCTTGGGTCGAAGTCGTTTTGGCGCGCATCAACTACGCGGGCAAAAACATGGACGGCCCTCCCGAACGGGTCATCCCCATCCTCGAAGAAATGGACGCCAACGACATCGGCGTTTACGGCATGAAAGTGGTGGGCCGCGGCGACCTGCCCGCGCGCGACGCCATCCACTACGTCCTCGACATCCCGGCCATTGACGCCATTACCATCGGCATGATGAACCGCCGCGAAATCGACGACAACATCGGCTATGTCGAAGCGCACAGCACGGTGTTGCAACCGGCTTAGTACAACTCGGCGAAACAAACCCTAGGGGATGATCGCGGAAAAACGGGTTGCGAAAGTGCGGGGGCTTTGATATATTCAATTTCGTTTTTGGTCGTCCACAACACTCATTCGAGAAAGGGGTGATCCAGGCATGCCTGGTGTCCTCGTACGCGATGACGAGCCGTTTGAAAGAGCACTCAAGCGGTTCAAAAAAGCCTGCGAAAAAGCCGGTGTTATTTCCGACATGAAGAAAAACCAGCACTTTGAAAAACCGAGTGAACGTCGGAAACGCAAAAACGCCGCTGCAAGACGCAAGCGGATCAAATTGGACCACTACACCCGCTGAGAGACGGCTCGAAGACCCGCTCCCTTGAGGCGGGAAAGGAGTCGTATTCGCCGACGTCTTTCGCAATTTTCAGGTCACGCGATAGTCACCTACGGGTGGCTATCGCTTTTAGTTTTTTAAATACGCGGTCAAAAGCGCGCATAGGCCGAGGCGAGGAATAGCGACCAGTCACCCCCAATCCCATCACCCGTAAGGGCGCACCCATCGCAGAGCCGATTCGTCAATTCAACGCAATTTCCCATTGCACAACCACGGGCTTCTAACTACATTATCTCAATCGTTACGCGATTTATTTTTTGTCGTTTGAACACAGGAGTATGGCGTATGGCTGGGCACTCTAAATGGGCGAATATCAAGCATCGCAAGAGCCGCCAAGACGCGGCGCGAGGCAAGATATTTTCCAAACTGATTCGAGAGATCACCGTCGCGGCACGCGAAGGCGGCGAGGCGAACAACCCCCGTTTGCGCGCTGCGGTCCTAAATGCCAAGGCGGAAAACATGCCCGCGGTCAATATCGAACGCGCCATCAAAAAGGGCACGGGAGAACTCGAAGGCGCGTCTTATGAGAGCGCGATTTACGAGGGATACGGACCGGGCGGCGTTGCCGTGTTTGTCGAAACGCTAACCGACAATCGCAATCGCACGGTGTCCGAAGTGCGGCATTTGTTCGGCAAATACAATGGCAGGATGGTCGAGAGCGGCGCGGTGGCGTGGGTATTTGACCAACGAGGACTGATCGCCATCTCCAAGGATGGCGTAGATGAGGATGATTTGATGCTCGCGGCGTTGGATGCCGGTGCCGAGGATATCGCAGAAGAAGATGGTCGATATGAAATTTACGCGCCCCTGTCCGATTTTGAAAGCGTCCGCAAAGCGATTGAAGATGCGGGCATCGAAATTGAACGCGCGGAATTGACGCGCATTGCCCAAAATATCGTGCCCATTGAAGGCAAAGCCGCACGGCAATTATTGACCTTGATGGAAATGCTCGAAGACAATGACGATGTGCAACGCGTCTATGCCAATTTTGAGATTGACGACGGAGAATTGACCGCGCTAACCGCTTGATTTGCCCCACATCAGCGCCACAAAGCGCGGTAAGCGAAGATAGGGCGTCGTTGACAGCACGATCTCCGATAGACGAGGAAGGCCCTCTGATTCAGCAAGAGAAGTTCGTCGCCGCGCCCTTTGCGAGAGGCCGTTTTATTTTTTTGACATATCCCCCTATCCTACGCGGATGGGGGGAATTTGTTTTTGCGTTGTGGATCATTGAGGTTTTGCTTGCCCCTGAGTGATTTGCTTCGTACTTTGCGCGGAAATGTATCGACCCATTGAAGGAGTGTTGGATATGCGCGAACTCATGATTATCGACGGGCATCTCGACATGGCGTACAACGCGCTGTTTTACCGGCGCGACCTCACGCAACCCATCTATGCCTTGCGCGAGCGCGAAGACAGCCGCGTAGGGGGCTTGTCCGATCACCCGGATTCGCTGGAACAGCGGCGGGGGCCACAGCCCAAGCGGTTCACGCCGACGGTGAGTTTGCCCGAGATGCGAAAAGGGCGCGTGGGCATCATGTTGTCGACGATTATGTGCCGCGTGCAAAATCCGCAGGACAGCCGGCACAATGCCGTGCGGACCCAAGACGTGGCCTACGCGCGTGGGCAATCCCATCTCGCCTATTATCGCGCGTTGGAACGGCGCGGAGAAATTCGGTTTATCCAGTCTGTCGCCGATCTCGACGCCTGCGTTGCGGATTGGGAAAACCCGTCTGATCGCACGCCTGTGGGCTTGATTTTGTCGATGGAAAGCGCGGATCCGATTCTCGATCCCGATCAGGTGGGCGAATGGCACGCGGCCGGGTTGCGATCCGTGTCGCTAACGCATTTTGGCGCGAATACGTACGGGCACGGCACGGGCACGGCGGGCGGGTTGTATCCCCCTGCGTACGCGCTGCTGGACGCGCTGGCCGAGACCGATATCGCGCTGGATCTCACGCACGCGGCGGATCTCACCTTCTGGCAAATTTTGGATTATTGGAAAGGACCTGTACACGCGAGCCATTGCAACTGCCGCGCTTTGGTGCCGGGGCAACGGCATTTGTCGGACGATATGATCCGCGCCATTGCGGATCGAGGCGGCGTAATCGGCATGGTCTTTGCCGAGCAGATGTTGTCTCCTGCGTGGCATTGGGACGACCCGCGCACGCACTATGCCGCGGCGACCCGGCCGATGAGGGCCGTGCTCGAACACATCGATCACATCTGCGAACTCGTGGGCAATACCGCGCAGGTGGCTTTTGGCACGGACCTCGACGGCGGCTTTGGGCTGGAACTCTCGCCCACCGATTACCACACCATCGCCGATTTGCAACGCTTTTTGTCGCTCATGCGCGATCACGGCTATGGCGAAGACGACATCGCCGGGTTTGCCCACGGGAATTTGATTCGGTTTTTCACCGAGGCTTGGCACTGATCAAATCTACGGACGGGCCTCTCAAGCGCGTTCATCCATAAATCGAAGCGCGCAACGGGGGCCTGTCCCTGCGATTGGAGGATATCCCATGTTAATTGTCGATAGCCATTTGGACCTCGCCTTTTGCGCGATTCAGGTCAACCGCGACCTCACGCAACCCGCGGCAACCGTGCGGGTTCACGATTCGGATGCGACCACGCGTAGCTTTGGGTCGTGTACGACCACGTTTGCCGAGTTGCACAAAGGCCATGTGGGAATCGTGTTTGGCACGGTGATGTCGCGCATCGCCCAACAGGACCGCTGGACGCGCACGGGCATGTGGGATCAAACGCAGTGTTATGGCATCGGGATGGGGCATCTCGCGTTTTATCGGGCGATGGAACGGCGCGGGATCATTCGGCAGATTCACACGGTTGCGGATTTGGACGCTTGCATCGCCGCGTGGAGCCATCCCGCGGCCGATACGCCCATCGGGTTGGTGCTCGCGATGGAAAGCGCGGATCCGATTCTCGATCCGGATTGCGTCTCCGAATGGCGCGATTTGGGCCTGCGGATGGTGAGCCTGTCGCATTATGGCATCAGTTCCTATTGCCACGGGACGGGCACGGAAGGCGGGTTGCTCGACAGGGGCAAGCCCTTGCTCGACGCGCTCAAAGCCGCGGGCATCATCGTGGATTTGACCCATACGACCGATCGGGCGTTCTGGGAAATCCTCGATTATTACGACGGCCCGATAGCGGCGAGCCACCACAATTGCCGCGCCCTCACGCCCGGTCAGCGGCAGTTGACGGACGAGATGATCGAGGCGATCGTCGCCCGCGCTGGGGTCATCGGCGCGGCATTCGATGTGTGGATGCTCGATCCGCAATGGCAACGCGACATCCCCGGTTACGAACAAAGCACGCAGGCCACGCTCGAGACCGTGGTCGACAACATCGATCGCGTCTGCCAACTCGCGGGCAACGCGAACCACGCGGGCATCGGTAGCGATCTCGATGGCGGGTTTGGACAAGAACAAGCGCCGCGCGATCTCAACACCATCGCCGACCTGCAAAACCTGCTCCCCATCTTTGAACGGCGCGGATACGCCCAAGCCGATATCGAGAAGGTGTTGTCGGGAAACTGGGTGCGACTGCTGAAATCGGTTTGGGGGACGTAAGGGGTTGTTTTATCATTATCAGTTTAGATGGCTTCTAAGAAGCCATCTAAAAACTCGGACCGCCATTGAGAGAGTCGCAAAAACATTCGCTTTTCGCAGATTAAAACCCAAGAATAAGGGCCTTTATTCCCCCTTTCCTGATAGGAAAGGGGGCTAGGGGGTTAGGTCCCAATAATTTTTAGACAGCTTCTAAAGATCGTGAGCAAAACATGACTGACAAAAAAGGAGAGGTACTTCATGGTGGACAGCGAGACAAAATCAAAAAAAACTTACTCTCGCCCTCACAAAATCCGCCGCGGCTTGCGGGTAGTCGCCTATAATGTTTTGTTCGCGTTTATCGGTCTGGGTCTCATCGCGCTGGCCGCGGAAGTCTATCTCCGGCTGATGAGGCCAGCACCACTACCACCCTTTTCATCTGTGTTTCCCTTGCATTATGTTCGAGATGTGGGTCTTCTCCTGAAACCCAATGTGGAAGTAAGCCATACCAACACCATTGATTTTTTTACCATCTCACACGCCAACAGCCTCGGGTTTCTCGACCGCGAATCCATCGGCTCCGAACGGGCCTCGGCGAGTTGTCACATCGCGATGATCGGCGATTCCTATGTCGAGGCAAGGGAAGTCCCCATCGCCGATAAGTTTCACGTCCGCCTCGAAGAACTCGCCGCCCAGCACCTGCCCCACTTGGACATCACCACGTCGGCTTTTGGGCGAAGTGCCACTGGACAGATCAATCAACTGGCGTATTACGACGCGTTTGCGCGGCACCTGTCCCCCAAGCTCGTCGTGCTCGTTTTTGTTCGAAACGACTTCTTTGACAATACCCCAATTCACAGTGCATTCACCTGGGGAATCTATCCGGACCGGCAACCCTTTGTCACGGTGGAAACGGGTGAGGATGGCACCATGAAACTGCGCCCACCCTGCCCAGATTGGGAGATGTTCAGATTGCCCCGACTGCCCAAATTCCATTATACGCGTATTCTCGAGTTCCTGTTGTCGCGATCCTACTTCGTTCGTGTGTTGCAACAAAAGAATATCTTTATGCATCCTCACACGGCTCAACGGATCGCTTGGGTGGAACTGTTGCGCCAGCACCCCGACTACGAATCGTCGTTTGTTGCTGACGACGAGGACGGACAATACCTGGGGTTCGGCAAAAACCCGTTGCCCTTTTTGGAGAAAAATTTGTCGTTCACGGCTTTCGCCTTGGATCAATTCGTGGAACGCACCGAACGCGATGGGGTTTCATTGGTCATCTTGGCGACATACACCCTAGGCGGCCGGGGCACCCCCCGCTTTGAGCTTCTCAACGCCTTGGCCGAGGCCCGCGGCATTCCCGTTATCGATCAGCACGACTACCTCCACCGCCAAGGCGGCGAGATCCCAGAGGCGCGTTGGTTAAACGACTTACATTGGAACGAACAAGGCCACCAGTGGGCTGCCGAAGCCCTGCTCGAATATCTCAATGAGAACCCAGACGTTTGTACCAGAGGGGCGGTTCATTGATTTTGGCATTCTATGTATCGGGGAATACGCCCAAAATCGTTTTGTTTTCGCGTTTCTTTTTTCGCATTTCATCCCTCTCGGAAGCCATGCGCGCAGGTGGCGAACACATCGCCAATGTGCATTTGGCCGGGCTATGGTTACACCGATTTTGGCCCCGTGCTCCAAGCCCCATCCGCCATCGGCTATGAACACACTGCGGTTTTGAATGCCGCATCCCATCGGACGATGCCAAAGCCGAACTCCGAAAGGCGATGGACTATCTCGACAGCCACTTGTAGAGCGAACGCGTTTTCGCTTTTTAACAACTGATAACCGGAGGAATCTCATGTCTGAACCCACGGAAAAAAGTCTCAAGCGGATGCAGATTTATACGGAAAAGTACTGGGAAAAAACCGGGACATCGCCGCATCCGACCCGCGAAATCGCCGACACGGTGATCAATGGGCTCGCACAGAACATCGATGAAGTGGGCCGCCCGCTCTGTCCCTGCAATTTTTATCCGGACAAAAAGGCCGAGCTCGACCGCAGCCGCGAATGGGTTTGTGCCTGTGACGAAATGAAAATTTTCAAATACTGTCACTGCTTGCTCTTTGTCACGCCCGAGGGCATGCCCATTACGGAATATTTGCCCGAAGACCACGAAGGCCGCCAGACTTACGGCATGGTCAAAGACCCCACTCCTGACAAGGGCCGGGAACTGCGCCGCAAAGCCGCGGAAAAAATCGCGGAGTGGCAGGCGGATCGGAATTTGCGGGATTAAGAGGCGAAAAGCAAAAGCAACCACGGATAAAATATCTCTCTCTGCATAGCTCCAGCGCGGATAGTGTGACTCTGTTAGGCATTATCATCTCTCGGTGCGCCCCTTCAAAGTGCCGGCATTCACCTCCAGCGCGCGTTTTGCCGCATACCCGTGGGCATTCGTCCAATCGTTGCGCGAACGCAAATATTCGAAAGTAACCGCTGATTCGCCGATGCGTCTATTCTTCTCAAGGAGCCAACATGGGACTGACAGCCGCAGAACGCGCATTTTACGATGAAAACGGGTACCTGTTAAAGCGGGGATTGATTTCGCCCGACGCGATTTCGCAGATCGACCGGGAGATCGCGGGTTTGCACGAGCGGATGGCAGAGGAGATGCCCGATGGCGTGGGGATTTCATGGGAGGAGTTCAAAGACGCGCGTGCGCCCAAGCGCGTTCGGCAGTTGATGCACAGCGAGGTGGTCAGCGAGGGGTTAAATCGCGCATTGCGCTGCGACGCGATGTTGGATATTATCGAAGCCCTGATCGGGCCGGATATTTCGCTGTATCACAGCAAGTTGTTGATGAAGGCCGCGCGCGATGGCACGGCGATTCCGTGGCATCAGGATTATGCGTATTGGAAACGCGAGGACAACGCGCCGCTGATGGTGAATTGCCAACTCGCCATTGACCGCGCAGATGTTGAGAATGGGTGCATTCAGTTCATTCCCGGCAGCCATGAGTGGGGCCTGCAAGAACACGAGCGGGCGCAGACGAGTTTTGGCGTGTTTTTGCCGGGCCACTACCGCCAGCGCGATGACGCCGTGCCCGTGCCGATGGAACCGGGCGATGGCGTGTTTTTCAGCGCGTTGACCATTCACGGTTCAGGGCCAAATTCATCGCCCCGCGACCGCCGCATGAATACGTTTGCGTACAACGTGACGGGCAATAGCCAAGGGCAATGCCGCGAGTGGTTGCGCGGCCGCGCGCTTTAGCCCTCCTCGCCACTTCGATTCGCCGATTCCGGGCCTCGGTTCACGCCGAGGCCCTTTTTCTATGCTTGACACGGATATTTGTATGGTGTTATGATTTGCAATCACAATTTCAAAGGAGGCGAAAATGACGCGGGAAGAACAGAGGGCATTTTTTTTCGATCATGGCTATCTCGTGGTCAAAGGCGTGGTGTCGGCAGATGAACTGGCCGAGTGCGAAGCGGAGATCCGCAACTTACACGCCTTGGCCGCGGAATTGGTCGAGCGGGGCGATGCGCGTGCGGGCCATTTTCAGCGCGAGCCGTATGCAAAGGACAAGCGGCAAGCGGGCCTGCCTGTGTTGCGAAAGATCGAACAGACGCGCGATTTTTCCGAGGTGTTCAAAAATTTGGCCGCGCATCCCAAGCTGGTGCCGGTGGTGCAAAATTTGATCGGGCCGGATTTGCTGTTGTTTCGCAGCACGCTCATGCTCAAGCCCGCGTTTCACGGGTCGTCGCACGGGTTTCATCAGGATTCGGCGTATTGGCCCATGGAGCCGCCCGCGCTCGTGACGGTGAGCATCGCGCTGACCGATTCCAATTCGGAGAACGGGTGCATCCAGGTCATCCCCGAAAGCCACAAGTGGGGCATGCAAAAATGGGGGAATATCGCGCGGCCCCAAGATGCCGCGTTGACGGATCGCAAAAATTTGGATGCGTCTCGGGCAATCGAGGTGCCCCTCGAGGCGGGGACGGCCCTGTTGTTTCACAGCTTGTGCGTCCACGGTTCCGGGCCCAATCACTCGCCCCATCCCAGGCACACCGCGCTCTATGCGTATTTCCCGCCGACCGTGCGCTACATGGCGCGAGGCACGGATTCATCGCGCGCGTTTCCGGTGATCGCCGGGTTGGATGGCAAAGAGGAATTGACGATGGTGGCCGAACACGCGGTATAAATACGAGACATTCTACGAGTGGGAGGTTAGCGCGATGGCAAAACAAAAAATTCGACTCGGCTTGATCGGGTGTGGCGGCAACATGCAACGGGCGCATTTGCCCCGCTTGAAGGCAGATGGCGGCGTGGAGATCGTCGGCATAGCCGATCCGGACGAGAGTCAAGCAGAGAGCGTGATGAAGGCATGGGGTAGCGAGATGGCGTTTTACGAGGATTACCGCCAACTCGTGCGGAACGAGTCCCTCGACGCGATGTTGATCAGTTCGCCCCACGCCTTGCACTACGAACACGCCCGAATGTCTTTGCAAAAGGGCTTGCACGTCTTGGCTGAAAAACCCCTGACACTCGCGTCGCGCCAAACGAAGTCCCTGATCAATTTGTCGGACAAACTGAAATTGTACTTGGTGGTGGCCTATCAGCGCAATTACATGGCCCCTTATGTGTATGCGCGGGAGTTGATTCGGCGAGGCGAACTCGGCGAGTTGCGCGGGGTGGTGGGATACGTGACGCAAAATTGGGGGAGCATCCGCGGTTGGCGTTTGGATCCGAACCTGTCCGGCGGGGGGATGTTCATCGACACGGGCAGCCACCTCGTAGCCTCGGTGTTGTGGATGACCGGCTTGGAACCCGTGGAGGTGTCGGCCTTTGCGGAGAACGCGGGCAAAGCCGTGGATACGAATATGGTGGTCAATGTGCGGTTCAAAGGCGGGGGCGCGGGCACTCTGAACACGTTTGGCAATGCGGCGCAGCACGACGAGCGCGTGGCGATTCACGGGAGCGAGGGCTGTTTGGTGTTCCACCTCCACAACTGGAAGGTGCAGTCGGTTTTGCACGATGACGCGCCGCTCGAGATTCCCCCGGAAATTTCCGATACGACGCCGGATCAGGCGTTTTTCGATTTGATCCGCAACGACGGGCGGGGGTATTCGCCCCCGGATTTCGCGCTGCAAGTCGGTCGGTTTTCCGAAGCCGCGTATCGCTCGGCCGCCGCAAAAAAGGCCGTGAAGGTTCCGCGGTGATGCGGGGCGACCCTCCTCTTGTCGTCGCCCTCGGCGCGGTGTTGTGGGACGTGTTTCCCGATGGCGCGCGATTGGGGGGCGCGCCGGCCAATTTTGCCGTGCATGCGGCGGCTTTGGGCGCGCGATCCGCGCTGGTCAGTTGCGTGGGAAACGATGAGATGGGGCGGAACGCGCTCGACAGATTGCGCGCCCGCGGCGTGGTGACAGATGCCGTACAGATCCATCCCCATCGCCCGACCGGTAGCGTGAGCGTGACGCTTACCGATGGGCAACCCGATTACGAGATCGTGGAGGATGTGGCGTGGGACGCGATGACATGGCATTCGGAATTGGCGCGATTGGCTCGGTCCACTCGCGCCTTGTGTTTTGGCACGCTGGATCAACGCGATCCGCAAAGCCGCCGGGCCATCGCGAAGTTTTTGGACGCGGCGTCGCCTGCGTGTTTGCGCGTGCTCGACCTCAATTTCCGCCAGCATTTTCACGCGGAGGAGGTCGTGCTGTCCTCTCTCTCGCGGGCCGATGTGCTGAAGTTAAATGGCGGAGAAGTGCCGGTGTTGCGCGATTACGTGGGGGGCGTTGCAGATGTGGATGATTTTTTGATCGAGTTGCGCGCGCGGTTTGACCTGCAATGCGTGGTGCTGACCCTGGGCGCGGATGGGTGCCGGGTGATCGGCGACGCGGGGATTTGCCAAGCCGTGGGGGAAAAGCGAAGAATCGTCAATACCGTGGGCGCGGGCGATGCGTTCACAGCGGCATTCGCCCTGCATTTGCTCAACGGCGCTACGATCCAAACTTGCGCCGAACAAGCCAATGCCGTCGGCGGCTTCGTCACCACGCAGGACAGCGGGATGCCCGCGTTGCCCGAGAGGTTTCGGGTGTGGGATTAGTCCCTTCTCCCTCGTTTGGGAGGAGGGCGTTTGCGTACATATTACCAATAGCAACAGTTTTATCGGTATTACCCAAAGCAAATCCTGCACCTACTGCTACACTTTTGATTGTCAGCATATCCGTATCAAACGCCAACTGACCGCCGCTAATCGGACCTGCTCCAGTGATAAACACCTCGACGACAACATCGGTACCAGCACCTGAAACAGTGCCCGATGTATTCCCATCATCCATTTTATTATTGCTCGCGTCAATGTCCAAAGACAGAGTCGGGGTATCCGGCGATGGCGGGGGTGGCGTCGGAGGTGGTGTCGGTGTGGGTGTCGGTGTTTCATGCGAATGCAAATAGCGATCCAATCTCTGCTTTTGTTCGGCTTGCTTCTGCTCCAAATTCCGAATCGACGTCCGGATGTCGAGATGATTCCCTTCGCCCGATTGATGCGTATGGAAATTGGTTTCTATCTGCGAGACCTTTTCCTGGATGGCGGCCATGAACCTTTCCAGTTCAGTGACGCGCGTCGTCAATACCTGAACGCTATCGCGAAGTTCGTCGCAACCTTCCGTCGCGCAACCAACAGATCGTTGACCGAATTCGTCCGAAAAGCGCAGAAAATCCGCAAAGTCCACATAGCCATCGCCGTTCAGATCACTCGCTAAGCATTCTTCAGCATCCGCCCGACCAAACGTCAGGCACACTGCAACGGCGAACAACAGAAAACGATACAACATACTGCACCTCCAATAAAAGGGGTTAAGCGGGGTATGGGCTTGTCCCACGCCCCTAAGAAGCCATCTAAAAATTATTGGGACCTACCCCCCTGGCCCCCGTTATTCGCTTCGCTCATTGTAGGCTACGCCTGTGCCTGCGAGGAAGGGGGGAATCAAGGCATCCTATTTTTTCGATAGGTAGGGTTTTGACCTGCGAAAAGCGAATGCTTTTGTGGCTCTCTCAATGGCGGTCCGAGTTTTTAGATGGCTTCTAAACGTAACTATTTCGCGACAACCTCGACAGCGGCTTTTTCGATGAGCGACTCCAATCCGAAGGGCCATTCATCGCGTAGCTCAAAAAATAAACGGGACAGAAGAACCATCCCGTTTATTCGGATTACAAACTGACGTTACGCACAAATCGGCGTTGCGAACGCGGTGATTTGCAATGGTCGCGGGGGCATGGCTTATGGGTTCTCCATGGCCGCCATAAATTCTGATCCGCTGGCGCATTGGCCTTTGGTGCTCGGCGCGAGTAGCCCGTCGTTGATCATGATGAGCCAGCGCATCTCTTGGGACCAAGCGATGATCTCTTCAAACAACTCGTCCAAGCGTTCCAACGCCGCGAAGACCTCAGCCCCGTGTGCTTGGGCGCCCCCGGTCCGTTGCAAGGCGTTTTGGATCTCGCGCAATTCTTCCCGTTCCTCGCCGAAGTATTCCTCGCCTTTCTCCAACGCAGGCACCGCGATGTCGTCTGGATCCATTTCTCTGCCCGGCTGAAAATCTTTGGCCTCTTTCAAGAGCCGATCTCGAAGGGTAGAACTAACCGCGACTAGGGCGTCATATCGTTTGCGAAAGGAGTCGGTTAGTTCCCCTACGGCGCGTCTGGTGTGGTTCGCGTCTCTGTTCAGCGCTTTCGGTCGTTCCAAAGGTCGTGCCCACCAGATTAAGACTCCAGCGACATTGCGGACTGTTTCGCCGCTAAATTCGGCCATCTGTTGCATGATTAAGTCTCTTTCGATAAAGGGTTGAAAAATGGATGTTGGTTGTGAAATGGACTTGCGCGCTGTGCCCTTATTCGATGTACGGCGTAACGCCAGTTAGGTCTCCCAGGGAACCGGGACATCGGTCTCTGTGGCGACGCGTTGCAACAGGTCGAGATGGTCTTTAGTCAGCGGGATGCCGGTTTTTTGTCGCGTCTGTTCGCGCTGCCATTCCAAACTGCCGGGCACATCTGCGCGCGTCAACCCCGGCATGGGCTTCAGGGATCGGCTCTCGCGCAAAATCCGGGAAACCTCGGTCTTATACGCCTCCAAATCGCCCAACTGCGCGAGGTCTATCGCCGCGATCACAAACCCCCGCGTGGCACTTGAAAACGCGGGGGTGCGCGATTCCGGGATCGCTGTGCCCGCCAAAATGCCCGCCGCCAACCACGACGTAAAGCGCATCCCCAAGCTCTTAAAAACAAAATCTGGAAACGTCTGCAACGCCTCGGCGAGTCGGTCGCGATCCTTCAACATATTCGCATTCATATCCAGCACAAAAGGCGGGTCTTCCGCCGTTGGAATGCCAAAGCACATCGGAGGCGCGTACATCGCGTCCCACACCGTCGCATCGGGCCGCGTGGGCTTTGTCCAAGCGATGCCCCCGGCCGCGCAAAAGGTCGCCAAATCGCGCGACAGCGCCAGCCGCGCATAAATCCCCGCGCTACCTACGTGCCCGTGATTGCGCGTACACCCCACCGCAACGCCCATCGCTTTCGCCTTCTCCATGACCGCCTCGGTCGCCCGAGTCGCCACCAAATACCCCGCGCCGCCATCGCCGTCGAAAATCGCCATCGCAGGCGCGTCCATAACCCGTGCGATCTCGGCCTGCGGATTGATGCGCCCCTCCCGGAACTCGGCCACATAGCGGCGCAACTGCCGCGTGCCGTGCGTCATTACTCCGCGCAAATCCACCGCCACCAAATAACGCGCGATCAGCGCGGCATCGGCATCGGGCACCTGCACGCGGCGCAAGACCTCGGTCGCAAACTGGCGCAACGGATCGGGCATCACGCGCACGGCATTTTCGGGGATGTCAACGGGCATCGGTGAATCCATTTTGAGAGATCGAGTCGCCATCCGCATCGCGGAAGGCCGTCGGGTTAAGGCAACCGAGAGGCCGATGAAGCGTCTATTGCCCATGGACGGATAAACTGCGAGCGAAAAAGATACATGCGGGCGGGTCGCTTGTCAATGACGGGAATTTATTTTTAGCGGTCAGTCTCCTGCGCCAGAGAGATGGCGGGGGCTAAATGCCGATGGGCGATTTTCCATTGGAGGTTTTTATGCGTGCGACATGGGCATGTGCGGGTTTCCTGCTGTTTTGGGCGTTGAGCGGGAAAATGTGGGCGGGCGATTTTGACGATCCGCGCTTGGTGCAGGCGGTCGAGGCGCAGGCGGTTCGAGATTATGCGAAAGCGCAGACCGCGTTTGAAGACTACATCGCCACCTTGCCGGAAAAGGAGCGATCCCTGTACCGCGATCTCGCGCAGGTGGCACTGCCCGACGATCTGGAGATTTACCGCGATGCGAGCAAAGAGAAACGCGCGGAACTGGCGGATCGATTTTGGCAGCGCGTGGATCCATCGCCGCTGACAAAGGCCAATGAACGGCTCATCGAGCATTATCGGCGCGTGGCGTATGCGCGTCACCAATACGGTCAGGTGGCGTTTCCGTGGGATGATCGCGGGGAGGTGTACGTGCGCTTTGGCGAACCCGATCACGCGAGCAAGTCGGGCGATATTCAAAATGAGATGGACAGGGAGATACAGGACGCGCGACAAAATTACGTGAATCGCAGGCGCCTTTCCCTGCGAATCAGGCCCGGGCAACCCATTTTTCCGGTGCCATCGCTGTCGTGGTGGGAGTACTGGGTGTACGCGGATTTGGCAGGGGGCACGGAGTTTGACTTCGTGCGGCGCGGCAAGGGGAATGTGTACGAATTTGCGCCGATGCCCGACGGCTTGGGCATTGCGTTGACGACGGATTTGATCGAGTATCAGAGCGAGATGGTTTTGCGACAAGTCGCCGTGCATCAGCCCTCTGTGTACGAAGTGGATTTTGCCGATCTGCCCGTCGATTTTTACTATTTCCCCGCGGGGTTTCGCGGCGAAAATGGGACGACGCGGCTGGAGATCTATTACGGCTTGCCCGCGTCTGAGATGGCGCGGTTGCCCGTGGACGACGCGACCGATCAGGGGCTGTTAGATCGCGGCTTGGCGATGTTCGACAGCCTGTGGACCGAGGTCTATCGCGTGCAGGACCAACTGACATTTCAAGCGCCGTCAGACCGGCAAATTTTGGATGGGGCATTTATTCCGGGGGTGGTCGCGTTTGAGGTCGATGCGGGGCTTCACCATCTCTCGTTTCAAATCCGCGATGTGGTGTCGGGCAAATCGCAGGTGTATCAGCAACCGCTCGCCGTGGCCGATTTTTCTCATCGGGACGATCTTTTGATGAGCGATATCGCCCTGGCCTTCTGGATTGGGCCGAGCGACGCGACAGCGACAGGGGATTTTCACAAGCGCGGGCTCAAGGTCATTCCCATGGCGTCAAAGGCGTTTCGGCCCGATCAAAATGCGTTTGTCTATTTTGAGGTGTACAATTTGAAACGCGATGAATTTGGGCAGACGAAATACCGCGTGGATTATTCTTTTCGCGCCCGAGAAAAGGGGATCGCGCCCGTGCGCGCGTTGCGCGGTTTGGGGCGTTTTTTGCGCTTGCAGGAAAAGCGGCGCGAGGTGGTCATTTCCTACGAGCAATCGGGCGATGGCGCGGAAGATAGGGCGTATGTCGAACTGGACTTGAAAGACGCGGAGCCGGGCGGTCAAGAAGTGCGCGTCAAAGTGACGGACTTGCTGGCCGACCGCGAGGTGGAGAAAGCGATCGCGTTTAAGATCGTGCCGTAGTCCCTAAGAAGGGGGAGACGGGAGACGGGAGACGGGAGACGGGAGAAGCAATCGCAATCGTAGGTACAGGCCCCCGTGCCTGTCCGAAGATACAAGGGGGGAATCAAGGTGTCCTATTTTCGCGGTATGGGGAGTTTTAAAACAGCTTCTAAAACGCGCTGATCATCCGCACATGTACCAAGCCTTGTGCCGGGCTTTCCCGCCAGGGCAATCCGTAGTCGATCCCGACCGCGCCCATCCGTCCATTTGCCAAAAGCCCCACGCCGTAGGATACGGGCCAAATGACAGAGCCATCCCCGCTGATGCGGCCCGCATCGACAAAGGCGAAGATCCGGGTTTTTGGCCCCAGCAACCGGCGGCATTCCACATTGATCCATCCCGCGTTCGTCCCCCTGAACCGATCTTCCCGATAGCCCCGCAGCGATTGCGCGCCCCCTAGCCAAATGCCGGCTGTCTCTGGCACCCCTCCTGTTTGTCCCACCCACGAGGCCCGCGCCCGTCCCGCAAGAACGGATCGCCTGCCCAAAGGCCAAAACACCTGCCCATCTGCCGCCCACTGCCCGCGCCTGATTCCGCGTGCGACCTCGCCGATTTCGGCCCGAAACTCGGCTTGCCAACCGCGCGTTTCACGCACGCGACGGTCGATCCGAACGCCCGATTCGAACGACCACATCTTTTCGGCATCGTACAATCCCAAGCCCGTTGAATCCGGCAATACGCGGCGGTATGCAACGCCGCCGAACAAGCGCGTGCCCTCGCCGATAGCGACATCTGCGCCCGCGCCAAATCGCTGCGTCACGTATCCCACGCGCTCGGTCATTTCCACGCGGCCCCGTGCCGAGACCGCGCTGTTGAACACATGGGGCTCGCGGTACGAGACGCGCAAATTCGACGCGCCCTCGCCCCGTCGAGACCACAGCGCGTAGCCTTCGCGCCCATAGCCGGAAAAGTTCAGGACATCGAGCGCGATCGTCCCGGTCAAGGTCCGCCCGGAACCGAGGCCCAGGCCCCCTTCGATGCGCGTGTGGCGCGATTCCTCCAAGCCGATCACGAGTGCCATTTCCTCCCCAGTAGGTACGAGTTCCACCTTGTGGACGCGGTCGATAAAGGGCAGATTTTGCAACCGTTGCACAACGGCATCCACGCGCCGCTGGTCATAGACTTCGCCCACAGAGACATGGCGCGACAAAACCTCGTCCCGCGTCACCTCATTCCCCTCAAACCGCACGGCGTCGATACGCACCAGCGGGCCGGGCGACACGGCGACCTGCACGCCCGCGCCATTTTCGCCCCATTGCACCTCGGGCTGCAACGCGCAAAACGGATAACCTCGGTCTTCGTAAAAACGCAACAGGCGATCCAAGTGCCGGTTCAACGCGCTTTCGATCAACACCGCGCCTCGGGCGAGCCCAAAGGCATCGCGCACAGCCGCCGGATCGAAGATCAACTCGCCGCGCACTTGCACGGACGCGACCCGGGATCGCGCCCCTTCGGCGATAGCAAAAACGACCGTCGTTTGATCTCCGCGTACAATTTTGGGAAACGATACCGCCACATGCCAGAATCCCCGTTTTTTGTATTCTTCCAAAACGCGCTGCACATCCTTTCGCAACAACGCGGAATCCACAGCCACGCCCGCCCGCGTGACCAACCACGCCTGCACATCGCGCACGGGTACGGACCGCGCCCCTTCGATTTGAACGCGCGCCACCATCGGGCGATCCCCCATTGCCGTGCCGAACGCCATCAGCGCGAAAACCACGAGTGCGACCACAGAGCGGATAAAAATCAAAAGACGACACCTCGTCAGAATCGGGATGAAGGATTGAAGAATAGGTAAAGTCGAGGAGCAATTACATTATTGACACAATATAACAAATCCGTCTACGATTTTGTAGATGGCAATGTGGTTCAATTTTGTTTCGGTGTGCGTGGGAGCGTCAAGCGTCTGTTTAAGTTTCACAAGCACCGCGACTTTGATTGCGTGACGATTCGCAGTCCCGTCATCTCGCCCTTGAAATCCCGCGGGGTCCGCGTTATATTGACAGTCGGCTATTCACCGACAACGGGAGACCCCACATGTCACTATCGGAACAATTTCAGCAAGAGGGATACGCCGTCGTCAAAAACGCGCTCGATCCCGAACGGGATATCTATCCCGTGCAACGCGCCTATACCGCGCTCTTGGATGCGTTGGCGCGCATTTACCTCGTGGAGACCGGGGCCACTGACGCGCTGGGCAGATTTGACGCGATGTCTTTGCCCGAACGCTTTGCCGTGTCCCTCGGCGCCAGCAGGGGAACGGTTTTGCACCATCTCGACCCCGTGCTCAATCTCTTCGTCCCCACCTTTCAATGGCGCGAAGACCTGCCCGATGCGCGCATCCCGGAAATGTTCGCGCTGATGCGCCATCCAAAAGTCTTGGATCTTTTGGAAGGGCTCATCGGGTCGGAAATCGCCGCGTCGCCGATCTACCATTTCAACCTCAAACTCGCGCCCGATCATCTCGCGCTGGCCGACGAGGTAGCCGAATCCGTGGGCGCGGATCTCGCGGAGGAAGGGTTTTACGCATTTCAGGTCGGCAGAACCGGTTGGCACATGGACGCCATCTCCGGGTTGCGGGATTCGCACGCGAGCCAAATCGTCAATGCGTGGATTCCGATTACGCACGCCACCGAGGAAAACGGCTGTTTGGTGGTCATTCCCAAAAGCCACGACCGAGGCGTGCGCTATCGCCCCTATCCCGAAGACCTCGACGCGCGGGGCATCGCGCTGCCCGTCGCGCCTGGGGACATCGTTTTTTTGGACAACAAAGTCATGCACAGTTCCACGCCCAACACGAGCCGCGCGGATTATCGCTGGGCGTATAATTTCCGGTACCTGCCCATTGGGCAACCCTCGGGCCGCCCGTTTATCCCGGGCTTTGTCGCGCGGAGCCGGGCCGCGCCCGAAACCGAATTGCACAACGCCTATTTGTGGAGCGCGATGTGGGCGCGTTGCTTGGACTATCTCAAAAAAACAGGCGCGCCCACCTCTTACGAGGGCGTGGGCAAAATGGGCGCCGAAGAGGCGCGTGCCATCACCCGGCACTGGAACGCACTCGCGCCCGATGTCGATGGCTGGCTGCGCCTTGGAAAGGAGTGACATGAAAAAAGTGAGAATCGGCATCATCGGCCTCGGCTCGTTCTGCTCGACTTACCACATCCCCAATTTGCTCAATCGGGCCGATGTGGAAATCGCGGCGGTTTGCGACATTTCCCAAGCGCGTTTGGACGGGCGCGACAAACGCCTCGCCGCTAGCGAGACATTTACCGACTGCGGCGACCTGCTCGATCCCGACCGGATCGACGGCGCCTTTGTCAGCACGCCCAATCGGGCGCATTTCGCGGCCTGCAAGCTGGCCCTCGAGCGCGGCATCCCGACGATTGTCGATAAGCCGATCACCGTCACCGTGGCCGATGCCGAAGAACTCGTCGCGTTGAGCAAAGCGCGAAATTGCATCCTGATGACCGCGTTCACGCGCCACTTTATGCCGAGCACCGAATACGTGCGCCGGCAACTCGCATCGGGTTCTGTCGCGCCGCTTATGCTCACCGCCATCCAGCGGCGGAGCCCGGTCAAACGCGGGATAGAGGACGGGGGCATGTTGCACAGGCGCACCATCCACATCACAGACGTTTTGCCGTGGATCACGGGCAGGCGCGTCGTGCAAGTGGAAGGCGACATTCAGTACGAGAATGAAGCCGAGCACATCGAGGAAGCCCTCGTGGATATGCGTCTCGAACTCGAAGGCGGGTTGTCCGCCCGCCTGCTGTGCATCAAGACGTGTGACGAATACCAAGATGAGGTCACGGTGTACGCGGACAAACGGAGTTATCGCCTCGAGCGCGACCGGCTCTACGCGATCACGCGGCGAGACGGCTGGCAACGCATGGCAAACCTGCCCGAATACGGCACCTCCTCCGACCACTTCATCGAAGCCATCAAGGGCCACGCGCCTGCGTCCGACGCGCCCTTTGCCGATCCGCACAGCGAAGACGGCCTGCGAGCGTTGCGCGTGGTTTTCGCCATGCACAAAGCCGCACAAACCGGAAGCGCGGTGGAACTGCCGCGTTAATTTGAGGAATGGAAAATGCCATCACGACCCAACATCGTCTTCATCCACGCCGAGAGCATGGACGGCCGCAAAATGGGTTGCATGGGCCATCCGGCCATGCAACGCGCCACGCCGCACCTGGATCGCCTCGCCTGCGAAGGCGTCCTGTTCGCCAACGCGTACGCCAACAGCCCGGTGTGCAACCCGTCGCGCGCGAGCATGTGGAGCGGCAAATACCCCCATTATTACGACTGCTGGAACAATTACGAAGGGCTGCGCGACCACGTGCCCACCTGGCAAAATGCGTTTGAAAGCGCGGGCTATCAAACATCGACCATCGGGCCGATCGACTACGGCCATGGCAAGCACTCCATCCGCGACCGCATCGGCTCGTGGACGCGCGCGGCAAATATCCGTCGCCCGATTTCGCGCACGCCCCTGCCGCAAGTCGTCGCCGACGGCAAGGCCAATGGCCGCGATTGGGATCGCACGTATCAGGCCCTGGATCACCTGCGTCGCTGCGCCGCGACGGACCGCCCCTTTTGGCTCTATCTCACCACGGGCTTGGTACATCCGGCATTCACCGCCGAGAAACGCCACATGCCGTTGATCGATGCGGACAAAATCGACATTCCGCCGACCCTGATGCCGATGGACGCCACGCACAACCCGGCCATCGCCTATCAGCGCGCGACCAAAAATTGCGACAAACAATTCTCCGAAAACCTCGTCCGCGAAATTCGCCACGCGTACTTTGCCATGATCGCGGCCTTGGATGAGATGGTCGGACGGGTATTGCAAGCGATTGACGACCTGGGATTGCGCGACAATACGTATGTCATTTTCTCGAGCGACCACGGCGAAATGGCAGGCGATCAAAACCAAGTGCTCAAACGCACGATGTACGAAGCCTCTGCCCACGTCCCCCTGATCATCCGCGGGCCCGAGGTCCAAAAAGGCGGCGTGGTCGATACGGCCGTTTCCCTCGTCGATCTCTACCCCACATTTATGGACATGGCACGCATCCGCTACGCCGATTACGCGGGCAACGCGGCCTATCCCGCTACCCTCGACGGCGAATCCCTCTTGCCCCAACTGACCGCGTCTGCCCCGCGCCAACGCGATTGGGCCATGTGCGAGTACCACGGCGACCGTTGCGCCACGGGCACGTTTATGTTGCGCCGCGGCGATTGGAAATACGTCAAGCACGTGGGATTTGAATCCGAACTCTTCAACCTGAAAGACGACCCGGACGAAACGACGGACCTCGTCCGCGACAAACCGGAAATCGCCCGAGAGTTGGATCGGGTACTCGGGGAAAATTTTGACTGCGAAGGCATTGACGCACGGGCAAAACAATACGACCGGGAACATTTTACCGCATGGCGCGAGCAAGCGCGAAAAGATGGCATTTACGAAGATGTGATGGCGCGTGTGTACAGCGGCTACGACCGCGTTTGCATCGAAGACATCGCGCCGTGGACAGACGAGAACGAGCGACAGATCGAAGCGTGGTTGGAGAGGTAGTGGTCAGCACCTGTGCCAACGCGAATTAAGAGTAGAAAGCGAGTGAGAAGCCCGTCGCGGCGACTCGTCCAAAGACATGGACGAGTAAGCCGTTATAGGATCGTACTTGAGATGCCACCGAGATGTTCGTTTTTCGGTCTATCCAACGGAACACCCCCTCAATGTGTTGGCGGATGCGCGAAACCTTTTGAGAAAAGCGTTTTTCGTCCTCCGTCAAGCGGTCTTGCCCCCTCTTTCGCTTCACAGGCGTATAGAAGGCCATGTTCTGTTCCTTTAAGAGCGTGTCTTTCAAGGTTTGATCGGCGTAGATTCTATCACCGTAGAGTTGTCCTTCAGGCAAAAAGGGCAAGCGGGGCAAGCGGGGTCGCCAGGCGTTCAGGTCATGGTGTGCGGCGCCTGTCAAGCCGATATCATCGGGTTTGGGCAAGCCCTTTGTGCGATAGTGTGCGAGGAGGTGAAGTTTGACGCCGTAATCCCCCATGTTCTTGGACGCGCGCGCACCCGCCTTTGCTGGCAATTTGCTCGGCGACGCGTGCTTTGCCACTGCGTGCCGATTGTGCCAGGACAAGCGGCATGGAATCCACCAAATGGACATGGTGAAAGACATGGCTCAAAGCACGATCCTTGAGGACTTGTTCAATGAGGGGGCAAAGACGTCCGCCAAGCGATTTAACCGCTGGATAAAGCCCGAATAAGAGGGTAAATGCGGAACCCACGCTTTGAGATGGTCGTGCGTGTCAATGTAAATCGCCTTGAGAGAGGCGTGTTGTTGCATCATCCCAAACAAAGAGACGGTGAGCCCTTCTTGATCTGTGAACGTAACCGTTGGGTTGTTGCTCAGCCGTTGGCCGTGGATCCACAGATGCTTTCGAGAGTGCCGACAGATAGAAACATACAAGTGAATGCGTTTGTCTTGCCAATCCATCGCGTTCTGCCTCCTGATTTGAGGGTAAATGGGATTTTACACCTCAAAAAAGGGGAAAGACGCGATGGATTCAACTCTTAATTCGCATTGCCAACTAATTCGCTTTTCGAGGCATTTGGATGTGCCAATCCCCGGGCAGAGGGCATCTTGAGGGGTACGAATGAGCCCATGGTTCGGACCAAACGGCCGGCAATACCGCATCGGTGTAGAGATCAATGCGTCCCAAGACCTGATCAGGTGCGAATAGTCCGCTGACAGAGACGAGATCAGCCCACCCTCCGAACATTTAGTTGGTATAGATGGCACGGGGGCCTATCCCTACGGTTGATGGGGTTGGGTGGACTGACCCTTTCGCCGCTGTTTCTTCGAGGATTAAACCATGAATCTCTGGCATTGGGTTGTTATCGGCTCGTTGATCGGCGGTGGCGTCGCGCAGGCGGCCGAGGTGCGCGTGGTGGCGACGGGCGACAACTGGGTGGAGGTCGCCGCGTCCGAGGCGGATTTCGTTTCCACACAATCGCGGTTTGCGAATGCGTTGCATCGGCCGGGCGCGCCTGCCGTGCCGGTGCGCGGCGCGATCTTGGGCATGCCCTTTGGATCGCGTGCGGTCGTCCAAGTGGTGGAGGCGGACTACGAGGAAATCGAAGGGATTGATCTCATGCCCGTGCCGACCATCCAATGGCTCGGCTCTGAAGATCACCCGTTTTCCAGATCGGTCTATGACCGCGATGCCGCCATTTACCAACGCCCGGGATTTTACCCAGGCGCGGAAGCCGTCATCGCACACACGGGCGTACTGCGCGATCAACAAGTCGCGGCGCTGTCCCTGCACCCGGTGCAATACGACCCGGTGCAACGCAGGCTTCGGATCGCGCGACACTTGCGCGTGCGCGTGCAATTCATCCCAAGCGCGACCCGGCCCGCGGTTCGGCCCGTGCGCGACACAGACGGGTTTGCCCCCGTGTACCAAAAGGGCTTGCTCAACGCGGAACAAGCCCGAAAATGGCGCGGACAGCGCGTAGGCGCGCCAAAGCAGACGCGGGATTGGTACGACCCCACGGGGACGTATTACAAAATCAGAATTTTTGAAGACGGCCTCTACCGCTTGGACGCCCGTTGGTTTGACGAATCCGGCATCGCATTATCGGACTTAGACCGCTTGCAGATATTCTCAAACGGCGAGGAAATCCCCCTGATCATCGAAGACGGCGGCGATGGCGCGTTGGATCCGGGCGATGGCGTGGTGTTTTGGGCCGCGTTTCGGCGCGCGCCGGATCGGGATTTTGAAAGCGAGTACGGCAAAGAAAACATCTACTTCCTGCGCGTGGGTGGCGAATCGGGCCTGCGCTACACGCGGGTCGATGGCGCGCCGACAAATAACGCGCCGGAAATTTCGCATTTTTGGTCGCGCAAACACGCCGAGATCGACTCGACCTTTGAAGCACTCGGAAGGGCGCGCAATGCGGACCGCGATCACTGGTTCTGGCGGCGCACCGGGTCTCCGGTTCGCGCAGGCGCTCCGTCCTTCGATGTGGTCATGCCCGTACCCTTGCCGGGGCTGGCGCGCGGCGCGGGGGGCAACGCGCAAATTCGCGTGGGCATGCATTCGCTGACATTGAATCAAAATATCGACCCGGATCACTACGCGGTCATCCGCATCCAAGACGGGCCGATCATCGCAGAAGCGCGCTGGGACGGGCAAGACGCATACACGGCAACGGGCGCGGTCCCGGTCTCGGCATTGTCGAACACCACGCACATCGCGCTGCAAACGCCCGGGGATCCGTCGTTTCCGCTCGAACCGATCCCTTACGTCGATCACGTTTTCTTGAACTGGGTGGAAATCGCCTATCCGCGTCGCTTTGAGGCTAGAGATGGCGCGTTGCGTTTTTCCTTAGACCCCGCGCCATCGCCCCGCACCGTGTCTATCGCCAATTTTAACCATGCGCGGATTCGGGTTCTGAATCTGACCGCACATCAGATCGTCGACCAGGTGCGCGTGGATGGCGATTTGAACGCGACCTTTGAACTCGCGGAAACCGGCGAGTTTGTGGCGGTGGACGAGACCGCGATGAAAATCCCCGAGCGCGCGACCCGCGACCTTCCCGCTGACCTGCGCGGGTTCTCCGGGGCGGAATACCTGATCGTCGCAGGCGCGGATTTTATGGACGCCGCCGAGCAACTGGCCGCGCATCGCCGAGCGCGTGGATTGTCCGCACGCGCGGTCGATGTCGCCGATGTGTACGACGAGTTCTCCTTTGGGCAGGTCGATGCCGAGGCCATCCGCCGGTTCGTACGACACGGATTTCGCTCGTGGGCGACCCGGCCCGTGTACGTGTTGTTGTTCGGAAAATTCAGCTTTGATTATCGCAACCTATTTGGGGAAGCCCGAGTCGCGCGTGCCAACCTCGTCCCCGGCCTGCCGTTTCAATCGCCGAACCGGGGCTTGGCATTTACCGACGAGTTTTTTGGCCGCATAGACGACGACTTGTTCATGGACGTGTTCGTCGGGCGTTTTTCCACCGGCCGCGCGTCCCAAGCCAACACGGTCGTGCAAAAGGTCATCGATTACGACGAGACCCCGCAGGCACAGTGGCGCGACCGCATCTTGCTCATGGCAAATTGGGACGCGGATGATCCGCGCAAATTCATCGGCACGAGCGACTCGCTGGGGACATTTACCCATGCGATAGGGCTTGAGAATTTCAAGGTTCATCACGACGAAAATACGCCGCCCGAGCCCAATGCCTCGTCTCGAGAGGTCATTCGGCAGATCAACGAGGGGCGGTTGGTGGTGAATTTTATCGGGCACGGCAGCGCGGCGTCCATGTCCAAATTCTTCGCCGGCACCTTTCAGCAGGGCGCGTTTAATTACATGAGCCAAATTCAAAACCGCGAACGCCTGCCCCTGTTCATCGGGATGTCCTGCCTGAATGGCTTGTACTGGGATCCGCGCATCGTCAGCCTGGCCGAGGAAATGACCGACAAACGCGATGGGGGCGCGATAGCCTACATCTCGGCGTCTTCCCTCGCGTTTATCCGGATCAACAACGCACTCAACACGGCGCTGTTTCACCACATCTTTGAAAACGGCGCCTTGGCATTCGGGCAGAGCCTCGCGCTGGCAAAGATGACCGAACTCGCGCTGCTGCCGTCGAGCGAATTGGGCTTGGTGACGATGAATCTGATCGGCGATCCCGCGCAGCGACTCGCCCTGCCATCGGGCCCGGATTTTGTCGTGGAAGATCTGCAACTGGACAGGCGAGGCGCGTTGAGTACCGAGGACTCGGTGCGCGTGACCCTGCGCGTGGGCAACTGGGGGCTTTTGCCCGACCGCAATGTGGATGTGGCCCTCATAGACCGCAATTTGGACACCGGATCCGTCGATACCTTGTTCAGGGCCGCATTGCCTCCGTTTGGCACGCGCGACAGCGTAACCGCGCTCTGGCGTCTCAAAGACCGCGGCGGACGCCACGCCTTAGAGGCGGTGGTCGATCCGAACGACGCGATAGCAGAAGGTGACGAGTCGAATAATCGAACGGCACTCGAGGTCGATGTGTTGGGCGCGTTGGTCGCCGTGCCCATCGCGCCATTGCCCAGCCAAACCGTTTCGGACGCGGTCTTGGGCGTGCGATCCGCCGAGGACAACCGCGATCTCACCGGCGAATTTGAGATCGGCGCGTCCGGGGATTTTCGCGCCCCCGATGTCCTCCGCTCCGGGCCGGTGTCCGCTTCTGATGGCGTAGTCCTATGGCGTCCCGCAAGCCTGCGCGACGGATCGTATTTTTGGCGTGCCCGATTGTCCGACGGACGGACGACCGGCCCCTGGTCCGATGCGCGGCACGTCGTCATAGCGCGATCCGTGCCCGAGCGGGAGGTCGTCTGGCAACAAGACGGCGCGGTGGCCCTAGCGCGCGGTCAGGGCGAAAACCTCATCGCGTTTGACGACAATTCCGTGGGGCGCACCTCGTCGCCGCCGCCGATCCGCTTCGATGCTGCCGAGGCGTCTTTTTCCGCACAGGACATCGCGGGGACGGCGGTTCTGTGTTCGGATGGGACCTATTTGTACGTGAAGCGTTTTTACACGGCGCGAAACCTGTACCCCGGCAACGACTTGTTCACGCGCATCGGCACCGGGTTCAACGGCACGGTGGCCGGGCAAAATTACGGATTGGTGACGGAGACCCCCATCCGAAGCATCTCCGCGACTTTTCACGGCGACGGGCACATTTATTCCGAACACAGCGACGCGCAATCGATCTTGCGGATCTCCCCCGTCACCGGGCAGGTCGATACGGTTGAAGTACCCGACGGATTGCTGGATTTGCGGCGCGGCTTGCCCTTCGACGCCCATGCGTTGATCACGTCCGACGGCGAGTTTATTTACAACGTGTCCGCAGGGGTCAACGGCGTGCGGCGCGCCGGGTGGACCGTGCGCGTGTTCGACCCGGCCAAGGCGTGGCGCGTGGTGCGTCAATTCACCGTGGCGCCAACGGAAACCGGATTTGGGTATCTGTTCACCGATGGCGCGATAGCCGACGGCAAGTTCGTGTATTTGATCGAGTTCGGCACGGGCCTCACGCATCGCGTGCGCGTGGTGGATGCCCACACAGGCGCGTTTGTCCAGGAATTTGAAAGCGATCAGGCGCGGACGGATATTTTGAGCGGGCAATACGATTGGGTGAACAACGTGGTGTGGCTCGGGCAGTTGCGCGGGGGCGCGGTCTATCGCTATGCGGGCCGCGGCTTGCCCGAGTTTGGCGCGCTCATCTCTGCGGCCATTGGCCCGGCGAGCGCGTGGCACACCGCCGCGATAGCCGTATCCGGTGCGGGCAGGGCCGAAGTCTCGGTATTGGGCGAGGTCGATGCCGATGCCTTCGCGCCCGTGCCGCAATGGCAAAATCTATCGCCCGGCGCGATTGACTTGCGCGGCGTGTCCAACCCGCGCTTGAAATTGCAGATCGAATTGTTCGGCGAGGGCTTGAATCCGTCCCCTGCCTTGCAAATGTGGACCGCGACCTACCGACCGCTTTCCGATATCGGCGTGGGCAATTTGCGGGCCGAACCGCTCGAAGTCGAGGAATTGCAACCCGTCCATCTGCACCTTGATGTGCAAAACCGAGGGCCGCTCAACTCGGCGTTGGGCGCGTTCATCGCCTTTTACAGCGGGCCGCCCGAGGCCGGGCGTTTGATCGGACGCGCGCCCGTGCCCGAAGACATCCCCCTCGGTCAAGCACTGCCGATGCGCTGGGCGTGGCAAACCGCGCAATGGGCCGGGCAACATCTCGTAACGGCGCGATTGGAAGACGCCCAAGGACGACCCGCGTTTTTGGATCGACAGGTGACGGCAACGGCCCCCGTGCGGATTTTACGCAGTTCCGATCGCGATGTGCCCACCATTGAAATCGCGGCTCTCGACGCGATGGGCGAGGTGCGCGCAGAGGATTACTTGCCCTCTGCCCCCGAGTTCCGCATCGCCATGCGCGACACCGCGGGCATCGACCTTTCCAGCATCCGCCTGTCGCTCACAGACGAGATTCAATACGCATCCGAACACATCACAGACCGCGCGGTCGCGGCCACGACCCTGTCCTTTGTCTATGCGCCGCCCGCGCTCGACGATGGGGCGTACACCCTCGACATCTCGGCGTCCGACAGGCTGGGCAACGGGCCCGCCAAAGCCGCGCTGTCGTTCCGCGTGTCCTCGATCTTGTCGATAGCCCAACCCCTCGTCGCGCCCAATCCCGTGTCCGACACCGGGCATTTTACCTTTGTTTTGTCGCAACCATCAGAAATCACCGTGCGGGTTTATACCCTTGCCGGCCGCCTCGTTCAAGTGCTCGAAGAACCCTTTGCCCGCGCCGGATACAACCAAATTTTTTGGGACGGACGAGACGCCGATGGGCGCATCCTAAGCAACAACACGTATCTTTACACCGTAACCGCAGACAACGGCGAATCGCAGGCGCGGGTCAGGGACAAGCTCATCGTGTATCGGTGAGGCGGGAGACGGGAGAGGGAAGAGGGAAGACGGGAGACGCAAACGCAAAAGACGGGAGAGGGAAGAAGCAAGACGGGAGACGGGAGACGGCCACCCAACCCCACCAATCGTAGGGACAGGCCCCCGTGCCTGTCCGAAGATACGAGGGAAGACGGGAGAAGCAACACCACCGCGCCGCTGATGGACAGATATCGCAAAATTTGACCTTGTTTTTCGATGCGTTTTTGGGTAAAATTGTCGAGACCATTGCGTAGTTCAATCCAACTTCCCAATGAGGAGAGGTGTCATGACAGATGCAGAGAAGATCGCGCGACTCGAGCAGAAGATCGCCGAGCAGGATCAACGGCTCATTGCCATCGAGAAGAATGGGGCAGTGTCTGGCGAGCAGGGCAAGCAGAATGCGAAAGAGATTCGCCGCGTCGAACGGCAAACGGCTGACCAGTTCAAGCAACTGATGAACCTGATGAACGCGGGCTTTAACCGCGTGGAGACGAACTTGAAGAACGACATCATTCGCGTGGAGGAGCGTATCAACCGCGTGGAAGGGCAGATGATCAAATGGCTGACATTGATCGTTGGGGTTGCGGTTATCATTATCGGCGCGTTGACGTACATCAAAGGATAAGCGGGAGTGCCACTCGCCATTGAACGAGCCACTTTGGATGGGTGTTGTATTCTTTTGAGGCGAAATGCGAAACGCAAGCCAAGGAGGTGGAGATGGGGGCAAATGTAGAAGCCATTAAGGCGGCGATTGAAGCCCTGCCCGAAACGGATTACGTCGCATTGAGACAATGGTTCAGTGAAAAAGACTGGGAAAATTGGGACAGGCAGATCGAGGCAGACTCCAAATCGGGTAAGTTGGATTTTTTGATTGCCGAGACAAAAAAAGAAAAAGAACGGGGAATGCTCAAGGAGCTTTAATGCATCGGACGACAACACACTTTTGGAGAGACTTTGAGAAACTTCCCGAATCTGTTCAAAAGGTGTCGAGACGAAATTTTCTATTGCTCAAAGCGAATCCAAGGCATCCTTCTTTGCATTTCAAGAAAATTGGTCAATTTTGGTCCATTCGCGTTGGTATTGCCCACAGAGCCCTTGCCGTAGAAGACGGTGAAGATTTTATCTGGGTTTGGATCGGTCATCATGACGAATATCAGCGAATGATTGGACAAGACCGTTGAAGCGATTGCACTCGCCACCAACACATCGCCCCATCCGAGGTCGCGCATGCGGTTTCAGATGGGGCGTTCAATCAGTCGTCAGTCCCCGCCCGGCCCCGTCAATCGTAGGGACAGGCCCCTGTGCCTGTCGAAAAAAACAATCGCAAGGTGAGAGGCAACCGCCGATGAATGGGGATGAACTTCGCAAAGTACTCGTCATAGGGCTGGATTGCGCGCCGCCGGAATTGATCTTTCATCGGTTTCGGGACGACCTGCCCACCATCCGCAATCTGATGCAGACCGGGATTTACGGCCCGCTCAACAGCACCGTACCGCCGATCACCGTGCCCGCGTGGATGAGCATGATGACCGGCAAGGACCCCGGCACCTTGGGATTTTACGGGCTTCGCAACCGCGCCGATTATTCCTACGACCGCCTGTCTATCGCCAATTCGACGCTGGTCAATGACGACGCGGTTTGGGACATCCTCTCTGTTGCGGGCAAAAAAGTCATCCTCGTCGGCGTACCCCAAACCTATCCGCCCAGCGCGGTCAACGGCTGCGTGATCGCCTCGTTTCTCACGCCGAGCACTGACAGCGCGTACACCTATCCCCCAAGCCTGAAATCCGAAATCGACCGCGTGGCCGATGGCTATGTCCTGGACGTGCGCGATTTTCGCACCGAGGACAAAGCGCGGTTGCTCCGCGACATTTACGCCATGACCGAAAAGCGATTCCGCGTGACTCGGCATCTCATGCAAACCCGCGATTGGGATTTTTGCATGCACGTCGAAATGGGCACGGACCGCATCCACCACGGGTTTTGGCGGTTTCTCGATCCCGCCCACCGAAAGCATGAGCCTCATTCCGAATATCAAAACGCCATCCGCGATTACTACCGCTACCTCGACCGGGAAATCGAATCGCTGATCGATCTCGCGGGCCAAGGCGCGGCCATTCTCCTCGTCTCGGACCACGGCGCCAAGCGCATTGACGGCGGCATCTGCATCAACGAATGGCTGATCCGCGAGGGCTATTTGACGCCAAAAAAATATCCCCAAACGCCCACGGCATTTGAGGATCTCGAAATCGACTGGACAAAAACCACCGCTTGGGGCGCCGGGGGGTATTACGCGCGCATCTTCTTGAACATCGCCGGACGCGAGCCAACCGGCATCGTCCCCCCAGAACGCGGCGACGCCCTGTGCGACGAACTCGCAACCAAAATCAAAGCCATTCCCGACGACCACGGCCATCCCTTGCCCACGCGGGTATTCAAACCCAAAGAGATCTACCGCACGATCGCCAATATCCCCCCGGACTTGATCATCTACTTCGGCGACCTGCTCTGGCGATCCGTAGGCACAATCGGGCATCGGGCGATCCACACCCTCGAAAACGACACGGGCCCGGACGATGCCAACCACAGCCAACACGGCGTCTTCATCCTCAACGATGGCACGCACGCAGGAGAACGCTCCAACTTGGACATCCGCGATGTCGCGCCGACCATCCTCGGCCTCCTAAACATCCCCATTCCCGCCGACATGCAGGGCCACGCCATCGGCGACACAGCCGCAATATCCTCATCCACGACAACGCACCAAACACACCCGAGCAGCGAGATTTACACACCAGCAGAACAAAAAGCCCTCGAAGACAGGCTCAGGGCTTTGGGGTATCTCTAAAAAAGATGAAAGTTTAACCGCGAATGGCACAACCTCGGTAAAAATTGCAGGGGTTATCACTCCTCTCCCGTCTTCCGTCTCCCGTCTCCCGTCTCCCCTGTTATCACTCCACGTCCATGATCTCCGCGTCTAATTGATACCAAAACACATCGCCGCGTTTGATGAGATCGTGGATGCGATTATCGCGGCGCAACCCGACCACTGCGGCATGGGCGGGTTTGCCCGTGAACCGGGTCAGGAACTCGGCGTTGCGAAGGGCGCGCGTGGTGTCCCGGCCATTGACCGTAAAGGAGATCTCCACGGCGATATAGCAGAGCGCATCATCTCGATCCGTGGCTTCCATAATCAGATCCGCACGGCGGAAACTCCGCAACTCATTATTGGGAATATCCACAGTGTCGGCGTGGTCGATCAGTGCCCAGAGATCGTCTTGGCTGAGATTTTTCGTCCGATACAAATTCATTTCCCGAGCAATGGAAGATGCCTCCCGAATCGCGGCACTTCTCACATGAGCACCTTCGAGCATGCCGACGTCATCGCGGATGAGGTCTTCCATCGTATTGATAACAGCCATCTGCTTCCTCCATTGATGATAAATGTGCGATTGGCGATGAGACAAAATAATACCCAAATTCGATGCAAATATCAACCCGATATTTTTTTGTAAATTAAATAATTATGAATTTCAATTTTTCAAAATCGTGACGGACGTGATGCCGTACATTAAATAAACCATCGCCAACCGTGCCCTCCCCAAAGCCCATCAAACAAAGCCATCGGGCACAGCGCGCAAGTCCGTTTCGCAACCCACCTCCCTCTTGCAACCCACTTTGCAGGCTGACGCATGTCGTTCTGTTACAAAAGCGATTTGCGCTGTGCCTAGCCCCTCGGCGTTTGAGAGCGGCATTTTTGAACTGCTCGGGCAGTTGTACCCCGCTCGCCTACTTTTTGTTGCTGTTGACAAAAAGTAGGTCGCCGAAGGCATCGAAGCCAACAAACGATGCTTTTAGGACCAAACGTTTTAGAAAAGCGAGCAATTCAGGTACTGATTTGTGTGTATCAAAATTGAGAATGACTTAATTTACAGAATATTTATTATACCGGCTGCTAATTTGACCAATGGTCATTTGGCGACTGTTACGTTTACGACTGCTTCTGATGTAACAGGTGTCGAGTTCACCGTTGGTGCTAGTGTGAATTTGGGAGGTAGTATGCTTACCGCGGCGACGCCATTGACTTTTAATGGCCGTTGAACCGCCCCTGACTAACATCCTTTCAGACAGGCCATTACTCTAAAAATTAAATAATTCGGGATTTCAATTTTTCAAAAGCGTGACGGACGCGATGCCGTACATCAAATAAGCCCTCGCCAACCGTGCCATCCCAAAAGTCCATCAACGAAAGCCATCGGGCACAGCGCGCAAGTCCGTCTCGCAACCCACATCCATTTTGCAACCCACCTTGCAGGCTGTCTCATGTCGTGCGATTACAAAAGCGCTTTGCGCTGTGCTAGCCCCTCGGCGCATGAGAGCGGCATTTTTGAACTGCTTGGGCAGTTGTACCCCGCTCGCCTACTTTTTTTTGCTGTTGAAAAAAAGTAGGTCGCCGCACGCCGTAGGCACAGGCGTAGCCAACGCATCGGAGGCAACCCACGATGCTGTAGGACCAAACGTTTTAGAAAAGCGAACCGTGCAGGTGCTGATTTGCACGTAACGTCAGTTTGTAATCCGAACAAACGGGATGGTTCTTCTGTCCCGTTTATTTTTTAGGCTACGCGATGAATGGCCCTTCGGATTGGAGGCGCTTTTGGATGTGGTCGTAGTCGGGCGATTCGCCTTTGACGAGGCGTTCGTAGCGGATGCCGCGCAGGGCGCCTTCTTCAAAGCCGGTGAGGGTTTCGACATTGGGTTCGCCGAGGGTGTAATACGCCCGCCCGCCGGGCAGATGGAGCACGCCGATGACGTCGAGTTTGGGAATGGGCTTGCGTTGGGCCGCCCGTTCGAGTTTTTCCTCGTCCACCTCAACGCCCAAACCCGCGCCTTCGGGCACGCGGCAAAAGCCTTCGGTGGGCAAAAACTGCGATGTGGTGATGTCGTCTTCGTATTGATCGTCAAGGGTGATGATGTGCGCGGTCGCCGTGGGCAAAACCGCCGCCTGATGCAGCGTAAAGGCTTTCATCAAGGCGTTGCCCGATTGTTGCAAAAGGGTCTGGATGTTGGCTTGAGCGTACGCGAATCCCCGTTGCATGGTGTCGCCAACGCGCCCGCCGATCATGTAAATATCCGCCGCGCCGCGAAGCACTTCTTGCATGCCGCCGAGTTGGGGATTGTGCATGATGAGCGGCAGTTGCGTTTTGTTTCGCAACACGCGCCAGCCGTCGAGGTCCGTCCACGGCAGCGGGTCTTCGATGAAGCCGACGATGGGATGGTCGCGTTCGAGTTCGGCGACGATGGGAAGCGCGACGCCCATGGTGCGGTTGTGGTTGAAATCCCAGTGGAGTTTGAAACCCGTCGGCGCGACTTCCGCGGCGGCTTTGGTTTGTTCGATGACGTCGTATCGCGCGTCCGAGTGCATTTTGAAGATGCGGTACCCCTGATCGACCGCGCGCTGGATTTCTCCGGCGAAAATTTCGGGCGGGCAAGGGCGCGTCCACGCCGCCGCGGGCACGGCGTCTCGCACCTTTTGCCCCATGAGTTTGTACGCGGGCACTTCGAGGTATTTGCCCATCACATCGTAGAGGGCCATGCCGAGGGCCATGTTGAAATTGTTGTGCAAAAAATCAAAGGGGTCGCGCCCGATGAGCGGTTCGATTTCTTCGGACGCGATCTCGGGCCGATCCTCGCTGTCGCCATAGCCGATCAGGCCGTTGTCCGTGTGGATTTTGACCACCACATGCTGATCGATGTCGTACATGCGCGTGCGCCCGTGTGTGGTTGTCGTAGCGTTTTGCCAAGGGCATGGCAATGGGGATGACTTCGATGTCCGCGATTTTCATGGTCGTTCTCCCGATTTTCGTTTTCTGCCTCAGTGACGTACTCCCCTTGCTGAAGCACTGGAGTTTATTACCTCTCTGTCACCAGTTGTAAAAGCACTGGCGACAAAACCGATTTTCAGAGGGCGACTCGGAGCGGGGCCCTCAATTGGTATAAGGGCGGTCGCGAAAAACAACCGCTTATGACACTCAAAAATGTGATAAAACCCTAGGTCGAAACTCATTTAGGAAAATTCACATCCACCGTCGCCACCCACTCGTGGCCCACCGCATCGCCGCGTCCGCTGGGCAGGACGATATTTTTGCCCGCTTGTCGCGTGTATCCCACTTGCAAAATCCAATTCCTCACCGGCGCGTATTCGATGCGGATGATGATTTTCGAGCGCGTCTCCACATCGCCGGACATGAAAGCCCGCGTCTGTGCGTCTTCCAATCGCCGTCCCAGTTGGGCATCGCCCCCCACATTGACCACTGTGCCATCTCTATTGACGGGATTTTCGCCCTGGCGTTCGCGTTCAAACGCGAGGGATGCATGGAGGGATGGGGAAAAGCGGTATGTCACTCGCCCAAACCAGCGATCCGCATTTGGCCCGGTGGGATAGCCCAACGGGGCATCGCGGTGTTCATAGGTGTTGATGTCGAAATTGTGGGCGTACACAAACGGCTCGACGCGGGCGTATTCGGCGCGCACATCCGCGTCGCGCAGGCCCAGGGGATCGACCCAAAACGCGCCCAGTTGCAGGGCGAATTGATTGGCAAACGCGCTGGGGTCGAATTTGACCATATCGTCCAAAAACCACGCGGCATAGACCTCCAAGCCCGGGCGCGGGCGCAACGATATATCGCCGCCGATGACGAGATTATCTCGGTTGCCCAAGTGATTTTGCGCGCCTGCAAACACGGTCACCGGCAAAACGTAGAGCGGTTCAAAGCCCCGGTCGCCGTACACGACGGCCTCGTGCAACCCGATACGCAGCTTTGAAAACGCGATTTCCAAGCGGTGCGCGGCCAATCGCTTTTGCCGCGAAAAAATTCGCACATGCCCGTTGTCGATCCACCGCCGCGTGGTGTCGATCAGCCCGTCTCGCGCCCGCAATGACGCCGCGACATGCGTGTAGTGCAAGCGGCGGTAGGATGCGCGCAATCGAAAGAGTCCGTAAGACGGCGCGTAGTTGGAGATCGACAAATTGCCCGTGCGCCCGGGGCCCCAATCCATGCTGCCCTTGCCCGCGTCCAAGCGGATCCATGCGTTTGCCCATGCGAGTTGAAACGCGCTTTCGCGGAAGTCCGCTTTGTCGCCCTTGAGTTGCGCGTCTTCGATGGGGCGGGCGAGTACGTCTTCGCGGGTCAGGCGCGCGCGGTCGCTCCATTCGCGGGCTTCAAAATGACGCGCGTAAAATCCCAAAGAGTGGAATCGCCCGCGCATGGAACCGCCCAAATAGGTCTGCGACGCGGTTTCGTCGGTAAATGCCCCGCCTCGGCGCGCGATCACCCGTTGTCGCATCAGGGGTTCGAGAATGACCGAGGCTACCGAATCGCGCCATGCCCAGCGGGGTTCGCGTGCAAAGGCCGCGCGCCCGGCCAATTCGGCGATGTAGCGCTCGACGAGGCCGCGCTCGGTTGCGGACATCGGTTGGCGAGACGCGGCGGCGAGCAGGCGTGCGACCTGCATTCGGGTCAGGGGGCGCGCATCGGATGCGGCGATCCACCCCCGCGCGTCCAGGCGATCCAAGAGGGGATACGCGGGATGGTTCAAAGGCAGATCGGGCGACGCGCCCAGCGCGGGGCCGACCGTGCCGAAAAACAGCGCGATGCACATGAGGAGATGGGATAATGGTTTGGACATTTTTATCGTTTTGCTACGGAAAAAACGAGCGGGGTACAACGGGCCGCTTTTCGGGCCCATTCATAGATGAACCAATTGATCGCGTCGCCAAACGCTTCTTCCACATCGCAACTCGCTGGCGTATTTGCCGCGGCCCGCCTTTGCGCGATCTCCCACACGCACGAGTTCAACCTCTGCATCCCGAGATTTTTGGGCGTGCGGATGTGTTGGGCAAACGCGCGCCGAACCCCGGCCCAATCCCGTTCCGCAACCGCCGCTTTGACCCCCGCCATATCCATGCGCGATAAATCTCTCTGCCCCACTCTCACCTTGTATCTTTCGACCGAGCGACACAGCGGGCGGGGGGTTAGGGGGGTCAAATCTGCGTTCTCAATGTGTTCATCCGCGGATGCTTTCCGATTCCTACACCATTTGCCCTTCCCGAATTTCCCGTCCATAGACGCGCAGGGTTTGGCCGTTGATGAGGGCGAGGGTTTCGACCCAGCCGTCGGTTAGGGCCATGATGCCGGCTTCGGCGTCTGTTTCGCCTTCTATGGCGCGCCGCCTGCCCTCGCCCGCTTCGGATTGGACGAAGTAAATGTCTCGGTCGTCTCGCAAGACGACGCGCCCGGCGATGACGACGAGGTTGTCGTCGCCCATGATGGGAATGCGTTCCACCCGGATGATGGGCGATTCTTCGCCCGGTTTGACGGGGTACAAAATGTAGGTCATCGCGACCGGGCCATAGCCTTCGGTTTTGAAAATCGCCGTGGGAATGGGTTCGCACTGATAGGGGCCGCCGCGCGGGATCCAGCCCTGCACGGTCGGTTCTTTTTGTCCGCTGACGATGTCGCCGTAGATGGGTTTGGTCGCAAGGCCGCGAATGTCCAAATTGCTCTGGCCAGGGCCGTTTTTTGTGATGACCCGCCGCCCGTCCAATAAAACGTCCGCATCCTCCGCGTCCAAGTGGAACATCGCCTCGTACTTGTGGGACGCGCGATCGGAGGGCTTGAGAATATCCGTGACGATCCAGAACTCGGGTTTGACGAACAGGATCGACCGCGTGTGTGTGACGGTTTGGTCCCGATCCGGGCCGTATCCCAAGTCGTAAGTCGCGGACGCATAATCGCATTTGTCGTTCGATATCCACGTATGCGGCAGGGGCTTGGACACCACGTAGTTCTCGCGGGATTTACCGCGCTGGTTTTGTTCCATGCCATCGACCATCACCGTATTGTGTGCGCGTGTCGAAAGGACGTACGCGCGCCATTGGGACGAGTCGTAGGGATAATTCCCCGGATCGACCACGTGCACGCGACCGTGCGCGTAGAGTACGATATTCAACTTGTCTTCGTGCTGATGCCCATAGCCAAAGGGCCCGCCGTCGAAAAAGAGATAGCGATCATCGGGCTGCCACCCCGATCGCATGACAAAATGCCCGGCATAGGGAAACGCGCAGGACAGGGTTTGCGGCGGCGTGCCCTCGGCGCACGCAGACGCGGCCCATTGGAAATCCGCGCGTTCCGGAAAAAACTCGAACCCGCCGCGCATGTAGGGCGCGATGTCTGTTTGCCCCCCGTCATTGAGCGCGGGCAAGCGCAGATCGGGCATGGCCAAATACAGGTCGTAGTGGTACATCCGCTCCAATTTGGCGACGTAATCCGCTGGCACGGGCAAGTCGTTTCGGCGCGCGATGGCCAGGGCCATCACAAAATTTCGCAGGCTCACTTGGTGGTATCCGCTCGACAACTCGATCTGCGCGCCGTCGGGATAGACCTGTGCGTCCAATTCCCCATAGAGCGACTGCATCGCGCGTTCGCGCCATTGCGCGGCTTCTTTGAACTCGGGAAACAGCGCGCCGACGTGGTATTGCCCATTGGCCTGCATGGTCTGCCAGTTGCCGCTGCGCGGCCATTGCGTGAGATGGCGCGCGTGCTCGACCATGCTCTTGACCATCAAACACACGTCGTCATCGGCAAATGTTTTGGACGAGAGAAAATAGTAAAACGCCGCGGGCCACGTTTGCCCCATCCGAATCCCGCATTCTATCGTGCGCCAGCAATTGGTGCTGTCCGTGCCCATCCTCGCGTCGTCTTTCCATGAATTGCCATCCTCGCCCACGGGGACGAGCACCTGCTCTATCCAGTGCCGCATTTGCCGCACAAACGCCTCGGCGTATTTTTCGTCGCCGGTTTTCCAATACGCCTGCCCCAGCGCGACCCAAAACGGATGGCGCGACAACTGCCACGTCCATTCCCGGTAATCGATGGGGTCCAATTCCCAGTTGATCGCGTCGCCAAAGGCTTCTTCCACCTCGCAACTCGTCAGCGCGTTTGCCGCGATGCGATCCGCCTTTGCGAGATCGACCGTTCGGACCGCGCGATCGCCCACGCGCACGAGTTCGACCTCCGCATCCCGATCTCGCGGCTCGGATCGATTCTGCCAATCGGAAAACCATTTCGGATTTTCGCGCGTGCGGATGTGTTCTGCAAACGCGCGCCGCGCACCGTGCCAATCCCGTTCTTCAACCGCCGCTTTGACCCCCGCCATATCTGTGCGCGACAAATCGAGCGCGTCGAAAAACGCCGCATCGCTCAACCTCGGTCCAATCATGTTTGACTCCTTTCAATCGCTTGCGCGATGTCTCGCCGAATGAGGACAGGCACGGGGGCCTGTCCCTACTCCCAGTGCTTGCCGGTGCTATGTCCTGCCGAATGAGGACAGGCACGGGGCCTGTCCCTACTCCCATCGTTTGCCGACGCCATCCTTTGTATTCCCCGCCAGAAGATAGCACAATGATGTCGCCTCGCCACTGTTTTTGAAATGGCAACGCGAGACGTGCATAATCGATCCCAAAAAAATTCAGCGCGTTTGGACGCGATGTACGCGTGCGCCACAGGTGGGCCAATCGCACAAAAAAACACCCACAATTCCGTGGGTGTCATTGATTTTGTACGTGAATTTGCTATTTTTTTTCTGTACGTGCGAACCGTGGAATGTCGAACTCGTCGACTATCATTGAGGAGGTGATTGGTATGACCATTAAACGCGAAGCATTGGACAGGCGGGAGATCGATTTTTCGGATGTGGCATCTGGGCAGCGATTGCCGCCCGTGCATCCCGGCGAGATCTTGCGCGATGAGTTTTTGATTCCGATGGAACTGAGCGTGTGCAGGCTCGCCCAAGCCATCGAGGTCGCGCAGTCTCGGTTGCGCGATATCGTACAGGGACGCCGCGGCATGACGACCGATATCGCGTTGCGCCTTGGGGACTACTTTGGTATGACGCCTGAGTTTTGGATCGATCTTCAGACCCGTTACGATCTCGATGTTGCCGAACACACGGGGCGCCGCAAAATTGAGCGCGAGATAGAGCCACTTGCAAAGGTCACATCTCAACATCGCTCGTTTTAGTAGTTTGTGGATGCGAGGCTGGAACTAATATTCAGAAACCGAACCACGTGAGAAGTCCGAAAATTGCGACCATGCCGATCAACAGTATGACGGTCCACCGAAACATGCGGGAGAGGCTATTTTCGATCCTGTCGAAGCCCTCGGACATCTCTTTGTGAAATTCGTCAAATTGTTCCCCGAGTTGATCGATAGATTCCTTTATTTCCCCAAAGGACTGCTCCATCTCGTCAAACTGATCGAACAGCGTATCGAGTTCGGACTGCTCGCGCCCGGTCAGCACGCGATAGGCTTGAGCGCCCTTCTTGAACGCCTCTTCGGCGTCTGGATCGTTCGGGTTGCGGTCGGGGTGATGCTGAAGCGCGTAGCTGCGAAACGCTCGCTTTATGGTATCTTCCGAGGCGTCCTGATCAACGCCCAAAATCTCGCGGGCTTGTCGTCGTCTCATAAGTTCACTCCTGAGAAGCAGGGGTCAGTGGTGGTGGGCGATTGCCGACAACCCAAAATACGGCATACGCCGAGAAAATGCAAGCGCGAGGAGGAGAAGTCCCTCGCGTTTTTTGTTTTTTTTTGCAGACATGTCTTATATTCTCCGCACTCAAAAGGAGGCGGTTATGTTTTGCGACGCACAGCGACAGCAGTACAGGAAGCGGGGGTTTTTCGTCGTGGACGATGCCGTGGATCCCGACATGTTGCAACCCCTGTTGGAGGCCGCGATTCGCGCCAAGCAAAAGGTGCGCGCAGGCGAGGTGGATCTGTACACCCACCGATCTACAGACGGCGAGCCCTGGGCCATTCGCGGGTTGTTCGCGCCCGAGATGAACGAGCCGATGTTCGCCGAGTATTTGATGTCCGAACCCGTGATGAAATACGTGCGTCCGTTTTTGGGCACGCGGTTGCAACTGGGCGGGGTGCTCATTTTCACGAATCCGTATCGGGCGGATTACGGGTTTGGTTGGCATCGAGATTTTGGGGGCAATGAACGCGACGGGTCGTACCGCAGGGAAATGCAAATTTTAAGTCGCCCACAGCGGAGTTTGAAATGGCATCTCGCGCTGGTGGATGACGAGTGTTTGCAAATTGTGCCGGGCAGCCACAAGCGGTATCGCACGGCCCACGAGCGCAGGTGCTTGTTGGAGGAACGCCACGACGATATTTCGGGGCAATACGCCGTGCCACTCAAGGCCGGGCAAACCGCGTTTTGGAGTGGCAATTTGATCCACCGCGGGGTGATGAAAAAAGATGTCGAACGCTTGACGCTGGCGGGCAGTTGGAGCATGTACGCGCCGGGCGGCGAACCCACCGAGACCGACCCGCGTCTGAAGTGGATGCTGGCGGACAATGTGCGCGGTTTTTTGCCCAAAGAAATGCGTCCGCTGTACGACCGCTGGCGGAAAGGACAAGCTGAAAGCTGATCGCATCTCCCGTCTCGTATCTTCGGATGGACCAAGGGCCGCGCTCATGGCTAAATTTCCATTCTGTGGCAAAACTATCGCTTTGGAGACAACCACAGGCGGGTTTTTTGTTGGGGTATGTCATGGGCTACAAGACATTCAAATTCAAGGTGTATGACAATCGGCTTCGGAATGCGTTTTTGCATCGCCAGATCGAGTCGTTTGCCAGTCCGTATAACCACCTGCTGGCACTGCGGAAAAGGTACTATGGCATCTATGGCAAGTCACCGGGTAAAGACAACTTGATTAAGCACATAGCCAAGTTGAAGCGCACGGCGCGGTTTGCCCACTGGAAGTTGTTGCCGAGTCAGGCGTTGCAAAATGTTGTCGAGCGGATTGAATTTGGCTACGACAAGTTTTTCAAAAGGCAGAACAAGCGGTTGCCGAAGTTCCGGGCGCGGTTCAAGTACAAATCCTATACGCTGAAGCAATCGGGCTACGAGTTTGTTGGCGGCAATGTGGTTCAACTAAGTTTTGGCGTCATGGGGCGCGTCAAGCGTTTGTTCAAGTTCCACAAGCACCGCGAGTTTGATGTTGAAAGCGTCCAAACGGTCGTCATCAAGCGCGACCGCGTGGGCGATTTGTGGCTGTGCATCACGGCAAAGTGTGAGAGCCGTCCGAGTGTCGTTGTCAAGACGGGTGAAACCGCAGGCTTTGACTTTGGACTGAAAACCTATCTCACCGTGTCGGATGGTACGCGCTACGAGTCCCCGTTGTTCTACAAGCGCAATGCGCGTGCGCTCAAACGCGCTTCTCGCAACGTGTCTCGCAAAGCCAAAGGAAGCAACAATCGTCAACGGGCCAGGCTTGAGCTGGCAAGAGTTCATCGCAGAGTTGCCAATAGGCGCGAGAACGAACACTGGCAACTTGCCAACGCGCTGTGCAAGACCTACGACACGCTTTGCTTTGAGACGCTCAATCTCTCTGCGATGAAGAAACTTTGGGGCCGCAAAGTCAGCGATTTGGGCTTTGCGGACTTCTTGACCAAGTTGCAATGGGTGGCCCACAAACACGGCAAGGACATTGTGCAGATTGACAAGTTCTTCCCCAGTAGCAAGACCTGCCATGCTTGTGGCACGGTCAAAGAAGACTTGGCGTTGCGAGACCGGGTGTTCCAATGCGGTTGTGGTTGGACGTGTGACCGCGATTTGAATGCCGCATTGAATATCCACAAGGTCGGGAAGACGACCTTTGCAGGAGAGACCGTCAGACGCTTGTCCGCATGAGAGCGCAGTCTCGTCGATCGCACAACCTACGCTGAAGCGACAGAAGCCCCGTCGCTTTCAGCGCGGGGTTCTTCACGCGAGCGTGTTGTGGCCCAAGCGTCCGGAGTGGGTGCGAGAATCCGCCGAGCGATTCACCGCGCAGGGGTATCGGGCCGTGAAGTACGGTTGGGCGCCGATGGGGCCAGATGCGGATTTGGACGAGGCGCTGGTGGCCGCGGCCAGGGCGGCTTTGGGTGCGGATGTGGCTTTGATGGTGGATGCCGGTCGCGCGTGGGATGCGGAGACCGCGCTGAGCCGCGTGGCGCGATTTGAGAAATACGATGTGTTTTGGCTGGAGGAGCCATTGCATCCGTTTGATGTGCGGGGATATGCCGAGGTGTCCACGTGGTCGTCCATTCCGATAGCAGCGGGTGAGGCGATGACATTGGTGGGCGAATACGCGGATTTGTTGCGCGATGGGAAACTCCATTTTGTGCAACCCGATCTGGGGCGCGTGGGCGGGTTGACCGGCGCGCTGGCGATAGAGCAATTGGCGAACGAGGCGGGGGCGCGGGCCGTGCCGCATGCGTATGGCACTGGCGTATTGTTGGCCGCGTCCGCACAATGGGCCGCGGCGAGCGAGCGACCCCTAACGGAATACACGCGCGCGCCCTCGCCCTTAGCGCGAAAGCTGGCGCGGCACGGGATGGCGTTTCGAGACGGTGCGTTGCATCTGACGGATGAACCCGGCCTCGGCGTGGCATTGGATGAAGATGTGGTGGCGGAGTTCAGGGTATAGGAGGAGCAGTTGGGTATTTCGCGAGTTATCCGTGTGCATTGTCATTGTCCATGCTGGTGGCCTTTAACGAAAGGGAGGAAGATGGATACAGGACTTAAATTTTCGCGTATATTGAAATATGAAGGTTTTATCGCGTTCTGGCTTCTCGTTGTCGATGGGCTTGCGGTTGTATTGTGGTTGTATAAATTTGGTCTCAATCCGCATCGAGGTATTCAAGGCGCGGGCGACTTGGCGGGCTTTGTCGTCTTGTTGTTGTTCATTCCTTTGTCAGCACTGGAGGCGATCATGATTTTTTATGAGATGTTCAAGAAGCGAGAACGGCGAGAGGGGCGGCGAGAGGGACGGCGAGAGGGACGGCGAGAAGCGCGTCAAGAATTGCTTCAAGATCTTACTCGCGTGTTTGCGGACGATAAAGACGCCATGGAGAAGATCGATAGATTTTTCAATGGCACAACGTCGACCGGTCAAAAGTGAACCGCAATACCCATCGCGTTGTCCGCATCCCGCCTCCTATCAGGGGCGGAATCCAAGGTGTACCATTTCAGCGGCTTTACCGGGGTGCATGCTAGGGCCGCTATCGATGTCGAACTCGCGCAGGGCGATGCTTTTTAGAAAGGTGGCGGAATGGCTTCTGTGAAGGAGACCTACAAGTTTGACGAGTTGACGTGGCCCGAGGTGAACGAGGCCGTAGAGATGGGGAAAATCCCGATTATCCCGACCGGCGCGGTCGAGCAACACGGGCATCATCTGCCCTTGAAGGTCGATCATCTGTGCGCCAATGCCGTGGCGACGGAGGGCGCGCGCCTCAAGCCGGAATACAGCTTGGTGTTGCCGCCCGTGAGTTACGGGTACGTCCATCACGTCATGGATTTTCCCGGCTCGCTGAACATCCACTACGAACACTTCATCCAATACGTGCTGGACATTTGCAAAAGTTTGGCGTATCACGGGTTCGAGAAGATGATTCTCGTCAATGGGCACGGGTCCAATCACAATCTGGTCGAGATGGTCGCGCGGCGCACCATTTTGGAGACGGACGCGAGTTGTGCGTTTTGCTCGTGGTGGCAACTGCTCAAGGTGAATCCCGAGTTTGACGACAAATGGCGCGAGAGCGTGTCTCCCGGCGGGTGTTCGCATGCGGGCGAGTTGGAGACGTCGATGTTGCTCTACTTGTCGCCCGAGAGCGTGCGGAAGGACAAAATCAAGAGCGAGATCGCCAAAACCAATCTGCGCGGGTCCGAGTTTGTTTGGACGGATCTGTTCGCGCGAGGGCCTGTCGGCTTGGTGGAATGGACGAGTCAGTATTCCGATTCGGGCGTGATGGGCGAGGCCGAGAAAGCAACCGCGGCAAAGGGCAAAATTGTATTTGAAGAGGCGAGCAAAAATCTGGCGCGATTCGTCGAAGAATACCATCATCAAAAAATCGAGACACCCACGCAGCACCAACTGCGAAAGCCGACATTCCCATTGTCGTTCACCAGTCATTAGAGGAGGAAAGCATGAAACTCGCCACGTATGTCGTTGGCAACCGAGAATCCATCGGCGCGGTGGTCGCAGATGACGCGCTGATCGTCGATCTCGCCGCCGCAGATGGCACGGTGGCGCGATTGCAGAACCGCGAAGCGCGTCCCTTTTTTGCGGATATGCTGGCCCTGTTGGAGGCCGGAGCCGAAGGTCTCGCCGCGGCCGAGCAGGCGGCGGCAGATGCCGAGCAACGGTTGGATGGCGCGCCCGATGGTCAAATCGGGTTTGCGGTTGACGCGGTCAAATTGCGCGCGCCCGTGCCCAATCCGCGCAAGGTGTTCTGCCTGGCGGGCAATTATCAGGATCACATCGAAGAAAGCGGCAAGGTGAAGATGCAAATTCAGGATATGGAAACCCCGCGCGTGTTCATGAAGCCGCCGTCGACGACGGTGGTCGGGCCGGGGGATCGCATTTTGATTCCCCCCATTGCGCGAGGGGTCGATTGGGAGGGCGAGCTGGCCGTGGTGATGGGCCAAAAGGCGAAGGGCGTAAAAGCCGAAGACGCGCTGAATTACGTGGCGGGCTATACGGTGATGAACGATGTTTCCGAGCGCATGTTGCAGATCAAACAACGCACGGACAGCCGCCCGCGCGACGATTGGTTCGATTGGCTAAACGGCAAATGGCTCGATACGTTCGCGCCCCAAGGCCCGTGGCTCGTCACCGCCGATGAAATCCCGGATCCGCAGACGCTCGACATCAGTACGTATGTGAATGGCGACCGCAAGCAGCACAACAACACGGGGCAGATGTTGTATCCGGTCGATAAAATCATCGAGTACATTTCGGCGATCATCACGCTCGAGCCCGGAGATCTGATCAGCACGGGGACGATTTCGGGCGTGGGCAATACGACGGGGACGTACATGCAACCGGGCGATCAGGTGGAGATCGAGATTTCGGGCATCGGGCGATTGCAAAACCCAGTCGCCGCGAGTGAGAAATAGGATCCGTCCCGATGCCTGCATCGCCGCTCCAATATTACCGCTCTCCAAAACCTATCTCTATCCCGCACGGGCGCGACATTTTACGCCCGTATTCTTACCTCTTGTATCTTCGGACAGGCACAGGGGCCTGTCCCTACGATTGCGATTGCTTCTCGCCTCTTGTATCTTCGGACAGGCACAGGGGCCTATCCCTACGATTGCGATTGCCTCTCCCGTCTCCCGTCTCCCCCTCTTAAGGATGATGCGCGACATTTTCGCCGCGGTGCTCGCCGTCGATAAACGCCTGCGTAAATGCGGTCACTTGCACTATCGCATCTTCCACCAGTGCCGCGCCCGCTTCTGCGGTGGCTTCTAGCGGCTCTTTGTCCGCTTGATCGCGCATGGCATCGCGCCGCACATTTTCGGGCCACAGCGCGAGGGCGAACGCGGTTTCAAATTCCTGCGCGTGCCCCGGATAGCGTTTTGTTTTCAAATTTTGCTCGGCGACCTCCGCGGACATCAAATCCCAATACGAAGCCCACTGCAAATTCACATCCGGGCGGTCGATCTTAAAAAACAGCCGCCATTGACCAAAAATGCCCTTCAGGGGCGCGGCATTGCCGCCGTGACCGTTCAGCACGAGGACGTTTTTCACCCCGTGCCGCACCAGACTTTCCACCGCGTCGAACAACACGGCCAGCCACGACCCCGGTTTGGCGGTCACCGTGCCTTTGTGGACCATGTGATGCTCGGAAATGCCCACCGCCATCGGCACGCTCACGATCACTTGGGGATACAATCGCTCGGCCGCCGCCACCGCGACATGGGTTGCCGAAGCGATATCGTGTTCCATCGCCAGATGCTCCAAATGCTGTTCATTGCTCCCCACCGGAATAATCGCGGTTTGAAACGCTCCGCGTGCCAGTGCCTCCCGAAACTCGCGTCTCGTCAACTTCGCCAACAAAACCCGCTCGGCCATGATCCTCTCCTTTGTTTGTGCTTCGTGAATGATTTCCACCTGCGATCAGGCCCCGCATCGCCCGATACATGACGTAAATCGAAATGGTTGCCCAAACAAATGCGATGGGATATGCCAGCATCGCAAAGCCGAAATACTCCGCCAAAATCCCCGCGTCCGTGCGTTCTGCGTGCATCCACAAATCCGTGCGAAAATCGTACAGACTGTACAAACACAACATCACTCCGATCCACGTTGCCAACACATGGGCAAAACGCCCCAATGGCCCTACCACGACGATCAATACGAGGCCGCACCCCACGCCAAAAAAGAAATCCAATGCCCCGAACGGCGTGTACAAAACCGCCATCGCAATTTGAACCGCGCCGATCAGACCGAGTAACAGCCGTTGGGCGACCGGCCATCGCCCCGCGTAAATCAGCAAAGCCCCCAGAATGGCCGACCCCACATAGCCCGCCGAACTGATCAGGGGGAAAATGCCCCCGCGGCTGATCACGTGCCCGGACTCGTTCCACCGCACGCGCAGTTCTTCCACCTCGCCTCCGGTCGCAAGGGCCATACTCGCGTGCCCCATCTCGTGGATCCACACCACAAAGACGCGGAACGGCTTCACCATCGGCGTATCCCACAGGGCCAGCGCGACGACTGCCAGCAACAGATGGAGCCAGAATGTCCGAAGTACATGCATCGTCGATCACCCCCAAACAAACACAAAAGCGAGGGATTTATTTTTTATATTGTGTATATGCACAAGTCGGATTCTAAACACAACCCCAAAAAGACCAAACCAGAATGGATTTTGGCTTGAAGACGTATCTCGCGCTAGCCGATGGCACGACCTACGAATCGCCGCTGTTTTTCAAACGCAACGCCCGAAGCGTCGATTTTCCGATGTGCATATCGCGCTTTGTCGCGTATTTTGAAAATGGAGACAACCAAAACCAATTGAGGAGATGATATGTCCAACCAACCCAATGTCATCGTGTTTTTCACGGATCAGCAGCGCTGGGATTGCATGGCCGCACACGGCAATCCCTTGGGGATTACGCCCAATTTGGACCGCGCGGCGCAGCGCGGCACGCATGTGTACAACAGTTTTACCTGTCAACCCGTGTGCGGCCCGGCGCGCGCGTGTTTGCAAACCGGCATGTACGCGAGCGAGACCGGGGTGCATCGCAATGGCATCGGGCTGAATCCCGAGCATCGGACTCTCGCGCAGTGTTTCAACGATGCGGGCTATCGCACGGGCTATATCGGCAAGTGGCATCTGGCGACGGGGGTGCGCGGCGCCGTGCCCGAAGCACAGCGCGGAGGGTACCGGTATTGGCTTGCGGCCAACGCGCTGGAAGCCACGTCAGACGCCTATGACTGCGTCGTGTACGACGAGGATGACCGAGAGGTGAAGTTGCCCGGGTACCGGGTGGACGCGCTGACCGATGCGGCGATTCGGTTTGTGGATGAACGCCAGAACGATCCCTTTTTCCTGTTCATGTCCTTTTTGGAGCCGCATCACCAGAATCATCTGGACGATTATCCCCCGCCCGATGGCTACCGCGACAGGTACGCCGGTCGCTGGACGCCGCCCGATTTGGCGGCATTGCCCACGCATCCGCAGGCCGAGCGCGAATATCCCGACGCCGTGCCCACGGGCGGCAGCGCGCAGCAACATCTGGCCGGGTACTGGGGCATGATCAAGCGGTTGGACGAGGCTTATGGGCGGTTGCTCGACGCGCTGAAAAGTTTGGGGTTGTCGGAAAATACCATCGTGTTGTTCACCGCGGATCACGCCTGCCATTTCCGCACCCGCAACCGGGAGTACAAACGCTCGTGTCACGAAAGTTCGATTCGCGTTCCCACCGTGCTGACCGGCGGGCCCTTTACCGGCGGGGGCACGCTCGGCGAGTTGGTGAGTCTGGTCGATTTGCCCCCCACGCTGTTGGACGGCGCCGGGTTGGAGATTCCCGATCAAATGTCGGGGCGGTCCATCCTGCCGATTTTGGGCGGCGGTGGCAGAACGCTCGCCAATCCGTGGCCCGATGACGTTTTTGTGCAAATTTCGGAGAGCGGCACGGGGCGCGCGGTTCGCACCGGGCGATGGAAATACGCGGTTCACAGCGATCGGACACAGCCAGGCGCAGCAGGGGCCGAACGCTATGGCGAATCCCATCTCTACGATTTGGAAGCCGATCCCTACGAATTACGCAATCTGATCGGCTATGAAAGCCACGGCCCGGTCGCCGCCCGCATGCGCGCACGCCTGCTCCGCTACATCCGAGAGGTCGAAGGCGAGTCCCCGGAGATCGTCCCTGCGGACGCGCGGCAAAGCGGACAACGCCGCGTATCCGACGCCGAAGTGGAGATGTGAAACGAATCGCGAATCAAAACAGATGTAGAGGCAGTCCCCCGGTTGCTTGATACGCATACCCCGCCTGTTACGCTGGATCGCGAATCAAAACAGATGTAGAGGCAGGCCCCTGTGCCTGCCCGATGTGAACGGAAAGAGGGGTGTACTGACAACTGTACCGAGGAGACGAAAAATGTACATTCAAGATCAAGTCCATTGCGACGATTTGGGCGATGAGATTTTGAGTTTTTACCGGGCGATCAGCGTGGATTCCATCCATCTCGAATTGCGGGGCGGGCGCCCGCCGGCAAAATCGGGACGCGCGTTGCAAAGGAGCGGGACGGGGCAGGCCCATACCACGCTCGCACAGCGGATTCGCGCTGGGGAGGATTGCACGGAAGAATTTGAAAAGGCGCGGGAGTTGGTGGAATCCCACGGCTTGAAATTGAACAACATCTTCATGCCGTGCTGGGAAGAGATCGCGCTGGCGATGGAAGACCGCGATGAAAAGATCGGGTACTGGTGTCGGATGCTCGAATCCCTAGGCCGAGCGGGCATCCCGTGCTTGGGCTGGAATTTCAAACCGATGGGCAATTTTCGCACGCCATCGGACACGGGTCGCGGCGGGGTGACGTACAGCACCTTTGACTACGAACACTTCCGGCAAAACCGTCCGACGCCATGCGATCCCCCGGTTTCGGAAGGCGCGATGTGGGCGAATATGACGGCGTTTTTGCAAGCGGTGATCCCGGTGGCAGAAAAAGCGGGCGTGCGAATGGCTCTGCATCCGGACGATCCGCCCATTCCGGAACCGCTCGGAGGCATCGCGCAGATCTGTTCCTCGCTCGATCAATTCAGGCGCGTGCTTTTCGAGATCGCGCCGAGCGACAGCAATGGCATGCTGTTCTGTCAGGGATGCATGACCGAGTTGCTCGGTCGCGGCGTTTACGATGCGATTGCGGAGATGGCGTCGCACAACAAAATCGCGTGGGTGCATTTTCGCAATGTCAAGGGGCGGTTGCCGCGGTTCGTGGAAGTGTTCATGGACGAGGGCGATATCGACATGAAACGCGCGATGGCGACTTACCGCGACAATGGATTCAACGGCCCTTACATGATGGATCACACCCCGCGCTTTGCCCATCCCGCACACACGCAGTTGCACGGCAAAGCGTATGCCATCGGGTACATCCGCGCATTGATCGACGACGTCTATGGCTAATCGCAAATTCTACCAAAAATCCGAAGGGAATTGTCCATGAAATTGTGGTATGACGAGCCAGCGGAAAATTGGAATCAGGCGTTGCCGGTGGGATGTGGGAAACTCGGCGCGATGGTATTTGGAGGCGTGCGGGTCGAGCGCGTTCAGATGAATGAAGATTCGATCTGGGCAGGGCCGCCTGTGCCCAAAGCCCAAGCCGGGGCGCGAGCCGTGATCGATCGGGCGCGCCAACTGATTTTTGACGGGCAATACGCCGAAGCGCAGGAACTGGTGCAAGAACGGGTGATGGGAGAACGCATCGTCCCGCGCAGCTATCAGCCCTTGGGCGATTTGTCAATCGAGCAAGAGGGGGTGGATTCACACACCGATTATCGCCGCGAACTCTCGCTCAATTCCGCTATCGCCACCACGCGATGGGTCGCCGATGGAATCGCGTTTCAGCGCGAGGTCTTCGCCACGGCGGTCGATGGGGCTATCGCGTGTCGGATCGAGGCGGATCGCGCAGGTGCGATATCGTGTCGGATTGCGTTTCACCGGGAGGAAAACGCACAATGGTCGCGTTGTAGCGAGGATGCGTTGGCAATAACCGGGCGAGCGGGACACGGAGAAACACATGCGGGCGTGAAATTTTACGCGGGCATTCGGGCGGTTGCGGAAAACGGGCGCGTTCAATGCGACAACGACGCGCTCATCGTCGCGGATGCGGACGCGGTTACGATCGTCGTTTGCGCGAGTACGGACTACAATTTCGATAACCCCGATGAGCCTTTGGAATGCGACTTGCGCGCTTTGGTGATGGAACGGGTGCATGCGTGTTGTGCGCGGCCATATCCCGATGTCAAACGCGATCACATGCGCGATCACGCGCAGTACTTTGACCGGTGCGCGTTTTCCCTCGGCGCGGACAACTATGCCGATGTGCCAACGGATCGCCGGTTGGCCGAGTTCGCGCAAACCTCCGACCCCGCACTCGTCGCGCTCTACTTCCATTTTGCGCGGTATTTGACGATCTGTTGTTCGCGGCCGGGCAGCTTGTGCGCCAACTTGCAGGGGATTTGGAATGGGCAATACGAGGCGCCGTGGAACAGCGATTACCACATCAACATCAATATCCAGATGATTTACTGGCTCGCCGAGTTGGTCGGCTTATCCGAATGCCACGCGCCGTTTTTGGAATTTGCGGATGCTTTGCGCGAAAATGCGCGACAAACCGCGCGGGAAGTGTATGGGTGCCGGGGAACAGCGGCGCATCACACGACCGATGTGTGGCGTTTTACCGATCCCTTTGGGAAGGTGCAATACAGCATGTGGTCGATGGGATGTGGGTGGAACAGCCGGCATTTTGTGGAGCACTACGAGTTCAATGGTTCAGATGCGTTTTTGCGCGATTCGGCATGGCCGGTCTTGCGGGATGCCGCGCTGTTTTTTCTCGACTGGTTGACGGAAGATCCGCACGCGGGCAAACTCGTTTCCGGGCCGTCGTCTTCGCCCGAGAATCGCTTTCTCGCGCCGGGTACGGGCGAGGTGTGCAACCTCGCGATGGGGCCGAGCATGGATCAGCAGATCATTTGGGAGACCTTTACAAATTGCTCGCGGTGCGCCGAGATTCTCGGCCTTGACGATCCGGTTGTCGCCGAAATAAAAAGCGCGCTGTCGCGTCTTGCCGATCCCCAAATCGGTTCGGACGGTCGCCTGATGGAGTGGCCCGAGGAATTTGATGAGCCCGAGCCGGGGCATCGGCATATTTCGCATATTTACGGCGTGTATCCCGGGTTTCAATTCGTCGGTCGCCCCGATTTTTTGGCCGCGGCGCGCAAGAGCATCGAACGCCGCCTCGCGCACGGGGGCGGGCACACGGGTTGGAGCCGGGCGTGGTTGATCAATGTGTGGGCGCGTCTGAAAGATGCGGACAGCGCTTGGGAGGATGTGCGGCAGTTGTTGATTCGCTCGACCCTGCCCAATTTGTTTGACAACCATCCGCCTTTTCAGATGGACGGCAACATGGGCGGCGCCGCAGGCATCGTGGAGATGGTGTTGCAAAGCCATCACCGCGCGGTCGAATTGTTTCCCGCGCTGCCAGACGCATGGGCAGAGGGCCGCGCAAAAGGGCTGCGCGCACGGGGCGGGTTTGTCGTGGATTTACAGTGGAAAGACGGGGAAAAATCCGCGCGGATCGCCTCGCGGTTGGGCAATCCCATTCGGCTGTTGTACGATGGGGCGATGCGCGTTGTCGATGCCGATGACCACGCGCTCATCGCAGAAGGGCGGGATGAGGTGGTTTTTCAAATCGAGAAGGGAAAACGCTGTGAGATCGCGCTGGGTCGACCTAGCACAAAGAGGTGAGAAGATGAAATCCGTGGCCTTTTGGACGGTGTTTCTGTTTTACATGTATGCGGTATTTCATTGGTGTATTTGGATGCGCCGCTATTGGCATGCCCGGCTTAATGGGCTTGGTGATGACGCATGGAGACAGAAACTTCGGCGAGAAAAGAATCAATGGCATATTACGAGTGGCGTTTCGCTTGCGGTGTTGTTGTATTTGTGGCTTTGGTAGCGGTATAGTGTATGAATTTGGTTTGGCAGGATGCTGGTCGCGCCACATCGATCACGCGGTTATCGCAGAAGGCGGGGACGAGGTGGTTTTTCAAATCGAGAAGGGAAAACGCTGTGAGGAGGTAAAATCATGCGCGATACCATTTCTTATGGCGCGTTGCGCGAGACGCTTGACGCATGTTTGGATAAGGTTTGCGACGATCGCGAACCGCTTTTTGTAAAACGACAAAAAGGCAAACATGTGGTGATTATGTCCAGTGATGATTACGATGCCTTAGCGGAAACGGCTCATTTGCTCCGATCGCCGGACAATGCGGCAATGCTCGTGAACGCGCTCAACCGCGATCCGAAAGAACGGATTGTTTTTGAGGATGTGGAGGCGGTGAAAAATGAAATTGGTCTTTGATCCCGGCGCGTTGGAAGACCTGCGATACTGGGTTCAGACAGAATCGAAATCGATTTTGATACGTACAAATCAGTACCTGAGTTGCTCGCTTGTCTAAAGCGTTCGGTCCTAAAGCATCATTGGTTGCCTTCGATGCCTTCGGCGACCTACTTTTTTTCAACAGCAAAAAAAAGTAGGCAAAAAATGCCGCTCTCATGCGCCGAGGGGCTAGCACAGCGCAAATCGCTTTTGTAATCGCACGACATGCGTTGGCCTGCAAGGTGAAAACAAAAAAAGAAGTGCGTTGCGAGACGGACTTGCGCGCTGTGCGTGATAGCTTTCGTTGATGGGCTTTTGGGATGGCATGTTGGACGATGGCTTCTTTGATGTACGGCATTACAGCATCCTGTCCGTCACGCTCTTGAAAAATTGAAATTCATAATTATTTAATTTACAGAGTACTAACTGATTGACGAAATCACGAGAGATCCATTTCGAGGTATTGGCAAGCCCGAGCCGTTGAAGTTTGGTTTGGCAGGATGCTGGTCGCGCCGCATCGATCAGATACATAGATTGGTTTACAAAGTTGAAGGCAGAGCGGTTATTGTGCTGTCTTGTCGGTATCACTACGCTTGAGGTGCTTTTCCAAAAATCGCACGGACAGCGATACCACGCTGTCTCGCGTGGGGTTGCGAAAGCCGTGACCGGCATTGGCGACTTTGTGAAGCGCGACATCCAGTCCCGCTTTTTTCATCGCGGCGTAGAGGAGTTCGCTTTGGTTGTAGGGCACGGACAGGTCGTTTTCCCCGTGTACGATGAGCATGGGCGGGTCGTTTTTGCTGACGTACGCGATGGGATTGGCCGCGGCGACTTTCTCTTTGTTTTTTTGAATGGGGCCGCCGATCAAGCGGGATTCGGGGGAATCGGCCGCGTCGTGATCGATGCGGCCCTCAAAGTCATTCATACGCAAAAAGTCCGTGGGGCCATACCAGTTGCAGATCGCCTGCACGCGGCTCGAATACTGCCCGTGTTCGGGCGTTTCAAACGCCTTTTCATCGTGCGTCAAGCCCATCAGGGCGACGAGATGACCGCCGGCAGATGCCCCCCACGCGCCGATGCGGTCCGGATCGAGGTTGTATTTTTTCGCATTTGCCCTGACCCAGCGCACGGCTGTTTTGCAATCTTCAATTTGCGCGGGAAACAGGGCTTCGCCGCTGAGGCGGTATTCCACATCGACGACCGCAAACCCGCGCGTGGTCATGTTGCGCGCCTGCCCGCCATTGCCCTTGGACCCGCCGCGCCAACCGCCGCCGTGAACCCAGATCACCACGGGCACCGAGGATGAGGTATCGGGCGGCAGGTAGAGGTCGAGGGGCAATTTTCGATCTCCGACCTGCCCGTAGATCAGGTCTCGATGAACGGTGACGCCTTCTGGGATATTCACGGTATTCCTCCGTCTGTTGTTGCGAAAATGCACGTCTTCTTCAAGTGTGACAAAGCCATCTTTGTCCGCGTCGATCCGATCGAACAGACGGCGTTGTCGCTCGGGAAATTCCTCCCGCGACAATTTGCCGTCTTTGTTTTTGTCATTGCGCGCAAAAAAACGCTCGGCCGCGCTTTGGTTGCGGTTTTCCGATTGCGTTTGAGCCACAATAGGACTGGTGATCAGCAAGGCGATGGCGAGAATTTTCCACGGCGTCATGGCAAGGTCTCCGCTAGTTGGAAGGTGAGATGCAAGCCGCGAGATCAGCGGGCGGATCGGTGGGGACTGAAAGCCAGTCGCCGATCACTGTTTTTGTCAGTCGCCCATCCGCAAATGCGAGAGGCGAACCCGTAGCACGGCCTCCGTTCCTCGTCAAGATACGCCATTGAATCGCGTGTCGAAAGCGATTTGACGAACGATGGTTTTTTTCCATGTCGCGCTGTATCTTCATATATTGGGTTTTGACAGCGCGTCACAAGGGACGCAAGGCGAATGAAAGGAGACGGTTATGTTGAGAATTGCGATTGTCACGGCCCCGCAGGCCGGGCAACGGTGGACGCTGATGAGACAATGCGGTGTCGAATGCGCGGTGGGCGGCATCAATTTGCGACCCAAGCCCGGTGCCGAGCCCGAGGAACAGCCGTGGAGTTATACGTCTTTGGCAAAGGCAAAAGCCGAATACGAGGCGGGTGGCATTCCCCTCGAGGTCATCGAATCGCGCCCGCCGATGGAGAAGATCAAGATGGGGTTGCCGGGCAGGGACGAAGAGATCGAGGTGGTCTGCGAGTTGTTGCGGAACATGGGCGAGTTGGGGATTCCGGTTTGGTGCTATGCGTGGATGCCCGTTCTGGGGGTCATGCGTACCTCTCGGTCCATATCCTCGCGGGGTGGCGCGCACGTCAGCGGTTTCGATCTCGACGCGCTGGAGGCACAGGGGGATCCGACCTCGCGGCCGATCCGCAACATCGACGGGGTGCCGCTCGATGAGCAAGGGATAGATATGGCGTGCGTCACAGAAGAACAGCAGTGGGACAATTTGAAGTATTTTTTGGAGCGCGTGGTGCCGGTGGCCGAAGAGGCCAATGTCAAGCTGGCCCTGCATCCGGATGACCCGCCGCTTTCGCCCATTCGCGGGATCGCGCGCATTATGAGCAGCGTTGAAAATTACCAGAAACTCGTCGATCTCGTGCCGAGTCCGATGAATGGCATTGGGCTTTGTCAGGGCAATTTCACGCTGATGACCGATGATTTGCCCGGGGTGATTCGGCATTTTGGCGAACAGAAGAAGATCCATTTTTTGCACATCCGAGACGTCGTGGGCAACCCCGAGAAATTTGAAGAGACATTCCACGACGACGGCAAGACCGACTTGGTCGAATGTTTGCGCGCCTATCGGGACATCGAGTTCGATGGCGTGTGCCGCCCGGACCACTACCCGAAGATGGGCGACGAGCACTATGGCGATGAACACGGCATCGCGCGGCTCTTTGCCGTGGGGTATTTGAAGGGCCTGCGCGAGGCGGTTTATGCCGAGGGCAGATGAGCAGGTGCGGGGTGAACGGATCATTTGGGACTGGGAACTCGTTAGGAGTCGTAAAATGGCATCTTGGCAAATTGAGCAATTCAAAAAAATGAGCGAGATCGATCCCAATTTAATTGGCGATGTGATCCAGCATTTTCAAAAATCCGACCCCGATCGCCTTGAAAAGCTCGTGGTCGGAGCCTATCTGGACCAAGACATCAACCTCGGCAAGGCGGCCGAACTTCTCGGCCTCCACCGTGAAGAATTGCGCCAAAGGTTTCTCAAACAAGGGATCCCACTTCGAGAAGGCAGTCGGTCCATTGAGGAACTCAAAGCGGAAATTGCCGCAGCCGATCAGATGGGCTATTCAAAGTGATCGCCATCGATAATACCGTGCTGTCTAATTTCGCACGCACAAATAACCTTCACCTGTTAGAAGCCATCTAAAAACTCGGCCCGCCATTGAGAGAGGCGCAAAAACATTCGCTTTTCGCAGGTCAATACCATACATATCGCAAAAATAGGACGCCTTTATTCCCCCCGTGTATCTTCGGACAGGCACAGGGGCCATCTGTACCAACTAATTACTCCGTAAATTAAATGATACCAAATTTTGATACGCACCAACCCGCACCGACGGAGCTCGCTTTTCTAAAACGTTTGGTCCTAAAGCATCGTTAGTTGCCTTCGATGCCTTCGGCGACCTACTTTTTGTCTACAGCCATACTACGCGACAAAACTAAGAATCGGGTAAAAACCGTGCTTCTTTTAGGATTTTCAGACCGCGTTGAAACGTGCGTGCGTGGTCTTGGATATTCAAAAGGACATATTGCAGATAATCGAGTCCATATCGAAAGAGACTTTTCTCTTTCTTATCATGGTTTTTTATTTTGAGCGGGGTATGGTGGGCTCTCTCTTCGCCCATGAGATGGGCCCAACACACGGCGAGGGTCAACAGGGCGATGAGTTTTTCGATGCGGTCGGCGTCGGTGAGATGGGTCTGTTCGAGATCAAAGCCTCGGCGTTTGAGGGTGGCAAAAAGGACTTCAATGCGCCATCGTTTTTTGTAGGTCAAGCGTGCGTCAATGTCCGGTGTGTTGCTGCCGACCATCACCCAGTCATCGGGGCATCGGATGGCCGATAAATAGAGTGCCTGTCCATAGACGCGCCCGGGTTTTGGCAAGGTCATTTGCTGATTCAAGGTCAGATTGGCGAATCGTTTTTTCAACGGGATCGCTTTTTGTCCCGTTTCGAGGATCGCGTTTTCTTTGAGGCGAATGACAAAAGGCATGTCGTTTTCGGTCAACTACTTAAACCATTTTCGCCCAATAAATTCGCGGTCGGCTACCAAGGCGCGAATCTTACAGGGCTTGATGTGTTGACGGACCCGTTTCATGAGGGCTATGCGCTCTTGCGTGCTCGAGTTGCCCTTTTTGTGGAGCATCTTGAAGCAAATGGGAAACGCCATGTCTCGATAGAGGATGCCCACGGTCAGGAGATTGATCGACACCTTACCCAATGACCACTGGGTCCGGTCCATGGCGAGGATAAAATCCGATTTGACCGGTAAAAGATGCCGAATCAAGCTCGTCGCCCAATCTTCGGGGAGCGTGAACTCGGCGAAAAAACGTTGGATTCTGCGGTAGTTGGATTTTTGCTTGACTTTGCCATTGAGCGCATTGGCCAGTTTTGTCAAATTGACGGTCGTCACTTTCATCAAGGCCAAGAGAAAGGCCGAGAGAAAGGTCACCCGGGCTTTATGCCAAGGAAAATGCGCTTGCAGGATGGGGTATAGTTGCATAACTTGATCCGACATAGACCTGTGCTTTCCGAGAAGAGGTGAGGGTTTTTGCGGTCAACTTAAATCTAACTCTTTTATGGATTTTGCACAGGTCTTTATTTTTTGTCGCGTAGTATGGTCTACAGCAACAAAAAGTAGGCAAAAAATGCCGCTCTCATGCGCCGAGGGGCTAGGCACAGCGCAAAGCGCTTTTGTAGCAGAACGACATGAGACAGCCTGCAAAGGGGGTTGAAAAATGAATATTGGTTGCGAAACGGACTTGCGCGCTGTGCCCGATGGCTTTCGTTGATGAACTTTTGGGAGGGCACGGTTGCCGATGGCTTTTCTGAAGGACGGTGGAAATGCAAAGCGATCCCGATGATGAATTAGTTGGTACAGATGGCACAGGGGCCTGTCCCTACGATTGCGATTGCTTCTCCCGTCTTCCTCGCAGGACGGGGGGCTAAGGGATAGGTTCCCATAATTTTTAGATGAAAAAAAAAGACGGAGGGTGTTATGGAGTACGTCAATTTTGGTTCTGCGGGTGTGAAGGTGAGCGCGTTGGCGCTGGGCTTGGGATTTCGCGGGCAGGCGGATGAGGCAGACGGCCAAGCGGTGGTCGAGCGGGCGATCGATCTGGGCATCAACCTGATCGATTGCGCCAATACGTATGGGCCTGGGGACGACCGCACGCATGTCGGGCGTTCCGAAGTCGTGTTGGGCAAGGCGTTGAAGGGCAAGCGGGACGATGTGGTGATCACGTCGAAAGTGTTCAGTCGCATCGGCGCAGGGCCAAACGATCACGGCCTGTCCCTCTATCACATCATGCGGGAAGCGGAGCGGTCTTTGCGCCGATTGGACACCGATCACATCGACGTGTACCTCGTACATCATTTCGACGACTCGACGCCGATAGGAGAAACCGCGCGGGCCTTGGACGATCTCGTGCATCAGGGCAAGGTGCGATACATCGGGTGTTGCAACCACGCCGCGTGGCAAGCGTGCAAGGCGTTGTGGGTTCAGCACGCCTTGAATCTGGCGCCGTATATGTGCATGCAAAACCCGTACAATTTGTTGTACCGCACGCTGGAGCGAGAGGTTTTTCCATTTGTGCGGAGCGAGGGTTTGGGGGTGATGGTGTACAGCCCGTTGGCCGTGGGCTTGTTGAGCGGATTTTACAAACCGGACGCGCCGCCGCCCGAAGGTTCGCTGTGGGCAAAGCGATGGCGGGGGCGATACGAGACCATGATGGCAGGCGCAGAGGGAAGGGCTATCGCGACATTGTTCGAGGTGGCGGATGAATTGGGCAAAACCCCCGCGCAGGTGGCCCTAGCATGGGTTTTGTCGCATCCGGAAGTGACGGTGGCGATTACCGGCGGCGATACGGTCGCCCATCTGGAAGACAATATCGGAGGAGTGGGCTGGACGCTGGACGCGGCGTTGCGCGCGCGGTTAGACGCGGTTTCCGAGAATTTGGAATCCGGGCGATAGGTTTTTTTTTTTCCTCCTTCGTTCATATTTCCCGCTGGAGCAAGGGGTATCTTACGGACTTTTGAGATAAGGCCAATCGGGAAATTCCGCAGTACCCTATTTCACCCAAAGGAGTGCGCGATGAGGCGATTCATCACCCTTTTTCTGTGCGTCGGTTTTGGCGTTCCCATCCGTGCCGAAGTAAAACCCTGGGACGAGGCGTTTAAGCAACAGTGGTACGCAGGCCTGGCGGAGATCACGCGCTACGAACTCAAACAGGCGCAGTACCGCGATGTTCACGACGGCGACGCGGTGCTCATTTTCGTCACCGAGGATTTTCTCGCGGACAAACACGTCAAGCGCGAACGCGGCGACGGGCCGAGCGTTTCGGTGCTCAAGCTCAACGCGACCGCCAACTTTACGACCGGCCTGTATCCCTATTCCATCATGACCTCGGTCTTCACCCCGGTCGCGCCCGATCAAAAGCACGCGCTCAAAGTCGCGAGCGCGGCACAAGAGTGGTGCGGGCACACCTTTATTCAACTCAACCGTCGAGATGGCGGATACCACGCGACCGTGCGCTCGTATTTTCAAAGCGAAGGCGATCGGGACCTCACCTTGCCCGACGCCGTACTCGAAGACGAAATTTGGACGCGCATCCGCTTGGCCCCCGAACAGTTGCCCATCGGCGAAATCCAGATCATCCCGGGCGCGCAGTTTCAGCGTTTGGCACACGCCTTGCCCCAAGTTCAAACCGCCCGTGCCGAACTCGCCACAGGCGACACCGCACAGGTCTATACCCTCGCGTACACGTCCATCGACCGCAAATTGGCGATCACCTTTGAAAAAGCCTATCCCCACGCCATCCTCGGCTGGGAAGAATCCCACCGCCGCCGCGGCCGCTGGCTGACGACCACAGCGCGCAAAACCCACGCCCTCATGCTCGATTACTGGAACAAAAACAAACCCGAAGACACGGCTTACCGCGCACGACTGGGGTTGGAATAAAGGGCAGTCCGTCCCACCAAAGCCACTGGCCCCCTGCCCTGCTTTCATCAGAATGACGATGGGCGAGGCGAACCGCTGATTGAGGACAGGCACAGGGGGCATTGGTACCAACTCATTCATTATCGGGACGCTTTGCAGTTCCACCGTCCTTCAGAGAATCCATCCCAACCCGTATCAACGGTTCCGTCTTCTTTTAAGGGGCGCGTAGGTTCCACCGTCCTTCAGAGAATCCATCCCAACCCGTGCCATCGCAAAAGTCCATCACCGAAAGTTATCGGGCACAGCGCGCAAGTCCGTTTCGCAACCAACATCCATTTTGCAACCCAGCAAAAGTGGTATCGGGAAATGCGCGAAAGTGGGGAAACATCGCGCTTTACTTAGCGCAATGGTAAGACGATATTTGAAAAAAGAAGCGACCATGACCATGAGCAAAGGAGCGATCATGAAGCATCTGTTGTTGGTGCTGGTGCTGGTGACGGCGGTCACGAGGACCGTAGAAGGGGCGAGTCCTACCCAGGTGTTTGACGGATGCGAGGACTTCTCCCGCTCCCCCGATACTATCCAACCCGTTGTTCATCATACCGTCAAGCTGCCACCTGGGAGTTACGGCGATTTCCGCTTCATCGTCGATAGATGCAAATGGCAACACGTCTTTCTGCGAGGCGAATTCGGCGTTCAGAGAGACACGGATAGTTGCAGGTGGCTGTGATGAACGAATACGAGTATGAGAGATGGAAAGAGGGCGGAGACCCCAACTTACTTTACCGTTCGGGCCTCACCTTTAGCGATAGGTTTTGCCTGCCCATTGAAAACAGCGATACCTACTATATCGTTTTTTTTAACAGCAACGATGTAACAAGGCCAAGGGTCTGGATTAGTGCCTGGATTAGACTCGAATTGTATGACGTGAAAGAAGCATGCGACGAAAACGCGATTAGGGGCGACTTCAATGGGGATGGGCGAGTGAACTTTGCCGACTTTCTCATCTTTGTTGGTCTGTTTCAAGCCGACAACTAACCAATCACATCGCGTCAAACCGTGGTCAGTGGAGCGCGACCACGTCCAGTAGACACAAGCGCGGGCTAGTCGCCGTGCGTTGGATTCGCGTGATCGGGGATTACACGGTTCACCTGCGCTTCCTCACAAATAATGGAGTTTGGGCGGACTGATGATTGACAACTCGTTTTGCGAATCGCTGATTGAGGACAGGCACAGGGGCCTGTCCCTACAAATGATGGGGTTTGGGCGGATTGATGATTGACAACTCGTTTCGCCAAAAAATATCCTTATCCCGATCCGCTTTTGGGGTTGTTCCCATTTGTGGACTTATCTATCTTTAGGCGTCTGAAACACCGCGTAAAATACCACAAACACAGAGGTCGAAATGTCCGTCAAAAAAGTAAAATTCACCGCTGGATTTGCCGTTATCGTCATCAGCTTGCTCGCGCTGGTCGCGTACAGCTCGGAAAAGATGTCGCTGTATTACCTCACGGTCCCCGAACTCGAAGCGCGAGAAACCGAATTTGCCGACACGCGCTTCAAACTCGCGGGCAAAGTCGTTCCCGGATCCATCATCCACCGCGATGGCAACCGCACCGTGGCGTTTGAAATCCGCGATCCGAGCGACGAAGACACAGCACCCAACACGCGCACCATCCGCTACAGCGGCGTCTTGCCCGATACGTTCCGCGATGGAGCAGATGTCGTGCTCGAAGGTAAAATGGGGCCCAATGGCGTGTTCATCGCCGAAACCATGCTCGCCAAATGCCCCTCCAAATACGAAAGCCAAAGCTACGACGAGATCAAAGCGTCTTATGAATAGGGGAACGGGATCCAACTGGGTCAGCAATTCATCGATGATAGGAAGGAATAATCTATGGAAATCATACTCATCTGGATAGCTGGTCTCGCGATTGCCGGTCTCAGCACAGCCTCATACGTCCATCGGTCACGCCAGTGGGCTTTCCTTACCAAGCCTCTCAAGGTTGACACAAATCTGCGGAATCGGGTAGCGCGAGCGTTCGGGGTGGACGGAGCAGTTGTGACTAGCGTGAGCATGTTCGATGTGTTATACAACACGATGAAGATGGATCCCCAAGCTCTGCGGGGGATGGAGCATCTGCACCACGCACAAGGCTTTGAGAGTCTTGGCGATCTTATGGACTTCATGAAGATCAACATCATCAAATCCGAGCCTGGCGAAGATGCTTGGCGACAGATGATCCACAAATACAAGGGCTATACCGGGGAGGAGAAGGTAGCTGATAACCTTCGAGAATGGGGCTTTGACGTCGAGATCCCAGAGTCGGGCACTGCTGAGGGACTGGACCTTATCGTCAATGGGAAACCCTACAACATCAAGGTTACAGATAATCCACGGTACATCCAAGAGCACCTTGACAAGTACCCGGATATCGACGTGATCACAAACCGGGAAATGGCCGCCGCCTTTCGCAACAATCCTCGCGTTTTAATCGACTCTGATCTCTCCGTTCAGGAAGCATTCCACAGCACTGCTGACACATTTGAGGGAATTGCCGATCTTGGAGATGGGATCGATATTCCCTTCATCTCTTTGGCTTGCAACGTAGTTAAGAATAGCCAGAAATTGCACAAAGGCGATCTCGACCTAAAGACAGCGGCAGAACACACCGTGCTTGACACTGCTACTACCGGTGTTGGTGGCTTGGTCGGTAGCAAAATTGGTTTGGGTTTGGGCCTAGCGTTGGCCCCTGTGACTGGCGGCCTATCAACCGTTCTTATGCCGATATTAGGTAGCTTGGCTGGCGTCTTTACTGGAAAGGGAATCAGTGGATGGTTCAAGGAGCGGCATCTTCGAAGAGCGATTGAGCAAATTCAAAATCTCGCTACTGAATTTCAAGCCGCATTCCTGGACCTGTACTGGAATGTCGTAAATGCGATGCGTGAATCTTTCGAGCCGAGCTTAAAAATGTGCCGTAGGCGAGTGGTTGAGGAGGGGTTCTTCAGGCGGACAGTATTCCCGAGTGTAAAGACCACATTTTATAGAATGGCGTCTGGGGAACTGAAGACCGAGCGTGGAGACATGCGAAGCTTCTATACCGACCTTTACCACGCTGTACAGGACACAGAGGAGCCGATTGAGGGGGGCATGATCTTATTCGCTAATTGCCAAGAGCAAGGTGTAGGTATTCTGCATACTACGCGACAAAAAATAAAGACCTGTGCAAAATCTGAAAAAGAGTTAGATTTAAGTTATCCGCAAAAACCCTCACCCCTTCTCGGAAAGCACAGGTCTATGTCGGATCAAGTTATGCAACTGTACCCCATCTTGCAAGCGCATTTTCCTTGGCACAAAGCCCGGGTGACCTTCCTCTCGGCCTTTCTCTTGGCCTTGATGAAAGTGACGACCGTCAATTTGACCAAACTGGCCAATGCGCTCAATGGCAAAGTGAAGCCAAAATCCAACTACCGCAGAATCCAACGTTTTTTCGCCGAGTTCACGCTACCGGAAGATTGGGCAACGGGCTTGATTCTGCATCTCTTACCGGTCAAATCGGATTTTATCCTCGCCATGGACCGGACCCAATGGTCGTTGGGTAAGGTGTCGATCAATCTCCTGACCGTGGGCATCCTCTATCGAGACATGGCGTTTCCCATTTGCTTCAAGATGCTCCACAAAAAGGGCAACTCGAGCACGCAAGAGCGCATAGACCTCATGAAACGGGTCCGTCAACACATCAAGACCTGTAAGATTCGCGCCTTGGTGGCCGACCGCGAATTTATTGGGCGAAAATGGTTTAAGTGGTTGACCGAAAACAACATGCCTTTTGTCATTCGCCTCAAAGAAAACGCGATCCTCGAAACGGGACAAAAAGCGATTCCATTGAAAAAACGATTCGCCAATCTGACCTTGAATCAGCAAACGACCTTGCCAAAACCCGGGCGCGTCTATGGACAATCGCTCTCTTTATCGGCAATCCGATGCCCAGAGGAATGGGTGATGGTCGGCAGCAACACACAAGGCATTGACGCACTCAAGACCTATAAAAAACGATGGAGTATTGAAGTCCTTTTTGCCAACCTCAAACGCCGAGGCTTTGATCTCGAACAGACCCATCTCACCGACGCCGACCGCATCGAAAAACTCATCGCGCTCTTGACCCTCGCCGTGTGTTGGGCCCATCTCATGGGCGAAGCGCGCGCCCACCACACCCCGCTCAAAATAAAAAACCATGAGAAAAAAGAGAAAAGTCTCTTTCGATATGGACTCGATTATCTGCAATATGTCCTTTTGAATATTCAAGACCACGCACGCACATTCCAACGCTGTCTGAAAATCCTAAAAGAAGCGCGATTTTTACCCGATTCTTAGTTTTGTCGCGTAGTATGGGTATTCTGTATGATGTGGAGCCGTTGCCCGATTACTACGCCGCAATGGAAGCGCAACTGGAAATTATTGAAGCGGAAAAGCGCAAGCTCAGTTAGAAATCAAGTGTATCGAAAAATATTAGGAGAAACAAATGATGATCCATCCTCGAATCACGAAACTTTACATGTTTGCAATGCCAAGTTCCCCAAACGTCGGTCATTGAGCGAGGCAGAGATGCGTTTTACAGCCATAGTGGAATATTGTAAGGATACGGGTTTGTATGTGGGTTATGTGCCCGGTTTTGCCGGCGCCCATTCTCAGGGAGAGACATTGGACGCGCTGAATAGGAATCTGAAAGAAGTGGTAGAACTGCTTCTCGAAGCTGGTGAACCCCATCTCGATTCTGAATTTGTCGGCACGCAACAGATCGCGATATTTTGATGCCCAAAACACCGATTCTCAAACCTCGAGAAGTGGCCCGTCTGCTCAAAAAATTGCGGTTTCGGGAAGTGCGCCAAAAAGGACAAACGATACCGCCATGTGGATGGAAGGGCAACGACGGTTCCCTTTCACAAAGGAAGAGATATTTCACCGATTCTATTGAGACAGATCGCCAGGGATATAGGGCTTACAGTCGATGAATTTATCGCGGCGAACGAGTCGCTTACCGCCCCATAACACAAGGTCAAACATGCTTCCACAATTCGGCAATTTTCTCCTCTATCTCGCGTTGTTCGTCTCGGCTTATGCGGTTGTCGCCGCGATTTGGGCAGGGAAAACCCGGCGCGTGGGGTTGACTCTAAGCGCGGAGCGCGCGGTCGCGGCGGGTTTTGTGCTCTGCGTCGCGGCCCTGGGCATTCTCGAAGTGCTCTTTCTCACGGACCGGTTTGACGTCCACTACGTCGCCACGCATTCCAGCCGGGATTTGCACACGGGCTACAAGTTCACGGCGGTGTGGTCGGGCATGCAGGGGTCGCTCCTGCTGTGGGCGTCGATATTATCCGGCTTCATCTTTTTTGCCAGCGTCAAAACCCGCGCCTTTCGCGGCCCTTTAGCGTCTTATGCCACGGCCATCATGTCCTTCGCGCAGGTCTTTTTCCTCGCCTTGATCTGCGTCCATGAAAATCCCTTTCTCACCCTGCCGCGCGCCTTATCCGATGGAACGGGCATGAACCCCTTGCTCGTCCACCCGGTCATGGCGATCCACCCCCCTATGCTCTACCATGGCTATGTGGGCTTCATCGTGCCCTACGCCTTTGCCATGGCCGCGCTCTTGTCTCGGCAAATCGACGAAGAATGGATCCGCACCACCCGCCGCTGGACCCTGCTCGCGTGGTTTTTCTTGGGCACGGGCCAACTCTTGGGCGGCAAATGGGCCTACGTCGTGCTCGGCTGGGGCGGGTACTGGGGCTGGGATCCGGTCGAAAACGCCGCCCTCTTGCCCTGGCTGACCGGCACGGCCTTTTTGCACTCGGTCATGATCCAAGAAAAAAAGGGCATGCTCAAAGTTTGGAACATGGTCTTGATCATCGCCACCTTCGCCCTGTGCATCTACGGCACCTTCCTCACGCGCAGCGGCGTCGTATCTTCGGTCCACGCATTTGCCCAGTCGCCGATAGGCCCTTGGTTCGGCGCGTTGGTCGTCCTCATCGTCATCTTCTCGGCGATCCTCTTGGTCTCGCGCTTGGACTTGCTCAAAAGCCAAACGCAGTACGAATCGCCCATCTCGCGCGAGGGGGGCTTTTTGCTCAACAACTTGCTCTTTCTCACCGCCACCTTTGCCGTCTTTTGGGGCGTGATGTTCCCGGTGATCTCCGAAGCCGTGACCGGAGACAAAATCACGGTCGGCCCGCCCTACTTCAACACCGTGATGGTGCCCATTGGCCTGATCTTGCTCTTGCTCACCGGCATCGGCCCCTTGCTGGCATGGCGGCGCACCTCGGGCAAAAGCCTGCGAAAACACTTCACGGGCTCGGGCATTTTCGGGCTGATCTGCGGCGCGGTTGCCCTCGCGATAGGCGTGCGCGACGTCTATGCCATCATCTCCTTCCTCTTTTGCGGCTTTGTCACCGGCACCATCGCGGCCGAATTTCACCGCGGGGCCAAAGCGCGCGGCAGCAGTTCTGGCGAATCCTATCTCGCCGCGCTCGTCAACCTCACCCGTCGCAATCGCCGCCGATACGGCGGGTACATCATCCACTTCGGCGTGGTCTTGCTCTTCATCGGGTTCACGGGCAATGCGTTTAACCAGGACGATCAAGCCGAACTCAAATACATGGAATCCACCGCGATTGGCCCCTATACGCTCATCTACGAAGGCATCACCGAATCCGTCAATCCGCTCACCGCGGATATCGTGGCGCAACTCGGGGTTTACAAACGCGGGCAGCGATTGGGCACGATGTGGCCGCACCAAAAAGTCTATTACAAGCGCCGAGACCAGCAAAGCACCACAGAAGTCGCCATTCGGTCGAATTTGCGCGAAGACCTCTACGCGCTCTATCAGGGCGTCGACACGCGAGACGGCGAGGAAGTCGCCCTGTTTCACCTCTACATCAACCCCTTGGTCATGTGGGTTTGGATCGGCGCGTGGGTCATCACCATCGGCACGATTGTCGTCATGTGGCCGGACGCCCGCGACAAACGCGCAATCCCCAAAGTGAGCGTGGCATGAAAACCGCGATCCTCATCCCGATATTTTGTCTCCTCGCCCTCTCGGTCCGCGCCGAAGTGACCACCGCGCAGCTCGACGAAGTGGGCAAGGAACTCGCGTGTTTGTGCGGCGACTGCCCGCGCAGGCCCCTCGACGAGTGCATCTGTGGCTATGCCCAGCAACAGCACGCGCGCATCAAAGCCATGCTCGCTTCGGGCCAAACGCCGCGGGCCATCGTCGATGCGTACGTGCGCGAATTTGGCAAAGAGATCCTGTCCAAACCGCCGGCCGAGGGGTTCGACCTCGCGGCCTGGGTGATGCCGCCCGCGGTCCTCTTGCTCGGGTTTTTGCTGGTGCGCCATGTGCTGCGCTCCTGGTCGCAAACGCGCGTTCCCGCCACACCTGCAACGCGATCTGCACGCGATGACCCTTATCTCGACCGCCTCGAGCGCGAACTCAAGGAGCGCGAGACATGATCACAGCCGCTTTTGTCCTCATCGCAGCGGGCGTTCTGCTCTTCGTGTTCACCCCGCTATTCGACGCACGCCACGCGGGTACCCTCGATCTAATCTCGCGCAAAGAGACGAGACGCCGCGAACTGATCGAGCAACGCGATAGGGTCTATGAAGCCATCCGCGAACTCGATTTTGACCACCGCATGGGAAAAGTCGAGGCAGACGATTATCGGCAAACCCGCGGCCGCTACGCCGCACAGGCCGTCGAACTCATGAAAGCCCTCGACGATGCAGACGCGGAAAGCCCCGACGATCCAGCGGAAAGCCTCGACGATCAAATCGAAAGGGAAATCGCCGCGATCCGGAAGAAGAGCAACCACAAGGGAAGACGGGAGAGGGAAAAGGCAAGAGGGAAGACGGGAGACGGGAGACGGGAGAGGTAAGAAGCAACCGTAGGGACAGGCCCCTGTGCCATTTGTACCAACTAATTACTCCGTAAATTAAATGATACCAAATTTTGATACACACCAACCTGCACCGACGGGGCTCGCTTTTCTAAAACGTTTGGTCCTAAAGCATCGTTAGTTGCCTTCGATGCCTTCGGCGACTTACTTTTTGTCTACAGCAACAAAAAGTAAGCAAAAAATGCCGCTCTCATACGCCGAGGGGCTAGGCACAGCGCAAAGCGCTTTTGTAGCAGAACGACATGAGACAGCCTGCGAGGTGGGTTGCAAAATGGATGTTGGTTGCGAAACGGACTTGCGCGCTGTGCCTGATGGCTTTCGTTGATGAACTTTTGCGATGGCACGTTTGGCGATGGCTTTTCTGAAGGACGGTGGAAATGCAAAGCGATCCCGATGATGAATTAGTTGGTACAGATGGCCCCCGTGCCTGTCCGAAGATACAAGAGGCAAGACAGGGGCGTAAAATTTTACGCCCGTACTTTTGGCCTGTGCCTTAGAAGCCATCTAAAAATTATTGGGACCTAACCCCCTAGCCCCCTTTCCTAGGAGGAAAGGGGGAATAAAGGCCCTTATTCTTGGGTTTTAATCTGCGAAAAGCGAATGTTTTTGCGTATCTCTTAATGGCGGTCCGAGTTTTTAGATGGCTTCTTAGATGTGCTCGAGGGGCGGTGGAGCGGCGGGGACGAACGGCTGAACGCTGGTCGGAATATTGGAGATGTCATGGGCATCGAGCGATATTTTTTGGGCTGTCCAATTTGGGGCAACAAGGCGTGGGTCGGCGAATTGTTCGCACCCGACGCCAAGCAACGGGACTTTTTGAGACAATACGCCTCGGTGTTTAATACCGTGGAGGGCAATACCACCTTTTATGGCCTGCCGCCCGAAAAAACCGCGACGCGCTGGTTGGCCCATACCGCGACGGGCTTTCGCTTTGCCCTCAAGTTCCCGCGCGCGATCAGCCACACCAAGCGATTGCGAAATGCCGAACCGGAAACCGCCGCGTTTATGGAGTTGCTCGCGGCATTGCGAGACCGCCTAGGCCCATCGTTTTTGCAACTGCCTCCCGCATTTGGCCCGAGGGATCTGCCGGCGTTGGACGAGTACTTGGCCGCGCTGCCCGACGCATTTCCTTACGCGGTGGAAATCCGGCATCGTCAATTTTTTGCCGAAGCGGAAAATGAGCTGAACGCGGTTCTCAAAAGCCATCGCGCAAATCGCGTGGTTTTCGACGCGCGGGGATTGCACAGCGCGAGCGCCGATGATCCGGCACAGCGCGAAGCACAGCGCAAAAAGCCCAAGGTCCCGGTGCGGTTTGTCGCCACCGGGCGATTTCCCTTTGTCCGATTTGTCGGACACCCCGAAGTGCGCGAAAATTTGCCCGCGCTGTCCGAATGGGCGCCCGTGGTTGCAAATTGGATCCGCGAGGGGCGCACGCCGTTTGTCTTTTTTCACGCGCCCGACGATTTTTACGCGCCGCAACTGGCCCGCCATTTTCACCGACTGCTGTCCGAACACATCGATGTCGGCGAGATGCCGCCCTGGCCATCCGAAGTATCCGCGCAGATGGCTTTGTTTTGACGCTGCCCTCTCGTCCGAAAAAAATTGACTTTTGAAAATTTTGTGTTCATTTGTATTCCCGCAGTGGAAACCCCAACCCGTCGCGAAAGGAGAGCGACAATGGATGCACGCGAGCGGTATTTCTGGGATTTGACGGGCTACCTCGTCGTGAAAGCCGCGTTGTCAAAAGCCGAGGTGGAGCGCGCAAATGAAATTGTGGACCGGTATTGGGATCAAGTGCAAGTGGGCGGTTCAACGGCGCGAGATTCGGTCGCCTTTGCGGGTACGGGGCGCCCGATGTTGCCCGGCATTCTCGAATTTCCAAAACCCGACTGCGATATCTTTCGGGACATGCTGGCGCACCCCGTGTTGGTGAACTACCTCAATGTCATGTGCGGCAAAGGCTTTCGCTTGGATCACGGGCCGATGTTTATCGTGAGCGACAAAGGCACGGCGGGCCACACCATGCACGGCAATGGCGAACCGCATCGCCCGCATGTCGCCTATCACCATCAAAATGGCGCGCCCTGGGTCGGCGGCGTGACCGTGGCGTGGCAGTTGCACGATTGCAAAGCGGGCATGGGCGGGTTTGCCTGCGTGCCTTCGAGCCACAAATCCATGTTCCCCACGCCAAAAGGCGTGCGTACAGGGGACGACGACATGGGCTTGATCAAACAGCCCGTCGTCGAAGCAGGCGACCTCATCTTTTTTATGGACAGCGCGCAGGCGCACGGCGCGACGCCATGGAAATTGGAAACCACCCGGCGGTCGATCCTGTTCAAATACGCCGGGCGCACCTGCGCTCGAGGCGGCCCATCGCAGGATGTGTCGCCACCGGAAATTTACTGGGACCGAGAAATCGTCGCGGGCATGACGCCCGAGCAACTCGCCGTGATGTACGGCCCCTATTCCAACCACAAAGGGCGCGTGCCCTATCTCATGGTCCGCGAAGATGGCGCCGTGCAAATAGATGCAGACGCCCGGGAATAACCCATCCATTCGCCCTTCAACCAACGGGAGAGAATCGCCATGGAGAACAACCCTTATACCGTCAGCGAAGAAGAGAAGTACTTTTTCGACCTCCGCGGATATTTGATCGTGCGCGGCGCGTTGTCCGCCGCAGAAGTCGAAGCGTGCAACGACGCCATCGATCACTACGCCGATCAGATCAAAACGCGATCGATCGAAGGCGGCGGATTGGCGCGGGGGTCGTCCGCGCTGGCCGGCGCAGAAGGCCGGCGCGAGCTCTCGGGCATGCTGGGCTGGCCCGAGCCGTATCGCGAGCCGTTTCGCCAACTGCTCGTCCATCCGGTTGTCGTGAGCCGCCTGAATGAATTTAGCGGCAAGGGCTTTCGCTTGGATCATGGCCCCCTCTTGATCAGCGCGCACAAAGGCGCGGAGGGCCATCGCCTGCACGGCGGCGGCGAGCCGTTTAGCCAATCCGTGTGGTACCATCAGCAGAACGGCAAAATTTTCTGTCGCGGCATCACCGTGGCGTGGCAACTGACCGATGTCGACGAAGGCGACGGGGGATTTGCCTGCGTGCCGGGAAGCCACAAAACCGCCGAGCCAACGCCGGAAGACGTGCGCTCGGTCGAAGACGACATGGGCCTGGTCTATCAACCCGCGATGCGCGCAGGCGACGCGCTCTTTTTCGCCGAGACCATGACCCATGGCACCCTGCCGTGGAACGGCGGAGGCGAACGCCGATCCGTGCTCTACAAATACGCCTCGCGCGCCGCCGCTCGCGCCGTGGGCAAATACTTCACGCCGGTCGAACGCTACGGCGATTGGGTCGCGGAATTGACGCCCGAACAGCAAGCCGTTTTGTACGGCCCGGGCGTCCACCACGGCGGTCGCCTGCCCCTGCTGGAATCCGATGGCAAAACCACGCGCGTCGTCGCGTCACCCTAACCGGGATTGGAGCAATCATGACCGCCAAAGAACGCTATTACTGGGATCTGACGGGGCATTTGGTGGTGCGAGAGGTCTTGTCGCCCGAAGAACGCGATGCCGTGAATGCCGCCTTGAATTACGTCATTGACGCGGGCATCGTCCAGCAGAACGATGCCGATCACGGGGCAGCGGATTCCACGTTTTTGCGCGGATCCGGGCCGCGCTGGGCGCATGGGACAAATTTGTTGGCGTTGCCCAAACCCCATTGCGAACCGATCCGCAACCTGCTCGCCCATCCGGTCATCGTGCGATATCTCAATGCCATGTGCGGCGCGGGTTTTCGCCTGGATCACGGCCCCCAATTCAACAACGCGGTCAAAGGCACCGCGGGCCTCACCCTGCACGGCGCGGGCGAACCGCACCGGGACTTCGTGGCCTATCACCACCAAAATGGCGAAATGTATTGCGGCGGCGTCACCGTCACTTGGAACTTGACCGATTGCCCGGCAGGCCAAGGCGGCTTTGCCTGCGTGCCGGGCTCGCACAAATCGAAATACGACATGCCGATAGGGGTTCGCTACTGCGATGAGGACATGGGCACGGTCGCCAACCCGGGCATTCGGGCCGGGGATGTGCTCTTTTTTATGGATGGCGCGCAAACCCACGGCACCCACCCCTGGCAAAACGACCACGACCGGCGATCCATCCTCTTCAAATACGCCTCGCGCACCGCCACGCGCGGCGGGCCATCTCAAGCGGTGTGCGAACCCGAAACATTTTGGGATGGCGATACCGTAGGCGGCATGACGATGCCACAACGCGCCGTCATGTTCGGCCCGTGTTCCGCCCCGAGGAGCGACGAGATGTTTTTGGCGGTCGAAGACGATGGCGCGGTGCGCTTGGAAAACATGCGCGAACGACACGCGGCGGATTGACTGATCGATAGGGTCCCCATCCCGAGTGCGGGGGCTGAGGCCGACCGATGACCTTCTCGCGTCTCTCCGCTCACCGCCGCTCAAAAGGAGCAAATCATGACCGAAAAAGAACGCTATTACTGGGATCTGACGGGGTATCTCGTCTTGCGCGGCGTGTTTCCAAAAGGAGATGTCAGGGCCGCGAACGAGGCGATAGACTATCTCGGCGAGGCGGTGCAAAGGGACGACGAGAGTCCCGAAGTCGAGTTGTTGCGCCAGCGCAGTCGCCCCAGCATCGAAAACGGCATCTTGACCCGCACGACCAACGGCTATCCCTTTTTGTTGACCTTGCCCGCGCCCCATTGCGAGCCGTTTCGCAAAATGATCGCCCTGCCCGCCATTGTGTCGCGCCTCAACGCCATGTGCGGCAAGGGGTTTCGGCTCGATCACGGGCCGCAGTTCATCGGGGGGATCAACGGCACCAAAGGGGGCACCCTGCACGGCGCGGGCGAACCGCATCGAGAAGCCGTGGCCTATCACCACCAAAACGGCACGGCGTATGTCGGCGGGGTCACCGTCACCTTTCAGTTGGGCGAATCGCCCACCGGATCGGGCGGCTTTGCCTGCGTGCCCGGGTCGCACAAGTCGAAATATCCCATGCCCAAGGGCGTGCGGTCGCAAGAAGACGAAATGGGCGCGGTGGCCGAACCGGATTTGCACCCGGGCGACGTGCTCTTTTTTATGGATGGCGCGCAAACCCACGGCACGCATCCGTGGACCGCTGATTTTGAACGGCGCTCCATCTTGATCAAATACGCCTCGCGCACCGCGACGAGATCGGGCATATCGCAACCCATCGCCCCGCCCGAGACGTATTGGGACGAAGAGATCGTCGCGGGCATGACCGAAGAACAGCGCGCCGTCATGTATGGCCCCTACTCAAACACAGGCGCGCACGCGCTCAGTTTGGATATCGGCAAAGACGGGACGGTGCATTTGGAGAACTAGCAGGCGGACTCAAACCACAACGCAAAGGCCCTTGAAGATCTCATCCTCAAGGGCCTTTCTTTTTTTCGTTGTGCTTTGTCTGCATTCCCGTCCTCCCCTCGCCATCCCTCTACCCGTGCGTGCCATTTGAGACAATTTTTACGAGAGGTGAATGGCGATCAGCAGTTGATCCCATTGGTACTTCTTAACCGACCACCGACCGCGCTTTGTATGCCTAAGAAGCCATCTAAAAACTCGGGCCGCCATTGAGAGAGTCGCAAAAACATTCACTTTTCGCAGGTCAAAACCGTACAGACCGCGAAAATAGGACGCCTTGATTCCCCCCTTCCTCGCAGGAAGGGGGGCTAGGGGGGTAGGTCCCGATAATTTTTAGATGGCTTCTAAAGCCCCGCGGCGAAAAAGGCTTCGAACACCTCGTCGGGAACCGTTGCACATGCCGCGCGGACGTTGGCGGCGAGTTGGTCTTTGTCGAGGCTGCCGAGGGGGTTGCCGTGGATGCGGGTTTCGCGGATGGCGAATTGCAAGGTGAGCTCGAGCAGGTCGTGCCCGCGTTCTTCGCACCACAGGCGCATGGCTTCCGCGCGGTGGTGGTCGTCTCGCCAGCGGTCGCGGGGGACGAAGTTCTCAACCGGGACGCCCGTGAGAGAACCGCGCATGATGGACCAGCCGTTCATCACGCCCAAGTCGCGTTGGGCCGCCGCGGGCAGGATGTCGTCGCCGATGGTTTGCCGCAAGAGGTTGTGATCGCCAAAGCACAGGAAGCAATCCGTGCGCCCGGATTCGATGTGCGCGAGGTGGAAATCGTGGGGGCGCATGCCGTAGCCGATGAAGTTGACCCATCCCCGCTCGCGCGCTTTTTCCAAGCCCTCGAGCGTGCCGCCCGGGGCGAGCGTGGGTTCGATGGCTTTGGGATCGTGGATGAGGAGCGCGTCGAAGTGGTCGATGCCCAAAATGTCGCGTTGGTCTTCTACGTCGGCGAGCACGCGCTTTGCCGCGTAGTCGGGCTCGCCCCGGCCGTAGCCCCCCCATTGGGCCGCGCTGTGGCAACAGACGCGCCCGCTGATGATGAGTTCATCGCGCCGGACAACGCCTCGTTTGATCGCGAGGCCGAGTTTGCGGAGGGAGTCGCCATAACACCGCGCGCAATCGAAGTGGTTGACGCCGATATCCACGGCAAACCGAATGAGGTCTGCGGCTTCGCCATCGGTGACCGGCCCAAAGTGGTTGCCAAACCCCTGCGTGCCAAATGGGATCACGGGGATGGAGAGTTCGGTTTTGCCCCAGCGTCGCCGGGGGACTTGCAGATCGGACATGGGAAAACTCCTGTCGAGAACGATGCCTTCAATCGTCCAAGGCGTGTGCGACGAGGTCGTCCATATCGACAAATTCGAGCGTGGAGATATGCGTACCCGGCAAAAAGACGGGCGGGGCGACGCCCGCGTCTCGGGCTTCGACCCAGCGTTGCACACACAGACACCAGCGGTCACCGGGCTCGAGGCCGGGAAAGCGGTATTCCGGCACGGGCGTGCTCAGGTCATTGCCCACGGATTGGGAGAACGCCAAAAATTCTTCGGTCATTTCCGCGCAGAGGATGTGCAATCCCAGATCGCCCGGCCCGGTGCGGCAACAGCCGTCTCGAAAAAACCCCGTCATCGGCTCGGTGCAACAATCGACGAGGTCTTCGCCAAAAACATTTTTTCCGCGGTTCAGATGATTCATATTTACTCCAGGTGAGAGGGGAGACGGGAGACGGGAGAAGGCCGCCCAACGGCCCCCAAAACCCGACGTACTTCGTTGGTGTGTACTTTTTTGAGATGGGTCAAAATTTAACTCAAACGGGGCGGCCTCAAAATCCGATGCACTTTGTTGATGTGTGCACCGTTCCGTTAATTCGCGTATGGCACGGTGCCGGTTTCGTTGACGGTATATCCCCAGTGTTGGATATAGGCGGCGCCTGGGAGAAACGCGTCGTTTTGTGCGTCGAGGCGGCGTTGCAACCAAGCGTCCAATTCGAGTCGCAACTCCGCGTATTCGGGGTTGTCGATGAGGTTGTTCAACTGGAAGGGATCCGCGTCGTTGTCGTAGAGCAACCACGGGCCGTCCAGTGCGCGGACGTACGTGTGTTGCCGCGTGCGGAGGCCGCGGTATTCGCGTCCTCCCTTTTCGCGCGTCCACTGCCCAAAGGGCTGCGGGCATTGCAAAAGGGCCGCGCCGTCCGAGGGATTGTCACCCCCGTTGAGATAGGCCGAATAATCCAGGCCTTCGACCGTGTCCGGGATGTCGATTCCGCACAGGCCCAACAGCGTGGGCATGATGTCGGGGATGTCGATGGGGTCGTGGATTTCGCGGCCTTCGCGGCCAAATTGCGCGGGCCAGCGCAACGCGAAGGGGATGCGAATGGACTCGTCCCAGGGCTGTTGCTTTTTCGCGCTGCCCTGCGAGCCGAGCATGTCGCCGTGATCGGAGAAGAAGAGCAGGAGGGTGTCGTCGGCGATGCCCGCGTCGTCGAGGGTTTGGAGCAGGTCCCCCATGCAATCGTCGAGCGCGGTGCAATGGGCATAGTATCCCGCGATCCATTTTCGGGCGTTTGCCTCGGCATGTGGCGGCACATTGGGGCGCAATGGCACGTCTTCTGCGCGGTACATGGCGCGGTATTTTTCGGGCGCGGTTTCGTACGGCGCGTGCGGCGGCCCCCACGAGAGCGCGAGGAGGAAGGGGTTGTCCGCATTGCGATTTTGGATGTAGTCCCGCGCGTCTCGCGTTTGTGCGATGGCGTCGTATCCCTCCCAGACGAGTTTTTCGTCCGAGTCGTTGGCATAGTAAAAGGAGCGGTTGTAGTTGTGCGTGCATTCCAGCACTTTCCAGTAGTCAAAGCCCTGCCGATTTTCGGGGGGGATATACCGGGAGCGCCCATTTGCATTGACGTGCCATTTGCCGATATAAGCGGTGTCGTAGCCCGCGGTTTTGAATGCGCGTGCAAGGCTCATCGCCCCGTCGCCCAAGGGGACATCGTTGACGAAAACGCCGTGCGTGAGGGGGTATTGACCCGTGAGCAGGGACGCGCGTGCCGGGCAACAGACCGAGCACCCGGAAACCGCGTGCGTGGCATGGATGCTTTGAGACGCGAGGCGGTCGATATTGGGGGTTTGCACACAGGAGTTGCCGGCATAACCAAACGCCTGTGCGCGCCACTGATCCCCGAAGACGAGGATGACATTGGGAGATTCGGGCATGGAAATTCCTTTGGTTTGAGAGGTGATCCCGCGCAAAATCGCGCTTATATTACGGGCGATCAAACCGCTTGTCAATATCTCTAGCGTGCGGAGTCAGAATGCGATTTGATGCGGGAGAGAAACACCCCGTATCTCCCGTCAGAATCGAGACTTGCCCAACCGCGATGATTTTGCTTAATTTAGCAAACCCAAGTTCTCGTCGATAAAGACAAGGACAACTGCGACATTTTGTCATGAGGGGAAAACATGAATGCCATCTGGCTACAAAAGAAAATTCAACTTGGGAATCGCGCCAAGTTTGTTCTAAAGGGTGGGGACGCAGTCGCGGGTAAGCTCGTCGAGATCGGACAGGAGCATATCGGTGTTGAAATTGAAGACAACCGAGAGCCGGCAGTGATTCCCATTGAAATGATCAGTTATTTTCAGCCTTTGGCAAACGAACAAACCGGTAGCCAAGTTTCAAATCCCAACGATGAGGCCAGCGAGCCCTCGGCTGAGAAAGCGGGAGCGGGTGAGTCCGAAACCGAAGAATCGAAAGACGAAATTGAGATCGCGAAAAGAGAGGTCGAAATTAAAACGCGATTTCAAGCCAAACGCCAAAGCGCGAAACTCGAGCTCAAAGAACCGGATTTTAAGCTGTCAGAGGAAGGATTGAGCGGTACGCAACAAAAACAAGCGTCTGCGGTCTGGAATCGCATCAAAGACAAATACGAATACGCGAAAAAGGTGAACGAGCTCGGCGCGACTTATGGCCGCATTCAACCCATCCTCACGGAGCTCGAGAACATGGCAAAGCGGTTTCAAAGTTCGGCGAGTGTAAAACGCCACCTCGCGTATTTCTATTTTTTGTCTAACAATCGCCAAGCCGCGCTCAAGTCTTATCGCCAAGCCGCGATTGTTTCTGAAAATGAGATCGATTGGTACAACCTCGCCGTCGTCGCCCATGCCGCTGAAAACGAGGAATTGGCTTGCTACGGTTTAAGCCAAGTGTTCCATAAATCGCCAGCCACAAAGGAACAGGACGCTTGGTATCTGTATATCGATCTGTTGCTCAAGTGCAACAGCCACGGGGAGTTGATCGCGATCTGTCGCGCCAAGTCCGAAAAAATTTCGCAAGAGGAAACCGCGCTCCTGTTGGACACAGCGGTTTATCTCCTCATCATGGCAGACGAGGAACCAGCGGCGAGGGAGGCTTTGAGAAAATCCATCGCGGGTGCTTCGGTTTCCGATATTCGGAAAATTCTGATCCCCCTCAACCGAGAACCGACAGAAGGCTATCAAAGCGTCGTCAAAGAGTTTTCAAGGCCAGTAATCTCTGCCCCAGAAGACCAACTACCTCGCGGACATATTTACACCTACACGCGCTATAGACGCTCTGGCTTTATTCGAGACCAAAAGGAAACTGAATATTCATTTAGATTAAACGACATCAACGACTCGGCGTTGCGTGACGAAGTGCTCCGTTTTATGGGCACGCCGATCCCCGTTGATTTCCAACCAACGCAAGGATATAGGGGACCGAAGGCGATCCGAATTTCTCGACACAGGACCATTCACGACTGGTACGAACTCGCCGAAAATGTAGCGGACGCTGGCGACTACGGCGTGGCGATCTCGCATATCAGGCGGGTTCTTTCGATCAATAGGAATTACCCAAATGCACAGGAGAATTACGACAAATGGCGGGAGTACGCACGGGTGATAGGCGTTCCAAGGGGATCGAGCTCTTTTGCCCGCGCCAAGCGGGCGCAGTTGGTCGAGAAGGATTTGGACAAGGCTGAGGAGTTTTTTCAACGGGCCATTTTACAAAACGACAATCTGGAATCCGCTGTGAACGATTTGGCATCGTTGCTGTCGCAACGCGGACGCTTTGAGGATGCTGTTAAGATCATCGAACAGAATCGGTCTCGGGTTCGCAACGAGCAATCATTGGAAAATTTGCTGACGAATATTTACAAAAAATTCGATGTTCATGACAAAGCGATTGCACTTTTGCAAAAGCAACTTCGACAGGCACCTACGCAAGAAAAAAAGGATATGATTCGCTGGCAAATTGCCACCTCTTACCTCGCCCTAAGCAAATACGGAGAAGCCGAGAAGCTATTCAGAGAAATTCTGAAACGCCAACCGGATCGCATCTCCGCCAAACGCAACCTCGCCCTCTGTCTGTCAAGACAGGAACGCTACGACGAGGCTGAAGTCCTGCTCAATCAAATTTTAGCCGTTTCGTCAGATGCAGGATCTAGCGCACTGCTCGAGGCCGTTCAGCAAGTCAAACAGACTGGGGAGCAAACCCTTATTGACGAGATCGCCATCGAAACGGACCTCTCTGATTATTCGAGCGGTCAGATCAGCGCGTTCACTCAGTTCTTTTTGGATCGTTGCGACTTCACAGGCGTACCACCCGAGCGCGTTCAGTCAAAGACATTTAGGCGTTCGGATATTGATACCTTGATAAGTCTAGCGACCCAATTAGGCACAAAGTCGCCATCTGAACGTGCCGCTTATTACTTATCGGCCGCTAAAATCGAGATGGATATAGAAAATGAAGATACGAACAGATTTTATGTATATCTCTGTCGCTGTTTCGCCTCTAGAGGGAAGGCGGCAAACCATTTTGATGCAGTACGCGAATGGTATGCCGAAGCACTTTATGCCTACGATATGGGAAGGAAGACCCAAGGGCGTATTCGTGACGAGCAAGACGCTGTTAATGCACTTGTAGGATTCCTATATTCACTGCTAGAACAAAAGTTACCTCATTCTACTCCTTCTATTGATGACACGGTAAAAGAGGTTATTAATCTCGTTGATTCCAAAAGGATATTTGATGACATCGCCTATCTCGTTTTTCGTAGCAGATATGCGGCAAGCCGTTTGCTCCGGCGTCTATACGATCAACGAGATTTGCGCGAAAAGGCCCTCCAATACCTCAAGGCTGAAGGTGTTCAGATTCCCAGTGCCGATCTGCCGCGCAATAAGTTCGTCTCTCTATGGGACGAATTGAGTGATAGACTCGCTGGCGAAACACGCGATCTCAACACCGAGTTACACCATTTCAACCACTTTCAATTGACGACAGCTTGGTTGGAACATGCCATTGAACAGGCCGAGAGCATTGTTCCTCGCCTCCGATTCGATCTCGACCAAAACAGAATCCGCCATCTACAGGCTATCTTGGGGCGAGCTGTAGAGCTGTACAAAGAGGAACAGTTTGAAGCGCGAGAACGGCTATGCAACCAGATCAGTGCTTCTTGTAGCGGTTTGCTGAATGAGATCGAAGTGAGTCCGACCCGAGTATCTGTCGAGATGCTTTACCCGATTGTCGAAAACATCCAGAAAACTATCGGCGAATATCTCGATGAAATCTATGAGACTTCAAAGCCCGAAATCGCGTTGAGCATGCCCGTTGAAGATTACTCCGGCCATCAATCAAATATTGAAGTAGAGATCGTCATAGAGAATAAGTTGGGGTGTAGTCCAGCCGAAGGGCTCGAACTCATCGTCAACGAAGAGGCCGAATCGTTCGCGCTCGCTCAACCACAGATAAAATTAGAAGAATCTTTGTTGGGCGGAAGACCCCGCCATTTTACCATTCCACTGAAACTGACCGATCAGGCGTTGCAATCGGAGGCTTTTTCGATCTCGGCTTATGCGAGGTATCGCACCTCTGCAGGGACAACTGAGAAAACGGATATTGAAAATTTTACGATACGGCTTTATTCGGCGGATGAGTTTCAGGACATTGTCAATCCATACAATGAGGGACCCGTCGTTAGCGATCCAGATATGTTTTATGGACGCGATAGGATGATTGAAAACATCGCAAATTCCATTCGAGAAGCGCGGTCTCAGAACAAATGCGTCGTGATTTATGGACAGAAGCGAGCCGGTAAATCCTCAGTCTTGTACCATTTAGAAAAATCACTTAAAGCCCAAAACCTCGTGATTTTGAATTTGGGAAATATCGGAGGATACTTGGACGAGCATTCCAAGGTGCCGTTTTCGCATCAAATTCTCCGGCTGATTTTGGGATCTCTCGAAGAGGCTATTGAAGATAGAATGGACGATGGCTTCAGTGCGTTGGATATTTCCTTTCCGACCGGGAGCGACTTCTATGAACACCCAGCGCCTATGATTTTGTTCAAAGAGGTATTTGACACTTTTCAACGCCGTGCATCTAAACGAGCGGATTGGCGAGATGTCCAACTGGTGCTTTTTATCGACGAATTTTCTTATATCTACGGACAGATTCTCGCGGGACACCTTCCCGAATCGTTCATGAAAAACTGGAAGGCTTTGATGCAGGCCAACTATTTCAATGCCGTGCTCGTCGGGCAAGATGTGATGGAGCGATTTATAGAGACTTTTCAAAATGAGTTTGGAATCGCCCAAAGGGAAAGAGTCACGTACCTCGATGAGGCAGATGCGAGAAAACTCATTGTCGAGCCCATCTTGATCGGTGGATTAGAAGGCGAAAGCCGTTACCGCGAACCGCGTGCCATCGAACGCATTCTCGAACTCACCGCCGGCAGTCCATTTTACATTCAGATGTTTTGCAATCGTCTGGTTGAACACATGAATCAAAAACGGGCGATTTACGTCACGTATTCTTATGTCGAGCATGTGAGGAACGAATTGATGAGGGGACGAAACGCGCTGGGACTTAGCAATTTCGAGAATCTGTACAATTCGGGAGAGGCGAATAAGCGCAAAGATGAGGATGTGTTAAAAATTTTGAAGACAATAGCGGTTCATAGCCAAACGGGGCCGTGCAATAGAAGCCACATCAATTGCGAGACGGAATTGCCCCTGGATGAACTTCTCGATGAGTTGGTCGACCGAGATGTCATAAATCGAGAGCGGGAATATTATTTTACCATTGAGGTCAGTCTGTTCAAGGAATGGCTGATCGCCAATGGATGAGGAGAAAGCCAATGATGCGCGAAAACCCCTTTGCAGATTACGGCGGCATTGTTCACGGCGACCGGTTTATCGGGCGCAAAGAAAGCCTAAGCGTGATTGAAAGCCGGCTCATCCAACCCAAGGAGCCAGCGAACTTGGCGATTATCGGTCAGCCGCGCAGCGGCAAAAGCAGCCTTGTGTACCGAGCACTCATCGACCGCAAAGCATATCTCATAGAGGAAAATCTCATTCCACTGTGGGTTAACCTTTCGACCTACGATCAATCGGAAGCCTTCTTTCAGTCTTTGGTCAATGCGTATTTAGAAGAAATCGAGGACCTAGATAGACTCGATGAAGGGATTCAACGCGCAGCTAACCGAGCGCGCGACAGCCAGCTTTCATGGAACGAAAGGTTCCGCAAAATTCAACGCTTCTTCAAAAAAGTCAGGGAAACCGGATACCGGTTGCTTCTGATTTTAGATGAGTTTGACCATGCTCGGCATCTCTTCAAAGACAGCGTTTCCGACTTTCAGAAGTTGAGAGAATTGTCTTATCAACCCGAACTCGGCGTTACTCTGGTGACGACTTCCCGGCGGAGCATTAAGACGATTGAATTGCAGGCGGGGGATATTTCCACCCTCAGCGAGACCTTTCGAAGGCACTATTTGGCGATGTTTGAGGATGGAGATTTACAGATATTTTTTCATCGGCTCGCATTGGCGGGGGTAGAGAACTCGGAGGAACTGAAGGACGAGATTCTATCCTATTGCGGCGGCTACCCCTATCTTTTGGATATACTCAGTTGCGAGATGGTCGAAATGCATCAAAGAGGACGAGCACTTCAGGTTGAACGGGCTGTCGAACGCATTTCGCAAGTGCTATTCGGTCACTATCACCATATCGTCGATCTCTTAAAAGAAGATGGAAATTTGGATGGGTTACTTCAAATCCTATTTGGTCCCGTTATCGATGTCAAACGGGAAAACGTCAACGAATTTCTCGACTACGGACTGATTCGAGAAACCGATGATGGGACGTACGCGGGATTTTCCGAACACTTTCACGATTTCCTCCGATTGATCGAACGAAAAAACGGCGTTGGCGATCTGTGGCCGGTATGGCGAGATACCGAAAAAGCACTGCGCCGAGTAATCACGACCACCCTGTTAGCCAACTACGGCGAGCGTTGGGTCGAGCGGATCGAAAAAGCCCATCCGCAGTTGAAAGACATGTTAGAAAAATGCCGAGGGGCACGACAAAAGGACGAACGCCTGTTCGGCAACCGCACTTCTCAAAACCTGCTCGATTTCACCTATCCCCAAGATCTGTTTGCAATTATCTTCAAGGAGTGGAACAATTTTAAGGATGTGTTTGGCATGGATAAGCGGTACTGGGAACAACGTGCGTCACACCTCGCCAAAATTAGAAACCCATTGGCCCACAACCGCGACGAGTCTCTCCGAGAATACGAACGCCAAATCGCCGAAGGGTATTGCAACGAGACTTTGAACGCGCTCGATGTCGGCGAAAAATGAACTCTGAAACCACCACCCTAATAAAAAGAGAATGTCCCATGCTGACGAGTTTTACCGTAACAAATTTTCGCAATCTCGAGTCGGTCACCTTGGAACGCCTCGGGCGGATGACGCTGATCGGCGGAAAAAATGGGGCGGGCAAAACGGCTCTGCTCGAAGCACTTTGGTTGCTCGCGGGTTCGGATCTCCCGGAATTGAGCGAAAGAATAAATTCATTCCGGGGGCTTCCAACACTTGGTCCCGAAACGATTTTTCAAGACCTCTTTCGCAACTTCGATACGAGTGAGCACATCGAAATGAGTGCATCGGGAGATTGGGGAAGCCATCCGCGAAAATTGGCGATCTATTTGCAAAAACGCCAACGGGTAGATGCCATCCGTTCCGATGCTTTGGAAAGGGCGAGCGCGGAACGGTTGACCCGCCCCCTAACCGAAGGCGAATTCGAGCTCGTGTTTCGCTACCAGCACGGCAACGATGGCAAATACACGTCCCGAGCATGGTGGGTTGCCGAACAGATGCCGGTCGGCCCTGGCGCCGCGTTGACGAATGAGGGCATCCGCCAAGAGCGGCAATCCGTACACAATAAGACCAATTCGGTATTCATGCCCGCGGTTCTCCGAGACAGCCTTCAAGCCACCGCGTTGAGATTTGGCAAATTTCAGTTGGAGAGAAAGGATGCTGAAATTCAGCGGTTCTTGTGTCTTTTGGAACCTCGTTTGAAGGGATTGACACTTATCGCGATCAACAACATACCCGTCATTCATGCGTATCTAGACGGTATGAACAGGCCCATCCCCGTCCAATTGCTCGGCGAAGGCTTGAACCGGATGCTCGGACTCGTATTGTCGATGAGCGAGGCGAGTGGCGGGTTGCTCTTGATAGATGAGATCGAAAACGGCTTGCACCATACTGTACAAGAAAAAGTGTTTTCCATTCTGATGGACATGGCCCGATCATCTGATGTGCAGATATTCGCCACCACGCACAGCGACGAGTGTATCAGGGCGGCGCACCGGGGGCTTGCAAAACAGGGGCAACAGGCGTTGGCATTCTACCGTCTCGATCGCGTCCGAGAAGGTATTCACGCGGTGGGTTTTGACGGCGAACGGATCGAAACGGTCATCGAATACAACATGGAGATTCGATAAGCGCCCGACCACCTGAAGATCGAACACCCCAAACAAGTCATCGTCGAGGGCAACGACGACGTTCGGGTATTTGGCGCGCTGTCCAAGCATCTGAACATCCGAGATGTGCAAGTACACGGTTATGGCGGAATCGACAACTTGCGGAGATTTCTCGATGCCTTTAGAGATTTGCCCGAATTTGGTCTCGTTCGATCTCTCGCAGTCGTGGCGGATGCGAACTCGGACGGGGACAGAAGAGAACGCCGAATTTGCAACGCATTGTCGGATATGGCGTTGCCCGCGCCATCGCGTCCGCTCGAACTCGCTTCAAATGGCGAGTTGCAAGTCGCCTATTTGATCATTCCACATAACGCAGCGGGTACGATGATCGAGGATGTGTGCCTCAACTCGGTAAGCGAGGACCCCGCAATGGCATGTGTGGATCGGTATTTTGAATGCCTCGGCCAAACGGGGCTCGAAGGGCCAAAAGGAGTGTGGATGTCAAAGGCGCGATTACACGCATTCCTCGCGTCGAGGGAACGTCCGGGTCTCCGCTTGGGCGAGGCCGCAGAAAGCGGGATATGGCCGTTTGATACCGATGCGTTCCGGCCCTTGCTGGAGCTGGTCAGAATGCTGTAAATAAATCGATTCAAACAAAACACCACCACCTCAACTTGGAGTGTTACATGGCGATTGCACAACTCGAACCCAGAGAGGCGAAGGCCGCGATGGATGAAGCGGGAAACGCGATTTATTTGGATGTGCGGACGGAAATGGAATTTGCCCAAGGGCATCCCGAAGGCGCGATCAACATTCCCATTGCCGTGCCCGGTGCCGCGGGCATGGTTCCGAATCCCGACTTTCTGATCGTCGTCCAAAAAGTCCTCCCGGACAAAGACCAACCCGTGTTTTGCGGCTGTCAGGTCGGGATGCGTTCCCAGATGGCCGCGGAAGCGATGGCGCGGGCCGGGTATTCAAATCTGGTCAATGTGCAGGGTGGCTTTGGCGGGAAAATCGAAAATGGCGTCCTCGTGGTCGTGGGATGGCGCGATTCCAATTTGCCCATTGAAACAGAGGTCAACGCCGCCAATTCCTACGCGAGCCTCAAGGCGCGGGGATAGATGCCCCTGCGTAGCCCAATCCCCAAAATCAGCGGTCGGTCCCATCAACCGTAGGGATAGGCCCTCATACCTGTCCAAAGCCGTTCGCCGAGGTCGTTACAAGTGTCAAAAATCGACGACATCCGCGGCCGAGAAGCATTTGTCGCCGCGGCGAATGTGCAGGCGAACAGCGGGGTCTTGGACCTCGGCTGGGAGGGCGACTGCCTCGCGCGGTTGCAGAAAACCGGGGCGCGGGTGACGTTTGTGGCAGAGGATATCCGCGCTGTGCAACCGGGCAACGGGATTTTGAGCACGGCGCCATCGCAGGTTGCCGCCAACGTCCATGCCGTCTTTTACAAACCCGCGCAAAAAGCCGCCAAGGGTCAGGTGTTCGAGTGGATCGACGAGAGTTTCAAAGCACTCGAACTCGGCGGCGCGCTCTATTTGGCGGGGCAGCGCAATCGCGGGGTGCGGAGTTATGCCAAATACACAACGGCGGTTTTTGGCAACTGCAAACGCACCGGGCGCATGGGCAGGGTGGAGATGTACAGCGCGAAAAAGGAACGGCCAGCCTCCTTGCAAACACCAGTCGACAACCGCATCTCATTTGAATTGCGCGATCTGCCGCACGGCCCGTACGGGGTTGAAACCCGCGCGGGCGTTTTTTCGCGGGATGGCCTCGATCCCGGCACCGAGTTGTTGATCGCCTGCATGGACATTCGGTCCACCGACCATGTGCTGGACTGGGGATGCGGCTGGGGCGCGCTGGGCATGGTCGCGGCGCGGTTGGCAAACCGAGGCCGCGCAACGCTCGTCGATTCGAATATCCGCGCCATTACTTGCGCGAAAAACAATTTGACGCGCAACCGGATTCGCAACGCAGTCGCCCGAGTGCGAGATGCATGTGTTTATCCCAAAAATGAAAGATACGACCTGATCGTTTCAAATCCGCCCCTGCACGATGGCAATGCCGCGGCGCATCCCCTCATCGAAGGCGCGTATCGCGCACTGCGGCCAGGCGGGCGTTTGACGCTCGTCGCGATGCGTCCCGAACCGTATTTGAAACACATCCGCAAGGTCTTCGGACGAGGGGAAATCGCCGTGCGAAAAGATGGGTACGCGGTTCTCGCAACCCACAGGCATTGAGCGAAACACCGGTCGCAATGGGGAAAGCCGCTGGATTACTCGCGCACGCGCCGAAATGACGAGTCGTCCGGATTGGGAACCCATAGATGGCTCAAGCGTTTATGGCGGTGAAGGACGAGGTTTGATCGTTGGTCGCGGGTTTCCGCATGCGTCTGGTCTGGGTTCCCTCCCGCCGGATTGGGATGCGTCGCGGAAGCCCGCTTTTTTGTGGTTGACACATCCCTTTTCAAAGCGTTAATTCCCATTGGTAAAGCCTTGACAGCTCGGAATGTCGGGGTTATTCTTAAGCCCGATTTTAGGCGATTCACCACCTAAAGAGGAGGAGAAAGTTGAACGCATTTGATTATGCCGCTCCCCAGTCTGTCGATGAAGCCGTCTCCCTGCTCGGCGCGGGCAATGGCGATGTCGGCGTTCTGGCCGGTGGCACCGACTTGATCGCGCAGTTGAAGGAGAACCGCCGCAAGATCGATTTGTTGCTCGATCTCAAGCGGATTCCCGAAGCAACGGCGTTGCGTTTTGACGAGGAAGAGGGGTTGCACATTGGCGCGGCGACGCCCTGTTCCCAAATCTACACGTCCGATGTCGTCCAAAGCCGCTATCCCGCGCTCGTGGATTGCACGTCGCTCATCGGCTCGATTCAAATTCAAAACCGCGGCTCTATGGGCGGCAACTTTTGCAATGCGTCGCCCGCGGCAGACACCCCGCCATCCGTGATCGTGCAAGGGGGGATGTGTTGCATTGTCGGCCCGAGTGGCGCGCGCGAAGTCGCCGCCGAGGATTTCTTCCTCGGGCCGGGGCAAAGTGCCCTGCGCGCAGGGGAATTGCTCATCGCCATTCGCATTCCGACCCCTGCGGCCAACTCCGGGGCGTTTTTCCTGCGCTTCATCCCGCGCAACGAGATGGACATTGCCGTGGCCAATGCCGCGGCGGCTGTGGTTTTGGACGCGGACAAAGCGACCATCCAAGCCGCGCGCGTCTCTATCGGCGCAGTCGCGCCAACGCCCCTGCTCGTCGCAGACGCGGGGGACGCACTTGCGGGCAAATCCACAGATGACGAAGACGCGATCCAAACCGCGTGCGAAGCAGCGCGTGCGGCGGCCAATCCGATCAGCGATATGCGGGGAACAATCGAACAGCGGGTTCACCTGAGCGGGGTTTTGACGGGCCGCGCCATTCGGGGAGCCATTCAAAGAGCAAAGGAGTCTTGAGCACATGCCAGGCAAAGTTCACGTCACCACGACGATCAACGGGGAATCGGCCGAGTTTTTGTGCGAACCTCGGCAGACGATTCTCGAAGTTTTGCGGGATCAACTCGATCTCACGGGCACAAAAGAAGGGTGCAGCAATGGCAACTGCGGCGCGTGCAGCATTCTGGTCAATGGCCGGGTCATCGACTCGTGCTTGATGATGGCCGTGGAAGCCGAAGGCGAGGAACTCACCACCATCGAGGGCGTCGCCAGCGCAGACGGGTTGCACCCCATCCAGCAGAAATTTCTCGAACACGCGGCCCTTCAGTGCGGCATTTGCACGCCGGGCTTTATCGTGGCGGCCAAGGCCCTGCTCGACAACGAGCCGATGCCGGCGGAAGAACGCATTCGCCTGTACTTGGCGGGCAACCTGTGCCGATGCACGGGGTACGACAAAATCGTTCGCGCAGTGCAAGACGCGGCATCTGCCATGGCCGAATAAGGGAGGCAGACCAAATGGCGACCAGAACAGAAGATTATCTCGGCATTACGGATTACAACGTCGTTGGCACGCGGCCGATCCGGCACGATGGGGTCGACAAAGTCATCGGTCGGGCCAAATACGGCGCGGACATCGACATGGCCGGCATGTTGCACGGCGCAGTGGCGCGCAGCCCGCATGCCCATGCGCGGATCAAATCGCTCGACACGCGCAAGGCCGAGGCCCTGCCCGGGGTCAAAGCCGTGATCGCGGTGGCAGACTTGCCATTGCAAGAAGACAAGATCGAAGAACTCGGCGAAGGCGCGGCGAATTTGCAACACCTGCGCGCCAATGTGCTCGCCGATGACAAGGTCTTGTACCACGGGCACGCCATCGCAGCTGTCGCGGCAACCGATGTCCACATCGCGCAAGAAGCCGCGGATTTGATCGAGGTCGAATACGAGGTGTTGCAACCGGCATTGACGGTCCACGAAGCCATGAAACCGGACGCGCCCTTGCTCTTGGAGGATCAGACCACGCAGTCCTTGGGCGAAGACTCGGGCGAAAAGAGCAATGTGTGTACGCATTTTCGCCATGAATTGGGCGATGTGGAAAAGGGATTTTCCCAGGCAGACCTGATCATCGAGCGCGAATTTGACACGGCGACCGTGCATCAGGGCTACATCGAACCGCAAAATGCCACGGCCCTGTGGAGCGCGGACGGTCAGATCACGGTTTGGTGCAGCACGCAGGGCGCGTTTGACGTGCGCGCACAAACCGCGCAAATCCTCGACGTGCCGGTTTCGCAGGTGAAGGTCGTGCCCATGGAAATCGGCGGTGGGTTTGGGGGCAAAATTCGCATTTACCTCGAACCCCTGGCCGCGATTTTGTCCAAAAAGACCGGGCGGCCCGTCAAGATGGTCATGAGCCGCACCGAGGTTTTGCAGGCGACCGGGCCCACGGCCGGGTCGTTTATCTCCTGCAAAATGGGGGTTGACAAAGCCGGCAAGCTCATCGCGGCCCAAGCCGATATGCGCTACGAATCCGGCGGTTTTCCCGGCAGTTGGGCCGCGCCTGGCGCCATGTGCATTTTCGCGCCCTACGACATCCCCCATGTGCTGATCGACGGGTACGAGGTGTTGGTCAACAAGCCGTGGACCATGGCCTATCGCGCGCCTGGGGCGACCAATGCGGCCTTTGCATCGGAAACCGTCATCGATGAACTCTGCGAACAACTCGGCGTCGATCCCCTCGAATTTCGGCTCAAAAATTCCGCCAAAGAGGGCACGCGCCGCGCCGATGGCCCGGTGTATCCGCGCATCGGGCACGAGCAATGCGTGGAAACCGCGCGCGCTTGCGATCACTACGCCTCGCAAGCCAATGGCAAAAACCGCGGGCGCGGCGTGGCTTCCGGGTTCTGGTTCAACGTGGGCCTCAAGTCGAGTGCGGCCGCGAGTGTCAATCCCGATGGCACGGTCAGTCTGGTCGAAGGCTCGACGGATATCGGCGGGACGCGCACCTCCATCGCCATGCAGTTGGCCGAAGTGCTCGGCATCGCCGCCGAAGACGTCAAGCCCCAAGTGGTCGATACGGATTCGGTCGGCGAAACAGACGTGACCGGGGGAAGCCGCACGACCTTTGCGACCGGATGGGCCGCGTACCAATGCGCGCTGGACATCAAAGCGCAACTGATCGAACGCGCGGCCAAGCTGTGGGAAATCTCGCCCGACGATGTGGTCTTTGAAGATGGCGCGTGTTCCTCGTCGGATGCGTCTAAAACCATCTCGTTCAAGGAACTGGCCGGAAAACTCGACGAAACCGGCGGCCCCCTCATGGGGCGGGCAACCGTGAATCCCCCCGGCGTCGGCGGGGCCTTTGCGGTGATGATCGTGGATGTCGAAGTCGATACCGGCACGGGCAAAGTGGAAATTTTGCGCGCGTCCATGATTCAAGACGCCGGCAAGGCCGTGCATCCGAGCTATGTCGAAGGCCAAATGCAGGGCGGCACGGCACAGGGCATTGGGTGGGCGCTCAACGAGGAATACGCGTACGATGCAGACGGGCTGTTGACCAATGCGAGTTTGCTCGATTACCGCATGCCGACGTGCCTCGATTTGCCCATGATCGAGACGCATATCGTCGAAGTGCCAAACCCGGGCCATCCCTACGGGGTGCGCGGGGTGGGCGAGGTGCCGATCGTGCCGCCCGCCGCGGCCGTTGCAAATGCCATTTACGACGCCATCGGCGTCAGACTGACCCATCTGCCCATGTCGCCTGGCGAGGTCTTGAAGGCCCTGTGGACAAAAAATGGGGCGACCTGATTTGTCGGGCCGGCGGTCTCGGGTCGCCGGCCTTTTACTACGGAAAGGGGACATCGCATGAACCGATTCACTTCGACAATCGCGGTCTGGGCACTGGCGGCTTTGATGATGCTGTGCGTGCCCCAAGTGTCTGACGCGCTGGGATTGCGGGTCAAAGCCGGGGTGAACCTGACGCGCCAACAGCAGTTCGACACCTTTTATGGGTTGGGCGGGCAATTTGACGCGCATCGCTGGATGGTGGGCAGCAATCTCGACTTGGGGGCATTTGTCTTGCCGAAGTTGCATTTGGTCCCCGGCGTGGATCTGGCGGTAAAGGAAAATTTGCGCGTTGAGACCGGCGCCGATAACGCGGAGCGCACCGTAAAGGAAAATTTGCGCGTTTATACCCTCAATCTGGATGCCCATTACTTTTTTTACGAAAGTTCGCGCAGCAGGGGCTATGCGGGGGTCGGCTGTGGCATCCATTTCTTTCGCCTCAAGACAGATCAAAATCCCGAGACGGTATCGGGCGACACCAAAATCAGCTTAAATGTGCCCCTGGGGTATCAGCGCAAATTGGGCGGCGGTTTGGCTTGGTTTGGCGAAATGAAACTCGTCATCGCAGACGACGAAAAGGACAGCGCGTTGCAATTTGCACTTGGACTGAACTTCGGAATGTAAATAGGAGGGGGTTATGGCATGCAGTGAACGCCGCAGAGAACTTCGCCGGAGGCGGCAGCGGCGAAAGAAACGCCTGAAAGCGCGGCGCAAAGCCGCGAGGGGCGGGCGGTAGGAGATGCGTTTCGCCACCGCCAAAACACGTTCTTTGACGATTTCATCTGTTCAAATCTGTTCCCACCGTCACAGGGATACGAAGAAAGATAATGGCATGCGCTTTTTGAAACTCTCCATCGTTCTCGTTCTGTTGTTTTTCAGCGCCGCTTGGGGTGACGCGGATAAAAACTCAAATAATATCGTCGTCGAAGTGCATCAATCCCATGTGGGAACGGATATGTGGTATCGCGTCGGCGTTGTCGATCCCACGGCAAAGACGATTGACTGGGGCGAAAGTCACAAATACGACATCGGCCGCTTGCCCATGTGCGATTTTGACGGGGATACGATTGTGGAAGTCCACGAGGGGCACGACGATTTGAGCCTGTGGTATCGCGTGGGCACGGTGGAGGAAAAGACGAGAACCATCAATTGGAAAAGAAGCGTCAATTACGACGATCGGGGCAGGAGTCCGGTGATCGCCATCCGAGGCAATATCGCGGTTGAGATGCACCAGTCCCACGACGGCACGGATTTGTGGTACCACGTTGGGATTTTGGATCGCGCAACCGGGTTTATCAACTGGAGTGAAAGCAAAAAATTTGATCGCGGGAAAATTCCGAGCATTGGATTTCCCGAACTGGAATTGAACACCATCGTCGAAGTGCATCAATCCCATTCGGGCACGAATCTGTGGTACCACGTTGGCATTGTCGATCCGGCCTCGAGAACGATCCACTGGGGCGAAAGCCACCAATACGACGTCGGTCGCTTGCCCATGTGCGATTTTGACGGCAACACCATTGTGGAAGTGCATCAAGGGCACGACGACCTGCAACTGTGGTATCGCGTGGGCACGGTGGAGGAAAGAACGCGGACCATTGTGTGGGGCAGGAGCGTGAATTACGACAGGGGCAAAATTCCCACGGTCGCGATCAACGACAATATCGTAGTGGAGATGCACCAATCCCACGAGGGAACGTATTTGTGGTACACCGTCGGCATCTTGGACGAGACGACTCGGCTCATCCATTGGGGCGAGAGTCACAGATTCGATATGGGCAGGATCCCAAGCGTTGGGTTTTAGAAAAACTCACCTTGCCCAATGCGCGTTTTTTTGTAGATTGTGGAAGCAGGCAGACGACGACATTCATTTCTCAGGAGGTTTTTCGATGGACAAGCCCAAAGTTATCGCCTATTTGAAGCCGGTTTGCGGCTGGAGCGGGGGCGTGCGGGCCGTGTTGGCAAAATACGGCCTCGACTACGAAGACCGCGACATCATCAACGATCCCGACAACTACCGGGAGATGGTGATGAAGAGCGGGCAACCTTTGCAACCCTGCGTTCAAATCGGGGATGAGATGCTGGCCGACATCAGCGGCGACGAGTTGGAAATGTGGTTGATCGAAAACGGCTACCGACCCGGCGGCCCGGATCCCTCAGTTCCGACCGACAGCTCCTGCACGGACGAACAGCACGAAGCGATGGCGCGCGCCGCAACCGCACAGCCGACCATTGCCAACCCGCACTTTGGTCGCTAACAAAGGATGGAGTTTCTCTCTGGGCGATCCGTTGAGGATCGCCTTTTTTTATGCCGAATCGCATCTTATCAAAAGAAATTGTCGCCTGCACCTCATGCGAGCGTCTGATCGCGTACTGCCGCACATTTGATCGGGTGGAAAATCGCAAGGTCGCCGACAGCGCCTACTGGGCAAAGCCCGTTCCGGGATTTGGGGATGAAAGGGCGCAACTGCTCATCGTCGGCCTGGCCCCAGGCGCGCATGGGGCCAATCGCACGGGCCGGCCATTTACGGGCGATGGCGCGGGCGACGCGCTTTACCGCGCCCTGTTTCGGCACGGTTTTGCCAATCGGGAAACGTCGATTGATCGCCATGACGGCATGCGTCTCGACGATGTGTACATCACCAATGCCGTCAAGTGCGTCCCGCCTCAAAATCGCCCAAATGCCGCAGAGAAACGCGCTTGTCTCAAATGGCTGGATCGAGAGATCGCCTCGTTGCGCGGGGTCAAAATCGTTTTGGCGATGGGCAAGGATGCGTTTGACAGTTATGTTCGGTTGGAAAAGGCAGCGGGCCGCGTGACCCGCCTCAACGCATATCCGTTTCGGCACGGCGGAGTTTATCGTTTTGAGGGCAGCGATAAAACCCTCGTGGCGACCTACCATTTCAGCCGCTACAACATGAACACAGGCGTTCTGACCGAAGACATGATCGATGTGTTGTTCCGACGCGTGCGTGCCCTGCTCGGATGAGGAACGGACACACCTTGAGCGGTTCAACAAAAACTTGAGTTCGCGATGATTTTGGGCAGAGGGGCAGATCGCCGACCGCTTCAAGCGATCACGGCGAGGTAGGGAAGGTTGCGGTAGGCTTGATCGTAGTCGAGGCCATAGCCCACCACGAATTTGTCGGGGATGGTGAAACCGCAGTAATCGATGGGAACGGGTACGATGCGGCGGTCGGGTTTGTCGATCAGGGTGCAAACGCCGATGCTGCGTGGGTCTTTGTCCCGCAAGGACGCGATCAGCGCCGAGACCGTGCGCCCGGTATCCACGATGTCTTCGACGATGATCACATGGCGGTCGGCAATTTTACCGCTGAGGTCTTTTGAGAGCGTCACCGCGCCCGAACTCTCCGTTCCCCGATAGCTCGAAGCGACGATGAAGTCCATTTCAACGGGGCTTTTGATCGCGCGCGAAAGGTCCGCCAAAAAATAGATCGCGCCTTTGAGAATGCCCACGAGGACGACGCCCTCGGGATACTGCTCGGAAATTTCGGCGCCGAGTTCCTCAACGCGGTGCCGAATCGCTTTTTCATCGATTAAAACGGATTTGACCCGAAGGGGCAACATGAGAAATTCTCCATGAGAGACACGATGGGCGGAGAGAGAAAGATAATGCCACAAAGCGATTGAGGCAAGTCAGTGAAAAAGGACGCAGGCATGAATATCTAAAATGTAATCTTGATTTCGCCGCGCAAAATTGCTATATTGTCTTTGGAGCTTATGCTTCACAAAAAAACGCCTTGAATCTGCATAAGGGTGGCCCCGCAGGAAGTTTTCCGCTGTTTTACACCGGGACTTCGACAATTATTATTCGGCGCCCGGCGGGTTAGGCGTTTTTTGTTTATCCGTTGGAGCACGCATGGCATGGGCAATAAAATTCACATCCTTCCCGATGATATCGCCAACCGCATCGCCGCAGGCGAAGTGGTCGAGCGCCCGGCCTCTGTCGCCAAGGAATTGATCGAAAATGCGATAGATGCGGGATCGGATCGCATCCGCATCGAAGTCACCGCAGGCGGCAAGGAGAGCCTGCGCGTCAGCGACAACGGGAGCGGGATGTCGCGCGACGACGCGCTTTTGGCACTCGAGCGGCATGCGACGAGCAAAATCCAAAATTTGGATGACCTGAAAGGGTTGCTCACGCACGGCTTTCGGGGCGAGGCCCTGCCCAGCATCGCCGCCGTGTCGCGGATGACCCTCGAAACGCAGGTGGCGGAAACCATCGAGGGCACGCGCATAGATGTGGTGGGCGGCCGCGTGCGGGATGTGTCGGCGATTGGGCGCGGGCCGGGTACGACCATCACCTTGCACGGGCTCTTTTTCAACGTGCCCGCCAGGCGAAAATTTCTCAAGGGCGTCGATACGGAATTTCGCCATCTCGTGAATGTCGTGACCGCGATGGCGATGGCCTACCCCGAGATCGGATTTGACCTTAGACACAACGGACGCCCCGCGTTGCAACTGCCCAGGGCCAGCTTTGATCGCCGGGCCGAGCAGATATTCGGCGTGCGATACGGCAAAAACGCCATTGGCGTGGAAAGCAGCGCGGCAGGGATAGAAGTGCGCGGCTTTGTCGGCAAGCCCGAGACCGCGCGAAAATCCGGCGCGCAGCAGGTCTTGATCGTCAACCACCGATGGGTGCAACACAAAGCCATTGCCCATGCGGTGTACGAAGGCTATGGCGGGCTTTTGCCCAAAGGCCTGGCGCCGTCGTATTGCCTCTGCCTGAGCACCGATCCCGGCCGCATAGATGTCAATGTACATCCGTCCAAGCGCGAGGTTCGCTTTGCCGATGATCGGTCGATTTACGCGACCATCACCCGCGCTGTACAGCAATCGTTGCGCGGCGAAGACCTGATTCCCGAATTGAGCGACGAGGCGGTCGCCGCGATGCCCGAAGGCCCGCAAGTGCGCGTCGCGGAAAATCCCATGACCTATCAGCCCAAAGTGGGCGGCGAACCGCAGATGGCGTTGCCCCTCACCGTGCGGTCGTCGCAAGGAGGGGCCGAGGCCGCGCGCGCCGACGATGTCGAGGCGGTCGCCGAAGAGGACATGGCGCGGGTTTCCGTGTGGCAGTTGCACAGCAAGTACATTTTGGCGCACATCAAAAACGGGCTCATCGCGATCGATCAGCAGGTGGCCCACCAGCGGATTTTGTACGAACGCGCCATCGAAAACATGCACGCCCGGCCCGCGACGAGCCAGCGGATGCTGTTTCCGCTGACCCTCGCCTTTGGGGTCAAAGAAATTCATCTCGTGCGCGAGACCATGCCGCTCTTGGAGAAAATGGGATTTGGCATCCGAGATTTTGGCGGCAATACGGTTGTCGTCGATGCGATTCCCATTGGCCTGCGCGCCTGGCAAGACGGGCAACTTTTGCGCGGTATGATTCGGGATATGGCCCAAGCCGAACAGGCGACCGCCGTGCCGCCTGCAGGGCAGGAGCGACAGATCGCGCCGCAAGAACACCGCCTCGCATCGTCTTATGCGTGGCACACGTCCATCCGCACGGGCGAGGTTTTATCCACCGAAGAAATGCGCGCGCTCATCGATCAATTATTCGCAACGCGCGAACCCTTCATCGGCCCTTACGGTCGCCCAACGCTGATCAAGATCGGGCTGGATGAAATCGACAATCGGTTCAAGCACTAGGCGAATCGACGAATCGGCGTACAATGAGTTGCCTCTTAGGCCCATTCATCAACGATTCGATGAATGGATAATCGCAGGGACAGGCCCTATGCCATTTGTACCAACGCGAATTAAGAGTAGAAAACGAGTGAGAAGCCCGTCGCGGCGACTCGTCCAAAGACATGGACGAGTAAGCCGTTATAGGATCGTACTTGAGATGTCACCGAGAGGTTCGTTTTTCGGTCTATCCAACGGAACACCCCCTCAATGTGTTGGCGGATGCGCGAAACCCTTTGAGAAAAGGGTTTTTCGTCCTCTGTCAAGCGGTCTTGCCCCCTCTTTCGCTTCACAGGCGTATAGAAGGTCAAGTTCTGCTCCTTTAAGAGCGTGTCTTTCAAGGTTTGATCGGCGTAGATTCTATGACCGTAGAGTTGTCCTTCAGGCAAAAAGGGCAAGCGGGGCAAGCGGGGTCGCAAGGCGTTCAGGTCATGGTGTGCGGCGCCTGTCAAGCCGATATCATCGGGTTTGGGCAAGCCCTTTGTGCGATAGTGTGCCAAGAGGTGAAGTTTGACGCCGTAATCCCCCATGTTCTTGGACGCGCACCCGCCTTTGCTGGGCAATTTGCTCGGCGACGCATGCTTTGCCACTGCGTGCCGATTGTGCCAGGACAAGCGGCATAGAATCCACCAAATGGACATGGTGAAAGACATGGCTCAAAGCACGATCCTTGAGGGCTTGTTCAATGAGGGGGCAAAGACGTCCGCCAAGCGATTTAACCGCTGGATAAAGCCCGAATAAGAGGGTAAATGCGGAACCCACGCTTTGAGATGGTCGTGCGTGTCAATGTAAATCGCCTTGAGAGCGAGGTGTTGTTGCATCATCCCAAACAAATAGACAGTGAGCACTTCTTGATCTGTGAACGTAACCGTTGGGTTGTTGCTCAGCCGTTGGCTGTGGATCCACAGATGCTTTCGAGAGTGCCGACAGATAGAAACATACAAGTGAATGCGTTTGTCTTGCCAATCCATCGCGTTCTGCCTCCTGATTTGAGGGTAAATGGGATTTTACACCTCAAAAAAGGGGAAAGACGCGATGGATTCAACTCTTAATTCGCATTGCCAACTAAATACTCCGCAAATTCTCTGAAGGACGGTGGAACGGCAAAGCGATCCCGATGATGAATGAGTTGGTGCATACGCCTGTGCTCGTGCGCGCAATCAGAGTGTCTCGTATCTCGCATCTTTGGGACCGACTGCTGAATGCCGATTTTCCCATGACCTTTCTACCCCCCGAATGGCGCGACCGAGTGCGTTCCACCAACACTTGCCTTCTCCAACGCCTCTCCAACGGCGATGTATTGCCTTCTGGCTATGTCCTCGCCGCACGGGAGCAAATGGCCGGGCGCGGGCGTTATCGCCGTCAATGGATCGCACGGGCGAATGAAAACCTCACGTTTTCCTTTTTGCTCATCACAAAAGCCGCGTTTCCCCAACTGGCCTCGCTGCCCATCGCCATCGCCCTGGGCATTGCCGACATGTTGGAAATACATGGGATGGACGCGCAAACCAAGTGGCCCAACGACGTCTTGGTCAACGACGCCAAAATTTGCGGCGTGCTCCTCGAGCGCAGCGATCAAAAATATCCCGATGGCGCGGCAATCGTCATCGGCATTGGCCTCAATGTCAACATGGATGCGACAAGTGCCGCGCTCATCGACCGCCCGGTTACTTCAACGCGCCTTGAAACCGGACGCGAATGCGATCTCGAAACCGCGCTCGCGCAAGTCCTCTCGGCTATCGCCCCGTGGATCGAACGTTGGGAAAGAGGAGGTTTTGCGGCCCTACGCACGGCTTGGGAACGCCGCTGTGTTTATCTAGGCGAACGGATTTCAGTTGGGGAAGGCGAGGATGCGAAAACCGGAACGCTCGAGGGATTTGGCGACCACGGTCAACTGGTGCTACGTACGACAAACGGTCACCGCCATGAGATTTGGGCCGGCGATGTCGCGGCGATCTGAAGAAGGTGGAAAAGTCGGGAGAAGGCATAAAACTACGAAAAGACGCAGGGCGGGGTATGAAGGCGAGTAATCCGAGCATCGCCAGCAGTTCACGGTGCGGAAAGCGCGCCGATCACCGCGACGCAAGCCGGGGGGAGCCGAACCACGATCAGTTTGGGCAGCGCGCCCGCCGTGCCCACGGGCTATCGGGGCATCGCAATAACGGTGGGCGGTTCGCTCATTCTGTTTTAGGGCATCTGTGCCATCCCTTAATTACTCTGTAAATTAAGTTATTCTCAATTTTGATATACACAACTCAGCACCCACATTGCTCGCTTTTCTAAAGCGTTTGGTCCTAAAGCATCGTGGGTTGCCTTCGATGCCTTCGGCGACCTACTTTTTTTCAACAGCAAAAAAAAGTAGGCAAAAAATGCCGCTCTCATGCGCCGAGGGGCTAGGCACAGCGCAAATCGCTTTTGTAATCAAACGACATGAGTTGGCCTGCGAGGTGGGTTGCAAAATGGATGTGGGTTGCGAGACGGACTTGCGCGCTGTGCCTGATGGCTTTCATTGATAGTCTTTTGGGATGGCCCGTTTGGCGATGGCTTAATCGATGTACGGCATCACGGTCATCACGCTCTTAAAAAATTGATATTCCAAATTATTTAATTTACAGAGTACTTAATCCGCGTTCAGACATAGTGATAGGCCACCTAGAGGATCACACAATGCACACATGGAAATGGGTACTTCTCGCAATCGGCGTGCTCGCACCTTCTGCGATGGCGCAGGACGCGCCGTGGCACTACGATTTTGAGGAGGCGAATCTGTCCGCGTATCGGGCCGATGCGAACAGCCAAATCGAGGTCTCCACGCGCCATTACAAGAAGGGCAGTCACTCTTTGCTGTGGACGTGGCAGAATAATGACCGCCTTTTGTTCACCGATCCCGCGCCCGGGCGCAGCGCGGCATTGAACGCATTTCGGGCATGGGTGTACCTCGAACAGGCGATAGCGGATTCGGCGCTGACGTTTCGGTTTGGAACGGAATCCGAATTGGCGACGAATAACCCGCGCTACGAATTTGAGTTTGGCATGAGTTTTACGGGGTGGCGAACGATGTGGATCGAGCTGCCGCGCGACGCGACCCGCGCGGCTTATACGGGGCCGAATAATGGGCGGGTGACGGCGTTTGAGATCGTCGCGCCAAACAACGCGGGTTCTGCGTATCTGGATCTGATGGAAATGGTCGCCACCAATAGCGTTCGTCGCGCCATGCCCGATGTGCAGGTGCCATTTGTCAATGGGGGCGCCGCGAACAATCGCGAACTCCGCTGGAGTTTGAACACCTTGCCCGCCGCGTCCGTGCCCGCTGCGATCACGACGGAGCAGATCAACGCTTTTGCGACGATTGCCAATCGGTACGAAACGTGGGTTCTCGGCAATAATGTGAAAGCGGATATGCGGGAACCCGTGCAGATTCGGCTCGACGCGCTGGCGACCTTCATCCAGAACGGGCATCGCAATTTCGAGCAATTCGATGTGAGGCGAACGAGCGACGGGCGAATTTTGGGCAGGCCGCTGTTTTCGAACCGGTCGCCGTACGCCTCGCCTTTTGACGATATCTTTCAGGAGGTATTGTTGCACTTGGCGCTGGATTTTCGCTTGAATGACAACCGAGAGGCGAAAAACCGCGCGTTGGACGTTCTCGACTACGTCAGCGATCAGGGTTGGGCCGCGGGCAGCAGTTTGGGCACGATATACCACGCATTTTTGCGCGTGACGGGCTATGCCAATTCCGTGTATTTGATGCGCGATACCCTGCGCGCAAGGGGAATGTTGGCGCGGGAAATGGAGACCCTCGCGTGGCACAGCTTGTTTGGCGAGATCTACGATGCGTCCTGGGATCCGGGTACGAATGCGGACTTTTTGCGGTCGGTCGGCCTGTTTCGCCTGTTGCGGATTCTGCTGATGGACGATACCCCCCAAAAAGTGGCGATGATGCAACACTACATCCGGTGGCTCAACAACGCGCTGTCCATCGCGCCGGGGTGGCTGGACACCATCAAGCCGGATTACACCAGCTTTCACCACCGCGGCATCTACGCCAATGCCTACGGGCAAAACGCGGTTCACATGGGCGCGTTGCTGGTGTATTTGTTGCACGACACGCCGTTTGCCGTCGCCACAGACAAGCGCGACAACATGAAGAACGCCGTGTTGACCACGCGGGTGATCGCCAACGCGTACGATATCTCCACGGCGATTGGGGGGCGCTTTCCGTTTAGCACGACCATCGCCAACCGGCTGTTGCCGGCGCACATGTATATGGCGAAGAGCTACGATCCGGTCGATGCCGAATTGGCCGGCGCGTTTATGCACCTTTGGCGACCGGAATCGCCATTTCTCAAAGACGATTTGTTTCCCCGAGGCGTCGTGCGGATCATGTATTTGGATTCGCCGGGCGCGATTCAGATGATGGCGGATTTCGCCGCACAGGGCCATGCCCCCGAGGCCGCTTCTGGGCATTGGACCCTGCCTTATGGCGCGCTGTCCATCCATCGGCGCGACGGGTGGATGGTGAGCATGAAAGGGTGGAGCAAGTACGTCTGGGATTTTGAATCGGACGGCAATTTGAATCGGTTCGGTCGCTATTTGAGCTACGGGTCGATGTTGATCTACGCCAATGGCGATCCCGCGGGCCGCGCGGCGAGTGGAATTGTGGCAGCGGGGTGGGATTGGAGCATGTGGCCCGGCACGACGGCGATTCGCCTAAATGAAACCGAGCTCGCCAACTGGGATAGGGATCGCAATTTTTCGGATGAGACATTTGTGGGCGGGGTGAACCTGGAGGGCGAGGACGGCGTGTTCGCACTGAAGTTGCACGATACGCAACACGACGCGAGTTTCAGGGGGATCAAGACCGCGTTTTGTTTTGACGAGGTGCTCGTCTGCTTGGGGTCGGGCATTGCGAATAACGACGGCGCGCACGAGACCGTGACGACGTTGTTCCAAAACGCGATGCCGGCAAACCGCGCCACCGTGATAGACGGGGAAGGGGTGTTGTCCCTGCCCTACAGCTTTTCGGGCACGGCCGGGCGAGGCGTTTGGCTGATGGATTCCTCGGGCAATGGGTACGTGCTCCCCAATGGCAATGGCCTCCAAGTGCGGCGCGCGCAGAATGAGGCGGGGATGTTTGAACTGGCGTGGATCGGCCACGGTCAAATGCCGACGAATGAGACCTATGAATACGCGGTGCTGGTGCAACAACCGCAGGCGCGGGTACGCCAATTTGCCGCCGTCCCCGAATACGCCGTTTTGCAACGCGATGCCCAGGCGCATATCGTACACTATCCGAAAAAGAAAACGACGGGCTACGCGATGATCAGCGCGGCGGCGCGGCCGACGCAGGGCGAGATCGTCCAAGTGGATATACCGGTTTTGGCGATGACGCGCGAAACCGAAGATGGCCTGTTGCTATCGGTCGCCGATCCCAATTTTGGATGGGACTGGATCATTCAAACGCCGCATCGGCAGAGCAATACGCTCGTCGTCAACCAATCGACCACGCCGCGCACGGTGACGCTGACCCTGCGCGGGCAGTGGCGGTTGGACGGATCGCCTGCTTTGGCGCGCGTTGCCAGGGTGCAATCCGCCCCCGAGCGCACCGAGATCGCGTTTACGTGTCAGGACGGAAAGACCGTGCAAGTGAAACTCATCCGCGCGAGTGTCGGGGTCGCGCAGTTGGATTTCAATGGCGATAACGCGATCGACATCGAAGATTTTCTGTTGTTCATCAGCAAGTTCGGCCTCGCCATGGGCGATCCGGGTTTCGAGTCCAAATACGATCTCGATGGCAATGACATCGTGGGGTTTAGCGATTTTGTGCTCTTTGCCGAGGGCTTTGGCAAGCGGGTGAGCGCCAAACCCGTGGCCCTCCGCCCCCTGCCCGGTTGGAGCGATTCATGATCCGATTTCTCAGCGTTATTTTGCTCTGCTCGTCCGCCGCCGCGCATGCCGAAGACGCGAACGAGGCGATCCTGTTTTTGGGCGACAGTTTGACCGCGGGGTATGGCTTGGACGCAACGCGGGCTTTTCCCGCGCTGGTGCAGGCGAAGATCGATTCCCTGGGCTGGGCGTTTGAGGTGATCAACGGCGGGCTGAGCGGCGAGACATCCGCAGGCGGGTTGCGGCGGGTCGACTGGTTGCTGCGCCGAAAGATCGATGTGCTGGTGCTCGCACTGGGCGGCAATGATGGCCTGCGCGGGATTCCCGCCTCCGAAATGCAACGCAACTTGCAGGGGATCATAGACCGCGCCCGCGCAAAATATCCCGATGTTCACATCGTCCTGGCGGGCATGGAAGCACCGCCCAATTTGGGCGAAGCCTATACGACGGCCTTTCGCGCGGCGTTTCCAACGCTGGCAGAGAAAAACCGCATCCCGCTCATTCCCTTTTTGCTCGAAGGCGTGGGCGGCGTTGCGGATCTGAATCTCCCCGACCGCATCCATCCCAATGCCGAAGGCCATCGGGTCGTGGCGGAAACCGTGTGGCGCGTGCTCGGACCCATTCTCGGGGGTTTAGCCACAAAAGGCACGAAAGCCACAAAAGGCGCAAAAGCCACAAAAGGCGCAAAAGCCACAAAAAGCACAAAAGGCACAAAAGGCGCAAAAGGCGCAAAAGGCGAGATGTGAGAGACGAGTTGCGTAGGGACAGGCACGCGGGGCGGTGGGACTGGACGCACGGATAACGGGAGGTGTAAAATGCGAGATCGCGTGGTGATCGGTGTCGATGTGGGCACGGGCAGTGTGCGGGCGGGTGTCTTTGCGTTGGATGGCACAATGCTCGCCGCGGCCTCATCGCCCATTTTGGAATTTCATCCCGAGCCGGATTTTTACGAGCAATCTTCCGAAAATATCTGGGCCGAGACCGGGCGCGTGGTGCGCGAAGCCCTCGCCGAATCCAAGTGTTCGCCCGATGCGGCGATCGGCCTGAGTTTTGACGCGACGTGTTCGCTCGTGGTTTTAGACGCGGACGGGCAACCCCTGACCGCGTCGAAAACGGGTCGGGCCGAGCGCAATGTGATCGTGTGGCGCGACCACCGCGCCATCGATCAAACGAATCGGATCAACGCGGGCGGGTACGACGCGTTGCGGTATGTCGGGGGCGCGATGTCGCCCGAGCAAGAACCGCCCAAGCTGTTGTGGCTCAAGGAAAACCTACCCGAGACCTGGCAGCGGGCGGGCAAGTTTTTCGATCTGGCGGATTTTATGGTCTATCGGGCGACGGGGATCGACCTGCGGAGTTTGTGTACCAATGTGTGCAAGTGGACCTACTTGGGGCACGAGGCGCGTTGGGACGATGCGTTTTTCGACGCCATTGGCCTGGGCGATTTGTTCGACCGCGGCAAGGTGACGGAAGACGTCGCGCCGATGGGCGAATGCGCGGGGACCCTGTGCGCGGAGGCCGCGGCCCTGCTGGGCTTGACGACCAAAACAGCCGTGGGCGTGGGCATCATCGACGCGCATGCGGGCGGGATCGGCGTTGGGGTCGACGAGCCGATTTTGGCGCTGATCGGCGGCACGTCGTCATGTCACATGGCCGTGTCGAACGAGGCGCGATTTATTCCCGGCGTGTGGGGGCCGTATTTCGGCGCGATGTTGCCGGGCATGTGGCTCAGCGAAGGCGGGCAGAGCGCGACCGGGGCTTTGTTGGATCACACGATAGCGCGATTTGGCACGGTGCGGGAGGAAGACCACTACTGGCACGTGCTCATGGGAAAAGAGCGCAACGCGGTGTACGCGGAGCTCAATGCGTATATCGCCCAAAAAGGCGTGCGGGCGGATTGGACAGAGGGACTGCACATCTCGCCCGATCACCACGGCAACCGCTCGCCCATGGCCGATCCCCATGCGCGCGGGGTGATGGATGGGTTGACGCTGGACATGTCCTACGATGCGCTGGCGCGAATTTATCACGCGACCATCCAAGCGGTGGCTTATGGCACGCGCCATATCATCGACGCGATGGAAAAACAGGGCTATGCCATCGCGCAAATCAACGCCTGCGGGGGCGGCACGAAAAACGCGCTGTGGATTCGGGAACACGCCGACGCAACGCAACGGCCCATCCACTTGCCCAAAGAGCCCGAAGCCGTGTTGCTCGGCGCGGCGATTTTAGGCGCGGTCGCCGCGGGGGCGTTTTCGTCGATTCCGGAGGCGATGCGCGCGATGTGCCACGCGGGCGAAGTCATCGAGCCCAACCGAGAGACCGCCGACTTTCATGCGTGGAAATGCGCGCAACAACGGGCGATGTACGATCAGCACGTCGCGCGGCGGGCGTCAAAACAACGAGTCTAATGGCGGGGAGTTCCGATGGGCATTCGTCTCGGCATCGCGGGATTGGGGGCATTTGCACAGCATTTCATCCCGCTTTTCAACGTCCACCCTGGGGTCGATCAGGTGATCCTGTGCGACCTCGACGCGGAAAAACGCCGCGCCAATGCGGAAAAACACGGCATTTCACAGACGTCGCCATCGCTCGATGACCTGTGCGGCATGGACATCGACGCCATCGCGCTCTTCACGCAAAATTGGCTACACGGGCCACAGGCCGAGCGAGCACTCCGCGCAAACAAACACGTTTATTCCGCCGTGCCCCCCGGCCTATCCCTCGGCGAACTGCGCGCCATTGCCCGCGCGGTCCGCGAAACCGGGCGCATCTACATGCTCGGCGAAACCAGCTCTTACTATCCGGGCGTCATTTACTGCCGGCGGCGATTCCGCGAGCGCGCATTTGGCGATATGGTCTATGCCGAAGCCGAATATTACCACGACTGGGATCACGGCCTGTACGCGGTCGCCAAATGGCGCGGGGGAGAAAACTGGCGCGAGACCGCTGGCGCGCCGCCCATGTTTTACCCCACGCACTCGACCAGTCAAATTCTCTCTGTCACAGGCGCGCGCATGACCCATGTCTCCTGTTTCGGCGTTGTGGATCACCACGAAGACAAAATTTACGCATCGAACCAGTGGCGCAATCCCTTCAGCAATGAATCGGCCCTGTTCAAACTTTCAGATGGCAGCACGGCGCGCATCAATGAATTTCGCCGCATCGGCCATCCGGGCGCGGTGCGGATGACCATGTTCGGCACGCAGGGCAGCTTTGAACACAATGCGGCCGGCGCGGTCTGGCTGACCAAAGACAGCTCGCAACGCGAATCTCTCGACGCCCAACTCACCTGCCGCCAACCCGCAACGCGCGTCAAAGGCGAGATGGACCAAGTCGGCGCGGACGATGGCACGCATCACAGCGTCGCCCCTGTGCATCCGGTTCACCGCTTGCCAGACGCATTCAAAGGGTTGCCCAACGGCCACAGCGGATCCCACCAATTTCTCGTAGATGACTTCGTTCGCGCCTGCGTCTTGGACAAAACGCCGCCGAACAATATTTACGAGGCCGCCCGGTACATGATTCCGGGCCTCATCGCCCACCAATCCGCGCTCAAAGGCGGGGAATTGCTCGAGATTCCCGATTTGGGCGATCCCCCCGCAGACAACCGATTGGAAATCGACTGATCGGAAATGCGGTTGTGTCTCGCGCAAAATCGCGTTAGTATCCGTTGTCGGTCCACCCATCCCCTCGGCCCAAACGAATCTTTTGCTATCAAAACCCGACCATGCCGCCGAAGCATCTTTGACCCGTGTTGATACAGAGGCGCGATTCTCCGCTCCGTCTGACGGGCTGTGGGTCAGCATGACAAATGCCTGTCATCAACAGTTGTCACAGGAGGAATGACCATGACGCATTTTTCCAACGAAGAAAAAGCCTTTTTCAAACAAAATGGCTATGTCGTCAAACCCGACCTGATCGCGCCTGCGCGGATCGAAAATGCCCGGGACGCCGTTTGGGAACACATCGATGCGGATCGCGACGATCCCCAAACCTGGATCGACGCGGGGCCAACCGGCAACCTGCCGTGCAGCGACCATCCTGCAATCGCCGCTATGACCACGCACACGCCGCTCTACGACATGGCCGAAGAACTCGCGGGCAAAGATCGTCTGCGCCCGCCCGGCAATGCCCTGTGCAAAATGATCTACCCCACGGGGCGCGACGACTGGCGCCCGCCGCGGGGGCACCTCGACGGGTATCTCATCGATGGCGTGGCCGACACCTTTACCATCGCCGTGACCATCAACATCAGCGACGTGTTGCCCCGCGGCGGCGGCTTCACCACATGGGCGGGATCGCACCTCAAAGTCGCCGGGTACTTCCAGCGTCACGCGCTCACCAATTTGAGCGGCCTCAAAGCCCCGGACTACCTCCCCCCGTCCGCGCGTTACGAACACGCGGCCCCTGCGGGAACCGTCTGCTTTTGGCACCACTACATGTTGCACACGGCGAGCATGAATTGCCGGCAAAACATCCGCATGGCCTTGGTCAATCGCTTTACCTTTACCAACTTGCGCGACATCATGTTCGACTTGCCCTTTGACCTGTGGACACAGTGGGATGGCTTGCGCGACATCGACGGAGGAGGCGCGTTGTGAAAATCGGATACGGCACGTACGGCATGCAGACGGAAGACATTTTTGACGCCCTGCCGCGTTTGCGCGACATCGGCTACGAAGCCGTGGAGATCAACGCGGGCGACGATTGGCCCACCGCGCCGCACAAACTCCACGCGGGCGCCCGCGAGGCCCTCGCCGAGACCATCGCGGATTTGGGCTTTGAATCGCCGGTCACGATGGCTCTGTTGCCGATCTGCACGCAGGGCGATGCGCGTCCCGCGGTGCTCGAAAAATTTGACGCGGCGTGTCGCTTCGCCCATGACCTCGCGCACGGCGATGCGCCCGGCATCCTCGTCAGCACATTGGGCGGCCTGACCGGCGCGTGGGGCGCGGTCAAACACGCCTATTGCGAGATGCTCGTAGAACTCGGAGATCGCGCCGCGGGTCACGATGTCATCCTCGCTGTCGAACCCCACGCGGGCCACCCGCTCGACACGCCCCACAAAGTCGATTGGCTCATGCGACAAACCGATCACGACAATGTCAAAGTCAATTTTGACATCAGCCACTTTTACGTGGATCATTTCGACCTGCAAACGAGCGTCGACCTGTGCGCGCCCTACGCGGTCTCGACCCACATCAAAGACGGGTATCGCGCCGATGGCGCGGTGCGCTATCAACTCCCCGGCGAGGGCAACTTGGATCTCATAGCCTATTTCAAAGCCGTCGCGGCCGCGGGCATCGCCGTTCCCATCACCGTGGAAGTCACGGCCCAAATCTGGAAATTGCCCGACTACGATCCCTGGCCCGTGGCGGAACGCTGTTTCAAAGCACTCCACAATGCACGGAGAGAAGCGGGGCTAAACTAAATACTCTGTAAATTAAATTATACCAAATTTTGATAGGCACAAATCAACTCCTGTAGGACTCGCTTTTCTAAAACTTTGGTCCTAAAACATCGTTTGTTGCCTTCGATGCCTTCGGCGACCTACTTTTTTTCAACAGCAAAAAAAAGTAGGCAAAAAATGCCGCTCTCAAACGCCGAGGGGCTAGGCACAGCGCAAATCGCTTTTGTAATCGCACGACATGCGTTGGCCTGCAAAGTGGGTTGCAAAATGGATGTGGGTTGCGAGACGGACTTGCGCGCTGTGCCTGATGGCTTTGTTTGATGAGCTTTCGGGATGGCACGGGTTGGGATGGCTTCTTTGATGTACGGCATCGCGACCGTCACGCTCTTGAAAAATTGAAATTTATAATTATTTGATTTACAGAGTAAGGAGTTTTCCGTGCGATATATCGTTGTCGAAGGGGTGACCGGGGTGGGCAAGAGGCGGTTTGCCCGGGTCTTGGGGCAGCATCTCAATGCCCGCTTGGTGCTCGAAGAACCCGAGGAAAATCCCTTTTTGCCCTTGTTTTACGAAGCCCCAGAGCGATACGGCTTTCAGACGCAGGTCTTTTTTATGTTGAGCCGGTATCGGCAACAGCAAGAATTGCATCAGATGGATTTATTTCAAGAGGCGGTGGTCAGCAATTACATCTTTGAACGGGATCGCATCTACGCCAATCTCACGCTCGGGGACGCGGAGTTTTCGTTGTACGAACGCTTGGCCGAAACCCTGAGCGAAAAAATTCCCCAGCCGGATCTGGTCATTTATTTGCAGACGACAATCGATCATCTGATGCGGGGCATCAAAAGCCATGGGCGCGGGTATGAAAGCGCGATAACCGAAAATTACATGGCGCGGGTATTGGAGGCGTACAACCATTTTTTCTTTCACTATTCGACAACGCCCTTGCTCGCCGTCAATGTGTCGGAGATCGATTTTGAAAACCGCCCGCGCGATTTAGAGGGTTTATTGGCGCAAATCAAATCGCCGCCTGCGGGCACGCGGTATTATCGGCCAGCGCGGGTGGAGGCCGAGAAATGAGATGGGACTGCGAAAGGTCCCGCAACCCGTGTCCGTTTGAAGATACGAGATGGGATTGCGTATGGGAGCGCGGATAAAAATAGAAACCCTCGGCCTGATGAAACAGCGAGGCGAACCCATTGCGGTGTTGACGTGTTACGATCATCCCACGGCCGTTTTTCAGGATGGCGCGGGGGTCGATGTCATTTTTGTGGGCGATTCCGTGGGCGTCAATGTGTTGGGCTACGAAAGTCCACAGCGGGTAACGATGGACGACATGCGCCACCATACGCGCGCGGTCAGGCGCGGGGTTGTCGACGCGCTGTTGATGGCGGATTTGCCCTACCGGTCTTATGAAACGCCCGCACAAGCGGTCAAAAATGCGCGGCAACTGGTTTTGGCAGGCGCAGAAGTGGTGAAACTCGAAGGCGGGCGCAATGTGATAGACCAAGTCCGCGCCCTCGTCGCCGAGGGCATTCCCGTGGTCGGGCATGTGGGGTACACGCCGCAAACGCGCACGGGCAAGCGTCCCGTGTTTGGCGACTGTGCTGAAGACGCGCTCGACGTCCTCAAAGACGCCGCCGCATTGGCGGTTGCCGGCGCGCTGGCCGTGGTTTTGGAATGCGTGCCCGAGCGCATCGCCGAAGTCGTCACCGACCGCGTGCCCATTCCGACCATTGGCATTGGCGCGGGCCGCGTCTGCGATGGGCAGGTGCTCGTCGCACACGATATGCTAGGCGTACATCGGAGCCGCTATCGGTTTGTCAAAGCCTACGCGGATATCGAAGGCGCGATGCAAGAGGCATTTGCGGCCTACGTCCAAGACGTCAAAAATCGCCACTTTCCGCAAGACAAACACCGGTTTAAGATCAAAAGCGCGGAACTGCGCCGATTTCGTTTGCGCGCCGAGGATGTGTGATGACCGTCAAAATCGTAAAAGCGGTTCGCGCCATGCACCGCGCAGCCGATCAGATGCGGCGGGCCGGGCATCGCATCGCGCTCGTTCCCACGATGGGGTATTTGCACGAAGGGCATCTCAGCCTTGTGCGCCGGGCGCGCCGAGAGGCGGATCGCGTGGTGGTGAGCATTTTCGTCAACCCATTGCAATTTGGCCCGGCCGAGGATTTCGCCGCTTACCCCAGGGATTTGGCGCGCGATTTGGAACGGCTCGGCCAGTGCGGCGTGCATCTGGTGTATTTGCCCGAGGTCGCAGAAATCTATCCTGAGGATTTTGCGACAACGGTCGAAGTGGCGCGGCTGACCCAAGGGCTGTGCGGCGCGCATCGGCCCGGGCATTTTGGCGGCGTGACCACAATCGTCGCCAAGTTGTTTGCCGCGGTCAAACCCCATGTGGCTGTGTTTGGACAAAAAGACGCGCAACAGACCCTCGTGATTCAAAAGATGGTGCGCGATCTCGATTTGGATGTGGAGATAGCGATAGCCCCCACGGTGCGCGAAGCCGATGGCTTGGCGATGAGCTCGCGCAATGCCTATCTGACGCCCGATGAACGGATGGAAGCCCCATCGCTTTACCACGCGTTGATGATCGGAAAAAAAATGATCGCACGGGGCGAACGGCGCGCGTGTCGAGTCGTCGCCGCGATGCGCGACGTGATCGCGCCGCTGTGCCATGCGAAAATCGACTACATCGAAGCCGTGGATGCGGAAAGCCTCGCGCCCGTGGAGGTACTCGAAAATTCCGTTTTGCTGGCCGTGGCCGTGCGCTTTGGCGAGGCGCGCTTAATAGACAACGCACCGATTCGCGTCAAATGATTTTTTTACGCACAATCAAATTGTTGTAACTATTTGTATTATACCAAATACTCGGCTCGTATAAGGACTTGACGCCCATAGGGGAGTTCATTATATTTTCCGTCCAATCGGCGAAGGAGTTTCCGTTCATTCCAAACGAAGGAGTTTCGACATGGCATATCAACTGCCCGACCTGCCTTATGCTTACGACGCGCTCGAGCCGCACATTGATGCGCGCACGATGGAGATTCACCACTCCAAGCACCACAACGCGTACGTGACCAACCTCAACGCCGCGCTCGAAGGGCATGACGAGTTGGCCAATCAGCCCATCGAAAGCCTGATCGGCAATTTGGACAGCGTGCCCGCAGACATCCGCACTGCCGTTCAAAACAACGGCGGCGGCCACGCCAACCACAGCTTGTTCTGGACCATCATGAGTCCCAATGGCGGGGGCGGCCCCACGGGCGCTGTTGCCGAAGCCATTGCGTCGTCTTTTGGCAGCTTGGAAGCCGCGAAGGAAAAATTTGTGACCGCCGCGACAACGCGCTTTGGCAGCGGATGGGCATGGTGCGTGGTCAAGGACGGCGCGCTCGACATTTTGAGCACGGCCAATCAGGACAATCCGCTCATGACCGGCGATGGCACGCCCATCCTCGGCCTCGATGTGTGGGAACACGCCTATTATCTCAAGTACCAAAACCTGCGCCCGGATTACATCGAAGCGTGGACGAATACGATCGACTGGGACGAAGTGAATCGCCGCTACGAAGCTGCGCGGTGAGTTTTTCAAAAGGAAGCGAACAATGGGCATTACCGTAGGTGATCGCGCGCCCGACTTTACGCTGAAATCGAAGTCCGGCGACGACATGAAAGACATCTCCCTGAGCGATTACGAGGGGCAGAAGAATGTCGTGATCTTGTTTTTCCCGCTGGCTTATACCGGCGTTTGCACCGAAGAGATGTGTTCGGTCAGCGGCGGGTTGGTCGATTACGACGCGCTCGACGCGCAGGTGTTGGGCATCAGCGTGGATAGCCCCTTTGCCCAAGAAGCCTGGGCCAGGGAAAACGACATCGCCATTCCCTTGCTCAGCGATTTCAACAAAGAGGTCAGCGCGGCTTATGGGGCGCAATTCGAAGACTTGATCGGATTTCGCGGCGTGGCAAAGCGTTCGGCTTTTGTCGTCGACAAAGCCGGCATCGTGCGCTTTGCATCCGTGTCTGACGACCCGACTGTGTTGCCGGATTTTGACGCGATCAAAGCGCGTCTATCAGAACTGGGTTAGGAGGAGTTATGGTTCGCGTCACGGAAAACGCTGCGGGCAAAATCAGAGAACTCATGCTCCGCGAAGGCCGCCCCGGCGCGCACGGCTTGCGCCTGAAAGTGATCGGCGGCGGGTGTTCTGGCCTGCAATATCAACTCGACTTCGACGAGGCGGTCCGCGAGGACGACAGCGTCGTCGAAGCCCACGGCGTTCGGGTCTTTGTCGATATGAAAAGCGCGCTTTTTTTGACGGGCACCGAACTCGATTACGACGATGGCCTGATGGGCACGGGGTTCCGGTTCAACAACCCCAATGCCAAAAATCAGTGTGGTTGTGGAGAATCTTTCAGCGTTTGAACATCGTTTTGTCGAAAATTCAGAAGGGAGGGGTCGTATTGCGGTCCCTCTCTTTTGGGCTTAAATGCGTCCCTAAAGGACACAAACCCTATGATGTCTATCGCTTTTATTTTTTTCTCGGCGCGGGTCGTTCGGAAATTTTTCTGGGACCTCTCGGCATGGCCCTTTGAACACATCCGCGCTGCGGACCGAAAATTGGATTTGAATTTTGAAAGGAGGCTCCAATGGATACCGCATTGTTGGGAGCTCCAATGGCAACTTACGGCATCTTTTTGGCGGTTGCCATTGCCCTGTTTGGAATCGGGTGGCTTTTGGGCACCCGGATCAGAGCGCGAAAAGTGCGCGAAATTGAGGAACGGGCTGAAAAGCACGCGATCAAGACCGCGGAAAAAGAAGATCGAAATCGCAAGACCGCTTTTTTGGAAACCAAAAACAAGTGGTACGACGAAAAGGCGGAACTCGAAAAGGCTTTTGATCAAAAGCGGCGCGAGTTTGAACGGCAAAATGACGAATTGCACGAAAGGGAAACCAGCCTTGCAAAACGGGCCGAAATCGCAAGCCAGCGCGAAAAAACCCTGACCTTACGAGAAAAGGAGCACGCGCAAAAAACCGTCCGCTTGGAGAAGCGAGAATTGGAATTGGCCGATTTGATCGATCAACAACGGGCGCAATTAGAGCGCATTTCCGGCATGAATGTCGAACGCGCCCGCGAGATGTTGCTTGAAGACATTCGCAATTCGCTGCGGCAGACCTCCATCAATCTCGGCCGGGAAATGATCGAACACGCCCGCGAACGGGCCAACCGCGAGGCCAAGAAAATTTTGGCGCAGGCCATCGAGCGCTGTTCCACCGATCAAACCGTGCAGTCGTCCATCTCGGTCGTCACCTTGCCCAACGACAACATCAAGGGGTGGATCGTCGGCAAAGAGGGGCGCAATATCATCGCGTTTGAAGCCGCGACGGGCGTGAAAGTGATCGTCAACGACACGCCCGAGGCGGTCGTGTTGTCCAGCTTTGATCCGGTCAAGCGCGATGTGGCGCGTCTGGCGATGGAGCAACTGGTGCGCGAGGGCCGCATCAACCCGAGCCGCGTTGAAACCGTGGTCGCCAGTTGCGAAAAAAAGGTGCATTCGATCATCGCCGAAGAAGGCCATCGGGCCGTGCGCGACTTGGGCATCGACGAATTGCATCCCGAACTGGTCAAACTGGTCGGCAAACTCAAATACCGCACGAGCTTTGGGCAAAACGTGCTCGGGCATTCCAAGGAAGTGGCGTTTCTGGCCGGCGCGATGGCAGCGGAATTGAACATGGACGAAAAACTCGCCCGCCGCTGTGGGCTGTTGCACGACATCGGCAAAGCCGTGGATCAGGAACTCGAGGGCAAGCACACCGATATCGGCGCGCATCTGGCCGGTAAGTACGGCGAAGGCCCCGAGGTGATCAACGGCATTTTTTATCACCACGGCGAGGCCGAAGCCGAGACCCCGATTTCGTTTTTGGTCAAAGCCGCAGACGCGATTTCGTCCTCCCGGCCCGGCGCGCGGCGAGACGACCCGGAAGCGTATATCAAGCGGATGCGCGGCTTGGAGGAAATCGCGCGATCTTTCGACGGGGTGCGAGACGCCTATGCCATCAATGCGGGCCGCGAAGTGCGCGTGTTGGTCAACGCCACGCATGTGAGCGACGAACGCGCCAAAGACCTGTCCTATGAAATCGCCGAGCGCGTGCGCGAGGAAATGACCTATCCGGGCGAGGTTCAAATCACGGTGATTCGGCAAATCGTCACCTCGAACTTGGCCGGGCGCCCCGGCAGGCGCAAGCCAAAGCCCCGAAAACGCCATGCGCGCCGCCGCAATCGCCCAGCCCCAGCCAGCGCGTAATCCCATGTCCGACGCTTATTCCCCAATTTTGCGGGATCACTTCGAACATCCCAGAAATGTCGGCGCGTTGCAAACCCCGGATGCGGTAGGGTATGCGGAAAATCCCGCTTCGGGCACCACCCTGTCCCTGCACCTCGCGTTGAAAAATGGCATCATCGATCGAGCGGTTTTTCAAGCGCAGGGATGCGCGGCGACCATCGCTTCCGGGTCCGTGCTGACGGAATGGATGAGGGGCAAAACGCCCGATGAGGCCCGCAAAATCTCGCGTGCCGATATCGAAGCCGCGCTCGGCGGCTTGCCTCCCACGCGGAAACACGCCGCCGATTTGGCGGTGGATGCGGTTCGCGCGGCACTCGCTAATCAGACCTGACAACCGCGGGGCAGGGCGTTGTTGCGTCCTGCCCTTTGTCAATCACTCGTAGGGACAGGCCCCCGTGCCTGTCCTCGCAACGAGGAGGACAATCATGAATTGTGTCACCCTCCCCATCAAACTGACCACGTGCGTTTTCGCGTTGCTCTGTCTCGCGTCTATCGGGCAGGCATCGCCGCCATCCGCAGAACACGACGGGCATTTCTGCTTGCCCCTCGACTGGGAAGACATGCGAGCACGCGATAGCCTCTACGCCGCGAGCAAGCATGCGTTGAATCTAAACGTGGGCGAACCGCGCACCGTGCGGATGATCTACTTCTTGCCCAATGACCGGCCGCATCGCGCCGAGATCGTTCAAAAAATGAAAGATGAGATCCGCCACATTCAGACCTTTTACCGCGATCAGATGCGGGCACACGGACATGGGGACATGACCTTCCGCTTTGAAACCGATGCCCAAGGCGAACCGTTGGTTCACCGCATGGATGGGCAACATCCCGATAGCCACTATCTTGACGGTACGTTTGGTACTGTGATTGCCGATGTTAGACAGGTGTTTGATCTCTTCTCGGCGAACAATGTTTACTTCATCGTCATTGACAATACTATAGATGCAATTGGTACTGGTGGCCGACGTGCCCAAGGTGTGGCCGATGGTGGGAATAATAAAAATAGAGGTATTGCGTTGTTTCCTGGCGGATTTGACTGGACAACTGCCGCCCATGAACTTGGACACGCCTTTGGATTGGAGCATGATTTCAGGGATGGAGCTTACATCATGTCGTATGGTCCAGGACAGGATCGATTATCTTCGTGCCATGCTGAATTTTTATCCGTGCATCCCTACTTCAATCCCGATATACCAAATGAAAATACACCGCCAACAACTGTTGAATTCATCTCGTCACCTGAATATCCGGCAGGGTCAACAAGCGTTTCTATCCAACTCAGAGACAGCGATCCAGATGGACTTCATCAAGCAATCCTACTCGTTAAAACAAGATCACCACACCCTGCACCCGGATTTCTTGAAGTGAAGGCGTGCCGAGGGTTGAATGGCGAACGAGATGCTATCATTCAATTCGATTATGATGGTGTTATTCCATCTGGTGGCGGTACAAGTCTTTCCTATCCCACCACGCATCACATTTTCGTCCAGGTAGTAGATAAGCGCGGAAATGTAGATATGAGGGCTTTTAAGCTCTGGGAAATTATGCCACAACATCTCGCCACCCTTGAAGGACATTCGAAGTGGGTTAATTCTGTTGCCTTTTCCCCCGATGGAATGACACTCGCTTCAGGGGCTGAGGATAAAACGATCAAGCTGTGGGATATTGCGACACGATCAAATATCGCCACCCTTACAAATACCGCCAGGGGGGGGCGTCTCGGGGCAGTCAATGCTATTGCGTTCGCTTCCGATGGGACAATGCTCGCTACCGGAGGCCGGGTCAATCTGTACGATATGATGACGAGGCGTAGCATCGCCACATTTAGTCCTAATAGTTATGAGTCTTTTTGTGTTGCGTTTTCACCCGATGGGACAATGCTCGCGTCTGGGTCTTTTGATAACACGGTCAAGCTATGGGATGTGGCAACGCGAACAAATATCGCCACGCTTGAAGGGCATACGGATTGGGTCAAGTCTGTAGCCTTTTCGCCCGATGGCACAACGCTCGCATCTGGGTCTTTTGATAACACGGTCAAGCTATGGGATGTGGCAACGCGAACAAATATCGCCACGCTTGAGGCGCAGGGGGATGATATCTATTCAGTTGCCTTTTCGCCTGATGGAACGACATTAGCTTCAGGTCCAGGTTCAGAGTCAAGATTAATTAAGTTGTGGGATGTGGCAACGCGAACAGAGATCGCCACACTTGAGGGGCATACCAATGCAGTCTTTTCTGTTGCGTTTTCGCCCGATGGTACAACGCTCGCTTCCGGATCTCATGATTTTACGATCAAGCTGTGGGACATAATGGCGAAGCGTAATATCGCCACATTTGAAGGGGATATGTCTGTCCGTTCTGTCGCGTTTTCGCCTAATGGAAGGCTACTCGCTTCCGGGGCAGAGGATGGCACAGTCAAACTATGGGATACATCCGAGTGGATATTGCCCCGTCCTTGGACACTTGTAAAAATTTCAGGGGATAACCAGCAAGGGGTGCCCGGTGAAGCACTGACGAACCCTTATGTTGTTGAAGTGCGAGATCAATACGGTAATCTCTTACCAGATGCTCAGGTTGCGTTTACTGTCACCGCAGGCGATGGAAAACTCAGCGGACGATTCACCACTGCGGGCACGACAACCGATGCCAATGGCAGGGCACAGAGTACGCTCACGCTTGGTCCAAATCCGGGCACCAATATTGTTGAGGCATCTGTTTCTGGAATTAAGACGACTTTTAACGTCGTGGGAATCGGCATCCCTATGCCGCCGATTGCGGGGGGCAATTATCAGACGTGGCATTTACCCGATGGAGCACTCACTCGCTGGGGGACAGGCCGCATTAGTGAACTCGATAGAGGCATCGCGTTTTCGCCGGATGGTCAAATCGTCGCCGTGGCAAGTGCCATTGGCGTTTGGCTCTACGATGTGGCGACAGCCCGTGAACGCGCCCTACTCACCGGGCATGCTGGCGCTGTCCAGTCCGTTGCGTTTTCGCCCGATGGCACAACGCTCGCTTCCGGGGCTTCTGATAACACGATCAAGTTGTGGGACATTGCAACAGAAACAAATGTCGCTACTCTTGAAGGTCATGCCGGTGTGAGCTCTATTGCGTATTCCCCGGATGGTACAACGCTTGCATCTGGGGCATGGGATACGACGGTCAAGTTGTGGGATATAGAGACCCTGACAAATACCGCCACCCTTGAAGGGCATAAGAGTCGGATCCTTTCTGTAGCCTTTTCGCCCGATGGCACAACGCTCGCTTCCGGATCTCATGATTTTGCGATCAAGCTGTGGGACGTTGCGACGCGAACAAATATCGCCACCCTTGAAGGACATAGGGAATTGGTCCGTTCCGTTGCCTTTTCGCCCGATGGCACAACGCTTGCATCTGGGGCATGGGATGCGACGGTCAAGTTGTGGGATATAGAGACCCTGACAAATATCGCCACCCTAAATAGGTTTCTCGCCCTTTCTGTGGCATTCTCATCGGATGGAGCGACCCTTGTTGGAACATCCCCCTTCAGGACCAAACTGTGGGATGTGGAAACCCAAAAAAATACAGCTACCCTTGAGCATACGAATAGGGTTGCTTCTGCGGCATATTCTCCCGAAGGAATGACCTTAGCTGTGGTAGCACGGGATGGCACAATCAACTTGTGGGATGTGGCGACGCACTCTATTGTCACATTCGGCCCCCCGATTTGGTTGAAAAACTCTATTGCCTTTGCCCCCGATGGGACAACGCTCGCATCGGGGGCTTTTGATACCACAATCAAGTTGTGGGACATTGCAACACAAACAAATATCGCTACTCTTGAAGGTGCCGGTGTGGTCAACTCTATTGCGTATTCCCCGGATGGTACAACGCTGGCTTCCGACGGAGCAGATAACACGATCAAACTATGGGACGTATCGACAAGAACAAATACTGCCACACTTACGGGACATACGGCTAGTGTCATCTCTGTCGCGTATTCCCCGGATGGTACAATACTCGCTTCCGGATCATGGGATACGACAATCAGATTATGGGATGTGTTGACGCGAACAAATATCGCTATTCTTGAAGGGCATACAAATTCGGTGGAGTCTATTGCATTTTTGCCCGATGGGAAAACCTTAGCGGTAGTGTCAGGGCATGGTGTCTATCTGTGGGATATAGCGACAAGACAAAACATCGGCCGTCTGACGGGGCGTACATCGGGCGTCTCATCAGTTGCAATTTCACCCGATGGAACACTGTTCGCCTTCGGACAAAATAATAACACGGTCCAGTTGTGGGATGTAGAAATGGAGCGCGAGGTTATCACACTTGAAGGGCATACAGGTTATGTTCAGTTTGTTGCGTTCTCACCCGATGGCACAACGCTCGTATCCGGGTCTTCTGATGAAACGGCTCTGCTATGGGATATGTCGCCGTATCTCACGCCTTTGGTCATTATTCTCGATGCCAACCTGCGTGCTGTCATTCGGGACGCGCTGGGCAAGTCGCGGTTTGCACCCATCACTGTGACGGATATGGCAGGTTTGACCACCCTTGACGCGCGCAACCGCAACATTCAAGACTTGACCGGGCTTGAGTTCGCAACCAACCTGACCGAGTTGAATCTCGCGGATAATCCGCTGAATGCCGCATCCATCACCGAACACATTCCCGCGCTTCAAGACCGAGGCGTTGCGATCGCGTTTGACAAACCGACGACGCTGGTGAAAATCTCGGGCGATGATCAGGAAGGCGTGCCCGGTGATGCGTTGACGACGCCTTTGGTCGTTGAAGTACAAGATCAGAACGGAGAAGCGATTGTAGGCGTTTCGGTCACCTTTGCAATCACAGCGGGCGAGGGGTCTCTCAGTGTCGAAGAGGTGCTGACCAATTCAAGTGGCCGAGCGTCAACTATATTGACACTTGGGCGCGATTTGGGGACGAACAGCGTTGCGGTCACGGTTGTGGGGATTGAGCAACCTATCACCTTTATGGTAGAATCCGTGGCAACGCCCGACTTTGACCGCGATGGCGCAGTTGGTTTTCCCGATTTCCTGCTGTTCGTCGCGCAGTTTGGATTAAGCCAGGCCGACGAGGGGTACGATGCGCGGTTCGATTTGGATGGCGATGGCGCGATTGGATTTGCCGATTTTCTGATCTTTGCCAATCATTTTGGGAAGGCCGTGTCGTAGCCCGGGCCTTCTGGCGGTTAGGCCTCCAAACTCGTTTCAACGATAAATAGGGGCTGTTTTATGACCCAGTGGAACATCGCCATATCAGAAGACACTGACCGCAAGGTTCGGAGCTATCTGGCTCGGAATGACGGCGAGAAAGGCGACCTGTCCCATTTTGTGGATCGCGCGGTTCGCCAAGTGATCTTCTGGGAGACTGCCGAAACGATCTGGGATCGGAACAAACACCTTTCGGCTGAGGAAGCCCAGTCTCTCGCCGATGAAGCCGTAGCCGATGCCCGTGCGAATCGTCCTTGACACCAAAGCGCGCTGATCACGCGAGGAGGGCCGCCCGACCGTTTGCTGGATGCTGTCAAACGCGGAGATTGCACGCTGGTCACATCGGCTTATCAGATCGAGGAACTGAAGGAAGTCTTGGGGCGAGATCGCCTAAAACCGCACATCCGTCGCGATAAATCAGTCTTTGGAAAGTCCGATGCCTGTGATGACCGAGAAAATAAAAAATATAGCGCGAGATTTGGGATTTGACCCGGTGGGCGTTGCATCGGTCGATCCCCCGCAACACTGGGCGTTTTATCAATCGTGGTTGGCGATGGGCTACGCGGGTGAAATGGGGTACTTGGGGCGCAACTTGGATCGGCGGTCAGACGTGCGGCGCATTCTTCCGAGTGCGAAATCCATACTTTGCGTGGGGCTGAATTATCTGCCCGAAAGCGATGGGCACAAAAATGGCGGGCATCCCACCGGGCAGATCGCGCGCTATGCCCGCGGCGATGATTACCATGACGTGATGCGGGATCGGCTATTTGAATTGCTGTCCGAAATTCAGCGCATCGAGCCGTCTGCCGAAGGCCGGGTCTATGTGGATACCGGCCCTGTTTTGGAGCGCGATTTTGCCGAGCGCGCCGGGGTGGGTTGGTTCGGCAAACACACTTGCTTGATCGACAAAGGCCGAGGATCGTGGTTTTTTTTGGGTGAGATTATCTTAAATCTCGACCTCGAAGTCGATCGACCGCAGTTGGATCACTGCGGCACTTGTACGCGGTGTTTGGATGCGTGTCCCACAGACGCGATCGTAGAACCCTACGCAGTGGATTCGCGGCGGTGTATTTCCTATTTGACCATCGAATTGAAAGGCGCGGTGCCGCGAGCGTTGCGATCCGATCTGGGCAACTGGGTCTTTGGTTGCGACATCTGTCAAGACGTGTGCCCGTGGAATCGCAAGCACGCAGAGCCGACTTCCGAAGAGGCGTTTCAAGCGCGCCCGGGGTTGAACGCGCCCGACCTCGTGGAATTGCTACACCTGGATCAGGCGGCATTTTCCAAGCGGTTCAAAAACAGCCCGATCAAACGCGCCAAGCGACGCGGCTTGTTGCGAAATGCCGCCATCGCCTTGGGCAATGTGGGTGGAAAAACAGAGGTGCCCGCGCTGTCCGATGCCCTCAAAGACGACGAGCCGCTCGTGCGCCAACACGCGGCATGGGCCTTGGGCAAAATCGGCGGGGACCGCGCCCGGCAAGCGTTGGACGAGGCATTGTGTCGTGAACGCGAGGTCGAAGTCGTCGAAGAAATACGGTTGGCTCTCGAGGCCATAAATCAGCGAGGAAATGAACGTGAGCGCGTTGCTCGATATTAAAGGTGTACAACCCGAGATCCCCGTCGCCCCGGTGCAGGGGCAGCGGGTTTTCATCGAAACCTACGGTTGCCAGATGAACGTCTCGGACACGGAACTGATGCTGGGCATTTTGCAGGACGCGGGTTATGCGTCTGCACAGCGGCCCGAGGATGCCGATGTCATCGTGCTCAATACCTGCGCGATCCGCGAACACGCCGAGGAGCGCGTGCGGGGCCGGTTGGGGCAGTTGCGCGCGCTCAAGTATCGGCGGCCCGACCTGATTATGGGCGTGTCCGGGTGTATGGCCAAGCACGTTTCCGAATCCCTGATGAAAGACGCGCCGTATGTCGATCTGGTCGTCGGCCCGGATTCGTACCGCAACTTGCCCGAACTCATCGCCGAAGCGCGCGGCGACGCGGCGTTGGACGTGCGCTTGGATCGCGGCGAATCCTACGCGGGTCTCGATCCCCTCCGCAAAGCGGGCAGCAATGCGTACATCACCATCATGCGCGGGTGCGACAAGTTTTGCACGTTTTGCATCGTGCCCTACGTGCGCGGCCGAGAGCGCAGCGTGCCGGCGAGCGAAATCGTCAGGCAGGCGCAGGCCGCGGCCGATGCGGGGTTTCGAGAAGTCACCTTATTGGGCCAAACCGTCAATTCCTACCGCGATGGCGCGTGCGATTTTGCCGATTTGCTCGCGAGGGTCGCGCGCGTAGATGGCATTTATCGCATCCGCTTTACGTCGCCTCATCCGAGCGATTTCTCCCAAAAATTCATCGAGACCATGGCGCGCGAACCGAAAATCTGTCGGTTCATCCACTTGCCCGTGCAGTCCGGATCCGATCGCGTGCTCAAAGCGATGCAGCGCAGCTACACGGTCGAGGACTATCTCGGCTTGGTCGATGATTTGCGCGCCGCGATGCCGGAGGTGTGTTTGAGCACGGATATCATCGCCGGTTTTCCCGGGGAAACGCAAAGCGATTTTGAAGCCACCTTGTCGCTGATGGCGCAGGTGCGCTACGATTCCGCGTTTATGTTCAAGTACTCCGCGCGCAAAGGCACGGTCGCGTTCCGCGAGATGCCGGACACGGTTTCAGAACCGGAAAAGGTGGAACGCCTCGAAACCGTGATCGCCCAGCAAAACCGCATTTCCGAAGAAATCAACGCGACGTATGTCGGGCGCGCCCTCGAGGTGTTGGTGCAAGGAGATGCGCGCAAGGGCGAGGGATTGGCCGCGGGCAAATCCGATGGCTTCAAGACGGTCGTCTTCCCCCGCGAGGGCATTGCCGATCACGCGCTCGCGCAGGTCGAAATCACGCGGACGACTTTGCGAACGCTTTTCGGACGGAGGCTGCCATGCGCGGGTTGATGGACATCCACGCCGCGCCGCGCCGCCCGCGATTGCCCAAATGGTTTCGCGTGCCCGCGCCCGGCAGCGCGAAATACCGCGCGCTCAAAGACCTGATGCGCGGGCTCGAACTGCACACGGTTTGCGAAAGCGCGCGTTGTCCCAATATCGGCGAGTGCTGGAACGCGGGCACCGCCACATTTATGATCTTGGGCGATGTATGCACGCGGCGTTGTGGGTTTTGCGCGGTGAAAACGGGCCGCCCCCAAGGGCTCGACAGAGAAGAACCCGAGCGCGTCGCCCGCGCCGTGCAAGCGATGGGCTTGCGGCACGCGGTGGTCACGTCTGTCAATCGCGACGAATTGCCGGACGGGGGCGCGGAGATTTTTGCCGAAACCATCGCGGCGATTCGGCGGGCGTGCCCACAGACGAAGGTCGAGGTCTTGATCCCGGATTTTCAGGGCAACTGGCAGGCCCTCCTCGCGGTCATCAACGCGGCCCCGGACATCCTCAACCACAATGTCGAAACCGTGCCCCGCCTGTACAAAACCATGCGCCCCCAAGCCAAATACGAACAGTCCCTCGCCCTGTTGCGACGGGCAAAAGATCTCGCCCCCCAGATGCCCACCAAGTCCGGCATAATGGTCGGCGCGGGCGAAACGCTCGCCGAAGCGCGCCAGACGATTCGAGATATCGCAGAGCGGAAAACCGATATTCTCACGGTGGGGCAATACCTGCAACCCTCGGCGCAACACGTGCCGATGGCGCGCTTTTACCATCCCGACGAATTTGCAGACCTCGAGCGATTCGCACGCGCGCAGGGGTTTCGACACGTCGAGTCCGGCCCTTTGGTCCGCAGTTCCTACCACGCAGCCGATCACGTGGGGCACTAGCCCCCACAATCCAACGAGTTTTTCAGGGAGGATGTCATGCGCCTCAAGAAATGGTATTTTGCGATGGTTTTCGCCTGTGTTTGTGCAACGGCCCATGGGCGAGAGGACGCGGTCGTGTATCGAGATCTGCCGTTGCGCGCAACAGGCGACCTGCGGGTGTTCGCCGAAATGGCCGGGTTTCGAGGGCCGCAAAATCTCACGCGCTTGGAGGTTTATACCTTGATCGACGCGCGGCAGTTGCAGTTCGTGCCCGAAGACGACAAGTACGTTTCCCAAATCGACTTCGTGCTTTCCCTGCGAGATTCAGCGGGAAGCCCGGAGATGCGCGAGTTGTGGACGCGCAATATTTCGGTCGAAAACATCCGCGAATTAAAGCAAAACGGCGCGCTATTGCGCGATGTCGTCGCCCTCGACATCGCGCCGGGGCCTTACAAAATCACCCTGTCTGCGGAAGATATTTACGGGGACCTCGCGGGCACTTGCGAGGGGCATGTGCGCGTGCGCGGGTTTGAAGGCCCGGCATTGGTCGTCAGCGACATCGTATTTGCCTCCGAGTTGGAAAAAGCCGAGGCGGACGGGCGTTTCGTGCGAAATGGCTATCGGGTCGTGCCCAATACCACGCGGTTTTTCCGGGTGGGCAAGCCGATTCAGATCTACTTTGAGATTTACAATTTTAAGATCGTCGCCGACGATCCCAAAGATTCATTCGTGTTGGGCTACAGTTTGCTAGACACCGCGGGAATGGCGGTCAAATCGTACCCGGCCAAGCGGTTGCTCAAGCCCGGCGAAAGCGTGGTGAAAACAGACGCCTTGGAAACCGAAGATCTGCCCGGCGGCGCGTACGCCTTGCAAGTCGAGTTGTTCGACCGGAGCACGCGCGAACACGTGCGGCACGCGCGCAAAGTTTTTCTCATTTCGGAAGAAGTCGAAAATCCACAGTTGACCGAGGCCGAGCAAGAGCAGTTGCGCCACTATCAGAGCATCCACCACATCGCGTCTGAAAAGGATTTGACGATGTACGAGTCTTTGGCGTCAAAAAATGCGAAAATGAACTTCCTCCAGGCGTTTTGGAAAAAACTCGACCCGACGCCGGACACGCCCCTCAACGAACGCCTCCGCGATCACCTCATGCGGATGAAGTATTCCGACGACACGTTCACCGCCCAACCGGGCAACCTGGGTTCGGACACGGACAAAGGCCGGATCTACGTCAAATACGGGCCGCCCAACGAGCGCGACTACACCACCTCGGCGTCGGTCGGCAAAGCCATCGATACGTGGATTTACGAAAAGTCGGGCCGCTACATTTTCGTGTTTTTCGATCGGCGCGGCACGGGCGTGTACGAGTTGGTACACTCGACCATGTCCGGCGAGATTTACAATCCCGATTGGCAAAGCACGGCGTTTTAACGGCACTAAATTTCGGGCGAGATGGCGTCCAAGCAGGAGGCTGTGCCCATGCAGATGACTATACAGGAAGCGAAAAATCAACTCGCGCGGCTGGGGGAACTGGCTTGGCAGGGCGAGGAGGTCGTGATTACAAAGGCCGGCAAACCGTATTTGAGCTTGACGCAGTATCGCGGCACTGCAAAAACGCGACAGCCGGACTCGCTCAAAGGACAAATCTGGATCGCCCCGGACTTCGATGAGACGACCGAGGATGTGATCGATTCGTTCTACAACAGTCCGCTATTTCCCGAAGATTAATTACTGTGAAAATTAAGTTATTCTCAATTTTGATACGCACAAATCAGTACCTGAGTTGCTCGCTTTTCTAAAACTTTGGTCCTACAGCCTCGTTGGTTGCCTTTGATGCCTTCGGCGACCTACTTTTTTTCAACAGCAAAAAAAAGTAGGCAAAAAATGCCGCTCTCATGCGCCGAGGGGCTAGGCACAGCGCAAATCGCTTTTGTAGCAGGACGACATGAGACAGCCTGCAACGTGGGTTGCAAGATGAATATTGGTTGCGAGACGGACTTGCGCGCTGTGCCCGATGGCTTTCGTTGGTGGGCTTTTGGATGGCATGTTGGGCGATGGCTTCTTTGATGTACGCCATCCCGTCCGTCACGCTCTTGAAAAATTAAAATACATAATTATTTAATTTACGGAGTATTAATGCAACGCCTTCTGCTCGACACACACGCGCTTATTTGGTGGTTCACAGACTCCGCTAAGTTAAATCCACGGGCCCGCGAGGCCATCGCCGATCCCGCCAACGAGGTTTTCGTGAGTGCCATCAGTGGTTTGGAAATCGCTATCAAGTGTGTGCAGGGCAAACTCAAAGTTCCAAACAACTTGGACGCTCTGATAGAAGACGCGGGGTTCACGCATTTGCCCGTGACTTTTTATTCTGGCGAACAGGCGGGCTATTTGCCACTGTACCACCGAGATCCTTTTGATAGGGTACTGGTGTCTCAGGCTCAAGCCGAAGGGCTCATACTCGTCACGAGGGACGCGCAGATCATGCAGTATGACGTATGTGTCTTGGAGGCATGACGACGAGTTCAATTCGATTTTGGTGATCATATCTTTGTAAGGATTATCGATGGATCCTCGATTTACGCTGGAAAACGGCACGGGTATTTTTACGGGCAATGAATTGATCGTCAAGGGCGGTCTCGAAGGTGGCATGGGGTTGATGACCGGCTACCCAGGTTCCCCCGTGGCCGAGGTGTTCGACGCCGCAGAGCGCATCCGCGAGTTGTTGGTGGAAAAGGGCGTGACGGTGCAAATTGCCAACAACGAAGCCCTGGGGGCCGCGCGGCTCAACGGCGCGCAGATGGAAGCCATTCGCGCCATCGCGGTGATGAAAAGCGTGGGCGCGCACGTCGCTTCAGACGCGCTGGCCTTGGGCAATATGGCCGGCACGGGCGAGGGCGCCGCAGCGGTCGCGGTATTTGGCGACGATACGTGGTCCGAGGGCACGCAGGTGCCGGCCGATTCGCGGTTTATCGCCAAACACCTGTACATGCCCGTGTTCGAACCGAGCACGTTTCAGGAAATGAAAGACTGGATCAAACTCGCCTTTGAGTTGTCCGAACGAACCCGGCTTTACATCGCGTACCTCGTCACGTCCAATCAGGCAGACGGCGGCGGCACGGTTGCGGTACATCCCAACCGATTTCCCGAACGGACCTTTCTCCAGCCCACGCGCTTGGATCCCGCCGCGATTTCGCCGGACGAGCGCGTGATCATCCCCCCCCATACCGTCATCAAAGAAAGGGAAGTGCTCGAGCGGCGTTTTCCCCACTTGCTCGCCCTCGCAAAAGACTACGGCCTGAATCGGATTTTGTATGGGCCAAACGCTGGCAAAAAGCAGATCGGCTTTGTCACCAGCAGTTTGGCCTATTGTTATTTGGAGCACGCGCTCAACATGGTGGGGTTGGGGGGGAGCATCCCCATTTTGAAATACGGCATCACCCATCCGATAGATGCGGACATTTTGCGCGAGTTTGTCGGCATGGTCGACGACGTGTACGTGGTGGAGGAAAAGCGCGGATTTTTGGAAGAACAGATCACCGCCGCGCTGCAAACCATGCATCAGGACGGGCAAATCGGCGCGTTTCGGATATGGGGCAAGCGTTTTCCCAACGGACGCGGTTTTCCCGATAGTTGCGGCCTAAACCCGAGCATCGCCCTCGAGGTGCTCGCGCCTGTGTTGAAATCCCTCGACGATCCCACCGTGCCCGTGGATCGCGCGCGCATCGACGCGGCGGTCGCGCTGATGGCGCAGACCAAAACCTACGACCTGACCGCTTCGGTTCGCACGCCCTCGTTTTGCCCGGGCTGCCCGCATCGGGATTCGGCGAGCGTGTTGGACAAGATGATCGACGATTTTCGCAACCGCGATTACATGCGCCGCAAGCACGGCGAGGAGCGGATGGACCTGATTTTTCACGGGGATATCGGCTGTTATTCCCTGTTGAAATACGAGCCGTTCAATCGCTTGATGCACAATTTGTCCGGGATGGGCTTGGGCGGGGGCACGGGCGCGGGCATCGATCCCTTCATCGACAACAAGCAACTCGTGTTCATGGGCGATTCCACGTTCTTCCACAGCGGGATGGCGGCGATTTCCGATTCCATCAAGCACGGGCAAGACATTACGTATGTGATTTTGGACAACAAGACCACGGCGATGACCGGGCATCAGCCCACGCCGGGCGTGGATATCGACCTGATGGGGCGGCCCACATTTGCCCAGGATATCGAAGACGTGGCACGCGGGTTGGGCGGGGGCACAGAGGGCCCGGTGCGGGTCACGCGCATGAATCCGGCGGACAGAGACGCGTACCGCGATGTGTTGGAACGGGCGATTCTAAAAGACGGGGTCAAAATCGTCATCGCGGACAAGGAATGCGGGATCACCTATCACCGCCGCGTGCGCGCAAAGCAGATTCAGACCGTTCGGGACCAGGGATTTCTGCCCGAAGAGACCCACATCAACATCGCGTCAGAGGTCTGCGAATACTGCTTGGAATGCACGCGGGCCACCGGGTGCAGCGGCCTGACGGTCGAAGAAACGCTCCACGGCCCAAAGGTGGCGACCGACCTGTCGTTGTGCGTGGCGGACGGGGCGTGTACCAAGGTGGAAGTCGCCCATGGCGATAAGACGTGTCCCTCGTTTGAACGCCTGACCATCCGCCGCAAGCGCGCGCCCGAAGTGCAAACCGAGTCCATCGATTTGTCGGATCTTCCCGAACCCGAATGCCGGGATTTTGATACGGCTTGGTACGCGTACGTCGCAGGCGTTGGGGGCATGGGCATCAATACCATTTCCGCGATTATCGCCGTTGCGGGCGCGCGGCAGGGCTATACCGTGCGCTTTACCAATAAAAAGGGGTTGGCGATTCGCAACGGCGGCGTGTATTCGCACGTCAGCTTTAGCCGCAGTGATCGGGTCATTTCGCAACTGACGCCCTACGGCCACGCGGATTTGTTGTTGGGCTTGGACATTTTGGAAGCCGTGCGCGGGTTGGATCCCGATGGCACGGGCCGCGTCGCCAGTCCGCAGCGCACCACCGCCGTCGTGGAGACGGGCAAGCGCGAGACCATTTTGTCGATGATCGGCCGCGACGATTTCGACGCGGATCACTTGGAGGATATTTTGCGGCAATACACCGATGCCGACACGTATTTTGGGATGGACTTGGGCGAGATATCCGAACGCTATTTGGGCAATAAGATCTACGCCAACAGCATTTTGCTCGGCGCGGCCTTTCAGCGGGGCGCGCTGCCCCTCGCGCTGGAGAATATCCGCTGGGCGATGAAGCAAAACATCAAATCGAATGAACTCGACGCCAACCTCAAGGCGTTCGAAATGGGCCGCAAAGCCGCGTTGCATCCCGAAGCGTTCGCAAAGCCCGAGTCCGCGACCACCTATCGCGGCCTCGTCGAAGAGAAGGCGGAGATTTTGTCGAAAACGCGGGGCAAAAAATTGGCGGAAACCTATCGCGCGAGCGCGGAATGGGTCGCCGATTGGGCGCTGCCCGAGGCGACGAAATTGCAGTTCGCCCTCGGGGTGTACGATTTGATCCAGTGGGGGGGCATCGAATACGCGCGGGATTACATCGATCGCGTCAACCGGATTTACGACCGCGATGATGCGCGCTATGGGTACGCGGCAACCGATGCTGTGGTGCGTTTTCTCGCCCGCGTGATGGCGTACAAAGACGAGGTTTACGTGGCGCATCTCTTGACGAGTGAGGAAAAGTATCGCCGCGATTGCGCGCGCTACGATGTCGATCCCGCCCGCGGCGATAAAATTTCCTACCGACACCTGACGCGACCGCATTTCAACGTGCTGGGGCTGGACGTCAAATTCGATATTCAAACGCGCGATTGGATGCTCGGTCTCATGAAGCGCGCGCGCTTTTTGCGCCGCCTCCCGGCGTGGCACCGCGAGGAAAAGTCCTACCGCGATTGGTACATCGATCTCGTAGATGGGTTTGAATTTGATGGCGAGGCGCGATACGAGACCTATCTCAGAGCCTTGCGCCTGCCCGATGAGGTGCGCGGGTACCGCGAGGTGATCTGGCCGAAGATGGCCGCCGCAAAAAAAATGGCCGATTACTGGCTCAATGGCAACGGAACGCCCCCCAAGTTGGATCGCGAGGTTCTCGATATCGAACCCGTGGTCGAGAAGGCGTAAGCAACCCTTATCTTTCAAAAATGGAGCACGCAATGAAGCGCGTTTTTACAGTGAAGGCCATCTGGGACGATGAGGCGCGGGTCTTCTACGCCCAAAGCGATATCGAGGGCTTGCACATCGAAGCCGATAGCCTCGACGAATTTGAAGAAATCATGCTGGACGCAGCACCCGAATTGATCCTGGTCAACCACCGAAGCGCGTCCGATATCTCCGAATACCCTTTGAAAGATTGGATACCGAGCATTCTGTGGCAAAAGTCGGAAACGGAAAGGACGATGGCATAATTTGGCAAGTACATCCTTACAATGCAGTCGCGCGAGAAATTTCCAAATCCGGTAAAGAGCGGGAAGCGATGGTCGGTTTGTCCGCTCTCGTAATCGGGATGTTTGGGACGAATTGAATTTTTTTGTCCTACGAAGGAAATGTCAATGGAACTTTTTTCGTATTGGTTTCTGTTTGGCATCATCAGCGCGGTGATTGCAGTCATAAAAGGGCGAAGCGGTTGTGGTTGGTTTATTCTTGGAAGTTTGCTCGGTCCATTTGGTCTCATTCTGACATTGGTCGTTTCTACAAAATCAGGCGGGACTAAAAAAGAAGCCATTCCACGCGACGAGATGCGTTTTAGAACGCTGTTTTTGATGTTCGGCAAGCTGGCAAAGACCGATTCTCACGTATCGCAAGAGGAAATCGACTCAATTAAAACGATTATGACCGATGCCGAATTGAACCAAGAGGCACGAAAAGTAGCGATTGAATTTTTCAACGAAGGCAAAGAGACGAGAACGCCATTTCGGGAACTCGCCGCCGAATTTGCACAATATGCAGAAGATGTCGAAGTGCGTCGAGATGCTCTGTATTGTCTCGTGCTGATCGCTACCGCCGATGGCGTGTTGCACGCAACAGAGGAACAATATCTCAACGAAGTGGTCGCCGCATTTGGGTTGTCGCCAAACGTCTTGAAAGAAATACTTCCCGACATGCAGAAGTACTATGCGATCTTGGGTTGTGATCCTTCGGCTTCCGATGACGAGTTGAAACGATGCTACCGCGAATTATCCCTACAATATCATCCAGATCGAATATCTCCGAAGGATCTCCCGCCTCATCTTCTCAAACTCGCAGAAGAAAAATTCAAAGAGATCCAAAATGCCTATCAGATCATAACCCAACATCGCAAATGAGCATCCCGTCCACGGCGAACAGAATCTCAAATACTGATCGATAGCGATGGGATTGCGCGCCCAGCGGTCTAATATCCCTTGAAACAAATGCGCGGGTTGGTTATATTCTGCCCGCGAATTTTTCCATTGTGAACGCATATCTAAAGGAGGATGTGTTTTGGGCAACAACGACTGGAGGACGCACAACGAATCGGGCAGCAAGCGCGTGGTGGTGACCAAGGAATTGCCCGGCACCCGCTGGCTCGAGATTCTCGCCGCGGCGGATTGCCGCGTGGAAATCGGCACCTCGACTGAAATTTTGAGCGTCGAAGAAATCAAAGCCAAAATTGGCGATGCGTGCGATGGCGTGATCGGGCAGTTGACCGAAACCTGGGGCGAGCCCCTGTTTTCCGCGCTCGAGAACGCAGGTGGCAAAGCGTATTCCAACTACGCGGTGGGCTACAACAATGTCGATGTGGGCGCGGCGACAAAATACGGCATCCCCGTGGGCAATACGCCGGGGGTTTTGACCGAAACCACGGCGGAAATGGCGATCTCGCTGACGTTTTCAGCGGCGCGGCGCGTGGTCGAAGCCGACGCGTTTATGCGCGCAGAAAAATATCGCGGCTGGTTGCCCACGCTCTATTTGGGCGAGTTGATGACCGGCAAAACCGTGGGCGTGATCGGCGCAGGGCGCATCGGTTGCGCGTACGCCAAGATGATGGTCGAGGGGTTCAAGATGAACGCGGTCTATTACGACCCCTATCCCAATGCGTATATGGAAAATTACGTCCAGGCGTATGGCGCGTTCTTGGCGTCTCAGGGCGATTCGCCCGTGACCTGCCGGCGTTTGGACTCGGTCGAAGACGTGTTGAAGGTCGCCGATGTGGTGAGTTTGCATCCCTTGCTGGACGATACCACCTTCCACTTGATGAATGCCGAGCGGCTGTCCCTGATGAAGGACAATGCCATTTTGATCAATGCCAGCCGCGGGCCGGTGATCGACGAAAGCGCCTTGGTCGATCACTGCAAAACCCATCCCGATTTCAGAGTCGGGCTCGACGTGTTTGAAGACGAGCCTTTGATGAAACCCGGCCTCAAGGATTTGCCCAATGTGGTCATCGTGCCGCACATCGCGTCCGCGACGATCTGGACGCGCTCCGGCATGGCGACATTGGCCGCGTCCAACGTGGCTGGCGTTTTGAACGGGTATGGCGCGTGGCGAGATCAAGACGATGTATTGCCCTTCTTGGGCGACGATCCCCCAAAGGCCGCGCCGAGCATTGTCAATGCGAATGAGGTCGGGCTTTCCGCCTATGAAGGCTGAGAAACGGTCAAAAAAAGTATCGTTCGAATCCAAAACGAGCCGGTCATCTCGCGTGATCGGCTCGTTTTTGTGTACGCGACAAAACGCATAGACTACAAATTTACTGGCGAGGTACAACGGGACATCCCCGCAGGTTTTCGTAGGTTCGTCGATGCGGCTGAGGTATCCTCGATATCACATCGGTTTAGTTCACACATCGGTTTGACCCTCGCGCCGGTCAAAAACGTAAAATTTGACGAGCCCAACTGCGCCGATCAGGCCGCAGGGAATCACGACAAAGCGATACATCGAAACCTCGGCATAGCGAAACGACGCGCCGGTCGCGCCGATCGTCGCGATCACAAATGAGAGATGCATGAGCTTTTGACCGATGTGCGGCTTGGCGAAGGCCGCGATCAAAATCGACGCGAGAGCCGCGTGAAAAATGACGAATCCCGCGTACCCATTTCGCACGGCGAGATCGAATTGCCAATCGTAGCGATAGATCCACACCATGAGCACATGGGCAAAAACGATCAGCGCGACAACCCGCCACAGCGCGATCGGGTGTCGGTCTCGCAGCGTGAGCACGACCGCAGCGGTCAATCCCACATAGCCCACCATCGCGGTAAAAAAGCAGATGAAAATCGCCGTTGTCCCTTCTCCCACCATCGCAATGACCTTCCTTATTTATCGAAAAGCATCCAAATATTTCAAATGAAACGCCCATTTTACATCGGCTTAATTTTTTGGAAATATTCCCCCGTAATTTTTTATTCCCTAAGTGACCGATGTGATATTTGGTTGCACGACAAAAAGTGGCATCTATCAGTAGGCCCCATGCGGATGCCATTTGTTTCGCTTTTATGCGAGGGTTCGAGTGTTCGTTCGCAAGAGGAGGGATGATGATGAAAAAAGAATGCGATGATCAATGGCCGTTTATTGGACGGCACCCCTTGCTTTTAGAAGTGCGAGACCGCGCAGACCGCGTGGCGAATAGCGATTTGTCCGTCAATATCAGCGGAGAGACGGGCACGGGCAAGGAATTGCTCGCGAATTATATTCACGGGATCAGCCACCGCCGCGGGGAAGCATTTGTAATGGTCGATTGCGGCCTGCTCTCTTCTGAACTGGGGCGCAGCGAGTTGTTCGGATATGTTCGGGGGGCGTTTACCGGCGCGAGTGAAACGCGCCTCGGCTTGGTCGAATCGGCGCAAGGGGGCACGTTGTTTCTCGATGAAGTGGGCGAATTGTCGCCCGATCTCCAGTTGCAATTTCTCCGCCTCATACAAGAGCGGGAATTTCGCCGCGTAGGCGAGCCTTCAATCCGCAAATCCAATGTGCGTTTGATCACGGCGACGCACTGCAATTTGAGGAAAATGGTGCGAGAGGGGGCGTTTCGGGCCGATCTCTTTTATCGCTTAAATGTCGTGCCCCTCTATTTGCCGCCTCTGCGGAAGCGGCAGAGCGATCTGCACCGTTTGGTCGAGTATTTTTGTCAGCAGACTCCCGGGCACACGCGCACGTTTTCCCCAGAAGCCCTAAATAAGATGTCTCGTTATGACTGGCCGGGCAATGTTCGCGAGTTGCAACACGAGGTCGCCCGCTTGATGATTATGGGCAAAGGCGAAGTTGTCCAGGTGTCCGATCTGCCGCCGCGGATTCGAAGGGCCAATGGCAGGGGCGATGTTTTTGACCGGCCGTTTAAGGACGCCAGAAAGGCGGCGTTGCGCCGTTTTACGCGGAAATACCTGCAAAGAGCATTGATGCAGACGCGGGGCAATGTGTCGCAAGCAGCGCGGCAAGCCGGAATTGGGCGACAGTATTTCCAGTTGCGTATGTCCGAACACGGTCTCCGGTCCGCAGATTACAAAAAGAGGCGCGATGTGCGACGCGGTGCATGAGTTCGGCGTTCACACTGCCGGGGTTTTTACGCAAAACGGGTTACGACGATAAATCGTAACCCGTTGTTTTTTTGGACCCGCGTCAGCGCGAATTTGGAGCCGCCCAGCGGACTCGAACCGCTGACCGCCTGATTACAAATCAGGTGCTCTACCAACTGAGCTAGGGCGGCGCGTGGTTCAAAGATACAAAAGCGGATGATTTTTGGCAACCTCAAAGCGGGGCACGGTGCGAATATTAACCAGTTCAAAGGCATCGCGGTCGAGCCATTGTGCGGGTTCAGAGCGCGCTATCAGGCACTCGCCCGCAGGTGTTTCGGCGTTGGTCGCCAGGAAACGCGCTTTAAGTGCCACTCCAGCACATCGAGGGAAAAGGGATTTGGCAAATCCTTGAGAATCAGATCGTAATGCCTGGCCTGCTGGAGAACCCGCGCTTCCTCTGAGTCGTTTGCCACATCGACATCGCAACCCCTGTCGGTCAATTTTTGGAGCACAAAAGACCGCAACACGGGATCGGATTCGATCAACAAAATGGATTGCAAATGGGGCATCATAACCTCAACGGTTCAGTCGCGTCCACAGTCCATCGCGTTGCAAAACGCAAAGACGCGAGCATTGGCGATGGATGATCTAAAAAAATGAGGTCTCGAGTTTTCGATCGCGTTCATGGCGTTCGATGCCCAACTGAATGAGGCGATCGATCAGTTCGGCGTAGGAAATCCCGCTGGCCTCCCACAGCTTGGGATACATGCTGATCCGCGTAAAACCGGGAATGGTGTTGACCTCGTTCACCAGAAACGCGCCGTCGGGGCGCAAAAAGAAATCCGCGCGCGCCATCCCCTCGCAGCACAGCACTTGAAAGGTGCGAATGGCGAGGGCTTGCACTCGTGCGACAGCCTCTGCGGGCAAATCCGCGGGAATGTGCAATAACGCGCCTTTTTCATCGAGATATTTCGCCTCGTAAGAATAAAACTCGTGCTGTGGCAACACCTCGCCGGGCACGGAGACGATGGGCGTTTCATTGCCCAACAACGAGCACTCGATTTCTCGGCCTTCGACAAAAGCCTCGATGAGCACCTTGTTATCGTAGCGAAATGCGTTCTTCAACGCGGGGATCAACGCCGCTTTGTCTCGCGCTTTGCTCACCCCGACCGAAGACCCCATATTCGCGGGCTTGACGAATAGGGGCAATCCCAGTTCTGAAATGACGTCGTCCAAATTCAGGGCGTCCAACTCAAACCGATGCACCGTGCGCGATGCCGCCGTGGGAATGTCGGCATCGCGCAACAAGCGTTTCATCGCGTCTTTGTCCATCCCCACAGCCGAGCCGAGCACGCTCGGGCCCACATAGGGCACATCGGCCAAGCGCAAAAATCCCTGCACTGTTCCATCTTCGCCCAGCGGCCCGTGCAACACGGGAAACACCACATCGACCGCGCCGGACGCGGATGGCCCCACCAACTCGCCGCGGCCTTCGGGCATCAACGTGACCAGCGCGTTTTGATCGGCATCGGACAGACCCTCGGTCGTGGATTCGGGCAAGAGGTGTTCGGCGTCGTTCAAAAACCACCGCCCCAATTTGTCGATCCCAATCGGCACCACCTCGTACTTGGTTTTGTCGATGGCGTCTATGATATTGCGCGCAGACTGCAAGGACACTTCGTGCTCTGCGGACTTCCCTCCGAACAACACCCCTACGCGGATCTTTTTTTTCATCGCATCGCACCGGCTAAGCGTTCAAAATGTCGCAACCCAAAAAATAATAAGCCCAAACCGAAAATAAAGAAAGGGTAAAGTCAGCCATCCCACGCCCATCGCCACTCGAGCACGACGTCCGTTCTATTCGCCCGTTCGCCTATTCTTCCTGCGCCACCACCAGAAGCCGATCAGGGCCACGACGATGAGTATCGCCAGCACGCGGTTATACGCCTTGAGCACGGCGACCACGATCTGCCAGTTTTCCCCCACCATCAGCCCAAAATAGACGAGCAGGCTATTCCACAACAGCGTGCCGAACAAGACGTAGAGCGTCATGCGGAGGGGATGCAGGCGGCTGATGCCCGCCACAATGCCGACAAAGATCCGCACGGTGGGCAAAAACCGGTTGAAAATGACGATTTTATCGCCATAGCGATTGAACCAAGTTTCCGTGCGGTGCAGGGTCTCTTCGTTCAAAAATTTCAAATTTAAGCGCGAAAAAAATGCCCGCCCCTTCACAAAAGCGACGCCGTAAAGGAGCAAGCAACCCATCGCGCTACCGACCCACATGGCAAAATAGGCGGGCCAAATTGCGATCACGCCCATCCCGGCCAAATACGCGCCAAACACGATGAGCGTATCGCCAGGAATGGGGGGTACGACATTTTCCAAAAACGCCCCTAAAAACAAAAAAAAATAGATCCACCCGGGCGGTTGATCATTCAGATAGGCCAAAAAAGCGTTCCAGAGTTCGGTGAGGTATTCCAAGAATACGCCTTTCAGAGGAGAGACGGGAGACGGGAGACGGGAGACGGGAGACGGGAGACGGGAGACGGGAGACGGGAGACGGGAGAAGCAATCGCAATCGTAGGGACAGGCCCCCGTGCCTGTCCGAAGATACAAGACGAAAGATGGAAGTTTAGCCACAAAAGGCACAAAAGGCACAAAACAAGAGGTGAGAGGCAAGAGGTGAGAGGTGAGAGGTAAGAGGCGTAGTGGGCAGGGGTCAGTTCGCCAGGTAACCATCACCGGTAGGGACAGGCTCCCGTGCTGTCCGTGCATCCCGCGGCGAAACGGTCAGTGGTCAGTCTCCGCCTGAAAATGCAAACTCAACCCCACGATCACTAGCACGCGATCTCCCGCAATTTGAATAGGCACATACCGCGTTCTGGTTTGCATGCGAGGCTCTCTTTCCGCCGCTGCCCGATGTTTAAGGCTTGCCGATGTTGAAGCCGATGCCCACGGCCGCGCGCAGGGCGCTCGCGTCTTCTTCTTCGCCAATGACCCAGCGAATCTCGAACAAAATCTCCATCTTGCGGCGCAGCAATTGTTTTTCCATGCCGATCAGAATAAAGTGAAGCGCGGTTTGGTATTCGCTTTGAAATTCGCTGAGGATCAACCGCTCGCGCCGCACGCGATTTACCCCCAACCCGCCGCCCATATACGCAAACGCCGTCCCGGATTTGTGCGGCCACAAATACTTGAGAAAGACCCCACCGCCTCTCGCCTGAATCTCCGTGCCGTCGAGGTCGGAACCGCTCCCCGCCTCCGCGCCGATTTCGAGACGCAGATTGGGCGTGAACACGGATGCGATATCGGCTTGAAGCCCAAAGAAATGCCGCGTGTCGTTTGCCTGCACGACGTCTAACCCCACCTTGGTCGTCAGATTGTAAAGCCCAAAACCGGCTTGGGCACCCGATGCAAAAACCATCAGGACAAAAAATCCGACGCCTGCAAAAACCCTCATAATCCACTCCTCGCAACACGGCTCGGCTGTGCCGGATGGAAGGTCCTGTCACCCACGCGACGACGCGGCCAGTGCCAACTGTTTGAGATGAGAATAGGTATAAAGCCCCGTATCGTGTCCGTCTGCCCACCGAAGTTGAATGGCGTAATGCCCGACTGGAACGACATCCATCAGATCGACAGATGGCGTTTTATCCGCCGTGATTAGCTGCAACTGCGCGTCTTGCACGGCCCGCAGATCTTCGCACAAAGCACAGGGGCAGGCTTTTCGCACCTCGCGCAACGCCACGCGCAAAACCCCTTCGTCTGCCCATTCCATTTCGAGCCATCCCCGCGTGCGGTCGACGCGAATCCGTTTTGGTTTTTCTGCCATAGCCCGTCCTATTGCCTCGAGGGATGTCTCAACCCCAATTCCTGAAGCAAGATACCGTATTGCTCGCGCAATCCGCTTTGCAGTGCGAACGCACGGTTGTACGCAATGGCGGCATCTTCAAAAAGGCCCTGAACCGAGAGCGCGCGACCCAACAAAATATAATTGGCCGCGTAAGCGGGGGCGCGGTCTATGGTTTCGCCAACCATGTCCAAGGTCTGTTCCGGGCGTCCGGTTTTCAAGTAAAGCCAGCCCAAGTTCTGATAGGCAGTGATGATGGTGGGATCTCGCTCAAGCCCCTGGTGATAATGTTGCTCTGCCAAAGCCATAGAGTCGCTCCGCTGATACAAGTAGCCGAGCGCGATCAAAACGCCTGCATCGGCCGGGTCCTGAGTGGATAACTGTCGGCATGCCTTAATCGCTTCGGCAAAATTTTCCATCCGCAAATGCGCGGAGGTGAGCAGGCGCAACGCCTGCGGGTGCGCGGGAGTTTGTTGCAAAATATCGCGCAATTCATCCACGGCAGCACTGGGGTCGCCATCTTCCAAAGAAACGACGGCAGATTTCAATTTGGGATCGAGAATTGCAGCCATCGAATCAGCGGGTATCGCCGTTGTTGCATCCATGACATCTGGGCGCTCGAGCGCGTCTTGGGCATGGGCAACCGCCATAAAAAAAAATGCGACAAGTCCCACAGGCCAGCGCAACATCATACACTTTTCCAAAAAAATTCGCATCCATGCACGCCTTAGAGATGCGCGGGGCGTCCGGTATCCGTCCATTGAACGGCTGGCGCGGTGGAGTAGCCAGCGGCGACATCCGAATGGGCATAAGAGAAAATTTTGATTCGCTGGCTCGGTCGCGCAGAAAGCCCAGGCTCGTAAATTTCAATGGCCGGGCGGTTGCGCCACATCACGAGCACGAGTTCCGGATCGAGGTCTATCCGCTGACAGACCAATTTGAACATCAAATAGGCACTTGCCATCAATTTGGTCATCGCACGCTCTTATGGATCCATTGCCGTAGTTTCAACACTTTGCGATTGGGATTACAACCACTTCAAAATAGCCAAGACCAACGCCAAAATCGCGATCATCACCCTGAAACGCCACTTGGCGTCGGCGTCGATTTTATCAAACCGCTTGTCAATTTTATCGAACTTCGCGTCCGTATCCGCCTTCATATCCGCAAACCGCGCGTTCGTCTCCGCCTTCATGTCGGCAAACTGCTTGTTCGTCTCCGCCTTCATGTCGGCAAACTGCTTGTCAACTTTATCAAACCGCGCGTTCGTCTCCGTCTTCATGTCGGCAAACCGCTTGTCAACTTTATCAAACCGCGCGTTCGTCTCCGCCTTCATGTCGGCAAATTGCTCGTCAACTTTATCGAACTGCTTGTCAACTTTATCGAACTGCTTGTCAACTTTATCGAACTGCTTGTCAACTTGATTGAACCGTGCGGTCATTTCGGCTCTGAAGGCGGTAAATCGCTCGCCCATTTCTGCTCTGAAGTCAGTGAGTCGCGCGGTCATTTCGGCTCTGAAGTCAGAAAATCGCCTGTCGATGTGATCGACAAAACTCACGGGGGAGCTTTGCGATCTCTCGTTTTCGACCCGATTCTCTGCTGTGTCGCGTTTTTCTGAAGTTTTCATTTTGCCTCCTCATCGAAAAATTTATCACATCTATCCCCGCGCTTTTGCTGACGCGACAACCTTCTACGCGCCCGCTCGGCATTCCGCTCCCCCAACGCAAAATTTCAGCCATTATCTCGCCCAAATCTTCAATGGTTCGCCGTGCCCTTCCTCGAGCCTTTGTGTCCGATGCCGAATTTCATGACCCGATCTACATCGCATCAAAGAATTGGGCGATCTGATCGCCACGCCTTTGGGCAACCAACGCATGGCGATCAGGTCGATTCATCCGCCGCTGCCAAACGCCTCGACAAATTTGAGAAAGTCCTTAAAATCGATGGCGCCACCACTCGAATCGAGATCCATGCGGGCATCGTAACCCTCATCCCCTGGCGCTTTGCCAAACGCCTTGACAAATTCGAGAAAGTCAGAAAAATCAACTTTTCCATCCTGAGTAAAATCAGCACTGATCTCTTTCATAAAACTGATCACGATTTTAATTGGGTCATCCTCGGAAACAAACTGTGCAAGTACGCCGCTTGCCACTACCCTCAGGGCGGGGCTCAATGAAGATAATAATTCTTCTAAAAGAAGGGGACGCATAATAAACAGGGAATCCGCTGTCGCCGTGTACGTGTAGCGAAGCGTATCTGCATTTTCGCGCGTGATGACGAGTTGATTATCGGCTCCAACGGTGTAATTTCCCGTGTATTTGCTCGTATCGGGCACAGAGACATTAATCGGGAGGCCCAATAATGTCGCACCAATAGTGGATAGTGTCGTATAATCGGCTTGAACTGTGCCATCAGCACGAAACGTTATTGTGCCGTTGGTCTCGCCTTCAAATGACGCATCTACCGCAGTCACGAGATCGGCGGGAACATAAGCTCTAAGCGAGGTCATATCCGCTGTATAAGAACCCATGAGATCGCCGCCTTGGGGCTGTGGGGTATTGGGCAACAATTGTGCGTCTGCCCGTCCAAATGCGATTCCTGCCATCAGCGCGAACGCGAGCAACGCGGCAACGCGCATCTTCGCAATACCAAAAACTGAACCGTACATACCAGCTCCCTCCTGTGTTGGATGTGCCTCCGCTTTCCCGTTCCACTTTCCCGTCCGTCCGTCAATTTACGCAATTCGCGTGCCTTCAGCAATAGTTTTAACTCGCGAACTCCTCATTTTCATTTTTGAGCAGAGGATCCCCTTTTGCTTTCTACGGGGACCATTTGCGCGTAGCAGATCGCATCACTTTGACAAAAAACAGCTCCTCGCGTTCACTTAAAAAAAGAACGCCCCAGCATCGAACATGCCGGGGCGTTTCTGCGCGCAGAGTAAAACCAAATTTATGAGGTGATCAGAGAAATATTGCGGAACGCTTTTGGCGGCGCATCCTCGGCCCCCTCGCCATCTGCGATTTCGGCTTCGGCGAGGATCGGAAGGACTTTTTCCAAATACTCGTCAAAGAATTTCATGGTCAAATCAAAAGCGACCTCGGGGCGTGGAAGCCGAGACGCACTGGAAAAATAAAAATTGTTGACATTGACAAAATATTCGGCAAAAAATTTCGACACTTCCCGTGCAATTTTCTCGTCTTCTCCGACCACTGTTGCAAGCCGATCCAGCAAACGCTTTGTCTCGGAGACATGGCGTTTGACTTGATCGACAATAGTATTGCCCTTTTCAAAAAAGGAAATGCTCATCTGCATATCGAGGGCATTCAAGTAGCGTTCAAGGTCCCCAAGTTTGATGTTGTCAATTTCTTCCCGTTCAAATTTTGAGACGGCACTTTGGCTCCAGCCGAGGCGGTCGCCAACTTCGCACTCGGTAAGTCCCGCTCTGTTCCTCAAAACGAAAAGCGTTCGAGACAACCCCGTCTTTGCACTTCTCTCGGCAAATGCTTTTGCGAAGGATTCGTCAGCCAAATCGTTCACCATCTGCCCGACCGAAGTGTATTGCTTGCCCATTTTATTTCTCCTTTTTGATTTTGCCGGCCTCTTTTTTGCAATACTGAATATCCTCGTTCTGCCTCTGCTTTCCACCAATACAGAGAAGATGAAGGATGTTCGTTTTTGTATCGCAATAGATATAGAGTCGAGTCACAGCCAACCCCTGCCCATGTCCGCCTTTTTGATCGATAGCTCTAATGCCGTCGGGTTCTGTGCGGATGAACCCAACTTTTACCTGAAGCGGCGAAATTCCCGAATTGATTAGATCGACAAAACGTTGCAAATTATCGAGTACAGCCCCCTATTTGCGGGGATGATTTTTTTCCTACGTTTTGAAACGCGCTCGATATCTTTCGGTGCTTTCCAACTTCCATGCAGCCAAGATATTCTCTCTCCCTACTTGAACCAAGACTCAAAATGGACTGATTCTAAGAAGCCATCTAAAAATTATTGGGACCTAACCCCCTAGCCCCCTTTCCTAGGAGGAAAGGGGGAATAAAGGCCCTTATTCTTGGGTTTTAATCTGCGAAAAGCGAATGTTTTTGCGACGCTCTCAATGGCGGCCCGAGTTTTTAGATGGCTTCTAAACAGGTCATAACTTGGGTTAGAATACGATATTCACAAACATTTGTCAAAAAATTTGTCCGGGCGTTGCGCCTTGGGTATGGACTTGCCTGAGAGACGGCCAGTTGTACCCCATCCAGTAGATTCGCCGAGCGAGCGAGGGCGACATGGCCGGGCGATCTCTAACTTGTCATGTGTTGCGTTGCGTGCTATTTTGATATGGTGCAGGGCGTAGCGCAATGTCGCAATGCAGAGCGAAGACGCAGATGAAAGGAACGCGCATGTCGTATCCGGTTCTCGTGGATGTCGAACTGCCAGATGAAATTTTGGACATGACGCACAACCGCTGTGACCTCCACATCCTGGCGTGCGGCGGGGTTTCAGACGAACAACTCGCACGGGCACAGGGGTTGCTCACGTATGGACATCCGATCATCGATGGCGCGTTTATGGATCGCATGCCCCATTTGAAAGTCATCAGCAATTTTGGCGTTGGCGTGGATCACATCGACCTATCCGCCGCCAAACAGCGCGGCATTCCCGTGGGCAATACGCCCAATATGCTCGACGGCGCGACCGCGGACATGACCTTTGCCATGCTCATGGCGGCGGCTCGCAACATCGTCATCGGCGACCGCTTTGCCCGCAGCGCGGCATTTACCCACTACGACCCGCGCATTTTGATCGGTCATGAGGTGCATGGCGCGACGTTGGGGATTATCGGCATGGGCAATATCGGGCGGCAGGTCGCGCGCCGAGCCTCGGGGTTTGACATGCCCATCCTCTACCACAATCGCAAACCCGATCTCAGCGCCGAGGCCGAATTGGGCGCGACTTACGCTTCGCTCGACGATCTGCTCGCGCAATCGGATTTTGTCACCTTGAACGTGCCCTTGACGGATGAAACGCGCAATATGATCGGCAGGGATCAACTCCAGCGCATGAAGAAAACCGCCATCTTGATCAATCTGGCGCGCGGCGGCGTTGTGGATCACGACGCGCTCGCCGAAGCCCTCGAGAACGACTGGATCGCAGCAGCCGCGCTCGACGTGACCGAACCGGAACCGCTCCCGCGCGACCATCCCCTCTTGGCGATGGACAATGCGATCATCGCGCCCCACTTGGGCAGCGCCACGCGCCAGACGCGCCTTGCCATGGCGCGGCGAACCGTTGATAATCTCCTTGCAGGACTCGAGGGACGGCCATTGATTACGGCTGTGGGATGAAAGGCGGATCGGGATAAACTCCAGCAGTGATGAGCCCCCGCGCTGAAGCAACGGGCTTCACGTTCCCCGTTCAGCGCAGGTTGTGCCATCACCTCTTGTATCTTCGGACAGGCACGGGGGCCTGTCCCTACGCTTGCGATTGTTTCTCCCGTCTTGCCTCTTGTATCTTTCGAGCGCGGTTTAATTAGGTGTTGCATCATCCTCTCAAGACCAGCCATCATCATGCTCAGCTCGGGGCAGGCCGCTCGCCTCTGAAGGCACAGACCTTGTAGGGAGATAGGCCCCCCGACCACCGCGTCCATACCGAAGAGTATCTAAGTCCATTGAGGCTGCATAGACAAGGTCGGTAGGCGCGGTGTGAAAGGTCGGGGCTTGAGCCGAGCGCACACACCTTACAGACCCCTCATCACAGGAGGCCCCGATGTCGAAATCCCAACCCGCTTTTGCCGGCATTGATGTCAGTGCCCGCACCCTCAACGTTGCCTTGGCTAGACCGGGGCAAGCCCTCAAGCAGACGACCTTTGACAACACGCCGCAGGCGCACAAGTGCTTGCTGAAGGGGTTGACCAAGCGCGGATGGAAGGTCTGTGTCTGCCTCGAAGCGACGGGGCTTTATAGCCTTCAGGTGGCTTTGGCTTTGCATCATCATCGCCGCACGCACGTCATGGTCGTCAATCCCAAGGCGATGAGCAATTACGCGCATGCGCGCATGCAACGCGCCAAGACGGATAAACTCAATGCGGTGATGATCCTTGATTATGCCCAGCGCATGCCCTTTGTGGCTTGGCAACCGCCGAGCGAGCGCGTCTTGCAACGGCAAGCGGTGATGAGACGGGTGAACCAACTCACCCAAGCGATCATCCGCGAGCACAGCCGCGCCCATGCCCAAGGCTACCCCATCAACAGCACCGGCCTCATCGCCCGCGATATGGCGGTTCATATTCGCCACCTGAAACGCCGCATCCAGCACTTGGAAGCCCAAGCCCTCAAGTTGATTGAGCAGGACAAGGCCCTCCGGCGTGCCTATCAACGCCTCTGTTCCGTCCCCGGCATCGCCCAAAAAAGCGCCTTGCGAATCTTGGCCGAGGTGGCACTCCTGCCCCAAGATATGACACCGGCCCAATGGGTCGCACACGCAGGACTGGACCCCAAACCGAGACAATCCGGAACCGCCAATCCCGCCCGACGCATCTCGAAAACGGGTAATAAGTACCTCCGACACGCCTTGTATATGCCGGCGCTGGTCGCCAGCAGACACCAAGCCCGGGTCAAAGCCTTCTATGATAAACTCACGGAGCGAGGGAAGAAACCTTTGCAGGCCATCGTTGCGGTGATGCGAAAGTTGTTGCATTCAATTTGGGGGATGTTCCGACACGACCAAGATTTTGAGGGCGAAAAATTCTATCGAACTACCCCGCAAACCCCTTGAACTTTAAGAGAGTATCTCCCGTCTTCCCTCTCACGTCTTGCCTCTTGCCTCTTGCCTCTTGCCTCTCCCGTCTCCCGTCTCCCGTCTCCCGTCTCCCGTCTCCCGTCTCCCGTCTCCCGTCTCCCGTCTCCCGTCTTCCAGCTCTCCAAATATCGCTTCCCAGCGTTCGGGATGGCTCTCGTGCGTATTGAGGGGTTGAAAGCCCGCGGCGAGGTAGGTCTTGATCGCGGGCAAACGCCAATCATCGGTTTTGAGATGGGCCTTTTGATAGCCCAGTGACTTTAAGCGATGGAGGACCAGGGCGTTGAGCAAATGACCGAGCCCTCGCCCGCGGTGATCGGGCAACACGGCGACCATGTGAACCTCGCCGATATCTGGCGATTGACCGTCCGCGCGCCACGCACACGCGCTGGCGATGGGGTCGTCCTCGTAGGTGATGAAAAAGAGGTTCTCGGCTCGAAACCGGGAATCCCAAATCAAATTCTCTCGGCATTTCTGCAAGGTCCAGTTGCTGCCCACATTCCCTTCCATGATGCGACACCACGCGGCTTCGTCACCCGGACAATAGGTGCGAATCGCGTACGCGGCCGCAGTCTCGATCTCGGGCAGGTCGCAGAGGTGATCGCGGAGCATTTCGAGTTGCGGCAGGCGTTCGACGGGCGGCTCGAACAACTTTTTTAGCCAGTGGAACATCCATCCCCTCCTCAATGCGCTTCGAGCCAGTTGCTCCCCGTGCCCATTTCCACCACGATCGGCACGGACAGCGGCAGGGCGGTTTTCATCGCCTCTTCGATGAGGGGCATCGCCACATCGGCTTCGTCTTTGTGCAGGTCAAAAACGAGTTCGTCGTGAACTTGCAGCAACATGCGCGTCTTCAACGCCCGTTCGCACAGCGCGTCTTGAACCCGGCGCATCGCTATTTTGATCATATCTGCGGCCGTGCCCTGAATCCGCGAATTGATCGCATTGCGCTCGGCGCGCTTGCGCGTGGTGGCGTTGCGCGAGTGGATGTCGCGCAAATATCGCCTGCGCCCGGTCATCGTTTCCACATACCCGTGGTCGCGCGCAAAAGCGATGGTTTCGTCCATGTACTTTTTCGCGCCGGGAAATCGGTCGAAATACTGATCGATCAACCGCCCGGCTTCGGAGCGCGGAATGTCCAATCGCTGCGCCAAGCCAAACGCCGAAATCCCGTAAATAATGCCGAAATTCACGGTCTTGGCCTGACGGCGCATCTCGTCGGTTACATCGCCTTCGTCCAACCCGTAAATTTTCATCGCGGTCGCCGCGTGAATGTCCAACCCATCCCGAAACGCCCTGCCCATCTCGACATCGCCGCTGAGTTCTGCGGCCAAGCGCAATTCGATCTGCGAATAGTCCGCGGACAACAGCGCGTAGTGCTCGTCGCGCGGCACAAAGGCTTTGCGAATCTCGCGGCCCTTTTCCGTGCGAATGGGGATGTTTTGCAAATTCGGCCCGTGCGATTGCAGGCGCCCGGTCGCGGTCACGGCTTGTTCGTAATGCGTGTGAACGCGCCCGGTTTTGGCAAAGACCGTGCCCGGCAACATGTCCAAATACGTGGATTTCAGCTTCGAGTACGTGCGATACATCAAGATCTGCTCGACGATTTCGTGCTTGTGCGCCAGCCGCTGCAAGATGGATTCCCCGGTCTGGTACTGCTTGGTCTTGGTGGTGCGCTGGGCGTTGGGGTCGAGTTTCAATTTGTCGAACAAGACCTCGCCTAATTGCTTGGGGGAGTTGAGATTGAACTCCTCGCCCGCCAACTCGTAGATGCGCTCGTGAATGGCCGCGAGTTCGTCTTGCAGATCCTCCGACAGCGCCTCGATGACCGGCACGTCCATGCGAATGCCCTCGTACTCCATCTGCGCCAACACGGATGCGAGCGGGCATTCGATGTCTTCAAACACGCGCGTCTGTCCCTTTTCTTTGATTTTCGGACGCAGGACCTCGACCAACTGCAAGGTGATGTCCGCATCCTCGGCCGCGTATTCCGCCACTTTGTCCAGCGGAACCTCGCGCAGGGTCTTTTGTTTTTTCCCCTTTTTCTTTTCTCCGATCAAAGACTCGATGGCGATGGGTTCATAGCCCAATAAGGTCCGCGCCAAAATATCCATGTTGCGCCGCGCTTCCGGGGCGATGACGTACGCGGCCAACATGGTGTCGAACATCGGCCCGCGCACGTCGATGCCCTGCCACAGCAACACGGCCATGTCGAATTTGAGATTGTGTCCGATCTTTTTGGAATCGGGATTTTCCAACAGGGGCCGAAATTCTTCCAACGCGGCTTTGCGTTCATCCGCATCTTCCGGCATGGGCACGTAATAACCCGCGTGCGGCTGAAACGCAAACGCCAAGCCGAGCAAGTCGCACGTTCTCGGATTCAGACCGGTGGTTTCCACGTCAAAGCAGAATGCCTCTTGCCGCGCCAATTCTTCGATCAACGCCGTGCGCTTTTCCCGCGTGTCGATCAAGTGATACTCGTGTTCGACATCCGCCAGGGTCTTGTACTGCGATTCGCCCGGCGGCTCATCTGCCGCGTCGCCGAACAGGGATGTCTGTTGCTGATCCGCGTCAAAATCACTGCCAAACAGCCGCTTGCCCAAGGTGTGAAACTCCAATTCGGCAAACAGGGGCTTCAATTTTGCGTCGTCTCGCGGCTTCACCGATAGATCGTCCAACCCGCCATCCAACGGCACGTCGCGGTGGATGGCGACCAATTCTTTCGACAGCAAGGCCTGGTCTCGATACGTCTCCACATTCTCTTTTTGCTTGCCCTTCAATTCATCCACATGAGCGAGCAACCCCTCCACGCTGCCGTATTGCGCGATCAATTTTTGCGCGGTCTTTGGCCCAATGCCCGGCACGCCCGGCACATTGTCGCTCGAATCGCCCATCAGCCCGAGCATATCGACCACTTGATCCACGCGCTCGATTTCCCATTGCGCCAACACTTCTGCCACGCCCAAAATCTCCGCGCCCTGCCCCGTGCGCCCGGGCTTGCTGATCCGCGTTTTTTTCGATACGAGTTGGGCAAAGTCCTTGTCCGGCGTGACCATGTACGTGGTGAACCCGGCCCGTTCGGCCCGCTTGGCCAGCGTGCCGATCACGTCGTCGGCCTCGTACCCCGGTTTGCGAATCACCGGCACGTTGAACCCGTCGCACATCTGATCGATATAGGGTAGTGCGGCGCTCAAATCCTCGGGCATGGCTTCTCGCTGCGCCTTGTACGCTTTGTACATTTCGTGCCGATACGTGGGCTCGGGCGTGTCGAAAACCACGGCCAAATGCGAGGGTTGCGCGTTGCCCAAAATGTCCAACACGGTATTTGCAAAAACAAATAACGCCGAAGTGTTCATCCCTTTCGACGTCATGCGCGGGTTGCGTATCATCGCAAAATGCCCCCGATAAATCAGGGCCATGCCATCCAACAAATACAGGGTCTTGACTGCCATTTTAGTCCTCTGCGCGAAAGATGCAAATGATCGGTCAATACTTGGCGATGAGTTCACGGACCACAGGCATCAGATCCTGGGGGATTTCCATAACCGTTTGAGATGAATTCCCAAAGGTACCTTCGTCTTCAGCGATGGCCTCATCCTCTGTTTGTCGCTCGTAGTGAGCGATGACCTTCTGAACCCGTTTGTCATTCCATCCGGGGGGAAATTTGCTTTGTTTCATCGTCTTCCTCTCCTGCGTTGGCGTCTTCGATACGCGCTTAAGGGTTTTCCTTCTAATTTATAAGCTGTAATCACAAAGACACTATTGGGTTGTGGATCTGGAACGTAAATTACTCGCAGGTAGCGTCCCGTTTGCGTTTGACCAATGGCGATTCGTGAGCCTTCCAGTCCAGATCGGTCTTCACCCGGATTTTGTAATACATCCTCAACATCATCCTCATCAACATGGTGGTTGTAAATGTGGGGGAAGCCAGTTTCTGGATCAATGTAAAAACGAATGTTCATTGGTCAACTCTAATGACAAGGCCATTCACAAAGCCGATAGATCAATATCGCGTGCTTAGGTTCACCTGTCAAGGCGGGTCGCTCATTTCCACCCGCAAAAACGCGCCATCGTTCTCGCTGGATGGGCAAATTCTGGGGGTAGGATCGCATTCGCTTGGACGTGTAGCTAAAAAAACTCTCCTCGCACGCGGCTTTCTTCGACATCTGCTTCACCTTCAAACTGTCTCAAATAGCGCGTTGCGCGTTCCATGTCTTTTTTGACCCAGGCATCGGGTTCAGCCGCCATCGCGCGTTCAAGTGCGGGAATGGCTTCGGGTTCTTCGAGTTGCATCAAGGCCCACGCGGCGATTTGGCGCGCATCTCGATCTCCGTCTCCGAGCATCGAAATCAAATCGCGCAATGCCGCCTTTGCCCGCAGCATGCCCAAGGCCCACGCGACCTTTGTCCGCACCTGTGGGACGGAATCGCGCAGGGCAACGCGCAGATGGGGAATGGCCTCTGCAATGCGTTGCACGGCCAAAAAAGTCGCCGCGTCCATGCGTTGATCGACCGAGCCTGCGCGCAGTTGATCAAAATAGTCGGCATGCGGAGACCCGCATCCCGCGCAAACGAGCAACAGCACGAGCGGTATGTTTTTTATTTTGTACATATTTTCAGGGCTTCGTAATTTGCCTTCACGGTCGCGTCGATATCCGCATCGGAATGCGCCAGAGAGACAAACGCGGCCTCGAACTGCGACGGCGCGAGATACACGCCGCGCTCGAGCATCTCCCGAAAGTACCGGGCGAATAGATCCTGATCGCACGCATTGGCCGCATCAAACGAGGTCACGGGGGTTTCCGTAAAGAACAAGGTCATCATCGAACCCACCCGATTGGTCTGGTATTTCAAGCCCAGCGCTTTCAAATTTTCCCGAATGCCCATCTCCAGAGCCCGTGCTTTTGCTTCGAGGTCGCCATACACGCCCGGGACGCGCAATCGCCTCAGCGTCTCGTATCCCGCTGTCATCGCCAGGGGATTGCCGGACAACGTGCCGGCTTGCGACACCATTTTCCCCAGCGGAGAAATGTCCGACATGATTTCTCGCCTGCCACCAAACGCGCCGACCGGTAGCCCGCCGCCGATGATCTTCCCCAACGTCGTCAAATCGGGCGTCACGCCATACAGGGCTTGTGCCCCGCCCAAACCGACGCGAAACCCGGTGATGACTTCGTCAAAAATCAGCACGATGCCCAATTCCGCGGTCAAATCCCGCAAGCCCTGCAAAAACCCAGGCGCAGGCGGAATCACGCCCATGTTGCCCGCGATGGGTTCGACGATCACAGCGGCGATCTCATCCCCGTTTTCCGCAACGGCTTTTTGCACGGCCTCCAAGTCGTTATAGGGCACGGTGATCGAATCCGCCGCGGTCCCGGGCGTGACCCCAGGGCTGCTCGGCGCGCCCATCGTGAGGGCGGAAGACCCGGCGCGAATCAAAAAGCTATCGGCGTGCCCGTGCCAGCATCCCTCGAATTTGACAATTTTGGTTCGCCCGGTGTGCCCGCGCGCTAGCCGAATCGCCGACATCGTGGCTTCCGTGCCCGAATTGACCATCCGCACCATTTCCACGCTCGGCACCATTTCCGCGACCAACTGGGCCATTTTGACTTCGATTTTGGTCGGCGCGCCAAAACTCGTTCCCGCCGCGGCCGCCGCATTGACCGCCGCGACCACTTCCGGATGGGCATGGCCCAAAATGAGCGGCCCCCATGATCCCACAAAGTCGATATAAGACGCGCCATCCGCGTCGACAACGCGCGCCCCTTCGCCGCGCGCGATAAATAGGGGATCGCCCCCGACTGGCCCAAATGCCCGTGCGGGACTGTTCACGCCGCCGGGAATCACTCGCCTCGCGGCGTCAAATAGTGCTTTTGAACGCGTACCCAAATTACACCTCCGAGAGAGAACGAAAGAAAACGAAGAATGGGTTTTTAATATCTCCACGCGCTTTATGCTGTCAAGTCAAATTCTCGCCCTTGCCAAACGCCGTCACAATCCGTATATTGTCCCCACAGCGGCAGTAGCTCAATTGGATAGAGCATCTGGCTTCGGACCAGAGGGTTGGGGGTTCGAGTCCTCTCTGCCGCACTTCCTTCAGGCACTTGCGCCCCTCGCGTGAGTGCCTAAATTTTTGGATGTAAAAAAATAAAAATGCTTTCGGGTTTGGATTTGTTTATATACAAGTGATCCGAAATTTTTGTGCGTTTTGGTATTGATTTTTTTACACCCGAGGCATTTCGCCAATACCCGCCCCAGGAATGGGGTTTATTTTTTATGAGCGATACCATCACCATCCGAGGGGCGCGGCAACACAACCTCAAAAATATCGACTTGGATATTCCGCGCAACCGTCTCGTCGTCATCACCGGGCCTTCCGGGTCGGGCAAATCGTCGTTGGCGTTTGATACGATCTACGCCGAAGGCCAACGCCGTTATGTCGAATCCCTGTCGGCTCATGCGCGGCAATTTCTCGATCTGATGGACAAACCCGATGCCGATAGCATCGAAGGGCTTTCGCCCGCGGTGGCCATTCAGCAGCGCGGCCTGCCCCGCACACCGCGGTCGACCGTCGGCACGCTGACGGAAATCTACGACCATTTGCGCCTCTTGTTTGCCCGAATCGGCACGCCGCACTGTCCAATATGCGGTCAGACCATCGTCCGCGAGACGGTCGCGGCAGTTGTGGATCGCGTGCTCGCGTTGCCCGAAGGCCAGCGTCTTCAGGTGCTCGCGCCGCTCGTTCGCAATGCAAAAGGCGCTCATCTGAACGTTTTTGGGCAGTTGCGAAAAGCGGGCTATCTGCGCGTGCGCGTCGATGGCGAGATCGCGTCCCTCGACAGCGACATCAATTTGGACAAACGCGCAACGCACGATATCGAAGCGGTGATCGACCGCCTCGTCGTGCGCGGCAACATGGCCGAGCGCCTCGCGGATTCGCTCGAAACCGCGCTCGACTTGGCCGATGGCACGGCGGTGATCGATGTGATCGACAAAGGGGAATGGACGTTCTCCACGCGCTTTGCCTGCACGGAAGGCCACTTTGAAATCGAATCGTTGGAACCGCGCCTGTTCTCCTTCAACAGCCCTTATGGCGCTTGCCCGACCTGCGGCGGCCTCGGGACCGTTTTCAAAGTCGATCCCGCACGGATCGTGCCCGATCCGTCAAAATCCATCCTCGAAGGCGCGATCGCGCCATGGGGCATTCCCAAGGGCCAACGCCAAGTAGCGCGGCTCCAACGCTTGGCGCAAGCCCTGTCCTTTGACCTCTCAACGCCCTTTGCAAGCCTGCCCAAATCCGTTCAAAAAGCCATTCTCGAACCCGAACTGAAGCGGCAATGCGAAGCCGCGGGCGACGAAGAAAAAAAAAAGACTTTTATGCGCGGTCGGGTCTGTCCCGATTGCAAGGGGGCGCGATTGCGCGCGGAGGCCCTCGCCGTCACGATAGCCGATAGCACCATTGCCGATATCGCCCGCATGCCCATCGATGAGCTCGGGCGATTTTTTCACGCGCTCGAATTAAAAAATAACGCCGCCGATATCGCCGCGCCCCTGATGCGCGAAATCGAAAGCCGCCTCGGCTTTCTCGCGGACGTCGGCGTGGGGTACCTCGCGCTCGACCGCAGGGCGACGACCCTTTCGGGAGGCGAATTTCAGCGCATCCGCTTGGCGACCCAACTCGGCACGCGCCTCGTCGGCGTCCTGTACGTGCTCGACGAACCGAGCATTGGCCTGCATCCCCGGGACAATCGCAAACTCATCGAGGCGTTTTGCGATCTGCGCGATTTGGGCAACTCGGTCATCGTGGTGGAGCATGACCGCGAAGCGATGGAAAGGGCCGATTATCTCATCGACCTCGGGCCGGGCGCGGGCGAACGCGGCGGAAGCGTGATCGCACGGGGTTCGCCCAAAGCCGTGATGGCCGATGGACGATCCCTCACAGGCGATTATCTCTCGGGGCGCAAGACCATTCCCCCGCCTCCGGATGCGCGGCAACCACGCGGCCGCCTCTCGATTCGGGGCGCCCGTGGGCACAATTTGCGAGATGTGGATGCGGATATTCCACTCGGCGTCTTTGTGTGCGTCACAGGCGTATCCGGCTCCGGCAAGAGTTCGCTCGTCAACCAAACCCTGTATCCCGCGCTCGCCCGGCATTTCCACCGGGCAAATGCCGAACCCCTGCCCTATCGAACGATTGAGGGCATCGAACAGATCGACAAGGTCATTCGCATCGACCAATCCCCCATCGGGCGCACCCCGCGATCCAATGCGGCGACGTACACGGGCTCGTTCACCGCGATCCGCGATCTGTACGCGCAACTACCCGAATCCCGGGTGCGCGGCTATGGCGCGGGGCGGTTCAGTTTCAATGTCAAGGGCGGGCGGTGCGAAGCCTGCCAAGGCGATGGGGTGCGCCGCATCGAGATGCACTTCTTGCCCGATGTGTTCGTCACTTGCGACACCTGCTCCGGCACGCGCTACAACCGCGAGACCCTCGAAATCCGGTACAAGGGCAGTTCCATTGCCGATGTCCTCGACATGAGCGTCAATCGGGCGCGCTCTTTTTTTCGCAATATTCCATCCGCACAGCGACACCTCAAATCCCTCGCCGATGTGGGGCTGGGCTATTTGCGCTTGGGGCAGGCGGCCACCTCGTTGTCCGGCGGCGAGGCGCAGCGCGTGAAACTCGCGACAGAACTGGCGCGCAGCGCGACGGGCAAGACGCTCTATTTGCTCGACGAACCCACCACGGGCTTGCACTTCGACGACATCCGCGTCCTCATCGAAGTGCTCGACCGCCTCGTGGATCGCGGCAATACCGTGCTCGTCATCGAGCACAATCTCGACGTGATCAAACGCGCGGATTGGATCATCGACCTCGGCCCGGACGCGGGCGAAAACGGCGGCCGCATCGTCGCTACGGGCACGCCTGAAGCGATCACCCGCGTTGCCGATTCCCACACGGGCCGGTTTCTCAAGTCCGGATCGCGGATTGCCGCGGAGTAGGGGATTGTGCGGAGTAAAACCCTCGACAGTTGTCAAACAAAAAATGCCCCGGCAAATCGCCGAGGCATTTTTTGTGAGGTATCCGTTTATCAAAGCACGAGGTTCTGTGTCCCGCTCAAAAACCATCTGGTTTGGAGAAACGGGTCAACCTTCAATTTCCGTTTTTTTTGGTCGGATACGGGACATGTCGCCTTTCCCGCTGTACTGCCGTTTGTAGTAGTCCCGATACTCCGCGCTGTTCCGAATTTTTCGCCACCAGTTTTCATTGCCCAGATACCACTCCACGGTGAGGCGCAGGGCGTCTTCAAAATTGTACTTTGGCTTCCAACCCAGTGCGGCGATTTTGGACGCATTCAGGGAATACCGCATGTCGTGGCCGGGGCGGTCGGTCACGTGTTGCAGGAGGTCTTTGGGCTTCTCCAGATACGCGAGAATTTTTTCCGCGACGGAAAGGCCATCGGCTTCGTTCTCGCCGCCCACATTATAGGCTTCGCCCGGCGCGCCCTCGTGAAGCACCAGATCGATCGCCGCGCAGTGATCGGTCACGTAGAGATGATCGCGAACAGCCGTGCCCGCGCCATATACGGGCAATGGCATGTCGTCCATCGCATTGGTGATGTAAATGGGCACGCGCTTTTCGGGATATTGAAAGGGCCCGATGTTATTCGCGGCCCGCGTGATCACCACGGGCAGGCCGTACGTGATGGCAAATGCCCGCGCCATCATATCGCCGGACGCTTTTGCCACGGCGTAGGGATTGCGCGGGGCTATCGGCGCGTCTTCTGTCCATGGCGCCTCGCCTTCCGCCAAAGACCCATAGACCTCATCGGTGCTCACTTGCAAAAATCGCTCGACGCCACACTCGCGCGCGGCGGCGAGCAAGGTGTACACCCCCAGCGCGTTGGATTTCATAAACGCCTCGGCCCCCATAATGCTGCGATCCACATGGCTTTCCGCCGCAAAATTCGCCACGAGGTCGACCCGCTGCATCACGCTGTGAACCAACTCGGCATCGCAAATATCCCCCCGCACAAATTCATAGCGGGGATCGCCCGCAATATCCGACACGTTGTCCAGATTGCCCGCGTACGTCAGCTTATCCAAATTGATGACGCGATAGTCGCGGTACGCACGGAGCATGTGCCGCACAAAATGACTGCCGATAAACCCGGCGCCACCGGTAACGAGAATGGTTTTCAAAACAACTCCTCCGAGTTGCCAAAAAGCGAGTAAAGCTCAAGCGTAAGTGACAGCCGTGCCGCTGGCGCTGACCATGAGCATACCGCCTTCGCCAACGGTTTCGTAGTCGAGATCCACGCCAACGATCGCATTCGCGCCCAAGCGGCGCGCCTGGTCGGTCATCTCTTCGAGGGCAATGTCTTTGGCTTTGCGGAGTTCTTCCTCATAGGCGGCGGACCGTCCCCCCATGATGTCGCGCACGCTCGCAAAGATATCTTTGAAGATGTTGGCGCCCAAAATGGCTTCCCCACTCACGATGCCATGATACTCGGCGATGGTCGACCCTTCGATTGAGGGCGTCGTCAAAATCAACATGAACTCCTCCTTTACTACAGCGTTTTCATCAGCCGATGGAAACAGCCGATTTAATTTTTTTCAAACGCATCTCGCAACGCAGGTTGAATACTCTGTAAATTAAATAATTATGGATTTCATTTTTCAAGAGCATGATGGCCGGATGCCGTACGTCAATTAAGCCATCGCCCAACATGCCATCTCAAAATCCCCTCAACGAAAGCCATCACGCACAGCGCGCAAGTCCGTCTGGCAACCCCGGTTCATTGGGCAACCCACTTTGCAGGCTGGCGCATGTCGTTCTCTTACAAAAGCGCTTTGCGCTGTGCCTAGCCCCTCGGCGCATGAGAGCGGCATTTTTTGCCTACTTTTTTTTGCTGTTGAAAAAAAGTAGGTCGCCGAAGGCATCGAAGGCAACCCACGATGCTGTAGGACCAAACGCTTTAGAAGCCATCTAAAAACTCGGACCGCCATTGAGAGAGCCACAAAAGCATTCGCTTTTCGCAGGTCAAAACCCTACCTATCAAAAAAATAGGATGCCTTGATTCCCCCCTTCCTCGCAGGAAGGGGGGCCAGGGGGGTAGGTCCCAATAATTTTTAGATGGCTTCTTAGAAAAGCGAGCCAGGCAGGTGCTGAGTTGTGCGTATCAAAGTTGAGAATAACTTAATTTACAGAGTATTGAATCCAAAAGCCCTCTGACTCTTTTCTCATGCGACAGCTCGCCAGCGCGTTGCCAAATGCCAGACTCCAAAATCGCGCGCCAACTCGGCAATCCCGCCGTGGCCTTTCGCGTGCGTGTTTATACGAATTGCCGCAGGTAATTGACCGCTTTGGGAACGGCGGTTTCCTCTGCCTCTGCGTCTTGCCCCTCGTACACGATCGACACCCAGCCGTTGTAATTTACGCCGTTTAGAATTTCGAAAATGCGCGGGTAATTCAGCCAGGCTTCTTCGCCCGTTGCGATGCGGTAGATTTTCGCGCGCACATGCACGGCGAGGGGGGCGGTTTCCGCGATGCTGCCGTAGAAATTCAAGGCGGGATCCTCTTTGCCGCGCTGACCACTCGCGCCAGGCGACCCGATGTATTGACCCGTGTCGAGAATGTGCGACAAATAGGGGTTATCGACCATTTCGAGAATTTTCCGCACTTCTTTGCCCGTGCGCGTGACGCATCCGTGGTTGTGATTGTGCAAGCCCAAGACGACGCCTTTTTTTTGACCGTATTCCGCGACCTCTTGCATGCAGGGGATCATGCGCGCCCACACCCGTTCTTCGGGTTCGCCTTCGGGAATCCACGCGGCAAAAATACGCACGAGGGGAACGCCCATAAATTCGGCGACATCGATCCAGTGCTCGACATCGGCGACCACATCGGGCAATTCCCCTTGGGGCCTGCCAAAGTTGTTGCTCACGCCGATGTACGAAATCGCCAGCCCGCGCGTGAGGCAACGCATGCGAATATCCCGCAAATAAGCGGGGTCTTCAGACGCAAAGGCGCGCGTGTGAATGTCGATGCCATCGAGACGCAACCCGGCCGCTTTGTCGATAAAACCCGCCAAATCGAGTTTGCCATCGCGGAACTGGTCTTTGTAACTCAGAGACATACAGCCCAATTTCATCATGGGTTTATCCTTTCGGTTTGGAATGAGGGCGTCAACGCGAGGTGTTTGGGATTCGGTGATCCGTCCGCCCGGTTCCCATCATTCGCAGGGACAGACCGTTCTGCCATTTCGTTGGGGGATCGCCTTAATCGCCTGCCCCATCAACCGTAGGGACAGGCCCCCGTGCCTGTCCTCGCGCCTCGCGGGAGCCGATAGCCGATACTACCGCATATCCGCCAGGGCATCGAGCAGGCGGGTCACATCATCGCCGCCGTTGTACAAATGCGTGGAAACGCGCACCCGTCCAAAATCGCCCCAGCACAAGACATCGCGCTCTTCGAGGCGGTTGACCAATGCGCGGCCGTCGCGACAGGCAAAGCAGGTGTTGCCCGACCGCGCCTCTCGGGCACTCGGCGAAATGACGTCGTACCCCAATGCCGCGAGGCCCTCGGACACGCGCTCGGACAAATCGCGGGCGTGGTTTTCAATGCTCTCCGGCCCGATGTCCAATATAACGCCCAATGCGTGATCCAAGTGCATGATCACCTGCATGGCTGGGTTGCCGGGTTCGAGTTTTTCCGGCATGGGTTGTTCGGCGACTTCGGGATGCCGCTCCGCGGTTTGTTCGGGCCAGACTTTGAGATTGTGCCAGCCAAAGCAAGTCGAGGCAATCCGCTCTTCTGCGCGTTGGCTCAAATAACAGGGCGCCGTGCCGTGCGTTGCCAAAAGCCATTTGTAGCTGCTGCTCACCGCGAGGTCGGTCAGATAGGCGGGCACGCGCAACACGCCCGAGGAATGCGTGGCATCCACGGCGAATAACGCGCCCTTTTTTTTCGCGCCTTCGGAGAGTTGGGCAAAATTCAAGCATTGACCGGTGTAGAACCCCACATGGCTGACCGCGAGGACGCGCGTGCGCGTATCGACCGCGGCGAGGAGGTCTTCTTCGCGCACGCGCCAATTTTTGTGCGCCACCAATCGGACTTCTACCCCTTTGGGCCGCAAGTGCTTCCACGCATAAGCCACAGAGGGAAACTCGAGATCGTTGGTCACGACATTGTCGCCGCGCTGCCAATCCAACCCCCGCGCAAGCCAGCCCATGCCCTCGGCGGCAGACGGCATAAAGGCGATGCGATTGCCCGGCACATTCCAAAGTTGCCCCATGCGTTGGCGACAGCGTTCTCCGCGGTCGTAAATTTTGTCGCGGCCCTTGTGCGATCCGCCCTTGAATTTGGCAAATTCCGCATAGACCCGCGCCTGGCTTTTGAGCCACGGGGCTTCGCCGCCCGTACACAAATGCGCGATGCCCTCAATGCCTTCAAACGCATCGGGTGAAAGAAGGGGTGCGATAGCCAAGGGAACTCCTTTTTGCAAAAAAACAGGGTCATGAAACATTCGCCATTTCACGACCCTCGCATAAGAAAAATAATGGCGACCCCGAGGGGAATCGAACCCCCGTTGCCGGGATGAAAACCCGGTGTCCTAACCACTGAACGACGGGGTCGCCTCAAGTGAGACACAATATATATAAAACCGAAAAATGAGGCAAGGCAGAATGCAAAAAAATCAACCGCCGCGCATCTTGACAAACCGGCGATCTCGCTATACAATGTATTTTAATCGCCCTAATAGGAGGCTCGTCCGATGGCCGAACGACAAACCCATTCAAATAGTCCAACGACCAAGCGCAAACTGCCCATCGGGATTCAGACTTTTCGCAAGATGAGAGAGGAAAATTACTACTATGTCGATAAGACCGCCTACATGCGGCAACTGGTGGATGAGGGGAGCCATTTCTTTTTGTCGCGCCCGCGTCGTTTTGGCAAGAGTCTGCTCCTCGACACGTTGAAGGATTTGTTCGAGGGCAACGAGCCGCTGTTCGAGGGGCTCGACATCTACGACCATTGGGATTGGTCGGTTCGCCATCCGGTGGTGCGCCTGAGTTTTGGTAGCGGCAACTTCAAGGAGCCGGGCTATCTGCAAGCGAATGTGATGGCGCAACTGGACGAGGTAGAACGGTGGGCAGACGCGAAGTCCGAGTACGCCACGGCACCGGAGCGTTTTGCCTTTCTGATCCGGGCCTTGCACGAGTGTGCGGGACAGCGGGTTGTGGTGTTGGTCGACGAGTACGACAAGCCGATTTTGGACGCGCTCGAGGTGCCGGATATCGCCCGTGCCAACCGCGACTTTCTGCGCGGGTTGTACGCCACGATCAAGGACAACGACGCGCACAGCGCGTTTGTATTTCTCACCGGCGTGAGCAAGTTCTCCAAGGTCAGCCTGTTCTCTGGCCTCAACAATCTCAAGGACATCACGTTGGATGCGCGCTACTCGGCCATCTGCGGCTATACCGATGCGGATTTGGATACGGTATTCGCGCCGGAACTCCCCGGTTTGGATCGGGACGAAATCCGCCGCTGGTACAACGGCTATAGCTGGCTTGGGGAGGAGAAGGTCTATAATCCGTTCGACATCCTCCTGCTCTTTGACAGGCGTCGGTTCGGCGCCTACTGGTTTGAGACGGGCACGCCGACGTTCCTCATCGAGATGCTAATGGCACGCAAGGTCAGTTCCTTTGATCTGGAGCACATGATCGGCACAGACGAGTTGCTGTCGGCTTTCGACGTCGACCACATTGCCACCGAAGCATTGTTGTTTCAAACCGGCTATCTCACCATCCAAGACGAGGAGGACTTAGTCGGGCAACCCCTCTATCAGCTAGGGTATCCCAACCAAGAGGTGCGGCAAAGCTTGAACCAAAGCCTGTTGCGTCACTTGCTGCGGAATGCGCCCACTCAGACAACGCACATCGTCCAGTTATATAAACTGCTGTCAATCAACGATTTCGCTGGCCTCGAGACGCTGTTCAAAGCGTTCTTCGCCAGCATCCCCTACCAGTGGCACACCAAAAACGACATCGCCGACTACGAAGGCTACTACGCCAGCGTGTTCTATTCCTACTTCGCGTCGGTGGGATTGGACATCGCCGTGGAGGACAGCAGCAGCCACGGGCGTTTGGACATGGCGGTGCGCTTCAATGACAACATCTATTTGTTCGAGTTCAAAGTGGTCGAATCGGCGTCAGAGGAGGCCGCGATGGCGCAACTCAAAGAGAAATGCTACGCGGACAAATACCGCGCCTTGGGACAACCGATTCATCTCGTCGCTGTCGCGTTCAGCCGCGAGACTCGCAATGTGGTGGGATTCGAAGTTGCCCTCGCATAAGGCGGAGAAATGGCCTATCGAGTCAACGGATACGAGGATGGGCACGGCGCCGTGACTCGTTGAGTCGGGCGAGAACGGATCGCCGACCACTGACTTTCGCGGAGCATAGGGACACTGCCCCTACGATTCATTTATTTTTGTCAAATATTCTGGTCTCCCTGAATTTGGAGGTTCGTCCGATGACCGAACGACAAACCCATTCGCATAGCCCAACGACCAAGCGCAAACTGCCCATCGGGATTCAGACCTTTCGCGAGATTCGCGAGCAGAACCACTACTATGTCGATAAGACCGCCTACATGCGGCAGTTGGTGGATGGAGGCAAGCACTACTTCCTGTCGCGCCCGCGTCGCTTTGGCAAGAGTCTGCTCCTCGACACGTTGAAGGATTTGTTCGAGGGCAACGCGCCGCTGTTTGAGGGGCTCGACATCTACGACCATTGGGATTGGTCGGTTCGCTATCCGGTGGTGCGGATCGACTTCAGCAACGGAGACTATGGATTGCCGGACCACCTACAGGCGAACGTCATGGAACAACTGGCCGCCATTGAATGCCGAGAACGAGTAACCTCCGAGTACGCCACGGCTCCGGGGCGTTTCGCCCATCTGATAGAGGCATTGCATCGTCAGACCGGGCGCCCCGTCGTGGTACTGATCGACGAGTACGACAAGCCGATTTTGGACGCGCTCGAGGAGTCGGACATCGCCCGTGCCAACCGCGACTTTCTGCGCGGGTTGTACGCCACGATCAAGGACAACGACGCGCACATCGCGTTTGTATTTCTCACCGGCGTGAGCAAGTTCTCCAAGGTCAGCCTCTTCTCTGGCCTCAACAATCTCAAGGACATCACGTTGGATGCGCGCTACTCGGCCCTCTGCGGCTATACCGATGCGGATTTGGATACGGTATTCGCGCCGGAACTCCCTGGTTTGGATCGCGACGAAATCCGCCGCTGGTACAACGGCTATAGCTGGCTTGGGGAGGACAAGGTCTATAACCCGTTCGACATCCTCCTGCTCTTTGACAGGCGTCGGTTCGGTGCCTACTGGTTCGAGACGGGCACGCCGACGTTCCTGATCGAGACGCTGATCTCGCGCGGGGTCAATGCCTTGAGTCTGGACGACATGCTGGGTAGCGACGAGTTGCTGTCGGCCTTCGATGTCGATCACATTGCCACCGAAGCGTTGTTGTTTCAAACCGGCTATCTGACCATCCACCAGACGGAACTGCGCGGTTGGGAGATGTACTATCGGTTGTCTTACCCAAACCGAGAGGTGCAGCAGAGCTTGAACCGGAGTCTGCTGAATCACCTGACGAAAAACCCGGCGCAACAGGTGGAGTACAGCGCCCGTCTATACGACTTATTGTTGGTCAACGACTTCGCCGGCCTCGAGACGCTGTTCAAGGCATTTTTCGCCAGCATTCCCTACCAGTGGCACACCAAAAACGACATCGCGGACTACGAAGGCTACTACGCCAGCGTGTTCTACTCCTATTTCGCGTCGGTGGGATTGGACATCGCCGTGGAGGATAGCAGCAGCCACGGGCGTTTGGACATGGCGGTGCATTTCAACGACAACATCTACTTGTTCGAGTTCAAAGTGGTCGAATCCGCGTCGGAGGAGGTCGCGATGGCGCAACTCAAAGAGAAACGCTACGCGGACAAGTACCGCGCCTTGAACCAACCGATTCATCTCGTCGCTGTCGCGTTCAGCCGCGAGACCCGCAACGTGGTGGGATTCGAGGTCGCCCTCGCATAAGGCAGAGAATAGGGCACTGCCCCTGCGATTCATTTATTTTTTTTATTCACGACAAAACTAAGAATCGGGCAAAAACCGCGCTTCTTTTAGGATTTTCAGACAGCGTTGGAACGTGCGTGCGTGGTCTTGGATATTCAAAAGTACATCTTGCAGATGATCGAGTCCACTGGGAAACGCCATGCCTGGAGAGAGGATGCCCACGGTCAGGAGGTGGATCGACACCTTACCCAACGACCCCTGGGTCCGGATCCATGGCGAGGATAAAATCCGATTTGACCGGTAAGAGATGCCGAATCAAGCCCGTTGCCCAATCTTCGGGCAACGTGAACTCGGCGAAAAAACGTTGGATTCTGCGAGAGTTCGATTTTGGCTTCACTTTGCCATTGAGCGCGTTGGCCAGTTTCGTCACTTTCATCAAAGCCGAGAGAAAGGTCACCCGGGCTTTGTGCCAAGGAAAACGCGCTTGCAGGATGGGGTACCGTTGCGTAACTCGATCCGACATAGACCTGTGCTTTCCGAGAAGGGGTGAGGGTTTTTGCGTGCAACTTAAATCTAACTCTTTTTCGGATTTTGCACAGGTCTTATTTTTTTCTATGGGCGGTCCATAAACCAATCGAGGGGTTTTCGCGTGGCTTTCGCACGAGAAGAAATCGCATCTGATAACGCCCAGCAAGCGGTGACGGTTCGCGCGCTCGCACTGGGCGCGTTTCTCACGGTGATGGCGACGGTAGCCGGGTCGTACGCGCGATTTATTTTGCACACGACGAGGCTGGATCAAAACCACCTCTCGGTCGCCGCGGTTTTTCCCATCGTACTCATCGCGCTGTTGCTCATGCGACCGCTCAAATTGAGCAGGGGCGAACTGATCGTCATGTTCACCATGGCCTTGATCGGCGCGACCATGCCCACGTACTTCGTCGGGAAATTGATCGCCAATTTCACCGTGCCCTATTATCTGGCGACGCCCGAGAATCGATGGGCCACCTATTACGAACCCTATTTGCCCGAGTGGTCCGTCCTGCCTGCGGGCGAGCCTTTGCGGTGGTTTTTCGAAGGGCTGCCGCGCGGGGTTTCCGTGCCGTGGGACGTGTGGATCGCGCCCGTGTTCTGGTGGATGACCGTCATCGCCGCCTTCTACGGCTGTTGCCTGTTCCTCATGATCATTTTGCGAAAGCAGTGGATCGAGCACGAGCGCATCGACTATCCCCTGATGGAAATGCCGCTGGCCGTGATGGAAAAGGACGACCGACAGGGCTTTTTTCCCATTCCCATCATGAACGCCCCCCTGTTCTGGGCCGGGTTTTGCCTCACGCTGTTCATCGTCCTCTGGAATGTCATTTCCTATTTTAATCCGACGTTCCCGACGATTCCATGGCGGTTTGGCGATATTCAGTTTGGGCGCGAGTTTCCCGCCATTCCCATGCGCCTGTACCTGATGGTCGTGGGCTTTGGCTATTTCATCAATCTGGATATTTCGTTGAGCCTGTGGGTGTTCAACGTGCTGACCAATTTGGAAAATGGCTTTTTTAACCGCTTTGGCCTAAAGGCAGGCGCAGATGAGGAGTATTCCACCGGGCCGCTGGCGATGGGGGCGCAATCTATGGGCGCGTTTATCTCCGTGGTGCTCGTCGGATTTTGGATGGCGCGCGGGCATTTGCGAGACGTGTGGCGCAAGGCGTTTTACCGCGATGAGTCGGTCGACGATTCCGACGAGATCGCGTCCTATCGCACCGCGGTTTTTGGGCTGATCGCCTGTTCGACGTATTTGTTCGTCTGGCATTTGGCAACCGGCATGGCGTTTAAGTACCTCCCGGTTTTTCTCTTCGGCGCGTTGGTGATGTACCTCGGGATCACGCGGGTCATCGCCGAGACCGGCCTGATCTCCATCCGCGCGCCCCTCATGCCGCAGCCCTTTGCCATGTTCGCGATGGGGTCGGACGCGCTTTCGCAACAAACGCAGGTTTCCATCGCGCTTTCGTATTCGTGGTGCAGCGATACCAAAACCACCATCATGCCCGCGCTCGCCCATTCCCTGAAACTCTACGACACGATCCGCGTCAATCAGCGGCGGTTGATCGTCCCCATCGTGCTGGCGATGGTCGCAGGGGTGCTCGCGACGTTCGTCTATACGATTTACATGGGCTATGTGAACGGCGCGGCAAATTACGGCGGGATCTTCCACGGGGGCCTCGCGCGGTTCCCTTGGGACAATCTGGTCAAAAAGTCGAAAGACCCCTTTTCCGTGCAGTGGTTGCCCATCATGTACATGGGGATCGGCGCGGCGGTGACGCTGCTTTTTATGCTCTTGCGCTACCGGGTTTCCTGGTGGCCCCTCCACCCGATTGGGTTCGCGGCCGGGCCGGTGTATCCGGTGCGAAACGTCATTTTTGCCATTTTTCTCGCGTGGGCGATCAAGTCCATCGTGTTGCGAATCGGCGGCATTCGCGCCTATCGCGCGGGGCGGCCCTTTTTCATCGGCCTCATCATGGGGCATTTCGTCGGCGCGGGCATTTCGTTTGTCGTGGATATGATTTGGTTCCCCGGGCAGGGGCACAGCATTCCTTTTTCGGATTAGATCGCGAGGAGCGGGTTATGAAAATTACGGGTATTGAACTCGACGCGGTACACGTCAACCACCGCGGAGACTGGGTGTTTGTCCATGTGCTCACGGACGCGGGCATCCGCGGCTTGGGCGAGATGCGTTCGGGCAAGAATTACGCGGCGCAACGGTCGGCTTTGCGCGCCCTCGGCGAAGCCGTTACCGGAGACGATCCGAGGAGAATCGAAGCCCTCGTGTCGCACTACACGCGCACAACGCGAACAAAGGCCGAGTTGTACGCCCTCAGCGCATTGGAGCAAGCCCTGTGGGATATTCTGGGCAAGTCCCTCAACGCGCCCGTCCACGCACTCTTGGGCGGCGCGTGCCGAGACGAAATTCGCCTGTACGCCAATATCAACCGGGCGACGACCGACCGTTCGCCCAGTGGCTTTGCCAAAAATGCCGAAGCAGCGGTGGCACAGGGATTCGACGCGGTCAAGTTGGCCCCGTTCGACGGCCTGCCCGTTGCGAACCGCGCCCAAGACGCCGCGAAGGGAATCGCCTGCATGCGGGCCGTGCGGACGGCGATAGGCCCGGATGTGGATCTGCTCGTGGATTGCCACAACCGGTTCACAAGGCGCGGCGCAGTCGAAGTCGCCGATGAATTGCGCGATCTCGATCTCTTCTGGTTTGAGCAACCCACGTCCGAAAAGAGCCTTGAAAACTGTCTCGCGGTCAAAGAACAATGCGGGTTGACCATCGCGGGGGGCGAGCAACGCGGCAGGCGCGAGGAGTGGGTCGAGGTCGTGGAAAATCGCAGCATGGACATTCCCATGCCCGACGTGACGGTCGTGGGGGGCATCGGCGAACTCAAAAAAATCGGGGATATGCTCCACGCCTGGGGCCTGCCCACCGCGCCACACGGCCCCTTTGGCCCGGTGGTGATCGCGGCGGGCGTGCATGCGATGGCCGCGCTACCCGATTTTCTCATTTTGGAATACGGCTGGGGCGAAGTCCCGTGGCGACAGGACTTGATCCTTCCGGCAGAGGAGATCGCCAAGGGCCGCATTCGCATCAACAACCGCCCGGGCCTCGGCGTCGAATTGAATGCCGCGGTGGTCGAGAAACACGGGGTCGCTATTTGACGGGTTGGGACGTAAGGGCGTAAGATTTTACGCCCCAACGGTCCGTTTTCTCAAATGCGTAAAATTTTACGCCCCGACGCCAAAACCATGAAACGAATTTTAATATGCTGGATCGGAAACGCGGACTTGCGCGCTTCAGAAGGGGATGAAAGCGTTGGGGCAGGGCCCATTGCACAGGCATTGGAGGTGCGCGAGTTTGACGAGGTCTGTTTGATGGCGGATTATCCAAAGGCCCGCGTCGACCCCTATCTCGCATGGCTCAAAAACCGAACCGAGACCCCGCAGCGTTTGTTTTCCGAGAAATTGTCCGGCCCGACTCAATTTGGCGAGATTTACGAAGCTGCTGTGCGCGTTTGCACGGCGGTTCTGGATCAACGGGCCGATCGAATCGCCCTGACCTTTCACTTGAGCCCCGGCACCCCGGCAATGGCCGCTGTGTGGATCATTTTGGCGAAAACGCGCTTTCCCGCTGAATTGATCGAGTCCTCGAGGGCGCACGGCGTTCAAACGGCCGCTGTGCCCTTTGATATTTCCGCAGAATTTCTGCCCGACCTCCTGCGTCAGCCCGACGCGCAACTGCGGTCGTTGAGCGAAGAACGCCCCGCGGAATCCGCGAGTTTTGAAGACGTGCAGTACAGAAGCGATGGCATGGCGCGGTTGGTCGAAAGAGCGCGGCGCGTTGCCGTGCGGAATATTCCGGTGTTGCTCGAAGGCGAATCCGGCACGGGCAAAGAACTTTTTGCGCGCGCGATTCACAAACACAGCCCGCGCAAAGCCGCGCCCTTTGTCGCCGTGAACTGCGGCGCGATTCCGCCCAATCTCGTGGAAGCCGAATTGTTTGGACACGAGAAAGGCGCGTTTACCGGTGCCCAATCCCGGCGCGAGGGCCACTTTGAATCAGCAGACAAAGGGACGCTCTTTTTAGATGAAATTGGCGAGTTGCCCCAAGATGTGCAGGTAAGGTTGTTGCGCGTTTTAGAAGAACGCGAGGTCGTTCGGATCGGATCATCCAAACCCATCGCGGTGGATGTACGCATCATTGCGGCGACGAATCGCAATCTCATCGAGGAAGTTGGCGCAGGGCGATTTCGAGAAGACCTGTTCTATCGGCTCGTCGTAGCCTATCTCAACTTGCCCCCACTGCGCGACCGCACAGGGGATTTGGGGTTGTTGATCGACTACGCGCTCGCGCAGATCAACCGGGAAAGCTATGAAGAACAGCCCGGGTACAAACACAAAAAAGTTTCCGCTGGCGCAAGAAATCTTCTGCTCAACCACCGCTGGCCGGGCAATGTCCGCGAATTGCAAAACACGCTCAGGCGCGCAATGGTGTGGGCAGACGGTGAAAGGCTCACCAAAGCGGACATTGCAGAAGCCATTTTGCCCGCATTTGGAAAACGCACAGAAGGCATCCTAAACCGCCCCTTGGGCGCGGGATTCAGCCTGAAAGATCTGATTGACGAAGTCGCAAAACACTATTTAGACCGCGCTTTGAAGGAATCGAACACAAAAAAGGAAGCCGCCGCACTCGTGGGTTTGTCCAGCCCACAGACGTTCGCCAACTGGGCGAAAAAGCACGACGCGGAACAGGAGGGCAAAAACGAGTAATAAAAAATCCAAAGATCAGATCGGTTGGCACGCAACATGCTTAAGTAATGGGCAGGACAGCGGCGGGGATATGCGGAAGGGCGCGATGCCAATGTCGAGTCTTTGGACTTGAAGTGAACAGGACAGGTAGCCATCTGGGAAACGTGCAAAGGACTGGAATCCATCAGCGGAAAGGAGGTGAGCACTTTGGGTAGATTTTTCTTGGTAATTTTGTTCCAGTTGGCTATCACTGCCATAGACAACTGGCCGTCCAAAGGGAAGTAACAGTTGGGCGGAGACTACATCAGGGGACGGGGTTCTGCCTCGTCTCCTGAAAAATGGCTTGACAACCCTGCAGGTTATGCTGAAAATCGCTTTTACTCTGACCCGTTCCAAATGAACCGAGTCAGTATCAAACGCAAGCGTTCATACTGATCCGAACTTTTTAACACCTCGAGAGGAATCGATCATGCCCATTGCCTCAATCACCATTGAAAACTTCAAGAACATCGGCGAGAAAGCCGTGACCATTCCCATTCGCCCCATCACCTTGTTGTTCGGCAAAAACAGCTCGGGCAAATCAACCGTGTTGCAGGCAATGCGCTATTTTGCGAAGACTATGAACGAATGTCTGGGCCGTATAGAAATGAGTGGCGGCTTGAATATAGACTTGAACGATTTTCGTTCCTTGGTGCATCGCCATGACTTGGATCGGAAAATTCGCATTCGGACGATGGTTTGTGATGCTATACAAACTACTGAGTGGCATGAAGTGATAACGGGGTATCAGGAAGTGAATCCCGGCTTCTACCGCTTTGATTGGTCACTCTCAATCGGACTAGTCTTAGGGACAAAAGAAGAAATATGTCTCAGGTTAAGTCCAAGGCGGGAAACATCCGCCGATGCGGTAATTGGATCGAATGGCGAGGAATTGATTTTTTGGAAAGAAATCGAAATAGAGGATATCATAGGAAAAATATATGTGAATACGACTGATCTTTCTAATCAGGCTAAGAAGGTGATAAATGCTTGGATAGATATTCTGAAGTTATCCCTTAATCCCCAAGAAGCTATAACGAAAGAGCTTGTTGATAACCCTATATTTGGCCCAAAAAGGTTCATTATGCGCCATTTAGGCCCATTCCGCGAAGTGCCCTCTCGCGAGTATGAGATACCCAAAACGTCCGATGAATCGCGATGGCAAAAAGGATTGGGAGCCTGGGATGCCCTCGCACGAGACCCCGAACTGGTCCAGAAAACAAACCACTATCTAAAAGAAGTTTTGCAACTCGGATACACCATCAAGCGAGCAGAACTCGATCAAAATTTTCAACTTCACGATGAAAACAATGATATAGATGTTGGCCTCTCTGATGTCGGTGTTGGCATTGCCCAGGTCATTCCCGTGGTGGTGGGGGTATTAGATGGTAGCTCTAACATTTTTGCGGTTGAACAGCCCGAACTCCATGTCCATCCCGCTGTGCAAGTGGCTTTGGGCGACTTGTTCATCGACAGCCTAAAAAACCGCGAGCAGAATATTGAGGAGTTCTATCAGAAGTTAGATAAAGCCCTTTGGGTCAATGAACAAATTGAAGAAATTGAGAAGTTAAATGAGAAGTCAAAAAAAATAGAAAACTCCGAGAACAAGGAGCTCATTGAGTTCCTTGATTTAATGAAAGACCCAGAAAAAGACCCTGAGTTCATTGACAAAATAAAAAGTAGCAATCGCACCATGCTCATCGAAACGCATTCCGAGCACTTGCTATTGCGATTGTTGCGGCGAGTGCGCGAGACAACAGAGGGAGAGCAGACAGAGCATCCGTTGACGCCCGACGATCTGTCCGTGATCTATGTCAGATCAACATCTGAAGGCGTCGAGTTCACCCCGATCAGCGTGACGGAAGATGGCGATTTTGAGGTCCTTTGGCCCGAAGGCTTCTTCGACGAGCGCGTGGAGGAGCTTTTCTAACGATGATACATGAATATGCCCTAGAACCCGAACTCGTCGCAAGCTGGCACAACTCTTCAGACTACAGGTACTTCATCGAACAATTCGGTTTTAATCGTTCTGGCACCGCAACAGGCCGCGTGGTGGCTCAATGTCCCAAGAAGTGGGAAAAACGAGTTTGGGATGCGTTCTCTGCAAATTCTGGACGATCTGCAAACTCCTTTGATTCCCGAAGACGAATTGAGACATTTTTGCGAGGGTTAAAAGAAACACTTGTCCGCCGCCCTAATATCCGGTGGGACGATCAACGCACTTGGCTCGAAAATGCCGAGCAGGAGAATACACGGCGTCCCTTTCATGCAATCTTGGCCCGTGACAATCCCCGCAACAACTCTCAAGTCGTGCATGGAGACGATGTACTGGCTCATAGCCCTCCGCCTCTTTGGGACGTGCATCCTGAAACCACAGTATCAAGGCAGGCGAAGGCAATGGCAACTCACCTCAAACCAATGTTGCGCTGTGCAACGAAAGTTTTTTTTGTCGATCCGCATTTTCGTGCGTCAGAAGCGAGATTTCGGAATCCGTTACGAGAATTTCTACGCATCATTTGTGATGGCAGTCGCACTGTTACGCTTGAATACCACGCCTCGGCCAGTTACGCCAATGCACCGTCTTGGGATCATTTTCAACGAGAATGCAAAAACCATCTCCCGCGTCTCATTCCTCAAGGTTTCAAACTCACCGTTCGCCGTTGGAAGGACAGGGCTGGCGGTCAGCGATCGCACAACCGCTACATTCTCACCGACATCGGCGGCGTACTGTTCGGCCACGGACTCGACGAAGGCGATGGTTCAGACGATATTTCTCGACTGAGCAGAGAAATTTATCGGAAACGGTGTGATGATTACGGTCATTCCGGTTCCAATCCTGCATTTGATCTGGAGAGAGACACCGTTATCACTGGTCACTAAAACATCAGATGAGGCGGGAAGTAGATACAGGCCTCGATCCCCACATAACGCACGAGCATTTGATCGACAGCGTATCACAGGAGGAATCGCAATGGGCATTTTTCGCAGGGGTCGGCCTAGCCGACAGGCACCCCCCAACAAACCCGGTCTCTATCGGTTCAAAAACCGAAACGCGGGCGAGATCGATTATATCGGCGAGACCGCGAACTTGGCGCGCAGGATCGGCGATCACCTCCGGTCATCCAAACCCCTATCGCGCGCTACGCACCACGCCGAATGGCAGGCAGCGGATGGCCGGAGCACATCCAGAACTCGCCGAGCGCATGAGCGCGTTAAGATCGAGCAACACAAACCGAGACAGAACAAACGCAATGGGGGCGGTGGGCGAAGGGCAAAGCGATGATTGCACAGCGGTCCGTTTTGAGAGTTGGGCGAGGACTGCCCACTGACCGCCAATCCCATCCAACCCGAAACATCGGTGAATGTTATGACGCGCCCAATTATCGGCATTACCACCCGCTTTGATCGCATTTTCGATCACCTGATTGCCCAAGCCCATCGCGTTGCCCAAAACGCCTGATCGGCTTGGATGCGCTCCGTTTGCCATTGCATAAAAGAGCCAGACACTCTATCGCGTCTGGCTCTTTTTTTTCGAAGATGATCCACAATCCAAAGCGAAGTTAATTCCGGTGACTGATGTCATGATACCCCGCAATGAATTGACGGGGCTTGCGCGTTACCCGTTTTCAAAGTAGGTTGTGCCATCAACATGGAACGCACGGTAGTACTGCCCGCGTCTTCTATCCGCTCTTACAAAGGTCAGCATGCTAACCTCCCGTCTCGCTAAAGACGGCTTTTGTTCGACTTAGGCCTGTGCTTTTACACCGACGGACTTTTGCCGAATAAAAAAAAGCGTTCGTCGGAAACGCCTAGCACCGCCAATTATCAAATAACGAAGCCTTGACCGCAGACGGTGAAAAAGCAGAAGTCCTAAAGCGGTGAGAAGCAAGACGAAAGACGGGAGAAAAGACGCCGTTGATTTGGGTTTGTCTTCCCGGTTACGTCTTCCCTTTTACCGCCTTTCGACGCTTTGTTCTTTTGGATTACAGCTACTTTGACGACAGGGAAAAACACAAGTAGCCCTAAAAATCTGGTGCTAAAGGGGCGTAAGATTTTACGCCCGTACGCCCTTGATCATGTCACTCCACGCACTGAAGCGCAGGGGTCTTACGGGCGATTGGATAAGCAAGTACCCTGAAGCGAGCACTCGGTTTTGAGACAGTTTCTAAGAAGCCATCTAAAAATTATTGGGACCTACCCCCCTGGCCCCCCTTCCTGCGAGGAAGGGGGGAATCAAGGCGTCCTATTTTCGCGCTATGTATGGTTTTGACCTGCGAAAAGCGAATGCTTTTGCGACTCTCTCAATGGCGGTCCGAGTTTTTAGATGGCTTCTAAGGTTTAAAAGCCATTGGATAGCTTATGCTCTCAAATTTGAACCAGCCCTTGCGGACCCTGCCGGGCATTGGGTTGAAGCGCGAAAGGGTATTGGAGGACGCCGGCATCGCTTCGGTGGGCGATCTGTTGTTGTATTTGCCCTATCGGTATGTGGACAGATCGACCGAGGTGCCGATCGCGCGGTTGCCGCTGGACAGGGAAGTGACCGCGGTGGGCGCGATCGCGAGCATGCAGGTGATCCCGGGCAAGCGGCGGCGGTTTGTGATGACGGTTGAAGACGAAACCGGGGCCATAGCGTGTACGTGGTTCGCCGGGTTTCAGTACTTCAAAAATTCGTATCGAGCCGGCGATTTTGTCGCGCTCGGGGGGAAGTTGACGCGGTTTGGACGCGCGTTGCAGATGGTGCATCCGGAAGTCGAAGTGCTGGCAAATGACGGCGAGGACAAGCAGCGGTTGCACACCGGGCGCATCATCCCCCTGTATTCCACGACGGCAAAAATGAAGGCGGATCGGCTCACGGCGCGCGCGCTTCGCCGCTTGTTATTCGCGGCATTGGACGCGGTGGGCGATGAGATCGAAGACCCATTGGACGCGGAGATCCGCGATCGATACGGGATAATGGGCCTGCGCGAGGCCATAGAAAAACTCCATTTTCCAAACGCCCTGACCGACGTGGACGACGCGCGGCAACGGCTGGCGTTCGACGAGATTCTCTACATCCAACTCCACATCGGGCAGCGAAAGCAGACGCGCCGACGCATGCCCGGGCGCGTGCTCATGTCCGATGGCCCACTCGCGCGGCAACTCGTCGCGCGGTTGCCGTTTGCATTGACGCAGGCGCAAACGCGGGCTATCGCCGAGATCGGCCGCGACTTACAGCGGCCCGTGCCCATGCACCGCTTGTTGCAAGGCGACGTGGGGTCTGGCAAAACCCTGGTGGCGCTGATGGCGATGTTGGCCGCCGCAGACAACGGCGCGCAGGCCGCATTGATGGCGCCGACCGAAATTCTGGCCGAGCAACACGGGCGCACCATCCGGGAATGGGTCGCGCCCATGGGCTTGGAGGTGGCGTCGATCACCGCGCGCATGCGAAAGGCCGAGCGCACGGCTGCGATAGAGGGATTGGGTTCTGGCGCGATCCAACTGGTCGTGGGCACGCACGCCTTGTTGCAACCCGATGTGGCATTTGCCGATCTCGCGCTGATCGCGGTGGACGAGCAACACCGGTTCGGCGTGGTTCAGCGCGCCGCGTTGCGCGAAAAGGGCCATGAAGCGCATCTCTTGGTGATGACCGCCACGCCCATTCCGAGGTCCCTATCCCTGACGCTGTACGGGGATTTGGACGTGACGGTCATCGATGCGTTGCCCCCCGGTCGTCTGCCGGTTCGCACGGGATGGCGTTTTGCACGCGACCGCGACCGGGCATTGCAATTTTTGTCTAGCGAATTGAACCAGGGCCGCCAAGCGTACATCGTGTATCCCCTGGTCTCCGAATCCGAAAAGAGCGATCTGCAAGCCGCGACCGAAGCTTACGAAGACTTGCAGGGCGGCGCGCTGTCCGCGTTTCGCTTGGGCCTGCTCCACGGCCGGCTCAAGCGCGAGAAAAAAGAGGCGGCGATGGCGGCGTTCAGGCGCGGGGACTTGGACGCGCTGGTGACGACGACGGTGATCGAAGTGGGCGTGGATGTGCCCAATGCCACGGTGATGATGGTCGAACACGCCGAGCGGTTTGGGCTGTCGCAGTTGCACCAGTTGCGCGGTCGCGTGGGGCGAGGGCCCTGCCAATCCTACTGCATTTTGATCGCCGATCCCCAAGACGCGCTGTCCGCAGACGCACGCGACCGCCTCGACGCCATGGCGCGAACGACGGATGGATTCGAGATTTCAGAAGCCGATTTACGCATCCGAGGGCCCGGGCATATTTTCGGCACGCAACAAGCCGGCTTTCCCCGGTTTCACTTTGCGGACCTCGGCCGCGATAGCGCGATCATCCGCGCGGCACGCCGAGAAGCAGGCAGCCTGTTAGCCCGCGACCCAAATCTGACTTCGCACGCGGCATTAAAACGCGAATTAGACGCGGTTTCGCTCGGGGATATGCGGATCGTGGAGGCGGGATAGGCCCCAAACCTGGACCGATCGGAGGACAGGCACAGGGGCCTGTCCCTACGATTGCGCTTGCTTCTCCCGTCTCCCGTCTCCCGTCTTGTATCTTTGGCCGAGCACGGGGGCATCCGCCCTTTTGTGTTGTGAACTGGCTGTCGCCAGTTGTACCCCGCTCGTGCCTTTTGTGGCTAACCCCCTCTTCCGTCTCCCGTCTCCCGTCTTCCCTCTCCCGTCTCACCTCCTTATTGACACCCCTGTTTTATTCTTGTAAATTGCTTTTCACCTGCGTTCATTTCATCCCCTTCTCGGAACCTGACGGATGCTTTATCACGGGCTACGCATTGCGTTGCTGGGCACGATTAATCGCGATACGATACACACCGCCGATGGCGTGACGACCGAAAGCTACGGCGGTTTGTTGTACAGCATCCTGGCCTTGGCCGAGATCGCGTCCGATCGCGCGGCGATTTATCCGATCTGCAATGTGGGGCGCGACATGGAATCTGTGGTGCGCGAAAAACTCGCGCCGTATCCCCAGGTCAAAATGGACGGCATTCGGTTTGTGCCGGGGAAAAATCCCCATTGCTTTTTGGATTACGACGCGCGAGGGCGCAAACGCGAAACCCTGCGCCATGATGTCCCGCAACTCGCCTTCTCGCAAATCGAACCGTTTTTGGACTGCGATGCGATGTGCTTCAATTTCATCACGGGGCGGGAACTCGCGCTGGAAACCGCGCAAGGCGTGCGCCGATCGGCCGCGGGCGCGTTGCTGATGGATGTCCACAGCTTGACCTTGGGCATGGACGAAAACCGCCGCCGGTTCTGGCGCGTGCCCCCGCAGTGGAAAAAGTGGATGGGATGCGTGGATGTGGTCCAGATGAACGAGCAGGAGGGCGCGTTGCTCGCAGGCGAACCGCTCGCAGGCGAGGACGCGACGCACCGATTTGCCCGGCAAGTGCTGTCCGCAGGGCCTTCGGCGTTGATCATCACGCGCAGGCACCGCGGGTCCGATCTGATCGTCCGATCTGACCACGCCGAGGTCGCAATCCACCGGTTCGACGCCGCGCCCATCGGCGAACCCCTCGACGAAACCGGGTGTGGCGACACGTTTTTGATGGGCTATACCTGGGCGTTTTTGCAAACCGGCGATCGCCTGTGTGCCAGTCGCTTTGCCAACCGCGTGGCCGGGATCAATGTGTGCTTGCGCGGAATCGAAGGCATTGGGCAAATCGGCCGGTATTTAACCCCCGAAGACCTGAACGATCAGGTCGCGTTGCCGTGTCAAACGGCGTTTTCCGATCCCGAAAGGAGGATCTGATGCAAGAATATCAATTTCCAAATCGTCCGAATTTCGATTTGCAATTCAACCCCAAGATGATCTACTACGGGTTAATTGTGATCGCGTTGCTCTGGTTGGGCAGCGGCATCTACACGGTGCGACAGGACGAGCAAGGGGTGGTGTTTCGGTTTGGACGGGCCGTGGAGTTGTCCGATCCCGGGATTCACTACCATTGGCCCGCCCCCTTCGAGCGCGTTGAGAAAGAGCGCGTGTCCGAGGTGAAGCGGCTCGAGGTGGGCTTTCGCACCATCAGCGTGAGCCCCACGCCGCGGTATCAAAAGGTGACGACCGAGTCGATGATGTTGACCGGCGATGAGAACATCGTGGACGTGGAACTGATCGTGCAGTACCGCATCCGCGATTTGGAGAATTATTTGTTTCGCGTCAACGATCAGCGAAAAGCCATCAAAGACGTGACCGAGGCCGCGTTGCGTCAGGTGATCGGGCAACACACGATCGACGAGGCATTGACCGAGGGCAAGTTGGAAATTCAGGAGGAGATTCAGCAACAGGTGCAAGAGGTTCTCGATCTCTACCAACTCGGCGTGCGCGTGGATCAGGCCAAGTTGCAAACCGTGTCCGTACCCCAAGAAGTCGATCACGCTTTCAAGGATGTCGCCAGCGCGCGGGAAGACCGCATCCGCCTTCAAAACGAGGCGGAAGCCTATCGCAATGACATCATCCCCAAAACGCGCGGCGAAGCCGAAAAGATGATCCGAGAAGCCGAAGCCTATAAGGTCGAGCGGGTCAAGCGGTCGCAAGGCGATGCGGACCGGTTCGTGGAGGTGCTCGGGGAATACCGCAAGGCAAAAGACGTGACGGAAACGCGCATGTACCTCGAAACGATGGAAAAAATCCTACCCGGCATGCAAAAGTTCGTCGTCGAATCCGATGGCAAGGGCGGGATTTTGAACGTGCTCAATTTGCAAAAGCCCGTTGAAGGAGGGAAATGAGATGCGAAACTTGGTGACTCTGGCGGTCGTTTTGATCGCGGCGATTATTTTGGTGCAAGCCTCTTGCTACATCGTGGATGAACGCGAGCAGGTCGTCGTCACGGAATTTGGACAGCCCGTCCGCACGGTGCAGACCCCCGGGTTGAATTTCAAAATTCCGTTTATTCAGCAGTTGCACACCTTTGAGGATCGCCTGCTGTACAGCGATGCGGACCCTCGGCAGATTTACACGCAGGACAAGAAAAACCTGATCGTGGATAATTTCGCGCGGTGGCGCATCGCGGATCCCCTCAAATTTTTGGTGTCTGTGCAAAATGTTTCGTACGCGCAATCGCGCTTGGACGACATCATTTTTTCCGCGGTTCGCGAGGAACTCGGCCAGCGCACCTTGACCGAGATCGTCGCCACGAGCCGCGAGGAAATCATGAAACGAGTGACCGATCTGTCCCGCGAGGCCGCGCACGCACTGGGCATCGATATCGTGGATGTGCGGATCAAGCGCGCGGATTTGCCGCTCGAGAACAAGGCCACCGTGTTTGAACGCATGCGCGCCGAACGCACGCGACAGGCCAAAGAGTACCGCGCCGAGGGGGAAGAGATCGCCACGAAAATCCGCGCACAGACCGATCTCGAAGTGACGACCCTCACCTCTGAAGCCCTGCAAAAATCCCAGTTGATTCGCGGCGAGGGCGATGCCGAGGCCCTGCGGATTTACGCCGATGCGTTCGAGCAAGACCCGCGCTTTTTTGAATTTTGGCGCACCCTCGAAGCGTACGAAAAGACCCTGGGCCAAGGCACGACGGTTGTGATGCCGCCTAGTAGCGATTTTTTTAGGTACTTGGGCAAGGCGCGTCCGAGGTAGGGGAGACGGGAGACGGGAGACGGGAGACGGGAGACGGGAGAGGAAAGAGGGGAGAAGTAAGACGCAGTCCACCCATCAGTCGTAGGGACAGGCCCCGTGCCTGTCCGAATGATCGCGGTCTCCGCGTCTGTCCGAATGCTGGACAACCACAGGGGGTTGTCCCTACGGTAGCGTTTGGAACGGGTTAATGTAGGGACAGGCCCCTGTGCCTGTCCGAATGATCGCGGCCTCCGCGTCTGTCCGAATATAGGACCACAGGGGGTTGTCCCTACAATGCCATTTTGGTCGCATAATGAACGATAGAACGACCCGTAGGGACAGGCCCCGTGCCTGTCCGAATGATCGCGGCCTCCGCGTCTGTCCGAATATAGGACAACCACAGGGGGTTGTCCCTACCAGTGTCATTTTGGTCGCATAATGAACGATAGAACGACCCGTAGGGACAGGCTCCCGCAGGGGAGACGGGAGACGGGAGAGGTGAGACGCAGTCCACCCATCAGTCGTAGGGACAGGCCCCTGTGCCTGTCCGAATGATCGCGGCCCCCGCGTCTGTCCGAATGCTGGACAACCACAGGGAGTTGTCCCTACCAGTGTCATTTTGGTCGCATGCGGGAGCAATCCCATGTCTGCCCGTTCAATGCAAATTTTGGGGCTGTGGTTTTCGGTCCTCTGTGCGTTTTCCACAGCGCGTGCGACAGCGTGGCACCGGTTTGAACGCGATGGCCTCGCGCTTTATCTCGCGCGGGCAGATACGGGGCGGGCGCAGGCGTTGTTGGCCGATCTCCGCATCGGGCGCGATGAAATACGCCGCAAATTGGGGGGCGCGCCCGCCGTTCCCATCGCGGTCTATCTCGCGCCGTCCAAAGACGTTTTTCGCGATCTGACGCGGGGGCGGTTGCCGCATTGGAGCGCGGGGGTCGCGTTTCTCGAGTCGCGCACCATCGTTTTGCAAGCGCGGGTCGACGATTTGCTCCAAGTGGCGCGGCACGAATTTGCCCATGTGTTGCTGCACGCCACCGTGCCCACGCCCGTGCCCGTTTGGTTTCACGAGGGCGTGGCGATGTGGGCGTCTCACGAGTGGCGGTTGCGGCAAAGCGCGGCGATTTTTTACGCGGTTTTTTCCGGGGGATTGATCCCGCTGTCCGAAATTGACGAGGTGTTGTCGTTCCCCTCGGCAAAAGCCGATTTGGCGTACGCGGAGAGTTTGATGGCCGTCGGGTTTTTGATCCGCTTGGGCGGGCCCAATGCCGTGGTCGCGATGCTGTCCGAATTGGAAGTGGGCGCGCCCTTCGAGGTGGCGTTGTTTCGCGTGACGGGCATCACGCCGCGAGAATTTGAACGCCGATGGCGCGACAGCGTGCAGGGGCGGTTCGGCCTGATGGCCCTGCTCGTTTCGCCCGATTTGTTTTGGCTGTATCTCACCTTGCTCTTGCTGTTGGCATATCTGGGGATGCGCTTGCGAAATCGCGCGATCCTGCGGCGGTGGGAAGCCGAGGAGGCCGCCGAGGAATTGGCCCTAAAGTGCGAAAATGCGATTCGACTGCGCGTTTATCGCCGGGAGGACGAGCCGTGATCGTGGGCGTGACAGGGGGGATTGGCGCGGGCAAGAGCACGGTTTGCGCGGTGTTTGAAAAAGCAGGCGCGTGCGTGATCGATGCCGATGCCACAGGGCATGCCGTTTTGCGCGATCCGGCGGTGATCCGCAATTTGGTCGATGCGTTCGGGCCGGAGATTTTGGATGCAGACGGCCGCGTGATCCGCCGCGCCGTGGGCGAGCGGGCATTCGCCTCTGAAGAGGGCCGAGAAAAACTCAATGCCGCGGTGTGGCAACCGCTTCGGCAGGCGTTGCTAGACAAAATTCGGGCGGCCCTGGATCACAACCCCGAACGCCCGGTCGCGATCGATGCGGCCTTGTTGATCGAGCGCGGCGATCCCAAGGCGTGGATCGATGTGCTCGTGGTGGTGACGGCGCCCGAGCCTGTGCGGATAGCGCGCACAATGGCGCGGTTGGGCCTTTCAAGAGCCGAAGTCAAAGCACGCATGGCCGCGCAGTTGCCCGAAGCGGACAAAGTGGCGGTCGCGGATTTTGTCGTGGTCAACGACTCGACCCCCGCGACGTGTCGCAAGCGCGCACGATGCGTTTGGAATCAAATACAAAGTGACGTTACGCAGTACGTCAACTAAGCCATCGCAAAATACCATCACAAAATACCATCGCAAAAAGCGATCACGCACAGCGCGCAAGTCCGTCTCGCAACGCACTTCTGTTTTGCAACCCACCTTGCAGGCTGGCGCATGTCGTGTTGTTGCAAAAGCGATTCGCGCTGTGCAAGCCCCTCGGCGTTTGAGAGCGGCATTTTTGAACTGCTAAGGCAGTTGTACCCCGCTCGCCTACTTTTTGTTGCTGTTGACAAAAAGTAGGTCGCCGAAGGCATCGAAGGCAACAAATGATGCTGAAGGACCAAACGCATTAAATCAGCAAGCAACACATTTGCAATCTGTGCATCACGCCAGTTACAAAGTGAGGAGCGATGAATTACACACCGCATACCGAACGCGATATCGCGCACATGCTCGGGGTGCTCGGGGTTTCGTCCGTCCGCGAGTTGTTCGCCCCGGTGCCCGAATCGCTGCGCTTGAAATCCCTCGCGTTGCCGCACGGGATCAGCGAAATGGAGGCACTGGCCGTCGTGCAATCGCTCGCCGATGGCATACGCGAACAGGCCGCGGCCGCGTCGTTTTTGGGCGGTGGCGCCTACGATCATTTTTCGCCGAGTGCGGTCGATGCCATGATTTCACGCGGCGAATTTTTTACCGCGTACACGCCCTATCAGCCCGAGGTGAGCCAAGGCACACTTCGGGCTATTTTTGAATTTCAGTCCATGATTTGCGAACTGACCGGCATGGAGGTCGCCAATGCGTCGATGTACGACGGCGCGTCTGCCCTCGCCGAAGCCGTGCTGATGGCGGTGCGGCTGAACGATGGAGAGCGCGTTTTGCTGCCCAAAAGTTTGCATCCGTTTTACCGGCAGGTGGTGGCGACTTACACGCGGGGCATTGGTCTGGAGTTGGTGGATATTCCATGGGCCGATTCCGGGGCCGTGGATCTAGCGGGTTTGAAGCGCGAGTTGACGGATCGCACCGCGGCGGTGGTCGTGCAAAATCCCAATTTTTTCGGCGTGCTCGAACCCTTAGACGAAATCGGCGCGTTGCTCGACGGAGCGCAAACGGCTTTTGTGGCGTGCGTCAATCCCATGTCCCTCAGCGCGATTCGCCCGCCGGGGGATTTTGGCGCGGATATCGTCGTGGGCGATGGGCAACCCTTGGGCCTGCCCCTGTCTTACGGCGGGCCCTATGTCGGATTTTTTGCGTCGCGGGAGGCCCACGTCCGCAAAATGCCCGGGCGGATCTGCGGCGAGACGACCGATGTGGATGGCAAACGCGGGTTCGTGCTGACGCTGCAAACGCGCGAGCAACACATCCGGCGCGAACGCGCCACGTCGAATATTTGCACCAATCAAACCCTGTGCGCCACGGCGGTCACCGTGTATTTGGCAACGGTCGGGCCGCAGGGGTTTCGGGAAGTGGGCGAACTGAACTGGCATCAAAGCCATCGCGCGTTGCACGCCTTGACCGCCTTGGACGGGGTGCGCCAAAAGTTTTCAGGAGCCGTATTTAACGAGTTTGTTTTGGAAACCGATCACAAAGCCGCGGAGGTGCTTTCCGCTTTGCGACAGCGCGGCGTCGAGGCGGGCATCGATTTGGGGCGGTTTTATCCCGACCTCGCAAATTGCATTTTGACCTGCGTCACCGAAAAGCGAACCGATGCGGATCTCGACCGCCTCATCGATGCGTGGAGGACGTTGTGATGACCGAGAAATTGATTTTTGAACGCGGCGCGCCGGGCAGGCGGTGTGTGACCTTTCCCGCTGCGGTGGATTCCGGCGCGGCGATTCCCCCCGCCATGCGCCGCGACATCCCCCCCGCGCTGCCCGAGGTGGGCGAACTCGAACTCGTGCGCCACTACACCGCGTTGTCGCAGATGAATTTCAGCATCGACACGCAGTTTTATCCCCTGGGATCGTGTACGATGAAATACAATCCCCGCGTGCATGAAAAAGCCGCGCGCACACCCGAGATCGCGGGGTTGCATCCGCTATCGGAAAACGCCCAACCCGCGCTGCGCGTGATCTGGGAAATGGAGCAGGTGCTCAAAGCCATCAGCGGCATGGACGGGTTCACGTTTCAACCCGCGGCGGGCGCGCAGGGCGAGTTCGTGGGGATTTCCCTGATCGCCGCGTATCACCGGGCGCGGGGCAATCGCAAAAAGGTGGTGCTGATTCCGGATTCCGCGCACGGTACCAATCCGGCGACCGCGGCGATGTGTGGCTACACCGTGCAGGCGATCCAATCGACCGACCGCGGCACGGTGGATGTCGAAGATCTCGAGGCGCGCTTGACCGACGACGTGGCCGGGCTGATGCTGACCAATCCCAATACGTTTGGCGTGTTTGAAGACGAGATCGAAAAAATCGCCGCGCGGGTACACGGCGTCGGGGGGTTGTTGTACTACGATGGCGCGAATCTCAACGCCTTTCTCGGGCAGTGCCGGCCCGGGGACATGGGCTTTGACGTGGTGCATATCAACCTGCACAAGACCTTTACCACGCCGCACGGCGGAGGCGGGCCGGGGTCGGGCCCCGTGGGCGTCACAAAGGCCCTGTTGCCCTTTTTGCCCCTGCCCGTCGTCCAAAAAAAGGGCGATGCGTTTCAGCTCGATTTCGACCGGCCGCAGTCCATTGGCAAGGTGAGTTCGTTTTACGGGAATTTCGGGATGCTGGTGCGCGCCTTGGTCTATGCCAAAATGCTCGGCGCAGAGGGCATGCGCCGCACGAGCGAGATGGCGGTTTTGAATGCCAATTACATCGCGGCAAAACTCGCCGCGCACTACGACCGCCCCAAAAATGGACAGCCCATGCACGAGATGGTGTTTTCCGCGTCGCACCAAAAAAAGGCGACTGGGATTTCCGCGACCGATATCGCCAAGCGCCTGATCGATTTCGGCATCCACCCGCCCACGATTTATTTTCCCCTGCCCAATGTCGCGCCCGAGACCATGCTGATCGAGCCGACCGAAACCGAGAGCTTGGAACAACTCGACGCTTTTATCGACGCGATGATTCGCATCGCGCGAGAAGCCGAAGAAAATCCCGCGCTGCTCAAAGAGGCGCCGCACGATTCCCCGGTGCGAAGGCTGGACGAAGCCACCGCCGCGCGCAAACCGATCCTGCGCTGGCAAGGCACAACTTAGCACCTGCAGGGGTCGCTTTTCTAAAACGTTTGGTCCTACAGCATCGTGGGTTGCCTTCGATGCCTTCGGCGACTTACTTTTTGTCTACAGCCATACTACGCGACAAAAAATAAAGACCTGTGCAAAATCTGAAAAAGAGTTAGATTTAAGTTATCCGCAAAAACCCTCACCCCTTCTCGGAAAGCACAGGTCTATGTCGGATCAAGTTATGCAACTGTACCCCATCTTGCAAGCGCATTTTCCTTGGCACAAAGCCCGGGTGACCTTCCTCTCGGCCTTTCTCTTGGCCTTGATGAAAGTGACGACCGTCAATTTGACCAAACTGGCCAATGCGCTCAATGGCAAAGTGAAGCCAAAATCCAACTACCGCAGAATCCAACGTTTTTTCGCCGAGTTCACGCTACCGGAAGATTGGGCAACGGGCTTGATTCTGCATCTCTTACCGGTCAAATCGGATTTTATCCTCGCCATGGACCGGACCCAATGGTCGTTGGGTAAGGTGTCGATCAATCTCCTGACCGTGGGCATCCTCTATCGAGACATGGCGTTTCCCATTTGCTTCAAGATGCTCCACAAAAAGGGCAACTCGAGCACGCAAGAGCGCATAGACCTCATGAAACGGGTCCGTCAACACATCAAGACCTGTAAGATTCGCGCCTTGGTGGCCGACCGCGAATTTATTGGGCGAAAATGGTTTAAGTGGTTGACCGAAAACAACATGCCTTTTGTCATTCGCCTCAAAGAAAACGCGATCCTCGAAACGGGACAAAAAGCGATTCCATTGAAAAAACGATTCGCCAATCTGACCTTGAATCAGCAAACGACCTTGCCAAAACCCGGGCGCGTCTATGGACAATCGCTCTCTTTATCGGCAATCCGATGCCCAGAGGAATGGGTGATGGTCGGCAGCAACACACAAGGCATTGACGCACTCAAGACCTATAAAAAACGATGGAGTATTGAAGTCCTTTTTGCCAACCTCAAACGCCGAGGCTTTGATCTCGAACAGACCCATCTCACCGACGCCGACCGCATCGAAAAACTCATCGCGCTCTTGACCCTCGCCGTGTGTTGGGCCCATCTCATGGGCGAAGCGCGCGCCCACCACACCCCGCTCAAAATAAAAAACCATGAGAAAAAAGAGAAAAGTCTCTTTCGATATGGACTCGATTATCTGCAATATGTCCTTTTGAATATTCAAGACCACGCACGCACATTCCAACGCTGTCTGAAAATCCTAAAAGAAGCGCGATTTTTACCCGATTCTTAGTTTTGTCGCGTAGTATGGTCTACAGCAACAAAAAGTAAGCAAAAAATGCCGCTCTCAAACGCCGAGGGGCTAGCACAGCGCAAAGCGCTTTTGTAGCAGTACGCCATGAGTCAGCCTGCAAAGGGGGTTGCAAAATGGATGTTGGTTGCGAGACGGACTTACGCGCTGTGCCCGATGGCTTTGTTTGATGGATTTTTGGGATGGCACGGTTGGCGATGGCTTCTCTGAAGGACGGTGGAACAGCAAACCGATCCTGCGCCGGCAACGCCCAACGACAACGCAAAATCCATCGTAGGGACAGGCCCCCGTGCCTGTCCTCAAGTAAGCGGATAGACGCGAGCCTGCACCGGCAACCGCCGGTCAACAATGAGGATCCCCCAACATGACAACCGAATCTGCGGCGCCGAAGACCCACATCGAAAAATTCCAGCACCTCTTGCGCGAGTTGTTTCAATTCGATAGCGCGGACCTCGATTTCGGCATCTACCGCATTATGAATTACAAGCGGGATGCGGTCGAAAAGTTCATCGCAGAGGACTTGCCCAAGGTCATCTCCGACGATCTGGAGCAAGGCGTGCTCGCCGAACAAGATCGGGCCGATGCGGAATTGGAGGAAACCCGCCAGCAGGTCGAGGAGAACTTCGGCAAAGATGCCCTCGGCGACAACGGCGAGTTGCAACCCGTCTATGGAAACACGCCGCTCGGCAAGGAGTACCTGAAGGCAAGGGCGAGGGCCGCCGGTGCGCGGAGCCGCGAAGCCATTGAGATCGACATCTTCAACCACCTGTACGCCTTTTTCAGCGCGTACTACGAGGACGGCGATTTTATCGCCAAACGCCGCTACGCCAAGCGTCAACAATACGCCATTCCGTACAACGGCGAGGAAGTCCATCTCCACTGGGCCAACCGCGACCAGTACTACGTCAAAACAGGCGAACACTTCCGCGACTACGACTGGAAAGCGCCCAACGGCATTGCGGTGCATTTTCGGATCGAGGCCGCCGATGTGGAGCAAAACAACGTCAAGGGCGCCAAGCGATTTTTCCTGCCCATCGTCGAGGGGACGAACTACGACGCCGACAACCGCGCCATCGCCATTCCGTTTGAATATCGGCCCCTAACCGAGACGGAAACCGAGACCTACGGCAAGCAGAAGCAACAGGACACAATCATCGCCGCCGCGGTTGCCGCCATCAAGCAACTGGGTACGGCAACGGATGAGTTATCCTCGCTGACTGGCGAGCGGTATCGCAATGCCAAGGGCGATGCCGTTTCCCATTTGGAGCACCATCTGCGGCAGTACACGCGGCGCAATACGTCGGACTTTTTCATCCACAAGGACCTGAAGGGGTTTCTCGCCCGCGAGTTGGACTTCTACTTGAAAAACGAGGTGCTGAAGTTAGACGAGATGACCGCTATCGGCGAGAACATAGCCGGGGGCTGGTTCCAGATATTGCGCGTGATCAAGGCGGTCGGCGGTCAGATCATCGACTTTTTGGATCAGATCGAGTGCTTTCAAAAAATGCTGTGGGAAAAGCGCAAGTTCATCACCGAAACCCAGTACTGCATCGCGCTCGGCGCCATTGACGATACCTTCCATCCCGCCATCGCCGCGTGCGATCCGCAATGGGCCGAGTGGAAGGCGTTGTTCCACATCGACGAGGACGCGATCAATTTGTTCAATTCGGGAAAGGATACGCAGGGCAAGCGCGTCGCCTTTCTGCAGGCGCATCCCACCCTCGTGCTGGACACCCGGCATTTTGACGCGGATTTCACCGACCGCCTGCTCGCGTCTTTTGACGATTTGGATAGCATGACCGATGGCCTGCTCATCCACAGCGAGAACTATCAGGCGTTGAATTTGTTGCGGGAAAAATACGCGGAGCAAGTGAAGTGCATTTACATCGACCCGCCGTATAACACTGGTCAAGACAACGATTTTCTGTATAAAGACAATTATCAGCACAGCTCTTGGATGGCTATGATGCGCGGTTGCCTCTCTATGTCCCGGGCGTTAGCCGCTCCGTCTTCAGGCATATTCGTGAGTACGGACGATGGAGAATACGCCAATCTGAAATTTGTGTTGGATCAGGCTTGGGGCGTGGATAACTTCGTTGCGGATGTCATTTGGAACAGCCGAAAATCCGTGTCCAGCGACACTCTTATATCCATTGCCACTAACCACACCACTTTTTTCGCCGCAGACAAGAAAGCCCTTGACTCGCAAAAAGGGAAATTCAGACTGCGGCAATCAGGTGAAAAATTTTCAAATCCTGACAACGATCCGCTCGGGCCTTGGGTACTTGACCCCATGGACGCTCCGAACGTGCGCGAGAATCTGACCTACGTAATTGTGAACCCGTCAACCGGCAAAGACTTTCTACCCCCATCGGGAAGGTGTTGGAGATTTGAGCAATGGAAGACAGAAGAATTGCTCTCGGAAGGCCGAATAGTTTTTGGTTACAATGGGGACTCTCGCCCGATGTATAAACGGTATCTCAGCGAAGCCCTCGTGAAGGGAAAAGCCCCTACGACGCTTTGGGATGACGTAAAGACGACTACCGATGCAACCAGACTGTTGCTAAGTCTTTTCGGTGAGACATTGCCAAGAAAGTTAATAGACAAAGTCAAACCGAAGCCTAAAGAACTGATTGAGCGTTGCGTGACTCTTCTAACGGATTGGAAAGGCGTTGTCCTCGACTACTTCGCTGGCTCTGGCACCACGGGTCACGCGGTCATCAACCTCAACCGCGAGGATGGCGGGCGGCGCAAATTCATTCTCGTCGAGATGGGCGAATACTTCGATACGGTGCTCTTGCCGCGCATCAAGAAAGTGAGCTTCACAGCCGAATGGAAAGACGGCAAGCCCAAGCGCGACGCCACGCCCGAGGAAGCCGAGCGGTCGCCGCGCATCGTCAAATACATGCGCGTCGAGAGTTACGAAGACGCGCTGAACAACATCGCCTTTGACGACGCGGCCGTGCAGTTGAAATTAGAGGAGCGATTCGACGACTACCTGATCAAATACATGCTGCAATGGGAAACCAAAGACAGCGCGACCTTGCTCAATACCCCAAAATTGACCCGTCCGTTCACCTATCGCTTGCGGACGCACGCCAATGGCGAGACGCAGGATCGGATGGTGGACATTTCCGAGACGTTCAACTACTTGTTGGGGCTGAACGTGCAAACGCGTCGGGTGTATGAGGACGAGGGCCGACGCTATGTGGTCTATCGGGGCGAAACCCGCGACGCGCCCGGGCGCGATGTGGCGGTCATCTATCGGGAAATCGAAGGATGGGAACGAGCGGACTTTGACCGCGACCGGCGGTTTGTGATCGATCAAGGGCTTGCCGATGGCGCGGAGGTGGTTTATGTCAATGGCGATTCCTGCATCCTAGGCGCCGCGGCGCTCGATCCGATGTTCAAAGCGCGCATGTTCGCGGAGGTGGCGAGATGAATGCGAAAATTGAATGGGACCTATCCCCCCGGCCCCCTTTCCTAGCAGGAAAGGGGGAGCATGGCTTCTTTGTTAGATGACCGAAAGGGCGGTTTGGATGGCTTTGACCGAGGGCATCATGCGATGAAAAACCCGTCACACAACCCCTCAGAAGCCATCTAAAAACTCGGACCGCCATTGAGAGAGTCGCAAAAGCATTCGCTTTTCGCAGGTCAAAACCCTACCTATCGCAAAAATAGGATGCCTTGATTCCCCCCTCCCTCGCAGGAAGGGGGGCCAGGGGGGTAGGTCCCAATAATTTTTAGATGGCTTCTCACACGAGGGAGTTGAAGCTAATCCCAACGGGTTGCGCCGGGAGGAAATACTCCATTCGGCGGAGGAACTCTATGAGCAAACGCGATGATGGGGATGATCTCATGCTGAATTGGGATACATGCACGGCTATCGAACGCCATCCCGATAAAGTGAGCGGAACTTGGGTGTTTCGCGGAACGCGCGTTCCGGTCTATGCCCTGTTCGAGAATCTGCGAGAGGGAGCTTCCACCGAGGAGTTTCTCGATTGGTTTCACGGCGTTGAAGAGTGGCAGGTGAAAGCCGTTTTAGATCACGAATCAAAGGCCCTGAGAAGCCATCTAAAAACTCGGACCGCCATTGAGAGAGCCACAAAAGCATTCGCTTTTCGCAGGTCAAAACCCTACCTATCAAAAAAATAGGATGCCTTGATTCCCCCCTTCCTCGCAGGAAGGGGGGCCAGGGGGGTAGGTCCCAATAATTTTTAGATGGCTTCTGAGGAATTTCTGTGAAAATTCTGTTTGATCGGGGGGTTAGGGCATTTGTCCCAACTCATTCATTATCGGGATCGCTTTGCTGTTCCACCGTCCTTCAGAGAAGCCATCGCCAGATGTGCCATCCCAAAAGCCCATCAACGAAAGCCATTAAGCACAGCGCGCAAGTCCATTTCGCAACCAACATCCATTTTGCAACCCACCTTGCAGGCTGGCGCGTGACGTGCGATTACAAAAGCGATTGAACTGCTGGGGCAGTTGTACCCCGCTCGCGCTGTGCCTAGCCCCTCGGCGCATGAGAGCGGCATTTTTGAACTGCTCGGGCAGTTGTACCCCGCTCGCCTACTTTTTTTGCTGTTGAAAAAAAGTAGGTCGCCGCACGCCGTAGGCACAGGCGTAGCCAACGCATCGAAGGCAACCAACGAGGCTTTAGGACCAAAATTTTAGAAAAGCGAGCCATGCAGATGCTGATGGGTGCGGATCAACATTTAGATAATTTACGGAGTTTTAGTTGGTACAGATGGGGTTAGGGGTGCCGATGTCCGTGGAGATGGCGAGATGAATGCGAAAATCGAAATTTCGAGAGACGCGATAGCCGCGTTCTGCCAGCGCAACCACCTGCCGCCGCTCATCCGTCCGTTGGAAGCCGTCGTTGAGGAAGGGACTTAGCGATGTCGATCCGCGCACAAAAGAACGCAATGTCTGCCGCCAGTCTGGAACGGCGATTGGTGCTCTTGGCTTGGCTGAATGAACGGCTGGGCTACACGGAAAACCGCGCCCTCTTAGCGGACATGGAGCGCGCCGATGAAGGCTTTGACGCCGAGGGCCGAAGCCACATCTACGCCCGGCTGGCGTCTCGCCCGAGCCGCCTAAAGGACGTTTCGCTGGACGACTTGGCGCGTTACGACGCCAATATCCGCGACCATCTGATGGCGATGAACATGGGGCGGCTCCGGCCCATCACCCTGCGCTACTTTCAATATCTCGCGGGTCTGTACACGGAAATTTTTCTCGATTGGTCCTTCGACCGCCGCGTCGCGCTGTTGCGCTCGCTGAACGATTTGGTCAAACGGCGCAACGTCAACCGTTCGGCCCGAGAGGCGCGGGAAACGGAATTTGCCGAGGCGGATTTGCGAAAACTGGCGTTTTGGATGGCGACCGGCAGCGGCAAGACGCTCATCATGCACCTGAACTACCGGCAGTTTCGCCATTACAACCGCGAGGCGTTGGACAACATCCTGCTCATCACGCCCAACGAAGGGCTCAGCGATCAGCATTTGGCGGAACTGCAAGCGTCCAACATCCCCGCGGCGCGGTTCGACCTGACCAAGAGCAACCCGCTGGGAGCGGGGCGAGAGACCATCGAAGTCACCGAGATTACCAAACTGGTAGAGGCAAAGCGGGGCGGTGGCGTGCGCGTACCCGTCGAGGCATTTGCGGGCAACAACCTGATTTTTGTGGACGAGGGCCACAAAGGCTCGGGCGGCGACGCGTGGCGAAACCTGCGCGACGCGCTGGGCGAAACCGGGTTCACGTTCGAGTACAGCGCGACCTTTGGGCAAGCCCTGACCGCGGCGAAGAATGACGCGCTGACGGCGGAATACGGCAAGGCCATCGCGTTTGACTATTCCTACCGCTACTTCTACGGCGATGGCTATGGCAAGGACTTTCACATTCTCAACTTGCAACGGGAAACGACCGCGGACCGGACGGATCGGTTGTTGCTGGGCAACCTGCTCTCCTTTTGCGAGCAGCAACTCGTCTTTGCCGATCGGGCCGAGGCGTTCCGCCCCTACAATTTGGCGCGGCCCCTGTGGGTTTTCGTAGGCGGCAAAGTCAACGCGGTCTATACGAAAAACCGCCAACTCCGGAGCGACATCCTGACGGTGGTGCGTTTTCTGCATCGGCTACTGGGGCATGCGGACTGGGCGACGGATGCGATTGCCGAGCTCTTGGAAGGTCGTTCGGGCCTGCGAGACGCGGATGGGAACGATATTTTCGCCGACAAATTTGAGTACCTGCGCGGACGGGATTCGGCAACGGTGTATCGGGATATACTCAAAAAGGTGTTGCACGCCTCCGCCGGCAGTGGGCTGCACCTGTGCGACATACGCGGCAGCGCGGGCGAAATAGGGCTTAAAGTCGGCGGGGCCGAGGACTATTTCGGCCTCATTTACATCGGGGATACGACAAAATTCAAAAATCTGGTCGCGGCGGACAACGCCGGTATCGCGCTTGAGGAGGATGCGTTCGCCGGCTCGCTGTTTGACGGGATCAACGAACCGGGCACGACGATTGAGGTGCTCATCGGCGCCAAAAAATTTATCGAGGGTTGGGATTCTTGGCGCGTGTCCAACATGGGGCTCCTCAACATCGGCAAGAGCGAGGGGTCGCAGATCATCCAGCTGTTCGGCCGCGGCATCCGGTTGCGCGGTCGCGATCTGACCTTGAAACGCAGCGCCGCACTCGACGGGCCCCATCCCGACGACATCAAATTGTTGGAAACGCTCAATATCTTTGCCGTGCGCGCCGACTATATGGCCCAATTTCGGAATTACTTGGAGCGGGAAGGCGTGGCGACAGATGGGGTTTTGGAGCTGCCGTTGTGCATTTTGCCGAATCGGGAGTTTCTCGACAAGGGCTTGGTCATCCCCCGCGTGGACGACGGACGGGATTTCGCATCCGACGCCGAGGTGCTCTTGGCGCCCAACCCCTCTGTGCGGCCCGTGTTGGTCGACGTGTCGGCCAAGGTGGTTCAGTTGGACGGCGACTTTGCCGAAATGGGCCGCGCCACCTCCGGCGCCGAAAGGCGCGTACCGCCCGAAAGTCTCGCGTTGGTCGATTGGGGGGCCGTCTATCTCGCCGTGCTCGAATACAAGGCGCGACAGGGATGGGACAATCTGATCATACGCCCGGAGGAGCCGAGAAAGATCCTCGGCGCCGCGCCGCCCGCCTATCGCCTGATCGCCGAGGAGGACGTGGTAGAGCCGCGCAGTTGTGCGGACCGCGAGCGGTTGCAAGAGGCCGTGGTTAGCATCGTGCGGAAATACGCGGACGCCCTCTATCGGCACGCACGGGCGCGCTGGGAGTCCCGCCATGTGGTCTATAAGACGCTGGACGAAAGCGATCCCAACTTCCAATTCAACCTCGGCAAAGACAGCGGCGCGGGCCGGTACATCGTCAGCATACCCCGCGCAGAAAAAAAATTGATCGGCGAACTCGAACGACTCATCGCCGATACCCACGCGCTCGCCGAAAACGACACGGGCGATTTGCCGCGCATTCACTTCGATCGGCACCTGTACCAGCCCTTGCTCTTGGAAAACGGCGACCAAATAACGCTGTCTCCGCCTGGGTTGAACAAAGACGAGAAGCGATTCGTCGATGACCTGAAAGCATACTGGATCGAGGAGAAGGACGACGCGCTCGCCGACGCCGAGGTATTTCTATTGCGGAATCAGAGCCGCGGCACGGGCGTGGGATTTTTTGAAAACAGCGGCTTCTATCCCGATTTCATTCTTTGGATCAAAACGGCGAATGTGCAACGCATCGCATTTATCGAACCGCACGGCATGCTCCACGCTGTCGCTTACCAACGCGACGCGAAGGCCCGACTCCACGAGCAGCTACCGGAATTGGCCCGCAAAATATCCCAGCGCGCCAAGGGGCCAAACGTAAGCCTCGATTCTTTCATCCTTTCGACAACGCCTTATGGGGAATTGCACAAGCGTTACGGGGATGGCTCGTGGAGCCGCGAGGATTTCGCCGATAGGCACATCCTCTTTCTCAACCGCGACGATGACGACTACGATTATTTGGCGAAAATTTTTCATGGAAATGCGGAATAGGCATCCCGTCCCATTTCTCTAAAAAATAAAAAGACCGTCTGAATCAGGCGGTCTTTTTGCGTTGTGGCACATTGTTGGACGCTGTTTTTGACGGGCAAGGACAGGCACGGGGGCCTGTCCCTATGAGTGATGGGGCGAGGTCGGGACAAATCACGGACCACTTGGGGCGGCGGTTGGCCGGTATCTATCCGCCTCATTCCCCATCTGCAAGCCGTCGCATCGCCGCCGCGTGGCTCATCCCCTCGGCCCGCAGGCGTTTGTACGCGGCTTCGTCCATGCCTTTGGGATTGAGAAATGCGCGGATGTCGTATCGCCCGGGCAAAGTGACGGGCAGTTTGCCCTCTTCGATCATCAATCGCAGGGGATAGTCCATTTCCTCGAGCGGCATGTGTACGACCCGATGTTGCCGCGCCGATTCGAACAGGGCCATCATAATTTCCACGGTGGCGCGTGCCTTTTTCCCCGAAGCGCGGTGCTCCTCGCCGCCTTCCAACCACGCGATCAATTCGCGCACGGACGCGGCATTGGTCTCGCCGCCGATAACGCGATGGGTCTCATCGGTCGCAATGTCCACATCTTCCCATCCATGGCGCGTTGCACTGAACAGGCGCACCGCGTTCTCGGTCACTTCCATCATGCCCTCTGTGCCGCGAATCTGGAAATGCCCCGCGCTTTCCCTCGGTCGATTCAGATCCGATTGGATCAATGCCTGCGCGCCATTTTCAAACGCGATCAAGCCCATGCACGCATCCTCGATGGGCGTATCGCGCTCGAACCGATCGGTTTGCCGCTCGACAGCGCCCATCACCCATTCGGTTTTGGGCTCGTCGAGCACAAAGCGAATGCCATCGATGGTATGCGTCGCCCAGTTGATCAAGCCCTGCGCGACCTGACCTTGCGCCATCGCGGCCTCGCCGATCGCCTTTTCGCGCATCAAAGCCCGCGCCTTTTCCCAACCGGGCGTAAAGCGACGCTGGTGGCTGATCACCAATTTCGCGCCGTTTTTCTCGCACGCCTCCAACATGCGGTCCGCCTCGCCCAAGCCGATGGCCATGGGCTTTTCGCAAATAATGCCCGGCACCCCGCCATTTGCCGCGCCGATCGCGCTATCGGGATGGAGCAGATGCCACGTGCAAACGCTGACGATATCGAGATTTTCCCGCGCCACCATTTCGTCGAGCGACGCGTAGGCGTTGGGAATGCCAAACTCCTCGCAAAATCGCGCCCGCGCAAAGGGATGCGGATCGGCAACGGCCACCATTTCCGCATCGGCAACGCGCAAATACCCCTCGGCGTGACTGCGTGCGATTGAACCACATCCGATAATGCCGACTCTGTAAGTCATGGGAATGCTCCGGTGAAACGCAGGTGTGGGATACAACTGGCCGGGGAATGGCAACCCGCCCCGGACCAGGGGCGATCAAAACCCGTCTAAAAACGCCATCGTCGTGCTGTTGATCACGTCGAGCATGAGGCGCGGCACAAAGCCGAAGAGCACGAGCACGGCGATCAAAAGGGCGCGCGGCAACAGGTGCAGGCCGGCCATGTCCATCGCCCGCAGGTTTTCCCATCTGGGATTGGGCGGGCCGAAAAAGGCCACGTGGAAGACGCGCAAAATGTAAATCGCCGTGAGCACGAGGCCGACGATAATGACGACACCTGCGATGGGATAGATTTTCAACGCCGCGAGAAACACGAGCAATTCCGCCCAGAAACTCGCCAGCCCGGGCAGCCCTGCGCCACACAGGCCCGCGACGATGAAGATGGACACGGCCCGCGGCATCTGCGCGCCCAACCCCCCGAAATCCGCGATGGTTTTGGAACGCGCCCTGTCGTAGATATACCCTGCCGTGCTGAAAAACAGGGCGGTCATGACGCCGTGCGCGAACATCTGAAACACCGCGCCATTGAGCGCGTCTGCCCCCACCGCGGTCAAAACTTGTAATAACTCGGCAAATCGCGAGGGATCCATAACCGATCCCAATAACACCATGGTCGATAACCACAGGGGAAGCGATTCCACGGCCATCGCCGGCCCCAAGGCCGCGAGATTGAGGCCGAGCAAGACGATGCCCATGTGAGACACGGATGAAAAGCCGATCACGAATTTGAAATCGGTCTGTCGCATGGCGACAAACGCGCCGTAGATAATCCCGATCACCGCCGAGACCGCAAAGACAGGCGCCCAATACGCGGCGCCTTCGGGTAGCAGGCGCATGCCGATGCTGAGTATGCCAAACGCGCCGAGTTTCATCAAAACGCCCGCGTGCAGCATGGAAACCGCAGACGGCGCAGCGACGTGGCCCGTGGGCGACCAGCCGTGGAAGGGAAACAGCCCGGCCAAGACGCCAAAGCCGATGTACAGGAAGGGATAGACGAAAATCTGAAATTCGGAGTCGAACTTGTGGTTGGACAGGGCGATGAGGTCGAAGGTGTTGAGGCCCGCGTGGTGGTAAATCGCCAACAGGCTCGGAAAGAGCAGCGCGCTACCGGCCAAGAGGAAAAGCATGAGTTTCATCCCGGCGTATTCCTTGTTCCCGCTGCCCCATATCAGGATGAGGGGATACATCGGCACGACCGCGATTTCGTAAAAAAAGAAAAAGAAAAACAGATCCTGCGACATAAACACGCCAAACACGCCGATGACCAAGAGCACCATAAACGCGAAGTATTCTTTTACGCGCTCTTCGAGGTCCCACATGGTGAGCACCCCGGTGAAATACACGAGGGCATTGAGCATGACGAGCACCGTGCCAAACCCATCCACGCCGAGGTGGTGGGAAATGCCCATCGCCGCGACCCACGGGATCATCTCCTCGAACTGAATGCCGCCCACCGCCGGGTCGTAGCCCATCCAGAGTTGCACACCCAGCACACAGGTCAACAGGCCGCTGCCTGCACAGATCAGACGAATGCCCCGCACCGCGCGCTTGGGCATCAGCAACAGCGCGACGAGCGTGAGGACGGGAACGAGGAGTATGGAAGAGAGAAGTGGCATAAGCAACGGAGAGTGAAAGATGATGAGGGGGTGGTGGGACGGAGTGAGGCGTGAGCTCTAAATAACGCGAGATGGCCTGTTTTTTCAATATAATAATTGACTTTTGAAACGCGAATTACTAAGTTAAGGCCGGTGTCACGTTGTGGTGTATTGTGGTGAATGAGGGATTTCAGGCATATCGGTTTGTAAAACAAGCAGTTAGATCTCTTGGGTTTTCCGCATGTCCAATAACCGCCCACAGTTTTTCGGGGAATTTGAAAATATCCCCATCGACGCGAAGAGCCGCCTAATCGTGCCCGCGCCATTGCGAAACGCACTGCCCAATGGCGTGACGTCCATTATCGTCACGCCTTGGTTCGATGGCTGTTTGGCGGCATTCGATCCCGAGGGCTGGGGGCAACACATCGATCAACTGCTCAACATGGGCCATAAACAAAAAGAGACGAGACAATTTGTTCGGAAAATGGCGGGGCGCGCATCGGAAGTCAAACTCGACCGCCAAGGCCGCGCATTGATCCCCCGAAAGCGATTGGATTCGGTCGGCATTTCGGATCGCGCGACCCTCACGGGCGTAATTGACAAAATTGAAATTTGGGATCCCGACCGGTACAATGAGGCGCAGGACAACACGGATCTCGAGAGCATCGCAGAAGAATTGGAATGGTATTGAATATTCCAAAATATAGAATAAATATGCAGAATAAATATTCGCATATTCGACAATCACACAAAAAACAATGCGTTATGCACCGCAAGGCTTCGGCGTACCACGTCCCAATTTTGGGGACAGCCGTGTCGAAACACCTCGTAACCGACCCCGATGGAATATATGTCGATGCCACTTTGGGCGGGGGTGGGCACGCCGAACGAGTGCTCGAGCGGTTGGGAGAAGCCGGCAAATTGATCGGCATCGACCGCGATCCCAACGCCATCGAAGTTGCGACCAAATATTTGAGCGCGTTCGCCGATCGCGTTTGCGCGGTGCGAACGCCTTTTTGGAATCTCCGCCAGATCTTGACCGCGCGGGGCGTCGCGTCTATCGCGGGCATTTTGTTCGATTTGGGCGTCTCGTCTCACCAGATCGATCGGGCGGATCGCGGGTTCGGTTTTCAGCGAGATGGCCCGCTCGATATGCGAATGGGCCCCGATGCAAAATGCACGGCCCGCGACGTGGTCAATTCGTACTCGCAACGCGACTTGGCCCGCCTCATCAAAGCTTACGGCGAAGAACGCGCGGCAACGCGCATCGCCCGCGCGATTTGCCACGACAGACCCTTTGACCGCACGGGCGAATTGGCCCGCGTGATTGCGCGGCACAGTTGGGGGCCTCAAACGCGCAAGACACTCGCGCGGGTTTTTCAGGCGATTCGCATCGAGGTCAACGATGAATTGACGCATCTCGAAGACGCGCTCCAAACCGCTGTCGATTTGCTGCGACCCGGCGGGCGCATCGGCGTTTTGTCGTATCACGGCTTGGAACACCGCGCCGTCAAACGGGTTTTTGAACGGGGCACGCGCGATTGCATCGGGCCTGTCGATCTGCCCGTATGTGCCTGCAACCGCCATCCGGTATTGACCCTGCCAATGCGGCGCCCCCTCCGACCCGACGCAGCGGAAATCGCCCAAAACCCCCGGGCGCGCAGCGCGGCCTTTCGCGTGGCGCAGCGCCTCGATGTTTCCGCACAGACTTGGGTATGCCATCGGGAAAAGAGATGAGCCATGCGAAAAATGAAGCGCGACATCGCGGCGAAGAAACCCAATCCAGAACCGCGCCAGCCGTGGGGGATTTATCGCTCGGGGCTTTTGGCGGTCATCATTTTAATCGCGGGCCTGTTGATTTACATGTGGGGGCACGTGCAAACCCTGCGACAGGGCCGGGAAATCGATCGACTGCGCGCCGAACGCAAAACCCTGTTGCACCGGCAAGAGCGGCTCATGGCGCGCACGGCCGGGTTGAAACAGAGCACGCGCATCCGCGATATCGCGGCGCGAGAACTCGGCATGGTATTTCCCGCCGAGCCGCCGAAAAATTTGTACTTGAGTAGGTAATGCTATGGATAGGCGCTTAAAAATAATCGCGCTGTGCGGCGTCGCATTCGCGCTGGTCTTGGCGTTTCGGCTGGCGTCTTTGCAGGTCTGGTCCGTGGATGAGTACGCGGATCAGGCGCGCAGCCAGCACGTCAAGAAACGGGTGTTGCAGGCGATCCGGGGGCGCGTTTTCGATCGGCGCGGCCGCGTGTTGGCGACCAATCTCGAATCCCAATCGTTTTTTCTCAACCGCATCTCCGACAGGGACAGCATGCGCCAAATCGCGGTTCAGTTCTCCCAGCGATCCGGGCGGGACGAGGCCGATATCCTCAAAAAGATCGACCGCTCGCGCTCTTTTGTGTGGCTCGCGCGCCACGTCATCGACGCGCCCGCGCCCGAAGAATTGCCAAAGGGCGTCGGGCGCATCGTCGAGATGCGGCGCAGTTATCCCATGGGGGCTTTGGCCGGGCAGGTGTTGGGCTACACCGATACCGATGGGAAGGGCATCGAGGGCATCGAGCGCGCGTTTGACCCGTTGTTGAAGGGCGAGGCGGGCGAGTTGTCCGTGCGCGTGGATGCGCGCGGGCAGATGATCAGCACCTTGGGCGCGGTTCGGCAGATGCCGCAAAATGGCGACGATTTGACGTTGACCCTCGACGCGGATTATCAGGCCATCGCCGAGGAAGAGCTCCTCAAAGGCATGGAAAAGTTCGACGCCAAGAGCGGCATTGCCATCGTGATGGACCCGCAGACGGGCGATATTTTGGCGCTGGCAAACGCGCCCTATTACGATCCGAATGCGTTTTCAAAATCGGAACTTTGGATGCGGCGCAATCGCGCCGTGACCGATCAGTTCGAGCCGGGCTCCACATTTAAGGTCGTGGCCTTTGCCGCCGCGCTCGAAGCGGGACTGGTCGATCCAGCCGATAAAATTTTCTGTGAAAACGGGCAACTGCTCGTTGCGGGCGGCAAGGTGATCCGCGACACGCACCCGAGCGGTTGGCTGACCGCGCGGGAAGTGATGGAAGAATCGAGCAACATCGGCACGATCAAAATCGCGCGCAAACTGGACAAAGGCCCGCTGTATCGGCAGATTCGCCTGTTCGGCTTTGGCGCCAAAACAGGCGTGGATTTGCCGGGCGAAGTCGCGGGCCAATTGCGGCATCCCGACGCCTGGTCCAATCGGTCGCTAGAAACCATCAGCATCGGGCAAGAGATCGCCACGAACGCCCTTCAAGTCGCCGCGGCTTACGGCGCGATAGCCAATGGCGGGCGGCTGATGACCCCGCGCATTTTCCTCAAAGCCTCTCGGGAAGATGCGGTCAAAGAGGGGATGCCCAAAGCGATTCGGCAGGTGATATCGCCCGAAACCGCGCGCTCGCTCGCCGATATACTCGAGGGCGTCGTAGAGCGCGGCACGGGCAAAAACGCGCGCATCCCCGGCTATCGGGTCGCCGGAAAAACCGGCACCGCGCAACAAGTCAAAGAGGGGCAACCCGGGTATGACCCGAATCGCTACATCGCGTCTTTTGTGGGATTTTTGCCGGTTGAACGCCCCGAACTGCTGTGTTTGGTCGCCATCGACAGCCCCGAAGAAATCCACTGGGCGAGCGTGGTTGCGGCCCCCGTTTTCAGCCGCATCGTGCAGCGCATCTTGAGCCTGCGCCAAGCCCCGTTGCGCCACAGCGTGCCCGTGGTCGAAGAACAGCCCCCGCCGCCTGCGCGGGCGGATATCCACTTGGTAGGTCTCTCGCGCAAAGCCGCGACCGACGCCCTCAAACGCTTGGGCATGACCTATCACATCGCGGGCGCGGGCGACCGGGTCGTGGGACAACACGTGGATCTCGCGGAAAACAGCGTTTCCCTGTTTTTGTCCTCTGCGACCGCCGATCGGCGGGACGATGCAAAATCGCTTTACATGCCCGATGTGCGCGGGGCGCCCTTGCGCCAAGCGGTCGCACAACTGACGCAACTGGGGCTTCAGATCAAAATTTCGGGCAGCGGCCGGGTCATCGCGCAGTCGCCCGATCCGGGGGTTCCCGTGACGATGGGAACCGTGTGCGAGGTGGAATGCAAACGCGAAAGTTAGAGCCATGCGCCTGCAAAATTTGTTGGTCGATATCCCGCATCACACCTGCGGCGGCGATCCCGATATCCGAGGCATTGCGACGCATTCGGGCCGCGTGCGAGAAGGCGATGTCTTTGTCGCCCTCGGCGGCGACGTGGATTTCGCCGATCGCCATCCCTTTGTTCCGCAGGCGGTTCGCGCAGGCGCCAAAGCCGTCGTTGCCGAACGCGCGGTCGATGCGGGCAACGCGGCATTTGTGCAAACCGAGAACACACATCGCGCACTCGCGCATATCGCCCGCAGGTTTTACGGCTGCCCTACCGACGCGCTGAAGATGATCGGAGTGACGGGTACGAATGGCAAGACGTCGACCGCGTATCTCATCTACGCCGTGCTCGCAGCGGCGGGCATGTCGCCGGGATTGATCGGGACCATTGAACATCGAATTGGAACAGAACGCGAGGTATCGAATAATTCCACGCCGCAAGCGCACGACCTGCACCGCTTGTTTCGCAAGATGGCCGATGCGGGTTGCCGGTCCGCTGTGATGGAAGCGACATCGCACGGATTGGCGCAAGATCGCGTGTTGGGCATCCGGTACGACGCGGCTGTGTTCACCAATTTGACGCGGGATCATTTGGATTATCACGCCACGCCAGCGGCGTATTTGGCGGCCAAGGCGCGGCTTTTTGACGATCTGCGGTCAGACGCACACGCGATCGTCAATGCGGATGACGAGGCGTGCGGCGCATTGATCAAAAAATGTTCGGCGCGGTTGTGGCGTTATGGGCGATCGAAAGACGCGACCGTGCAAATTGTCGAAGGGCAGACGTCGAACGCGGGCACGCGGCTTTGTTTGCAAACGCCGGTTGGCGAGCTGGATTTGGAACTCGCGTTGCGGGGCGAATTTCAGTTGTACAATGCCACGGCCGCGGTCGGCGTCGGTTTGGCATTGGGGATCGATCCCCCGCTCATCGCAGAGGCACTGCGCGAGGTTCGCGTGCCGGGGCGGTTTGAAGGCGTCGATTGCGGGCAGGATTTTGCGGTGGTCGTCGATTATGCCCACGCGCCCGATGGGTTGAAAAACGTGTTGCAAACCGCGCGCGCGTATGCCGATGGGCGGTTGATTTGCGTGTTTGGCTGCGGCGGCGACCGCGACCGAGGCAAGCGACCCGCGATGGGCGCGTTGGCCGCGCAACTGGCGGATTTATCGGTGGTGACGTCGGACAACCCGCGCACCGAAGACCCGGACGCGATCATCGCCGATATTTTGCCCGGCATTGGAAACGCGCCGCACCTCGTCGAATCGGATCGCAGGCGGGCCATCGAAAAGGCGATCGCCAAAGCGCGGCCCGGGGATTTGGTGTTGATCGCGGGCAAAGGGCACGAGGATTATCAGGAAGTTTGCGGGGTGAAAACCCCTTTTGACGACCGCGAGGTCGCACGGGAAATTTTGCGATGGAAGGTTTGACCCTATCAGATGCGATCCGCGCCGTGCGAGGCCGCTGGCTGGGCAAAGGCGATCCCGCCGCTGTCGCGGCCACTGGAGTGAGCATCGACACGCGCACGCTCGCGCCGGGCGACATTTTTTTTGCCCTGCCCGGCGAGCGGGTGGACGGTCACCAATTCATCGACTCGGCATTTGAAAAGGGTGCGTGCGCGGCGGTGGTCGACGCGCAGTGGGGCGCAACGCGAAAATCGCCTGCCGATGTGATCGCGGTCGACGCGACCGATTTGGCGTTGGCCCACTTGGCGCAGGCGTATCGCAGGCGGTTCGACATTCCCATCATCGGCATTACCGGGAGCAATGGCAAGACCACCACAAAGGACATGGTGTGCGCGGTGTTGAGCACGCGCTACCGGGTTTTGGCGACGCGGGGCAATCGCAATAACCGATTGGGCTTGCCGCTCACGCTTTGTCAGTTGTCCGAAAAACACGATGTAGCCGTGATCGAAATGGGCATTAGCGAACGCGGGGGCATGCGCTATTTGTGCGAGATCGCGCGCCCGACGATGGGCATGATCACGAATATCGGCCCCGCGCATATTGAATTTTTTGGCTCCGTAGAGGGTGTGGCAAAAGCCAAAGGGGAACTTCTGGACTATCTGGATGAGTCCTCAATGACTATCTTGAATCTCGATGATCCGTTTTTGTCTAAGGAGCGAGCAAATGTTAAGGGGAGACTCCTTGGCATTGGCATCGAGCAGATATGTCAGTTTCGTGGGGAGGGACTCAAACTGGACCGGAAGGGCTTGGGTCATTTCTCTCTGCGGGGCCATTCTTTTTCTCTGCCCATTCCGGGCAGGCACAATGCGTACAACGCGCTGATGGCCGCGGCCGCGGGCTGGGCACTCGGCGTGCCGATAGAAGCTGCGGCCGACGCGCTGGCGACTTTTACACCGACCGAACTGCGAAGTCAGGTTCTCGAACGCGATGGGATTCGCATGATCAACGACGCGTACAACGCCAACCCCGCATCGATGCGGGCCGCGCTGAAAACCCTGTCGCACATCGAGGTGCCGGGCAGGCGGGTCGCCGTGGTCGGCGATATGCGCGAGTTGGGCGCGATAGCCCGCAAGGCGCACCGCGAGTTGGGGCGCGAAGCGGGAAATCGACGAATCGACGCCCTGTTCGCCCTGGGCGAGATGGCGCCGCTGGTGGTCGAAGGCGGGCGCGAAGCGGGCATGGCTCAAGCGTGGGCTTATGGAGATCGGGATGCGTTGACCGGGGACTTACAGGCGTATTTGAAGCCCGGAGATTGCATGCTCGTCAAGGGATCGCGCGGCATTGCCATGGAAGGCATCGCCGCCGCGCTGGGGTTTGGGTGAGCAAGATGTGAAAGGACAGGCACAGGGGCCATCTGTACCAACTAATTACTCTGTAAATTAAGTTATTCTCAATTTTGATACGCACCAACCCGCACCGACGGAGCTCGCTTTTCTAAAGCGTTTGGTCCTACAGCATTGTTGGTTGCCTCCGATGCCTTCGGCGACCTACTTTTTTTCAACAGCAAAAAAAAGTAGGCAAAAAATGCCGCTCTCATGCGCCGAGGGGCTAGCACAGCGCAAATCGCTTTTGTAGCAGTACGACATGAGACAGCCTGCGAAGTGGGTTGCAAAATGGATGTTGGTTGCGAAATGGACTTGCGCGCTGTGCCCGATGGCTTTCGTTGATGGATTTTTGCGATGGCCTGTTTGGCGAGGGCTTATTTGAAGGACGGTGGAACGGCAAGGCGATCCCGATAATGAATGAGTTGGTACAGATGGCACGGGGCCTGTCCCTACTGATGGGGTACGATGGGGACTGACAACTAACCACCTGATCCACTTTTTTTTCTGACCACTGCTTTATGACACTCGTGAACGAACAACGAGACGACCGAACTTGGATTTCACTGCTGCTCACCGTGATCGTGCTCGTGGGCTTTGGGCTGGTGATGGTGTACAGCGCGAGTTCCGGGTTGGCGCAGTTGCGATTCGACAATGGCAATTTTTTTTTCAAGCGCTGGGCCATTCGCATGATCGTCAGTTTGGGCGCGATGATCGTGCTCATCCACATCGACTATCGGGTGTGGCGCAAGTACGCGCGGGTGATGCTGGCGTTGGGATTCGCGCTTTTGATGGTGGTGCTCGTCCTCAAAGTCCTGGGCATTGGCAAGGTGCGCGGCGCGTATCGCTGGATCCCATTGCCGGGCGGGCAGTTCCAACCCGCCGATATGATGCGGATGGTGCTGATCCTCTACCTGGCGGATTCCCTCACGCGCCGGCAAGAAGTGATCGCAAAATTCAAATCGGGCTACGTGCCGCATGCGGTGGTGATCGGCACGGCGATGGCGATGATCGTCCTGCAACCCGATTTGGGAACGGCCCTGGCGATCGGGATGACCTGCGCGCTCATGCTCTTTTTGGCAGGCGTGCGCTCGCGCCATTTGATCGCCACGGGCGTGGGGCTGTTGCCCTTTTTGTACGTGATCGTTTTCGTGTTGGGCTATCGCCGCGAGCGCGTGATGACGTTCATCGCGCCCGGCGACGACGTGCAAAACACGGGCTATCACTTGGCGCAATCCCTGCTCGCACTGGGCAGCGGCGGGGTGTGGGGCACCGGGTTGGGACAGGGCCAGCAAAAGTATTTCTTTTTGCCCGAACCGCATACGGATTTCGTGTATAGCATCGTCGGCGAAGAACTCGGTTTTCTCGGCGCGATGCTCGTTTTGATTTTGTTTTTGATCTTTGGGCGGCTGGGCTTTCGCATCGCCCGCAATGCCCCGGATACCTTTGGTTTTATGCTCGCTTCGGGCATTACGATAACGATTCTGATTTACGCCATGATGAACATGGGTGTGGCGACCGGCGTGCTGCCCGTCACGGGACTTCCCCTTCCCTTTATTAGCTACGGCGGTTCTGCCCTGATGTTCACGCTTGCTGCAACGGGCGTACTGATTGGCATTGGACGGACGAGTTTCCGCAACAAAACCAATCGCTCGCCGCGCACATCGCAAACCCGTCCCCGGGCCGCGGTGTACAGACGGCATCCTCTCACCATTTCCCCGCGTTGAACGATTTGAATATGGCTGTATTCGACGCCGGAACCCGAGTGCATTTTGTCGGCATTGGCGGCATTGGCATGAGCGCGCTCGCCGAATTGCTCGCCGCGCGCGGCTGCCTCGTCTCGGGTTCTGACCGCCAGGCCTCGCCCATTACCCGGCGGTTGGCCCAACTCGGCATTCCCATCCAAATTGGACACGCGCCGCAGGCGGTACGGCAAGCGGATTGCGTCGTGTACACCTCGGCGACAGATGCCGACAATCCGGAGAGACGCGCAGCGCTTGAAAAGGGCATTCCCCTGCTGCGCCGCGCCGAGTTGCTCGGGCACATCACGCGGGCACACCCGACGATTTGCATAGCGGGCACGCACGGCAAGACCACCACCACGGCGATGATCGCGGAAATGCTCGCGGCCGCGGGATGGCAACCCACAGTGCTCGTAGGCGGGATAATGCGGGGCGGGAAATCCGCACTGCGCTTGGGCAAAGGAAGGTTTTGGGTAGTGGAAGCCGATGAGTACGACCGGTCGTTTTTGACCTTATCACCCCAAATTGCCGCGGTGACCGCGCTGGAGCCGGATCACCTCGATTGCTATAGAGATATGGACGATATCCGCTCGACATTTGAACGCTTTGTCAATGCCCTGCCCGACGATGGCTGCGCGGTGTTGTGTGCAGACGCGCAGGAGATGGGCAGGCTCGATCTCGACGATCGCTTTGAAAAAATCACCTGCGGCCTGACCGCGGGGGATTTGCGCGCGAAAAACATCGCACAAGCCGGGTTTGGCATGGGGTTCGACGCGGTGGCAAAGGATGCGCGGTTGGGGCATGCGCGCCTCCGCGTGCCGGGGGAACACAATGTGAGCAACGCGCTGATCGCGATAGGCGTGGGCATGGGGCTGGGGCTGGATTGGGCGGATATGCGCGCGGGCCTCGAGGGGTTTCGCGGGGTACATCGCCGGTTTGAGGTGCTCGGCGAGGCGCGGGGGATCGCGGTGGTAGATGATTACGCGCATCACCCCACGGAAGTCGCGGCGACCCTGAACGCGGCGAAGCGCGGATGGGACGGCCGCATCGTGGCGGCGTTTCAACCGCATTTGTTCACGCGCACGCGCGATTTTGCCGATGGGTTCGTGCGCGTGTTGCAAGCGGCCGACCGCGTGTGGATCACCGAGATCTATCCCGCGAGGGAGGACCCCATCGCGGGCGTCGACGGCGAGTGGCTCGCGGGGCGGATTCCCGGGGCGCGGTACGCGGCCACGTTGGGCGAGTTGAAAACCGCGTTATTGGACGAGTTGTGCGCGGGCGATTTGCTCGTGGTCATGGGCGCGGGCGATATCGAGACCGTGGCTGGCGATGTTTATCAAACCCTCCGAGAGATGTAGCGATGCGCGATAGGCCATGCGATTTGCTCGCGCGAGAACTCGAAGCGCGATGCCGGGGCAAGCTCAAGCGCGATGAGCCGTTGGACAAATACACGACGCTCGGCTTGGGCGGCGCGGCGGATCTGTTTTTCGCCCCGGCCGATTTGGAGGATCTATCCCTCGCCGTGCCGTTGATCAAAGACGCGGGGTTGCCGATTTTCCCCTTGGGCGGCGGAACGAATACGCTGGTGCGCGATGGAGGGGTTCGCGGCATGGTTATTTCGCTGACCGCGGGCGCGCGAAAAATAAGAATTGGCAGGGATGAGGTCATAGTACAAGCAGGCGCGAGTACGCAAGTGGTGGCGCGGCAATGCCAGCGCGCGGGCAAGTCCGGTTTGGAATTTGGCTGCGGGATTCCCGGCAGCATCGGCGGCGCGATTTGGGGCAATGCGGGCGCGTGGGGCGGCGAAACGCTGGATCATTTGACGTGGTTGCGCGGCGTGGATCTCAAAACGGGCGAGGAAATGGATCTCGCGCAAGCCGACATTGCCTTCGGCTATCGGCACGCGGACTTGCCCGAGGATCTGCTCATCGCGGAAGCCGGGTTTCGCGTTGCAGAGGGCGATCCCGAAGCCATCGCCGCGGCGATGGATCGCATGCTGGCAGAGCGGAAAGACACGCAACCCCTGTCGAACCGCAGTTGTGGATGCATGTTCAAAAATCCGCCCGGGCACTCTGCGGGCGCGCTCATCGACCGCGCGGGGTGCAAGGGCATGGTGGTCGGCGCGGTTTCGGTTTCAGAGGTGCATGCCAATTTTATGGTCAATTTGGGCGGGCATTCCGCCGCCGATGTGCTCGCGCTGCTCGCGCGGGTTCGAGATCGCGTTTTTGAGGTTCACGGTATCGAGCTGGAGTCCGAGGTCCAAATCGTAGGGGATCCCTAACTTTTTTGAGGAGGGTTTTATGCCGAGACAGAGAGCGATTTACACGTCTTACAGAGCTGGAAAGAACGCGCCTTTGAATGCGCGGCCCGCGCCGCGGCGACCGCGCAGGTTCGTGCGCTGGGCGATGGCGACGACCGTGTTGAGCCTGCTGGTCGTGGGCATCCAAAATGCCTATTCCTCGCTGGCGGATTCCGAGTTTTTCCGCATGGCGCGAATCGAGGTGCGCGGCAATACCTTGATGTCTGACGCGGATGTGATCGCGTGGTCGCAGTTGAAGGTGGGCACCAATTTGTTCGCCTGCGATATCGCCTCGGCAACCGAGCGCGTCGCGCAACAGCCGATGGTCAAAAAGGCCCTGTTGCTGCGAGAACCGCCCGAAACGCTGGTGATCGTCCTCGAAGAACGCCGCCCCGTGGGCCTGCTCAATGCGTCCGATGGGCTGATGGGCCTCGATGCGTCTGGCAAAATTTTTCCCCTGTCTCCCTCGGCCCAAGTGGATGTGCCCATCCTGACCGGTGCGGGGTTGCAGCGGGATGCGGATGGTACTCGGGCGCGCGCCCTGGCCGGGTTCGTGGCGGAATTGCAGGTCCGCACGCCTGCGTTTTGGCGCGAGGTTTCGGAAATCCGCACGGACGATCCCCACTTTGCGACGGTGTATTTGGTCGCCGATGACTTGGCCCTCAAAATGCGTTTTGAAAACCCGGAACAGCAGATTCGGAATTTCCGCGCCTATACCCAGGCCGCATCCCGCCACGGACGCGCCCTCGCGTATATCGACTTGCGCTATCGGGATCAAGTGGTCGTGGGCAAGCGCGAGTGAGTGAAAGGATACGCACGATGAATCGAATCGTTGGACTCGATATCGGCACCACCAAAATTTGCGCGATCGTCGCCGAAGTGCAAGAGGACGACGCGCTCAAAATTACGGGCTTGGGCAACAGCCCCTCCGATGGCCTCAAGCGCGGGGTGGTGGTCAATGTGGAAAAGACCGTGCAATCGATTCGCACGGCAATCGACGCGGCGGAGGAGATGTCCGACAAGCGCATCGACGCGGTCTATGCGGGCATTTCCGGGGATCACGTCCACAGCGTGGATACGCGCACCGGGGAGCCCGTGTCCGGGCCGGACAACGAGATTACGGAGGATGACAAGCAGCGCGTGGTCGAAGCGGCGAAAAAGACCGTGCCCATTCCAATGGATCAGGAAATCATCCTCGAATTGCCGCAGTCTTTTGTCGTTGACGATCAGCCCGACATCAAAGATCCCGTCGGCATGTCCGGCAGGCGCCTCGAAGCAGATGTGCATATCGTTACGGGGTCCAAGACATCCGTGGAAAATATTTACAAGAGCATTCACCGCGCCGGGTTGGAGGTTTTCGAGCCTTTCGTGCCTGGGCCCATCGCGTCGAGTCTCGCGGTTTTGACCCCGGACGAAAAGGAGATGGGCGTGGCGTTGATCGATATCGGCGGGGGTACGACCGATTTGGCGGTGTTTTACGACAGCGCGGTTCGCCATACCGCCGTGGTGGGCTTGGGAGGCACAAATGTGACGCAGGACATGGTGATCGGTTTGCGGACGCCGTTGAAACAGGCCGAGGAGCTCAAGCGCAAATGCGGCTGCGCGTCGAAATCGCTGGTAGATCTCAACGATCTGGTGGAGGTGTCGGGCATTTCCGGGCGGCCCGACCGACAGGTGTCGCGCATGAAGATGACCTCGATTATCGAGGCGCGCATGGAAGAGATTTTCGGCTATGTGAACCAAGAGATCAAGCGCTCCGAGTGCGCGAATTTGCTCGGCGCGGGCATCGTGCTCACAGGCGGCGGCGCCGCGCTCGAAGGCAGCGCGGAACTCGCCCAAGAGGTTTTCGACATGCCCGCGACAGTGAAGCATCCCCAAGGCGTGACGGGCCGCAATGTGAAAGACCCTGCCTATGCTACGGCCGTGGGGTTGTTGCACTTTGGGTACAATCAGAGTCGCGGTTTTATGACGGACGAAGGCGACTTTTTGGATTCGGTCTTTGGCCGCATGAAAAACTGGATTCGCAATTTCTTTTGATCTGCTAACCGCTAAACAGGAGGTATCTCGTGGTGACATTTTCTATTGTAAATGCCGATAGCCAAGCCAAAATCCGCGTCGTGGGCATTGGGGGATCGGGTGGCAATGCGATCAATCGCATGATCGAGTCGGATTTGCAAGGCGTGGAGTTTATCGCCATCAACACCGATGAACAAGACCTCGAATTGTCACAGGCGTCGCGGTGCGTTCAAATCGGGCGCAATGTGACGCGCGGGTTGGGCGCGGGCGCCAATCCGGAAATCGGCGCGCAGTCCATCGAAGAAGATCGCGAAGAGGTCTCCGAGGCCCTCGGTGGCTCCGATATGGTTTTTGTCACCGCCGGCATGGGCGGAGGCACGGGCACGGGCGCCGCGCCCATCGTGGCCGAAATCGCCCGCGACGCAGGCGCGCTCACCGTCGGGATCGTAACCACGCCGTTTAAGATGGAGGGCATGCCGCGCATGCGAAACGCTTTGGCGGGCATCGACGCCCTGAAAAAAGCCGCGGATACCGCGATCATCATTCCCAATCAGCGGCTTTTGGAAATCAGTTCCGAAGACACCACCTTGCGCGATGCGTTTTTGTTCGCCGACGATGTGTTGTTGCAGGCCACGCGGGGGATTTCCGATTTGATCACCATCCCCGGCATGGTGAATCTCGACTTTAACGACGTGCGTACCGTCATGCAATCCGGCGGCGACGCGCTGATGGGCACCGCCGAGGCGACGGGCGAAAACCGCGCCGTGACCGCCGCCGAAAAAGCATTGAACAGCCCCTTGCTCGACAATGTGTCGGTCGCGGGCGCGCAAGGCGTGCTGGTGAATATCTCGGCGAGCAGCGAGTTGAAGTTGTTCGAGATGGATAAGGCGGTGAATCTCATTACCGATGCCGTGGGCCACGAAGCCAATATCATCTGGGGCACGGTGCTCGACGACAACATGAAGGACGAGTTGCGCGTGACCGTGATCGCCACCGGGTTCAACAAAAACCCATCGGATCAGGTCAATGCCAATGGCGCGAATCTGGCCTATCACCCGAGCCCCGCGCCCGTGGCCGAGACCGAAACGCCCGAGATCGACGCGACCGACGCGGATATCCCCGCTTTTATGCGGAAAGTCGATGAAGATGCCGATGATCTCGATTTAGACCTCGCCGAAAAAACCGACAAAGACGCGGCGTCTCTCAACGATCTGGAATACCCCGCCTTCCTCCGCAGGCAGATGCAAGGGGGATGAGATCGACGATCCGCAAAGGGCGCGGGCGGGTACAACTGGCGATGGTGTGTCGATCGCCCAAAGATACGAGGGGTGTAAGGCCGTGTCCGCGCAAACACAGGCATATCTCTACGCCGTTTTGGCCGTGTTCATGTGGTCCACGGCCGCGACGGCATTTAAGCTGTCCTTGCGCGTTTTAGACCCCATTCAATTGTTGTTCTACGCGGTGCTGACGTCGACCGTTGCCCTGGGCGTCATTTTGATTGCTCGGGGCAAATGGGCGGCGGTTTTTTTGTGTACGCGGCGGCAGTATGTGCAATCCCTAGGCTTGGGGATGCTCAATCCGTGTGCTTATTATCTGGCGTTGTTGCGGGCGTATGACCTGCTGCCCGCGCAGGAAGCGCAACCCCTGAATTACACGTGGGCCATCGCCCTCGCGCTGTTGTCCATTCCGCTTTTGAACCAAAAATTGACCCGGTGGGATGTGATGGGCGGCGCGGTGAGCTATTCCGGGGTATTTGTGATTTCCACCCGGGGCGATGTGCTGGGGTTTCGGTTTTCCAATCCCTTGGGCGTGGCCCTGGCATTGTTTAGCAGCGCGTTGTGGGCGTTGTACTGGATTTTCAACAAGCGGGATACGCGAGATCCGGTCGTGGGGCTATTTTTGAATTTCGCGTGTGCATTGCCCGTCGTCTTTGCGATCTGCATCGCGTTTTCACAGGTGCGGGCCGATCCCTTGGGCGTGTGCGGCGCGATCTACGTCGGGTTGTTTGAAATGGGCATTGCGTTTGTGCTGTGGCTGTCGGCGATGAAGCGGACGGAGAGCACGGCGCGAATCGGCAATTTGATTTTCCTCTCCCCGTTTTTGTCGCTGGCGTTCATCCACTTCTTGGTCGGCGAGGATATATTCCCCTCCACTTATGTCGGGTTGACGCTGATCATCGCAGGGCTGATCGTGCAACAGAGAAAATCGCGACTCGCGGATTAAATGGATTAGGGGCTTACCCCTCACGCCCAACCGCTTTGCTCTCTGAAAATCAATATTTGGCGCACGCAGGCAAAAGCCCTGCTCCCCCTTGCGTTGCAGTCTCGATAATATCTCAAGGCATTCGGCTGTATCACATCTGCAAATAATTGACAACCGCGCTTCGGGTTGTTATTTTAATTTCGTTCTCAAGTCACCAGCTTGAGAGCTTCGCCGCCGCTGACAGGAGACTTCACCGGGTCTTGTCAGCGGCTCTTTTATGATAACGCCATTGCGACTGTAATTTGAATTAAAAAGATTCCGCGTATCTCTGATTTTTTCCAGATAAAAAAAACCTGTGAATGGGGTATTCAATTTTCCCAGTCACAGTTCGCAAATCCAGGGCGGCCCCCAGGGGCATCTGTTCCAGTTCATTCACGTTTCAAACGTTTGGATATCCAAAGTGTCCCAATCAAGGGAGACATGCCTGCGTTCATCGGCGATTGCGCTACTCGATCAAACTCCGCACGCTTTGCACATGAACCTCGGCTTCGGGCCATTGGGTATTCAGAATGTCGATGATGTGATCCTTCGGGCCGATGAAGATCATGATGAGATTCTGCGAGACAAAGTATTTTTCGAGAAAGGATCGTACCTCTTCATCGGTGACGGAATCGTAGCCGCGGATCGGTCTGTCGTAAATGGCGCGGGTCACTTCTCGGTTAAGGCTTCGCTGTGGCGTCTGGTTGTGGACATCGGACACCTTGAGAATCTCGCGCCGTTCTTTCAGTGCCGCCCAAAAGCGCGGGTCGTCGGACAGCCCTTGGATGAAATCGGACATTTTTGCGATCAGTTCCTCGCTGTTATCGAGCCGGGGATCGGCGTAAATGTTGAGATATCGGACACCGCCTGACCAGAGCATCCGACAAGAGGGCCCATAGACCAAGCCCAATTCTTCTCGGAAATACCGATAGATGAGCCCTTGGGCATCGCCCCTCAGCGTAGCGGATATGAGGTTGGGAATATAATCTCCTTCGCCGACACTGCCGCAGGGGATCACCCAGTGACCGAAAACACTTTTCAGAGTGGAATAATCCGTATAGACAAACGCCGTAGGTCCAACTTTAGAATCGGCTACTCGCGCCAAAGAATGCCCAAATCCGCCCGTCTGCCGTCCATCTATGAATGGACGCAACAGCTTGGCAACCTCGGCGGAATCGCGGTCGGAGATCACCTTGAAAAACACCACCTCTGTTTTCAGAAGCCGATCATGATATCGTCTAATATCCTGTAATGAAAGGGCTTTCAGCGATTTTAGGGAATTGAGTTTCTCTATCCCTTTTGTTTTTGAAACGGCGAAATTTCTCATAAGCGAGTATGTGTTTCTCCGCATGTCATTTTGGTAATCGGCGATCTTTAGTTTTTTAACGTGTTGCAAGTCGGACTCAGAGAACTCAAGGCTATGCATGAGATCACAGACGATTTCTACGGCTTTACCACAGTTCTCGGACAGGGTAGAAATGGCGATTCTGTGATGCTGTGTACTGGTGATGCCATTTAGACGGGCACCTAAGGCGGAGAGTCGATCCATGTACCCATGCTTTTTGGCGTATTCCCGAATGAGCCATGAAGCCGTTTCTGCAAGGCCGATCTGCGAAGGCCGTTCTTGGTTTCTCCCCGCGCCGAGGAAGACGATCTCAATTTTTGTGATCGGAGCGCGTGTGTCATTGCGATAAAAAATGTGGTGATTGGGGATTTCCGCAGAAGCGGGCAAGACGCCGACCACATAACACAGGGCGAGGTTACGCATCACTTTCAGAAATACATTCATCGCCATTCGCCTTTCATTCGCGTTCGTCCGCGTCAGCCGTTGCATCCACGATCGCTTTTCGAGAGAATTTTCGGTGCAATTTTTTGATGATCCATATCGACGCAAACAGGACCGTAAAAGCAATCCAAACAATAATCGCGAGTCCCAACATTGTTTTTTTTGAGAACCGCTTTTTTGGTTCCTGAGAATCGTTTTTGTCTTCCCTTTTCAACGTTAGTGAGAGGGTTATCGAATTGTCGTCCGTCAGGTATTGATCGATGAGGCGCGGGATGTCTTCTGCGCGAATGGATTTCATGTCTCGTATCAATTTCGGATGCAACAGGGGATCATTGGCGTGGGCGAATGCTTTCCCGAACTGATAGGCCATTCCAGATCGGTCATAAAAACCGGAATACATGCTATACAACAGTTCGTTTCGGGCGGCATCGAGGTCTTCTTCAGAGATCGATTTCAGTTTCATGAACTCTACGAGAATAAGGGCATGGACAGCGTCTAAGGACGTATCATGCGGCAGGTCGGCATAGCAATTCATCAAGCCAAATCCTTTATAGTGGCTCAGGCTTACACTGAAAACCCGCGCGAGTCCGGAATCGACGATATGAGACCGCAACGAATTTGCGATTTTGTTCAACATGCGGGTCAGAATGAGCAACCCCGCATAGTCCCGATGGCCTAAGCCGGGCGTAACCCAACTTTTCCTGAACTTGGCAATACTGATTTTGCTATACGTCACTCTAAATTTTTTGCCCAGCGCGTCGGGGTTGGGAACTTGAGGCGCGGGCACTTCACTCGACAACGCACTCGGTCTTTGATCTCGTCCATAAGCCTCATCTAATTTCGCCAAGACCTGGTCGACCTCCACATCGCCGATCACGACGATCAATCTCTTTTGAAAACGCAGGAAATTCTCATAGTACGCCTTCAAATCATCAGGTTCGAGTTGCTCGATAAAAGCTTCAGATCCAAGGATAGTAAAATTTTTCTTGCCATAGACCACACTAAAAAAATGATTCGCAAATCTCTGCGTTAGGCTCGATAGTCTGCGACTTCTTTCTGTCAATACGATTTTCTTTTCTCGTTCGACAACTTCCTCGTCGATCACTGTGTTGTAAAATCTGTCGCGGTCTATCTCAACGGCAAGGTCAAACTTATCCTTTGGAAATCGGAGGATGAAGCGCGTAAAATAAAAAGAAGTAGAGGCGTGTGGTTGCCCGCCATTTTTGATAATAATTTTATCCGTGTCCGCCATGATATGCTCTAAAAAGTGTATCCGCCCCTGTTGTCCCTCCGCTTCATCTGCCGACCCAGCACCGTAAAAGGTCTGGTATTCAAAGGTCGGGATGGTTCTATCTACGACGATGACGGCGTCGAGGTTGGGGTTGATGGTGTAATGCTGCGCGACGAGTTCTCCCGACAATGCTTCTGTCCCGATGAGTTGATAGGCATGGCAAGTGCTCGAGACGCACGCGATGACCGCAACAAGAGTCGATATTTTCATCATGTTGATACTCGCGGCAAAAGTAGAAATGATGGCTTTGTTTTTTAGAAGCCATCTAAAAATTATTGGGACCTACCCCCCTGGCCCCCCTTCCTGCGAGGAAGGGGGGAATCAAGGCATCCTATTTTTTTGATAGGTAGGGTTTTGACCTGCGAAAAGCGAATGCTTTTGTGGCTCTCTCAATGGCGGTCCGAGTTTTTAGATGGCTTCTTAGTCGCTATATCCGTTGTATCAGTATAAAATAGGGAGGTTCTCCCAGCAACCTGAAAGAACCTCCTCTGAATTTTCAACGCAGTGGACTCAATCGTCAACTCCAAGAAATTTGACTGTATGTCCAATGGTATCAGTAGCCTGCTACTGTGTTATCTGGTTCGGCTGTCTCAAATTCATTATTGTATTCATCATCACAAAAAAATAAGGGCATGTAATGGACAAAAAATATAATCTCCAGGATCATAGGCAAAATCTAAGAAGCCATCTAAAAATTATTGGGACCTACCCCCTAGCCCCCTTTCCTAGGAGGAAAGGGGGAATAAAGGCCCTTATTCTTGGGTTTTAATCTGCGAAAAGCGAATGTTTTTGCGACGCTCTCAATGGCGGCCCGAGTTTTTAGATGGCTTCTAAAGCCTCTTCGCAGATATCCTCTGCGATTGGAAGTACAGTATCATAGACCTCATCGGATTGTCGCGGATTAGGGGATTGCGCGGATTTCCCCCACCGCTCTGTCCTCTGTGGTCGCCTTTCGTCTTTTAATCCGCTTGCTTTTTCTTTTTTGACCCTATAGGCTACGCCTCTGTCTGCTCTGTGCGTTGCCCTCTGCCCTACTCTCGTTTTTAATCCGCCTTTAATCCGTTAATCTGCTTAATCCGCGATCCGCATTTCGTTTTCAAACAGTTTCTCAAGAAAGGATTGACCTGTAAATGGCGCGTATTAATACGCATTACGACAAATTGTCTGCGGGATATTTGTTTCCCGAGATCGCGCGGCGCACGCAGGCGTTTCTCGATGCCCATTCCGGAGCGCAGGTCATGCGCTTGGGCATTGGCAACACGACCGAACCCCTGCCCAACAGCGCGATCGCAGGCTTGCACGATGCCGTGGATCAAATGGCACATGTCGAGACGTATCGCGGCTATGCCGATGGCGGGGAAGGCGAACCCGAGATGCGGGAGGCCCTGGCCAAACGCTACGCAAAATACGGGGTGGAACTCGATGCGTCCGAGGTGTTTGTGAGCGACGGGGCCAAATCGGATTCCGCGAATATCCAGTCGATCTTTGGCATCGACAATGTGATCGCGGTGCAAGATCCGGCCTATCCCGTGTACGTGGAAAGCAATGTGATCGCCGGGCGCACGGGCGAGGCGATAGACGATCAGTATGAGGGGTTGGTCTATATGCCGTGTACAGAGGCCAATGGCTTTGTGCCCGATGTGCCCGATCAAAAAGTGGATTTGATCTATATTTGCAGCCCGAACAACCCAACCGGCGCGGTGGCGAATAAGGCGCGACTTCGGGCCTTTGTGGCTTACGCCCGAGAACGCGAGGCCGTGATTATCTACGACGCGGCGTACGCCGGCTACATTTCCGATTCGGACTTGCCCAAAAGCATTTACGAAATTGAAGGCGCGAAGGCGTGCGCGATTGAGATCAACAGCTTTTCCAAAGATACGGGCTTTACGGGCGTGCGCTTGGGGTGGACCGTGGTGCCCATGGATCTGGTCGTGGAAGACGCGGCGCCGGGCAAGGTGAACGCGCTGTGGGGCAGGCGGCAAAACACGTTTTTCAACGGCGCGTCGAATATCGTACAACTCGGGGCCTTGTCGGTCTTTACAGAAGATGGCGAGCGGGAATGCCGCGAGATGATCGCCTATTACATGGAAAACGCGCGCATCATCCGCACGGGTCTCGAAAGCCTCGGCCTGACGGTTTTTGGCGGCGTTCACGCGCCCTATTTGTGGGTCAAAACCCCGAGTGGCATGTCGTCTTGGGACTTTTTTGACAAGTTGCTGTCCGAAGCCCATGTCGTGGGCACGCCCGGATCCGGCTTTGGCCCGGCGGGCGAAGGCTATTTTCGCCTGAGCGCGTTTGGGCACCGGGAGAATATCGACCGGGCCGTGGCGAGTATTCAGGCGAATTTGCAACTTTGAGCCGATAGCGAGGAATTTCGCATGGCACAGAACGAACCGAACATCATTTTCATCTTGGCCGATGACATGGGCTATGGGGATCTGGCGTGTCAAAATCCAGCGTCCAAAATTCCGACGCCCAATCTGGATCAACTGGCGGCGCAGGGCGCGCGTTTTACAGATGCCCACGCGCCATCGAGCGTTTGCTCCCCGTCTCGCTACGCCATTCTCACGGGCCGATACGCTTGGCGAACCCGCTTAAAGGGCGGCGTGTTGTGGCCCTGGGATCCGCCCTTGATCGAACCGGGGCGCGCAACAGTGGCGGATTTGCTGCGCGGTCGGGGGTATCGCACGGCTTGTATTGGAAAATGGCACTTGGGTTGGCACTGGCAGACAAAGGATGGGCGCCTGCCCAACGAGGGCGCGGAGTACGGGGTGCTGGACAGGGAACAGCGGTATGAACTCGGCAAGCATATCGACTGCGAAAAGCCGGTCACGGGCGGGCCTATCGACTGCGGGTTCGATTATTATTTTGGGGACGACGTGCCCAATTTTCCGCCCTATACGTGGTTTGAAAACGATCGGCTGTTGGAAGTGCCCACAACGGAAAAGCCCGAGGGCGTGTTTGGGCTTCCCGGCGCGATGGCGTCGGGGTGGTCGCTCGAGGCGGTGATGCCTGCGCTGACCCAGCACGCGGTGCAATATATCGAAGCGGCGGACGACCAGCCGTTTTTCCTGTACTTTCCGCTGACCGCGCCGCACACGCCAATCGTCCCGACAGATGATTTTAAGGGCATGAGCAGGGCGGGTGAGTACGGGGATTTCGTGTGCGAAGTCGATTGGACCATCGGCGAGGTGATGGTCGCGCTCGACCGCAAGGGGATCGCCGAGAATACGCTGATTATTTTTACCAGCGACAATGGCCCCGAAAACTCGGCTTATGGACGCATTAGAAAATGCGGTCACTACAGCATGGATGGCTTGCGCGGGTTAAAGCGCGACGCGTGGGAGGGCGGGCATCGGGTTCCGTTCATCGCCCGATGGCCCGCGCAAATTGCCCCGGGCAAAGTCTGCGACGAGGTGATTTGCCTGTCCGATTTTGCGGCGACGGCCGCGGCCATCGCAGGCGCGCCTTTGCCCGCAGATGTGGCCGAAGACAGCTATGACATCTTGCCCGCGCTGTTGAACGAATCCGTTGAGACGCCCATCCGAGAGGCGACTGTCCACCACAGCATGCGGGGCAAGTTCGCCATTCGGAAAGGCCGCTATGTGTTGATCGACGCGCCGAGTGGCGACGACAATGCCGAACCCCAGTGGCTGAAGGAAGAACGCGGGTACGAACCCCACGATCAGCCGGGCGAACTCTACGATCTCCAACGCGATAGAATCGAGCGGTTCAACCGCTATGCGGAACACCCCGACGTGGTCGCGGAACTCAAAGCATTGCTCGAAAAGTACAAGCGAGAGGGCCGAAGCGTTTTTCGCTAAATTTTCACCGTGCGCGACAAAAAGCACGAGGGCCACAAAAGGCATAAGAGCCACAAAAGGCATAAGAGCCACAAAAGGCACAAAGGGCACAAAGGGCACGAGCGGGGTACAACTGGCGATAGCCAGTTCAAAAGCACAAAAGGCACGGGGGCCTGTCCCTACGATTGATGGGGACATGGCGAACTAATCCCTGCCCCTGATTTTCTTTCGGATAAATTTTATGAGACCTATTTTTTTTGTGCTGATGGTCTTCGCGCTGATGCGGGTTGGAACGGTGGCCGCAGAGGTGCAGGTCGATTTTCGCTTTGAGGCTGTTTTTGGCGAAATCGGCGGCGGCGATGGGCAGCTTCTCGAGCCCGAGGGCCTGGCACTCGACATGGCGGGCAATCTGTTCGTGGCCGATACCGGGAATGACCGCGTCCAAAAATGGTCGCCCAATGGCACGTTTTTGATGGCCGTTGGCACGCCGGGTTGGGCAGATGGACAATTCGACAAACCCAGCGGGATCGCCGCGGGCAAGGGCTTGGAAATCTATGTGGCCGACAGCCGAAACCGCCGCATTCAGGTGTTCAATTTCAACCTGCGCCTGTTGACCGTCATCGGCGGGCCGGATGTGGATGCGTCTGTAGAACTGGGCACCCTCGGCGGCATTGCCGTGACGGATGCAGACGAAATTTTGGTGGGCGATATAGACGCGGATCAACTCGTGCAGATCGACACGTACAGCCGCGTGGATCGCAGTTTTGGCGGGTTTGGGTACGGCGCGGGCAATCTGCGGCGGCCACTGGGCATCGCCACAGAGGGGCGCGATGCGGTTTATGTTTGCGACAGCGAAAATGATCGGATCGCGGTGTTCGACCGGTTCGGCAATTTTCAAAACGCAATGGGCGACGACATTCTCTTGCAACCCTCGGCCCTGTGTGTCGGCCCTCAGCGCACGCTCATCGTCGCGGATACGGGCCACCATCGCATCGTGGTCTTCGACCTGCATTCGGGCCGCGTCGCGGGCTTCTTGGGCGGCCCCGATCCGGGGAAAGGCCCAATGACATTTCAAACCCCTCGCGGCGTGGCACTCGGGCGAGCGGGCAGATTATTCATTTTGGATTCGGGCAATGGCCGCATTCAAAAATTGCAACTGCGCGTTTCAAAAAGGCAAGCGCGCCCCCGGCTGAACACAGATGAACGCAGATGAACGGCGAAAGAACCCACCGTTCGAAAAAATAAAATCGCGTCAGCACAAACGCAGGCACAAGCACGGGCGTAGCCAACGTCGGAATCCAGGCTCGTGCTGACGTGGGGTTGTTAAAAAAAAATACACATTCGCACAGACAGAGACGAGAAGGGGCGGGCGGGGTGGGATAATCCGCGCAATTCCCTAATCCGCGATCACGAGGGGTTGCGGATCGGGCAAAAGTTGGCTATATTTGTCGCGGGTGGATGGAGATGGAGAAGAGATGGCGGGCGTTGTAAAACTTTTTGAAGGAGGGCCTAATGGCTCTGTTGACCGATGGGGAATTGATGGAGACGCTGGAGACGCAACTACCGGCATTGCTCGAACGGCATCCCGAATTTGAGATGCGCGTCTATTCGACGTTCATGCGGACGTTTGCCAAAAAGGAGGAAGTGGCGGCAGTGCTGTCCGAATTGCGCGATTTGCGGAACGAGTTTGACGAGTTTCGCACAGAAGTCAATGACCGATTTGAGCAAATCGAGGGGAGGCTCGATCGGATGGAGCGACAATTTTCCGATCTGCGCGATTGGGTCGAAATGATCGTGGGACGCTTCCAAACGCGGTCCGGCAGAAAATTGGAAGATGTGGTCGCAGGCACCATGCGGTTGGTGCTCGGACGAGACGATGTGTCTGCCGATCACGTTCGCTTGCGGCAACCCCTCGAAGATGCCGAGGGCCTGATCGGCCCTGCGGGTCGTCGCTACGAGGTCGATATTTTGGTGCATAACAGCACCTTGTTGGTGTTTGAGGTCAAGTCCGTGTGCGAGTTGGAGGATGTGGATCGCTTCGCCGATAAAGTGGGGTTGATGCGGACCTTGCATCCGGAGAAAACCGTGGATGGCGTGATCGTCACGATGGCGCCGCTCAACGAGGTCGAAGCGCGATGTGGTGAATGGGGTATCAAATTGGTGCATTAAAGTTGCAGTCCGCGGTCAGTTCCATTGCCATCACAATACAAGCCCCCGCATGTCGATCCTGAACGAATCATGGGTCAATGCGGGGGCTTTTGTTTGCTCCTCGTTTCCGATCCTGCGTTTTTCGGACAGGCACGGGGCCCTGTCCCTACATCATCCACCGGCACTACCCTCCTACACACTGCTCGCCTTTGAATGGGCTATCGCTCGTTGTACCCCTTGTATCTTTTCTCTTACGCCTTCCGCCTCACGCCTTCTAAAAGCTGACCGCTGATGGCTGATAGCTCACGGTAAAATGCGCCCAGCCTTTCCAGCGATCAACTCCCGTCAGGCGCAGGTCAATTTCGTCGCCGACCTCGACGGGATGCCCCGGATAGATGACGGTCTTGAAGGGATGGTCGAGCAGTTCCACGAGCGCGCCGCGCATCTTGAGGTGGAGAACGACGGCGCGAAATTCCCGACCGAGTTGGCGTTCCCAAGATTGGAGCAACAGGTCGCGGGTGTGGCGATAGACCAGGCCATCGATCAGGCCCTCGGTCTCCCACAAGCGATAGCGCAGGGCGTTGAGGTCGTCGACTGAGTAGAGCACTTGATCGGTTTGAAGATAATGCGCGATCTGGCGTTGCATCGCCAAATCCGCGTATCGCGCGAGCGGTTGCGCGATGGGGCAACAGTGCGAAATGCCGTACCCGTGATGGATTCCCGGCGCGGTGTCGAGATCCGTGCGCGGGGTGTGGCGTTGCAGTTCATGGCGGCGGACGATCGGGTGTGGAATCCGCCGAAGGGCCGCGGCGTTCTCGACCGGGTCTCGCGTCTCGTAAATCGCGGGGATCCCCTTGTTGTCGCACCACCGGCCAACGGCCACAGCCGCGAGCAGACGCAATTCCCACGCGATGCAAATGCGTTCCGCCGGGCCATCCGGTCGTCGCTTTTGGCGGAGGCGCGCGGCCAACTGCGAGAAAAATTGAAGGGCGCGGTGTTGCGGGTGAGACGAATCCGAAAGAGCCAGATCGACATTCTCCTGCGTCAGGTCCGCTTTGTTCACAGCGGTCGTCTGCGCGATGCAAAAATCTTTGAGGCGACCCGCTCGATCCGCGCGCCAGAAAATGCTCAGCGCGGGACGCGGCCGCTGGAAATCGCCCAAGTCGTGGACGATGCGCGGGGGGAGCATGGGGATGGGGTGATCGGGAAAGGGAATGCGTGCGCCGCGTTCGGCAGCCTCGCGGTCGATAGCCGAATCCTTTGGGATGAGAGCGGCGATATCCGGGATGTGGACGCCAAATTCCGGGCCGCGAAACAATCTGCGGCGGAACGAAAGCGCGAGGGCTTGCCCATCGGGCAGGTGAATCACAAAGACCTTTTGCTTTTTGCGATAACCAACTGCGGTTGCGGGGGTTTCGGCTTGGCGGATGGCGTCCTCTGAAAACGCGATGGGCACTTCGGCGCGGAGCAGATCGAGGTTTTCATCGCGCTCCCACACTCGCTTTTGAACGAGCAAATCGACCGCTGATTTTTGGCGGTTTTTTTTTGTTTCGCAGATTTCGGCGAGCAAGGCCCGCGCTTGGGTGGCGCGCTGCGATTCCCTGCCCCAAAGGGCGTATTGTCGAATCTGGTCCAAATAGGTCTGCTGGCGCGGCGTCAAGGTGTGTTCCGCGATGGATTCGGCCCGATTTCGCATGGCGTGGATAAATTCCTCGCGTTCTTCATCCCGATCTCGTTGCCGCCGCTCCCGCTGCCTGCGGAACCCCACTTGATCGACCGCATAAGGCGCGTACGAGTCGGAAGCGCAGGGCCGAAAATACGCACAGGCCTGGTGCAAATGCAAATACAGGGCCATCCACTGCGTAGCGTCGGCATCGCCATCGAAAAAGAGATCGGCGATATCGGGCAGGGAAAGTGCCGTATCGGATTCAACGGCGAGCTCCCACACGTCCTCGAGGTCGATGTCCCGGCTCAACGCACGCAAGGACGCGGCATAGGGCTTCAGCGGCACATCGCGCGATGAGGTGCCGCTGAGATAGACGAGGTTCGTGCGGTGAAAGCGGAGGCGGCGGTCGTCCTCGGCCAAAACCGCGATCTCGGAAATATTGCGGGACAAAACCCCTTGGCAAGTGCCCATCAACAAACGCTTGCGAAACCGAAACAGGACGATCTCATCTCGAACGGGCGTGCCGGGCAAGCGGGCGACCATGGCCTTTGGCGGGATCATCCCCTCGGGCAGGGGACTCAACACCGGGTCTTCGTCCAACTTGCCCGTGTAGCGTTCGTCCTTTCCGTGCTCCTTTCGGATGACGAACCCGTAAACGCGCTTGAGCAGGCTGGCGTAGTAGTAGAGATGGCGATTGGAGATGGCGATTTCGCGTTTGGAATTTCGCATGGTTTTCCCCTAGTGAAAAAGCCCCGGCGCGCGACCGGGGCTTTTGTGGTTTGAGACGATGGCGCGCCTTTAGCGGTTTCGGTACGCCTCGACAAATTGCAGAAAATCGCCAAACCCGACATTGCCATCGCCATCCAAATCGTATTGGGCTTCTGTGCCGCCGTAGGCTTCGGCAAATTGGAGAAAGTCGTTAAAATCGACTTTGCCGTCCCTATTGAAATCGCCCTTGGCAAATTGGGATGCCGAACTGAGAAGGGGAATGAGCGCGGGGCCGGACGAGAAAATATTGGCGAGCACGTTTTCCGACACGCCAAACCACTGGTTGAGCACCGAGGCATAGACTTGGCGGAAGTCGTAGTCGTAGTAAAAATCGCCGCGGCCGTCGACCCGCTCGAAATTGGGATCTGCACCGACGACGCCTGCGTTGACCGAAGGGCCGAAAAAGAACATGGGCGCGGACGTGCCGTGGTCCGTGCCCGCGCTGCCGTTTTCCTTCACGCGCCGCCCGAACTCCGAAATGCTCATGCCCAAAACGCGATCTTGCAACTGGTGTTCCCGCAGGTCGCGCACAAACGCCCTGACCGAGGTGTTGAGGTCGCGCATCAAAACATCGTGGCGGTTGAGCTGATTGGCGTGCGTGTCGTATCCGCCTTGGGAAACGAGATACACTTTGGCTTTTAAGCCACCTGCGATCAAGCGCGCGACCAAACTGAGTTTGTCCGCGAGCGCGTTATTGGGATAGACCGCGCGGTTCTCGCTTTGACTCGCGGCGTCTTGAACTTGCGACGAGTAGCGCAGGGATTCAAAATTGATGCGGCGGACAAAGTCGAGTTCGTACCCGGCCGGCGTGGGAATTTTGTTGTCTTCGATGATTTTGTTGCCCCGCTCCACGAGATAGACGAATTGCCTGGGGTTGCGAAGCGCGATGCCCATCGCGCCGTTTTTGCCCAAGAGCGCGAGCGAGAGCACGGGGCCGATATCCACGGCCAAGGGGTGTTCGGGCATGGCGTCTGGAAGGCCCGCGGTTTGGGTTTCGAGATAGCGCCCGAGCCAGCCGTGCGACAAAAATTCATTGGCGTCCGATGCGGTCATCCAGATATCGGTCGAGCGAAAATGCGAGCGGTTGGGGTTGGGATAGCCCACGCCCTGCACGGCCATCAACTCGCCCTCGTCGTAGAGTTCTTGGAACCCGGTCAGTTGCGGATGCAGGCCCTGCGCGTCCGTGAGTTTGAGGGCGTCTCCCTTTTTGATGTGGATGGTGGGCCGCGCCCGGTAATAGGCATCGTTTTCAAAATTGACCACGGTGTTGAGGCCGTCATTGCCGCCGTTGAGGCGGATGATGACGAGCACGCGGTCGGTCTGGCTGAGGGCGGCGGCGGCCATGGGACCCACGGCTTCGGCGCGGCCATAAGCGCGCGTCATAAAACCGCCTAGCGCAAACCCGGCGCCGCCTCGGCTTGCACTTTTCATAAAGTCGCGTCTGTTCATAACGAGCTCCTGTGGCGAAAGGCGGATGCCCTTTCTAATTGAGTTGGTAGTCGGGCAACTCGAAAATGAGTTTGAGAATATTCTTGATGCGGCGAGGGGCCGCCAAGTCGTCGGGATTCCAGTCATAGACATCGGCGCCCTCGAGCAACGTGTCCAAAAACATTTCGCGGCGATACGCGTCGACCGGGAACGGCGTCAAGCACTCGCCCAGGGCGCGGACGAGTTCTTCCGCGTCGTAGGGGGTGGGAAAGGCTTTGACGAATCCCACGACATCCGGGTTGACGATGGTGTAGCGGTTGGGATTGCGCGGTTTGGCATCGACCATTTCGTCGGTCATCTTGTGGCGCTCGGGCAAGGTCGAGGTGCTGATCCACAGCCGATATCCGGGCCACCCGGCCACATTGGGCGGGTCGAGCAATTTTTGCCCGAGCACATCCGCGATGTACACGAGGTACTCCGCGCTGATGCTCTGCCGACTGCCCGCGCGAAACCCCAAGCTGCGCGCCGTGCCGGCGACGAGCTCGACCGGGCTTTTGATTTTCGCGCCGACGAGGGCGGGATCGAAAAAGTGCGTGCTCAGGAGCAACGCCTTGAGCACGGGCGCGATTTCGTAATCGTTGTCGCGCATGATCTGCGCGAGTTCCGCGATCACGTCTCGATCCGGGTGTTCATAGACAAATTCGCGGTAGAGCTTGCCGCAGATAAATTCCGCGGTGACGGGTTGCTCGAAAATGATGTCGATAATGTCCCGGTCGTCGAAATTGCCGCGCTGCCCCAAAAACGCCTTCTCGCCCTTGTCGAACCGATTCGTTCTAAAAACGGGTTGCTTGCCCACCACGACCCAACCGGTGAGCGCGCGCGCGGCTTCCCCGATGTCGCGTTCCGAGTACGCGTTGCCCTCGCCCATGGTGAACAATTCCATCAGCTCTCGGGCGTAGTTTTCATTGGGTTTGCCCACTTTGTTGGTATTGCTGTCGAGGTAGTAGATCATGGCCGGATCGCGCGTGACTTCCTGCACGAGGGTTTTGAAATTTCCCACGGCGTGCTTGCGGAACAGGAAATTTTGGAGATACATCCACTGCGGGCGCCTCACATCTTTGGCCTGCGTGGCAAAGTGGTCGTGCCAAAAGAGCACCATGCGCTCCTGAATGGAAAACCCCTGATTGACGATGAGAGACATCCACCACGCGCGGGTTTGATCGACGCGCTCGCGCTCGATTTTGCGCTGCGCTGGGGTGGGTTTTTGAAAGGGATCGTCATAGACCCACTGGTCGGGGGGATCGGGGGGCAAAAAGGGCATGGCCAGCAGGCCATCCACGACGGCTTCCGGCGTGTTTTGTGCGGCTTGTGCGATTTCATTTGGCGTTGGGCCAATCAGGGTGCGCCGCAAAAGGTGGGCCGCGCGTTGCTCGTTCCAGGGCTGTTCCGCCGAGGGGATGTACGGTTCGAGCCCCGTGGAGGCATACGCGAGTTTGGGCGCGACGGGTAAATGTTGGCGAGTGGACACGGATGCTCCTCCTCTCGTTTGTGCGATGGGATCGGATGGTTCTAATGGAGAATATAACAAATTGGCGACATTGGGAAAGTTGAATTTTGCGGAGTTAGGGAAGATATTTTTCCAGCGAATCGAGCAATGCGCGTTGCGCCATCAGATTCTTTTCCGACGCCGCGACGAGGGTTTCCTGCACTTCGATGCGCGCGCGTTCGATGCGCTCGGCGCGTTCTTTCGGGATGCCCAACGCGAGGTTGCGATCGATTTCACGGGTTAGGCTGTCGCGCATGGTTTGCAGGCGACCGCGCTCTTCCCGCAGCGCGTTCTCGGCCTGCGCGACCTTTGTCTTTTGACGTTCCAGTTCGGGATGAGTTCCCCCCGAACACGCGACGAGCAAGGCGATGGCAAAGAGGAAAAGAGGCATGAGGCGGTGAGGCGGTGAGGCGGTGAGGCGGTGAGACGGGAGACGGGAGAGATGAGAAGCCATCGCAATCGTAGGGACAGGCCCCCGTGCCTGTCCGAAGATACAAGACGGGAGACGGGAGACGGGAGAGGGGAGACGGGAGAGGGGAGAGGTGAGAAGCCATCGCTATCGTAGGGACAGGCCCCTGTGCCTGTCCGAAGATACAAGAGGGGAAAACCCGTTGAGGCGGCCCCCGTGCCTGCCCGAAGATTCTATTGACTATTGAGGTAGTGCTGGATGAGTCTGCGGGCGCGGTAGGTTTTTACGCGGTGGACCCAGCTCTTTTTTGGGTATTGGGCGGGGTCCGTGTCGATTTCGACCGTATCGCCCCAGGTCAGTTTGGAAAACGGATAGGCCCGCGTGCCGTTGATGCGGCCGCCCTTGCACTGCAAACCCAGATCGCTGTGTACGGCAAACGCAAAATCGACCACTGTCGCGCCTTCGGGCAAAATAAAGGGATCGCCCAAGGGCGTGAACGCGACGATTTCCCGGGTGAAGAGAATGCGCTTGAGTTCGGACATCAAGTGGCGCGTGTGGGCGGTTTGGTCGTGCCAGTCGGCGAAATCGTGCAGCCAGCGCGTGCGGCGTTTTTCGTGTTGCTCGTCTCCGCGCAAGGCCGCGATGCCAAATTCGCCCAAGCGGTGCATGGCCGGGGTTTGGATGTGGAGCTCGTAGCGGCGGTCTTTGTGGTGGATGCAGGTGTGCAACGCCTGGTACCCATTGCGCTTGGGCAGGGCGATAAATTCCTTGAACCGCGCCATCACCGGCAAGAAGTGTTCGTGCAAAATGCCCAACGCCAAATAGCACGATGGGCGGCGCGAGACGATGATCTCGATGGCGTAGCGGTCGAGGATTTGATCGAGCGGGCGATGCTGCATTTTGCGATAAACACTGCTCAAACTTTTCGGTTGCACGCGCACGCTCGTCCGCACGCCATTTTTCATCAGCAAGTCGTGGACGGTGTCCCGAAATCGCAGGAGGTACTCGGGCGGTTCGGCGAGAAACTCGGCTTGGATCCGGTCGGCAATTTGCGGTTTGAGGCAACAAAGGCTCCGGTCTTCGAGCTCTCGGCGGATGCGCGCCATGCCCAATAGGTGCGACAGGGGCGCGTATATATCCACGGTTTCTCGCGCGATGCGTTCCCGCCTGCTCTGTTCGGCAATGCCGTGGAGACTCCGCATGTTGTACATGCGATCCGCCAATTTGAGGATGAGCACGCGCGGGTCGCGTCTGGCGTACGTGAACAAGTGCTGCAAGGTGGCGATGCGCCGCGCCGCGCGACTCGTTTTTGAATGGGAAACCTTCGTCACCCCGCCGACCAACGTGGCGATGGTCTCGCCGAAGTTGGGTTCGATGTCGTCGAGGTCCAAAGCCGAATCCTCGACCGCGTCGTGCAACAGGGCCGCGGCCATCATTTCCGCGTCGTCTGCAAAGCCGAGTTCCGATGCCAAGATGATCGCCACGCCGATGGGATGCGTGATATAGGGCTGCCCAGCGTCGCGGTTTTGGCCTTCGTGACTCGCATTGGCAAAGTGATAGGCTTGGCCTACGAGGGGGCGATTGCGCGGGGCGATTTGCACCATCAATTTCCGCAGGGGTTCGCGTATGGCAATTTGGCGTTCCGCATTCATGAACCGCTTCTCTGATATCTTTTTGTTGACCGACAAAGTAAGCGCGATTGTGCGGTATGATTGTAAGGGCGTAAGATTTTACGCCCTTACGTTACGCCACCCTTACACGCCCATGCCCTTACGCCCCTTCGCCGAACCAGCGTTCGATGGTTTGCAACAACGCCGCGGGCGCGCGAAACGCCCGGTGTCGCACGGGCAGGGCTTCGAGAAAGGCCCGCCCGTAGCTCGTGGACAACACCCGGTTGTCAAAGACGATGACCACCCCTCGGTCGGATTTGTTGCGAATCAGGCGACCGAATCCCTGCCGAAATTTGAGAATGGCTTCGGGCACGGAATAGTGCAAAAACGAGTTTTTGCCCTGTTTTTCCAGCTCTTCCAAATGCGCCGCGACCAGGGGTTCGGAGGGCACGGCAAAGGGCAGGCGCACAATGCCCAAAATTTCCAAGGCTTCGCCTGGGATATCCACGCCCTCCCAAAAGCTGCTCGTGCCCAAGAGCACGGCGCGGCGATGGGTCTTGAACCGATCCGTAATGCTGCCGCGCGCGCCGTCTATCCCCTGCCCCAACAGCGCGATGCCGTCGGAGTCGAGATCGGGTTTGAGCGCGCGGTACGATTGGTTGAGCATGCTGTAGGACGTGAACAAGGCCAGCGTTCCCCGCCCGACTTTGCGCGCGAGATCGCGCAACAAATCATCCACTGCGCGTTGAAAATCGGGCGATTTGGGCGAGGGCATGAATTGCGGCACGCAGACCAGGGCCTGCAAATCGTAGTCAAAGGGCGACCCCAAGCAGCGCGTTTGCACGCGATCCTCCGGCAGGGCGTCGAGGCCCATGCGCCGCAAAAAATAGATGAGTTTGCCGCGAATGCCGAGGGTGGCGGAGGTGAAGACGATGGTCCGCATCGCGTCGTACAGGGCTTCTCGCAAGACCTCGTCCACATGCAGGGGCGCGGAGAACAGGCGCGTGTCGTTGCTGTTCTCTCGGCTCGGCAATTCAAACCAGTACACGTACTTTTCGTCTTCGGCATGCGTCAGATGGTCGAGGGTCTCGATGAGGCCGTCGCAGGTCTCTGCGCGGCCCTCGAGTTCGTTGGCGAGTTCGTCCTGGTTGGGAAACGCGTCGTCCGGCACGTTTTTGAGCCAGTCGCACAGATTTTTGAGGCTCGCTTGGAGCTCGGCGACGGCATGGGCGAAATCCCCCAGGCTTTCGCCGACGCTTGCAAACGCATTTTCGCCCGGGCCATAGCGCACTTTTTGGGTGTAGGAAAATTTGCGATAGCCCCGTTCGCCGCGAAGCGAATCCGTGAGGTTTTGGAAAAACGCCTGCGCTTTGAGATAGGCGTCTTCCGCGGCATTTGTGGCCCGGCCGATGCCTTTGTCAAAGGCGGCGTAACTGTGGTCTTTGAGATCGGCCACGCCTATCCAATGGCGCAGTGCGGGCAGGGTGCCCGTGCTGTTGAAGCCCGGGCTGCACAGTTGGTCCGCAAAATTTTTGACGTGCCAGATCGCGAGTTCGCGGCCCAAGTACTGCGCCGCGACTTTTTCGATGTTGTGGGCCTCGTCCAAAACGAGGTCTTCGTATTCGCCGAGAACGGCGTTTTCCGAGACGATGTCGGCAAAGAGCAGCGCGTGATTGACCACGACGACATGGGACTTTTGGGCCGCGCGGCGCACTTTGTTGGCAAAACACGGCCCATTGGTGCGGCAGCGCTGCGACCGGCAATACCCGGAATCGGAACACACTTTTGCCCACAGCCCGGCATAGCGGCGCATGTCAAAGCCGTTGTTTTCCGAGATGTCCCCGGTTTGCGTTTGCTCGGCCCATACCGCGAGGGCCAACGCGCCTTCGCGCTCGTCTTCGCCGAAAAACGCATCGACATTGGCGAGGGCCGCCTGCCACCGGTTGAGGCAGATATAGTTGCCGCGCCCCTTGAGCAACACGTAGCTAAACGGGATGTCGAGGACGCGCTCGAGGTGGGGCAGGTCTTTGAAAAACAACTGTTCCTGGAGATTTTTGGTATTGGTGGAGACGATGACGCGGCGGCCGTTTTTCGCCGCGTGGTGGATGGCAGGGGCCAGATAGGCCAGGGATTTGCCCACGCCTGTTCCCGCTTCGGCGACGAGCAACTCGCCGTCGTTGAAGGCCCCGGCGACGGCGCGCGCCATTTCGATTTGTTCGGCGCGGACCTCATAGCCGTCGGTGTGGCGGTCAAACGCGCCGCCCGCTTCGAATAGGGCGCAGAGCGCGTCGATGTCCACAGGCACAGATTCATCGGTTTCGGTGCGCGGTTCGTCGCCGCCCACATTGGAGAGGGGCAAATCGTCTGCGCCGCCGCCGCGCATGCGCCGCATAAATTCGCGCTTGACCGCTTCGTTGCCCAAATCGACAAAGATATCGAGCAAGGGGCTGTTCGCGCCTTGGACGAGGCGGAGAATGCTCTGCTTGGTGCTTAAGGATGTGTCTCGCAGCGCGTCGAGCACGCCTGCGTACATGCCCACGAGTCGCTCCGCAGCGCAATCCGATTCCACGCCCAAATGCGCCGCAATCGCGTCCGCCCGATGATCGGACAACCGAGGCAGGGCGATCCTCGCGAGGGCGCGCAAGCTGCGGATGGCGTTGCCAAAGGGCGAGCCGGATGCCTCGGATAAAAACCGCGCTTCAAACCGCCCGTGGTGAGCGATGATCGGCAGGTCGCCGGCAAAGGCCGTGAAGTTCTCTATCGCGGCGCGGATGCGGGGCGCGTTTCGCACGTCTTTGAACGCGAGGCCCGTCAGGCGCGTGGTTTCTTCGGGCACGCCCATGCGCGGTCGCACGCGGGTCTCGAAGCGGTCGATCACTTCGCCCTCTTCGACTTTGACGCAGTCGATCCCGATGATTTCCGCTTCTTTGGAATCCAGCCCCGTGGTTTTCAGGGCGAGGGTTATGAAGGTATGGAGAATGGACATGGGGACGAGAGTGTTGACGCTTTGAATTTTTTTGGTATCATAACGGCGGTTTGTGATTATACATGAGAAAGCCCGAACTTTCAAGGGTTAAAACGCTTGGAGGCGCGATGAAAGCATCGGTTTATTTGGGACCCGAGCGCGTTGAATTGCGCGACATCGACACCCCGCGGCCCTCGGCTGGCGAGGCGCTCATCAAAGTGGCGCGCGCGGGCTTGTGCGGCACGGACTTGCACATTTATCAGGGGCACATGGATCGGCGCGTGCAAATTCCGCTGGTGATGGGGCACGAGATGTGCGGCGAAATCGTAGAGGTCGCAAAAGGCGCTGCGTTCCAAGTGGGCGACCGCGTGGTGGTCGAACCCACGGTGGCGTGCGGCGCGTGTGCGGCTTGCGGGCGGGGGCATCGGCACGTTTGCCAGAATTTGAACTTTTTGGGGATCGATTCCGCGGGCGCGTTTCAGGCGTTTTGGAACGCGCCGATCCATCGCCTGCACCGCGTTCCCGACGCCTTGGACGACGACGCGGGCGCGCTGATTGAACCGCTGGCCGTGGCGGTCCACGATGTGCGGCGCGCCAAAGTGGAATTGGGCGACCGCGCGGTCGTCATCGGCGGCGGGCCCATCGGCATGCTCGTCGCCATGGCCGCCCGATTGGACGGCGCCGAGGTGGCGATCGCCGAAGTGAATCCCTTCCGCCTGGCAAAAGCCGAGGCATTGGGCTTTGCAGCCGTGAACCCATTGGAAACCGATCTCATCGCGTACACAGAGGATTGGACCGAGGGCGCGGGTGCGGACCTCGTGTTTGAAGTCAGCGGTAGCGCGCCAGGTGCAGAGGTCATGACCGCGTTGGCCCGCGTGCGCGGAACCATCGTGTTGGTGGGCGTCCACGCCGAGCCGCGGCCCGTGGATTTGCAGCGTTTTTTTTGGCGAGAACTGCATCTGGTGGCGTGCCGCGTCTATGAACCCATCGATTTTGAACGCGCCATTCGCTTGGCCGCGTCCGGCGCGATCGATGTCAAAACCCTGGTGACGAATACGCTGCCGCTGGACGACGCGGCAGAGGGGTTTGAACAGATGGCCGCAGGCGGCGAGGTCGTGAAGGTGCTGTTGGATTGTCAGGCATGAGGAGTCATCATGAACATTTTAGATCGGTTTGACCTGTGCGGGAAAACCGCGCTCGTAACCGGATGCCGGCGCGGGATCGGGCGCGCATTTGCCCAGGGGTTGGCCGAGGCAGGGGCGGATATCGTGGGCGTGAGCGCGTCGCTGGCGCCGGGCAGTGCGGTGGAAAAAGAGGTCGCGGCACTCGGGCGCGGGTTTCGATCCTACGCCTGTGATTTTTCCGATCGGGACGCTTTGTACGCGTTTGTCGCACGGGTGAAAGCAGACGTCGATTCGATCGACATTTTGGTCAACAACGCGGGCACGATTTTGCGCGAGGCCGCGGTCGATCATCCCGACGAATACTGGGACAACGTGATCGAAGTCAATTTGAACGCGCAATTTGTCCTCGCGCGCGAGTTTGGCAAAGCGATGGTGGCACGCGGGCATGGCAAGATCGTTTTCACCGCGTCTCTGCTGAGTTTTCAGGGCGGGATTACCGTGCCGGGGTACGCCGCGGCCAAAGGCGGGATCGCGACCTTGACGATGGCCCTTTCAAATGAGTGGGCGAAGGAGGGGGTCAATGTCAATGCCATCGCGCCGGGCTATATCGCGACGGACAATACCGAAGCCCTGCGCGGCGATCCCGCGCGCGCCGAGCAGATTTTGGCGCGTATCCCACAGGGGCGATGGGGGCAGCCCGACGACTTAAAGGGCGCGTGTGTGTTTTTGTGTTCGGACGCGGCCAACTACGTCAATGGCGCGATTTTGACAGTGGACGGCGGTTGGATGGGGCGGTGAAAACACGTTAACCGGAGGTGTGCGATGGAATACAGGCCGTTTGGAAAGACCGGGTTGGAGGTTTCGGCGATTGGATTTGGATGCTGGGAACTCGGCGGCGGTTATGGGCATTTTGACGAAGGCGAAGTGATCGCGGCGATTCACAAGGCCATGGATCTGGGGATCAATTGCTTTGATACCGCCGAAGGCTATGGCATGGGCAAATCCGAAGCCCTGCTCGCGCGCGGCTTGGGCACGCGGCGCAAGGATGTGATCGTGGCGACCAAGGTCGGCATCGGCTATCGGGATTCCGGGCGCGAGAAAGGCCGCGACAGCCGCAAAGCGCGCATCATGGCGTCTGTGGAAAACAGCTTGCGGTTTTTGAACACGGATTACATCGACGTGTATTTGATCCACTGGCCCGACCGGCACACGCCGTTTGACGAGACCATGCGCGCGATGGACGATCTGGTTCAGCAGGGCAAAGCGCGGTTTGTGGGGGTGTCGAATTTCATGGCCGACGAGATCGATTCATGCATGGACGCGCGCCGCGTGGATGTGGGGCAATACGGCTATCACCTGTTTGACAGGCGAATGGAGCGGGACGTCTTTCCCTATTGCGAAACGCACGGCATCGGCATGATGGGCTACGGGTCCCTCGCGCACGGCTTGTTGACCGGCGCGTTCGACGAACACACGGCATTTGGGGAACGCGATTGGCGCGCCAAGGGCGGGTTGTTCAACATGCCCTTGTTCACGGAAGAAAATTTTCCGCGCAATCTGAAGGTGGTGGAAGCCCTCGAACAGATGGCGGCAAAACGCGGCACCGCCGTGCACCACTTGGCGCTGGCGTGGGTGTTGTCCAACCCGGTGATCAGCACCGCGCTGGTGGGCGTGCGTCAACCATCCGAAGTCGCGTCGAACATGGGGGCGTTGGAACTGACCTTGTCAGCAGACGACAAGCGCGCCATAGACGCGGTATTTGAACGATGCGGCGTGGATACGCGCCCGGATATTTGGGTGGAGTAAAAAAACGAGGGACAAAGCCCTTTTCTTGTCTTGACAAACCCAAACGTACTTTCCTATAATTGGGGGACATCGTCACGCAGTAGCCTCATCACGCGGGGCTTTCGCGTTCACAAACGCCATCTTTCAAGGGAGAAAATTCATGGCATCTGCAGCGGTCAAAGAACGATGGAGCAAGGCCCAGATCATCGACGAGGTCGCCGGAAGCACCGGCCTCAGCAAGAGAGATGTGGGCAATGTTCTCGATGAGTTGGGAACCGTCATTCACCGGCATCTCACAGAAGACGCCGTCGGCGAATTCGTGTTGCCCAGCTTGCTCAAGATCCAAAAAATCGAAAAGAAGGCCCGCGAGGAACGACAGGGCCGCAATCCTTTCACGGGCGAAACCATCACCATCGCCGCCAAGCCCGCTTCCTGGGGCGTCAAAATTTCGGCCCTCAAAAAGCTGAGAGACATGGTCGAATAACCGCCACATCTTTAGGACAGACGCATAAAAGCCCGACCTTTTCAGGTTGGGCTTTTTCCTTTTCAAAAAGCGTAATGGATTGTATATTTTACCGCAATGACGCGAGTTGTTACCGCCCTAACCCCATCGCCGAGGATGCGAAATGCAACGGTGCAAAAGAATAGTCGCGATTGTATTGGTGGTCTTGGCAGGTGCGATCACCACAGCCGAAGCCGTCGAGGTCGTCCTCAAATCCGGGCGCGTCGTGCGCGGCGAGTTGATTCGAGAAACCGCGACCGCGATTACGCTCCAACTATCTTCCAGCCGAATCGAGATTTCCAAATTGAGCATCAAAACCATCGACGGACGCTCCCCGTTTGAACCGCGCAGATCGGGGGCCGCAGTTTCTGCCGATGCCCAAAACAAGCCCGAGGTGCGGATCCCCGCCGGCGATTTTTTGATGGGAGACAGTCGAGACAAAAACGCGATTTTACACAAGGTACGCCTCGACGCCTATTGGATCGACACGCGCGAAGTGACCAACGCGCAGTACCGCGAATTTGTGGCGGCCAGCAAGCGAGACGCGCCCCGGTATTGGCGGGACAAAAAATACAACGACCCGGATCAGCCCGTCGTCGGCATCTCTTGGGAAGACGCGGATGCGTATTGTGCTTGGAAGGGCAAACGCCTGCCCACCGAAGCCGAATGGGAACGCGCGGCCCGAGGCGCGCACAGCCGGCTCTATCCATGGGGCGACCGATTTGACGCCACGCGCACCAACACCCGCGAAGCCCGAACCCGCCGCCCCCTTCCCGTGGGCGCGTTTCCGGAAGGCGCGAGTAGCGAGGGCCTGCTCGACATGTCGGGCAATGTGTGGGAATGGTGCTGGGATTGGTATGACGAATCCTATTATCGCGTGTCTCCGCTTCACAATCCCACGGGCCCAGAAACCGGGAAAAAGCGCGTCATCCGGGGCGGAGGCTGGAGCGCGCCGCAGATTCACATGGCGAAACGCCGAGGGGAAAAGCCCGATAAAACCTATCCCTCGCTGGGCTTTCGGTGTGCGCGATCAGACAGCAAAGCCGAGGCGAGCACGGATGAAAGGGAGTAGTTATAGGAATTGCAAATTGGGGTAGCGTGGGGCATTCCCAATGCCTCGATGGGACCCAAGGATACGGACGACTCAAAATCAAATTGACATCAGCAGGCTCCACCCAAGCCCCTGTCGTTCCACCTGATTCGAGGACAGGCACGGGGGCCTGCCCCTACGATTGATCGGGCAAGGTGGGATAACTGACCACTGATCGGCGATCCATCCCTGTCGTTCCACCTGATTCGAGGACAGGCACGGGGGCCTGTCCCTACGATTGATCGGGTGGGGTGACACATTGACCACTGACCGGCGATTCGTCCCCACCGCCCCATTCGATTCGAGGGCACGAGGATCTGTCCCTACGATTGATCGGGCGGGGTGACACATTGACCACTGATCGGCGATCCGTCTCTGTCGTTCCACCTGATTCGAGGACAGGCACGGGGGCCTGTCCCTACGATTGATCGGGCGGGGTGACACATTGACCACTGACCACCGAGGTTCACATGCGTTACATCTTGATGGGTGTTGTACTCTTTGGCATCTGGTTGCTCTGGTCTGGGCATTACACGGTCGAACACGCGCTCGTTTTTGCGATGGGGGTGTCGTCCTGTGCGTTTGTGGTGTATCTGTCCCATCGGCTGGATATCGTGGATGAAGAAGGGCATCCGATCCATCTGGCGGGACGCCTCGTTCTGTACATTCCGTGGTTGCTGTGGGCCATTGTCAAGGCGAATGTGGATGTGGCAAAGCGCGTTCTAAGCCCGCAGATGCCCATTGACCCGTGCGTAGTGCGCGTCGAAGCCACGCAAAAAAGCGATCTGTGTCGGGTCATTTTCGCCAATTCAATCACCTTGACCCCCGGCACGGTTTCGCTTGATCTGGATGGGGAAGACATCGTGGTACACGCATTGACACGAGAAGCCGCTGGCGATGTGCAAAGCGGCGATATGAACCGCCGCGTGGCGGCACTGGAGCGATGAGATGTTCGTTGCGGCCCTGATCGGCGTTTTGGTGACGATGGTGCTCGCGCTTTGCCGCGCGATTTTAGGCCCCACCGCGTACGATCGCATCTTGGCAGTGAATATGTTTGGCACCAAAACCGTGTTGTTTATTTCCGTGATCGGATTTTTGACCGGGCGGCCCGACTTTTTGGACTTGGCGTTGATTTACGTGTTGATCAATTTTATCGGCACCTTGGCCGTGCTCAAATTCGTCGCGTATGGCGACTTGGGGGCCGACCCAGAAAAAGAGAAAGGAACGCCGCGATGATCGTCGAGGTGTCGAGTTGGGTTTGCCTGATTTTGGGCTGTGCGTTGTGCATCATCGGCGGCCTGGGCCTGTTGCGCTTGCCCGATTTTTACAGCCGCATGCACGGCGGGGGCATCACCGACACGCTGGGGGCAGGGCTCGTTCTGCTCGGCCTGATGTTCCAGGGCGGGTTGACGATGGTCACGGTGAAGTTGGCGATGATTTTGGTGGCGTTGCTCATCACCAGCCCGACCGCGACGCACGCAGTCGGCAAAGCCGCGTTCACTTCGGGGCTCAAGCCCTTTGTGAAAGGCGATCAGCCGGACGGGTGACGCGCGAGTTGCAAGTTCGCCACAAAGGCCACAGTGCTAGGGAGGAAATGAGCATGACCGAAATTGCGGATGTCGTCCTGCTGATTTTTATGGTGGTTCTCGCGGTTGCGATTTCCCGGATGCAAAACTCGTTTATGGCCGCGATGATGATGGGGATTTTTAGCCTTTTGTCCGCGGTCGTATTCACGTTGTTGGACGCCGTGGATGTCGCCTTCACCGAGGCCGCTGTCGGGGCGGGTGTCTCGACCGTGCTGCTCTTGGGCACGCTGGCATTGACCACGCGCCGAGAAAAGGGCGGCCATCGAAAGAACGCCTTGGCCCTGATCGCGGTGATCGCCACGGGCGGCGCGCTCATCTACGGCACGCTGGACATGCCCCACTACGGCGACGCCAAGGCCCCTGTTCACACGCATGTCGCGGATCGCTACATCGAAAAATCGGGCGGGGAAATCGGCATTCCCAATATCGTCACCTCGGTGTTGGCGAGCTATCGCGGCTACGATACCCTGGGCGAAACCACGGTGATTTTTACCGCGGGCATCGGCGTGATTTTGCTGATGGGCCGGGCGAGACAAAAGGAGGAGAAGCCGTGAAACACCAGAGCATCCCCCGCGTGGTGGGCAAGTTGTTCATCCCCTTTATTTTTTTGTTCGCGCTCTACGTGCAATTTCACGGCGATTTTGGCCCAGGCGGCGGGTTTCAGGCCGGGGTGATTTTCGCCGCTGCCGTGGTGCTCTACGCGCTGATCTTCGGGCTGGACGCCGCAAAGCGCGTCGTGAAGCCGCGCGTCGTGGAGTGCATGGCCGCGCTCGGGGTTTTGATTTTTGCGGGCACGGGCTTGGTATCCCCGGTTCTCGGGCGCAATTTTTTGGACTACGCGGCGTTGGATCCCGAACATCCGGCGCACGGGCAACACCTGGGCATCTTTTTGGTGGAACTCGGCGTGGGCATAACCGTGGCCGCGGTGATGGTGGCGATCTTTTTCGCCTTTGCCGGGCGGAGGCGCTTGCGATGACGGTGGGCTTGTTCAACTACTGGGCGTGCGTGGTCTTGATGATGATCGGCTTGTACACCGCGATCGCGCGGCCCAATCTCATCAAAAAGTTGATCGGCTTGAGCATGTTCCAAGTCTCGGTGTTTTTGATCTACATCAGCATGGGCAAGGTCCGCGGGGGCACGGCGCCCATTTTGCACGCGGGCGACGCGCCGTATTCCAATCCCCTGCCCCACGTCCTCATCCTAACGGCCATCGTCGTGGGCATCGCGACGCTTTCCTTGGGCTTGGCGCTCGTGGTGCGGATTTGGGAAGCCTACGGGACCATCGAGGAAGACGAAATCGCGGAGCGAGATCATGATTGATGCACACCTGCCCATCTCGCTGATCATCGCGCCCTTGGCGGCCGCGCCGCTGTGCGTGTTGTTGCGGCAAAAAACGCTCGTCTGGGCATTTGCCTTTGTCGTGTGTTTGGCCGCGCTGGGCATGGCGTCCTTGCTGCTCGTCCGCGTGCTCCAAGACGGCGTGATTTCCTACGCGCTGGGCGGGTGGGCCGCGCCGTGGGGCATCGAGTACCGAGTCGATCCCGTCAATGCGTTCGTGCTGCTGTTGCTCGCGATCATCGCCGCCGCGCTGATGTTTTTTGCCTTGCCGAGCGTGGCCGATGAAGTCGCCGAACAGCAGCATTATTTGTTTTACGCGGCGTATTTGCTGTGTTTGGCCGGGCTGATGGGCATTGCAATTACGGGCGATGCGTTCAATGTGTTCGTGTTTTTGGAGATCTCGTCCCTGTCGTCCTACGCGCTCATCGCGCTCGGGCGCGACCGCCGCGCATTGATCGCGTCGTATCGGTATTTGATCATGGGCACGATAGGGGCCACGTTTATCGTCATCGGCATCGGGTTGATGTACATGATGACTGGCACGCTCAATATGATCGACTTGTCCGAGCGATTGCCCGCGATGTTCGAAACGCGCACCGCAAAGGTCGCGTTTGCGTTTTTGACCGTGGGCACCGCGATCAAGGTGGCGATGTTCCCGCTGCATGCGTGGTTGCCCAATGCGTATTGTTACGCGCCTTCTGTGGTCACGGCGTTTTTGGCCGCCACCGCGACGAAGGTGTCGATTTACGTGTTTTTGAGATTTGCGTTTTCCGTGTGGGGCGCCGAGTTCACATTTGAAAGGCTCGATCTCGACGCGTTTTTGATTCCGCTCGCCCTCGTCGGGATTTACGTGGGATCCCTCGCGGCGATTTACCAAACCGACGTGAAGCGGTTGTTGGCCTATTCGAGCGTGGCGCAAATCGGGTATATGATGCTGGGCATCGGCTTTGTTTCCGTGGCCGGATTGACCGGGGGCATCGTGCATCTGTTCAATCACGGATTGATGAAGGCCGCGCTGTTTTTGGCCGTGGGCTGCGTGGTGTTGCGCGTGGGGTCGTCCAACTTGGACGATTGGAAAGGCCTGGGGCGGCGCATGCCCGTTACGATGGCGGCGTTTGTGCTGGCCGGGTTGAGTTTGATCGGCGTGCCGCTGACCGTGGGCTTTGTCAGCAAGTGGTATTTGATCGTGGCCGCGCTGGAAAAGGGCTGGTGGCCCATCGCGCTGCTCGCCCTGCTCTCTTCCCTGCTGGCGGTGGTGTACGTGTGGCGCGTCATCGAAGTGGCGTATTTTCAGCGGATGGACGATCCCACACCGGTCAAAGAAGCGCCGTGGATGATGCAAGTCTCGATGTGGGCATTGACCGGGGCCACCGTGTATTTTGGCGTTCAAACCGATTGGACCGCACACGTGGCCCAACGCGCCGCGATGTGGTTGCTGGAGGGGATGCCGTGAGCGAATCGACCGCTATCCTCATTTCGATGGCTTTGCCGGTGTTGAGCATGCCCTTCATCGCACTTTTGCGGCGCAGGCCCAATGTGCGCGAGACCATCGCGTTGACCGCGGCGGTCTTGACGTTTGGCACCGTGGCGTCCATCCTGCCCGCGGTGATGGATGGCGCGCGGCCGAGCGCGCAGGTGCTCGAGGTGATGCCGGGCCTGGCGCTGGCGTTTCAAGTCGAGCCCCTCGGCATGCTCTTTGCCCTGATCGCATCGGGGTTGTGGATCGCGACCACGGTCTATGCCATCGGGTATATGCGCGGGCATGGCGAGAGCAATCAGACGCGGTTTTTCGCGTTTTTCGCCTTTGCGATCGCGGCCGCCCTCGGCGTGGCGTTCGCCCGCAATATGTTCACGTTGTTCATCTTTTACGAGCTGTTGACGCTCTCGACCTATCCCTTGGTGACGCACGCAGGCTCGGATATCAGCAGCGTTGACGCGCCGCGATTGGTGGCGGATATCCGCGAAGGGGCGCGCCGCCTCCGAGAGGAAAGCGTCCGCGCTGGGCGCATCTACTTGGGCATTTTGTTGAGCACATCGGTGGGGTTCTTGCTGCTGGGCATGGCGTGGACCTGGTCGTTGACCGGCACGCTGGAATTTACGCCGGGCGGCATTTTGGCGGGCAAGGCGAGCGAGGGCGTGGTGCTGGCGTTGCTCGCGCTCTACGCTTTTGGCACTGGGAAAGCCGCGTTGATGCCGTTCCACAGGTGGTTGCCCGCGGCGATGGTCGCGCCCACGCCGGTCAGCGCGCTGTTGCACGCGGTGGCCGTGGTCAAAGCCGGGGTGTTCACGCTGATGAAAGTCGCGGTCTATCTCTTTGGCACGGAGCTGCTGTCGAGTGCGAACTTGACCGATTGGCTGACGTACCTCGCGGGCTTTACGATTTTGGTGGGGTCGCTCGTGGCGATGACCAAAGACAATTTGAAGGCGCGCTTGGCGTATTCCACGATCAGCCAGTTGTCCTACATCGTGCTCGGCGCGTCCTTGGCCAATGAGTTGGGCGTGCTCGGCGGGAGCATGCACATCGCCACGCACGCCTTTGGCAAGATCACCCTGTTTTTCTGCGCGGGCGCCATTTTGGTGGGGTTGCACAAAACGGAAATCAGCGACATGAAGGGCATTGGCAGGCAGATGCCGTTCACGATGACCGCCTTTTTGATCGGATCGTTGAGCATTATCGGGGTACCGCCGTTTGCGGGCGCGTGGAGCAAGTGGTATCTCGTGCTCGCGTGCGTCGAGGCGGATCGCCTCATAGCGGCGGGGGTCTTGCTGATGAGCTCCCTGCTGAATGTGCTCTACTTGTTGCCGATTCCCATTCGCGCATTTTTCGCCGCCGCGCCGGAGGGCGACCATGGGTCGGACCTGCGCGAGGCGCCGCTCGCGTGTGTGATCCCGCTGATGTTCACCGCGCTCGGCTGCTTCGCGCTGTTTTTGTATCCGGATCCGATTTTGAACCTGTTGCGCCTGATCGGGGGAGGTACGCCATGAACGATTCCGATAACCGCGAACGCACGCACACATCCGCCCGTCTCGGCGCGGTGCGGCCGTTGATCGCGGGCTTTTTTATTTTTTGCGCGCTGTTGCTGTCGCTCGACCTGATCGCGCATCGGCATTTGAGTTTTGCCGAGGGCCTGTTGCCGGCCGAGGGTTGGTTCGGGTTTTACGCGGCGTATGGCTTTGTCGCTTGCACGCTGGTCGTCCTAGGGGCTATTCCCCTGCGTAAATGGGTCATGCGCTCGGAGGATTACTACGATGGGTGAGGTGCATCCCGCGCTGATCATGCTCTTGGGCGGCGCGTTGTTGTTCGCCCTGCCCATCCGCCCGCGCCGCGTGTTGTCGGTGCTCTTGCCCGCGGTCGGGTTTGTGAATCTGTTGGCGATCCCAGATGGCGCGATGTGGCAGGTCACTTGGGGCGGCTACGAGATGGTCGTGTTGCGCGTGGATAAGTTGAGCAGGTTGTTCGGGTACTCGTTCCACTTGGCGGCTTTTATCGGCGCGATTTACGCGCTGCATCTCACGGATCGGTTGCCGATCGGCACGGGGTTGATCTACGCGGGGTCCGCGGTCGGGGCGGTCTTTGCCGGCGATTTGATCGCGCTGTTCATCTTTTGGGAATTGCTGGCGGTGACGTCGGTCTTCTTGGTGTGGGCAAGCGGGGGCGAACGCGCATTGCGATCCGGCATGCGGTATTTGGCGATGCACATCGCGTCCGGGTTGCTGCTGCTGCTCGGCGCGGTGTTCTGCTATGCGAAGACCGGGTCGCTGGCGTTTGACCACATCGGCTTGACCGAGGGGTATCACTACGCATTGTTGCTCGCCTTTGGGATCAAGTGCGCGTTTCCCCTGTTGCACAACTGGCTGGTCGACGCGTATCCGGAATCCACGCCCACGGGCACGGTGTTTTTGAGCGCGTTCACGACCAAGACCGCGGTGTACGCCCTGGCGCGCGGGTTTGCAGGCGAGGAAATTTTGATCTACATCGGCGCGGCGATGACGATGTTCCCGATTTTCTACGCGGTCATTGAAAACGACATGCGCCGCGTGTTGAGCTATAGCATGATCAACCAAATCGGGTTCATGGTCGTGGGCATTGGCATCGGCGGCGCGCTGGGGATCAACGGCGCGGTGTCGCATGCGTTCAACGACGTGATTTTCAAAGGGCTGCTATTTATGTCGATGGGCGCGGTCTTGTTTCGCACGGGGCGAATCAAAGCCTCTGAACTGGGGGGGCTGTACAAGTCGATGCCGTGGACGTGCGCGTGTTGCATCGTGGGCGGGGCATCCATCGCCGCCCTTCCGCCATTCAGCGCGTATATCAGCAAGGCGATGGTGATGCAGGGGGTCGCCAACAGCGGCGCGGTGGCTATCTGGCTGGCGCTGTTGTTCGCATCGGCGGGCGTGCTGCACCACGCGGGCATCAAAATTCCATTTTTCGCGTTTTTCTCGCACGATGCAAAAATCCGCTGCCCCGAAGCCCCGCTCAACATGCGCGTTGCCATGGCGATTTCCGCCGCGCTCTGCATCGCGATCGGGTCATACCCGCCGCTGCTCTACGATCTGTTGCCGCATCCGGTCGACTATGTGCCCTATACCACGACGCATGTGGTGCTGCAACTGCAACTGGTGTTTTTCGGGGTGATGGCCTTTGTGGTGCTGAAGCTGACGGGCATTTACCCCCCCGAATTGCCCAGCGTCAACCTCGATGCGGACTGGGTGTATCGCCGCGCATTGCCGGCAACTGTGCGCGGCCTCGTTCGCACCTTCGGGCCGATTGCAGATGGGGTTTTTGCGGGCGGCAAGGCGTTGGTTCAACGGCTGATTGCGGCGATTCGCGGGCAACACAATGCCGAGGGCCTGTTCGGCCGGGCGTGGTTGTCGCAAAGCAGCGTGCTCTTCGCGATCATCTTTCTGGCAATTTGTCTGATTTATTTTTACTAACCGCCTCGGTCAAACGAATGCCAATACAAAAGCCGACGCAGATCGCGTCGGCTTTTTATTTTTTTTGTGAGTTTGTGCAATTCCCGATGGGACCGCATCATTTTGACCGCCTGAATTTGCCTCTGCGGAGAAGATGCCTATACGGGCGGGAGAGACGTAAGACGGGAGACGGGAGAGGGAAAAAGCAATCGCAATCGTAGGGACAGGCTCCCGTGCTCCGTGCATTCCGCAAAGATAATTGAGCCGGAGCGCGTTTGCCCCGGCTCGTGGTTCATGAAACGCGGTCTTGAATGTGGGGGCGGATTTCCCCGTATTCGGGAAAGCGTTTTTCCTTGAGTTTGGAAAAGACGAGTTCGCCATCGACCGTGACTTCAAAGCGGCCCCCGCTGGACGGGATCAGGGTGATGGCCTCGATGTCTTGCTTGAAGGCGTTGACAATTTTATCCGTCATCCCGACGGATTGCTCTTCGTAGCCTCAAGCAGCGCAATATTCGATTTCGACCCTGGGCATACATACCTCCTAAAAAAGTGTGGATGGAATGACTTTGCACGTTGTATTCACAAAATGCGTTCTGCAAAAAACATCCCCGTGCGCTCGGGGAGAAACGACGCGAGGTCTTCGAGGTCGAGAACCACGCCGAGGTCCTTTGCCGCATGGCGGATGGCGTTCCAAAAATCCGCGTACTCATCGCCCGCGAGCAGGGCGTCGGCTGTCCTCGAAAATTCTTTGCCCCCTCGGCGATCCGTGGGAAAAGGATAACCCGCCGAGCGAAAAAAGTCACCAAAAAAATCGTAGTGTTGCCGACGGTGGCAACGAACGCCCGCGCGGCATTTTGAAAGCCGTTCAGCCGCCCGGATGAGGTGGTAGCCAAAATAGGCCATCGCCGGGTTGGAAATGCGCGCCTTGTCGCGTTTGGGGCTTTCTACATGCACGCTGCGAATCACCGGGCCGGGCCAATAAATGTCTTTGCGATGCCGACCCGTGCGCCTGTCGTACCCAAAGCCGTCGAGGATGAAGCCACTCGTGGAGCGAATGGTGAGTGCCAACCGCTTTTGCGAAAACCGATCGGGCTGCCGCATCAGGGCTTCGCGGGTGAAATCGGGGATGCCAAACAGCGCGCTATACGCATAGCAAAACGCGAGATAGGCATGCGGCACGGGTAGCCAGAACAGATCGCCGAGCCGCCGCGCCATCGCATCGTATTTGCGATCCAAAAAATACCGCCCATCTGAAAGCGCGTTGCCCACGCACGCGGGTTCGGTTGAAAACGCATTGACGAGCGCGCGAATAGACGCGATGGGCCGATCGTTCGGTTCGGGCAACCGATCTGTCATGGGCGGGCATCCTATTGAGCACAGGGCGACGCAGATGTATTGCAACCGGTCTTTGATTGCGATTTCAAAAGTACCGCGTTATCCTACAAAAGTCAACCCGAGGCGATAGCCGATGAAGGCGGAAAGCGAATCGGCGAAACGACGCATGGAAACCGCCGATGTTTGCACCGACCGCAAGGGCGATCCCGAACCCGATCCGGAATTGCGCGATTGCGAAAACGTGCCGTTGCGCGAAGATGTTGACGCCTACTTTGACCGCGAAGTGCGCCCGCATATTCCCGATGCGTGGATCGACCCCAGCAAGACCAAGGTGGGCTACGAGATTCCCTTCAATCGCCATTTCTACGCATTCGCACCGCCCCGCGAATTGACCGCCATCGACGCGGATTTGAAAAACGCCACCGACCGCATTGCCGAGATGATCGGAAGGCTTTCCCAAACGGAGAACGACAAATGAGCTTTCAAAAATACGCGAACTACAAAGACAGCGGGACGGCGTGGTTGGGAAAAATCCCCGCGCATTGGGAAGTGAAACCGCTAAAATACCTGTCGCATATCAACAGCCGTGTGTTGTCTGAAAGCACAGACCCAGATTACGAATTTGATTACGTCGACATCGGTAGCGTATCGCCAGCGTTGGGAATCGCTAAAACAGAGCGAATAAAATTTGCAAGCGCGCCTTCTCGTGCCAGACGTTTGGTACAAGAAGGCGATGTTATTGTCTCAACGGTCAGAACATACCTTCGGGCGATAGCACCGATAAAGGGGAGTGCCGAAAATCTGGTGGTATCGACGGGTTTTTGCGTGGTATCTCCTCGCGACGAATTGAAATCGGCATACTGCTCTTATCTTTTGCAGTCCACCTTTTTTGTTGAAACAGTGGTTGCCCAATCCGTTGGGGTGAGCTATCCCGCCACCAATGCCAGTGACATCGCCAATATCAAGATTCCCTTGCCCTACGCAAAAGAACAACAAAAAATCGCCGCGTTCCTCGACAGAGAAACCGCGCAAATCGCCGCCCTCATCGACGAACAGACGCGCCTGATCAGCTTGCTCGGGGAAAAACGGCAAGCGGTCATCTCAAACGCCATCACCAAAGGACTGAACCCCAACGCGAAAATGAAGGACAGCGGGATTGAATGGATCGGAGAAGTGCCCGCGCATTGGGAAGTGAAGAGAATCAAACATGTAGCACAAATCAACCCATCTAAATCAGAACTCAAGGCAATGCCCCTTGACACACTCGTAACCTTTCTGCCGATGGAATGTATCGGCGAGACAGGCCAACTGGATGTTCGCAATAGCAAACCACTATCAGACGTTATGTCGGGATATACCTATCTTGCAGAGAATGATGTCATTAGTGCAAAAATCACCCCTTGTTTTGAAAACGGCAAAGGCGCAGTCGCTACCGGATTGTTGAACGGCATTGCATTTGCAACGACAGAGGTAGTTCCTTTTCGCTGTGTTGGGATACACAATCGGTATCTCTATTTTTTGTTTTCATCTTTCCCGTTCAGAAAAATCGCTGAAGCTTCAATGTATGGTGCGGCGGGGCAAAAGAGGGTATCGGAAACGTTTTTTGCAAACTACAAATGTTGTATTCCGCCAACTCAAGCAGAACAAAAGGAAATCGCTGACTACCTCGACCGCGAAACCAAAAAGATCGACGCGCTCGTTGAAACCTGCGAAACCGCGATTGGGCTGCTCAAAGAACGCCGAACCGCGCTCATCTCCGCGGCGGTGACGGGGAACATTGACGTGCGAAACGCAGGCTAAACGGATGAAAGCAACTTGCTTGCGGATGGGGCTTTACGCGCTGTCAGGTAACAGATCGTCATGAATTTTCTGTCAAAACGAAAGCACGACCAAGCCAAAGAATCAACCCATCAGAATTGGGGGATTTTGTTTTCCCTGATTCTGCTGATCGGTGGTGGGCTGTTACTGGCATCTTGTTGGAGTACCCCGATTTTCTGAATCTATTTGACCAAAGTCTCACCATTTTTTGAAGCGCGACTGACGAAAATTTCACCAAAATATATTTTGCAGGTAGGAAATGATCTCATTTATCTCATTGTCGATATATCCAGCGTTGTGCTCATCGGGTACATTTTGAGGGCTAGATACGATACATCATTCGGTCAAATCGGATTGTCCTGCTTTCAGGTCATTGGCGTTATGTACAACCATTCATGCAGTCGGCAATGTCTTTAACAATCTGTATTTTATATCGTTCTCATTGGTCCTGGAAAGATAGCGAAAGGCGCATTGATTTGGCGCGTGGTTTTTGGAAAATCGTCGAAATGTTGCGTCATCTTTCCACCTGCGGAGACCGACCACTGACTTTGGAGGAAGCGCGTGAAATCCGTAGTCGCGCATAGCGCCAATCCCTTTTTGCCCTTGACCGCGGGCTGGATCTACGATCAGATGCGCGCAGCGAAGCGGTATCGCCCCATTGTGATGACGCAGGCGCGGCAAAATTTGGATCGGTTTCCCATTGCGCCGGTTTTGTCAACCGAAGATTTTTCGCCCGCCCGCAGAATGGCCCTGCGCCTCGTTCGCAAGGTGCGCGGCACGTATATGGGGTATGAGAACGGGCTGCGCGAGCACAACGCCGCGCTCATCCACGCGCATTTTGGGCAGGAAGGCTACCGGTGTTTGTCCGCAAAGCAGCGCGTGGGCATCCCGATGGCGACGACGTTTTACGGGATGGATGTCTCGGCCCTGCCCCGGCAGAAGATATGGCGGAGGCGGTACGAGCGGCTGTTTGCCGAGGGCGAGGTGTTTTTGGTCGAAGGGCCTTTTATGGGCGAGCGACTCATCGCGCTCGGCTGTGCGGCGAATCGCGTGGTCGTACAGCATCTGGGCGTGGATGTGTCGAAAATCCCGTTTGGCGCAGATCGGGCAGATGGCCCGCCGGTGGTGGTGACGTACGCGGTGTTTCGGGAGAAAAAGGGATTGATATACGCGATTCGCGCCTTTGCAAAAATCGCGGACAAATATCCAGACGCCCAGTTGCGGATGATCGGCGACGGGCCTTCGCGCCCGCAGTTGGAGGACGAGATTCAAAAGCGACGCCTCGGCGCGCGCGTCGACCTGTTGGGCATGCTTTCGCATCCGGCCGCGCTTGAAGAATTGCGCCGCGCAACCGTGCTCCTCTATCCGAGCGTCACAGCGGCAGATGGCGATACCGAAGGCGGCGCGCCGGTCGCATTGATCGAAGCGATGGCCATGGGCGTTCCCATCGTCTCGTCCTTGCACGCCGACATTCCCGAGGTCGTGATCGACGAATCGTGTGGCCTGCTGTTTCCCGAACGCGATGTAGCGGGCCTGGCCGAGGGGTTGGACGCCACACTCAACGCGCCCAACCGCAACCGCGCCGCGCGTGCCCACGTTGTAGCGCGACACAATTTGGAGAAACAGGTCGAAAAATTAGAGGCTATTTACGACAAAATTAAAGATTAACCGGTGGGATCGGTCAAGGCACCCAACGCCAGGAGCACGACCGCCGGGCACCTGTTTAGCGATCGACATTCCGCCGTCGATCGCTACCCCCTAACCGCTTGAGGAGGTTGAGGGGCCAGTTGACCCGCCGACCGCCTTTCATCCGCACGAATTTGAATTGACAATTTTTTTTGTTTTCGTAGCATGTCTAACATCGCAGTGGTTGCGCGAGCCATGAATGCCAGCGTAGCCCATCTCAAATCCACCCGTGAAGGAGCGTATTCCATGTCGCGTTTTAACAGTTTTCTCAGAGGGCGTTATGTCTATACGAAACAACAACTTACCCCCCCCCCCCCCCCCCCCCCCGAAAAATTGACGCCGATGCCATGCGGCGCGGAGCGAGGATGACGATGGCCTCGGCGTGCGCGCTGGCAATCGCGCTGATCGCTTTTGGGGCCGTCCCGACGCTGGCTCAGCCGACGGTGACGATCACCTCCAAGGGCAGTTATAGCAACACTTGCTCCGGCGCCGACGCCATCGCGGGCGACCGCGACTGCGATTGGCCCGGCTTGCAGGTTGACGAGGGCGACCGCGTGGAGTTCGCCATTCGATTGAACGAGGTACCCGCAAGGGCTTCGGGGATGATTCGCGTATCTTATTCGGTTTCCGGGAGTGCCTATAATGTGAACGACTTGCGAGGTGGGTTGTTGGGAAGCCAGCTCAATCAGAACGATATACCCAGTTCAAATGAATGCAATGTATTGGAAATGTACCCTCAGACCGCTTTGTCATTTAGGATCGTGAGAGACGACGATTTCCGCGACGAAGCCATCACTTTTACATTGACCGGCGTTTCCTCCACGTCTGGCAACAACGCGTACACCATCGGCACGCCGCCATTCGCCACCGTCGTCATCCGCGGCTCGGCGGCGAGTGTGAACAGCGCGCCATCCTTCGGCGACGACGCGGTGACGGACAAGACCTTCACCGCCCTCAACACCGCGATCGGGGCATTCCAAATACCGGCGGCAACAGGCGGGAATGGCGCGATCACCTACGCGGCTTCGGACCTGCCCACCGGCCTGACTTTCGACGGCACGGGCAACGATGCATGCTCGGCCACGCGCACCATCTGCGGCACCCCCGTCGCCGCCGAAACCGTCCGCGTGACCATCACCGCAACAGACGAGGATGCGGACGCGAGAAGCAGCGACGCGGCCACCCTGTCCTTCACCATCACCACGGGCGGATGATCTATCCGTTGTTCCGCCACCGATCTGTTTAAGTCGTTTCTGGCAAGGCCATCTAAAATCGTCTAACCCGCGTCATTCGCACGCCATGCGTTTTGATCCGAGTCGATTTGTTCGCACCTACCCAAAGCAGATCGCCAAGACACCGATTAGCAAGTCGTGTACTACGGCCGCGCACTTGTGAGAATTTGCCCAACTTTTGTCTTGCGTCTCATGGGTTTCAGGCTATATTGGCTTCAATGCTATGACGAAATCATGCGAAATGGAAATTGGGAATGAACACCGGTCGCAATACCCATTCGCAATTCGCAATTGAAACGGCTGAACCATTGATGGTTGACAATGGTCATCAGAAAGGTATCGGTACTGAATGACAACGACGAAAAGAGCCATTGCCTTGGAAATTTCCGATTGTTTGGGAATCAATAAACAACTCGCTTACGAGATGGTGAATACACTTTTTGACCTCATGCGCGAAAACCTAATTGACGGAAACCGAATCGAGATTCGAGGCTTTGGCGTGTTGGGGGTCAAGCCGACCAAACCCAAACCCGCTGCGCGCAACCCCCGCACGGGCGAGATCGTTTATGTGCCCGCGCGACGCAAAAGCTATTTTAAGGCGGGGGTCCGAATCAAGAAAGCGTTGTACAAGCCTTTGGACGAATAGACGGAACGGTACAACTGCGATAGCGATTCATCCATCCTTGCCCTGAACGCGCAAGCCCCGCAACTGACCGCTGATTCAACTGTTTGAGGTCAGCCTGTGGGGCGCGTGTCGTTATCGCCTCTTTTTCCTCAATCGCCAGCCGCAAAAACGCCTTTATTTTTTTGAGGCGTTTTTTATTTTTTCGCGGGATTTCTCAGCCTCGGTTTTGAATGGGAACTCGAAAAAGTGTCGGGCGTTTTGGATGGGGAAAGGGTTGTCAGACGGAGAGACGCATGCGTTCTGCAAGAAGTGAAAGCGGGATTGGAGACGCGCTCAAGACCTGGTATTCGCGCCTGTCGAGCCAGCGATTTTTGATGGCGTATTTTTTTTTGGTCGCCGTCATTCTCGTCGCGGCGTTTCTCGTGTACACGCAGCTCTACGTGGTGCAACCCATGCGGCGGGAAGCCGAGCGCATGGGCCAGCTCTACGCTTTTATGCACAGCGTGACGACGTTGGACAAAATCGAGCTCAAGGAGGGATTTTACGTGGAGGTCATTTTTGATACCATCGAAAATCCCAATTTCCCGGTCGTGATTACCGATGAACAAGGCGTGCCGAAATACTGGAAGGCGATAGGCATTCCATTTGACGACCATACCCCCGAGACGCTGGGCGAGGTGATGGACAGGGCCTACGCGCTCGATCTGGAAAATGACCCCTTGCCGTTTGAATTTCCCGGAACGGAAATGGGATCCGACGGCGAACCGGTTAGGGGCGGGCCGGAGATCTGGCAGTTGCACTGGGGCGCGTCCTCGCTGGAGAAGCGGTTGAACTGGCTGCCCTTTGTCGCGCTGGGGGTGACGATCGTTTTTACCGGGGGCGGGTATCTCGGGTTTCGATATATTAAAAACCGGGAGCAGCGGTCGATTTGGGGGGGCATGGCGCGGGAGACCGCCCATCAGTTGGGCACGCCCTTGTCGTCGCTCTACGGCTGGTTGGCCCTGTTGAAAGACGAGGCGAACGCGCTGGGCGATGGGGCGAGTGGGAAAAAGTTGAAAGATATCTTGGGCGAAATGGATCGGGATACGAGCCGCTTGAACAAGATCGCGTCCCGCTTTAGCCTGATCGGCTCGACGCCCGAATTGCGCTCGGGTTGCCTCCGCGAGGTGGTGGATGAAACCGCGGGCTATCTGCGGGCGCGCTTGCCCGAAAATGTGCAAATCGCAGAGGAGTTGGACGATCTTCCGGCCATTCCGATCAATCGGGAACTGTTGGGATGGGCGTTTGAAAATCTCTTCAAAAATGCCGCCGACGCGATGGAAGGCCGCGGCGGGCGCGTGGCTATCTCTTCTCGCATCGATGCAAAATCCCATCGGGTACTCATCGACGTGCGCGACACCGGCAAGGGCATTCCGCCGCACCTGGTCAAGCAAGTTTTTCTGCCCGGGATCAGCACCAAAAAACGCGGATGGGGTCTCGGGCTGACATTTGTGAAGCGCATTGTGGAAGATTATCACAACGGAAAAATCCACATCCGAGAAAGCGTTCCCGGCAAGGGCACGACATTTGTCATCGCACTGCCCATGGATGAGTCGACGAACGGGCGTAGCCTGCGACGCAAGGAAGCGAGTAATACTCCGTAAATTAAATGATACCAAATTTTGAGACGCACAAATCTGCCCCTGCATGACTCGCTTTTCTAAAACGTTTGGTCCTAAAGCATCGTTGGTTGCCTTCGATGCCTTCGGCGACCTACTTTTTTTCAACAGCAAAAAAAAGTAAGCGAGCGGGGTACAACTGCCCCAGCAGTTCAAAAATGCCGCTCTCAAACGCCGAGGGGCTTGCACAGCGCGGGCGGGGTACAACTGCCCCAGCAGTTCAATCGCTTTTGTAATCGCACGACATGGGCCAGCCTGCCAAGGGGGTTGCAAAACAGAAGTGCGTTGCGAGACGGACTTGCGCGCTGTGCCCGAGGGCTTTCGTTGATGGGGTTCTGTGATGGCATATTTTGCGATGGCTTGGTTGATGTACTCCATCACGTCAGGCAATCTCTTGAAACATTGAAATCCCCCCAACACATCGTAGGGACAGGCCCCCCGTGCCTGTCCGAATCGACGAATCGAGAAATCACCCCAACCCATCGTAGGGACAGGCCCCCGTGCCTGTCCGAATCGGCGAATCGAGAAATCCCCCCGATCCATCACCCAAAACCACATGAGAGGTACTCGTGAACCAAACGCAAGAAGCCAAACAAATTCTGTGGGCAGACGACGAGATCGATTTGTTGCGCCCCCATCAGATTTTTCTCAAGGGCAGGGGCTACGACATCACCCCTGTGACCAATGGCGACGATGCCATTGCCCTGGTGCAAAAACGCGGATTTGACGCGGTGTTGCTCGACGAAATGATGGCCGGGCGCGATGGGCTGTCGACCCTTGCGGCGATCAAGGATATCAACCCGCATATCCCGGTGATCATGATTACGAAAAACGAAGAGGAACGGCTGATGGAACAGGCCATTGGGCAGCGGATCGACGACTATTTGACCAAGCCCGTGAATCCGAGTCAAATTTTGCTGGCGTGCAAAAAATTGCTCGACACGCGGCAAATTCAAAAAGACCGCATGGGCTTGGACTACGCCGCGGCGTCCAACCGACTGCGCGATGCCCTCGCGCGCGCAAATTCATGGCGGGATTGGATCGATCTCCACATACGCCTGTCCGAATGGGATTTGGAATTGGATCGCTTTTACGATCCGGGCTTGCGCGCCATGCACGACGATTTGCGCCGCGCGTGCAACCTGGCATTTGGCAAATTCGTCGAGAACAATTACGAATATTGGGTGCGCGACGAAGAAAATTCGCCCATCCTCTCGGTGGATATCGTTTCGGAATTTGTCGCGCCGTGCGTGCAAGCCGGGCAACAGGTGTTTTTTGTGGTGGTCGATTGCATGCGCCTGGATCACTGGCTCGCCATTTTGCCGCTGTTGTCCGATATTTTCGACATCGAGCAACACCACTACTATTCGATTTTGCCTACGGCGACGCCCTATTCCCGCAACGCCATTTTCAGCGGCCTGTTTCCCATCGATCTCGCGGCGTTATATCCCGACGAGTGGCGCGTCACGCAGGACGACCTGAGCCGCAACCGGCGCGAGCACCACTTGCTCGACCAGCAATTCTCGGACCTCGATCCCACGCTGAAATTGGACACGCGCTACGTCAAAGTGCTCGATATCGCCGAGGGCAACCGATTGGCAAAAAAGGTACATTCTTACCGGTCTTTCCCCCTGATGGCGGTGGTGGTCAATTTTTTGGACATGCTCACGCACGGGCGTTCCGAATCCGAGTTGTTGCAAGAAATGGCGCCCAACGAGCCGGCGTATCGGTCTTTGACGCGGTCGTGGTTCTCGCATTCCTCGCTTTTTGAGATGTTGCGAAAACTCGCCGAGACCGATTCGACTGTGGTGTTGACGACAGACCACGGCTGTGTGTTGAGCAACCGGGCGTCTCTGGCTTATGGCAACCGCGAGACCTCGACCGGCGTTCGCTTCAAATACGGCAAAAATTTGCGGTGCGACAAACGGCACGCGATGCACATCCGCGACCCCGAAGCGTTTGGCCTGCCGAGTTTTGGGCCGGGGACGAATTACATCCTCTGCCGCGAAGATTACTATTTCGTGTATCCCACCAATTTCAACGAGTACCAAGCCAAGTACGCCAACAGCTTTCAACACGGGGGAATTTCCCTCGAAGAGTGCATTTTGCCCGTGGCGGTCATGCGCGGGAAATGACCTGCCCGCCCGCGAGAAAGATGGAAGTTTAGCCACGAGCGGGGTACGACTGGCGATAGCCCGTTCAAAGGCACAACAGGGCGAGCAGTGCGTAGGGGCGATGCTCCCCGTGCTGACCCAAAGATACAAGCGGAGAAAGTGGCGACGATGAATAAAAAAAATAAAACGACCGAGCACCTCTCTGAATCTCCGGATCAAACGCACCAACTTGGACGCGACCTCGCAGCGCGACTCGGGCCCGGGGATTGCGTGGCACTCACCGGAGAATTGGGCAGTGGCAAGACCTGCTTTGTGCAAGGCGTTTGCGAGGGCTTGCGCGTGGCCGATGCGGTGACGAGTCCGACCTTTGTGATCGTCAATGAATACGCGGGCGCCTCGTCCGATGGCACGCCCCTGCCGGTGCATCACTTCGACCTGTATCGGTTGGGCAGTCCGGAGGAGCTCTACGCCATCGGTTGCGATGATTTGTTTTACGGCGCGGGCGTGTGTTTGATCGAATGGGCGGATTTGGGGGGCGATCTGATTCCCCCCCACGCGATCGACGTACATTTTGACCACGCGGGCGAGACGATGCGAAAGTTGGCGATAACATACACAGGAGGGCGATGTGGTTGAAAGAGTATCGACAAAACGGCAAATCGAATCGCACAACGGTTGGACGAGGGTTGGACACCTCCCCCGTCTCCCGTCTTACCTCTCCCGCCGTTGGTCGGGTGTTGGGTGGCTCTTCCGTCTCCCGTCTCCCGTCTCCCGCCTTTGCCGTCTCTCCCTTCTCACCGCCTTGTGCGTCTTGACCTCTCCGCGCGTTGAAGCACAGCAGGATTTGGAACCGCGACAGTTGGTCGAATCCCCCACCGCGGGGTTGTTGCCCGGAGGCAGTGTGGGGTTGGATCTGCGGTTTTACGAAGGCGATGGCATTTTGGGCAATTTATCGGTCGGCTTGTTCGGCCGCGGCACGGTTGGGGTTTCGTTTGGCGGCCGCGATCTGTTGGGCAACGACGAGGTGACGTTGAACCCGCGCGTGGAATTTTCAGCCCGCGTGCGGGTGATGGAAGAGGGGTACAAGATGCCGGGCATCGCGGTGGGCTATACGTCTCAGGGATACGGGACGTACGATGAAGAGGTGAAACGCTACACCAAAAAGTCCAAGGGCGCGTACCTCGTTGCCAGCAAAAACTTCAGGTACCTCTTGGGGCATGCGGGCATCCACGTCGGCGCGAACCGGAGTTTGGAAGATGACGACGGCGATGGGGATTTTTCGGGCTATGTCGGGTTGGATATCGGGCTTGGGAAATACCTGATGCTGCTGGCGGAATACGATTTGGGATTGAACGACAACGCGGATAATAGCCTGGGGTCTGGAAAGGGATTTGTAAATGCCGGCCTTCGATATACCCCGTCGAGCACGTTGGCCGTGGAATTTGATTTGAAGAATATTTTTCGCAATGGCATGCGCGAACCACATCCGGACCGCGAACTCCGCGTGGTGTATTTCGTGAAGTTTTGAACGTGAAAACGACGATCCGTCCCTACGACTGATGGGGGGACCGACCACTGACCACCGCTTTTCTCAAAGGAGAACCCATGAAACACCTGATCCCCATCTCGATGACCTGTTTGTTTGCACTTCCGATCCAAGCCGAAGACCTGCCGCGCCGTCCCGTTGCGACCTATTCCATCGTCGCCCGCGATTCCACCACGGGGCAACTCGGCGTGGCCGTGCAATCGCATTGGTTTTCGGTTGGCCCCATCGTGCCGTGGGCCGAACCCGGCGTGGGTGCCGTAGCGACGCAATCCCTTGCCGATCCCGCGTATGGGCCGCTCGGCCTGAATTTGATGCGGATGGGACGGACCGCGCCCGAGGCACTCGAGGCGCTCGTCTCAACGGATGAAGGCGCGGATGTGCGCCAAGTTGCGATGGTCGATGCGAAGGGCAATGTTGCGGCGCATACGGGCAAACGCGCCATTTTTGCGGCCGGGCATCAAACCGGGGCGCAGTATTCCGTGCAGGCCAATATTATGGAAAAGCCCACGGCTTGGGCCGCGATGGCCGCGGCTTATGAATCTGCGGAGGGCGATCTCGCCGAACGCCTGCTCGCGGCCCTCGAAGCCGCAGAAGCCGAAGGCGGGGACATGCGCGGGCGACAATCGTCGGCCCTTCTCGTCGTCGGCCCTGAAAACACACACAAACCCTGGGCAGACCGCCTATTTGACCTCCGCGTTGAAGACCATCCCCAACCGGTTGCCGAGTTGCGCCGGCTCGTCACGTTGCAACGCGCCTATCTCAAGCTCAACGAGGGCGACGTATGGATTGAAAAAGGCGATATCGAAAAAGCCCTTGCCGCGTACCGCCAAGCCCTTGAGATCGTACCCGACCAAGCCACCAATGGCGAAGCCGCATTCTGGGTCGGCGTCACACTTGCCGATACGGGCGATCCGGACCGAGCCATTCCCTATCTCACACGGGCGTATCAACAGGACAAACGCTGGGCCGAACTCCTCACGCGCCTGCCCGCGTCCGAGCTCCTGCCAGACGATCCCGCCCTCATCGACCGCCTCGTTCGAGGGATGAAGGAATAGGCGGGGAGACGGGAGACGGGAGACGGGAGACGCCAAAGGCGGGAGAAGTAAGACGGGAGACGGAAGAGGCGTCGTGGTTAGGGGGCAGTTCGCCATGCAACCATCACCGGTAGGGACAGGCCCCCGTGCCTGTCCGTGCATCCCGCGGCGAGACGGTCAGAGGTCAGTCCACCGCGCCCGCCTGAAGATACAAGACGAAAGACGGAAGACGGAAGACGGGAGACGGAAGACGGGAGACGGGAGACGGAAGACGGAAGACGGGTAGCGGTTGGGCAGTAAAAAAACAAACGACGAAAAACGCTAAAAGGCGCGAAAAATGCGGATCCGGTGGGTAGTGGTCGGGACCATCGGTTCTCCCTTTCGCGCCTTTTGCAGTTACGCCTCGTCGCGCTCATGCTCCGATTCGTCCATCCATTCAAACATTTTGTAGTGGTTGCCATCCATCCCCAGCGCGCGATAGGTTTTTTGCGCCCGTTCATTCTCCCGCTCGACATATAGCCTGAGTCCGCGCAGATCGACAGATCGTTCAACGGCGGTCTTTAGCGTTTCATACATCGCGCGAAAGACGCCCCGCCGCCGCGCTTTGGGCAATACGTAAACCGAATGAATCCATATCACGGTCCCGTTGCGCCAATCGCTCCATTCGGGCACGGTCAGCAAACAACCCGCGACTTCGCCATCGACCTCGGCAATCCAATACGCGCCCTTGTGCGGATCGTCAAAAACCGCCTGCACGCCCTTTTCCACAGTGGGTCGGTCCAGTGCAAATTCCTCGGTCTCGCACGCCAATCGGAGTTGAAAATCCACGATACAGGGCGCGTCCTCTCGTCGCCCGAGACGGACATCAATCATCGCTTTTCCTCTCTTGACAGTTGCCATCGCTTTGGGTATTTTTTTGTGACACTAACCCACACAACGAGGAGGTTGCAATGGCAGTGGACACGCACAAAGCCGTAAAGAAGCTCAAAGAGGTCGGATTCGATGAAGCCCAAGCCGAAGCGGTAGTGCGAATGGTCGGCGAGGCGTTTGACAATTCCGTAGCGACGAAAGTCGATATAGCTGAGTTGCGTATCGAGATTCAAGAAGTGCGCGGCGAAATTCAAGAAGTGCGCGTTGATCTATCGACCCAAGGTGCTGAAGTGCGCGGCGAAATTCAAGAAGTGCGCGGCGAGATTCGAGAAGTGCGCGCTGAAATCCGCGATCTCGAGCAACGCATGACGATCAAGTTGGGGGGTCTTCTCGTGCTCGCCCTCACTTTGCTCACCGCCATCAACAAATGGCTCGGCTGACTATCCGATAGATCATTCACACAACGAGGAGGTTGCAATGGTAGTGGACACGCACAAAGCCGTAAAGAAGCTCAAAGAGGTCGGATTCGATGAAGCCCAAGCCGAAGCGGTGGTGCGAATGGTCGGCGAGGCGTTTGACAACACGGTAGCGACGAAAGTCGATATAGCTGAGTTGCGTATCGAGATTCAAGAAGTGCGCGGCGAAATTCAAGAAGTGCGCGGCGAGATTCGAGAAGTTCGCACTGAACTTCGGGCTGAAATCCGCGATCTCGAGCAGCGCATGACGATCAAGTTGGGTGGTCTTCTCGTGCTCGCCCTCACTTTGCTCACCGCCATCAACAAATGGCTCGGCTGACTATCCGATAGATCATTTTTGAGAAAAGGGCTTGTGTCTGAAGAGATACAAGCCCTTTTGGCGTGTTATTGCTCCGATTTCCATTTTCGATATAGCGCGAATGTCTCTTCGTCCGGCGGATAGTATTTGCCCGGCGAGAGGTTTTCGCTGTCCAAGCGTCTGCGGATCCATTCTTCGAGATCGTCGTACTCTATCGCTTTGCGCGCGATTTCCGCGGCGACTTTGCGCGGAATGACCACCACGCCATCGTCGTCGGCCACGATATAGTCGCCCGGCCTGACGAGCACGCCATCGACTTGAACCCAATCGTTGGTCGCGTAGGGCGTTCCGACGCGGGTGCCGAGGTTGGAGGTTTTGCCATATCCCCACAGCATCAAGCCATAGTCTTTGACCGTGTGCATGTCGCGGATGCCGCCATCGCAGATCAAGCCATCGACGCCCCGCTGTTTTAAGCGCAAAAATTTAATGTCGCCGCCGATGGACATGGCTTTGTTCCGCATGGATTCCATCGCGATGACATCGCCCGGCCCGGCGAGTTCAAAAGCCGCGTACTCGGGCGAGGCTTCGCCGCCCGGCTTTTCCTCGTCCGCGTCCGGACGCGAGGGCACAAAGCGCACGGTGATCGCACGGGCGACCAATCGCTTGCCGGGGTTCATGGTTTGCAGGTTGGGCATATACGTATAACGCGCGTCGTACCCATTGCGGGCGAGCACATCGACCACAGCCGTTGTGTTCACGCGCTTGAGGGCGTCGCGCGTTTCGCCATCCAAGACGTGATCTGGGGTGGGTTGCAGGATTGCCATGCGCTACTCCTTTATTTTTCGGATTCGTTTTCCACGGCTTGGATCAAGGCGATGATGTACCCAAATTGAAATGCCCATGCCTGGGTCACGCGGCTCGACACGCCTTCGGGCGCCGCGTCGTCCGGGTGGCGAGGCGCGTGGTCGGGCATCAGCATGTACGGATAGCCTGCGCGGTGCAAAATTTTTACGATCTGGTACATATCGACATCGCCTTCGTCCGGCCAGGTCTCGTAAAAATCGTGCAAGCCGCCGCGGATATTTCTGAAATGCACGTTGAAAATTTTCTTCTTTTCCGCGAAATACTGGACGATGGGCGGCAGTTCCTCGGCGGGATTTTCCAAGCCTTCGGCGGCCACGCCACAGCAGAAGTTGAATCCGTGATAGGGGCTATCGACCAATTCGCCGAACCGCTTTAAGCCCTCAAAGACCGGGTAATTCCACTTTTCGATGCCGTTGAGCACGGGCGCGGGCGGATCGTTGAGGTGGCACGCGAGTTGAATTTTGTATGCCTCGGCGACGGGCATCACGCGATTGAGAAAGTACGCGGCGCGTTCAAACGCCTCTTCGCGGCTCACGCGCCCGACTTCGGTGAGCGCGTCATTGTCGTATTCGGAAAGCACAAAGGAGCTATACGTCGTCCCGCCGCGCCCGGGTTTGCGCCCGGTGCGTTGCACGAGTCCGCCCAATGGCGCGCGCAAGATGCAGAAATTGTAATTCAAGCCGCGCAACCCGGCCTTGCTCGCGTTTTCGATGTAGCGACAAAATGTGTCGATGTCGCGGTCGCGCTGCGGGTCTTTTGCCATGGGGATGCTGTCCATGGGCGGGACGTGAACCATTTCGAGTTCGACCCCATAAGCGGCGGCGGCTTCTCTGTGCCGCATCAGGGTTTCCGCGTCCATGCCATCGACTGTGGCGTCAAAATGACCGACGCCGTGCCGAGCGAGAAATTCCATTTCGATTTTCGAGGTGCCAAAATACTGCGTGCCGACATACATGATCGATTCCTTTCAAAACAGGCACAGGGGCCTGTCCCTACAATGGATGGGCAAGGTGGAGATTGACCACTGTCCATTGCTTTGGGGTTGGGGACGAGGACAGGCACGGGGGCCTGTCCCTACGACTGATGGATCAGGGCGGGCTGACCACCGATCCCTGCTTCTCACGCGCCGATCTGCGACAGGGCTTCGTCGAGGTTTTGGACGGTGCGGGCGATGTTTTGGAGTTTGTCCAAGCCGAACAGGCCGATGCGGAAGGTCTGAAAATCTTCCGGCTCGTCGCATTGCAGGGGGACGCCCGTGGCGATTTGCAGGCCCACGTCCAAAAATTTTTTGCCGGTGTGGATGTCCGGGTCATCCGTGTAGCTCACGATGACGCCCGGTGCTTGGAAGCCAGGCGCAGCCACGCTTTGGATGCCTTTGCGGGCCAACAGGCTGCGAACTTCGCCCCCGAGTTTTTGCTGTCGCACGCACGCCTCGTCAAAGCCGAGGGCTTCGGTTTCGCGCATGGCATCCCGAAAAACCTCGAGGGCGTCCGTGGGCATGGTCGCGTGATACGCATGCCCGCCCGCTTCGTAGGCTTCCATGATTTGCAACCATTTGTGCAAGTCGCAGGCAAAACTCGTGCTGGCGGTGGATTCGATGCGTTCGCGCGCGGTGGGGCCGAGCATGACCAAGGCGCAACACGCTTCGCCACTCCAGCCTTTTTGCGGCGCGCTGATCAGGACGTCGACCCCGCAGGCTTCCATATCCACCCACATCGCGCCGGAGGCAATGCCGTCCAAGACGAGCATGCCGCCGACAGCGCGGACCGCGTCTGCCACCGCGCAGATGTAGTCGTCGGGCAAGATGATGCCAGAGGCGGTTTCGACGTGCGGCGCGAAGACGAGGTCGGGTTTTTCCGCTTCGATGGTTTGCGCGATTTCGGAGATGGGCGCGGGGGCGAATGGGGCGTGTTTGTCAGTGCCCATCCGCCGCGCTTTGAGGACGATGGAGTGGGAGGGAATGTTGCCCATGTCGAAAATTTGCGTCCAGCGGTAGCTGAACCACCCGTTGCGAATGACGAGGCATTTTTTGTCGGTCGCAAATTGCCGCGCCACGGCTTCCATGCCAAACGTGCCACTGCCGGGAACGATGGCGACCGCTTCGGCGCGATACGCTTTTTTGAGCGTGGCGGAAATGTCGCGCATCACGCCCTGAAAGGACTGCGACATGTGGTTGAGCGCGCGGTCCGTATAGACGACGGAGTATTCCAAGGGTTTGGTGGGATCACCGGAATACGAGGTTGCCATGGTTGCCTCCGAGTGATGGATTTGGGCGTTCATCCTTTGGACATCAAAATCACATCCGCGCCGATGAACTCGATTTTTGATCGCCAGAGATGGCCTAGCCATTCAAAGGTCGCTTTGGAAAAGAAACAGATATGCGTGGGGTCTCTTTTGTAATGCCAGTTTTCAAATGCGGCGCGATCGGTCGCGAGTTTGGTCATGATGCCCAAGACGCCGCCCGGCTTGACGAGGCGGTAAAGCCGTTGCAACTCAAACCGGGGATCGCGCAAATGTTCGAAAACTTCGGTCGCGGTGACAAAATCGTACGCGCGTTGAAAGACCGCGGGATTGCGCGCATAAAATTTGTCATAGACGTCCATCGCATAGCCGCATTCCCGAAACATAAGGGACAGCGCAGGGCCGGGGCCGCATCCAAAATCCAACCCGCACGCGCCCTCGCGGAGCCGCGCTTTGAGCGGGGTGTAAAGTCGGGACAAAAATGCGCGGTATCGCGGATCCGCGGGATCGTTGTCGTGCAAATCGTAGCGCTGTTTTTCTCGGTCATCCGACAGGTGAAAAATTGCGGGTACGAAGATCAACGCGCAGGTCGCACAGCGCAGGTAGTCCCGAAATCGATCCGAAAAATAGGGCGTCGCGTTTTCGCCCGTGCAAAGCGGACAGGCATCGGCAGGCGCGGCGGGCATCGGCGTTTTCCAGTTGGCGCGAAATCTCGTTGTTTTTTGCGTGCAAACAGAATATCATGGGGCGATGATCGGCGGCGGAACGGGGCCGCAGGCGTAAAGGTAACGATTTCTTCATTTTTCACAACCCCCAAACGGAGGTTTTCATGACCGGTTACGACGCAATGGCAAAAGTGCTCAAAGCAGAAGGCGTCGAGTTTTTGGTCGCATTTCCCCATCAAACCCTCATCGAAGCCGCGGCAAAGGCGGGGATTACCCCCATTATTTGCCGGCAGGAACGCGCGGGCGTGAATATCGCGGATGGCTTCAGCCGGGTTTCCAATGGGCGAAAGTTTGGCGTTTTCACCATGCAACAAGGCCCAGGCGCGGAAAATGCCTTTGGCGGCGTGGCGCAGGCGTATGCGGATTCGGTGCCGGTGTTGCACTTGCCCGGCGGGGAACCGCTCTCGCGGCAGGGCATTTACCCCACCTTTGAATCCGTGCGAAACTACCGTCACATCACCAAGTGGGCCGCGCAAATCTACGCGCCGGAAGACATCCCCGCGATGATGCGCCGCGCGGTCGTGCAGATGAAGAGCGGCCGGTTGGGGCCCGTGTTGTTGGAGATGTCCAAAGAGGCGATGGCCGTCGAATATCCCGATGAGGAGGTCGCGTACGCGCCGGTTCGGATTCGGCGTTCTGCGGCGGCACCTGAAGATGTGCGCGATCTGGTGACGCACCTCCTCAAAGCGTCGCACCCGGTAATTACCGCGGGGCAGGGCGCGTTGTACGCCGAGGCGTGCGAGGAGTTGATCGCCTTTGCCGAAGTGATCGATGTGCCGGTGATGACGACCCTCGCGGGCAAGAGCGCGTTTCCAGAAACCCATCCCCTGGCATTGGGCACGGGCGCGTTGACGCGCACTTTGATGGTCGAGCGGTTTCTCGGCGCGGCGGATTTTGTGCTGGGCATCGGCACGAGTTTTACGCGCAACGTTTTTACCACGCCGATGCCGGACGGGGTTCTCTTGGGGCAAGTGACGAATTGCGCCGAGGACATGGGCAAGGATTACGATATTGTCGCAGGCGCGGTCGGCGATGCCAAATTGGTTTTGCAACAGTTGATCGAAGAGGCCAAGCGACAACTCGGCAAGGGCGGGCGCGATACGGGTACAGCGGCGCGGATCGCGGCTGTGAGCGGTGAATTTGCCGCGCGATGGGAGGCGCGCTTCGCGTCTGAAGAAGTGCCCATCAACCCCTATCGGGTCATTCGGGAATTGGAAAACGCGGTGGATGTCGGCAATGCGATCATCACGCACGATTCGGGCTATCCGCGCGATCAGCTGGTGCCGATGTGGAAACCCACGGCGCCGCGCGGGTACTTGGGCTGGGGCAAATCGACGCAACTCGGCTATGGCTTGGGCTTGGCCCTGGGCGCGAAATTGGCCGCGCCGGAAAAGCAGGTGATCAATGTGATGGGCGACGCGGCATTTGGCATGGCCGGGCTGGATTTGGAGACGGCGGTGCGCGCCGAGCTTCCCATTTTGACGGTCGTGCTCAACAATGGGGTGATGACCAAATACGATTCGCACATGCCTTATGCGTCAGACCGCTTTGGCAGCAACGAGTTGGGCGGCAACTACGCCCAAGTCGCCGCAGGGCTGGGCACGCATGCCGAGCGCGTGGATACCCCCGCCGAACTCGCGCCCGCCATTCAACGCGCCCTCGCCGCGAATCGAGAAGGCCAACCCGCGCTCCTCGAAGTTCTGACCAAGGCCGAGGAAAATGTTCCGCAGTGAGCGGAGCGGAGAGATCGTTTTGCCGGCGCACGGGCGGAGGAGCGGTTGGGACGCGAACCATGAGGCGAGCGATATGTTTGAAACGGCTATCCTCGACAGAACGCTGAAAACACGGCGCGAACAGAGAAATCGAGAGCGGATCGCGCTGATGGGGCGGGTGGCCGTTGCGTTGCGCGTTTGCCGAGACAGGTATGGCCTGCGCGAGGCATGGATCTTCGGGTCGTTGCTTTTTGCAGATCGATGGGACGAGATGTCCGATGTCGATGTGGGGATCAGTGGCGGCTCAGATCGCGTTTTGGATGTGATGCGGATCGTGGAAGATGCCGTTGCGCGAGATGTCGATGTGATCGATCTGGACGCGCACCTGTCGGCGGACCGCTTTCGGCGGCGAGGAATGAAAATCTATGGATGAAGCTCGATACGCCCTTTTGAAGGCCGATGTGGACGATCTCTGCCAGCAGGTCGATCAGGTGTATGCGCGGATTGAGGCGCGGCGTTCCCAGTTTGTCGATCGCGCCGAAAGCCTCGACAGCATGGGCTACCAACTCCACAACCTCTATTGCGCCTTTGAGCAAGTGTTTGAAGCGATCGCCCAGTTTTTTGAGAATCACATTGCGGGCGGGCGTTATCACGCGGATTTGCTGCGCCGCATGCGCCTGACGATTGCGGGCATTCGCCCCGCGTGGATCTCCGAGGAGGCGTTTGTCCGCTTGGATGAATTGCGCCGGTTTCGACATTTTTTTCGCCACGCGTACGTTTCGGAATTGCAATTTGAAAAACTCGCGCATCTCGTGGAACTCGCCGTGCAGTTGCGGGATGTTTTCCAACGCGACCGCGAACAATTTTTTGCAAAATTGAAGCCCTGAATCGGGGAAGTAGCCATAGGCTGGAAAAGACAAAAGTCGCGGGATTACTTACGACGATGGGAATGGGTAGGGACTGACCGCTGACGACTGACCACCTGTTTTGAGGACCTTGTGACGCGAGAGGGCGTTGTCTTGGTTTTTCTTTTTTTTATTGCTGCGGCGATAGCAGCGGGTGTTTGTGCGATGATTGCGCGGTGGCGGGTTTTAGATGTCCCCGGCGAGCGCAGTGCCCATGTTCGGCCCGTGCCCACACTGGGCGGGTTGGGTATTGTGGTGGGAACGGCTGCGGCGTTGGTTTGCGGCGGGGCGTTCTTTCCACTGCCGGCTGTATGGCCTGCACTGAGTGTTGGGGCGGCAATTCTATGCACGCTGGTGTACGACGAGATTCGCCCGCTAGGGCGCGTGAGCAAGTTGGCGATTCAATGCAGCGCGTCCTTGGTTTTGATCGGCGGAGGCGCGGTGCTCTATCGCGTTGACCTACCCGTTGTAGGTGCGGTTCAGTTGTCGTGGGGCGGGGTGTTGCTGACGTTTTTGTGGCTGATGGGAGTGCAGAATATTTACAATTTTATGGATGGAATGGATGGCATTGCGGGCGTGGAGGGATGTTTGGCGAGTTGTTTGATTGCGGGGTTGGCCGCGTCTATTTCCCCGAGTTTATCTCTCGTCTGTATCGTGCTTGCGGGCGCGTGCGTGGGATTTTTGTGTTTCAATTTTCCGCCTGCGCGCATTTTTATGGGCGATGTGGGGTCGCACTTCTTGGGACTGATGCTCGGGGTGATCGCGGTTTGGGGCGCATCGGAGGGCGTGCCGTTTTGGATCGCGGTTTTGTGTTTGGGCGCGTTCTTGTACGATGGCATATATACGCTGTTGCGCCGGTTGTTGCGCGGAGAGAATATCACGCAGGCGCATCGGTTTCACTTGTACCAACGTCTGAATCGCATGGGGTGGACGCCGCGTGCTGTGCTGTGTTTGTACGGCGGTTTTACAGGCATGTTGGGCGCGGTTGGATATTGTTATTTTTTTGGCTATCCCCATCTATCTCTCGGTGTTGGATGCGCGGTAGCCGCGCTGATGGGGCTCGGCACGGCTTGGCTTGAGCGGTGCTGGAGGCGTCTTTTAGCGTGAATGTGCGTCATTGGTACAAAAAACAAAAAGCGGGTACTATGTGTACCCGCTTTTTTCGTTTTGCTCTGCGCGCTGGATCGTCTAATAATTGTAGCCGCGCTCGTCGTGGAGCGCGATGTCGAGGCCTTCGGTTTCATCGGATTGTGAGACGCGCAAGCCGATGATGGCATCGACGAGTTTGAGCAGGATGAAAGACAGGACCGCGCAATAGGCGATGGTAAAGCCCACGCCGACGAGTTGGACGAAGAATTGCCCGCCTATCGAATCGGCGCTGAGTCCTTGCCCGCCGAGGCTTTCAGCGGCAAAAATGCCCGTGAGCAACGCGCCCACGATGCCGCCGATGCCGTGAACGCCAAACGCGTCGAGGGAATCGTCATACCCCATGGCGCGCTTGAGGCTGGTGGCGGCCCAGAAGCAGAGGATGCCAGAGGCGAGTCCGACGACAATCGCGCCCATGGGACCGACACTGCCCGAAGCCGGGGTAATCGCGACGAGGCCGGCGACCGCGCCCGTCACCGCGCCCAAGATGCTGGGTTTGCCGTGCTTGATCCATTCGGCGAACATCCAGCCCAATGTCGCCGAGGCCGTGGCGACTTGCGTGACGAGCATCGCCATGCCGGCCGCGCCATCGGCTGCGACCGCGCTGCCCGCGTTAAACCCAAACCAGCCGACCCACAGCATCGCGGCGCCGATCACGGTAATGGTCAAGCTGTGCGGGGCCATCAGGGTATCGGGATAGCCCTGGCGTTTGCCGATGACGATGCAGGCGACGAGCGCGGCAACCCCTGCGTTGATATGCACGACCGTGCCCCCCGCAAAGTCGAGCACGCCCATGTCGCCGAAGAAGGACCCGTCACCGCTCCACGCCATATGGCAGATCGGCGCATAGACGACGATGGACCAGAGAACGGAAAACAAAATCATGGCCGAGAATTTTACGCGCTCTGCAAACGCGCCCACGATCAGGGCCGGGGTGATGATGGCAAAGGTCATTTGAAACGTGATGAAGACCGTTTCCGGGATGGTGCCGGACAAGCTGTCGGCCGTCACGCCGGATAAGAACATCGTGCCCAACCCGCCGACAAACGAATGGAGGTTCGTCTTGCCGGCTTCCATGCCTGCGGTGTTGAACGCGAGGCTGTAGCCGATGATGACCCACACCAGCGTCATAATGGCGGTGAGGGCGAAACACTGCATGAGCACGGACAAGACGTTTTTGGTCCGCACCAGGCCGCCGTAAAAGAGCGCGAGGCCGGGGATGGTCATAAACAGCACCAATGCCGTGGAGGTCAGCATCCAAGCGGTGTCCCCCGAACTGAGTTCGTCTTCGGCAAGGGCGATGTTGGGCAAGGCGAGCAACGCCGCCGCGACGACGAGCGGGGTAAAGATGTTAAGGCGTTTGATCATTGTGTTCTCCTGTTGAGATGAAGGGGGGTCTTACAGCGCGTCCGGCCCGGTTTCGCCTGTGCGAATGCGAACGGCCTGGCCCAAATCCGTCACGAAAATTTTCCCGTCGCCCACATTGCCCGTCTTGGCGGCATTCTCAATCGCATCGATGGCGCGGTCGACCACGTCGTCACCGATGGCGATCTCCAACTTGACTTTGGGCAAAAAGTCGACGACGTATTCGGCACCGCGATAGACTTCTCGGTGTCCTTTTTGGCGTCCAAAGCCCCGCGCTTCCGTGACGGTCATGCCTTGGATGCCGATGTCGCCCAGTGCTGCGCGCACATCGTCCAGCTTGTGCGGCTGGATGACTGCTGTGATGAGTTTCATCTGAACTCCTCCCTAAAATGGTTGGGGTGGCGTAAAATGACGCAGGAATATATCGGGCGGATATTTCTTTCCCGTTTCTCGCCTGTTAAATGTGTATTACCAAATCACCCGTAAAGCCCCTGTCCCTACGATTGCGATTGCTTCTTGCCTCTCCCGTCTCCCGTCTTGCCTCTCACTTCCCTATCGGCCGCATGCCCGGTTCGCCTGCGTGGTAAGACGCCAGGCACCAGGGGTCTTTGGTTTGTGTGCGGAAGGCGCGGACTTTTTGGCGCATGGTTTCGGCGATGTCCCGAACCGCGGAGTCGTGGATGATGTTGGTGGATTCCATGGGATCGTTTTCAATGTCGAAGAGGGCTTCGGCATCTTGGTGCAAAAATTTTTCCGTGTTGCGTTTGCCCATCTCCAGATTTTCCCTGCGAATGGCCTGCCATGTGGGCGATGCCCAAAGATCGCTCGGCAACGGGGTGGTGAGTTCCGGATAGAGGTTGCGGACGTATTTGTACTTGCGGCCGCGCAAGACGCGATAGGGATAGTAGTTGGTGACTTCGTGGAACGTGTGCGAAAAATAGGTCTCGTCAAAGCCTTCGGGATGGGCCTCGTCGAGGATGGGAACCAGGGATTTTTCCGGCAACCCCTCGGGGGGATCGACGCCGCACCAGTCAAAAACAGTCGGCGCGATGTTGCTCCAGTTGACCAAAGCATCGCTGACGACGGCCTCTGCATTCGGACGTGTGATGATGAGCGGGCAATGGTGGCCCGTGTCAAATGAGGAGGCTTTGCCGCCCGGAAACGGCATGCCGTGATCGCTCATCACGACGATCATCGTATCGTCGGCGCGGCCCGCGTCTTGCAATGCGCGCGCCGCCATGCCAATGCCCGTGTCCAAGCGCGAGACGGATTGGTAGTATTCGGCAAATTCCCGGCGCACATCCGGATGGTCGGGCAGAAAATCGGGCACGATGACCTCGTCGGGCGAATACGCGGTTTCGGGCACCCCGGGATAGGTTCGGGCATTGCCAAAATCCCGGTGGGGATCGGAAAACCCGACGTGGAGATAAAAGGGTTGGTCGCGGTCAATCGCCTCAAAAAACGCGGCGACATGGTCCGCGATCCCGCGCACATTGCGCCCGCCGCCTGCCTCGTAGTGCCAGGGATACACCGATTCGGGCTGGACGTGGAGTTTGCCCACGACCCCTGTCTGGAATCCCGCGGCTTGCAAGACTTGGGGAATGGACGGCATGGTGAGGTGCGTGTGAAAATTGTGAATCCCGTGCGAGTGCCCGTATTGCCCGTGCGTGTGGCTGTAGTGCCCGGTGAGCAAATTGGCGCGGCTGGCCGCACACGACGGGGTGGTGCAAAAGGCGTGTTGAAATAACGTGCCGCGCGCGGCGAGCGCATCGACATTGGGCATTTTGATGACCGCATTGCCATAACATCCGGCGATGGGGCTCCAGTCGTCGGCGATGAGCAAGAGAACGTTGCGGTGAGACATGGAGAACTCCTAAAGGTGAGAGGTGAGAGGGAAGACGGGAGAGGGAAGACGGGAGAGGGAAGAGGCGAGAGGCGAAAGGCGAAAGGCGAAAGGCGAAAGGCGGGGAGACGGGAGAGGGAAGACGGGAGAGGGAAGAGGCGAAAGGCGAAAGGCGAAAGGCGAGAGGCGAGAGGCGAGAGGTGAGCGGTCAGAGGCGAGATGGGTATCCCATTAAAAGGGACTATCGATTTTCAATATTCCCCAAAATCCACTGTCCCTTTCCCATGCGTTTCGCAGACCACAATACGAGGCCCATCATTGCGACTCCGGTGGCGTCCAAGACGACATCGATCACAGTGCCCTCGCGACCGGGGACAAATGTTTGATGCCACTCATCCGACATCGCATAGAGAATGGACAGCAACATGCTCCACCGCACGCAGGGGATAAATCGGCCCGACTTCGTCCACAGAGAACGGAACCACAAATAGACCAAGATGGCGTATTCCGCGATGTGTGCAAATTTGCGTATGACATAGTTTATTTTTTTCACAGCGTTTGTCGGCATATCGCCGAAAAAAATATATGTTGCCGTATTTTCAGCCGACAGCAGGCTACTCGAAAAAACAAAAATAGCAACCATCCATACGAATAAGGCGACGCGCCAATGTATTATTGTCACACAAATTCTCTTTTTTATTGAGACGGAGAAGAGGGTTGTCGACCGACATTGGCTCCTAAAACCCAACGCCCTGTTCCCGTGCGTTTCACAGACCACAATACCAGACTCATCATTGCGATTCCCGCGCTGTCCCACAACACATCGGTCAATTGACCATCGCGAGAAAACAAAAAATATTGATGGCATTCGTCCACCATCGCATAGAGCACGGATAGCAAAACGCTCCACCGCATACAGAAGGCGAATCGGCCTGGCCTCGTCCACAGAGAACGGAACCACAAATAGGTCAAGATCGCATATTCTACGATGTGTGCAAATTTGCGTATCGCCGTATGCACAAATACGAATTTTGGGGACTGTGGAGTCCAGTCACTGGATTTGGTGGACTCGGTTGCAGGGAGCGTGGTAGCGAGCACTTTTTCCGTCGTTTGCCATGATAGTCGGTTGCCCGAAGCGAAAAAAATGAAGATCATCCAGACCGAGAGGGCAACGCGCCAATATTTGGTTTTCATGTGATCTCACTCAATAGCCCTGCTGCTTTACCGCCTCGAGGGCTTGGATGGCCTCGTCGGTTGCGTCGATAATATGAGCACCCGACGGCACGATAAATTCAAACTTTGTGTCTTTTAGGTCGGGGTTGACGGTCAGGTTGTGAAAGGTCTGCGCGATGATCTCGTCGTCTGACGCATCAAAAAGCCGGGTTCGGCGCAACAGGCCGGTTTCGGCGTCGATGGTCAGTCGCGCTTTGACGAGCGGGATGGGCAGTTGCGCGTGCAAAAGATTGACTTTGGGTTTGGCCTCAAAAACGCGGTGGGCGCGTTCGTCGAGCATCTCGTCTCCCGCGTAGCGAATGGTCGTCCATTCCAGACCGCGAAACGGCCGCAGGGGATCGGCTTGGTCCGCATCGGCTTCGAGGCCCGTCAGGCGATAGACGCGCCCCATGTTCACTTTGGAGGCGATTTTCTCTGCGCGGTCATACGTCCACATCAGGCCGCCGTCCGACAGGCGTTGGGCGATGATCTCCGCGTCTTCCACTGTGTCGAGGCGCATCAGGTTGGGCCGCTGAAACGCGGCGTTGGCCCGAAGCGTCAGTTCCTGGCCTTGAATGCGAATGACGGTCGTCTGCGTCCCCGCACAGCGGTCGATTTCCCGGAGCAGTTTTTGAATCTCGACCATGGCCGCGTCTGTTTTCCCATCGCCGGTCGACATCTTTTTTTTGTCTTCCGCGCCGACTTGGGCAGTCAGGATCAGCATTGCGATTACGTAGCGTTTCACGACTTGCTCCTGAGCGTTTCACGGGAAGAGTTTGAACGTCGCCCCAATGTGCCCGGAAAATCCGCTGACGATGTCGTTTTGATCTTCGAGGTATTTGATTCGGGCGAACAGGCCGAGTTTTTCGCCGATGGGAAATTTGTATCCCAATTCCCCGCCGATAAAACTCTGCGATTCGCCTGCGGACATCACCTGTCCGATGATGGGGCCGATGAACAGCTTGTGGGCTTCAAAATCGCGCATGCCAATCGCGTAATTGAGACCCGCGCCCAAGACGTGCATCGCGGGACTCGCAAAACTCACATCGTAGAACGGCGTCAGTATAAACGGCCCGGGCGGCTCGAGATGCACAGAGGCGTGCAGGGTTATCCCGCCTGCGGATTCGAACTTCAGGCGAACGCTGTCATTCCACATAAAGCCCCCGCCCAAATTCACGCCGTCGATAAACGCCGCGTTGCCCGCGCATGGGAAGAACGCGAGCAGAAAACAAAAACGCCTCAAAATTTTCACGGCAATCTCCCTTCGTCACACGTATCGCTCGTCCAATGCCGCGACCACATCCTTCACGCGCTGCGAGCGGTCGCGGGGCAAAATGAGCAGGGCATCGCCTGCGTCAACCACGATTAAATTTTCGACATCGACCAATGCGATCACCTTGTCGTTACCGCCATAGACCGTCGCGTTTTTGACATTGAGCGGCAGCACATCGCCGCGCAATATATTGCCATTCGCATCGGCGGGCAACACATCTTTCAACGCATCCCACGCGCCGAGGTCGCACCAATCGATATCGGCCTCGATGGTCGCCACGCGGGATGCGCGCTCGAGAATCGCGTGGTCGATCGAGGTGTTTTTCATCTGCGGATACGCCCGGGCGATGACCTCGGCTTCGCGTCTGGTGCCAACCGCGGCGGCGATCTGTTCGAGGAGGGCGTATATCTCGGGTTCAAACTCGGCGAAGAGCTGCAGCATCGCGCTGGCTTTCCACGCGAACATGTTGCTGTTCCACAAATGGCGACCGCTCGTCCAATAGGTCTTCGCGGTCTCGGCATCGGGCTTTTCCTCGAATGCCGCCACCGCGTATATCGGCTCGTCGTTCACCGTGGCGATCGCATCGCCCTTTTGAATATAGCCAAACCCCGTATCTGCCCGCGTGGGTTTGACGCCGAGGGTGAACAGGGTATCGGCGCGGTCTAAAAGCGCGTCTTCTGCCACCTCGAGCAACCGACAAAATTCCCTCGGCGCGCCGATGTGGTGATCCGAACCCAAACTCGCTATCGCGCATCCGGGAAACCGAGCTTCCAATAAGGCGCATTCCAACCCCACCGCGGGCCCGGTATTGCGAAGCGCCGGTTCGACAATGATATTTTTTTTTGCCAACTCGGGCACTTGTTCGCGCACGCGATTCACCAACGCCGCGCTCGTGGAGATGTACAGATCATCCATCGCCGCGAGCGACCGCAGGCGGTTCACCGCTTCTTGCAACATCGTGCGCTCGCCGGTCAAGGCGTGAAACTGCTTGGGGATGTGCTTGCGGCTCAAGGGCCACAGCCGCGTGCCGATGCCACCTGCGCGAATCACAAATTTCATCCCTTCCTCCCGCGTATCCGATAACCCAAGCCTTGCGACCAAGGGCGTATTTGTATATCTTTACGCAAATCTACGCACACCGACAACAGGAGCTGACTGTTATGGCGCTGACTGCCACCACTTTGGAAGAGACCTATCGACAGATGGCCGAGCGGTTAGATGGCATCGTGCCGGATATCGAATTGCGCTACAAAGCCGAACTGGCCTTTGAAATCAACACCGTGAAAAAAGAGCGCGGGGCGATCATCCTCGGGCACAACTACATGGAACCCGCGCTTTATCACTCGGTGCCCGATGTCGTGGGCGATTCGCTCGAATTGTCGCGCAAAGCCGCCGAGACAGACGCGGATCCCATCGTCTTTTGCGGCGTGCGCTTCATGGCCGAAACCGCAAAAATTCTCAATCCGGACAAAACCGTGCTCTTGCCCGCGCGCGTTGCCGGCTGTTCGCTGGCCTCGAGCATTACGGCGCGAGACGTCCGCAACCTGCGCGAACGATACCCGGGCGTTCCCATCGTCACGTATATCAATACCTATGCCGATGTCAAAGCCGAAAGCGATATTTGCTGCACGTCGGGCAATGCCCACAAGGTCGTCGAATCGCTCGACTCGGACGCGGTTATCTTTTTGCCCGACGAATACCTGGCCGCCAATGTCGCACGGGAAACCGATAAACGCATTGTCTTTCCCACCAAAACGGGCTTGGCCAATCCCAAACCCGGCCTCGAATACGAAATGATCGGCTGGCACGGGCGCTGCGAAGTCCACGAGCAATTCACCGTGCGAGACATTGAAAACGCGCGCGCGCAATTCCCGGATGTCGTCGTCCTCGCGCACCCGGAATGCAGCCCGGAAGTGGTCGCCGCGTCCGATTTTTCCGGCAGCACGTCCCGCATGGTGGATTACGTGCGCGAAATGGATGCGGAGCGGTACTTGCTGTTGACGGAATGCAGCATGGGCGACAACATCGCCGCGGAAAATCCAGACAAGGAGATGGTGGGCCTGTGCAGCATCCGCTGTCCGCACATGAACGAAATCACCCTTGAAGACACGCGCAATGCCCTGCTCAACGACGAGCAAATCATCGAAGTGCCCGAAGACATCCGCATCCGCGCCTTAAAAGCCGTGGAACGCATGTTGGAAATCACATGATCTTAGAAGTTATTTTTAAACCCCTGACAGCCCTTGCGTCTCGCCTCTCGCCTACGGACTGAGGACAGGCACGGGGGCCTGTCCCTACGGCTGATGGCGATTACCTACCTCTCGCGTCCGCGTCTTGCCTCTCCCGTCTCCCGTCTTCCCTCTCGCCTACTGACCACGGACTGAGGACAGGCACGAGGGCCTGTCCCTACAACGGATGGGATAAGGGATGATGGGATTGCCCGCTATCCCGCTCTCGTTTTTAATCCGTCTCTCTGCCCTTTGCCCTACTCTCGCTTTTCATCCGCCTTTCAATCCGCTAATCTGTGTAATCCGCGATTCAGACGAGTTACCCACGCCCTCTGCCCCACTCTCGCCTCTCGCCTCTTCCGTCTCCCGTCTCCCGTCTCCCGTCTCCCGTCTTACCCTAGTGACGCCGCCATCCAATCCGCGAGGGGGGTAAATTGGAGCGTATCGAGATCGAAGCCATAGCCAAACGGCGCGTCGATCACACTCTCTAAGTTCAACGCGCCATCGCGGACATCCAACACCGGAAATCCCTGCGCGTGTCGGCGATACAACGAGGCGTGGCGCGTCAGCACTTGGCTTTGAACCGCTTCGGGATACATCCCCAAGCCCGCGAAATAGTGATGCCCATTGCGCTCGGAGTGATCCACACCCAGAACGGCCAGCGCGGCGAGGTCTTGCAACAGCGCGACCGGGCCCACATTGGCGAGGTCCTCGCTGCTCAAAATATAGGTCCCCGAGGGATCGCGTCTTCGCCTGTGCGCCATCAAGCACGCATTGGCGATCCCCTTAAAAACGCCCTTGCAATTTTTGTGGCTCGTACCCGCGTACCCGCAATCCAATGCCCGAGTCGCGCTGTCGAGCGCGCCATCGGACTCGTCGATGATCATCGGCGGGCGATCCGTCCAATCCATCAATTTGACCTCTGAACTCAACGCCCTGTCGCGGTGTAGCGGTTGCTCCACAAAGAGCAAGCCGTTGAGAAAGCGCGACAACCCCGCGTCGCCTCGGATGGTCTCCCACAAATTTCTAAACGGTTCGACTTCGGTGTACTGCTCGTTGCCATCGAGCGTGAACGCGCATCGATCGCCCATCAGCCCCGCGATTTGCCGGAGCCGATCCAAATCCTGCCTCGCATCCCCGCACAACTTGATTTTCAAATGCGTCAACCGATACGCCTCGATATTCGCGGCCAGCGATTGGGGCAGGCCATCATCCACGCGATCCGCGTCTGCGATGTCGGCATCGGTTAGCGGATCGGCCAGCCCTACGGTGTGTCGCACGGTGATCGACCGCCGCGCCGATGGCGCCAGCAATTCCCCAGGCGCGTATCCCGCCAACTCGGCGTGTATATCGCCCAAGCGAATGCCCAGCGCGTTTTCCCGCACGGCCCATGCAAATGCCATCCCTTTGGCCCGACAAAACGCATCGATCACGGCCCGCTCGACCATGCTGACCCCAAACGCCCACAACAGCGGGGGATATGCCGTCGCATTTGCCCACGCCCGCTGTTTGGCATAGACCTTTTGCCAAAAATCGAACGCCGAATCCACGCCCTCGGTTTGCAGCGCGAAATCGCATGCCCGTTGTATCACGGTCACCATTTCGTCCAGATCGTCCTCAAAGGGCGCGTCTGGATTTTTCGTGAACCACTTGGGCGGCAAGCCGTCTGCGGCCAAGCCAATTTCCCTCGCGCCATCGACATTGACCCGCGCCCGCACGAACAAATGGGGCAATGCCACCAGCGATGCGATCCCGTACTTAAACGGAAACCGCGTGTGCATGTTCAAAATATTGAGGTCGATTTTCTCGACTGAAATACTCATGGTGCCGATTCCTTTTTTGTGGAGGCATAATAAAACGCGCCCTCGCAGAATTTATCTGCGAGGACCGTTACTGGGGAGAAGTTTGCGATCTACCTCTGCCAAGAAGATTTCTGATATTCTGAGGATCTCGGTTGCATCCTCGACCATTTCCTCTTTGGTTCGCCTGCGTCTATTTCTATCGCTCTGTGAGAAATCGATATCCATCTCGTGGACGATCTGATTGCGTACCGTGAATATCCGATCTAAGCGGTTTGGATCGCCTGTAATTGACTCGGACTTGATATCGAAAAACGAGCCTGCGCTCAGCAGTTGATCTTTCGACTGCAAGCTCTGCGAGGTGAGATCGTCGACCAGAATCTCAATAAGTCGATCCCGTGGGTTTGTCTGAGTGAGGACGTCGGCGAAAAACTTGGCGTCAATATCCTCTCCTCTGCGGATTCGCCGCTCGATATCCGCACGGAACCTTTGCTCCGCGCCTTCATTGCAGTTGATCACATCGGGCAAAGCATCCCTTATCAGTTGCTTGACCAGAAAATCCAGACCCGCACAAGCGAATGTGAGCATGGCTCGGAGAAGGTCTTGGTCTTCATCAGTGGGGACTTCTTCGGCACTGCTCGTCTTCGCGTTGAAAATTTCGAGAAAGGAACTCGACGTGTCGTGCATCTTGCAAAGGAGGGTATAGGCATTCCGACACTGAGGACATTTTGGCTCGGCGGGATAGTGATGAAAGTGCGATGGCATCAAAAGGTTTCCAGTTCTTCGATATCTTCGGCAAATATCGGCAATGGCGAATAGCCCGGATAGCCCGGATAGCCCGGATAGCCCGGATAGCCCGGATAGCCCGGATAGCCCGGATAGCCTCTGTAAGGCCGGTTGCTGAACCGATACAGGCGGTTGTTTTGCGTGATGGTGCCGAGGTACTCGCCATCAGGGTCGACGACCTCTCCATCGTTCCAGGGCGTCCAACCGATCCAGTTGCCTTCGATGTCAAAGACATACTCCTCGCGCTTAAAGGCGATCCACAGGCCAGAAGAATGAAAGAGATACTCGGTCATTGAAAGGCGTCCAAAAATGAAATGTGGCTGGCGTTAGGGGGCATAATGGTACGTCATTTCGCGCTCCATCACAAGCGAAAGACCCCATTGGCTACTGACCATCGGCCACTTTCTTTTCGAACACCGCATTCCAATCCACGCGGGCGGTGAATTGCATGGCGGCGAACAGGGTGGCGATGCCCAGCAAGGTGATGGTCAAGCCGGTGTAGCCTTCGAAGAAAAAGGTGTAGGAGAACAGCACGAGGTAGATGAACTGCCCCAAGCCAATTTCGACAAAGGCCAAGCGCGTGCCCAAAATGAGGCGCATGTACGAGATGACGAGGAAAACCGAGACTGCCGCCCCCAAGACAAAAGCGTAGTGGATGAGCATGTGATCCACCAAATAGGCCAGCAACAGGTGAAAACTGAAAAACGCGGCGGCTAAAAAGAAGTAGTGCATCGGATGCAGATTGAGGCCGCGCACCGTGCCAAAGATAAAGAGCAGAAAGAAGAAGAGGAAAAGGGAGATGGGCGCGGCGAAAACGACTTGGCTGACCCAAGGGCCGGGGTTGAGGCGCGCGGGCATGATCATCCCCAAATCCACGCCTGTGAGGAGATGGTCGTACCGCCACGTCAGGGTCCACGCATCCCCATTTTGCGTCTTGGTCGTGGGGGACATGCTCTCTTGCGGAAAGTCGATGTCCGCAAAGCCCGTGTGCATCACCAACTCGAAATCCGACACTTGGTTGACGTGGTGACCAAAGCTGTACCGCCATTGATCCATGCCCTGCGAGCGATAGGACACGGCGATCGGGCGTTCTTCCCCTGGCTGCAACTCGATGGCTTGGACGAGACGCCCATCGCGGATCGGCAAATCGCCGATGGCCCGATCCCCTACGCGCAAGGTGAACGCGTCGTACACGGCGCGCGGCGCGGGCAGTTCCAAATCGAAGTACACGGTCCGGCTTTGATCCGTGGTGTTGGCGACGGTGTACGCGGCATCGAATTGGACTTGATAGACCGCGTACCACAGCAAGCCCTTGCGCCGATGCTCCATAGACAAATCGACTTCGATGCGACTGCCCTTCAGGTTCAGATAGCGTCTTTCCTCCACCATGCGCGACGCGGGATTGCCCATGGCGCTGGCCTCTGCCCCCAGGGCGCCGGTCTCGGTCTGGGTCACGCGCTCCAACCAATAGCTTCGCGGCGCCTGTTGCCGCTGTGGCACTCCCCAAAGTGAACTCACGGCACTTTTGAGCTTGTCGTCTTGCGTCTCCGTGCGAAATTGGACGGTCGCGCCCAAAATCATCCAGGCGACCGTAATGCCGATGTAAATGATGCCGATGGCGACAATGCGTTGAATCATGGGACTCCTCCTCTTAACTGCGGTGTGGACGATCAAACCTTTCGCAAGTTGTTGCACGCCGAGATGAAATAACTAGATCATTCTGCCGAGCACCATGCCCAGCCAGCATCCCGCGATGCAAAGGGCGACGCTCAAAATGACATTCGCGGCGGCCAGAACGTGGTCGCCCGATTCCAGCAAGTTCAGGGTTTCAAAAGAAAAGGTCGAAAAAGTCGTGAACGCGCCCAGCAACCCGATCGTCGAGCCAGCGCGCCACGCATCGCCGCAGAGACGTTCAGACAGGGCGACGTAAAACAGCCCCATGAGAATCGATCCGATGATGTTCACCGCGAGCGTGCCATAGGGAAAGCCGCGGCCAAACGAGCTGTGGATGCCCATGGACATGCCATAGCGCAACACGGCGCCCACAGCACCGCCGCCGGCAATGAAGAGTATCTGGGTCACGGATCGGGACTTTCGGGTTTTGGGGATTTGCAGTTAGGTCGTTCTTTGGTTTCCCGCTCGCGGCTTACGCCTCATTCGTTATCACCCGGTCGAAAATCGCCCGCGTTTGGGTCATTTCTCGTTTTAGGGCATCGTTGAACTCGTCGGCAGTTTCAAATCCCATGGCGCGCGCCAATGCGGTCAGGGCGCGGTCTTCGCTGGGCAGGCGGGTGCGCGCTTGTTCGTCTTGGCGTCGGATCACTTTTTCGACGGTACGCAAAAACACAAACGCCTGCTGGAGATCGCGTGCGTCTTCGGCCTCCAAAAACCCGGCGCCGACCAATCGCCAAAGCGCGTCGAGGGTGTTGGCGCTGCGTAATTGAGGATGGTCTTTGGCGTGTCGCAACTGCAGAATTTGGGCGATGAACTCGATATCCACGATCCCGCCCGGGTCCGTTTTGATGCTTGACGTCTTGCCGGTTTTCGGGCCGTCTTTGCGTTCCATTTTTTTGCGAATATCCAGCATGGTGGCGACTTCGGCATCTGAAAACCCGGCGCCCGCGACGAACGGCTCGAACAAATTCATCAGCTTCTCGCCCAAAGCCGGATCGCCTGCGACGGCCCGACTGCGGGAAAGCGCGAGGCGTTCCCACGTAGATGCGCGCGTGTCCAAATACTTGCCATACGCCTCTAAGGACAGCGCCAAGAGCGCGCCCGAGCCTTCGGGCCGCAACCGCGCATCCACCGGATAGAGCTTGCCCTGCGGGGTGTTTTGCCCGAGCATCGCGATCATCTGCTGCGACAAGTCGATGAAAAATTGCAGATTTCCCTGCGGCCTCGCGCCGTCTGTTTCGCCGTCTTCGCCATAGACAAAGACGATATCCAAATCCGAGCCAAAGCTCAATTCGCCGCCGCCCATCTTGCCCAAGCCCAACACCACGAACCCGACCTCTTCGCCCTGCCGATTGCGCGGCACGCCTCGCTTTGCCACCAAGCGCGCATGCACCACCTCATAGACCACCTGCACGACGGCATCGGCCAACATGGTCAGGGCTTCAAATGTTTCAAACGTGTCGGTCAAATCCACCAAATTGCGCGTGCCAAAGCGCAGCAACTCGCGGTTTTTGACCGCGTTCAACGCGCCGACCAATTCGGGGGTGTCGCCATACCGCTCGAGTTGCTCGCGGAGTTGCTCGCGGATCGCGTCAATGCCCGGGCTCAAGTGTAGCACCTCGGCTTCGGGATCGAAATACAAAACCTCGGGACGAACCAGCCAATCGAGCAAGCCGGGGTTGCGCGTGATCACCTGCACCAAAAATTGACTGCCCACGCACAGAGACAGCACCAACTTGCGAAAGCCGCTGTGGGTGGTCAAAATGCGGAAAAACATATCGCCCGCGCCATACGCAGATACCAGGCTTTCCAAGTTTTTCAACCCCTGATCCGGGTCGGGCGAATCCTGGAGCGCCTGCATCAATGCGGGCGCCAATTCCGTAAAACTCTGCCGCGCCTGTGTGCCCATGATCCGCGGCACGTGCCCATAAGCCAAATAGATGAGATTGCGATGCGCTTCTGTCGGGCGATCAAAGCCGATCTCTTTTAACAGGCCGATGGCCTCGGCATCGCCGACCTCCATGTTGACCAACGCGCCGATAGAGCGGCCCTCGCTTTCTTGCGCCTCGGTAAAGACGCCGGTATATACCTCTTGGACGTCCTTTGAATGATCGGCCAGCGTATCGCGATACGCCTGGGCAGACGCCATGTCCATCGTGCGCGCCATGACGTGTTGTTCGTCCTCGGTTTCGGGCAGGGAATAATCGCTGCGGTTGTGCATCATTTGCAAGCGGTGTTCCAAACGCCTGAAAAAGATATAGGCATTTCTCAACTTATCGGCTTCTTCGTCCGACAGGGCAGACACCCCTTGCAACTGCCGAATGGCCTCGAGCGTGTTGTCCGAACGCGCATTTTCATGCACGCGCCCCACGAGCAGTTGCAGGCACTGCACGATAAATTCGATGTCCCGAATGCCGCCCGAACGCAATTTCAGATGCGTTTCGCGCTGGCCCTTTCGCCCGATGCCCTCTTCGATGCGCCCTTTGATGCGGTTGATCTCGGTCGCCGGGCTCATGTCGAAATGGCGCGGAAAAACAAAGGGTTCTACCATGTCCAAAAACCGATCGCCCAGGCGGCTCGACCCGGCGCAACACCGCGCTTTGATCAGCATCTGCCGCTCCCACAACTCGCCCCGCAGCATGTAATAGCTCTCGTATCCGCTGAGGGGCATCACCAGCGCGCCTGCCGCGCCATCCGGGCGCAAGCGCATGTCCGTGCGGTACAAAAACCCCTCGTAGGTCACTTCCGTTGCGGCGCGCACGATTTGCTCGCCCAATCGAGTGAAAAATTCCTGATTGGTCGTGGCCCTTTCCCCATCGGTATTTCCCCCTGCGCCGTACGCGAACATCAAGTCGATGTCCGAACTGAAATTGAGCTCCATCCCCCCCAATTTGCCCAACCCGATGATCGCAAACTCCACGGGTTGTCCCTTCGCGTCTCGGGGCATCCCGTAGCGCGCTTGCAAATCGGGCAACAAAATGTCGATCAACTTTTGCAAACACACATCCGCCAAGATCGACAAATCGGCCGCCACGTACTGGATGGCGCGATTGCCCGCCAAATCGCCTATGCCGATTCGCAACAGCTCGCGCCGCGCCGCACGCCGAACCGCGTTGAGCTTGCCATCGCGCGTATCCTCTGCATCGGCATCCCGATCAAATGACGCGAGCAATTGCTTTTTATCGGAAGATCCCGCAAGTCGATCGGGATGTTGCGCCAACGAAAAAAAAGTTTCGGAATCGCGCACCAAAACATCGGACATAAACGAACTGCTGCCGAGCGCGTACGCCAGCATGCGGCACAACTCGGCATTCGCGTCGAGTTGGCGCGCAAAATCTTCGCGCCGAAACATGGCCCGCGCCACGCGATCGAAATTGTTCAGCGCCAGATCCGGATCCGGCGCGGCGGTCAATGCCTGCAAAAATCCATCTGGCAGTTGCCCATAAACGCTCGGGTCCGTCAAACCCTCGAGATTTTGCACCGCGCGTTCCGCATCTCGAAACCCCGCCCCGGCGAGGGATGTCCCATTGAAGTCAAAAGTATCCATTTGAACCTCGAGTTGTCAGTTGTCAACAAATAATCGTCAGCTCTTACGTCTTCCCTCTCCCGTCTCCCCTCTCCCGTCTCCCCGCCTTTCACCTTGTATCTTCGGACAGGCACGGGGGCCTGTCCCTACGGTTGCGATTGCTTCTCCCGTCTCCCGCCTTTCGCCTTTCCCCTCTCCCGTCTCCCGTCTCCCGTCTCCCCGCCTTTCACCTTTCGCCTTTCGCCTTTCGCCTTTCGCCTCTCCCGTCTCCCGTCTCCCGTCTCCCCGCCTTTCACCTCATCCCCACCGCGATGCGATGCGCGTTGCCCAAGCCGTGGGATGCGGGCACAAAGGCGTAATCCACGTGCCATGCGCGCCGCACGATACCCACGCCAAACGACAGGGTGCGCGTGTCGCGCCCGGTTTGCAGGCCACCGCGCAAAAACAGCTTGTCCACAATCCCGTACTCGACGCCGAGATGCGCCCCGCGGTTGCCCATCGCTGGCAGGCGAAAATCGGCGGATGCGACCCACGTTCGCCAAGACCACGCAACGCCCATGCGAAACACTCGGGGCAAGGGGACGCGCTCGCGGTCCAATCGCGCCATGCGGCCCAAATTTCGATACGCCGCGCCGAGCGCCCAGTGTTCGGACAGGCGATACAACGCGCCCATATCCGCGCTCATTCCGGACGCGCTTTCCGGGCCGATGTTCTCGTGCAACGCCCGAACCGAAAATCCCAGGTGGATTCGCCGCCCTATTTTTTGTGCGTAAGACAGCCCCGCATGGAGGTCATAGACGGCAAACACCCCCGCAGGCGTTGCGGTCGGTTCTCGCCGCGCTTCCAATCCCCCTGTCCCATAGACGCCCAAACTCAGCGCGATCCCGCGTTTGCCATTGCCGTAGGCCCATCCGCCATAGCCCTGGTTGATCCCCTGAAACGAGCGGTGGTGCGCCAAAACAAAGTGTTTGCCCCGCATGGCCGCGACGCCTGCCGGATTCCAAAACGCCGCGGTCTGATCGCCCACCACAGCGGTTTGAGCCTCGCCCATCGCAGCGGCCCGCGCGCCCACGCCCTCGCGCAGTAGCACAAACCCGACCTTGCGCGCCGATGTGTTGGCCTCGGCGGAGAACGCGCCGCAGGTCAAAATGAGAAGGAATGAGATAATGCGTTTCACAATCGCTCCTGTCCTGTGTCCGCAATGTATGTCAACCGCCCTGAATAAAAGACAAAGAACGGGCCGTTGCAAGCCATAATTGACAATGCCCGTTCGCCTGCTTACATTTGGCAGCGACCGACGGCAAGCATCGTCGAGCTCCTCAATTTTTCGCGGAGGAGAACATGAAATGCGCGATTTGTCGCCATGGGATTACCGCAGAGGGATACGCCACGGTTGTCTTGGAACGCGGGCAGACAACGATCGTCTTCAAAAAAGTACCTGCACAAATCTGTGACAACTGTGGCGAAGAATACATTTCCGCATCGGTGAACGAAGCACTTTTCCTCCGAGCACAAGAGCAATGGGAGCGCGGCATCATCATCGAGATGCTCAACTTTGCCGCGTAGTGAAGTCGCAGGCCATGATCATTTTTAGGTCCCAACCCATCCGCACCGACGGGGCTCGCTTTTCTAAAACGTTGCAGTTGTACACCGTCCCGTGTTCCCATGCGTTCATCAGTGGTTGCATTAAAATACAAAAGCCGACGCGCAAACGTCGGCTTTTTTGATTGGCAGTATTTTACCCGATCCAACTGACCACTGTTGCCAAAGTCACACATCGCGTATCTGGCACCCGGTTCAAAGGGCTTTCAAAACGGCCCTCAGAATGCACTCCTCCTTTCTGCGAGACGATTTCTATGGTCTGACGATGTGGCTTTCCCCGCAAGCGCTCCATGCGTGGTACTATCAAGGGCCGACCCGGCGCGGCGCCTCGTACACCTATTCTGCGTTGGCGATTCAAACGGCGTTGATGATGCGCTTGCTTTTTCACTTGCCCTTGCGCCAGACCGAGGGCTTTCTCAGTTCCATTTTGGAACTGATGGGCGTGGATTTAGCGGTGCCGGATCACACCACGTTGTCGAGACGCCACGCAGGCTTAATCGCCTTGGGTGGTCAACGCGGTCAACGTGTCCCGGTCTTCGGGGGTGAGTTGGACGTGTTGTTTGGGCCTGAGAGCACCTCCTTGAAAAAGATTGAAATCCCAAATTATTTAATTTTCAGAGTACTAGCTTCGGTCACAAAAAAGAAAACGGCGCTGGTAGATTCGGCATCCTTCGCGGATTCTCGCTGTTCCTATCCCCGCCCGCCCTTCACACTCCACACGGACCCCGACGTATAGGTATTGCGTTCGGAACACAAAAATTCGATCACCTCGGCGACCTCTTCTGGATCGGAGTATCGCCCCATCGCCTGACCGGGGGGATTGGCGATGTACTCGGGCGAAAAACGCGGTACGACCATTTCCGTCAACGCGCGCCCGGGTTCCACGCCATTGACGAACACCCCATCCTTGCAATAGGCATTGCCCAACGCGCCGATGAAGGAATACACCGCGCCTTTGGACACGGAATACGGCACTTGATTCGGGCTGCCATTGCGCGCGCCCGATGTGATGGTCGCGCAGCGTCCCCATCCCCGGTTGAGCATGTGGGGAATCGCGGCTTGATGAAAGTGATACACCCCGTACACATTGATCCGCATCACCCGGTCAAATTGCGCCACGGATTGCTCAAAAAACGGCTTCTCCCAGCCCAAAATGCCGGCGCAACACACCAAAATATCCAACCGGCCAAACGCCTCCACCGTTTGTGCCACGCAGGCTTGAACCGCGGCCTCATCCGTCACATCGGTCTCGACGAACAGGGCGCGCTGTCCCAACGCTTCAATTTTTGCAACCGTCTTTGCGCCTTCATCTGCCAACACATCGGCGATAACCACATCGCGCCCTTCCGCTGCGATTCGCAGGGCCGTTGCCCCGCCAATGCCCCGCGCGCCGCCGGTGATCAGCGCCACCCGCCGTTCCCTTTTTGCTGCAAACCGCAAATTCGGCATCTCGCCCTCCTCGTATTTGGTTGCTCATCGCGACGTCATCTCGTAATATACGCATTCCAACGCACGGGCAAACCCACAACCTTTTGCACCTTTGGAGACCGACCATGAAAATCGACCGACTCGAACACTTCCTCCTCGGCAACAGCTCTGTCGTGCGTCTCACCACAGACAGCGGCATTTCCGGCATCGGCACCTCGGCTTGTTGGGGCTATCCCGAAGCGGTCGAGCGCGTGATCGCCGTTTTCAAAAAATACCTCATCGGACAAAATCCGATGCGTATCGAACACCACTGGCAGCACCTCTACCGCATGGCGCCCTTTCGCGGGACAATGCTTTGCGGCGCGGTCAGCGCCATCGACATCGCCCTCTACGACATCAAAGCCAAGCACTTTCAAGTGCCCGTCTGGGAATTGCTCGGCGGCAACTGCCGGGACAAAATCCGCCTGCACTTGCTCGCTGGCGGCCCCACGCCGGAAGCGATGTACGACAATGCCAAAGCCGCGGTTGCCGAGGGTTTTACCGCGATCAAATTCGATCCGCTCGCGGGCGGGTATCAAAACCGAGCGCAGGCGCGCCTCATCCAAAACGCCGTCGACATTGTCGCCGCGGCCCGCGAAGGCGCCGGCCCCGATGTGGATCTCATCGTGGAAGTCCACCGCAAACTCACCCCGATGGTCGCCGTCGCGTTGGGCACCGCTTTGACGCCCTATCACCTCTACTTCATGGAAGACCCCATTCAGATCGACACCATCACCACTCAGGCGGACATCGCCAAACGCATGCCCGTTCCCTTGGGCAATGGCGAGCGGTTCACCACGATATGGGAATTTCGGGAACTCTTGGAGCGCGGCGGCCCGCAGTACGTGCGCCCGGACGTGGCGTTGGCAGGCGGCCTGACCCACTGCAAAAAAATCGCCGCCATCGCGGAATCCCACCACTGCGCGGTGGTCACGCACAATTTCCTCAGCCCCTTGGGCACCGCCGCATCGGTTCACCTCGACGCCAGCATTCCCAACTTCATCACGCAGGAATATTCCAAAAACGACGAGCGCGAGCACAACGCGGTCTATAAATGCGCGCACAAACGCGAGGGCGGATATATTCCCCTTCCCGAAGCCCCCGGCATCGGCGTTGAACTCGACGACGCCAAAATCCCGGATACGCCCTTCGCGCCCTTGACCAAAGTCCAGACCCCCTTGCGAGCGGATGGATCCATCGCGTATGCGGTGTAAGGCGGTCGGCGATCCGCGATTGGCAAGGCGAGTCGCCTTTAGAACAAGAGGAGCATGGCTTTCTCGATAGATGATCGCAAGGGCTGTTTTAACGGCTTTGAACGATGAAAAAAAACGTCCTATCACCTCTCGCAAAATCCATCCGCGTTCAGGGGGGAGAGGGTACCAAATCCCTTGGGGCGTAAGAACGGGCACGCACAGAAGAGATCGAAGCGCATCACAGAGGGGAGTTTATTTTATGGCGACGATCAAAGCGCACATGCGAAAGCTCAGCGCCGATGAGTTGGCGGTCTATGATCAGCAGGGGTACCTCGTTGTGCCCGATGTTTTTCCACTGGCGGAACTGGCGGAGATCGACCGCGAGATCGACCGGATTCAGGAGGCGCAACCGGATACCGGGCGCAACAAGGGATGGCTCATGCAGTTGGGCCTGCGCTCTGAAGTGACCCGTCGCTTTGCGCGGGACGAGCGCGTGTTGGCGTTGATCGAGGATATCGTCACACCCGGGATTTCGATTTACTCGGCGAAGTTGACGGCAAAAGTGCCGCATTCCAACGACATCTGCCACTGGCATCAGGACGATGCGTATTACAACACGCGCGCCTTGAGCAAAACGCGCATGTCCACCTGGATCCCGTTGCAGGACGCGGATGAGTCAAATGGGTGTTTGTGGGTGGTACCGCACAGCCACAAGGGCGGCGTGGTCACCCACGGGCCTTTTGGCGGGCAGTGCCCAAAGTGTATGGGGCCGGCCGATCTGATGTTCGACGACGCGATTCCCCGTCCCGTAAAGGCAGGGGACTTGTTGCTGTTCCACGCGCGTTTGTGGCACCATTCCAAAGGCAATCGGACAGACCGCGTGCGACGGGCGTTCATCGTCTCGTATCAGGAAGCGACCGTGCCGCGCGGCAATGGCGATCAGTACAAGGTTTTGAGGCCCGCGTAGGGGCCGTCAGTACTCTGTAAATTAAGTTATCCTCAATTTTGATACTCACAAATCTGCACCGACATTGCTCACTTTTCTAACAACTTTGGTCCTAAAACATCGTGGGTTGCCTCCGATGCCTTCGGCGACTTACTTTTTTTCAACAGCAAAAAAAAGTAAGCGAGCGGGGTACAACTGCCCGAGCAGTTCAAAAATGCCGCTCTCATGCGCCGAGGGGCTTGCACAGCGCAAAGCGCTTTTGTAATCGCACGACATGCGTTGGCCTGCAAGGTGGGTTGCATAATGGATGTTGGTTGCGAGACGGACTTGCGCGCTGTGCCCGATGGCTTTCGTTGATGGGCTTTTGAGATGGCATGTTGGACGATGGCTTCTTTGATGTACGGCATTCCGTCCGTCACGCTCTTGAAAAATTGAAATTCATAATTATTTAATTTACAGAGTAGTCAATCCCATTTGTATCGATTAATTCATTTTGTTGTGTAGTTGGATGCAAGAGTAGAAATGAGAAGTGGAATTTTAGGATTGCATCGCTGGAGGCACGGGAACCAAACGGCACGCGGATAGTTAAAAGCACTACCGCCGCAAAGCGCGGCGGTGTTCATCTTTTTGCAAGGAGTAATTATGCAGACGCGATGTGTGTTGTTCGCCCTTTTGCTGATGGCGTCCCCCGCTCTGGCCGGCACGGTCCAAGTGGACGGCGAAGGCAGTCCCGCCCTGTACGTGGTCAAGGTGCATGCGGACTGGTGCGGATCCTGCAAGGCCCTGGCGCCCGTGCTCGAGGAAGTCCGCGAAACCCTGGCCGCAGAGTCCGTTCTCTTCTTGGAATTGGACGTGACCGATGAGGCCCGCACGGCCCAAGCCCGGTTGCTGGCCGCTGCCCTCGGCATCGAAGACCACCTCAAGGCCAACAACAAGACGGGCTTGGTGTTGCTCATCGACCCCAGCGACAAGGCCCTGCTGGAAACCCTGACGCGGAAAAATTCCGCCGAAGAGATGGTCGGCAAAATCGAGGGGCATATTGCTGAAGCAATGGCCGAGTGATCTCGCGTTTTGCAGAGGCAAAAAACAAACGGGACTGGAAAATGATCCAGTCCCGTTTTTTGGTCTAAAAACCAAACGTGTGAACTCGGTCAATACGCTTCTCGGCGATGGCGAAAAGAGTAGAGCACAACTTCCCCGTCAAATATATCGTAACGAAGGCGATAGTCGCCATGCCGAATGCGCCACTGACCTTCTCCCGGCTTTATATTTCTGAGTTTTTTGATGGGGTATTGCTGCGTGCGATTGTGGGGATCCTCACTGAGAATAACACGCAACTCCTCAAGTGCTGTTAGCAGTTTAGGATGTTGTTTGATGCGTCTTCGGACATCGCGCTGAAAACGAGATGAGGCGTGAATGAGAAATGGTTGCGGCATTGCAGATAGAACCTACGATTTTGCGTTTATTTTTTTTTATTGGCGGCGTGCAGTTCAGCTAAAAAATCATCCAAAGGTTTGGTCTTGCCTTGGCGATATTCTCGATATCCCTCTGCGATCTGCTCTTGTATTTCGGGATCTTGGAGTTCCAACCAGTCTTCCAGATCATCTATATCGACAATGCCGGCAATGGGAATGCCGTTTTTTTCCAGAATGAAACACTCATTGTTGAGGTGCGCCCGGCGTGCGATTTGCCCCAAATTGACGCGGGCTTTGGTTAGTGGAATGCGATGGACCATAGACATCGTTTTTTTCATCATGACACCCCTCTGTTTAACATTGATTTGCGAAAACTTATGCGCGAAAATATATAGGAATATTCCATTTTATCAAGACGAATTTTTTTGCATTCGCCGTTCTGCCGATTCCCGTGATAGGAGCGATAAAATGTCCGATCTGGCAATGGATGGGGGCCCCAAAGCCATCACCGCTTCGATGGATGATTCGTGGCGAGAGGTGAGCGACTTGGAGAGGCGATACGTCGACCAAGTGCTGGACGCGCCGGGCAGCGCGTATGCCCAACTCGACCTGTTCGACGAAGCGTATCGGAAATTTGTGGGCAGCAAACACGCGCTTTGCATGTGCAATGGCACGGCGGCCCTGCACTCGGCGATGTTCGCCGTGGGTGCGCGTGCGGGCAAAGAGGTGATCGTGCCCACGGCGACATGGCATGCGACCATCACGCCCATTTTGCACTGCAATGCCACGCCCGTGTTCTGCGAGATCGATCCGCAGACCTTTTGCGCGGATCCCGAAGATGTCAAAAAGCGGATCACGCCGCGCACCTGTGCGATCGTCGTGACGCACCTCTACGGCAACCCGGCGGATATGGATGCGTTTTTGGCGATCGTCGCGGGCACGGACATCGCCCTGATCGAAGATGCGTCCCACGCGCACGGGGCGATGTGGGAGAACAAAATGGTCGGCAACCTCGGGCACATCGGTTGCTTTAGCATGCAGGAGAAAAAACCCGTGTCCGGCTTGGAAGCGGGCGTTGCGACCACAAATGACGACGACCTCTACGACCGCATGCTCGCCTTGGGACAAAGCGGCAGGTGCGACGCACTGTGGCAAACCGACCGGTTCCGGGCCCTTCGCAACATGGGACTAGGCGTCAAGTACCGCGCAAATCCCTTGGGCATTGCGATGGCGCGCGCGCAGTTGGAACGCCTGCCCATGCTCAACGAAAAGAGGTTGGCGTGGTTCCATCGCATGGACGCCCTGCTCGCCCCCATCCCGGGCGTGATGCCGCAACAGACGTACCCCAAGGCCACGCGAGGCGGCATGCTACTCTACTCGGGGACGGTGGATCCCGACGCGTTTGGCGCGCCGCTCTCGGTCATCGTCAAAGCCCTCGTCGCCGAGGGGGTTTCTATCAGCGAGACCACCGCTTGGGGATACAGCGCGATGCACTTGGAGCCGCTCTTTCTCGATTTCTCGTTTGAGGGCTTGGGCGGGCCATGGGGCGATTTGCCCCCCGATGCGCGGCGGCCCCGATGCGATCTGCCGGTGAGCGAGGCATTGCAAGCGACCAGTTTTTGGCTCGCCACGCCAGTCGCGCCGAGTGCCGAATGGGTGGAACAAATCGCCCACGCATTCGCCAAAGTGGTGGCCCACCGCGACCGGTTATCCGAAATCGCAAAGGGAGGTGTCGGGTGACTCTTTCGCGTCTCGTATCTGGCGAGCACGGGGGCATCGCCCCTACAAACGCGGATCGCCTTTGGAACTGGCTATCGCCCGTTGTACTCCGCTCGTGGCTTTGGAACTGGCTATCGCCAGTTGTACCCCGCTCGTGCCTTTTGTGCCTTTTGTGCCTTTTGTGCCTTTTGTGGCTAACCCCATCCCTGCCTCCCCCCGCGTATGCCGAACAGGTGAGGGTCGAAGGCGATCTCGCGCTCGCGGTTGATGTCTGTCGCTTTCGCGACGGCGAGGGCCCCTATCAAGAGGTCGTCGTCTGTTTCCCCGCATCGCATCTCGCATACCAATCCCGAGGCGATAGCCTCTTGGTCGCGCGGTATGTCCCGCGGCTTGAAGTGTTCGATGAACGGGGCAATGCGGTGAAAAAGATCGCGGGCGAGCGCGTTGTGTCCGGCGATGAACCGGGCGAAATCTGCGACATCGCGCGGTTTCGCGTTCCCCCGGGCGCGTATCGCGCCGCGCTCGAGGTCACCGCCGGCAACAACCGCCAGGGGCGCGCGGTATTTCCCATTGCGGTGCGCGAATACAAACCCGGGCAACTCGCGTTGAGCGATCTGTTTTTCGTGCGCGAGATCGACCCGCCCGGCGAGCCATTCGAATCGTTTCGCAAGGCGGGCCGCGTTCTCTTGCCCGCGCCCGCCCGCGAATTTTCGGACGTCTTGCGCTACTACGCCGAACTCTACGAAATCGGGCGACTCGCCCACCGCGTGCGGTTTCAGATCCTCGACCGATTCGGGCATCGCGTATTCGACCACGAGCGCGAATACCCCGCGTACCGAGAAAATGCCAAATTCACAGAGGGCATCCCATTGCGCGCCTTGCCGCCCGGGGAATACGCGCTGCGCGTGGAGGCCCGAGCGGGCGAACAGGTCGCGCACACACAACGCGCATTTCGCATCCCGTCGCGCAATCCGTCCCCATTGCCCGAGATGCCGATAATGGCGAAACTCCTAACGCGCTTTTCAACGGCCGAAATCGCCGAGCAATACGCGGCACTCGGTGCGGGGGAACGCGCTGTTTTTGCGTATGGGCATTTTCTCGAACGCCTGCCGCGTTTTGCCCAGGGTTACATCGCGCCGGCGATGGGCGTGGCCGATCCGCACATCGGGCTGTCCGTTCTGCGGGCTATCGGGCTGGGGAAAACGCTCAAAAAGCGCGTGGACAAGACCTTTGGCGAACGCCTGCCATCGCCCGATACGGTCGCGGTGCGCGAAGCCCAGGGCGCAGTGGAATTTGTCTTGGACCAAGCCCCCCGCGATCCGTACGCGCTGACCGCCAAAGCCGTGCTCATGCTCGAAACAGGCGCCGTGGCCCAAGGCGAAGCGCATGCCCGAAAGGCAGTTGAGATCGCCCCGGACTCGCCCGAAGCGCGACGGGCGATGGGCATTGTGAAACTGGCGCGGCGCGATTGGGAGGGCGCGGTCCAACACTTTCAAAAAGCCGCGCAACCGGGCAATGTCGCGCTGGCGCGGTTTCTGTCCGGCGAGGGATTGGAACGCCTCAAAGCGGCGGTGGCACAACGCCCGGATCATCCCTATTTCCACTACGCTCTCGGCCGCGTGCTGGAGCGCGGAGATCAACTCGCCGAAAGCGGGGCCGCGTACGAACGGCAACTCGCCATCGATCCCATGTTTGCGCGTGCGAAGTTCGACTTTGGCCGCGTGCTGTTCAAACGCGGGCGCATCGATTCGGCTGCGGCTGTGTGGCGGGAACTGATGGAGGCGCGTCCGTCGTTTCGCAAGCTCTGCGTCCATCCCCTGCTGTCGGCGTATCTCAACGCAGGGGAAACCGGCAAAGCGCAAGCCGTGATCGCAGAAGAACTCCGCACCCTGAGCGACGAGGCGCGTGCGCGTGTCGAGGATATTTCCCTCGTGGCCGGGCCGGAGGAACGGGCCGAATACCAGCGGTTGTCGCCGGAGGACCGGGCGCGATTCGTCCGCGCCTTCTGGCAAAAGCGCGATCCCACGCCTGCGACGCCGGGCAACGAGCGCTTGGTCGAGCACTATCGGCGCGTGGTGTACGCATTGGATCGCCATTCAAAAGACGGGCAGACGTGGGACAGGCGCGGGGAGGTGTACATCCGCTACGGCGAACCCGCGCACATCAGCGCGAGGTCGGACATTCGCTTTGAAACAGATCGAGAGGTCGTGCGCGTGAAAGAGCGGTTGACCGCGTCATTATCCCCCGAGGCCAAGCAGGAGATCCTCGCGCGCATCGGGCGGTTGCGAACCTCAACGCGCGATGTGGCGATCGAATCCGAATCGGCCGAGGTGGTCGGGATCAGCGATTTTGAATCCATCGACTTTGAGATGAATCCCAACCGCGTGTTTTTCGCGGCGGGAAGCGATGATGTCGCCGCGTACGTGCGCGGGAAAGAACTCTTCGGCCGGGATCGCCCGGGCATGAGCGACCGCCCCTTGCGGGGCATCCCCGCCTATCCTGTCGATGGTAGCGCGCCGTGGGAATACTGGATCTATCCCGATGTGGCCGGGGGCATTGAAGTCGTTTTTACCGCGTTGACGCCGCGGGGGGATTTCGATTTTCCCGACGTCTCGCAGGGGCGAAAAATCGCCCGGTTCAACCAGCGGCTTTGGGAAGATGTGCGCGCCGAGGTGGTTTTTTCCCGGGCCACAAACGCGCAACCCGACCGCTACGCGCCCGTCAACGCGCTGGATTTTCACTACGCTTATGCCGATTTCAGGGGCGCGGGGGATCGGTCTCGTCTCGAGGTGTATTACGGGGTGCCGGTTTTGGACGCGATAGGCACTGGAAAATCCGAGGTCGCGTTTGAACGGGGCATCGCGCTGTTCGACAGCACTTGGACGCCGGTTTATCGCAAGTTGGCCCCCATGCCCGTGCAGGTAGATGCGACGGGGATCGAGGCCGGCACATTGGCGATAGACGAACTCGCGCTCGAGTTGCGCCCGGGCAAGTACTATTTGGGGCTTCAAATCGACCATCCCGCATCCGCGCGATCCGGGGGCTATACGCAGGAACTCGTCGTGGAAGACTACGCTTTGCCCGGGTTGAAGATCAGCGATATCGAACTCGCCGGGCGCGTGCAAGTGGATTCATCGGCGCAGGTGGAGGTCGTCGCCCTGCCGTCTCGCACGTACAAGGCGGGACAGCCCATCGTGATTTACTACGAGGTGTACGACCTGCAACGCGACGATTTGGGCCGGACGCAATACCGCGTGGATTACCGCATGACGCCCCGAGAGGGCAAACTCAGCGGGGTGCGCGTCCTGCGCGCCATCGGCCGCTTGCTCGGCATCGAGGAAAAAGCCGTCGTGACGATCTCGTACCGACACGCGGGCGACGCGGCAGACGAGTACAATTATCTGGAAATCGACCCAGGCGATTCGGCGCCCGGCCGTTATGAAATCGCGGTGACCGTGACCGATCACCTCGCGGGACAAAGCGCGGAGAAAACCGCGGTGTTTTTCATCGGCGAGCGATAGGAGACTTCCCTTTTATAGATGTCGCGCGCTTTTCTAAAACGTTTGGTCCTACCGCATCGTGGGTTGCCTTTGATGCCTTCGGCGACCTACTTTTTGTCAACAGCAACAAAAAGTAGGCAAAAAATGCCGCTCTCATGCGCCGAGGGGCTAGGCACAGCGCAAATCGCTTTTGTAATCGCACGACATGAGACAGCCTGCAAAGTAGGTTGCAAGAGGGATGTGGGTTGCGAGACGGACTTACGCGCTGTGCCCGATGGCTTTGTTTGATGGGCTTTTGGGATGGCATTTTGGGCGATGGCTTAGTTGATGTACGGCATTACGGCCGTCACGCTCTTAAAAAATTGAAATCCCGAATTATTTAATTTTCAGAGTATTGACAAAAAATATACCGCTTGACAATGCCGATGTTCACTTTAACTTATCGTCAAACACGCCAACCCCATTCCGCAAGGAGGTAGTCCATGAAGAACGCTTATGGTTTTCGCCCGCTCGGTTTTTTGGCGGGCATGGTGTGTGCGGCGTTGCTCGCCGCACCTGTTGCGTTGCACGCGCAGACCACGGGCAAAATTGCCGGGCGCGTGACAGACGCGGATTCGGGCGAGCCGTTGCCGGGGGCCAACGTCGTCATCGCGGGCACCGCGATGGGCGCGGTGGCCGATGTCAACGGCGAATACTTCATTTTGCGCGTGTCGCCCGGTGCGTACGAAGTGCGGGCCTCGCTCGTGGGGTATCAGGGCGTTTCCAAAACCGAAGTGGAAGTGCTCTTGGATCGCACGGCGACGGTCGATTTCCAACTCAAAGAATCGACCGTGGAATTGGAGGCGATCGTGGTCACCGCGGACCTCGACCCGGTTCAGATGGACGTGTCTTTTGCCCAACAGGCCATCACGCAAGAGCAACTCGAATCGATCCCGGTCGGCCCGCGCATCCGCGATCAAGTCGCCACGCAGGTCGGCTTGGACACGGACGCCTGGGGCATTGCGATTCGCGGCGACGATGCGACCGCTATCGGCTTCAACATGGACGGCGTAACCGCGTCCGACCACCGGCATCAGCGCGCTTATACGTCGTTTTCCAAAACGGCGATCAAGCAGGTTCAAGTGCTCACCGGCGGGTTTAACGCCGAATACGGCAACATCCGCGCAGGCGTGGTCAACTTCGTCACCAAAGAACCGTCGCGGTATTTCGGATCCGCAGAAGGCAGTTACAACCCCGCGGGCAAAAAGCATTTTGGCCCCAATCTCTACGCCGAAGAAAACTGGTGGGATGTCGGGCGGTTTCAGTCCATGTCGCCCACAGACGACCGCAATGGCGACGGGACCCCGGACTTCATCGGCTGGGATCGGGAACTCGCCAACCGCACGGCCGACGGCAAGCAATGGCTGTCCGGCGTGAATGGCCGCGACCCCATCACCACGGCCGCGCAAGCCAAAGGCATCTGGGATTGGCAACACCGATCTTACGATGGCGACGACCCTTATGCGGACGGCCCGTTCAACGCCAACCCGGAAGATCGGGATTTCGATTATTTGTGGGACATCACCGTGGGCGGCCCGGTTTGGAAAGACAAAATTGGGTTCACCGCATCGAGCCGCAAAGAGCGCATGGCCTATCCCTTCGACGTGGGCACGGTGTCGTATCGGGACAACACCACGCAACTCAAGCTGACATTTACCCCCACGCCCACGACCAAGTTGAGCATCCAGTACATCCGCGGATTTCAACACGGCAGCCACCAGGGCAACAACGTGGGCGTGCCGCAGCGCACGCAGCAATCCGTGTTTGAAAACTATTCCCACTCACGCATGTTCATGCCCTCGGCGGATTATCAGAAATTGCAGATCACGCGCGCCCACGCCTCGCTTTCTTGGACGCACACCCTCTCGGCCAAGGCGTTTTACAACCTGACAGCGCGGTTCGGCGGCGCGGATTGGACGACGCAATGGCATCCGCAAAAGCAGTCCAACGCGCCGTCCATCGCGATTCACACAGACGGATCCAGGGAACAGGTCGATGACGGCAGCGCGGATGCGGCCCGAGCGCGCGGCGCCGTGGTCCTCAACGAGGCGCCCTTTGGCTGGAATTACAACCCGGGCGGCAACGATATCCTCAACGTGTTTCGCCTGCAAGGCGGCGGTGGCAACAGCCGTGCGGGCGATTGGTCCACCATCGATGAAATCGACGTGACGGCCGATTTCACCAGCCAGATCACGCCGCACCACCAGATCAAAACAGGCGTTCAAGTGCATCATTTCAACCTGCACGAAAACCGGGGCTACGTGCCGGCCGCGGTTCCGGAATACAGCGATCCGATTTACCGGGATGAGTATTCCGGCCCGCGCATCGACGCGACGGGCGATGTGGTTTTTCCGTGGACCGGGCGCGATGATTCGGATTTGCCGAGCAATGGCGACATCAACGGCGATGGCGTGCTCAACGAGTCGGACGTGCCCTCTGGCGGCGCGACTGGGGATCACAACAATTATTTTGTGAAAACCCCGATTTTCGGCGGGGTCTTTTTTCAAGACCGGATGGAGTACCGCGATATCGTGGTCAACGCGGGCATGCGCTTGGATTGGCACCGCCCCGATCTGTATTTCGACCTGCCCAACGAAACCCACGCGCCGTGGTTTGGCCGAGACGCCGAGGCGGTGTATCGCGCGGCCCGCAAGGTTCGCCCGCCCACGGATTACGCTTTTAGCCCTCGGTTTGGCGCGTCCTACCCCATTACGGATTTGAGCAAAATGTTCATCAATTACGGGCATTTTAACCAGATCGTGAACACGCGCGACATGTATCGCACGCAGAGCGGTTTGGGGCAGTCCCTCGAGTTTTTGGGCAATCCGTGGATGAAGATGGAGCGCACCATCCAGTACGAAATGGGGTACGAGCGCAGTTTCCTCGGGCGGTATTTGTTGACGACGACCGTGTATTTCAAAGACGGGGAAAACGAATCGTGGACGGATGCGCGCAACTGGATGCAATTCAACGGCCGCAACACGCGCAACACGCAAAACGCCTTTGCGACCGACGCGCGCGGCCTCGAGCTGAAATTGCAGAAGACCCGAGGCGAGTTCTTCACCGGGTTTTTGTCTTACGACATTCGCCAAGCGCGGGTTCGCAACACGTCCTGGCGGCATATCCGCGATGTGAAGACCGTCTCCACGCCGTCGAGAACCGTGATCGAAGACAATCCCAACAATGCCGCGCCCCCGTTTCGCGCCAAGCCGCAGATCAAGTTGGGCGCGAATTTCCGCACGCCCTTGGATTTTGGCGGGCATCAAAATTGGCTCAAGGGCGGCTGGAACCTCGGGTTCTACTTCGAGCGCGAGGCGGGCGAGTGGTTCAACTACAATCCGGGCAATGCGGATGCGTCGCTGATCAATGTGCTCAACGCGCAATGGGTCGATGAATACGCCGGCCACGTCCGCATCGCCAAGATGTTCGACTGGCCGGGCGCGCCGATGCTGTTCGTGGAAATTTCCAATCCGCTCAATTTCAAAAACACGCACACCTTGGGCGGCGGCAATCGCAGCGACGTGTTTGGGCTCAACCCCGAAGACACGCCCAGAACCGGCGTGCGTACTTACGGCGGCGGCAGGGCCTTTGAATATTCGGGCACAAATACCGGCAACCGCTTCCGCGCGTATATGGAATCCATCGGCTGGACCGTGGATTCAAACGGCAAGTTGCAAACGGGCAAACGCCCGGGCAGCGATGTCGAAGACTTTCCGGACATGCGGAGGCCCTCGCTTCTCTTTAGCGACCGCCGGGACATTACTTTCGGCGCGCGGTTTAGTTTTTAGGGCAGGGAAGAGGCAGGCAAGACGGGAGACGGGAGAGGTGAGAGGCAAAAGGCGAGAGGCGAGAAGGCCATCCACCCCAAGCGGTTAGTGGTCAGTTTGCTCGCCCCGTCCCCATCAATACGTAGGGACAGGCCCCCGTGCCTGTCCACGCCGAAAGAGGCAAGAGGCAGGCAAGACGGGAGAGGTGAGAGGTGAGAGGCGAGAGGCGAGAGGCAAGAAGGCCATCCACCCCAAGCGGTTAGTGGTCAGTTTGCTCGCCCCGTCCCCATCAACCCGTAGGGACAGGCCCCGTCCCCATCAACATGTAGGGACAGGCCCCCGTGCCTGTCCGAAGATACAAGGGAAGAAGCGGTTGGCAATCAGCGGTTGGCCCTTGGGGTCATCTTTCAAAGAAGTCATACTCCCCCTTTCCTCCTAGGAAAGGGGGCCGGGGGGATAGGTCCCAAGCCGGCCGCTACTTTTCACACAGGAGGACGATGTGACCCAAAGACGAATCGCAATGCTTTTGGTGTGCGCGGTGCTGCTCATCCCAGTGGGCGATGCCGCCGCGCAATGGATCGGGAGGATGTGGGGCTCGTGGCCCAATATCGACTATTTCGTCACGATCAACTCGCCGGGCGGGCGCGCGACGGGCTTCACCAATCCGGATGTCAGGACCGTCAACGCCCAAGTGATGGACGGGTGGTGGCAATTCGCCATCGAAAATTTCAACGTGCCATCCTATTTTGAACCGTTCCAGGGGGATCAGCCCGAATTGCTCGGCGCGCCATTCATAAAATTTGTGAACGACTACAAACAGGACGCGCGGGATTTTACGCGCACGCATTTTGAACTCAGCGACGGCATCACGCCCAAAATCTACCGCAACCAACCGCCGACCGTGACGCAGGATGGCGTGACGTTGTCGCAATCGCTGTGGACGATTTTTGCGGACCGCAACGATCAGGTGGTGGCGGATTTGACCTCTGACCTGATGATCCCCCTCGAGGTCTCTTATGCGGGCGGCCTCACGGAGCGGCGCAGGCTTTACGCCTGGCAAAGCCCCGAGCAAGATGAAATGTTCATTTTAATCCGCAGCTACGGCCGGCCCGAACCGCCCAATGTACCGGATTCGCGAGTCGGCGCACGCGGATCTGCGCCGAGCCCGGAATCGAACGCGGCCAATCCGGTCTTTGACGATCTCTACATCGGGCAAAACGTCTATTGGCAACGCGGCGGGGGCCAAGGCCCGGCCGGCGAGGTGCGCGATGAGGGCGCCGTTGAAGTGGGCTCGCGCCACCGCACGGCCAACCTCGGCGCCTTGGGCGAATGGGACGAACTCTATTTTTACGACGACGAGCAAAAGCTCCTGTACGCGCGCGATGGCGATTCGGCGATCAAAGACGGGTATCGGCCCGACGGCGATGACCGCGGCGAACCCGCGCCTCCCGAAGGCCATGAGGCCCTCGATTTGGCCAAGGCCGCGCGGGTCTCGGCGGGCGAATTTTTAGAGTCCGAATACAAGGGCAAGGTGTGGCTCTACGCGTCGCAAAATCCCACGACCTTTGAGGACGTGTCCGAGGCCAACAACTGGTTACTCAACGAGGACAACACCGCCGAAACCGCGCAACCCCGTTTGATCAAGCGCGTGGACGGCTCCAACTGGGTGTCTTCAGACGGCAACAGCCGCCCCGAGGTGTACGATTTCATCGTCGAGCCGGGTACGACGCGCGCGCAACGCATTTTCCAAAGTGACGCGCCCGACCACAAGCCGACCTCCGTGGATATGTGGGCGTTTCAGATTACGTGGGGGCCGTGGGATTTGCAACCCGGCGAGTGGGTTCACATCGTCGAAGCGTGGGTCGTGGCCGGCCCGCATGCAGACGAGAACAAGCGCGTTGGCGCGCAGTGGGTCAATAATCAGATATCCGTTGAGGAGAAAGAGGCGTTTCTCGACAGCGGGCGGGATTCGCTGATGAAGGGCGTCGCACTCGCGCGGCAGGCGTGGGAGAATCGCCGCGTAGTCAGCGGTAGCGTGCAGGGGAAAGAAGTCTCGTGGCCCATCGGGATGTCGCCCAGTTTGCCACTCGGGCCGTCGTGGCCTTCGAGTGCGACCTATAACTCGGGCCCGGCGCAAAACGAGATCGAATGGGCCGCGGTTTCCGATGCGGTGGGCTACAATCTGTACAAAATGATCGGGCATGAAACCAACCTGCCCGACCCGCCGGTTCCGGTCAACGATGCGCTCATCTCGGCCACGCGCTTTACCGATACGGACGTCGTTCGCGGGGAGCGGTATTTTTACGCGGTCACGGCGGTGGATGCCGACGGGCAAGAGAGCAGCATTTTTGCCACGCGCGGCCTCGGCGACGGCGTCAGTCCATTTTCCGCCCCGGTCCACGATCTGACGCGGGTGCGCGTCGTCCCCAATCCGTACAGCATTTTGGGCGGCGATTTGTCCTCGGGCGGCGCGAACTTCACGGGGCAACCCAATAAGTTGCTCTTCGTGAACCTGCCCGCGCGGGCGATCATCCGCATCTTCACGCTTCAAGGAGATTTGGTCACGCGGATCGACCACGTTTCAGGCTCTGGCGACGAGGAGTGGCCCCTGATGGCAAATGACAACAACCAGTTCATCGTCAGCGGGGTGTACGTCGCGCACATTACCAACCCGGATACGGGCGAAACCGACATCGAGAAGTTCGTTGTGATTCGATAGGCTCGCAAAAGGAGGCAGTTGTGACAACACGCAAAATGATTTGGGCATGCTTGCTGGCATTCGCCCTGATGGGCACGCGGGCTAACGCGCAATTTGAGGACCCGCGCGTCCTCGGCGGGGAGAAGATTCGCGATCTGGAACCCATTTATCCGAATCAGGAAGAAGTCCGCCCCTCGGGCGTGAAGGCCGGGCAGAGCGGTTTTGTGTTTCTCGCATTTTCCACAGACGCGCGGCGAGGCGCCATGGCAGACGCGGGCGCAGGGCTGATCGGCGACGCGCCCGGCGCGTTGTTCCTCAACCCAGGCTTGCTCGGGTTCGTCCACCAGCGGCAGGCGTTTTTTACCCATGCCCGATGGATCGCCGAAACCAATCACCAAGTCGCGGGCGCGGTGTTCAAAATCCCAAACGCGCCCGGCACCTTTGGCGTGGGCTTCATCACGCACGACGCGGGCGAGATCAACGGCACGGCGATAGACCCCAATCCCGCCAGCGTGGGCTACGCCGAGACGGGCGCGTTCACCACCTCGAATTACGCCTTGTCCGCGGGATGGGGGTTTCAGATTACGGATCGATTCTCGGTGGGCGCGATGGCGCGGTTTGCCCATCAAAACCTGGGGCAAAGCACGGTTTTTATCGGCGGTAGCCGGCAGACGCGGTCGAATAGTCTCAATGCGTTTGCCGTGGATATCGGCACGTATTTCAACACGGGATTTCGCAATTTGGCAATCGCGATGAGCGTGCGAAACTTCAGCCAGGAAAAGGAATTTCAGCGCGAGCGGTTCGAGTTGCCCCGCGCGTTCCGCTTGGGCCTCGTCTTCGATCTGATTTCCCTGTATGGGCGAACGCCCGCGCCGCATCACCTCGAGCTCGTCACCGAGATCGACAGCCCCATCGACTTTGACGAGCGCACGCTTTTGGGGATGGAATATCGGTTCAAACCCGCGACCTCTGCGATGGGCTTTGCCCTGCGCGGCGGGTATAAGTACAACCACGATACCGAAGACTATTCCTTCGGCGGCGGCGTCCATTACAAAACCGAGTCCGGAAGGGGCGTTCACATCGACTACGCCTTCAAGCACTTCAACGCTTCTTTCTTCGATTCCGTGCAGATGGTGAGCGCGGCGATCAGTTTCTGATCGGCACCCGCATCGCAAACAAAAACGGCGGTGGATGTCTATTTATCCATCGCCGTTTTCGCGCTACACGGGAAGAAAGGCAAAACTAAGGAGTGGCGGCGGGGCCGAACAGGCGGTTGATCATCGTCATCAAGCCGATAGCGAGCACCAACAGGCCACCCAACTTGATCGTCATCCGCAGTTCAAGGGCTCGCATCTCGGCACGCAGAGAAGTTTCCATCTTCTCCATGTCGCTCCGCACAGACACGATCTCGCCGTGCAACCTCGCCTCGGTTTTCTCCAGTTTGTCGTGCAAAAGACCAATCTCGGCACGCAGAGCGGCCTCGGTTTTCTCGATCTCGCCGCGCAGGGTCGCCTCCATTTTCTCCATGTCGCTCCGCAAAGCCGCGATCTCGCCGCGCAGGGTCGCTTCCATCTTCTCCATGTCGCTCCGCAAAGCCGCGATCTCGGCACGCAGAGAAGTCTCCAATTTTTCCATGTCGCTCCGCAGGGTCGCTTCCATTTTTTTCATGTCGCTCCGCAAAGCCGCGATCTCGGCACGCAGAGAAGTTTCCATTTTCTCCATGTCGGTTCGCACCGCCCCGATCTCGCCGTGCAGGGCCGTTTCCATTTTCTTCATGTCGGTTCGCACCGCCCCGATCTCGCCGTGCAACGTCGCCTCGGTTTTCTCCAACCCATCCCGAGTCGCGATATCCTCGCCGAGCCCTTCGGCAAACGTGTCCACCAAGGCCCGCGCTTGTCGCTCGTTAAAGCCGGCTTCATCCCGCAACCGCATCGCCGCCTTGAGCGTATCGAATCCAATCATTTTGGTTCTCCTTGAGAAAGTATGTACAGGGGATCGTTTTACATCAATCCGCCTTTGACCGCAATTTTGATCGCGTCTTTGTCGTCGAGGCGATACCCGCTGTGTAGCGCGTTGAAGCCTTCGGCCACGCGGTCGAGCGGGATCGTGTGGCTGACGAGGTCTGCAAAGGCGTATTCGTTGCGTTCGAGAATGGGAAGCGCGCGCACGAAGTGTTCGGGGCCGCTCGCCCAAACGGCTTCGAGGCGCAGGTTGCGGCGCATGAACATCTGATTGGGATTGCAGTCAAAGGACCCCACATCGACGAAATGCCCCATGGCGACGTACGTGCCGCTGTGCCGCAAAAACGTCACGCCTTCGGGAATGGCCGGCAAAAATCCCGCGCATTCAAACACGACATCTGCCCCCTCGCCGCGGGGCGTGTTCTCGCGCGCGATTTTGGCGCGCTCTTCGGGATCGGGTACGTCGGCGATGTCGATGGTGAGATCCGCGCCCAGGCGTTCGGCCAGTTCCAGCCTGCCTTTGGGCCCGCCGACCATGATGAGGCGGCCCGCGCCGCTGACTTTGGCCGCGACGAGTGTGAGCAGGCCAATCGCGCCCGAACCCTGCACCGCGACCGTATCGCCAAATTGCAGGCCCGAGCGCATCGCGCCGTGTACGCCAATGGTAAAAGGCTCGGTGATGACCGCGACCTCGGCGGGCATGTCGGTCTTGAGCACCACGGTGTCCGGGTTCCACAAATAAATGTATTCGCCAAACCCGCCGCGCAAGTACGGGGCTTCTTCGGCTTGCAAAAAACCGTACGCGCCTCGATTCGTGCCGGGCGCGAAGAGCACGCGATCTCCGGGCGCGAGGGGATTGCCCAAGTAATCGGTTTTCGCACCCGCGCCCAGGCTGTCGATGATGCCCACGTTTTCATGGCCGAGGATGATTTCGCCCTGCAACCGCTGGTATTCCCAGTTGTGCAGGTCTGTACCGCAGATGCCTGCGAGTTCTTGTTTGAGCAAAATCGCGCCCGGTTCTGGATCGGGAACGGGGTATTCGCGGAGTTCAAATTTTTCGCCGCTCATCACCGCGGCGCGTCCAATGCGTGCCATGTTCAAGCTCCTTGGGGTTGTGATGTGACGCAGACTCGAGTCGGTTGGTAAAGTGTAATTTCCCCGCTCGTACGACAATAAATGGGGAACGGGAACCCAAGTCAAGCCAATTTGTCCGCGAGGCCATTTTCCCAATGCGCCGGAATAGACGGCCCCTCTTTCGGCAGGGACAGCGACGCGTCGCTCCCCGAACTGACGATTGACAACCGCTCCATTTTCCGATATTTTAATCGAAACGCCGGGATCACCCCTTTCAGGAGGAGACGTCATGAAACACTGGCTGATGTATTTGGTCGTCGGTCTGTTGGCCTTGGGCACACCCGCTCGGGCCGATATTGTCGGGGAGGAGGAAACCGAGGGCACGGGCGGCATCGACACCGGGCCTATCCGCGCCGGGCAGTTGGAGGTGACGCCGATTATCTCGTGGCGATTTTCCAGCGGCAATTTTTTCTATCGCGCGGGCATTCAAGTGGCTTATGCCTTCAACTCATGGCACCAAATCGGCGGGGCATTTGTCGCGGGGAATCGCGACCGGTTTGAACGGCGCGGTTTGCCCGGATCGCAAGATCAAATACTCGATAATGCGACCGTGGATGCCCGCGGCCGTTATTTGGACGAGAGCGAGGGATTCGGATCTTCGGTATCGGGGTTCTACCGATTGAATCTGCCCATCAAACTCGAAAAGCGCACCTTTCCGTTTTTAGAGGGCTTTGCCGCGCGCGACTTTTGGGGATGGGGCAATGTGAGTGAATTGGGCGGCGGCGCAGGCGTTCGCAAAGGGGTCTCAAAACACGCGGCTATGAATGCCATGTACGGGTATTCGGTCCTCTTTGCCAATGGCAACCGCACCACGCGCCATTTTGTGACGGTGGGCATGTCCGTGTTCTTTAGGTAAAGTAGAGGGAGGCCATGGGCAAAGTGCGCGTGCGGTACGTGTGTCAGGAATGCGGCGCGGATGCGAGGCGGTGGTTTGGCAGGTGCATCGCTTGCGGCGCGTGGAACTCGTGCGTTGAAGAAACGCCATTGCCAAAGCGAAATTCGGGCGCGTTGGTCGCGGCAGATCCGCCACAGCCGATTACGGAAGTGAAAGGCGGCAGCGAAGACCGCATCGAGACGGCCATCGGCGAATTTGACCGCACCTTGGGCGGGGGCATCGTGCCCGGCATGGCCGCGCTCGTCGGCGGGGATCCCGGCATCGGCAAATCCACTTTGCTCTTGCAGGGGGCGTCGCAACTCGCATTTTCCGGCATGAAGGCGCTGTACGTCTCCGCAGAGGAATCGCCCCGGCAAACGCGGATGCGCGCACAAAGGGTCGGCGCGTTGTGCGATGAGTTGTTCTTGATTTCCGAATCCAATCTCGATCTGATTTGCGCCCATATCGAATCCATGCGACCCGCTGCGGTCGTGGTCGATTCGGTGCAGACCATTTTCAGCCCGGATTTGCAAAGCGCGCCCGGCAGCGTGGCGCAGGTCAGGGAATCCTCTGCAAAGCTGGTCGCGCTGGGCAAACGCCTGGGCACGGCGATTTTTTTGATCGGACACGTCACCAAAGAGGGCACGGTGGCCGGGCCGCGCGTGCTCGAGCACATCGTGGATACGGTGCTGTATTTGGAGGGCGAACGGCACGGCGCGTTTCGCATTTTGCGGGCCGCGAAAAATCGGTTTGGATCGACGAATGAGATCGGCATTTTTGAAATGCGCGATGAGGGAATGGTCGAAGTGGATAACCCCTCGCAGGTGTTTTTGCCCGACCGAGACGCGGAAAGAGAAGGCGCGGCCATCGTTTGCACGGTCGAGGGCACAAGGCCCATTTTGGTCGAAATCCAGGCCCTCGTCAGCCGCAGCAATTTCGGGTATCCGCAGCGCGTATCCACCGGGTTTGATGCGCGGCGCATGGCGATTTTGATCGCCGTGCTCGAGAAGCGGTCGGGCCTGCAACTGGGCGGCGAGGATATTTTCTTAAATGTCGCGGGGGGGTTGCGCGTCGATGAACCGGCCGTGGATTTGGGCGTGGCGATGGCGATGGCGTCGAGTTTTCGCAGCAAACAGATGCCCGGCGACACGGTCGTGATCGGCGAAGTGGGCCTCGGCGGCGAAGTCCGCGCCGTGGGGCAAATCGAGCGCAGAATGGCCGAGGCGCGCAAACTGGGCTTTGCGCGGTGCGTTGCGGCCAAAGCCAATTTGAGCGGCGCGCGCATTCCCGATGGCCTGTCGCTGATCGGGGTTCAAGACGTGGATGCCGCGCAAGACGTGGTGTTTTCTTAGGCGAACAAACAGGAGAAGGGGCATGAGAACGATGAGAAGGCGCGAGGAGTCAAACCCGAGCGGGCGCATGAGGCCGCAAACCATTTCCAAATTGTTGTCCTTGATGTTGCGGCACAGGCCCGACGAGTTTGGGTTGGAGGTCGATAGACACGGATTTGCCGAGCTGGACGCGGTCGTGCGGGCGTTTCAAGGCAAAAATCCGCAATTCGCCCTTGAAGATATCGAAAAAGTGGTTTATGATGGCGAGAAGGCGCGGTTTGAAATTGTGGACGACCGCATCCGCGCGCGTTACGGACACAGTTTTTCCATCGATCTGGGCCTCGACCCGTCAGAGCCGCCCGAGTTTTTGTACAAGGGCGTGGCGGCCGCCGATGTCGAGCGCCTGTTGGCCGAGGGCCTCGCGCCCGGCGACCGCGATTACGTGCATCTGTCGTTTGACGCCGAGGTGGCGGCCCAGCTGAGTGCGCGGCCCGGCCGCCGGGGGGCCGTCCTCAATATCGCGGCTGCCCGCGCCCACGATGCAGGCGTGGCGTTTTACGATTGCGGCCCGACCATTTTGACCAAACACGTCCCCGGTGAATTTCTGGCTTTGGAACGGGCGGGCACTGGGCAAAGTGAGTCGTTTGCGCGGGAAAAGATGACGTACGGACGGCGGCGACGCTTTGCGCGGCGATGATTTGAAATTTCTTCACGAACCTCCTGCGGCCCTCCGCAACGGGGAGGGTCCACGATGAAACCAGCGAAAAACATGGATCAATCACACGCGACGCAGTCCCTGATCGACACGGCCGCAAATTTGGCGCGGGACACCTGCGCCGATATGATTTTGCTCGCGACCCATTCCGGCGTGACCCACGCGGCTGTTCAGAAACTCAACGCCATCTGTCCCGTCTTGGTCGCGACCGAGAACGAGTACTTTTTGTGCGGCATCGAAAAGACCGGGGCGCGGCGTTTGGTTTATGATGGCCGCAATGACGGCGCGCACTTCGAGCGCGTGCGGCAATGCGTCATCAAGGGCATGGATGAGGGGTATATTCGCCGGGGCACGCGCCTGGTGTGCCTTTGTCGCACGCTGGCCCCGCGGGGGGTCGACGCGCTGATGGTGCTGGATACGGGTGTTGGATTCGACGGATACGATCCGGCCGATATTTCAAAACTGACGGGCGATTTGCCCGTTCGCGTTGTCAAAACCGTGCTCGATATCGCGATCAGCATTGGAAACGAGGGGCGCGAGGGCGAACCCGTCGGCACTTTATTTGTCATTGGCGATTCCAAACGGGTTTTGCGCCATTCGCGGTCGATGACATTCGATCCTTTTCGCGGCTATTCCGAAGATGCCAAAAACATCTGCAATCCCGATGTCCACGAAGGGGTCAAAGAAGTGTCGCTGATGGACGGCGCGTTCATCATTCGGGAAGACGGGGTTATCCTGTCGGGAGGACGCTATATTTCCGCGAGTATGCGCGGCCTCGTTTTGCCCAAGGGGCTGGGCGCGCGGCATGTGGCTGCGGCATCGATTACCAAAACCACCCACGCGATAGCACTGGCGGTTTCCGAATCAACCGGAACGGTTCGCGCATTTAAGCGGGGCAAAATCGTTTTGCAAATCAACGCGAATCAACGGCACCTCAAACAAGACAGGCGGTAAGCGATTCGGGACGACGGCGGCTGATCGCTCATTTTTTTTCTCAAAATGTTCACACGACGATGGATTGTCCCCCTGTCGACCGGGGCGATCACGATAGGCAGTTTTGTTGCGATGCTGGCATGGAGCGGGCGAGTGCCGGTTTTTTTTGTGCTTTTTGGCATGGCATCGATGGCCTATCTGATCGCGGTTTGGCATTGCGAACGCATGCCCTTGTCGGCGATAGTGATCGCCGGCATCGCGTTTCGGGTAATGATGCTCTTTGCCACCCCCGCGCTGTCCGATGATATTTATCGCTATGCGTGGGATGGGCGCGTGCAGTGGGCGGGCATCAATCCCTATCGGTTCGCGCCGGTCGCGGCCGAGTTGGCGCATTTGCGAGACGCGCGCATTTATCCCAATATTAACCACCCCGACTTGCCGACCATTTATCCGCCCGGCGCGCAAGTGGCGTTCTGGTTGGGCTATGGCATATCCGGGGGGATCGCGGGCATCAAGGCGTTGCTCGCGTGCGCGGATCTGATCGCGGGATGGCTGTTGGTGCGGTTGCTCGGGCATTTCAATCAACGACCGCAATGGGTTTTGATCTATCTGTGGCATCCGCTCGTGGTGGTGGAGATCGCGGGCAATGGGCATCTCGAATCCCTCGGCATTGTCGCGCTGTTGGCCGCGTTGTACTTTTTTGTCAAAGGACGGGATCGCCTCGCGGCCGTCGCGCTGGCCGGGGGCATTTTGGCGAAGTTCTTCCCGCTCGTTTTGTTGCCCGCGTTCGCGCGCTGGAAAGGGTGGCGCCCGCCGAACTGGCCCGCGTTGCTCATCGCGCCTGGGGTGGTGATTTTGGGTTATTTGCCGTTCGCCTGGACGGGCGCGCCGGTTTTTGGCAGTTTGGGTACGTACGCCCAACACTGGTCGTTTAACAGCGCGGCATTCGATGTCCTCATGTTGCTTTGCGGCGACGGGCAACTCGCGCGGGGCATCATCGCCGCGCTTTTTGTGGGGATCGCGCTGTGGCTCTCATGGCGGCGCGTGTCCGCATTGCGCCATGCGTATCTGATCGTTGCGGCCTTCGTGCTGCTAACGCCCACGTTGCATGCGTGGTACGCGGTGTGGCTGATCCCGTTTCTCGCGTTTTATCGGCAACCCGCGCTGATCGCGTTTTCCCTGCTGGTGGTTTTGTCCTACCACGTTTTGATTCCATACAGAGCCGACGGCGCGTGGGAAGAAGCCCCGTGGGTGCAATGGGTCGAATTTGGCGGCGCGGCCCTGGTGGGCATCGCGGCTTGGCACTTCAAACGCAGGGAAATCTTGACGAAAATAAGACATTTTTTTAAGCTGAACCGCAGTGCGCGATAAAATGGACGCCCAGGCGCATGATTTGGGGTTGAGGACGAGGACAGGCACGGGGGCCTGTCCCTACATATTGGGAATCGCCCTCGTCAGTCAAACTTTAGACATTGCGGGCGAGGACAGGCACGGGGGCCTGTCCCTACATATTGGGAATCGCCCTCGTCAGTCAAACTTTAGACATTGCGGGCGAGGACAGGCACGGGGGCCTGTCCCTACGATTGATGAGGGCAGGGGTTGGGATTGACCACGGACCGCTCGTTTATTCGCGTTTTTGAAAACGTATGATCAAAAGGAGAAATAGATGGTGAGATTCATGTCCCTGTTCTTCGCGTCGCTGTTGTTGGCATGCGGCGGGCAGAATAAGATGGCGGATGCTCTGTTTGAAGAGGGCGAAAAGGCCACGCATGACGTGGCGACGCATGGCGCGGCCGAGGCCAAGTTGTCGGAGTTTTTGACGCGGTTTCCAGACGATCCACGCGCCGAGGTGGCCCTGCAAGGCCTGGCGCGGGTGTTGATGAACCTGCAAAAATACCCCGAGGCCATTGCGCGATACGAAAGCCTGATCGAGCGGTTTCCGCAGAGCCGGTATTGCGTGCAAGCGCGATTTATGATCGGCTATATCCACGATCAACAAGGCGATTACGAAAAGGCGCGATTGGCCTATCAGCAGGTCGTCGATGCGTATCCGACCTCTGAATTGGCAGACGATGCCAAAATTTCGATTCAGAACTTGGGCAAGGCGCCCGAGCAGTGGTTGCGTTCCAAACCCATCAGCCGAGAGTGATGCGATGTCAGTTGGATCCGTTGGACAGGATATTCAGGTTATCGATGAACGAGTCGGGCGCGAGAGCGCGTTTGTCGACCGTTTGGTGACCGAAGTGGGCAAGGTCATCGTCGGACAGCAGGACATGATCGAGCGGTTGCTGATCGGCCTGTTGTGCAACGGTCACGTCTTGCTCGAAGGCGTTCCCGGCCTGGCCAAAACCCTGGCGGTCAATTCATTGGCACAGGCGATTCGGGCGTCTTTTAAGCGCGTTCAGTTCACCCCCGATCTGTTGCCCGCGGATTTGATCGGCACGATGGTCTATCACCGAGAGACCGGGCAATTCGTCGCGCAAAAAGGGCCGATTTTCGCCCAACTCGTGCTCGCCGATGAAGTCAATCGCGCCCCGTCAAAGGTGCAAAGCGCGATGTTGGAAGCGATGCAGGAGCGTCAAGTCACCATCGGGAACGAAACCTTTGCCATGCCCGATCCCTTTTTGGTGCTGGCAACGCAAAATCCCATCGAGCAAGAAGGCACGTACCCGTTGCCCGAAGCACAGGTGGATCGGTTTATGCTCAAAGTGCGCGTGACGTATCCCAACAAGCGAGAAGAGCGCGCCATCGTGGATCGCATGAGCCGAGACGACGCGCCGCACATCGAGGCGATCACCTCAACCGATGACCTCATTCGCGCGCGCAAAGTGACCGATGAGATTTACATAGACGCCAAGATCAAGGACTACATCGTCGATCTGGTATTGGCGACGCGCGATCCGGGCGCGTATGGCTTGGGCGATTTGCACGCGCTGATCGAATTTGGCGGATCGCCGCGCGCGTCCATTGCCCTTGCCCGAGCCGCCAAAGCGCATGCGTTTTTGCGCCACCGCGGCTATGTCACCCCCGAAGACGTGAAGGCCATTGGCATGGATGTGTTGCGCCACCGCGTTCTGGTCACGTACGAAGCCGAAGCCGAAGAAATCGATTCGGAAGAAATCGTGCGCCAAATTTTCGATCACGTCGAAGTGCCGTAAACGCGAGATGGATGACTCGCGACGGTGAGGACAGGCACGGGGGCCTGTCCCTACGATTGCGATTGCTTCTCCCGTCTTCCCTTCGCCTCCCTACCGGTGATGGTTGCATGGCGAACTGACCCCTAACCACGACGCCTTTCACCTCTCCCGTCTCCCGTCTCCCGTCTCACCTCTCTTATGATTCCAACCGAAATCCTCAAAAAAGTGAAGCGCATCGAGTTGCGGACGCGCAATTTGGTGAACACGGTCTTTGCCGGCGAATACCATTCGGTATTTAAGGGCCGGGGCATGGCGTTTGCCGAAGTGCGGGAGTATCAGCACGGCGATGACGTGCGCGCGATAGATTGGAATGTCACCGCGCGCATGGGCGATCCGTATCTCAAGGTTTTCGACGAGGAGCGCGAACTGACCGCGATGTTGATGGTCGATGCGAGTGCCTCGGGCGACTTTGGCACGGTCGCGCAAATGAAGGGCGAGATCGGCGCGGAGATTTGCGCGTTGCTCGCGTTTTCCGCGATTCAAAACAACGACCGCGTGGGGCTGATCATTTTTACGGACGAGGTCGAGTTGTTCATCCCCCCCAAAAAGGGCAAGAAGCATGTCTTGCGCGTGATTCGGGAGTTGTTGTATTTTCAACCCTCCGGGCGCGGCACGAACATCGACGCGGCCTTGGCGTATTTGAACCGCGTGACCCATCGGCGCAGCGTGGTGTTTTTGGTGTCGGATTTTTTGGCGTCGGACTACGAGCGCGCGTTGCGCGTTGCCAACCGGCGGCACGATTTGGTGGCGATAGCGCTCGAAGACCCGCGGGAATTTGACCTGCCCGCCATCGGCATTGTGGAGTTGGAAGACGCCGAGACGGGCGAGGGCCTATTGGTCGATTTTGGCAATGCGGGGGTGCGCTACGATTTTCGACAACTCGCGCAAAGAGAACGCGATGAGCGCGATGCCCTGTTTCGGCGCGTGGGACTCGACGCCGTGAATATCTCGACCGAGGGCGCGTACCACGAGCCGCTGATGCGATTTTTTCGGATGCGGGCGCGAAAGATCAAGGTGTAACGATGATAGAAGTCGATCATTTGACCAAGCGATACGGCGCGTTTACGGCCGTGGACGACATTTCGTTCGAGGTGGGCAAGGGCGAGATCGTCGGCTTTTTGGGGCCCAATGGCGCGGGCAAAACCACGACCATGCGCGTGCTCACCTGTTTTTTGCCCGCGACCGAGGGCACGGCCCGCATCGGCGGCTACGATATTTTTGAAAATCCACTCGAGGTCAAGCGGCGCATTGGCTACTTGCCCGAGTTGCCGCCCCTGTATCGGGATATGCGCGTTCACGCCTATCTCAAATTCATCGCCAAGATCAAAGGCGTCGCGCCGAGCGACGCCAAGCGGCGGATCGATGAGGTGATCGCACAATGCGGGCTCGCGGATCGCACGCATCAACTCATCGGCCAGTTGTCCAAGGGGTACCGGCAGCGCGTGGGGCTCGCCCAGGCGATTTTGCACGACCCCGAGGTGATCATCATGGACGAGCCGACCTCGGGCCTGGACCCCAATCAGATCATCGAGGTGCGGCAACTGATCCGCGAATTGGCGCATGAGCGCACGGTGATTTTGAGCACGCATATTTTGCCCGAAGTCGAAATGACCTGCAACCGCGTGATCATCATTCACGAGGGCAAAATCGTCGCGGTGGATACCCCGGAAAATCTCACGGCCGAGCTGCGCGGCACCGCGCGGGTTTTCGTCCGCGTATCGGGCGATGTGGATGCTGCGGCCCGAGCGATAGCCGGTATCGACGGAATCGACGAGGTGACGCGAACGGGCGATGGCCTGGCGGTCGCCTGGCCCGCAGAGGCGGATTTGAGCGCCGAGGTTTCGAAGCGCGTTGTCGCACTGGGCATGGGGTTGGTGGAAATGCGGCGAGAGGCCGCGTCTTTGGAAGAAATTTTTCACGCGCTGACCACGCGGGAGGAGAGCGAATGAGCCATGTGATGGCGATTTTTGGCAAAGAGATGCGGTCGTATTTCGGCTCGCCCATCGCGTATGTGATGGCAGGCGTGTTCTTGCTGTTCAGCGGCTTTGTGTTCCGCAATCAAGTGCTCGAATTTCTCGAGCAGAGCGTTTATTTGCGAACCGCAGAACGCGAGGAAAAAATTCAACTGAATGTCAATACCGGCGTCGTCGAGCCGTTTTTTGAGTTTCAGACCTTTGTCTGGATGATCGTCATTCCGATGCTGACGATGCGTCTCTACGCCGAGGAAAAACGCGGGGGCACCTACGAGTTGTTGATGACCTCGCCGATTACGTCAGCACAGATCTTGATGGGCAAGTTCCTCGCGTGCTATGCGTTGTACTTGCTGATCGAGTTGATGGCGTTCGGCTACATCGGCGTGTTGGCGGCCCACGCGCAACTGGATTGGGGGCCGATTTTTTCCGGCGCGCTGGCCGTAGTGCTGATCGGCGCGACCTTTATCAGCGTGGGCATTTTGGCGTCGTCCTTGACCGAGAATCAGATCATCGCCGCGGTGTTGTCGTTTTTCTTCCTCATTTTGTTGTGGATCATCGACTGGGCCGCGCGTTTTTCAGACGATTTGTTTTTCGTCATCTTAAAATTTCTTTCCCTGATAGAACACACCCGCGACATGATCCGCGGCGTGGTGGATACGCACGACGTGGTGTTTTTCGTCAGCGCCGCGGCGTTTTTTCTCTTTTTGACGCACACCGCGCTCGAATCGCGCAGGTGGCGGAATTAGGCATTGCGAATAAGGAGATTTCGACGTGAAAATTGGAATTATGGGCGTGCATTACGGGCATATCGGGGGGATGCTCCACTCGGCGATCAACGCGCCAAATGGCGAGATCGTCGGCATCGTGGAAGCGGACGACGCGCTGTATCAAAAATACGCCGCACAGCAGGCCATCTCGCGCTTTGCCACCCTTGAAGATCTGCTCGAACGGGCAAAACCCGACCTGGTGATCGAGGGCTTGGCGCACGATGAAAAAACGCCCGTCATCGAAACGTGCGCCGCAGCAGGCGTCCACATGCTGCTCGACAAACCGCTTTGCCGCACGCGGGACGAATGGCATCGGATCAAAACCGCGGCGACGACGCACGACATCAAGCTCTCCACTTTTTTTACCTCGCGCAGTTACTCCGCCTTTATCGCCCTGCGGCATGCCATTCAAAACGGCGAGTTGGGCGACCTCGTCAGCCTGATCACCACGCACCCGCACAAACTCGGCGCGAATCCTCCATCCCTCTACTTCGATGCCGACAAATACGTGGGCACCTTCCACGACCTGGCCGGTCACGGCGTGGATCAAGTGCGCTGGCTCACCGGCGCGGAATACACGGGCGTCCACGCGCTCGGCACGCTGAAAAAACACGTCGGAACGGGCCTCGTCTTCGACCACGTCCAAGCGTCGTTCCAACTCGACAACGGCGCGCTCGCCACGGCCACCGCCGATTGGCTCACGCCAAGAGATGCGCGGTCTTTCGGCGATACGCGATTCATCATCATGGGCACGAAAGGCTCGGCGCACTTGCGCGCGTACGCCGACGACCACGTGCTCATCGCGTCCGACAAATCGGGCGTGTACGAACCCAAATTGCCCCGGTCAACGCAACATGTCTTTGTCGAGAACATGATCGACGCCCTCGCCCGCGGCGAAGAAAACTTCATCTCCACCCGCGACACCCTCGCGGTTGCCAATGCCTGCATCACAGCCGAAGAATCCGCGCGGCAAGGAGGGAGGTTTTTGGAGATTGGGGAGGAGTAGAGGGCGTAAGGGAAGAGTAAGGGCGTAAGGACGTCAGGGAGGAGTAAGGACGTTGGGGCGTAAGGACGGGCATTAGGGAGGAGTAAGGACGTAAGGGCGTAAAATTTTACGCTCTTACTTGAGTATTCTGTAAATTAAGCCATCGCCCAACATGCCATCGCAAAAGTCCATCAACGCAAGCCATCAGGCACAGCGCGCAAGTCCGTTTCGCAACCCACCTCCATTTTGCAACCCACCTCGCAGGCCGGTTCAGGTCGTGTTATTACAAAAGCGCTTTGCGCTGTGCCTAGCCCCTCGGCGCATGAGAGCGGCATTTTTGAACTGCTTGGGCAGTTGTACCCCGCTCGCCTACTTTTTTTTGCTGTTGAAAAAAAGTAGGTCGCCGAAGGCATCAAAGGCAACCCACGATGCTTTAGAAGCCATCTAAAAATTATTGGGACCTAACCCCCTAGCCCCCTTTCCTATCAGGAAAGGGGGAATAAAGGCCCTTATTCTTGGGTTTTAATCTGCGAAAAGCGAATGCTTTTGTGGTTATCTCAATGGCGGTCCGAGTTTTTAGATGGCTTCTTAGGACCAAAGTTGTTAAAAAAGCGAGCAATGTCGGTGCTGATTTGTGCGTATCAAAATTGAGAATGACTTAATTTACAGAGTATTGAGTGTCCGTACGGATCACCCGTACTGAGAAATCATCGCGCGATGCGGAGACCGCTCAATCTCACACACAACCGCCCTACCGGAACGCATCCGGCAGGGCGGTTATTTTATCTCGCGTAATGATACCGGCAGGCAATAATGGTCAAAGTGTCTCGTGATACAGCATAAACCAAGCGGTGTTCTGCGTTAATGCGCCTCGACCAATACCCCGACAATTCACCCTTTAAGGGTTCCGGCTTGCCCATCCCTCGAAATGGATTTCGCTGTGTTTCTTTGATCAGATCATTCACCCGTTTGAGCAATTTTTGATCGCGTTGCTGAAACCAGAGATAGTCTCGCCATGCGGTTTCCGTGAATGCCAATTTCACGTTTCCAATAGCTCCCGTTCTGAAATTTTTCCTTCCTCTGCTTCGGAGATGGATCGGCGCAAGTGGGCCGCATTGGCGGGGTTTGAAATCAGGTATAGGGTTTCCCGCCATGAATTGAATTCTTCCAGCGAAAGGATGACCGCTTTTTGACTTCCCTCGCCGCAGATAAGCGTGGGTTCGGCATCTGCGGCGACGCGCTCGATGATGCGATCCAAATCGCGCTTTGCTTCATCGACAGTAATGGCATTCATGGATAACCACCTCAAAAAAATTCAAATGTGTCCGCGCAAAATTTTGGGCTTGGGACAGGTCTCATTTCGGGATCACAGCATCCAAATTTTGAACACCATGAAAGTATGGCGATCAAAACGCCGATCATCGCTGTCGCGATCAACCCGTTAAAAAAGAATACGCAAAACCGGGATGGGTGACAAGTGGGGAATCGCCACTCATGGAACAAAAAATGATTGACATGTCGTCTTGGGCGTTTTATCCTCTTTCGTCATTTTTGCCTGTTTATTCGCCACATAAGCCCTTCTTTTTCGCACGGTGACCCTATGGATTTTTCGTCTTACGCGCTCGATGGATTTTACGACGAACTCTTCGAAGCACGGGGCATCCCCCATCCCGGCGCGCGGTTGCTCATCGAAAAGCTCGGCACGCTCTCCGAGAGGGAACTCCAACGCCATCACCAAGCCGCTGAACTGGCTCTGCTGAACATGGGCATCACCTTCAACGTGTATGGCAGCGAGGCAGGGGTCGAGAAAATTTTCCCCTTCGACATCATCCCGCGCATCATTTCGCACGCCGATTGGGCCGCCATCGAAAAGGGGCTCGTGCAGCGCATCCATGCCCTCAACCTCTTTCTCGCCGACCTCTACGCCGATCAAAAAATCCTCAAAGACGGCGTCATTCCCCGCCACATCATCGACACGGCCAAAGAATTTTTGCCCCCGTGCATCGGCCTTTCGCCCCCCAAAGGCGTGTGGTGCCACATTTCTGGCATCGACCTCGTGCGCGACAAAGACGGCCAGTTTTACATCCTCGAAGACAACCTGCGCTGCCCGTCGGGCGTGTCTTATGTGCTGGAAAATCGAGAAGTTCTCAAGCGCGTCTTCCCCCAAGTTTTTGCGGCGTCTCACGTGCGGCATGTCGATGATTACGCCGCGCACCTGCTCAACACCCTGCGCTCGTTGGCGCCCTCTCACGCCGCTTCGCCAACGGTTGCCGTGCTCACCCCCGGCATCTACAACTCGGCGTATTTTGAACACGCCTTTCTCGCGCAGCAGATGGGCGTAGAATTGGTCGAGGGCCGCGATCTCGTCGTCGCCGATGGCTTTTTGTCGATGCGGACGACCCAAGGGTTTCAGCGCGTCGACGTGCTGTATCGGCGCGTGGATGCGGATTTTCTCGATCCGACCGTCTTTCGCGCCGATTCCATGCTCGGCGTGCGCGGCCTGATGGAGGTCTATCAAAACGGCCATGTCGCCATTGCAAACGCGCCCGGCACAGGCGTTGCCGACGACAAGGTCGTGTACGCGTACGTGCCGCAAATCGTCAAATACTATCTCGGCGAGGACATCCTGTTGCCCAATGTGCCGACCTACCTGTGCTGGGACGACGCGCAACGCCGACATGTGCTCGAAAACCTGGACACCCTCGTGGTCAAAGCCGCCAACGAGTCCGGGGGATACGGCATGCTCATCGGCATGCACGCCACGCAGGCCGAACGCGAAGCCTTTGCCGAACGCATCGTCCAAAACCCGCGCAATTACATCGCCCAACCCACCGTCGCCTTGTCGCGCTCGCCCATTTTGGTGGACGATCACTTCGAAGGTCGGCATGTGGATTTGCGTCCCTACGTGCTCTACAACGGCGAAGACGTCTACGTGTTGCCCGGCGGGCTGACGCGGGTCGCGCTCAAAAAGGGGTCGCTGGTGGTCAACTCGTCTCAAGGCGGGGGCAGCAAAGACACTTGGGTGCTATACGACGATAGCGATCCGTTTTTCCCGGTTTTGAACCAATCGCAAACGCAATTTTAACCGCGAGGCCATCCCATGTTGAGCCGCGCGGCGGAATCCATTTACTGGATGAGCCGCTATCTCGAACGGGCCGAAAATGTCGCCCGATTTATCGAAGTGAATTGCCACCTCATGCTCGACCTGCCCATCGAGGCCAAGGGGCAATGGGAGCCGCTCGTGCTCACCACGGGCGATCAAGCCCTGTTCTACGAAACCTACGAAACGGACAACCAAGCCAATGTCATCGACTTTTTGACGTTCAACGCAAACAATCCCAACTCCATCGCCACTTGCTTGCAAAGGGCCCGGGAAAACGCGCGTTCCATCCGGGAAATCATTTCGACAGAAATGTGGGAGCAGATCAACAAATTCTATTTGACCGTGCAAAACACCGCCAAACCCCAAGCGCAGAACGCCCCCCATGCCTACTTTACGGACATCATCATGGCGAGTCATCTGCTCACGGGCATCCAGCGCGACACCATGTCGCACAACGAGGCATGGCAGTTTGCCCGCCTCGGCCGGGCCTTAGAGCGCGCGGACAAGACCACGCGCATCCTCGATGTCAACGATTACTACGTGTTGTGGCCCGAAGTCGAGGATGTGGGAACGCCTTTCAAAAATGTCCAGTGGTCGGCCCTGCTCAAATCCGCGAGCGCGCTCGAAATGTACCGCAAGCACTTCGGGCCGATTGACCCGCGCAATGCGGTCGATTTTTTGGTCTTAAACCGCGAGTTCCCCCGCGCCATTCGCCATTGCCTCTCCAGCGCGAATCAGTCGTTGCACACCATTTCGGGCACGCCCGAAGGCTCTTTCAAAAACGCCCCCGAACAACTCGCGGGGCGCCTGCTCGCCGAGTTGGATTACGCCAGCATCGACGACATCATGGCAGGCGGCCTGTCCGCGTACCTCGACGCCTTGCAAACGCGCCTCGATGAAATCGACGCGGCGATTTTTCAGACCTTTTTCAAAATCTCCCCACCGGGCGAATAGCGAAAATCAGCAACCAGTCCACCCTGTCCCCATCGACCGTAGGAACAGGCCCCCGTGCCCATTAGTATCAAAGAAACAACGAGATGGGGCGGGCGCGTTTGGTCGTGCGACCAGTCTGTCCGCTAATTCCAAAAATCGTTGCAAAGAACCACATAGCCGTTCAAACGCTCATTTGTCTCGAAAAAGGAAATCACATGGCAGAGTATTACTATAAAAGCCTTCCCGGCATTAAACGTTGGGATAGAGCAATAACAGATGTAGGGGCGCAACTTCGTCCTTACGATGAGTACTTGGATACGGCGATAAATTCTGCTGAACAGCGTCGCCCTGTCCTGCAATGGAGAGAAGCAAAAAAGGAAGAAGTGGAAGCGTTTAACAAAAGGAGGCGATCAAACGATCCCAAAGGATATTGGATCGTTTTGGAACCGATACCAGAGCGTCCCGATGAGCCAGAACAAATATTCGAAGCGTTCATGGATCCTAAAGAGGAAATTTTTGAGGATGAAAAGACGAGATCACCGATAGAAAAACTGGGCTGTGATGAGGAAGGGAGAGCACTTTTGTTGCAGTCGCTCCCGAAAGAAGCGAAAAATGAGAAAAGACTGTGGATCAGGTTAAATACGTACACACTCAAAAGACAAAGAGATGCGTTGCGGAAGTTAGAAAATACGCCCCTGCAAGATATGGCCCCTCTGATTCAACTCGCGTCAACGAACCCTGGATGGTCGCAGGTGGAAACGATCAATTTGAGTCAGGCGGATTGGAAAATTTTAACGGATGAGTCGCGCGACGGGACAGAAGAACAGAGAAGCTTTGTCAACATCGCATTGGGAACACCCGATTTTGCCATTCTTGAAGGGCCGCCGGGGTCGGGCAAAACAACGGCTATCTGCGAGTTAATCGCCCAACTCATCGGGCGACAAAAGCGCGTTTTGTTGGTCGCATCAACCCATGTCGCTGTGGACAATGTCGTGGAACGCCTTCTCGATTGGCAAGCCCGACAGTCAAGCCAACCCATCCTGCCGGTGCGAATCGGCCGGGACGAAAGTCGCATCACTTCCGATGAAGTCGCCGAATATACATTTAGCCGCTTATCTAGAAAAATCAAAGGTGAACTCGACGAGTTTCTCAGGAAGCCCGCTGACGGATTGCCCGCGGGTGGTGAACGCGCCCGCGCGATGTTCAAGAACGCTCTAAAGCAGGGCGAAAATGGCGGCGAGAGCGTCCTTTCGCGGCTGATTTTGGACTCCGCAAATCTCGTATGCGGCACGACTATTGGGATATTGCAACACCCGAGCATCAAGAAATCGAGGAATGGAAATGGCGCGTTTCAACCGTTTGATTGCATGATTCTCGATGAGGCCAGCAAGACGACCTTTACCGAGTTTCTCGTGCCCGCGCTTTATGCAAAAAGGTGGATAGTGGTGGGCGATGTCAGACAACTCTCTCCGTATGTCGAGAATGAGGAGTTTGCCGATAATCTCCGAAACTTGTTTTTCAGTAAATACGACAAATATCCCAAGGCGGCTCTCCACACATTCAAGGCAACATCGCAGGTAAAGGGAAATCGATCAGGTGCTCTCTTGGCTATCCATTCAAAAGGGGAAGCGGACGTTATAGCCGAAGAAGCGAAACAGCGCGGCATTCAATTTCTAAATCTCGATGATTGCGAACCGAGAACGCTTCTTAGCGTACCCGATGTCGTGCCGGAATTGCTCGGGGCCGATCTCGTGATGGGTTCAAGCGACACTTTGCAGAGATTTGAACACAGACTTCCCTCTGACATTTTGTACGATTCGGGTGACTTGCCATCTTTGCCGAGTTGGGAAAGATCGCGGCAGGCGTTTATTGAGAACCGCAGACTGTACCTTTCCCAAGGGCAACTCTGCTGGGCAGACGAGATGGCGTGGCGGCTGATCCGCGCTTTTGAATTGCGGCAACAGCGCGATTCGAACGGCGGTGATCGCTACGCGAAAGAGATAGAAGACCTGCTACCCAAAACGCTTCCCAAGAGTTGGTCGCACTCTCGCAGAACAAACGGTCAAGACCCGTTAGAAACCCTAAAAAAGGAAATCGAAAATATTCGCAGGGCATCGATGCCATCTATGATAGAACTCCTTCAAGAAGGTTTTGAAAAATTACCTGGATGGCGCGATGAGGTCGTGCTGACCGATGGATTTCCCGAAAATGTGCTCGATTGTAGAATGGTCTCCCTGAGTTACCAGCACAGGATGCACCCCGATATTTCCGCATTCCCGCGAAAACAGTTTTATGACGAGGCTTTGCTCAAAGATGCAACGCCCATGAAACAGGAACGGAAGTGGTCATTTTCAAAATATCCAAAAAGAGCCGCGTGGATACACACGCTTCCCAATAGGGCGCGGAGCTATCGGCAAAACGGGCGGCGAAATGAGAATCCCGCAGAGGCGGATGTTCTTATGAAAGCACTTACAGAGTTCGTAACGTGGGCACACGCCAATCCCAAGCCCCTAGATGAGAAAGGGAAGACTCAGCCGTGGGAAGTCGCGGCTCTGACCTTTTATCGCGGTCAGGAAGCATTGCTGAGGGAGAAGTTGCGGACGAAAAGCGAGCAAAGGGGTAATTCTCGAAATTTTCGTTTGCCGGCCAACAGCGATAAACCCGTCAAAATAACCCTGTGTACGGTCGATAGGTTTCAGGGACATGAAGCGGATATCGTGCTTCTTTCTTTTGTCAAGAGCGGATCGGTTGGATTTCTGGACAGCCCGAATCGCTTGAATGTAGGACTGACGCGCGCGAAATATCAGTTGGTACTGATCGGTGACAGAGGCTACTTTGCTTCGGATCGATGCAGGTCGACCTTGCTTCGAGATCTCGCAGAATCGGAATACTTGCACGGCATAGGCTGGGAGGTGCAGAATGATAAAACTTAGGCGTTCTATAAAACTTAGGCGTTCTGTTGAATGCAAAATATTCGAGGTGAAAGCGACTATCGCAGTCGGACGCAATAGGCCGGAATTTCTGGCGATCGCGCTTTTGGCTCGCGATCTGGGTGGGCTAATAAGTGGACTAGATTTATCCGACCACCTCCTTGCCGGTATAGACGTACTCAGTGATCGGGTTCTCGAGCGTTCGGTGTCAATGGGACTTCTCAATTGGTCTGAAGGCTGTACCGAGGAGTGGAGATTCGCAGAGCTTACCCAAGCCGGAAAAGAGGCTATTAAACGGGAGAAAATTCTCATTCCCGAAGAATCGGTCTGGAGATTCTACTACCTTGAAGATCCCATCATGAGAGCCCGGTTGATTCACTTTGAGCCTGTCCCGACTCCAAAGGCTCGTGAGGAGCGAAAAAACTTGAAGGAACAACGACGACTAGGGCAGAAAACATCTGACGATGGCGACACAACGCCTGCATATCTGAAGCGTCACATAGAGAAAACATTTACCTCAGCGGTGGATGGCACGCCGTTTAGGTTGCAGGAGATTTCTAAAACCGGCAAACGCATGCCATTAGAAAGGCTGACTTTACACGCAGAAATAACGCCAGATAGCAGGTTGGCTGTCGCGCTGGAAGGACGATTAACCGCGCCTTCTCGCAATGGCAACGGCAGATCACTACGAGTAAATCGGCACTTTGATCCGCCCAAGGGCTTGGTGGTAGCCTATGACGAGGTGTGGAGGGAACTCGCAACTCAAGGCAGAGGGAGGGAACCGAGTGAATATGGCGCGGGAAATTTCGTCGTGCCTGTCCGTTTCGACGATAAGCTCAATGCCGCCGCACGCAATTCCATGCACATGGACATACGGGTTTCAAGACCAGATCTGAAAAATTTAGGGTTAGGTCAATTTGAGATGACAAACCTCAAGGGAGTACAGATCGAACCCGACACTGGCGAAGATGCTCGGCAATGGGCAAAATGGCTTCTGCTAAATGGCATGGACGATTACAAAACCCCCGGGCTGATTCGGAAGGATGAGCAGGAGATACATAAGAAATTTCCTAACCACCCAATTCCACTGACCGATCCCGACGCGCTATTGCGGGATGCATGTGTTGCTACGGAAAAAACATGGAGCCGATTTCTGTTGGCTCCTCATGACCTCAACCTTTGGAGACAAGCATGAAACGACCACGCCGGAAATCTAATTCCATCCACAAAGGCGAAACTATCTCAGATTGTTGGGTTCGCAAAAAAAAAACAAAGTTGGATGACGATGCCGATGCTCGCACTGGCGTTATGCGAGTTGGACCCAAGAAGATATTTCGCAACGCGCTCATCGAGATGATTCGCAGTGCAGAGGAGACAATCATTGCCAGTACGTTTCTCTTTGCAGACGACGAGTTGGAAGAGGCATTGCTAGACGCCGCAAAACGCCATGTCCGAGTGTACCTTCTTACCGCGTCGGACGCCCAAATCTCCAATGCGAGAAATAGTGATGACGAAGACTCTTTTGCGTCAAAAATGATAGAACAACACAAGCGGACGCTCGATAAATTCGCCGGGAAAATTTTGTTGCGTTCGGCCGGACACATTCATGCCAAATTTTTGGTCGTAGGACCAAGGGAGAAGGCACGCGGATGGCTCTCCACGGCCAACTTTAATCTCGCATTGCAACAGTCTATGGAACTCGGCTTATATGTTGATGAGGAGCAGGCGCGAGCAATATGGGATTGGTTTGCATGGGCTTTTTGGGAATTTACCGAGTTCGAGTTGCTCTCAAAAGGAGCGATAACAAAAGTGAAAAGTCCGCCGATTGATCCGGCGATTCCCGCAACAAATGCCCGCGTACTCGTCACCGCCGACAATCGCTTCAAGACCATCTATGATGAAGCAGAGCGGTTAATACGAGATGCGAAAGAGGAGATCATCGTCTCGAGCTACGGGCTTTCCGATCATCCCCTGATTTACGAATTGCGCCGAAAAGCTGATGAGGGCGTAGCAGTGACGGTACTCACTCGTCCCAGAAAGGCCGTTCATGAAGCCGTTGATCTATTGAAGCCCACAGGCGCGAAAATCTACGCGCATGAAAAACTACATGCCAAGGCTATCGTAAGCGATGTCGGAGGCATGGTTATGTCTGCAAATCTCGAAAAAAATGGGCTGGATTCGGGTTTTGAAATGGGTGTGAGCCTGACGCGAGAACAGTGCGGCGAGGTGAGAAAAATCCTGCGGGATTGGAAAAAGGAGTTTCCCTGGCGGTACGAGTCAAAGTACGCGCCGCCTGACAATCGAAAGACATTTGAAATTTGTGTAGCAGACAAGGGCTGGCCGCAAGGAACAAAGAAAATTAAAGTCTTGCCTGTAGATTCCCAGGCTTGATTCAAAAATTTATCAGCCCGTTCATCTACAAATTGGTTTTAGACAGGCCCCGTGCCTATCCCCAATCCGCGGTTGACGGTTCATTCGCCCCATGGCTCCCAACCCCCATCGCAGAGGTCCATCCCTTGTCCCAAACCCCATCACAAATCGCGTCTATCGCGCCTGGGGGCTACGCGCTCGAGCCCGATGTGTACGACGAAATGTGGGATCGAGAACGCGGGGTGCGCGCCCATTGGCAACCGTTTTTTCGCGGCCTCGAGCGCGTGGGTAGCAAGGGGCTTGTGCGTTGCGCCCGGGAGGCGCGGGCGTTTTTGCGCGAGAACGGGGTGACGTACAATATCCACGGGGATCCGGAGGGCTTGCACCGTCCGTGGGAACTCGACCCCATCCCCCTGCTGATTCAGGCGAGCGACTGGGCGCGAATCGCGCGCGGGTTGTCGCAACGCGCCGAGTTGCTCGATCTCATCCTCGCGGACATCTACGGGCCGCAGACGCTCATCAAAGAGGGCCTATTGCCCCTGGAACTCATCTACAACCACGCCGGATTTTTGAGGCCGTGCAAAGACGCCCCGCACCCCTTGCGCGTGTACGCCGCGGATGTGGCGCGAGGCCCGGACGGGCAGATGTGGGTTTTGCGCGACCGCACGCAGGCGCCCTCGGGCCTGGGCTACGCGCTGGAAAACAGAACCGCGATGTCGCGCATTATGCCCGCGTTGTTCAACGATTGCAAGGTGCGCCGCTTGGCGGATTTTTTTCGCGCGTTTCAGGCCGGGTTGGCCGAACTCGCAACAGGCGACGATCCCCGCATCGTGGTGCTCACCCCGGGGCCGTATCACGCCACTTATTTCGAGCACGCCTATCTCTCGGCGTATTTGGGCTATACGCTAGTGCAAGGCGATGATTTGACGGTGCGAGACGGCCGCGTGTGGCTCAAAGCCATTGACGGACTGCATCCGGTCGATATCGTTTTGCGCCGCGTCAATGGCGATTTTTGCGACCCCCTCGAACTCGACGAAGAATCGCAGTTGGGCGTTGCGGGCCTGCTCGATGCGGTTCGCAATGGGCACATCGCCATCGCCAATCCCCTGGGCAGCAGCGCGCTCGAAAATCCGGGGTTGATGGCTTTTTTGCCCAATATCGCGCGGCACTTGCTCGGCGAGGATCTCATCTTGCCGTCTGCCGCGACGTGGTGGTGCGGGCAAGCGCGGGAGATGGACTACGTGCTCGACCATCTCGACGCGTTGGTGCTGTGTCCGATAGATCGATCCGCAAAGAGCCATCGCGTTTTCGGCGCGCTGTTGAGCCGGGCCGAGCGCGACGCATGGCGCGACCGCATCCGGGCCAATCCGGCCCTATACGCGGGCCAGGAACACGTCAGCTTTGCCACGGCGCCGTCTTTGGTGGACGACCGCCTCGAACCGCGCTACACCATCCTCACGGCGTTTGCGGTCGCGCATCAAAACAGCTATGCGGTGATGCCCGGCGGGCTGACGCGCAGCGCGCCCGAGCGCGGCAATTTTGTCGTTTCCACGCAGACCGTCGTCCGCAGCAAAGATACGTGGGTCATTGACGAGCGCCCCGAACCGCACATCAGCCTTTGGCGACAAACCGGCGGCGCGCCCACGTCCGAGGTTTTGCCGAGCCGGGCCGCGGAAAATTCGTTTTGGGTGGGGCGTTATGCCGAACGCGCCGAAGGCGGGATCCGCCTCATTCGCGCCATCGTGAACGACCTCGCGGATCGCCGAGAACGCGAAAACGATGCCTGCCGAGTCGCTCTCTTGCGCGCGCTGACCCTCATCACCAACACCTGGCCGGGTTTTGTCGGGCAAGGCGCGGTCGACCGCTTGCGGCACCCCGACCGAGAAATTCTCTCCGTCATCAACGACGAGACGCGCATGGGCAGTTTGTCCTTTACCATCCGCGCGTTTATTCGGGCCGCGTTTGCCATCCGCGACCGCTGGTCGGCCGATACGTGGCGCGTTATCGACGGAATCGAATCGCAATGGGCGCGCGTACGCGGGCACTGCGAACTCCACGACGTGCAAAACGCGCTCAATCAGGTGCTCACGGGCCTGCTCGCGTTCACGGGCATCACGCAGGAAAACATGACCCGCGAACTCGGCTGGCGCCTCCTCGACACGGGCAGACGCATCGAACGTAGCCTCCTCCAAATCGCCCTGTTGCGGCACACCCTCGTCCCGCCCCACAAGGGCTTCGACGGCCAGTTGGTGCTCGAAACCGCGCTCGCCATCACGGAAAGCCCGATCACGTACCGCCGCCGCTACAACACCTATCTCGACTTGGAATCCGTGCTCGCCCTGCTGTTGCACGACGAGAGCAACCCGCGGGCATTGGCCTATCAGATCGCCCAATTAGCCGACCACATGGCGCGTCTTCCAAAATTGCAAACCCGGGATCGCTTGAGCGAAGGCGAGCGGATCATCCTCGACGCGTCGACCCAGTTGCGCTTGTCCGAACCGTCCGCGTTGGCGCAGCGCGATCTCGATTCCCTGCTCGCGGCATTGGAAACGCGCTTGAGAAAAATGTCGGATCTGCTCTCGCACACCTATTTTAGCCACGGCCGCGACACGCGGCAATTATCCCCCACGCATCGGGACTTCCGCGCATGAATTACCGCATCGTCCACCACACGCGCTACCAATACGAAGAGCCCGTGAGCCTGTGCCACAACCAGGCGCGCTTGACCCCGCGCAGCTTTTTCAATCAGACCTGCTTGCACGGCGACATCGCCATCGATCCACACCCTGCGACGTTTCGGGAGCGGGAGGATTTTTTTGGCAATCGCACCGTCTATTTCTCCATCGAACAATCCCACGACGCCCTCTCTGTCACCGCTGAAAGCGACGTGCATATCGCGGCGCGGCCCCCGCTGTCCAACGCCATGGCATGGGACGACGCGCGCCACCTCCTCGAATCCGAGACCGATCCGGCCATCCTCGACGCGCGCCAATTTTTGCTCGATTCGCCCAAGGTCGCCACGAGTCCCGCGCTGGCGCAGTACGCGACGCCTTCGTTTCCAAAGGGACGACCTCTCATCGACGCGGTTTGCGATCTCATCTCTCGCATCCACCGCGATTTTGACTACGTGCCCGGTTTTACCACCGTGTCCACGCCCTTGTCCGACGTGCTCAAACACCGCAAGGGCGTGTGCCAAGACTTCGCCCACTTGGGCATTGGCTGCCTCCGCGCAATGGGCTTACCCGCGCGCTATGTCAGCGGCTATCTCGAAACCCTGCCCCCGCCCGGCAAAGCGCGTCTGATCGGATCGGATGCGTCCCACGCATGGCTGTCCGCGTTCTTGCCCACCTGCGGCTGGATCGACTTTGACCCGACCAACGATCTCATGCCCGAAGACCGACACATCACCGTGGCCTGGGGCCGCGATTTTGCCGATGTCACCCCCCTCAAAGGCGTGGTCTTGGGCAACGGGCAACACACCCTCGCCGTCTCGGTCGCGGTGGAACCCCTCGACAGATACGCCCCTTCCGCAAAGGCGATCGCGGATGAAACAGATGACGAGGTTGGCGTTGGGGCGGACTGACTGCTAGGTATTACGGCGCGCGATAAATTTTCGCAAAACGCGCGCTATTCGCATTTTTGAATTTTCAGGAAAAAAATAAATATTCAAAAAACAGAGAATAGAAAAGCCCCTCGGATCAGAAGATCCAGGGGGCTTTTTGTGGACAGCGAGGACTCTCGCTACACTTCCATCAAAACAAGGATTAAGACCGTTTGGTCGCTACACTATACCTCTCGTATCTTTGCGCGAGCGCGGGGCATCGTCCCTGTACATATTGTTCGCCTTTGGACTGGCAGTTGTACCGCTCGTGCCCCTTGTGGCGCATTGCCTTTGACCATCCGCGTTCTTATGTGGCCGCTTCTCGAATCCGATCGGCGATAAAATCGGGAATGGGTATGGACCTGATTTTCTCCCCGGGATTGCAGATGCAACAAACCGCGCTCACTTTTCCCTGGGCAATGGCGGTTTCGCCGCGCGAAAAATCGAATTGGTAGGTCAGGGATTTCGCGCCTTTGCGGATCACCTTCAGGTGGATGTCCAACACGTCTTCAAAGAAGGCGGGGCTGAGATAGGTGCAGGTCGCTTCCAAGCGCGGCCATCCGATCTTATTCCCGTTCCACGCGGTTGAAACACTCGTGCCCAGCGAGCGCAAAAATGCGTGCTCGGCCGCTTCCATAAAAATGAAGAACCGGGAAAAGTGGACGATGCCGGCCATGTCCGTATCGGAGAACGCGACTCGGCGGGTGGTGTGAAATTCGCTGGGCATGGGGGTTATTTCGCCTTAAAAACGACCGTTTATGACGAGGGTTTGAACAACGTGACCAGACAACCGCCGAGGGCCGCGAGGACGATGCCCAGCACGAATTGCCAGTTCAAACCGCCCCAACCTCCGGCAGGCGGATGCAGGATGAGGGAGACGACCGCATTGACGATAGGCGCGCCCGCAAAGACGATGGACATGACCACGGGCGGCGTTCCCTTCGCGCCAAACGCGAGGAGTACGCCAAACGCGCCAATCGCCCCGACAATGCCCGCGAGCAATGACCAGGTGAGGCCCTTTGTCGGGAATGACCAATCCGACCCGTTGACGGCGAGCACGATCAAAGAGCCGATGACAGCGGTCAACAAGTAGGCGATGCCCACGAAGAGAAAGGCTTTGTACCTGCCATTTTCCGGATCGCCCATGGCGATTTGCCCGGTGTGCAAAAAAATGCCGTACAAGCCCCAGGATGCAACGGTCAACAATGCAAAGACCAACCACGTAAGCCCAATAGATGAAGTCGGCATGCGATAATCCTCCCAAGAAAAAAATCACTGGATTCTACCCCTGCTTTAAGCATACAGGGGCATGCTCTCGTCGGAATGACGAAAACTCGGTTCTCGTATCTTTGGTCGAGCACGGGGCATCGGCCCTACACACGGCTCGCCTTTGTGGCGAAACTTCCATCTCGCTTTTACCGCTGACCTTTTCGCCGCGGGATGCAGGACAGGCACGGGGGCCATCTGTACCCACTAATTCATGATCGGGATCGCTTTGCAGTTCCACCGTCCTTCAGAGAAGCCATCGCCAGACTTGCCATCCCAAAAGCCCATCAAACAAAGCCATCGGGCACAGCGCGCAAGTCCGTCTCGCAACCCACAGCCATTTTGCAACCCCCTTTGCAGGCTGTCTCATGTCGTTCTATTACAAAAGCGCTTTGCGCTGTGCTAGCCCCTCGGCGCATGAGAGCGGCATTTTTTGCCTACTTTTTTTTGCTGTTGAAAAAAAGTAGGTCGCCGAAGGCATCGAAGGCAACCAACAATGCTTTAGGGCCAAACGCTTTAGAAAAGCGAGCAACGTCGGTGCGGGTTGGTGCATATCAAAATTTGGTATCATTTAATTTCCGGAGTAATTAGTTGGTACAGATGACCTAACCATACCGCCGATAGACCTCCAACATGGCGTCTGCCATATCGCGATCGCTAAAGTGTTGATGCACGGCGCGTTTGCCTCTTTGGCCCATCGCCTCTCGGCCTTGATGGTCGTTCATCATCCGCAATAGGCCGGCGGCCAATGCCTCGGCTGAGTGGGGTTCGACCAAAATGCCCCCGCCCGTTTGTTCGATCCATTCCGGGAAAACGCCGTGCCGGGGTTGGACGACGGGAACGCCGTTGGCGAGGGCTTCGAGGATGAACAGCCCTTTGGGTTCTCGGTAAGGCGTTGGGACGGACAAGACGTGGATGCTGTTGAGGAAGGCGATTTTCTCTGCGCGGCTGACTTCGCCGCAATACGAGAACGCATCGGACAGGCCCCACGACGCGATTCGTTCGCGTACTCGCTGAAAGTACGCCGCGTCTCGTTTGCCCAAATACCCCGCGACGCCGAGTTTTACGTTTTCCGATCCGACCCGTTCTGCGAGTTGGCGAAACGCATCGGCGAGGATGTGCAATCCCTTTTCCGGACAGATTCGGGCGAGATAACCGACGGTGAAGGGCGAGGGAGGCGGCTCTGTATCGCGCTCGCCGTGTCCGTCCAATTTGATGCCCAAGCGCGCGACACAGATGCGGTTGCGCGGCACGTCGAGATAATCGGCCATGAAGCCTGCGTAATCGTCGCAGGTTGCGACAAAGCCATCGGCGTCTCGGGCGCGTTCTCGAAGCGCGTTTCGCGCGGTCGATTTGTGCGGTTCTGTCAATCCCTCGAGAAAGATGTCTTCGCCTTGCAGGGAACACAAGATTGGGACGCCGAGTTCGCGTTTGATTTCTCGGCACATGCCCAAAAACATGGAGTTGGTCAAGTGGACTAAGTCCGGATGGAAGTCCTCTTTTAACCAGCGCACCAATTTTGCGAGTTCTTTTTTTTGCGGCCCGTTTTCCCCCTCTAAGACCGATACGGTGAGCGCGCCGAGGTCTTCTGCGCGGGTCGTGCCGCTGAATCGGGCGAGGCGGTTGAGCAACCTCGGGCTGTCCAATAATCGGTCGATGAATGGGGGCGCGTGCCGAAAGATGCCCAGTTTTTGTTGGAGATAGACGTTGATGCCGCCGTAGAACACCTGCTCGATGCTCGCGCCCGGTTCGTCGGTTCGCAAAGGGGTGTACGTCGGGACGAGTGCAAAATCGACCCCTTTGCGTTGGAGGGCAACGGCGAGCGCGTTGTCGTGGATGCAACTGCCGCAATACATGCCCGCAGCGCCTGCGGCGATATAGGCGATTCGCATGGGAGACGGCATGGAGAAGGGAGTCGCTATCGGGGTTAGGACACGGATTCGGCGTAGTGCGCCACATCTTCGGGCAGGTCGCACATGCGGCCCATCGGCTCGAAAATGGGGGTGACGTCCTCGCGATAAACATTGCCTTTGAGGATGTCGATCACGCCGTCGATACATTCGGGATGTGCTTTGAGAAATTTGGCAAAACTAAAATTTTTGGAATAAAACGCATAGACCAATTTGCGGATCGCCTCCATGCCGGGGAGAAATTCCGGCGCCCATTTGCCGAGTTGTTCCGCGGAGAAATCGCGCTTTTCAAGGGCTTCGTGGATCGCATCGGCGGCCATTTCGCCGGATTTGAGCGCGAGGAACACGCCCGAGGAATAGACCGGGTCGATGAAACCAAACGCATCGCCGACCAAGACCCAGCCCTCGCCTGCGGCAACGCGGGATCGGTACGAGAAATCCTGCGTGACTTTCATGGGAAACAACTGCTCGGCAGGCGCGAGGCGTTCGCACATGGGGATGCACTTTGCCAATTCTTCGTCAAAAATTTCCTGCGGCGTTCCCCCGCGCTTCTGGAGAAGGGTATCCAAGCCGCCGACAACGCCCACACTGACCACATCATCGGGCAGGGGGATGTACCAAAACCAGGAGTCCTTGTCGCGGGTATGCAAAATCAGGGTCGCGCCTTCGTCGATGCCGGGGTCGCGCACCCCGCCCTTGAAGTGCGTGAAGATGGAGGCTTTTTTGAGTTTTGGCTCGACGGTTTTGGTCTTCAGTTTTCTCGAGATGAGCGCGCTGCGACCCGTGGCATCGACGAGGACATCCCCGAGAATGTCTCTGCGCTGACCGTCGCGATCTTTGATCTGCACGCCCGTTGCCCGATCCCCTGTGAAATGCACGCGATGCACGGTCGTTCCCTGCGCGATTTCGGCGCCTTTCTCGCGGGCATTGTCCAGCATCATCAGATCAAATTCGCTTCGCAATACCTGATAGGTGATGGAGCTTTCGTGGGGATCGTGTTTGAAAAAGTAAAAGGGCGCGGAGCCTTTGCCCGAACTGCTGAAAAATTGCACGCTGTATTTTTTGACAAAGGCACTGCGCTCCAATTTGTCCAACAGGCCCAGGCGTTTGAACGACCAATACGTGCCGGGCATCAGGGATTCGCCGATCTGAAATCGGGGAAATTCCTCCCGCTCCAGCAACAATACGCGGTGCCCATATTCCGCAACGAGCGCCGCCGTCGTGCTTCCCGCCGGCCCGCCGCCAATGACAATGACATCGTAGTGCGTCGAGATCATAGCAACATTTCCTAACGATGACTGCATTTTATCGTGCGTCCCGCTCTAAAGAATAAGCGGTTCGCTTAGGTCTATGGGTTCTTTCAGCCCGTGGTGCTCCGTCTTGTTTTTGGCGTCTTCGTCCAGATGATAAAACCGCAGGGAATCTCGCTTGGGATCGATTTCCTTCAGCAGGCGATCCCTGAGCACTGCCCATTCCGTTTTTCCAAGCTGGCATTCAAAAAGCGATTTTTGTGCGCGCACACCGTAATCCTCACAGGCTCTCGCCACGCGGCGCAACCGCTTTTGCCCCGCTCGGTCAGATGTGGAAACGTCATAAGCGATCAAGATGAACACGTTCCGATCCTTTTCCCTTATTTGTAGATGAAGGGGATGTAGTCGGGAATATCGCCGCGGAGTTTTCGGGCCAACAATTTTGCTTGAACGCTGAACACTTGCCCGATGTGGATATTTTGTTTGAACAAGGGGTGCTTGATTTCCGTTTGTTTGCGGCGTTGCCAAGCTCGGATGACCTCTTTCCTACCCCGATCCGTAAATTCCACAGCGCCGCCTTCCCTCACGCGAAAGTGTTTGGCCTCAATTTGGCGGCGGTTGATCAGGGTCAAGGCCAACCGCTCGGCCAAACAGGGGCGAAATTCTTCCATCAGATCCAAAGCGCAAGCCGGCCGCCCGGCCCGCGTCGCATGGAGCCAGCCGACATAGGGATCCAGTCCAGCGGTGGTCAACGCGGCCAAACAATCATGGCGGACCAGCGCGTAAATAAAAGAAAGCAGGCAATTGATCCGATCTCGGGGCGGACGCCGCGTGCGGGTTGAAAACTCGAAGTTTTCGCGCTGTTGTTTGAGCATGTGTCGAAACACCGAAAAATAGATCTTGGCCCCAAGGCCCTCGAACCCCCTGATGGGATCGAGGGCCTCTCGGAGCGTGCCATCCGAGGTAACGGACGGCGCGTTGCCCAGTTGGCGAATCAACCGGGCGAGTTCGTCCGCAGCACCCGCCAATGCCGTGCGATCCGAATCCCCATCCGCTTCTCGAGCGGATCGCAAGAGGTTGGCACGCGAATTTTGCAATTTTCCCGCGACAAACTGCCGCGCGATGCGGGCCGCATCCTCTGGCCGATCTGCGGCGGCGTACTGTGCGCGGCGCAACAAGTAGCGCGTGTCGCCACTTCCGATGACCTGTGCCAGCAAGTACCCGCTCTCCGTGTGATAATGCACCGCCACTTGGTGCTGCCAGCACAAGGCCATCGCCGGAGGCGTCACCACGACTTGCCCAAAAATGCAGAGGCTTTCCAAGTGGTGGATCGGCACGGTCAAGCGGGTTTGTTTTTCGATCTCGACTTTGAGCGTCCGATGATCTCTATGCACCACCGTCTTCGGGGTCGTCAGGTAAAGGGTGTTTTGAATTGCGGGCATAATGTCCTCTGTTTCAATCCGTTGTTTCGATCCGATCCCCCCGCGGATGTCAGGGGAGATACACGTCCCGATAGGCCCTCGCCAGCGCGGATGGGACACTGGTGATTTCGGGCAGGCAATGATCGAAAAGCGAACACTCTGAACATTGGGGTTTGTGGATGGCGTTTGGAACGGTTTCCCCTTCGACGAGCCGATGCACGGTTTCGATGGCCCGTTCGGTGAGACGGCGCAGGTCCTCGGTAAAGACCACCTCTCGGCGACGCTTGCTGCTCGCGTGGAAAATGGCCCCTCGGGGAATGTCCAGCCCAAACATTTCTTCCAAACACAGGGCTTGTGCGCAAAGCTGGGCATCGTCGTTATCAAATTTGCGGCGCCTGCCCTTTTTGAACTCAACGGGAAACAAGGAACCGTCGGGATGGCGTTCGACGATGTCGCACCTGCCACTGAGCCGGAGCCGATCCGACCAAATGGGCAGGGCGCGCAACAGCGTCACGCCCTTGACGATTTCGTAGCCGGAGACGTCGGCATGCTCGTGGAACTGATTACCTATCAAGGTGTGCGCGTTATCGCTAAAAGTTCCCTCGACATGAATCAGGGCGGCCCGTCGCGGACAATAAAGATACTGGTTGATGGCGGAAAGCGGAATGCTCCGATCCGCATCATCGGATGATGGAATAGGTAGAACGACCATTGCTTTACTCATGCGTTTAATCCGCTCCCCTCACTGCGGTAAAGAGAGGAGCGGACTTGCTTTATTCATGGCGTTTATTCAAGCGCACGCCGGCCGGCAGGTCGGTATTGTCCCATCCGCAGTTGACCTCGTAATCGGCAAAAGAGTTGGGAAATTCCACGCCATCCTTCAACTTCACCTCAATGCCCTCAAAGAGCTTGTGGGCATGGGCGCAACCGAGGCGGGCTTCTCGCCTGTTCTGCGCGGCGTTGTTCTCGTGCTGAGTGCCGACATGCTCAAAGTCGTAGATGCCGCGCACCGCCATTTCGCCGCGGGCAGCGGATCGATCGTGCTCAAACATGTGGTTGAGTGCGTCAAAGAGAACCTCGAGATCGACGTTGGTGAAACCCGTGCGCTCGGCAAAGGCCGGAGACACGTAAGCCTTGGCGGCATAGAGGGCGTAGGGCACGATGTGCTTGTTGCCCATGGTGCGTTCCTTCTTGGCATCCTCCTCATCGGTCACGGCCATGCGGGTAATGGAGATCTCCATCGGGGTGATAGGGTGGTACGACTGGCCGAAGGTGAATTGCACCGGGCCGCGCACTTGGCCCCAAGCAGAGCCTTTCATGAGACCGTCACCGGTAGAAAGCACACCACCGAAGGTACGGACATCAAAGAACTCGCGACACAGCCATTTCATGGTGGCTTCCTGTTTTTCGGAATCGGACGCACCCGAAGCCAAGCCCTCGCCACTTTTGATCTCGCCACTTTTGATCTCGTTGTTGAGCACGGCACCCTGCTTGATCAGCAGGTTATAGCCGTTGGCTCCATTCTCCTCAATCCGCTCCGGAGAGAACATTTCGACGAAGTTCCGCACCTTGCGCTTGAGGCACACATCGGAGACGATGCCGCGGTTGGTGTTGGGGTCAAGGCGCGGCATGTTGCCAGCATCGGGGTCGCCGTTGGGGTTGCCATTCGTGACCTCGAAGATCAGCAACACATCGTGCCGATTGGTGAGGATGTCGTTGAGTTTGTTCATCGTTCAACCTCCTGGGGTTATTGGTTATCGGTTTCTTTGTTTTTTTTGGCCGCCTCGCGGGCGACGCGATCGGCGGCTTTTTGCTGGTAAAAGCCGATGGCGAACCGCCCCTGCGCGTGCAGATCCAGCGTGCGGGGGAATTGGTTGACCTGGGTCAACACATCTTGAATGGCTTCGTCGAGGAAACGCTCATGACCTTTATACCTGTCGGACTTGCCGATTTTGCTGAGGTGATGGCGGTTGAGTTTGAGAAGAACGGGAAACACCGAGGCCGGCGAGGCCATGGCAGTGCCAAAGTACCGTTCGACAACGCCGGCGCCTTCAAGCGAATAGTCATGCGCCTTGGCCTGAGTTTCGGCGAGGACAGCGAGCAACCGACCGCATTGATAGGCCGCATCGTCCGTATCGGCGGTTTGTCTTTCTGCAATTTCCATAATGTCGTCCTTTCTGTTTCGGTTTAGAATGAGTTTCGCCAAAGCGAAACGGGAATGGTTCAATAATGCCTTGCTCCCATCGCGTGCCATATCAACGCGAAGGCGATTCAGCAGAGGATGCAGTAGAGTGAGTGAAGGGGCAGTACCTTCCAGCGCGGCGCGAAATAATTGCGAGATCACTTCCGTTTTCAAATCCTTCGCATCGCGTACCGTAGCACAGGCCAGTCGGAATAGGGCCAACGGCGGCATTTTTTCTTTGCCGGATGGTAGGTGTACAGGCTCCATCTCGAGGTCGCTAAACCAGCGTCGCAAGCTTTCCGTAGCGATTTCCAAAGTAGTCTGCATCCAGTGGCGCACGACGATTCGCCCGCTGTTGCCCGCGAGAGTGACGGCATAGAACTGCTCCTGCCGCAACAACTCGCGCTCTTGTCCAGACCATGGGGATTTCAGAAAATCCGCCACGGCCTTGGGATCAGCATCGTTAAGCAAAGCCCCCCAAGCACTCGTGGCGTTCGTTTTGTTGCGAGTCCAAAAACAGCATGACGCCTGCCCTAAGCGGATGGAAAGGTCCTCGCGATCGAGCATCTCATTGAGCGCGGTGCAATAAGCGGTAGCCGCCCGGGTGGAAGTGGAAGCATTGAGACTTTGCTTAAAACCGTAGGAAACGAAAGCATCCTTATCAAACGAGACAATCGCCGCGCCAAAGGCTTGGGTGTTGGGTACGCCTTGGACTTTGGGGTTGTGGGTCAGCGCAATGGGCTGATCATTCTCCCCGGTGACTAAGCAGAGTCCGCGATCAGCGTCCGTCTCACGGGCTTCTTTTTCCTTCTCGAATTGTCTCCGCCAAAAGGTCCGGATGTGGTTCTCATCTTCCAGCAACAGTTGTTCCCCCAAACGGAATGAGAAATTATCCGGCCCCATCTTGACTTCTCCGCCATCGGCTTTGGTGATCCACCAAGCGGGTTTCTCTTTTGGATTGGCGTCGGAACTGGTACCCCAACGCAAAAAAGATGGCACTTGCCCTGGCTCGGGTTTGAAAGCCAATAAGGACTTGAGTGCAGGGCCATGTGTTTCCTCGTGGGCCCGTTCAATCTGCGCCCAAAAATCATCGTATTTCCGCCGGTTGTTTTCATCCCGGTCCTTTCTCTTGGTTTCGGACATGGGTTTTTCCGGGTCCGTATCGAGACCGAACACGCCCGTGATGCTGTCCGCCATGAACTCCGCCACGCCGCCGGCATTCTTAGGTCGCGTCGTTTTCGGACAATTAAATTCTTTTCCCCGTTTCTTTTTTCCTTCGGTCTCTATGGGACCCTGCCCCACGAGGCTACCCGCGTCATCCAGCGCGATAATCCATCGCACCGCTTTGGATTTGAAGGCCAAATTGTCGAGGAGTTTTCGAGAGTTCGCAAAATCATTCAAATGTTGCAACACCATGATCAGGCCTCCTTGTGTTCGAGGATTTCAACTTCATCGGGATGGCAAGCCAAGGTGGAATCCTCAATCTTGGCGCGGAAGAAACAGGCCCCCGGTTGGGCCAATTTGCCGACAAAACGCGGGGTATTCCTTTTGGGCTTGGATCCCAGTTCATCCGGGCGTTTCCAGCGAAAGCCCTGGGCTCGGGCGTTAGGTGAAAAAACATCGTAGAGCATCAAGCCCAAGTCCTCCTCGGGCTGACGCCAACTGGTACCGAGTTCGGTTGTTCGCTCTTCCATGGCGGCTTGGGGATCATCCACCCAATCGAAATCCGCCGCAAATTCGCGCATGCCCAAGGCCGGCCGGTGGAAGCACTTGCCCTGTTGGGCGCGGCGTTTGAATTCAGCCAAGTACTTCATCGGTGGATCGGTTTCGCGATCCGCCAACGGCGTGGTACGCAACTCGGCGCTGATGATGTACTCCACCTCTTGCAAAGCCAGCATGTTGCGCTGGGTACCGTCGGCCGCGCCACCGCCTGCCTCAATGGGTTTGACTTTCTCCGGCTGCTTCATCCATTGACCGACATTGCGAAGGCTGATCACGGTTTGCACTTCGTTGCGCCGAATCGAGGCCCAACGACCTCGTCGAATCACCCGAATGGCGGCGACGAGATATCGGACTTGCGGCTCCCAGAAAACAGCCTCCAAGATGCCGCGGGCAGCAGAGGGCGTCATAATTGGATAACTGACGCGCTCCACTTTCATTTCAGGGCGAGTGAAACAGGCCCAGTCGCCCCAGACTCTCAGATGTACACAGTTATCTTTCATAGCAAAAAATCCTCGGTTGGGCGTTGATCGATAATCACGCCGAGATGTTCGTGATAAATTCCCTCATTTAGCACACGCAACTCCATGCCGGGCAACAGAGGTCGGAGTTGTTTCATTGAATCCAGCACTTGGAAATCGCGCGAATGCAGATTCACCATAAAGCGTTGGAGACCGCGCAAGTCCTTGCGGGTAAAGCGTGGGCCTTCCGTTTGGGGACGCTCCCGAATCGCGGCGACATCTTTTAAGGCTTCTCCCCAGGGCGCGATGACGGCTTGGGTATCATCGCCAATTACCCTCGCCTTGCGGGCCACTTCACGGAAACGCAACGCCTCTCGATCTTCTTGAATGGGGCATTCCCGTTTGCGATTGTGATCCGTGGGCACGTATTCAAAAAGCTCCGCAAAATAACGCCCGAACAACGCCGGCTCGCAAGACAAATCCTCCATAGACAACTGATCCAGCAACCGCGCCGCAATGTCCGTGGCGACGCGATAGACGCCGGCGGGCAACTTGGCGTCCGTCGGTCGGAACACCACCACGCGCCCCTTGCTCGGCAGGCGTCCTTCCCGATTGCACCGGCCTGCCGCCTGCACAATCGAATCCAGAGGCCCCAAGGCGCGATAAACCAACGGAAAGTCAATATCCACCCCGGCCTCTACGACCTGCGTAGAAACCAACCAGCAAAATCGCCCTTCCCTTAAACGCCGACGAACCTTTTTCAACACTTGAGTTCGATGTTCTGCACACATAGCAGAAGAAAGATGGAATACATTTTTCAGTTTTGCTTCCAACCTATCTTTTGATAAGCCTTGCTCTTTCAAAGAATCTCTCAACATTTTCCACCATTCGGCGGCCTGCTTGCGCGTATTCACTACCCCCAAGGCTCGGGGTTCGCTTGCCCACTCCTCAGCCAATTCCGACCAATCGCTCTCTGTCTTTCGCACCGAGTACGCTACCCGGCCCAACTTCTTAAACAAGTCATCGGGTTGCGATACGAGTTCCTTTACTTCGCGCTCATCAAAACCATTCGACAACGATGTGCTACGCTTAAAGGCCGGTTGGGTCGCCGTGGAAAAAACAAAACTCACCCGGTAGTGTTTTTTAAGGTCGCGCAACACATGTAGGAGCGGATTGAGCAGATGTGCAGGTAGCGTTTGCACCTCATCCAGCAACACCACAGAATTTGCGATGTTGTGTAGTTTCCGGCACTTGGAGGTGCGGTTGGCAAAGAGGGACTCAATGAATTGCACCGAGGTGGTGACGATGATCGGCGCATCCCAGTTCTCTGCTGCCAATTCCTCCGGGGGCCGCCGCCTTCGTTCGTCATTATCATCTTTTAAGGGCACGGCCGAGTGGTGCTCAATCACGATGCCTTCATTTTTCGGATCGAGCACTTCGCGGTATGTTGTTGCGTTTTGCTCGATGATTGACAGGTACGGTATCACCACGATCACCCGCTCAATGTCATGCCGTCGCGCATGTTCCAAGGCAAAGGCCATGCCCGAAAGCGTCTTGCCCCCACCCGTCGGCACGGTCAAAGAAAAGAAGCCTGTGGGATCCGCCGCCTTTGCCAAGCAATCTTCAAATATTCTGTTACGCAACGCATTGAGTTCGCCCGAAGAATCAAACCCGTCCCGGTGCGCTTGCAATCGCTCGAGCAACAACGTAGCGTCCAGCTTCAGCGAGCTTCGTTCTTGGCCGCGGCTAAATTGTTCCGTATCCAGAAAATCCGCATCCACCAAACAGGAAAACAACATTCGCACGTAAAATTCTGTGATGGCTTTGTCCTTTGCGGGATCGGCAAATTCCGGTTCGGCTAACTCGTTGGGAATCTTTCCCAATTCATCTTCAAACTGCTTTACCAGAGGAGCGAGCCGGTTCACAGCATCGTACTTATTTCCAAAAACCAATGCCTGCAAATCACTAAGGTCATGCAACCCCGCATGGTGTCCGGCAATGGCAAAAGCTGGGCCGACCCACTCCCGTTGAAAAGCCAGCGTAGCCCCATATACCGCGTGATGCGTTTCAGCAGATCCCGGGCGTTTGCCTGCCAAGTATTCTTGGAATGGCTCCCGATACTTTCCGAGGTCGTGCAACAGACCAGCGAGGCGGGCTTCATCTGCCAACCCGAAGGGAGCGGCGAATTGTCGGGCGAGTTCTGCGACATTGCACAGATGGGTAGAAAGCAATTGCCAGCGCGATTGATTCGGATCGCGCTCTCCGGTTTCCGTTTCGGCTGTGTGGGCGTAATAGGTCATAATCTCAATCCGCTTTCTCAATGGAACCACATACAACAGATCGTTTTTTAGCGAAGGTTTGTTTCTCGAGCTACGGGAGAGAACGAGTACAGAGCGTATTGTCCCCGCGTCAAATATACTGAGCATTTGTTTAGGTTGCAATTTGTTTTTGAGGATTTTGAGATCGCTTGTGGCATTTGGCTGTCCGACTTTTGGGCGAGGCGAAAAGCCACCTGCTTTGCAACGGGGCTTGTGGGTTGTTAAAAAAAATACGCCGTTGCGCCCTGTGCTCTGTCCCCTTCGGGTTTGACACGCCTTCAATTTTTCTTATGTTAGACGGGTGGTCGTCACCTGCGTGGCAGGGTGTCGGCGGCCTTCTCGAAATTCTGTGACTGTCTCAAAACCTCATCGGCCCGGCTTGGTTACAGAATACTCGTTCACGGATTCAGGGCCAAAAGGAGCGTTGGATATGGGCGAAGTGTGGGGTCAGATGACCCGTTTCTCAGAGGGATATTTGCTGCCGTTGATGAATGTGCTCGTGCCCCTGGCGATTCTGGTGGTCGGTTGGCTGATCGCCTTTGTGGCGCGGGTGCTCATCCACCGGCTGTTGCGGCGCACGGAATTGGACGACAAACTCGCCCGCCTGACCCTCGGGGAAGCGGGCGCGTCGAAAATCAATCCGGAAAAGTGGATCAGCAAAGGCGTGTATTACTTGCTGATGCTGTTCGTCCTCGTGGCGTTTTTTCAATTCATCGGCTTGACACAGGTCACCGAACCGCTCAATCAGTTGCTGGTGCAACTCTTTGCGTTCTTGCCCTTGCTGATCAGCGCAGGGTTGCTGCTGTTGCTGGCTTGGATCGCCGCCCGCTTGTTGTCCGCGCTGGTCGAGCGCGTGCTGTCGGCGGCGAAGCTGGAGGAACGCCTCGGCGAGACGGACGAAGATCGGGATCCCAACCGGCTTTCCATTTCCGAAAGCGTGGGCAAAGCCGTGTATTGGCTGGTCTTTCTCGTGTTTTTGCCGGCCGTGCTCGGTGCCTTGGGGCTCGATGGGTTGATGACCCCGGTGCGAGAGATGGTGGGCAAGGCCATGGGCTTCGGGCCCAACTTGCTCGCAGGAGGTTTGATCCTGCTCGTGGGCTGGTTGGGGGCGCGAATCACGCAGCGCATCGTGGTCAATTTGCTGACCGCGAGCAACCTGGACCAAACCGGCAAAAAAGCCGGGTTGGACGCGGTCTTGGGCGAGCGATCCTTTTCCAGCTTGGTCGGCTGGGTGCTCTACTACGCCATTTTCATTTTGGCGATCATCGCCGCCCTCGATGCCTTGCAGTTCGAGGCCATCTCGAGACCGGCCAGCGCCATGTTGGGCCGCATTTTTGACGCGATTCCATCTATCTTCACAGCGGGGCTGGTTCTGATCGTGGCCTATATGGTGGGGCGATTGGTGCAAGAAATGGTCGTCGGCCTGCTGACGAAAATCGGCTTCAACGACCTCCTCGAGCGGCTGGGAATCAGCGCGGGCGAGGATGCGGAAGAACGCAGCCCCGCCGTGTGGGTGGGCCACCTGACGATGGTGGTCATTCTGCTTTTTGCGGCCATCGAAGCGGCCGATCTGCTGGGGTTTGTGGGGCTTCAAGCCCTGCTGGTCGAATTTACCCGCTTTGCAGGGCAAGTGGGCATGGGGTTGATCATTTTCGTCCTCGGCCTCTATCTGGGCAATCTGGTCGGCGATATGATCTCGAGAAAGGAAATGGCCCAAAGCAAACTGGTGGCTTCGGGCGCGCGCGCGGTCGTGATCGTCCTCGCATCGGCGATGGCCCTGAGGCAGATGGGCATTGCCAACGACATCATCAACATGGCTTTCGGGCTGTTTTTGGGAGGCATTGCCGCGGCGGTGGCCTTGGCTTTTGGGTTGGGATGCCGCGATTTGGCGAGCGATGCGGTCAAGGGCTGGCTAACGGCGCTGGGCAAAAAGGAGGAAGATGATCCCGAGCAATGAGCGGCCGGGCACGCGCCACTTCCAAATGCGATCTCTTTAACGGGCTTTGGGTCGATATAGACCTCGAGCCCGTTTGCTTTTTAAGGGGTAGGTGAGTGTTGGAAGTCATGCTTAAATACTCTGTAAATTAAATGATACCAAATTTTGAGACGCACAACTCAGCACCGGCATGGCTCGCTTTTCTAAAGCGTTTGGTCCTAAAGCATCGTGGGTTGCCTTCGATGCCTTCGGCGACCTACTTTTTTTCAACAGCAAAAAAAAGTAGGCGAGCGGGGTACAACTGCCCGAGCAGTTCAAAAATGCCGCTCTCATACGCCGAGGGGCTTGCACAGCGCAAAGCGCTTTTGTAATCGCACGACATGCGCCAGCCTGCTAAGGGGGTTGCAAAATGGATGTGGGTTGCGAGACGGACTTGCGCGCTGTGCGTGATGGCTTTCGTTGATGGGCTTTTGGGATGGCATGTTGGACGATGACTTCTTTGATGTACGGCATCCCGTCCGTCACGCTCTAAAAAAATTGATATTCCAAATAACTTAATTTACAGAGTACTAAATGCGTTCGCCAAGAGGATTAGGCATGGCGATTGTATTTGGATTTTACTTCTTCTACGGCTCGGTCTATCCGTGCTTGTAAGCTATCCGCATCTTTGAAAGCTTCTGCGACGCGGTCGAAAACGGCAAAATCCTCTGCTTTCTGGCGCAAATAGGTCTGGTAAGACGCATAGCGTTTTGTAGGCAACAAAACAGCCACGGTTTGACCTTGGTCATTTTTGATTTCGCATGCTTCGTCGGCAGAACAAAGCGATTGAACGATCTGGCGAAATTTACTGTCGCTATCCTTGAGGCTCAATACCATCTCCAATCTCCCATGGTTTCGGCTTTTCGGTTTCCATTTTACAGCGGTGACGACGTAAAATATACCGCGAGACGAGGGCAGGGTCAACTTAGAAGCCGTCCTGAGCCGAGGTTCAAAACAGCGAGAGTTGGGTGGGTTCTTCTCTTGGGGTGGGTGTCGCGTGTGGGTAGCACGCGGCTTTGAAGGGGCAGGTCGTACACAGGTGGGTCTGTGTCGTCATGGGAAAGGCGTCTTGAGACGCGGTATTTTGATCGGGATCGTCGAGGAGGGCGCGCATTTTTTCGACGCTCTCTGCGACAAAGGTGCGCGTCTGCGCGAGATCGTCGGGCGAGAGATGGACGTCGCTCGCGGTATTGGTTTGCAAATACACATCGCGCAGGTGCAAATCGGAAAGCGCGATGCCCCATTGCGAGGTCGCAAACAGCGCGTACACCGCGAGTTGATGGCGGTCAGAGGCGCGCTCGCGCCCGGTCTTCCAGTCAAAAATGAAGACGCTTTTGCCATAGCGGATCGCCACGTCGAGCACGACCCAAACCTTGGTTTGGCCCAGCGCGAAATCGGCGAGTTCCTCGATGCTGAGGTAGTGCTCGGGCAACACGGATTGCAAGGTGGCGTACGCATCGGACGCAAAAAAGGTCTGGAGACTCGCCGCAACGCGCTTGACCGCCTGCATCCGGTCCGCCGCTGAAAGGGATTCGCCGTAATAGTGTTCAAACAAATTGGTATGTCTGGATGGGGCGCGCCGCCAATGCTGTTGCTCGGAATCCCGAAGGTGCTGGTCGAACAAATTTTGCGCGTAGGTCTCCACAGCAGACGGGGAAACCCCGCGGCCCATCTGCAACGCCTTGAGCACTTGCCGGATGGCCTCGTGGACCACAGTTCCGATGAGTTGGGGAATCGTGGTCATTTTTTTGAGGCGATAGAGCAATTGGGCCTGCGCGTCTGCGCCGTGCTCCCAACCGCCCCAACTGCCGTAGTAATTGAAATAATACTGCCGCTTGCAGGATTCAAACATGCGGTGCCGCGAAGGGGACCAGGAAAATTCGTTTTGGAAAGTGGGCATGAGAATAGGGAGCGTGGAGACGGGGATTGAACACTCGCAGAAAACGAAACGACGAAAGACGCGGAAAGGGGCGATTGCCTGCTCGCTTTGATCCCTCGTAGGCGACGCCTGTTCTGTGATCGCCATTCGCTTTGGGCGGGCTGGAGGCAGTGGTCAGTCGCCCCAATCGCTCTGCCTATCCCCTCGCTTTGGCGCGGCGGTCGACTTCTTCGGGCGCGACGATGGCGTGGAGATCCGCCCGGAGGTCGGAGAGGATATCGGTGCAGGTGGGATCGGCGGCGCGATTTTCAATTTCGTCCGGATCGTTGGCCGTGTTGAACAATTGATCGGGCAAGCCGACGTAGTGGATGTATTTCCAGTCGCCTTTTTTGATCATAAAGCCGCCGGTCGTGGATCCGAGGGCGTGGTATTCGCTGAAGATCGGGCGGTCCGGAAAATCATCGCCAAACACAGCGGGCAACAGGCTGGCGCCGGGCAAGGGGGCGGGTTCTCGATCTGCGATGTCGAGCAGGGTGGGCAGGATGTCGATGAGACTCGCGCCTGCGGAGACGCGCTGGGGCCCCGCGGCATGGGGATGGCGAATGATCATCGGCACGCGCACCGCGCGTTCGTAAAAACACTGCTTTTGCCACAAGCCGTGGTGCCCGGCCATTTCGCCGTGGTCGCTGACGTAGATGACGACCGTATTGTCGCGCAAGGGCGAGTGATCGACGATGTCGAGCAGGCGCCCGACGAGGTGATCCGTGAACGAGACGAGTCCGTAATACGCGGCGGTTGCGGTGATCGAGATGGCGTCGTCCAAGGGATCTTCGTTGCGCAGCCAATAGCGGAGTTGCCGAATCGCGGGATGCTGGGTTTCCCAGGGTTCGGTGCGCGTGTGCGGCAAGGCGACGCGGTCCGGATAGTAGCGGTCGAAGTATTCCGGCGGACACAACAGGGGAAAGTGGGGGTTGATGAAGCCGGTATAGAGGAGGAAGGGGCGATCTTGAGCTCGCGCGCGGGATTTGAGAAAGCGTTCCGAGAGATCCGCGGCGGTGCGGTCATAAGCGTTGTGCCAGTGGTCGCCCGGGCCGCACTCGGTGACGTGGCTGTTGCTACCGCGCCGGGCAGTGGGAGCGCGAGAAGGCATGCCCCCGCGTTGCCATTTTTCCGCGTCGTCCAACAGGCGTTTGCCAAAACCGCGCAGGCGTTCGGGGCCTACGAAATGCGAGCGACCGCACAGCGCGGTTTCATAACCGACGGCTTCGAGATAGTCGCCCATCGTGGAAACGGCATCGGGCAGGGACGAGCCATTGTCCCACGCGTCGATCTCGTGGACGTATTGCCCGGTCATAAAGGACAGGCGCGCCGGCACGCAGATCGGGCAAGCCGTGTACGCATGGTCAAAAATCGCGCCTTCGGACGCGAGGCGATCCAAGTGCGGCGTTTCGACGTGGGGATGGCCGTAACAACCGGTGGTAGCGGGATCGTGTTCGTCGCTCATGATGAGCAAAATATTGGGGCCTTGGCTCATGGTCGTCTCCTATTGCGCGCGCACGTATTGCGCCCGCATCGCGTTGAAGAAACGCACGTCGATCCGCGCGAGGTCGATCACGGTTTCCACCGGTTCGCCGCTGTACTCGCTGTGGAAACTCACCGGCCCTTCAAAGTTCAAGCGATCCAGCGTTTGCACCACCGCGGGCCAATCGCCAAAGCCCTGCCCCAAGCGCATGGTGCCGCCCGTGGGCGCGCCTTGCGTGGGGCGCCCTAGGGGTCGCTGCCGGATCAAATCCTTAAACGCCAACACCGAGAGGTAGTCGCGCACGATATCCAACGCCATCTCGATGGGTTCGCCGCAGATCGACAAATGCCCCGGATCGGAAAACACGCCGATGTGCGCGGGATCAAACCCCTTGACCACGTTCATGATCGCGCACGAATTGAGGCCCATCGACTTGCCCGAATGGTTGTGGACCACTGTTTTCACCCCGTACTTTGCCGACAAGTTCTCAAACCCCGCCATCCAGCCTCGGATCTCGTCCAACTGATCCCAGTAGTGTTTCTCGGGCGACCAGTGCCAGTACCCCAGTTTGACATGCGCCACCCCGGCATCGCCCAACGCGCCGTAATAACGCTCGGCATATTCGATATCCGGGCGGCTAAAATCCCCAGGGGCCGTCACCAACGGAATGCACAGGCCCGCGGCCTCAAATCGCTTGGTCGCATCGGGCAATGCCTCGGCGATGTTTTCCGGATTCACCGGATACCCCGGGCGCACACACAAATCGGCCCCTTGCACCCCCACGGCTTGAAGTGCCTCGATGATCTCGGGAATGTCCATGCCCTCGAGGTGTTTGGTGAACATCATATACGTGAGCTCCATCTCATACCCTTTCGTCGAATGTGGTATCCGCGTCTGCGAGCACGGGCAGAATACGCAATGGCGCGTTCGGAAGCAATGGCGATGTGAAGGGCGTCAAGAGGTGAAATCTTGACGGCTTTGTCTATATTGTCGTCAAATTGTTGAGAAAAATGACGACAGGAGGTCCCATGACCATTCCCCGTATCTTTGAAGTTCCCAAAAAAAGTTTCTTTCTTTTGGGACCGCGCGGCGTTGAAAAAAGCACGTATTTGCGAATCGCGTTCCCCGATGCCCATGTCATCAATTTGCTCGCCTCCGATGCCCTGTGGCCCTAAACGGGTTGCCGCACATCTAAATCCGTCTAAATGTATCGATACGCTTTCATCGCGGGGTGCAAAAACGCGAAATCATGGACGCCTTCATCGGTCTTCCACCTGCCCACGGAATCGGGGCGCACGATGACCTCGCCCAGCGCAAAGCCGAGAAACGCCTCCAACCGCTTCCGCGTCTCTGCCTGATGGCGAATGGCATCCTCAAAGCGCACGGTGATACAATGCTCGGGCGCGGGGGTCGATTTCATGAGTTCGTATTGGTACAACCACGAAATCGCCCGCCGCTCGCGTTCGTCCTCGGTTTTGGGATACGGAATGTCAAAATCGCGCAAATCATCGGTCTTGTGCCGGCGCAAAATGCAGTCGCGCGGATCGCGTACCCAGTGGATGTATTTCGCATCCGGAAACATCCGCACGATCCACGGATAGACCAATGTCGTCTCGGGCAACTTCCAACCGTAGTGCGCCATCCGATTGCGCGGGGGCAACACATCGCGCAGGTACGTCTCGACCAAGCGCGTAAACTCGGGATCGATATCCATCGTGTGCAACGCCTCAAAATCCCACGACAACCCGCCATTCCACGTCACGTATTTCGCCATGACCCGACACGCATCGTACATCGCATCGGGCGGCATCTTATCGCCAGACGCATTGATCAATCGCCCCATATACACCCCGCTGGCATAGAGCGTATGCGAAATCAACCGCGTGCCCGAATGCCCGCGTCCGATAACTGTAATCAGCGACAAAGTTCAATCTCCTTTCTCCCGTCTCCCCGTCCTTTCAAACTCCTTCTTCACGCGAATTTTATCCGCGTCATCGCCAAAGCCCAAACTGAACCACCCCGCATAGCCCATCGCGTTCAGGCGTTTGAACAGGGCGTCAAAATCGATGGTTCCTTCCCCCGGCACGAGGTGGACTTCATAATCCCCGTCGTTGTCGTTCAGGCGCACCTGCCCGATGTTCTCCACGCCAAACGCATCGAGAAAGCCAGCCCAGCCTTCGGGCACGAGATGGCCGTGCGCCACATTGAACGCCCACTTGAAATGATCGGATTGGATCGCGTCGAAAAACCATTGCGTCTCCTCGACATCGTGCGGCAAGTAGTGCATCTCGGCGCGTTCGGGCTCCAAATTGTGATTCTCGAAATAGATCGCCACATCGGTTTGTTCGGCCCGATCCACCAGGCGTTTCAGGCGGTCTATCGCCACCTCGCGGCGCAAGCCGATATCCCCGAAGTGATAGCCTCCGTGCCCGACGAACCAGCCGCATCCCAATCGAACCGCCAGATCGAAATTGGCGTTGATATATTCATCCACGGCTTCGGACAGAATCGGCACGTACTCGGCATTGTTAATCGCAGAAGACGGATGCACCCCGAGTTGCACCGCGTGTCGCTCGCACAAATCGCGAACGCGCCCGACGCGCGCCCGGTCAAACGAAGCGAGGTCATTGGGCGGCATATCGGCCTGAAAGTCGATGTAGTAAAACCCGTGTGCCGCGCCCCAAACAATGCCCTCTTCCAGCGGCACGGCCTTGTCCAGGTTGTAGCCGAATCGCCGCTCGGGATTTGGAGCTTTGGAAATTTTCACGATAAACTCCTCCCCGCTATTCCACCACAGCCTGATACACCAGCGTCTTAAATTCAGAGCGGATGCGGTAGTGATTCGCGGGCATGAACTGCGTGAGCAACAAGCCGACGAGTTCCTCGCGGTAATCGATCCAGAACGCGGTCATCGCCGCGCCGCCCCAGCGAAATGTGCCCACACTGCCGGGGCTGTTGGATGCGGGTACGTCGAGCAAAACCGCGCCACCCAATCCAAATCCCTCGCCCGGCAACTCGGACAGGCCCAAAGAAATCGGCATGATATTGTCGGGCAGGTGGTTCATCGTCATCAATTCGACGGTCTTGCGGCCGAGCAAGCGCGCATTGCCAAACGCGCCCCCGTCGAGCAAGAGGTGGCAAAAGCGACAGTAATCGGCCGCGGTGGAGACCAAGCCGCCGCCGCCAGAAAAGAAGTTTTGCGGGCTGGAAAACTTGCTCGTCGCCGGCTCGTCGATCACCCGAATCCCCCCGTCTTGTGCCGGGCCGTAATTCGTCGCAAACCGATGCCCTTGGCCCTCGCGCACCCAAAACCCCGTATCGACCATGCCGAGCGGCTCAAAAATGCGCGTTTTGAAAAACGCGTCGAGCGACATGCCGGAAACGACTTCGACGAAGTGCCCGAGCACATCTGTCGAAACGCTGTATTGCCACACCTCTCCCGGTTGATTCGCCAGCGGTAGCGTTGCGAGCGTTTGCACCATCTGTTTTGTCGAGTGGTCCGGGCGCAAAATTTTCGCCTGATTGTACATCGCACTGACCGGCGACGCGCCCAAAAACCCATACGTCAGCCCAGAGGTGTGGGTCATCAAATGCCGAATCGCGATTGGACGCGCCAAATCCACCGGTGGCGCGCCCGCGCCTGCAAAGACCTTTACATCTTTCAATTCGGGAATGTAATCCGACACCGGGTCGTCGAGTTGAAACAGCCCCTCTTCGTAGAGCATCATCGCCGCCACAGTCGTGATCGGCTTGGTCATCGAATAAATCCGAAAAATCGCATCGCGTTGCACGGGCACTTTTTGGTCTTTCGTGCCAAAACAACGGAAACGCGCCACCTTGCCCCGCCTGCAAACCATCGTCACAATGCCGGCCAATTTGCCCGCGTCAACATAGCGTTGCATCGCGTCATCGATGCGGCGCAACCGCACAGCCGACAACCCCACCTCTTCCGGCGCGACGGTGGGAATACCCGGATCGCTATTCAAAACGGCCTCCTTTCGGTCATCGCATCTAAAAATCAATTTGGAGTATAGCCTTGATCATTCTCTATGTCCACCAAAACAGACATGCTTCAATGGATTGACAGATGCTATCAATAGCAATACCATAGCCATCATCGCATTTACAAAACGCCACCTCGTAGAAACGGCTTGTGCTATGGATTCACACAAGCCGTTTTCATTTTCGAGATTTATGATGGTGGGCGATACTGGATTCGAACCAGTGACCTCCTGCTTGTAAGGCAGGCGCTCTAACCATCTGAGCTAACCGCCCATGGGGATTTCTACTGCGAATCGGTCGGCGACTTCTCCTCCTTCTCGCCCTTGAGCAAGGCCATGGGGATCAACACGCAATAACCGAGCACGAGCAACAGCGGGGCCAGCGTGAGAGACAGAAAGCCATCGACTGGCGGGCGCGACAAAAACACGTAGCCGAGCGCGATGATGGCGAGGCCCAGCCCCAAAAGTCGCCAGTTGCGTTTTGAATAGGGCAGGGCGCGCTTTGGGCCGCGGTTGGGCGTTCGGCGTTGGTAGCGGCGCGAGGGCATCAGGTCCTCCGTTCTGCAATGCGGGCAGCGCGACCGCGCAAACCGCGCAAATAATAAATTTTCGACCGCCGCACTTTGCCGCGGCGCAACACGTCAATTTGGGCAATGCGCGGCGTGTGCAGGGGAAAGATGCGCTCGACCCCCACGCCGCCCGTGCTGATTTTGCGAACCGTAAACGTCGCGTGAATACCCGCGCCTTTGCGCTGGATCACCACACCTTCAAAAAGCTGAATGCGTTCCTTCTCGCCTTCCACCACGCGCACGTGCACGCGCACGGTATCGCCCGCGCCAAACGGGGGCACATCGCCTCGTAGTTGCGCGTGAGCAACGGATTCCAAAATGGCATCCATGATTTACTCCTGAAAAAAGTGAAATTAAATGCTCGAAACCGCCATCGGCTTTCCGCCTCCATCGCGCCGCTTATCATTCCCACAATTTCACGATGAGGGAAACCGAAGCCGATATGGCGATGACGCAGGCGATGAAGGTCGTAATCACCCAACGCCGGTTATTTTTGAGTTCGGCAATATCCGCTTTGATCTCGGCAAATTGCCTGTTCATATCGGCTTGGATAAATGCCAACTGGTCTAATATCCGCTTATCCGTTTCCTCTGCCCGCGTTTGACGCTCCCGAAGATCGGCTTGGGATTGTCTCAAGACTTGCTGGTCTTGCTCGACCCGTTGCAATTTGGCGTCGAGTACCGCTTGCTCTTTCGCGAGTTCTTCAACTGTTGCAGCCATGTTCATTCCTTTCTTTTTTCTGCGAGGACAGGCACGGGGTCTGTCCTTGACGATCGATGGGGTTGGGTGGACTGACTACTGCCTCTCCAAGAGATCGGGCCGCCGCGCCCGCGTGCGTTGTCGGGCATTGTCGCGCCGCCACTGGGCGATTTTTTCGTGATCTCCGCTCAACAAAATCTCTGGCACGGCCGCGCCTTCAAACTCTCGAGGCCGCGTGTACCAAGCGCAATCCAACAAGCCATTTTGAAACGAATCGCCGAGCGCGGATTCGGCATCGCCGATGGCGCCGGGAACCAAGCGAATCAGCGCGTCGATCACGACGAGGGCGGGCAATTCGCCGCCGCTGAGCACGTAATCGCCTATGGAAATCTCGTCATCGACATAGCGCTCGCGGACGCGCTCGTCAATGCCGCGATAGTGGCCGCACAGCAAAATCAGGTGATCCGCCAGCGACAGCGCGTTGGCGACGGATTGCGTAAATGGCCGGCCTTGCGGCGTGAGAAAAACGACGCGCCCACCCGAGGGAAGGGCGTTCAGCGCGCGTGCGATGGGTTCGGGCTTAAAGATCATCCCCGCGCCCCCGCCGTAGGGCGAATCGTCGATCGTTTTGTGCTTGTCATCGGCGTAATCGCGGAGATCGTGCGCGACAACATCGACCAATCCCGCGTCCATTGCGCGGCGCGGAATGCCGTATTGCAACGCATCCCGAATCAAATCCGGAAAAATCGTGAGGACGTCAATTCGCATCATCGCCTACAAAAGCCCCTCGATCTCTTGCACCACAATTTTGTCCTGATCCACGCGGACGAACTCGCGCACCGCGGGGATCAACACGTCTTCGCCATCGCGATCCACCACGTACACATCGTTGGCCGGATACGACAAGACCTCCACCACCTGTCCCACCATCTGCCCCGACGCGGTTTCAACCGGTAGCCCTTCGATTTGAAACACGTAAAACGCATCGTCGGGCAGGGGATGCACGGCATCGCGCGGCACCAAAACAAAATGCCCGCGCAACCGCCCCACATCTTCGGGCGTGTCGATGCCCTGAAATTTGATCGCCGTGCGCGGCCCATAAGCGCGGACATAAACCACGTCCAACAAAGAAAACGCGCCATCCGGGGCTTCGAGGCGTGCGGTGTCCAAATCGTCGAACCGCTCGGGAAAATCCGTCAGCGGGAGCAAAAACGCCTCGCCGCGAATGCCTCGCGGCTTCATAATTTTGCCGATGGCGACAAAATCCGGTTGCAAGGCTCACTCCTTAGACGGCGTTTCCGTTTCGGCTTCGGCGGGGTCATCGGCGGGTTCTCGCGCGGCCAAACGCGCTTCGTGCATCTTTTTGAGCAAGCCCTTTTTGCGGAACAAACTGCGTACCGTATCCGAGGGTTGCGCGCCCACGCCCAACCAGTACATCACGCGGTCTTCCTTCAACTCGATGATTTGGGGGTTCTTCGTGGGGTTGTAATGCCCCAAAATCTCGATGAACCGACCGTCGCGGGGCGACGCGGCATCGGTTGCCACCACGCGGTAAAACGGTGCTTTTTTCGCGCCCATCCGGCGCAAGCGAAGACGAACCAAAGCTCACTCCTTTGTTTAGTTGAACATGGGAATTGCCATTTTGCCCTGTTTTTCCATTCGGGCCACGCGCTTCATCATTTTTTGCATCGCGTTGAATTGTTTGAGCAACTTGTTGACGTCCTGAACCGTGCGGCCGCTGCCGTTTGCAATGCGCTTGCGCCTGCTGCCGTTGATGATGTGCGGCTTGGCGCGCTCGATGGGCGTCATCGAATAGATAATGGCCTCGACGTGCGAGAAGGTCTTTTCATCCACCTGCGGCACGGATTTGCCCAGGCCGGGAATCATTTTCATCAACTGATCCAGCGGCCCCATCTGCTTGAGTTGCGCCAGTTGATCGAGGAAATCGTCAAAGGTGAACGACGCGGACCGGAATTTTTGCTCGACCTTTTTGACCTGTGCCTCGTCGATGGTCGCCTGTGCTTTTTCCACCAGCGTCACCACGTCGCCCATGCCCAAGATGCGAGAGGCCATGCGGTCGGGGTGAAACGCCTCGAGGCCATCGAGCTTTTCGCTGACGCCGATGTATTTGATGGGAACGCCCGTCACCTCGCGGATGGACAACGCGGCGCCGCCGCGAGTGTCGCTGTCCATGCGCGTGAGGATCACGCCCGAAAAATCGAGGGTTTTGTGAAAGGCGGACGCAGACGATACCGCGTCTTGCCCGGTCATCGCGTCGCACGCGAACAGAATTTCACAGGGCGATACGGCCTCGCGGATGCGAACCACCTCGTCCATGCGCTCGTCATCGACGTGCAGCCGGCCCGCGGTATCGAGAATGACCACATCGAGCTTTTCGCGCCGTGCCCGATCCATCGCTCGAATCGCGATATCGACCGGATCCGTCCCTTGCGGCGCCCGATGCACGGGCACGCCGATTTGCTCGCCGAGTACGCAGAGTTGATCGATGGCCGCCGGGCGATACATATCGGCCGCCACGAGCAAGGGCGTTTTGTTTTGAGACGCCAGCAACCGGGCCAATTTCGCCGCGGAGGTGGTTTTGCCCGATCCCTGGAGCCCGACCATCATCACGGCCGAGGGCGGGGTTTCCGCAAATTGCAACCCGGCATTGCGCTCGCCCATCAGCGCGATCAATTCGTCATGGACGATTTTCACGACCTGTTGCCCGGGCGCGATGCTCTTGATCACCGCTTTCCCGAGCGCGCGTTTCTCGACCCGCGCAATGAACGAGCGGGCGACCTTGTAGTTGACATCGGCCTCGAGCAATGCGCGGCGCACCTCGCGCATGGCCTCGTCGATGTTCGACGCGTTCAACCGACCGCGGCTGCGGAGTTTCTTAAACGCGCCATTGAGGCGATCTGTCAGCATTTCAAACATAAAAAACCCCTTCAAAATTGCAGGGAAAGATGGCACAATGTAGAGGATTCGCCTAATTCATGCAAGAAATTTATCCGTTCATCCCCCCATTGCGGCGCGGCGAATCGCCCGCACATTTTTTGCTATCGCCCCATTGCGAAATACCGCGGACCCCGCGACGAGCACGTGCGCGCCGGCTTTGGCGACCTCGCGGGCGTTATCCACGCCGATACCCCCGTCGATCTCGATTTCGACATCCAACCCTCGGCGCGCGATCTCGGCTTTTAGTGCCCGCACCCGATCCAGCGATTCCGGCATAAACGCCTGCCCCCCAAACCCCGGCTCGACCGACATGATCAGCGCGAGATCCAACGCGGGCAACAGCGGGAACAAGGTCTCGATCCGCGTGCTCGGCCGCAGCGTGGCCCCTGCTTTCACATTCGCCTCGCGGATGCGGTGCAACAGCGCGGGTACGTCTTCTTCCACCTCGACGTGAACCGTCAAAATATCCGCGCCCGCATCGGCGAAATCCTTCGCGTATTTCCCCGGTTCGGCGATCATGAGATGGACATCCAGCACCAAATCCGTGGTCTTGCGAATGGCCTCGACCACCAGTGGGCCAAATGTCAAATTGGGCACAAAATGCCCGTCCATAATATCCAGATGGATATATTCGGCCCCCGCGTCCTCGACCGAGCGCGCTTGCTGTTCCAACGCTCGAAAATCCGCAGAGAGAAATGATGGCGCGATTTTGATCATGAAATCAGTGGTCAGTCCCAACGCCTGCCTCCTCATCGGTCGGCGGGACAGGAGACGGGGGAGGGCAAACGTGCCCTCCCCAAAGCTGTACAAATTCGCAACTCCAAATGGCCGACCAATGCCCTCGCCGATGCCCTACAAACGACGCCATGAGCTACCAGCAGTCAGCCTGCCTTAGAAGCCATCTAAAAATTATTGGGACCTACCCCCCTAGCCCCCCTTCCTGCGAGGAAGGGGGGAAAAAAGGCATCCTATTTTTGCGATAGGTATGGTTTTGACCTGCGAAAAGCGAATGCTTTTGCGACTCTCTCAATGGCGGGCCGAGTTGTTTAGATGGCTTCTTACCTCTCCCCTCTCGCCTCTCGCCTTTCCCGTCTCCCGTCTCCCGTCTCCCGCCTCTCCCGTCTTACGCCTTTCAAGCCGCGATGGCTTCTGCGCCCAAATGCGTTTCGAGCCACGCTTTCAATGGCACGTCTTCGGGCTTGGGCGACGTATAGCCAAATCCGCCCGAGGGGCTCGCGCCGAGCAACTGCCTGCGAATGGGATCGCAACGCGGCATAAAGTGATCCACCGTCATATCGTCGCGCGGTCGCAGCCAGCGATAGCTGTAGCCGTAAAACAGCGTGCGCCTCGGCTCGTGCCAGTAATTCGCGCTGCTCGAGTGCCAGATGCGCCGATCAAAAACCACCGCGCCGCCTTTGGGCACGCAAATTTGCACACCGCCCTCGGGCATTTCCCTGCGATTCTCGCCGGGAAACGCATTGATCAAATGCGACCCGGGCACCGCGACAAAATTTCCGCGCCCCGGTTGCGAGGAATCCGTCAAAAAGAACGCCACCTTCAGCGAAATCCTCGGACGCGGATTCGTCTCGATATCGAGATTGAGGCGCCCGCTATCCTGATGAAACCCCAGCATCGGCCCATTCTTCTCGAGCGATTTTTCCGGCCCGGCCGGCGGCGTCACGATCATGTGCGAGTGGTAGAGCTGGATGTTCCAATTCAGCAGGCCCCACACTTTTGGAAACGTCTTGTACCAATCGAGCAATTCCAAAAACAGATCGTCCCGACCGATAAAATCCAGCATGTTGGACCGCTCATCCGGCCCCATGCCCTCGCGCTTGCGATGCGCGCCATCCACCCGATCCACCACCGGGATCAACTCATCCACCAAATCCTCTGGCAACACATCTTCGAGCACGAAAAACCCATCGCGCTCGAACTTCGACCGCTCCGCTTCGGTGACGCAATAATCCAAGCATCTCGCATCCATTGCAACCTCCTTTTGTCCTTTCGGGCGGGCACGGGGGCCGCGCCTCTAACTGACTGCTCTCGACTTATACGAAATTGATTTTCCATTGTCCTATCCATTGCTTCGGACAGGCACGGGGGCCTGTCCCTACGATGAACGGCTAGCGCAGTTGTACCACGCGGGCGGCATTTTCGAGACATGCCTGATCGGGCCTGTCCCTACGATGAACGGCTAGCGCAGTCACGCTCGAATTACTACCCCGCTCCGCGCTTTTGTCATGTATTTGAAGAATTAGGACAAATAGAAATCAAACGGGTATTAGAATTTCGCTCAACCCAATGCAGCCAAACGCGCTTTTTGTTCCTCGAGCATCCGCTCGCGCTCGCGCCGAAACTCGGTGTAATACCGCTCGCGCCTGCCCGCGATCTGGTAATCCAACCGCTCGACATTGAGCGCGTTTAGCACGACCTTTTCGACGAGAGAAAAATCGTCGGGATCCTCGCGGTTGAAATTCATCGGCTCTTTGAATGCCACGGGCGGATTGGTGATAAATCGCGGGCGGCCCGAGGGATTGGCCGCGGCAGAGTGCAACATATAGGGATGGATGAGATACACATCGCCCGCCCTGCCCGTGGCCTCGACGAATACCTCACACCCTTCGATCTGTTTGCCAAACGCGCCGGGTTCTAAGCCTTCGGGATGGTCGTACAAAAACTTCGCGACCTTGGGTATCGACTCCGGCGCGAGATACGTGCCGCCGCTGTTGGGCAACACATCGTCCCAAACGACCACGGTCAACAGCCCTTGTTCCGGGCTGTCCAAGAAGTGCCGAAAGAAATTCCCATCCTTGTGCCATCCCCCGCGTTTGGCGGACGGCGTCCATGGATCGTCGGCGTCTTTGTGAAAGTTAATGATAAACCCATCTCCCCACGAGGGTTCGCCCTCAATGCGATCTGCGCCGCCCATCACATCGCAAATCCCGCCCCATGCCTTGGGCGCGAACTCGGCAACGGCCCGCCGATTCATCGACGGCAGGTGAATGCGGTCTTCCCGCCAAGTACTCGGATCATCCCGATCGTAGCCCAAGCGCACGTACGCCAAATCCAACCAGTCCTGAATCGCCGCCTTCTCAAAACACCCCTCCAACTTCACGTACCCCTGCGCGACAAAATGCGCGGCCTGCGCGTCTGTCAAAACATCGAAAGCCACATTGCCCTCCTTCTTATGCGAAATTGATTTTCTGTCATCCGATATACTGCCTCAACGAGTCCCTGATTCGGACAGGCACGGGGCCTGTCCCTACGCTGAACGATTTATCGCAGTGGTACCCCGGTGTATTTGAAGTGAGGACACATAAAAATCAGATTGGTATTACTCGACGTTCAAATGCTTCAAAAAGAACGCCAACATCGCTTGATTTAACCCGCCCGGCGGCGGCGACCCCATCTTCGACAAATACAACTCGGCCTCGACGCCCATCTCATCGCACCGTTCTTTGATCACAATGGCGTGTTTGGGATGGTGGACGTAATGACCGCGATTTTCAGGCGTGCCGCCCTTTTGACTGCAAAACAAAAACACCGGGGGATCGTCTTTTGTAATCAACCCGCGCATATCCACGTCTGCCAAAATTCGTCGGCCCTCTTCCGTCTCGAGATCGGCGTACTCTCCCAAACCGTAAAACGCGGCATCGCGGGGATAAAATTTGCCGGCGGGCGCCCCGAGCACGGCCGCCCATTGCGTGATATCGTAGGAAAACTGCCCATTGCGCGCACCTGCGGCTGCGAGGCGCGAGGATTGGCGGAGCACGGGATCGTCGCTGGCGGGATCGGCCAAATCGTCGTGAAATGCCAACCACATCGAAGTCCCCGCGCCGGCAGAGCCGCCATAAGACGCGATGCGCTTGGGATCGACATGCCACGCTTCGGCATGGTATCGGATAAACTGAACGGCCCGCGCCGCATCGCGCAAAATATGTTGGATGGCCGCGGCGGATCGGAAGCGGTAATTGATCGCCGCAAACGAAACGCCCTTTGCCAGACAGGAATCGACGATCGCATTGTTGCGAATGCCCTTTTTATCGCCATTGACGAACCCGCCCCCGTGAATGTAAATCAGAACGGGCGATGGCGCGTTTGACTCGGCCCGCCAAAAATCCAGCACATTGCGTTCGTGCGGCCCGTATGCCACATTCTCCAGCGTGGGGCGCGCCTGCTCGGCACACACACCGCCCACGAGCGGGATCAAAACAACGCCCAACATCCATCTTCCAACGCGCATACCATTACCCTCCTAAAAAACAAATCCGCAAACAACGCGAACACCCTAAACCTCGACGACCCATGGCACCTGCTCGGGCATCACCCCGTGTTTCTCTGCCCAATCGGCGAGGGGGTAGGTATTTGGCCTCGCCCGCCAGTTGGGATTGTCACTCAATTTCACATCCAAAAGTTGCTTTTCAATATCGGTCAAATCCGCGACGATGTCATCGCCCAAATTTTCCAGATAAAACCCATTCCGAATCCAGTTGTAGCTGTAACCGTAAATCACCACTTTGGACGTGCGGTCGCTCAAATTCGGCGACTTGGTGTGAAAAATGCGGTTCTCAAAAAACACCACATCGCCCGCCGTGCAAATGGGTTGCACCACCTCGGGCGGATCCCTCTCTCCTTTGGGAATGCCGAGCGGTTCATCGAGCAGGTGGCTCTTTCTCGCAAACCGCGTCATCCCGGAATCGGGTGCGGGAAAATCCGTCAAACAATAACACACCTTGATCCCGACGCGCGGCTGGCGGGCGTGCCCGATCTCCTGCGTAATGCCGATATCCCGATGCCATGCGCGAGTCGGCTCGGCTATCGCGGCACCTTCCGGATCTTTGTAAATAATCGCGGTATTTTGCAAGTGAATCTCCGGACTCAAAAGTTGAATCACCAGCGGCACGGTTCCCGAATGGGCAATGAGCGAACGGAAGATCGGCGCGTCCACAATCCCGTCGCGAAACTGCTTGTACACCCGTCCTCTCTCGTCGTATTTCGCCATCATCGAATCGCACGCTTCGGTCAACCGCGCAACCTCTTCCGCGCGCAGCGCATCCCGCACCACCAAATACCCTTCTTCATCAAAAAATCGCCGCTGATCATCGCGCAATTTTACAAAATCCATGAGGGTCTCCTCAACGTGCAGGCACGGGGCCTGTCCCTACGGCTACGCCATGCAGGCCGTCAGATCAAAAACTCGCGTTATCGCGCTCGACAATGCCGCCGGGATGGCGCATATTGAGACGCAGCTCCGCGTCAATATAATGCCAAAGCGCATCCACGGCCTGCTGAATCTGATCCGGGCGCAACACAGCGCGCCGAATGAGATATCCGTTTTCCGCAAAAAGGCTTCACCTCCCGCCCTTAAACGTGACATATCGACCCTTTCGGAGCGTCACCATGACCTGCAAACCCAACCTCTTGCTCATCACCACAGACACGCAACGCTGGGACACCCTCAACTGCATGGGCAGTCCGTTCGCGCATTCACCGCATGCGGATCGCCTCGCAGCCGAAGGCGTGATGTTCACGCAGGGGCACACCTCTTCGCCTGTATGCGGCCCTGCCCGCAGCAGCCTCATCACGGCCCTGCACGCGCCCATTCACGGCGTGTGGGAAAACGGCATGACCCGCCTCACGCATTTCCCCACATTGCCCGACCTGCTCAAAGAACGGGGTTATACCAACATCATGGTGGGCAAACAGCATTTTGGGCAAACGCCCGACACCTTTGACATCGAGATCGGCAACGGCGAATACAAACGGTACATCGCCCGACACACGCTCCAAATGCGCGGCATCGATGCCGAACAGCGGCTCAACGAAAAATGCCAACGCATCGACGCGATGGGATGATCGACCGCCCCGCAAACAAAAAAAACTCGAGTGCATAAGCACCCGAGTTTTTTTTGGCGACGCGACGAACGCGCCTTTACGTCATCAGCTTAAACCGCTCGCCCTTCCAACCGGGGAACATCGCGCTATCCTTCGCCCGATCGATGTGCAGATGCTCGCCGGCCACATCGGCAAACACAGAGCGGAAATCGGTCGTCACGGGCAAATCGCGCCGATCTTCAAGCGCGTCTTTCACCAACGTCTCGGGCACTGTGCCGTGGACTTTGCCACCGTCCACGCGATTGCCCAGCACGAACAAACACGACCCGCGACCGTGATCCGTGCCCATCGAACCGTTCTGATGCACGGTGCGGCCAAATTCGGTCATGGTCATCAGCACCACGTCGTCTTGATGCGTGCCCAGATCCGTCCAGAAAGCCGCCATGGCCTGCGACAGTTCCGTCGCCTTATTCGAGAAAGAACCCGTTGTCGTGCCCTGTTGCACGTGCGTATCCCAGCCGCCCGTCTCGGTGAAGGCGACCTCGAGGCCCACATCGGACTTGATGAGCATGGCGATCTGTTGCATCCTGCGGCCCAATGCCGTCAGATTGCCCGATGTGTTCGTGGGATACTCCGCGCCATTGGCGGGTTTGTAATCTCTCAAATTCGTCTTTTCCAACATCTCGATGGCTTCAAAGCTCTCGTTGCTCACCCGCTGAACCAGCCGTTTGGCACTTCGGGCGTACATGTGTTCAAAGCCTTCCTCGAGCTGTTCGGCAGCTTGGTGATTGCCCGGCACCTGAATGCCAAAGGATCGCAAATCATCCACCGCGAGGGCGGGCATATCGCCGTAAAATGCCCGCGGCAATGCCCGCGTCAGCGCGACCGACCGAAACGGCGTGCCCTCGTGCCCGAGCAGGCCCACGGCGCGGTTGAGCCACCCGGACTGCGTGCCTTTCATCCCAGGCGTGCCCGTCTCCATATAATCTTGGGCATCGAAATGCGACCGCGTCTTATTGGGAGAACCAATGCCGTGGACAACGGCCAAGCGGCCTTCCTTGTACAGCGGCGCGAGGTCCGAAAACGCGGGATGCAATGCAAAGCGGCCATCCAGATCCGTCAGTTCGTTTTTCGGATCGTTCAGGCGCATGAACAAATTGGGGCGCGCCTCGGCGAGTGCGGGATCGTTAAACGGCGTCACCGCCATCAAGCCATCCATCGCGCCGCGCTGGAAAATCGTCACCAGCACTTTGCGGCGGCTATGCGCCAGCGGATTGTTCGCGGCATCGGCAGCGCGGCTCAAAAACAGCGGCGTGCCGCCAAACGACATGGAAAACAACGCCAGCCCACTGCCCTTCATAAAGGCCCTTCGCGTCCATTCCATAACAACCTCCTTTGTGAGAATCGACTATCGGTATTGAAATTCCGGCGACCCGATCAACATACTGACCACCTGAATATCTTTGCGCTTCACGCCTTTGGGGATCACGTCTTTGATCTCGGCGGCAATGGCACTCGTATCTTGCGCAGGCAACAACAACTTGCCGTAAACCGACAAGGCGCGTTCCGTGGAATCCCAAGCTCTGTCTTTGGGCAATCGCTTCAGCACGATCCCGTTGATGCGCCCCGTGGCCAGATGAATGCCAAAGTTCATGCGCGCGACCAGCGTGCCCGAATTCGTCCACGACTCGGCATAGTCGGGATAACCCGTGGGCGGCACATAGCCGTAAAGCGGTTCGCCCATGCGGTCGAACCAGCGCATCATCGGCTGTGGATTTTTCACATCGGCTTCCAATGCGCGGAGAGAAGAGACCACCAATTCAAACGGCGATTTCATCTTGCTGCGCGTTTTGGCCTCGGCCCAAAAGGCACGCGATTGCGCCAAGGTCGCCATCACCGCGGCCAAATCGCCATCGGTTTTGGAAAACGTTTCGGCCATCGCATCGACCAACCCCGCGGGCGGTTCATCGTTGACGAATCGCCGCGCCAACTTGGTGGAAATAAAACGCGCGGTTGACGGGTGTGCAGAAAGCATATCCAAGACGCGCTCGCCTTCCTCTATGCCGCCACCCGCTGGAAATTCCTCGCCCAAGACCACTTTGGCTTTTGAATCGTGCCACGCCTTGCGAAACAGAAATTCCCCGTCTCGAATGAGGTTCTTATTGCCGTTTGCGATTTGCCGCTCGACATTTTTGCGCCCATTCCCGTAGGGCACTGTGCCCCAACCGGTCAGCACGCGCGCGACTTCGGTGACGTCTTTTTGCGTATAGCCACCATCTACGCCCAGCGTGTGCAACTCCATCAATTCGCGGGCGTAGTTCTCGTTCAGCCCGTATTTGCGTTTGGGCCTTGCGGGGGCTTTCTCCTTGGCAGGGGCTTTTGCCATGCCCTCGCCAGACATCATCCCACCGTCCATCCCGCCATCCATGCCCATCTCGCCATCCATGCTTGCGGGCTTTGCCGCGGCCTGTTGCTCGGGCTGATTCTTCGGCGGAGGGGGCGCCATGCGCGACTGCGCGTTGTCCAAATAGTACAACATCGCGGGATGCTTGGCCGTCGTGCCCAAAATGGCGCGAAACTCGCCCAACACATGGGGGCGAATCGCATCGCGTTCATAAGAGAGCACCCGAGGGCGCGCGCCGCCATCGCGCGTGGTCACGTTGAAGTGGTTAAACCAGAAATCCGTGAGCACTTCCGCGAGTTGATTTTCGCTGTACACCGCCCGCATCACTTTTTGCCCGCGCAGTTCCTGATTGGAAATCATGCCATAAGGGCGCAACCCGTGCTTCTCGCGATACGCCTTTATCTTTTCGTTCATCTCTTTGCGCGGCGTGTTCGCGGGATCCAGCACGCCTTCTTTTTGCATAATCCTGCGGAGGCGCCCGTTTTGAATATAGACCTCGTTCATTTCCGTCAGCGTCATTTCCAGCGCGGGAAATGCTTTCAGGCGTTTGTCGAGCTCTTCATCCGGCAAATTGCCCGCCAACTGCTGCGCCAACCACTTCTCGGGGCCCATCTCGGCCACCTTCTCCACTTCGCCCGGCCGCGGGCCAAAGGCGAAGCGTTCCAACAAATACGCCGCGGCTTGCTCTTTGCTCAATCCCTCCTCCGTATAGGGCAACTTCAACTTGCCGGCATCAGCCGCCCCTGCGAGCAAAGCACCGCAACACAATACAGCGAGTGCAACGCGAAACACCATAACACACCTCCTCGAAAAGTTTCCCGAAGGAAACGGCCTGTAGTGATTACCACTTTTAATATACACAATAACGCCTTATAGCGCAATACCCCTTAAAACAAATTCGCCGGAACCGGCTTCACGACGGTCGAATCGACCCCAAAGCCCGCCAGTTCTTGGGGATTCAGCGGGGCTTGCTTGTACTCCAAAACATAAGACCCGCCGCCCTGCGTCAAATTCACCGTCAAAATATCGCCCGCCTTGCTAAACGACACATCGCCCGGCTCCACATACGACAGGCTCATCCCATCCGGGGATGCGCCGCGCAACGTGCCCGTCAGCACGGGCAACCCATTTTGAACCACGTACCCCGCACGTCGGTTAAAGAGTCGCGCTTCATCCGCATGCGTGGCAAACTCGAGCGGCGTGCTAAACGCGATCTCCACCAATCCATCCTCGATAACCACGCCATTCTCGATCAGAGGATCGAGCACGCCAGCGGCAGACACATGGCCGGGGGGCTTGCGGTGGCGAGGGCTGCGCCGCTCCAAAACAGGCATCCACTCCAAATCGAGCGAAGATGGAATGCTCGGGAATGGCGCCTCGGGATCCATCCATGTGCCATTGAGGTGGGCATCGACCAATAGCCAGGTACCAGAGGGCGGCCGCGCTTGGTTTTCCAATCCTGCGATCACCTCGGCAGGCGGCTCGTACATGGCAAAGCGCACGCCTCGCCCATCTTGCACCCACATCGTCATGCGATACTTATGTAGGTCTTCCCACGGCCACGGGCTGTTAAAATAAAGCGCGGTTCGGTTGTTGCGATTTTCAAACGACCGATTGTCCGGCCTTTGGGCGTTGGGTATGGTCATGCGAACGTTCCCATTGCCCAACACCGTCACATTGCCATTGGTCTCGGGGTCGGTCAGCAGGCGCACCAACGTATTCGGCTCGTTCAATGCCTCGGACGCATTCGGCGGCCTGCGCCGCGTCAGGGGGGCCAAATTATTTCCATTCTCACCGACCAGCGGCAACCGGGGGCCGGCCTGCCAAATGTAAAACGCGCCCAAGGCCAAGCGGATGCGCTCCACATTGTTTTGTGCGTACTCGATGCGAAGTTGGTCGCGTGTGCCCTGCGCCGTGCGCGAATAGTGCCGCACGGTCTTCTCATACGTCACCGACGCCATCGGCGGCGCGGTCAGCGGTGGATTGTACACAAACACAATCGTGCCGTAATCCGAGGCCGCGGCCGTGAAAATCACGTGTCGAGGCGTGCCCTGGGGCGGGCTGGCAACGTCAATCGCGCTGCCGTCTCGCGTGCCGGACATCAACCGATAGCTCCCGCGCCACTCTTCGGCGGGCTGAACCGGAATGTCTCGGCTACACCCCATCGCGCCCAACAGACCAATGAGAGAAAAATAAAAAACCTTCCGCATTGTCAGTCCTCCTGTTTGGCTTTCATGGTCGGTAATCCGTTTCGCGCTCCGCCACCTTCCGGCGGGTTGGGCGCGCTGACCACCGACCACCAATCGTCGATTTAGAACGTTCCCGAAAGGGTCAAACGCAAGGGTCGCTCTTGGATCTTTCCGCCGATGTCGCTGTACGAAACATCCACGCTCAACGCGCGATCTTCGCTCACATTCAAATTCACGCCCGCGCCCACGCTCCAAGTCTCGATATCGTAGCGGAACTTGTAACCGGCGCGGAGGGCCAAGATATTTTGCAACCACAACTCGCCGCCGATGTGATCGCGCTCCCCGTAATCGCGGTAGAACACATGCTCATACGCAGCGGTCAGAAACAGCGGATCGCCTTCCTTTCCGATCAATTCCATCGCGAGGGCGAGGTTGTAGAAAAACGGCAGGCGATAATCCTCGGTCAACACTTCCACATTGCCGCCCAAGTTGCTGATGGTCATGCCCACGCGCAAACTCCGAAAGCCCGTGTAAAAAATGGTGCCGATGTCAAATGTCGTGGAACTCACACTGGTGACATCGTGCAGTTGGGACCGCGCGTATTGCAAGCGAAACCCCAGGGAAAACTTGTCGGTCAACTGCTTGGCAAACGCCACCCCAACGGCAAAATCCCCGAGTTGGATATTATTCCCCGTGCCCTCGGGTTGCAAGGGCGTGGTCTCCTCGACATCCGGATAGGTGAACGAGCGGAAAGAGACGCCCAAAACCCCCACGGGAATGCGATAGGCCAACCCCGCCGCGCCCATCCGCGTGCCCGCCAACCACTGGTTGTAAGACGCCACATACCCGATGCGGTCGATATGCACCAACCCGGCGACATTTTGAAAAATCGCGTGAATATCGCGCGACGTGCCCACATTGGCATCGGCCATGCCCGCCAAGCGCGCAGACGCGGACAACTTCAACAGCGTGAATCCACTGCGCGCGATGCGGTTGCCCTTGTCGCCTTCGGACCGATAATGCCCGCCGCTAAGCACGGGCGGCAGGTCCAAGGTTTCACTCGTGAGGGCTTGGGGTTCCTGCGCCATAGCGCTCGTAGGAAGAGAAAGCGCGATAGCGGCCATCCAAATCAATCGTTTCATTCTGTGCTCCTCGCTTATTGATCAATTGATAATGACGAACAGACCCTTTTGGATCTGCCCCATACTCGCGGGATGGTGCGACTCTATCGCCCAAATATAAGTACCGGCGTTGAGACGCCCGCGCGTATTGGCATTCAAGCCCACGGTGTGCGTATCCCATTCGATCTCGCCGCGCGCCACCGGATTGCTCCGTTGCGGGTCGAGCGTGTCAAAGGTCTGGCGCCATGCCAAATCCCCGCTGAGGGTGTAAATGTACAGCGTACACCGGCTCGGCACATTGACCCAGCGAATGCGCGGCGCGCCGTAGCTGTGCTCGTCCCTGCCCTGCACCCACGGATTGGGCACCACGCGAATGGGCAACGCCATGCGTTCGTTTTCATCGTCGAGCAACGCAGACGTCACGCGCGGCACGATGCCATCGGCAGGGAACAAGTACTGATTGCGCTCGTCCGAGTGCCCGGTTTCCAAGCCCTGCTCGTCATAGGCGCGGATCGAATAGTGGTGAATAAAGCCGGGGTCTGGCTCTGGATCGATAAACGTGTACGTACCCCAGCGGAAAGGCCCATCGACTTCGGCCTCTGCGGGCTGCTCCTGGCCTTCGGCCCACGGCTCATTGAGAAAAGTAACGCCGGCAGGCGCGCCCGCGGGCAACTGCCGCTGGCCCTCAGGCCCCTCGGCCTTGGGAATAGTCGCCAGCAACTTCCATGGCCCGGCCCGCATAAATTCCGACCGATAGATGCGATACCCCACCACATCGGGCCGCCCCAGATCCGGATCGATCGCCGTATCGGCAACGCCCGACCAGTTCAGTTCGATATTGGAGTTCAAATTCGTGAACCCATTGACCTTCACATCCGGCGGTTGGTTGACCCCGTCAAATCCCAGATCGTACAGCTTTTGCGCCTCGTTGGCGTGCGCGTAAATCGCTTCGAGACCCAATTCCAATTCGTTGACCAAGCTCTGTTGCTGCCAGTTCCACTCGTAGGGCCGCGCATAGCCCCCGGTGTCTGCGCGATACTTGGCCGAGTTGGACGCCATCCCCGCCACGTACGCAATCACCACTTTGGCTCTATCCCCAGGCCCCAGCGTGTACGGGCCATAAACCTGTGCGTCGACCCACGCGCCCAATTCGTCATTGTCGTGGCGTTGCACCATGCGGTCCGTATCCGCGTCGCCAAGCACGCCGTCGGCATCGCTGTAATAATCGAACAACTGGCTCTGGCCGTGCGTGCCGCCGTGCGGATCATCGCCCAATGCCGAAGAATACATGCGCCACCGAAACACCGCATGCGGCTGTGGTCCCTGTGGCAGCTTGTACCCCTGCCCTTTGTCCAGCGCGTTAAACGGATGATCCGCCGTGCCCGTGGCAATGGGCAACATCCCGATATACTGCGGAGACAACAGCGTGCCATCTATGAAATTGGCTGTCGAAACGTATTGGTGCTGTGCGCGAGAACGGGTATAGGGTTCGCCCAAATCGTTCCACAATCGCGCAACCGCATCGCCGTCATACACATACGTCAAGTGCATCGGCGCGCCCCGATAATTGCGGGCGTATTCCGGATGGTCGTAATTTTCCGCCTGCGTATAACGCCAGTAATCGTCTTGCGTGGAGGGCTGAACAAAATCCCACGCATTCGAGTTCGACCCGCCTGCGGGCACCCACTCCGCGCCGGATTTGCTGGTGATGAAGCCGTTTTTGACCACGATATAAACTTCGTCGAGTTGCTTGGGATACCCGGGATCGGCCGCGCCATCGCCATCGGTATCGCCGTTGTTCCAAAACTCGATCTCCGTAAGCAAAAAGTCATCGTAGTCGCCCCGCGTCATAATCGACGACTGGCTGCCATCCGGAGACGGCACCGGGATCATCACATCGTTATCCGTGCCCGGCGTGGAATACGCATGCACCATCCGCTTCACCGTAATGCCCGACGCCTGCGCCCAACCGGTCACCAGCAAATTCTCGCTGAACAACTCGGGCGACAACCGCGGATTATTGGGACTGACCCCATTCGACCGCATCTGGTTCAACCCGTTGCGAACATTGGGGTAAGAAGACGTCAGCATCTCCCGAAACGCCTCTTTGTTCAGCGGGTAAAAACCAAAGCCCCAGTTGTAATAATCCATCGGTTCCACTTTGTCCGGCCCCGGTGGAAAACCGCGTTGCCCCAAGCCGCCATAGACGCTGACCGCGTACTGATACTCCACGGCCTCGCCATTAACGAAGTGGCTCTTGATCTTCATATTCCGCATGCGCGGCCAGTAAAGCGCGGCATTTTGCCCGTAATTGAACAGATTGAACGGACGACCGCCAGACCGCCACACGGACCGCCAAATCGGCCCGATGCTCTCGACATTGTTGCGCGGGTTGTGCTGAATCGGAAAAATATCCGCCGAGGGCTTGCGCGGCCCGCCCAGCGAGACGAACTTGCGCCCGTCGTCTGTGCGCGCCATCACCCACATGCCATTGCCCCGCGAATTGTCCTGTCGATTCACCCGGTTCACAATGCCCGACCGATACGTGGAGGTCCACCGCCCGGGATAGGACATGCCCACTTCAGGGCCGAAAATATCGCCCCCGTCCAGCGAGTGCCCCAGCGTGCCATTGTTCCGCATCGACAACCAGAGTTTCGCCCGGTTGGTCGTGCGGCGGCGCGTGCGCTGCTGGGCTTCCACATCGATGGCATTCCACAATTCAGACGCCCCCCACAGCACCACAAACGCGAGCAACACCCGTACAAATCGCTTCCAAATCCGTTGCATAAGTTCGCTCCTCTATCGATCTGCCCCAGTGCCCCTCCCCATTGCGAGGGGAGGGGTTAGGGGAGGGGTTAATTAAAATTTCATCCGCAAACCAAAGTGGAACTCGCGCGGCGAATCCTGGAATCGCAGATAATCCCCCACATCGCCGTAGGAGATGTATTCGGGGTTGTCCGGCAACGGCGTGTAAATCACGCCCCATTCCACGTACTCGGCGCCCACTTCCACCAACTGATTGTCCACGCGATAGCTGATGTGCGGATCCTTCTGGTTGAACAGGTTGAACGATTCAAAAAAGATCGTCATGCTCGCGCGCCGGTTGAAGTTAAACGTCTTCTCGAAGTTGAGATCCGTGCGCGTGTGAATCGGCCCGTTGAAAAACCCCTCGCCGCCCTTTTCCGGCGGCGAATAGAAAAACCTGCGCCCCGTGAACAGGCGGTACACCACGTTCAAACGCAAATTCTCAAAGGGACGGAACCCCACAAACCGCGGGCCAAACGCCTTGGGAGACGAAAACATAAACGTCACCGTGCCGAAGTTGGTGCGGTTCAAATTGGCGGGGCGAAACTCTTGGGATTGGTTGTTGCGCTGCAACCACGTCGACGCGCCTTTGCCATCCCAGTTGAGCAAGCTGTGTTCCTCATCCAACGACCAGTTGTTGCGCCCGACGCCCTCTTCGACCTGTTCGAGTTGATTGCGCGCTTGGCTGCCAAACGCTTGCCCCCGTTGAAAGCGCGTAATCCCGTCCATTGGCCGCGGGAACTCTTCGCCCGTGTCACTGCCATCGACGATTCCCGGCCCATAGACGCCGTCTTCGCCGGTAAAATCGCCATCGCCATTGGAATCCGCGGTCCACTCGTACCAATAGTGCGACAGAAAATTGCCATCGTTGTCGATATAACCCGCGTAGTTGCCAAAGTTGGATGGGTTCTTCGTCGCCAGCCTATCTGGATTGACGTAGTGATGGCCGCGAACGCCCGACTGACCATTTTCGACCCACTGCACGTTGTACGCTATCGTGAACGCGGTCATGTGGTTGAATTTCTTCTTCAGCGACAACTCGAAGCCGCGCGTGTCCCGGTTGTTCGTCTGCCCGGACGCCTGCACCGACCGGTTGTGCTGCAACCCCTGAGACTGAACCTGGTAATTGCCACCGCTGCGCCTGTTGATCTGCTGCTTGTAATACGCGGTCAAACCCGCCGTGTAATCCGTGATGAAGTTCCAGTCCGCGCCCACTTCAAAACTCGTCGTGATCAGCGGCTCGATCAGCGGCCATCCCCATTGCCCGGCATCCACGATATCCTGCGTGTTGTACAACTCGGATTCGTCGATCCGGCCATTCTGGTTCAGATCTATGAAATCGTCTTCCGTGCGATAGCTGTGCGAGAAGATCCACCAGAATTGCTCGATCTGCTCGAACTTGCCAAACGTGAAGTGCATCGCGCTGCTCTCCGTAATCGGATGCGACACCCCCACGCGCGGCGACAAGACGTGAACCGCCTGTGGGCGATAGGTCGGAATGCCTTCAATTTTTGTGGGATCGTGATACTTGTACAGGGGAAGGAAATGGGCGGCCTGCGGCATCTCGGTGTTCGGGCTCCAGCGCAACCCGCGCAAGCCCACGTTCACCACAATGCCCTCGAACTCCATCTTGTCTTGGAAGTAGATCGAGTACTGGCGCGGCACCACCCCGACGCCGGGGTTGTTGAACTGGCTGTAATACCTGTCGATCAACCCCCGAAAGTCGTTCTTGTTGCGCGAAAAGCCCCAGTTGTCGTAAAACAAAAAGTCGAACCCGGTTTTGATGAAGTGCCCCTTGGTCACTTGGCTCGAATAGTCGAGCTTGATCTGGAGGCGATCCCGCTTGGAATTTGTCCAGTTCACCACCGGGCGACCGATGTAAAACCAGCCGGATTCACCGCCGATGCCCGGCTCCACATACGGCTGATCCGTGTTGATCGGCAATTCCGTATTCACCTCGGACGTGCGCGAATACGACACGCGAATTTCGTAAAACGTGCGCGCGGACAAGGTGTGCGTCAACGACGCGTAATTCATAAAATCGCGCGTTCGCAACTTGCCCGCCCCCGAGTATTCCGAGGGGACGAAGAGGTTGCGGCCCGACGAGTTCATATTCTTGCGCGACCCCTGCTCGATGCGCCGAATCACGCCCGCATTGTAGCGCGACCGCTGGTTGAACAGGGACCCGTAATTGAATTTGATGTTCCCACTCGGGCGATAGGTCAACTTCAAGTTCGTGCGGTTGTTGAACAGCGAAGTCGCCGTCGGCGCGGGAAATGACGACGGGTTGCGATTCATCGAAGACGTCAAGGTGAAGCCCATCTTTCTCACGATCGGCCCGCCGAGCATGGCTTCGCCGCGCCCGCCCCACACGCCCGTGTAGTCTTGGCGGACGTGAACCTTGCGCTGTACATCGTCCGCGGCAAATTGGGCATCGGTAATTTCGCCCGTTTCATTGCTGTGCCCCAACGTCCCATCCGGGCCGGGGAACCACGCTTGCAAGTTTTCCCACTCGCTGTTGCCCCACTGCATTCTGCCGCGATGCACGGGCGCCTCGTACACATTCGCGCCCCAGTGCTTTTGACCCGGCGGCGTGATGCGGTATTCGCCCCGGCCCGTGTATTTCTGACCGCCTTCTTTGGTCACCACCGAGACCACGGACCCCGCATTGCCGTACTCCGCGTTCATCCCGCCGCTCAACACGGTCAGTTCCTGCACCGCGCTGGTATTCACGCCTTGAAACCGCGTGAACCCGGCACGCGCGTCATTGTTCACCACGCGCACCCCATCGACCATGTACGCCGTTTCCCAAAAATTGCCCCCGCGCACGCTCTCTTCTTCATCGGGCGTCACGCCGGCCTGCAACTCCACAAAATCCGACATTTCGCGCACGATCGGCAACGACTCGATTTCTTCTGCGGTGATGACCGACTTGCTCTCGGTCTTGTCGTGCTCCACAGGCGGCCGCACCGCAACGACGATCATCTCGCCGAGTTGCAGGGCTTCTTCCTGCATCTGAAAATTCACCGTCGTGGTGTGATCGACATTGACCACCACGCCCTGGAGCACGGACTTGGAATATCCCATCATCACGGTTTCGATATCGTAGGTTCCGGGCGGGATATTGATGATGAAATACTCTCCATTCTCGTCGGTGATCCCGGCGCGTTTCACGCCGTCGATATCGATCACCACATTGGCACCGGGAAGCGGGTCGCCCGTAATCTCCGTGACCTTCCCGCTGATTTTACCCGTCGTGCCCGCATGTGCCAATCCCGTGGAGATCAGCAACGCGCCCAACAAGCTCCAACAAAACATGAATCGTTTGCCCATATAGGACCCTCCAGAAAAAAGGTTGTGAGTGGAAATTCACCAGACGGATATTCCAAAGCTGTCGGTTCTAATCGAAATAGTATTTGAAACTCACGCCCGCATCCAAGGTCCCGATCGGAAACGCCTTATTCAATCCCCATGCCGTCAAGGGATTGATCTCGCCGAAGATCAGATTGTAGCGCACGCGAAAATCGATCCCGTAAGACGCCCCTATCGATCCTTCAACGCCAGCGCTGATGGGAATCGTCCAAGCGGTGCGCGTATCCTCTGTGGGCAACAACCCGGTCAACATCACCTGGCCGTTGATCACCTGACCGATGTCGTCCTTCTGCTCCTCTGAAAAATTCTGCGTATTCCGAGCCGGGTCCGGATGCCCGGGATACACCAACAAAATCCGCACGCTACCCAATTCCTCGGGGATATTGCCTTGAGACGGATAGATCAAACCGCTGACCTTGTGGCTGTAATCGTAAAACCCAAGCCCCAAGCCCAAATACGGCGACCATTTCCGGTCGGACATCGTCTCGGCATTTTCCCGGAAAAACCACAGCCAATTCGAGGACACGCTGTTCCACGTCATCTCCGCATCGGCATCCGGGGTTGCAACCCGACGCCCGCCACTGTATGCAAACGTGCGGCCGGGAAGATTGGACCTGCCCAACTTCGAGTAGTGGTATTCGACCTCGGTGGTCAGGCGCGGAGAAATCACGTAACTCACATTCACGCCGAACTTCAAATCGCCCGCATACCATCCGTTCAAAGCGCCGGTTGGCTGGTGGTAATTCACCGACCCGCCAACGGCCCACCTGCCCGTATCCCGGGCATCAACACCCGATGCGACTGAGAAAATCCCGACGAACAAAATCATCGACAATTTTTTCAAAGGTACCTCCTTGGGTTAGGGTTAAAAAAAGGGCGAATAGTATAATGCCGAATATATGGCAGTGCAAACAGTATTTTGTCTGTAAAAAATACTTTTTAACCCATCCTCCAACGAAGGGGCGCGAGTAACCGGATTAGGGGAGTAGGGCAAAAATTGTAAGCATACCTGAATATATCTATTACGCAATGAGCATAAAATAATCACGTACAACCGTTCTTGTCAACGAAAATTTATCCCTCCCAACGCGCTCATAAATTCAATATCTGATCGATGTCCGCCGCGTTCAACTTTCGTTCAAAGCGCGGGCCGTACTCGGCGACCACGCGAGAGGACACATACGTCGCGATCTTGGCCGCCCGCGCCGCGTCATAGCCGTGCGTAATCGCGAACAAATACGCGCCGGCAAACGCATCGCCCGCGCCATTGGTATCCACCTCATCCACCGCAAACCCAGGCGTGCGCCACACATCCCCGCCATCGCACACCCACGCGCCATCCGCGCCTCGCGTGAGGGCCAAATGCCCGACCCGTCCGTTCAGCGCGTCAAACGCCGCGTCTGCGCGCTCGGCATCCGCGAACATCCGCGCCTCATCCTCATTGCAAAACAGCATATCCACCCCCGCATCGACCAGCGCGATCATCCGATCCTTAAACGCCGCCACGATGGACGGATCGCTCAAGGTCAGCGCGACCTTCGCCCCGCGCTCCCGTGCGATCCGTTGCGCCACCCGTGCCGCTTCAAACCCATCTTCGGTTGCGACCAAATAGCCCTCGATATAAATGTACCGGCTATCGGCGATCACCGATTCCTCGATCTGATCGGGGCCAAACGTGCGCGTAATGCCCAAAAACGTATTCATCGTGCGATCCGCATCCGCCGTAATCATCACCAAGCACTTGCCCGTAATCCCCTCCCCGCGCGCAGATGGATTGGACGCCACCCCCGCAGCGCGCAGATCGCGAAAATAAAAATCCCCATCCGCATCTTTCGCCACCTTGCATGCGTAATACCCCCTGCCCCCGCAATTTGCCAACGCGATCATCGCATTGGCCGCGGACCCGCCCGACGACCGCGCCATCTCTCGCCCGCCCAACGCCTGGATCAACGCGCGCTGCCGATCGTCTTCGATCAGCGTCATCACCCCCTTGTCGATCCCCATCGCCTCAAAAAACGATGGCGCGACCCGATACTGGATATCCACCAGCGCGTTGCCCAACCCATACACATCGTATCGACGCATAGATTCCTCGCCTTTATCCGCTCAATCCGCGCTTTGCCAATCGCGTTTGACGATGGCGTAAATTTTGAGATCGCGGAAACGCCCTTTGACAAATGCGACTTCGCGCGAGATGCCTTCAAAGCGCATCCCGCACTTTTCCATCACGCGGGCCGATCCAATATTGGGGATTCGGCAACGCGCCTCGATGCGGTTGAGGGCCATCTGTCGAAACCCAAAATCGATAGCGGCACGCACCGCTTCGGTCATATACCCCGCGTTCCAATACCCCTTGGCCAGCGCGTAGCCGAGGGTGGCGCGGCTGTGTTCGATCTCCCATTCGCCAAATTCGATCAATCCGATCATCCGATTGTCCGCCCGATGCGCGATCGCCCACGGGCCGATTTCCCCCCGTTTGTACCGGGCCAGGACATTATCCATAAATTCCCGCGTGTCAGCCGGCGAGTTGTGGGCATCCCATGTGACGTACCGCGCGACCTCCGGATCGGACGCCCAAGCGTAAAAATCGTCGCGATCGCCCGCTCGCAACTTCCGCAACGACAGCCGCTCGGTCTCGAGCGGTTGCAAATCCGCGTAAATATCGGAAATGTCCATCCCGCAAATCCCATCTCAAATAACGTGTGTGCAATAGGGGGTACTTCTCACAACACCGCGTTCCGATGCAAACGCACGAGCGACAGCGCGCCTGCGACCAAAGCAGATCGAGCCCGTTTTCCCAAAAAAACGGAATGAGCACGGGCATGATGGGCAACATCCATCGCAGAGCCTTATGGGCGTAGAGCTTGTAAATATTGCGATGGAGATCGGTCGTATTCATTTCCCCAATCGCCCGTCGCCTCATCGTCACCCCTATTGCACTCTGTGGTTGTTTTTTGCCTCGCTTCGCACCTTTGTGGATCGTCCGCTCACCACATCACCCGAAACCGCGTCATTGCCATGGCGCGTTCCAAATTGTGCAAATCTTCGACCACCACGCGCAGGGCTTTGGGGCCTGGCATGGTTTTGTCCAGATCCAAAGCCAAAAACAGCGGCTCCCAATCGCGGGTACCGCGCTGTTCGTAAGACACGGCGGTGGCCCAATCGCCTCGTTCGGCGGCGTCCGCATCGCTCAAGGCGCGCACCTGAAAGGTGAGTTTGTAATGGGTCGCGCCAAAATCGTCGCGTTGCAAATTGTAAATCTCGAAATACACCACGGCGCGCCCGTCGTTTTCGTATTGCTGCAGGGGATTGGACAACACGAGAAAGCGATTGCGCCCAAAGGGACGGTCTTCGCGCTCGACCACGCGCCGCGCCAGCAGCAAATCGCTGATGTCCAATCGGTCTGTTGAAAAGCGCCTCACCTCGAGCGTATCTCGAAACGCGCCCACGGATTTTTTGGCGCGATCCTCCACTTCCGCAGCCAAATAATAACGCCCTGCTTTCAGATTGAGCCGATCGCCGGAGAGCAAATAGCCCGTGCGAACCGCGCTGTACTTCACCAGCGGCAGGCGTTGCACGCGCGCGATCTCTCGGCGCAGCGTATCCCATTGGGCGTCGAAGAGGAACAGGCCCTGGCGCAAATTGACGCGCTTGAGGCCCGCGCGCAAGGCTCTGATCTCGACCTCTTCGGCATCGAGGGCGTAATACACTTCGACTCGCGCGCTGTCATTTTCCCCGCGAAACTGCGCCACTTGATGCGGCACACCGTAGCGTTGCGCCCAGTACGGGTCTCGAAAATGGTCGGGATTGCGCGCGACAAAGGACTTAAAGCCCCGCGGATTCACCTCAAAATCCAACCAACCCAAGCGGAAATTCCAGTGGTCGCGCGTGTCCGTATTTTCAAAAATGATCGTAAAGCCCTCGTATCGCCACAGCTCTTTGCGGCGCTCGAAATTGTGCGACATCGTCTGCCAACGCGCCCGCCGGGCCAGATAATCCTGCATGTAGCCGGGCAAATCCACCCCGGTGCGAAATTCCGCCGGCCTCGCCACGAGCGCGACCGGATGCCCGTAGCGGATATAGACCTGGCCCTTGTCCGTCATCCAGCCGGGAATGCCTTTGAGGGGATCGCCAAATCGCAAATTGGAGTATGCCACGCGCCGGCAGTGCTCGAGCAACCGCTCGTTGTACGCGGTCAAAAACAGCGGATCTCGGCCCGTCCAAAACTCGCGGATGGCAACGCGGTCGGGCGCGGTGGAATCCGGATCGGCCAGCAAAAACACCCCCATCATAAACCGCTGATCCGCGGCCGACATGCGCGCGAGCCCATCGGCATAGGCCGCATAGGCGCGCTGCAACCGGTCTTTGGCCTGATGGCCCAATCCGAGAAAAAAATGGGCGTGGGCATTGTCCGGATGCCGTCGCAGATACGTTTCGAACAGGGGGACCAACTCATTCGCCATTCGGCCTTCGTAATAGACCAAGCCCAAGAGGTGATGGGACGCCCAATGATCCGGATCGAGATCGATGGCGCGGGTCAAATACCCGATGGCCGCGTCTCGCGCCTCGATGCCGTAGTGTTCCAAACTCAGGGTTCTGACCGTTCTTCGGGGTCTGTAGGGATCGGAACCGTAATTCACGATTTTGCGCTCGGCATCGAGATACCGCGTCATGTTCCACATCTCAAAGCGCGCGGCCCAATACAAGGTGCCCACGTTGTCCGGATCGCGCTCGATGCCCCGCTTGGCATAGGCGATCGCGGTCGTCCGCCGCCCGACGCGCCAGTAATACTCGGCGAGCGAGGTGTAAATATCCCCGTCATTTGGCCGTTGTTGCGCGGCTTTTTTCAGCCACCGCTCGGCCGTGTGGACATGCCCCTTGCCCCGCGTCATGTACAACGCGCCCAAGGCGTGGGCCGCGCGCCCGGAGGCATCGCTTTTCGCGGCCGCTTTCAACAGGGATACGCGCTCGTCAAACGCGCGCGCCGTATCGGATGCGGCGACGAGCAGGGAATCGGTATTTGCCCCCGCACTCGGCGCGATGAGCGCGATGATCAACAGCAGTCGCAATCTCATGTCATTCTCCTCTATCCCGTCGCGCGCCGCATCGCCCACTCGAGCGGGCCGCGGCTGAAGTGTTTTCGCCATTTGTCGGAATACGCGACAGCCAACGCAAAGAATACGACCGCGCTCGTCACGGCAAATCCGAGACTCTGATTCTCGAGACGCCCCAAAATACCCAAAATGCCCATCCCCAGCACGACGTGCGCGACGTAGAGCGTCAGCGAAAGTTGGCCCGTCGCCACGAGCGCGCGATGGAGTTTGAGATGCGCGAATCGCTGCGAAAGCCTGACGCACAGGGCGATAATGGCAAACGCCGTGCCGCCCGCCGCCAGCATATACAGCGGCACGGGTGGGAGCATTTCCGTTCCAAACACAGCGCGTATCGCTTCTGCAGAATCGGCGGATGCACGCGCCGTCAGCGTCTCCACCAGCGCCCAAGATAAAAGTTCTGCAATGAGCGCGACCCCGGCAGCGATCAAAAACACGCGCTTGCTCACCGCCGAGTCGGACATATCCCGCCTGCCCAGCCACATACCCGCCAACAAAAAGGCAGTCCATGGAATGACGGGATGGAGGCCGTTGAAGAACAGGTTGCGAATCATGCCCAACGGCGTCCAGAGTCCCTCGTATTCCAACGTGGTAAAATCCCACTCCGCCTCGTAGTTCAAACACAGGATCAGCGCGCAGAAGGCGATGACAAACGCGGCGACCAGCCCCCAAAGCCATCGCCCGGATGCCGATAGGACGAGCGCGCCGATAGTGATGTAAAGGCCGTAGAAGTGCAGGATATCGCCTGGGTAAATGGGGAGGTACAGCATGCCGACCGCGAACAAAAAGGCGGCGCGCTTCCACAGTAGCTTGCGGGCGTCGAACAGGGCTTGGGAATCGCCGGAGATCCGCTCGCGGCGAGACGCCAGCGATATGCCAACGCCGGCCAGTATGACGAAAATGGCCGCGGCGCGCCCTTCGAACAATCCCGTCGCAAAGGCGAGAGCGTCCGGGCCGCTTCCCTCGGCTGTCATGACGACCTTGTAGTTGACCAGCGTCATGCCGAAGATGGCAAAGGCGCGGGCCACATCGTAGCCGAATATGCGTTCTCCCACTTGCATTGCGAGTTCCTCAAAAAAAGTGCCCCTGGCAGGACTCGAACCTGCGACCAACGGATTAGGAATCCGCTACTCTATCCTCTGAGCTACAGGGGCATTGCGAAATCTAACGCGGCTTTCGGATATCTCCCGTACATCAATACGCGATCAGCGCGTGGATGGGCCAATCGGTCAATTTTTCGCGGCCGTGCAAAAAGGTCAACTCGATGACGAACGAGAGGCCGGCAATTTCTCCTTTGAGCGCGGAGACGAGTTGGCAGGCCGCGGCCATCGTGCCGCCCGTGGCGAGCACATCATCGACGATCGCGATCCTTTGGCCCTCGGCGATGGCGTCGGTGTGGATTTCCATGCAATCCGTGCCGTATTCCAATTCGTAGTCCGCAGAAATCGTATCGGACGGCAATTTGCCGGGTTTGCGAATGGGCGCGAATCCGGCGCCGAGTTCCAGGGCGAGGGCCGCGCCGAAAATAAACCCGCGCGCCTCGATGCTCACGACCGCATCCACGGGCGCGGCGCGATAGGGTAGCGCGAGTCGCTCCACCGCCGCGCGAAACGCCGCGCCATTCGCCAGCAGAGGCGCGATGTCTTTGAACGCGATGCCCAGCTTTGGAAAATCGGGCACATCTCGAATAAATGCCGTTAAATCCACGGTCTCCTCCTGCGCTATGCGCGCCCCGTTTTGGATGGACGCGCCCGTTCCTACACAGCTCGATGAGTCCAACTACTTAGCCGACGGGTGCGCCTCTTGTATCTTCGGACAGGCACGGGGGCCTGTCCCTACGATTGCGATTGCTTCTCCCGTCTCGCCTCTCGCCTCTTACCTCTCCCGTCTCCCGTCTTGCCTCTCCCTACGCTATCGCGTCCGCGAGCACCTCGGCCGGATGCCGGGCCTCGCGCCCGGTGGCGTGGGCGATCTGCTGCCGGCACGACAACCCCGCGGCGGCGATTTCGGTCGTCTCATCCGCGTTGCGAATCACCTCGAGCAAGCGCGGTTCGCCCACCTTGAGCGATGTGTCGTAGTGCTCGGCCTCGTAGCCGAAAGACCCGGCCATGCCGCAACATCCGGATTGGATGGGGGTGACGCGAAAGCCCTCGGGCAACCCCAACGCGGCTTCGGACGCGCCCATGCCCCACAGTGCTTTTTGATGGCAGTGCCCGTGCAACAAGATGTCCTTTTTCAGATCGGTAAATGGCGCGGCAAACGCGCCCCGGTCGGAAAATTTTTGTACGAACGCTTCAAAGGTATAGACATTGTCCGCCACGGCGCGCGCGCGCGGATCGCCGATCAAATCCACGTATTCATCCGCCAACATGGAAACGCACGACGGCTCTAGGCCCACGATGGGATAGCCCTGTTCGGTATAGCGGTACAAATTTTCGATATTGAACCGGGCATTCTCTTTGACGCGGTCCATATACCCGCTCGAAAGCATGGGACGGCCGCAGCACCGCTTCACCGCCAAAATGACCTCGTAACCCGCGCTCTCGAACAGGGCCGTGGCCGCCTTGCCGATGTCGGGATAATGGTACGTGGTGTACGTATCGGCAAACAACACCACGCGCTCGTTGCCCTTGGGCGCGCGGCGATTGGCGAACCAGTGGGGAAAGGTCTGGCGCGCAAAGGGCGGCAGCGACCGCGCGGGCGCGATGCCCACGCGCTTCATCATCCACTTTGAAAGCCTCGCATTGCCCAACCCATTGGCCAGGGGCGCAACGGCGCAGCCGAGTTTGCCCATCAGCTCCACGTTGCCAAACAGGCGCGCGCGCAAGGGCCGCCCGTGTTTGGCGTAGTAATGCGCCTTGAACTCGTACTTGATCTTCGCCATATCCACATTGGACGGGCACTCGGCTTTGCACGCCTTGCATTCCAAACACAGGGCGAGCACGTCGGCGATGCGATGATCGGTCAGCCCGCCTTCCCACCGCCCGGAAATGGCTGCGCGAAGCGCGTTTGCCCGCCCCCGAGTCGAGTGTTCTTCCTCGAGCGTCGCCATGTAGGACGGGCACATGGTTCCCGCGAGTTTTTTGCGACACGCGCCCACGCCATTGCACATTTCGACCGCGCGGTGAAACCCCCCATCGGCTGAAAAATCGAAATGGGTCTCGATCTCATCGGCGCGATAATCCGCGCCATAGCGCGAATTTTCCGTCATCATCGGCGCGTCGACAATTTTGCCGGGGTTCATCATGCCCGTCGGATCAAAGGCGCGCTTGACCTCCCGAAAGGCATTGTAGAGCACCGGGCCAAAAAACGCCTCGTTCCAACAACTGCGAACCAAGCCATCGCCGTGTTCACCGCTTATCGCGCCGCCGTATTTCATCACCAAATCGCGCACGGATTCGGCGATGAAGCGCATCTTGGCGATCTCGGCGGCGTCCTTGAGATCGACCATCGGGCGAATGTGCAACAGGCCCACGCTCGCGTGTGCGTAATACCCGGCCCGCGTGTCGAGGGATTGCATCAAGTCGCCAAATTCGGCGATGTAATCGGGCAACCGCTCGGGCGGCACCGCGGCGTCTTCGACAAAGGCGATGGGTTTGGAATCGCCCTTGACGCCCATCAACAAGCCGAGACCGGCTCTGCGGACGTTCCAAACATCGGCTTGATCGGCTTCGGAGATCGCGCGGGAAAAAGTGTGCGCGAGCTCGAGGCTGTCCAACAGGGTTTCGAGCTCGTCCAATTTGCCGCGCAACTCGCCTTCCGAATCGCCGTAGTATTCCACGGCCAGCACGGCTTTGGGCGCGCCTTGCACCCACGAGCGCGCGCGCGATAGTTCCACCGATCCCTCGGTCTGTTCTAAAATCATCTCGTCGATCAACTCGACCGCCGCGGGGCGCGTTGCCAAAATCGGCGCGACCGCGCGCATAGACGCGATCAGCTCGCCGAATTGCGCGATGCCGAGCACCTTGGCGCGGGGCAGGGGGATCACCTTGAGTTTCGCGCCGACCACGGTCGCCAACGTGCCTTCGGAGCCGATGACCATGCGCGCGAGGCTGAAGGGCTGTTTTTTGATAAATTCATCGAGATTGTACCCGCCGACCCGGCGCAAAATTTTGGGGTACCGCCGCTCGATTTCCTCCGCGTTTTCCCGCGCCAAGCGGATCACTTCCCGATACGCCCGCCCTTCGAGGTCGGGTTGCTCGCACTTTTGTTTGACCGCGGGTTCGTCCAACTCGCCCGCGGTGGTGCGCGTGCCGTCGGCGAAGATCAGATCGAGTTCCAAGACGTGGTCGATGGTCTTGCCGTAAATGACCGAATGCGTGCCCGCGGAATTGTTGCCCACCATCCCGCCGATCGTCGCGCGGCTGCTCGTGGCGACGTCGGGCGCAAATTGCAAGCCGTGGGGCTTGAGAAAGGCGTTGAGTTCGTCGAGGATCACCCCCGGCTCGACTTTGACCCACCCCTCTTCGGCATTGAATTCGAGAATGCGGTTCATGTATTTCGACATGTCCATCACGACGCCGCGGCCCACCACCGCGCCCGCAAGCCCCGTCCCGCCGCCTCGGGGGATGACGGCAATCCCGTGCTCTGCCGCGAGGTGGATCCCCTTCAAAACATCCCGCTCGTGCTTGGGCAACACGACGCCAATGGGTTCTATTTGATACATGCTCGCGTCCGTGCTGTACAAAATGCGCGACATCTTGTCGAACCGCACTTCGCCCTCGATTTGCTGCATCAACATCCCCGCAAAATTCATGGGGCCACCTTCCTCTCGAAAACTAAATCTCGCCTTGACAAAGCATGACACACGGGTTAAATATACCCCTCGCCGCACGATGGGTCAAGATGTGGCGATAACCCATCGTAAAATTTCCCAATGCCGTTAAATGATATGTTTTTGCGCCATGAAAACAACCCTTAATATCAACGATCATCTTTACCGAGCCGCCGAGCGAAAAGCATCTGAGGAAGGCAAGACCCTCATGAGGACGCCTTGCGTGCGTTTCTACATAAGCCCGAAGCTTACAAACTCAAGTGGACGACTTTGCGCGGAAACCCAATGCCCGGCATTGATCCAGATGATCGAAATTCCCTATACGATGCCATGGATAACAGGCCATGAGAGCGATTGATACAAATGTGTTGATACACGCACACAGGAAAGAAATGGATAAATTATGTAAATTAAATAATTCGGGATTTCAATTTTTTTAAGAGCGTGCCGGACGGGATGCCGTACCTCAAATAAGCCCTCGCCAACCGTGCCATCCCAAAAGCCCATCAATGAAAGCCATCGGGCACAGCGCGCAAGTCCGTCTCGCAACCGACATCCATTTTGCAACCCACTTCGCAGGCTGTCTCATGTCGTGCGATTACAAAAGCGCTTTGCGCTGTGCTAGCCCCTCGGCGCATGAGAGCGGCATTTTTTGCCTACTTTTTTTTGCTGTAGAAAAAAAGTAGGTCGCCGAAGGCATCGAAGGCAACCCACGATGCTGTAGGACCAAAGTTGTTAGAAAAGCGAGCAATGTCGGTGCGGATGGGTGCGGATCAAAATTTAGTATAATTTACTTTACAGAGTACTTAGAGGTAGTTCCCATCTAAGACACAAGGAGTTTTTCATGGCAGAGACACTCGCAATAGATGGCGGCGTTGCCGTGCGCGATACGGAAGCGTCGCCGTGGCCTACATGGCCGGACAATACGGAACGGGAATGGGATGAGGAAATCGCGCCCATTCTCAAAGAAGTCTATCTCGGGCAAACCGAGGGCCTGCCCGCGCCTGTGGGGCATCGCTTTAGCCAGGCCTTTGCCGCCTATTGCGACGCGGCTTTCGGCGTGATGATGCCGAGTGGCACCACATCCATTGCCGCGGCCTTGTCCGCGGCCCTCGACCTCGATGGCATGGTCGATGGCGGGGAAGTCATCATTCCCAACTACACATTCATCGCCACGGCGAGCGCGCCCCTGTCCGTGCGGTGCTCCCTCGCGCTGGTCGATATCGATCCCGTGAGCTTTACCATGTCGCCCGAAGCGGTCGAAGACGCCATAACCGATCAAACCGTCGCGATCCTTCCCGTTCACTTGGGCGGGCACCCCGCGGACATGGATGCCCTAAACGACATTGCCCAGCGGCGCGGTCTCAAAGTCATCGAAGACTGCGCGCAGGCGCACGGCGCCGAGCACAACGGGCGCAAAGTGGGGTCGCTGGGGCACGTGGGCGCGTTCAGCTTTCAATCGAGCAAAAATCTGACCTCGGGCGAAGGCGGATGCCTCCTCACCAATGACCGAGACATTCGAGACCGCGCCTGGGCTTTCCGCGACGTGGGGCGACGCCCGGGCGGCGAGCGATGGGAATATCCCCGCTTGGGCTGGAACTACCGCACGTCTGAGTATTTGGCCGGCATTTTGTTAAAACGCCTGCCCAAACTCGAAACGCAAATCGACTTGCGAAACAAAAATGCGTCCTATCTCGCCAAGGGCCTGGATGCAATCGGCGGCTTAGAACCCCCGCGCTGGCGGCCCTGGGTCACGCAACACGGCTATCACCTGTACATGACGCGCTACGACAGCGCGGCATTCGGGGGAAAGCCCCGCGATGCGTTTGTCGCGGCCCTGCGCGCCGAGGGCATCCCCTGCACGCCTGGCTACCAGCGACCCTTGACGGACGAAGGCGGTCTCAAAACCGCGATGGAACGCCATCCGCACCTGATCCGCCGCTTGCCGTGCCCCCATGTGGAAGCCACCTGTGCTTCTAGCGTCTGGTTGTTGCAAAACCTCTTGCTGGGCCAACGGGAAGACATGGACGATGTTTTGACCGCTGTTTCGAAAATTAAACGCGCTTTCACAACATGAGGTATCCCATCCATGAATGCACTTGAAAAGGGCTTGTGGGCAAGCCAACGGATTATGGGGCTGGTTTTTTTGGTCGCGGGGCTGGTCAAGATCTGGGATCCCGTGCTCTTTTTTTGGCAGGCCGCGCCGCATGTCCAGTTTTTCACCGGGCCGGAGAATTGGGAGCACATCGCCACTTGGGCGTTGCTGTTGGGGCCGCTGGAGTGCGCGGTGGGCCTCGCGCTCTTGGTCGATTGGAAGCCGCGTCTCGCCTTGCCGGTGGGCGTGGTGTTGATGGCTTTTTTCATTTTCATTACCGCCATAGCTTGGATTCGGGGCACTGCGGAGAATTGCGGGTGCTTTGGCACGCTGATCGAGCGATCCCCGGGCGAAGCCCTCGTCGAAGACATCGTCATGTTGGGGCTGTTGATCTTTTCGTGGTGGGGGTTGCGGCGGCGAAAGGCGGTGCGAGGGGCATGGCATCGGCGGGTGGTCTTGATCGGCGGATTGGCATCCCTCATCGCGCTGGGGGGCCGCTATCTGCCCGAACGCGACCGCCTGACCGAGTCGGATCTGCAAGCGGGTCTCGAATTGCCCGACATCGCCTTGTCGAATGCGGATATCGATCTCGGTCAAGGGGCCTATTTGGTGGTCTTGTTCAGCCCAAAGTGCGGGCATTGCCAGCAGGCCGTGCCCGAGATCAATACGTGGATCGCAGATCCCGATGTGCCCCAACTCATCGCTTTGAGCTGGTTCCCCGTGAACGGGCCGATGATCAGATGGTTCAAAAAACACTTCCAACCGCGCTTTGCCATCGCCGCCATTTCCACTGTCGATTTCCGGCGCCTAACCTGGGGGCACGGCTTTCCACGGCTGGCGTATATCGAGGACGGGATGATCAAACAGGTGTGGGATCACGGCACTTTTCCCTCGCTGGCCGTGTTGAAGCAGTTGTAGGATGATGACAACGGCTTTGTTGGTTGACCTCGTCAGGTCAACGGCTCGCTGGCCGTGTTGAAGCAGTTGTAGGATGATGACTTGAGGAAACCCATGAACAATGAAGACATACACGGGCCAGTAACCGAAGATATAGAAGACGGATCGGGTCTCCCCGCATCGAAAGGGAAACGAGCCTTCCAAAATATTACGCGGGAACTGTCAGACAAGGACCTCACCAATCCCGCCGTGGGGAAACTCTTGCTGAACGAGCTAGATAGGCTTGAGAGCGAAAATGCCGAACTCAGTAACTATCGAGAGCAGTTTCAAGAAGCAGACAAAAAGGTTGCAGTTTTACAAGAAAAGAACAAGACGCACTTAGCTACTGAAATCATTTCGGCTGTGTGTTTTACTATCGGGGCGGTTTTGATCGGATATGCACCCGTCCTTTGGAAGTCCCAACCGTCGGGTTGGATAGCATTGGCTTTGGGATCAATACTGATTATCGGCGGAATTGTTGCAAAGGTGGTGAAGCGATGAGAATGAGGATTGCCATACTGTCAATCGCGGACAAGGGCAATTTAGAAAAGGAACGCCTCGTCCTTCAGGTGCATGCAGACGCGGATGTAGGGGACTACATTTTAATTCAAACCGGATTCCAAATTGATGACGTGACGATAGAGACGCACAACACCTATTGGTTTCCGTACAAAAAAGTCGAGGCGGGCGACCTCGTGGTGATCTACACAAAAAATGGTCGTGAGAATCAGCGGACACTGGAAAATGGCAAGAACGTCCATTTCTTTTATTGGGGATTGCCCAAATCAATATGGGCGACAAAAGACCGCGCACCGGTGCTCTTCTACGCGCCAGTCTGGATCAGCAAAAAACCTCAGGAGCTTTGATCCGCACGCCGAATCGAATGACTCGGATTCCCCGCCCAACAACCCCATCAACCGGTCGGGACCTGCCCCCGCACCTGTCCTTGTGGGGTAGCGAGTGCGAAACGCTGACCGCTATTGAGAACCCCATCACACAAAACGCCGAGAGACCCCCGCGATCTCTCGGCGTTTTCATAGCGGTTGATAGGTGAAAAAAATACAAGTTGCACGCGGGTTGCAGGGGTACGACCTTCGGCGCGAAAAGGGCGGGGAAATCGCGCTTTACTTAGCGCAATGGTAAGACGATATTTGAGAAAAGGAACGATCAACAAAGGAGCGATCATGAAGCATCTGTTGTTGGTGCTGGTGCTGGGGGTTGGGGCGGTCGATGCTCAAACGGTGAATCCGTGCCGGGCGGATATTGACCGAAGCGGGACGGTGGATTTTCGGGATTTCCTGTTGCTGGCGGATTCGTTTGGCAAGAGCCGGTGCGGGCTGTACTGGTTGGGTGAGGATCTCCGTTTGACAATTTGGGATACGCTGATTGTTCGAGATACGCTTGTGGTGACGGAAACGCTTCGGGATACGCTTGTGGTGACGGAAACGCTTCGGGATACGCTTGTCTTGCGCGAAACAATTCGAGATACGCTTTATGTGGTTCTGGCACAACCGGAACCGCCGCAACCGGAACCGCCGCAACCGGAACCACAACCGGAACCGCCGCAACCGCCGCAACCGCAACCGCCGCCGCAACCACAACCGGAACCGCCGCAACCACAACCGGAACCGCCGCAACCGGTGGTTTTAGCGGGACCTTGCAGCTATCTGGGCGGCTCCTATGCGTTTGTGGATACTTACACGGAAACGTTTAGGAGAATGGACGGTAGTTTAGCCTCCGGAAAAACAGGGACTTGCAAATTAGTTCCGCCCTGCTATACGCCTGCGGGCGCGTATAAAGAGGTCAACGGGGAATGCTTTATAAAGCCTTGCGCGGAGTGGGATCCGCCAAGGGTCGCTGGGTTTCCAGACTTGGACTTGGTTTGCGGTCGTGATCAGGATGGGAATGAGGTTGTCGATTCTTGTCATTGCCAGTTGCCGGGAGATCCTTGTAGTTACTTGACGCACACATCGTTTGGTTCTCTCCGAGAAGTGGAATCTTTTAATGATATTGGGCGCCGGCCTAAAGCTAATTCTGTTAGGGCGGACGAGGGGGAATATTTGGGCTGTGACGGAGGATTTGGCCGGTTGTATCCGCCTTGCGAGACGGTTGCCAATACGCATAAAGAAGTGGATGGCAGATGCGTTGATAAGCATTGCGAGGAGTGGGATCCGCCACATGTAGAGCGCCCATACTACGGCGGGGGGAGCGGTTGCGCCCTCGTCGATTGGCTCCCGTAGAAGTTCGTTGAAGAAAAAAAAATGCGCGGTCGAGCGGGAAACTCGACACGCGCGGAGCATTGACACCTTCGACCGAAGGGACGGCAAAAATATGGGGAAAACCTACGACAAGCGCAACCACTTTTACAGCATTCCGGGGAATTGGGATGAGCATCCCGATCTGGATGCAACGGATCGGTACCTACTGATGAAAATTCACAACCTCATGGCACACCGTAAGGAGGTGTTTTGTTTGTTAGGAGGCTATGATGAATAGAAATTGGGAGAATGAGTTCAGCCAATGGGCGCGTCCACCTGATAAAACCGAGGATCAGCGTTGCGAGAATGCCATCAAAGCTATTCGCAATGCTATCGCCAAAAGCGACAAACTGAAAGACCGGAATTTGAAGGTCTTTACGCAAGGCTCGTATCGCAACCGCGTCAATGTCCGACAGGATAGCGATGTCGATGTTGGTGTCCTTTACAACGAGGCTTTTTTTTATACACTTCCCGAGGGGACTACCAAAGAGACCCTTGGCATTGCTCCAGCAGACTACAAATATACTCAATTCAAAAATGAACTTGAGGAAGCCTTGATTATGTATTTTGGACATGAGGCTGTCCGTCGAGGCAACAAAGCCATTGACGTGCGAGAGAACTCATACCATGTCGAGGCTGATGTTGCACCGTTCTTTGAATACCGACACTATAAAAAGGACGGAACCTATCAAGGTGGCGTAGCTTTGTCGCCTGACAATGGAGGGCGGATCCACAACTATCCAGAACGACTACTCAATAGCTGGCCCAAGATACCGCAACACTTTGAGAACGGCGTCTCAAAAAACAAAAAAACCCATCGTTCTTACAAGGGCGTCGTGCGGATTGTCAAAAAAATACGCAATGAAATGGAAGAGGTTTCCATTGTTGAGGCGAAGCCGATTCCTGGGTTCCTCGTTGAGTGCCTGGTTTGGAACGCGCCAAATGAATGCTTCCGAGGGAATACGTGGGACAGCAAAGTACAAGCTGTGCTTCAACATCTTTACTCGAATACCAAGAACGATGAGAGTTGTAAGGACTGGACAGAAGTGAACGGCATCAAGTACCTTTTTCACGCTAATCAACCGTGGGAACGGCAAGAGGCTTTTGCTTTCATCGATGCCGCTTGGTGCTATATCGGAGTGAGAGAAAAATGAAAATTGAGCGCATCCACATCACCGCCTTCCTTGTGATAGCCGTACTCGTATGGTGGATCACCTTGCTCTTGCAGGGTACGCCAGTCACTTGGGCACACGCAACGCCCTTCACTGCGGTCGTCGGTTTTCTTGTGGTATTTTGGTGCGCTTTTGATCGTTTTCTGTGGCGCCTGTCATTTCTGCACGGTTGGTTCGTTAAACGACCAGACCTCCGTGGAACTTGGCGAGTCAAACTCCATTCGAGCTATGTTAATCCGGAGACGGAGAAGTGTGTGCCTCTGATCGTCTGCTATATGGGAGTCAAGCAGACGCTAGGGGAACTCAAGATGCACTTGATGACGCCAGAATCTGAATCTTGTTTCATCGCAAGCCATATTCGGCCCTCACCGAGCGGAAGTGGCTATCAAGTTATCGGTGTCTATACCAATCATCCTAATATCACTCTCCGCAATAAACGAATGAGTGAGATACACAACGGAGCTCTCATCATCACTACTCATGGTTCTGATGTTCGACCTAACCTCCTTGAGGGTGAATACTGGACCGACCGCAGTACGAATGGAACCATTGATTTCACGAATCGCGTCAGCCAAGTTTTCACGCGCTTTGAAGACGCGCATCGGCATTTCGAGCAAAGTTAGAATGTGTGCGATAAATGCTTTATTTTTTCTAGCTTAACCTCAATTTCACAGGTTCATCACTCCGGCAGGCCATTTATGAAGCGTTCGGGCATTCGCCATTCCATTCTCGATGCCATCGGCAAAACGCCGTTGTTGCGCTTGGTCGCAAGGTGGTGAAGCGAGTCGTTCCGGGCTTTCCCCATGTTATCCCTCAAAAAATACCTCCTGCTCGTCCCCATCATTTTGCTCGCCATTGCCGCGGGTTATTGGTGGGGTCTTTCTTCATCCAAAGAGCGAGCAGAGCCGATCCCCGATTCCGCGCATCAAAACCGCCTCGGCCGGGAACTCAGCCCGTACTTGCGCCTCCACGCCCACAATCCCGTGGACTGGTATCCATGGGGCGAAGAGGCATTGGCGCGGGCGCGGCGAGAGGACAAGCCGATCTTCTTGTCGGTCGGCTATTCGAGTTGCTATTGGTGCCATGTGATGGAGCGGTTGGTCTTTTCCGATCCGGACATCGCCCAACTGATGAATCGATTTTTTGTCAACATCAAAGTCGACCGCGAAGAGCGGCCCGACATCGACGAGATTTACATGACCGCGACCCAACTCATCGCCGGGCGCGGGGGATGGCCGAACTCGGTTTTTCTCACGCCAGACCTCAAGCCGTTTTACGCGGGCACGTACTTCCCGCCCGAAGATGCACACGGGCGGCCGGGCTTTCCGCGCGTGATTCGGGCCTTGCATGTGGCGTGGCAGGAAAACCGACAGGAACTCGAAAAACAAGCCGATCAGCTGTCCCAATCCATCGCGCGCTTGCACACCACAGGCGAGCAGTCCGAAAGCGCGACAGCCGACCTCATCGCCGAGGGCCTCGCCCACATCGAAGCGCGATTCGACCCCCGCAATGGCGGCATCGGAACCGCGCCGAAGTTTCCGCCCGATCACGCGCTCGGCCTGTTGCTGGCGGCCTATCGACGCGATGCCGAGCCAAAGCATCTCGCGATGGCGACCCAAACCCTCAGCCACATGGCGCGAGGGGGCATCCGCGATCACTTGGCAGGGGGCTTTCACCGCTATGCGACCGATGCGCGTTGGCGCGTGCCGCACTTCGAGAAAATGCTCTACAACCAGGCCCTCCTCGTCCACAACTTTCTCCGCGCGTACCAAATCACCGGGGAAACGGCCTACCGCGTTGCCGCCGAGGAAATCCTCGACTTTGTATCGGACGACATGACGCACCCCCAAGGCGGATTTTACTCGGCCTTGGACGCGGAAACAGACGCGGGAGAAGGCGCGTATTACGCTTGGACAGAGACGGACATCCGCCGGATTTTGAAAACGGACGCGGACTTCTTTTTTTCTTGTTATGCCCTCGCGCCCATGCCCGAAAGCGCGGCCGGCGTCCTGTACAAAGCCGATGCGGACAGCGCGCTTTCGGCGCGTCATCAAATTGACGTCGCGGCCCTGCACGCGCGCCTGTCCCCGCTCAAAGAAAAACTCCTAAACGCCCGCGCCCAACGCCCGCGCCCCTTCCTCGACGACAAAATCATCACTGCTTGGAACGGCCTCATGATCGGCGCGTACGCCCATGCGTACGAAGTCCTCGCCCGTCCCGCAGACCTCATCGCGGCGCAAAAAGCCGCGGAGTTTATCCGCGATAACCTCCGCGATTCACGGGGCGACTTGTACCGCATCTACCGCGATGGACAGCGCAAAGGGCGAGCCTACCAAGAAGATTACGCTTTTTTGATCGATGGCCTGCTCCGCCTCTATCGCGCAACGCATAAGGGTCGCGATCTCCGAGACGCCGTGTCCCTCGCCGAACGCATGCACGCCGCGTTTTGGGACGCGCAGCACGGCGGATATTTTTTCACTCGGGAACAGAACGAAATGATCGTCCGCACCAAAAGTCCACGCGATAACGCCCTGCCCTCGGGCAATGCCGTGGCCCTGCACGCCCTGTGGCAACTCCACGCGCTCACGCAAAATCCCAGCTACGCCCAACGCGCAACCGCGCTGATGCAGTGCTTCGCCTCCCTCGCCGAGAAAAGCCCGGGGGCATTCCTGCACTTTATCCACGGCACCATGAGGGTGCCCCATCCCATCGCAGGGGTCTCGCGGGATGGCCTCGTCACCGCATCGGTCGCGATCTCGGCTGTGGACGACAACGCCCTCGCGGCGAACGCGCGCTTGCACATCGCGCCGGGCTGGCACATTCAAGCGGCCCATCCCACGGATGAGTACCTGATCCCCACGCGCCTTGCCGTGGAAGGGGACAACGCCGAAATCACCGACATCGCCTATCCGCCGCCCAAAGACATGCGATTTCCCTTTGCGGATCGCGCCATCGCGGTTTATGCCGATAGCCTCGACATCCCCTTCACCCTGTCCTTCCAAACCCAGCCGCCACTCCTGTTGCTCACCTATCAAGCCTGCGACAGCACGCGCTGCCTTCCCCCGCAGACACAGCGGATCGAATTGCAGAAAAACTAAGAAGCCATCTAAAAACTCGGACCGCCATTGAGAGCGTCGCAAAAACATTCGCTTTTCGCAGATTAAAACCCAAGAATAAGGGCCTTTATTCCCCCTTTCCTCTTAGGAAAGGGGGCTAGGGGGTTAGGTCCCAATAATTTTTAGACAGCTTCTAAAAAAACGGGCCTCTGCACATTCTGCGATTCCCTCGGCATCTTGGGCACTTGCGCCGCGCATCGCAGCGAAAGAGAACAGAGACACAGAGACACAAACAGGCGGATGATCGCGAGGATCATCCGCCTGTTCTATTTTCGCATAGGAGAGACCCGGAGAGGATGGGCACGCCCGAGAGGCGGGGGGGAAAGGGAGGTCGTACAGGAGGATAGACCCGAGGCCCTACGCAACGAATAATCTCCATTTGCTTTCAAATGGTCCGCATCCTGCCTCCCATCGCCTGATCCATGTGTCGCGCTCCATATCATCACCTGCCCTGCGTTCGCGTCAAGGCCGAACGCGCCCGTTTTTTTTATTTTCAAGCGCGTATCGGCGGATCTTTCGCCGCAAGGTCGGCCTCGACACGCCGAGCAATTCACAAGCCCGCCCCTGATTGCCGCCCGTCGCCAGCATGACCCGTTCGATATGCGCTTGCTCAATTTCGCTCAGCGTTCCGATCCCGTTTGAAGCCTTGGCGCGTTTGGGCCTGGGGTCGTAGAGATGCTCGGGGCGAATCACCCCCTTTTGGCAGGCCAGCGCCGCGCGGTGGATGGTGTGTTGCATCTCTCGCAAATTGCCCGGCCATTCGTAGCCCACGAGATACTCGACAGCCGCTTCGGACACGCCTTGCACCTCCACGCCCGCATCGCCCTTTAGCCGCGCGAGCATCGCTTGCACGATGCGCGGAATATCTTCGCGGCGCTCCCGCAAAGGCGGAAGAGAAAGGGTCACGGCGCCGAGTCTGTAAAACAAATCGAGGCGAAACGCATCGCGCTTGATCAGGGCTTTTAGGTCGCCATTGGTCGCCGAAACCACCCGCACTTGGGTACGCACGGGCGATTGCCCACCCACCCTGACAAATTCGCCGCGGTCCAAGGCGCGCAACAACTTGGCTTGAAATGAGGACGACGCCTCGCCGATTTCGTCCAAAAAAAGCGTGCCGCCATCGGCTTGTTCAAAACACCCGGCCCGCCGGCTCACGGCGCCGGTAAACGCGCCGCGCTCGTGCCCGAACAATTCACTTTCGGCGACGCCTTCTGCCACCGCCGCACAGTTGAGCGCGACAAAGGCCCCGGATCTTCCCGACGCGCGATGGATTTCTCGCGCCATCAACTCCTTTCCGGTTCCGCTTTCCCCAAAAATCAGCACCGAGGCCGATGTTTTCGCGGTCAGGCCCGCGCGTTTGAGCGCGTACAACATGCTCTGGCACGATCCGATCACCATTCCGGTCGGGGATTCGTACCTGTGATTTTGGGGCAGGCAACGCAATGCGATTTTGCCCTCGACGCGCAGTTGCGAGAGCAGCGTATCCAACACCTGTCGGTCGATGGGATGGGCGAGAAAATCTCGCGCGCCCAAGGACAATGCCTCCAAAATCCTATCGGACACCATGTATTCCCCCACGATCACGACCGGACACAGGCCATCAAACGCGGGGAGCAGTTGCACGCCTCGGCCATCGGGAAGCGTTTCGGCGACCAAGGCGAGATCGGGCTTTTGTTCTTCGATGTGTTTCAGGCAGTCCGCGACAGAACCGATGATGCGCGCTTTGGCATCCAATTCTCTCAGCAACTGCACCGCTTGCATTGCGCGTTGCGGGTTTCCATCGACAATCAACACGTCTCCCATAAAACCTCCAAGGTGTGGTTGGTGAACGGTTTTATGAGAAATATCATGCACAATCTGTGCCAAAATGAGCGGAATTTGTAATATGTTGAAAAACAATAAATTAAAATTATTGTGAAAAATTTGACATTGAAAAGTGACGCATGAAAAACAACATTTGGATTCAATGTGTCGCAAAAAATAAAAAAACGGCGTCCTTCTTTTGAAGAACGCCGTCTGATTTCGCCCATTGCTGGCTCTATGGAATATTGACGACAACGGCTTCCGTGGGATCGCTAATCCGTCCATTGAGATTTACGCTAACCCGATAAACATAGATGGTGCGTCCCGTAACATCACTATCGACATAAGAAGTGGAGGAATGGTCGAAAGCCAGCGTTTGATAGGACAAATTTTGACTCGAACTGCCTGCGGAAAGTACTGCTCGTTCAATGATGAAACTGTCGAACAGAGCAGGCGCGGTCCAGCTCAAAGTAACTGCATCGCTATCGTAAACGGCCCGCAAGCCCCTAGCGGGCACGACGCCCGCTTCCGTTCTCGCCATCACGCGATCGGACCGCGGACTCTCATTGCCATTGCCGTCAATAGCCGTGATCTGATAGGTATAAGCCGTATTTCCCTCCACATCCCTATCAAAATACCGGCGTTCCGAGGCATCCACGCGGTCCAGTTCCGTCGGGCTAGCATCCGATGTGCCGCGGTAAATTCTATAACCGGTAAGCCCGGTCAACGCATTGCCATTGGCGTCGGTTTTGGGCGCGTTCCAGCGCAACTCAATCGCCGTGCCGCCACTCGGGATAGCGGTAAAATTACCGGGCGCGGCGGGGGGAACATCATCGACCAGGACTCTGGCTGCGGCAGGCGGTGAAAGCTCGCTTTCTCCGTCATTCGCCCCAAGGGCCTGCACGCGATACACGAACTCCTGACCCGCCGCCAAGGGCGAATCCACATACGTCGTCTGCACGGTGATAAAGGTCTCGGCAGGCATCGTCTCGGCCATGCCCGTGTAGCGCAACACGCGATACCCCGTCAGTTCAGACTCGGTATTGGCATTCCAACGGATCGTTATTCGACCGATCCCACCCTCGGCACTCACCTTGCTCGGCACGGACAAAACGGGGGCCTCGGCTTGGGCAGAGACAGGGGCCGACAATTCGCTCTTCACATTGGACTGCCCCACCGCGCGCACGCGATACACAAAGGGCTGTCCCGCAACCAAGGGCGAATCCACAAACGTCGTCAACACGGAATTGAAGACCCGCTGTGGCGTCGCATCCCCAAGATCGGCAAAGCGCAGGATTTCATACCCCGTCAGTTCAGACTCGGTATTGGCATTCCAACGGATCGTTATTCGACCGATCCCACCCACGGCACTCACATTGCCCGGCACGGCAAACCCCTTCGTCGTCACGGAAACCGCCATGGAACGAGGCCCCGCATTGCCCGAGGCATCCACCGCGCGCACCGCATAAAAATACTTCGCCAGCAATTCGACAGCCGTATCGACATAACGCACCTGATCGCCCGATACCCTTGCCAAAAACGCGAAGGACGTATTGTTATCCCGCGATCGAAAGATCTCGAAAGACGCCAAGCCGGTCAAATCGCCGCCATTCCTGTCTTGCGTGGGTGCCGTCCAATTCAGCGTCACGCGCTGGAAATGATCCTCATCTAAGTTCACGATCAAATCCGATGGCGCGCCGGGGGGGCTTTCATCGACCGCGACCATTGCCGCGGCATACTGCGAGAGCTCGCTCGCTTCGTCATTCGCCCCAAGGGCCTGCACGCGATACACGAACGTCCGCCCCGACGCCAAGGGCGAATCGACATACGTCGTCTGCAAAGTGATAAAGGTCTCGGCAGGCATCTCCGCGGGGTCTGTGCCTGTGTAGCGCAACACGCGATAACCCGTCAGTTCAGATTCTGTATTGGCATTCCAACGGATCGTTATTTGACCGATCCCACCCACGGCGCGGACATTGCCCGGCACGGACAAAACGGTGGCCTCGGCTTGGGCAGAGACAGGGGCCGACAATTCGCTCTTCACATTGGACTGCCCCACCGCGCGCACGCGATACACAAAGGGCTGTCCCGCAACCACGGGCGTATCCACATACGTCGTCAACACGGAAGTGAAGGTCCGCTGTGGCGTCGCATCCCCAGGATCGGCAAAGCGCAGGATTTCATACCCCGTCAATTCGGGCTCGGTATTGGCATTCCACGACAACGTGATCTTCTGAACCCCACCGACGGCACTCACATTGCGCGGCACGGCAAAGCCCTTCGTCGTCACCGAAACCGCCATGGAACGAGGCCCCGCATTGCCCGAGGCATCCACCGCGCGCACCGCGTAGAAATACTTCGCCAGCAATTCGACAGATGTATCGACATAATGCACCTGAGTGCCTGGTACGGTTTCCAAAAGCGCGAAGGACGTGTTGTTGTCCCGCGACCGGAAGATCTCGAAAGACGCCAAGCCGGTCAAATCGCCCCCATTCCTGTCTTGCGTGGGCGCCGTCCAATTCAGGGTCACGCGCTGCAAATGATCTTCATCTAAGCTCACGATCAGATCCGATGGCGCGCCGGGCGCACTCTCGTCGGCAATTGCCCGGCCGTCGATGAACGTGGAAGCGTCGCTGTGTAACACGCCAAACTGGGGATCTTGCACGACCGTTTGAACTTTGTAGAAATACACCTCATCGGCCACGACCAGCGAATCCACGTATTGCGTCTGCCCCGTGGTAAAGGGCGAATCGTCTGTCACAGGCGCGAAAGGCCCTTGCGTGGATTGCGACCGCAAAACCAAATAGCCCAGCAAATTGGGATCGTCCACCGGATTCCACGACACCACGATGCGCGCCTGTTGGTTTTGCGTTGCGCGCAAATTCGCGGGCAATGGCAAGTTCGCGCCCGGCGCTTGCACGGTGACCAAAGCGATCGCCGCACGTCCCGTATTGCCGGCTGGATCGACAGCCGAGACCAAATAGACGTAAAGCACGCCTGCGTCGAGCCTGTCCGCATCGACAAAAAAGGTCCGATCGCTCGGCACGGTCCCAAATGAAACGAAAATATTTGCCAGTTCTTCGGATACGTCCCCCAAATTATCGAGGTCGATGCCCAACTCCGAAATGAGCGCGATCAGTGCCTCCTGTTGCCCTTGTACTTGGAGTCTGCCCTGCGAATCTTTGATCCTGAAAATTTTATATCCGGAAAGCCCGGTCAATTCCGCATTGCCTTCATCCATCTCTGGGGCGGACCAGCCCAGCGTCACTTGGGCGTTATTGACATCGGTGACGGCGACAAAATTCGTCGGCACGCCCGGGGCGCGCGTATCGTCGAGGGCTTCCGCGCTCACATAAGCGGAAAATTCACTCGCTTCCCCATCTGCATCCACGGTCTTGAGTTTGTAAAAATAGATTTTCGACGCACTCAGATCGAGCGTGGAATCCACAAATGTCGCGCGTGCGGTCGTCACTTCAGCGGCCGATGATTCCCCGCTCAAGCGCGTGAAATTTCCCGTCGCCGATGTGGCCCGATAGACGCCGTATCCCGCCAAGTTGGCGCTGTTCACCGGGTTCCAGTTCAAAGCGATCCGCCCAATAGCGCCTTGGGCGCGAATATTGCCGGGCGGATTCAAAGCCGCGTTGCCCTCAAAATTTGAATCGACGGGATTTACGCGCTCGCGGCCGCATCCCCACATCGCAATCAAAATCGTCGCAATTCCCAAAAAGCCGACGGTTAGCCGGTGCTTCCACTTGTGCTCCATAATCCTCTCCTCATGGCATGTCATTGCCGATTAAAATTTCTTCTTCAACGCAATCCCAACAGACCGCTTGCGGATATCGCTGTTGAGATCGATTTTGATTCGCCGATCCAGTTTGGGCGTTTTTTCATCCACGCCGCTGTGCATGAGCAAACGCAACCCACTGACCAACAAAATCGCAGAGAACCCAACGCTTATCAGGCTCTTGTCATCTCGGTCGCTCGCGCGGTTAAAAAGCCGTTCGGCCTCCCGAGCATCTGTCGCCACCTTATAGGCGGCGTACATGTCGTTTGCCTCGCGCTTGTGATCTATCGCCCGCTTGGCCATAAACGCACTGCCACCGAGAAACAAAACGCCAAAGGTGCGCCGCGCCGTAAAAAAAGACCGCGCTTCGGCAACAGGTGCCATGCACCCGATGAAAAACGCGGTTGCCAGCACGACGCAACACCCTTTATACATCCATTTGCACATACTCGCGCTCCTTCTCCAAATTTCGAGGGTTTAGACGAAAGCACATGACCAAAAGTTTCGGATAACTGCCACAAAGAGCCGAAAAACCGGCCAGCGTCCCGCCTTCCCGGCTATTCAAATCTCCGCTCCACCTCTGTCTTTTCCCACGTCCGCAACACGCGCACCAGCTTTGTGCCGAGAATTTTGTCGTGGAGTGCGCGGCTGTCGCGGTCCCACAGCATCCAAAACCCGCTGAGCCCCAAAGTCAAAATAAAAACCACGGGTTGCAACGCAAACCTGCCGACCGCCTGCAACCACGTCGGCGAGCCGCCGCCAACGCGCTCGATCCGAATGCCCAACTCGCGCATCCCAGGCGTAAATCCAGATCGCGCCCAACCCGACAAGGTCATAAAGACGCGGAAAGCGATCAGAATGACCAAAATCGTTCCAAATTCATTCCAAATGATCATCGCCCTGCTCTGTGCAGCGGGATCGCCCTTGAGCAAGCCGACAGCGAGATCCTTTGCCCCGCCCACAAAACCCGTGATATCCGACCAGAGATCATCCGATTGACCGCCACCGCCGCCACCTCGGCCACGTCCGCCACGTCCGCCACGTCCGCCACGGCCACCGCCACCGCCCGCGGGTTGCGCGCTGGAAAAAAGGGTATTTTTGATCAAGTAAAAAATCAAAAATGGGACGAGCACCTGCATGGAGAAATCGATCAGGCTCGACGCGATTCGCCGCCAAATCCCAGGCGGCTCGGCCTCGATGCCCGCGTCTGCCACATCGGAATCAAAGTCTTTGAGACGCGCTTCGATCTCGGCTCTAACCTGTTCAAACCGCTCGGGAAAGAGGTCGCGATCCAGATGCGCGTAAATATCTTCGAGTTCTGAGAGCGAATAATTCTGGAGCGTTTCGGCAAACGCCTCGTCGCGCTTTTGATCGATATCGAGTGCCATGCTATTCCTTGCGATCCGCGAGCGAATACAGCGTTGGGATCAACACCAGGGTCACGAGTGTCGAGACGACCAACCCGCCGATCACGGTCAGGGCCATCGGCGCGCGAATCTCGGCGCCCTGCCCCACCGGGAAGACCATCCCCACCACCGCCATCACCGCGGCGAAGATCGACTCGGACAAGACGCCATCTAGCGCGCCTTCAATGCCCTTGACGAGGGGTTGAAAATTGAAAATGCCCATCGCCATGGGCAAGAGCCCGAGCACGGTTGTCGAGGTGGTCATCAAAATGGGACGCAGGCGCACTTTGCCCGCTTCTGCGATGGCCTCCATTTTGGGCATGCCCTCGTCGCGGCGGAGCGTGTTGATATAGTCGATGAGCACGATGGCATTGTTGACGACGATCCCGGCCAACATGATCAAACCGATGAGCACGACCACGCTGATGGTCTGCCCGGTGATGAGGAGCATCGCAAATACCCCGACCAAGGCGAACGGGATGGCGAACATGATCACAAACGGGTGGACGAGCGATTCAAATTGCGACGCCATCACGAGGTACACGAGAAAAATCGCCAACCCTATCGCCAACTGCATGCTTTCAAACGACCGCTGTTGCTCTTCGTTTTGCCCGCCCACCTTAATCGCAAAATCGGCGGGCAACTCGATCCGGTCGATTTCGCGCTCCAAATCCGCGACCACCGCGCTGAGGCTTCGGCCCACGTAATTGGCCGAAATCAAGGCCACGCGCTCTTGATCGATTCTGCGGATTTCCGCAGGCCCCATCTCCACTTGCAAATCGGCGACCACGCTCAACGGCACGGGCGTGGGCGCGTTGTTGGGGCTGATGATCAACCGTTGTAGGTCTTCCACCGTGCTGCGGTGTTCTTCCTCGGCGCGCACGCGGATATCGACCCGCCTGTCCCCGCGCGTGAATTGCGTGGCGACTTCCCCTTGAACCTGATTGCGGATGATCTCGCCGATGGCGTTGATCGTGGTGCCCATCTGCGCCACGCGCTTGCGGTCGAACCGGATTTGCACTTCGGGCGTACCGCCTTCGCTCGTGGTCTTGATATCCGTCAGGCCGGGAATGGTCTGCATGCGCGCCATCATTTCCCCTGCGATCATCTGGAGCGATTGCAAGTTGTAGCCTGCGACTTCGACTTCGATGGGCGTGCGGGACGAAAACAGGGACGGCCGGGTAAATTTCGTATCCACGGCGGGGATTTCCAAAATCAGGCGGCGCAGGCGGTCCATCACGGCGATTTCCCGGTCTCGAATGATGCCCTCGTGCAATACCACATTGACCTCGCCCACGTTTTCGCGCTCTTCGCCGCCGCTTCCCCCAGACGCGGATTGCGTGCCGACAATGCTGTACACCAAGCGCACTTCGGGTTGGTTGCGGACGATCTGCTCAATGGCTTGGATGGATTGCGTGGTCGCGGCCAAGGGCGTGCCCAGGGGCATTTCGACCGAAATGGTGAACGCGCCTTGGCTCATTTCCGGGATCAACTCGCTGCCCAACCGCTGGCCCAAGGTCGCCGTGCCGCCCAACAGGGCGATCGCCACCGCGATGACCGCGAGGCGGTGCCCGAGCGCCCAACGGATAATGTGCGGGTAAATCCGATAAGCCCGCCCGATGACCCGATCGAAAAGCCAGAACAAGGGCGCCAAGCAAGCGAGAATGCCGCGGCCGATGCCGCCCATTATCGCGCCGAACAACCCCATTGCGCGCGCAGGCGCTTCCACCCCGCCCTTGTGCCCGCTTTCCCGTTTGCGTTTTTCCACGGCGGCAAATTCGCCCATCCACGAAAATTCCAGCGACGCCAGCATGGGAATGACCGTGAGCGCGACGAGCAGGGACGCCACGAGCGAATAGGTCACGGTGAGTGCCTGATCCCGAAAGAGTTGCCCGGCGATGCCTTCGACAAATACGATGGGCACGAAGACGCAGATCGTCGTCATCGTCGAAGCCACCACGGCTTGCCCCACTTCGGACCCGCCGCGATTGGTCGCCTCGCGCGGCCCCATGCCCGAATCGCGATAACGCTGCACGCTTTCGAGTACGACGATGGAGTTGTCGACCAACATCCCGATGCCCAAGGCGAGCCCGCCCAAGGACATGATATTGAGACTCACATCCGACACGTACATCAAGAAAAACGTGGCGACGACCGAAATGGGAATGGAAACGCTGATAATGCCCGTGCTCTTGGGGCTTTGCAAAAACAGATAGAGGACGATGATGGCTAAAAACCCGCCCAAAATCGCGGTGTTGAGCACTTCGGAAACCGAGTCCTGAATAAATGTCGATTGGTCGGACACCACCTCCATGTGCGAATGGCCCAACAAATCGCCAGACGTTTGCCGGAATTGCTCGATCGCCGCTTTGACCGCGCGCGCGACCGTAACCGTGTTGGCATCGCCCTCTTTGTAGATCGCCAATTCCACGCTCTCTCGCCGGTCGATGCGCGTAATGACCGTGCGCTCGCGGTGCCCCCGCCACACGCTCCCCACATCGGCTAGGGTTACGATCGTGCCTTGCCGCTGCCCCACCACGATATCCCGAATTTCCTCGATGGTCTTAAATTCGTTTAGGGTGCGGACCAAGTATTCGGCTTCGCCATCTTTGAGCTCGCCCCCGGTCAGGTTCACGTTTTCCTGCGCCAAGCGATTGACCACCTGCGCCAAGGGGATGCGGAGCGCGGCCAATTTGGGCTGGTCGATCTCGACTTGAATTTCCTCTTCCAACCCCCCGTTGATGCGGACAGACGCCACGCCCTCGAGGCTTTCCAACTCGGGCTTGATTTCTTCCTCTGCCAAAAGGCGCAGGGAAATCAAGCTCTCTTCCCCGTAGAGTCCGACGCGCATGATCGGGTCGAGCGAGGGGTCGAACCGCAATAACACGGGTTTTCGCACGTCTTGCGGCAAGCGCACTTGGTCGAGCTTCTCTCGGATGTCGAGCGAAGCGAAATCCATATCCGTGCCCCACGCAAATTCCACGACCACATCCGACACGCCAGGGCGCGAGGTCGAGGTGACGCGGATGACCCCATTGACCACGCCCACGGATCCCTCTATCGGCTCGGTGATCAAGCGTTCCATCTCGGAGGGCGCCGTGCCGGCGTATTCCGTTCGCACCGTCAAGGTGGGATACGTGATATCGGGCAGCAGGTTGATCGCCAAGCGTTGAAAAGCCACCATGCCAAACAACACGGCCGCCGCCACGAACATCGTTACCGTGACCCGTCGCCGGGTCGAAAATTCGATCAGCTTCACTTAATTACCTCGCCTGCCTCGCGCGGGGACCAACCCCTTTTCTCGCATCTCGGCTATAAATGCGCGGAGTTTCTCCACATCTGTCGCCAGTTGCGGATCGCTCTTCACGCGCTTGTCGTATTCGGCTTTCACTTCGGGAAAACGCTCGATCATGCCTTTCATCCGCTCCGTGGGATCGCCCCCACCTCGGCCCCTTTGACCGCCACCTGCGACACCGCCATCGCCGCCTCGGCGTCCTTGGCCTCTCCCTTCGCCCATTTGACCGCTTCCCGAATCGCCTGCTAACCCGCGTCCTCGCCCGCTTTGTCCATCGCCGCCTGCGGAACCACTATCGCCGCCTCGGCGTCCTTGGCCCCTACCTTCACCCATTTGACCGCTTCCAGAATCGCCTGCTAACCCGCGTCCTCGCCCGCTTTGCCCATCGCCACCTTGACGGCCTCCGCGCTGTCCACCCTCACCCATCTGCCCGCCGCCTGCGACATCGCCGCCTCGACGTCCTTGGCCCCTACCTTCGCCCATTTGCCCGCCGCCGAAACCGCGCCCCTGTCCGCCTGCGATCAACCCCTTTTCTCGCATCTCCGCCATAAATGCGCGGAGCTTGTCCATATCCGTCGCCAGTTGCGGATCGCTCTTCACGCGCGCGTCGTATTCGGCTTTCACTTCGGGAAGACGCTCGATCATCCGCTTGACGCGCTCTGTGGGATCCCCACCACCTGCAAAACCACCGCCTCCGCCGCGCCCCATCTGACCCCCGGCAAAACCGCCAGCGCCACCGCGTCCACCAGCGCCCATCCCGCCGCGGCCCGCAAATGTGGGAGGCGCGGCTTCGCCTACGATGCGTACCGAAGAACCGGGCCTCAATCCTTCCTGTCCGACCGTGATGACCTGTTCGTCCTGCGAAAGGCCCGACAGAATCTCCAAGCGGTCGCTGTCTGTAAATCCGATTTCGATGCGCCTGCGCTGCGCCTGCCCGCGCCCGGTCTCGGGATCGGTTTCAAAAACGAAAACCTGATTGCCTTCCCCCTCGAGCACGAGGGCTTTTTTGGCGATCACCAGCGTATTTCTCCGCGTTTCCGTGATGATATAAACCGAGGCGAACATCCCCGGGCGCAACAGGCTTTCGTCTGTCCGGGGAATCTCGACGGTCACTTTCACCGTGCCGCTTTCGGGATCCACCACCGGGCTGATCATCTTCACCGTGCCCGCAAATTCTCTTTCGGGCGCGGCTTCAACCGTAATGCGCGCGGTCTGCCCCACCGTAATTTTGCCAAAGTCCTTCTCCGTGACCTGAATGCGCGCGAGCAGGGGATCGAATTTGGCGACAGAGGCCACGATCTGATTGTTGGTGACCACATTGCCCAATTCGATATTTCGCAGGGTCATAATGCCTGCGATGGGCGACGTAAGCGACGTATAACTCAGCGCGAGTTCGGCCTGTTCGAGTTGCGCTTTGGCCGCCTCGAGCTGCGTTTTGGACCTTTCGTACGCCTCTTTGCTGCCCAAATTGCGCTGGAACAAAGCGTCTTCCCGCTCGTACTGCTGAAGGGCCTCTCGATGGGCGACTTCGCGTTGCGAAACCGTGATCCGCGCATTGTCCGAATCGAGCCGAGCGAGCACGGTTCCCGCACGTACCGGATCGCCCTCTTCCTTGAGAATCGCGATGACTTGCCCGGCCGTGCGCGCCCGCACATCGACCCATCGCTCGGCTTCGAGGGTCGTATTTTTCAGGATATAAGAGGAAATCTCCCCGCGTTTCACGGCCTCGACCTTCACGGGTGCGGCCGCGCCGCCGCCGCGGCCGCCACGGCCACCGCGCCCACCGCGGCCCTCCGCCCGTTGTGCTTCCTCTTCGCCACAGGCGAAAAGCGCGAGAAAAATCAGAACGAACCACTGACGATTAAAAACCGATCGCATCATCTGCTCCCTTCGTAGTCCCATCTCAATCCCATCGCCTCTCATGGGGCTAGGTGTCTGTGTGGATGACGCCGCCGAGCGGCTCGTTCGGCGATGATCGCGTCAAACTCTTTCCGCTGTTCCGGCGTCAAAATTTCGTGAATTTCGGCCTTGGTCGCGTTTCGCACTTTTCCAAACTCGGCGCGGTACGACGTATTGATATCGACCATGCACTTGCGCCCGTCCTCCAAGACCCTGTCCAGCCGCGCCTTTTGCTCCTCGGACAAGTCGAGCTTTGCCACCATTTCAGACATACGCACCCGCCGCTTGCCGGCCTGACCCGACGCGATACCCTCGTACACCGTCCCGGTCACTGCGCCGATCAAAAAACACAAAACGAGCAGGCAGATAAATCGGAAACGCGAAATAAACATGGCGAAAACCTTTCGAAATCAATCCGACATTTGGACTAATGCGCCGCGCTGGAAACGACGAGATCGAGCACGCGATCCTTGGAAAAATCGTCTTCGGTCAAACTCGCGACCTCGCGCACCTCGCGGTCGAGCGACCCTTGCAAAAAAGAATCCAGCGTCAGCGGCTCGACGTCTCGGTCCAGCCGTTGCGTCAAAAATGCCAGCGAACCTATCGAAATCAGCACCATCGCGGCGGTGGCAAATTTTTGCAACCCGCCGTGCCATCGGTTCTTTCCACGCGCCACTTCCTCGGCGATTCGCCTGTCCACGCGGCGCGCGAAAAAGGGGTCGGGCGAGGGCGGAGACCACGCGGCGAACAATTCGCGCACCCGCACCATCTCGCCGAGTTCGCGCCTCGCACTTTCCGACCTGAGCAACAGCCGGTCCACCCGCGCGCGGTCCGCTTCTGTCAGCGCGTCATCGAGATATGCCGACAACAATTCGCGGTCGATGTCGACGGTGTTGTCTGCGTCCATATCACGCCTCGATCCAGTTTTCGTATTGCACTTGCAAAATTTCTCGGAGTTTTGCCCGCCCGCGGAACAGGCGAGATTTAACCGTGCCGATAGAACAACCGAGCGACTTTGCGATTTCCTCGTAGGTCAGCCCTTCGATTTCTCGCAAGACGAAGGTCACGCGGTACGCCTCGGGCAACTCGCCCAACGCGCGCTCGAGAATTTCCTGCAATTCCCGCCGCTCGACGCGCACATCCGCATTTTTGGCTCGCCCCATCCAGATGCGGGGCGCGTTCCAATTCTCGCGATAGTCATCCAGTGAAACGAAGTTGCGCCGATGCTTGGATTGCAGGTAATCCAAGCAACAGTTGACCGCGATGCGGTGTAGCCAGGTCGAAAAACGCGATTGCCCGCGAAATCGTCTGAGGGCGCGAAATGCCTTGATGAATGCCTCTTGCGCCAAATCGTCTGCTTCGTCGAGATCGCCGACCAAGCTGTAAGCCGTGCGGTACACGCGCTCGTGGTGTCGCTGCACCAATGCGGAAAACGCCCCTGTGTCGCCTTCCAAAACCTGGGCGACGATTTGGATATCTTCGACATTTGAAAAATTTGACGATTTGGAATCGCGCATTGTTCCCATCTCTCAACTCGATGATTCGGACATTTTTGACAACCCGTCCCTCTTGTATCTTCGGACAGGCACAGGGGCCTGTCCCTACGATTGCGATTGCTTCTCCCGTCTCCCCTCTTGCCTTTTGCCTTTTACCTCTCCCGTCTCCCGTCTCCCGTCTCCCCTTTATTTATTTTCGCAAACCGAACCCGCTTGCGTACCCGGGGTTGATCCAGGCGATTCAAATCCGTTGCCACGACCTCGATTTCCAATTGTTCTTCGCTATCTCGCGGCACGTCCAACGCGATGTAGAGCGGTTCCCATGTCGTCGTTCCGGTATGCTCGTAAGAAATTTGCACGCCATCGGCTCGCGGGGTTTGGCCCAAGAGTTTGCCGAGTCCTCGAAGCAGCCGCGAGCCCGCGCTCTGCACGCCCGTAAGCGCGTATTCTATGCGGTAGCGGGTTTGTCCGAACGCGTCGCGGGTCAAGTTGTACACCTCGTAATAGAGATACACCGGGCGCGCCTTTGCAAAGGTTTTGGACGGCAGGGGCACGACCTGCAACTCCCCCTTTTGAAATTTCCCACCTGCGTTTTCTCCCTTCTCGACGATCTGCCCGGCCAGTTCCAAATCGCTCAACGACAGCTCCTCATCGCGGAAAGATGGCACGGTGACGTACATCTTTCGCGCCTGAATTTTTCGGCTGATGGGATCGCGCACTTGAGCGGTCAAGAAGTATTGCCCCGGAGGCAGGGATGCTCGCACCTGATCCACCATCAGCATCCCCTTTTCCACTGGCCCGTTTATGGCTTTTGTCACCCGCACGCTGTCTCGAAAAATCGGTTTTGGGGATCGGTCGTAGATCGCGACCTCGCGATCCAAGATCGCATACGCATTGCCGCCTTGAGATGTGGGGGTCAACGCGGCGATGGGCACGCCCAGATACACTTCCATATTGGTCTCTCGGTCGGATGCGCGAAAATTCGCCGCGTACATGTAAAAGTCCATCGGCTCGCCGCCGTAGGCGTGCCGATACACCGAGGGCGTGCGGGACACGACTTGGGCGACCACCTTTTCGGGCGCGAGGCGCGACCAAAGCGCGTGGTTGGGCGAATTGGGCGGAATGGGCGCGAAATCGAAAAAGCCACTGCCCGTGGGATCCAAAAATGTGATCTCGATTCCCCCGCCGATGTCGGCGTAGATCCACGACTCCCACCTGTAACCCAATTCCGATCCATCGCGCATCACGCTGCGCCTGCGCGGCACGGGAAAAGTCGGCACGCCGCGCAACTCGGCCGTCTCGGGCCCTGCGCCGTAGCCATAGGACGAGCTCGACTGCCCGTGGACGTGCTTGGTCGGCAACACTTCATCCAAGGCGTTTGCGGCGAGCATGTTGAGGCGGTTCTTCACTTTGGCGACCTTTTCGTCCGTCTCGAACACCAGATAATCCGACCATGTTCGATGGTCGGGATGCCCCAAGCGAATGTACACATCGCCCCGGCGATCCCACCCTCTGCCGTGCCATTCCTCCAACCCTTCGGCAAAATTTGACCGCGCGAAATACACGCGCCGGTAATGCGCCACGCGGCGCTCGTTCACAGGCGTGGTCGGCGTGGGATCGGCCTCCAGCCAAAAAATTTCCCGAAGCCGGGATAGGGAACGCCCGAACGCGCCCTTCATTTTGGACAGCGCCTCGGCAGGGGCCACCAGCGACAGGTCTTGGTAATACGCCCGTTCGGTCGGGTCCAAAAACTGAAAATAGCGTCCAAAAGCCGCCTGTGCGCGGGAAAAATCCCCGCGTTCAATGCACGTCTGCGCCAGCAAGGGGAGATAGTCTTTGGGCTTTGTCTTTGCCATTTTCTGCAATTCGTCCACGCTGTAGCTTTCCTCGCCCGCGGCTTTTAGGCGCATCGCCACCTGCGCCAGGCGCGCAGGCGTGATGGGATGGCCGGGATTCACCGCTACTTGGCGCGAATAGGCTTTCATCGCCTTGTCGTAATAGCGCAGGGATTCGTAAAACACGCCCAGTTTGAAATACGCGTCGTAGTGGTCGGGAAAACGCTCGATGACATGCCCAAAATAGCGATCCAGATCCACGCGATCCATCCCCACCATCGCCAGATGGCACATGCCCAAATTGTAGTGGGCCGCCGCGTAATGTTCGTCCATCGCGCAGGTTTCTCGAAACAAGCGCAATGCCCGCGACTTTTGCCCCGGCAGCTTCAACGCCGCGAGCGCCCGGCCATTGCGCGCCTCCACGAATTTTTTGTTCTTTTTGATCGCATCCAAAAACAGGGCCTCGGCCGCCTTCACGTCGTCTCGTTCCAAGCGCAGATAGCCGAGCGCGCACATCGCCACCGGATCATCGGGGTGCAAAATGAGCATGCGGTCGCAAATTCGGGCGGCTTCGGCCACCTGCGCTTCATCGGGGGCCTGCGCTCGGGTGGTGTATTTTTGGGGAATCAGATCCCCGCGTTCAAAATACGCGTCGGACACCGTCACATAGCGGCGTCCGAAGTGGTAGTCGTAGTAGTACTTCAACACCAGCGGATTGCGCGCCCGCCAAAACCTCGCCAGAAATGGCCCCTTGGCTTTGCGATCCAAGGCCCTGTAAAAAGCCGCCGTATCCGCGTCTGCCACCGCTTGCAAAATCGCCCCCGTCATGCGGTCTTCGCGTTCTCCGAAACTCGCTTGCAATTCCGCGTCGGCGATCGGCCCATCGGCCTTGTGCGATTCCCCTTCTCGCTCGATCATTTTGATGAGCGTCCGCGCCACCCGCAATTCGCCGATGGATGTCTCGATCACGACTTCGGCATCGGATTCGGACGCGATCTCGCCCTTGAGCACCGTGCCGTCCTCGAGCAAAACCGCGACATTGCGCGACGGTCGCTCGATCATTTTGATGAGGGTCCGCGCCACCCGCAATTTGCCCATCGACGTCTCGATCACGACTTCTGTTTCCGATTCGGCCACGATCTCGCCCTTGAGCACCGTGCCGTCCTCGAGCAAGACCGTCGCGCCATCGGCGGGCATCGCGACGCCGAGAATGCAAAGGCCGAAAAGTATAAAGCGCAGAGTTTTCACTTATCGCGTCTCGAAAAAAAATTTGGCAAATTGAAGGGAGGTTGAATATTTAGTAAATGGAGTTATACTAAATTTTGATACGCACCAATCAGCACCGACATTGCTCACTTTTCTAAAACGTTTGGTCCGAAAGCATCGTGGGTTGCCTTCGATGCGTTGGCTACGCCTGTGCCTACGGCGTGCGGCGACCTACTTTTTTTCAACAGCAAAAAAAAGTAGGCGAGCGGGGTACAACTGCCCAAGCAGTTCAAAAATGCCGCTCTCAAACGCCGAGGGGCTAGGCACAGCGCAAATCGCTTTTGTAATAGAACGACATGAGTCAGCCTGCGAGGTGGGTTGCAAAATGGATGTTGGTTGCGAGACGGACTTGCGCGCTGTGCGCGATGGCTTTGTTTGAAGGGCTTTGGCGATGGCACGGTTGGCGATAGCTTCTCTGAAGGACGGTGAAACCTTAAGAAGCCATCTAAAAACTCGGCCCGCCATTGAGAGAGCCACAAAAGCATTCGTTTTTCGCAGGTCCAAACCATACCTATCGCAAAAATAGGATGCCTTGATTCCCCCCTTCCTCGCAGGAAGGGGGGCTAGGGGGGTAGGTCCCAATAATTTTTTGATGGTTTCTAAGAGGATCGCTTGATGTCAGCATATCGCATCAGGACAATTGAAAATCAATTTAGGAAAAAAATCATCGAGCATCTCGTCCTTCGCATATCGCACGGTTAAACCCCTCCCACTCTTCTTCTCTTAGGTCAATAGTGACCATTTTATTTGGGTCGAATACTTTCGGGTTGGGATCGTTGCGAAATGCCTCGAGGTCGAACGGTTCTGACCATGCTCGCGTTCCGATTATCCGATCCACGCAAACCAGGTCCCATTCGTCATTGTCGTTAAAGCACCCGCGCCCCCTGATCTCGACGTGTTGCATTGCCAGCCGATGCATGGCGACATTCAGCGCGGGTTCAAAACGCAACGGCACAACCGCCCCCTGCTCGCGGTGCAACTCTGCTGTGCCGCAAGCCCAGTTCACCGCCATGAGTCGTCCCTGAACCAACGCGAGTTCGGCGCACTCGGTTTTCAACGCATCCAACACATTCGAAACATCCATTACCTGCCTCCTTTGATCTTGGGCATTGGACAAATACAATACCCCTTCCCCCCGTACCTGTCAAGCCATGAAAAACGGCGGATGGACATCGCGTCCCTCCGCCGTTTGTCTTACAGCCACCGGTGCGTTTTTGCGGCTAAAAATCGACCGCCACTGAAATCACGTGTACAGCAGAGAAGAAATTGCTGTCGAATTGCTTGTAAGCATAATCGATCTTCCCACCTCTGCCGGATTCCGTCAAATACTTCAGCCCGCCGCCAAAAGCAAAGCTCTCGGTGTCGTGATTGGTCTTCCAACCCGCGCGGAGAGAAAAGCCGATGGGACTGCCGGCGGCTTGGAATGCGTATTCCAGCCCGATCAAAACCTGCTCGTCAAAATCCACGGGATTCGTCACGTCAAACGCCAGGTTCAGGTGATGCGGCACGGGGAGGCTGCCCATCATGGACAACGCATCCACCAGCAAGCCGAGGCGAATGTTGCGCGGCAACTCGAAGGACTCGCGCTGATAGGTCAGTTCCTGGCTGTAATTTTGCACGGTCATCGCCAGCACGGTGTTGCGGAAGCCCGTGTTGAAATACGTGCCCAAGTCCACGGCAAACGCGGTCTTGGCGTTATCCACCGTCGTGCGATTGCCGCCGATCAACACATTGCCCGTCCCCAGGTTTTGACTGGCGAGTTTGACATTGGCGCCGATGGAAAAGCGATCGGTGATCTTCAACCCATAAGCCACGGAGAACGCATAGTTCGACGTGGTGAAGGTGCCGGTATCGGTAAAACCCTCGCCCGTGGGGTCGGGGTCTATCGCCGTGCCGTTGAACGTGCCCGCGTCATACGTCACAAACCCGACGCCAAACGTGCCGCGCCCGGGAATGTTGAGGGCCGCGCCAGCGACTTGGCTTTTGGTATTGGCGATCCACGAAACGTAGGTGAAGAACGCTTCGCGGCCATCGAAAAACGCCAGCGTTGCGGGATTGGTGAACACGCCTGCGGCCGATCCGATCATCCCGGTGCCCGCGCCGGCAAGGGCCGCGGAACGCGCATTGGTCGGCAACTTCAAAAACGCAAAGCCGGCCTGCCCAACTTTGATAAATGCGGGATTGAGTTCTTCGGAACCGCCATCTGGCAAAATGGGTTGCAAATCCCGAATTTGTGCTTGTGATGTGGCCGTCAACCCGACGAACAACGCGGTCAGCATGGCGGCCCATTTCATTCGTTTCACAACGTACCTCCTGTTAAGAATCGGAAGTCTCAAATCACAAGGTGTGATTCTCGACCCAGAGATGAGGACAGGCACGGGGGCCTGTCCCTACGGGTATCGGAAATCTCAAATCACAAGGTGTGATTCTCGACCTGCTTTACCTGACCACGACAAAGCGTTCGATGTGTGTGTCGCCCGTGTTCGTATCTTCGATGTGGGCGAAGTATATCCCGCTGACGAGGAACTGATTGTTGTCCGAAATCATCAAGTCCCACGACTCATCGCCAGACCCAGAGGTGTGGTCGATGCGCGTGACCAGATCGCCCGTAATCGTAAAGACGCGGATAATCGCATTTGCGGGCAGGTTCACAAACTGGAGTTTGTTGGGCTGTCCCTGATAGTTGTACCCGTTATCGTCGAGTTGCCCGCCCTGCACTTGATAGGGATTGGGCACGACGCGAACCCGCGTAATGTCGTTGGCCGGCCCGCGGAAGGGACTCACGCCATCCGCTTCGGTGCGCGTGGCAAAGCGGCTGCTCTCCAAGCCAGCGGCATCGACCGCGGTCACGGAATAATAATACCGCGTGCCGCGAAGGGCGGTCTCGTCGTTAAACGAGGTGCCGGTCGGCATGCCGACCAGTTCGGGCACTTCGGTGGGGCGGCCCGCGTAGCGATAGACGTGGTACTTGGCCGCGCCGGACACCGCATCCCAACTCAATTCGTTGACATCCGGCCCCGAGGTCACCTCGAAGCGCGCGGGCCAATTTGGCGTGGGCGGCAAGGTGGGCTGGATGCCCTTGCGATTTGCCCATGCCTGGCGCGCGACAGCCACGGTCGCCATCAGCGAATCGTAGCCGCTGTCGAGGAAATCCTCTTTTTCGGCACGCGAAATGGTGCCATCTGCCCACTGCTTCCCAACGCGCTTGTTCTCGGATTCGGAGGGCCCGGCGACGATGACGGCGGACACGATGTGGATGCTCTGCCCGAGTTCCAAGTCCCAAGGGCCAAAGGTCGTCACCCATTGATAGATCTGCTCGGTGGTGACATAGCCCGGGCGGTCGGGATCGGAAACGGCGATGCGCTCGTCTCTCGTCGTACCCGGTTGCACGTAGAAGTCGTGTACGGTTTTGCGATCTGCGGTGCGCGTGCTCGTCCACACCTCGCCCGGCACCCAGCGCACCTGACGCGGCTGTGCATTTTCGGGATCGGACATGTCGTCCAACCAGTTTTCACCGAGCACATTGGGATCGCTTGTCGGCGCCTTGTCCACGTGCAAAAACACGCGGCCCTTGTAGTGCGATTCCATAAACTCGCCGGAACTGATGTTGGCGGCGCGCACCGCGTCGAGCAAGTCGCCAGAGGCGGGCGCGGGTTCGCCGCGGTCATCGCCATCGGACCGATAGCCCAACTTATCGCCGTCGTCGCCATCGTGGATGTAGAGCAATTTTTCCTCGTCATCCCAATAGTTGACTTCATCCCAGATTCCGCCTGCGAGCAACCCGGCATCGTAGGCGCGGCCGCCATCTTCGGCGGTGATCGTGATGTGCGCGCCGCCCGCGGGGCCCGATCCACCGCGTTGCAAGTAGTAGTTCAGCCCGACGTAGAAATCGTCGTAAGACGGGTTTTTCGACGCGGTTTCCGGGCTTGCGGCAATGCCGCGCTCGCCCGCACGCAGATCGACCACATGCGGCGTTTGCGGATAGGTGATCGTCGTGACTTCAAAGATCATGTCGTCGGCATCGGCATTTGCCCAAGAATAGGTATCGCGCACGATCCGCAAGCCTTCGGAGTTGACGATGGTGCTGCTGATCATCAAATCCGCGCCCAACTCCGACCGCGTGCCATCGCCGTATTCGGGGAACACGCGCCAGTTGGTACGCAAGACCTCTTTGCCATCCTGAGTGATCGTCGGGGGGGCAACTCGGAAAAACTTCGGATTGGGCAAGTTCAACCGCGTTTCCATGCCGCCCAACTTCGAAGGCGAAAAATCGGCGAGATCGTCGAGCAGGTCATTGCACCAGGGGCTTTGCGTGGTATTCACCAAGGATTGCCCGCCCTCGTAGTAGCTCGGCACGTTAAACGTGGAATACAACCCCACCACGGCCATCCCCGGATTTCCGATGCGATAACCGATATCCGGATCGGTCTCGCCCGTCTCGAAACCGCCCGGCCAAACCAGGCGTCCCGTACTCCAAAGCGTGCCGATCTCATGGCTTTGTGCATGAGCACCGCCTGCCATCAGCACGACCATCAGCCATGCGAAATGTTTCATAAGCTAACTCCTTAAAATTCGATCCCCGCCGTCCCTCTCCCAAAATCGGGAGAGGGACGGGATGGGGATTTAGAATGAAAATCGCAACCCAAACGTGATGTCTCGGCGGTCGATATAGACCAGATACGGGCGGCGCGTCTCTTGGAAATTATCCAAATCGACATCGGAACCCGGGCGGCTGCCTTCCTGCAATTTGCCGCTGGAATCGACCGTCCATCCGAGCCGCTCCATATACGCTCTTGCCTTGGCATCGTCGTTGGTGCTCGGATAGTCCCAAACCTCGCCGTCGAAGTCGCGGTGGTGGTTGAAGTTCTTGAAATTGAAGAGATTGTGGATCTCCAAGTACAACATCGGCGCGCCCGCGGTATCGAAGGCTTTTGAGATTCGCAGGTCCGCCATGTTGCTGTCCGTCCACTGCACGTTCAACACATTTTGCAAGGCGGGGTCGTTGGTCGGATTGTAATTCATCCACCAACCGCCCTCGCGGCGGAAGAACAAGTTGGCTTCCCAACCGCCTTTCCACATGCGCCCTTCGGCGCCGTAGTCGAGGGGCGTGCGGAAATTCAACCCCAATTTCCAGATCGGACGCGCTTTGAACTGCTCGTTGGCGGCGTTGGCATTGAGTTCGATGAGCAGGCGGGAAGGCGTCGTCACGGTGTTCTGATCGTAGATTCTATCCCACCCGATTCGCCGCCTGCGTTCTTGGCGGTAATCGTAGGAAATGAAGCCCGTGAAGAACTGACCGCGCGATTTCTTGAAGGCGATCTCGTAGCCGCGCACGTCTTTGATGCGGCCCGAAGTGGTCCAGCGCGTGCGCCTGCTCGTGGTGTTCAAGGTGTAATAACTCGTGTTGGGCTCGAGCTCTTTGTCGATGTCTTTGAAATACACCGTCCCCGAAGCCAGGTACGTCCCCGCAAAGCTCTTCTCAAAACCGAGTTCATACGCGACGGTCTGCGGCATTTCCACCCACGGATTGCCGAAGTTTTCCAAAGGCTCGCCCGCGCCGGACTGCGCTCGGTAGAGTTCCACTGTCGTGGGCACCTGATAGAAGTGACCGTAGTTGAAATAGAGCTTGGAGGTGGCCGTCGTCGGATGAGACACGCCAAAACGCGGGCTCCATTCCCACTGCGTCGGCGCGCGAACCTTGCGGCGATTCTCGTACAGCCGCGTGGCATTTGAGCCCAAGTATTCATCGTGCGGTTGCCCGACGAGGTCGAACCACTTGTCCGGGCGGTGGAAGTCCAAGCGCAGGCCCGCGTTCACCACGATCTGCCGATATTCCATGCGGTCTTGGATGAACAAACCGCCGTACCACGGCGTCTTCACGTAGTAGTTGTGCAAGTTCGCGGTCTGCGTTGCCACGATATCGGCGGGATTGTCGCTTTCCCAACCGTCGGGGCGCACGGGCAAGGTGGAGACGTAGCCGCGGAACTCCCGCAGGTAAAACGTGTGCGCCTGAATCCCCGCCTTGATCTGGTGATGCGGCGTCATCTGGCTGGTGATGTCAAAGGTCAAATCCGTCTCTCGGATGTAGGACCAGTCCGCGGATCGGCTCGCGCCGCCGCCGCCGCGCAATCGGTAAATGCCCAAGATGTCGTTGCGCCTGTTGGCGTAGTTCCAGCCCACGGGAGCTTCGTCCAAGATCACGGCGCCGGCCGCGCGCGCTTGCTCGACAGCCGAGGTGGGGGTGACGCCCTCATTGCCCTCTTTGAAATTCGCGATCTCTTCCGCGTAATCGCCGAACTCTTCAAGCCTGCCGTCGGGATACACCGCCGCGAGGGGGATGCCTCGGGCTTGCGGCTTCTGCCAGGTGGCTTCCCAGTCCGTCCTGCCATAGCGCGCCGTGAGATTGTAAAAGGTCTTGGGCGACAAGGTGTGCGACCAGTTCATGGTAAAGTAGTTGCGGCCGATGGTCTGCTGGTTGTTCTGAGACCCGGGCGCGAACATCTGCACATCGTCAAAGCGGAGAGATGCCTCGTATTGCGATCGGACAAATGTGCCCGTGAAATCGCCGCGCTTCGTGCCGTCGGCCCAACCGCGCAAATAACCCAGCGACAATTTTGTCGTGGCGGTCGGCGTCAGCGTCAATTTGCCCTGCGCCATGTTGTCGCGATACGACGTTTTGGACAGGTCGTACGCGTACGCCGTGCGCTCGCGCTGGCTGGTCACCATCAAGGACAATTTGTCGCGGATGATGGGCGTGCCGACCGTTACGTCGTAGTGGTAATCCGATTCGCGATCCCCTGCATTGGCATTGTACCCATCGTTGCCATTGAGCTCAAAGTTGCGGTGTTGCCATGCCCAGATGCCTTTGGCCTGTGCAACGGATTGGATCGGATCGTCAAAAATGCCCGCGGTCCAATTGCCCTCGGCGCCGCCGCGATCCGCGAACTCCTGCGTCCATCCCTTAAAGTCGGGGGTGCCGTCGCCATTGCGATCTTGCGTGGGGGTATCGCTTTCAAACCGGCCGATATCCCACCAGTTGTCCGAACTGTACACATCCGGGCCAAAGTGCTTGCGGCCGGCGGGATTGTAGCGCGCATCCGCGTTGATCGTGAACTGGCGCGGCTCGCGGGTGACGATGTTGACAACGCCACTGCGGACATCGCCGTACTCGGCGCTGAAGCCCCCGGTCAAGATCTGCACTTCGGCCAAATTCGTCTTGCTAAACGAAGAATACGGACGGTTGTTGCGGTTGTCTTTCATGCCCACGCCGTCCATCGTGTACAGCAATTCTTCTTCACTCGCGCCGCGAATGGTCAACCCCCAGGCGTCTCTGTCCACGCCGACCTGCGTGGCAAACGCATCGCGCAACCGAGGGCCCGTGGGGGCTTCGCGCACTTCCGTCGCCTTCATAATCGTCTGGGCGTAGGAGACTTCCAATTCGATGGGCGGGCGCTCGGCCACAACCGTGATCTCGCTCAATTCAACGGTCGATTCCGTCAGGGAAAAATTCACCGGCGAGGTGCGGTCCACACTCACCACCACATCCGTTTTGCTCACCGTGTGATAGCCCACGAGGGACGCCTGCACTTCGTACACGCCCGGCAACACCTGAATGACGAAATATTCGCCATTGACATCGGCCGTCGCGCCGAGCCGCGTGCCTGCGATCACCACATTGGCGCCCGGCAGGGGTTCGCCTGTATTGGCGTCGGCGATGGTCCCCGCGATTTTACCCGTGGTGGTCTGTGCATCGGCTCGATGCGTCAGCCCAAACCCCAGGGCAATGGCGAGCAAAGCATAAAACCAAGCCTTAAACCTATTCATAAAACTCCTCCTTAATGGTTGCTTCCCGATAGTGGGGAAGACGGGGGAAAGATCTCTTGGCCCTTTCCCAAAGCCGATTTCTCTAGCTGCGTAGAGAGAAACTGCCAACGACAAAACACACGCGCTACACATCACCTCCTCTGTGGGTGGATGAGAATGCTGTCTTAAAATTATCGGGACCTAGCCCCGTTATTCGCTCCGCTCATCGTAGGCGACGCCTGTGAAAGAGACGAGGGCTTACGGGCTTTTTAAAAATAAAAAGTAAAGTTAGAAAGTCAAGGAAATATAAAATCATGTGATCGGCGTCAAAGTCGCGGTGTACAGATGTGACAGCAGTTCATCTCTTTATTTTTTCTTAAATGAAATGATACCAAATTTTGATATGCACAAATCAGCACCGACATGGCTCGCTTTTCTAAAGCGTTTGGTCCTATCACATCGTTGGTTGCCTTCGATGCCTTCGGCGACCTACTTTTTGTCAACAGCCATACTACGCGACAAAACTAAGAATCGGGTAAAAATCGCGCTTCTTTTAGGATTTTCAGACAGCGTTGGAACGTGCGTGCGTGGTCTTGGATATTCAAAAGGACATATTGTAGATAATCAAGTCCATACCGAAAGAGACTTTTCTCTTTCTCACCATGGTTTTTTAGTTTGAGCGGGGTGTGATGGGCGCGCTCTTCGCCCATGAGATGGGCCCAACACACGGCGAGGGTCAACAGGGCGATGAGTTTTTCGATGCGGTCGGCGTCGGTGAGATGGGTCTGTTCGAGATCAAAGCCTCGGCGTTTGAGGTTGGCAAAAAGGACTTCAATGCGCCATCGTTTTTTATAGGTCAAGAGTGCGTCAATGTCCGGTGTGTTGCTGCCGACCATCACCCAGTCATCGGGGCATCGGATGGCCGATAAATAGAGTGCCTGTCCATAGACGCGCCCGGGTTTTGGCAAGGTCATTTGCTGATTCAAGGTCAGGTTGGCGAATCGTTTTTTCAACGGGATCGCTTTTTGTCCCGTTTCGAGGATCGCGTTTTCTTTGAGGCGAATGACAAAAGGCATGTCGTTTTCGGTCAACCAGTTAAACCATTCTCGCCCGATAAATTCGCGGTCGGCCACCAAGGCGCGAATCTTACAGGGCTTGATGTGTTGACGGACCCGTTTCATGAGGGCTATGCGCTCTTGTGTGCTCGAGTTGCCCTTTTTGTGGAGCATCTTGAAGCAAATGGGAAACGCCATGTCTCGATAGAGGATGCCCACGGTCAGGAGATTGATCGACACCTTACCCAATGACCACTGGGTCCGATCCATGGCGAGTATAAAATCCGATTTGACCGGTAAGAGATGCAGAATCAAGCCCGTTGCCCAATCTTCCGGCAACGTGAACTCGGCGAAAAAACGTTGGATTCTGCGGTAGTTGGATTTTGGCTTGACTTTGCCATTGAGCGCATTGGCCAGTTTGGTCAAATTGACGGTCGTCACCTTCATCAAGGCCAAGAGAAAGGCCGAGAGGAAGGTCACCCGGGCTTTGTGCCAAGGAAAATGCGCTTGCAGGATGGGGTATAGTTGCATAACTTGATCCGACATAGACCTGTGCTTTCCGAGAAGGGGTGAGGGTTTTTGCGGATAACTTAAATCTAACTCTTTTTCGGATTTTGCACAGGTCTTTATTTTTTGTCGCGTAGTATGGTCAACAGCAACAAAAAGTAGGCGAGCGGGGTACAACTGCCCCAGCAGTTCAAAAATGCCGCTCTCATGCGCCGAGGGGCTAGGCACAGCGCAAATCGCTTTTGTAGCAGGACGACATGTGCCAGCCTGCCAAGTGGGTTGCAAAATGGATATTGGTTGCGAGACGGACTTGCGCGCTGTGCCCGATGGCTTTTGGTGATGGACTTTTGCGATGGCACGGTTGGCGATGGGTTATTTGATGTACGGCATCGCGTCCGGCACGCTCGTAAAAAATTGAAATCCCGAATTATTTATTTTTCGAAGTACCTATTTTTTCGGATCAAAGATGCTCCGCCATTTCGACGGATGGCCCGTAGCCGCCGTTACTTTGCGATGAGAAATATCGCATTCTTGCTCGCCTTTGTCCCCGCGTTCAAATCCGTTACGGCGACCTCCAACTCGTAGCGTCCCGCCTCGGATCCGCTGATGTCGATCTCCAGATAGTTGTACTCCGCGTTTGTCGTGCCCACCTGCTCGTAGGAAATCGTCACCACCTTTTTTTGCTCGATGCCCAAAAGTCTGCCGACTGCGCGCAAGATCGTCACGGACAGGGGCTTGCCCTTGCGGGGCGAAATTTTGTAATCCATTTGATAGCGCGTTTGGCCCAACTCGTCAAATGTCAACCCATAGACCTCGTAGTAAATCGTCACGGGTTGCCCGGGCAAATAGGTTTTGGAGGGCATGGGCACGACCCGGCGACCGCCCTTTGTTTTGATGCTCGCATCTTCTGTAACCGAGCCGGCCAATTCGATATCGCTCAGTCCCAGCGCATCATCGGTATAGGCTTCCACCGCCACTTCGCGCGTGTACGCGCCGAGCAAATTGCGACTGCGGTCGCGCACTTCCACGCCGAGATGGTAGTTGCCCGGCGGCACATGGAGCGCGAGCTCGTCGATCAACAGCGCGCCGCGTCGCACCTCGGTAGCGTCCGATAGGTATGGCAGGGCGGCGACCTTCCGATAAACAGGCGTCCAAGCGCTGTCAAACAGGGCGATGCCGCGTTCGACTTCGCCCTCGGTTCGCCCGGAATCGACCAGCGCGCTCAACGGGATGCCCCAATAGACCTCCAAGCGCGTGTGGGGCGGTTTTCCGCGAAAATCCGCCGCATCGAAATGAAATGCCAACTCATTCGTCAAGGGGCGATAAATTTCGGGTTGTCGGCCCACGGCCCGCGCCACCACGCGGTCGGGCCTTTTCGCGGTCCATTGGCTTTGGTTGAAGGTCGATAACACGCGGCCTTGTGGCATGTCGGGAAAATCGAACGCGCCGCGAGAATCCAAGGCCGCGAACACGACCTCGATGCCGCCTGCCACATCGGGGTAAATCCAGTATTCCCATCGCGTTCCGCCGTCGATGGGAAAGATGGGAAAGCCCCGAATATTGGTCATGCCCGCATCGCGGTCGCGGTGGGAATCCTGCACATCGTCGTAATAATTGCCGTCGTTGCGATCGGCGCCGCCGCCGAAAAACGTGCGGTTGGGATTCAATTCGTAGTCGATGGATTCAAAATCCGCGACGATCAAATCGCCTGCGTCTTCCCCCTGATATTGCACGTCCCGAGTCGAGGTCCGCAACCGGCCCATCCGCGCGATGATCTCTTTGTGCGCCTCGGGGGTCAAGCCCATCCACAGGCGTTCTTTCACCCGCACCACATCGGCGTCCGTCTCGTAGCGAATGTCGCCTGCGCGGCTTTTGTGCGCGGGTTCGCCGTAGCGAATGTAAATCTCCCCGCGCTTGTCCCACGGCTTTTGCCCGGTGGAAAAATGTCGCATCGCGTACAACACCCGGCGATAGTGCTCCACGAGTCGCTCGTTGCCCGGCGTGGCAGGCGTGGGGTCGCGCCGAGACCAGAACATCCGAACAAAATCCGCGTGCTGATCAAGCGGCAAGGCGTCGTAAGCCGCGGCCTCTTGCGGGGTCGCCACGGTGCGAATGTCTCGCAAGCGCGTGCGCGTCTCGTCATCCACCGTGCGTAAGTACTCCGCCATCGCCTTCTGCGCTTCCCCGGTTTCGCCCATTCTTTGATACGCGCCCAACAGCAGGGGGAGGCATTCGTCGCGCAGTTCGGGCCGCGTGTCCATCAGGTCGCGCCACAAGTGCGTCGCCCGCGCCAGTTGCCCCCGTTTCAAATAGACGCGCGCGAGGTCGAATCGCGCCCGTGCGTGCATCGGAGTTATCGCGATCTGTCGGGTATAGGCTTTCTCGGCGGCCTGCACCTCGCCTTCGCGCTCGAATACGCGCCCGAGCAAATACGGCAACTCGGGGTGATTCGGATGGACTTCCACGGCCTCTTTCAAAGCGTCTGTTGCGCGTTGTTTGCCGCCGAGCAACCGGGCGATGGCGCGGTTGACCCGTGCGGTTTGATCGCCTGCCCGAAGCGCGAGGGCCTGATCAAATGCCGCGACGGCCTCGTCCCATCGCTTGCGTCCGATGTGGGACAGCCCGATGCCATTGTACATTTCGGGCGATGCGCCGCCCATGTCTCGCGCGGCGCGAAACGCCTGCTCAGCATGAGGTACGTCGCCCGCAAACAGATGGGCGTACCCCCGCGCGGTTCGGCCCATCAAATCGCTGCCATCTTCTTCGAGGAGGGCGTCGATCGCCTCCAAGGCGGCTTTCGCCATCGCCGGATCGGGCGGCGCTTGTCGCGTTGCGTAGCGCGGATCGATGTATTTCGCCATTTCCCTTTGCCTGCCCATTGCCGCGAGGAGTGCCCCGTCCAAGTTGGGCGGCGCGCCAAAGCCGAGCAGGGGATTGCAATAGGCCCGCGCGATGAGCGGATTGCGATCCATCCAAAATCCGTGGAGAAACGCGGCCCGATCCGCCCGCCCCAATCCCGCATAAGTGGTTTCGATGTCCGCGCCTCCGAATCGCTTTAACAGCCGTCCCGCGATCTCCGCCTGCCGATCGCCAAAGCCCGATGCGGGCGCGACCGCGTCGCCCATCACCTCGAATTTTCGGGCCGATGCAACGGTATCTCGTCCCGCGATCACGCGAACCCGCAGCGTGTATATCCCCGGCAACAAATCATCGGTGGGGATGCCCTCGGCGAACGCGACCTCGCCGCGATAGCCCGGGAACGCCCGCCGATCGCGCCAAATGCGATGCCCGTATCGGTCTTCCACTTGCATGGCGACGCGATGCTTTTGATAGCCTAGGTGATAAACCTCGAAATACACGTACAGGGGATTGCCCCTGCGATATTGCCGCGATGGGTTGGGCATCACTGCGCGGCCGCCTTTGCGGAATATCTCGCGCTTGCCCGCGCCCCATGGGGCGATCCCGGAAGACAAATACAAATCGCTCATGCCCACCACGCTCGGATCGTAATCGGGCACCTCGAGCGAAAACACCGCCAACCCCGACCGGTCGGCCTGCATATCGCTCAGGGTCAATTCCCCGCGGTAGCGCCCCGCCGGCAAGCGCACTTGCACCATGTCGCGTACCATGCGGTCGGGATCGACGGTGGCCTCTACGGACTCGGCGGTCAGCCGGCTTTCCGCCGCCACTTCTCGCACGATCTCGCCATCGGCGTTCAAGACCCGCAACGAGGGCTTGTAGCGCGCGAGATAGGTCCCCGAGTCCCGTTGCACAAACGCGAACTGCGCCACCGGGAAGCGCAACGTGATCTCTTCAAACCCCTCGTTGCCACGATAGCGAAAGCTACACACGTCGATCTCAAAAGCCACCGCCCCCTCGCCACGCGGCGGCAGATCTGTCTCGCTGGCGCGGAGGTCACAAACACAAACCGCGACCAGCAAACCCAACAACACCGTCACAAAGCGCATCGCATTCACCTTTCAGTGATGAATCAAAATCGCATCGCACAGGCATAAAACACCACCTGCAAAAAATACGGGAAAAGGAACGCGACGACAACGATTAAGTAGCCATCCGTCATCCTCTAGCCCCGTGCGTTCCTCTCCTATCTGTACCAACTAAATACTCCGTAAATTAAATGTTGATCCGCACCCATCCGCACCGACGTGGCTCGCTTTTCTAAGCCTTTGGTCCTACAGCATTGTTTGTTGCCTTCGATGCCTTCGGCGACCTACTTTTTTTCAACAGCAAAAAAAAGTAGGCAAAAAATGCCGCTCTCATGCGCCGAGGGGCTAGCACAGCGCAAAGCGCTTTTGTAATCGCACGACATGCGCCAGCCTGCCAAGGGGGTTGCAAAATGGATGTGGGTTGCGAGACGGACTTGCGCGCTGTGCCCGATGGCTTTCGTTGATGGGCTTTTGCGATGGCACGGTTGGCGATGGCTTCTCTGAAGGACGGTGGAACGGCAAAGCGATCCCGATAGTGAATAAGTTGGTACAAATGCCACTGGGGGTTGTCCCTACAGTAGCGTTTGGAACGGGTTGATGTAGGGATAGGCCCCGTGCCTGTCCTTTCAGCGGAACGTCAGTTACGCACTCGCTCAAAGCCGCAAAAACAGCCATTGATACAACTGATAAAGGAACCCCTTCTCGCAACATATAAGGGGGATAGATCCCATGAACAACGCACAACATCCCATCCATGCCCTGACAAACGGGTATCGCCTCCATGAATACGAACGGGTGCGCGTGCTCGGGTTTGGGGGATTCGGCATGACGTATTTGGGCTATGACCACAACTTGGACAAGCCCTGACCGCGATTCAGAGGCTGTCTGCGACTCTCGCAAAAAAGGATTGCCAAAGTGACGCAACGGGGTTATATATTTAGAAGTACTACCCGCGTACTGAAACTTAAAAAAACTTGACATAAAGCCATGCGCTGTGCATTTTCGGGTTGCCCTTATGGTGCGGTATAGAGCTCAGTGGTAGAGCAACGTCCCCAGTGCGGCAACATAAAGCTGGATCAGTGGCGTGGGTCGCGGGTTCGATTCCCGCTATCGCATCACGGGGGCATCATTTTTTTTCGCATTTAGAATTCCTACCCGCCTACTGGGGTATCGAAACTTTTGTGTAGTGAATTAAGAGAAAGGGGGTGAGGGACTTGAAGAAAGGATTGTATATGGTTTTGATGTGTGCAGTGCTTTGTGGCGGTGTACGGGTGACGTGTTGCTTGTCGCAGTCGCATCAGAGTACGGTCGAAAATGGAACGTGTGTCGCTTCATAGGGAACGCGCCCCGATCCACCGCATCAAGTCGCATCAGAGTACGGTCGAAAATGGAACGTGTGTCCATAAGTAAGTATGTTTAGGGGTGTGTCTATTTTAGATCACCCCTAATTTTTTTTCGAAGTCCTACCCGCCTACTGGGGTATTGAAACGCAAAAGGGGTTGTGTCTAAGCGACGCAACCCCTTTATTGCATTTGGAAGGATGACCATTGAAACGGATGATGGGCGGGCTATCGCCATCAGCCGTAGGGACAGGCCCCCGTGCCTGTCCTCTCAGCGGAACGTCAGTTACACCTTCGCCGAAAGCCCACAGGACTATGAACAGAAAATTGCACATTTTATGCGTCATGTTGGCGTTGGCGTCATGCGCGGAGGAACGCGAGGTGCCGGAGTTGGTGCGCGCTTCTGAACCAGGGTTTACCGGGGTGGATCGCTGTGCGGCGTGTCATACCGATAAGTACGCGGCGTGGCGGCAAAGTTTGCACAGCGTGGCGATGACCGTGCCGAGCGATTCGACGGTGGTCGGCGATTTTGGCAATGCGTCTCATGTGTATGGCGGCGTGCGGTCGCGGATGTTTCGCAAGGGCGATGCGTATTACATGGCGACCGAGGGCGCGGATGGAAAAGTTGAGGACTACCGCATAGACTACGCCATAGGCAAGCGGCAGCATCAGGCGTATTTGACGGCGTTTCCCAACGGGCGGTGGCAGGTGTTGCCCCTGTATCACGACGGCGCGACAAAGGGTTGGGTGGATGCACAAGAAGGCGGCGTGGTGGCGCAGTCGCGGCCTTTGGCAAAAGGGGATTATTACCACTGGACAAATTCGGGACGCACTTGGAATTTCCACTGTTTTGATTGCCATGCCAGCCGCGTGCAAAAGGGCTACGACGTGGCGACGCACACCTATCGCACGAGTGTGGGCAGCCTGAGTATCGACTGCGAGGCGTGCCACGGGCCGTCGGGCAAACACGACGAGACGCGCGGGCAAGCGGACGCGCCACTGCATGTGTTGGCGCTGAAAACGCTGGACAAGGCGCGGGCCGTCGAGGTGTGCGCGCAGTGCCATGCGGCGAAGGAGATCGTCGCCACGGGCTATTTGCCGGGGGCGAATTTCTACGATTATTATTCTCTGGTTTTGCCGGATGACGAGGCGATTTTTTATCCCGATGGACAGCCTCGGGTGTATTTGTATCCCGCGGCGCTGCATTTGATGAGCGCGTGTTATGTGCAGGGCGAGTTGACGTGTACGACTTGCCATGACGCGCACGGCAATGCGCGGGCCGTGGATTTGGTCGCGGATCGGCAAGGCGTGGGATTGTGCGAGTCCTGCCATGGGGATATTGCGGCGAACCCCGTGGCGCACGGGCATCACCGGGCCGGGAGCGCGGGCAATCGATGCGTGTCGTGTCACATGCCGTATCACTACGTGACGGGTGAAAATTTGACGGATCACCGCATCGCCTCCCCAATGCCGGAAAATACCGCGGTCAACGGCGTGCCCAATGCGTGCAATCAGAGCGGGTGTCACGCCGATCAATCCGCGCGATGGGCTTCGCAATGGGCGACGCAGTGGTATGGCGATTATCAACGCGAAAGCGTGGCGCGCACAACCGCCATCGCCCTGGGGCAAAAGGGCGATGCCTCGGCGGTCGCGCCGTTGGTGAAGTTGGCGAATGACAAAACCGAGAGCGCGGTATGGCGCGCGACGGCCGCGTCCTTGCTCGGCAAATTGGGCGATGCGCGGGCCGTGGCGCCGCTCGTCGAGGCGATGGGCGATCCGCATGCGATGGTGCGGATGAAAGCCGCGATTTCACTGGGGCGGTTGGGCGATGTGCGCGGGGTGCCCGCGCTGTTGGATGCGTTGTCCGATTCGGCGCGGATCGTGCGCGTGCAAGCGCCCTTCGCGCTGATGGATGTCGGGTATTTGCCGGACGATTCGGCGGTGGGCAACGCATTTCGCAGCGCGCTGGAGGAGCATCGCCGCGTGGTGTATGGGGTACAGGCCGATGACCCGGGGTTTCACGAGAGTTTGGGGCAGGTCTATGAAGCGCAGGGCCGGTTTGAAGACGCGAGGCGAGAATTTGAGATTGTGGCGAGGCTCGATCCACAGCATCCGGAAACCGCGGCGGATTTGGTGCGGTTGGCGCGGAAACAGAAGCGATTTGATCAGATGCGGGCGTCGCTTGCGGGGGCGGGAGATGCGACATCGCGGGCGCGCTTGGGCGCGTTGTTGTTGCGCCATGGACGCCATGCCGATGCCGCGGCGGCGTTTGGAAAACCTTCGGGACGATCCGCCATCTTGCAAACCGCATTGGGCGACGCGCTGTGGGGCAGTGGGGATCGCGTGGGGGCGAGGGATGCGTACGGTCGGGCACTCGCGGTCGCGCCTGCGTTTAAGCCTGCGATTCGACAACTCGCGCTGTTGGCGTTTTCCGCAGGCGATGGCGCAAAGCGGGACGATTACGAGTTTGACGAGATGCCGATAGGCGATTGGGTCGAGAAAGGCGCGATGCACGCCTCGGTCGGAGATTGGGCACTCGCGCGCGCGGCATATCGCAGGGCGTTGGAAAAGGAGGACGCGGGGGCCGTTTTCGGTTTGGGCAAGTGGTCGCGGGAAGCGATGGCCGCGAGGGCGGATTCGGCTTTCGCGGTCGGGCACGCGATTTATACGCAGGGCGCGTTGGCGGACGCGCTGCCCCATTTTGAAATGGCGGAACAGAGGGATGCCAACCGTGCGGATGTGCATGCGATGCAGGGGTTGATTCGCGCAGATCTCGGGGAGTTGGCGGAGGCAGAACGCGATCTGTTGGACGCGCTGATCGCCGATCCCTTTTACGTCCCCGCGCTGACCGGATTGGGCACGGTGCTGCAAGAGCGAGGCGATATCGCAGGCGCGCTATCCGCGTATCGGCAGGCGTGGATGCTGAACCCCAAAGCGCGGGGGTTGGCGTTGTTTATGGCCCAAGCGTATCTGCTCGGCGGGCAGCGGGACAGCGCGGTCGCGCTCTTGCGGCGCGTGGTTGCGCGCGAGCCGAATCATGAGGCCCGCGCCTTGTTGCGCGAATTGGAAGGACGCGAATTGTGAAGCGATGGATGAAAGGCGAAAGGCGCGGGCGCCGCGGGCGATAGGGACGACGTAGGGTCAGCGCCCCCATGCCCGTCCGAATCCGCGAATCCCCTCGCGTGCTGATCGCCGCCCACTAAACGATGCGCGGGCGCCGCGGGCGATAGGGCGGCTCGAGCAAGGCGCGTTGTGCGGGCGTAAATTCGTCGAGCACTTTTTCCACACCTACCGGCACGTAGCGCGCCGAATAGGTCAGCGGGCCGGGCGAGTATTTGTAGAGAATGGACCGCCGTTGGTGGTCGGCCGTCCAAGGCAGTGTGCCGTGTGCGAGGGCTTCTGTGAAAATGATCGCGGCCCCGGCTTTTGCGGCAACTTGTTTGACGACGCCCATATCGCGGTCTAACAGCGCGACGTCCCGAGGCGTTTTGTAATTGGATTTGTGGCTGCCCGGAATGCAGGCAAACCCGCCGTCGCCTGGGTTGCAATCCGAAAGCACCCACGAGACCACCGTCAGGCCGCAGCGCATGCGCCCGTTGTGATATTGATAAAAGTGCGTCAGGTCGTCGGCCGTGCCGCCGCCGTGCATCACATGGCCTTCGGCGCCGTTTTCCATGATGATGCCATAGAGGTGGTCGAGGCGGCAGTCTTCGCGCAGCAATTCCGCGAGGTAGGGCACGATGTTTGGATGGGCGAGCAAATCCCGAAAGGGCTGGCACCACGGCTTGGGCCACGTGAGCATGTCGCCCAAATCCGTGCGCCCGTGTTTGCCCTTGAGTGCGCGGGATTCGCCGGACAGGGATTGTTCTGCCGGGCGGATGCGCGCTTTGTCCGGGTTGTTGTCGATGGCGCGGTTGCACGCGGCGACTTCCTCTGGCGTCAGCGCGTTTTCAACGACGAGGTAGCCGTTGAGGTCGAAGAAAAACTTCTCGTGTTCGTCCATGTGAGGCTCCTTGTAAAAGTTTCGGGTTCGCGCTCAAGTTCGCGCATTTTTCATCATCGGGCAAATGAAACTTGTCGCCTGAACGAATGTGTAGTATATTGAAAATGAGATTTTGTGCCAGGTTGGGCATCATCATAAAAAGGACGCGAGAGATGAACCGAAAAAAGACGACGGACTTTGCAACGGGCAAGGCCATTCAAGCCGACAAGCCGGAGGAAAAAGTCCGCCAAGAATACGAGCGAGTTCTGGTCGACGACTACGGCTATCGCAAGGCAGAGCTAGATATCGAAGTGCCGATTCCACGCGGATCGAGCCAAAGAGACCGCGCCGATGTCGTGGTGTACGCCTCTGCAAAGGGCCGAGATCCATCCGCCGATATTTTGGGCATTATCGAAACCAAGCGGCCGGGAGATACCTCCGGTAAAGCACAACTCAAGTCGTACCTGACGGCGACCTCAGCGGTTTGGGGCGTGTGGACCAATGGAGACAGCATCGAGTATTTCTGCAAGCCCTCCGGCCAGACCGCCGTATTAGGGAAATACCTCAACAACATCCCTTCGCGCGGGCAACGCGTCGAAGATGTGGGAAAGCACGAAAAGAGCGAATTGAAACCCTACGGACGGGTGGAACTCAAACTGGCCTTTCGGCGCATTCTGAATACCCTGTACGCGAACACCACGATCAGCCGTCGCGAGAAGCTCGGCAACGAGATGATCAAGCTCATTTTCGCAAAGATACGAGACGAAACGACCTATCCCAATCGCGTGCCCGCCTTCCGCGTCGGTTATGGAGAAGATCCAGAAGCCGTCAAAGCGCGTGTCGTTTCTCTGTTTCGAGAATCGGTCCTCGACCTGTCCCATGACGGCGTCTTCGATCAGAGCGACACGATCACATTAGATGCCAAGGGCGTGGCGTGGGTGGTCGGGCAGTTGGAGCGCGGGAGCCTGGTCGAAACCCCTACGGATGTGGTGGGCGATGCCTTCGAGGTTTTTGCCGAATCCAAACTCGTGGGCGAGAAGGGCGAGTTTTTTACGCCGCGGGGCGTCATCGACCTCGCCGTGAAACTAGCCGATCCCAAACCCGAGCAGACGGTCTGCGATCCAGCCTGTGGTTCGGGCGGTTTTTTAATCGCCACCACGCGCCATATTTGGCAATCGATGGAGAAGGATCCAAAATGGAAAAATCTACCGGAATTGCGGTTGCAATCCGCCAAATACCAAATCGCTTCGAGGTGCGTTTTCGGCATCGACAAGGAGTCCGATCTCGTCCGAATCGCAAAGGCGTACATGGCGATTTCAGGCGATGGACGGAGTAATATCGTCCATGAGAACGCGTTGCACGAGGTGGCCGACTTCAACGACATCGCCAGACAGCGGTTTATGGAAAATGGCAAATTCAAGCAGTTCGACTTCATCCTCACCAACCCCCCTTATGGCACGAAGACAAAGGTCTTGAAAAGCGAATCTCAAAACTTTGAGTTGGGGCACAAGTGGTCGCTCAAAAATGGAGAATGGGTCAGGGGAAAGCCTCGAGAAACCGATCCTTATGTGCTGTTTGTGGAGCGGTGTTTCGACCTGCTCAAAGACGGCGGCACGTTGGCTATCGTCTTGCCGGAAACCGTGTTTCACGCGCCGACAACCGCGTACTTGCGCCACTACATGGCAAAACGAGGAGACATCGTTGCCGTCATCGGACTGCCTCATAACACCTTTCGCCCGCATTGCAACGCAAAAACCTGCTTGCTGGTGATGGAGAAAGGGACTGGATCCAGGGATAGGCGACCAAACGTCATCATGGCCGCTCCAAAGGAAATGGGACACAATCACCAGGGAAAAGAGATGTATCGGCCCGGCACGTTCGACGTGTGGAACGACCTGCCCACTGTCTTAAAAGAATTAGACGATCCTTCGGACAGCGGGAATGAATTTGTCTTCACCGTGCCTTGGCAGAAAATCGAATCGGCTGGACACCTCATCCCGCATTGCTACGCCTACCGCCGCAAGCCAAAGCGACCGCCGCCAGGGCAAAAGTGGGTGCGATTGGGCGATCTCATAGACGAAAAGGTCATTGCCGCCTGGGACGGTCACGGCTCGCCGTCGAGCGCGGAGAAAGGCGAAGGAGACATTCCCTACATTCGCGTTGCGGATATCGTGAATTGGGAGCTCTACCGAAACCCCACGTCGGGCGTCACTGCCGAAACCTACGAGAAACTGACGCGGGGAAAACCGAGGGTGAAAGCGGGAGACGTCATCTTCGTCCGCCGAGGCAGCTATCGAATCGGCACGGTGGCCATGGCGTCCGACCGAGACGAAAAGGTCGTCCTTACGCGCGAGTTGTTGACGCTCCGCGTGCGGGACAACCGGTATGGGTTCACACCGCACTATCTCCTCGGACTCATGTCGTCGCAATCCGTCCAAGATCAAATCGAGAGCCTCGTCTTCATAGATACAACACTGCCCAACATCGGCGACCGCTGGCGCGAACTCTTGCTCCCAATGCACGAAAAAAGGAATGAGATCGACGCGTTGAGCGCCCGCGTGGCGTCCGCTATCGAAAAGAAGTGGGCGGCCCAACGCGAAATTCAGCGTCTGCGAGCCGACCTCGGAGGCATGGTTACATGACCATGAAAACAGCCATTGCCCAATTCCTCAACCATCTGTCGCACGAGCGGCGGTTGTCCGATCATACATGCAAGGCGTACGCCACGGACCTGGATCAATTCGCCGCATTTTTGCGCGATAGCGATATAAACCGCCCGCAGCAGATCGACCGAAACGCGGTGCGGGGGTTTTTGGGCTTCTTGCACAACCGGGGATTTGGCAGGCGATCCGTCGCGCGAAAACTCGCGGCGGTACGCACGTTTTTGAATTATTTGTGTGCGTTGGACGATGCCGAGTATCCCCAAACCCGCCGCTTGGATCAAAATCCCGCGCGCGATGTGCGACCGCCCAGGCAGGATAGGGCATTGCCCGTTTATATCGACGTAGAGGAGGCCGCGCGCGCCATGTCCATCCCCTCGCCCAACACGGTCTTGGGATTGCGTGACCGGGCGATCTTGGAGTTGTTTTACAGCACGGGCATCCGCCTGCGCGAACTCGCGGGTCTCAAAACAGACGCGCTGGATTTGGCGGAAAAACTGGTGCGCGTCGTCGGCAAGGGCAATAAAGAGCGGTTGGTGCCTTTTGGCGAACCGGCGCGAGTCGCGCTGGTGGCGTATCTGGCGCGCCGCGAGGAATTGATTTCGCAACAGACGACGGATCGATACCACCTGTTCTTGGCGCGATCCGGACGCCCCCTCAGTCCGAGTGGGGTTCAAGGCCGCGTCGCCCGACACCTCGGCAAAGCGACCGGGCGCGCGCTGTCCCCCCACGCCTTGCGCCACGCCTTTGCGACCCATCTGTTAGACGCGGGGGCAGATTTGAACGCGGTCAAAGAATTGCTCGGGCACGCGAGCCTTTCCACCACGCAGGTCTATACGCACGTCAGCGTTGAACGGCTGAAAAAATCCTATCGCCAAGCGCATCCGAGGGCGTGAGGCGTTCCCTATTTATTGCTCTGTAAATTTTATACCAAATTTTGATACGCACAAATCAGCATCTGCATGACTCGCTTGTCTAAAGCGTTTGGTCCTAAAGCATCGTGGGTTGCCTTTGATGCGTTGGCTACGCCTGTGCCTACGGCGTGCGGCGACCTACTTTTTTTTAACAGCAAAAAAAAGTAGGCGAGTGGGGTACAACTGCCCTAGCAGTTCAAAAATGCCGCTCTCAAACGCCGAGGGGCTAGCACAGCGCGAGCGGGGTACAACTGCTCCAGCAGTTCAAGCGCTTTTGTAATTCCACGACATGCGTTGGCCTGCAAGGTGGGTTGCATAATGGATGTGGGTTGCGAGACGGACTTGCGCGCTGTGCGCGATGGCTTTGTTTGATGGGGTTTTGGGATGGCACGGTTGGCGAGGGCTTATTTGATGTACGGCATCCCGTCCGTCATGCTCTAAAAAAAATGAAATCCCGAATTATTTAATTTACAGAGTATTTATCCCAATCGGATTCACGGATTGCCCATGACCCGCGATACCTATTTTTTGTTACAACCGTGTGTTCTATCGCTTGCCATGTGTCTTTTGTTTTTTTTGACATGTGCGCGGCAGATGCCACCGCCGGGCGGGCCGCCCGATGAAACGCCGCCTAGGGTGATCGCCACGGTACCCGCCGACGATTCCGTGCGGGTGGCGTTGGAGACATCCATTCGCATTCGGTTTTCCGAGGCGATGGATCGGCAATCGGTCGAGCGCGCCGTGTTCGTGTCGCCGCAGGGGGCAGAGGAACCCGAGTTTCGCTGGCGCGGTCGCGAGTTGGAAATCCGATTGTCCGATGGCCTGCAAGCGGATCGAACGTATCTGGTCACCGTGGGGCAGGAGAGCGCGGACGAATGGCGCAACCGCATGCGGTCTTCTTTCAGTTTTGGGTTTGCCACAGGCGAGCGCGTAAACCGCGGGGAACTCCACGGGCGGGTCGTGGCGTCTGATGAGCAGAAGGGGCAGATTTTCGTCTGGGGATACGATCTCGCGCTCGCGGCAGAACCCGATCCGGGGCGCGACCGCCCGGCTTATGTGACGCAGCCCGACGAAACCGGCCATTTTGCCTTGCCGCGTTTGGGGCCTGGCACCTATCGGGTATTCGCTTATGGCGATAGAGACGCGGATCGCGCGTATTCGCCCGGGGATTTCCTAGCCATTCCGCCCGGGGATGTGGCACTCAAAGAGGGAGAACGCGCGCGCTTGGGCGATCTCAAACTCGCCGCGCGCGACACATCCGCCCCCGCACTCCTCGCCATCCGCACGCCCGATCGACGGCACATCTTGACGCGCTTCGATGAACCCGTGCGGATTTTTTCCGTGCGTATTCCCCAACTCGCCGCGTTGGAAATGTATTGGGATCCCGTGGACTCGAGCGGCGTGGGGGTGATCACCGAACCGCAAACCCGGGGGAAGGAATACGATGTTCGGATCGATCTCGCAGATCGATGGGGCAACCGCGATACCGTTCACGCGACCGCAAAAGGCGATGCCACGCCCGACCGCCGCGCGCCCGAGGTGTTAGCCATCGCGCCATCGCGCAATGCTATGCACGTTTTGCCAACCGCCCCGATTCGCCTGGGGTTTTCCGATGCGATGCGCCCCGACGAAGTGTCCCAATTTTGGGTGGCGTCGGATTCCACGCGCGTTCCCAAAGGGCGGTTTGAATGGGCCGCGGCCAACCAACTCGCGTTTCACCCGGCCGATCCCTGGCCGAGTGGCGAGACGGTTCGGCTGATGGGAAAGCCGGAGGTCTTGTTCGATTTGGGGGGCAACGCCCTCGCGGACCCGATCGCGCTCGTTTTTACCGCGATGGACACCGCGGCTCTGGGCCGCCTTTCCGGAACCGCATCATCCCCAGAGGTGGCGATTTGGGTACAGGGCCTGACGCACGACTTTTTTCTCCAACGCACTTTGCGCGATACCGCGTTTGTGGTGGAAAATTTGATTCCGGGAACCTATCGCATTTCCGGGTTTTTAGACCGCGATGGCAATGGCGAGTGGACGGCCGGGCAAATCCACCCGTTTTTGCCCGCCGAACCGCTGGTCGCGCATGCCGATACCGCCGAGGTGCGGCCGCGATGGGAGACCGAAGTCCGAAAACTGAAGCCCGAAATCCTATGGCATAAGGGGCGTCCGTGATGGCGACATTTTTGTATCGGTTGGGCGGTGTTCTCGTCCTGTGCGCGGCGCTGTGCGCGATCTTGATCCATCGCTTTACGGATCGCTCCCCCGAAGACGCAGAGCGAGAACGCGCCCGCATTATGCTGCAACGCATCGCGGCTTTGCAACGCGCATACCGGACCGAACGCGGAACGTATCTGCCTATTGACCGCGAAAACAACGGGCGTATCTTGCAACTCGATGACGCGCCCGGGCGTTTTCGCTATCGGGTGGTCGTTACAGAAGATGGCTTTGCGGCGTATGCCGAAGCGGATTTGGACCGCGATGGCAAAGCCGAGGTCTGGATGATGGACGAGACGCACTCAGAACCCGTACTCAAAAATGAGGATTGAGATGATGAAAAAATTATGGGCTGTCGGCCTCGTGCTCGTTCTGTGGATGAATGCGGACGGTTATGTGATTCAAACCTACCGCGGTGGGCAGGGCATTATCTATATTCAGTGGTCGGATTCGCGTGCCAAGGCCGGGATTCCCTTTGCGGTTAATGCGGGCAGTTTTCCCTTTCCCGAGGCCGATGTGGTGCGGATCGCAAAGCGCGGGTTTGACGATTGGGACGACGTGCCCTCGGCATTTATCACCTTTGAGGACGAAGGCACGACGCAAAGTTCCCCGTCGACGCGCGACGACCGCAATGTGATTTTTTACGACGAGACCGGAAATCTTATAGCGCCCCAGGAATCGGGCATCATCGCCATTGCGCGGCTCCACAGGCTCCCCAACGGGTTGATCGCGGATGTGGATATCGTTTTCAATGGCAGGGATTTTAAGTTTTCGATAGACGACGATAACACGCCCGAAGACCATATCGATCTCCAAGCCGTGATGACGCACGAGATCGGGCATCTTTTGGGCCTGGATCACTCCCCTTTGGTGGGGCACCCCGAGACGCGCCCGACCATGTATCCGTATAACACGCCCCAAGCACCGCGCGAAGAGCGTTCGCTCGAACCCGACGATCGCGCGGGGATAACCGCGATCTACCCCGTGGAAGGGCTAACCGGCGGCATCCGCGGGCAGATTATCGGGCCCAACGGCCCTGCGTTCGGCGTGCATGTGGTGGCGTATCGAGCGGATACGGAGGTCTTTATCGCCAGCGCGCTGTCGGGTTCTGTGGGCACGGGCGACGATGGCCGCTACGAAATTCTCGGGTTGCCCCCGGGCGATTATCACATTGCCATTGAACCCCACCCCACACACATTTCGCCGAATAATTTCAGCGGCATTTTTGGAAACCGATCATTCGATGGGGGATTCACCAAAGAGTTTTACAACAATGCGTTTCGGCAGGCCAGCGCCCAAATCGTGCGCGTTGAAATCGACCAGGTCATACCCAATATCGACTTTGCCCTCGGGCCTTCGGCGCCGGGCGCGCCCTTTATTTCAAAACCCAATTTTCCGGTCCACACGCCCGACCCCACTGGCCCCTACCGCTTTTCGGCAACCGTGACCGACAACGAGGGCGTAACGGCGGTCGAATTGCGCTATCACATCAATGGGGGCGCCGTGCAGGTGGCGCCGATGGAACCTGCGGGTGGCGATGTTTTTACAGGTGAACTTCGCGGTCAGCGCGTGGGCACGACCATCGAATATCGCCTGTTCGCACGCGATGGCGATGGCAATGAAACGCCGATGCCCGCGCTGGAATTGCCCAGGTTGCGCTTCGAGGTGCTCGCGCTGTCCGGCTCGCCCGTGGCCTTTGTCGCCTTGCGAAGCGCGAACGCACTGGCCGTAATCGACATGGGGCCGGGCACAGAGGTGGCGCGCATCCCCACCGGCATCACGCCCTTGAGCGTGTTAATGACGCCGGATGAACGCTATATCTTCGTCGCCAATACCGGATCCGGAAGAGGCTTATCGGACAATCGGATCACCGCGATCGAGACCGCCACGCATCGGGTAGCCGCGACGATCGAGGTCGGCGAAGGGCCGTTGGATCTCGCGTTGAGCACGGACGGGCAGTTGCTCTACGTCACCAATTCAAATGACAAGACGATTTCGGTCATCGAGGTGGAGAACTTGACCGAGCGATCTCGGCGCATTCGCGTGCCCGCCGTGGACGGGCCTTATGGCGTGGCGATCAGCCCAGATGGGGAGCGGCTTTACGTGACGGATGTCGGCGGGCATGAGGTGTTTGTCGTCCATACCGCGCGCCGCACCACGATCAATCGCATCGACGTGGTTTCACAACCCCGATCCTTGGTTCTGTCTGCGGATGGCAGGCGATTGTACGTGTCCGGCGGGGGCTTCGAAAATACGAGAGGCGGTATTTCCGTGATCGCGACCGATTCGTCGCGCGTGGGATTCACGGATGGGTCTCGCGTAGTCGAGACGATTCGCACGGGCGATTCCGGGATTTTTCGCCTGGCCCTATCGCCCGATGAGTCGCGGCTCTACGCAACGGACCGCGTGAACGCGCAGTTGCTCGTCATCGATGTGGCCCAAAACCGCATCCTCGATCGCATAGATGTTTTGCCGGGCGGCGTGGAAACGCGCGATTTGTTCGTGTCAGCCGACGGGTCGCGGGTGTACGTCACCAACCAAAATTCCAATGAACTGGTCGTTTTCGACGCCGAGTCGCTCCAAATTCTGAGAACCCTGCGCTTGGGAGACGGGCCGCGCGGCGTGGCGGTGCGCGCCCAACCCGCGGTGTTTCGGCCCTCAACCGTGGAATCTCGGGCGGATTTCGATGGCGATGGCGAGGTTGGTTTCGGCGATTTCCTCCGCTTTGTCGCCGCGTTTGGCGCCGAGGCCCCCGATCTGCGCTTCGACTTAAACGACGATGGCGAGGTCAATTTCAGCGATTTTTTGCTGTTCGCCCGCGTATTCGGCAAAACGGTCGGCGCGTGACGCACGCAACTCCAGGTGGAAGAAAAAAAATAAAAGTTTGAAACAAAAAATTGTGGGAGACGCCTAAACGATAAAGGGAAGTCGGACGTTTTTCACAAAGGAGGTACGCCATGTTGCGTAAATGGTCGTTGTTGGGGTTGCTGTTGTGGACTTGGGGCATGTACGCGCCGCAATGCGAGGCGGGCGCGCACGAGAAGAAACGCTCTCGGGTCGAAATGCGCGTCGGATATTGGAATCCGAGCGGAAGTTCCGCGGCAGATGCGGCCGGGTTGGTGCGACAAAGGGTGGAAAATCTGATGTGGTCTATCGCCTATGCCCATCGATACAAAGAAAATCTGGCGATGACGGTTCGTTTCGCCGGGTTGGTCGCCGAGGCCGGGCAAAGTTGGGGGTTTTCGAGCGTCTCGCAAGACGCCGTCGTCGTGATGCCCGTGCTTTTTGGGATGCGATACGAGTATCCGTTGTCGTCATCCCCCATTCGCCCCTACTTCGCAGCGAGCGCGGGGCCGTATTTTTTGAACGGCAGTCGGCAACGGGTCGGCGTGAGCGGGGTGGCGCAAGAAGTCGGCGTCCAAGCCACCCTTGGAACGCATCTGGGCGGCGGCGTGGATTTTGCCATCGGAAAACGCTTTGTGATCGGCGCGAGCGCGGGGTATCACCTGATCGCGAATTTTTCGGAGGCCATCAAAGGCCGCAAAAATTTCAGCGGGCCCGAATTGAGCGTGGGGTTGAGTTTTTTGTGGGGAAGGGAAATAGCGCGCGGGATCGCGGATTAAGCCCGCGTCCCATGCGATGCCCAATCATCTGCGATCAGATGGCGGACGACTTCGGCCGGATCACCCGTGCGGTCGAGGTCGTCCATTTGCCGCTGCGCCCAAGTGGGGCGATGGGCCATGTCGAGGACGCGCTCGAGGAACGAGACGCAACGGAGGCGTTTGGCGGTGGGCATCAGGGTCTCGACGAGTTCCTCGGCGATTTGCGGGACGGATTTGAGGGCGTGAGACGTGGAATCGACGAGTTGCGCGTCAATGCCGTAGCGCGACGCGTGCCACTTGTTTTGCCGGATGAGCATGGGGTGGCAGTCGTGTTGATAGATGCCTCGGTCAATCTGATCGGACAGGGCGCAGATCAAACACTGGATCAATGCGACCAAGCCCAAGGTGTCGCCGAGGGAGCCGGGCATGTCGCAAATGCGAACCTCGACCGTGCCAAACGCATGGTGGGGGCGCACGTCCCACCAGATTTCGCGGATGGATTCGATGTAGCCCGTGTCGATGAGGTGGTTGATCAGCCAGACGTATTCGCTCCAGTTCCTCATCAGGGGGGGCAGCCCGGCCGTGGGCAGCCCCTCCATTATTTTTGAACGCCATGAGTGCAGGCCCGTAACCCGCCCCTCCCAAAACGGGCTGTTGCAAGACAGCGCGAGCAAGACCGGCAAATAGCGCAAAATGCGGTCGCAGATCATAATGGCTTTGTCGCCGCTGTTGACGCCCACGTGGACGTGGAGTCCAAATGTCACCAGTTGTCGGGCCGTGTCCTGAAGCAGGTTGACGAGACCCATGTACCGGTCGTTGGGCGTAATTTTTTGTTCGCGCCACGTGGAAAACGGGTGCGTGCCCGACCAGTAGAGCCGCGCGTTTTCCGCCGCCGCCGCTTTGGACAACACCCGGAGTTTGGCCTCGAGATCCGCTTTGACCTCGGCGAGGTTTTCGCAGACATCGGTGTTGAGTTCGACGTAGCACTGCATCAGTTCGGGCTTGATTTTGTCCGCGTATTTTGGGGGAATGCGATTGAGAATCGCGGCGTTTTTGCTGCACAAGGCCATGGTTTGGGCATCGACCAAAGCCAGTTCTATTTCCACGCCAACCGTGGGTTGGGCACTGGGGTTAAATTCGAGTCGGGTCATTGGGGATCTCCATTCGCGTTGCGGGCGGGATCAAAATAGTGGACGACGCTGCGCGCGAGAATTTTCGCACCGATGGTCAAGGCGCGTTCGTCGAGGTCGAAATCCGGGGCGTGCAATGGCGGGGCATTTCCCCCCGTGGGCCTGCATCCCAAGCGAAACAAGCTGCCGGGCACATGCGCGAGATAATTGGCAAAATCCTCGCCGCCCATGCTCGGTTCGGCGATGGCCTGAACGCCCGTCGCGCCCAAGACATCGGCGGCGCTTTGGCGGATCAGATCGGTCAGCGCGGGGTCGTTGTCGACCGATGGCGGCCCCACGGAAAACCGCACGTCAATGCGCGTATCTGTGAAGTTGCCCGCGCCATGGGCAATTTTGCGAATGCGATCCATCGCGCGGGTTTGGGCCTTGGCGCTGAGGGTTCGCAAGGTGCCGCGTAGCAGGGCGCGGTCCGGAATGACATTGGGATTTTCGCCCGCGGCGATATGCCCAATGGACATGACGACCGGATCGTGCGCGTCGAAGTTGCGCGGCAGGGCTTGGTAAAGCGCGGCGATGACCTGCGCGCCCGCGGCGATGGGGTCTCGCGTTTCGCTCGGGCGCGCCGCATGCCCGCCGCGTCCGTGGATGTCGATTTTCATTTCCGCGCAGTTGGCGGTGAGCACGCCTTGTCGGATGCCCACAGTGCCCGCGGGCCGCGAGGGATCGAGATGCAGGCCGATCAGGCCGCAGACGTTTTGGAGCGCGCCAAAGGCGATCATGTCCAGCGCGCCGCGATTGGTTTCTTCGGCGGGCTGAAAAATGGCGCGCCAATGCACGGGCCACGGCAACGCAGTCGCGCAATCCAACAATCCCCAAACCGCGCCGAGCACAATGGCGGTATGCCCATCGTGCCCGCAGGCGTGCATCACCCCCGGCACGCGGCTGCGATAGGGCACTTTCTTGACGTCTTGGATGTGCAGCGCGTCGATATCGGCGCGCAGGCCCAAGCGCGGCCCCTCCGTCGCGCTATCGGCTATCGCGCCACACCCTTTTGGCCCCGTTTGCACATCGCAGCCGGCCCGCTGCAACAGGTTGACCAAATAGCGCGTGGTTTCCACCTCGCAACCGCTGAGTTCGGGGTACATGTGCAAGTCGCGGCGGACTTCCACCATTTTTTTTTGTCGCGCGTCGATGGCGCGGTCGAGTTTTTGCATCCATGTGTCGGGCATAGCTCTAAAATAGGGCGATTTGAATTTTTTGCACGACAAATTGTTTTGGATGATTCCATTCCCATTTGCGCTTGACTTCACACCGCGTATCGGTGAAATTGTCCGCAACGGAGAACGCGGGCATCGCCCAAACGACGCCAACCCCATCGAGAAAGGAGCAAAACATGGCGATAGCAACAGAAGAACTCGCGAGGAATGACGCTCGGATAGAGGCAAAACAAGACGAACTGCAAAGCGAACAAATCGCACTGCGGGAACGTCAAACCAGGGTTGAAGAAACCGACGAGCGGATTCTCGACCAGTTGGTATTTATCCGCGAGGAAATCAAAACGCTGGCAAACGGCGTGGATAGGCGATTTGACGCCATAGAAAAGCGGATCGACGCTTTGGATAGGCGGATCGATCGCGTGGATACAAAGGATCGATGGATCATTTCGACCCTTGTCGCGTCTTTAATTGCGGGTGGCATCTTGGGTTTCAACCTGCTCAACTACTTTTTCAACTAGGAGCGCGTTATGTGGAATCGTATCAGGCGGAAACGAGAAGTGCAACGGAATTATTTTCAAATCGGCTTGATGACGGGCCTTGCCCTAGGTGGCCTCGCCATCTTGGGCCTGTTCTTGCGGTCGGAAACCGGGCGAAATGCGCGCGGCCGTTTGGGACAGGCCGTTCAGCGCGTGCGGAACCGGCTCAATGGCGAGGCGGGATCCAATGGTTCAGCAGACGTTCAGGCCCCGCCTGTCGAAGAAAACTCTACAGACTCGAAAGAATCTTGAGAGGGCTTGTAGCAAATGGAGGAATAAGTCAATGATGGCAAGACTTCTAATTGTATTCGCTTTGATGTCGTGTTCAGGCGTCGCCTTTGGCGCGTCGTCAAATCCAAGTGTCGAAGAAAGACTGGCGACACTGGAAACGACGATGAAACTTCAATTTGAAGCCTTGGGCAAACAGATCGACGCGACGAATAAGCGAATCGATGCGTTGGACAAACGGATCGATGCGTTGGACAAACGGATCGACGAGACGAATGAGCGAATCGATGCGTTGGACAAACGGATCGACGAGACGAATGATCGAATCGATACATTGAGCAAACAGATCGATGCGACGAATGAGCGGATCGATACATTGAGCAAACAGATCGACGCCAATCATCGGTCCACACTCAAGTTGATCGAAGCGATAAATGACGCGACGAATAAGCGGATCGATACATTGAATAGTTGGTGGATCGTGTTGTTGGGTGGCATCGTGGGATGGATTGTTTTTATCGCGACGCAGGCGATTCACAATCGCGAAAAAACCGAGACGACGAAAACGAGTGCCCACGGGGCAGAAATAGCACATAAGGCATGATGGCGAACAAAGTCGTCCCTTGTATATGATGAACTCGCTCTCCAAACCCGGTGCCCATCCCATATACGCCATCGTGGAAAATGTGCGCTCCCTGTTCAATGTGGGCGCGATATTCCGCTCGGCAGATGGGGTCAACGCCTCGGGGATTTACCTCACGGGCTTTACGGGCTGTCCGCCGCGCAGGGAAATCAGCCGCGTGGCATTGGGCGCCGAGGACAGCGTGCCCTGGCGGTATGAACGCGAGACGGAAACCGCGATCGACAACTTGCGCGCAGAAGGCGTGCAGGTGGTCGCATTGGAGCAAACGCCCGATAGCGTCGATTTTCGCGCCTTTCCCTATCGCTACCCGGTGGCCGTGATCTTGGGCCATGAAGTGATGGGCGTGCGCCCCGAAACCCTGCGTTTGTGCGATGGCGTTGTCCACATCCCGATGCTCGGTCACAAAGCGTCTTTGAATGTGTCCGTCGCCGCGGGGATCGCGCTGTATGAGTTGTTGTCCGTTTTTGAGAGGCGGGAGACGAGAGACGGGGATTAGCCACGAGCGGGGTACAACTGGCACCGCCAGTTCAAAGGCACAAAAACACAAAAAGGCGATGCCCCGTGCTCGGTCAAAGATACAAGGGGAGACGGAAGAGGTGAGAGGTGAGAGGTGAGAAGCAATCGCAATCGTAGGGACAGGCCCCTGTGCCTGTCCGAAGATACAAGATGGGGTTAGCCACGAGCGGGGTACAACTGGCACCGCCAGTTCAAAGGCACAAAAGCACAAAAAGGCGATGCCCCGTGCTCGGTCAAAGATACAAGACGGAAGACGGACTGACCCTTACTCGAGAAAGGATAATTCCGATGCGTTTACGCTTTCGCGTTGTGTTGTGTGTGTTGATGGTCTTGAATGGGGGGCATCTGTGGGCTGAATCGCAGGTGTTCTTTGTGGCAAACGGCCCGATGGCCTCCGATTTTGATGGCGATGGCGCGGTGACATTTGCCGATTTTTTGTACTTTGTCAACCATTTTGATGGCAATGCCGAAAGCGCGGGCTATGATCCGCACACGGATTTGAACGAGGATGGCGTCACGAATTTCAGCGATTTTTTGGCGTTTAGCGCCGCGTATGGTCAAACGCGAGCTCCGGTTGAATCGACCGGAGAGCGATACATTATTTACGTGGCCGATTCGGATGACAGTTCGGTTATGGCACTGGATTTTGATTCGCATCTCGTACTCGACTATCTGCCCTATCGCGGACCGGGCGGGGTGATGGTGTCTGCGGATCAGCAGGCGATTTACGTGGCCGAGGTGTTCGGGTTTTTCAAGATGGATGTGCGGCATCAGGTGGAATTTAGCGTGCCGGTCGAATCCCGGGGCAAAGCCGTGCTGAGTCTGGATCAGACGCGGGCCTATGTCGCGGATCAAGTGCGCGACATGGTGCGCGTGGTCGATGTGGTCAATGGCGTCGCCGTGGATTCCATTTTGGTGGGCAATCGGCCCATCGACCTCGCGCTCTCGCCCAATGGCGCGATCCTGTACGTGGTCAATCAAACCGATCAAAACGTGGTGGTGGTCGATCTGGCGACCGCGACAGTGACGCATCGGATCACCATCGGCGCGTTTCCGGGGGAGATCGTCATTGCCGGGAATCGGGCTTATGTGACCAATTTGACGCGCGGGTTGATCTCGGTTTTAGACCTCGATGCCAATCGGGTGGTGGGCCAGATTCAACTCGATCAAGCGGCGTGTTTTGGCGCGGAACTCTCGCCCGATGGCGCGTTGTTGTACGTGAGCGCGCGGGGCGCGTTGCTCGCGATTGATGTACAACGCAATTTGATCGTGCGAACCCTGAATTTGGGAAACAATTCGACCGTGCTCGGGGTTTCGCCCGATGGCTCTCGGGCCTATGTCACGACGCTCGTACAACAGGCCGGCGGGCCGGGGCTTACCGTGGTGGATTTGAATGCGTGGGCCATTCTCGGGCGGATACGCGGGTTCGTTTTCCCAAGGGAAATCGCGTTTCGCACCGCGCCAAGAGGAACGGCGTCCCAGTAAAGCAACCACAGATGAACGGGGATAGAGGAGACGGAGAGCGGGGAATTTGACCGAGTAGCGATTTTTTTAAAACGCAAATGGGCACTCATAGCGATTGAGTGCCCAATTTTTTTTCAAAAATGCCAAATTTTATTTTTTTAAACTGAAATAGTGTGCGTCTGGTTTCTCGATGACGCGAGGATGCCATTGAACACCTCCTACTCCGCGAACGGGATTTGTGGCACGAGTTTGCGATCTACATTTGATTTTGCCCTGAACGGGCGGTATATTGAGCGGAAAACAGACGACTCAATCACGCGGCGAGGAGAAAAATGTTCAAAATGCACGAGATCGACAGCGACATTCGCAGCGCGTATGGCATGGCGGTTGCCGATGTGACCGGGAATGGAATGATGGATATTGTGGTGGGATCCACCGGGATTTCGATGATCGCCTTGTACGAAGGCCCGGATTTTGAGAAGCGGATCATTTCAGAAGCGCATCCCGGCACCATCGCACTCGCCGTGTGCGACGTAACCGGCAATGGTCAAAACGACGTGATCGCCGGGAGCGGATTCGGGCGCAGGCAACGCATGCCATCCGAGTATTTGCACTGGTTTCAAGCACCTGAACGCGGGGATGTTTGGACGCAGCATTTCATCGACTGGGTGCCCTATTTGCACCGCATCGCCCTGGTCGATGTCAACGGCCAACCCCTGCTCTTTGTCGCGACCTTGCAAGGGCGTGGAACCCATCTCGACGATTTTGACGCGCCCGGCGCGTTGTGGTGCTACCGCGTGCCGCGAGATCCGATGCGCGAGACATGGGAAAAGCGATTGATCGACGGGCATATCAAACTCAACCATGGCCTGAGTGTGTGCGATGTAGATGGCGACGGGCGTCCGGATTTATTGCTCGGCGCGCGCAGTGGCCTGCTCTGGTTCGAGCCACCGCAAGGGGATGGATTCGCGGACCATTGGCAACGGTGGACCATCAGCCCCCGCGAAAGTAGCGAGACCTATGCCGCGGATATAGATGGGGATGGGGTAAATGAGGTGCTGTCGATAGAGCCGTGGCACGGCCATGAACTCGTGTGGTACAAAGCCGCGGGCGACATTCGCACGGGCGCGTGGGAACGGCGGGTAATCAGCGACAAACTCAACCGCGGGCATTCCCTGTGGTGCGGCGACATAGACGACGACAACGCATTGGAAGTCCTCGCGGGCTACAATGGCCCGGGCACGGCCCTCAACATCTATCGCCCAGAGAATTTGGAGGCGAACACATGGCGCGTCTCGCAAATCGACGACGGCATTGGCATGGGGCAAATGGCCGTCGTCGATCTCAACGACAACGGCAAACTGGACATCGCCGCAAGTGGCATGTCGACGGGCAATGTGCGGTGGTACGAACAAAAAAATAAATTTTGGTAATAAAAGAAGGGCTCTTCGCTATCTCAAATGGGGAATGCGAGACTGGAGTTACGCCGTACTTCAAAATCGCAAGTGGATTCGCGCATATCAGAAGGCGGTTCGATATGTCAGGTTCGCCCGGAGGGGATCGCCCGATTTTCGGGCTGTGATCCTTCAGTTGGGCCGGGGACGATGTCTCCGGCCCTTTCTCGCGTCGATTCCCGCACGGGCAGGTCGCGCTCGTGCATGTATTCCTGCCTCGCCATCATCGTCAAAATGCCCACCAAAAGACTGAGCAAGAGCACCAAGCCCGAGGGCATAAATTTGCGCGTGCGGACGAACCGGCTCAAAAAAATCCCCGTGAGCAACAGCCCGACGAGGCCGCCGGTCAAAAATCCAACTGCGGGATCGCGCAGGCTTTGCCAGAAGCCGACCAGGGCGACCGCGCCGCTGACCGCGCCCGCAAACAAAGAGGCCGAGCTCCCGGCCTTCACCTTCCCGACGATGCCCCCCGCGATCAACAACGCGCCGTAAAGCGCCAGTGCCGCCCGTGCTGTTTCGATCATGTCATTCTCCAAAATAGCCCTTGCTCGCCCAAACCTCTTTTGCCCGTGCTTTGGCGGCGGCGGACGGTTCGATCTCGCCCAAAATGCTGCTCGGGGGTTGCCCTGGTTTTTTTTGCACGGGATCGGGTGACCAATCATCGCGTTCGTATTTTTTTCGAATGGTCTCGTCGCGAAAATCGGGCACATCCACAGGCGCGGAATCATTGAGCGCGGATCGCCACGCCTGAATGCCGGCAATGCTCATGTCGATCCCGCGATACACGTCCAGATAGGGCGGGATGCCCGTGCGAATCGCCTCGGCGAAATGGTGGCTCGTGAAAAAATCGCCGCCGCCGTGTCCGGAGCGCATCGCCGCCTCGTGGTGCGTTGGAAAATCCGGTTTATAGACGATCTCCACGGGTTCATCCCCGCGCTTTTCCCACGGCTCGCGCCACACGCGCAACCGCTGTTTGTCCCCGTGCCGACAATTTTCCATCACGCCTTTGTTGCCGTGGATTCGGACGTAATTGCCGTGCCCGCGCAGGGCGCCGTGCAGGGATTTCACCACCGCGTCATCGTCCATGCGGCAGATGATCGCCGCCGCGGTGTCTGCGCGGCTCATGTGCAGGGTTTTGCTCGGATCGCCAAAATCGTAGGGAATGACAAAGCCGTTGACCTTGACCGGGCGCGTGTCTGTAATGAACATCACAGGCGCGATGGAATGCGTGCAATAGTAGGTGGCGGGGATCCAGTTGCGCCAGTGATCGCGCCCACAACTGCGCCCGAGTTTTACATCTGGGGGATCGGGATGCACGTATTCGCCCTCGCCGTATTTGAACGCGCCCACCTGCCCGTTTTGGTAGAGCCGCCTCATCTCTTGATTGTACGCCATATAGGGGTAATTTTCCGCGAACATGTAAATTTTGCCACTGCGCTCCACGGCGCGCGCGAGGGCCACGCCTTCGCCCAAGGTGTGGCAGGCCGCGGTTTCGCTCATGACGTGTTTGCCCGCGTTCAACGCCTCGATGGCAAAGGGCGCGTGTTCGTGAAAGTAGTTGGCGAGCACCACCGCGTCCATTTCGCATTCCAAAAATGCGCGGTAATCCGCGTAGGTCGCTACCCCCAACGCATTGCCCTCGTGGGCTAAGCGCGCTTCCCACGTATCGCAAATCGCCACCAGTTCCATGCCCGTGGCCCTTGCCACACGCATAAAGGATCGCCCGCGCCCCACGCCGACAACCCCTACGCGAATCGATTTTTCGCGGTTTTTCGCCATCGCAAAATCCCCTTTCAGCCGTAGAACCGAAGCGGCGGCGCCGAGTCGATCAAGCCGAGTTCCGCGCTGTACGCGTAAAACCGCTTCAACCCCTCCAGCTCGGCATCGCCCAAATCGTAGCGAATATTTCGGGTGAGATAATTCGCGTAAAACTCGGGCCGCATCGCGCCAGTTTGCGCGGCGTAGTCCTCGGCGATTTGGGAAATCGCGCGCCTGCCCTTTTCCTTGGCTTCGACGAGTTTGGCGACATCGCCTCGGGTCAACGCGCCCTCTCGCCCGGTCCAACAGGCATAGACAAAGGGCAAGCCGGTCATCCGCGTCCAAATTTCGCCCAGATCCAAGACGCGATGGCGGCGCAATTCCAGCGCGGGATCGCCGATCAACAAGGCCGCATCGGCGCGGTTGAGCATCGCGTCGATATCCGGCGGGTGAAAAAACGCCTCGGGGCGCGAACCGAATTGCCGCGCCAAGACGATTTTCGCCAGCGCCACAGAGGTGCGCGAGCCGCTGTCCAGGGCCAGCGTTTCGATTTTTTCGGGTTCTGTGTTTAGGGCGATGAACACGCTGCCGACCGCGCCATGTGACGCGATGCCGACATCGGGCACGATCCGATAGGCTTCGCGGCTGCGCGCGATTTCGATGGCCGGAATGAGGGCCACATCGGTTTGCCCTTTGTGCAATCGCTCGGCGCATTTCGACGGCACATCGCAGTGCAATTCAAAATCGTGATCTATCGCGCCCGTGCGGAACGCCTCGACCAAGGGCCGCGTATTTAGATAGGACACCACGCCCAAACGCACAGCCATCTCGACTCCTTTAATTTACGATTTCGTAGCGCGTGTTTCGCCGGATGGGCGCGTATCCCGCGTCTTTGATGAGGCGTTGCATTTCCCGAAGCGTCATCGCATCCGTGTGGCTCGTGCCGGCCGCGCTGACCACGTTTTCTTCCATCATCGTGCTGCCGAAATCGTTCACCCCGTATTTGAGGCTGACCTGCGCGATCTTGGCGCCCTGCGTCACCCATGAGGCCTGAAAACTTTTGACGTTGTCCAAAAACAGGCGCGAGATGGCGATGGTTCGCAAGTAGTCAAATCCGCTCGTTTTCGCGCCGTTCCACCGCGCATCGTCCGCGCCGAGCGCCGTGTCATCCGGCTGGAAATTCCACGCGATAAAGGCGGTGAACCCGCCGGTCTCGTCCTGCAAGTTGCGGATGTGCGCCAAGTGTTCGACGCGCTGTTCAACGGTCTCGACGTGCCCGTACATCATGGTCGCCGAGGTGTGCATGCCCAATTCGTGGGCAATGCGATGCACGGCGAGCCATTCGCAGACGCGGTCTTTGCGAAAGCCGATGATGTCGCGCACCTCGTCCGAGAGGATTTCGGCGCCCGCGCCCGGGATGGAATCCAACCCGGAATCGCGCAATCGGCGAATGCAGTCTTCGAGGGACAGGCGCGAAATATGCGCGATGTAAATGATCTCGGTGGCGGACAAGCAATGTTGGTGAACTTGCGGATAGTGTTTGCGAATCGACGAAAAGAGGTCTTCGTAATAATCCACGCGCAATTTGGGATTCAAGCCGCCTTGCATCAAAATCTCGCTGCCCTTGGGCGCGTTGCCGCCCACCGCGATGAGGTCGTCAATTTTTTGGAAAATTCGTTCTTTGGGCACCACGTAGCCCTCGTCCGAACCGGGCGGGCGATAAAAGGCGCAGAAATCGCATTTCACCCAGCACACATTCGTGTAATTGATGTTGCGCCCGATATTGTACGTCACGCGGTCCGAGGGCCATTTCCGCCGGCGAACCCCATCGGCCAACATGCCCAATTCGACCACATTGGGATGGGCAAACAGGCGCAGGGCATCGGCGTTGGAAACGCGATCGCCGCGATGAATTTTTTCCGCAATATCGTCGATCATGTCGCTTCCCCTTCGGGATACCAAAGTTCAGAGAGTGGGATTTTCAGGTTATGAAATCACGGGGATCGCATCTGCGATTCCAAGGGGCGTCTCCCCTTTGATCTCGCGGTCGGTGGATAACACGCGGTAGAGATTGTCGCGCTCGACCGGATCGCGCCCGGCTTCGACGATGCGCGCGACGAGTTGCTTGCGCGTGAGCACTTGGCGCGTCTCGCTGTAGGAACGGCGCGTAATTTCGTATTCTTGGATGGTGCCGTCGATATCGTCCGCGCCATACCACAGTGCCACCTGCGAAATTTCGATGGTATTCATAATCCAAAAGGTCTTGATGTGCGGGAAATTGTCCAGCATCAAGCGGCCCACGGCGATCTCGCGCAAATCCGCCATGCCCGTGGGCCCGGGCAAATCCGCCAACTCGGTGCGCTCGGGGTGAAAGGACAGGGGGATATACGTCAAAAAGCCGCCGGTCTCGTCCTGCAATTCGCGCAATCGCACGAGGTGATCGATGCGTTCTTTCGGGTTTTCGATGTGCCCATACAGCATGGTCGCATTGGTGTGCAAGCCGACTTCGTGCGCGGTGCGCGCCACGTTGAGCCATTGTTCGGAATCCGCCTTGGTCCAAAACAAATCCTCTTGCACGCGGTCGCTGAACACTTCTGCGCCGCCGCCGGGAATGGACGACACGCCGGCCGCTTTTAATTCGAGCATGACCGCTTTCAAGGGCTTTTTGGCAATGCGCGCGATTTGCACCCATTCGATGGCGGTGAACGCTTTGACCGCCACGTCGGGCCGCGCGTCTTTGACCGCGCGCACGATGTCGAGATAATACGAATAGGGGAGTTTGGGATTGACGCCTGCGACCATGTGGATTTCGGAGATGGGCAGGTGGATGTATTGCAACACGCGCTTTTGGACGTCTTCGGGCGACAGCACATAGCCCCGTTCGTCTTTGGGCTTCACGTAAAAAGAGCAAAACCGACACAGCTTGTTGCACACATTGGTGTAGTTGATGTGCTGGTTGCGGACGTACCACGCCACATTGCCGCAGGCGCGTTCGCGCGCGATATTCGCCAAATACCCCACGGCGTTGAGGTCCGGCGTTTCGTACAAGCGCGTGCCATCTTCGGCGGAAAGCCGCTGGCCCAAGACCACTTTTTCTTCGACGTCTCGCAGTTCGTCGGGAATGTTCCGTTTCATACCGCGCTCCTATGGTAACTAAAAAAAGAGGTCATGAAAGTTCCTTTTCTCGCAACATCTCCCGCGCGTGTTGCAGGGTCAGGTCGGAAATCTCTTCGCCGCCCATCATCAGTGCGAGTTCGCCTGCGCGCGCTTCTTCGTCGAGTGGGACGACCCGCGTGACCGTGCGTTGCTCGACCACTTCTTTTTGCACGGAAAAATGCAGGTCCGCCATTTTTGCAATTTGCGGCAAGTGCGTGATGGAAATGGTTTGATAGGCCGATGACAGATCGCGCAATTTTTTGCCCACCACCTCGGCGATGCGCCCGGAAATGCCGATGTCGATTTCGTCAAAAATCAGCACTTGCACCGAATCGGTGCGCGCCAGCACGGTTTTCATCGCCAGCATAATGCGCGAAATTTCCCCGCCGGACGCCACTTTCACCAAGGGCCGAACCGCTTCCCCCGGATTTGTGGAAATGAAAAACTCGCCGCGCTCTATCCCGTGTGGGCCGGCTTCCAATCGCTGTCCGTCGCATTCGATCAACCCCTGCGGGTCCGCGCGCCGCTCGAGTTGCACGTCAAATTGCACGTCTGTCATGCCCAATTCGCGCAGGGCGCAGACGATGGCTTTGGACAATGTGCCCGCGGCCTTGTGCCGCCCGCTCGAGAGTTTTTCACAGCGGGCCGCAAACGCCCGTATCGCGTCGTCAATTTTGGCCTGAATCTCCTCCAAAGAAGCTTCGAGCTCGTCGGACAGTGCCAATTCCTCTTCCGCCTTCTCGCGATAAGATATCACCCGCGACAGCTCGCCGCCGTACTTTTTTTTGAGCGCGTTCAGGGCTTCCAACCGATCCGCGACTTCTAGCAGCCGTTCGGGATTGTGCTCCACGCGGTTGGCGTAATCGCCAAAGGCGCGGGCCAATTCCTCCGCGCCGTAGCGCAGGCCATTGAGTTCTTCGGCGATGGGCTCCAAACTCGCGTCCATCTGCGCGGCCTCGTCCAAGAGGTGCGCGCCCTCGCCGAGTTGATCGGCGACGGACTGATCGCCTTCGTAGAGCACATGCTCGATCTGAACCGCGATCTCGATCAGGCGTTCGGCATGCGAGAGCACGGATCGTTCGCGTTCTAAGCGCGCGTCTTCATCGGGTTCTGGATGTGCCGCCTGGATCTCTGCGATCTGAAATTCCAACAACTCGCGGCGTTCGCGCTGGCGTTGGGCCACCGCGGTTTTTTCGAGGAGCCGATTTTGCAATGCCGTCACCTGTCCGTGCATTTTTTCGACCTGTGCGCGCTCGAATTGCAAGTTGCCAAACCCGTCCAAAAAATCGAGATGCCGATCCGTATTGAGCAGGGATTGATGGTCGTGTTGCCCGTGCAAATCGACCAATGCGCGGCCCAAGTCCCGAAGCACGCGCACCGGAATCGCCAAGCCATTGGCATAGCACCGGCTGCGGCCTTCTGCCAACACGTCGCGGCGCACGATCAGCTCGCCCTCATCGGCGTCGATGCCGAGCGCGTCCAACAACGCGAGCAACGGGTGGTTGGCACACAGTTCAAAAATGGCTTCGACCGTGCATTTTTTTTCGCCCGTGCGGATCACATCCGGGCTCGCCCGCATGCCGAGCACCAGGCCTAGCGCGCCGACCAAAATGGACTTCCCCGCGCCGGTTTCGCCGGTGATGATGTTCAGCCCTTTGCCAAATTCGACTTTTAGGTCGTCGATCAGGGCGTAGTTGATGATGTGCAATCGACACAACACAACGCGACTCCTTCACGCATCTCGGCGGTCGAGGCTCCAGTCCAATTTGCGCTGCAACAAATCGTAAAACGTCAACCCCTGCATGTTGATGAAGCGCACCGGCTCGGCGGCGCGCTGCACCGTGACGGACTCGCCGACCCCGAGGGAACACACCGTGCGCCCGTCTGTGGATAGCATGATTTCATCGGATTGCTCGGCCAACACCCGAATGGTCACGGATTGATCCCCGGGCATCACCATCGGGCGCAGGGACAGGGAATGCGGGCAGATCGGCGTGGCGACGAGCACGGACAAATTGGGATGGACAATCGGGCCGCCAGAGGACAGGGAGTAGCCCGTAGAGCCGGTGGGCGTTGCCAAAATCAACCCATTGCCGTAAAACGAACTCACGGGCGCGTCCCCGACGCGCATCACCACTTGCACCAACCGCGCCGTGACGCTGCGTTCGATGACGACTTCGTTGAGGGCGAAAGCCTTGTGCGTGCGCGTTTGCGCGTGCAGGGCAATTCGCTCTTCTATCGCGTAATCGCCGTTCAACAACCCATCCAACCCGTCGTTCAATTCCCGGGGTTCGACGCCGGACAAAAACCCCAAGCGCCCCAAATTCACCCCCAAAATCGGCGTGCTGTGCGGATGCACCTCGGCGGCGGCGCGCAACAACGTGCCATCGCCCCCCATCGCCACGATCAGATCCGCGCGGTCGGGCAACTGATCGACCGGGCAAAACCACCGCGCATCGGATTTGCAGATCGGGCGCAAATTGTCGGCGATCCGCGCGTCGATGCCCCGCGCTCGGATGCGCGTTGCGAGTTGATCGACCGCAGCGCCCATGCCCGGCTGGGTCGGGTTGGAAATCAGACCGATGGACTTCATTCGTCTCCAGACGCTTCGTCGTCAACGTCGAGCGACCTCAGCTCAAATTCCCCATCGCTGTCGCGCGACAACACGTCGACCCGTTGCCGGGCGTTTTCGAGCAAATCGCGGCAGCGATTGGATGCGGTCAGCCCTTCCTCAAACACTTGCAGGGCTTCGGACAAGGGCAATGTGCCTTCTTCCAACCGCTCGACAGCGGCTTCCAACTGCTTCAATGCCGCTTCAAATGTGGGGTTTTCCGGTTTCTCTACGCTTTTCATGGTTCTTAGCCTCCGTATCTGGTGTTATTGATTAACTGACATTACACATAAATCAGCACCGACATTGCTCGCTTTTCTAAAGCGTTTGGTCCTAAAGCATCGTTTGTTGCCTTCGATGCGTTGGCTACGCCTGTGCCTACGGCGTGCGGCGACCTACTTTTTTTCAACAGCAACAAAAAGTAGGCGAGCGGGGTACAACTGCCCGAGCAGTTCAAAAATGCCGCTCTCATGCGCCGAGGGGCTAGCACAGCGCGAGCGGGGTACAACTGCCCCAGCAGTTCAATCGCTTTTGTAATCGCACGACATGAGTCAGCCTGCAAAGTGGATTGCAAAATGGATGTTGGTTGCGAGACGGACTTACGCGCTGTGCCTGATGGCTTTCGTTGATGGACTTTTGGGATGGCACGGTTGGCGATGGCTTCTCTGAAGGACGGTGGAACTGCAAAGCAACCCCGCTCGTGGCTTTTGTGTCTTTTGTGCCTTCTGTGTCTTTTGTGCCTTCTGTGTCTTTTGTGCCTTTTGTGGCTTCTGTGGCTTCTGTGGCTTCTGTGGCTTCTGTGGCTAAACTTCCCCCTCGCGTCTCACGTCCTCCACCCGACAGATCGCCTCGCCTTTTGCGAATTTGATGGACAGGCGTTCGCGGGGGGTTAGGACGCTGGCATCGGACACGACCGAGCTGTCTGCGCGCTGGACGAGGCCAAAGCCGCGCGCGAGCACGGACAGGGGGCTGAGCGATCCGAGTTTGCCCGTGAGCCTGCGGTAATCCGCCCATCGGTTTTCCAACGACCGGCGCAAAAGCGCGTAGAGCGCGCCGTGCAAATCGTCGATGTGCTGCGCGTGTTGGTCTATCAAATCGGACACGCGCCGCATGCCGTAGCTTTCTTCGTAGGATTCGAGCAGATCCGCGTTTTCGTCGAGCAACCGTTGCATGGCATCGCGGCCGCGCAGGGTGAGCCGCCCGACTCGTTCGCGCACCGCTACGACATCGCGCACCGCAATTTCCGCGGCAGCCGAAGGCGTTGGCGCGCGCACGTCCGCCGCGAGGTCCGCAAGCGATGTGTCGATCTCGTGCCCGACCGCTGAAATGATGGGTATTTCGGAATGTGCGATGGCCCGCACCACGCGCTCGTCATTAAACGCGGCCAAATCTTCAGCGGACCCGCCACCGCGCCCGACGATTAAGACATCGACCTCGCCAAACGCATTGAGATCGGCAATGCCCTGTGCAATTTCCTCTGGCGCGCCCTCCCCTTGCACGCGCGCGGGCCGCAACGCGACTCGAACGCCGGCAAAGCGTCGGTTCAACACGTCCAAAATATCCCGAAAGGCCGCGCCGGTTTGCGACGTGACGACCCCAATGCCGCGGGGATATTCGGGCAGGGGACGTTTGCGGCCCTCGTCAAACAGGCCCTCGCCTGCCAATTTCTGCTTCAAGGCCTCAAAGGCGAGTTGCTGTTGCCCCGCGCCTGCGGGAAAGAGTTGGAACACGTTGAACTGGTATTCGCCACGCCGTTCGTACACGGTCAACTCGCCCTGCGCCAACACGGACATGCCAAATTCCGGCTGAAATCCGGCGATGGGACGCGACCGCCACATCACGCAGCGCAACTGGCTGTCGCTGTCCGAGAGCGTGAAATAGCGATGCCCAGACCCCGGTTGCGAAAACGAGGTCAACTCGCCGCGGACCCACATGGGTGGGAATTGCATCTCGAGGGTTTGCTTGACGGCTTGCGTGACTTCCGATACCGAAAGCGGGCGTTCCACCTTATTCCTCCTCCATATCGAGGCGCAACCGCTCGATGTGTTGCGCGCGGCCCGTGCGTTCGTCTATGTCGAGCAACACCCCGCAGAATTTGATATCGCCTGTGGCTGGCGTGAAGCGCACGGGCATCTGGTTCATGAATCGGAAAATCGCTGGGCCCTTTTTAGAGCCGATCACGGAATCGTGCGGCCCGGTCATGCCCACGTCTGTGATGTACGCGGTTCCATGGGGCAAAATCTCCTCATCGGCGGTTTGAACGTGGGTATGCGTGCCCAAGACTGCGCTGACTTTGCCATCGATGAAGTGCCCAAACGCGATTTTTTCCGAGGTCGCCTCGGCGTGGAAATCCACGAGAACGATCGGGGTTTTGGCGCGCAATTTTGCCGCGGCGGATGCCCCGGTTCGGAAGGGACATCCCAAACTCGCTTTCATGTAGGTTCGCCCCATCAAGCTGACCACCCCGACAGGAGCCCCATTGCGCGTTTGAAAGACCGCGGCGCCTGTGCCCTTGACCGCGTTGGGAAAATTGGCCGCGCGCAAAATTCGGTCGCCCTTTTGGATGTAGTCCACCGAATCTTTTTGATCCCAAACGTGGTCGCCCATCGTGATCGCGTCTGCCCCGTAATTGTGGAATTTTTGTCCGATTTTTTCCGTAATCCCAAACCCACCGGCGGCGTTTTCGCCATTGACGATGCAAAAATCGACGGCGCGTTGCTCGATCAGTCGCGGTATCCAATACGCGGCGGCCCGTCGCCCGGGCTTGCCGTACACATCGCCTACAAACAAAATTTTCACGCGCGCTCCACTCGGTTGATCCTACAAATGTGTGCGACAAAGCGATAGTGAATATACACAAACTTTTGTCGTCTGCAAAATTCAGTACTCTGTAAATTAAATAATTATGAATTTCAATCTTTTTCAAGAGCGTGCCGGATGGGATGCCGTACGTCAATTAAGCCATCGCCCAACATGCCATCCCACAACCCCATCAACGAAAGCCATCGGGCACAGCGCGCAAGTCCGTTTCGCAACCAACATCCATTTTGCAACCCACCTCGCAGGCCAACGCATGTCGTTCTCTTACAAAAGTGCTTTGCGCTGTGCTAGCCCCTCGGCGCATGAGAGCGGCATTTTTTGCCTACTTTTTGTCAACAGCCATACTACACAAAAAAATAAAGACCTGTGCAAAATCCGAAAAAGAGTGAGATTTAAGTTGTCCGAAAAAACCCTCACCTCTTCTCGGAAAGCACAGGTCTATGTCGGATCAAGTTATGCAACGGTACCCCATCCTGCAAGCGCATTTTCCTTGGCACAAAGCCCGGGTGACCTTCCTCTCGGCCTTTCTCTTGGCTTTGATGAAAGTGACGACCGTCAATTTGACGAAACTGGCCAATGCGCTCAATACTCTGTAAATTAAGTTATTTTAAGTTTTGATTGTGTGGAGAAACGCGTTGATAATGGGCATTCATCTTGTCTCTGGCCTTGGGTAAGGTGAACTGCCAGTTCAAGAGGATGCGTTTGGCCGCCCGGTCTTGAAAAAAGGCCAAGACTTCCCGGCGCAGGTGCGCCTTCGTCGCGATGCGCCTGTTCAAACACCCTCGCGCCAAGGCCGAAAATTCGATCTCGATCCTATTGAGCCAACTCGCTGATTTCGGCGTAGAGCAGAACTCAAACTTCTGTGCCAGGGCCAACGCCTCATCGGCCGGTAAGAACCGATAGAAGGCCGCGGGGGTATGGGTATTGAGCTTGTCTTGCACCAAGCGGATTTTCTCGGCTTGGGGCCCCCAGGCTTGGTCAGGGCTTGACAAAAGTGGGGGTATTCTTTCACCGTGCGTCTTGGATAAACTTCGGCCAAGCGTTTGCCGGTTAGCGGTTCAATGGCCGCCAACAAAGCCCATGAACCGTGTTTGGTATAAGCATCGTGTTCTTTGGCCACTCGGCCTTTGATAAGTGGAATGGGGGCGAGGACTTGTCCGATGAGAAAACAGGGGCGTTCATCAAAACAGATGACCGGAAATTTGGGATCCTGCGGTTGTTCATACAACTAGAGCAAGGCTTCCATGCGTGCGAGAACGGCCGCATCCACTTGGCTGATACACCATGTGCGATTCAAGTGGGGCTTCACGTCGTTTTTTTTTAAATCGTCTGGACATGTGTGTGGGAAAGCCGGTCACAAGAACCCAATTCAACGCAACGATCTGCCAAGAGCCGCAAGGTCCACTTGCCATAGCCTTGTGGAGGCACAGAACAGGCCAAGGCGGTGATTTGGGCGCGTTGCTTGCCCGTAATCGCCACCGGGCGTCCGGAGCGCGGGGCATCTTTGAGGCCATCCAAGCCGAGGGCGTGGTATTTCTTGGCCCAAGTACAAAGGGTCTGATGAGTCATGCCGAGGGTGTGAGCCACTTGGGTGTAGGTTTTGCCTCGGTCCAGTTCGAGCAAGCCCAAGGCGCGTTTGTACCGGCGGGCTTTTTGATCGCCTTGGGTGGTCAACGCGGTCAACGTGTCCCGGTCTTCGGGGGTGAGTTGGACGTGTTGTTTGGGCCTGAGAGCACCTCCTTGAAAAAGATTGAAATTTCAAATTATTTAATTTACAGAGTAGTAAATGGCACTCGGATATGGAAATTCTAAGAAGCCATCTAAAAATTATCGGGACCTGCAAAAAAAAAATAAAGGCATCTTATTTTTGCGATATGTATGGTTTTGGCCTGCGAAAAGCGAATGTTTTTGCGACTCTCTCAATGGCGGTCCGAGTTTTTAGATGGCTTCTAAGCGTGTCCTCAAATGACGGATTCACTCATCAGCCTACTTTCGGGTAGGCTTTTTTTTTCGCAATCAGGTCTTCCATCTGATCCACCAACGTCTGTAAAGTTTTCACCCTGATTTTTCATAATCTATCCCCTTTTGCCTCATCCTCCCCCCACACCCTTCCCACCGCATCGCGTATCTTCTCCTCGAATCGCTCGATCAATTCCCGGTTGCCATCCACCAACGCTTGTTCCGCCTCAACCTCGGCGACTTTTCCAACTGTTCATTTTTCAGCCTTTGTCTTTTCTCTTGCTTTGAGAAAGAACTGCTCATCTCGGCGATATTGCTCAATAAGCCAATCCACAAATGCCTGACTATATTGACTGGGAGAGCCTGGGACTTTCCCTTGATAGAAATACTCAGGCTTGGACTTTATCTTATATACCTTGTTGACGCACTGGATGTCGTATTGGTTTATCGGCAACTGCTCCGCTTGCAAAAGCTCAATCACTTCTTTCTGACGCAAGGGGTGTGATACGCTGGGGTCTTTGGGAACCATTACGACCTGAGTAGGTTCGCTATCACCTGATCCCGACGAAAGGATTATATCCGCATCATCGGGTTTTTTCGTAAGTACCAGTTTGTACTCAATTCCGATTGAAAATTGATTAGAGTGTTGAAGTTGGTCAAAATCTCGTTTGAGCTCTGCACAATATTTGGCAAGAAATGTGGTTGCATCTTGACCGAGTTGTTTCCGCAGACGCTTGTCGGTCATGTCCCACTGATTGGGGCCTATATCATACACAATACTCATCATTCCGACAGGGGCCCTATCCGATAGCGATACGTTGAACCACTCCTTCAGGCGACTATGGTAATTGATCACGCCCGCTTGAAAGAGACTTATCACCTCGCGGGGAATCCGGCTGATTACAAGATGAACCGATTCATCGCGCAGTTCAACGATACGCTCTATGTTTCGCCGAATTGGGTCTTTCTCATTCATAACTCGCTTCAAACACTCCCTTAACGAAAGCGTCCGCCCTTCTCTTCCGCTCTTATCAATCTTGCCTTTGTCATCCAAAATTTTTGCCTTCAACAGCAATTCCCAAGCGTTACAAATCAGATAGCAGAAAGTTTCGAGACGATATTGTATCGCAATCCGGTTGATGGTTTCTAGCGCGAGGATGTACGCCTCGAGGCTCTTATCAACCAAACGCTTTTTGAGATCAAAGTTTTCACCCTGATTTTTCATAATCTATCCCCTTTTGCCTCATCCTCCCCCCACACCCTTCCCACCGCATCGCGTATCTTCTCCTCGAATCGCTCGATCAATTCCCGGTTGCCATCCACCAACGCTTGCTCCGCTTTGATCTCTGCAACGATGGCTTGTTGCGTTGCGAGGGGTGGTATCGGAAACTCAATTTGCTTCAGGGCATTGCCATTGAATTGGGGTTGACCGCCACCTGTGACAAGGGCTTGGGCTTGATTCCAGTAGGCGTCACTTTGAGCAAAGGCCCAGTAGTAGCTTGGCTGAACGCGGTTAGGTGGGAAACGAAGGCGAATTAAGTAAGAGGCAAAAACCGCTGGGTATTCTTCATCAAACAGCATTGTTTTGCCGTAAGTCGCTCCAGTTCTGGCAACCAGTATATCGCCTTTTGTGAGTAATAATTCCCGTGAGTCCTCTGTCAGCGTGACAAATTTGGCTCCATCTGATCGGAGCATTCCATCCTCGGCAATGTCGGTGATGCGAATGAATCTAGCGTCCCCTTCATCCTGCGCGCTTGCGGTAAAGCCGTATTGCGGTTTTGTAAGTTCGCCAATCTCCACCATCGGCCACTTGGGATCAACCGCGATATGCGGTCGGTAGTTTTCCACCACTGCCCGCGCACCATCAATGACGCGCTGATAGCCTTCAATCTCCGCGACGATTTCTCGCTGAACTTCAAGCGGAGGGAGGGGAATTTGGAATGACGACAAATCTTTTGGATAGACATGTGGTTGTCCCATTCCGACCTGAAGTGCGTGGATTTCTGATTGCTTGAACTTCAGAGCGTGAAAAACGAATGCACTGATAAGCCGTTCGTCTTTAGGTTTAATTGTTGAACAGTCGGAAGCAAATATCGGCTCGTTGAAATAAGCAACAAACCCGGCATACGCGCCAGATGCGCTAACCGTGATTGTCTCCCCTGTGCGATTGGCTTCATTGTGGTAAGTGGAAGGTTGCCGCCCCCCAGCTATTACAGAAATCGGGCCTGCTACAACTTCTTTTCGGGTAATCGCAGTTCCTTTTCGGATTTCACAAACTTCGCCGAGAGCAACAACCTTGAATTGGGAGTTTATCGGCCTACTCTCCCGATACCTTTCCCCGCTTAGATTGTATTCCCCGCCTTCTGCGATTCGCGCTTTTCCTACGACTATTCCTTGCTTTGCCGTGTATTGCACGCCTCGTTCTGCCACTTGGGGCGCGTCTGCTGATTCGCCTGTCCGCAGGTAGCGCAAGTATTCGGCGAGTTCGGCTTGCACTTGCGGCAGGTCGTTCTCGGCGATGGGGCGGCGTTGCGCGCCCAAATCAAAGCCATCGTTTGCCACCTTGAAAAAGGCGATGCGGTCGGTCTTTTTTGCGAGGGATTTGTCCAGGATCAGGATGGACGTCTTGACGCCGGAATAGGGTTGGAACACGCCTGCCGGCAGCGAGACGACGGCGATGAGAGAGTCCTCGATGAGCATCTTTCGCAACTGCTTGTGGGCGTTCTGACCCTGAAAAATGATCCCCTCGGGAATGATGATCCCCGCGCGTCCCGTCGGCGTGAGATGCTCGGCGATGTAATCCACAAACAGCACCTCGCTGCGCTTGGACTTGACCGAGAAGCGACTGTGCGGACGGATACCCCCCTTCGGCGACATAAACGGCGGATTGGCGAGAATCACATCGGCGCGATCCGCCCAACGCTCCTCACTCGTCAGCGTGTCGTATTCGTGAATCTGCGGCGTGACAAACCCGTGCAAATACAGGTTCACCAGCGACAGGCGCACCATATCCGGCGAAATGTCGTAGCCGCGGAAATTGACCGCCAGCCGCCCCTTGTCGTCCAGCGAGAGGGTGCTTTGCCCGCGGTCATCGGCGTTCGCCGCGAGAATGTGTTTGTAGGACGAAATCAGAAATCCCGCCGTGCCACAGGCCGGATCGAGCACGGTCTCATCCTTCTTTGGATCGAGAAGGGCGACCATGAAATCGATGATGTGACGCGGCGTGCGGAACTGCCCGGCATCGCCTTGCGAACCGAGCACCGAGAGCAAGTACTCAAACGCATCGCCGAGGCGCTCGGAGTGGTCGTATTCAAACTCGTCGATCACCTTGAGAAACGCGCGCAGGGTCTCCGGGTCTCGATACGGCAAAAAGGCGTTGTTGAAAATGTCGCGGAACAACGGTGGAATGCCGGGGTTCTCGGGCATTTTCGCAATGGCGTTCATGTAGCGTTCGATCATCTCGTAACCGCCGAGGCCGCCGCGCATCAACTTCGCCCAGCCATAGTTTGCGAACGCGCCGGCGAAAAACCCGCGTTGCCCGCCCAACGCCTCGCTCTGCGCGTCCATGTCGTCCATGAACTTGTAGATCAGCGCGATGGTAATTTGCTCCACCTGACTTTTGGGATCGGGCACCTTGCCGACCAAAATGTCGCGCGCCGTATCGATCCGGCGTTTCGTCTCGGCGTCCAGCATGGGATTTCCTTTTCGAGCCGCAAAAACACAATCGGATAGCCACAAAAAGCACAAAATTATACGCACAAATCAGCACCTGCATGGCTCGCTTTTCTAAAGCGTTTGGTCCGAAAGCATCGTTTGTTGCCTTCGATGCCTTCGGCGACCTACTTTTTTTCAACAGCAAAAAAAAGTAGGCAAAAAATGCCGCTCTCATGCGCCGAGGGGCTAGGCACAGCGCAAATCGCTTTTGTAATCGCACGACATGAATTAGCCTGCAAAGTGGGTTGCAATAAAGATGTGGGTTGCGAAACGGACTTGCGCGCTGTGCCTGATGGCTTTCGTTGATGGGCTTTTGAGAGGGCACGGTTGGCGATGGCTTATTTGATGTACGGCACCCCGTCCATCAAGCTCTTGAAAAATTGAATTTCCGAATTATTTGCTTTACAGAGTAATAGGCTTTTTACCTTTTTGTGTTGTGAACTAGCTATCGCCAGTTGTACCGCTCGTGCCTTTTGTGGCGTACTTTCAACTTCATTTTGGATAGCCACAAAAAGCACAGAAGGCACAGAAGTGGTTTTGAACCTTTTTGTGTTGTGAACTGGCTGTCGCCAGTTGTACCCCGCTCGTGCCTTTTGTGGCTTCTCGCCTCTCACCTCTTCCGTCTCCCGTCTCCCGCCTCTCGCCTCTTACCTCTCCCGTCTCTCGTCTCCCGATTATTTGCTTTACGGAGTAATTAGTTGAAGATGTAAAATTCCGCAATGACGGGATCGATGCCGCGGATGTAGAGGATGAGGACGATGGCGGCGATGATGCACGCGGCGATGAAGAGGAGCACGAACCCGGTTTTCTGGTACCACCATTTGGGTCCGGGTGGAGGAGTATGGGAATCGCTCATGGGATGGGCGTGCGGAAAAGGGCGAGGATGTGGGGCGAGATGGCGCGTAGGGCCTGGCCCCTGTGGCTGAGGAGATTTTTCTGTTCGGCGGGCAGTTGTGCGGACGTGCAGTTGTGCGTGGGCACGTAAAACAGGGGGTCGTAGCCAAAGCCGTTGTTGCCTCGAGGCGATGTGAGGACGCGCCCTTCCCAAGTCGCCTGAACGGTCTGCACGAGGCCGGCGGGGGTGGCGAGGGCCATCGCACAGCAAAAACGCGCCGTGCGTCGGTCTTTGGGAATGCCGCGCAGGTTTGCGATGAGTTTGCGGTTGTTGTCCTCATCCGTGGCATGTTGCCCTGCATAACGCGCAGAGTATATGCCGGGCGCGCCGTCTAAGGCATCCACGACCAGTCCCGAGTCATCGGCCAAAGCGGGCAAGCCCGTGTGCTCGGCAATTTCGCGGGCTTTTTTGATCGCGTTGGCTTCAAAAGTGTTGCCGTCTTCGACCGTTTCGGGCGCATTTGGAAACGCATCTAAGGATTGCACGCGGATGGCATCGCCGAGCATGGCTTGCATTTCCCGGCACTTGCCCGGATTGCGCGTGGCGAGAATGAGGATGGACCGTTCGCAACGGTTAGGTTCAGATGGCATTTACAAATGGCGAATGGCTGACCGCTTGTTCACAAATCGAGTTTTGCGATATTCTCGCGGATGTCAGCGGCGGATTTGTGTAAGGCGGCGGTTTCTTCTGCGGTGAGGCCAATTTCGATGATGCTTTCAACGCCCGTGGCGCCGAGTTTGACCGGCACGCCGACAAAGAGATCGCGGATGCCGTATTGCCCGGTGAGGTACGCGGCACAGGGCAAGATGCGTTTTTTGTCGCGGGCGATGGCGGCGACCATTTCGGCGATAGCCGATGCGGGCGCGTAGTAGGCACTGCCCGTTTTGAGGTGCGAGACGATTTCCGCGCCGCCATCTCGCGTCCTTTGTACAATGGCGTCGATGGTGGGGCCGTCGAGCAATTCGGCGAGGGGGATGCCCGCGACAGACGAATAGCGCGGCAGTGGCAGCATCGAATCGCCGTGTCCGCCGAGCACAAAGGCGGTGACGTCTTCGACCGAAACCTCGAGTGCCTCGGCGATGAAAAACCGAAAGCGCGCCGAATCGAGAATACCGGCCATGCCGACCACGCGATGGGGCGGAAAGCCGGTATTTTTGAATGCTACATAGGTCATGACATCGAGCGGATTGGAGACGACGATGACGATGGCGTTGGGGGCTGCGCGCTGCACGTTTTGAGAGACCGTGCGGACGATCTCCGCGTTGGTGGCCTGCAAGTCGTCGCGGCTCATGCCGGGTTTGCGCGCGATGCCCGCGGTGATCACCACGAGGTCGCATCCCGCAAGCAGGTCGGGATCGTTGCCGCCGATTACGCGGGTGTCAAAGCGTTCGACAGGCGCGGATTCCGCCATGTCCAAGCCCTTGCCCTGCGGCAGGCCCTCGGCCACGTCGAGGAGCACGACTTCGCGTGCCAATTCCCGTTCGGCAACGCGCTGTGCCGCAGTCGCGCCCACATTGCCCGCACCGACGATCCCGATTTTGTTCATATCCTCCACCCTTATCATCGGCGAGAGAGAAGCTGTATCCTACTCGTGGCTAAATACTCTGTAAATTAAATAATTCGGGATTTCAATTTTTTTAAGAGCGTATCGGTCATGATGCCGTACATCAAAGAAGCCATCGCCAAACGTACCCTCCCAAAAGCCCATCAATGAAAGCCATCACGCACAGCGCGCAAGTCCGTCTCGCAACCCACATCTTTGTTGCAACCCACTTTGCAGGCCAACGCATGTTGTGCTACTACAAAAGCGCTTTGCGCTGTGCTAGCCCCTCGGCGCATGAGAGCGGCATTTTTTGCCTACTTTTTTTTGCTGTTGAAAAAAAGTAGGTCGCCGAAGGCATCGAAGGCAACCCGCGATGCTTTAGGACCGAACGTTTTAGAAAAGCGAGGCATGCAGGTGCTGATTTGTGCGTCTCAAAATTTGGTATAATTTAATTTACAGAGTACTGAACTCGCGTCTCCCGCCTTTTACCCCGCCGCGTACACGCTGACCTTTTTGCGCCTTTTGTCGAGGTGCTCGAATTGCACGCGGCCATCGATGAGCGAATACAAGGTATCGTCTCGGCCGATGCCGACGTTTTTGCCGGGGTGGATTTTCGTCCCGCGTTGCCGCATGATGATCGCGCCAGCAGAGATGACTTGGCCGCCGTAGGCTTTTACACCCAGGCGTTTTCCCCGACTGTCTCGACCATTTCTCGAACTGCCAACACCTTTTTTGTGTGCCATGGTAAATCTCCTTCGGAAAAGTGAGAAGGCGTCTTACGCCTTGATTTTTTCGATCTGAAGCTCGGTATAGGGCTGCCGATGCCCTTTTTTGCGCCGGTAATTTTTGCGGCGTTTCATCTTAAAAACGACGATTTTATCCGCGAGCCCATGTCCTTTGACGCGGGCTTCGACGGCGACCCCTTCGACTCGGGGCGCGCCCACTTGGATTTCATCGCCGCCCCCCACGAGCAACACATCGGACAAGGTGAGGGACGATCCCTCTTCGGCATCGAGCCGCGCCACGCGGATGTTCGCGCCCTCTCGCACCTCGTATTGGGTACCGGCGATATCGACCACTGCGTACATGCCAAACCTCCAAAATTGTATTCCCTTCGACAAACGGACTTCCCGACCCGCCGGGATCGGGAAGCCAAAGCGTGCCAAATCTATGTGAAGCATTGCGTTATGTCAAGTTTGAACTTCGTTTGTAATGTCGATGTTCCGCTTTCGGGAAAAGATGCGGTAATCTTCTTCGCGCAAATTTTCAGCCGATTCGACATCGAGCCACACGCGGGTGGATTTGCGGATGGCCTTGAGGCGTTCGCGGCGATTTTCCAGCAGATAAAAGCCGAGCGTGGGGTGGACTTGAACCGTGAGCCGGCGTTCGAGAGACGCGGCGCGCGACCGTTTGAGCCAGCGTTCGATGGACGCGAGCACGGTTTCCCGGCTGGGGATATGCCCGGTGCCATAGCATTGCGGGCAAGGCGTGGAATAGGTGGACATCAAACTGGGGCGCACCCGTTGCCGGGTCATTTCCATCAGGCCGAACTCGGTGATGCGCGAGTGCCGAATTTTGGAGCGGTCGCGGCGAATGGCCTGGCGCATTTCACTTTCCACGAGTTTGCGATCCCGCGCCGCGTTCATGTCGATAAAATCCACGACCACGAGCCCGCCCATATCGCGCAACCGCAGTTGGCGGGCCACTTCTCGGGCCGCTTCTAAATTGGTTTTGAGCACGGTTTCATCCTGTTTGGCGCCCCGCTTGCCCACGCTGCGCCCGCTGTTGACATCGATGGCGACCAGGGCCTCGGTCGGATCAATGACCAAATACCCCCCGCCTTTGAACCAGACCTTGCGGTGGGTGAGTTTTTCAATTTCTGCCTCGATGCCAAACGCGTCGAAAATCGGGCGCGTGTCGCCGTAGTATTCAACGGTCTTTCGCAACTCGGGCGAGACCCCCTTGAGATAGGCTTGAACGCGCTTGTATTCGCGCTTTGAATCCACGACCAAGCGGTGGACGTCTTCGGTGAACAAATCCCGAATGAGGCCGGAGGTCATGCCCATTTCCTTGTAGAGCAATTTGGGGCCATGGGTTTTCCGATTCCGTTTTTCGAGGTGTTTCCACGTCGTCATAAGTCGCTTGAGGTCGCGCCTGAGTTCCCGGTCGCTTTTGCCGCTCGCCTCGGTGCGTATGATCAGGCCATAGCCCTCGGATTTGAGACCGTAACCGAGGTCGCGCAGGCGCCGCCTTTCATTGCGGTTGGTGATTTTGCGCGACACCCCCACTTGCCCGCCGTTGGGCACGAGCACCATAAACCGCCCGGCCAAAGAGGGTTCGGCACAGACGCGCGGGCCTTTGGAGTTGATGGATTCTTTGGTGATCTGCACGATGAGTTCTTGGCCCTTTTTGAGCACCTCGTCAATGGATGCTACGGGTCTGCCATTTGCCCGCGATTTGACTTCTTCGCGCATTTCCCAATCCGGTTCGACCATCGACCCACGCGATCCGGGCATGTCTGAAATGTGCAAAAAGCCCGCTTTTTCCTGCCCGATATCGACGAAGGCGGCCTGCATGCTCGGCAAAACAGCGGTGACGACCCCCTGGTAGATATCGCCGACCATGCGTTCTTTTTCCACGCGTTCAACGAGAATTTCGGCGAGCCGACCATCTTCGAGGATGGCGATTCTCGACTCGTGCGACGCGACATTGATGATGATTTCGGTTTTCAATTTGACATCCTTTGAGCGAATAGACGGAATGGGGCACGGGTTTGTCTGCCCCGAATTTTGCACTTCATTTTGAAACGATGCGGCGCGGGAAGATGGTGATTTCTTCCACGATGACGCGGTCTGGCATCTGCGCGACCATGACGGCGGCCGCGGCGATGTCTTCGGGCAACAGGGCCGCGGCGCGTTTGGCATCCGAAACCGGGTTGGGGCGATGCGCCAAGATGGGGGTATCGACTTCGCCGGGATAAATGCAACATGCGCGAATGCCCCGGTCGCGGAACTCGGCATTGATGGACTGGGTGAGGGCGGCCATGCCGAATTTGGACGCGCTATACGCCGCGCCGCTGATCATCCCCGCCCGTTTGCCGGCCATCGACGAAATGTTGATGACCGACCCGTCGCGCTGCGTTTTCATCTGCGGCAACACGGCGCGAAAAGCGTAAAACGCGCCCGACAGATTGATCGCCAAGACGCGCTCCCAGTCCCGGTCCGAGATGTCGGTCAAGTGGCGTTTTTTCGTGTTGATACCCGCGTTGTTCACCAGAATGTCGATGCGGCCAAACGCATCCACCGTTTGGTCGGCGAGCGCGTGCATGGCTTGGGGATCCGCGACGTCGGCAGCGCGAATTTCGACGCGGGCATCGCCGCATTGCCCCGCGATTTCCTCGAGGGGTTCAACGCGCCGACCCACCAGGGCGAGGTCGTAGCCCGCTTTGGCATACGCCAGGGCAATGCTCGCGCCAATGCCGGTGCCCGCGCCGGTAATGATGGCGGTTTTGGACATTTTGCCTGCTCCTCATACGAGTTGAATGCGGTCTGCAATGGCGAAAAAAAAAGGGCGAGACCAGATTTCGAGGGTTTCGGGATTTTTGACAAATGGCTCGATATCCCTTTTTGCCCGATCGACATCCAGGGCATCGATGGCGTCGTGCAAAGCTCGGCGAAACGCTTGCGGCGTTGCGACATCCCGATCTCCGCTTTGTCTCAAACGCCGTCTGAGGTGGGACAAATGCAACTGGGGATGGCGCGCCACATACCAGACGAGATCGTACCAGTCGCGGCCTTTGACCCGTTGTTTCCACTTTCGGCACAACAAGGCGTGCATTTTTCCAGCGAACAAATCGGGCAAGGCATAAACGCGCACGGAAAAGGGAATGGGATTGAGCAAATACGCGATTTCGGTTTCAAATCCGCCGGGCGGATCGGTATCGACTTCCAATTTGATTTTCACCCGTTGCCCCTTGGGCAGTTCGCGCACGATGTCTTTCTCCGCTTCGATGATCAAGAGTTGTTCGAGCGTATTCGCTTTGAGAAATGCCGATTGTATGGCACTCGGAGCCCGCTTGCTTTTCGTTTCGGTCCAAACCTCAAAGCCAAAGGCGCGCATCTCCCGTTGCAGGGCATCGCCATACCTGCCCAAATCGAAATTTTGTGACGGACTTAAAAGCGAAAAGTCGAGGTCTTCTGAAAACCGGTCTAAGCCGTGCAAAATGCGGAGCGACGTGCCCCCGTAAAAAGCGGCCTTTTCAAAAAACTTGCTGCGCCACAGGCCGAGTAAGGCGATTTCCTGCAATATTTCCCGAAGTGCCCGCACGTAATCCTCGAGCCGGCGGCAATCGTATTTTGCCAACATCTGACGCACCGCTTCATGCATAGACGCCGCCCTTTGAACGCTGATGCCGATGGATGACAGTCTGCAACAGCCGGAGTTTTTGAGATCGATAGCACGCGGCGATCTCGCGCAATTTGTTTGAATCGAGGCGATAGAACATATCTTCGTCAATACGCAGGTCTTCGAACAAATAGACCCTCATCTCTCGCTGTGACCGAATGGCATGCCCGCGCTGGTTACGCACTTTATCGGCGAGTGCTTTTTCCGGCGTCGCCATCAAAAAGGCGCGATTGGATGCCGATTCGACGCGGTGTACCCCGGTCCGATAGGCCAGCAAGGGCACTTCGCGGTAGGTAAATTTTCCCACGGGAGTCGAAAATGCCCTGTTATTCCCACACGTAACCGACGTGATCGTCTCGACCCGTTCGGGAATCAGACCGTAGTAATCCAGGGCGTAGTCCATAGAAATATAAGAAGGCCCGTAGATCAAATTGGCGAGCACTTCCCTCGCATAGGGGCCGCGTGCATACAGATCGCCAAAGACGTACAACCCCTTTTTCACGCGAATGATCGCCCCCTTTCGTAGCAAGTCGGTGATTTTATCGCGCGGGTGGGCATAGGATTTCAAGCAATCCAAAAGGGCCAGATAGTCGAATTCTTCGTGCGGAATTTGTCGCCTAATAAATTCTATCATCGCATTTCGGGGAAAAATATTGTCATTTTTTGCCTAGTATGTCGGACGAATATCGACATACTACGCCAAAAATTCAACAAAAAAGTCGCAGGTGCTTCGGCCTATTTGCGTATATTGTGCGCGTTGGGCGATCAAAACGAGGAGAGCGCGATGATTGAAATGGACGATGCCATTCGCATTGTATTGGAAAACACGCGGACTATCGACGCGATCCGCGTCGGGTTGGGCGATGTGTTGGGGCGCGTGCTCGCAGAAGACGTGCGTTCCGATATCGACATGCCGCCCTTTGACAAAGCCCTGATGGATGGGTACGCGCTTCGGGGCGCGGATATCGCATCGGCGTCGCCAAAGGTGCCGGTCGCGCTCGAGGTGATCGAGGAGATTCCCGCGGGCCATGTGCCGCAAAAGCGCGTGGAGAGTGGACAGGCGTCTCGGATTATGACGGGCGCGCCAATGCCCGATGGCGCCGATACCGTGGCGATGGTGGAGGATACCGAAGCGGATGCGGATCCCGAGAAGGTGCGGGTGCTGTCCGCCACGGAAACCGGGCGGAACATCGCCCGGCTCGGCGACGATGTGCGGATCGATCAGGTGGTCTTGCGGGCCAACGCGCCCATACGGCCGCCCGAAGTGGGCATTCTCGCCGCCGTGGGCCAGGTCGATATCGAGGTCTATCGCCAGCCCGTGGTGGGCGTTGTGGCGACGGGCAGCGAGGTGGTCGAACCGCAGCACAAACCCGAGCCCGGGCAGATTCGGAACAGCAATGGGTATTCGATGGTGGCGCAGGTCTCGCGGGCAGGCGCGCGCGCGCGTTATTTGGGCATCGTGGAAGACGATGTCGAGGCGCTGATCCAGACCATCGGCGAGGGGCTCGAGACCTGCGATGTGGTCGCACTTTCGGGCGGCGTTTCCGCAGGGGATTACGATCGGGTACAAGACGGCATGCGGGATTTGGGCGTCGAGGTATTGTTCGACCGCATTCGCATGAAGCCCGGCAAACCCCTGACATTCGGCGTCAAAGGCGCCAAGCAGGTCTATGGATTGCCGGGCAATCCGGTGTCTTCTGTCGTGGGCTTGGAATTGCTCATGCGCCCCGCGATCAGAAAAATGCAGGGATTGGCGGATGTCCATCTCCCCGTAGTCCGCACCGCGCTCACTGCCGATTTTCGACAAACGCCCGGGCGAAAACAATTCGTGCCCGCGCACAGCGTTCAGGACAAAAACGGCGCGTGGAAAAGCACATGGGTGGGGCACCACGGCTCGGCGGATCTATTTTCAATGGCCCGCGCAAACAGCTTATTCGCGGTCGATGCCGAATTAGCACACGTAAAAGCTGGCGACGAACTGGACCTCATTTTGTTACAGGGCTGGTAAAAGGCAACTGCGTGGCAACGGTCTTTTTTTTTCTTGTATCTTCGGACAGGCACAGGGGCCTGTCCCTACCGGTGATGGGGCAGGGAGGACCTCTCCCGTCTTCCCTCTCCCGTCTCCCCGCCTTATATCTTCGGACAGGCACAGGGGCCTGTCCCTACCGGTGATGGTTGCCTGGCGGCCCTCTCCCGTCTCCCGCCTTTCGCCTTTCGCCTTTCGCCTTTCGCCTTTCGCCTTTCGCCTTTCGCCTTTCACCTCTCCCGTCTCCCGTCTCCCGTCTCCCGTCTCCCCTCCTAAAAATAAATTTGCTTGACACTGAATAGACACCTTGTTAAATTCTCGGCACTTCGGGAAGATATGTCTCGAATCGTTTGACGAATAAAATCGAAATTTGGGGTAGTAGCTCAGTTTGGTTAGAGTACTGGCCTGTCACGCCAGTGGTCGCGGGTTCGAGTCCCGTCTGCCCCGCCATCAACCGAAAAGCTCGACGCAATCACTTGTGTCGGGCTTTTTGGTATGTACTGCGAAATGGCAACCACCGCACGGGCGACCGCGCAAAGGGCGCGCCTCGAGAGGTCTGTGGTCGCATTTGATCGCCGAGGCCAAAGGGAGTTATGTCTGTCGAAAGATTGTACGATCGCATGAAAAATTCGCCGCCGTTTAGGGACTTGGCGCGAAAGTTGGAATCCGGGGAGCAGGTGGCGACCATGCGCGGCGGCGCGGGGTCCCTGTCGGCGTTTGCCATCGCTTGGATCGAAGAGACCGTGCCCGGCCCGGTGGTGGTCGTGTGCGCGGACGAGGATCGCGCCGAGGCATTGCGAAATGATTTGGAGCGATTGGTAGCAGATGTGGGATATTTCCCGAGCTGGGATGTGGCGCATTGGGATGGGCGTTCGCCGCATTTGGACGTGGTGGGACTGCGGATGGAGGCATTGGATCAGTTGCACCGGGGAGTGGGTGGCATCGTGGTCGCACCGATTGAAGCCTTGATGGGCCACACCTTGCCCCCGGATCTGTTTGACTTGAGCGTGAAGGCGATTCGGACGGATAGGGAGATCTCGCCTTTGGAATTGGCGGATCATCTAACGGAAATCGGATACGAGCGCGTGACCACTGTGGAGGGCGTGGGGCAATTTGGCATGCGCGGGGGCATTTTGGATGTGTGTTCGTTTGGCAACGCGCATCCGGTTCGGCTGGAGTTTTGGGGCGACGAGGTGTCGTCGATCCGAGCGTTTGATCTGGGTACGCAACGGTCCGTGGCGCGCTTGGAGGACGTGCGGATTTTGCCTTGCCGCGAAAGTGTACTCCCGCTGACGATGGCGGATATCTATTTGGAGAATCTGGAGAAAACAGAGCGCGATTTGGGCATTGAATTGCCCACCGTGCGGGAGATGCTGGAACGCGAAGGGGTTTTTGAAGGATGGGAACACTACCTCGGCGCATTGTATGGCGAGCGCACGGGTTTGTTGGATTACGTGCCCGAAGGGTGCTGGGCCGTCTTGGACGACCCCGATGGCATCGCAGGTGCAGCGGATGGTGCATGGGCCGCGTGCGAACAACTCGCGCGGCGAAAAAAGAAGCGACGAGGCGAAACAGAACCCTTGCCAGCGCGGTATGTGCTCCGCAAGCCAAAGGACGTGCTTCGCCAGTTGGAACGCATGCCCCGCGTGTTGAATCGCGCCCTGGGCGGCGCGTCTGAAGATGCGGTGGATTTTAGCGGGCAGAGCGGGCAACACTACGAAGGCCATGTGCCCGTGTTGAAAGGGGATTTGCGAAAGTATTGGCTGGACGGGTACGAGGTCGTCATACTTTGCGAGAGCGCGGGACAGCAAGCGCGCTTGGAGGAAATTTTGGAAGACAACGCCGATGCGATCTCGATTTACGTAGGCGCGTTGCAAGCCGGATTCGCGTACGGCCCCGGCAAGGTCTTTTTGGTCAACGACCATGAAATTTACAGCCGCGTGCGGCGCAGACGGCGGTATCGCCGCTTTCGAGATGCGTCGCCGATCAAGACGGTGGCCGCCCTTCAGCGCGGCGATTTTGTCGTGCATGTGGACCACGGCATCGGGCGGTTTGAAGGCGTAGAGCGCATCGAGATGGGCCGCTTGGCCAGCGATTGTCTCGCCCTTGGCTATCGGGATGGAGATCGGGTTTTTGTGCCGGTGGATCAGATGAGCCGCGTGCAGAAGTATTCCGGGCGAGATGGCGTAGCGCCCGTGTTGAGCAAATTGGGCACGGTGGCATGGGAGCGATTGAAGGAGCGGACGCGCAAAGCCATTTTCAAAATGGCGGCAGAACTCGTGGCTTTGTACGCCGAACGCAAGGCGCGACCGGGCACGGCATTTTCGCCCGATGGCGCGGAGATGAAGGCGTTGGAAGCATCGTTTCCCTTTAGCGAAACCCGGGATCAACAAACGGCGATAGAGGCCGTGCGCCGAGACATGGAATCGCGATCCGCGATGGATCGATTGATTTGTGGCGACGTGGGATACGGCAAGACAGAAGTGGCGATTCGCGGGGCATTCAAGGCGATTTTAGACGGCGGGCAAGTGGCGGTGTTGGCGCCCACGACCATTTTGGCGCAACAACACTTTCGCACGTTTTCCGAGCGGTTTGCGGAATTTCCAATCCACGTGGCCGTCTTGAGCCGGTTCCGCACGCGGGCCGAGCAACGGCGCACCCTCGAGCGGCTGAAAAACGGCGGCGTGGATATCGTGGTGGGGACGCATCGGTTGTTGTCGAAGGACGTCCAGTTTAAGTCCTTGGGGCTTTTGGTCATAGACGAAGAACACCGATTTGGCGTGCGGCACAAAGAGCGATTGAAAGAAATGCGGCGGTTGGTGGATGTGTTGACGCTTACCGCCACGCCGATTCCGCGCACCTTGCACATGTCGCTGATGGGCGCGCGCGATATGTCGGTCATTCAAACCCCGCCCAAAGATCGCTTGCCCATTCAGACCGAAGTGCTGGCATTTGAAGAGGAGCGCATCGCCGAGGCGATTTTGCGAGAAGTGGATCGCGGCGGGCAGATCTACTTCGTCCACAATCGCATTCAGTCCATGCCTGCGATGGTGGACTTTCTCCATCGCCTAGTGCCCGAAGTGCGTTTGGGGATGGGGCATGGGCAAATGCCCGAGCGACAACTCGAAAAGGTGATGCTGGATTTTTTCGATCACAAGTACGACGTTCTGGTCTCGACCATGATCGTGGAGTCCGGGTTGGACATTCCCAATGTGAATACGCTGATCGTGAACCGCGCGGATCGCTTGGGCTTGGCGCAGTTGTACCAGTTGCGCGGCCGGGTCGGCCGGTCGAATAAGCGGGCGTATGCGTATTTGTTCGTGCCATCGCGCCAAGCCCTCAAAAAAGCGGCTGGCCGGCGGTTGCGCGCCATCGAGGAGTTTTCGGATTTGGGATCCGGGTTTCACATTTCCATGCGCGATATGGAAATTCGCGGCGCGGGCAATGTCTTGGGGGCGCAACAGCACGGGCATATTGCGGCTGTGGGATTCGATTTGTACACGCGCTTGTTGGACGAGGCCGTACGGCAGATCAAGGGCGATGAGACCGAACCCGCAGTCGAGCCCGAGGTGCAGGTATCGGTCTCGTCGTACATTCCAAACGATTATATTCCGGATGCGGATCAAAAGATGCAGTTTTACCAGCGGCTGGGCGAGATGCGGCAAACCGTGGAGGTGTTGGCTATCGAAGAAGAACTCGCGGATCGCTTCGGCCCCTTGCCCGAACCCACCGCCGCGTTGTTGGACGTTTTACAGGTCAAAATTTCGGCGCGCCAACTCGGGTTGTCGCAGTTGCACATCGGCGAGGTGATGACGATGACCCTGTCCCCAGAAAAGATGCTGACGCGACAAGAGATCGAACAGATGGTGACGCAATCGCCCCTGCCCCTGCAATTTGCACTGGGCGACCCGCCAAAGATCGAGGTCGCGCTGATCGGCAAGGGACCCCAGTCGCGCTTGGAATCGGCGAAAAATGTGTTGCAGAGCCTTATCACCGCCCCGTAACTCCCATCCCTCGGTTGCGGTCTATCCCTTGCCAAATGCGGCTTTAAGACTTAAATTGATCGCGTCGATGAGCGGTTGGACGGGAAGGGATCCCCGACGGCTGCTTCTCGTATCTTTCGCGGGTTGGATCGACCGCGGACCGCTTGTGGCTGGGTGGATGCGGAACTTTCGTTTTTTTGGATAGTTAGACCCATGACCTCCGCAGGAGAGCGCGTTTTGAACCGGGCGGGATGTTTGAAAATCGGCCTGATTGGTCTGATCGTCTTTTGGGGATGCGAGGTGCCGCCAAAAGGCACTGTGGTGGCACAGGTGGAGGAAAGCTACCTGACCCGCGAGGCATTGGAGCGGCGGATTCCCCCCTCGTATGCCGGCAAGTTGTCGGTTGCGGAAAAACGCGGGTTGGTCGAAAATTGGGTCGAGGAAGAACTGCTCTACCGAGAGGCATTGCGCCAAAAGCTCGATGGCGATCCCGAAGTGGCGGATCGCATCGACCGCGCGGTGCGGCAGTTGTTGGCGGGCGAGTTGATGGCGCGCATATACGCCCGCGATGCCGACGTCTTAGCGGCCGAAATTCGCGACCATTACGAAACGCATCGAGCGGATTTTGAGCGCGAAAAGCCCGAATTGAGGGTGCGGCACATCGTCGTAAAAGATGAAAACGCGCTGAATCGGGCGTGGGAGCGATTGCAAAAGGGCGCGTTTTTCGGGCAACTGGCTGGCGAAATTTCCATCGATCGGTCGGCTACAAAGGGCGGCGATTTGGGATATTTTACCGAGGATAGGGTCAGTCCCGCTTTCTGGTCCGCATGTCAGAACGCCAAATTGGGGCATCGAGTGCGCGTTTTGACCGAGTTGGGCCACCACATCATCGAGGTCATCGATCGGCGCGAAGCGGGTTCCATCCGCGAGTTGTCCGAGGTGCGCGGCGAGATTCAACTGCGCGTTCTAACCGAGCGAAGGCGCGAGCAACGGACGAAATTGCTGGCCGATCTCAAGGAACGGATGGCGTGGTCAATGGATTTGGAGCAGATCGAATAGTGGGGGATTGCCCTCTCCCTTCTCACCTGCGGAATGCAAGGACAGGCACGGGGGCCTGTCCCTACGGTTGATGGAGGCGGAGAGGACTGACAACTGACAGCTGACTCACTGGAGCTTTTCATGAAAACCGCATTTCTGCTCATCGGCATCATCGCACTCGCCGGCACTGCGCGGGCAGAGCCCGTGTTGTTGGACAAAATCGTGGCGGTGGTGGATGACGAGATCGTGTTGCAATCGGATGTGGAGAACAAATTGCGAATGGCGTTGATCGGTCAGGGGATCGACGTGCGTACCATGCCACATGCCGAGCTCGAAGACATGTTCAACAAAGTGTTAGAGAATGAAATTCAGCGCAAATTGTTGCTGGCCAAGGCGCGGGAAGACAGCATTGAGGTGGATGACGATCGCGTGGAAGAAATGGTGCGGGCGCAGATTCGCCAGTTCAAAGAGGAATTCGGCGCGGCGGCGTTTGCCGAAGAGTTGAAAAACCAGGGATTGACCGAGCGGCAGGTGCGGGACGAATTTAGGGAGCAATTTCGCGATCAGTATTTGGAACGCAGCATGCACGAGATGCTCGCGCAGCAGGTGAGCGTGTCGCCTCGGGACGTGAAGGCGTTTCAAGAGAAATACCGACGCGGCGAGTCCGCCGTCGTGTCCCTTAGTCATATTTTTGTCGAACCGACCGCATCCGCTGAACAGCAGGACAAAATTCGTCCGCAGGCAGAGGCGGTGTTGGAACGCATTCGGGCAGGTGAGGATTTCGCCGCGCTGGCAAAGGAATTTTCACAAGATCCGGGCAGCGCGTCTCAAGGTGGGGATTTGGGCTTTTTTGGGCGGGGCACCATGGTGACGGCATTTGAGGAAGTGGCATTTGGCCTCAAAGTGGGCGAGGTGAGCGACCTCGTGCAATCGAAATTTGGCTTTCACATTATCCGCGTGGACGAGATCGCGGGCGATCAGGTGCGGGCGCGCCACATCTTGTTTTTGTTGCCCGCGGACGAAGAAGCCGCACAGCGCAAAGCCATGGCGTTGTACCAACAGATTCAAGACGGGGCCGATTTTGCCGAACTCGCACGCGCAGAGTCCGATTTTGAACAGACCGGGTCTCGCGGCGGATTTTTGGGGAGTTTTCCCAAGGCCAATCTGCCCCCCGAATACGCAGATGTGGTGCGCGCACTCAAGCCGGGCGAGGTGAGTTTGCCGGTGAAAGTGGAAGGCGGGTGGAATCTGTTTCGCATCAATGACGATATCAGCGCGTTGGAAGAGATCGCCAAGGAAGAGCGTTTGCAGGCGTTGTTCCGCGAAAAGTTGGCGGAGACGCGAAAGAAGTTGTACGTGGATGTGCGGTTGGAATAGATTTTATCCTCTTAGGTGCCGAATCTTCAAACCGAGCGCGTGATTTATCGCGATGGCGCGTTAGGCCAGATTATGTTTTGGGGAGACGGGAGACGGGAGACGGGAGACGGGAGACGGGAGACGGGAGACGGGAGACGGGAGACGGGAGACGGGAGACGGGAGACGGGAGACGGGAGACGGGAGACGGGAGACGGGAGACGGGAGACGGGAGACGGGAGACGGGAGACGGGAGACGGGAGACGGGAGACGGGAGACGGGAGACGGGAGACGGGAGACGGGAGACGGGAGACGGGAGACGGGAGACGGGAGACGGGAGACGGGAGACGGGAGACGGGAGACGGGAGACGGGAGACGGGAGACGGGAGACGGGAGACGGGAGAGACAATCGCAATCGTAGGGACAGGCCCCCGTGCCTGTCCGAAGATACAAGGTGGTAAGTTGTGGTAAAACGAGAGGATTTAATCTCGAGGATAAAATCGGAAAAGATCAAAGAGGCCGTTCAGGCATGGCGTCTATGGGTTGTCAATGCGTTTGCCGTCATTGCGTTGGTGCTCGGCTGTTGTAAATGCGGGTGGAATCCTTTTAATCTGTTGCCCTATTTCCCCTATTTGCAACCTTACCAACAGCGTTTTAACGAATGGCTCATTCGCTATGCGTCAAGCCAAGGGTGGAGTGATTGCATTGGTTTTGTGGGGTTTGGCATATTTACTTTTATCACCACAGGAGAAATGGTCATGTACGTTTATGATTGGATGTGTAATCGGCGCGAGTATAGGGCTGAAAGATTGCGCCAAGAAGGACGCCAAGAAGGACGCCAAGAAGGACGCCAAGAAGGACGCCAAGAAGAGCGTCAACAATTGCGTCAAGGCATTGCCCAAATGTTTGCAGACGACAGAGATGCCCTGGAGAAGCTCGATAAATTTTTCAATGGGCATAACGGTCAGAATAGCCCGAGCGCGTGATCGCAATATTGGATGCGAGGTCCGAAGTGAGATTGGACGTCTATTTAACTACGTGTTGTCTGGTGCGGCGGCGGTCAGAGGGCAAGCGGGCGTGCGAGAATGGGATCGTGACCGTGGATGGGCAACGGGCCAAGCCGAGTCGCGTTTTGCACGTTGGGCAACGGGTGTGCATCGCGTTTTCCGACCGCCTGTTGGAGTTTGACGTGACCGCGTTGCCACGGGGCAATGTGTCGCGCAAGCAGGCGCCGAATTTTTATCGCATCGTGCGAGACGAAGCGCGTGCCCCCGAGTTTTTTTGATCGCAGCATCCAAAACAGAAAGGCACAGGCCGGCATAGGCTGGCCGTTTTTCATTTATGGCAAATTCCAAGACCACCGCGACGCCTTATACCCGCTTGGCGACCATTTACGACTACGTGATGCGGCATGTGGATTACGTACACTGGGCGCGCTATGTGTTGTCGTTGCTCGCACGGCACGATGTCGCGCCCCGCCGGGTGTTGGATTTGGCTTGCGGCACTGGCAGTTTGGCGATGGAACTCCATCGCCGAGGGGTCGATGTCCTCGGCGCGGATGGGTGCAAGGAGATGATGGGCGTGGCCGTGCAGAAGGCGCGTAAGGCGCGGTATCCCATCCGGTTTTTTCACCGCAATTTGCTCGAGTTGGGCGATCTGCCGGCTTGCGATGTGGCGTTGTGTTTGTACGATAGCATCAACTATTTGACCTCGCCTGACTTGGTGCAACGGGCATTTGAAGAAGTGCATCGCACCATCGCCCGCGCCGGCGTTTTCGTGGTGGATATTTGCACGGAGAGCAACTCGAGGCAATACTTCAGCAATATGCAATCCACAGACGTCGGGGAGGGATTTTCCTACCTGCGGCACAGTTATTACGAGAAGCGGGAAGGGGTTCAGTACAACAGATTTGAGATTCATTTTGAAGACGCGGATGAAACGGTGACGGAGTTGCATCGACAGCGCATTTATTCCTTGGCGCAGATCGAGGAAATCATCGCGGCGTCGCCTTTTGAGATGCTCGGGGCGTATGGCGGATTTGGGTACGCGCCGCCGACCGAGTTGTCAGACCGCGTGCATTTTGTGCTAAAAAACAAACCATGAGCGCGATCAAATTTCAACATGTGCAAGTCGAGCACCAGGGCAGACCGATATTGGTCGATGTGGATTTCGAGATCGAGGCGGGCGAGTTCGTCTATTTAATCGGGCCGACGAGCGCGGAAACGAGCGCGGTATTTCGGCTGATTATTTTTGACGTCCTGCCCAGTTCGGGCGCGGTCATCGTCGGACGATGCGATTCGCAACAGCTCCGCAGATCGGACATTCCAAAGGCGCGTCGGAACGTGGGCGCGGTGTTTCGGGACTTCAAATTGTTGCGCGACCGCACGGCATACCAAAATGTGGCTTTCGCGCTCGAAGTGACCGGGGTTCCGCGGCGATGGATCACGCGCAAAACCCGGGCGGCGTTGGCGGATGTGGAGTTGTTGCACAAACGCGATGCGTATCCCGAAGCGTTGTCGGGCCGCGAGTTGCAACGGGTGGCGATAGCGCGGGCCTTGGCGAACGATCCCGCGGTTTTGTTGATCGACGATCCCACCGTATCCATGGATGCCGAGGCGACGGATGGGCTGATGGCGATTTTTGCAAAGCTACACGCGCGGGGCATCGCCGCGATCGTGGCGACGCGAGACGCGGAACTGATGGCGCGATACCCGCGGCGCATCATCCAAGTGGATGGGGCGTCGCACATCGAGCGGGCGGATACGTGACATGAATTTTTTTTTGGTGTTGCGCGAGGCATTGCGAGGCATTGCGCGCACGCGAATCGCAGGCGTGATTGCCGTGGCGACGATCGGGGTATCCCTGCTGGTACTGGGCTGGTTTGGGCAGGTGATCGTGGGCGCGCACGCCTTGGTCGACCGACTGCGCGAACAGGTGGAGATAGAGGTTTATTTTCGAGATGGCGTTTCACAACAGCGCGTGTTCGCACTCGAGCGCGCCTTGCAAGGCATGTCCGAAGTGGCCGGGGTCGCGTATGTGGATCAAAGCGCGGCGGCTCGAGAATTTCGCGCCTTGTTCGGTTCGGCGATGGTCGACGCGCTCTCGCGCAATCCCCTGCCCGCTTCGCTTAAGGTTCGCATCGCCCCCGGGCCGGATATGCCGCGCCGCGCTCGGGCCGTTGCAATGGCGGTAAGCGATCGCGAAATCGTAGAAGGGGTCAACGTGGGCGATCTGTGGGTGGATGCGCTGGCGCGATTTGTGCAAGTGATCATCGGAGTTGGCATCGTGCTCGGCAGCGCGCTGTGTTTGGCGTGCGCGTTCGCCGTGGGCAATACGACCAAGTCGATGGCGCTCGCGCAACGCGATGCCATTGAGATTATGCGGTTGGTCGGCGCGACAGAGGCGACGGTGCGGATGCCCTTTTGGATCGGCGGCGCGATCCAAGGCGTGGCAGGCGGGTTGGCGGCGTCTGCGATGTTGTCTTATGTCGCGTCTTGGTGGACGGTTCGCGTGCCGGAGTTGGCGGTGCGACCATCGGTTGAGATGGGATGCGCGTTGGTGGTCATAGGCGCGGTGCTCGGCGTGATAGGCAGTTGGGGATCGTTGAGAAAGTAGGGTCAAAATGCAAAACGCAACGCGTACAATCTGCGCGATCGCCCTTTTGATCGCCGGATCGACCAGTGCGATGGCGCAGACGACGAGTGAGTTGGAGGCGCGGCAACAGGCAGAGCGAGCCGCACTGGACAGTTTGAAAGCGCGCATAGCGGCCGAGGACAGACATTTGCAGCGGGCGCGTCCGGCGTCTCAAGAGGAGAGGCTGGAACACATCGAGCGCGAGATGGCGCAGGTCAAAGAGGGGTTGCGCGTGGTGCAGAGCACATCTCGGGAACTCGCGCAACAGATCGGGAGCACAGAGCAACGCCTTCGGCGGGCCCAAGACCAACTCAAAACGGGCGAGCGCGAGATGGCGCGGCGCGTGCGCGAAAGATATAAAATGGAGCATCGGGGCATCCTGGCGATGTTGTTTTCCGCGCGGTCATTTGCCGATGCCGCCCAGCGCGTGCGGTATTTGTCTCGGCTGGCGGATCGGGATCAGCGGGATTTACAGGCGTTGCAAACAACGCGCAAACGGGTGAGTCTTTTTTACGCGATTCACAGCGCTCAACAGCGGCGACAGCAAATTTTGGTACAGCGCGAACGCGCCAATGAGCAGGTCTTGAAGCGTTTGGCAGCCGATAAGTCGCAGATTTTGGAGCAACGCAGAAATCGGCGAATCGGCGAATAGACGAACCGCAACGAACCTGCCGCCCAATCCGGGCGAGAAGTAAGACGGGAGACGGGAGAGGTGAGAAGCAGTCGCAATCGTAGGGACAGGCCCCTGTGCCTGTCCGAAGATACACGGGGGGAATAAAGGCGTCCTACTTTTGCGATAGGTATGGTTTTGACCTGCGAAAAGCGAATGTTTTTGCGCCTCTCTCAATGGCGGGCCGAGTTTTTAGATGGCTTCTAACTATTTGTATCGGTCAGAAAAAAAACAACCATTTATTACTCTGTAAATTAAGTGATTCTCAATTTTGATACGCACAACTCAGCACCGACATCGCTCGCTTTTCTAACAACTTTGGTCCTGCAGCATCGTGGGTTGCCTTCGATGCCTTCGGCGACCTACTTTTTTTCAACAGCAAAAAAAAGTAGGCAAAAAATGCCGCTCTCATGCGCCGAGGGGCTAGGCACAGCGCAAAGCGCTTTTGTAGCAGGACGACATGAGACAGCCTGCAAAGTGGGTTGCCTAATGAACCTAGGTTGCGAGACGGACTTGCGCGCTGTGCGTGATGGCTTTCGTTGATGGGGTTTTGAGATGGCATGTTGGGCGATGGCTTAATTGACGTACGGCATCACGCCCGGCACGCTCTTGAAAAATTGAAATCCATAATTATTTAATTTACAGAGTATTGATTCGCTATGGACTTTCAACCGGCTCTAAATTTTTTGCTATCGGGCGATGACCTCGTCCTGACGACGCATGTGCATGCAGATGGCGATGGCTTGGGCGCGGTGTTGGGGTTGAGCCATTGGTTGACGCAACGAGATCGGGAGCACCGGATTTTGGTGGCGGATGAAACGCTGGATCGCAAGTTTCGGTTTTTGCCGGGGTACGAGCGCGTCGCGTTGCGCGTCGCGTGGGATGATGATTCGCCCGTGCAACGCCTCGTGGTGATAGATGCGCCCACCCCGTCCAAAGAGCGCGTTGGCGATGTGGCGGAGCTGATTGGGCCTGCGACCCAAACGCTGGTGATCGATCATCACTTGGGCGAGGACGAGGCGGGCGATGTGCGCGTGATCGATGTCGATGCCAGTGCGGCGAGCGAGTTGATCTATTTGCTCATCCGCGCATCGGGTACCGGGTTCACGCCCGAGATCGCCACCTGTTTGTACGCCGGAATCGCGTTTGATACGAAGTTGTTCAAGCATTCGCATCCAGAACGCGCGCTCCGCGTGGCCGCCCAACTCGTCGACCTCGGCGCGGACCCGCAGCAGATCGCCGAGGATTTGTTTTTGCATCAGACCTACGAGACCGCGAAAACCCTGGGGTTCGCGCTGTCGAACCTGACCTTGTGCGAAAATGGACGGGTCGGCGCGTTGTACGTGGATCACAAAACCATGATGATGGATGGCGACTTGGACGGGGTGGTGGATCACGCGCTGGCGATAGACGGCGTTGAAGTCGCGTTGTTTTTTAAGGAATACGAGCCGGGGCAACATCGGGTGAGTTTGCGGTCGCGGGGCAAGGTGGATGTCAACCGCATCGCCCGACACTTCGATGGCGGGGGGCACATGCGCGCATCGGGATGCCGCATCGAAGGGCCTGTGGATGAGGCGCGAGCGCGGCTGCTATCGGTCGTGCGCGAACAATTGTGAGGGAGGATTATGGATCTTTTAACCTTAAAAACGTGGTCCGCAGAGGATATTTTGAGCACGGTGGAACTGGGGTTGGCGATCAAAAAAAATCCCGAACACTACGCGGGTAGGCTGAACGGGCAAACGCTGGCGATGTTGTTTCAGAAGACCTCTACGCGCACGCGCATGTCTTTTGAGGTGGGCATGCGCCAACTGGGCGGGCAAGCGGTGTTTTTGAATTGGCTGGAGACGAATTTTGCCCTGGCGGATTTGCGCGACGAAGCGCAGGTGTTGTCCCGATACGCGGATGTGATTGCGGCGCGCATGCTCAAGCACGAGGATTTGCTTTGCCTGAGTGCGGGTTCTGAAGTGCCCGTGATCAACGGCTGTTGCGACCGGTATCACCCCTGTCAGGCGTTGGGCGATCTGATGTCGATTTTGGAGGTGCGAGGCACATTCGAGGGCGTCCACCTGGTCTATGTGGGCATGTGGAACAATGTGTGCAATTCGCTGGTGGTCGCGTGTACAAAAGCCGGAATGCGGATAACCGCCGTGACGCCTGAGGTCAACGCGCCGTCTGAAGATCCCGAACTCGTCGCGACCGCGCGTGCCACCGGGCTGTTTGAACAGACGTGCGATCTCCGCGTTGCCGATGCGGATTTTGTCTATACGGATACGTGGATCGACATGGAATTTTTCGACAATCCGAAATTTGCAGCCGAGAAAGAGCGGCGCGTGCAGGTGTTCGCGCCCTATCAGATCAACGGCGATTTGCTGAAGAAAACCGACGCTTATGTGATGCACTGCTTGCCCGCACACAAGGGCTATGAAGTGACGGCTGACGTCATGGCGAGTGACCGGTGCATTGCCGTGGAGCAAGCGGAAAATCGCATGCACATTCAAAAGGCGTTGCTGATGCGGATGATCGCGCAGGAGGGCGTGTAATGGCGGACAAACGAGAGCCTGTGATAGCGGGGGGAGCAACTCCTGAACGCGGCCATTTGCAGGTGCTAAAACAAAAGATCACAGCGCGCGAGGCTCGGGTGGCGGTGATGGGGTTGGGCTACGTGGGGTTGTCTCTGGCCGTGGCACTGGGCAAGGCGGGGTTTCCCGTGACCGGGATCGATACCTCGGCGCGCAAGGTGGAGCTGGTGTTGGCGGGCAAGTCGGATGTGCCGGGGGTGTCGGAATTTGAGGTGGCGGGTCTTACCGCGGTGGGCAAATTAACCGCGACGCAGGCCTGCGATGTGATCGGCGAAGCCGACGTGGTGGTGGTGTGCGTGCCCACGCCGTTGAACAAAACGCGCGATCCGGATGTCTCATTCATCGCCCAAGCCTGCGGTTCAATCAAAGACCGGTTGCGTTGCGGGCAACTGGTGATTTTGGAGAGTACGACCTATCCGGGCACGACTCGGGAACTGGTCTTGCCATTGCTCGAAGAGAGCGGGTTGAAGGTGGGGGAGGACTTTTTTCTCGTATTTTCCCCGGAGCGCGTGGATCCGGGCAACCGGCTTTACACCATCACCAACACGCCCAAAGTAGTGGGGGGGATCGCGCCTGCGTGCAAAAAAATCGGCGCGCATTTTTACCGACAGTTGATCGGCGAGGTGGTGCCGGTGTCTTCCACGCAAGCCGCGGAAATGACCAAGTTGCTGGAAAATACGTTTCGCAGTGTGAATATCGGCTTGGTCAACGAGGTGGCGTTGATGTGCGACCGGTTGGGAGTCGATGTTTGGGAGGTGGTCGATGCGGCCGCGACCAAGCCGTTTGGGTTCATGCCGTTTTATCCTGGCCCCGGGCTCGGCGGGCATTGCATCCCGGTCGATCCGCACTTCTTGGCGTGGAAACTCAAGACGCTGGATTACAATGCGCGCTTTATCGAATTGGCGAGCGAGGTGACGCGGAGCATGCCGGGCTATGTGGTGGCGAAGGTCGCAGACGCGCTCAACGCACGCGAGCGCAGCGTGAAGGGGTCGAACATCCTGATCTTGGGCGTGACGTACAAGCCCGATGTGGGCGATATCCGCGAGTCGCCCGCGTTGGATATTTTGGAGATGCTCCGAGAAAAGGGCGCACGGGTTTCGTACCACGATCCGTTTGTGGATCATCTCGAGGTGGATGGCCTAAAGTTGAAGTGCGTGGCGTTGGATGAGAACGGACTGAAAAATGCCCATTGCGTGGTGATCGCCACGCATCACAGCGATTGCGATTACGAATGGATCGTCCGGCACGCGCGCTGCATCGTCGATACGCGCAATGCCACAAAGGCCGTGGCTGGAGACAAGGATCACGTCGTTAAGTTGTGACGCACTAGGAAAGGGCGTCGCATTGAAACCGTCTAGCAGGGGACGATATGCGTATTTTACTCACGGGTGGCGCGGGGTTTTTGGGGTCGCATTTGTGCGACCGGTTGTTGGATGAGGGGCACGAAGTCATCGCGATGGACAATTTGCTGACCGGGCGCGTGGAAAATCTCGCCCACTTGTTTGGCCGCGATGGGTTTGCGTTTATCGAGCACGACGCGACCAACTACATCTCCGTGAAAGGGCCGTTGGATTACGTGTTGCATTTTGCCAGCCCGGCCAGTCCCGATGATTTTTCGCGCTATCCCATCCGCATTTTGAAGGTGGGCGCGCACGGCACGCACAACGCACTCGGTGTGGCGCGGGCGAAAAAGGCGAAGTTTTTTTTGGCATCGACTTCCGAGATTTACGGGGATCCTCAGGAGCATCCACAGCGGGAATCGTATTGGGGCAATGTCAATACCCTCGGCACGCGCGCGGTGTATGACGAGGCCAAGCGATTTGCCGAGGCGATGACGATGGCCTATCACCGCGAGAGCGGGATCGACACGCGGATCGTGCGAATTTTTAATACGTACGGACCGCGCATGCGAAAAGACGACGGGCGGGCCATTCCCAATTTTATCAATCGGGCACTGTCGGATGAACCTTTGGAGGTGTATGGCACGGGGCGCCAAACGCGCAGTATTTGTTATGTTTCCGATCTGGTCGAAGGGATTTACCGGTTGATGCACGCGGATTATCACGAGCCGGTGAACATCGGCAACCCGTCGAGCGAGACCACGATGCGCGATCTCGCCGAAACAATCGTCAAACTGGCCGAGAGCGAGAGCGCGATCACCCTGAAGCCCAACGCGCAAATCGGCGACGACCCCCATAAGCGGCAACCCGACATCACGCTGGCAAAAAAACTCTTGGGCTGGCAACCCCAAGTGACGCCAGAACAGGGCTTGCGACAGACGATTGAATGGTTTCGGGAGCATTAGTTTGCCATTGTCCAACACCAGCCCTATTGCAAAAAATAAAAGTTATTGGGTTAATTTTTTTCTAAACCAAAGCCCCTGAGAGGCCGAAACGACAAAGCCCGTCCCCGCTTTCATCCGCGGGGACGGGCTTTTGTGTTCATGGCAAACGCGCTGTTGTGGCAAATCATACTACGCGACAAAACTAAGAATCGGGTAAAAATCGCGCTTCTTTTAGGATTTTCAGACAGCGTTGGAATGTGCGTGCGTGGTCTTGAATATTCAAAAGGACATATTGCAGATAATCGAGTCCATATCGAAAGAGACTTTTCTCTTTTTTCTCATGGTTTTTTATTTTGAGCGGGGTGTGGTGGGCGCGCGCTTCGCCCATGAGATGGGCCCAACACACGGCGAGGGTCAAGAGCGCGATGAGTTTTTCGATGCGGTCGGCGTCGGTGAGATGGGTCTGTTCGAGATCAAAGCCTCGGCGTTTGAGGTTGGCAAAAAGGACTTCAATACTCCATCGTTTTTTATAGGTCTTGAGTGCGTCAATGCCTTGTGTGTTGCTGCCGACCATCACCCATTCCTCTGGGCATCGGATTGCCGATAAAGAGAGCGATTGTCCATAGACGCGCCCGGGTTTTGGCAAGGTCGTTTGCTGATTCAAGGTCAGATTGGCGAATCGTTTTTTCAATGGAATCGCTTTTTGTCCCGTTTCGAGGATCGCGTTTTCTTTGAGGCGAATGACAAAAGGCATGTTGTTTTCGGTCAACCACTTAAACCATTTTCGCCCAATAAATTCGCGGTCGGCCACCAAGGCGCGAATCTTACAGGTCTTGATGTGTTGACGGACCCGTTTCATGAGGTCTATGCGCTCTTGCGTGCTCGAGTTGCCCTTTTTGTGGAGCATCTTGAAGCAAATGGGAAACGCCATGTCTCGATAGAGGATGCCCACGGTCAGGAGATTGATCGACACCTTACCCAACGACCATTGGGTCCGGTCCATGGCGAGGATAAAATCCGATTTGACCGGTAAGAGATGCAGAATCAAGCCCGTTGCCCAATCTTCCGGTAGCGTGAACTCGGCGAAAAAACGTTGGATTCTGCGGTAGTTGGATTTTGGCTTCACTTTGCCATTGAGCGCATTGGCCAGTTTGGTCAAATTGACGGTCGTCACTTTCATCAAGGCCAAGAGAAAGGCCGAGAGGAAGGTCACCCGGGCTTTGTGCCAAGGAAAATGCGCTTGCAAGATGGGGTACAGTTGCATAACTTGATCCGACATAGACCTGTGCTTTCCGAGAAGGGGTGAGGGTTTTTGCGGATAACTTAAATCTAACTCTTTTTCAGATTTTGCACAGGTCTTTATTTTTTGTCGCGTAGTATGGTGGCAAATCAAAAAAATGTCCAAACCATTGACGCGACCTAACCCGTCAAAAACTCGTCCAGCGCGTTCACGGCTTCGTCAATATGCGATTCTTCGATCACCAGCGGGGGCAAGAAGCGCACCACATCAGGGCCGGCGACGCAGATCAAAATGTCGTGCTTTTCTCGCACGGCATTCATCGCATCCGCGGCCGGGATGTCTTTGAGCACTGCGCCTGCGATCAGCCCCTTGCCGCGAATTTCCGTCACCGCGTCCGGATGCTTCGCTTTGAGCGCGTTCAACTCGTCGAACAAGTACGCGCTTTTTTTGCGGATGCCGGCGATAAACGCGGGATCGGACAGGGTTTTGAACACCTCGATAGCCACGGCGCACGACACCGGATGCGCCCCAAAGGTCGCGGCGTGATCCCCCGGTTCCACGGCATCGGCCACATCCTGCGTCACGAGCGTCGCGCCGATGGGCAAGCCGCCGGCCAGGGGTTTGGCGAGGGTCATAATGTCCGGTGCGATTCCGTATTGTTCGTAACAAAACAGGGAGCCGGTTCGGCCTAAGCCGCACTGGATTTCGTCGAAAATCAACAGCATCTTCATCTCGTCGCACAGGGCGCGCGCGCCTTCCAAGAACGCCGGGTCCGATGAGTGAATCCCACCTTCTGCCTGCAAGGGCTCCAACAACACGGCCGCGGTTTGCCCGTCTGCCAATTTTTCCACGGACTCCAAATCGTTCAACTCGGCAAATTCAATGCCCGGCAGCATGGGGCCAAATCCCTTGTGATACTTGGGTTGCCCGGTCGCTGAAATCCCGCCGTAAGTCCGCCCGTGAAAGGAATTGTTCAGCGCGATGATTTTGTTCTTCGGCGCGTCCTCGAAATTTTTGTACCCCCACTTGCGCGCAAATTTCAAGGCGGCCTCGATGGATTCGGTGCCGCTGTTGCAAAAAAACACGCGGTCCGCAAACGAATGTTCGCACAACAACTCCGCCAACTGCGGCGCAGGGATCGTGTGGTACAAATTGGAGACGTGGATCAACTTGCCCAACTGCGCGTTGGCCGCCTCTTGGATCATCGGGTTGTCATAGCCCAAAGCATTGACCGACAGGCCGCTCACAAAATCGAGATAGCGTTTGCCGTCCGTATCCGTGAGATAGACCCCATCGCCCCGTTCCAACACGAATTCGGGCCGCCCGTAGGTTTGCAAAATGTACTTCTGTTCCAAGTCGATCATTTCTCGCGTGGTCATGGTGTGTCCTTAGGGTTAAAAATTGGTTTCAAATGACGAATGGCGGAACTACGAAAAGCGCGGAGCGAGGTATAAAGGCGAGTAATCCGAACCGGACCTCGACGCCTCACCAGCCGTTCAAAGAGACAAAAAAACAAGAAAACGCTTAGCCATCGGCCCATCCCATCCATCTGTTCAATCGAGATGAAGGGAGGGGTTGGGCGGCCGTCTCCCGTCTCCCGTCTCCCGTCTCCCGTCTCCCGTCTCCCGTCTCCCGTCTCCCGTCTCCCCTGTTTATTGAACAATTTGCGTGCCGATGCCTTCGCGGGTAAAAATTTCCAGCAAGAGCGCGTGGGGCACGCTGCCGTCGATGATGTGCGTTTTGTGAACCCCGCCTTTGACGGAACGCTCGCACGCGCGCAACTTGGGGATCATGCCCCCGCTGGCAATGCCTTCGTCGATCAGGGCTTCCACATCGTTGACGTGCAGGGTTGAGATTTGGGAGTTTGGATCTTCAGGGTGCCGGCGGATGCCATTGACATCTGTTAAAAACACCAGCTTTTCCGCTTGCAGTGCCCGGGCGATCTCGCCGGCCGCGGTGTCGGCATTGACATTGTAACTCGCGCCATCCGGCCCCAGTCCTATCGGGGAAATCACGGGGATCATCCCCTCTTCGCAGGCGAGGCGGATGGGCTCGGGATCGATGCGGGCGACGTCGCCGACATAGCCGATATCGACCTGTTTGGTCTCTCCATCTTCCTCAACCGTCGCAAAATGCCGGGTGACGAACATCACGGCGGCGTCTTTGGCGGACATGCCGCGCGCGCGTCCATCGAGGATTTCCAGCCCCTCGACAATGCGCCGATTCACTTCGCCAAACAGCGTGTCTTCCACCACTTGCATCGACGCCTTGTCGGTCACGCGCAGGCCATTGACCCATTGCGATTCAATGCCAGACGCTTCCAACCGCCTGCTGATATCCCGGCCCCCGCCGTGTACGACCACGGGCCGCATACCCACGGTTTCCATAAAGACCAAATCGGCCATGACCGTGGGCGAACCGCCCTCTTCCGGCTGCGTGCTGCCGCCGTATTTGACCACGACCATTTTGTCGCGGAACGAGCGGATATACGGAAATGCCTCGATTAAAATGGCGGCTTTTTCGATGATGTGGGGATCCAAAAGTGATTCCTTCCGTCGTAAGGGACAGGCCCCGTCCTCGTTCCCAGTGGCGCGATGGGGCCGATCGCTAACAAATCCCATAGAGACGCGGGAGGCCCTGCATCAGGTTCATGTTTTCCACCGCTTGGGTGGCCGCGCCTTTGCCCAAATTGTCTTCGAGTGCATTGATATAGGCGAAACCGTCGTCAACGGCCAACTTGATGATCAATTCGTTCGTGCCCACCACGTCTCGCGTGCCCCACCAATGCGCGGCAGAATCTTCGACCACGCGCACCAAATCGTCGGGATCGTAAGCGTTTGCAATGGCTTGGCGCAACCGCGTTGCGGCTTCGTCACTCGGTAGCGATTTCAGGTGATCGGCGAGTTCAATGCGGATATTGGCATTGATGCCCGCAAATACGGAGCGCAATACGATGGGCGTGAAATTCACTTCAAAGCCCGAATACAAAACCATTTCCGGGACGTGTTTGTGTCGCTTGCCGTAGTTATACGCGATTTCATTTGCCACTTCCTCTATCTCGGCGCGCGCGCCCGAATTGCCCGACGTGGCGACGATGGTCGCCTCGCCCCGAACGAGTGTTTTGAGGGGGTGAAGCGAGAGGATGACGCTCGTGGGATAACAGCCCGGATTGCCCACCAAGCGCGCTTGGGCGATCTGTTTTGCGAACAGAGCGGGCATGCCATACACCGCTTCTTTGAGCAATTCGGGGGCCGTATGAGCCATGCCATACCCGGTTTCAAACGCGGCTTTGGGCAGGCGAAACGCGCCGCTCATGTCGATGACTTTCACACCTGCGGCCAATGCTTCGGGCGCGAATCGCATGGACTCGGGATCCTTGGTCGCCAGAAACGCCACGTCGCAATCGGCCAGCTCGCCCGCTCGGCGTTTTGAGTTTTGGCGAAACACAATGGTCGCTCGGTCATGGCGTTGCAAGTTCTTCTCGATCTCTTGCCCCACCATCCCGGTATCGCCGTAAATGCCGATTTTGATCACTGCCAATCCTTTCAAGGTGTTAAAATCCGATCTGAAAGTTCTGGATAAACAGCCTTAAAATCCCGTTCGTCAATCCACGTTCTCCGTCAGCTTCTTCAACCGCGCTTCTCGATTTTGTTTTAATACATTATCGAGTGGTTGCAATGCTCGTGAGCGGACGACCAAAATGCCATCTTTTCGGACCGTTGCTGGCGTTTCATCGCTGGCAGATCCTGTTCCAACACCGCTTGCCGATTGTTTTGTCGATGGCGTTTTCATGTGTACCTCAATGCGTTTTTCGAGGGCTTGGCACGCTTCGGATGAGCGGCAGAGAACAAAAATGGTATTCTCGCCAGCGAGGGTTCCGGCAACTTCTGCCCAATCCGCTTGATCGATTGCTTCACAAACGCCTTGGGCATGGCCGGTAATCGTCTTCAAGACCAGCGTTTGCGCCACGGCTTCCACGCTGACGACAAAATCTCGCAATTCGCGCTGGAGCAGGTTTTCGCCTTGCAACGCCAATGGCCCTGCGCTGGCAAACGCACCGGGGGCCTGATAGCGAAACCCGCCGTCGCCATCGGGCACTTTCACCACACCGAGTTCCTTAATGTCTTTTGACAGGGTCGATTGCGTGGTCGAGATCCCAATGGCCTTCAACGCTGCGCTGAGTTCTTCTTGTCGCGCGATGGGTTGCTCGGCGATCAACGTGAGAATGTTTTGCTGGCGCTCTCGTTTTGCGTTCATAAGGCGATAAAATACAGGAGAACCTGTTTATGTCAAGAATAAAAATTCAATAATGAGAATTTTTATTCAGTTGTCGATTCGGACAACCAAATACGCTCCCCTCCCGCTCCCCTTTCAGCCCGACGATGGCCCTCTCGCCTCTCACTTGGAGACACGGACAGGCACAGGGGCCATTTGTACCAACTAAATACTCCGTAAATCAAAAGATACGAAATGTTGATCCCCACCCATCAGCACCGACGTGGCTCGTTTTTCTAGCAACTTTGGTCCTAAAGCATCGTGGGTTGCCTTCAATGCCTTCGGCGACCTACTTTTTTTCAACAGCAAAAAAAAGTAGGCGAGCGGGGTACAACTGCCCAAGCAGTTCAAAAATGCCGCTCTCATGCGCCGAGGGGCTAGCACAGCGCAAAGCGCTTTTGTAATCGCACGACATGCGCCGGCCTGCGAAGTGGGTTGCAAAATGGATGTGGGTTGCGAGACGGACTTGCGCGCTGTGCTTAATGGCTTTGTTTGATGGGCTTTTGCGATGGCACGGTTGGCTATGGGTTCTCTGAAGGACGATGGAACATCAAAGCGATCCCGATAATGAATGAGTTGGTATAGATGCACAGGGGCCTGTTCCTACAGTGATGGGACAGGGCGGCCCTCTCGCCTCTTATCTCTCCCGTCTCCCGTCTCCCCATCTTTTGTAGTAAAACGGACTCGCTTCGTCTGTGTTGAGTTGTTTGACGACCTCGTAGAACCACATGTCCAGCGGCATTTCGTGGGCGTCCAAGCGCGGGAAGGGATTGAAGTCGTCGGTCGCCAGTGTTTTGCCGATGGCGTGCAGCATGCCCAAGCCCAACTCGGGCACATCTATGCGGCGGATGCCCGCTTTTTCCATGAGTTTGTCATACACGTAGGACATGGTCGTGCCGCCCGGGATAAATGGCAGCGCGCGCGTCCGCATCACGGGAAAGAACACATCCACCATTTTTCGGCGCGTGCCATAAGCCGCTGAGGTCGCCGCTTGGATCGCGTCTTTGGGCAAGTACAAACTCGTCGAATACGCGCCCTGGCGCCCGTACTCAACGGCATTTGGATCGCGGCTCGGTTTGTCCAAACTGCCGCGCCAGTCGCAAAAAGCGGTCGCGCCCACGGAAATTCCGGAGTCCATCAGCGCGTCCGCAAATTGCACGGCCATATCGCCCATCACAAAGCGGGTGACTTCAATCGCGCGGTCGGATAAGGGCGTCAACCGCCACTGGAACAGACCCTCGGCATCGAGGTCTTTCACGTACACGGGCGGATGATCGGGCAACAATCCGGAACTGGCGGCGGCGACTGCGTTGATATAAATGACGTCTTGAACCTCCATCCCCTGCAGCGCGTCCACAATCGCGTGCAATGCCTTGCCGTCGAGGCCCATCCCACCGTTGAGCCAGCAAAACCGGTCGCCAATGCCGGCATCTTTTGCTCGATTCTCCATTTCTTTTCCGGTCGCATAGCCCAGGGATTTGGACAAATCCCGGGCGATCACGGTCACGCTTCCGCGCTCGGCGATGAGGCCCATGGCCGCGGTTGCCACGGAACAACCAATGCCCAATCCGGTTCCGCCGGCAATGACGAAATGCCGGCCTTTGGCCCAGTTCACATCGTACCGCGTTGCGACAGCCCGTTGCGCGTTGCGATTGCGAGCGAGCAAGTTCGCGGCTTCGGCAGGAAATGCTTCGACCTCTTCTTTGCTCGGCCGGGAAATCGCCGGCGCGCCTTCTGCGATTCGCACGCCCGGCATGGGGGTTGCGAATGGACTTGGATAGGTGCTCATTTTATGTCCTTTCTACGGGCGGGCACATGGGCCGCGCCGTTGCGTTTGAGAATTGGCGATCAACATTTAGCGATCAGCTCCCGCCCGTCACCGATGATGATTGCGAAAGACGCGAAAGGGAGGATTGACCGCTTGGGACTGGAGGCGAGGACAGGCACGGGGGCCACTATCATTCGGACAGGCACAGGGGCCTGTCCCTACGATGTCGCTCTATCGTTCATTATGCTACCAAAATGGTATTGTAGGGACAACCCCCTGTGGTTGTCCTGTATTCGGACAGGCACGGGGGCCTGTCCCTACGGGTGATTTCGCAATGGTCTGCGTTTGAGAATTGGCGATCAATATTTAGCGATCAGTCCCCGCCCGTCATTGATGATGATTGCGAAAAATGCGAAAGGGAAAACCGAGGGATTGACCGCTTGGGATTGGAGGCGAGGACAGGTACGGGGCCGCTATCATTCGGACAGGCACGGGGGCCTGTCCCTACGATGTCGCTCTATCGTTCATTATGCTACCAAAATGGTATTGTAGGGACAACCCCCTGTGGTTGTCCTGTATTCGGACAGGCACGGGGGCCTGTCCCTACGGGGCGTTCTATCAAAATGGTATTGTAGGGACAACCCCCTGTGGTTGTCCTGTATTCGGACAGGCACGGGGGCCTGTCCCTACGATGTACGACATCATGTCCATCACTGTTACAAAAAAATTGAAATTCCGAATTATTTAATTTTCAGAGCAATCACTTCTCTTCCCAGGCGATGTCAAAGCCCGTGCTTTCTTTGAATGTCGCTGCGCGGGTGTCCGCATCTTCGGGCACTGTCGCCACGGGGACGACCACGCGATTTTCGAGTGTGTAAAATTTCGGGCCGCCGCGTATGACGCATTGTTGCGGCGTGATTGCGCGCGCTTCTCGGGCGATGAGGGCTTGATTGGCCGAGGGGCGCACCCGAATCTCCCATCCGATCTCCTCGCCCACTCGGTTGAGCAATGCGCGATAGCGGTTGCCCACTTCGGGCGAAATAAACGCGGCTTCGATGTGCGAATCGCCCCGGAGCCCCATCTTCAACGGCGTGTGTGGGCGGTTCCAAAATGCCTTTCTAATCTCGGCGTAGGCTTTGTTGATCTCCCATGCGTCATCCCGTTTCTTCGGGGGTCGATCGTCTGTTTCTGCATCGCCCAACCCACTCCACAGCAAGTCAAATCCCGTCTTGGCCCTAAAGCACGTTGCGGCATCGCGGCTGATCTCTGCCCAATCAGCGGCCAGATTTTTTGGGACGGCAACGGTCAATGTCACCGCCTTTTGATCCAAGTGCAACGCAGGGGCTTTCAACACGGTCGCGCCTTGGGGCACTGCGGCTTGTGCTTCTTCAAAGAGCCGATCCTGATGCGGCGTTTCCCGCATCCCGATCGACCAGCCGGTTTCGCGTTCCAATTTGGCAAATGTTTCGCCGTACTGTTCTTTGACCACATCTGGAAAGTGAAAGGCGAGTTCATACGCGCCGATGTCGATATACGCGCCGCACTTAAACAACCCCGCCTCCGGGGGGAATGCCGCCATGATACGCGCTCGCGCTTCGTTCATTTCCATCGGCCCGGGCTCTGCGCCTGGCGTCTCGTTGAGGTGGAACAAATAAGGGCGATGGCGGTCGGGGTCAAAAAATTCCCGCGAATACGCCAACAACAGCCGAAAGGCCTCCACCTCGGCAGGCGTGGTCCGTTCCGTGCCGAACCACATCTCGGTCAGTTCCTGGATGCGAAACGGCCCCTTGGCCCCGGTTTCTACGCAATAGGCATGCACCTCGGAAAGCGTCGCTTCATTCAGGGGTCTGTCGCCCGCGATGCCCGCTCGAGAAACGCGCCTGCCATAACCGCGTCGCTTTGACCGCGCGATCTCCACGGCATAAGCGCCGCCATTTTCCGGCAACTGCACGCCTTCGGGCAAATGGAGATCCACGGCTTGCGACAAGGCCCGCCGCGCCTCGGCATCGCCGTGGACGAGAAAGCAAGTGCGCGGTTTCAGGCGTTGCACCAAGCCCGTCAACTCGCCCCCGTCCGCGTGTGCCGAAAGCGAATAGGTCTCCACCTTGCACGCCACGCGCACGCGCTGGCCGTTGAGGGTGAGGACGCGCTCGTCCGGCGCGTTTGCCCGCATCAAATCCAACAGCGCGCGGCCCGGGGATTCCTCATCTTGATACCCCGTAATCGCGATCAAATTCGCCGCATCGCCCGCCAACCCCTCGGCGTAATAACTCGACGCGCCGCCGACCAACATCCCCGAAGACGCCACGATGCAACACGGGGGGCCGGACAAAACGCGCCGCCGATCAGCGGGGGAAGCCACCGCGCTTATGGCCCCGGAATAAAAAATCTCCTCATCGCGTTTGACCCTGCGGCGCACCTGCGGCGAAAGATCGTCGCCAAACGCCGAATACACCGCGTTGACCGACCGCACCATGCCATCGACAAACACGGGAAATTCGGGGATCTGCTTGCGTCGCATGGCCCGTGCCAAAATCAAAATGACCTCTTGGGAACGCCCCACCGCAAACGCGGGAACCAACACTTTGCCGCCGGATTCAATCGCTTCGGCTACGCGCAGGGCAAGCGCGGTTTCTTGTTGGGCGCGGTCCGCGTGCTGGCGGTTGCCATAAGTCGATTCCATCACCATCACCTGGGGCCGACACTGCGGGATGATCATCCCCGGAATGGTCAATTGATTGGCGACCGACACATCGCCTGTCATCAAAATGCTCTCGCGCACGCCCTCGATATAGATCATTGCCGCGCCCAAGATGTGCCCTGCCGGAATATAGGTGGCGGTCAACGCGCCATCGCAAATCGGCACGGTGGTCAGCCACGGCACGTCCACCACGCGCCCGAGTGCCGCATCGGCGGCTTCGGGCGGATAGAGGGGCAACTCGCCGTCTCGTTCCCCGCGTCGCGCCATCAGCTTCACGGCATCGGACAACAACACGCGCGCAATGGCCTTTGTCGCAGGCGTGGTATACGCGTTCACACCGGCGGGCAACATGCTTTCCAGTGCGGGCAATGCCCCCGTGTGATCGGTATGTGCGTGCGTCACCAGCACGGCTTCGGGCATGCCGATGTCGTCCAAGACCGAAAAATTGGGCAACTGCGATCCCTGCGCGGCGCCCATCCGAATGCCCGCATCCACCAAAATGCGACGGCCTTCGATCTCGATTGACGTACACGATGCGCCGACTTCGTCGGCTCCGCCTAAGAAATGGAGTTTCATAAATAGTGGTTAGTACTCCGTAAATTAAGTTATTCTCAATTTTGATACGCACAAATCAGTACCTGCGTTGCTCGCTTTTCTAAAACTTTGGTCCTACAGCATCGTTTGTTGCCTTCGATGCGTTGGCTACGCCTGTGCCTACGGCGTGCGGCGACCTGCTTTTTGTCAACAGAGAAGACGCGAATAAGCGTCTAAAGAAAAGTAGGCGAGCGGGGTACAACTGCCCTAGCCGTTCAAAAATGCCGCTCTCATGCGCCGAGGGGCTAGGCACAGCGCGAGCGGGGTACAACTGCTCCAGCAGTTCAATCGCTTTTGTAATCGTACGATATGAGACAGCCTGCGAGGTGGGTTGCAAAATGGATGTGGGTTGCGAGACGGACTTGCGCGCTGTGCCTGATGGCTTTCGGTGATGGGCTTTGGCGATGGCATGTTGGGCGATGGCTTATTTGATGTACGGCATCACGGCCGGCACGCTCTTGAAAACGGAAGACGGGAGAGGGAGAGGGAGCATGGATTCTTTGATAGATGAGAGCAAGGGTTGTTTTGATGGCTTTGGGTGAGGGCATCATGCGAGGGAAACCCGTCACACCATCCCTCGCAAAACCAAGGGGAGACGGAAGACGGGAGACGGGAGAGAAAAAGCGGTCATAGGGCCGCGGCCTCTGTGCGTGTCCGAATAGCGGTCGGTGATGGGGTGGTAGGGGCTTGAATTTCGGATGCTGATTTTCCGTTGTTCAAAACGCAGAAACGCGCTATTTTTTGGACGCCTGTCTCATGACTCGGATTGTGGCAACTCAGCGACTGGCGTTACGCAGTGACGCTATCTCGTCGGTTTGATTCAAATTGGCTATACGAGATATTGTCGTGAAGGAAGCCTTTTTCGGCAAAGTGCGTATCCCGTTACTTTTTACACACTTTGACAAGAGGAGGTGAGGGTCTTGCTCAATGTGCAATTAAAAAAAAAGAAAACGCTTCTCGCAAAACCCATCTCTGTGGATCAATTCCTCGAATGGCAAGAGGAAGACATCCAAGCCGAATGGGTAAATGGACAGGTCATTATCATGTCGCCTGCATCGCGCAAACACCAACAAATTGCAGATTTTCTGACCGCGATTCTCCGGATTTTTTCAGAAACCAAAAATTTGGGCATGGTCATCAGCGCGCCCTTCTCGATGCGGCTCGATGCAACTCCTGCTGTTCGAGAGCCCGATTTGCTCTTTGTAAGCACGGCAAATCTCCACCACCTCAAAGACACCTATCTCGATGGCCCGGCAGATATCGCCATCGAAATCGTTTCTCCCGAAAGTATTGCCCGTGACCGCGAAGACAAATTTGTCGAATATGAACGGGCGGGTATTCCCGAATACTGGCTCATCGATCCCGTTGGCGAGCAGGCCGAATTTTATATTTTTCAGCAGGGGCGATACCATCTCGCCGACATCTCCGATGGTATTTTCCGCTCCCATGTCTTGCCCGAGTTCCATCTGCAAATCGCATGGCTTTGGCAAAGCCCAATGCCCAACACCCTGCGCGTTTTGCGCGAAATCGGCATTTTATGAGTGTTTGACGCTATGGCGCGAAAGGGGGATTGCGATGCCACGTTTGTGCTTTTTGATGGTGTGCGTCTTACTGTTTGGCTGTACGGAACGCCAGGTCCGCATCCATTTTGAACGGGCCGAAAAGTATCGGCATGAGGGCAAAATCGATTTGGCGATAGGGGAATACAAAGCCATTCTCGATCTCAGCCCGGATGCGTTTGACGCGCGCAACAACTTGGGATATCTCTACGTTGAGAAGGGCCAATACGCCGAAGCCATCGCGCACTATCGAAAAGCCATTGCGGCGAAGCCCGATTTTGCCGAAGCCCACTTCAACTTGGGCGTGGCTTATGTGGCGGAGAGCCAACTCGATAGCGCGGTCGCCGCTTACCAGCGCGCGGTGCAATGCGATCCGGAGAATTTTGAAATCCACAACAACTTGGGCGCGGCGCATACCATGCGCGGGGATTATCGAGAAGCCGAAATCCGTTATCGACAAGCCCTCGCGCTCAAACCGGATTACGCGGATGTTCACCACAACTTGGGCTTGCTCTACAATTTTGAAGGGCGGTTTCGGGACGCCATTTTGCAGTATGAGAAGGCCATCCAGTACAAACCCCATTTCGCCGATGCGTACAACAACACGGGTAGCGCGTACATGGAATTGGGCGAAATCGAGGACGCCATCCGACACTTTCAAACGGCCCTTCGGTTGCAACCGGATCACGCGCTCGCAAAGGCCAATCTGCAAGAATCCGAAACGCGCCTCAAAGAGGCCCAAAGCGCACGGGACGCAGGCGCGATGCGCGCCCATCACATTCTCGCCAAAACCGAGTCGGATGCGCGGCGGTTGATCGAGCAACTCGCTGCGGGCGCGGAATTTGAAACGCTGGCGCGGCTCTACTCGACCGATCCCGCGTCTGGCCGAAACGGAGGCGACCTCGGCGCCTTTTTACCCGGCGCGCTCTTGCCCGAATTTGAGCGGGCGGTGAAAGAGATCGCACCCGGGCAGATCGGCGGTCCGATCAAGACCGCGGCTGGCTATCACATCATCAAACGCATCTATTGAGACCGCTGGGTGCGCGGACAGGCACGGGGGCCTGTCCCTACGATTGCGATGGCTTCTCCCGTCTCCCGTCTCACCTTTTGCCTCTTGCCTCTTACCTCTCCCGTCTCCCGTCTCCCGCCTTTTACCTTCGGACAGGCACAGGGGCCTGTCCCTACGATTGCGATTGCTTCTCCCCTCTCCCGTCTCACCTTTTGCCTTTTGCCTCTTGCCTTTTGCCTCTCGCCTCTCGCCTTTTACCTCTCCCGTCTCCCGTCTCCCGTCTCCCCTCGTCCCTCTGTGGCATTGGTAATTCGCCGGATTCCCGCGCCTCGGATCAGGTCGAGAATCGACATCACATCGCCGTAGGGCAAGCGCCGATCTGCGCGCAAGACCAGGCCCCCGCTCGCATCGACAGCCGCCGCTTGTCGCGCGAGCAAGTCCCGCAGGCGCTCGCGATCGACGACCTGCCCATCCAGTGCCATTTGACCGTCTGCGGACACGTTGAGGATATAACGCCGGATGTGTTGCGTTTTTTCCGAGTGCGCCATTGCGGGCAACTCGACCTTGAGCGCGGATTGATCTGCGAATTGCGTGGTGACGAGGAAGAACGTCAACAGCAAGAACAGCACGTCGATCAGCGAGGTCACATTCACGGCCGGGCGGCGTTTGATGGGCGCTTGCAGTCGCATTAGGATTCCACCTTGCCGTCGCCTTGAAACCCCCGCAGTTTTTTCAATAGGGTGTTGGCGTACTTTTCGATTTCCAAAATCAAACTCTCTGCGCGGCTGCTGTACAAATTGTAGAACACGAGAGACGGGATCGCGATGAACAGGCCCGCGGCCGTGGTCAAAATCGCCTCGGAAATGCCTCCTGCCAAGAGATTGGCTTGCCCCACGCCCACTTCTGAAACCCGTTGAAACACCTTGATCATGCCCAACACCGTGCCCAAAAGTCCCAACAGCGGCGACACGCCCGCCACGGTCTCGAGCACCACCAACCCCTTTTGCAACGCGCCCATTTCCTGACGGCCCTGATCCAAAATGCTCTCTCGAATCTCCTCAAAGGGCAAATCGCGATTGTCCAGCCCCGCGCGCATCACTTGGGAAAACGGGCCTTGGTATTGTCGGCAAACCGCGAGTGCGAGTCCGATGTCTTTCGGCCCTTGGATACCGTCGATCACGCTGACGATCTCGGGGCGAATAATGGCGCGCCGCCGCAGTGCGAACCCGCGCTCAATCGCAATGCCCAACGCCAACACCGAGCAGAGGGTCAGCGGGTACATCATCAACCCACCCTGTTCAAAGAGTGCCCAACCCATGTTATCGCCGCCTCGATCCTTTGCCGAAAATGAGATATTCAAACGTGCCCACGATTTCGAGGTACTCATCCGGAAAATCCAGTGGTAGTGCCTTGTACGGCGCGGAGAGTTCGACGGCCTTCAAACTCGTATCGCGCAACAAATCGCTGCCCTCGTAGTCGATGAGTTCCGGGCCTTCGAGCCGCCCATCGCGCCAGATTCTAAATTTCACCCAGGTCGCGCCCTCGATCATCCCCAAATCAAATGCCCGAGGCGGAAAGATATGACCGTCGATCCGCCGCTTGAGATAGGACAAATAGGGCGCGAAATTCCAAGCGTAAGTGCTCAGTTGCAATCCCCCGCGTTGTCGCGCGCGGGTTTGGCGATTGTCCCTCTGAACGCGCTGTTCGGGCAGCGGTATCCCGCCGAGCACGACCCGTTCTCGTTCTTGACGCGCCTCATCCGGGCTTTTCTGCAACACATCTGCAAAGCTAAACGAGGGATGCGCTGCGGCTTTCATCTCCTGCGCCGCGTCCGCATCCCTCGCCCGATCGCGCGCCTGACCCCGCGCTGCCATCGCCCGGTCCTTTGCCCGCGCCATCCCTTCGGAAAACGGCGCGTGGTCTTCCGGGAGGGGATCGGTTTGCCCGTCCCGCGCGATCTGATCCCGCTCTGCGATCCGCGGGGTTTCTTCGGGCCGCGCGTCGTCTTTGCGCGTGGGCACATCGACAAATTCAAAAATCATAGGTGGGGCCGCCGCGTCGTCTGCCTTTGGCGGCGCGAGCAAAAAATTATGCAGGGGATTTTCCAAGCCGAGGATCGCAACGTGCGACAAAATGGCTGCGGCATACGCCCACAAATAGGGATTTTTAAGTCGCATCATCATGGGTCAATCCGCTTTCTTCCTTCCCGTTAGACAAAAAAACACCCCTCCGCGTTCCGTTGGGGTACGCCCAATCGCTAACCGCGAATCGCCGATTGACGACCAACCGCGAACCGCCGTGCATTCAGGCGCGCCCAAAGCCCTTGGAACAACGACATGCCGCCCACAAAAAAAAAGCCCGAAGCAAATAATATTAGGAAGGGCACCGGAAAGTACAGCCCGCGCCCGATCGAATACGCCATGGCGATCACCAAATAAAACCCGAGTCCGATTTCCAAAAATGCCGTCGCATTCTTTTTCATCGCATAAGTCCCGCGCCACCAGTTGCCAGCGCGCCCGACGACCCGATACTTCGGCGTGCGGTGAAACGCGGTCTCGTGCCCGCGCAATGCCTGGAGCACGCCCCGCGCGTTGTTCAACGAAATGCCCATGCCGAGCGCCAACACGCACGGCAAATACAACAGGCGCGCCTTCCAATCCGAATAAATTTCGCGTTGCGAGTGGATGTAATACCGCGAGATCACCCCGGTCGCGCCGACGAACAGGGGAAAGTCGATCACCAACACCCTGAGCCAACCCAAGTCTTCGCGCAGGACGATCGCGGGAAAAATGAGCACGGAGATCATCGCCATCAACAGATAGGAAAAATTCGTCACCAAGTGAAACGCGGCCTCGCCCTTTACGCGCCACGGCAATCCGCTTTTCAACAGGGTCCGCAAATGTTTTTTCGCGGTCTGCACAGAGCCTTTTGCCCATCGAAACTGCTGCGACTTCCACGCATTGACCTCCACCGGGATCTCGGCAGGCGTCACCGCATCGGATAAATAGACGAACCGCCACCCGGCCAACTGTGCGCGATAGCTCAAATCGAGATCTTCGGTCAGGGTATCGTGCTGCCAGCCGCCCGCGTCGGCGATGCACGTTTTCCGCCAAACGCCTGCGGTGCCGTTAAAATTGAAGAACAAGCCCGACCGGCTGCGCGCGCCGTGTTCCATCACAAAATGACCGTCGAGGTAGATGGCCTGTACCCGCGTCAACAGCGAGTAGTCCCGGTTCAAATGCCCCCAGCGCGTCTGAACCATGCCCACTTCCGAATCCGTAAAATGCGGGATGGCGCGCTTCAAAAACTCCGGCGGCGGCAGAAAATCCGCATCGAAAATCGCGATGAACTCGCCCCGCGCAACCCGCAATCCCCCGGCCAGCGCGCCTGCCTTGTACCCCGTGCGTACGCCGCGATGGATCAGCGCGATATCCACCCCCGAACGCCGCAGTTCATCCACGCACCGCGCGGCAATGGCGGTCGTTTCATCGGTCGAGTCGTCCAACACCTGAATTTCGAGCCTATCGCGTGGGTAATCCATGTTGGCGACTGCGCGAATCAGCCGCTCGACCACATAGCGTTCGTTAAACACGGGCAGTTGCACGGTGACGACGGGCCATTCGCCAAACGCGCCGCGGGGCACGGGCCGCACGCGCCTGTGCTTGTAATAGAGATGGACCATCAAGTGCCGGTGCAGGCTGACGAGCAACAACAAGGCAAACACAAGGCTGTAAGTGGCCAGCAAAACGGATTGCCACCAAGCCATACAGACCTCCACGATGAGCGGCGTAAAACATCGGCGATCACCGCGCAATATAGGATACGAACCCCTTTCGTCAAAGTGTTTTGCGCGAGTCGCCCGCCCAACCCCATCGCTTGTAGGGACAGGCCCGTGGCATCTGTACCAACTAATTACTCCGCACCGACATTGTTCGCTTTTCTAAAGCGTTTGGTCCTAAAGCATTATGGGTTGCCTTCGATGCCTTCGGCGACCTACTTTTTTTCAACAGCAAAAAAAAGTAGGCAAAAAATGCCGCTCTCAAACGCCGAGGGGCTAGGCACAGCGCAAATCGCTTTTGTAGCAGTACGACATGAGACAGCCTGCAAGGTGGGTTGCAAAATGGATGTGGGTTGCGAGACGGACTTGCGCGCTGTGCCTGATGGCTTTGTTTGATGGACTTTTGAGATGGCACGGTTGGCGAAGGCTTCTCTGAAGGACGGTGGAACGGCAAAGCGATCCCGATAATGAATGAGTTGGTACAGATGGCTCCCGTACCTGTCACGCATTGAAAATCGCTCTGCGTATTTCGCGCCTGCGTGTCGGGTTGTTTGGCTATCGTTTGATACGCAGCCATCGCGTTGTCCATCCCGTTCACTTGACACGGATAGCCAGACATACCTATATTCGTTTGGAATGCGTGTCGTATCAACCCCCGCGCCGAGAGGCTTTCACACAAAGGATGACGAGCGTGTATCAGGACTATTGGAACTTGAGAGAACTGCCATTTGAAAATGTGCCGGACCCGCGGTTTTTCTATCCCGCAACGGACCACCAAAGGGCACTGTTGCACATGTTTTACGCGATTGACAAACGCATGGGCGCCGCCGTGCTAACGGGCGACACCGGTTGCGGCAAGACCGTCTTGAGCCGCATCCTCATCCAAGACCTGTCCCCGGACCGATACGCCATTGCCCTGATGACCAAATCCGGCCTCTCCCCGCGCGGTTTTCTGCGGGACATGCTCAACCAGTTGGGCGTTGAAACGCAATCGCACGCCATCCCCGACCTGCGCCGCGCCCTCGAGGTTCAGGTCGTCAAAAGTGCCAATGCGGGCAAGTACACGGTCGTCCTTGTCGATGAGGCCCAAGCCATTGAAGACGACGACACCTTTGCGGAATTGCAATCCCTGTTCAGCTTCCAGCGCAATGACCGTTTCTTTCTCACCCTACTCCTCATCGGACAGCCAGACCTCAATGATCGGATCGCACGCCATGAGCCATTGGCAAAACAGGTCGCCCGCGAATCGCACCTCGCACCGCTCGAGCGCGAGGAAACCCACGCCTATGTGCAAACGCGCTTGAAGCAAGCAGGACTCAAACGCCCCCTGTTCGACCGATCGGCCCTCGACGCGCTCTACGGCGCATCCAACGGCATCCCGCGAGAAATAAACAATATTTGCGATATCGCCCTGTTGCTCGGTTTTGGCGACGAAGCCGAATCCATCACCGCAGACCAAATCGCCAAAGCGGTCTATGCCACCCAAAATCTCTGAAAGGAAAAGCGATGAAAACGCTCGATCTCTTCAACCTCTACATGGGCGAAACGCGCCCCGGCCCCTCATTGTCAGAACGCAAAATCGGTTGCCTGACCGTGCGTCTCGCAGACGATTACGACGCCAAAGTCTCGCAACTGTATCGCCCCCCAATGGAGATTCTCAGCGGGACAGGGCTTCGACATTCACCTAAACGCAAAGGCACTTGGCAAGCTACGGCAACGATGTCGTGGGACGAATCCGAAGAAAAGAGTATTCTTCTCAACGAAACAGCCGCCGATGGCGGGCAATGGGATTTGTGCCACTTGCTCACTTTTCTGACCGGCAGACATGTCGCAACCGCAGAATACCGCGAAAGGTTTTCCCCTCATGGAGAGGGCGACTACGCCGTGGCTCAAATTGATACCTTGCGCGCTGCTGCACTTGCGTGGCAGAATAGGCAATGCTTGGTAGATAAAAATTTGCACACCGCTCTGCTTTTATATAACGAGGCGATGAACCCCGACCTTTTGCAATCGCGTGGCACCTTGTACTACAAGGCCCTCAACATCATTCTCGATCAGCATCATCGCGATCAGCATCATACGACCAATCAAAAGGTCAACAAGCGTACAAAAAGGAAACTTAGAAATGCGATAAGCGAGATCATCGCAAAAACAGCGGAACTCCAACCGGATCAAGCGCAACAATATGAGAGTATGATACATAGTCCGGTCAATCGCGGCCCAACTTTATCTTTTTCTTTTTTCGATAAATTGGTTTCGCTCCTGCAATCGCACGAGATCATCGATTCGCCTCCAACTGCCGATCAAAAGGCTCGGGTGCAACACGTCGTCAAGGTGCGTAATGTCCTAACGCACACAGGGCGGATGCGGATACCAGAGTTGAAAGGACTTAACGATAAGCAAGCCGAATACTACACCGCCAACATCGTTGCTGGCGTCATTCCCGAGATCATACGCATTGTGATTGGGCACCATCTCGGATTTAAATCGGGTAGCACGGGGTCGTATTGCCAAGTAAAAGATGACGTGATTGATTTTTTTCAAAATGGCGTATTTCGGGGTCAGAGGTTTGCTGATCTCTGCGAATATGTGCTCGAGAAGAATGCCGAACTCTACCAGAGGCTCAGTTGATGTATTATATCAGTCAGGATGCAGTATTGGCACTCCACAGGCGTATGATTGAAACGAGTGGCGGGTCTATGGGCGTGCGCGATTACCGCGGACTGGAATCGGCCATTGCACAACCCCGCATGACTTTTGGAGGCGAGGATCTCTATCCCACCTTTGTAGAAAAGGCGGCGGCTTTGTGTTTCTCTTTGATTCAAAACCATCCCTTTGTCGATGGAAACAAACGGGTGGGACAGGCCGCAATGGAAGTCTTCTCGATTCGCAATGGCTATACAATCGACGCAACCGTCGATGCTCAAGAGCAACTCATCTTGGGCATCGCATCGGGCGATGTTTCCCGCGAGCAACTCGTCAAGTGGTTGACCGCGCATATCCGCGAGCGAACGCGATAACGCAGAAAGGATTCTCAAATGAAACGAATCGAGAACGCAACCGCTCGACGTTACCAAATCGCCCCGCGCCCCTTTGGAGAGGGCGTGAGGGCTTCTCTTTTTTGCTCTGTCCGCATGTTTTCGCAAGGAGGGCTTTATGCCGCAAGGCATCTTGAACGTCCCCAATCGGACGCTATATCACGGTGACAATTTGGACTTCATGCGCGGGTTGAACAGCGACAGCGTTCATCTCATCGCCACGGACCCGCCCTTCAAAAAGGGCAGAGATTTTCACGCCACGCCCGGCAGTTTGGCGGCCGGGGCATCCTTTCAAGATCGGTGGTCTTGGGATGAGGACGTCCATCCAAAATGGAAGGATCAGATTCAAGACGACTGGCCTGCGGTGTGGTTCGTGATCGAAGCCGTAGAGATGGCTTACGGACAAGACATGGCGGCGTTCCTGTGCTGGTTGGGCGTCCGCGTGATCGAGATGCACAGAATCCTGCGAGACGACGGTAGCCTGTATCTGCATTGCGACCACACGGCCCAGGCGTACTTGAAGATGCTGATGGACGCCGCGTTCGGCAAACAGAACTTCCGCAACACGATTATTTGGGAAAGGCATTCGTCTCAGCAACGCGGCTCGCAACATCGCCCGCGGCGATTCGGGCAAGTGGTCGATACCATTCTCTTCTATGCGAAGTCCGGCGATGCGAGAGTCGACGCCTACAAAGAACTCGCCGATGAGGAACTCGCCGACAAGTTTCCGCTCGTCGACGAGGACACAGGAGAACGCTATTGCGACGACAGTGCCCATATTTGGCGGTCTCCAGGCATGGGCGCGCGCCCCAATCTTTGCTATGAATGGCGGGGTTTTACCAACCCGCATCCGTCGGGTTGGCGGCTTTCCAAAAGCCGGATGGACGAAGAATTCGCGAGGGGAAACTTCGTCATTTTGCCCAACGGCAAGCTGCAGCGCCGCAAGTATCAACGAGACTGGGTCGGGTCGGTTATGGGCAATCTGTGGACGGACATAAATCCCCCAAGCGGCAAAGAGCGCACGGGCTACCCCACGCAGAAGCCCGTGGCCTTGTTGGAGCGCATCATCAAAGCGAGCAGCAACGAGGGCGATGTGGTCTTCGATCCGTTCTGCGGATGTGCGACGACCTGTGTCGCGGCGGAACGGCTCGGACGGCGATGGATCGGTTCCGACATTTGGGAGAAAGCGCGTGAGCAAGTGTTGGTGCGGTTGTATCAGCAAGGACTCAACCCCGGCAGTCGGCAAGCCAAGATGTCTTTGAAAGCCCTCGCCAAACACATGGCGGTCGCCGATCAAACGGACTTTTGGTTTTCCGAGTACGATGTCCATCTGATCGACAAGCCTCCCACGCGCACGGATGACGAGCGCGTCGCCGTGCCGCCTCTGCGTATCAAGGGCAAACGCGGGCAGCCCTTGGGCAACGAGGACGAGAGCGCGAAGTGGACGAATGACCAAAAGAAAACCTATCTCATCGAAGAGACGGGCAAGCAGTTGGGGCATGTGACAGGCGTTGTATGCTGGGGGTGTGGCGCGGAGTTTCGCCATCCCGACTATTTGCAACTCGACCATATCCGCCCGCGGTCAGACGGCGGTGCGAACAGCGTGTATAACCGCGCCCTGCTCTGCGCGCCGTGCAACAGCACAAAGCGCAAGGGCAACAGCTTGACCCTGACCGCATTGCGGCAGAAGAACAAGCGCGAGGGATTTATGGTCAACGAACTCGAGACGCCCTATATTCCACTCCACCGCCCGTCTCAACCGTAGAAAGGAATCTCAAATGAAACGAATCGCGACCACAACCCCCTTTGTGATCAACAAAAATCTGGGCAGCGCGCAACTCGCGCAGGCCGAGGATTTGACCGCCACAACGGCCGATGGCGCGCCGGTCGTGCCGTTGACGCAGAAGCAGAAGTACGATTTTGATCGCAATGGGTGGTTGCTCGTTCACGGCGTTATCAAGGGAGATGACTTGGCGGAGATGCAGGAGTACGCCGAGCGATTGCACCGCAGCCCCGAGAGTTTTTCCGAAGCCGAGCGTTGCACCTTGAGCGGCCCCTTGCAAAAGCTGATGGATCATCCCGTCGTGGTGGGCTTCTTGAACGAGTTTTTGGCGTATCCGCCGTGCGCGAGCGAAGAGAGCTATGGCTTCCGCTTGGAAACCTCGCACTTGATGTATCGCTCCGCGCATGAACACGTGCCGGGCAAATTCAGCCCGCACAATGGCAATGGCCTGTTTCGCCCGCCGTGGGATTCGCATTATTACCGCTGTGTGCCGGGCAAGGCGTGGAGCGGGTTGACGCGCGTGGCATGGGAATTGAATCCGGTGAAATACCGACGGGGCGGCACCCTGTTCATTTCGGGCAGCCACAAAGCCGCGTATCCGGCGCCTGCCTCGGCTTTTGACGCGGATTCGCCGCTCTGGGACACGTACGAATGCGACGCGGGCTCCGTGGTTTTCTTCACCGAAGCGATTTCGCACAGCGCGCACCCGTGGACGAATGGGGACAACGACCGGTTGGCGGTGTTCAACTTGTACAACGCCGTGGCGACCCGCTGGCATTCGTGGTTGCCGCATCCGGACTTGCTGGCTTCCATGCACCCCAAGCGGCGATCCCTGTTTCGGGAGGTCAAGGCGTCGAACAACGTGGAAAACGGCGCGTTTCAAGCGCGGATCTTGCCTTACGTCGAGGCAGATGAAAAGTAACCACAAAAAATAGGACTCGGTCTCATTTTTTTATTTATGGCAACCCTACCCAAACACAACCCCGTTTTGCGCGCCCTGTATTTTGCCATCGCGCTCGTTATGCTGGTATTTTTTGTTTGGCTTTTTGCGGTCCCCAATGCGCTATACTATGTGGGACCGCCGGAGTTTCTGGCATGGGATTATGCGTCGTGCGTACGAGCCGGTGGTGAGATTCACGGTTCGCGGTGCTACATGAGCGAAACCATCTTTTTTGAGAGGTGAAACATGTGGGAACTCCTCGACTTGATCGGCACTCAAGACGAGTACGGCAATTATACGGAGAGCGTCTATGTGCTCGTCCGCTATATGGCACTTTCTTTTTCTGCGTACGACTGGACGCTGGTGTTCGCTGCCTTGTTTCTCTTTGTGGAACTCGTAGATGACCTGATCGAAAAGCGAATGAATAGGGAACGCATCGGAGAAACCTTCTCGAGTCTGGCAACGCAAATTCCTTTCTACGTGTCCGAAGCAGTGGTTTTCGGCGGCGTTGTGCTCGGGTATTTCTACATTTACACGTTCATTCCCTGGAAACTGCCCGAAACCGCAACGGTGGCGTTTCTCGCGGTGTTTCTCGCGGACTTTGTCTATTATGTGGAGCACCGCTTGATGCACAATATCCGCCTGTTCTGGCTCGCCCATTCGGTTCATCACAGCAGCCCGGTGCTCAATACCGCCACGGCGTTCCGGTTCAGCCTATTTGACCCGGTAATTTCGGGGCTCTTTCACCTGCCACTCGTTCTTTTGGGGATCAATCCCATATTTATCTTTATGGGCGAACTCCTCGTTCAGGTGTATCAATTTTGGATCCATAACGAGATGATGGGAAAACTCGGCCCCTTCGAGTGGTTCCTCAACACGCCTTCCCACCACCGCGTTCACCATGGCTCGAACGCAAAATACATCGACAAAAATTTCGGCGGCATTTCGATTGTGTGGGACCGATTGTTCGGCACTTTTCAGCGCGAAGATGAGTTGCCCACTTATGGGTTGCTAACACCGATAAACACCATCAATCCAATAAAGGTGCAATTCTACGAGTTTTTCCGCTTGTGGCGCGACCTCAGAACCGCGAGAAATGCGGGCGAGTTTTTCGGGTATGTGTTCAAGGGGCCGGGGTGGAAGCCGCACAGAGACATGTAGTATCACTATAGGAGCGAGAAATGGCGAACGATGGACGGGTCGAACCCTATATCATCAACAAAAACATGGGGCAGCCCATGGCGCCTTACGCGCACGAGTTGCCCCAAAAAAACGCCGATGGCGCGCCGGTTGTGCCGCCGACAGAGGAACAGAAGTACGCGTTTGACACGCGCGGTTGGCTGCTGATCCCCGAGGTGTTGAGCGCGGCGGAACTCGAAGAGATGCGGGCGTGGTGCCTGCGACTGCATTTCGAGCCGGCGTCCCTGCCCGCGCATGAGCGCACGCCCCTTGCCGGCCCCACGCAGCGGTTGGTCGACCATCCGGTCGTCGTCGGGATGTTGAATGAATTTACAGCCAATCCCGCCCTTTCCAGCCAGGAGTGTTACGGCTTTAGTTTGGGCGGTTGCGGCCTGTGGTATCGCACCGCGCCGAGCAGGCGCCATCGGGATAAACGGGAATCGCGCGCCTTTGTCCCGCACAACGGCAATGGCCTGTTCCGCCTGCCGGGGGACGTGCATTTCTACAACGCCTTTCCCGGCAAGAGCTTTTGCCCGCACCTGCGCGTGGTGTGGGAACTCAACCCCGTGAAACACAAACGGGGCGGCACCTTGTTGATCACGGGCAGCCACAAGTCGGTCTATACCGCGCCAGACGAGGTTCAGGATCCGGATTCGGATATTTGGACCACGTACGAATGCCCGCCCGGATCGGTCTTGTTCTTCGCCGAGGCGACCACGCACAGCGCGCATCCGTGGACGGATGAAGACGACGACCGCATCGCTGTCGCGCATTTGTTCAATCAGGTGGATGGCGGATGGGCACCCGAGTTAAAACCCGATCCCGCGTTGCTCTCGACCATGCCCCCCATGCGCCAAACCCTGTTCCGCAGCCGATACGCGGCGGGCAATGTCGTCGGCGCGGACTTCAAGCGGTTGTTTTAGCGAAAAGCGATCCATTTACCGACAACTTGGAGGAACTCATGACACCCGAAGAAAAATTCCGCTTTGACTTGCAGGGCTTTTTGGTCGTCAAAAACGTGTTGAGCGCGGGCGAAGTGGATGCGCTGAATGCGTTGGCCGACGCGGTCTGGCCCGATCCTGGAGACGACGGGCAAAGGCGCGCGGGCCGCGTTTCGACGTGGGGGCAGGAAGCGCGGGCATTGTTCGACCATCCCAATGCCCTGCCGTACATGATCGACTTGCTGGGGCCGAAATTTCGCGCGGATCACGACTATTGCATTTTCATGAAAAAGGGCGCGCGCGGCGGGCGATTGCACGGCGGGCCGACCATGCAATCCAACGCGCCTGGGGATCACTGGTACCAATACCACGCCGGCGTCATGCGAAATGGCTTGACCGTGTTCACGTACAACCTCGCGCCCGCCCGCAAAGGCGATGGCGGGTTCGCCTGCATTCCCGGCACGCACAAGAGCAATTTCGCCGCCGACATTCCCGCAGAGGTTCGCAGCTTTGAGCGCGCGGCGCACTACGTCCACCAGCCCGAAGTCGAAGCAGGGGATATGCTCATTTTCACAGAGGCGTTGGTACACGGCACCATGCCCTGGAACGGGGCGCAGGAGCGGCGCGCCTTGTTGTACAAGTTCAGCCCGGGGCACTCGGCGTGGTCGCAAAATTACTACGATCCAGAGGACTATCCCAATCTGACGGACCGACAGCGGCGCATCCTACAACCCCCGTCCGTCGGCAACCGGGAAGACGTGGTGATGTGATCGCCAAAGGAGGAAACGAGATGGGTCTCACAGCAGGAGAACTTCGGCAATTTGACGAGTTGGGATACGTGGTCAAAGAATCCCTCTACTCCCCCGATGACCTGCAACCGTTGAAGGATGGGTTGACGGGCGCGATTCAGGAAAAATGCGACGAATTGATCGCCGCGGGCGAGTTGGATCGCGATTTCGCGGACGCGCCCTTCGAGACGCGGTTGACCAAACTCCACCGCCACGACGCCGAGGCCGCGCACGAGGTGTTGATGTCGATTTGGTCCGGGAAGTTTCACGGGCCTGGGATTTTGCACGCCCTGCGCCATCCCCCCCTGATCGCGTGTATCGAAGATATCATCGGCCCGGATATCGTCGCCGCGTCGATCTACCGCATCCGCCCCAAGGTGCCGGGCTACTTGCGCGGCGAGGTGCCATGGCACCAAGACGCGGGTTATTCCATGGCGCATTGTTACGACCATTTGATGGTGACGTGCTGGATCCCACTGGTGGATGCCACGCTGGAGAACGGGTGTTTGTGGGTGATTCCAAAGGTGCAGGACGAGGGGATTATTCGGCATTACACGGGCGGGCACGCGGGCTTTTTGGAAATCGCCCCGGAAAATTTGCCCGATGGCGCGATCCCCGTCGAGATGTCGGCGGGCTCCGCGTTGTTCCTGACGAACCTGACCCCGCACGCCTCGTTTGAAAACGAGACCGATATCGTGCGCTGGAGCATGGACTTGCGCTATCAGGATTTCAGCGTGCCGAGCAACATCGGCGAAGTCCCCGAAGATTACGCGCCAGAACGCGAGCCCGTCACCATGGCCTGCCATCCGGGCGAGGCGTATTTCGTGATTCAAGACGCGCAAAACCCACACCGAGAAATGCGCGATCCCGAAGCATTTGCCGCGTTGCGAAAGCAGTGGGACAACGCAAGAGTCCGCCACCCCGGCCGCGGCTGGACGTCCCTGAAGGAGCGGCGCGGACGCTGAGTTTTACAAAACGCGGCTTTGCGGATGTATCGCTAGCGCGCGGCGATGGGCGAAAAAACAAAAGACGAGAAAGCACTGGAGGCACTATGCACGACCAAAAGGACTGGCGCGATTGCGGGGTGCGCGTGGTGACGGGGGATCGGCTGGATTTCAATACGCCGCAGACGCCGGGGATGACGCGCGCAGCGGCGATCCATCGCGCGAGTGCAGGGGCCGAGAAGCTCTGGGCGGGGACGGTTGAGATCCATCCCAACGCAAAGACCGGGGCGCACCATCACGGGGCATTGGAGAGCGTGATTTACGTGGTGCGCGGCAAGGCGCGCATGCGCTGGGGCGAGCAGTTGGAGTACGTGACCGAAGCGGGGCCGGGCGATTTTATTTTCGTACCGCCCTACGTGCCGCATCAAGAGATCAATGCCAGCGCAGATGAACCTTTGGAATGCGTGTTGGTGCGGAGCGATCAAGAGCCCGTGGTGGTCAATTTAGATATTCCGGTCGTCGAGGAACCCGAAGAAGTGTATTGGGTCGATCCGATCCACCCCGATCCGCAGCTGAACGAGGAGCGTTTTCGATGAATGAGCCGAATATCATTTTGATGATGTGCGATGATTTGGGATACGGCGATGTGGGGTTTAATGGGAATGCCGCGATCAGGACGCCGAATTTGGATCGTCTGGCGCGCCATGGGATTCGATTCACGCGGTTTTACGCGGGCGGGCCGGTGTGTTCGCCAACGCGGGGGACGTGCTTGACCGGGCGGCATTATTTTCGATACGGCATCACGCATGCCAATCGCGGGCACTTGCCGGCGCAGGAGATCACGCTGGCGCGGATGCTGAAGTCCTACGGCTACGCCACCGGGCATTTTGGCAAGTGGCACTTGGGCACGCTGGATGCGGAGTATTCGGGCAAGGTCAACCGCGATCCCGCGCGCAATTACGCGCCGCCGTGGGAACGCGATTACGATGTGTCTTTTGCGACGGAATACGCGGTGCCAACGTGGGATCCGGCGCGAGACATCGATCAAAAGACCGGGCGAAGGTTGGATCGGGCATGGGCGTCGCCGTATTACGAAAATGGCGCGCTGGCAACCGAGAATTTGGCGGGATGCGATTCGCGGGTGTTGATGGATCGGGCACTCCCATTTGTCGAGGAGGCCGTGGCAGATGGCGCGCCGTTTTTTGCGACGATCTGGTTTCACGCGCCGCACGCCCCGGTGGTCGCCGGGCCGGAATATCGGGCGATGTACGCGGCGTACACCGAGGACGAGCAGCATTATTACGGCTGTGTCACCGCGGTGGACGATCAGGTCGGGCGGTTGTATCGCACGCTGGAGACCTTGGGCGTGGCGCAGAATACGATGATTTGGTTTTGCTCGGACAATGGGCCCGAAGGTAGGACGGGTGCGGATGGTCGCCACCGGGGTTCCACGGGCGGCTTGCGCGGGCGAAAGCGGTCTTTGTTTGACGGCGGCGTGGGCGTCCCCGCGCTGTTGCACTGGCCTCGGTCTGTCGCGCCCGGGCAAGTGGTGGATATGCCGTGCAGCACGCTGGATTATTTTTCGACCATCGCCGAGGTGATGGGCTACGAGATGCCGGATGATCGCCCCATCGACGGGACGAGTTTGTTGCCGGCGATCGCGGGCGAGATGACCGAGCGCCCGATGCCGATTCCCTATCGGTTTATCAGCCGAAAGGCGGCGATGTTTGACGCGCCGACCCTTGCGATGATCGACAATCGGTACAAGTGTTTGACCAATCTGTCGCGCGATGGCCGCGAGGATTTGTGCTTTGATCTGCTCGCAGATCGCGCCGAGACCACCAATTTGGCTACGCGGCAACGCGAGCGGCTGGGGCAGACGCGAGAAACCCTGCGCGAATGGTTGCGTTCCTGCGAACACAGCCACAACGGCGGGGATTACGCCGAACCATTTGAACCCGTGGCGCGGTTTGAAGAAGTGACCGGCGATTGGCCTTAGAGGGAGAGCGATCTGTTTTCGACCTCCACTTCTGACTAAAAAATAACGAGATAAATCGTTTGCATCTCAATCAAAATGTGCTAAATTTTGCAATGGCGGGTGGTCGCAAGACCTGTGTCAGGCGGCGCAGTCAGCGAGTACGCTGAACCCGTCATCATTTTTTGTACCCTCACGGGAATATTTTGATGCCATACCCCGCATAGTGTCCCTTATCTGATGGCTTTGTTTGATGGGCTTTTGGGAGGACACGGGTTGGCGAGGGCTTATTTGAAGGACGGTGGAACTGCAAAGCATCCCGATAATGAATGAGTTGGTACAAATGACGCTTGCCCTCTCCCGTCTCCCGTCTCCCGTCTTACCGCAGGGGGTTTGGGCGGGGCGGCCTGACTGACAACTGGAGTACCTTATGTTTGGAGAAATTAGAAATCAAAGCGGTGAAAAACTGGATTACGCTTTTCATCAGGGGCATGCCGCGAGCAAGCGCGTCGTGGTGTTGGGGCATGGGGTGACGGGCAACAAGGACAGGCCACTCGTGACAGCACTGGCACACGCGCTGGCGGCGGAAGGGATCCATGCCTTGCGGTTTTCGTACGCCGGCAACGGGGATTCGGAAGGGCGGTTTGAGGACGCGACCATTTCCAAAGAGGTGGAGGATTTGAGCGCGGTGCTGGACGCGCTGGATGGATACGCGGTGTGTTATGCCGGGCACAGCATGGGCGGCGCGGTGGGCGTGTTGCGGGCGAGTGAGGATGCGCGCATTCGGTCTCTGATTTCGCTGGCGGGCATGGTGGATACCAAGGGCTTTGCACAGCGCGAGTTTGGCGATGTGACGCCCGGTGCGGGCAATATGTGGGACGATCCCGCGTGTCCCTTGTCCCAAGCGTATCTGGATGATTTGACGGCGATAGGCACGGTGGTGGATCGCGCGGCGCGGATTTCGGCGCCGTGGTTGCTCGTACACGGCACAGAGGACGATGTGGTGCCGCTTGGAGATTCCCAAGCCATCTTCGAGCGGGCCAACGAGCCGAAGAAACTGGCGGTGCTTCAAGGGGCGGATCACGTCTTCAGCGGAGACGCGACCCACGCCGCGAGTCGGGCCATTCTCGCATGGTTGAAAGAGTAGGGGGCGTCGATGCCGACCATTGGAACGCCGCTTTCGCCAACCGCGACCAAAGTGCTGATGTGTGGCGCGGGCGAATTGGGCAAGGAGGTGGCGATTGAACTCCAGCGTTATGGCGTCGAGGTGATCGCGGTGGATCGCTACGCCCATGCCCCGGCGATGCAGGTGGTACATCGGTCGCATGTGATCGACATGCTGGACGGCGACGCGCTGCGCGAGGTGGTCGAAAACGAACGGCCCGATTTGATCGTGCCCGAAATCGAGGCCATCGCCACGGATGCCCTCGTGGAATTGGAGCGCGAGGGATTTACCGTGATCCCAACGGCGCGGGCCGTGCGACTGACGATGAACCGAGCGGGCATCCGCCGGTTGGCCGCCGAGGAATTGGGGCTGAAAACATCGCCCTATCGGTTTGCGTCCCGCGTGGATGAATACCGCGCAGCAGTCGAAGCCATTGGCGTGCCGTGCGTGGTCAAGCCGATTATGAGTTCGTCCGGCAAAGGGCAAAGCGTCGTCAAACACGCGGCCGATGCGGAACGGGCGTGGGTCGATGCGCGAGAAGGCGCGCGCGGGGGATCAGACGCGGTGATCGTGGAGGGCTTTGTGGATTTTGACTACGAAATTACCCTGCTGACCTTGCGACACGCAGGGGGGACGAGTTTTTGCGCCCCTATCGGGCATCGGCAGGTGGATGGGGATTATCGCGAATCATGGCAGCCGCAACCCATGCGTGCATCCGTGCTCGCAGAGGCTCATCGGATGGGCGAGGCAATGACCGACGCGCTGGGCGGGCGCGGCATGTTTGGGGTGGAGTTGTTCGTCGAGGGCGATGACGTTTATTTTAACGAGGTGTCGCCGCGGCCGCACGATACGGGCATGGTGACGATGATTTCGCAAGACTTGTCGGAGTTTGCCCTGCACGTGCGCGCCATTTTGGGCCTGCCCGTTCCCAATACCACATGCCACGGCCCGTCGGCTTCGCATGTGATTTTGGCAAGAGGGCACTCGCGACAGGTGCAATACGGCAATTTGGACGCGGCACTTTCGGCCCCGGATACGCAGATTCGGCTGTTCGGCAAGCCCGAGGTGCGAGGCGAGCGGCGCATGGGCGTTGTGCTCGCACGCGGCGAATCGCTCAAAGATGCGCGGCAAAAAGCGCGGACAGGCGCGGAGGCGGTGGCAGTCGCGCTTTGAAAATACGATGGTGCAACATCGGCACTTGCCACACAACAAAAAGCCCGAGTTCGCAATGAACTCGGGCTTTTGTTTTATCGGACAGGCACGGGGGCCGCTAGCATTCGGACAGGCACGGTGGCCATCTGTACCAACTAAATACTCCGCAAATTAAATGTTGATCCGCACCCATCCGCACCGACGTGGCTCGCTTTTCTAAAGCGTTTGGTCCTACAGCCTCGTGGGTTGCCTTCGATGCCTTCGGCGACCTACTTTTTTTCAACAGCAAAAAAAAGTAGGCAAAAAATGCCGCTCTCATGCGCCGAGGGGCTAGCACAGCGCAAATCGCTTTTGTAATCGCACGACACGCGCCAGCCTGTAAGGTGGGTTGCAAAACAGAAGTGCGTTGCGAGACGGACTTGCGCGCTGTGCCCGATGGCTTTCGTTGATGAACTTTTGCGATGGCCTGTTTGGCGATGGCTTCTCTGAAGGACTATGGGACAGCAAAGCGATCCCGATAATGAATTAGTTGGTACAAATGCCCCCTGTGATTGTCCAGCATTCGGACAGGCACGGGGGCCTGTCCCTACGGGTGATGCGGCGGGACGCACAGCGGAGGGAGGATGAGTGGGGAACGCATAGGGGAGGGGTGGATGGGAAAGGCACGCGCATTCAGAGATGTTTCAAAATGTCTTTGACGCTGTCTTCGGGTTTGGTGACATCAAAGGGAAAGCAGGACAAAGACAAGTTCTCGTCAAATTTGTAATGGATAGGAAAACGGAATGCGTTTGTTTTCGGATAGATGAGCGTGACCTGTTTGCAACCGTACTTCTTCCCGTACGCGAACAACTGGTACATATCGTCTTGGCGGATGCCGTGCTTTCGGTCATTGCTATCTCCGTTAACGCGCTTCCACTTGGTGTCGAGGATAAATCGCACATCGTCTCGTTCCATCAAACTGATATCCGGTTTCATTGCAAATGTGGGACGACCCTGTTCATCCCAAACCAGATGATTTGGCGGTCCCTGCAAATACACGGAAAATCGTCGCTGATGCCGCCGAAAAGAAGCCGCGACAAAATCCTCAAACACATCTTCCATCGGAAATAACAAGGTCTGGTTGACGTATCTGCCGGCGAATGTGGTCAAGCCGTGACCAAACAAAAACAGCCCGACCCACTGCATCACCGAGTCGTAATGGGACATCGACCGATCGACTCGGTGCTGTTGCCAGTCGCTTTCGAGCCGGGTTGACGCGGGAATATCGGCAAAACAGATCCGCAACTGATGGAGCAACTGTTGATTCCTCGCTTGCCGTGGCCGTGTGAAACCGCTCAGTTTTTGGATGGTGCGGTGAATCAGGCGATTGGCCGGGCGGTCGGCGGTGAACTCGTCATAGCCGACGTAAAACCGGGCGCGGTTGACCGCATTCTCCCGAATGTGTTGCGGAAACAGGATGCGGCCGCGCAGGCACGGCAGGTTGTCTTCTCTCCGCTGATAGTTGCGGGCGAGGCCGCGTTGGGTCAGCAAAACGAGGTGGTTCAAAAACAGGTGGACGAACACTTCCAGCATGTTGAAACGGCGCACGGCGTCGATGTGACTCGCGTTGAACTGCGCCATTTTTTTGAACCCGCGCCAAGTCCGCAACATGTTGAAGAATATTTTTTTGCTTTCTTTCTCGTCTTTGGCAAAATCGACCTTCGGCAGAATTTCGAGCACGGTTCCCTTGCGCGTTTCGATAATGCCGACGTAGTTTTGCGCGTACAACCTGCCGTTTTTCCACACCAAAACAGGGCGATGGTTGCCCTGCTCATCCGTTTGATTGGCGAGGGCAAAGTCCTTTAGATCCCGCAATTCATCTTCGCCAAGACTCTGCAGTTCTTTGTATTCTTTGACTTTGATAACGACCATCGTCAAGCGTCCTGTTCGGCGTTATCGGATTCTGGCTCGGGCTTCTGCCAAGGCCCCGCATACTGAATCGGATTGGCGGCCCCATATTTTCTGTATTTATCAGGGATTCGTTTCCCCACATAAAGTTCTTGAATGTCAGAACTGGCTTCGCGTCCGATAAAACCGAAACGTCCGGGCCCGGGGCCTTTATCTGGGAAATTCTCAGTTGTTGCCTCCAACCATTCGTCAGCGATAAATGCCGCTTTAATTTCCTTGTGGGCAACCGCCAAAATGACTTCTGCCTTCTCGGCTCTCGATTTATCGATTCTCCAAGCGTAACGGGTTGCCTCATACAACTCTTCCACCGACGCCCCTGGCCTGTATTGCTGGTTAATTTTTACAATCAGTGCCCGATGGCGAAATTCAGCAACTTCGATTTGTTTCTGCATTTTTTCTCCTCGGAAATGTCGCGCCGCCCTCTCTGCGGTTGATGCGGACTGGCGAGGGAGACGCAATGAATGTGTCAAACAAGATAACAAGGTGGTGTGACAAGGTATGTCGCAGGTGAGCGATTTTTTTCAAAAATTCAGATTTTTTCGTCCGCGAGGCGCATGGCCTTGAACCAAGCGTCTGCATTGATAACGGCCATCGTCAAGCGTCCTATTTGGCGTTATCGGATTCGTCTTGCCTATCGCTTTCGTAAATTTTACGGTAACTTTCGGGATTTTTCCATTTGTCATTATCACCTGGCAACAATTCATAGACAGACTGCTGTTCATCGATCAAATCCGAGTTTTTGAACAGAGTGCTATCAACGGGATTTGATTTGATAAATCCATTCCCGTTCAACATCAGATTGATTTTCTCATAGTTGTCGTAAAAGTATTCCTGCAACAGCGGGATGATTTTGGTCTTGAACGCTTTCTCCAGATCGTCCAAGCTTTTGACCCCGATGAAATACGTGTGTCCGATCTGATGCTCCCGATCAAATAGGAAACGGATGCGGTCATTCATCGTCGCGAGCAGTTTCCGACAATTCACGCCTTCAACATCCTCACTGATGCCATCATGATCTGGATTCGGCATCATTTCGACAAACTCAAACCGCCGCCTCAGTGCGGTATCCAACAGGGCGATGGAGCGATCGGCGGTATTCATCGTGCCGATGAGATACAAATTATCCGGCACGCCGAATGGCTCTTTGGAATAGGACAGCGTAACGGTTGCTTGGTCGTCCCCTTTGATCCGTTTGGATGGTTCGATCAACGTGATCAACTCGCCGAAAATTTTGGCGATGTTGCCGCGATTGATCTCGTCGATGATCAGGACGTAGTTTTTCTTTTGTTCAGGCTCTGATTTTTCTGGTTGCCATTCCCCGTCGTGAAATTGTTTTATCTTGTTGAACAAAGCCCAATAGTACATGGCATTTCCATGACGAGGCGAATTTGACTCATAGACAGGTTTAATATCATTTGCCGAATTGATCTCCCCTTTATAAAACTTCTCGTAGTCCCGCTTAATCGTCTTGTTGGTAAGCCTTTGATTCTTACCAAATTGAAAAGATTTAAATTCACCGTTTTTTCGTATGACATCTTTTATGATAGCACCCCTTTTTTCCTCATCAGGAGGAAAGAGATTGACTTCTTTTTCTTTTAATTCCTCGTCAATCCACTCGGCAAACGCCTGAAGCAATTCATCCATGTCCCATCCGTCATCTGTCCGCTCGGATTGCTCCCTATTTTTATTTGCCCGATCAGAGATTCGCTTGAAAACACCTGCGGACAATTCATATCCAATATTGCCACTCTCATCTTCATCGAGAACAGGTCTGATGCCCTCGATAAAATCCTCGTAAGCAAAGTTCTGATGAAACGTCACCATTTCGATCTGGCCTTGCTCTTTCAATTCATCGAACCGCCCTTTCGCGGATTCACGGACTTCGCGTTCAATCTCCTCCACAGCCTTGCCCCCGACAATCGCCAGCGCGTAGTTGACGGTGTTCCAAGTCTTACCCGTTCCCGGCGGGCCGAAAAGAATTTGGTTCAGTGGATATTGCATGGTCGGTGACGGTGGCTTCGGCTCTGGCTTCGGCTCTGGCTTCGGCCCCCTCCAAAGATCCAGAGGCGGTGCATAAAAATCCAACTCCTTGGTGCCATATTCCTTTTCTGCTTTTCGGCGTATATCAAGCAATTCCCGATCTATTTCCAATGCGGACATTTTATTCATCTCTGCACGAGGTCTCTCTGTAAATTTCTGGACGATCTCCTTTCGGCTTTTTCCCGTCCATATATGCTCAATGTCGTCTGGAAAAAGTAAAAACATGATCATATTGCGTAATGGTCGCCGGTTACATTCTTGAATCGTTTCGAGCCACTCGCCAAACTTCCAGACATCAGCGAGAAGCTCATCTCGTTGCGATTCATCGAGATTTTTGAAGGCGATCATCATGCGAATGAAGAACACCAAGTCGCGCCAGATCATTGTAAGTCCCTGTCCGATCATCCCTACCCCTGCAAGAACATCGGCTCCCATTAAATTGGAATCTTTGGGAAAGGACTCCTCCGACCATTCCCAAACCTGCCTAATTCGTTGCTGTTTTGTAGAAAGATAAGGTTTATCGTCCGGACACAAGCTCCAGACCCACAACATCTCCGCGGCCAGTTGTTTGACTTTGGGTTTTGACGGGACAAGTTGCTTTTCCAGGTTCTTAATGAACCCCTCACCATTCACGATAGGATTATCAATAAGGTATTTCTTTAATTCTTGCAGATACGGCAATGTCCACACCGGTTCCTGTGCAAACACTGCCCCATCTGACAGCAAGGCGACCTCTTTCCAATGTTGGGCTGCATCCAGCGTTGGTTCGAGGTTGCTTCTATGGGGATGATAACGACTCATTTAACTCCTCCTCTGTGGCATGTAGCTCTGCGGTTGCTGTTGGCTGGCGCAAGGATACGCCATTGCAATGAATGTGTCAAGGAAGATAAGCAGGTGGTATGACAAGGTATGTCGCAGGTGGGCGTTTTTTTGAAAAGTCAGATTTTTTTATTCAATCGTCCGCGAGGCGCATGGCGTTGAGCCAAGCGTCTGCATCGCGTTTGCGCGTGGCGATGAGGCGCGGCGAGTGCCCGCGGCGATCTGCGCTGTCGGGGTTCGCGCCCGCGCTTGCGAGGATGCGAATGACTTCGCGGAGGCCGTCCCGATTTTTGATGGTCGAGCGCGAGGCGGTCATGAGCGGGGTTTGGCCCTCGCGGTCTTTCAAATCGACTTCGGCACCGTGGTCGAGCAACAGCGAAACGATGGCGACAAAGCCCGCCTTGGCCGCGCAGTGCAACGCGGTTTGGCCCTTGTGGTTGCGCGCGTTCACATCGGCGCCGCATGCGATCAGATCGCGGATGCGCGCGACACGGCCGCCGCGGTCGCCGCGAGATTGAAAGACGATGGGCGGCCAACCGCCCTCGGCGCGGTTTGGATCGCATGAGATGCCGTGGCGTGCGAGCAGGGCGATGATGGCGGGGTTGGTCAGGCCGGAGCGCGGCAATTCCGCGGTTGTCGGATCGAGCCAGGCGTCGAGCAACACCTTCAGGATGTCTGCCCGATCCCGCCAGATGCAGAATCGCACCAGCCAATGGGCATAAGGCCGCGGATCTGCGCCGCGTGCGAGCAACGCGACGACGATGTCCAAATGCCCGGCGCCGACTGCGTAGTGCAACGGCGTGGCGCGAATGCTGGAATCGCGCTGTGCCCGCTCGGCCGTGGCGCGATTCGGGTCTCGGCGCAAGCACTCGACGACCGAGGCGCCATCGCCGAGATAGGCAAACGTGTAGATATCGGCGCTCGCCCCACGCGCTTGCAACGCATCGGCAACCGCGTCGTGTTTTTTGAATCGCGCCGCGCAATAGGGCGAAATATCCACCAGTAGCGGCGTGAAATGACACCCCCAGGCATGGATGTCCGCGCCGCGGTCGAGCAGCATTTCGACCATCGGCAACCGCCCCCGATACGCGGCTTCCCAAAGCATCGTGCGCCCGTGCGCCCCGACGCGCATCAACCAATCCGGCCGTTCCGAAAGCACGTCTCGCACGGTTGCCAAATCGCCGCGCCCCGCAGCCGCAACGCCGATCTTCAAAAAATCGCTGACCTTCCCGGTGAGAAGCGACATGGATTCTCCTCTTCCCCTGCTACCAAAATCCGCATCAGATGTTCTCCGTCCAAGCGGTGGGCGGCCAAGGGGCGATCTCTTGTTGTGGGAACACATTTTCCGAAAGCGTTAAAGTGATATGCAAAAAGGGTTTGCGTATAAAGCAAAATAACAGCGCGGCACAGTAATGCCACGCAAAATCAATCCAACGCATTCTACATGAGGAGAATATCGACGCCCGCAACGAGGCCCAACTCCTCAAGCGTTCTGGCGGCGTTGGAGTTCTGTCCGGTCGTCGTCCTGGCGATCAACGCCTTGGTATCCGTCAATATCAACCGATACAATATTGGACTTGTAACGCCTCTGTCCGTTGGAGTCGCCATCCCCATCGCCTGGGCCATCGATGGCGCGTGGAATAGGTTGCGCCGCCGCTTTGTCGCTCCCGCCCGGGAACGCGCAAAAAAAAGGGCCAGAGACATGATCTCCGGCCCGACGTCTGAAGGGTGACAACCCGAAAATCAGGCGATCCCCTCCGGGTAAATACGCGACATATTGAACCTCCTTTCGATATGCACAAATCCGCTTCCGGAAGGCGTCTTGCGCGGTGAGTGCCGATATACCAGCAAACCGAGCCAACCCGTTGGTTCGGCTACTCAACACAAATGTGGATGCAGTTTTTTGAGCAAAAAACGCCTGAGCCATAAGCCCAGGCGTTTTTTTAGTTCGTGATGGCAATACCGTGTTTGCGGCAGAGCTTGCGGAGTTTTTTCACTGCCCCGCCCACGGATTTTCCGTTTCGCGTAATGCCGAACAAATGCTGGCTGACCACCCTGCGAGAAATGCCCATAATCTCGGAGATTTCCCGCTGGGTTTTGCCGTATTTGAAATACAAGACCGCGGCTTCAAATTGTTTTTGCGTCAGGGATCGATTCAAGAGGGTATCGATCTGCGGGATGAGACGTCCGACCCTGTCTTCCCTGTCGTAGCGCGCATCTTGTTCGTCGGGCGATTCGTACCACAGGCCAACATCATGCGGCATCATTTCCAAGTCCGATTGATCGAATTGAACTTCCCAAAAATCAGGATTGTACATTTGTCCGTTCGTCTCCTCCAAGGGAATGGATATGTCGGGCGAATTGCCGTGCCTCACATACCAGACCCGCGGCTCCGGAGGAGCGATATGACGGACAGATTGTGAACGACCAAACCGCCGTCAGCACCTCACCGGAGGCGAATCGGGTATGCTGTTTGCCGAAAGCGCGAGGACAAAATTTTCATGTTTCCTCCTTTCAAATGGAACATCCGAAAAACGCAACGATGCGGGATACTACGGAACGATGGGCGCGTCGTCAAGGCAGACCGCGCTCGTTTTTACACCGGCATGGATGCACTTTTGGGCGTCATCTCGACAAAAACTTCTACGCAGAAAAAAGTTTGTGATCTCGATTGGATTCGCTATTTTGCAAAGACGGATGCACGCCACAAACAGGTATTTTGCCTTTCTCGCCTTTCGCCTCTCGCCTTTCGCCTTTCGCCTTTCGCCTCTCGCCTTTCGCCTTTCGCCTTTCGCCTCTCACCTCTCCCGTCTCCCGTCTCCCTTTTTCACCTATGATCGAAAAACACGACATGACCGAGGAACGAATCCGCGACTACTACGGCTGGGCAGAAATCGATCCAGACCGCGCGATCGTCGCGGGCGAAACGGGCACCTGGCGCGTCATCTACCACGCGGGCAAATGCGGAATCGACGATGGCGGCGTGATCAAAATCGCGTGGCGCGATGTGAGCGACTGGCAACACCCGCAATTCGACGATCCATCCGCCCCCGCTTATGCCTCGGTTTCGACAACGGGGCAGGCGACCTTGAAAGCGGTTTTTGACCGGCAGCGATATATTCGCCCATGGCGTTATTGCGTCACCATTGACGTATTCGACGATTCGCTCTCCGAAGGCGATACCGTAACCCTCGTATTGGGCGACACATCGGCAGGGAGCGCGGGCAGTCGCGCGCAAACATTTTGCCAGGATGCGTTTGAATTTCGCGTGGCGGTCGATTGGTGCGGGACGTGGGTCTATACGGAAGTCCCGTCGCCGAACGTGCCCATCGCGAGCGGCGCGCCCCATCGCCTCGTCGCACTGGGGCCATCTGAAACGAGGCCAGGCGAAGCCGCATGGATCGGCATAAAAGCCGAAGATGTGTGGGGCAATCCGTGCGCGGGCTATACCGGTAGGATAAAAATCGACGCCGATGGCCTCGGGGGATTGCCCGAAACGCATGCGTTTGAACCCGAGCAGGGCGGCGCGATGCGGTTTGAAGGTGTGACGGCTTCCAAACCGGGGATTTACCGCGTGCGGGCATGGGATGAAGCCCTGGGCCTCGAGGCAGAGAGCAATCCGTTGGTGAGCCGCGAAAGGCGCAAAGACCCGCGTCCTTTTTGGGGCGATTTGCACGGGCAGAGCGAAGAAACCGTGGGCACCAACTCGGTCGAGTCGTATTTTCGCTTTGCACGCGAAAAGGCGTGGCTGGATTTTTCAGGGCATCAGGGCAATGACTTTCAGATCACAAAATCGGTCTGGCGGGAAATCAAACGCCAGGCCAATACCCAAAATGTCCCGGGCCAATTCGTGGCCTTTGTCGGCTGGGAATGGTCGGGCAACACGCCCGTAGGCGGAGATCGCAATGTGTATTATCCCTGCGCCGATGGCCCGTTGCACCGCTCCAGCCATGTGTTGATCGAAGACAAGTCAGACGCGGATGCGGATTGCCAGCACGTCACGGACCTCTACCGCGCCCTCGAGGGCAAAGACGCGCTTTTGGTACCGCATGTGGGCGGGCGCTACGCCGATCTGGCGTGGCACGATCCGAACTTAGAGGCCGTGATCGAGGTTTTGTCCGAGTGGGGCGAATTTGAGTGGTTCTTGAAAGAAGCCCTCGAGAAGGGCTATCGCGTGGGGTTCACCTGCGGCAGCGACGACCACAAAGGCCGCCCGGGCGCCGCGCATCCGGGCAGTGGCGCGTTTGGCGTTTACGGCGGGATAACCTGCGTCTATGCCAAAGAATTGACGCGAGAAAGCGTGTGGGAAGCACTCAAAGCGAGGCAGTGCTACGGCACCAACGGCCCGCGCGTGCTGGTGGAGATGAGCGTGGACGGGCAGCCGATGGGATCGGATCTGACGACAAATGAGCCGCCCGAAATCGCCGTAAAAGTTTGGGGCACAGCGCCGATAGAAAAAGTGGATATCTTCAGGGGAACGGACGTCATTTACACGCACCCCCAAACCATTCCCCGGCAACAAAACCGCGTGCGGATCGCGTGGTCGGGGCAGCGCATCCGAGCGCGCAATCGCCTCGTGCGCTGGGATGGCGCGGTCGGGATCGACAAAGGGCGCATCGCAGAGGCGATTGGCTTTGCGTTTGATTCGGCGTCCGAAGGCATTCGGTCGGTCGCCGATCAATCGGTGACCTGGACATCCGTGACGACGGGCGACGCCGACGGCATCATTTTGACGCTCGATGCCCCGAATGATGCGACACTCGATTTTGAAACCCCCGCGTTGTCGCATTCGCTACGCCTTTCGGAAATCGCAACAGGACCCGTTGTGATCGATGCCGGCGGCGTCGATATGCAGGTGGTTTTTGAACGCGCCCCCGTGGGCATTGGCCGCGAAGTCGCATTTACATACCGCGAACACGAGTTGCTCCCCGGTTGCCATCCCTATTGGGCGCGCATAACGCAAATTGACGGCGGAAAGGCATGGGTGAGTCCGGTGTATGTGGAGAGTCAGTAGCCAGTCCTCACATCCCCATCAATCGCAGGAACAGGCCGCGTGCTTGATGATGCATGGAAAACATCCGACCCGAGCAAACCCTGCCTATCAATCGTAGGGACAGGCCCCCGTGCCTGTCCGCGCATCGACAAGGAGATCAAAATGACAATCGGTTTGTTGAGTCCCGGCGACATGGGACACGTCGTTGGGCAAGTGGCAATCGCCCATGGCGCTCGCGTGATAACGTGCTTGGATGGCCGCAGCGAGCGCACGCGCAAACTCGCGGCAACTGCGGGAATTGAAGATGTACCCACATATCTGGATTTGGTGCGCGAGGCGTCGCTCTTGGTGTGTATTCTCGTGCCCGCCGCGGCCGAATCCGCGGCCGAGCGCATTGCGGACGCGCTGCGACAAACGGATGAACGAATCGCGTATGCCGATTGCAATGCCATCGCCCCGGCAACGGCTGTACGCATTGGCGAAGAGATCGAGAACGCGGGCAGTGCGTTCGTGGATGCGGGGATTATCGGCGGCCCGCCGCGCCAACCGGGGGGCACGCGGTTTTACTGTTCGGGGCCGGACACGTCGGCTTTTGAAAAATTGAACGATTACGGCTTGGACGTGCGGAAAGTCGGGGATGAAATCGGGCAGGCATCGGGCCTCAAAATGTGCTATGCGGCCCAGACCAAAGGGACGACCGCGCTCCAAACCGAACTGCTCATCGCCGCGCGGGCGATGGGGTTGTACGAGGGGTTGATCGCCGAGCTCCAACTGAGTCAGGCCGATCGATTGGCGGGGATGGAACGCGGCTTGCCGGGCATGCCAACCAAAGCCAAGCGGTGGGTGGGCGAGATGGAGGAGATCGCCAAAACATTCGGCGATTTGGGTCTCACGCCCAAAATATACGAAGGCGCGGCGGACGTGTATCGCCTCGTCAGCGAAACGCCCCTCGCAGACGAAACGCCCGAAACCCGGGATGCGAGCCGAACACTCGCGCAGACCATTGAGATTTTGGCGCGAGAGAAAAAGGGTTAGTACAGAAAAAATAAAATAATATCGTACCTCGGTTTTTCGCCTCCCATTGCAGACAATCCCCCACTTTTTTACGCCTTTGGAGCGATGCCAACGAGACGCCCCAGGTATCGCTCGCAACCCGTCAGCCACGACATCCAGACCAAGGAGATGCGATATGAACGAATACGCCGTCACATTTACCCAACGCGAGACCGCCCAGTTGTTGCCCATCGAAGTCGATACAGACGCGATTGGCGCGCATGAAGTCGCGGGGCATACCACGGCGACCCTCATCAGCGCGGGCACGGAATTGAACAGCGGGTACCTCGGCGATAAATTCCCCAAACAGTCGGGCTATGCCGCGGCTTTCAGAGTTGAAAAAGTGGGTGCGAATGTCGAGGGCATCGCCCCGGGCGACCACGCCTTTTGCATGGGCAACCACGCGAGCTACCAGCGCAAGCCCGCCGCGCAAGTGCTCCGCCTGCCCGAGGGCCTCGCGCCAGAAACAGCCGTTTTTGCCCGCATGATGAGCGTCTCCATGACCACGCTCACGACAACCACGGCGCGGCCGCCCGGCAAAGTGCTGATTACCGGCCTCGGCTTAGTCGGCCATCTCGCGGCCAAAAATTTTCAGGCCTGCGGTTACGAAGTCCACGCCTGCGATCCGGTGGCATCGCGGCGGCAAATCGCCTCGGAAACGGGCATCCGCAATGTGCTTCCAGCTGTCCCATTGGACGACCCCGACCTCGCGGGACAATTCCAACTCGCCATCGAATGCTCGGGCCATGAACAAGCCTTGCTCGACGCCGCGGGCGCGGTGCGAAAACGCGCCGAAGTCGTTTGCATCGCCACCCCTTGGCAACAATACACCCAGTTGCCCCTGCACGACTTGCACCGCCTCATCTTCTTCAACTACGTCGTCATTCGCAGCGGCTGGGAATGGGAGTTGCCGCGCCAGCCCGAAGACTTTCGCACCAACAGCATTTTCGAAAACCTCGCAGGCGCCCTCAAATGGTTGGCCGAAGGCCGGGTCGACGTCGATGGCATTTACACCCCGTACGATCCCGAAACATGCCAACGGGCCTATCGAGACCTGTTGGACAAAAAAAACCCCCGTCTCGCGGTGGTCTTTGACTGGGCGACATGAGATCCGCTATTTTGTTCGGCTTGTTCTCATCGCATAAAACACCGTCGGGACGCCTATCGCCAATGACAAATTAAAGCGGTCTCATCATGAGAAAAGAATATCTCGATCCCGAAGTCGTCTCCCGGCTCTCGCGGCTCGATTTGATCGCGCGCATGGTCGTAGAGGGCTTCATCACTGGGTTGCACCAAAGCCCCTATCACGGGTTCTCGGTCGAGTTTTCCGAATACCGCCAATACATGCCGGGGGATTCACTGCGCGATTTGGATTGGAAGGTGTTTGGCAAAACCGACCGGCTCTACGTCAAACAGTACGAAGAGGAGACCAATCTCAAAGCCCATCTCCTCATCGACGCCAGCGCGTCTATGGCCTATCGCTCGGGTTCGATTGCGAAATTTCAATACGCATCTTATGTCGCGGCGGCCCTTTCCCATCTCATGTTGCGCCAGCGCGATGCGGTTGGGCTGATCGCTTTTGACGATCGCATTCGCGCGTATTTGCCGCCCCGATCCGTCGCCAGTCATTTGCACGTCCTATTGACCGCGCTTCAAAATACCCGTCCCGAAGGTGGCGATACCGACCTCGCCGCTGCCTTTCACGATCTCGCCGAACGCATTGTTCGGCGCGGACTCATCGTGGTCATTTCCGATCTTTTCGACGAGCCAGACCGCTTGCTCAATGGCCTCAAACACTTTCGCCATCGCAACCACGAAGTGATCGTTTTCCACGTGCTCGACCCTCGAGAACGCGACCTCGACTTCAATCGGGAAACGCGCTTTGTCGATCTCGAGTCCGGCGCGCAAATCGCCACGGAGCCATGGCATCTCGCGCCTGCGTACCGCGATCACATGGAGGCCCTCATCGACCGCTTTCGCCGCGAATGCCGCGAGGCCCTCATCGACTACGTGCTCCTCGAAACCTCGGAACCCTTTGACACCGCCCTTTTCAATTATCTCGCCAAGCGCAAAAAATTGATGTAGCACGCCTAGGCCGACAAAACGCAAAGCCGACCCGAGGCCACTCGGATCGGCTTTTTTATTTTTTGGAACGGGAATTTCTAAAATTGAATCGTCAAGAGCTGCGTCCCGTTGTCATACGCGCTCTCGAAACGCGGCAATGGCGATGGTGCGGGGCCACGCAGAACCGCGCCCGTCGTCCTGTCGAAGAGCGCGCCGTGGCATTCGCACCAGATTTGCGGATCGCCATCGCCCGGCAAATTCACCTCGCAACCCTGATGGGTACACAGCGCACCCAAAACCAAAAACGCTTCTTCCGACAAGCGGATGATGATCACGGGCTCGCCGCCGTATTGCCCTTCAAAAATGCGTTTGACCGCGCCGCCCACCTCTGACAACGCGGGTTCGCTCGACACGTCGAACCGCTCGGCCACCTCGGATGATTTCAACACATCGGTCTCGCATCCCGCGATCCATCCGGCGCACATGCACCCGCCCACGACCGAGAGGGCCTGCGTCAAAAATGCCCTTCTTTCCGCATCCCGTATCTCTTCCACAGGCTTTTTATTCGTCCGATCCATTACTCGTTCTCCTCGACGGCTGTCGAACCAAAAAAGTTCGCCTTTAAGTGGATCTCCGTCCCGACCCGACTGCCCACCAGCCCGCGTGCCCCTGCGATATCGAAATCCTTCAACGCGATCTGAAACGCCCCCTCGAGGACAAAAAGATCCCCAGGCGCCCGTTTCGCGGTTTGATCCGACGCGGACAAGTACGTGGCTTCAAACGGAATTTCCATTTCTCGCTCTACGCCGTGCAGTGAAAATGTGCCCATCGCCATCCCTTGAATGACGGCCCTGTCTTTGTCCGTCTGTACAGATACATCTTTTAATCCCGAAATTTCAAACGCAATCGCCGGAAATCGTTTTGCATCCAGCCAGTCTGCGCCGTGCAAATGTTCGTCTCGCTTCTCTATGCCCGTTTCCATGCTCGCAACGCGCACCTCAATTTTTCCGGTCATCGCTTCCACATGCGCGGGATCCAGTTTTAATGCGCCGGAAATCCCGGACGCGGTGCCGTGGATCTCTTCCATCGGCGCCGTGCTCACAAACCGAATCTGATTCTTGCCGACCCGATTGCTCAAGACGATGGTCTGCACGCCTTTGACCGGTAGCCCCAATCCATGTGCTGTTTCTGCACAGACCTGTTGCGCGGTCATCCACGCAAAAAATAATAAACCGACCATCCATCGTTTCATCGTGCTTTACCTCCTCGGTTGAAAACTGAGATGAACAATACAAAAAGATTTTATTTGGTCAAAAATTCAAGGGAAAACGAATGGCGTCATCCGTTTCATCCGCTGACCGTTTCGCCGCTAGGTGCAAGGACGGGCACGGAGCCTGTCCCTACGATGGATGGGGGATCGGATGGACTGACCCCCGCCTCTGATTTTATGTTCTTGACTTATCCGTTTTCATGCTGGTATAATACGGACTTTGAGATATCTGTCACCCCAAAATTTAAGGAATGCCATGACACTCGTCTATACAAAAACGGATGAAGCTCCCGCATTGGCAACGTATTCGCTGTTGCCGATTATCAAAGTTTTTACGGCGCCGGCCGGGATTGATGTCGAGACCAGAGACATTTCGCTCGCGGGCAGGATCATTGCGAATTTTCCGGAGAATTTGACGGAGAGCCAGAGGCAACCCGATGATTTGACGGCACTGGGAGAATTGGCAAAAACGCCTGTGGCGAATATCATCAAACTGCCGAATATCAGTGCTTCGGTGCCGCAGTTGACCGCCGCTATCGAAGAATTGCAGGCCAAGGGATACGACATTCCCAACTATGTCGACGAGCCCCAAAATCGTGCAGAACGCGAAATAAAAGACCGATATGCAAAAATTTTGGGCAGTGCGGTGAACCCGGTTTTGCGCGAGGGAAACTCGGATCGCAGGGTGGCGTCAGCCGTCAAAGAATACGCCAAAAACAACCCGCATCCCATGGGCGAATGGGCCTCGGACTCAAAATCCCACGTGGCGTATATGCGCGATGGGGATTTTTACGGCAGTGAACGATCCGTCGTGATCGCAGAGGCGGGAACGCTCAAAATCGAATTTGTGGATGGCGCTGGAAAGACCGCGGTTCTCAAAGAGGGAATACCCGTTCAGGCCGGGGAAATCGTGGATGCAATGGTGATGAGTTGTCGGGCGTTGCGCGCGTTTTACGAGGCGCAACTCGAAGATGCGAAAGCCCAAGGGGTGTTGTTTTCCCTGCACCTCAAAGCCACGATGATGAAAGTCTCGGATCCGATTCTCTTTGGGCACGCGGTTTCCATTTATTACAAAGACGTGTTTGACAAACGCGAGGCCGCATTTGCCGAGCTCGGCATCGACCCGAACAATGGCATTGGCGAAGTGTACGAAAAAATCAAACGCCTGCCCGATGCGTTGCGCGCGGAAATCGAAGCGGAAATCGAAGCGTGTTACGCACATCGTCCGGCGCTTGCGATGGTCAATTCGGATCGCGGCATCACCAATTTACACGTGCCTAGCGATGTGATCATAGACGCATCTATGCCAACGGCGATCCGCGAATCCGGGCGCATGTGGGGGCCTGATGGCGCGCTTTGCGATACCAAGTTCACCATCCCGGATCGGTGTTATGCGCGGATCTATCAAGAGGTGATCGCGTTTCACAAACAATGCGGCGCATTCGACGTGACCGCGATGGGCAATGTGTCCAATGTGGGACTGATGGCACAAAAGGCCGAGGAATACGGGTCGCACGATAAGACGTTTGAAATGACAGGTCCGGGACGGGTTCGCGTCGTCGATAACCGCGGTCGGGTCTTGCTCGCGCACGAGGTTGCAAAAGGGGATATCTGGCGCGCGTGTCAGACGAAGGACCTGCCGATACGCGACTGGGTCAAACTCGCGGTCAATCGCGCACGGATCACGGGATCGCCTGCGATTTTCTGGTTGGATGAGAACAGGGCGCACGACAAAAATGTAATGGAGAAAGTCCGCGTGTATTTGGACGCGCTCGATACGACCGGTTTGGACATTCAGATGATGTCGCCGACAAAGGCGATGCGCCTGACTTTGGAACGCGCGCGCGATGGCAAAGATACCATCTCGGTTACGGGCAATGTGTTGCGCGATTACCTCACGGATCTGTTTCCCATTCTCGAATTGGGCACGAGCGCGAAGACGCTTTCCATCGTGCCGCTTTTGGCTGGGGGAAGCTTGTTTGAAACCGGCGCGGGCGGATCGGCCCCCAAGCACGTTCAGCAATTTGTGGAAGAAGGGCATTTGCGCTGGGATTCACTGGGGGAGTTTTTGGCCCTCGGCGCATCGCTGGAAGACCTGGGGCGCAAGACGAACGATGAGAGAATCAAAGTTTTGGCCGACGCGCTGAACGAGGCAACGCGCGAATTTTTGCACGAGAAAAAGTCGCCTTCGCGCGTGGTCCACGAGTTGGACAATCGCGGCAGCCATTTTTACCTCGCGCTGTATTGGGCGCGGGCATTGGCGGCGCAAGATAGGGACGCCGATCTTCAAACCCGATTTGCCCGATTGGCGCAACAACTCGAAGCGAATGAAACGAGGATCATCGCCGAACTCAATGCGGCGCAAGGGCCAGCCGTCGATATCGGCGGTTATTATTTTTTAGACGCAAAAAAAATGACATCGGCGATGCGCCCGAGCGCGACGTTTAATGCGTTGTTGAAGGGGGAGGAGCGGTGAGACGGAAGAGGGAAGACGCAAGAGGGAAGACAAAGCGAAAGGCGTCTTTCTGCCGTGCCTTGTCTCCCGTAAGACGCAAGAGGCGGGAAGACGCAAGAGGGAAGAGGCGGGAAGACGCAAGAGGGAAGAAGCAATCGTAGGGACAGGCCCCTGTGCCTGTCCGAAGATACAAGACGGAAGACAAAGCGAAAAGCGTCTATCCGCCGTTGCCTCGTCTCCCGTAAAAGGTAAGACGGAAGACGCAAGAGGGAAGAAGCGGGAAGACGCAAGAGGTGAGACGGAAGACAAAGCGAAAAGCGTCTTACCGCCGTTGTCTCCCGTTTCACCGCTGTTGCCTTTTCTCCCGTCTCCCGTCTTCCGTCTCCCCTTTTACCGCCGTTGCCTTTTCTCCCGTCTTCCGTCTCCCGTCTTACCGCTTTATGCTTTCTAATGCGAGGAGCATGACCTCGGTTGTCGTCAGCAAATCCAGCGCGTTGTGGTACAAAATATCGCGCATTTGCACGGCATTGCCCGAGCGCACAAAACGGTGGTACGCGTCGGGAATTTCCGCGCCCGGAATATCGCCGCGCCGGATGCGGTGGCAAAGATATCGTTCCAAGGTCTGCAACTTGCAGTTGGGCAGTTGCCGGCCCCAAAGACGCCGCGCCACATGCAGCATGTCGATATGCGCTTGTCGCAGGCGGAAGGGCACGGCCGAGAACGCGCACCGGTCGCGGATATAGGGCAGGTCGTAGGATTTGCCGTTGAAACTGACGACCACGCGAGACGCATCCAACAGCGCGACAAAGTGCGTCAACAGCGCGGCTTCTTCGGTGTAATCGCGCGCGAGCAGTTGGACGACGCGCAGTTCGCCATTGAAATGGCCCAACACGCCGATCAAAAACAGGGGCGTGCCCGCGGTCAATCCCGTGGTTTCGATATCCACGTAAATCACATCTTGGGCGCGTGCCTCGATGAGGGGATGAAAGGTGTCGTAGCGATCCCAAGGGACATTGCCTTCGTGCAACGCGCCGATCACGCGCTCGCATCGCTCGGCAAATGCCCGCCCGCCGCCGCGCAGAAGTTCTCGAATGGGCTGATCGATTCGCAAAAACGCGCCCACGGGCGTCTGGATTACTTGGCCCTGTACCACTTCATCGAGCGCGAGGCGCAATCGCGCATCGGACGCGGTCGCCATCACGTGCAACTCGCGGTGATCAGGCGCGTCGAGGGATGCGGTCGTTGCGTTGTCGCGTTTTTCCCGATCCGTTGCAACCGGCGGTCGGGCGCGTTCCATTTGCCGCTCGGCTTCGGAAACCTCAATCTCGTCTTTGTGTTTCAGATCGCGGCGATTGAGCGCGGCAATGCGTTTTCTCATCTCATCGGAAATCATACGGACAATATACTTTTAGAACCGCCGATTCGTCAAGGCGTAGAAACACTCGCAGGGACAAAATGGGATTGTTGAGTACTTCAAAAATTAAACAATTTGGGATTTCAATTTTTCAAGAGCGTGCCGGCCGTGATGCCGTACATCCAATAAGCCATCGCCCAACATGCCATCCCAAAAGCCCATCAACGAAAGCCATCAGGCACAGCGCGCAAGTCCGTCTCGCAACCAACATCTATTTTGCAACCCACCTCGCAGGCCGGCACCTGTCGTGCGATTACAAAAGCGCTTGAACTGCTGGGGCAGTTGTACCCCGCTCGCGCTGTGCCTAGCCCCTCGGCGCATGAGAGCGGCATTTTTGAACTGCTTGAGCAGTTGTACCCCGCTCGCCTACTTTTTTTTGCTGTTGAAAAAAAGTAGGTCGCCGAAGGCATCAAAGGCAACAAACGATGCTTTAAGGACCAAAGTTGTTAGAAAAGCGAGCAATGTCGGTGCTGATTTGTGCGTACCAAAATTTGGTACAATTTAATTTACAGAGTATTGAGTTACAGCTCTATGAAACGCATCTATTTTTTTATTTTCTTTTTGTTTCTCGGGTGTCTCGCGCCCGATCCGGGGCAACGCGAATCCGGGGATGCCGTGCAATCCAATGCGGTGATCCGCGAATCGCGCGCGCCCAAACGCCTCGATCCCGCCATCCCGATCCACCGCGCGTTTGGGGAAGCGCCCATCCTCGCCGAAAAAGTCAAAAGCGGAAAACTCCCTCCCGTCTCCGAACGCCTGCCGGAAAATCCCCTCGTGGTCGTGCCCATGGATACCATCGGACGGTATGGGGGCATCTTGCGCCGCGCGCTCACGGGCGACATCATCCAAACCGCGGGCGCGAATAAAACCCTGAGCGAAAACCTGATGGGATTTTCCCGGCCCTTGCCCGACAGCATCGAGCGCAACCTCGCGGAAACTTTTGAATTTCGGGACGGGGGCCGAACCGCGATTTTCAAAATCCGCAAGGGCATCCGATGGTCGGATGGCGCGCCATTTACGGTTGACGACATCCTGTTTTGGTACTACGACATGACCTTTGACGACAATGCCCGGCCGCACAATCAGCCCGTTCCCCCCTCTGTTTGGGTGGTGGATGGCAAGCCCATTGACCTCGAAAAAATGGACGACCATACCCTGAAAGTCTCGTCCTCAAAACCCCTCGGCCGCGTCTTGCACGCCCTGTGTTCCGACGTGATTGCACAGCCCAAACACCATCTCTCGCCCTTGCATCCCCGCTACAACCCGGAAGCGACCTATGAGCATTTTCGGAAAAAGGCGACCAATGCCATGCTCATCATGAAACCCGGCATGCCGCGCTTGTCTGCGTGGGTGCCCGTGGAGTGGATTCGCGGGCAGCGCGTCGTTTATGAGCGCAATCCCTATTATTGGAAAGTCGATACCGCGGGCAATCAGTTGCCCTATATCGATCGCCTCGAATTTACGATCATCCAAGACCCCCAAGTTATTTTGCTCAAATTTGTCAATGGCGAACTCGATTTGTTCGGGCGCTACTCGCGCATCAACATGTTTCCCACGCTGCGCTCGGAGGAAAAGAAGGGCAAATTCAAATTGCGGATCACCGGGCCGGACCGAGGGCCGGCGTATTATCTCAACTGGGATACGCCCAAACCCGCGCTGCGCGAAGCCTTTCGCAACCGCGATGTGCGCGTTGCCATGTCGCATGCGATCAACCGCGAGGAGATCAATCAGATCGTCTATCACGGCCTGCTCGATCCATCGGGGTATTCCTTCGCGCCCTCCAACCCGCACTATTCCGAAGCGGCCTATCGCAAATATTCCGCATTTGACGCGGCGCTATCCCGAGACCTCTTGGACGGCGCAGGCTATCGCGATACAGACGGCGATGGTTGGCGCGAGCTCAAAGACGGGTCGCGTTTTGAACTCAACATCGACGTCATTCCCGGCGTCGGCGTGGATGTTTCCGAACTCGTATCTGAACACTGGCGCGCCATCGGCATCAAAGCCAATTTGAACATTTCCCTGCGCGACATCGTATGGCCGCGCCGCCTCAATGGGGAATTTGACATCCACCACTGGGGCCTCGAAGGTCCTGCCGATCCCTTGGGCCGCCTCAACGACTGGGCGATTATGGCGCCCACCGTGCCCTTTTGGCACCGCAATGCGTCCAAAGAAGGCCCCGCGTGGTTGCGCGACGCCACAGGGCGAATCAAAAAAGTGTTGACGACGGTCGATCCCATCGCCGTACATCGAGAAATGACAAAGGTGCGCGACCTCCACACCGACAACGTGCCCGTTATCGTCGTCGGATCCGCCTATTCTATATGGGGCGCGAGCACGCGACTGGGCAATGTCCCACTTCAAGGCAGCGCCGCAGACGTACATCGCGGCTGGGGCCGCCCCGTGTTCCACGAACAGATTTTTGTGAGGGAATAAAGGAGACAAAAGCATGAAACGATTCACTACTCGGAAAATTAAAAGATACCAAATTGTGGTAAGCACAAATCAGCACCCGCATGGCTCGCTTTTCTAAAACTTTGGTCCTACAGCATCGTGGGTTGCCTTCGATGCGTTGGCTACGCCTGTGCCTACGGCGTGCGGCGACCTACTTTTTGTCAACAGAGAAGACGCGAATAAGCGTCTGAAGAAAAGTAGGCGAGCGGGGTACAACTGCCCGATCCGTTCAAAAATGCCGCTCTCATGCACCGAGGGGCTAGGCACAGCGCGAGCGGGGTACAACTGCCCCAGCAGTTCAATCGCTTTTGTAATCGCACGACATGCGTTGGCCTGCGAGGTGGGTTGCAAAACAGAAGTGCATGGCGAGACGGACTTACGCGCTGTGCTTGATGGCTTTCGTTGATCGGCTTTTGGGAGGGCAGTTTGGCAATGGCTCATTTGATGTACGGCATCACAGCCGATACGCTCTTAAAAAATTGAAATCCCAAATTATTTAATTTACAGAGTACTAACCCCTAACCCCTAACCCTTGACCCCTATGATCAATTACATCATCCGCCGATTGTTGCACATGATCCCCACGCTGATCCTGATTTCAATGGTCAGTTTTGCGGTGATTCAAGCGCCGCCGGGCGATATGCTCACGTCTCGCCTCGCGGAATTGGCCGAGCAGGGCGAGTTGGGATCCGAAAGCGCGATGGCGCAGATCGACGCCCTGCGCGAACGCTATGGGCTCAACGATCCGATCTACGTGCAATACGCGCGCTGGATCTGGAAGATCGTCAGCGAAGGCGATTTTGGGCAATCGTTCACGTACGAAATGGACGTGATGGAGTTGTTGGCCGAACGCCTCGGACTCACGTTGACGCTGACGCTCTCCACCTTGATTTTTACGTGGATCGTCGCCATACCCATTGGCATTTATTCGGCTACGCGGCAATATTCCATCGGCGATTACGGTTTTACCTTCCTCGGCTTCATCGGCCTTGCCACCCCTAATTTTTTGCTGGCCCTGGTCATCATGTTCGTCCAAGTCGCGGTTTTTGAAGCCGAATCGGTCGGGGGCCTCCTCTCACCCGAATACATCGGCGCGGCGTGGTCGTGGGCGAAATTCGCGGATCTGCTCGCGCATATCTGGGTGCCCATTCTCGTCATTGGCACGGGCAGCACGGCGGGCATCATCCGCATTATGCGCGGCAATTTGCTCGACATCCTCGGCCAACAACACATTCAGACCGGGCGCGCCAAGGGCCTCAAGGAAAACAAAGTCATCGTCAAATACGGCGTCCGCATTGCCATCAACCCGTTGGTCAGCCGCCTCGGCCTCGAATTGCCCAGCCTGCTCTCGGGCGCGGTCGTAACCGGCATCGTGCTCGGTTTGCCGACGGCCGGCCCGATTTTTTTGACCGCGCTCACGTCGCAAGACATGTATTTGGCGGGTGCATTCCTGCTCTTATCCGCCACGTTTTTGCTCGTCGGCAACCTGTTGGCCGACATTCTCTTGGCATGGCTCGATCCGAGGATTCGCTATGATTAGTGCCGATCAAACAACGCCCGACGCAAAGGTGGAAGAAACCACGACCACCGCCACTTATTCCCAGCGCGAATTGATCTGGCGGCGTTTCAAAAAACACCGCGCAGGCGTCGCCGGGGGATGCGTGGTGCTCTTTCTCTACGTCTGCGTTTTTTTGGGCGAGTTTTTGGCGCCGCACGACCCGACGCACCGCTATTACAACTACGTCCATCTGCCCGCGCAGCGCATTCACATGTTCTCTGAAAACGGCATCCACTGGCCCTTTGTCTATGGGATCAAAAAGGCATTTGACCGGCAAATCGGCATCAAAACCTATACGGAAGACGCCTCGACGCGCCATCCCGTGTACCCGTTTGCGCGAGGCGCGGAATACACCTTTTACGGCCTGTTTCGCACGGACATCCACCTGTTTGGCACGGGCAAGGGCAACCCGTTATTCCTCTTGGGCACGGACCGGTTTGGCCGCGACATGCTCTCGCGCATCATCGTGGGCGGGCGCGTCTCCCTCACCATCGGCCTGCTCGCGGTGTTCATCAGCCTTACGCTCGGATCGGCTCTCGGCGTGATCTCGGGCTATTACGGCGGCAATGTCGATAACGTCATCCAGCGCGTCATCGAGCTGATTTTCGCGTTCCCATCCATCCCCATTCTCATGGCCCTCAGCGCGATCTTGCCCCCGGAGTGGCCTTCGCATCTCGTCTTTATGGGCATTGTCACCGTGCTCGCGCTCGTCGGTTGGGGCGGCCTGGCCCGGGAAATCCGCGGCAAGACCCTGGCCATCCGCGAAGCCGATTTCGTGCTGGCGGCCCGCGTGGCGGGCGCCAAAGACAGGCGCGTCATTTTTCGGCACTTGCTCCCGTCGATGTTCAGCCACATCATCGTCATCGCGACCCTGGCCATTCCGGGATTCATCCTCGGCGAAAGCACGTTGAGTTTTCTCGGCTTGGGCATCAAACCGCCCATGACCTCGTGGGGCTTGCTCTTGTCCGACGCGATGAATATTCACTCCCTCAGCCTGTATCCCTGGCTGCTTTTGCCCGGCGTGTGCATCATCATCGCGGTGCTCGCGTTCAATTTTCTCGGCGATGGTTTGCGCGATGCCGCGGATCCGTATTCGAGCAGATGAGCGACCCGTTTGAGGACTTCCCATGACACGACCGCTTTTGGACATCCGCGATCTCAAAACCCATTTTTACACGGACGATGGGATCGTGCGCGCAGTCGATGGCGTATCCCTGTCCATTATGCCGCGACAAACCCTCGGCGTGGTGGGCGAATCCGGGTGCGGCAAAAGCATCACGGCATTTTCGATTACGCGCCTCATCCCAAGCCCGCCGGGCAATATTGAAAACGGGCAGATTCTGTTTCGCAAAACCCCGGAAAGCGCGCCCATCGACCTGACGCAACTCGACCCCAAAAGCGCGCAGATGCGGGGGATTCGCGGGAATGACATCGCCATGATTTTCCAGGAACCCATGACCTCGCTCAGCCCGGTCCACACCGTGGGCAACCAGATCGCCGAGGCCATTCGGCTGCACCAAAACGCGGACAAAGCCGAGGCTCGGGAACGCGCCATCGACGCGCTCGACAAGGTGCGCCTGCCGCGTCCAGATCGACAGGTCGACGCCTATCCCCACGAACTTTCGGGGGGGATGCGCCAACGGGCGATGATCGCGATGGCCCTGTCTTGCAACCCCAACTTGCTCATCGCCGACGAACCCACCACGGCCTTGGATGTGACGGTGCAGGCCCAAATTTTGGACCTGATGCGCCAACTCCAATCCGATATCGGCATGGCGATTATGCTCATCACGCACGACTTGGGCGTGGTCGCCAGCATGGCGGATTACGTCGCGGTGATGTATTTGGGCAAGGTCGTCGAATATTCCGACACGCGCACCATTTTCAAAAATCCGCGCCATCCCTATACCAAGGGCCTGCTCAACTCCCTTCCCCAAGTGGGGCAAAAACGCCGGCTCGTACCCATCGAAGGCGCGATTCCCGATCCGTTTGAAATTCCACAGGGCTGTGCATTTGCCACGCGCTGCCCGCATGCCACGCGCCAGTGCCGCGAAGAACCGCAACTCCTCGAAATCGAATCGGGCCATCGCGTTAGTTGCTGGCTGGAAGATGGAAGGTAGCCACAAAAGGCACAAAAGGCACAAAAGGCACAAAAGGCACAAAAGGCACGAGCGGGGGATAACTGGCGACAACACGTTCAAAGGCGAGCAGTGCATAGGGCGATGCTCCGTGCGCCATTTGTACCAACTCATTCATTATCGGGATCGCTTTGCTGTTCCACCGTCCTTCAGAGAATCCATCGCCAACCGTGCCATCGCAAAAGTCCATCAACGAAAGCCATCGGGCACAGCGCGTAAGTCCGTCTCGCAACCCACATCCATTTTGCAACCCCCTTGGCAGGCTGGCGCATGTCGTTCTATTACGAAAGCGCTTTGCGCTGTGCCTAGCCCCTCGGCGCATGAGAGCGGCATTTTTTGCCTACTTTTTTTTGCTGTTGAAAAAAAGTAGGTCGCCGAAGGCATCGGAGACAACCAATGATGCTGTAGGACCAAACGTTTTAGAAAAGCGAGTAATGCAGGTGCTGAGTTGTGTGTCTCAAAATTTGGTATCATTTAATTTACGGAGTATCTATGACAAAAACGAACGCGCAACCCCTCCTTGAAGTGACGCAGCTCAAGACCCATTTCCCGATAAAAAAGGGCATTTGGCGGCGCGTGGTGGGCTATGTCAAGGCCGTGGATGGAATCGATCTGACCTTGTATCGCGGGGAAACCCTCGGTTTGGTGGGCGAATCCGGGTGCGGCAAGACCACGGCAGGGCGGTCGATCATTCGCCTGATAGAGCCTACGGATGGGCAGATCGTCTTCCACCACAACGGCGAGCCGATCGACCTGCGCGGCTTGGGCAAAGAGCAGATCCGCGACCTGCGGCGCGAATTGCAATACATTTTCCAAGACCCCTTCTCGTCGCTCAACCCGCGCATGACGGTTTTCGACATCGTGTCCGAACCCCTGGTCATCAACCGAATCGCATCGGGGGCGGAACTCGAAGACCGCATCGAGCAGTTGCTCATCCGCGTGGGATTGCGTCCGGATCACCTGCGGCGATACCCCCATGCGTTTTCCGGTGGGCAACGCCAGCGCATCGGCATTGCCCGCGCCCTCGCGCTCAATCCCAAACTCGTCATCGCAGACGAGCCGGTCTCGGCCCTCGACGTGTCCGTGCAAGCGCAGGTCATCAACCTCCTCGAAGACCTCCAAGAAGCCTTTGGCCTGACGTATTTGTTCATCGCGCACGACCTCGGCGTCGTAGAACACATTTCCGACCGCGTGGCGGTGATGTATCTCGGTCAGATCATCGAGATCACCACCTCCGAGCGGCTCTATCAAAATCCCCTGCATCCCTACACCGCGGCCCTGTTGTCCGCCGTTCCCATTGCGGATCCCGAGGATCGGCGACAACGCATCCCCATCGAAGGCGATGTGCCCGATCCCGCGGATGCCCCAGCGGGATGCAAATTTCACACGCGCTGCCCCTACGCGCAGGACGAGTGCAAAACAGAAGTGCCCCAGCTCCGAGAAATCGAACCGGGGCACGAAGTGAGTTGTCACTTTGCGGGCGAACTCACCTTCGCGGATCACCACATAGAACCCGCTTGACCCGAGCGCCGTCTTTGGCATTTGAAAAATGAACTGGACCGTCCCATGAAAAAGCACCGTACTGAAGCAGACACCACTGAACTGCGCTTTCTCGGTCCAAAAGAAAAGCGCGAACAAGCCATTCGCGCACTCGATTCCATGGGCTTTGTGGATATCTCCGATTCGGTTCCATGGCGGGCGTGTTTTTCGTATGCTGACGAACAGTTGCCCAGTATTTCTCTGGCGGGCGCCAGGGAAAAGGAAGGGTTGACACAGCGAGAAGTGTCTCGGTTGACGGGCATTCCGCAACGGCGTATTTCAGAAATGGAAAATGGCAAACGGCCCATCGAAAAAGAAACGGCGAAAAGACTGGGGAAAGCACTCAACATCAGCTATGAAGTTTTTCTTTCAACCGACAGGGGTGTAAGGGCGTAACATCTTACGCTCCATCAGCACCGATCCGAGGGAAATCATGGATTTTACGCAAGGGCAAATCGGCCGCTTTCGCAAGTGGGGTTACGCGGTTGTGCCCGACATGTTCACGCGCCGAGAAGTGCGTGCGATGCGCGGGGAACTCGACCGCTTCAAGCGCGAGGGGCTTCTCCGCAATGTGGCGACCGATGGCGATGGGCAAACCCATTCGCAAGCGCGCATCAATTTGCAAATTTGCCCCATAACGCCCAAGAGCGCGTTTTATCGCGCCCTGCACTTTCACCCCAAGGTCATCGCGCTCGTGGGGCAACTCATCGGCTCGCCCTTTGTGTTCTACCTCGATCAGATCTTTCTCAAACCCGGCAAACAGGGCATCGGCACGGACTGGCATCAGGACAACGCCTATTTCAAAGTGAGCGACCCGACCAAAGGCGTGGGGATGTGGGTTGCCCTGCACGATGCGACCATCGCCAACGGCACCTTGCACATCGTTCCCGGCAGCCATCGAGAAAACTATGCCCACGGCCGCGACCCCAACAGCGACCACCACATTCACTGCGCCGTATCCGAAGAACGGGCCCTCCCCATCGAGTTGCCGGCCGGAGGCGCGGTCTTTTTCAATTTTGGCATCGCGCACAGCACGCGCGCAAATACCACGGATCGGGAACGCGCGGGTCTCGCCCTGCATTTTTTGAACGCGGACTGCATTCCCGAAAACGTCACGGGAACGCGGCGTTATACCCATCTCACAGGCCCTCTCGCCACGGGGGGAAAAAGGGAATACGGCCACTGCGTTGCCCATACATGGCGCGATGAAGTGGATCGCGTGCTCGGGTGAAAAGCGAGCCTGGCGGGATGCTGAACGCGGATGAAAAGGAGGGAGAGGCGAAAGGCACTGGATTTTGCGTTGTGCTTGCGCGTGCCTGCTTGGGCATTGAAGAACGGGATGGATTAACTTGCTTGGAGATTGGGCGGGATTACTCGTTGCGCTCCGTTATGGGCTGCGCCCGTGGGGTTGTTCGCATTTCTAATTCGGAGGGATTATGAAACGCATGATTTGTGCGATGATGGTCGCGTGCCTCGCCGGGTGCGCCGAGGAGAATGGCGAGCGGGTTGCGCTACCGCAAAAATTGAACACGCCCTTGGGCACTTGGTTCATGTATGCCGGCAGCGAGACCGGGATGCGAACCCCCGATGATGTGGACAGGGAAATCACCATCCTCGCGCTCGATGACAGCACGTATTCCCTGACGATGATGGAGCCGCACATCCAGCGAAATTTTGTGGAAAAGGGCCAGGTGAGTTACGACCTGCGAAACGAGCAGATCAAGTTCACCGTGCATGCGGCCGCCGGCGCGGACTTCAGCGGGGCAGAACCCCGAAAGCTCATAGATATAGGCCCGCTGGTGCCATGGCAACGCGACCCGGGAACGGAATACGTGATGGCGTGGCACTTGGAGCAACAGCGCGATGAAAGCAGCGGAACTACGCGGGACGTGATGGTGCTTTCCGCAGAGGGCCACGAAAAATCGTATTTCGTCCGCCTCGAGGATCGGGCGAGGAGTGCGACTTTAGATGCACAGATGAAATGACCCGAGTCCTCGAAAAATCGCCCGCGATCAGCCATAGACCCAAACGACCTCGTCCTCGAGCGTCTTTCGCCACCGTCCCGACGCGTCCAGCGACGCCCATTCCGCGAGCGTATAGACCAGCACATCGGCATGCACGGGCAAATCCAGCGCATCCCACAAAACGCCCCGGCGTTCAAAAGGCGTTTGAGATGCGCGCACCAAAACGAGCACATCCACATCGCTGCCCACCCCCCAATCGCCTCGGGCATACGATCCAAAATACCCCACCCGCACCACTTCGCCGCGTCGCGCGGCGATCCGTTTGGCCCATGCCCGCACCGCCCGATCTACCGTCTGTTTATCGGGCCATTTGATCACGGGCGAAGTCGATAATTTCACGGGCATAGCCGATAGCCTCGTCGCTTTGCAAGGGGCCGAAGTGTTCAAAGGGCGCGCCTTCGGGAAAGCCATTGGGGTATCGCGCAGGAATGTAAAACCCGTCCAGCACCCTGCCCTTATCCACCAGATCGTCTCCCACCGCGATGTCTTCGGGCAATGCCCGCAACAGACGCGCCACCACCTGACCCCACGCTTCTCGTCCCAACGCCAGATGCAGGGCTTTGACCGCTTTTTCCGCGGCTTGTTGCGCGGCGAAACACGCCCACTCGTGCCTGCCCGCCCGCTGGGAATCCTCGGCATGTTCCAGGTCGCGCCGCGATTGCGCCAACCAGTCTGTCGCGCGATTGGACATTTCGTTACCCGCCGTGAGAAAACGCGCGCCCGATTTGGCAACCGACCAAAGCTATCGGGCATTGGCGCGTTCTACACGCCTTTCCGGTGGCTCTGTTTGGCGCGGTTTGTTTTTCGCGAGATCTTCTGTTTTTAGATCTAGCAACGTGAGGGCTTTTGTGACTTTTCCCATTACGGCACTTGCAGCTCCTATAATCGTAATCAACAGCACGCATAAAAGACCGATAATCCAGTCGATCCGCCCGTCCAAACGGTCGATCCGCCCATCTAAGCGGTCGATTCGATCTCCCAAGCGGTCTATCCGCCCATCTAAGCGGTCGATCCGATCTCCCAAGTGGTCGATCCGCCCATCCAAGTGGTCGATCCGATCTTCCAAGTGGTCGATCCGCCCATCCAAGTGGTCTATCCCCCTACTGATGGACTCGAGTTTGACAACGGTCAGGCTGTCCGTCGCTTCCGATCTCGCTGCAAACAGGGCGAGCGACCACAGACACGACCAAAAGGCAAAACGCAACAGTTTGGACATGTCGATCCTCCCACTGCCTTTTACGGCGTTCTCCAGCGAAATGCTATCCCGCAACTTCTTTGGCCGAGTTGACGCAACGGATCAAAAATGCGTCGTACGCCGTCTTGAACTCTGCGCTGGTTTTCTGAACCGATCCAAAATTGGGCCAGTCGCCGGGTTCGATGCCCCGCGTCTGCCAGCCGCTCAGGTCGATTTTGACCTCGCGCTCGAGAAATTCCTTCAGCGAAGGCGTCAAGTCGTAGCCCTTTTGAAAATCGGGCAATTCGTAGAGCCGTTGCGCCACGCCGGGTTCGTACTCATCGCCGATGGAATTTTTGAGTTCATCCAGATCGAAATCCGGCTCTTCGGATACGAGTTGTACCGCGCGTTGGTGGTTGGGAAATTCCGTATGGCACATGTTTTCGCCCAAGGCGTGGAGCGTATCGTCGGGAACGCGCTTGGACGCGGGCAACACATCCATCGACGCCAAAATCCACTGGGCGCGATCTTGCGACACCCCGTAGGCATGGGACAAATAGGCGACCCACTTGGGCCGATTTTCGGCCGCGTAAAAAATCCAATGCACGCGCCGAGCGACGAGGGTCCCCGCCTTTTTCAAATCGGCTTCGAGTTGCACCATCGCCTCTGAAGACTGCCCCACGGCTTCGGCGACTTTGACGATTACCGGGTGATCCAGCGCCTTCAAATGGGCGTAGGAACAGACGTGTGCCGCGCGTTCGGCCAGCGTGCCATCGGGCATCTCCACGCCCAAATCCGCGGCGAGTTCGGAAAGCCATTCGCCTGCGCGATCTTCTGGCAACGCGCCGAACAGCTTCTCGGCTTCCACCTCGCGCAAATGGCTGACAAAGCGCCCGCCCATGTTCGTCTCGTAAGTCCGCACCACGGGCTCGCCCGCACTCGCGGCCCGCGCTTTGCCCTCGAACGCGTCGATGACGAGTTGCACCTCTTGCGCCACGGTATAGACCACCGTGTTATTCGTGCCGATGCCCTCGCCGTTGAGCACGGTCGTAATTTTCCGCGCGGCCTCGTGCCCGCCGCCCACCTTAAAGACGATATTGGGATCCAGCGCGATCTCGCCCGCGCCCAACAACTCGTCGTAGCTTTTCAAATACGCATCGGCAATCCCGTAGGCGTTGCGCGCATCTTCAATGCTCGCATCGGCTTGGTCCGCGATATTGGGATTGAGTTGAAAACTCACCATGTAGTCTTTCAATGCCGTGTGCAGGGCCAAGGGCCGAAAAATGGACAGATTCGGCCACAGCGCGATCAAGGTGGCCGCCATGACGATCTCATCGGCATGCGTTTCGGGATCGGCTTTCCACGCGGCGCGCTTGGCGATCTCGGCCTTGAGTTCGTCCTCTAGCGACGGGTCTTCGTCAAATGCCTTGGCCGCCAGGACCGGGTTTGTCGAGACCTGACAAAATCCGTAATGCCGCAAATACTCCAGCCCGCGCGCAAAATCATTGCCGAACTTACAGACATTCTCCCCGATCATCTGCCAATACACGCCGCCGCGCATCTCGGCTTTGAGCAAGGTCAAAAACGACCTGCCGGGATTGCCCGCGTCCAAATTTGCCTCAACGCGCTCGGCGAGCAACCCGGAAAGGCTATCGGACAGGTTCACGGATTTCATATCCGCCAAAAAGCCATCCACCACGCGCGTTGCCACCGCGCCATCCACCGCGTCGATCGCGCCCAACACTCGGTCGAGTGCAAAGTCGATTTCAGCCGCGCCATAGCCGACGATCTCGGCATCGCGCCCCGCGAAATTCATCCCCAACTGAATCAGGGTCTTGCACATCCGATCGCCCGACGCCCCGCTGTTTTGAATGGCGTCTAAGAGATCGCCCACGCGGCCGTGCAACGCACCCGCCTCGGGCGCGATCAAAATTCGGTCCGCCACCGCGAGCGTTTGCCCGGCATCCAAAGCCGCCTGTACATCGACACTCATAACTACCTCCTTAAAAAGGTGAGACGGGAGACGACCTCCCAAAAAAGGTGAGACGGGAGAGGGGAGACGGGAGACGATCCCCCATCCTCCCCGCGCCTTACCACACCGTTGCAAATGACGAACATCATCATAGAGACGGGAGACGATCTCCCATCCCCTCGCGCCTCATCGTAGCCCCAACACATCGCGCATGTCGTACATTCCTGGATCTGCGTCAACCGCAAAGGGGATCGCCCGAATCACGCCAGATGCGAACGTGTCGCGGCTCTGGGCGCGATGGACGAGTTCAATGGTCTCGCCAATGCCCCCGAATACAACCGTGTGTTCGCCGACAATATCGCCTGCGCGCAAGGCGTGGACGCCGATTTCATCGCGCGTTCTCGCGCCCGTATCGCCATGGCGCCCATAAATGCCCACGGCTTGCAAATCGCGCTTTAACCCCCGCGTTGCGGCCTCGGCCAGCGCGTAAGCCGTTCCCGAAGGCGCGTCTGTCTTAAACCTGTGGTGCGCCTCCACGATTTCCACATCGTAATCATCGCCCAAGATGCGCGCGGCCTCTTCCACCAGTTGGGTCAAGACCGTGACCCCCACGCTGAAATTGGGGGCGAATACGCAGGCCACATCTTTGAGATCGCACGTCATCGTTTCGACCTGCTCGGCAGACAACCCGGTCGTGCCGATCACCATCGGCACGCCAGCGCGCCCCGCGATAGCCGCGGCTGCAGCCGTTGGCTCGGGCGGCGCCGTAAATGCGACCGCCACATCGACATCGCGCACCATCGCTTCCACGCGATCCACCATCTGCACGCCGAGATGCGGCACGCCGATGACTTCGCCAATGTCTTTCCCGATCGCGGGATGGCCTGCAACCTCGACCCCGCCGCCCAAATCCAAAGTTTCGGCCTCTAAGGTCAGATGAGAAATGCGCTGCCCCATCCGCCCGGCAACACCGCAAATACCTACCCTAATCATAGTGCCTCCCCCAAAAAGCTATCGGCTTTCCCCGCTCCTCTACCCCTCCGCCTGTGCGTGCCCTTCATCCCCCATCTACCCATGCGTCCAACCCCATCACCGGTAGGGACAGGCCCCGTGCCATCTGTACCAACTAAATATTTGAAAGGTGGGCTGATCTCGTCTCTGTCAGCGGCCTCTTCGTCCATAAGCAGGTCTCGGGACGCCTTCAACCGCTTGTGGCGGGATTTTGTGCGTTTCGCCCGACCCAAGGGTTATTCGTGCCACTCGAGATGCCTGTGCATGGGGATCAGCTCAAATGCGTAAAAAATGAATGAGTTGGTACAATATGGGCCCTACAATGAAAAAAATTATACAATTACGCCATCTTTGACAAGACCTTATTTGACGCGAATGAGAGGCAAAAGGTAGCCACAGAGGAACACAGAGGGAAAATGATACCTGAACCGACCACCCGCCACCCCCTAGTTTTATGCCTTGCTTTGCATTACAGTTTGAAATATATTTTTTGAGTCCTGTTTATTGCAATACCTTTCAACCCTCCCGAAAGGAGTTTTCCATGAAATCCCTAAACCGACGTGCATTTCTTCGAGGGGCGGGCGTGTGTTTGGCCTTGCCGTTTTTGGACGCGATGGTCCCCATTGGGCCGGCCGCGAGCAAAGCGTTTGCCCTTGCGCGTACCGAGGCGGCCAAGCGGTTGGTGTGCATTGGCAATCCGTTTGGGATGATTCCCGAGCGGTTTTTCCCCGCGGAGTCCGGTGCGGATTACGCGCTTTCGCCCCTGTTGCAACCGCTGGAGGCGCATCGGCGAGATTTTACGATTTTTTCCAATTTGGATCACGGCGTGACCGGCGGGCATCGCACGGCGCATACGTTTTTGAGCGGGATTCGCATCACAGACGCCGCGCTGATGCCCGAGGGCAATATCAGCATCGATCAAAAGGCCGCGGAATACGTGGGGGTCAACACGCGCTTTCCGTCGCTGAATGTGAGCATTCACGGGCACTGCGAAATGTGCTGGACGCGCACGGGCGTTCGCGTGCCGCCGATCGACAATCCGCGCCAGGTGTTTCAGGCGTTGTTCGTGGATGCCAATGCCAAGGAAAAGGAACGGCGCGCAATCGCACTTGAGCAGCACGGCAGCATTTTGGACGCGGTGATGGGCGAGGCGTGGGCGTTTGAGCGCAAGTTGGGCCGGCAAGACCGCGAGAAGCTGGACGAGTATTTGACCTCGGTGCGCTCGGTCGAGAAGAAGTTGGGCATGTCCCAGGCGTGGTTGGACAAACCCAAGCCCAAAGTGGAGATGGACATGCCGCAAAACGGCACCTTTGTCGAGACCTTGCCGCTGATGTACGATCTCATCGCGCTGGCCCTCCAGACGGATTCGACTCGGGTCGCCACGCTGGAAATCGGGCAGGGGATCAAGACCACGGATTTGGGACTGAATACGAATTACCACAAGTATTCCCATCACGGCAAATTGCCCGAGCTGATGGAGGGCTTGACGATCATCGAAAAATATCAGATGAAACACCTCGGCCTGTTTTTCGACAAGCTCAAGGCCATCGAAGATCCGGCGGGCGGGACCTTGTTCGACAACGCGATGATTCTATCGGGCAGCGGCATGGGCAATGGCAGTTCGCATACGAATAAGAATTTGCCGGTTTTGCTCGCGGGCGGCGGGTTTGATCACGGGCAACACATGGTCTTCCCCGAAGCAAAGGCCCGGCGCGTTCCCCTGAGCAATTTGTACGTGACGCTGTTGCAGAATTTCGGCTTGGAGATCGACCAGTTCGGCCAAAGCACGGGCACGCTGCGGGGATTGGAGGGCAAATGAAAACGTCGGTGCAAAGTCTCCTCGGCGCGGTTTTGATGATGATCGCCCCCTTGTCTGCGGCGAGTGAACGCTTGGGCAGACGCGCGCTGGCTCTCTTTCATGTTTTGATGATGATCGCCCCCTTGTCTGCGGCGAGTGCGTGGGCCGAGGGCGATGCGAAGTACAAAGAAGTCGTGCGTCCGTTTTTGGCGCAGCGGTGTTTTAAGTGTCACGGCGCCGAGCTCCAAAAGGCCGATTTGCGGTTCGATACCCTGACGTTGGATTTACATGACGAGGACGTGTTGCTGACGTGGCAAAATATCGTGGATATGTTGAATCTGGGATTGATGCCGCCTTACGAAGAGCCGCAACCCGAGTTGGCGGAGTTGAAGCCGGTGGTCGATTGGATTACGGCCGCGCTCAAGGCGCGTTACGACCGCGAGGAGAGCACGGGTGGGCAAACCGTGTTGCGCCGTCTCAACCGCAAGGAGTACCGCAATACCGTGCGGGATTTGCTGCATTTGGACATGACGATGTTCGATCCCACAGAGGCGTTTCCGCAAGACGACGAAGAACACGGCTTTGACAACATCGGCAAGACGCTCGTGATGTCGGGGTTTTTGGTGGAGAAATATCTCGATGCCGCGGATCAAATCGCGAATCGCGCCGCGTTGTTAGGCGCGCGCCCCGAGGTGAAAAAGCGCGTCTTTCAGCCGCCGATCATGTGGGCGAGCGGCGGGTTTTTGGCGCAGGTGCTCGTGATGTCGGGGTTTTTGGTGGAGAAATATCTCGATGCCGCGGATCAAATCGCGAATCGCGCCGCGTTGCCAGGCGCGCGTCCCGAGGTGAAAAAGCGCGTCTTTCAGCCGCCGATCATGCGGGCGGGCGGCGGGTTTTTGGCACCGGCGAGTCGCCGCTTAAAACAGGGATACGACGAGTTGTTCCGCCGTCCCGACTATCGGTGGGGGTATCTGTCCATCGACGCGTTCCGCAAGGGCGCGCCGCATTCCGGGATGTATCGCATGCGCGTTCGCGCATCCGCGCACAACCAGAGCCATCCCTACGACCAAGACGCGCGCACGGATGAGGACGAACCCCTGCGGATGGGCATCGTGGCCGCGTCCGGGCGTTATGGCGTTTTGCAACGGGGCAATTCGTCCGATGTGACGCTGGCCGAATTTGAAATGATCGCCGATGGCGAACCGCGCGATTACGAATGCGACCTCTATTTGGACGAGTCTTATATGCCGCGCATCACCTATCCAAATGGGCCGATCGATCTCTTTTGGGACGAGATTCTGCGGCGGTATCACCCCGAGGTCTACGACAAGACGGACAGGCGCCAGTTGCTGGACAAGGAGGATCGGGACTTCGTTCGCCGGCAGACAGAGGTCGCGGTGAAAAATTATTTGGGGCCGTCGATCCGCGTGTACGAAATCGAACTCGAAGGCCCGTTTTACGCGCAGTGGCCGCCGCGCTCCCACACGAGTATTTTCGGCTATCGCAATCCCAATAAGGTCAAGCCCTACGATGTGTTGACGCGCTTTGCCACGCGTGCGTACCGCCGCCCGGTCAAGTCCGGCGAGATCGCGCAGATCCTCGATTTGGTCGCGCGACGCGAACGCACAGGGACGCCGCGCGCTCAGGCGATCGCGATGGGCATGAAAGCCATTTTGTGTTCGCCCAACTTTTTGTATTTGTACGAAAATGAGGGGGTGCTAGACGATTACGCCCTCGCGTCCAAGCTGTCGTATTTTCTCTGGTCGTCCATGCCCGATGACGCGTTGTTCGCGCTGGCGCGGAAAAAGCGGTTGCACAAACCCGACGTGTTGCGGGCGCAAATCGATCGCATGTTGCGAGACCCCAAGGCGCGGGCCTTTGTCGAAAATTTTACAGAACGCTGGTTGGCCCTGTACAAGATCGGGGAGATGCCGCCGGATCCGCGCAATTTCCGGTTGTATTATCAGGCGCGTCTCGAAGATGCGATCAAGACGGAGACGCACGAATTTTTCCAGCACATTCTCGACGAGAACATGAGCATCGCGCATTTTATCGACTCGGATTTTACGTTTGTCAATCGGGACTTGGGGTTGTTGTACAAATTGGAGGGCGTAGAGGGCCGCGAGTTTCGCAAGGTGACATTGAACGATCCCAAGCGCGGCGGCCTGTTGGGGCACGCGAGTGTATTGACCGCGACCTCCAATGGGATCGAAACCTCGCCCGTGGTGCGCGGAGTGTGGATTTTGGAGAACATCTTGGGCACGCCCCCCACGCCCCCACCGCCGGATGTGGAGCCGCTCGAGCCGGATATTCGGGGGTCTAAGACGATCCGCGAGCAGTTGGCAAACCACCGCAAAATCGCCACCTGCAACGAATGCCATCGCCACATCGATCCCTTGGGTTTCGCGCTGGAAAATTACGACCCCATCGGCATGTGGCGATACAATTACGGGCGGAAGAAGCCGAAAGTGGATGCCTCAGATGTCATGGCAGACGGCAGCAAATTCGATGGCATCGCGAGCTTTAAGAAAATTCTGATGGGCAAAAAGGATCAATTCGCCCACTGCCTCACCGAAAAGCTGCTGACCTACGCGACCGGGCGCACGCTGGAAGCCACAGACCGCCCCGAGGTGGAGCGCATTGTGAACGAGTTGAAAGACCAAGGCTATGGCCTCAAAGATCTGGTGATGCTCGTGGCGACGAGCGAACCGTTTTTGACGAAATAGCCGCGGGCGTGCAATCTCAACATCATGGAGGAAATTTATGGCGGAAGAGAGCGTGCGAACGGAGATCGCCCAAGTGCGGGGCGAGATGCGCGAAAGATCGGCTCAATCAGACGCGAAATTTGCCGCGATGAACGGCAAAACAGATGCCGGCTTCGAGCGCGTGGCTAAGGAGTTCGCCAAAATGCGCGGCGAGCAGAGAGAAGACTCTGCACAGATGCGTGGCGAAATGCGGGAAGGCTTCGCGCAAGTCGATGTGAAATTCGCCGAGGTGAATGGCAAGATGGACGCCGGCTTCAAGCGCGTGGATAAGGAGTTCGCCAAAATGCGCGGCGAGCAGAGAGAAGACTCTGCACAGATGCGCGGCGAAATGGCTACCGGCTTTGAGCGCGTGGATAAAGAATTCACCAAAATGCGCGGCGAGCAGAAAGAAGAATTCGCACAGGTGCGCGGCGAGCAGAAAGAGGACTCCGCACAAGTGCGTGGCGAAATGGCCGCTGGGTTTGAGCGCGTGGATAAGGAGATCGCACAAGTGCGCGTGGAAATGGCCGCCGGCTTTGAGCGCGTGGATAAAGAGTTCGCCAAAATGCGCGGCGAGCAGAAGGAAGAATTCGCACAGGTGCGCGGTGAACAGAAAGAAGAATTCGCCAAAATGCGCGGCGAGCAGAAAGAAGAATTCGCACAGGTGCGTGGTGAGCAGAAAGAGGACTCCGCACAAGTGCGCGGCGAAATGGCCGCCGGCTTTGAGCGCGTGGATAAGGAGATCGCACAAGTGCGTGGCGAAATGGTCGCCGGCTTTGAGCGCGTGGATAAGGAATTTGCCAAAATGCGCGGCGAACAGAAAGAAGAGTTCGCACAGGTGCGCGGCGAACAGAAAGAAGAGTTCGCCAAAATGCGCGGCGAACAAAAAGAAGACGCCGCACAAGTGCGCGGCGAAATGGCCGCCGGCTTTGAGCGCGTGGATAAGGAGATCGCACAGGTGCGCGGCGAAATGCACGAAGGCTTTGCGAGAGTCGATGCGAAAATAGAGCGAGCGATCAAGACCTTGCTCTACGCGATAGTCAGCATAGGAGGGGCGATCGTCCTTGGGATAATAACCGGGCTCATCAGATTTTGGACGATGTCCTAGTTTGACCCGATATGGCGAGGAGATACTTTTGGAGTTCACCCTTTCACTTCACAGCCTGAAAGGAGTTTTGCAGATGGTTTTGGGGGAGGGTCGGGGGGGTTTCGGCAGCAGGCGACAAACCGCGAAGGAGGAGGTCGTTTATGAAAGTTGTGGCATTGTTGTTGAGTCTGGCCCTCGTGGGGCCGGGGGCGGCACTTGCAGAGGTGGATGGCACATGGGCCGTTGGGGTGACGGGGCAATACGATTTGCCGCTTTTCAAGTTGAAGAACTGGTTCCCCTCGGGCGGGATCGACTTCGGGGGGACTGTCTCGCGCATCAACAACGAGACGTGGACGTTTGAACTGGACGCTCGGTACGCCAAATACGGATCTGGCGAATTGGAGGACCGATCTTTTTTGTGGTCGGTCGATCAGCGGGAACACGACAGCCCGCAAGCCAAATCCGAAATGACATGGCTGACCCTAACGGCCAATTATCTCTACCATTTCAAGGGCGGAGGTGCAAAATTGCAAACCGGGGGCGGCGCGCCGTATTTTGCGATCGGCGCGGGCTTTTACCGCTACGAAAACAAAATCAGCGGGTTGGTCTATCCCGGGCAAAGCGGAACGCTCAATACCGGTTTGATCCAGCGGCCCGAGGCCGATGTCCGCACGGCGTTGGGCATCAACGCGGGATTGGGCATCGAGTATTTCGCGTCGCAAAATTTTGCGGTTGACGCGCGGGCGCAATACAGCGTCATCTGGGGCCACGTGCGGCCCTTAGAGGCCTGGGGCTTGCAAGAGGCATTTCCGTTTCACAAGCTCAACTTGGGCGTTCGGCTCAAGTTGTATTTTCCAAATCATTAACGGAGGTTCAACATGCGTTTGAACATGCGTTTGAGTTGGCTCCTGATGTTGGTCGGCATGGCGTTCGCCGCCTATCCGGGCGACGGGATGGCCGCCACCACGGGCAAGGTGACGGGCGTGGTGAAAGACGCGCAAGACGAGCCGTTGCCGGGCGTCAATGTGGTGGTGAAAGGCACGCGGCGCGGGGCCACGACCGACGCGGATGGCTATTTTCTGATTCTGGCCGTGGATCCGGGGGTGCATCAACTCGAAGCGTCTTTGGTGGGCTACCGCACGGAGACCGTCCAAAACGTGCTGGTGCAGGTGGAATTGACCACCACAGTCGATATGGTGTTGCAAGAGGCCGCGGTGGAACTCGGGGAATTGGTCGTCATCGCCGAGCGCCCGGCCGTAGAGCCCGACAAGACCGTGAGCCGCTACATCGTGGGCGTGGAGCAGGTGGAGCAAGTGCCCTTGGCGCGCAATGCCGCCGAGGTGATCGAGCTGCAACCGGGCGTGTCTTTGGACGGCGCGATGCGGATCCGCGCGAGCCACACCGCGTCTGTCACCAACGGGACCAACGAGGTCTTCGTGGAAATCGACGGCATCCGCTTGTCCAATGACGATGGCGTGGCGGAGAACAACACGGCGGCGCAGGTCAACAGTTTGGCGCGCGGCGCCTTGCAAGAAGTCGCGGTCGTCACGGGCGGCATGAATGCCGAATACGGCAATGCCCAAGGCGGGGTGATCAGCCTGGTCAGCCGCGAGGCCAAAGAGCGCTACGGCGGCCTGGGCGAATACCGCCTGACCCTGCCGGGCAGAAAGCACTGGGGCGCGAATGTGTACGACAGCCCGCTCTTGGAGGGCAAAACGCCGGACGCGAGCAGTCGCGATCTCGACGCGACGCCGTCCAATTACGACGGGGTGCTCGGGCATTTCGTCGAGGGCAATATTTCCGGGCCGATCAACCGGCAACTCGGGTTTTTTCTCAGTTCCTATACGGATCGGCAAGCGTCCGTCTTTCCAGGGCCGAGCAACCACGCGCCCTTCAACTTGAACACCTCGGCCAATATGACCTATCGCCCGGGGGATGCGTACAAGTTCAAGGTGGGCACGACTTGGGTGTACAAAGACGGGTTCAACAATGGCTCGACCAATGTGGTGCGCGGGCCGGGCGGCGCGACCACGGGGGTACCTCCGGGCGGGGTGCGCGGCATTTCGGAGAGCGGGCTCAACCTGTTTTTGCCCGAGGGATACAGCTCGTCGGGCAAATCCCCGCGCACGGATCAGGTGTTTTACGGCATTTTGACGCACACCATCTCGCCCAAGACCTTTTACGAAATTCGCATCTCTTTCCAGCGCACGGCCCTCGATACGAGCGGCGTGCCGGGCGCGACGACGGACATCGTGCGGGGCGCGAACGGGTTTTACGGCGCGCGGGACATCCACGCCTTTAGCTATGCGCGGCGCATGCGCTTGCTGATCAAGGGCGATTTGTCCAGCCAGATAACGCGCGGGCATTTTGTGAAGGCCGGTTTCGAGTACATCCGCAACAGCATCGAGCAGCAAGACGTGGTGTACAACACGACCCGCGAGCGCAATGTCCGCCTGTTGGGCAAGGGCGATCCCATCGTGGGGATGGAGCCGTTCCATCCGGTGACGTACGCGTTTTACGCGCAGGACAAAATGGAGTTCGAGGGCCTGATCGTGAATGTGGGCGCGCGCTTGGAGATGCTCGCCCCCGGCGAATCCTTCGGTCGGGCGATGGATCAGGTGATCTGGAACCACTACAATTCGCTGACGCGCTGGCGCAACGTGCCCATCGTGGATTCGCCCACGCAGACGGCGATCAGCCCGCGCTTGGGCATTTCCCACCCGATTACGGAGCGGTCGACCATCCGGTTTTTCACGGGTCGCTTCCACCAATTCGTCGGGTTGCAAAGCCTGTACAACCGCACGTGGCGGGCCACGGGGCCGGACAAGGATTTGAATGGCAACGGGCAGATCGACGAGATGGAAGTTTTCAACGCGCTGGTCTATCCGCTGGCCGGCGAGTTCGGCAACATCAACATGAAACCCGAGCGCACGACCAATTTTGAAGTGGGTTTCGACTACAATTTTTACGGCGATTACGTGGCCGGGCTGACGGCGTTTTACAAAGACCAAGAGGGCACGCTGTCGAGCGGCGGGTCGGACTTTTTCATCGACGAGCCGGTCTTCGGCTTCAACTCGTCCTATACGCATGCGTTTTTCAACCGCCGCTTTGCCACCTCGCGCGGGTTCGAGCTGTCCTTCCAGAAAAAGTTCAGCCAGATGACCGCGTTCTACGTGGCGTACAACGTCAACTGGGCCAAAGCCCATCGCGGCGGCAAAGCGTCCTGGGAGTGGTTTGTCGTTCCCTCGAGCCGCTATGTCAACAGCGACAAGTTCTTCGCGGGCGTGACCGTGCAAGCCGACGGGCAGGAAGTGCCGCGCGCGCCCACGGCGGAAGAGCGCAGCAGGATGGCCGCCCAAGCCGATGCCATCGCCGAGAAGTACAAGGCCAAAGCAGACGTGCGCGAGCCGAAGAGCAATGCGTTTTGGGAACAACCGGTGCGGCTCGAGGACGGCTTGTACTCTTTCAACATCGCCAACTACAGCATCCCCACTTTGGACGGGGGCTTGGACAGGCGCAATTTTGCCAGCGTGCAATTTCTCTTTTCCTCGCCGCCGGATTTCCACATTCGGCCCTTGGCCGGGTTCCGCGCGACCATGGTTTGGCAGATGCAGACCGGCGGCGCGTTTTGGTACACCCCGCCGACGGGGCCGCGCGAGCGGCGCAATGGCCCGCCCACGACGGTGGCGGATGTCAGCTTTGAAAAGGATTTTGGCATAGGGCAAAGCGCGACGGCCACGACATTTGTCGAGGTCCGCAATCTGTTTGGACAGCGCGACGACACGAGCACCGGGTTTCGGTGGATCCAGTACGGGCTCCAAAAACCGCCGCCCGGCGACAGCAAGTTCGACACGTTTGGCGATATCGCCGAATTGACCCGGTACAACGGCGGGCTGGGCAGGCCCCGCACCATCGTGGCCGGGGCGCGGTTCAAATTCTAAAGGAGGAACATCGCTATGTTTCTGAAAAGTCTGAAAATGCAAGGGTGTTTGGCCGCGCTGTGCCTGGTGTTGATCGGCGCTGCGGATGTGCGGGCGCAGGTGGTCTATAGCGCGTCTCGGCACATGACGCGGTCGCAGGTGTGGCTCTCGTTCACCAATTCCGGCACGTCGAGCATGCACTATCAGGTCACGCCGTCTCGGGTGATGATGCGGATGTCCTACCCGGGCGATTTGTACGCCCTGTACGCCCTGCTCGGCACGGAAGAATTCGTGGAGTATTGGGGCGACAAGGCCTGGGGCTCGTCTCAGCAAAAGGCGTTTGCCAACATGCACTCCGCAGGCGAGGGCGTGTTGGTCTTGACCCAAGTGGCCGGCGAGAAGTACGTATCGGTCACGGGCCCGCGCACGCCCACCGAAGACGTGGTGCCGCTGAATTACGACATCGCCAATGCCCAAGAAGCCTCGTGGGGCATCCAGTCCATCGTGCCCAACCGCGGGGTGGGCACCGGCACGGTCAAGTCCAACTGGTGGCAGGGCGCGGCGCCTCAATCGGCGGATCCCGCCAATTTGCGGCCCTACGAGATTCACAATTTCGACTACGGCCTCTACCCGCCCGTGCAAAATGCGGGCGAGGAAATCCACATCACGCAGTGGCAGACGAAGCACGACGTGGTGGTCACGCGCAAGGCCCATGCGTGGAGCCATCAGGATTTCGACGATTTTTTCATCGTGGAACTCGAGTTTGAAAACCGCGGCGGGCAACAACTCGACGACGCGTATTTCGGCGTGATGAACTCGATGTACGTCAACAATGCGGGCACGGCGTATCGCTGGGGCCACGAAGGCGGGTTGATCACCTATCGCCGCACGCAGGCCCTGGACGATCACTACCGGTACAGCGAGGCGCCCAATTTTGAGAACAACGCATTGAGCGGGTTGTCCCCTATGGATTTTCAGGGCAAGTACATCATGTACCAATGGGATGGCAATTCCCCGTCCAGCTTTGAGGAAGACACGGGCGATCCGTATTATTCCGACGTGGAGGTCACGGCGTTTCCAGGCAGCAAGAGCCGGCCCGAGGGCATGCCCATCGCGCCCGCCTATCAGTTTATGGCCCCGCTGGCCTTTCGCAATGCCGGGAGCCACGCGTTCAATGCCGCCGACATGGCCCAAGGCTATGTCGAGCCGCAGGGCGAACCCCTGTCGCACTGGTACGAGGTACACGGCCGCCGCAATATCGACGACCCCACGCGGGGCGCGTTGAGCATGGCGGACCAATACGATTTTTTCACGTCGCCCACAATGGACAACCCGACCTCGGAACAGATGCAGTGGGAAGACCTGATCTTCGGGCCTTACAGCCTCGCGCCTGGGCAGAAAGCCAAAATCGTGCTGGTCTATGGGTTTGGCTCTGCCGCAGAGTTCGACATCAACGCGCAAACCGGCTATGCCAACGACATTACCATGTGGTCGTGGAACGTGGGCGATGTGGGCACGGATGCCCGCAAATCCCTGCTGGCCAAGGGCGAGGAGGCGATGTTGCGCCATTTGGAACACGCGCAATTTGCCTACGACAACGAGTACCAAATCCCCAACGCGCCCCCGGATGTGGACTTTTTCCAGGGGAGCAATGCCCAGGCCAAGATCACGCTTTCGTGGTCGGACGCCGCGGAAAAGGCCATCAACCCCGAATACGGCGAGGCCGATGTGGTGGCCTATCGCATCTACCGGTCGACGTGGCAAGAGACCGGCCCGTGGGAGTTGGTGGGCGAAGTGCAAGCCGGGAGCAGTCAGGGCGGCGCGTACACTTGGGTGGATGAGAACTCGCTGGCCGGGTTTCAGTTCGCGTACAATGTGCGCTCCGTGGCGCGGCCCAAAATGACGTGGGCCGAGGGGTCTAAGACCTTGGCCGATTTGCCCGAGACCGTGCGCCAACACCTCACCGGCAACGGATTGGAGAGCGGTTGGTCTGCCGCGGAACAGCGCATGATCGTACCCGGCAGCCCGATTTTGGCGGCCAATGACGCGGCGGACAACCTCGAACAACCCGTGCTCGTGGTGCCCAATCCCTTCAGCTTGGCGCAGGCGCAGTCCAATTACCAAGGCACGCTCAAGTTGCGCTTTGTGGGGGTGCCGCACCAAGCCAAAATTTCCATTTTCACGGTTTCGGGAGATTTGGTTGCCGTGATCAATCACAACGACCCGACCGCAGGGGAGGCGCAGTGGCTGTTGAAAGATCGCTTCCTCACAGGCGAGGCCACGTCGTCCGCGTACTTTTACGTGGTCGAATCGCTCGTGCCTTCCAGCCGCGGTCGCAAGACCAAGGGCGCGTTCGTGATCAACCGTTAGACCTCAAACACAAGGATGGATGCGATGAAATTTGCGGCGCATATCGTTTTGGTGCTGATGCTCGCCCTGCCGGCCTCGGCGCAGGAACTCTTCCCGGAAGCCGAGGAGGTGTTGAACCCCGAGGGCCGCAGCAAGATCAAGCCCTCCACGTTCAATTTTTTGAAGACGACCACGCATGCGCGCATCGCGGGCATGGGCGATGCGTTCACCGCCGTGTCCACGGGGATGGACGGCATCGTTTGGAACCCGGCCGGGTTGACCAAAGTGGATCGGTTCGGGTACAGTTTTGGGTACACGCAATGGCTCGTCGATTCCCGGTTCGTGACCGGGGCCATGGCGTACAATACCGGGCAATGGGGCGTGATCGGCTTGTCCTTCGTGAACTTTTCCCTGCCCGATATGGTCGAGACGACCACGCAACAGCCCGATGGCACGGGCAATACGGTGGATTCGGGGGACCTCGCGGTCGGAGTGGTCTATGCCTATCAACTGACGGATAAGTTGTCCGCGGCCGCCTCGTTGCGCTTCGTCCAATCCGTGCTCGGGCCGGAGACGCTCAGCGCGATTTCGGTCAATGTCAGTTCCCTGATGTACACTGGCTTTCGCAGCCTGCGGATCGGCATGAACATGAAGAACCTGGGCGGCGAGCAGGAGATCGTGAGCGAAAAATCCGAGATGCCCCTGGTGTTCCACACCGGCATTGCGATGGAGGTGTTCGGCAATTTGGGCGATCCCGTGTCTTTGACCGGCTCGTTTGAAGGCGCGTTTTTCACGGATCGAGAACAGCGCTGGAACCTGGGCGGCGAGTTGTGGATCCAGAATTTGGTCGCGCTACGAGCCGGCTACAAGTTCAAGTACGACGCGGAAACGTGGAGCGTGGGCGGCGGGCTTAAGGGAACATTCGGCGGCCGCAGCATCGCCCTCGACGTGTCGTACAGCAATTTCGGCGATCTGTTCGACGCGCCCCTGCGCCTGAACTTGTCGGGTTCGCTGTAGGGGAGTTGGCACTTTTCACAAATGTTTCTTCTCGCATACCCCGCCGGAATCGGAGAGCCATCCGCGTTCCGCGCGGGGTGTGCCATTTTTGAAGGAGAGCGGTTTGGCCCAAGAACGACAGGCAACCCATCCCACAAGCGATCGGGGCGTGACGCTCCGCGCCGTTGTGCTCGGCATTGGAATCGTGGTGTTCATCAATCTGTGGGTGACTTATGCCGAGACGGTGGTGAAGACCTCCCGCCTGAATTTGAGCGTGTTTCAAATTACGCTGCTAGCCGTTTTCATCGCGCTGATCGGCGTGGTCAACCCGTTGCTCAAAGCCGCGAAGTTCCGCTATGCGTTCGCGCCTTCGGAGTTGCTGGCCATAGCGGCGATTGGCATCGTGGGGTGCGTGGTGCCCACGTCCGGCATTACGGGATTTTTGATCGGGGTCATTTCTACCCCGTTTTATTTTGCCACGCCGGAAAATGGCTGGGCCGAGTTTTATCACCCCCACCTGCATTCGTGGGTCGTGCCGACGGACCGAGACGCGGTGCGCGCTTTTTACGAGGGGCTGTTGCCCGGCAGGTCGATCCCCTGGCGCGTGTGGGTGGCCCCACTGGCGTGGTGGGGCAGCCTGATCGTGACCGCGTTTGCGGTGTCCGCGAGTTTGATGATCATTTTGCGAAAGCAATGGGTGGAATACGAAAAGCTGGCCTATCCCATCGCCGCGGTGCCCATCGAGATGTCGCAAGACGCCCTGTCCGCGCGGTTGTTGCCCGGGTTCATGCGCGGCCCCATGTTCTGGATCGCCGCGGCGGTGCCGTTTGCGATTTTTGTCTGGCATTCCCTGTCGTGGGCGTACCCGCTGTTGCCGAGCATCGGCCTCCTCCCGCACGGGGGGTATTTTCGATTTACGCGCTATTCGCCGGGCATGTACATCCAACCCATGCAGTTCTTGACCATCGGCTTTGCGTATTTTGCCAATACGCAGGTGTTGTTTTCCGTGTGGTTTTTCTTTTTGTTGCACGTCGTCGAGGGCGGGGTTTTCAACCGCCTGGGCTACCAAATCGAGCGATCCACCGATTCGTTTAGCGCGGACCCGCCCACCGAGGCGTGGCAGTGTTTCGGCGCGCTGGCGTGCTTGGTCGCGTGGCGGTTGTGGGTGGCGCGGCGGCACTTGCGCGATGTGGTTCGCAAGGCATTCGACAAGCGTTATCCCATAGACGACCGCGAGGAAATTCTCTCGTACCGGGCCGCGGTTTTGATTTTGGTCGCCGGGCTGATCTACGCGCTGTTCTGGTTGCTGTGCATTGGGATGGACGCGACCACCGCGCTGATTTTTATGTCGGGCGTGGCGATCATCTACATCGGCATTGCGCGGGTGGTGTCCGAAGCCGGGGTCGTGTATTCGGGCGCGACCGTGACGCCGCAGGCTTTCGTGATGGATCTGCGCGGCACGCACGCCATTTCCGGGGGCAGCCTGACGGCGATCGCCCTGTCCTATTCCCTGATCGATTACATGCGCGGCCTGTTCGCGCCCGGCCTCGCGCAGTCGATCAAATTGGGCGATCTGATCCGCGGCAATCGCCGCTTGTTGTTTTCCTGCGTGGGCATCGGGGTGCTGGCGGGATTCGCCTCGTCCGTGGGCCTGATGCTCTATTTGGGCTACGCGTACGGCGCGTACAATTTTCCGCGCTTTCCGTTTTTCAGCGGGGATCCCAAAGGGATTTTCGGCTCGACCCTAACGATGATGCGGACGCCCCAAGTGCCGGATCCCAACCGCATCGTCTTTTTTGCCCTAGGCGCGGGCCTGATGGCCTTGCTGACCTTTTTGAGATACCGATTTTCCCGCTGGCCCATCAACCCCATCGGCCTGACCATTTCCGCTGCGGACAACACGGCGTCGCTGGTGATGCCCGTGTTCATCGCCTGGGCGTGCAAGGCGAGTTTGCTCCGCATCGGCGGCGTGAACCTCTACCGAAAAGCCAAGCCCCTGTTCCTGGGCCTGCTCATCGGCTATACCGCGGGGGTGGTGTGGTCGTTTCTCATCGACGCGATCTGGTGGCCGGGACAAGGGCATTCGGTGCATTGGTGGTAGGGAGGGGAGACGGGAGACGGGAGACGGGAGAGGTGAAAGGTGAAAGGCGAAAGGCGAGAGGCGAGAGGCGAGAGGCGAGAGGCGAGAGGCGAGAGGCGTAGTGGTCAGGGGTCAATTCGCCATGCAACCATCAGCCGTAGGGACAGGCCCCCGTGCCTGTCCGAAGATACAAGAGGCGAGAGGCGAGAGGGAAGTTTAGCCACAAAAGGCACAAAAGGCACAAAAAAGGCACAAGTGGGGTACAACTGGCGACAGCCCGTTCAAAAACACAAAGGACGAGCGGTAGATGTAGGGGCGATGCCCCCGTGCCTGTCCGAAGATACAAGAGGGAAGAGTTTAGCCATGAGCGGGGTAACGGATATGGCGATACAAACGGATTTTGAATACAAAACCGATCCCGAAGAGGAGAAGGGGCTGACGGTTCGGTCCGTGGGGATCGCGCTCGGCGCGGTGGTGTTGATCAATGTGTGGGTCACGTACGCGGAAACCGTGGTGCATGCGTCCCGCTTGAACCTGAGCTTTTTTCAACTCACGCTGATGGCGGTTTTCGTGGTGCTGGTCGCAGGGGTCAATCCGCTGTTGAAGGCCCTGGCGCCGCGCCGCGCTTTTTCGCCGTCCGAACTGCTGGCGATCGCGGCCATCGGCATGGTGGGGTGCGTGGTGCCCGCGTCTGGGGTGACGGGATTTCTCATCGGAGTGATTTCCACGCCCATTTACTTTGCCACGCCCGAGAACAGGTGGCGCGAGTTCTATCATCCCAATCTCGACGACTGGATCGTGCCCACAGACGCGGAAGCCCTGCGGATGTTTTACGAGGGCTTGCCCGCGGGCGCGTCCATGCCGTGGGAAGTGTGGCTGATGCCCCTCTTGTGGTGGGCGAGCTTTATCGTGGCGGTTTTCGCGCTGTCCGCCAGCATGATGGTGATTTTACGCAAGCAATGGGCAGAACGCGAAAAGCTCGTCTATCCCCTCGTCGCCGTGCCACTGGAGATGGCGCAGGATGCGCGGTCGCACCGCCTGTTGCCGGGATTTATGCGCGGCAAGTTGTTCTGGATTATGGCGGCGATTCCCGTCGCGCTGTTTTTGTGGAACGCGCTGTCGTGGTTTTACCCCTTGATGCCGGGCATCGGGATTTTCCCACACGCCGGGAAGTTCAATTTTACGCGGTATTCGCCCCACGTCTATTTGGAGCCGCTGAACCTGTTCACCATCGGCTTTGCGTATTTTGCCAATACGCAGGTGTTGTTTTCCGTGTGGTTTTTCTTTTTGCTACATGTGGTGGAGGGCGGCATTTTCAACCGCTTGGGCTACCAGATCGCCAAGTCGACCGATTCGTTTAGCGCGGACCCGCCCACCGAAGCCTATCAGTGCTTTGGCGCGCTGGCCTGTTTGGTGGCGTGGCGGTTGTGGGTGGCGCGGCGGCATTTGCGAGACGTATTTCTCAAAGCCATCAAACGATCCCATCCCGCAGACGATGCCGCAGAGGTTCTGTCCTATCGCACGGTGGTGTGCGCGTTCGCGCTGAGCTTGGCCTACGTGCTCTTTTGGCTGTGCCGCATCGGGATGGACGTGGCGACCGCGCTCGTGTTTTTGGGCGCGCTGTCCGTGATCTACATCGGCTTGGCGCGGGTCGTGTCCGAGGCCGGGATGGTGTATTCGGGCGCGACCGTGACCCCACAGGCTTTTGTGATGGATATGCGCGGCACAGAAGTGATGTCCGCGGGCAACCTGACGGGGATCGCCCTGTCGTATGCGATTGTCGATTACATGCGCGGGCTGTTCACCCCAGGCGTGGCACAGTCGATCAAGATGGGCGAACTCATCCGCGGAAACCGCCGCGCCCTGCTGTTTTGGGCCGGCATCAGCGTGTTGCTCGGCCTGGCCGCGTCCGTGCTTTACACCCTGCATTTGGGCTACGCGTACGGCGCGTACAATTTCCCGCGCTTTCCGTTTTTCAGCGGAGACCCCAAAGGCATTTACGGCTCTACGCTGACGATGATGCACACGCCCAAAGCCCCGGATGGCGAGCGCGTGGTCTTTTTTGCCATTGGCGCGGGCCTGATGGCGCTGTTGTCCTTTTTGCGCTACCGGTTTCCCGGCTGGCCCTTGCATCCGATTGGCCTAACCCTGTCCGCCGCCGATAATACCGCCCATCTCGTCATGCCCGTGTTTATCGCATGGGCGTGTAAATCCGCGATTATGGCCGTTGGCGGCGTGACGCTCTACCGCCGCTCAAAACCCGCGTTCCTCGGCTTGCTCGTGGGCTATACCGCAGGCGTGGTGCTGTCCTTCCTCATCGACGCGCTGTGGTGGCCCGGGCAAGGGCATCTGGTGCATTATTGGTAAAATGAACGCGGATGAACGCGGATCCCGCCCGCTGTCACTCCCGTGCCCAAAGCACAACAGCCCCTCGTGTTCGCGCACGGGGGGCTTTGTTGGTTTCGCAACGGGGGTTAGTCGTTGCTGAAGACAATCCAATAATCCGCTCCAAAAGAATAATGGGAATAGGTTTTCCCTGCGCCGTGGATCTCTACCTGCAATAAGTCTAAAGAATAGAGGACGGGACTATTGAGCGCGGCCCAAGATGCTGGCAGGCGATATTGAAACTCAAGAAAATGCCCATCTGGTGGTATCGGTGGCGCCAATACTTCATACCAGAAATCCTTGCGCCTCCCCAAGTTTTTCCAAGTATCAGATCCTGTTCTTATGCGTGTTTGGTGCAAAAAGGCGTACAACCACACATCCCAAAACACGCCCCGAATAGGTCCGGGTAACCCATTGACTGAAATTTTGAGATCGACAATCCACTCATCCCCGTCTGCCCGTATGTTCTTAACAACGGACAGGGAAACTCCCGGATGCGATACGGTGTGGCCACCCTCTGCGAGAGTAACAAACCGCGGTACCGGCAACGGATCTGGCTCTGGTTCTAGCGGCGGTTCGATAACGACGGGCGGCTCTGGCTCTGGTTGCGGCGCCGGCACCGGCGGTTCGGGTTGCGCCGCCGGTTCGTTTTCCGGGCATCGTGTTTGCGCTAGTGAATTGAACGCATCATTGCTTGCGGTAAGCAACCGTTGGTTTTCATTCGCCCGTTCGGTTTCGCTCGCCAGCGCGTTCTGCAACTCCGTGGTGGTGGTTTGCAACGTCGCCACGGCGAATCGGGTCGCACCCAAGGCCGCTTGCAACGCGCTGATGCTATCGCGCAGTGTCGTCACCACGGCCAACGAATCGGCATCAACAGTCATGGCGCATTGCTCGCCGCCGCGTTGCCCGTACAGCCCGTTGAACAACAGAAAATCGGCAAAGTCAACAATGCCGTTGCCATCAAAATCGGCTTGGCAAGCGTCGTTGCCTTCGGCGCGCGTGACGGCCAACAGCGCGATCAGCAAAATTTTTTTTAACATGGTGGCCTCTCTTTACAAGTTATATTTCGTCTCCGTCGTCATTACCGCATCGGTTCGGGGTTAGAATCGGGCCTTGTCTTTTTCCCGTTCTTCCATTTCAAATTTCGTAGAAGCCTTAGACGAATAGAAAATTGCAACACCCCCTAGCTTTCTGCTGATCGCCTCAACCTGCATAAAGATTTCGTTCAAGGGATGTTGCTCGCCATCGGCAAAAACCCATTTGGCTCCCAGTATGCGCTCGCCCTCGAGCAATCCCATCATGTAGTCTCGGGGTTCATCCCACAAGCTGCCGGGCGCCAACCGGTCAATTTCATCGCCCTTGCCGTAGGTTTCGTTAAGGGCGTTCAGGGCGTCCTTGTAGGTTATTTTTAGTTCCGTGCCCCAGCCATCGGTTTTTACCACGTTGACGCACATGAATTGAAACAGCCCGTCACTGGGATGGATGTACACACGCGCAACTTGCCATCCTTTCTTTCCGCCATTATCGCCAACGCTCCAGCGGTACGCCCTCAACTCATCATCTTCTTTCCTGTCCGCATCCAGCACGTCCCGGCCCAACACAGCTTCCACTTCGGCAAAGGTCATGCCAAACTTCAAACCAAATGCACCATCCCAAACTTTGTCGCTCTGCCCAAACGCCGTCCCCAACAGCACCAGCGCGATCAGTAACAACAAAAAACTTTTCCTCATGGTGTCCTCTCTTTCACCTCAAAGCGTTTTCTCGCGGATTCGGCGTACAGACATCTCCCCAAAAGCACTGCGCTTGTTCAAAATTTGGTACAAGATGAAAACCAGCGCGCAGAACACCAACACCCCCGCAATCGTGTCAGCGCGCAACTTGGGTTGTCAGGCGTCCTGCTCCAATTGCTCAACTTCCGCCTGCAAGTCTGCAATCTCCCGCTCCAATTCTCTGCCACGCGCCTGCAAGCGTTTGTTGTATTCGCCCCCCTCTTCGACGCGATAATCCAACTCCAAAGCCACCGCCGCCAACAACTGCGCCGCGCGCTTGTAATACCCGCTGTCATACGCGATCTTCGCCTCTTGCAGCTTCTGATCAATCTCCGCTGTCGTCAGTAAGGGCGTTGTGTTGTAAGGGCGTAAAATTTTACGCCCTTACATACGCCCTTACATACGCCCTTACATACGCCCTTACAGTAAGTAGCCATGCATTACGCCCTTACAGTAGCTCATGCATGCGCTCACTTTTGAAAATACAGCCCCACGCCATAGAGGCGGCCAGCGTAAAAATCGCGTCCGCCAAAGGGCATTCGCAACGAGGCTTCGAGGCTCACGTTTGGAACGAGGGTGACGAACAGGGTGGGCGCGAGATAGGTGATGCGCGGGCCACTGCTGTGAATGCCCTCCAATTTGAGGGCGAGCAGGAATTTGTCGACGGGCGTGATCCCGAACTCGGCATTGTAAATAAACTCTTCGGGGGGATCGTAATTGTTGGTGTTGTTTTTTTGCCGCAGGCGATACCCCAAGTCGATATTGGCGTAAGCCGGGGCGGGATAAAAAGACCGACCGAGTTGGGCGATGATGTCGATATCCCATTGGCCTTGGCCTGTGGAAACCGCCTCTTCTTTTACGTGGTCCAAAAATTTGCCTGTGGGCGCTTTGACGCCCAGTTTGAGGGTGGCGACGATGGCTTCTCGCACGAGGTTGATTTTGGCAAATCCCCGAACATCGCCCAACCCCGATGCGTGTAGCGTGACGTCGCTCAAGGGCCCACTCAATGCCGCCGAGGCGACATCGGCAAATTTATTGTTGCAATAAGGAACTTGCACGCCGATATCGACGCGGTCACTGACGCCGTAAAACACGTCCAAAAACACCTGACGGGTTTGGTAGGTGGCCTCTGCGGGAACGGCCGCGGCGTTTCCACTGGCATCATACCGCTCGGTTGTCGATTGCATCAGACCGGTGATTTTGCCCCAAAAATGGCCCTTTTCGAGCGTCCACGCACCCGCATGCGCGATCTGCGGCAAAAGGGCGCAAAGGGCGGCGATGAGAAACGACTTTGCAAACGGGTTAGAGGTGACGGGTCGCATGTTCGATTCCTTTCTAAAAGTGCCGTGTTTTGCCCGGACATTTTCCGGGTCAAACAGAGGGCGATAAAAATATCCGCTGTTGAAAAAATAAAAAAAACGGTCACACAAAAAAACAAAAAATGTGAAACGCCGCCCGCCTAATAAATCCCCGTGTTCTGCCAAAAGGTCGCCCAGGCAAACCAGAAGGCATTGTGGGCGGGCAGGTGTTGCAGGGTCTCGCTTTGCAAGGGGCCGGCAATGGCTTCGCCCTTGAGGTTCCAGGTGCTGCCCGTCTCGCGGTCGCGCAGCATGAACGGGTAGGTCTGATCCGCGGAGGGCACTTTTTCAAACGCGAGGGTTTGCCCGCCAACCACGCGCGAAAAGGGCACGGCGTATTGCTCGGCGTCGCAATAGACGATGACGATGGCATTGCCCGCCACCACGTCGTTGATCGCGGCTTCTGTGCCCATCGTGGGAAAGGGATAGGCTTTGGCCGTTTCGCCGAAACGCATCCCCAACGTCATGGTTTTGGGCGGGAAGAGTTGTGCGGTGGGGTTGGCGGCCAGGGCTGGGAAGGATGGAAAATTCGGCCCGACATTCGGGTCTCGATAGCTGCCATAAGGATAAGATCGGTAGGTGCTCGGCGAGAAGCCCCCCGCGTTGACGCCGATGACTTTGGAATTTGGATAGAGTCGTTTCCAATAACGCCAAGTGGTTTCGATCGCGGGCAGGAGTTGCAATTCCTCGGATCCGGGCCCCGCGACCGGAACGTGGAGCATCTGCGGGTACAGGGTCTCGTTGTCGCGGCGGTCGTACATGATCAGGTTGTTGTTGAACAGCAAGCCAGAGACGCCCACCCGAATGCGCGATCCGTCGTTGCCCTGCCCGTTAAAAACGAGGCCCGTGCTCGTGAGGGGGCAAAAACTCACCACAATCGGCTGTCCGCCGATCGTATCGTTGATAATCTCGTGCCACCATGCCATGTTGTGCGGATAGGCTTTGGCCTCGCCATTGACGACTGCGCCGAGGACGAGATCATCGTCTCTGAGATACGCGGCTTCGCTGGAGGTGAGTTCGACAAAGCGCGGATCGGTCAGTGCCGGAATCCCATCCGGAGGCACGCCGCCGGATAGGATTCTCTCCGTGGGAAAATCGTCGAGAAAATGACCGCCCGTTCCCGGTTCCCGATTGATCGGCTGATCGGGTTGCGAATCGCCCGGCACATTGGGCACGCCATGGCCCGAATCGCGCGGCCCCACCGCGTCATTGCCTCCGCAGGCCATCGGGCCAATAAGCGCGAGCAGCGCGATGTACTTCAAAAAGGTCGTCATGAAAGCCTCCTGTTGGATGGCGATAGCATCGCGCCCTGCGCCGCTCATCTCCCGCGCCGCGCTTTTGTCGCGTCTTGGAAAAATGAGGACAAAGAAAAATCAAATGGGTATCACTTTATCGCTGAGCACTTTGCCCAGCGATTGACGCGGGTCGCTTTCAGCGCGATCCGGCACGCGCCGCGTCCTTCTTTCCTGCCACAAAGGGTACGCAAGGTGGCTCGGCATGGCAAGTTGACAATGAGAGGCTATGACCTTATTTTTCTTGTTGGGAGGGCAATGTAGAAGATGAACATAAAATTTAGACAGCGCTCAGACTATACCTTCAAATACAACGAGCAACTCGGCAGGCATGGCTGGCTGCGTTTGACACCTGCCTATTCGGTCAAGCTGGTAACGGAGATCATGGATAGCGTCCCGAAAAATTCCTTCATTCTCGATCCTTTTTCCGGTACAGCGACAAGTGGATTGGTCGCCGCGGAAAAGTTGCTCGAAAATTCCCTGAAAAACCTTGGGTTCTCGAATATAGGGAGTAAAGCCATCCGCAAACGCAACAGCAAAAAAGAGCTTTTTGAATACTGCGTTTACGCCACTTGGAAGGGAAGCACACAATGCGAACCGCCATACTTTCGTCGCACTTTGGATCGACAACTCATGCTTTTTTGAGTCGAATGACGCAACGTTTATTTTGAAAGTTTCAGGCCATGAGACTCAACGACCATCTGGGAACGGATTCCCCGCGAGTCGGATTCGGAAGCCGTCATTTTTGGAGGGACTCATCATGCGGCCGTATTTGTGGATTGTAATCGTTGCGTGGTTGGGCGGTTGCAGCGATACTGCGACCCCGCCGCCTACGACATCGCCCGACGCTGTGGTGCATTCTGCACAGTTGCAACCCGTACGATTTCAAACCGCGGACGGCTTCTCGTTGTTTGGCACGCTGTTTTCCGCTTCGCACCTGGCCGGGCCGCGCCCCGCGGTGATCTTGATCCATCCCTTTAACGAAGATCATCTTCAATGGGCGGACTTCGTGCCGGAACTCGTCGTGGAGCGGGGCTATGTGGCGCTTGCGTTTGACCTGCGCGGGCATGGCAACAGCATTTTTCGCAACGGGCAAGCGTTCACCATTCAGAACTTTTCCATCGAGGACTTCAACGAGATGCCGCGAGATGTCGAGGCCGCGGTTGCATTTCTCAAAACCCGCCCGGAGGCAGACGCCAACCGCATCGGCGTCGTGGGCACGGACATCGGCGCGAACATCGCGTTTGTGAGCGCGGGCGTGTTGCCGGATATCAAAGCGACGGTCTCGGTGTCGCCTAGCTTCCGCGAGAATCGGGCGCGCGAAGTGCTCATCGGGACGAACATCCCCGGGTTCGCGCCGCGCAACATTCTCTTTTTGGCGGCTTTTGGCGATGGCTATGCCTATACCTCGTCCCAAACCATGTCGGGCTTAACCCAAGGCGTCACCGCTGTGATCGGCTATCAGGGCACGGGGCACGGCCTCGATTTGCTCGCACAGGGCAGCGCGTGGGCAGATGCGCTGGACTGGCTCGATCAAAATCTTTGAACCGGCGGACAGGCACGGGGGCCTGTCCCTACGGTTGATGGGGTGGATGAACCACCGATTTTGAGGTTGGGCGGGCGCGCAGAATCCTACGGCGAATCCCCGATTTTGGGATCGGGCGGGATTCGTCGATTCACCATGACAATCCCACGAGGGAGGCACGCATGCGATTTTCGAGATGGATGGCAATTGTGCTGATGGGCGCGGCATTGTGCGCCCTGGACTTGGCAGATGTTTTCGCCCAGCGCGGTGGACGCGGCGGCGGTGGACGCGGTGGTGGCGGTGGTGGCGGGGATTTGCGCGCGAGCAGACGCGGTCAATACGAGGATTTTCCATGGGATGCGCGAAAACTCCTCGAAACCCATGGGCAGATGCTCGGCCAGATGCCGGCCCCCATCAGGGTGTACATTTTGGATCAGGCGAGAAAGTGGGACGACCTGTTTCCGGTGCGGCAACGACAACTCGAACTCTTTTTTCGCAAAATCCCCAATACGTCCCGCCCGGAATTTAACGCGGTTTTTGGCGCGGTCATCCGCGAGTTCCAAGGGCTGCAAGGCGGCGGGCAGGGGCGGCGCGGGCAAGGAGGGCGCGGGGGCGGCAGGGGCAGTCGCATCAATCTCACGATTGGGGATTTGACACAGGCGCAATACGCGATGATCGAGCGCGCGGTTCAATCGTTTGTGTTGGCGGATCAGGGGTTGCCCAAGGGGTTGGTCATCGCAGCGATAACCGGCTCGGACTCCGAGTCGCATATCCCGGCCTATTTGACTTATCGGGGCGCGCTGTTTGACCGAGTGGCGTATCCGGACGATCCCCGCGATTGGATGGCGACGGTGCAAACCGCATCGCCCAATGCGATCAAGGGCAAAAATCTCGCCGCGCCTTCGCTGTTTGAATACCACAACAAAGCCATCGAGGACAGGTCGCACACGCGCACGCTCGCGTTTTACCAGTCCGGGGAACGGGAGATTCCGCCCACGGCCAGCAAAACCAAGGGCTATGGGGACAAGTACGGCCCCTTTGCGGTCGACGCCCCCAGCTTGGAGAAAATCGCGGCCACCATCGAAGAAGAACTCGGCACGGCCATCGCGCAGGGCAAGTCACAGCGGTACATCGACCGCATGGTCAAACCCAAACTGACGCCGGAAGCCCTCAAACTCAAAAAGGTCATCAAGGACGAGGCATTCGGCAAGTTGGTCTCGGGCGTGCTGATGGACGATGAAGAAAGCCGCAAACTCGGCGGCGCGTTTATCGAACGGGTCACGCGAACCGCCATGCACGCGGCACTTCCCGACATTCTGTTTGTGGAAATCAAAGCAGGCGATGTGTCTGCGGACGCCATTTCCAAATTTCACGACGCCATGAGCGCGATGGCGCGCTACGGCAACGGTGCGACATTCGCGCTGTTCGATCAACCCTCGGCCCGCGCCCTCATCGTAAGCCCCAAGATCATCGGCGGTCAATCCCTTGAGGGGCAAAGCCTCGAAAACATCGCCGCGACCCTCGCCAAAGCCGCCGGCCTGTCCACCGATTCGGCACGCGGCACGCCGATAGCCGACGTCAAAATGCGGTAAAAGTGACTTAAAAGAGGTCTATTATGGTTTCAATAGGTATTGTCGGACTGGGGTTCATGGGAATGACACATTACCGGGGCATACGGCAGATACAAGGGGTTGAAGTGGCGGCAATTTGCACGCGCGATCCAAAAAAACGGGCGGGAGATTGGCGTGGCGTGGGCGGTAATTTTGGCGAGCCGGGTGGGATAGAAGACCTGTCGGGCCTTCGCACCTACGAGAAAATTGACGATCTGCTCTCGGACGAGGCCATCGATCTGGTCGATATCTGCCTGCCGACAGCGCGACACTGCGATGTTGCCATCGCGGCGATGCGTGCGGGTAAGCATGTGTTGGTCGAAAAGCCCATCGCGCTCAGCCTCGAAGATGCCGACCGCATGGTGCGGGTTTCCGAACAAACGGGACGATTGATGATGGTCGCGCAGGTTTTGCCCTTTTTCCCCGAGTTTGCCCATCTCAAGCAGGTGGTCGAAGGCGGGGAATACGGCGAGTTGCTCGGCGCGCATTTTAAGCGCGTCATTTCACGCCCCCACTGGTCATCCGCATTTGCCAACATGGAAAAGAGCGGGGGGCCGGGCGTGGATTTGCACATCCACGATACGCACTACATCATGGTTTTGCTCGGACGGCCAGACCGCGTGGTGTCTTCGGGCAGGTTGGTGCGAGACCGCTATGTGGAATACATTTTCACGAATTACCAATACGACCGCCAGCCCGAGTTGTGCGTGACCTGCGCTTCGGGGGCGATTTCTCAGCGGGGCCGGGCGTTCGCGCACGGATTTGAGGTCTATTTGGAGCGGGCAACCGCGTTGTATGAATTTTCGACCTTGCGCGGCAAACCCGTTGCGACCATGCCGATGACTTTGCTGACCGATGATGGCGAGGTGCGAGAACCGAATTTGGGCGATGGCGATCCCGTCGTTGCATTTGCCCGCGAAATTCAAGCTGCCGCGCATGCTGTGGAAACCGGCGAAGTTGCCAGAGAACTTTTGGGAAAAAATGCCGCCGACGCGCTCCGCCTGTGTTTTGCAGAAGTCGAAGCGGTCAAACGCAGATGTGCGGTGAGCGTATGAACAGAGGCGAAAAGCGATCCGCGCGTTCCCATCGATCCCAAAACCGCTGACCGCCGATAACGCCATTTCCTTTCACATGCGGGTATTTTTATGGCTTTTATTTTCAGTTTAATCGCCGGTTTTGGGGCGTTCTTGGTCGGCCGGGAAATTTTTCGGCGGATGCGATCCTATCCGGTTATAGACAGCTTGCGAACGGGCAAGGTCCATTACCTCCTTCTAGGCGTTTTCGTCGGGATGTTTCTCCCCGAAACCGATTCCCCTTTTGAACAGGTGCGCTCCAATTGCATCGGTGTGATTTTGCTGTATTTGGGCCTTCAAGCGGGGCTGTCAACAGATCGCCAGCACCTAAATCTCGGCATCTCGGCGATTTACTCGCAGGCAACCGTCGTTCTCTGCACGGGTGGATTCGTCATTCTCGCAGTCCTCGCAAGTGGTTCGACGCTCTATCAAGACCTCGGCTTGCTTCAAAACCTGCCCCTCGCCATTGCCCTGCTCACCAGTTTTGCCCTGACCGCACGCTTTCCGGCTCCTTTTTTTTATTCTTCCTTCCCGCTCTCAAACCCGGTTCCGGGGCAAAACCTCCCCCTGTGCAATATCGCCGCAATGGCGGTGTTGAGCATCGCCTTTCCCGTTCTCGCAGAGAAACCCGTTTTTTATTTTGGAAACCTGCCATTTATAGGCGTGCTCGGCGCGATGCTGTTCGCGATCTGTTTGGGGGTATCGGGCGGCGTTGCACTCGATTTTTCGTTTCGTAGCCACCGCACGGGGCCTCGCGCTTTGGGCCTTGTCATGGGCATTGTGATCACCCTGTTTGGGTTGTGCCAAGTGCCGGGCTTACCACCTCTCGTCGTGGGATTTCTCGCGGGTATCTGGCTCATTCACGCCACCGTAGCCAAACGCGAGCTCGTCGCGATTACCGCACGCACAACCGATGTGATAGAGCCGATTTTCTTCGCGCTGTTCGGCACCGTAATCGGGGAATTTGTCGATAGCCCTTCTTTTTTTGGCATCCCTCTTTTTTTTGTTGCAGTCACCATGCTATCCGTGCGTGCAATGGGCCGCACAATCGGTTTTGCGATCTCCCAAGCCGTCTGGCAAATCCCGCGAACTTGGCGCGAGTTGATCGCCGCGAGTTGGCATCCCCAAGGCACGCTAGCGGTCGCAGTGGCCGCGCAAGCTGGCTATATTCTCGAATTTCAGCACATTATGCTCATCGCGAGCCTCGTGCTTTGCGTTTTCCTCAGTCAAATCGCCCTCATTCCACCTGCAAAGCAATCTCACTTTTGAGACGACTCCCATGCGCCTTCTGTGCATTACACTCGGTATTGGCCTCGCGATTTGGATGATCCCATCGCCTCATCCGATGGTTTTTGTCGGCTTTCTGATGACGGCTTCTGTCGTGGGAGCGCGGCTTGCTAGCCGCGCCAAATTGCCCGGTGTGATAGGCATGATTGCAGCGGGTTTCGCAGTTGGTCTTTCGCCCCTTATACCGCCTGAAAGCCACGGGGGGTTGCAACCCTTCGCCGATATCGCCCTGGCCTGGATTGGCCTTTATTTGGGCACATCGCTCTCCCGTTCCTTTTTTGCCAATTCGCGCTTGCTCTGGGGAAGCTTTTGCCTTTATCTTTCCCCCGTTCTGACCAGTTTTTTCGCGCTCATCTTCTTCGATGTGCCGCTGTTTCACACCTTGCAAATCGCCGTCTTGTCGGGCATTTCGGCGCCCGTATTTTTAGAGCGTGCAGAACACGCGTTGCGAGACACCTGGCCCATGTCGTTACTCGTTGCAACGATGGGACTGTTTTTGTATTTGCTTTTAGACATGGGGGATGCGATATGGGGCAATCGCATCTCGCTGGATCTCGCGGCAGATATGGCATTCGCCGTTTTGATCGGGGTTGTCGGCATCGAACTTTCCCTCCACTGGTTGCGACATATCCGCACACCCACCGGCCAATTGACGAGTTGGTTTGCCCTCTCATTCCTGATCGCCTTGGCTTCGTGGCACTTGGAGGTCCGTCCACTCGTTTTGGCTTGGGTTGCGGGCCTCGCGTTGTCTTGGCGCACCAAACGCGGCCTGAGGTCCCGTGCGAGACTGCCCAAAGCCGAAGCCCTCATCGGCTTTGCCCTCGCACACTATGCCGGCGGCTTTGATTGGCATATCCCACCGATTTCCTCCTACTTTTTCGCGCTGATCGCGGCCACGGTTTTGGGCAAAATTGTCGGTGGTCTGCTGTCCCGCCGCCTCGCGGCGCAATCCGTGCAGGCCTGGCTTCCGCTCTTGCCGCAGGGCCTTCTCGCCGCCGTGTGCTTTGAATCCATCTTCCCCGAAACGACCCTCCTCTATTTTGCATGCACGGGGATTGGACTGTCCCTTTTGTATCTGTTGGTCAACCGCATCGTTCAAAAAATAAAAAACGGTCGCCTTAGAGTGCCCGCGCCCCGGACATAAGCCGATGGACGCAACACTGGATTCAGGCGTTGCAGGCTCTGTGCCCCCCAATGGATGGGATATAGACACCTCCGATCCCGTCGATTCGCAAAAAATAAAAAGCCATCGTACGCGACAAAAGTCGAGAATATCGGACTGCGAAAAGTGCGGAACGGGTATGGAGGCGAGTCATGCGAGCATGATAGCCGTTCATCTGCGAATCTACGAAGAGTTGTGGGTTTTGGGGTTGTCGGGCGACCACTGACCACTGACCGAATTCGCGCCCATTAAAACGCCGATGAAGCCAGCCATCAAAAGCCTTTTTCGTTCCACAACGGCTTTGGGAATGCTTGACACCCAAAGCGTTTTCCCGTATTATTGTCGAGGCGGACATCAAATGGCGGCATAGCTCAGTTGGGAGAGCAGTGGAATCATAATCCATGGGTCGGGGGTTCGAGTCCCTCTGCCGCTACCAAAAATGAGAAAGCACTTGCGACATTGCGATTGTCACAGGTGCTTTTCGCTTTTCGTAAAAAATATTGCCAGTGGGTATCAAAGAGATTGACAACCGCCTCGGTATAGGGTACATAAATGCACAACACTGGAGACGCGCATGAAATCCGCATTCGCAACCATCGCCCTCATCCTCGCCCTCGGCTTGCCCGCTCGGGCGATGGAAGTCTATGTCGCCAAAATCGATGGCACCATCGAAGGCGGCGTCGCCGCCTTTGTCACCCGCGTGATGGCCGAAGCAGAAGGCGCGGGCGTCGCCTCGGTCATCTTTGAAATCGACACGCCCGGCGGCGCCCTCGACGCGGCGCTCGACATTCGGGACGCCATCTTGTATAGCGACGTCAAAACCATCGCCTTTATCAACCCCCGCGCGATATCCGCAGGCGCGCTCATCTCTTTGGCGACCGACCACATCATCATGGCCGAAGGCGGCACCATCGGCGCGGCCACCGCCGTCGACATGCAGGGCAAGAAAGCCAGCGAAAAGATCATCTCGTACTTCCGCAACGAAATGAAAGCCACGGCCGAAAAAACCGGGCGATCCCCCAAATTGGCCGAGGCGATGGTCGACGAGGACGTCGATATCGAAGACTTGGCCCCCAAGGGCAAGTTGCTCACCCTCACCACGGAAGAAGCCGTGGAACGCGGCATCGCCGACCACAAAATCGCGGAGAAAAACGAATCGGAAAAACTCATCGCCGTGCTCAAACACTACGACCTCTTGCAGGCCAGCGTCGTCCACCAATCGGTCACTTGGGCCGAACAAGCCGTGCGCTATCTCACCCATCCCTATCTCGCGTCGTTGCTCATGACCTTGGGTTTTCTCGGCTTGATCTTCGAAATCCAAAGCCCGGGCTGGGGCATTGGCGGCACCCTCGGCTTGGTCTGTCTGAGCTTGTTCTTCGGCAGCCACCTGCTCGTCAACTTGGCTAATTGGACGGAAATCCTCCTCTTTCTCCTCGGCATCGCGCTCGTCTTCATCGATCTGTTCTTCGTCATGGGCTTTGGGTTGCTCGCCATTCCCGGCGCGCTCTTGATCATGACCAGCTTGTTCCTAAGCCTGATGGGCCGCTTTGAACTCTGGACTTGGGGCGACATCAACGCCGTGCTCGCCCCCATGTTTTTGTCCCTCATCCTCACCTGCATCCTCGCCTTCTTCATCTTGCGCTCCCTGCCCGATTCCAGAATGTGGCGCCGCGTAGTGCTCGACACCGAAGAAAAAGCCTCTGAAGGATATGTCGCGGCTCCCTACGACGACCTTTTGGGCGCGTCTGGAACGGCATTTACGGACCTGCGCCCAGGCGGCACGGGCCTGTTCAAGAACCGCCGCATCAGCGTATCCACCGAGGGCGATTACCTCACCAAAGACACCCCCATCACTATCGTGGAAGTCGAAGGTAGCCGCGTGATCGTGCGACGGGTCAAAGACTCGTAAATCCCATCGGCCCACGCCCATTTTTTAAGGAGATTTTTATGGAAGCCGTTTTCGTGATCTTTGCCGCTGTTGCCGTCATCCTCATTCTCTCGCTTTTCTTGTACTTCATCCCCGTCGGGCTGTGGATCTCCGCCCTTGCCGCGCGCGTGCGGATCGGCATCGGCGAACTCATCGGCATGCGCTTGCGCCGCGTGCCCCCGCGCATCATCTTGGGCTCGCAAATCAACGCGACCAAAGCCGGCCTCGAAATTCCCACGGCATTTCTCGAAGCCCACTACTTGGCAGGCGGCCACGTCGAAAACGTCGTCAACGCCCTCATCGCCGCAGATAAGGCGGGAATCGGGCTGACGGGCGAACGCGCCGCCGCCATCGACTTGGCCGGGCGCGATGTGCTCGAAGCCGTGCAGGTCAGCGTCAATCCCAAAGTCATTTCTACCCCGATGGTGACAGCCGTTGCCAAAGACGGCATACAGGTCAAAGCCACGTCTCGCGTCACCGTGCGCGCCAACATCGAACGCTTGGTCGGCGGCGCAGGCGAAGAAACCATCATGGCGCGCGTGGGCGAGGGCATCGTCACCACCATCGGCTCGTCGGAAACCCACAAAGACGTGCTCGAAAACCCCGATCTGATTTCCAAAACCGTGCTCGACAAGGGCCTCGACTCCGGCACGGCCTACGAAATCCTCTCCATCGACATCGCGGACGTGGATGTGGGCGACAACATCGGCGCGAAACTCCAAACCGATCAGGCCGAAGCCGATAAGAACATCGCCCAAGCCCGCGCCGAAGAACGCCGCGCCATGGCCGTCGCACGCGAGCAAGAAATGCGCGCCACAGTGGTCGAAGCCGAAGCCGAAGTGCCCCGCGCCATGGCCGAAGCCTTCCGCAGCGGCAACCTCGGCATCATGGACTACTACCGCATGCGAAACATCGAAGCCGACACGCAAATGCGCGAAGGCATCGCAGGCGAAGGCATCGCAGGCGAAACCGAAGACGAGGAGAGCACCTAATCCTACAGTCGGCAAATTCTCGTAGTCCGATCGGGCTGTCGCCAGTTGTACCCCGCTCGCAACTAAGAAGCCATCTAAAAACTCGGACCGCCATTGAGAGAGGCGCAAAAACATTCGCTTTTCGCAGATTAAAACCCAAGAATAAGGGCCTTTATTCCCCCTTGTATCTTCCGTTTTGACCCCCTAACCTCCCTGAAAGGGGGCGCGAATCGGTTTTGCGAGGGGTGGTGTGACGGGTTTTTAATCGCATCATCCATCGCTCAAAGCCATTAAAACAGCCCTTTCGGTCATCCATCAAAGAAGCCATGCGCCCTCTTCCGTCTTCCGTCTCCCGTCTTCCCTTTCCTGCTAGGAAAGGGGGTTAGGGGTATAGGTCCCGGATTCTAGACCGCTTCTAAACTCTCATCTTACTCCCCATCACTTTGCTTATGGATTTAGAATTAATCGCCGTCATCGTATTCGCGCTCTTCGGCCTTTTGTCCTCCTTGTTCAAAAAGTTGCGCGGAGAACGCGACCCCGACGAATCCAAACTCCAGCGTAAGCGCCCGTCCCGCGCCGACAGCGATCCCTTTGAAGACGCGGAGATCAACTTGCCGGACTGGGACATGCTCTTCGGTTCTCCCGATCCGGATCCCGAACCCGCGCCAAGATCGCCTTCGGAATTTCGAGAAGTGCAGGGCAAACGCCCGGTGTCCGAAGCCGATACGGGGCCTGAGTTTCGGGACGTGCAGGGCAAACGCCCGGTCGCGGAGACCGACACAGGGCCGGAATTTCAGGAGATTCGCGGCGCGCGTCCGGTCTCCGACGACTCGTCCTACGTCGAAGGCCAAACCCCATTTGTCCGCGCATCCCAAACGCGGCGCGTCAGCCGCCCCAAACGCAAACGCCGCTTCAAACTCGATTTTGAACCCAATACCATCCGCAAAGCCATCATCTACAACGAAATCATCGGCCCGCCGCGCGCCGACTCGGATCCCCTCAAAAATCCTTGACACACAAACCCGTGTTTGTGATATTGTCATCCACAAACAACAGGTGCCGAAGTGGTGGAATTGGTAGACGCGCTGGACTCAAAATCCAGTGGCCGCAAGGCCGTGTGGGTTCGAGTCCCACCTTCGGCACCAAATCAAACGCACAAAGCGGCTTCTTTCACAGAACGCCGCTTTTTTGTCATCTAAAAGGAGGCGGGTTTTGGCTTGCAAAGTTGGAGACAAAGGCGAGATCGTCATCGAGAAGGAACTGCGCGAACAACTCGGCATCGGCCCCGGCTGGATCGCATCGCAACGCTTGGTGGATAACCGCATAGAAATTCAATTCATCCCGCCAGAGCACGACAAATCCCTGAAGGGCAGCCTTGCCGAGTACGTCAAGAAAAGCATTGCGCCGGGTGAGGAATGGGATGAGGCGCGAGAAGCTGCTTGGAATTATAGAGCAAAAGAAAAGATGGGGATTAGCCACAAAAGGCACGAGCGGGGTACAACTGGCGACAGCCAGTTCAAAACACAAAACGGCGATGCCCCCGTGCTCGGCCAAAGATACAAGATGGGGATTGAGTAAAAAAAATTGAGTGGATTCACCGAGGGGTCTTAAGCGAAACCGCTTTTGTTCTCTCCTCGGTTTATCAAATGCCGCTTTTTTGTCATCTGAAAGGAGGCGGGTTTTGGCTTGCAAAGTTGGAGACAAAGGCGAGATCGTCATCGAGAAGGAATTGCGCGAACAACTCGGCATCAGACCCGGCTGGATCGCATCGCAACGCTTGGTGGATAACCGCATAGAAATTCAATTCATCCCGCCAGAGCACGACAAATCCCTGAAGGGCAGCCTTGCCGAGTACGCAAATGAAGACAACGCTTTTGACGATGAGGATTGGAAAAAAATAAAGGAGAACGCCTGGGTACAAGCCATAAAAGAAGAAGCCGATCAATAAAATAAAAAAGAAGGGAGAGAAAAATTGAGTACTCAAAAAATTAAATAATTCGGAATATCAATTTTTCAAGAGCGTGACGGACGCGATGCCGTACATCAAATAAGCCATCGCCCAACATGCTATCCCAAAAATTCATCACTGAAAGCCATCGGGCACAGCGCGCAAGTCCATTTCGCAACGACATCCATTTTGCAACCCACTTCGCAGGCTGGCGCATGTTGTGCGATTACAAAAGCGATTTGCGCTGTGCTAGCCCCTCGGCGTATGAGAGCGGCATTTTTTGCCTACTTTTTGTTGCTGTTGACCATACTACGCGACAAAACTAAGAATCGGGTAAAAATCGCGCTTCTTTTAGGATTTTCAGACAGCGTTGGAATGTGCGTGCGTGGTCTTGAATATTCAAAAGGACATATTGCAGATAATCGAGTCCATATCGAAAGAGACTTTTCTCTTTTTTCTCATGGTTTTTTATTTTGAGCGGGGTGTGGTGGGCGCGCGCTTCGCCCATGAGATGGGCCCAACACACGGCGAGGGTCAAGAGCGCGATGAGTTTTTCGATGCGGTCGGCGTCGGTGAGATGGGTCTGTTCGAGATCAAAGCCTCGGCGTTTGAGGTTGGCAAAAAGGACTTCAATACTCCATCGTTTTTTATAGGTCTTGAGTGCGTCAATGCCTTGTGTGTTGCTGCCGACCATCACCCATTCCTCTGGGCATCGGATTGCCGATAAAGAGAGCGATTGTCCATAGACGCGCCCGGGTTTTGGCAAGGTCGTTTGCTGATTCAAGGTCAGATTGGCGAATCGTTTTTTCAATGGAATCGCTTTTTGTCCCGTTTCGAGGATCGCGTTTTCTTTGAGGCGAATGACAAAAGGCATGTTGTTTTCGGTCAACCACTTAAACCATTTTCGCCCAATAAATTCGCGGTCGGCCACCAAGGCGCGAATCTTACAGGTCTTGATGTGTTGACGGACCCGTTTCATGAGGTCTATGCGCTCTTGCGTGCTCGAGTTGCCCTTTTTGTGGAGCATCTTGAAGCAAATGGGAAACGCCATGTCTCGATAGAGGATGCCCACGGTCAGGAGATTGATCGACACCTTACCCAACGACCATTGGGTCCGGTCCATGGCGAGGATAAAATCCGATTTGACCGGTAAGAGATGCAGAATCAAGCCCGTTGCCCAATCTTCCGGTAGCGTGAACTCGGCGAAAAAACGTTGGATTCTGCGGTAGTTGGATTTTGGCTTCACTTTGCCATTGAGCGCATTGGCCAGTTTGGTCAAATTGACGGTCGTCACTTTCATCAAGGCCAAGAGAAAGGCCGAGAGGAAGGTCACCCGGGCTTTGTGCCAAGGAAAATGCGCTTGCAAGATGGGGTACAGTTGCATAACTTGATCCGACATAGACCTGTGCTTTCCGAGAAGGGGTGAGGGTTTTTGCGGATAACTTAAATCTAACTCTTTTTCAGATTTTGCACAGGTCTTTATTTTTTGTCGCGTAGTATGGCTGTAGACAAAAAGTAGGTCGCCGAAGGCATCGGAAGCAACCCACGATGCTTTAGGACCAAAGTTGTTAGAAAAGCGAGCCATGCAGGTGCTGATTTGTGCGTATCAAAATTTGGTATCATTTAATTTTCAGAGTATTTAGTTGGTACAGATGGTTGTACCCCGCTCGCCTACTTTTCTTCAGACGCTTATTCGCGTCTTCTCTGTTGACAAAAAGTAGGTCGCCGCACGCCGTAGGCACAGGCGTAGCCAACGCATCGGAGGCAAGCAACGATGCTGTAGGACCAAACGCTTTAGAAAAGCGAGTCATGCGGGTGCTGATTTGTGCGTATCAAAATGCCGCTCGGACGGATGGCGCGAGCGTCATCTACACCTTTGACGAGCGTTTCCCCGACGATGGCATTGCGTTGCATCGAAGACCGTAGCGTTTCAGGAGTTATTTTTATGGAGGAGGATATGGCAACAGCGACCTATCGAATCGAGAAATTGCACGGCAAACCGATTGTGGATGGGTATGACGTGCGGCGGCTCGGCATTGGCGCCGATCCCAATCGGTCGCGCTTTCGGGGCGACGCGATGTTTCCCACCGCGGTTCGGATACCCGACTGGGTGCCCGCAGCAGATCGGGCGCATCCGAGTGCGCGGTATTACCTCTACTTTGCATCGCACCACGGGGCGAGCATCCACTTGGCGTGGTCGGCGCGCGTGGATTCGCCGGATTGGACGATTTTCAATGCCGGCAGATTGGATGATCCCCGCTTTCCCGGGCGCGGCGTGTTGGATTTGAGATTGGGCGATGACGAGGCCATAGACGTCGTCGATGGCGTCGTGTTGACCGGGCATGTGTCGTCTCCGGAAGTGATCGTGGATGGCGACAACCGACACTTCATCATGATCGTCCACGGCAAGAGCAACGCGAGCCAGCGATCCTTTGTGGCGACCTCGAAATCCGGCTTGAACTTCAATCGCCCGGACGTGGGCGGCGAACCGGGCCATGGCCTGAAGCGGTTGGTCTTTGCAGACCGCAATTACCTCCGCGTATTTCAATACCGAGGCGCGTGGTACGGCTTTGGACAGCGCGGCTATTTTTTGCGCCCCGCCGATCCCGATCATCCCTGGGATTTGCCCCCGGGTCGGCATCCCCACAATCCCCTGTGGGCGTGCGCGGAGACATCGCCCATTGAAAAAGACCTCGTCGCGGCCGGGCTGGCCGGCGATCACCTGCCCAATGGGGGCTTGGGCATGCGGCACGGCTCCGTGCGGGTGCTCGAAGACGGCGAGACGCTGGAAGCGTTTTACAGCCGCAAATGGGAAGTGCCCGAATACATCGTGCGTTCGACCGTGGATTTGAGCGCGGGCAACTGGCAGACTTGGCAGACGAGTTACCCCCCGGAAGACATCATCCGCGCCGAGGAAGGCTGGGAGGGCGAAGTCGTGCATGACTCCTACCCGTTCCAATCGGATGGCGCGCTGTACCTGTTTTACTCCTGCCGCGAAGAGGACGCCATCGCCATCGCAACGTTGACCATTGACCCCTAACCCACCGGAGGAATCTCATGTCCGACCCACGTCCCAATATCCTTTTCATCATGTCCGACGACCACAGCGTGAACGCCATCGGGTGTTACAACGACTGGCTGAATCGCGTCGTGGAGACGCCGAACATCGACCGCATTGCGCGGGAGGGCGTGCGCTTTGACAACTGCATCTGCAACAACGCGCTGTGTTCGCCGAGCCGGGCGAGCATCATCACCGGGCAATACAGCCACAAAAACGGCGTGCTGCGCTTGAACCAACCGCTATCAGACGACCATCCCAATTTCGTGCGGCAGTTGCGGGCATCGGGGTATCAAACCGGCATCGCGGGCAAGTGGCATTTGGGATCCGATCCCGAGGGCTTTGATTACTGGGAGGTGTTGCCGGGGCAAGGTGCGTATTTCGACCCGTCATTCACGCGCAACGGCGAACCCACAAAGTACGAGGGCTACGCCACGGATATCATTACGGACCTGTCGCTGAACTGGTTGAAAGCACGCGATCCCGACAAGCCCTTTTTGATGCTGTGCCACCACAAAGCCCCGCACGGCTTGTGGGAATACGCGCCGCGCCACGCGGATTTATTCACCGATGGGGATTTGCCCGAGCCGTCCAATCTCTACGAGCCATTCGACAACGTGTCCACCGCGTTGCAAAATCACCACCGAACCATGCTCTCACAAGCCGAGCGCATGGACGAGGGCGTGCGCGGCAGAGAATGGCCCACGGGCCGCTTGGATACGACCGGGATGGGCGATAGCGAGAAGATCCACGCGGCCTATCAGAAATACGCGAAGGATTATTTGCGCTGCATCGCGGCGATAGACGAGGGCGTGGGGCGGTTGTTGGATTATTTGGACGCCGAGGGCTTGACCGAAAACACGATTGTGGTCTATACGTCCGATCAGGGCATGTTCTTGGGCGAGCACAGTTATTTCGACAAGCGGTTGATCTTGGAGGAGTCGCTTCAAATGCCCTACGTCATGCGTTATCCCAAAGCGATCGCGCCGGGTTCGGTGAACGAGGATATCGCGGTGAATGTCGATTTCGGCCCGACCTACCTCGATTTTGCGGGATTAGAACCCGATGCGCGCATGCAGGGCCGCAGTTTTCGCCCCCTGTGCGAGGGAGACACGCCTGCCGATTGGCGGCAGTCGGCCTTCTATGCGTATTGGGACGGCCCGACCAAGCACTACGGCGTCCGCACGCAACAATACACGCTGGCAGTCCACCGCACGGGCGAGCGCGATTTGTTCGATCTGGAAAAAGACCCGCGAGAAATGACCAGTGTGTACGACGATCCGGCGTATGCCGATGTGCAAACCGAAGTGGAAGCGGACCTCGCCCGCCTCATCGCAGAAATTGACATCGCCCCTGAACAACTGCCGCGGGAATGATCCCGTTCGGATTCGCGATCGGGTCGATGAAAGGCGCGCGCTTGTGAGCGTCGCGGTCCATAATCGCCACCGGCTCGCGTTTTGAAGGAGAGACCCATGTCCGATGTGTTTATTACGCGAGATGATGTGCAAGTGGAGGAATTGCCGTGGGGGCCGCACGAGTGGATCAGTCGAGAGGGCTTGACTCAAGCGGATCACCTGATGCTGGTGCGCGTGACGATGCCGCCGGGCAAGGCGCACGAATTTCATCGCCATCCGCACATGGAGGAAATCATTTACGTGATTTCGGGACACGCGGAACAATGGGTGGATGAGACCGCGCAACGCCTCGGCCCGGGCGACGCGGCGCATATCCCAATGGATGTGGTGCATGGAACGTACAATGCGGGCGATGAAAATTTGGTCTTTCTGGCGATCTTGTCGCCCGCAAAATCCACCGGCCCCGCACTGGTCGATGTGTCGCAAGAGGAACCTTGGATCGCCCTGAGAGATTGACCTGCAAAATACACATCTCAAAAAAGACAAAGCCGCGTTTCGGGAAAAGGGATACGCGATCAAAAGTGTTTTGTAACATTCCGCTGAATGCGGTCGTCAGATAACTACCATGCCCATTCGTCCCCTCTATCGCTCGGGTCTCTTGAAGCAACGGCTATCTCGTGAGACAGTGATCAATCGGGCTGGCTTCGAGATAAACCCCCACAGTGCGTTGCCGCCGCTTCGCAAAGGGTATTATTACGTCGTGGACCAAGCCATTGCCGGTGACGCGCCAAAAAATTTTATACGCGCCTACACCTACGGGATGGGCAAGCGATCCAATCCTCGCAAGTGGCCCGCGTACATTGCCAAGGTCGGGCATAAGTGGTATCCCAATGAGTCTATTACGGAGCACTTGCTCACGCGGATCGGACAACTGCTCGGCCTGCAAATGGCCGAATCTTTTCTCGTGTCGGCGCATGGGCAGGTTCGCTTTTTGAGCCGGTATTTCCTCGGGCGCAATCAAAAACTCGTTCACGGAGCCGAGATCTTCGGAGGCTACTTGGAAGATGAGGCGTTTGTAGAGGAGGTCGAGCGGGTTGGCGCGACCCGAGACTTGTTCACGTTTCAGTCTGTTGCGGCTGCAATTCGAGATCGATTTCCCGACCGAGCAAGTTCCATTCTGAAGGAGTACACGCGGATGCTCGTTTTTGACGCTATCGTGGGCAATAATGACCGACACCATTACAACTGGGGCGTTATCGTTCATGAACAGCGCGGGCATGCCCCTCGCTTTTCGCCTATTTACGACAGCGCACGGGCACTTTTCTGGAACGACTCGGAGTCGAAATTGCAAGCGCTTCAACGGGATCCCGATCCGAACCGGGTGCCGGCTTTCCTCAAGCGGTACATCAAAAATTCGCGCCCAAAAACGGGATGGGATAAGAAAAAAAACCTCAACCATTTCGACCTGATCCAAGAAATCCACCGCGCCTACCCCGCGCTCCGTCCCGCATTGGTCGCCCTTTGTCGCCCCCAACTCTTGCAACGGGTTCGAGAAACGCTCGACAGCGAGTTTCGCCCACTCATGAGCACCTTGCGACGGGAGATGATCCTGGCCTGTTTGAAACAGCGGTTGCAGGAATTGAGACAGCGGTTGGCATTGAGAGCGGTCTCCGACACTCCAACAGAGGACACCCCATGATCTCGATCATAAAAAAGATGCTATCCCGCCAAGACGGCCGGGAGGGCCTCTACACCCCGCAACGCGAGGAAGCCGAATTTCTGTTGCGAGACCGCGACTTGGAGGTGGGGCATCTGTGGCTCCGAGACGGCAAGTGGCATTTCGAGTACGCCGATGCCTTCCGACGCAAGGAGGATGTTTATCCGATCATCAACTTCCCGCGTCTGGACAAGCCCTACGAATCCGAGGCGTTGTGGCCGTTTTTTGCCATTCGCATCCCCGGCTTGAAGCAACCGGCCATCCAGCGCATTCTCCGCGAGGAGAATATCGACGCCCGCAACGAGGCCCAACTCCTCAAGCGTTTCGGCGAGACCACAATCGCCAATCCCTTCACCTTGATCGCAATCCCCAAGGAGTGACGAGCTCAATGGATTGCAAAGCATGGGCATCGTCATGGAAGTTCCTCGTCGGTTACGGCGCGCGCACGTTTCGGGAAAAGGGATACGCGATCAAACGCGACGCGGTGACAGCCGAACAAAGGGCAGAGGACGCAGATTGGGTTAGCAGGTAGCGCGAAGGACACAGGCGGTACGAGAGCCAGAGCGGGTGCGGGAATGCGGTTTTAATCCGCGCAATCCCCTAATCCGTTTAATCCGCGATTCAGACAACTGATGCAGGTAGCGCGAAGGGCGCAGGCGGTACGAGAGACAGAGCGGGTCAGGAGGTTGATCGGCACCTTGCCCAACGACCATTGGGTACGGTCCATGGCGAGTATAAAATCCGATTTGACCGGTAAGCGATGCCGAATCAAGCCCGTTGCCCAATCTTGGGGCAACTTGAACTCGGCGAAAAAACGCTGGATTCTGCGGTAGTTGGATTTTTGCTTGACTTTGCCATTGAGCGCATTGGCCCGTTTCGTCAAATTGGCGGTCGTCACTTTCATCAAGGCCAAGAGAAAGGCCGAGAGGAAGGTCACCCGGGCTTTGTGCCAAGGAAAATACGCTTGCAGGATGGGGTACCGTTGCGTAACTTGATCCGACATAGACCTGTGCTTTCCGAGAGGGAGTGAGGGTTTTTTTTGATGCATTTTCGCATAATGTCTTGCCTTAAATGGCGTAATGTATTAACTTGTTCTCCACACGTTTTTTTCACCCGCGGGCAAAAGCCATGCTCGCCCTACTTTTGGAGGGTTCACATGCTTGATATTTTTCGTCGTTGTTTCAACCGGATTGGGGCCTACTTCCTTCCACTTGGCTATGCAAAAGGTGGGGAAAATATCTCCTATCCCCGTTGTGGGGAGGCGTCCCATTTCATTGTAAGACAGCCCGTTACGCTGACCGGTACAATGTACCCCCCCCCCCCCCCCCGATGAGGAGGCCAAAATGACGCCTCGTTACGCCCGCTGTTATTCCTTGTTGGCGGCCTTGTTGCTGTTGGCGGTGGCCTCGCCTGCGATGGCGCAAACCGACTACGACTCAGACAATAACGGCTATATCGACATTAAAACCCTGGCCCAACTCAACGCCATTCGCTGGGATTTGGACGGCGACGGGACGGCGAGTGACGGAAATCAGAGCCGTTACGCCGACGCCTTTCCCGACGCGACCTCGGGCATGGGTTGCCCTGGCACGGGTTGCATCGGCTACGAACTGGCGACCGACCTGGACTTTGACACGAACACCGACTACCATAACGGCGGGAATGGCTGGATCCCCATCGGCGACTACGACAATCCCTATTTCGCCAATTTCAAGGGCAACGGATATACCATTTCCAACCTGTTCATCAAACGGAGTACCACGGATGGCGTGGGTTTGTTCGGTACCCTAGCGGCTCGCGTGGATATTGAGGGTGATCGGAGTTATGTTAGGTGTTCAGATGTGAGACCTGGGAGTCCTCAAAACGAGCGTTATGACTGTCGAACTTTAACCGGCCCCAACGTTACGGGTACTATTACCCCGGGGCGCATTGAGGGCCTAAGAGTGGTAGATGCCAATGTGGAAGGTCGTAGATACGCCGGCATTTTGCTAGGTAGAAACGATCGCGGCATTGTGGCGGCTTCTTCCACTTCCGGCGAGATCACCGCTGGCGACATAGTCGGGGCCTTGGTCGGCGAAAATGATGGCGACATCATCGCCTCGTACTCCACTGCCGACGCCTCCGCTACCGGTGGTGCTCCTCCCCGCGGTTTCCCTGGCTTTCCGTCTCCGCCTCCCAATCCCAATATACCGCCGGCCGCGGGTAGCTTGGTTGGGAGCAACACCGACACGATTACCGCTAGCTACGCCATCGGCAAGGCCGCCGGGAGCACGGGTCTGGTCGGTTTGAACAGCGGTGGAACCTTGATCGACAGCTATTGGGACAAGGAAAAAAGCGGTGCCAAGGCCAAAGTGGAAAGCATGTTTCCGCCCGGCTCCCTGTTTCTGCGCGTGTTCAGGTATGGCGCAGGAGACACGACCACAGCCGCGTTGCAGACGCCCACTTCGGCCACGGGCATTTTCGCTAACTGGGACGACCTCGACGTGACCGGCGACGGCACGGCGGACGACGCCCCATGGAACTTTGGCACGGCGAATCAGTATCCGGTTTTGAATTATGCCAGTTTGTATCCGAACAGGGTATTCGTGCCGGATACGGACCCGGTGACGGTATTCGTAGAGCCGGATACGGACCCGGTATTCATAGATGCATTAGGCCCGCAAACCTATCGGCAAGGCTCCGAGATTGCCCCATTGACCTTGCCCACGGCGATAGATGGGAATGGTACCTTGACCTATCGCCTGACCGCTCTGCCCGATGGGTTGCACTTTGACGCCGCGACGCTCGTCCTGTCTGGCACGCCGACCGAAGCGACGGAAAAAGCGATTTACACCCTGACCGTCACAGATGAAGATGGCGATTCCGGAGAAATGAGTTTCTTTATCACCGTCCTCGCGGATGTGAAGCCGTTCTTTGAAAGTGAGATGGCACCTTCTGATCCAGCCCATTATTCGTATATGCGGAATCAGGAGATCGAAGCGGTGACTTTGCCGGAAGCGGCCGGTGGCGATGGGACGCTGACCTACGCGCTGGCGCCCGATCTGCCCGAGGGCTTGACTTTCAACGCCGAGACGCTCGTCGTGTCGGGTACACCGCGCGAGGCGATAGACGAGACGACCTACACGCTGATTGCGACAGACGATGATGGCGATGAGACAACCCTAACGTTCACCCTCGAGGTGATCGCCGATTTGATCCCGGCCTTCAGCGATACGACCCTCGCCGCACAGAGCTATCTGCAACATCGAGAAATCGAACCCTTGACCTTGCCGCAAGCAACCGGTGGCGATGGGACGCTGACCTACGCGCTGACGCCCGATCTCCCCGAAGGCTTGACCTTCAATGTCGAGACGCTCGTCGTGTCGGGTACACCGGTCAAGGCGATGGACGCGATGACCTACACGCTGACCGCAACCGATGGCAATGGCGATGCGGTGCATGTCATGTTCACGCTCGAAGTCCCGGATCTGATGCCGACTTTTGGCGATACGACGATCGTTGCATACAGCTTTATCGTCAATCAACCGATCGAGCCCCTGACCCTCCCGGAAGCGACCGGTGGCGATGGCGCGCTGGCCTATATCTTGTTGCCCTTCCTTCCCGATGTTCTGGCATTTGACCACGAGACGCGGGTGCTATCCGGCACGCCGGTTTCGGAGATGGACGAAACGACCTACACATTGAGCGCGGTGGACGCCGATGGCGATATTGCCTCGCTGACCTTCACGATCTCGGTGCGAATGCCCTCGCCCGATTTCGATGGCGATGGTCAGGTGAACTTCGCCGACTTCCTTGACTTTGCCGGCAAGTACGGATCGCGCTTCGGTCAGGATCGGTATGACGCCCGGTGCGATCTCAATAGCGATGGGCAAATCGACTTTGTCGATTTTCTCATCTTCGCCAGTAGGTTTGGCGCGACAGGTTGATCCGATAAATCATCAATTCGCATCACAAAACACGAGCCCGAGTTCGCAATGAACTCGGGCTTTTGTTTTATCGGACAGACACGGGGGCCCGTCCCTACGGGGCGTTCTATCGTTCATTATGCGACCCAAATTGTAGGGACAACCCCCTGTGGTTGTCCTATATTCGGACAGACACGGGGGCCTGTCCCTACGGGTGATGGGACTGGAACGCAGACTTGGGTGAATGAATGGGCCACATCCCTATTTGTTTTTCGCCTGCTGTTCTCGTTCCACAGCATCGCGGATCGCCACCATCTGCCCGATGGCAAATGCCCAGCCGATCCGCGTATCGGGCGTGTCGCCCAAAATCCCCGGCGTGTGATCCGGATCGAGCATGCCATCGTAACCTATGTCGTGAAACGCCTGCACGCAGGCAAACATATCGCACTCGCCATCATCGTGAAAGGTCTCCACGTACTTAAACCGCGGGACATCGACCTTCACGTTTCTAAAATGCACGGTGCCGATGCGGTTGCGCGACCCAAAATAGCGGATCATCTCCGCGGCATCCGCGCCTTTTTCCGTCATCACGCCCGTATCAAAAAAAACGCAGTTGGACGGACTATCGACCACCTCGATCAGCCGCATCATACCCGCCACATCGCCCAAGGGTTGGGCCACCCCGCGATATTCCGGAATCGGTGGATCATTGGGATGCGCGGCCAACTGAACGCCCGCCCGTTCCGCTGTGGGGATCGCGCTTTCCAAAAAACAGGTCAAATTGTCCCACATCTCGTCCATGCCGATTCGCCCGATAGAATCGAGCGGAGGCAAATGGGCGATTCGCCCATGGTCGAAGTCGCGCAAGTCCGCGCCGCCGCGCCCGGCCCCGCGTCGCGCCGCATACCCCTCTGACGCTCGGAGGGCCGTAAAACTGTAGTGCAATGCCCGAAGCCCGATCCGCCCGGCGATTTCGATATTGGCTTTTGCGATCTCCAAATCGTCCGCTCGGCCAGGCTCACCCATCAAAACGCGCCCGGAAAGATCCAATCTCGCCGTGAGCGGTTGCAACTCGAATGCCGCGATGCGCGCTTTGATGCGCTGCAATTCCCGCTCATCCCAAACCCCGCCCTGCGCGCCCTTTGGCCCGGTCTGGGTCGGGGGCACCAGTTGGCGTTCCCCCGCGCCTGGGACCTCTCGCCATCGCGTTGGCATCGAGACCGCCTCCACGCCGATCTGCCGATAAAATCGCAAGGTGCGTTCCGAAACATCGCCGATGCCCTTGCCAATTTTGATTTGCGACATTGCGTATCCTCCCTTTTTTGGCTATTATTTAGGAGCAACCCCACGGCTCCCCTTTCCCGTCTTCCGTCTCCCGTCTCCCGCTCCATGATAAACCGACTCAAAACCGAAATGAAGACCCGATTTGGCATCGCGCCCGCCGACGTGTGCATCGTGCAATCGCCCTATCGGATATGCCCCCTCGGCGCGCATATCGACCACCAACTCGGCCGGGTTCTGGGCATGGCGATCGATCAGGCGGTGTACCTCGCGTTCGCGCCATCGGGCGATGCAACCACGCACTTGCAAAGCCTCACCTTTGACGGCGAAGTCGCGTTTGCACTCGGGGATGTGCCGGACAAAATCGCGGGAGATTGGGGCAATTTCCCGCGCGGCGCCGTGCGCGCATTGCAACGAGGCGGGTACGAACTCGCACGCGGCATCACGGGCATCACGGCGGGCCGAATGCACGAAGGGGGCTTGAGTTCATCCGCGGCCATTGGCGTGGCGTATTTGCTCGCCTATCAAAAGGCCAATGGGTTGTCCGTCTCGCCCGCGGACAATATCCGGCTCGATCAAGCCATTGAAAACGGCTATCTCGGCCTCAAAAACGGCATTTTGGATCAATCGGCGATTCTCTTGTCGCAAAGGGGATTTCTCACGGTGATCGATTGCGCGACCGCCGCGCACACCTCGATTCCCCAGTCCCCTGACCTACCGCCCTTTGACATTCTCATCGCCCAATCGGGCCTGCGAGACGCATTGGTCTCCACCGGGTATAACGCACGGGTTGACGAATGCGGTAGCGCGGCGCGAACCCTGCTCCACGCCGCGGGGCACCCCGATCGGCGACCCCTGCTCGGCAACCTCACCATTGAAGAATACGAAACGCACAAGAACCTGTTGCGCGGCCCTGTCGCCAAACGCGCCAAGCACTTTTTTTTGGAATCCGCGCGCGTGCTTCAGGGCATCGACGCCTGGCGCGAGGGCGACCTTGCGACCTTTGGTCGCCTCATCGCGGAATCCGGGCGCAGTTCAATAGAAAATTACGAATGCGGCAGCGAGCCTCTCATCGACCTCTATCGCATTCTCATCGACACGGACGGGATTTACGGCGCGCGGTTTAGCGGCGCGGGCTTCCGGGGTTGTTGTGTCGCCTTGGTCGATCCGCAACAATCCAGCGCGGCGATGGCACGCATCCGCGCGGCTTATCGGGCGAAATACCCCGAGTTGTCGAAAAACGCCTCGGTCTTTACGTGTCAACCCGACGACGGAGCCAGAATCCTGTGAAAGCCATTATCCTCGCGGCGGGATACGCCACGCGGCTGTATCCCCTCACCGAAAATTTTCCCAAGCCCTTGCTCGAAGTGGGGGGCAAAACCATTCTCGATCACCTCATCGATCAGATCGAGACCATTTCGGACATCGACCGCGCGTATCTGGTAACCAACCGCCGTTTTCACGGTCATTTTGTGGATTGGGCACGCACAGGTAGATCGCAAATCGACATCCTCGACGACGGCACGACCTCCAACGACGACCGCTTGGGCGCGGTGGGCGATCTCCGCTTTGCCCTTGAAACCCGCGCCATTGCCGACGATGTGATCGTGCTCGCGGCGGACAACATCCTACTGTTTTCCCTGCAAAATTTCGTCGACGCATTCAAAGCCAATCCCGCGTCTCACATCACCGTGCGCCACAATCCCGATTGCGAAGACCGCAAACGCAGGGGCAATGTCCTGTTAGACGAAAACAACCGCGTCTTGCAATTTATCGAAAAACCGCGCGCGCCGATTTCCGAATGGTCCGTGCCGCCCTTGTATATTTATCCATCGACCACCTTGCCCCGCGTCAAAGAATACATCGCCAACGGCGGCACTCCAGACGCGCCCGGGCATTTCGCGGAATGGTTGCACACGCGCGAACCCGTGTACGCCCACGAAATTGAAGGCCGCGTTCTCGACATTGGCAACCGCGAATCCCTGGCCGAGGCGCGGGCGTTTTTTCAATCCCAAACACCTGATCGCACACATTGACATCGCGGGGTTTGGATTCTATCTTTTTGCAAACAGGAGGAATGTGCTATGGAAATCGCATTGGATGTCAAGCCCTTTGGCGAACTGACAGAAGATAAATTTCTCGCCCTCTGTCAAAGCAACGGGGATGTGTGTATCGAACGCGATGCCGAAGGGGGAATACGGATTGCGCCACCGGAAGGAGAGGACGCGACGATGGAAACCGTGTTGGATGGCGAGCCTTTTGTCTCGCTGACGGAGGATGAATTTTTTCAATTTTGTCAGCGCACCCATGATGTGCGTATCGAACGCGATGCACGAGGAGGGATATTGATTATGCCACCGACAGGAGGCGCGACGGGCAACCGAAATTTGGCTATCGAAAGCCAGTTGTATTTCTGGTCAAAACGGGATGGGACGGGCATTGCGTTCAATTCTTCAACTGGCTTTCGTTTGCCCAACCAAGCGACGCGCTCGCCGGATGCGTCTTGGGTCTCGCGCGGGCGTTACGACCAATTGACCGAACGAGAGCAAGAGCGATTTCTACCGCTGTGTCCCGATTTTGCCATCGAACTCAAATCGCCCTCGGATTCGCTTGTCGCGCTCAAACGCAAGATGGATGAATATATCGCAAATGGCCTGCAACTCGGCTGGCTCATCGATCCCAAGCGGAAAACCGTTCATATCTATCGCCCACCCCTGCCCGTTGAAGTGCGCGACAATCCCAACACTTTGTCCGCCGATCCGATCTTGCCGGGATTCGTTTTGGATCTCACGGAAATTTGGTAAGGTGATCATTCTATCACTAGGAGAACGGCTATGGAAATCGCATTGGATGTCAAGCCCTTTGGCGAACTGACAGAAGATAAATTTCTCGCCCTCTGCCAAAGCAACGGGGATGTGTGTATCGAGCGCGATGCCGAAGGCGGAATACGGATTGCACCACCGACAGGAGAGGACGTTGCGATGGAAACCGTGTTGGATGGCGAGCCTTTTGTCTCGCTGACAGAGGATGAATTTTTTGAATTTTGCCAGCGCACCCAGGATGTGCGTATCGAACGCAATGCAAAAGGAGAAATACTGATTATGCTACCAGCAGGCGGAGCAACCGGCAACCGAAATATCGAAATCGCAATGCAGTTGCAATGGTGGTCAAAACGGGATGGGACGGGTATAGCGTTTGATTCATCGGGCGGCTTTCGGTTGCCCAACCAAGCGACGCGCTCGCCGGATGCGTCTTGGATCCCGCGTTGGCGTTACGATCAGTTGACCGAACGAGAGCAAGAGCGATTTCTACCGCTATGTCCCGATTTTGCCATCGAGCTCAAATCGCCCTCGGATTCGCTTGCCGCGCTGAAACGCAAAATGGATGAATATATCGCAAACGGCTTGCAACTCGGTTGGCTCATCGATCCCAAGCGGAAAACCGTTCATATCTACCGTCCGCCCCTGCCCGTCGAAGTGCTTGACAATCCCAACACCCTGTCCGCCGATCCGATTTTGCCGGGATTCGTCTTGGATCTCACGGAAATTTGGTAAGGTGATCATGCTATCACTAGGAGAACGGCTATGGAAATCGCATTGGATGTCAAGCCCTTTGGCGAACTGACAGAAGATAAATTTCTCGCCCTCTGTCAAAGCAACGGGGATGTGTGTATCGAACGCGATACAGCAGGGGGAATACGGATTGCGCCATCGGAAGGAGAGGACGTTGCGATGGAAACCGTATTGGATGGAGAGCCTTTTGTCTCGCTGACAGAGGATGAATTTTTTGAATTTTGCCAGCGCACTCAGGATGTGCGTATCGAACGCGATGCACGAGGAGGGATATTGATTATGCCACCGACAGGAGGCGCGACGGGCAACCGAAATGCAGGGATCACAATGCAGTTGGGCTTATGGACAAAACGCGATGGGACGGGTATAGCGTTTGATTCTTCAACCGGCTTTCGGTTGCCCAACCAAGCGACGCGCTCGCCGGATGCGTCTTGGATCCCGCGTTGGCGTTACGATCAGTTGACCGAACGAGAACAAGAGCGATTTCTACCTCTGTGTCCCGATTTTGCCATCGAACTCAAATCGCCCTCGGATTCGCTTGTCGCGCTGAAACACAAGATGGATGAATACATCGCAAACGGCTTGCAACTCGGCTGGCTCATCGACCCCAAACAGAAAACCGTTTATATCTATCGTCCGCCCCTGCCCGTTGAAGTGCGCGACAATCCCAACACTTTGTCCGCCGATCCCATTTTGCCGGGATTCGTTTTGGATCTCACTAAAATCTGGTAGCCCCAACACAAAGGAGTTTCACTTATGGCAAACGTTCACATCATCCGCCACAAACCCATCCCCATTTTTGCCAGCACAGCCGAAGTCGTGATGACCTACGACGACGCCCAAGTCGTGCGCCTCGTTGAACCGAGCGGCAATGTGGGCACGCAATATCCCAACGAACTCGGCGCAGAGTGGTTTGGCACAATTGAAAACCTCAGCGCGGGCCTCGCACGCGGGGGCGCGAACTGGGGCGATGTGTACAAAACCGATGTGCTTTGGACCACGCCTTCTGATAGGCGCGACGATTGCGCGGCTTACCGCGATGCGTTCAACGCGGTCTATGCCCCGATGATCAACGCGGCGACCGGTTGCGCGCTCAAATCCAATCGCATGGCCCGCTTCACCCACCCGGAGGGATTCCCCGATCCCCGAGCACTTTTTGAAGTGGAAATCAAAGCCGTTAAGGGCGAAGACATTGCTTTTGGCGATGGCAAAATCGAATACGGCGCGTGGACCGATCACCAACCCAGCGGCGCCTCGGCGACCGAGGCGACACTCGGCGGTGACCTCAAACGAGAAACGGAATTTGTGCTTGCCCAATGCGAAAAAACGCTCGCCGAAGCGCGCGTTCAATTCAATACGCAAACCGTCTCTCTCGAAGCCCTCGTCGCTATTGACGACGATCCTGCGGCAACTTGGACGCGCATCGAAACCGTGCGCGGCGCGATAGCCGATTATTTTGGCGACCATCGGCCCGCTGGCAAAATCTATGCGGTTTCGCGCATTCCCAACCTCGATGGCATTGTCGAACTCCAGCCGCGCTGTGTCACTGGCGATGTCGCCATCGACCGCTCGGGCCATATCGCCGATGGCTTCAGCACTTGGACGGCCATTCGCCGGCAAGGGGTGTCCGAAGTGCTGATCAGCGGCATCGGTGGCGACGATGCCGACGCCATTCTCAACGCTATCGACGCGCACATCAAAGCCGCAGGCGGCGCGGGGCTGAAGGAAAACGGGGTTTTCAACAATGCCTATATCGTCGCCGCCGAAAACAGCGCGGCCTCGCGGGAGCGTCTCGCCACCTTCAACGAGCAATTCTCGGGCTATTACACGGGCGTTGCCCCGGCCGGACGAACCGCCCAATTCGTACCCGGCTTCGCGTGCGACCACCACATCTACGGCATCTCGACCCGCGCGATATTCGCGGGGTAAGCGGATCGGAGAAACCGCGCCTCGTCCGTCCGACAATACATGTTCATCACATCTTCTGGAGGTAACATGGCACACATTAGAAACTGGCGAGACCAGCAACCGGAAGTCGCGCACCTGAGCGCGATTCGCTGGCCGGGGTTGAAAAACAAAAACGCCACCCCCAAACGCGCAGACGAAGACGCACATCGGTTGCACCATCTTCAAGGCATGGTCAAACACGCCTTGCAAGGCCGCAAGACCTCTGACCACCACAAGCACGCGCAAGTCGAACAAGCCTATTACATCCTCAGCGGCAGCGGCGAAGTCCTCGTCGGCGAAGACCGGTTTCCCGTTCGGCCGGGGGATGCGGTCTATTTGCCGGCCGACATTCACCACCAGATGTTCAACGACATGAATGACGATTGGCTCGAGCACCTCGTCTTGGGCAAAAACATCGACGCGGCCCCGGGCGGCGCGTGCGTGATTCGCAACTGGGAAGACGCGGTGCCGGTCAGCGACGGCAAAGGCGCGATTCGCTGGCATCAACTCGGGCCTGTGACCGAGGAAGAAGGGTGCTTGAAATCCATTGCATTCATCGACCGCGAAGCCATCCAGCCCGGCCATCAGAGCATCGAGCGGTGTTATGACGAGGTGGAGCTCGGGTTCTGGATTATCGAAAACAAGGGCGTGCTCGTCACCCCGGGTGGCGAACAGCCCATCGCCGAGGGCGACGCGGTCCACCTGCCCCCCGGCACGCCCTACCACATCCAAAACCCCCACGGCGACTGGCTGACCTATATGATCATCGCGGGGTAAAAATTTTAACCATGTCACAATCGCGCTTGACTCAAACATAAATTTTGTATTATCGAACAGTCAAGAGGTCTGACCTATTAGACCGTGGAAGCGAGGACTTCCCTTGACTGTTTTTTTGTGCGTTGATTGTTTTTTTAAGACGACCATGCATTTATTATATGTGGATGAATCCGGTAGCACTCACGATCCCAACCTACAGTATTTTGTATTGGCGGGATTAAGCGTGTTTGAAAGACAAGGATATTGGATTGCCAATGAGCTCGACCAAATATGGGGTGTGATACGAAACTTTGCTGAGGTGCCCTTGTTTTTGGACTCAAAAGCTTCGAGGTTGATTCAGTTGGCTGATATAATTGCATACATTCTCTTGAGCCATTTTGAAAGATCCGATAGTGATTTTTTTTTATTAAAAACAGATTTGATTCTGAGGCGGGTACAGTTCATGGTTTGCATATTTACGAATAAATCTTTAAATTCATCAAATCCATCCACCGCTGAATCCGCCGCGCAAATGGAGATGAGATGCCCAAACCCGCCGAATACATCGCGTCGATCCAAAACCATCCCATCCTCAAAAACCATCCCATCGCGCAGGTGGCCCTCTATCTCATCGCCCTGTTTTTGGGCATCTACGTCTGCACGCGAGCCGCCATTTATCTCGACGCGACGATCACCGGGCTACAGGGCGGGCAAGTCCTGCAAGGCGGCACCTTTTGGCGCGCGCTGACCGTCGCCTTCAAGCATCCGGACGACCCCGAACAAACCCTCCCGGTCACGGATATCCGCTTCAAAAACGTGGATCGCTTCTTGCCCATCGCGGTCATCGTCCACACACAGGGGCGGGATTCGACCTATTACGCGGGCACGCAACGCGAGTGGATCGAGATACCTGCCCTGCCCGTCGACAGCTTGGTCATTCGCACGCGCAACGCCAGCCACAGCGCGGTGATCGACGCGTTGCGCTTTCGGCGCGGCGCTCGCACCTATACCCTTGACTTCGACAACGCATGGGATGGCCCCATCGCGCCGAATACGCAGATGCTCGAATACGAATTTGACGACATCCGACTCGCGTTTGGCGCGGACAATGCCGTGCCCACGGTGGTGCGCGGCGGAGATTTGGCCGAATCTATCGGGCGCTACATTTCCAACATCAGCGGCCCGCTCTCCACGGTGTTGATCCTATTCTTGATCGCCTTGCCCTTCTACATGGTCATACGCTATGCCCAGGTCTTGTCGCACGACCTGTCGCCCGCCCGGTTCTTCACGGATTCAGACGCGCAGATCGTTCAAACGCACGGCATTGACTTGCTTTGGGGCGGGCAGTACAACGCGGATTACGCCCTGTCTGAAAACACCGAACTCTACGCCATCCTCGCGTCTGTGGAATCGGAAATCGCGTCTGACCGCGCCCGATTGGTCGAGCGATGCGCGGACAAAATCTATCTCCTTTTCGACGAGATCGAAGACCGCCTCTCCGAGGGCTTTGGCATGCTCGGCCTGTTGGCGCTCTCCCTCGGCTTGTTGGGCACGGTCGTCGGCATGATCGACGCGTTCAAAATTTTGGAAGACACGATGAAAGTGGGCGAAGGCCCGGCGCAGACCCAACTCAAAATGGCGCACTACATCAATTTCGCGCTCGTCACCACGGCCATTGGGTTTCTCGGACGCATTTTGTCCATGATCCTCATCCGCAAGACCAAAGCCCGTAGCCTGCAACACCGAGCGCGCATGCTCAATTTGGTTCAACATTTTTAAAGGCGGGAGACGGGAGACGGGAGACGGGAGACGGGAGACGGGAGAGGCGAGAGGCGAGAGACGGGAGAGGGAAGAAGTAATCGCAATCGTAGGGACAGGCCCCCGTGCCTGTCCGAAGATACAAGACGGGAGACGGAACGGGTTTGAAAGCAACTCGTTGATCCCAGCGACGAGTTGTCTTAGACCTTGGAGCGCAAGCCATGAGACACCGCAACAGGCGACCTTTGGCAGCGTTGTTGGACACGGGCGAGGGATTTATCGACGTGTTGTTTTTGTTGCTGACCTTTTTCATCATCCAAAACGTGTGGCAAACGCACCTCGCCAATTTGCACAACCGCTTTGTCCACGCGCAAAAACTCAACTTCATCAAAGCCCCTGACGAAAAACGCGCGGCGCCCAATCCCACGGACGAGCGGTTTTTGCAGATCATCATCGGCAAATCCCATATCCAGTTCGACAAGGGCGGCGTTGCCACCGAAGAACAGATCGTCTTTCAACACGGGGCGGACAACGCCCAAGTCGGCATTGAACGCGCGGTGTTTTTGGCGACCCAAAAAGCCTTGCACGCACTCCAAGCACAACGGGGTTTCGATCCCCGCGATATTTTGACGCGCCTCTATTTTGAACGCGATGCCACCGTGACGTACACGGTTGGCGTGTACGATGCCCTCAACGCCAATGGGTTTAAGACCGTGCAATGGGGCCTCGAGAGCCAAAAGAGAAAGTTGTAATCCTACACGGACAGGCACGGGGCCAATGGCTCGCTTGTCTAAAGCGTTTAGCCCTAAAGCATCGTTGGTAGCCTTCAATGCCTTCGGCGACCTACTTTTTTTCAACAGCAAAAAAAAGTAGGCAAAAAATGCCGCTCTCATGCGCCGAGGGGCTAGCACAGCGCAAATCGCTTTTGTAGTCGCACGACATGAGACAGCCTGCAAAGTGGGTTGCAAGATGAATATTGGTTGCCAGACGGACTTGCGCGCTGTGCCCGATGGCTTTCGTTGATGAACTTTTGCGAGGGCACGGTTGGCGATGGCTTCTCTGAAGGACGGTGGAACGGCAAAGCGATCTCTATAATGAATTAGTTGGTACAAATGGCACGGGGGCCTGTCCCTACGGTTGATGGGTGTATGGCGGCTGGGCGGCGCAGTTGTACCCCACCCATGCTTTTTATCCTTTTGTGCCTTTTGTGCCTTTTGTGGCCTTTATACCTTTTGTGCCTTTTGTGCCTTTGAACTGGCTATCGCCAGTTGTACCTCACTCGTGGCTAAACTTCCCCTATGTCTCCTCAACGACAAAATGCAATCCGCCGTGCCTTTGACCGCATGGAGCGAGAGCAACCCGCGCTTTTTGGCGTGTTGCGGGCCGTCTTGAACGCGCGCAATTTGCACGAGGCGCGCAGGGCGTGTGGGCATGTTTCGGCGGAAGAATTTACGCGAGACTATCACCGCGCTGTGACGCATCTCGTCCGAGGGGCGCGTGACCGAGGGTACGATCCGCCTTCGGAGGCCGATGCCTTCGATGATCGCATGGGAGGAGATTCTCCCGCACGCCGCGTTGTGTCCGCCAAGCTGCCTTCGCAGGAGGTCATCGACCGTTGGTACCAGGGCCACATCTTGCACGAGGCATGCGCGATGATCGCGGGCCAGAACCGGGTTGGGCTTGCCAAACTCTGGGATCGCTTTCCGCGTCGACGGTATGAAATCGAAATCGCCATGGCCCTCGCGCCCACGGTCGCGCCACCTGCCATTGCCCCCCGCACGCCATCGCCCCCACCCGTTCAACGCCAACGCTTTTTGCCGACTCTCGCAGGCGCGTTTGCCCTAGGCATCGTCTCGCTCCTGGCTCTGTTCCCGCCCACGAGCGGCCGGGCGCGCAACGCGATTGTCGCAAATTTTGAAGAAATGCTCGTCAGCGCGCAGGGCGTTTTCGACATGGGGCAAAGCGCGCCGCCCGAAACCAAAACCGCCGCGTCCGATCCAGGACCCAAAGTGACCGAGACCCCAAAGGCCGTGCCGCGTTCACAAATCGCGTTGCCGGACAAGCCCGTGCGCGTGCTCGCGGCATTGCCCGATATTTCGCGGCCGCGCGACCTGCCACGAGTCGCGTTCAACGCGCGGCCCAACATCTCTGCGCCCCGCGTGGACAGAGGTGCAAATCCATCGACATTTTTCGGTTCCCGTCCAGAAGTCGAGATCGCACGGCCCACCCCGAGCATCCCCACGCACGCGCCTGCGATATTGCCACCGCCAGAGCGCGGGGACGACGAGACGCCCCGAGCGGAATCGAGCGGCCTCAAGGGCTATCGCCCGGCCGGGCGCATTGGCTTTTCCAGCTTTCGCGCCTCGGCCGGCCTGTCCGCAGAACTCGCGCGCCTCACCCGCATCCAACGCGCCCTCGCGCGCCTCAAAACGCAGGAAAATAGAATTTTTGAAAACGCCCGGCTCGCCCTGACCTCAAGCCGCGCCCGCATCCACTTTGCGGACGGCATCGCCTTTACCCTCGCCTTTCGCAGGGGCCGCTTGGACCACATCGAGATTTTCGCGCGGTCGGGCCTCGGCGAGGCCATCCACCTCGAAACCCAAGCGCGGCGGGGCATCCGATTCCTCGACCGCGCCTTGGGCCCATCGTGAGATCGCATCATGAAAAAATTATGCCTGTTGCTCGCCATCGCCATCGCCCCCTCTCTCGCGCAGGAAAAGGACGACGACTTGGCCTATCGCGCCTTTGAAGAGGGCCGCGCCGCGTTCTCGTCTGCGGATTATGCCCAAGCCATCGCGCATTTTGAACGCGCCTGCGACTACGCCCTCATCTTCACCAGCGCGTACTACATCTGGCTCGGCGCGGCTTGCGAACGCGCTTATGACGCGGATGCCAACGCGTCGATCGGCCTGCTCAAAAAAGGCGCGGACGCGTACCGAATCGCGCGCGATCGGGATCGAGACCCGGAGGTGATCTACGAACAGGGGCGGCTCGCGGTCAAATACGCGATGGCGCGTGCCCATGCCGCGCTCGACCGCGAACACATCCGCCAGCCCATGCCCTTAAATCTCCCGCCGAAAGCATTGCGCGACACCGCGTTAATCGACACGCGCTTTCACCCGGCGACCATCGACACCTTGCACCGCATCTGGCGCGTCGCCGAAGACGGGTTGCGCGAGATTTGGACCGCCATTCTCGTGCGCGAGCAAAAGGAACTCGTCTATACGTCGCCCAGGCGCGCGGCTATGAGCGATACCCTGCAAGCCTATTTGAGCGTTTACATCGAAAACACCTTGAACCTGATCGAAACCGCCGCACGGGTGAATTTCGAGGGCATCGAACCGGATTTTTACATTCCCAAAATCGCCGCGGCATCGTCTCGCGGCGCGTTGGGCGACAATCCGGAGTGGTTCGCGCAAGTGCTCGCGGCCGCGCGCTTTGACGGCGGGTACAACATGCGCTGCGCCATCCTCCGCCTCAAGGGCTTGCGCCACGGCGAGGAGGAAGACACCGAGCGGGCCCTCCGCGCCATGCAACGCGCCTTGTTCTACGCGCGGTCGGACACGTCTCGCGCCTCTCTGTATTTGGACATGGCCTTCACCGCGTATCGAAACGACCTCGCCCAAGCCGTGGCCTTTGCCCGACAAGCCTATCGGCACAACCGATACGAGCCGCGCGTGTGCGATGCGTACGGCGGGTTGTCGCTCAGTTTGGCGAGCGTCAAACTCGAAGAGGGCGCGTATCGCCAGGCGATCTCCGCCATTTATCCGGTGACGACCTTTGGGTGGCAAGACCGGGGCGAAGCCCTGATCGCCCTCGCGCATGCCTATCTCAACTCGGATTTGCAAGGCGTTGGGATGCGCGCGTACCAAGCCGCAGAGAACGCCTATCGCATCGCGCCGGATCGGTATTGGCGGGAATTTCACCGCATCGCCAAAAGCCAAGGCGATTACGCCCAAGCGCGCCAACTCGAGGAAAAACACCATCCCAATTTGGTCAGCGAACGAGGAGAACCATCGCCATGAACGCGCTGCGACTCGTCTTTTTATGCCTCATCGCGCCGTTGCATCTCGTCGCCCAGGAGCCGGAACCCGTTCCGGAAACGCGCCCGACGCCCCTTCTCCGCATCGACTCCACGCCCCCCGGCGCGCGGGTTTTCATCAACGGGCAGGAAGCGGGGTACACGCCCTTTTCCACGCGGGACCGCCTGGACATCGGCGACAAACTCCAGGCGTTGGCGCACGGCTACCAGTTCTGGACGCGCACCATCACGGAACCCGTTTGGGCCGATACGCTGCACATCGCGCTTATGCGACAAAAAGCGCGCCTGCAAATTCGGTCGGACCAACTCGACGCCTTGGGCGCGCAAATCCGCCTGCGGTTTGCGGATCGGGATACGACGTTTACCGGGTTCATCAACATCGGGCGCGGGAATGTGGCGTACGAGGAAGACCTCTTCGTGGGCAAGTACCGCCTCGAAATCGGCAAAGCCGGCTTTCGCACCATCGAGCGAGACCTGTTTTTGTGGCCGCGCGGCAAACTCCTCAAGATCGCGCTGACGCCCGCCCCGCTGCCCCTGACGAGTTTGTCCATCCCGGATCTCGCGGCATTGGCAGACCGGTATCGCGCGGAAAGCGCGCATCTCTTGGCCGGAGGCTTGGCCATCGGCGAAACCGCGCCCGCGGTTGCGAGCAATGCGGCCATCCACTTGATGGATCGCCGCTTGCCCCGGTTTATCGCCGAACTCGAACGCTACGGCGCGCGCATCCGCGAGATAGACCGCACCTTGAACCGCATGGACGAAAGGGAACTCGGCGTGGTCCGCGCCTTGGCCCAAGTCGAAGTGTATCGCGGCATCGCGCTCGGCAAGTACCGCCGGTTCTCGGAGGCCCACGCGCTTTTTCGCAGTGCGCGGGCGCGATCTCCCTTTCCCGTCGATCGAGAGCCTTATCCTTTGCCGGGCGATTCCCACCTGCACTTGGGCGATCTGATGGGCTTTGTCGAGCACTGGCACGACCGCCTCGGCCGCTTGGATGTCAACGTGAGTGAGGCATGGCTTTCCACGCGCGACCTGCAACCCGACGCGCTCTCTTTTGAGCAGGTGCTCTTCACGCGCGAATCCCCTGCGGCCCCGCTGATTTCCCCGAGCGAACGGGCCATGCGCGACAGCCTCGTGACCTTGGCCGAACTTTTGTTGCGCGAAAACATCGCCCAGCGCAGGCAGGCATTTTCCCTGGCCCTGCCCCAGGGCCATTACATTCTCAAAGACGGGCGAAATCGGGCCGTGCCGGTGTCGTTCCGCATGGGCGCGACCCCCGCGTTCCTACGCATCTCGCCGCGCGTGTCCCTGTGGTTGCCCGAGGTCCAAACCGCGTCCGATACCGTTCGCGTCCGCCCCGTGTTCGGCGATGAACTCGGCCCCATCGTTCAACCCGACCAACTGACTTTTGGACGGGAATACGCGATCTCGATCAAAACGGGCGATTACAAAGACCACCGCGAAAACATCGTCCTCTACCCCACGGGCGGGATCAAGCCGGTCTGGCCAGGCGTCACGGCCATCGCCGCAACCCCGGGCGCGGAATGCCTGCATTACAAAACCGGCGATCACAAGCTCCAAACCTCGATCCTCGGCAACATCCAAGGCAAGCGCAAAGGGCTGCTCAAATACCTGCTGATCCCCATCGTCGCGGTCGGCGTCGCCCTCGCGTTGTGAAAGGCGAAAAAGTGCATTGACTTATGTGGGTAGGCGAGATTGCCCCTCGCATTTGAGCCATCAACACGACGCCCCATCCGAAGCGGTTTCAGATGGGGCGTTTTTTGTTCGTATATGACTGACAAAAATCATTTTTTGAAATCGCTCGCATTGTCGAATTGCACGGGGATCGCAAATTCCCCTCGCGTATTGATATAGCCGTATTTGTCGTCGACTTTGACGCGCGCCAAGCCCTGGGAAAACGACCAGGCAAAGTCGAATTGCGGGTTGATTACCACCCTGCCAGCCGTGTTGATATAGCCCCATCTGCCGAATATTTTTTGCGCGGATTCTTCAAAAAAGGAAAACGTAAAATCGAATTGCGGAGAGATCACCATCTCGCCCGCGGTGTTGATATAGCCCCACTTGCCCTCCATCTTCACGGGGGCCAAACCATTCATGAACGAGAACGCCAACTCGAATTGCGGATCGATGACGATGTCGCCTCGCTTGTCGATATACCCCCACTTCCCCTCGATTTCAACCCGCGCCAAGCCCTCGGAAAAGGACCGCGCATCGTCGAATTTCGGGGGGATCACCTCCTCGCCCTCGGCGTTGATATAGCCCCACTTGCCGCTCATTTTGATGCGCGCCAAGCCCTCGGAAAACGACTTGGGATCGTCGGTTTGTTCGGGCATCACCACCTCGCCCTTCTCGTTGATGTAGCCCCACTTGCTGCCGAGTTTCACGCGCGCCAAGCCCTCGGAAAAGGACCGGGTGATGTCGAATTGCGGTGGAATCGAGACGATCCCCTGCGCGTTGACATAGCCCCACCTGCCATTGATTTCCACGCGCGCCAAGCCGTCTGAAAAATCCCAAGCCGCGTCGAACTGCGGAAAAATCACGCGCGCGCCCCGGGGATTGACGTACCCCCACTTGCCATCGACTTCGACGCGCCCGAGGCTGTCCGAAAAATCCCAAGCCGTGTCGAATTGCGGTGGGACCACCGCCTTTCCCGCCGCGTCGATATAGCCCCACTCGCCGGCGATTTCCACCGCGGCCAAGCCCTGAGAAAACGGTCGCGCATCGTCGAATTGCGGGGCGATCGCGACCTCGCCCGCCGCGTCGATATAGCCCCACTTGTCGTCGATCTTTACGCCCGCCCGCCCGTCTGAAAATGCCCACGCATCTTCATCGCCAAATTGCGGTGGGATCACCATCTCGCCCGCCGCGTCGATATAGCCCCACTTGCCGCCGATTTGAACGCGGGCGAGCCCATCTGCGAAGGACCACGCATTGTCGAATTGCGGAGCGATCGCCATCTCGCCCGTCTGGCCGATATAGCCCCATTTGTCGCCGATTTGAACGCGGGCGAGCCCATCTGCGAAGGACCACGCATTGTCGAATTGCGGAGCGATCGCCATCTCGCCCGCCGTGTTGATATAGCCCCACTTGCCATCGAGTTGCACGCGCGCCAACGCTTCTATTTTGGGCCTCGCCGCCTCGTCTGCCACCTCTCCCGTATCGGAACACGAAATGATCAGGGTCAAAAGAATGGGGATGTAGAGCTTGTTGTCCATGTCTCTCCCTCCGTCTCACAATCCGATCAGGTACGACGCCTTGAGCAACACGGCGCGGTTGGTCTGGTGAAAATTGTCCGCCGTGCCAAACCCGTGGTCGTACACGAAGAAAATATCGCTGCCCGGGCGGAAGCGATAGTTGAGCAACACATTGGCCCCCACCGATTCGCTGTCGTTATTCCACTGGGCGAAAATTTTGACGAAGAAATCGGTCGTGAACGAGTACAGGATCCGCGTGCTCAAGGCCTGGATATTGAACTTGGCCTGTGGCAAACGCAACCAACTGCCGTCGTAGATCAGCTCGATGCCCAACCGCCCATTGGGCCGATAGACATTTTCCGACGTGATCCGATACAACCGCCCGGTGTAATACGTGCCCACCTGAAAATCGAGATCCAAATTCCACTTGCGATAATTCGCCGTGTCGGGCCCTAGCCGAAACGAGGTGAACGCGTATTCCCCCGGGGGAATGGCGACATCGCCTCGCTTTTGCGACGGGGGAAAGGATCGGATGACGACATCGCGGATTCTTTCCACGCGGCCCAAAATGCGGTCGGACGACTGAAAGGCGATCACCCCGTCCAAGCGCGCGCGCCAAAACGGAATCGCGCCCTTCCCGTCGGAAATCACTTGCACGTTGGGCGTAAATCTCAAATTGCGGATGCGGAACGCTTTGGGGCGCGGCAAATAGGACATGTTGAACTCGTAGCGTTGAAACCCCCGAAGCCCGCGCCTGCGGTTGACGTAGCCGACCTCGGGCGAAAAATTGTCCGCCACGTCCAAAACGCTTATGACCCCCGCGTATTTGGCGCCGCTGTACGCCGCCCGAAAATACCGCGCATCAGAGGAATCGCGCAACACCGAATCCCAGGTGCGCGCGTAAAACGCCTGCACGTTGATCGAGGTCGTGGGCGAAAAGCTGAAATCCACGCCGGCCGCGCGGTTGTGGTCGTCCCATCCGCGCTCCGCACTGTCGGTTTGTTTGTTCACAAAAATCAGGCCCACATTCGACCTCGATAGCACATCGCGCTTGACGCGCACCACGGAAAAATTGCTGCGCTCGAGCGTGGTATCCGGCCGTATCGCGGTATCGGTCAGCACGTTCAACGCGCCGATGCTCGTGCGCCCGGCCTTGCCGGACAGCTTGCCCCCCAACAGAATCGGCACGGGCCGTCGGTCTTCCAATCCGATCCTGCGGCTGTAAAACAACAGCGTTGGCGGGCGCACATCGCCCCCGCGGATGGTCGCGGCTTCGCCAAAATCGAACAACTGCGCGCCTTCGAGGAAAAACTCGCGCTTCTCGGGGAAGAACTGGGAAAATTGCGTCAAGTTGACCTGCTCTTGGTCCGCTTCGACCTGGGCAAAATCCGTGTTGTAGGACACGTCCAGCGCGAGATTGGACGTTAGGCCATAGCGCACATCCGCGCCCGCTTCAAACGTGTGCTTCTCGCCCGCGGCGTCTCCTGCGGCGACAAAATTGCGCGTCGTCCCCGGCAAGACGTAGGGCTTGACCTGAAACAGCCGCTTCCGCCTGACGGCTTTCAAGCCGTGCAACGCGCCCAAATCCGTCATCTCGTACCGCCGGCGCGGCGACGGCGTATGCCGCCCGATCATCAGCGCGACTTCCTCGTTTTTGTGCCCGATGTACCGCCCGATGTTGATGCCCCAGGTCATTTCGGCTGCCGGATTGAAGCGCAGTTGGTCAAATGGAATCGCGATCTCGGCGGCCCAGCCCTCGTCGTGACGCCTGCACCGCGCTTCCCAAATGCAGTTCCAATCTTCATTGGTGGTGCGCCCTTCGTTGGACAACAGCATATCCCCGCGCGCGCCGAGCGCGTTGACCACGAAGAAAACCCCGCTCTGATTGTCGTTAAACGGGTCGAGCAACAACTGGATGTTGTCATCGCTGGAAAGTTGCCCATCTCGGCGCATGTTGTTGGTGACGATGCGGTCGGGATTTTCGTCGTAACAGATAAATCCAAAGTAAATTTTCTCATCGTCGTAAATGATTTTCACGACGGTTCGCTCCGTCACCGGCATCCAGTATTTGGGATCGCGCTGGACGAAACCCTCGATGGGCATTGCCCGTTGCCAGACCGCGTCGTCCAACTGCCCGTCGATGCGCGGCGCGTCCTCAACGCGAGTCGCATGCACCACCCTGCGCGGCGGCGCACTGTCCCACGTCCCATCGGCCGCCGCGATGCGGTCGCCCAAGTTGACGGGCGCCCCCTCGCCCACGCGCGCGATTACGACATCGGGCAAGACCTTGATCACCTGCAAAACCGCGCCGCCATCGCCTGCGACCCGCAATTTGCCATCGATCGCAACCGCGGTCCCAAGCCCGCGCACGTACGCGAGATCGCCCACCACCTGATCCACGCGACCCCCGACCTGCGCGTGGGCCAGATGCGGCATTGCCACTGCCAGCGCGAAAAAGACCCAATGAGAACGCATTAGAACCCCCTGAAAGGCAAAGAGAAGAACACCCGCCCGCTACTCCCGAAACAGATGGTCTTCGATGGGCAAGGACACGGCAATGCCGTTTGTGGCGGAGATGAGGCCCGCCTCCATGATTTCCTGCGCGTGGCGCGACAAATCCGCACACGTCACAAAACCGGGCGCGGCGTCGGACGAAATGCAATGGACGAAATGCTCCGCGCCATTGCCTTCGCCTGCGGGCAGGGCGTCCGGCGCGATGGTTTCGCCATCTTTGTCGTCGCGCGTGTACAGCGTCACCTCGTCCCCTGCGATAATCGTGCCTTCTGTGCCGTGCAGGATGACCTCGTGCGCGGGCTTGTGCGGCACGGCTTCGGTCCACGTCATTTCCAAGCGGCACATCGCCTGCGGATAGCGCAACATCATCATGCCGTTGTCATCCACGGGCAAATGCGTTTTTAAGAGTCGCCCGGCCATGCCCACCACGCGGTTGGGCCGCCCCAAAAACAACGCGCACAGGCTCGCGCCATACCCGCCGTAGTCGCCAAAGGCGCCCGCGCCATTGAGATGCTTGTCAAATAAGAAATCGCAAAACTGATCGGAACACCCCAATTCGTCCGGCCCGCAATGCCCGCCGCGCCACAGCAGTTGCCACACCTGCCCGATCGCGCCCTCTCGCACCAGGCGATACGCCGTGCGGATGCCGCGATTCCAAGCCGTGGGCCAGTTGACCATCAGCACCGTGCCGGCTTTTCGCGCTGCGGTCAACATGCGGTCCGCTTGCTCTAAGGTCGCGGCCATGGGCTTTTCGACCATGGCGTGAATCCCTCGCGGCGCGCACATTTCCACCACATCGACGTGATGCGCGGTGGGCGTAAAGACAAACACCGCGTCCGGGCGCGCATCGTCTAGCAAGTCGTCAAACGAATCAAAGACGCGCGTGCAATTCGTGCGCGCGACGAATCGATCGCGCAACGCCACATCGCCATCGGCCGCGCCGACCAACTCGGCATTGTCCAATGCCTCGAGCGCGCGCAAATTCGACCACACGTGATCGTGCGCCAAACCCAGCACGCCGATTTTTACCGTTTTCGACATAAATCCTCCTCGATCTATGGATGTGATTTCGAGCGGGGGATAGGGACGCCATCCCCTTTTTGTAAGGGCGTATTAGTAAGGGCGTAAAATTTTACGCCCTTACCGCGTACTCGCATCTTGGAAAAATCTGCCGCGCCCTTTGCTTTAAGGACAGGCACGGGGGCCTGTCCCTACATGGAAGGAGCGATTGGTGATCCTCTTGCCTCTTGCCTCTTGCCTTTCGCCTTTCGCCTTTCGCCTTTCGCCTCTTGCTTTTCGCTTTTCGCCTTTCACCTCTCCCGTCTCCCGTCTCCCGTCTCCCGTCTCCCGTCTCCCGTCTCCCCTGCCGTGCAAGATATATCGGTCGCCCTAAAAATCAACTGCTTTGTCGTCGGATTTGCGGGGCGGGTTGGGATGTCCTATATTAAGTGCCATTCAAAGGAGAAAAAAATGAAATACCGCACGTTGGGGCGCACCGGGTTGAGGGTTTCGATCATGGGCATTGGCGGCGGCGGGCCGACGCAACTGGGGCAAAAAACGGGCGTGGGCCAAGCGGGGGTGAACCGGTTGGTGCGCCGGGCATTGGATCTCGGCATCAATTTTTTCGATACCGCGGCGGCTTATGGCGAAAGTGAGACCATTCTCGGCACCGCGCTCGAGGATGTGCCGCGCGATGACTACGTTTTGGCGACCAAATTTCACGCCCATCGGGGCAAGGGCGAACTCGTCAATCCGAGCGATGTGGTGGATTCCGTCGAGCGCAGCTTGAGGCGGTTGCGGGTCGATAGCGTGGATATCATGCAGTGGCACGGGGTGCGGCCGCATCATTATGCCGATGCCATGGCGCGGCTATGGCCCACGGTGGAGAAATTGAAAGATCAGGGAAAATTCCGCTTTATCGGGATAAGCGAGACGTACGCCGAAGACCCCAAACACGAGATGTTCGCACAGGCATTAGCAGATGATTTGTTCGACGCGGCGATGGTGGGCTACAATTTGCTGAGTCCAACGCCCGAGCACGAGATTTTGCCCAAGTGTGAAAAATTAAACGTGGGCGTGATTTGCATGGTCGCGGTTCGGCGGGCACTCGCGCGGCCCGAAGTGCTCAAAGAACGCATCGCGTACGCCAAGGCCAAAGGGCTGATCGCCCCCGACGCGCTCGACGATGACGACCCATTGGGATGGCTGGTCAAAGGCGATGTCACCTCCTTGCCCGCGGCCGGCTACAAGTACGTGAACGCGCACCCGGCCATGGGCGTGGTGCTGTCGGGAACCGCGAATGTCGATCACTTGGAAGAAAATGTGAACGCGATCTTGGGCCCGCCCCTGCCCGCTGATGACATGGCGCGGTTGCGGTCGATTTTTGGGAATGTGTGGGAGCCGTTGGGGAATTGAGTCAAAAAGCGATCCTATAACATATCCCCGTGCGGTGTAATACCAATTTGATTTTTTTTCTGATGTGATATGCTACACACGAGCGATCGCTTTGACGTTCCACGGTCCTTCAGAGAAGCCATGGCCAAAATGCCATCCCAAAATACCATCACCGAAAGCCATCAGGCACAGCGCGCAAGTCCGTCTCGCAACCCGCGATGCTTTCGGACCAAAGTTGTTAGAAAAGCGCGCAATGTCGGTGCTGATTTGTAGCGTATCATTTGACCGCGAAACAATGAGAGGTCTTTTTTGAACAATCCAATTTCTGAATGGAACCGGGACTTTCGGTTGCTGGCTCTGGCGGTTGCTTCGCAGGGGATATTTTTCGGCGTGCAACTGACGCTGTTCAACAATTTTATCGTAGAACGCCTCAATATCGACGCCCACGAATTGGGGTACGTGGAATCCCTGCGCGAGGTGCCGGGGTTCATGAATGCGTTTTTTGTCGCGCTGATGGTGCGATTCGCGCCGCCTGTCGTTGCCGCTGTCTCCCTGATGATCATGGGCGCGGGTATTGCGGCGTATGCCCAGGTGGATTCGGTTTTTGTGCTGGCCGCGTATTCGCTGGTGTGGAGCGTGGGGTTTCACTGCTGGATCCCGATGGAGCAGTCGATGGCCCTCGTCTTTTCGCCCAAGGGCAAGAAGGGGAAATGGTTGGGGCAGTTGCGAAGCGTGAACAGCATCGCTTGGTTGCTGTCCATTTTGATCTGCAAATTGGCTTACGATTTCGTCGGGTACAACGGCCTGTTCGCCATGGCAGGCGCGGCGACTATGGGCGGCGGCTTTGCGATTTTGTTCGCGTCTCGCCACCGCCCGCCCCACGAGCGCGGTTTTGTGTTTAAGCGGCGATACGGCTTGTATTACGCGCTGAATTTTCTCCAGGGCCTCCGCAAGCAGATGTTCATTACCTTTGCGATTTTCGCGCTGGTGAAAATTCACGGCATGCCCGTGCATACGACGATGTTTTTGGTGCTGATCAACCAGACCTTGATCACGTTGACCGCGCCCACGATGGGCAAGTTGGTCGATCAGTACGGCGAGCGCAAGATGTTGTCGTTCAGCTATACAGGGCTATCATTTGTATTTTTGGGTTATGCCGTGGTGACGCACCGCCCAACGCTCTACGCGCTGTACTGCATCGACAATCTCATCTTTTTCGGCGGGATCGCATTGACGACCTACCTCCACAAGATCGCGCCCGAATCGGATCTCAAACCCTCGCTCGCCATGGGCGTGACGATGAATCACATCGCCTCGGTCGCCGCGCCGCTCTTGGGCGGATTCGCCTGGCACTATTTCGGGTATCAAGTGATTTTCTTCAGCGGCGCAATCCTCGCCCTGATTTCCTTGATCGTCAGCCAATGGGTCGATCCCGAAGGCCAACTCCAACGCGAGCGAGATGCCGTGTCGGATCGAGCGGTCGCGCAACCCGTGTCGTGAGGGATTTTAGCCACAAAAGGCACGAAAGCCACAAAAGGCACAAAAGGCACAAAAGGCACAAAAGGCACAAAAGGCACAAAAGGCACAAAAGGCACAAAAGGCACAAAAGGCACAAAAGGCACAAAAGGCACAAAAGGCATGAACGGGGTACAACGGGCGACAGCCCGTTCAAAGGTACAAAAGCCACAAAAGGCACAAAGGGCACAAAAGGAAATAGAGATGAACGCGGATGAACGTCGTCATGAGTGCGGAGCGGGGTACAACGGGCGATAGCCCGTTCAAAGGCATAAAAGGAAATATAGGGGTTGGGGACGATTTGCTTACGTTGCTTGGGAAGCTAGGCGTCTATTTTTGGAGAATGTGCTATGGATTTGGGATTGCGGGGAAAACGGGCCATCGTCACCGGCGGGAGTCAGGGCATCGGCAGGTGTTGCGCTTTGGCATTGGCGCGGGAAGGTGCTCGCGTGTGTATCGCCGCACGCACACGGGCGACATTGGATTCGGTGGTCGCCGAGATCGACGCGGCAGGTGGCGAAGGGCATGCGGTTGCGGTCGATCTGAGCGCGCGAGAAAATTGCGACGCGGTCGTGGATGAGACGGTGCGCGCATTTGGCGGCGTGGATGTTTTGGTCAACAATGTGGGGGCCGCGCGCAATGCCGATATCTTGAACTTGGACGCCGCGCAGATCAGCGAGGCGTTGGCGTTGAAAACGTACAGTTATTTGCGGATGGCGCAGCGCGTGATTCCGCTGATGCGGGCAAAGGGCTGGGGGCGCATCGTCAATATCGCAGGCGGCGCGGGCACGAGCCCCACGCGGAGCAATATTCCAACGGGGGCCGCCAATATCGCCATTTTGAACGTGACGCGCGCCCTGTCCGATGCCGTATCGGGCGATGGCATTTTGGTGAACGCGGTTTGCCCGGGGCTGACCAATACCCCGCGCGCTCGCACACAGCAACGGGCACGGGCAGAGCGCGAGGGCCGCGATGTCGAGGCCGTGCTCGACGATCTGGGCGCGGCATTGCCCGCCGGGCGCATGGCCGAACCCGAAGAGATCGCAACGGTCGTGGCGTTTTTGGCGTCCGAGCCGTGTTCTTACGTGTTCGGCAACGCGATTTACATGGATGGCGGCGGGCGCAGGAGCACGCCGTAGCGATGGCGAAGCGCAAAATTGCAGAGGCTGGCGAACCGCGACCTGTTTCACCGGTACAGGTATGCGGTTTTTTTTTCGCAAAAGAAAACCGAAACGGGCGGGGATGTGTCTATATGGATAGCAGGGCAAAAGTCGCTGGATGAATTGAGGACAGGCACGGGGGCCTGTCCCTACGGGGTTGGGATTGCCGACAACGGACGACGGATAGCTGACATGATCCAGAACGACAAAAAATCATCGCTGTTGCCCAGAATTTCCGTGACCAGGCCCGTCACCGTGACCATGTGTTTGGTCGGGTTGATGGTGATTGGACTGGTGGCGTATTGGCGCATTCCCATTCAGGCGTGGGCGTCGGGCAACGACTGGAATCGATTTTGGGTGGATGTGGCGCAGGAAAATGCGTCCGTGCAAGAGCGGTTTCACACCATCGCCTTGCCGATGGAACGGCACATGCGAACCGTGCGCGAACTCAGCGATATTTACGCCTTTGCCGGCGATCCGTGGGCAGGGGTCGAGCTCCGCTTTCACCGCGGCACGGATATGCGCGACGCGTACGTGCGCGTGGCGGATCGGTTGGAGCACGCCAAGCTCGATCTGCCCGAAGAGGTGCGCGATAAAATCAAGGTGTATTCGTGGAATCAGGAAACCGATTCCGAGGTGATCTGGACGGGCCTGTCCATCCCAGAGGAGATCGCGGACAAGGAACAATGGGTGCAAACCCATGTGATCGACCCGATAGAACGCATCGACGGCGTGGCGAAGACCAGCATCTGGGGGTTTGAGGACAAGGAAGTGTTGATCTTGGTGGATCAAGAGCGCATGCGGACCCACGGCATCGAGACGCATGAACTCGTGGCATCCCTGCAGCAGGACAATTTTTCCCTGTCTGGCGGGCACATCCGAGAGGGCGGGAAGCGGTTGTACGTGCGGTCATTGGCGCATTATCAAAGCCTAACGGAAATCGAAAACATCGCGGTACACAGCCGGCACAGCACCACGCAGGTGCGCCTCAAAGACGTGGCAGACGTGGTGTACGCGGCGCCGCCTCGAGACCGGGTCTGGCGCGTGGATGGGCAACGCAATTTGGGCTTGGACGTGTACAAGGAATCGGGCGAGAACATCGTGGATCTGTGCGAGCGAGTCGTGGCCGAGATGGCGAAAATCGAAGCCGCGACCCCGGCCGCGTTCCGCTTGTTTTACAGCGAGGGCAAGTTGATCGAAGACTCGATGGACAATTTGAAAGTCACGGGCTTGTGGGGCGGGTTGTTCGCCGCGTTGGTGTTGCTGTTCTTTTTGCGCGCCGTGCGGATGACCGCGCTGATCACTCTGTCCATTCCCCTGTGCGTGATGCTGACCGTGACCGTGCTCTATTTCATGGGCTGGTCCCTCAATTTGCTGACGATGATGGGCTTGATGGTCGGCGTGGGCATGGTGGTCGATAATGCGATAGTGATCGTGGAGAACATCTACCGGTTGCGGGCCTCGGGCGAAGATGCGCGCCGCGCGTCGATTTACGGCGCGAGCGAAGTGGGGCTGGCGATTACGATGGCAACCCTGACGACGGTGGTGGTGTTCTTGCCGATGATGTTGATGAACGACAGCTTTGACATGAAGTTCCTGCTGTCGAAAATCGGGATGCCCGTGGTGTTCGCCCTCGTGGCGTCTCTGTTCGTCGCGCTGTTGTTCATCCCCTTGGCCGCACAGCGGTTTGGCGATGCGGTCGTGCGCTCCGATCCGAAGTCCATCGCGTTTGCGCGCCGCTTGTACGGCCGTTGCCTGATTTGGGCCATTCGCCGCCGCAGGGATGCGTTTTTGATCGCGCTGATGTTGTTCGCCACCATCGCCTTTCCGCTGGAGAAGGTGAAGAAAACCGATCAGATGCGCTTTGCCTCGAATCGCGTGAGCATTCGCATGTACGGCCCCAACAATTTTTCGCTGGCCGAGATGGATAAAATTGCGAGTGATCTCGAAAATTACGTGAACGAGCGGCGCGACCGGTACAAGATCAAAAACGTCATGACGTATTTCCGGCGCGGGTACATCAATGTGCGGATGAATCTCGACGAAGACCCGAATCGCACGTGGTGGTACGCGGTGTACCGCTGGGCGCGCAATGGCATCGGCTTTCCCCTCGATCGGTGGATGACGCGGCGAGAGATCATCGACGAGCTGAACCGGGAGGTGCCGCGCTACGTGGGCTTTCGCGTGTCCGTGGAATCGCGCAGTTCCGGCGGGCGCGATCCCTACGTGAGCGTGTATTTGTACGGGCCCGATTTTGAGAAATTGGAGGACATGCTCGAGGAGGTGGAACGCCGGTTGCAACAAATCCCGACGGTGACGAGCTTGCAGAGCGACTTGGAATTTGGCAAAGACGAGATCCGCATCCGCGTCAACCGCGTCCAGGCCAAAAAGCACGGGATTCCCGCCGAGCGAATCAGCCGCACGTTGGCCTATCAACTGCGCGGCGCGACCCTGCCGAGGTTTCAGACGGACGACCACGAAGTGAACGTGCAACTGATTTTGGATGAATCCGACCGGCAGTCGCTCGTGCAGTTGAAGAATTTCGCGTTTGTCACCGACGCGGGAGAAAAATTGCCCTTGTCGAGTTTTGCGACCTTTGAGATCACCAAGGGGCCGAGCCATATTTTTCGGCACAATGGGCGCAACCGGTTGCGCGTGCGCGTCTATACGACCAAGGCCGATATCGACGGGATGTATCGGGAGATCGACGAAGCGATGGATGGGTTCACCCTGCCGAGGGGCTACGAGTGGAACAAGGGCGAGCGGCATTCGCAATACAGCCGGGAAAGTCGGGCGATGACCTTCGCCATCGTGATGGCGATTACATTTGTGTTTTTGCTGATGGGCGTGTTGTTCGAGTCGGTCATTTTGCCCTTTGCCGTGATTTTCGCCATTCCATTTTCGTTTTTGGGCGTGTATTGGGGCTTGTGGCTGACGGGCACGACGATGGATTTTATGTCGAATGTGGGGGCGATCGTGCTGATCGGCGTGGTGGTCAACAACGCGATAGTGCTCGTCGATATGATCAACCGCTCGCGCCTATCGGGGATGGATCGCACCGAGGCGATTATGGCGGCCGGTCACAATCGCTTTCGGCCCATTTTGATGACGACCTGCACGACCGTGTTCGGTCTGTTGCCCATGGCGATTGGCAGCAGCACGATGATGGGCATGCCCTACGCGCCATTGGGCATTACCATGATGGGCGGGCTGATGGTGTCCACGGCCCTGACGCTGTTTGTGATTCCCCTGTTCTACGTTTTGTTGGACGATTTGCGCGGGGCATTAAAGCGAATTGCCGAGGGGAGTTTCCGAAGGCAATGGGCGGATGACCCCGTGCAAGCGGCGGATTGATCCATGAACCGCTAAGAGGAAGACACAGCGGCGGCGGGTGTGTGTGGCATCCGCGATTCAGACAACGCCTTGCGTCACACGTCGACGCGCACATTGCCCGCGTGGTGCGAGTCCAGGATGCCCAGCATGATTTGGAGCGTCTTTCTCGCCTCGCGCCCGGGGGATACGAGCGCGCCGCCGCGTTCCAAGACGTGGATCAGTTCTGACACCGCGCCGCTTTGTCGGATCGCCATATACGGATCCGTGGGCACCTCGGCATAAGACCACCAGCGCGGTTCTCGCTGCGTGATCACGTCCAATTTTTGATCCGAAATCTCGATTCGCCCATTTTCGCACGTCAGGGAAAATTGCGACCCATTGAACGCCATTTTGCGGCAGTTGTAAAATGCGCGCACGCCATTGTCGAAATGGATATACGCAGACGCAAACGGATCGGTCGCCGGGTCGTGCCCGCCATCGCCCATGTACTCCGTGAAATGCCCAAACCCGGGCTCCAGATCGCCCACTAGCCACGCGGGACGCGCCTCGGCGAAAAAGCACATCATGTCGATCATGTGCGTGCCATTGCGGAACATCATCGCGCGCGGGCCGAATTGCTCGCAGACAACGGTTCGCAACGCGCCCAACGCGCCCGAGCGAATCATCTCCCGCGCTTGGAGATAACTCGGGTACCAGCGGCGCGTGTGTTCGATGGACAGCAGCGCATCGTTCGCCTCTGCGGCTTCGATCATGCGATCCGCATCTCGCAGGGTGGTCGCAATGGGCTTTTCGCATAAAATCGCCCGCGCGCCTCCCTCGGCCGCGGCCACTGTGATATCGGCGTGCGCGTGGTCGGATGTCACAACGCTGACCAAATCGGGTCGTTCTTTGTCCAACATCTCGCGGTAATCCGCGTACGCATTCACCTGCGGCCACACATCGCGCCACTGCTCGCAAAACGCATCCAACGCCTCGGCGCGCAAATCGCACACCCCCACCACTTCCGTCTGCGCGTGCATGTGATACGCCGCGGCGTGCGATGCCGGCATCGCGCCAAAGATCGGCCCTTCGGGTTCACTCGGGCGACTGGCGCCAATGCCGGTCAAGCCCACAATCACTGCGCGGTACGCATTCATGATCCCTCCTCTGATTTTGGAGACGCGAACTCGGGTTGTCGCGACGCGTGATCCGCGTCGGCGATGACCCCGTAGAGTTCGGGCCGCCGATTGCTTAGGTGGTTTTCGTCTGACACGTCTTTTAGATCGATCTCGTGGATCAACACATCGGGCGCGTTCGACAGCAATTTTGCCGCGACCTCGCCGCGCGGCCCCGCGATCAACGCCACATTGGGATGCGCGAAACACACAAACATCTGATTCTCGTACGACCGCGTTCGCATCCACCACTCATTTTCTGCGTGCCACATGCCGTAAGTCGGCATCAAACAGATTTTCGCGCCCTTCAGGCGCAGCGTGCGAATCGACTCGGGCCATCGGCGATCCGCACAAATGACCATCCCGACCGTTCCGATATCCAAATCGAACACGGGCAGGTCATCCCCTCGCACAAACCGGTGGTCGTGCGCCTGCAAATGCGTTTTGTAATACGTCCCCACAATCTCACCCGCGCGGTTCACCAACATGGCCGCGTTGTAGAAATGCCCGGCCCGCTTCTCGGTAAATCCAAAAACCACATGCGTTTGAGATGCCCGCGCCATTTCGCGCACCCGCCGGATATACCCGCTCTTAGGCACGTCCTGCGCCACCTCGGCAAAACGCGCCGCGGTCCAATCGGCTTCTGTCACCGCGTATCCATCGAGGAAACACTCCGGCGTGAGAAACACATCCACCTCGCCTGCGCGGGCTTCGAACTGTTGCTCAAACGCGGCCCAATTTTCCGCGACCGCCCACTTCTCGGGCATCGCCTTGAGCATTCCAATTTTGACGCGATTAGCCATATCCTAAACCCCTCGCAACGCCCGCTCGAAATCCGCGCAGAGATCCTCTGATGCCTCGATGCCGACGGCCACGCGGATCAAGTCATCGGAAATCCCCGCGGCTTCTCGCTCCGCAACGCTCAATCCCGCGTGGGAGGTTTGCGCGGGCCGGGTGATCAGGGTTTCGACCCCGCCCAGGCTCGGCGCGGAAATGGGCAGTTTCAACCGCGCGATGATGCCGTCGGCAACGCGCCTATCGCCCCGCGCCTCAAAACTCAACACCCCGCCACACCCGTCAAACAGCGCGCTTGCCCGGTCGCGTTGCGGATGGCTGGACAAGCCCGGGTAATTCACGCGCAACACGGCCGGATGCGCGTCTAAAAACGAGGCCAACGCCAGTGCGTTTTCGTTTTGCTTTTGCACGCGCAACCACAGGGTTTTCATCCCGCGCAACAACAGAAAACACGCGTGCGGGTCCAAACACCCGCCCATGAGATTCAACCGATGCGCGATCCGATTTACCCAATCGCGCGCGCCGATCACACAGCCGGCCACGATGTCCGAATGCCCATTCAAATATTTTGTGCCGCTGTGCAACGACAGGTCAAAGCCCATCTCCAAGGGCCGAAAATTCACGGGCGACGCAAAGGTGTTGTCGATCAACGAGACGAGGCCATGCGAGCGGGCAAACGCGACAACGGATGGGAGATCGGCGACTTTGAGCAGGGGATTGCTCATGGTCTCCACGTAAATGGCCCGCGTTTCGGGCCGCCTGAGCTTCTCCCACGCCTCCGGTCCATCGCCGGGAACGAAATCCACGTCGATCCCAAAATCGGCGATCTCGCACGCCAAAAAGGAGTGCGTCCCGCCGTAGAGACCATTTTGCGCCAACAGGTGGTCGCCCTTTTTCAGCACGGTCAACAGCGCGGTGGTGATCGCCGCCATCCCGGACGCCGTGACCAATGCCGCTTCCCCGCCTGCGATCCGCGCCAATTTCTCGTGCAAGACCCCGTGATTAGGGGTATTGTTCAGGCGGGCGTATTTGATCTCGTCGTAAGGCGTATCCCCGCGATGTTCAAATGTGGCACTTTGAAACACGGGCAACGCGACCGCACCCCCGTGTGCTTTGGTTTCCTCACCTACGTGGATGAGTTGGGTTTGGATGTTCATGGTGTGCCCTTCCTGTCCCCGCGCCGATCTGTGCGTGCCCCGCATGTCCACCCGGCTACCGTGCGTTTTTAATATGCACAAATCAGCACCTGCATTGCCCTGGCTCGCTTTTCTAAAACGTTTGGTCCGAAAGCATCGTTTGTTGCCTTCGATGCCTTCGGCGACCTACTTTTTGTCAACAGCAACAAAAAGTAGGCGAGCGGGGTACAACTGCCCCAGCAGTTCAAAAATGCCGCTCTCATGCGCCGAGGGGCTAGGCACAGCGCAAATCGCTTTTGTAATCGCACGACATGAGACAGCCTGCAAGGTGGGTTGCAAAACAGGAGTGCGTTGCGAGACGGACTTGCGCGCTGTGCGCGATGGCTTTCGGTGATGAGCTTTTGGGATGGCATGGTTGGCGATGGCTTCTTTGATGTACGGCATCACGGCTGTCACTCTCTAAAAAAATTGATATTCCAAATTATTTAATTTACCGAGTATAAAACCCGTCCGTCCATAATCACATATTCCCCTTTCGAGGGCAACCCAAAATCGCCTTTCCGCTTGACATGTTTCGCGCTTTTGCTATCTTTGATGGCGTTCGTAACGTCTGTGTACTCAGCACTCGGTTTTGGCGGACGTAGCTCAACTGGATAGAGCACCTGACTACGGATCAGACGGTTCCGGGTTCGAATCCTGGCGTCCGCACCACAAACGGAAAGGGTTGCATCGCAATGGTGTAACCCTTTCTTCATGATGGTCGTCGTTATCGGCGAGGAGGAGATCGCATGACGCGCTTTTTGCAAAGCAGTTTGCTCGCGATTTGTCTGTTGTCCCATTCCATTTTCGCCGCTGAAATTCCCCGTGCGAATCCCGCGGAGGTGGGGATGTCCGCAGAACGCCTCGGGAAAATTCAGCCCGCGATGCAGGCCCTGGTCGATTCCGGGAAATTCGCGGGCATTTTGACGCTCGTTGCCCGAAAAGGCAAAATCGCCCATCTCGAGACCGCGGGGTTTCGCGACCTCGCATCGTCCAAACCCATGACCGAGGACGCCCTGTTTCGCATCTATTCCATGACCAAGCCCGTCACGAGCGTCGCGATTATGATGCTCTACGAAGCGGGCAAACTCGACTTGGACGACCCCGTGTCCAAGTTCATTCCGGAATTTGCCGAAACAAAAGTCTATGCCGGTGGCGGGGCACAAAACCCAACGGTCGTGCCGCTCAAACGCGCCATCACCCTTGCGGACTTGCTCTCGCACACCTCGGGATTGACTTATGGCAGCTTTGGGCAAACGCCCGTGGATACGCTCTACCGCGCTGCAAACCTATTTTCGTCCGCATCAAACGCGGCATTTGCCCAAAAGGTCGCGCGCCTTCCCCTGCGCTTTCAGCCCGGCACCCGCTGGCTTTACGGCGTTTCCACCGATATCCTCGGGCGCGTGGTCGAGGCCGCCTCGGGCATGTCCTTGGGCGAATTTTTCTCGCAGCGCATTTTCGCGCCTTTGGACATGTTCGACACGGGTTTTTACGTGCCCAAAGAAAAGCGCGACCGCTTGGCCACGCTTTATCGGAAAAGGGATGGCAAACTCGAACCGCGCGACATGCCGAGCAATACGCGACCCGGCGCGTGGGAATCCGGCGGTGGCGGATTGGTGAGCACCGCGCGCGATTATCTCCGCTTTGCCCAGATGTTGCACGATGGCGGGGCATTGTACGGCACGCGCATTTTGAAACCCGAAACCGTCCGCCTCATGACCGCCAATCACCTGCCCGAGACCGCGCCCTATCGCCACCGGCAGCGCAAGAGCGATGGGTTTGGCTATGGGTTCGCCATCATCGTCGATGAAACCGAGACCGACTGGGTGGACAATAACGGGACGTATTATTGGTCGGGCATCGCCAAAACCCATTTTTGGATCGATCCGCAAAACGAGCTGATTTCAATGGTGTGGGCGCAACTGCGCGGCGCGGGCAATGTCACGCGCCATTTTCAGCCTTTGGTCTATGAGGCCCTCGAGACCGGCTTGACAAAATGAGCGGTCTTTGTTAGGTTCTCGCCATCGCATTTGGGTGACCCCGTCGTTCAGTGGCCTAGGACACCAGACTCTCACTCTGGAGACGGGGGTTCGACTCCCCTCGGGGTCACCAAAAATATCACAAAAGGTCGTGAGGACAGACATCCTCGCGACCTTTTTTGTGCCAAACCCAAACGCCCGCCCGCCGAGAAACCAGTAGGCGAAACCGCCCGGCAGGGTTATACTATTTTCCGACAATGGACTATGGCGCGTTATCAGGGGTTGTGATGGACAGAGACGATGTGCGGTTTGCTATTTTTTTTAAGGAGCGAGAACAATGTCTGTTTTGAGTCAGCGGGATTGGGATTTTTGGCACGAGAACGGGTACGTGGTGGTTCGCGACGCCGTGCCGCAGGAGAATCTGGATGCGATGGTGGATGCGATCTGGGCGTTTTTGGAGATGGATCCCCGCAATCGAGAGGATTGGTACAAGTACAAACCCTATACGCGCGGCAATCCGCGTTCGATGATCTCCGCGTCCGGGATGGTGGAAATCTATCAGCACCAAGCCCTGTGGGACAACAGGCAATATCCCCGCGTGCATCGGGCGTTTGCCGAGATTTGGGGCACGGAAAAGTTGTGGGTGTCGCTGGATCGCGCGAACATGAAGCCGCCGGCGCGGGCGGACAAACCCGATTGGCAAAATGAGGGGATGATCCACTGGGATACGGATACATCCGTGCCCAACGTGCCGTTTGGCGTGCAAGGGGTGTTGTATTTGACGGATACGTCGGCGGATCAAGGCGGGTTTCAATGCGTGCCGGGGTTCCACAATATTTTTGAGGAATGGGTCGAGACCCAGCCGGCAGACCGCGATCCTCGGCGTCCGAATTTGGAGGGCTTGGAAGTGAAATCCATTCCGGGCAAAGCCGGGGATTTGCTGATCTGGCATCGGTTGCTCGCCCACGGCAATGGGCACAACCAGTCGGACAGGCCCCGCTTGGCGCAATACATCGCCATGTCGCCCGCAGAGGGACGCGGCGACGCCGAGCGGCGAGAGCGCGTGCAGGCATGGCGAGAATGCCGCCCCACCCCGCGCTGGCCGGGCGATCCGCGAGATCGGGAACACAAAACGCAGAAGCCCGCGGAGTTGACCGCATTGGGCGAAAAGTTGCTCGGATTGATGGCGTGGAATTGAGTGGGAAGGGGGTTTTGACGGAGGGGGTAAGTGGCGAATCATCACAAGAAGGGTCGCCAAATTTTCGCCAGACTTTACGGCGCGATTCCGCGCAAAATCAGGCCAGCCAAAATAATAAACATCGTGATCTGGATGCCGATCACCCATCGCAACGTTGCCCGTAGATCCCGAATGTCAGCGCGAATATCTGCAATGTCAGCGCGAACATCAGCACGCAGGTCGTCGATGCGTTTGTTCACGTCGTCAATGCGCTTGTTCACGTCGTCAACGCGCTTGTTCATCTGCGCCATTTCGCCGCGTAATTCTGCGATTCCAATGCGTTTGTCCAACTCTTGTTCCGTCATTGCAACTCCTTTGTCAATGCCCGCCAAAGGCACAATTCAAAAAACCAGGACGTTTTTCCAGTAAGCCAAATATACCGGATTTTCGCCAAATTTTCGCCAGACTTTACGGCGCGATTCCGCGCAAAATCAAGCCAGCCAAAATAATAAACATCGTGACTTGGATGCCGATCACCCATCGCAACGTTACCCGTAGATCCCGAATGTCTGCGCGAACATCAGCACGCAGGTCGTCGATGCGTTTGTTCACGTCATCGATGCGTCTGTTCACGTCGTCAATGCGTTTGTTCATCTGCGCCATTTCACCGCGTAATTCTGCGATTCCAATGCGTTTGTCCAACTCTTGTTCCGTCATTGCAACTCCTTTGTCAATGCCCGCCAAGGGCACAATTCAAAAAACCAGGACGTTTTTGCCAGCAAGCCAAATATACCCAAAAAAATGAGATTGACAAGGGGGTTTTCGCCAATTTGTGGGGGAGGATCAGAATGACGCATGAGTGGCAAACGACGACCGTAGGCGAGTTTGCGCCATTCATCTATGGCAAGAGCCTAACAGCAAGCAAGCGCAACCCTGAAGGACAGGTTCCGGTATTTGGTTCTAACGGTATCGTCGGCTGGCACGATACGGCATGGACTGACGGCCCTACGGTGATTATCGGGCGCAAGGGAACGATAGGCGCGGTTCATTACTCACCGGTTCCGTGCTGGCCTATTGATACAACATTTTTTTTACTGGCAACGACGACACGCTCGTCAGATTCAAGTATTATGTCCTCAAGGTTCTCGGTTTGGAGCACATGAACTCGGATAGTGCGGTGCCTGGCCTTAATCGCAACGATGCACATGCACGGGAGTTACAAGTACCTCCACTCCCCGATCAACGGCGCATCGCCCACATCCTCGGCACGCTGGACGACAAGATCGCGTTGAATCGCCGGATGAACGAAACCCTCGAAGAAATGGCTCGCGCCCTGTTCAAAGCGTGGTTCGTCGATTTCGAGCCGGTGTGCGCCAAAATCGAGGGCCGCTGGCGTCGCGGCAAGTCCCTGCCCGGCATGCCCGCCGAACTCTACGACCTATTCCCGGATCGACTCGTGGACTCGGAATTAGGAGCGGTGCCAGAGGGGTGGGAGATCAAGGCCCTCGATGAGATTGCCAACTTTAGAAATGGCCTTGCCTTACAAAAATTTCGCCCCCGAGAAAATGAGGAACGTCTGCCCGTCGTAAAAATCGCGCAGTTGCGGACTAACAAAGCAAATAGCGGCGAATGGGCTAAAGCGGACATAACGCCTGAGTGCATTATTGACGATGGCGACGTCATCTTTTCGTGGTCAGGCAGCCTATTGGTAACGGTATGGTGTGGGGACAAGGCCGCCCTCAATCAGCACTTGTTCAAAGTCACGTCAGAGCAATGCCCCAAATGGTTCTACCGGCACTTCACCGAAGTCCACCTTCCGGAATTTCAACGCATCGCCGCGGACAAAGCGACGACAATGGGGCACATCAAACGCCAGCATCTCAGCGAGGCGAAATGCGTAGTTCCCGATCCGGCCTTGCTTTCTGCGGTTGATGAAACGTTCTCCAACTTGCTTTCAAAACAAATTTGGGTTAATGTTGAATCGCGCACCCTCGCCGCCCTGCGCGATACGCTGTTGCCGAAGCTCATCAGTGGCGCGTTGAGTGGGAAGGGGATTGCAAGTACAGTCCGAAAAAGGGGACGATAAATGACAGTGACCGCAGGACGCAAGAGACAATCGGGCGGGGCTGTTGATATGGACATGGGGTCAGTCTTTACGCAGTTTTTTCGCGGCTCATTCTGAGCTTTCTTAGGAGATCGTTATGTTGCGGTTTTTGTTTGTGGCTGTTGCGATCCATTGTTTTGTTTCGGTTGGATTTGCCGGGCCGTTTGGCTTGGATTCGGGGATGTCAAAAACAAAAATAGAAAGACTTGGAGTTAAATTGAATGCGGAAGAGGAAATGGGATCGTTTGTCGTTTATTCGACCAAACGAGTGCCAAAGCCTCATAGCAGTTTTGAGAAGTATTTTTTGATCATTTCGCCAGATCAGGGTTTAAGTAAAATTGTGGCAGAGGGTACGATTACAAGCAGGCCGGACGGATCAGATGTCAAAGACGCATATAACGCATTGAAAGGGACGATTACAAAAATCTATGGGGAGCCTGCGTTGGAGGAGGACTATCTGATAGATGGTAGTATATGGGGTCGGGCGAAGGATTGGATGATGAGCTTGGCAACAAATGAACGGGTTTTAGAAACGTATTGGCTATTGGATCCAGAGAAGGTTGAAAGGGCAAAAACGCATAAGATTGATGTAATTGGGGTAAAGTGTTTAGGGATGGGTGCTTTTTTGCCTCATCAAGCGAAGGTAGTATTGATTTATGAGTTTCAGAATTTTAGCCTTCTAAAAGAGAGAGAGGACGAAGATGTCTTTTGACATCGGATGTGGTGGTTGACCACCCGGTACGCTCAGTCTCAGTAGATGACCAAACGGAGTTTTATTTTTGCGAGGAGGGAGCAGTGGAGTTCGTATATGTCGCATCCAATTCTAGGGCGGGAGTTGAACGCCGATAACGATGGCGCAATTTCGCAAAGGATTTTTTATGAAATACCATCGAGAGCGCGAGGTCGCGGTTGAGGCCGTGCGAGAGGCGGCGCGGCTGTGTGCCGATGTGCAGAAATCGCTCATTGCATCTATTGAGAAAGCGGATCGAAGCCCGGTGACGGTGGCGGATTTTGGATCGCAGGCACTCGTGTGTCGGCGCGTCAACGCGGCTTTTCCCGATGATCCGATCGTCGCAGAGGAAGATGCGTCTGCCCTGCGAAGCGCGGATCATGCCGCGATGCGAAAGACCGTGTGCGACTTTGTTCGGGCGTACGCGCCCACGGATGAAGACGCGCTTTGCGACTGGATCGACGCGGGCAATGGCGAGGTTGCAAAGCGGTTTTGGACGCTCGATCCCATCGACGGCACAAAGGGCTTTTTGCGCGGGGAGCAATACGCGGTCGCGCTGGCTCTCGTAGATGGCGGCAAAGTCACAGTCGCCGCGCTCGCGTGCCCGGCATTAGACGGCGGCGCGTTATTCGTGGCGGTGCGTGGTCAAGGCGCGCAGGCGATGCCCCTTGCGGGCGGCGATGCGGTTGACATTCACATGGGAAAACCCGCGTGGCGATTTGCCGAAAGCGTGGAGGCATCGCACGGGGATCACGCGGCACAACGGGCCGTGGCACGGGCTATCGGCATTGACGCGCCATCGGTCAGGATGGACAGCCAGGCCAAATACGGCGCGGTGGCGCGCGGCGACGCGGCGTTGTATGTGCGGTTGCCCTCGCCCAAATATCCGGATTACCGCGAGCGGATTTGGGATCACGCCGCCGGGTCGCTCATCGTCGAGGAAGCAGGCGGCCGCGTGAGCGATATGTTTGGCAATCCCCTCGACTTTGCATCTGCCGCGCTTATGGAAGACAATCGCGGGGTGGTGGTGAGTGGCCGCGAGATTCACTCCCGCGTGATCGACGCCCTTCGGGATGTGTGATGGAACAACGCGATTACAACGAGGTCATCCAGCGCGTCGAAGCCCTATCTGGCATTGACGTGCGCGTATTGGGCGAAATCCAAGGACTGCCCGTGTTGTGCGCGTCTGTGGGCAGGCGAGACGCGCCTGTCGTGTACATCAATGGCGGCACGCACGGCGATGAACCCGCTGGCGTGGAAGCCGCGCTCGCGTTTTTGGAACGCGGATGGCAACGCTGGGCAGATGGGCTGCGCTTTGACGTCATTCCTTGTTTGTGCCCGTGGAGCTATGTCCACAACGCGCGTCTGAACGCACAGCAGGTCGATGTGAATTGGGCGTTTTTGCGCGACGATGTGCCCGAAATCGACATTTTGAAGCGTTTTATCGCGGGCCGCGTTTTTGCCGCCGCGCTCGATTTACACGAGGATTGGGAGAGCGAGGGGTTTTATCTCTACGAGCAATTTCGAGACCGCGATCCCATTGGTCAGGCCATGGTGGCACAAGTGGCACGAGTCTGCCCGATCAATCGCCATGCCGAGATCGAAGGGGAGGTTGCGGTCGGCGGCGTGATCCATCCCAACATGAACGTGTCGCGGCGAAAACTCGGCGAAGGCATCCCCATCGCCCTGTACCAGCGCGGCTATACCGGGCATCTCGTCACGACCGAAACCCCGACCGCGCAGCCCATGTATGTGCGCGTCGCAGCGCATCTCGCGGCGATTGAGGTGATGATTGCAACCACCTAAGAACGCGAGCGCGAAAGTTATCCCAAAAATCCTTTAATCGCGAGAGGTCGCCATGTCCCTATCCTATCCCCGCATTCCCTACGGGTGGGCGGATTTTAGAGCCATCCGCTTGGAGAAGCGACTGTATGTCGATAAGACCTGCTTTCTCCATGCACTGGAAGAGGAGCGCTATGCCTTTCTGATTCGCCCGCGTCGTTTCGGCAAGTCCTGCTGGGTGTCCGTGTTGGAGAATTATTACGACCGCACGAGGGCCGATGAGTTTGAGGTGCTCTTCGGCGATCTGGACATCGGTCGGCAACCGACGGAGAACCGGCATCGCTACGTCATTTTGCGCTTTGACTTTTCGACGTTCAACGACGCGCTGGAGACCTTGGAGCGAGAGTTTGAAGCCTATTGTCACTTGGAGCTTCGCGGGGCATTGGGGCGCAACCGGGATTTGTTCCCCGAAGAAGTCACACGGGGCATCCTCTCGCAACCCTCCATTCACACCAAGCTCGCCGCGCTGTTCGCGTATGCCCACGATCACGACATCCCGTTGTACGTGCTCATTGACGAGTACGACAATTTCGCCAATACCATATTGGCGTATCGCGGCGCCGAGGCGTATCAATCGTTCACGCACGGCGGGGGCTTTTACCGCAATTTCTTCGCCACGCTCAAGGCCGGGACCGGGCGTAGCGGGGGTGGGTTGGAGCGCTTGTTCATCACGGGCGTATCGCCGATCACGATGGACGATGTCACCAGCGGGTTCAACATCGGGAAAAACATCAGCCTACAGCCAGCGTTCAACGAGATGCTCGGTTTTACCGAGCCGGAGGTGCAAAATCTGTTGGAGATGTACCAGGCACATGGCGCGTTCGATCTGGATATAGAATCCGCGATGGGCGTCATGCGGGAGTGGTACAACGGGTATCGGTTCGCCAAAGGGGCCGAGGGCGATCTCTACAATACCGACATGGTGCTCTATTTTTTGGATCACGCCCTGCCGAATAAGCCCATGCCAGACGAGTTGATCGATACCAACGTCCGCATCGACTACGGCAAGTTGCGCCATCTGTTGACGGTCAACCGGCAACTCAACGGCAATTTCGACCTGTTGCGAAACATCATCGGCGAGGGCGTCGCAGACAGCAATATCGCAACCAGTTTTCCCTTGGAGCAACTCGATCAGCCCGAGAACTTCCTCTCCCTGTTGTACTACTTCGGCTTGCTCAGCATTCGGGAGGTGGCGGAAGGAACGCCCCGGCTCGGCATTCCCAACCAGACGGTTCGGCGGCTGATGTATAGCTACCTGCGCCACGCGTACTACGATGTGGGCGTGTTTTCCGTCAGCGCGTACGCGTTTTCCCGCCTGATCCACGAGATGGCTTTCCGAGGGGCTTGGCGACCGGCCTTGGATTTCCTGCGCGACGCCTTGGCCGAGCAAACCGGCATCCGCGACTACATGGATGGCGAGAAGGTGGTTCACGGGTTTGTCGCGGCCCACTTCAGTTTGTACCAGTATTTTCTCCTGCACTCGGAGCACGAACTCAACCAGGGGTACGCGGATCTCTACTTGGAGCCGTTCGTCGCGCATTACCCCGGCATGCGCTGGGGCTATGTTCTGGAACTGAAGTATCTGAAGCGGAGCGCGTCCCTGGGCGACTCCGCCGTTGCGGCCAAGCTGCGGGAGGCCGTGCATCAGTTGCGGGGGTACTTGGGGGATCCGTCTTTGCAACGCCGCTACCCGTCGGTGCAACACGTCGGCTTGGCGATCGTGTTTCACGGCTGGGAAATGGTGGCGTACGAAGCGGTGGACAGCAACGTGGAGCAACGATGAGAATTGTCACATGGAATGTCAATGGCCTGCGGGCCGCGCTCCGCAAGGGCTTTCTCGATCACATCGCAATTTTGAACCCCGATGTGATACTCTTGCAGGAAATTCGCGTTTTGCCCGAGCAACTGCCCGAGTGCCATCGCAACCCCGAAGGGTGGCATGCGATCTGGCATCCGGCCGAGCGCAAGGGCTATGCGGGCACGGCGGTGTGGTCGCGTATGCCCATCGCAGAAGAAGAACGCGGCGCGGGCGGCCCGGATCCCGAAGGCCGCGTCCTCCGCGTCAGCGCGCAGGGCATGCAGTTCATCAGCGCGTACCTGCCCTCGGGATCGTCGGGCGATCACCGCCAAGCGGTCAAGGAACGCTGGATGGATCGCTTCCGCGCATGGGCCGATGGCTTGGTCGCAACCCGCGTTCCCACAATGATGGGCGGCGATTTCAACATCGCGCACACCGAACGCGACATTTTTTACGCCAAGAGCAACGAAAAAAACTCGGGCTTTTTGCCCCATGAACGCGCGTGGATGGGCGACCTCATCGCCTCGGGCTGGCGCGATTTTGCCCGCGAACAATACGGCGATGTGCAAGGGCCTTATTCATGGTGGTCCAACCGGGGACAAGCCCGCGCATTGGACCGCGGCTGGCGCATCGACTACCTGCTGGGCAATGCCGCCGCCGCAAAGCGCGTGCAATCCGCCCACATCGACCGCAAAGGCGGCATGACCATCTCCGACCACGCGCCGGTGGTCGTCGATCTGAATCCGTAGATGGGCGGAGAAGCACTGTTCTCATCCTACAAATTCTGATTCAACTTGAGGAGGTTCACGATGATCGATTTTGAAACCCATCCGTTTGCCGCATTGTTCGGCGTGGATGAAACCGTGGCCGCGCGGGCATTGTCCGAAGCGATGTCCAAGGGGGCGGATTTTGCCGATCTCTATTTTCAGCATGTGCGTTCCACCTCACTCGGTCTGGAAGACGGAATCATTTCCCGAGCCAGCACGGGCGTCGATCGGGGCGTGGGCATTCGCGCGGTGATCGGGGATCAGGTCGGCTATGCGTTTTCCGAAAGTTTGGACCCGAGCGCGATTTACGCGGCTGCGCGAACAGCGGCGGCCATTGCCGAAGGCGCGAAAAACGCGCCGCCGCAAGCGATGCGGTACCGAGAACCGGACGACCGCTACGCCATCGACCGGGATTGGGACGCGGTCGATATCGCGGAGCGATTGCCCTTGGTGCAACGGGCGGAAACCGCGATTCGCGCCATGGATCCCGCGATAGAAAAAGTGTCTGTGGGATGGATGGACAGGGACGAGCATGTGCTCATCGTCACCAGCGATGGGATTTTCAGCGCGGACAGGCGCCCCATGGCCACGCTCTATTGCTCGGTCACGGCGAACAAAAATGGCGTGCGCCAAAGCAATGGCGCGTCCGTTTCTCGGCGCGAGGGCATCGGCTATTTCACGGATGAGCACATCGAGGACGTCTGCCAAAAAGCCGTGGATCACACGATGATCCTGTTCGACGCGCGCCGCCCGCCCGCAGGCGAGATGCCCGTGGTCCTGGCAGCAGGGGCGTCTGGCATCTTGCTCCACGAAGCCATTGGGCACGGCTTGGAGGCGGATTTCAACCGCAAGGGCACGTCCATCTACGCCGCGATGATGGACGAGAAAGTGGCCCCTGACTTCGTGACCATCGTCGATGACGGCTTGCAGCAAAACGACCGGGGCGCGCTCAATATCGACGACGAAGGCCAGCCGACTGCGTGTACGACCCTCATCGAAAACGGCGTCCTGAAAAGCTACTTGCACGACCGCATCTCGGCCGCGCACTACGGGGTTGCGCCCACGGGATCGGGCCGCCGCGAGGGATTTCGCCACGTGCCGATGCCGCGCATGTGCTCGACGTACATGCTCGACGGGCCGCACACCCGCGACGAGATCATCGCCGCGGTCGATTACGGCATTATCGCCGATACGTTCACCAATGGGCAGGTGCAGATCGGCGCGGGCGACTTTACGTTTTACATCAAAAATGGCTGGCTGATCGAAGACGGCAAAATCACCGCGCCCATCAAGGATGTGAATATCATCGGCAATGGCCCGGAAGCCCTGAAAAACGCGGTCATGGCCGCCGATGACGCCAAACTGGATACCGGCAGTTGGACGTGCGGCAAAAACGGGCAGGGCGTGCCGGTTTCGATGGGCGTGCCGACGATGTTGGTGGAAAAGAGTATGACGGTGGGGGGAGTGAATTAGGTGGGGAGAGGGGAGAGGGAAGACGGGAGAAGCAATCGCAATCGTAGGGACAGGCCCCCGTGCCTGTCCGAAGATACAAGATGGGGTTAGCCACAAAAGGCACAAAAGGCACAAAAAGGCGATGCCCCCGTGCTCGACCAAAGATACAAGATACAAGAGGGGAGACGGGAGACAGGAGACGGCATTTGTACCAACTCATTCACTATCGGGATCGCTTTGCAGTTCCACCGTCCGTCAGAGAAGCCATCGCCCAACATGCCATCGCAAAAGTCCATCAACGAAAGCCATCGGGCACAGCGCGTAAGTCCATCTCGCAACCAACATCCCTCTTGCAACCCCCTTGGCAGGCTGGCGCATGTTGTGCGATTACAAAAGCGCTTTGCGCTGTGCCTAGCCCCTCGGCGCATGAGAGCGGCATTTTTTGCCTACTTTTTTTTGCTGTTGAAAAAAAGTAGGTCGCCGAAGGCATCGAAGCTAACAAACGATGCTGTGGGACCAAACATTTTAGACACGAGCGGGGTACAGCCCGTTCAAAGGCGAGTGGTCAGCGGTGGAACGGATGGCTTATTTTTTTCTCAACTCAAAGTGGCTTACGTTTGAATTTTAGGGGACGATATGGAACGGGAACTTCTCAGACGCGCCGAGCAGGCGGTCGATCAAGCGCGAAGCGCAGGGGCACGCGATGCGGTGGCTCGGGTGCGCGATGAAAACAGCACGGAATACTCGTATCGAGACGGGAACATCGAGCAAGTGCAACAGAGCGCGAGTCGCGGCATGGGCATTCAGTTGTATGTCGATGGGCGTTATTCCACGCATCAGACCACGGATTTGCGCCCAGAATCCGTTGCCAGATTTATCGCCGATGCGGTGGCCCTCACGCGGCACTTGGCCGAGGATCCCTATCGCGTGATTCCCGATCCCGCGCTCTACGAAAATCGCCCGGATATCGACCTGCAATCGGACGATCCCACCATCCGCGATCTGCCCCGCGAAGCGTGCGTGGACTGGCTCAAGGCGATGGACGCCATCGCGCACGCAGACGAGCGCGTGGTCAGCGCGACCGCCGCTGTGTACTCGGGCTGGCACACGTCAGCGCAGGCGAGTTCAAATGGATTTTCGGGCGCGCAACGCGGCACGTCGATCGGCTATGGCGCGAGTGTGACGCTCAAAGAGGGCGCGCACGGCCGGCCGGAAGATCACCGCTATGTGCGGGCGCGTCATTTGTCGGATTTGCCCGATCCCCAAACCGTTGCGGCAGAGGGCTTGGCCCGCGCCCTGTCCCGGTTGGGCAGTGAAAAAGTGCCGAGTGTGCGGGCCACAATGGTGGTCGATCCCGAAGCCGGCGGTCGGTTGATCGGCGCGATTTGGGGGGCGTTGCAAGCGCGCAACATCCAGCAGAACCGCTCGTTTTTAGCGAACGAAAAAGGCGCGCAAATCGCCGGTTCGCTCCTCAGCGTGACGGACGACCCCCTGCTGGTGCGCGGGCTTGCGTCTCGGCATTACGACGGCGAAGGCATTTCGGCAAAGCGCGTGCCCATCATCGATCGAGGCGTTTTGCAGACGTGTTACATCGACGCGTATTACGGGCGCAAACTCGGCTGGCAACCCACGACGGGCACATCGTCCAACCTGGTTTTCGCGCCTGGGGACAAAGATCTCGCGGGTCTGATCGCAGATGTTGCGGATGGCTTTCACGTCACGTCTTGGCTCGGCGGCAATGCCGACGCTACGACCGGGGATTTTTCCTACGGGTTTCGCGGGTTCCGCATTGCCAACGGCGGGAAAACGGGGCCCGTGTCCGAAATGAACATCGCCGGCAATTTCCCCGACCTGCTGCAAAATCTCGTTGCCGTGGGCAATGATCCCAACCTCTACTCCAGCATGCGGACGCCCACGTTGGTATTTGAGAATGTGGCGTTTAGCGGGAAGTGAATTTGGCTACCGCGTCCAAAAATCCGCGCCATATCGCGCTCGATATTCTCTGCCGCGTCGAGCGGGGCGCGTACGCGAATCGCCTGACTGACGTGCAGCGCGGGCGCCTCCCCGCACGCGACGGCAATTTGCTGCACCACCTCGTGATGGGCACGTTGACCTATCGGGCGCGCCTCGATCACGTCCTCGCGGCCTATCTCGCCAAACCCCTGTCCAAACAGCATCCCAAATTACGCAATCTCCTGCGCCTCGGCGCGTACCAACTCCAGCATCTCGACCGCGTGCCGGCGTATGCGGTCGTCTCGGAATCCGTCTCTCTCGCCCATCACGTCCTCGGCGCGCACATCGCCAAGTTGGTCAATGCGGTCTTGCGCGGGGTGGCTGAAAACCGCAAACCCATCGTTTTTCCCGATCCCGCACTTGCCCCCATCGAACACCTCGCCATCACCACCTCCCATCCGCAGTGGCTCGTCGCGCGTTGGGTCAAACGCTACGGTATCGATGAAACGCGCGCCTCGTGCGAAAGCGATAACGCCCAACCCGCCCTCACCATCCGCCCCAATGCCTTGCGCGTATCGCCCGATGCGTTGCGCGAACACCTCGTCGCCGAGGGGATCGACGCGCAATTTGCAGGGCCTCACCTCCTCGCCGTATCCCATGCGGGGCATCTCTTTCAAACCCGCGCGTATTGCGATGGCCTGTTCAGCGTGCAAGGCGCGGGCGCGGCACGGGTCGTCCCCCTGCTCGATCCCCAACCCGGCGAGGCCATCCTCGACTTGTGCAGCGCGCCGGGCGGCAAAGCCACATCCATGGCCGAACGCATGGCAAATCGCGGTTTTATCCTCGCGGTCGACCGCTATCCGCCCCGGCTCAAAACCCTCGAACAAAACGTGCGTCGGCTCGGCATCACCTGCGTTCATCCCCTCGCAGCCGATGCGCGGTGCTTGGCGCTCAACCGCTTATTTGACCGCGTGCTCATAGACGCGCCCTGTTCCGGCTTGGGCATCCTCAGCCACCATCCGGACTTGCGCTGGCGCCGTCGAGAATCGGATATCCGCGTCCTCGCCCGCCTGCAACGCGCCCTCCTCAATCGCGCGGCCCGGTTCGTATCCCCGGGCGGCGTCCTCGCGTACAGCACCTGCACCCTCGAACCGAAAGAAAACGAACACCTCGTCGAAGCCTTTTTGCGCGACCACCCCCACTTTCACCTCGCCCGCCCCTACCTCCAACTGCTCCCCCACCAAACCGGCGGCGATGGCGTTTTTGCCGCGTACATGCAGAGGAAAAAAAACTAAAAGGACTGTCCATCTCGTCGATGGGCAGTCCTTTCGCATTTGCAATGGTAAATCCGTCACTCGGAACGGTCTTTTGGACTATCGAGGTATTTGACGAAGACCACCTCGTTGCGCGATTCGTTGTAGAGCAATTCGTCCGCGCTCGTTTTGACCATCAGCAGGCCGAATCCACCGGGGCGCAGGCCGCGGCGCGAGCCGAACCAGCCGGCACAGGACAAGAATTCGTCAAAATTAACTTGACCATTGCCATCGAAGTCCGGCGTGGGCAACTTCTCGGTGAACGTCAAGGTCTGCGATGATAGCCCTTCCACGGAAACTGAAACCGCATGCGCGGTCACGCCCAGGGTCAAGGTCGTCTCGGCCTGACCCTTACGGTCTCAATCCGCTCCCCTCACTGATGCAAGGGGAGATGACCGAGGCGCTCCCAAGGGGTTGTACCGGGATAGTTTCAATCCGCTCCCCTCACTGATGTAAGGGGAGATGGTTGATCCTTCGAGTAACGGAAAACGGACATGTAGTTTCAATCCGCTCCCCTCACTGATGTAAGGGGAGATTCCCTTCGACGAGCCGCTCATCCGGCGAACCGTAGGTTTCAATCCGCTCCCCTCACTGATGTAAGGGGAGATCGATACCCGCCGGGAGATGCAAGACGTTGACATTGTTTCAATCCGCTCCCCTCACTGATGTAAGGGGAGATTTCGCGGAGGTAAATCCACGAATAATAAAGGGATGGTTTCAATCCGCTCCCCTCACTGATGTAAGGGGAGATAAGTCCGCAATCGTGCTGGCCTGGCTCTGCTCCACGTTTCAATCCGCTCCCCTCACTGATGTAAGGGGAGATTTCCGTCTTCGGCTCTTTCTGATTTCTGGTTGTATGTTTCAATCCGCTCCCCTCACTGATGTAAGGGGAGATCGACGAGAAGCCATAGAAACTCCTATTGTTGAGCGTTTCAATCCGCTCCCCTCACTGATGTAAGGGGAGATGATAGTAGCCAACACTTTCGCAAGCTTTCGTGTAGGTTTCAATCCGCTCCCCTCACTGATGTAAGGGGAGATTGACATACTGCTTCTTACCCTCGTCGTCGAGAATCGTTTCAATCCGCTCCCCTCACTGATGTAAGGGGAGATGATGCAGGGATATCGGTCCCCGAAATCCCCTCGGCGTTTCAATCCGCTCCCCTCACTGATGTAAGGGGAGATTGCGTCTGCTGTGAGCTCCAACAACTGATTATTAACGGTTTCAATCCGCTCCCCTCACTGATGTAAGGGGAGATCCAATCCGCGGGTTGCGCGGGTTGCGGTGCGGGTTGCGTTTCAATCCGCTCCCCTCACTGATGTAAGGGGAGATCGAGAGAACCGTCGCAAGGCTATCGCAAAGATTCCAGGTTTCAATCCGCTCCCCTCACTGATGTAAGGGGAGATTCACCTTATCCGTATCCGATTGAATGAAATCAAGCGTTTCAATCCGCTCCCCTCACTGATGTAAGGGGAGATAAGGTATGATTGAGGGTTGCGAAAAGGTGGCCGCGTTTCAATCCGCTCCCCTCACTGATGTAAGGGGAGATCGCTTTCGCAGGTAGGCGATGTCGTCCGTGTAAAAGTTTCAATCCGCTCCCCTCACTGATGTAAGGGGAGATGCGAGTGATTGCTCACATGAATTATTTTGGTGCGGGTTTCAATCCGCTCCCCTCACTGATGTAAGGGGAGATGAGTACCTTGCTCCGTATGCTTGCGGCGATGCGGATGTTTCAATCCGCTCCCCTCACTGATGTAAGGGGAGATTTCGCTATGCGGCATTGTACAAGCAAAATGAAGTGTTTCAATCCGCTCCCCTCACTGATGTAAGGGGAGATAGCAATGGTTAATTATTTTTGGAGGGTTGCAAAATGTTTCAATCCGCTCCCCTCACTGATGTAAGGGGAGATCGCGGAAACACGCGCAGGCGCTCGAGGAGTATCGCCGTTTCAATCCGCTCCCCTCACTGATGTAAGGGGAGATAACTTTTTTCAAGAAAGTGAAAAATGATCGAAATGTTTCAATCCGCTCCCCTCACTGATGTAAGGGGAGATTTGCGTTGGCGCGCGGCTCAAAAGAAATCCCGAAGGGGTTTCAATCCGCTCCCCTCACTGATGTAAGGGGAGATTCCAAACATCTTGAAATAGCCTTTGACCTTCCGCCGTTTCAATCCGCTCCCCTCACTGATGTAAGGGGAGATGTGTGCGAAAACTCTATCTGTCCGGCCGCGATTATTGTTTCAATCCGCTCCCCTCACTGATGTAAGGGGAGATCCGCCCGCAACGCGGCCTTGCGCTGGGCCTCCTCGTTTCAATCCGCTCCCCTCACTGATGTAAGGGGAGATTGCCCTGTTGCGGGATAAGAAAATCGGCATGGGCAGTTTCAATCCGCTCCCCTCACTGATGTAAGGGGAGATAGTGTGGAGCTTCGAGGATAGGTTTTCGGGATTCGAGTTTCAATCCGCTCCCCTCACTGATGTAAGGGGAGATATACGAGCGAGGCGAGAGACGAGAGGCGAGAGACGTTTCAATCCGCTCCCCTCACTGATGTAAGGGGAGATCGGGCGCGGGTATCGCGGGCGCCGCGGTCGATCAGGTTTCAATCCGCTCCCCTCACTGATGTAAGGGGAGATCGCCGTCCACGTCCACGCGCCGACCGCGGCGAATGGTTTCAATCCGCTCCCCTCACTGATGTAAGGGGAGATTGACCATGTAGCCCTATTTTTGTGCGCGAAATTTTAGTTTCAATCCGCTCCCCTCACTGATGTAAGGGGAGATCATTCCCGATTATTCCCGCTGGCAGCCCTTAACCGCGTTTCAATCCGCTCCCCTCACTGATGTAAGGGGAGATTTCACCTCTCATTTTTCCATTTTCTTCGCGCTTCGTTTCAATCCGCTCCCCTCACTGATGTAAGGGGAGATCCATTCGCCGCGGCGCCCGATACCCGCGCCCGCGAAGTTTCAATCCGCTCCCCTCACTGATGTAAGGGGAGATCAGCGCCGGGCCCGCGGGTGCGGGCCCTTTCCAAGGTTTCAATCCGCTCCCCTCACTGATGTAAGGGGAGATGTTGGGGCTACGGCCGATCACGGATGAGGTTGTCGGTTTCAATCCGCTCCCCTCACTGATGTAAGGGGAGATATCGAAGCCTCTTTCATGCGTGCGTCGGCCGCGGTGTTTCAATCCGCTCCCCTCACTGATGTAAGGGGAGATGCCCGAGAGCACCACCGCGAGCGGGCGTGCAAAAGGTTTCAATCCGCTCCCCTCACTGATGTAAGGGGAGATCTACGCCCCGCCCGTATGGACCGACGCCGATGAGGGTTTCAATCCGCTCCCCTCACTGATGTAAGGGGAGATAGGGGTTCCAGATTTATGACCCCGGCGACGAGAAAGTTTCAATCCGCTCCCCTCACTGATGTAAGGGGAGATGTGTGATGTCGATGCCGGGGCGCCGGATCAGCAGGGTTTCAATCCGCTCCCCTCACTGATGTAAGGGGAGATAATTCGGCAAAAGCATCCTGGCCGCCGCCGTCAACGGTTTCAATCCGCTCCCCTCACTGATGTAAGGGGAGATCCCAGTATGCCCGAGCGACTACGTACGATGATCGGTTTCAATCCGCTCCCCTCACTGATGTAAGGGGAGATAGTCCCGCCGTCTCGATCAAGATGATGTTCGATTGTTTCAATCCGCTCCCCTCACTGATGTAAGGGGAGATGGATGCTATGATCGATCCCCCCGAGGCTTCGATTGGTTTCAATCCGCTCCCCTCACTGATGTAAGGGGAGATCGCGCGCCTATCAGGTAAAAAATCCTTAGAAGAAAGGTTTCAATCCGCTCCCCTCACTGATGTAAGGGGAGATGAAATTCAACTGGAAGTCTTGCGCGAGAAAATCAGTTTCAATCCGCTCCCCTCACTGATGTAAGGGGAGATGGTTCGATTTTCTCGCTTCACTGTACAAAGCAGAGTTTCAATCCGCTCCCCTCACTGATGTAAGGGGAGATGCACATGAACGCGCACATGCCAGGCGGGAATTGGGTTTCAATCCGCTCCCCTCACTGATGTAAGGGGAGATGTTTGAAACCGAATCGGCAACGGTCTATAAGGAAAAGTTTCAATCCGCTCCCCTCACTGATGTAAGGGGAGATTTTCCTTAATACATTCATTAAAAGAATCTCCAAAGGTTTCAATCCGCTCCCCTCACTGATGTAAGGGGAGATTTGAGCGCGGGGAGAGGCCCCGCGCGAAAATCAACGTTTCAATCCGCTCCCCTCACTGATGTAAGGGGAGATACGGCGCGTCGGCAACATGGATCTCCTGGCTGAGAAGTTTCAATCCGCTCCCCTCACTGATGTAAGGGGAGATGATCGGAAGTTCGGTTATGAGGTTGCCCACCTCAAGTTTCAATCCGCTCCCCTCACTGATGTAAGGGGAGATCCCCCAGTTCCGCGATGACAACCCCACGTACCTTGTTTCAATCCGCTCCCCTCACTGATGTAAGGGGAGATCCCCAGTATGCCCGAGCGACTACGTTTGATGATCAGTTTCAATCCGCTCCCCTCACTGATGTAAGGGGAGATTTCTAGTCCCCGGTACTCTTGGTGGTAATGCCTCGGTTTCAATCCGCTCCCCTCACTGATGTAAGGGGAGATGCGAGGCAAGCGCGAAGGCAACGAACTGGTCACAGGGTTTCAATCCGCTCCCCTCACTGATGTAAGGGGAGATATCCCCTGAGAAAGGACGACAACAATATGTCAAAGTTTCAATCCGCTCCCCTCACTGATGTAAGGGGAGATCCGCGGGGCCGACCCTTGCGCCGAGAGCGGGAACGGGGTTTCAATCCGCTCCCCTCACTGATGTAAGGGGAGATTTGAAACCGAATCGGCAACGGTCTATAAGGAGAAGTTTCAATCCGCTCCCCTCACTGATGTAAGGGGAGATAATCAGATCGCCGTGGATATTCCGATGGGCGGGAAGTTTCAATCCGCTCCCCTCACTGATGTAAGGGGAGATCGAAGCCCGTCGCAGTGGTGTACGACGACGAAGTTGTTTCAATCCGCTCCCCTCACTGATGTAAGGGGAGATATGCGTATTAGCACGGGGCAACGCAGGCACGACTTGTTTCAATCCGCTCCCCTCACTGATGTAAGGGGAGATCACGAGGCCGAGCGCAAGCAAGAGTTCAAAGAGTTGTTTCAATCCGCTCCCCTCACTGATGTAAGGGGAGATTAAACAAAAAGGGCTTAGAACCCACCAGTGCAGAGTTTCAATCCGCTCCCCTCACTGATGTAAGGGGAGATGACGCCTATCAGGCCCTGTCGTTTGATGCGGGAAAGTTTCAATCCGCTCCCCTCACTGATGTAAGGGGAGATTGGGTACGCAGGTCATGGCCGCCGCTGTCTTCAATGTTTCAATCCGCTCCCCTCACTGATGTAAGGGGAGATTCCCCACGTATGTTTGAAGCGTTGAAACTTTGGCGTTTCAATCCGCTCCCCTCACTGATGTAAGGGGAGATCTACGGATCAGATTCGTGTGGGTGCCTCTATCAAGGTTTCAATCCGCTCCCCTCACTGATGTAAGGGGAGATCCCTGTTCACAACACACAGAAAAGCCCCACGGCATGTTTCAATCCGCTCCCCTCACTGATGTAAGGGGAGATTCGCGTCGTGAAGCTCGCGGAATACGCGATCCCGGAGTTTCAATCCGCTCCCCTCACTGATGTAAGGGGAGATATTTTCGCGCCGTCATTTCCTTCTTTTCGCGGAAAAGTTTCAATCCGCTCCCCTCACTGATGTAAGGGGAGATGATGGGCGCGCCTGCTTCCCGATGCGATCGGCTACATGTTTCAATCCGCTCCCCTCACTGATGTAAGGGGAGATGAGGGAAAATGGCGAAAAAGAAAACCCATTCGAAAGTTTCAATCCGCTCCCCTCACTGATGTAAGGGGAGATTGATAGTTTCGAGGTCGATACCCGCGCTTCCGGTCTGTTTCAATCCGCTCCCCTCACTGATGTAAGGGGAGATAAAAGATGCGCGAGGTATTCTACGAATCGATGAAGTTTCAATCCGCTCCCCTCACTGATGTAAGGGGAGATGCGCGGCGACGGGATTCGCATCGGATATTCGCGTCGTTTCAATCCGCTCCCCTCACTGATGTAAGGGGAGATTCTGAGCGGATCGATTCGAGGTCCGCGAGTAGATGTTTCAATCCGCTCCCCTCACTGATGTAAGGGGAGATCGAGCGCCCCATCCCCGTGATTTTCGGTAATCTGGTTTCAATCCGCTCCCCTCACTGATGTAAGGGGAGATATGAGCTGATTGTGTACGGCCGGCGATATCGAAAAGTTTCAATCCGCTCCCCTCACTGATGTAAGGGGAGATTCTTCGCCGCCGAAAATTAGTGAGAGTAGGGCAAAGTTTCAATCCGCTCCCCTCACTGATGTAAGGGGAGATGACGGGGCGGGATGACGGGGCGGTGCGAATGGAAAAGTTTCAATCCGCTCCCCTCACTGATGTAAGGGGAGATATCGATCCCGCGTCCCCCACGCGCGGCCGAAAAAGTTTCAATCCGCTCCCCTCACTGATGTAAGGGGAGATGGCCGCGGAATACCCCCGCGGCCGCCTGATCGAAGTTTCAATCCGCTCCCCTCACTGATGTAAGGGGAGATAAAAATTTACTTTTGAGGGTTTGCCTCCTCAAGTTGTTTCAATCCGCTCCCCTCACTGATGTAAGGGGAGATTTTGAGCGATATGGGTATGAGGTTGTGGGCAGCGAGTTTCAATCCGCTCCCCTCACTGATGTAAGGGGAGATAGAGATGGTCGCCGAGATCGAAGCGGCCATCCTATGTTTCAATCCGCTCCCCTCACTGATGTAAGGGGAGATAGGGGCCGGTTGCGTTGCGCGATCGGGCGATCATGTTTCAATCCGCTCCCCTCACTGATGTAAGGGGAGATCTTCACTCGGATATTCAGTTCGTCCGAGAACTTTCGCGTTTCAATCCGCTCCCCTCACTGATGTAAGGGGAGATTTTCGGGGGCAGGCTCAAAGAGGTAGTCGATGGTGTTTCAATCCGCTCCCCTCACTGATGTAAGGGGAGATTTTTGTAGTGCCCGGCCTGCACCGCTTTCCGGAAGGTTTCAATCCGCTCCCCTCACTGATGTAAGGGGAGATGGGTCGAAATCCCCGCACCTGCTCGCGTTTGTGAGTTTCAATCCGCTCCCCTCACTGATGTAAGGGGAGATTTCGCGGTTCAGTACCGAAGAAAAACCGATGGGGTGTTTCAATCCGCTCCCCTCACTGATGTAAGGGGAGATGGAGCAGGCCGATTTGATGATCACGCAAATCGAAAGTTTCAATCCGCTCCCCTCACTGATGTAAGGGGAGATGTCCCGCGGGGCATCACTACCAGTTCCCCGCGAACTGTTTCAATCCGCTCCCCTCACTGATGTAAGGGGAGATTCGCCCGCCTTCGCCGGGCGGTCGGCGGCGGCGAGTGTTTCAATCCGCTCCCCTCACTGATGTAAGGGGAGATAATTTGGATTTTTTGACCAAGAAATACACCGCCGGGTTTCAATCCGCTCCCCTCACTGATGTAAGGGGAGATCAGGCTTCGGACCGAAGCGGCGAGTTTTTCGGCGGTGTTTCAATCCGCTCCCCTCACTGATGTAAGGGGAGATAAAATTTGGGAACGGCGGCCAGGCAAAATTTGGGGTTTCAATCCGCTCCCCTCACTGATGTAAGGGGAGATCGACGGGGCGACCACCATCGAGTGGGCCCTTCGATAGTTTCAATCCGCTCCCCTCACTGATGTAAGGGGAGATCGCACGCCGTAATACGCATCGCTCGCAAAAAATTGTTTCAATCCGCTCCCCTCACTGATGTAAGGGGAGATGGACCGGTCGACCCCGCTCGGACGGCGAGCGTATCAGTTTCAATCCGCTCCCCTCACTGATGTAAGGGGAGATACACGATCCCTTTCCGATCGTGATTTTCGGCTCCGTTTCAATCCGCTCCCCTCACTGATGTAAGGGGAGATAAAAAGCATGGTCGGGGTCCTTCGGATCCTCAATCAGTTTCAATCCGCTCCCCTCACTGATGTAAGGGGAGATCATACCAGAGAGGATATTGCTTCGCGTCGGTGAAGTTTCAATCCGCTCCCCTCACTGATGTAAGGGGAGATGACCGCGGCGGCTCGCTTCGAAGCGAGCGAGCGAGGGTTTCAATCCGCTCCCCTCACTGATGTAAGGGGAGATCCCCCCCAGTTCCGCGATGACAACCCCACGTACCTTGTTTCAATCCGCTCCCCTCACTGATGTAAGGGGAGATCGGTGGGGATCGGGACATGCGTTTGCGCGAGTCAGGAAGTTTCAATCCGCTCCCCTCACTGATGTAAGGGGAGATGCGCCGACCGCGCCTCACCAGCCCCACGGCTCAATGTTTCAATCCGCTCCCCTCACTGATGTAAGGGGAGATATTGGGACGAAGCCAATCGTCGGCGACCAGCGTGCGGTTTCAATCCGCTCCCCTCACTGATGTAAGGGGAGATAAGAGATCGCCGCTCGGCTGCTGGATGTCTCCGTCGGTTTCAATCCGCTCCCCTCACTGATGTAAGGGGAGATCAGCGCGAGGCGCGGGTTTAAGCGCCGTGGGCGCGGTTTCAATCCGCTCCCCTCACTGATGTAAGGGGAGATTCCCCTTCGATTTCGATGAGGAAGGGGTGGTGCAGTTTCAATCCGCTCCCCTCACTGATGTAAGGGGAGATATTCTGAATATTTATTCATATCCTACGCGTTTCGAAGTTTCAATCCGCTCCCCTCACTGATGTAAGGGGAGATCGCCCCTGCTGCACTGCTTTTCGAAATGCCGGGGCGAGTTTCAATCCGCTCCCCTCACTGATGTAAGGGGAGATCGCCGAGACCGTCCGCGGTTGGATGGGTAATACCAGTTTCAATCCGCTCCCCTCACTGATGTAAGGGGAGATTCACAGAGAGGGGCAGGTTGGGGTTGTCTGTCGCGTTGTTTCAATCCGCTCCCCTCACTGATGTAAGGGGAGATGGAATTGAACTGTACGAAATACCGCCCGATACGAGTTTCAATCCGCTCCCCTCACTGATGTAAGGGGAGATTTTCTCGTTGGAGGAGAAAATCTGAACATGCTCGTGTTTCAATCCGCTCCCCTCACTGATGTAAGGGGAGATTCGCCCAGCGCGCCGATGCCGAGGGGATTACGGGGTTTCAATCCGCTCCCCTCACTGATGTAAGGGGAGATCCGCTCGAGCTGGGCGAGCTCGGCCCGAAGCGAAGTTTCAATCCGCTCCCCTCACTGATGTAAGGGGAGATTCACCTCGCTTTTCGGAAGTGGAAAATCCGCAGCCGGTTTCAATCCGCTCCCCTCACTGATGTAAGGGGAGATTACAGATGCGGGTAGTTCGTTTTTCCCGTCGCGCAAGTTTCAATCCGCTCCCCTCACTGATGTAAGGGGAGATATCATCCTCGTTCGCTTTGCAACAAAGTGCGAAGAGTTTCAATCCGCTCCCCTCACTGATGTAAGGGGAGATGTCGAGGAAAGTCGCGCCGACAGCGGCACCACCAGCGTTTCAATCCGCTCCCCTCACTGATGTAAGGGGAGATGCCCCTCCCATCATCGAATGATGATGTTGAAAAAAATGTTTCAATCCGCTCCCCTCACTGATGTAAGGGGAGATAATACCGTCGCAGCATGGGAGCGAGGAATTACGGGTTTCAATCCGCTCCCCTCACTGATGTAAGGGGAGATCGGCGCGCTCCTCGTCCGTGCCGTGAAGCTTGAGGGTTTCAATCCGCTCCCCTCACTGATGTAAGGGGAGATAGGTTGGGGTTTTGGTTGTAGCGTTTCGCCAACCGGTGTTTCAATCCGCTCCCCTCACTGATGTAAGGGGAGATGCGCTTTTTTTTTGTTAGTTCCGCGGCCAGTCAGGTTTCAATCCGCTCCCCTCACTGATGTAAGGGGAGATACGTGCGTTGATCGCGACAGTGTGTTTGAACTCAAAGTTTCAATCCGCTCCCCTCACTGATGTAAGGGGAGATGTGCATGACTTCGACGAGGAATTTCACGGCGTGTGTGTTTCAATCCGCTCCCCTCACTGATGTAAGGGGAGATGTACCGGCGCGCAGCGAAACAGGCGGAGAGGGCATGTTTCAATCCGCTCCCCTCACTGATGTAAGGGGAGATGCCTGCGATGCGAACGGAAAGATCGGGGTGGAGGAGGTTTCAATCCGCTCCCCTCACTGATGTAAGGGGAGATGGTTCGTCGGACGAGTGGCTCGTCGAGGGGAATCGTTTCAATCCGCTCCCCTCACTGATGTAAGGGGAGATGCATCGGGCCGAGGCGATTCTTTCGACGGAAATGGGTTTCAATCCGCTCCCCTCACTGATGTAAGGGGAGATAGGTGCGGGAAATCGAGCATCGGATCGTGGAAATTCAGTTTCAATCCGCTCCCCTCACTGATGTAAGGGGAGATATGCCCAGTATCGCCGCGGTGCGCCGGATGTGCCGTTTCAATCCGCTCCCCTCACTGATGTAAGGGGAGATCCGCGTGGCAGATAAGCAGGCCCGCCGCCACCACCTCAAGTTTCAATCCGCTCCCCTCACTGATGTAAGGGGAGATGGAAGAAATCTATGGCCTCTCGCGCTGAAAAAAAGTTTCAATCCGCTCCCCTCACTGATGTAAGGGGAGATTCGATGTGGCCGCGCGCGTCGAGGGCCCGCTCGAAGTTTCAATCCGCTCCCCTCACTGATGTAAGGGGAGATGATCTTCCACTTGCCATCTGCACCGAACCACATTCGCGTTTCAATCCGCTCCCCTCACTGATGTAAGGGGAGATTTCGAAGACCTCGGCGCGCCCGGCCTCGACTTCGACGTTTCAATCCGCTCCCCTCACTGATGTAAGGGGAGATTTCTCGGTGATCGTGACCCCGGAAACCGACGACATGTTTCAATCCGCTCCCCTCACTGATGTAAGGGGAGATTCTCCTTCATCGCTGGCGCGTTCTTTCGGGAATCAGGTTTCAATCCGCTCCCCTCACTGATGTAAGGGGAGATCTCCGCTTCAGGATGTGGTCGGCTACCTCGACGTGTTTCAATCCGCTCCCCTCACTGATGTAAGGGGAGATCGAGCGGCTCGGCTGCACGCGCCAGCACATATCGAGTTTCAATCCGCTCCCCTCACTGATGTAAGGGGAGATCTGGGGGTTGTCCTGCGCGTAAGAATACTTGGCATCGTTTCAATCCGCTCCCCTCACTGATGTAAGGGGAGATTCCTTACCACCATGGCTGGTGGTGCTGCCGTCGGCGCGTTTCAATCCGCTCCCCTCACTGATGTAAGGGGAGATAGGGTCGGCCACCTGTAAAAGCCTCATACGACTCGGTTTCAATCCGCTCCCCTCACTGATGTAAGGGGAGATTCTTGCAGGAAAAGCAATTGCTCATTCTCAGCATTGTTTCAATCCGCTCCCCTCACTGATGTAAGGGGAGATTTATTACTTTGCTCCAGAGGAGTTCATTTGTCGCTGTGTTTCAATCCGCTCCCCTCACTGATGTAAGGGGAGATATGAGAATTTGCTTTTCCTGCAAGATCAACTTGAGGTTTCAATCCGCTCCCCTCACTGATGTAAGGGGAGATGACCGGAAGTTTGGCTATGAGGTTGCGCACCTTAAGTTTCAATCCGCTCCCCTCACTGATGTAAGGGGAGATCCGCGTCGGGGCCGGAGACAGTAAAGCAGTAACCAAAGTTTCAATCCGCTCCCCTCACTGATGTAAGGGGAGATCACATTCCGAGATTCAGCATATCCGAGAACTCTCACGTTTCAATCCGCTCCCCTCACTGATGTAAGGGGAGATTTGAGGCGGCGCACTCCAATGATATTCATCAAATGGTTTCAATCCGCTCCCCTCACTGATGTAAGGGGAGATCTCATTCCCCATGAGCGACTGGCGGGCGTTCGACGTTTCAATCCGCTCCCCTCACTGATGTAAGGGGAGATTAGGCGTGCGCTGGGTCCCCGTATGGTCGGCAATGTTTCAATCCGCTCCCCTCACTGATGTAAGGGGAGATCGAATAGTTTCGCACATGAAAGCCCGGATATCCGGGTTTCAATCCGCTCCCCTCACTGATGTAAGGGGAGATCTGCACCTGCGGCAACGACGACCCCGACGCATTCGTTTCAATCCGCTCCCCTCACTGATGTAAGGGGAGATTCGCCAAAGGCATCTTGGGTCGACCGCACATACAAGGGGTTTCAATCCGCTCCCCTCACTGATGTAAGGGGAGATGGGTGCTGGTGTAGCGCAAGTTGCTCGCCTGGTAGGTGTTTCAATCCGCTCCCCTCACTGATGTAAGGGGAGATCACAGGATGCGGGCCGGTTGCCGGGCCAGGACATCGTTTCAATCCGCTCCCCTCACTGATGTAAGGGGAGATCTACTTTTTCGCCGGACAACGCTATGACCTCACAGGGTTTCAATCCGCTCCCCTCACTGATGTAAGGGGAGATCGGCGACTTCCGAAGCTACGGACTCGAAGTAAAAGTTTCAATCCGCTCCCCTCACTGATGTAAGGGGAGATCGCCAGAAGAGCGGTGCCAAGGCCCGCTGTAACAAGTTTCAATCCGCTCCCCTCACTGATGTAAGGGGAGATTGATGGCTGTGAATCTGTGGGGATCGATTTCAAAAGTTTCAATCCGCTCCCCTCACTGATGTAAGGGGAGATAAGTTCGAGTTTCTCGCTTCCCTGTACAGATCAGAGTTTCAATCCGCTCCCCTCACTGATGTAAGGGGAGATGATCGCGCGGGGGAGACGGCCAGAACCAGTGGTAGGTTTCAATCCGCTCCCCTCACTGATGTAAGGGGAGATGCGGTTTCAACACCTTCTACAATTTCATCTTTGGAGTTTCAATCCGCTCCCCTCACTGATGTAAGGGGAGATAATGTCCGGTGTGGCCGTTGTCGTCGATGGAAACTGTTTCAATCCGCTCCCCTCACTGATGTAAGGGGAGATAGAAGGGTAATATCCAACTCCACTTTGCTGGCCGAGTTTCAATCCGCTCCCCTCACTGATGTAAGGGGAGATTAAATAGGCTTTGGAAACATACTTGACCAAGTAGAGTTTCAATCCGCTCCCCTCACTGATGTAAGGGGAGATTGCGCGGATGGATTCGGCGATGGCTTGGGGTACTCGGTTTCAATCCGCTCCCCTCACTGATGTAAGGGGAGATTTGATTCGGGCGATCTCGGCATCGACATGCCGGATAGTTTCAATCCGCTCCCCTCACTGATGTAAGGGGAGATCTTTTTGGACGCGTACATCAAGCACTACCACGCGAGTTTCAATCCGCTCCCCTCACTGATGTAAGGGGAGATAGACTGAACCGTAACCTCGCGCTCGTCGACATGAAGTTTCAATCCGCTCCCCTCACTGATGTAAGGGGAGATCCGACCACGATTAGGACATGTAGAGCCAGCCGGCAGTTTCAATCCGCTCCCCTCACTGATGTAAGGGGAGATAATAGCGCGACCAAATCTCATTGTAGCCCTGAGGCGTTTCAATCCGCTCCCCTCACTGATGTAAGGGGAGATTTTCGAGGAAGGTAAACCATCAGGTCTTGGATCTGTTTCAATCCGCTCCCCTCACTGATGTAAGGGGAGATTAATCGAGACATACCCATAGCACGGCCAACAGCATGTTTCAATCCGCTCCCCTCACTGATGTAAGGGGAGATTCCTCATTGATAATTATCAACCGCCGTTACTTGAGTTTCAATCCGCTCCCCTCACTGATGTAAGGGGAGATGGTAATGGTCATGCGAGCGCTTTGCTTGTAATCGAGTTTCAATCCGCTCCCCTCACTGATGTAAGGGGAGATTTGCAAGGAGGTGATTTCCCTTGGCGGATAAGAATGTTTCAATCCGCTCCCCTCACTGATGTAAGGGGAGATACATTAAAAAGGATCGGATCTTGACCTCCAGGGGCGTTTCAATCCGCTCCCCTCACTGATGTAAGGGGAGATAGGAAACCATGCGCGCGCGCGCGATCCATGCGATGTTTCAATCCGCTCCCCTCACTGATGTAAGGGGAGATGTATGCAGTAAGGGCGCGGGATAGGCGCGGGCGGTCGTTTCAATCCGCTCCCCTCACTGATGTAAGGGGAGATCCCGCGGGGCATCTCACACCAGTTCCCCGCGAACTGTTTCAATCCGCTCCCCTCACTGATGTAAGGGGAGATACGCTTTTCACCTTACGCTTCGTCCACATCCCACGTTTCAATCCGCTCCCCTCACTGATGTAAGGGGAGATAGGAGCGTATCCGAGAAACCGCGCGCGTGACGGATGTTTCAATCCGCTCCCCTCACTGATGTAAGGGGAGATAGGGAATGAAAGATGTGAAGTTTGGAAAGAAGAAGAGTTTCAATCCGCTCCCCTCACTGATGTAAGGGGAGATTCATCCGTGTAGCGGATGTACTCCGCCGGCTTCGGGGTTTCAATCCGCTCCCCTCACTGATGTAAGGGGAGATTCGGAAAGTTCGCGCCGCTCTTCAACTCGCTCATGGTTTCAATCCGCTCCCCTCACTGATGTAAGGGGAGATTTAGATCGATGATAGATTGAATATCAGAGGATGATAGTTTCAATCCGCTCCCCTCACTGATGTAAGGGGAGATCCTGCTCCTGCCGGATGTCGCGCTCGAGTTGGGCGGTTTCAATCCGCTCCCCTCACTGATGTAAGGGGAGATAGAAATCAATCGGGGGCCGGGGGCCGAGATCCAAAAGTTTCAATCCGCTCCCCTCACTGATGTAAGGGGAGATCGAAAGCCCGTCGAGTGCTCTCAGGAAGGCATGCTCGTTTCAATCCGCTCCCCTCACTGATGTAAGGGGAGATGCGCAAAAGCGAGCCTTTTTCCTCGCCGGGTGGCTGTTTCAATCCGCTCCCCTCACTGATGTAAGGGGAGATAAGGATGATGGTGCGCTGGTGGCCGGCACCGACGTTTCAATCCGCTCCCCTCACTGATGTAAGGGGAGATGTCGGATCTTCAGGGGTACCTCACGAATACCGAAATGTTTCAATCCGCTCCCCTCACTGATGTAAGGGGAGATGCCTCTCGCCTCGCTCGCATCGACCGCGCCTGATCGTTTCAATCCGCTCCCCTCACTGATGTAAGGGGAGATCGACCGCGTGTTACGGCGCGCGCCCTCATCCAGTAGGTTTCAATCCGCTCCCCTCACTGATGTAAGGGGAGATACCCGCGCCCATTCGCCGCGGTCAATTCGATTTGGCCGTTTCAATCCGCTCCCCTCACTGATGTAAGGGGAGATGCGGCTAAGGGCGCTGCGGGCCCACGCAGGAATCTTGTTTCAATCCGCTCCCCTCACTGATGTAAGGGGAGATGACCGCGTGTTACGGCGCGCGCCCTCATCCAGTAGGTTTCAATCCGCTCCCCTCACTGATGTAAGGGGAGATATGTCACTGAGCTGCCGCGGCATTTTATTCGTGGGGTTTCAATCCGCTCCCCTCACTGATGTAAGGGGAGATTGGTCGGGCAGGGGATCTTCGCACTCTGTTGCAGGGTTTCAATCCGCTCCCCTCACTGATGTAAGGGGAGATATGATCCGCATCACCTCGGCATCGGGGGGCCGAGTGTTTCAATCCGCTCCCCTCACTGATGTAAGGGGAGATTCCTGGATTCCGCGAATCCCATCCGGGAGATTGGGTTTCAATCCGCTCCCCTCACTGATGTAAGGGGAGATCACGTTTATAGTCTCAAACCGCGGCACCGGCAACGGTGTTTCAATCCGCTCCCCTCACTGATGTAAGGGGAGATCGGGCGATCACGCGGGCATCTTCTGGCGTGAGCGGTTTCAATCCGCTCCCCTCACTGATGTAAGGGGAGATCGAATCGGCCGGCAGCCAAAGCGAGGACCCGTCGGCAGTTTCAATCCGCTCCCCTCACTGATGTAAGGGGAGATATCATGGAAAAAATCCACACGGCCCGAACCGCAAAAGTTTCAATCCGCTCCCCTCACTGATGTAAGGGGAGATCCTCGAGTGCGAGGAGTGTGGAGAAATGACATGCGTTTCAATCCGCTCCCCTCACTGATGTAAGGGGAGATTCAACCGAAATTTAATTTACTCAAACCACTAAAAAGTTTCAATCCGCTCCCCTCACTGATGTAAGGGGAGATCAGAGCGCGCAGCGATACGGCATTGAACAGAGCTAGTTTCAATCCGCTCCCCTCACTGATGTAAGGGGAGATCGCTGTCGTCGGCTACCGCATCAATTCGATCGAGGTTTCAATCCGCTCCCCTCACTGATGTAAGGGGAGATGCCCGGGGCAAACGTTCGTGAAATACGAAGATGTGTTTCAATCCGCTCCCCTCACTGATGTAAGGGGAGATTTGCTCGACTTTGATTTGCCCGCGGCCGGACTCACGGTTTCAATCCGCTCCCCTCACTGATGTAAGGGGAGATGCGAGGAGATCGGCCAACTGCTTTCGCGCGCCAACGAGTTTCAATCCGCTCCCCTCACTGATGTAAGGGGAGATCCATGGGCACGCGGCCCAAGCCCAGCGGCATCAAGGTTTCAATCCGCTCCCCTCACTGATGTAAGGGGAGATTCCGCGCGCATCATAATTGAACTAGATAAGAAAATTCGTTTCAATCCGCTCCCCTCACTGATGTAAGGGGAGATCGTCGATTTTCCACATCCGGTCGGCCCGGTAAAAAGTTTCAATCCGCTCCCCTCACTGATGTAAGGGGAGATTTCGACAAAAAAAGGCACTCACGTACGAATTTTCGTTTCAATCCGCTCCCCTCACTGATGTAAGGGGAGATTCCGGCGCTTAATCGGATGATCGGACAACGCGCGTTTGTTTCAATCCGCTCCCCTCACTGATGTAAGGGGAGATTTCCGGTCGAAATCGTCTGGCGTGCATCTCCGGAGTTTCAATCCGCTCCCCTCACTGATGTAAGGGGAGATGCGCGCCGTAACACGCGGTCGGCCAAATCGAATTGTTTCAATCCGCTCCCCTCACTGATGTAAGGGGAGATATGACCTGAAGCGCATCGAGCGCCAGACGGACGAGTTTCAATCCGCTCCCCTCACTGATGTAAGGGGAGATAAAAATCTATAAAAAGGTTTGCATCGTCGAGAAGCGTTTCAATCCGCTCCCCTCACTGATGTAAGGGGAGATTACCACGCCCACACCCACCCCGAGATCCCGAAAGGTTTCAATCCGCTCCCCTCACTGATGTAAGGGGAGATCGACCGCGTGTTACGGCGCGCGCCCTCATCCAGTAGGTTTCAATCCGCTCCCCTCACTGATGTAAGGGGAGATTTGAGCGATATGGGGAAGAGGTGATCGGGGCCGAGTTTCAATCCGCTCCCCTCACTGATGTAAGGGGAGATTGGCTTTGGGGGCAGGCTCAAAGAGGTAGTCAACGGTGTTTCAATCCGCTCCCCTCACTGATGTAAGGGGAGATCGACCGCGTGTTACGGCGCGCGCCCTCATCCAGTAGGTTTCAATCCGCTCCCCTCACTGATGTAAGGGGAGATGCCTCTCGCCTCGCTCGCATCGACCGCGCCTGATCGTTTCAATCCGCTCCCCTCACTGATGTAAGGGGAGATTATTCGGAAAGTTTAGCCCAGATTTCCGTACCTTGGTTTCAATCCGCTCCCCTCACTGATGTAAGGGGAGATCCCCACGGATACGAGCGAGCGATACCCGCGCCCTAATCGTTTCAATCCGCTCCCCTCACTGATGTAAGGGGAGATTGGCCGACCGCGCCTATCCCGCGCCTCAATTCGAGGGTTTCAATCCGCTCCCCTCACTGATGTAAGGGGAGATTCCCATGCCGATTCGAGCTGCCCCGATCGTGTGATGTTTCAATCCGCTCCCCTCACTGATGTAAGGGGAGATGACCGCGTGTTACGGCGCGCGCCCTCATCCAGTAGGTTTCAATCCGCTCCCCTCACTGATGTAAGGGGAGATCACGGATACGAGCGAGCGATACCCGCGCCCTAATCGTTTCAATCCGCTCCCCTCACTGATGTAAGGGGAGATATACACCTGGGAGTGGGAGACTTTGTATATCTTGGTTTCAATCCGCTCCCCTCACTGATGTAAGGGGAGATTCTTGAACTATTTGCAATTTCCACACAACCCTGACGGTTTCAATCCGCTCCCCTCACTGATGTAAGGGGAGATCGACCGCGTGTTACGGCGCGCGCCCTCATCCAGTAGGTTTCAATCCGCTCCCCTCACTGATGTAAGGGGAGATCGAGTTTTCCATCGCGATTTCCGTCGCGATGAACGTTTCAATCCGCTCCCCTCACTGATGTAAGGGGAGATCAGTTCGCCGCGGCGCCCGACCGCGCCTGTTGGCCGTTTCAATCCGCTCCCCTCACTGATGTAAGGGGAGATTCGCGCGCCGTAACACGCGGTCGGCCAAATCGAATTGTTTCAATCCGCTCCCCTCACTGATGTAAGGGGAGATTTGAATCGGTAAGGGATTATCGGGAATGGAAACCGTGTTTCAATCCGCTCCCCTCACTGATGTAAGGGGAGATCGGTTCGTTTCCGGCGAGCGAAACCGGCAGGCCGGTTTCAATCCGCTCCCCTCACTGATGTAAGGGGAGATTCGGGAATGGAAAAGGGGATAGGGCGGGATATTCCGAACCGTGTTTCAATCCGCTCCCCTCACTGATGTAAGGGGAGATAATTGAAATTATCAAAGATATCTCGGATTGAAAAGTTTCAATCCGCTCCCCTCACTGATGTAAGGGGAGATGCTGGTTGTTGTAACCAGCAGAACCGCATAAGGTTACACAAGCGGATGCGCGAACCTCCTTCCTTTGCCTCAATCCGCTCGAAAAGTGTGAGAAAAGACTGCGATGTAAATTATTGTTGGTCATAAGCTTAGTCCGTTGCGCGAAAGCATAGGCAAAATGCTATCACTCCCCTTTCGCGCCAAAAAATAATTCAATCCGCTCCCCGTATCAAAGTTGGGAAAGTTGTGAAGAACTCCGCACTGAAGCATCGGGGCTTCAGGATCACTTCAGCGTAGGTTGTGCGATCGACAAGACGGCACCTTCATGCGGACAGGCGTCTTACGGTCTCTCCTGCAAAGGTCGTCTTCCCGACCTTGTGAATGTTTTGCGCGGCGTGCAAATCGCGGTCACATGTCCAACCACAAGCGCAAGCGCGTGATGCTTAAAAAACAATGGCGATTCGTGCGCTGTGCCATCCGAGACGGTCAGATAGGTTTTCAGCCCAAAGTCAAACCCTGCGGTTTTACCCGTCTTAACCATGACCTTTGGACGGCTATCAAACTTTGCCGTGATGCACAGCCACAAATCCCCGACGCGGGTCGCGCTTGACGACGACCGTCTGGACACTTTCAACATCAAAATCGCGATGCTTGTTGTCATACAACTTAAATTTGCATGTCTTGTAGCCCATGGCACATCTCCTAAAGAAAAACCCGCCAGTGGTTGACCCCAAAGCAACGCTTTGTCCACAGGGGACAGCAGAAAGTTGCAGAAAAACCGAGACAGCCCTGAAATAGTTTTGGGACGAAAGCAGTTCGCTCTTATATCCCCGCCCTGAAGGGTTGGGAGCTTACAGGTGGTCAGCTCATCGTTCTGCTGACCGCTGACTGAGGACAGGCACAGGGGCCTATCCCTACGATTGATGAGGCACCGCAGTTCTACCCCTCTCCCCTCTCCCGTCTCCCGTCTCCCCGCTTTCCGCCTTCCCCCCTTCCGCCTTCCCTCTCCCGTCTCCCGTCTCCCGTCTCCCCGCCTTTCTGTGATCTTTGAATCGCCTCGCTTTGAGCTCGAAGCGCGGGAGGGTGTTGTGCGGTACGGTTTGAACGCAGGCGCGAATGCCCAAGATGTGGCGCACTTCTTTGGCGATGGCATCGACAACCGGCCCCTTTGGCCCGCCGTTGAGTTCCAAGCGGATTTCCATGTCGTCCATTTCGCTGCGGCGATAGATATCCACGGCAAATTCCGTGACTTCGGGAAAACTCCGCACGATATTTTCTATCGCGCTGGGATAGACATTGACGCCTCGGATGATCGCGGCGTCGTCGATGCGGCCGATCACGCCGCCCATCAGACGCGAGAAAACAGAGCCACAAGCGCAGGGTTCGGGGTTCAGTTTGACGCGATCCCCCGTGCGATAGCGGATGACGGGCATGCCAACGCGCCCCAAATTGGTGAGCACGAGTTCGCCTTCAAGCGCGGGTTCGCCCGTATCCGGGGCGATCACTTCGCAAATAAATTCGGCTTCGTTGACGTGCATGCCCTTTTGATGCGCGCATTCAAACCCCCACGCGCCGACTTCTGTGGCCCCTGCGTGGTCGTAACACCGCGCGCCCCATGCCCGCTCGATGCGCGCTTTGGTGGCGGGCAATCCCGCGCCCGGTTCGCCCGCGTGAATGGTGGTGTGAATGCGGCTGTCGGCAATGTCGATGCCTTCGGCGCGGGCCACTTCCGAGAGATGCAGGGCATAGGTGGGCGTGGAGATGAGCACGGTGGCGCCGTGATCCCGAATCGCTTGCAGGCGTTGGATGGAGGACATGGCCCCGCCCGAGATCGCCATCGCGCCGATGGAACGGGCGGCTTCGAGGGCGGTCCAAAATCCGATGAAAGGGCCAAAAGAAAAGGCAAAAAACAGGTTGTCATTTGCCGTTACGCCCGCTCCTCGATACACCTTTGCCCAACAGCGCGCAAACCAGTCCCAACTTTCTTCCGTATCCAGCCAGCACAAGGGCGACCCCGTGGTGCCCGATGTTTGATGGAGGCGAATGTAGCGATCCAGCGAGAACGTTAGGTTGCTGCCGTAGGGGGGATGCGCGGCTTGATCCGCGGACAATTCCGCTTTGGTCGTGAAGGGGAGCAATCGGTAATCCGCGAGCGTTTGAATGTCCTCGGCCCGCCGAATGCCCGCCCGATGGAGCTTTTCGCGGTAAAACGCATTGTCCGCCAAGACAGCGGACAGCAGCTTTCGCAAGCGTTCCAACTGCGCGTCGCAAAGCGCGTGTCGAGATGTGATTTCGCTTTCTGAATGCATGGGAAATGTCATGTAATATGTGGCGCGAAAAAAACGATCTCTTTGGCTAAGAAGCCATCTAAAAATTATTGGGACCTACCCCCCTAGCCCCCCTTCCTGCGAGGAAGGGGGGAATCAAGGCATCCTATTTTGCGATAGGTAGGGTTTTGACCTGCGAAAAGCGAATGCTTTTGTGGCTCTCTCAATGGCGGTCCGAGTTTTTAGATGGCTTCTAAGAAGCGAATGAGAAACGCCTCGGCAATATCTACGGCATCTTCGTCGTCTAAGAACCTCTTCGCGGCAACAGAAGCATCGAGAACATATCTTTCATCGCTCATTGAATCGCCTCAAGACCTTGCCAGAATTTATCTCCACAGGCCCAATGGCGTTGCGGATTTTTTTTATTTTTTTGAGGAGATGTTTTTCTCGCGTGCTCAGTTTGCGAATGTCGCCCCGAATGAGGAAGCGCGTTGTCGTCTTTTCAGGCATCTCGTCCTCTCTTTGTTGCGCGCGATTACTGGCGGTCAGCACAGCAAAGCACATGGTCAGCGTTGGATGGGCCTGATTGCTTTCGCGTATTCGGACAGGCACGGGGGCCATTTGTACCAACTAAATACTCTGTAAATTAAATGATACCAAACCGATGGGGCTCGCTTGTCTAAAGCGTTTGGTCCGAAAGCATCATTGGTTGCCTTCGATGCGTTGGCTACGCCTGTGCCTACGGCGTGCGGCGACTTACTTTTTGTCAACAGCAACAAAAAGTAAGCAAAAAATGCCGCTCTCATGCGCCGAGGGGCTAGCACAGCGCAAAGCGCTTTTGTAGCAGAACGACATGAGACAGCCTGCAAAGGGGTTGCAAGATGAATATTGGTTGCGAAATGGACTTGCGCGCTGTGCCTGATGGCTTTCATTGATGAATTTTTGGGATCGCATGTTTAGCGATGGCTTCTCTGAAGGACGGTGGAACTGCAAAGATATCCCGATAATGAATTAGTTGGTACAGATGGGCACGGGGGCCTGTCCCTACCGGTGATGGTTGCAGGACGAACTGACCCCTGACCACGACACCTCTTGCCTTTTACCTCTTACCTCTCCCGTCTCCCGCCTCCCCGTCTCTCGCCTCCCGCCTCTCGCCTCTCGCCTCTTCCGTCTTCCGTCTTCCGTCTCCCATCTCCCCGCCTCCCGCCTCTCACATGTCGATTTCAAACGCGCAGTACAGGCCAAACGGGGCCGCGGGAAGGATCGAGGCTGCGCCAAAGCCGCGCGTTTCGTATTTTCGGTTGGTCAGGTTTTTGGCGTTGATGCGAAAGGTCATTTGCTTATAGGTCTGCGATGCCGAGGCGTCTAAGGTCAAGACGGATCCGATTTGGTACTGATTGTCCGCGGCGATGAACTGGCGGGTGACGTAGCGCGCGCCGAGGCCAAATTCCAAGCCGTTATCCCAACCGATGGCGGTCCACACATTGAGAATGTGGCGCGGCGAAAAGGCGGGCGCGTTTCCGGATCGATCTGTGGGTTGAAATACGACGCCCGTTTGCGTGAACACGGGGACGAATTCGGCAAAGCGGGTGAGCGTGGCATTGGATGAGGCGTAGGACAAAAAGGTGTGCCAGTTTCGCACCGGACGCAACATCACTTCGAGTTCCACACCGCGAGACCGCTGATCGCCCTCTTGTTTGGTGACGCCCGTGTCGTCGGGCATGGCGATGTTGTTTTTGGTCAAATTGTAAAACGCGACGGAGGCGTGCAGGCGGTTGTCCATGAGGTATTTTTTCGCGCCCACTTCAAGTTGCGCGCTTTCCTCAGTCTGCCGAGGGCCCGGCACTTGGCTCGAGGGCGGGGCAAAGGCTCTGCCCGCATTGGCGTAAAACGAGAGGTCCGCGGTCGGTGAAAAGACCAGCCCGGCCATGGGACTCAGTTTATCGTAATCTCGCGCCGTGTCCGTGATGGGGTCGTCGTAATCGATGCGGTCGTAGCGCGCGCCGAGGAAGGCTTGAACGCGGTCCGAAAAGGCCAGGCGGTTCACGATGTAGGGCGCGATGACCAGGCTTTTGGAATCCGCGCCTTGGGATTGGCCGGGGATGATGTAAAACGGACGACTCGCGGTTTCTGTGGGCGCGGCGATGTCGATGTTGGGCAACGCGGCCACGTCTAAGGTGAATTTGTCTTTCCACTGCATCAGTTCCAACCCGGCCAACAAGGTGTGTTCAACGCGCCCGGTTGAAAAGGCGAACAAGAGTTCGGCTTGGTTGCCCAATACTTTTTGGCGGTCGTCTAAGAGCCCGAGGATGCGGAGGATGTCCATACCGCCTTGGGCATTGGGGAAAACGCCGTTGAACAAGGTGCCATTCGATACCCATGAGAAATCCGTGTAATAGAATTTGTCGCGCAGGGTGACGCGCTTGGACAGGCGAGATTGAATATCGACTCGGGCGCGGTAAATTTTTTGATCGGACGTGTCAAAGGGCGATTGATAAGACCGCGTGCGCGGCACTTCGGCGACGCTTCCGGCGACGAGGGGCAGGCCCGAGTCCGGTTTGTATTTGCTCGTGACGTATTCAAAATTGACGGTCGCGGTGGTGTTGGCATTGGGCCGCCAGGTCGCGGCCGGGTTGATCGCCCACAACCCGCTGTTTTTGTCGTCTCGATACCCGTCGGAGACTTGGCGCAGGGCATTGACGCGCAGGGCGACGCCGCGTTCCAAATTCGCCCAGTTGCCGTCTAGGGTGCCGCGGCCCGTGTTGTAAGGGCCGTAAGAACCCGCCACTTGAAGGGCGTTTGCAAAGATGGGTTGTTTGCGGCTCAAGTTGACCGATCCAGACAGGGGGTTGCCCCCGTATAAAAACGCGCCCGGCCCCTTGAGCACTTCCACGCGCTCCAAGTTGTAGAGGTGGTAAAACGTGGCTTCGGGTTCAGACGCGCCATCGGTGAGCACTAAGCCGCTGCTGAGCGAATCGAATCCGCGGATGACGAAGAAATCCGTGACGCCAGAGATGGTTTGGATGTTGACGCCGCTGATGTTTCGCAGCGCGTCGCCCAAGACCACGCCGCTTTGGTGCTCGAACAAGCCGTGATTGACCACGCCGATGCTGGCCGGCGTCAATCGGATGGGCACTGGGATTTTGGTCGCCACCGTGCTGACCGTGGGGACTTTTTCCTTGCTCTCCGTCACCACGATCTCCTCCCCCGCATAGACGGGCAATTCGCTTTCTTCTTCTGTGGGTTCTTCTGCGTTCTGTGCGAAGATGAGGTTTGTCGAAAAGCAGAGGATGCAGGTCAGTGTGAAGAAGTGTCGGAGGTGCATGGAAATCTCCTTGAAGTCGTGGTCGGTGATCAGTCCCCATCCTGCCACCCGCAGAGACAGACCCCGTGCCTGTCCGCGAATGTCAAAGCTACATGTCGATGGAAGTTATCTAATCGCCCGAGATGTTCAGGCACGCGATTTTGTGCATGTCGCGTATGAACAATTTGCCGTTGGCGAGTGTGGGGGCGGTCCAGCAAGTGCCCGATAGGACTTGCGCGCTGGCCTTTTCGCGGAAGGCTTCGGGCGATGCCTCGGCCAGTGCGAGTTTGCCTTTGTCGCTTAGGATGATCAAATGTCCATCCGCGTAGATGAGCGACCCTTTGCCATACCCCCGTTTTCGCCACTGCTGTTCGCCCGTGCTGGCGTGGATACATTTTAAGGTCTTATCGTCAAACCCATAGAGATAGTCGCCGAGGAGGATGGATGTGCCGAACTGGTTTTTCATGACGCGGCTTTCCCACACCTTTGTGACGTTCAGGCCCTCGCCGCGCGGTTCGAGTTGCAAGAGGGCCGCGCCGTGGTCGTAGCCCGAGGAAATGAAGATGCGATTTGGGGGCACGACAATGGGCGTGGCGATGTTCAGGTCGTACTGCGTTGCCCAAGGGAATCGCCAGTAGAGCGCGCCATTGGTCGGCGAGAGCCCAACGGCGGCTTCGCCGGAGACAAAGACCACTTGGCGGATGCCCGCAATCGTCGTGGCGATGGGCGAGGAGTAAGAGACGATGTCGTCTTGAGACGCCCATTTGACCGTCCCAGTCGCCTTGTCCAATGCGAGAAAGGTGCCGCGGCGCGCGCCGGTTTCCAAGAGCAGGAGGTCGTTTTCGACCAGCGGAGACGTCGAAAACCCGAATCTCGGGATGCGACTGCCCAATTCGTCGCGCAGATCGACCTGCCACAATTTTTTGCCATCGCTGGCGTTGAGGGCGTACAACACGCCCGTCGCGCCGAGCACGAAGACCTGGTCGCCATCCACAGTGGGCTGAGACCGGGGGCCGTTTCCGCCTTGGCGTTCATGGAATTTGCCACCGGTTTTAACCCGCCAGAGTTCCGCGCCTGTCGCTTCGTCGAGGCAGATGGCAAATTCACTTTCGCGGTCGGAGAACATGGTATAGACCCGCCCATCTGCGACCGAGATCCCGGAAAAGCCCTCGCCGAGTTCGCGTTCCCAAACGACGGGCGGCCCGTCTGCGGCCCAAGTCGTCAACAACCCGGTTTCGGATGAAACCCCCGTTCGGTCCGGCCCCAACCACTGCGGCCAGTCCGCGTGTGCGAGATGAGACGAAAAACAAATTGCAACGGCGATAGACAAATAATGTCGGTACGTCATGATATCCTCCTATGGGATTGAGTTAGAAACACCTTTCGCCATCCAGTAAAGACGCCAAACGTTCTGGGGGCAGCCCGCGCGCTTCTGCCTGTCGTCCGATTTCATCCATCACAACTGTCAAAGATCGCCGCGGCCCAAGCGTGAGGTCTTGAAGGCGAAGGCGCAAGAGGCATTCTATTTTTTGTCGCTCTTGGGGCGACACTTCGGTATATGCTTTCGCGGCTTCTTCATCCACTTGAATCGAGATTCTCGCCAGAGCCATCTCTCGGTTCTCCTTTCCAAAATATCTTCCATTCCCCTCGTTTTTTTTATTTTTACAAAAGCGCGAAGCGGGGTATGAAGGCGAGTAATTTGACATGACTGCGATAAGTCGTTCATCGTAGGGACAGGCCCCCGTGCCTGTCCGAAGCAATGACTCGTTGAGGTGTCCCAATGTACATAGGACCAGAAAATCAATTTCGTATTAAGTGTAGCGCGAGTTGCGGTACTTTTCGTGATAAAATTCGGGGAGCAACTGATCCACGCGCAACAGCCCCTGGCGGCTCAGGGTGATGGACTGCGAATCGAAAGACAGCAGGTCCGCATCGCGGAGTTCGCGGTAGATCGCGCCGAATCGCCGCAGGATATCCACGCCGAATTTGTTTTGAAAATACGCGGTTTCGATGCGTCCGAGTTTGAGTTGCAGGATCATTTCCCTGACCAACCGCTCTTCTTCTGTGGGCACAAAAGATCGGTTGATCGGCAGTTGGCCTTGGCCCGCGGTTTCGAGATAGGGATCCCAATGCGTCTGGTTTTGGAAGTGCATGCCGCCCGCGTGGGAAAATGACGCCACGCCCGTGCCGATGAGGTCCGCGCTGCGCCACAGGGCGTCCCGATAGATGAATTTGTTTGGGCGACCCTTTTTGACGAGGGTGTACGCGCTGGAGGTCTCATAGCCCGCGGCGGCGAATTGTTCGATGGCGTAATCGTGCCATTCTCGCTTGGTTTTCCAGTTGGCGACCGGGACGCCGTTGCCCCCGCGGATCGCTTGCGAATACGCGGTGTTGAAGGGCAATTCCATCTGGTAGATGGTCACGCTGTCCGCGTCGAGGTCGATGGTGCGCTGCACCGTGTCTCGCCAGGTTTCGCGGGTTTCCCCGACCATCCCCGCGATCAGATCCACGTTGACCTGTGGAAATCGCTGCGCTTTGACCCACGGCATGGCGGCGTAAATTTCCTTGCTGATGTGGGCGCGGCCGTTTTCTCGCAAGATGTCGTCGTTCAAACTTTCCAGCCCCAGACTCAGGCGCGTGACCCCGATTTCGCGGATGGCCTCGACTTTGGATTGCGACAACGTGCCCGGCTCGCATTCAAAGGCGACTTCTTCGGCATCGTCCCACGGCATCGCGGCTTTGACGCGGGCGACCAAGGCGTTGAGGTGTTTGACGCTGATATAAGACGGCGTTCCCCCGCCGAAGTAGATGAAGTGCAATTTTCGACCTGCAATGCGCGGCAAGGTGCTGTACGTTTCGACTTCGCGGGCCAGGGCGTCCAAATACGTTTGAATTTCAGAACTGTTGCGCCCGGTATAAACCCGAAAATAACAGAACTTGCACCGCTTTCGGCAAAATGGAATGTGCATGTACAGGCCCAAGGGAATGGCTTTGTCCGCGGGGTCAGAGGCGTGCAACATCGCTTCGATCCGCGCCGTGTTTTCATCGCGCCAAAAGGAGTAGGGCGGGTAATTGGACACAAAGACGCTGCCGACGTCCGTTTCCCTCCAAGCCTTGCGGGTGGTCGCCGGCTCTGGAATCGAGATTTGATCGCTCATTCTTTTGCCTTTCCAAAACAGTACAAGGTGCCATCTGTCGTGCCGATAATCAGCCGTTGTCGCGCCACGGCCGGCGAAGCCACAAAGCCCGAGCCGGCGACAAATTCCCATTCGGGTTCGCCGGTTTGGAGATTTAATGCCAGGAGTTTGCCGCCTGTGGTGGCCGCAAACACGCGCCCGCCCGCGATGACCGGGGAGGCTTCAAACCGGGATCGAGAGGCGTAGGTCCACGCGGTTTCGCCCGTGTCCGGGTTCAAGGCGTGAACCAATTTGTCGCGGCCCGCAACGACGAGGAGATCGGCGGCGAGGGCAGGCGATGCGTAGTAGGGAAATTTGCGCTGGGGATGTTCGTATTGCCACGCGATCTTTTTCGCGACGAGGTCGATGCCCAACACTTGGTTGCCGTACGTGCCCACATAAGCGCGGGCGTTGTCTATCGCGACGCTCGCCGCCACGTACGCATGGAGTGCGATTTGCGATTGTTCTTTGCCGCTGGCGATGTCGATCACGCGCAAGAGCCCATCGCAACCCGCGATGAAGGTGCGCGCTTGCGCGATGGCCGGCATGCCGTGGACGTAGCCATCGGTTTCGACCTTCCACAGCAAGGCCCCGTCCTTTGGCGCGAGGCAATACAAGAACTGATCGTAAGAGCCAAACAGGATGCGATTTTCGGTCGCATTGGCCGATGAGATGATTTCCCCATCCGTTTGAAAGGTCCATAAACCGTTCCCGGTTTGGGCATCGACCGCGTGAAAGACGCCATTGCCATCGCCGAAAAATACGGCGTTGTCAAAAACCAATGGCGATGCTTTGACTTCGCCCGTTGCGGAATAGTTCCACAGCAGCGCGCCGCTGTTCAAATCAAAGGCGTAAAATTTTTCGTCCAACCCGCCTACATAGACCGCGTTTTGCCAAATTGCGGCCGTGGATTCAATGCCGAATTCGATTTGTGCGGTCCACAAAACCGACAGGTCATCGGGCAAGGCGACCTGTGCAACGCCTGTGGATCGCGCATCCCCGCGAAACCGCGTCCAGTCTTCTGCGCGGAGGGGAAGGGCGAATAAGAGCAAAAAAATAATCGCGGATAGCGGATGCAGGCGGGAGAGGGCGTTCATTCGTACACCGATTCGTAAAGGGACAGATAGGCAGGCTCGTCAACCGGTCTCGGGTTAAACGCCCCCGTCCATTGTTCCGTTGCGTTTTTTGCCAGCGATGGGAGGCGGTCGCGGGCGATGCCGAGGTCGCGCAGGCGATGTGGGAGATCGGCGCGGTCTTTTAGGGCGATGATTTTTTGCGCGAGGGCGTCGGGATTTTCGCACAGGCCGCGATAGCGCGCGCCTTGGGTTTCCCCGTTGAATCGGATGACCGCGGGCAGCATGAGGCCCACGGCGACGCCGTGGGGGATGCCGAAATGCGCGGTTAGGGGATTGGCGCATGCATGCGCCGCGCCCAACATGGCGTTTTCGATGGCCGCGCCTGCAAAATGCGCCCCCAATAACATGTTGCTCCGCGCCGCGCTGTCGGACGGATGGGCGAGCACGCGCTCAAAGCTCCGAGAGAGCAGGCGCCACGCTTTTTGCGCGAACATAACCGAGATGGCGTTGCGCCGCGTGGAGACATAGCTTTCGATGGCGTGGGCTATGGCGTCGATACCCGTTGCGGCGGCGACGCGTCTCGGCACGCTTTCGATGAGGGATGGGTCGAGGATGACGGTTTTGAATCGCGCTTTGAGGTCGCCACAAGCCATTTTGACATGGGTGTCGGCATCGGCGATCAGGGCGTAGGATTGCGCTTCGCTTCCGGTGCCCGCGGTGGTCGGGATGCCGATAGACGGCAACATGGGCGCGGGCGCGTGTCCCATGCCGCGGTAATCCGCCATTTGCCCGCCGTTGGTGAGGATGAAGTTGATGCCCTTGGCGCAGTCCATCGCGCTGCCGCCGCCCAAGCCGATGATGCAGTCGATAGCGCCCCGCGCTTTTGCAAACGCCACGCCCGCCGAGACGTGTTGCGCGGTCGGGTTTTCACCCGCGCCGTCGAACGCGCAACACGCGAGGGACGCGCTTTGGAGCGACTCGAGTGCGCGATCCACAAACCCAGCGCGCACAATGCCCGGGTCCGTGACGAGTAGGATGCGGCTGCCGCCCAGTTCTTTTGCGCGTTGCCCGAGTTGCGCGAGGGTTCCCTCGCCAAAGACCACGCGCGTTGTGGGATGAAAGTCAAAGGCCGTGTGCAAGGCGGACGCTCTTTCTATCCGGCCCGCCTGGCCCATTGCAGGGCGCGCTGGCGGTACAGGTGTTCGAATAAATTGCCTTCATGGGGCTGATCCCACGAGAGTTGATGCGTGGGGATGGCGCCCACATTGAGGCGTTCGACATGGGGGGACGCGAGCAAGTCGTCGATCAACGCGCGGTCTTCTGTCAACGCGGTCACCACGAGGCTCGGCCCGATTTTGTCCAACATTGCCGATTGCGGGACTTCCACCACGCTCGCAAAGGGGAACAGGTATTCGGTATTCGCCAAGGGGTGTGCCGCATCCTCGCACCGGATAACGGTGGGATTCAAAAATTTCAAGCCGCCGATTTCCACGAGGCGGTCGCCGCGCAATTTTTGTGTGAGGTCTTCCGCGCCCGGGGTTTTGAGGTGGATGTCTATGGCACCTGATATTTGCTCTGCGAACGCGGGATTGGTGAAGGCGGCGATTTGCGCGTCGGGATCGTCTAAGGGCCGGGCGAGGATGGTCGCGAGTCGCTCGGCGAGTGCTTCGGCGAGTTCTCGACCGCGGGCGGGCACCCACACGCCGGACGCATTGATGCAGGAGCGACCGCCGTTTGCGGCGATGGAGGCCGCGATGAGGTCGAGGTGGTCTTCCCAGCGGTCTATCTCGTCTTCGCCGATGATGATTTTGCTCTGCCCCGGCCCGTGGATTTCCACGCGGGGATCGCTTTGCCACGCCGCGACCGTCGCCCCGCCGCCAAAGAGCATGGCGCGCCCGCAACGCAATAGGATTTCGGTGGCGCCGCCGTGATCCGTGGGGTAAAACCCAAAGGCTTCGGCCGGGCAACCGGCTTTGATGAATGCCTGTGCGACGCGGAAGGGCGTCCACGGTTCCTCGCGCCCGGGTTTCAAAACCAAGGGCACTTTGAGCGGGATGGCGGGCAACCACAGCGCGTGTACCCCAGGCGAGTTGCTCGGCAAGATCGCGCCCAGGGCATCGGTTTGGCAAATATAACTGAGGGAGCGGCCATCTTGATCGCACCAGCCCCCGTCGAGCACCGAGAGGTTTAAGCCGCGCGTTAGGCCGCCCAAGATGGGTTCGATTTCATCGCAGGCGCGTTGAATTTTTGCCATGTTCGCGCGGCAGAGGACTTCGGGCATGCCCGTCGTGCCCGACACTTGCTCGACGTAGTCTTCGGGCGATTGGACGCCATCGCCGAGGGGCAAGTCCGCGTTTGCAAACAAGTGCGCGGCGCGACGGGTGATGGCGATGAGTTCGGCAACGCCCATGCGGTCTAGCGCGCGTTTGTTCGCGGCGGCGGCGTTTAGGTCTTTGGCGACCAACCCCCGGTTTGCCTGACTGACCCGGACGAATGGCTCGCGCGTTTGGATGTGCGCGACTTCCTGAACGCTCAAACTCGTATAGGGTTTCCCCGCGCGTAAAATGGGAATGTGAATCATGGCTTATTCCTCTTGTTGCGGCTGTGGCCCTCTCCCGTCTTGTAGCTTCGGACAGGCACGGGGGCCTGTCCCTACGATTGCGATTGCTTCTTCCGTCTTCCGTCTTCCGTCTTCCGTCTTCCGTCTCCCGTCTTCCGTCTTCCGTCTTCCGTCTTCCGTCTTCCGTCTTCCGTCTTCCGTCTTCCGTCTCCCGTCTTTTCATCTTTTAGACACAAAAACGTAAGGGGTTTGATCGGCTTTCACGATCTCCTGCATAAAAGCGACATAAGTTTCGTACTGCGACAGCGGGATTTGTTTTTTTGTCAACGCGAATGTTCGGGTGTGGTGCAACGCGCCATCTGAAAAGCGATAGGTGGTTTTGAAAGAACCAAAGGGCATTGTGATTTCCTTTGTTTCGGGCGCGGTTTCCAAGGCGTATCCCTCTGGAATGTCGATGGATAGGGAGTCGATATGCGTATAGGGATAGGAATGGTACACGGCGAATTGGCGTTCCTTTTCCCTCGGCACATCCCTAGGGGTGGCGCGGTTCACGATGTTGGGATTCACAAAGAGTCTCTTCGCGCTGCGCGTGCCGAATTTGCCGGACGTGCCGCTGAGGCGCACTTCGAGGGGTTGATCGAAATCCTCGTTCAGATGATCGATCTCGTAAGTCGCCAAGTCCAGTACGGGCAAATATTTGCCGAGCTGTCCGCTCAGGTAACGCTTTCGGCCCTCCGCTTTGTTGCCGTGCAAATTGTGTCTCAACTTCGTCGCGACGTGACCCGTGCCCGATAGCTCGCCCGAAAAAGTGAATGTGCCGAGCGAGGTGAGACGACCGGTGATGGCGCTGATTTGGCGGTTGTCGCGGCTCGTACTCTGCGGCGTGCGGATGATTTCTCCTGCGTCTTCTTTGACCACGAGCACGTCGCATCCCTCGTCCACGGCTGGCAAATGGCCTGCGGCGATGAGATCCGCAGTGCATTCCAGCCAGAGCGTGTCGCGCTTGAGGGGGACAAATGCGATGCAGTGGTTGAACTGACTGGAGGGAAACTCCCGAATCAATACGCCGCGGTCGCGCGTGCCGATCAGGGTTGGATAGGCAGAGATGCCGCAGGCTTTGAGCATGGCGATCATGAACGTGGAGAGGTCCTTGCAATCGCCGTATTTGTTTTTCAACACCCATTCTGCCGAATACGGTTGCCACGCGCCAATGCCCAGTTCAATGGCGACATACCGCGTTTGGTCTTGGAGATAGCGGTAGAGGATCTCCACTTTTTGCCGGTCACTGCTGGCTTTGGACACCAACTTTTGCACTTTCTGCACGGCACTTTGCGGCAGGTCATACCGCCCCTTTGCCAGCGCTTTGTACCACATTGCCACCGCGTCCCAAGATGCAAACGAGCCGGGGGATTTGCCGATTTGGAATTTTGCGGGCGCGAAAAAAAGCCCCATCTGGATTCGATCTTCGGGAGGCATGGATCGCTCTTGGACGGTCGGTTTAATGCGTTCCAACGACCAAGTGCGTTCAGATGAGGTCTCGCGCGTCGGGGATTCCGCCAACCCAATGGCATGGGTTCGGTAATCGATTTTGTCGTGTCCAATGAGTGTGTAGGTGGAATTTAGGACCGGGACATCTTGCTGTGGATGCCATGAAGGCCAGAAGAACAAGCTGTTGCATTCCTGTTCATACGTGTATTCCACCAGATATGGAAATGTGCGGGCCTCTAATTCAAAGGCCCGATATTTGGTGTCTTGATACAGGGTGAACCCGGGGACGTAGGAGTTTTTCCGAATTTTGCCTTTGTCCAATTTTCGGATCAAATTGCCATCCGCATCCAAAACTCTGCCCGCGATGTGCGTGCATGTGAGGTATTCGTTTTCCAATATCGTCACCCATCCGTACTTTTTTCCCGCCTCGTTGTAAATTTTGACGACCCGATGTTTGCGGTAGGTGGCCTTGTTTTGCCCGCGGACGACAAATTCGTTTTCATCCCGCACGACGACCGCATCGACAGCCTCCGGCCAGAGCCCATCTTCGGTTGCCCATGCGCGAGTGGCAAGTAGCGAGACCACGAGTACTGCCCATTTGAATCCGACACGCATAGCTCCAAACCTCCTCTCGTTCAGACGCGGTACCCCGCTCCGCGTCTTTTTCCAAACCCCCACTCATTCGCTGGTTTCCATCGGTTTTCGGCGCAAGACCATCTGCCCGCGATCGGCACTCGCGATCTGCGAGTACGCATTTCTGAGCCGGGGGTATTGCGCGGCCGTGTAAAAAACGCGGTTCAAGGAGAACGCGCGCTGGAAATGCACGCCATTGCTGTCCGCGTCGCAAGCGGAGCGAAACCGAAGGCCGAGGGACGTAACCGTCTGTTCTTCGGGCAGTTCGACGATCTCGAACGCCGCCGGCAAGGTCAAATCGACCGTTTCTTCAGAAGCCAATCCGTAGTTGAACTCGACTGGAAAATGCCGTTTTTCGCGTTTGAAGGGATTGGATTGCAACTGGTGGAGCAAGGCCGAGGGGCAGTAGATCATATCGCCGACCACCTGGGCGTAATTTTGAATCCGATAGTCGATTTGAACTTCGAGCGGCAGATCGACTTCTCGCTCGCTCGCGATCTGAAAGGTATCCACGCTCACTTCGCCGAACCGGGTTTCCAAAAATTCTTCGACGTATTGTCGCGGCTTTTTCTTCGCCAACTTTCCGCGCTCTGACCTGCCGCGATAGCCCTCAAATTCAATCGTTGTCCGACAGAGGAGATCGCCGTTTTCCGTCAGCCTCGCCCGCGTGGTCGACCGGCGGGTGGCGGCGTCTTTGGGCGTGGGAATCTCCACGACTGCGCCCTCGTTCTCTTTGACCAAAAACCCCTTCTCGGACAGATAATTGGGCGGCAACAAGTCAAACGGGCACTGCTCGTCATTGGCGTCCAAAAAATAGACGCGGTCGTCTATGGGCACATAAGCTATCGTGTGGTTGAGCTGTTGCCGTTGCGGGTGGTCCTCTTGAAAGCGACCGTTGTTGCGGGTGGAGATGAGCAAGGGCCGGGCGTCGAGACCGGCGGCGTTTAGCATGGCGATGAGCAACAGGTTTTTCTCCGCCGAGCGGCCCCGTTTCCTTTTGATCAGATCGATGGGGCTCCGGGCCTCCGAACCCGAGGTCGATGTTTCTATCGAGTCTCGCACGTAGCTGTAAATCGCCCGCGCTCTGGCCTGGGCGTCTCGGGTTTCGGGCGCGATGGCGAGCGTCTGTTTTTGCAAGGTCCTGCTTTGTCGGAGGAGCGGCCTGCGCTCCTTTTGAAACTCTTCGGCCAAGTCGTCCCATGTCTTTGAGATCATCGTCGGCTTGGATAGGGGGTCGTTGGGGTTTCTGTGAGAGACGATTTGGAAATACAGCGTGGCCAAATAGTTTTTGAGCGTGGTTATGTGGGGTTCGGGCTTGAGGGCCGGCAAATTTTCCGCCCGCCATATAAATTTGCCTATCAAGGCGGTTCCCAACTGCGAATCGGCGACGTGAAAGGATTCGCGCGTTGGCTCTGGCACGTCGCTGTTGCTGGCAAAGGCCCGATAATCGAGGCCCTCGGGAACGATGAGGGTCAATTCGCTCAACTTTGTAAATTCCCGGTTCTGAAACCGCCAGGGCGCGAGAAAGTACAGGCTTTTGTTGGTGATTTCATAAGCGTATTCGATGACCGCGCCCACTTCGATGCCGGGGATGGCGAATACTTTTTCCGATCCGCGTCCGCGCTTCTTGGTGAAGATGTCCTTTTTCGGAAGCGCGATTTTTTTCCCCGTGGGCAAAATGGCCTGCGCCCGCAAGTTGTCTATTTTGTCCTGCGATCCGAGATAGATGGATACATCGCCGTGTTTCAGGCCGCGTTCCGTGAGAATTTTGATGCGGGTGTGCCGCTGAATCACGAGCTCCGATCGCAAGGTGATGGCGATGGTGCCTTTGTCGAACAAAATTACAGCGTCGGCTTCCGGGTCTTCGGGAAGAGTGGTCATGCCCAAAATTTCATCGGACACCTCTCCCCACTCTTGTGCCAGGAGGGGGGCCGCACAAACCGACAGACAGACGATCAAAATTCGCATTGCGTGTCTCATGTCAATCCCTTTGCTAATAAACTCCCACGACCACGGATTCCTGCAATTCGGAGAACAGGCCGAGGTTTCGCACGCCATCCCAGGGATAGGCTTCGATGGGTTGGGCGCGTTCGGCTTCGTCGCGCTCGAGGAACCGGGGCATGAAAAATTCTTTGGTGAGGGTGGTGAGTATCACGCGGCCAACCGCGTCGTAGCCGACCGTCGCGTCCGGATCGTTGGGATCGACCAATTCGATAAATGCGCGGGGCACGGGCGGGTAGTACGTGATGGCGTAGTTGTCTTCCGGCGCGAAGGGTTTGGAATAGGCGAGGCCCATGAGGGTGTTGCCGTAGGTGGGGACAAAATCGATGCCGGGGATCAGTTCTTCCCGAGCAAAGCGATTGAATTGCGCGTCCATCTCCGTGCCGCCGCAAAAGATGCCGCTGATGCCGGCTTTTTGCAAGGATATCTTCTCGCACAATTCCTCGAGGAGCTTGGGCGTGGTGAACATGCATTTCACGTTGTCGTTGGCGCGCAAAATGGTGAGGGCTTGGTCGATGACGTGGGCTTTGTAGAGTTCCAATTCGTGGAACGCGCCGCGCTTGATCAACTTGTTGACCCATCGCGGATCGAGATCGACGAGAAAGCAGATCCCCCCGCGAATCTGACACAGGTATTCCACGGCCAAGCGCAAGCGGCGAGGGCCCGTCGGCCCCAGCATCAACCAATCCGCGCCCTGGGGAAAGGTCTCGTCGGAGAGGTGATCGCTGAACATTTTGTAGTCGATCTGAAAATCGTTTTGGCTGATCCGGTATTTGGGCACGCCTGTCGATCCGCCCGTTTCAAAGACGTACGTGCGTTCTCCCTCGCTGCCCTTGGGAATCCATCGGCGCACGGGCCCGCCGCGCAACCATTCGTCTTGGAAATGCCCGAGGAGCTTCAGGTCGCTGTACCCGCCGATTTCCCGACGCGGATCAAAGCCCAAGCCCCGCGCAAAGTCCAGCCAGAACGGACAACCCGTGTTGGAATCGAAATGCCATGCGACCATGTCGCGCACATGGGCATCGAGGGCGTCGCGCGCTGTTTTGACCCTGTCGGCGAGGGGTGTCGTGAGAATTTCCATCGTTGTGATGACCTTTCGGTGAATCGGTTAAATCAAGTGGCGAGTTCCCGCCTCCGCGATCCGCTTTTGAGGCGGTTACGCGCCTTCGGCAATTTGGAACACGCGGCGAAACCAAGCGACAAAACCTTCGGCTTCTTCGCTGTCATGATCAAAATACTGCGCTCGGATGGCCGAGCCATAAGGCAAGCCCGGATTCTTCTGCCACGCGAGCCAAGTGTGAATCACGGCCTTCGGTTTCTCGGTGTCGGGATAACTTGCCCCCAGCGTTTTCGCTTGTTCCGTTGCCCGTTGTGCGTGGGGAAATAGCGGGTCGTCCTCGCTGACGAGGGTTTCGAGAAAGTGTTCCAGTGTGCCCTCTCGTCGGTTGTCCGGCATAAGCCACACGCCCACTCGAGCGCGATACCGCGCGGACTCGCCGACGAACCCCTCGGGTGGAATGTCTCTCGGTACACTCAAGCCAACATTTTGGAGACGAAACGCCATCGCGTCCCATCGGCTTTGGCGCGAAGTGTTGGCATCCAATACAAAGCCGACTGATCGTCCGTTACTCACGGATACGGCGGTTTCGACTCCTTTGATCAGTTCATCTTTTCCGCCTATCGGATCAATGCGTGGGAAATGATCTGGCCATGGTTGTTGGTTGTAGTCGATGCCGTGCCTGATGAGCAGGTGCCGAATTGCATGGTTATCATCGTCGCCCTCGACGTAAAGGCGGGAACGTTCGTTCGATCCTGTCATCACCGAACCTCGATATCTTGCGAGACAGCCACCTGTATTTTCTCGGCGTCGAGGCTCACGGCCCCCTCTAATGAGGTCTCGATTTTTTGAACGGAAACATCCGAGGCCAGATCGGGTTCGGATTCGATGAGGGCGGCAAGCCCTCGAATGCAGTCGGCACTATGGGTCGTCGCAAAGACCTGTATCGAGGATTGCCGCGCCGTGTGGATGATGAGCCGCCACATATCTTCCATAGCGGTCCAGTGCAAACCCGTGTCGATCTCGTCGATCAGCAGAAAGCCATTTGCGGATTGTATGAGAGAAAGCGAGAGCGCGAGGAGGCGACGCATGCCATCGCCATAACTGCCGATAGGCACGCGCCGGGCATTGCCGCGAAATCCCAGCAAGATACCGGCTGTTCCCGAGGTTCGCCTAAAGTCACCTGTGAGAAAGTGGATGGATTGAAGATCCCCCTCCAAAATATTCAAAGCGTCAATGACCTCGAATTCACGGCCCGCCATCAGGACATTGTCCCAGGTAGATCTCATGGCATTGAAATTGAGCAAATCGGGGGAGATGAACTCGACGGGGGGAAGGTCGGGCCAAATCTCGGACTGTATATATCGCAAGCGCTTCTCAAGCACTAACGCACCATTTTCAGCGACGGGAAAAACGGGAATCCTATCGAGAAGGTTGCTCTCAATGCGGAGGCCAAAGGGCTGGATGGCTTCATCTTCGAAAAACGAAATCTGCTCCTCGGAATCATTGCCCGTAACGATTTTCACGGAAACCCAACCCGCATCAGAAGAAAGACGAAAACCCGCGCCAGGCTCGAAATGGTGTCCGACAAAAAAGTGCGAAATATCCGGCCCATCGGGCGTTTTTCGTCCGTGTCTCACATCCGCATCGTAGCGAATGCGGTCCTCACCGCGTCGCTCGGCTGCTCGTGCGAGGGCCGAGGGATCGCCTTTGGAGACCAGAAAGTGGACGGCCTCGAGAATGGAAGTTTTGCCGCAGTTGTTCTTGCCGACGAGCAGATTCACGCGGGCGAGGTCCGCGAGTTCATAGGATTCAAAACCGCGGTATTTGCACAATTTGAGGTGCGCGAGCATGGTGCTGTTCTCCACGCGGTCTGACGACTGACCACTACTGCCGATCAGAGGACAGGCACGGGGGCCTGTCCCTACAAATGATGGGGGTACGAGTGGACTGACGATTGACCGCTGACCGCTACTGCTGATCAGAGGACAGGCGCGGGGGGCCTGTCCCTACGGCTGATGGGGGGTGTGAGTGGACTGATCCGCTGACTACTCGCCCCCTTTAATCGCGTACAACGTGTTGCGCGTGCCGATGTAGAGCATGCCGTCTTTGGCGATGGGCGTGGTATAGACCGCGCTGCCCATGTTGATCTCGGCGATGAGTTCCATTTTGGTGCCGGCTTTCAAGATCGCCACATCGCCGTCTTCGTCTCCGATATAGACTTTGCCATCGGCGACAAAGGGCGACCCCCAGATCGCGGCATAGGTGTCGTATTTCCAGTGCTGCGCGCCGGTCTTGACGTCGAGGCAATAGACAAAGCCGCTGAGGTCTGCGGCGTAGAGCAGGCCGTCTTGGATGCCCACGGTCGAAATGGTGCGGTTGAATTTTTCGTCGCCAAAGTGCCATACCGCATGGGTTTGGGTCACATCGCCCGTGCCCGTGGCGTCGATGGCCCACAAGTGCCCGACGCCTTCGCCGTGTTCCGGGTCTTGCCCGACGCCGATGAAGACCTTGTCGTCGTAGATGACGGGCGTGGCGATAATGGCATTGCGCGTGCCGCGGCCGCCCAGTTCCCACACGGATTCCTTGGGGTTGCTATCGAATTTCCAGATCAGGTCGCCGGTTTCGGGTTCCATCGCGTACACCCAACCGTCGCCGCCCGGGCAGATCACTTGGGGTTTGCCCGCGATGACGCCGTACGCGGGATTCGACCATTGCCCGTGCAAGACGTGTTCGCCCGGATAGGCTTTTTCCCAAACCAAGTCGCCCGTGTTGAGGTCGACGGCGATAAAGCTCGGCGCCAGAGGCGAGGGAATGGCGATGTGGCCTTCATCCACGCCATTGGCGGTGATGACGAAGAGGAGATCGCCTGCGGCCACGGGCGAACACACCGCCAAGTTGTGCGGAAAAACGTCCAATTCCTCCATCATGTCGTATTCCCAAACGATATCCACGCCGATCGCGCTCGTGTCGTCTTCCGCGGTGAAGGGGCCGTCGTTTTCGCCGTCTAAAAACCCCTCGGTGTCCGCACAGACCACGCGGCATTGGTTGGAGATGTAATACATTCGGTCGCCGCGGATATACGGCGTGGAGCAAACGCCCTGTTGCGGCCAGTCGTTCACGCGGCCCGCGGGCAATTTGGGATGGGCCGCTTGCCAGAGGAATTTGCCGTCCGATTCCCGAAAGGCCATGATCACGCCTTTGTCCCCCTTGATGTTGGGATTGCGCGCGATTTGGTTGTTCGTGCCCATGAAAATTTTGCCGCCGATCTTGATGGGCCCCGCGTAGGATTGGGCGCCGAGGCCCGCTTTCCAAACGATGTTCTCGCCGGTTTCCACGTTCCAACTCGTGGGCAGATTTTTTGCATCCGACACCAAGTTCCGCTGCGGGGTGAACCCCCACATGGCCTCTTCGGCGATGACGGACGAGGCGATCATGCCGACGCATCCGATGACAAGTGCTTTCAGTTTCATTGTGTTCCTTTGCTCGCTAAGGGTTGAGGAGGTTTTACCACACTTTCACATTGTCGAAATAAATCACCGCGGGGGAATACCCGTAAAGGCCGGGGCTGCCTTCGCGTATCGGCAGGGGGTCTTCGGCTTCGATGCTCCACGCTTCGGGTTCGGAGTCGCCCTTCTTCCACACTTTGCCCCGGACGATGGCCTTGTCGCCTTCGATATCGACTTTCATTTTCGCGGTGTACCAAACGCCCATGTCCCACGCAAAGTCGATGCGTTTTGCCATTCGCAAATCCGATGACCACGACCGAATTTCGAGGCGTTGGTGAATGCCCTGAAGGTCGAGGATGTAGCGATGCGCGATGAGGCCCATGTCCGGGCGTCGCCGCTTGTTTTGCGTGCCCATCAGGTCGGCTTGGATGGTGTATCCCGAGAGCGCGTGTCCCGCCACGTAGAGGTTTGAGCGGTCGAGCCCGCGCGCTGCAGGCGGCTTGGCGAGCACGTTGTTGCCGTCTCGTTCCTCCACCCGAAACCCGCTGCCGGCCCAGACCCAGTGCATGGGGTTTTTGCCGACTTCGACGGTTTCAAAATCCTCTGTCCACGGCACAGGGGGCAAGACGCGCACCCAGGTTTGGCGGGTCAACTCGCCCACTTTGGCCGTTATCCAACCGCCGCCGGGTTTGGATGGGATGAACGCACGGTTTGCGATTTCGCCCTCCAAGCCATCGAGCGACCACTCGGCGTCGATGGCGCCGATGGCGCGGCCCTTTTCGTCGTAGGCGACGGCGCGCAGGGGCAGGGATTCGCCGGGTTGCAAAGTGGCTTCGGCCGGGATGGACAGGATGGACGCGGATGTCGCACCTGCGGCCGCGGGTTCTGTCTCTGCAAATGCCGAGGGCGCGGGTTCAAACGGCGCGGTTTTGTCGCCCAAGCAGAACAGCCCGGCCTCGGTCGCAAAATAGATGCGGCGATAGGCGATGGCGACCGACCCGTAGATTTCGGCGTGCCCGCCTTCGGGCATGGCGATTTTCTTTTGGTCGAGGACTTCGGCGCCCGCGTCATCTGCTTTGAGGATTTGCACGCCGCCATTGACTTCTGTGACGTAGAGTTTGCCATCGGCCCAGGTGGGCGATCCCCTGCCCACCGTGCCGATGTTTTGCTCCCAGTATCGCTTGCCGGTTTCGGCGTCCAAGCAATGCACATTGGCCGAGTTGTCGATGACATAGACGCGGCCCGCATGAACCGCGGGGGACGCATAGCCCGCGGTCATGCCGTCTTGCCGCCAGAGTTCCTCGCCCGTGCGGGCGTCCAAACAGGCGACGCGGCCGAGGGAGGTGTTATCGACATTTTCCTCGCTGTGCGCGACATAGACGCGGCCATCGGCCACCGCGGGCGAGGTGTTGATGCCCCGCAGGCTAAATGGAAATCCCCACACTTTTTCGCCTGTTGCGACTTTGAAGGCGAAAATGCCGCCGTTGCCATTGCCGGCGATCAAGACGCGCTGCCCGTCGATGGTCGCGACGACCGGAGTCGAGTAGATGGTCAAATCCCTCTGCCCGCCGCCGCCCGGACGCGCCATCCACACGGTTTGCCCGGTGCGTTTGTCCAGGGCGAAATACCGATGCGAAGGGGGTTTGCCTGCCCACCCGCGGTTGCCCATGCTGATGATGACGAGGTCGCCATCGACGACCGGCGTGTGCAAGCGCCCGCCGTAACCGGAGAATCGGTTGAACTCTTCGGTGAGGGAGCGCGTCCAGATTTCGTTGCCGTCCGGGTCAAAGCCGATCAACAACCCGCTGACGAGGTGCGCGTAGATGTTGCCGGTTTCGGGATCGGCGCCCAAATTTGCCCAGCCGAGGCGGTTGAAGGAAATGGTCGAGTGCCAGACATTGAACTTCTTTTCCCACAAGAGGTCGCCGGTTTCCGCGTCAAAACACGCGATGTGTTCTCGCTCTGTGATATCTTTGCCCGTGCGGCCGATCACATAGACGCGACCATTGACGATGACCGGGGTCGACCTGCCGATGAACGGGCGACGCCAGATCAGGTTTTCGCCATCGAGCGACCAGGTGGAGATGAGGCCCGTCTCTGGCGAAGCACCCGTTTGCATGGGGCCGCGCCAATGCGTCCAATCGGACGCGCCTGCGATTCCCAGTGAAGAGATGCAGAACAACACCATCGACAAAATTTTCATATACGCTCCTCGCGTTTGTGCCCAACGGGGCGGTGAAAAAGGGATGCGCGAAATACGCTGATATGATAATACCACGCCCTCTTATAGTCAAGCGACGCGGTTGGCGGATGCGATCTAAAATATACTCAATTATCCCATTTGCGTTCCCCTTTTCTCGATAGACATGTGGTACCGGTCGCAGTACCATCGCCGAGAATTTCCCGATTCGGCGCGGGCGCGACTTTCTCGAAAAGCCTAACAAATGCCCGAAGATGACGCCAAACTCCAACCGCTCATTTTCAATACCCCACCGCCATGCCGTCTTTGCGCGGATCGGAGGCCGCGCAATAACCGTCGTCGAGTTTGTAGATGAGTTGGCCGCCGCCATAGCCGATCCGAGGCGGGATTTGAATGGCGTGACCGCGGGCGCGAAGATCGTCTAAAACGCCGTCGGGCACGCCGGGTTCGATGCCCACATTTGTCCCGCCCAAAACCTGCCAGCGGGGCGCGTCGCAGGCGGTTTGTGGATTTTGACCGTAGGCGAAAATCCGAATCATCATCTGCGCGTGGCCCTGCGGTTGCATGTGCCCGCCCATCACGCCGAAGGACATCGCGGGTTGGCCCGCGCGCGTGGCAAATGCCGGGATGATCGTGTGATAGGGCCGCTTGCCGCCATCCACGCGATTGGGATGATCGGGGTCGAGGACAAAGCCCGCGCCGCGATTTTGCATGCTGATCCCGGTGTCGGGAATGACGATGCCAGAGCCGAATCCCATGTAGTTGGACTGAATAAACGAGACCATCATGCCCCGTTCGTCCGCGGCGGTGAGATACACCGTATCGCCGTGGGGCGTGCCAAACGCGGGGGCTTGGGCGCGTTGCAAATCGATGGCCCGAGCGCGTTGGGCCAAATAGGCGGGGGCGAGCAGGTGCGCGTATTCGATGTCCCGCGCATCGGGATCCGAGACGTATCGGTGGGCGTCGGCGTACGCCAATTTCATCGCTTCGATTTGAAGGTGCAAGCTGTCTGCCGAGTCGACGGGGTACTGGGGCAAATCCCAGTTTTCGAGGATGCCCAATGCGATCAGCGCGGCGATGCCCTGACCGTTGGGGGGAATCTCGTGCAAGGTGTGGCGCTGAAAGTCGATGGCCATGGTATCGACCCAATCGGCGCGGTGTTCGGCGAGGTCTTCCTCGGTCATCGCGCCGCCTGTGTTTTTGGCATGGGCCGCGATTTTCTCCGCGAGGTCGCCCCGGTAAAACGCATCCCCCTCGGTTTCGGCAATGCGTTCGAGCGTGCGCGCTTGGGCCTCGCAGGCGAATTTCTCGCCGATGGCGGGGGCGCGACCCTGCGGCGCGAAGGCCGCCATCCACTCGGGCATGTCGCTGTAATTGCGCGCGGCACTCGCCCAACCGCGCCCGGTGATGGGCGAGACCACAAAGCCATTGCGGGCGTAGTGAATCGCAGGCTCAAACAGGGTTTCAAAGGGCAAGCTGCCAAAACGCCGGGACACTTCGACCCACGCAGAAACACAGCCGGGCACGGTGACGGCGTCCCAACCGCGCTGCGGCATGCGGTCGTGCGCGGCAAATCGTTCGGGGGACCACGCCTTGGGGGAACGCCCGGAGGCGTTGAGGCCGTGCAGGCGTTCTCCGTCCCACAAGATGCAAAAGGCATCGCTGCCAATGCCGTTGCTAGTGGGTTCGACGACACAAAGCGCGATGGCCGTGGCCAGGGCCGCGTCTGCGGCATTGCCGCCTTTGTACAACATGCACAGCCCGGCTTGCGCGGCGAGCGGTTGCGACGTGGCGACCACGTTGCGCGCCATCACGGGCATGCGTTGGGAGGGATAGGGAAAAGACCAAGACAGTTTGGACATGGGATTGCATCTCCTGTGCGATCAGTTCATGGTGATTTCTTCGAGTTGTTCCGCGACTTGGGCCATCAGATCGTCGCCATCTATGGATGCGTGCAGGGGTTCGGTGAAGTTGAGGCGATACCCATTGGGGTCTATCACGATGACCTCGCGTGCGTTCCACGGGCGGTTGTGCGGGCCGGAAATTTGGACATTGCCCGCGCGCCGCACCCGTTTGGCAATGGCGTCAACCGATTCGCGCAAGGCGGTAAAATTGAGCGTGACGCCCGCCCCCTTGATCGTCGCGATCAAAGCGTTCGGGCCTTCGGCCATCAAAATCACGTCCGCGTGCGGCGCCCAGCGCAAGTGCGACACGATGGGGGCGCCATTCGCGCCGGGCATTTGCGAAATCAATGCAAAGCCGAGGATGTCGCAATACCAGCGCGTGGCGAGATCGAGGTCATTGACCATCAGCGTTGTATAGGACGGCATCTGGTAGTCGAGATCGGGTTCCACCTGCGTGTCCTTTCTCCCGTGTGGGATCGAATGTCGTGATGGTGGGATGGCGGCCGGGCCGATCGCCGATAGCGAACGGCTCACCGAAAAAAACAAAACCCGCCGAAATTGCTTCAGCGGGTTGGTGTGGAAAGACGGTTTTTGCATTTATGTCTCTGTCCTGAGAACCCGCCAGCATGTCTTCATGGCGATGCCATGATCCGTGCAGACCGCGAGATTTGGCCCACTGCTCGAGCACGCCAAGCCATTGACGCGGATAAACGACATCTGGGCGGATGAACGGCCATCGCAGCGATATGCCATTTGTCGGCAGTGATTCTGGTGGGTTGGTGAGGTCATGTTGTCACGCTCTTAGGTGTCGGCGAAACGGACGCGGAAGATATGGCGGAGATTTGCCAAAGTCAAGCGGGTTTTTGGGGAAATTTGCGAACTATTCAATGAAAGATGCCCCTCGATCTGTGACTGGTTCTCATGGCTCGATTTGAAAGCCAGCCTGTTGAAAATGTTCATCTAACGCAAAAGCAACTTGGATTTTATACTGTTGCATCAGAACAAAAGATGAGCAATCAGTAAAGCTCCATCCTTTGTCCGGTCTGTTGCGAAATAGTTTGATGGTTTCTGATATATGTGAGGGCGTAAGGTAAATCAATTGTATTTGCTGGCTGGATTCCAAAGTGTTCAAAAAACGAACTGCATAATGATGTCCTATACGGAATTGTAGCAAAGTCACAGTTTCATCCACAACATAATCACTTGTTATCAAGGACAATTCATTATTCGTCAAAAACTGCTTGGCAACTTTATGATTGCGATCTTTACGCACAATCATTGCGTACCAGCCACTTGTATCGACAAAAATATTTTTCATTATCTTTCACCATACAAATATTTGTCGTGATTCCGGGCGACTGTTGCGTCCTCACCTTCTGCCATGCCTACGATATCCCACAAAGGATCGTCCTTTTTGGGAACCTGAATCTGCAAAGAAATGCCTTCTTTCTTTGCTAGTTCTGCCAAAAGGAACTGCATCAGCTTAAATTGATCTGCATGAGGCAGAGATTTAATGATCGGAATTACATCCGTGATCGTCATGGCATACCTCAATAGATGATCCACTGGAAAAGCTGCACAATTGACCAAAGATATGGCATGATCGCCCAAGAGTCAAAGGTCAAAATTTTCTCATCCTCCATCTGCGTCATCAGCGACTGGATTCACGGACAGGCACGGGGGCCGCGATCATTCGGACAGGCTCGGGGACATGTCCCTACGGGTCGTTCTATCGTTCATTATGCGCCCCCAATGGCATTGTAGGGACAACCCCCTGTGGTTGTCCTGTATTCGGACAGGCACGGGGGCCTGTCCCTACGGATGCGGGTGGATTGACCGCTGACCGCCAAAAATACACCACCGCTCCCGTTTCGTCAATGCGAAAGGAAAACGCGATGGTCCGATCCCGTTTTCCGCTTGCAATAGCGGGCACTTGGCATTAGCTTAAGCCGCGATATTCGGACAGCGACTGAATCGAGCCTGCTGGAGTTCAGTGCCACCTGCTTTTGTGCCTCTTGTGCTTTCTGTGGCTAAAATGTCCGATCGTGCCTTTTGTGCTTTTGAACTGGCTATTGCCAGTTGTACCCCGCTCGTGGCTAAAGTGTCCGAGCCATTCACCGGAAAGGAGTGCGTAATGATTCGATTGGGAACGATGACGAGCGTGTGCCCGGATTGGTCTGTGGATCAGATCGTCGACGGGATGCACCGCCACGGGTTTGAAGGTCTGGAGCCGCGCGTGGGCTGGGGCCATGCCTCGGGTTTTGAGCTGGATATGCCCGTTGCAGATCGCGATGCCGTGCGGGCGAAATTCGAGGATGCCGGGCTGGCGATATGTTGCGTGGCGACAGGGGCTAAGTTTGCCACCGAAGACCCGGCGGCGTTGGATCAGTCCATTGCCGAAGCCGATGCCGCGATTGACTTGGCGGCGGATTTGGGCGCGGGATTGATTCGCACCTTTGGCGGCGCGCGCGGCCGCGGCGAGGTGTTCTGGATGGTGAACCGCACGGCCGAGGCTTACAAGCGCGTGATGGATCACGCCGCCGAACGCGGGGTCGTTGTGCTGATGGAGACGCACGACGAATGGTGCGTCTCCGTGCAAGTGCGCGCCGTGGTCGAGAAAGTGGACCATCCCAACATGGGCGTGCTGTGGGACTTGATGCACCCGCAACGACACCTGGAACGCCCCGAAGAAACCATGCTGACCATCGGCGCGCTGACCAAACACTTGCACGCACACGACGGGCGTTACGACAATGAAAACGGCCGGATTACAACCGTCGCGCTGGGCCACGGCGATTTGGATCACGCCATGCCCTTAAGATTGCTGTACGAAGCGAAATTCGACGGGTTCTTCTCCGTCGAGGTCATCCACAAACCCGGCAGCGATCACGATCCAGATGCGACCCTGAAAGCCTACGGCGATGGGTTCAGGCAGATCATCGAGGATCTTGAGGAATTTTTGAACGGCGAGAGCAACCCCAAGTGAACGCAGAATGTCCCCCGCTCCGCAGTTTAGGTATTTACCGACAGTGTTATTTTTGGAGAACGACATGGCAAAAAAGAATTTGATCTTGTTCGGCATCGACAGCCTGTGGTCGGATCACATGAGTTGTTACGGCTATCATCGCTTGACCACGCCGAATATCGACGGGTTCGCCGCGCAGGGCGTCTTGTTTGAAAACACGTTTAGCGCGCACATCCCCACGACGCCTGCGTACGCGTCGATGTTGACCGGGATGGATTGTTTTTCCACCGACGTGGTCGCGCTCCGCCACCGGGGCGGGCTGACCGACGAGGTCGCGACTTTGCCCGAGATTTTGCGCGCGGAAGGCTACGAGTCCCTGTGCGTGGGATTTACCGGAAATCCGAGTTCGCGTGGGTTCGACGACTACGTGAATTTTCAGGCATGGGGCAGTTGGGACGAGCGTCCCCTGCGAAAGGCCGAGTTGCTCAACGAGGTGACACTGCCCCACTTGGAGCGGTTGGCCGCAGGCGACAAACCGTTTTTCCTGTTCTTGCGGCACATGGACCCGCACGCGCCCTATTTGCCGCCGCCGCCGTTCGATTCGATGTTTTACAGCAAAGACCCGTGCGACCCGTCCAAGACCTCGATGGATCCCGTGAAGGCGTTTGAGCCGTTCCGGGATTTCCATTTGAGCTGGATGCCGCCGGGCATTACGGACGCGGATTTTGTGGTGGCGCAATACGATGGCGAAATCGCGTACATGGATGCGTGTATTCAACGCCTGCTGACGCGGGTGGATGAACTCGGCTTGCGGGACGATACGCTGGTGGTGATCAACGGCGACCACGGCGAGACCTTGGACGAGCACGATTGTTATTTCGACCACCACGGCATTTACGAGTGTACCCTAAAAGTGCCGTTGGCGATGCGCTTGCCCGGGCGGTTGCCCGAAGGCGTGCGCGTGGATGGCTACAACCAGCACAAGGATTTGGTTCCGACGATTTTAGAGCTTTTGGACGTGGAGACGCAGATCGCGTTTGACGGCCGCAGCCTGATGCCGATGGTGCGCGGCGAGTGCGAGACGCACGAGTCCGAGTTTTACATCACCGAGTGTACGTGGATGCGGAAACACGGCTGGCGCACGCCCGAGTGGAAGTTGATCGTGGCGTTGGAACCGGATTTTCATTTTAAGCCGGAGGTGGAGCTCTACAATTTGATCCAAGATCCGGGCGAGACCACCAATCTCGCGGACGCAGAACCTGCGGTGGTCGCGCTGTTGCGCGGCAGGATGGAAGCGTGGATCGCCAAGCGCGAAAAAGAAGTGGGCCACGCCAATCCGATGTACACGAATCTGAACTGGCACGGCCGCAAGGAGTACGACGGCCCGTTCAAGTCGTCCGAAGACGCTTACAACACCATGCACATCGGCTCCGCGAGCCAAGCCGCGCGGTTGCAGGCGGGAAATAAAAAGGTGAGAGGCACGGTTGCGGAGAAGGAGAAAGAATAGGGGCGAAATGTAGAGACAGCCCGGCCGTAAATCGATCTCTGGAAAATCCGGAGTGGTTCAGTTGTTCTCAATGATGGAGTTGCCATGAATAAATTTTACGTCTCATTGGTGGTTCTCGTGGTTATCATCGCCGCGGGGTTGCCGACAGCGGGTTGGCTGTACAGCGCGTTTGACGCACGCACGGCGTTTTACTTGGATGCGTTCTGCGTTGTGCTGCCCTTTTTGCTGGTGTCTTTGTACGTGCTGAAGCACCAAAGCTCGGCGCCGCGACTCGTCGCCATTCCCATCATCGTGGTCATTTTGGGGCTGTACGCGATGACCGCATCCAACCTCGTGAAGGCATTCAAGGCCGCCTTCGGCGGATAGGTTTCGCGGGTTCGGCGTGCAAAGTCAGGATCGATCCGCAGAAGCGGCGGTTGGAGAATTTGCCCGCCGCGCGGGCTTCGCGCAATTTTTGAGGAGGGTATCATGCCCATGAAATCCGTCTATACGATGGCCGATTACAAAGAGAGAATTCCCGTCGATGTGCCGGAAAATGACGCCATCAAATCCGTGTATATGATGACCGATTTGGAAGGCGTGGCCGGGGTCGATGATTGGGATCCGAGGCACCGCGAGGATGCGACGACCGCAAAAGGCGTGTACGACCGCGCCGAGATGCAACGCCTGTTGACCGGCGAAGTGAACGCGGCGATCCGGGCGTTGTACCTCGCAGGCGTCGAAGAAGTGATCGTCAATGACGCCCATGGCGCGGGGCGCACGATTTTGTCAGAAGATCTGGTTTCGATAGCGGGCGCGCAGCCGTTTTCCGTGAAGTTGGTGCAAGGGGTCGGGCGCCCGTGTTGGTTGCCGGGCGTGTCGCCGCGATGCGACGCGCTGATCCAAGTGGGCATGCACGCCATGACCGGCACGCCCAACGGCTGCCTCGCGCATTCGATGAGCCGCGACGCGGTCTATCGCGTGAATGGCGCGGAAGTGGGCGAAATGGAAATGGCCGCGTATCTGTGCGGTCAACTCGGCATTCCTTGGGTCTTTACGTCGGGCGATCTGCACGCCTGCACCGAATCCGAGCACTGGGTCGATGGCATCGTCACCGCGCCCGTGAAAGAGGGCTTGGGCGAATTGTGCGCCATCCACCTCGCGCCCATAGATGCGCGCACGCTCATTCACAACCGCGTAATCAACGCCATCGCAGCAGCCGAAACCATCGAACCGCTCGTCGTCCAAGGCGATGTGGTGATGGAAGTCACGCATCCCACCCCCGGTCGAATCGCCGCACGCGAAGGCGTCGAGCGCGTCGATGATCGCACCGTCCGATGCACGGGCACCTCCTTTTGGGAAGTGTTCCACCGCGTCGTCTATGGCAAGGCGGATTTTCCAATACCTCAATAGGAGATTTTACCATGAACGCGAAAATCGAGAATCAATTTCGCGCGCCTTATGGCGTGCCGAACGGGTTGCAACGGACGGACGAGGGACTGTGGATCGTCGATCAAGTGACCGACCGCGTGGCATTGATGAGCATGGACGAAGACGCGGACGATAATTACGGCACTCGGCGATTGTTGCGGGAGATCGCATCCGAATCCTCGAATACCAGCGGCATGGCCGCAGGCGACGGCTCCTTGTGGCTGGCCGCCAATGGCCCTGGCAAACGCTGGCGCCTGCCGCGTGCAACAGACGCGCCTCAAGGCGAGGTTTTGCGCGTGGATCCCCAAACAGGGGACACGCAGGCTCGCTGGGCATTGCCCACGGGCGGGGGCACGCACGGCATCGAATACGACGCGATTGAACCGGGCACGCTTTGGCTGACGACCTTGAAAGAACAGACCTTGACGCAGGTGCGGATCGACGATTGGGCCGTGTTGAACACCGTCCAACTCCCCTTGCCGCGCGCGCACGGGGTGGTGCGTCTCGACGAAGATGCGATTTGGGTGGTTCACACCGGGCATCGGGTGATCGTCAAGTTGGATTTGGCGAGCAGTGCCGAACGCGACCGCATCGACGTGCCCGAACCCCATCCCGAACCCCACGGGCTGTGCGCGTGCGAGGATGGGTTCTTGTATTGCGACGCCGCCTCCGGCTGGGTGTCGAAAATCTCGTGGCGATAACTCGCCATCGGCGCGACAACCCCATTTCCCCGGCTCGCCGGGGTTTTTTCTTTTTTTCTCGACCCCGCCGCGCCCACCGCTGACCGATAACCGCAGGGACAGGCGCCATGTCTCGTTCACACGTCCAGCGAGCGATTCTCATTTTGTCAATCGCGTTGCTGATCTACCCATTTGCCGATGTCCTGTTCGGCGAGGATGCGGAGCGCGCAAGCGCGATGCCCAATCCGGATTTCGATGGCAATGGCGTCGTGGATTTTGACGATTTTTCGCTGCTGACGAGCCGGTTCGGGGCGCGCCGAGGCGACGCCGGGTATGAGGGGCGATTCGATCTCAATGGCGACGGGGTGATCGAGTTTCGGGATTTTTTGATCTACACCCGGTATTTTGGGCAAGTCGCGCCCGTGCCTGTGGAGGCGATCCCCGCGCGCCAAGTGCCGGTGGGCGGCGATCCCCTGCGCGTGGATGTGGCGGAGTATTTCTACGATGCCAATGGCGATGCGTTGCGCTATGCGGCCTCGTCCGATGATGAAGCCATTGCGAGCGTGCGCGTGTCCGATGCCGTGGTGGCAATAGTGCCTGTGGCCGCGGGCCGCGCGACGGTCACTGTGACCGCGATAGATGTCGCGGGCTTGCGCGCGACGCAGACCATCGCCGTGAGCGTGACCCTGTTTCCGCGTACGCCCCTCGCGAGGGCGTTGACCGAGAATGCGCCGGCAGGTGAACCGGTGGGCGATCCGGTTTCCGTGCCGGGGTTGGATGCCTTCACCTACCGCTTGGCCGGGGCAGATGCGGACAGTTTTGACATTGACGCACACACCGGGCAGATTCGCACGCGACAAGGCATCGCGTATGACCACGAGCGCGACGAGACTTTTTCCCTCATTGTGGTCGCAACCGGTGGGGACAACGCAGACAGCATCGCCGTGACCATCTCCATCAAGGATGTGGACGAACCGCCCGCATCGCCGCCGTCAAATTTGTCCGTCCAGCCGGGCGACCAATCCCTAACCGTCCACTTCCACGCGGCGCGAGACGAACCCGGCAAGCCGCCCGTGCTCGGGTATCACGCCGAGATTCGCACGGGCGAGGAGGGCGACTGGGTCAACCGCAAGACCATCTACGGCCGCACCAACACCAGCGCGTTCTACGAGGACTTAGGCCGAGCGCCTCGGCACCATGACGCGAGCCTGCAAAACGGCCAGCGCTACCAAATTCGCATTCGCACGTGGAACGCAGAGGGCGAGAGCGATTGGGCAGAACCCGTGTCCGGCGTGCCGGTCTATGTGCCGCCCCGCAATCGCACGTACGCGCGGTTTGAAGACGGGGACACCGAGACGCAGCTCGAACTTTCGCGTTTCACGGGCCAAGGGGGAACGATCGCCCTCACGACAGCGGCCCTCGCCCAAAACATTAGAGATGTCGTCGAGGATATCTTCGCAGACGTCACTGCGGTTTCCAATTTCCCGGCTGTGCCCGAGCAGGCGGGATTTGCCGTTTCTACGAGTGGGACAATTTTTGACATCACCCTGAAGGCGCGCCTCGCAGATGGCGAGGAGGTCAATATCGGCGGCGATTTGCGCGTGCCCGTCGAGATTTGTCTGCCGGTGCCCGAAGGCATTGCCAATCCGGTGATCATCCACTACAAAGAGACGTGGGAAATGCTCGAGACCCAGCGCGTGGACGGCGATGCGATCTGCGCCCACGCCGCCACCTTTTCGTATTATGGCGTTGGACAGGCGTTCAACGATGTGCCGGAATTTGCAATTTCTACGCCGTCTCTGACCTTTCCCGAAAACACCGAGGCAGGCCAGAACATCGGAAATCCAGTAACCGCGACCGATAGCGATGGAGGCACGCTGGTCTATCGTCTCGAGGGCACGGATGCGGACAGTTTCGCCATTGACGCAACTACGGGCCAGATTCAAACCAAGGCGGGTGTGACCTACAACTACGAGGCGAAGAGCAGCTACTCGGTGACGGTGAAGGTGGTCGATGGTCAAGGCGGCAGCGCGACGATTCCCGTGACCATCGCCCTGACCGATGTAGATGGCGAGGCACCGGGCAAGCCCGCTGTGCCGAATGTATCTGCGGCTTCAGCGACGAGCCTGACCGCGACTTGGACGCCCCCTGCGAACACGGGCCCTCCGATCACCGATTACGATGTGCAATATCGCCTGGGCAACAGCGGCGCGTTCACGGATTGGCCTCATGGTAGTACCGAGCGGACCGCGACGATTACGAGTTTGGCCGTGAATACCAGCTACGGGGTTCGCGTGCGTGCGACCAACGATGAAGGGACAGGTGCATGGTCCGACGCAGGCAATGGGACGACCTCCAGCGTACCGACTTTGTCGATCAGTTCGCCGAGTGTGACCGAGGGCAACAGCGGTTCAACGACCTTGCGGTTCACGGTTTCACTGAGCGCGCCGAGTGGGCAACAAGTGACGGTGGCGTATGCGGACACCGAGACGGGGACCGCGACTTCAGGCACCGATTACGTAGCGGTCACGGCGGACACGTTGATCTTTGCGGCGGGTGAGACGAATAAGACCATTGACGTATCCGTGACTGGCGATGCGATAGACGAGCCAAACGAGACGGTGATCGTCCAGTTGAGTAGCCCGACCAATGCCACAATCGCAACGGGCATGGACACCGGCACGGGAACGATCACGGATGACGATGGCGCGCCTACTTTGTCGATCAGTTCGCCGAGCGTGATGGAAGGGGCGCCAGGCACGACGGACACATTGCGCTTCGCAGTTTCGCTGAGCGCGGCGAGTGGACAACAAGTGACCGTGGACTATGCGGAAATCGCCACCGGGCGAACCGCCACGCCAGGGGTGGACTACACGGCCCTCGCCTCTGGCATGTTGACCTTTGCGGCGAGTGAGACACGCGATACGCTGAAAGTGGCGGTGATCGGCGACGCGCTCAACGAGCCAAACGAGACGGTGGTTGTCCAGTTGAGCAATCCGACCAATGCCACGATCGCAACGGGCATGGACACCGGCACAGGGACGATCACGGATGACGATGGCGCGCCTACTTTGTCGATCAGTTCGCCGAGCGTGATGGAAGGCGCGCCAGGCACGACGGACACATTGCGCTTCGCAGTTTCGCTGAGTGCGGCGAGTGGACAACAAGTGACTGTGAATTATGCGGAAATCGCCACTGGGCGAACCGCCACGCCAGGGGTGGACTACACGGCCCTCGCCTCTGGCATGTTGACCTTTGCGGCGAGTGAGACACGCGATACGCTGAAAGTGGCTGTAATCGGCGATGCGCTCAACGAGCCAAACGAGACGGTGGTTGTCCAGTTGAGCAATCCGACCAATGCGACTATCGCAACGGGCATGGACACCGGCACGGGGACGATCACGGATGACGATGGCGCACCGACCCTCTCGATCAGTTCGCCGAGCGTGATGGAAGGAGCACCAGGCACGACAGACACATTGCGCTTCGCAGTTTCGCTGAGCGCGGCGAGCGGGCAACAAGTGACTGTGGACTATGCGGAAATTGCCACCGGGCGAACCGCCGCGCCAGGCGTGGACTACACGGCCCTCGCCTCTGGCACGTTGACCTTTGCGGCGAGTGAGACGCGCGATACGCTGAAAGTGGCGGTGATCGGCGATGCGCTCAATGAGCCAAACGAGACGGTGGTCGTCCAGTTGAGCAATCCGACCAATGCCACAATCGCAACGGCGACTGGCACGGGGACGATCAACGATGACGATGGCGCGCCGACCCTCTCGATCAGTTCGCCGAGCGTGATGGAAGGGGCACCAGGCACGACGGATACGTTGCGCTTCGCGGTTTCGCTGAGCGCGGCGAGCGGACAACAAGTGACGGTGAATTATGCGGAAATTGCCACCGGGCGAACCGCCACGCCAGGCGTGGACTACACGGCCCTCGCCTCTGGCATGTTGACCTTTGCGGCGAGTGAGACGCGCGATACGCTGAAAGTGGCGGTGATCGGCGATGCGCTCAACGAGCCAAACGAGACGGTGGTCGTCCAGTTGAGCAATCCGAGCAATGCCACAATCGCAACGGGCATGGACACCGGCACGGGGACGATCAACGATGACGATGGCGCGCCTACTTTGTCGATCAGTTCGCCGAGTGTGACCGAAGGGGCACCAGGCACGACAGACACGTTGCGATTCGCGGTTTCGCTGAGTGCGGCGAGTGGGCAACAAGTGACCGTGAATTATGCGGAAATCGCCACCGGGCGAACCGCCACGCAGGGGACGGACTACACGGCCCTCGCCTCTGGCATGTTGACCTTTGCGGCGAGTGAGACGCGCGATACGCTGAAGGTGGCGGTGATCGGCGACGCGCTCAACGAGGCGAACGAGACGGTGGTCGTCCAGTTGAGCAGTCCGAGCAATGCCACGATCGCAACGGCGACTGGCACGGGGACGATCACGGATGACGATGGCGCGCCTACTTTGTCGATCAGTTCGCCGAGCGTGATGGAAGGCGCGCCAGGCACGACGGACACATTGCGCTTCGCAGTTTCGCTGAGCGCGGCGAGTGGACAACAAGTAACCGTGAATTATGCGGAAATCGCCACCGGGCGAACCGCCACGCCAGGCGTGGACTACACGGCCCTCGCCTCTGGCATGTTGACCTTTGCGGCGAGTGAGACGCACGATACGCTGAAAGTGGCGGTGATCGGCGACGCGCTCAACGAGGCGAACGAGACGGTGGTCGTCCAGTTGAGCAGTCCGAGCAATGCCACAATCGCAACGGCGACTGGCACGGGAACGATCAACGATGACGATGGCGCGCCGACTTTGTCGATCAGTTCGCCGAGTGTGATGGAAGGGGCGCCAGGCACGACGGACACGTTGCGATTCGTGGTTTCGCTGAGTGCGGCGAGTGGGCAACAAGTGACGGTGAATTATGCGGAAATCGCCACTGGGCGAACCGCCACGCCAGGCGTGGACTACACGGCCCTCGCCTCTGGCATGTTGACCTTTGCGGCGAGTGAGACACGCGATACGCTGAAAGTGGCAGTGATCGGCGACGCGCTCAACGAGCCAAACGAGACGGTGGTCGTCCAGTTGAGCAATCCGAGCAATGCCACAATCGCAACGGGCATGGACACCGGCACGGGGACGATCACGGATGACGATGGCGCGCCGACCTTGTCGATCAGTTCGCCGAGCGTGATGGAAGGGGCAACAGGCACGACGGATACGTTGCGCTTCGCGGTTTCGCTGAGCGCGGCGAGTGGGCAACAAGTAACCGTGAATTATGCGGAAATCGCCACCGGGCGAACCGCCACGCCAGGCGTGGACTACACGGCCCTCGCCTCTGGCATGTTGACCTTTGCGGCGACTGAAACGCACGATACGCTGAAAGTGGCGGTGATCGGCGACGCGCTCAACGAGCCAAACGAGACGGTGGTTGTCCAGTTGAGCAATCCGAGCAATGCCACGATCGCAACGGCGACTGGCACGGGTACGATCAACGATGACGATGGCGCGCCGACCTTGTCGATCAGTTCGCCGAGTGTGACCGAAGGGGCACCAGGCACGACGGACACATTGCGCTTCGCGGTTTCGCTGAGCGCGGCGAGCGGGCAACAAGTGACGGTGAATTATGCGGAAATCGCCACCGGGCGAACCGCCACGCCAGGCGTGGACTACACGGCCCTCGCCTCTGGCATGTTGACCTTTGCGGCGAGTGAGACGCGCGATACGCTGAAAGTGGCAGTGATCGGCGATGCGCTCAACGAGCCAAACGAGACGGTGGTCGTCCAGTTGAGCAATCCGAGCAATGCGACGATCGCAACGGCGACTGGCACGGGGACGATCAACGATGACGATGGCGCGCCGACTTTGTCGATCAGCTCGCCGAGCGTGATGGAAGGGGCGCCAGGCACGACGGACACATTGCGCTTCGCAGTTTCGCTGAGTGCGGCGAGCGGGCAACAAGTGACCGTGAATTATGCGGAAATCGCCACCGGGCGAACCGCCACGCAGGGGACGGACTACACGGCCCTCGCCTCTGGCACGTTGACCTTTGCGGCGAGTGAGACGCGCGATACGCTGAAAGTGGCTGTGATCGGCGATGCGCTCAACGAGCCAAACGAGACGGTGGTCGTCCAGTTGAGCAATCCGACCAATGCCACGATCGCAACGGCGACTGGCACGGGGACGATCACGGATGACGATGGCGCACCTACTTTGTCGATCAGTTCGCCGAGCGTGATGGAAGGGGCAACAGGCACGACGGACACATTGCGCTTCGCAGTTTCGCTGAGTGCGGCGAGCGGGCAACAAGTGACCGTGAATTATGCGGAAATCACCACCGGGCGAACCGCCACGCAGGGGACGGACTACACGGCCCTCGCCTCTGGCACGTTGACCTTTGCGGCGAGTGAGACGCGCGATACGCTGAAAGTGGCAGTGATCGGCGATGCGCTCAACGAGCCAAACGAGACGGTGGTCGTCCAGTTGAGCAATCCGACCAATGCCACGATCGCAACGGCTACTGGCACGGGGACGATCACGGATGACGATGGCGCACCTACTTTGTCGATCAGTTCGCCGAGCGTGATGGAAGGGGCAACAGGCACGACGGACACATTGCGCTTCGCGGTTTCGCTGAGCGCGGCGAGCGGGCAACAAGTGACCGTGGACTATGCGGAAATCGCCACCGGGCGAACCGCCACGCAGGGGACGGACTACACGGCCCTCGCCGACGGCATGCTGACCTTCTCGCCCGGTATGACACGCGATACGCTGAAAGTGGCTGTGATCGGCGATGCGCTCAACGAGCCAAACGAGACGGTGGTCGTCCAGTTGAGCAATCCGAGCAATGCGACGATCGCAACGGCGACTGGCACGGGGACGATCAACGATGACGATGGCGCGCCTACTTTGTCGATCAGTTCGCCGAGTGTGATGGAAGGCGCGCTAGGCACGACGGACACGTTGCGCTTCGCGGTTTCGCTGAGCGCGGCGAGTGGACAACAAGTGACGGTGAATTATGCGGAAATCGCCACTGGGCGAACCGCCACGCCAGGCGTGGACTACACGGCCCTCGCCTCTGGCATGTTGACCTTTGCGGCGAGTGAGACGCGCGATACGCTGAAAGTGGCGGTGATCGGCGATGCACTCAACGAGCCAAACGAGACGGTGGTTGTCCAGTTGAGCAATCCGAGCAATGCCACGATCGCAACGGCTACTGGCACGGGAACGATCACGGATGACGATCCAAAGCCGAAAGTGACCTTGGCTCTGAATCCGGCGGCGATAAATGAGAACAGCGGTGTAACGACCGTAACCGCGACCTTGAACGGCGCGTCGAGTCAAGCGACGACGATCACCGTCGCGGCGGCCCCTGGCGCGAACGCAACGGCAGACGATTTCGCGTTGAGTAGCAACAAGATGCTGACCATTGCGGCCGGTCAGACGACGAGCACCGGCACCGTGACGATCACGGCCAACGACAACCAGGTGAACGCGCCGGACAAGTCCGTGACCGTATCGGCGACCGCGCAAAACGCCCAAGGCATCACCGCGCCGGACAATGTGACGCTGACGATCCGCAATGACGATGCGGCGACCGCGGGAATATGTGGCCGCACGCAGGCGGTTCAAGACACGATCCTCGCCAAAATTGTCGGGCAATCGAATTGCGCGACGGTCACGCCTACGCATCTGGCCGCAATCACTGGGACGTTGGATTTTCGCCGCAACAGCATCGCCGCCTTGAAGGCAGAAGATTTCGGGGGCTTGTCCGCCTTGGGAGTCTTGCGTATTGACAGAAACAATTTGACCACCTTGCCCGCGGGCATCTTCTCCGACTTGTCCAGCTTGCGAACTCTGCGGATCAATCACAATCAGTTGGGCACTCTTCCCAGCGCGATATTCTCCAACTTGTCCAATTTGGATAGGCTGACGCTAAACAGCAACCGCTTGCAAACACTTCCCGATAGCATGTTCTTCGGCTTGTCCAGCCTGACCCGGTTGGAATTGCATAGTAACGGCGCTGATTTCACCCTCACGCTGGCACTGGAACGCACGGACAATGCCGACTTTAATGCCTCGGGGCCTGCCACAATCGCGGTCAAAGTTGCCGAGGGCGCGCCGTTTGATATGAGCGTCACTCTGTCGGCAACGGGCGGCACCCTGTCGAGTACGACAGCGACCATTTCAAAGGGCGACATCGAAAGCGGATCGATCACAGTGACGCAAAGTGGGATGATGCAAACCGCGATCCGTTTGGGCACCGCGCCTATCGTGCCCTCGACCTATCAAGGCATCGCAACCGCCGTGGGCAACCCGATCACCCTTTGGGCACCGGGAATATGCGGGCGCACGACAGCGGTGAGCAATGCCATTGTGTCCGCGGTAAATGGCGTATCGGACTGCGCTTTGTTGACAGACGCGCATTTGCAAGCCATAACCGGGACGTTGGATCTCAGCAATCAAAGCCTCAGCGCCTTGCGGCCGGGCGATTTTTCGGGGTTGTCCAGTTTGGAAACCCTGTGGCTTTACGACAACCGGTTGAGCTCCCTGCCCGATACCGGGTTTGCCAGTCTGTCCAATTTGAGATTTCTAAGTCTTTACCGAAACCGATTGACGCGCCTTCCCGACGCGCTGTTTGCGAGTCTGGACAGCCTGAAAATCCTGCATCTAAACGACAACAGGTTGAGCTCCCTGCCCGATACCGCGTTTGCGGGGATGGACAGCTTGCAAACCCTGCTGATGGACAACAACATGTTGACCGCCCTGCCCGATACCGCGTTTTACGACTTGCCGAATCTGCAAACCCTGCACTTAAACGACAACCTGTTGCGCGCGTTGCCCGACAGCGCGTTTCGGGAACTGGACAGCTTGAAGACGCTGCGGTTGAACGACAACGCGTTGAGCGCGTTGCCCGACAGCGCGTTTCGGGGATTGTCCCATCTCAAAATCCTGTATCTGAACGACAACATGTTGAGCGCGTTGCCCGATAGCGCGTTTCGGGGATTGGACAGCTTGCAAACCCTGCATCTGAACGACAACTCGTTGAGCGCGCTGCCCGACAGCGCGTTCAAGGGATTGGACAAGCTGCGATCCCTCCATCTGAACGACAATGCGTTGAGCCTGTTGCGCGGCAGTGCGTTTGCGCGCCTGTCCGACCTGCAATCCCTCGATCTCGCGAGCAACTCGTTGAGCACCCTGCCCCGACATGCGTTCGAGGGCCTGTCCGACCTGCGATCCCTCGATCTCTCGGGCAATGCGTTGAGCGCGTTGCCCGACAGCGCGTTCGCGGGGCTGACCCGTCTGAATCGCCTCGATTTGTCCGGCAATGCGGCGTTGGATTTTATCCTCACCCTCGCGCTCGAACGCACGGACAACGCGAGTTTGGCCGCGTCGGGCCCCGCCACGCTCAAGGTCAAAGTCGCCCAAGGCGCGCCCTTCGAGATGTCCGTCGGCTTGTCGATAACGGGCGGTGCTCTGTCGGCGGAAAAGGCGACCATTGCAAAGGGCAGCACGGAAAGCGCGGCGATCACCGTCACGCAGGTCGGGGGGATGTTGGCAACGGTGCGGTTGGGCGAGCGCCCGGGCGTGCCGTTCGGCTACGATGGGATTCAAACCGCGGTGGGCGATTCGCTCGTCCTATTTGGAACTGTGGCGAATCGCGCGCCCGAGGCCATGGGGGCGATAGGCGATGTGACCGTGGCTCTGAGCGGTTCTGCCGCGAGCGTGAATGTGGCGCGGGCGTTCAGCGATCCCGACGGCGATGCGTTGACCTTTGGCGCGACCGCGAGCGTTCCGAGCTTGGCGACCCTGAGCGCGATGGATTCTTTGGTGACGATAACGCCCCTGGCCGCGGGGATTGCCACCGTGACCGTGACGGCCACGGATCCCGATGGCTCGAGCGCGACGCAGACTTTTTCGCTGACCGTGACGAATAGCGCGCCCACCGTGGCCGCGAGTATTCCCGACACGACCGCTTTGGTGAATACGCCATTCACCTATGCGTTTCCCCAAAACACATTTCGCGATTCCGACCGCGATGCGTTGACCTATACGAGCAGTGGGGAGCCGGCATGGCTGGCGTTCACCCCCGCGACCCGCACCTTCAGCGGCACGCCGAGCAATGCCACGGGTTCGCCCTTTGCCATCGCTGTGGAGGCGAATGACGGCAAAGGCGGGCGCGTGCAGACGACCTTTACCCTGTCGGTCGCCGCGGGGATTTGCACGCGAACCGCCGCGGTCAGAACCGCCCTCCTGTCCGCGATCGCGGATGCCGATACCTGCACAGTGGTGACGGACGCGCACTTGGCCGGGGTCGTGGATTCCCTGAACCTGCGCGGCCAGCGCATCAACTCCGTGCAAGCCACGGACTTCGCCGGCCTGTCCAACCTGACGACCCTCAACCTGTACGACAACGACTTGACCAGCTTGCCCGCGGGCGTGTTTGACGATCTTCACAACTTGCGATTTTTGAGCCTGTACAACAACGACTTGACCGCGCTTTCTGCGAGCGCGTTCGACGAGTTGTCCGCCTTGCGATTTTTGAGCTTGGACAGCAACCGCGTGACGTCGCTCCCTGCAAACGCATTTTCAAATCTGCCGCAGTTGCAAACCCTCAGTTTCAGCGGCAACGGCTTGACCGCGCTCTCTGCGGGCGCGCTCGACAGCTTGTCCAATTTGCGAGAACTCTTGCTGGACGGCAACGCGCTGACGGCCCTGCCCGCGGGCGCGCTCGACAGCTTGGCGCAGTTGCAAATCCTCGGCCTGAACGACAATGCCCTGTCCACCCTTCGCACAGGCGCGTTCGCCGAGTTGTCGCACCTGCGCGTTCTGAATCTGAAAAACAATGCGTTGACCGCCCTGCCCGATGGCGTGTTCACCGGGCTGACCAGTCTGATGCTCTTGGATTTGTCGGGCAATACGGCCCCGAATTTTACCCTCACGCTCGCGCTGGAGCGCACGGACAATTCGGACAGGACCGCAACGGGGCCTGCCACCATCAAAGTCAAAATCGCCCATGGCGCGCCGTTTGACATGAGCGTGACCCTGTCGGCAACGGGCGGTACGCTGACAGACGAAAATGCGATGGCCCTGTCACAAGTGACGATCCCACGCGGAAGCGCGGAAAGCGCGCCGATCACCGCGACGCAAGCCGGGGGGAGCCAAACCACGATCAATTTGGGCAGCGCGCCCGCCGTGCCCACGGGCTATCGGGGCATCACAATCTCGGTGGGCGGTTCGCTCGTTCTGTTTTAGGGCGTCTGCCGGCTGAAATCAGCGCGATGCAAAATTGTTTTCCCGCTGATAGACAAAAGGCGAGAACGTAGGGATTATGCTCCTACATTCTCGCCTTTTATTTATTTTTTTGCCGAGGTTGCGGATGGGTGAACGGGTGATAGCGAAATGTACGGGCGTAAAATTTTACGCCCGATGGATCAACGAGAAAGCTCGCTGGTCGGCAATCCGAGCCATGCTAGGGACAGTTCGTTGAAAAGATAGGAGAACGGGCGACATTATCCCACCATCGCGAGGACTTGCCCATTGCCCACTTGGTCGCCGACGTGGACGGGCATTTCGACGAGTGTCCCCGCAGTGGGCGCGGTGATTTGCACTTCCATTTTCATGGCTTCCAAAATGAGAATGGCTTCGCCCTCTTGGACATAATCGCCTGTCCGCTTCAAAATTCGAATGACTTTTCCCGGCATCTGCGCGTGTACGGGCGTCGCCTGGGTGCTCGGCGCCGAATCCCGCGGCGGCTCTGCGGACTGCATCTCGACCGTATATGCCACGCCATTGACGGTTGCGATATCGCCGTCGATTTTCACGCGCACGGGTTTGCCGTTGACCTGCATCGCGTATTCCGCCGCGCCCTCTGCCACAGGCGCGGGTGCTTCCTCCTGCTTTTCGACCTTCCGCACGCCGATCTCGCCCTCGCCCTTCAAAAACGCCATCCCCTTATCGCCGCACGTCGCCACGATGAAAATGTGCTCGTCCGTCGCCTCGATCCCCTCGGCGTCCAGCAGTTTTTGCGCGGCGGCTCTGCCCTTTTTCGGATCCGCGTCATTGCGCTCGAGGGGCGGCTGATCCGTGGGTTCAAGCCCTAGTTGTTCGGACGCGATTTTTACGACCTCGGGATCGGGCGGCACAGGGGTTTTGCCAAAATAACCGAGCACCATCTGCCCGTAGGGCTCGGCGATTCTTTCCCACGCGCCAAACATCACATTGTTGAAAGCTTGCTGAAAATAGAATTGCGACACGGGCGTGACCGATGTGCCAAACCCCCCGCGCGCGACCACGTCGCCCATCGCTTTGATCATATCGGGATATTTGTCCATAATGCCATTGTCGCGCAACATCTGCGTGTTGGCGGTCAGCGCGCCGCCCGGCATGGGGCTCCACGGAATGAGGGGTTCGACCGCCGTGGCTTCCGGCGGCAAAAAATAATCCGCCATGCACTCCTTGAACACCTCTTCGGCATCGCGGACTTTTTCAATGTCGATGTCCAAATCGTAATCCGTGCCGCGCAAGGCGTGCCACATCACCAAAATATCGGGCTGGCAGGTGCCGCCCGAACACGGCGCCATGGACAAATCGATGGCATCGGCGCCCGCGTCGAGCGCGGCGAGATTGGCCTGCACGCTGATCCCCGCGGTTTCGTGGGTGTGAAAGTGAATCCAGGTGTCGGCAGGCAAGAGTTTGCGCGCCCGCTTGATGGTCTCATGCACCTTCGACGGCACAGCCGTTCCAGACGCATCCTTAAAACACACCGAGTCGTAGGGAATGTCGGCATCCAAAATCCCGCGCAAGGTCCGTTCGTAAAAATCCGCGTCGTGCGCGCCTTCGCAGCCCGGCGGCAATTCCATCAAGGTGACGCACACTTGGTGGTGCAAGCCGGCCTCTGCGATGCACTGCCCGCTGTAGATCAGGTTATCGACATCGTTGAGCGCGTCAAAATTGCGAATCGTCGTAATGCCGTGTTTCTTGAACAACTCGGCGTGCAATTTGATGATGTCGCTCGACTGCGATTCCAACCCGACCACATTCACCCCGCGCGCCAGCGTTTGCAAATTGGCATCCGGGCCTGCGGCTTCGCGGAACGCATCGGTCATGGCAAACGCATCTTCGTCGCAATAAAAGTACAGAGACTGAAACCGCGCCCCACCGCCGGCTTCGTAATAATCGATGCCGGCTTCGCGGGCGGCCGCCACGGCGGGCAAAAAGTCTCGCGTGAACACGCGCGCGCCGTAAACCGACTGAAACCCATCTCGAAACGCCGTACACATAAATGTCACTTTTTTCATATTTCAAAATCCTTCGACAAATACAGGGCCTACTGAACCAGCACGGACCACAAAATCCCCGCCGCGACCGCCGAACCGATCACGCCTGCCACATTGGGCGCCATGGCGTGCATCAACAAAAAATTGTGGGCGTCTTCGCGCTGCCCCACCATCTGCACGACCCGCGCCGAGTCGGGCACGGCCGAGACCCCTGCGGCGCCGACGAGGGGGTTGATCTTTTCTTTTGTCAACGCATTCATCAATTTTGCAAACAGCACCCCGCTCGCGGTCGCGACGGCAAAGGACAGCGCGCCCAAGCCAAAAATCAAAAGCGATTGCGGCGTCAAAAAGGTCTGCGCTTGCGTGCTCGCGCCGACGGAAAACCCGAGCAAAATCGTCACGATATCGACCATTGCCGTGCGCGCGGTTTCCGCCAAGCGGTCTGTGACCATGCTCTCTTTCAGCAAGTTGCCGAAAAACAACATGCCGAGCAGGGTCAGCGCGCCCGGCGCGATCAACGCCGCGATCAAAAAGCCCGCGATGGGAAAGATGATGCGCTCGCGCTTGGAGGGCTTGCGCGGTTCGGGCATGCGGATGAGACGCTCGCGCTTTGTGGTGAGCAACATCATAACCGGCGGCTGGATCACCGGCACGAGCGCCATGTACGAATAGGCCGCGATCGCGATGGCGCCCAAGAGATGCGGCGCCAATTTGGCCGATAGGAAAATCGCGGTCGGCCCATCTGCCCCGCCGATGATCCCGATGGCGCCTGCCTCGGCGGGCGTGAATCCCAGGTACAGCGCGCCGATCAGCGTCAGGAAAATGCCCATCTGCGCGGCGGCGCCCAACAGCACGAGTTTGGGATTGGACAACAGGGTGGAAAAATCGGTCATCGCGCCAATGCCCAAAAAAATCAGGGGGGGAAACAAGCCCGAAGTCACGCCAAAATAAATGTAGCGCAACACACTGCCCTCGTCGTACACGCCGAGCGCCATGCTCGAAATCGAGGGGATATTGCCCACGATCATGCCAAAGCCGATGGGCAACAAGAGCAGGGGTTCGTAATCCTTGGTGATCGCCAAGTGGATGAACACGATGCCTATGGCGATCATGATCACATTGCCCACGCTCAAGTTGGCAAATCCGGTCGTGGTTAAGAAGTCGTAAAAAAGATCCATCTGCCACCTATCCTATCGTACCTACGACGAGCGGAACGGGGTCTGGCTACGCCGGCGGTTCATCGAGGTTTGGGATGGTTTGGTAAGGCGGGGCTTCTCATCTCTTCGGGCGAGCACTGAGGTCGCGCCCTGACATCGTTATTTGGCGGGTGGTGGAATTGCACCTGCACGCTATCCCTTACCCGCCTGCCGCATGTGCATCACAAAGCCAATCGCCGCCATCAGCGGGCCGTCGTCTTCTGTTTGCACATGCCCTGCATGATGCCCCGCGGATTCGGGGAATTTCTTTGCCACGACCGCCAGCACTTTGGGTAGCAGGACGATGAACGCGCTGATCAACGCCAACACGCTGAACACGATGACCATCCCGGTCAGCGCAATGCCCACGCCCTGACCGTCTTCGATATTTTGCACACTAAAATTAAACTCGTACATAGCTCACCAAAAAGAAGCCCCAACAAATAGGGGCTCGTTCACAAATGTGTCGCGATTGTAGGGAGATATAATATTTGATCCGTATTCGGGCCATTCCCGCAAGTCCTCGTACAGTCCTTCATCGGCTATTTCCCTCCTATACATTTGCCTCTTGAACATCTATTTCTCGGCTTGGGGTTAGCATTAACGTTTCCATATATACAACGCCCGTTCAGCCAACTCAGCTCCTCGATTTTCAATAGCGGTTGTGTTCCATTCATCAACTTTCAGAATTGATTTACTCAGTGCGAAATTCGATTCGATGAGCAAAGGTTTTTTCTCCTTAAATGGCTTGTTACTCAATTCGGGATTGTATCCCGTTAATGTTAAGTTGCCAATTGTGTGAAGCCATTCGGTGTGAATATCCGAAGCATTTTCTCCAAGATATTCTTCCCATTCGGGTGATAGCGTTTGAGGCATTATGTGCTCAATGGATATATCAGGGGTGAGGTCAGGCGATTCTTTGTGACCGAATGAACGTTCTAGAGCTATCAAGATCAGAAGAGTGCGCTGTCTTTGTCTTGATCGCTTGTAGAATTCAAATTTGATAAATGCAGACCGGAATTGGTCATCTGAAGGCCACCAATTTTGAGACAGATGTTTTTGAGTAAATCCAACGATATCTTTGAAGCTCGCTTGTCCTGACATATGAGCAAAGATGCGGCGCAACTGATTTGTAGGCACACCGCATACTGTTCTACGGATAATGAATGACTCAATCATTTGCATAACGGAAACCAGTTCTTCTCGACTGATTTTTTTTGAAGAAAGACCATCAAACATTTTCATCAAAAATGGATATACCACATTGACTTCCCATCGGTTCAGTCTCTGCACTTGGTCCAAAATAGTGCTGTCCATACCATCCGTATTCAGTTCAGCAATTTGGACAAAATAGCACGAAAACTTAGAGAAATCTTTCATTTTATTTTCTACTTCTTCAGGCGTTGGAGTGTTAAGCTGCTCTCGAATAACATTGTAAGTATCACGCTCGTTTGGAAGACTGCCATCCATCATTAGATAACGCCAAAAGAATTCTGGAGACCTATTCCCAAGCCGTTCTTCCATTGGCAACCAATGCTTATTGTAAACCTGTTCTTGGCGTTCTGGGTCAGGGATATTCATTAGTAGATAGTTTCGTATCAAATCGGTTACACTCAGAGGCAAACCAGTGTTATTCAAACTTTCGAAAATTCTGTAGGGATTATCCTTTTCGTCAAGAAGAATGCTAACCATATCAAGGTGGCTGACAATGCAACGGTGCAACTGTCGCAGGTCTATCTTATCGCCATTATCAGCACCTTGGTCCAATGCTTTATTGAAGTAAATCCTTGCTTTTGCTATTTGAGTGCCATCAGTTGGAGACTCTTCGCCATTTATCATTGATGCGAATGTAGAACGGTCTTTTTGTGTAGGCATCAACTTATTGTGTCCGTCTCCGTCCTTATACGGATTGACCAAGCAAGTGTCATAAATTTCTGCTGCCAATCTATCTTCTGCGCGACTTCGGATAACGCTGAGCAGAATGAAAAGGGTGGTCATCCGCTGTTGACCATCAATAAGTGTGTACCTATTCACCTCTTCAGGAGCCGTAGGAATCTGCTGGGTCACGACAGAACCAATAAAATGGTTATGGCGTGGAGATGGCAAAGCATAAATTTCAAGCAAGTCGTTCCAGAGTTGCTCCCAATTTTCTTTTTTCCACTCATATCGACGTTGGTACAGCGGAACCATGTATTGCGTGTCTCCGGCCAGCAATTGTTGAAAATTAACTTCATTGGCTTTCATTTTTTTTCCTTGTGATGACGCCGAATCGAAAAAATTACAAGCCGTAAATAGTGCAGGAAACGGGTTGGATTGTCAAGGCAAAAGCTGCGAAAATGGTGGGCGCGCATCTCCCCTCCTCGACTGCGGGGAGGGGTTGCTCATCACAGCACAATCCGAATGCTGCGATGGTGTCTGAGGGCCTCGAAGATATCGAGGCGGTGGGGTTCGTCAAGAACGACCATATCCAAATTCAGACTGCAATACTTGCCGTGCCTGCTCTGGTTTGAGAAGGTCAGCCGATAGGCGCTATCGCCCATAATCTCGGCAATGGCCTGACGCATGCGATCTTCTTCTCTGCCGATGACCTTAAAGTTCCATGGGCACGGGTATTCGATTTCCGGTCGCCTGTTGAGTCGTTGCATAAAACACCTTTCCGTTTTCTAGAACCTATACCTATCCCGTAAGGGCGTAACATTTTACGCCCTTACAGGCGGGCACGGGGCACCGCCCTCATAAGCACGATAATATCATGTTCTACGCCAAGGTGTTACGCCCTTACAGGCGGGCACGGGGGCACCGCCTCTACGATCACCCTACCCATCGCATGCTTCACACATCAATGCAAAGCGCGTGTGCCCGCGGTCGGGGATTTCCGTATCAAAATCGGTCTTGACCTTCGCGTGCGCGCCGCAAAAGTCGCATCGCCCCATCTGATCGTATTCCGAGCGGGCCGCGACTTCGAGCATGGTGCGTTCCTTGTGCGCGTAATTTTCATCGCCGACCTGACGCATAAAATTCAACACGGTCTTATCGGTTTCATTTTGGCGTGCGCGTTCAAAAATGGCATCCATTCTCGGATCATTGGGCACGCCGCCATCTTCCAAGGTATGCCAGGCGCGGGCGCGCACATTGGGATCCGGGTCTTCCATGAGCTCGAACAGCGCGGTCTGGATTTCGGGCACGGGATGCCGCACATGGCACGGACACAAATTGGCCGCGGCCGCGTGCCGATCTGTCGGATCATCGCTCTTTGCCAGTGCGAGATAATGCGGAATATCTTCCCGCCGCAACCGAAACTCGCCCTTCTTTCGCGCGCGTTTCTGGTATTTGTTCAATCCCCGATGCTTGCGTTTTGGCATGGTACACCTCCTCATCTGGATCGCGGATTAACCGACTACGCCAATTCGACGGCGTTCTTGCCGCGGTTTTTCACGCGATAAAGGGCTTCATCCGCTTTTCGGAATGCGTGGTTTGCCGATTTGGGCACGCCGTAGTAAACGCCGATGGATATCGTGCCTTCCGTGCGCTCGGCAATGGCGCGGTTCAAGCGGCGGGCAATGGCCAGGGCGCGTTCTCGCGACGCATTTTCAATCGCGGCGACAAATTCATCGCCCGCCCGCCGCGACAACAGGTCTGACCCGCGCAACATATCGTCGAGCACCTGTGCCAATGCTATGATGTACCGGTCGCCCGCGTCGTGCCCTTTGGCGTCGTTAATCGCCTTGAGCGAATCGGAATCCATGTAAAAGAGGGCCAGCGGGCGTCCGTTGCGAATGGCCCGTTGTACCATCCGCGCAAACACGGCTTCAAACCCGCGCCGATTGTAGAGGCCCGTCAAAAAATCCGTGCGCGATTCCAAGGTCATCTTTTTCACCAACGCGGCGTTGATCCGCGCCAGTTCTCGAAAAAAATCCAGGGCGAGATCCTCGGTCGATTCCCCCGACAACCAGACCACGCGCCCGGCCCCTCGCGCCCTCGCGACTACGCGCTGTGCCGTTGAAAAGATGATCGCGGACATCTGCGGATGCAGGCCGTATTCCCCGCCCGGGGTTTTGACGCCGCCGCAAGAGACGGACATCCCGGTTTGGCTGGCGATCAGCGCGGGCAGAGATGGGGGTATCTCAGACGCGGCATCGGGATCGAAAAGCGCGGCGAATGTGCGGTCCCCGAGGCAAAAGCCCTCGTGGTCGGGGATAAACTCGGCGATGGAATCGAGCGCGTTGCGCGGCCCGTCTGTCGGATCGACGCCAAAAATCAGCAAGGCCCCAAAACGCCCGCGATACAACACGTCATTGAGCGCGTGCATCAAATTGGAAGCCCGCCCGACAGATCGGGCGGGCCGGTTGACAAATGTGGCGTCCATGGGGTCAAACCCGGAAGTCGATCGCGATTCGATCGCGATAGTGATCCAACTTGCGATAGCGCACGCCCGCGCTGTCAAACATGCGGTACGTGGCTTTTACGGAATCGGTATCGGGGTATTTATTCGCCAGGTAAATCACCTCGCGAATGCCCGATTGAATGATCATTTTGGCGCATTCATGGCACGGAAACAAGGTGACGTAAATGGTGCATTCGTGCAAATCCGCGCTGATTTTGTTCAAAATCGCGTTCAACTCCGCATGGCAGATGTAGGGGTATTTGGTGTCGAGAAAATCGCCTTCTCTGCCCCAGGGAAACTCATCGTCCGAGCACCCGATGGGCAAGCCATTGTACCCGATGCCCACGATTTTCTTTTGGGGATTGATAATGCACGCCCCCACCTGTGTATTGGGGTCTTTGCTCCTGTGTGCGGACAGGATCGCCACGCCCATAAAATACTCGTCCCACGACAAATAATCCGCGCGTTTTTGCATGGTATCCTCCGGTCATGCCAAGCGATCCATCATCTCCCGCGTGACGCGATACACCTGATCCTCGCCCGCGAAAAAGCGGCGGAACTCCTCGACTTTTTGCGCGCCGATGCGATGGGAGCGAAGCCCGGCACAATGCGGCGTCAAAACCACGTTGGGCAAGTGCCGAAGCGGGCTGTCCATTGCGGGCGGTTCGGGATCGGTCACGTCCAAAAAGGCGGCGAACCGCCCTTTTTCCAATTCGGCGATCAGCGCGGCCTCGTCGATATTCGCGCCGCGGGACGTGTTGATAAACACGCAATCGTCTCGCATCAGCTCAAAATGCGCCGCGTTCCACAAGTGGTACGTGGCATCCAATTTGGGCGCGTGAATGGTCACGACCTCGGCCTCGCGCGCGATGGTCTCCAAATCCGCCTTCTCCGCGCCATACGCCTGCCGCGCACGGTCTCGCGTCACGTAGGGGTCGTAGAGCAAAATGCGCGCGTCATACGGCCGCAACAACCGCATCACGCGCTGCCCGACATGGCTCGCGCTGATAACGCCCACAACGCGCCGAAACAGGGTGCGGGCCGCGTCTTTGTTCGGTTTGCGCTCGCCTTCTCGCATGGCGCGTGCAAAGGACGAGATGTGCCGCAAGCCCATCGTCATGAACGCCATCGTCAGTTCGGCGACATCATCGGCAATCGAGGGCGCGGCGCTCGTCACCACGATGTCTTTCTCCCACGCTTCGTCGCAGATTTTTCCCTTCAACGAGCCTGCGCCATACGCCCAGATTTTCAGAGTGGGCACGCCCTCCAAAATCGCGGGGGTCAAATCGCCGGAGTTCCAACTCGTCATCGCCCCGTCCATCCCCTCGAGAAATTCCGCCGCTTCTGCATCGACGAGATCGCGGTCTTCCCCATTGATCGTCACGTCGGCAAAAGTTTTCAACTGCGCCAGGTCCGCGTCGCTCAAAATCATTTCCCTAAGCGACTTCCGAATGACGATGCCTATTTTTGGTTTGCCCATCGCGTTGCTCCTGTGTGTCAGTCCTCGTTCAACCGCGGTATTGCGGATTCACCAGATTCGCGGGAGCCTCGCCCGTTAGGACGCGGCGCGCTTCGCAGGCGGCTTTTCTTTGCAATTCCGCGAGCGACTCTTCCGAATAAAAAGCCGCGTGCGGGCTGTGGATGACCCCGTCCTGTTGGATGAGGGGATCCCCCGCTTCCGGGGGTTCTGTGCAACGCACATCCAGGGCCGCGCCCGCGAGAGTCTCATTTTTTAATGCCGCGAGCAAGGCCGCCTCATCGACGAGATCGCCCCGCGCCGCGTTGATCAAACACGCGGTCGGTTTCATCTTCGCCAGATTGGCGGCATCGATCATGCCCCTCGTTTCAGCGGTAGAAGGGCAGTGGAGGGATACGAAATCAGCGGTGCGCAGCAGCGCGTCCAAATCGGTGGCTTCAACGCCGCAGGCACGCGCTTGCTCGGGCGTCAAAGACCGCGAATGGGCGATCACGCGAAGCCCAAACGCTCGGGCGCGCGGCGCCACCTGACGCGCAATTTGCCCAAAGCCGATCAAGCCGAGCACTTGGCCCGTCAACCGCCGCAGGGGCAAGCCCGCTTGAATATCCCAAGTGCCGCGGCGAATCAGCCGATCGAAGTGCGCGACCTTGTGAGACAGCCCGAGCAACAACGCCATCGTTTGCTCGGCCACATCGACAAAACAGTAATCCGGCACATTGGCAACGGGAATGCCCCGCTCGGTCGCATACGCCACGTCGATGTTGTCCAACCCCACGCCGTAGCGCACGATCACCTTCAAATCGGGTAGCGCGGACGCGATGACCCGCCGAGTCGTTCGCGCCCAGCACGTCAGGATGCCGCAACACCCCGCGGCCAGGCGGATGAGCGTTTCTTCCGCGCCATCGGGGGCGGGGATGAGCTCCGCGCCGAGGTCCTCCAAGACGCCCTTTTCCACGTCCAAATTGGGCCAGGCGTAATCCGTCACCAAAATTTTCACGCCCCATCTCCTTCACATCTGCAAAATCGCGTGACGATATCGTACAAAACGCGCGTGGCAAACGCGAGATTTTCGACCGATACGCGCTCGTCATGCCCGTGGATCAAATTCATTTCCTCTTCGCCCGGCGCTTGGCGATGGGGCATGAAGCCGTACACCTGCACATCGGGCCGGCGCGGGCAGATATGTTTGGCATCCGTGCCCCCGGTCATCAGCGCGGGCAGCACGACCGCATCCGGATCGCGTTCTGCCATCACATCGACAATCGTTTGATACAGGGGCGAATCCGCGCTCGCCTCCAGCGGTGGGCTGTATTGATCCACGACCAAATCGAGCTCATCGCCGATGTGGGATCGGATTTCCGCTTCAAAACTCGCATCGGTTTGCCCGGGCGCGAGGCGGCCATCGATCCACGCAGTCGCCTCGGCGGGTATGACATTGATCGCCCGGCCCGCCGCCAAGACCGTGGGCGAAACCGTGTTGTGCAACAGGGCGCGCAATGACGCGATCATATCCGGCGCCAGGGGCGCGTTTTGCAATGCCTCCTCGCTGCCTGCGAGCACGTCGCGCAACGGCTGTGCGGTCTCGGCATCTTGCGTTTCGGCGATGCCCTCCAAAAACGCGCGCAGGGTTTTCGACGGGTGCATCGCCCATTTCGCGCTTCCCAGGGCGCCGAGTGCCCGACCGAGTTTGACCACCGCATTGTCATCGTGCGGCCGCGCCCCGTGCCCAGGTTGCCCCCTCGCGATGAGCCGAAACCGAAAAATGCCCTTTTGCCCGGTTTGACAGGTGTAAAAGCGTTTGCCATTCACCTCAAAATCGCCGCCACCGCCCTCGGTCAGCACGTACTTTGCATCCACCTGATCGGGATGGTGATCGATGAGCCAACCAATGCCGTGGTTGCCGCGCCCGGCCTCTTCGTCTGCGGTCGCCGCGTAGATCACATCGCGGTTTAGGCGGACGCCCTGCCGCTTCAACAGCAAAAACACCATCAACTCCGCCGCCACCATATTCTTCATGTCCAGCGCCCCGCGGCCCCAGACATAGCCTCGGTGCAAATCCCCGCCAAAGGGATCGTGCGACCACTTGTCCGGCTCTGCGGCTACGACATCGGTATGCCCGAGCAACATCAGCGCGGGCGCGTCCCCTCCTTTGAGGCGGGCCGTCACATTCCCGCGCGTGGGTTCGGATTCCGTCACCGCGGCGTCGATCCCCTCGCGCTTCAACACATCGGCAATGTAGTTCGCGCACAAAATCTCATCGCCCGGCGGATTGGTCGTATCGCACCGAATCAAATCCCGCAAAAACCCCACGACTTCGTCCGTCACGCGATTCCAGTCCGTGTTCAAGGTCGTCTCCATATTTCATATCCCATTGGGGTTAATCCGGGGTTGCTTTCCCGATTCGAATATCGACCTCAAACGCGCTGACGGGATAATTGATGCCCCAGGTTTCGAGCACTAGGGGATGAATTTCTCCGATCAGGCCGTAAATATCCTCGCCCACTCGAATCTCGCCGCTGCGCCCGGGCAAAAAGGTGGGATGATCGATGGGCGCGATGGCGTAGTCGAAATTGAAGTAATAAGCCAAAACCTCGAGATAGCTTTGGATGCCCGACAAATTGGCTTCCTCGCTCGCTTCGAAGGCGCAGAGATGGATGTCTGTGCGCGTGCCGTAATTTTCACCGGGCGCGAAGGCGCCCACCTCGCCCACTTCAAAAATTCGGTGCGGATAGCGCGCGCGCCTGCTCGCGGCTTCGGTCTTGAGCAAGCCGGGCAACAGGGAAGCGCGAATGGCGCTGTAGCTTTCGGACATGGGATTTGAGATCGCAATGATCCGTGACTCGGGATCGTTCATGTCCTCGGTCTGTTCCTTGCGAGAACAGAGAATGGACAAAAAGACCTCTTGAAAGCCACTGCCGACCAGGTGTTGGCGAAATCGATCCGCGAGGTCTTCTTCGGGCGCGGCTTTGCCCAAAGTGAAATCCCGGGGCATTTCCGGTTCAAAAGCGTCGTAGCCGATGCCTATCACCACGTCTTCCACGATATCTACGGGGTGCAAAATATCGTCGCGATACGGTGCGGGCCGCGCGTTGACCGCCTGTTCTTCGATGGCGATGTCGCGGTAGCCCATCGCGTTGAGAGCCGTTTGAATGCGCGCCATTTCAATGTCTGCCCCCACGACCTTAGAGATCTCGCGCACATCGACTCGCATGGGTTCGGTGAGGTCATACGGACACGTCTGGGTTCGGCCGCGCGGCGTGTCGTAGGGATAGCGCGTGGTGACCGGGTGGATGCGCCCGCCCCGGTCCGCCATGTTCGCGGCCATAATCGCCATGGACAGGAGAATGGCGTCGAGTTCCGGGCCGGTGGCTTCGCAGAACAAAAATGTGTCGCCCACTTCTACGCGGCCCAAGGTCTGGCTGTTGATCACAGGGGGCATCGAGAGCACTTCGCCGCGCGAATCGCGGATCAGGGGAAAGCGGTCTTTCCCGTCGAGGAGATGGGCATACGCCCTGCCCGTGGGATGGCCGGACAAAATTTGGCGCAGGGTCATCGCGCGTTCAAACTCGAGCGGGACAAAGGCCGTCGCATCGGGATCGGCCGCGTCGTAGCGCACGGGATAGGCGATATCCGACGCGTCGTAAATGCCGATGGCAACCGCGCTACGCCCGCGCCCATAGCCATCGGCGAGCTTTTCCTGCGCTTCGATGAGGGCTTTCAGCGCGGCATCGTCGATTTGAATGCCCTCGCAGGCAAAGGCCGCGATGTAGGGGCGGATGTGTTGCAAGCCGGAATCGACGAGGATCTCCCGCTCCGCCCGCCGCGCGTCAAAAAAGGGATACGGCGCGGATGCCCCGTTGCCGGCCATGGCGTCTCGATGGCTTTTGAGCAAGCGCGCGAGGCCCTCGGTGGACCAGAGGTCCGGGCGGTTGGTGTCTTTGAGTTGGATGCGGAGCGCGTCGCCTTCTGCGGCGTCGATTTCGGCTTTGGCGGTTTCGAGGGCCGCGCTCAGGCTTTCCAGAGAATACGCCCGTCCCGCGAGGCGTTCGAGATCGGTTTTGTCAACGGTGATTTTGGGCATTGTGTTTTCCCGTGCGATTACCGCGTGTTGCGGAGCAGGTCGAGGTCCGTGCTGAACAAGTCGCGGATGTCGCGGATGCCGAGCGCGACCATGGCCATGCGGTCGACGCCGAGGCCCCAGGCGATGACCGGGACATCCACGCCCAAGGGGCGCGTGAGTTCCGGACGAAAGAGGCCTGCGCCCCCGAGTTCGATCCAGCCGAGGATGGGGTGTTTGGCCTGCAATTCGACCGAGGGTTCGGTGAACGGAAAATAGTCGGGCACGTAGCGCACGGCTTCGGCTTGCGCGATTTCAAGGGCGAATAATTTGAGCAAGCCGAGCAAGTTGCGAAAGTCGATATTTTCCCCCAAGACGATGCCCTCGGCCTGCGTGAAGTCCGCCGCGTGCGTGGCATCCACGTCCTCGGGGCGGAAGCAGCGCGCGAGGGCGAAGTACTTGCCCGGGATATTGGGATTTGACGCCAGGGTGCGCGCCGAGAGCGCGGTGCCTTGGCTCCGCAAGATGAGGCGGCGCGATTGTTCGGGATTGAATTTGTAACGCCAGCCGCGCGATCCGGTGTCGCCGCCGCGTTCATGCGCTTGGGCCACCTGGGAAAAATGGGGTTCTTCGGCGCGTTTGGATTGCGCGGGTTCCGAGACGTAATACGCGTCGTGGATGTTGCGCGCGGCGTGAAACTGCGGCATGAACAGGGCGTCCATGTTCCAAAATTCGGTTTCGACCAGCGAGCCTTTCATTTCCTCAAACCCGAGCGCCATTAGCTGGCGGCGCACGCTGTCGAGGTAGGCCCGATAGGGATGGTGTTTGCCGATGAGCACGCGCGGCGGTTTGATCGAGAGGTCGTATCGGCGAAAGGACGCGCCGCGCCAGGTGCCTTTTTGGATCATCTCGGGCGCGAGGCGAGAGATTTCGTCGCCCGTGAGCCCGGCTTTGAGGACTTCGGCGAGCACGCGCCGCCCGTCTTCTGTGAGGCGATAGACCCGTTCGATGCGTTCGTCCAAGCGCACGGGCGCCCTGCCCGCGCCGCGCTTGCGGCCGTTGGCAGAGATGTATTGGGCGATATCCGGAGAAAACGCGTCGAGTTCGATATGGGTCGTCGCGTCGGAGAATCGGGCGAAGAGTTCGGGGATGAGCCGATCCGCGAAGAAGGAAGCGCGGGCTGGATCGACGATGACGATGCGCCCTTTGTCGAGATCGATGACGCCGTCTTTTTTGAGACCGCCAAACGCACTGCCCCACGCGCCTTTGTCAAAGCGTCGATCGGCTTGCAGGTCTTTGATCGCCACCGGCCCTGCGGCGGCCCGGTCTAAAAGCGCGGTTTCCGGCGTCGCGCCTTTGGCGGCAAAATCCCGTCCCACTTCCGTCAGCGAGACCGTGGTGCGCGTGGTTTCCGCGGCGATTTCGAGGAGGTGTTTGGATATGAGCCACTCGACCGCACGGCGCACCTGCCCTTCGCCGAGGCCCTGTTGCAGTTGGGCATCGGACTGTTCGGCATCGTTTTCGTATGCGCGCAAAATGCGAATTTCGAGGGCGTGGAGAGATGCGAGGTCGAGCAAGAAAAACTCCTTGGGCGAATAATAGAGGTTGCGGTTGGCGATAACACATGGTATTTAGAAGCCATCTAAAAATTATTGGGACCTACCCCCCCGGCCCCCCTTCCTGCGAGGAAGGGGGGAATCAAGGCGTCCTATTTTCGCGCTATGTATGGTTTTGACCTGCGAAAAGCGAATGCTTTTGCGACGATCTCAATGGCGGTCCGAGTTTTTAGATGGCTTCTTAGGGTGCAAATTTAACAGAAGTTTCCCCGCGCGTCAATCACAAGGAGCGTTTTATGTCCCGTCCAAATATCCTCTACATCCACTCGCACGACACGGGTCGCTATATCCAGCCTTACGGACACGCGATGCCGACGCCCAATTTTCAAGCCCTCGCCGAACAGGGCGTGCTCTTTCGGCAAGCGTTTTGCGCCAACCCGACGTGTTCGCCGAGTCGCGCCGCGCTCTTGACCGGGCAATGGCCGCACAGTTGCGGCATGTTGGGGCTGGCACACCGCGGTTTTCGGCTCGACGATTACGGCCATCACTTGGTGCAAACCCTGAACCGCGCCGGGTACACAACCGCGCTTTCGGGCTTTCAGCACGTCGCCCGGCAACCGACAGCCGATCCGTCCGAAATCGGTTATGACCACATGTTCGACGCGGCCAAAGATCAGCGGGCGACCTCGGACGCGGCCATCGCATTTCTCAATCGGTCTCACGACGAGCCCTTTTTCCTGGACGTGGGATACACGGTCACGCATCGCGGCTTTCCCGAACCGCGTCCCGAAGACGATCCGCGCTATTGCATGCCCCCCGCGCCGTTGCCGGATACGCCGGAAACGCGCTATGACACCGCGGCTTACAAGACCTGCGTCCGCATCCTCGACACCGAAATAGGGCGCGTGCTCAACGCCCTCGACCGGGCCGGGCTCGCGGACAACACCCTCGTCATCAGCACCACGGATCACGGCATTGCCTTTCCGATGATGAAATGCAACCTCACGGATCACGGCATCGGCGTGTTGCTCATCATGCGCGGGCCGGGGTTTTCCGGCGGCAAAGTGATCGATGGCATGGTCTCGCAAATCGACCTTTTCCCCACGTTGTGCGATGTGATCGGCATCGACCATCCCGACTGGTTGCAAGGCAAATCCGTCCTGCCCTTGGTTCGCGGCGAAGCGGATGAGATCCGCGAAGAAATTTTTGCTGAAATCAACTACCACAGCTTCTACGATCCGCAACGGGCCATCCGCACCGAGAAGTGGAAATACATCCGCCACTGGTACCCCACAGCGCGCCCGGGCGACATCAACTGCGATGGCAGCCCGAGCAAATCCTATTTTCTCGACCGGGGATGGCGGCGAAAAACCCAACCCCGCGAGCAACTCTACGACCTGATTTTCGACCCGTTTGAGACCCACAACCTCGCCATGGAACCGGCCCATCAACGCGACCGAAACGCCATGCGCCGCCGCCTCAAAACCTGGATGGAAACGACGGACGATCCCCTCCTATCCGGCTGGGTCCCCGCACCCAAAGGCGCCCGAATCACCGACCCCGCGGCCCTTCGGTAAGACGGAAGACGGAAGATGGGGTTAGCCACGAGTGGGGTACAACTGGCACCGCCAGTTCAAAGGCACAAAAACACAAAAAGGCGATGCCCCGTGCCTGTCCGAATGATCGCGGCCCCTGTGCCTGTCCGAATCCAGGACAACCACAGGGGGTTGTCCCTACAATACCATTTTGGGCTCATAATGAAATGAACGATAGAACGCCCCGTAGGGACAGGCCCCCGTGCCTGTCCGAAGATACAAGAGGGCTTTTTTGAGTGATGGCTCAAGGGCGGTTTTGATGGGTTTGAGCCAGCGCATCATGCAAAAAACCCACACACCCCTACCACCGCTATGTCCCTCGCACCACCTACACCCTCCGCCCGACCTGCGTTCCCTCAATTCGTACTCTCTGCCCTTTGCTCTACTCTCGCCTTTAATCCGCCTTTAATCCCCTAATCCGCGTAATCCGCGATTCAGACAAGTTACCCGCACGCTCCGCACCCCCTGCGTTCCCCCGTGCCTGTCCGAATACAGGACAACCACAGGGGGTTGTCCCTACAATACCATTTTGATAGAACGCCCCGTAGGGCCAGGCCCCCGTGCCTGTCCGATAAAACACAAGCCCGAGTTCATTGCGAACTCGGGCTTTTTGTGTGGCAAGTGCCGATGCGACATCGGGCATCAGCCTGTCGATCCAAAGTCTGCGGCGAAGATGAGGAAATCGGCAAAGTCGATTTGCCCATCGCCGTTGAGATCGCACCGGGCGTCATATCGATCTTGACCGCGGCGCGATCCGTACTTGCCGGCAAAGGTCAGGAAGTCGGCGAAGTTCACATTGCCATCGCCATCGATGTCGGGCGAGGGGAGCGATACCTCGAGCGTGAAGCTCAGCGATGCCACATCGCCATCGGCGTCTAACGCGCTGAAGGTGTAGGTCGCCTCGGCTATCGCCTCGGTCGGCGTGCCAGAAATGGAGCGCGTATCCATATCGAACGAGAGACCATCCGGGAGGAATGGCAGGAGGATATAAGCCAGCGTGCCATCGCCACCGGTCGCTTGTGGGAGCGCGAGGGACTCGATCCGTTGATTGACGAAATAGCGTTGTGCAACGATCGTCGTATCGCCAAAAGTGGGCATCAGATCCGGGATTTCAAGGGTGAACATGAGAGTCACCGTATCGCCATTGCCATCTGTGGCGATCAACGTGTAGGTCGTCTCGTCCATCGCTTTGAGCGGGGTACCGGAAACGATGCGCGTTTCGGCATTGAAGGTCAAGCCCTCGGGCAGATCGGGCATCAGCGCGTAGGTCAGCGGTTCATCGCCACCGGACGCTTGCGGGAGCGTCAGGGGATCAATCGTTTGATTTTGATAGCCCCGGGCCGCGATAGCCGTTGTCGTATCGCCGAATGCCGGCATCGGATCGGCCATTACAGAGAGGGTGAACATCAGGGTCGCCTCTTCGCCATCGCCATCTGTCGCGGTCAGCGTGTAGGTCGTCTCGCCCATCGCCTCGAGCGGCGTGCCAGACAGCATGCGCGTCTCGGCGTCAAAACTCAAGCCCGTGGGCAGATCGGGCGTCAGTGCATAAGTCAAGGTCCCATCGCCACTGGTCGCTTGCGGCAATGTCAGGGACTCAATCGCTTGCTTCCGCAGATAGGATTGGGCATCCACGCTCGCATCGCCAAAGGACGGGGCCACGTTCGCAACGACCGTGATGAAGAAACTCATCTCTCCCGAATCGCCGTCTTCATCCGTGGCGGTCACGGTGTAAATCGCTTTTTCCGTTACCATGGTCGGCGTGCCAGAAATGATGCGCGTCTCGGCGTCAAAGGTCAAGCCATCGGGCAGCTCCGTCAGGGTGTACGTTACGGTGCCCTCGCCATCTATCGCCGCGGGCAAGGTCAGCTCAATGGCTTTGTTTTGGCGATACGTTTGCGGATCGACCGCCTCAATGAAGACCGGATCCGTATCCGGCTCAGGCTCCGGGAGCGGCGTACCATCCCCACCGGGTGTACCGGTTACCTCATCCGAAGGGGAGCCATCATCGACATCGGTGCGCGTGGCGATTACCCGAACCGTATATTCCGTACCCGCGATCAGATTTGGAATGGTGTAGGTCGTGGTCGCACCGTCGGTTACGACGGCTTGACGGTCAGCCGCATCGTAGTTTTCATCCCCGGATTTCCACTGCACTTTATAGCCCGTCGCGTTAGCCGCCGCAGTCCAAGATACGACCAAAGTTGCCCTCGCCTCGCCGGGCGTCACCTGAACGCCAGACACTTGAGCGAGAATGAGTCGCTGAGCGCCGAACTCCTGCCAAGTGGCGGTGCCGTCGCCGTCTTTGTCGATTTTCAGCACCGGATACTGACTGGAAGTCCCGAAATCCCATGGGTCGTTGCGGTTCCAGTTGAGGTAGATGCCGGTGTAGTCGGTGGGGTCTTGCAGTTCCGCGGTGGTTTTTTGGAGCGCCGCCGGACTATTTGAGTTGCCTGTGCACGGAAACCCGGAAGCCTCGGTGTCGCAGTAGCTGTTGGTAATGGAGTAACCCGCGCTGGTGGTGCCGATGAGCCCGCCGCGGTTGTCGTTGTTATCGGAGCGCCGCACCGGCCCGTAGGCGTAGCTGTCGATCAGGTTGCAGGCCGATCCCCCGATCAGGCCGCCTATACGGCCTGCCGCGGCTCCGGAGCCTTCACTCACGGCACTGGAGTAGGTGGATTGGATGGTGGCGCCGCCCTGGCAGTTGCCAATCAGCCCACCTACAAAGAAAACCTGGTAAGGCGCGCCGCCGGTGATGCGTCCGCCCCGGACATAGCTGGTCTCTACCCGGCCACCGCTGTTTAGCCGGCCGGCCAGTGCCCCGACGTTCATGCCGGCGTCCGTGCGGGCGGTTATGGAGGTCACTATGGGGTTGACCAGTCCCAAGTTCCTGACGACGCCGGTACCGCCTATGTCACGGAACAGACCGCTGATGGTGATGTTGTAGTTGATATTCAGATTGGTGAGGGTGTAGCCCTTGCCATCAAAGATGCCGTCTAAAAATCCGTCCATGGGCGTCCAACTGGAAAACCGGCCACTGCTGGGGAAAGTCAAGTCGGTGGTGAGTTCGTAGCCGGTGCAGGTTCCCGACGGGCAACCCATGCGCCCGGCGGTGGTGGTGTCGCGGCCGGGAAAGGCCACGCCGTAATAGGCATTGCTGGGGTCGCCGTTGCCGTCCAGGTCATAGCGTATCGCGTCAAGCTGTGCCAGGTTGCTGATGTCGATCAGGTTGTCATTGTCGACGTCGTAGTCGGTGTTGCCAGGGATGGACGCGGAGCGCAATGCCGAGCGCTCGGCGGGGGTGTTGAGCATCGGGTATTCGCTGGAAGTGCCGAATTTCCACGGGAAGTCGGCGTTGGAGTCGCCGTCCAAATCGATGTTCCATTCGCGGTAAAGGCCCTCGTAGCCGGTGGAGTATTGCAGTTGGGTGGTGGTATAGCCGGCTGCAGTGATGGTGCCGGTGCCAATGCAGCTGGTCTGCATGGTGGCCGTAATGTCGCAGTAGCTGTTGGTGATGCCGGTGGTGCCGGTGCCGGCATCGCCGACCAGTCCGCCGTTGTTGGCGCCGCCCGACACCTCGCCGGCGGCGTAGCTGGCGATGATGCCGCCCGCGTCCCACTCCCCCACCAGCCCGCCGGCGTCCACGGTGGTGGGGCTGCCGCTCACCCCCACCGTGGCGGTGGAGTAGCTGGCCCGGATGTTGCCCGATACCAGGTAGCCCACCAGCCCGCCCACATTGGAGCCGTTGACCGCCGTGGTGACGCTGCCGCCCTCCACATAGACGGAGCGGATGCTGCCGCCGGAGGGCATATAGCCCACCAGAGCGCCGTTGCTCCCGGCGGTGCTACCGGTGTGGGCGATGCTGGGATTGACCAGGCCCAGGTCGCGGACGACGGCGCTGCTGCCGAATTGGGAGAACATTCCGGCGTCGCTGGCGCCTGTGCTAACGCTCAGGTTGGTGATGGTGTGGCCGCCGCCGTCAAAGGTGGTGTTATAGGTGTCGGTGGGCGTCCAGATGGCGCCGCTGGCAAAGGTCAGGTCGGTCGTCAGTTCGTAGCCGGTGCAGGTGCCCGACGGACAGCCCATCAGGGTAGCCGAGGTGGTGTCGCGGCCTGGAAAGCCCAGGGCGTAGTTGCTGGCATTGCTGGGGTCGCCGTCGCCGTCCAGATCCGAGCGCATCGCGTCGAGTTGTGCCAGGTTGCTGATGTCGATCAGGCCGTTGTCGTTAGCGTCGTAGTCGTTGTTGCCGGGGGGGAACGCCGACCGTTCGGCAGGGGAGTAGAGCGTCGGGTGTTGGCTGGAGGTGCCGAATTTCCACGGGAAGTCAAGGCTACTGTCGCTGTTCAGATCGATGTTCCAGTTGGCGTAAATGCCGTAGTAGCCGGTGGGGTTTTGCAGTTGGGCGGTGGTATAGCCGGGCGCCGAAGCAAGAGGGGAACCGCCGTCCATCCCGATGCCATTGGTCTGCGTCGTAATATCGGTGTCAAAGTAGCTGTTGGTAATGCTAGAGTTGCTGCCATCTCTTCGCCCCATAAGCCCGCCGACCGTATGGCCGTGGGGAGGCGACGGCACAGGCCCGGCGACGTAGCTGGCGTGTATTTCCCCACGACCGGCCAAAATTGCCACAAGCCCCCCGTAGGTGCTGGTGAGACCGCTGGTCCGCTGAACCGTGGCGGTGGAATAGCTGGCCCGAATGATACCTCTGTGCTCGCCTACCAAGCCGCCTGCACTGAGGCTGGTGCCGGTGCCGCTGATCGTGCCACCGCTGACGTAGCAGGAGCTTATCACGGCGTTCCTCCGGGTAGTGGCCGCCAGCGCGCCACCTTCGGCTAAGGCTGATGATACTGTCACTGTGGGGTTTATCAAGCCCAAATTCCGGATAACGCCGCTGGCGGCCATATCGTTGAACAAGCCCTTATCGCCGGCACCGGTGGAGGTCAAATTGGTGAGGGTGTGGTTGTTGCCGTCAAAGGTGGTGTTCCATGAGCCACCAATGGGCGTCCAACTGGAATAAGCTCCGCTGCTGGGAAAGGTCAGGTCGTTCATCAGTTCGTAGCCGGTGCAGGTGCCCGACGGGCAACCCATCCGGGTCGCGGTGGCGGTGTCGCGGTTGGAGAAGGCCGCCACGTAGTCGGCATGGGTAGCATCCCCGTTGCCGTTCAGATCATGGCGCATGGCGTTCAACTGCGCCAGGGTGCTGACGTCGATGAGGCTGTTGTCGTTTTGATCGTAGTCAACGATATTCTGCGCCGCTACAGGCGGGGCCACGGCCAACAACAAGGCCAACAGCAGGGACAAAGAGTGGGCGTAACGAAGCGTCATTTTTTGCTCCTCTCGATGGGGGGGGGAGGGGTACAGTACCGATCGTTCTAACGCATTCTTTCGCAATGGAATAGGCCCATCCCCCAAGACGGGATGAGAAACCCGAACGCCTGTTTTCACAGGGGGACTAAGACCTCCAAACGGGTTGAAACAACGGCGCAAAATGGCGGTCAGCATGTGCAATCTCCTTGTGGAAATGATCCCTCCGGCAACAGGGGAGTAGGTCAGTCGTTCAAGAAACTAAGAAATCACACCGTCTTGGTCAAGGGCTTATGCGATGAGGACAGGCACGGGGGCCTGTCCCTACGATTGCGATGGCTTCGTGCGCGCTCAAAGTGTACAGATCAGCGATGATACCAGGCACGGGGGCCTGTCCCTACGATTGCGATGGCTTCTTACCTCTCCCGTCTCCCGTCTTCCCTCTTCCCGAAGGGGGCAGGACGGCGGGTGTGTGTGGGCATCCGTTTAATCCGCGATCCGCGTCTCACGGCATCATCTGCACCGCGAGGGCGAGGGACAATTCGATGTCTGAAATCGCCTGCGACATCGCCTGACCGATCAAATCGAGCTTGCGGACTTGATCGATGCGGTCCGCGACGTGCGCGAGTTCGCGTGCGGATAGGATTTCCTTGAACAGGTCGCAGGCGTGTGCCAAGCCGATGATCACCACGTCGCGCGGATCGGGGATTTGATCGCTGAACAGCACCTCCATGATCCTGAGCTTGACCTCGCGCTGGGGCGTGTCGTCGAGGGCCGGATAGCGCCGCGACTGAAAGACCCATAGAAATCGGTCTTCCTCCTGCTTGAGAATGCCCTTTTTGACGAGCCGAGACAGGGCCTCTTCGCGGATGCCGTCTGCGCGGAGGGCCGCGCGCTCCACCCAGAAACGCGCGTCGCGGGTCTCGGTCGCCTCGGCGATGTCGGCGAGCGTGGGGTCGAGCAAGCTGTCTTCAGTCGGCGTGGAATCGACGAGGATCAGTTGTTTGAGGTCCGTGTCGATGCGGTTCTCCAGCGCCAAATCCATCAGCACGCCGCCTGCGAGCGCGTAGCGCATGAGGCGTTCGGGCACGCGGGCGAATTTCCCGTTCTCATCGTCGAGGATGAGCAGCATGAGTTCTTCGGCGAATCGCAACATCATTTCGTCCTTTCGTTTTGTCGAACCTCAGTTTTTCCCGGCCCAGCTCACGGCTCGGGCGACCAGTTGTTGCATCGCGGCCCGCTCGAATGTGCCGGGGCCATGCCCTAGCGTGGTGTAAAATACCCGTCCGTCGCCGTAGGGCTTGACCCACGCCATGGGGTGCTGTTTCTCGCTCCAAGTCGCCGTGGCCAAGATGTGAATGGCGGGATCCCATGCCGACATGTAAATCTCGTCTTCCACCTCAAAATCGCCGATGCCCCGCGTGATGGGGTGCGCGTTATCCGCGATCTGCACGGTGAACGTCGCGCCGGGCGGATGCCAGTTCGCATGTCCGCCGATCAGGTCTATGGCCTTGCCGCCGATCCACCAAGCCGTGCCGTGAATGCCCACGAGGCCCTTGCCACCGGCCACGAAATCGAAAAGCCCGTTTTCTTGCGCGGGCGTCAAATCCGGCACGCGATTCACACTGCCATCTGCCCCGCGCTCGGTGCGCGTGAAGCCCGTACCGTGTACCAACACGTCAAAATCGTCCAGCGCGCTCGCGGTCAACACGTCCTTATCGGTCTCGAGCGCGACCGACAAATCGGCCCGCGCGCCCAAAAACCCGTTGATGACCTCGGCGCTTGCGTCGAAGCGATGGTTCTCTCCGGACAAAATCAGCACGTTCATGTCTTCCTCCTCTGTGTGGTCGTCTCCAACTCGCAGTAGATAATACACGCTTAAAACGCGGTCAAGTGCTTTCTCGAAATGCGCGGTACGCATCGCGACGGTGTTTCACTTGATAGATGGCGACCACGCGCGAGCTGTAGTCCGTCCTTCCCCGCCACTTTTTTTGCGATCTTTTTGTCGGCGCATCGTCCCGGTTTGAACGTTAAAATGCTTGGAAAAAAAAGAGTTGAAAAAATGCCTTTATATGCCCAAATTCAGATCATCCTGAAACATAGTGAGAAAGGGAGGCTCATTCCAAGCGGCGTTGACTTTGGTGTGAAACGCTTTTTTGAAGGGAGATGGTGTGAAGAAAAAGAAGGTGTTGATTACGGGTGCTGCCGGACGCATCGGCAAAGTGCTCACGGATGGGTTGCACGAGCGGTATCGGTTGCGGGTGTTGTATCACCGCACGGTTTTGGAGCAGAAGTACGACGAGGAAGTGATGGTCGCAAACATCGCGGATTTGGACAAAATGGAAGCGGCTGTGGATGGGATGGATGCCGTGGTCCACATGGCGGGCAACCCGTCTGGCGGCGCGACATTTGAAGAAACCGTCGCGGCGAATATCATCGGCACGCACAATATTTACGAGGCGTGCAAGCGCAAGGAAGTGAAGCGGGTGATTTTTGCCAGCACCAACCACGTCACCGGCATGTACGAAAAGAAAGGCCCCATTTACACGACTTGGGACGTGCCCGTGCGCCCGGACAGCTATTACGGCGCGAGCAAAGCTCATGGCGAAGCACTGGGGCGATATTACGCGGATGAATACGGCCTGTCCGTGATCTGCCACCGCATCGGATCGTTCCAACCGGTGTCTTCGGTCATCAACCGAAAAGGCGACCGCATTTTATCGACATGGCTGAGCTACAAAGACACCGTGCAACTGACGTGGCGCAGCATTGACGCGCCCGAGAAGATCGACTTTGCGATCTACTACGGCATCTCGGGCAACACGCGCGCGTATTTTGACATTCAAAACGCCCGCGAAGAGATCGGGTATGCGCCTGTGGATAATGCAGAGGATTATGTGTAGAAGAGACGGGAGACGGGAGACGGGAGACGGGAGAGGTAAGAAGCCATCGCAATCGTAGGGACAGGCCCCCATGCCATCTGTACCAACTAATTACCCCGTAAATTAAACGATACTAAATTTTGATACGCAGCAACCCGCACCGACGTGGCTCACTTTTCTAAAGCGTTTGGTCCTACAGCATCGTGGGTTGCCTTCGATGCCTTCGGCGACCTACTTTTTTTCAACAGCAAAAAAAAGTAGGCAAAAAATGCCGCTCTCATGCGCCGAGGGGCTAGCACAGCGCAAATCGCTTTTGTAATCGCACGCCATGCGCCAGCCTGCGAAGTGGGTTGCAAAATGAATGTTGGTTGCGAGACGGACTTGCGCGCTGTGCCCGATGGCTTTGTTTGATGGGCTTTAGGGATGGCACCGGTTGGGATGGCTTCTCTGAAGGACGATGGAACAGCAAAGCGATCCCAATAATGAATTAGTTGGTACAAATGCCACAGGGGGTTGTCCCATGCCATTTGGTAGCATAATGAACGATAGAGCGATATCGTAGGGTCAGTCCACCGCACCCGCCTTGCCGACCGCTGACCTTTACCCGATCCCACACGCGCGCTTAGCCGATTTTACGGTGTTGTGCAAGAGCATGGTAATGGTCATAGGGCCGACGCCGCCGGGCACGGGGGTGATGGCGCGGGCCTTGTTTTTGACGCGGGGATAATCGACATCGCCCACGAGGCGGTATCCGGATTTTTTGGAAGGGTCGCGCACGCGGTTGACGCCAATGTCAATGACAATGGCGTCTTTTTTTGCCATATCCGCGGTGATCGTGTTGGGATGCCCGGTCGCCGCGATGAGAATGTCCGCTCCGCGAGTGAACGCGCCGAGGTCGCGCGTGCCGGTGTGGCACAGGGTGACCGTGGCATTGGCGGCTTTTTGCGACAGGATATTGGCGAGGGGCCGTCCCACTAAGGTGCTGCGGCCCACGATGACGACGTGTTTGCCCGCCACGTCAAAATTGCCGCGTTTGAGGAGTTGGTGAACGCCGTGCGGGGTGCAGGGCAAAAACCCCTCTTCCCCGCGCATGAGGCGGCCGAGGTTGACCGGGTGCAGGCCATCCACGTCTTTGTCGGGCGAGAGCCGGGCGATGGTCGTTCGTTCGTCAAACCCATCGGGCAAGGGCAGTTGCACGAGGATGCCGTGAATGGCGGGATCGCCGTTGAGTCGATCGATGACGTCGATCAAATCGGATTCGGGTTGTTGCGCGGTCAGGATGTGTTCGGCGGCGTAAATGCCGATGTCTGCACACGCGGCGCGCTTGCCCTTGATGTAGGAGATGGATGCCGGGTCGTCCCCCACGCGCACCACCGCGAGGCCGGGGGTGAGGCCGTGCGATGTCTTGAGCCGCTGCACTTCTGCGGTCAGTTCAGCGCGCATGGTTTTGGACAGGTCTGTACCGCTGATGATATGTGCCAAGGTCGCTTCTCCGGTCGACGCCCGAACAAAAAAACGCCCGGGCAGTGGTGATCGTTTTCAGCCCAGGCGGTCGGCATGTGCGCGTTCCAGTGCTCCCCTGTGGTTCGTTCCACAATTCCGCCAGTTGCACTGGATGGAGGATGAATTTACGGCATTTGAGTCGCCGCGTCAAACGCCGAGTTCGACCGGGTGCTCAAACTCGCCCGCCATGGTTTCGGGGAGTTGATAGACGCGGCCCTCTTTGTCGCAAAAGTAAAGGCGGGATAGAGACGCCTGTCGCGCATGCCCATCGGCCCAGAGCGCGTAGAAATCCGGATGGGCGTCCACCGGGCAACGCGCGTACGTGTGGTTGCGCTCGCTGTGTCGCGTGAGTTGTTTGACGCGCCGCCACGCCCGTCCCTCGCTTTCCCACATCGCGATTTCGCCGCCTGGGTTGTAGGGTTGCGGCCCCGGTTCCGTGGGCGCGATGACGCGCTTTTTGCCATCCGCTTCGAGGTAGAGCGATCCCATGTCGTAGTTGCTGTCGGACGTGGTGATGGTCTCGCTTTGCCAAGTGCTCCCCGTCCATTGCAACAGCGTCCACGTGCGCGGGCCATTCTCCGGGCCAGACGCATAGCCCTTGCTGGTGATGACGAGGATGGCGGGGTTGCCCCGCGCGTCGAGGCGGATGTCTTTGAGATAGACTTTTAATCCACGCGCCTCGTAATCGCACACCAGGGCGTCGTTATTTGGCGTGGTCAGCGGCAGGGAAACGCGGTCGCCCGCTACATTTTGCCAGGTGCGTCCAAAATCCGGGGTTTCGAGATAGTAGAGGTTGGTGCGCCAGTTGAGGCCCTGCGGCGACGGATGGTAGTTAAACGCGGTGGCGGCTTTGTGCGGCGAACAAGCGCTGATTTGGTAATGTCCTTTTTCGATGGCGGCCAAGCGCGTCCATTCCGACCACTTGACGCCGTCCGCGCTGGTGATGAAAAACAAGGTGCGGTCCGCCGGGTCTTTGTAGCGCGTGACGAAATTGATGAAGCCGCGCCCCGGCAAGTGCCATGCCTGCATGTAGGAAAAGTTGTCCATGCGCCGTTCGTCGCCCTCGAAGCGATAGGTCGCGTCGACCCGTTCAAACGCATCGATGGCGTAGGGCCGCACACTGCGGTGGATGTACGAGGGCCGCGACAAGCCGTGCGAGGTGGAGAAGATCCAGATGTAGCCCGCGTCGTCTAGGGAGATGACCGGGTTGTCGTGGGCGTCCGCCGTGTTCTTGTCCAACAAGATGGTCGGACGGGGCACCTGCCGGGTTTTGTGGTCGAAATAGGAGACCATGTGCAACAGAAATCCCGCGCGTTCCCGCGAGAAGGCGCGGTCGCTTCGGAGGTCTTCCGCGCTGTGCTTGCGGTGTGCATCGACAGGCGTGCCGCCGTAACAGAAAAAGGTTTTATCGACTTCGGGACGGTACGCGGCAAAGGGCCGATGTTTGGCGCAATACGTGCCCAAGCCGCCGCTGTATTTGTACGCGTACTCATCGCCGGATGGCTGATTGTAATACCATATCCCGCGATAGCCCGCGTCTTTTTGATTCAAGGTGAGGCGCATGGTTTTCTCCCCGTGTCGCGTTGTGGTTGGCGCGAAAAAGAAACCCAAAAAGAGAGCCGCGTCAAGAGGGAAAGCAGGGGAGACGGGAGAGGGAAGAGGGAAGACGGAAGACGGAAGACGGAAGAGGTGAGAAGCAAGCGCAATCGTAGGGACAGGCCCCCGTGCCTGTCCGAAGATACAAGACGGGAGTTTAGCCACAAAAGGCACAAAAGGCACAAAAAGGCGATGCCCGTGCTGTCCACATCGAAAGATACAAGACGGGAGACGGGAGAGGGCGCATGGCTTCTTTGATAGATGAGAGCAAGGGTTGTTTTGATGGCTTTGAGCGATGGATGATGCGATTAAAAACCCGTCACACTACCCGTCGCAAAAGCCATCCACGTTCCTCTCTTTCGGGGGTTAGGGGTCCAAGAGGAAGACGGAAATTTGGTCGCTTGACAAAGCGAGGCGATGGTTTCATTATACCCGGCGGTTGGGAGTACTCACTTCTCACCTCTCGCCTCTTGCTTCTCACCTCTCCCGTCTCCCGTCTCCCGTCTTTCCAAAAGGATGATTATGTCAAATTCCACGATTGAGTTGTTGATGTCGCACACGAGTATTCGGCAATTTGAAGATCGCCCGTTGCCCGATGGGGCGTTGGAGGCCCTGATTCGGTGTGGGCAACAGGCGAGCACGTCGAGCAATTTGCAGGCTTATACCGCGATTCACGTGACCGATCCCGAGCGCAAAAAGCGACTGGCCGAGTTGTGTGCCGATCAAGTGCAGATTCACCAGAGCGCGGCATTTTTGGCTTTTTGCGCGGATTTGCATCGGGACCGAATGTGCAATTTTATGCACGAGGCCGAGCGGTTTGACGGGGATTATGCCGAGGCGTTGATGATCGCGACTGTCGATGTCGCGCTGATGATGCAAAACGCGGCGGTAGCCGCCGAGTCTATGGGATTGGGCATTTGCATGATCGGCGCGATGCGGAACAATCCCAAGGCCGTGGGCGCGTTGCTCGGCTTGCCCCCGCATGTCGTCGCCGTGGCCGGATTTTGCATCGGCTATCCCGCGCAGGCGCCAGAAGTGAAACCGCGATTGCCACTCGACGCGGTGTTGCATCGGGAACGCTATTTAGACGACGAGACGCACCGCGCGATTTTGGAGACGTACGATCAGACGATGGTCGAATTTTATGCGTCGCAGGGAATGCACGCGGGCGACCAGCGTTGGACCAAAGTGATGGCCGAACGCACCGGGCAATTTCACGCCCGCGAAGAATTGGACGAATTTTTGACCGCACAGGGGTTCCGATTGCGGAGGTAGCGCGGCCCCGGTTTCCTTGACGATCTTCAATTTCACGCCTACACTATTGCGAGCGTTGACGCCCAAGTGCGACCACCGATAGACCCTTCGCGCAGGAGGAATGCCCAAATGAGAATTGAACCTGAAAACGCCAATGTCTCGCTCGTCATGCGCGGTCATTTCAATCCTTCCATTTTTACCCCTCAGTGGTTTGCATGGCATGGGCTTCTGCCCGAAAAGGTCGTCGATGTTGCAGATCTGAAAATCGCCCATCCCGAGATCGCGATGTTCGGTGCGGATTGGCTCAACTTGATCGTCCAACCAGACCGCCTTGCGATCAGTACGACCCAGTCGCCCTTTGTTCGCTTGCATGACCTGGCTGTCCGTATTTTTCGAGAACACCTTCCCCATACGCCTCTTGCGATTCTAGGAATCAACCGGGAAGTACATTTCGCTGTGCAGAACTTTGCCGAGTGCCATAAACTCTGCAATCTGTTGGCCCCTGTTGCGCCATGGGGGGATTGGGGAGAGAAACTCACGCCGGGCGAAAAACGAGGTGGCATGACCTCCTTGACCATGACGCAATGGAATCCGGAAGGTAGACCGCCGGGCGGAGCGATAAATGTGACGGTAAAACCGTTAAACCTAGATGGCCAAGGCCGTTTCGGCATATCTGTTAGCGTCAACGACCACTATACCGTTGAGAAAACGAACAGCGAGATGGCAAATCGCGAAATCGTCGCGTTGCTGGAGGAAAATTTTGATGAATCCCTCCGGCGCGCGGATCAAATCATCGATCACATTATGGCATTAACGAGGAGATGAACATGTCGGAGACGGCATCCGCTTTTGCAAACAATAATGAAGGGTGGCCCGCGACCGATCCCTTTTACCAATCGTTTCGAGAAAACTACCCAGAACGCGTCGGACTTGCCCTCAAACACGCCCGCGAAATGGCGAGGTACGAGGGTGATTCTCCAATGACCACCGAGGACAGGGACGATGCCCCTCAGATCATCGATTTCCCCGACTTGTCTGGACTTTCACAACCCCGACCACAAGTCGTCTTTCACGCCCTCCAAGAGTGGGAGGGGTATGTTCTCGAACGCGATGAGAAAGAATTTACCGCTCGGCTGTTGGATTTGACCGCTGATTCCATGCAGGAGGAGGAAGCCGTCATTCCTCTGGATGAGATTTCAGAGGACGATCTCAAACGTCTGCGTCCCGGTGGCATCTTTCGCTGGGTCATCGGGTATGAGCGTTCTGCGAGTGGAACGAAGAAGCGCGTCTCACAGATCGTTTTCCGCGACCTTCCCGCTATGACCGAGAAGGACATGTCCGAAGGAGAGGAATGGGCGAAAAAGATCGCACAGTCAATCATAGCCTAATGTCCATCGCACCCCAACGCGATCAGCTCGAAGTGAGCCTTTTGGATCATTGTGAGGTGTGGACGCTCTCGCCTTCCGATACGAAATTTGACGCATTTTTGCGAGAAATAGGTCGTCTGCTGCCACAGAAAAGCGAAACCAAAAGGCGCGTGCCTGCCCTGACGCCTAACAAAATTGCAGTCGTTTTGTCGATTGAGATCGGCGAGGCAGTCATTCTTCTCGGTTCCGATCTGGAAGGGCAAGGATGGTTAGAGATACTCGATGGCCGCGAACGACCTAATCGCAAAGCTTCGGTTTTCAAAGTTCCGCACCACGGTTCTCAAAACGCACATGAGGATCGCGTGTGGAACGAGATGTTGCGCGATGATCCGGTTGCGGTACTCGCGCCATGGCGAAGAGGTGGGCGGAATTTGCCGACTGAGCGCGACGTAAAACGCATTCTCTCATTTACCGGAAGGGCTTACAAAACTGTGTCGCACAATGCCCGCATTCGCAGATCCGCACGGAACAGGCGAAAGGCAGTGGAAAGGACGATTCGGGAAACCGGCGCGAGGATATGGCGGGCAGATCAATTTTCCGGATTGATTCGCCTGCGTAAAGCATTGGGTTCGCAAACCGATTGGGACGTTGAGACATTCGGATCGGCATGCCCATTGGCGGATTGAGAAAAAGCCTTATGGTTTGGTGTGAAATCATTGCGAGAACATGTTATGAGCGACCCCATTGAAGAAATCGATCGGTTGAAAAAGCAGTTGGACGCATTGCGCCCCCTGTGTCCCGATGCCCTTGCCCGCGTAGCGCAAAAGCTCAGGATCGAGTCGAATTATCACTCCAATGCCGTAGAGGGCAATAGCCTGACCTTCGGGGAAACGAAAAGTCTGATCCTGCATGGCCTTACGGCACAGGGCAAACCCATGCGCGATCATCTGGATATCGAAGGGCACGACGAGGCGGTCAAGGCCATCGAGGAAGCGATTCAAAAAAACGAGGCACTCAACGAGGTTTTCATCCGAAATCTCCATAAAGTGTTGTTGAAAGAGCCGTACGGAAGCGACGCGATAACGCCTGATGGGCAACACGTAAAGCGGTCCATTGCCATTGGCGCGTACAAAACGCGGCCCAATAACGTGCGAACCCCAACCGGCGAGACGTATTATTTCACCCCGCCCGAGCAAGTGAAACCCGCGATGAGCGATCTGTTGGATTGGTACAGAAGGAAAAAGAACGAGGGCGAGCATCCCATTGTCATCGCCGCCGCATTTCACTATCGCTTTGTCCGCATCCACCCTTTCGACGATGGGAACGGCCGCATGGCGCGACTTTTGATGAATATGATCTTGATCGAGCACGGCTACACAGTGGCCCTAATTCCCCATGAGGAAAGAGATCGATATATCGACACATTGGCGCGTGCCGATAGAACCGAGGATTTGACCGAGTTTATCGCCTACATTGCACAGTGTTGCAAATACGCCTTGAATCTCCATCTCAAAGCCGCTCGTGGAGAGGATATTGAAGATATGGGAGATATAGACAAAGCTATCGCACGCTTCAAACGCACGCGGGGAATACAAAAAGCACTCGACCGCGTTTCAGGCGTGCATGATAGCGCCGATGAGAAAGGAAAACGATAATGAACGCAACGGAGTTGTTCCAAAAAGCCCAATTCGTCGATGCCTACCGCTAATTTCGAGATTCAAAAAAAAGGAGAACCGATGACCCGGCAATCGGACGCGATCCAAGAGATACTCAAAGACGGCAATTACCGTCTCGACTTGTTCAGCAAAGATGAAATTGCCGCCCTGCGGGAAAAGCTCAGGATCGAGTCGAATGATCAAATGCCTTAAAGGGCAATCGTCTAACCCTCGGAGCAGTGCAGCAGATGTGGAGGGCTACTCAATTTTTTTAGCGGGGATCTGAACGATGACTGAACTGACGCTTATCGCAGTTTTGGCACTGGTGTTTTTGCACGTTTGCAGACGGCGCGTTTTTGCCCGCGAAAGCGATTTTTTTGACCGATCAGAGGGCGAGCAGTTCGACCACAAGTGGGGCTATGCGGATACGCGGTTTGAGTTTGACGACGACCGGACCGTGCGCGTGACCGGCACGCGCTACCCGCTGTGTGGGTACCCGATGCCGCATTTTTTGGCCTTTGTCGAAGAGGTGATCGACGTGCCGATCCGCCCGGAAGATATGGGACGGGAGGTGGAACACCGCGACTTGCCCGCGCCCATTGCGAACGCGGGTTTTTTAGCTGCGGTGCGCGAGGTGCTTTCGGAGGATTGCGCGTCGCAAGAAGACCGCGTGCGGTTGACGCACAGCCACGGGCAGTTGAGCGTGGATGAGGTGTACCAAATTCTGTACCATCGCCTCCCGGACCGCTTGGTGGATGTGGTGCTGTTTCCGCAGGGCGAGGCCGATGTGCAACGGATCATCCATCTCGCAAACGCGCACAATGTGGTGCTGGTGCCCTACGGCGGTGGGACGAACGTGAGCGGCGCGCTGGCGATTCCGCCTTCGGAAAAGCGGATGGTCGCGTCGGTGGATATGCGGCGCATGAATCGCGTGGTGGAGTTGGACGAGGAGAATTTGCAGGCGCGCGTGGAGGCGGGCATTTCCGGCAAGCAGTTGGAGCGCGTGCTCAATGACCGGGGATACACGTCCGGGCACGATCCGGACAGTTTGGAGTTTTCGACTCTGGGCGGATGGATTTCGACGAATGCGAGCGGCATGAAAAAGAATCGCTACGGCAATATCGAGGATATCGTGCTCGAGGCCAAGTTGGTGACGCCCACCGGGGAGATCGAGACGCGGCACGCCACGCCGCGCAACTCGACCGGCGTGCAACCCCGATCCTTTTTGTTTGGCAGCGAGGGCAATTTGGGGATCATCACCCAAGCGACTCTCAAAATCCACAAACGGCCCGAAGCGCAGCGATTTGGCTCGTTGGTCTTTCCGTCGTTTGAACGCGGCGTGGCCTACCTCAAAGCCCTGCGGCAGACCGGACAAATTCCCGCGAGCATCCGCCTGCTGAACAACACGGAGTTTCGCTTTGGGCAGGCATTGAAGCCCGCGGCGACCGGATGGAAGAAGGTCGAGCAGGGTTTTCAGCGGTTTTTCCTGTTCAAACTCAAGGGCTTTGATCTCAAACAGGTGGTGGCGTGTACGGTTGTGATGGAGGGCACGAAGGCCGAGGTCCGGCAACAGGCGAAGACGATTTTCAAATTGGCGAAGCGATTCGGCGGGATTTCGGGCGGGGCGAGCAATGGCAAGCGCGGGTATATGCTGACGTTTGGCATCGCGTATATCCGCGATTTTTTCAGCCAGTTTCACATCTTGGGCGAGACCTTTGAGACCTCGGTGCCGTGGACGCAGATTCACGAGGTCATCGGCGCGGTGGAAAAAACCTTGTCCGCATTGCACGAAAAACGCGGCATCCCGGGCAAACCCTATTTGGCTTACCGCGTGACGCAGACCTACCACACGGGCGTGTGCATCTACTTTACGATGGGCTTTTGCGGGCAGGGGCTTGAAAATGCCGTGGGCGTTTATCACGAGATCGAGCACGCCTTGCGCCAAGAAATTTTGAATCGCGGCGGCTCCCTGTCCCACCACCACGGCATCGGCAAACTCCGCCGCGACTTCCTGCCGCAAATCCAAAGCGAAAACAGCATCGCGGTCCTGCGACAGCTCAAAAAGGCAATGGATCCCAACGACATCTTCGCCATCGGCAACGGCGCGTTTGGAAATTGAAGGCGAATTGGCGGAGACGTGGCTCGCTTGTCTAAAGCGTTTGGTCCTACAGCATAGTTTATTGCCTTCGATGCGTTGGCTACGCCTGTGCCTACGGCGTGCGGCGACCTACTTTTTTTCAACAGCAAAAAAAAGTAGGCAAAAAATGCCGCTCTCATGCGCCGAGGGGCTAAGGCACAGCGCAAATCGCTTTTGTAATAGAACGACATGCGCCAGCCTGCAAGGTGAGAAAAAAAGAAAAGTGCGTTGCGAGACGGACTTGCGCGCTGTGCTTAATGGCTTTCGTTGATGGACTTTTGCGATGGCATGTTTGGCGATAGCTTCTCTGAAGGACGGTGGAACGGCAAAGCGATCCCGATAATGAATGAGTTAGGACAAATGCCCTCTCCCGTCTCCCCGATTTTGGAAATTAAAGGCGAATCGGCGGAGGGGAGATGAGTGACCCTCTCCCGTCTCCCCTCTCCCGTCTCCCCGATTTTAAAAATGGACACCGCCATGCGGGAAATGACCGATGTCGAGAAAGTGCGAAAGTTCATGCGGTATCTCGGCGCAGAGGCGCGAGGCAAAGGCCGGATTTATCTCGTCGGGGGAAGTTCGGCGGTGCTGCTCGGATGGCGGATGACCACCATGGACATCAACCTCAAGCTCGCCCCTGAACCCGCAGGTGTTTTCGAAGCTATCGCCCGTGCGAAAAATGCCTTGAATATCAATGTCGAACTGGCGGCGCCCGACGACTTCATCCCTCCTCTTCCCAACTGGCGGGCGCGCAGCGCGTTCATCGAGCGGTGCGGGCCGATCGATTTTTTTCATTACGACTTCTACGCGCAGGCACTCGCCAAAATTGAGCGCGGGCACGATCAGGATCTGCGCGATGTCGAATCCATGCGCCGAGAGCGGTTGATCGACCCGACGCGCCTGACCGAGTTTTTCAACGCCATTGAACCGGATCTCGTGCGCTATCCCGCGATTGACGCCGCGTCCTTCCGCGAGAAGGTGCAAAAAGCGGCTCTCGCAATGGAGATGCAATGACCCAAGTGTTGCAAAATCTACCGGGCGCGGATCTCGTCCTATCGGGTATCGAAGCGTTGCAACGCGGCGAGATCACGGTCGAAGCCTTGCTCGTCGCCATCGGCGCGCCGCGGTTGCGCGCGGCGGGCTTGGACATCCCCCACGCGCAGGGAGTGCCCGACCATCCCGAACGCGCACTCTACGAGGCCCTCGGCGCGATCCATCCCCGAGACGCGCATGCGCGCTACAACAGCCTCATCCGCCGCCTCGTCAGCTTTGAACGCGCACTCGAGCAGACAAAATCTTCACCATAGAATCGCATGTCTGTTTGCGAAAAAAGGGGATTGGATATGACCATTACACAACTCCGCGCCGTGCAACCCGATGCGGAACGCGCGCCGCGGGGATGGCGCAGAAGTCTCGGACAAATTTTGGTGCGGGTCGATACCGACGATGGCCTGTCTGGATACGGTGTTGGCGGCGGGGGGATGGCGGGCATTCACATCGTCGAGACCGCGTTGCGAGAAGTCCTCATCGGGTCCCGCGCCGATGATGTCGAGGGTTTGTGGGACGCGATGTATCGCCATACCGCGGCGTATGGGTACAAGGGCGTTGCGATGATGGCGCAAAGCGGCGTGGATTTGGCCTTGTGGGATTTGCGGGGCAAGCGGGCGAACAAACCGCTCGTGGAGGTGCTCGGAGGCGTGCATAAAGCCGTGCCGTCGTATCGCACGGGCGGGCGGAACGGCCTCGAGGAAGCACTCGCGCAAGGGTACAAGGCCGTCAAATTCGGCATTGGCGCGATGGATCCCCACGCGGAGTTGGACGCCATCGCCGATTTGTTCGGCGACATCCGAGCGGTGACAGGGCCCGATATTCAAGTGATGTGCGATGCGTCGATGGGGTGGGATGTGGAAGGCGCGTTGCGCGCGGCCGAGCGGTTGGTCGAGTTCGACCTGACGTGGTTGGAAGAACCGCTTTTGCCCGAGGAGTTTGACGGCTATGCGCGGTTGATGCGCGAAAGCCCCATCCCCATTGCCAGCGGCGAACACGAATACACCGCACGGGGATTCGAAGCCCTGATGCAACGGGGACTGCACGCGATTTATCAACCCGATGTGTGCTGGTGCGGCGGGTTGACCGAGTTGGTCAAAATTTACGACTTGGCAAAGCAATACGGCGTATCGGTCTGCCCCCACCGCGGCGGCGAAGTGTGGGCGTTGCACGCGATAGCCGCGCTCGATCCCGATCCCTTAGCGGAAAGCGGCCGCCCGTGGATGACGTGGGTGCAAAATCAGCCGCGAGTCACAGATGGCAACATCGCGCCGGGCGATGGGCCGGGGTTTGGGGTCTCATTTGACGATGATCTGTGGAAGTCATGAGCGATAGCAATGGATAGAAGAAACGCCATCGGCGATTTGCCGATGGCGTTTTTGTTTGGGTTAAAGCCATTCAACGCCATGTTCGTCGAGCAATGCCAAGAACGCTTTGAAGTCGTCCGGTAGCTCGAGTTCCATAGTTGATCCTGCGGAGAATTTCGATTTGTTTCAGGCGTTTATGGGGCGGTTGTGCGAGCCAGTAGGCCCGTTCTTCCGAAGTGTCGGAAAGCGTGCCTGTGGACAGGGTCGTTCTGTCCATTTTCAGCGGCGGGCGATGCGTTGCCATTTCACGACTCCCTTTGGTTTTCAAAAAACGCTTTGTGCTGTGCGGCCACGTTTTCGATGGGAATGGGTTTGGAAAGGCCGACTTTGAAGGCGAGCATCCACATGACAAAGATGCCAAAGAGCAGCATGAGGAGTTGCCACACCCACAGGGAGGGCAGCCCAAACGGCGCCCAAGTGGCCGGGGCATTGGGATCGGAAAACAGGGTATTGCCAACCGTGGCAAACGGGCCGAATCCGACGAGAAACCACGCGACCGCGAGAATCCACGCAGGCGTCACCCACTTTTTTTGATCGTCCGTCAGCCCGGAAACCCCTTGGATGAAGGCGTGGTGTTTCGCCCTGCGACCGCGCTCGCCATCGCCCTCGGATCCGAATTTCGACACGAGCAGAGCCGCGATCAAATTGGCAAAAATGCCCCAGCCCGCGCTGTGAATGGTGAGGGGAAACGCGCCCCACGGCAGGCCGAACAACGCCACGGTGCGATCCGTGAGGGTCACGGCGACCAGCCCGGCGATGAGGCCCCACACCACGCCCTTGCGCGTCAGCCACGGAAAATAGCACACGCCCATCAGCGCGGGGTACATCTGAAACCCGTAGGCCACCGCGAGGCCGCCGAGCATCACAATCGCGCCGGTGAATCGCGCCGCGACAAACAGCGCGACCGCCGTCACGACGATGACGAAGACGCGGCCGCAGAGCTTTTGCACCTTGTCCGACGCGTCTGGCGCGACGTAGTGCTTGTACAAATCGCGCGTCACCATGCCGGAAAAGGTGGACATGTACGCGGCGCCTGTGGATTGCATGGCCGCCAGGGCGCACACCGCGAGGAGGCCGACGAGCCAGGGCGCGGCATCGGTGAGCAGGCCGATGAGTTGCGGCACGAGGTTTTTGTCATTGGCGGATTCGAACACCCCGTTTGCGACGAGGATATTGCCGCCCAAGCCCTGAAAGATGGTGAAGGAAAAGAGGATGATGCCGATGATCACGGAAGACGCCACGACTTGTTGCCAGCGGAAGGGTTCGCTGGTTTTGTTGGCAAAGCACCACATGGAAAAGGCGGGCGAGGACTGGATGCCCATCAGCGCGAACATGTACGTCAGGCACATCATGCCCGTCCACACGCTGCCTTGTGCGTCTGCACCGGAAGGCACGGCTTGGATCGCGCCGGGCATCGCCACGATGTTCGAATGCCCGTCCGGCGTGAGTTTTTGCCCCGTTGCCAAGTCCCGTTTGACGTACTCGGCAAGCCCGTCTGTGAACCCGCCCCAGCCGCCTGCAAAGGCGATGGCGATGCCGCCTAAAATGACGATGCCGAGCGCGAGCAAGATGCACTGCGCGCAATCGACATAGGCCACGGACCGCAGGCCGCCGGAGGCCACGTAGATCATCACGATGGCCGACAGGGCAAACATGCCCATTTCGATGCCGATCAGCCCGTCGGTCAAGACGTGGAACAAGTCGCCCGACGCGCGGAGTTGCACGCCGAGATAGGGCACGGAAAAGAGGAAGGCGACGAGCACGGTGAGCAAGCGCATGGCATTGCCGCCGTAGTAGGTGGTGTACATTTCGCCGGGGGTGATGTGTTCAAACGCGCGGCCCACGACCCATTGCCGGCGCAAAAAGAGCACGCCCGTAAAGGGAATGGTGAGGGCGTAGAACGAGGCGAATGCGTAGGGCAAGCCGTCCGTGAGGATTTTGCCCGGATGCCCCACAAAGGTCCATCCGGAAAAACTCGTGGCCGTGGCCGCCAACACGAAAACCCAAATGCCGATGGCGCGCCCGGCCACGAAGTAGTCGGTCGAGGTGCGCGAAGACATCGCCCCGCGAAACCCCCAAAACAGACAATACGCCCAGTACAGCCCCACAAAAGCAAACAGCCAAATCAATTTCGCGTCCACGATAATCCTCCAAATCAATGCGTTAGTAATTTGTAAATTAAATAATTCGGGATTTCAATTTTTCAAGCGCGTGACGGACGGGGTGCCGTACATCCAATAAGCCATCGCCCAACATGCCATCCCAAAAGCTCATCAAACAAAGCCATCACGCACAGCGCGCAAGTCCGTCTCGCAACGCACAGCCATTATGCAACCCACCTTGCAGGCTGGCGCATGTTGTTCTATTACAAAAGCGCTTTGCGCTGTGCAAGCCCCTCGGCGCATGAGAGCGGCATTTTTTGCCTACTTTTTTTTGTTGTTGAAAAAAAGTAGGTCGCCGAAGGCATCAAAGGCAACAAACGATGCTTTCGGACCAAACGCTTTAGAAAAGCGAGCAACGTCGGTGCTGATGGGGGCGGCCCGACCGTGGACCATCGTAATATTTCGCGCGAGGAATGGCAAGGGCTATCGCTCTGAATCAATGGGGTATCATGGGCTGTCTCCCAAGCCCGTTCATCTGATTCGCCGATGTGCGGGATGTCGGACTGAGGCGGTTGACGCGCCGAGGGCGCATCTGCCGATCCCTAGGCCCATTCACCACGCGACCATCGCGTCTTTGAACAGGCGCGTCAAGTCCTCGGCGGTTGCGGGTCGCGGAGAGAGTTTGGTGACGCGGTGTTGGGGAAGCGTGCCCTTGACGAGTGCGGGGATGTCGCTTTCCGCGAACCCAATGGCCGCGAGTCCGTTGGGCACTTCGAGTCGCTTCATCAGGCTTACGATCTGATCCGCGAGGACATGACCCGCATCGTCGGGCGATGCATGGGCGATGTCCGCACCCATGATCTGCGCGGCGCGAAGGTGGCGATCCGGGCACGCGGACGCGGTGAAGCGAAAGACGGCTGGCGCGGTGAGCGCGACCGACATGCCGTGGGGGATGATCGCGTGGTCCGTGATCATCCCCTCGGGCTTGAAGTCGCGCACCATGCCCGAGACTGGGTAGGACATGCCGTGGCAGAGGTGAACGCCCGCATTGCCAAAGCCGATGCCCGCGAGGGATGCGGCTAAGCTCATCTGTGCGCGGGCCTCGTCGTCACTGGGGTTGCGAACCGCGCGCGGGAGGTATTGCGCGGCAATTTCGATGGCTTTGAGTGCCCACAGGTCGGAAATGGGATTGCTGCCCTGATACGCGGGGCGTTCAAGCGGTCGGGCGGGCATGGGACGGTCGGTATAGGGCAGGGCGGTGAACGATTCCAAGGCGTGGCACAGCACGTCGAGGCCAGTCGCCGCTGCGATAGACGCCGGCATGGTGCGCGTGTTTTCCGGATCGACGATGGCGAGATCGGGTTTGAGGTGCCGGTGTGCAATGCCGGTTTTGACGTGCCGATCCGAGAGGTCCATAATCGCCACCCCCGTGGTCTCGCTTCCGGTGCCGGCCGTGGTGGGTATGGCGATGAGGGGTTTGACCGGGCCGGGCACGGGTTTGCCCCGCCCGATGGGCGCGTTGATGTACGCAAAAAAATCGTCGGGATAGGTGGCGAACAAATTGGCGGCCTTGGCCGTGTCTATCGACGACCCGCCGCCAATGGCGACATAGCCCTCGTACTCGCCTTCGGTGGCGACCGCTATCGCGTCTTTGAACGAGACATCCGTCGGCTCTACGCGCACGCGATCAAACACGTCGTACTCAATGCCCTCGGCCTCGAGGGCTTCTCGCGCCGTTTGCACAGGGGGCAGGTCGACGAGGTTGGGATCCGTGACGATGAGCACGCGCCCAATGCCCATATCGGCCAAGTCCATGCCGACCTCGCGCGTCGTCCCCACCCCAAAGCGCAGGTTTGACGCGCCCATCTGGAAAGCGGTGTCGGTTTCTCTTTTCATTTTTGTCTCCTCATCGATGTGTTATTCCCTCGTCTTGCCCTTCGCCGCGGTCATGGTCAAGCGCGAGTCCTCATGTTCTCCTTGCACGAGAAGCGCGATGTCCGTAACATATCAACGGACTAAAGCGATTGACATTTGTCTTGTTTGAAGTAATTTTTTGCGTTTGCGATTTGATAATTTGGGAGGTGCCATGTCGCGGGGCGAGAGCTTTCAAACCGAAGATGTAATGCTGTTTAACCGGGATGTTTTGAAATTATACGATAGTTGGAAAACGCCAGATGTCATTATTTCCGACGGAGGCTATGGCGTATCTGGTTTTAAGCGAGATGCCAAAGAGCCTTCAATGCTAAAAGCATGGTATCGACCACATATTCGAGCCTGGTCACAAAATTCTCACCCCGGCACGACGCTTTGGTTTTGGAATACAGAAATCGGGTGGGCTACCGTACACCCCATTTTAGATCGATCGGGATGGGATTACGTGTGTTGCAATATTTGGAACAAGGGCATACGGCATATCGCGGGAAACTGCAATCTCCCAATGCTCAAAGGTTTTCCAATCGTCACGGAAGTCTGCGTACAATACGTTAGGCGTCCAGAATTTCGAGTTGATGATCAGTTATTGACCTTGAAGGCATGGTTGCGCTTTGAATGGGAGAGAACCCAACTTCCCTTGTACAAAACCAATCGAGCATGTGGCGTTGCCAATGCAGCAACCCGGAAGTATTTTACAAAAGATCATCTGTGGTACGCGCCGCCGCCTGAACTTTTTGAAAAGCTCGTGTCTTATGCAAATCGGCATGGTGCAGAAAGTGGCAAACCTTATTTTTCCGTAGATGGACAAAAACCATTGAAAACAAAAACATACAAACAGCTCTTTGCGAAATTCAAGGGCAAATACGGCATAACAAATGTTTGGGATCATCCCCCTCTTCACAATGGTGAAAGAGTCAGATTGCCAGGGTCTTCAAAATACGCCCATCTCAATCAGAAGCCGCTAAAGTTAGTGAAAATGTTGCTGGAAGTATCGTCTGATCCTGGTGACACTATTTGGGAGCCATTCGGAGGTCTATGCACGGTAGGCTTGGCTTCATATCTTACTGAAAGACGCGCTTACTGCGCTGAAATTGACAGTGAGATTTATCACATAGCTATTGATCGAATAAAGGCACAGGCTGTCCCGTTGTTTGACGCCCCCCAAAAAAGTAAGACAAATAGAGTAGCCACAGGTGTCTATGCGTGATATTCCGATAAAATTTGAACCCGATCCCAAATGGGCCCACTTCAAGATATGGAAGCGCGTAGATGATCTCATCTACTCAATTCCCGCTTACTTTGAAACGGAGTTGCTCATAAAGGGAATCAATGTCACTGAAATATTTTCCGTCGGGGGAGCATTTGCTTCCGTTGTCGAAGCCCAAGTTGTAGATATTCTCAATCGTTTGAGGAATATCTGGGATCCTGATAGCGAATATGCCGATTATGCGTTTGTCAGACAATCACAGACTTTCCCCGATGTTTTGTTGAGAAGTCTCAGAGACGAAAATGAGATACTATTCGGTATCGAACTCAAATCTTGGTATGTCCTCAGCAAAGAAGGCGAGCCGAGTTTCAGATATCAGGTGACTCCTGAAGCATGTGCTACCGCTGATTTCATCGTTATTATTCCAGGGCTATTGTCAGAGGTAATTTCAGGTACCCCAAGGATCTTGATTCCCTACAAAGAATCGGCGAGGTTTATTGCTGAGTACCGAAATTACTATTGGCAGAAATCACGCCGAGAGCGAAATGAAAACCCCGACATCCGAACACCCCCGAAAGCGTATAGACATCCTTACCCGAGTAGCAAACAAGAATCTTCAGACAAAGCAACAATAGATAAGGGTGGAAATTTTGGTCGGATTGCCAGAGTAGGGATTCTCGACACATTCGTAGCCAAGATCAAATCTCTCGATTATTTGGGGATCAAAATCATTCATTGGATTACATTTTTTAGGGCAATTTCAGAAACCAGGACGGACGAACAAATCGGCAGAGAATTGCAACGATTAAAAGCGCAAATCCAGGCTGATATAGATGAATCGGCAAAAAAAAAGAATTTTGAGTATAAAGATTCGTTCCTTGACTTGATCCTACAACTCGAAGAACTATGGCAAAAGACCTCGTGATATTTTTGCACCGCGTTTCAATGGGGATCCCCAGTTCGACATGGACAACGGAACGCGATGATATTGTTTTTCGCCCGGCGAATATAGTTTAATATTCGCGCTGTTTCCAGACGTTTTTTTTCAGATGATACCCCCTCGGCCTCTCCCCGCAACCGGGGGAAAGCGTTACTTTTTTAAAAATAAAAAAATAAAAGCCGTCACAAATTGTGGCGGCTTTTTGTTTGGATCGCGGCGTGCGACAGGTCGCCCTTACTTCTGTCTGAATCTATCGGCCGATACGGCGATGACGATAATCGCGCCCGTGACGATTTCTTGTACCTAATTCGGCAAGCCCATTTGCGAACAGCCCGCGCGGATGACGGTCATGATCAGCGCGCCGACCACGCTACCGAGCACCGAGCCTTCGCCGCCCGAGAGGCTGCCTCCGCGACGCGCATCTCGCCCGCATCGGGTTGCAACGCGCCCTTCATCAACGTGCTTTTGCCCGCGCCATTTTCGCCGATGAGGGCGTGGATTTCGCCGCTTGAAACCGCGAAATCGACCCCGTCGAGTGCGACGGTCGCGCCAAAGCGCTTGCAAATCCCGCGCATGGCAAATCGCGTGGACATCGCGCCGTTCTCCTAAATCCGATGCACGGCCCTTCGCTTCTCGCGCATGCTGGCGTGCGATTCGGGAGAGCCATCGTGGAACGTGCCGAACCAGTAGTCGAACGGAAAATCGTTCTCCCCGTAATTGCACTCAAAATACCGGTGGTGCAACTGGTGAAAAAACGAGGCCGCGGGCATCTTGGCGCTGCCCTTCACCTCGATTTTGTCAAACCCGACATGCCCTTGCGCCGGCGTAAATGCCGCGTGCTGGGCATTCATCAACAGGTGGATCGGATGGGATGGCACGACCCAGTGAATCAGGATGCAGCTAAAATACAACAGGTGCTCAATCGGGTGCATCGCCAGCCCGGACCACGGCCCGATATTGATGTTCTTGTGGTGCAAGTAGTGGGCGGACTTGTACAGGGGCTTCCAATGGATCAAGCGGTGGACCCAATAAAAATGGAAGAGACGCCAAACTTGAATGCCACACAGCAACAGCACAAAATAAACCGGCTGCGTCCGCCAATCCACATAGGGGATCAACCCATTGGCATACGCCCACATGGAAACCACTTCATAGGCGGTCCAGATCGTGCCCCCGCTCGCGCAACTCCAAAACACATTGTCGCGCAGTTGGTTGCCCCACAGAAATTTGCGGTTTGAGGTGGCGAGCCAGTTCGCCGTGTATTTATACCGCGTGCCCTGCGCTTTGAACTTGTAGAACCACACGTGCCACGCGCCCGCAATGACCACCAGCATCGCCGTATTCCGCGCGTACATCTCGGCGATCCAATCCACCCGAAACGCGACGCACCGCTCGAGCGCGGGTTGCAAATACAGCCAAGTGCCAATGGCGATGAGCATGTAAATCACATTCCACGGCCACAAATACCCCGGAAAGCCAAACAGCCACTTCAGCGATTCAACGGGCCGCGGGGGCCACGCAAAAATCGGCGCGGGTTCCGGGCGTTTTGCCGGTTGCCACTCGCCCTTTTCATCTCGAGCGACGCCATCGACAACTTCTCGTCTTGTATCGGCCATTTTTAATCTCCTTTTGGCAATGATGCGAATCGGGCGGGCCTCGTTCGTCCAGCTGCGGATTCAAATCTTCCCGCCGACCCACTGAATCCCCCGCAACAACGCGGTTTGAAAATGCGCGTCTCGCCACGTCTGATTGTCGTGCCCGCTTTGCAGGCAGAAGACCCGCGTGTTCCGATAGTGCCGCGTCCAGCCTATGGCCCGCATGCACTTTGGATGCGCGGTCGTCAACAGCACGCGGCTATCGGCATCCGGCTCGCCCATTAGGTACGTCTCGTCGATCATCTCCCAATCGGACAGGCCCTGCGCGATGGGATGATCCCGGTCGACGACCCGGATCGGCATGACCTCGTCATGGCTAAACGATTCGAACGATCCCGCAGCAACCCCTGCCATCTCGACCCACGGCGCCCAATCTGGAAAAGCCAAAATCGCGTGGTGCAACAACACGATCCCCTTGCCCGTCGCCAGCCATGACGCCAATGCGGTTCGCGGTCGCCCCATCCACCCGGGGCGGTTCGCATCCGTCGGCCCTTCCTTGTGCATGTTGTAAAACACGGCCACGTCGTAAAAATCGCGCTCTCGTTCTCGCGCAGATGCAAAATCCTCCAACGGCTGGATATACGCATCCACGCCTTCCAGATTGCGAAACAAGCCGTGAAAATTCGGCACGTCAAAACGGTGCCCGCCGGTCACGACAGCGACTTTCATGCAGTTGGACATCATCCATCTCCTTTCGGTTGTCAGTGTGATCTCCCCGCCACTTCCCATCCCCCTCGTATCTTCGGACAGGCACGGGGGCCTGTCCCTACGATTGCGCTTGCTTCTCCCGTCTCCCGTCTCCCGTCTCCCGTCTCCCGTCTCCCCGTCTTGTATCTTCGGACAGGCACGGGGGCCTGTCCCTACGATTGCGCTTGCTTCTCCCGTCTCCCGTCTCCCGTCTTCCGTCTCCCGTCTTCCGTCTCCCGTCTCCCCTCTTCCCCGCCCTATCGCCCGCTATGTGTTTTCCAGACGGGACGCTTCTGCCACGGGGCAAAGTCGGGATTCTCTCGGGGGATTTTGGCTTCGATCTCCGTTTGCCACGTTTTCAAAAGCCCCAGCAACCGGTCTCGCACTTCGGGCATTTGATCGGACAAGTCGTTCGTTTCGCCGATATCGGATCGCAGATCGTACAGTTCGACGTGGCCGGATTCAAAAAATTCGATCAATTTGTAATCGCCCGCCCGCACAGAGGAACCGGGGGTGCCGCCCTGATTGCCGTAATGCGGGAAATGCCAGTAAATCGCGTCTCGCGCCAGGGCGTCGCCTTTGAGCAAAGGCGCGAGGCTCGCGCCATCGCAATGCTGTTCGGGGATCGGATCGAGGCCGGCCATGTCCAGCATGGTCGGGTAAAAATCCGTGCTGGTCACGGGCGCGTCGCAAATAGTGCCCGCACGGGTGATGCCCGGCCATTTGACGATGAGGGGTTCGCGCGTGCCCCCTTCGTACATCCAGCCCTTGCCTTCGGACAGGGGCGCGTTGCACGTCGGCGATCCCTCGCTCGTCGCCAAGCCCCCATTGTCCGAGGTCAAGAAAATCGCGGTCTCGTCGGCGATGCCCGCTTGGTCCAGCGCGTCCAAAATGCGGCCCACATTTTCATCCATGCTCTCGATCATCGCCGCGTACACGGGATCGGATTGTACCTTGCGCCTCGTGATGCGCTGATTCTTTTTGTGTTCGCCTGGGAAAAAGTCGCCCTCTTCAAAGGGATCGATTTTGTCCAAGCCGAGTGCGCGGGCCTTGTTTTGGTACTTCTCGATCTTCTCTCGTTTCGCCTGAATGGGCGTATGCACGGTGTAGTACCACAGGTTGAGAAAGAACGGTCGATCCTCGCGGTTTTCGATTAAGTCCAAGACCCGATCCGTCAAATAATCCGTCAAATACGTGCCGTCGGGCACATCCGCGTCTTCCAATGCGGGAATCGTCCAGGGACTAAAATAACCGCCGCGCCCGGGCGATCCCATTTCACACCCGCCCACATTCACGTCAAACCCGTGATCCTGCGGATAAAACCCCGGCCCGCCCAAATGCCATTTGCCGACGTGCCACGTCGCATAGCCCCCATCCTTGAGGGCCTGGGCGATCGCGCGTTCTTCGCGGGGCAAGTATTTCGAGTAGGGCACGTCGATCAATTTCCCGCGATTGGGATGATTCTCGCCCCGCCAGTCGATGAAATTCGTCACCCCGACCCGCGCTGGATATTTCCCGCTCATCACACTCGCGCGCGTGGGCGAACACACCGGGCACGCCGCGTACGCATCGGTGAACCGCACGCCCTCGGCGCACAGCCGATCCACATTGGGCGTTTCGTAAAACGCGCTCCCATAACACGTCGCATCGGCCCATCCGTAATCGTCCAACAAGATGAAGATGATGTTTGGCTTTTTCATGTGTGCGTCTCCTGAGTTGGGATCTATACCCGGCCCCCGTTATTCGCTCCGCCTATCGCAAGTTCCGCCCGTGCTTACGGGGAACGAGCATGAGATTTTTGTAAGTTTCAGTGAGCGGTAGCACCCTACATGCCTTTCCTCCGCGCCATCCGCTTAATCCGCGATCGCATCTGCGATCAGGTTTTCAAAATACCGTCGGATGAGGGCTTGGTACTCGGCGGAATACCCCTCTTTGAGGGCATCGCGCATCAGGCGGCGCAGGGGATTGTCCGCTTCGCCCAAATTTGCGGGGAGCGACCCCGGCCCGCGATAGGCCACGTCTTCGCCCGTGCGCGCCTGTCGCTTTTTGCTCTTGCCGCGCTCGCGCATGGACCGTTGCGCGTCGAGCAGGCGGGAGAGGATTTGCCGCTGTCGCATCAGGGTTTGGGGCGCGATCCGCCGTTGTGCGAGTTCGCGGGCGGTTTCGCGCATGTCGCCCGCGATTTTGCCCAAGTCCCCGAGCATCTCGCGCCGCTGTTGGGCCAATTCGTCTCGCAGGGTATTGAGCGCGTCTTGAATGGCGCGTTGTTGGGCCGCGAGGCGTTGCCATGAGGGTTGCCCCGCCTGCCCGGGGCGTCCAAAGAGATTTTCGGTTTGGGCATTGACGTCGCCTTGCTGTTGCGAAAGGGCGGCCATGCGCGCCATCATTTCTTCAAAGCCGGTGCCGGATTGCGAGGACGCGAGTTGACCGAGCGCGGCTTGTACCATCATCGCGGCGGTGTTGATCGCGCCCATGGCGTCGCGGGCGAGTTGGGACGCGCGATTCGCATTGCCCGCGTTGAGGTGCTCGGCGGCTTCCTCCATCTCGTTTAGGGCCTTGCCGAGCGCGGCCTGCGCGTTCGGAGGAAGGAAAAAGCTCTTGCGCGACGCGTCGAGCATGCGGCCCGCCATGCGCGACGCGCCTGCGAGGGTGCGCGCTTGATCGTGGGCGAGGGGGGCGGTTTCGCTGCGGTCTCGCGCTTCATCTGCGCGTTGTGCCGTGCGTTCTTGCGCCTGCGATAGGGCGATCAAATCGTGCAAGACCCGGTTGAGATCGCGGGCGACTTCGTCTTTTTGCCGCTGGACGAATCGCTGCCGCGCGTCCGCAAATCGCTGGCTGAGGGCTTGCAAATCCCCGGCGATGGCATCGCTTTTTCGTCTCGCGCTTTGCCGCTGCCCAAGGGCCAAATCCTCGCGCACGCGGTCCATGCGTTCGGACAATGCCTTGCGGCGCATGGCGTCGGCTATGCGGTCGAGGTCGCCATCGGTGGGGCTGTCCATCTCCTGCGCGGCGCGGTGCAAATCCTCGCGCAACTGCTCGGTGTCGCGGGCGATTTGCACTTGCCTGCGCGCGAGGTCATCCGCCGGGTCGCGTTCCATGTGCTGCGTGAGTCGGTCTTGGGCGCGGGCGAGTTCTTCGAGTTTTTGATCGAGCGCGTCCAGGGTTTGTTGCTGCCGCACGCGCTGGAGCAAGGCCAGGGCGCGGTCGATGCTCTCGTGAAATTTTTCGCGCTCATTCTGAAATTCCGCGAGGGCTTCGCGCACCATTTCCACGTCGGCATTTTGAACGGCTTCGTCCAATTTCTTCATCACTTCCATCAGTTCGGGCGTGCGGATTTGCGCGAGCAAGTCTTGCAACTCGTCGAGTTTTTGCAAGGTGTCGTCCTCGAGCAACCCGCTGTCTTCGAGCCGGTCGAGGGCGCGGGCGAGTTGCTCGGCTGTGGATTCGATTTCCTCGGCGAGTTCGGCCTGCGTTTGGCGCGCTTTTTCCAATTCGCGTTTTTCCTGCCAGTCCAGTGCGTCTTTGCCCATCATTTCGCGGGCGAGGTCTTCGAGGCGTCGGTCGAGGTCGCGGCCGCGTTCTTGCACGCTTTCGATCTGTTCGATGCTCTCGCGCTGCGTTTTTTCCGCTGCCGCGTGGATTTCAAACAGGCTGGGCAAGCGAATGGTGAAGGTGGCGGTTTCGCCGTAAGACGGGGTGGGGTTGTTGTCGTACGCGCGGATGCGGTAGGACACGCGATCTCCCGGCAACAGGTCGAGAACGGACATGTCCCATTGGTACGCCGCCTCGACTTCGCGGCCTGGGGACATCGCAATGGGAATGACCCGATCATCGCCTGCGGCGTCCATCGCGGCATAACGCAGTTCGAGGCGGGAAACGCCGTAGTCGTCAAAGGCTTCGGCCAGCAGGGAAACGCGCAGGGATTCGGTGAGATCGACATCCCGGCCCGGATGCAACAACCGCACCTCGGGGGGATGATCGGGCAGCGCGACGATGCGATAGGAAACCGGGTCTTTGTTGCCGACCATCTGCGAATCGCGCAAGTGGATGCGATAACGCCCGTCATTTTTGATTTTAAGCACCACTTGAGCGCGCGATGAATCCACCGCAGCGGGCACTTGGGTCTCGTCGTCAAAAACGAGCGACGCAGTCGCAATCGGTTTGTTGGCCTCGATGGTCAGCGCGACCTCTGTGCCGGTCGGGACGACGATATCGCCGCCTCGTCGATCGATGCGGTCGGGCAGATTTGTATGCGGCGGGAATCGGTCCTCGTGCGAAATGCGCGTGACGATCGGGCGCGGGTGGACGGTCGCCCTGTAGATGGGGGTTTGCGCGTCGTGGGCAGACAGGCGATAGTCAAAGGATCGCGTGACCGCGGGAAAGTGATGAGACGCGGTGGTTTGTTTGACGGGCAAGACAAACGATGCCCACGTTCGCGCGCCCGCGTCGCGGATGTACAGCCGGGCATTGCGCGGGACGACGCCCGAAAGTTGCGCGGTGATGGCGAGCGGCTCGCCGCCGATGACCTCGACATGGCCCGGGCGCAACGCGATGTGCGTATCCGGCGGCCGGGCATAATGCGTTTGCGGATTTGCGAGGCGGTGCGTTGCGCCTGCCAATGCGTTGGGCCACAGCGCGTAGAGCAACAGGGCCACCACTGCGAGCGCGATGGCCGCCATAGCCGCGCGAATGGGGGGCTTGCGGTCGACGAGCGTTTCAAACGCGAGGTGTTGCGTGGCCTCTTCGGCTTGGATGATCGCGGCATCGACCAATGCGGGGGCGTGCCCATCGCGGCCGCGGTGCCGCCACAACTGGAGCGCGTTGATCAAGTGCTGTTGCAATCCGCCGAAATGCCGTTCAACGCGCAGGGCGATCGCGTCGAGGCTCGGCGGCCTGACGATGGGCATGACGCAAAAGTGCCCGATGAGGAACGCGAAGCACAACGCGCACGCGCCTTCCAAAATGAGCTTGAGGATCGGACGCATGTAAAAGATGGATTCGAGCGCGATGAGCCCGAGCCCCGCGCCGAGCACAAATGTCGACGCGAGTCCCACACCCGTCAGCACCCGATTCGCCGCGATCTGTACGCGCAATTTTGCGAGCCGCCGCGCGAGTTTTTGATGTGCGGATTGTGCCGTCATGGGAATTGGTGGTCAGAGGTAGAGAAAAACAAACTACGAAAAACGCGGATTCGGTGGACAATGGTCGGCGATCAGCAATCGATCAATGCGCCCATCGTCCGTAGGGACAGGCCCCCGTGCCTGTCCGCGTAGCCAGCGGCGAAGCGATCAGGGATCAGCAATCGATCAACGCGCCCATCGTCCGTTCCGTAAATTAAATGATACCATTTGATACGCACCAACCCGCACCGACGTTGCACGCTTTTCTAAAACGTTTGGCCCCTAAAGCATTGTGGGTTGCCTTCGATGCGTTGGCTACGCCTGTGCCTACGGCGTGCGGCGACTTACTTTTTGTCAACAGAGAAGACGCGAATAAGCGTCTGAAGAAAAGTAAGCGAGCGGGGTACAACTGCCCCAGCAGTTCAAAAATGCCGCTCTCATGCGCCGAGGGGCTTGCACAGCGCGAGCGGGGTACAACTGCTCCAGCAGTTCAATCGTTTTTGTAGCAGTACGACATGCGTTGGCCTGCGAGGTGGGTTGCAAAAGGGATGTTGGTTGCGAGACGGACTTGCGCGCTGTGCCTGATGGCTTTCATTGATGGACTTTTGGGATGGAACGTTTGGCGATGGCTTCTCTGAAGGACGGTGGAACAGCAAAGCGATCCCGATAATGAATGAGTTGGGACAGATGGGCACAAGGGCCTGTCCGTGTAGCAGTGATGAAGCGATCAGGGATCAGCAATCGATCAACGCGCCCATCGTCCGTAGGGACAGGCCCCCGTGCCTGTCCGTGTAGCCAGCGGCGAAGCGATCAGGGGTTTAATGCGTCAGTGCCCAAACGATCACATTGACGCCCATTTTGAGGGCTTCGCGTCTTTTTTCGGGCGGATCCTCGTGGACGTCGGGATCGTCCCAGCCGTCGGCGATATCGCTGCTCACATTGTAAAAGACGATCAAGCGGCCTTCGTGAAACAACCCCAAAGCCTGCGGGGGTTCGCCATCGTGTTCGTGGATTTTTGGCAAGCCATTTGGAAAGCGAAACGGCGTTTGAAAGATGCCAAAGGACGGGGGCAATGGGACGAGTTGTTTGTCCGGAAATGCGCGTTGGAGTTCTCTGCGAAAGGATTTGTCCAACCCGTAGTCGTCGTTGGCAAAGAGAAATCCCCCGCGCTCGAGGTACAGGCGCAACCGCCGCAATTCCTCTTCGGAGAATCGGATGTTCCCGTGGCCCGTGAGAAACAGCACGGGATAGGCGAAGAGGTGGTCGTCTGTCAGCGCGACTTGGGCTTCTTGGTCCGCGGTGCGGATGGCCGTGTGTTGCGCGATAAATGCGAGCAAATTGGGGATTTCCGTCGGGCCGTTGTACCAATCGCCACCGCCGTCGTACTTGAGACGGGCGATGGTAAATGCCGCTATCGGTTCGCGCAGTTGCGCCACGCACGGCGCGGAGAGCACGAGGATGAAAATGAGAAAATGGCGCATGGTTTTTAGAACGTCGGAGGGAGGCGCGGAGTTCCGCTATGGGCCGGCGCGATGGGGTTCGATTTGCAGGAACGTGTACGTGCAATCGAAATCGACTTCTGACAAACACCGGTTGTCAATGGGAAATGCCGCGCATTGTTGCGGACGGTTTTCGTAGATGCTGCAAAGGGTGTCTCCCGAGTCGTTTTTGATGAGAAACGGACATTTGAACAGCAGTTCACAGCAGTTGCCGCACTGGTTGCATTCGCCCTGCCGGCGTTCGACCTGTTGCGCGACATACGCCTTGCGAAACCACACCAGCCAAAATCGCCGCATCTTGCCGATGCCCTGTTCGCACAATTTGCCAAATGTTTTGGTCATGGAGAATCCTTGAGAAGGGGCGTAAAATTTTACGCCCGTACTTTGAACGGGCTATCGCCAGCTATACCCCGCTATTCCATCTCACCTTCTCGGATGCAGTCCCGCCAAGCGCATGGGCAAGGCGAGGAGTTCGCGTTTGATCGGATCGAGGACATAGCCCAAGGCTTCGAGGGTGACGACGCCCAAGAGATCGCCGTCCCCCGGTTCGCCAAAAATAAGGGGCGCGGCGCCACGTCCGTTATCCCACGGATGAGAGGCGCGAGAGGATGTTTTTCGATACTTTTGGCGCGGCGTTTTTCTGCATTTGGGCGATTTCGCGCTCGACATTTTGCACGTCGCGTTTGGTGTCGTGAACCGCGATGGTGAGGTCGCAGTGGTGCGTTTCCCCGCCGTTGAGGCCGATCACGCGCCCGGCTTCGCGTTCAAAGCGTTTGGGATTGGGGTAGTTGGTGGCCGGCTCGAGCCCCGTGACGTACCCATCTCGCAGGGATGCCGTGTTTTTCCAAAGCGTGAAACACGGCATTTGCTTGCGCGAAAAGTGGAGCGAAGACCCCATGCTGCCATCGGCGTTTTTGAGCAAGACCGCGGTTTGCCCCCCGCGGTTGCCGGCGAGTTCGTAAAAGTACACCTGCTCCACATAGCCCTGCGTGGGGCCGTCAAATCGGTCGTGGGTTTCGATGTCTTCCTGGGCATGGGCATCGCGCGGCGACGCGGTTTTGAACGGCGCGACCAAGGACGCGCCCGCTTCCAAGATGGGCGCGCCGTAATTGCAGTGGTAGAGGAGTTGCAGTTCCGCGGGTTTGTCGTTGAGATTGGTCACTTGATCCGCGATGGCGAGGCTGTTGCCGCCCAAGGTGGTGGATAGGGCCGTGGTCAGGCGCAGGGCCGGGCCAAACATCATGGTTTCATCCACGATGCCCAAGACCGTGATGCGATGGGGCGGGGACATGTCGATTTGCACTTCGACATGCCGCGCGGGCAGATTGGCGATTTTGCCGTGCAGGGGCACGAACACTTCGGCCTCGTTGCCGTTGTTGTCGATCACCACATCGCTGCCGGGCGCGCCATTGCTGTCTAAGCCGCAGCGCGCGATCCACTCGTTGAACCCCTTGAGCCAGCCCAAGCCGCCTCGGTCGTTGAGATCGACAAAGGCCGGGTTGACGAGGTCGCGCACGGGCGATTCCCAGCCCAGGGGAATGCCGCGGTAAATGCCCTTCCAAATCCCCATGCCGCGCGTGGGCACGACGAACACGGACAACGCGCCGTTGTCGATTTCGATGAGATCGACCCCGTCTTGCAAGCCGCCTTTGAGCGCGGTTTTTTGCACGCGCCAAGTGTGCCCGGTGCCCAGCGGCAAGGTGGATTCGTCGACTGTCCACGATTCGGTCCAAAGCGCGCGTTCGACATCGGTGAGCACAAAACGGTAGATGCCTTCCATCGGAATAGCCCTCGGTGTGAAAGTTCGGCAATGCAGTGACCCGCCGAAATATACGGGAAAAGCCCAAAAGTGAAAAGCCCGTTGTTGCGAGGAGACAATGAGCAGGCGTAGCCCACGACGAGCGGATGCTTGCAAATGCGCGGTGAAAGCGATAAATTACCCGCGCAACATTGTAGCACACGCAAAAAAATCAGCGGTTCGTCCGCTCCATCGGTGATCATTTTTTATGGACAAACAAACCTTCTTCTTTTGCGGAATCGGCGGCAGTGGCATGAGTGCCATCGCACAGGTGTTGTTGCACCAAGGCCATGCGGTGCGCGGGTCGGATCGCAGCTGCGATCAGGGGCAAAATGTGGATTTGTACGCCCGCTTACACGCGCTGGGCGTCGCGTTGTTTCCGCAAGATGGATCGGGCGTGGATGGGCAGGTGGATGCGCTGGTGGTGTCGAGTGCGGTCGAGGCGACGATTTTAGACGTGAAAGCCGCCCTCGATCGGGGCATTGCCATTCGCAAACGCGCCGAGGTGTTGGCGGATTTGTTTCACCGAGGAACGGGTATTGCCGTTGGCGGCACGAGTGGCAAATCGACCGTGACCGGCATGATCGGGCATATCTTGTGCGAGGTCGGGCGCGATCCCACGGTGATCAACGGGGGCATCATGCGCGGGCAGGCGCGGGGATTGGGCAATGCGATCTGCGGAGACCCCGAGTTGCTCGTCATCGAGGCCGACGAGAGCGATGGCACCATCGCGCTGTACAATCCGACCCTCGCCATTCTGACGAATATCTCGCTGGATCACAAGCCGCTAGACGAGTTGCAACCGCTTTTTCGGGATTTTTGCACGCGGGCCACAGACGCGGCGGTGGTGAATCGCAACTGCGCGCGGTCGATGGCCTTGACGCAGGGCGTCCGCAGGCGGGTGACGTTTGGCGTGGATTGCCGAGATGCCGATGTGCAGGTGCGCGAAATCGATCTGCTACCGGATGGCGTGCAGTGCGCCGTCAATGGGATACCCTGCCGATTGCGCGTGCCGGGGCAACACAATGCGAGCAATGCCGCGGCGGCTATCGCGGCGTGTCGCGTGCTCGGGATCAGCGCGGAGGACAGTGCCGCGGCACTGGCGGATTTTCGGGGCATCGGCAGGCGGTTGGAGGTGGTGGGCAGGGCCAATGGCGTGACCGTGATCGACGATTTTGCCCACAATCCCGATAAAATCGCCGCGACTTTGGCGACCCTGCACGCACAGCCCGGGCGCGTGTTGGCGGTGTTTCAACCCCACGGCTTTGGCCCCACGAAATTTTTGAAGGACGGACTGATCGCGGCCTTTGTCGAAGGCATGGCCGAGGATGATTTGGCGATTCTGTCCGAGATTTTTTACGCTGGCGGCACCGCACAACGCGATATTTCATCCCGAGACTTGATCGCCGAAATCTCAAGGGCAGGCCGCCGCGCCGAATACATCCCCAACCGCGAAGCCATCATCGCCCGCCTGACCGCAGAAGCGCGAGATGGGGATCGCATCGTCGTCATGGGCGCGCGAGACGATACCCTGACCGCGTTTGCAAAAGCGATATTGACGCGGCTTGGCGTTCACGAATCGAGCGGAGGGCGCAGCGGTTCATCCGCGATTTAGACAAATGACTCTTCCCCCCAAATTACAACCCGGCGATACGGTCGGAATCATCGCGCCATCCGGGTCATTCGAGCGCGAGCGATTGGCCCCCGGGTTGGCGTATTTGCGCGGACGGGGATTTCGCGTGCGCGAGGGCGAGTCGCTCTACGCGCGAGACCGGTATCTGGCGGGATCGGATCGGGCGCGGGCAGACGATGTGCATGCGATGTTTGCGGACGCAGAGGTGAAGGGCATTTTTGTGGCGCGTGGCGGCTACGGCGCGGCCCGCATTTTGGACTTGTTGGATTGGGGATTGATCGCGCGAAATCCCAAGGCGTTGGTCGGCCTGAGCGATACGACGGCTTTGCAGTTGGGCATCTGTTGCCGCGCGGCCCTGATCGCGTTTTCCGGGCTGTCCCTTTGTTCGGACGTGACGGCGGATGGCCTTCATCCCGAGACCGAAAGCGCGTTGTGGGACGCGGTGTGTTCGCATCGGTTTGCACCCGTCAATTTGACGCCCCTGCGCGAAGGCGCGGCCGCGGGCACGCTGATCGGCGGATGTTTGTCGCTGGTGGTTTCGCTGGCAGGCACGGCATTTTTCCCGCCATGCGAAGGCGCGGTGATCGCGCTGGAGGACGTGAATGAGCCGCCCTATCGCGTAGATCGCATGCTGAATCAACTGGCGATGGCCGGGGCATTTGATCGCGCCGCGGGCGTGGTGTTCGGCGAATTTGTAGGTTGCGAACCCGAGCGCGACTCCGAGGGGCAACTCGAAGACGTGATCCGGGATTTCGCCACGCGCGTGTCCTGCCCAGTGTATTGCGGCCTGCCTTACGGCCACGGCAAAGCGCGGCGCGTGCTACCCATCGGCCTCGATGTGCGAATCGACCAGGGCGTTTTGGCATTTGGGACGACCTTATCCAATCGCCCGTAAGACCCCTGCAATTCAGCGGGAGGACAGATGAGTAAGCGTTTGGCATTGAAGTACAAATTGCACGATCGATACGCGGTTCGGGCTTATGACAACGCGGATGTGTGGGCGGGCAATATGGCGATAGCGTTGGACGGTCTGTGGTACGGGCCGGCGATGGCGCGGGCGTTTCTGTCGTCCGATGGCGCGGTCGAAGCGCGGGTTCGGGCCGAGTTGTTCGTCGCGGGGATGGATTTATCGGCGTGTCGCACAGGCGACCTAGACAGCCGTTTGTGGACCGATGCAAATGATCGCGGCTTTGTGGATGAGCGCGGTCGGTTTTGCACGGGCGCGGGGTTTTATGTGCCCATGAATATGGTGGTGGACGAAGCGGGCGTTCCCGTGCTTTCCGGGAATAATCTGGCGTTTGAATCGGACGCGATTCCAATCGATCAGACGGGCGTGTTTCACTATACGGTCGAGTTTTCGGCGGATGGGAAACCCCGATCCGATCCCTCAAAGGCGTGGCTCTCGGTCAATGACATCGCGTTGAACCGAGATGGCGTCATCGCCATCAGCCCGGAACGGATTCGCCAATGCCCTTCGATCTCGGAAGTGTGCGTGCGGAAAGTGGGCGCGCACGTCGATGCAGACGGGCGATTTGTGAGCGGCAAATTTCGCGCTGTGACGTCTCGCCTCGAAGAAATGACGACGGATGTGGTGTATTTGCTGCCCTTTTTTGAACCGGGATTTGGCGATTTGCACACCGCGACAGACGTGCGTAAGGGCGCGTTGGGTAGCGTGTACGCGGTGCGGGACTTTTTTCGGATCGATCCCGCGCTGGTCACGCGGCCCGAGGAGGTGGATCTGCTCGCGCTGGTGGCGGAGGGCCTGATCGTCGATCTGGATTTGCAGACCTTGTTGCACGAGCGGCAGTTGTCGCGGTTGCGGCGGGTTGATGATTTTAACCATTTTCGCACGTTTAAGGCATTGGTCGAGTGGACCGGGCGAGACGCGCTTTTGCAGTTGATCGGCCGGGCGGAATTGCGTCAACTCACGCGGCGGGCACACGCCTTGGGCAAGCAGGTGATTTTCGATCTGGTGCTGATGCAGACGAGCCGCGATTGTCCGCTGATCGCGCAACACCCGGATTGGTACGTGATGGATGAGCGCGGGCGGCCCCAAATTCATCGGATCGCGTGGCTGGAGTATTCGGATGTGGCGTTGCTCAAGTTGCCCTTCAACGCGCCTCTGCAAAATTATCTGTCGGGCATCGCGCCGTTTTGGATGCGGACGTGCGATTTGGACGGGGTGCGGATCGACGCGAGCCAAACCGTGGATCGCCCCTTTTTGAAGCAGATCAAAAACCGCATCGACGCGGTCAAACCCGACGCGATTGTGTTGGGCGAGACCCTGTGCGCGATGGGCGAAGCCGTGGATGTGCCCGTGGATGTGATCTACGCCTTGCTGGTAGATCTCCATCGCGACGCCGAATGCGGGAATCAGTACGTCGATTTTTTGGAACACACCTTTGGCACATTCGCCCCGCGCACGGTGGCGATGGCCTATTTTGAAAATCACGACAGCCCGCGCGCGACGAAAATTTGGCGAGAACGCTATGAAGCGCGCGGCATCGGGCATCCCCGCGCGATGGCGCTGTTGAGAAATATCCAGTGTTCGCTCATCAACGCGACCGCGGGCACGGCGCGGTGCGTGAATTTCGCCTATGCTTTGGAATGGGGGTCAGAATGGGGCGAGGAGGAGCGTACCGATTTTGAAATGCCCACGCTGTTGCATCCCGAATGGGCCGAGCGAGAACCCGAGCTGCTCGCCGCGTATCGGGCGTTGCGCGACTTTGTCGGGCGAGGGGATGAGTTGCGAACCGGACATATTTACTTTTTTCGCCATGTCGATCCCGAAGACCGCGTGCTCGCCTATGTGCGTTATGCGCGGCATTCGGGCTTGTTGGTGGCGCACAATTTGGATCCGCATTCCGCGCGGGAAATCGTCTGTCCAATCGATCGCGTGCCCGATGTTTGTTTGGACCGCATAGATATTGCGCCCGCGTACGATTCGTATAAATTTACGACGACTCGCGCCGAGCCGGTCGCGATCTCGCTCGACGACGAAGGCGTATCTATGGATTTGCAACCCCTTCAAAGCGCGGTGATAAAACTGCTGTTCAGGAACGAATAATCGCATTTATTATTTTGGAAATTATACCAAAGTTTGAGATACACAAATCAGCACCGATATTGCTCGCTTTTCTAAAGCGTTTGGTCCGAAAGCATCGTTTGTTGCCTTCGATGCCTTCGGCGACCTACTTTTTTTCAACAGCAAAAAAAAGTAGGCAAAAAATGCCGCTCTCAAACGCCGAGGGGCTAGGCACAGCGCAAATCGCTTTTGTAGCAGTACGACATGAGACAGCCTGCAAAGTGGGTTGCAAAATAGATGTTGGTTGCGAGACGGACTTGCGCGCTGTGCGCGATGGCTTTCGTTGATGGGGTTTTGCGATGGCACGGTTGGCGAGGGCTTATTTGATGTACGGCATCGCGTCTGTCACGCTGTAAAAAAAATTGAAATCCCGAATTATTTAATTTTCGGAATATTTGTTGATTGAGGAGGAAGGTCTTGCACATTCTCGTAACAGGCGCCGCGGGATTTATCGGGTTTCACCTGTCCAAGCGATTGCTCGAAATGGGGCATTTGGTCGTTGGGTTGGACAATGTGAACGATTATTACAGCACGCAACTCAAAGAAGCCCGCGTCGCGATCTTGCAGAAAATGGATGGATTCACATTCGTTCGCATGGACATCGAGGACGAAGATGGGATGGCGACCCTTTTTCGCAAAGCGAACTTCTCCCATGTCGTCAATCTGGCCGCGCAGGCGGGCGTGTTCTACAGTCTGGAAAATCCCTCGGACTTCATCAAAAGCAATGTGCTGGGTTTTCTCCACATATTAGAGGGATGCCGACACTGCGGCGTGGAACATCTGGTCTATGCGTCGTCGAGTTCGGTCTATGGCTTGAACACCACCACGCCGCATGGCGTCCACCAAAACGTGGATCACCCGGTCAGTTTGTACGCCGCGACCAAAAAAGCAGATGAACTGCTGGCGCATACGTATAGCCATCTGCACGGCATTGCGACGACGGGATTGCGCTTTTTTTCCGTCTATGGCCCATGGGGGCGTCCAGATGCGGTTGTCCACCTGTGGACCAAAGCCATTTTGGAAGATCGACCGGTCAAAGTTTTTAATTACGGCAAAAATCGCCGCAGCTTTACGTATATCAGCGACATCGTCGAAGGCGTGGTTCGCACCCTGATAAGGCCCGCAGAACCCAATCCCGAGTGGCGCGGGCAACGCCCGGATCCGGGATCGAGTTCGAGCCCGTATCGCATTTACAACATCGGCAATCGCAATGTCGTCGAGTTGGTCGATATGCTTTCCATGTTGGAGGAGTTGCTCGGCAAAAAAGCCGTTCGCGTGGATTTGCCCCCACAACTCGGGGATGTGCCGGACAATGCGGCAGAGGTGTCGGACTTGGTGCGAGACGTGGGCTATAACCCCGCAACGCCCATCGAAACCGGACTCGCAAATTTTGTCTCGTGGTACAAAGACTATCACAACGTGAGGTGAGATATGAATTCCGTGCAGGAGTATCCCACATGGGCGGATCGAATTGACAAAGAGATGCCGTTGGCGTCATGCGATCCGGATGGCATTTTGGACGAGTTGGATCTGACGGGTTTGGACGCGGCAAAAGCCGATGATCGACTGGGCGCGCTCGCGGCACTGCGCGATCACTATCGGGCGAAATATCCGTTGGCGGAAGTGGCTGGGGCGGTCGATTTGGAGACGGCGGATGATATCTGTCGGCGCATTATCCAATGGGGGCCGTATGAAGCGGCGGAGTACGGCGAGGATTTCGATTGGCAATGGGACCCGCGCGGCGACATCGAGTGGGTCGCCGCGGTGTACCGCTTTTACTGGGCCGCGCCGCTGGCTCGAGCCTATGCCGCGACTCGGGACGAGAAATACGCCGAGACGTTTGTCGCGTTGACGACCGACTGGATTTCAAAACACCCCTTGGAAAATCACACCGAGACGCATCCGGTTTACAAATTCTGGAAGGGGTTCGCGTGGCTGGATATTCAGACGGGCATTCGGGCGACGAATATCTGTTCGGCGTTTCGCAGTTTGGTACACGCCGAGGCATTTACGCCCGAGTTTCTCGGCGCGTTGCTGGCGAGCTTGCACGACCATCAGATCAAGACCGCGCACATTCCCATGGGGGTGATTCACAACAAAGCCGTGTTTGAACAGCGCGGGTTTATCAATATCGCGTACACGTTCCGGGAATTTCGGGAATCGCGGGCGTGGATGGAATTGGCCCTGACCCGCGTGGAGGAGAATTTTCTGGCGCAGACGACGGCCGATGGCGTGCAGCGCGAGTGGTCTTTTGGGTATCACCAGGGCGTGTTGCGCGATGCCGTGGAAATTTTTGGGCGGATGGACGCCTTTGGCATCGAGATTTCAGACGCCTTTCGCACGCGCGTGCGTTTGATGTACGACTATATCTTTTGGATCGCGTCGCCGGATTTGGGCGCGCCGATGTTCGGCGACGGGTCGCGGCCCATCAAAGAGACGGATGACCGCTCCAAATGGCCGCTTTACGACGCGCTCGTCGAAGCGACCGAGTTGTTGGGCGATCCCAAATACGCGGCGCGTGCCACGCTGAACCGCGGCCTGTTGCCCGCGCAAAAGAGCCGCGCCTTTCGAGAGGCGGGGTTGTACGCGATGCGCGACGACTGGGGGCCGGATCAGATTCACATGGCGCTGCACTGTTCCCCGCCCGCGATTTCGAGCCACGATCAGCCCGACAATGGCACGTTTGAGTTGTACGCGTACGGGCGTTGGTTGATGCCGGATACGGGGTTTTACACGTACGGGCACGATGCCGAAGGCCGCGCTTGGCACAGGCAGACGTCCGTGCATCAAACCCTGACGCTGGACGGCAAAGACACGTCTGACGACGGCCGCCATCTCTTGTGGGCGTCGGAGGCAGAGGGCGATGTGCTGGTCATAGAAAACCGGGCGTATCCCAATTTGATCCACAGGCGTTCGGTGTGGTTTGTCGACCGGAAATTTTTCGCGTTTTTGGACGAGGCGATAGGCGATGCCGAAGGGCAGTTGGATTTGCATTTCCAATTTGCGCCGGGCGAGGTCCTGTTCGACGCGGCGGGCAAGCGGGCGTTTACGCAATTCGACGATGCCAATGTGCTGGTGCAGGCCGCGGGGAATTGCGCGGCGTCTATGATCGAGGAAGAGGGTTGGTTCGCGTGGACTTACGGTTCGCGTGTGCCGCGCAAAGCCTTTCGCTTCGCGTTTGAAGATCGGGCGCCCGCTGCGTTTTTGACCGTGGTCGCGCCCTATCGCGGAACGCGCGTTCCCGAGGTGTCAGCCGAATTGCCCGAGGCATTTCGCGCGGGCGATGATCGCATAGAATTGACTGTCGATTTTGAAGGAAAAACGCGGCACCTTGGGCGAGACTTGTCTTCGGGCGATGCCTGGATGTATTGACGCGAGGCGTTTGGCTTACTTCACGACATTTGTATTTTTTGTGCCTTTTGTGGCAAAATCCGTTTGTGCCTTTTGTGGCAAAAAATGTCCGAACCATTGCTAAATAGGAGAATGGGTATGATCCACGACAATGTCGAATTTCACAATGTGGGAGAACTGCGAGCGGTTGAGGGGCGCACGGGGTTGCGGGTGCAGCGCGTGCCCGAAGAGGTGCGCCTGTGTTTGAACCCAGGCGCGCAGGATCGGATGTTGAGTCCAGCCGGGTCGGAAATCCGCTTTGTGAGCGCGGGCGACGAGGTCGCTGTGACGCTGTCGAGCCCGGGCGGGTCCGCGGAAGTCATTCCATTTTTTGGCCCCTTTCAAGGGCGCGAGCGGTTTCAAATTGGGAAAGAGCCGAGGACGTTGACCTTGACCTATCCCGAGCGATTGCGGGCTATCGAGGCGCGTGCCTTGCGGGGCTTGCACTTTTCGACCGATGTGTGGCGGTTGACCCTGCGAAATACGAGTTTGCACTATCACGGCATCGAAGGCGAAGGCTTGCGTCCCCCCACTGCGGAAGAATTGCCAAAGCGGCGGTATTTGAGCTATGGCACGTCGATTACGCACGGCGCGTCTGCCACGGCCATGCATTTGACCTACGTGAGCCAAGTGGCGTGGCGGTTGGGCGCGGATCTGATCAACTTGGGCGTGGGCGGGTCAGCCTATTGCGAACCCGAATTGGCCGATTATATCGCCGCGCGAGACGATTGGGATGTGGCGACGCTGGCTTTGTCCGTGAATATGATCGGGGCGAGGTTTTCTTTGGCGGAATTTTCCGACCGCGTGGCGTATATGGTCCATACAGTTGCAGGCGCGAAGCCCGCTCGCCCGGTGGGGTGCATTACGATCTATCCGCATTTTAGAGATTTTTGCGGCGACGCGGACGAGCGCGACAAGACCGAGTCCTTCAGGCAGGCGTTGCGCGAAGCCGTGACCGGTTGCCCGCACGCGAATGTCCAGTTGATCGAGGGGCCGGAGATGTTGGGCAATATCGGCGGGCTGACCGTGGATCTGATTCATCCAGGAGATCACGGCATGATCGAGATGGGAGAGCGCGTCGCGGGAAAATTGAGCCACTTGCTGGATTAGTACTTTGTAAATTAAGTTATCCTCAATTTTGATACGCAACAAATCAGCACCGATATTGCTCGCTTGTCTAAAGCGTTTGGTCCTAAAGCATCGTTTGTTGCCTTCGATGCCTTCGGCGACCTACTTTTTGTCAACAGAGAAGACGCGAATAAGCGTCTGAAGAAAAGTAGGCAAAAAATGCCGCTCTCATGCGCCGAGGGGCTAGCACAGCGCAAAGCGCTTTTGTAAGAGAACGACATGCGTTGGCCTGCGAAGTGCGTTGCAAAATGGATGTTGGTTGCGAGACGGACTTGCGCGCTGTGCCCGATGGCTTTGTTTGATGGGGTTTTGGGATGGCATGTTGGGCGATGGCTTAGTTGACGTACGGCATCACGTCCGTCACGCTCTGGAAAAAGTGAAATCCATAATGATTTAATTTACAAAATAATAAGCGAGCAGGCCGGATGACGTTTTCACGGAGATCCGAGATGAAACGAGAAATCGTTGAGATAAAACGAGAAGTCGCAGAGGTGAAACGAGAAATCGCAGAACTGAGACGAGAAATCGCGGAAGTGAAACGAGAAGTCGCAGAGGTGAAGGTTGAGATCGCAGAGATGAAGCGAGAAATGGCAGACATGAAGGCGGATATAAAGTTTGTATCGAAGGTGTTGAAATTTGTCGTGCCCATCCTCATTTCTCTGATGTTGGGTATCCTGGGAGTAGGGATCAAATTGGTTCTATCATCGGGCGCGACTCCATGATGAATTGAACGCGCATCAAAACAAAAGCCCGACGGATGTATTGTCCGTCGGGCTTTTTTGTGGGTGGTTGGGGATTCTCAAAATAGGCCCCACAAAATGTAGAGGATGGTTGCTGTGCCCACCAAGGCGCCGCCATAACAGAGAAAGGGCAACACGCCTGCGAGACTGCGGAGGCCGAGTTCGACCAACGTGAATCGGATTCGGTGGGCCGCGTGGAAGAGGGGGAAGATGAGCAAGACGCAGAGATAGAGTTTGACGAGCGGATTTTGGAGCAGTGCTGTCAGGCGGTCATGGGACAGCAGATCGGGGTCTATCCATCCGAGGGGAATCAACACGCCACCGAGCAAAATGTGGATGGGCACCAAGAGCGCGGCGATCACACCGCCTTGCGAGAACATCCCCCACCAGAAGGGTTCGCTTTTGTGTTCTTTGTAATTCACGGCTATCTCCTCGGTCTAAAGCGTCAAAAAAAGGTAGGCGACGACCAGCGTTGCAACGAGCCATCCGCCATAAGCTCCCAATGCGACGAAAATGGGCGGCAGGGTCTTTTTGCCGAGTTTCAAAATACCAGGCCCGGCCGCCTGCATTTTGGCGGTCAGGCCCAACCACGTCCAACTGTGGTACAGGGCAAAGAGCAGGGCGACGACGTGAAAGACAATCCACGATCCCGAGGTGAGGGATTCGCGGAATGTGCCGTGTGCGTCTGGCCCCTTTGTCAAAAGAAAAATCTCGTACGCAAAGAGCAAAATGTACAGGGCGACGAACGCGCTCGTGAGTTCGCGGATCATGAACATGAAATATCTGCGGTTGTGCAACCACCACGTCTTGGACATGGGGCGCGTGTAGGTTTTGGTTTCGGAATCGGGCGTCATGGTTTGTCTCCCCAGGGCATGAGAAGCGATTTGAAGCGGTTGGTCGTGGTCGCCACTTTGGTCTGTTGAATGGCTTCGGCGGGATCGACGTGTTTGGGACAAACGACCGAGCATTCGCCGATGTACGTGCATTCCCAGATGCCTTCCTTGCTCGCGATGACGTGGTGCCGCTGTTGCGCGCCTTCGTCTCGGGAATCGAGATTGTAGCGGTGGCCGAGCGCGATGGCCGCAGGGCCGACGAAATCGTGTTCGAGGCCATAGACCGGGCACGCCGCGTAGCAGAGCATGCAATTGATGCACTGGCTAAATTGCTTGTAATCCTTGAGTTGATCGGGCGTTTGGAGGTATTCGCCCTCGGAAACGGGCTTTTCCTCTTCTCGAATGATCCACGGCTTGACCGCTTTGAGTTTGTCCATGAAGTCGGTCATGTCGATGACGAGATCGCGGACGATGGGGAAGTTGACCAGCGGTTCCACGCGGATTTCGTCGGGATAATAGTCGCGCAACATCGCCGCGCAAGTGAGCTTGGGTTCGCCGTTGACCATCATGCCGCAACTCCCGCACACGCCCATTCGGCAAGACCAGCGAAACGAAAGCGTGCCGTCGATGTGGTCTTTGATGTGGTTGAGCGCGTCGAGAACGACCCAGTCATCGCGGAACTCGACTTGGTACGTCTGCTCGGTCGGCGCGTCCTCTTCTTCCGGACGATAGCGCAACACCGTGATTTTTATGCTCTTGAGATCGCTCATAAACGTTCCTCGTAAGGGTGCAAAGTGATGGGAATGTCAATGCTGGCGTCAGTCGCCCGCGCCGCATTGCTTTTCGATTAGGTCAAAGGACATTTTGATAGTATTGGCGAATCGTCGCATAAGTGATGTTCGCGTTTTCGCCGTGTGCAATCCGATTTCTGTTCGCTCTGATGCTGTCAATGGCATCCTTTGGTTCGCCCTTGGTCGAGTCTTTCAGTTCGTCGGCCCAAGCGGGATCAAAGGATTGAAGCAGTTGTACTAGCCGCTCCATGTTGGGATTTTGAAACCGATTCAACTGGCGTTCAACGTAGTTGGCGATGGATGGATCAGACCGATTTTTGGCGTATTCGACGAGAATTGCGCGAACTGAAATTTCGATAAATCCAGAGACCCTGACGCATAAATATCTCGCCCAGTGAGACTGGAGTTCGAGGTCTCCAGCAAATTCATTGACCTTATTAAATAAGCCATCAAGGCGGTCTTTGGCTTGAACGGCGATTCGGTTCTTCATGGGACATTGGAAAATGCGTCAATTGCCAAGTCGAGCCTCGCGTTGACTACCTTTGTATGTGCGGTGCCACCGTAAATTACTTTGCGGTAATTCTCGTTTTTCATCAGGGATTCGTATTGTGCCTTTAGCATTTTACCATTTTGAATATGGCCCCGTTCCAACCGATGCGCGATGCCCACGGCGACGGAATCGAAAACCGCCGCAGCAAATCTGTTTTTATCCGATTTGAAGGCATGAGAACCTAAGTGGGCATAAACCGTTTCCATCGCGTTTTCAAAGACTCGTTTGATTTCTTTTTTTGATTGTCTTTGCAAGTTCCTGTTACCCGCCATGTACGTGTTTAAGAATCGCTTCCAGGGGCTTTTGTAATCCGCCCGATTGAAGTGTATCGCCAAGAATCTGAGAATGAGTTCGCGGTCTTTCATCCTTTTGTCAACCTTGCCGAAGAGCTCCCGCCATGTGCTGTTCCCGTTGAGCTCTTGCAACAAATCATTAAATGGGCCGTGGTACATTGTCGCGCGAATTTCCTGTGGAAACAATTGCCTGCCGCCCGTATTTAGTCGCTCAAAAACTTGATAAACGCTGCTACTGTCATCGGAAGGCTTATCTTGGCGAAAGATGGTCGCATGCAAGATGGAATTGTCGAGTGTGCGGCGATCTGCGGCATCGAGTGAATCATAAGTTTGCCCTTTGAATCGAGAATCTATTCCGCTCAGGACGAATTTCTTTGCGGCAAATTTTCCCTCATAAAAATAATGAAGACTTTTTAATCTTTGTTGTCCATCGACAACGATTAAACGTTTTGTCTCTTCTTCTTCTGACAGAAATATACCCGGCACCGGCAGACCGAGCAATAGCGATTCCACAAACCTCGACGCCATTTTCGCGTCCCACACGAACTCGCGTTGGAAATGCGGAATGAAAATATCATCCCGCTGAAGTCGGCTCACGAGACTATCAACTGTGAAATCGGCCCCATAACTCGTTATCGAATATTCGGGTACGATTTCTTCAGCCGAATCGTCTGCTACATCCTCGACAACCGTCTCATCCAATTCTAGGGCCATTGTGGTACCTCCTAGCCATCTTAAAATTGTCGGGAAACCCTAACCCCGTTACTCGCTACGCTTCGTTGTAGGCTGCGTCTGTGCCTACACACCTCCTAAATTTCACTACGGCAACTCAATTTGGTATCAGTGCAGGTTTTATGCTTTCGGCGTCCTAATGCTCTGCGCTACACATTGCGAGGATTCCAATAGTCCAGCGCGAATCGAACAATTTTATCCCCTCTCTGACGGATTGAATCGTTATCCCATCGTTCTGTTTCCGGGTTGAGAAAGTCGCTCAACTCATTTTGCGTCTTGAGCGGAGCTTTGCGAAAATAAATTTGGTCTTTGTGCTCAAAGGGATGGTTCGATTTGCTGCTATTCGCAGACCGAGGATCGATTGTCAAATTCCCGATGGCATGGAGAGACTCTTTTTCAAACTGTTCGGTCATCTCCATCCGAATTGCTCCTGATCCCTCCTCAACAACCTTGCTTTCTCGAGGGTTCTGCGGGAAGATATGCTCAATTGAAAATCTCGTCTTCGAATCGCTGCTGGCAAACTCACCATGGGACATGGCGGGGAATTTTGGTTGCTCGTTCGTTCTGAGATAATTCTCGTATTTCCAAAAGAGATACCGCTGATTATTGCGACCGACTTCACGGTAAAAATCGGATGAAGATAAAGAGCGGCGAAACTCGTCATCATTGCAGTAGCGATCAACAAACCCCCTGAGACCATTGATGAGTCCCTCGAAATTTCCGTTAAAATCCCGAGCGCGTCTATACATATCCTCACGGCCCGTATTTGCGCGGCGTTTCCGAATGCCGAAAATGCGGAAGCAAATCATCTCGACCAATCGCGCAACCCGTTCGAAATTCCGCTTTCCATCCGACTCGTCGAGTTTATGGGTTTTAACGAGCAAGGGATAAAACACCGCTTGGCGATTGAGGGCAAAAATATCGAGGAGATGGGGTTCTCTATTCTCGAGCAACGCCTTCATGTGTTCAAAGCTTTCCCGCAATTCTCGGCTGTACTTGTCTATGAAATTCCTCGCCTCTGCCCCATCTTCAGTGACGAGGCCGTTCACTTTATCCTTGATCATCGAAACGGACTGTGAATACTGACTGTTGCCCCGCGACGTACGCCAGTTTTCAAAAGCGATAAAGTGGTACTGCAAAATCGAATCTTCCTCTACCCCCCGATCTTTAATTGGCTCGTATGCCCGATAGATTTCACCAAATCGACTTTGGAGGGTATCGAGATCGTATTCGAGATTGTCATTGCCAGACGCGAGGTAAGTTTTGTACATCAGAAAACTCTTGGTTTTCTCCAAATTGGTCAGGGATTTGCCTCGGTCATTGGTCGTCTCAAAAATCAGCGTTGCCTCAGCAGCATCGCCAACCGAATAGGTCAAGACCTTCGTGCGCTCAATTTTGTCTTTGAACTCCTGTAAAGTTTCGGGCGGATATTCTTCGAGCCGCTGGGCGAGGTACTCCTTTGCGTTGAGCAACCGTTCTTGAGAAGGCGTTCGCACGCTATCTGTGGAGCTTGGGTTGTCCTCCAAGATGTAGGACTGGAAGAAATCGTTATCGTCCTGCAAAACGCGGAGTTTGTATTTGCCGTGATACCGAATGTATGTCTCTGTTAAAATGTCCACATCTTCAGGATCTCTAAGACGGGCGAGAAGGAGTTTCATGAAAATGATAAGCGTCGTGATGCGCTGTTGCCCATCCACGATGTCAATTTCCTCAAAACTACCCGATCTTCCCTTATTTTGAAAAAGAATGGTCCCAAAAAAGTAGTCCTTGTCGAGTTTCTGATTTTCCAAATCATCGACAAAGTCTTCGAGTTGGGGTTCTTCCCAAGCGTAAGCCCGCTGATACTGTGGGATGTGAAAAACCGTTCTGCCGTCAAACAAATCACTGATCGTTTTTTGTCCGTTTTCCAAGGGACAGCTCCTAAATTTTACTCGGACAGGCACGGGGGCCTATCCCTACGATTGATAGGACAGGCACGGGGCCTGTCCCTACGATTGATAGGATAGGGCGGCGGGGTGAACTGACCACTGATTTTTGTGCCTTTGAACGAGCTATCGCCAGTTGTCCCTCGTGCCTGTTGTGCCTTTTGTGGCTTTTGTGGCTAACCGCCTCTCGCCTCTCCCGTCTCCCCTTTAATGTACTACATCTTTTCCGTAACGCAAGCCATTACAATACCTCGCATTTTCCTTTGACTTGGCGTCTTGGGATCGTCATTTTATTTTTTTTATGACGCGACTTCCCCAAAATCTCAAAGCGATCTTTTGCCGCCGCCCCGTTGCGACCGTGCTCATTCTCGTCGTCCTGTTCTGCGCGGGCGTGGCTTGGAGCGAGTACCGCACCTATTGGTTTGCGCGTCAACTGGGGGCGTATCTCCTTTCGACCAACGCGTTGCGGCCGCAAACGGGCGCGGTTTGGCAACGCATTCGGGCGAGGGCGCGAACGCAACAGAACTTGGACGCGGCCGATCCCATGCCCATTCCGCTGTCGGGATTGCCCGTCGCGGTTGCGCGCTATCGCTTTGAATGCTCGCGCGTGCCCGAGATCGGAGAGGCGAGCTACGTCGCCATTGACAAAACGCCATGGCCCGATGGCGATCCCAACGCCCGAGCCCTCGGCGAGGTGATCGCGAGTTTGCGCGCCTATCGGCAAGGGCTACGCATCGTGGAAGCGCTGCATTTGCCCGATGTCCATTTTCACACGCGAGTACGCAATCGGTTTGATCATCTCGACGCGGGATTTGGCGATGGCGCGTCCGATTCGCTCAAAGCCGCTGTTTTTGCCGAACTCGCGACCGATCTCATTCCGGATCTGCGACAGCGCGAACGCGCCGCTTTGGTCGACGCGTATCAAAACGGACGGATCGCGCAAATTTTTTTGTTTCGGGATCTCGGGCATTTTCGCGGCGAACTCTACCGCGATGAGGGCCATGTCCCATCGCCTTTGAAATCGACTCGCGTGCCGTTTCCGAAATCGTGAAGTGAGCGTTGCCCTTCTCGCAGGGGAGGGGTCATTTTTATGTTTCGAAACCCCATCCCACATCGCGGCGTTTTTCTCGCGGTCTTGCTCGTTGCCGACGCGCTGATCATCGCCTTGGGCGCGGCGGTTTGGATCGCGCTCACATTGCCCAGACTGCCCGAGGATCCCGATGACTTGTCGGCGGAAGCAGGCATCAACATTTACGCGGCCTCTGGGGAATTGCTCTACACGGTGAATCGGCGCGTCGATCGCGTCGGCCTCGACGCCATCCATCCGCACTTCGTGCAAGCCGTGCTCGCGATAGAAGACGAGGATTTTTACCGCCACCGCGGGTACAGCCTCAAAGCCTCCCTCGGCGCGGCTTGGACGAATATCCGCCATTGGGACAAGGTGCGCGGCGGCAGCACGCTCACGCAACAAATCGCAAAAAACATCTTTCTCACGCGGGAAAAATCCTATTTGCGGAAACTGAAAGAACTCTGCCTCGCAACGCAACTCGAAGCCCTTTTTGAACGCCACTACGGCGCGGATTACAAAGACCGCTTGCTCGAACTCTACATCAACGGCAGTTTTTACGGCGCGAATGCGTATGGCATCGCAGACGCGGCGCGCACCTATTTTGGCAAACGCCCCGCGGACCTCGCGCTCCTCGAAGCCGCAACGCTGGCCGGCCTGCCCAACGCGCCGAGCGTGCTCAACCCCTTTCGGAAAGACCCCGCGCGCGTGATGGCCCGCGCCGAGCTCGTGTTGCGCCGCATGCGTGTCGCGGGATTTATCACATCGGAAGACGCCGAAAATGCCCTCGCTGATGGCCTGCAACTCGCATCGGAACGCGCGCCCCAAAACCGCTCGCCGCTCTTTGTGGAAACCATCAAAGCCGAGGTGGCGGAACTTTGGGGACCGTCCGCGCTGAACTTTGGCGGCCTGACCATTTATACCACCCTCGACCTGTCCGTGCAACGCGCCGCCGAACGCGCGATGGCACAGGGCTTGGCCGATCTCGACGCGCGGCTCGGGTTCTCGGATTACGAACGCGCATCGCCGGATCGGCGCGCCGATTACGTGCAGGGCGCGTTGATCGGCTTGGACCCGCGCACGGGTCACGTCAAAGCGATGGTGGGGGGCCGCGACATTTTCGTCAGTTTTTACAACCGAGCCACGCGAGCGCGCCGCCAACCCGGTTCGGGATTCAAGCCCTTTGTCTATCTCGCGGCGTTTGAAACCGGCGGCCTATCCCCTGTTTCGCTCTTCAACGACGAACCGCGCACCTATCGCGTGAACGACGGGGATTGGACGCCGAAAAATTTTGCCAACCAATACCTCGGCCTCACCACGGCGGCGCAGGCCCTGGTCAAATCCGCGAACGCGACCAGCGTGCAAATCGCCATGCACATCCGCCCCAAACGCATCGTGGATCTCGCCCGACGCATGGGCATTCAAAGCGAACTCAAACCCTATCCGAGCATTGCTTTGGGCGCGCAAGAAGTCACCTTGATCGACATGGCCGCGGCTTATGGCACCCTTGCGCGGTATGGCTTTCGCGTCGAACCGACATTCATCGCGCGCATCGAAGACGCCGCAGGCGAATCCCGATATGTGCATCGCCCAAATCCCGTGCCCGTTGTCGATCCCGAATGCGTTGCGGTGGTGGTCGACTTGATGCGACACATCGTCAATCGCGGCACGGGCCGAGCGGTTCGCGCCCTGGGCTTTCGGGGACCCGTTGCCGGCAAAACGGGCACGACCAACGACAACACAGACGCCTGGTTTATGGGTTTCACGCCCGATCTGGTGGTCGGCGTTTGGATCGGCTTTGACAACCGCGACGGGCGGCGTCAACTCATCGAAAAAGGGACCGGGCGTCAGATCACAGGCGGCAATGGCGCCGCACCGATCTGGACTGCGTTCATGAAAAGCATCGGCGCGGACAAACCCGCAACCGCCTTCATCACGCCTAAGGGCATCGCCGAACGCGCCGTGGACTTACGCACCGGCATCGCCGACACCTCGGCCCGCGCCATCGTCCTATCCCTGCCCGAAGGCACCCCGCCCAATACGCCCGCGGATACGTTGCGTTTTTGGCTATCGGAAAACCCATCCGCAGATTGAGGACAGGCACGGGGGCCTGTCCCTACGGGGTGTTCTATACAAAATGGCATTGTAGGGACAACCCCCTGTGGTTGTCCTGTATTCGGATAGGCACGGGGCCTGTCCCTACGGATGATGGGGGCGGGCCGACCACTGACCACCAAAGGAAACGCCATGCAACCCTGGCCCTTTCTCCACATCGCCCGTTCGATAGCGCGTGCCCAATCGTCGGTTCGCTCCTCACCGATACCACCGGATCAAGATCCCCTCCGACACAGAGCAGGTATAGAGCAAACGCAATACCCACATCTCGACCACCGTGCGTACAAAGCCCCGTTCTCGCCATCGGCGCGTCGAGGTACACACCGCGGCGTCGAGCATCGCAAATTTGCCCACTCGCGCCACCTGCTTGCAAAACTCCGAATCTTCAAACAACCGCAAGCGGGGAAATCCCCCCAAGCTTTCGAAGGTCTCGCGCCGAACGTAAATCCCCTGATCCCCATAAGTGATTCCCAGATAGCGAGATCGCATGGTGCTCATGAAGGCGACCAACCGAAAGCCCATCGCGTTTTCCGACAAGCCGAGTCGGAATCGCCCACCCACCACATCGGGCGTGCGTAGGGACTCGCGGATCAAGGTCAACCCATTGGCTGGCAAAAAGGTATCGGCGTGCAAAAATAAAAACACATCGCCCGTCGCCCGTTCGGCGCCGGCATTCATCTGATATGCGCGCCCGGTTTCTTTTGCCCGAACCCATTGCGCGCGTCCCCATGCTTCGACCACGCCCTGCGTGCCGTCCGTGCTTCCGCCATCGACTACGATCACTTCCACCCCATCGCAAAATTGCGCCAAGCATGCGCCGATGATGGGTTCTTCATTGAGAACGGGTATGATCACGCTGATCTGCACGCCGCCTCCGTCGGTTTTTTATCATGGCAAAAAAACGCCGCGCATAGCTGATTAGGGAAATGACGAGCAATGCCACGCTGATGCCGACCAACGCGGATTTGAGCGCGGTGGCGTCCCAAAAATAGGCCAAGAGCAACGCGCTCAGTGCCAGCGACGTGGCTTTGCCCCAAATATTGGACGCCAACACCACGCCGCATTGCTTGGCCAGATACACCCCGCCGAGAAAGATCGCCGCGTCGCGCACCAAAACCGCCACCAGCAACCAGACGGGAAGATTTTTGAAGCACACCAATGCGATGGCAATGGCGCCGATGCCCACCTTATCGGCCAGCGGATCGAGAATTTTCCCCCACCGAGAAACTTGACCCAGCCTGCGGGCGATGTACCCATCTGCCCAGTCGCTCGCGATCATCACTGCGACCACGGCAAATGCCTCCCACATGTAATCCCGCCCCAGCGCGATGAACCACACGGCGGGGAGGGTCAGTGCCGCGCGCGACAAACTGATGGCATTTGATAGGGTCCAAAATTTTTTGTCTTCATCGGTTGCCATAAACACCCGTGTGATACCAATCCGAGTCGAGCGAGTTCGCCCTCGAGAATGGGGCGCAATAACAATGCAAAGAGACTTGCGTTTGTGCGTCTCACGCCAGCATCAATTTCAGCCCAATGCACAAGGCTAAGACCAGCGCGCTGCGGTTGAACCACAGGGGTGACAAGCGGCGGTTCAAGAACAAGCCCGCGGCGGCGCCCAGGCACAGAACGGGTAACATCCACACATTCAGCATCAAACTTTGCGGGTTGATCAGGCCCAAAAAAACGTAAGGTATCAGTTTCAACACGTTCAAAGCGATGCCGAAGACCCAAGCCGTGCCCACAAATGCGCGCCCGCTGAGGCCCTGCGGCAACAAGTACAACATCAAAATCACCCCGCCTGCGGAGAGCAAGGTGGAGACTGTGCCCAACGTGACGCCGACGCCAAACCGCATCCACGGCCCGGTGGGTTTGACGTTGCCCAATACGCGATCTCTGCAAGCTTGTAGAATTGCAAAAACACATGCCATCGCGCCCAACACGCGCCGAAACCAGACCTCGGGCACGATGTCCAAAATGCCCGCGCCTATCGCAATCCCAAGCACCATGCCGGGCAGGAGTGCCCTGACGTGCTCGCCGACCCAGTGTCCCCAGTAGTAACGCGCACTGATCGCGTCTGTCGCCAATGACAAGGGCAAAATTAGCCCCAATGCGGCCTTTGCGGGAATAGCCAATGCGAGCACGGGCGCGGCCACCACCCCAATACCTCCGCCAAACCCCGCGCGCATCACGCCGATCAAAAAACCACCCACTGCCAACACGACCAAATCCATGCTATCCAAAAAATCACCTGTGAAAATCAGCGATCATTCGCTGGGGTATAGAATACGTGTAAATTGCGATACCCAAAATGGGCTTATCGACATTCTAGCCATATTTTTCTTGATGTACAAATACGTGGATACTAACTTAGACACGGCATCTTCACGCGCCAATACTCGGTTTGAACGCCAGAAAATTAAAACGATTTGCAGTCCAACACTTTGACGAGGCGTTTTCTCATGCGTCTTTTTAAAAAATAAATGACGCATGGCGGAAACGCAAGGGCAGTATGCGCGTTCCTCATCGAACGCGAAATAGCGGTGAAACAAACGGGGAAAACGGCACCGCGGACATTTTAGCGCTGCCTCACATCTCCAGATAAGCCGTTTAGGAGGGACTCCAATGCGAGCCGAGATCGTGATGATCGGCACCGAGTTGTTGCTCGGCGAGATCGTCGATACCAATGCCGCGATGTTTGCCAAAGCACTGCGCGATATCGGCATGGATTTGCTGTACAAAACGACGGTGGGCGACAATGAAGATCGCATCGTCGAGGTCTTGAACATCGCGCTGGAGCGGTCAGATGTGATCTTGACCTCCGGGGGCATCGGGCCGACGGTCGATGACATGACGCGACAATGCGTGGCGCGTGCGACCGGGCACAAGTTGATGTACAGCGAGAAATTGGAGCGGCAGATCGCATCGCGGTTTCGCAATTTTGGCCGCCCCATGGTCGATAACAACAAGCGACAGGCGTACATTCCCGAAGGCGCGAAGGCGCTGGAGAATCCCGTGGGCACGGCGCCCTGTTTTTTGAGCGAAGATGCCCGCGGGCGCGGCTGTGTGATTTCGCTTCCGGGCGTGCCCAGGGAATTGGACCACATGTTGCACGAGGTCGTCATTCCCATTTTGATCCAGCGCATGGGCGGGTGCAAAGTGACAAAGGTGCGCGTGTTGCGTACCTGCGCGGTGGGCGAGAGCAACATCGACCGCGCGATTGGCGATTTGATGACCGAGCGCAATCCAACGGTGGGCTTGGCCGCACACGCCGGGCAAACCGATGTGCGCGTGACCGCGAAGGCGGATACAGAAGCCGAAGCCGACGCGCTAATCGCGCCGATAGAAGCCGAGATCAGAAAGCGATTGGGCGTTGCGATTTACGGCACGGGCAAGGAGACCGTGGCCGAGGCGGTGGGCAACTTGTTGAGGGAAAGGGGATTGACCCTCGGGGTGGTGGACGCGCTGACAGACGGCCAAGTGGTGCGGGAGTTCGAGGAAAATGGCGCGGGTGAGGTGGTGGTCGCGCAACAGATGCGGGATAGGGAATCGCGATCGGCTGATCCCCGCGCTCGGGCTTCGGCACTGGCAAAAGCCGCCGCGCCCAAAGGCGGGATGGGCCTGGCGATGCTCGGCCCTTACGGAGATCAAACGACATTCATGGCGGTTTATGGCCCCGGCCCAAATGAGCCGACCTGCGTCGAAAGCCGCCGGTTTCAGGATTCGGATCACATCCGCCGCTGGTTGGTGATTCAGGGACTGGATCTGGTGCGCCGCTCGATATTGGGCGACTTGGCATCGCCAGCGGATTGAGTCAAACGCGCTTCTTGGCAAGCCCCTTCCCCAATCCGATGGAGGTACCGAGATGTCACTTAAGCGAATCGCGTGCGCTGTTGGCGCGTTCTTTGTCCTGTGTTGCATGCAACCCATCGACGGAGAGGATGTTGCGTCTCCCGTGCAGGTGATCGAGTACGCGTATTCCTTTGCGCGTCCCCCCTTTATCCAGCCGAAGATCATCCAAGACCTTTCCACGTGGCTGAGTGACCGCGGCGACCAAGTCGTGGCGATCAACCTCCGCGATTCCCAAGGGAGCAACCGGTACTTCGGCGATGTGGGTGTCAATGCTGCAGATGGGCAATGCCCCTTTGTGTACACCGAAGAAGGAGGCCAGCGATTTGGCTATCAGTACATCGGCATGACCAAATCCGGCGTGCATGTGCTCTACACGTCAAATCGGGGAAGCGGTTCGGGGGTGTTCACGCAACTGATGCTGCTCGCCATTGCGTTCGACTACGGAATCGACTGTTGCGACTGGGACGCGCAAACCGAGATACGGGCGGACAGAAAACGCCTGGTGATCAAAAAGTTGGGCGAGATCGTCCTCGGCGACAGGTGGTCGGGCAACCTCAGCGTCGGCGAAAACGAACTGCTCATCGGACTTGACCAGGGGCACTTCTCCCAATTCGACACAACGGCATCATCCCACCGCCGTGCGGATCGGATCGTCAAAATAGACATTCATCCCCGCAATCCATTGGACTTCGCGCAACACAAATACCCGTGCGCGGGGACAAAACCATAGCTCGGGAGAACCACCGTGCCGAACACCTCGCTATCCTACGCGAAAACCGGCGTCGATATCGACGAAACAGATGCGGTCAAAAAACGCATCGCGTCCCATGTAGGGCGCAACGACGCGCGGGTGTTGAACCGACTCGGCGCGTTCGGCAGTTTGGTCGACGGGCGGTTTGAGGGCTACGATCATCCCGTTCTCGTTCTGAAAACCGAAGAGCCGGGATCCAAGCAAAAATTGGCGTTTGAACACGGGCGGATTCGGTCGATTGCCCACGACTTGGTCAACCACTTGGTCGACGACGTCATCGCCATGGGCGCGGACCCGTTCTACGTGCAAAATTGCATCGTCTGTGGCAAACTCGAACCCGCGGTCGTCCAAACACTCGTGCGCGGGATTGCCGATGCGTGCGAGGCACAGGGATGCGCGTTGACAGGCGGTGAAACCTCTGTTCAGCCGGGGGTCGTCGGAGACGGGGTGTACATTCTCAGCGCGTCTGCGATTGGGGTTGTCGATAGGGATCGCATCATCGACGGTGCCGCGATTGAAGCGGGAGACGCGGTTCTCGCCCTCGCGTCCAACGGGCTTCATACCAATGGGTACACGCTCGTCCGGGCGTTGTTGGAAAACGATCCAGCATTGAAAGATCGGGAGATACAGGGCGTCTCATTTCTCGACGCGATTATGCGTCCCCACCTGTGCTATTACAAAGCCATCCGGGGATTGTTTCGGGACGAGGGGTTGAAGGGCATAGCCCATATCACAGGCGGCGGCATTCGGGACAATCTCTCCCGCATTCTCCCCGAGAACCTAAACGCCGCAATCGACCTGCCCGCCATCCAAGTGCTCCCGGTGTTCAAAACGATTCGCGCAGAGGGTTCGGTTGCAGAAGCCGATATGCTACGAACCTTCAACCTCGGCGTGGGCATGACCCTCGTCTGCGCGCGGGATGCTGTCGTGCGAATCCTCGCACACCTAACCGCCGCGGGGTGTCGCGCCTACCCCATCGGGCAAATCGTCAGAGGCACAAAAAGCGTGGATTTCGCGGGCGGCGTTCGATGGTGACGGTGCTCCCCTTTTGCAACCATCGCTTTTACAAATCGTTAAGGAGATATACCATGTCGGATTTGCAACTCGAATCAATCGAATCCTGGGCGCCGCATCCCTCAGCCGCGCCATTGACGGAACGCAGTGGAGACGCGCTGGCAATTGCCGCAAATGGCACGCGCACTTGCATCGGCGGATGGCAGGTGGTGTATTCGGGTGCTCGGCCTGGCAACGTGCACGAAATCGTCGTCCGCGCCCGGTTTCAAGACGTGGACCGCGCGCGCGATGTGTTGCGTTGCGAGGCGTATTGGGGCGCGATGGACAACGGTCGGCGGAGCGATAACGTGCGATACTGGGATTATCTCCTTCCCGAATGGAACGGCGAGACCGTGCGATTTTCGCGCCGCCTCACCGCGCCCAAAGACGCCGACCGCCTGACCGTGCGCTATGCGTTTCGCTGGTCCGCAAAGGGCGCGTCCGAATGGGAATTGCCCGACGTGAGCGTGCATGGTCAGGGCGAGTCTCCCAAACCCGTAAAAATCTGCGTCGCAACGGGCCGGCGCGAGGATCGCAACCGGCGGTTTGCGTCGATCCGAGACAATGTCGATCTGTACGCGCCGTTGTGCCGAGCGGCCTGTGAACGCGAAAAACCCGACCTCATTGTATTGCCCGAGCTCGCATTGCAATGCGGAATCAAAGGTAGCCCTCTGGATTTGGCCGTGCCCGTGCCGAGTGCGGATACCGAGCCATTTTCCGACATTGCGCGCGATTGCGGCGTCCATCTGCTCTTGGGCGTGTTTGAACGCGATGGCGATGCGGTTCACAACACCGCCGCGTTGTTCGCGCCCAATGGCAACTTAGTGGGCAAATACCGCAAGGTGCATCTCGCCGTGGGCGGGGAAATGGATTCGGGCATTTTGCCGGGCGATGCGTTTCCGGTGTTCGATACGGCTATCGGCCGGATCGGGTGCAATATCTGTATGGATTCCTCGGCGGCCGAATCCTCGCGGATGATCGGCCTCAATGGCGCGGACTTTTTGCTGTTGCCCATCATGGGCGATCACCGCGCGTGGCATCCGGAAGATCACACGTGGGACGCCCAACGCTTTCGCGGCATCATGCAGACGCGGGCATTGGACAATCAGTTGTGCATGGTGGTGGCCGTCAATCGCGCAGAGGGCAGTTGCATCATCGACCGCACTGGGCATGTGCTGGCATGGAACGATGGCAGTCAGCCCTTGATCGCCGCCGAAGTCGAGCTCGCCGATGGCTTTCGCCCGCAAAATCGCGGATGCTATCGCAGCATCAACTGGATGCAACGCCGCCCCCATGCGTACCGCGCGTTTGTCGATGAAGCAAACGCAGGCGGCCTGCGCCTCGAGGCGTATTGATGAGAAGTGGAATAATCCTTGACATTCCCAAATAAGTGGCTATATTCCTTTGGGAATATGACCACACGCCGAAGTTTATTTTTTTGGGAGATAGGCCATGGGTGAACTTGACGACATCCGGACAGAACAACTCCAGTTGCGGGAAAGACAAGCCCGAATCGAAGGCATTAATGAGCAGATACTCGCGCGGCTGACGAGCATCGAAGCGGGACAGCGTTGGCTGTTTGGCCTGATGTTCACCGGGGTTTTGGTCATTGCAGGCGCGTTGATTACGCTGGCGATGAACGTCAGTAATGGATAAACGCGCAACGCGGCGCAGGACGAACGTAAAGTCGCGTCCTTGAACCGAGACTCCGTGCATAAAAAAGCGGAGGTGAAAGCCTCGAAGCAGTGGACAGAGATCATCGAATCGCAAAGGAGAAAACACATGATTCCCACCCTTGAAAACCGAGTGACCGATCACGACATTCGCTTGACCCGAATTGAGGCCATCATCGAGCAGATCAACCACCGCTTGATCAGCATGGACAACCGTTTGACCAGCCTTGAAAATCGCATGATCGGTCTTTTCAAGTGGGTAATCGGTCTTCAATTCACGATCCTTCTCGCCATTCTCGGCGCGGTTATCACCATTTTGTTGAACCTTCCAAAGTAGCCCAATTTAGAGGGACGCCCCATCTATTAGGCGGTGAAACTTCCCCATTCGCAATACCCAAAAAAATTTGGAGAGCGACTCGGCTAAAATCGATTCTAACGTCGTCCGGGGGGTATATGAAACGCCATAATCAGAAACAAGAGGAGCGACCTACGGGAACACTGAATATGCGAATTAAGAGTAGAAAGCGAGTAAGAAGCACGCCGCGACGACTCGTCCAAAGACATGGACGAGTAAGCCGTTATAGGATCGTACTTGAGATGCCACGGAGAGGTTCATTTTTCGGTCTATCCAAATGAAACAACCCCTCCCCTTTGCGCGATATTGTGCCAAGAGGTGAAGTTTGACGCCGTAATACCACATCTTCTTAGACGCGCACCAGCCTTGTATCTTCGGACAGGCACGGGGGCCTGTCCCTACGATTGATGGCGATTACCCGCCTGTCGCCTGTCGCCTTTCGCCTCTTGCCTCTTGCCTCTCGCCTTTCGCCTTTCGCCTTTCGCCTCTCGCCTCTCGCCTCTCACCTCTCACCTCTCCCGTCTCCCGTCTCCCCTCCATAAGCTTCAAACGCGATCTGCAACTCGCGTTTTGCGCGTGCAAAATTTGAATGCGGTTCGCGCGTGCGGTTGTGCAAGCAGGCCATAAAATCGTCCGTCATCGCGCGATAGCCCATCAAATCCTTCAGCCCCGGCAACGCGATCCGAAACCCGCGTCGGAAAATATACAGGCCATTGCTCTCAAAAACGAGTCGCCCGCGCGTGCCTTCGACCTGCGAATGCTGAAAAACGCCTTTTGCCCAACTCCGCGTCTGCCATGAGTAGTGCAACTCGCCACACGCGCCATTGTCATACACCATCCGCAGCACGGATTCGCGCTCTGCACCGCGTCCGGAATGGCCGGGGAAAACCGCTTCCACCTCTTCGGGCGCGGCGTCGAACAACTCCGAAATCAGCGCGATGAAATGAATCCCGCCCTCCAGCAACGCGCCATGAGCACGGCGCCATCCCCGCGCCTGTTGCGCGGTGAGTTTTTTGATGGACACCGACCGCACCTCGCCGATGTCGCCCCGCGCGATCATGTGCTTGAGCCTCGCCAACGAGGGTTTGTAATAATAATTCTCGGCGACCATCAGCAAAGGCGATTCGACTCGTTCCAACGCCGCCTCGATCTCGGCGAGTTCCTCCGGCGAAACGCACATCGGTTTTTCGACCAGCACCGCCTTGCCCGCCGCCAACAGCGCGACCACCTGATCTTTGTGCCAATCGGGCGGAGACGCGACCACCACCGCCTCCACATCGCTTTCCAAAACCGCGTGCAGATCGCCAAAAATGCCGCGCCCGTGAAACGCGGTATAAAACTTCTGCGCGCTCCTCCGCGACCGGCTGCAAAAATACAACGCGGCTCGTCCCCGCAAATTCCTCGCGTGGAGCGCGCCGATCCGCCCGCACCCCAAAATGCAGATGCGCGGTTTCTGAAAAGGCAAATCAGTCATGACGATCTTTCGCGCAAAGCGTCATACCATTTCCGTTTCATCGACCCGGAGAACGGGAACGGAAATATGGGGGGATGTCGCGATTCTTTTCGGATCGCTCAGCAACTCCGCGATGAGATGTCCCATATCTGCCCGCACCACTTTGGCCCCGCATTGCGGACAAACACCTGCCAGAATATTGTCGATCACGATGAGTTCATCGCGTATCCAAAAATCCTGTTTGATGCGTTGCTCTTCTCTTGCAAGGAAGCATCACAAGTTTCGCACGTTCCATAATCGTAGGCGTCCAATGTCATATCTCTCGAAACGTCTCCGCGATACCAGTCCCCACGCGCAGCGCATTTGCCGCGATAGTCAAACTCGGGTTCACGCCGCCCGATGTGGGAAACGCGCTGCCATCGGTTACGAACAAATTATCCAGCCCGCGAAACCGGCCATGCGCGTCTAGCACACTCGTCGCTTCGCCATCGCCCATCCGCAGGGACCCGACGCCGTGGGAAAAGGTGTCGATGCGGTAGGTGTGAAAAAAAAACGCGCCCGCCGCGCGCAAAATCTCCTTGGCCTTTGCGATGAGATAATCGCGGCGGGCGCAATCTCGCGCCGTGTAGCGATGCGAAACCTGCACGCGGCGGATGCCAAACGCATCCTTTTCATCGGCGAGTGTTATGCGGTTTTCGGGCAGCGGCTCATCCTCGGCAATGCACAACAAATTTTGCAACAGACCGGCCGCCATCGCCGTGACGTGCTTCAATCCAAACGGCGCGTGGTGCTTCAACGCAATGGCCGGCGGCGTGTAAATATCCTGAATCACCCCAACGGCGCGCCCGTCCAAGTCTCGACAATCCTCGTAAAAATCGGAAAAGCACACCTGCTTGTGAAACGCGCCTTCGGGATTGGTGCGAAAGGGAAACACGCCTGCCACGACCGCATTGCAATGGCGCGACAAAAAACGCCCGATCAAATCGCCCTGCGGAAAACGGCGCAGGCCCGACCGCAACAAAATCGCCGGGCTTTGCAACGCGCCCGCCGCGACAACCGCGATGGGGGCGGGCACTTCAAACGCCGTTTTCGTCTGCCGATTCACGCACGCCACCGCGCGCACCCGGCCGCGTTTGCAAACGAGATGCGCGACCTGCACGCCGGTCGCGATCTCGGCTCCGGCCTCCTGTGCCAATTTGAGCAGCGTCATCGCGAGATCGTTTTTGGCTTCGATGCGGCAGGGAAATCCATCGCAGGTCAAACACCGAATGCAAAGCGTGCGCGCCCGATTGGAGAAATTGATCGCCATCGGCATGCGAAAGGGCCGATACCCCAAGGCGCGCCCGGCATCCCAAACGCGCTGTGCGGGCCGCGTGAGTTCAATGGGCGGATACGCATAATCGCCCGCCCTCGGGGGTTCGCATGGATCCGCGCCCATCTCGCCGTGAACTTCCAACAGGCGTTCGGCGCGATCGTAATGCGGCGCCATGTCCGAATACGAAATGGGCCACGCGTCGAAATCTCGTTCGCGCAGCCTGAGCGATGCCCCGCCGTAAAAGACGGACATTCCCCCCACCACTTCGTTTTCGACCACATCGGAAAACGCCCGATCCTCGTATTGCTTGACGCGAATCGGCGACGGCCCTCGGTAGCTCTTTTCGATCAGCACGGAGCGGGCATCCCAATCTGTGGCATCGCGCCGTGCCCACGCGCCGCGTTCCAATACCAACACCTTCATCCCGGCATTCGCCAACGCATACGCGCATGCACTGCCGCCGAATCCCGTTCCGATGATGACTGCGTCGTGGTCGTGAAGGTTCATAGCGTTGTCGGTAGTCAGTGGACGAGGAAGACAAACTGCGAAAAACGCAACGCGGGGTACGAAAGCGAGTAATTCGAGCATGACTGCGACGCCTCAACAGCGGTTCAAAAGGCGCGAAAAAATGCGGATCCGGGGGCAGTGGTCGGTTCGCCCAGTCGCCATCCCCTCGTGCTCGCGGATCACTAATTGCGCCAACGCGGGCAAAGAGGTTGAGCGATGAAATGCCGGATTTTCTCAGGCTACGAATCGAAAATACCATCGAATATCCGCTCGACCTCCGAATCCAAATTTCTCAAATCGATCTCTGTAAACGGTATGCCGAGCCTTTCCAATACGGTCTTAAATTTCTGAAAGCCATCCGCAGTTCTCAATTCGACCCATTCCACGCCCAAGCTGTCGAGTTGTCGCTTGTTCGTCTCCGAGAGCTTATCCGCGACAAAGACATCGCTACCCCTTGCGATAACCGCATCGGCACTTTCGGGATTGCCCTTTCCGATCAATTTCACTTCGCATTTGTACTGCGCGCCATCTTTGAGCAGGTAGAAATCGACCTCGCGCGTAAAATCCTCTTGCCCGCCCTGCCCCTTTAGTTCAGCCGTGTAATTTTCTTCGGAAACGCCGTACAATCTGCACAATGTTTGTCTGGGTTCTCTCTCTAAACTCGTCGAGGGTCAAAAACTCGCTCATGGTCGTTTCATCGTCGAACATGTTGTTTTGGACGAGGAATGTTTTCATATACTCGAAGTACTTGGGTTCTCGTTCGGTCAAAAAGAAAAATCTGTTCAGGCTTTTCGCCACTCGGCCAAACGTGCCACTGCCGGCGAAGGGGTCAAAAACCAAATCCCCTTTAAAAGAATAATATTTGACCACTCTCCTGCACAGATCGACCGGGAACACCGCGGAATGAACCTTGTCGTGCTTGGGGGCGATTTCCCAAACATTTGAGGTCTCATACCCATCTTCAACTTTGCTCTCAGATACGGTTTTCTCATCGTATTGCCGCAAGTTCCAATCGATCAACTTGTCCGTTTCCTTTCGATAAACCATCACGTATTCCGTGACGACATTGGGCTTGTAAGCCAGCGGCTTGCGGTGTTGCAAAAATCCCGCGTTCCTGTTCTTGACGCTCGTTTCCGGCTTTTTCCAGACGATATCGTCGATAAATTCCCATCCCATCTCGACGAGGAAATTGTGAATGTCAAAGGGGATGGGGTATCGCTTGCTCGCGTGTTGACGGCTCATCCTTGGAATGATGATGGGCGATGTGTTGACGATCAGAAAACGCCCTTCTTTCGTCTTTTGATGCGTGAGCTGAAAAACCTCTTTGAGGAAATCCAAATACGCCCGATAACTTTTGTAAATGGAATAATCCCTCGCATTGTAATAGGGCGGGGATGTGAACGCGAGGTGAAAACTCTCATCCGGCACGGCATTTAACACCGCCCGCACATCGCCCAAAACAACGACATTTTTTAGGAAATCATAACTGTCTCGATGCGCCTGTGCGGGAAGCGCGTCTCGGTCGGCGGGGGAATACGCCCTCTCGATGACCTTTTGAATCATTTCATTCGGGTGCTCGCGAAACGATTGGAGTCGCTCGCTCACATCCGCGTCATGCCGAAAGGTGAGAAGCCCTCGGATCGCTTGCAAAACGATTTTGGGATCCGCGTCGTTCAAAAAGTCAAACAAGACCGAAACGATGGCCGGGGATCGCATTCTGCCGATAGAAGAAACCGCCTCGCGTCTGACGTCCGTCGCTTCATCGCGTTGGGCGACGCGCTTGAGGAGGGGTATGTTGTTCTCGCTTTTGGTCTTTCCCAGGGTTTTGACAGCCCAGAGCCGCACGGTTTGATTGGGATTTGAGACGAGAGACGCGACCCAGCGATCGTCAAAATTTTTGGGCAGGGCGCCGAGGTTTTGCAAGATGAACAGCAGGCTTTTGCCATCCGAGTGATTTTTCACCCAGTTTGCCAAAGCCCGGTTGTCCCGTTTTTTGAGGCGGCCGATTTGTTCTTTTGTGATCATCTCCGTTCCCATACAAGGAACCGGTCAATCTCTGCGGAGACTGACCGGTTGATTTTTGGAGGCGCCGGGCGGATTCGAACCGCCGATAAAGGCTTTGCAGGCCTCTGCCTTACCGCTTGGCTACGGCGCCGTGCATGCGTGCTCGTTTTGTGATGCGTTAAGATACCGAACTTTGAGCCGATTGTCAAGGGGGCATCCCGATGCCGAATCCGGAGGGACTTTAACGCGCGGCCCAGTTTATCCCGCGCCGCTGGATCTCCTTCGCCTCTGGCACATCAAAATCCACGGCTTTGTGACCCAGTGACGAGTAGAACACGCGCCCCGCGCCCCACATGCGTTTCCACACCACCGGCATGATGCACCCATTGACCCACGGTGCTCTGTCGGTCTCGAATGTCGTTGTCGCCAGCACCTCGTTGCTCGGGTCCGTGTGCATGTAATACTGCTCGGAGTGCATCTCGAAATCGCCCAGCCCGGCCACGATGGGGTCGGCGGCTTTCTCCGGCACAATGTGGACGCCGTAATTTTTCACCCCGCCCGGATGCGAGACGAATTGCCCGCCCGTCATCCACTGATAGCTCGTGCTGTTGCGAAACGCATCGCACATCCCGCCGTGCCATCCCGCGAGGCCAACGCCGCTTTTCACCGCGGCTTGCAACCCTTGGTCTTGCGCTTTCTCAATCGCGCCCATCGTCCAGCACGGCACAACCACGCTCAATTCCGACATGTAATCCGCATCCGCGTACACGTCCATCGAATCGCGCACATCCACTGCGAATCCGTTTTCCTCCAGCAACGGCGCGAAAATATCCACGCATTGCTTTGGCTCGTGCCCGGGCCAACCGCCCCAGACCATCAAGGCTCTTTTGCTCATGTTCATCTCCTTTGTCGCGTGTGAAGTTCGACAAGTTAGTCGTCAACTCGTTTGTCCAGCGAGAGGGCTATCCCTCAAAAATTTTTCTGAACCCATGGGGCACGGGGCGGATTTTTCGCTTCTCGTAATCGAGAAAGGCGATCCCGGTCTTTGCACGCGCCACCTCTCGGGCATCGGATTTTGCGCGCAACCGGTAAAACACGTCGCAACCCGTGCGCGAAAAATTGCAGACGGCCACATCGCCTATCAGGGTCTCGCCGTAAAACGCCTCGGATCGAAAAACGATCACCGCATCGACCATTGCGATGCCCACGCCCTCGACGTCCAATTCCGTGAAACCATGCGCTGCGAACAACCGTGCGCGCAGGTCATGGCATACGGACAACACCGCGTCATTGCCGAGGTGCCCGCCGTAGTTGATGTCCGAAATTCGCAACGGGATTTCGGCCGCGAAGCAAAACGTCTCGGGCAATGCCAATTTGACCCTGCTCATCGGGAATCCCTTTCGGTCGTCCGCGAAGAACCCCGCGCCACGTGCCGGTCTTCGTATTGCCCCTTCACGAATTTTTCGGGATTGAGCGTTTCCGGCAAGTAGTGCCAAGCCGTGCTGTAGCGCGTGCGCGTGCTGTGGTTGTCGCGTGCGCCGTGCAGGATGTTGGCGGAAAACAGCACCGCAGTCCCGGCCGGAATGACCAGATCCACGGCCCGCGATTCATCGACGTCCGTCCACATGCCGTGCAGGGACGGGTTTTTGCGGTGTTCGACGATTTTGCCCAGGCGATGGCTGCCGGGCACGACGCGCAAACAGCCGTTCTCGACATCCGAATCTTCCAAATAAATCCCGCAACTGATGATGCGGTCTGTTTCCGTGCCAAAATAAAAATTGTCCTGATGCCAGTGCGTCGATGTGCCGCCATTGGGCAATTTGGGAAAAAACTTGGTGCCAAACACGTCGATGTTCGCGCCGATCAGGGCTTCCACGCGGTCCAAAATCGCGGGTTCACGCGCCAGTTCCAGCACTCGGGAATCGACCACGCAAACGCCCTGGACTTTGTGCAACACCCCGGGCAGGGGCACGCCGCGCTCGTCCAACTCGAGCGTCCAATGCGGAATCTGCTCGGTCAGCCCGCGGCCCTGTTCGACCAATTCGTCAAACACCCCTTTGTAATACGCCAACCGCTCGCCGTGGATGAGGCCCTCAAAAACCAAGTACCCCTCATTGCGAAATCGCTGCATCTGTTCGTCCGTCAACATAACGACCTCCATGTGTCTGAATCGCGGATTAACCCCACCCTACTCGCGTTTTTCATCCGCGCCATCGGCGTCATCTACCCAATCCGCGATCGCGCTTGATTTTTCGGTTCAACCGCGCCGCCTTCACCAACTCGCGTTCCAATGACCGGTAATAGGCCACCGAGTCCATCATCGCTTTTTGGGCAATGAGGGCTTGCACTGCGTCCATGGCCTCGCCATAAGCGCGGACGAGTTCGGGCGGCGTGCCTTTGGGAACGCGGAAATCGCGCAGGAAACAACGGGCCGCCACGGCCCCGTCGCCGCTGTCCTCGCTCAGGGCTGACAGACGCACGCCCAGGCCATCGCCATTGTCGTCCAAAATCGCGTTCTCCGTGGGGATCAGGCCCTCGCTTAAAAACCACGCATCGGTCAGGGACGCGGCTTGCGTGCAAATCTCCAAAATGGAAATGCGGTCATCGCGATTTTGATCCGCGCTGCCATCTTCCAATGCCTGCACGAAAAAGCCCATGAATCGCGTGGCGTCGCGCTGATCTGCGCTGCGCGTACTCGCGCACACGACGCGCCCGGTTCGACTGAGGGCATTGACAAAGGGCGCGCTCATAGACGCGCCGTTGACAACGACGATGCGCCGGGCGGACAGGCGCTTCAAAAGGCCATCGAGTTCTGATGCGGTCAAATCCGGGCCAGGGAGATTCAACTTGGCGACCTGCCGCCGATACGTGCCGTGCCCAATGAGAAAAATGAACACATCGTCGCTCGGGGTGACGCGCTCGGACAACGCGCGCAGGGCCTTGGCAATGCCCTGTTTGGACGCGACGCCATCGGCGCCCTCGCCCGTCTCATTGAGCAAGCGCACATGGTCTATCGGATGATCGCATCGGTCGATGAGTGCTTGCCGCAATCGCCGTGCCCAATCGCCAAACCGCTCGGCATACGCCGCTTCGCCACCGCTGCCGCTGATGATCACGTCAAAAGTTGCGGCTTGCGCCCGTCCCGCGTCGGCGCAAATCAGGCAAATCGCAATCCAATACCAGATTTTCACGGTTCGCCCCGCTTTCGTCTTAAATACCATTCCGCGCACAGCAACGCCGCGAGGAGAATATAAAATGGCGGGCGGTGCCACAATGGAAAACGATCCAGCCGCGCCTGCGCGTTATCGGTCCACGGAATTTGCTCGGCCAGTTGATCGAGGTCGTCCAATGCGAAAAATTCGCCGCCCGTGTGTGCGGACAACTCTTGCAAAAAATCGGGCTTGTAACGCGCGTCCAAAAACTCGCGCTGATCGGGTCGCGCCAGCAACGCGGCGTCCAACCGCGCCACATCCCCGCCCTGGGCGTCGCGTGCGGTTAGGGCGATGCGGTGCAGACCCGGTTCTACCGGCTCAAAATCAGCGGTATAAGCCCCCACCTCGGCGATGGATTCGGAGACCGGCAAGGTGACGACACCGCCGGTTGCCGCCTCGACCTGCACATCGACAGCTAGGCCCTCGCGGGGTTCAAACAGGGAATCGCGCACTGTGAATTTCAAGTCGCGCATCTCGCCCACCCGCGCGTCTTCGCCGCTGTGGATCATCGCCACGGGTTCGGGCACGCGCGTGACCAACAGGCGCGCCAGTTGCCGCCAAAAGCGTTCGTGCGCCGCGTCCGCCTCGCCGTGCATCATCTGCCATTGCCACGTCTCGCCCGTGCCCAATGCCGCGCTTAGGCCCTCGCCGTAGCGTTGCCACGCGAACAGGGGTTGCCCATGAACGTCGTCGGATTCGGATTCCACAGTCGCCATCACAGTCGCGCCCGCCCGCACAGCCGCAAACGCATTGACCCCGTAAAGCGACGCCAAATTCGCCCATCGCTCCGCATTGACTTCGGCGTTTTCGCTCAACGACCACACTCCGGACAAGAGGCCCTCGATGGTCGGCTTTGCGCGAAAGGCGATGTCGTCGTAATCGCCCGCAGGCCCCAACGCGATGGGCAACATCGGTTCGATGCTCGAACGCGCCCACCCGCCTTCCGCGTACGCGCGCGGCCCGCCCAGCATCAAAAAACTGCCCCCGCGTTTGGACGCGAATTCCCGCGTCAAATTGAGTTGGGCAAGGGAAAAGAAGTCGCGCTCGATGTCGCCCCAAATCACCAGATGGTAGCGAAAAAGTTCGGATGCGGTGGAGGGATACCCACTCGCCAGCGCGGATTTGGACACGCCGATGCGGATGAACACGGCCTCGTCATAGCGCGGCGCGTTCAACGCCTGATCGTCAAAGCCCTCGAACAGGGGATTCGCCATCGTCGCATCGCGGCCGCGAAACACGAACTTGCGCTCGGGCCCGGAAATGCGGAGCAGGCTCGACAGGGCCAACTGCCGATCCCCGTCCAACGCCCGTCGCAAAAACTTGCCCTCCCAGTTGGGCCGCCCACTAAAGTACAAAATGCGAAAAACGCGCGTGCGTTGGTCCACCAAAATATCCCGTGCATTATTGACGATAATGCGGTCTTTCGCGCTCGTGGTATCTGCCAGGCGCGTCTGCACGCGATAGACCCGCCAGCCCTCGGCCCTCGGCTGAAATTTGAGGCGGACGTAGTGTTCTTCTCTCTCCCCTGAAATCGCAAGCGATGACGCCGCCATGACGCGCCCGCCTGCCCGGGTTTCCACGACCACATCTTCCCCTGCCATGCCCTCGGCGACCACCCGCGCCGTCACCGCCACTTCGTCGTCTCGCACGCGAGAGGCGGACACATCGGCCAATGCCAAGTCGCGCCAGTGGTCATTACGCCCCGTTCCCACGGTAAACACGGGCACATCGCTGGGCAATTCCGTCAGTTGCATGGCCGCGTCGCTTTGTTGCGCCCCGTCGCTGAACACCACCACCGCCGACAGTTCCGCGCCGGACATTTGCCCGATCACCTCGCGCACCGCGCCGACGATATCCGACTGCGCCCGATCAAAGCCGAGATCCGCAACGCCATTGACCCGCGCTGTGTTCTCGCCAAACCGGAACCGCGCGACCCGATGCGTCTGCGCCAAGGCGTCTTCAAATCCGGATGCGCGGTACGCCTGCGCGAATCGCTCTGCGCGCGTCTGATCGCCGTATTCGGGCACGGTCATGCTACGGGAATCGTCGAACAGCACCGGCACGAAATGCGCGCCGGGTTCCAACCGCTGTGCCACCAGTGTGGGCCCCATCGCCAAAAACAGCGCCAGCACCAATGCCGACGCACGCACGCCGATCAACGCCTTTGGAAACGCCGCGGGCAACCGCCTGTGCCAAAACCACGCGCTCGCGCAAAACACAACGCCGAGCAATACCCCGGCCACGGGCCACGCGATGTCCAACGCAAACCACGCATCTCGATACGCGGCAGCGCGTTCACCGGTCAGTAATTGTAATATCCAGTCGGCCATTGGGAGCGGAGAATGGAGAATGGTCTATCTCATCGCGGGCAAGTTCGAATTACCCCCTTAAGATAGCAAAAAATCAAAAAAAACCTGTGCAAAAATCAAAAAAGCGTTAGATTAAGAATGCTCCTCTTTACCGCGAAGCACAGAGCTATCAAATTTCCAGTCTCGAAGCGGTCAGCCTTGATCTCCTGTCCCCCTAGCGGCGGTTGAACGCCGATGGCTAACCCAAAAAATCGGGGGCGATTCCCGGAAGAATCGCCCCCTATGCGGAAGCGGACTGCACGTTGAGAAATGGCGCGCCTCGTGTGGCGATGGGGTTTCGATCCATCGCGTCAAATGGACTTGGGCACCTCGAAAAACACCAGATCGCCAGACGCAACATCCGCCCAGTCGTCGATGGGCAAATCGATTCCCGCGACCCCACACGTCGGCACATTGGCTATCGAAGACCCGGTGAGTTGGTTGACCAATGCGGTCATATCCGGGTTGTGTCCGATGACCATGACCTCTCGATGGCGATTGTCGGTTTGTCGAATCAGATCCAACACGTCGTCTTTGTGCCCCCAATAAATGCGCTCGTGCCATGCGATCCGTTTTTTGGAAACGCCGAGTGCTTTCCGCAATCGCTTGGCCGTGGATCGCGCGCGCTTGGCCGTGCTGCACAACACGCAATCCGGTTTGACCTGCCAGGCCCGTTTCAGATGTTCGCCCATGCGCGGCGCGTCCTTTTTGCCGCGCGCGTTCAGGGGGCGATCAAAATCAGCCAGCCCGAAAGAACTCCAATCCGACTTGGCGTGCCGCACGAGATAGAGCCGTTTCATCACGCATTCTCCTGTGAATGAACAAAAAGTTTTGCGATAAGATATTCAAAACGAGCGCGCCATGCCATGAAAACGACATCCTATTTTGAAACCGCCGTTGCAAAAAATCATCCCGAATCCGCGACCTATCGCACGTATGTCGAAAACGCCCTTCCAGATGGACAAACGGTTCACAATGCTTTTTTGATACTCTGTAAAATTAAATAATTCGGAATTTCAATTTTTCAAGAGCGTGCCGGGCGTGATGCCGTACGTCAATTAAGCCATCGTCAAACGTGCCATCCCAGAAGCCCATCAAACAAAGCCATCGCGCACAGCGCGCAAGTCCGTTTCGCAACCAATATTCATTTTTCAACCCCCTTTGCAGGCTGTCTCATGTCGTCCTGCTACAAAAGCGCTTTGCGCTGTGCTAGCCCCTCGGCGCATGAGAGCGGCATTTTTTGCCTACTTTTTTTTGCTGTTGAAAAAAAGTAGGTCGCCGAAGGCATCGAAGGCAAGCAACGATGCTGTAGGACCAAACGCTTTAGAAAAGCGAGCAACTCTGGTACTGATTCGTGAGTATCAAAAATGAGAATAACTTAATTTACAGATTGTTTAATAGTAATTACACGCGAAAGCAGAGGAGAAAATAATGTCGCAAATTCAATATTTTCCCGAAACCGATACCCTTTCCATCGATCTGTCCGACAAGCCTGCAACGGGTGGGGCGACGAATGCGGGCATAGAGGGCGAGGATGAGGATATTTTGTTTTCTATCGATGACGAGGGTCGGATCACAAATATCACGATCGAAAGGGCCAGCGTTCGCGCCGATCTGTCCCGCATCGCATTGGATGAGCGTCACATCGTCGTCGGACGGGGGCGCCCGATATTGCAACGTCAAAAGGTCAAAAATGAGAAAACGGACGGTATGATCACCGCGTCTCGCAGCAGGGAAATGGAAGCGCGAAAACGAGATGGCGCGATGCAGAAATAACGACTTTGGAGGGCTTATGACCAGAGAGCCAGAAGCGACATGGGAAAATGGGATTCGCAGCGTGCGTCGGGACGAGATGGGGCGTTTGCGCGCCGTGCTCAACGAGGTGTTTTATGAAGGGTTCACGGATATGCAACCGCACGTACTCAACGATGACAACGCGAGCAATTTGCGCGTGGTGGTGGAAAACGGCGAGGTGGTCTCGCACATCGGCACCATTCGGCGGGCCGTCTCCATTTTTGGATGTACCCTGCGCGTGGCGTCGCTAGGGGGCGTGGCAACGGTCGAATCGCACCGGGGCAAGGGACATGCCACCGCGCTTTTGCGAGACACCATGCGCGATTGCCGCAAAGACGGCGTGGATTATATCATGGTGTCCGGGTATCGCAACATGTACCACCGACACGGTTGCCGATACGTGGGCCGCGATTGGATGTTCCATGTCCCGAGTGACCGCGCGGGCGATTTTGACGACGCTACGTGGACGGTTGCCCCGGCATCGGCGGCAGATGCCGACGCCATTGGGCACCTTTATCGGCGCGAACCCGTGCGCTGGATGCGGCCGCCTTCGGACATCGCGTTTGGCATCGATGGCTGGGCGCGGAACCGCCCGGCCAAAACCTATCTGATTCGGCGAGGGGATCGCCCCGTGGCATTTGGAGTGGTACAGCAGGCGCGCCCCTGCTGGGATGATGGCCAGGTGGATCTCCTTGATTACGCAGGCGAGCGATCCGCCATTGTCGGCGCGTTGGGCAAATGGATTCGGACGCAAAAGTTGAAACGCATCTCCCTGCACGTCAAGGGGTTCGACTCGGTGTTGTACGACATGCTCCACGCACGCGGTTTGACCCCGCAACGCGTCGCCCTGCCCGGCACGGCGATGGTCATTCACTTTGAACAGTTGCTCGAAAAAATGCGCCCCTATTTCGTCGAGCGAATCGGCGAACACGCGGCCACGGGGTTGGCGTTTCGGGAAGTGGGGGACGAGTATCACATCTACTACGGCGGCGACCGCGTGGTGGCCGAAAGCCGCGGCGTTGCGGCACACCTGATTTTCGGCACATGGGACGGGGCCGAAGACGCGATGCTAACCGCCGGTGGCCGCGCGGGCGAGGTCTTGCGGAAATGCCTGCCGATTCCAGGGGTCTGGTACGGCGTGAATTACGTCTGAGATTTCGTTGTGCAGGTATTCTCTGTCGCCAACTGCTCGCCGAGTTCTGCCTTGACATGCCCAAAGGCACGGTCTATATTTGATCGCCAACTTCGTCCACCTTTCACAAATTTGCAAGGACAGATGTCATGCCAGAAGATGCTTCCAGAGATGTTGTGTACGAACGAGTTCTCGATTTTGCGCGGCGGGAAATTGAAGAGGCGTCGGCCGAGATGGACGAATTGCGCCGAGCACTCCGCCGCTTGGAAGGCCGAGTAGAGGCCGCCAAATCGGTTTACGAGGCCGTCGCCGCGCGATTGAATTTGGAAGATGAACTGGCCGAAGAAGCGGATGTAGATGACCTGCCCGATCTGCCGTTGTCCGAAGAATCCGAACCGCAGGCAGAACCCGCGGCGACCGATGAGACCCAAGACGAATTTGCCATGATTCAACAAAGCCTCGAAGCGCGCGACAAAACCGCCCCGTTGCCTCTCGACAAGGAAAAAGAAAATGAAGAAAATGCGGATTCAGCAGACGATGCGTCCGCATTGTCCGAGGCCGAGCGCACGCTCATCGGCGAGCATTTGCGATCAAAGCGCAAGGGCTAAGCGCCCCCGTCAGCGATTATGTGAATAGGAACAGGGAATTGACATTTTGTCCCTGTTCTTTGTATTTTGGGGCGGCAAAAAACAGGGGTCAGTCTCCGCGCCATCACCCGTAGGGGCAGGCCCCCGCGCCTGTCCGAAGCTGGGCCCTGCCCCGGATTCGCCATTCCGTAGATTCGCACAAAGGAATTTTTATGAGCTTATGTGACGCGGAGAAATCCGTTGGTGAGATGGACGCCCGAGATCGGGCGCGTTATATCGACGCGTTGACGCCCGAGGGCGGGTTGTACACAGAAGTGCAGCGCGGCGTGCATCCGCAGTCGAACAGTTCGTGGCGCGTGTCGCCCGATCCGTGGTGGCTGCCGCCGCCTGTGCTGGCGCACTTGGAGGCGCTCGGGCAACATCTCTATCCGTTCTACAAAGCGCTCAATCTCTTGTATTCGCAGAGCGTCCGGGGCATCCAGCCCGCATGGGTCGCCGGGTATTTGGACCGGGGCAAATCCGAAGAGGTGATCAAGTTCGGGCAGATGAGCCGATTCAAAAGCCAAGTGCCCATGGTGATTCGGCCCGATGTGATTCCCACGCGGCAGGGGATGATCGCCACGGAATTGGATTCCGTGCCCGGGGGCATTGGATTTACCGCGAGCCTGAGCGCGCGCTATGCCAAACTCGGCGGTCGCATGGTCGGCGGCGCAGATGGCATGGTCACGGGCTTTGCGCGGATGATCCGAGGGCTCGCCGGCACAGACGCGCCGGTTTTGGCCGTGGTGGTCTCGGAAGAGGCGTCGGCCTATCGGCCCGAGATGGCGTATTTGGGCAACCGCTTGAATGCCGCGGGCTTAGAGACGCACGTCATCGCCCCCGAAGACGTGGTTTTTGTGGAAGATGGCCTGTTTGTCAATAGTCCAAACGGCCGGCGGCGGTTGGACGTGATTTACAGATTTTTCGAGTTGTTCGACTTGCGGAACTTGCCCCAAATCGACTTGATCTTGTACGCGGTCCGCAAGGGGTTGGTCAAAATCACCCCGCCTTTGAAGGCGCATTGCGAAGAAAAGATGATGATGGCCCTGTTTCACCATCCCCTGCTCGCGGATTTTTGGCAGCAACACTTGGGAAAAACATCTGTGGCTTTTTTGCGACAGACCTTTCCCAAAACCTGGATTTTAGACCCCGCGCCGATTCCGCCGCACGGCGTTATTGCCGGGTTGGAAATCGGCGGGCGGAGTTTTTCCGATTGGCGCGCCTTGGGCCGCTTGGGGCAAAAACACCGGCAACTGGTCGTCAAGCCTTCGGGGTATTCGGAACTGGCGTGGGGCAGCCGCGGCGTGGCGATCGGGCACGATATGTCCGAAGGGGATTGGCGAGGCGTGATCGACGAGGCCCTCGGCGCTTTTGAACACACGCCCCACGTCTTGCAGGAATTTCACAATGGCGCGACGTTTTCCGCGTCTTATTGCGATTGGGAAACCGATCAAATCGAAACCATGAAGGGCCGGGTGCGGTTGCAGCCCTACTATTTTGTGATCGACGACGAGGCCGTGCTTTCGGGCTTGCAGGCCACGATTTGCCCGGCGGACAAAAAGGTCTTGCACGGGATGGTGGATGCCGTCGTCGTCCCTGGCGCAGTGAAAGCGGAGTAAAAATGGACAAAATGAACGCGACTCCCGGTGAAAAACTGACGCGCCTCAACGCCGTGCTCAAAGCCATGGGCAGCGCGGTGGTGGCATTCTCGGGCGGGGTTGACAGCGCGTTTCTCGCGGCGGCGGCGCAACGGGTGCTGGGCAATCGCGCGCTGGCCGTGACCGCGGTCTCGGCGAGTTATGCCACGGGCGAACTCGACAGGGCGCGGGCCTTGGCCGATCACATCGGCATTGCGCTCGAGGTGGTCTATACGCAGGAGATGGACAATCCCGATTACGTGAAGAACGATCCCGATCGGTGTTTCCACTGCAAGAGCGCGCTGGCCGACAAGTTGGACGAGGTGATCGCGCACGGCGCGGGGAGGTTTGAATACTTGCTCTACGGCGCTATCGCAGACGACGTGGGCGATTATCGCCCCGGCATGGCCGCCGCTGAATCTCGCGGGATTCGCGCGCCCATGGTCGAGTTGGGATTTACCAAAGCCGACGTGAGAACCCTGTCCGAGCAATGGGGCTTGCCCACATGGGATATGCCCGCGTCCGCGTGTTTGTCCTCGCGGATTCCCTACGGCACGCCGGTAACGCCCGAAGCCTTGCACAAGATCGACCGCGCCGAGCGAGTTTTGAAAGCGCGTGGCTTTGCCCAAGTGCGCGTCCGCCACCATGAGGACATCGCCCGCATCGAGGTTCCGCCCGAAGATTTGGCGCGCTTTTTTGAGGGCGGGACAAACGAGGCCGTGGCCCACGCGCTCAAGAACATCGGGTACCGCTACGTCACGCTCGATCTCCAGGGCTACCGCACGGGCAGTTTGAACGAGGCGTTGTTGGAAATCGATCGGGGTTAGAGCTGCGAAACGATGACCCGTAACTCAAACGATCAGGTATGGCCTTACTCGAAATCAAAAAATTCGGTTGCCCCGTGTTGCGGCAAAAGGCGACCCCGATCCGCGATATAACCGATGAGATGCAGCAACTCATCGAAGATATGTTTGCGACCATGTACGCGGCCGAAGGCGTTGGCCTCGCGGCGCAACAAGTGGGTTTTACCGAGCGGCTTCTCGTGCTGGACGTGCGCCCGCGCGATGCCCTGTCCGAACCACTGGTCTTCATCAACCCGGAAATTCTGTGGACAGAAGGCGAGCATATCGGCGAAGAAGGGTGTTTGAGCCTGCCGGGCATCGCGGGCGATGTCCGGCGTCCCGCGCGGATTGGCGTGTGCGCGCTCGACGGAAACGGGCGCGAATTTGAAATGGATCTCGATGGCATTGCCGCCAAAGTCCTCCAGCACGAAATCGACCATCTCGACGGGGTGCTCATCGTGGAACATTTCAACGCGATCAAGCGCAATTTGGTGCGCGGTCAGTTGCGAAAATTGCAACGCGAAGGCAAGCGACAGGCATTGGGGTTGACGTACAGATAGACGAATCTCATCCTACCCAAGGCGCCCCGGCCGAAGCATACGTAGGGGCGTAAGATTTTACGCCCTTACGCCCTTACGCCCTTACCGGATAGATTCCGGAGAACGGATATGTCAGAACATCGCGCCAACACATACGTCGATCTCCACCTGCACTCCACAAAATCGGATGGCTCGTTCTCGCCGACGCAGGTCGTTCAGCGCGCCGCTGACGTGGGGTTGTCGGCCATCAGCCTAACCGATCACGATTCGGTTGCCGGGGTGCGCGAGGCCCAAACCGCGGGGCGGGACGTCGGCGTCGAAGTGATTCCCGGCATCGAGTTGAGCACGCAAGAAGCGAATACAGACATCCACATCTTGGGCTATTTCGTCGATCCCAACCATTCGGACTTGCTCGCGTGGTTGCGGCAATTTCAGGAGACGCGGTTGAAACGCGCGGAAAAGATCGTTGAAAAGCTCAACCGCTTGGGCGTGCGGATCGCCATGTCCCAAGTGCTGCATCGGGCGGGCAATGCCGCGATAGGCCGTCCCCACATCGCCGATGTGCTGGTGGAAGAAGGCGTTGTGTTTTCGCACGATCAGGCGTTTCAAACGTATTTGGGATATGGCCGGCCCGCGTTTCAACCCAAGTTCACGCTGACGCCCGGTCAGGCGGTCGAGATCATCCACACAGCGGGCGGCCTCGCCAGTTTGGCCCATCCGATTTTGTATCGGCGCGACGCCCTCATTCCCGATCTGATCGAACAGGGCTTGGACGGCATAGAAGTGTTGCACACCAAACACGATGCCGCGGCTGTGCGTCGCTATTCGGCGATGGCAAACCACTATGGCCTGCTCCGCACAGGCGGATCGGATTGCCACGGCGACAGCAGGGGCGATCCCGTGATCGGCAACGTGCTCGTACCCCCCGCGTTCTTGGATGCGATGAAAAGACGGATCGCGGATTAAAGGCGAGAAGCAGTGGGCAAAAGCATTTGGTCCTACAGCATCGTTTGTTGCCTTCGATGCCTTCGGCGACCTACTTTTTGTCTACAGCAACAAAAAGTAGGCAAAAAATGCCGCTCTCATGCGCCGAGGGGCTAGGCACAGCGCAAATCGCTTTTGTAATCGCACGACATGCGCCGGCCTGCGAGGTGGGTTGCAAAATGGATGTTGGTTGCGAGACGGACTTGCGCGCTGTGCGCGATGGCTTTGTTTGATGGGCTTTTGGGATGGCACGGTTGGCGATGGCTTCTCTGAAAGACGGTGGAACTGCAAAGCGATCCCGATAATGAATTAGTTGGTACAAATGTGGTCAGTCCTCACCCATCCCCATCCCCCGTGTTTATCCCGTTCTGTCAATTCGCCATGGATACTAAATACCCCATCCCATTTCTCGATACCGCTCGTGCCGATCGGTATTTTTTGAATACCCTCGCAGTGCTCAAAGCCGAGGGGCGCGATCCCGATGTGGTCGTGGAGGTGTTCCCCAATGGCGATGGGCTGTTGTGTGGCATCCGCGAGGTGTTGGAGAATTTGCGCGAAGTCCTGCCCGATGAGGCAGTGGTTTGGGCGTTGGATGACGGGGACGCGATGACGCGCAAAGAAGTGGTGTTGCGCTTGCACGCGAAGTATCGCGCCATCGGCGTTTTTGAAACCGCGATGCTGGGCACCCTCGCGCACGGCAGTGGTTGGGCCACGGCAGCCCGCGCATGCGTGGAAGCCGCGGGCGACATTCCCCTCATCAGCTTTGGCGCGCGGCACGTCCATCCCGCCGTTTCAGACCGCATGGAATACGCCGCGTGGATAGGCGGATGCGCGGCTTGTGCAACGCCTGCGGGGGCGGCTCTTTTTGGGGAGGACGCGTCGGGCACGATGCCCCATGCCTTGATGTTGATTTACGGCGATACCGTGACCGCGGCCCGAGCGTTTGACGCCCACATGCCCGATTTTGTGCGGCGCATTGTGCTGGTGGATACGTTCCTCGACGAAGCCGAAGAAAGCGTGCGCGTGGCGCGTGCAATGGAAGGCCGATTGTGGGGCGTGCGCTTGGATACGCCTTCCGAGTTGGGCGGGGTGACGCCCGCATTGGTCTGCCGCGTGCGAAAGGCATTGGACGGCGCGGGGTTTGACGAGGTGGGCATTTTTGTGAGCGGCGGGTTGACGCCCGAACGGATTTCGGAATTTGTGCGATTGCAATGCCCCATCGCGGGGTTTGGCGTGGGCAGCGCGATCAGCGGCGCGCCTCCGATTGATTTCACTGCGGATCTGAAAGAGATCGATGGCGAACCCATTGCCAAACGCGGGCGCGCGCCGGGCATTCAAAACAACCCGAGGCTGCGACGCGTATGGCGATAGCCGTTCATCGCAGGGCATGCCCCTGTGCCTGGACGCACCTCGCCGATTCACTGAATATTCGCTCCGCTCATTGTAGGCCCTGAGTAGCCGCTCAACCCCTATCATCCGTAGGGACAGGCCCCCGTGCCTGTCCTCGCACTCGGCGCAGTACAAACGGGAGTAGAACGTGACCATAACCGTGCTCTTTTTTGCATCTTGCCGCGATTTGATGGGGGTCCGTGATCGAAAAATGACGCTGGCCCCTGGCGCGACTGTGGCGGACTTGATCGCCGCCCTCGCATCGGAACGAGCGCGATTTGCAGACCTCGCGCCGAGTTTGATGGTGTCGGTCAATCAAGCGTATGTCGATCGCGATGTGCAACTCCGAGATGGAGATGAGGTCGCGTTCATCCCCCCCGTGAGCGGAGGCTAACCCTCGATCGACGCGCCGGGACGCGGCCCCATGCCCGCCAAAAAATAAACCAAAGGAATTTGATATGGCTAATGACGTGTATAAAATTCAAACCGCAAAGATAAAACCGGACGCGCTGTACAATGCGGTGCTATCCGATTCGGACGGCGCCGTGACGACATTTGCCGGCGTGGTGCGCGACAACACAAAAGGGCGCGGAACGTCGTATCTCATCTACGATGCGTATCGAGAGATGGCGGAAAAGAAGATGCGCGAAATTGGGGATGAGATCAAAGACGAGTGGGGCGTAGATCGCGTGGGCATGTTGCACCGCGTAGGGCGGTTGGAAATCGGCGAGATCAGCGTGTTGATCGCGGTTTCTTCGCCCCATCGCAAAGCGTCATTGGAGGCGTGCCACTACGCGATTGACCGCTTGAAGCAAACCGTGCCGATCTGGAAAAAAGAGGTGTGGACCGATGGCGGCGAAGCCTGGATCGAAGGCGATCCCTCGGCCCCGGGAATGGCGAGCACTTAGGAGACCCTGTGATGGACCAAATCACCTTGCAAAACTTCCGATGCTTCCGGGAAGAGCAAGTCGCCCGCATGGCCCCGCTGACCCTGCAACGAGCACTCGTGCCGATCCAATGATTGACACATCTTGGCACTGGCCCAAGTCAGCGGTGTGCGTTTGTTGTATTCAAACGATGAAGATTTGCAGAGGGACTTCAAGGACAAAAACTTGATCGACAATCCCCGAGGCAAGGTCTATTCCACGCTTAAAAACGGGGACTTTCAAAACAGCCATAGACGACTGCTCGGCAACCGCCGCTTGTGCAGAAGCGGTCAATAGCACCGACCTCGTTGCGAGAACGGGGGATTGTGTGACAATGGAAAAAAAAAGAAAACATTTCTAAAAAAAAGAGAACTTTTGAAATGTTAAACCGCGAAGACATCATGCCCATCATCGCGCGGGCGTTGGCAGAGGATGTGGGGGATGGGGATATAACGACGAAATGGACCGTGCCATTTGCCAAGCGCGCAAACGCCAAAATCATTGCCAAAGCCGATGGGGTGATCGCGGGATTGGACGTCGCGCGATGGGTGTTTGAAGCCATAGACGAGGCGATGGGATTCGCGGCGCGGGTGAAAGATGGGGACCGCATTGTGGCGGGCGATGTGCTGGTCGAGGTCTCCTGCTCTGCGCGCGGGTTGTTGACGGGCGAGCGGGTCGCGGTCAATTTTTTGCAGCGCATGTCGGGCATCGCAACGATGACCGCGCAATTTGTCGCAGCCGTGCGAGGGACAAAGGCGCGAATTTTGGATACGCGCAAGACCGCGCCCGGGTTGCGGGTGTTGGACAAGTACGCGGTGGCAATAGGCGGCGGCGCGAATCACCGGGCGGGCCTGTACGATATGGTGTTGATCAAGGAAAATCACATCGAGGCCGCAGATGGCATTGGCCCCGCGCTTTTGGCGGTGTGGAAAGGCATGGATTTCGAGGGACGGGACGTGCCCGTAGAGGTGGAAGTGGAGACCCTGTCCCAACTCGACGAGGTGCTCGTACTGGGCGCGGACCGCGTGATGCTGGACAACATGAGCTTGAACGACATGCGCGAAGCCGTGCAAAGGGTGCGCCGATTAAAGGGCAAAAAACCCGAGTTGGAAGCCTCGGGCAATGTGTCGTTAAAAGGCGTGCGGGCCATTGCCGAAACCGGCGTGGATTTCATTTCCATAGGCGCGCTGACGCATTCCGTAGGCGCGCTGGACATCAGCATGTCGTTTTGAAAATAGAAGATTCGCTTGACATCGACAGATCGGTTCGCGTAATTTACAAAGCAGGCGTAAATGACGAGGAGGTGGCGCTATGGTTTCCGATCAAATTAGAAATGAGGTCTGGCAAGATTTCTTGGATGTTACGCGGCTCGTCCGATACTATGCCGCGCTTTCCGACCGTTACAAACGCAACTACGACATCGTGCGGGTTTTGCTTTTTGTCGCGGCGACGAGTGGCATTGCCGCGTTTTTAGATGCGTTGCCCTCTATCGCGCAACTCATCTCTGGGGTGGGAATCGCGGTGATTATCGCTTGGGAATTCGTCTCTGATTATGGACGAAAAGCGGCAGTCCTGCATGCGATCAGTCTTCAATGTGGCGAATTGGAAAACGAATGGCGCGACTTGTGGCGCAGCGTTGACGATGGGACGATTGCGAATGAGGAAGCTTTAGAGAGAAATAGACAACTGTGTCAGAGAATTACGAATTTGACCGGTAACGCGGGGTACGCGGATATTCGGGAAGATCACAAGTTGAACGAGACACAAGCCGCCGATGCGTATAAAATCATGGAGGAACGATATGCACCTAAGACATAATAGGGAAAGGTTGGAGGAAAACAGTGGGAGACCCGTAAGGCCGCCAAAACCACCTCCACCACCCCCACCGCCTAGGCCACGACCACCACAACCGCCAAGGGAATCGCCTAAAAAAGATGAGCAGGCTTAACGCACAAAGGCTCGGTTCAGCAGTTTGAATCGCGCCTTTGTTTTTTGGATGAAAAAACAAAACGCCGAAAAGGTCGGGGTGATCTTTTCGGCGATGGTTGAAATATAATGAATTGTGTCTTGTTTGTCAAGTTTGTAAATCTTTTGGAAACAGTAGGTTGTAGGTTGACATTCCGAGCCTGTTCGGTTACATTATCCCCGCTGTTTTCGTCGTCTCAGGAGGACGCTATGCAACCGATCGAAGTCAAGTGTGCGAGGTGCGAGGCGGTGATTCCCGTGCAACGCCTCGAGGCCGTTCCGACCACGCGCTTGTGCGTCGTATGCCAGAACGAGGTGGAAAAGGGGATGATGCGTCTCGATGTTTCAAAAGCGGGTGAAGAACCCGACGCGACGCCCATCGAGATTCGAGAGGATCGATTGGTGACCGGCGCGTGGTCCGCCGGGTTTTTGGAATTGACCGCGCAGAGCAGCCAAGTGCGCGACTTGCTCCGCGCGGGGAAGAAAGCAGATGCCGCGGCGCTGGTGCGGGCCTTGTCCGTTGAAGCGCAGGCCGCGCTCGTGGTTTTGGACGAAGACCCCGAAGAAGTGTTGTCGCTGACCGATGTGGATGAACGCGGCAATCCGCGCTATTCGACGGCGGTGGTGGCGCGGTTGCCCACCGAGATGTTGACCGGGTTGATCGACTGCGATCCCGACCGGCAGGGGTTTAACACGCATTTGATCCGCGCCATGACGCCGGGCGCGTTTCGCCGCGCTGTGGAAGAAACCCTGGATCCGATGGACAATGCCGAGGCCCGTTCAAAAGTGTCGTTTGAGTGGTTGCGGACCTTGTCTGAACTGCGCGATGTGAACAAGCGCGCCGAGTTGTTGCAAAGCGTGGATCCCGAGTTGATCGAAGAAGCCCTCATCCCGCATGTGAAGAAGATCGGCATGAATGACATCGTGGCCTCGCTTCCCCGACACCGCTTTTTTTCTGAGGATGCGGTGATGGGCGAGCGGCCGAGCGCGATGGTAGAAGATCCCGTTGTCGGGCGCGTTTTAGACGCGCTCTACGAGGCCGATGCCAATTTGATGCGGTATATCATCCGCGGCGCGTGGGAGCGGATGGGGTGAAAATATCGCGTCTTTGTCCTTAAGAAACAAAAAAACGCCTCGATGAAGGTGAACCCACTTTTCGAAAATAAATACCCGCTCCGATTTGCTCGGAAGCGTCATTGATCACGGTGCAACACGAGTGAAAGGAAGCCTTCAACAAGGCCGTATTTTCCGCGTTCAACTGCGGGACATCCTTATCTTCGCGCCGCGCAATAAAGAACAACTGGTTCACAAAACAGTTGTTCTTGAGCCTTTGCAAGAGCCTCCTGCATCTCGTCCAGCGCAATATTCGGGCAACGAGTTTTCCAAAAGCAGAGAACAGAGGATTTCGCGGCCACACGGATTCGTTGACCTTTTGCAACGCCACGCAGTCGAATTCAGGCGTGTCGCAAATATCGGACAAGCACTTCAAAAATGCCGTCGGATCGCCGATCAATGCGGTGAAATGGACGGTCAAAACATCCACATCGAGTTGAAAGATATCCGCCAGATGCGCGGGCGTCAACCTATCGCGCACGACCGCTTCTTCCAAATGCCGCACGCCAAAAAGCGCGGAAAATTCTCCTCGGCTCTTTCTGAATCGGATCATCGAAACGGCCCGCGCACAATGCTCGCGCAACAGCACGACAATGAGAATCCGATATCCCCTATTTCGCAGCGTTCGGATGCCGCGCACCAGTTGGGGATCGCAATACGCGAGGTTTGAGAGATCCGTCAAAATTGTCTCTTTGTTTGTTTTTTGCCGGATTTTCTCAAAACGCCTCGGCGCCCGGTAATAGTAGTCTTCCTTGATTTCCCCGCAGTCGAAAGCGGGATGTCGCTTCAAGATTTCGTACAAAAACGTGCTACCAGATCGCCCCGGCCCCACGCCGAGCAAATAATCGTACCCCAATTTTTCGCATCCCATTGCGAATATCCCCCCACATTCAGCCATGACATGCCTTCCGTATTCAATCGCGGAGATGCAACATGGACGAATACGCCATCACAGTCACCCAACGCGAGACAGGCGGGCATCGCGTCGCTCGCAAAAAATTAACGCGACAATTCCTCGGCGTAAGCAAACAGCGCGGGCGTTCCGCCTGTGTGTAGCAACACCACAGTTTCATCCTTGCCGATCTCGCCTCGGTCGACCATATCGATCAAACCCGCGAGTGCCTTTGCCGTGTAAATCGGTTCGAGCAAAATCCCCTCTCGCCGCGCCATTAGCCTCAATGCCGCATTGCCTTCGGGCGTGCAATAACCGTAGCCATCCTCTCCGACATACCGGTCAATATTTTCGATCATCGCGTCGTCAAACGCGATGTCCAGTTCCAAAATTTTCGCCATTTGTCTCAACACGTCCAAGAATGCGGTGTCGATATCGTAGGACCACAAAATGGGACGGATGCCCACGATGCGTACCTCCAACCCCAGGGCGGTTTTGCCAAAGATGAGGCCCGGTTGCGTGCAACTGCCCGAACACAGGACGATGGTGGTGGGCGTCTCGCCCATCGCGTCGAACTGATCCATCATCTCGGCCATGCACAGCGCGTAGCCCATCGCGCCAAACGGCCGATTGTCGGCTTGCATCACCACGAAGGGCTTTCGGCCTTCGCGTTCAAATTTTGCGACGAGTGCGCGTTTGGCATCGTCCAACAACTCCTGCGTTTCAACGGCCACCAGTTCGACATCGGCACCCAACAAATCGTCCAACAGCAAATTGCCCTGCGCGCTTCCGCTTTTGTGATCCTCCACCAAGACCAGCGCGCAATCCACCCCGAGCTTTGCCGATGCGGCCGCCAACTGCCGGCTGTGATTGGATTGCGATCCCGCCCCGCCGATCAACACATCCGCGCCCCGTGCCAAGCCCTGCGCGATGGTGAACTCCAACTGCCGCGTCTTGTTGCCGCCAAAAGCCAGCCCTGTGCAATCATCGCGCTTGACGTAGATTTTCGGCCCGCCAAGCACCGCTGTCAACCGCCCACAAAAATCCATCGGCGTGGGCAAATGCCCGAGCGACACGCGCGGCACCTCGCCGATGCGCGCCCTCAATTCGTCTCGAGAAACCACAGGCATAACCGAATCCTCCGATAAACCGTTATTTCCTCTGTGTCTCCGCTTCGGATTGCCGCCTCGCCATGCGGAATATCACACCATCCGACAACGTTGCCACCTGCACCAGCCTCGGCAATGCCCGCACTTCGGGCAAGCCATACTCTCCGTGGCACCACATAATCGGATCGTAGAACCATACGACATACACATCATCTGCACCTGCGGCCTTTTCAGTTAGTAGGCGTTGTAGCCTGTCCTTATCACAGGGTATATAGTAGTGATTCGCCCGGGCCTTCGTATGTACATATGTCGCCGCTGCTTGATTGGCGACTATCGCGGCATCGCCATCTACCCCTCGAATGTAGTGGAGAACTTCGGACGCTAGCCACTGCGTATTGGCGTATCCCACACTTCCTCCTTCATTTGCCCGGCCGATCATCTGCACGTTTACGATCCCACAGTAGAGCAACCATGGGGAAAGCACGATGAAAACCGCGCGGTCCAAGAATTTTTTTTTCCAAACCTCGATTCCGGTCATCCGCGCCTGCCCATTTTCCCGCACATATAGCAAAACTCGGTCTACTGCGAATAGGGCTACGAACAAAACGGGAATGTACAAGGGCACCAGAAATCGCTTGTGGATGCCAAACCATGCGTACCCCGATAGCACCGCTACAACGAGCAAAACGAGGTACGCCAGCGCGAACCCGCCAAAGGTGAAAAACGGATGCCAGTCCGTCCACGCACCGGTTTTCCGCAAGGAAAAAAAACAGAGATAACCGACCGCTATTGCCAGCGCGAGCAGAGCGATTCCCACCAAAGCCGGCGGGAGAAATGCCCATTTCTCCACGAGGGTTAAAATTTGATTCAGAATCTCGAGAAAATCGAGATCGCCGTGGCGTTCGTTGCCGGTAAGAGAACCGATGAGCAGAAAATTCCGCAAAAGCCATAGACCGAGAGGCATCATGGAAATTAGCGCGTAGGCAACGATGCGTTTCGCCTTGTCCAATGGCGCGCCACCGCGTTGGAAAATCAGCAACGACACAATGGCGCCCAGCATTGCAATGCCCATGTAGCGGGTCAGACAGGTCAGCGCGGAAAACGCCGCGGCCCACAGCAGCGATGAACGCTCGCCTCCGCGCAGGTACTCGTCCATCCGGACGAGGGCCAGCGTCGCCAGCAGGATGAAAGGGGTCTCGGACATAGCCCAAGCCGCCAGATGGGCCAATGGGAAGGCCAACGCCACCGCGAGGCAACCCCACAGGACGAGGAGCCGGGATTTTAGATGCTGTCTCAGCCACTGCCCGGCGACAAAGATGGTCGCCGCAAAGAGGATGGCATTTACGGGCCCGGCGACATCGCGTGGGTCGAACACAAAAAAACTGGCCCCGGCCAACAACAACGGATAGAGCGGAGGCCAAAGGGTATAGGGTTTATGCGCGAAAATTTGAACAAATCCCTCGCCCGCCAGCAGATTTCGGGCGACGACGATGTAATTGGCGGAATCCCAATCTAGCCCCACCCCACAATTAACCTCTCGCGCCAGCACATGGCCTGCTCCTATCGCGGACAGGGCGATCAAGAGCGGGGTAAAATGGTCGGATCGCAGAGCACTAGCCGATGTCGCTCGCATCATCACTTGGACTCCTTGACGATTCTGAATATGACGCCGTCGGACAACGCCGCCACGAGTTCCAATTCGGGCAATTGACCGAGTTCATCTACCCCGTAGGTGTAGCCAGTGGTGTTCGCGTGGAGCCAGACGACATAGTCGCCATCGGCGGCGTTGGCGATTTTCCCTCTCGCGCCATTTAGGGTGAGGGACAGATAGACGTAGTTCCGAGTATCGGTATAGAGTGCTACGACGGGTATCGAACTGATGATCCCACTGGCAATAGATGCTTCCCGGATGTACTGCAACGTTTCCGAGTCAGTCCACGTCGCGTTGGCCAAGCCCATACCTCGCTCGCCGTTCGCCAGCCATATCTCGCGTGCGTTCAGCGGCAGATGGACGACGAGCCACAGAGAGAGGCCGCAAGCGAGGGGGGCGGTCAGCAGGCGGGTTCCTCTCTCTCTCTCGTAGCGCAGAAATCTATCCAGTACAAACACCCCCGCGAACAGGAGGGGAATGTACATGGGCCAAAGCATCCTGCCCAAAGGGGCGACGTGCGTGTGTGTCGCCACTGCGATGAGCGAGACGAAGTACGCTATGGCAAAGCCTCCGAACAGATAAAACGGTCGCCATTCGAGCCACGCACTACCCTTCCGACGCGAATGTATGAACGCATACCCGACAGCTGTGGCCAGTACCAGCAGGAGCAACCCAGCCAATGCCGAGACGGCAATCCGCACAGTATCCGAGGGCAAATAGAACGGTATCCCCCGGGACGGCGCTGCGAAAATCTCGCTCAAAATCTCCAGCATGGTCATTTTCGCAGGCTCCCTCGACCCGGTAAGTGCTCCAACGCGCAATGCGTTAAACAGCATCCACGAGCCGATGGGGATCGCGGCAATCAAGGTGTACGCCGCCCCGTGCTTCACCCTCTCCGACAGCGCTACGCCCGGCCGGACGAGCAACAACGGCAGGATGACCATCGGTAAGACAACGCCGATATAACGGGTCAGGCAGGCCAGGGCAGTGGACGCCGCCGCCCAGATTAGGGACGCCCGTCGCCCGTCGCCCAAGAACCTGTCGGCTCCGATCAGCGATAGGGTTGCCAAGAAAATGAAAAGTGCTTCGGACATGGCGTATGACGCGGCCCGGGTCAATGGGATCGCCAGCATAAGGGCGAGGCAAGCCCACGCGATCAGGAAGCGAGATTGGAGGTGGTGCCGCAACCACCTGCCGCCCGCAAAAACGGTCAGGCCAAAAATGGCCGCGTTGACCGGCCCGGCAATGGCGAGCGGATCGAATACAAAAAGGCTACCCCCAACGAGCAACAGCGGATAGAGCGGTCCCCAGTTGGTGTACGGTCTTTCTGCGAAGACGTCGGTAAAGCCCTCGCCAGCCAGCAGCTTTCGCGCGACCCCTATGTAATGGGCGGAATCGAGTTCGAGCCCCACGCCATAGCGAACCTGCCGCGCCAGAATGAGGGCGGCCCCCACCATCGACAGGACGACCAAGAGCAGGGTGAAACGGTCGGATCGCAGGGCACTAGCCGTCGGTCGTATCATCGATGGAATCCTTGTCGATTCTGAATATGACGCCATCGGACAACGCCGCCACGAGCTCCAATTCGGGCAGTTGGCCGAGTTCATCTACCCCGTAGCTGTAGTCAGTTGCGTTCGCGTGAAACCAGACGACATAGTCGCCATCGGCGGCGTTGGCAATTTTCCGTCTCGCGCCATTTAGGGTCAGCGAAAGGAAAACGCATTCCCGAACATCCGCATAGAGATAGGTGGCAGGCGACGAACTGATCACGCGACCGCCAATGGCCGATTCTCGCATCTGCCGCAGGACTTCCGAGCCCGTCCATTTCGGCCCGGCAAAGCCCATCCCATTTTCGCCATTCGCCAGCCATATCTCGCGCACGGTCAGCGGCAGGTGAAGGACGAGCCACAACGCCAGCACCGCGGTCAGCAGACCTCGCGATTTTGGAACGCGCTGCGATGGCGCGAACCGGTCCAGCGCGAACGCGCCTGCGAACAGGAGGGGAAGGTACGCGGGCGCGGTCATCCTGCCGCCCAAAGGAGCGACATAGGTGAGAGTCGCCGCCGCCGTAACTGCAGCGAGGAACGCCAGGGCAAAGCCGCCGCACAGGCAAAACGGCCGCCATTCGAGCCACGCCCCATTTTTCGCACGCGCGCCTATAATCACATACCCAATCGCGGTTGCCAACACCAGCAAAACCACCCCGACCAGAGCCGAGGCCACCACCCGCACACCGCCCGATAGCGGCCAAAAGAATACCCACCGGGATAGATCGGCGAAAATCGCATCTAAGATCGCCGACAAAGGCTGCGACGACAACTCCCTATGACCGGTGGGGCGACCAACGCGCAGGATGTTAAACAGCATCCATAGACCAACCGGGGATGCGGCAAGTGAGATGTAGGCCGCGCCGTGTTTTATCCTCTCCGGCAGCGCGATACCCGGACGGACGAGCAACAGCGGCAGAACGGCCAGCATCAACGCCAGGCCGATATAACGGGTCAAGCAGGCCAAGGCGGTGAACACCGCCGCCCAAATGAGGGATGAACGCCGTCCGTCGCCCAAGAATGTGTCGGCTCGGCTCAACGCGAGGATCGCGAATAGGATGAAAGGCCCTTCGGAATACGCCCAAGACGCCACTCGGGTCAACGGGATGGCCAAGATCGCGACGAGGCAAGCCCATAGAACGAGGAAGCGGGATTGAAGGTGTTGCCGCAACCACCGACCAAAAAAGAAAACGGTCAGGGCAAAGGCGGCGGCGTTGATCGGCCCGGCAGCAGCGAGCGGGCCAACCCCGAAAAGGTCGCCCCCGGCCAGCAAGAGCGGATAGAGCGGCGGCCAGCGCGTGTATTCGGTGAACTTGCCGATATTGGAAATAAAGCCCTCGCCAGCCAGCAGGTTCCGAGCCGTGGAAATGTACGTTATCGAGTCCCACTCTAGGCCCACGCCATGGCTGGCTTGGCGCGACAGGATGAGGGCGGTCCCCAATGCGGCGGCGATCAGGGGAAGGCGAGGAATTGCATGGCTTAACATAAGGGTATTTCGGCGGGCTTACTCGCCGACCGTAAACAAAATTTTGGCGCCCGATCGAGAGGAATACCTACGCGTACCGCGTTTTTCTTGCCAGCTACACCATTGGGAGTACAAAGCGTCGAATCTTCGTCGCGTTGAGTGGCTCTCGCGGCTCGTTTTTCTTTTTCATTATTCCAAAACTATGACGGGCGAGCAACGATAATAGCTGTCTTCGTTGCGAGATCTGTCGCCTCCATGTTGCGGAACGGTTCTGCTAGTTGCAAGGCACCCCGCTCGATGAGTTTGAGGGCACGCATATCGACAGAGGTATCAACAGCGAGAATGTCGAATCCCGAATGCTCAAAGATGCGGCGATAGTCGGACACGCGCAGTCGATTCAAGTACATCAATGCACTGCTGTAGCGACCGTATGTCTCTTTATCGAACTTTAAGAAGTTGACGGTAGAGATGGACGGATCGGATGATGCAAAATGATCGCCGAGATCGATCCGATGCACACAAAGGCCGCCCGGTTTGAGCAATCGCTTGGCCGTTTCCAACATGCGGCGAAGCGATTTCGGTGGGAAATGTTCCAAACTGTTGTTGGAGCAATGGCAATCAAACTGCTGATCGGGCAAGTCGAGATCGCAGGCATCGGCCGGCGCGAGGTAGGAAATGTTGCACAGGTCCATTATCTGTTTGACCAGCTTTTTCGGCGATTTCTCGTTCAGTGCCAGCAACTCGTCGATCCTCCCCCTCCCTCTGTCTTGCTCTGAAAGAATAAGTTGGGACAACCATACCCTGTGATCCCGGTACCAGTTGATATGGGAGCGCACGCGCACAGGCATGATATTGCGATGCAAATCGACACTTGAGATCCGATCTGCGCCGAGGAGCCACAAGATAATGGGCAGGTTCATTCTTTGACCTGTTCCGATCTCCAAAACCTTAGCTCCTTGTAAGCAAGCATACCTCTGGATCGCATTGGCTAAAGCGAGTACGCCTTCGATGTGTTCCTTTGGCGAGCGTGGGGCAATCAAGTGGTAGAGCCATTGAATTTGACGATAGCAGGTTCGTGCCAGTGGCAGAGGCAATGCCGCTATCGCCTTCTGTAATTTTGCCACGGTTGTCCATTTCATCGCAAACTCCCTGGATAAATGACTATTGGCGCCTTTACGTTGGCTTTTGGGGCCGTTCGAGTGATGGATCGGGGCGGGCCGGAAAGAAGAAACCGATCCCCCAACACAAGTGCATCGTCGCCAAGGCCACCGGAAGGAGAACCGCGGCGATGTCCCGGCGGCAGATGCCCACGACGACAGCCCCCGCGATCAACGCGACAGCGTAGAAAAACGGGAATGCCACGGCCATGGATGGAACGCTGGCTACCGCTAACAGAATCGAGCCTGCCAACCCCAACGCGATCGAAGGCGCCGCGAGGTGGCGGGCACGCAGTTCGGCCAAATTGCGCTTCAGAATCACCGGCTTCCAGCGGCCGTAATCGAAGTACTGCCGGGCCAAGGCCCGCAAGCTGCCGCGAGGCCGATAAAAAACGAGCAGTTCCGGATCAAACCACACCAATTCCCCATGCCGGCGCAGACGCCAGTTGAGTTCTGCATCTTGTCCCCGGGTCAGCACCGGATCGAATCCACTGACCGCTTCCAACGCATCGCGCCGGTACACGCCCAAATAAAAATTGTCGACCGGGCCTTCGGCGCCTCCCAAGCGATAGCGCGCATCGCCCGCGCCTAGCGGGGTGGTAATCGCCAACCCTACGGCGCGTTCAAAAAGGGTATCGCCGACGGGCCGTTGCCGACCGCCCACGACCGCGGCGCCCGTCCTCGCGAGCGTCTCGACTGCCCGCCGCACGTAATCCCGCGAAAGTGTGGCATGGCAGTCGCACCGCACCACGATCTGCCCGCTCGCCTCCTCGAGGGCGGCGTTGAGTCCGTTGGGCGTGGTCTGTTCCGGGTTGGCAACCAACCGCACGTCTGGATACTGTTGCCCGACCACCTCTGCTGTCGCCTGGGAATCCGACCCATCGGCGACGATCACCTCTATCGCGCCCGCGTAATCCTGCGCCATTACGGAATCGAGCGTAGATGAGATAATGGCTTCGGCGTTGCGGGCCGGAATGATCACCGACACCGAAGGGAGTTTTGTGGCGTTGAGGCTCTCGCGTAGGCAGCTCTTTATGGCTCCTTGTTTTTGGAGAAGGAGTCTGTCGCAGCAGTTCTTTCTTTTTTTGGAGATGTTCATGGCGAGGATTCCGAAGATGGCGCGTCGCAAAATATCGAGATCCTTGAGAAGGGATCGGTTTGCCATGTACGCGGTATCCAACCGCAATTTCTCGGGCATCAAAACATCGATGTAATAAGTTTCCATATCTCCATCTACCTGCCCGAGAAGCTCTTCTTCGTGCAGATACGCGACGTTACCGGCACTTACGAGCCCCGGACGACTGTTGAAAACCCGACGTTGCGTTTCCGTATAATGGGCGAAGTAGCGCGGGTCTTGTGGCCGCGAGCCAACCCAGCTCATATCCCCTTTCAAGATATTCCAAAACTGGGGCAATTCATCCAATTTGCTCCGCCGTAGAAACCTGCCCACGGGCGTTATGCGCGTATCTCCGTCCATGGTGACGCGGGGGGCGATGTGCAACGGGAAAACCTCTTCTCGCATGGAGCGAAACTTGAACATCACAAAGGGTCGCCCCCCCCTGCCGATCCGCACAGCGCGATACAGCACAGGGCCAGGCGAACTCACCTTGATGAGAATCGCCAAAGAGCAAAAAAAAGGCGCGAGCGCGACAAGAGCCACACCCGCAACCACAAAATCGAATATTCGTTTCAGCATCGACGTTATCCCTTGACGTATTGCGAACTGCGAAAAGATAAACAAAAACAGCGGCTTAAGATGCTCGCATTCACCGGTTGCAAACGCTTCATTGAGGCGGTTATGTGGGAGATGCGCTCGGATGGACAGTGGCGGCGGTTGCCGCAGAAATACGGGAAGTAGCCCTTCGATTCCTGCTATTGCGTAGCCCATGCGAAATTGATGCGGCGTTTCAGACGAGCATAAGCGTCTCCATCGCTTCGCGGCGGCTGGATCCCAAACAGCCTGGGTTGATTTGGACTTTTAGAGAAGCAGAGTGTCCTCATCTTTTTTTTTCCTCATGTGAAAAGCACCGCATTTGCCCGTTTCAGGCGATGTTTTATTTTTTATTAACAAGTGGTTATTCCGCCTCCTCGTATTCTGGAAACGCGGGGGCGAGCATAAAGGCGCAATCTTCGTGGCATTTGCCGCAGTAGGGCACCATGGCGCGGAACTTCTTGTTCGCCTCTTTGACATTGCCCGCTTTGGCGGCCGAGGCGATCCCCAATGCCAGGGTTTGAGAGGCTTGGTTGTAAATCGTGTATTTCTCTTCGTGTTCCGGCGGATAGAGCTCGATCACCGCTTTTAAGGCATCCTGAATCCGCTCGGCTTCATCGGCGACCCCGTCAACCGTCTCGTTTTTCAGCGCGACCATAATCCGGTCCGTGCTCAACTTGATCGCGCGCATCTTCGCCCGCCTTATGGGCAACTGATTGTCGGACTGTTCCTCGCCGCCGCCACAGCCGGCGATAGCCGCCATCATCACACCCAGTACGATCGACCCGAGGGCCATCCATTTTGCATAGCGCATTGCATCCTCCTCGTTATCTGTCACTTGAACTCAATCAAAGGTGATGATACACCTTTCCGAACGCAAAATCAAGTTTTCCCAGAGGGCTTGTTCGGCCCTCCCAGCACTTTTCGCAACCCTTCTTGAACCCGCCGATTTTGATTGATCTGGCGCACGCCCGCCTGAATCATAAACCGCGAAAGCCGATCCTTTTTCGCCCGCATCCAGCGGTTGAGCGGCGGGTACGCGTACATCAAAAAACCCGACAGACAAATCGCCAGCGTCACGCAGGCGACGATATCGGTGTAGATATAGGCGTAGCTATAACCCGCAAAAATGGACCCGGTGTGCAAATCCAGCATCAGGGAACGAAAATCGTCTGACCGCACCATCACCAGCGAGGTAATCGACATCAGGGCCAACAAAATCATGCCGATCATCCCGGCCCAATAGTGTATCTTGCGGTTGTACTTAAACACGGTATTGATGGCCGTGCGATCCTCCACCAGATACTCGAAGCCGGACAGGCGTTCCATCTGCGCTTCGAGCAACTCGTTGCGATGCGCCATCTCTTCTCGGCGCAACATCATATCGACCAACCCGCCGATCTGCTTGGCCACCTCGTGCAGAAATTCCTCATCGTCTTTTGTAAAATACCCCGGATCGGCTTTCTTGTTCAAGAGTTCTATCACGCCGATAGGCTCTTTGCGCCTGTTGCGGAGCGGATACGCCAAAATGGTATGCGTCTCATCCCCATTCGCATTGGAAAACAACGGGTCTTTTGACGCATCCAACACATTTCTCACATCGCCACTGCTGAACACATGCCCTGCGATTCCCCGATCGCTCGGCATCCTGATCTGCGTGTCCTTATCGGAACCCGCCCGCCCGGTGCCAGGGGGCGATCCGACATGCGTATAAAGCTCATCCGTCAGGCGATTGTGAAAATAAATCGCACATCGATCTGCCCCCAAGTACGTGGATATTTCACGCGCAATGCCATGGATCAACCGCCCCTGGTTTGACGTGGCATTCATGAGCCGACTGATTGCCAACAGCGATTCCAAACGCTCGACGCGGGCCGTGAGATCTCGAGAAAACGCATCCTCTCGTGCCATACCTTCAACCTTGAATACGAGCCACGGATAAACACCGATTTAGACGATCATTCAACGCTTCAATATACAAAAGTTTTGGCGAAATACAAATGGACAAAATCAGAACGGTCTCACCTCTCACCTTTCGCCTCTCCCCTCTCCCGCCTTGTATCTTCGGACAGGCACAGGGGCCTGTCCCTACGATTGCGATTGCTTCTCACCTCTTCCGTCTTCCGTCTTCCGTCTCCCGTCTCCCGTCTCACCTCTCCCGCCTCACCAGCTCCACCGTGCCCCACAGACTCGGATCGTAAGCCACGGGCAAAATTTCCTCTGCGGTCCACACTTGCCGCCCCAACTTTCTGTCGCGGAGCAAATAGGTAAATCCGAGCCGGTTGTTCTCATCGGGATCAAACCCCGTCATGGCAACCGCTGGAATGTGTACTTCCAGCCGATATCCGGTTTTGAACACCTTTGACGCCACCTCTAACCTTTCGGAATCGCACAATCGGGGATGCGCCCTCGCCTGTCGCAACCGAAACGGCCTGCCCCCTGCCTTCTCCTTTCCATTGCCCGGCCAAAAGCAAAAATGGTGGCAATAGCGGCTACCGCGAGGGGCGGTACGCACGTCGCGCGTATCGATCCACACTTGAAAACCATCGCCGCGCAGGGGTTGCCGAATATTGGGCGCGCGCCCTCCCGCGCCTTTTGCGTCAACGGCGAAAAACAGCCCATTGTCGCGCCACGCCATATACACATCGGCAAAGGGATATTTTCCCTCTACGGCCGTCAAATCGGGCAGCAGATACGCCTCATCCCAGTCGTCGATCTCGCCATCGATCACCGGGGCATCTGCGCGAGACACACATGGAAATGCCACTTGAAAAAATGCGCGCTTGGGAATCCCGATATTCATGATGTCACATCTCCGGGGCGAATCGGCTTTGGGCTATTTCAAATACAAACCCGCAAGCCCCAACAACATCGCGATAAAAATGCCGACGAGCCATTGCCGCGTCGCGCGCAATTCCCGGAACTGATTGTCCATATCCCGTTTCAGATCGTCGAATCGCTTATCGACATACGCTTTCATGTCGTCGAACCGCTTATCGACACGTTCAAACCGGTTGTTCAGATCGTCAAACCGGTTGTTCATCTCTCCTTTCAGATCGTCGAACCGGTTGTTCATCTCTCCTTTCAGGTCGTTGAACCGATTGTTCATCTCGCCTTTCAGATCATCGAATCGGTTGTCCATGTCGCGTTTCAAGTCGTCGAACCGGTTGTTCATATCCTCGAACCGGTTGTTCGTGCTCTCTTTCAAATCCTCAAAACGCCTGTCCATTTGGTCGAGAAATCCGCCCAAATAGCCCTGCTGTTTCTGCGTTTCGCTTTGAAAAAACTTCGCCCAATTCTCAAATCCATTTGGCGATTTTCGTTCTTTCGAGTTGCTCATGTCCATCTCCTTTCGTTATGGGTATTCCACCTACGCGCCATCGGCGTCTTCATCCCTACGAGAATCCCGGACGCCTCGTGACGCCCGGGGCTATTCGTCCACCTACGCGGCATCGGCGTCTTCATCGGCGCGATCGCGCTGGGCGAGGTCGCGGTCGAGCAGGAACAGGCCATTGCCCTCTGTGCCGACCAGTTTGAGCGTGTCGATGAGTTCCTTGACCGCGGCCTCTTCCTCGACTTGCTCCGCGATAAACCACTGGAGAAAGGTGTGGGTGGCGTGATCGCGTTCGGACAGGGCGAGATCCGCGATGTTGTAGATGCTTTGAGACACTTTTTGCTCGTGGGCGAGGCTGTCTTCAAACACGTCCAACGGGCTGTCCCAGTTCTGTTTGGGCGCGTCCAAGGCGCGAAAGCGGATCTCGGCCTCGCGGTCGTCGAGAAAATCGTAAATTTTCATGCCATGCGCGAGTTCCTCTTGGGCCTGAACGCGCATCCAATGGGCGAACCCATTGAGGTTTTGCATGAGAAAATACGCCGACATCGCCAGATAGCTATACGCGGAATGGTATTCCAAGTTGAGCTGATCGTTGAGGGCCGCGGCGATTTTGGAATTGATCATGGTGCTCTCCTATTGAGATGGGGTAAAAAGCGGTTTCCGAATACAAGACAAGTATAGCGAAAATACGGGCTTTGTCAATCCCTTAAAATCATTGTTCGATGGTGCGTTGTTTAAGGTGGGGGAACGCGAATCGCCAACCGGATTTTTTTGTTGCGTCTCTTTGTTAAATTGCCTAAACCTGTATGGACATTTCCACTTCGCGCCACCCGACAGGAGGTTTGTTATGATTCCCGAAAAAGTCCTCGCGGCTTTGAATCAACAACTCAATTTTGAGTTTCATTCGGCATTTCACTACCTCGCCATGGAGACCTATTTTCACGGGGTCAACCTGCAAGGATTTGCCAAATACATGCGCGAGCAATACAAAGAGGAACGGCAACACGCGCTCAAGATCGTGAATTACATCAATGCGCGAAACTCCCGGGTCAGGCTCGCGCAGATCGCCGAACCGCCATCTGAATGGGCGTCGCCGCTCGAGGTTTTTCAAGACGCCTATCGCCAAGAGCAAAAGTCCAGTGGGATGATCAACGATCTGGTCGATCTCGCCATAGATGAGCGCGACCATGCAACGGATATTTTCTTAAAATGGTTCATCGAAAAACAAGTGGAGGAAGAAGCGCGGATCGGCAGCGTCGTGCAGAAGTTGAAACTGGTGGGCGATGATACGTACGGCTTGTTTTTGCTGGATCGGGACATGGGGTAAGAGGAGTGTGTCGCGCCGCCTCAGGACAATGACGAAGTGCCTTCCGAGCATTGGAGGCACTTTTTTTGTCGTCATCCCGATGTGATCAACGCGGGATGATGCAACTTTTTTAGAATCATCCGCGCACGGGGGCGTGTCTGTGATTGCTTTTTTCACTTTTCAAAACGCTTGAATTTTTGACCTAAGCGCGTATTTTATTTCGGTATAAGGAGGTCGATATGTCGAATGGATTGAAGGTCGCAGTCATTGGGGCGAGTGGCATTGGGCAACACCACGCGCGATGGCACCATTTGTCCGGGTCCCAAGTGGTGGCGTTTGCGGGCACGTCAAAAGAATCGTGTGCGAAAACCCGATCCCTGTTGCAGGCGGATTTTGGCTTTGATGGCCGCGCGTACACGGACGTATCCCGCATGCTCAAAGCCGAACGCCCCGACGTGGTCGATGTGTCGAGCCCGCCGCATTTGCACAAAGACCACGCGATTTTGGCATTGCAAAGCGGTTGCCATGTCGTTTGTGAAAAACCCCTGTGTTGGGATACGAATAAGGGCTTGGACGCGATTTTGGCCGATGGTCGCGCCGTGATCGATGCGGCGGAACAGGCGGGCAAATCGCTGGCGCTATCTGCCCAATACGCCGCGGCGATTCCGATGTATCGCCAGCTTTACACACGGGTCAGGGGCGCGTGGGATCGCGTCGAATCGCTCGAGATGGTCATGGAATCCAAAGGCCGCAGGGGGCCGAAGGCGCGCGAAGAGATCTGGATCGATCTGGCGTCCCATCCCCTGAGCTTGGTCTTTGGTTTTTTGCCCGATGGGGAAATCGACTGGGCGAGCGCGTCTTGTGCGATAGGCGAGCGAGAAAATCGCGCGCAATTTGACGTGCTCACATCCAAAGGCCGATGCGCGGTGCAATTTGCGTTGCGCGACCGGGACGAGGGCGTTCCCATCCGCCGATTCGGCGTCAATGGCTTTTTGGTCACCTGGGAGGGCTTTGCCGACGAGGAGGGCATTTATCGCGCGCGCCTCTCCAGCGATGGCGAGACCGCGACTTGCCCGGATTTTATGCACATTCTCATCGCCGAATTTGCCGAGCACATCCGCGGCACAGGCGGGCGCGTCATCGTTCCCGGCGCGGATGCCCTGAAGAATTTGCAGGCTCAAGTCGCATTGCTCAAACGCGCGGAGTGGCGGGCGTGATCCCATGAAAGGGGAGACGGGAGAGGTAAGCCCATGAAAGAGGTCTTGTTGATCGCCTATCACTATCCCCCCATCGCATCCGGTACGGCTCGGGTAAAGGGGTTTGTGCGGCACTTGCCCGAATTGGGATACCGCCCGCACATCATGACGACGGCAACCTACGGACAGACACCAGACCCTCGGGTGTACCGCGCTCGTGAATTGCTCGGTTTGTACCGGTTTTTGTTTCATCGAAAACAGCGCGGCGCGATCCCCATTCAACGGTCTTTTGAGCGCACACAGATGCGCGGCATTCGCAACGTGGCGCGCCAGTGCAAGCGATTTCTACTGATTCCCGACGGGCAAATCGGGTGGCTCCCACACGCGCTTGGGATGGGGTTGCGGCTCATCCGCCGGCATCGCATCGAGGTTTTGTATTCCACTGCGCCCCCTTTTTCGGCGCACTTGTTGGGCCTGATGCTCAAGCGGCTGACGGGACTACCCTGGGTTGCGGACTTTAGGGATACCTGGACCTATGACCCGCTTGACGAGGCATTGCTCACTTTGCCCACGCGCCTGCAAATTGAACGCTGGCTGGAGTGCGCGGTTTTGCACCGGGCAAATCGGGCGATTGCCATTACAGATGTGGCGTTTGAAGATTTTGCCCATCGCCATCCCGGCCTGCGCGACCGGTTGCTGTTCATTCCCAATGGGTTCAATCCCGAGGATGCGCCCGAACCCATTCCCCGCCCCGCAGAGCGCGCACGGCTGCGTTTGGTCTATACGGGGTCCTTTTCCCACAGCCATGTGGCCCGATCTCCCGCGCCCTTTTTTGAGGGCATCAAGCGATTTGTGAAGCGGTGTCCACACGAGGCGCGAAAGTTGGAAGTTGTGATTGTGGGCGCGCTCAGTCCTTCCGAACGACAATGCGCTGCGGAAGTGGCGCGGGTTGTGAAATTGGTGGGGCCCGTTTCTCGACAAACGGCCATCGGATGGCAACAGCGCGCCGATGTGTTGTTGTTGGCGGATCATGTGCATGCGGTACCGGCCGCAAATATCCCGGGAAAATGTTATGAATATCTCGCCGCTCAAAAGCCCATTTTCGCGCTCGTTCCCGAAGGCGCGACCCGGCGGTTGATCGAGAAATTGCACGCGGGTATTTGCGTTTTGCCAGATGATGTCGATGCAATAGAGAGGGGTTTGGAAAAATTGCTGATGGCGCGACAAAATGGCGCGTTAGACACTTGGCGCGTATCTCGGGCGCAACTGAAATGCTTTCACACTCGCACGACCGCCGCGCAACTCGCGCGATGTTTTGATCGGATCACTTCCGACAGCCCTTCGCGCCTCTCGCCTTGACGCGGCGAGGAGCAGGCGTTAATTTTTTTGCTCGCATGCAAAACGGTGGAGGATACTCATGTCATTCGATATTGCGACAACGGCAAATGCCGATTACATCGACGCCATGTACGAAAAGTTCAAAGCCGATCCCAATTTGGTCGATGGGCGATGGCAGGCATTTTTTGCGGGATTCGAGTTGGGCGCGCAACGCGAGGGCGCGCCGATCAACGCGGCGCCGGATACATCGGACGAAGGCGCGGATGAGCAGGAGGCGATGGCCTTTCTCGAGGCTTACGACGCCTTGGAGGAATACACGCGCACGGATGTCACCCGGCAGCAAGGCGCGATGGCCTTGGTCAATGCCTATCGCGCCTGGGGGCACATGATCGCCGATATCGCGCCGATGAGCTATACGCGGCCGCCCTATCCCCTGTTGGAATTGACCGAATACGGCTTTGCGGAAGGCGATTTGGATCAAATTGTCGGCAATGGCGGATTTCTCGGCCCCACGGACGGCACGCTGCGCGACCTCGTCGCCAAGCTCAGGCAAACGTATTGCGGGGCCGTATCCGTGGAATACACCGAGATCCCCTACAAGAGCCAGCACGAGTGGTTGGAACAGCGCATGGAGCCGATCCTCAATCGGCCCAAATTCAGCGCGGAGCAATGCCGCGACCTCTTGGGTCAGCTCATCGAAGCGCGGGAGTTCGAGCAATTTTTGCACACCAAATACATCGGAAAAAAGCGATTTTCCATCGAAGGCGGCGAGGCCCTCATCCCGATGCTGCACGCGATCATCGAGACGGGCGCCGCGCTCAATGTCGGAGAAATCGTGATGGGGATGGCGCATCGCGGCAGGCTCAACGTGCTCACGCATGTGATGCACAAACCCTACGCGGAAATTTTCAGCGAGTTCGAGGGCGTTGTGATGGATCGCAGCGAGGGATCCGGCGACGTGAAATACCACATGGGATACGCCCATGAATACATCACGCGGGACGGACGCGAAGTGCATCTCGGCTTGACGCCCAACCCGAGCCACCTCGAGTTGGTCAACCCGGTGATCGAGGGCATCGTCTGCACCAAGCAAGAGACCAAAGGCGACATTCAGCACGAACACATCGTCCCGCTGATCATCCACGGCGACGCCGCCTTTGCCGGGCAGGGCATCGTCCCGGAAACGATCTGCCTGTCCCACCTAGATGGCTACGACAACGGGGGCACGGTCCACATCGTGGTCAACAACCAAATCGGGTTCACGGCCCTGCCGCGCGAATCGCGCTTTACGTCGTATCCCACAGACGTGGCAAAGATCGTCAAAATGCCCATTTTTCACGTCAATGGCGACGACCCCGAAGCCGTGGTCCACGCGGCGCGCATGGCGATGGCCTATCGCCAAGCCGTGAAAAACGACGTGATCATCGACATGTGGTGTTACCGCCGATACGGGCACAACGAATCCGACGATCCCTCTTTCACCCAACCTTTGCAATACGCCGAAATCGCGGCGCATCCAACGGTCGTCGATCTGTACGCCAAGCGGCTGATCGAACAAAATATCGCGACGGAAGACGACGTCAATGCCGCGAAACGCACCGTGCGCGACAAACTCGACGCCGCGTTCGTCGAGGCCAAAACGCAAACCATCCAACAACCGCGCGGGCCGTCATTTGGCGGCGCGTGGCAGGGATATGGCAAGGCCGGGGCAGACCGCACGGCAAAAACCGCGGTGCCCGAAGCGCGGTTGATCGACATCGCCCAAAGGGCGACCGCCGTGCCCGAAGATTTTCACATCTACCGCAAATTGGCGCGCCAACTCGATTACCGCATGCAGATGGTCCGCGGCAAAGTGCCCATGGACTGGGGGTGCGCCGAGATGCTCGCGTTTGGCAGCCTGTTGGTCGAGGGCTATCCCGTGCGCTTGGCAGGGCAGGATTCGCAGCGCGGCACGTTTAGCCACCGGCAAGCCGTGTGGCACGATGTCGAAACTGGATCCCTCTATTCCCCGCTGAATCACCTGTCGGACGATCAAGCCGGGTTCAGGGTGTACAATACCATGCTGTCCGAACTCGCGGTGCTCGGCTTTGAGTTTGGGGTGAGCTATGCCAACCCCAACAAACTGACGATTTGGGAAGCGCAATTTGGCGATTTTGTCAATGGCGCGCAGGCCATCATCGACCAGTTCATTTCCAGTTCCGAAGCCAAGTGGGAAAAGATGAGCGGCTTGGTGATGCTGTTGCCGCACGGGTTTGAAGGGCAGGGGCCCGAGCATTCGAGCGCGCGCCTCGAGCGGTTTCAAGCGCTGTGCGCCGAAGACAACATGCAGGTGGGGTGCCCCACCTTGCCCGCGCAGTATTTTCACCTGCTGCGCCGGCAGATGCTCCGCGCGTTTCGCAAACCCCTGATTTTGATGATGCCCAAGAGTTTGTTGCGGCACAGAGAATCGACCTCCGCGCTCGACGATTTGTCCGCTGGCGCGTTTTACCCGGTTTTGGACGACCCCGCCCAACCGGATCCCCGCCGGGTCGAGCGCGTCGTTTTCTGCACGGGGAAGGTCTTTTTCGATCTCAAAGAGGGGCGCGATCAAAAGGGCGAAGATCGGCTCGCGCTGGTGCGAATCGAGGAACACTATCCGTTTCCGTGGGATGGCGTGGGCGCGATTCTCGACAAATACCCGGATGCGGATGTTTTTTGGGGACAAGAAGAGCCGCAAAACATGGGCAGTTGGGATTTTATGGAGCCCAAACTCCGCCGCTCGCTCGACAACAAAAAGCCCGTTCACTATCTCGGACGCAAGCCCACCGCCGCAACGGCCACGGGCATTCAATCCGTGCATCTGGCCGAACAGCGCGAGATCGTGGAAACGATATTGGATTTCTAACCTAGCAGGGGAATGAAATATGTCCCTTGCCCGGACCGAGCAACTTTAAGGAGGTATGACATGTCCGTCAACGTGGTTTTGCCCGAACTGGGCGAGTCCGTCACCAGTGCCATTTTGGTCGAGTGGTTAAAATCGGATGGCGAGTCCGTCACCGTCGATGAACCCATTGCGGTGATCGAAACGGATAAAGCCGATGTCGAATTGCCCGCGCCTTCATCTGGCATTCTGCAAACCGCGAGGGCCGATGGCGAGACCATCGAAATCGGCGAGACCATCGCCACGATCGCAGAAGACAGCGCGCCGACGGTCAGCGGAGAATCGCCCCCACCCGTGGATGAGGCCCCTGTTGCAGACGCGCCCACAGATGCCCTAAGCCCTGCCGTGCGCCGACTGGTGACAGAGCACGAGCTCGATCCCACAGCCATCGCGGGCACGGGTAAAGACGGGCGATTGACCAAGGGAGATGTGCTCGCCCATCTCGATTCGGCGTCGCCGGAACCCGAACCCAAACCCGAACCCAAAACACCGCCTCTCGCGCCTTCATCCGCCGGTGAACGGCGCGAGCCGATGAGCCAAATTCGCACGCGCATCGCCCAGCGTCTGGTCTCGGCACAGCAAACCGCGGCCCTGTTGACCACGTTTAACGAGGTCGATATGAGCGGCATTTTCGAGTTGCGCGCCAAGTACAAAGAACCCTTTGCAGAGGTCCACGGCGTGTCCTTGGGCTTGATGTCCTTTTTCGTGCGCGCCTGCGTCATTGCCTTGGGGGATTTTCCCGACGTGAACGCCAGCATCGATGGGGCCGATATCGTCTATCGCGATTACGTCAACATGGGCATTGCGGTGGGCACGGACCGCGGCGTCGTGGTGCCGGTTTTGAAATCGGCAGAGCGCATGTCTTTTGCGACCATCGAATCCGAGATCAAGCGCGTGGCACTCTCAGCGCGAGAAGGCAAGTTGGGCTTGGATGAATTGAGCGGGGGCACCTTTACAATTACCAATGGCGGCGTGTTTGGATCCCTGTTGTCAACCCCCATTCTCACGCCACCGCAGACCGGCATTTTGGGCATGCACGCCATTCAAAATCGCCCCATTGCCGTGGGCGATGAGGTGGTTGTCCGCCCCATGATGTATTTGGCCCTGACCTATGATCACCGCCTGATCGACGGCCAGACTTCGGTTACATTCCTCGTGCGCGTCAAAAACCTACTCGAAGACCCCGCGCGCATGATGTTGGAGGTTTGAAGGTTGGGAAAGGTAAGAGGGAATGCCAAAAGACAGGTATAAAACGCTTTTCTACGCTTTGATCGCGCTGTATGGCGTCCTCATCTTGAGTACGTTTCGCCAGTATGGCATCACCGTCGATGAACCCCCTCTGGTGGCTTATGGACAGGCCGTATTTGACTGGTACTCTGGTGCGGGTAATATCACAGACTTTTTTATTATCTACAAAGACCTTGAACTATATGGCGCCTTGTTTAACCTCGTCGCTTACAGTGCATCTCAAATCCTCCCCTTTGACATTTATGACGCGACCCATCTCGTCAACGCAGTCGTAGGGCTGATAGGCGTAGTGCTCGTTTACAAAATCGGCACAACGCTGGGCACATCGTCCACGGGTTTGCTCGCAGCGGTTCTTCTCTTGCTCATTCCCCGTTATTACGGGCATGCTTTTAACAATCCCAAAGATATCCCTTTTGCGATATGTTATGCGTGGAGTCTCTATCACCTAATACGCGGTTTGGCCGAAATCCCCCATCTCTCGAAAAAAAGAATCATCTTCACGGGGTTGAGCATAGGGACCGCTTTGGGAGCGCGCGTTGGTGGATTAATCCTTTTTGCCTATCTCGGTTTATTTTGGACACTGGCTTATGCTTTTTTCAAAACGCGCAACAAAATCGCGCATCTCAAAATGTATGCAATTCAACTGGGTTGCGTCATCGCGATCACATGGGTTGCCATGCTCGCATTTTGGCCTCGCGCACAGCAGAATCCCTTTACCTATCCATTTTATGCGTTGCGTTATTTTTCACATTTTACGCATTACGTCACCACATTTTTCGATGGACAAATCGTACAAAGCATCGATGTTCCGCGCTATTACGCTTTGCAATGGATGGCGATGATCGTGCCCGAACTCCACATGATCTGTCTCGGCGCGGGCCTGTACTATCTCGTTTGTCATTTCAAAAAACGCACGCTATCACATCGCCATTTGCAATGGGCACTCATCGCCTTTGCCGTTGCGTTTCCACTTACTTACGTCGTCGCGATCCGCGCCCCACTTTACGATGGCTTTCGCCATTTCTTATTCGTTTTGCCGCCGCTGGCAGTCTTATGCGCGGGTGGTTTAGAACGCGCGATCCGACACCTTCCCCAGCATTTCCGCGCTGTCTGGGCCATACCCGTTTTACTCGCTGGCCTCACGCTCTACGACATGATTCGCCTACATCCCAATGAGTATGTGTATTTCAATCGAATTTATGCCGGCGGTCTGTTCAAGGCGGCGCAAAAGTATCAAACCGACTATTGGGAAAATACCTATAAACAGGGCATTGCTTGGCTGGATAGGCACTACACCACGCTTTCGAAAGCAGGTGCGGGCACGGAATTCGCCAGGCGGTCTAAACTCCGCGTTGGCGCGGGAAGCGAAAATGTAGAATACCTGCTCGATAAAGCGCGATATGTGTTCAACCCCATACCAGAACACATCGATGTGTATTTGGGCACGACCCGCAACAATTACCACAAGTTGGTTCCCGGAGAGATCCTTCACACAATCGCGAGAGACCGAGTGCCTCTTTTGTACATCATCCGCCCGGACAGCAGTTATGATACCGATCCATTCTTCATCCACCCCGTCATTCGATACGAAAAATTAGGCTGGAAATACATCAAAAAAAAAAATTATCCGGATGCACAGAAGGCTTACAAAAATGCCATCCAACACGCCCCAAAGAATCCGTTTTTACATACCAAACTAGGTTTTGTTTTATTCTCGCAAAAAGAATACGAAAAAGCTCGAGAACATCTCGAGCGGGCACTTGTCCTTGACCCCGGATACACCGAGGCGTATCACCATTTGGGCAAGGTGTACATTGCCCTCAATCAATACGATGAAGCATTAGCTGTCTATCGCAAACTTTCGACTCACAAGCACAAGCCAGCAGGATTTGCAGACATCCAGTTTAAAATAGGCATTCTCTCGCTCACACAATTGCAATTTGAATCTGCAATTGAGGCATTTGAAAAGGTGCTTCAATACAAGCCCGCAGCTCACGAAGCTCATCGGTATCTCGCTGTGGCCTATGAACACAGCAATCGCATTGAGAAAGCAATTGACGCCTATCGCAATGTCCTGAAATACAAAGGTGCTGATCCCAAAATCAGTGCGAAAATACAAGCCCTTCAAAAGAGGGAAGACGGGAGAGGGAAGACGGGAGAGGGAAGACGGAGAGGGTCAACACATCCATCAATGTAGGGACAGGCCCCCGTGCCTGTCCGTGCATCCTGCGGGGAGAGGGAAGACGGGAGAGGGAAGATCGGCAAACGGATAGATGACGGGAATATCTCAATGGCAAACAATACATTTGATCTCATCGTTATCGGCGCGGGGCCGGGGGGATATGTCGCTGCGATTCGCGCGGCGCAACTGGGCATGCGCGTGGCGTGCGTTGAAAAACGCGCCTTGGGGGGCACCTGCCTCAATGTGGGCTGCATTCCGAGCAAAGCCCTGCTGGAATCGAGCGAATTGTTTCACCGCGCAAAGACCGAGTTGGGCGTTCACGGTGTAAAAGTCCGGGATGTGGCACTCGACTTGGCCGGCATGATGAAGCGCAAGTCCGATATCGTTCGCAAAATGACGGGCGGGATTCGCGGCCTGTTTCGCAAGCGCGATATCGCGCATATCGCGGGTATGGCGCGGTTGATGGGCGAGGGCATGGTCGAGGTCGAAGGGGAGGCGTATTCGGCACCGCGAATTTTGATCGCCACGGGCAGTTCGGAGATCGAATTGCCCAATTTGCCTTTTGATGGCGCGCATGTGATCGGGTCGACCGAGGCATTGTCGCTGGACGCGGTGCCCGAGAGGATGATCGTCATCGGCGCGGGCGCGATCGGTCTCGAGTTGGGGTCCGTGTGGCATCGCTTGGGGGCCGAGGTACACGTGGTCGAATTTCTCGATGGGGTCGCGCCGACAATGGATCGAGAATTGTCCCGCGCATTGCAAAGCGCGCTGGAAAAACAGGGGCTGACCTTTGCGTTTGAAACGCGGGCCGAAGCGGCGGAAGTTCGCGATGGCAAAGTGACGGTGACCCTCGCGCAGGAAGGCGAGACGGCTTTTGAGACGTGTGATCGCTTGCTGGTCGCCGTGGGGCGAAAGCCCAATACCGAGGGTTTGGGAGGCGAAGCGGTGGGCTTGGCGATGGACGATGCGGGCCGCGTGCTGGTCGATGAAAAATTCGAGACCAATGTGCCCGGCGTCTATGCCATCGGCGATGTGATCCCCGGCCCGATGCTGGCGCACAAGGCCGAAGAAGAGGGGATCGCCGCGGTAGAACGCATGGCGGGAAAGGCGGGGCATGTCAACTACGACGCCATCCCCAATGTGATATACACGCATCCGGAACTGGCATCGGTGGGCCTCACAGAGGAACAGGTCAAAGGCCGAGGGATGCCCTACAAGGTGGGCAAATTCCCACTGATCGCCAACGGCCGCGCCCACGCCCTCAACGCGACAGAGGGACTGGCGAAGATCATCGCGCACGAAAAAACGGATCGCGTTTTGGGCATCCACATCTTGGCGGCCCACGCCTCCGATATGCTCGCCGAAGGCGTGCTGGCTATGGAATTTTCCGCCAGCGCAGAGGATATCGCCCGCACCATGCACGCGCATCCCACGCTTGCCGAAACCCTCAAAGAAGCCGCGCTCGACGTGGCAGGAGAGGCGATTCACATTTGAGGATTGCTATGCGCCATGATTCGGGCATTTTGGAAGAAATGACGATTGACGACGTGCGCGCCCTCGCGCCCAATGTCGCGGTGATCCCCATCGGCTCCACCGAACCGCACGGGCCGGCATTGCCCTACGGCACGGACAGTTTTCAGGTGGAATACGTGGCGTACCAAAGCACGCGAAAAGCCAATGAATCGGGCGGGCGCGTTTTGTGTTTGCCCACGCAACGGGTGAGTTTGAACAATAATTTTCGCGCTTTTCCGTTTGCGTGCCGAATGCGGGTGCCCACGTTTATGAATTTGCTGACCGATCTGGTCTCGATGTGCCGGGCGGAAAATGTCCACCGCATCGCGTTCATCAATGGGCACGGCGGCAACCCCGATGTCATTCGCGCCGTGCAACGCGATTTGGCCGCGCAGGATGGCTTGTTCACCTGTTTGATCGGCACGGTGTCTTGTGCGTCTGCGGAAGCGCGGGCCGTTTGGGAAAATCGCAGCGATCACGCGGGCGAAGAAGAAACCTCGCAGGTGATGTTCTTGCGGCCCGAACTCGTGCGCGACAATCGGATCGCCGACAACCCACCGCAACACCCCGAGTTGAAGACCCTGCGGGAATTTCCCGTGGATTTCGTGCGCCCGTGGCACCTGTACTTGCCCACCTCTGCCGGCGGCGACGCGCGAAAAGCCTCGGCCCAAAAAGGCGAAACCGTCCTCGATTCAGCGGTGGAAGGAACGGCGCGATTGCTCGTTGAACTCTCCCAGGCAGAAAATTCAGCGACATTTCCCTATTGATCCGCCGGGCTGATCAAAAATTTCGAGTCGAGATCCCATGCCGAGCCAAAATTCGCGCCCAAAACACGCGAGGTATCACCATGATTGACGCGCATCTGCATCTGACGCACAACGGCAGGTCGGTCGCCGAGACCATCGCGCATATCGAGGCTATCGGCGCGGAAAAAGCCGTGATCTTGCCCATTGAAGATGGCGATGGCGAATTTGGGTGGATGACCGAAGATGTGGTCGCGGCATACGCGCGATATCCCCATCGCATCATCCCGTTTTGCCATGTGGATGTGACGCGCGAAGATGCGGTGGCCGAACTCGAAAAACGCGCCGATAGTGGAATTTTTAAGGGATATGGCGAACAGAAACAACACGTGCGCTTGGACGATCCGCGGTTGGCGCGGGTCTTGGCGGTCTGCGATGATTTGCACTGGCCCGTGACGTGGCATTTTCAAGAAGGCGAGAATGGGTACAACGGGGGGATCGAACACCTCGAAATATTGCTGAAAAAATTCCCCAATATCCGATTCATCGGTCATGCCCAATCGTGGTGGGCACACATCAGCGCGGACGTGCCCGCGGCCGAAGAAACCCTGTACCCGACAGGCCCGGTAAAACCCGGCGGCTTCATCGACCGGCTGTTGGCCGATTACGACAACATGTTTGCGGATTTGTCCGCGGGATCGGGTTTGGGCGGCCTGACGCGAGACGAGGAGTTCGCCGCGGGATTTTTGGCGCGCCACAGCCGGAAACTGATGTTCGCCACGGATTGTCCCTGCCGCGATGGCAAAGGCACAGGCATGGGCCGAGGCGCGTGTTTCGCCCAACTGAGCCTGCCATTTCTCGAGCGGATGGTTGCCCCTGACGATTTAGAGGACATCTTGCACAATAACGCGGTGCGGATTTTGAGTTTGTGAGGCGGATCGCGGATGATGCGGATTAAGGCGAGAGTAGGGCAGAGAGCGGATGAAAGGCGAAGGGCAGGGGGCAGACCCGTAGGGACAGGCCCCCGTGCCTGCAATGGGCAATGACTTCATGACGCGGATGAATGTTGCCACAAAAAGCACATAAGACACAAAAGGCAAATGCGGATGGACGCGGATGGCGCAGATGAAAGGCAAAAGGCGAGAGGTTGGATCTCTCGCCTTTTGTGTTTTTGAACTGACTGTCTGCGCCCGCTCGTGGCTAAATTTCCATCTCGCGTTTCGCTATTTCGCCTTCGACGGCATCGCCTTGTCGATACGAGCCGAGCACCTTGACGAATGTCGCGATTTCCCGCAGGTGATCGAGGGCGCGGCTGCAGGGTTCTTGGCCGAGGTGGCCTTCGATATCCAGTGAAAAAGCGTATTCCCAGGGCTTGCCCGCAAGGGGGCGGGATTCGATTTTGAGCAAATTGAGATCGCGCAGGGCAAAGACGCTCAAACTCTTGAACAACGCGCCCGGCACGTTTTTCATCGCGAAGACGATCGATGTTTTTGCAGGCCCTTCAATAGCCAAATTTTTAGGCGCAGAGGCTTGCGATGTCACCACCAAAAACCGCGTGTAATTTTGATGGTCGTCCTCGATGCCCGCGCGCAGAATTTTTAGATCGTAATCCACGGCGGCTTGGGCACTCGCTATCGCGGCGGCATCGCGCGCGCCCGACGCCTTCAACGCCTTCACCGCGCCCGCGGTATCGGACGCCATCACCGCTTTGACCCGCGGCAACGACGCGAGAAACTCGGCACATTGCGCCAGGGCAGGGGCTTGGGAATAAACATGGCGCACATCCGCCAACTCGACCCCGGGATTCACGATCAAGTTGTGGACGATTCGCAATTTCAATTCGCCCACAATCTGCAAATTGTACGCGGCCAGATGGTCGTAATTTTCGTGAATGCTGCCCATCAAGGAATTTTCAATGGGCACCATGCCGTGCGTGCAATCCCCGCGTTCGACCGCCGCAAACAGAGACGCAAAATCGCGCTGTGGCGCAACGCGCACCTCCTCGCCAAAATAGGCGCGCGCCGCCATTTCGCTAAACGCGCCGTACTCGCCTTGAAATGCGACCCGAGTTTTGTTCGCTGAATCAGCCATCCATGAGTACTCCGAGATGTGCCGCAACGCTGCGCGACAGGCCGCCCAAGTCGTAGCCGCCTTCCAAGACCGAAATCAGCCGCCCGCCCGCGTGTTCGTTTGCAACGGCCAGCACGCGCTTTGTCATCTCGGCAAAACCGGATTCCGTCACCAGCGTGCCGGACAACGGGTCGGCCCGGTGCGCGTCAAACCCGGCGGAAACAATGACGAACTGCGGTTGGAAGGCGCGCATCGCGGGTAGGAATACGTCGTCGAACACGCGCAAGTACAGATCGTCGTCGCTGCCTGCGGGCACGGGCGCGTTCAAGGTGAACCCCTCGCCCTCGCCGATGCCGATCTCGTCCGCTCGTCCCGTGCCCGGGTAATGCGGGAATTGGTGGATGCTAAAGAAAAACACCGAGGGGTCGGCCTCCAAGATGTGTTGCGTGCCATTGCCGTGATGCACGTCCCAATCCACGATGACCACGCGCGCGAGGCGATGCGTCTCTTGAATGTATCGCGCGGCGATGACCGCGTTGCCAAACAGACAAAACCCCATGGCGCGATCGCGCTCGGCGTGGTGCCCGGGCGGTCGCACCGCGCAAAACGCCGCATCCACTCGTCCGTCCATCACCGCGTCGACCGCTTCAAAAATCGCGCCCACGGCCAGGCGCGCAATGTCGAACGACAGGGGGCACAACATGGTCTCAAAATCCCCCATATACGGAACGCCCTGCGCGCATTGCGCTTTCACGTGGGCGATGTACTCGGGCGCGTGCGCCTTTTCCAGCCATGACACATCCGCATGCCTTGGGGCGAGCGCGACGAGGGCTTGCGCGAGGCCCGTGGCATCCAAGTGGTCGTGCAATGCCTGCAACCGCTCCGCGCGCTCAGGATGCGCTCCACGCGTATCGTGTTTTTGAAAATCGCCATGCTCGACGAGTCCCACGCGAGCCATGATTCACTCCTTTGGAAGATGGGGAGACGGAAGACGGGAGACGGGAGAGGTGAAAGGCGAAAGGCGAAAGGCGAAAGGCGAAAGGCGGGAGACGGGAGACGGGAGACGGAAGACGGGAGACGCAATCGTAGGGACAGGCCCCTGTGCCTGTCCGAAGATACAAGAGGGGGTTAGCCACAAAAGGCACAAAAACACAAAAAGGCGATGCCCCGTGCTCGGCCAAAGATACAAGAGGGGAGACGGGAGAGGGGAGACGCCCTTCCGCTATCCCATCCCGTCCTCATCTGCGTTTGGTTGCTCCGTGCGGTTTCGCGCCGATAGACGCTAGCCAGTCCGCGACTGCCGCGTGGTTTCTCTGTACCGCTTGGTCTAACGGGGTTTCGCCAACGGGGTTTTTGCGGTCGATATCCGGGTGTTTTTGCAACATCCATTGGGCGGTTTCCAAGTGACCATTGCGGCACGCCATCCCAAACGCGCTGTCGATACAGTCTCGCGCGGGGCGAGGCGTCGACCAACCGGGCAGAATGCCCGCGCGATCCGTTATATCGCCCTTTGCATCGAAAAATTCCGCGACGAGATCGAGCCGCCCAACGCCTGCGGCGATCATCAAATTGTACGTGGCCCCGCGCTGGATCAACTTTGCCGCGGCATTGGGCATGCAAAAAACCACGGCCTCCCAAAGCGGCGTTCCATTGGCAATAACCCCGCCATCGATGTCGATTTCCGCCCCGCTATCGAGAAGCACTTCGATCATCGCCACATCGTCGCTGCTCGCCGCCCAGTGCAAGGGCGTCTCTCCCGGATCGGTCTTGCCCTCAAATTTGGCCCGCGCATTGACATCTGCGCCTGCGCGAATCAAAATCTGCGCGGTCAGGCGGGAACGCGGCCTGTGGCCGGGATAATCGCAAAGCACGTGCAAAAGCGTGCGGGGATTATCCTCCGTGGTTTGATGCACCCGTTGCGGATCCTCGGCTATCAGCCTCTCCAGCGTCTCGACATCCCCAGATTCAATGGCGGCACGCGCTCGTTCAATGCTCATGGTATCTCCGAGATAATTCTAAATTGATAGTCAATCCAACCCCGTAGGGACAAGCCCCTGTGCTTGTCCTCATTCGCCTTTCACAACATAGAAATCGGATCCACGTTGATCGCCATGCGAACGCCGCTGGCGCCGCGTTTGTCGGAGCCGAATTGCGTCGCGGCGAAGCGAAGCGCGGCATTGAGGCGGCTGTGCGAATCGGATTTGAGCAACACCTGCCAGCGATAGGTGCCTTGGATGCGCGCGATGGGGGCTTGGACGGGGCCCATGATTTCGACATCGGGAGGGGTATGGGCGCGAAGGGCTTGGGCACACAGGCCGGCCGCCCGCGCGACCGCGTGTCCGTCTTTGCCCTTGAACAGCAAGAGGGCAAAGCGGCCAAAGGGCGGATACCCCAGGCTTTGGCGCGCCGCGAGTTCGCGTTCGGCAAAGGTCTCGAAGTCGTGGTGTTGCGCGCATTGCACGGCCTCGCCGTCGGGCATGTAGGTTTGAATGACCACCTCGCCGGGAATATCGCCGCGGCCGGCGCGACCGCTGACCTGCGTGAGCAGTTGAAACGTGCGTTCGCTCGCGCGAAAATCCGGCAGGTGAATGCCCGTGTCCGCAGAAATGACGCCGACGAGGGTCACGCCGGGAAAGTCGAGCCCCTTGGCGATCATCTGCGTGCCGAGCAAAATATCCGCGCCGCCTTGGGCAAAGCACTCGAGGATGCGGTCGTGCGCGCCCTTGCGGCCCGTCGTATCCACATCCATCCGCAAAACGCGCGCCCCGGGAAATTGCGCCTCGAGGGTTTCTTCAACGCGCTGCGTGCCCGCGCCGAGCAGGAGAAGATTGCCGCTGTTGCAAGACGGGCAAGACGCGGGCAATGGCTCGGTATAACCGCAATAGTGGCACAGCATCGCGCGGCGGGCCGCGTGATAGGTCAGCGTGACTTGGCAGTGATGGCAAGAGATGCTCTGCCCGCAGTCCGCGCACTGAACCGCGGGCGCGTACCCGCGTCTGTTTTGGAGCAAAATAATGCGCTGCCCCTTTTTGACGCGCTCGCGCATTTTTTCCCGAAGCGGGCGGGAAAACAAGCCGCCGCCCTCATAGCGCATATCCACGAGGGTGATCGCGGGCAAGGTGCGGCTGTCCACGCGCTCGGGCAAGGTGAGCGCGCTGAATTTCTCGGTCTGCGCGTTGTGATGCGATTCCAAGGACGGGGTCGCGGATCCGAGTACGATGGGCAGGTTTTGCAGGCGGGCGCGCATGATGGCGACATCGCGGGCATTGTATCGCGGGGCTGGGTCGTCCTGTTTGTAGGACGCGTCGTGTTCTTCGTCGATGACGATCAAGCCCAGGTTTTCGACGGGTGCAAAAACAGCGGACCGCGCGCCGATGACGACAGCGCGTTTGCCCGTGCGAACCGCGCGCCACGCATCGTAGCGTTCCCCGCGAGACAACGCGCTGTGCAAGACCGCGACTCGGTCGCCGAAATGGATGCGAAACCGGCGCACGGTTTGCGGGGTGAGGGTGATTTCCGGGACGAGGACGATCGCGCCTTTGCCCGACGCGAGAGCATGCGCCACCGCGCGAATATAGACGAGTGTCTTGCCGCTGCCGGTCACGCCGCGCAAGAGGTGAACGCGAAATGCGCTTTGATCGATGCGCTGGCAGATCGCGCCGATAGCCCGCGCTTGATGGGGCGTGGGCGCGATGGGTTCGGGTGGGGGCAGATCGATCTGGGAATAGGGGTCGCGCACGACTTCGCGGTCGATAAAGCGAACGATGTTGCGCTCGCCCAACCCCTTGAGCACTCGCGAGGAAATCCCCTCGGCCGCCAGTTGCGCGACCGACAGGGGGCACTCTGCCGCGTGCAGGCGGCGAATACATTGCGCTTGGCGGGGCGCGCGTTTTTCCAAAACGGGCAATTCCAGCTCAAACCAGCGCGGATCGCTGGGCACGAGCGCGGCCATGCGTTGGGTTTTGGGTTTTACTTTTGGCGCGGACATTTTTTGGAACGCATGCGCGATGCCGCGTTGCAACAGGCCATGCACCGCCGACTGCACCCCGGTTTTGCCCAATCGGTTTTGCAGTTGGCGCATCGACGCGGAGCCGAGGTCGTTCAGGATCGCTGCGACTTCGCGCTGGCGCGGGGAAAGCAGGCCGAGGATCGCGGCGTCAAAGTCTTCATCCATGGCGAAATGCTGCCCGCTGTCCAAATGGATGCCCGCGGGGAGCGCGGCGGAAAGCACTTCGGCGAGGCTGCACAAATAGTACGATGCCACCCATCGACACAGCTCGAGCAAAGCGGGCGTTATGAGAGGATAGGGATCGAGGAGGTGGGCGATGGCCTTGATCCTTCCAGGCGCGAGGTCGCACGTTTCGCAAAAGCCGACGACAATGCCCGTGACCCAGCGTTCGCCAAAGGGGATGAGCACGCGACAACCCGTTTGCAGATCGCATTGCAGATCGTCGGGAATGCGATAGGTGAATGCGTCGAGGGATGTGCCCAAGGGGACGATTTGTGCAAAGGGATGCGCCATAGAATGAGGTCGGAAATGAGGCGTTGGGCTATTCGCCGAGTTCTTCGACGCGAATGGAGATGCGCGAGATATTCAGGCGAAGGCCGCGGTCGGGTGGGCTGGCAGATTCGAGGGGCGCGTCCTGCAAGGAGAGCGAAATCGCGCCTGCGCGCGGCACATAGACCTGAAATTGATCGCGGGCCTGCCAGCGTTGTGCGTTGCCAGCCGGCAAGATCCCGGCAAAGAGATCGCGGCCGTCGGCAGTGATGGATAGCGTTGTGGTTTCGGTGGCAACACAAGAAAGGATCATGAGGTCGTCGTCGGCTATGACGACGGGGAGGGGCAAATTGTACGTGGTCAACACATCGACCACAGGTGGCACAAAACCACGCCCGGGCGATGGGGTGTCTCGATTCTCTGATTGAGCCGCAACCGCATCGTTTTCGGATTCGGGCGATGGCATCTCCCGATTCTCGTTTTGAGACGCAACCGAGCTGTTTTCTGATTCGGGCGAGGGTGCCTCCCGATTCTCTGATTGAGCCGCAATCGCATTGTTTTCTGATTCGGGCGATGATGCCTCCCGATTCTCTGATTGAGCCACTCCTGCATCGTTTTCAGATTCGGGCGTTGGTGTCTCCCGATTTTCTGATTGGGATGCCGCACTATTTTCTGATTCTGATGGCGTCCTCTGCAAGGTATCGCTCCGCGCAGGCGATAGCGTCTCTCGATCCTCGCTTTGAGACCCTGCGCTATTTTCGGATTCGGACGTTGGCATCTCCCGATTTTCTGATTGAGACGCACCTGCATCGTTTTCTGATTCGGGCGAGGGTGCCTCCCGATTCTCTGATGGAGACGCCGCGCTGTTTTCGGATTCCGATGGCGTTCTTTGCAACGTATCGCTTTGTGCCAAAGTCGGATCGTCTGTTTGTTGCGCGCTGTCTCGCAGTGTGGGTTGTATCTCCGGAGGCGGTTGTGCAACAGGGGGCGGAGAAGTCGTCGTCTCGAGCGGGGCAGTGGGTTCTGTTTTTTTCCCGATGTTGAGGACGATGATCGCCACTAAGATGAACACGCAGGCGATCAGCAGGAGGGATGATAGGCGGAAGTTCAAGCGGTGTTTTGAGGAGGCTTGTACCTTGGGGCGAGCGGGGGGCGTCACGATGATCGTTTCAAAACGAGTGAGGATGTCTCGCGCGTCGAGGCCGAGTTCTCGCGCATAAGTCCTGAGAAACAGGCGTGCATAAGCGCGGGGCAACACGTCGAAATTGCCCTCTTCAAATGCTCGCAGAAACCCGGGATCGATCCGCGTGCGCTCATGAATTTCGTCGATGCTCAGACCCAAATTTTCGCGTTGCGTTTTGAGCAACTCGGCGATGTCTCGTTTTGTATCGGCCATGGCAAAATATTTTTCTCAACGGGGTTCGGGGATGGCGGCCCAAGGCGATAGCCCGGTCAAGCGGTGATAAAGCGTCCAAAATTGCGCGAGCGGCAGGCCCACCACATTGTAGAAGCAACCGGACACGGCTTGGATAAATGCGGATGCGCGGCCCTGTGCCCCATACGCGCCTGCCTTATCCAGGGATTCGCCCGTGGCGACGTAGCGCGAAATGTCTTGTTGCGAGAGCGCGCGCAAAGTGACGGAGGTGATCGCGACTTCCGTGAGGATCTGCCCCGTATCCGCATCCGCCAGGGCCAGGCCCGTATAGACCCGATGGGTTTTCCCCGAAAGTTGCGCGAGCATGTCGCGGGCGTGGTCCGCGTCGCGCGGTTTTCCGAGGATCGCGTTTTCTATCGCCACGACCGTATCCGCGCCCAAAACGAGCGCGCGGTCGAATCGAGGGGCGACGGCGCGGGCTTTGCGCGTTGCGATTTCGCGCACGTATTCGGCCGGTGGCAACGGCGTGTCGAGGGCTTCATCGACATTGCTCGGCGCGATTTCAAAGGGCATGTCCAACAAGCGCAACAGGCTTGCGCGCCTCGGCGACGCAGAGGCGAGGATCAGTTTTTTCATGGCTCGGATTCGATCATCAGGGTCACGGGGCCATCGTTGTGAATTTCGACTTGCATGTACGCGCCAAAAACGCCGGTTTCCACGTGAATGCCCAAATCGCGCACGCGCTGGACGAATTGCTCGTACATGGCTTTGGCGCCGTCCGGCGGCGCGGCCCGGTTAAAACTGGGTCGGCGGCCTTTGCGCGTCTCGGCGCAAAGCGTGAATTGCGAGACCACCAATGCCTGCCCGCCCGCGTCGATGAGGGACAGGTTCATCTTGCCCTGCGCGTCTTCAAAAATTCGCAGATGCGCGCATTTCTCCGCGACGTAGCGCAGGTCTTGCGGCGTGTCGTCCACGTCAATGCCCAACAAGATCAAAAGCCCGCGATCAATCTGCCCGACGGCGTGCCCTTCAACGCGCACCGTCGCCCCGCAAACCCGCTGAATCAATGCTCTCACACCATCCTCCTATCGCCAGTCGCAACGGGATTATACATAAGCCATTTGTGGTAGGCGGGCAAGTTAAAAGAGGCGAAGGGCTGAAAACGGCTATCCTAAGAAGCCATCTAAAAACTCGGGCCGCCATTGAGAGCGTCGCAAAAACATTCGCTTTTCGCAGATTAAAACCCAAGAATAAGGGCCTTTATTCCCCCTTTCCTCCTAGGAAAGGGGGCTAGGGGGTTAGGTCCCAATAATTTTTAGATGGCTTCTAAAAAAAACGACGGACGCCATCGAGAGGGAGGATGCGATGTGCTCAACGCTTAATTCGCTTTACCGCACAGATCCCAACGTGTTGTGAATAATGCGGGGACCGATCGCGATGGCGGGTTTGGCGTTGGGCGTTGGGGCAATCGTTTTTCCAAACGCGGCGGCGAATTTGAGAAAGTCCAAAAAGCCGACCACGCCATCCCCGTCAAAATCGAATCGCGGGTCAAAATCCGGATCGGAACTGATCCGCCCAAAGTGCCTGGCGAAGGTGAGAAAGTCGTCGAAGTCGATGATGAGATCGTCGTTAAAATCAAAGACTTGGAGGGCGAGCGTGGATCGAACCTTTTCAGCGTAGGCGAATAACGCATCGAGGTCCCGAGGCGATTCCGCGATCAAGACATCGGTGCCGCGCTGATCGATCTTGAAATCCTCGGTCCCCTGCAATTTGATGGTGAGCACACTTTGGTACGCGGTCATAAACTCGGTCGCGTCCCATTCCGTATCCCAAGTCGTGAACAGGACGAACGCGGCGGTATTTTCCCGTCGATGCTTGAAAACCGCATACCGATCGCCATGCCAGCCCGCGGCCGCGGCGTGCGAGGTCTCGATATCAAAGGCGTTGAAGATATTTCTGAAGCCGAGTTCGCCCAGCGTATCCATGTCCAGCAATTCCCAATCGGCCGCAAAGGTTTCGCCCGCCAAAGCCGGAAGGGCGATCTCCTCGAACGATTCCCGCGCGATGTATTTGTCCGGGTGAAAGATGTGTTCCGTTGACGATGGCGGGTTGGCGTACGCGCGATTCACCGCGTCCCAGCCCCCGTGTTGCTTCAGGGCAAAGACAAAAGCCCGGCCGCGCAAGTAGGGCGTGATGTACTGCGACTCAACCAAAAACTGAGGAGCATCTTCGGAAGCCATCACGTTGATAGAATCGTTTATGACCTGCTGTAGTCTGGAATCCGGCACACTTTGTCCAGCGCGTGCGCTATCCACGAGGAGTTCGACCAGCGTTGCCCCGCCTTCGACCAGAGATTGCCGAGCGATCAATTGATCGCTGTTCTTCGCGCCCATACTACGCGACAAAAAATAAAGACCTGTGCAAAATCTGAAAAAGAGTTAGATTTAAGTTATCCGCAAAAACCCTCACCCCTTCTCGGAAAGCACAGGTCTATGTCGGATCAAGTTATGCAACTGTACCCCATCTTGCAAGCGCATTTTCCTTGGCACAAAGCCCGGGTGACCTTCCTCTCGGCCTTTCTCTTGGCCTTGATGAAAGTGACGACCGTCAATTTGACCAAACTGGCCAATGCGCTCAATGGCAAAGTGAAGCCAAAATCCAACTACCGCAGAATCCAACGTTTTTTCGCCGAGTTCACGCTACCGGAAGATTGGGCAACGGGCTTGATTCTGCATCTCTTACCGGTCAAATCGGATTTTATCCTCGCCATGGACCGGACCCAATGGTCGTTGGGTAAGGTGTCGATCAATCTCCTGACCGTGGGCATCCTCTATCGAGACATGGCGTTTCCCATTTGCTTCAAGATGCTCCACAAAAAGGGCAACTCGAGCACGCAAGAGCGCATAGACCTCATGAAACGGGTCCGTCAACACATCAAGACCTGTAAGATTCGCGCCTTGGTGGCCGACCGCGAATTTATTGGGCGAAAATGGTTTAAGTGGTTGACCGAAAACAACATGCCTTTTGTCATTCGCCTCAAAGAAAACGCGATCCTCGAAACGGGACAAAAAGCGATTCCATTGAAAAAACGATTCGCCAATCTGACCTTGAATCAGCAAACGACCTTGCCAAAACCCGGGCGCGTCTATGGACAATCGCTCTCTTTATCGGCAATCCGATGCCCAGAGGAATGGGTGATGGTCGGCAGCAACACACAAGGCATTGACGCACTCAAGACCTATAAAAAACGATGGAGTATTGAAGTCCTTTTTGCCAACCTCAAACGCCGAGGCTTTGATCTCGAACAGACCCATCTCACCGACGCCGACCGCATCGAAAAACTCATCGCGCTCTTGACCCTCGCCGTGTGTTGGGCCCATCTCATGGGCGAAGCGCGCGCCCACCACACCCCGCTCAAAATAAAAAACCATGAGAAAAAAGAGAAAAGTCTCTTTCGATATGGACTCGATTATCTGCAATATGTCCTTTTGAATATTCAAGACCACGCACGCACATTCCAACGCTGTCTGAAAATCCTAAAAGAAGCGCGATTTTTACCCGATTCTTAGTTTTGTCGCGTAGTATGCTTCGCGCCTATGAGCAGGTTGTCGAGTCCAAAGTGCTGGTCTTGCAACGCATGCGCGAGTTCATGCGCCATGATCGACGCGAGATCCTCCCCTTCCTCTGGGTTGTATTCCCTCATTGGGATGTTGATAGAGCGGTTTTCGGGATTGGGATCGTAATAGATAGGAAGAGGTGCATCCGGGGGCCCTGTTATTGTCTCACTGCCGCGCGGGCGGGCACCGCGATAAAGCCCGATCGTGCGGATGATCAGATCGTAGTTTTCGAGATACGCCTGCGGATAAAACTCAGAGATGTCGAAGGTATCGACCTCTGCGGCTGAATAATAACGCACCTCGAACTCGAACGACGGATCAAAGTCGAGGGATCGCGCCGCGGAAACCTCTGGCTTAATCCTCGCGCTCAACGAGTCCAAATCCGGAAGATTTTGCGACCGTGCGACCGCGGGGATCGCGAAAATCGCCAGGGCGATGCAACAGAATTTCTTCACCATGTTTCACTCCTTTGTGAAAGGCGACGGGCAGTGGCGAGTCACCGCCCAATTTTCTACGCATCGAGTACGAGGTCATGCAGAGAAAGCGAGACAGTCGAGTTCCTGCACGCCACGATGGACGGGTTGGGCCGTCACCGCACGAATCCCAACGCGCTGTGGATAAAGCGGGGATCGATCGCGACGGCGGGTTTGGCGTTGGGCGTTGGGGCAATCGTTTGTCCAAACGCGGCGGCGAATTTGAGAAAGCCCGAAAAGCCGACCGTGCCATCGTCGTCAAAATCGAAGCGCGGATCAAAATCCGGATCGGAACGACTCAGGCCATAGTGCGAGGCGAACACGAGAAAGTCCTCGAAACCGATGGTGAGATCGCCATCAAAATCGAAGACCGTGAGGGCCAATGCGGGCGCGGCTCGAACCTTTTCAGCGTAGGCGAATAACGCATCGAGATCCAGAGCCCGAGGCGATTCCGCGATCAAGACATCGGTGCCGCGCCGATCGATCTTGAAATCCTCGTCTCCCTGCAATTTGATGTCGAGCACACTTTGGTACGCGGTCATAAACTCGGTCGCGTCCCGTTCCGTATCCCAAGTCGTGAACAGGACGAGCGCGGGAGTATTCTCCTGCCGATGCTTGAAAACCGCATACTGATCGCCGTGCCAGCCCGCGGCCGCGGCGTGCGAGGTCTCGATATCAAAGGCGTTGAAGATGAGTCGGAAGCCAAACTCGCCCAGCGTATCCATGTCCAGCAATTCCCAATCGCCTGCAAAGGTTTCGCCCGCCAAATCCGGAAGGGCGATCTCCGCGGGGGATTCCCCCGCGATGTATTTGTCCGGGTGAAAGATGTGTTCCGAGGACGATGGCGGGTTGGCGAACGCGCGATTCACCGCGGGCCAACCGCCGCGTCGCTTCAGGGCAAAGACAAAGGCCGTCCCGCGATAATAAGCCGTGATGAACTGATCCCAAAAAAAGTCGGGCGTGTTTTCGATCTCTTTGACAGCCTGCGGATCGGACAGCGAGTTCTTGGCTCCTTGCTTGATTGCGTCAACACTCGTGTTGGCAGCTCTGTCTATGCCTATCTGGAGAACGTTATCTGATACTGTCTGCCCCTCGGCGGCGATCTCCCAAAGGGTTTGGACCAACGTCGCATCGCCTTCGACCAGAGCCTGCTGTGCGATCAGTTGATCGCTGTTCGCCGCGTCGAGCATGCGGGCGAGCCCAAAGTGCATGTCCTGGAGCGCGTGTACGAGTTCATGAGCCATGATGGGCGAGATTTCCGCCAAGAAATACGTTCGGAGCGGGAAATTGATAGATCGGGTTGCGGGATCGTAATAGGCGGCGACTTGGCCCTGCGTGGCCCCTGTGATCGTCTCAATGCTGACCGGATCTCCGCCGCGATGAAGCCCGATGGCGCGGATGATCCGATCGTAATTTTGGCGATAGCTTTGCGGCAACTCATCCGCGCCCGCATTGATGAAGGCGCGGATCTCCGCGCTTGTCTGATAGCGCACGGTGAACGGACGGACGAAATTGAGGGACCGAATTTGCGCGATCTCAGGCTCGATCCTCGCGCTCACCGCGGTCAAATCCAGACGACTTTGCGACAGCGCGACCGCGGGGATCGCGAAAATCGCCAGGGCGATGCAACAGAGTTTCTTCACCATGTTTCACTCCTTTGTGAAAAGCAGTGGTGAATAAAACAAATGGTCGGCTAATTACTCAAAAAATTAAATGATTCGGAATTTCAATTTTTTCAGAGTTGACGGACGTAATGCCGTACCTCAAATAAGCCATCGCCAACCGTGCCATCCCAAAAGCCCATCAACGAAAGCCATCGCGCACAGCGCGCAAGTCCGTCTCGCAACCAACATCCATTTTGCAACCCACCTTGCAGGCTGACTCATGTCGTGTGTGCAACGGAGCGATTGAACTGCTGGGGCAGTTGTACCCCGCTCGCCTACTTTTCTTCAGACGCTTATTCGCGTCTTCTCTGTTGACAAAAAGTAGGTCGCCGCACGCCGTAGGCACAGGCGAGGGCAACGCATCAAAGGCAACCCACGATGTTTTTAGTACCAAACGTTTTAGAAGCCATCTAAAAATTATTGGGACCTAACCCCCTAGCCCCCTTTCCTAGGAGGAAAGGGGGAATAAAGGCCCTTATTCTTGGGTTTTAATCTGCGAAAAGCGAATGTTTTTGCGACGCTCTCAATGGCGGCCCGAGTTTTTAGATGGCTTCTTAGAAAAGCGAGCCATGCAGGTGCGGATCAAAATTTGGTATCATTTAATTTTCGGAGTATTTCTTTTTTTTAGGCAGTTCTCGGCTTGCGGTCCAAGCATCTGCCCATTGTTTCCCTGCGATGAGGCCGCCGTCCACAACGAGGGCGTGACCGCTGACAAATGAGGCGTGGTCGCTGGCGAGATAGAGGGCCGCATGTGCGACATCTTCGGGTTGGCCCGCGCGCTGGATGGGTTGTTCGCGGGCGAGTTTTTTGGTCATGATCGCATAGGCGCGGTCCGCTTCCTCGGGCGCGAGGCCCAAGACCGGGGCAAATATCGGGGTGGCGATGCCGCCCGGGCAGATGCAGTTGACGCGCACCTCGTGCGGCCCCAGTTCCACAGCCGTCGTCTTGGTCAGGTGAATGACCGCGGCTTTACACGCGCTGTACACATGCGGGGCATAACCCGTGCGGAGGCCCGCGACGGAGCCGGTGTTGATGATGCTACCCGATTTCTGTTTTTTCATGACCGGCGCCGCGTGTTTGATGCCCATGAACACGCCGCGCAGGAGAACCGCGACCGTGTCGTCAAACCCCTGCATGGATGTCGTTTCGACGCCGCCGGATACGCCGCCGGATCCCGCGTTGTTAAACAGGCAGTCCAGTCGTCCAAAGTGCGCGATGGCGCGGTCGATCATCGCCTTGACGTCGGATTCCCTGCTGACGTCGGTGTGTTGAAAGATGGCGTCTGAACCGAGTTCTCGCGCGAGTTCTCGCCCATCCCGAATATCCGCGATGACCACGCGCGCGCCTTCCCGCACAAAGAGGCGAGCGGTTGCGCGCCCAATGCCACTCGCGCCCCCGGTGATGACCGCAACTTTTTCGTCGAGTAATCCCATCGTTTTTGATCTCACGGCGTCGATTCCGCTCTTGCCCGTTGCAATAAATCCGACAAATTTACCGATTCCGCCCAGTGGTTGAGATAATCCAAGCAAAGGGGTTCGGAGAGCACGTCAATAGCCCTCTTTGTGGGGGTCCCAGCCGAATGCCTCGATCATGGTCTGTCGATCCAAGCGCAACGCGCCGAGGCGGAGGCGAATTTCCCGATCATCTGCGTTGGGATACCGACTGCGAATGCCCGCAACCGCGAGGTCCGTACACGCCTGAGAAAGTCGGGATATTTTTTCGGCTTTCTCGTGCGGCGTCATGCGCCTATACGCTTCGATGAGCAGGCGTTCCACTTTGAAACTCGTATCGCGCGATTGCGTTTTGTAAGCCATGCCACACTCCTGCGGTTTGGACTTTGGAGTTTAATATACGACTGCTCTTGTAATTGCTTAGGACGACGCGCGTCGCCAACTTGGGATCTGACAAGGCACGAGCGGGGTACAACGGGCGATAGTCCGTTCAAAGGCGAGCAGTGTGTAGGGATGATGTCCCGCGTTCAAAAAAATAAAAAGGGGAAGGCGTACAGGGCGCGTCCACATGGCTATTTTTGGGATTCTTCCGGGTTGAGCAGGGTGGCGATGTGAACGGCTTGGAACAGGGCCGCGGCTTCGGATTGGATCCGCAATGACCGTCTTTTGGGCAACAGGGCCGTCTCGCCGAGCATGGGCGGGGAGACCCACACGACGACTCGGCCTGGGTTGATGTCGATATTTCCCTTTGGGCACTTGGGCCACAGCGCGTGCAGGCCGCGGTACGCGATGGGCACGATCACCACGTCTTGGGGCAGTTGGGCAAATACCCCGTGCTGAAGCGGGAATTGTTGAATGGCAAAGGCCGCGGTCGTCGCCATGGGGTAAATCACGCCCGGTCGCTCGGTCAAGGCGTGGGCAACGCGCTGTGTGGTATGTCCTGCGGCGCCGGAACGCTCGAGCATCACGTACCCATCCACGGTTTCCAAAATCTCGTCGAACGCCTCGGACGTCATCCCGAATTGCGTGATCTGTTTGGATCCGATCTTAATGCCCGAACGCGCGAGCCCGGTACGCGCCAAAATCACGCACGGCTCGGGCCTGTCCCAACCCATCGCGTCCAAAAACGCGGGGGACTGCAAGACCTCGTACAAAACCGGATGGTCGAACAAACTCTGGTGCGTGGGCAAAAAGATGAGCCGTTGATTTCCCCCGGTGGCCCGCAGTGCGCGCATGACGGCTTTGAATTGGGGATCGATAAACACCTCGACCCGAATATCGAAAATATCCAGCGTGCGATGCCCCCAATCGAGCCATGCGCGCCATCCCGCTTCGCGGCGATGAATCGGGGCGTCATCTCCGCGCAACAACTTCTTTTTTTTTCGCCCGGTCCTAAGCGAAGTCGCCATCCACTTGGCAAACCGCAGGTTGCGTTGCCATTTTGAAAATCGCGCGGCGCGTCCGACATCGGGATATTCCAAAAACCGGCCGCGCGCCGCATTTGCCAACAACGGGGGCGTTTGCACGGGCGAAACGCCTTGCGATGCGCGCTGGATTTGCGCGTTGACGGCGCGGATGAGTTGAACGGACAGGTCGATCATGTCCCGCGTCAAATAGCTGTATTCCTGCCCGTACCAATACGACTTGGGCCGCAACTTGGTGGGGTCTTCCTGATGGGCGTACAAAAATTCGATCAACAAGGCCTGGGCGCGTGCCACGTCCTCTGCGATCTCCTGCGAGCTGGACTCGGCAACCGCGCCGCGCAACCGCGCCAACGCCACCTCGGCATCGACGATGACCTTCCACACGGATACCCCGAACCAGCCGAAATTCGTCAGATAATTGTAGCGCGTTGCCAGCAAGCCCCCGGCCGCGATCAAATTGAGGGTGCGCTGTGCGACATCTTGCAACAAATCGCGCAACCTGCCCGTCACGCGCCCGCCCTCTGTATCGCACGTGTACTCCTCGGCCCAACGTGCGTCATCGTCGAGCACCACATCGCCGAGGGCCTCGGCGACTGCGCGCGCGTGCGACATCGGCACTTGCGTGATATGGACATGCGCGAGGGCCTCCTCCACCGCCTCGGGCGCGTGCAACTCCTCCTCGGAGAGCGCCTTTAAGTACAGGGATTGGTATAAGGTCAAAAAATCTCGCGCATCGCCATGGCCGCGCGAGACGAATCGCGCCTTGAGTTGCAAATACATCTGGCTGCCCGCGTGGTATTGCGGCAACAACTCGGCGAATGGGCGATACGCCTCGATCAGCCGTTCATCGCGAATTGCGGGCAGGCCGCGAAAAATCGCATCTACGATTTGCACGCGAAATTGCAATGCCTTCAGATCCATGGCCCCGCGCTGGGTTTTCGGCCAGACAACCGGCGCGTCAAACTCGTCAAAATAGCCATCGTGCCCGACGGCGTCGATCATGCGTTGCACGGCCTGGTCGTAAATCGCCGACAGCTGCTCCGGGTCGTCGAGCAGGGTTTCGTGCAGGGGGCGCAGGTCTGATTTGTCGCGGGTCCGCATGGCGATCAACTTCCCTTTCCCACATCCGTTTTGAGCACGTGGCGTTGCAAGCCGGGGATGTGGATGTCTTTGACGTAAGCCCGCCAATCAATACGCGAGATATCGCAGTTGAAAATTTCTCGGTCCTCATCGTCCATGTCGTCGAACAGGCGGGTCATGTTCTCGTTTTGAAACACGCAGTCGAGAAACATATAAGACGTGTAAATATCGGCGAGGGACAGGGTATTTTCCAGCGTGGCGTTTAGGATGGACAAGTGGCGTTTCCTTTTGGAAACGTCGATGATCGGCACGCGGTTGAGGGCCCACTGCGCCATCTTGATGGGCAACAGATAGCGATAGCGCAACTTGCGGCGGAACTGCGGCAGCGTGGGATAGGTCCAAGGCGCCACCGCGATGGGGTTGCCCTGCCGGTCGCGCATGGGATTTTTCACAAAATACTCGTGGACGTACTGGACGACCTCGCCCAAGGTCACGGGATTGCGCGCGCCTGTGGTGACGTGATAGACCTTCAAATCGGACGCGGCGTTGATCGTGGGCAAAACCCCGATGATCACATTGACGATGATATCCACGGGAATGAGATCCAAAATCGTTTCTGGGCGCGCGGGGAAATCCGTCAACCGCCCCTTGCCGTAGTGGGAGATGATCGGATCCGCCACCTTTAGCCCCTCTATCCAGCCGGGCTCCGGGTCGGACAAACTGCTTTCGATAATCGACGGCCGGATGATGACCGTCGGCAACGCGCCCCGCATTTTGGCGATCATCTGCTCGCCCATCGCCTTGGTAAAAGAATAGCTGTCGTGCCAGCCCAACTCGCGACCGCGCTGCATGCCCCGCGCCACCAGGCGTTCTCGCGCCCAGCGCTGGCGCAAGGCCTCGAGTTGGTGTTCGCGCCTGTGTGCGGTCACGCGCTTGCCCCTGTCCTTTTTGTCGAGCAAGCGCGTAAATTCGGCGAATCGGTCGGGATGCCGAGACGCGGCCTCGATCTCCTCGCCGTATGCCAAAATGCCCTCGATCTCCGAATCCAAATCGTAGTTGGGCGCGCGACCATTGCCCATTAGGTGCGCCACGGTTTGATCGGGTATGGGCGCGTCTTCGGAAATGATCCCCTTTTGCCTGCCGTTGACATAGGCGGTCGAAACGTGGACGAGCACCGCGTTGCGGCACGCCTTGGCAAATTCGACAATCCGCATCGCGCCCAGGGTATTTTGCGCCAGCGCGCGATCGATCGGCTCGTCGAAAACCACCGTGGCCGCGCTGTTGATCACGATATCGACTTCGCGGGTCAACCGCCCGTAGGTCTCCGCATCCATACCCAAGCGGTCTTTTGCCAAATCGCTCGGCACGGCCACGAGTTTTTCGCGCATCACCTCGCCGAATCGCTCGCCGAGTTTTTCGCGCAATCGCGCAAACGCACTGGATTGCAACACCTCGCGCTCGAGGCGTTCGTCTGCGCTGATGGGCTTGCCCGCCCCTCGGCTTTGCGGCCGCACCATGAGGTAGATGCGCCCCACATCCGGCGCGTGGCGGAGAATTTTTTCCACCGTGCCCTTGCCCAAAAAACCCGTTGCACCCGTGACAAACAGCACCTTGCGGCTCAAAAATGGAATGACGACGCTCATGAAAAAACTCCGACAATGGGGGGATGGAGAACGAAAACCCGCGTCCAAAAGCGCCCTAATTAAAGGCGTCCATAAGACGGGTGTCAACCGCTTTCTCGCACGGGGATGAGGGGCCATCCTCGCCAAAAATGGGGTTGACAAAAAAAAGGGCAAATCCTATCTTGTCCACTTCTTGACGCCGATACGCGCCGTATTTTTACGCGGATTTTACAACTATGGAACGCACCCTGCTCATCGTCAAACCCGATGCGGTCGCCCGAAATGTCATCGGCGAAATCATCCGCCGATTGGAAGCGAAGCACTTTCGGGTCGCCGAGCTGAAAATGCTTTGCCTCACGCGAGCGAGCGCCGCCGAGTTTTACGCGGTACATCGCCACCGGCCCTTTTACGATGCCCTGCTCGATTTTATGACCTCCGGCCCCTGCGTGCCGATGGTCCTCGAGCGCGACAATGCTGTCTCATTCTTGCGCGAAACCATCGGCAGCACCGATCCCGCCGAAGCCGCCGAGGGCACGATCCGCAAAGACTTCGCCACCGACATCCAAAACAACGCGGTCCACGCCTCGGATTCGCGGGAAAATGCGGATAGAGAAGTGGCGTTCTTTTTTCGTTAAATGTGGGGTTTGGGAACGGACTCATGAAAATCGACCTGCGAGACATACGCGAAGGCGAAACCGAATTTGCGTTTGAAGAAACGCCCGCGGACTTGCACCTGACCGGTGAAGACGCCCACATCGAAGGCGCGATCGACACCCGCCTCGTCGTGTACAAATACGGCGCGTCCCTCTCGGCCAAGGGGCAAACCACTTGTCTGGCGCGTCCGGAATGCGCCCGTTGTCTGGAACCCATCGCATTTCCCATCGATGTCTCGTACACCTTCGTCTTCCAAAAAGGTCGCGTGATGGGCGACGATGACGACGAAATGCTGATCTGGATCGACGAAGAACCCGGGGAAATCGACTTGGGCGATGAGGTGAAAGACTACATCTTGCTCGAATTGCCCATGATTCCAACGTGCGCGGCATCGCCCTCTGGCCCTTGCGAACGCTACGACCGAGACCCCCACGACTTGTTGGAACACCAACGCGAAACCGAACCCGATCCGCGCTGGGACGCCCTGCGCGCGCTCAAAGATTGAAAATGGCGGAGGCCTTATGCTCAAAAGATTCACGCTGGATTTTTGGATCGATGACGGCTGGTATGTCGGGAAACTCCGCGAAGTCCCCGGTGTATTCAGCCAAGGAAAAACCCTACAAGAATTAAAAATAAACATCAAAGACGCTTACGATCTTATGATGCGAGAGACGATGCAGGTACCGGTAAAAAAATTCAGTTCTACTGAACTGGAGATGGAAATATCTTGAAGCGGAGAGACCTCATTAAACACTTGACTGCGGAAGGGTGTTACTTGAAAAGGCATGGCGGACGACACGACATTTATGCCAACCCTCAAAACGGCAGGCGAGTTCCGGTACCGAGACATCGAAAAATTAAGTACTCTGTAAATTAAATAATTATGAATTTCAATTTTTCAAGAACGTGATGGACGTGATGCCGTACATCAAATAAACCATCGCCCAACATGCCATCTCAAAAGCCCATCAAACAAAGCCATCACGCACAGCGCGCAAGTCCGTCTCGCAACGCACTTCTCTTTTGCAACCCCCTTGGCAGGCCAACGCATGTCGTTCTATTACAAAAGCGATTTGCGCTGTGCCTAGCCCCTCGGCGCATGAGAGCGGCATTTTTTGCCTACTTTTTTTTGCTGTTGAAAAAAAGTAGGTCGCCGAAGGCATCGAAGGCAACCCACGATGCTTTAGGACCAAACGCTTTAGAAAAGCGACCAACTCAGGTACTGATTTGTACGTATCAAATCAAATTTGAGAATAACTTAATTTCCAGAGTATTGAGTTTGATCGTTTTGAACGCAAAATTTTTTGTCAACCGCTAACCCCCAATCGCTCCAAAAGGAACTCCAATGGCCAATCCCAAACGAAAAAGTTCGCGTTCCCGCACCGGTAAGCGGCGCGCCAACTGGAAGTTGCGCCACCCGGCCTTTAACGAGTGCCCCAACTGCGGGCAGAAAAAAATACCCCATCGCGTCTGCGGCAATTGCGGGTATTACAAAGGGCGCGAAGTGATCGAAACCGCCGGATTTTAATGCGTGCTGACCCGTGGATAACCCATCTTCGGATTTGCTTATGGACAAACCATTGACTGCCACCATCACCGGGGTCGGGCACTACGTCCCCGACCGACGGCTGACCAATGCGGACCTCGAGAAAATGGTCGATACATCCGACGAGTGGATCACGTCTCGCACGGGCATCGAAGAACGCCGCATCCTCGGCGAGGGAATGGGCACGTCTTTTATGGCCCTCAAATCGCTGGAATCCATTCTGCACGGCAAGGGCCTCGACGCGCGCGACCTCGACCTGATCATCGTCGCGACCATCACCCCGGACATGTTCTTTCCGTCGACCGCCTGCTTGGTGCAAAACGAAATCGGCGCGACAAAGGCGTGGGCCTTCGATCTGTCGGCGGCTTGCAGTGGGTTTGTGTACGCGCTGGTGGTGGGGGCGCAATTTATTCAAACGGGCACGCACAAGCGCGTGGTCGTCATCGGCGCCGATAAGATGAGTTGCATCACGGATTACGCGGACCGCGAGACCTGCGTGCTCTTTGGCGATGGCGCGGGCGCGGTGTTGCTCGAACCGGGCGAACCGAGTTTGGGGCTGAAGGATTTCATCCTCCATGCCGATGGCAGCGGCGTGGCCTATTTGCGTCAGCCCGCGGGCGGCAGTCTGCATCCGGCGTCTCGCGAGACCGTCGACGAAAAAATGCACTACGTCTATCAGGACGGGCGCGAGGTTTTCAAATTTGCCGTTTCCAAAATGGCCGAGGTTTCCGCTCAAATTCTCGAACGCAATGGGCTCGTCGGCAAAGACATCGCGCTTTTCGTGCCGCATCAGGCGAACAAGCGCATCATCGACGCGTGTGTCAAACGCACGGATTTGCCCCAAGATCGCGTGGTGGTCAACATCGACCGCTACGCCAACACCTCGGCCGCCACCATTCCCATCGGCCTGTCCGAAGCCGCGGAACAGGGCCGAATCCATCGCGGCGACCATGTCTTGCTCGCCAGTGCCGGTGCGGGATACACCTGGGGCAGTGCCTTGCTTACGTGGGCTTATTAGATGGGCAAAACAGCGTTTCTATTTCCGGGACAAGGGTCGCAATTCGTCGGCATGGGGTACGACCTGTACAGGGCATCGGCAGAAGCGCGCCAAATTTTTGACCTCGCCGACGAGGTGCTCGACAATGACGTCAAATCGTTTTGCTTCAACGGCCCTGCCGAATCCCTCAAACAAACCGCCGTCACACAACCCGCCATTTTCGCCCACAGCCTGGCCGCGCTCGAAGTGCTCAAACGCCTGGGGATGCGCCCCGATCTCGTCGCGGGGCACAGCGTTGGCGAACTCGCCGCACTCGTCGCGGCAGGCGTGATGCGCGTCGAAGATGGCTTTCGCGTGGTCGGCGTTCGCGGACACGCCATGCAAGTGGCGGGCAAAACCCGACCCGGCGCGATGGCGGCCGTGCTCGGCCTCGACGACGATGTGTTGATCCGGTTGTGCGACGATCTCCGTTCGTCCGGGCACGTGACGACCGCCAATTTCAACTGCCCGGGGCAAGTCGTCCTGTCCGGCGAGGAAAACGCCGTTAAAAAAGCACTCGAAAAAGCCAGCGCGCTGGGGGCCAAACGCGCGGTTCGCCTGCCCGTGAGCGGCGCGTTTCACTCGGCCTTGATGCGCCCGGCCCTCGCCGTGCTGACCGATATCCTCGACGATGTGCCATTTGCCCGTGCGCGAATCCCCATCATTCCCAACGTCACGGCGAAACCCACACGCGATCCCGACCTGCTCAAAAATCTGCTGATCGAGCAAGTCATTTCGCCGGTTCGCTGGACCGAATCCATGCAATGCCTCGCCGCCGAAGGCGTCACCCACGCCCTCGAAGTGGGGCCGGGCACTGTGCTCAAGGGCCTCATGCGCCGCATCGACCGCAAAATTGTCGTCCGCGAAGCCGGCACATGGGAAGCGATTGAGAAGGCGGGAAAACGGGAGAGGGAAGAGGCGGGAAGACGGGAGACGGGAGAGGGGAGAGGGGAGAAGCAAGAGGCGGGAAGACGGGAGAGGGAAGACGGGAGAGGGGAGAGGCAATCGCAATCGTAGGGACAGGCCCCTGTGCCTGTCCGAAGATACAAGACGGGAGACGGAAGAGGTGAGAAGCAATCGCAATCGTAGGGACAGGCCCCCGTGCCTGTCCGAAGATACAAGCCGAGAGATGGATGTCAAAATGCCAATGCTTAATGTCAAACCCAAGTCCATCAGGGCGTACTACGAATCCCTCGGGCGATTCGGGCGGATCGGCGTCACGCATGAAACCGCCGTGCGCTCGGCGTTTCAATCGCTGCTCGAATCGTGCGCTCGGCAAGTGGATTGGACGCTCGTACCGGAGCATGTCATCGCGTTGCGCCGCAACAAACGGATCGTCGTCGATGGCGCGTTGATCGACGCGTTCAACTTGCCGCACGGCTATTGGGAAGCAAAGGATATCGATGACGACCTCGACGCCGAAGTGGAGCGCAAGTTCGCGGCGGGCTATCCGCGGGACAACATCCTGTTCCAAACGCCTCGCCGGGCGATTCTGTGGCAGAATGACGCGCCCGTGCTCGACGCGGATTTGACCGATGAAAGGCGCCTCGTCGAGACGCTCGAGTCCTTCTTCTCGCACAAGCCTCCAGCGATTGACGAATGGAACGAGGCGGTCGCGCAGTTCAAGGACAAAGTGCCGGACATCGGGCGCGGGCTGGCGGCGTTGATCCAACAGGAGCGGCAGTCCAATCGCCGCTTCACCACGGCGTTTGCGGACTTCTACGAAAAATGCCGTCAGTCCATCAATCCCAATCTGTCCGAAGCCGCTGTTGAGGAGATGCTCGTTCAGCATCTGTTGACCGAGCGGATTTTCCGAACCGTCTTCAGCAACCCCGATTTCACGCGCCGCAATGTCATTGCCCACGAGATCGAGAAGGTCATCGACGCGCTCACGTCTCAATCGTTTAACCGCCGCGATTTTCTCGACAGTCTCAACCGCTTCTATGTCGCTATCGAACGCACGGCCGCGACGATTGACGATTTCTCCCAAAAACAGCATTTCCTCAATACGGTCTATGAGCAGTTTTTTCAGGGGTTTTCCGTGGCGGTTGCCGACACGCACGGCATCGTCTATACGCCGCAACCGATTGTCGATTTTATGGCGAAAAGCGTTGAGCAAATTTTGCAGACCGAGTTCAACCGCTCGCTCTCTGACGCAGGCGTCCACATCATCGACCCGTTTGTCGGCACGGGCAACTTCATCGTCCGCATGATGCGCGAAATCCGCAGAACCGCGCTGGAGGATAAGTACTCGTCCGAACTCCACTGCAACGAGGTGATGCTGTTGCCCTACTACATCGCGTCCATGAACATTGAGCACGAGTTCTACGAGGCGACGGGGAGTTATCAATCCTTTGAGGGACTGTGCTTGGTCGATACGTTTGAACTGGCAGAGGAACGCCAACTTGCCCTGTTCACGGCGGAAAACACGGCGCGCGTTGAACGACAGAAGAAAACGGACATGTTTGTGATCGTCGGCAATCCGCCTTACAACGTTGGGCAGGTCAACGAGAATGACAACAACAAGAATCGGAAGTACGAGACGATGGATGCGCGGGTGCGGGAGACGTATTCGCAAGCGTCCAACGCCACGAATAAAAACGCCCTCGCCGATCCCTACGTCAAAGCGATCCGCTGGGCATCGGACCGGATCGGCACTGAAGGCATTGTCGCCTTTGTGACAAACAGCGGATTTCTCGACGGCATAGCATTTGACGGCATGCGGAAACATTTGGCAGACGATTTCGACGCGATTTACATTTTGGATTTGGGCGGGAATGTTCGCAAGGGATTGAAGGTCTCGGATGCCAATGTGTTCGGCATTCGGGTCGGGGTCAGCATCGGTTTGTTTGTGAAATCAAAACAAAATCCATCGACAACAGCCCGCATCTTTTACCACCGAACCGACGACCTGTGGAACAAAAAACGGAAATTCGACTTCCTAAACGCGCGACAACACATCGACAATGTCGAGTGGCAAGCGATTAAACCAGACCAGCGACACACTTGGCTCACGGAAGGACTCGACGCCGAGTTTGACACCTTCATCCCGATGGGAACCAAGGAAGCAAAGGCCGCGAAGGGCGAGGTTGAAGATGTGATTTTTAAGACCTTTAGTAGCGGCGTCAAAACCAACCGCGATGCGTGGGCTTACAACTTTAACCGAGACGCCCTCGCCGAAAACATAAAACGGATGATCGACTTCTACAATGAGCAGGTGTTCAAGTGGGCGCGTTTGGGAGACAAAAATAGAGATGTCGATGATTTTGTGATTTATGATGACGAGAAAATCAAATGGGGCGAAACGCTGAAAGCAAACTTAAAGCGAGGGCGAAACGCTGATTTTTCGCACGCAAAGGTGCGAGCATCGCTCTATCGCCCGTTTGCGAAGTCAAACCTCTACTTTGACAGACTCATGGCCGAGCGCGTTTACGCTTTCCCATCCATATTCCCCACGCCTAATACAGAAACTGAGAATCGGGTGATATGGATCAAGGTCGGGAAAGAGTGGTCGATGTTCGCACTGATGACCGACAATTTGCCCGATCTGCTACCGCAAGGTGGCTCGCAATGCTTCCCCTTCTACACCTACGACGAGGACGGAACGAATCGCCGCGAGAACATCACGGATTGGGCGTTGGCACAATTCCGCTCGCATTACGGCGACCGCGCGATAGGCAAGTGGGACATTTTCCATTACATCTACGGATTGCTCCACCATCCGCAATATCGGACGCGCTACCGCGCCAACCTCAAGCGCGACCTGCCGCATATCCCTTACGCCCCGGATTTTGGGGCCTTTGCCAAAGCGGGGGCGCGATTGGCAGAAATCCACGTCGGCTATGAAGACCAGCCCGAACATCGGCTCGCGTTCATCGAAAACCCGAACGCACCGCTCGACTGGCGCGTGGAGAAAATGCGCTTGTCCAAAGACAAAACGCGGATCGAGTACAACGATTTCTTGACACTCGACGGGATTCCGCCGAAGGCGTTTGAGTATCGGCTCGGCAATCGCTCGGCGTTGGAATGGGTGATCGATCAATACCGCGTCAAAGAGGACAAACGCAGCGGCATCATCAACGACCCGAACCGCGATGCCGATCCGCAGTACATCGCCAACCTGATCGGCAAAGTGATCGCGGTGAGCTTGGAAACAGCGGCGATAGTGGAGGGGTTGGATATCCGCGAGGTACGCCATGATTAAGGCCATCGATTTCTTTTGTGGGGCGGGCGGTTTAACGCGGGGGTTGTTGAATGCGGGTATCTCGGTGCTCGCAGGCGTGGACAATGACGAACGCTTGCGACAGACCTACACGCACAATAACGCGCCCAGTCGTTTCATCGCCAGCGACATCGAGGATATCGAAATCGAAGCACTCCGTGAAGAACTCGGCATCCAGCCCCGAGACCTCGCCCTGTACGCGGCGTGTACGCCGTGCCAACCCTTCTCGACGCTCAACAGGCAAAAAGGCAAAGACAAGCGAAAAATACTCCTCTTGGACTTTGCAAAAATCGTCGAAAAATGCCCACCTGATTTTATTTTTGTCGAAAACGTCCCCGGTTTGAACAACGCTTACGGCAGAGAAATCTACAGAGAATTTCTATCGGTTTTAGGGCGATGTGGATTCTCAGAAGCGGCGGATTTGCTCGACGCCAAATATTTCGGCGTCCCGCAAACGCGAAAGCGATTCATTCTCTTGGCATCGAGACACGGGGCGATCTCCTTGCCCATCCCACAGACAGAGGCAAACCGAGTGTCGACCGTGCGGGCGTGCATCGAAAAGTACCCCGCGATAGCCGATGGCGAAGCATCAAAGGCGTATCCAAATCACGTTGCGCGAAAACTGCGACCGCACCACAAACGCATTGTCGTAGCCATCCCGAAAAACGGCGGCAGCCGGCGGGATGTAGCGGACACTTCTATTTTGTTACCGTGCCATCAAAAAAAGCCCAATGTCCATAGAGATGTGTTTGGGCGGATGGCTTGGGACGCGCCGAGTCCGACGCTGACGTGTCGCTGCACGGATGTCTATTGCGGTCGCTTTATACACCCCGAGCAAGACAGGGGCATTTCGTTGCGCGAGGCCGCGGCCCTGCAAACTTTTGGAGATGATTACGAGTTTTTCGGTTCTTCTTTCGGCTCTTGTTCCAGTCAAATCGGCAATGCTGTCCCGGTGAAACTCGCAGAACAGTTGGGCCAATCAATTGTCAATTCGCGTTGATACGGAAGGAGGGGCGTTATGAACACGGGCGTAGATCCGTCTCGAGACCCCTATCAAATGGAGTTCGATGTCTGCACCATTAAGCACCTCGGCTTGCAGATGTATTCGACATTGCCGCCTGTGATCGGCGAACTCGTCGCCAATGGTTGGGATGCAAATGCGACGAAAGTCGAGATCGAGATTCCCGAAAAGCCGATTGACGAACAGACCTCAAAAATCGTCATCCGCGACGATGGCATGGGCATGTCAGACGAGGATGTGCGAGACAAATACCTCATCGTCGGGCGAGACCGCCGCGAAATTGAGCACTCCGACGAGACGCCTCCTCCTTTCAATCGCAAAATCATGGGCAGAAAGGGCATCGGCAAATTCTCGGCCTTTGGCATCGCCAAAGAGATCGATGTGGAAAGTGTGAAAGACGACGAAGTCAGCCATTTTCGCATGAATTACGACGAGCTGTTGAAAAAAGCCGATGAGCGCGAGATCGAGTTTCCGCCATTGGTTTCTACGGGCACGGTTTCTAAAGGCACCAAAATCGTCCTTAGACACATCACAAAATTCAAAAGCCGAAGCATTTCGATCCAGAGAATCCGCAGGGGGCTCGCCCGGCGATTCGCCGTCATTGGAGCGCGAGAGAACTTTGAGGTCGCGATTAACGGCCGTCCGATCTCGCCCGAAGACCGCGACTTGCAACCCTTACTCGACAAAGACATGGATGGCGAGCCGTATTTGTGGAAATACGACAATGTGGAAATCCAGCCCCAAACGGGCTGGATCGTATCGGGTTGGATCGGCGCGCTCGATCGCACGACGCCGGACCTCGATGGGATAGACCGCGGGATCGTTCTTATGGCGAGGGGGAAATTGGTCCAAGAGCCATTTGTTTTCGACGCGGTCGTCGGTCAACAATTCGCGCTTTCCTACCTCATCGGAGAACTCCACGTCGAGTTTGTCGACGAAACAGAAGATACGATCGGCACGACGCGAAACTCATTGGTGTGGGACACGGAGGCGAATACGGCTCTCAAGGAGTGGGGGCAAAAAGAGGTCAACAAAATTGCTCGTAAGTGGTCAAAGAAACGCCAAAAAGATAACGAACGGCAGTTGGAAGAAAACGCCCTCTATGGCGAGTTCCGAGAACGAGCAAAGGAGATCGGCAATAAGCGGGCATTGAAGTTGGCAGACCAGATGGTGCGCCAAGCGATTGCCAAGAATCCGACTGCCGAGGTTGCAGAACACGAATCCATCATCCAAACGTCCCTCGATTTTCTGGAGTTTGATGCTTTTTGGGAGATCGCCGAAGACTTGACGGAAACGGATTTTGAGGACACCGAAAAGCTCCTCAATTTGTTTCGGGAATGGGAAATCGTCGAAGCCAAAGAAATGGCGAGGGTGACACGAGGGCGAATCACGACCATTGAAAAACTTCAAAAACTGATTAAAAACAATGCGTTGGAAGTGCCGACGCTCCACAACTTCTTAAAGGAATTTCCCTGGGTGATCGACCCGCGTTGGACATTGGTAGATGACGAGGTGAGATATAGCGACCTACTGCGCGACAAATTCCCGGAAGCGATCGACACACTGGAAAGCGACAGACGCATCGATTTCCTCTGTGTACGAGAAGGCACGAACTTAGTCGCCGTGGAAATCAAACGCTCGCAGTCGAAGGCTTCCGTGAAAGAACTCAACCAAATAGAAAGATATGTTAGCTTCATGCAGGATTACATCCAGCGGACAACGGATCCCGATTATCAATATGAGACCGTCACGGGTTATCTCCTCTGCGGAGATTTGGTCGACACGTATGAAGTGAGAGGGAAAAGGCGACATTTAGCAAATTCGCAAATCTACGTCAGAAGGTACATAGACTTACTCGACATGGTAAAACGAGCACACGACGAATTTCTAAAGCGGTATAAACAACTGCAAGAAGCGAAGCAAAAGGCGGGAAATAATCTCGAAAGGATCGCGCCCAGGCGTTAGCCTACAATGATCGGAGCTTGGTATCATTTAATTTACGGAGTAATTAGTCGGTACAAATGGGTAAGCCCTCCCGCCTACGCTATCTCGCGCCTTTTGGGTGGCTGGGTCTTCTCACTTCTTCCGTCTCGCCTCTCCCGCCTTTTGGGATTGACCACTATGAATCGACTCAACGACAAAACGGCCCTCGTAACAGGCGGCTCTCGCGGCATTGGAAAGGCCATTGCCCTGCGCCTTGCGCGCGAGGGGGCGCATGTCGCCTTGTGCGCGAGCCAAAGTGCCGAAGCGGCCGAGGCCGTGGCCCAAAAAATTCGCGCACGGGGTCGCGAGGCCATCGCGCGACAAACCGATGTGTCCAGCGCCGAATCGGTGGATGAGCTCGTCAAAACCGTCCTCGATGCGTGGGGCAAAATCGACATACTCGTCAACAACGCGGGCGTCACGCGCGACAATTTGTTGATGCGGATGAAAGAAGACGAGTGGGATGCGGTGCTCGACGTCAACCTCAAAGGCGCGTACCACGGCATCAAAGCTGTCGTTCGTCCGATGATGAAAGCGCGCGCGGGTCGCATCATCAACGTCTCGTCGGTCGTGGGCCTGACGGGCAATGCCGGGCAAGCCAACTACGCCGCATCCAAATCCGGACTCATCGGCTTGACCAAATCGGTTGCCAGAGAATTGGCGAGCCGCAATATTACGGCCAACGCAGTCGCGCCCGGGTTCATCCCCACGGACATGACCGACAAAATCGACGCAAAAATGCGCGAACAACTGCTCGCGCAAATTCCACTGGGCAAACTCGGCAGGCCCGAAGACATCGCGGCTGCCGTGGCCTTTCTCGCCTCTGACGACGCGGCCTACATCACCGGGCAAGTCCTCGTTGTCGATGGCGGCATGGCAATCTAATCACCGCTTTATTTTTTTAAGGAGGATCGACATGACCGATGACATTCAACAAAAAGTCACGGATCTGATCGTGGACCAACTCGGCGTGGATGCCGACAGCGTCCATCCAGACGCCCATTTCATCGACGATTTGGGCGCGGACTCGCTCGACACGGTCGAGCTGGTCATGGCATTTGAAGAGGAATTCGACATGGAAATCCCGGATGAAGCCGCCGAAAAGCTCGAAACCGTCGGCGATGCCATGAAGTATTTGGCAGAACATCTGGATTGATTTGGAACTGGAGGCTCGGAGATCGGGCTCGGGCTTTCAGGAGGTCATTCGTGGACAGACAACGCAGAGCGGTCATCACGGGACTCGGCGCGCTCGCGCCCAATGGCAAGACCACAAAGAGCTATTGGGACGCCTTGTGCAACGGGCAAACCGGCGTTGGCCCCATCACAAAATTTGACGCCTCTGATTTTCGCGTGCGCTTCGCCGCCGAAGTCGAGGGCTTCGATCCCTCGGCCTACGGCATGGATCGGCGAAGTGCGCGGCGCATGGATCTCTTCACGCAATACGCCATTGCCGCGTCCGTTCAAGCCGTCGAAAACGCCGGTCTCGACCTCGGCGCCGAACGGGCCGACCGCGTCGGGGTCGTTTTTGGCTCCGGCATTGGGGGCATCAAAACCTTTGAAGACCAGCACGACGCGTACCGCAACGGAGGGCCGCGCCGCATCAGCCCGCTTTTTGTGCCGATGATGATTCCCGACATGTCCGCGGGTCAGGTGTCCATTCACTTGGGTGCCAAGGGGCCCAACTACACCATCGTCACCGCTTGCGCGTCGGCAGCCCATGCCATTGGCCAGGCGGCCCGGGAAATTTGGGACGACGAGGCCGATGTGATGATCACCGGAGGCGCCGAAGCCGCCATTACGCCGATGGCCGTGGGCGGGTTTGCCTCGGCGCGGACGCTTTCGACGCGCAACGACGCGCCAGAACGCGCGAGCAGGCCCTTCGATGCGGACCGCGATGGGTTTGTCATCGGCGAGGGCGCGGGCGGTTTGGTCTTGGAAGACCTCGAGCGCGCGAAACAGCGCGGCGCCGCGATCTACGCCGAAGTGGTGGGCGCGGGTTATACCGGCGACGCGCATCACATCACCGATATGGCGCCCGGCGGCGAGGGCGGCGCGCGTGCCATCAGACGTGCGTTGCGCCAAGCGCGGATCGATCCGGAGGACGTGTCCTACATCAACGCGCACGGCACCTCCACGCCCGTGGGCGATCCGGGAGAAACCGCGGCCATCAAAGCCGTTTTTGGCGACCATGCGAAAAAGCTCGCGGTCAGTTCCACCAAATCCATGACCGGGCACTTATTGGGCGCGTCGGGCGCGATTGAAACGATCGCGGCCGCCTTGGCGATTCACCACGGCGTAGCGCCGCCCACCATCAATTACGAAACGCCCGACCCGGAATGCGATCTCGACTACGTGCCCAACCAGGCGCGGGAAATGCCCATCGCCGTCGCCATCAACAATTCCTTTGGCTTTGGCGGCCACAACGCGGTCATCGTCCTGCGTAAATTTGAAACCGGGTGAGGCCCTTGTGTTGCGCGCATTGAGAGGGGGAAGCATCATTCGACTCGGAAGCGTCTTGCAAACGATCAAACGCTGGTCCATCGGCGACAGAACGCGTTCTCAAGAAGAACTGCAAAGCAAACTCGGCTATACTTTTTCCAACACCGCCTTGCTCGAACAAGCCCTCAAACACCGGTCTTATGTCTATGTGAATCGGGAAGGCGGCATCGCCTCCAATGAACGCTTGGAGTTTTTGGGCGACGCCGTGCTCGACCTCATCGTGACGGAACACCTCTTCGACCGGTTCGAGAACAAGCGCGAGGGCGAGCTCACGCAAATCAAATCCCTGCTCGTCAGCAAAGTGATCCTCGCCGAAAAGGGGCGCGGCATGCGCCTCGGCGAATACCTCTTTTTGAGCAAAGAGGAAATCGCCTCGGGCGGGCGGCAGCGCGCGTCGATCATCGGCGATGCGTTTGAAGCCCTCTTGGGCGCGATTTACCTCGACGGGGGATTGGAAGTGGCCCGCGCATTTGTCGAGCGCGTGATCCTGATCGATTTGGAGAAAATTTTAGCCGATGGCAATTATCTCAATTTCAAAAGCCTGCTTCTCGAACACGCCCAAAGCATGGGGCACGGCCATCCGCGCTACTCGCCCATCTCGGAAGAGGGGCCCGATCACCAAAAAATATTTTCCATCGAAGTCACCATTCAGGGCGACCGATTGGGCGAAGGACAAGGGCGCAACAAGAAGGAAGCGCAACAGATGGCCGCCAAAGACGCGCTCAAACACTTGGGCTTGCACTGACGTGACACATCGCACCTCCCCGACATGGCGTTTCCTCAATACCGCGTATGGAAACGCCTTTTTTAATATGGCCGCAGACGAGGCCCTCGTGCGCGCCGTTGCCCGAGGCGCGCGGCCCGCGGTTCGCGTTTACGGGTGGCAGCCGCCCGCGGTCTCGTTTGGGTATGCCCAGCGCGTCACGCGCGAGATCGACGTCCAAAAAGTTCGCGCGCGCGGCATCGACATCGTCCGCCGTGCAACCGGTGGACGCGCGGTTTTGCACTGGAATGAACTGACGTACAGCGTGGTCTGCGCGGCCGACGATCCCGCGATGGGGGGCAGCATTGGCGACGCCTATCGCAAAATCAGCGCGGGCCTGCTCGCGGGGGTTCGCCTGCTCGGCGTCGATGCGACCTTTGAATCCCGCCGCCAAACGCAGCCTTCGCCGCGCGGCAAAATCCTCACCGCGCCCTGTTTTACCAGCACCGCGCAATACGAAGTCGCATTCCACGGCCGCAAACTCATCGGTAGCGCGCAACAGCGCATCGGCAACACGCTCTTGCAACACGGCTCGCTCTTGCTCGGCGCCGAGCACAAGCGCATCGCGGACCTCCTGCCCGACGACAAGCCCGGCCTGCAAAAACGCTTCCGCCGCGAACTCGACCGCCACACGATTTCGCTTTCAGAAGCCCTGTCAGACGCGGTTGATTTTGACACTGCGGCCACCGCCATCCAGCAGGGCATCCAAGACACCTTTGACATCCACCTGATCGAAGCGACACTCGGCGAAACCGAACGCGCCGAAACCCACCGCCTCATCGCCGAGAAATACGCGACCGAGGAATGGAATTACAAATATTAGCCCGCGCTTACAAGGGGCATCGCAATGCCGGGTTTTACCGAAAGAGAGCTGTTGCAAATCATTGCGGTCGGCGAATCCGATCGCGTGGAATTTAAGGAATCCCTGTCCGGCGACGCCCCCACGCGCATCAGGTCGAGTGCGACTTTCGCAAATTGGCCGGCGAAAAACAGCGGCTGACCGCATCACCTCCGCCGCCAGTGGCGAGAGGCATGAGGAGCTAAGCTATGCGATCCGCGACTTGGGTCTCGCATCCCTTGCGCGAAGAGCCGGTGGCGAAATCGGCTGCGCTCGCGGTCATCATTTTGGGCGTCTCGCTGATCGCGGGCGCGAGTTTTCAAAGTGGTGCGTTCGCGTTTGTCGCGCTCGCGTTGCTCGTCGTTGCGATGGCCCGGTATTTTTTTGCGACTCGCTACGTCCTCGACGAGACGGGCGTTGGCATTTCGCATTTGGGCGTGAGTCGCCATTATGCGTGGACGAATTTTCGCCGCGTTGTACGCCATCCCAACGGCGTCTTCTTGAGCACGTTTGCCAAACCGCATCGCCTCGACCCCTTTCGCGGGCAATTCCTGCGCGCGACAAATCCCGATGAGATTTGCCATGTGGCCCGACAATACATCGCTCGCACGCCTTAAAAAGTACTGCGCGCACGCGTTTGCGGTCTCGCCGCCGGACAGTGCCATCACCGAAGACGACGAGGCCCTCGCGGAAAAAGTCGCGGCTTTTATCGCGGGGCGCAAACTCGCGGCCCCGGCCATTATGGCGCTTGAAACCGGGCGGCCCTTGAATTACATTGGCAGTCAATTTTTGGCTTTTTTGTCGCCCTTTGTCTCCATCATCTTTTCCTCAACAGCGGAATTTGACCGCTTCGCGCGCTTTCTCGAAAAGCGGGAAAGCATCCCCTGTCTCATTCGCCACATCGAAACCTTGGAAAACGAACGCCATGGATAAACTCGACATCGTCATCGCCACCGATTGCGGCAGCACCACGACCAAAGCCATTTTGATCGAAAAAAAGGACGAGGGCTATCGCCAGACCTATCGCGGCGAAGCCCCCACGACGGTTGAAGCGCCTTACGAAGACGTCACGCGCGGGGTGCTCAATGCGATCCAAGAGGTGGAAGAACTCTCGGGCAGGCAGATTCTCGACGGCGAAACCATCATCGCCCCGGCAGACGGAAACCGCGGCGTGGATATCTACATTTCCACGAGCAGCGCGGGGGGCGGCTTGCAGATGATGGTCGCAGGCGTCATTGAGGCCATGACCGGCGAAAGCGCGCAGCGGTGCGCCCTCGGCGCAGGGGCGATCGTCATGGACGTGCTCGCGTCGAATGACGGGCGGCAACCGCACGAAAAGATCGAACGCATCCGCCAGTTGCGCCCGGATATGGTGCTCTTGTCCGGCGGCACGGACGGGGGCACGATCTCCCACGTCGTCGAGCTCGCCGAATTTATCTCCGCCGCCGATCCCAAACCCCGGTTTGGATCCGGGTACCAACTGCCCGTCATTTTTGCGGGCAATCGGGATGCGGCCCCAGAAATCGAACGCGCGTTGGGCGATAAAACCGCCCTGACCATCGCGGAAAACATCCGCCCCAAGCTCGAAGCGGAGAACCTCGGCCCCGCGCGCCACATCATCCACGACCTCTTTCTCGAACACGTCATGGCACAAGCGCCCGGGTATCGCAAGCTCATCGCCATGACAGACGCGCCCATCATGCCCACGCCCGGCGCGGTTGGCCTGATGATGCAAACCGCGGCCAAACGCCAAAATATCGATGTCGTCGGCGTGGATATCGGCGGCGCGACCACCGATGTGTTCAGCGTTTTTGACGGGATTTTCAACCGCACGGTCTCCGCCAACTTGGGCATGTCCTACAGCGTCTCGAATGTGCTCGCCGAAGCCGGTCTCGATGCCGTGATGCGCTGGCTGCCCTTTCGCTTGGACGAAGCGGATTTGCGCGACCGCATCAAAAACAAAATGATCCGCCCGACCACGATTCCGCACCTGCTCGAGGAATTGCAAGTCGAACAGGCCATTGCCCGCGAAGCCCTGCGCTTGGCCTTTGTCCAGCACCGCGCCTTGGCCGTGGGCCTCAAAGGCGTGCAGGCCGAGCGCACCCTGTCCGATGTGTTTGACCAATCGGCAGGCGGGGAAAGCCTCATCAAAATGCGCGACCTCGACCTCCTCGTCGGCAGCGGCGGGGTCTTGTCGCACGCCCCGCGCCGCGTGCAAACCGCCGCCATGCTCATCGACGCGTTTCAGCCCGAGGGCATCACGCGCCTGGCCGTCGACAGCATTTTCATGATGCCCCACTTGGGCGTGCTCTCATCGGTGGATGAACGCGCCGCTGCGCAGGTTTTTGAACGCGACTGCCTCATTTACCTCGGCACCTGCATCGCGCCCATCGGGCAGGGCAAACTCGGCGCGGCCTGTGCCCAATACGAAATCGACTTGCCCGACGGCGCGCAATCCGGCGCGCTCGACGCGGGCGACCTGTTGCATTTCCCACTCGGAGCGGACGAGGAGGCGCGCCTCACCTTGCGGCCCGAACGCCACATAGACGCGGGCGCAGGGCCGGGCAGAGAAATGACCGCCACGGTCAAAGGCGGCGCGGCCGGGCTGATCTTAGACGGACGCGGACGTCCGATAGACTTTGCCGACGACCACACCCAACGCGCGGATCAACTGCGCCGATGGAGCGAGGTTCTCGATCTTTATCCTAAAGGAGGGGAGACGGGAGACGGGAGAGGCGAGAGGTAAGGCGCGAGAGGCGAGAGGCGAGAGGCGAGAGGCGAGAGGCGAGAGGCGAGAGGCGAGAGGCGAGAGGCGAGAGGAAAGATGGGGAGACGGGAGACGGGAAAAGCAATCGCAATCGTAGGGACGCGGTCAGCGCGAGGGTAAGCAACAAAGACAACAGACGGGAGACGCAATCGTAGGGACAGGCCCCCGTGCCTGTCGGAAGATACAAGGCGCGAGAGGTGAGCAGGGTGTGTAGGAGCGATGCCCATGTGCCTGTCCGTGCAACCCGTAGCGGCGAAACGGTCAGCGGTCAGTTTCGCGCAAATGTGCGGAACGGAGTACAACAGCACAGCCGTTCACCGACAGATCGTCGCGCCGATTCGTCGATACGCGCTCAAAGAATTAACAGGACTTTTACGGCAAAAATGGTTATCATTGTCGCATTAGGGCAAGGGATTTAAGAACAAGAACAATGACTGGCGGACATGCTCGCGCCACCGGCGAGATGCATGTCCAAGTGACTGCGCCATGAATTCCACAGTTTACATCGAAACCAGCATCATTGGTTATCTCACGTCGCGACCGAGCCATGATTCAATCACAGCGGCAAACCGGCGATTAACCCGTGATTGGTGGAACCAATGCCGCGAAAACTTTGATATTTTTATTTCGCAATTTGTCATTGACGAATGTGCAAAGGGAGATATAGTTGCTAGTAAAGAGCGTTTGAATGTGATCGCTGATATTCAGCAACTCGATGTCACCGAAGCCGTTGGAACTTTAGCCGATGGGCTTATCCATCAGGTGCCTTTGCCAGAAAAGGCGCAAGTTGACGCCTTGCACATTGCGATTGCAACTGTTCATGGCATAGAATATCTGCTAACTTGGAACTGTACGCATATAGCCAATGCGATACTATGTCCTCAGATCGAGAGAATCTGTCGATTGTTCAGTTATGAACCGCCAAGAATCTGTACGCCCCAAGAACTCATGAAGGGATAACCTCATGTGGCGCGATACCATCGTAGAAGAAATTCGCCGCAACCGTCAGGTGTACGCAGCAAAATTTCATCACGACATCAAAGCGATCTGCCGCGCTGCCCGCGAGCAACAAAAGAAAAGCGGTCACGAGATCGTTTCGTTGCCACCGCGGTCTGTCGCAACAGTTGCAAAAGATAACGCCATGAACCAAAAATCCATCTTCTCAACGTATCTGAACGCCCTGACCGCTGTCGCCCGGCAAGGCGATGCGCGGGAGGAGAGTTTTTATCCAGCACTCGCGGATATGCTCGCGGAAACGGCACGCGCCACCGGGCGGACGCACGTACACGTCACCACATTGCCCAAGCGGACCGAGGGCGGCAACCCGGACTTCCGGCTGTGGAACGGCAGGGATCGCATCGTCGGCTATGTCGAGGCCAAGAAGCCGACCGAGGAGCGGCTGGACATCGTCGAAAACTCCGAACAACTCCAGCGTTATCGCGCCACATTCCCCAATCTCATCCTCACCAATTTCCTCGAGTTTCGCCTGTATCGCGATGGCGAGCGCGTTCAGACGGTCCGCGTCGGGCGGCCCTTGGTGCTCAACGCGCTGGGCACAACGCCGCCGCTGGAAAATCAAAATGACCTCGCCGCGCTTCTCGACCACTTTCTCGACTTTGCGTTGCCCCCGACATTCACCGCCGAATCCCTCGCCGTTGAACTGGCAAAGCGCACGCGCCTGCTCCGCGTTGTGATCGGCGAGCAATTTGAGCGGGAACGGAACGCGCCCGGGATGCTCTCCGATTTCTTCAAGGCGTTTCAGACGTATCTCATCGGATCGCTGACGACGGACGATTTCGCCGACCTGTTCGCGCAGACGATAGCCTACGGCCTCTTTGCCGCTCGCACACGCGCTGGGGATGGCTTCAACCGCCGCGTCGCGTTTGACAATATCCCACACACCATCGGCGTCTTGCGCGCCCTGTTTCGCTACATCTCGCTCGAAGAATTGCCCAAGCCGCTGGCGTGGTGCGTGGATGATCTGGCCGAGGTGCTGGCCGTGGCCGACGCGCCGGGCATTCTCGATAGCTACTACCGCGAGGGCAAGGGCGGCGATCCCATCGTGCATTTTTACGAGACCTTTCTGGCGCAATACGATCCCGACGAGCGCGAGCGGCGAGGCGTCTATTACACGCCGGAGCCGGTGGTGGGTTACATCGTGCGTTCTCTAAATGGCCTTCTCAAGACGGAATTTGACAAACGCGATGGCCTCGCCTCGGATGGCGTTACCCTGCTCGATCCTGCGGCGGGGACGATGACATTTGTCGCCCGTGCGGCGCAGCAGGCGGTCGCCGAGTTCGAGGCGAAATACGGCAGCGGTGGGCGGGAGGACTTCATCCGTCGGCATATCCTCGAGAATTTCTACGCGCTCGAGTTGATGATGGCCCCCTATGCAGTAGGCCATCTCAAAATGAGTTTCTTCTTGGAAGAACTCGGCCACCGCCTCGCCGATGACGAGCGGGTGCCCTTTTATCTTACAAACACGCTCGACGTGGAGGAATTGGAGCAAAGCCGGTTGCCCGGCCTGTCCGCATTGGCAGAGGAATCCCGTTTGGCTGGCGCGGTCAAAAAGCAGACGCCGATTTTGCTCATCCTCGGCAATCCGCCTTATTCGGGGCATTCGAGCAATACGGGCGATTGGATACGGAGATTGATCGACGATTACAAGCAAGTGAATGGTGAGCCGTTGGGGGAGAGAAATCTGAAATGGTTGCAAGATGATTACGTCAAGTTCCTGCGTTTCGCACAGTGGAAAATTGAGCAGGCAGGTCAGGGCGTCGTGGGGATGATTACCAACCACAGCTACCTCGACAATCCGACGTTTCGCGGGATGCGCCGCAGTCTGATGCAGACCTTTGACGACATTTACATCCTCGACTTGCACGGCAATTCGCTCAAACGCGAGACCGCCCCGGATGGCAGTCCCGATCAAAATGTCTTCGATATTCAGCAAGGCGTGGCGATTGCCTTTTTCGTCAAGCGCGGCGGCCAACATGCAGACGCCACCATCCACCACGCCGATTGCTACGGAACGAGAGAGCGCAAATATGAATGGCTGGACGCCCACGACCTCGGCGCCACCGATTGGCAACAGATAAATCCCGCGTCGCCGTTCTATTTATTTTTGCCACATGACGCCACGCTTGAAGCCGAATATCGCCAGTTTATGGCTGTTCCCGAGATATACCCGGTCAACAGCGTCGGCATTGTAACCGCCCGCGATAGCTTGGCGATTCGCTGGTCAAAAGAAGAAGCGTGGAATGTAGTGCGTGCGTTTTCGGGGATGGAGCCGGAGTTGGCGCGAGAGGGCTACTCATTGGGCAGGGATTCACGAGATTGGAAAGTGACATTGGCCCAGAGGGACTTGCGGGATTCCGGCCCAACACACGAGAATGTGGTCCCGATTCTTTATCGGCCCTTTGACATCCGCCGCACCTACTACACGGGTCGGTCACGGGGATTTATCTGTAGGCCCCGTTCCGAAGTCATGCGCCACATGCTGCTAGACAGCAACAACATAGGTCTAATCACAGTCCGACAGGTGGCAGAAGGTATCTTCAATCACGTAATCCCTACCCAGCACATAACCGATTTTCGCACTACCCTCAGCAACAAAGGCGGGGCTTACCTCTTCCCCCTCTACCTCTATCCCACCGCTGACCGCGACGACCTTTTCGCGCAACGCGAATCGTTCGAGCGTCAGCCGAATCTGAGTCCCAAGTTGCTCGCGGTACTCGCGGAGGCACATGGTCACGGGCCCTCGCCCGAGGATATTTTCTTCTACACGTATGCGATCTTGCACGCGCCTGCGTACCGCGAGAAATACGCCGAGTTCCTGCGGATCGATTTCCCGCGCATCCCGTTCACAAAGGACAGCGCGTTGTTCGCCAAACTCGCCGAACTCGGTGCGCGATTGGTCGGCCTGCATCTGCTCAAGTCGCAGGAGCTCGACCCGCCCGCCTGCCGCTTTGAGGGCCAAGGCGATCCGTTGGTCGCACGCACAAAGGCACAGGGCTTTTTCTACGACCCAACCGCGCAGCGCGTTCACATCAGCAAAACGCATTATTTTGGCCCCGTGCCTCCGGAAGTCTATGGCTATCGCATCGGCGGCTACCAAGTCTGCGACAAGTGGTTGAAAGACCGCAAAGACCGCCGCTTGAGCCTCGACGATATCCGCACCTACTGCCGGATGGTGACGGCCCTCGGGCTGACGCTCGCAATCCAGCGAGAGATCGACAGGGTATATGAAAACGTGGATAATAGTCTAATGTCGGTTGGAGCCGAGCAATCGCCGAAAGGAGCTTGATATGATCGCGCAACATAAGGCTGAATTTCGCGGCGCAGTCCGCAATGTCGCAATGGTCGTCGGGCGGCTAGGTGGGGCAGGGGTCTAAATTTATTTTTTTGATGAACGGGAGCAGAACATGGCTAAGAAAGTAATCCTCGAGACGCATGTACTCTACGACATAGGATTGAAGAAGGTCAGCATTGAGGACATCCGGTCGCCCGGAGAACGGCTCTTTTACTCGCCCATCTCGATCCTCGAGTTGGTATCCAAACTCGATGAGAGATCGTTTGCAGACCGGAAGGCTGCGGCTAACGCCATCCTCGATCACGGGATAGAGGAACTCCCGGACCCCGAATCGCATTTGACGATGGCATTTGGCTACAAATTGGCAGAGTCTGTCCCCTCTTTTGCCGATGCTGTTCACGTCTTGGCGAAAGCCGATAACCTCGGGGAAGCTCAAAGCGGCGTACCGGACGACGAACTTCGCGTTCGGCGGAGCTTGAATATATCGCGTGCGATGACATGGCGCGAGAAGGTCGAGCAAAAATGGGTGGATGATCTCATCTCACTGATGAAAGAGAACATCCCCAAGTTTCAGAAGTGGTATGCCGAGGATCCAAAAAAGCGGTCTTCGTCTGTGCCTAAACTGCGGAGCGGGGAGAGGGAGAAATTTCTCAGCGGGATGAAGTCGGAAGAGTTGGCTACCCGAGTTATATCCGCTTGCCAAATGCGTGCCTTCCTCAAGGCGGACAAAGACGATCTGCATGTATTTTCCAAACAGAGGGCAAATGAACTCGCCGCCGCTATTCTCAAGGTGGCGTGCTTCACCCAGATGTACAAGCACTACTCGATCCGCCTCATGATAAAGGGGCTATTGCCCGATAAGAACGACAGTGGAGACATAGATTTCTTTCTGTATTCAACCGATGATGACCACGTCGTAGTCACCAATGAGGATAAGTGGATCAACATTGCGGAGGCCGCGGGTTTTGCCCGGAGGATACGCAGATACGGTGCCGGACTTCGGAAAGCCGCACCGACTCAAGAACGGAACAGCCTAAAGGAGAAGGCCCCAAGGTATCGCAAAAAGTACTTTGAAGACTATCTCGAACCCCGACCGGGTGTTCGCGGCGGCAAGATCTGTTTCAAAGGCACCCGGATAACGGTCTATGACGTATTGGAATACTTAGACGGGGGGATGACAGAGGATGAGCTTTTGGTCGATTTCCCAACGCTGACACCGCAGCACATCCGAGTGGCACGGGACTTTTCCGAGATCTATAACTCCGGCCCTACAGTGTGAAACTCCTCCTCGACGAAAACCTCAGCCATCGGCTCGTGGCACGCCTCAAAGAAGCCTTTCCCGGCACCGTGAGTGTCGCGCAAGTTAGGCTCGATAGCCAACCCGATACAGCCATTTGGACCTATGCCGCCAAACATGGCTTCGCAATCGTGTCAAAGGATGAGGATCTGCGTCAACTCAGTTTCTTCTGTGGGCATCCGCCAAAAGTGATATGGCTCGCCGTGGGAAACGCTGGGACCGCCCAAATTGCGGACTTGTTGTTGCAAAACAAAAATCGGATCGCCACTTTTCTCGGTCGCGATGAAGACGCCCTTCTCACCCTAAATTTGACCGACCTCGGATAAGCCCGAGCCAAGTCTGTAACAAGCAGAGGAACCCTGAACCGCTTGGGCGAAGCGGACTGATAACTGACAACGGACGGTTAGACGCGACATGTTTGAGACCGATATCCTCGACAGAACGCTAAAATCACAGCGCGAATAGAGAAATCGAGAGCGCGTCGCGCTGATTGGACGTGTGGCTATTGCGTTGCGCGTTTGCTGAACCGCGCATGATCTGCACGAGGCATGGATCGTTGCTTTTTGCAGATCGATGGGATGAGATGTCCAATTTTTTTTGATGCAGAAAGGCATCGTCACTTTACTCGGGGGGTTTGCCATGACCGTCGTTGCCTTGCAACCGAGACAGAATGCCCTGACGCTTCATTTTGGGGCGGCCTTACGCATGGACAGGCATGAGTTTTTTCAATTCTGCCGCGCCAATCCCGATTTGAGAATGGAACTCACCCGCGAAGGAGATCTGATCATTATGCCGCCAACGGGGAGCATATCCGGGCATCGCAATTTTACGCTCGCGGTCCAATTTGGCATGTGGCTACAATCCGATGAAACGGGTTTGGGCTTTGATTCATCTGCGGGTTTCACCCTTCCCAATGGCGCGGTGCGCGCCCCGGATTTGGCTTGGATTCGCAAAGAGCGGTGGGACGCACTCTCGGCAGAAGAACAGGAGGAGTTCGCCCCCATTTGTCCCGATTTTGTCGTCGAACTGCTATCGCGGACCGATCGCCTCGAGACCGTGCAAAACAAGATGCGGGAATACATCGCCAATGGCGCGCAACTCGGCTGGCTCATCGATCCCAAAGCGCGGAATGTTTATATCTATCGTCCGGATGAAGCGGTCGTTTGTCTGCGCGATCCCCAAACCATTTCGGGCGATCCCCTATTGCCCAAATTTGAATGTCAGGTGGACGAACTCTGGCAATAGATCACCGCGAGTCATGTAGTAAACAATATCACTCTAATACAAGGAGGACATGCAATGAACGATAAATGCGAGAGGCAACGCTCGATCTCCGAAGTTTTCCGGCAACTTGGTTTGGAGACTGCGGAGGAAAGGGGTCGCTTTCAACGGCTAGCCAACTTAGGTTCCATCGGTCAGTGCTTGGAGAAGAAGACCCACCGCCACGAGCCAACGGATACTCAAAACAACACGGCAAAGGAGAACGATGCCTAACTGGAACCAACTCCTCGACGAGATCAATGCCGCCGAAGGCATACACGATGTTATCCGCCGTCGCTATCTCAAAGAAGTTTTCGAGATTACGGGTCGCAACGTTATCATCTACTATTCTGGCTGGCTTCAGAAGGAGAACATTGCTGGCATTGAGATCAACGACGAAGACAAAAACGGCTTTATGACCGTCATTCACGAACTAGATAGAAGCCGTGGTCGTTGCGCGAAAGAAGGCGCAAGACTTCCGCTTGGCATCAGTGGTCAAACTCTCGGCCGATGGTCGAGCAAACGGGAATCTCTTTATGGCACACGCATACACCCCCGGCCTTCGCGTGACGCGGCGCGCTCGGATTCAACGCCAGCGACAACTGCCCCTCAAGGGCGAGGTCGTGGTGGCACAAGGCGATAGCGTGACGCGCGATCAGGTCGTCGCGCGCACGGACTTGCCCGGCAATGTCACCACCCTCAATTTGGTCAACATCTTGAGTTGCACGCCCGAGGAATTGCCCAATTACATGCTCAAGCGCGAAGGCGACGCGGTCGAGGCAGGCGAACCCATCGCCGAGACGCGGCCCTTCATCAAATGGTTCAAAACCACAGTCAAAGCCCCGATTGGCGGCACGCTCGAAAACATCTCCAAAATCACGGGGCAAGTCCTGTTTCGCGCGCCGCCGCGGCCCGTTCAGGTCATGGCCTACATCGACGGCAATGTGATCGACATTTTGCCGGACGAAGGCGTCATCGTCGAAACCGCGGGCGTTTTTGTGCAGGGCATCTTCGGCGTGGGCGGCGAAACCTGGGGCACCTTGCACGTCATCTCCAGCGAGCCGGATGAGACCTTGCACGCGGATCAGATCGACGCCGAGTGCGCGGGCAAAATCGTCGTCGGGGGCAATTTGCTGACCCGCGAGGTGATCGACAAAGCGCGGGCAACCGGCGCGGTGGGCATCATCGGCGGCGGGATCCGCGACGCGGATTTGCGCGATCTGCTCGGCTACGACTTGGGCGTCGCCATCACCGGCACCGAGGATATCGGCCTCAGCGTCATCGTCACCGAGGGCTTTGGCCCCATTGCGATGGCGCGCAAAACCTTCGACATTCTGCGCGAAAACCACGGCAGAGAAGCCTCGCTCTCGGGCGCCACGCAGATCCGCGCAGGCGTGTTGCGGCCCGAAATCATCATACCAGAAGCCGGCGCGGATCGCCGCGCTGAAAAAGCCGAGCAGTTGGGCCTCGCGGAAGGGGCGCACTTGCGGGCGATTCGTGCGCCGCATTTTGGTCGCGTGGGCAAAGTCGCGGCCCTGCCGCCCGAGTTGCAAGCCGTGGAATCCGAAACCCGCGTGCGCGTGCTCGAAGTCGAATTTGAAAATGGCGACCGCGCCATCGTGCCCCGCGCCAATGTCGAGTTGATTCAAGAATGACGGGAGGTCGATATGCGATATCGTTTTTTCGTTTGCGCTCTGCTGATTTGCGCGGCGCAGGTGCAGGCGCAACAACCCATGGGGGTGCGAGCGATGGATACCCCCAGCGACGCGGGCGGCAGCATCACCGTCACCTGGAAGCGCGCGACGCTTCCCGATGGGGCGGTCTATAAAATCGCCGTTGGCGAATCGGAAAATGGGCCTTTTCATCCCGTCGCGGATATCGATCCCTCGAACAACTTGCAAGCTGGCGATCCGGGCACCTTTGGGCACGGCGAGGAAACGTTCCAAACGCATTTCGCCAAAATCGCCGAATGCGTCGATCCCGCGGATCCCTCAAAACGGATCGCCATTGAAAACGGCAAACCCTATTACGTTCGGGTCGAGACCCATCTTCCTTCCGGGCAGATCTTGCCCTCGGGCATCGCGTCTGCGACCGCGTTTGAAAATTTGTTCAACTGGGCCAAAGCAAACAATTTTGCCATCGGCACGGTGTTTTCGCTCATCATTTTGGGCGGCATCATCCTCGCCCAAAAGCGCGACCTCTTCATCAGGCGCATCGCCGGTCTCGAAGCCTTGGACGAAGCCCTCGGCCGCGCCACGGAAATGGGCAAGCCCGTGCTCTTTGCCCACGGCTTGGCGACGATGGGCAGCGTCTCGACCATCGCGGCGATCAACGTGCTCGCGCGCGTGGCGAATCGCACCGCCGAATTTAACACGGAATTGCGCGTCGCCAACAACGACCCCGTGGTTCTCGCCGTGAGCCGCGAGGTCGTCAAGGAATCCTATCTCAATGCCGGGCGGCCCGACGCGTATTCCGAGGACATGGTGTTTATGGTCGCCACCGAGCAATTTAGCTATGCCGCCGCGCTCGACGGCATGATGGTGCGCGACAGACCCGCGACCAATATTATGATGGGCTATTTCTATGCGGAATCCCTGCTCTTGGCCGAAACCGGCGCGTCTATCGGGGCGATTCAGATCGCGGGCACGGATTCCTACACCCAACTGCCCTTTTTCATCACCACCTGCGACTACACGCTGATGGGCGAAGAACTCTACGCCGCGAGTGCGTATCTCTCCCGCGAACCCAAATTGCTCGGCAGCCTCAAGGGGCAGGACATCGGCAAAGCCGTGCTCTTGATCGCCATGATCTTGGGCACGCTTTTGGCGACCGCCTTCGACTTTCAGACACTCGCGCACGTTTTCTCGGCGTATTGACAGGAGCCTCTCATGCTTTTTCTCAGACGCACACTCCCGCTGATCATCGCCTTTGTCATGGGCATCATCGGCATCCTCTGTTTTTACATTCCACACAGCGCAGCGGAAAGTCTCGAACGGGAATTGACCAAGTGGGACCGCATCGTGGCCGCCTTCGCGCTGGTGTTGGGCATCTACAGCCTGATGCGCCTGCACTGGAGCCGCGTGCGGCGGCAGCGCGCCGGCTGGGGATACAGTTTTCTCGTGTTCGTGGGCTTTGCGGTCATGACCCTGTTTGCGATCTACAATGACGGGCAGGGGCCGCTCGAATCCCAAGCGAGCGGAGGCCCTTTTGATTGGATGTACACCCATGTGCAAGTGCCCGCCGATGCCACCATGTTTTCCATCCTCGCGTTTTTCATCGCATCTGCGGCGTACCGCACCTTTCGCGCACGCACCATCGAAGCGGCCATTCTGCTCGTATCGGCCATCGTCGTGATGATCGGTCGCGTGCCCATCGGCGCGGAAATTTACCACAGATTGCCCGACCTCGCCCAATGGATGATGGACGTGCCCAATTTGGCGGTCAAGCGCGGCATCTTGCTCGGCGTCAGCTTGGGCGCGGTCGCAACGGCGTTGCGGATCATCTTTGGCATCGAACGCTCGTATCTCGGCGGAGGCGAAGAATGAAAACGTTTTTACTCGATATCGACCGCCGCATCATCTTCGCGTTCGTCGCGCTCGGCATCATCATTCCCTCGCTGGCGCCCGTGCGGATGCCCATCCCCATCACCAAAGATGTGCGCGCACTTTACGACACCATCGAAGACGTGGGCGCGAAAAACGGCACGGTGCTCATTTCGTTTGACTACGGCCCTAGCGCGAAGCCCGAAGTGCAACCCATGGCGCTTTCGGTCTTGCGCCATTGTTTTCGCAACCGCATCAAAGTGATCGGCATGTCGCACGTTCCGACCTCTGTGGGCCTCGCACAACAAGCTTTTGAAACCGCTGCTTCAGAACACGGCGCGCAATACGGCGAGGATTACACGTTCTTGGGGTTCAAGCCGGGCGGCGGGTCATTGGTCATCAACATGGGCAGCGACTTTCACGGCGCGTTTCAAAAAGACCTGCGCGGCAGCGACACAGCCGAATTGCCCGTCACGCAAAACATCAAGGGGTTGGCGGATTTCGACTACGTGATCTGCTTGGCATCCGGCAACACCCCCGACGGCCTGTGGATCCCCTACGGGCAGGAACGCTACAAATTCAAACTCGGCCTCGGCTGCACGGCGGTGATGGCGCCCGATCAATATCCCTATTTGCAAACCGGTCAAATGCACGGCATGATGGGCGGCTTGGCAGGCGCGGCCGAATACGAAACCCTGATCGAGGCATCGGGCAAAGCCACCGCGGGCATGGGCGCGCAATCCTTTGTGCATCTCATCATCATTTTTTTCATCGTCTTGGGCAATGTGATGTATTTCCTCTACGGTCGGCAGAAAGGCGGTGCCCAGTGAATCGCGATCACATCATTTTTTTCGTCTTTTTATGGGTCTTTGCCGCGGTCAATATTTACCTCTTTGCCTCGGGCAGCCTGCCCATGGACTGGAATGGCTTGGGCACGTTCCTCGCGGCGGGCATTACCCTGTCGCTCTACAGCTTCTTGTACAAAGACAATCCCCTCTTCAAATTCGCCGAAAATCTCTACGTGGGCGTCGCGGCCGCGTACACGCTCAATCAGGTGTGGTACACCGTGCTCCAGCCCGACGTCATCACGCCCCTCTCGGAACTCGATGGCGAAAGCATGGACAATTTGTGGTTGCTCGTGCCCACCATGCTCGGGCTTTTTATGCTCACGCAACTCTCTTCGGCAAAATACAGTTGGCTCAGCCGCATCGCATTTGCGTTTGTCGTGGGCTTGGGATCGGGCCTCGCCATCCCGCGCACCATCGCGGCCAATTTGCTCGCCCAAATGCAGCCGACGATGCAGGCCATCACATTGGACTGGGCGGGCCTCGATCTCTTTCTCATTCTGGTCGGCGTCGTGACGGTGCTCGTCTATTTCTTTTACTCTGTCGAACACACGGGGCCGGTCGGCGTCGCGTCCAAGATCGGCATCTATTTTTTGATGATCTCGTTTGGCGCGTCCTTTGGCTACACCATCATGGCGCGTCTCTCCCTGTTGATCGGGCGCGTCGGCTTCTTGCTCGAAGAATGGCTCGTGCTCCAACTGCCTTTGTTTTGACAGGGGGGCCTCATTCCCCCGTATCTTCAGGCGGCCGCGGTGGACTGACCACTGATTTTATCGTTAGGTATGTACAGGCACAGGGGCCTGTCCCCACGGTTAATGGGCCTAGGGTGGACTGCCCACCGGATTCGCGTTTTTTGTAGTTTGGTTTTTTTTCGTCTCCCGTCTCCCGTCTCCCGTCTCCCGTCTCCCCTTCCTTTTAGATTAGGGGTAGGTCGAAAAAACAGGGAACGTTCACCACCTGCAAGAAGTTCATGAAAAATTGTATATGCCCAATTCTGTGCTGGCAGTAGATACCCTCCAAACGCATTTTCAGACAGACAGCGGAACGGCTCGGGCCGTAGATGGTGTATCATTCACACTCAACGCGGGCGAAACCTTTGGGCTCGTGGGTGAATCGGGATGCGGCAAGAGCGTTACTTCCCTGTCCATCATGCGATTGGTGCCCCATCCTGGCCGCATTGAAGGTGGGCATATTTTTTTTGAAAACCGCGATCTGCTCGCCCTGTCCGACCTCGAAATGCGCGATGTGCGCGGCAATGAGATCGCGATGATCTTCCAAGAACCCATGACCAGCCTCAACCCCGTGTACACCTGCGGGTTCCAAGTGGATGAGGTCCTGCGCCGGCATCGGGGGCTTTCGCAACGGGAAGCGCGTGAAAAAACAGTGGAAATGCTGCACTTGGTGGGCCTGCCCGATCCGGATCGGCGGGCAAATGAATACCCGCACCAGTTGTCCGGCGGGCAACGCCAGCGCGTGATGATCGCCATGGCCCTCTCGTGCAATCCCAAAGTCCTCATCGCCGACGAACCCACCACCGCGCTCGACGTGACCATCCAAGCCCAAATCCTCGACCTCTTGCGCGATTTGCAACGCCAACTCGGCATGGCGGTTTTGCTCATCACGCACGATTTGGGCGTCATCGCCGAAGTCGCGGATCAAGTCGCGGTGATGTACGCGGGCAAAATTGTGGAAATGGGGCCGGTCGATGCGATCTTTCACCATCCCACGCATCCCTACACGCAGGGCTTACTCGCGTCCGTCCCCCGCTTGGATGTGGCGCGCGACCGCCTCAAGACCATTCCGGGCCATGTGCCCGAAGCCACGCGCTTTGCATCCGGGTGTCGCTTTGCGGACCGATGCGAACATGCCGATACAATTTGCCGCGAATCCATCCCGCAGTTGCAACCCGTGGCGGGCGATCACCAAACCGCGTGTTGGATGGCCGGAGAGGCGGGAGAGGGGAGACGGGAGACGGGAGAGGCGTAAGAGGTGAGAGGGAAGTTTAGCCACAAGAGGCACAAGAGGCACAAAAGGCATAAGAAGCACGAGCGGGGTACAACTGGCGATAGCCAGTTCACAGGCACGAGCGGGGTATAGCCGGCGACTGCCAGTTCACAGGCACAAAAAAGGGATTATCTAATCGTCTATTCGTCTAACGGAACGAAGGGACAACTGACCACTATCATGCTCCTCCAAGTTCAAAATCTCAAAAAGCACTACCCCATCTCCCGCGGGTTTTTCCGTCGCACGACGCGGCGGGTCAAAGCGGTGGATGGCGTGAGTTTTGACATCGCGCCCGGCGAGACCCTCGGTTTGGTCGGCGAATCCGGATGCGGGAAAACCACGGTCGGGCACGCGATCTTGCGCTTGATCGACGCGACCGCAGGCGCGGTTCGGTTCCGGGATACGGAGGTTCTTTCGCTCGGGAAAAAGCAACTCCGCGCCTTGCGCCGGCACATGCAACTCATCTTTCAAGATCCTTATGGATCGCTCAACCCGCGCCTCACCGTTGGCGGCATTCTTTCGGAACCCCTGAAAATCCACGGCGAAAAAGATCGCGTCGCCGATTTGCTCAATACCGTGGGCCTATCGCCCGATGCGGCCCGCCGATATCCGCACGAGTTTTCCGGGGGCCAGCGACAGCGCATCGGCATTGCCCGCGCCTTGGCTGTCAAACCGCAATTCATCGTAGCGGATGAACCCGTGTCCGCGCTCGACGTGTCGATACAGGCGCAAATCGTCAACTTGCTCCAGGACTTGCAAGCGCGGTTCGGCTTGGCGTATCTCTTCATCGCCCACGACTTGAGCGTGGTCAAACACATCTCGAACCGCGTGGCGGTCATGTACTTGGGCCGCATCGTCGAGTTGGCCCCGAGTCAAAACTTGTACGACAACCCGCAGCACCCCTATACGCGCGCCTTGCTCTCGTCCATTCCCGTGCCGGACCCGCGCGTCAAGCGGCCGCGGATCGGGTTGACGGGAGATGTGCCCAGTCCGATCGACAGGCCATCGGGCTGTCCGTTTCACCCGCGTTGCCCCGAAGCCGTGCGCGATTGTGCGCGGGAGATTCCAGAACTTCAAGAGATCGAATCCGGGCATCGCGTAGCGTGTATCTTGAGGCATCATTAAAGGAGAGCGGAAATGGAACTTCCTCCTGTTCATCCGGGCGAGGTGCTTCTCGAAGACTTCATGAAGCCCTTGGGCTTGAGCCAATACCGCGTCGCCAAGGACATCGACGTTCCCCCATTGCGAATCGGCCAAATCGCGCGTGGCATGCGATCCGTAACGCCCGATACTGCCCTTAGACTTGCGCGTTATTTTGGCACGACCCCCGGCATCTGGATGCGATTGCAAGCCCAATACGACTTGGAAATCGCCCGTGACAAACATGGAGAAACCATCGACCGAGCGGTCGACGTGCTGGAACGGCAACGACCCTTTTCGAGCGCGTCCCCAACCCCCGTGTTCTCGGCGCGGAGCCGCGGGACGGGCTGAACGCCGAAAGCCAAAAACCGAGTTTCACCCCACCCATCGCAAAGGAGTAACCGCCTTGAAAACTTTTTTGTCTGTCCTGTGTCTCATCGGTCTTAGTCCCCTCGCAGTCCTCGCACAGCCCCCGTCTTTAGGCCCTGCCAAAGCCATTGGGGTCGATTTGGCAAATACCCCGCTGAACCGCCCATCGCCGGATCAAAAGTCCTATGCGTATTGGACGCCCGAAACCGCCGATGGCTTTTTTCCGTCGCTTTTGGGCTTGCGAACCTCGGGCGCCAAAGTGATTCGCACCCGGTATTTCAACATCTATTTCTCGACCGCTGAAAAAACCGCGCGCCAGATCGCCGATTTTTGCGACGATGTGTTGTCCAATCTCATGCGGCATTATCCCACCTTTGTGGATCGCATCGCGCCCATCCACGTCGTGGTCGACGATCAGGCGGATTTTTTGGGCAATGCGTATGCGATTTACAGCAGGAATTACATCCACTTTTGGACCAATCCCATCGACTGGGAGATCCGCGGCACCAGCGACTGGGTCCGCAATGTCTTCGTGCATGAACTCGCGCACATCGTCACCTTAAAAGCCACGCACAAGGGATGGCCGTTTCAAATTGGCCTGATCAATACCTCCCGCGCCAATGAAAATCCCGATTTCAGCTTGACGCTCGGCTTGTATCACCTCGCGGTCAGCGCGGGGTTTGCCGAGGGCATTGCCCAGTGGGAAGCCGCGCAATACGGCGACGACCACTGGGACACGCACCGCGACATGTTGTTGCGGATGGCATCCCTCGAAAGCGATTTGTTGTCGCTCGCGGACATGGGGCAACTCGGGGGCAAGGGCAATTTCTACGGGGAAATGGTGTACAACCAGGGCTACGCCATCCTCAACTACATCGACGACCGCTTTGGCCCAGGCGCGGTCAGGCAAATTTTTGAACACAAGCCCATCATCAACTTCAACTCCTCGCTCAAAAAGGCCACCGGGGTTTCCGCCAAACAGCTCTATCGGGATTGGACATCGCACATCGGCGAACGGTACCGCGCCGTGCAAACCGCCGTCCAAGAAAATGAGCGCGAGGGCGAATTGATCGCGGATTTGGGCAGTTTGGACTACCACCCGGTCTATTCGCCCGACGGCAGCAAGTTGGGCTTCATCTCCAATGGCGACAGCGATTATTTCATCACCGAACTCAAAGTGATGGACCTATCGACGAAAAAAGTGACGAAAATCGCGGATCGGGTCGATAATCGCTTCGCGTGGACCGCCAGCGGCGACAGCCTCTTATACATCAAAGCCGTGGGCGCGCGGTGGGACATTTTCACGTATGATTTGACGAGGAAAAAGGAGACCCGCGTCACCGTGGGCCTGCGCGGCAAAGACCCCGCACTCTCGCCCGACGGCGGGCAAATCGCCTTTGTGACCATGCGAGACGGCACCGCCAACATCGGCCTCGTCAACACCGATGGCACGGATGCGCGCTACCTCACGAACAACAACGACGCCACGCAGTACTTCGGCCCCAAGTGGTCGCCCGACGGCGAGCGCCTGCTCTTCAGCGTGTTCCGCGCCGGCGAGGATCGGGACATTGCCATCATCGACATCGATGCCACGACTTGGAAAAAGGAACGGGGCCGCCGTTCCGCCGAAACGGAAGGCGTTGAAACCCAACTGGACAGCCTCCAACGCGCGCGGGCAGACAGCATCGCGGCATTCCCGGACAGCGTGGCGTATGCGAACAACGCCAATTTCAGGGCCCTCGTGCATTCCGACGCCGACGAGCGCGATCCGGTGTGGTTGCCCGACGGCAGTGGGTTCGTCTTCAGTTCGGACCGCACGGGCATTTTCAATCTCTACACGCACGACTTGGCAACTGGCGAACAACGGCAACTGACCAACGTCATCGGCGGCGCGTTTTTGCCCACCCTGTCGCCCGACGCCAGCGAGGTGATCTACGCGGGCTATCGCGCCGCGAATTACAATTTGTATCGCATCCCCATGTCCGAGGCCGTTGCGGTTGACGCGCCCGAGGGCATCGAGCGCGACTACGCCGCGATTTACACCGGCAAAGCCATCGCCGAGCTCCACGACATCGGGCGTTACGCCCCGCGCCTCGTTTCTTATGGCATCACGCCCATCGCCTTGTTGGGCCCCACATTTATCGGCAACCGATTTGGCCTCGATCAAATCAGCGCGGGCTTTCAATGGGCATGGGGCGATCTGCTCGGCAATGACGTGTTTGTCTCGACCGCGCTGATCGGCAAGAACTTCAAGCAGCAACAGGATTTCAACTCGGAATTTTCCTTTTTTTATCAAAACAGCCTAACCCCGATTCTGTCGGAACAAAGCGCGTACTTCCCGCGCATCTTTTTCGGGGGCAGCCGGCAAACCATCAACAGCATCGTGGATTTGGGCGCGGTGCAAACCGTGCGCGATACCATGAGCGGCACGTTGGTCTCGCAAAACAGCGAGGGGCAACAGGTGCTGATCCCCAATGTCACGCAGTACCTCAATCTCACGGTGACGGAAGAAGACGATTTTAAGGATACGTTCTCGGATTTCACCGTGGGCGCGGAAATGGGAATCGGGCGCGGGCACGCGGTCAGCCTGGCTTATGGCTACCGCAAGTACGCGGAAAACCTCCACGCGATTCAGGTCGTCCACGACAGCACGCGCATTTTTCAGACCAACTTGGAGACCGGCACTGTTTCGGATATCACGTCACAGATTCCCAACTCGGACTACGGATCGGAGAGAACCCTTCTCGACGATTTTCTGTACAAAGACCTCGATTTTTTCAAAAGCCACGAATGGACGGCGGGTTGGAACTACGTCACGCTCAAGCCCGCGACGGATCTTTTTATCAATCCCTCGGGCGGTCGCGCGTTGAGTTTTCGCTATCGGCGCATCAATGCGACCGTGTCGGATTCCCTGGCCCGCACGCCCGACGCCGACGAGGATTTCGTGCCCGACCCCATCGGCGATGACCTGTCGCCCGCGTATTTTCGCGACGACAAAGCCAATGTCAGTTTCAACGAATACGTCGCGTCCTACAACGAATTTATCCCGCTCGTCGGCCGATCCACGCTCGCGGTGCAGGTCTTTGGCGCGTACAAAGACGGCTATGTCAAAGAAGTGCAACGAGACGGGGGCACGTATGAGGGCGTGTTCTATTATCCCCTGCGCTATTACCTCGGCGGGTTGGGCACGTTGCGCGGATATCCGTATTTTACGACCTCGGGCGGCAAAGCCCTCTTTGGCCGCTTCACGCTGACGCTGCCCATCTTTAAGCGCGTCGGCGCGGAACTGCCGCCCTTCTTTTTTGACAAGGTTTACGCCACGCTCTTTTTTGAATTTGGCGGCACGTCCAATGCCGCGAGTTTCGGCGATCTTTTCGGCGTGGATGACGCGCGATATGACGGGCGATGGGACAAAATCAAAAGTTCTTTTTTGACGGATTACGGCGCCGAGTTGCGCTTCCAGATGTTTTCGCACTACCGCTTGCCCGTGTTCGGCTATCTCATTTTCGCCCGCCCCACCAAAGGCGAAGTGCCCTCCCGCAACGACCCGGCTGTCCTCGAGGAAATCGGCGGGTACCGCATCTATTTTGGCTTGGCGTTGTAATGGGATCGATAATGCAAACCGCCCAAGACGCATGGCCGCAGATCGATTTTTTCGATGACCGCGATGGTTGCTCGTTCACCGCAACGGTGCATCGCAAGCCCTTGGAAACGTTGAGATGGGCGGATGTTTCACCGCGACGGTCGGCAAAAATTTGAGAGGCGATTCCCGATGCCCCATCCCATTTCGCATCGGCACGCGCTCGCCAAACTTCAGCAATATCAGTGGATTAAATCTTGACACTCCTAGGGCAATGCGATATATCATAGAGGCTTATGTCGAGGGCGAGGTGCGAGATACGAGATGCAATCCCGCCCGAATGACATGACTAAGGTACAGGCCGACCGAAATTCAAGAGACCCTTTGCGATGCAAGTGACGATGCCCACAATCCTCAACCAATCCGTGCTGGTGCTCAATCAGAGTTACGAACCGCTGCATGTGTGTTCGGTGCGCCGGGCCATCGTGCTCATTTTTCGGGGCCGCGCCGAGGTCGTCGAAGAGCTCGATTTGCGTATTCGCACGGTGAGCGATTCTTTTCCCGTGCCGAGCGTGGTGCGCTTGGCGGTCTATGTGCGCGTGCCGCCCAAACCGCTCGCGTTGACCAAGCGCAACATCCTCAAGCGCGATGGGTTTCAGTGCCAGTACTGCGGCATTCGGCGCGGGCCATTTACCATCGATCACGTCATCCCGCGCGCGCACAATGGTCGCGATACGTGGGACAATCTGGTGTGCGCCTGTCACCGGTGCAACAATCGCAAGGGCGACCGCACGCCCGCCGAAACCGGGTTGACGCTGTTGCGAAAGCCGCAATCGCCCAACCGCGTGACCTTTATTCGCCACCACGTCGGCATACCCGACCGCCGCTGGCGGCCCTATCTTTTTATGGACGACTAAAATGAAAAAACGAATTTTGACAGGTGATCGGCCCACGGGGCGGTTGCACTTGGGGCACTATGTAGGATCTTTGAAAAACCGCGTGGCCCTCCAAGACGAGTACGAGTGCTATTTTTTGGTGGCCGATTTGCACACCTTGACCACGCAACCGCAAAGAGAATACATCCACGCGCTACGGGAAAATATTTACGAGATGGTCTTGGATTATTTGGCCGTGGGCATCGATCCCAACAAATCGACCATTTATTTGCAATCGGCGATTCCCGCGGTCTACGAGTTGAATTTGTTTTTTGAAATGCTGGTGACATTGCCCCGCGTGGCGCGGTTGCCGAGTTTGAAAGAAATGGCGCGCGCGGCGAATATGACCGATGAGGCCATCCCATTTGGCTTGGTCGGCTATCCCGTGCTCCAAAGCGCGGATATTTTAATGCCCCGCGCCCATCTCGTGCCGGTGGGCAAGGACAACGAGGCGCACGTCGAAGTCACGCGAGAGATCGCGCGGCGGTTCAATCGCCATTACGGCGACGTGTTTCCCATTCCCGACCTCCTCATCGGCGACGTGCCATCGTTGGTGGGCACGGACGGGCAGGCAAAGATGAGCAAGAGCTTGGGCAATGCGATCTTTTTGTCGGACGACGAAAAGACCGTACACAAAAAGGTGCGCGGGATGTACACGGATCCCAACCGCATCCGCGCCGATATTCCGGGCACGGTGGAAGGCAATCCCGTATTTGCGTATCACGATGCGTTTAATCCGGAGGTGGATGAGATCGACGATCTCAAAACGCGCTATCGCAAGGGCCGCGTGGGCGATGTGGAAGTCAAAGACAAATTGGCGCGCGCGCTCAATCGGTTTCTCGATCCCATCCGCGAACGCCGCGAGCACTTTGCCGCGCAGTCGGGATATGTCGAACAGGTGATCTACGAAGGCACGGTCAAAACGCAAGCCCTGGCGAACGAAACGCTCGTTGCGGCAAAAAAGGCGATGGGGTTCACGGGGATGTGGAATCGAATTTCTCGCAAAGCGCGAGATCGAATCAAAAAACGCGAGAAGGCATGACACTGCGCCGAAGTCGAAACCACGCGGCCCCTCCTGATCGCAACCTTTTAATCCGTTCGAGATCGCAAAATGAGAAAGGGGAATGACATGGTTATTTTTTTTCTTGCTTTCGCGCTGGCCTTATCGGCCTTGTCGCCGGTTCGCGTTGAGGCGTCCGATAGCTTGATGGTGGTGCATTTGGAGTATATTCGCAAAGATATATCCGAAGTCAAAGCCGATATATCCAGACTCGAAACCGATATGGCTGAACTCAAAACCGATATGGCTGAACTCAAAACCGAAGTCAAAGAAGTCAAAGCCGATATATCCAGGCTCGAAACCGATATGGCCGAGCTCAAAGCCGATATGAACAGGCGTTTTGACGATGTAGATAAGCGCATTACTGCAAATACGGATCGGCTTTTTTTTATCCCCGATGGTCGTCATTACCGTAATCGGGGCCGTCATTACCGCAATCATCGGCGTCATGGTTTCAATATGGCTTGCGGTTAGGCCGGCAAAGGTGCCTAACGCCCCTGAACGTGCGCCGCGAATCGATGAGTCTTTAGAGACGCAAAGCGCGCCGTCCGAGCCTTCAATTGCCCCCCCGAGATAACTCGAGATCACAACTCGAGTTTGGCGAGAAAGTCGCGATGATCACATCCCAAACCCAGATCGATCCGGATGCTACACCTTACGGCGTGAAGCTCGCGTTGTTCGAAGGGCCGCTGGATCTCTTGCTCTTTCTCATCCGAAAAAATGAGATCGATATCTACGACATTCCCATTGCCGAAATTACGCGGCAATTTTTGGAGTACGTGGAGATCATGCAACGCCTCAACCTAGAGGTCGCCGGCGATTTTGTCGTGATGTCCGCCACGTTGATGCGGATCAAATCGCGCATGTTATTGCCTTCTGATCCAGATGCCGATGAGGACGAGGGCGATCCCCGCGAGGAACTCGTGCGCCGCTTGTTGGAATACCAGCAATTTCGGGAGGTGGCCGCGTGGATGGACGATCAGCAGGCGGAATACCGCGATGTTTTTTATCGCGGGGCTTCGATGGATTTGGCAGATGTTCGGCAACGGCAAGCCGCAGAGGCAATGGGCTTTCGCCCCATCAGCCTGTTCGAGTTGATCCGCGCATTTAAGCAGGCGATGGACGCCGCGCCGAAAATCGAGTTTCACGAGGTCACGCGGATCGATGTGACGACCGAAGAGCGCGCCGAATACGTGCTCGATGTCTTGACGCGACAAGGCCGCGTGCCGTTTTGCGACCTGATTGTGAACGTGCATCGCACGGTTGCCATCGTGACGTTTATCGCCCTGCTCGAATTGATGAAAGACGGACAGATCGCGGTGCAGCAGGCCGGCGTAGATGGCGAAATTTGGGTGTATCCCCGCGATGCTTTCGAGGAGGTAGGCGCCGATGGCTGACATGGACGACACGCGCATTGCGCGGTTGGCAACAGACGAAGATGCGCGCAACAAGGGCGTGGTCGAGGCGTTGTTGATCGCAGCCGACGATCCCTTGGGCGCGGCTCGCCTGTCTTCGGTTTTGGGCCCGCAGACCGGGGCGAGGGAAATTCGCGCGTACGTCGACGATCTCAATGACGAGTACGCGCAGACGGGCCGCAGTTTTCGGATCGTGGAAGTCGCCGGTGGATTTCAACTGGCTGTACACGGCGAATTTGCGCCGTGGTTGCGGCAACTGATGCGCGAAAAAGCCGCGCCGCGCCTGTCCCAAGCGTCTTTGGAAACCCTCGCGATTTTGGCGTTTAAGCAACCCGTGACCAAAGCCGAAGTCGAGCATATTCGCGGCGTGTCCGTGGATGGGGTTTTGAGGCAGTTGATGGAAAAGGGCCTGATCCGCATTTCCGGGCGGTCGGACGCGCCGGGCAGGCCCCTGTTATACGGCACGACGCGGGATTTTTTGAAGCATTTCGGCCTCAAGACCCTGTCCGATTTGCCCAAGATCCGCGAGTTGGAAGAATTGCTCCGCGAGGAAGAACAACGGGCAGCCGCAGGCGACGACAGCCCATTAGCGGAGGTGCTCAATGCCGATGGCGAAAACGCACGAGACGACCATGACAGAGCGTCTGAACCGGTTTCTGGCCCGAGCGGGAGTGGCGTCGCGCAGGGCGAGCGAGCGGCTCATCCAAACGGGCAGCGTTGAAATCAACGGCGCGGTCGCAACGCATCCGGGCACGCGGGTCGATCCGGATGTCGACCGCGTGTGTGTCCACGGTCAACCGGTGCGTGCGGTTGACCGCCAAACGTATGTCTTGTTGCACAAACCCCCTGGATATCTGGTGTCGGCACGCGATCCGCATCATGCCCGAACGATTTACGAATTGTTGCGCGGCATCGATGCGCGGATTTTTCCGGCTGGTCGGCTCGATCTGGATACCCGCGGGGTTTTGTTGTTGACGGATGATGGCGATCTGGCGTTTCGCCTGACCCATCCGCGCTACCGCGTGGAGAAAGTCTATCGCGCATGGGTGCGCGGCCATCCCCATGTCGCGGCTTTGACCGCGTTGCGAAAAGGCGTCGCGCTCGACGAGGGCGTGTCCGCTCCGGCACGAGTTCGGGTTGTGCGCGAGAGGAATGGCGATGCGGAGTTGGAGTTGGTGTTGCACGAGGGCCGAAAGCGACAGGTAAAACAGATGTGCGCGGCCGTGGGCTATCGCGTGCAATCCCTGACGCGCACGCACTTTGCCGGCCTGACGACCCGCCGGATCCGACAAGGCCAATGGCGACATCTGACGCAGGCGGAAATCAAAAGACTGCGGGAACAGGTCGGGCTGGCTGAAACAACCACAGCACAGGCGTAGCCTACGACGGTCGAAGCGAGTATGAACGCCGATGAAAAGCGAAGGGCAACCGCAGATGACGCAGATGAAACGCAAAAACGGCATTGTCATTGCGATAGATGGGCCGGCGGGATCGGGCAAGAGCGCGACGGCGCGGCGCGTGGCGCGTAAAATGGGCTATGGGTATTTGGACACCGGGGCGATGTATCGCGCCGTGGGGTTGGCGGCATTGCGGCGCGGGGTCGATCTCGACGACGCGGAGGGGATCGCCGCACTGGGCCGGGTGCTCGACATTGCGTTTGAAACGCGGGATGGGCAGGGGCAAACCCTGCTCGATGGTGAAAATATTTCCGATGCCATTCGCACGTCCGAAGTTTCGCAGGCCGCGTCTCGCGTGGCCGTCCATTCGGGCGTGCGCGAGGTGCTCGTCGCGCGACAGCGGGACATGGGCAAAGATGGGGGCATCGTTTTGGAGGGCCGCGATACGGGCACGGCGATTTTTCCAGATGCGGAATTGAAAATTTTTTTGGTTGCCGATCCCGCCGAGCGCGCACGCCGCCGGCTCAAAGACTTGGAACGGGCGGGCGAGTCCGCCGATTTCGAGTCGTTATTGACCGATATTCACACGCGCGATGCCCGCGACCGACAAACGCAGTTGCAACGCGGGCCATGGCCTGCCCCCGATGCGATGCGTATCGACACCACGAAATTGTCGATGGAAGAACAAGTGGATCGGATTGTGGCGCTTGCCCGAGAGGCAAATGGACGAATCAACGGAACGGGATAAAGCCAGTCGCTGAACGGATCGGGGGATCGCCCTGTCGTATCCCAGGCTCGTTTATTACTTTGTAAATTAAATAATTATGAATTTCAATTTTTCAAGAGCGTGACGGACGGGATGCCGTACATCCAATAAGCCATCGCCCAACATGCCATCCCAAAAGCCCATCAAACAAAGCCATCACGCACAGCGCGCAAGTCCGTCTCGCAACCCACATCCCTCTTGCAACCCACCTTACAGGCTGACGCATGTCGTTCTCTTACAAAAGCGCTTTGCGCTGTGCCTAGCCCCTCGGCGTATGAGAGCGGCATTTTTTGCTTACTTTTTTTTGCTGTTGAAAAAAAGTAAGTCGCCGAAGGCATCGAAGGCAACCCACGATGCTTTCGGACCAAACGTGTTAGAAAAGCGAGCAATATTGGCGCTGATTTGTGCGTATCAAAATTGAGAATAACTTGATTTACAGAGTAGTTATGGTCGCATCTCGAAAGTATTCAGAGCCTACGCGAGAACGCTTTCCCGTGCGATCTTCAACGGTCGGTGTACGACCTCGCCCTGGGCGAACGGAGCCGTTTGGTCAGTTTATAGACGGAGCGCGGGGCGTGATTTTTTTAGGATGGCGCGAATGACATTTTATCGCTTATGCTGGTGGCTGGCCTACGGCTTGGTCGGTTGCGCGTTCCGGTTGCGCGTTGAGGGGGAGCGTCATATTCCCCGATCTGGCGCGGTGATTTTGGCGGCCAATCATCGGTCTTTGGTCGATCCCGTCATTATTGGGGTTGCCACAGGGCGCGAACTTTGGTATCTTGCCAAGGCCGAACTCTTTGCGATTCCGGCGTTGGAAAAGTTGATTCGCAAGTTGCACGCCATGCCCGTCGATCGGCGGCGGGGCGACCGCAGCGCGTTGTTGGCTTGGACGAAAATTTTGCAAAGCGGCAATCCCGTGCTCATCTTTCCCGAGGGCACGCGCAACAAAGGCCCCGGGTTCTTGCGTCCCAAGGCGGGTGTCGGCATGCTGGTGTATCGCACGCAGGCCCCTGTCGTACCCGTGTATATTTCGGGTACGGCGAATATCTGGAAGACGATGCTCGGCATGGATCGGTTGCAAGTGCGGTTTGGCGAGCCCGTTCAATTTCCCACCGAGCACTTGCCCGATAGGCGTCGAGATGCCTACCATTTTATCAGCCATGAGGTGATGCGTCACCTCGCAATTCTCGAGCGGATGCGGCGGAAAGCCGGCACGGTCGCACCCGCTTCTCGCAGTGGATCACCAAGCGGTGTCGGCACACTTTGAAAGGAAGCACGAGTATGGCAGTCAATACCCTTCCCTCGCCCGAAGAAGCTCTCGCCGCGCTGGATGAACGCGATGAGCGCGAATACAGCGATGCGGAACGCGATGAAATGATGGAGCTCTACGAAGACACGTTCGAGACCATCGAGCAGGGCGAAATTGTGACGGGCACGGTGTTGTCCATCCACGACAACGCGGTGTTGATCGATATCGGGTTCAAGTCCGAGGGCGTGATTACCCTCTCCGAATTTGGGGACCCGCCCGCGATTGAAGAGGGCGATGAGGTCGAGGTCTTTTTGGAAAGCATCGAAGATCAAGAAGGCCAGGTGGTGCTGTCCAAGACCAAAGCCGATTTTATGCGGGTGTGGGATCGCATCAAAGACGCGTACGATACGGATCAAATTATCGAAGGCCGGTTGGTGCGCCGAATCAAGGGCGGCATCGTGGTCGATCTGTTCGGCGTGGATGCGTTTTTGCCCGGCTCGCAAATCGACCTCAAACAGGTCAAAAATTTCGATCGCTTTATCGGCGAGGTGTTCCCGTTTCGCATCATCAAGCTCAACAAAAATCGCCGAAATATCGTGGTTTCCCGCCGCGTGGTGCTCGAAGAGGAACGCGCGCGGTTGCGTAAGCAGATTCTCGCCACATTGGAAATCGGGCAAATCCGCGAGGGCACGGTCAAAAACATCACGGACTTTGGCGCGTTTATCGACTTGGGCGGCTTGGACGGGTTGTTGCACATCACGGATATCGCCTGGGGCCGGATCGGGCATCCCTCTGAAGAGTTGTCCATCGGGCAGGAGATCGAGGTGCAGGTGCTCAATTTCGACGCGGAGCGCGAGCGCATTTCCCTGGGCCTGAAGCAGTTGCAAGACCATCCCTGGAAAGGCGTGTCTGACCGATATACCGTGGATGACAAGGTGCTGGGCAAGGTGGTCAGCATTACGGATTACGGCGCGTTTGTCGAGTTGGAACAAGGCGTCGAGGGCCTGGTACACATTTCGGAAATGTCGTGGACGCAGCACATCCGCCATCCCTCCAAATTGGTCGCAACCGGCGATGAGGTCGAGGTGGTGGTCTTGCGCGTGGACGAGGAAGGTCAAAAGATCTCGCTGGGTCTCAAGCAGGTGCAACCGGATCCGTGGGAGTCCCTGGATATCAAGTACCCGGCCGGCGTGCCACTTCGAGGCGTGGTGCGGAATTTGACCAATTTTGGCGCGTTTGTCGAAATTGAAGAGGGGATCGACGGGCTGGTGCATATTTCCGATATGTCGTGGACGAAGCGCATTCGCCATCCGAGCGAGGTGATTAAAAAGGGCGCGGAATTGGATGTTATCGTGCTCAATATCGACAAGGATCGCAAGCGCATCTCGTTGGGACACAAGCAGACCATTGAAAATCCCTGGCCCGCGCTGGCCGTGACCTACGCCGTGGGCAATACCGTGAACGGCCGCATTTCGCACATGCTCGAACGCGGGGTGGTGGTCGAGCTCGAAGGCCAAGTCGAGGGATTGGTGCCCATCTCCCAACTGGGCATTGGCGACCTGAAACGCCCGGACGAATACTTCGCAGAAGGCGACGAGTTGCCGCTGAAAGTCGTGGAATTTGACGAAGATCAAAAGAAAATCGTGCTGAGTGTGAAAGAGCGGTTGCGCGATGCCGAGCAAGACGAAATCGACGCGTTTCTCGCGGCATATCCCAGACGCAAAGCCAAAGAGGATGAGCCAAAGGAGAAGGCAGAGGACGGTCGCGCAGAGGAGAAAGCAGAGGAAGTGAAAGCCGAGGACGGTCGCGCAAAGGAGAAAACAGAGGAAGTGAAAGCCGAAGAAGTGAAAGCCGAAGAAGTGAAAGCGGAGAAAGTGGAAGCAGAGAAAGTGGAAGCGGAGGCCGAAGGGGAAGCAGAGGCCGAAGTGGAAGCAGAAGCAGGTGAGGCAACGGATGAATCCAAAGATAGCAAAGTGAAAGCAGAGGCCGAAGTGAAAGCGGAGGCCGAAGTGAAAGCCGAAGAAGTGGAAGCGGAAGCCGAAGAGAAAGCAGAGGCTAAAGCGGAAGCGGGAGCAGGTGAGGCAACGGATGAATCCGAAGATAGCAAAGAGGCGTAATCCTGCGGCAAAGACATGATCTGGGCTCCTCGCGCCCGTGCCGAGGAGGATTCTGACAAAGCGTTGGGGCATTCGTCTCAACGCTTTGTCGTTTCAAGGGGGAATGGCTATGCGCGATCAAAAGACCGTGGCGTTTTACACGCTCGGATGCAAGCTCAATACCTACGACACGCAGTGGTATGCCGAGCAATTTGCGGCACGGGGGTACCGCGAGGTGGCCTTTGGCGAAGTGGCCGATGTCACGGTGGTCAATACGTGTACCGTGACCGGGCAAGGCGACGCGCAGTCGCGCAAGGCATTGCGTAGGGCGCATCGGCTTTCGCCCGAGGGCACGGTCGTAGCCGTGGGGTGCTATGCCCAAACCGATCCGGATGCCCTGTCTCAAATGCCGGAAGTCGATTTGGTGGTCGGCACGGCCGAGCGCGTGCAACTTTTGGATTTGATCAACGACACCTGTTCGTTGGGCCGAACCTTTGTCACGCGCAGTCGCACGGCTGATTTTCAGGATATGGATATTTACAATTTTGGCGGGCGCGCGCGGGCCTTTGTCAAAATCCAAGAGGGGTGCAACGAGTTTTGCTCGTTCTGCATCATTCCGTTTGCGCGCGGGCGCAGTCGCAGCCGCACGTTGCAAAGCGCGGTGTCGCAGGTGGAGAAGTTGGTGGATGCGGGCTATCGCGAGGTGGTGCTGACCGGGGTGCATATCGGGGATTACGGCGCGGATTTGGATGCGTGCGCGTTGTTGCAGGTGCTCGAGGCTGTGGAGCAGATCGACGGATTGGAACGCTTTCGCGTCAGTTCTATCGAAGCCACGTACGTCACCGATGAGATGATCGACTTTTTCGCGGCGAGCCAGAAATTTTGCCGGCATTTGCACATCCCCTTGCAAAGCGGGGACAATGGCATACTCGAGGCGATGCGCCGCCCCTACACGCGGGAGCAATATATCGCGCTGATCGAAAAGGCGGCCGACCGCATGCCCGATGTGGGCATTGGCGGCGACGTGATGGTGGGCTTTCCCGGCGAGTCGGACGCGGCGTTTCAAAATACGCGCGATTTGATCGCCCATCATCCCATGACGTATCTGCACGTATTTCCGTATTCCCCGCGCGGCAAAACGCCCGCGGCGCGCATGAAAAATCAGGTCGATCCCCAAGTGAAAAAGCGACGCGGCGCGATCCTCCGCAAATTGGGGCAACAAAAGGTGGCGGCATTCCAAGCGCGGTTCATCGGACAAACCCTGCCGGTGCTGTTTGAAAACCGTAGCAACGGGCAATTCTTACAAGGGCTGACCGACAATTACATCCGCGTGCTCGCGCCCGGCCCCGATGCTGCGTGCGAACAGATCGCGGATGCGCGCTTGCAACGAATCGAAGATGGCGTGGTCATCGGCGAGTTGACGGGGTTTGAGCGCAGTTGGAAATGACCCTGACGGTCGCGCCGCACGGCGCCATAGGTGACGTCGGTGCTGTCGGTAGCATTAATCTATGGCAGATAGATGTGGCGAAGGGAAGTCGCTAAAAAAGCGTGTGGGATTGGGCGCATTGGCACCTCCCACTTGTTTTGATTCTCCGCGCTCCCCAGCGTATTTTGCGAGCTATGTCTAAGCCCTTCTCCCAAACTCGTGTGGTTGCTATCGCAGAGGCGTATGCCCATTGCGAAGCACTCACCCGCGGCCACTACGAAAACTTTCCGGTTGGCTCGGTGCTCATTCCCAAATCCGTGCGCCCGCATGTGTATAGCATCTATGCGTTTGCGCGCACGGCTGACGACTTTGCCGATGAACCGGGCCTCGCGGCGCGGGAACGCCTCGTCCGCCTCGCGGATTGGGAAGCGCGGCTCGATGCGTGTCTCGCCCATCCCGATGGCCCGATATTTACGGCCCTTGCCGAAACCATCCGCGTACACGATTTACCCGTGCAATGGCTCAAAGACTTGCTCGCGGCTTTTCGCATGGATGTCACCACGCATCGCCACCAAACGCACGAGGACTTGCTCGCGTATTGCGCCTGTTCCGCCAACCCCATCGGGCGGCTCATCCTGCATCTGTTTGGCTATCGCGGCGAGCACTACGCACGGCATTCAGACGCCTTGTGCAGCGCGCTTCAACTCGTCAACTTCTGGCAAGACATCGCCATCGACTTGTCGCGCGACCGCATTTACATCCCCCAAGACGACCTCGAGCGATTTGGCATCGGCATCTCAGACCTGCGCGATCAGCGCGTCACTCCGCAATTTTGCAACCTCATGGACGCGCTCATCAGCCGCACAAACGCCCTCTTTCACGCGGGGTATCCTCTGCTAAATGCGGTGCATGGGCGATTGCGCTATGAACTGCGATTGACCTATCTAGGCGGCATGCAAATTCTCAAAAAAATTCGCCGCAATGAGTATGATGTTTTTCGCCGTCGGCCCACCATCACAAAACGCGACGCGTTTGCCCTGTTGCTCAAAGCGTTTTTCAGCATGACGAGGAATGAGAGTAAGATGCGATGAGCCACAAAAAGGCGCGTTCGCCCATTCGGCGATCCGTCTATTTTTTTTTCGCCGTGCCAATATTTGTCTGCAAAATCCATGCGATCTGGGATCAGCCCTGTCCGACATCCCCAAACCCGACGCGCTTCGATGAATTGCCATCGCAGGACCCTTTCCTTTGATTCGTTCATCCCATCCCCTTTGTGAAGACTTTTCCCTGGATGATTTTGTGCGCGGCTTGACCGCCGTACATTTTGAACCGCGCAAATGCCCGTCCGCATTTTGGGCAGTGCATGTCGCCGCGGGTATGGTCTTCGGCGATGCGATCTAAAACGCACTTCACGAGCCGGCCGCGCCCGCCTTTGCGGTATTTGTACAGCAGGGTTTTGCATCTCGCGCAACAGATCGAAATGGTCCGAATATCTTTGCGTGCCATGGTCGAGGTCTCGATTGGGCTTGAGTAAAGTAAGGGCGTAATGTAAGGGCGTAATGTAAGGGCGTAATGTAAGGGCGTAAAATCTTACGCCCTTACCCGTACATGATAATCCCGCCATTGCAGATTGGCAAATGAGTATGGGCGTAAGTTTTCGCCCTGTTCGTTTGACACCTCCAAGCGGGCGCGGTATATTGCGCGTTCAAATTTGGAGCACAGAATGGCGATAGCACAATCCGATCCGAAAATCCAACCGACCGAATCGCCGCGCATCACCGGGCGATCCATCCTGCTCGGTCTGTGTACCGCAGGCGCGATGGCGTATGCACAAAACGTCCTCGAAATCGTGCTCCACGCGGGGTCCTTGGTCAAATCGAGTTTTCCCGTCGCCCTCATTTTGGGCTTTTTGCTGTGGGTGGTGATCAACATGGTCATCGCCCGCATCGCGCCGCGAGCCGTGCTCACGCGCCATGAAATGATGGTGATCTTCGCCACGATGTGGATCGTGGGCATGATGCCCGGCGTGGGTTGGATGGGCTATTTTATCGGCGCGTTGCCCGCGCCCCATTTTTTTGCCTCTCCAGAAAACCGCTGGGCCGAATTGTTTTTGGACGAATTGCCCGGTTGGGCCTTTCCCGAACCCACGCCTTGGATCGTGGACCGGTTCTATTTTGGTCTGCACACAGGCGAATACGTCCCCTGGACCGGCTGGATGCCATCCGTCTTGTGGTGGTTTTCCGGCGTGTTGGCCTTTATGGCCGCGGGGTTTTTTGTCCTCGCGATTTTTCACCGGCAATGGGCCGATGCCGAGCGCTTGACCTATCCCCTCGTCAATTTCCCGATGGATCTCATGGAGGGGTTTGGCGAAGGCCGCGCATTGCCCAAAATTTTCCGCGACCCGATCTTCTGGGCAGGCTTTGCGTGGACCGCGGGCATTATCGGCTGGAACATCATCAACTTCTGGTTTCCCAACGTGCCGCGCATCACGCTTTTCGACAGCATCAACACCAAGTCCATGACCGTTGCACAGAACTTTCCGCCCGTGTATTTGCGCGTCTTGCCCTTGGTGATCGGCCTCGGCTACTTGTGCAGTTTGGACTTGTTGTTCAGTTTCTGGTTCTTCGGCCTGCTCGCCGTGGTCAAGATGGGCGTCGTCAATCGCACCGGGTTCACGGTCGGATTGGAAGGGCAAGTCGCCACGGGCGGCGAGATCGTCAATTTGGAGAGCCACGGCGCGATGACGGTCTTGGTCGTCTGGTCCGTGTGGATCGCACGGCGACATCTCGCGCAGGTGGCGAAAACCGCATGGCGGGGAGACCGCGGCGATGGCCCCATCGCCTATCGCTTTGCCGCGGTCGGCCTGATCGCGTCCGCGCTGTACCTCTGTTGCTTTTTTATGGCATTGGGCATGTCGCTTTTCCTAGCCGTCATCCACCTGCTGTTGATGTTCATCGCCTATTTTGCGACCTCCAAATTCATCGCCGCAAGTGGGTTTGGGTATCTCTTTCCGGTGTGGATCAAGGGATCGGGCTTCGTCAACGCCATTCTCGGCACGGCCACCCTATCCACGCGCGAAATGACCGCCATGCACTTGGTCAACAGCAGCGTGTTCTACGGCGGCGGGCGCATTCAAACCATGCAGGTGCTACCCCATCATCTCAAAGCGATGGACGACGTGCCCGCAGAACGCGGCAAACAATGGACTACGGGCGTGGTCTTCATCGCGTTCACGATGGGCTTTTTCGTCTGCGCCGCCACCATCATTTACTACTGCTATCGAGACTCCGCGCTCTTTTTGCGTTCCTGGACCCTGTGGGAAGGCCCCTTGGGCATTTTTGGCGGGATCGGGCGCGCCTTGGGCGAAACGGAAAAAACGTCTTTTGATCCCCAAAAACTCGGCATCTGGCTGTTGGGCGCGGGGATAGCCGCATTGTTGGCGGGCCTGCGGACGTGGTTCCCGTGGTGGCCGCTGCACCCCTTGGGCTTGGCGTTTCAATACACCACCGGCCCGCGCTACTACGCCTTGAGCATTTTGATGGTGTGGGCGGCCAAACTCCTCATCGTCAACTTGGGCGGCCCTCGCCTGTACGACCGCGCAAAGCCCTTTTTTTATGGCACGGTAATCGGCTATTGCACGGGCATCGGCGTCGGCATGGTGATCGATCTGATCTGGTTCCCCGGCTCCGGGCACGGGTTCCACAATTTCTGATTCGCGACCCACGAGCAAAATTTCCCAAGAACGCCGCTTTGATAGATAAGACAGGAACAAAAAACCTTGAAATACGGGCGATTATTCGAGAAGCAGGTCTGACTCGTTCGAGCGTTCAGAACCCTCTCGTAAGTCCGACTGCGCGGCGTGCGATGGCATCATGGAGGCCGCGCTCGAGCGGGTCTATCGCGCTGCTCGAAAGCGATATTGACAAGCCGATCAAAAACCATTTTCTTTTTTCATCCAAATGAAAAATACAACTCGCGCAAGGAGTTCAATCGTGGCATTTCGAGATCACTTTGGTTATTACGGCCCGACGCGCCTCGTCATGGGGCGCGGTACGGTCCGCGAGATCGGGCAAATCGCGCGTGAAGCGCGGGTGCAAAAGGCGCAGATCGTCACGGACGAGGGCCTCGTCGCGGCGGGCGTCGTGGCTCGCGTTACAGAGGTGCTCGACGACACGCGCATCGCGTACAGCATCTACGACGGCGTCGAACCCAATCCGCCCATTCGCAATGTGGAAGCATGCGCGGCGCAATACCGGGCGGAAAACTGCGATTTTCTGCTCGCTATCGGCGGCGGCTCTTCGATGGATGTCGCCAAAACCGCGGGCGTGCTCGTCAATCACGGCGGCAAAATCACCGATTATTTCATCGGGGAAAAACCCGTTCCCGGCCCCATTCCCTTTCTCTTATGCGTGCCCACCACGTATGGCACGGCGAGCGAAGTCACGCCCTTTGCCGTGATTACGGACGACAACCATTTCAAAGGCACTGTGCCAGGCCCACATGTCATGCCGAATGTGGGCATCCTCGACGCGGACATGGCCGTTGCCTTGCCCCTGCCCATCGCCGCGGCGACCGGCATGGACGCCCTCACGCACGCCATCGAATCCCATGTTTCCCTGTTGTCCAACCCCATTTCCGAGGGCATGGCCCTGCACGCCATTCGCCTCATCTCGCAAAACCTGCGCCAAGCCGCGTACAGCGACCACAACCACGAAGCCACGCAAAACATGCTCGCGGCGAGCACGATGGCCGGGTTTGCCTTTTCGCAAACGCGCTTGGGCAATGTCCATGCGATGTCGCATCCGGTCGGTGGGCACTACGGGGTGCCGCATGGCGTTGCCAACGCGATTTTGCTCACGCGCATCATGGCGTACAACCGCTGTGCCTGCCCGGAAAAATTCGCGGATATCGCGGTCGCAATGGGCGAAGATGTGGATGGCTTAAGCGCGGTCGACGCATCCGTGCTCGCGGTCGAAGCCGTGCAAAAGCTGTCTGACGACGTGGGCATTCCCGCCACGTTGACCGCCGCAGGCGCCAAAGCCACAGGCGTACAAGTGATGGCCGAGGACGCCATGAAAAGCGGCAATATCCAAGTCAATCCGCGCAAAACCGCGATCGAAGACGTGATCGCCCTGTACCAAGCATCCATGTAATGGAGGATCAACATGCCGACTTACCCCAATATGTTCCGCATTCGCCAGCACTTCGACGCGCCGCGCATCGACGACATCGCGTCTGCCGTGCGCGGCGAAATCGCCAAACTCGATCCCGGTGCCACCATCGCCCCCGGCCAAACCGTGGCCATTGCCGCGGGCAGCCGGGGCGTGGCGAATATCGACGCCATCATCAAGACCATCGTGGAAGAAATGCAGGCCATTGGCGCGGCCCCGTACATCGTGCCCGCGATGGGCTCCCACGGCGGCGGCACAGCCGAAGGCCAAACCCAGGTCTTGGCCGGCTATGGCATCACCGAACGCGCGATGGGTTGCCCGATCAAATCGTCGATGGAGGTCGTGCAGATCGGGGTGTCGGATTTCGGCATGCCCATCTACTTCGACCGCCATGCCTCTGAAGCCGATCACATCGTCGTGGTCAACCGCATCAAGCCGCACACGGGATTCGCAGGCGAAATCGAGAGCGGCCTGATGAAAATGATGCTCATCGGCTTGGGCAAGCACAAAGGCGCGGCCGTGTATCACCGCGCCATCATCCACCACTCGTTCGACAAAATCGTGCGCTTGGTCGGTCGAGTCGTATGCCGGGAAATGCCCATTGCCTTTGGCGTGGCAACCCTCGAAAACGGCTATGACGAAACCGCGCTCGTCGAAGCCATCCCCGCATCGGACTTCGAAGCGCGGGAAAAAGTGCTTCAGGCCCAATCCAAGGTGTGGTGCCCCGCGTTGCCCTTTGACGATGTCGATCTGCTCATCATCGACGAAATGGGCAAAGACATTTCCGGCGCGGGCATGGACACCAACGTCATCGGCCGCAAGCGCAACGACCGCCGCGCAATGGGCGATGAAACCCCCCGCGTGTTGCGAATTTTCGTGCGCGACCTCACCGAAGCCACGCACGGCAATGCCACGGGCTTGGGCATGGCCGAGTTCACCACGCGCCGCCTCGTGGATAAAATCGACTACCACGCCACCTATACCAACGTCATCACCGGGCAACACGTTTCGGCAGGCGCGATTCCCCTGCACTGCGACACCGATGCCGAAGTCCTCGATATCGCCCTGGAATCCCTCGGCCTCATCGCGCCGGAAGACGCCCGCGTGGTCTGGATTCCCAACACCCTCAACTTGGGCGAAGTCGAGGCGTCCGAAGCCTATTGGGCGCACGCCGACATCCGGGACGACCTCGAAATCCTCACGGACTTGCGCCCCCTCGCAACCGAAGCCGACGGCAACTTGCCGTCCATCGAAGCCTACCGCGACCGCGTGCCCGCAGGCGAACTCGCGTTTGCGGATTGAGAAATGCGTCGCCTGGTCGAAGGCTCTGCAACTGGGGTGAACCGTTAGGTGATGCCCGCCTTGGCTCTATGCGTTTTTTTGATCAGATATGAAAATGGCGGATTCGTCATTGAGCCGATTGCGTTTGGCAAAGACCTGAACGCAATTTTTGCTTTGTGTGCCTTTGTAAAATGTCCGAACTATTGAATCTAAATCATTTTCAAAAAACCGCGATCGCGACGCTCATTGCGATTCTCGTCCTCATCGGCGTCGGCAGTCTCGTGCGCGTTTCGGGCGCGGGATTGGGGTGTCCCGATTGGCCCAAGTGCTGGGGCTGTTGGTTTCCGCCATCGAGCGTTGATGAAATTGACAAAAATTATCTGGCAGAACGCGGGCTGGACATCGCGGACTTCAACGCGGTCAAGATGTGGATCGAGTACGGCAATCGCTTGGTCGGCGTGCTCATCGGGGTGCTGGTCATCGCCACGTTTTTGCGCGCGATCCCGCATCGACGAACCCATCCCGCGATTTTCTACGGGTCGCTCATGGCGGTCTTGCTCGTCGGCTTTGAAGGCTGGCTCGGCGGGCAGGTCGTCAAATCGGGCCTCAAGCCCGGGGTCATTACCCTGCACATGGCCGGCGCGATGGCGCTCTTGTGTCTGTTGCTCTACGTCACTTTTCACGCGGTTGACATCCGCCTGCCCGATTCGTTGCCCGCCCCCAAAGTGCTCGCTCGGCTCTCTGGCGTGCTCTTTGCCGCGATCTGCATTCAGATGCTGCTCGGCACGCAGGTGCGCGAAGCCATCGATCCCTACATCAAAAACAGCGGCGGGGTCGCTCGCAGCGCGTGGATAGCCAATGTCGGCCTTTTCGATCACATCCACCGCTCGTTCACCTGGGGGGTGGTTGCCATCGCCGCCTATCTCGCGTACATCGTCCGCAAGCTCGGCGGCGTGCTCAAAATGACGTGTTATCTCGCGCTGGCACTCATTCTTTGCCAAGCGGGCTCCGGCATTGTCTTGGCGTACGGGGGCTTGCCCCGGGTGTTTCAAGTGCTCCACCTCGTCAATTCGGCGATGCTGATCTGCGCGACCTACGCGCTTTGGCTCATTCTGAAAACGGCACATCTCAACACAGGGAGGTCTTTGTGAAAATTTCCGTGTGGCACCGCGAACTGTCCGACTCCTATCTCCGCTTCGTCACGCAACTCGGCGCGGACTGCATCGACTTTGGGCGCGATGAGGATTTTCCCGGCGTCGCCGAACAGGGGTATCCGGACCTGGACGCGCTCCTCAAAATCCAAAAGAAATTCCAATCCTGGGGCCTGGCGATCAACCGCGTCACCTTGCCCGATGTGTCGGAAAAATTTATGACCGACCGACCCGGCGGGGAACGAGAACTCGAAAATACGTGTCGGGCCCTGCGCGTCTTTGCCGAAGCGGGCGTGCCCATTGCCCGCCAACGCTTTTGGGGCGACACGTTCAACGCGCTCATGTTTCGCTATTCCTCCGAACACCGAGGCGGGTACCGCTCGCGCGGCGAGAGCCGGGATCTGACCCGTCCCGTGCCCGAAACGCCCGATTACGACGCCCTGCAAAACTGGTGGCAACACTTTTGCGCGGTCTATGAACGCCTCGTGCCCATCGCCGAGGAGACCGGCATCAAGCTCGCGATTCACCCGTCCGACACGCCCAACCCGGACACGCCGCTTGGGGGACTGGGATTTCACCGGGTCATCGACGCGTTCCCGAGCCGGCAAGTGGGCTATCTCTACTGCTGTGGCACGCGCGCCGAAGCGGGCGGCTCCCCGCTCGTGCTCGACGAAATCAACAACTACGGCCGCAAGGGCCGCATCTTCATGGTGCATTTCCGCAACGTGCGCGGCTCGTTGGCCACGGCGCGCGGTTTTGAGGAAACCCTGCTCGACGATGGCGATATGAACATGTTTAAGCTCTTGCTCGAACTCGACCGCGTGGGATTTGACGGCTGCCTCAATCCGGACCACATTCCCGCGCTCGAGGGCGATCATCCCCCGCTCACCGGGGGCTTGGCATACTCCGTGGGCTACATCAAAGCCCTGTTCGCGGCCATGGCGGCCCTGCCGTAATGCGACCGCTTGACAAGGGCAGGGGGATTTGATATATTGGTTTTGCGTCGGGTGCCGAAGTGATGGAACTGGTAGACGTGCGGCGTTCAGGGCGCCGTGGGCTTAGGCCCGTGTGGGTTCGAATCCCACCTTCGGCACCATAATATAGAATGCGGATAAAGGGTTATGCCGAGTGGGCGTAACCCTTTTTTTCATCGCGGATTGCGCGGAAGACACGACAAAAGCGCGGATCGGGGTATGAAGGCGAGTAATCCGAGCATGAAGGCGAGTAATCCGAGCATGAAGGCGAGTAATCCGAGCATGAAGGCGATACTCGTAGGGACAGGTCCCGTGCCCGTTCGTTTTGTCGCGTACTGTGGTCATCTTAATCCGCGCTCTGCCTTCTCTGAAAACAGATCCAAAACAGGAACGCGCCCATGCCCGTGAGGGCGGCGCCGGTGAGGAAGAGGCGCGAATAGCCCGCGGCTGGAATCATGTACCCGCCGCCGAGGGCCATCGCTGAGTAGCCCATGCCCGACATCATGGCGACTGCGCCGGACATGGCGGTGCGCCAGCGCACGGCGACCAGTTCTTGGTGAAAAATGGCAAACGCGGAGCGGCGCAGCGCGGTGAGGGCCATGATTCCTACGAAGCACATCCCCGCGACGAGCCAGTTGGAGACCAGGGCCATGCAAAAGAGAAAAAGGGCCGTCGCCAGCGTGACCATGCCCACGGTGCGGCGGATGCCAAATCGCGCAGAGAAAAACGGGAGGGACAGGGCCGCGGGCACGGCGAGCAATTGTCCGCCCGCGTATTGCATCCCGACCAGCGACAGATTGACGTGGAGTTCCTCGTCCATATACACGTTAAAAAAGGTGCGGGCCGCAGCTTCGCCTGCAACGTGCAAAACCGCGATGAGCGCGGTGAGGATCATCGCGGTCAGCGGAAGCGGGGCCGGGTTGGATGCGATCTCCCGTTCGCGTTCAACCCGGGCATCCCGCGTGGCGAGCAGCGCGAAAATCGCGGGGATCAGACAGAGCGCGCCCGCGCACAGGGTATAGCGGTACACCGCGGGTTCTGCCAGAGACGTATCGAGCAGCTCGGCGAGATACCCCGGCAAAATGCCGCCCAACATGCTTCCGACAAATCCGGACAGGGGCATCAGCGCGGCCTGCATCGCAAACACCGCGTCTCGTTCCGCAGAATTGGTAATGCCCATCAAGTACGGCGTGCCATTTACGATGAACAGGGCAATGCCGATCACGCCCACGGAATAATTGGTGAGAATAAACGCATCGCGTAGCGCGCCCGAGATCAACTCGGCCTGCGACAGCAATCCAAAACCCACCACGGCCACGCAGATCCCGATGACCATTGTCGAGCGGCTGCCCCATCGCCCACCGAGCACCCCACTCGGCAGGCTGAATAGGGCAAAAAAGAGCGCGCCCGTGGCATTGGCCCATCCCACGAATTGCGTGTTGTAGCCCAAGCGCAACAAATAGAGGTTGTACAACAGGGGATAGATGCCCCCGAAGAGCACAAATCCAAACAGCGCGGAGGCCAAAAAATAAAGGCGCACATCGCGGGAGAAGTGGGTATGGGAGAAGGGCATGGAGGTAAGACGGGAGACGGGAGAGGGGAGACGGGGTTAGCCACAAAAGACACAAAAACACAAAAAGGCGATGCCCTGTGCTCGGTCAAAGATACAAGAGGTGAGATGGGAGATACTCTCTTAAAGTTCAAGGGGTTTGCGGGGTAGTTCGATAGAATTTTTCGCCCTCAAAATCTTGGTCGTGTCGGAACATCCCCCAAATTGAATGCAACAACTTTCGCATCACCGCAACGATCGCCTGCAAGGGTTTCTTTCCTCGCTCCGTGAGTTGGTCATAGAAGGCTTTGACCCGGGCTTGGTGTCGGCTGGCGACCAGTGCCGGCATATACAAGGCGTGTCGGAGGTACTGATTGCCGGTTTTCGAGATGCGTCGGGCCGGGTTGGCGGTTCCGGATGGTTTCGGTTTGGGATCCAGTCCTGCGTGTGCGACCCATTGGGCCGGTGTCATATCTTGGGGCAGGAGTGCCACCTCGGCCAAGATTCGCAAGGCGCTTTTTTGGGCGATGCCGGGGACGGAACAGAGGCGTTGATAGGCACGCCGGAGGGCCTTGTCCTGCTCAATCAACTTGAGGGCTTGGGCTTCCAAGTGCTGGATGCGGCGTTTCAGGTGGCGAATATGCACCGCCATATCGCGGGCGATGAGGCCGGTGCTGTTGATGGGGTAGCCTTGGGCATGGGCGCGGCTGTGCTCGCGGATGATCGCTTGGGTGAGTTGGTTCACCCGTCTCATCACCGCTTGCAGTTGCAAGACGCGCTCGCTCGGCGGTTGCCAAGCCACAAAGGGCATGCGCTGGGCATAATCAAGGATCATCACCGCATCGAGTTTATCCGTCTTGGCGCGTTGCATGCGCGCATGCGCGTAATTGCTCATCGCCTTGGGATTGACGACCATGACGTGCGTGCGGCGATGATGATGCAAAGCCAAAGCCACCTGAAGGCTATAAAGCCCCGTCGCTTCGAGGCAGACACAGACCTTCCATCCGCGCTTGGTCAACCCCTTCAGCAAGCACTTGTGCGCCTGCGGCGTGTTGTCAAAGGTCGTCTGCTTGAGGGCTTGCCCCGGTCTAGCCAAGGCAACGTTGAGGGTGCGGGCACTGACATCCATGCCGGCAAAAGCGGGTTGGGATTTCGACATCGGGGCCTCCTGTGATGAGGGGTCTGTAAGGTGTGTGCGCTCGGCTCAAGCCCCGACCTTTCACACCGCGCCTACCGACCTTGTCTATGCAGCCTCAATGGACTTAGATACTCTTCGGTATGGACGCGGTGGTCGGGGGGCCTATCTCCCTACAAGGTCTGTGCCTTCAGAGGCGAGCGGCCTGCCCCGAGCTGAGCATGATGATGGCTGGTCTTGAGAGGATGATGCAACACCTAATTAAACCTCGCTCGAAAGATACAAGAGGCAAGACGGGAGAAATCCACCCAACCCCATCATCCGTAGAGACTGGACCCTATACCTAGCCCCGCACTCGGTACAAGCGGGCAAAAAAAACAAACTACGCAAAAAGTCGGGAAAAAAACAAACTACGAAAGATGCTGGACGGTGATGAAGGCGAGTAATCCGAGCATGACTGCGACGCCTCATCCGCAGTTCACGGCGTGAAAAAACGCGAATCCAGGGGGCAAGGGGTTAGGCGACCACACCCCCATCCATTGTAGGGACAGGCCCCTGTGCCTGTCCTCAGTCAGCGGTTAGCCCATCGTCAGTCGTCAGTCCCATCACCCTCCTGTCCCCATTAGCTATAGGGACAGGCTCCCGTCGTGACCTGTAAGGGCGTAAAATTTTACGCCCTTACGCTTACCCTTACCAAATCGCCCGTAAAGCCCGGATTCTGTTCATCTGTGTTCACCGGTGGTCGCTTTTTGCCACGCCGCGGGCAGGTCGTCGTGGAGGAGGTCGTTTTGCATGAGGAGGTGCGCGGTGTCTCGGGCCGCGATGTGCAATGCCCAAAACGCGCTGTCTCGGCGGGTTGCTTCGGGGAGGATGGCGATTTCGGGCGCGTCGAAAATGGCATCGGGCAGGATCGGGTCGAGGTCGTAGCGATGGCAGCGCGTGGTTGCGCGGGCGGTCCAGTCCCGGGTTTTGATGGTCCAAATTTGGCGGGCGGGCAACCAATGTCGGTTGAGATACCGCGTATTTTGCTGATAGACCTGCCAGTGCTCGATGCCGCGCAGTTGTCTCAGAGCGGACAAGTTGAGGCGCAGGTCATAGCCCACGAGCGAAAAATCATCGCGGGCGATCCAGATGTCCCCAAGCAGGCCCGGGGTGTGCCCGTGCCGAGGCGAGACGCCGATGCGCGAGACGTGCATATCGCCCACTTGCACCGTGGAAATGCGTTCAAAGTGGTAGTGGTCGAGCGCGTCAGAGGCCAAGGGATGGCGTGCGATGTCAAAAGGTTGGTCGCCCACCGTGCCCCGTACGGGAGTTTGCGTGAGGCCGGGGGAAACGCTCAGCCGCCATTTGCCCCAGTTGCGGATGCCCGTAATGCGTTGCGCGAGGCTATCCGGGGCGCGGTAATAGCCCGCGATGGTGTATTCAATACCCGCGACCGGGGCGTCTGTTCTGCGGTTGATCACCTGTTGGTTACTGTACGCGTCGAATGCGTACGCGCGCAGTTCTGCGTTGTTCGCGTGGAGATACTCGAAGCGCGGGCGCGCGATCGAGCGGCGGATCAACTCGGGCGCGGATAGGGCTTGGACGGCCGTTTCATCGCGCAAGCGCGTGGGGATGGGGGAAAGTGAAAGTTGGAGGTGGGCGATCAGCCCGCGAGAGAGAACGAGGATCGTGTCGGAGGGGGCATACCGCTGGTGGCGCGCTTGGATGTGGATGTCGCCGGGCAAAAGCTCTTCTATCTCAACGCGCCCGTAGAGGTCCGCGATATGCACGCTGGGCAACGCGCTCGACCGGCGGAGGACAACCGCGGCGTATGGCAGGCCCGCGCCTGTGTCGGCATCGCGGCACTGCACGGACAGCACAGCGGTCGAATCCGCTTGGGCAAACGCGATTGAGGAAAAAAAAATAAAGCATGCGACGGACAGCTTTGGGAGATCTGCGGATCGCCACAAAAGGCACAAAGCATGTGCCGAAACGGTGTAGTACCAATTTGATTTCAAGTCGTCCGTATCCTGCATCAAACCGGGGATGAGAGAAAAGGCATGCCATTGGGAATTGATGCCAGCAGAGGACATCACATGAGGCCAATATCAAATCAACCTAGTACTCTGTAAATTAAATAATTCTGAATTTCAATTTTTCAAGAGCGTGACGGACGGGGTGCCGTACATCAAATAAACCATCGTCCAACATGCCATCTCAAAAACTCCTCAACGAAAGCCATCAAGCACAGCGCGCAAGTCCGTCTCGCAACCCACATCCATTTTGCAACCCACCTCACAGGCCAACGCATGTCGTTACTATTACAAAAGCGATTGAACTGCTGGAGCAGTTGTACCCCGCTCGCGCTGTGCAAGCCCCTCGGCGCATGAGAGCGGCATTTTTTGCCTACTTTTTTTTGCTGTTGAAAAAAAGTAGGTCGCCGAAGGCATCGAAGGCAACCCACGATGCTTTAGGACCAAACGCTTTAGAAGCCATCTAAAAATTATTGGGACCTAACCCCCTAGCCCCCTTTCCTAGGAGGAAAGGGGGAATAAAGGCCCTTATTCTTGGTTTTAATCTGCGAAAAGCGAATGTTTTTGCGACTCTCTCAATGGCGGTCCGAGTTTTTAGATGGCTTCTTAGAAAAGCGACCAACTCAGGTACTGATTTGTACGTATCAAATTTGAGAATAACTTAATTTACAGAGTATTCAGCGTGGGCGCGTGTGGCAATTCACAAAAAAATATCCGAAAAAATCACTGTTTTTTGCCGCGTGCTAGAATATCCCAGACGACCTCCACGCGACCGTTGCGCGTGCCGTAGAGCTGATCGTGCAAGAACACGCTCATGTCGGAATAGCCGGAGATGAATTGAATTTTGTCGCCGATTTTGAGATCGCTGTTCGTCAAACGCAACGCGGCGTGTTCTGCGGACAGGCCCGTGACGACGACATCGGTGCGGTCTTTGACTTCGGGCAAGGTGCCGTAATTGCTCGTGGTCTTGCGCCCGGCATCGGCAACTGCGCGGTCGGGAGCCGCACGGCTGATCACCGTGGTCAGCACAGTGAGGGCTTGTTCTAACCCGCGCACATGGAGTTTGTCTCGGTAATAGGTGTCCATGAAAATCCCGCCGCCAGCCTGGATTTCCGTGATCCCTGGATAATCCGGGGTAAACGCCAAAGTGCCCGTGCCGCCCGCGCTGACGATTTCGACGGGGATGCCCTCGCGCTGGAGCAACTGCCGCGTCTCCGAGAGGATTTGAACGGCCTCTCGACACGCGGCTTCTTTTTGCGAATCGTCCAACGCCATCGCATGGCCCTCGTAGCCCATAATGCCCGCGAATATCACCCCAGGTACCTCGCGTGCTTGGCGGGCGAGCGCGAGGGTGGGCGCGCCCGGGGAAACGCCGCAGCGCTGCATGCCCACATCGACTTCGACGAGCACGCGCACATCGACCCCGATATCCGTTGCCGCGTCGCCGAGGGATTGGATGTGAACGGGATCGTCGACCGCCACCATCACATCGGAGCGGCGGCACAGGTTGACCAAGCGTGCGATTTTTTGTCGCCCGACGATTTGGTTGGCGATGAGGATGTCCGAAATGCCGGCATCGGCGAACACCTCGGCCTCCCCGAGTTTGGCACAGGTGATGCCGATAGCGCCTGCGCGCAGTTCCGCGTGGGCAATGGCCGGGGTTTTGTGGCCTTTGGCGTGGGGCCGCCAGTGCAAGCCGCTGTCTCGACACCGCGCGGCCATGATGCGAATATTGTTTTCCATTTTGTCGAGATCGACGAGCAGGGCGGGCGTGTCGAGCGCGTGGATGGGCCGACCGATGGGTGAATAGGGCATGGGATTAACCGAGGTTGGGGTTGCTGTCGCGCCATTGGGCGATAGGCGGCAAGATGCCGTCTGCGATGGTTTGATCGCGCAGGGCGACGAGATGATCGTAGGATTCGCGCAGGGCTGCGAGGTCGTCCCGTGTGCCTTCGGGCATAGACCAATGCACGCCTGCCTCGGACAGGGTCGCGGGCATCGCCATCATGATGTGGTCGAACCCCTCGCCGTCGAGATACGCGCCACAGGGCCAGGAATAAGATTCGCCCAAAACCCCGCGCAGCATAAACGCGCTTTGTTGCGCCGGCGATTGGAAGGAAGAACGGCCGCGCAGGTCGATGATGCGCGCACCGCCGCCGCGCACGTGTTCTTGCACACCCGCCCAGGCTTCGGCGCTCATGCCAACGCCATGGACGCTTTGCCCGTCGAGAATGTCGGTCAAGGGAATGCCGTCGATCTCGATGCCGCCGATGAAGACGGCCATCTGCTCGCCGTGACCGCCGTACGTGCGGCAACCGGTGACTTTGCTTTGCAAAATGCCGAAGTGCTGCGCGAGTCGGGTTTGCAAGCGCGTGCTGTCGAGCGCGGCCAAGGTCGTGACGCGCCCGGGTTCGAGCCCCGAATGCACCAGCGTGGTCAGGCCCGTGATGTCCGCGGGGTTGAAAATGATGATGACAAACTTGCAATTTGGGCAATATCGCGCGATGTCCAAGCCGAGTTGTTTGGCGATTTCCGCATTGTCGCGGCGCAGGTCTTCGCGGGTCATGCCCTCTTTGCGCGGCGCGCCGCCCGAACTGATGACATAAGCCGCGCCTTCGAGTGCGTCTGCGATTTCGGTCGTCCAAGTGACGTCGGCATCGGGAAAACTGCAATGATAGACTTCCTCGGCCGCGCCTTCGAGTCCGGGCGCGAAGGGGTCGTACATCGCCACGCGAGACGCCGTGCCCGACGCCAAGAGCGTTTGCGACAAGTTGGAGCCAATGGCGCCCGCCGCGCCCAATACGGCAACTTTTTCATCTGTCAAATACATAAAAAATTCCTCGTTGAAGGTGGATGGTGAAATGAGCGTACTTGGAAAACTACGAGGCCAAGCACGGGGCCTGTCCCTACGATTGCCGTGAATGGTGAATAATGATCGTACTTAGAAAACCCCGCACTCATTGGCACGGGGTTTTGGGATGTAAAACGATTCGATTCTCAACTGAATATGTCGTAGCCCCGATTCCTTTGCGACCACTGCTTTGCATCGGAGTAGAGTTGGGTTTGGCGAAAATCTTCGCTGTCGTACGCAAGACGCAGTGCAATGCCCAGTTCTTGAGGACTCCTCTTTTTGCTGGCCAAGCTTCCAAAGACCTTTCTCAAGCCAATGCCAAAGATCGCGATGAAGTCGTGCCCACAGCAGATTTGATACGGATCGTCGGTCGCATCTTCTACGAGTTCCGATAACCTGTCTCGAATCTCTGTCCTCTCTAATTGTGGTGGATTTTTTGTCAACTCAAAAACGTTATTTATCATTGTATCCATATCCATTTTTAACGAATTGCGGTCGACGATTTTATCAAAATCAAGCCCCTTAAAGCGCAAGCGAAGATCATCGGTTACAGACAAGTGGCGGAGATGGCCTACAATCAGTGCTTCCTGCATCAGGGCATCGCGTACTCCTCGTTCTCCACCAGGGAAATTGCGAACTTTTGCTCTTGACCCCAACTCCCGCAAGACCGCGCTAAATGCCTTGGTTTTAACGATCATCATTTCGACATCGTGGTCGTCCGTAACGACTATATTCCGCGAAGTTGGCAACGAACCATCAACGTGTCCAAAATCGGCATCAACGATTCCCATGAAGCCCTGTACGCCACCATGCGATTCGAGAATTTCGATGGCATCGAGAACATTCGTCTTACCCCAAGCAGGGATAATCTCCATTTCGGAGTCTTCGACAAATCGGTGGAAAAATTTCGCGTCATTATCTCCCTCAAGGATGAGCACGGGGCCTTTGTATGCGTCGCGTATGAGAAGAACTTTAGTGGCAATGTCGTCGCCTGTCTGATCCATCATGTTAGCCTTCCTCTGTACCTGCTAGCTGAACCATGAGGTCGCGCCGGTCGTGGATGATAGATGGAGAATGGGTAGCTACGAGGAAATCGAGGTCAGCCAACTTGGATATCTTAGCAATATCCTCGAGAAACTTTCTCTGCCATGTGACGTGAAGAGACAACTCTGGTTCATCTATGAGAATGAGGGAACCCGGCGATGCCTTGAACAAAAGTCCGTATGTCAGGACAATTTCATGTTGCTCACCGGAGGACAGTGCTTTTGGAGGCACAATGGATCCATCGTGATCTGACTTAAACACGAAGCCCCTATCTTTATCTATCTCGAATTTCTTATATGAGAAACGCGAGTTGATAATCTCTTTGAACAGTTCTACTCGGCGGAGAAGTGGGTCGAATACATCCAGTTTCTTTTGAACGTCATCGAGGTAGGCCCATAAAATTTTTCTTTCATTTTCTTCTAAACCTTCAGGGGTTAGAGGAACGGGAGCCTCAGCAACAAGGAGACCTGCTTCCATCAAGCGATCTCTATATTTTGATTGACGGTTATATTCTTCCTGTATGCTCTCTTCTGTCGCTGTCTGAGGAAGCGCGTATGCCAAAAGCCGTTGGGGAAAAGAGCTATCTAAAGATGATCCAAGCTCACCGGATTCCCTTTGGCATTCCTTTATTCTCGATACCATATCCTCCGAGTATTGCTCTACCGTCACTCGTTGGACGGGAACTTCTCTCCTATATCGAGGCACAAATTCGCCATTTTTGTGCCTTGTAAAGAGTCTCTGAGTTTCAACAACGACAATATTGATTTGGTTTAATATGCTGTCCATTGCATCCGAAACTGAGGGGATGGATTCTCGAATATCAGAGGGTAGAAAGTGTCCGTAACGAAAAACGACCTCATCAAAAGCCATGATCTCGTCCGTGATTTCATCATACCACTCAGATGGACCAATGCGTTCAATATGATCGATCATGCGTTCTAAGAGGCCGGCGGAATATCTTTTTAGCCTCTCCGGCACTCTCGAGGATACCGTATGCTCAATCGTTTTGTTTCCGAAACGATAGGTTAATTTTAGCTTTGCGGAATCCTTTGCCCCTTCTTTTTGGATTTGTCTAACTGTCAAGCTGCCTTTCGGATCGAAACGGACCACAATGCGGTCAAAGGGCGTATCGAACAATGAGTGAAACCGCCGTTTGAAGAGGTCATAGACGAGACGGAGAACCGTCGTCTTGCCGACGCCATTCCGGCCGTGGATGATAGTAATACGGTCGTTTTCCTTCAAGGGTATCTCGTGATCAAAATACCCGAACAGAGAGTGAATATCGATCTGTCTTATTTTCATGTCCGTCTCCAATTGTCTATTTGCACTTTTAGAAAACCCCGCACTCATTGGCACGGGGTTTTGGGATGTTGGGGTTTGTGGAGCGAGGTGATCGCTATTCCTGATTTTGGCTTTGCAGAGCCTCGTACATCTGGTAGGCTTCGGTGGCTTTTTTGACGCATTCTGCGGCGACATCGCCTTCCGAGACTTCGGATTTGCGCGCATAAACGCGAGACAGCGCGGCCCAAGCGCGGGCATTGGCGGGTTCGAGTTCGGTGACTTGGGCAAAGGCTTCGATGGCTTTGTCAAAGGATTCCACTTTGTCCGCGAGCAAGCCGAGCTGGTACCACGAATCGACATCGTCGGGATTTGCTTCCACGCTCTTTTGGAAGAGGTCGAGGGCTTGATCGCCCTTGCCGAGTTGCCGATAGGCAATGGCGAGGTTGAACATCGCGTCCATGTTATCGGGTTGGAGCTCGACCACTTTATCGAGGATTTCAGCGGCTTTTTCAAAGTTTTCGGCTTGCAAAAAGATCTGCGCCGCGATGTTCAAAATTTTGGGATCATCGCCCGCTATCGCCAAGGCTTTTTCCGCGGATTCCGACGCGCCTTCTCTGTCGCCTAATTGGTATTGGGCTATCGCCATGTTCTGCAAAATAAGGATATCTTCGGGATCGATCTCGTGGCCTTTTTGGAACATTTCCAGGGCTTCGTCAACCCGGCCCGCATTCATCAGCGCGCCGCCGACATTGAAAAAGGACTGGGCTTTCTTCGGATTGAGTTCAAGGGCTTTTTTGTACGTCTCGATGCCCTCGTCTGCATTGCCCGAGTTGAGGTGCGTGATCGCCAAGCCTTCATACGCGTCGGCTTCTTTGGGGTTGATCGTGATGGCGAGGTTGAATTGCTCGATGGCAAACTCGGATTTTTGGGAGTTCATCCCCTTGACGCCCAGGTTGTAATACCGCGTCCAAAGCTCTTTGCGGTCCGTCTCGACTTTCTTTTTCCATTTCTTGTCCGTGGCCAGCTCGTAGTGTTCGTTCATTTCCTCGAACAATTCCTTTTTCGAGTAGAGCCAGCCCAAGTAGTACTGGACTTCCGAATCGTCGGGGCGACCTTCTGCCGCGATGATGTATTGTTCCAACGCCTTGTCGTATTGACGCTGATTGATGTACAATTTGCCCGACCGCTTGGCAACAGAGGCCTGCCCTTTGGTCACTTTGGCTTCCGCAGTCGCGGTGAGCGATGGGGGCGCAACAAAAGCTAGCGTCAGGGCAACGATGAGTCCACACTTGCGAAATGTCATGGGAATTTTCCTTTCTCGACGCGACCGGCGCGGCCGGCAACAGGTTAAAAAGGTCTCGAACGTACACCTCGCCAATATAGGGCGTGGTCAAATGCCTGTCAAGTGCGGTGGCGCGTGCGAGTCAATCCCGCATAACGGGTACAACAGGGGACTGACTACCACCGCGCCTTTTTCTATTGCTCCGAAAGCAAGGTCCCGCCTCTCGCCCAGTGGTCGCGGGGGATGTCCTCGATGACGACCATCGTGCCATCGGCTTTGGCATTGCAGATCTCGACCATCGCGTCGGTGATGGCTTTGGCGAGTGCGCGCTTTTGATCGTGCGTGCGCCCTTCCAGCATTTTGACGTTGACAAACGGCATGGTTCCCTCCTCAAAAAACGATGAGTTCTGGACTTTGAAAATTGGGTATTGCGGGTTTGGATGAGTTGAACGAAAAGGCCACGGGCACGGCAAAGCCGCGAATGGTGCCCAGCGCGACCTCGTTTTCGAGATCGACGATAAAAAGTTGCAAACTGGGAGCCGGGGCGCCGAGGGATTCGATGCCGGCGACGTACAGGGTTTTGCCATCGGGCGTCATGCCGATATTTGCCACGAATGCGCCGAGAAAAATTTCGGCTGTTTGCTCCCAAGTGCGCGTGTCAATAACCGCAATGCCACCCCACAAAACAGGCGCGACATTGCCCATGGCATCAAAACCCGAAAAAGTTCGACCGAGGGATGCGGCGAGGCGCGTGCCATCTGCGGAAAGCGCGACATCGAGGACGCTGACGATCTGGTCGGTCGCTTGCCCCAGCGAGAGGCTATCCGCTATCGCTTTGGTCGTCGCATCGACTTTGAGCAATCGCCCCGTGCTTAGGCTGTTGAGATACAGGGTTTGCCCATCGGGCGAGAGGGCCAAGCGACTGACCGCTTGCCCCACCGCGATGCTGTCGATCAGCGCGGGGATGCGCGTGTCGATCACGGACACCGCACTCGCGCCATGGCCGTGCCCGACGTAGAGGCGCGCACCATCGGGCGAAATGACAATCCCGCTGGGGGAGGGGGGCACGTCGATGAGATCTAACGACTGGCCTGCGAGAATGTCGATGACCTCGACTGCCGCGCCGGATTCTTCGGTGAGGTATGCAAATTGATGATCGGGCGAAAGCACGACGCGATACCCGCCCCGACTGGGCCGGGCAGGGGGTTTGAGAGAGAGTTGAAACGCGGGCGATCCATCTTCGCCAAAGGCGTGAAAGGAGTCGATGGCGGCCACGTAAATTTGCGCGTTGGTATTGGAAAGGGCAATGCCGCGGGGTTGCGCGGCACGGAGCATTCGGGTGGGGTCGAGTAAATTGGTCTCGGTATTGAGGACTTGGATGTTGTCGTTGGTCAGGTCCGCGATGTAGAGCAACAGCGGCCCGTCATCAGGCGGCGGATCGGTCGGGACAGACGATTCGCCAAAGGCATCGACGAAGCGGAGAAAATCGCCAAAGTCAATTGTGCCATCGCCATCGAGATCGAGTTTGGCGTTGAAATCGGCATCCCCGGCGGACTTGCCGAACCCCCGTGCAAAAATGAGAAAGTCGTTGAAATCGACCATGCCATCGCCATTGAAGTCCGCGGGATTCGCCTCTTGCGCCGCGAGAAAGGCCGTTGCCAAAAGCAGCGCGAGACACAACGCCGTCGCCGTGTATTTCTCCATTGCGTTTCCCTATTGTGTGATCCGCGTTTGCGGGTTATGATACGCTTGCCAGCAGGTGTCGTCAATCTGATTTTGAAACCCTTGAACCTATCCAGAGTTCCACAGCCAAACGCGCCATGAAAATCACAGTCAGAAAATTGCGGGACAAACCAAAAGAACATCGGGCTTCGACTTCCGAAGAACGCCTCGAACTCGTCGAACAACTGCGAATCCAATCCGGGAGATTCCTGTATGACTACCCAGCCCGACTTCGAAGAACTGTTAGGGTCAGAAAAAAATAAATGGCGTGCGTGGGAGATTCCCGCGTGCTTTGGCGTTGACATCCGAGTTGTGCGGTTGCATCGCGCGACTTGCACGGGTTGAACAATGAAAATTGATCATTGTCACCAGAAAGGTATCGGTTAGCTGCGATGGGCGCGTATATTTCCAAAGCCGAGTGGGAGGCGTTTGACGCGCAGGGGTATTTGCACTTGGGCAATGTGATGGACGATGGCGAGTTGGCGGCGTTGCAACAGCGGATCGACGAGATCATGATGGGCACGGCGTCTATCGACTACGACCGCGTGATGATGCAACTCGATTCCGATCCCGCGCACGGAGGATCCCCCGGCCCGCAGAGCAAGGGGCACAAAATCCCCACGCTGGCGTATCGCAAAATTCAGGATTTGGAGTTGGACGACCGGTTTCGCGCATTTTTGCAAAAGCCCGTGTTTCGAGAGATCTGCGAGCATGTGTACGGCAAAGACACGCCTGTGGACTGCTTTCGGGCGATGTTCATGAACAAGCCCGCGCGCGAGGGCACGCCGCTCGTGTGGCATCAGGACCGGTGGACGGATTTGACCATGGATCCGCAGATCACCTTGTGGACCGCGTTGGATCCCACGTCAATCGAAAATGGATGCGTGAAAATCATCCCCGGCTCGCACCGCGAGTTGATCAATCCCGAGCATGGATCCGGGTTTTTGACCGACGAGCACATCGAGACGATTGTCGCCAAGTGCGAACCGGTGGATCTCATCTTGGAAGCGGGCGACTCGGTTTTGTTGCACAACTGGACGCTGCACAGTTCCGGGGTCAATGAGACGGATATCGCGCGGCGCGCGTTCAGCGTTTGTTACATGCACGGTGCCACGCGCTCTTTGCGCGGCAAGACATTCACTCGGGTTTTTGGCAACGGCGCCATCGGTGAATGTAAATCATGACCGATCCCCTCGTTTTGCTTAAATCGCATCGCGGCGATGCGCGTTTTCGCTTTCGCGTCCCGAAGGCGTTGGCCCTGCGCTCAACCGTGTTGAGTACCCATTTGTACCAACTCATTCATTATCGGGGTCGCTTTGCTGTTCCATCGTCCTTCAGAAAAGCCATCCCAACTCGTGCCATCCCAAAAGTTCATCGACGAAAGCCATCGGGCACAGCGCGCAAGTCCGTCTCGCAACCCACATCCATTTTGCAACCCACTTTGCAGGCTGTCTCATGTCGTGGAATTACAAAAGCGATTTGCGCTGTGCCTAGCCCCTCGGCGCATGAGAGCGGCATTTTTGAACTGCTCGGGCAGTTGTACCCCGCTCGCCTACTTTTTTTTGCTGTTGAAAAAAAGTAGGTCGCCGAAGGCATCGAAGGCAACCAACGATGCTTTTAGGACCAAACGTTTTAGAAAAGTGAGCCACGTCGGTGCGGATTGGTGCGGATCAACATTTAGTTTAATTTACGGAGTATTTAGTTGGTACAAATGGTTGATCAGCCCGTCCAGTCGGGATTCCACGCGGTGGGGTTTTTGTCTTACGGGATCACTTCCGTGTGGAAATGGAGCGGGATCGAACTCGTCGAATGATCGGAGGCTTTATGTATCGAATTGGACAACCCGAAATCGCGCGCGTGGCGACCCTGTTGGAAAGCGGCGAGATTTTTCGCTATGGCAAGGCGGGGGAATGCGACCGGTTTGAAGCGGATTGGGGCAGGCGATTGGGCGGGGTTCAGGTGCGGATGACCACCAGTGGCACGGCCTCGCTTTATTGCGCCCTCATCGGCCTCAAGGTCGGGCCGGGGGATTCGGTCATCGTGCCTGCGTGTACGTACATGGCGACCGCGCTCGCGGTCGTCGCTGCAGGGGCCATGCCCATCGTCGCGGAGGTGGATGAATCGATCACCTTGTCTCCCGAAGATGTCGCAAAAAAAATTGCCCCGCACACCAAGGCCATCATCCCCGTCCACATGTGGGGGTTGCCCTGCGACATGGACGCGCTGATGGGCCTTGCAGAAGAGCGCGGGGTCAAGGTCTTAGAAGATGCGTGTCAGGCCGTTGGCGGCGGGTACAAAGGTCGCGCACTCGGGTCTATCGGACACGCGGGAGCGTTCAGTTTTAACTATTTCAAAAATATGACCAGCGGCGAGGGCGGCGCGTTTGTTTCGGCGGATGCGTCTGTGTTCCGACGCGGGTCGGTCGCCGCGGATTGCTGCTCGTATTATTGGAATCCGGAAGAGCATCGCCCCGATGAACAATTCGCCGGGCTGAATTTTCGGGCCACGGAAATTTCGGGCGCGATTCTCAATGCCCAACTCGAGCGCATCGACGAAATGCTGGATCGGATGCGCGGGCACAAGCGCGTGCTGACAAAGGTGGGCGAAGACGCGGGCCTGACGTCGATCACCAACAACAGTTTGGACGACGAATGCGGCACGCACGTCGGATTTATTTTTGAGTCGGAAGAACGCGCTCGCGCCTTTGCCGGACAGATGAAGACAGCGACCGGCCGCGCGTTTTTGCCCATCGACACCGGGCGACACGTCTATACGCGCTGGGATCCCATCATGCGAAAACAAGGCGCGCACCATCCCGCGCTCGACCCGTTTCGCCTGCCGGAAAACGAGGCGTTGCAGATCGCGTATTCCGAGGATATGTGCGCCCAATCGCTGGATATTTTGAGCCGGGCCGTGCTCATCGGCATGCACCCGGACAACGACCGGGAAAAGGTCGATGAAATCGCAACCGCCATTCGGGAATCCACCTAGATCGCGTTGTTCGGCAATGGCTTCAAGCCTTGTCAACCTTTCGTTGGTGGTGGCTTGGGACGGATCGATGATGGGAATGGGTATGCGTTTTTAGGGATTTCATCAATAATGGACGACCTGAAAATACAAGTCGTCTTTGACCGGGTTAAATTCAACAAATTTCAATCGGTCACACCGTCCACCATTGTTCTGGTTAAATCTGTTAAAGCTGTCAATCAATTGCTGATAAGCCACAGATTGCTTATTGGCAATTTTTTTTGTTACCAGCACTGGCTGAATATCACTTGGGCGATTCGAAATATAATATTGCTCAATCCAATCCACATATCTTTGAATTTGTATGACGTTATTTATGTCCGCTTCAACTGCTTTCAGTTCAAGGGCAATTACTATTCTTTGCTCATTTCGTATAGCTGACGCCATAATATCAATCCTCTGCATGCCAACACCGCATGATACCTCATTGCCAAGCCATTCAATTTGCGCGCCATTAAGGATTGCCGCATCCAAACTCGCGTTTATTGTTTGGCCTATATTCTTTGTTATATACGCCTGCAAATGTGATTCAAACATTTGTCCGACTTGATACTTTGCAATCAGCCGCGGCAATAGATTTAGTTCCTCTTGCCGTATTCCAGCGTAGGGGCTCTTTTGGTCAAGACAAACTATTTTTCCTTTTTCCAAATCGAATGAAACCCCCGTATTTTGGCAGTTCAATTCTGTTTTTTTGTTTTTGTTCCTAATAAGTTGCGTCAATCTTTCAGCCTCATAAATCGTTATCATTGTGTTACCGCGATTGCCCTTAAGTTTTCGGTATATCAAGCTCCATAGCATTTGATTTGGAGAGTTTATGTTTTTAATCTCGTCCAAAGCTTCCCATTCTGTTACGCCTTCCGCATAAACTCTATATGGCTCAATGAGCGTTCTAAAAGTTAGCGGCTTTTGAAGTTCGCTTTTGAGATATTGCCGATCATCATTGTTATCCAAGAACGACCAGTTGTGTTTGGCTTTGAAAATTCCAAAAAACTTACCTTCAAAAATTTTATTTGCAAAGTTCTGTTGCAAATAAAAAATGATTTGGTCTCCCCGTCTAACCCTACTCCCATCGGCGATCATGTTGACAAGCATATTTTCTGTTGCTGGGTGAAGATAAGTGCTTGTGCTTGGACTGTTAAAGTCAACTTTGTTGTCTTTTGCCCCAGTGCCGGCAAAGAGATATTCCAAGTGGATTTTGAATGTCGTGGAATCGACAATGAAAACATGTGTTGTCATCATGGTACCTCCTATCGTCGGAAAACAGCGGATACCTCACGTTGGGGGTTTGCAGACCGAGCAGGGAAAATGGTCTTTCTCGGCATCTTTCAATGAGATGGGAATATAGGTCTTTTTTAGATATCGACAACCAGCGCGATGATACTTGGTTCCCGCTGTTGTGGTATAGACCTCAATTTCGTCACGGGAACGGACTTTTACCGTATTGCCTACTTTTTTAAAAACGAAAATGTACTCGTGCTTGAAAATGTAGAACCCGCCTACGAGTGCGCGATAGCGCCACAGATTTTCCCGATTCTGCTTTGCGCGGTTGTTCACCATATTTTTTACGAGAATGCTTTTCAGCATGAGGCCATGCCCGCGCTTTAGGATTTCTTGCATGAGATAAAACCCGAGCGGCACCCACTCGCTATTGGTGTACTTATCGCCAATCACAACCGCCAAGTATCTGTCCCGCGCCAATAAATCGGTAAAATTTTCAATCACATCGCCGAACTTCGCGACAAATTCGTCAACGGTTGGGGCATTGCACAGATCCGCTTTTTGGTCGCTGAACTTGATAATATCGTGATACGGGGGATGCAACAAGATCAAATGGACATATTGTTTGCCCATTTTGTCCAGCACTTCCAAAACTTTGGTGCGTGCAGCTCTTGTCGCGCTGTCTGCGACGATGACTTCTGTCAGAACATTGTCGCCACTGACTTCAGTGCCTGCATGATCAAAAGACAGTTCCTCTTGGCTGATATTTTGTCGTGCGTATTCCGCCACCTCGGGTATCAACTCAACGCCGATACCGTGCCGGCCCAACCGCTTCGATTCGATGAGGGTCGTGCCGTGCCCCAAAAACGCATCCAAAACAACATCGCCTTTTTGCGTGAACCGATTCATCATCTGATTCGGGATTTGCGGAATGAAGTTGCCGTGGTACGCGTTGTTGTGTGCCCCGGATTTGTCGCGCTCGCCAATCAACCACAGGCTATCGGTGATAATATCGCCGTATTTCTTCCAATTTTTTAATTCTAAATCGTTGATTTTCGGCATGGTTAATCCCCGTCATTTGTATCTTCGGACGGGCACGGGGGCCTGTCCCTACGATTGCGATTGCTTCTCACCTCTCACCTCTCCCGTCTCCCGTCTCCCGTCTCCCGTCTTGTATCTTTCCTCTCTGAAATACCCCCGTTGCCGCATCAGCAGGCGGTAGAGGTCGGGGTGTTTTTTGAATGGTTCGCGGCCGTGCAGCCAGAAGTGGTTGTTGAGCACCAAGAGGTGATCCGGCGGCAGTGAGAGCGGGACTACGCCTGCGGATGCTTCCATCGAATCGGACAGATCGCGCAGGTATCGGGCCTGTGCGATGGTTTTGGGATACGCGAATTGATCGATAAAACACACGCAGGCTTTGCCATCCCGCTCGTAAAACGCGGTCTTTTCAACGGATGTGGGATAATTCTTGCTCGGCGGCGATTGGTAGGTCATGGGCAACGAAGCCAGCGGATGCCGGGCAAATCGCGCCAACGCCTCCCAATCGTCCAAATGCAACAAGCGCGATTCGCCCCCCACCGCATCGCGCTCGGCCATTTTCATCATCAAAATCCAGTCCGTCGTCTCGCGGATGTACGTGCCATCGGTGTGGAGCGTGAACAGGCGGTACGCTTGGCGCAAATACGAGTCGCTGTCGTCCGCGTCCCGCACCTCAAAGCAGGCGTAATAATTTCCGGTCATATCGTCAAAATTGGGCATCCCGATCAGGTGTGAAACCGCCGTGCCAAACGCCACGCGCTGATCCTGGGTCTCAAACCCGCCTTCGACCGCGATGGTGAATCCACCCGTTGCGCGGTCTCGCACGAGCGCGTTGATCTGCGCGGCAAAATCCCCCCCGACGCTTCGTTGCAGGATATCCACGGCGATCAATCGCAAATAGGGCACATAGGTCAAGCGTTGCTCAGACAAATCGCCGGTCTCGCGCACAAATCGCGCCGCGGCATCGCCGCCGATGGCGATGCGATGCAACCGATGGTGCTCGGGATGTCGTTCAATCGCGTAGTTCAATGTCTGATCCTTTCCGTAGCCGGGCACGGGGCCACGCCCCTGTGATTACCGTTCATCTTGGCTTTGTTGCATAAATAGGTGTTGCGCGGGATTGATTCTTTTTTTCATAAAATTAACCCTAGAATCCGAAACCTCAAACCGACCAAAGAAGAGAAGCGGCTGTTTATCGAGCAATACGGATCAAAACATAAATCCCAACGATCTGCACAGCGTGCATAATCCTTGGGGCAAAATTTCTCAATAACTCAAAAAGGAAGGACTACCCAATGTCAAATTCCCGTTCAAATGCCCGCCAGAGATCGCGATCGACAGCGGCCGTGGCGTCGGTGAGGACTTCGTCGAGTTCGCGGGGCGATGCCGGCCCGACCAAGAGCATGCCATTGCCATTGAGGGGCGCGGCCAGGCAAAATTGCAGGGCGAGGCGGCGAATGCTGATGCCGCTCTCCTGGCACCATGCCCACATCGCAAGTGCGCGGTCCGCTTGCCCCGGATAGCGGCGGTCTGTCAATTCGGGATCGGGCTTGGGGCCGGCGAGCACGCCCATGCCCTGCACGCTGGCGAGGATGAGGCCCACGTCGCGTTCGAGCGCGAGCGGAATGGTCGTCTCGGCCGCGGTCTGACTGAGCAAGGTGTAGTCGAGAAATGTGATGACGATATCGCAATGCCCGGTCTCGATGATGCGACGGTGGAACTCGTGCGAGCGGCAACCGATGCCCGTGTATCCGATCAGGCCCTCGTCCCTCATTTTCAAAATCTCGTCCAAAGCGTATCCCGGCGCGCACGTCTCGTCCATGTCTTGCGGGTCGTGGATGAGCACCGAGTCGAGATAGTCGGTCTCGAGTTGTCGCAGACTGTTCTCGACTGTCCAGCGAATGGCTTTTGCCGAATAGTCGTGGCGCAGATCTGGATGCGTGCCGGCCTTGGTCTGAAGATAGACTTTTTCCCGGTACCCATCTCGAAGCGCGAGGCCCACACGGCGTTCGCTCTCGCCCCCGCCATACGCGGCAGACGTGTCGATAAAATCGATTCCCCGGTCGATGGCCTCGCGCACCGTGGCGATGCCCACATCGTCAGAGACGCGCTGTGGACTGCCGAGAAAGGCGCAGCCGAGGCCAATGGCTTTGGGTGTGAGTTCCGTGCGACCCAAGCGTCGCGTTTCGAGTTCGGGCATGGTATCTCCTTTGGGTAGGGACAGACACGGAGGCTGAACACTTACCTCTTGTCCGCACGGGATTGGACATAGCGCGCGAGCACCTCGAGGTTGCGGTTGAACGTGCGGCACGAGAGAATTTCCGCGTCGATGCGTTCCCGCCGGTTGTGTGGATTTCGCAAGGAGCCGCGTTCCACCCAGCGGCCCTGGTCGTCGAGTGCGGCGATGATTTGTCGCACTCGTTCGACCTCCGGGGCCGAGACGCGCCCGCGTTCTGCCAATAGTTTTTCGCGCCCCTCTGCTTTGACGCGCTGGTACAGGGCGTCGATCCTATCGACCCGGTTGCCACTCACCTTGAAGGCGTAATGCGTGGGCATGTCCGCATCGCTGTACGTGAGCGCGTAGTCGCGGGTAAAATACAGGGGGCGATTGGTCTGGAGTTCGTAAAAACGAGCCATGCGCCCATCGGGCAAGCGCGAGCGTTTGGCCCAATCGAGCGCGGGGGGAATGGGATCGAGAAAGCGTTGCACCCCGGTTTGAATGTGCAAGTCCAAAAGCGTTTGCACGATCCCAAAACTCTCGCCGCCCGTGATGGCGGGCGGTTCAAATCGCCGCGCCCAAGCCGGCTCCATGTCCAGATTGTACTGCTGTGCCCAAGCGGGTTGTGGCGCGGGCATCTGCGCGAGCAAAATGAAATCGCCCCCGCGAATCGCCGCGTCCAAATAGCGCGAATCGCCGTAAATCGCATGGGCTTCGATCAGCGTTTCGATCACATCGGCTATCGCATTGTCGTTGAACGTGTAATGATCCACATAGCGCGTAGCCGGATGGGTTCGCGCCCAGGTTTTGGGATAGCGCGCTTTTTTGACCGGAAACTTTTCCGCATCGGGAAACGCTTCAAATCGCTGCGGCCACGCGCCGTTTGGATACTGCGCTTTGAGCAGGGCGTCGAGGCCAAATTGCGCGGCGGTGTGGATTTTCGCATCTTTGAAATCGCACGCCGCGTCCACGCGCATCAGCAGTTGCAACGCGCTTTGCGTGGTGTTGTCGTCTAGCGTGGTGCGATTGCGGCGGTCGCCCGTCTGCACATCGCCCCGCTCGACATCCCGGCGATAGTGCCAGTGGTCGCGCTGTTCGGCGTCAAACGCGATGCGGTAATCCCAACCGCCCGACGCGAGTTGCCCCCAAGCGAGCGCGTGCGCCGCATCTATCGCGCCATTGAGAAACAGCGTATCGCGCGTGGCTTCGTACGCCGCGAGAAAGGCCATGCCCACCGCAGGCGTGCCGGGCGGTTGCACCCAAATCGTCATAGCCGACGCCGTGCCTTCGCCCTCGCGCATGGAGAAGTCGGTTTTGTATCGCCACAAATACCCGCCGTTCGCGGCGACATGCACGCGAAAATAGCGCGTGGCTTTCACCATCGCGTCAACAGCGGCACGGCGCTCGGCGTCATCGGCGTTGCTCGGCGCGCTGGCGAGGATGAGCAAGATGAGAAATTTTTTCATGGATTGCCTTTTATTTTCGCGCTGTCGCCAATCGGCGGACAGGCACGGGGGCCTGTCCCTACAACGGATGGGTGATGGGACCGATCCCCGATTCTCGCCTCCCGCCATTTATACCCCATTCGCCGCTCGCGGTCAATCTCAAAATGGGCGCAGGGGTTGCGCTTTTGGCGTTGCGCGTGTAACTTGAAGTCTCAATGGACATTCTCTACCTCGACAACCATCTGCTGGTCGCGCGCAAACCCGCTGGCATGCTCATACAGGGCGACCACACGGCGGACGAGAATTTGCTCGACCTGGGCAAAGCCTATCTCAAGGGCGCGTTCGACAAGCCCGGCAATGTGTTTCTCGGATTGGTTCACCGCTTGGATCGCCCCGTCTCTGGCGTGGTGGTCTTTGCGCGCACGTCAACCGCCGCGCGCCGCTTGTCGGATCAGTTCCGCAGGCGAACCGTTGAAAAACGCTATGTCGCACTGGTGGAGGGCAAAGTTGCCAAAACAGGGCGACTGGTGCATGGCATCGCGCGGCGGCAGACCAAGAGCCGTATCGTATCGCACGCGGGCCAACGCGCCGAACTCTCGTTTGAGCGGTTGGCCTATCGCCGCGGCTTATCCCACATCCGCGTGAACCTCGCCACGGGGCGCCACCACCAGATTCGCGTGCAGTTCGCGCATATCGGGCATCCGATATTGGGCGATTTCAAATACGGATCGCGCGAGCCATTCCCCAACCGCGCCATCGCCCTCCACGCACAATCCATCCGCGTGACGCATCCGACGAAAAGAGAACGCATGACCTTTGAAGCCGAGCTAGAATCGTTTTGGCCCAAGGGATTTACACACCTGTCGAAAGGATCGCCATGGCCGAGCAGGTGATCTACCGCGACCGCAAAACGGGTGAGATGATCGCCGAACCGCTGATTTTGCCCAGGGTTCAATACGCCCTTGTGCGGTCTCGCGCGGCGATGTGGATCGGCGATATGCTCCTCAACACGCATGCGTTTTGCTGGCTGATGGGCAAGGGGATGGATTGGGCGGGATCGCGGAAGAACATTCGATCCTTTGCGAAAAAACACGGTATCGAGCTCGGCGAAGTCGCGTTGCCCATCGATCGATACAGAAATTTGAATGCGTTTTTCGCGCGCGCGCTCAAACCCGGCGCGCGCCCCTTTGCGCCCGATCCGCAGGTCTTCTGCTCGCCCGCGGATGGCAAGGTGCTGGCCTATCCCAAACTCTGCGAACGAACCCGGTTGCCGGTCAAAGGCGCGCATGTGGATATCGCCCATCTCATGGCATCGCAAATCTCGGCAACGCCGTACCGCAAGGGCGCCGCGCTGGCGATTCGCTTGGCGCCGGCGGATTATCACCGCTTTCACTTTCCGGCCGATGGCATCGCAACCGCATCGACTGAAATTTCTGGACGCTATTATTTGGTCAACCCCATCTCGCTCGCCGCCAAACCCGATCTGTTCGCCCACAACAAGCGCGCGATCACCTACCTCGAAACCGCGCGCTTTGGCCGGGTGATGATCATGGAAATCGCGGGCTGGGCCGTGGGCCGCATCGTCCAAACCTACCGAGCGGGCCGGGTTGCGCGCGGCGCGGAAAAGGGCTATTTCCAATTTGGCGGATCCACGCTGGTTCTCCTGTTCGAGCCCGGGCGCATCGCCTTTGACGAGGATTTGATCCGCGATACGCGGGCGGGCATCGAAGTCCAAGTTCTGGCGGGATCGCAACTGGGCGTTTCCACATAACACAGGTGGTTTTTATGCCGACGGTTAACCTCATCACCCTGGGCTGCCCGAAAAACACGGTCGATTCCGAGCGCATGCACCGCCTCCTCGCGCTCAATGGGTACGACCTGTCGGACCATGCCGAAGACGCCGATATCATCGTGGTCAATACCTGCGGATTCATCGCGCCGGCCAAAGAGGAATCCATTGCGACCGCGCTGGACGCCGCCGAGTACAAGGACAAAGGCAGGTGCCGCGGGGTGATCGTCACCGGTTGCTTGGCCGAGCGATACCGCAAAGAATTGGAAGCCGAACTCGTGGAGGCGGACCTGATCGTGGGCCTTGCGGGCGAGCGCGATATCGTGGCGCATTGCGATCGCTTGCTGGGCACGTCGCGCATCCAGACGATTCGGGACGCGGAGTCTCGGCACTTGCTCACGCCAAAACACTGGGCGTATTTGCGAATCTCGGATGGCTGCGACCGGACGTGTGCGTTTTGCGCCATCCCCAGTTTTCGCGGGAAAAACCAGAGCGAAGACCTCTATCGTTTGGTCGCCGAAGCCCATCGCATGGTCGCCCATGGCGTGCGCGAAATCGCCCTCGTCGCGCAGGATACCATGCGCTACGGCGCGGATGGGTACGGCAAGCCCCGATTGACGGATTTGCTCAAGGCGTTGGTCGAGATCGACGGCCTCGATTGGGTGCGCCTGCTCTACGCCTATCCGACGGGTTGGCGCGATGAGTTGATCGATCTGTTGGCGAGCGAAGAGAAATTGTGCGGGTACATCGACTTGCCCATTCAGCACGCATCCGACCCCATTTTGAAGGCGATGAACCGCGGCACCACGCAAGCGGGCATCCGCGAGTTGATCCACACCTTGCGCGCGCGCATCCCCAATTTGACCTTGCGGTCGTCGATCATCGCGGGATTCCCGGGGGAGCGCGATGAACACGTCGCGGAACTGATGGATTTTGTCGATGAAATGCGATTCAATCGCCTCGTGGGCTTCACCTATTCCCACGAAGAGGGCACGCGAGCGAGCCGTTTGACCGATGACGTGCCCGATGACGTCAAGCGCGAACGGCTCGACGATCTGATGGCATTGCAGGCGCGCATCTCGGGGGAATTGAACGCCGCACACATTGGGCATACGTTCAAAGTGCTGGTGGACGAGATGTCAGACGATCCGGCCTATCACTATGTGGGCCGCACGCGCATGGACGCGCCCGAGATCGACGGCGCCGTGTTCTTCACCGGCCCCGCCCAAATCGGCGATTTCGTCGAAGTCGAGATCACCGACGCCACCGAGCACGACCTAATCGGGCATGTCGTCAAGACCCCTGCGTTGCTAAAAATTAGCACGCCGCTTTGAGCGGTCCGTTGTCAGTCCTGCCCGCGTCCATATCTTTAAAAAAAAAGAAGCCCAGGTTCACGATGAACTCGGGCTTTCATTTTTTGAACGGATACAGTCCTTAACCACCGGTCGCTTGCTTTGCCGATTGCTGATCGCCGACCGTTTGCGGACTTGGGGCTTGGACTTGAGGACTAGGGCCGTTTCTCAATCGTCTGTACGTGTCATAGCCTAGGGTAATGGCAATGGGCGCGACGAGAGCCGAAATAATGCCCATAAACCAATAAAACATGGTGTTCATCCGATTGTGCAACTGTTCAAATTGGGCGTCCATCTTTTTATTTTGCTCGTCGAATTTGGCGTCCATCTTTTTATTCAGCGCGTCTTGTCTGTCCTCAACGCGATCAAGTCTGTTTTCAACGCGATCGAGCCGTTTGTCCATTTGTTCAACGATGCCAATCAACTTGCCAAGTTCGGTTTGGTTTTGAGACATCCTCGTATCTCGTGCCGGTTTTTGACTGGCCTGCTGTTGGGCGTCAATCGGTGCGGCGAGCATCCAGGTCAATGAAATGCAAACGATCCATAAGATGTTTTTCATGTTCATGTCCTTTCACGAGTGACATGTGAATTTGCATCTTACAAAGATACGCCCTTTTTGACGGATGTCAACTTTCGTCCGGCCCCCAAAACTACCGGTCGCTTGCTTTGCCGATTGCTGATCGCCAAATCTCTGCCGCGGTCAACCGCCTGTACGTGCCCCGATCATCCCCTACCTGCCCTTGCCTTTCCTCCTCGCTCTCTGCCCTCTGCCCTCCTCTCGCCTTTAATCCGCCTTTCGCTTTTTCTTTGTCGGCCCTGTGAGCTACGCCTCTGTCTGCTCTGTGCTTTGCCCTCTGCCCCACTCTCGTTTTTAATCCGCCTTTAATCCCCTAATCCGTGTAATCCGCGATTCAGACAGGGATTGTAAAATGGGAGAATGGTAACTATATTTGTCGCAACGGGAAAAACAGCAATCGGCGTTCAGCCCACTTCTCCGGAGAAACCCATGACCATCATCGCAGCGATGGATAAAAACCGCGTGATTGGAAAAGAAAACAAAATGCCATGGCACATCTCGGCAGAGTCGAAGCACTTTCGGCGGACGACGAACGGGCACGTCGTCTTGATGGGGCGAAAGACCTATCGATCTATCGGGAGCAAACCCCTGCCGGGCCGCCCGCATGTGATCGTGAGCCGATCCATGCCCGAGGCCAAAGATGTGGATGTTTGCCGATCGCTCGAAGAAGCGATCCAAAAAGCCGAGTCTTACGGCCGCGAAGTATTCATCTGCGGGGGCAGTGAAATTTACCGCGCGACCCTCCCAAAAGCCGACCGCATGATCCTGTCGCATATCCACGCCGAGTACGAAGGCGACGCGTACTTCCCCGAGTTCGATGAATGGGACTGGGCGATCACGCAAAAAGAGACACACGATCAATTCACGGTGGTCTATTACGAGCGCGAAAAATAGAAGAAACCGCTTTGAATCATCGATGGAGTTTTTTCATGCACACGTATCTCGATCAGTTGCGATATATCCTCGATCACGGCGTTGAAAAAAGTGACCGCACGGGCGTGGGGACGATCTCGTGTTTTGGTCTGCAAGCGCGCTACGCGATGGCCGATGGCTTTCCCGCTGTGACGACCAAGCGATTGGTGTGGAAGTCCCTGCTCTCGGAGCTGCTGTGGTTCGTGTCGGGGTCGGACAACATCCGCGATCTGAAAGCCCGTCTGAAAAGCAACCGCCTGTGGGATGGCAATTACGAGGATTATTTGAACCGCTTGGGGCGAGATGCAAATGACGGTGGCATGGGGCGCATCTACGGCGTGCAGTGGCGGCGCTGGCAAGGGGCAAATGGCGAGGTGGTCGATCAACTCCAAGAGGCGATAGATTTGATTCGGGAAAATCCCGAATCCCGACGCATTTTGGTCAATGCGTGGCATGCGGCCGAAATAAGCCCTCAGAAAGTGGCCCTGCCCCCGTGTCATGTCCTGTTTCAATTTTACGTGGCCGAGGGCAAATTGTCTTTGCAGATGTATCAGCGATCATGCGACATGTTTTTGGGCGTTCCGCTCAACATCGCGTCCTATTCCACCTTGTTGCACATGGTCGCCAAAATCACGGGGCTGGTGCCGCACGAATTTATTCACGTCCTCGGCGATGCCCACATTTATCTCGACCATCTCGACGCGGTCAAAGCGCAACTTTCGCGCACGCCGTATCCCCTGCCCCAGTTGCGGATCGCCGACCGCGGCCAAACCGAGATCGACCATTTTGCGATGGACGATTTTGACCTGATCGATTACCAGCACCACCCGACCATCCGCGCGAAAATGGCGGTGTGAAGGCGAGGAGAATAATCCAGGTCCGATCTCGTTCGGCGAGGGAGTCCGAATCATCTTAAAACGGCTTCCTCCCGCGTCCAAAGGCCATCGACAGAACGATGGTTGAAACCACAGCGCGAGGCTTTGTCTTGCGCCTTTTTGTCGTCTCCCATATCTTTTGTCAACGCGATGCCACCATTTTTCAGGAGAAACAGATCATGTCATTGACACGAGAACAGGTCGATCGCTATCGCGAGCAGGGGTTTTTGATCGCGGAGGGCGTGTTGGACGATGATGCCTTTGAACCGATTGAACATGCGTATGACGTGCTGATCAATCAGAAGGCGCAAACGCTCTTGGCAGAAGGCGCGATTTCATCGGTGCATGCAGACGCGCCATTTGGCTATCGGCTCGCCGCGATCGCCCGAGAGTTGGACGATGGGGGATACGACGCGTTGCGCGGTTTTACGGGTGGGTTGGACATCATGCACGCGCGCGTGAAACCGATGTTCGATATTTTCTTTGATGAAAACTTGTTGTCCGCGGTCGCGTCCTTGATCGGCCCGGAGATCACGCTGAGTCCCATTCAACACTTTCGCCCCTATTTGCCCGCGCGCGAAAAACAGCCCGGGCAAGTGCCGTGGCATCAGGATCAGGGCGTGACCAAAGAAGAGGCCGATGTTTCGGAAATCATAACCTGTTGGATTCCACTCGTGGATGTGACGCCGGAACGCGGGTGCTTGCAAGTGTTGCCGCGCGTCGTGCCCATGGGCCTGCTCGAACACCAGCGCGAGGGCGGTACGATGATCAAGCCCCAGTTTATGCCCGAACGCGACCCCGTCAACTGCGCGATGAAGCGCGGCGACGTGCTGCTGATGAGCGCGTACACGCCGCACAGGGGACAGCCCAATCGGTCAAACCTCGTGCGCTGGAGCATGGATTTGCGCTTTCAAAAAACCGGCACGCCCACGGGGCGGCCGTTCTGGCCCGAGTTCATCGTCCACAGCGAAGAAGACCCCAGCCGCGTGCAAGACGGCTTTGACGACTGGTGCAAACGCTGGATCACGGACCTGCGAAACAGCAAGGGCATCCACTTGCATCGGGTATAAAAATGGGGAACGCGGGGAGAGGTGGGATTGAGCCGGGGGTAAGTCAAGTCCATCGCGGCTCGGGCCTATTGCGGATGCAATCCTGCACAACAGTACGCGAAGAGAAGCGCAAAAGCCGATGAAAAACAGTAGCGGATTGTATTGAGGATGTATCTCGGTAAGAACAGAGATCGGGGACGGGGGGCGTTCTGCGAGTGACGGGAAAGCGGATGGGATAACCGCTTGTTTTTGTGACTGATAAACGCCATTTTCGGATGGCGTTTTTTTATTTTCCATTGTAAGGGCGAAAGCCGCGCACCATGATGCCGTGCTGGCTTTCGCCTTTTTTCGTCGCCACCTGTTTTGCCGATGCTGCGCGGTTTTTTGTCGTGGTGCCGCGGACGACGACATAATCATCGGCCCTGCGGTAGCGGTGGATGAAGACGGGACGCGGTTTGTCCGAGTGGTTCTGTTTCGAGCCGTGAACGGTTTTGACGTGAAAAAAGATGGCATCGCCCGGCTGACCGGGGATCGCGAGGGCGCGTTCCCAAGGCCATTGCCCGTCGTCCAGCCCCAGATGCGAGAACGTGTCGATGTGGTCGAGCTGCCCGAGTTTGTGGGAACCGGGCACGACGTGGAGGGCGCCGTTGTCGAGGTCCGTGGGCACGACGTAGGTCAGCACGCCCACCGGCCCGTCGTATCGGTGTTCAAAATACGCGGAATCTTGGTGCAGGTGTTTGGGGTGGCCGCCCACGGGTTCTTTGTACAGGCATTGCCCCGTGCCGTAGAGCTCGATGTTGGGGCCGAGAATGGCTTCGACGATGTCGAGGGTGGGCGGGTGAAATGCCGAGCGCGAGAAGGCCGCGCTGGTGTGGTAATCGATGCCGAGCACCATGATTTGTCGGTCGCGCTCGTAGTGATCGGGCGCGGGGATGAAAAGCGTGTTGTTGGGCGTGCGCCATCCTTCGGGAATCGCACGGGCCCGATCGAGCAGAGCGAGCGATTCCCAAACCGCGGCGTCGATATCGCGGTGAATCGCGTCGATGTATTCGCCGAGCAACCCGCGCACCGCGATCGCGCCGTGCGTGTTGAACGCCTCGGCAACGCGCCGAATGTTGATCGCTCCGGCTTGAAAATCCAGATCACTTAGGGAAACGGTTGGCGTCATGGGTTTTCCTCGTTCATGGATAACTCCTCTCGTTCCATCCGAGACGTATCGGGCGATGATAAAGATCCAATCTCTTCACGCCAAATTCCCGGTTGGCCGCCATTGAAGTTCACAGAAGTTCCGAGAGCATGACGCGGCGGTTTTCCGTTGTGGATCGCTCTGCGGCGAGGCCGATCAATGCGGCGTTGATGGCCGTGCGGGCGTCGGATCGGTGGGTGCCGTTGCGGATGTCGTCTCGGAATTGGGTGTGGATCGTGCGGGCCGAGGGTTCGGCCGATGGGAGATCGCTTTTGCCGGCGCGAGTCGAGAGGTGCCAGCCATCGCCATCGTGGATGAATGTACCCCGCGTCATGGCGATGCGGCGATGTTCTTCGGCATGGGCGATTTCGATACCGCCCGCCCAGTTCCATTGCCCGATGCCGCCTGTTTCAAAACCGACTGTGACGGCATTTGCAAAGCCGTCGTAAGTGCCATCGCCGCGTAGATTTTCGTAGCGGGCCGCGGCTTCGACCCAGGTTGCGGGGCCAAAGCAATCGACGATGGGGTAGATGTGATACACGAAAAAGAGCGCGGGCGGCCCTGTGATGCGGAGGTTGAACAGGATTTCGGGACGCTTGCCGCGGCCCGGGGTGAGGCGGGTGAACAGCGCGATAGCGAGCGTTCCGGTTTGGGCGAGGCGTCGCTTGAGCGCGCGGTGATCGGGCGAGAGCACTTCGTCGTGGGCAACGCGAAACGCGCAGGGCGAGGCGTCGATTTTGGCGAGCAACCCCCGGGCGTGGGCGATGTCGCGCGTCGCGGGGTATTCGGTCAAGACGTGTTTGTCGGCGTTGAGCGCGGCCAGGGCGATTTCGCCGTGCGTGTCGTTGTGCGTGCAGATCGCGATGGCGTCGATGTCGTCGCGGGCGAGCATTTCCCGATAATGCGACAAAACGTCCGCGCCGTGCGCGTGGGCCAATGCGGGGCCGGTCTCGGGATTTCGCGCGGCGATGGCGACGAGTTCACAACCCTCTGTTTGGGAAAAGCCTTGGGCGTGGTGACGGGCCATGCCGCCAGAGCCGATGATGCCGATGCGGATGGGGTTCATGGGCAACTCCGCGCGATACGCAAAGAACCCGCGAGCAAAACTCACGGGTTCTCCATTTTGGGAATGACGGGGTTTAGTTCGGCGAGATTTCGTCGGCGAACAGGCCGCCTGTGAATTGGAGCATGACCTTGAAGGACGCCAGGCCCACGGGGCGGCCGTCTGGATCGACGATGGGAATGTGGCGGAACCCGTGCAGCGACATCAGATGCAAGAGGTGGCCGATGGGATCGGACGTCTTGAGCGACGTGGGGTCTTTGGTCATCAAGCTGCCCACCGTTGTTTGGGACAGATCGAACTCGCGCCCGGCGACTTTTTCAAACAGATCGCCCTGTGCGAAAATGCCGCGCAACAGGCCGCGCTTGTCCACGACCAACAAGCAACCCAGGTTTTTCTCGCGCATGGTTTGGATGGCCTCGGCCACAGACGTATCCGCGGACGCGCATTCGGGCACGGGCAAGTCGAGCGACGAGATCGGATCGTAGAGCAGTTGCTGAAGCGAGGTGCGCGGCGTGCGGGGGTCTTCCTCGTCGATATCCGGAATGATGTTGGACGTGGGGATTTCTTCGTGGACTTCTTGCACGGTCTCCGCATCCGGGCCTTCCGGCACGATCCACGTATCCGTCGCGTGATAAAGCGCGTGCAGATCGCCCGGCCCGCGCTCTTCCACAGCTCGGCGGCCCTGCGCGACGATTTGCTCTTCGTAAATCGGGCGTTCCACGCAGCGGAACACCCCGAGCGGCACCGGGTATTCCGGATGCGTGAGCCTGCTGAGCAAATACGCATGCGTGGGATCGTCCAAGGTCTCGTCGTGGGTGAGCAAGTCGCTTTCCCGCACGCCATTGCCCAAGGAAACGACCTCGGGCGCCAAGCCGTTGAGGCGGATGCCCTTGTCGCGGTCCTTGCCAAAAACGAGGGGTTGGCCGTGTTCCAAAATCGCGGTTTGGTCGTCCTTGACGTCGGCTTGGGTCGCGAAAAACCACGCGCCGTCATTGTAAATATTGCAATTTTGGTAAATCTCGACAAAGGACGTGCCCCGGTGTTCGGTCGCGCGCTTGAGAATCTCGGCCATGTGCTTGGTGTTGCGATCCACGGTGCGGGCCACAAACGTGGCTTCGGCGGCGAGGGCGACCGAGATGGCGTTGAAATCCTGTTCCACAGACCCCATGGGCGAGGAATAGGTGCGCGTGCCCGGCGGCGACGTGGGCGAATACTGGCCCTTGGTGAGGCCGTAGATCGCATTGTTGAAGAGAATGATGCTGAGGTTGACATTGCGGCGCAATACGTGAAGCAGGTGATTGCCGCCGATAGACAAGCTGTCGCCATCGCCGGTGATCACCCAAACGTGCAGGTCCGGGTTGGCGACCTTGAGACCGGTCGCGACCGTGGCCGCGCGGCCGTGAATGGTGTGCAGGCCGTACGTGTTCATGTAATACGGAAACCGGCTGGAGCACCCGATGCCGGACACGAAAACCATGTTCTCGCGGGCGATGCCCAACTCGGGCAACACGCGCTGCATCTGCGCGAGGATGGCGTAGTCGCCACAGCCGGGGCACCAGCGGACCTCTTGGTCCGACACGAGGTCTTTGCGCGTCAGTGTTTCAACGGCGTCTGCCATGGTGGATTCCTTTGCTTAAGCGCCTAAAATTTCGGCAATTTTGTCGGCGAGTTCTGAAATTTTGAAGGGCAAGCCCCGAACCTTGTTGAAGGGGACGATCCTTTGCCCGGGGTATCGCGCTTTGAGCAACAAGGACAACTGCCCCATGTTGAGTTCGGGAACGAGGACGGTTTTGTAGCGCGACAAAATCGCGCCGAGGTTTTTGGGGAACGGATTGAGATAGCGCAGATGCGCCGCGGCGATCGAATGGCCCCGTTGCCTGGATTGGCGCACCGCCGAGCGAATCGCGCCGTACGTGCATCCCCAACCGAGCACGAGCAAATCGCCGGATTTGGGGCCCATGACGTGCTGGAGCGGAATGCGATCCGCGATGCGCGCGATGCGTTCGGCGCGGATGTTCGCCATGTGCTGGGTGTCGTCGGGGTCGTAAGACACATTGCCCGTCACGTCTTCTTTGCCCAATCCGCCGAGCCGGTGCTCGAGGTCAGGCGTGCCCGGCAAAGCCCATGGGCGGGCGAGGGTTTTCGCGTCTCGCAAATAGGGCATGAAGCCCTCGGGATCGGTTGTGTGCGCGATCCGAAGGGGCGGAATAGCGTCCGGATCCGGAATTTTCCACGGCTCCGCGCTGTTGTTGAGATACCCGTCCGAGAGGAAGATGACCGGACTCATGGTTTCGACCGCGATGCGAAACGCCTCGATGATCATGTCAAAACAATCGGACGGCGTCGCGGGCGACACGATGGGGAGGGGGCTGTCGCCATTGCGGCCGAACATGCACTGGAGCAAGTCCGATTGTTCGGTTTTGGTGGGCATGCCCGTGCTGGGGCCGCCGCGCTGAAAATCGCAAATCACCAGGGGCAATTCCATCATCAGCGCGAGGTTCATCGCTTCGCTCTTGAGCGCGATGCCCGGGCCGCTGGTGCCCGTGGCGGCAAACGCGCCGCCAAATGCCGCGCCGATGACCGATCCCAAGGCGGAGATTTCGTCTTCGGCCTGAAAGGTTCGCACGTCAAAATTTTTCAATGCGGCCAATTCCTCGAGCACTGCGCTAGCAGGCGTGATGGGATAGCTGCCGTAAAACAGGGTCTTGCCCGCCTTGTGCGCCGCGGTGACCATGCCCATGGCCGTGGCTTGCGTGCCGGTGACGGCGCGGTACGTGCCGGGCGCGACCACGGCTTTTTTGACGCGGTACTGAACCTGAAATTCCTCCATGGTTTCGCCGAAGTTGTACCCGGCTTTGAGGGTGCTCACATTGCCGTCGATGATTTCGGCTTTGCCGTGGAATTTCTTTTCCAACATGCGAATGGTCGGGTCGAGCGGCCGGTCGAAAATCCAGTAGGACAAGCCGAGCGCGAAGAAGTTTTTCATCATGTCGATTTGCCGATTGGTCAGGCCCTCGACGTGCGCGACTGCGGCTTTGTGCAAGGTGGTCAGCGGCACTTTGACCACGCGGTAATTGGCGAGCGCGGGGGTGCCGAGCGGGTCGCCGTCGTAGCCGGCCTTGCGGAGGTTGTTGCGCGTGAAATTGTCCGTATTGGCGATGACGATGCCGCCATCGGGCAGATCGTGGAGATTGGCTTTGAGCGCGGCCGGGTTCATCGCAACGAGCACTTGCGGTTCGTCCCCGGGCGTGAAAATGTCTTCGCTGGAAATGCGGATTTGAAACCCGCTCACCCCGGGCAATGTACCTGCGGGGGCGCGGATTTCCGCGGGAAAGTCCGGCAAGGTGCTGATGTCGTTGCCGACGATGGCCGAGGTGTTGGCAAATTCCTTGCCGATGAGTTGACTGCCGTCGCCCGAGTCGCCCGCGAAGCGAATGGCGATGGATTCGATTTCCGTGAGTTCGCTCAATGCGGATTCCGCGATGTCTTCCATTTCGAGTTCGGCCATACGGCCTCCTGTGGTTACGCGCCATCTCGGGCGCTGGCAAAATGGTCCGGAGTGGGGGGTAAGTTGTAGATTTCTTCGGGAAAGTGGTCGCTCATGTACTTGATGATCGCGTAGTGGGTCAGCGTGCCGAGTACGCGACCATCCGCATCGACGACCGGCATGTAGCGATGGGGTTTGTCGCCCATAAAGCGAATGGCCTCGATCAGCGTGATGTCCGATTGCAAGGTGAGCGGGTCGGGCGTCATGATCGCCTCGATGGGTTCGCGGAGCACCTCGGCCCGATCGATCACGCGCCGCGCGATATCGTGCGCGGTGAAGATGCCGACGAGTTTGCCCCGATCCATCACCAACGCGCATTTGCGCTGGTTGGCCTGCATTTTGGCGATGACGCGACCGACGGGATGGTCTTTTTCAACTTCGACGTAAAAAGAGAGATCGACGTGCTTTACCGTGTCGTTGTGGAGGCTGCTACTCAGGTTCATGGGGAGGCTCTTGAGAGGGGCTTGGGAGGGAGGAGGAAAGTGTCCATTGAAAGCGATTTAATATAAGGGATTTACCCACATGTGGCAAGACTTTCGCATTCGATTTTCGCGGTCCGATCTCCGGCCTTTCGCCGCTTATCGCCCGAGGGCGCGGCACTCCATGTAGTACCGCTTCTCATCCGCGCGACCGATGGAGATGGATTTGCGGGGATAGGCGCCGTAGCGCACGATGGATTCAAACACGCTGTCCTTTGAAATCGGCGGCAGGTAAAAGCCGAGCGCGTCGGGCCGATGGCCCAAGTCGTCGATCACCTCCGCGCCGTGGATGAACCCGACCTCGGCTTCGGGATGTGCGCGCGTGAACAGCTCGAGCGCGGCTTCCATCGTCTCCGGGATGGTTCTCTGCGATGGCTTCTCGATCGCCAAAATGCCCGAGCGTCCTGCGGCGCGATAGGGCAGGCCATGCGCGGATTCCGATGCCAATGCGATGAGGCGTCGGTCTCGCGCCTCGGGCGATGCGACCGCTTCCAAGCGTGCGCGCGCGCCAGACGCATTGAGCAAGGCGACCATCGCGTCGCACGCGGCGACGGGATCGACGCGGGTGATCAGCCTGTGGATCGGCTCGATGTCTATCGCATCGTCGTGCAGGTTGATCAGCTCGACCATCGCGTAGCGCGCGGGATGTCGCGCCGCATCCCGCCCCTTGCCGAGTGTCGATTTGATCCTTTGCCAGGCTTTTTGCGCCGCGGCAAAGGAGTGGTTGCCATCGCCCATCGCGTAGAGGAGCGTTTCGCTTTCAACGCCGTATTTCTCGCGGATGTAATCCGGGGCGATCCGCCCGGCGAGTTTTTGGGCAATGCGCGCTATGTCCGCTTTGCGGTGGATCAGGCGATACGCGATCCGCCCGCCGCTCATCATGAGTTCAAAATCCGCGATGGTGGGATGGCCTTCTTCAAACAGGGGCTCGATGATTTCCCGGTTGGGATCGTCGATGAGCACGAGGATATGGGGGCATTCGAGGGAGGCGTTGCCCCGGAGCTCCAACCGCGCTTCGAGGTTTTTGGGATAGGTGCCCTCGGTCGCGCGGATGAGGGTTTTGGACGCGCTTCGGCTGTCGTAGTGCTCGAGGTCGAGCGCGACGACCAACCCCTTGCGCGATTTCCCAGACGGCAAGACGCGATCGACGAGCAAAAAGCCCTCGAGCCCATCGCGGAAAACGCCGTCGGCGACAAAGCGTTTCATGTTGTTGTGAACGCGGGCCACGCGCGCATCGTGCCCCTCGTCGGACAAATAGACTTCGGGATAGATGAGCTCCAGCGTCGACGGTTCATGGCCCACCATGCGTTTGACCTCCGCCCAATACGCCCGGTCGTGGACGTACTGATCGCAGGCGATGACGGCCCACTTCTCGCAGTCGATTTCCGGTCTGGGCAACAAAATTTTGGGCACGCCGAGCGCGATGTCGTCAAAAAACATGGCGTCTTTCCCCTCCGATATTTTTTTATAGTCGCGTCTTTCGCCCCGCCAGCGCGAGCGCCACGATCAAGCCGATGAACAGGCCGGGAATGAGCGCGAAGCCCGCTTTGAGGCCGGCCGCGTCTCCGATGATGCCCATGATCCACGGGGTCATGCCAAAGCCGGCAATGCCGAAACACGCGAGCATGACGAGCAGCATCGTGGCGTCCACGGGCAGGCGGTCCGCGGCTTCGGCGAGCACAGTGGGCCAGAAGCAGGCCGCGGCAAATCCGGCGAAAACGAGCAGTGCGTAGAACCCGATCAAGCTGTCGGCAAAGGGGATGGCGCTGCTGATGCCCACGCCGAGAATCGCCGAACCGATCATCAAAGCCCGCTGGCTCATCGCATGGGACAATTTTGCAAACAGCAAGCGGCCGATGGCCATGGTGCTGGAAAAGATCACGACGGCGATGGCCCCTGCGCGGGGCATGTCGCGGAGATAGACCTCCACGTAACTGCGGCTCCAGAACGTGAACGCGGCCTCTACGCCCGCGCCCAAAAACAGGGCCATGCCAAAGAACCAAAAGTGGGGGATTTTGAGAATTTGCGCGATTGAGCGGATGGACGACCGCCGATCGCGCACGGGTGCGGGAAAACGCGACAGGTGAAACCAGATCCCCATGCCGAACGCGCCTGCGGCGGCGATGCGAAACGCGATCCGCCACGAATGGCCGAGGGTCAAGAGTTCGCCAAACAGGAGCGCGGAGACCATGACGCCAATGGGATAAAACGCGTTGGTGATGTTGAGGTATTTGCCCGTGTTTTTGGGATGGAGGTCGACGACCAAGGGGTTGATGAGGGCCTCGGTGAATCCGCCGCCAATGCCCACGACCATGAGCGAGAGGAGCACCATCGGATAGGTGTCGGCGCAGCTGATCAGCAACAGGCCGAGGGCCGTGAGATATTGCCCCCAGGCCAAGAAGTGTTTCTTCCCCCAGGTGCGCGCGAGAATGCCGGATGAAATCAGGACGACGAGCAACAAAAGCAGCCGCGCCGTTTCCAATCCGCCGCTTTCAGACAGGGAGATCGACAGGGTTTTAGCGATTTCGGGCAGGCATATCGGCGTCACGACCCCGCTGGTGGCAAACATCACAAACCCGCCCCACGATGCCACATCGAGCCGCGTCAGTCCATTTTTCATACGTCGTCCAGATAATCCATTTCCGGGCGCAAGTCCCAGCGGATGGCGTCTGCGGGTTGGGTGTGGCGCGCCCAGGCGGAAAGGATGCGGCGATCCTCATTTTGCGCCGCCAGTTGCGAGGCGATGGTTTCGGGATTCCAGCCGTCGAGGACGCGCGCCGCGAAGGCTTTGATCCGGCGTTGGCAGGCCGGATCGTCTGCGCGGTCGCGCAACTCGTCGGGGTCTTCTTTCAGATTGAAGAGTTGACAGGGCAGGTTGTGGTAGTAATTGAACTTCCATTCGCCTTGGCGGATCATGCGCTGGTACACGCCTTGGGACGGAAAGGGGCCGCCGCCCCCTGCGCGGTCTTGGCAAAATTCGGAGAAGGCGACATCGTCCCACGAGGCGTTCTCATCGCGCATGAGGGGCAGGAGGGATCGCCCGTGAGAATGCGGGAGCGCGGGGCATTGCAGGGCGTCGATCATCGTGGCGTTGAGGTCCAAGGACGAGATGACGCGGTCGAAGCGTTTGCCCTTGGGCAAGTGGCCGGGCCAGGAGAGGATGGCGGGCACTTTGGCGGAATGTTCGTAAAACGTCTGCTTCCACCACAAGCCGTGTTCGCCTGCCTGTTCCCCGTGATCCGACATATAGACGATGAGGGTGTCGTCGCGCAAATCGTTCGCATCTAAAGCCGTCAAAATCTGCCCGATCAGGCGATCCATGCGATCGACGAGCGCCCAATAAGCCGTGCGCGCGCGGTGGATTTCCGCATCCGTGACCTGGGCGATGCCGCAGTGTTCGCGCCAGTATTTGATGTGGGGATGCAGGTCGTCTGAAAAGGGAACGGAGACCGCAGGCGGGGGAACGCGCCCGTCGTAGCGGTCGTAATCCGCCCGCCGCGCGACAAAGGGCTGGTGGGGCAGCATAAAACCCACGGACAACGAGAACGGCTCTGCCGGTTGACCCGCGCGCTTTTTGACGCCCAATCGGTCGAGATAGGCCACGGTCGCCGCGGTGACGTCTTCGTCGTGTACCTGATACGCACTTTGCCCGATCCCGGATTTTCGCAGGCTGACGCGGGCAGGCCCTGCGGTGCCGGACAACATCCCGTGGTCGACGCCGCGGCCGCCGGGATGGTTGGGGCCGTGGTCGCCGACGAGGCGTTGGGCATACCCGTGCAACTGGTCGGGCCCGTTGGCGTGCATGCGCCCGATGAGCACGGGTTCGTAACCGCCCGCGCCCATCGCATGGGCAAAGGTGGGAATGCCCGAATGCAGCGCGTGCGCGTTTGTCCACACCTCGTTTTCAAAGGGATGACGCCCCGAGAGCATCGACATGCGCGAGGGCACGCAGATCGGCGACGGGCAATAGCAGTTTTCAAACACGACGCCATCGGCCGCGAGACTGTCGAGATGGGGCGTCGAGACGACTGAGTCCCCGTAGCATCCCGCGACGTGTGGATCGTGCTGGTCCGAGTGGATGTAGAGCAGGTTGGGTTTTGAACGCGCCATGATTCGTCCTCGTTTGATGTTTTACACCGCCATGCCATTGGGCATGAAAATTTCGTGGCGTTTGGGATCGGAATAGCCTTTGATCTCCGTGTGAACCACGCCCGGGCTTTCTATCGCGGCTTTGACGATGTGCTTGTTAAACGTGCTGACGCTGTCGCTGGACAGGTATTCCGAGATGGGCAGCCAGAGGCATTCTTCGATCTCGTCGGCTTGGATGGCGATGTCTTCGCTCAAGGGCGAGAGGCGGCAGACAAAATAGATGTCCGATTTGTCGTAGCGGTACCCGTGCCAGTGCCGGAAGCAGACCAGTTTTTCAAATTTGGTTCGCACGCCGGTCTCTTCAAACACCTCGCGTTGCACGCAATCCGCGATGTGTTCGCCGGGGTGCAGCGCGCCGCCGGGCAATTTGTAATGGGGCGATTCGGATCGGCGGTGCAATTCGCTGACGACGAGCAACTCGTCGCGGCTGTTGATCGCGACCCCGCCCGCGCCGATGTAATGCGTGGCGTATTCGGGAATGAGCGCGTCTGCTTCGAGGCGTTTGGTGAGCAACAGATAATCCGCGCCCGAATGGTGAAACGAAAACCCCGCTCGCGTTGCAACGGGGATGAGTTCGGCGCGTTCGATGGGAATGGAGATCCAAACGACCTTAAAGGCTTCGCGTTTCCATTCCCGCAAAGACGCGGCCAAGCGCGTGCGGAACTCATCCGGATCGCGCGGCAGGGCGGCCGAGTCGAGTTCGATGCCTTGAAAGCGGTTCGGCGTGGCTTCGAGTATTTGCATGCATCACCTCAGTTGATCGATGGGAGTTGCGAAACGCCCCAAAATAAAAATTATCATCCGGATAGACAAGGGCTTTGCGATGGGCGGTTCTGCTTGACAGCGGTCATGGAGAGGATGATATTCAGTCGTCAGACCACCAGGCACCATCCATTGTAAATCCTGCTGTGATGATGCCCGGCACCATCCATTGTCCATTGTAGGGACAGGCCCCCGTGCCTGTCCTCATACCCAGTCGTCAGTGGTCTAATCTCCACAACCCCTTATCCAAAAGGAGACCCCATGCCCATTCCCATCATTGACCCGTCCCAAGCCACGACCAACGAGAGGTTGGCAAGGTTTGATGCGATTGTTGAACAACTGGCACAAACGCTTGTGCGCGTTGAAGATCGCCTTACGAATCTTGAAGACCGCATCGCAAGGGTTGAAGACCACATGAATAAATCGTTCCGTTGGCTCGTCGGCATCCTCTTCACGATCCTGATTGCCATTTTGGGCGCGACAGTGACCATTTTGTTGAACATGCCCAAGTGACGCGCGCGCTCCGCTGAAGCATGGGCGAGGGCTGAAAGCGAATTTCCATATTGATTACAAACTTGACGGAGCAAATATGTCGTCTATTCTCGAACAGTTGGGCGTGCGGCCCATCATCAATGCCGCGGGGCCGGTCACGCGCTTGAGCGGCGCGCGCATGGACGCAGATGTGATCGACGCCATGCGCGAGGCCGCGCGGGTTTGCGTGGATATCGCGCAGATGCAGGCCGCGGCGGGGCAATTGATCGCCGACATCACAGGGGCCGAGTGCGGGTATGTGACATCGGGCGCGGCGGCCGGGCTGATGCTCGCAACGGCGGCATGCGTTACGGAGATGGACCCCGGCAAGATGAATCGATTGCCCGATACCTCGGGGATGAAAAATGAGGTGATCATGCCCCGGTCGCATCGCAACTTTTACGATCACGCGGTGCGCTCCGTGGGCATCACACTCGTGGAAGTGGGCATTCCCGACCGGTTTAGCGGCGCGGGCGTGCGCGATACAGAGGCGTGGGAAATCGCCGATGCAATAACCGATCAGACCGCGGCGATAGTCTATGTCGCGCAATCCTTCGCGCAACCGCCTTTGTCGCAAGTGACCGCGGTGGCGCGCGATTCTGCGATACCGGTCATCGTCGACGCGGCGGGTCAGTTGCCCCCCGCGGCGAATTTGCAGGCGTTTATCCGCGAGGGCGCCGATGCGGTGTGTTTCAGCGGCGGGAAAGCCGTTGGCGGGCCCCAGGGCACGGGTATTTTGTGCGGTCGCTACGAGCTGATTACCGCAGTGGCATTGCAGCATTTAGACATGGATGTGCATTTTGACCTGTGGACGCCCCCGCCCTCGCTGATCCACAAAGCCATCCTGCCGGGCGCGCCGCAACACGGGATTGGGCGACCGTGCAAAGTGGGGAAAGAGCAGATCGCGGGCCTCATGGTCGCGCTGAAAAAATTCGTTGCCGAAAGCGACGAGACGCGACACGCCCGCTGGTCGCAATGCTTGGAGCACTTGGCGGACGCCATTAGCGATTTGCCGAACTGCGATATCCGCATCGACCACCAGCGCGCCATCCCGGTTCTCCATATCGCACTCGCGCAAGCGGACAAAGGACTGGATTTGGCGCGGCAACTGATGGAAGGCGATCCGAGCATCCACGTCGGCACATCGGGCATTTACGACGGCATCCTGACCTTCAATCCCGCGTGTCTGTCTGACGACCAGATCCAACCGATGGCGGAGCGATTGAGGGAAGCGGTAAGAGGTAGCGGTTAATACTTAGTAAATTAAATGATACCAAATTTTGATCCGTACCAATCCGCACCTGCATGGCTCGCTTTTCTAAAACGTTTGGTCCTAAAAGCATCGTGGGTTGCCTTCGATGCCTTCGGCGACCTACTTTTTTTCAACAGCAAAAAAAAGTAGGCAAAAAATGCCGCTCTCAAACGCCGAGGGGCTTGCACAGCGCAAAGCGCTTTTGTAATAGAACGACATGCGCCAGCCTGCCAAGGGGGTTGCAAAAGAGAGGTGGGTTGCGAGACGGACTTACGCGCTGTGCCTGATGGATTTCGGTGATGGGCTTTTGGGATGGCACGGTTGGCGATGGCTTATTTAATTTATGTAGTAGTTAGTCCTCGCCTAGATCAAAAATCGAACTGGGGTCAGCGTGTCCGCTGACCGATGTCTGCCCGAAGGCAATATAGCGGTTGCATCTGATTCCCTTTTTCGTGGCCTGTACCCGCCTGAAGATACGAGACAGATCGGAGGATGGAAGGATTTTGAGGAAGGAGGCATACCATGGGCGTTATCACCATTTCGCGGGAATACGGCAGTGACGGGCGCACGGTTGCAAAGCGCGTTGCCGAGGCCCTGTCTTACCACAATATCGACAAGGAATTGCTCGTGGAGGTCGCGCAAAAAGCCCAAGTGCCCATCTCGGAAGTCGAACGCTATGACGAACAACCCGAACATCCCGCGCTGCGAATTTTGCGTAAATTCCTCACCCCCGGATACGCCGACACGTTGACGGGCTTGGCGGAATACGAATGGTGGGCAACGGCGACTGTGCCCGAATTGTCGGAACACGAGGATCAAGCCCTGACGACGATGGACGAAGAGGTCTATGCGAAATTGACCGCAGAGGTGGCCGAGCAGTTGGCGGATCAAGGCGACGTGGTTTTGCTCGGCAGAGGGGGGCAGGCCGTATTGCGCGGCCGGATAGATACGCTGCATGTGCGCGTGGTGGGCACGCGAGATTTTAAGCTCGAGGTGGTAAAAGCGCGCGATCAATTGACCCGAGACGAGGACGCGATTCGGCGCATGCGCGAGGTGGACGACCGCCGCAAAACGTATATCAAACGCCACTACAAGGTGGAATGGGACGATCCAAACCTGTACCATCTCATGGTCAATACCGGCTTGCTCGGCGTTGATGGCGCCGTAGATGCTATCGTCTGCGCGGCGCGCAAAGTGCTTTGAGGGAGGCGGGGAGACGGGAGAGGGGAGACGGGAGAGGCGAAAGGCGAAAGGCGAAAGGCGAAAGGCAAAAGGCGAAAGGCGAGAGGCGAGAGGCGAGAGGCGAGAGAAGCAATCGCAATCGTAGGGACAGGCCCCCGTGCCTGTCCGAAGATACAAGATGGGAGACGGGAGTTTAGCCACAAAAGGCACAAAAGGCACAAAAGGCACAAAAGGCACAAGCGAGGTACAACTGGCACCGCCAGTTCAAAGGCACGAGCGGGGTACAACTGACGACAGCCGTTCATCGTAGGGACAGGCCCCCGTGCCTGTCCGAAGATACAAAGGGAGACGGGAGACGGGTAGTGGTCGGGTAAAAACAAACGACTCTTGCCCTCACAATCCCATTTCGATATACGCCTGCGCGATTTTTTCGATGGCGATCACAAAAGCAGCCGTGCGTAAATCCGGCACATTGTCGCGCGAGTTGCGAATTTCGCGCAGGGTTTGATAGGCGATGCTCATCGTATCTTCGAGTCCCGAACGCACCAAATCCAATTCGTCCGCGCCGTAAGAGAGTTTTGACCTGAGATGGTCGGGAACGGGTTTGCCGACCATTTCCTCTATGGCTTCGATGATTTGCACGCCGCGATGCGTCTCGAACCGCCTGTCGAGCCGCCCAAAACGGATGTGGGAGAGGTTCTTGATCCATTCAAAATACGAAACCGTGACGCCGCCCGCATTGAGGTACGTGTCGGGGATGACGATCTTGCCGGCGCGTCGCAACACGTCATCCGCTTCAAATGTGATCGGACCATTGGCGGCTTCGGCAATGACCGGGGCTTTGATACGCCGTGCATTTTCGAGCGTGATCTGCCCCTCGACCGCGGCGGGAATCAGCACATCGCATTCCGCTTCGAGCGTGCGTTTGCCCTCCGAGACATAAGTCGCGCCCGGAAAGTCTTTTGCGGACCCGCGTTCTGCGCGGTACGCGGCGACATCTTCAATGCAGAATCCCCTCTCGCACAAGACGGCACCATCGCGTTCGATAATGCCGACGATGCGCGCCCCGCTTTCTTCCTCCAAAAATTTCGCCGCGTGAAAGCCCACATTGCCCAAGCCCTGCACGATGACGCGCTTGCCCTCCAAATCGCCTTCCAATCCCGCGTCTTTGACGTCTTGCGGGTGATTGAAAAATTCTTTGATCCCGTAAAAAACCCCCCGCCCGGTCGCTTCGAGGCGCCCTTGAATCCCGCCTTGGGAAAAGGGTTTGCCCGTCGTGCAAGCGATGGCATCGATATCTTCGGGGTGCATGCTGCGATAGGTGTCGGCGATCCATGCCATTTCTCGGTCGCTGGTGCCCATGTCTGGCGCGGGAACATTGAGGGCCGGGTTGATGTATCCCTTTTTGATCAATTCCTGTGCAAATCGCCGGGTGATGCGCTCGAGGTCTTCCTCGTCGTATTCGCGCGGGTCGATGCACAAGCCGCCTTTAGATCCGCCAAAGGGCACATCGACAATGGCGCATTTGTACGTCATGAGTGCCGCGAGGGCTTCCACGTCTTCTTGATTGACCGTAGGGGCAAAGCGGATGCCGCCCTTTACCGGCAGGCGATGCTCGCTGTGAACCGAGCGCCAACCCGTGAAAATCTGGTAGCTACCGTGGCATTTGACAAAAAAACGCACCATGTAAATGTTGTTGTTGGTCTTGATCTGGTCCGCCAAGCCGGGGGGCAAATCGAGCGTTGCCGCGGCCCGGTCAAACATGAGGTCGACGCTTTGCTTAAAGGTGTGTTCGTGTGCGGCCATAAGGATTCCTCCTGATCTGGAAAGATGGCCCTGAAATACTTTTTGTGCCTCTATCCTCGAATGTCTCGATCATACCCAAACCTAATCGGATGGGGTAATATTGTCAACCGCCGTTATTTTTTGCGATATTTTCGTCGACCTACCATTCCTTCTTCCAAAACAACCCGACCGATTCTCGCGTGCGTCGGTTTTTTGTATCTTCGTCCAACTCATCCACATGGCCGGCCTCAAATGTCACGCCCGGCAGCACCTCAAACTCCATCGCCACTTCGTAAGCCGTGCTCGAAATGTCGCGTGCGTAACTCATAAAAAGCCGCTCGCCGATGTACTTGCCCAGCCGGACGCGCGAAATATTGCCCTCGCCCACATCGACTTCCACGAGATCCAGATTCAGTTTTTGCCCGAGGCGTTGTCCCAAGCGGTTGGCGGCAACGCCCAAAACGAGATCCAGCGTGCCCCCGCGGGAAAACTGAAACTGGCTGACCGACCTGCCCGTCAGCAACAGCGCGACCATATCCCCCATATCGCCTTCCAACTGCGGCTCGCTCGTGATCGCGACTTGCGGATGCACCAGCGTGCCGCCCACTGTCACAAAAATAGCGACCGGCTCGGCTGCCGCGCCTTCGGCGATCGCCGTGCGTACGCGCGTCTCGGCGCGGATATTCAGATCGGGATTCCCCCCGGGCCTGCCTTGAAACCGGATCTCGCCCCGCGTGATCCGCAAGCGGCGGTTTTGCAAAATGTAGTTGCCCCTGCGGCTCGCCAGCGCGCCGTAAATACGCATGCCGTCGCGATCTTGGATCACATCCACATCGCCCGCGATTTCCACCTCAAAGGTCGGGTCGCGCACCCACACCTGCCGGTCGGCAGACACCTGCACCTGCATGGCTAAATTATTTAGAAACTCCGATTCGCCGCTCGGCATTTCGAGCAATTCCGCCAAGCGAATCTCGGCTTGTTTCACCGCGAGCTCGCCCGCGAGTTTCGCGCTTTTGAGCGTGCCTGTAAATCGCAAGTGCCCATCGGTCACCAGTTGGAGTTCGCGCCAGGCGATGGGTTCAAATGCGGTTAGGCGCGCCGATATGTCCCAACGGCTCGGATAAAACCCATCGAGCGTTATGTCGCCGGCTAGAGTTGCCGAAGGCCCGACCGCGAAGCTGTCGATCTGAATTTTGCCATCCCCAATCGCGGCGCGCCCAGAAACGGCCGCGTAGGCGCGATTGAGATCGGGCAGATCGATCGCGCCATCTTTCAGTTCGATCACCCCGCGAATATCGGGATCGTCAAAACGGCCGCGCGCGTCCAAGTCCAGCGACAGCATCCCCGAAATCCCCTCGGACGCATCGAAAAGCGCGTTCAAAGCCGTGTTGACCTCCAAGCCCTCGGACCGCTCTATCCCCGCCAATTTCGTTTTTTCATCTGCGACATCCAAAAGCGTGCGGAGTGCGATCCCCTCCGACTGCGCGTGCAAGTGCATCTCCCCGGTCTGCGAGAGGGGAAAACGGCCCATCAGCTCCAGCGCCTCGTTTTCATTGGGCAAGACCCGCGCCTCCACGAGCAACCCGCCATGGCCATAAGACAGCTCGGCGGTGGCATCGCCAAATCGCACGCCCATGACTTTCGCATTTGCAAGCGCGAAACTGCCAAAAACGAGCGGATCCGTCAGAGTACCGGCAAAAAGCACCTCGCCATCGAGAAGGCCCCCAGAACCGGAAACGCCCGCCACAAACGCCCACGGGCGCAAATCCAAATTTTTCAACAGCACTTCCACAGTCGCCTGAAAATCCCGCTGATCCCGCGCGACGAGGCGGCCCGCCGGCCCGGAGAGCACCAACTGCCCGATTTGAACGCCTCGCACAGGCGAATACGCAAATCGGATCGGCCCCTCGTTGTTCAACTCCACCTCATCGACCTGAATGTGCAGCGAATCCACCGCCACTTGAAAGCGATCATCGTCCCGTTGCACGCGCCCCCCAAAAAAGACTCGGTCGGTCGCCAGCGCGTCACTGCCCAACAAAAACGAGGTTTCGCCGCGCACGTGTACCGCGTCGAGAAATGCCGATTGCAACGCCCGTTCGCCCGAAATCAAATGATCGATTCGCAGCATCACCGCGCCCGAATCCAGGCGCGTCCATCGCGTATCGAGCGCGACATTTTGCATGGCAATGCCCGAAACGGAGAGGCTATCCGCCGCGCCTCGTGCGGAAAAACCGGGCGCGTCCAATGTTCCCGACAAATCGCCAGACAGCGACAGGGCACCGGACAACTCCATGCCGACCACCTCGCCGACTGTTGCCAACTGCGAGACATCCATCTGCCACGCGCCCGACAAATCCATCCCTTGCAAATCGGCGCGCCCCTCGGCGGACAACATCCCGGCATCGCCCGACAATGCCGCGCGAAATTCGGATACCCAGGTGGAATCGACCGCCGCGGACAGGCGAAGGCGATCCACCGCGGCATTGCCCGAAATCTCGCCCGACAACGCCAGGGACAACGCGCCGCCGACAATGCCATCGACACGGCCCACAACCGTCAGGGAATCGCCCCACATATCCGTCCCCATCAAATCGGGCAGAGCGACCTCGGCGCGGAGCCTGCCCGCAACCGCGGGTTCGAGAGCGATCGACGCCTGTCCATCGCCCACAACGCGCGTTCCCCAATGCGGCAATCGCGCCGCGAAGTGATCGATCCAAACGCGCTGATCCGCGTATTTGGCCTCGAGGGTCGCGTCTCGCATGTCGCCATTTGGCATTTGCAATTTGTCCAACGCAATGCCCACGCGCCACGCCTCATCGCGCCCCAGGTCGATGTGCCCGGTCGCCCGTCCGATATTTTGCGGGATGCCGGGAAAGTGTCCAATGTGCAAATCGCGGAATCGCAGTGCCCAATCGCCGCGCCAATCGGCCCATCGCGCTCGCCCATCGCCATCTATCTCGCCGCTCGGCCCGGCCGCGGCGACCTGTGCATGGAACAGGCCATCTGTTGCATCGCCTGCAAAACGCACGGAATCAAATCGCGCATCGCCCACGCGCACGCGCTGCAACACGCCCTCGACCTCGCCTTCTCGCACGCCCGAGGAATCGATTTCGATGCTGCCTCGCCCTTTCAGCTCAAACCCGACCGCGTATTCCAATGGGACGCCCCACTTGGACAAATCGTCCACCGCGACATCGAAAACCGCGTCGCCGCACATGGCAAACGGCGACGCGCTCAAGATGCCATTCAATTTTATAGAATCGGATATCCCGCTTTTCACAACCGCTTCCGCGACGAGGGAATCCAGCCCGCCCTTCGCGCTGCCTCGCAACCGCACCGCGCGCTTTGGCATCTCGCCTGCCCCTCGGATATCCGCCAGCCAGAGGGAGTCTGCCTCTACGCCGATATCCAGCACAGGGTCGTCCAACTGCCGCACCGTGCCGCTGAGCAAAACGCGGGACTTGTGCGTGTGCAGCGCGATGTCGTCCAACTGCACCTGTCCCCCTTGCAATACCGCAACGCCGGACAAATTGGTCACCTCCAGCGGCGGATCGAATTGCACGGAGCGAAACCGTTTCAAAACCGCACGATAGCCCCGTTCCTCGGCGACGAGCGCGCCGGAGAGTGCGATGTCCCGCACATACGTGCTATCGACCGCGACATCGGCATCCGCGATCTCCAGCGAGTCGATGTGAATGTCCAAGGGCAGTTGGGCACCCCACCCCTCGTTCTGTTCGCCTGCGGTGCCGATCCGCACTTCAACTCCCGATATTTTCAGCCGATGCACAACCGCCCGCCCGATCGGCAGCACCCAAATATCGTACGCCACCTCGAGCGTATCCACGCGCACCCAATCGCCGATTTGCACATCCACCGCACGCCAATCGCGCAGCGGATTGCCCTGAAACTCGCCGATCCGAGCGTCCTCCGCCAGTTGCCACACCAGAACGCGCTGCGCCGATCCGCGCAAAACGCCATTGGCATAGCCCCCCGCGATCAGCAGCAGCGTGACCAGCAGTACAATGGCTGTGCCGATGGCGATGTAGATCGATTTTTTGATTCTTGGCGTCATGCCAACTCCATCGTCCGTAGGGATAGGCCCTGTGCCATCTGTACCAACATCGGGATCGGTTTGCTGTTCCCTCGTCCTTCAGAGAATCCATCGCCAACCGTGCCCTCGCAAAAGTCCATCAATGAAAGCCATCGCGCACAGCGCGCAAGTCCGTCTCGCAACGCACTTCTCTTTTGCAACCCACCTTGCAGGCCGACTCATGTCGTGCGATTACAAAAGCGCTTTGCGCTGTGCCTAGCCCCTCGGCGCATGAGAGCGGCATTTTTTGCTTACTTTTTGTTGCTGTTGACAAAAAGTAAGTCGCCGAAGGCATCGAAGGCAACCCACGATGCTGTAGGACCAAACTTTTTGGATCAAAACGCCTGTCCCAAACTGATGTGATATTGCAGGCGTTGCCCGGCAGTTGGGTCTTCTGACAGGCGGTAGGCGATATCGAGCCTGACCGGGCCAATGGGGCTCAAGTAGCGCAAGCCCGCGCCCGCCGCCCATTTCAGACCTCGGGGATCGAATGCCTCGATACCGGGATCGACATTGCCCGCGTCTAAAAAAATGGCCGTGCCCCAGGAAAAGAACACCTGTGTCCTGATCTCCGCGCTCAATTCCGCGCGGCTCAACCCGCCGGTGGGTTCGCCCCGTGCGTCTTTTGGCCCCAGCGCGTTCAACCGCCAGCCGCGCACGCTGTTTAGGCCGCCCGCAAAAAACCGCTCGACATTGGGCACGCCGCCCGGTTTGCCCAGTTCAAAAATCACGCCTCCTTGCACGCGCAATGCCAACACACTCCGCCATGGGATGGGGCGAAACCATCGGCCCTCGGCAGTCGCCTGCAAGAACTCGCCATCGGCCCTGAAAAACCGCCCCCGTTCGCGCACGGTAAGCTGTGTGAGCGCGCCCGATTGCGGATCGAAAATATCGTCTCGCGTGTCCCAAAGCCATCTGACCTTGGCTTCGGCAAACGCGCTGTCCGCTGAAAAATCCACCACGCCACCGCTGAATTGCGCGATCAGATCGTGGGTCGCCGTGATATTTCGCTCCACGGACAGATTGCCGCCCACCTCGTCTTGGCGGAACGCGGCTTGGCGTTCGCGCTGCACGAATCCACTGATATTCAAATAGTTGCGACTGTCGAGAAAATACGGCTGCCGCAGGCCCAGGTTCGCTTCTCGATTCTTTCCGGAAACGCGCCCGGACAACTGGAGTTGGCGCCCCCCCCCGGCAAAATTGCGATGGGCCAACGCGCCCGATGCCCAAAAATCTTCATCCGTATCGTATCCCGCGCCCAGGCGCAAAACCCGGAAGGGCCGCTCGGACACGCGCACGCGCACATCCACCCGATTCGCAACCGCGACGCTATCCGCGACGCCCAAAGCCACGGATCGAAACACGCCTGCGCGATAGAGTTGGCGCTGGCTGTTTTGCAAAGCCCGTTCCTCGAATCGCGCCCCGGCTTTGAAGGTCAACCCGCGCAGAATGACCCGCTCGGACACGGCATCGCTGCCGGATATGCGAATCGCGCGTATGCTGCACACCGGGCCGGGCGCGAGATGGAGAACGAGGTCGGCCCGATCTCGCAAAATCTCGGACTCGACCTCGCCGCGGGCAAACGCATAGCCCCTGTCGCGCAACGCGCTTAGAACTCGAGAAACGCTTTGGCCGATGAGCGCGCGCGACAAGGGTTCGCCCTCGAGTTGTCCAAAGGCGTTCTCGACATCTTCACCGCCCACCACAGACGCGCTGGCAATGCGCGTTCGCGGCCCCTCTGAAATGCGGACATGGAGTTGAATCTCATCCGCGCTCAAGCGTTCTACCGCAGAATCGACCACAGTAGCCAAATATCCCCGGTTGCGATAATGCGTTCGCAAGCGTTCCAGATCCGCGGCAAACGAGACGGAATCGTACCTGCGCGCGTGGATATAGGGCAGAAAATCGTACCACGCCGAGGCGCGCGTGACCATCAGTGCCTTGAGTTCGCCCGTTGAAATCCCCCGATTGCCCGAAAGATCGAGCAACCTCACGATGGGCGGATCGGATGCGGTTTGGCCGTGTATTTGGATGGGCATCAAATACAATGCGGCGAACCACACCGTTGAGAAATTGGCGTAACGCATTCTGTCACTTATGAAAAAACCCCACAAAATCGATTCATTCTGTGGGGTTAAAATGGCTTGGCGGGCGTGAGGACTCTGCGAATCACCAAAGTTTGTCGATAATTTTCAAAAGAATCCCGGTCCCTAAAATCGCACCGATCAGCCATTTGAAGTCTTTGTACATCCGGTTGGACAAATCCTTGTGGTTTTGCCTCATCTCGCTAAGCGCGGCATCCACGCGGTTGGACAGATCTTTGTTGTCCTGTCTCAATTCGCTGAGCGTATTGTCCACGCGAGAAAGCAAAATCTCAAACTTGTCGTCCATCCGACCCGCCAAGTTGCGCTGATCTTGTTCCACATTGGAAACGCGCTGACCGATCTGTTTGGTCTCGCCTTCCAATTTGGCTTGTCGCTCCGCGAGTTTGGAAACTTCTCCTGCCATCATCCGCTCCTTTCCGTTGTCGTTGAACACGTCTCTCGTTTCGCAAATCTATCCCATTTTGCAGGCAATGGCAAGGGGAAAACGAGCGGGGATCCGCCCCTGCGTTACGGGATTACTGCGCGTGCAGGCGTAGCCAACGCATCGAAGGCAACCCACGATGCTTTAGGGCCAAATGCTTTAGACAAGCGAGCAACTCAGGTACTGATTTGTACGTATCAAAATTGAGAATAACTTAATTTACAGAGTAATCAATATCGCAATAAAAAATGTCCGATGCAACGCGGGGTTGTGGCGAAATGCCATGGCCCCGTTTTTTTGTGAAAATATTTCTGTCATTTTGAAACCTTTAAGGGCAAGGCGTGTATCTAAGACCTAATAGAGAACAAAAAAGCAGGAGAGCAAAGGATGGACGATGCCCAACCCTGAAACTTTGTAAAAGCACGATGCGTTTAAGGAATGTCCGAACTCCGAATTTGCAACGGGTTCAATCGGGACGAGGCATAATCCCCTGTCAGCACCCGCTTTGGGAGGGAATCTCATGACCGCAAAATTGGACATGCCGACGACAATTCGCGCCGAGCCGAGTGGAGGTTTTCGCCGTGCTGTTGGACATGACCGCGAGCGCGACAAAAAAACCATGTCCTCGCATGATGCTGTCGGAGAACGGAAAGAACGGGTGGAAGATATGAAAACAGAAGCGCGGACCGGGCGCGATACTTCGATTCAGAGCTACCTGAAGGAGCTCCGCAAGTATCCGCCATTGAGTCGAGAAGAAGAACAAAAGACGCTGTGCCAGGCCAAGAAGGGCGATCGCGCGGCGACAGACAAAATCATCACGTCAAACTTGCGTTTTGTCGTCAGCGTCGCACTCGAGTACCAGGGACGAGGCGTACCCCTCGCCGATTTGATCGCCGAGGGCAATATCGGACTGATGGAAGCCCTCAAGCGATTCGATGAAAAGCGCGGGTTTAAGTTCATCAGCTATGCGGTTTGGTGGATTCGGCAGGGCATTCTCAACGCGCTCAAGCGCACATCGACCGTGGCGATGCCCGCAAATCGCCAGGAAGATATGGACCGCATGGCGCGACGCTGGGGGCAGATGAGCCAAGAGTTGGGCCGCGTGCCCACGCTGGACGAAGTCGCCAGCGATATGCAGATCAGCCCCGAGCGCGCAGAGCGAGCCTTGCGTTGCGTGCGTCCCGATCTGTCGCTCTCGATGCCCATAGATGCGGAAGGCGAGCAGTCGCTCATGGATTTGATCGAGGCCGATGTCGAGTGCCCCGATCAGTTGGTTATGGCACGCGATCAGTCCGAGTGGGTGTCCCGATCTCTCGCCGCGCTCGACCCGCGCGAAGCCGATGTCATTCGCGTCTATTTTGGCCTCGATGGCCATGAGCGCGAGAACCTCAGCGAAATCGGTCGCTCTTTGGGCCTGACCCGAGAACGCATTCGCCAGATCCGCAACCGCGCGCTGTGCAAACTCCAGCGATATTTTCGGCGCGAAATGCCGGAGGAGAGGTGAGACGGGAGACGGGAGACGGGAGAGGGAAGAAGCCATCGCAATCGTAGGGACAGGCCCCCGTGCCTGTCCGAAGATACAAAGACGGGAGATGCCATCGCAATCGTAGGGACAGGCCCCTGTGCCTGTCCGAAGATACAAGAGGCGAGAGGTGGGAGACGGGAGAGGGAAGAGATGTGTAGATCGGATTGCGACGCGAAGCACAACGTCAGTAAAGGGAAAAACGATGGCGGATTGATCCGTGACCCGTTCCATTATTTGTAGGGACAGGCCCCCGTGCCTGTCCTTGCCCCAACCCCTGCGCGTTTCGATTCGTAGATGAACGGATCTGAAAAGCGACCGGTTGTACCCCGATCGCGAAGGCGGTCATGGTTTTGCCATGGCCGCCTTTGCTCGTTTCATTGCAGGCAGAGTGGAAGATGTAGCAGGCGCGGGAATGTGAGGAGCAATCCGCGCTCATTCGCGAGCCAGACAAATCGCCGATGGCGTTTCCGTTTATCCCGATTTGTCCGTATCCTACCTTCCCTAAGAAGCTGTCCATACTACGCAAAAAAAAATAAAAGACCTGTGTAAAAGCCCAAAAAGAGTGAGATTAAAGTTGCCCGCAAAAACCCTCACACCCTCATCGATGGTCGCTTCTCACCTCTATTTTCCCTCGTCGTTTTCTCAAACTGTCAGCGTCACGAAATCCTTTTTTACAATCTCTTTTTCGTACGTATAGGACTGCGTTTCGATCAGTTCTCGCGTCTCGGGTGAAAGCCGCGCCAGTACGGAATCGGGAAATTCGTGGAGTTGGCGATGGTACTGCGGGCGGTAGCGCAAAATCAAAAATCGCCGGTCCCGATCCTTGGGGCGCCACGCCAGTGCCCCGTGCGTCATCAACTCGGTCAGCACCACGACATCGCCCGCCTTTGCCGTCACATTTGTCACGCCCAGGGGTACATCGCTTTCCAACCAACCATCGTTGAACACATCTGTAGGCCGCTTAAAATCGCTCTTGTGCGACCCCGGCACCAGCAACAACCCACCATCTCCGGGCAACACGTCCGTCAGGTAGATAAACACCACCAGATCATCGCAGTAAATTTTCCCATCATCGCAACTGTACCGGCAGCTATACGGCCCAAAACTCTCGCGCGAACAATGCAGGCGATGCGCCGGATCTTTCGCCTTGTTGATCCGCACATCGCCGCTGTTGAGGCGCGGCCGTCTCCCGGACACCTCCAGCACGATGGGCCAAAATGACCGGTGAAAGGTCAACGCCTCCAGTGCCTTGTCGAACGCAAAGGCGTATTTGTAGTGCGACCGATTCTTGTCAAACGGCGACGCCGAACGCCCAAACGCCTCGGGCAATTCGTCTTGCGCGGCGTTCACATACCGATCCACAGCCTCTTGCGCGGCGTTCAACTCTGCGCGACTCAGGGCATGTTCCAAGTGCAAATACCCCATCGTGTCGAACAAATATCGTTGTGCATCTGTCATCGCAATGCCTCCAAAGATGAGCGGCATCAAACGCTCAAATTATTCGCGTGTTCATACTTTTTGTCAACAGAGAAGACGCGAATGAGCATTTAAAAAAAGTAGGCGAGCGAAGTACAACTGCTCCAGCAGTTCAATCGCTTTTGTAGCAGGACGACATGAGACAGCCTACAAAGGGGGTTGCAAGATGAATATTGGTTGCGAAACGGACTTGCGCGCTGTGCGTGACAGCTTTCCTTGAGGGGGTTTTGAGATGGCACGTTTGGCGATGGCTTTTCTGAAGGACGGTGGAACAGCAAAGCGACCCGATAATGAATTAGTTGGTACAGATGGATCCCGTGCCTGTCCAAAGCCGTGACTCATTGAGGTGTCCCAATATATTAGGACAACAGAAATTCAATTTCGTATTATCCCAATAGCGTGCTGTTTGGTTCTGTTTCTCACACGGGAGGTTGACGCGATGGCACGAGCGCATCTCGTCGGTTTGATCACCGATACACACGATAATAAACACGCGATTGAAAAGGCGGTCGCCCTGTTTCAGGCGCGCGATGTGGGGTTGGTGTTGCACGGAGGCGATTATATCGCGCCGTTCAATGCGCGTTGGATGGCCGATTTGGGCGTGCCGTTTGTCGGGGTTTTCGGCAATAATGACGGCGAGAAGTTCGGTTTGCGGGCGTTTTTTGAGACGCTCGGTCCGATTCACCGCGCCCCTTATGTTCACGAGTGGGAGGGCAAGCGCGTTTTGATGTTGCACGAGCCCGATGAGGTGGATGCCCTGGCGCGAAGTGGGGCTTATGACGTGATTTTCTACGGACATACGCATGAGATCGATGTGCGAAAAGGCGATGCGCTGGTGGTCAATCCCGGAGAAGCCGGCGGTTGGACAACGGGCAGGGAGACGGTGGGCATTCTCGATTTGCATGCGATGGCGGTGGAGATCGTGGATTTGTGAACGGCGTACAACTGCAATAGCCGTTCGCAACACAGAAAGGCGATAGAGAATCGGCCGGGCCATACAAAGGGCAGGCCCCCGTGCCCGGCCCCTGATAGCGAAAGGACGAAGCCCTTGGCTGATGAATCGAAAAATAGTCGCAAAACCATTCGCGCACACATCGATGGCATTGTGGAATTGATGCCCCGCGAGCCGGGGGTGTACATCATGAAGGGCGAGGACGGGCAGATCATTTACATCGGCAAGGCCAAGGTGTTGCGCGCCCGGGTGCAACAGTATTTTCGGCCCCACGCCAACGATGGACGGCGGCAGTTTCGGGCCTTGGTTCGCGGCGTGCGCGATTTGGAATACATCGTGACGGATACGGAATTGGAAGCGTTGATTTTGGAAGCCAATTTGATCAAGACCCACAAACCGCGCTACAATATCAGCCTGAAGGACGACAAAAAGTATCCCTATATCCGCATTACCAAAGAACGGTTTCCCCGCGTTGTGGTGACGCGCGAGGTGGTCAAAGACGGGTCGCGCTATCTGGGGCCTTATACCGATGTGAAGGCGATGCGGCGCATGTTGGAGACGATGCACCGCTTGTTTCGGATTCGGAGTTGCCAATACGCTTTGCCCAAGGCCAATGTGCGCGTGTGTCTCGATTACGAGATCAAGCGGTGCGACGGGCCCTGCGAGGGGTTGATCGCCGCCGAGGCGTATCAAAAGATCGTGGATGAGGCCGTGTTATTTCTCACGGGGCGGCACACGCAGGTGATGGTGACGCTCCGGGCGCGGATGAAACGGGCGGCCGAGGCGTTGAAATACGAGGAGGCCGCCATTTACCGCGACCGCATTCGGGCGTTGGAACAGGCGGCGAGCCGGCAAAAGGTAGTGTCGAACGATCTGACGGATTGGGATGCGATTTCGATAGCGCGGGAAGACGACGAGGCGTGCGGGGTGGTGATGGAGGTGCGCGATGGGCGGTTGATCGGGCGGCAGAATTACTTCATCGGCGGGGTGCTCGATGCGTCTGAAGAAGAGGTGGTGTCCGCATTTGTGCAGTTGTTTTACGCGACCGCCACTTTTGTGCCCAAAGAAATCTGTTTGCCGTGCGATATCGAAGACCGCGAGACCGTGCTCGACTGGCTTTCAGAGCGGGCAAAGGCCGGGGCCGAGATTCGCCTGCCGCAGCGGGGCGATAAGTTTCGGCTGATGAAGATGGCGGAAAACAATGCGCGACTGCTGTTGGCAGAGCGGCGGTTGAAACGCGAAAACCGGCGGTCACAGGCGCCGTCCGCGGTGCTCGCCCTCCAGCGCGATTTGCATTTAGAAAAAGCCCCGCGCTGGATCGAGGCGATGGATATTTCAAATATTCAGGGATCGGACCCGGTGGCGTCGCTCGTGTGTTTTGTCGATGGCAGGGCGCGAAAGCGCGAGTACCGCCAGTTTAAGATTGCGGGCATCGATGGACCCGATGATTTTGCGATGATGCGACAAGTGGTGACGCGGCGGTTCAAGCGGCTGATGGAAGAGGGCAAGCCGTTTCCCGATTTGCTGTTGGTCGATGGGGGAAAGGGGCAGCTTTCGAGCGCGGTTGCGGCATTGCGGGCATTGGGCATTGCGGATCAGCCCGTGGTCGGCTTGGCCAAGCGGTTGGAGGAGGTGTTTTTGCCGGGCCTGTCCAACGCGCAGAACATCCCCAAAACGTCTTCGTCGCTGAAGTTGTTGCAGATGTTGCGCGATGAGTCGCACCGCTTTGCCATAGCTTATCACCGCAAGTTGCGCCAAAAGCGCACGCTGACGTCGGAATTGGACGACATTCCCGGCGTGGGGCCGTCGCGGCGAAAGGCGTTGTTGAAACACTTTGGCTCTGTCAAGCGGATCCGCGAGGCAGAGGTCGAGGATGTGGCACGGGTGAAGGGCGTGAGCCTCAAACTCGCAACGGCGATTTGCGAGGGGCTACGGGGAAGACGGGGAGACGGGAGAGGGAAGACGGGAGAGGGGAGAGGGGAGACGGGAGAGGTTGAGAAGCAATCGCAATCGTAGGGACAGGCCCCTGTGCCTGTCCGAAGATACAAGACGGATCGCGGATTAGGCCGAGAGTAGGGCAACGTGCAAAGCGTAGAATGAACAAAATTTGGATTATTATGGATTATGTCAAAAATGATCCCCACGCCAAAACGATCGGAACAGATAGCGGAAATCGCGCCCGAATTGCGGGGGGCGTTGCAACGGTTTCTCGATTACGCGATGCTCGAACGCGGGTTGTCGGACAATACGGCGCGGGCGTATCGCCGCGATTTGATCCGGTATTTGACGCTGTTGACCGATGTGGGCGTCCAGACGCCGGATGCGGTTTCCCAAGCGGATGTGTCCGCACTGTTGAATAGGCTCTCGGAGCTGGGGTTGGAGGCGTCGAGTGTGGCGCGGAATTTGACGGCGGTGCGGATGTTTCACCGGTTTTTGTTGGCCGAGGGCATGGCGCGGCGGGATCCGACCGAGCATTTGCGGCCGCCTCGATTGGGGCGAAAGTTGCCGGCAGTGCTCAATGTGTATGAGATCGAGCGGCTGATGGTCGCGCCGGATGTGGAAACGCCGCTGGGGTTGCGCGACCGTGCGTTGTTGGAGATGCTTTACGGCGCGGGTCTGCGCGTGTCGGAATTGATCGGATTGTCACACGCGGATTTGCTGTTTGACGTAGAGGTGATTCGGGTGATGGGCAAGGGCAACCGCGAGCGGGTGGTGCCGATTGGGTCAGAGGGGATCGAGTGGGTGACGGCGTATTTGGACGATGTCCGCCCCCGGTTGGTCAAGCCCCATACCGGGCAAGAGGTGTTTTTGAATTTTCGCGGTGCCGGGTTTTCGCGGATGGGTATCTGGAAGTTGCTGCGGCAATACGCGGCCTTGGCGGGGTTGGAGAAGAAGGTGAGTCCGCATACCTTGCGGCACTCGTTTGCCACGCATCTGCTAGAAGGCGGAGCGGATTTGCGGGCGGTTCAAGAGATGTTGGGGCATGCGAATATCTCGACCACGCAGATTTATACACACGTCGACCGCGAGTACTTGAAGGAAGTGCATCGGATGTTTCATCCGAGGGCATGAGAGAGTGGAGGATTTTAGGGAGGTGTAACCTTGAGCGGGGTACTGTTGCGATAGCCGTTCATCGTAGGGACAGGCCCCCGTGCCTGTCCGAAGCCGTGAACAGAAAATCAATTTAGTATGATACGATAGGATCAGACAGATTTATTTTTTCTATGCGATGACTTAGTTCGCAAGCCAACCGCTCAAACCCGCGCTCATCCAGTCGTTTGGTGGCGTCAAGGCGCTGGCTGGCGATGATGAGTTGGCAGCTAAACTTCAATCGTTGGGAATTACACTCTAACCAACCATCACAGCCCAAGATATTGAAATCCGTCTGCTTGCTTAGAAGAAAATTATCGGAGTAATTGTATCGCTTTCTCGATAACCGGGTCTTCTTCCATCAGCGCGTCTGATGGCGAGACCGCAACGCGAATATCCGGGGGAACGCCAACGCCTTCATACAAAACCCGATCAGCCGAAAACCACTTTCCAATGGAGATTTGATAGGCCCAACCATTGGGAAGTTCTCGATAGATAAGATGTGATAGGTGCCCGGCCGTCACGTCTCCGACTATTGTAACATAGGGAAATCGCTTCATCGCCAAGACGAAATATTCACCAGCACTTATCGTTTGTCTATCCGTGAGCACGACAATGGATTTGGTAAATTGTTTGTTCCCAATAGGCTCGACGTATCTTTCTCGAATGGGGGTAAAATCCGAATGCCGAGGCCCATTGCGCGTTTGAAGAAGGCTCGATACTCTCTTTTGGTCTGCAAAGCGTCCCACAATGGCATCGGTGTTGTCGGCGTTTCCACCAGAATTTTTTCTCGCATCTATGATTAAGCCGCTATGATCAAAAAATTCGTTCACAATGGGATCTATTGTTTTTACCCACGCACTCCCATTCCTACCGCTAAAAGACGCGATGTGTAAATAGCCTATTGCATCAGAAATTTGACCAGAAGTAAAAAAACCATTCCCTGCGGTTTGAAATTTAGAGTTTAAGTATTTGCTTTTCACGAGATCTAAATCGAGCGTACTTTCAGGCTGTGATCGCCCGTCTGTATAGCGTGTGTTGACGCCCTTGAACGGCGCGATGAGACCGACATGACCGTCGTCTAAACGCGCCAACATTGAGGACATAAGATCAAAGAGCGCGTGGTCATCTGTCCCATCCGTGACCTGCGGCGCGTAGAGGTCATACAGGGCTTGCCAATCGACGTTTTTGACCTCGAATAAAGCATAATAGCGATCGAATTCATCCCATAAAATTTGGAAATTGTTCTGCGGCGTGTTGGCGGGATCGGAACCGACGAGGGTTTTGCCACAAGAGAGCAACGCGGGCAACAACACGAGGCCAACTGTTCGAGTTACAAAACGCATGGCGATCCCTTTCAGAATTGGAACGAGATGCCCCCATTCAAGCCGTGAAAGACGGAAATGGTTTTTCGAGGATGAGAAAACCGCTGGTAGAGGAACCAATAGGTCAAACGCAATTTGAGATGTGCCGAAAGGGTGTGTTCATAAAGAGAGGAAAACCGAACGCGGTGATAACTGTTTAGAGAGGTCAACCGATTCGTTATTTCCAGCGGTGTTACGGCATAACCATTTCGCACCAAATATCCTAAAACTGGAGCGGACAAGGAGAGAACAACCCTTTGTTTTTTCAAAAATAATAGGTCGCACAAAAGGACTATATTGAGGGTTGACGCCGCTGTTCCCGTTGACACGGCTGTTCCCGTCGTTCCCAAAAAAGCATAATTTCTTCCAGAAAGCAGATTATCCCAACCGCCTCCCAACCAAAAGGCCATGTTTGCACGCGGCCCCAATAGACGCGCATAGCCGTATTGGACGCGCCCGTAATAATGGTCGGCCGAACCTCTGGATGAACTCGTTTTTAATTCGCCTGTCATAATCCCCACTTGTACCCAGTGCCAACTCGCTGTCCCTTTGTAAGTATATGAAAGATCATAACTTTTTTGGCGTCCTTTATACAGCAACGGCGATGCGAGATCATCTCTATTTGTGTAATCCGCCAACCCTACATCCACACTGATCCGGTGTTTCTTTTGTGCGAATACAACCGTTGACTGCAATGCCAAAAGGGTTGTGATGAGAAGGGGGAATGCTTTGAAACGCATCGGCGTATCTTTTGATTGAGGGTTATACGATACAGCTTAAAAGTATTTCACAAGACCGACCGAAACGACAAAGCCACTGAAATCCCCCGGTTGGAATGCGTTTTCAGAAAATCGGACATAGTGATGATAGCCGTTCACAGTAATTGCTACGTCCAAATTTTTTCCCACGAGAACGTCAAAACCACCGCCTACGAAAGCACCCAAGGCAAAGGATGTTTTGGGGCGTTGTTGCAAGAGGTCTAAGAGAAGATTAATGTCGGATGCGATGTTGCTCGCATCCGACTTTGTGCGATCAGGGGTAATATGACCAAAGGCGGGAGTGCCGTTGTGAGAAATAACGTCGGGATCTGACCGGGTGAGATCGGGGAGGCCCGAATAGAATCTCTCCCGCTGTTTTTGGGGATCGAAACGGATATAAGGGCCAATACCAACTTCCAAATGGGGCACAACACGAGATAAAAACCCGAACGAACCCCGAAATCCAAGCGGAATGGAAAGAACAGTCACGCGGTCTATGTCGGGATCATTCGCAACATTGAGCTTTTGTAGCCCGCGAGACGCGCGATATGAGATGACCTCCAAACCGAGCCCAGTCGAAAAAATAGAATTGAGTTTGCGATGATAGTTCCAACGCACCCCCAATCCTCCCGATGTCGCAACGAATGTAGCACCCAAACCATTCCGCAAAACTTTTGCCTTCGCATCATTCCGTTCAACTCCCAAGCCGCTACGCGCGTTCTCCGTGCGATGAACGGATGTCTTAAGGGTTTTCGCTTGCGCGGGACAGACGACATACGGGATAAACAGAAGACCGATCCAGAGAAAGCCTCGCAATGTATTGGGATAAGACATTTCTCTCTCCTTATTTTTTAGGAGTTGACAGACCGTTCAACTGAGTAAGGTCACTTATCCAACACGCGGTGGTAGATGTCGAGCCAATTTTCCGTTTCTCGATCCGGAGAGAATTGGCTTTCTACTTTCTGTTTTGCGGCTCTGCCGAGCCTCTTCCGCAGTTCCATGTCTCGAACGAGTTGTTGTAATTTCTGCGACAGCATATCGACATCATCCGCCGGAACGAGGAGAACATCCCGATCATCTTCCACGATATCAACGATGCCCCCGACTCGAGAGGCCGCGATGGGCAGACCACAGGCCATCGCTTCATAGGGCTTAATGGGGGTCACCAATTCCGTCACGCGACTCCGAACTCTGGGAATCGCAAAAATATCGATCAGGGCGTAATAGTCAAGAATATCTCGGTGCGGCACCTCGCCTGTAAATCGCACCACCGCGTCTAAGTTCAGTTCTTTTGCCAGCCTCTGGAGCGATTCCAACTCATCCCCACCGCCTACGATGAGAATCTCGATTTGAGGATGACGGGCTAAGAGTGTTTTTCCTGCTTTCAAAAGCCAACGAAGGCCCTCGAGGTTTCTGATTGATCCAATATACCCGATAGTTGCGCTATCGGAATCAAGTCCCAATCGCTCCGCCAACGGGGTCGGGTATGGCCGCGGTGTAAATTTCGATGTATCTACGCCATTGGGAACGATGAAAATTTTCTCTTCGGGAATCCCCTCTCGGATAAAATCCCCTTTCATGGTTTCGGCCAACGTGATGATCTGATCGGCCCGTTTCATCGCCTCTAAAAACAAAGAGTGTCGGTTCTGATATTCTTTTGAAGAAGTATTGAGCATCCCCTGAACCACGCCAGATTCGTGCCATAATCCCCTGACTTCATAGACCACGGGGATGCCGTATTTTTTTCCTACGTCAGCCGATATTAAGGCATTCTGAGCGGGCGATGCCACATGAATCACTTCCGGTCTGTGAACTTCGACGACACGGGAAATATGATTTTGAAACTGCCGTTGCAACCCCTGCCGATGCGAGACTGAAGCATAGGGAATCTGATGAGAACCGAGACTTTTGAAATGTCGATCCATGGATGCTTGGGTCATGTCGTTCACATACAACACCCCATCGAGATACTCCTCTTCAATGAGAGACTTCCCGGCCATGAGATGGGCGTCTTTGAAGCGGGTCGCGACGATGGGTTCAAGCCCGATTTCGCGTTGGGCGTCAAAGATATATTTGCTTCTGATCGTATAGCCGGCCTGTCGAGACCGCAGGGAATAATCCAAAACATGGAGGATTTTCATAGCCAACCCCCTCGCTAAAATTTCTGCGCTTTGCGTTTCCGTTATTCATCCCGCAGAGCATTGACGTGCCCCGGCTTACTCCGCCGGGGCACGTCTGTATCCGGTACTCATCGCTCACTTTTTCGCCCATTCGCGCATCTTGCGCTCGGCTTCGGCGATTTGATCCGAGGTCATATCTTGGACGAGCCTATCGCGTTCTTTGCGGGCATTGTTGTGGCCCTGTGTTGCGGCCAAGCTCCACCACTTGTGAGCCTCCACAATGTCTTTCGACACGTCCAACTCAAGCACACCTTGAGCATAGAGCCTACCGAGGTGGTATTGGGCTTCCGGATAACCTGACTCTGCGGCCTTGCGAAGCCACTTCATGGCCTCCGCATAATTTTTCGGAACGCCCTCCCCATTGGAGTACCTCTCTGCAAGAACAAGTTGGGCCTTGCCGTCGCCTTGCTCGGCCGCCTTGCGAAGTCTCTGGACAAACTCCGCATCGTCTTTTGGAATGCCCTGCCCATTGTCATTCATCAATGCAAGAACGAATTGGGCTTTGTCGTGGCCTTGGTCTGCGGCCTTGCGAAGCCACTTTACGGCCTCCACAGGGTCTTGCGAAACGCCACGGCCATTGAAATACATATCGAAAAGACGGCCCTGGGCTTGGGCATCGCCTTGGTCTGCGGCCTTGCGAAGCCACTTTACGGCCTCCGCATCGTCTTTCGGAACGCCCTGCCCAGTGGCATACCTCTCACCAAGGCGGAATTGGGCGTCCGGAAGACCTGACTCTGCGGCTTTGCGAATCCACTTTACAGATTTCGCATCGTCTTTCGGAACGCCCTGCCCTATGGAATACCTATAAGCAACGCTGCGTTGCGCTCGGGGATGCCCCTGCTCTGCGGCCTTGTGAAGCCACTTAAAGGCCTCCGCATCGTCTTTCGGAACGCCCTGCCCTTTGGCATACATCTGTCCAAGGCTGTACTGTAATTTGGCATCGCCTTGGTCTGCGGCCTTGTGAAGCCACTTTACGGCCTCCGCAGGATCCTGCGGAACACCTTGCCCTTTGGAATACATCTTAGCAAGGTGCGCCATCGCCGAGGCATAGCCTTGCTCGGCCGCCTTGTGAATCCAATCCACGGCCTCCTCTTCGTCTTTATCTACGCCTTGGCCCCTGGCATACAGCACGGCGAGGTTATACTGGGCTTTGCCATCGCCTTGGTCTGCGGCTTTGCGAAGCCACTTTGCGGCCTCCGCGTAGTTTTTCGGCACGCCCGCATAGCCGAGGCGATATATCATGCCGAGGCGCACTTGCGCTTTGACATGGCCTTGGTCTGCGGCCTTGCCAAGCCATTTTGTGGCCTCTGCACCGTCTTTCTTCACGCCTTGGCCTTTGTAATACATGTAGCCGATGAGATACTGCGCCTCCGCATCGCCTCGCGCGGCGACGGGTCGCAATTCCTCGCGCGCAGTCGCGTAGTCCTTGCGGTTGTAAGCATCCTTGCCAGCCTGCAAGTCTCCCCACGCCGAGGGCGCGATGATCAGACACAGCGACAGAACGAAAAACAATCGGGTCGCGCCAGACACAGCGCGTTGCACATAGGATTGACCTTTATTCGCGGTCATCGTGATTTTGGTCATGGTAAATCTCCTTCATTTTGGTGGCATTGCCACCGTGATTGAAAGGTGAACAAACAGCATCGGTTCGACCAGCGTCAAACATGTTGCCTCCTTTCTCGAGCAGTTACACGCGTTGCGCGGTGTGTCGTTAGGCGTTGGCGGGACATGCCTGTATCCGGTACTCATCGCTCACTCTTTCGCCCATTCGCGCATCCTGCGCTCGGCTTCGGCGATTTGATCTGCGGTCATATCCTGGGCGAGTTTATCGCGTTCTTCGCGGGCCTTCTCGTGACCCTGTGCCGCGGCCAAGCTCCACCACTTGTGGGCCTCCACAATGTCTTTCGGCAGGCCGAGTTCACCCACGGAATAGAAATTACCGAGTGAGAATAGGGCTTCTGATTCGCCTTGGTCTGCGGCCTTGCGAACCCACTTCATGACCTCTGCACCGTCTTTTTCAACGCCCTGCCCTTTGTAATACATCGAAGCGAGAATGAGTTGGCCCCTCGGATGACCTGACTCTGCGGCCTTGCGAAGCCACTTTAAGGCCTCCACAGGATCCTGTGGAACCCCTTCCCCTTTGAAATAAAAATAGAAAAGTTGGAACTGGGCTTTGGCATAGCCTTGCTCGGCCGCCTTGTGAAGCCACTTTAAGGCCTCCACAGGATCCTGTGGAACACCTTGCCCTTTGGAATACATCTCAGCAAGGTGCGCCTGCGCCAAGGCATAGCCATGCTCGGCCGCCTTGTGAAGCCAATCCACGGCCTCCTCTTCGTCTTTATCCACGCCTTGGCCCCTGGCATACAGCGCGGCGAGGTTATACTGGGCTTTGCCATCGCCTTGGTCTGCGGCTTTGCGAAGCCACTTTGCGGCCTCCGCGTAGTTTTTCGACATGCCCAAATCGCCGAGGCGATAAATCATGCCGAGGCGCACTTGCGCTTTGACATGGCCTTGGTCTGCGGCCTTGCCAAGCCATTTTGTGGCCTCTGCACCGTCTTTCTTTGTGCCTTGGCCTTTGTAATACATATAGCCGATGAGATACTGCGCCTCGGCATCGCCTCGCGCGGCGACGGGTTGCAGTTCTTTGCGCGCAGTCGCGTAGTCCTTGCGGTTGTAAGCATCCTTGCCAGCTTGCAAGTCCCCCCAAGCCGAGGACGCGATGATCAGACACAGCGACAGAACGAACAGCAATCGGGTCGCGCCAGACACAGCGCGTTGCACATAGGGTTGACCTTTATTCGCGGTCATCGTGATTTTGGCCATGGTAAATCTCCTTCATTTTTTAGTTGGGAAAGTGGAAGAATCCCGATGGGATGTTGCACAATTTGGTTGCACAAAGTAATGAATGATACGGGTCAAAGCCACCTAATCTCGATAAAGAATAAGCGGCCTTGACCGTCAAGATAAGAAAAAAAAGAAGAAAGACTTCTAAGAATCGATCCCTACAGCCCGTAATCCCATAAGATATTTACCGCTACTGTAGGGCCACCATTGTTAGCTGTCAATCCTGCAGTCATGAAATCCACAGCCCCCGCCTCCGCTGTCTCTACCACATTCATGCGAGATACAAATACCGTCGTCGTCGTCTGTCCCACAGGTATGGGAAAAACAAAACATTTCCAACCTGTCTTCAAGCGCGTCAACGGCCAGATCCTCGTAGAGTTCGGGATACGACGCGATGTGCGCTTTGAGATCGGCTTCCGAAGAAATGCGGGAAGTCAGTTGAGTCATGATACTATCCTCCTCAATTGAAAGGTGAACAAACGGCATCGGTTCGACAGGTATCAAACATGTTGCCTCCTTTCTCGAGCATTTGCACGCGCTCGCGTTGCGAGGTCTGTCGTTAGGCGTTGGTGGGACATGCCTGTATCCAGTACTCATCGCTCACTTTTTGGTCCATTCGCGGCGCATCCTGCGTTCGGCTTCGGCGATTTGATCTGCGGTCATATCTCGGGCGAGCTTACCGCGTTCTTCGCTGGCCTTCTCGTGACCCTGTGCCGCGGCCAAGCTCCACCACTTGTGGGCCTCCACCATGTCTTTCGACATGTCCAACACACCTTGAGCATATATCCCGCCGAGAGAGAATTGTGCGTAATCATAGCCTCGCTCTGCGGCCTTGCGAAGCCACTGCACGGCCTCCGCATTGTCTTGCGGAACGCCCTCCCCTGCGTAATACATCTCAGCAAGGCCAAATTGAGCTCTGGCATCGCCTTGGTCTGCGGCCTTGCGAAGCCATTTTATGGCCTCCTCCGTGTCTTGTGGGACGCCTTGCCCATTGAGATACATCTTGAAAAGGCGGGCTTGGGCTTGGGCATAGCCTTGTTCGGCAGCCTTGTGAATCCAATCCACAAACGCCTCTTCGTCTTTATCTACGCCTTGCCCCCCCGCATACAACAAGGCGAGGCTATACTGGGCTTTGGCATCGCCTTGGGTTGCGGCCTTGCGAAGCCACTTTGCGGCCTCCGCGTAGTTTTTCGGAATGCCCGAATAGCCGAGGCGATACATCATGCCGAGGAGCACTCGTGCTTTGCGATAGCCTTGCTCTGCGGCCTTGCGAAGCCATTTTGTGGCCTCTGCACCGTCTTTCTTCACGTCCCGACCTTTGGAATATATATAGCCGATGAGATACTGAGCACTGGCATCGCTTTGATCGATGAAAAACAAGCGTGTTGCGTCATACACAGCGCGTTGTACATCGGTTCGCCGTTTATTCGCAGTCATCGTGATTTTGGTCATGGCAAATCTCCTTCATTTATTGGGTGGGAAAGTGGAAAAAGCCCGATGGGATGTTGCACAATTCGGTTGCACAAAGGAATGAATGATACGGGTCAAGGCCACCTAATCTCGATAGACAATAAGCGACCTTGACCGGCAAAATAGGACACTACCGATTCGTAATTGCAATAGCTCCAAGTGCTTTTAATTACGAATCAGCAGAACATTCCGTGGGGTCAGACGTATCGACCACACAGAGGCCCCTGCTATCGATCAAACAGGCATCCGCCGCACAGGCCTCATCGCACCCACAGGCATCATCACACCCACAGGCATCATTGCATCCACAGAGGTTAATGAGACACCACATTTCCAACCTGTCTTCGAGCGCGTCAACGGCCAGATCCTCGTAGAGTTCGGGATACGACGCGATGTGCGCTCTGAGGTCGGCTTCCGAAGAAATGCGGGAAGTCAGTTGAGTCATGATACTACCCTCCTCGATTGAAAGGTGAACAAACAGCATCGGTTCGACAGGTATCAAACATACTGCCTCCTTTCTCGAGCATTTACACGCGCTCGCGTTGCGAGGTGTGTCGATTGTGCTCCTCGAATATCTCGGGCACAACCGTGTGAAACACTTTGGGATACTCATCGCAATAGGACGTTTTGACATCGCCATCGTTTTTGACATACGCATGGGCGGCGCACCCACCGCCGCAAAAGAAGGCGTATTTGCATTTGCTACACGATGGCACGTTGGAAATATTGCGATCATACCACTCGGCTAAGCGGTCATCATCGAATTGAACGCGACCGAGATAACTGCCCACCTTATACCGATCCATCCCCACCATTTCCCAGCAGGTATAGAGATCGCCATAAGGGTCAAAGATCAACATGCTGGTCTGTGCCCCGCAGAAGACGGGCTTAAAACTCAACAGCCCTTTGCCCTCAAAAGCCTTTTTGAAGGTCTGTCGAATGCCGTAGTCTTGGCAAGAAATCCGGTGCATCAAGTCGGGGTTCTCTTTGGCAAACTGATAGTATTTGCGCGTGTACTCCCGCCTTGGCATCACGGACACTTCGCCATTTTCGAGGCGGTTGGACGCCCGTTCTATCGGCTGGAGATCCATTGGCCTTATGCCAGTTTGGTACTTCGAGAAAATCTTTTCTTCGCGCTCCACGTCGATATACTGTTCCTCGTCGACCATTTCAGAAGCGGTGTCATCGAGTGCTCCGGGATCAAACGTCTCGTGTCCCCGCGTCTCACGCTCCGATGTGGGGGCTTCAATGGACATCAGAGGGACCGTCTGACCGTAATCCCCCGGCGTCTTTTTGCCCGACATCGTCGCATTGCACGACATGCCCTCTTCAACTTGATGCACCAATGCAGAGTAGGCTGAAAAGTTGGGATAGTCTGTGAACCCTCTGTTTTTGAACAGACCGAATAACGCGGGCAAAATATCCACATTGTCGTAATCGGTGTTGATCCGCAGGGAAACCTGCACATCGAGGGACAACGCAAGTGCCACATTTTTCATGATGGCGTCAAAACTATCGCCTGCGCGGTAATGCGGACGCTTGCGATTGTGATTTTCCGCTTCGCCATCCAAGGTAATCTGGAGGCGCTTGATCTTTTTCGGGCCCAAGAGGTCTGTAAAATGGTGCAGGTCATACCCATTGGTAATCGCAGAAAAAACGTAACCGCGCTTCAAGCCTTCCTCTACGATATACCGCACGATCGCTTTGTTCTTCGCCAACAACGGCTCGCCGCCATACAGCGTAATGCTTTGGCTATGCATGGCTCGGTTGGGTTGAATTTCGCCCATCGCACGGTAGGCACGGTCGACCCTTTCTTTGGTGAAGACCTGTTTTGACCACCCCTTCCCATGCTCTGAAATGTCATTTTCAAAACAATAGGGACAGCGGAAGTTGCAATCGTAAGCCACCAAAAAGAGAAACGATGAGGCCCCACGGCTCGAGGTCTGATGGAGAAAATTCGCCATGCTATGCACGTATTCCCGTTCTTCCACAGGCGAACGATTGGTGAGATAGCCGCGTTTCATCAAGGTGTGGATCGTCTCTTTGGAACAGGGCAGGTGATCGAACATCGCTTCGGAGAGGACAACCCGGCTTTTCATCAGCCGAGCGACGTCTTTGTTCACCCGATCCATCGCCCCCGTATAGCCGTGAACGAGCAAAGCGTAGTCGGGTTCGTCAGGCAGATTGACACAAATCGTATAGGACGATACGCGATACAACTCTGAACGTGCCATGAGAAAACCTCCGAGAATGAAGGGGAACAGACCGTCGATCAATTTTGCACTCGCCCTTTTAATCCGCAAGATGTGTGCCAAAAATTGTCCAAAGATGAAAAAAGACACTTGCACATAATTAACCTTTTGAAAAACAGAGAGATAAAATTTCAGAATCATTTGTTTTTGGGCCAAAAGAAAATCGGACGCCTTTTGTTCATCTCAAAAAGCGTCCGATTTTGATACAGTGGTGTCCGTAAATGGACACCTGCGTCAATGTCAAAGATCTGCATCCCAATGATCGCGTTCGGGATATGACGCAATATGCACGGGGAAAGACGTGAGCCGCGATACGCCCCGCCATGTAAAATCACCGCGGGGCATGCCTATCCACAAACCGCCAGCGCACCGCATCGGCATACAGGCGACCTTCTGCGAGGTCGGATAGTTCGACCACTGCCGCTTCCCCTTCGGCGAATTTGTATCGCCCCAAGTGATTCCATCCCGCCTTCATGTGGTCGCGTTCCATGGCGAGCGTATCGGCCCTGCCCCCGCAAAAAACAGTGAGGGTAAAGCGCGCCCCGATGCCCTCGCGCTTCGCCGTTGCCGGATCGGGAAAATAGAACCCCACATCGAAGGCGCCTGCTTTGGGGATGCGCGCGGTCCACACCGCGGGTTGTGCCCCATCGCCCGCCTGCTTTTGCCGATACGTCTTTTCGTATCGCCCATACGCCTCCGCCAAGGTGTGCTCGCGCCAGTTGCCCCCTTTGATCCCGGGGCGCGAGAAGCGCGTCGCGCGGCGTATCGGCATGGAAAATCCCCTGTCGTCATTGTCGATCACGATCTCGAGCGCGTCTCCATCGTTCGCCTCATCTTCGCCGGTCACATCTTTGAGATAGGCAACCGCGCGCCCCTTTGTCACCTGTTCGGGAGCGCGCACCGGAGATGCGAGCGGTTCTCGGTTGCGCGCGAGGAAGGGATCGACGACCACCCGCAAGGGCCGCTCCCACAAAACCATTGAAACTTCGATCTCCTGCCCGCCTTTGATCTCAACGCCTTTGGCGATCTCATCGTCTCGCCCCACGGCTGTAATTTGCACATAGCCCCTGCCGGGTTCGCCATTTTTGATTCGCACCACCAGTTGATAGGCCAGCGTTCCCGAGCCATCGTCCATCTTCATCGCGTCGACTTTTGTCAGGGTATAGCCTGGGATTTCCGTGCCGTAGATCCAATCGCCGATGAGCCGTTGCAATCTCAGGCGGTCTTCCCGATCGGAAAGATGGCTTAGGGCGACGCGCTGAAAGGTCGCAAAATCGAGGGCTTTGTACTCGTAATTGCGATCGATGTCGACCAAGACCGTGCGAAAGGCGTCTTTGCCCAAAAAGGAGGCCATCATTTCAAAGAGCACGGGGCCCTTGACCTCGAGCACTTGGCGATAGAGCGCGGCGTCTCGTTCGGGGTCTAAATCGGCAAGCGACCTGTCCTGCATCTGGGCGATCAGTTTGTTCCACGCCCTCAATTCTCTCCGGCTGACAAACGCCGCCCTGTCGCTGCTCTGTCGTTGGCTCGGGTAAAAAGCGGCGGTCATTTCGGTTTTCAATTCATTCTGGAGATACATGGGCATGCCCTTTTTGAGCAGGGCGCCATGGGCGCCCACAAAGTGCTTGTCATAAGCCCAAAGCTGAGCAACGGGACTGCGAAACAGCCCGCCATCGGGATTACGCTCTGCGCTTTCTTCGGCAAAAAAGGTTTCGAGAATGGCGCGTACCAAAAGGTCTTTTTGTACTTTTTTATCGCGATCGAAATTGCGGAGCCGCATTATGAGCACGTCTTCTTCGATCATCAACACGCCCGGTTGCGTCAGGCCGCCCCTTTCCTCCCACCCCTCGTAATACCACTGGATGTGAAAGGGCACTTCCACCACCGCAAGGGTCGGATAGGGATATTTCATGCCGGCCTCTCGTTCCATTAAATCCACGATTTGCTCGAGCGCGCGCCCAATTTCTCCTTCGGCACCTTCAAAAAAATGAATCGCGCTCAAATGCGAGGGATGCACGTAAAGGGCGCAGGCGATGTCGTGAATGATGGCGCGATAAACGCGATAGACCCCCGCGTTGAGCGACAGAACGGGCACGGGTTTTTCAACGACCCACGCTTGCCTGACCCGCGTATCGAGGGTATCGGCCTTGCGGACCTGCCCTTGCGTAATGACTTCGAGACCCTTTGGGAATGCGATGTGCAAATTTGCCGTTGCAAAAGAGACCGGCCGCGCATGACCATCGCCATAATCCACCCCCGCGACCGGATACCAACGGCTGCGCGGTGGCAGAAAGATGGACTCATCGCGGATCCAAGCGGTCAAAGAGCCCCTGTCCATATTCCCTCCGGTTCGCAGCCGGGGTTTGCCCTTTTCCCGCTCGAGATCAAACCCATCTGTGTCGATCTCACCCGCATAGGCCAGCGTCAGGTCGAGTTCGCGCTCCGAGAGCAGGGGATCGCCGGGAAGAACGCGGATCACACTCCCCTGTCGCGTCCAAGTCATGGCTCCCCCATCGCCCCTTGTCAGGCTCTGAATTTTGAACCCGGGGTTGAGTGACAGAATCAACGTATCGAGCGGCGCTTCATGGGGGTTTTTCAAGGTGATTGTGCCCGAGGCGGCAAGCGGATATTTGCCCAAAAGGGTTATAGCGAGATCGTAATGGGTGATTGCCGCTGCGGGAATATGGGCCACCGCTTCTTGTCGTGCGAGCAGGGACTGGCGATACGCTTGCCCGTCTCGCGCTTCCACCTCCATAAACGCGTAAAGACCCGCCGCCAATCCAAAGCCGATCACCGCGCCACTGCGGCCGCCCCACCGCGCCGTTGCGGAATGTGCAAGGCGGGGATATCGGTCTATCGCCAAGCCCAACAAGCCGAGGCCGAGAAAAATGTACAACACGCGCTGCAAGCCCACTTGCGTCACATCGCCAAGCCCCATCAGGTCCGAATAATGCATGCGAAGATAGAAAGCACCAAAGTCGTAGATGCCGCCATATCGCTCGCCGAAAAACAAGATGATGGAGAGCGAATACGCGGTCGCGATCAAGGCCGCCGCGATTGGCTGACGCAACAAGACGCCGAAAAAGAAGGTCAGCGAAGACAGAAAAATCAGGGCCGGCAGGTTCAAGAACACGAGGTATAAGAGATAGGGTTTTATCGCAAAGGAGTCCCCGGTCATGCTGATCGTTGCCGCTTGGATGCCCAATGCCAAAATCAGCCCCCCAAGGCTCAAAAAGAAAAGCGCGCTAACACCTCCCAAATACTTCCCCACGACCAGCTCGGCTGTTGAAATGGGACGTCCGGCCACCACTTCATCGATGCGGGCCCGTTGGTCAGCCGCTCGAAAAGACCCCACGAGAAAGGGAATGACGAGGCACTAAAAAAGAGTATAGGTCAAAAGCTGGGCGTAAGCTTCGGTTCCTGGGGACACGTCGGGAAACATGGCAATGCGAATGCCATTCAAAATGAAAATGCCCATAGCCAAGCCGCTCCAAATCCAAAATTTCACGGTTCTGATGAGCATTCTGCGCTCATAACGCATAACGCCGAGTGCGTTGTGGAAAACAGAGATCATGGCATGCTCCTCGTCGAGTAATATTTCCCGCCCCATCCATCACCCGTAGGGACAGGCCCCTGTGCTGTCCGACTGCTGGACAACCACAGGGGGTTGTCCCTACAATGGCATTTTTATCGCGCGATGAACGATACAGCAATGCCGTAGGGACAGGCCCCTGTGCCTGTCCGAATACAATCGCCCCCCGTGCTGTCCGACTGCTGGACAACCACAGGGGGTTGTCCCTACAATGGCATTTTTATCGCGCGATGAACGATACAGCAATGCCGTAGGGACAGGCCCCTGTGCCTGTCCGAATACAATCGCCCCCCGTGCTGTCCGACTGCCGGACCACAAGGGGTTGTCCCTGCGATGGCTCTTGTACCCCGTTCCGCCATTCGTTCAAAACCGTGCGATCCCCGCGCCGACATAAAAACCCGGCGCGTCCAATCGCACGGTGAAATCCATCCGAAACAGATAAAACAGCCCGTTGATCGACGCGCCCAATTCGTGGTGAAATCCGTCGAGATACTGCGGTTCGTAATCCAAGCCCGCCAAGGTGCGATCCCCAAACCACGTGCGCCCGTGCCCGCCGTAGATCGTCAAACCGACATTCCGTTCGGCAGCCCACCGCCAGCCGAGCAACTCAACTGGCACCGTGCGAAAATGGTGTTCCCAGAATACGCCGAGCACAGACTCGCCTTCGTACGGGCGATCCACTCGCGTGCGAAATCCCCCAAAGGTCGAAATCCCACCGAGCAACAGGCCCGAATCCAAAATCTCAAAGCGTTGCCGGGGCAGGGTGCCGGTAAATGCGCTGCCAACGACGCGCACGTCGAGCACATTGGGCAACAAACGCCGCTTGAACAGCGTCTCGATTCGCCAATCCAATCGCAACCGAAATTGTGTAAAGGCGAAATCACTGCCGAATCCCGGGCCGCTGTGTTCGATCTCCAACGCGACTTCGCGCCGTCCAAAAAGGAGCGAGGGCCCCGCGCTTTCGCCCTTGAGGGATGCGCGAAAGAATGCCGACCGCAAATTCCCCGGGTCAATAGATGGATTGGGCCGTTGCACATCTCGATCCCCGAGCAAATGCCAATCCGTGGTCTTGTTCACCGACTCGTGTCGCGCGACATTTACCCCAGCGCTCAACTGCACCGCCGCTTTGTGTGGATCCCCAAACCGATAGCCCGCGCTTCCGCTTATGCCTTCGCGCCAGAAATAATCGAAATAATCCTCGAATCCCAAGATCTGTTGCGCGCCGGTCTGCATCCGTCCGTACAGCCGCGACCGATAGCGCGTCTCTGTGCCGCGAAATCCCGCGAGTGAGATCCATCCCCGCTTGCTCGCTCCATAGCGCGCCGTCGCTTTGCCCTCAAACGCCCATTTTTTCGACCCAAAGTTATATGCCCCTCCGCCGCCAAAAGCCACTCGGGTTTGATTCGATCCCACGGCAATTTTTTGATCCAGATGTACCCCATCCACGCGATTGAACCACCCTTTGGAATGCCATTTGAGCCATCCCTTCTTTTTCGCTTTTTCCGTGCTCTCTTTTTCCCCGTTCTCATCATCGTCCTCGATAAACCGCGCCAAAAATCCCTTGGGCTTGTACGCTTCGTAAAGCGTCATCGCGCTGTCGATGCGCGCATAAGCCTCTCGCTCGATCTCATCCAAGGGCACGGCGAGCGCGGTTCGCGCCAATAAGTTGTCCCGCTCGACCCGCGCGGAATCCACCACGACCTCCCGCTGCTGTTCGTAAAGCGAATCGGGCAATGCGACATTTATCTCATACCCGGTCAGGCGAGAAATGCGTTGCACTTCTATCGGGGGAAATTGCAGGCCGATGATCCCGATTTCAATTTCGTCCTCCGACTGCCAGCCCACGGGCAAATAGAAATCCCCCCCAAAATTGCTAAACTGCTGGCGCATGGTGCTCGTCCAGCCGCGAATGGGCGGCGGAAACAAAAACGCCTGATTGGGCGTCAGTTCCACTTCCACGAGGGCATACGCGCTGTCGAGCACGGCTAGGCGCCCCTCAAAGGCGGTCTCGAGGCGGTGTTTGGGTTGCACGTCGATATCGTAAATGGTGCGATCGTCCATTTTGCGCTGTCCTACGAGCACAAAATCGTAGTGATCCAACGCATCGGGATGCGTGACGCCGACGAGATGGTGACCGCCGAGTTCCGTCTCATCTTCATACAAATTCACACCTTGAGCCGCGGGCAAGACAAATTCTCCAAATTCAAAATCCAAGTTCTCGGTCACGCGCTTGTCTATGACGACCTCTCGCCACCCCTTTCGAGAGTCCCAAAACCCCTCGGACAGGCTTTCGGTGATCGCCACGATCTCGGATGACCTGCGAAAAACAAACCGCGAATACGCCGAAACGCGAAATGTCTCGACCGCGCCCCACCACGTTTGCTTTTGCGCGATGACTTTACGCATGATACTCGGCCCATCCGCTGCGGTAACGACGATTTCTTCCATTTCGAGGGGCACGAGTTCCAATGCGAAATGGTGTACATCGGGCGCGTCTTCGGCGATCGCGATCCGCTGCGACCGGTATCCGATATAACGCACTTCCACCACCGCGGGCAGGGCGGGCAATTCGACCTCGTACCCGCCTTCGGCATTTGAGATCCCGCCGTGATACGTGCCGAGAACCCGCACCGTCGCGGCGGGGAGCGGTTCACCTGTTGCCGCGTCGGTCACGCTACCCCGAATCACTTTTGCCTGTGCGGGCACAGCGAGGAACAAAATGACAAAAAGCCATTTCCATCGCGTTGTCATAACTCGCTCTCCCCAAACCTGAACGCCGAATCGACCGCGAATGAGCGTTCTCCGCGTTTCCGCTATTCATCCCGCAGGGCGTTGACGGGACATGCCTTTGCCCTCTGCGAATACCTATCGCTCTTTTAGAAGCCATCTAAAAATTATTGGGACCTACCCCCCTAGCCCCCCTTCCTGCGAGGAAGGGGGGAATCAAGGCATCCTATTTTTGCGATAGGTATGGTTTTGACCTGCGAAAAGCGAATGTTTTTGCGACTCTCTCAATGGCGGGCCGAGTTTTTAGACAGCTTCTTATGGATGGGAAAGTGAAAGAATCCCGATGGGGTGTTGCACAAAGCAATGTGATACGGGTCAAAGCCACCTAATCTCGATAAAGAATAAGCGGCCTTGACCATTGCGAATACTCATCGCTCACTTTTTCGTCCACTCGCGCATCCTGCGCTCGGCTTCGGCGATTTGATCCGGGGTCATCTCTCGGGCGATTTTATCGCGTTCTTCGCTGGCATTGTTGAGACCCTGTGCCGCGGTCAAGCTCAACCACTTGTGGGCCTCCACGAGGTCTTTCGACACGCCAAACGCAAGCGCGCCCCGCGCATACAGCATACCGAGGGAGAATTGGGCTTCCGGATGACCGGACTCTGCGGCATCTACGCCCTTGTGAAACCACTTTACTGCCTCCGCATCGTCTTTCGGAACGCCCTCTCCTTTGGCATACCTCTCAGCAAGGCGGAATTGGGCTTCCGGATGACCTGACTCTGCGGCTTTGCGAATCCACTTTACGGACTTCGCATCGTCTTTCAGAACGCCCTTCCCTTTGGCATACATATAAGCGACAAAGCGTTGCGCTTGGGGATGACCTTGCTCTGCGGCTTTGTGAATCCACTTAAAGGCCTCCACAGGGTCTTGCGGAACACCTTGCCCCTGGAGATACATCCTGAAAAGTCTGACCTGGGCGTTAACATCGCCTTGCTCTGCGGCTTTGTGAATCCACTTTACGGCCTCCACAGGGTCTTGCGGAACCCCTCGCCCTTTGTAATACATCTCAGCAAGGCGGAATTGGGCTTCCGGATGACCTGACTCTGCGGCTTTGCGAATCCACTTTACGGCCTCTGCACCGTCTTTCTTCACGCCTTGGCCTTTGTAATACATGTAGCCGATGAGATACTGCGCCTCCGCATCGCCTCGCTCGGCGACGGGTTGCAATTCCTCGCGCGCAGTCGCGTAGTCCTTGCGGGTGTACGCATCCTTGCCAGCTTGCAAGTCCCCCCACGCCGAGGGCGCGATGATCAGACACAGCGACAGAACGAACAGCAATCGGGTCGCGCCAGACACAGCGCGTTGCACATGGGGTTGACCTTTATTCGCGGTCATCGTGATTTTGGCCATGGTAAATCTCCTTTGTTTATGGGGTGGGAAAGTGGAAGAATCCCGATGGGGTGTTGCACAAAGCAATGAGTGAACGGGTCAAAGCCCCCTAATCTCGACAAAGAATAAGCGGCCTTGACCAGCGAAGATAGGGCATTACTGATTCGTAATTGCAATAGTTCCATCGCTTTGCAATTTCCAACGCGCATCCCGCGCTATTCATCCCGCAGGGCGTTGACCGGGTTGGCGCAAGCCACGCGATAGGATTGACCGCCGACGGTGATGAGCACGATCCCCAACGACAACAGCCCGGTCGCGATGAACAGCAGGGGGCCCAGCGCGATGCGGTACGCGAAATTATCCAGCCACGCGGCCATCACGTAATACGCCACGGGCCAGCCGATCAGATTCGCCACGACCGTGAGCCGCAGGAAATTGCGGGTCAGCAACAGAACGATCTTGCTCTCGGACGCGCCGAGTATCTTGCGGATGCCGATCTCTTTGGTGCGCTGTTGGGCGGCAAAGGCGATCAGGCCGAGCATCCCCAAGCAAGAAATGAAAATGGACAGGGCGGCGAAAATCCCGCACACCTTTTGCAAGGTCCGTTCCGACTTGTAATACGCGTCGAGCCGCTCGTCGAGAAATTCATACTCAAACGGTCGCATGGGCAAAAACTGCTTCCACACGCTTTCCAGCCCGTCCAGTTGCGCGTGCAAATCCCCAGGCGCCAAGCGCACGGCAACGCGGTTGACGCTGGTGGAATTTTGCAACACCATCGGCTCGATGCCGTGGTGCAAGGACTGGTTGTGATAATCCTTCACCACGCCGATCACCCGCACTTGAAGCCGACCGCCGTACTCGATGAAGAACTTGCCCACGGGCTCGTCCCAGCCGATCATTTTCGCGGCGGTCTCGTTGATCAAGATGGGCGTTTCCCATTTGTTCGGGCCAATTTTGCGCGGGCGGTGCGATGTGCCTGCCAAGTCCCTGCCCGCGGCGAGAGGCATTCCGAACAATTCCAAATAATCGTCGTCAATGGCGTTCCAATACAGCTTGATTTTTTCCTGATGCCCTTCGGCGCGCATGGTTCTCGCATCCACGGCGGTTTGCCCAGGCGGCAGGTGAAACGCCGACGCATGCAACACCCCCGGCTGGCCGCGCAATTCGTTGAGAATGGCGCCCGCCTTGGGCCGAAGGTCGCGGTCTCTCAAAAAGAACGGCAGGATGACGATCTGTTCCCTGTCAAACCCCAGTTCTTTGGAACGCATGAACGAGAGTTGCTGGTACACCACCAACGTGCAGATGATCAAGACCACGGAGATGCCGAATTGCAAAATGACCATCACTTGGATCAAACCCGTCTGTCGAGACCCCAAGGCGCCTTTTAGCGCCCGAACCGGATCGAATCCGGACAAGACAAAGGCCGGGTAACTTCCGGCGAGCAGGCCCACGGCCACCAACACGAACAGGGAAAACAGCGCGGCAAACGCCAAGCCCGCATCGGTCAACGTCAGATCGACTTCCAAAATCTCATTGAAAAAGGGCAGGGCATCAGAGACGAACAACACCGCCAGCACGCCTGCGGGCACCGCCAGCAACAGGGACTCGCCCAAAAACTGACCCATCAGTTGCAGCCGAGTCGCGCCCGCCACCTTGCGAAGCCCCACTTCGCGCACCCGATTGGCGGATCGCGCGGTGACTAAGTTGACGTAGTTGATGCACGCGATCAACAGCACCAGCAACCCGACAGCGAGCAGGATGTAGCAGCGCGCAATATCCCCGGCATTGGCCTCGGCAGTGCCGTAATCGCCCATGGAATACAGATGCACGCGGTCGAGCGGTTGCAAGTCGTAATCGTAGCGCGCATCGCCCTCCGTTTGGTGTTCCGTTGCAAAATCGCGCAACTTCTGCTTCAGTTCAACGACATCGGCGTTCTCGTTCAGGAGGACGTACGTCCGCAAGGGGCCGATGATCCAATCCGAGGGCCAGGTTTCCCACACCCGCGGGCGCCAGCGCGGATTGGGAGGATACGTCGTGGTGAGAACGTCGAAGCGCAGCTTGTCGTTTGAGGTCTTGGGCTGGTTCTCCATGATCCCCGTAATCGCAAAATAGCCTTTCAGCCACTTGTACTCGATGTGGACCGCTTGGCCTATCGGGTCTTCCTCGCCGAACAACTTGCGCGCCAGGGCTTGCGAGATGAATGCCGTGTTGGGCGCGTTCAGCCCGGTTTGGGGATCGCCTGCCACCATCGGCAGCGTGAAAATGTCGAACATCTCGGCATCGGTCACGCACACGCGCGCACTCGAACCGCGATTCCCATAAGACGCCCACATCGATCGCATGAGCGTGCGGGTCACGGCTTCGATTTCGGGAAACCGGCCGCGCAGATGCGGCGCGACGGGCTTTGTCCCCAGATCGTAGCGCGTACCGCCTGCGTCCTCGAGCTTTCGGATCAACAAATAAATGCGATCGCTCTTTTCGTGGTGCTGGTCAAACCGGAAGTGATAATCGGCATACAGCATCGCCAACAACACGCATCCAATCCCCACGGCGAGCCCCAGGATGTTCAGCAGGGAATAGAACGCATAGCGGCGCAAATGTCGAAATCCAACGATGAGATAATTCCAGATCATATCACACCTCCTATTTAGGACGAGGCACACAGAAGCGGCCCCGACCATTGCGGGTACTGATGGCTCACTTTTTCGCCCACTCGCGGGCCCGTTGCTCGGCTTCGGCAATTTGATCCGGGGTCATCCGTCGGGCGATTTTATCGAGATTTCTGCGGGCCTTCCCGTGACCCTGTGCCGCGGCCAAGCTCAGCCACTTGTGGGCCTCCACCATGTCTTTCGACACGCCGAGCTCGAGTACACCTCGAGCATATATCGTACCGAATGAGAATAGGGCGTTTGCTTCGCCTTGGTCGGCGGCCTTGCGGAGCCACTTCATGGCCTCCGCATCGTCTTTTTCCACGCCCCCCAACCCATTGTAATATATCTCAGCAAGGGTGAGTTGGGCTTTGGGGTGGCCCGACTCTGCGGCCATGCGCCCCCACTTTAGGGCCTTCGCATCGTCTTTTTCCACGCCCCATCCTTTGTGATACATCTCGGCGAGGCCGAGTTGCGCTGTGGCATGGCCTTGGTCTGCGGCCTTGCGAAACCACTTCATGGCCTCCGCGTAGTTTTTCTTCATGCCCTGCCCTATGAAATACAGCCAGCCGAGTTGGAACTGCAAGCTCACATCGCCCTGCTCGGCGGCTTTGCGAAGCCATTTTACGGCCTCTTCGGTGTCTTGTGGGACACCTTGCCCATTGAGATACATCTCGAAAAGGCGGGCTTGGGCTTGGGCATAGTCGCCCTCGGCAGCCTTGTGAATCCATTCCACAAACGCCTCTTCGTCTCTATCCACGCCTTGGCCCCTGGCATACATCCAGGCGAGGTTATACTGGGCTGTGGCATGGCCTTGGTCTGCGGCTTTGCGGAGCCACTTCGCGGCCTCCGCGTAGTTTTTCTTTTTGCCCGAATAGCCGAGGCGATACATCATGCCGAGGCGCACGCACGCTTTGGGATGGCCTTGGTCTGCGGCCTTGCGAAACCACTTTATGGCCTCTGCACCGTTTTTCTTTACGCCTTGGCCTTTGTAATACATGTAGCCGATGAGGTACTGAGCACCGGCATCGCCTCGCTCGGCGACGGGTTGCAGTTCTCTGCGCGCAGTCGCGTAGTCCTTGCGGGTGTACGCATCCTCGCCCTCTCGATAGCCACTCCACGCCGAGGGCGCGATGATCAGACACAGCGACAGAACGAACAGCCATCGGGTCGCGCCAGCCACAGCGCGTTGCACATGGGATTGACCTCTATTCGCGGTCATCGTGATTTTGGTCATGATAATCTCCTCCATTTTACGGGTGTTGCCACTAAAATCAAAAGGTGAACAGACAGCATCGTTTCGACCGGGATCAAACATACTGCCTCCTTTCTCGAGCATTTACACGCGCCCGCGTTGCGAAGTGCGTCGTTTGTGCTCCTCAAATATCTCGGGCACAATCGCCCTTTTAATTTGCAAGATGTGTGCCAAAAATGGCCCGAAAATCAAAAACAGCACTTGCACATGATTAACCTTTTGAAAAACAAAGAGATAAAATTTCAAATTTCTTTGTTTTTTCGGTACTCAAAAAATTGTAGCTCTTTGCTTCCTCAAAAAGGTGTCCGATTTTGAGACAGTGGTGTCCGTAAATGGACACCTGACTTTTTCAATGTCAGGCCTAAAACAAAAAACCTCAAAACCCGAGGCTTTGAGGTATATTACCGATGCGAATTGAAATTGATTTCTCAAATTGGAACGCGATCATGCACTGGGACGATCCGAGACGAAATCCCTATCACAACTCAGACGCTCGGCCTCCAGGCTGGCTGCTGTGTCTGATCGCCGTGGGCGTGGCACTCGCCGTAACGGCTCTCGGATGGGTGATCCGTCCGATCCGGTGGAATTGCGCGAGCGGATCCGGGGTGGCACTCGCCGTAACGGCTCTCGGATGGGTGATCCTGTATTTGCGAGACGTGTTCAGCGCACGCCCGTTGGGATGATGGAAAGTAGCCCATCTCATCGCCATAACGCAAATAATCCAGTGGCTTTGGATTTGAGGGTTGCGGACGATTGAGAGGACGGACGATTGAGAGGACGGACGATTGAGAGTGCGGACGGTTGAGAGTGCGGACGATTGAGAGGACGGACGATTGAGAGGACGTTTGTAAGAAGCCATCTAAAAACTCGGACCGCCATTGAGATCGTCGCAAAAGCATTCGCTTTTCGCAGGTCAAAACCATACATAGCGCGAAAATAGGACGCCTTGATTCCCCCCTTCCTCGCAGGAAGGGGGGCCAGGGGGGTAGGTCCCAATAATTTTTAGATGGCTTCTAAGGGCGTAAAATTTTACGCCCTTACTTTTGTCCTTACTTTGCTTTTCAACGCCCTTACTTTTACGCCCTTACTGAGTGGAGGAGCTAAGGTGCTTTTCAATACGTCGCTCTGCCGCCGCTGATGTCGTAGCATTGGCCCGTGACGAATGAGGCATCGTCTGAGGCGAGGAAGTGGACGACTGCGGCGACTTCCTCGGGTTGGCCCAGGCGGCCGAGGGGGATTTTGGAGGTCATGTACGCGAGTTGCTCGGCCTCGACATTTGCCAGCAGGGGGGTTTCGATCAGGGCGGGCGAGACGCAGTTGACGCGGATGTCGTCGTGGAGATGCTCTTTGGCCAGGGCCTTGGTAAAGCAAATTATGCCCGCTTTGGAGACCGAATAGGGCGCCATACTCGGGTTGCCTTCTTTGCCGGAAATGGAGGCGACCGAGACGATGGCGCCTTTTTTATGCGCGAGCATCGGCGGGAGTACCGCACGCGAACAGAGGAATGTGCCCTTGAGGTTGATGTCGATCACCTGATCCCAGTCCCTTTCCGCGAGGTCTTTGACCGGCACGTCGCGCCCCACAATGCCCGCGTTGTTGACGAGAATGTCGACGCGCCCCCATGCGTCGAGACATGCATCGACCGCGTTTTGCACGCTCTCGGCATTGGCGACATCGAGCGGCAGGGCGAGCGCGTCTGCATGGATTTGCCGCGCCGTTTCCCGGGCCATATCCAAATTGAGATCCGCGATAGCCACACGCGCCCCCGCATCGGCAAGGCGTGAGGCAATGGCTTTGCCAATGCCCTGCGCGGCACCGGTGACGAAGGCACAAAAGGCACGAGCGGGGTACAACTGGCGACTAGCCAGTTCAAAGGCACAAAAGAGAGGCGATCTATGGATGAAACAGATGAAGCATAAGAATGCACGGCATAGATAAAGAAAACTTGAAAAACGTTGCAAGATGACTATCTTCAAATGTCCCCAACATTTTCACCGAGGGAAGCGAAAATGAAACCAGAGTTGACAGTGCGTTCGCTTTGCGAGGAAGCGAACCAGTTTGCGCGTATTGAGTCTTCGCGTGACCATTCCAGTCTGTTTGGCGTCACAGATGGCAAAGCAATCGGAACCTATGTTGAGCATCAATTTCGGGCGTATCTGACTGAAAGATATTCCTTTGTAGAAGGCAGTTCGGCAAGAGGGATAGACTTTCCCAGTCTGGATGTGGATATGAAAGTCACCAGCATTCGACAACCCCAATCTTCCTGTCCCTTCGAATCAGCGCGGCAGAAGATTTTCGGCTTGGGTTATTCTTTGCTCGTATTCGTCTATGAAAAGCGAGACAACCAAGCGTTTGAAACTGGTCGTCTCGCGTTTTTGCATATCGTCTTTGTCGATAAGACGAGAACCGCCGATTACCAAACGACGATGGGTTTGAGGCAGATTCTCGAAAATGATGGCAATGAAGAGGAACTCGCCGCTTTTATGTCGGATAGAAACTTACCCGTTGACGAAATTGAAGCGCGGCGGATAGCTCAAGAGTTATTGAAAAATCCGCCCGATATTGGGTATCTCACCATTTCCAACGCCTTACAGTGGCGGCTTCAGTATCGCAGGCTTATTGAACGAGCAGGACGAGTTGATGGGATAGTGGGAATTTTGTGATGGCGAGAAATCGAAAAAACAGACGGATCGTAGAGTTTGGCGATTTTCAGACGCCGAGTGATCTCGCAGATGAGATTTGCCATTTCCTGCTTGCCGAGGGCGTGCGGCCCGAGAGCGTCGTCGAACCGACGTGTGGGACAGGGGGGTTTATCGCGAGTGCGATGACCGCTTTTGGGCATGCGCGGAAATTTTTGGGCATTGAGATCAACCGGGCGTATCTGCGGGTTCTCGAGCAAAAGTTGGGACAGGCGGACCGCGAGCGGGTGGAATTGAGACGGGCGGATTTTTTTGCACTCGATTGGGCGGCTATTTTGACCCATCTGCCCGAACCCATTCTCGTGCTCGGCAATCCGCCGTGGGTGACCAATTCGGGTTTGGGGCGCATTCGGGGATCGAATTTGCCCATTAAAAATAATTTTCAAGGCCACAGGGGATTGGACGCCATAACCGGAAAATCCAACTTCGACATATCGGAATGGATGCTCATCCACTTGCTGGACAACTTGCAACACAGGCGGGCCGCATTGGCGATGCTGTGCAAGACCGCGGTTGCGAGAAAAGTGTTGAAACACATCTGGACGCGGGATTTTTGCATCTCGGATACCCGGTTATACGCCATCGATGCCAAGGCGCATTTCAAGGTGTCTGCGGCCGCCTGCCTGCTGGTGTGTCGGACGGGCGAGCCTTCCGGGGCCAAGGCGTGCGATGTTTTCAGCGGCGTTTCGGATGCGCGTAAAACCTCTGCGATAGGCATGCAGAATGCGGAAATTTTGGCCGATGTCAAAAAGTACGAAAAGTGGTCGCAACTCGATGGTCAGGTGCCCGTCGCATGGCGGTCGGGCGTCAAACACGATTGCGCGCAAGTGATGGAATTCATCCGCAGAGATGGCGCGTTTGTCAATGGCCTGGGCGAGAAGGTCGATCTCGAGGACGAGTTTGTGTTCCCGCTGTACAAAAGTTCGGCTGTGGCAAAGGGGTTGACGAACAGGCCCGAACGCTGGGTTTTGATCACGCAAAAAAGCGTCGGCGACGACACGCGCATCATTCGGGAACGCGCGCCCAAGACGTGGGCGTATTTGACAAAACACGCGGACAGGTTGGATAAAAGAAAAAGCGCGATATACAAAAAGAAACCGCGGTTTTCCATTTTTGGCGTCGGAGATTATTCCTTTGCCGCGTGGAAGGTGGCGATTTCCGGGTTGTACAAGCGGATTCGGTTTTCAATGGTCCCGCCTTGGGAGGGCAAACCCGCGATGGTTGACGATACGTGTTATTTTTTGCCCTGCGCGAATCGGGATGAGGCGGTTTTGCATGCCGAGCTGCTCAATTCAAAAGCCGCGCGTGAGTTTTTACAGGCGTTCATTTTTTGGGATGCCAAGCGCCCGATCACCGCGCACATCCTCAAGCGGTTGGATTTGTCATCACTCGCAGAGATGCAGCACAAAACGCGGTATGGGCCGCGCGCAGGTGCTGAAATCGGCGCGTCTCAATCCGCGCTTTTTTAATGCGAGTGGCGGGGGGTGTCGGCGCGCACGTTTTGGTATTTGACGGCGAGCTCGAGGCACGCGCCGTCCGCGAGTTGGCCCACGTTTTGGCGGTAGATTTCCTGCCATGGCGTTTGGTGCGTCAGGTCCGGGCGTTTCCAGTCCCGTTTGCGGCGGGCGAGTTCTCCGTCGCCGATGAGTATGTCGGCCGTGCAGGCGTTGAGGTCGATCCGCACGCGGTCGCCGGTTTTGAGAAACGCGAGGCCCCCGCCGACCGTGGCTTCGGGCGACGCGTTGAGGATGGACGGGCTGGCAGACGTGCCGCTTTGACGCCCGTCGCCGATGCAGGGCAGTTCGGCAATGCCGGCCTGTACGAGCCGGTCGGGCGGGAGCATGTTGACGACTTCGGCAGAGCCGGGATAGCCCACGGGCCCGCAGTAGCGCACGAAGAGCATGGCGTTTTCGTCGATGGGCAACTCGGGGTCGTTGATGCGGTGGTGGTAATCCTCCGGGCCGTCAAAGACCACGGCCGTGCCCTCCCAGGCGTTTTCGTCGCCCGCGCGCTGGAGGTATTTTTTGCGGAACGCGTCGTCGATGACCGAGGTTTTGAGCAAGCCCGCTTCAAAGAGGTTGCCGCCGAGGACGAGGAATCCCGCGTTTTCTTTGAGGGGTTGGTCGTAGGGCTTGATGACGCGGTCGTCTTCAATGGCGATGCCTTCGAGGTTTTCGCCCATGGTCTCGCCCGTGACGGTGAGGCAGTCCGCGTGGAGTTTGCCCGCCTTGGCGAGTTCGGCCATGACCGCGGGCACGCCGCCTGCGCGGTAAAACGCCTCGCCCAAGTACTCGCCCGCGGGCTGGCAGTTGACGAGCAGGGGGATGTGGTGCCCATGGGTTTGCCAGTCGCGGGCCGGAAGCGCGTGCCCGATGTGCCGCGCTATCGCGGTGATGTGAACCGGCGCGTTGGTCGATCCCCCGAGGGCGGAGTTGACCACAATGGCGTTTTGAAAGGCGTCGGGCGTCAAAATTTTGGCGGGCGCGAGGTCTTCTTCGACCATATCCACGATGCGGCGGCCCGTGCGATACGCCATCTGCTTGCGGGCGCGATAGGGCGCGGGAATGGCCGCACAGCCGGTCAGGGACAAGCCGAGTGCTTCGGCCAAGGCGTTCATGGACAGGGCCGTGCCCATCGTGTTGCAATGGCCCAAGCTCGGCGAGGAGGACGTGACGAGGTCCATAAATCCGTCGTAGTCGATTTCGCCGGCCGCATGGCGTTCGCGCGCCTCCCACACGACCGTGCCCGATCCGGCCAGACGCCCTTGAAAGTGCCCGTCGAGCATGGGGCCGCCCGAAAGCACGATCGCGGGCAGGTTGAGGGTGCAGGCGGCCATGATGCACGCAGGCGTGGTTTTGTCGCAACCCGTGGTGAGCACCACGCCGTCGATGGGATAGCCGTGCAAAATTTCGACCAAGCCCAAGTACGCGAGGTTGCGATCCAGTGCGGCCGTGGGCCGTTTGCCCTGTTCGGCGATGGGGTGAACCGGAAATTCAAAGGGGATGCCCCCGTTGTCGCGAATCCCGGCTTTGACGCGGTCCGCCAATTCGACGTGAATGCGGTTGCAGGGCGTGAGGTCCCCGCCGGTTTGCGCGATGCCGATGACGGGTTTGCCCGATTGGAGTTCTTCCCGCGTCCAGCCGTAGTTCATGTAGCGTTCCACATAAACGGCGGTCATGCCCATGTTGTGCGGGTTGTTGAACCACTCTCGACTGCGGAGTTGCCCTTTGACTTCGGAATAATCCCTCTGCATAGATGCTCCTTCGGTTTGTCCAACGCGCTATTCAGATGCCCGAGATGCGATCTCCGAGCAAATCGTCAATCCCGAAAATTGCGGTTACGTTGTCGGCATGATGACCAGTTTACTGGCAAGAGCGAGTTTCCTCGCGATGCTATTCCGCGCTCTCCTATCGGCTGGAAACGGCGTGATGTTGGCATGTCGGTCATGGGGTTGCGCGTCTGAAATGACTTCGAGCTCGTTTTCATAAACGTTCTCTGCCAAGAAATCCGCCCTTGCTTTTAGCCTTCTGTCCCCTGTTTCGACATATTCCCGCCCAATCGCCCACACTTCGCTGTCAGAGAGCGTTGAGATGCGATACACAGATAGATCTGCACTGCTTGAAGGAGGAATAAATGCCCCGTATTTGACTGTCTGGTTCACAACCGAAAAATGACTTGTGGAAAAAATAAATCGAGCGAGTTTCTCATCGGGAGGAACATTCATATCGAGCCTTTTATTGATAAAGATTTCTCAGAGTTGTCAAAAAACCTCGCAACAACGCGGTATCTGATAATGTGCAAATTCCTTCAACTTCACGCTTGTCTCCAAAAAAAGCACCGTAGATGACGTGATCGTCCCCGTATAAACTCATCGTAACGATGCCGTTCTCGGGGCGCCATTCCAATCCAATGCCGCCGTCTTCAGTCCACATGATGTCGGGCATCGGAATATTGCGAGGCATTTGTTTCAGCAAAGAAAGTGCCTCCTCGTATGCCGAATCAGGGATGGGATCCATCTCGTTATTCGAAGCATGAGCTTCCGTGGCCTCTTGGCGAATCTCCTCCATTTGCTGTCGTGCATTGAGCAAAAAAAAGTGCTGATCAACGACTGTAACCTCTATGGGAGGTCGTGCGAAATCGAGTTTCTGAGGCTGGATTTTCATAGTGTATCCCCTATCCGAGTTTGAGATGCGGTTTCGCCAAATGCGACGCGCTTGCCCTGTCCCGTCAAAAAATACTTTGGTTTGTCGCTGTGTGCAAGGGACAAATCGCGCCATTTCTCGCGCTTTCGATTCGACGCGGGGCAGGTGAAACTGCACATCGGGCTTGACATCGCAAGGTATCTTTTGTTAATTATAGCCCCTCGCAAACCTTCAAGCCCATCTTTATGATTATGAAAAAAAACAGCGACCGCCCCGTGCGGTACCCTCGCAAAATTGGGCGATTAGCTCAGTTGGTTAGAGTGCCGGTTTCACATACCGGAGGTCACTGGTTCAAATCCAGTATCGCCCACCATTTACCCACCTCTTCCGAGCAACTCAAGAGGTTTGACGCGCAGTAAAAACAGCCGCAGAAAGGTGCACCCGATCAGGGTCGCACCTTTTCTTTTTTTTACTTCACGAGGAGAGCCGCGCATGAGAGAGAGTTTGCACCATCTGCTGAAAATTCAGGAAATCGACAAAGAGATCACCGCGTTGCACCAATCGCAAGTCGATTATCCCCTCGAAATTGCCACCTTGGAAACCGAACTGAAAACCGCACGCGATCAACTTGACGCGCAACAGCAGAACCGCGAAGAACTCCAAAAAAATCGGCGCGCCCTCGAATTGGACCTCGGCGCGATTGAAGCCGATCTGAAAAAGCACCAAGACCGGCTCTACGAGGTCAAAACGAACAAGGAATACGACGCGTTGCAAATCGAAATCGCGACCCTGCAAGATCGCAAGGACGACTGCGAAATCGCGATTTTGGACAGCATCGAACAGATCGAGGAGATCGCGGCCCAACTCGGCGAAGACGAGAAGTACTATGGGGAAATCAAACAGGACCGCCAAAAACGCATCGACGAGTTGACGACTCAACTCAATTCTTTGGAAGAAAATGTGCGCGATTGGGAGGAGAAGCGCGCCGTCATCGAACCCGTCGTGGATCCCAAACTCTTGAGCCTGTACAATCGCATCCGCAGGGGCGTCAGAGATGGCGTTGCGGTCATGCCGGTTCACAAGGGGGCCTGCGGCGGTTGTTACCGGCAGTTGTCGCCGCAGCGATTGGTCGAAGTCAAGCGTGCCAACAGCATCTTGCGCTGCGACAATTGTGCGCGCATCTTGGCGTGGCGAGAAGACGAGGGCGCGGCTTGAACGATCTCATCCTATTCATCGACGGGGCGTCCAAGGGCAATCCCGGGCACGCGGGCATTGGGATTCGCATCGAACGAGACGGCGAACTTTTAACCGAGCACTGCGAGTACATCGGGCAGGCCACCAACAACACAGCGGAATACCGCGCCTTGATCAAGGGCCTCGAACTCGCCGCGCAGTTTCGCGCCCATCGCGTGACCGTTTTTTCGGACAGCGAACTCGTGGTGCGCCAGATGAACGGGCACTACAAGGTCAAAAGCAACGCGCTGTTGCCGCTCTATCAAACCGCGCATGAGCAGAGCAAAACCTTTGACGCATTCCAAATTGCCCATGTGCGCCGAGACCAAAACCACAAAGCCGACCAGTTGGCGAATCGAGGCATAAAAGGAAGGCAAGGGTAGAGGCGGTGCCTCTGCGCCCGATTTCGCAAATCCACTTCACGAGCGGGCCGGATGGTCGCGTCCCTTTTGGGATGAGGAAAGTCCGAGCTCCACAGGGCAAAATGCTGGGTAACGCCCAGGCGGGGCGACCCGATGGAAAGTGCCACAGAGAACAGACCGCCAGCGGGCGCGATAATTCGCGCAGCGGGCAAGGGTGAAACGGTGGGGTAAGAGCCCACCGCGCGTCTCGGCGACGAGCGCGGCACGGTAAACCCCATTTGGAGCAAGGCCGAATAGGAGCGGAGAGGCGGCCCGTCTCGCGACCACGCTCGGGTAGGCCGCACGAGGCGTCGGGTAACCGGCGTCCCAGATAAATGACCATCCGTTTGGCGACCGCCAAACGACAGAACTCGGCTTACAGGCCCGCTCGTTTCAGCATGGCGGATTTCCGATTGGGGATCCGCCATTTTATTCATGGAGATGTGCATGTCCTTTTTGACCAAATACGAGAACGCGGTGCAGCGCAACGACAGCTTTGTGTGCGTGGGCCTCGACCCGGACATGACCCAGTTGCCCGAACACCTCTTGGGAACGCCCAATCCCATGCGCGCTTTTCTCACGGAAATCGTCGCGGCCACACAGGACATCGCCTGTGCGTACAAACCCAATTTTGCGTTTTTTGGCGCGCAGGGCATCGCCGGCTGGGAAGCCCTGCACGGCGCGATTGACGCCATTCCCCAAGCCCTGCCCATCGTGCTCGATTTCAAGGCGGGCGACATCGGCAACACCGCCGAACACTATGCGGCGATGGCCTATCGACAACTCGGCGTGGATGCCGTGACCGTCAATCCGCTGATGGGCACAGATGCCATCGCCCCGTTTTTGGCGTATCAAAACGGCTGTGCCTTTCTCTTGTGCCTCACGTCCAATCCCGGCTCCGCGGATATTTTGCGCCTCGACACGGATCGGGGCGCGCTGTACGAGGTGCTCGCGCAAAAAGCCGTGCGTTGGTCGCAAACCGGCCCGTGCGGCTTGGTCGTGGGTGCGACGCATCCCGACGAGTTATCCACCATTCGCGCCATCGCGCCAGACCTGCCCATCCTTCTGCCCGGCATCGGGGCGCAAGGCGGCCAGATCGACGCGGTCGTCCAAAACGGCCTGAACGCCCAAGGCAGGGGCATTCTCGTCAACGCATCGCGCAGCATCCTCTACGCGTCGCGCGGTATCGACTTTGCAGAAGCCGCCCGCCGAGCCGCAGAAACCCTGCGCCAAATGCTGAACGGCGAAAGGTCAAAAGATGAACGCGGACGAAGCACTGGAAATCGGCAATTGCCCCCCCCACCTGCCCTTAAAGGCGACGAGTTGGGCTTGCTGACCCCTAACGGCTGATCGCTGTGGGAGTTGAAACTGTATTAAAATTATCGGGACCTACTCCCCCTAGTATTGCTTCGGCGTATTCATCGCTGTCCTTTCGTTTTGGGATGGTTGGTTACCCCCGGAATTTGGACCGATGAATACGCTCTTGCAACACGTTATTTTTTCGATAATTTTTAGATGGCTTCTGAGCGGTAGGTGAGGTTTTGACCTGGGAAAAGCGAATGCTTTTGCGACTCTCTCAATGGCGGTCCGAGTTTCTAAGATACGAGAGGCAATTTTATGCCCCTGATTCAATTCAGAGATATTTGGAAGTTCTACGGCGCGCATGACGTGCTGCGGGGGGTTGATTGGCAGATCGATCCGGGGGATCGCATCGGGCTTATCGGCCCCAATGGGTGTGGCAAAACCACATTGCTTCGGCTCATCGCCGGAGAAAGTCTGCCCGACCGCGGGAAATTGCACCGGCAACGCGGTCTCAACATCGGCTTTTTGGCGCAGGAGCCCGCCTTTGACCCAAAGCGTGCGGTTATGGATGCGATGCTCAATGCGTTTGCCGACCTTTTGGCATTGCAACACCGCCTGCGCGAGTTGGAAAAATCCATGGGCGAAGGTGAAGATTCCGCCGCGGTACTCGATGACTACGGGCGTCTGCGAGACCAGTATGAACACAGAGGTGGATACGCAACCGAAGCGCGTGCCCAAGCGATTCTCTTTGGGCTGGGTTTTCGGGCAACCGATCTGAATTTGCCGACTCGAGTGCTCAGTGGCGGACAAAAGAACCGCTTGGCACTCGCCCAGTTGCTCGGTCGAGAACCCGATCTCTTGCTCCTCGACGAACCGACCAACCACCTCGATTTGCAGGCTATCGAATGGCTCGAGTCCTTTCTCGCGGAGTATGCCAAGGCTTATGTCGTCATTTCGCACGACCGCACCTTTATCGACCGTACTGCGACCAAAATCGCGGACTTGGAACGCGGCAGGCTCGAAGCGTATTCGGGCACGTATTCCCTTTATGTCGCGGAAAAAGCCCAACGCCGCGCCCAGCAACAAAAAGCCCATCGCGCACAACAAGCGTACATTGAACGCACCGAAGACTACATCCGCCGAAATATCGCCGGGCAAAAAACCAAACAGGCGCAGAGCAGACGCAAAGCACTCGAGAAACTCCATCGCGTCGATCGCGCGGTGCAACAGCGCGACATCGAGTTGGCATTTAATACCACCACGCGGGGAGGTGACCGCGTCTTGCAGGTTGAAAATCTCACCAAAAAATACGACAATCGCCCCTTGTTTTTCAACCTCGGTTTTACATTGTGGCGGGGCGACCACCTCGGCATCGTGGGCCCCAACGGAGCGGGTAAATCCGTACTCTTGAAAATTCTGATCGGCGAACTCGCGCCCGACTCGGGACGGGCGATCATGGGCAAAGGCCTCGACATCGGCTATTACGCGCAAACCCGCCAGGACCTCGATCCCAAGTTGAGCGTTCTCGAAGAAATCTGGTCGCTCACCCCCCATGTGCCCGAAGAGGAGATCAGGACGTTTTTGGGGGCTTTCCTATTTTCAGGGGATGAGGTCGAACGCCAGACGGGCACGCTCAGTGGCGGGGAACAGAGTCGCGTTGCCCTGGCCAAATTGATGCGCGCGCCCCTCAATGTGCTCATTTTGGACGAACCCACCAACCATCTGGATATCGCGTCGCGCAATGTGCTCGAAAGCGCGCTCGAGGCGTTCGCCGGCACAGTGATCTCGGTTTCGCACGACCGGTATTTTCTCAACCGCTTGGTCAATCGCCTGCTGGTGCTCGGCACTGGCAAATGGCAACTCATAGATGGCAATTACGACGCCTATCAACGCCTGATGCAGGACGTGGAAACGCGGCCCGTGCAGGACGCGCCCCAAACGCAAACCGACTACCAAACCCGCAAACGCGCCGTGCGGTCCCAGCAAAAACGAGAACGCCGCGCAATCCAACTGGAAGAAGCCATTGCCGCGCTGGAGGAACGGGCCGACCAACTCGCCAAAGAAATGGCGTGCGAAGACCTCGCCACGGACTGGCACCGCCTAAGAGAACTGACCACGGAAAAAGACGCCGTGGATAAAAAAATAGATCGCTTGTTCGCGGAATGGGAGATTTTGGAGCGATAAAAAAATTCTCCTCATGCCTTATTTGCGCGCTAGGCACTTCTATCGACGAGCGTTCTCGTTTGGATAGACGCACGGGCGATGTCATTGATCATCCAAATCCAAAGGAGCAGATATGACTTCCGAGCAAGCGATGGCCCTTCGACGATATTCAGCACGGGCTCGACCGTACCGACACCCACCAAGTAGCGCGACTCGACAGCGAGCTGGTTGACGGCGGGAATCCCAAAATGTAGCGTCATTGCAGGACATCGCAGAAAAGAGGCGAAATGACCGAACGCGATAAACGACAGGCACGACTCGAAGGGCGCATCATCAACTTGCACAATCGGGCCCCCGCCGTGCCCGTTGACCGCGATACCTTTGTATTGAACCGATTGTTTTTTCAACTTTGATGTAGGACTTCAAAATTAAGGAGAAGGACATGCCGAACCTTTTGATCCATTTGCTTCTTGCGCTCCGCAACAGGGCGAATATCGCACTTTTGACACTGACCGCGCTGATGGCGATCCTCGCGCCAACGCCAGCCTCCGCACAGACAACGCCGACCTTTGGCACAGCAACGGTGCCGGACACGACCTATACGGTGAATGTGGCGGTCTCGGATACCCTGCCCGCTGCCGGTACCGGCGCGTTGACCTACACGTTGACCCCTGCTCTGCCGGCGGGGCTGACGTATAAAGCCGCCACTTCGGGCCACGGGGGCATCCTCGCTGGCGTGCCGACGACCGTCGCATCTGCGACGACCTACACGCTGACGGCGACCGATGCGAGCAATGCCACGGCCACGCTGACGTTCACCCTCTCGGTGACAGCGATTGTGACGATCCCCGATGACAGCCTGCGTGCGGTGATTGAGAGCAGCTTGGGCAAATCGGCTGGTGCTACGATCACCAATGTCGATATGTCGCGCTTGACCCGGCTCGTCGCGCCGAACCAGGTCCCGGCCATCACCGATTTGACCGGGCTGGCGTTCGCAACCAACCTGACAGATCTCCGTCTTCATAACAACAAGATCAGGGATATCTCAGCCCTATCGGGCTTGACCAGCCTACACTCGCTAAGACTTCAGAGAAACCGCATCTCCGATCTCGAGCCATTGGTGAGAAATACAGGATGGAGCCGTGGCGCCTTTGTCAATGTGCAGGGCAATCCATTGAGTGCCGAATCGCTCAACACGCACATTCCCACCCTTGAGAGCAGAGGAGTTAGGATATCGTTTGATCGGCTCACGCTCAGGCCCGTGACGATCGCCGATGATAGCCTGCGTGCGGTGATTGAAGACCGTTTGGATTTGAGCATAGCAGCTGGCGATACGATTACCAATGCCGATATGTTGGGCTTGTTCCAGCTCGTCGCGCCGAACAAGGGCATCCGCGATTTGACCGGGCTGGAGTTCGCAACCAATCTGGATACGCTGGATCTGAGGAACAACAACATCACGGCTATCGATTCCCTATCCGGCTTGACCAACCTGTCATCTCTATCCCTCGACAACAACCTCATCTCCGATCTCTCGCCATTGACGTTAAACACGGGATTGGGAAGAGGAGACCATGTCGATGTGCGGGGCAACCCCTTGAGTGCCGCCTCGCGCACCACACACATTCCCGACCTTACGAGGAGAAGGGTTTCGGTGACGTTTGACTCGCGCTCTTGGGCGCCGTTGGAGCTCGTCTCGGGGGATGGGCAGACAGGCAGGGCAGGCGAGGTTTTGAGAGATTCGTTTGTCGTGAAAGTGCGGAGTGTGACCGATACGACGTATGCGTATAGAAACTTACCGGTCACTTTTTCGATCGCGGCGGGCGGTGGGAGGCTCAGCACCACATCCGACACGACCGATTCCAATGGCTTGGCGAGCACTCTGTTGAGGTTGGGGACGACGGGCATGGACACCGTGGAGGCATTTGTGGAAGGGGTGAACGATACGCTGATCTTTTCCACCGTGCCCATCCGCGTAACGATCCCCGATACCAGCCTGCGTAAGGTGATTGAGAGCAGCTTGGGCAAGGCGAGGAACGCGCCTATCACCGAGGTCGAAATGTTGGGCTTGACCCAGCTCACCGCGACGGGCCATGCCATCACCGATTTGACCGGGCTGGAGTTCGCAACCAACCTGTCAAGGCTAGGGCTTCGCGGTAACACCATCACGGCTATCGATTCCCTAGCCGGCTTGACCAACCTGTCAAATCTCGATCTTCGCTCCAACACCATCACGGATATCTCACCCCTAGCCGGCTTGACCAACGTGGACACTCTATTGCTTCACGAGAACACCATCACGGATATCTCACCCCTAGCCGGCTTGACCAACCTGTCATTTCTATGGCTTTACAACAACACCATCACGGATATCTCGCCCCTAGCCGGCTTGGACAGCCTGTCAAGTCTATCGCTTAGCGGCAACACCATCGCGGATATCTCACCCCTATCCGGTTTGGACAGCCTATCAATTCTATATCTTCGCAACAACCGCATTTCCGACCTTTCGCCATTGACATCAAACACGGGATTGGTGGGGAGCGGAGACCTTGTCGATGTGCGGGGCAACCCTTTGAATAGAGCATCGGTCAGCACGCACATTCCCACCCTTGAGCGCAGAGGCGTTACGGTATTGTTTGATCCGCTCAGGATCATGTCCGTGACGATCGCCGATGACAGCTTGCGTGCGGTGGTCTTGGACAGCTTGGACAAAACGAACACGGATACGATCTGGTCTTCTGACATGTCGGGCTTGACCCGGCTCGATGCGCCGAACAAGGGCATCCGCGATTTGACCGGGCTGGAGTTCGCAACCACTCTAGATACGCTGGATCTGAGTAATAACAACATCACGGCTATCGATTCCCTATCGGGCTTGACCAACCTGTCATTTCTATCACTTGACAACAACCGCATCTCCGACCTTTCGCCATTGACGTTAAACACGGGATTGGGAAGTGGAGACCTTGTCGATGTGCGGGGCAACCCCTTGAGTGCCGCATCGCGCACCACGTATATTCCCACCCTTACGAGCAGTAGCAGAGGCGTTACGGTATTGTTTGACAATCTCGCCGAGGCGCGTCTGAGGCCAGTCTCGGGGGATGGGCAGACAGGCATCGCACGCACGCCTTTGGCGAAGCCGTTTGTCGTGAAAGTGCGGAGGGCGATCGTGCAGAATGCGACCGATACGATGCATGTGTATAGAAATTTACCGGTCACCTTTTCGGTTGCGGCGGGCGGTGGGACGCTCAGTGCCACATCCGACACGACGGATTCCAATGGCAGAGCGCAAACTCTGTTGACATTGGGGACAACGGTCGGCATGGACACCGTGAAGGCATTTGTGGAAGGGGCGAGCGATACGCTGATCTTTTCCACCTTGTCTCCAAGGTCCGTGACGATCTCCGATGACAGCTTGCGTGCGGTGGTCTTGGACAGCTTGGGCAAAACGAACACGGATACGATCTGGTCTTCTGACATGTCGGGCTTGACTCGGCTCGATGCGCCGAACAAGGGCATCACCGATTTGGCCGGGCTGGAGTTTGCAACCACTCTGGATACGCTGGATCTGAGTAACAACAACATCACGGCTATCGATTCCCTATCCGGCTTGACCAACCTGTCAAGGCTATATCTTCGCGACAACCGCATCTCCGACCTTTCTCCATTGACGTCAAACACGGGATTGGGAAGTGGAGACCTTGTCGATGTGCGAGGCAACCCCTTGAGTGCCGCATCGCGCACCACGTATATTCCCACCCTTACGAGCAGTAGCAGAGGCGTTACGGTATTGTTTGACAATCTCGCCGAGGCGCGTCTGAGGCCAGTCTCGGGGGATGGGCAGACAGGCATCGCACGCACGCCTTTGGCGAAGCCGTTTGTCGTGAAAGTGCGGAGGGCGATCGTGCAGAATGCGACCGATACGATGCATGTGTATAGAAATTTACCGGTCACCTTTTCGGTTGCGGCGGGCGGTGGGACGCTCAGTACCACATCCGACACGACGGATTCCAATGGCTTGGCGCGCACTCTGTTGACGTTGGGGGCGACTGCGGGTATGGACACCGTGAAGGCATTTGTCGAAGGGGCGACCGATACGCTGATCTTCACTACTATGCCCATCAGGTCCGTCACGATCCCCGATGCCAACCTGCGTGCGGTGATTGAGGGCAGCTTGAACAAATCGGCTGGTGATACGATCACCAATGTCGATATGTCGCGCTTGACCTTGTTTGCCGCGGGGGGGGGCGGCATCACCGATTTGACCGGGCTGGAGTTCGCAACCAACCTGTTCGATCTAGGGCTTAGCAACAACAACATCACAGATATCTCACCTCTATCCGGCTTGACCAACCTGTCATCTCTAGGGCTTCACTACAACGACATCACGGCTATCTCGCCCCTATCCGGCTTGACCAACCTGTCAAGGCTAGATCTTGACAACAACACCATCACGGATATCTCGCCCCTATCCGGCTTGACCAACCTGTCATGGCTATCGCTTGGCAACACCAACATCACGGATATCTCGCCTCTATCCGGCTTGACCAACCTGTCATATCTAGTGCTTGACGGCACCATCACGGATATCTCACCCTTATCAAGCTTGACCAACCTGTCAACTCTATTCCTTAGCAACAACACCATCACGGATATCTCGGCCCTATCGGGCTTGACCAACCTGTCATGGCTATTTCTTGGGGGCACCAACATCTCGGATATCGCCCCCCTATCCGGCTTGACCAACCTTTCATTGCTATCACTTGAGAGCACCAACATCTCGGATATCGCCCCCCTATCCGGCTTGACCAACCTGCGGGAGCTAGATCTTTCCTGGAACAACATCGCGGATATCTCGCCTCTATCCGGCTTGACCAACCTGTCAAGGCTATCTCTTCAGAACAACAACATCGCGGATATCTCGGCCCTATCCGACTTGGTCAATGTGACACCTCTATATCTTGACAACAACCGCATCTCCGATCTCTCGCCATTGACGTCAAACACGGGATGGGGAAGAGGATACTCTGTCTATGTCTATGTGCGGGGCAACCCATTGAGTCCAGAATCGCGCACCACGCACATTCCCGACCTTACGAGCAGAAGATTTGCGGTATCGTTTGATCGGCTCTCTGAGGCGCGTCTGATGAAAATCTCGGGGGATGGGCAGACAGGCACCGCCCGCGCGGCTTTGGCGGATTCGTTTGTCGTGAAAGTGCGGCGGGCGAACGTGCAGAGTGCGAACGATACGATGCATGTGTATAGACACTTACCGGTCACCTTTTCGGTCGCGGCGGGCAGTGGGACGCTCAGTGCCACATCCGACACGACCGATTCCAATGGCTTGGCGCGCACTCTGTTGACATTGGGGACAACGGCCGGAACGGACACCGTGAGGGCATTTGTTGAGGGGGCGAGCGATACGTCGTTCTTCATCTTTACCACCCTGCCTCCAAGGCCCGTGACGATCCCCGATGCCAACCTGCGTCCGGTGATTGAGGACAGCTTGGGTAAATCGGATGGGGCGACGATTACCAATGCCGAGATGTTGGGCTTGACTCGGCTCGTCGCGCCGAACAAGGGCATCACCGATTTGACCGGGCTGGAGTTCGCAACCAATCTGGATACGCTGGATTTGAGTAACAACCGCATTTCGAATATCGATTCCCTCGCCGGTCTAACCCGTCTGAAAAAGCTGTCTCTGGGCGGCAATCGCATCGCCGATATCTCGTCCCTTGCGCGGTTGACCGATCTGACATGGCTGTGGCTTTCCTACAACGCCATCGCCGATATCGATTCCCTTGCGAATTTGACCCACCTGACATGGCTGGGGTTGGGGGGCAACCGCATCTCGAATATCGCGTCCCTTGCGGGTTTGACCCACCTGACGCGGCTGGGACTTTCCAACAACGCCATCGCCGATATCGATTCCCTCGCCGGTCTAACCCGGCTGAAAAAGCTGTCTCTGGACGGCAATCGCATCGCCGATATCGATTCGCTTGCGCGATTGACCGATCTGACATGGCTGGGGCTTTCCAACAACCGAATCTCCAACCTCTCGCCATTGACATCAAACACGGGATTGGGGAGCGGAGACCAAGTCGATGTGCGGGGCAACCCATTGAGCACCGCCTCGCGCACCACGCACATTCCCACCCTTCAAAGCAAATCGGTCACCGTGACGTTTGACAATCTCACGGGGCTGAGTTTGGTGAAAGTCTCGGGCGAGGGTCAGATCGGCACGGTCAGCGCGGCGTTGGCGAATCCGTTTGTGGTGAAAGTGGAGGATCAAAACAGACGCGGATACGCCGGGCTACCGGTCACCTTTTCGGTCACAGCAGGGGGCGGATCGCTCAGCGCGTCGACCGATACCACCGATGCCACGGGGCAAGCCGAGACGATCTTGACTCTGGGCCCGACCGCACACACGCACACCTGTTCGGTTTCTGTGGCAGGGCTATCGCAGACCTTGACGTTCACCGCGACATTGCCCACGCCGGACTTCGATGGCAATGGCCGGGTGAATTTTGCGGACTTCATGGCCCTTGCGAGTAAAATGGGGGCAGTTCAAGGTCGGGGTTCTTATGAGGTGAAGTACGATTTGGACAGCGATGGCGTGATCGGCATGGGCGATTTTAGGATATTGACATCCCGGTTTGGCGATGGCAAATTTGACGATGCGAAATAGTAGGGCGTCCTGACGATCAAACACGAGCCCGGGTTCGCAATGAACTCGGGCTCAGTTGGACGCGTACGCACGGGCGATGTCATCGATCATTCAAATCCACAGGAGCAGATATGACTTCCGAGCAAGCGATGGCCCTTCGCGCCACACTCGTCGCGATGTTTGAGGCCATTGACAAAAATGAAAATATCGCCGAGTACTTGATCAAACTCGACGATATTCAGCGCGGGCTCGACCGCAGCGCGCCCGCACAACTCAGGCATTTTCTCGAGCGCCGCAGCTATGTCAAAGCACTCGAGTATCTCGAGACGGGCATGGTGATTGACGATCCCAATCGGCCCGACTGTGGCGACCACCCCCATTGACTTAGGAGTTGCGTTATGGCTGTTGAAACCCGCACGGATATCAAGGGCATTTCCCGGTTTCTGTTCACCGAAGGCACGGATGCGGACCGCCTTCATCTGCACATCTCAGAAGTTGGCCCGGGCCAGCGCGCCCACCCGCCGCACCGGCACGAGGGTTGCGAGATTTTCTACGTCATCGAGGGAAAGGGCGAAGTGCTGTACGGCGACGAAACGCATCCCGTCAACACGGGCGAGGCCATGCACTTGGAATGCAGCACGTTGCACGGGATTAAAAATGTCGGCGACGCGCCGATGCACTACGCCGTGATCATCCGCAAATGAGACGCCGCGGGGCAGGGCGCGTCAGCAGCGTTCTCGCAGGATGTCCATGATGTGCATGGACGCGGATTGCACGGCTTCGTCAAAATTGGCGTTTTCGACCGCGGTTAGGCGATGGGCTTCGCCCACGTCGAGGATGTGTTGCTGAATTTGCAAAATGGCGTCGAGGTTTTCGACATAGCGGTGCGACGGCCTCTGCGCGGCCTCGGCGCTGCGAAACTCGAACCGCTCGGCATAGCGTTTTTTGTCGTCCAAGTACAAAATCATCCAGATGAAGGTCGCGCGGTCTTCGCACGCGCTCAAATCGATCAAATCGGGCAACAGATGCACCCCGTCGATCACGAGGCTTTCGCGCTCTTCGATGGCGCGTTCGATCATCGCGCGCACGCCGACGCCGACGCGCACCGCCTGTTCTCGAAAGGCCTGGACGACGGGCGGATGCTCGCCGCTCAATTCCGCGCCTGTATATTGCCATGCGGAAAAAGACGAGGCGTGCAGGGCGGGCATGAGTTCGGACGAGATCATCAAGCGCATGATTTGTCGAATGGCATCGGTGGAGACGACGCGCGAAATTTTCAACAGATTGGCGAGCGCCAATCCCACGGAGGTCTTGCCGACCCCACTCGCGCCGCAGATGAGGATGATGAGCGGCTCGTGTTGCCGATCCTTGCGAAAGCGGTACCACGCCCGATAGCGCTCGGCGTAGTGGACGCCGTAGCCATCCGTTAAGGTGTTCAGCGTCGTCTCAAAAATCTGCGGTCGCCTGATCATTTGACCCTGCGACCGCGAGAGTTCTCGTTCGACTTGGGCCGCGATGCGGTACGCGAGGGCGCGATCCAAGCCGATGGCTTCGAGGGAATCCGCGAGCCTGTCCAGCGAAAACAGGGCGCGGTCTTCGCCTTCTTCGATAAAAATTTGCCGGGCGGTGGGTTGCCAGAAGATGGCGTCGCCGATGCTGCGGTTGCCAAATTCACGCGCGACCTGATTTCTCACCAGATCGGCCATGTCTTCGGCGTCGATGTCCTTTGCTTTTTGAAGGGATCGGCGGATGCCGTCTGCAAATTTGTACGCCTCTTGAAATGCGAACCCGTGTTCGATGAGGTAGTGCGCGAGCATGCCCCGCAGAAAGGGGATGCGTTTTTTGCCATCTACAATCGTCGCCATGGCGATCTCCCGCAAGACGCAGTTTTTACGAGGGCTACTTTTTCAACTTAGCGAACCTTTTGCGCGGTGTCAAGTTTCGGGCGGCCTGCCCAGTAAAAGAGAGGATTTCCATGTCTGCACGTCCCAATGTGTTGTTGATTTCGACGGACCACTGGCCGGCGCATCTTTTGGGATGTGCGGGGCATCCCGTCGTTCAGACGCCGACGCTCGATGAATGGGCCCGCAGCGGCGTGCGTTTTACCAACTGTTATGCCGAGTGCCCGGTGTGCATCCCCGCGCGGCGCACGTTGATGACGGGGACGACGCCGCGCACGCATGGGGATCGCGTGTTTGCAGAGCAACTCGAGATGCCCGACGTGCCCACCCTGGCGCAGGCGTTTCGGGACGCGGGCTATCAAGCTTATGCGGTGGGCAAGTTGCACGTGTATCCGCAACGGGATCGCATCGGGTTTGACGACGTGATTTTAGACGAGGAGGGCCGCGCGCAGTACGGGGTACTGGACGATTACGAGCTGTTTTTGGGCGATCGAGGCTATGTGGGGCAGCACTTTGATCACGGCATGAGCAACAACGAGTACAGCGCGGCGGCATGGCATTTGCCCGATGCGACCCATGCGACAAATTGGGCGACGCAGACCATGGCGCGCGTCGTAAAACGCCGCGATCCAAAACGCCCTGCGTTCTGGTTTTTGTCCTATCGGCATCCGCATCCGCCGCTCGTGCCCTTGCAGAAGTATTTGGATTTTTATCGGGATATGGCGATCGACGCGCCGGTCGTAGGCGATTGGGCTTTGTCGGACGGCCTCCCGTATGGCCTTCAATCGACGACTGCGCGCGGCGCTAAGCACAGCGCGGTTCAAATCGAGATGGCGCGGCGGGCGTTTTACGCGCTGTGTACCCATATCGACCACAGCTTGCGCGTGCTGATCGGCACGTTGCGAGAAGAGGGATTGCTCGATAATACGATTCTGTGTTTTACGTCGGATCACGGCGATATGTTGGGCGATCACCAGATGTGGGCGAAGCGGTTGTTCTACGAGGGTTCCGCCAATATCCCGATGATTTTGCTCGGCGCGCAAGGCGATGATCGGGTCGGGTTCAACCGCGTGGATGATCGCTTGGTGGGATGGCGCGATGTGATGCCCACCTTGCTGGATTTGGCGGGGGTGGACATTCCCGATACCGTGGAGGGATTGTCGATGGTCGGCGCGCAACAGCGGGAGTGGCTCTATGGCGAGGTCGGCGAAGACGCCCATGCGACGCGGATGATTTGCGATGGGCGCCACAAGTTGATCTATTACGCGACGGGAAATTATCGGCAACTATTCGATTTGGAAAGCGATCCCCGAGAATGTGTGGATTTGTCGTCCGATCCGCGATACGCCAAAACCCTGGCGCGGTTGACCGAGCGTTTGATCGGCGAACTCTACGGCGGAGATGAAGCATGGGTCGAGGATGGGCAACTGATCGGCCTTCCAGATCGCCACTATCGCCCCGGCCCCAACAGAGGGCTGACCAGCCAGCGCGGCCAACACTGGCCCCCACCGCCAAAATCCGACATGCCGCAGATCCAATGGCATGCGTGAACGGGTGATTTACGCCGCTTGCTGGAGCTTTGAGAAACCATCGGCGGCTCGATCCGCGACACAACTCGCCGAATATCGACCCTTGCGAAGCCATACCAATGGAGGCAGAGACAACGCCGTGACCATTTTAGACGAGTGGGGGATTACCCCCGAACAACTTACCGCTCTTCTCAACGAGAATCCCAGCTTGCGCGGCATGTTGATCGGATATGTTGCGGAACTGAAATTAAAAGAAAAAATAGCCGCGTTTCCCGAAGTTTCTTTCATGACTAAATTCGACGATCACAACAGAAAAAAGAAAGGCGATCTTTATATCATCTATAAAAATCGCGCTTTCGATTTGGAATCAAAATCGCTTCAAACAGCGTCAATCGTATACGATCGAGAAAATTCGCGCTGGTCCGGCAAAGCGCAAGTAGATGCAAGCGATAGGCGCGTCATTGCATTGCCCGATGGTTCGGAACTGAATACGACGCTTTTGCGGAGGGGAGAGTTTGACATTCTGGCTATTAATTGCTATGCGTTCAACGCGGAATGGAATTTTGTTTTTGCGCGAAACCATGACCTCCCCCACTCGACATACAGAGGATATACTCAGAGCCAAAAAGAGAATTTAATCGCTAGTCTGATAACCGTCACCTGGCCTCCACAACCTCCATTTTACTCGGACATACGCTTTTTGCTCGATAAAATGGCAGCGGAAGGAGAGGGTTCTGACCCGATGGACATTTAACCTTTTGATCTTTTGGGAAAAGCATTTTTGACAAATACCAAAAAGTACGAATGGTTTTTTCGGGCGTGGACTTGTCGTTTGAGTCTGCTGATCGAGGGTTTGTTTTGGCGGACGACGACAAAGAGGTCTTTTGTGTAGAACCCCATTTTTTCGTACTCATTTACGATTTCTAAATGCGTCAACCACTGTTTGTTCGCGCTGACTTCGTCTTGACATTTGACGATCAGGATTCCTTTGTCTTTTAAGATTCGAAATGCTTCTCTGCCCGCGAGAAAGTACATATCCGTTACGGCGCCGTGCCATTTGCTCGTGCCTTTGAACTTGTTATTTACTTCGTTGCCATTTGAGTATGCGGATCGAAATGATCGATGTGACCCCGAGCCCGCTTTATGCGCTGGAGATTTTCTGTAAAAGCCCTCCATATACGGCGGGTCGAGTACAACGCAATCAACAGAACGATCCGCATAAGGCAAATCCCTACAATCGACGCCCATGGATATATCGGTCGCTTTGATGTCGTAGAGGCCCTCGGGTACATTTCGCCAGAAAACGCCTTTGCCCCAAGTGACATCGGCAACGACAGCGCCTTGGGGAACGTGCAGGGATAGAATTTGGGGAAACACATCGGCATTGCCACCCACATGGGCAGACACAACGACATCTGACGTAGCGTGACCACCTTGCACTCGCCTCTTTTTTTGCGTAGCCACAGCGGGCAGAAAAATATCTGGTTGAATAGTGTTCATGCGTTCATTGTATCCCAAAAAAAATAATTGTCAATGTCTATTTTTTCCCGATCTCGCATTTTGGGGATACAGATGGCAATTTCCGCATCGGAATTATCGAAAAGGAGGCATTATGCCCTCGCGGTTGTTCAATTCACATCCGGATCGCGGCATTCGCGTGCCCTATCGCGCGATGGAGGAGTATGTCCGCGCGCTGTTTCTCGCCGTGGGAATGTCTGAAGCACACGCGCAACACATGGCGGTGACCTTGACGGCAAATGATTTGCGCTGTGTGTTTAGCCACGGCACGCGGCAAGTGCGCGATTATATTGCGGAAATGCAAAACGGACATACCAACCCGCGGCCCCAGGTGACGGTGGTGTCGGATACGGAAGCGACGGCTGTGATCGACGGCGATGGCGGGTTGGGGTATTTTCCGGCGCACTTGGGCATGGAAAGGGCCATAGAAAAGGCGTTGAACGTGGGCGTGGGGGCGGTGACGACGCGCAATCACTTTCACTTTGGCGCGGCGGGCAATTATTCGCGCATGGCCCTGGCGCGCGATTGCATTGGGATGGCCCTGTCCTCGCATCGCTATCGCCCCCGCCGAGACGCGACGGTGCTAAGCGCGTCGGGGGGATCGCCCATGAGCATCGCCGTGCCCGCTGCAAACCAACCCCCGATTGTGATGGATATGTCCGCGCATTTTGTCCCGTACAGCGAGGACGTGCTCGCAAAATTTCCCGCTGCGGTTTTCAAGGGATTGGGCTTGGCGGCGGTGTTGCAGGCGATGGGCGGCATTTTGCCCGGTATCTGGCGCGATGGGTATGAATTTACCGGGGAAGGCAAAGGCGCGGCGCCGCATCAAGGGGCGTTTTTTGCCGCGTTCGACGTGAAGCGATTTGCCGATGTCGCGGCGTTTAAGCAGGAGATGGATCGCTATATCGGACAAGCGCGTGCCACCCGGCCCTTGCCGGGCCACGACCGCGCCGAGTTGGCCGGGGGCATGGAATGGCAGTGGGAGAAAGCGCACCGCGAGATCGGCATTCCCATAACCGATGAGCACCGCGACTTGCTGCAACAGGTGGGCGATAGTGTGGATGTCCCTTCGCCGTTCGGGCAATTTGAAGGGATGCGGTTCGACAATGGGAAGATGGGGAGACGGGAGAAGCAATCGGGGAGACGGGAGAGGGAAGACGGGAGATACTCTCTTAAAGTTCAAGGGGTTTGGGGGGTGGTTCGATAGAATTTTTCGCCCTCAAAATCTTGGTCGTGTCGGAACATCCCCCAAATTGAATGCAACAACTTTCGCATCACCGCAACGATGGCCTGCAAAGGTTTCTTCCCTCGCTCCATGAGTTTGTCATAGAAGGCTTTGACCCGGGCTTGGTGTCTGCTAGCGACCAGCGCAGGCATATACAGGGCATGGCGGAGGTACTTATTGCCGGTTTTGGAGATGCGTCTGGCGGGATTGGCGGTTCCGGATTGTCTCGGTTTGGGGTCCAGTCCTGCGTGTGCGACCCATTGGGCCGGTGTCATATCTTCGGGCAAGAGTGCCACCTCGGCCAAAATTCGCAAGGCACTTTTTTGGGCGATGCCGGGGACGGAACAGAGGCGTTGATAGGCACGCTGGAGCGTCTCGTCCTGCTCAATCAACTTCAGGGCTTGGGCTTGCAAGTGCTGGATGCGGCGTTTCAGGTGGCGAATATGAACCGCAATATCGCGGGCGATAAGGCCGGTGCTACCGATGTGGTAGCCTTGGGCATGGGCGCGGCTGTGCTCGCGGATGATCGCTTGGGTGAGTGGGTTCACCCGTCTCATCACCGCTTGCCGTTGCAAGACGCGCTCGCTCGGCGGTTGCCAAGCCACAAAGGGCATGCGCTGGGCATAATCAAGGATCATCACCGCATCGAGTTTATCCGTCTTGGCGCGTTGCATGCGCGCATGCGCGTAATTGCTCATCGCCTTGGGATTGACAACCATGACTTGCGTGCGGCGGTGATGATGCAAAGCCAAAGCCACCTGAAGGCTATAAAGCCCCGTCGCTTCGAGGCCGACACAGACGTGCCGCCCGCCCTTGGTCAACGCCTTGAGCAAGCGCTTATGCGCCTGCGGGGTGTTGTCAAAGGTCATCGGCTTGATGGCTTGCCCCGGTCTAGCCAAGGCAACGTTGAGGGTGCGGGCACTGACATCAATGCCGGCAAATGCGGGTTGGGATTTCGACATCGTGGCCTCCTGTGGTGAGGGGTCTCTAAGGTGTGTGCGCTCGGCTCGAGTCCCGACCTTTCACACCGCGCCTACCGACCTTGTCTATGCAGCCTCAATGGACTTAGATACTCTTCGGTATGGACTCGGTGGTCGGGGGGCCTATCTCCCTACAAGGTCTGTGCCTTCAGAGGCGAGCGGCCTGCCCCGAGCTGAGCATGATGATGTCTGGACTTGAGAGGATGATACAACACCTAATTAAACCGCGCTCGAAAGATACAAGAGGCGAGAGGCGAGAGGCGAGAGGCGAGACGGGAGAGGGAAGAAGCAATCGCAATCGTAGGGACAGGCCCCCGTGCCTGTCCGAAGATACAAGAGGCGAGAGGCGAGAGGCAAAAGGGAAGACGGAAGACGGAAGACGGAAGAAGCAATCGCAATCGTAGGGACAGGCCCCCGTGCCATTTGTACCAACTAAATACTCCGTAAATTAAATGATACGAAATGTTGACCGCACTCATCAGCACCGCCATTACTCGCTTTTCTAACAACTTTGGTCCGAAAGCCTCGTGGGTTGCCTTCGATGCCTTCGGCGACCTACTTTTTGTCAACAGAGAAGACGCGAATAAGCGTCTGAAGAAAAGTAGGCAAAAAATGCCGCTCTCATACGCCGAGGGGCTAGGCACAGCGCAAAGCGCTTTTGTAATAGAACGACATGAGACAGCCTGCGAGGTGGGTTGCAAAGTGGATGTTGGTTGCGAGACGGACTTGCGCGCTGTGCTTGATGGCTTTCGTTGATGGACTTTTAGGATGGCACGTCTGGCGAGGGCTTATTTGAAGGACGGTGGAACAGCAAAGCGATCCCGATAATGAATGAGTTGGTACAAATGGCCCCCGTGCCTGTCCGAAGATACAAGAGGCGAGAGGGAAGACGGGAGACGGGAGAGGGAAGAAGCAATCGCAATCGTAGGGACAGGCCCCTGTGCCTGTCCGAAGATACAAGAGGCGAGAGGCGAGAAAATCGTGGGGACTGACAACGGATAACCATTTGCGAGGAGACTTTGTATGATTATCGACACGCACATTCACATTTACGATCCCACGCGGCCACAGGGCGTGCCCTTTCCGGAACCGGATGACGAGATCTATCGCCGCGTGATGCCCGAGGATTACCGCGCATGGGTCGCGGATGAAGGGGTCGACGGCGCGATCATCGTCGAAGCGAGTACCTGGGTCGAGGACAATCAATGGGTGCTCGACGTGATCGAGGGCGATCCGTTTATCAAGGGGTTGGTCGGCAACCTCGATCCTCGCGCCGAGGGCTTTGGCGATCACCTCAATCGCCTGGCGGACAATCCGCTCTTTTTGGGCATTCGCCCGCGCACCCATCCGTGGGAACGCGAAGGTGCGGCCGCGATGGCCGAGGCGTTTGAAAAACTCGTCGAACGCGATCTCGAACTCGATTCGGGCATCGGCGACGCGGTCGTCGAACTCGCCCGGCGATTGCCCGAGCTCCGCATCGTGATCAACCACTGCGGCAACCTCCCCGCAGATGGCAAGCCCATCGCCCCCGACCGTTTGGAACTCATGGCAAAAGCCGCGGAGCGGCCCAATATCTTTTGCAAAGTGTCGGGCCTGATGGATTTGCGCTGCCAAATCCGCCCGGCGCCGACGGATATCGGGTGTTATATTTATTTACTCGACGCGCTGTGGAATCTGTTCGGCGCAGACCGCGTGATTTACGGCAGCGACTGGCCCGTGCTCGAGCGCAGCGGCCGCACGCCTGCCGACGCGCAACGCCTCGTACATCGCTACTTTGAACAAAAGGGCGCCGCGGCGTTGGAGAAATACTTTTGGAAAAATGCCAAGGCCGCGTATCGTTGGCCCGATCGGTGAGGAACACATGCAAATCATCCCTTCTAACGGCGCGCTCGGTGCGGAAATCCGGGGCGTGGATCTTTCGCAGGCGCTCGACTCGGATACCGTGCGACAGATCCGCCGCGCATTGCTCGATCATTGCGTGGTGTATTTCCGCGATCAGGTGTTGCGCGATGAAGATCAAATTCGCTTTACGAATTATTTTGGCCGCGCCGTTGAACACATCCGCAAACAGCGCGCCCGCGAGCACAAGGAAATTTTCATCGTTTCCAACATCGAGGAAAACGGCGCGGCCATCGGCGCGTTGGGCGATGGCGAAATCGGCTTTCACTCGGATTTGTCGTATCTCAAACGCCCCGGCACCATCTCGGTGCTCTACGCGCTCGAAGTCCCCCGCACGGGCGGAAATACGCAGTGGTGCAACGGCTATGCCGCGTACGAAGCCTTGGATGCAGGCACAAAAAAACGGCTCGCGGGGTTGCGAGCCGTACACCGCCATTATGTCGAAGAACAAAATCCACCCGAGCGCGTCGACCATCCGCTCGTGCGGACCCACCCGGAAACCGGCCGCAAATGCCTCTACGCCGGCCCCCACCTGACCAAGTACATCCTCGGCATGCCCGCCGATGAAAGCGATGCGCTGCTCAACGCCCTGTTCGAGCACGCGGCCCGTCCCGAATTTGTCTGGACGCACACCTGGCGCGTTGGCGACCTCGTCGTGTGGGACAACCGCCCCACCATGCACCGCCGCGAACCCTTCCCCCCATCGGAACGCCGCCTGATGAAACGCACGCAGGTTTTCAATGCGGATGATATTCCGCAGGCGTGACGTACTCCGCTGAAGCAGAGGGTGGCTATCGAGAAGCCATCCTCCAGCGGAGATCGTCCCATCGTTGGCGGATCGGGAAAAGCACGGGCACGAAAAAATCATCCCAAAGCAAAATAATAATGACGAAAAAAAAGGAGAGAAGCGTTCGGGCCGCGCGGCGAACGCGACGCCGGCAACCGCATTTTGAGGAGCGAGCATCGCGGCGCGAACGGACCTGGCGGGACGCGCTGGGCATCCTCGCGCTCGGCTCGTTGGTGGGCGTCGGTTATCTGCCTGCCGCGTTGTGGGGCGGATTCGTTTGGGACGACCGGGTGTTCACCGAGTCCGATCCCGTGCGGGCCGCGTCTGGCCTGTGGCAGATCTGGTTCTCGCCGAGCGACATCGAGAGCGAGGGGCATTATTGGCCGCTGACTTATACCACTTTTTGGATCGAGCACAAATTGTGGGGGTACGACCCGACCGGCTATCACGTCGTCAATGTGGTGTTGCACTTTGCCAATGCGCTGTTGCTGTGGTGCTTGCTGGCGCGATTGACCGTGCCCGGCGCGTGGGTCATCGCCGCGGTGTTTGCGGTGCATCCCTTGCACGTCGAATCCGTGGCTTGGGTGATCGAGCGCAAGGACGTGCTCTCGGGCGCGTTCTATCTGGCCGCGTTTTTGACTTATGTTCGCTTTGTGGCGTCGGGGGTGGCTCCGCATAAGGCGCGGATGAAAGGGACAAAGGCGGGATGGAGGCATTACTTTTTTGCACTCGCGCTGTTCGCGTTGGGGATGTTGTGCAAATCCATTGTCGTTACGCTACCGGTGGCGTTGTCGATCTGTCATTGGTGGCAACGCGGTCGCATAACCGGCGCGGATATGCTCCGGTTGGCGCCCTTCTTCACGGTGGGTTTGGGCATCGCAGCCGCGGATATGTCCTACTACGAGGAGGACATTGCGGTCGATTATTCACGGCTCGAGCGGGTGCTCATCGCGGCGCGTGCCCTGTGGTTTTACGCCGGGAAATTGCTGTGCCCAGTCGGGCTGGCCGTCATCTATCCGCATTGGGAAATCGGCGTTGCGGATCCGATAGCGTGGGGCTATGTCATCACCGGTTTTGCGGTGGTCGCGGCGCTCTATGGCTTTCGGCATCGAATCGGGCGCGGGCCACTGGCCGGGGTGCTGTTCTTCGCGGTGACGTTGTCGCCCGTGCTCGGGTTTATCGACTATGGGTACATGCAGTTCTCCTTTGTCGCGGATCGCTATCAGTATTTGGCCGGCATTGGCGTATTGGCGGTCGTTGTCGGGTTCGCGACGAATTGCGCGGGCAGGCTGCCGGGCGCGTGGCAAAAGGTCATTTTGATGATCGCGTTGGGAACCCTGGGGACGCTCACTTGGCGTCAGGCGGGCATTTATCGGGACGAGTTGACTTTCTTCAACCATATCATCTCGCACAACCCAACAGCGCGAAACGCCCATCTCAATCTGGGCAAGGCCCTGTTCGAGTCCGGGCGCGGGGAAGACGGTCTCGCCGCCATCCAAATCGCGGTGGCACAACGCCCCAACTCCTTCAAAGCACACTACAGCGCGGGCTTGATGCTCATGCAGCTGTCGCGTCTCGACGAGGCCGAACGACACTTGCGCCGGGCCGTGGAACTCGATCCCAACCACCGAGACGCACACTACAGCGCGGGCATGGTGCTCGCCGGGCTGGATCGCATCGACGAGGCCGAACGACACTACCTCCGCGCCGTGGAACTCGATCCGTCCCATTTCCAAGCGCTGACCAACCTCGGCGCGATGCTCATATCCAACGGTCGATTCGCAGACGCAGAGCGACACCTGCGCCGCGCCTTGGGCATCAACCCACACGATTCAAAAGCCCTCCACAACTTGGCCTTGGCGCAACTGCGTCAAAAGCATTACGCCGAAGCACTCGCCCTTTATCGGCGCGTGGTCGAACGCATGCCCCGCAATGCGCGGGCCTTTGCCGACATGGGCATCGCGCTCTACTATTTGGGCCGCGTTGAGGAAGCACTAAAAAACCTCGACCGCGCGCTGTCTCTCGACCCGACGCTCAAAGACGCACGGGCCAACCGCGATGCGATACGGCAGGCCAAAGCAGGCGCGGATGAACGCAGATAAAAAGAAAGCCGAAAGAGATGGCAAAAAGCAAACGGACAAAGAGGGCGCGCAGGAGGCAACGGGATCGGCCCCGATTGGTGTGGGAGGGGATGTTGCATTTGCAGGCACCCGATGAACCGGTGTGGAAGTATTTTTGGCCCGTGCTCGCGGTGGCGTTTGCGGCGCGGGCGGGCATCGCGTTGTCGGGCGATTTCGTGTTGCATCCCGATGAGATCATGCAATACCTCGAGCCGGCGCACCGCTTGGTTTTTGGCAATGGCGTGATCTACTGGGAGTTTTTCTACGGCGCCCGCTCATGGCTGGTGCCCGGCGCGGTCGCAGGCGTGCTCGCGCTATTCGATGCGATTGGCCTCGGCGAACCTGGCTGGTACGTCGGCGGGGTCAAGTTGATGTTTTGCGCGATTTCGCTGTTGATTCCAGGGGGGATGTACTTTTTTGCGCGGCAACACTTCGGCGAATCCTCGGCGCGGGTCGCGCTGATCGCAGGTGCGTTTTGGTACGAGTTGGTCGGTTTTGCCCACAAGCCGATGACCGAGTTCGCGGCGACTGCTTTATCGATGACATTGCTCGCCCTGTGTGTGCGTCCGTCGACCCCGAGGACCGCGTGGCTGGTGGCTCTGCTCGCGGTGTTGACAGCGGCGATCCGGATGCAGTACGCGCCGCTCGCGCTCGCGTTGCTCGGCTTGTTCTTCTTTCGCGCTGGGAAAGAATCGAGAATATCCCTCGCGATTGCTACGGGCGCGTTTTTCCTCGCGGTCGGGGTATTCGACGCGGTGACTTGGGACGCGGGCTTGTTTCACCCGTATCTCGCCAACATCCATTTCAACCTCGCGCTCGAGGACGTGCGATCCGGCAGCAACCCGGCGTATCAGTTTCTATCGTGGCTCTTATTTACCAGCGGAGGGCTGATCCTGATCTGCGTCGCGCCTGCCCTGCGCGATCTGCGCCGCTACGGGTTCGCGCTCGCGCTCATCGCCTTGGTTTTGATCATCCATTCCGCAGAGGCGCACAAAGAATACCGCTTTGTCTTTGTCGTCATTCCGCTCTATTTGCTCGTCGGGGCCGATGGCGTGGCGCGACTCGCCGGGCGCGTGGGCAAGCCGCGTTGGATGTACGGATGGGCCGGCATCGCGTTCGCGGCGATTTCCCTCGCCGGGATTTTGAACGCCTTGCCCAAGCAGGACGACGCGTATCGGCTGATCTACGCGCCAGAGAAAGTGCCCACCCGGTTCATCCGCGACCAAGACCCCGTTTTCGCCGCGTACCGCTATCTCGCCAGCGCGGCCGATGTCGTAGCAGTGTGGCAGGTGGATCAGGTGTATCACGCCCTGCCCGGGTATTACTACCTGCACCGCGAAATCCCGTTTTACGACGCAGTCACCGGACGCAACAACGACATCGGCGAGGACCTCGCAACGCTCCGCGCATCCGTCAGCCACATCTTGTCCGCAGCCCCAAACCTCGCCCCGCCCGGCTACATGGTGGCAAAAACATTTGGCACGCTCCGCATTTTGCGCCGCGAGGAAAACGCACTTCCAGTCCGACAATGGCAAAATTTCACCCCGACCATGAACGACGATCTCAGCGATCAGATCATGCGAAAGATGGGCCCCGATGTTCCATCTCCGCCTGCCAATAACGGTATCCGCTTTGTCGTGCAGGAAGAGGAATGACAAAAAGCAAACGAACAAATGGGACGCGCCACTCGGTATTGGACGCCGCGTCGGATGTTCTGTTGCATCCACAGACGCCTGTTGAACCGGTGTGGAAGTATTTTTGGCCCGTGCTCGCGGTGGCGTTTGCGGCGCGGGCGGGCATCGCGTTGTCGGGCGATTTCATGTTGCATCCCGACGAGATCACGCAATACCTCGAGCCGGCGCACCGCTTGGTCTTTGGCAATGGCATCATCTATTGGGAGTTTTTCTACGGCGCCCGCTCATGGCTGGTGCCCGGCGCGGTCGCAGGCGTGCTCGCGCTGTTCGATGCGGTCGGCCTCGGCGAACCGGGTTGGTACGTCGGCGGGGTTAAGTTGATGTTTTGCGCGATTTCGTTGCTGATTCCGGGGGGGATGTACTTTTTTGCGCGGCGGCACTTCGGCGAATCCTCGGCGCGGGTCGCGCTGCTCGCCGGTGCGTTTTGGTACGAGTTGGTCGGATTTGCCCACAAGCCGATGACCGAGTTCAACGCGACTGCTGTGTCGATGGCGTTGCTCGCCCTGTGTGCGCGTCCGTCAACCCCGAGGATCGCGTGGTTGGTGGCTCTGCTCGCGGTGTTGACAGCGGCGATCCGGATGCAGTACGCGCCGCTCGCGGTCGCGTTGCTCGGCTTGTTCTTCTTTCGCGCTGGGAAGGAATCGAGAATATCCCTCGCGGTCGCTGCGGTCGCGTTTTTCCTCGCGGTCGGGATATTCGACGCGGTGGCGTGGGACGCGGGCTTGTTTCACTCGTATCTCGTCAACGTCCATTTCAACCTCGCGTTCGCGGTCATGCGCTCTGGCAGTAGCCCCGCGTATCAATTCCTGTGGTGGTTGTCGTACTACAGCATGGGATTGTTCCTGCTGTGCATCGCGCCGGCCCTGCGCGATTTTCGTCGCTATGGATTGTCGCTCGCGCTCATCGCCCTCGTTCTGATCATCCATTCCGCAGGGGCGCACAAAGAGTATCGCTTTGTCTTTGTCGTCATTCCGCTCTATTTGCTCGTCGGGGCCGACCTCGTGGTGCGGTTCGCCGCCCACATTGGCAGATCGGTTTGGATGTACGCCTGTGTCGTGTTTGTAGCGGTTACCCTAGCCGGAATCGCGGCGCGACCCGTCCGTTACATCCGCAATCAGGCACCGATCTATGCCACACACCGGTACTTGTCCACCGCGGCCGATGTCGCAGCGGTGTGGTATGTGGATCGGTATTATCTCTTCCTTCCCTGTTATTACTACTTGCACCGCGAGATACCGTTTTACGACGCTGCCACAGGACGCCGCAACAACATCGGCAAGGACGCGGCAACGCTTCTCGCCTCGGTTAGCCACATCGTGTCCAAAGACCCAAACTTCGTTGCGCCCGGCTATGTGGTGGAACAGACGTTTGGCGATTTTCGCATTTTGCGCCGCGAGGAAAACGCACTTCCAGTCCGACAATGGCAAAACTTCACCCCGATCGTAATTTTTGATTATGTCGATCCGATCATGCAACGAATGGCATCCGATGTCCCATCGCCGCCGATCAATCACAATATCCGCTTTCGGGAATGAGAAGAGAGTTTTTGCCACAAAAGGCACAAAGCATGCTGACATGGTTTAAGTCGGTATCCTACAGGGGATGCGGTATGGAGATCGACATCGAGGTGCAACCCAAAGCGCGGCGCAACGGCATTGAGATCGACGGCGACCGCGTCACAGTGCGCGTGACCGCCGCGCCGGAGAAGGGCAGGGCCAATGACGCGGTGGTCGCGCTGATGGCGAAACAACTCGGGATTGCCAAGGGCAGGGTGAAAGTGGTGCGGGGGCACAAGGCGCGAAACAAGCGGCTGTGCATCGATGGCATGAATGCGGAACAGGTCTTCGCGCAACTCGTTTGACGATTCGCGGGCGAGGGGGTATCATTCGCTTGAGAGAGGGAGCGAATAACGAGGGGGTAGGTTCCAGCCAAATTAGGAGTTATTTTAAGATTAACGGGATGTGCGAGGAAATGGCTCGCTTTTCTAGCAACTTTGGTCCTAAATCATCGTGGGTTGCCTCCGATGCCTTCGGCGACCTACTTTTTTTCAACAGCAAAAAAAAGTAGGCAAAAAATGCCGCTCTCATGCGCCGAGGGGCTAGCACAGCGCAAAGCGCTTTTGTAACAACACGACATGAGACAGCCTGCAAAGTGGGTTGCAAGATGAATATTGGTTGCGAGACGGACTTGCGCGCTGTGCCCGATGGCTTTGTTTGATGGGCTTTTACGATGGCACGTTTGGCGATGGCTTCTTTGATGTACGGCATCGCGTCCGTCACGCTCTTGAAAAATTGATATTCCAAGTTATTTAATTTACAGAGTATTAAAACAGCTTCTCAGGAGCTCGATCTATGGATCAATTTATCGACGCGACAATGAAGCCCATCGCCGATTTTGTGTCGGCGTTCATCTTTGCCAGCGTGCCCATGTTCGGCGCGGATATGCCGCTCATCGTTTTGTGGATGGTCGCGGGCGGGGTGTTTTTTACGGGCTATTCGCGCTTTGTCAACATCCGCGGCTTTGCCCAAGCGGTCCGCATCGTGTCGGGCCGGTACAAGGATCCAGATGATCCGGGGGAAATCTCGCAATTTCAGGCCCTCACCACGGCGGTGTCCGGCACGGTGGGCGTGGGCAACATCGCCAATGTCGCGGTGGCGATCTCTATCGGCGGGCCGGGCGCGACGTTTTGGATGATCGTCGCGGGCCTGCTCGGCATGTCCACCAAATTTGCCGAATGCACGCTCGGGGTGCGCTACCGCAGGGACAATCCCGACGGGTCGGTCTCGGGCGGGCCGATGTACTATTTGGAACGCGGGTTAGCGGATCTGCACTGGCCGAGGCTCGGCAAAGTGCTCGGGATTTTCTACGCGGCGAGCATCGTCATCGGCTGCATGGGCATCGGCAACATGTTCCAGTCCAACCAAGCCACCGCGATCTTCCTCGACGTGGCAAACATCGGCTTCTTGTCCGACAATGCCTGGCTGGTCGGCGTCGCGCTGGCGGTTCTCGTCGGCGTGGTCATCGTCGGCGGGATCAAGTCCATCGCCAACACCACGTCGAAGTTGGTGCCTGCGATGGCATTGCTCTACATCGCCATGGCACTGGTGGTTATCGGTCTCAACGCGGACCGCTTGCCCGGCGCGCTGGTGGCGATTTGGAACGGCGCGTTCTCCCCCGAAGGCATCGCGGGCGGCGCGTTGGGCGTGCTCATCCACGGGTTTCGCCGCGCGGTATTTTCCAACGAAGCCGGGCTGGGCAGCGCGGCTATCGCGCACGCGACCGCACGCACGCCAAAGCCGGTGAGCGAGGGATTCGTGGCCTTGCTGGAGCCGTTTATCGACACCGTCGTGATCTGCACCATGACGGCGTTGGTCATCGCGACCACCGTGTACGATTCCGCGCTTGCCGGCAGCGACGTGAGCGGAATCGAACTGACCACGCGGGCGTTTGCCTCGACGCTTTCCTGGTCGCCCGTGCCCTTGGCCCTCGCGGCCTTGTTGTTCGCGTATTCCACGATGATCGCGTGGGCGTATTACGGCCTCAAGGCGTTCACCTATCTCGCGGGCGAGAGCCGCGCAACAGACCTCGGCTTCAAGGTCTTTTTTTGCGCGTTCGTGGTGATCGGCTCCAGCGTCGACCTCGGCGCGCTGATCGACTTGTCGGACGCGCTGATCTTCACGGTCGCCATCCCCAACCTGCTGGGGCTGTACTTCCTCGCGCCTGTGGTAAAACGGGAGTTGGACAATTACGCGCCGTAAACCCGGTCAACTAGGGAATTTTCGCGCGGAATTGCGTTTAGGAAAACTCTCGGTAGAGTTCGGGTTCTTCAAAGCGGAGATACTCGCCCACAAAGGACAGAAAAACATTGCCAATCGGGCCGCTGCGCTGCTTGCCCAAAATGACCTCGGCCACGCCTTCTTGCGCGTTGCCCTCTTCATCGGCGATGCCGTACACCTCGGGGCGAAAGAGAAACATCACCACATCCGCGTCTTGCTCGAGCGAACCGCTTTCGCGCAAATCGGACAGTTGCGGGCGTTTGTCCGTGCGGCTTTCCACGGCGCGGGACAACTGCGCGCACGCCACCAACGGAACCTCCAACTCTTTGGCCAAGGCTTTGAGGGAGCGCGAAATATAGGCGATTTCCTGTTCGCGGTTGCCGAAATTTTCAGACGCGGTCATCAACTGCAAATAATCGACGAAGATCAACCCGATATCGTATTCGGCCTTGGCGCGCCGCGCTTTTGCCCGCAACTCCATCACGGAAATCGCGGGCGTGTCGTCGATGTACAGGGTCGCGTCGAGCAACTTGCCCGTCCACTCGGACAGGCGTTGCCACTCCTCTTCGGACAGCCTGCCGGTTCGCAAGCGGTGCGAACTCACGCGCGCTTCGGCGCACAACAACCGCTGTGCGAGTTGCTCGGTCGACATTTCCAACGAAAAGTACAGCACGGGCACATCGCCCTTGATCGCGGCATTGCGCGCCATGCACAGGGTCAGCGCGGTTTTGCCCATCGAGGGGCGAGACGCCAAGATGATCAGGTCGGACGCTTGCAGGCCCGCGGTGATCTCGTCCAATTCCGTATAGCCCGTGGTCACGCCGGTCAGCGCGCCGGGGTGTTCGTGCGCGCGTTCGATGGCGACAAACGCCTCGGCAATCGCCGCCGAGAGGGGCCGCACGCCTTTGCCCAATTCGCCCTCGGCAATTTGAAAAACCCGTTGCTCGGCGCGGTCGATCAACTCGCGCACATTCTCGGTTTCCTCATAGCTCTCGGCAATGGTCTGCGTCGCCGCGTCGATCAACCGCCGCCGTTGCGCCTTTTCCAACACGATTTGCGCGTGGTATTCCGCATTGGCCGCGGTCGCCATTTCGCCTGCCAGTTCCGCGATGAAAACCGCGCCGCCCACCGCGTCGAGTTGCCCGCGCCGCGACAGGGCCTCGGTCAGGGTCACTTGGTCGACCGGCTCGCCCTGCTCGGACAAGTTTTGAATCGCCGCGTACACCCTGCGGTGCGGCGTGTGGTAAAACGCGGTTTCATCGCCCAAGACCTCGGTCACGCGGTTGATCGCCATGTTGTCGATCAGCATCGCCCCCAACACCGCGCGTTCCACATCCACGGCTTGGGGCAAGGCGCGTTCCACAGTGCTCGATGTCGCATTTTGGGACGCCATCAAATTTCCGTTCCATCGCAAAGTTTTCGCACGAGTTTCAAATCTTCCCAAGTCGGGCGTTTCCACTGCTGATTTCGCAACAGCGCGGCCGGGTGATACGTGGGCACTACCTTGGCGCCATAGCGGTCGAAAACCCTTCCCCGCAATCGCCCAATCGACTCGGTGGTCTGCAACAGGGTTTGCGCGGCAAACCTGCCCAACGTGCAGATCACGACCGGCGCGATGAGTTCGAGTTGTCGTTCCAAATAGGGCCGGCACGCGGCGATTTCATCCGGCTTGGGATCGCGGTTATTCGGCGGCCTGCACTTGACGATATTGGCGATGTACACGTCTTCCCGCGCGAGGTCTATCGCTTCGATCATGCGCGTCAACAATTGCCCGGCCGCGCCCACAAACGGCACGCCTTGCCGGTCTTCTTCCGCGCCTGGCGCCTCGCCGACAAATACCAAGTCCGCATCCGCCCGCCCGCTGCCAAACACGACCGACATCCGCGTTTGTGCCAAGCCACATTTTTGACACGCACTCGCCTCCGCGGCCAAAAGGGCCAGGGGATCGCCGCCTTGATCGTCCACCTCTGCCGCGGCCAAACCCGGTGAAACCTTTTGGGCCGAGGGATCGTCGTCCCGATCATCCACCGCCGCCCGGGGGATCGGGCCGGGGATTTCCCGCGCCAAAAAATCGCGGGCGAGCGACAGGGTTTCCAAAAGATCCGGGGATTCATCCACGGGCGTTCTCCCAATGCGAAACGAGCCAGTCCAAAATGCGATCCGCCACCTCGCGTTTGGACATCAGCGGCAAGGCGACCGCGTCGCGGTGCGGTTCGATCAGGGTGACGACATTCGTATCGACCGCAAATCCCGCGCCTTCCACATTTAATTCGTTCAACGCGATCAAATCGAGATGCTTCTCCGCGAGCTTTTTGCGGGCATTTGCCAGCGCGTCGTCCGTTTCCATCGCAAAGCCGATAACGACCCGCTCGCCCTTGTTTTCGCCCAAGGGAATCAAAAAATCCTCATTGGGCAACAGCCGGAGCGACAGGCCGCCATCGCGTTTTTTGATCTTCGATTCCGCCACCTGCTCGGGCCGAAAATCGAGCACTGCCGCGGTCATAATCAGCGCGTCTGCCCTTTCGTATGCGCGAATCGTCGCGGCCTTTAGCTCTGCGACCGTGCGAATGGATTCGACCCGCACGCCCGTGGGAACTGCCAGTTCCGTCGGCCCGCTGATCAACGCGACCTCCGCGCCCCTGCGCCGCGCGCGTTCGGCTATTGCATAGCCCATTTTGCCCGTGGATCGGTTGGTGATAAAGCGCACCGGATCGATGGGTTGCTCGGTCCGGCCCGCGGTCACGACAACGCGGCGTCCTTTGAGCGATTGCGCGGCCCCCACCATCGCGTCGACCGCTTCTGCGATCTCCTCCGGTTCGGCCAAGCGCCCGATGCCCTGCGCGCCGGACGCGAGCGGCCCTTCGCCCGGCGCGACCATTTCGCAACCGCGATTTCGCAACGTGCGAATATTGTCCCGAACCGCGGGGTGTTCCCACATCTGCGACTCCATCGCAGGCGCGATCACAACCGGGGCCTCTGTCGCCAACAGCGCGCAGGTCAACACATCGTCTGCGGAGCCGCGCGCCATTTTGCCGATGAAATCCGCGGTGGCGGGCGCGATGAGGACCAAATCCGCCCACTTGCCCAACTGCACGTGCACCACATCCGGATCGCCGGATTCGGGAAACAAATCCGCATAGACCCGGTGGCGCGACAGGGCTTCAAACGTGAGCGGTTGCACGAACTTCTGTGCCGCTCGCGTCATCGCCACGCGCACCTCGGCGCCTGCTTTTTGCAACAAGCGCAGCAGGGAGACGCTTTTGTACGCGGCAATGCCGCCGCTAACGCCCAGCAGAATCCGCTTTCCCACCAGCATGGCGCACCTGAATTTTTTTGCCCACAACGCGCTTCAGCGCGATGGTCGTAATTTTTTCTTTGCCCTCGGGCACGGCCGCGAGCAAGCGGTTCTTATTGAGCCTGCGCGCCTCCCGCGACGCCAACAACACCGCCGCGTAGGGGTTCATGCCCTCATCTGTCAATTCCTCGGTGAAAAACACGTTTGGCATCCCACACTCCTTTCAAAAATTGACCCGTTGCGTACGCCGCTTCTCGGCGCGGATAATGGCCTGCAAATCTGCAATGGCATTTTCCAACACGTCGTTGACGACGAGATAATCGCTGTTTTTTGCCTGTGAAAGTTCAAACCTGGCGTTTTCCATCCGCCTGCCGTACGCGACCGCGCCTTCTGTTTGCCGCACGGCCAATCGCTCGGCGAGCACATCGACAGAGGGCGGCAACACGAACACCGTGACGCAGCGGTCTTTCAGCACCGCTCGCCAATTTGCCACGCCTTGCACATCCACATCCATCAACATCACCTGCCCGCCATTCAAGGCCCTTGCGACCGCGTCGAATGTCGCGCCGTAATGATGCCCATACACCTCGGCGCATTCGACAAAATCGCCCCGCGCTTTCATCGCCTCGAACTCGGTCACGCTCACAAAATGGCGCGACACCCCATCGACTTCGCCAGCGCGTTGCGGGCGAGTCGTGGTCGTCACGCACCGTTGCACCTTGGGATCCGCACGCAAAACCCCTTGGCACATCGACGTTTTCCCAACGCCGGATGGCCCGGCGACGACCACCGCAAAAGCCGCGGGATCATCGCCCAATTGTCGGCGCAATGTACGGGCGTGATCATTCAATATTTTGTACCTGTTCCTTGAGTTTTTCGATCTCTTCTTTGATCGCCACGACCGCATGCGCGATGTCCGCATCCCCTGCCTTCGCGCCCATTGTGTTGGCTTCTCTGAGCATTTCTTGCAACAGAAAATTGAGCCGCCGCCCAACCGCTTCTCCGCGGTCGAGCATGTCGAGAAATTGCGCGTTGTGGCTGTGAAAGCGCACGCACTCTTCGGTGATGTCGCTGCGTTCGGCCAACAGGGCAATTTCCATCATCAGCCTGTTTTCATCGACCTGTTCGGGCATTGTGAATCGCGCCAATTTTTCCTCTAACCGCTTGCGAATCGCCTCTACGCGCCCGGGGGCCAATGCCTCGACCTGCGCGATCAAGTTCTCGATCACACCGATGCGTTCTCGAAAATCTCGGGCGAGTTTCTCCCCCTCTGCCCAGCGCATGGCCCGGCACGCGGACAGGGCCTGATCCAGCGCGTCAGACACCGCGTTCCACAGGCCGGCGACATCGATTTCTGGAACTTCAAACGCAAACACGTGCGGCAACTTCGCGACCTGCATCACATCGACCTCGCCCGACAACTCGCCCTGTGCGCGGATGTCCTCCATCCCCTTGAGATAGGCGGCCAACACCTCGGCCTTGAGCACGGGCAACCCCTGCTCCGGCACGTTGCTCTGCAAGGAGACGTTCACGTTGATCCGCCCCCGCGAAAAGACCGACAAAACCCGTTCTTTGATGCGCGATTCGAGTTCAGACAAAGAACGGGGGATGTGTACGACCACATCCCCGTACCGTCCGTTCACGGATTGAACTTCCACGATCGCGCGTCCGACTTCCCCTTCTGCCACGCCCTTGCCAAACCCCGTCATGCTGCCGATCATGCCCGCTCCCGTCTTTGACGACCCGCGTAAAAATGTCTCGACAATGCGTTGCGAAAGCCGAAAAACATACCCAATTTATCCCGTTTTGTCAACCGCGGGGACAAGGCCCACCCGCGTTTATCTGTGTTCCTCGGTAGGCGCTTTCCCCATCGCCTGTCGCGCCGCTTCTAAGAATGTCTCGTAGTCCCGCGCGCCGTTGAAGCGATGGACGATGCTGCCGTTGGTATCGAGAAAAAGCGAGACCGGGATGCCCTTGACATTGTACGCATTGCCCACTTCGCGCCGCGGATCGAGGAGAAACGTCCAGGTAAAGCCGCGATTTTGGATGAACCTCCGCACAGTGGCAGGCGATTCTTGTAGGTTGATCCCCACGATCTGCACCGAGTCGCCCAAGGTCTGTTTCAGCTTTTCCATGTCCGGCATTTCGGCGATGCAGGGCGGGCACCACGTCGTCCAGAAGTTGAGGAAGATGGGTTTGCCGACGTTTTCCGAAAGCTTGAACCGCTCGCCCGCGGGCGTCCACAGCGTAAAGTCCTCGGCTTTTAGCCCATCGCGCGCCATGCGCTTGGCTTCCGCGAGTTGGGCATCGGTCAGCTTCTCGGCGAGTTCGGCGCGTTTGTACCCGGCGATGATTTCCCCCCGCGCTTCGGCGAGGGTGTACCACCTGTGCGCTTCCACCAAGTCTTTCGGCACCTCGGTCCCGTTCTCATGCATATAGGCCAAGAGGTACTGCGCTTTGGCATAGCCCTGAGCCGCGGCTCTGCGAAACCACTTCATGGCCTCATCTACATCTTTCTCCGCCTCGCCATGCCCGTCTGAATACATCGCGCCCAAGCTGAATTGGGCCGCATCATGGCCTTCCTCCGCGGCCTTGCGAAACCACTTCAGGGCCTCCGCATCGTCTTTTGCGACCCCAAATCCCTTGGTGTACATCACGCCGAGGTTGAACAGGGCTTCGGCATAGCCCTGCGCTGCGGCTTTTTGGAACCACTTGACCGCCTCCGCATCGTCTTCCGCTATGCCATATCCAAAGTAATACATGTCGCCGAGGTGGTTCTGCGCCATCGCATGGCCTTGATCGGCGGCCTTTTGGAACCACTTGACCGCCTCTGCATCGTCTTCTTTCACGCCATAGCCATAGTAATACATTAACCCGAGTTGATACTGCCCCTCCGCATGGCCTTGCGCGGCGAGCGGTTGCAACTCCGCCAGTGCAGTCGCGTAGTCCCCGCGGTCATACGCATCCTTGCCCTCCCGAAAGCCCCCCCACGCCACCGATGCCGCAACGAGCGCGCACATCAGCAACAGGGCAAAGGGCCGAAACGCCCCCCCGAACTTCTGCACCTTCTCAGTCATCACTTTTGCCTGCCAGTCACCCAGCCGTGCGAGTTTCATCACAACCTCTCCCATTTGGAGATGGTCCCCCACTCGCCCCCAATCTACGAAGGAGCCTGTCTTTTTGCAATCCCTCAACCAGGAGCTTATACCTATTTATGCAACAAAGCCTCTCGCGGTCAACAATTTGCTCAACCGCGCCAATGTGCTCGGCTATGATTACTCGCGTGACTATACCCAACGCCAACCGCGCACCATCACTTTTCGCCAATCCCTTTATTTTTTGCCACCGTGACGATGAACCATTGATTTTCACTTGGGAGAATACCGATGCAAACTGTTTTACGCCCAAGCCTGCTCGTCAGGGGAAAACAGATTCTGCGCTCCGCCCTATATCCCCATCCAGCGATTTAAGCTGTCTAATAGCGGGGTGAAATCGCCATGGTCGGCCATGGTCTCCCGTACATCGGCGAGGGCTTTGGCGTCCATCCGCTCATTGGCGCAGACGCGATTGTACGCGCAGTAATCGCATTCCCGGTCTTTTTGGATGTGAAAAAAGCCGCCCTCGTCCACCAGTTCGAGCAAGGGCCGCAGCACATCGGCGAGGCGTTCCGAGGCGGGCGGCGCGTCTGAAAGCCTGCGCCCGTGTTCCCTGTCGCCGGGAAAAACGTAGCCCGATGTTTGCACGCGGCCGAGTTCGTTTTGTCGTTTGAGTACCGCCTCCAAGGCATGGGCGTACAAAGCCCATTGCAGATGCGTGCCGCGTTTGAGCAAATCCCGTTCGTCGTATCGCGCCATCGATCCCGTCTTGTAATCCCAAATCGCAAAGCCATCTCCCACGCGGTCGATGCGGTCGACGCGCCCTCGGATGCGAAATTTCACATCTTCTGACAACGCGAGCGCGATGGGTTCTCCGCTGTTTAGACCGCCCGATTCGCCAAATCCAAAGCTGACTTCAAAGCCGATGGGGTCGGCGTCTTTTTGCTCGGCTTCGACGGCCAAAAACACCTGCGCGGCTTGCGAGAGGCGTTTGACGTCTGCGCGATACGCGGCTTGGTGTTCGACCGGGTGGATTTTTTCGTAGGTCTCGATTTCGCGTTCGAGGAGGGTTTGAATCAATGCCCCGTGTCGTTCGCGGTCGGGCCGTTCCCCGCGTGCTTTCAGGGTTTGCATAAATTTGTGAAATAAGCGGTGCAACAGCGCGCCGTACGCCAAGGGGTCGAGCCAGCGCGTGGGATCGGCTTCGGTTTCCTCGATGGGCCGAATGCCGAGCACATAGCTCAAAAAGTAGCGATAGGGACACCGCGCCAGCGTCTCCAATCTCGAGGCGGAAAAGATGCCCTCTGTGATCGCCAGTTCGGGGGTAGGCTCGCCGAGCCAGCCGTCGTGCGTCGTCAACCCGCGCCATTCGCGTGCCCGTCGCGCCTTTTGCCCAGAAACGAGATGGGGGAATGCGCGGTTGACAAGGGCCGTGTATTCGGCAAAGGGGTAGTGCGACAGCAAGAGGTCCGTATCGTCCAATGCCTGCGCCGCGTCATCGGGAAAAACCTGGGCGAGGGGGATGGGGTCAATCGCCATCTGTTCGGCTGCGTGCTGAAAAAGCGCGGCCGGATAACGCTCTCGGCCATCGGACAAACTGCGCTGACAGGACGACAACGTCACGTTGCCGGGCGCCATGTCCAACACGCGGAGCAGGTGATACACTTGCTCGGCGGGCCGCGTGCGGCGCAATTCCAGTTCATCCGATACGCCGGAACGCTCGCCATCGAGCAACATCGGATCCTCTGTCGCACCGCCCGGGAAAGTGCCTTCGTCCATGCCCACCACGTAAATACGCGGGCGATGGGTATATCCCGCCCGTGCGAGCGGCGCGATGGCGAGGTGCCCGGGTTTGGCCGCTTCGGATTTGAAAGACAGGTTGGCGACGCATTCGGCCAAGCGATTCGCCAATCGGCGCATAGGGGCTTTGCGGCGTGCGGATTGGGCCACATGGCACAGGCGATCCGACAGGGCCGCGAGTGCCTCATCGTCTTTGGCTTTTGCAAAGTGCGCGAGAAATTGCAACCCCGCATCGACCAACGCGCCGAGGGGTACCTTTGATCCGCGGGGGATCAAATCGAACAGGCGTTTCAGCTCTTCGACAACGGCTTCGATTTCCCCGCGCGTCACCCGTCTCGTGTCGTCATCATCCCGCCGCGCTTGTAGGTCGGCATTCAATTTGTCGAGCGCGGCAAAATAATTCGGATGCTCGCCGCGAATGCGCGCTTGGCGAATGACGGTTGCCATTGGATTTTCAGACGCGATCAGGCCCGCGCGGTACATCGCGATCAGGTCATCCGCGGGACATCCCGCGCCCAGCCAGCGATAAAAACCCGCCAATGCCCGCCCCGTTTGGGTGGTCGCAACCGGCATGCCCTCGGCGAATGTGGCGCGCAAGCCAAATTGCCCAACCGCATCGCATAGCAGGCTCAAGTACGGCACTTGCGCGGTATAGGCGATTTCGACGGCATCCAGCGGTATGGCGTTTGACCGTATCTCGCGCAGTACGGCGCGAATTTCCGTCTCTGTGCCCACGGTCTCGCACAACCGAATCCGAGCCGCATCTGCGGGCCGCAATTCCGATGTTCCCCCCGCGCCGATATCGCCTTTAACATCGGGGAGGGGTACTTCGGCAAAACGCGCGGCAGCACTGTGCGACGGCGCATTTGCCCGCTCGCGGCCGATGCGCCAGATCCGCCCCTGCGATCGCTTTTTCACGTACAAAAACGCCAGTTTCGGCAAGGGCGTTTCGTCCAAGATCGCGTGGTGGACCGGTCGCGTCGAGGGGTTGAGATGCTCCGATGCGCGCCGATACAACACCGCGTTGTCGTAGAGCTGATCGCGTTCAAACGCCGCGCAATACGCCCGATACAGGCGTTGCAACAACTGGTGCCGCCCGCCTTCTCCAGAAAGCGACTCGGGTTCCAAACCCGCCGCCCGCAAAACGTGCAGGGTTCGCAAAAAAGGTCGCGTGAGCGCGGTGGCCTGCCGGGCGAAATACTCATCATCCACGCCGCGCACGGCACGGGGAATCATTTCGTCCAGCCAGAACAAATCCGCATCTTGGGCAAAGCGCGAATAGCCCTCGGCGACGAGCAACGCGCCCACATCCCTTTCAGCCAGACTGCGCGGCGTCTCGATCTGCAAGTTCATCCACGAATGCCCCGCAGCCGCAAGCCCCATCGCCAGATCGTGCCCCACGCTCATCGCGGGGACGATCAAAACCTTGGCCTCAATCGGATGCGCGTCGCAAAACGCCTTCAGTTGTGCGAGGTGATAGTGCATGAGAAAAACCGAAATTCTGGAGAGAAAGGCAAAGAGGGAAAGCGGATCGCTTCTTGCATTATAGGTTTTGTTGTCGATGAATACGATGAATAATAGTAGGGAGCGATCAGCTTATATAGTCGTTCCAGTCTGAAGTGTGAAATTCGTCTTGAACGACTCTCAGGCGGGATGGAAATCTTTCGTTGTAAGTAATGCCCAGAAATTCCGCTGCTCGGGTCAGTCCCACGTAAAGATATTTGTCTATAAGATCAGGGCTGTTTCGCTGAATCTCATCCACATCTACCAAAAACGCGCCTTGAAACTCGAGACCTTTGATGTATTTGACGCTGAAGATGCGAATCTTTTCACCGTCGCCGACTTTTCCATCAATGCACTTGTCGAGTTCAAAGGCACGAGAATTGAGAGGAGCTACCAAAGTGTCATAGAGAGGTTCAATATCTGACTCCTCGGGTACGAAGATAGCGATGGATGGCAGGCGATTTTCATGGATTTCGTAGATTTCAGAAATGCGTTCAGCCAGCCATTCAGCCAGTGCATCTCGATCCTTCTTGGCATTAAATAGCAAAGGGGGAGGATCATTTTTGTTTTCTTCATATACAGTCTGGAAGGGAGCTTCCTTTTTTATGATATGAACATAGAGTTTTTTTGCGATCTGCAATAATCTGGCACTTTGCCGATAGTTTTTGTCCAGCGTGCGCGTTGTAAAATTTTTTAGAAACAGATCACACTCTTGCCAATCTGCTAGTCCGTGATTCGTTACGCGCTGCATGGGATCGCCCGAAAGCACAAATGAATTGACTATCGGGTGTGAGAGGAAAAACATACATCCCAGTTGCAGAGATGAAAAATCAGTGGCTTCATCAACGAGTACCTGGACTCTATATTCTTCACGAATATTTGCGAGAATCGGATTTGGAAGCACGGGGACGGAAAGTAGGTTTCTATGGCGGTTAAAGATCGATCGCGCATTTTTTAGCACAAAAAAAATTAACAGATCAACTTCAAATCGAGAAAGCTTGTTCTCTCGGATATCTGCTGTGTGGTCGGCTTTTAGATAAGTACTCTTTTCTCGAAGTAGCATCCGACGAAATCCGTTGTAATATGTTGGTATCCGATTCAATAGGATTTCATAACCCTTCGTCAATGGGCTTATAGACCGTAGATCCAAATGCCTCTTGCCCAATTCGACAAGCGTTTTTTCCTTACCAAATGCTGTGGCTACACGTTGATCCTCAAGTACTGATTCCACACATTGAATAATTGGCGAATACTTTTTGCTCTGTGTGCTTTTCCTGTCTCTTGCCAGCCATTCGACATACCAAGCAATAGCTAGCTTAATGCCGTTTACCGCTTGAACACGTTGGTATTGTTCCGCATGGCTTCGCTTCAAAGCAGATATTCCTTCAAAGTCTTCAAGGGATTCACCCTCGTCCTCGTCTTCCACTTCCGAAGTCATTGCGGCAGTCTCCGAATTTGATTCTTTTTTTTGTAACTCAACGACGGCTTTTAGAACTCCCTTTTTTTCGATAACTTTATCGGTGAGCTTTTCCATGTCTTTCTTTAGATCTTCACGCAATTTCTCAAAAATGGGTTGAAGTTTGGCAAGTTCATCTACAAACTCAACTTGCTTGTCTGTGTTGGCAAGGGCTTCTTGAGCGTATTTACCAGTGATGCTTTTCAACCTACTTAGTAACTCTGGGTTGGTTTTGTTTTTTCGGAGCGTTCTCATCACTTCGCGGCAGGTTTTCCAGATTGTTTCCCGCACATACTTCTCAAATCGCTTGGTGTATTGTATCAACCACCGGTTCTGAGTTCTTGCAAGAATTTCATCGCTCCCCAACCGGAACAAACCTTTACTATCGGCACTCACTTTGAGTATATCCAAGCAACCCGTTCGGGCAAGGCGGGTTTGCCTGGTTTCCCACGACTCGATATTGGGTTCTGCAATTCCTTCCTTGTTCATGGCTTCTTTGAGGTAGCCCTTTAGAAGATCGCTAGGCGTGAACATAACCCATTGTTTGTCTTGCTCAAACAGTTGGTTAATTTTTTCCTGTTTCAGAAATCTTTTTTCATCCTCGGCGAGAAACTCTTTTCTGGACTTTTGTGAAATACGCTTAACAAGCGTGGTTGTTTTTCCTGTACCAGGGGCCCCTGTGAGGATAATCTGTGACCCCAATGGAAGGCGAAATATCTCATCCTGATCTCGGTCGAGAATTGGTCTATCGATCAATTCCAATTTTTGTCGGATCGCTCTCCGCTCACTCCGCTGACGCACTTTTTCACGCTTTCGGAGCTCTTCCAATGTCGTTGCTTCTTCACTTGCTTTGCGTGCTTCTTCTTCATCCAATTCCTCTTTATCGGAAGGAGTGAACAATTCTATAAGTTGACGGAATTTTCCCCGCAATCCCAAATCCATAGCACATTCTCCAAACTCGGAAGGAGTGAACAATTCTATAAGTTGACGGAGAGATTCGGCTGAAATATGGCCTTTTTGCAAATTGAATTGGTTATCAATTCCATCCCATTTCCCTTCGGACTTTACCGGCTTAAAGATCGTCTTTTCAAGAACTTGATAGTTGCGTCCTTTCACAGGAATTTGCTGATCTAAAAGGGCAGTGACCACCTGACCAAGAGGGCTTTTGTAACTGACAAACCAGCTATTGGCTTTTTGAGGATTTTGACGTGCAGGCGGTGTATAATTACGGCAAATAATAAAATAGATCTCTGTTTGATCTTGGAGTAGGAGGCATTTGACATAGGCAATAAAGGGTTCATTTCCCAACTCGCGCATGTGTTGTTCAACAATGGCCTGACTCTTTATGCCTGAATCAATTACTGTCAGTTCGGCGCGTGTTTTGGGTGGTGTAGCAATAGGACCACTGGTTTGGTAATCGATCTTGAAGTGATCGAGTTCTGCTATGATATCTTTTGCGACCTCACTTGCGCGTGTCTGTGCTTCATTTTGATTTCCTTTATCCATCTTTGAATCCTCCTTTTACAATGAATGTTAAGAACCGGTTAAGGTGAAAAAATTAAAAAGTACCGTCACAAAAAGCCAGTGCGAAGCGCGTTCAATGTATCATTCACACCGCAATGTCACAACGGGATTTGCACGGGCGGCTTTCCACGCTTGGGCGCTCACGGTCGACAGCGCGATGCCAAGGGATAGCAGGCCGCCGAGCACAAAGGGCGCGGCAGTCAGTTCGATCCGATAGGCAAAATGTTGCAACCAGCGATCCATCGCAAGATAAATCACCGGCCAAGCGATCAGATTTGCCACCCCGACCAGCGCGACAAATTCCCACGACAACATCACCACCACCTGCCAAACCGACGCGCCCATCACTTTGCGGACGCCGATCTCTTTTGTCCGTTGCTCGGCGGTAAATGCCGCCAACCCAAACAATCCCAAACACGCGACCAAAATCGCGATGGCAAATGCCGCGCGGAATATCTGCCCGACGCGCCGATCGTCTCGATACCAGCGTTCCAGTCGGTCCTCTGCAAATGCGATCTCGGGCGGGCGACTCGGCATGAACCGCGACCAGGTGCGTTCTAAAAACGCCATTGTTTCGGCCACCCCTTGCGGCTGAATCCGCAGGGAGAGGTGGCTCAACCGATACCACGCCGCCGTGATGACCAACGGCTCGATAGGCTCGTAGAGATGCCGAAAGTGAAAATCCCTTACGACGCCGATCACCCGCCCTTTCCGAACGTGCGATGTCAGCACCTTGCCCACCGGATCTGTCCAACCAAATACCGCCGCGGCGGTTTCGTTCAAGACGAACAACTCGCCCGGTTTGCCGCGTCTCTCCCACGCCCGCTCCGCGTACGCCCGGTCGTAATTTCGCCCGGCCACGAGGGGAATGTCGTAGCAATCCAAAAACGCCTCGTCCGCGCCAAAAACGCGCACTTCAACGCCTCGGTCTCGATCGCCTTCGGGAAAAAACCACTCGCGGCGGGGCCAGCTATGCCCCGGCAAATCAGAGGTCGCCGCCGCGGTTGAGACGCTCGGATGTCGGGAAAAAGCCGCTCGCACTTGGAGATGTCGTTTTTGCAACTGCCCCCCGCCGCGCAAGTGTCGATCATGTTGGAATATGGATGCGACTACGACCTCATCTTTGTTAAATCCCAAATCCTTTTCCCGAACCAAGCGCATCTGATCGGCCGCGATGAGCGTCCCGATGACCAGGGCTATCGAAATCGCAAATTGCAAGATCACCAGCCCTTTTCGCACGCGGGCCTGCCCCGCCCCGGCTTTGATCGCTCCGACTTTCAAGACGGTTGCTGGCTGGAACGCAGAGAGATATAGGGCGGGGTAGGTCCCCGAAACCAACCCGACAACCAGGGCGATCCCCAAAACCCAAACCGCTATGTTGCCATCCAGCGTCAGGTCTTCGCGCACAAAAGTGCTGAACCAGGGCAACGCGAGATAGACCACGCCGAGGGCCACGACCGCGGCGAGGAGGGATAACAGCAGGGATTCGCCCAAAAATCGCGCGATCAGATCCCCGCGATGCGCCCCCACTACTTTTCGCATGCCCACTTCTTTGGCTCGGTTGGCGGAGCGGGCCGTGGATAGATTCGTAAAGTTGATGCAAGCGATGAGCGAGATGAAGGCCCCCACCGAGCCGAGCAGATAAATTTGCCAAATGTCTTTGTAAGGCCTTCCGGCATCGCCCACAAACCCCGGCATATCGGCTTTGGAATACAGGTGCATGCGCGTGATGGGATGCAGGTAATAGCGCGCGGTCTCGGTTTCGTCTTCCGCGATTTCCGCGTATCGATCGACCAAGCCCAGCAGTTTTTGGGCGACGCTTTCGGGATCGGCCCCGGGTTTGAGGCGCAAGTACGTATTCGCCGGGCGCGAGTACGAGGGCGGCAGCCAGTGATCCCAAGACCTGCGCTGCCGAACGCCCTGTGGCATGGTGGCCGTGATAAATTCGTACTGAAAGCGCGAGTTGCGCGGGGCTTCCCGAATCACGCCCGCGATCTGGTATTCGCCGCCGAACAGATTGTGATCGACGGTAATCACCTTGCCCATCGGATCGGCATCGCTGAAAAACTTCCGCGCGACCGGCTCTGTCACCACGACGGAAAACGGCTCTCGCAACGCGGTTTGGGGATCGCCCGCCAACATCTCGATTCCGAAAAACGCCAACACATTGGGATCGCTGAGCCAGAACATGTGTGACGCCGCCATTTTCCGGTATTGCACATGGCGCGTACCGCCCCAAAACCGGACCGCGCTTTCCACCTCGGGAAATTCTTCGGGCAATACGGTCGCCAGTGGCCCTTGTTGCCCGCTGTGCCATGCGATCCTGCCATTTGCGTGTCGGATTTGTTTCATCACGCGATAGGTGCGCGCCGCTTCGGGGCGAAAGCGATCGTAGCTCAACTCATGGCGAATATAAACCACGAGCAGAATCGCGCACGCCATGCCAAGAGCCAATCCCAAGAGTTTGATCGCGGAATAGCTCGGATACCGCAGCGCGTTTCGGCTGGCCATGGCGAGGTAATTTTTCCCGAGCGCGGCTATTTGTCTCATAGGATTCCCAGTGGTGAGTGTTTTAATTTTCATCATACTCGGGGTTTGCCATTTCCTCAAGGATTTTTTGGTTTTCACACATTCCCGGATCGCCGCGCGGGTTTTGAGTTGCGACACATTTGGGTTCGCTTTATCGTTCACCGAGTTGAAATTTCACTGGGAGAATCGCTATGGATGCGTCAATTAACGTCGGTTCTGCGGACCGGGTGGGGATGGACGAGCGGCATATTTATCCGCGCTACCTGGGATTTCGGCCCGCAGATGGTCAGGTGTGCGAGGTGAATCCGCCCAGGTTGAGTTGGCCGTTTGATCCGAATATCATCCCCCAAGGGCCGTTGCCGGCAGGACGGAGGTTTCGATTGCTGATTGGACGCACGCCCGATTTGAAAGATCCGGTCGTGGACGTGAAGCGGACGCCGTACAATTTTTACAACGCGCTTCCGGTCTTGACGGGCGCGCGCAAGTGGTTCTGGCGGGTGATTTACGATGCGGGAACAGCTCGGGAACGCGCGGGTGCGGTGAGGAGTTTTGAACTCTCGTCCGAGGCAGTCGCCTGGGATCGCACGGCGATAGAACGGCCGGTGAGCGGGCATCCGCGGATCATTTTCACGCCCGAGAATCTGCACGCGCTGCGCGCGCTTCAAGCCGAGGATGTGGAATGTGCGGAGATCGCACGGCAGGCGATCCGCCTCGCGGACGAGACCTTGAAGGCCGATTGGTTTGTGGATTTTCCAGCGTCCGATGCGGATGTGGGGCCTTTTGCGTTCCCGTACATCTATCCCGAATACGCGCAGTTGCTCGCGAACATGGCTTTTGCGTATCTGCTCACGGGCGAGGAAAAGTACCTCGCGATGAAAAGCCGATTGTCGGCGATGGCGCGTTATCGCCCCGGGGGATATTCCTCGCCCGAGGGCCTTGGGAAGGGCGAAAAGTTCTGTACGAAAATCACGGAGTTTATGGGCGTGTGCTTCGACTGGCTCTACCCCATCCTCTCCGACGATGAGCGCGAGGCGATCATCCAAGCACTGGACTGGCGCATCGCGCATACGATGAATGACTATTCCTGGTTGCACAGAGGCGAGGTTCGCGCAAAGGGCATCGCCGTGGCGCCGACTTCTCATGCGTGGGAAAATATCACTTGGACGCTGTCAGGCGCGCTGGCAGTTGCAGAGCATTCGCGTGTTGCACGGCGTTTTTTGGAACTCGGCCTGCACTATATCACGGGCGTGGGCACGGGGTTTGGGCCGGACGAGGGATGGAACGAAGGCGCGTCTTACAGCACTTGGAAGTTCTATTCTTTGGTCGCCACGTCGCTCTACGTTGCGATGACCCTTCCGGAGCTGCACTTGGAACGCAATCCGTTTTACCGGGGGATGGGGACATTTCTCTTGAATCTGGCCCCCGTGGGCGTCGTGCGGCCCGCGTGGGGCGATATCGCGTTTCAGTATCGCTATCACGAGCGCGGGCAACACGCCTATCGCAGAAAGCTGGCCTATTTGACCGGCGATGGGCGCGTGTTGACGGCGTGGAAGGAGTGGCAACGGGCGTTGGCAACGGGCGAGGTGCAACCCTTGAACTTGGGAGAACCGAAGATCACCGAGGTCACGGATTACCCCCGCCCGTGGATCGAATACGCGCTGAAACACTTTTTTGCCGCGCCAAAGGCAGTATCCAAACCGCCGCGCACGCATTTTTTGCCGGTGGCCGGCTGGGCGATGGGCCATTCAGAACCGCCCGAGAGGCTCGAGTCGTTCCGCGAGGGCGTGGGGTTTGTGTTCACTTGCCGACCGCGCGGGGGATACAGCCACAGCCACAGGAGCAATGGCGGGTTCGAGTTGTTCGCCTATGGCGAGACCCTTGCCACGGGCGGGGGCAAGCGGAGCAACCGGGATCGCGTGTCGCGGTCGAGCCAGTCGCACAATGTGGTGTTGATCGATGGCGAGGGACAAAGCGAGGTGCCCGGGTCGGCCGAGCTGCCAAACGCGGGGCGCGTCGTGGGATGGAAAGAGACGCGGGAGATGGTGTACGTGTGCGGCGATGTGCGAAATGCCTATCTCGCGCAAACCGATCTCGCGCGGTTTTACCGGCATTTTATGTTTGTCAGAGACCGCTACTTTGTCGTGTTCGACGATCTCGCGCTCGCATCGGGGACCGCGGTGTTTTCATGGCTGTATCACGTCCAACCGGATGTGCCCGTGGCGATGTCGGAATCCGGCTTTGCGTATGCCATTGGGGATGTGCAGGTGCAGGTGCATCACTTCGGGGAGACCGGCCCGCTGAAGGTGGAGAATATGCGCGGCGAAAAAGCGTATCGCAATCCCATTACCGGCGTGGATTTGTACGGCGAAATTGAAGCCAAGGTAAAACGTTCCAAAACAGAGGAAATTTGGAGGGGTACGCCGCAGGTCCACAACAATTTGTGGTTATCGACTCAACCGCGCCGCGAAGCCCGATTTCTCGCGGTGATCGCGCCGCATCGGGAAGCTACGCCGCGCGTGCGAAAAATCGCGCCAGATGTGATCGGCGTATCTCTGCGAGAGGGAATGGAAGATGTGATCGCCTTTGGAAAGCCGCGGGAAGGCGCGTTTGCGACCATCGATTACGAGGCGATGCGCGTGGCGGGCCGATCGCGATTGAGCATGTCCGCGATGCGGTCGAGATAGGCTTTGAGAGACAAGCCGTGGCTTTGTGCCAAAATCTCTAACGTGCGAACCCGCGGGCGTTCGCCCTTTTCAATTCTCCTCACCTGACGCTCTGAAAGCCCTGCAATATCGGTTTGTCTGAGATGCGAATTAAGAGTAGAAAGCGAGTAAGAAGCACGCCGCGGCGACTCGTCCAATATAGGATCGTACTTGAGACGCCACGGAGAGGTTCGTCTTTCGGTCTATCCAACTAAACAACCCTTCAATGTGTTGCCGGATGCGCGAAACCTAATGAGTTGGTACAAATGGCCCCCGTGCCTGTCTGCTTCACCCAAAAACTAAAACGCGAGAAGGTGAACAACCCGTCCAACCCCCTCGCGTCTCACATCTCCCCTCTCCCGTCTCCCGCCTCTAAGAAGCCATCTAAAAATTATCGGGACCTACCCCCCTGGCCCCCCTTCCTGCGAGGAAGGGGGGAATCAAGGCATCCTATTTTCGCGGTCTGTACGGTTTTGACCTGCGAAAAGTGAATGCTTTTGCGACTCTCTCAATGGCGGCCCGAGTTTTTAGATGGCTTCTAAGACACGCTGACGTCGATCTGACGGGGCTTTGCCGCTTCGGACTTGGGCAAGGTCAGGGTCAAAATCCCGTCCTTGTAGTTCGCGGCGATTTTGTCGGCATCGACTTCTGTGCCCAAGCCAAAGGAGCGTTTGAAGGTTCCGTACGCGCGCTCCCGACGGTAGAACTGCTCGTCCTTCTGCTCGTCTTCGCGCTTCCGCTCGCCCGCGATGGTGAGCAGATTGTCTTCGAGCGTCACTTGGATGTCTTCCTTGCGAAGGCCGGGCAGTTCGGCGTGAACCGTGAAGTCGTGCTCCGTTTCGGTCACGTCCACGCGGGGATGCCAACCCGCGCCATAGCCCGCCCAAGTGTCCAGCAAGTTGCCCAATTCGCGCTGAAACGCGAAGGACTCACGGGGTTGCCAACGAATCCGTGCCATCTCCTACCTCCTGTGTGGGTTGTGGAACGATGATTTCTGTCGCCCCTTTCTTTTGCAACCCCCGTGCCAAACTCCGCGATTTTTATATTTTTTTGTAACGCGCTGTAAATCAAGGCGTTATCATTTTGGGATTCTTTTTAAACGATTTTACGCCCCGTCGCCCCCGCTGACACATCGCCACGATCCCGTCCATTATGACACCGACCGATCTGCCTGCCTGTCCCATGCAGACAATCTGACAAAGCCCTTGTCCAACCCACGCTTCGGTGGATATATTGGGTCGCGTTGACATTTTGTTTTTTGCGATGAGAGTAACTGATCGCGGAAGCCCCTACTCATCCCTCGAGATGTGAACATGAGGAGATCGACAATGCCCAATCCCTATACCCAACTCGGCGTGCGGTCATTTATCAACTGCTGCGGCACGCGGACCATTCACGGGGGCACGCTGATGTTGCCGCAGGTGCGCGAGGCGATGTGGGATGCGGCGCGCTTTTTTGTCAACATGGACGAACTCATGGCCGGGGCGGGCGAGCGGTTGGCCGAACTCACGGGCGCGGAATGGGGCATGGTCGCATCGGGCGCGGCGGCGTGTTTGTGCCATGCAACGGCGGCGTGCATCACCGGGGGCGATCCCGAGTGGATGTTTCGCCTGCCCGATACGCGCGGGATGAAGGCCGAGGTCGTCATGCCCAAGGCGAGCCGATTTACCTACGATCACGCGATTCGCTCTGCGGGCGCGACGATCGCAGAGGTCGATTCCCTGACGGAAATGGCGAACGCGCTCCATCGGGAACAGGTGGCGATGGTCGCCCTGTTGGGCACATGGGAGGCGGGTGAGACGCTGGAGGCGGTTGTCGAGATGGCGCGTCCGAAGGGCGTTCCCGTGCTGGTCGATGCGGCGTCCGAACACTTGCGCTCGCCCGAACCCTACACGCAGCGCGGGGCGAATTTGGTCGCGTATAGCGGGGGCAAATGCCTCCGCGGGCCACAGCCCACGGGCTTGCTGCTCGGGGATCGCGATTTGGTCGAAGCCGCGTGGGTGCATGCCGCGCCGCATCACACGCTTGGACGCGCCATGAAGATCGGCAAAGAAGAGGTGATGGGCGTTCTCGCGGCGGTGGAATACCTGCTGACAAAGCGCGATCTCGCGGGCGAATACGCGGGTTGGATCGCCGATCTCGAAGCGATAGCCGGGCGCGTCGCGCAAGTGCCGGGCGTGGATGCGGAGATTCTCGCGCCTGATCGATCCGATGTGCCCAAATTGGAAATCCGCTGGGATGGGGATCGCATCGGCATGACCGGGCTCGACTTGCGCGAACGGCTTTTAACTGGCGATCCGCGCATGATGCTAGATGATCGGGGCGCCACGGATACGTCTATCTTCATACTCCCGTTTTCGCTCCAGCCGGGCGACGCAGAGCTCGTTGGGCAGCACATCCGCAACGCATTGGACAACGCGCCTTTGCCCCGAGAACGAACCGTGCGAGACCCCGTCGATGTATCGGGAACATGGGACATCACCATCGCGCATGTGCGAAAAACAGCGCGACACCGCGTAGAGATCGCGCAACGCGCAGACGCCCTAACCGGCACGCACCAAACGCGCTGGCTCAACAATCCGCTCACCGGCACTGTAACCGGAAACGAAATCGCATTTGCGAGCCGACATCGATTCGAGGGATGCCATCTGTCGTATCGGTTCGTGGGTGTGCTGTCAGACGGCGAACTGCGCGGCGAAGTCGAACTCGGCAGTTCGGGACAATCCGCGCCAGGCCCATTGAATCAACGCGAATACGGCACGGCGAAGTGGATGGGAAAAAGGCGGGAGATGCAACCGCAGATGAAAGCAGATGAAAGAGGGAAGAGGTGAGACGGGAGACGGACATGTAGATAGCCACAAAAAGCACAAGCGGGGTACAACTGGCGACAGCCAGTTCAAAGGCACAAGCGGGGTACAACTGCGATAAACCGTTCATCGTAGGGACAGGCCCCTGTGCCTGTCCGAAGATACAAGAGGCGAGACCAAGGAAGGCGGGCTTTACCGCGCAATCCCCAAATCCGCGACAATCCGTAGCAGTTCAAGAGGCAGGATCTGTGTCCACCGATGACTGATCGAGCGAGGAAAGCGGGGCAGGGGCTTTACCGCGCAATCCTTTAATCCGCGACAATCCGCGATCAAAAATTCGGCGGGGGAAACGGCGGGAGCGGCGTATTGCGGAAGGTGTCCCATTCCGTGCGGAGGGCGTTGAGCCATGGGGGAAGGGTTTGGAGGCGGGCTTCGAGTTGGGCTTCAAAGAGCGATTCGGGATCCACGGGGCTGCCGTTGGATTCGAGCACTTGGAGCGCGCTTTCGTTAAAGGTGGCGGGGTCTCCGTGAAAGCCGACGATGATGGGATGCACAAATCGGTCGCGCGCCTCGCCTGGGCGCCAAAAATCGTAGTGCGTCCAAGTGCCCCGATGTTTGAAATTCCAGAGGACGTAATGCTTGAGGTGGTTGGGAAAATTGGCGATAGACGCGCCGCTGCCGTACAAAATCCCGCCATTGACCCGGTCGAGCAAGTTGGCATAGGGCTGGGCGCCGTGCGCGTCGATGCGCTGATCGGGTTGCATGTCGTACCGCCAATACACCGTGCCGACCGAGCGACTGCTCGTGCCCGGCCCGTGCCAATGGCCCGATAGGTCTTCCGATAGCCCGATCCACACGCCGTAACCGCCATTGCTCGCAATGGACGAATGCCCTAGGTTGCCCGCTTGCGTGACGTGATAAACGGAGACCGCAGAACTCGATCCGATGTGCAAGGCGCGGTTGCAGTTGATAAAAGAAACGCGCCGAATCCATGAATTGACGCATCGGTTGAGTTGGAGCAAACTCCAGCCGCCGTCGTGAATCGCGTCTTTGTGGTGGACGAATTCATCCAACCACGATCCGTGAAAACCGATGTCCTCTACGCCGATTTCCTCGAGGTGCTGGTATTCGCGCACGGTCCAATGATAGGTGTGATCGACATTTGTGTGCAGGGGTTCGTTGAGGCGAATCCGATTGCCCCGAATCTCGGCGATGCTGTGCTTTTCGCGCACTTGTATGCCATTGTCGACCATGGTCGTCCAGATCGGTTCCGCAGAGTACGGCGCGAGGAATTCGGGGATGGCCGCGGTGCTGTTTGCGTAGAGCGTAATCCATTGTCCGGGCGTGAGATTGGCCGCGTTGTCTAAGGTGAGCGAAAAGGTTTCTCTGTCCGCGCTTTCGGTTATGTTCGCCAAGCGTCTGTCGCTCGTGTTGCGGGGTTGGACGATGAACATATAGGGCGATGTCCAAAGTTGCTCGGGGTTGGTCGGCGGCATGTAATTGACCTGCCGGATGATCGTGCCCCCCGCGCGGCTGCCGCTTCCCCGAAGGACGATATGGCTACCGCGGATGTAGATGGACTGGTCGTTGTCCGCATCGGTGTTGACCAAAAATTCCCCGGGCGGAAAGAAGACGATGCCGCCCTCGTTTTGCTCGGCGGCATCGATGGCGCGTTGGATAGCGGGTTGGTCGGACCGGCCGTCGTTGGGAATCGCGCCGTAATCCGCGACATTGAAGATATCTGCGCGGATATCGGGAACGGGCTTGGCAAAGTAGTGATAGCCCGCGTAGGAAAAATCGGGCAAAATGGGTTCTGTGCCGTTTTGCTTGGCGGTTACAAATTGTCGCCATGTGCGCGACGGGCCGGTTTGCGGAACATGAGATGTCCACCTGTTGCGCGTTTGGACAAAGCCCGCGACCTGCGCCCAAATCGGGATCGGGTATGTCTCGGATGGATTGCGTTCGGCGAGGAGCGTCTGCGGGACGGGAATGAGAATTTGCGTCATCCCCGCGCCGATGGCGTGCGTGGATAAAACCCGCGCGGCCGTTCCCACCTCGATGCTCAACGAGTCCGCGGTGTGGTTTTCAAATCGGATGGGGATGCGCCACGTATTGACGTCCGATCCGAACCCGTCGGCGAAAAGGAGAAAATCGCCAAAGCCAATCGCTTTGTCACCGTCGAGATCATAGACCGGGTCGGCAGGTATCGCGCCGAATTTTTGGGCAAAGAGAAGAAAATCGCCAAAGCCGACGGTGCCGTCGCCATCGAAATCGAGACGCGCATCGCTATCCGTTCCCCGCGTGAGTGCATCGACTCGCCATGAAAAAGTTCGATCGACCGTTGCGATGTGATCGATGAACAGGCGCGCGTTTGCATTTTGCCCGGTGACGGTTCTAAATGTGATGTACCGCCTGGTGCGATCGGGTTGTCCGCCCCAGGTATCGTATTGCGGTTTGCCCAGTTCCACAACCGCGAGTTGCCAGCCCTCGGGCGGCGTTTGCCCCTCCCAGATCGTATAAACCGCTTCCCATCCGTCGACCAATGGGTAGTTGCGAATTTTGATTTTCAAATCCCGCAGGCCCGCGCCCTCCACCTTCCACCAAAAACTCAAGCTGTATTTGTCGGCGATGTTTTGGCCCGTATTGCGAAAGTCGTAGGTGACAAACCCGTTCCGACCCGCTGGCAGGGACGCCGCAATGGCAGACTCCCCCTCCGACGCATCTTTGGACAACTGGACACTGTCGGGCCATCCCAAATCGTTTTCGCAACGGGTCAGGGTGTGGACGGGATCGCTGGCAAAACAAGTGCTGGTACACAGCACGGTCAGGACGAGTACTCGGATGGATCGCATGGTAGGTTCTCCTTTCATCTTCGTAATCTGCGGAATTATACGAAATTGATTTTCCGTTGTCCTATATATTGCTCAATGCGTCACGGCTTCAGACAGGCACGGGGGCCTGTCCCTACGGTGAATGGCTTAGCGGACAACTTAAAATCATAGGTATTAATCGCATTTAGAGGTGGGCGGCGGGTGTATCTATGCGTTTTGTTTTTCGGCGATGAAAAGTGCGTTGCTCGCTGTGTCAATGCGACTAAAAAAACGGGTTCTAATATTCGAGATATGCGCGGAGGTGTTTGAGGGCGCGGCCCGTGTCGATAGCGGCTCGCGCCTGTCGAATCGCATCGCGGGGATCGGGGTTGAAACCGAGCAGGTGATCCGTCAGAGCCGCGTTGAGTGCGATGCGGTCGTACACATGTCCTTTTTCCCCGGACAGCGCGGCGAGGCCGAGTTGGGCAAAAGCCCGAGCACCGACCGCTTTGGGGCGCGGGTTTTGCGCGTAGGAAAAGCCGTAAGCGGCCGGATCGATGTCGCGGGCAAATATTTGATCTGCGCGAAAGCCCTGCGAAAAATTGATGGCGTTGCGCCTGTTGTCCGTGGGTTTTCCCAAGCGCAGGGAAAAGTGGCTGCTGCCCTCCTCGCCCTTGATCGCCACCGCAGACGTGAACCCGGTTTCGCGGGCGATGTTCAGCAGGGGAATTTCGTATCCCGAATGGTAGTAGCCGATGGCGATGTGATTGCTGCCGGCGCAGGTGAAAATCTGTTGCGCCTTTTCCGTGGCAGACCACGGGGGGCGTTTGCCGATGTGGGCGCGGAGGTCGCGGGCCGCGTACGCGTCGGGGGCGTATTCGCGCTGGCTGATGTACGCAAAGCCGATTTCGGGATTTTCGAGTCGCTCCGCCGCTTCTGACAGCGACAAATGGGTGCGGCCATTGAGGGCATTGAGAATCTGCTCGTCGGTTATGCCCCATTTGGGCGGCATGGCATCTACGCCGTGAAGCACGGAGGGCCGCCCGAGGGCCGCGCGCAGGGCCGCGACGAACAAGGTGGGTTTGAAATATCGAGTCGATCCGTTGTAGGGCTGACCAAAATGCGTGAGATTGCCGACCTTTACTGCGCGGACGGATTCGGGCGGAAATGCCGCGTGGAGGTAGCCGCGCACCTCGTCGTGGGATTCGCGGTTCATGCGCTGGCCGATCAATGCGGCGCCCTTGAGGCTGCCGCGCACCCGATCCGAGAGAATCGCTTCGCACATCGAGCGCGTGCGGCGATACGCGAGATGCCCGCCGCAAAGAATGGTCTTCAGCGCGGAAATGACGATCTGTTCTTTGGGCGATTCTGCGGGACAGCGATCCGCATAGCCGAAAATGTATTGCAAATCGGGTGGCAGATGGGTTTGCAAGCGGTTGCGGTAGCGCTGAAACGCATGGACTTCCGCCGCGCTCCAACCCGTCTTGGACGGGTACGCGCGCCGCAGACGCATCGCGGCAAAAAACGCCCCCATCTGGATATCCGAGACCGGGTGACGCGCTTTGTTTTGCAGGGAATCGAGGATGGCTTCCAAGACGGATAGCGGTTGCGGATCGCCCGGTTTCACGCCCAAAGGCCGGGATTGCGTGGGGCCTGTACACACGCGGGCTTGGGCTTCGAGGACGAGGGGATTGGGATCGAATTGAGTCATAAAAAAACTTATCGCACAGCGGCGGCGTTGTCAAGCGGCACGGAGGCGGGGAGAGGGAAGACGGGAGACGGGAGACGGGAGAAGCAAGTGCAATCGTAGGGACAGGCCCCCGTGCCTGTCCGAAGATACAAGGCGGTGAGACGGGAGACGGGAGACGGGAGAAGCAATCGTAGGGACAGGCCCCCGTGCCTGTCCGAAGATACAAGGCGGTGAGACGGGAGACGGAAGATGAACTACGGAGGACGCTGGCGATGTACAATGGCGACGCCTCGGTACGCCGTTCACGAACGCGAAAAAGGGCAAAAACCCGAAATGCGAAAAGCAATCCATCTTGCCAGCGTTGTGCTTCCATCGCGGGGCATGGCCTAAATGTGGAAATTCTCCAGTACGGGCATTCCGCAGGTGTTTTGCCGACCTGTATCCACTGGTTGATGATCTAGCGAAAAAAAATGTTGACTTTCACGCGAAAACTTTTCTATATTGGCACGCAAACAAATCGGCTATCACACTTCACATCAGGAAAAGGTACCTATGGAGATCAAAACCGAACGACAAAACGGGACTCTAATCGCGGAGGTGGAAGGCCGGGTGGATAGCGCCAATGCCCGCGAGTTCGAGAACGCCCTCAGCGCGAAGATCAGCGACGACGATACGTACGTGATTGTCGATTTTGCAGGGCTTTCCTACATCAGCAGTTCGGGCCTTCGGGTCATTTTGATGATCGCGAAGACCCTTCGGAATCGCAACGCGAAATTCGCGCTCTGCTCGCTCTCTGGCCCCATTGGCGAGGTCTTCAAGATCAGCGGCTTTGACAAGATCATTTCGATCTACAGCTCACAGGCCGAGGCACTCGCCGGGTAAATTCCGCTCGCCGGGCCAACCGCATTGCACGCCTGTCGTTGGCGAAAGTCGGGATGTGGTTTTCAACTTGCCACATCCCGCCCATGTACAGGCGGCTGAAACTCGCAAATGCCTCCCCGTTATTGCCCCGTGCCCCGTAAAGGGCCGGGTGCTCCCATCTCTCAAATACGCTCCGCTTCCAACCCTCCCGAAAAACACCACCTTTCTTTTTTGAAAACCATTGAGGAATACATGGCGAACGTGCGATTCAAGATCTTGGTAGTTGACGACGAACCCGACCTCGAACACTTGGTGAGGCAGCGCATGCGCCGCGATGTGCGTGCCGGGCGCTATGTGTTCGCCTTTGCCCACAACGGCCTTGAGGCACTCGATATCCTGAATGAGGATCCCGACATCGACATGGTGCTCACCGACATCAACATGCCTCAGATGGACGGCCTCACCCTGCTCGAACAAATTCCCAAAGTCGATCCCAACATCCGCTCCGTCATCGTCTCGGCTTATGGCGACATGAAAAACATCCGCACGGCCATGAACCGGGGGGCGTTTGACTTTGTCACCAAACCCATCGACTTTCAAGACCTGCGGATCACCATCGACCGCACCTTGCACCACATGGCTTTGTGGCGCGAGGCCCTCGCTTCGCGGGACAAACTGGTGGCGTTGCAAAACGAACTCCACGTCGCGAGCGAAATGCAGCAGTCGATTTTGCCGACCCAGTTCCCGGACCAGCCCGGCTGTCAGATGTTTGGCAACATGGTGCCCGCGCGCGAAGTGGGCGGCGACTTTTTCGACATCGTCAACTTGGAACAAGGGCGCATCGGCTTGGCAATTGCCGATGTCTCTGACAAGGGCGTGCCGGCCGCGTTGTTCATGATGTCCAGCCGCACCTTGTTAAAAGGCACCGCCATCGGCGACCCAAACCCGGGCACGGTGTTGACCGAAGTCAACGAATTGCTGGAGCAAGACAACGAGGCGGCGATGTTCGTCACCATGTTTTACGCGGTATTCGACCCTGCCACAGGCGAACTCGCGTACGCCAATGGGGGGCACAACCCCCCGATCATCGTCCACCCCGATGGTCGTTCGACCGTGCTTCCGCAGACCGACGGGATCGCCCTGGGCATCATGCCAGACTTCGAATTCGCGCAAAACGAGATCACCCTGTCGCCCGGGGATATCCTCGTGCTCTACACGGATGGCGTGACCGAAGCGATGAACAACAGGGGCGAGGAATTCGAAATGGATCGCCTGCGCGCGGTTTTTGACGGCGCGCAATGGGGCGATGCCCGCCGCGCAAACCAAGCGGTTTTCGATGCCGTGCATGCGTTTGCGGGCGAAACGCCGCAGTTTGACGACATCACCTGCCTGACGCTTCTGTACAGCGGGAGATAGCCATGAGCGCGAAACGATCGTTGCGCTTTGCAACGCATCTCGACGAGTTGGCGCGCCTCAACGAAGCCATCGAGGAACTCGGGGAGGCGGAGGATTGGCCGCTCGACCTCGTCTTTCAAATCAACCTCGTTCTCGAGGAATTGGTCGTCAATATCATCAACCACGGGCACGGCGGCGATCCCAACCACGAGATCGAGATCGCATTCACCTCAGAGGCAGACGTCCTGACGATCGAACTGATAGACGACGGTCGCGCCTTCAATCCCTTGGACGACGCCCCGGACCCCGATCTGGACTCGGAAGTCGAAGATCGCCCCATCGGCGGGCTTGGCGTCCATCTGGTTCGCACGGTCATAGACGCGATGATCTACAAGCGCGAGAACGGCAAGAACCACCTGACCATGATCAAGCGGAGGGAGGGATGAGACGCTCCCTGTGTGCCATCGCGCTGATCGCTTTGGCGATAGCGGACCTCCGCGCAGAAGAGCCCGGCGTTTTCGAACAGCGCATCCTGTTCGGGCAGTCCGCCGCCTTTAGCGGCCCTGCCAGCGAGTTGGGCAAAAACATGCGGATCGGCATCAAAGCGGCTTTTCAAGAGATCAACGATCGCGGCGGCGTACACGGCCGACGCCTCGAGTTGCTGTCCCTCGACGACGCGTACGAACCCGAAGCCGCCATCGCCAACACCACCCAGCTCATCGACCGAGAAGGGGTTTTCGCGCTGATCGGCGCAGTCGGCACGCCCACCTCACTCTCCGCTACTCCCGTAGCCGCTGCCGCGCGCGTGCCCTATATCGCGCCCTTTACCGGCGCGGCTTTTTTGCGCGAACCCAAATGGCAAAACGTGATCAATCTCAGGGCTTCCTACGACCAAGAGACCGAGGCCATGGTCGCGCGCCTAACCGCGGACTTGGGCATTTCGCGCATCGCGGTGATGTACCAAGACGATTCCTTTGGTCGGGCCGGCTATCGGGGCGTGCGGCGCGCGCTCGAGCGGCGCGACATGACCCCTGTCGCCGTGGGGGTGTACCCGCGCAATACCACGGCGGTGAAAACCGGATTGCTCGACATACGCAACGCGAAGCCCGGCGCCGTGATCCTCATCGGCGCGTATCAGCCCGTGGCAACGCTGATCCTTTGGGCGCGGCACACGGGCCTCAATCCCGTGTTTATGACCATCTCCTTCGTGGGTAGCAACGCGCTGAGCAACGCGCTCGGGCGCACGGGCGCCGGCGTTTTCGTCACCCAAGTCGTGCCCTTTCCCACGGGCAAAACCCCCCGCGTCGTCGCGGCCTATCGCCGCGCCTTGGCGGCCCACATGCCCAAAGCCGCGCCCGGGTTCGTTTCCCTCGAAGGCTATCTATCCGGGCGGTTGGCCATTGCCGCCCTCCAACGCTGCGGCAAAGAGGTTACCCGCGCCCGGTTTCTCGACAGCTTGCGCGAGGCCGATACCATCGATCTCGACGGCTTTCAACTCCGCTATGGCGCGCGCGACAACCAGGGTTCAGACGCCGTCTTTCTCACCGTGATCGGCAGTGATGGCCGCTATCGCGCCATCGACTCGCTTCGAGAAGTGACACAGCCATGACCGATTTCTTAAAACGCCTCCTCGAAAGCCGCTTCCGAATCTCCGCGCAGCTCTATTTGAGCATCGGCGCCGCCGTCATGCTCACGATGGTCGCGAGTCTCGTCGGTTGGTTTTCCTTCGACCGAGTGGGCGACGCCCAAAGCCGCGTGAACGAGGGCAGCGTGCCCGGGATGGCGGCCGCGTTTGGGGTCGCGCAACAAAGCGGCGCCTTAGTGGCGGCTGCGCCGCGCGTGGCCTCTGCGGCCTCGCCCGAGGCATTTGCCATGGTCACCGCTGAAATCGCCAAAGAGCGCGACACGTTTGAAGCGCAACTGGCGGCCCTGACGCAGCAAGGCGGCGAAGAGGAACGCTTCGGTCGCATTCGCGCCCATGCCAATACCTTGATCTCCAACATCGCGGCCATCGAACAATCGGTGGCCGAGCGTTTTGTGCTGATCGAGCGCAGCGAAGCCCTGCGGTCAGAACTCGCCGAAGTCCGCGATGTGTTGGTCGGCGCGTTGATGCCGGTCATCGACGATCAGTTGTTCTACGCCATGACCGGCTATCGCAACTTGGGCGAAGTGCCCGCACCGCGCGAGAAACACTTTTCGGAAGCGGAATTCGACCGCTATCGCCACTTGTCCGAGTTGCAATCCGATGTCACCATTGCCATCCAACTCCTCGCGAGCGCGTTCAACCTTTCAGACGCGCCCCTCATCTCGCCCCTGCGCGAGCGATTCGAAGCCGCCAAGGGCCGCATCGAGCGGAGCTTGTCCGCACTCGAAACCGTTTCCTCGCACGATCGCGTCGCCCAAATTTGCGCGCAGTTGTTCAAATTGGGCCTGGGCGAGCAAAGCGGCTTTGACCTGCGCGCCCGAGAACTCGAGTTGGTCGCGGATCAGCGGGAGTTGCTCGCCATGAACAACCGCCTCGCCATCGACTTGATCGCGGAAATCGAGGGGCTCGTGAGCGAGGCCCGCGTCAGCGTGCGAGAAGCCACGCACGCCTCCACGCAAACCATCAGCACGGGGCGCCGTTTTCTCCTCGCCTTGAACATCATCAGCATCGCTGGAGCCGTGCTGATCGCCTATTTGTTTGTGGGCCGGGTGTTGTTGCGCCGCCTCGGGCGGCTATCGGATCGCATGCGCGGCATGGCCGAAGGCGACTTGGAGGCCAAAGTCGATATCAGTGGCCGGGACGAAGTGGCCGAAATGGCCGCGGCCCTCGAGGTTTTCCGCCGTCACGCCCTCGAGGTGCAACGCCTGAATCTGGTGGAAAAATTGGCCGAGGAGTTGCAAGACAAAAACGCCGAGCTCGAAAAGGTGCTCGACGACTTGCGCCGCGCACAAGATCAGATCGTCATGCGCGAAAAATTGGCGGCGCTTGGCGAACTCACCGCGGGCGTGGCCCACGAGATCAAAAATCCGCTGAATTTTGTGAAAAACTTCGCGGAGGTCTCCGAGGAATTGATGGAGGAATTGAACGAGATTCTCGAAGAGACCGAGATCGGTGAGGAACAGCGCGGCTGGATCGACGAAATCTGCCAAGACCTCACCGACAACTTGGGGCGCATCCGCGAACACGGCAACCGCGCCGACAGCATCGTTCAAGGCATGCTCATGATGGGCCGCGGTTCGGGCGACCGCCAACTCACCGATCTCAACAAGTTGCTCGACGAACACGCCCGGCTCGCGTATCACAGCGCGCGCGCGTCGGATCCGAATTTCAACCTGACCATCGAAACGGACCTCGATCCAACCGCGGGAGAGATCGAGATCGTCCCGCAAGACATGGGCCGCGTCTTCCTCAACATGGTGAGCAATGCCTGCTACGCCACGGACGAGAAACGCCGCGCCTCAGACGGTTCGGGCTACATGCCGACCTTGTCCCTCGTGACAAAGCGCGAGGATGATCGCATCGAAGTCCGCATTCGAGACAATGGCAACGGGATCCCGCCCGATGTGATCGAAAAAATTTTCAACCCGTTTTTCACCACCAAACCCACGGATCAAGGCACCGGCCTCGGCCTTGCCCTGTCCAACGACATCGTGCGCGAACACGGCGGAACCATCCGCGTCGCGTCCGAACCCGGCGCGTTCACCGAGATGACGGTCGAACTGCCATCGAAATGAGAAACGCCTCGATGCTGCGCAGCATGCCAATCTCGAACGGGAGACGAAATGGCGACGATTCACATCCAATGTATCGGTGAGAACGCGTTGGTTCCGCAGAACGAACTCGAACGGCTCGTGGAACTGGCACAGCGCCAGGAAGAGATCGTCTTGGACAGACGGGAAGACGATGCGTCAACGCGGCATATCATGCACTTGGTGTCCCAAAGCGGCGCGTTTGACTTCTGGAATGAGGCAGGGGAAGACATTTACTCCTGCGAGGACGGAGAACCGATGTAAGGAGAAACGGATGGATGAAGTCAAGATGTGGACGATTGAAGGGTCTCAGGTGTCGCCTGTCCAGTCAATTGGTGAGATGGATAGCGAGCGGCAGCTGGAGGATATTCTGGTCAAGAACTCCGACGAACTGCTGATGCCTGGGCTGACTCTGGTGGGACGACAAACGCAGACGGAGGGCGGCCGGCTGGACTTGCTCGGAGTAGATAGCGATGGCAAGCTGGTTGTGTTCGAGTTGAAGAAAGGGAAGGTGCCTGAGGGTGCTATACTTCAGATCATAGACTACGCATCCTATCTTGAAGCTATGGATCTGGATGCTCTAATTAAGCACATCTCCGATCAATCAGGCGCACATGGCATTGACGACTTCAAAAAATGGTACACCGAAAAATTTAGGGTGGAAGATCTGGAATCTCTGAGGCCATTGCGTATGTTCTTGGTCGGATTGGGCGCAGATGATACGACTGAACGAATGGTGAACTTCCTCGCCAAACACGGTGTGGACATCTCGTTGCTGACCTTCTATGGCTTCACCTACGAGGGCAAGACCCTCCTTGCCCGGCATGTGCATCGGGAAGATATAAAACCGAGTTCGCAGGAACATCGGGCTTCCCTGGATAGCAACGTTGAGAAATACGGCGTATCTGAACAGTTCAGCGTTGCGAAAAAAATGTTCCAAGAAAATTGGCGCAATCCTAATGAAAGAAGTAATGAGTATGGTCTCAATTTCTCTCTTCCAAACCGAAGTGAAAAAGGAAGGCGTACCAACATTAGGTCCGCTCGCCTTGGCTTGGAGGGCCGCCGCGAATCGCGGTATTGGGCCGCCCGAACACGTACCAGCATTAGGTCCGCTCGCCTTGGCTTGGAGGAACATGTGTTGGTAGTTTGTTTTTTTTCGCACGCCCTTAGGTTGTGCATGGATGATTTCAAGTTGCCTATACAGGAGATTCCATTCCAAACATGGCCACCAGATCTTGAGGATAATGCGCGAGAAGATCTCAATACTGCGCTGAAAGAATACGACAATTTGGAGATTCAATTCCTATTGGATGAAACTGAATGGGAAACTCACAAAGAAAAGTTGGACAAACTTACGCACGCCGTGTACGATGCCCAACAGCGTAAATTGCAGGGTGATTAGGCCGTGTTGTGGTCATTACCGTAGGGACAGGCCCCCGTGCCTGTCTGAATGAAATCGTCCCCCGTGCCTGTCCCAAATCGTGGACAACCACAGGGGGTTGTCCCTACGACGCTATTTTTTCGTCGATCGCATTGTGGTCATTACCGTAGGGACAGGCCCCCGTGCCTGTCCGAATGAAATCGTCCCCCATTTCTGTCCAAATCGTGGACAACCACAGGGGGTTGTCCCTACGACGCTATTTTTTCGTCGATCGCATTGTGGTCATTACCGTAGGGACAGGCCCCCGTGCCTGTCCAAATAAAATCGTTAGGGGATTATCCCTACGACGCTATTTTTTGAATCCCAGCCGTACCATCCCAAACCATAGGAGAATGTTTATGAGTAAATTGGCAACCACCCTTTTGCCCCGCCGCCTGGGAGGAAAGACCCTCGCTATCCTCGGCGTCTTGGCGTGTGGCGCGACCGCTACCCACGCGGCGGTTGACGCGGAGACCGCCTTTGTCTTCAACACCTTTTCGTTCCTCGTCTGGGGCGCGCTGGTGATGTGGATGTGCGCGGGGTTTACCATGCTCGAGTCCGGCTCTGTGCGGACCAAGAACGCATCGGTGATCTGTTTGAAGAACATCGGCTTGTATTCCATCGCCGGGTTGGCTTACTACTTCATCGGCTACAATATCATGTACGTCGATGTCGGCGATGTGATCGGCTCGTTCAAATTCCTGTACGGGCCTTCTGTGGCCGACCTCGCGCTGGTGGGCAGCGATGAGGCCGCCAAGGCCGCGGCGAGAGACGCCGCGCTCGAGAACGGCTATTCCACCATGTCGGACTGGTTTTTCCAGATGGTCTTCGTGGCGACTACGGCCTCCATCGTGTCTGGCACCTTGGCCGAACGGGTCAAGCTGTGGTCGTTTTTCCTCTTCATCTTATTCCTGACCGCATTCATCTATCCCATCGTCGGCGCGTGGACGTGGGGCGGCGGATGGCTCTCTCAAATGGGCTTCAGCGACTTTGCAGGTTCGACCATCGTACACAGCACGGGCGGTTGGGCCGCGCTGGCAGGCGCGCTGGTCGTTGGCCCGCGTTTGGGCAAATTCCGCAAAGACGGCACGGTCAAAACCACGCCGCCATCCAACATCTTGGTGGTGACGCTGGGCGTCTTCATCCTGTGGCTCGGTTGGTTCGGCTTCAATGGCGGGTCCCAACTGGCATTGGGGAGCGCGGCGGACGCGATCGCCATGAGCCATGTGCTGGTCAACACCAACTTGGCCGCCGCCGCAGGCGTCGTGGCTGCCTTGGCACTTTCGCGGCCCATCCTCGGGCGCTACGATCTGTTCGCCGCCCTAAACGGCGCGATCGCAGGCTTGGTCTCGATCACCGCGGGGCCGGATATCGTGGAGCACTACTGGGCGGTTATCATCGGCGCCATCGGCGCCGTTATATGCACCGCAGGGATCAAGTTGTTGGAAAGGATCAAGTTAGATGATGTCGTCGGCGCAGTGCCCGCCCACTTGTTCGCAGGGATATGGGGCACGCTGGCGGTCTGCCTCGCCGGTGGCGGGAACGTCGGCGTGCAGTTGCTCGGCATCGTGGCTATCGGCGCGTTCGTATTTGCCATCTCTTGGGTGTTGTGGCGCGTGCTGGAAATGACGTTGAAAGTGCGGGTGTCGCGCGAAGTCGAACAACTCGGTCAGGACGTGGCAGAACTCGGCATCGACGCGTACCCCGAATTTGTGCTCATGCCCGAAGAAGATGATGAGGACTAAGTCGTTCATCAGGCGTTGTGGTATCAAACAAAAAGGCCCTTCTGTTTTTCGCAGAAGGGCTTTTTTAGTACACGGATGTGATGCCATACATCAAAGAAACCCTCGCCAAACGGGCCATCCCAAAAGATCCTCAACGAAAGCCATCAAGCACAGCGCGCAAGTCCGTCTCGCAACGCACTTTTATTTTTTAACCCACTTGGCAGGCCAACGCATGTCGTTCTCTTACAAAAGCGCTTTGCGCTGTGCTAGCCCCTCGGCGCATGAGAGCGGCATTTTTTGCCTACTTTTTTTTGCTGTTGAAAAAAAGTAGGTCGCCGAAGGCATCAAAGGCAACCCACGAGGCTTTAGGACCAAACGCTTTAGACAAGCGAGCAATGTCAGTGCTGATTTGTGCGTATCAAAATTGAGACTAACTTAATTTACATCATCTCGAGCGCGTTTTGCATATCCGCTGGCGGAGGTGCTTCAAATGTCAGTTCTCGTTTTGTGACGGGATGGACGAATGTCAACTCGGTCGCGTGGAGCATCTGGCGATGGGTTTGCGCGAGCAAGTGGGTCGCCCGTCGGCGAAACAGGGGGGCGATGCCGGGCAATCGCTCCTCGCGGCCGCCGTATAGGGGATCGCCGAACACCGGGCGATTGAGATGCGCGAGATGCACTCGGATCTGATGCGTGCGCCCGGTCTCGAGCGCGAGAGACAGCAGGGAGAGAAAATCGCGCCGCGCCCTGACGCGATAGCGCGTCGCGGCAAATCGCCCAGCAGGCGAAACCGCCATGCGCTTGCGGTGTTTGGGATGGCGTGCTATCGGGGCTTCCACGCGCCCCTCATCCGATTCAAACCCGCCCCAGATCAGCGCGAGATAATGCCGCGCCATCGTGCGGGTTTCCAACTGGGCCGCCAACCCGCGATGCCCCTCATCGCTCTTGGCGACGACCATCAACCCGGATGTGTCTTTGTCCAGCCGATGCACGATCCCCGGGCGCAAAACCCCATTGATGCCCGACAACTGCGTGCAGTGCGCCAACAGCGCGTTGACGAGCGTGCCCGAAGTCACCCCCCCGGCCGGATGTGTGATCATACCCGCGGGCTTGTCGAGCACCAACAAGTGGTCATCCTCAAAAAAAATATCCAGAGGAATGTCCTCTGGATCGATGGCACTTCTCGTCGGCGGTGGCATCTCTATGGCGACGCGATCGCCTGCCACCACCCGATAGCTCGACCGCGTCGGCGCGCCATTGATGGACACCGCGCCTGCGGCGATCAGTTTTTGGATGCGCGAGCGGGAAAGCGCGGGGCACTGATCTGCCAAATAGCGGTCCAAGCGCGCGCCTTCACGATTCGGTGGAATTTGGAGATGTGTCACGGTTCTTGCGGTATGTGGGCGCGATGCTCAAAATGAAAATCAAGAGGATGGTACCCACGCTGACGCAGGCATCCGCGATATTAAACACCCACCAGCGCGCGGAGCCGATGCCAAAATCGAGAAAGTCGATCACCACGCCGTATCGCACGCGGTCGATGATATTGCCTATCGCGCCGCCGAGCACCAGCGACAACCCGATGGCGATGAGCCGGTCTTCATGCGCGATGCGCCACATGAACCCGGCCACCACGATCAGCGCGACAAATGCCAGGGCCAGATGCAGAGACGGATTGCCCAACCGCAGGCCGAATACCGCGCCTGGGTTGTGGATGTAGGTCAGCCGAAAAAACGCCCCTAGCACCGGGATGGATTCACCCAGAACCATGGTTTGCAACACCCACCACTTGGTCAGTTGATCCAGCACCACGGCAACGCCTGTAATCCACAAAAATTTCATTTCGCGTTCTCGTTTTCGCGCTCTTTGCACGGCACGCAAATTTGCGTGGTCGGCACGGCCTCTAATCGCGCTCTGGGGATGGGGGAATGACACACGCGACACGCGCCGAACGTGCGGTTTTCAATGCGCGCCAACGCAGCGTCGATTTGCTCGAGATAAACGCTGTCGCGCGAGGCAAATAAAAAAGCCTTTTCGCGTTCCATCGTCGCGCTGCCCAAATCGGGCATGTGATCCGAATACGTCAGATCGCCCGACGATTCGGCCGCGGTGATCTGCATAGACTGACTTTGCAATGTGCCTAGGTCCTTCAAAATAGCCGTGCGTTTGTCCTCTAAAAGATGTTTGAAATACGCCAAATCTCGCTTTGTCATTTTATTCCTTTCTCTCCGCAGCCTCCCGAATGCACTCCGCGTTTTCTCGGATGAGCGCGCGCTGTTCCGGCCAAAAAAAGTCGGGCAGGGGATCGAGCGGCACCCACGCCATGCTCACATGGTGCTTTGCGTCTGTCGGCACGGCCTCAACTTGATCGGTTGCGTACAAAAAATAATGCGTCACCTTCCACTCTTTCTTTTCAAAATCCAACCGCTCTCTCGCGCCGAGTTTTGCCATGAGTCGCAATTCCGATACCCCCACTTCCTCTTCGATCTCCCGCCGGGCCGCGCGCTCGATATCCTCGCCCGCCTCGACGTGTCCTTTGGGCAACACGTAATCGTCAAACCCTCGCTCGCGTGCCAAAGCCAACCATACCCGTTCCCCATCCCACCGCACGACCACCCCGCCTGCGGCACAACTTTCGGGCAACCCTTTAGGGCGTATGTACCAACTCTTATCGATCATGGCTCAAAATCCTCCGGCTTTCTTCTTGCGTCTTGCGTCTCCCGTCTTCCCTCTTCCGTCTCCCCGCAGGATGCACGGACAGACACGGGGGCCTATCCCTACGATGATGGATGCGTTGACCCTCTCCCGTCTTCTCTCTCCCGTCTCCCCGCGGGATGCACGGACAGGCACGGGGGACTGTCCCTACGATTGATGGGCACGGGGCGGCCTGACTCCTGACTCTCTGTAAGGGCGTAAAATTTTACGCCCCTACGCGCCCCTACGCGCCCTGACTACTGACCTCTGCCTTTCGCCTTTTGCCTTTCGCCTTTTGCCTTTCGCCTTTTGCCTTTCGCCTTTTGCCTTTCGCCTTTTGCCTCTCCCGTCTCCCGTCTTCCCGCCTTTTGCCTCTCCCGCTTCACCTCTCCCGTCTCCCGTCTTCCCGCCTTTTGCCTCTCCCGCTTCACCTCTCCCGTCTCCCGTCTTCCCTCTCCCGTCTCCCCTTTCTTCCAATATTTGCCGTACAAAACATCCAGCCGTTCTTTTGCCGCTTGGGAAATCGCGTCTGGCGCGGTGATGATTGCAAATTGCGCGGCGTTGTGGCAAGCGCAAGCCGAGGTTTCGGGCAGGCACTCGGTCAAAGTGCGGACGATGTGATTTGCGCGTTCGGCATTGGCTTGGAGCACCGCGATCACGCCTTCTACGGATACGTCCTCCTCGGCCTCGTGCCAGCAATCGTAATCCGTGCCCATCGCCAAGAGCGCGTAGCACATCTCGGCTTCGCGGGCGAGTTTGGCTTCGGGCAGGGCCGTCATGCCGATCACCGTTGCATCGACTTCGCGGCGGTAAAAATGGGATTCGGCGCGCGTGGAAAACGCCGGGCCTTCCATGCAAACGTACGTTCCGCCATCGTGCGTTGTGACGCCGACATCTCGGGCGACGGCCCGCAATAAGTGGCGCAAGTCATCGCAAAAGGGATCGGCAAAAGCCACATGCCCGGCAATGCCATCGCCGAAAAAGGTGCTCGGACGGGCGCCGCGCGTGCGGTCGAAAATCTGATCGGGCAACACCATATCCCCAGGCGCGATCGCTTCCTGCATAATCCCCACCGCGCTGATCGCCAGCAAGTGCGTTACGCCCATCTGCTTCATCGCATGCACATTGGCGCGATAGGGCACTTCAGAGGGCAACAGCACATGCCCTCGCGCATGGCGTGGCAAGAAGTACACGGGGCGATCTGCGATGCGCGTTTCCACAACCGCGTCCGAGGGATCGCCAAACGGCGTGTCCAAGTGGTGTTCCGCCACGACTTTCGCGCCGTCCATGTGATAGACGCCCGAGCCGCCGATCACGCCCAGTCGAACGATTTGTTCCCCCATCTCATCGCCCTTTCTCGGGACCTGCCCGCCTGCGGGATCATGCCCCATCTCGTTCATCTCTCTCTTCGCCTTCGGTTTCCGGGATGTCTTCTTGCACCGCATCGACGGTCGTGGCTTTGAACTGCGTCAGAAAATCCGCCTGAACCTGCACCAGCGCTTGGAGTTTGGACGCGAACATGTCGCGCTGATTTTCCAGGGCCACGACCTCTGCCCGAATCGCCTGTACATGGCCGCGCGCTTTCTCGATGGCCCGGTTGCCGCGGATCTCGGCTTCTTTCACGATCAGTCGCGCTTCCTTGTGCCCGTTTTCCGTGACTTCTTCGGCGGTTCGTTGGGCCGTCCTGAGCATTTCCTGCAGGGTTTTCTCCATCGCCCGATACCGGTCGACCTCGGATTGCAGGGTTTTTATGCGTTCTTTTTGTTGGATATTCTCGAGGTTGAGTCGCTCGAATTCCTCGGTGAGCACGTCGAGAAAGGTCTGCACCTCTTCCCGATTGTACCCGCGAAATGCCCGCTTAAACGCCTGCGTGCGAATGTCCAATGGCGTGATGTTCACGAGATCCCCCAGCGGCTAGTGATACAATCCGAATACACTTTGAATGGCATTTTGTGCAACTTGCAGGAGCAAAATGAGCAGAATGGGCGACAAGTCGAACATGCCCAAGGGCGGGACGATCTGCCGAAAAGGCCCCATCACCGGCTCGGTCAAGCTGTACAGCGTCCACATAAACCGACCTCCGCGCACAAAGGGCAACCAGGAAAACACGATGCGCGCAATGATCAAGACCAACAAAATCGCAACGGCCCCATAGAGCAGCCACCCGATGATCTGCAAGGGGTTGCCAGACGCGACCCCGGTCAACAGCCCCACGAGCGCGGTCAACACGTCATTGGTCACCCACTTGAAAAAAAACGCCCCGATCAATGTCGCGATCACCAAAATCAACGGCGCCGCAGAGGCATTGTCGGGCATGTGTTGGGCGATGGGCCAAACGAGCGGATCGGTTGTGCGGCGCACGTAATACGCGGCCCAGCCAAAGGGATCGACGCGCAGTAAAATCGCGCGCAAGACCAGCAACGCCACGACGCCGATCACCAACGCGATGAGCACCCAGTCAATGGCTTGCTGGATCAAAACAATCGCCTGAACGACCACATCGACCATAACCTATCCCACCCGCTGACCAAAAATTGCCGTGCCCACGCGCACCATCGTCGCGCCTTCTTCTATCGCCACTTCAAAATCGCCGGTCATGCCCATCGACAACGCGGCCGCATGGGGCTTGTGAACGACGATGCGATCCCCGATCTCGCGCAACGCGACAAAATTGGATCGCGCGGTTTTGGGATCGGGCGCGCCTATCGTCATCAGCCCCGCCACGGCGACCCCCTCTAATTCATCGACCTGCCCGACCAAGTCCATCGCCGCTTCGGGCACCGCGCCGAATTTGGACGCCTCGCCGGAAGTGTTGACCTGCACCAACACGCGCGCGGCGGTATTTTGCCGCACGGCTTGTCGGCTGATCTCATTTGCCAAGCGCAGGGTATCGACCGAGTGAATCAAATCGAATAAGGGCAGCGCAACTTTGACCTTGTTGCGCTGCAAGTGCCCGACCAAGTGCCAGGATACCGATCCCGTCACCGCGTCGACCTTGTGCTGTGCCTCCTGCACGCGGCTCTCGCCCAAAACCCCTGCCCCTGCATCTACGGCCCGTTGCACCACATCGGCAGGCCAGGCCTTTGTGATGGCGATCAATGTCACATCATCTGCTACCCGCCCCGACCGATGGGCCGCATCGGCCATGCGGTCTCGGACGCGCTTTAAGTTTTCGGGGATCGCCGACATAACTTCAATCTCAAAATTCGCGGAACAGGATTTTTAATGTAGGAAAAAAACGGCATAAGGGCAACGGCTTTGAAAGTGAGTCAAACCGAGTGAAATGTCGAATACCCATCTCTCCCATCTTGTATTTTCGGATAGGCACGGGGGCCTGTCCCTACGATTGCGATTGCTTCTCCCGTCTTCCTCGCATCGCCGTCTATTGACATTATCCCTCGCCTGATTTATTTTTCTTTTTGCACACATCACTCAAACCCATTTACGACGGGGAACGACAATGGCAGAGGCGGGAAATGCGTGGTTGACGCCCAAGGAGATCGGGGAACGGTTGGGCGAGCGAAAAGCCAAAGAGGTGCAAGAGGACTTGCTCTATGCCCGTAGAACGCGGCGCGAAATATTGGATTTGGTGATGGCGGCGGTGGGTTGCAACGAATTTTCGGCGGAAGATTTTTTGCGCGAAATCGTGAAGTGATTGAGAGACAGGGCGCGGCCCCTATGTTGCGAGATATTCGATGTCTGAAATTTATCCATCCGATTATTTGGTCATTGGCAGTGGCATCGCGGGCCTTTCGTTTGCCCTGCAAGCGGCAGAGATTGGAACGGTCACCCTGATCACCAAAAAAGAATTTCGGGAATCCAATACCAATTACGCGCAGGGCGGGATCGCGTCTGTCTTGCATCCGAGCGATTCGTTTGACCTGCACAGGCGCGATACCATTCGGGCAGGCGCCGGGTTGTGCCGCGAAGACGTGGTGGATATGGTGGTGCGCGCAGGCCCCAAAATGGTCGAGGCCCTCATCGCTTGGGGCGCGGAGTTCACGCGGTCGGGAAGCGATCTCGCACTCGGGCGCGAGGGCGGGCACTCAAAAAATCGCATCGTGTACGCCGCGGATCTGACCGGGCGAGAAATAGAGCGGGCATTGACCACAGCCGCAGAAGCGCATCCCAACATCGCGGTGTGCGAGCACCACATGGCGATTGATCTGATCGCGGAATCGACGAGATCGGCGTCCAAAAAAAGCCACTGCTGGGGCGTCTATGCCTTGGATGCCCAACGCGGGCAGGTCAAAACCTTTCTGGCGAAATACACCTTGTTGTGCAGCGGCGGATGCGGTCAAATCTACTTGTACTCGACCAACCCGGCCATAGCCACCGGCGATGGGATTGCGATGGCCTATCGCGCAGGCGCGAGGGTGGGCAATTTGGAATTTGTGCAATTTCATCCCACCACGCTCTTTCACAGCGAAGCCAATTCCTTTTTGATTTCCGAAGCCGTGCGCGGGCACGGGGGCATTTTGGTCGATCGCGCCGGGCGGTCGTTCATGGCCGATTATCACGCGATGGGCGAGCTCGCGCCCCGAGATGTGGTCGCGCGGGCTATCGACAGCGAGATGAAAAGGACCGGCGAACCCTGTGTGTATCTCGACATCACCCATTGCCCGACCGCGGAATTGCAGGAGCGTTTTCCGACCATTTACGCGCGGTGCATGCAATTCGGCATGGACATGGCGCGCGATCCGATCCCGGTCGTGCCGGCCGCGCACTACATGTGCGGCGGGGTCTTTACCGATACGTGGGGCCGCACGTCTATCGAAAGGCTCTACGCCTCGGGCGAGGTCGCCTGCACGGGATTGCACGGCGCGAATCGCTTGGCGAGCAATTCCCTCTTGGAAGCCTTGGTATTTTCCCATCGCGCGTTTGCCCACATCCAACGCGATGCCCATGCACGGCGCGATTTTCCCGACATCCCCGCGTGGCGAGACGCCGATGGGTTCAACGCAAAGGAATGGGCTTTGCTTTCCCGCAACCGCCGCAAAGTACAGGCGCTGATGTGGGATGACGTGGGCATCGTGAGATCGGATCGTCGCTTGCAACGCGCATCCAACCGCATCTATGCCATCGCACGGGAACTCGATGCCTTTTACACCCGGTCACGAGCGACCGAGCCCCCGCTCGAACTCCGCAACATGGCGACCGTCGCCGCGCTGACCGTGCGCTGCGCCCTATCCCGCCGCGAAAGCCGGGGCTTGCACCACACGCTCGACTGTCCCGAGATGTCCCGTTCGGCAAAAGATACGGTGATCTGCAAAGGGGAGCGCGGATGGACTACGACTAGCTACTAACCGAAAGGAGATGGAAATGAATCGCATCAATCGCGCAGTTGAATTGTTGTCGCAGGATCAGCCCATCTATTACACGGGCGCGCATACGGGGCATGTGCTCACCTTTGAGCAGGGCGAGAAAGACGCCAGCACTTGGGCGGATTACATCAATGTGGGCATGGAGCACGGCGCGTTCAATCTGGCCGGGCTGGACGAGTACATGCGCGGGTTGGTCGCGGGCGGGCCGACGAACAGCGGGCACAGGACGCCGACAGTCCTGGTGGAAGCGCCTGTGGAGGGCGCGTCCGAACCGATCGTGCGCGCCAATGCGTGGCAATTTCGCCAAATTCTCGCGCGCGGCGTCCACGGCATTTTGCTCTGCCAGACCGAATCCGCAGATGCGGTGCGCGCCTTTGTCGAATCGTGTCGCTATCCCATCAACAAAATCGGCGTTGGGCACGGCTTGGGCACGGGGACCCGAGGCGTGGGATCCGAATCCCATGCCGCCGCGATCTGGGGCGTCAGCCGGGACGAGTACGTTCAAAAAGCCGATCCCCATCCCCTAAATCCAGATGGCGAATTGCTGTTGGGTGTCAAGATCGAGAATGTGCGCGGCGCGTCCAATACCGAACAAATCCTCAAAGTGCCCGGCATCGGGTTTGCCGAAGTGGGCAGTGGGGATTTGAGCATGTCCATGGGCTACTTGCAACGTCCCACGCCCATCCCGCCCGAAATGCAGGAGATTCGGGATCGCGTCAAAGCCGCGTGTGCGGAAAATGGCATCGCGTTTCTCGAGGGGGCAAGCCCGGAAACGGTCGCGTCAAAAATCGACGAGGGCGTGCGCGTCATTTCCGGCGGCAAAGAAGAAAACGCACGGATTGGCCGGGCGCACTCGGGCCGTAGCATGCCGGTATAATACTCTGTAAATTAAGTTATTCTCAATTTTGATACGCACAAATCAGCACCGACATTGCTCGGTTTTCTAACAACTTTGGTTCTAAAGCATCGTTTGTTGCCTTCGATGCCTTCGGCGACCTACTTTTTTTCAACAGCAACAAAAAGTAGGCAAAAAATGCCGCTCTCATGCGCCGAGGGGCTAGGCACAGCGCAAATCGCTTTTGTAATCGCACGATATGCGCCGGCCTGCAAAGTGGGTTGCAAAATGGATGTTGGTTGCGAGACGGACTTGCGCGCTGTGCGTGATGGCTTTCATTGATGGGCTTTGGCGAGGGCACGTTTGGCGATGGCTTATTTGATGTACGGCATCCTGTCCGTCACGCTCTTGAAAAATTTATATTTCAATTATTTCATTTACAGAGTATTTAATTTTGTGGATCTAACCCCGTAGGCTACGCCTGTATCTAAAAAAAGGGGCCGTGCAATTTTACGCACGCCCCCTTGTATCTTCGGACAGGCACGGGGCCTGTCCCTACGATTGCGATTGCTTCTCCCGTCTCCCGTCTCCCGTCTCCCGTCTCCCGTCTCCCCGCTTCTTCTCAAAATGGATTGCCCAGCCGGGCCAGCTCAAATTCGCGCCAGCCGACCAGTTTGCCCTCTTCAAACACCTTTTCCAGCGCGTAAAAAGAGGACGGGTCGTATTCGCGCCACACGCCCGTTTTTTTTCCGTTGAGGTAAAGTCCTTCCTCTTTTTTCGTGCCGCTCCTAAAATAGGACACCCAGTGCCCGTCTTTTTGCGCGTTGGCCCACATGCCCTCTGTCTTTTTTTGCCCATTGCTGTGAAACGTGATTTCGAGGCCGTTTTGCATCGTGCCATTTTTGTACGTGCCCTGCCCCTGCACATTGCCCCGTGCGTCGTAATAGGTCCAAACCCCGTCTCGCACCCCATTGTCGTATTGCCCTTCCACCCGCACGCGACCGTATTGGGTTATTTGCGTTTGCCCTTCAAAGAGCGAGGGCATCTCGCATCCCGCCATGAGCATCCCGGCTACAAAGATCACCGCAACGCGCTTCGTCATCGTCTCCTCCTGTGTTGAGTTTGCGACTCGTTTTGCCAACCGCTCTAATATACAAAACCGCGGCCGTAACGCAAAGGCGAAACGAGCGAGAGATCAATTGACGGATCCCCCGATAGTTGGTAACTTCACCCCGTGCGGATCACCCGACCACCCACCGAAAAAGGAGATACAATGGCAGATACACTGGCGTTCGAGTGCGCGACCGACATTCGACTTCCGGATTATTCGCATTTGCCCCACAAAGTGGCCGATGAGTCGCTCGCGGATTTTGGGCGCAGGGAAATCGCGATTGCCGAGCGCGAAATGCCCGGCCTGATGGCGGTGCGCGAAAAGTACGCGGAGCGACGACCCCTGCGCGGCGCGCGCATCACCGGATCGCTTCACATGACGATTCAAACCGCGGTGCTGATCGAATCGCTCCAGGCACTCGGCGCGGATGTGCGCTGGGCATCGTGCAATATTTTCTCCACGCAAGACCACGCCGCCGCCGCCATTGCCCAGGCCGGCACCCCCGTCTATGCTTGGAAGGGCGAATCGCTGGAAGAATATTGGGAATGCACGTTGCAAGCCCTGAATTTTCCAGCGGGCGGGCCGTCCCTGATCGTAGATGACGGGGGCGATGCGACATTGCTCGTTCACAGGGGGTATCGCGCCGAAGGCGATCCATCCCTTTTGGACGAACCCACCGATAACCGCGAACTCGAGATCGTCAATGCCGTGCTCAAGCGGCAACTCGAACGCCATCCGCGCTTTTGGCACGACATGGTCGCCGACATTCAGGGCGTCTCGGAAGAGACCACGACCGGCGTCCATCGCCTCTATCAGATGCACGGCGAGGGCGCGCTCCTCTTTCCGGCGATCAATGTCAACGATTCGATCACCAAAGCGAAGTTCGACAACCTCTACGGCTGCCGCGAATCCCTCGCCGACGGGATCAAGCGCGCCACCGATGTGATGGTGGCCGGCAAGGTGGTGTGCATCTGCGGGTACGGCGATGTGGGCAAGGGGTGTGCCCAGTCCATGCGCGGGTTTGGCGCGCGCGTGCTGATAACGGAAATCGATCCGATCTGCGCGTTGCAAGCCGCGATGGAAGGGTTTGAGGTGACGATCGTGGAAGACGCCCTGCCCGAAGCCAATATCTTTGTCACCACCACGGGCAATACGGACATCATCCGCATCGAACACATGGCGAACATGCGCGACCAAGCCATCGTTTGCAACATCGGGCATTTCGACAACGAGATTCAGGTTCACGAGCTCAACGCTTACCCGGGCATCGCGCGGGAAAACATCAAGCCGCAGGTGGATAAGTACACATTCCCAGACGGCCGCGCCATCTTCTTGCTCGCCGAAGGCAGGTTGGTCAACCTCGGCTGTGCAACCGGGCACCCGTCCTTTGTGATGTCCAATTCCTTTACCAATCAGGTGTTGGCCCAAATGCACTTGTGGGCGGATGAACGCGCTGTCGGCGTGTACACCCTGCCCAAACACCTCGACGAAGAAGTCGCGCGCCTCCACCTCGCAAAACTCGGCGTCAAACTGACCGCGCTCACGCAAAAACAGGCCGAGTACATCGACGTGCCCGTCGAAGGGCCGTACAAACCCGAGTTGTATCGGTATTAGAGGCGGGGAGACGGGAGACGGGAGAAGCAATCGCAATCGTAGGGACAGGCCCCCGTGCCTGTCCGAAGATACAAGACGGAAGACGGAAGACGGGGTTAGCCACAAAAGGCACGAGCGGGGTACAACTGGCGACAGCCAGTTCAAAACACAAAAAGGCGATGCCCCGTGCTCGGCCAAAGATACAAGACGGGAGAAGCAATCGCAATCGTAGGGACAGGCCCCCGTGCCTGTCCGAAGATACAAGATGGGAGACGGAAGACGGGAGACCGTAGGGACAGGGCGGACGGACAACGGACAACGGATAACGGGCAACGGACATGCGCTTTTTAGACTACTTCAGCGGTGACAAACCAGTCATCTCCTTTGAACTCTATCCGCCTGCGACCTCGGGCGGGATGCGCGCCCTCAAAACGCGCGTTATTCCCAATCTGCTCAAACTCGACCCCAGTTACATGACGGTGACTTATGGCGCGGGCGGATCGACCCGTGCCAAAACGCTGGAGATCGCCTCGCTGATCCAGAATGAGTTTGGGCTGACCGCGGCGTGTCATCTCACCTGCGTGGGGTCTTCGCGGATGGATATCGACGGGATTTTGCACGCCATTCGCGCTGCGGGCATCCGCAACATCGTCGCGCTCCGCGGCGATCCCCCGCGCGGCGAGGAGGTGTTCGTACCGCCCAAAGACGGATTTGCCCACGGCAATGAACTCGTGGCGCACATTCGCAACACGGAGCCCCAAGACGACGCGTTTGGCCTCGCGGTCGCGGGGTATCCGGAAAAACACCTCGAAGCCCCGGATTTTGAGACGGACATCGCCAACCTCAAGCGCAAAGTCGAATCCGGCGGCGATATCGTCATCACGCAACTCTTTTACGACAACGATCACTTTTTTCGCTTTGTGGATCGCGTGCGCGCCGTCGGGATCGACGCGCCCATCGTGCCGGGGCTGATGCCCATTCTCTCCGCAGGGCAAATACAGCGCATCGCGTCCCTGTGCGGCGCAGAGATTCCCACGGCCTTGCAAGACGCACTCAATCGCGCCACCGATGAGGACGCCGTGCAAATCGGCATCGATCAGTGCATTGCCCAAGCGACCGAGTTGCTCGAACGAGGCGCGCCGGGCATCCACTTCTACGTGCTCAACAAATCCACCCACATGCGCCCCATCATCCGAGCACTCCCCCTGCCAGCAAAAAAATCCCCATAATGCGATGGCGACATGCGACCGCGTCGGGCGGTTGAAATCGCGTTGCAAGAGTTTGTTGAGATCAAAATCTGGCACTGAAGATTTGGAGAAATTGCGCGGTGGCTGATACAAATTTCAAGGTCATTGCATTTGTGGATATTTAATCGCGAGAGGTCGCCATGTCCCTATCCTATCCCCGCATTCCCTACGGGTGGGCGAATTTTAGAGCCATCCGCTTGGAGAAACGCCTGTATGTCGATAAGACCCGCTTTCTCCATGCGCTGGAAGAGGAACGCTATGCCTTTCTGATTCGCCCGCGTCGTTTCGGCAAGTCCTGCTGGGTGTCCGTGTTGGAGAATTATTACGATCGCACGAGGGCCGATGAGTTTGAGGCTCTTTTCGGCGATCTGGACATCGGTCGGCAGCCCACAGCGAATCGCCATCGGTACGTCATTTTGCGCTTTGACTTTTCGGCGTTCAACGACGCGCTGAAGACCTTGGAGCGAGAGTTTGAAGCCTATTGTCACTTGGAGCTTCGCGGGGCATTGGAGCGCAACCGGGATTTGTTCCCCGAAGAAGTCAGACAGGGCATCCTCTCTCAACCCTCCATTCACACCAAACTCGCCGCGCTGTTCGTGTATGCGGGCGACCACGGCATCCCGTTGTACATGCTCATCGACGAGTACGACAATTTCGCCAATACCATATTGGCGTATCGCGGCGCCGAGGCGTATCAATCGTTCACGCACGGCGAGGGCTTTTACCGCAATTTCTTCGCCGCGCTCAAGACCGGGACCGGTCGCAGTGGGGGTGGGTTGGAGCGCTTGTTCATCACGGGCGTATCGCCGATCACGATGGACGATGTCACCAGCGGATTCAATATCGGGAAAAACATCAGCCTACAGCCAGCGTTCAACGAGATGCTCGGCTTTACCGAGCCGGAGGTGCGAAATTTGTTGGAGATGTACCAGGCACATGGCGCGTTCGATCTGGATATAGAAGCCGCGCTCGCCATCATGCGGGAGTGGTACAACGGGTATCGGTTCGCAGAGGAGGTCGAGGTCGATCTCTACAACACGGACATGGTCCTGTATTTCCTCGATGAATCCCTGCCAAACAAAAGGTTGCCGAAGAGGTTGATCGACACCAACGTCCGCATCGACTACGGCAAGTTGCGCCACCTGCTGACGGTCAACCGGCAACTCAACGGCAATTTCGACCTGTTGCGAAACATCATCGGCGAGGGCATCGCAGACAGCGACATCGAAATCAGTTTTCCCTTGGAACAACTCGATCAGCCCGAGAACTTCCTCTCCCTGTTGTACTACTTCGGCTTACTCAGCATTCGGGAGGTGGCGGAAGGGACGCCCCGGCTCGGCATTCCCAACCAGACGGTCCGGCGGCTGATGTATAGCTACCTGCGCGACGCGTACTACGATGTGGGCGTGTTTTCCGTCAGCGCGTACGCGTTTTCCCGCCTGATCCGCGAGATGGCTTTCCGAGGGGCTTGGCAACCGGCCTTGGATTTCCTGCGCGATGCCTTGGCCGAGCAAACCGGCATCCGCGACTACATGGATGGCGAGAAAGTGGTTCACGGGTTTGTAGCCGCCCACTTCAGCTTGTACCAGTATTTTCTTCTGCACTCGGAGCACGAACTCAACCAGGGGTACGCGGATCTCTACTTGGAGCCGTTCGTCGCGCATTACCCCGGCATGCGCTGGGGCTATGTCCTGGAACTGAAGTATCTCAAGCGGAGCGCGTCCCTGGGCGACTCCGCCGTTGCGGCCAAGCTGCGGGAGGCCGTGCATCAGTTGCGGGGGTACTTGGCGGATCCGTTTTTGCAACGCCGCTACCCGTCGGTGCAACACATCGGCTTGGCGATCGTGTTTCACGGCTGGGAAATGGTGGCGTACGAAGCGGTGGACGGCCCTATCCCCTCCCGCGTCGCCAAGGAGAGCCGAGGGCGCGATTAGCATTCACTTTCCCGAAATTGGAGGTCGCCATGTCCCTATCCTATCCCCGCATTCCCTACGGATGGGCGAATTTTAGAGCCATCCGCTTGGAGAAGCGACTCTATGTCGATAAGACCCGGTTTCTCCATGCGCTGGAAGATGGGGAGATGGGAGACGGGAGACGGGAGAAGCAATCGCAATCGTAGGGACAGGCCCCCGTGCCTGTCCGAAGATACAAGAGGAACGCTATGCCTTTCTGATTCGCCTGTATTCTTGAACGACTCAGTTGTACTCCGCTCATGACGAAACTCCCGTCTTGCGTCTCGCGCTTTATGAATACCGCCAAACTCACATCTCTAATCGCCGCGTTCCTCCTCATCGGGCAAAGCCTTTGCGCGCAGGAGGGGGATTATCGCGCGCTTTGGGCGCGTGGCGCGTATGCCGAAGCGGTGGACGTGCTCGCGCGCAGGCCCTATCTCTCGAGGTCCGTGCGGCTGGAGTACGCGGAGTTGTTGGCCTTGACGGGCCGGGTTGACGAAGCCATCGCGGAATTGGAGGGCGGGCCTGCGAGCGCGCCGGATGTCGCCTTGCGGTTGGCCGAATTGTACCGCAGGCGCGGGCGTCTGACCGATGGTGAAAACGCGCTGATCCAAGCCGAGCGGCAGGTGCAGTTGTCGGCATCGCATCGCAGGGATGTGGACGATTTTCTCGCGGCGGCGCGGTTGCGCGAATTAAAGGGCGAGGATCCCAAAGCCATCCTGCGCTTTTACAACTTGATGGCCCAGGTCTTTCCCAACAGCGCGGCCGTGCTCATCGCGGCGGGCGATCTGGCATTGGGCAAACGCGCGTTCGACATTGCATCGGAGAAATATCGCGCGGCCCTCGCATTGCAACCGGAAAATCAAGACGCCCTCGCCGGGTTGATGTGGTGCTATTATCGCGCGGGCGATGAACGGGCAACAGAGGTGATGGCGCGACTCCTCGCGCTCAACCCCAACCATCCGCGCACGCGCCAGTTGCAGGCCGAGCAATTTTTGGATCGCAACGAGACGCGAGACGCGCTCGAGGTGTTGGACGACATGCTAACGGTCAATCCGAATCATTTGGAAGCCCTGGGCCTTAAGGCGGCGGCGTTTTTCCTGTTGGACGACGGAGCGGCGATGCGAGAAGCGCGGGATCGCGCCTTGGCGTTTAACCCCGCTTTTTCCGGCGCGTTTCGCATTCCCGGGCGAATCGCGTCCCGGCAATATCGCTTTGAAGAGGGCCGCGCATTTCAAGAACGCGCCTTGGAAATTGACGCAGGCGATGTCGAGGCGCGCTTGCTCTTGGCCTACGATTTGTTGCGCTTGGGCAAAGACGCGACTGCGCGGCGCGAGTTGGAGCGGGTTTTTGCGGCCGATCCGTACAGCGTGCGGGCGTACAATCTGCTCGGAGCCGCGGACGCCATCGACGGGTTTGTCACCCTCTCGCGCGGGATTTTCAAATTGCAACTGCCCGAGCGAGAAGCCGAGGTGATGTCGGACGGGTTGCTCGCGTTGCTCGACGAAGCCGCGGCGCGCTATCAGCGCGACTACGAGATCGACCTGCGCGTGCCCGTGGTGGTGCAGGTGTTCGACGATCACGACGTGTTTATGGTGCGCTCGGTCGGCCTGCCGGGCAATGCCGGGCACTTGGGGATTTGCTTTGGACAACTGGTCACGATGGACTCGCCGCGCGCGCGGCCGCCCGGCACGATGAACTGGCAACAGGTGTTGTGGCACGAGTTCGTACACGTGATCACCCTGCAAAAGACCCACAACCGCGTGCCGCGCTGGTTGTCAGAGGGGATTTCCGTGTACGAAGAAACGCAAAAAGATGCGTCTTGGGGGCAAAAGCTGAGTCCGGGATTCGGGCAGATTGTGGATGGCGAGGGCTTGCCCGGGGTCGGCGATCTCGACCGGTTTTTCAGCCGACCTCAAACCGCCGCGCACCTGATGTTTGGCTATTTTGCATCGGGCGAGTTCGTCGCGTTTTACATCGCGCACTACGGCTTTGACGCGCTGCTCCTCGCGCTGGAACGCATCGGCGTGGGCGCGTCGGCAGTAGGGGCATTGAGGGAGGCGAGCGGGGTTTCCGCGCGGGTGATGGACGAGCGGTTCATGGAACATCTGGGCAATCGGTGCGCGCCCCTGCGCGTTGTGGATTCGGCGTTCCGCCAAATATTGGACGCGGGCGCGAGGGCCGTTGCAGCGGAGAATTGGGCGGACGCGGAACGGCTTTTTCTCGAAGCACACGCCGCGTATCCCGACTATGACGCCGCAGACGCGCCGCTGCGACAATGGGCAAAGGCGAGCATCGCGTGCGGCGATCCCGCGTGGCAGCGCGAAGCCCTCGAAAACTTGGTCGCCTGGGATGCCACAGCCCATGACGCCTGCTTGACATTGAGCGCGTTTTACGCGCAGGACGGGGATTGGGCGCGCGCGCGCGATGTGTTGAATCGCGCCTTGGCGGTGCGTCCCTTTCACGTCGAGATGCACAAACGCCGCGCCGAGGTTCACGCGATGCTATCGGATTGGGATGCCGCCATCGCCGATTGGCGGCGGCTGATTTACTTGGACGCCCCGGCGCGCACGGAACACCGCCTCAATTTGGCACGGGCACTGGCGAAAAAGGGCGCGGTGGAAGCCGCAAAGGCCGAGGTGCTGTCCCTGTTGGAAACCGCGCCGCACTTTTGGGCCGCGCAAGAAATGCTGTTGCAACTGGTGGAGGCGCGATGAAATGGATCTGGTTGCTGTGTTTGCCGATGCTGTTGATGCTCGACGGCGGTCTCGATGCCCAGCGAGGGCGCAGGTGGCGCGGGCCGGTCGAACGGATGCCGCGCGATATTTTTCCGAGCAATGCGTTCACGTTTTGCCGCATCGAATATTCAAATTACGCCGGGGATGGCGAGTGGGGCCGCAGGCGACGGGGCAGTTGGGCCGTGGATTATCCCGAGTCCGATGTGAATTTTTCCCTGCGCTTGTCGCAAATTACGACCCTCAACGTCAACCGCACAGAAGACGGGCGGTTTCAGCATGTGGTCGTGCGCTTGGATGATCCCGAGGTGTTCAAATACCCGTTCATTTACATGCTCGAAGTCGGGCGTATGGCCCTTCGCGCGTCCGAGCGAGATGGGTTGCGCGATTATTTGTTGCGCGGTGGGTTTTTGCTCGTAGATGATTTTTGGGGCGACGATGCGTGGCGAAATTGGGAGTACGAGATTTCCCAAGTGCTGCCGCCCGATGAGTTTCCCATGGTGGATATTCCGCTGGATCACGAGTTGTTCCACATCGTGTTCGACATCAAAGAGGTGCCGCAAGTGCCGGGGCTGGGGGCGTTTTGGGAATGGCAATCGACCGGCGAGACGTACGAAGGCTGGGCCGGGCGGTATGTCGAGTACGGTTCCGATGCGCGTTGCAAGGGCATTTTCGACCGCGATGGCCGGTTGATGGCCGTGGTGATGCACAACACGGATTTGGGCGATGGCTGGGAGCGCGAGGGCGAAAACTACGAGTATTTCCGCCATTTCTCCGCGCCCAAAGCCTATCCGATGGGGATCAACATCGTCGTGTACGCCATGACGCATTGATGAGATGTGAGACGTAAATCCGTAGGGACAGGCCCTGACCTGTCGGGCGTAAAATTTTACGCCCTTACCCAAGGGAAGGTAAAACATGAGACGCGATGAAGCCGAGGCCATCGCCCGATTGCGCGAGGGACGCACGCGCATGGTCGAACAGATTCGCAAGGTGATCGTCGGGCAAGACGATGTGATCGAATCGCTGTTGATCGCCTTGTTCAGCGGCGGTCATTGTCTGCTCACCGGCGCGCCGGGTTTGGCGAAGACCCTGTTGGTGCGAACCATTGCGAAAATTTTGGATCTGGATTTTAAGCGCGTTCAATTCACGCCCGATTTGATGCCGTCCGACATCGCGGGTACAGAGATTATCGACGAAGATCGCGTTGGGGGTCATCGCGCGTTGCGCTTTATTGCAGGGCCTGTTTTTACGCAAATTTTGCTCGCCGATGAAATCAATCGCACGCCGCCCAAAACGCAGGCCGCGCTGTTGGAGGCGATGGAGGAAAAACAGGTGACAGTCGGTGGGAAAACGCGACCGCTCAACCAGCCGTTTTACGTGCTGGCAACCCAAAACCCCATCGAATTAGAAGGCACGTATCCCCTGCCCGAAGCACAACTCGACCGGTTTATGATGAATGTGAGAATCGATTATCTAAACGAAGACGAAGAGTTGGCCGTGGTGACGCGCGAGGCCGAGATCAAAGCGGTCGCGCCGGTGTTCACGGGTGCGGATATGCTCGATTTTGCCAAATTGGTGGGCGTCGTACCCGTGGCCGATCCCGTGGCGCGTTATGCCGTACAACTGGTGCAGGCGAGTCGCCCAAGCGATGCCGCGCCGGATTTCGTGCGGTCTTGGGTCAGTTGGGGCGCGGGCACGCGCGGCACGCAAAGCCTGTTGCTCGGGGCCAAGGCGCGGGCACTCCTGCTCGGGCGATACCACGTTTCGTTTGGCGATATTCGCGCCGTCGCGCCCGATGTGTTGCGCCACCGCATTTTGACGAATTTTAGAGCCGAAGCCGACCGCGTCACCGCCGAACAGATCATCGATCGGTTGCTGACGGCGATCCGACCGCCCAAAGCGGATTTGGCGTAATCCAAAGGCCATGTCCCACCTTTCGTCCCGAAAATCCTCCCACCTCGCAAATCCCGAAGCGGCGATGCAAAATTTTTACTCGTACATCGACCCCGCAGAACTGGCGCGCATTGCCGATTTGGAATTGTTGGCGCGCACGGTGATCTCCGGATTGCACGGAGGGGCGCATCGCAGCATGCACTTTGGCGCGTCTGTCGAGTTCGCGCAGTACCGCCCCTATGTGCAGGGCGACGATCCGCGCTTTGTCGATTGGCGGTTGTACGGCCGCAGCGACCGGTTGCACGTCAAGCAATTTCGGGATGAGCGCGATGTGCGATGCACGGTCTTGTTGGATTGCAGCGCGTCTATGGATTACGGGTCCGGAAGCGTGGGCAAATTTCGCTACGCGCAGATGTTGGCCGCATGCGTGGCGATGCTCGCCGCAAATCAGGGCGATGTCGTGGGCTTTGCCGCGTATCACCGGGAGTTGATAACCCACGTGCCTGCGCGCCGCCGAGACGGGCAACGCCACCGCATTTTGACGGCGATAGACAATGCGCGCCCCGCGGGCGCGTCAACCGATACCGCGGGCGCGTTGCGCGCGATGGGCGATGTGCTGCCCACGCGCGGCATGGTGGTGCTGATCGGGGATTTGTTGCATCCGGCCGAGGAGATGGTTTTGCACTTGCGTTCCCTGCGGGCGCAGCGTCACGACGTGTTGGTGCTGCAAGTGAGCGACCCGGCCGAGCAGACGTTTCCGTTTGATAGGGCGATCACGCTGATCGAAGCCGAGGGCGGGCGCGAGCAATACGCGGTGCCCGATGCCGTGCGAGACGCCTATTTGGAAAATCGCACGCGCCATTTTACCGGCATCCGCGAAGCGTGTTTGGCGGCTGAAATCGACCTCGAAGAATTCGCGTGTTCACGGCCATTGGACGAGGCATTGCACCGGTTTTTGCATCGGCGCAACCGCGGGCGGATCGCGTCGAGCAGGCGGGCGCGAGGAGGAGCGTAATGGGCTTGTTGGCGCCGCTGTTCGCACTGGGCATGGCCCTGATCGGCATTCCGTATTTGGTACACCGCATCCGGCGGCCCGAGCGCGAGCCCGTGCGGTTTAGCAGCCTGATGTTCGTTCCGGAGGTCAAACGCGAGGTGATCGAGCGCAGGCGCGTGCAACACATCGCGTTGATGATTTTGCGAATGGCGGTCTTGGCGGTCTTGGCCCTGGCGTTTGCCCGTCCCTTCCGCGAGGTGATCTCGCGCGCCGACGCATCGGTCAATGGGGCGACCGACCATGTGATCGCGCTCGATGTGTCGATGAGCATGGGCTATGACGGGGTGTGGGCGCGCGCCAAAGCGCAGGCCAATGCCGCGTTGGATGCGGTCGCGCCTGGCGATAGGGTCGGGTTTGTGCGATTTGCAAATCGAGCGTTGGACACTTTGCCGATTTCGGGCGATGTGGCCCTCGTCCGCCGCGCCATTGACGACGCAGCCGCGACGTGGGCACACACGGATTACGCATCGGCACTTCGGGCAACCGCGCATCTGTTTGAAGCCGATACCGCGCAGGTGCGGCGCGTAGTACACGTGATCAGCGATTTTCAGGCGACGGGCATGTCCGACGCCGGATGGCGGTTGCCGGGCGCGATAGAACTCGATGCCGTGGATGTGGGGATCGACCATGCGTCCAATGCGTCGATCGACGCGCTCGCGGTGTTGCCCGCGAAAAACGACGCGTTGCAAGTGCGCGCCCGGCTGCGAAACAACGCGGGACAAAACGCGCTTGTGGTGCAACTCTCGGTCGGCGGAGAAATCGCGGAAACGCGAACCGTGGAAGTGTTGCGGGGCAATGCGACTCAAGTGGGATTTGCCATTCCCGCACGCGGGGAAACGAGTGGGGCTGTCGCGCTTGCAACCGGCGATGGCTTGGCCCGAGACGACCGCCGATTTTTCGCGTGGATGGCCGCGCCGCAACATGCGATAGAAGTGTGGCATGCCGCAAAGCAGACGCGCTTTATGCTCGCCGCCGCGCTGCCGGAAGGCACAGACCTGCCGTGGCGGTTGGATGAGTCCAACCGAGGCGCGGGGTCGGTGGTCATCGCCGAATCGATCGACGCGCGGTTCGCCGCGGAACTCGCGGATTATGTGCAACGGGGCGGCGCGCTGTTTTTGCCCTTGGGCGAGGATGCGGACGTGCCCGCGGCAAATGCCGTGCTCGCACGCGCCGATATTCGGATTTTGGGCGTGCGACAGGCCGGGTACGCGGAACTCGCGTGGGTCGCGTTGGATCACCCCATTTTCCGTCCGTTTCGCGGGGCGCGGTTCAACGATTTTTCATCCGTGCGTTGCGACAATTACCACCTCGTCGCCGCAGACACCTCGGCCGTGGTGCTGGCAAAATACGACGATGAGATGCCCGCTGTGGTCGAAGGCCGGTTGGGAAAAGGTCGCGTTGTGATCTGGACAGGAGGAATGGGGTTGGATCGATCGAATCTCGCGCGCACGCCCCGGTTTGTGCCCCTGCTGCACGAGACCTTGCGCCATCTGGTGGACGAGCAAAAGGTCAAAACCGCGTATCGGGTGGGGGATGCGGCCCCGGATGCCGCGCAACAGATCGCAGGGCCCGAGGCGGCGGGCGATCCATCCGCGTTCTATGCGCCCGGGATCTACCGATGGGATGGGCAAATCGCAGCGGTGAATGTCGCGGATAGGGAGAGCGACCTGACGCGAATCGCGCCCGCGGAATTTGAGATTCGCCTGTGCGACGCGCCCGCGTTAGACGAGGGGCCAGACGCGACGAGCGCATCGCACAATTCAACGCCCTACGAATACGGCCGCTATGCCATCGCGCTGTTGTTCGCATTGGTCTTGGCGGAACACTTTTTCGCCTCTCGCACGGGATATTCGACATGACGCCTTTTCTTCCCCTCAAATTGGAACACGCGATCCGAGACGTGGCCGGGCAATTTGCCCGCCGGCAGCGGTTGCGCGGGCGTTTGATTTTCGGCGTGGTGTTTTTGGCCCTGCTGATCGGCGCGTGCGCGGCCGTGGTCTTTGTCGAGCGCGTGCCCGCCATTGTGCCGGTGCTGGCGTTTCTCATCGCGGTCGCAGGCGCGGCGCATCGGTGGTTGGTCATTCGGCAGGAGGTCGACCGCGAGCAGATCGCGCTGTTTTTGGACGAACACCATCCCGAACTCGAAGACCTGATCGTGAGCAGCGTGTCCCTGCACCAGTCCATACCGGCGTCCGAGTGGATGACCGAGCAGGTGTTTGAACAAGTGCGCGCCTCGACCGCCATCGCGGCGCCGCCCGTGATCGAGGGGCGCGTTTTGAAGCGGACGCGCTACGCGGTCATAGGCGTCTGGTCGTTGGGCGCAGTCGCGTCGATCGCAGCGGTGTGGCTGGTCGATGTGGGCGATATCGCGCGGCGGCTGTTTTCCGTGCCCGCCGTGCCCGTGCCCTACGTCGTAGAGCCTGGGGATGTGCGCGTGCGGCGCGGCACGCATCAGACGGTTTGGGTGACGACCGAGTTGGCGAGCGCGAGCAAAGCGATCCAGTGGCGAACCGCAGGGGGCACTTGGCAGACCGCGCCGCTGATGCCCGGAGAGACGGGCGAGGTGTTTGCCCACCGGCTGCGCGATTTGTTCGCGGATACGGAGTATCAGGTGCAAGTCGGGAAATACCGCTCCGAGGTGTATCGGCTCTCCGTGTGGACGCCGCCCGAGGTGGTGTCGATTTCGCTCTCGTATCGCTATCCCGATTATTTGGAAATGGCCGACCGCGAAGTGCTTTTCGGCGGCGATATCGCCGCGCCCGAAGGTAGCGAGGTGGTCGTTTCCGTGACGGTGAACAAGGCGTTGGAAAAGGCATCGTTGGTTTTGGGCGATGGCGAGGAGATCGCGTTGCAAAATGCGGGCGACGCGGTGTGGGAAGGCGCGCTGTCCATTGCAAAAAACGATGCGTACGAAGTGGCGTTGCGGGATGCCGAGGGCGAGCAAAACGAGCGGGTGCGCGCGTACAAAATCGCGGCGAAGCCCGATCGGGCGCCGCGCATCCGCGTGCGCTTTCCAAAGGGGGATGACGAGGCCACGCCGATAGAGGAGGTGGCGTTTGGGTTTTCCGTCAAAGACGATTACGGAATCGCGGATTACGGGTTGCAATACGAGGTGGCGGGCCGCCCACCTGTGAGGATTTCGCTGAAGAAAGCGGCCGAGCGCATGGAAAGCGCCGAGGGCGAGCATCCCATCCCATTGGAAGACCTGCAGCTCGCGGCAGGCGATTTCGTGATGTGGATGGTTTGGGCAGAAGACGGCAAGCCCGGGCGATCCGCAGTCGAGACCGCGGGCGATCCCTATTTTTTGGAGATTCGACCTTTTGAACGCCGGTATCGCCGAGCCATCAGCAACGAGGGCGAGCAACGCGCGCGCGGGCAACGGGGCGGCGCCCGCGATCAAAAGCAGGTGATCATCGCGATCTGGAATTTGCGAAAGCGCGCATCGGGCATGGACGAGGTCGAGTTTGACGAGCAGAAGCGGGCGATAATCGAAGCACAACGCGGCGTGCAGGCAGGGACTCGCGGTGCCACAGATGCGTTGACCGCCGAGTTCGAAGGGGTGCTGACCGCGCTATCAGACGCGGCATTTGCGGATCCGGATCCGGCATTGGCGCGGGCCTTGGGACATGCCCAACGCGCTTATCGGCACATCTTGCAGATGCGGCCCGACGAGGCCGAGATCGCGCAGCGGCAGGGACGACAACGCGGCGCGGGCAGAGACGCCCAACAACGCGCCTTGGATGGCTTGGAATTGGCGCGCCGACGGGATTTTCGGGAAGAGGCATCCACCCTGCAACAGCAACTCGCCGAGACCGCCGAGGCAAAAAACAAAATTGGGGAATTGACGCGCAGGCAAGAGGCGATCAACGAAGACGTGGCGCAGTTGATTTCGGAAATGGAAAACCTCGAGCGCGAATCGCGGGAAGAGGCTAAACGCCGCTTAGCGCAGTTGCGCGAGAGCCAGCGGCAAACCATGGACGCACTCGACGCGGTCGCAGGGGAGATCGCCTCGGGCGATATGGACGCGCAACAGGCGCGAGAGGCGCGACAGCGGTTGGAGGGCGCGCGCAGGCAGATGGGGCGCAGCGCGCAAAATTTGGCGCGCGATCGGTTGCAACGGGCAAGGGCCGCGGGCAATCGCGCTTTGGATGCCTTGCGCGATGTGCGCGATCAGTTGGGCAATTTGTCGCGCGATGCCGCGGCCGAGCGCGTGGAGATGTTGCAGCGGGCGATGGACAGTTTGCGCGCCGAACAGCGCGGCTTGGTCGCCCGAGCGCAACGGGCGCAACGCGACAGGCGGTCCTTGGCCGATTCCGAGCGCGAGATGAACGAGATGATCGCGGAGAAGCAAAAAGTGATCGAGCAGTTCCGCGAGATGATGGCAGACGCGAGCGCGCTGGCGGAAAAATCAGCGGCGAGCCAAGGGCTGATGTCGCAAAAGCTCAATGATTGGCTGCGCGAGACGAGCAGGGAGGGAATTTTTGAGGAGATGCGAGAAGGCGAACGCTTCGTGTGGTTGGGCGCGTGGGACGCATCCGAAAAACGCGAACGCGCCGTCGCGGATAAACTCGACCGCGCCGCGGATAAACTCGACGCGGTCGCCCAATTTTTGGTGCGGGACGATCTCGAGGCCCTCGCGCACGCCAAAGAACGTTTGGAGGACGTGATGCCGCCATCGGACGAGCGATTTGGATGGGGGCCGCGCACCCTAGAGGATCGTCGCCGATTTGCCGAGGGCGGGTTCCGCGATTGGATGGATCGCGTGCGCGAAGCCGAATCCCTGTTGCCAGAGGATTTGGACATCCGCCAACGCCTGACCGGCATCCGCGAGGACTTGGCGGGCATGGGGCGCGCGTATCACCGCGATGGGGTATTGCCGCAATACGATCTGATTTTCGACCGCGCGATCAAACCCCTGACCCTGTCGGTCGAGGAATTGTCGGATCTGATCCGCGAGCGAAAAGCCGATTTCTCCACGGGCGAGCCGGACGAGATTCCCGAACAATACCGCGCTCGGGTCGCCGAGTACTTCAAGGCATTGACGAAAGCGGATCGGGATGGACGGGATTGGGATGGGATGGATTGAGATGCAAAATGCGAGGGGCAGTCACGCGGGGATAGGCCCTGGGCGCACCCGAAAATACGGGTCACTCCGGTTTGAGGACGGCGCGATCCATTTCGTGCCAGAACACATCGCCGGATTCGATGCTGTCCCGAATCCGGTTGTCTCGATGCATCCCGGATACGGCGGCATAAGCGCGTTTATCCGTGAACCGCGTCAAGAACTCGGCGTTGCGAATGGCCCTGGTCGTATCCCTTCCGTTGACTGTGAATGAAATTTCTACGGCGATATAACAGATTTCGCCCGCTTTGTCCGCGGCCTCCATAATCAGGTCGGCCCTTCGGAAGCTCCTCAGTTCGTTTGTGGGAATGCCAGATGTATCAGCGGAATCGATCAGATCCCAAAGGTCTTCACGAGAGAGGATTTTCGTCCGCCGCAGGCCCATCTCTCGGGCAATGATCCCCGCGTCTTCGATGGTAGCATTTCGGGCGAGAATGCCTTTGATCTGCCCAAGATCGGCATCGATTCTGTTGAACCGCTTGTCCGTGGCTTCAACATGGTGATCGAATCGTTGCTCGAGTTTGTCGAATCGTTGCTCGAGTTTGGTCAAACGCTCATTCGTGGCCTCGACAAAGCTCTTCATCTCGGCGACAAAGCTCTTCATCTCGGCGACGAAACTGTTCATCTCGGCGACGAAACCGTTCATCTCGGCGACGAAACCGTTCATCTCGGCGACGAAACTGTTCATCTCGGCGACGAATTGCGTAAATTTTTCGGGCAATTCGATCAATTCGCTAGACAGCAACCGGACGCGCAAGGCTTCGGCCCACTCGGGTTTTTCGTCCAGCACCTGTATCAAATCCTCGATGGTGTCAATGGCGTGCATATTTACTCCTCGGTTGGCGCGTTATCGATCTCGCGTAAAGGTATCCAAACCCGCTTCTAAAGTCAACCCCTTGTTGTATCTTCGGGCAGGCATGGAGGCAGTTTCTCTACGTGCGTTTCGTTGACGAACTGCCAATATCCTTATTATTTTGCGGGCACAGTAACCGCGGGATTTTCCATTGCTGAACGCGCGGCGGGCCCGTATCTTGAGCCGCGACCAAAAGCGACCTTCACACCCTCGTAGGAGAGATTTTTATGGACACCGTACGCATCGGAATCATCGGCATCGGCAACATGGGCAGTGGGCATTGTGGGTATTTGCACCCGGGGCAAGTCGCCAACGCCGAACTGACCGCTGTCTGCGACATTCATCCCGACCGCATCCAATGGGCACGCGAGAACTTGGGCGAAAATGTCCGCGCGTTTGACAATGCCGACGACTTGATGGCTTCGGGCAGTGTCGATGCCGTCATCGTCGCCACGCCGCACTACTTCCACCCGCCCTTGGCGATTCAAGCGATGAACAGCGGGTTGCACGTGCTCATTGAAAAACCCGCGGGCGTTTATACCAAACAAGTCCGGGAAATGAACGCCGTGGCCGAACGAAGCGACCGCGTGTTTGGCCTGATGTTCAACCAGCGCACCATCGGCGCGCACCAAAAGCTCAAAGACCTGATCGCCTCGGGCGAGTTGGGCGAGATTCAGCGCACCAATTACATCATCACCACTTGGTTTCGCTCGCAGAGTTATTACGATTCCGGGGGTTGGCGCGCCACATGGGCAGGCGAAGGCGGCGGCGTGTTGATGAACCAATGCCCGCACAACCTCGACCTGTGGCAATGGATTTGCGGGATGCCCTCGCGCTGTCGGGCCTTCGTCGGCTTTGGCAAATACCACGACATCGAAGTCGACGACGAAGTCACCGCGTATGTGGAATACGAAAACGGCGCGACCGGCGTGTTCATCACCACGACCGGGGAAGCCCCCGGCAGCAACCGCCTCGAGATCGCCGGGGATCGGGGCAAAGTCGTCATGGAAAATGGAAAAATCGCGTTTTGGCGCGCACGCCAATCCGTCCGCGCATTTTGCAAAGAATACAAAGGCGGCTTTGGCAGCCCCGAAGTCTGGAAATGCGACATCCCCACGGGCAGGGGCGGCGAAGCCCATCGCGGCATCACGCAAAACTGGGTCAATGCCATCCGCACGGGCAGTCCCCTCCTCGCGCCGGGCGTTGAGGGCATCAAAGGCGTGGAACTATCAAACGCCATGCTCCTGTCGGCGTGGACGGATCGCTGGGTCGATATTCCAGTGGACGCCGAACTCTTCTATGCCAAACTCCAAGAACGGATTAAAAATTCTACCTCGACCAAAAACGCAGACGCGAGCACCGTGCTCGACGTGTCGGAGACGTATTGAGAAGCGGCGGTCAGTGGTCGGCAATCCGCAAAAAAACGGGGGGCGATTCCCGGAAGAATCGCCCCCATGCAGAAGCGGACTGCACGTTAAGAATTTGCGCGCCTCGTGTGGCGATGGGGTTTCGATCCATCGCGTCAAATGGACTTGGGCACCTCGAAAAACACCAGATCGCCAGATGCAGCATCCGCCCAATCGTCGATGGGCAAAACGATTCCCGCGACCCCAACACGCAGCTCAATCGCCCAACGCTCGATGAATGAGAATGATGGTTCGATCTCGCTTCCAAAACTTGGATACGCCATGGCTTTCAAAGTGAAAATCAAAAACATCGGCAAACTCGCGGATGCGGAAATTCATATCGGGGATTTCACCGTGTTTGCAGGGCCAAACAATACGGGAAAGAGCTTTGTCTCCAAACTCCTGTATTCGCTTTTTAATGCGATGAACGCAAACCATGCCGAGACGCATCTCGACAATCTGCTCGCGCCTGTTAAAATTACTTTGCGGAGTCTGATGTGGTGGGTACAGGAAAGGCATGATCGAGACAGCGAAGACGATCGGGCGACACGCTCGCGGCTGTCTTCACTAGAAAATAAAATTAAAAAATTGGAAACGCTCGTTAAGGAGACTTCCATTGATGAGTTCAACGAAAACATTATTTTTGCTCTTATTTTTCATATAGAACAAATGCAACAAATAGCCGCCGATATTCAGTCTTTCTTAAAAACAACGGATGATCAGAGCCGGATTGGACAACCGTTCGTCGTAAGCCCAACGGATGAGCAGAGCCGGATAAACTCGGACATACTGACAAATTCATTGACCGAGTTGAATGAGAAACTCCACGAAACAAATGCGGAAGATTTTATCGTCGCGGGTATAGAGTATGAAATCCGACAAAATCTGATTCGGAATTTTCAAGTGCCCAATATTTCCGATCTCCAAGGGGAAGAAGGCAGACCATCAGAGGTAGCGGTTGAGGACGTTGGCGCATTCAAAATATCGCAAGAGAGATTGGGATTCCGAATAGACCGATCATGGATAAAACAATTGCAGGACTACTCCAGAGTCATCTACTTGGAATCGCCCATTTATTGGAAATTGAAAACCGCGTTGGAAGACATTCGGGATTATCCAGTATCTCGGATCGGGGAGAGAGAACGGCTCAGCGGCGTTCCGGGCTATTTTTATGACTTGGGCAGGGCATTGAAATTTGAATACACCGGCAAAATGGCCTTCCCAGATGTATATACAAAGCTGACCGGCGAAGAGGTCATCGGCGGCAGGATCGCCATTTCCGAAACCGGCGATTTATCCTTCCGGGAAAACGGACGCCATTTTTCCTTGCCCGTCACCGCGACGGGCGTTGCCAACCTCGGCATCCTCGCGTTGCTGATCGAGCGCAAGGTACTGGATAAAGGCACCTTTCTGTTTATCGACGAACCAGAAGCGCATCTGCATCCGGAATGGCAGGTCATCATGGCGGAAAGCCTCTTCGAGTTGTCCCGTAAAGGCGTGAACATCGCGATTGCCACGCACAGCGTAGATATCCTCAAATGTCTGGAAGTTCGCACGAAGAAAAATCCAGAGGATAAGCAACGCATCGCGCTCAATCACTTTTCCGCCACTGGCGTCAATCAGTTCAATACAGACAACGAGGACAACGCCGAAGGCGATTTTGAAACCGTGCTAGGAGCGATCATGCACGAACTGACCAAGCCCTTCTCCGATTTGTACCTGGAGGGGCTATGATGGACCTCAGCAAATTCTTGCAACCGATTACGCTTGCAGGTGAGTCTCTCCCGGCCCACCGTGCCTATCGCATGGATGACACTTCGCAACAGTCTAATATGAGAAAAGATGTGAGTTTGGGGACTTGTAATTGCTGTGATTATTTTTTGATCAGCGACGGGGTTGTCGTCTTAATTGAAGAAACTGAACTCAGGCGACAAATCGAGGATTTGAAAAACGAGTACCATTATCTCAGCGACACTGACCAAACGGAATTTATCGACGAGAAAATTCTACGAGAAAATCGACTGAAAGCTTATGGGTCAATGCTCGTCTTATGTCGATTGGTCGCGATAAGCACAGAAGCGAGAAATCTTTTGGGTACGAAAAAATACAAATTTTGGCTCGTCGTCAGCGACGAGTATGGGCCGCAAGCCGCGAGATTTTTTCGCAACTGGAAAGATCGTTTCGTCAATGACCTAAAAAGTGGCTTAGGCAAAGAAATTGTAGATGATGTCGAAATCGTACCCTCCCACGTATTTGTAGGCAAATTGCCGACACAATCTCCGTTTTACCAGACGCCTTGAAACCATTGCGACAGTTCCAACACGCCGGTTCGGATTTCGAGGATTTTCGAGCACTCGCGAAAAAAATTATCGACGAGTTGGACGGGGAAACAGAGCGACGATGAAAGTATCCGATATGAAAACCATGACGAGACGCACGGCGATTCGGGCGGGGCTTGCGTGTTGTGCGATAGCCCCGTGGATGAAAGCACTCAGGGCGGTTGCGAGTGTTGCGCCGCAGACCGTAGCGGGCGTCACGGACACCGAGATCGTACTCGGCATGTCCGCGGCGTTTTCCGGGCCCTCTCGCGGGTTGGGCATCGAACTCTATCGCGGGGCGAGTGCGTACTTCACGCAGGTCAATCGGCAAGGGGGGATCGCGGGGCGCGACATCGTCCTCAAAACCTATGACGACGGGTACCAGCCCGATCCGTCCGTCAAAAACACCCTGAAGTTGATCCAGCGAGACCGCGTCTTCTCGCTGTTCGGGTACGTGGGCACGCCGACGGTCACGCGCGTCTTGCCCATGCTCAAAAAATTTCAGGCGGAAAACGTCTTCTTGTTCTTCCCATTCACGGGCGCGCAGCCGCAACGGGAACCGCCTTATGGCGACTTCGCGTTTAATCTGCGCGCGTCCTACCGCCAGGAAACCGCGGGCTTGGTGGATAATTTCGTCCGCATCAATCGCAGGCGCGTCGCCGTGTTCTACCAAGCCGACGCGTACGGGCGCAGCGGATGGGCGGGCGTCAGACGCGCCTTGAAGCGGCACGGGGAACGAGTCGTCGGCGAAGCCACGTACCGGCGCGGGGAAAAATTCACCGGTAGCATGCGAAAACAGGTCGAAATCCTGAAAGCGTCGAATCCCGACGCCGTGATTTGCATCGGCTCGTACGCGGCCTGCGCGGCCTTTGTGCGCGATGCGGTCGATCTCGGCCTGCGCGTGCCCATCGCCAACCTGTCCTTTGTGGGCAGCGAAAACCTCTTGAAACTCCTCGGAGAAGGCGATGGCGACAGCGACCGCTACACGCGCTTGCTCGTCAATTCCCAAGTGGTGCCGAGTTACGAAGAAGTGTCCACCCCGGGCGTGAAGGAGTACCGCGACGCGATGCAACGCCACGACCCGCAGCCGCCGCAAGCCCTGATGAAAGAGCCGTACACGCCCTTTTCGCACAGCTTTGTCAGCCTCGAGGGATTTTTCAACGCCAAATTGATGGTGGAAATACTCCGCCGCCTCGGAGACGATCCGCAGCGCGACCACCTCGAGCACGCGGTCTTCACGGTGCGGGATTTCGATCTCGGCATCGGCGAACAGGTCTCTTTTGGCCCCGACCGCCGGCAGGGCCTCCAGCGCGTTTATTACACGGTGGTCGAAAACGGCCGCTTTGTCACACTGGACAACTGGAAAACGAGGTTTGCCTAACGTGAAAGTCCAAAAGCTGTTTCAAAAAACCAAGTTCGGGGTTTTCGCCCTGTTCGGCATCATCAGCCTTTCCACCTCTGTTCTGTGCGTTTATACGGTGGATACGCACTTGTCCGAGGAATACGAGAACAACAGCGAGAACATCGCCAAGACCATCGCGGATTCCAGCGTGGACATTCTCTTGAACCGAGACCTCGCGGCCCTGCAATCGCTCATCGATCAATTCGTGGAAATTCAGAGCATCCGCTACATCTACATCACGGACGAATCCGGCGAATTTCTCGCCCACACCTTCGTGCCCGGCATTCCGGAAGAAATTCGCAGGAGCGACCCGTTTCATACCGCGGCCGTCGAACGCAGCTTGCCTGGCATGGGCGATTTTGTGGAAGTGGGCAGCCCCATTTTGGCGGGCATCGCAGGCACGGTTCACGTCGGCATGGACACGGGGTTGATCGCGCTGAAAATTCAACGGGCTATCGGGCAACAGATCTATCTCATTTCCATCATCCTCGTCGTGGGCGTTTTGGCCGCAATTTGGTTCGTCAACCTCGCGGCCAAGCCCTTGGGCGATCTCCTCGGCTATGCCGTGGATCGCGCGCGCGGTGAAGAAGGGGCATCGGACGACAAATTGCTGTCGCGCGATGACGAAGTGGGGCACTTGGCGCGGCTCTTTCTCTACGTTTCGGAGCGGGGAGAACGCGAGCAACAGCCCCATGAGAACAGCGATGAACGCGGATTGCGCGGATGAAAGATAAACCGAAGGGGCGAAAAATTTTTCGCCCCCACGTCCCAACCAAAATTTTTCGCCCCAACCCGATTTTAAGAAATAGTTGTAGGTCCAAAGGAGCGGCATGACAAAATCGGCGATCCATATCCCGCGCTCGATGACCGCGGTCTTGTGTACCGTACTGCAAATCTGCTTCGGCACGGTGTACGCGTGGAGCTTTTTTCAAACGCTTTTGGTCAGGCAACTCGGCTGGTCGTTCACGGAAACGGCGTGGGCGTTTAGCATTGCGATCTTCTCACTCGGCATATCGGCGACGTGGGCGGGCGCGATGCTCCCGAGGCTCGGCCCGCGCAAATTGGCGGTGGCGGGTAGCATCCTGTTTTCGGGCGGGTACCTCATCGCCAGCCTGGCCCTGCACTTGGACATCCTCGCGCTTTTCTATTTTGGCTATGGCGTTGTCGGCGGCGCGGGCATCGGGCTTGGCTATGTCACGCCGGTTGCAACCGCGGCCAAGTGGTTTCCCGACCGCAAGGGCCTCGTGACCGGAATCGTGGTGATGGGCTTCGGCGTGGGCGCGTTTCTCTTGAGCAAGATATTGGCCCCCTTTCTCGTGCTGCGAACAGAGGAAGATCTGACGCTCGTGTTCTTGTGGCTCGGCGTCGTGTTTGCGTGCATCTTATTGCCGGCCAGCGCGTTGTTGCGCGATCCCCCAACCGCGGTTTCTCCCGTTGCGAGAACGCCACAGGGCGCAGCCGACGACTCGGTCGCGCCCTATTTGCGATCTTCCGAGTTCGTCCTCATGTGGATCGTGTTTTTTTTCAACATCGCCGCGGGCATCTCCATCATCAGCTTTCAGTCCGAACTCCTGCAAGAGGTTTGGGGGCTTGCGGACCCGTCCATAGAGCCTGCGGCCTTGGCCCAATACGGCGCCACCCTGATCGCGGTTAGTTCGCTGTGCAATGGCGTGGGACGGCTGTTTTGGGGATTGTTGTCGGATCGCATCAGCCGGGTCAGCATTTTCAGGGTTTTGCTCGCCAGCCAGATGATCGTCTTCGGCATCCTGATGACCGAGCGCAATCCGTGGGTCTTCTCCGCGCTCGTTTGTTATGTCCTGCTGTGTTTTGGCGGGGGCTTTGCCACCATGCCCTCGTTTGTGCTCGACGTGTTTGGCACGGAGAGAATGTCCACGATCTACGGCGCGATCCTAACCGCGTGGGCCGCCGCGGGCATCACCGGCCCGCTCTACGTGGGCTATCTCAAAGACGAATACCCGGACCGCGCGGTCATCTACTGCTTTTTGATCGGCATTTTGATGCTCGGCCTCGGCTATGTCTTCTCCTATTTGCTGAATGACGACCGCATTCGCCTCCAACGCCCGACATTGGCGAGTACATTGCGGCAGTTCGGGATTTCGCCGCACGGGCGCAAAGCAATCACAGATGAACGCGGATAACCACCCCGCTCCCAAAGGAAACCCCATGCCCAACCTGCCACAACCCACAGAAGACCTCGCACAGGTCAAAAAACAACTCGACGCGTACGGCTATGGCTTGCTCGCCAACGCGGTCGATGCCGAATCCCTGTCGAAAATCAAAACCCGCCTACGGGAACAAGCCACAGCCGAAAAGCGACGCGGATTCGCATTTGAAGACGGCGGCGCGAAGCAAAACTGGGGAGATTTTCGAGACTCGGACGGGCAGATGCGCGCTCGGGCCTTTACGCAATCCGCAGGTGGAGTCAACCAGCGCGTGTGGATGCTGATCGACAAAGGGCGGGTCTTTCGAGACATGCTCTCACATCCGGGGATTCGCAACATCGTCGATCACGCCCTGGGCGATGAGTATTTGCTGTCGAGCCATTCGGCCAATATCGCCAAACCCGGCGGCGTTGCCATGCGCCTGCACACGGACCAGTGGTGGATGCCCGCGCCGACGCGGCCACACAGACCGCATTTGCCCGTGGGGTCGATCACCCGCGAAAAAACAGACGAGCCCAACGCGTCGTCCATCTCGCCGCGCGTGGTCGTCAATGTCGTGTGGATGATCGGCGCGTTCACCCCCGAAAACGGCGGCACCCGCGTCGTGCCGCGCAGCCATCTTTGGGGACGCCGTCCAGACCATCCCCAAGACAACGCGGCTGAAACCGTCGCCCTCGAAGGCCCGCCCGGCACGGTCGGGTTTCTCGATGGCCGAATCTGGCACGGCACAGGAGCCAATACGAGCGATCAATCGCGCTGGGCCATTCTCACCACATTTTGCGGCCCTCAGTTCCGCCCACAAGAAAATTTCACCTTGGGCACGGCGCCCGAAGTTCTCGCCAACGCCTCGCCCGACCTGCTCGCGCTGCTCGGGTTCAAGGTGTGGCATGCGTATGGCCGAGTCGAAAGCCCAACCGTGGCATTTGTCCAACCAGGCGAACGATCACTCGGCGAACTGCGACCGTAGAGGCCGCGGATGGGGGAGCCACAAAAAGCACATAAGACACAAAAGGTGGATCGCGGATGAAAGATGGGGAGACGGGAGACGGGAGACAGCAGAAGCAATCGGGGAAACGGGAGACAGCAGAAGCAATCGCAATCGTAGGGACAGGCCCCCGTGCCTGTCCGAAGATACAAGGCGAGAGTGGGGCAGAGGGCGTGGGTAACTTGTCTGAATCGCGGATTACACAGATTAGCGGATTAAAGGCGGATTAAAGGCGAGAGTAGGGCAGAGGGCAGAGAGCGCGGATGGAGCAGCCACAAAAAACACATAAGACACAAAAGGCGGATCGCGGATGAAAGATGGGGAGACGGGAGACAGCAGAAGCAATCGCAATCGTAGGGACAGGCCCCCGTGCCTGTCCGAAGATACAAGGCGAGAGTGGGGCAGAGGGCATGGGTAACTTGTCTGAATCGCGGATTACACAGATTAGCGGATGAAAGGCGGATGAAAGGCGAGAGTAGGGCAGAGGGCAGAGAGCGCGGATGGGGGAGCCACAAAAAGTACATAAGACACAAAGGGCGAATCGCGGAAAAAGATGGGGAGACGGGAGACGGGAGACAGCAGACGCAATCGTAGGGACAGGCCCCCGTGCCTGTCCGAAGATACAAGGCGAGGGTGTGGCAGAGGGCATGGGTAACTTGTCTGAATCGCGGATTACACAGATTAGCGGATGAAAGGCGGATGAAAGGCGAGAGTAGGGCAGAGGGCAGAGAGCGTGGATGGAGGAGCCACAAAAAGCACATAAGACACAAAGGGCGGATCGCGGATGAAAGGCGAGAAGCAGTGGTTAGCGGTCAGTCCCCGCGTCCCATCGCCCGTAGGGACAGGCCCCCGTGCCTGTCCTCATATCCAGCGGTGAGTCAAGGCCATACTCTCGCCCAATCACCGATCGCCAAACGGGCAGAGGGCAGAGAGCGCGGATGGGGGAGCTACAAAAAGCACATAAGACACAAAGGGCGGATCGCGGTTAGGATATGAAATTCTTCACACCACTGCCCGAAACGCATTCGCAGGGCGGCTGTACATGACCGCGCAGAAGTTGAAATGGAGATTGGCTCGAGACTAGTTGAGGAGGTGGCCCATGTCCGTTCGTTTGTTGTCCTCGTTGCTTACCCTCGCGCTGACCACAGGATGCCAGTTGACCATGCCCCCCGCCCAACCGGTGGATGATGAGCGTTATGGCCCCCCGATCTGGCAACACAACGCGGAAGGCATTGTCCGGCGTTACATGCGCCGCGCACTTTACGACCCGTGGTCGGCGCGGTATCGATTCGGGTTTGCTCATCGCGGCTATTTGTTTGAGCGCATCGAAAATAAAACGCACTACGGCTATGTGTTGCGGGTCCATGTCGATGCCAAAAACCGAGACGGCGAATACACGGGCGAACTGCTGTACGTCTTTCTCATCCGCGACGGTCGTATTGTGGCTAAAAAATGGCCCCCAATCTATCAGTGGCCGTCCCCACCGATCTTTATGCCCTACACCTCCTTAATCCTCAGAGAGTAAAACCATGCCCGTTCAAGAAGAACTGAAAATCAAGGTCGCATGGAAGGGCCGTGAAGCGGATAATCGCGGAAGAAAGGCGAGCGTGTGGCAAAGGGCGTGGGTAACTCGTCTGAATCGCGGATTACACAGATTAGCGGATGAAAGGCGGATGAAAAACGAGAGTAGGGCAGAGGGCAGAGGGCAGAGAGAGCGGATGGAGGAGCCACAAAAAGCACATAAGACACAGAAGGCGAATCGCGGAAGAAAGGCGAGAGTGGGACAAAAGGCAGTCCCAACACCCTTTGTCCGCATCCGTTGTAGGGACAGGCCCCCGTGCCTGTCCTTGCCCCCAAGACCGTGGAGACTGTGCTCTCGGGCGTGCGAGAAGATATGAGAATCATTCGCCGATGAACTCGGCTTGAAAACGATCCGTTGTACTCCGTTCCGCACATTCGCATCAAAAGGAGATTCCCAATGACCACCATGAAAGCCGCGCTTTACAAAGGCATCCGCGAAATTGAATGGCGAGAGGTGGAATACCGGCCCCCTGCGCCTGGGTATATCACCCTCGAGACAAAAAGCTCGGGCATTTGCGGGAGCGATCTGCACAACTACTTTGGCGAGTGGCCGCCCACGTATGAACGCGCCACCGGGCACGAATTGTGCGGCACGGTGGTCGAAATCGGCGAGGACGTGACGGGCATCCAGCCCGGCGACCTCGTCACCGCCGAATGCTTTTCGCACTGCGACACATGCCACTACTGTCGCATCGGGTCATACAACCACTGCCGCAACCGCAAGTGGTTTTCGGGCGAATCGCACGGCGGGTTTGCCGAATACACCACCGCGCACGCAAACAGCGTCTTCAAGCTGCCCGATCTCACGTTTGAACAAGGTGCGTTGGTCGAACCCCTCGCGGTCGCGCATCGCGCATTGGCGCAGGCAAACGCATCGTATCGAGACCGCGTCGCCATCATCGGCGGCGGAACCATTGGTCAACTCTGCCTCGCGGTCGCCAAAGCCATCGGCGTGCGCGAAACCCTCATCACCGCCAAGTATCCCCAACAAGTTGCCCTAGCCGAAGACTTGGGCGCAGATCACGTTGTGGACATTACGACGACCGCCGTGAGGGATGTGGTCGAAGACCTCACCGATGGCATGGGGTATGACGCGGTCATCGAGACCGTGGGCACCGCGCAGAATTTCGACGATTCCATCGCCATCGCGCGCCGCCATGCCATGATCGTCCTCGTCGCCGGCTACTTCGAGCCCCTCAAAGTCGATTTGCGTTCCATCGTTTGGTCCGAAGTTGACATCACCGGATCCAACTGCTACAGCTTCAGCGGCATGCGAACCGATTTCGACATCGCCATCGACCTCATCGCCTCGGGCCGCGTGCAAGCGACCAAACTCGTCACCCACCGCTATCCCTTCGCCGATATCGCCGAAGCCTTCCACATCGCCGCCGACAAAAAATCCGGCTCGGTCAAAGTCCACCTCGTAGAATGAATGGAAATCGCCATTGCGCGAGGGTCGGGTCCAAAATACATTTTGCGAACAAAAAATGAGGCGTAGCGAAAGGAGAGGGTATGGCAGATCACTTGGAAATGCGAATTAAGAGTAGAAAGAAGCACGCCGCGGCGACTCGTCCAAAGACATGGACGAGTAAGCCGTTATAGGATGGATATGTTTTGGCACTATTGTATATCTGTATCATTCCCCGTTGTAAGACGACGGGAAAAGGTCGGGTGCATGAATGAGGATATCTATCGATCTCTGGAGGATATGCCATGGGCAAGATGGGGTTTTCGCAAGAGCTTATGACCACGCACGAGGCTGCTGAAGACCTCGGCTACACCGTTCAGCACACGCGCCTGTTGATCCGCCAAGGAAAAATTGAGGCATCGAAATTTGGCAGAGATTGGCTGGTCGTGCGGGAATCCGTTGTCGAATACAAGGCGGGACAAGACAGCCGAGCGGTCGGCGGTGAATAAGCGCGTCGGTCGGCATAGAGAGGGATAATCTGGAACGGCGGAGTATCGCCACATTCTCATTGGGAGGCCATCATGGAAGACCTCGAAACACAGCAGTACCTGTTCGACTTGCAGGGCTATCTCGTGGTTGAAAACGCCTTGAGCGCGGACGAAGTCGAAACGCTCAACGCCCTGTTTGACCAGCAACAGTTGCCGCCGCCCGGAAAAGTCCAGCGCTTTGGCAGCGCGCCAGGGGGATCGGGTTTTTTGCAATGGGGCAAGCCCTTTTGCGATCTCCTCGACCACCCGACAATCATGCCCATTTTGCGCTTCAGATTGGGCGATTGCTTTCGCCTTGACCGCATCTACGGCATGTACATGAAAGCGGGCATGAAAAGGGGGCGCCTGCACGCGGACTACGGCGCGATGTCGCCCATCGCCAACTCGGTGCAGGGCGAGTACTATCGCTTTCCCAAGCACGAGATAACCGACGGGTTCGTCGTCGTCGCGTGGAGCCTCACAGACGCCGGGCCGGATCACGGCGGGTTCTGCTGCATCCCCGGCAGTCACAAAAGCCATTACAGACTGCCGAAAAAGATCTTCGACTCGTCCGATGAATCGCCCCTCGTCATCATCCCCCACGCGCCTGCGGGATCCGCCATTTTGTTCACCGAGGCCCTCACGCACGGCACCTCGGCTTGGCATGGCGCGCACCAGCGCCGGTCCTTGCTCTACAAATATTGCGTGGCGCAAACCGCGTGGCGGCCCCATCGCGTACAGCCGCCGACCCATACGGCCCTGACGCCGCGCCAGCAAATCCTCTTCCGAGATCCAGCCGAACCCCATCGCCACTTCCCATCGCTTTTTGAAGGCTTTGAATAGGACGTGAACTCGCGCCGTGAAGCGTTCCGATTTTTACTATCCCCTGCCCGAACACCTGATCGCCCAACACCCATCGCCCGAGCGCGATGGGGCGCGTTTCATGGTGGTGGATCGCGCTCAAAGGACCCTAGCCCATCGAACCTTTTGCGACCTGCCCGAATTTTTGCGCGCGGGCGATTGTTTGGTGTTGAACGAGACGCGGGTATTTCCCGCGCGCCTGAAGGGCTATCGCCCGGGCACGGGCGGCGCAATCGAGGTTTTGTTGTTGCGCCCGGATGGCGATTGTTGGGAAGTGATGGCGCGCCCCGCACGCCGATTGCGAATCGGGGCTCGGGTTGCATTTGAGGGATCGGACCTGATCGCCGTCGTCGAAGAGGTCTTGGATTCGGGCAACCGCCGCGTGCGCTTTGAGGGCCGAGGCGCGCTCGATGATCTGATCCAAACCCACGGGCAGGTGCCGTTGCCGCCCTATATTCGGCGGGCGGATGATATCGCGGACAAAGATCGGTATCAGACGGTTTACGCACGCGTGCGCGGCTCGGTTGCCGCCCCCACTGCGGGGCTCCATTTCACCCCGGACCTGCTCGCGCGAATCAAAGCCTTGGGCGTGGGCATTGCGCGGGTTTTGTTGCACGTCGGGCCGGGTACGTTTCGACCGGTGAAGGCAGACGATGTGCGCGATCACGACATGGACGCCGAGTTTTGGCAGGTGGACGAGGGCGCGGCGAAAACCGTCAACCAGTGTCGGGCACGCGGGGGCCGCGTCATCGCCGTGGGCACGACATCGGTGCGGACGCTCGAATCCGCAACTGTCAAAGTCGGATCGCGTTGGCAACTGAAACCCGGTTCGGGCTGGACGCGCCTATTCATTTATCCGCCCTACGATTTCCGCATGGTGGATGGCCTGATCACCAACTTCCATTTGCCAGAATCGACATTGCTCATGCTCGCCGCCGCCTTCGCGGGCCGCGACCTCGTCCTCCACACCTACCGCGAAGCCGTGCGCGAAGCGTATCGGTTTTACAGCTACGGCGACGCGATGTTGGTGGTTTAGGATGTCCTAAGTTGCACCTCTTTTTTCCGCGGAGAGAATCGATGAATTGGCGTCGCGATATTTTGGTCATACCCTGCGCGATCTTCCTTTTGGCTGGGGCGGGGATTTGCGCGCCGCATAGAGTCTATGTCTTTCTCGGTGAAACCTGCCCGGTATCGCGGCATTACACCCTAACGCTGAGAGAGTTGCACGCGGAGTACGCGGCTGAAGAACTCGAATTTATCGGGGTTTTTCCCAACCGACTTTCTACCCCAACCGCGATAGCCGCGTTCAAAGAGAAATACCTGTTGCCCTTCTCCTGCATCCGGGATTCCGCCCACACATGGGTAAAGCGTTTTGGGATCACCGTGATGCCCGAGGTCGCGGTCGTCGATTCGGCGAATGTGGCGATCTACCAGGGCCGCATCGACAACGCCTTTGCGCGCGTGGGCAGACGGCGCAGGGTCGTCACCGAGCGCGATCTCGCGGATGTCCTGAATGCCCTCCGCAACAAAACCCCGCAGGCCTTTCGCAAAACCCAAGCCATCGGTTGCTTCATCACGCCCTTGCAACGCGAGGAATAATCCATCATGCGCGTACTTTCCCTGTCGATTCTCGCACTCGCCTGCGCCATGGCCTCGCCGCGCGCGCAAACGATCGCGTTTGGCGAACACATTTCCCCGATCATCTACAACAACTGCACATCTTGCCATCGCACGGGTGAAATTGGGGCGATGCCCTTTACGAATTACGCCGAGGTCGCCGCGCATGCGACCATGATCAAACACGTCACGCAAAACCGCTCCATGCCGCCGTGGAAACCCGATCCCAATTACGGGCGGCACATCGGCGAGCAACTATTGACGCAAAACGAAATCGACATGATCCGCGACTGGGTCGACGCGGGATTTCCGCAAGGCGACCCCGCCCTCGAAGCGCCGCTGCCGACCTTTCCCACGGGGTCTGCGCTCGGCACGCCGGACCTCGTCTTGACGATGGCAGAACCCTTTGCCATCCGCGGGGATAACGAGGACCAGTATCAGGTCTTCGTCCTGCCGACCGGGCTGACGGAACATCGGGCTATCGCGGCGGTCGAATTTCGGCCGGGCAATCGCCAGATCGTCCACCACGCACTCCTCGCGATCGACGTCACGGGCACGGCGCGCCGAAAAGACCTCGCAACCCCGGAATACGGGTACGAATCGTTTGGCGGTTTCGAATCTCCCATCGCCGCCCTCCTGCCCTCTTATACCCCGGGCTCGCGCCCGGTGGCGTTTCCCCAGGGCGTTGGACAGATCTTGCCCCAAAACGCGGATTTGCTCGTTCAAGTGCATTACGCGCCCTGGCCCCTCGCAGAGTCGGATCAGTCCAGCGTCAATATCTTTTTTAAGAAAGAACCCCTCGAAAGAGAGGTGGGCCTCATCGTCATCGTGCCTTTTCCGCTCGCTGACGTCAAAGCGTTTTTCGGCCTTTTTGGCGGGCGCGACATCGAGCAATACAAGGCACTCGGGGCCATTGTCGGAGACTTGGTCGATCTCCTCGCCAGCGCGGACGACTTGTTTGGCGGCGCGGTCAATCCGATGGCAAAGCTCGAGATCGACAGCCGCTTTGTCATTCCCGCACGCGAGGTCAAAACCTTTCGCGGAACGCTGACCATCGATCGGGACATCAGCCTGTTGTCCATCTACCCGCACATGCACTTGCTGGGCAAATCATGGGACGTGTACGCGGTGGATCCACAGGGCTATCGCACCGATCTCGTGCGGATTTCGGACTGGGATTTTAACTGGCAGGGCAGTTATACCTTCACGCATTTTCAGAAAATCGTCGCCGGCTCGAAAATTCACGCCGTGACCACCTATGACAACACCATCGACAATCCGCTCAATCCCAATTACCCCCCGCGCACGGTGGCATGGGGCGAAAAAACCACGGATGAAATGCTCCTCGTGGCCATGGAATACGTGCCTTACCGAGAAGGCGACGAGTACATCGCCCTCTCTCCTAGCGTGGGCTATGCCGCGCGCATTGACTTTGACGGCGATAGGCGGGTCGATGCTACCGACTTTTTGCTGTTTGCTGGTCAGTTCGGCCTGAGCCGAGGCGACGCGGACTTCGACCCCCGCTTTGATCTCAACCGAGACGGTCGCGTCGATTTCGCGGATTTCATCATCTTTGCCCGCTTGTTTGGAGGATAGGATTCGCGGATTACCCACCTCCCACCGCCGCTGTGTCCCTCGTACCACCTCCGCCCTTTGCCCTCCTCTCGTTTTTCAAGGGAGTAGGGATGGGACGGGCACGCACCGATAGGCAGGGTTGCGGACTGACCTTTGAGAGATTATTATATTTTAGGTCTGCCCACTGGATTAAGCATTCCAGTGCAGGCCCGTGCCTGTCCGTCAAGCGAGTCATTTGTTTCAAATCACTTTGAGGTGTACACCCTGTATAATCAGGTCTTGCAGGAAGACGATGTTTTTCGATTCTTTTACAAAAGGAGATAGAGCATGAAACTCGAGGAACGCTATACCCAGATCAATACTGCCGAGCGCATGGCCGATGCGGCCACGGCGTTTTTGGCTTCTTTGCGGCCCGATCAGGCGGCGATGGCGCAGCGGGCGTTTGGCGATGAGAACGCGCGGAAAGACTGGCATTATATCCCCCGCGACCGCTTGGGCCTCGCGCTCAAAGACATGGAAGGCCATCAGCGCGACAAGGCGTTTGCCCTGCTCGACACGGGGTTGAGCGAACAGGCGCGCGACAAAGCCAGAACGATCATCAGCTTGGAACCCATCCTCGCCGAAGTCGAAGGCCCCAGGCGGCGGTTTCCGCGCGATCCGGATCTGTACGATCTCGTCATTTTTGGCACTCCCGGCGACGCGACGTGGAGTTGGCGGTTTGAAGGCCATCACGTTTCGGTCAACTACACGATTGTCGATGGCACGCTCGTCGCGCCCACGCCGATCTTTTTTGGCTCCAATCCCGCGCAGGTTCGGCACGGGGAGCACGAGGGCTTGCGCGCACTCAAGGAAGAAGAGGATTTGGCCCGCGATCTGCTCGCCTCGCTAGACGGGGAACAAAAGCGCGTGGCGATCATCAGTGCCAACGCCCCGGATGACATTCTCACGCGCAACGCGCCTCGGGTCACAGACGAAGTTCAAATTGAGGGCCTGCAACTCAAGGATATGACGGTTGCCCAACGCGAGGTCGTCACCGCACTGCTCGATGTGTATGTCACGCGCCTGCCCGATACGATTGCCGAGGCCCAGCGCGCCAACCTCGTCTCGCTCGACACTGCGGCCTTTGCATGGGCAGGCGGCGTCCAGCGCGGCGAAGGCCATTACTATCGCGTGCTCGGTTCCACCTTCCTCGCCGAATACGATTGCACGCAGAATCAGGCCAATCACATCCACGCGGTGTGGCGCGATCTGACCAATGATTTTGGAGACGACATTCTCAAACAGCACTATCGCCAGAGTCATTAGGGACGGAGAGCCGCGAGAGGCAAGACAGTCGCCCGGCCCGATGGCGATTCGCATCAGACGCGGAAAGGAGAGCTACGTCGTGTCGGCCCGAAAAAACCGCAACATCCTTCTGGTGGTGGGCTATAATGTGTTGCTCACTTTTGTAGGTCTCGCTCTGATCGTGCTTGCCGGAGAAGTCTATCTCCGGCTGAAGTCAACAAGGCATTTCGTCCAAGGCGTGGGTACTATTTTCAAACCCAATAAGAAAACAGTACGTAGTACAGTTGATTTTTCGGTATCTCAATACTCCAACCGTCTCGGTTTTCTCGACCGAGAACCCATCAGTCCCGAACGCGCTGCGGCGAGTTGCCACATCGCCATGATCGGCGATTCTTTCGTCGAGGCACAGCAAGTCCCCATCGCCGACAAATTTCACGTCCGCCTTGAAGAACTCGCCGCCCGGCACCTGCCCCACTTGGACATCACCACGCAGGCTTATGGGCGAGGCGGCACCGGACAGATCAATCAACTGCCGTATTACGACGAATTTGCGCGGCATCTGTCCCCCGAGCTCGTCGTGCTCGTTTTTGTTGATAACGACTTCCTGAACAACTCTCCGATCCTGGCCGCTTTACCTTGGCGAATCCATCCGGACCGGCAACCCTTCGTCACGGCAAAAAGGGACGCGAACGGTACCATGAAACTGCGACCACCCCACCCGGATTGGCAAATGCTCAAATTGCCCATCTTCGAATACCTGAGTCCGCGCTCCTACTTTGTGCAAGGGTTGTACAACAAGATATCCATCTTGTTTCCATCTCAGCACAATTCTCTGATGGCCCATGTCGAACGTTTGAGTCCGTCTCTCAGGCTCAACTACGAATCGCTGTTTGATGGATGGCAACCGACGACTTGGCAAGATGTCAAGCATCAGTTAAAGAAAGAGACATTGCCGCCCCTCTGGGAGAAAGAGTTGGCGTTCACCGCCTTTGCCTTGGATCAATTCGTGGAACGCACAGACCGCGACGGGGCGCCCCTGGTCATCTTGACGATCTACCGCATGGGCACCCGAGGCCACCCCGTCTTCGACCGTCTGAACGCCTTGGCCGAGGCCCGGGGCATTCCCGTTATCGACCAGTACGACTACATTCGCCGCCAAGGGGGCGACCCGGAAAGAGATCCGAGATGGGTACACAATGCCCACTGGAACGAACAAGGCCACCAATGGGCTGCCGAAGCCCTGCTCGAATACCTCAAAGAAAATCCGGCAGTTTGTGCGAAACCAGCGGCGCGGGTCCCTACGGCTGATGGGGGAGGCGGGGACTGACCACTGCTTTTAGAGGTGAATCTATGCAAGCCATTGTGCTATTGGCCGGCAAGGGAACGCGGATGGCGAGGGATTACGAGGGGCCGAAGCACTTGTTGCCGGTTGCGGGCAAACCCATCGTGGAGCATGCGCTGGATCGGTTGCCGGAGGAGGTGCGCGACTTGGTGTTTGTCGTGGGCGGGCCGCATGAGGAGGCGATTCGGCGGCACTTTGCCGAGGGCGCGTACCGAGGGCGGCGCATCGTGTTTTGCGTTCAGGATGAACCCTTGGGTTTGGCCCATGCGTTTCGCGTGGCGGCGCCTGTGATCGCCGGGCGATGGCTCGGGATGGTCGGCGATGATATTTTTGGCCCGCGCAGCCTTCGGGATCTCGTGCGACAACCGGGCTTGGCGGTGATTGGTTCGCGCGTTTCGCGTCCGCAAAATTTTGGGGTCTTGGTCGCGGATTCGGATGGCTTTCTCGCGCGCGCCGTCGAAAAGCCCAAAGCGTTTGTTTCCGATTTGGTTTGGAACGGGGCGATGGTGATGGACGCGGATTTTTTCGACCTGGAGATGACGCCCTCGGCGCGCGGCGAATACGAGGTGCTCGATACGTGGATGCAGTTGATCGCAACGGGCCGAAAAATTAAAGTGATCGAGGGCGATTACTGGCTACCGATCAACGACAAGGCACAGCGCGATGCCGCAGAGCGGTTTCTCGGTAGAAATTTGGAATGTGAAACTTTTCGATGAGGAGTTTTCCATGCAACGGATGTATAAGGCCACGCCGCAGGGCGAGTTGACCCTTCACATTTTTGAACCGGACGCGGATGAGCGGACCGCGGCGATTGTCTTCTTTTTCGGCGGCGGCTGGACAGGGGGCAATCCGCAACAGTTTTTCCCGCATTGCGAATACCTCGCCGAGCGCGGGATGCTCGCGGCCTCGGCGGAATACCGCATCAAGAGCAAGCACGGCACGTCGCCTTACGAGTGCGTGGAAGATGGCAAGTCCGCGGTTCGCTGGCTGCGGGCGCACGCGGATGAACTCGCTATCGATCCCGACCGCATCGCCTCCGGCGGCGGATCCGCTGGCGGGCATGTCGGCGCGTGTACGGGCGCGGTGCCCGGCTTGGATGCAGATGGCGAGGACGCGGCCATCTCGTCCCGGCCCAATGCGATGGTGCTGTTTAACCCAGTCGTGGACGTGGTCGCGTTGGAACGCTTGGCGGCCCGGTTCGAGTCGCCTCGGGAAATTTCGCCCTTTCACCACGTCCGTCCCGGCCTGCCGCCCGCGATTATCTTTCACGGCACGCGGGATAGCACCGTGCCTTTTGAACAGGCCGAACGCTTCACGACGGCCATGCGCGAGGCGGGCAATGTCTGCGACCTGTGCGCGTACGAAGGCAGGGCGCATGGCTTTTTCAATTTTGGCCGCGGCGATGGCGCGGATTACCATCAGACGGTCGCGCAGATGGATGACTTTTTGGTGCAGCATGGATTCTTGGGGTCAAAACCGTGAGCGATGAGCGATGAGCTTCGACTACGACATCCTCGTCATCGGCACCGGGCCGGGCGGCGAAGGCGCGGCGATGAAATCCGTCAAAGAGGGCAAGCGCGTTGCCGTGATCGACAATTTTACCAGTGTGGGCGGCAACAGCACGCACAGGGGCACGATTCCGAGCAAGGCCCTGCGCCACTACGTGCAGCAGTTGATCGACATCAACGCGCATCGCACGACGCGCTTTCCCGACTTGCTCGACCGGGCCGCGGATCTGATCGGGCATCAGGTCGACCTTCGCACGGGGTATTACCAGCGCAACGAGATCGATATGATCCTAGGCCGAGCGTCCTTTGTCGATGCCCACACGCTCGAGGTCGCGCTGCTCAACGGGGGCACCGAACGCTATGCGGCGCGGGGATTCGTCATCGCCACCGGGTCGCGGCCCTATCACCCGCCGGACATCGACTTTTCGCATCCGCGCATCCGCGACAGCGACACCATCCTCCACCTCGAAAAAACGCCGCGCATCGTCACCATTTACGGCGCGGGGGTCATCGGGTGTGAATACGCGTCGATCTTTCGCGGGTTGCGGATCAAGGTCAACCTCATCAACAGCCGCAGCCAGTTGCTCTCGTACCTCGACGACGAGATCATCGACGCGCTCAGTTACCACCTCAGCCAAAACGGGGTGCGTATTCGCCACAACGAAGAATACGACCGCGTGGAAGCCAATGACGGGGAAGTGCGCGTCTATCTCCAATCCAACAAACAAATCGTCAGCGACGTCCTCCTTTGGGCACAGGGCCGCACGGGCAATTCGGACCACATGGGGTTGGAAAACATCGGGATTGAAACCGATGGCCGCGGCTCCATTCTCATCAACGACGCGTACCAGACCCTCGCCCAACCCCACATCTATGCGGTCGGCGACGTGGTCGGGTTTCCCAGTTTGGCGAGCGCGGCTTACGACCAGGGCAGGTTTGCCGCCACCCACCTCATCTTTGGCGCATGCGAACAGCGACTCGTGGAGGACATCCCCACCGGGATTTACACCATCCCGGAGATCAGTTCCGTCGGGTTGACCGAAAAAGAACTCACCGCCGAGAGAGTGCCCTACGAGGTGGGCCATGCGTACTTTCGCCACATTGCGCGGGCACAGGTGACTGGCCGCCTCACGGGCATGCTCAAAATTCTCTTTCACCGCGAGACCTTTGAAATTTTGGGCATCCATTGTTTCGGGTCGCAGGCGTCTGAAATCATCCACATTGGGCAGGCGATAATGGCGCAAAAAGGCGCGGCCAATACGCTGATGTACTTCATCAACACCACGTTTAACTATCCCACGATGGCCGAAGCCTACCGAGTCGCCGCGCTCAATGGGTTTAACCGGGTCAAATAGCAGTGCGGGATGGGAGGGGTAGATAGCCCCTGAAGACGCGGGATGGATAGCGGGGCACAACTGGGCGACAGCCCGTTCACAGACGAGCCGCGTGGGTGGAGATGATGCCCTTTCTACTTCCCTCTTGCCTCTTCCCTCTCTCGCCTTTCCCTTCTCCCGTCTCCCTTCTCCCGTCTCCCTTCTCCCGTCTTCCCGCCTTTCCCTTCTCCCTTCTCCCGTCTTGCCTCTTACCTCTTGCCTCTCCCGTCTCCCCTCTCTATATTGTCACCCCTGTTGACGATCCGCCCCCCGTGCTATCAATAGGATGTGTCATGGCGTGCAACCGATCAAATTTGGAGATCGCATTGGCCGATCTCGCGCTGGCCGGCATTCCCGCAACGCAGCGATATGCCGATGTGTTGATCGGCGGGCTCGGGCTCGGCGTGACGCTGAGGCAAGTGCTCAAACACCGTGCGGTGCAATCCGTTTGCGTGGTGGAGATCGAGCCGCGAATCGCAATGTGGAAGCGCGCGGTTTTGGGCAATGCCGATTTGCTCGACGACGCGCGGGTCGAACTCGTCATAGGCGATTTTTGTGCGTATGTGCAGGGCGTGCCGCGCAACTATCACGGGATTGCGATGCACATCGACACCGGGCTAGTGGCGAGCTTGTCGATGTTGCGCGTGTTGCAAACGCGCCTGCGAACCGGCGGCGCACTCGCGCTTTGTGCGGCCGAGGGATTTTACGATCGCGCGCTGCGAGAGGTTTTTGGCGCGGTCCATGCGATCCAACCCGATGGCGACAACCCGTGTCGAATTTACCAAGTGATGGCGTAATTTGTAAAACAGATGCCGAAATATTTCTCCTCCAAAGAAAGGGGTCTTTTATGAGTCGGGAAAAACTCATAGGTACGGATAATCGGACAGACGCGGCGTTTGAACTCCCCATCGATTACGGGACCTATGCCGCAGACGGGGCTTATGTGCGGACAGATGGTTTGAAAAAAATTAAACGCGCGGACGCGGATTTTGGGCTTTTGGGATACGACCCGGCCTATCTCAATACGGCGTCTTGCAAAAGCGCGATTACGTACATCGACGGCGAGAAAGGGATTTTGCGCTATCGCGGCTATCCCATCGAGCAGTTGGCCGAGCAAGCGACCTACCTCGAAGTGGCGTATTTGCTGATTTACGGCGCGTTGCCCACCTGTGAGCAACTGGCCGCATTCGCCGAGGGCGTCAATTCGCAAACCCAGGTGTCGGATGATATTTTGTCTTTTATCCGAGGGTTTCCCACAGAGGGCCACGCGATGGGCATGCTGGTCGGCGCGTTGGGTTCCCTGTCCGTGTTTTGCGATGACGTGCGCGATTTTGCAACCGAAGACGCGCAAGACCGGCATATCTGTCGCTTAATGGGCCATGTGGCAACGATAGGGGCGGCCGTGCATCGGCGCAGCGCGGGGCTGTCCCAGGTGCCGCCCAATCCGGCCTTGGGGTTTTGCGGCAATTTGTTGAATATGTTGTTCGGCGAGGTCGATCCCGTGCTCGAGCGCGCGCTGGAGGTGTTGTTGATTTTGCACGCGGATCACGAGCAGAATTGTTCCACGAGCACCATGCGGGGCATTGCCAGCGGCGGGGCCGATCCCTACTCGGCAATGGCAGGCGCGGCCGCCGCGCTTTACGGCCCGGCACACGGGGGCGCGAATGAGGCCGTGTTGAAGATGCTCGCCGAGGTCGGATCCGTGGAAAACGTGGCGGATTATATCGACCGCGTGGTGGCCGACCGCGAACTGCGCTTGCAGGGATTCGGGCATCGGGTGTACGCCAATTACGATCCGCGCGCGAAGATCATCAAACGGGTCGCGTACGATGTGTTTGAGGTCACGGGCAAAAATCCCCTGATCGATATCGCGCTGGAACTGGAGCGGGTGGCCCTGCAAAATGACTATTTTGTGTCGCACAATTTGTATCCCAATGTGGATTTTTATTCCGGGATCATCTATCAGGCCATGGGCTTGCCCACGCGGATGATGACGGTGTTGTTCGCGGTGGGGCGCTCGTGTGGCTGGCTGGCGCAGTGGCGGGAATTGCTCGGCGATCCCGATCAAAAAATCGCCCGCCCGCGCCAGATTTACACGGGCGAAGATGCGCGCGATTATGTGGCGATAGACCGACGGTAGGCACGACAACAACGGAGGTGAGACATGGCGTTTATCCACATTCCCAAAGGTTGGCAACTGCCCGAAGGCGCGGCCACGGCCGAACGCGTGTACCTGAATCGCCGCCGCTTCATGCAGGCGATGGGCATCGCGGGCACAGGCGCGATCCTCGGCGCGGGGTGCGCCACCGCAGAAGACGATTTTGTGGTGGAAGTGCCCCCCTCGTTGCCGGGATCGTATCCGGCAACGCGCAATGAGAAGTACACCGTGACGCGGGAATTGACGCGGGAAAAGGTCGCCGCGCGCTACAATAATTTTTACGAATTTACCACCAACAAGGGCAAAGTCCACGAGTTGACGGACAAATTTGTGGTGCATCCATGGCAGATCGAGATTTCGGGGTTTGTGGAAAAACCCGGCACGTACGATCTGGATGACTTGTTCAAACGCTTTGATTTGGAAGAGCGCGTGTACCGCTTTCGGTGCGTGGAGGCCTGGGCGATGATCGTGCCGTGGACCGGGTTTCCCATGAAGGCGTTGATCGATTACGTGCAACCCACTTCGGCGGCCGAGTACGTGCGGCTGGTGACGTTTCACCGCCCAGAGCAAGCGCCTGGCATCAAAGCGCAGCCGTGGTATCCGTGGCCGTATTTTGAAGGGCTGACGATGGCGGAAGCCACAAATGAACTGACCCTGCTCGCCACGGGCATCTACGGTCACGCCTTGCCCAAACAACACGGCGCGCCCATTCGCTTGATCACGCCTTGGAAATACGGGTTCAAGAGCATCAAGTCCATCGTGAAGATCGAGTTCACCAAACAACAACCCCCCACGTTTTGGAACGAACTCGCCCCCAAAGAATACGACTTTTGGGCCAACGTCAATCCCGACATCCCCCACCCGCGCTGGTCGCAGGCAACCGAACGACTGATCGGCACGACAGACCGCGTCCCCACGCAACTCTACAATGGCTACGGCGAATACGTCGCACACCTGTACGGTTAGGCGAAGTATCGCTATGCCAATCAAGAGGAGCATTCATGAGAATTAGAGGTGGTCGAGGCTTTATCGGCGAGGTCTTGGGGCGACCTATTCCACGATCAATGGCCGTGTTTGTCGGTCTCATTTCAGTCTCGGCGGCCATTGGCGTGGGTGAGTCTTGGACAGTTGGGATAAAAGGACTTGTGGTGGTAGGAAGCCTGCTGTTAATCTATGTTCTCCACGTCGCCTATTTTTTATACAAGAAAATGGATCGCCCGTTGCGCGTGCGTAAGGTGCAACGAGGTACGCACTACTTTAAGAACAATGTGACGATCATCTTGGAGCGGAGTGATGCTGTCCATGTCGGCGACATTCTTACCTTGTATCTGTGTGAAGAAGAGGTGGAGACACCTATTTGCTTACTATCCGTTGAGTCAACGACCAGCCGAAATTTTCCACAAAGTGTGGTGTTCAAGTCGATCAATGATGACTTATTGGGCTATCTCATTGACGAGAGCAGATTGAAACAACTACAGGCGAAGCGCGGCGTAACAAAAGGGTATTTAGAATGGCTAATAACGCAGTAACATACGATGGTCTCGTTGCCAAAATTCTCGGCAAACGAAAAGTTGTGCTCAACAAGGGATCGCACGATGGGATCTCGGAAGGTGACGAGTTCCTCGTGTTCACTCTCGGGGAAGAGATCCATGATCCCAAAACGGGCGAGAGTCTCGGCATCTTGGAAGAGATCAAGGGCAAGGGCAAGGTCGTTCACGCGCAGGATCACCTGTGTACCATTCAAACTTACGAGTTTGATCTGGTGCCCGTGCCGCGAGAACAAAACCCTTATCTGCTGTCTATGCAGCCGTTTCCCTATTATGGAGAACGGGAAAAAAGAAAAGTCTATCGAGAGTTTGTGGGTGTGCAACGTGGAGACTACGCACGCAAGGTTGTGTAGCGAGGAGCGTGACCGATGAAATGGCGGAATCGCGCGAAAAAATTGACACAACTGGTCAGTTGCGGGGGTTGAGCGTCGAAACTCGATCCAGCGGTGCTGGACGCGATTTTGGCGACTTTGCCACCGGTCGCGCATCCCGATTTGATGGTGGGGATGAGTACGGCCGACGATGCAGGCGTGTTTCGGATCTCCGATGATGTGGCACTCATCCAGACTGTGGATTTTTTTACGCCCATCGTCGATGATCCCCGCCAGTACGGGCAGATCGCCGCGGCCAATTCGCTCGGCGATGTGTACGCGATGGGAGGGCGTCCGCTCACCGCGCTGAATATCTGCGGATTTCCGAGCGACGAGGTCACACCCGAAACGATGGCGGAAATTTTGCGCGGCGCGCAGGAGAAAGTAGCCGAATCCGGCGCCGTGCTCGTCGGCGGGCATTCGGTGGAAGATGTGGAACCCAAGTTCGGGTTGTCCGTCACGGGTATCGCGCATCCCGACGAGGTCAAGACCAATGCAGGCGCGCAGGCGGGCGATCTTCTGATTTTGACCAAGCCCTTGGGCACGGGCTTGATGTCGGACGCCTATCAAAATGGCGAGATTTCCGAAGGCGATCTGCAAATCGCCGTGGATTCTATGGTGGAACTGAATCGCATCGCCGCCGAACGCATGGTCGCACACGGCGCGCACGGATGCACGGACATCACCGGATTTGGCTTGCTCGGGCACGGGTTGGAAATGGCGCGGGCGAGTGCTGTCGGGCTTCGCATTTGGGCGTCCGAGGTGCCGCGCTTTGATTTGGCTGTGGAACTCGCCGCACAGCGCGAAGGCGGCGGGTTGCGCCGCAACCGGGCCGCGCGAGGCCGTGCCGTGCGGTTTGCCGACGCGGTCGATGAGCCGTTGCGCCGCTTGTTCTTCGATCCGCAAACATCGGGCGGCCTGCTGATCGCAATCGCGGCCGATGCGGCGGATGCGTTACTCAACGCCCTCATCGCCGAGGGCATCGCGGCCCGACAGATCGGCGAAGCGGTGTCCGAACGCCCGGGGGAAATCGAGGTCATAGCATGAACCGAAAAGGCGGGAGTGGATGGGGAACTGGTGTCCCCCGCGGGCTTCAAACCCGTTGTCGCGTGCTAACCCCACGCTTGGTGGGTTCGATTCCCACACATTCCCGCCAATTACAGCGGAGAAACCCAATGCGGTTCTCCGCTGTCTTCATGGGTGAAAGGTGGGCGGATGGGCGGTCATCTCCCCATCTTACCACACGGATTGGAGCGATGATGATCAAACGATTTGCAATTTCCGTTTGCCTCGTAGCGGGACTGTCAACCCCGGTACGAAGCTGGTTGATGGAAGGGCATTATATTTTTGCTTTGGCGGCTGTGGCGGCTTTGCCCGACGAAGTCCCATCGTTTTTCAGGCAGGGGGCAAAGGCCATCGCGCATGCGAGTATCGACCCCGACATGGGCAAGAACCGAGGCACGCCGCACGTGCGTGGCGCCGAGTTTCCCGAGCATTTCTTGGACCGCGAGATGCTCGATATAGAAACGCTACCCGAGACCCGATACGCCTTTGTCAAGCTGTGTTACGAACGCGGCGTGCCGCCCGAAAAAATGGGCTTTGTCCCCTACGCGGTACACGAATGGACCGAGCGATTGGCCGTGGCGTTTGCCGAATACCGCAAGTGGCCCGATAACCCGCACATTCAGAGCAAGTGCCTGATCTACGCGGGCTTTCTCGCGCATTACGCGACGGATATGTGCCAGCCTTTGCACTTGACCATCCACTACGATGGCCGCGTGCGAGAAGGCGGTGAAAAGCTGCAAGCGGGCATTCACCTGAAGGTGGATGGCTTGGTGCAATTTTTGGAGCTGAAACCCGAGGATCTGGCGCGCGACCTGGATGTGACGCCGTTTGAAAAGGTCATGCCCGAAATTATGCGCGAGTTGGAAAAGGGGTTTGCACTGGTGGATCGCGTGTACAAACTGGGTCCGAATATCCCCCGATACGATGCGGAAACCTGGGAACGCGATGCCGAGGTGGTCGCTTTTGCAGAAGACCGCGGCCGCGCGGCAACGCGATTTACCGCACGGCTTTATTTGACCGCGTGGCGGTTGTCCGCGCAGTTGCAAATTGCCGATTACGTCAAACGCGAGGAATGGGACGGGCGTTAATTTTTCGATAGAGGAGGTCGCCGATGCGCCGATGGAGCATGGGGTTGTTCGCGCTGTTTGTCTTGGCCGGTCCGGCATGGGGTTGGTGGCCGCGCGGGCATGGGATTTTGACGCATGCCGCCGTTCGGGCACTGCCGCCCGAGATGCCGTCTTTTTTGCGGGATGGCGCGGGCATGGTCGCCCATGCCGCAGTGGATCCCGATGTGGCGAAAAATCGCGGCACGCTGCATTTGGAACGGGCCGGGCATCCGGTTCACTATTTCAACATGGAATTGTTTGACGCGCGGGATTTGCCCGCGTCGCGGTACGCGTTTGGACGGCGTTGCGCCGAGTTGGGGAAGAAACCCGAGCGGATCGGGCTGTTGCCCTACGCGACCGCAGAAGCCACCGAGCAACTCGCGCTGGCATTTGCCGAGTACCGCAAGTGGCCGGAGAATGTGTTTATCCAAACCAAGTGTTTGCTATACGCCGGGCATGTCGCGCATTTTGCACAGGAAATTTGTCAACCGCTGAACTTGACGATTCACTGGAATGGCCGCGTCGTAGATGGCGAACCGTCGCGCACGCGCATGCACGAGAAAATCGACGGTTTGATTCAAAATTTAGACCTCGATCCAGAAGCCCTTGCACAGGGCGTGACCGCCGCGGCCATAGATAGTTTGATGGCGGGCATTGTCGCACAGATGCACGCGCGTTCCAAAGCGGTTGACGGTACCCTCGCGCTGGAACAATACCTCGTGCCCAAAGATGCCGATTGGAAAACCGAACCCGCGGTGCGCGCATTTGCCGAAGAACAGGCCAAGGAGGCCGCGCGCTTTACCATCGCCCTCTATTTGACCGCGTGGAAAATGTCCGAGAAGATCAAATTGCCCGGCTGGATCGATCGCGGGGAGATGGATAAGGGCAGTGGGGAATGAAAACAAATGACTAAAATCGCGGGCGGGGTATGAAGACATGACAGCGACGCCTCATCAGCCGTCCAAAATATCGCATAGTGCTGGGTTAAAGCCATCACGCACAGCGACGGACTACTGATGTTCACCAATTACCTCACCATCGCTCGTCGCAATTTATGGGCGCGCAAGCGGGACGCGCTGATCCATGTGCTCGGCCTGAGCGTGGGCATGGCGTGTTGCGCGATGGCTTATCTCGTGATTCACCGCGAGATGAGCTACGACCGGTTTCATCCCAATGCCCATCGCATCTATCGCGTGTTGCGCGAACGGGTGAGCAATGAGCAGACGCAGGTGCGCTGGCTGACCTCGGGCGCACTCGCGCGCACGCTCGAAGCGGAGATTCCCGAAGTCGAACGGGCGTCTAAAAACCGCATCGCCCCAGTTGTGGCGCGCTATGGGGAACGGACGCTGACCCTCGCCCAAGGTCAGGTCGACGCGCAGTTTTTCGCCCTGTTTCACTTTCCGTTTGCACGGGGCAACGCCGAGGCCCTCGCACAGCCGTATCGCATTGCGATTACGCAAGCCGCAGCTAAGCGGTTATTCGGCGCGGACGATCCCATGGGCAAAGTCATCGCGCTTCGAAATCGGTACTACGGCGGGGATTACACGGTCGCCGCCGTGCTTCAAACCCCGCCGCAAACATCGTCCATCCCATTCGATCTGTTGCACATGACCCTCGGGCGCACCGAGGAGTCCAAAGTGGACTGGACAGAGTGGCAAGGGCGCGTGCAACAAGCCGGGATCGAGACCTTCGTGGCGTTGCGCGAGGGGGTTCAGGCGCGGGAACTCGAGGGCAAACTCTCGGGCATCATCGAACGGCACATGGGCGCGGAGGTGCGTCAAATCCTCTCGTATCGCTTGCAGGCACTGACGCGGATGAGGCTGTATGGCCGCGGGGACTATGGGTTGGATTCGGGCGGGGATATTCGCACCCTGTACCTCTTGGGGGCTATCGCCGCGCTCGTGCTCGCCATCGCCGCGATCAATTTCGTCAACCTCGCCACGGCGCGGTCGATGAACCGCGGTCGCGAAGTGGGGATGCGAAAGGTCGTCGGCGCGCAGCGCGGTCAACTCATCTTGCAACTGCTCTGCGAGACCGTCATGCTCGCGTTTCTCGCTCTGATCATCGCGGTGCCATTGGCGCGTATTGGCCTGGCGGAATGGGGGCATTTGATGGGCGGGCCGCATCCCTCAAGCGCGCAAATGTCGATAGATCTGTTGCCCGGCCTGATCGTTTTCGCGCTCGTCGTGGGCATTGCCGCGGGGATATACCCCGCGGTTTTTTTGTCGGTTGCGTCCCCGGTCAACGCGCTCAAGGGCATCGCGCACGGGTCGGGCGCGCGCCTGCGGCAGGTGCTCATCGTCGCGCAATTCGCCAGTGCCATTTTGCTCATGGTGGTGACGGACGTGGTCTATCGGCAACTCGACTACATCCAGCGCAAAGACCTCGGTTTTGAGAAAGAACACTTGGTTTTGCTCCCCATTTTTCGGATGGATCGCGATTCCAAGACCAACCGCGATCCGTGGCTGGCGGCGGATTATCAGACCGTAAAACAGGCGTTTTTGCAACGCGCCTATGTCGTCTCCGCATCTGCGTTTCGGTTCTTGCCCGGACGCGAGGGCGGCGGTTTTGTGCGGATTGTCAAACCCGAAGGCCACGATCAGACCGAATGGCGGATGCCCGTGCAAGAGGCGGATGAAGATTTCTTTGGGACTCTCGGCGTGCCCTTGCTGGCCGGACGCGCGTTTTCGCCCGAGATCGAACGCGACCGCACGCACGCGTACATCCTCAATGAGACCGCCGTCCACGCGCTCGGTTGGACCGTGCGAGACGCCGTGGGACGGCGATTTGGCCGGGCGCGGTCAGAGGACGATGCCAAAGGCCAAGTGATCGGCGTCGTCGCGGATTTTCACTACGCCTCTCTGCGCGAGCGCGTTGGGCCGGCCGCGTTTGCGTACCGCCAGTGGTTTTACAATTACCTAGCCCTGCGCGTGCGCGATTTTCCAACTGTGCGGCCCTTTCTCGAACAGACGTGGGACGCATTTATGCCACCGGACCTGCCGTTCACTTTTTCGTTTTTAGATCGGGAACTCCACGCGATTTACGCATCCGAAAGGAACATGGGGCAAACCGCCGCGGTCTTTGCGGGACTCGCTGTGTTGCTCTCGTGTTTGGGCTTGTTCGGGCTTGCGGCTTTTACAGCGGAACGCCGCACGCGCGAAATCGGCATCCGCAAGGTGCTCGGCGCGTCTGTTGCGAGCGTCGTGTTGCTGTTGTCCAAAGCCTTTTTGAAACTCGTGCTCGTCGCCAATCTCATCGCCTGGCCCATCGCCTATTATCTGACCCACCTCTATTTGCAGAACTTCGCGTATCGCGCCCCCCTCAGCGCGTGGCCCTTTGTTCTGTCCGGCCTGATCGCCCTCTCGGTCGCCCTGCTCACGGTTGGCACACACGCCTTTGGCGCGGCGCGCATCGATCCAGTCGAAACGCTGCGGCGCGAATAGGTCGATTTCGCCGAGCGACGCAAAACCCCCCGCAACCGCGTTACGGGGGGCATGGTTTTGTCCGATAGGGCGGGCACGGGGCCCTTTGCTAGATCGCGTAATTCTCGTCATCGTAATACATATTTCGGTTCATCTTGTCGCCCGCACCGACCCACGCGCCGCGGAACAGGGTTTGGCGCAGGGGCGGCATGGTCGCAATGACTTCCCGCGGTACCGAACACATGCCCCACTTGCTGTTCACGGTGTTGTAGAGGTTGAACAGGCTCAAGCGCGGGCGTTTTTCATTTGTCCATCGCGTGCCCGTGTGGCACAATGCCTCGGTGAAAATCAGCGCGGAGCCGGGCGGACAGGTGTAAGTATCCCATACCTCGCTCGCTCGACCACTTAGGGACTCGGGCCGGGGGAATGCGGCTTTGTGGCTGCCGGTGAGCAACATCGTGCCCCCGTCGTGCGGGCCGATTTCGTTGATTTCCCACACCACGCGCGTCAATCCGGAATGCACTTTGCCCGGCAACATCTGATACAAGTGGGAGCTCCCGCAAAAATTGAAATACCCGCCCCCGCCGTGCGGCCTGAAATTGTCGCGCCCGGCCTCGCGGTAATCGGTTCGGGTGCGCTCAAACCGAAAGCCATAACAGGTTTCAGACGCGATGCTCTGGTGCGACACGATTTCGTTGAGGATGCCCACGATCACCGGATGATCCAGCAAAATCTGCGACGGGCCGCCCATGGAATTGCGCTCTTCGACGGGCAGCGATTCGGGTTCAAACCGAAACGACATCTGATGCTCGCGGATGGCCGCCACTTGGTCGTCCGAAAGCAAACCGGGCAGGCAAATCCACCCTTTCAGATCGAAGAGATACTTCTGTTCCTCGCTCATGGGCACCACGGGCAACCCATCGGCATTGGTTTTCGGCAACAAATCGCGCATTGCGTTCCTCCGTTATCAAATGAGATGGAAGTTTAGGCACGAGCGGGGTACAACGGGCGATAGCCCGTTCAAAGAGAGGCGACGCCCCGTGCCGCGCATCTGAATGGCGAGGCAAAATAGGGCGAAGGACGGATCTTTTCAACCCCAAATTGATTTGACAGAGGGGGTTGGTCTCGTAATTTAGATGTTTCCGAATGGGCAAGGCCAAGAAAAACGGAGCGCGAAAATGAATGTGACACAAAAGCAAATCCGAGAGGCGATAAAAGACCAGAAAGAACGGTCAAAAAAAATGATTGCGACCACACGGTTTTGGAGGGCGAAAAAACTCAGCGTCCGCGCATCCAATTGTCTGGCAAAGGCAAATATTGCGGACGAACGCGCTCTCGTAGAAAAATTTGCGACATTTGACAGTCTGCTCGTGCTCAGAAATTGTGGTAGCAAAACAGCCGAAGAGATCTGGGCATATCTCACGAACTCAAAGCCCCGTGTCTCCAACTGCGATTGGGAAACGGAAATCACCACCGAACCGCAATCGGTCATTATCCCGCTTTTGGACATAGAAGTCTCCGCCCACACATGGAAAGCAGTTCAAAATAGGCCGATTCATCAATTCAACTGGAGTGTCCGGACGCAAAATATTTTCCGGAGGCAGGGCTTCAAAACGATTGCCGATATCGCCGCGCTTTCTCCCAGAGAATGGTTGAATTTTAGAAATTTTGGAAAGACCTCTTTGACGGAAATCCAAGAGCGTATGAGGGAACTCATTGATCAACTTCAGGTTAATCCAGTTGTTCATGATTCGGGCGATGACCCTGCTGTCGAATCGCAATCGGTCTATATCCCGCTTTTGGACGTAAACGTATCCGCCCAGACATGGGAAACGTTGCAAAAAATGCCAGTCAACAGTATCCAATGGCGCATTCGGACGCAGAACGTGATCGATCAACAAGGATTGCGAAAACTCGCCGAGATCGCCGCGTTTTCCCCCAGAGAATGGTTGAATTTTAGAAATTTTGGAAAGACCTCTTTGACGGAAATCCAAGAGCGTATGAGGGAACTCATTGATCAACTTCAGGTTAATCCCGTCGTCCTCGATCCGGACGATGAACCTGCTACCGAACCGCAATCGGTCATTATCCCGCTTTTGGACATAGAAGTCTCCGCCCACACATGGAAAGCAGTTCAAAACAGGCCGATTCATCAATTCAACTGGAGTGTCCGGACGCAAAATATTTTCCGGAGGCAGGGATTCAAAACGATTGCCGATATCGCCGAACTTCCTCCTAAAAAATGGCTCGGGTTTAGAAATTTTGGGCGCAAATCTCTGACCGAAATTCGGGAAACCGTCGATTGGATTATCGCGAATCCCGATGCGCTTGATCCGGAGGCATCGCGGATTCGGACGCTCTATGAACTCGGTCATACCATTTTTCAACGCCTGCAAACTCGCCAACGAGAGATCGTTAAACTCTATTACGGATACGGGGGGCCGCGCAAAAATTTACAGCAAATTGGCGAAGTGTTCGGGCTTACCCGCGAGCGCGTCAGGCAGATTAAGGAGTCGGCCAATCGGCAGATCAATCGGGGCGCGGACAATCATCTCATCGCGCGCGCGGTCTCGCGTCTCTTGGGCGAATCCATCCGCGAGGTTCTCGCAGAGCGTGGTGGATATTGCCCTGTCGAAAGTCTCATGGAAATGATTCGCCAGCGATTGGATTGGGGAGATGGCGAACAGTGGATTATCGACTGGTTTGATGCCGCACTCGGCGAGGCGTGGATGTGTTTCGGGACAGATGATTGCAAAATTGTCGATGGCGTCTGTCATCTGAAATCGGGCGAACTCGTCCAGGGTTTTTTATCTCGGCTTGCGGCGAGACTCCAACGCTACGGCTATCGACCTTTGACACTGGAAGAATGCCGATCTCTCCTCGAAAAAGCGAACGCAACAGCTATCGATTCGGATCGGTTGCTCGCTGTGATTGCGTCCTATCCCGCCTTGAGGGTTTATCGGTATGGCGAAACGCACATCGGGCTCGCGGAGTGGACGTGGTTTGGCCCTGAAAAACCGACGTCTGCCACCGGTCGATCCGCACTCATCGAATGGTATCTCCGAATGACCAATGAACCCGCCACGGCAAAGGCGATAGCCAATGGGATCTGGCGCGATCTCGGCCATTTTTCGTCGATGCCTTTCGACGTTGCCAAGATCTGCGAAAAACAACCCGACCGCTTTCGCGTTGGTGATAATGGCGCCTACGGCTTATATCTTTGGGAGGAAGCCGCGGAATATCGACAAGCCCTCGCGATGTCCCTGTCAGATGAATCCTTGCCGATAGAGCGGATTGCCGAGGCATTGGCCCCCCAAGAGCCGGGGGAGATCGCGTTAATTGTCGCGGCTTTGAATTTTTATCGGGATTTGTTCGTGGAAACGATGCCTTTTGAGTGGGCGTTAAAATCGCGAGCAGACGAAATTGAGGCGGAAACCGATATCGATTACGCAACGCTCACGTTTGAAGACTTAATGCCCAAATTGTGAAAGACTCGCATCGCATGATTTTGCCACAACACCAACAGCCCATAACCGTTCGACTCGCGCGGAAAGCAGACATTGAAGGCGCGAAGCGCGTTGCGGACCAACACAGGTCCGAATTGGGATTTGTCAACATCGCCATTTTGCGGGCCGCGCAAAGCAGGGGGTGGTTGCTCGTTGCGACGAAATGGGACAATAAAAAGCGCGCCGCGATCATCGGCTTTGCAAATTTCCGCATCAGGCTGGACAAAAACGCAACCCTGTACGAAATCGCAGTAGCGGATGCACACAAGCGCGCAGGCGTTGGAACCCGTTTGTTGAGCGCGTTGATTCGGCGCGTTCACCTCGCAGGTGGGCAATGCGTTCGCCTCAAGTGCCCCTGCGATCTAAGTGCCAATCGCTTTTACCAAAAACGCGGATTTCAGCATGTCGATACAGAACGCGGAAAAAAGAGACCGCTCGAGGTGTGGCACTACCGCATCCCGCCGACGGAGCCGCTCTTCAGTCGCGGAGATGTGGCCCCCTCCGATCTCGTGTCCGATGCGCGGGGTACCGATCGGTTAGATCAGACGGCCCCCGCGCATTTCTACGCTTCCCTGACGGTCACGCCTTCCGAGATGCGGACGATGCACCGCCTTTGGCATGAACGGGCACACGATTTTGATTGGAAGTACGGCAAACCGAATCCCTTTCAACGCGTGCTCATTTCGCCTGTGGTCGCTTCCAAGTCCACCTTTGACTTTGTCCGGGAACTGAAACGCACGGGCGAATCAGAAGTGGTCATGTTCGATTCCGGTGGCTATTTCGTTCAAACAGGCGACATTTCCTACTACGACCTCCACCGCAAACTCTACGAATGCTATCGGCGAGAGGACTGGGCAGATATCTACGTGCTGCCCGATAATCCGCCACTCAGCGAGGATTCTCTGCGTTCGGCAGAGGAAAAAATAAAGCAAACGGTGGAAGGCAGCCTGCGCTTGTACGGCGATCTTCCCGGCGCGATTCAGCAAAAGGCAATGCCCGTCGTCCACGCAACGAGGCGTGAACACCTCGACTATTGCCTGCGCCACTACACCCCTTTTACGAGCATTGGATTTGGATCATTTCCAACGAGCGGGCGTTCGAACTCCATCAACCGGTTGAACATCAACGCGCTGATGATTCTTCGGCAACTGACTCGGATGCTGGATTCGGATGGCGTCACACTACACACCTTTGGCATTTCAACACCGCCTGCGATCTACCTGCTATCGCTGGTCGGCGTGCATTCTTTTGACTCCAACGGCTGGATGCGCTCTGGCGGCTACGGCAAGATTTTCCTCCCGTTCATGCGGGGCTACTTGGTCACTTTCAATTCTCGAAAGAACAAGAGTTTGAATGAATCAGAGTTCGTATTTTGGAAGGAAAATATCGGGCACGATTGCCCGTTCTGCGGTTCTTTTGAGCAGCTTTCAAACCACCGATGGCATCGGATTATGCACAACCTGATCGTGATGTCGGAATTGGAGACGCATCAGCGAACGCCTCAAACGGATATGTTGCGCGAGTTGTCGGGCGCGTACTATCGCATGTCGCAAAGCTTAATCGCGGAGGATCGATGGCACGGTCGCACATCTTAAAGGGGTTTTCAGATGTGGAGTCCGCTTTGTGGGTTCACAAATACTGCCCTGGGCTTACGATTCGGCAAATGGTCAAAACCGCTTTGGAAAATGGATACACCGTAACGGATACGGCGCGCTATGAAGCGGTTCAGCTCTTGACCGAATGGGGATTGGCAGATGGAAAAAGCAGGGCATTGACCCCCGAGGGCGAGGCGTTCTATTCCCTGTGGGAAACGAAACGGAGCGCGGCCATCGATTTTTTGCACGGGCGGCAATACGGTCTGTGGACGCATAGTGCTCCTGATCAAAACATCGCGTCTTGGGCGTACAAAAATATTTGCGACTATCTGTGGACGCGGCAAACGCTTCCGGATAGGGATCGGGACCTCGTGGCCTACATCCATGATCTCCGCGCTTCTGACGAAGTGGTGATTCCGCAGGAGATCGGCAATGCGTTCTCCAAGAAATCGATCGCCGACGCCTACGATTGGTTGCGGCCCTTAGACCCGCCCGTATTCGAGAACGGCGAGGATCGCGCGACATTTGCACAACGACCATACTGCTCAACGCCGCTTTTTGTGATGGGGCTCGGTTATCTCGTGCGAGAATCCGATACGGCATTTGGGGCGTTGGTCAAAATTGACGATACGCGAAAACTGGCCGTTTGTCGCTTCTGTCTCATCGACGAAACCGGTTTTGATCTCATGCTCGACGAGGCATTGCGCCAAGTTTCGCACCTTTCGGTGCAGCGGAGTTGGGACGGGATTTACGTCGAGTTGAATCGAGAACCGCAGATCGGGGATTTTCTCGCTTGAAAATGGGCGGATTAAACGCAATGCACTGGCAATTTTACCACGGAAAACTCCTCGCGTTGGCGGAAACGGGCGAAACTTTGACGCCCTCTCAGCGGGCGGTTGGTCAATTTTTGCGGCGGGCGATCAGAGACCATCAGCAACGCATCGCTCTTTGGGGCGCTCCGGGCGTTGGCAAGACGTTTCTCGCGCACCATCTCCATCACTGTGCAGACGGTCTCTATTTTTCGTCTGCAGAAACTTGTTCACATACCGAAGTTTCCCCAAATTCGGTGGTTATCATCGACAACGCACCGCATGACCGAAGTTCAGCGCGGTCAATTTTCGGGGATGTGCTTTGGGCAGACGCGGCGGCGGTTATTTTGGTGACGCGCCAACCGATTGACGATGCGGTTCGGAGCGTTGCGTTGGGTTTAACGACTCGAGATTTAGCACAAATTGAGGATGTGATGCGTGGGCTTTTCGCCCCGTTCCCGACAGATGGGCTGCGCGATGGCAGTGGGATTTGGCAACGGGTCAAAACGCTTGCGGAACGAAATTCGCACAAAGGGAGATAACGCATGGCTTTAGACGAAATCATCCAAAAAAGTGTGGTGGTCGATACGCCACGCGCAGAAGATCTCGCGGCGAGGCCAGCGGAATGGGCCGATCGCTTTCAATTTCACGTCTCGACGCATGTCGCGATAGCCGATATGACCGATAAGTGGGACGCGATTCTCAAGAACCTCCTGCGCGGGCGTTCGGCGACCGGGCTCATCCACGCCGATACGGGTTACGGCAAAACCTCGACCGCAGCCGCGCTTTGGCATTATGCGGAACAACGCGAGATTGTCGCGGTTCCGCCATTTGTGTGGAATAGCATCGCCGACATGCTCATCGCAACTCACGGGTGGGTCTGCCATCGCTTGAAGGCGAAGAGGCCGGATCTGATTCCCGAGTTGGAGCAACGGTATCAAACGCTGCTTGCGAGCAGTGATGAAGACTTGGCGCGCAGAATAAGCGACGAACGAGATGTCCCGCTCGATGATGCCAGAAAATCCGTCCAATTCCTCAAAGCGCGGGGCGATCTGATGGACGCGGTTTCCGCAAATCGCCTCATCGACTACTTGCGGGTGGCGACTTCGACGCTTTTGGAGGCGGAATACAAAGGGTTGCTCATTCTGCCAGATGAGTTCGAGCTTTTCGCCAATACGAATCCAGACATCGCCAAGAATTTCGCGGAGCTCAAGGACTTTATCTTTCCCATTTTCCAAGAAAATAGCCTTCCTATCGGCTGTGTGGTTTTGACCTACCGCCGAACATTTTCCGACATCCAACTCAGAGAACCTTACGTATTCGCCCGATTCAACAAGCCCGAAGGGAGTTTGATCGACCTCGAGCAGGCATACGGAAAGAGGAAAGATGAAAAGTCTTTCGCCGATGAACTTTGGGAGAAGTTGTCCATTGGGTGCAACCTAACCGACGAGGAGCAAGAGGCTATCGATCCGGATGTGCTGTTTGCCCTCGGGCAATTTTTGGGACACCAGCGCACGACGCAACTGATCAGCGGCCCCCGGTCCGTTGTCGCGACGTTCCGCCGTGCGGCCATTCACTACGGCGAAAAAAAGCGGCCCTATTCCATTTTTGATTTTTGCGAAGACTATATCTCTCAAGGGGTTATTTGCTTCAACAATCAGGAAATCGACGCGGTCAAAGCGCATACTTCCATCATGAGCCAGCCCATCATCGGCACGGATGCGGCGCGACAGCGCGTCGTCAAATTGTTGTGCGTCTGCCCGGATGGCGTGCCAGAGGAACTGTTCGAGAAGCACGGCATTGCCGATGGAGATCGCTTGGCAGTCGTGGAAGGGTTGTTGGGCGCGCACGTCATTGCGAAAATCATCGGGCCGACTTTAACCCATTACAAGGACGACCTGCAAGCGGGCGACGCGCTCATCGAGATTCTCAAAATTCTGCGGGAGCGGTACAACCCCGCGAGTGAAGAAACCCATCGCGCCGCTGTCAGATCATTTGCGAATTACATTTTGCCCGAAATTTTCTCGCAACGTATCGGAGCCGCCCACACGGGTTGGGGGAGTTTGCGAAAGATGGAAGGGGATATAGAACCGATTTTTCAGGACAGGCTCCATGGGACGTCTCTCCGAGATTATCCAGACCGAACGTTGACCGTCCACGTCGGCACCGAGGAGTTTGAAAAAATCAGCGGCGCGTACCGCGAGAGCCCGTTGTTCACCTCTTTTGTTTTTCGGACGCGAGGGAGTACACCGATCTCGAATACCTGCGATGTTCATGCGGATGGTCTCCGCTTTCGTCTCAACATTTCCGACGCTATCGACAGCCGAGAAATCCCAAAAGAGATTGGCAAACTCGGCGACCTTTTTTTGCCGGAGTCCGTCACTCCTGCGTTGCTCCTGTCCATGCTCGACTTCTTTGCCATCGGAACGACGGATGCCAAAATCAAGGAGCTAAAACAGGAAGCGCAGGTGCAACTCTTGAAATCCCGCATCCTCGACCAACTGATCGGCTACTTCTTTTCCGCAGAGGTCAAGGCGAGTGCCGCATCACAGCAGGCGGATTTGGCGCGAGTACCCGCGGGGAAGGGTTTTGTCGAACGGGCTTTGGGCGTGCTGATACGCCGACAATTCAAATCGTATCGCGCTGTCGCGATCTCGCATCAATGGCACAAGAATTTGGGGATGTACACACAGGCATTGAGAAACGACAAAGGGCTCGGCGTAAAACGGGGGGAGGATCCTATTAAAATGAGTGCCAAAGACGTGCCGGGGCTGTTTGGCGTCGGTCAACACACCACTTTTGCCAATACGTTCTACCCAAACGGGGTTTTGCGCGATCTCTTGCTCGTCAATGAAATTGACGCCAGTGGCAAAACCACAGCGGAGGGGATCGAAGTTAAAAACAACCAGAGTTCCGTCGCGGTCTATTTTGTGCTCCACAGCTTGGAACGGCGCGTTTTGGACATGCTCGAAGCGAGCGCGGAAAGCATTGTCGTCGATGGCAAGCCCGCCGAAGCCATGCCGATCCACGAGGTTTTCCAACGGGAAGGAGAACTCGGGTATCTCGATGCTGAAATCGAAGCGTTGATCGGCGTATTGAAGGCAAGGGGCTTGGTCGATCAAAGACAGCAACGGGGGATGGATTATCTGTATCGCGTTGAGACGGAGATCGATTTGGCCGAACTGCAACGCAAATTCGACCGACTTGAGGCCCTTGAGGAACTGGCAAAATCAAAAGGCTTCGCGCTGGAAAGTGACGGTGATCACTCCTTGGCATCGGTGCAGGCAGATTTTCGGATCATCGGCATTGCGTCCAATGAAGTCCGCAAGGATGCGTTGCGGCAAAAACTCAATTCGATCGGGGACGCCTTCAATACGCAGTGCGCGGAGTGGCTAACAAAAGCCCGGGACGAACTCAATCGAAAAGACCCGGAGGTCGGAACATTGGGGTTAGATCCGCCGAGGGGGCTGGAGCGGGAAACCGACCACCCGACGACCGAGTTCTCGGTTCTGCTGTTTCAGGATATCCGCAATGAGATTCGGAAGGCGTACAACGCCATTCCCCGAGAAATAGACGGGGTAAAACGGGATGTGAGGGCAATCCTCCATAAGAAGATGCGAGAATACCAATCTGACCAAACATTTGAAAAAGCGATTGCAGTGGCGGCAGAGTTACGCCATTCCGCGCAGACGACTGACAAAAAAATCGATGCACTCCGCGAGAAGCGTTCAGAAGCCGAACAGCTCTACCGGTTGTTTGAAAAATGGCGCAACCTCGCCAGACGAGTTGAGGGCGACCGACTGACGATGACAGATGCCCAAGAGATCGATGGCGTCAAAAATCTCTGTGATGGGCTAGACGAGGAACAACAGCGGATTAAACGCCATCTCGCGGATCGGGCGAAAACCGTCGAGCAGGTTCTGGAAAATCACGAGTACTTTTCCAATCGAATCGCCGCGATCAAGGCCGAATTTGACCAGATCTCCGAACGCCGAAAAGATGAGTTTATCCGGTTCAATGCCGATATTGAAAGCCACCTCCGCCCACTCATCGACCGACCGGACATCGGCGAACGATTCAATCCCACCGACGTCGAAGGATCGTACAGCCGAGTCCGCGAAAAAGCGGTCGAGAAGATTCGGGAATTTATCATCAAACCCGCCATCGAGGGTATTGAAGCGCGAAAAAGCGAATTGATGAAACCGCTCGAGGTCTTCACGGTCAGCGATCAGATCAAAAATCAGGCCGCTGACCTGAATGACGCGGTACACGTTTTGGGAGATAGGATCGCTGAGGTGAACGCCGCTCTAAAACCCGATGAGGTCGACGTGCAGTTGTCGGCTTGGGTGGAATCGCTCGAGTGGATTTTGAAGGAGGGCAACGAGGTTTTCACGAGGTGGAAAGGCATTCAAGACCAACTCAGGTGTGACAAAAGCGAGTTGAGTCCCAGGGCAACGGTGCTGTTGGAACTGATCGAAACGAATGCGGACAAGGATTTCACCGAACTGATCATCGCTCTTAGGCAGTCAAAAAATGAAATGTTCGGTTCGCCTTCAGAGATTATCGAGAGTCTCGAAGAATTGTACCGACGCAACTGGTTGAACATCAAAATCTCCCGAACGATGGGATAGCGACCATGCGACATATTTTAAAGCGGATGCCCTGCCTGGCCGATCTGCCAGAGACGACGCGGGGCTTGTGGGAGATCTGCCTGTCGGATATTTGGCGTCCCCATTCGGTCGCAGAATGGCGGGATTTTGTGGATGCCCCTTGGGAAGTGCCCGAAAAGGCGACGCTTTTCGTGAATTTGCCAGCGGATCAGCGCGGGGAATTAACCGATGTTTTCGGTTTCCCCACGGTCGCACTTCCCCCCTTTCCGCCCATCGAATGGGTGAATCAGAAGTTGCCCGAACATTTTAACGCCTTGTGTACAGATGACTCGAAGTTGTTGAAGCAATCGCAACTCGCCCAAGCCATTGCAGACCGCGTATCGCATGCGCGACCCGACATCGTCGTTTTTTTGGTGCTCGATGGGCTGTCGTTGTACGATGTGACAGGTTGGACATTTCCCGAAGCTTGGCGCGCGGTGTGTGAACCGTGTTTTGTCGATGGGTTAAGCGCGACCCAAAGTGGCATGCGTCGGTTAATCGGTTCGCCGCCGCTAACGCATCGCTTGTTTGCGTTGGGGTATGTGCAACGCCTCGGATTTTCATACTGGGAGCGTGCCCAAAATCAACTGACCGACGTCCTCTTTTCCGAGTTTCCCCCCGCGCAACTGTTTCGCGTCACGACCTTTGCAGAGGTTTTGGACGGATTGCAAACGGCTGACCTGACCGACCGGGCGTTCATCCAAATTGTCCGCACGGGACTCGATGGGGTTTGTCACAGTCACCGAGAAAAGCCGAACATCGGCGCGATGCTCGACCAACTCAAATCGGATATCGTGCAACTCGTCGAAGCGGTCGGCGCGCCTGAAAAGGCGGTGCGAATTTTTATCGCGAGTGACCATGGGATTCTTTGGTTCAAAGAGCAGAACGTGATGCCGAGTCAATCTCGGAATACGTCCGCCCGTTACGCCAAATCGCCATCGGATCTATCGGGAATCACGGTTGCCGAATCCGGCGAGACATTTACGGTTTTGACAGGCGATGGAGTTATTGCGAGAACCCGCAAGGTGACGGAGTGGGGATTTCACGGGGGGATTTCCGCGTGGGAATCTCTCGTTCCCCTGTTCGACATCACGCCCAAGTGATGGGGGATTCAAATGGCCGAGATCGATTTGCGAATCGGCACGGAGTACGAAAGCGACGAACCGATTTATATGAATGCCACGGGGTCGCGCGCCGTATTCATCTGCGGCAAGCGCGGTTCTGGCAAAAGCTATACGATGGGCGTCATCGTCGAAGAGTTGTTCGACCGAGAGCGAGGCGAGGCGACCATTATCATCGCGGACCCGATGGGCATTTACCACACGATGGCTCTGCCGAATGAAACGCAAGCCGATGAAGTCCGCAATGCCGGGTTTCTCACCAGCGGCTTTCCCGTTCGGCTCATCGTCCCCGGCGATCCATCGATGCGATACGGCGATGCGGCGGTGCTCGCAAAATTGCGAGAAAATGGCGTGGAAGTCGTTCCCCTGCAGATCAACGCGGCGGATCTTTCCCCGGAGGCGTGGTGTGAATTGTTCGACCTCGGACTGAACGAAGCGATGGGAATCGTTTTGTGGCGCGCCATCGATGCGCTTCTCGAAAGGGATCGGCATTTTGTGATCGATGACATTCTTTTGGCGATCCATCGCGATCAAAAGGCGAAAGATACCTCCAAAGAGGCTTTGGAAAATCGGTTAACTGTGGCGAACCGCTGGGGGATTTTCGCGCGAGAACCGATCTCGTTGAACGATGTGTTTCTCCTCGATCACATTAACGTCTTAGATCTAAGCGTGATCGACGCAGGCACAAAAGGGTTGCGCAGCATGATACTCGACGTCGTCTCCCGCCGGCTTTTCACGGAGCGAACCCGAGAAAGGCGCAGAGAGGAGTTTGGATTATCGACAACCCTGCCGCGAGTTTGGCTTGCGATTGACGAAGCCCATCAGTTCGTGCCGAAAGGCCGAGCTTCGCTTTGCAAGGAAATGCTCATTCGGTGGGTGAAAGAAGGGCGCCAACCGGGGCTCAGCCTCGTCGTTGCCACTCAGCAACCGGCCGCGATGGATCCAGAACTGTTGTCACAATGCGACGTCATTGTCGCGCACAAGATCACGACTTGGGACGATATCCACGCGCTCGACCGCTTGAGTGCGACGTACATGAAGGGGGACTTAAAGGGCTATATCCGCAATCTGAATCGCAGCGGCGAAGCTCTGTTGGTCGATGATGAGACCGAGTCCGTGACGACGATTCGAGTCCGGCCGCGCTTCAGTTCGCACGGCGGCGCGGAAATCCGAGAAAAGACCGTGCGGAAATTTTTGTTTTAGAATTTCATAAAGCGAGTTAAGCCATTGGCCTCTCAAACCGCTGTCTATCTTGACTTGACAGAGGGGTTTGCTTATGTTTTGAAAGCCTCGGCGCGGGCGCGGAGAAAACGCGCCGTTTTTTGTTTGAGAAACTGCGGAACATTCCCGAATCTGTATCGTTTATCAGAACGGCGGGCGGGCGTTCCAAACGGGTGGTTCTCAGGATGATGCAGATTGGCGGATCATGAGACGATTTTTACTTATCGGTTGTGCCTTGTTGCTCGCGTTGGGCGTGGGATGCGCGCAAAAAAAATACCGGCGGGCGAGTTCAGAGGGCTATCACAAGGCCGCGCAACAGGCCCTCAAAGACCGCAAGTGCTACGAGGCCGAGTTGCTGTTTAGAAACATGCTGTCGGATTATCCCGGGTCACATTTGTCGGACGAGGCGCAATTTGGGTTGGGCAAAGCCTATCAGTGCCAAAAGGACTACGTGACGGCCATTTTTGAATACGAGCGGCTGATCAACGAATATCCCGTCAGCCCTTATGCGGCGGAGGCGCGGTTTCAAATTGGCGAGTGCTATTTTCAAGACGCGCGCGGCATTCACCACGACCAAGACGAGACGCACAAGGCGATTCGGGAATTTGAGCGATTTATCGAGGACTATCCGCAAAGCGATCTCACGCGCCAGGCAAGGGAGAAAATCCGCGTCTTACGCAATCAACTCGCGCTCAAGGATGTCATGATCGCGTACAATTACGTCACATGGAAATACTACACCGCGGCGAAACTCTACGCCGAGGGGGTCTTGGAGGACTATCCCGACACAGAAGCCGCACTCGAGGCGCGCTTCGTGATCGCACAGGTCAAATTGAAGACCGGAAAACGCGACGACGCGGTCGATGACCTCACATTGTTGGCCGGCCAAGACCTGCCCGAAAAGCTGAAAGCAAAAGTGATTGAAGCGATGGAAAAACTCGACGAATAGACGAAAGTCAGGGGTCGGTCCAACGATTCGTAAAAATGGCACAGCGCATTGGCATTTTTGGCGGGACATTTGATCCCATTCACCGCGGGCATTTGATCATCGCGCGGGAAATGATGTTGCACTGCGCGCTCAATCGGGTCGCGTTCATGCCTTCGGGTGAACCGCCGCACAAACGCAATCCGAAAATGGCTTCGGCGAAAGACCGCGCGGCGATGGTGGCGTTGGCGGTGCGCGATTATCCGGGGTTCGCGCTGAATCGGTTTGAGTTGTCGCGCCCGGGGAAGTCCTATACGATAGATACCCTGCGTCACTTGCGGCAAAATATGGATGTGGATACCAAACTCTTTTTGCTCATCGGCGCGGATAATGCCGTCGATATGGGTACATGGTGCAATCCCAAAGGCGTGTTGGATTTGGCCCAAGTGGTCGTGGCAGACCGCCCGGGCTTTGAGCGGTCGCGCATCGATCCGGCGTTCAAACCCATGATGCGATTTGTACAAACGCCCCTGATAGACATTTCGTCAACGGCGATCAGGGCGCGCGTGCGAGAGAAAAAACCCATTTCCCTTTGGGTGCCCGATGCCGTTGCAGACTACATTCAGGCCCGAGGGTTATACGTTTAGAGAGGCTGGACATGATGGTGCACAAAAAACGCGACGAGGAGCGTCCCGCCCTTGGCGGCATGCCCGAACCCCGGATCCAGCGTTATTTTTGCGTGGACGATGACGAGTGCCACGCGCTGGCGCGGGTGTCCAAAGATGCCCAAATCCTATCCAAAAAAGCCAAAGAGATCGTCGTCAAGGGCGAGGTCGTCAAGGGGTGGGTGGTGGAATTGGAAGTGCCCGCGACCGATGGCGTGGTTCGCATGGAACTCGTGGCGAAACCGTGATGGCGCGCAAAATTGGAAGAACGGATATGACCCATTCCGATGATGTTCACAAGACCGAAGTGATGATTTTCGGCGCGGAATACGTGCTCCGCAGCTCGGAGTCGGCGCAATACACCGCTGAGGTTTCGCGCTTTGTCGATGAAAAAATGAATCGGATTGCCGAGGCCACCGATCGGTTCGATACCACGGGGATCGCGCTGATCGCGGCTTTTGAAATCGCCGATCAAATCGTGCGCCAGCGGTCGCAACACCGAAAAGACCACAATCACACAGCCGCGGCGATCAAGCGATTGGAGGTGCATTTAGAAGATGTGAAAGAGGAAACGTAAAAAGGGTTCCCACCCCGTCTCCCGTCTTCCCTCTCCCCTCTTGTATCTTCGGACAGGCACAGGGGCCTGTCCCTACGATTGCGATTGCTTCTCACCTCTCCCGTCTCCCCTCTCCCGTCTCCCGCCTTTTCAGCCTATATTTGAAAATGGTGAATAGAATTTTCCATCCCGCCTTGAGCGTGCCTTTTAGCGTGCCGGTAATTTTGGAAACCCCGATGCGTTTTCGATAACTTACCGGCACTTCTCGTATGTCTAACCCCTGCCGTGCTGCTTTGACCTGCATTTCCACGGTCCATCCAAACGTCGTATCCCGCATATCCAAGTCCATGAGTGCCCGATAGCGAATCGCCCGGAACGGCCCCAAGTCCGTGTAGGCCACGCCGAAGAGGTGTTTGATGAGGCGGGTTGCCAAGCGGTTGCCAAAACGCGCTTGAATCATCAGCGCGCCGGGTTCGCTGTTGCCCAACGTGCGCGAGCCGATTACGAGGTCCGCACGTCCTTCCGCGATGGGTGCGATGAGGGCTGGCATTTCGTCGGGGTGATCGCTGTAGTCGCCGTCGAGAAAGACGACGATGTCGGGCCGGTTGACGGCTGCAATGCCCGCGAGGCAGGCCGAGCCGTATCCCCTGCGATTTTCCCGAATAATGCGCGCGCCCATTGCCGCGGCCAATTTTGCGGTTTGATCTGTGGAGCCATTATCGACGACGATGATTTCAGTCGGCAAGTCCCCGGGAATGTCGCCGATGACTTTTTCGATGGCGTCTTGTTCGTTGAATACGGGGATGATCACGGAAATGCGAGGGCGGTCGGGCATGGGGGATGTTCTCCTGCTATGGACAACGAGAAAAAAACGGAGATTCCAAAAGGAACCTCCGTTTTGATGACCGGTTGCACGCTGCAGTACCGACTTTCAGCACCTACCCCTCTCCTCTCCCCTGATGGAGGAATGTGCGTTGCAACCGGCGCGAGGTCGGGTTCTCGTCGCGCCCCGATGGATAGCATGATTATGTATTTTCGCATTAGGCGGCAACGGGTTGGGCATCGGCTTTTCGCCGCAGGTCTAATCTCGCTTTGATTTTGTCGATCAATTCGGATGCTTGGCGTTTGCCCAGCCCATCTTGGATTTGGGTTTCCAAACGCTTGCGCTCTGTATCTGTGAGCAACGAGCTCCGCCCTAAATTTTTGATCAAATCGATCTGGCTTGGCGTCGCATTATCGCCCGTTTCCTCCGCAGTGCCATTGGGAGACATGCCCCGTCCAGAACTCGTGCCCGCCTGCATCTCATCTACGGAACACATCCCAGTCGCCGTAGCCAAGCGCATCGCCCGATTGGTGGCTCGGCGGGTCGCCATTTCGAGCGGGTAATCCGAAAATCGGACAAACCCTTTGAGATTTTTGGGCGTCGTGGTGCCGTAATCCACAAAAGGCCGGTCGAGCCCTTCAACCCACACTTCGCCGCGCATGACCACGAGAGGTTCTTCGTCTTTCAACCCCATCATCTGCCGCAAGAGGGCGTATTCCTCTTTGGAGGGCATAAGGGCTTGCACGGCGAATTTGCCGGCCTGATAGGTTTGCAACATTTTGTACTGCAACCCCGCAGATGTGATGTAAGGCTCATTTTGGATGAACGCCACAAACTCATCGACCTTCTCAAGGGGGAAATTTTCGGATTCTGCAATCTGCTTGACCCTATCGGGCACAGCGTTAAGCGGTTGAACGGGGTTTGCACGGGCCATTGTAATATCTCCTTTCCTTTTGTAAAAATCGGCGACACAGCGGGTTTTTCGCCAAAAACAAATGTCAATATGCGTTTGCGATCTAATTGTTGCGCGCGCCCAAAGATTCGATGACCTGAAACCAAGCCGATTCATAAGCCGTGAGGGCGCCGTGCCACTCGATGAGTTCTCCTTGCCCTTGGCTCAAATTTCTGGCCAGGGTATCGACAGCGCGTTCGGCGGCTTCGACTCGCGCCATCGCTTCGGGGCGAATGGCGTCCAAAGGCACCTGCGGCATCTCGGCCTGAATTCGGTCGGCCACTTTGAGCAAATCCCGACTCAAATCGGACAACCGAACTTCCTCAATTCCCCACTCGTTTTGAAGCATCGCGCTCGCCATGGGATACCTCCTATCGAAAAGTGCGTTTCAATGCTCAATATAATAATACTAAACAAAAGAACAGGTGTCAAGGAAAATTTATCAGTTTAACGGAAAACAATTAAACACCTTTTATAAATCGTCCCAATAACCCACATCGCAAATACAACGGGCGCGTTGAAGTCAACACAACGCGCCTGTTTTTGTCAGTCGGCGTTCGCGGTAGGTCACGGCCTGTCGGTCAAAGGCATGACCTCAAACCGCCTGCTCTACCTCAAACGCGGCGATGTTGCGGGCCTCGCGGCGTAAAATTTTACGCCCTTACGCCCTTACGTCCTTACTCCGCATCCGATTTTATCCGATTTTACAGCTCGATGCCGGCAAATCCCGCCAACTGCGCGGCCATGCGATAGGTGAGGCCCCACAGCACCGGGCGGTTGGGGCCGAGCAGATCTATCGCGGGCATGTCGCGCCAGCCTTCGAGGTCGAGCACTCGCCTGCGGCCGGGATCGGATAGATGGGCGAGAGGCGTCCAAAAAACATCGCGGATTTCGCCATTGGGCACGAGTGCCACGCCTTGGCGGATGGCATACGCAAAACAGGCGACTTGGACGGGCAAGGTCTCACCGGTCACGTCGTCGATCCGGCCGAGGTATTGCGCGCAATGCAAATCGAGACCGAGTTCCTCGCGGGTCTCGCGCTCGGCCGTATCTTTGAGGTCGCGGTCGCCGTCTTCAGCGCCGCCGCCGGGAAAGGCGATATGGCCCGACCACGGATCGGTCGGATGCGAGGCGCGCTCGATGAAGAGGAGATGGAGACCCTCCTGGCGCGGGTGGAAAATCGCAGCGACAGCCGCCTGCATCTTATCCGGTTCCGGTTGGACGCAGGGGCGATACGCAGCGAGGGATCGCGCGAGGGTTTGGAATGCCGTCATTTGAGTTCTCCCATCCGAAACAGCGCGTGCAATTCGACGCCCGCTTTGACGAGATTTTCCGCGCCGCCCGATTCGCGGTCGATCACGCATACGGCCTGCGAAACCCGCGCGCCGAGGTCGCGGAGGTCTCGCGTGGAAAGGGCGATTTGACCGCCGGACGTGACCACGTCTTCGACGATCAAAAGGCGTTTGCCCGCGATGTCGCCCCCCTCGGCGAGTTTGCAAGTGCCGTGGGTTTTGGCTTCTTTTCGCACGAAGCAGGTGGGCAGGCCGCAAAGCTGGGAGAGCATCGTTGCGATGGGCACGCCGCCGAGTTCGAGTCCTGCGAGCACGTCCGTCTCGTCGGGAATGAGGGGTTGGAGATGCGCGGCGATTTCGCGGAGGAGTTCGGGATCGGTTTCAAACTGGTACTTGTCGAAATACTCCGTTGCCGTCGCGCCCGACCGCAGCGTGAATTGCCCGGTCAAATGCGAAGTTTGATAAATGCGGCGTGCGAGGTCAAATCGGGTCATTGCGAAATCTCACTGGGAAAGGTTGGGCGAGTTCCAAAAATTCGCACGCTTGCTCGCGGCGCACCGTGGGAAATCCATCCAAGAAGTCTTCGAGACTATCGCCTGCTTTGAGATGGTCGATCAGGGATTGCACGGGTACGCGCGTTCCCTTGAAAACAGGGGTGCCTCCGAGAATCTCTTTGTCACAAGTGATAATTTGATCGGGTTTCATTTTTTTTTCCCTCTACGAGGTGTCAAAATAGGGCAATGGCGTCTTTTCCCGGCGCATTTTTAGGAGGAAGGGCACGCGGAAATCGTGCCCTCGTGAAAGCGGTGGCAATTCGTTTTCGCCATAAAAGTCAATCGCGGTCGCTTCCCATGTCGTTTCGGGGGCGAGAGTTTCACACATTACCTCAAAGACGGCATGGTAGAGATGCAGGTCGGTTCGGCTTTTCCATTTTCTCGAATCGAAAATGCCGAGCAGTTGGGTGGCGGTTCCTTTGAGGCGGGTTTCTTCGTAGAGTTCGCGCCGTGCTGCTTCGGCCCAAGATTCGCCGACATCGACGAGGCCGCCGGGCAAGGCCCACAACCCGTCGTCATGGCGTTTGATGAGCATGATGCTATCGCCGCTAAAAACAGCGGCTTCCGCGCCCAAGAAGGGACAGACATGGGTTAGGTGATCGCGGTAGAGTGCCAAAATCTCGTCGGCATTGTGGCGGGTGAGCTCGCCGACCATTCGGGCACTGATCGAGAGAATTTTTTCGTAGCGTTCTCGGTCGTGCATGTTTTCTGCGTAGAACAATCCCCGGTTGGCGATGGCGCGGAGTTCATCGGCGAGGAGGGATAGGGCTTCGTTTGGGGGCATGGCGGGCGGCCTTGGGATTATGGGCGCGACACTAGGGATCGATCGATTTGTGGAACGCGACCTCGCCGTTGACGATGCGGTTGATCACCGCGCTTTTGGCCGTGTGTCGGTTTTCGTCGTAGCCCGAGACTATGGTCGCGCCGCTGTAGTTTTGGGTCGCCGCGATTTGGTCGCGGATCGCCTCGGGCGTTGGGTTCTCGGCACGCCGCATCGCCTGAACCACCAGGCGCAGGGCATCGTATCCGAGCGCGGCGCCGCCATCGGGCGCGATGCCATACCGAGCCGCGTACGCGTCGATGAAACGATGGCCGTCTGCACTTAACGTGCCCGGCGCGGCATGGGGCGAAAAGAGACTGGAAAAAAAACTGCCTTCGAGAAGCGCGCCACTCGCGGCGATCAACTGCGCGTTGTCCCAACTGTCGCCGCCGAGGAAGGTCGCCGCGATGCCGAAGTCTCGTTTGGCTTGCCGAACCACAAAGGGAATCTCGTCGATGAAGCCCGGCAAAAAGATCGCCTCGGGCGCGGCACGGGCAATGGCGGTCAGTTGCGCGGTGAAGGCGGTATCCCCGGCCGCGTAAAATTGATGCGCCGCAACCCGGCCGCCGAGCGCGCCAAAGTTATCGGCGAAAATTTGCGACAAGCCCTCGGAATAAACATCGCCTTTGTGCGTGAGAATGCCCACGCGCCGCACGCCCAACGCCTGAACCGCGAACTCGGCCATCACCTCGCCCTGAAAATCATCGGTCGCAGACGCCATAAACACAAAATCACCAGCCGCCGTGACGGTCGGGTTGGTCGCAGAGGTGGTCATCATCGGCACGCGGTGGCGTTGTGCAATTTCCGCGGCGATCACCGCATGGCGCGAGCGATTGGGGCCAACTATCGCCGTGACTTTTTCTGTGGCGATCAGGTTCTCGACCAATGCCGCGACATAGTCCGTATCGCTTGCGTTGGTTTCAACGAGGGTTTGTATGGGGATGCCCCCATCGATGAGTTCGATCCGCGCCCCCCGTACGCCGCCCTCTGCGTTGAGTTGCATCGCCGCCAATGTCGCGCCCTGGATGCTGCTGTTTCGGGTTGGCGTGGTATAGATAAAGCCGATTTTAATGGTCAATGGGGCTGATCTCGTCACCCGCGCCTTCCCGCCGATGGGCAGATCGAGACGCGCCTCGTAGCCGCGGTTGATCGGGATGCTCGACCATGCGCCGATCTCGCGGCCGTCTCGCAACGCGCGCGCGAGATAATAACCCGTCACATCGCCCGACGCGATTTCCACCCGCGCCTGCCCATCCTCATCGGTCATCCCCGACCACGGATACGCCGCGGCCCGTCCCGCGATAGAACGCGAAAACTCAACCCTTGCACCGGTTACGGCTACGTCATCCTGCCGCAAAGTCGCCACCACCACGGCCCGCGGCGCGGCGTTCTGTTCCACAGTCGCTTTGCCCAAGGGCCGTTGATCGGCTGACTGCATCACCTGATCGCCGCCACAACCCCATATCATCGCAAGCACCAACACCATCCAACGCATACAGCGCGACACGACAAACCTCCTTCAAAATGGCTTGCGCGACTACGTGCGCCGTGGCGTGCTCGTTCGGTGCCGGCGCATTGGCCTGCTGGTCGCCGCGCATGCGGTTGAGAATGCCGAGAAATTACTGCTGTTCATTTTTGACCTCGTTGACCATTCTGTGCGATTCGAGGCGCAACTACGATTCAGCGACGACCGTGGTGCCGTAGCCGTCAATCAGGTGTTGCACCTCGTCCTCGGAGAAGCCGATCTGCACTTCGAGATCGGCTTCCAACTGCTTGCGGTTCATGGTGTCTCCTTTGTGGTTATCTGCACCCAAACCGCCCCAACACATGATTTGTTCCTGCCCGTCCTAAATAATAATCCCCTTCTTCTATCAGCGTTTTACCGGCGTACTCCTCGAGTATCGCACGAACCTGTGTTTGGTTCAGCAAACCCGTTGCCCATATCATCGCCAGCGTGTCATAGGTGAAGGGCAGGAAAACCCTATAACCATCCCTGTTCCCTATCGTGCGATTTTCTAACCACTCACAGGGATTTGCTTTGAACCGGTCTAAATGTTCGGGATACTTAAATATCTCCCAAAGCAATAGGTCTGCTTTGTACAACCTGCGGTGAGCACGGATAGTCCGTAGGGTTTCTTCAAACCCATCCCGTTCTTCTATCACACCATCTAAGTAGCGTCGTACTTTTGTGAGCATATTAACGCTATCCTGCAATGTAGCTTGGCAACCCATCAACGCTTGCGTAAGGTCGGGCGGACATTCCTGCCTTGGTGGACACAGGCGTGTTTCGCAACGTGGAGACGAATAGAGCGAGCGTCCAAACTCCTGTGCAAACCAAATGAAGTCGCCAAAATCCACCTGCCCGTCATTGCCATTATCCGCTTTGCAAACGGACGTTTGCGCCTGCACATTCGCACTCACCAGCACCAGCATCAGCACCAACACCAACAACAGATAATTCATCACAACATCCTTATAAAAAATTGAAAGAACGCTACCAGCGTTTCATTCTGTCCAATTTGGTATCCCGTGAGTTTTGCTTTCTGTCCCCAATTGCCAAATGCTTGGGATTGTAACACTTGGGATTGTGACACAGATGACGCACGACAAACCCTGGCAGAAGTGTCTCGCCAGATTCGAGTTCCACAATCAACCTGTGAACGAGCATATTTGTCCCTCTCCAACTGGTTGTACCATATCCTGACGATAATGCACCTGTCCACTCAAGGCATGGGCCAAGTTCAGTTACGTGCAACACTTCTTGTCCCTGTGCTTTCAGCCATACAAGTGTCTCTGTTGGCGACATCTTCGCAGGACGATCTCCGATACGCCGCTGGGACTTTTTCCCTGCTACCTTGTCGTCATGCTTGTTGATCTTTTTATCCCCCAATGCCAAGTGTGCGGGGTTGTAACAAAGTGGGTTGTGGCAGAGATGGCACACAACAACTTTGGGCAACAGTGTATATCCGAGTTCAATCTCTTTCATCAGGCGATGGACAAGAACCATCCTGCCTTTATGAGAGACACATCCATATCCTTGTGCATTTGTCGTTCGTGTCCACTCCCAACACTTCCCAAGCGACTCATCAACCAAAGCAAGGCGTCTTTGTTTTTTCAGCCATTGCACAAACTCGCGCTTAGGCATGTCACGTTTCCGCTTGTTGTATTGCGGTTTGCGAATACGCCTCAAGGGATGGCCGTGGTTCTTCCAAAGCTCGTAGTGCATATAACACATTTGCTTGGCATGTGTAACAAGCCCGCACACTTCCCCATCTTCTTCAACAACACAAAAATCGTTGCGTATCGGCGCGCCGAGTGGATCGCCATACCTGTGATACCGATAATAGTGCGATCTACAGTATCCGCGTGCCAATATCTTCTTCTCGCATCCATTCACCAAACAACTCTTTGCATCCACAAATCCTCCTCTCGTAAAGTTGCAAACACTATCCCCTTATTGTGCCAGAAAAATTCAAAAAAATGAAAGTACTACGGTTCGATCAATTTGTAGAACGCGACTTCGCCATTGACGATGCGGTTGATCACCGCGCTCTTGGTCGGGTGTCGGTTTTCGTCGTAGCGAGCGATCATCGTCGCGCCGCTGTAATTTTGGGTCGCCGCGATTTGATCGCGGATCGCCTCGGGCGTCAAATCCTCTGCGCGACACATCGCCTGAGCCACCAAGCGCAGGGCGTCGTATCCCATCGCGGCGCCACCGGGGGCCGCAACGCCAAATGCCGAGGCATAGGCGGCGATGAATTGATGGGCTTCTCGGCTCAAATCGCCCGGGGCGACCCGAGATGAAAAGTGGCCGCTGAAAAAACTCCCGTCGAGGGTTTCCCCATTCAGGGAAAGCAACATCGCGTTGTCCCAACTATCGCCGCCGAGAAAGGTCGCCGCGATGCCGATGTCTCGTTCGGCTTGTCCGACGATGAGCGGTATCTCGGGGAAGAAGCCCGACAAAAAGACCACATCCGGCGCGGCACGGGCAATGGTGGTCAACTGCGCGGTGAACGCGGTATCCGCATCCATGTAAAATTCCCGCGCCACGAGCGCGCCTCCGGCGGCATTAAAATTGTCGGCGAAGGTCCGCGCCAACCCCTCCGAATAGATCGCGCCTTCTTGGGCGATGACCGCCGCGGATTCCGCCCCCAACGCTCGGGCCGCAAATCGCGCCATCACCCTGCCCTGAAAGTCGTCGGTAAAAGCCGCCATAAACGCAAAATCGCCCGCCGCGGTCACGCTCGGGTTCGTCGCGGTGGTGGTCATCATCGGAACGCCGTGCTCTTGCGCGACCGCCGCGACCGCCACCGCATGCCCCGAGCGGTTGGGGCCGACGAGTGCCATGACCTCTGTTTGGGCGATCAATTCTTCTGCGGCCTCTGCGGCGTATTCGGGGATGGTCAGGCCGCCGCGGGGGATGATCTCTATCGGCACGCCGCGGATGCCGCCCGCTTCGTTCATTTGCATCGCCGCCAATTCCGCGCCTCTCAACGTGTTGCTCCGGGAAAGCGCGGTATAGAGAACGCCGATTTTAACGGTCAAGGGGGATGACCGCGTCACCCGCGCCTTCCCGTCGATGGGCAAATCGAGACGCGCCTCGTAGCCGCGGTTGATCGGGATGCTCGACCATGTGCCGAGCGTGCGGCCGTCCAGCGATGCGCGCGCGAGATAATAACCCGTCACATCGCCCGACGCGATCTCCACCCGCGCCCGACCCTCTTCATCGGTCATTCCAAACCACGGATACGCCGCGGCCCGTCCCGCGATGGACCGCGAAAACTCGACCATGGCACCGGTCACGGGCAACTCATCTCGGCGCAAAGTCGCCACCACCACGGCCCGCGGCGCATCGTTCTGTCCCACAGCCGCTTTGCCCAAGGGCCGCCCGACCTGATCGTCTGACTGCATCACGCGCTCGCCGCCACATCCCCAGATCACCGCAAGCACCAACACCATCGTACAATGTCTCGACATCGCGATCTCCTCGCGTCTCGTGTATCCCTGTGTAGAATCAGCACAACCTGCTTTTGTGGCGCATTCGATTTTTGGATTTCTTTCGACAGGCACAAGGGCCTGTTCCTCATACTTCGCTCCGCGTTTTTCGTCGTTTGTTTTTTTAGTCCGCCGACACTAGCCACTGCTTTTATGTGCCCAAGCCGTGACGTGGGGCGGCAAGACGAGCGGGCGTTTTGATGCCATGACTTCGCGTTGGAGCCGTTCGGGCAGGGTTTCCACCCCCACCTCTTCGGGCGTCGCAATCCCGTATTCTCGCAAGAGCGGGATAAAACTTTGAAAGCTATCGGCGATGAACTGGTGGCCCGCCCATGTTTTAGACCCCCCGACCGGCGCGGCAAAATGCAAGATCGGCGCGGGCAACCCCGCATCGACAAATGTGCGGTGCAGATCCAACCCCATTCCGAGGTGCGCGCCCGAACGCTGGAACACCTCGAGTGCCCAACCGATCAACGCGTTCATCAGGGGCGTATCGGGATGGGCGAGGGATTCGTAAAGCGTGGCATCGAATTCCTGAAAGGCGACAATCCCCCCGGGGCGCAGGCGCGTTGCGAGTTGTTTTAGGGCGTCTGCGGGATCGGACATATACATCAGGACGAGGCGACCGATCAGCGCGTCGAAATCGCCTCCCAAGTCCGACGTGCGTGCGTCGCCCGCCACGAACTCGACATTGGCAAAGCCCTGTTCTTTTGCCCGTGCGCGAGCCGTGTCGAGAATCGCCGCGTTGACATCCACCCCCACGACTTTTCCCGATGGGCCGACCCATTCGGCGGCGGCAAATGCGACATCGCCCGCGCCGCTTCCCACATCGAGAACCCGCATCCCGCGTTCGATGCCCGACTCTTTGAGCAGGTTTCGCGTGAGGTCTTCGTAGAGTTGGGATTGCCGAATCAAACGCGCCGTCTCCGCATGGCTGCGTCCCATCGTATATCTCGCATCGCTCATAAAATCTCTCCTCATGTTGAAACGAGGGGGCCTACTGCGCGGCTCGGTAATACGGATTGGTGCCTTCGGCGTGATCCGTGATGTCGCGGACGCTTTCGATTTCGGGCACGGCTTCTTTGATCATGACCTCCACGCCTTGTTTGAGCGTGACATCGACCATCCCGCAACCCTGGCATCCGCCGCCAAATTGGAGATAGGCCACGTCTTCCTCCACATTGACCAAGGACACCTGCCCGCCGTGCGCGGCGATGCTCGGGTTGATTTTTTCGTCGATGACCATCTGGATTTTTTCAGCCACGCTGCCCTTGAGGTGCGGCGGCACTTTGTGCGGGTTGTCAATTTTGAACCCGCGCCCCATCAGGCCATCGACAAAATCGAGCGTGATGTCTTGGGCATAAGGCACGCTGTCTTCGTCGATGTAAATGTTGAACCCATCGAATGGAATTGCGGTGTCGCGGTCCGTGTCCTGCCCTTCGGCGACAAACGCGAGGCGATAACTGGCCTGCAACGGAGAGGTCGCCTCTGCGGCGATTCGCACGCCCGCAATCCCTTGATCTTGCTCATAAATCAAGCGAGTGATTTCCGTTTGCGCGACATCCGTGACGGTGATTTCCATGACATTTCTCCTGTGTTGTGGTGGTCGGTTGAACGGACTGTCGCCCGTTGTACCCCGTTCATGGCTCATTGTACGAAATTGATTTTCTGCTGCTCCCTCAACGGGTCCCTGCTTCGGACAGGCACAGAGGCCATCTGTATTTTGATACACCCCAACCTGCACCGACGTTGCTCGCTTTTCTAAAACGTTTGGTACTACAGCATCGTTTGTTGCCTCCGATGCCTTCGGCGACCTACTTTTTGTCTACAGCCATACTACGCGACAAAAAATAAAGACCTGTGCAAAATCCGAAAAAGAGTTAGATTTAAGTTATCCGCAAAAACCCTCACCCCTTCTCGGAAAGCACAGGTCTATGTCGGATCAAGTTATGCAACTATACCCCATCCTGCAAGCGCATTTTCCTTGGCACAAAGCCCGGGTGACCTTCCTCTCGGCCTTTCTCTTGGCCTTGATGAAGGTGACGACCGTCAATTTGACCAAACTGGCCAATGCGCTCAATGGCAAAGTCAAGCCAAAATCCAACTACCGCAGAATCCAACGTTTTTTCGCCGAGTTCACGTTGCCGGAAGATTGGGCAACGGGCTTGATTCTGCATCTCTTACCGGTCAAATCGGATTTTATACTCGCCATGGATCGGACCCAGTGGTCATTGGGTAAGGTGTCGATCAATCTCCTGACCGTGGGCATCCTCTATCGAGACATGGCGTTTCCCATTTGCTTCAAGATGCTCCACAAAAAGGGCAACTCGAGCACACAAGAGCGCATAGCCCTCATGAAACGGGTCCGTCAACACATCAAGCCCTGTAAGATTCGCGCCTTGGTGGCCGACCGCGAATTTATCGGGCGAGAATGGTTTAACTGGTTGACCGAAAACGACATGCCTTTTGTCATTCGCCTCAAAGAAAACGCGATCCTCGAAACGGGACAAAAAGCGATCCCGTTGAAAAAACGATTCGCCAACCTGACCTTGAATCAGCAAATGACCTTGCCAAAACCCGGGCGCGTCTATGGACAGGCACTCTATTTATCGGCCATCCGATGCCCCGATGACTGGGTGATGGTCGGCAGCAACACACCGGACATTGACGCACTCTTGACCTATAAAAAACGATGGCGCATTGAAGTCCTTTTTGCCAACCTCAAACGCCGAGGCTTTGATCTCGAACAGACCCATCTCACCGACGCCGACCGCATCGAAAAACTCATCGCCCTGTTGACCCTCGCCGTGTGTTGGGCCCATCTCATGGGCGAAGAGCGCGCCCATCACACCCCGCTCAAACTAAAAAACCATGGTGAGAAAGAGAAAAGTCTCTTTCGGTATGGACTTGATTATCTACAATATGTCCTTTTGAATATCCAAGACCACGCACGCACGTTCCAACGCTGTCTGAAAATCCTAAAAGAAGCGCGATTTTTACCCGATTCTTAGTTTTGTCGCGTAGTATGGTCTACAGCAACAAAAAGTAGGCAAAAAATGCCGCTCTCATGCGCCGAGGGGCTAGGCACAGCGCAAATCGTTTTTGTAATAGAACGACATGCGCCAGCCTGCGAGGTGGGTTGCAAAATGGATGTGAGTTGCGAGACGGACTTGCGCGCTGTGCCCGATGGCTTTCGTTGATGGATTTTTGGGATGGCACGGGTTGGCGATGGCTTCTCTGAAGGACGGTGGAACTGCAAAGCGATCCCGATGATGAATTAGTTGGTACAAATGGCACGGGGCCTATCCCTACGATGAACGGCTTATCGCAGTTGTATCCCGCTCTGTGCTGTGCCTTTGAACGGACTGTCGCCCGTTGTATCCCGCTCGTACCTTCTGTGCCTTTTGTGCCTTTTGTGGCTCATCATTTTCCCGCCTTTAAGGCATCGCCACCTGCAAGAGTTCGTCGGCTTTGTGCGCGAGATGCGTTTCGAGATATTGCCCATCGCCCATCAGGTCTTGCAAGGTAATGCGGTCGAGCATCTGATCGACAACGAATTGAATGGCGTTCCAAAGGACGCGAATCGAGCAGTTGACAGTGTGTGTACAGCAGGCCTCATGCCCGGTGTGTTCGTCGCAAAAGTCGTCGTTGAAGAACGGGCCGCCGAGCGCGGCGAGCACATCGGCGATCAAAATTTCGCGGGCGGGTCGCGCCAATTTGTAACCGCCTGCTTGACCGCGCACGCTTTCGACGAGGTCGCCGATTCGCAACAGGCGCACGAGTTTGCCCACATGCGCGGTGGACAAGCCCTCGGCGCGGCTGATTTCGGGAATCGCGATGCTCTCCCCGGTTTCGGATTCGCGCTGCGCGACTTGCAGGAGACAGCGCAGGCCGTATTCTTCTTGCGCGCTCAATTTCATAACAACACCTCTCTATTTTCGCGTCATTGCGCGATGGCCCGCTGCGACAAATCCAGCGCCGCAGAACCGCGGGCCGCCGCGAGCGCGAACCCAGGCCGAGATGGCTCCATAAAAGTTATCGCACCGTAAAAGTCGTCCAACGCGACAAATACCCCGTTTTCTCGTGCCCAACGGCGCATCCGCTGGTTGCAAGCGCGCGCCCAAGACAGGATTTCCACGCGCCAACCGCGTTTGTGCATGCGCTCTAAGGTGCTGTGGAAACCCGCGCCTTCCAAGTAGCCCGCGCCATCGCCGGTTAGCAACACCGCAATGCCGGGATCGCCGTTGTAATCCAGCGCGTCTTCCAACATTCGCAACTGCAATAGGCGGTCGGGCATCTCCTGTTCGCCGCGGTCTGGACTGCCGCGGTCAAACAACTGGACTTCCACGCCCCTGCTCTCCATCCGATTCCACAACTGGCGCATTTCCGGCGGCACAGAACCGGCGGCGAGTGCCTTGGCCAGTGGGCGGTCCGCATGCGCCAAGCGCAACAGGTTGTCGAAGTGAATCCGCACGCGGTAACGGGCATCTGCCCCTTCATCGCGCTCTTCGGCAAGGCGCTGCGCCTCGTGAAAAATATTGGAATTGTCCCAGTAGATGAAAACGCTGTCCATATCGCGTACCACCCCTCGGAATCCACGGTCAAAACGACACTACCGAAATTGTTCAAAGTAGCGGTCAATTTCGGGTCTCAATTCAATGCCTGCGATTTCAAAGGCGTCCAACAACGCGGCATAAGCCCCTTTCCCACCGATGAAATCCCAGAGCTCTTCGGCGATCAAAATTTCGTTTTGCATATCGAGCATTCCCCTCAAAGTCCATCGCCTATACGGTTCTGGTTCGTAAGGGTTATACGGAATCCCGATCAGGGTATTTATTTTTGCGTCTGGATTTCGCATGAGTTCGGCGGCGGTCCACTCCAAAAGTGTTTGCTTGTATTTCTGAAAATCACCGATGTTGGGTTTTACGGTCTTCATGTCGATCAAGAACAATTCACCATCGTGACTTTCCAGCCAAATATCCACCCTGGTCAGTTTTACTTTTTGTAGGCTTCCCACCTGACAGACCTTTTTGATTTCTTCTGTCTCAGCAAATTTATCGGGATCCCTGTCTGCCCTAACCAACCCGTTCAGGATAGTCTGAATTTGTCGCTGTGCCTCACTGCTGATCGTATCAAACGGCTTAACCTGTGATTTTGCCACCCTAAATTTTTCGCCTGCTAGGGCAATGGCGACGGGTTCGTAAATCGATACGCCAAAGGTCGTGTTTAAGGACTGAATGAACGAATACAAAGCCATTCTGTCTTTGCCGAGCAAACGATAGTGAAACGGCATCTCGTTCGTTTCGGGCTTATAGCTTTGGAACTTCGCCCTGATACAATCCTTGATCGTCTCTTTAATCATCGCCTGTCGTTGTGCGCGCATTGGCTGTTTTCTCTTTTAGATGAAAGATCGTTTCGGAATACGCCGAGCCCCTGTTTTTCTCCGTGCGATTTAAGACGGGGCGTTTGTGCTGATCGACGATTCGCATCCCCGCTGTTTCGGCGATGGTCGGATACATGCCGAACGGATCGTTTGCCACGAGAAACACGTCGTAATTTTCTGCCAAAAATCGCTTGCAATTCTTTAGGACCTCCGACACCCCCCGAATATACGATGCGCGAGCCTCTTTCCCCTTTCCCTTAAACAGCGGGCCGATCTCCGATTCATCTCGTCTGTCAAAGTCGAACAAATCGTAGGCGTAGGCGTGCTGTTCGTGGTAGTTGATTAAACCCACGTACGGCGGGCTTGAAAAGATGCCCTTGATCCGTTGCTTTTCGGCGCGTTCGGCGAGGCGCGGATTCGCCTGTCTGACGGCTTCAAAAATGTCGATGGTGCGAGAATCCCCGGTCAAACAGTGCTGAAACGTGTTCGTTTTTACCCGTCTAAACGCATCCCATCGCTGGACGCTATCCTCGCTGTATCGCTCCCACCAGCCCAAAATGGAAAACAGGGGCTTGCAGATTTTCCCGTGTTTTCGGCAATAATAGGTCGTCGAGATCGGCTTCTTTAACGTGCCCAAATCCGCATGGGTCGTCGCCCGGCACGAGCGGATGGTGCGGCTCAAAATCAGCATCAGCGCCTTTTGGATCGCCTCATCTGCGACTTGCCCAATCATGTCGTGGACAAAATCGATCTCCGCCCGAATGCACGGGAGATACCAATGGCGCATAAAGCTGCGCGAGTCCGAGGCCATCCGCAAATCGATTTGGTACTCCGCAACGAGTTGGCGATACGTCTTCAGAAAGGCGGCTTCCCGCTCGCTACCGTAGCTTTTCTGATCGATCTCGCCGGCTTTGACCCGGTGTTTGAAAGCAATGGAAAAATGCGCCGCGTTGAAGGCCGCGAGTTTTGTCGCGAGTTCGGATTCAAAGGGCGCGATGCCCGATCGGGACACAAAATTTTTCAGGGCGGTCGTCATTTTCCAGCTTTCGGCGTACAACTTGCCCAAATTGTAATCCGCGACTTTGGCATTGCCGATCAAAGCGTTAAACGCCGAAATGTCGATGCCAATGGCGTGCATGCCCAGTTCGTTGGCTTGAACCAATGTGGTCCCACTCCCGCAAAAGGGGTCGAGAACGATATCGCCCGGCTCGAAAGAGATCGCGCGCTTAAAGTCGTCCGTGTGATCGTCCAAGAAATACTCGACCAGTTGGGGGATGAACTTTCCTTTGTACGGATGCAACCGATGGACGTGCTTCGTGGTTTCCGCTTCTTTGACCTCTTCAAAGGAAAGATGCCAATTCAAGTCGTTGCCGAGTTGTTCTTTCCACCGGGCCTCTCGGCGTTTTTGGTGCGCGGCGTAGTACGCGATCAGGCTTTCTTTGGGAATGAACTTGACGCCGTTATCGACGACACATCGGATCCGCGCGTACTGAATCAAATACGAGATATTGGCAGGCGTCACGTTTTTATTCGCGTATTCCGATGCCCATTCGCTCGCCTGTTTCAGCGTCAAGAGCATTGCGCTTCCTTTCGATTAGAACATCCCCAACTCGAGTTTGGCCGCCTCGGACATGCGCTCGGGCGTCCAGGGAGGGTCAAAGACGAGATCGAGTTTGACATCGTACACCCCATCGACCGATCGGGCCGCGGATTCGACTTGCCCGGGCAAGATGCCCGCGGCCGGGCAGTTGGGCGCGGTCAGCGTCATTTGAACGGCCGTATTGCCGTCTTCTTCCACCTTGATATCGTAGATGAGGCCCAATTCGTAAATGTCGACCGGGATTTCTGGATCGTACACGGTTTTGAGGGCTTTCACGATTTCTTTCTCCACCGCCTCGGGGTCAATAGGGCCTTTTGACACAGGCGTCGGCGGGGCTTCGACATCGCGCGTTTCCCCTTCGGGCGTTGCGGGGGCATCGTCTTTGCGAAAAATGTTCAAGAGGCTCATGGGGCATCTCTTTCCGTGGTTGCGGGTGTGTGGGCGTTTTCGATGGCGGCCCGGAGCGCGTGCCACGACAGGGTCGCGCACTTGACGCGGGTGGGATAGGCGCGCAAACTGGCAAAAACCGATAATTTGCCCATCTGGTCGAGATCCGGCTCGCGGGTCGGATCGGTGAACATCGCCTGAAAATTCTTGAAATAGACTTCTGTTTCGCCGAGGGTTTTGCCTCGAACGGCTTCGGTCATCAAAGAAGCAGACGCTTTGGAAATCGCGCATCCGACCCCCTGAAAGCCGATGGTTGCGATGCGGTCGCCCTCGAGTTGGAGATAGATCTGCACGCTATCGCCGCACAGGGGGTTGTGGCCTTCGGCATAGCGATCCGCGGGATCGAGCACGCAAAAATTTCTGGGATTTTTGTTGTGATCCAAAATGAGTTGCTGGTAGAGTTCGCGCAAATCCGCCATCAGCCAAATACCTCTCGCACTTTGTGAAGCCCGGCGACGAGCGCGTCAATGTCTTCGCGCGCGTTGTACAATGCCAGCGAGGCGCGCGTGGTCGCGGGGATGTCGTAGTGCTTCATAATGGGTTGGGCGCAGTGGTGCCCGGCGCGCACGGCAACGCCTGCGAGATCGAGAATCGTGCCTACATCGTGAGGGTGAATGTCGGACAGGACGAACGAGAGCACGGCCACCTTGTGTTCTGCGGTGCCGATCAGTTTGAGGCCGGGCACTTCGCGCAGGGCCGCGTGGGCGTATTCCAAGAGATGGGCTTCGTATCGCGTCGCGCCGTCAAAGTCGATGCGGTCGAGATAGTCGATGGCCGCGGCCAAGCCAATGCTGCCCGCGATGTTGGGCGTGCCCGCCTCGAACTTGTTGGGCAAGTCCGCGTACGTGATCGCGTCAAAATCCACCTGCTGGATCATGCTGCCCCCGCCGTGGTAGGGCGGCATGGCGTCGAGGATCGATTCCCGGCCGTAGAGCACGCCAATGCCGGTGGGCGCGAACATTTTGTGCCCGGAAAACGTGTAGAAATCGCAATCGATCGCGCGCACATCCACGCGCTGATGGGGCACGGCCTGCGCCCCGTCGATGTGTACGACTGCGCCGTGCTCATGCGCGATGCGCGTCATTTCCGCGGCCGGATTAACCGTGCCGAGCACGTTGGAAATGTGGACGAAAGACACGAGTTTTGTGCGCGGCGAGAACAGGGTTTTGTACGCATCCAAACAAAGTTCGCCCCGGTCGTTCATGGGAATGACGCGCAATTTCGCGCCCTTTTCCCGGCAGAGCATCCACCACGGCACGATGTTGGAATGGTGCTCCATCTCGCTGACGATGATTTCGTCGCCTGCGCCAATTTGCACGCGCCCAAAGCTTTGCGCGATGAGGTTGATGCCCTCGGTGGTGCCGCGCACAAAAATGATTTCCCGATCCGACGCCGCGTTGATAAAGGCCGCGACTTTTCTCCGCGACGCTTCGTACGCATCGGTGGCGACCTGCGAGAGGTGGTGCACGCCGCGATGCACATTGGCGTTTTGCGTTGCGTAATAATGCGCGAGCGCGTCGATGACCGCACGGGGTTTTTGCGCGGTGGCGCCGTTGTCCAAGTACGCGAGCGGCTGACCTTGCACCCGTTCGCCCAAAATGGGAAAATCTGCGCGGACGCGGCGCGCGTCAAAGGGAAGGCGCGCAACGGGTTCGGGCGGTTGCAGGGGGAGGATATCCAATGGCGCGTTCATGTCGGTTCCTCTGCGTGGATGTGGGCGAGGCGCGCGTCGATGGCCGCGCTTAGATGGTCGCGCACGGGCTCGAGGGCCACGCGGCCGACGACGTCATCGGCAAAGGCGCGCAACAAGATCCGCCGCGCCTCGGCTTTGGGGATGCCCCGCGCTTGGAGGTAAAAGAGGGCGTTTTCGTCGAGTTGCCCGATGGTCGCGCCGTGCGAGCACTTGACTTCGTCCGCGTAGATTTCGAGTTGCGGCTTGGCGTTGACCCGCGCATTGTCCGAGAGCAAGATATTTTCGTTTTGCTGATACGCATCCGTGTGTTGCGCCTTTTGGTGAACGTGAATTTTCCCCCGAAAAATGGCGCGCGCGGATCCGCCCAAAATTCCCTTGTAGAGTTCGTGGCTCGGGCAATGGGGTTCGGCGTGCTCGAGCAGGGTGTAATTGTCGACGTGCTGCGACCCGTGGAGCACGTAACAACCGTTGACCGTGGCCTCGCCGCCCTCGCCGCGCAAATACGCGCTGATATCGTGGCGCACAAATGCCCCGCCGAGGGTAAAATCGTGCAGGGTCAACCGGCTGTTGCGCCCGAGTTCGGCCTGATAATTGGCGACGTGCAATGCGTCTTCGCCCTGCAATCCCAGGCGGATGTGATCCACAACCGCATTGTCGCAGGCGATGATTTCCGTCACCGCATTGGCGAAATAGACGCCCGTATCGATTCCCGCATGCGTTTCTACGAGCGAGAGTTGGCTGTTCTCTTCCGCGATGATCAAGGCGCGCGGATGCGACAGGGTGGCCGCGTCCGATGCCGTCGTCAAAAAGAGGAGGTGGACGGGCGTTTCGACCGCGACATTGCGCGCGATGTGGATGAACGCGCCATCGCGCATGAAGGCCGTGTTGAGCGCGGTAAAGGGCAGGTCCGCGCTTTTCGCGAGCGTTCCCAAGCGCGCTTTGACGAGCGCGTGGTCATGTGCCTCGGCGAGGTTGGCGATCGCGATGCCCTCGGGCAATTCATCTCCAGGTGATGGCGCGTAGTGCCCATTGACAAAGACGATGCGGATGGCCCGCATGTCCGAATAGATGAACGGAGCCATGTCCGCATCGGATGGCGAGACCAGGGCGCCGGGCTGAAAATCGCGCGCCGTGATCGCAGACGGATTCACGCTTTTCCACGCCTCATCCGCGGTGGTGGGATAGCCCAACCGGTCAAAATCGGCCATGGCGGTTTCGCGCAAGCCGCGAAAGGGTTGCCCATTGCACGCGGTTTCAAATTTCCGAATCCACGATGGTGTCATGTGTCGCATTTCCTCAAAAAAGATCGGCACGGGGCCATTTGTACCAACTCATTCATTATCGGGACGCTTTGCAGTTCCACAGTCCTTCAGAGAAGCCATCGCCAACCGTGCCATCGCAAAAGCCCATCAACGAAAGCCATCGCGCACAGCGCGCAAGTCCGTCTCGCAACCAATATCCATTTTGCAACCCACTTTGCAGGCCGGCGCATATCGTGCGATTACAAAAGCGATTTGCGCTGTGCCTAGCCCCTCGGCGCATGAGAGCGGCATTTTTGAACTGCTCGGGCAGTTGTACCCCGCTCGCCTACTTTTTGTTGCTGTTGACAAAAAGTAGGTCGCCGAAGGCATCGAAGGCAACCCACGATGCTTTCGGACCAAAGTTTTAGAAAAGCGAGCCACGTCGGTGCAGATGCATGGGGACCTGTCCCTATGGATGATGGGCGGACGGATTTCCGACCGCTTGGGGGCCGAGGAGATTCGCCTAACCGTGTTTTTCTTTGATCCAGTCATAGCCCTTTTCTTCCAATTCCAAAGCGAGGGTTTTGTCGCCCGATTGCACGATGCGGCCGTCGAGCATCACATGGACGACATCGGGCACGATATCGTTGAGCAACCGCTGGTAGTGCGTCACGACAATGGTCGCTTTGTCCGCGCCGTGCAGGGTGTTGACCCCGTTGGCAACGACGCGCAGCGCGTCGATGTCCAGGCCGGAATCGGTCTCGTCGAGAATGGCGAGGCGGGGTTCCAAGACCGCCATCTGCAAAATTTCATGGCGTTTTTTTTCGCCGCCAGAAAAGCCCTCGTTGACCGGGCGATTGAGAAATTTTTCATCCATCTCGACCAGTTTGAGTTTGTCGCGGATCAAGCCGAGAAAGTCAAAGGCGTCGATTTCCTCTTCCTCTCGGGCCTTGCGAATGGCGTTGAGGGCCGTCCGCAAAAAGTACGCGCTGTTCACGCCTGGGATTTCCACCGGGTATTGAAAGGCGAGAAACACGCCTTGGACCGCGCGCTCGTCTGGGGCCATATCGAGCAGGTCTTCGCCCCGATAGAAAACTTCGCCCGCCGTGACGCAATATGCTTCGTGCCCCGCGAGCACCTGCGCCAACGTGCTCTTGCCCGACCCGTTGGGGCCCATAATGGCGTGGATCTCTCCCGCATTGACCGCGAGATCGATGCCGTGGAGAATTTCCGCGTCTTCCACGCCAGCGTGCAAATTCCGAATTTCCAACATGTATTCGTCCCTCATTATTTTGCGGTCGATGTGACAACCGCATGAATGGCTTCACAAACGTCTCGGATAAAATCTGCGGCCTCCGCCGAGTCAGAAGGTGAAATGGGCCAACGGCTCCCGGGATAACTCGGATCCAAATCGGCCTCATGAACGATCCGATTGCGGCGCTCGACGATGAGGCGAAGCCGATCTTTCACGTCTTGCACTGTCGCCCCAAGGTGCGAAGCAACGGAGGGCCATAACTCGCGCGATGAGAAAAGCCGCACCGCATCCGCTATCTTGTCTGGATGCTGGAAAGCCACATGTCCGTGTTTTTCGCGGATCGCCGTCTCAAACCAAGCGTTCCCACCCGATCCGGCAATCCCCCTCATCGCTGCATCTATCGTCACTTGAAAGCGCGAGAACGCAGGGGTCGGAGGGCGTGTGCCATCGTACACCTCTAACATTCCCATGCGCGTGATCTCGTGGATGTAGTGGTCGAGCGCGCTCACGGTCATCGCGATTTGCATGCGTAAAAGATCGGTCACATCTACGATAGGCGTCGTCAATTGATCCAATGCCTCATACAACCCGCCGATGGCGCGTACCCGTTCCATATTTTCGCGCAACTGCTGAATGGCACTAAGCATGTTCAACGATCTTTATGATTTGGTCCGCACCCTTATCGTATAAATCCCGAAATTGAAGCATGGATTTTCTAGTACTTTCAAGCACGACTCCCGTTTGTCCAATTTGCTCGTCGGTCAAATCGAAAATAGGAACGTTGTGCTTTTGCGAAAGGGCGATCAGACTGTTGAAGTCCGCCATCTGAAGAAGTGGTGGACCTATCGCTTGGGCGTATGCTAAATCTTGAAATAGTACGCCCTGTGCTTCCGTCTCGTATAATTCATGAGAGGGCAACATACCACTCTCTTTTAGGACAGGTAGAAGTTTTGTCTGTACGCCCTTTACTATTTCGTCGATCCACTTTTGGAAGGCGGCAGCGGGTTTTCCCTTTCTGTCTCGATAATTTTGAATAATTGTTCCGAGAAACTTGGGCGTCTTATCCGGAAAAGGATAAATCGCCTCCCTGAGCACTTTTATTTTTTTTGCCTCCTTTGCCCAAGCCGACCACTTGGGCAAAACAGAGGCGAGACTATCCGTTGCCATCGCCGAGAAGTAATCCGGCATCATCGGTACGATGAAATAATCACTTGTCATCAGCAGGTTTTGGTTAATGGGCCCCAGACTCGGGCTCATATCCACGAGAATGAAGTCGGCGTCGTACTCTTCGGCAGTTTTAGAAAAGAGATGGTGAAGAGAGCCTGGCAAATTCTGGAGTGTCACCAGCGATCCCGACAACTCTTGTGCAATGCCCAAGGTGACTTCGTATTCGGCGAGGCGAATATTACCCGGCAACAGATACAGGTTCGGTTGTCCCTCAATTGGCTCACAAATCACGGGTTTAATGAGTGCAGGGCGAGATTCAAAAGCGGGGGCGAGACCGTCGCGGATATTCCTCACCTCTTTTGACTCGTAAATCGATTCAAAATCCCCAGCATCCTTGAGTCCGAGAACCATACCCGTGAGATTGCACTGCGGGTCGCAGTCGGCGAGGATTACCTTCTTCCCTTTTTTTGCCAGCATCCAGCCGAGGTTGAAGGCGGTCGTTGTCTTGCTCACGCCGCCCTTGTGATTGAAGAGTGCAATTTGTTTTGCCATGTGATGATCTCCGTTGTGCTTTCGGATGATCTGCATTCATCCGCAGATCGTCCCTACCCCACACTGCCTTCGAGGCTGATGCCGAGGAGTTTTTGGGCTTCGACGGCAAATTCCATGGGCAGTTCCGCCAAGACTTCCTTGCAGAATCCATTGACGATCAGGGAAACCGCGTCTTCGGTGGCGATGCCGCGCTGGTTGCAATAAAAAAGTTGGTCTTCGCCGATTTTGGACGTGGTGGCCTCGTGCTCGACCTGCGCCGAGGGGTTGCGGACGTCGATGTAGGGAAAGGTGTGCGCGCCGCACCGGTCGCCGATGAGCATGGAATCGCACTGGGTAAAATTTCTGGCGTCGTGCGCGCCCTTGAGCACTTGCACCGCGCCGCGATAGGTGTTTTGCCCGCGCAGGGCGGAGATGCCTTTGGAGATGATGGTGCTGCGGGTGTTTTTGCCGATGTGGATCATCTTGGTGCCGGTGTCGGCCTGCTGTTTGAGGGAGGTGACGGCGACCGAGTAAAATTCGCCCACCGAGTTGTCGCCTTGCAAAATGCAACTCGGATATTTCCACGTAATCGCCGATCCGGTCTCCACTTGCGTCCACGAAATTTTGGCGTTGACGCCCCGGCACGCGCCGCGCTTGGTGACGAAATTGTAGATGCCGCCCTTGCCGTTGATGTCGCCGGGATACCAGTTTTGCACGGTGGAGTATTTGATCTGTGCATCGTCTAACGCGACGAGCTCGACCACCGCGGCGTGGAGCTGATTTTCGTCTCGCATCGGCGCTGTGCAACCCTCTAAATACGACACATAAGCCCCCTCATCGGCGATGACGAGGGTGCGTTCGAATTGCCCTGTGTTGGCGGCGTTGATGCGAAAATACGTGGACAACTCCATCGGGCAACGCACGCCCTTGGGGATGTAGCAAAACGACCCATCACTAAAGACCGCCGAGTTGAGGGCCGCAAAATAATTGTCGGTATGCGGCACGACCGAACCGAGATACTTTTTCACCAAGTCGGGATGATCTCGCACGGCTTCGGAAAACGAGCAGAAAATGACCCCGGCCTCGGCCAGGGTTTCCTTGAAGGTCGTCGCCACGGAAACGCTGTCAAAAACCGCATCGACAGCCACGCCGGCCAGCATTTTTTGTTCTTCGAGGGGAATGCCGAGTTTTTCGTAAGTCGCCAAGAGTTCGGGATCGACCTCGTCCAAACTCTCCGGGCCATCGCCCGCATTCTTGGGCGCGGCGTAATACACGATGCTCTGATAGTCGATATCCGGATACGCCACCATCGCCCACTGCTCGGTCTTCTTGCGCTTGAGCGGGTCGGTCATGGTCAGCCAGTGGCGATAGGCTTTCAAACGCCAGGCGAGCAGCCAATCGGGCTCGTTCTTTTTTGCGGAGATAAATTGAATGATGTCTTCATCCAGCCCGGGCGGGGCGGATTCCTGCTCGATATCCGTCACCCAGCCAAATTTGTAATCGCCCGTCGCCAGCGTTTCGAGCTCTTGCATTTGGGAACTCATGGAAAAACTCCTTTTGAGAGGGTCAACGCCACCGCAAACTTACCTTAAGCATACAAAAATGTCAAGATTAAAGCCAAAAAACCGGAAGCCTATCGGCTAATGTTCGGTTGCATCCTCTCCGGCTTCGGTGGATTCGCACGCAGGCATAAGCCCGGATTCGCAATGAACGCGGCCTTCACTCCTCGATCAACGCCATCACGTCTTCGAACAACGCCCCATTTGTGCCGATGGCTTCGTTGCCCCAAATCGTCGCCTCGCCGCTCCAGGTCGTAAATGTGCCGCCCGCTTCTCGCAAAATGGGCGCGAGTGCGGCGCAATCCCACACATTCATCACCGGATCGAGCATCACCTCTGCGCGCCCGGTCGCCACGAGCATATACCCGTAACAGTCGCCCCAGCCGCGCACCAGTTTGGCCCGCGAGCAAATCCGCGCAATGGCTTCGTCGCGCCCGTGCAAATGCACGGAATCGGTCAAAAGCACCGTGGCGTCCTTCATATCCGACACATCCGACACCCGTGCTACGCGGCCATTCCACGTACAGCCCAAACCCTTGCCAGCGCAGATCATTTCGTTCAACGCGGGAAAATGCACCACGCCAACTGCGGGATCACCATCGACCTCCACGCCCACCATCACGCCGTAGAGCGGCACGCCGCATACGAATGATTTTGTCCCGTCAATCGGATCGACGATCCACCGTCTGCCCGTTGTGCCCACCTTGTCGCCGTGCTCTTCTCCCACAATGCCATCATCGGGAAACCGCGCAACGATCAAATCCCGCAATTTTATCTCTGCATCCCTATCCGCTATCGTCACCGGCGATTCATCGGCCTTTCGCTCAACCGCAATCCCAGTTTGAAAATACCGCAATGTCATCCGCCCGGCCTGCCATGCCGCATCCGTTGCAAAATTCAATATGTCCCGCAGCGATGCGTCTGCCATTTTTGCCTCCTAAAACGCGAAATGATGTTCAATCCCTGCCGAGAACAATCTAATACCGATATGTCCACTGTCAATTTAATGCTTCGGATGTTGGGTTGCATTTTGTGGTATAAGTTCCATTATGTCAACTCACGCCTAAAAATTCAAAAAATCAACTTTTTGTACCCATCCTCCTTGTATCTTCGGACAGGCACGGGGGCCTGTCCCTACGCTTCCGTCTCCCGTCTTCCGTCTTCCGTCTTCCGTCTTCCGTCTTCCGTCTCCCGTCTCCCGTCTCCCGTCTCCCGTCTCCCGTCTTCCGTCTTCCGTCTTCCGTCTCCCGTCTCCCGTCTCCCGTCTCCCGTCTCCCGTCTTCCGTCTTCCGTCTTCCGTCTTCCGTCTCCCGTCTCCCGTCTCCCGTCTCCCGTCTCCCGTCTCCCCGCCTCTCATCGCACCCCCAGAGCTTTTTGATGGAGCAAATCCGAGAGGCGTTGGTTTTCCTCGCGGAGTCTTTTGATGGTTTCCGCCCTTCTCTGCGCGGTTCTTTGCATCTCATCGCGTTCTCGGCGCAACCAATTTGCGTCTTGTTGTGCGCGTTTCTCGTTTTCTCGCGCCACGTGCAGTTCTTCTCGCGTTTTTTCCAGTTCTGCTTGAAATGCCCGCGCTTCCGTCCATCCAGACGCAGATGATGCCTCTAATTGTGCATTGCGTTCATTCAGATTGCGAATTTCCGCTCTCAGTTCCTTTTCGCTCGTTTCGATCACCGCCAATTTGCCCAATTCCTGTTGCTGGTTTTCAAATTCGGATTTTTCAACGAGAATTTGATCGGGTTCGCGGTGCGTTTCCGCGGCATTTTGATCCAGCGATTTTCCAAATTTTTTCCGAAATAATTCCGAAATGTCCTCATGGGGAATGCGCCAGGTGCCATTCCACATTTCGGCCTTCACAAAATCCCTATTGATATAATTTCTTATCGTCTTATCCGTCACTTGAAGGATTTTGGCGGCTTCGAGAATGCTGTAATTTTCCATCGTTCCCCTTTTGAGAAATTCCAAATTTTTTCCGTATTATTTCTGTAAATTTAGGACAATCATTCCATAAGGTCAAGAAAAATAAAAATAGAGTTGAAACGAATTTTTGTTATTTTGAAAGCGATCGGCGCGCAGGCGCGATTTCTGCACCTCAAAAACACGACCTTAAAAAAGAGGAGGGCGAACTTGGAAAACCCAAAACGAACCCCGTTATACGAAATCCACCGAAAAGCCAACGCCCGATTGATCGATTTTGGCGGCTGGGAAATGCCCGTTCAATACGCGGGCATCGTCGCCGAGCATCGCGCAGTCCGATCCCGGGCGGGCTTGTTCGACGTCTCGCACATGGGCGAATTTGAGTTTCGAGGCGCGGGCGCCCGTGCGTTGGTGCAATTTTTAACGACCAATGACATCGACCGCTTGGGCATCGGACGCGGGCAATATTCGCTCTTTCTCAATGAAAATGGCGGCGCGGTTGACGACATCATCGTCTATCGCTTGGGCAAAACGACCTACCTGATCGTGGTCAATGCCGCGAATGTCGATAAAGACTGGGCGCACGTCCAAGCCATCGCGCAATCATTCGACCGCGTGCGAGTGGCGAATCGCAGCGAGGAATTTGCCCTGCTCGCGCTTCAAGGCCCCAAAGCCGAGGCGGTTCTCGCGCCCATCGCAAACCGCGACCTCTCGGCTATCGGCTTTTTTCGCATTCGCAAAGCCGAACTCGCGGGCATCCCGGTTCACATTGCCCGCACGGGGTACACGGGCGAAGGCAGAAATGGCTTTGAAATTTTCACCCGTCCCGAAGACGCAACGGCAATCTGGAACGCGCTTAGCGCATCGCCCGATGTATCGCCTGCGGGATTGGGCGCGCGGGACACCCTCCGCATCGAAGCCTCGCTTCCCCTCTACGGGCACGAACTCGACGAGGAAACCACGCCATTAGAAGCCGGGTTGGAGACATTCGTCTCCCCGAGTGGCGGCTTCTTAGGCGCGGATGCACTCGCGCAACAGCGTGCCGATGGTTTGACAAAAACACTCGTGATGCTCGAAATGATCGACCGCGGCATTCCGCGCCAGGGCTACGAAATCCTGGACGCGCGGGGCAATGCGATAGGCACCGTCACCAGCGGCACCAGCGCGCCCCATATTCAAAAAAACGTGGGCATGGGCTACGTTCCCCCGGATTATGCGGAAATAGGCACGGAACTCGCCATCGCAATCCGCGACCGCGCCCTCAAAGCGCGAGTCGTCCCCAAGCCATTTTTTAAGCGGTAGATCAAAAACGAGCGCGTACATCCTCGAGTTGTCCATCGCCCGTCACAATAGCGGTCCGTACGCACACCAAAAAAGCGGTCTATAAGCGAAGACCCGATGCAAAAAAATCATACTCTCAAAAAAAAAGAGGCAGGTCATAGACCTACCTCTTTCTCTTTTTGCGCCGCCACATGTACTCGCGTGCATCTGCGATTCGCCTATCTTACAGCGGACAGGCACGGGGCCTGTCCCTACGATTGATGGGGCCGTGCTGACCGACTGCCGGATCCGCGTTTTTTGAACTGCGGATGAGGCGTCATGCTCGGATTACTCGCCTTCATACCCCGTCCGCGTTTTTCGTTGACGGGAGCCTATCCCTACGATTGATGGGGCCGTGTCGTTTGTTTTCACTGACCACTGATTTTTGCCCTTCATCTCACTCCGATTAAACCACGATATTGATCAACCGATTGGGGACGACGATGATCTTCTTCGGCGCGTTGCCGCCTGTATGAGCGCGAACATTGGGTTGGCCCAACGCCATCTCCTCAATGGCTTCTCGCGTGGCATCGACCTCGACATCGATGCGTGCGCGAACTTTGCCATTGACTTGAATCGGCATCTCAATCGTCGCCGGGCGTGCGGTCGCCTCATCCCATTGCGGCCAGTCCCGTTCGTGAACGCTGTATTCGCCTCCGATGCGCGCCCAGAGCTCTTCGGACAGGTGCGGCGCGATCGGGGCCAAGAGCAGGATCAGAGCCTCAATCGCTTCTCGCCACGCATCCGTATGCACGACGGACGTGTTCTTGGCCGCGGACAACCCATTGCTAAACGTCATCAGCGCGGCCAGCGCGGTATTAAACGCAAAGGACTCGATATCTTCGGACACCTTGCGGATGGTCTGATGCGTCAACCGGCGCAAATCGGCCTCGGCCCGTTGCGGAGATTTGCCCTTTGCAGGTGGGACAGCCTCGACGACGATGTGCCACACCCGGTTCAAAAACCGCGGCATGCCCTCCATGCCGGACGAACTCCACGGCCCGCCCTGTTCCCACCGGCTCAAAAACATCATATACGCCCGGATGCAATCCGTTCCGTACTTTTCGATCAAATCGTCGGGATTGATGACATTGCCGCGCGACTTGCTCATCTTTTCGTGATCTTCACTCAGCACAACGCCCTGATTGAACAAGCGCGCCATCGGCTCGTCGTCGCTGACGAGATCCATATCGCGCAGGGCTTTGGTGAAAAAGCGCGTGTAGAGCAGGTGCATGGTCGCGTGTTCGATCCCCCCGGTGTATTGATCCACGGGCAACCAGTATTCCGCCTCGTGCGCGGCAAACGGCCCGGCGCCGTACTGCGGGCTTAAATAGCGGTATTGATACCAGGATGAACACATAAACGTATCCATCGTATCGGTCTCTCGTCGCGCAGGCCCTTCGCATTTGGGGCAGGTCGCATACAAAAACCCCTCGTGGTACGTGAGGGGCGATTCCCCGGTGGGCAAAAACTCCGCGTCGTCGGGCAACAGCACGGGCAAATCGCGCAGGGGCACGGGCACCGTGCCGCAGGCATCGCAATAGATGATCGGAATCGGACAGCCCCAATAACGCTGTCGGGAAATCAACCAATCGTGCAGACGGTAATTGACCGTGCGCTCGCCGATCCCCCGCGCTTCCAACTCATCGGCCACCCGCGCTAGGCCCTCGGATGACGGCAACCCCGTAAAACGCCCGGAGTTCACCATGCGTCCCGCCGCTGTATAGGGCAGATCGCACGCATCCCCATCGTCTGGGGCGATCACAACCGGAACCGGCAACGCGTACTTTTTGGCAAACGCAAAATCGCGATCATCGTGCGCGGGCACGCCCATAATCGCGCCCGTGCCGTATTGCGGCAACACGTAGTCCGCGACGTAAATCGGCACTTCCGCATCGTTCATCGGGTTGATCGCATAAGCCCCTGTGAAAACCCCGTCCCGTTCCCGGTCCAAAGCGAGGCGATCTTTTTCCGACTGCCGATCGGCCGCGGCGCAATAGGCTCGCACGGCTTCTCGTCGATCGGGCGCGGAGATCGCATCGACCAACCGGTGTTCCGGGGCCAAAACCGCGAAGGACACGCCGAAAATCGTATCCGCGCGGGTGGTGAACACGCGGAATGACGCCGATGAGTCTTTGACGCGCATCTCAAACGCCACGCCCTCGCTGCGGCCGATCCAGTTTTCCTGCATGGCGCGCACGCGGTCGGGCCACGCGATTTTTGAAAAATCGAGCAATTCCTCGGCGTATTGCGTGATCCGAAACAGCCATTGGTCGAGGTTCTTCTTGATCACGGGCGTATTGCACCGCTCGCAATGCCTGTCCTCGCCCCACACCTGCTCTCGCGCCAGGGTCGTATTGCACTTTGGGCACCAGTCCACCGGGGATTTTTTTCGATACGCCAGCCCATTGGCGTAAAATTTGAGGAACAACCACTGCGTCCACTTGTAGTATTCGGGCGAACAAGTGATGATCTCGCGTTCCCAGTCGAACATCGCGCCCATCGTTTTCAGTTGCCCGCGCATGTGTTCCACATTGTCCATCGTCCACTTGGCCGGGTGAATCCCGCGTTGGATGGCGGCGTTTTCAGCGGGCAGGCCAAACGCATCAAACCCAATGGGATACAACACGTTGTACCCCTTCATCCGCATGTACCGCGCGCGCACATCCGGCGGCACCAGGGCGTACCAATGCCCGATGTGCAGATCGCCAGACGTGTAGGGCAACATCGCCAGGGCGTAGTGCTTGGGCCGTTTGGGATCGACTCCGCTGCGGTACAACGCGGTATCTTCCCAGCGTTGCCGCCATTTTTTTTCAAGTTCAGCAAACTCGTAAGCCATTGAAAAACAACTCCTCAAGGATATAATCGTTGCAACAGTCGGGGAAATGGAATGGTCTCGCGGACGTGGGGCAACCCACAAATCCACGCGACCGTGCGCTCGATACCCAATCCAAAGCCAGCGTGCGGCACCGATCCGTAGCGTCTCAAATCGAGATACCACTGGAGCGGCGCCGCGTCGAGACCGTGGTGGGCGATCTTCCGCCGCAAAACCTCCAAATCGTCCTCGCGCTGCCCGCCGCCGACGATTTCGCCATATCCTTCGGGGGCCAACACATCCATGCACAATGCCAGTTCGGGATTTTTCTCATCCGCCTTCATGTAAAACGCCTTGCAAGCCGCCGGATAGCGATGCACGATCACGGGCCTATCGTGCGCTTCGCCCAACACGGTTTCGTCCTCCGCGCCAAAATCGTCGCCCCACGTGTGGTCGCACCCCGCGTCTTTGAGCATATCGTGGGCATCCGAATACGAGATTCGGGGAAACGGCTTTTGCACGCGCTCTAAGGCCGCGATGTCGCGCTGCAAATACGCGAGTTCGGATCGACACATCTCGAGCACCTGCCGCACCACGTAACAAATAAAATCCTCGGCCAAATCCATATCGCCCGCCAAGTCCATATACGCCACTTCGGGCTCGACCATCCAAAACTCGGTCAAGTGCCGCCGGGTCTTGGACTTTTCCGCCCGGAACGTCGGACCAAAACAGTACACTTTGCCAAATGCCATCGCCGCGGCTTCCATGTACAACTGCCCGCTCTGCGTCAAATACGCCCGCTCGTCGAAATAATCGGTCTCGAACAACGTGCTACTGCCCTCGCAGGACGACGGGGTAAAAATGGGCGCATCGACGAGCACAAAGCCATTGTCGTCGTAATACGCGCGACAGGCTTTGACGATCTCGGAACGCACGCGCAAAATCGCGTGTTGCCGCGACGAGCGAAGCCACAAATGCCGATGGTCCATCAAAAACGCCGTGCCGTGCGCTTTGGGAGTGATGGGATAATCCACGGTCCGATGCGCGACTTCGAGATCGCCAACGCCAATTTCAAATCCAATCGGCGACCGCGCATCGGCCCGCACAGTGCCCACCACGCGCAACGCGGATTCCTGCCCGATATCCGCGGCGCGTTCAAACACCTCGGCCGACACATCGCCCTGGAACACCACGCATTGAACCGTGCCGGACCCATCCCTGACTTGCAAAAAGTGCAATTTGCCGCTGGAACGCTTGTTGTACAGCCATCCCTCTATCGCGACTTCCCGCCCATCAAAATGGCTGATGTCGTTTATTTTGATCGCATCTGGCATGTGTTCCTCCTATCTGCAAATTTAGCGTGAGATGGGCATCCTCATCTTTTTGTTTCGCAACGATAAGTCCACAATTTGGGCGGTGTGACCTATTGCCAGAGTTCGTCCACCTGACATTCAAATTTGGGCAACAGCGGATCGCCCGAAATGGTTTTGGGATCGCGCAGACAAACGACCGATTCGTCCGGACGATAGATATAAACATTCCGCGCTTTGGGATCGATGAGCCAGCCGAGTTGTGCGCCATTGGCGATGTATTCCCGCATCTTGTTTTGTGCGGTCTCGAGGCGATCGGTCCGCGATAGCAGTTCGACGACAAAGTCGGGACAAATGGGGGCGAACTCCTCCTGTTCCTCTGCCGAGAGTGCGTCCCACCGCTCTTTGCGAATCCAAGCCAAATCCGGGGCGCGCACCGCGCCATTTGGAAGGGTGAAACCCGCAGATGAATCAAAGCCCAAACCCGTTCCGTCAGACCGTAGCCAAGCATAAAATTGTCCGATGAGCGTAAAGTTGCGATGTCCGGATCTGCTCCCCGTTGGCGGCATAATGATCAGATCTCCTTCGCGGGTGAGTTCCAGTCTCAAATCGGGATTGGCGCGGCAGAATCGAAAAAACTCATGCCTGTTCATGCGTAATGCCGTCCCAAAATGAAGCGTCAGGGCATTCTGTCTCGGTTGCAAGGCAACGGCGGTCATGGCAAACCCTCCGAGTAAAGTGGCGATGCCTTCCTGCATCTAAAAAAAAATATCCGTTCATGTCAAACCCCCTTCGGCGATTGCTCGGCCCCAGTCGCCATTAAACTATTATCCACGTTTTCATATACGATGTCGATCTCTCGCTGGATGTCGAGCGTCAGCCCGAGGGCCGTCACCATCCGGCAGTAGGTGCGGATGTCGTCGAGAGTGAGGCGGCGATCTTTGCGGTCTTTCAACCACTTGTCGCAGACTTGGTAGCCGCCGATGCGATAGCTATAGACTTCTGGGGGCACGGGGCCGAAGTGTTGCGTCTTGTTGACGTACATGCGTTGCTCATCGACGTCATAGCCAAAGCCCTGCACCTTCGTCCGTGCGACCACCGCATCGCCTTCGCCCTCAAAGCGGCAGGCGGGCGGGTCGAGCTCCTGCGACTTGAGCAGGTGTAGGCCGACCAATCGCGCACCGAGTTCGGCGAGTTCGGCGAACAACGCGCTGTCCTTTGTGAACGGGATGCGCGGGAAATCGATCCGCAGGAACTCGGCGTATTTCTCGCGGTACGCAGGCGCGTGCAAGATCGCATACGTGTAGGAGAAAATATCCTCGGGCGAGGGCACGTGACCATGTGCCTCCGCGAGTACCGCGAGCAACTTGGGACTCAGATTCGGCTGGTGCTCGGACGATTCGCGTTGCGCGAAAAGGTCGTCGCGGTCAGCGGAGGGATAGAGGTAGAGGGGATGGGCATATCCTATCTCCCTAGTCTTGTTAGAGACATAACAACTCTCGGTCATGCCATCGGCAACCAAGCAATGCTGCCATGTTTTGCTGACGATCTGCCGACAGATCAGAAGTGCTATATTTTCCCCGGCCAGCATGTGGCGCATGACTTCGGAACGGGGCCTACAGATAAATCCTCGCGAGTGACCGGTGTAATAGGTATGGCGCACATCAAAGGGCCGATACAGGATCGGGATCACATTCTCGCGTGTTGGGCCGGAATCCCGCAAGTCCTTTTGCGCCATCGTCACTTTCCACTCTTGCGTATCAGTGCCCAAGGCGTAACTCTGCCGAGCGAGTTCCGGGTCCATCGCTGAAAAAGCCCGCACCGTATCCCACGCCTCTTGCTCAGACCAATGGATCGTCAGACGGTCGCGGGCGGTTACAATGCCGACGCTGTTGACTGGAAATACTTCGGAAACAGAAAAGACTTCGGGGATAGAGAGGAACCTCCGATACTCAGCTTCGAGCGCGTCGTCACGCGGCACGAACAGATAGAACGGCGACGCGGGATTTATCTGTTGCCAATCGGTGTCGCCGAGGTCGTGGGCGTCCAGATAGGCGTATTTGCGCTCTCTCGTTCCGTAACAATCGGCGTGCTGGACGATGGCTTCCGCTTCTCCACCATCGCCGCGTTTGACGAAAAAGGCGATCGCCACGCCTAGCCGGATGTCGAAGACATTTTGATCAGAACTGCCATCCGGGGCGGTCTCGCGTTTGAGTGAATTGCCGTGCAAGTCGAGGATGTAAATGTCGTCAAAGGTCTGCATCAGACTGCGGCGCATCCCGCGAAACGTCGGATTGTCGAGGTAGCTGTGATTGGTGATCATCCCCACGACGCCGCACCCGGCCTGCTCGATTTTCCACTGTGCGAAACGCAGGAACTTGACGTAATCATCCTGAAGCCCCTTCGGATTTCTCTCGCCTAATGGCGCGCCATCCACCTGCTTGTAATCGTCGATCAACTCCCGTATCCAATCGCCTTTGTTGCTGGAATCGTAGGAATACGGCGGATTGCCCAAGATGAGCAAAATCGGCGTCTGCTTTTTGACCGCGCCAGCCAAACGGGATTCTTCTGCCAATGCGGATAGGCCGGGCAACAGGCTTTGCTCCAATTCCGCCACGTCGAGCGCATTTGTAAGATAAAAGGGCACCCGCTCGTCATCGGCGAGGCGGTGGCCGAGTTCTTCTAAGAAAAAGCTCATCTTGAGATGGCCTACTGCGTAAGGCGCCATCATCAACTCAAGCGCGTAGAAATTCTCGAGGATATGCCGACGGATGAAGTCCTCTCGCCCGCCACGGCCGTATTTCGCCTCGAACTCGGCGACTGCCTGCTGCGCCGCACGGGCGACAAATGTCATCGTCCCCGCCGCCGGATCGAGCAACGTAACGCTGTCCGATGCGAGGCCATCGCGTTTGTCAAATTCGGTTTTGAGAAGGCCATTTAGAGAACGCACGATGTACCCAACTACGGGTTCGGGCGTGTAATAAACGCCCCGCCGCTCGCGCTCGTCGGGATCGTATTGCGCTAGGAACGTCTCGTAAAAATGCACGATGGGATCGCCGCCCTTGCCCTCGCGGTAGTAGCTATCCAGAATGCCGGGCGCGTCGGCCACGGCTAGCACCTCGGCCAGATCATCCACGCACCAAGCGAGTGGGGCGGGCAAGTCGTCGAGCGAGATGTAGCGGAACAGGTCGCGCAAGACGCCGATGGTGTGTGGGATATTGTCGAACGCGACGCGGCGGTTGAAGCCATCCCCAGCGCGCGTGCGAGCGGCAAAGAGACCGTAGGCTATCGTCTGCGCGAACAGGTCGGCGAAATCGTCCGTCGTCAGCGAGCCGATGAGATACGTCTGAAACGCCTCAAAGAAACCGGCGAGCATCCCGGGCGCGTCGCGTTCTCGCTCAAATTGCTCGCCGATCACGACGCGGAGCAGGCGCGTGCGTTTTGCCAGTTCAACGGCGAGGGATTCGGCTGTGAATGTCGGGGGCAACGCAAAATCGAGAAAGCGGTCGAGAAGCGCGGCGAGGTCATTTTGATTTTCCAGCGGCGGCGTTGTGCCCAGCGCGTTGAGCACCAAGGGCCGCCCGACGCGGACCGCGTTCACGCGCTCGCCGTTGCGATACAGGCGGAACTCGAGAAAATTGGTGAGGATGAGATTGGGAAACGTGTCGCGATAACGCTGGAGTTGTTCGGAGTTTTCGACAATGTCCAACCGCTCTTCCGTCGGCTTCTTGGCCTCGACATAGCCGATGATGCGATCCCTGCCGTTCCACAACCGGAAGTCTGGGTTGCCGCCCTCGGTCGCCTTGGGCAATGTGGTGACGTGTACGTGCGTCCGGTCAGTGGCGCGTGCCGTTTCCGCGAGCATATCCGCCAGTGCCGGATAAAAGCTCTCCTCTCGCGCATCGCCTTGTCGGGCGATGGTGGTCAGGTCGTTCAAATAAGTTGAGAAGATGGATTCTTGGTTCATGGCGTTATCTTTCGCAACTGTTGCGACAGATCGCTCGGCGATTACTCGGCGATTCCCTAATCTTCGTCTGCCTCGCAGCGGCCCAAGTGGATCAGCGCGCCGCTGAGCGAATTGAGCGCGGGGTGGTTTTCCATGTTCTCGCGCGTGCCGACGAACAGGATCCACACGTCGCCGGTTGCGGTATCGAGGATGTACGTGTCGCCCGATTTTGCACAACACTCGATTTGGTAGCGTCCAATCGCCCCGCCTTGCATCAACGTGGGGGGTTTGTGATTCGTCATGGTATCTCCCTTTTTGACCATCTTGCCAAAAGACGAAAGACGACCGGGTATCACCTCTGACAGACCGATCGCCTTGTTGTTTGACCTGCTTGCGCGTCTTCTTACGATCTGCGCGGGCCGCGTTGTCTGCTTCTCGAGGATGAACTCGGGTTCGGGTTGTCGAGGAGCACCTTGCGGCTGAGGCGGATTTTGCCCTGCGCGTCGATGTCGATCACCTTGACCTGCACCTTTTCGCCTTCTTCGAGCACGTCGTTCACCTGGCGCACCCGATGGTGTTCGAGTTCGGAAATGTGGCACAGGCCGTCTTTGCCCGGCAAAATTTCGATAAACGCGCCAAAATCCGTAATCCGCTGCACCGTGCCTTCGTACACCCGCCCAATTTCCGGATCTTCCACGAGGGCTTCGACCATGTCCATGGCGGCTTCGGCGGCTTCGGCGTCCAACGAGGTCACGGTGACGAGCCCATCGTCTTCGACCGCAACCGTGGCCCCGGTCTCTTCGATGCTGCGGATGGTTTTGCCGCCCGGCCCGATCACCGTGCCGATTTTTGACGGATCGATGCGGACGGACAAAATGCGCGGCGCGTATTGGGACAAATGCGGCCTCGGCGCGGGAATGGCTTCTTCCATCAGGCCGAGGATGTGATCGAGCGCGTCTCGGGCGCGGGCAAATGCCGCATCGAGAATCTCAAAACTCACGCCGCCGATCTTGATGTCCATTTGAATCGCGGTCAACCCCTCGCGCGTCCCCGCAATTTTGAGGTCCATATCGCCGAGATGGTCTTCCTCGCCCAAAATATCCGTGAGCACGGCCCATTGGTCTCCGTCCATCACCAAGCCCACGCCCGCGCCTGCGACGTGGCTCTTGATGGGCACGCCTGCGTCCATCAGCGCGAGAGACCCGCCGCACACGGTCGCCATCGAAGACGAGCTGTTGGATTCCAAAATCTCGGAAACGAGGCGGATCGTATAGGGAAAATGCTCTTCGCTGGGCACGACCGGCTCGAGGGCTTTTTCCGCCAACGCGCCGTGCCCGATCTCGCGCCTGCCGGGCGCGCCGATGCGTCCGGTTTCGCCCACGCTGTAATTGGGAAAATTGTAATCGAGCATGAAGCTCTTGAACGATTTGCCCTCGAGGTCGTCGACCATGCGCGTGTCCATTTTGCTCCCCAACGTGGTCACGCACAAAGCCTGCGTTTGCCCGCGCGTGAAAATGGCGGACCCGTGCGCGCGCGGCAACGCGGCCATGTCGATGTCGATGGGCCGAACCTCATCCAAGCCGCGCCCGTCGATGCGCTGGTTTTCCGCGAGGATCATCGCGCGCATGTCCGCTTTGATCGAGCGGTCGATCTCATCGCCGATTTCATCCGCTTCAAAATCCTCGGCCAGGGCTTCGCGCACCTCATTGCGGAGGGCGGACAGGGCGTCTGCGCGCGCCATTTTGTCCGGCATGCGATTGGCTTCTTGGATGCGCGTGGATGCGCGTTCGGCAACCGCTGCGGCCAGGGCTTGGTTTTCCTCGGCTTCGTCACAAGCCCGCTTGGCTTTGCCCACTTTGGCGATGAGCGCGTCTTGCAAGTCGATCAGTTGCACAATGCCTTTTTGCGCCACGCGCAACGCCTCTACGACATCGCCATCGGCGACCTCGTGAAAATCGCCTTCCACGGAAATGATCGACTCGCGATTGCCCGACACCATCAAATGCACATCGCTTTCCTCGAGTTCGGAAAGCGTGGGGTTGAGCTTGTATTCGCCATTCACCCGCCCGACGCACACCGCGCCGATGGGGCCGGCAAACGGAATGTCGGAAATGCTCAACGCGGCAGACGCCCCGGTCATCGAGAGCACCGCCGGGTCGTTTTCACCGTCGAAGGACAACACCGTGACGTACACCTGCGTCTCGAATTGATACGCTTTCGGAAACAGGGGCCTGATCTGGTGGTCGATCAAGCGCGCGTGCAACTTCTCAGTCGTTGAAGGCGCGCCTTCTCGCTTAAAAAAATTGCCGGGGATGCGCCCGCCGGCATACGTTTTTTCGCGGTAATCGACTTGAAGCGGAAAAAAATCAAAATCCGAAGGTCGGGTATCGGAAACGGTGGCCACCAACACAACGGTCTCGCCGTACTGCATCCACACGGCGCCGTGCGACTGTTTTGCCACGCGGCCCGTTTCGATAGACAGGGGACGCCCGGCGTATTCCATCTCAACTTTTTCTTTCATTCTCTCTCCTAATGATTGCCTAAAAACACATCCGTTCCAGTGCTCTGGCAACGGGCCAGAGATACGGCCAACCGCTGGAACGAGAAAAAATTCAACCGCGGATGTCCAGCACCGCGATCAACTTGCGATACCCATCGAGGTCGACGCGCTGCAAATACCGCAACAAGCGACGCCGGCGACCGACCAATTTGAGCAACCCGCGCCGCGAGTGATGGTCTTTCCCGTGGGTTTGAAAGTGTTCGGTCAGTTGGGCGATGCGCGCGGTCAACTGTGCGATCTGCACTTCGGGGGACCCGGTATCGCCTTCTGCGCGCCCGTATTGGGCGATCAACTCGGCCTTTTCCTCTTTCGTCAATGCCAAAGCTACCTCCGTGAGATGATGTGCCGCGAAAGCAGGCATTCCGCGGTCCGAATATCGGCATCGATCTGATCGATCAACGCCTCTTTGCTGTCAAATTCGCGCTCGCCGCGAATGCGATGGTGAATATCGAGGGGCAAAACCGTTCCGTAGAGATCGCGCGAAAAATCGAGCAGGTGAACTTCACAGCGCGCCTCGTGCCCGCCAAATGTCGGGCGTTTGCCGTAATGGACAACCGCGATATGGGGCCGGTCGAGATGGGCAACACCCGCGTAAACCCCAGGCGGCGGCAAGAGTTTGCCCGGGGCGTCAAACCCGAGATTGGCGGTGGGAAAGCCCAATGCGCGGCCCCGTTTTTCACCTGCCACCACGCGCCCCCACAAGGGATAGGGATGCCCCATCAGTTGAACGACCGCGTCCATATCCCCCTCTAAAAGCGCGTTGCGAATCCGCGTGCTGCTCACGGGCTTTTCCGCGATATACGCAGCCGGGGGCGAAAAAACAGAGAAACCGAATCGATCGCCCAACCGCTTCATCGTTTCGCCCCCACCTCGTCGATCCTTTCCAAACCCGTGGTCGTAGCCGATGATCACGGCCCTCGCGCCGAGTTTATCCACGAGAAAGCGTTTGACAAAGGCCTCGGGCGACAACTGCCGAATCGCGTCGTCAAATGCCACAACGGCCAAAACATCCACGCCCAAACCCGAGAGGCGATGCCGTTTTTCCGCGAGCGACGTCAACACCCCGGGCGCGTCTGCCCCGTCGATAAACTGCCGGGGATGCGGGTCAAAGGTGACGACGACCGATGTGCCCCCGCGTGCTCGCGCCGTGCGAATCGCGGTTTCGATCACCGCGACATGCCCGACGTGGAGGCCGTCAAAGGTGCCGACAGTGACCACGGGATGGGCGAGCGCGACTGGGGCTTCGAGCGTTACGGTGTGCATCATCGGTTTGGGATTACGCGAATGGGCTTCAAGACGCCCTCGGCGACTTGGCCGAGGCCGAGCAAGATACCGCGAGAATTTTGCGCGATAGCGAGGCCCTGCAGATCTGTTCCAACGCCAACTACGGGGTTGCCGTGTGAAAATCGCGCCTGCTGTGCCGCGCTCAAACAGACCGAGGGCAAATCGGACAAAACGACATGCGGATCGAGCAACGCATCGGACAACCGATCCGCGCGGTCGAGATCGCACGGCGAGACGCATGGCCCGAGCGCGACATCGCCCACCGCGGTTCTACGGAGTTCGGACAAGTGCGCGCCGCAGCCCAAGCGTTTGCCAATATCGTCTGCGAGCGACCGAATGTACGTGCCCTTTGAGCAATGGACATCGAGGTGCAAGAGCGGGGGGCGATACGATGTGATCTCGAGTTTGTAAATATGCACGGGACGCGCTTCCCGCTCGACCTCAACTCCCTTGCGGGCGAGTTCGTAAAGCCTGCGCCCGCCCATGCGGATGGCCGAATACATCGGCGGCACTTGGGCGATCTCTCCCTTGAATATTGCGACGGCGGCCTCGATTTTCGCCCGATCGGTTGGGATATCCTCGGATCGGGCGACGACCGCGCCATCTGCGTCGAGCGAATCGGTCGCGATGCCCAAGCGAACCGCGGCGCGATATCGCTTGTCGCGGCCCGTCACGTGCGAACTGAAGCGCGTATAGGCCCCCAAGCAGAGGATCAAAACGCCCGTGGCCATGGGGTCGAGCGTGCCCGTGTGCCCCACTTTTTTGATTCCAAAGCGTTTGCGGACCCAACCGACGACATCTTGCGACGTCCAGGTAGCGGGTTTGTCGATTCCCAAAAAGCCGTTGATGGCGACCACCTATGCGTTGAGACTGTCGAGCAACTGATCGATTCGCGCGCCCTGCGCGATGGAGTCATCCCGAGCAAAAACCAACTCGGGCACGCGGCGCAACGGAACGCGCTGTGCCACGGCGCGGCGCAAAAAAGCCATCGCGCCCATCAGGCGGTCGAACGCGCGATCCTCTGCGCCGGGCATCGCGCTGATGTACACCTTGGCCGTGCGGAGGTCCCGAGACATCTTGACGGACGTAATCGTGACATCGGCCAGCCCCGGGTCCCGGGTCTCCGTATGCAGGATTTCGCTCAGGGCGACCTGAATGGCTTTTCCCACGCTTTCGGCGCGATAGGGCATCAGAGCAACTCCAGGGAATAGTCCATCAAAATCAGATGGCCTTCGCGCTCTATCGCGTTGACCACCTGCGACAACACCCGATTGGCGTAGCGGGATTCGTTGGCGATCGCCACCACGCCTAATTGCGCCCTTTGCCAGCGGTCGTGATCGCCGAGTTCGGCAACCGACACATTGAACTTGTTGCGCGTGCGCGCAATTAAGCCCTTGAGCACCCCGCGCTTCTGCTTCAGGGAAGCGCATTCGGGCAAATACAGGTCGATGCGACAAAAACCAATGGTCATCAGATCGTGCGAGAAGTTTCGACGAGTTCGTACGTTTCAATGACATCGCCGACTTTGACATCGTTGAAGTTTTCGATCCCGATGCCGCATTCAAAGCCGTTTTGCACTTCGCGGACATCGTCCTTAAAACGCCGCAAGGATCCGATTCGGCCCTCGTAAATCACAACGCCATCGCGCAACACGCGCGCGCTCGTCGTGCGGTGGATGAGCCCTTGCGAGACCAAACACCCGGCAATCGTGCCGACGCGCGGCACCTGAAAGAGTTCGCGCACCTGCGCCTCGCCCTGCACGTTTTCCTCGATCTTGGGCGCGAGCAACCCGGAAAGGGCCGCGCGAATGTCTTCGACGACTTCGTAGATCACGCGGTACAATCGGATATCCACCTGCTCGCGCGCGGCGACATCGCGGGCATTGGCGTCTGGGCGCACGTTGAACCCGATGATGATGGCATCGGACGCGGATGCGAGCAAAATATCGGATTCGGAGATCGCGCCCACGCCGCGGTGAATCACCGAGAGGCGCACTTCCTCGTGCTCGATTTGCAAGAGCGCGTCTTGCATGGCCTCGACAGAACCATCGACATCGCCTTTGATGATCAGGCGCAGTTCTTCGATATTGCCCGTTTCGATCTGCTTGTGAATGTCGGCGAGTGACACGCGGCGCACCCGGTGAAATTCCTGCTCGCGCCGCAGTTGTTGCCGCTTCTGGCTGATCTCGCGGGCTTCGCGCTCGTTTTCGACGACGTGAAACGCGTCGCCGGCCTGGGGCAACCCGGCCAGGCCGAGCACCTGAACCGGACGCGAAGGCCCGGCGACGGTCACGCCCACCCCACGCTCGTCGAGCATGGCGCGCACGCGCCCGCTGAACATGCCCGTAATAAACGGATCGCCCACTTTGAGTTTGCCCTCTTGCACGAGCACGGTTGCGACATTCCCGCGCCCGCGGTCGAGTTTGGATTCCACGATGGTGCCCTTGGCGCGCCTGTCTGGGGCCGCTTTGAGCTCGAGCATTTCGGTTTCGAGGGCGAGCAATTCGAGCAACGCATCGACATTTTGCCCCGTCTTGGCGGAAATTTCGCAAACCTGAACCGCGCCCCCGTAATCCTCGACAATGACATTGTGCTCGGTCAGTTCGCGTTTGATTTTGTCCGGGTTCGCGGTTGGCAAGTCGATTTTGTTGATCGCGACCACGAGCGGCACATCGCCCGCCTTGGCGTGGTCGATGGCTTCTGCGGTTTGCGGCATCACGCTGTCGTCTGCAGCCACCACCAAGACCACCACGTCGGTCACGCTGGCGCCGCGGGCGCGCATCGCGGTAAATGCCTCGTGCCCAGGCGTGTCGAGGAAGCAGATTTCGCGCCCCTCCCCGAGTTCGACGTGATACGCGCCGATGTGCTGCGTAATGCCGCCTGCCTCTCCTTCCATCACATTGGTCTCGCGGATATAGTCCAAAAGCGAGGTTTTGCCGTGATCCACATGCCCCATAATGGTGACGACTGGGGGCCGGGGTTTGAGATCGACTTCGACGATCTCGGCATCGGCTTCTTCCAAGATCTCTTCGCCGTATTCCTCGAGTTGCTCGACGCCAAACCCAAATTCATCGGCGACGAGCGCGATGGTGTCCATGTCCAAGCGTTGGTTGATCGTCACCATCAGGCCGAGTTTGAGGCACTGCGTGATGACCTCTGTGGGCCGCACATCCATTTGCGCCGCGAGTTCGCCAACGGTGGTGAACTCGTTGACTTTGAGGACTTGCCCATCGCCGCCATCGGGCGCGGCTTCGGGGATTTCGCTGTCCTGGCGGCGGCGCCTGCGCGTCCGCGATGGCGTTGTGCCACTCGACATTTGCGCCAGGGTTCGGCGGACATTTGCCGACACTTCGCGCGCGTCCACCACCGGGCGTTTGCGCCTGCGCCTGCGTTTGCGCGCGGGTCGCTTGCGGGTTTTGGCCTCGGCCTGCTTCGGCGGTTGTTTGGGCTCGGGCTTGGCTTTGTCCGCGGTCCGCGCGGGTTTTTCGCGTTTCGGTTTTGTCGCGCTGACCTCTTCCACGACGACCTTTGTCGGATAGCGGCTTCGCCTGCGGCGGCGCCTGCTCGGCCGTTGCGAGGGCGCGCTCGCAGATGCGGGCGTGGCCGCCGATCGAACCGCGCGTCGTCGCCGGCTCGGGGTACGGGGTTGTCGCGCTTGGGTCTCGCGCTCTTTTTCCCCGTCATCCCTGCGCCTGAGCTTGCGCCGAGTCGCTTGGCGTTCCGAATCGAATTTCTTCTGGATCGCCTGAATCATCACGGGGTCGCAGACCGCCATGTGGTTTTTGACCTCAAACCCCAGGCTCTTGAGTTGCCCGACCATCGCCGCGCTCGACAAATTAAATTCGCGGGCGACCTCGTAAATCCGCTTTGCTTTGGCCGTTGTTTTGACTTTTCGCTTCGCCAATAGGCTCACCTCCGCTCGTACATCACTCGGATGGATCTTCGGTGGATTTGGGTTCTTCGACTTCTGCCTCTGCTCGCAACCGCGCCTGTTCTTCGCGGTACTTTGCCAATCTTGCATCCACGAGTTCCCGCGCGGTTTCCCGCAATTTTTCAGCCGTGGCTTCGCCGATGCCGGGCACGTCGAGCAACGCGGTCAAAGAGACGCTGACGAGGTCGTTGGCGGACAAAATGCCCGCGGCCTCCAAGCGATCTCGCGTCGTCGGCCCCGCGCCGGGCACATCGTCCAAGGGCACGGTCGTCGCCTGCCGCTCGATTTGGATTTCGTCGTAACGGGATTCCGTCATGGTATCCACGTTCCAGCCGGTCAACTGCGCGGCCAATCGCGCATTTTGGCCGGCTTTGCCAATCGCCAGCGAGAGTTGATCCTCATCGACGATGGCCGACATGCGCTTGTCGCGCCGGTCGATGACCACGCGGCGCACGGTCGCGGGACTCAAGGCGCGCGACAAAAAGATCGCTTCGTCTTCGCTCCAGGGCACGATGTCGATGCGCTCATTGCTCAATTCGCGCACCACCGCTTGCACGCGCGAGCCTTTCATCCCCACGCAAGCCCCCACCGGGTCGATGCGCGCATCGTTGGAATGCACCGCGATTTTCGCCCGCTCCCCCGGCTCGCGGGACACGGCCTTGATTTCGATGACGCCCTCGTAAATTTCCGGGACTTCGAGTTGAAAGAGACGCTCGAGAAACGTCGGATGCGTGCGGCTCAACACCACTTGCGGGCCGCGCGCCACGCGCAACACGTCGAGCAAGTACGCGCGAATGGGGTCGCCCTGCCGATAGCGTTCTTTTCGGATTTGCTCCTTGAGTGGAATGACCGCTTCGGCGCGCCCGATGTTGATGAGGATATCCCCCCGGCTGATTTGTTGCACGGTGCCCGAAATGATTTCGCCCACGCGCCCCTGATAATCCTCGTAGATTTTTTCGCGCTCGGCCTCTCGGACGCGCTGCACGAGCACTTGCTTGGCCGTTTGAATGGCATTGCGTCCAAAATCGGCAAAATTGAGGCGCAGTCTCAAGCTTCCCCCGACTTTTGCCTTCGCGTCCACTTCGCGCGCTTGCGTCAGGCCGACTTGCAACCCCTCGTCTTCGACCGCGTCATCCGCGACGATTTCTTTGATCGCTTCCACGGCGATCTCGCCCGAATCGTGGTCGATGTTGACCTCCACGTTATCCCCTGTGCCAAACCGCCTTTTTGCCGCAGAGATCAACCCGATCTCGAGGGTTTCGATCACCAAGTCGCGGTTGACGTTTTTTTCTTGGGCAATTTGCCTCAACGCTTCGAGAACTTCGTAATTCAAGTGAGCCTCCTACAACTCAAAATGCAGCGTGGCTTTCTGGATTTTGGCGCGTTCGATCAGGGCGCGTTTGTCGGACAATGCGACATCGAGATGCTCGGGATCGACCCGCAAGAGCGTGCCCACGGCAACGCCCAAGCCATCGACCACCAAGCGCAGGGCCTTGCCGACCACGCGCTCAAAATCTCGGTCTGTTTTCAATGGGCGCGTCAACCCGGGGGATGACACTTCGAGCACGTAAGTCCCCGCAATGGGATCGCGCGTGTCGAAAACATCGGCGATCTCGCGGCTAATGGCCGCGCATTCGTCAACGGTAATCCCGTCTGTGCGATCCACAAAAATGCGGACGAGTTGCCGCCTGCCACCGCCCGAAACAACCAACTCGACCAACTCCACGCCCCTGTGCTGGAGGGCGGGAACGACGAGATCGATGAGGGTCTCTTTGATGAGCATGGCGTAACTTTCGTCGCAGACATCCCATATACTCAAAAGAGTGGGCTGTTGCCCACTCTGTCATTGGGAGGTGAAATATAGAAAAAGACGAAATATGGCGCAAGTTTTATTTCCCCACATACAAAGTTGAACGGGATTGAGGGACAACCCGCTGTACGCCATTGCTTCAGACTTCATTCGCGTTGCGAGGCGTAGCGAGGGGTTCGTCTATTCAGTACATCAAATAAGCCATCGCCAACCGTGCCATCTCAAAAGCCCATCAAACAAAGCCATCGGGCACAGCGCGCAAGTCCGTCTCGCAACCCACATCTTTGTTGCAACCCACCTTGCAGGCCAACTCATGCTCGTGGAATTACAAAAGCGATTTGCGCTGTGCAAGCCCCTCGGCGCATGAGAGCGGCATTTTTGAACTGCTAGGGCAGTTGTACCCCGCTCGCCTACTTTTTTTTGCTGTTGAAAAAAAGTAGGTCGCCGAAGGCATCGAAGGCAACCCACGAGGCTGTAGTACCAAAGTTTTAGAACGGAATATTCAGCCATTCCCATCCCCATCCCCATCCCCTTCTATCAGCCGCTTGAGATCGAGCAGCAGATCCCGCAGTTCCGCGAGTGCATTTTCCTTCTCGGGTGCTTCAACGCGCTGTTTTTCCCACAAACCGGGGTCTTTCTTCAGCCGTTCAACCGCGCCTTGAATCGTGTATTTCTGCACGTAGAGCAAATCCTTGATCGCCAGAATGACCTTGAGATTGCGCTCGGTATAAGCGCGATTGCCCGACCGACCGCGTTTGGGCCGCAGTTGAGAAAATTCCTTTTCCCAAAACCGCAACACATGCTGCTCCACGCCTGTGTGCTCCGAGACCTCGCGGATCGAATAGTAGCGTTTTTTGATTTTTTTGGATTGCATCGCATCACTTTTGCTTAAATAAAATGCGGATGGGCGTGCCGAAAAAGTCAAACGCCTGCCTGAGCCTGCGCTCCAAAAACCGGCGGTAGTGAACCGGTACATCCTTGGGCCGGCGCGTAAAAAAGATGAGGGTCGGCGGCCCGGCATACGGCATCACGCAAAAGGACATGCGAAAGACCCGGCCATTTTTGCTCGGCGGCGCAGTCGTGGCATTCAGGTCCGTCAAAAAGGCGTTCAAGTCGCCGGTGGAAACACGCTGGCGGCGTTTTTGGGCGATGTCCAACGCGAGGTCGATCACGCGCCATGCGCGCTGCCCGGTCAGCGCCGAAAGAAAAACGATGGGGTAATTTTCCAAATGCACAAAGCGCGCGCGGATTTGGGCCGCCGTGTGGTCCGCGGTGCGGTCGTCCTTTTCCACCAAATCCCATTTGTTGATGCCCACGATGACCCCTTTGCCCAAGGCCGCGGCGCGTTCTGCAATTTTGACGTCTTGCACGGTGCATCCCTCCACCGCATCGAGCAGCACGATCGCCACGTCGCAACGCTCGAGATTTTCCACGGTCCGCAGGGAACTGTAATACTCGACCTGTTCTTTGACGCGCGTTCTCCGCCGCAAGCCCGCGGTGTCGATCAACACAAATGCCCGTCCGTCGCGCTGCATCGGCAAGTCGATGGCGTCTCGCGTGGTGCCGGGGATTTCGCTGACGACGACCCGCTCATGGCCCAACAAGCGGTTCACAAACGTGGATTTGCCCATGTTCGGGCGGCCCAATACCGCGATTCGCGGCGGCCTTTCTCCGGTGGGATCGTCTGAATCCTCGGGCAACCCCGCGAGGATTTCGTCGAGCAAGTCGCCGGACGATCGCCCGTTGATCGCGGAAACGAGCAGGGGATCGCCGAGCGCGAGTCCGTAAAAGGCCGCGCCATCGGCTTCGTCTTCCACCCGATCGACCTTGTTGACGATCAGCCGATACGGCGCGCCCAAGTCCCGAATCATCCGCGCCATCGCCGCGTCGTAATCCGTGGGCCCGGTTTGGGCATCGACGACCAAGAGCAACAAATCCGCTTCGTCCAACGCGAGTTCGACCTGCCGCGCCACCGAGTCCGAAATGCTTTCCTCGGCATTGGGTACGTACCCGCCCGTGTCCATCAGCGTAAACGTTCGGCCATTCCACGTACATTGCGCGTAGTTGCGGTCGCGCGTGACCCCGGGAAAATCGTCGACCACCGCCTTGCGCTCGCCGATCAACCGATTGAAAAGCGTGGATTTCCCGACATTCGGCCTGCCCACAATGGCTGCGACGCCCATCGCCCATCTCCTAAAAATCAGGGGTTATACAAAATTGATCCCTCAACGAGTCCCCGCTTCGGACAGGCACGGGGTCTGTCCCTACGACTCGTCCATTCGCCTAATCCGCTAGCTGATGCACGGAGTCCCCGCTTCGGACAGGCACGGGGTCTGTCCCTACGACTCGTCCATTCGCCTAATCCGCTAGCTGATGCGGCGAAATGTACGGATGCGCCACATCCTCGTTGCACGGCTGCAGAGAACGTGACGCGCCGCCAACCGCATCGCGGATCGTCTCTATGAGATCGTACGTCCCTTTGACGATCGGACAACGCGCCCGTCGCACGAGGTCCTCAAGCGTGAGATCATCCAAAAACAACCCATTGTGATTCAAACAATTGGGCGGTAGCAGCACGGTCTCATCGCGCTCGACATCGGATAGGGCGTGGGCGATATCGCCTCCGGAAAGCAACCCGGAAACCGTGATGCCCTCGCCCAAAAAGCGATTGACCACGGGCACGACCCGGGCAGACATCCAAGAAATGCGATTCAGACGTTGGACCATCGCGTCCAAAAACCGCGCGCCCAACACGCCCGTGACCAGCACAAAACGATGCGGGGGCAGCACCAATTCCTCGAGTTCCCCAATCCGATCATCGAAGCCATCGACGAATCGGCGCACCATGCCGATGCCATTTTCCACGAGCGGAAACCCCTCGTACTCGGGTTTTGGCGGCACGGGGCGGGCGGCCATCAAATACATCTCATCGCCCAAATACACAAAGCGCGTGCCCAAGCGCGGCTTCAACGCGGCTTGCCACGCGGTTATCTGGCGGATGGCCCGGTCTGCGTCTGCGCGCGTCACCGGGTTCAACGCGGGGAGATTTTTGCGGAACTTGGTCAGGCCCAGCGGCACGACGCCCACGGATTCGACATGGGGATGGCGCGCCGCGAGGTCGAACACCGTTTGCTTGAGCGCGTGCCCATCGTTGATCCCCGGGCACAAGACGACTTGCGCGTGCATCTTTATCCCGTGCGCGCCCAAGGCGTCTATTCGATCTAGCACTGGGGTCGCCCGCCTGCGCCCGAGCAACTCGGCGCGCAACAGGGGATCCGTGGCGTGGACCGAGATGTACATGGGACTCAATTTTTGTTCGATAACGCGCTGAAACTCGTCTTCCGACAAATTGGTGAGCGTGACATAAGCCCCGTGCAAAAAGGACAAGCGGTAGTCGTCATCTTGGTAATACAGGGATTTCCGCAGGCCCTTGGGCATCTGGTGCAAAAAGCAAAAAACGCACTTATTGTCGCATTTGAGGATGGGCATGTCCTCAAACTCCACGCTTAGATCGTCTTCGATCTCTTTTTCGATCTCGCACGAAAACCGATCCTCGCCGCGTCGCACCGCGGCCAATACCTCTTCTTCTGCGATATAAAATCGGTAATCGATGGGATCGCGCACCGGTTGCCCATTGATGCTTTCCAACACATCCCCGGGGCGCAATCCCAGCGCCTCTCCAATGCCATCGGGATGCACGGAGCGGATTTGCAACCCGGCCTCGACGCGCTCAATCCCGCGCCGTCCCTCGACTCTCGCCCCTTTTATGACGTCCATTGCAATTCCAGTAATTGATTGTCAGACAATCCACTATTTCAATGACTTAGCAACATTTCTGAATCGCCAAAACTTACGACAAAGCCAAAACGAGGTCAAGTAAAAACCCGTAGGCAGAAAGGAAACGCGCTTGCATGATGGGATACCGTTGCCGAACTCGATCCGACATAGACCTGTGCTTTTCGAGAAAGGTGAGGGTTTGCACAGATCTTTTGTTTATTGTCGGCAATTTCGGGACGCGCCGACGCGATGCGGGGTACGATGCGCGTTACGATCTCGACAGCGATGGCGCGATTGGATTTTCCGATTTCCCGATCTTCGCCAACAGTTTTGGTACTGGGAGCGGATGAAGGCGGGGAATGCCCGATGTAGCGTCGGCACTTACCACACAAAAAGCCCGGGTTCGCAATGAACTCGGGCTTGTGTTGTCGCGTATCGTTCCATTTCGTGTAACTACAGTTTTCGAGAATATTCAGCCAAAGAAACCTCGATCAGCGTCGGCCCATCGGTTTGCAACGCCCGTTCGAGCGCGTCGCCAAATTCTCGCGCGCGGGTCACGCGAAAGCCCGCCATGCCAAAGCTGTGTGCGAACATCACAAAATCGGGATTCGCCAGTTGCACCGCGATATGCCGCCCGCCACATTCCCGATCCTGTGCGCGTTTGATCGCGCTGTACGCATTGTCATTGCACAAAACAATGGGCAGGGACACGCCTTGCTGAACCGCGGTTGAAAGCTCGGTAGCCGTGTACATAAACCCGCCATCGCCACATAGCGACACCACTTGCTTGTGCGGACACGCGATCTTCGCGCCCACGGCCGCGGGCATGGAAAATCCCAAGGTACCGTAAACCGTGGGCGACAAAAACGTGCGCGGGCCATACACCGGAAAAGTCCTGCGCGCCTGATAGCTGATCATCGTCATGTCATTCACGACCACCGCATCCCTGTCCAGCACGTCCCGCAAGATGCCCAACAATTCGGGAAAAGGCCCTCGATCCGTGGAATCGGACGCCGCGTCATCGCGCGGTACGGGCAGGCGCCACGCGGTTTGCATTCCCTCCAACCGCGCGTGCAATGCCTTCAACCCCGCGCTTGCATCGCCGATCAGCGCGACCTCGGTTTCAAACGTCCGCCCGATCACCGCGGGATCGATATCCAGATGAATGAGTTTTTTCAGCGATCCTTTCCACAGTTGCCCAAATCGAAACCCCAAGCGCGTGCCCACCGCGATCACCGCATCGGCCTCCTTCAAACACTGCGTCATCGCCGCATCGCGCACCAGCGCGGGGTGATCCGCGGGGATCGCCCCCTGTCCATTGACCGTAATCCCCACGGGCATGCCGAGTTCCTCGGCCAGCGCGACCACCTCCGCACTCGCATTTTGCGCCCCGCCGCCAGCGATCAGCACCGGTTTGCGCGCCGATTGGATCAGCGCGGCGGCCGCGTCGAGCGCGGACGCTTCGGGCACCTGTGGCGGGCGATGCGCGGGTTCGGCGATCTCGACTTCTGCCTCTGCCGCAAAAACATCGAGCGGGACTTCCAAAATATAAGGCCGCGGCCGCCCGTATTTCATCGCCTCAAACCCCTCCGACAGCGCTTCGGGGATCTCTTCCACACAGGACACGCGCCGCCCCTGCCCGGTCACGGAAAACAACGTGCCAAATTGGTCGCGCATATCGTGCAATACCCCCGCATCCGCCCGGTTTGTTTCATCGGTTGGCCCACTGCATATCAACAAAACGGGCGACGATTCCGCACGCGCTTCGCCTATTGGCGTCAGCGCATTCACCGCCGCCGGCCCTGTGGTCGTCAACGCCACCCCCACGCGACCAGACGCCCGCGCATAGCCATCGGCCATAAAGCCCGCGCCTTGTTCATGCCGCGTGGTTATATGACGAATGCGCGGATGATCGTACAGCGCGTCGTAAAGCGCGAGGGTGTGAACCCCAGGGATGCCAAACACTACATCTACGCCCCAGGCGTCCAGCGTTTCAACCACGGCGCGACCGCCAGTCATCGGCATAACCCCATCCTTTCGCTCGAGTTCGTGAGAATGTGTCGCGTCAATATACATCCAAAGCGTCGGATATCCGATCCATTTTAAGGGCCTTGCGAATCCTTAACGAACTGAAAAAAATTGACGCTATTTTGCCAAATTGCCTGTCAATTATCTTGCCAAAAAAGATAACAATTATCTAAATTTTATTGTTATCCTGAAAAAATTTATTATTTTTCCACGAGTTACAGATTTATTTTTTTGCCAAACCAGCTGTCAAATAAGAGGTAAAAATGAATTGGGAAAAGTTTTCCTTTGAATATCATCTCGACGAGACAGGGCTTTTTGGCGATCTCGTCTCCATTGAAGCCTATAAAGAAGCTTCTCTGAATCTGGTATTCCCAAAAGAATGGGAGCGTCCACTCGACCGTCTGAATCGAGTCCGAGCCGTTCGGGGCACAACGGCTATAGAGGGCAACCCCCTTTCCGAGTCCGAGGTTTCTGAGCAAATGGAAAACTTGGACCAACACGCCGATAGGGGAACCGCAACAAAAGAACAATTGCAAATCAGAAATGCTGCGGAGGCTCAGGCCTGGGTCAAACAACGGTTTCGCCCCAATAGCCCACCGATTGGCTTAGCGGACATTGCGAAAATGCACCGAATGATCACCCGTAGTTCAGACACCATCGACAATAGCCCTGGAAAATTTCGCAACTTTTCCGTCGTCGTAGGAACAGAGGAGTTGGGAGGCGTACACAAAGGTGCTCCGCCCGAAAGGCTCCCGTGCTTAATGGAGGAATATATCGCTTTCGTCAATTCTCGCAGGCTCGAAGATAATCATCCGGTTATACGCGCCTTGCTCGCCCATTTCTTTTTGGTGACAATTCATCCCTTCGGCGATGGAAACGGCAGGGTTTCTCGGCTCGTCGAAGCCGGTATTCTCTTTCAGTTCGGGTATAATGTCCGCGGATTTTACGGACTTTCCAATTACTTCTATCGCCATGAACAGAAATACAAGTCGCTCCTCCAACAATGTCGGAAAGGGCGACCTTTTGACGTGACGCCATTTATTCGATTTGGCATCGCCGGTTTTGTGAACGAGCTCAAAGGAATCAATAATTTTATCAAAACGCGGATCAATCGGTTAGTATATAGGGACATGCTCGTCCGCGCTTTTAATACAAAAACGGGCCCGCGTCGGCGACTTCTGAACCAAAGAGAATACGATATCCTCGATTTTCTTTTAAGTGAAACAGAGCCTTCGGATCCCTTCTCGGATACTCCGTCGCGGATGATCAAGCTATCGGATTTACAGGCGGATAGATATGTGCAATCCGCTTATCGGAATGTCACATGGAGATCTTTTCAACGGGAGTTAATACGGCTTGGAGAACTTGGGTTTATTCGGTTTGTCAAGGACGAGATGGTCCAAGACTGGGTCGTGGAATTGGATTTTGAGGCAATCTCAAAGTATTGATCGGTAAATGCTTCCACTTTTGAATGCCTAGACGACGGGGCGAACCCCATCCCATATCAAAAACGCCTGCCGGTCAGATCCATCTTAACGGCCTTGCGAATCCTTATCTTGCTGATCGTCCTCTTTCTCGCAGTCGGCGCGTTGCTCTTGTGGAAAGAGAGGCGCGAGCGCGTACTCACCGATTTTCTCACAGACGTATTCGCCAGCGAGCGCAAACCCGTGTACCTGCTCTTGGGCTGTTCGCTGTTATGCGTCCGTTTTTACTTTGCCCCAGGCGCAATGCACTGGGGGGCCGATGCCTCTCACCACATTACCCAGTCCCATCTCTCCACTTACGTCTCCCCTTCCTCTAACGGGGGATAGATCCCCTTGACCGTTGCTTTACTTGCCTTTTACTTTTTATTTTTCTCGGTAGAGACATGATCAACACCATCGTCATAGGCGGCGGGCAGGCGGGCATCGCGTTGAGTTATTTTTTGCAACAACGCGGCGTTGAGCACCTCGTCTTGGAACGCGACCGGGCGTTTTCGGCATGGCACAAGTGTTGGGACGGCTTTCGGCTAAACACCGCCAACTGGATGAACGCCTTGCCCGGCATGCGAGAACCGTTCGCGCCGCACAAGGCGTGGTACGACACGGCCACGCGAGACGAAGTGCTCGACTATTTCAACGCGTACATCCAAATGGTCGATCCGCCCATCAAAGAGGGCGTCACCGTCACACAGGTCGTCGAGGGAAAAGGGATCTGGCAGGTGCATACAGATGCCGAAATCCATCAAACGACCAATGTCGCCGTATGCACCGGGCACGCGGCTCGACCCTTTGTGCCCGACATAGCCGAACAACTGCCGCCATCGATCCCCCATTTGCATTCATCGGCTTATCGCAATCCCGCGCAGATCAAAACGGCAAATGTCCTCATCGTGGGTAGCGGCAGCAGCGGGGTTCAAATTTGCCAAGACCTCGCGCAATCCGGTCAATTTGACCACCTCGCATTCGCGCTCAGCGGCAACCTGGTCATCCCCTGGTCCATCTTGGGCGTTCCCATCGGCGTGTTCTCGCGCTTGCTCCCGGTATTTGAAATCCGGCGACACTCCTGGATCGGTCGGCGGATTGCCCGCCAATGGCACGGGGGCGAGCCCGCGATGGCGCCGTCTCCGCGATGGCTGTCAAAACGCTACGGCGTCCAGCGAGTCGGGCGCGTCACGGCCGTTGACGAGCGCGGGATCGTCTGCGCCGATGGCACAGTTATCGGCACGGCGGATCGAACCGTCTTGTGGTGTACGGGTTTTCGGTCCGATTACAAATTCATCCGCACGCACCATCCCGAATCCGCATTTGACGAAAATGGGCCCATTCACAACCGCGGCGTTGGCGTGCGCGGGCTGTTTTTCGTCGGCCTGAAATTTCAACACACGGTCGCCTCTCACCTCTTGCACGGCGTTGGCCGGGACGCGGAATACGTCGCGCGCAAAATCGCGGAAAGGAAAACCGCATGTCTCCATCCATGAAGCGCGCTCCACTGCGCGTCGGCCTGATCGGTTGCGGCGGCATCGTCCAAAAATCGCATCTGCCCGGCCTGCTCGAGATTCCGGATCTCGTCACCGTCTCGGCCATCGCCGATCCCGCGGCCGAAAACAGAAACCGCGTTGGCACAGCCGCAGACATCCCCTTGGCGCAACGCTACGAAGACCATCGCCACATGCTCGACCGCGCCGAACTCGACGCCGCGATCATCGCCACGCCCCATCACCTGCACGCCGAACACGTCCGCGCCGCCGCACAGGCAGGCATCGCCATCATCTCAGAAAAACCCATGGCGACCTCGCTCGAAGAAGCCGATCAGATCCTCGACGCGGTGAAAAAACGCGGCTCTTACTACGGCATCGTCCACAATTTTCTCTACATGCCCGGCACGGTGGAAGCCCTCAAAATATTGCGCGGGGATGCGCCGCAAACCGGGCGCGCCCTCTCCCTGTTTGGCAAAACGGAAGATCAGGCCGATCCCAACGCGGTTTGGCGCGCATCCAAAGCGGCCGGTGGCGGTTGCCTCGCGGACAGTGCCTATCACGAAATCTATTTGATCGAAGCCATGATCGGTTCGCCCGTGCGCTATGTCGAAGCCCGCGTGCAGACCAAATTCTTCGCCTTTGATGTCGATGATGTGGCCTTCCTCCTCTTTGAACACGAAAATGGCGCGATCTCCACAGTCGCCACCTCTTGGGGCATGCCCAGCGGCAGAGATGGCAATTTGTGCGAAGTCTATACCCGCGCGCACGGGATCCGCATCGTCAGCCGCGGGCGCGAACTCCTTTGCATGGACAAATCCAATCGCAAATGGGAATCCGTCCCCCTCGCCCATGGCCTCGGTGCTACGGCCCTAGCCCGCGCAGGACACGCCAACTATTTCGCCGCCACCTTCGAAGCACTCGCCAACGGCAACCCGCCGCCGATCACCTGCGAACGCGCCCGCCACAACCTCGCGATCATCCACGCGGCACACGCGGCCACGACCTCGCGCAAAGCGGTCGATGTGAAAGCCCTTTAGAACACGCGCACTGGATTTTATGTACCATCTCACGCACGCGCCATCGCGTACTGTGAAAACAGGTATCCGTTGAAACAAAATATCCTTGATTAGATAGTGGGATTGTATATTTTCACAGCGCGGCCTCTCGCTGCTATGACGAGTACCTCGAGGAAATCAAACGAGAGGGATTAATTCCATGAGTGGTCACCATTCTTTTGACAAACTCCGAAACCGCATGACACCCGAACGCCGGGCTTACAATGCGGCGAAAACCGAGGAATTATTGGCGGGACTATCCCTGTGTGAAGCCCGCGGCCAAGCCCAAGCCGATTTGGCCAAACGCCTAAAGGTCGAACGGCAGGTCATTGCCAACATGGAACGCCGCGCCGATATGTATGTCGGCAATCTCCGCCGCTGTATTGAAAACATGGGCGGTACGTTAGAAATCACAGCGCGTTTTCCCAAGGGCAACGTCCCCATCGCGAAGTTCAGTGAGGGCGACGCACAAACCGATGAACGACCTCAACGCGAATCCACAACTTAAACCGAGGAGCGCACCATGGCAGACAAACCCGTTTTGTTGACCGATGCACAGATGCAGCAATTCATCCGGGAGGGGTATTTGATGCTCCATCCGGATTTTCCAGAGGGATTTCACGCGAAAGTCTATCAGCGCATCGACGAATCCTTTGCCAAAGCCGGTGGCAAAAACCCGGGCAACAACCTCCTCCCGGCCGTGCCAGAACTGCAAGAGGTGTGGGATCACCCCGTCGTTCACGGTGCGTTTTCCAGCATCCTCGGCCCGGATTACTATTTGCACCTGCACCGCCACGTCCACGAAAGTCGTCCGGGCAGTGTGGCGCGCGGCATGCACAAAGACAGTTTGCACAACAGCCGGTTTTGCGCGGACCACAACCGCCGCCATCACCACTGCCGCTGGATGATGGCGATGTATTATCCGCAGGACACGCCCGACGAAATGGGCCCCACCAGCGTGATTCCAAAATCGCAGTACATCACGACCCGGCAACAAGAAGGCGAGCATCTCTTCTCGTCCGGGCCCGCGGGCACGGTCGTGCTGATTCACTACGACATCTTGCACAAAAAAGAAGCCAACCACACGGACATCACGCGCCACATGGTCAAATTTCTGTTCACGCGCATGAGCGAACCCACCGAACCCACATGGGATCACGCAGATGAAACCTGGGCCGCGTCCGATGATCCGCAAGAACCGACCTGGCAGGCCATGTGGGATTGGCACTTGGGCAAAGCGCCGGAACAAAGGGCAAACGGCGCGTCTATCGAAACCCTGGCCGGACGCCTTTCCCATGCGGACGAAGCCCTCGCCCTCAATGCGTCCTACACCTTGGGATCGCGGGGCGAACGCGCCATACCCGCCTTGATCGACGCGCTCTCAGACGCGGAAAATGTGGATCGGCCCCGCAACGCGGGGTACGGACTCGCGGCGGTTGGCGAACGCGCCGTTCCCGCCTTGCTCGAACTCATCCGAGACCCGAACGCGCAGCTCCGCGCCCGCGCCGTCGATGTGCTCGGCGACTTGGGCTTGCACGCCAAAGCCGCCACGCCCGATCTCATCGCGCTGTTGCGAGACCCCGATGAAGACGTGCGCGCCCGCGCCGCCGAATCCCTGGGCACGGTGAGTCAAAACGTCGCGGATGCCGTGCGCCCCCTCGCGGATATCCTGTCCACAGATGAGAGCGATTTCGTGCGCCGCAACGCGGCCCTCTCGCTTGCGCGACTGGCCCCCCATGCCCAATCGGCCATTCCCGAATTGGCAGACGCCATGCGCGATGGCAACCACTACGTGCGCGGATTTGCGGTCCACGGTCTCTACCGCATCGGCACAGCCGAAGCCCTCCGCGCCGCCATGCAACGCCTGCAAACCCTCCGTTGGGACAGCGAACCCCGAGGCCAAGTGCAAAGACCTACCCCCATCAAGGCGGAAGAGGGAAGACGGGAGAGGTGAGACGGGGACGGGAGAAGCAATCGCAATCGTAGGGACAGGCCCCCGTGCCTGTCCCCGCACCCGGCAGTTCCGCTAATTCCTTGCAGGAGACCCCCATGCACATCCCCATTTTAGACACGCATCAACACCTGATCTACCCGCGCAAATACCCGTATTCGTGGACGGATGAGCTCGCGCCGCTCGCGGGCAATGCGTTTCACATCGAGGACTATTTGGCCGCCGCAGAAGGTTGCGGGATCGCGCGCACCATTTTCATGGAAGCCTCGCCCGATGATCCCCACTGGCGGGACGAAACCCGGTTCGTCTGCGACTTGTCCGACCGGCCCGATGCGATCATCGAAGGCATCATCGCCAACTGCCGGCCCGAAATCCCCGTTGGATTTGAAGCCTATCTCGAATCCATCGCGCATCCCAAGCTCGTCGGCCTGCGCCGCATCTTGCACACCATGCCCGACGACCTCTCGCAATCGGATCACTTTGCCGCAAACATCCGCCTGCTCGAGAAATTCGATCTCACCTTCGACCTCTGCTTCCTCGCCCGGCAACTGCCCATCGCCCGCGCATTGGCGCGAAAATGCCCCGATGTCCAATTCGTCCTCGACCACTGCGGGGGGCCGGATATCGCGAATGACGTGCGGGATCCCTGGCGCGATCAGATCGCGCAACTCGCCGCGCTTCCCAATGTCGCGTGCAAAATCTCCGGCGTGCTGGCCTATTGCGCGCCGGGCGATGCCACCCTCGAAGCGGTTCGCCCTTATGTCGAACATTGCATCGAAAGTTTTGGCTGGCAGCGCGTGGTATGGGGCAGCGACTGGCCGGTTTGCAACACGCGCTCCGATCTCAAAACATGGGCGCGCATATCGCGCGAAATCGTCGCCCATGCAGACGCGGCGGATCGGGCAAACCTCTTTCACAAAAACGCGGAACGGATTTATCTAAAACGATAGCGAACGCAAAACGTCGGTTGGAGGGTATCATCGAGCAGGTGAACGAGCGAGAGCGGATTTATTTCAAGCAATAACGCAAAACGGCCACCCACAAAGCAGGTGGCCGTTTCGTCGTCTAAGCCTCTCCTTCCGAATTCCTCGGGCGTGCGATTTTGTACGCCCGCAATTCCTAATCCGCTCGTCCCAGGATTTTCAACAAGCGGTCGGGGCGACGCGTAATGATGCCATTGACCCCGGTCTCGATCAGCATTCGCATTTCCGCCTCGTCATCCACTGTCCAGATTTGCACTTGGATATTGTTTTGGCGCGCGCCAGATAAGAGGCGGGGATGGACGCCGTCGATTGGGCCGAGCTTCAACGGGAACTGTAAGGCTTCGACTGAAGGATGATAAACCGCGCCTAAGTGCAAGTAGCACAAGGCGTAAAAAAACATGCCTTCCGTCATGCCCGCGGAGGTGGCGACCTCGGGAAACCGCTTGCGAAACCGCTTCAATGTCCCGCTATCAAAACAGGCAACCAGCACGCGGTGTTGCATTCCGCAGCGGCGAATCGCATGGCCGAATGCCGCGACGATATCCGGGTCTCGTTGCTTGATCTCGATCGTCATTCGCATGTGTGGAAACGCCGCAAAGACCTCGTCCAGCGTCGGCACCACAATGCCCTTTCCGCGAAAGGGAAAGGTGGCCCCATCATCCGACGACCACTGGTGGCCCGCGTCCAACTGCTTCAATTCTGCGAGCGTGAAATCAGCCACCCGGCCATTGCCATCTGTGGTGCGCGCCACGGTCTCGTCGTGAAAAACCACCAGATGTCCGTCTTTTGTGCCGCGAATATCCATCTCCAGCACATCCACGCCGAGATCGACCGCACGCCGAAACGCATACAGGGTATTCTCGGGCCACAACCGCCAGCCCCCGCGGTGGGCGATCACGTCAACCCCCGCCCGCTGTTGAAAAAAAGGATGATCGGACATCGGGACCCTCCAAACCGCGAGCACGACACATAGCGCGGAGAGCGATAAAATTACGATGAGCAGAATTTTTATGGCGCGTCTCACATTTCACGTCTCACTGCTGGGCAGGCGTTCGCCAGAATGACCGGTGGGCTTACGCGCTGTGCCCGATGGCTTTCGGTGATGGATGTTTGGGATGACACGTCTGGCGATGGCTTCTCTAAGAAGCCATCTAAAAACTCGGGCCGCCATTGAGAGAGCCACAAAAGCATTCGCTTTTCCCAGGTCAAAACCATACCTATCGCAAAAATAGGATGCCTTGATTCCCCCCTTCCTCGCAGGAAGGGGGGCTAGGGGGGTAGGTCCCGATAATTTTTAGATGGCTTCTAAAGGACGGTGGAACGGCAAAGCGATCCCGATAATGAATGAGTTGGTACAAATGACGCTTGCCCTCTCCCGTCTCCCGTCTCACTTCTTACCGAAGGGGGGTTGGGCGGGCGGACAACGAGTCTAGTCCTCAAACCCGATACACAATCGCCCCCCGCGGTTTTGGGCGGTGGAGCGGGCATTCGACAGGGCATGATCGCTTGCAGGGGTATTGGCCTTCCAATGATTCCCAAGCGTGCGCCACGGCGCGGTCGAGGGTGGTGTGAAAGCGATCTCGGCCGATGGCTTGGAGCATGCCCGCGCGGTCGAGCGCGTCTGCGACCTGCTTTTTGGTCCGCGCAAACAGCACTTCCACGCCTGCCTCGTGCAGCCGTTGCACCACGCGGATGAGCATGTCCTCGCCCGTGGCGTCGATCTCGTTCATCCCCTCGGCATCCACAATTACGTAGCGCAATGCGGGATCGCCGATCCGATTCAATATGGCGTCTTCAAACGCGCCCGCGCTACCGAAGTACAACGAGCCGTCAAATCGGATGGTGGCTATCGCATCGCACAATTCCAGGTCGTGCTCCACAGCGTCTCGAAACGCGCCATCTGGGTGCCGGGCGAGAAAGGCCACGCGCGGTTTCATCGTGCGGTAGAGATACAGCGCGAGGGACAGGGTCGCGCCGATCAAAATGCCCTTGTCGAGGTGGGGCGCGAAGAGGAGGGTCAGCGCGAATGACGCGAGGGCGACGATGCCGTCGTGTTTGTGGACTTTCCACGCACGCACGATGGGTTTGACGTGGATCAACCCGGCTACGGACACCATGACGATTGCCGCCAGAGTGGCCAAGGGCATGTGGTATAAAAGTTCGGTGAAGAAAAGCAACAACAGAATGACCATCAGCCCGGCGATGACAGACGCGAATCCGGTTTGACCGCCTGCACGCAGGGTGACGGTGGATCGCACAAACGAGCCGGAAACCGGAAAACTCTGAAAAAAGCTGCCGGCGATATTGCTCAAGCCCTGCGCGAGCAATTCCCGATTGGCGTCGATGCGCTGGCGCGTCTGCGCGGCGATGGCCTTGGCGATGGAGATGGTCTCCAAATACCCGATGAGCGCGATGGTGATGGCCGCGCCAACCAGCGATGGCACCACGCCCCAGTCGATGCTCGGCATGGCAAAGGTGGGAATGCCTTGGGGGATGCTGCCCACGACCTGTCCGCCGTAATCGCGCTCGAATCCGATGAGCCGCGAAACCCCGGTTGTGAGGACCGCGACGATCAGCACATTTGGAAGTTGCGCGTTGATGCGCCGCAACGCAAATAACAACACAATCGCCGACATGCCCATGAGCAAGGTGGGCGCGTGAAACCCCGCTGAAATCACGTCCCACATGCGGATCACGCGCTCGTAATGCGCCCCCCCGCGTTCTGCGCTGACGCCGAACAATTTGTCGATTTGCGACGTGCCGATGATGATGGCCGCCGCATTGGTGAACCCGAGCACGACGGGATGCGCGAGAAAGTTCACCAAGACGCCCAAGCGCAACGCGCCCAGCCCAAATTGCAACATGCCGACCATCAGGGCCAACAAAATGGCATACGCGATATACGCCTCTTCGCCGACGGAGAGTTGCCCCAATTCAGAGGCGACCATCAACGCCACGAGCGCGACCGGCCCCGTGGAGAGTTGGCGAGACGACCCGAACAGCGCGCTGACGATGATGGGCACAAACGAGGCGTAAAAGCCGTAATAGGGCGGCATCTCGGCCAGTTGTGCATTGGCCATCGCCTGCGGGATCAACACCAGCGACAAGGTGATCCCCGCCATGATATCGGCACGCAAAACGCGCCCCTCTTTGAGTTCGCCAATCCAACCGAGAAATGGCAGATACCGACGGAGCAGAGCCATGCGTTTTCCAATCCCTTTCACGTTGCGTATTGCGGACAGACAATGCAGATCATCTTTGAGGACAAACCCGCCCGCATTTTGCGTACAAAATAGGCATTCCAAATCCGATTGCAAATGCAAGATTTCTACAAGGTGGGGACTGACCCTTGACCCCTGTCGCCGCGGGATGCACGGACGGGCACGGGGGCCTGTCCCTGCGATTGATGGGTGCATGGCTAATTGATCGCTGATCGCTTCACCGCGGGGTTCTTCACTTTTTACTCGTCCAAAGCCGACACGCGAAACCCATACCGCTGAAACACCGTAGCGGCTGTGTCCGAGAGCAAAAAGCGCATCGCTGCATCTACCGCTGGCGTGCGCCGCCCTTTGACGATCGCGACGGGATACGCGATGGGCATACTCAACAGGGAATCGGGCAGGGTGGCGAGCACCTCGATCCCATCGCTGATCGCCGCATCTGTGGCATAGACAACCCCCATCGCACACTCCCCGCGCGCGACCAGCGTCAATGCGCCGCGCACATCCATCGCCGGGGCAATGCGATCTTTGAGCACATCCCACCAGCCCAATTTTTTCAGCGCGTCTCTGGCATACATCCCCACAGGCACATGAGCCGGATCGCCCATCGCCAACATCCCCGCCTCGGGCAAGCGAAACTCGGCCCAGGGTTCTCGCTCGCCCTTGGGCGCGATCACCACCAGCGCGTTGCCCAAGAGATCGATTCGGGTATCGGGTTCGATCAACTTTTCATCCGCCAAAAAATCCATCCATTTCACATTCGCGGAAAAATACACATCCGCAGGCGCGCCCATCGCAATCTGCTTGGCGAGGATCGACGAACTGGCAAAAGACAGCCGCAACGCCATGCCCCGTTGTTCCGCCATTTTGGACAAATCCTGCAACGCGCTCGTCAAACTGGCCGCCGCATATACCGTCACCGGATCGGCAAAGGCGATTCCACGCATTGCAACGAGGGCCATCGCGCAAAAAAAAATAAAGGTCAAAAAACGAATCAATCGCCTTTTCATCGGTCTCGCCTTTTAGCGGTTGGTATTCCGTTCGCCCGGCCTCATCAACATCGGGATGGGCACAAGGGCCGTACCTCTCACTCCTCGTCAATCTGATCACCGCAAACGGAAAGTGCAAGAAAAACCTCTGCTATCCTCAAAAACGCTATACAGAATCTCAATTTGTATTATATTGTAAGCGCGTTCGCGTTTTGCAAAACCATCTTACAAACGGGAGGGTCGTATGCGTGGTAAGCTTTCGCTGTTGGCCTCGCTGATGGGGTCGTTTTTGTCCGGTTCTGTGTTCGCGCAGGAAACTGCCGATTCCGCGTTCGCGCAGACTGCCGATGCCCAAGAATCGCCGAATGGGTTGTTGGGGCAGTTGAGCGCGCTCGAAGAACACATGGGCGCGGCGGCCGGTTTTTTGTTCTCCGTGTTTTTCTACGATTTTGGTTTGGGGATTCCCCTGATCATCATCGTATTGGTGGGCGGCGGGATTTACTATTCCTTTTTCTTTGGCTGGATTTCCCTGCGCGGGTTCAAGCATTCGATAGACGTGATTCGCGGGCGGTACGACAACCCCGATGATCCGGGGGAAATTTCGCACTTCAAGGCGCTGACCAGCGCGCTTTCCGCGACCATTGGCCTCGGCAACATCGGCGGCGTTGCTGTCGCGGTCGGCACCGGGGGGCCAGGCGCGGTTTTCTGGATGATCGTCACCGCGCTATTTGGCATGTCCTCCAAACTCGCGTCGTGTACGCTCGCCGTGATGTATCGCAAAATCCACCCGGATGGGCGCGTCGCAGGCGGGCCGATGTACTATCTCGAAGAGGGTTTGGGCCAAAAAGGACTCGCCCGACTGGGGCGCACCTTGGCCGTCGTGTTTGCCCTGCTCACCTTGGGCGGCGCCTTTGGCGGGGGCAACATGTTTCAGGCCAACCAGACCGTCGAAATCCTCGGCACGGTGTTTCCGGTTTTCACAGAGCAAGGCGCGAAGTGGATTCTCGGCATCGTGCTCGCCGCGTTTGTCGGCATTGTCATCATCGGCGGCATCAAGCGCATCGGCAATGTCACGTCGCGCATCGTGCCCTTCATGTGCGGGCTGTACGTCATCACGTCCGTGCTGATCATCCTCACGCACATCGCCGACGTGCCGGGGCTGCTCGCCGAGATCGTCCGCCAGGCCTTTACGCCACAGGCGGCATTTGGCGGCGCGCTCGGCGTGCTCATCATCGGCGTGCGCCGCGCGGCCTTTTCCAACGAAGCCGGACTGGGATCCGCGGCCTTTGCCCACGCTGCGGCCAAAACAGACGAACCCGCCCGCGAGGGCATGGTCGCCATGATCGGGCCTTTTATCGACACGATTATCATCTGTTTGATGACGGCGTTGGTCTGCATGATCACCGGGGTGTACGACGATCCGGAATTTGCGGGCAAGGGCGTGTCCATGACCAGCGCGGCCTTCGAGACCTTTATCCCGGGCGCGGGCTACGTGTTGGCGGGTGTCGTGATGCTCTTTGCGTATTCGACCATGATTTCGTGGTCCTACTACGGCGAGCGCGCATGGGAGTATCTGTTCGGGATGGGCTCCGTTTTGGTCTATCGCATTATCTTCGTGATGTTCGTGGTGATCGGGTCGGTGAACGCCCTGACAAATGTGCTCAATTTTTCCGACGCCATGATCCTGGGCATGGCCTTCCCCAACATCATCGGCGGCATCCTCCTAAGCCCGCAGATCAAAGCCACGCTCAAGGAATACTGGGCGCGCCTCCAAGCCGGCGAGATGAAGACGTACAAATGATTCGCGTTGTGACCTACTTGGAATCGCGTCTCAAATGGGACTGATTTTCAGATGGGTCACAACACCTCTCCCAAGCACCTGATAAAACAAAACCATAGGTAGGCGACCATGAGTATCGAAATTGGCACGCTACTGGTTCGAGACCCGGATACGTGCGAAGGGCACTTACGCATCGATGGCACGCGCTTAACGGTCAATCAGATCGTCGCGTGGTATAAACAGGGGTATAGCCCTGAAGAAATCGCAGATCAATATCCCCATTTGATGCTGTCGCAAGTCTATGCGGCGTTGGCTTATTACCACGCGAACAAAGAAGAAATCGAGACGGATTTGGCAATGGAAAAAAGGAAAGCACGCCGACTCGAACAGACACACGGACAACTATCGAGACGGGTCGATGCCTAAATAATTGCTGTATCGCGTCTATAGATATGACAACTATTGAGGCTACGCCTATCCGGCTGTATATAGATGAAGACGCGATGGCTCGTGCATTTGTAAGCGGGCTTCGAGCGCGGGATGTGGATTTAACAACCGTATTTGAAGCGGAAATGTTGGGGCGGAGTGACGAAGATCAACTCGAATACGCAACGCAACAAGGGCGAGCGATTTATACATTTAATGTCGGGCATTTTTGCCAACTTCACACAAGGTATATCACACTCAAAAAAGATCACGCAGGCATCATCGTGGTTTCTCGCCAACGCTACTCGGTTGGTGAACAAATCAGGCGAGTGATGAATCTAATCCAAACAAAATCAGCGCGAGAAATGAGAAACGACCTTCAATTTCTTTGAACAGAGAGTAGCCGGATAAATGACGGGTTCGCCTTTGAGGGGAACCCGTTTTTTTCTTAGAAGGGATCAAAAGGAATAGGACGCGGAGAGGATCAGGGAGGGATGGGGGCGGGTGAAGCTGAGGCGGTCCAAGGGGATGGATTGCCAGGTTTCATGGCTGGCGAGTTTGCCGATGATGCCGCCGATGCCCGCGCCGATGAAGGAGAAGACGACGGTCTCGACATTGAAAACGATGTTGGCGACGGCGGACCACCCTGTTTCGTCGCTGTTGTCCAAATCGGAGGACGAGAAGATGACGCCGATGCAAAATCCCGTGGCAAACCCGGCTTTGACGCCCTTTTTGGTATGGGAGGTTCTGCCGATGTTGATCGACAGGTGGTCGAGTTCCGAAGCGGTTATGGTTTTGTACTCATCGCGCTCGTGCGGGGTTGCGAGGAGGAGGCTCGAGTCCGTGACGCTGGCGATAATCCCCGCGAACCCGCTGTCCGTATCCCGAATCGCGGCGCGCCTCCCGATGGCGACGCCGGTTCGGGTCAAGAACCGCCGCGCTTGGGGATTGAAGGGCACCGCGATTTTTTGCGTGTTTTTCACGCGCAGGCGATCTATGGACTGGTAGGTGACGCGCCGCCTGTGGGGCAACTCGGGCGTGACGAGGGTGACGGCGTATCCCTGCGTGCGGTTGATGTAGCCCCGAAATCGCCTTTTTCGCCCATCGACAAAATGCGTGCCCTCGACATACGTGCCGATGTCGAGGGTTCTGATTTTTTCCTCGATCTCGTTGGCAGAACCCTGTCCGACGAGGCACAGCAAGAGGCACGCGATTTTCGGTATCCGACGGGCGTTGGGGATAGGCAAGATGGGGTCCGTGAGAGGAAAGATGGGAGACGGGAGAGGCGAAAGGCGGTAAGACGGGAGACGGGAGACGGGAGAGGCAAAAGGCAGAGGTCAGTAGTCAGGGCGCGTAAGGGCGTAAAATTTTACGCCCTTACAGAGCGCAGAGAGTCAGAGGTTATCGTAGGGACAGGCCCCCGTGCCTGTCCGAAGATACAAGACGCTACGGCGCGTCTTGGGGTGGGATGTAGCGGTTGGCGAGTTCGACGTAGTCCTCGCGGATCGGGGAGAAAATGTCGAGGGCGACGCACGGGCCGTCTATGGCTTCGGCGCGGTGGGGCACATGCGCGGGAATGAGAAAGGCTTCGCCGGTTGCCACCGTGCGGGTCTCGCCGCCAATGGTGAATCTCATTTTGCCCTTGAGCACGATGCCCCCCTGTTCGTGGGGATGGCTGTGCATGGGCACGACTGCGCCTGCGTCAAATTCCACGCGCGAGAGCATGAGGTGTTTGCCATAAGGCGTTCGAATACGCACGCCCTGCGCGACTTCGTTGGCGGGATAGGTGTTCCAATCGATAAATGACATGAGGGGCCTTTGAAAAATGGGCAACGGGGATGCGTTCCGTTCTTTCAGGCGACCATGCCCCCGTTGCATATTAGCCGACATTACTGTCGGCGCGCTTCTGCGTCAATGGCGGAAAAGAGTTGGCGAGTCATCAACCGCGCCGCGCTGGCGTGCAGGCGTTGGCCCACTGCGGCGAGCGGGCCGCCGATTTGCACGTCGCCATCAAAGGTCACCGTCGTGCCCTCGCCCTCGGCGGTCAGCGCGACGATTCCCCTGCCTTTGACAAATCCCGTGGCGCCTCTGATATCGACCGACATGGTATAGCGTTCGGGGGGATGGAGATCCGAGAGCACCACGTCGCCCGCGTACTTCCCGCGAATGGGGCCAATGCCCGCCGAGACGGCGATGGCGTAGATGCCCTCGCCCACCCGCTCGAGCGTTTCGCAACCGGGCATGCAACGGGCGAGCACTTCCGGATCGGTCAGCAGGTCAAATGCGCGGTCGGGAATCGCGCCGACGCTGTGTGTGCCGGTGAGTTTCAAAGCTACTCCTTCGCTCGTTCAAACGCGCGGGTCAATGCCCGTTGCGCGAACACGCGGGCTAAATGGGCGCGGTAGTCCGCGGAAGCGTGGTGGTCTTCCTGAAATTCTTCCACGCCATCGGCGGCATGGGCAGCGGCCTCGGCGATGGCGTCTATCCCGCGTCCGAGAAGCGCGTTTTCAACCGCATGGGCGCGATAGGCAACCGACGCCACGCCCGTGACGCCCACCGCTGCGGAAGCGCAATTCCCCGCGCTGTCGAGCGCGACTTGCGCCGCGACGCCCGCGAGGGCAAAACCGGATGCGGATTGTCGCATTTTGATGTACGCGCCGCCCGAGTTTTCAGGCGGGGCGGCCATGCGGATGCGCGTGAGAATTTCGCCTGCGCGCAATGCGGTGGTGAACAGGCCGAGGAAAAAATCGGACGCAGGCACCGCGCGCTCGCCGCCGGGGCCGGCAATGTCGAATTGGGCATCGAGGGCGAGCATGGCGGCCGGCCAATCCGCCGCCGGGTCCGCATGGGCAATGCTGCCGCCCACCGTGCCGCGGTTGCGAACTTGCACATCGCCAATCGCGCCCGCGGTTTCGGGCAAGAGCCGGCATTTGGACGGCAACAAGCGGTGGCTTTCAACGGCGTAATGCGTCGCCAACGCGCCGATGGCGATGGTCTCACGGCCCGCCGTCACCTTTTTCAACGCGCCAATGCCGCCCAAGTCGATGACGATTGTAGGCGCGGCAAAACGCAATTTCATCAGCGGGATCAGGCTGTGACCGCCTGCGAGCACTTTGGCGTCCTCGCCGTGTTCCCGCACGAGGCGCATCGCTTTTTGCAGGGTTTTGGGTGCGTGGTAATCAAAGGGAATCATCGCTTAGTTCTCCTGCATGAGTTTCCAGAGTTTTTCGGGCCGCAAAGGCAAGTCGATGTGCCGCACGCCAAAGGGTTTCAGCGCGTCGATGACCGCATTGGCAACAGCGGGGGTGGAGCCGATCGTGCCCGCTTCGCCCACGCCTTTGACGCCCATGGGGTTGACCGGCGACGGCGTGACCGTATTGCCCAGTTCAAAACGCGGGAAGTCGTGCGCTTTGGGCAAGGCGTAGTCCATGAATGACCCGGTGAGCATCTGCCCGGTTTCGTCGTAGATGGCTTCTTCGTAAAGGGCTTGGCCCACGCCTTGGGCGATCCCGCCGTGGACTTGGCCCTCGACGATGAGCGGGTTGATGATGTTGCCACAATCGTCGACGGCGATGTAGCGTTGCAGGTCGACTTCGCCGGTATCGGCATCGACCTCGACCACGGCGATGTGCGTGCCAAAGGGATAGGTAAAATTCGGCGGTTCAAAAAAGTGCGACTCCGCGAGGCCCGGCTCCGTATCGGGCGGAAGGCCCACGCCGACGTGCGCCACTTGGGCGATTTGAGCCAGGCTGAGGCCGGATTCGGGCGTGCCTTGAACGCAGTACTTGCCGTCTTCGAGCGCGATGTCTTGCGGGTTGCTCTCCATGAGATGCGCGGCGATTTTGATGACTTTGTCCTTGATTTTGCCCATCGCGTGGACCATAGCCGTGCCGCCCACGGCGGTTGCGCGACTGCCAAATGTGCCGATGCCGTATTGCACCGCGTCGGTATCGCCGTGGATGATGCGAATATCGTCGATATCCACGCCCAAGCCATCCGCGACGAGTTGGGCAAAGGTGGTTTCCTGCCCCTGCCCGTGGGGCGACACACCTGTGAGCACGGTCACTTTGCCGGTGGGATCCACGCGCACCGTGCTGCTTTCCCAGCCGCCTGCCGGCATCGCAGCCGAAGGCCCCATGCCGCAGATCTCCACGTACGTGGAAAACCCGATGCCGAGGTACCTGCCCCGTTCGCGCAACTCGGCCTGCTTTTGGCGCAGGGCGTCGTAGTCGGCCATTTTGAGGGCGCGGTCGAGGGCCGCGGTGTAATCGCCGCTGTCGTACGCCAAGGCGGTTCCGGTTTCGTGGGGAAAGGCGTCTTTGGCAATGAAGTTTTTGCGCCGCACGTCCAGGGGGTCGAGGTCGAGATCGTGCGCCACGATGTCGATCATGCGTTCGATGAGGTACGTGGCTTCGGGACGCCCGGCCCCGCGATACGCGTCGGTCGCCATTTTGTTCGTAAAGGCGGCTTTGAGGTCCATCTGCACGTTTTGAAAGGTGTACGAGCCGCACAGCATCAGCCCGGTGAGCGTGGGAATGGCAGGGGTCAGCAACTGGTAATACGCCCCCACATCCGCCGTGACCGCGTATTTGAGGCCGAGGATCGCGCCATCGCTTTTTACCGCGAGTTCGACTTTCCCGGTCTGGTCGCGCCCGTGGATCGTGTGCAAAAAGTTTTCGCGCCTGCCCTCGATCCATTTGACGGGGCGGCCGAGGGTTTTTGCCATGTGCCCGATCAGGGCTTCTTCCGCGTACACGTTGAGTTTGCACCCAAACCCGCCGCCCACTTCTGGGGCGATCACGCGCACGTGGTTTTCCGCCATGCCGAGCATGACGGACAGTTGCGTCCGCAAGAGGTGGGGAATTTGCGTGGACGACCAGATGGTGAGTTGGTCTTTGCCGCGGGCGTACTCCGCGAGCACGCCGCGCGTTTCCATCGGGTTGGGCACGAGGCGTTGGTGCTCGATGCGCTCGCTGACGATGTGATCGGCTTCGGCAAATGCCGCGTCGATGTCGCCGCCGGCAATTTGCCAGGTGAACGCCAGGTTGTCGTCCCAATCTTCGTGGAGAACGGGCGCGCCGTCGGCCAAGGCCGCGTCTGCGGCGTTGATGGCCTCCAAGGGGTCGTAATCGACCTCGATCAGGTCGAGCGCGTCTCGGGCGATGTACGCATCGGTCGCGGCGACCGCGGCGACGGGTTCGCCCACAAAGCGGACTTTGTCCGTGGCGAGCACCGGATGGTGGGGCACTTTGATCCCGGGAAAACCTTCGGGGTCTGTCGCGGCGCAGGGAATCCCGCCAATGGCGTCTTCGATGTCGCGCCCGGTGACGACGGCTTTGACGCCGGGCAAATTTTGAGCCGCATCCGCGTCGATGCCTTCAATGCGCGCATGGGCATGGGGGCTTCGCAAAATCGCAACGTGCAAGGTGTCGGGCAATTTGATGTCATCGACGTAGTGGGCGAGGCCCTGGATCAATCGGGGGTCTTCGCGGCGCTTGATGCGCGCGCCGACGGTTTTGCTAACGGGCATGGGCGGCCTCCTCTCATGCGGTCATTTTCGCTGCGGCGTATTGAACCGCATCGACGATGTGTTGATAGCCTGTGCAGCGGCAAAAATTGCCTTCGATGCCGCGTCTGATCTCGGCTTCGCTGGGTTTGGGATTGCGCTCTAAAAGCTGGTGCGCGGCGATGATCATGCCCGGGGTGCAAAAACCGCACTGCAAGCCGTGGCATTCCCAGAAGCCTTCCTGAATGGGGTGCAACGCGCCGTTTTGAGCCAACCCCTCGATGGTGGTGATTTCGGCGCCGTGGGCCTGCACGGCCAACACCGTACACGCTTTGACCGCCTCGCCATCGAGCATCACGCTGCACGCGCCGCACAAACTGGTCTCGCAACCGACATGGGTGCCGGTCAGGCCGACGACCTCGCGCAAGAAGTGGACGAGCAACATCCGGGGTTCGACCTCATGGCTTTGATGCTCCCCGTTAATGGTGACTTCGATTTTCACGATTGCGCCTCCTTTGTGAAGGGTAACTGATAAGGGCGTAAAATCTTACGCCCTTATATGCATGACATACCGACATACCGCAATGGCGATAGTATATGACGCCTCAATCCGAGATGCAAATATTTTCTTGGATGTATGAGATGGTTTTATCGTTTCGTCAATCGGAATTGACGGTGCGGCCATAGATACGGGCAAACGCGAGGAAGTCGGAAAAGCCGACCGTGCCGTCGCCGTCGAAATCAAAGGTGGGATCGGAGGTTTGAAAGGCGCGAGCAAAGGCGATGAAATCCGGGAAGTCGATCACCCCATTGCCATTGGCGTCCGCGCGTGCGAGAAGGCTCGGCTCGTGGGTACCCGCGATGGTCGTCTGCCCGAGGGGCGTGCCGGTCGCGTCTGACGCGTCGAGAATGGTGAGGGTGTACGGCGTGGGCAAGCGCGTTGGGAAGGCCAGAACCGCGCGGGTATTTTGGCGATCCAAGATGACGGAGGTGGGTTGGCCCACCCCGGCGAGCAAATAGGCCGAGGGCTCGGCCGCATCCGCGCCCATGGCTTCAGAAAAGAAGAGCTGAATATGATCGTCCGCAGGGGTTTGGTGACGCACCACCTCGGGTCGGGCATTGGGAACGAGGGATACGATGCCCGAGCGCGAGTCCATATCGGCGGCGACGATCTGATAGCGATAGGGCGTGCCCTCGGTGAGCAACTCGTCGATGTACGCGGTGCGGTCGTGGATTTCAGCGAAATAGTCCAGCGCGCCTTCTCGTCCCACAGCGCGGTAGATCTGGTAAGCAGACGCATCGGGCACGGGCGTCCAGTTGAGTTCAACGCGGGTTGGGCCAAGGGCGCGGGCGCGGATGATCTGCGGGGAGGGGACAGCGGACGGGGGAGCATCGCGTTCGACGATGCGAACCGCGCCATCGAAATTGAAGATCACCTCGTTGCGAGAATTTTTGTTCAAATCGGCGATGAGCGGGCGACAGGTCAAAAAATCGGCGGGCGCGTGCCAGAACGGCCGGTAGCGATTGGCCGCGTCTGCGCGAAAAGCGTAGAGATGGGGGGGCGTGCAAACGAGCAAATCGGGCCGGCCATCGCCATCGCCATCCCCGACGGAAATCCCATTGCCCGAGGCCGCCACGCCGTTGATCCGAATCGCCCATTCGCGGGCAAAGGTATCGGCACTCGCGCTGTAAATCTCCAATTCCCAAAAGCCATTGAAGGAATTGTTGAAGTCTTCATAAGCGCGGGCAACGGCAAATTCGATAGCCCCGTCGGCGTCAAAATCCGCGCCGCCGCCGATCGTTTGCGCGTTTCCCCGTCCATCTAAAACCCAGGTGGAATCAAAGCTACCCGCGCGGTATTCGTACATCCACAAATCGCCCTCTGAATCGCCCGCGAGAATATCCCGGTGCCCGTCGCCGTCAAAATCCGAGACGACAAAGCGCGGGCCGAGCACGCCTCTGCCCAGCGCGGGCAGAAAATCCTCGCGGATCGCGCCGCCGACAGAGCGAATAACGCGGATGCCGCGCCGCTGCCCCTCATTGGCGACGATATCCGGGATGCCATCGCCATCCACATCGGCAAACTGCCCGCCGCGCAGGTCGGGCCATTCGCGTTCTAACGTGGGATAGGCGTCCGTGCCCGTAAAGAGCATGACCCTGTCGTTGAATAAATCGTCGCCCAATAAATCGTCGCGTCCATCGTTGTCGAAGTCGCCGATGGACCGAGGCTCAAAATGTCTATCGCTTTGAAATACTTTGGAAAATGTGCCGTCCAGTTCGTAAATGTGGACGGGGCCAAGCGGCACCTCTTTGACGTGGGGCCTGAGCGCGATTTCGAGTTTGCCATCGCGGTCAAAATCAGAGGCGCGGTCGGGCAAATAGCCACCGGGCAAGGTGTCGATTTCCGAAAAGCCATTTTGCGGCACGCGCAGAGGGGCGTAATCAAACGCACGGGCGGGTGTGGTGGTGTGGGCGCCGTTTTCCCCGTCTGCGAGGATGTGAAATGTCATCGCGCCTGCGGGCAAGGTGTGGGGCAAGACGACGCGGTGCGTGGTTTGCACGAGGCCCGTGTAGAGCGTATCGAAATCCGCGGCAACGCGATAGGCCATGCCCCCGTGGGCGCGTTGGTCCGTTTCCCAGCGGCATTCAAAAACCCGCAGGTCGGCCTCCAACACGTCGCCGCAAACGAGATTTGTGATCGCGGGGCCGGTTTTTTGAATCGCCACGCGCACGCGGTCTTCGATGACTCCGCCGCCCGACAAATCCGCCTCGAGGCGCAACACAGCGTCGGTTTCTGCGAGGTCGGACACGTCCCATGTATGGCGAATGGACTCGGCGGATGGCGAATCCGATGCGAGGCGCGTCCAGTTTTGCGGATCGTGGCCCAAGCCGTAGGACAGGCGATAGCCCACCGCCTGCGCCCCCGAAACCGAAGCGCGAATATCGAACGCGGTCCCTGCCCCCTGATCGTTGTTGGGCGATAGGATGGCGACCGTCAGCGAGTCGAATGTACCCAAGCGCGTGGCGAGGCTGTCTCCACTCACGCGGCCGCCGCCAAAGCGATTGTCGTGCCCCGGTCGCCCGAGATCTATGGCAGACGCGATGAGCAACCCGCGTATGGACTGGGGCGAGAGTTCGGGTCGCCGCGAGAGTATGAGGGCGATCAACCCGGAAACATGGGGCGTGGAATACGAGGTGCCACTTCCCGGTTGATAGTGGTTATTGAGGTACGTACTGAGCACGCCGACGCCAGGCGCGACGAGGTCGAGCGCGGCCCCCCTGCTGCTAAAATACGCCAACTGGTCGTCATTACGTGTCGCGCCTATGGCCAGGGTGGCGTGATGCGCTGCGGGATAGGACAATGCCTCTCCCGAGTTGCCCGCCGCCGCGACGAGCACAATGCCTTGGGCGTGTGCGTATTGGAGCACATCGGTCAAAATAAAGGTGCGCTCCGGCCCGCCCCAACTCATGTTGATCACCTGCGCGCCATTTTCTACGGCGTAGAGAATCGCCGCCGCGAGATCGTCTTCTTCCAAAAAGCCGCCGCCGTTACCGTTAACTCTGCGGTTCAAGCCGGCCCGCAGGGCCATAATCCGCGCGTCGGGCGCGATGCCCGCGATGCCCACGCCGTTGTTCGTCGCGGCCGCGACAATGCCCGCGACGCCTGTTCCGTGAGAGGATTCATCGCGGGGATCGTTGTCCCGGTCGAGGTAATCGCCCGTACCCAGCAACCCGGGCGCGTGGGTAAAATCCCAGCCTCTGATGTCGTCGATATACCCGTTGCCATCGTCGTCAACCCCCTGCGTGCCGCGCAGTTCTGCGTCATTGTGCCAAATATTATCGCGGAGGTCTTCGTGGTCGTAATCCACGCCTGAGTCGATGATCGCGACGACGATTTGCTTTTTTGAGGGGCCGAGGGATTGATATAGCTTTTCCCAACCGAGGGTTTGCAGGCTGGATTGCTCGGCGTAGTGCGGGTCGTCGGATTGGTGCGTGAACAGGTAATTGGGCTGGGCATAGACCACATCGGGCCGCGTTGCGTAATCGGCGGCAGCGGTCAATGGATCGCCCGACAAGTGAACGCGATACACGGACGTCAAGGGATGGGGTTGCGCGATTTTGGCACGGCGCGGCGCGAACAGAGGCTCGACAGCGGTCACGCCGTAGCGATCAGCCATAAATGGCGCCAATGCCGGCTTCGCGTTGCGGAACTTGACGAGAATTTGCCCGGGCGAATAATCGGGTTGCGCGTGTGCGATGTGTGTGAAAAGCAACATGCAACACGCAACGCGCCAGCAGGTGCGAACGTGCGGAAGTATGTAGCGCGTGAAAGTCAAAACGGAAATCCAGTGGTCAGTGGTCAGTAATCAGTCTCAATCCCCATCAGCCGCAGGGACAGGCCCCCGTTCCTGCCCTCGTAGCGGGGAACGGATCGACTCTGTTTCAGCGGGCAAAAGCGCGACCAGGAGCGCGGCGGGGATGAGCAGGAGCGAGACAGCGGTTAGGGCGATAGGGGTGGATGTCCAATCGGCGAGGTAGCCCACGGGGAGTATGACGAGGCCCGCGATGCTCCATGAGAATCCCATCATCAAGCCGGTCGCCGTGCCCGTGTTGTGCGGCAAGGCGCGTTGGGCGAGGGAGATGTTCGTGGTGATGCCGAGGTCGAACAAAAACCCGGCCACAAAGAACGCACAGAGGGAAAGATAGCCGTCTGTGAGGCAAAATACCACATGAAAAATCGCGGATGACGCGCATGAAAAGGCGAGGAGTTTGCGCGGCGACATGCGGTCTGCCAGATAGCCGCCCGCGATTCGGCCCAAGGTGCTCGCGAGCAAGTACCCGGTAAAGACCCGACCGATGAAGACCGTCGACCAGCCGCGAGCCGCGCCCAAGATGGCCGTGAAATTGACAAAGCCCGTGTGGATGATGGAGCGCAAGATGCTAATGGCAGAAAGTGTCCCCACGGTGCGGATTTTGGACAGGATGGAAAAGTCGATTTTGCCAGCGGCGATGCGGCGTTCAGCGCGCGGGGTTTTTCGCGCTTGGCGCAATATCATGGGCGCGAGAAGGAAGACCGGGATGCCGATGAGCCACAGGTATTCAATGCCGTATCGCTCCACGATTTGCGTGCCGGCAAGGGCCGCGAGGGCCATGCCCAAGGTGCCGCCCGTGAGGAAAATCGCCATCGCCAGATTCACGCGGCGCGGCGCCAATGCCGCGACCAAGCCGCCTGCGGTGGGATGAAAGAGAGAAGAACCAAAAGAGGCGAAGATGAGGAGCACGGCGAGGATGTACGCACTCGGGGAGAAGCCGATGCAGGAGACGAAAACCCCGCTGACAAAAAGCCCCAGCGCGACGAGTGCCATGCGGTCGCGCCCATCGCTAAAATAGCCCATGAAGGGCTGTGCAATCGATCCGCAAAAGACGATGACCATAGGCAAATAGGCAAATTGCGCCACCGTGAGATTGAAATGCCCCTGAAAAAACGCCCACAACGGCGGCGTGAGGGTCATGTAAAAATCCAACGCCATGTGCGCGGCGGTGACGTAAAAAACCGGGCGGAGCGATGTGCGGGAGGCGGGCATAGTTAAAGGCGGGAGACGGGAGACGGGAGAGGGAAGAAGCCATCGCAAGCGTAGGGACAGGCCCCCGTGCCTGTCCGAAGATACAAGACGGGAGACGGGAATGTATTGCGCGCTCGGCGAGAGAATATCCGATCCGAGATATGAAAATGCAACCCTATTCATCCATGATCTGCCCTAATCACCGCGGGCCCGCGATGAAGAAGACGGCGTCTTTTTTCGCGTTTTGATCCGCGTTTTTGTCTGCGATGGTGAGTTTGAGGGTGTAGCGGCCGGGCGCGAGGTTGGACAAGGGCATTTCGAGGTAGGTGTTTTCGTCGGGATCGGTTCCCACTTGCTCAAAGCTGAGGCCAATGGCCTCGGCATTTTTTTTGCCCAATTTGGCGAACAGGGAGACCAGGGCAAAACCCGTTTCCCTGCGTTTTTGCACTTCGTAGGAAATGGTGTAGCGCGTCTGCCCAAATTCGTCGGGTTTGAGGTTATAGACTTCAAAATAGACGAACATGGACATGCCGGGGATGAACGATGCCGAGGGCTGCGGCTGGATGTAGAGGTCGCCGCGCACAAAGGAGGTGTCGGGCGCGCGGCTGGCTTCGACGATGCGGGACGCGATTTGGATGTCGCTCATCATCAGGCGGGTCGTGTCGCGGTACGCGGGCAGTCGCACATTGGGCTGGCGATACGCGCCTACGCGGTCGGTACCTCGCCGCCACGCTTCTACGGCCAATTCGTATTCGCCGGGTTCTGCAAAGTGGCGCACGTTGCTCAGGGCTTGCAAGCCTCGGTCGCGCGTGGCGTCCGCGATGTCGATGGCCAAGGCGTCTTTGGTGTTTTGAAAATCCAAGGCGCGGGGGTAGATGAGCGCGGTGCGGCGTTCGACGATCACTGTCGTGTCCGGATCCGCGGGCAGGGCCACATTGTCCAAGGGCAAACCGAATACGACCTGCAACTCGGTCTTGCCGTTTGGCCCGCGAAAGGTGAGGGCGTCGAAGTAAAAGTCCAAGGGCTCGAGGGCCTCGATGCTGTACGATTCGGGTTCGGTCGCGGACAGGGATTGCGCGAGGGTGGCGGAGTTAAATTCGTTGAGGCGTTGGAGGACGCCCATGTACGAGCGGCCAGAGGATTCGGCGCGCGCGAGGTCTGATTCGGTCAGCGACGGCACCGGGGCAAAATCGTAATTCCCGCCCAAAAATTCATCGGTGAATGTAAATTCCGCGCCCTTGCCGAGGTTTTTGTAAATCCACACTTCCCACGGCACGGACGCCCACCCACTGCCCGTGGTGACGGGCCGGTAGTCGGTAAAGCCCAAATTCCCGGCCGATGCCCCCGCCGCGCTGCCGGCCTCTGACGTGCGGATGGGATAGACCGGGCCGACGAAATTGGCTTGGACGCCGTCCTCGCCGTAAATCGCGTACGCCCGTTGTTCTTGCACGCGCTGGATGTCGAGGGGGACGGTCGCGTTGAGTTGGCGGGAGGTCGAGATGTAGTCGGGTTCGCCGTATCGGATGAAAATTTCGCCTCGGCGATCCCACGGCCATTTTTTGCCAAAATGGGTTCGCGCATGCCACACGCGGCGGTAGTGCTCGGCGCGACGCAACGCGCCACCCGAGGTTTTGAACGGGTCTTTTTGCAGCCAGAACCGGGCGAGAAAGCGTTCGCGTTGCGTGGGGTCGTCCGAGGCAGACGCGAGGCGGTACGCGCGGCTTTCGGCTTTTGAGCCGATGTACGAGATGTCGTCATACAGGGGGCGTTCTTCTTCGGGCAGGGTTTGGATGTAGCGTTGAAAGGCGGCCAACGCGCCTTCGTGGTCGCGCCTGTGGATGAGGGCTTGGGCGAGCAGGGGCAACGCGCGCGGGTCTCGCATGCGCGATGCGAGGTCTTCGAGGTCCGAATGCGCTTTGGCTTCGTAGAGCGCGAACGCGAATTGGTACGCGGCTTCGCGGTCTTCCGGGTTGCGCTGGAGGTATTTTTTGAAGTAGTAAAGCGCGACTCGATGCGCGCTGCCTTCTCTGCGATGGGCGCGGGCGAGCAACAAATAGGGCGCGGCCAAGTCGGGAAATCGCGCAATGGTTTGGGACGCGGCTCTTCGCGCGCGGCCGCCCATGTGCTCGAGGGCGATCAGGGTTTTGACGAGGCGGTCGTGGGCATCGGCGTCGGTGGTGTCGCTTTGAACCGCTTTTTCAAAGTGCGAAAGGGCGCGGGCGGGGTTATCGCGCAGGTCGGAATACACGCGCCCGAGCCCCTTGTGGGCGATGGCGAGATCGGGGCGCAGGGCAATGGCGTTTTGAAATGCGGCTTCCGCGCTGTCGGCTTCTGCGAGGCGCGAATAGAGCAATCCCATGCGCGTATAAGTCGCCGATGAATCGGACGCGGTGGGCAAATCGGCTTTCAAGCGGTGGATGATGTCGCGCAGGTCGCGAGTTTGCGCGTCGCCTGTGCCTGTGAGACAAGTGATGAGCAGGGCCGAACAGAGGATGCGAAACATGGGATCGTCCTTTTGTGTGGATGGTGTCACCGCTCTCCGCAATGGGAGACGCGAGAAGGCGATCCACCCCAAGCGGTCAGCGGTCAGTATCGCCGTACCCGCTGGCGCGACACTCGACGATGCCAAGCGGTCAGCGGTCGGCTCTCTCGCCTCGTCCCCATCGACGGTAGGGACAGGCTCCTTGCCATCTGTACCAACTAATTCATTATCGGGATATCTTTGCAGTTCCACCGTCCTTCAGAGAAGCCATCGCTAAACATGCGATCCCAAAAATTCATCAATGAAAGCCATCAGGCACAGCGCGCAAGTCCATTTCGCAACCAATATTCATCTTGCAACCCCCTTTGCAGGCTGTCTCATGTCGTTCTGCTACAAAAGCGCTTTGCGCTGTGCTAGCCCCTCGGCGCATGAGAGCGGCATTTTTTGCTTACTTTTCTTCAGACGCTTATTCGCGTCTTCTCTGTTGACAAAAAGTAAGTCGCCGAAGGCATCGAAGGCAACCAATGATGCTTTCGGACCAAACGCTTTAGACAAGCGAGCCCCATCGGTTTGGTATCATTTAATTTACAGAGTATTTAGTTGGTACAAATGGCCCCCGTACCTGTCCGCAGGGGGTAGGTCAATCATTATACGCCCATTGGTGTGTTAGGTTGCCGTGCCTGAACGATAATGACTTTTGCCGAATTTCTCAATGGGCTTTTGCGGCTTCGGCGTTGCGAGGGGTAGATAATCCCTTAATTTTCTTGACTTCATTGAATGGGCGTCTTATTTTCCCGATTATCACTGCGGGCGGAATGCTCGTGCGTCATCGCGAGGCTTGAAGGAAGGGCACTCATGACGTTGATGGAGATTTTGGCGGGCAAAGCGGTCATCGTCGGGCTGAAGGGGCAAACCAAGCGGGAGATTCTCGAAGAACTCGTGGATGCCCTCGAAGTCGGAGACAAAATTACCGACCGCGATAAGGTGCTCGAAGCGGTGTTGTACCGCGAGGAAATTATGAGCACGGGCATCGGACACGGGATCGCCATTCCGCACGGCAAGTCGGAGTACGCCACGTCCTTGGGGGGCGTTTTGGGCATCAAATCCGAGGGCATCAATTTCGACGCTTTAGATGGCAAAAAGACCTACATTTTTTTTCTTTTGGTCTCGCCCTTGGATGTTTCAGGGCCGCACATCAAAGCCCTGGCGCGCATCTCGCGGGTGCTCAAGGGCGAGGATTTCAGACGGCGTTTGATCGATATCCGCGACCGCGAGGAGGCCCTGGCGATTATCGAATCGGAAGATGAGAAATACTAATGGATGCCGCACATTCCATTCCAACACCTGCTTTGCCGCGAAGCAGGTTTTTTTGTTTAAATGACTTGTGAAATGTCGAGGCGATCCCTCTCGGTTAGCATGTCGGACACACAAATCAATTTCGCATGATGTTCTCATTCACGAATCCAATGTTGTTGCACGGCCTGTGGGCGGCACTCTTACCGCTGGTGATCCATCTGCTGAATCGGCGGCGCACGGTGACGGTGGCGTTTTCCAATGTGGGGCTGTTGCAAACGCTTCAGCACGACCGCATGCGGCGCATCAAGGTGAAGCAACTATTGTTGCTCATTTTGCGAACCCTGCTCATCGCGTTGCTGGTGTTGGCGTTTGCGCGACCGACTTTGAGCGGGGGCAGCGCGCAGGTGGGCGATGCGGGGACCGCGGCGGTCATTTTGCTCGACCGTTCGTTGAGCATGCAATACCGCACGGCCGAGGGGATGGCGTTTCAGCGTGCGTTGCGGCGGGTGCAGGCGTTGTTGGCACTGTTCGACGAGCGCGATGAGGTGCGTCTCGCATGGGTTGACGAGGGGGTCGAGGAGGTCGATGTGGTTTCTCCAGCGCGGTTGCGGTTGCATCTCAATGGCTTGCAACCCGGGTTTGGCAGCACGGATTTTGAGCCGGGCGTGAAACTCGCGTTGGCGCACTTGACCGAGTCGCAGATGCCCAATCGCGAGTTGTATTGCGTCACGGATGGCGCGGCCAATGGCTGGGCGAGTTTGCCGGATACGCTGGCGGATTTGGACGGCATATCGGTGTACATCATCGCGGAGCGGCCCGCGCGGGTCGCCAATATCGGCATTGGACAGATCGAGGCCCGCGCGCCGCAGGTCGGGCAATCGAGCACGCTATCGGTCGAACTGATCAATTACGGCGCGACCCATCGAGGCGGCGTGCCCGTGCAGATATTTTTGGATGATCGGCGCGTCGCACAACACGTCGCGCATGTGCCCGCCGGAGGACGGCGCAAATTGCACGCGCCAGTCGTCCCGGAAACGGGCGGGGATGTGGCCCTGCGCGTGGAGATCGGGGAAGATGATCTCGAGGCGGACAACGCGCGCGTGACGGTGTTGCACATCCCCGAGCAAGTGCGCGTGTTGCTCGTTGCAGACGCGCCGGACGAGGCGTATTATCTCGCAGAGGCATTGGATGCCGTCTCGACCGAGACCGAGCAGGTGAAACCCGACCGCATCGCGGATCAGGCGTTGGACGGCGTGGATGTGGTGTTTTTGTGCGATGTCGCTCGGCTTTCAGAAGGCGCGATAGCCGCGTTGCAAGATCGGGTTTTGCGCGGGATGGGGCTGGCGATTTTTTTGGGCGATCGCGTCGATATCCGGCATTACAACGAGCGGTTGTTGCCCGCGCTTTGCCCGGCCACGTTGCTCGGCGCGCGCGGATCCAGGGACGGGGCGTATCGGGCGTTGCAAGCGGCACTGCCCGATCATCCCATGCTTTCGGGCCTCGACCTCGAGGGCGCGTTTCAAAGCCCGCGCTTTTTCTTTTTGCATCGAATCCGGCCCGGGCGAGATGCCTATCCCGTGCTGTCCTTTACATCGGGCACCCCCGCGCTTCTCGAATCGCGCAAGGGCAACAACGGGCGCGTGGCGTTGTTCGCGTCGGCGGTCGGCGCGAATTTGGATTGGAATGACGCGCCCCTGTCCGGCTTTTTCGTGCCGTTCGTGCATCGCCTAAGCGGGTATTTGGCCGCGGGCGCGTTTGGGCGTTCCGACTATCGAGTCGGACGAGTGGTGCATCGAGCGGTTCGGGACGCAGAGGCATCGGAAGCGGTTTTGCACGCGCCGAGCCAAGAGCCGAAGACGATTTGGCCGCAACGGCGCGGTTTGCAATCCGCGTGGCCCATCGGCGCAGTGGACGCGCCTGGCCTGTGGAAAATTTTTGCGCGCGAGCGGTTGTCCGATCGCTTTGCCGTGCAGGTGGACGAGCGCGAACCGGAGTTGACCCCCGTGCCGATGGCGCGTCTCGAGACGCTATTTGGCGAGGACCGGTTGCGAGTCTTAGACGCCGAGGACGATTTGCAAGCGGTCGTTTTGTCCCGCCGGCACGGGCGCGAACTGTGGCGATGGCTGTTGGGGATGGCCCTGGCGCTGATGGCCGCGGAGATGCTCCTCGCGCGATCCACGCGCACACACCGCGGGGCGCGATCTTGACATTTGCCATGGGCGTGCGTATTTTTTTCGAGGAACTGACGACGGACGACGGGTTTCTCCTGTGCCTTTTTGTGCCTTTTGTGCCTTTTGTGCCTTTTGTGGCAATCCTGTTGGGCTACCGACAACTGACGGAGGATGTTTTTGATGGCGAAAAATTTGATCATTGTGGAATCCCCTGCCAAGGCGCGCACGATTTCGCGGTTTGTGGGCAAGGAATACAAGGTCGCCGCTTCGATGGGGCATGTGCGCGACTTGCCCGCGCGCGACTTGGGCTTTGACGCCGAGAGTTTCGATCCCCAATACGAGGTGTCGCAAGACAAGCGCGAGGTGATTCGGACGCTCAAAAAAGAGATTGGGAAGGATACGACCGTGTATCTCGCGACGGACGAAGACCGCGAAGGGGAATCCATTTCCTGGCATCTGATCGCCGCGCTCGGCTTAAAAACGCAACCCATCAAGCGCATTGTGTTTCACGAGATCACGCGCTCCGCGATTTTGCACGCCTTGGCAAATCCGCGCACCATAGATCAAAATTTGGTCGATGCCCAACAGGCGCGGCGCGTTTTGGATCGCGCGGTGGGCTATCAACTCTCGCCGCTGTTGTGGCGAAAGGTCAAGGGCGGGCTGTCGGCCGGGCGCGTGCAGAGCGTCGCGGTGCGGATCATCGTAGATCGCGAGCGGGAGATTCGCGCGTTCAAGCCCGAGGAGTATTGGAAGATCAAGTCCGATTTTCGGGATCCCGCGTTTCAAGCGGAATTGACGCGCGTCGATGGCAAAAAGGCCGCGGTGAAAAACGAGGCGCAGGCCAAGGCCATCGAAGCGAGCGCGCTGAAGGGGCAATTCGCGGTCGCCGAGGTGGTCGAGCGCGAGGGCAAGCGGTCCCCTGTGCCGCCCTTTACGACTTCCACCTTGCAACAAGAGGCGTCTCGCAAGTTGGGATTTTCCGTGTCGCAAACCATGCGCGTTGCCCAACAGCTCTACGAGGGCAATTTTGAAATCCCCGGCTACACCGGCGGTTTGATCACGTATATGCGGACGGATTCGGTGAACTTGGCGGATCAAGCGGTCAAACAGGCCAAAGAGGTGATCGCGCGGGAGTTTGGCTCGGACTACACCGTTGCGCGACCGCGCCGCTTTGCCAACAAGAGCAAGGGGGCGCAAGAGGCGCACGAGGCGATTCGCCCGGCGGATTTGTCGATCAAACCCACACAGGTGAAGGCGCATCTCGATGCGCGGCAGTTTCGGCTGTACGATTTGATTTGGAAGCGCACGCTGGCGACGCAGATGGCCGATGCGCGCATCGCCTATACGACCATCCGCATTCGGGCAGGCGCGTCTGGGGAATTGCTTTTTGAAGCCAAGGGCCAGCGCGTTTTGTTCCCCGGGTTTTTGAAAGCGTACACCGAGGGGTCGGACGATCCCGAAGCGGCGATCAGCGACAAAGACGTGATTTTGCCCGCGGTGAAAAAGGGGCAGGTGCTCGATTTGAAGAAATTGCATTTGGAGCGGTTGTTCACCAAACCGCCCGCGCGCTATACCGAGGCGTCGCTCGTGAAGAAACTCGAGGGCGAGGGCATCGGGCGCCCCTCGACCTATTCGCCGACGATTTCGACCATTCAGAGCAGGGGCTATGTGGAGCGCGCGCGGGATAAGAAACTCGCGCCCACGGATATCGGCGAGGTGGTCAACGATTTTCTGACCGAGCACTTTCCCGATATCGTCGATTTGGGCTTTACGTCGCACATCGAGGGCGATTTTGACGAGATCGCCCGGGGGGAAAACTCGTGGAAGGCGATGTTGAAAGCGTTTTATCCGCCGTTTAACAAGCGGGTGGAAGACAAGAAATCCGTGGATAAAATCGGGCGCAAGCTGGGCAAGGATCCCGAGACCGGGCGCGAGGTGAGCGTGCGCTTTGGCAAATACGGCCCCTACGTTCAGATCGGCACGGCAGAGGACGAGGAAAAGCCCCTGTTCGCATCCGTGCCGCCGAATCGGAGCGTCCTCGACATCGCGTTGGAAGACGCGCTCCAGTGTTTTGCACTGCCCCGCAAGCTCGGGCAAAATGATGCGGGCGACGAGGTGCAGGTCAACGTCGGCAGATACGGCCCTTACGTGCGAATGGGGAGCGAGTTTTTTTCCATCCCCAAGGGCGAAGACCTGTTCGCAATGACGCTTTCTCGCGCGCTGGAAATCGCAGCGCAAGAAAAAGATCGCAAAGCGCGCAGCGTAATTCAAGACTTTGGCGACTTTCAGGTGCTCGATGGGCGATACGGGCCGTATATCCGCAAAGATGGGAAAAATTACAAAATTCCCAAGGGGCTAGACGCGGCGTCATTGGATCGCGCAACGCTCGAGAAATTCATGCAACGCGGCGCAGGCGGCAGACAATCTCAGCACGTCATCCACGATTTTGACGGCATTCAGGTCCTCGCGGGTCGCTATGGTCCTTATATCAAACGCGATGGCAAAAATTACCGCATTCCAAAAGATGTGGATGCGGCGTCCCTAACGCGCGCGGCTTGCGAGAAAATCATCGCCCAAAACCCCGCGACGAATAAGCGGAGGCGTAAGAAGCCATCTAAAAACTCGGACCGCCATTGAGATCGTCGCAAAAGCATTCGCTTTTCGCAGGTCAAAACCATACATAGCGCGAAAATAGGACGCCTTGATTCCCCCCTTCCTCGCAGGAAGGGGGGCCAGGGGGGTAGGTCCCAATAATTTTTAGATGGCTTCTAAGAGATGAAAACGTAGGGACCCCACCTCTCATCTTTTTGACAGATGGACGGCTCTCTCCGGTCTCCCCTCTTGTATCTTCGGACAGGCACGGGGGCCTGTCCCTACGATTGCGTCTCCCGTCTCCCGTCTTTCGTCTCCCGTCTCCCGTCTCCCGTCTCCCGTCTCCCGTCTTCCGTCTTCCGTCTTCCGTCTTCCGTCTTCCGTCTTCCGTCTTCCGTCTTCCGTCTTCCGTCTTCCGTCTCCCGTCTCCCGTCTCACTTTCCTATGCTCTTAACCATCACCACCACACATGAACCCGCGACAGATCTAGGCTATTTGCTCCACAAGCATCCCGCGCGGGCGCAGAGTTTTGACTTGTCTTTTGGGCAGGCGCATGTGTTTTATCCCGAAGCCACGCCTGTGCGTTGCACCGCGGCCATGTTGCTCGACCTCGACGCGATTGGACTCAAACGCCATCGCAAGGCACTTGTGGATTACGTCACGGATCGGCCCTATGTCGCCTCGTCCTTCACCAGCGTTGCCATCGCCCGCGTGTTTGGCACGGCGCTGAAGGGCCAGTGTGCACAGCGTCCGGAACTCGTGGCGAAGCCCATTCCCCTGCGCGCGACGATCCATGTGTTGCCGTGTCGCGGGGGCGAGCAGTTGCTCTGCGACTTGTTCCAGCCCTTGGGCTATGCGGTGGCGGTCGAAGCGCATCGCCTCGATGAAAAATTTTCAGAATGGGGCCCCAGTCCGTATTATACTGTGGCACTCGAAGCGGACATCCCCCTCAAAGATCTGCTCACCCATCTCTACGTGCTCATCCCGGTGCTCGACAACGACAAACACTACTTTGTCAGCCAGTCCGAAATCGACACCTTGATGCGGCGCGGCAAGGGGTGGTTGTCAGACCATCCCAAACGCGACCTCATCGTGGATCGGTACCTCAAACACCAGCGCACGCTCACCAGCGAAGCCTTTCGCCTGATGGACGACATCCCCTTAGAGCGCGGCATTGCGGACGGGGAACTCGTCGTGGAGAACGACCTGCGCCTGAACCAGCAGCGGTACCAAGCCGCATCGGAAGCCCTCGAAAAGAGCGGCGCGCAAAGCGTTCTCGACCTCGGCTGTGGGGAGGGCCGCTTCGCGCAAATTTTGTCGGACCATCCCCAATTCACAAAAATCCTCGGCCTGGAAGTTTCGCACCGCGCCTTGAGCCGCGCAAAAGAACGCCGCGACCGGTTGCCGCCCAACCAGCGCGACCGCATCGAACTCATCCACGGCTCCCTGTTCTACCGCGACCTGCGCCTCAATGGGTATGACGCGGCGGCACTTTTGGAGGTCATCGAACACCTCCCGCCCTCTCGGTTGCCGGTGTTTAACCGCGTGGTCTTTGAGTACGCCCGCCCAAACACCGTCATCATCACCACCCCAAACGCCGAGTTCAACGTGCGCTGGGAATCGCTTCCCGCCGGACGCTTTCGGCATCCAGACCATCGATTCGAGTGGTCGCGCGAACAATTTCAAACTTGGGCACGCGGCGTCGCGAAACAATTCCACTACCGCGCGACATTCCACCCCATCGGCCCTGTCGATCCCAAAGTCGGCGCGCCCACGCAAATGGCCGTATTCACAAGCCAATAGCCCGTCACCTCTCACCTCTCCCGTCTCCCGTCTCCCGTCTCACCGAACAATGTCCAAATCCATTCACATCGCAATCCCGGAAATCGCCCTCGTCGTCCTCATCGGCGCGTCTGGCGCTGGCAAATCCACGTTTGCAAAGACCCACTTCAAACGCACCGAAATCCTGTCCTCGGATTTCTTTCGCGGGATGATCAGCGACGACGAAACGGACCAGACCGTCACCAAAGAGGCATTTGAGACCCTGCACTACGTCGCGGGCAAACGCCTCGGCAATTACAAGTTGGCGGTGATCGACGCCACGAGTGTTCAGGAAAGCGCGCGCAAGCCCCTCGTCACATTGGCAAAACAGCACCACGTTTTCCCGATAGCGATCGTATTGGACATGCCCGAAGCCCTGTGCCGCAAGCGCAACGCGCATCGCCCGGATCGGAATTTTGGCGGGCATGTGATCGGGCATCAATGCCACCAGTTGCGCCGCTCGCTCAACCGCCTCAAGCGCGAGGGGTTTCGGCGGATTTACACTTTGCGCTCCGAAGCCGAAGTTCGGCGCGTGCGCCTCACCCGCGAGCGGGTTTGGTCGAATCGCAAGGACGAGTGCGGGCCGTTTGACATCATCGGCGACGTCCACGGGTGTTATGACGAATTGATCGCGCTGTTGGACAAACTCGGTTACGGTATTCGGCCCGATCGCATCACGCCGCCGCCGGGGCGCAAAGCCGTCTTTTTGGGGGACTTGGTGGATCGCGGGCCGAAAATCCCCCATGTGCTCGATCTCGTCATGCACATGGTCGAGGCAGGCGCGGCCCTGTGCGTGCCCGGGAATCACGATGTCCGCTTGGTGCGCGCCCTCCGCGGCAAGCGGGTCAGGCCCACGTATGGCCTTGCCGATTCGCTGGCGCAGATCGACGCGCGGGATCGCAAACGCTATGCGGATTTCCTCGATGGGCTCGTCAGCCATTACGCGCTCGACGGCGGCGCGCTCGTCGTGGCACACGCCGGGATGAAGGAAGAACTGGTCGGGCGCACATCTGGCGCGGTGCGCTCGTTTGCTTTGTATGGCGAGCCCACGGGCGAGACCGACGAATTTGGCCTACCCGTTCGCCTGAATTGGGCGGCCGGGTATCGCGGCGCGGCCACCGTGGTTTATGGACATACCCCCGTGCCCCATGCGGAATGGCTCAACGAGACCATCAACATCGACACGGGTTGCGTCTATGGCGGCGCGCTGACGGCCCTGCGCTATCCCGAAAGAGAATGCGTTTCCGTGCCCGCGCTCAAAATGTACGCCGAGCCCGTGCGGCCCCTCGTTCCGGCAACGCATCGCTCGGCGCAACAAACGCACGACGACATGCTCGACATCGACGATGTGATCGGCAGACGCGCCGTGGATACCTTCCTCATCCCGCGCATCACCATCCGCGAAGAACGCGCCGCCGCGGCCCTGGAAGTGATGAGCCGCTATGCCATCGATCCCAAATGGCTGATCCATCTGCCGCCGACCATGTCCCCGTCAAAAACGAGTTCGCGCCCCGAGGTCCTCGAACACCCGGACGAAGCGTTCGCGTATTACCGCGAAAGCGGGCTCGCGCAGGTGATTTGCGAGGAAAAGCACATGGGATCCCGCGCCGTGGTCATCCTCTGCGAAAATGGCGAGGTCGCACGCACGCGCTTTGGCGTGTCCGAGCCGGCATTGGGCGCGTGTTATACGCGAACCGGGCGCGCGTTCTTCGACGATTTCGATCTCGAGACCGCCTTTCTCACCCGCCTGCGAGACGCGGTCTCCAAAGCCGATCTTTGGAAGGGGCTCGACACCGACTGGATCGCTTTGGATTGCGAATTGATGCCTTGGTCCGCCCGCGCCCAACAACTCTTGCAGGAGCAATACGCGGCGGTGGGCGCGTCTGCCCGCGCATCACTCGACGCGACTTTGGACGCGCTCGATGTTGCGGCTACGCATGGGATCGACGTGGACGATAACCTCGCCGAGTACCGGGCGCGTTCTCGGCGCATCGACCGGTATATCGAAGCGTACCGCGCGTACTGCTGGCCCGTTCGCGGTCTCGACGATCTCAAACTCGCGCCCTTTCACATCCTCGCCACAGAAGGCGCGGTTCACCACGACCGGGCACACACCTGGCACATGGAGACCCTCGCAAAACTCTGTCGCGCAGATGCGGAGATTCTCCACGCCACGCCCTACCGCGTCGCGGATCTCGACGACGCGCAGAGTTGTGGCGACGCCGTTGCATGGTGGGAACGAGTCACGGCGCAGGGTAGCGAGGGCATGGTCGTCAAACCGATCCCGTTCATCGCGCGCAACAAAAAAGGCCGGCTGATTCAGCCGGCCATCAAGTGCCGAGGGCGCGAATACCTCCGCATCATCTACGGCCCGGAATACACCACCCCGGACAATCTCGCAAAATTGCGGTGGCGCAATGTCAAAACCAAGCAATCCCTCGCCCTGCGCGAATTTGCCTTGGGCCTCGAAGCCCTCAACCGCTTCGTTCAAAACGAGCCCCTGCGCCGCATCCACGAATGCGTTTTTGGCGTCCTCGCGCTCGAAAGCGAACCCGTGGATCCTCGGTTGTAAATGCGCGAAAGCGATGGCTCGAGGATAGCGTATCGGGACACAAAAAATCAATTTCGTATTACAAATGAATTGGTTAAAAGAAATCCGAAACCTTTTGCCCCATCAACTCGCCGTTGAACACCAGCCTGAAACCCCTCGGTATTCTCGGGCGCGGAGTAAATTGCGATATATTGTAAATCGCGGCATGTATTTGGGAAAACGCGACAAAAAAGAACGAACGCTTGAGATCGCCGTCTGGACTCCGCCAGAACAGGGCAAAGGCATGGGATATTACAGTTGCTTGCGCGTGTATTTTAAGGAGGACGACCTTCTCTGTGCGGTTCTTTTTTGTTTTTATGATGGAACCGAAAAATCTCCCGGTTTTCGTTCTTTTGAATCCGCACTTTCCTTTGCGAAAGCAGAAAATTTCTATGGAGGCAACGATGAAAACACGGATTAAAAAAAAATATCCCTATCGAGCCGCAGGGCAGATCTGGGTCATTCCAGAATTTCACCTGTCTGAGTTGCCAGATGGAACACTCGTCGTCCTCGAAGAGGAGATCAACCGCATTCACTACGCCATTGCCAATGAAATCTGTGGCGATGAAAACGGTTTGTCAAAAGACGAGTTGGAGTTTTTGTGCGACATGACCCAAACCTCATTTTCGGAAATTGCAGACTATTTGGGCGTTCATCGCAGCACGCTGACCAAATGGCGGACGGCGGGTAAAATTCCCAAAAATATCATGGGATTGGTGCTAAAAAAATGGTTTTGGTTCAAACTTTTTGGACGAAAATTGGGCCGACGGAAAATATCCATTTCCCAATTCCGAGATGAAGTGAGCTTTCTTTCCTTTGCAAAAACAGAAGCCATCCAAAGAAATTTGGCTGAACGCGTCGAAAAAGTGAATGCCTGACGAATCGACCCATTCCGAAAGGAGTTTTGCATGCCGAACCGTCCCAACATCCTCTTCATCATCACGGACCAGCAATACGCAGGCGCGATGTCTTGCGCGGGCAATCCCGATGTCTATACCCCGAACATGGATCGCCTCGCGCAAACCGGCACGCGCTTTACCCGCGCCTATTGCACGCATCCCCTGTGCGGGCCTCAGCGCGCGAGCTTGATGACGGGCGTGTATCCGCATCAAAACGGCGCGACGAGCAATGGCACGCCGATCAATCCCGAATACAAGGGCCAAACCCTCGGCAACTTCCTCGCGGATGCGGGCTATGATTGCGCCCTTTCGGGCAAGTGGCACGTGCCCGGCACCACGCCCGAGGAAAGCGGCTTCGAGGTGATCTGCGGCAGCCGCGACAGCGAAGTGCCCATCCGCGCCATCGAATTTATGAAACGCGACCGCGACAACCCCTTCTTTCTCTTTGCGTCCTTTCTCAATCCGCACGACGTCTGCCAAGTGGCCCGCAACCAACCCCTGCCGCAAGGCCCCGTGCCAGAACCGGCCGCGGTTGAAGAATGCCCGAATCTGCCCGCGAACTTCGCCATCCCTCCCTATTCGCCCGACATTTTGCAGATGCTGCGCCGGGTCAATCGCCGCGTCTATCCCACCATCGAATACGCCGCAGACGACTGGCGCCGCCTCCGCTTCCTCTACTATCGCCTGTGCGAAAAAGTCGATGCGGAAATCGGCGTTCTGCTCGATGGCTTGCGCGATTTGGGCTTGGAGGAAAAGACCTATATCGTCTTCACGTCTGACCACGGCGACGGGCACGGCGCGCACAACTGGAATCAGAAGACCTGCTTGTACGAGGAGGTCATCAACATCCCCTTTATCGTCAGCCACGCGGGCGTCACCGAGGGCGGTCGCGTTGACGATACGCACCTCGTGTCGCTCGGGCTCGATCTCTTGCCCACGCTTTGCGAGGTCGGCGGCACGCGTGTTCCGGACGGGCTCGAGGGCCTGAGCTTGCGGTCGCTCGCCGAGGGCAATGCGCCGGCCGCGTGGCGCGATGAGCTCGTGGTCGAAACCATCATCGACATCGGCTCCGGCCCGGGCGGTGGCGGTGCGTCGCGCGCCGTGCTCACGGATCGCTACAAGTACAGCGCGTTTCCCATGGGCCGCTACCGCGAGCAACTCGTCGATCTCCAAAACGACCCCGGGGAAATGATCAACCTCGCGGTCAACGCGCGGTTCAAAAGCGAGCGCGACGACCATCGCCGCCGCCTGCGCGCGTGGTGCGAAAAAACCGGGGATGAATTTTTGAAATTGTGTGCGTGATAAACATCTCCACCTCATCACCAGGAGCTCCACCATGTCCGATAATTTGCTCAAAGACAAATTTGCCAACGGCGAAGTCGCCATTGGGCCATTCGTCAACCTCAGTTCTGGCGCGCTCATCGAGATCGCGGCGTACAGCGGATTCGATTTTGTCATTCTCGATACGGAACACGGGCCGCTCGACATTCCCACTTGCGAGGATCTCTGCCGCGTCGCACACGGGGTCGAGATCGCGCCCATCGTGCGCGTGCGGGAAAACGATCCCGCGCAAATCCTGCGCGCGTTGGATATCGGCGCGGGCGGCGTGCAAGTCCCGCAAATCGGCAACAAAGCCGATGCCGAAGCCGTCGTGCGTGCGGCCAAATACGCGCCGCTGGGCATGCGGGGCGTCTCGCCCTACACGCGCGCGGCCCGTTATTTCGCCGATGGCGCGGCGATCTTTGAACGCCTCAATGCCGCGTCGATGGTGCTCATCCACATCGAGGGCGTGGAAGGTCTCGAAAATCTCGAAGAGATCATCGCTGTGCCGGGTCTCGATGTCATTTTCTTGGGGCCTTACGACCTGTCGCAATCACTGGGCATACCCGGCCAAGTCCACGATCCGCGCGTGGTGGATCGCATGCGCGAAGCCGCGAAATCGATCACCCAAGCCGGGCTCACGGTCGGCACATTTGCCGATTCCCCCGAAGCGGCAAAGCGTTGGATCGACGCCGGGGTCGGTTACATCTCGCTTTCCGTAGATACGGGGATCTACCTCCATGGCTGTCGTCAAATGCTCCGTGGCCTGCGCGGATAACGACGCAAAAGGCGAGAGCAGTCAGGGGTCCGTTCGCCCAACCCCTCGGCCGTAGGGACAGGCCCGGCGCCTGTCCTCGTGACCGCCAAGTTTGCGGTCGCTACGCGAATAACAACGCAAAAAGGAGACACCGTTTGGTATCTCCTTTTTTATTTATCGGTCAACATCGCTTGTAGCGCGTCGTTGGCCCGATCAGATTGGTAGATGGCTTGCTCCGGCGACACGCGCAGGCATATCTCATCCTCGACTATTCATCGTCATCGGTTGACAGGGGCAAATCTTCTCGCCTCAAAACGCGGCGGCGGGGCCGGCCGAATTTCTGTGGGGCGCGTTCGAGCCGTTCTTGAACTTGTACGGTATAACGCGCGGTCGGCACGGCCTCGAGGCGTGCGGGGTGAATCGGCTCGCCCGATTCTTCGCAGAAGCCGTACGTGCGGTTTTCAATTTTTCGCAGGGCATTGTCGATTTCGGCCAATTCGCGCCGCTCGTTATTGCCCAAGGTCGTCATCAATTCCAGCGACGACGCATTGCCGGCCGCGTCGAGTGGATCCGCGGCGACATCGCCTCGAATTTCGTCGAGGTCTTCGTCTTGACTGAGCACCTGCTTGAGCAACTCGCGCTTGCGCTCAATCAAAAGTTTTCGATAAAACTCGAGTTTCTTTTTTTTCAGAGGTCTATGCTTTGCCATTGCCTGTTGGCTCCCTTTGGTTTTTTGGATTGCGATAAAAAGCGTCAAAATTTATGGAAGTAAAAAAATAATGTCAAGTCATGGGAAAATGGATCGCGCTATTTTCCAAGCGCGGTTAGAAAATCTTCTGCGGAGAGGGCGTTGAGCACGTCATCGGCGGTCAACCCACCTTTGCGGGCGATGCCCAAGCCATAACGCATATTTTCGAGCTCCTCGGTGCTGTGGGCGTCTGTGTTGATGGGAATTTGCACGCCTTTTTCGCGGGCGTACTCCAGAAATCGCCAGTCCATATCCAATCGGGCGGGATTGGCATTGATCTCGATGGCGGTGCGCGCCTCGGCAGCGGCGTCGATAACCGCCCTGATGTCGACCGGATAGCCCTCGCGCGCGAGCAACAACCGCCCCGTGGGGTGGCCCAAAATATCGACATGCGGATTTTGAACCGCGCGAATCAACCGGGCGGTGGCCTCTTTCTCGGTCATCGAAAACTTGGAATGCACGGAGGCGACCACGAGATCAAATTCGGCTAAAAACGCATCGTCAAAATCCAGCCCCCCATCGGTCAAAATATCGACCTCGATTCCCTTCAATATCCGAATGCCCGCCACCGCAGCGTCGACCCGGTCGATCTCGTCCCACTGCGAACGCACGCGGTCTTCGGTCAATCCATGGGCATAGGCGGCGGCCTTGCTGTGATCGCAAATGCCGATGTACGTATGGCCCAAGGCTTTTGCGGCCCGCGCCATGGCCTCGACGCCGTGCCGCCCGTCGCTGTACGTAGTGTGGACGTGAAGCGTGCCCTCGAGGTCGGCTTGCGCGACCAACTCGGGCAACGGGCCTCGGGCGGCGCGCTCGATCTCGCCTCTGCCCTCGCGCAATTCCGGGGGGATGTCATGCAACCCCAACGCGGCGAACAGTGCTTTCTCGTCCGGGCAAGGTACGTTCTCATCCTCTCGAAACAACCCGTATTCATCGAGCTCCATCCCCCGATCTCTCGCCCGTTGTCGCATCGCGGTACGGTATTCTCGGCTACCCGTAAAGTGGTGCAATGCAAGCGGGAAGGCCGAATCCTCTGCGATTCGCAACGCCGCGCGCAGGCCCGAATCCAGCACGACGCTCGCTTTGGTTTTGTCGCGCTCGGCGATCTCTTTCGCGCCCGGGTACTGGACGAATGCCTCGGCGAGTGCTTCCTCATCTTTCGCGCTCGCGACGATGACGACCTCCTCGCTCGTTTCCGCGCATCGGCGCACGCTACCCGCGATAGATACGCGAATCGCGTGCTCGGACAGGTACGCGCGCAGTGCCTCGGCCTCGGTTTGTGCGGTGTGGCAGAGGAATCGCCCGCGGTGTCGTTGCAAAAAGGACACGCCGCGCAGGATGCTTTGTGCGGTTTTCTTGCCAAATCCGCGCAGGTTTTCGATCTCGCCGGACGCGCACGCCTTGGCCAGGGCATCCACGTCGGCAATGCCGAGTTGTTCGTAAATCGACCGCACGCGCTTCGCGCCCAAGCCGGGCACGGCGGTCATTTCGAACAAGCCCTCGGGCAGGGCCTCGCGCAACTCGTCCAAGCCCGGCAACTCGCCGGTTTCGATCAGGGTTTCGATCATGCCCCCGATCTTGCTACCGATGTAGCGCACGGATTCCAATTCGCCGCGCGCGCTCAAGTCCGTCGCGGGTTCTCGCAGTTGGTCGATCTGCCGCGCGGCTTGGGCGTACAACCGAATGCGATACGGGTGTTCGCCGTGCAGTTCCATCAGCGTGGTCAGGTCTGTCAGCGCGTTTGCAATGTCTTTGTTGGTCATTCAGAACCACCTTGAAATGTCGTGGACATCGGGGGATGAAGCTGTATTTTACGGGCGAAGGATCGGTCGGTAAGACAAGTGATCAGGGGGTAGCCCACCCCCATCGTCCGTAGGGCAGGCCCCCGTGCCTGTCCGCGCAACCAACGGCGGGCTGAAAAACGGATCGCTTGCACACCTGAATATAGCCAGGGAAAGGCAGCGCGTCAATGAGTGGAAAATTGAAAATCGCAGTGGTCGGACTGGGGCGAATCGGGTGGCGGTTTCACTTTCAGCAGGCCCTCGCGTCCGACCGATTTGAACTCGTCTCGGCGGTCGATCCCCTGCCGGACCGATTGGCCGAGGCCCGCGCCACAGCGGGGTGTGAAACCCTGGCGACGTTCGACGAGTTGTGGGCGCGGCCCGCGCCGGATGTGGTGGTCATTGCCACGCCGACCGCCTTGCACGAGCGCATGACCTGTCGCGCCCTCGAGCGCGGGTGTCACGTCATTCTCGAAAAGCCGATGACCACGTCCATCGCCTCGGCGGATCGCATGATCGCCCAGGCGCGAAAAAGCGACCGCCGCATCTTTTTGTACCAACCCCATCGCCTCACGCCCGAAACGCAAACCGCGCGCGAGGTGATCCAAAGCGGGTTGTTGGGGCCCGTGTACGCGATTCACCGGGGCGTGTATCGCTATGTGCGCCGCAATGATTGGCAGAGTTTGCGGAAGAATGGCGGGGGCATGTTGAACAACTACGGCGCGCATTACATCGACCAACTCATCTATCTCTCGGACGATTCGCCCATCGCGGAAGTCGATTGCAAGCTCTGGGCTATCGCCACTCGGGGAGACGCCGACGACGTGGTCAAGGCGTGGATCAAAAAGGAATCCGGGCAACTCTTGGATGTGCAGATCAATCAGGCATCGGCTCATGACATGCCCACCTGGCATATTTGCGGGCAATACGGCACGGCCATTCGCGCGGGCGATGCGTTCAAGGTGCGGTATTACGATCCGGCAGAAGCGGCACCGCTCTCCGTCATCAAAGGCGCCGCGCCCGACCGCAGTTACGACAACCGCGACCGCTTGCCTTGGCGGGAGAAGGAGTTTCCCATTGCCCGCGACAAACAGCGCGATTTTTACGCCAATATCCACGATGTGATCGTCTGCGATGCCGCGCCCTATATTCCCATCGAGGAATCGCGCGAACTCATGCGCGTGATGGATTTGTGCCGGCGATGCAATCGGGATTTTGTGGATGAACCCCAAACAAAGGATGTGCGATGAACTTGTCACTCACCTCTGTCATGCTTCCCAGATGGGATTTGGAGACCACCTTTGCAAAACTCGCAGCACACGGGTATGACGGCATTGAACTCCGCTGTCGGTACAATCCCGAAGACCCGGATGCGGAACCGTCCAACTGGGGCAGGCATCTCACCGACGTCAGCCCGGACAATATTTTGGACAAGGCGGCGCAGATCCGCGACCTGTCGCAGCGAACCGGGGTGCGCGTGTGCGCCCTGGCGCCCAATTTTACGTGCGATCAGACCGAGATCATCGACAAAATTTTCAAAGGCGCGCTCGCCATCGATCCGGACGATCCCCCGCTCATTCGCATCGGCGCGCAGCGACACGACCGCTCCTCGCCCTATTTGCCGCAATTCTTGGACGCACGCGCGGGCTTTGCCCATTTGGTCGAACGGGCACGCGATAGCGGGGTCAAGATCATCTACGAGATTCACGTTGGGACCATCGCGGTGAGCGCGTCTCGCGCCATCGAGCTCCTGAAAAATTTCGACCCCGACCACATCGGCGCGATTTTCGACGTGCCCAACATGATCCGCGTTGGCCTCGAGGACAGCAAGATGGGCCTCGAACTCCTCGGCCCGTACCTCGCGCACGTCCACATCGGCAATGCCACGCCCGTGCAAACCCAACGCGACGCCACCGGAAGCATGCACTGGCAATGGGATTTTTGCGACCTGCGAGAGGGCATCGCCGACATTCCCCAAATCATCCAAGACCTCAAGGACGTGGGCTATCGAGGCTACCTCTCGCTCGAAGAATTTGGCCCTGGCGACGACGAAGAGAAGATCAGCGGCGAAGGGGCGTATTTGAAGGAGTTGATGGGGCAGTGATTTCTCCGCCCTGCCCCATCATCGTAGGGACAGGCCCCCGTGCCTGTCCTCGCCCCCATTCCCCAAGCGGTCAATAGCCTGCGGCCAGCGGGGGTATCCCTTTCGTTTTAACGCGAACCGCCTTGTACGCGAGGAGAGCATGATGGCTAACGAAAGAAAAACAGAAGAAATCGTGCGCCGACACTTTCAAAAATTTGGCGGTGACGTAATTGTAGAGGAACAATCTTCGGATTCGCCGCAGATAGATAAATTGCTTCAATCGGCCTCGAAGGATGGACAGGGAAAAGGGTATCCGGACTTTCTCATTTCGTTCAAAGAGAAAATCGACCTGCTGATCGTCGTGGAGTGCAAAGCAGATCCGCAAAAGCACCAGAGTCCAAAACGCGATGAATATGAAGACTTTGCCGTTGATGGGGCGTTGCTCTATGCGTCATATCTTTCCAAAAATTTTGACGTGTTGGCAGTTGGCGTGAGCGGTACAAACGACCGGGAGTTAAGGGTTTCGCATTTTCTTCAACTGAAAAACCAGCACAGCGCGTCTGAAATTTTTGGAGATGTGTTGCTTTCTCCAACGGACTACATCGAAGGGTACGCAAGAGATCCAATAAAATATCGTCGGGATTACGAGTCGTTGCAAAATTTCATACGCGCCTTAAATGTTCGCCTCCACAGCGACAAAGTCGCCGAGAGCAACCGATCTTTGCTCATCAGTGCGATATTGCTCGCGCTCGAACAGCCGGCTTTCAAAAATGCTTACGCCTTAGAGGCCGATCCAGCGCGATTGGCGAAAATGATCGCAGATGCAGCACTGGCGCAGTTGCAAGATGCGAGTGTTGGAGGATTGCCCATTTTGGCGCAACAGTTTGGTTTTTTGCCAACCGAGACGGGTTTGATGGGAAAGGCAAATGCGTTGAAAGAGATCGTTCAACTCATCGATACCGAGGTCACTTCCTTCATCAAAAACCACAAATACCGGGACGTACTCGGCAATTTGTACGTGGAATTTCTCAAATATGCCAACAGCGACAAAAGCCTCGGCATCGTTCTCACGCCGCCGCACATTACAGAACTCTTTGCGGATTTGGCACACGTCAACCCCGATTCGATCGTCTATGATAATTGCACGGGTACCGGCGGTTTCCTCATCGGTGCGATGAAACGCATGATCGAAAGCGCGCCCGGGTCTATCGAAACGGAAAAACGCATTAAGCAATCCCAGCTTTTCGGCGTTGAATTTCAGGCTCATATCTATTCCTTAGCGGTTTCCAACATGTACATCCACCAAGACGGGAAATCGAATATCTACTGTGGCGATTGTTTTGACGGAAACATCATCCGAGAAATGCAAAAAAAAAGCCCGACGGTCGGCTTGCTCAATCCACCGTATAAGGCGGAAAATAATGACGGGGAAGAACTCGAATTTGTGCACAACAACTTGGAATGTCTCGCGCATGGCGCGACCTGCGTGGCAATTGTACCCATGTCGTGCGCTTTGGCAACGCGAGGCCCGAAAGCCTTGCTCAAAGAAAAATTGATGCAAAATCACACCCTAGAAGCCGTTTGTTCCATGCCCGACGAGCTTTTCTTTAATTCCAAAGTCAGCGTCGTGTCGTGCATCGTGATATTCACGGCTCATCGTCCCCATCCCCCCAATAAAGAGGTCTTTCTCGGCTACTTCAAAGATGACGGGTTTGTCAAACAGAGGGTAGGGGGACGAACGGACGCATTGGGACAATGGCCCGAGAAAAAGCGCGAGTGGCTCGACCTGTACATCAACCGCAAATCAAAACCCGGGATGAGTGTGAATGTCGGGCTAACGCACAAAGACGAGTGGGCGGCAGAAGCGTATATGGAGACGGATTACGCCATCGTCTCCGACGATCTATTTGAAAATACGCTACACGAGTATGCCACGTACTTGTTTGGCAACCGCGCTCGTCGGAGTGTCAACGACAAAGCCTGTGGCGATCCAATCGCTCTGAATACAGAACATTGGCAATGGTTTCCCCTGACCGATTTATTTGACATTACGGGTAGCAAAACGACGCCTATCGGCGATTTGAAACTCGCAGGTGAAGGAGACGATCCTTACGTCACCACACAAGCGACGAATAATGGTGTCGCTGGTTTTTACCGCATCGCAACCGAAGATGGCGGCGTATTGACGGTCGACAGCGCGGTGTTGGGATATTGTGCGTACCAAAAAGACCCGTTTTCAGCATCCGATCACGTTGAAAAATTGATCCCCAAGTTCGAGATGAACGCGTACATCGCCCTGTTCCTCGTAACCCTTCTCAATATCGAACAGTATCGGTACAACTATGGCAGAAAATGCAGCCAGACGAGATTGAAAGCGTCAAAAATCAAATTGCCAGTCGCGGAACGCGAAACACCAGACTACGACTTCATGGAAGAATACATCAAAGGCCAACCGTTTTCCGCCAATCTCGAATGAACCGGGAAGACGGGAGACGGGAGAGGTGAGACGGGAGAGGGAAGAGGCAATCGCAATCGTAGGGACAGGCCCCCGTGCCTGTCCTCGCACCCATTCTCCAAGTGGTCAGAGGTCAGCTCGCAACCCTCACCCATACCCCCGTGCGTTCCAACCCCATCCATCGTAGAGACAGGCCCCCGTGCCTGTCCTCGTGTCCATTCCCCAACAGGTCAGTGGTCGGCTCGCAACCCTCACCCATACCCCCGTGCGTTCCAGCTCATCCATCGTAGGGACAGGCCCCCGTGCCTGTCCTCGTGTCCATCCCCCAACCGGTCAGTGGTTAGTGGTCGTTGGAGGCCCGCATGAAAGTGAACTACGATTCTGAAGTCGATGTGTTGCGTATCATTTTGAAAGACACGCCGATAGAGGAAAGCGATGAAGAAAAGCCGGGCGTCATTCTGGATTATGACAGGGATGGCAATGTCGTTGGGCTTGAAATTTTGGATGCGTCTTTGCGCGTGGAGAATCCCAAAGCCGTTGAATATGCTGTGGCGTGACGCACTGTAGGTCGTCGCGGATTACGCGGATTAAAACTCGTCCGCTCACGCCAAACAAAAAGCCCGGGTTCGCGATGAACTCGGGCTCGTGTTTTGTCGTATGTCGTATTTCAGTACCCAATGCCGTGCAGGTAATCGCGGTTGGATTTTGCCGCTTCTGCTGCGGATTTGGGTGGATAGGGGCGGTCGAGTTCGACGGATACCCAGCCGTCATAGCCCACTTCTTCCAGCTTTTCCAATGTGGCTTTTGCGTCAAAGCCGAGGTTGCCCGCGCCGAGTTCTGCGAATCGCGCTTCTGCGTTAAACTGCCCATTGCGGTGGTTCCACGTCGCGGGGGCATCGGCGTGGACATCTTTCAAATGCACGTGCCCAATGCGATCTCGCAACAGCGCGCTGTCAAACACGCGCATGGGATCGCTGCCCGATGCCAAGAGGTGACCGGTGTCGTAGAGCAACCACAAATCGGCCGCGGCGGTCATCAGTTTTTCCGCGTCTTCGACGGTCTCGATCAGGGTTCGCATGTGCGCGTGGTGAAAGCCCTTCACATCGTGCGCGGTGCAATAGGCCAGCAGGTCGTCCAGCGTGCGCGCCGCGTTTTCGATATCCGCATCGGTCGGCGCGTCGCCGCCCCACATCGCACGCCTGAGCGAGGGCACTTCTGCGGCCTCGTTGCCCAATGCGATGTTGTAGCGCACTCGATCCAGCGGGGTCGGCCCGCCCACGTTGACCAGATGCAGGCCATGGCTTCTCGCCAGATTGGCCTTATCGACCAGATCGTCGCCCGTTTCGATTTTCAGCCCTTCCACGCCATCCCATCCGGCTTCGGCGACTTCTGCCAACACCTTTTCGGGATTCTCGTGCTGCTCCCCCCGAAATTGAATCAAATGACAAGCCAACTTGAATTTGCCCATATCTGCTCCTTTTTGAAAAGCGGTTGGTGGTCGGCGTTGATACTGTTTTTTCTGCTTCAAATCATGTAAAGCATTGCGCCAGCTATCCATCTCGCGCATATTACTCGCCCGTCAACGCGCAACCCAAAGAAAGTTATGAACGCATCCGATCCCACACCGCAGAGCGAACCCGCCCGCCACATCACCACGCGCGCCATTGTCGTCGGTTTGATCCTCACCGTCGCGATCTGCTGGTTCGCCACGGACACGACCTATCGCCTGCGCGCATCCCGCGTTTCGCTCGGCCACATGCCCATGTCGCTGTGGTTGCCGTTTCTCCTCATCTTTTTCCTCAATCCACTCCTCAAAAAAATTCGGCGCGATTGGATGCTCCGCCCCGGCGAGTTGGGGCTCGTCCTGTGCATGGGCTTCATCGGCAGCGTGTTTCCGACAAAAAATGTCGCGGGGCGCCTGATCGCGGTGCTCGCCAGCCCGTATTACAAAGCCACGCCGGAAAACCGATGGGCGGAATTTACGCATGAACACCTCCAGCCCTGGGCCGTGCCGAGCGATCGGGCCGGGGACATCACCCACCTGTGGGAGGGCTTGCCCGCGCATCTGTCGATTCCGTGGCAAGTGTGGGCAGGGCCGCTCTTTTGGTGGTTCACGTTCTTTTTCGCGCTGTTCATCGCGTGTTTTTGCATCGCGGTCATTTTACGCAAGCAATGGGTAGAATACGAACGCCTCGCGTTTCCCTTGGCGCAGTTGCCCACCCTGATGATTCGAGACACGGCGTCGGGGCGGATCGGCTTCCTCAAAAACGGATTGTTCTGGGCCGGGTTCGGCATCGCCGCGTTCGTTTTGACTTGGAATATCCTGCCCCTGTTCTGGCACAACCTGCCCTTTCTGCCCATTGGCCCCACCTATCGCACCGCGATCTCATTTGGTCCCGATTTTCCGCCGCTCCAAATCAAGTTCAACTTCGTCATGGCGGCCTTTGGGTATCTCACCAACCTCGAAGTCCTGCTCTCCGTGTGGTTGTTCCACGTCTTGTCGCTGATCGAAATTGGGGTCTTGAACCGGTTTGGCGTCGCGGTGGGCAAGGATTTTGGCAGCGGCTTGTTGCTCCAGCAAGTAGGCGGGTTCGCGGCATTCGCCCTGTTTGGCCTCTTCATGGCGCGGCAACACATCGGGGCCGTTATCCGCGCTGCGTGGCGCGCCGATTCAGATGACGAGGCCGAACTCCTGTCTTACCGCACCGCGCTCATCGGCTTGGCCGTCTCCATGATTTACGCGAGTGCGTGGATGTACGCGCTCGGCATCTCGTCGTTGGGCATTGCCATGCAACTCGGCCTGCTGTTGATCTACTTTATCGGCCTGGCAAAAATCGTCGCGGAAACCGGCCTCGTGTACGTGGAAACCCCGTTGCGGACGCAGGAACTCGCCGCGGCCGCGCTCGGCACAGGCGTGCAAACCCCGGATCACGTGGGGATGGCGTTGGCGGCCAACAGCGTGGAGAGCCACCGGGAATACGCCCTGCCCTCGGTCGCGCACATAGCCAAAATCCACGATGCCTTTCAATGGCCGCGCAACCGCATGGTCGCGGCCCTCACCCTCGCGTTTATCGTCGGCTTTGTCGTTTCGGTTGGGTACACGCTCAATTTGTGCTATGGCGCGACAGGCGCCGCCAACATCCGCCACGTCTTTGTCTTCGGCGGGTACAGCCAGCGCATGTTCGACCGCGTGGTCTCTTGGGCGTCCGAGCCGCCTTTCTTGGGGGGCATTGAATGGCGTTTTTTGGCCGCGGGCGCGCTCGGCACGCTGTTTTTGAGCCTGATGCGCCTGCGGTTTGCGCGATGGCCCCTGCATCCGGTCGGGTTTACCGTGGGCTATGTCTATCCGGTCCGGGTCACCGCGTTCACGGTCTTTCTCGTCTGGGCGTTCAAGTCCATCGTGTTGCGTATCGGCGGCATTCGCCTCTACCGCAATTTGCAACCCTTTTTCACCGGGCTTTTGATCGGCTATACCCTAGGCGTCGGCCTCTCCACGCTCGTAGATCACATCTACTTCCCCGGCAACGGCCACATGGTGCATTCGTGGTAAATCAAAAAATGAAACCCAAACACAATGGGTTGCCACCGTCCAATGGCAACCCATTTCAGATTCAACCCCCGAGATGATTTTCAAAACGCCCGTTATTCGCGCCACTCATCGCTGCAAAAATTTCAGGCAGACGGGGAGGGGCACATCCACAGTATGTCCCGTCTCCGTCAATTTCCCGGTTTGGCGGTCGATGGCGAAAGAGACGATAGTGCCGCTGGCCTGATTCTCGGCGAGCAGGTGGTCGCCATCCGGGGACAGCGCGATGTTGCGCGGGGTTTGTCCGCCGGTGGGATGGATACCGACCGGCGCGAGGGCGCCCGTGGATTTGTCGATGGCGAAGATCGCCACGCTGTCGTGCCCGCGGTTCGATCCGTACACAAAGTCCGCGGTGACGTGGATATCCGCCGTGTGGCTGGTGCCCGAGAAATCGTCGGGCAAGGTGGCGATGGATTGGCGCGGGGTTAAGGCGCCTGTGCCCGCGTCGTAGGCATAGACCGCGATGGTATTGCCGATTTCGTTGATGAGATAGGCGTATCGCCCGCCGGGGTGAAAGGCAAAATGGCGCGGCCCTTGCCCGGGTGCGACAGAAACAGATGGCGGATCGCCTGCGATGAGTTTGCCCCGTTCGAGATTGAGTTGATAAATCAAAATTTTGTCCAACCCCAGGTCCGCGACATAGACGTATTTGTTGTCGGGCGAGATGTTGGCAGAATGGGCGTGCGGCCCTCGCTGCCGCTGCGGGTTGACGCTGCTGCCCTCGTGCTGGACAAAATCCGATGCCTCGCCCAAGGCGCCATCTTCGGCGATGGGCAACAGACAGGTGCTGCCGCCGCCGTAATTTGCGACCGCGGCATACCGGCCCGTGGCGTCGATGCTGACGTGACACGGGCCCGTGCCTTTTGTGGATTGCTGGTTGATGAGGGTGAGGTCGTCCCCGCGGATGGCAAACGCGCTGATCGCCCCCGCCTGCTCGCCCGCGTATTCGCCCACTTCATTGACAGCATAGAGAAAGCGACCGCTGGGGTGGATGGCGAGGAAGGAGGGATTTTCACTTTCGATGCTGCCGACGGGGGTCAGCGCGCCTGTGTCCGCGTCGTAGCGGTGGATGTAGATGCCTTTGCTGCCCTCGCGGGTATAGGTGCCGATGTAGGCGAGGATATCGCTCATGGGAAATCTCCTTGTTCTGTTTTAAGACTGACTCAAAATATCCACGACCAGATCGCCGAAGTCGCTGGTGGAAAGTACGCGTTTGGGATCGGTCGTCTCGCTGGCGAGTTCGGAAGTGGCGTATCCCCGTTCGAGAATGTCGAACATCGCCTTCCACAAGGCCGCGGATTCTTCTTTGAGGCCCAAGCATTTGTCGAGGAGGAATGCGATGCTGCCGATCATGGAATAGGGATTGGCGATGTTTTGACCGGCGATGTCCGGGGCCGACCCGTGCGCGGGTTCGACGTAGCCTTTCTCCGGGCCGATACACGCCGAGGGCATCAATCCCAAGGATCCGAGCAGGCCGCCCGCCTGATCCGTGAGAATGTCGCCCTGCATGTTTTCGAGGAGCATGACGCCGTTGAACTGCGTGGGATTTTTGACGAGTTGAAAAGCCGCGTTGTCCACGAGGATGGGGACGCATTCGACATCGTCGTATTCTTTGGACATATCCTCAATGATGGCGTTCCAAAACCGCGAGGTCGCCAGCACATTGGCTTTGTGGACATGGGTCAAGGTGGCGCCCAAGCGGCGGGCTTCGCCAAATGCGACGCCGCCAATGGCGCGCACTTGCGCTTCGGTGTAGATGCAGTCGTCGCGCGCGTATTTCATGCCCGTGACCGCGCCTTCTTCTTTGTCGCCGAAATAAATGCCGCCCACGAGTTCCCGAATCATGAGAATGTCGATGCCATCTTTGATGACGCTGTCGCGCAGGGGCGAGAATGAGGCGAGGGATTTGGGCAATCGGATCGGGCGGTAGTTGGCATAGGTGTTGAACCGCTTTCGCAACGGCAAGATCGCGCCGAGTTCTGGGCTCGAGTCGGATGGGATTTTGCACATTTCTTCGAGCGAAAGCCCCACGGGCCCTTTGATGATGGCGTCTGCGCGGTCGCAGATCGCTTTTGTGCGATCGGGAAAAGGATGGCCTTCGTCAAAATACGCGCGCGCGCCAAAGGGCGCGTATTCGATCGCAAATTCGTGGTCGAATTTTTTTTCGATGGTGCGGAGGGCTTTGACGCCTTCGCGCATAATTTCAGGCCCAATGCCGTCGCCTTCGAGGATGGCGAGGGTTTTTTTCATGGCGTGACCTTTCTATCAAAGTGATCGGCGGAATCTATTCCCCCGCAGCGGCTTCTCGGTCTAAAATAAAGGTACAATCGGGATGCGTCTGCAAAAAACTCGCGGGACAGTCCGAATGCGGAGGGCCGTGAACGGCGCGGGTGACGGCGCGCGCTTTGACTTTGCCCGTTGCCAAAAGGAGAATGCGTTTGGCGTCGCAAATGGTGGCGATCCCCACGGTGAGGGCCTGTTTGGGCACGGCGTCGAGCTGCGCGAAAAAGCGGCTGTTGGTCGCCCGCGTGTCTTCCGTTAGATCGACGAGACGGGTGCGAGAATCGGGCGCACTGCCGGGTTCGTTAAACGCGATATGTCCGTTGCGCCCCATGCCGAGCAGCCACAGGTCGATGCCCCCACACGCGCGAATTTTGGCTTCAAAAGCGCGGCACTCGCAGTTGGGATCGACCGCCGCGCCATTGGGGATATGCGTGTTCCAAAGCCGAATATCCGTATGGGCAAAGAACTCGTGATTCATAAAATGGCGGTAGCTCTGGCCGCGATCGCCGCCTAAGCCGTGGTACTCGTCGAGATTAAAGGTGGTCAGACGCGCAAAACTCAGGCCATCCCGATGGGCGCGGATGAGTTCGGCATAGGTTTTCACCGGGGTCGCGCCGGTCGATAAACCGAGCACGGCATCGGGCTTTCGGCGGATGAGTTCGGCGATTTCCGACGCGGCGATGCGCGCAACTTCGTCCGCCGTGTCGCAGATTTGGATTTGAATGGGCATAAAAATCAGTGGTGAGTGACCCGGCCCGCCATCCCATGGCGGAGATCGATGGTCTGATCGCCGACCGCTAGACACGCGACAAGCTCCAGCCCGAGATAGGGTCGGAGCCTGTGCATTGCGGATCGGCTGGCATTAGAACTGGTAGCCAACGCGCTGTTCTTTCGCATGCGTCACGAGGACGGGCGAGACCTCTCCAAAGAGATGTCATTTGCATCGAATATTGCGTTACCCAAACATCGCTTTTGCGAATGCCAAATTTTTCTCACCCGATGCGATGGGATCGTCTCCCGCAGGCGTTTCAAAGATCAACCAGCCCTCGTACCCGATTTTTGCGATCGCATCTCGGCACGCGGGGAAATCTACGCCGCCTTCGCCCAAGTCGGACCGTTGCGTATCTTTCAGGTGGATCAGCTTGGTGTGTTCGGGCAGTGCCGCGAGCATGGCGACCGAGCCGTGCCCGTAGATCAGCGCGTTGGCCGTGTCTTGGTACACGCCGATCATCTCGGAGCCGACGCCATCGCAAATCGTTCGCAACAGGCCGGTTGAAAAGCTGGTCTCCAGCGCGACTTTGATGCCCAAATCCTCGGCGAGGGGCGCGCATCGCTTCAGGTCTTCGATCAGCAAGTCCACGTATTGGCGCGGCATGTCGATGTTCTCCGCGTCAAAATACGGGAGCAAAATCCCGACGCCGCCCATGCCCTCGCACGCCCGAATCGCCTTTTGCACGAGTTCCACCACGCGGTCGCGCACCGCGGAATCTGCCTCGTTGCCCTTGTATTCCCGAAACAGGGCAAAACTGATCGAACACGCCTGCGCGCCCGTCTCCTGGACCCATCGCCCGACCTCTTCCTCGCCCGCCGCGGTCGACAGCCAGTCCAACCGGTCTTCCTCTCGCAGCACGATCTCCACGCCGTCAAAGCCCATAGCCCCGGCCGCGGCAAAGGCATCTTTCCCCCAATCCATCTTCAAACTGGTATTCCGAATCCCATACAAATACATTGCAATTCCTTTCGGTGTCATGCGATTTGCCCAACCGCGAGGGGCCTTTGTCTTAAAATGGCTTTCAAAGAAATGGTTGATCGCCTCGTCAATATCGCTTTCGGGCCCTGTGATAGACCTGCCTGAGCAAGGCGTCCAAAATGAGGTCGCGCAGGGCGGTGTTGGCGGTGAAGGCGTCGATGAGCTGTTGGTTTCGGCCCTGCCGCCGCGCAAAGGCCCGCATCACTTTTGGCTCAAAAACCTGCTTAAACTGCCCAATGGCGTTGGCCTTGGCCTGTTCTATGAGGCGCGCGTCTTGGGCCATATCGCCCGATATTTGATCGAGCCACAACGTATCCGCATCCGTCCAATGCGTGCCAAACCGCGCGTTGACGGTTTCGATAATGGCCGATAGCGGCGCGGTGTGATCGCCTTTGGGTTTTGCCGTGCCGACCTCGGCCGCGCCATAGACCGGTTCCGTTTCGGATGCGTCCAATGCCCCACTGCCTACAAAGGTCAGCTCGTTGCGATAGTGCGAGAGGTCGATTTCGGCGGCGAGTGCCAGCATGCCCTCGTTCGGGCGGCGCGGCAATTTGGCGAGCAGGTGCCGCCCGTACGCGTAGAGTTTTTCCAGCGCGCGGTCTTGCCAAGGGATGATTTGGCTCAAAAAGCCATACAGACGCACAAAGCTGTGCATGGTGCTTTTGAACCCTTCGCCTTCTTCGGTGTACGCGTCCCCATCCGCGTTGGGAACGCCGTAGGCTCGTTTGAAGCGTTCCACTGCGGGATCGATCCATTTGTTGAGTCGACCGTGATCGTGACCGGTTCGAAGCGCTTGGGGTTTGAAGTACGTGCGTGCAAATTCGTCGATTTCCCCATCTCGCAATACGTCCGCGCTTTTCAGTTTTGCGTCCAAGGCGTAGAGGCGGTTGGGATCTGTGGATTCGTGGATTTCCGTCCGTTCGAAATACGGTTTGAACGCATCTTTGATTTCGTCCATCCCATTGACAAAATCGAGCACAAAGGTATCGACTTTTCCCGCTGTCGTGCGGTTGAGGCGAGACAACGTTTGCACGGCTTTCAGATCCGCCAACCGCTTATCGACAAACATGGTGTGCAACAGCGGTTGATCAAATCCGGTCTGGTACTTTTCCGCGACGATCAAAATTCGATAGTCGGGGGTGGCAAAATGCCCGGGCAATTCGCGTTCGCCAATGCCGTTCATCCCGGCTTCCGTGTACTGCACGCCCGCCTCGTCCGGGTCGTCGACGCCACCGGAAAATGCCACCAGTGTTTTGAGGTCCGCGTAGCCCTTTGCGGCGATGTAGCGGTCAAAAGCCCGTTTGTAGCGCGCCGCGTGGAGGCGGGAGGACGTGACGAGCATGGCCTTGGCCATGCCGTCGATCTTCCGGCAGGTGTGGGCGCGAAAGTGCTCGACCATGATTTCCGTTTTTTGCGCGAGGTTGTGGGGATGCAGGCTCATGAACCGCGCGATGGCCTTTTTCGCCTTGCGTTCATCCACTTCGGGATCGCCTTCAATCGCTTTGGACAATTTGTAATACGTCTTGTACGTGGTGTAGTGCGCGAGCACGTCGTGGATAAAGCCCTCTTCAATGGCTTGGCGCGTGGCGTAGAGGTGAAACGGCTGCGGCTTGCCCGCCTCATCGCGCACCCCGAACATTTCGAGGGTTCGGTGTTTCGGCGTTGCCGTGAACGCATAGAAATTGAGGTTGGGTTGCGGGCCTCGGCTTTTGGCTTCTGCGAGAATGAGGTCTTCCATGTCGGGAGGATCCGCGCGTTCGGCGTCGTCGAGCGGCGCGCGTCCCGTGCCCAATACGCGGCGCAGATTGCCCGCGCTTTGCCCACTTTGACTGCTGTGGGCCTCATCCACGATCACGGCGAATTTTCGCTGGGACAGATCGCGGACCTTGTCCATCAAAAAAGAGAATTTTTGCAGGGTCGTGATGACGATCTTGGTGCCCTTGTTGAGTTCATCCGCCAAATCGGTCGAATTGCGGTCTTCGTCAATTTTGGCAACCACGCCCCGCTTGTGCTCGATCTGATAGATGTTGTCCTGCAACTGCTTGTCCAAGTTGCGGCGGTCCGAAACCACGACCACCGAGTCGAAGATGGGACGATCTGCCGAGTCGTGCGCGCTGGCGAGTTGATGGGCGAGCCAAGCGATGGTGTTGGTTTTGCCCGATCCCGCGCTGTGCTGGATCAAGTGGTTGTGGCCCACGCCTTTGGCCCGCGTGTCTGCGATTAGGGCGCGGACCGCGGCGAGTTGGTGGTACCGAGGAAAGATGAGGGTCTCTTTGGTGGTGGTTTTGCCGCTGGCGACGTCCGTCGTTTTCTCGGCTTGCAGGTGGATAAAGCGATGGATGATGTCGATCCAACTGTCGCGCTGCCAGATTTCTTCCCACAGGTAGCCGGTTTTGTATCCCGTTTGATGCGAATGATCGTCTGCGTTGCCCTTGCCCCCATTGTTGCCCGCGTTGAAGGGCAAAAAGAAGGTTTTGTCGCCTGCCAATCGGGTGGTCATGTACGCTTCGTCTGTATCCACGGCAAAATGCACGAGGGCGCGCTTTTTGTGCTGGAGCAGGGGTGTTCTCGCAGTGGGCACGCGGTCTTTGACGTATTGGCGAACGGCATCCTCTACGCGCTGGCCCGTGAAGGCGTTTTTGAGCTCGACTGTGGCGATGGGCAGGCCGTTGAGAGACAAGAGCATGTCGATGACGCGGTTGCTGTCCAAGTCGTAGCGCGCCTGCCGCATCACGGTGAGGCGATTCTGATCGTAGCGTTGCTCTGTGTCGGGATTCAAACGGGTCGGCGGGCGAAAATAAGCCAAGCGGAGATGCTGCCCACGGTCGCGCACCCCATTGCGAACCACGTCGAGCAGACCGCGGGCATCGCACTCGGCGGCGATGCGTTTGACCACCGCATCTTCAATCGCGTTGCCATAGCTGAGCGCGAGGGCGTCTAACGCATCGGCCTGCGTGGCTTTGAGAAAGGCGAGCAAGGTGCGTTTGTCCAAGCCCAATGCCGCGTCGAACTGCCCGCTGTCGGCCTTGACATACCCGGCCCGCTCGACCAACCACGCCTCAATCGCGGCCTCAAAATCTCTTTCCAATGTGGGTTTGGTGGTCATTGCAAACTCTCATTCCCAAGACGCAACGGCTCATCAATCGCCGCTTTGCCCGAACGACGATCAGGGCGATACTCGCGCAAAGTAGGGATAATACGGATAAAATTCTTCATATTGCTTCATTTTTTCAAGGTTTTTTGTTTTTATATCTATGTTGTATCCCAAAGCGTGTGCAAGAGAACGGCCTGTTTTTTGTTTTGTCGGCAGGTACTTTTCAAGATGCAATCTTTCTTTGGTACTCAAGATAGGGACGTCGATTTTACGAGATGCCTGCCAGTCAAAATTGCTAAACGCCGAATTTTTGAACCACTGCAGAATTTTCGAGACATTACGCTTATTACAAACCATACCCGTTATGCTCAACATTTCGGTCTGGTCGTTGTAATGCGATAAATCTAAAAGTTGAAAGACACTTTCACCTGATGCAGGAAGGGCTTGTTGCGACGCTATTTGGAACATGTCCTGCAATAGTTCAAGAAAAGGAGATGGCCTCTTAATCGCTGTTTGCCGTGCTAATTCCGGCAATATTTGACCGTATTCTCGTTGAAATTTTTCCCACGCAGATACGCCATTTGGGGGCAGTTCTGCTCGGACGGTAATTTTGACGACGCTATTTTCCGATACCTTTCCTAAAATGTTCATGAACTCGTCGAAATGTCTAAATTTTAGATCGGTATAATCAAACCAAAAAATTTCCTTTCCATCACTTGAGAAGTTCGCGAGAAAACTATTAGAATTTTCATGTCTCAGATCCAAATTTTTTGAGAACCGATGGAACTCTTGCCTTTTAAAAATTTGCTGATTTGTCTCAATAGAGACGATCTTGATTTCTGGATAGCGACTATGAATCAGTCTGCAATCCTCTAAAAAAGGCCCACCAAATCCATAGTAGGTATAATCAGATATGTCGTCACAATGCCTTTTGAGTATGTCGATAATTTCGATCAGAAGAAACCTATCAATCGCTTTATTCACTCTCAGATGGTAAGGAGGGGGTCGTCTCATTGTTGGGCCTCCTTCAACATCTCATCAAAGCATTTCTCTCCAACTCGAGCGGGTTTAACTTCCTCGTCACCAAAAAGATAGTCTTGGACAACCTGTATTTCGTCTGAATCCTTGGTATATGCTATGTGTTTCTTTGTCGATGGCTCCGGTTTGGGTTGCGGAAGTTTCGGCATGAATCGCTCCCCCTCCAATCCTGACCTAACGGTGTTCAGTCGCAAATTTTCAGATCCCGTTTTTATTTCATCTAAAGTATATCGTTTCCCCGAATCTATGTGTTCCTGCGCTTCATCCGCCTTTCCCTTCCATTTGTTCGTGTAATTGGTAAATACAGCCATCCCTTCTCGCATCCTATTTTTGACCTGCAAATAGAGGGGCGAAGACGCATCTATGCCCCTTTTGGTGGTCGTCGTGGGAAGTTTTGAGGCATCATTGCTCTTGAACTCGACAATGCCTGCAATAGCGATAAACTGCGTGTGGTATCTCGGCACACCTGTCTCGCCCCACCCCGTAAGTTCCGTGCGGTCACAGTATAAAACAGCGCGATCATTGCAAATTATCGTCCAACCCGCATCCATTGACGAATATTGCTTTTCCTCTTGCTCATCATTGACTTCCTCTTGAGAGGGGATGGGTCTCGTAAATCCCACCGTTAAGAAAACGCTAACGCCATCGACCTCAGATTGATAAATGTATGGCCTTATCGCGGTATCCGTTCCCTGTTCATTAAAAACCAACTTGGTCGGTTCAGGCACGACGCGCACATCATTGACTTCGACACGGAACCCCTTATCGAGAATAAAAGCGTAATGCGTCTGAATTTTTTGGATTAATTCACTGGTAAAATTTTCTCGATCCTCACCAAAGAGTGTCCCAATGCTCTCATTCAATTCGTCGATGACAATAGTCGTTCCATCTTCTGTCTCGCGTTGAGGCGATTCAGAGACGGGCAGATGCCAGTCGGTCGGATCTGCTATCCATTCTGGCGTTATCTCAACGCCATAACAGTCGCCTTTATTTTGAGTCGATATTAAACATCGTTTGCCAATCTTAAAAATGGCCCTTTTCATGCCTATGCCATACACGCCAACAGTTGGCAAATTATCGTCTCTATTCCGGTCGTCTTTCCCCATCCGAAACGCATAGCTGTGAAGGTCCCAGGGAATCCCACCGCAGTTGTCCGAAATGGAAAACGAGGTTTCATCAAATGCGATTTCAGCCTTGAAACCCTCGTAAGGCTTTTCTTCTTCTGCACTCGTTTTCTTTGCGCGCAAAATCCCATCGACGCAGTTGTCCAGCAGATCCAGAATCGAATCGACCAACTCGATGTCTCTCGTCAACATTTCAACGAAAAACGATTTGACAGGAGCGGCATTGACTGGTTCGTACTTGCTGTTTGTGTTTGCCATCTCGGCCTCCTTTAGCATGCGTTTTTGACGACACGCAAGATATATTCTGCGAGAATGGGGCTGACGCTGTTTCCGATTTGCCTGAAGCTGTGCCACTTTGTGGGGTGGAATTGAAACCAATCCGGAAAGCCTTGCAGCCTTGCCGCTTCTCGGGGGGTTATGACTCGGTTCTCCGTGGGATGCAAGGGGCGAACCGCTTGATAACTGCCCTTGTCGCTGCCGGTACCGGCCCTTAAGGTTCGACAAAATCCATCGGGTTTTAGACGGTAGCTTTTTGAAATCCGATCCACTCCACCCTGTTTAACTTTGGCGTACCTGTCCGCGACTGGTTTGGTATGGCGCGTTCCGAGACATCCCGATACTTCGCTCTTTTCTCGCAGACGTACAATCGCTTCTTCGTGCCCGACCCCATCGGGAATATTGCCGTACAAGTTCTCTCCAAAAACGCCTTCCACTGCTCGTTCAATTTTTTTCCATCCGTCCTCTTCCCGAAGCCAAAAAGGGTCTATCTTTTTTGGCAACCCTTTCAATGCGTCTTGCACATAGACGGGTTTTGCATTTTTGGGCACAAACTCCGTCGCCTGAATGGGATCCATTTGGCTGGATAAGTAGCCATAGAAAAATACCCTTTCTCGCGTCGTGGGAACGCCGAATTGTTTGGCGATCAGTTTTATAGGTGGCAAAATTTCGTATTTACACATCACCGTAGCGAGGGCCTGTTCGACAATTTGAGCGTTCTTTTTGCTCAAAATTCCCGGCACATTCTCAGCGAGAAAGAATTTTGGCGTCGCCTCGTTGACGATTTCAAAAAAGTGAATGAACAGTTGATTGCGCGGGTCGCGGCTGTCTCTGTGACCGATATGGCTAAAGCCCTGACACGGCGGGCCGCCGATGATGCCGTCCACCTCGCCGACTTTGAGGCCGAATGCTCGCATCAGTTCCATTCCCGATACGGTGGAGATGTCTCGCTTCCAAAGCGGCGAGTTGGGGAAATTTTGCTCGTGGACTGAAACCGCCTGTGGGTCGATCTCTACGGATCCCGCTATGTCGAATCCAGCCCGTTTCGCACCCAAGCCGAACCCGCCAGCACCGCTGAACAGATCGATTATTTTTGAGCGTCTTTCCCTCATCTCGGCTAACTCCGCGTCAGCACATGCTTTGATGGCAATGTCGGAACAACCATCCAACGATGCAAGCGAACGGCCCGCTCAACCAACCACAATTCCTCTGTATATAGACGGGGGAATTGGATCGCCGTGGGCTTCCAGACTTTCGATGTACAGGGCAATCGCTTCTTCGGCATTTGCCAAGGCGTCGTCCCGCGTTTCGCCTTGCGAAATACATCCCGGTAGCGCAGGCACTTCAGCCACAAAAATGCCGTCCTCGTCTTGTTCAATGCGAACCCTAAATTTGACATGGCTCATGCAGGTCGCCTCCATCGAATGTCGTCGTTTGACCGCGTAAATTAAGTTATTCTCAATTTTGATACGCACAAATCAGCACCCGTATGGCTCGCTTTTCTAAAGCGTTTGGTCCAAAAGCATCGTGGGTTGCCTTCGATGCCTTCGGCGACCTACTTTTTGTCAACAGCAACAAAAAGTAGGCAAAAAATGCCGCTCTCATGCGCCGAGGGGCTAGGCACAGCGCAAATCGCTTTTGTAGCAGGACGACATGAGACAGCCTGCAAGGTGTGTTGCAAAATGGATGTGGGTTGCGAGACGGACTTGCGCGCTGTGCCTGATGGCTTTTGTTGATGGGCTTTTGGGATGGCACGGTTGGCAAGGGCTTATTTGATGTACTGTACGGCATCACGTCCAGCACGTTCTTAAAAGATTGATATTCCAAATTATTTAATTCACAGAGTACTTATTGAACAAAGTAGCCAAACATGCCCCATCCGCAAGTTGCTCGCATCCCTTCACGCGGACTCGCCATAAGCACTTTTGTCGTAGAGACCTTTGTCTTTCTCATTGATAAGCACTTTGAAATCCATATCCTTAAGCAGGGCGTATTTCTCAACCAACTTTTTGAACTCGGCTCCTCGTTCACTCAGGCAGTTGTAAAAGAGAATCCCTAATTCATTGCTGGATAGTTGAGCGCGAATGAGATTGGTGTAGAACTTTTTGGCTTCATAGTCTTTGGGGAAGTCGCTTTGGTCAACAAATTTGACGAAATTGTACAGGGACCGAAAGTAATAACCAACCTGTTGCTGATATTTGGCAAAGAGCTTCTCATATTTCTCATCTATCCATTTAAGCCTCGATTGTCTTGCCTTATCAGAACTCTCTAATATTCCAGAGTAGCTGTTTCTAAACCTTCCGAGCAGGAAACCGAAGCAGTTCCGCCCCTGATATGTGAGACTAGAGTTGACCGAAACCTCCATTGAATTGACAATATCATTGTGCAGGCCGAGAAGTTGGAAGAAGGAACTCTCAAAATTCTGCTTCTGAAGCGTCAGGTTCTGTGCCTTAAGTTGTTCCTTTTGCCCCCTGATTTCTTCTCGCGTATTCGCTAATTCCTCCCGCTGAAGTTTAAGTTCCTCTCGTTGAAATGTAAGTTCCTTATTCTGAAGTATTATCGCATAAATGACACCTGCAAAAGCCAGCCCAGCAAACAGGGCATTGATCATCCCAAACGAATCTCCCCATTGTCCTCTTACCGCAACGTCACCGACCAATTTTGGAAATAGAAAGAAAGTCACGCCTCCCCAAACAACAAATACCCCTAATACCCAAGGCCACCAACTGATCTTCCCTGAATCATCAGAAGTCTTGCTCATGTTATCCTCCTTTAGCCTACGTTTCGCACGTCAATGTTCCCCGTCACCGCCGCGGAGATGAGCGCGGTTCGGCGTTCTTTGAGTAGCCCAATCGCGGTTTCGCAGGTTTCAACGAGCGCGTCGATCTTTTTGGTTTCGCGGTCGAGGTAGTCAGCGATTTCCTTTTGTTCTTCAAATGGGGGAACGGGCAAATGGGCATTCGCGTACTTATCGGCATTGACGTTCTCAATGGTCGCAGAGATAGCCATTAGCCGTAGAAATCTCTCGAAAGCATGGGTCTTGGTGTAAAAGAAAACATACTTTGGCAAGGTGTGTGGGTTGGGAACGAAACGCACGAGATACCCGGCATAAGAGCAAGGGCCGTGCAATTTCGATTGATAGAGAAATGACCGACCTACCGTGCCGCTTCTCGATAGGAGGATATCGCCATCATTCAGGATATAGTCGCGGACGAGTTCTTCGGGCAGAAACACGCCCTCTTTTCTAATTTTTCCGTCATCGGTTATATCCGTCGTACGCAGAAAGCGAATGCCCGTTTCTCGGTAGTGAGTGGCGGCGATATTCGCGCCATAAAGCCCAGACCGCGAGCATACATGTTTGATTCTCTTCACTTCCCAATGCGCGGGCACTTCTCCGATCCATTCAATCCCGCTGTCCTTCATTTTCGCGTTTGGGTTCAGTCCTTTGGTGACAGCGTTTGAGATGACCGCTTGCCGTTTTTCCCCGAGCAGACTTATCAGGCGCGTTTGTTCGTCAATGAGGGCGGCGATTTGCGCGGTTTCTCTGTCGAGGAACGCGGCGATTTTTTGTTGTTCTTCGAGCGGAGGGATGGGGAGTATGAAATTGTTGATGGCATAAATTCCAAGCCCATACCGCGTTATGCCATTGGCTCTCGTCGCAAAGAAACTTCGCGCATATCGAGAATCCATAACCCGTTTCAGAAACCCTCCAAATGTCCCATCTTTCGGTCTCAATAAAGCCAGATGATACCCACAGACCACGCCTTGCAAATCTTGCGGAACATAAGCAGGTACAGCGATATCATTGGGGTCTTCAGAGTCTTTTGTGATGATGATATCCCCTTTTTTCAGCGTGAACTTTCTGATCTGAGCATCGGATGCAGTCGCTTTCATAAAGGGCAAATCGGCTGTGATTTCTTCGTTGTAATAAACATCGGTATAGTTACAAAGCAGTATGCGTTCTTCGTTTTCTTTGCTCTTTTTGTCTATGTTACTCGGTTGAATAGTGGCGACAAATTTTAACTTCTTGGTCGTCCATCCCGCGGGGATTTTTCCCAACCACGCCGTCCCGCTGTCTTTGTAGGTTGCGTATTTTTCAAAGCTCATTTGTCGTTCTCCGCGTCACACATGGGAAAGCCTTCCGATCATCTCGGCAATGCGGTCGGTCGCGTTTTTCAAATCCGCGTCAATGGCGGTCAATTCGCGGGGCGGTGCGAATGCGTAGAAATGGCGATTGAAGGGAATCTCGTAGCCCAACTTGGTCTTGCTGTGGTCGATCCACGCATCGGGAATATGCGGGCGCACTTCGCGGTCAAAGTAGGCGTCGACATCTTCGCGCAACGGCACGTTTTCGCAATCGCGCAATTCCGGATCGGGTTCGGGATCGCCCTTGCGGTCGGTGCAAACATCGGCGGTTTCATCGCGCTCGCCCAAGGCGTGGCAGATCGCCTTTTTCTGCGTGGCGGTGAGATTCACCTCTGCCTTTGTGAAAGCGTCTGCGAGAACGCCCGCGAACGCGTCGCGGTTTTTGTACGTCTGCGCGTCATCCGAAAGAACCGCGAGCACGCGCCGTTGGTGTTCTTTGGGCAGACGGGCAAATACGGGCGTGGATTTGAGGATGGCGATGCGGTCGTCGCAGACCTGAAAATTGAGCTTGAGCGGGCGGTCGATGGTGACGCGCTGGTACCCAAAGTCGATGTTGTCGAAAATTTTCACCCGGCCTTTCACCGCTGCAAAATCCCCAAACAGGCGCGTGATTTTGGCGATCTGTTCATCCGAGATTCGCTTGCGCTTGTTGCCCAAGCTCTTGGCCATGGGCACGTGAAAGTCCGTGGCGTCGATCAGTTGGACCTTGCCCGCGCGCTGCGCCGTCTTTTTGTTGGTGATGATCCAGATATAGGTCGCGATGCCGGTGTTGTAAAACATATCGGGCGGCAACGCGATGATCGCTTCGAGATAATCGCTTTCGATGATCCACCTGCGAATCTCGCTCTCGCCACTGCCTGCGGCGCCCGAAAACAGGGGCGATCCGTTGAGCACGACCGCGAGGCGAGACACTTCGCCATCGGCGTTGAACTTGGAGATCATGTGTTGCACAAAGAGCAGGGATCCATCGCTGACTCTGGGGAGGCCCGCGCCAAAACGCCCCCTGTCGCCGAGATCGCGCGCTTCGTCCTTGACGGTGGTTTCCACATTTTTCCACGTCACGCCAAACGGCGGATTGGACAGCATGTAGTCGAATTTTTCGTCGGGCAAGCCGTCTTCGGTAAAGCTGTTGCCGGGGTGGATGTTTTTGGCGTTTTGCCCCTTGATCATCATATCCGACTTGCAAATGGCATACGTCTCGTCGTTGAGCTCTTGCCCAAAGACGATCAAACTCGCGCGCGGGTTGAGTTCCCTGAGATATTCTTCGGCGATGGAGAGCATCCCCCCGGTGCCGCAGGCAGGGTCGTACAGCGTGCGGATGATGCCGGGTTTGGTCAGCACGTCATTGTCTTCGAGAAACAGCAAATTGACCATCAAGCGGATGACCTCGCGGGGCGTGAAGTGCTCGCCTGCGGTTTCATTGCTCTGCTCGGAGAATCGGCGGATGAGTTCTTCGAAGATGTAGCCCATCTGCAAATTGGAAACCCGATCCGGATGCAAGTCCGCTTGGGCAAACCGGCTGACGACGAGATAGAGCAAGTCGTCGCGGTCGAGGCGGGCGATTTGTTCGGGCAACCCAAACCGGTCGATGAAGATGTCGCGCACATCGCGGGAAAACCCGTTGATCATGCGGTTCAGGTTCGCCGCGACGTTGTCGGGATCGTCGAGGAGCTTTTCAAACGTGAAGGGACTCGTATCGTGAAAGCCGTGCCCGCTGGCGAGGTTGAGAATTTCCTCGCGCATGATGTCGTTGATGTCCGCGGGCAGGGTTTCCAATTCGGCTTGCACCGCGTCTTTCGTCGGCGCCAACACGCAGTCGAGCCGCCGCAAAACCGTGAACGGCAGCACCACCTTGCCATACTCCGATTGCTTGTAATTGCCCCGCAACAGCTCGGCGATAGACCAAATAAAGCCGATGTGATCGCCAAAATCCCTGCGGGCACTCGAATGATTCGCCATTGCATCACTCCAAAAAATAAGGGCGGGCACGGGAACGCAATCCAGTATCATTTCCAGCAGTCAAAGACAATGAGACCCAAATTCTCGGTATTCGCGCACGGGCAGGGCGTACAGAGCCGACACCTCGCCTTTTTCTAGCGTGGCGATGAATTTCAACGCAACAGCCATTTACGCCTCCTTTGACGCGGGCATGCGGAACTCGGCTTTCGACTGGAATCAGAAAATAGCGACTTGGATATAGCCATTTTTTTCATTTTGAGATTTCTGTTTTACCGTCAGGGTGACATTTTGATCGAGTTTGATGAGCCAGTCCATCAGGCGATCAAAAGTAAATCGCCGAAGTTCACGACCTCGTTTCAGTTTTGAAATACGAGCCTGATCCGTGCCGAGAATTTGGGCTGCTTCAATTTGTGTTAGCCTTCGATCTTCGATAAGTTTGAGAATTGCCAATGCGAGTTCGGCTTTTGCTCGCATGCCATCTGAGTCATCGACATTGAGATCGGCAAAAATATTGCCACTGCTTTTTTTTACTGTCTCGACAGTTTTGATGGTATTTGCCATCGTTCACGCTCCTGTATGATGTGCCTGTGCCCGACGTAGTCGTTGCCGAATCACATCCATGTCTGCTTTCGGGGTGCGCCTGCCCCGTTTGGATTTTTTCTTAAAACAGTGCAAGACATAGATGGCATCTCCAAAATTTGCTACGTAAACCGTGCGATAAGTGTCTTTATTGTAACGTGCGACAAGTTCCATAACACCCTCCAAACCCGTGAGTAGTTTTGATGTTGCCGGGGTCATGCCACACTGTACTCGATACAGATCAAAGCCTATGTCATCTCGCACCGGCTTTGGGAATTTTCGCAGGTCGCGGCGAGCACTGCCAATAAAATACGCGGATTTTAAGATTTCATTTTTCATTTTGCATCATGGCCTAAAAGACGCAAAACTGCAAGCGAGAAAAGAGCGATATTGCTACTTTGAAAAAAGAAGCAAAAAGCACAAATTAGTTGAAACTTGCGTCCATTGACAGAACAAAGTATAGTGTATGGCGACATCTCGAAAGCCCATTGCAGACACATTGCGAAAGGACATCCATGCGACCCAATATCATTTTGATCAACTGCGACGACCTCGGCTATGGCGATCTCGGCTGTTATGGCTCGCGCATCAACAAAACGCCGGCACTCGATAAAATGGCCGAAGAAGGCATGCGATTCACCGATTTTTACATGGCGTCTCCGGTGTGTTCGCCCTCGCGTGGGGCCATGCTCACCGGTTGCTATCCATCGCGCATCGGCTTTGGCGCGTTCGATGGGCGCTGGGTGCTCTTTCCCGGTCAGGGCATCGGACTCAATCCCAGTGAAATCACCATCGCCAAACTCCTCAAAACCCGGGGCTACGCCACCAAAATCGTGGGGAAATGGCACTGCGGGGATCAGCGAGAATTTCTGCCCACGCGCCACGGATTCGACAGCTACTACGGCATTCCGTACAGCAACGACATGGGCCGGCAACGAGAAGACGACAAATACCCACCATTGCCCTTGTTGCGAGACGAAGACGTCATCCAGGCGCAGCCCGACCAGCGCGGGATCACCGAGCGCTACGCGGAAGAATGCGTGCGGTTCATGCGCGACAACAGGGACCAACCCTTCTTTTTGTACCTCGCGCACATGCACGTCCACCTGCCGCACTATCCCCCCGAAGCCTTTGTCCGCGAATCCGAAAACGGCGTGTACGGCGCGGCCGTGGCCTGCATCGACTGGGCCGCCGCCGTCATTTTTGCCGAACTCAAATCTCTGGGCCTCGACGACGATACCCTCGTCATCTTCACCAGCGATAACGGGTCGCGCGCCCGCGACGAGGGCGGCAGCAACCACCCATTGCGCGCCACCAAAGGCACGACTTGGGAAGGCGGTCAGCGCGTCCCGTGCCTCATGCGCTGGCCCGGCAAAATCCCCGCGGGCGGCGTCTGCGGCGAACTCGCGTCGGCCATGGATCTCTATCCCACCCTCGCGGCCCTCGCAGGCGCAGACGTGCCCGCGGATCGCACCATCGACGGCAAAGATATCGGCGCGCTCATGTTCGCAGAAGACGGCGCGACAACGCCACACGAAGCCTTTTTTTATTACAAGCGCAACAGCATCGAAGCCGTGCGGAGCGGCAAGTGGAAACTCCACATCCGCAAAGACGATCGGGAACGCGAGGAACTCTACGACCTCGAAGCGGACATCGGGGAAACCCGCGACCTCGGCGACCGGCACCCGGACATCGTGCGGGAACTCAGGGCGAAAATCGACGCCTGTCGCAAGGACATCGGCGACGAAGCCGCGGGCATCACAGGCGAAAACATCCGCCCCGCCGGCCGCGTTGAAAACCCCGAGACCCTCACCCAGCTCTCCGTCGACCACCCCTATATGATCGCGATTTACGACCTCAAAGAACGCGGTTAATTTTGCAGGAGGTACGCGCTTATGGCCCTCGCGCCCGAACAGATCGCCGCGTTCAAAACAGCGGGCTATGTCGTCGTCCGCGATCTGATCGCGCCATCTGTGTTGGCCGATTGGCGTGCCCAAATTCGCGCCAAATTCGGCGATTTGTCCGATGGTCAAAAAGCCGTGGGATCGCGGCCACAACACCGCGCCGACATCGCCATTCTCAGGGGCTTTCGCTTTTCGCCATCGAAAACGCAACTCGTCCACCAGCCCAAAGTCAAAGCCATCGTCGATCAACTCGGCGGCGGGCACTTCTGCGGCGAAGACGGCAACCTGCGCCTGCTCTTGCCCGAACCCCAACGCGAATGGCGCCTGCCCGACCGAGGGCACATCGACGGTTATCTCGGCAGGCGACGAACGATGCCGTTTCTCCTCGGCTTGGCGACTTATATCTACGACGTGGAAGCGCGCGGCGGCGGCACGGTCTTCTGGCCGGGCAGCCACCTCGCATCGTGGAAATTTCTCCGCAAATACCCCGATCACCTCGACCGCAGTTTTAAGGCCCATCCCGAATATCTCGCCATGGTCGCAGGTATCCGACCCGTTGAAGTGCCCGCCAAAGCGGGCGACGTCATTTTTTGGCATTGCAACATCTTGCACGAAACCTCGCACAACGCGAGCGACCGCATCCGCTGCGGCCTCTTCGCCCGCCTGCCCCACAAAGACCAAGAGATGTTCCGAGACGAAATTCCCGACGACCTGTGGAAACGCTGGCGGATTTGACCCCTCACAAAGGAGATCGACGATGCAACCCCTGACCATTTACCACAACCCCAACTGAAGCAAATCCAATGGCGCGGTGGATATTTTGCGCGCCCGCAACGTCGAGTTCGACGTGGTTGAATACCTGAAAACGCCGCTGGGCGAAGCGATGTTGAGAAAATTTCTCGCGCTTCTCCCCGGCGAACCCAAAGACCTGATTCACCCCAGTTCTTTTGAGGATTTGGGGCGCGACATCGACGATTACAACACGCCCGATGCACTCGTCAATTTGCTCTTGGAACACCCCGAAGTGATGAATCGCCCGGTGTGCATTCGCGGAAACCGCGCCGTGATCGCCCGCCCGGCAGAAGCCGTGTACGACCTCCTCGATTGAAAACAGCCGCCGAGACCTGAACCTCGGCGGCTGTTTTTTTATCGCTCGTCTTTGCGCTCACAGGCGTTTGATGCAAAAGTCCGAAAAGCGCATCCAGTGGTCGCCCTCTTCCGGGCCGTTGTAGCACTGGATGCTGACTTGATCGTCGCCCGGCGGCGGGAGTTCGCCCCGTGCCGCGGTTTGAAAATCGGATTCGCCGTCGGCGCGATACTGCGCTTCCCAAGTGCTCGCCGTGACGACGAGGCGCAGGCGGACGCTTGGCGTTCGCATGGGCTTTTTCCCGGGAATGATGTAGAGATCGCCGTCGATGAGTTCTTTGACCTCTTTGAACACGGGTTCGCCCTCGCGATACCAAGTGATGCCCGCCTGTTCGTATTGCTGTGTCGGATGGGTGTGGTTGGCGACGGTGACTTCGATGGCATAATCGCCTTTGCCGCGGTCTGGCGCAGATCTGATCAGGGCGTTTTGCACGGTGTCCTTGACGCCCGGGCGCACGCAAATTTCCAAGCCGCCATTCCGCACGCGCCAATCGTCGGGGCACTCGCGCAACCACGACCAACCGCTGTCGAGCGCGCCGTCGAATGCGTCTCGAAAAATGATTTGTTCCGTGCTCATAAGGTCTCCTCGCGTTGTCGGGTTGATTGCACGCATTTAGGATCGATGCAATCCCCAGTGACGTGACTCATTACGGGGTTTAGGGGATGCGCGATTCAAAGAAGTCGGCGGCGAGCATGATTTGATCCCGTTGGCGCGCGACGAGCCCTTTGACGCGCGGGAGATATTCGTCTGTCCATCGCGGGTCGCGGCGCACGGCTTGTCGCGCATGGTCAAAGTGCGTGTAATCGCGGTAGGCCCAAATGTGAACCACGCGGTTCAATTTGCCGATGTCGGTATAATACCAGCCGGCGAGTTTGATGCCGTGTTCTTCGCGCAGTGGCAGGGCCACCTCTCGCACCGCATCCATGTAGGCTTGCAATGCGCCTGGGTTCAGGTCGTAGGTTCGCATGTCGTAAATCATAAAATCCTCCAAAAAGAAGGCCGCGAATATTCATTGGCGGCCTTTGTGGCGTCAACCCCTCTTGACGCGGTGATGTGGTTGCCCCCCAGGGATTCGAACCCCGATTCTACGGTCCAGAGCCGCATGTCTTGCCATTAGACGAGGGGGCAAAAATCAGAAACGCAAACTTTTCAGTGCCTTTTTCAATCGGCGAATGCAGGTTTGCCGCCCGAGCACGGCCATCAATTCAAACAAGCCCGGGCCGAAGCCAATGCCGCAAAGCGCGAGGCGCGTTGGGTGGATGAGTTTGGACGCGGACATGCCGAGTTCGCCGGCGAGCGAGCGCGTCGCGCCTTCGATGTCGCTTTCGCCGAACGCATCCAAATTTTGCAAGTGGTCGATCATCATCTCAACGCGCATGGGCGTATCGGCCTTCCAGTGTTTTTTGGCGGTTTTGGGATCGTAGGTCTCCGGGTCGCAAAAAAAATAACCGGCGTGTTTCAGGTCTTGAAGCGCGTGCAGGCGCGGCTGCAACATTTCGGCGATCCGCGTCAACACATCGCGCCGATCGCGCGCCTCGGCTTCTGTGATCCACCCCTCGGCGATCCAAATTGGGATGGCGTCGTCCAAGACCTCATCGACCGGGCGGAGGCGCATGTGTTCGCCATTGAGCCAGATCAATTTTTTATCGGCAAAAACCGCGTCTCGTTTGTGCAACCCGTCGACCGAAAACGCCGCGATCAAGTCATCGCGTGCAAACACTTCGCGCGCATCGCCGGGCGACCACCCCAACAGCGCGAGATAATTGAACATCGCGTCTGACAAAACCCCTCGCGCGCGGTATTCCGCAATGGTGGTGGCGCCGTGGCGCTTTGACAACTTGCTGCCATCCGGGCCTAAAATCAGGGTCGAATGCCCGTATTCGGGCACCGCCCATGAAAGTGCTTGAAACAGCATGATTTGCTTGGGCGTATTCGACAGGTGATCCGCCGATCGCAACACCATGTTGACGCCCATGTCGCGATCGTCGACCACCACCGCGAGATTGTAAACCGGCGAGCCATCGGGTCGGAGCAATACGAAATCTTCGATCTCGGCATTGCGCCAACGTTGCACTCCGCGAATGCGATCCCGCCAGGTGGTTTCGCCTGCGGGCACCTTAAACCGCACGACTTTTGGACGCCCCTCGGCTTCGTAAGCCGCCTGCTGTTCCGGGGGCAAATCCCGTTCGTAGCGCACGCGCCGCTTCTCGACCTGCGCCCGCTTTTGCATGGCGGCGAGTTCTTCGGGCGTTTCGTACCCGTAATACGCATGGCCTGTGGCGAGCAGACGCTCTGCGGCGCGTTTGTGCGCTCGGGCGCGATGCGATTGAAAAACTGGCTCGCCGTCAAACTCGACGCCGAGCCAGTTCAAACCGTCTAAAATCGTTTGGACGGACGATTCGGTATATCGCTCGCGATCCGTATCTTCAACGCGCAACAGCAATTTCGCGCTGTGGTGTTTCGCGTAGAGATAATTGAAAATCGCGGTTCGCGCATTGCCCACGTGAAACCCACCTGTGGGGGACGGCGCGAATCGCAAAACCATGTCGGACATCAAAAACACATCCTCAAATATTATTGGCGGAGAGGGAGGGATTCGAACCCTCGGTAGAGGTTTATCCCCTACAACAGATTAGCAATCTGCCCTGTTCGGCCACTCCAGCACCTCTCCGCAATCGACAAGTGAAAGCTATCGGCCATCGCCTTTTGGCGGTGGGGGTGGGATTCGAACCCACGGACCCGCGAAGGTCAACGGTTTTCAAGACCGCCCGATTCAACCGCTCTCGCACCCCACCCTATCGCCCAAAAGTATAGACAAGCACCCCCTCTATGTCAAGGGGTTTGTGGCGTTTGAGCGCGAATCGACGAAGGGCGTCGGTTTTGGGATTGGGGCGAGGACGGGCACGGGGGCCATCTGCACCAACTAAATACTCCGTAAATTAAATGATACCAAATTTTGATACGCACAAATCAGCACCGCCATTACTCACTTTTCTAACAACTTTGGCCCTAAAGCATCGTGGGTTGCCTTTGATGCCTTCGGCGACCTACTTTTTTTCAACAGCAAAAAAAAGTAGGCGAGCGGGGTACAACTGCCCCAGCAGTTCAAAAATGCCGCTCTCATGCGCCGAGGGGCTAGGCACAGCGCAAAGCGCTTTTGTAATCGCACGACATGCGTTGGCCTGTGAAGTGCGTTGCAAAATGGATGTTGGTTGCGAGACAGCCTTGCGCGCTGTGCGTGATGGCTTTGTTTGATGGGCTTTTGCGATGGCATGGTTGGCGATGGCTTCTCTGAAGGACGGTGGAACTGCGGGGCCTATCTCTACAATTGATGGGCAGGTGAACGCCGATCGCACGCATCTCTTTTGTGTCTCTTTTGCGGCATTTTTATTTTCGCCAAAAAGGGTTTGCTTTGCCCGTGCCGTTCCCGTATTTTTACATCGTTAGCCGTTCCGAAAACGCCCATTGACCCCGCGCCCACAATGGTATGATCGCACTCCTCACAGGCTCCCAAATGGCTTCTGTCGACCGTCGGGCTATCGATGGCGGCGCGGCGAGCATCGATCTCATGGAAGCCGCAGGGCAGGGCGCGGCCCAAGTCGTCGAAGACCTGTTGGACGGGTTTCAAAATCGCCATCTCGTCGTGCTGTGCGGCAAGGGCAACAACGGGGGCGACGGGTTCGTCATCGCGCGACGCGCGGCCCAACGCGGCGCTATCGTTCAGGTGTTTTTGGCGACCTCGGCAAGCGAAATCAAAGGCGATGCCAAAATCAATCTCGACCGCCTGCCCGCGAATATCGCGCAACCGGTCGACCGCATCGCAACAGTGCGAGGCGCGTTGGCACGGGCCGATGCCGCGGTGGACGCGCTTTTGGGCACGGGCACTCGAGGAATTGCACGGGGTATATACGCCGATCTCATCCACGCGCTCGACCGTGCCAAATGTCCCATTGTCGCGGTGGATGTGCCTTCGGGACTCGACGCGGATACGGGCGAAATCGACGGCCCCTGCGCGGTTGCAACATGCACGGTCACATTTGCACAGCCGCGCATTGGACATTTCTTTTATCCCGGCCGCGGGCGTTGCGGTCAGTTGCACTTGATCGACATCGGCATCCCCGCTTCGGCCCTGAAATGCGAGCGCGTCCGCACGTTTTTGATAGACAATCGCCACTGCGCGAGATCGCTCCCGCAACGATCGCCCGACGCCCACAAAGGCGATTGCGGCAAGGTCTATATTCTGGCCGGATCTGTCGGGCTTACGGGCGCGGCCGCGCTCTCTGCTCGCGCCGCACTCAACGGGGGCGCGGGCTTGGTCGCGATCGGCACGCCCCAAAGCCTCAACGACATTCTCGAAATCAAACTCACCGAGGCCATGACCCATCCGCTTCCGGAAGTCAAACGGGCGAGGTGCTTGTCCCTTCGCGCTCGCGGCGAGATTCAGCGCGGATTCCGCCGTGCCGATAGCGTGGCGATAGGGCCGGGTTTGGGCACGCATCGAGAAACCGTTGAACTCATCCGCCGCCTCGTGCGCGACCTCGTCTGTCCCGCGGTCATAGACGCGGACGCGATCAACGCCCTGGCCGGGGATGTCCACTCCCTTCGCGCTTGTGAAGTGCCCGTGGTGCTCACCCCGCATGTGGGCGAGTTCGCGCGCTTGACCCAGCGCAGCATCGCCGAAATTCGCCGCGACCCCATGGCCATCGCCGCCGAGTTTGCCGCTCGGGTCCGCGCGACCATCGTGCTCAAGGGCGCGCCGACCCTCGTCGCCACCCCAACGGGCGAAACGCACATCAACCCGACGGGCAACCCGGGGATGGCGACCGGCGGCGCGGGGGACGTGCTCACGGGGCTCGTGGCCGCGTTGATCGCCCAGGGCCTCGACGTTTCAACAGCCGCCTGCACAGGGGTTTATCTCCACGGCTTAGCAGGCGACATCGCAGCGGAAAAGACCGGGCAGATGAGCTTGATCGCCAGCGACATCATCGACCGCTTCCCGGCTGCCGTGCAGCGCGTTCTCAACCCTCCCTCTCCCCATCTCGATTTCACCGTTCACCCCAACCCCCTAATGCGATGCGAACCAACGAATTGATCGAAGAAGCCATTGAAGAATCCTATCTCCTCGGCCTGAGCGACGACGAGATTTTGGAAAACCTCGACCGATTTATCGACACGTGTATCGGGGTTATTCAAACGCATGTCCACGACAGAAAACGCATGAAATTGCTCGCGGAAAAACTCGCCCATGCGCGGTTGATCAACCTCATCGAGAGCCGCCAAGAGCAAGATGGCGATAGCCCGTTGGAGACCGAGCCTCTGCTTCCCGGCGAGGAGCCCTTGGGCAATCCCATCGCCGAGCGGGCCGCGCGCAGCAAGCGCGTGATCCTGGGGGCTATCGCCGAGTGCGACCCCAGTTTGGTCGCGCGCATCGAGCGCGCGCGATTTCCCGATTCGCCCGTGCATCCCCCCATGCCCGCGCCCTTTTACACGCGCATTCCCGTGGAACTCCTGTACAATCTCATCAAAGTCGGCTTTTACGTGTCCTTAATCGCCGCCCTTTTGTCGATCTACTGGCTGCTGTTTTAAGTCACCGAAACACCCCGTCAGCCCATTGCCCCGCGTGGCGTATTCCGATCTGGACAGACTCCGCATTGCTCCCGTCTCCCGTCTTCCCTCTTACGCCTTTTGTGCCTCTTGTGCCTTTTGTGCCTTTTGTGCCTTTTGTGCCTTTTGTGGCTAAACCCCCGTCTCCCGTCTCCCGTCTTACGCCTCTAAAAACATGCCCAAACGAACCGATCTCCACAAAATCATGCTCATCGGCTCTGGCCCCATCGTGATTGGGCAAGCCTGTGAATTTGACTATTCGGGCACGCAAGCGTGCAAGGCCCTCAAAGAAGAGGGCTACGAAGTCGTGTTGGTCAACAGCAACCCGGCCACCATCATGACCGATCCCGAAATGGCGGATCAAACGTATGTCGAGCCGGTCACCCCCGAGGTGTGCGCGGCGATCATCGAAAAAGAACGCCCGGACGCGCTTCTCCCCACGTTGGGCGGGCAAACGGGCCTCAACACCGCGATGGCCTTGCACGAGCGGGGCGCGCTCGAAAAATTCGGCGTGGAGATGATCGGCGCGAAACCCCACGCCATTGAAAAAGCGGAAAACCGCGAAGCCTTTCAAAGGGCGATGGGCAAAATCGGCTTGGATTTTCCCAAGGGGCGATTTGCCTACACCCTCGAAGAAGCCCTCGACATCGCGTACGACATCGGCTTTCCGGCCATCATCCGGCCGTCCTACACCTTGGGGGGCACGGGCGCGGGCACCGCGTACAATGCCGAGGAGTTCCGGGATGCCGCAGCGCATGGACTCGCGTTGTCGCCCACGAGTGAGATTCTCGTAGAGGAATCGATCATCGGCTGGAAGGAATTCGAACTCGAGGTCATGCGCGATCAAAACGACAATGTCGTCATCATCTGCTCCATCGAAAACCTCGATCCGATGGGCGTTCACACGGGCGATTCCATCACCGTGGCGCCTGCACAAACGCTCAGCGACAAAGAGTATCAGGCCATGCGCGACGAGGCCATCGCCTGCATCCGGGAGATCGGCGTGGAGACGGGCGGGTCGAACATCCAGTTCGCGGTCGATCCCCGCACGGGGCGGCGCGTGGTCATCGAGATGAACCCGCGCGTGTCCCGCAGTTCTGCCCTCGCGTCGAAAGCCACGGGTTTTCCCATTGCCAAGATCGCGGCCAAATTGGCGATTGGCTACGCCTTGGACGAAATCCAAAACGACATCACGCGGGAAACCCCGGCGTCGTTTGAACCCACCATCGACTATTGCGTGGTCAAAATCCCGCGCTGGACCTTTGAAAAATTTCCCCAAACCGCGGACCTCTTGGGCACGCAAATGAAATCCGTGGGCGAAACCATGGCCATCGGGCGCACCTTTGTGGAAGCCCTGCAAAAGGGGTTGCGCTCCCTCGAAATCGGGCGCGCGGGGTTTGGCGCCGATGGCAAGGACATCCCCCCGCACACCCTCTCGCGCGAGGCCCTCGAGCGCGGCTTGCGCGAACCCAATTCGCAACGGTTGGCCTATCTCAAAGCGGCGTATGACGCGGGCCTGTCCGTGCGGGAAATTTTTGACGCGACTCAAATCGATCCCTGGTTTCTCGACAACATGCGGCGGATCGTGGAAACGGAAAAAGAACTCGCCGCCTTGATGGACGCGCCATGACCAAACAGCACACCCTCGACGACTTGCGGGCGCGCATCTCGCGTGCGGACCTGCTCAAAGCCAAACGCCACGGGTTTTCCGACGCGCAACTCGCGCATTTGTGGCGCGCAGATGCGTGGGCCGTGCGCGCGTTGCGAAAAGAACTCGGGGTCGTGCCCGTTTTCAAAACCGTGGATACGTGCGCCGCGGAATTCGAAGCGTACACGCCGTATCACTATTCCACGTACGAGGCGGAAACCGAAGCCACGCGCTCCGACAGAAAAAAAATCATGATCTTGGGCGGCGGCCCCAATCGCATCGGGCAGGGCATCGAGTTCGACTACTGTTGTTGCCACGCCGCGTTTGCCCTCAAAGAAGACGGGTTTGAAACGATTATGGTCAATTCCAACCCGGAGACCGTGTCCACGGATTACGACACGTCGGACAAACTCTATTTTGAACCCCTCACCGCCGAGGACGTGCTCGGCATTGCGGATGTGGAACAGCCGGACGGGGTCATCGTTCAGTTCGGCGGGCAAACGCCGCTCAACCTCGCGCGCGACCTCGAACGCGGCGGCCTCGCGATCGCCGGCACGTCGCCCGACGCCATCGACCTCGCCGAAGACCGCAAGCGATTCGGCGCGCTCATCAAAGACCTAGGCATTCGCCAACCCGAAAACGGCACGGCTGTGACTGCGGACGAGGCCATCGCCATTGCCGAACGCATCGGCTATCCCATTCTCGTGCGCCCCTCTTATGTGCTCGGCGGCCGCGCCATGGCCATCGTGTACGACCGCGAAGCCCTCATCGCCTATATGCACAATGCCATCGAAGCGTCTCCCGAACATCCCGTTCTCATCGACCGCTTTTTGGAAGACGCGCACGAATTTGACGTGGATGCCGTGGCAGACCCCACCGCCGTGGTCATCGGCGGCATGATGCAACACATCGAAAGCGCGGGCATCCACTCGGGCGATAGCGCGTGCGTGTTGCCGCCCTATCGACTCTCCGACGCCAACCGCGAAGAATTGAGACGCCACACGCACGCTTTGGCCCGCGCCCTCGGCGTGGTCGGCCTGATGAACATTCAATTCGCGATTCAAGACGGGGACGTCTTCATCATCGAAGTCAATCCGCGCGCGTCTCGCACCGTGCCCTTTGTCAGCAAGGCCATTGGCGTGCCCTTGGCCAAAGTCGCGGCCCGCGCCATGGTCGGGCGCACCCTCGCCGAGCAGGGCTTTACCCGCGAAGTGCCCATCGATCACATCGCCGTCAAAGAAGCGGTCTTGCCCTTCAACAAATTTCCCGGCGTGGATACCGTGCTCGGCCCGGAGATGAAATCGACCGGCGAGGTCATGGGCATCGACACGGATTTTGGCCTCAGTTTCCAAAAGGCGCAACTCGGCGCAGGCGTGTGCTTGCCCCGAGCGGGCACGGTGTTTTTGAGCGTCAACGACCGCGACAAAGAAGCCCTCGTGCCCATCGCCCGGCACCTGTCCGAGATGGCCTTCCGCTTGGTCGCCACCCGGGGGACGCACGCTTTCCTCGATGCGCGCGGCATTGCCTGCGACCTGATTCTCAAAATCCAGGAGGGGCGGCCCAATATTCTCGATGCGATCAAAAACGGCGAAATTTCCCTGATGATCAACACGCCCGCAGGCGAACAATCCCAAGCCGCGGACCCGGAAATTCGCAGGGCCGCCGTGCAATACGGCCTGCCCTATACGACCACCCTATCCGGCGCGGTCGCCGCGGTTGCCGGCATCCAATCGCTGAAAAACAACAGCACCATTCGCATTCGCTCGCTGCAAGACTTTCACCGCAACACGCGACAATAAGCAAAACCGCGAAAATGATACCAAATTTTTCCGCACCCCATCCGCACCGCCGGGGCTCGCTTTTCTAAAGCGTTTGGCCCTAAAGCATCGTGGGTTGCCTTTGATGCCTTCGGCGACCTACTTTTTTTCAACAGCAAAAAAAAGTAGGCAAAAAATGCCGCTCTCATGCGCCGAGGGGCTAGCACAGCGCAAAACGCTTTTGTAGCAGTACGACACAAGACAGCCTGCAAAGTGGGTTGCAAGAGGGATGTTGGTTGCGAAATGGACTTGCGCGCTGTGCTTGATGGCTTTCGTTGATGAACTTTTGGGATCGCATGTTTGGCGATGGCTTCTCTGAAAGACGGTGGAACAGCAAAGCGATCCCGATAATGAATGAGTTGGTACAAATGGTGCGGGGGCCTATCCCTACGATTGATGGGGGGTTAGGTGGCCGTCTCCCGTCTCACCTCCCGTCTCTCGCCTTTCGCCTCTCGCCTTTCGCCTCTCGCCTTTCGCCTCTCGCCTTTCGCCTTTCGCCTTTCGCCTTTCGCCTCTCACCTCTCCCGTCTCCCGTCTCCCGTCTCCCGTCTCACCATCTTTTATGTCTCGTCTTCTCTACATCGCATCGCTTTGCCTCTTCTGTTTGGCGTCTTGTAAGAGCGTGTACTACAACACGTTTTACAATGCCAGACAAAAGTACCTGATCGCCGAACAAAAGCGCGTGGAGTCCGAAACCCCCGGCAGCCGCATCACGCCTGCGACCTATCGCGCGCTTTACCAACGGGCCATTGTCAAAGCGTCTATCGTGCTCACGTACCATCCCAAGAGCAAGTGGTTCGACGACTGTTTGTTGCTCATCGGCAAGGCGTCTTATTGGCGCGAGGATTACGCCGAGGCGCTGACCAAGTTTCAAGAATTGCAAAAGAATTTCCCGCAAAGCGAACTGATCCCCGAGTCGCGCTATTGGCAAGGGCTTTCCCTGTGGGCGGAGAACCGCATCGCAGACGCGCGCGCGACGTTTTCCCTTTTCGGCCCAAAAGCCGATGCCGAGTTGTACGGCTTGGCAAATTTGGCCCTAGCGGAGATGGAGGCGACCCAAGACAACCGGGAAGACGCCATCGAGTCCTATCACGCCTTGCTCAACACGCTCGGCAAAAAGCACGAATTGCGCGCCAAGGCGTGGCAAGGCGTGGGCAATAATTTGCTCGAGTTGGGGCGGTATGACGAGGCATTGGACGCGTACGAAAACGTGCTGAAATCCAAACCCGACACCAAGACGAATTTTGAAACGCACGTCAAAATCGGCGAGACGCTCGAGCGGCAACGCGAATTTGACAAGGCGTTAGACGCCTACCGACAAATCCTAAAAATCAAACGCCTCCGCATTTACGAAGCCGAGACCCAACTCAAACAAGCCCATGTGCATCGCCAAAAAGGCGAACTCGAAACCGCGGAAGGAATTTACGACGCGATAGCGAAGAAATATCCCCGCAGCGAATACAGCGCGGCGGCGTTTTATCGCTTGGGCCTCATCGAGCAAAAAGGGCGCAAGGATTTGGAGAAGGCCAAAGAATTGTTCGAGAAAGCCGTGCGCGAAGACCGCGGTTCAGACGCGGGGGCACGGGCTTTGCAACGGCAAAAAGATCTCCGCGACCTCGAGCGCTATCGCAAACAGGCCGAGAGCGTGCAGGATTCCCAAAAAGTATTGGCGCCGCTTTTTAATTTGGCGGAATTGTATCTCTTTAATTTGGGCGAACCGGATTCGGCGTTGGGCATTTATCAGCGCGTTTTGGGCATGACCGACAGTTCCGATTTCGCGCCCAAAGCGCGGTATGCCATCGGCCTTATTTACGCGGACAGCTTGCAAGACGAGGCCGCGGCCCGCGAACAATTCGAGTTGCTCATCGACGAGTTCCCACACACGCCCTACGCGCTTGAGGCCCGCGGCCGCCTCAACCAAACGCCCGCCGATGACGTTCGGGCCGAAGCGCGGTTTTTGGAAGCCGAAACCCTCATTGCAGACAGCGCGGCAACCGAAGATGTCATGACCATCTACCGCCAAATCGCCGCCGACTATCCCCAAAGCCCCTTTGCCCCACAAGCCCTGTTTGCCCTCGCGTGGACCTACGAAAACGATCTGGATCAACTCGATCGGGCAAAGGCCATTTACGAGCAGGTGCAGGAACGCTACCCCCTCACGGAGTACGGCAAAATTGCGACCGACAAACTCGAGGGCGACTTTCTCAACCCCAAACCCCCACCCGCAGATTCGACCATGGCGGATTCAACCGCCGTTTCGCTGTCGGATTCCACCGCCGCGTCACTATCCGATTCAACGATGGCGGATTCAACCGCCGTTTCGCTGTCGGATTCAACCACAGTTTCACCGCGCGATACCACCGCCGTGTCACTATCCGATTCAATCGCCGTGTCACCGTCCGATTCAACGCTGTCGGATTCCACCACAGTTTCATCACGCGATTCAACCCTAGTTTCCTCGCACGATTCAACCGCCGTGTCGCTGTCCGATACGACGATGGCAGACGCAACCGCCGTTTCACTACCCGATTCAATCGCCGTGTCACCGTCCGATTCAACGCTGTCGGATTCCACCACAGTTTCATCACGCGATTCAACCCTAGTTTCCTCGCACGATTCAACCGCCGTGTCCCTGTCCGATTCAACGCTGTCGGATTCAACCGCCGTTTCATCACGCGATACGACGATGGCGGATTCGAGCGCAGTCGCAAAGTCGGATATGACCGCCGCGTCACAGCCCGACGCGACCGTACCGCCAATCCAACCCAAACCCGCGTTCAAACCCAATGCGATCATCGGGGGCGGCGTGATGGAGGCCACAGACGCGGATCAAGAGCCTCAGTTGATCGATGAAATCGAACCCGAATATCCCGAAGCCGCAAAAGCCGATGGCAAACCCGCTGTTGTCATGTTGCGTTTGCTCGTCTCAAAAGACGGGCGCGTGGGCAAGGTCGAGGTGCTTTCGGGACCCGAGTTATTTCACAGCGCGGCCATTAAGACCGCAACCCAGTACGAGTTTGAACCCGGTGTCCACGAAGATGTACCCCGCGATATGTGGCACGACATATCCATCTATTTTGAACCGCCCGAGTGATACCAATATGCCGACCGCGAGCCTGCGTCATGCAGGGGGCGCGGGGCGTCTCGCTCTCCGCTTGCATCATCCCCAATTCCCATTATGATCCCCGCAATCCCAAATTTCATCCGCGAAGTTGCCGTCGTTCAAAAAAATGAACCCATCGCGCAGGGCATTTATCTCGCGCGCCTGTATGCTCCCGAGATCGCAACCGCCTGCGCCCCCGCGCAATTCCTGCAAATCCTGACCGATCCGGGGCTGTCGCCCTTTCTCCGCCGTCCTTTCTCCGTGTTGCGCGTGGATCGCTCTGCGGGCTGGCTCGACATCATCTACGACGTGATCGGCCCCGGCACCGTGCGATTATCCGCGGCGCGGCGCGGCGATTCCTACGATGTGATCGGCCCCTTGGGCAATCCCTTTGATCCCCCCAATTCCGAGCGCATTCTTTTGGTCGCAGGCGGCGTCGGCTTGGTCCCCCTCGCGTTTTTGGCGTGGGAACATCCCGACCGCTCGTCCGACATGACCTACCTGATGGGCGCGGCAAATGCCGACCGGCTGCCCGATATGTCCGCGCTTTTGCCCCCCGATCTGCCCCTTTATATTTCCACAGACGACGGTAGCGCGGGGCAGCGCGGTTTGGTCACTGACCGCATCGCCGAACACGCGATTCCAAACCAGACGGCCATCCTCACCTGCGGCCCGCATCGCATGATGGCCCGCGTCGCCGAAATCGCCGCCAAATTAAACGCGCCGTGCTTTGCCTCCCTCGAAAACCACATGGCCTGCGGCTTTGGCGCGTGCGTCGGTTGCGCGGTCGAATACAAAACATACCGAACCGAAGACCGCCGCTACCGTTGCGTCTGCCTCGAAGGCCCGGTCGTCAACGCCCATGAAATCGTTTGGTAAAGGAGAATTGAGATGAAAACTTTGGATCGACATATCGAGATCACCCCCGGCATATCGGGCGGAAAGCCGCGCATTGCCGGACATCGAATCACAGTGGAGAATATCGTCATTTGGCACGAGCACCTGGGCAAAAGCGCGGATGAAATCGCCACGGAATACGATTTGACCTTGGCCGATGTCTATGCGGCCCTGGCCTATTATTTTGATCACGTTGCCGAAATCCGTCAATCGCTCGAGAAAAGCGATGTGTTCGTAAATACTCTGCGTCGGCAAACTTTTTCAAAACTCTCGAAAAAGTTGAACGAAAAGAAGCGATATGCATGTGTGAAAGCGAGGGACAGATCATGAAAAACAAACTTGACGCGATAACCCTCAAGGGGTTCAAAACCATTCGAGCGTTGGAGGATTTCGAGCCGCGTTCTTTAACGGCGCTCATCGGTCCCAATGGCGCAGGCAAGTCCAACTTCATCTCCTTCTTTCGCATGTTGAGTTGGGCGTTGGCAGACCCAGACAATTTTCCGCTCTACGTCGGTCAACAAGGCGGGGCCGGCACGCTTTTGCACGATGGTTCAGCCAAGACCCGCGAGATCGAAGCCAAACTGACGCTTAGCAATGTTGCCGGAGAAAATCAGTACGCGTTCCGGCTGTTTTTCGCGGCGGGAGACTCGTTGATTTTCGCCGACGAACGATACCGGTTTTCCGACAAACGCTACGATACTGTCGCGCGTTGGAAGGAAACGGGTGCCGGCCACCGTGCGCCGCAACTCCTCGCCCGAGCCGCCGGTGATGAGACCGCCCACGTCATTCGAAATATCCTGCAAAAAATCGTCGTCTATCAATTCCACAACACGTCGGACACCGCCCGTATCCGCGGCAAGTGGCGTATAGACGACAACCGCTGGCTGAAGGAAGATGCGGCCAATATCGCGCCCGTTTTGTTCCGTTTGCGGGAGAGCGACGGCAGGTGCTACCAGCGGATCGTAGATACCATCCGCCTGATCTTGCCTTTCTTTTCCGACTTTGAACTGGAGCCGCAATACAATAGCCTTCTTTTGAACTGGCGCGAGCGAAACAGCGATCAGGTGTTCGGCGTGTCGCAGGCGTCGGATGGCATGTTGCGGGTCATAGCCCTTGTCACCCTGCTCCTCCAACCCGAGCAAAATTTGCCGGATGTTTTGATTCTCGATGAACCAGAACTCGGGCTCCACCCCTACGCCATCAACATCATCGGGGGCTTGATACGTGCGGTCTCGACCAAGATACAGGTCATCGTCGCCACGCAATCCATGCCGCTCGTCGATTGCTTTGAGCCGGAGGATATCGTCATTGTCGAACGCGAAGGCCGCAGTTCTGTCTTTAGGCGGTTGGATGCTGAGGAACTGGGCGAATGGCTCGACGACTATTCGCTTTCCGAGTTGTGGGAAAAGAACGTGCTCGGAGGACGCCCCTAATACTCTGTAAATTAAATAATTATGAATTTCAATTTTTTTAAGAGCGTGCTGGCAGTGATGCCGTACATCAAAGAATCCATCGCCCAACATGCCATCTCAAAAGCCCATCAAACAAAGCCATCGGGCACAGCGCGCAAGTCCGTTTCGCAACCCACTGCTATTCTGCAACTCACTTTGCAGGCTGACGCATGTCGTTCTGTTACAAAAGCGATTTGCGCTGTGCTAGCCCCTCGGCGCATGAGAGCGGCATTTTTTGCCTACTTTTTGTTGCTGTTGACCATACTACGCGACAAAACTAAGAATCGGGTAAAAATCGCGCTTCTTTTAGGATTTTCAGACAGCGTTGGAATGTGCGTGCGTGGTCTTGAATATTCAAAAGGACATATTGCAGATAATCGAGTCCATATCGAAAGAGACTTTTCTCTTTTTTCTCATGGTTTTTTATTTTGAGCGGGGTGTGGTGGGCGCGCGCTTCGCCCATGAGATGGGCCCAACACACGGCGAGGGTCAAGAGCGCGATGAGTTTTTCGATGCGGTCGGCGTCGGTGAGATGGGTCTGTTCGAGATCAAAGCCTCGGCGTTTGAGGTTGGCAAAAAGGACTTCAATACTCCATCGTTTTTTATAGGTCTTGAGTGCGTCAATGCCTTGTGTGTTGCTGCCGACCATCACCCATTCCTCTGGGCATCGGATTGCCGATAAAGAGAGCGATTGTCCATAGACGCGCCCGGGTTTTGGCAAGGTCGTTTGCTGATTCAAGGTCAGATTGGCGAATCGTTTTTTCAATGGAATCGCTTTTTGTCCCGTTTCGAGGATCGCGTTTTCTTTGAGGCGAATGACAAAAGGCATGTTGTTTTCGGTCAACCACTTAAACCATTTTCGCCCAATAAATTCGCGGTCGGCCACCAAGGCGCGAATCTTACAGGTCTTGATGTGTTGACGGACCCGTTTCATGAGGTCTATGCGCTCTTGCGTGCTCGAGTTGCCCTTTTTGTGGAGCATCTTGAAGCAAATGGGAAACGCCATGTCTCGATAGAGGATGCCCACGGTCAGGAGATTGATCGACACCTTACCCAACGACCATTGGGTCCGGTCCATGGCGAGGATAAAATCCGATTTGACCGGTAAGAGATGCAGAATCAAGCCCGTTGCCCAATCTTCCGGTAGCGTGAACTCGGCGAAAAAACGTTGGATTCTGCGGTAGTTGGATTTTGGCTTCACTTTGCCATTGAGCGCATTGGCCAGTTTGGTCAAATTGACGGTCGTCACTTTCATCAAGGCCAAGAGAAAGGCCGAGAGGAAGGTCACCCGGGCTTTGTGCCAAGGAAAATGCGCTTGCAAGATGGGGTACAGTTGCATAACTTGATCCGACATAGACCTGTGCTTTCCGAGAAGGGGTGAGGGTTTTTGCGGATAACTTAAATCTAACTCTTTTTCAGATTTTGCACAGGTCTTTATTTTTTGTCGCGTAGTATGGCTGTTGACAAAAAGTAGGTCGCCGAAGGCATCGAAGGCAACCAACGAGGCTTTAGGACCAAACGGCTTAAAAAAGCGAGCCATGCAGGTGTTGATTTATGCGTATCAAAATTGAGAATAACTTAATTTACAGAGAATTAAAATGACCGCTGAACGACTCGATCTCTCGACAAAAATCGCCGATAGGCTCGCGCTTAGGAATCCCGTCATGATGGCATCGGGCACCTTTGGGCACGGCGCCGAATACGCCTCTCTCTTTGATTTGGGCAAAATCGGTGGCGTTGTCACCAAGACCATCACGCGCCATCCCCGAGCGGGCAATCCGCCGCCGCGCACGGTTGAAACGCCCGCGGGCATGCTCAACGCCATCGGCTTGACCAACCCGGGCATCGACGCATTCATCGCGGAAAAAATCCCCCTCCTAACCGCGCTCAATACCGCGTGCATCGTCAGCATTGCGGGCACATCGGATCGGGAATTTGCCGACATGGCCACGCGCTTCAACGACCTCGAAGGCGTAGCCGCGCTCGAACTCAACATCTCATCGCCCAACATGAAAGACGGCGGCATGCTCTTTGGTTGCTCCGAGCAGGCCGCCTATGAGGTCACGCGCGCGGTCAAAGCGGTCTCGCACTTGCCCATCCTCGTCAAACTCACCCCCAACGTTACCGACATCGCCGGCATTGCCGTTGCGGTGGAAGAAGGCGGCGCCGATGGCATCGCCCTCATCAACACCTTGCTCGGCATGGCGATTGACATCGACGCGCGCCGCCCGATTTTGGGAAATATCACGGGCGGTTTGTCCGGCCCGGCGATCAAACCCGTCGCCCTCGCGATGGTCTGGAAAGTCGCCAATCGGGTCTCGGTCCCGGTCATCGGCATGGGCGGCATCGCCACGGCGCGAGACGCCATCGAATTTCTCATCGCGGGCGCGTCCGCCATTCAGGTGGGCACCGCCACATTTGTCCATCCTTTCGCAGCACTGGAGGTTCTCAATGGCATTGCCGACTACTGCAAGACGCACCAAATCGACCGCATCGCGGCCCTCATCGGCAGCATGCAAGCCCCTGCCTAAAATTGCCCTTCTGCTCGGCATCGCCCTGTGCGCGGTTGCAGGCACATGGGGTTGCAAGTCGCATCCGCGCTACCGCACCACCCCCATCGCAAACACAGCCGCACCCCAATCCAAAGCGTCCAAGCCCGTGCCCGCCGAACAGATCGGCTATTCCTCTTTTTACGCGAACAAATATCACGGCCGCCCGACAGCTAGCGGCGAGATTTTTGACATGAACGGCCTCTCTGCGGCGCACCGCGAATTGCCCTTGGGCACGATCATCAAGGTCACGCACTTGGGCAATGGCAAATCCGTTGTCGTCAAAGTCAACGACCGCGGCCCCTTCGTCGGCGGGCGCATCCTCGACTTGTCCCTCGGCGCGGCGAAAAAGTTGGACATGGTGGACGAGGGCGTCGCCCAAGTCAAAATCGAGATCGTCAAGGCCGTGGAATAAGTGCCTCGCCGTTTCCCTAACCGGTTGGTGCAGAGAAAGAGCCGATGACGATACAAGCCCTCGCAACGGCCCCTGAAGGATTTAATCAGGCGCATGTTGCGAGGGCTTGTGCGTGCATGGGACAATGGCGGGCGATGTTCCCAAAGCCGCTTCCTACTGCTTTAGCGTTGGGGTCACGGACAGGCACGGGGGCCTGTCCCTACGGGTGATTGCCGATTACCCAAGGCGACGATGGATGGACGGGTTTAATCCGCGCAATCCGTTTCATCTGCGATCCAGACAAGCGTTGGGGTCACGGACAGGCACGGGGGCCTGTCCCTACGATTCGCTCTTCACTTTTGGGAAGGACAGCACGAGGGCCTGTCCCTACGGGTGATTGGCGATTACCCAAGGCGATGATGGATGAACGGGTTTAATCCGTGCAATCCGCGCAATCCGTTTCATCTGCGATCCAGACAATAGGGTGGGCTGACCACTGCCTACCGACCGCTGCCTTTCTCATCCCAGCGTGCGTACATCTCGGCGATCACGTCGTCGATGGGGGCGCGGTGGGTCTCGATATCTCGAATCGGCGTTTGCACTTGATCGAGCAGGGTGGGAATGGGCGTTTGCGCGGCGTCGAACGTGAAGTGGTGGCGGTTGCCCTCGCTGCGGATGAATTGAACGCCCGATAGTTTGGGCGGGTCCGCGCTCGCGGTTTCGATGGTGAGGTGGCGGCGGTCGCCGAATCGCCGGCGCAGTTGTCGAAAATCCCCGTCAAACGCGATGCGGCCCTTGTCGATCATCACGACGCGCCCGGCGAGTTGTTCGAGTTCGTCCATGTCATGGCTGGTGAGCATGACCGTGACGCCTTTTTCCCGATTGAGATTTTTGATGAAATTGAGGATGTTGCGTTTGGCGAGCACGTCAACGCCGATGGTGGGTTCGTCCAAAAAGAGGATTTCGGGTTCGTGCATGAGCATCAGCGCGAGGTCCGCGCGCATTTTTTGGCCTAGGCTGAGTTGCCGCGCCAAGCTGTGGAAAAACTCGTCGATGCCGAGCAGGGCTTTGACGAAGTCGAGCATGGCGTCGTATCGGGCGCGGGGGATCTCCCACACCACGCGCTTCCATTCAAAGCTGGCGGCCACGGGCTGATCCCACCACAATTCGGTGCGCTGCCCAAAAACCACGCCGATGCGCTTGACGTACGGCACGCGGTCTTTCACGGGATCCATGCCCAGGCATTCCACGCTTCCAGAGGTGGGGGCCAAAACGCTGGAGAGCAATTTGACGGTGGTGGATTTTCCCGCGCCATTGGGGCCGGCATACGCCACGATTTCGCCGCGGCGAATGTCGAGGCTGACCTTTTGCAACGCGCGAATTTCTCGGATGTTCGGACGAAACAGGTTTTTGAACACGTCTTGGATTTTTTCGGAACGCTGGCGTTGGTAGAAAATTTTATCGACCTCGCGGAGTTTAACTGCGATGTCCCCAGCCGAGGTAGCGTTGTGACCCGGTTTGTTCATAGTGTTGCATGCCTTTTTTGAATGCGCCCCAAGCGATGAGCGAGAAGGCGACCGCGACGAGCGGCGTGTGCCACGGATTCGGCGGGACAATGCCGAGCAGTTGCCGGCACGGATACCACGCGACGAATCCGACGGGCAAGACCGTGAGCATATTGACCAGCACGAACGCGCTTAAGCCATCGAGGGGAAACGATTTGAGTTGGTACATAAAATTGACCGCGCGGCTGCTGATTTCCTCGGCGGCGACCGGCGCCCAAAATGCCAAACTCCCCCAGGCAAAAGAAAACGCGAGGACGATCGCGCAGGACGCCGCGAGATCGCAGGCGAAAATGAGCCACCAAAACGCGGTCGCCGCCATGCCGAGTTGATGGACGGCCCAAGCCATAATGCCCATGCCGGTGAGCAGTGACCACGATCCGGAAAACGGCATAAAGCCCTCGGTCAAAAGCCCCATCCACAAAGGTTGCGGTTGCACGAGGAGGTGATCCATCTGCCCGCGGCCGATGCGGCGGCTGATGTGGAGGACGTTGTAACTGAATCCCACGTCCATCAGGCCGCGCACCAAGGCCGCGTAGCCGAGCATGAAGACGATTTGATCGCGCGACCACGCGCCGATGCCCTCGAAGCGTTCGGCCAAGAGAAAGACCGCCATAACGCCCGCGAGGTTGAGGATGATATCTGAGACGATGTTGATTAAAAAGAACCGAAAATCCCGCGTCATCCACATGAAGTCCAAATACGCCTGCACGCGCCACCGGGCGATCAGTTGGGTCAAGGCGTTCACCGCGCTACCCTCCGTGCGAGACCAAGCGTTCTCGGTTGGCGTTCCAAAGGTGGTGTGCAACGGGCCAAAGGACGAGTGCCCAGCCGGCCTGAAGGCCGATGAGGAACGCGGGATCGCCCGTGCCCGTGTAAATCCGCAGGGGCGCAGAGGCCAGCGACGCAAAGGGCAAGTAGGTGAGGATATCGCCGATCCCCCATGGCATCAGCGCGAGGGGGATGATCGCGCCGGACAACAAGACGCCGACCGCATCTCGAATTTGCATCAGCGCGTAAACGCTTTGCTCCAACGAGACCATGAGGCTCGCAAAAATGAAGTCGAACGCCGCGCCAATGGCGATTCCCAAAATCAGGCTGACGAAAAACAGACCGCCGGCAACCGCGCTTTGCGGCAGGGGATCGACGCCCAAGAGCGGGGCCAGGCAAAAGAGCGGCAATGAGAACGCGACCAGATTGGGCAGGCCCGCGCCAAACATCTCTGCGATGAACTGCCCGTAGATGCCCACCGGGCGCAAGAAGCGATTGGCGATGTCCCCGTGCCAAAGCGCGCCGTCGAGGCCCGTGCGAACGGAGATTTGCCCGGCGAAGACCTCGGCGATGAGGGTATAAGTCAATACGGCATCGCGCGTCAAGCCCGAGACTTCACCGGTTTCGGGCAACAAGACGCGCCACAGGGAAAGCAGGAACACCACGCGCAACAAGCGCAACCCATACCCCCCAATCATGACCCACCCCTTGTCGTCCAACGACCGCGTGGCGACCATGACGACCGTTTTGAGGTGTTTGCGTGCCGCAACAACCATGGGTTCAGCTCCCGATTTTTTCACCGCCGAATCGATGTGCAAACGGTCGGACACGCATGGAATTTAGCGAGAGCCATCCCAAAAATCACGCAAAAAACCCGGCCACTCAGGTGGATCGCGGATCGCGGATGACGCACGCCTTGATGACGAGCGGGCAAACTGTTCCAAAATCGCAATCGCGCTTGAAAGGACGCGAGAAAATAACTATACTTGTATGACGTTACGCAACAATCGGCTAAACCATAAAATTTTTCGGAGATTTCCATGATCATCGCCGTTGAAAATTTGCGCGCGTTGTGCCAGTCCGTTTTGATGGATCGCGGGTTGGATGAGGCTGACGCGCAGGTCGTGACGGATATATTGATCGAAGCCGAGTTGCGCGGTCGGGCGACGCATGGGATGATTCGCTTGCCCGGCATTGTCGAGCGCGTTTCGCGGGGCGCCCAAGTGCCGATGGTCGCGGTCAAAGAGGCAGGGGCTTACGCGCTGATCGATGGGCGGGACAATTTGGGGTATCTCGTAGCGCATCGGTGTGCGCGCATCGCCATCGACAAAGCCAAACAGAGCGGGGTGGGCGTCGTGGGCGCGCGCAATACGAGTCACAGCGGGATGCTCGGATACTACGCGTCGATGATCGCCGATGCCGGGCTCGTGGGCTTGGTGATGTGCAACACGGGCCCGCGCATCGTCCCGTGGGGCGGGCGCGAACCCGTGCTCGGCACAAATCCCATCGCCGCGGGGTTTCCGTCCGCAGAGGGCCAGGTCTTGGTGGATTTTTCGTGCGCGGCGATTACCAATGGCGAGATTTTGGTCGCGCTCAAAGAGGGCAAAGCCATTCCCGCAGGGCGTGCGCTGGGGCCAGATGGCGAGCCGACGACCGATCCGGAACGCGCGCGCATGGGCGGGGCATTGCCGTTTGGCGAACACAAGGGCTACGCGCTGGCCGTACTGATTCAACTTTTTACCGGCGCGTTGCTCACGGCGGATCCCGTGCCCCAGATGGGCGGGCATTACGGGATTTTCGCGCTGGGCATCGATCCGTCCATTTTTCTGGGGATAGATGCGTTTCGCAGAGGCGTGGACGAGGTCGTGTGCGCGGTTAAAAACGCGCTGCCCGCAGACGGCGTCACCGAAATTTTGGCGCCTGGAGAACGCGCATTCCGCGAGCGCGCGACGCGGATTCGGTCGGGTATCGCAATGGGCGATGAGGTGATGGCGGAGTTGGAACGCTTGCTGTCGGCATCTGGCGACGCGCAACGGATTTGACCTTGACAGCCCGATTTGCGTTGGCTAATTTGGTCGCGAGGACGCGGGTTTATCTCATCCCAAATTGGAGGTCGCGATGTTAAAAGGATGTCATACGGCGTTGATCACGCCCCTAACTGCGGATCACGCCTTGGACAGAGACGGGCTGGAACAACTCGTGGCGTTTCAGATCGCCGAAGGCATAGACGGCGTGTTGGCCTGTGGCACCACGGCGGAGAGTCCCACCCTGAGCGAAGACGAGCAAAATTTGATTACGCGCGCGGTGTGCCGCCATGCCAGAGAACGATGTCGCGCCATCGGCGGCGCGGGCAGCAATTCGACCGCGAAAACCCTCAAAGCCGCCGAGTACGCGGCGCGCGAGGGGGCAGACGCCATTTTGCTGGTGGATCCCTATTACAATGGCCCGAGTTCGTTGGAGATTCGCAAGGAATACGTCGAGCCTGTGGCCCGCGCCTTTCCGGATTTGGACATGATCCCCTACGTCATTCCCGGCAGGTCGGGCACGAAATTGCTCCCGGAAGACCTCGGCATCTTGTTTGCCGAATACAAAAATGTGAATACCGTGAAAGAGGCCACGGGCGATTTGGACAACATGGCGCGCACCCGCGAATGCTGCGGCGATGCGTTTTCGATCCTGTCCGGGGATGACGACAAGACGTTTGAGATGATGACCCGCGATGCGATCGCGGCCGCAGGCGTGATCAGCGTGGCGTCCAATGTCGCGCCCGGCCCCGTGACGCAGATGGTACACGCCCTCCAACGCGGCGACATGGACGAGGCGGATCGCCTGCACGCCGCATTGAAGCCCTTGTTCGGCATGGTGGGCGTGGTGTCCGAAGAACAGACGCCTTATGGCATCACAGAGGTCAAGGCGCGCAACCCGTTGCCGATGAAGACCTTGATGAATATTTTGGGCATGCCGGCCGGCCCGTGCCGCCAGCCCTTGGGCAAAATGAATCGGGCGGGCTTGGATATCGTGCTACGCATTGCCCGCAAAGTCCACGGCCAAAGCCCCGAGGTGTTCGCGCCCGTGGCTTCGTTTTTCAACGCGGACATCGCGCAACGCCTGAACGATCCCGAGGTGCTCAAAGATCTAGCGTATTCATGAGGCGGGAGACGGAAGAGGTGAGACGGGGAGATTGTAGGGATAGGCCCCCGTGTCTGTCCTCATTCCTTATTGGAGGAGAGCGATGCCTTTTCGATCTGTTACCGTGTTTGTCGCGTTGTTGCTTTTGTTCGGTGCCTTGCCGAATGCGGTCAAAGCACAGAACGTGACCATCCCCGACGATAGCCTGCGCGTTAGGATCGAGGGGGTACTGGGCAAGTCGAGCGGCGCGGCGATTACCCAAGCGGAGATGGCGTCCATGGACACCCTGAGGGCGTTTGGGGCGGATATCGCGGATCTGACCGGTCTCGAATACGCAACCGGCCTTGAAGGTCTGTATCTCGGAAACAACGACATCTCGGATATATCGCCCTTGGTGGCAAATACGGGATTGAGCGGGGGATCGGAAGGAGTCGACGAGATTTATCTGATTGGAAACCCACTGAGTGCCGCGGCGAGGGACACGGACATCCCCGCCATTCGGGGCAGAGGGGCTAATGTGGTGTTCCTGCCCGTCGCAACATTGATGCTGTCGCGGTCGTCGATCGACGAAAGCGGGCCAAACAATCAGGCGACTGTGACGGTCACGTTGCAAGTGGACCTAACGACGCCGAGCGTGGCGACGACGATCACCGTGTCAGCGGCGCCGGGCGCGAACGCGGGGCCGGGCGATTTCACGTTGAGCAATAACCGCGAGTTGGTCATCGCCGCCAGTACGACGACGAGCACGGGCACCGTGACGATTGCGGCGGTGGATAACGCAGTCAGCGCGGCGGCCCATAAGACGATTGCAATATCGGCCACCGTGCAGAGACCGGCCACCGTGCTTTTCAACAACGGCGTAACGCCCCCGCTCCCCGTAACCTTGACGATCCTCGATGATGAACCGCCATACGTGACGCTGGCGCTGGCGCGGTCGACGATCGACGAGAGTGGGCCGAACAATCAGACAGCCATCACGGCCACCTTGAACCGGGCCTCGAGCGCGACGACGACGATCACCGTGTCAGCGGCGCCGGGCGAGAACGCGGTGGCGGGCGATTTCACGCTGAGCAGCAACAAAGTCTTGATCATCGCGGCCGGTGCGACGACGAGCACGGGCGCCGTGACGATTGCGGCGGTGGACAACGCAGTCAGAGCAGCCGATAAGATGGTCACGGTATCGGCCACCGCACAGAACAGCGACGGCATAACGGCCCCGCCCGATGTGACCCTGACCATTGCCGAGGACGATGCGATTGTGACGGACGAGGTGAGGACGCCGCTGGTATTTACAGATGCGGTGGATTTTCAACGCTATCGGCAAGGCTCGCCGATTCCGCCGCTGGTATTCCCCGCGGTCAGTGGTGGGCGAGGAATACTGACCTACGCCTTGACGCCGCCTCCCGGCTTGACCTATACCCCGCCGAGCGAAGGGGATATGCACAGCGGAGTCATGTCCGGCACCCCGACCGAGCCGAAGGGCAAGACGCTCTATGCCTTGACCGCGACAGACGAAGACCGAGAGCGGGCGCAGGCATTCTTCTACATCGTCGTCACGGTAGATCGGATGCCCTCTTTCGGCGATACCATCGCCGCACAGCACCATCTGCAAAACCGGGAGATCGAGGCGCTAACCCTGCCGCGAGCGACCGGTGGCGACGGCGTGCTGACCTACGCGCTGACGCCCGATTTGCCCGCGGGGTTGCGCTTCGACACCGAGACGTGGATGTTGTCCGGCACGCCGCTCGAGGCGATGGCGGAGACCGAGTACGCGCTGACCGCAACCGATGAAGATGGCGATGTGGCCGCGCTAACTTTCGATCTCTCGGTGGCGGCAGATCTCATGCCCTCCTTTGGCGATTCGACTGTGACCGCCCAACGCTACATGATCGGGGACGACTATCGCGTCATTTTACCCGAAGCGACGGGCGGCGATGGGACGCTGGCCTATATCCTTTTGCCATACCTGCCCGAGGGGTTGTCATTCGACCACGAGACGCGGGTGCTGTCCGGTACGCCGCTCGAGGTGCTGGCGGAGACCGAGTACGCGTTGAGCGCGGTGGACGCCGATGGCGATGTGGCTTCGCTGGTCTTTCCCCTTGAAGTACGCCTGCCCTCGCCCGACTTCAATCGCGATGGTCGCGTCAATTTTGCGGACTTCATTCTCTTTGTCGGCAAGTATGCGAAGCGGCGCGGCGGGGAAGGATACGATCCGCGGTACGATCTCAATGCCGATGGCGCGGTTGACTTTGCCGATTTTCTGATCTTCGAAAACAGTTATGGCACGGAGGTCTGATACGCGGGTGCAACATCGGCACTTACACAAAAAGCCCGGGTTCACAAGGAACTCGGGCTTTTGTTTTATCGAACAGGCACGGGGGCCGCGATCATTTGGACAGGCACGGGGGCCTGGCCCTACGATATCGCTCTATCGTTCATTATGCTACCAAAATGGCGTGGTAGGGACAACCCCCTGTGGTTGTCCAGTATACAGCGACTGGCAACTGACAACTAACAACTTTGGAGGCATCATGCCGCGAAACGGTTATGGACACATGGTTTTGGACGACTATGTCGCGCAGGTGCGGGCGATCAATGCGGATCGCGCAAAACGCTTGGCGTCCATCCGCACGAAGAGAGAGGCGTTTGCGTACCGCGATGAGGTGCGCGAGGCCATCGGCAGGGCGTATCGCCCGTGGCCGCGCAAAACACCGCTGAACGCGCGCGTCGTCGGGGTTGTTGAACGCCGCGATTACCGCATTGAAAAGGTCCTCTTTGAGAGCCGCCCGGGGTGTTTGGTCACGGCGCATCTGTACGTGCCTGCCAAACTCGATGGCCCCGCGCCTGGGGTGATCGGCTCGTGTGGGCACGCCGCCGAGGGCAAAAACGCGCCGCTGTATCAAGCATTTTGCCAGCGGTTGGCGCGCAATGGCTTTGTCGCGTTGATCTACGACCCCTTCAACCAGGGCGAGCGCGATCAGTACTTTGCCCTGCGCGACCGCGAAAGCGTGCGATCCTCAACGCACGCCCACAACATGATGGGCAAGCAACTCGAACTCGTCGGCGAATGGTTTGGCGCGTGGCGCGCATGGGACGGCATCCGCGCACTCGATTATCTGCTCACCCGTCCCGAAGTCGATCCCGCGCGCGTCGGATTGACGGGCAACTCGGGCGGTGGGACGATGACGAGTTGGATCTGGCCCGTGGAAGAGCGTTTTACGATGGCCGCGCCCAGTTGTTTTGTCACCACCTTTGTCGCCAATTTGGAAAATGAGTTGCCGGCAGATGCCGAACAATATCCCCCAGGCGTCATCGGCGCGGGGCTGGACATGGCCGATTTTTTCATCGCCCGCGCGCCTGCGCCTGTCATCTTGCTCGGGCAAACCCATTGCTATTTCGACCGGCGCGGGCTCAAACGCGCCCATGCGGAAATCCGCCGGTTTTACGACATTATCGGCGCGCCGGACAATGCGGCGGATCTGTTCATCGGCCCGGAAGGCCATGGCTATTCCCATCACAACCAAGAGGCGATGGTGCAATTTTTCGCCATGCACGCGGGCATTGACCGGGTCACACGGGTACAAAACGCGGAAACCCTGGAGGCAGACGCGCTCAATGTCACGCCCAAAGGCGAGGTGATCCCCGAAGGCGCCGCGCCCATCTACGACCTCATCGCGCAAAAAGCCGATGCCCTGGCCGACGAGCGGGAAAAGTTGGACAAAGATCGACTCATCCAGCGCGTGCAAGCCCTGCTCGACCTGCCGGTCAACCGCGATCTGCCGCACTATCGTTGCCTGCGCGGCACGATAGAAGGCGGTGCGCGCTTGGCGCGATATGCGGTCGAAACCGAAGGCGATATCCGCGCCATCATGCGGAAACGCCCGTCCAACCCGGCGTATTCCCACACCTTGGATGTCGAAGGTGAAATCCACTTGTATTTGCCCCACATCTCTGCGGAAGTCGATTTGCTCGAAGACCCCTTGGCGCGAAGCCTGAAAGAGCGATATCCGCTCTATGCCCTCGACGTGCGCGGCTTGGGCGAATCGCTCGCCGATGATGAACGCGACTTTTTTCACCCGTATGGCAATGACTACATGTGCAATGGGTACGGCCTGATGCTCGGGCAAAGTTTTTTTGGCCGCAGGGTTCGCGATGTGTTATCGACACTCGACTTGCTCGCGGATGAAGGCGCGAAATCCATCCATCTCTACGGCCGCGGGCAAGGGGCGATTCACGGCCTGTTCGCAGGCTTTCTCCATCCCACCGTGACCGCAATCACCCTCAAAAATTATCCCGAATCCTACCACGCCTGGACGCAAACGCCCCTGGTCAATTGGCCCGTTGCCAATATCCCTCAGGGCGTTCTCACATCCTTTGATCTGCCCGATCTCATGCGCGCTTTGGACAAAAAGCTCGAATTGATACAGCCATGGGGGCCGGATATGGGGCGTAAGGCGTAAAATTTTACGCCTCTACCCTTTAGACCTCCAGATATCTCTATCTATCTCGTCGGGGCGTAAAATTTTACGCCCCGACAACGAATTATTCGTCTCACCTCTCCTGTCTCCCGTCTCCCCTCTCCCCGCCTCTCACCTCTCCCGTCTCCCGTCTCCCCTCTCCCGTCTTACGCCTTTCGCCTCTCACCTCTTCCGTCTCCCTTCTCCCGTCTCCCCTTTTTTTTCTCCTTGAACGCCTTGATTTTTTCGAGCACCCCAGGCGCGTATTTGAGCAAATCCCCGATTGACATGCTTTTGTCATCCAGCGAAAGCAGTTGGGCCTTGCCCTTTTGAATGACGATAAAGGCCACGGGTTGCACGGACCCGCCGCCGCCCGTGCCGCTACCCCCATCGTCCTTTTCGCTCTGTGACCCGCCCGCGCCGAAGCCAAAGGAAATTTTGGACACCGGGATGATGGTCACATCGCCTACGGCGACGGGTTCACCCACCACGGTTTCGGTTTTCACAATCTCGCGCAATTCGTGCAACATCGTTTGCACCACATCTTCGATAGCCATGTCGTCTCCTTAGTTGTCCGTTGTCCGTCCAATCCGTCCCAAGCCCCAAGCGGTACCCCATGCCCTCATCAATCGTCGTGATCGCTATTTTTCAGCGGTCGCTTCGCGCTGAACCTCGCGCTGTGCCCACCAGACCTTCGCGGCCAAGCATCCGCCGCGCGTTGCCAATGCGGGGAACCCGTTGGCCCGCGATCAGTTCGAGGAGTGCCGTGCGTTTCATAAACATCTCCTTTGGCGACCGTCGGCCCCGTACCCGTAGGGCCCCAGTTGTCAGAGTCATCCGCAACAATTAGGTCGCTATCGCGCAGTCGAATCGCGATAACGCTCTTGCCGCCCAAAAGACGCGGTACATTACCGCAAGAGGGTCCCTTGCTCGCTATTCACCATCTTCGCCATCTCGATAGCACAACGCTCTCTGGATGCTCTCCAGTTGGGCTACGGCAGGGGATATATGGATACGAGGCCCCCATCTGCGACTTGAACGGTCAACTCATAGCCGTAAAGCAGAGACATGCCAACCAGAGGATCACATTCCACCGCGTCCACAGCAATCCGTCTCGGCCTGTTATTCCATCTGACGGTAGCCTCGTAGATATCGAAGACGCTGTTACTGCCGTCGGCAAGCATAGCCCGGCCTCGCCGACACCAGACGAGGTCCAACTCCTCGATAAGAGATGCGGGAAGCGTCAGGAAACCGTTGAAGCCTGTATCGACAACCGCTTCAATCTCCCGCTCTTGGTTTCTGGCGTCCCTCACATTCAGAGAGATAACAGCCTCTCGGTACGCAGTAACATGGCCTATCATGCACCACCCGCCTTGTAGCGAGGGCCAAATCGCCGGGCATACCGGGAGCCGATGCGCCTCGTCCAGATTTGTGCATCGAGTCTGTGCGCGAGAAGCCGGTCAGAAGCGGCCAGTTCGTCGTGATCGATCTCATAAGCTCCGGTCTCAATGTCGATAACGACGAATTTGCCTTCGTCGTTCGGTCCAACATGGGGGCTTATATCTCGGTCGTAAATCTCATCGCCACGGCGAGCAAACTCCTCTTTGCTGTACCGAGGTTTTAGTACGGGCATATTATTTTCCTTTGCACTACAGGTCGGGTTAGAGGCTCTGCTTCCAAACGGTCTTGCTGTCCATGGAGAATCTTCTCCAAATGCCCCTCGACCTTCGCGCCCAACATAGCCACCTCCCGCTCCAGTGCCGGCAACGGACGGGCGTATCGCTCCTCCAATTCCTTCACCCGTGCGGCGAGATGTTGCGTCAGCCGTTGCATCTCTGCGGCGTTGCATCTGAGGTGACGAGACGAGGATCTATGGGATTTTTCCTCGGCGAGCCTTGCCACATCGGGGCGTTTTATTTTGGGCCAGCGCGGAGGATTTCATCGCGGACGCCATCTTCAAATTGCGCGAAGTTTTCCTTGAAGAGTCGGGCCAAGTGCGCGGCTCGGGCGTCGTATGCGGTTGGGTTGGGCCAGGTGGTGCGCGGGGATAGGATGCTGCCCGTGACGTCGGGACAGGTCTTGGGAATGCGGAGGCCAAAGCGCGGATCGGTTTCGCATGGGACATCCGACAGCGCGCCGTTGTGGATGGCCCGAATGATCGACCGCGTATTGGTCAGCGTAATGCGTTTGCCAACGCCGTACTCGCCGCCCGACCAACCGGTGTTGACCAGCCACACCTCCGAGTTGTGTCGCTGGATTTTTTTTGCGAGTTGCTCGGCGTATTTTCCCGGGTGCCACACGAGAAAGGGCGCGCCAAAGCAGGCCGAAAAAGACGCCTGTGGCTCGGTGATGCCCATTTCCGTGCCCGCGACTTTGGCGGTGTACCCGCTGATGAAGTGGTACATCGCTTGGTCGGCCGTGAGTTTGCTCACGGGCGGCAAGACGCCAAAGGCATCGCAGGTCAAAAAGATGATGTTTTTGGGATGCCCGCTCACGCAGGGGATTTGGGCGTTGGGAATGTACTCGATGGGATAGGCCGCGCGGGTGTTCTCCGTGATGGTGTCATCGTCGTAATTGACCACGCGGGTCTTGTCGTCAAAAACGACGTTTTCGAGCACGGTGCCAAAGCGGATGGCATTGTAAATTTCGGGTTCGCGCGCGCGGGAAAGGCCGATGCACTTGGCGTAACAACCGCCTTCGAAATTGAAGATGCCGCGCTCGGTCCAACCGTGCTCGTCATCGCCGATGAGGCTGCGCTGCGGATCCGCAGACAGGGTGGTTTTGCCGGTGCCGGACAAGCCGAAAAAGAGCGCGGTATCGCCCTTGGCCCCCACATTGGCCGCGCAGTGCATGGACAAAATATTTTGTTTGGGCAAGATGTAATTGAGCACGGTAAAGATGCCCTTTTTCATTTCGCCCGCGTATTCCGTTCCCAAAATGATCATCTCTCGAACTTCAAAATTCAGGTTCACACTGGTGGTCGAGGTCATTTTGGCGGTGTACAGGTTGGCGGGGAATCGCCCGGCGTTGATGATGGTGTAATCGGGTTCGCCAAAATTTTCGAGTTCTGTGCGCGAGGGCCGCATGAGCATGTTGTGCATGAACAAGGCGTGGTACGCACGGCCGCAGATCACGCGCACTTTGATGCGGTATTTGGGATCCCAACCCGCGTACCCATCCACGACGTAGATGCGGTCGCAAACGTTGAGATAGTCGATGGCGCGCACGCGGTTGACGAGAAAGGTGTGCTCGTCGAGTTTGATGTTGACCTCGCTCCACCAGATGTCGCCCGCGCTGTCCGGGTGTTCCACGATGCGCTTGTCGTCGGGGCTGCGCCCGGTTTTCGCGCCCGACCGCACGACCAAGGCCCCCGTGCTGGTGATGGCCGACCCGGTTTCATGGGTGAGGGCTTCTTCGTAGAGCACCGCAGGCGATGCGTTTCGCAAAATTGCGGGCTTGGTGATGTTGTAGCGTTCCAGACTAAATTCTGCCATGACGCGCTCCTGTGATTAGATCATTCGCTTTGCCAACTGCTGACCGCTTAATATATCACACAGGGCATTCCGCCCAAACCAAATTTTACTCGGAGATTAAAAAGTTCTGTATTTTGCGAAATCGTGATTATATTGCGCGTGTTTAAGGTTGACCGTTATTCATTCAAAGGAGCACACATGAAGGGATCGAGACCCAATATTCTGTGGATCTGCACGGATCAGCAGCGGTATGACACCATTGGCGCGTTGGGCAACCCGCACGTGGATACGCCCCATCTCGACCAGTTGGTCGCCGAGGGGTTTGCACTGACCCATGCGTATTGCCAAAGCCCGATTTGCACGCCGAGTCGGGCGAGTTTTCTGACCGGGCAATACGCGAGTGCCGTGCATGTCAATGGCAATGGCAACTCGCATTTTCCAGACGCGCCCCCGCTGGTCACCAAAATGCTATCGGACGCGGGATACGATTGCGGGTTGATCGGCAAATTGCATTTGTCGAGCGCGTATCGCCGCATCGAAAAGCGGGTGGATGATGGATACCGGTATTGGCAATACAGCCACGCGCCGCGAGACGATTGGGAAACCGGGCACGATTACGCCGATTGGGTGCGGTCAAAGGGCGAGGTCTTGGGCGAGTTGATCAAAAGCCCGGATGGCGTGCCCGCAGAATGGCACCAGACGACGTGGTGTGCGGAAAAGACCATCGAATTTATGCGCGAGCCACGCGAGGGGCCATGGCTGGCCTGCGTGAATATCTACGACCCGCATCCGCCGTTTAACCCGCCCAAAGCGTATCGCGAGCTGTTCGATCCGCAAGCGGTGAACGGGCCGCTGTTTCGGGAGGGCGACTTGGCGCGACAAGAGAAACTCGAGGCCATCGATTTTCAATCCAAGGGCCGGCATCCGGATGCACTGGATACCAAGCCCCTCGCTGTGCCGCGCTCGCCCGGTCAACCCCCCTCTGAACCGCGCGGCGGAAGCGATGCCCGAACCCAGATCGCGGCCTATTACGCGATGATCAAGTTGATCGACGATCAGTTGGGGCGCGTGATTGCCGCGCTGGAAGACTCGGGACAGCGCGACAACACACTGGTCATTTTTACGAGCGACCACGGCGAGATGCTCGGGGATCACGGCCTGATTAAAAAGGGCTGTCGGTTTTACGAAGGCCTGGTGCGCGTGCCTTTGATTTTTTCATGGCCGGGGCATGTGAAATCGGGGCAAAGGAGCGACGCGCTGGTCGAGTTGCGCGACATCGCCCCGCTCTTGTTGGAGCTGGCCGGCCTCGAGGTGCCCGCCCGGATGCAACCGCGGTCCTTGTTGCCCATGCTGAGCGGCGAGTGTCCCTGTGATGAACACCGCGAGTTCGTGCGGTGCGAGTATTACAACGCGCTGGATCATGCCGATGGGACTTATGCCACGATGTACCGCAACCGGCAGTACAAACTGGTGGTTTATCACGGGCACGGCCTGGGCGAACTGTACGATTTGGAGGCGGATCCGGGCGAGTTTGACAATTTGTGGGACAACCCCGATTACGCGGGCGCGAAGCTCGATTTGATGCAGCGCAGTTTCGATGCGTCCATGCTCGCGATGGATGCGGGTCCCGAACGCATTGGGCCGATGTAATACCCATTAGGATTTTTTTTGATACGCGACAAAAGCGCGGGGCGGGGTACAAAGTTCCTCGTAGGGACAAGCCAAGAACGAGATGGGTCGGTCAGGTTCAAAATGGTACCACTGCGATAGCCGTTCATTGTAGGGACAGGCCCCCGTGCCTGTCCGAATCCGGGACTCGTCGAGGTGTCTCAATATCGTAGGACAACGGAGAATCAATTTCGTATCATGACTGGAGTTGGGCGTCGAAGATGGCGCAAGTCATTCGCACGGAGGTGAAAGATGGCAAAAAGGGCGGTTCAAAAACCAAAAATCAAAATTATGGCCGCGGACTGGTCCCTGCGGGATTACCCGTCTGCGAGACAGCCATGGTCTCTTCAGACCAAAGTGCGGCGGGTGAAAGAGGCGGGGTTTGCCGGCATGTCGGCCGGGGCCAATGCCGAGTTGGCGGCTGAGTTGCACGCGAATGGATTGGAAATGGTGGGTGGGGTGGATGTGGGGGGCAAAAAGGAAGCGGAGAAAAAGATAAAGGCATTTGCCGAGCTCGGCGTGATCCACATCAACGTGCAGTTGTGCGATCACGATACGCGCACCAAAGACGCGCTGAAAGTGGCGCGTGCGGTGGCGAAAGCCGGGAAGAAGTACGGGGTCAAACCCGCGATTGAGATCCACCGCGATACGTGTACGGAAACGCCGGAAAAGGCATTTGCACTGGCCGAGGCGTACGAGAAGAAGTACAAAAAGAAATTGCGAATGAATTTCGATCATTCGCATCCGGCCATCATCAAACAACTCCGCCCCGACGAATACTGGGCGCGGTTGTCAGCGCGCGTGGATCTCTTGCGTAGGCACGAGCTCATCCATTTTCGGCCCTTCACGGGCAGCCATTGCCAGACGCCCGTGACCAATGGCAAGGGGCGATTGGATCGCGATTTTAAGATTTGGTCCGCGAACTATCTGGAACCCGCGCTCGATGCGTGGTTGCAAGGCGCGAAACCGGGCGCGACGCTCTACGCGGTTCCCGAACTGGGGCCGCAGGGTTCTGGATACGCGCTGGCCTGTTTTCCCGATATTTGGCAGGACGCCATTCGAGAGAAAAACGAGATTTTGAAGGTCTGGCGCAGGTTGGCGAAAAATTGGAAGGAGTAACAGATGGCGAGAAAGGTGACGATTGCTCTGATTGGTGCGGGGATGTTCGGCGGCGACATTCACGCACGGGCGTACGCGGATTTGCAGCGCAATGGGATCAGCGGGCAGATGGGGCGGGTCGGCCTCGACGCATGGGCGCGCGATCTCGCAGAGGTCGAATTTGAGTTGGTGGCCGTTGCCACGCGCACCGAGGCGTCCGCGCACCGCGCACGGGCGAATTTTGAGCAGTGGACCGGGCACGCGCCCAAGCCCTATTGGGGCGACACCCCATGGGAAGATGTGTTGCGCGATTTTCCCGACTTGGATGTGATGGCCGTTGCCACGCCCGACAATTTGCACACGCCCGTGGTGCTGGCCGCATTGCACGACAACACGCATGTGATTACGGAGAAACCGATGTGCCTGTCGATTCGGGAAGCCGATGAAATGGTCGAACTCGCCGATGCAAACGGGCTGGTCTGCGCGGTGGACATGCACAAGCGCTACGACCCTGATCACCTGCGTATTCAGCACGACATCGCCCATCGCATTGGCGATCCACTCTACGGCCTGGCGATGTTGGAAGAACCCCTCGAAGTCTCCACGAGCACGTTTAAGTGGGCCGAAGACAGCGATCCCTTTTCTTATGTGGGGCCGCACTGGGTCGATTTGTTTTACAACTACTATCGGAGCAAGCCCGTGTCCCTCGCGGCAGTGGGGCAAAAAAAGCGGTTGGTGCGCGACGGGATAGACGCTTATGACGCGGTGCAGGTGCGCGTGGATTTCGACAATGGCATGAGCGTTTATTTTCACAACAACTGGATCACGCCCGACGATTTTGAAGGCCCGGTCAATCAGGGCCACGAGATCGTGGGCACCGAAGGCAAGGTGGAATCCGACCAGCAGTATCGCGGGTTTCGCTTTTGGTACACGGGCGGCGGCAGCCAGAGTTCCAACAACCACTTTACGCGCAATGTCCAACGCCCCGACGGGTCGGCGGTGTATGTGGGATACGGCATAGACAGCATCACCGTGGCATTGGTGGCGGTGTGTCGCGTGAAATTTTTGGGCGCGTCTGTCGCAGATGTCAAAGAAATTTATCCCACGGCCGAAGACGGGCGGATTGCCGCGGCGATCGTCGATGCCGCGCGCATTGTGCGCGACCGCAATTTCGAATACCTCCGCGCGGGCAAAGGCGCGATTGTCACCGCGCGATTTGGCCCGGATGGCATCGCCATCGTCGATCCCCATCGCGCGGATGAAGGCGCGGACGCGGTGTTTGAGAAGATATACGATAAGCCATTGTGAGAGGGGGAGAGGCGGGGAGACGGGAGACGGGAGAGGGAAGAGGCGAGAGGGAAGAGGCGAGAGGAGAAACGCAATCCGACGTTGTGAAAAATAAAAGCACTTCGGCCCATGCTCCTGCGAAAGCCGGAAGCTGGGATCGTGCTGAAGTGGGGGTATTCCGAACGACGACGAATGAAGAAATGGACACATCATAGGCGAAGCCCGTAAAGAAAACGACGAGCCTGGGTTCCTTGCGAATCCGGGCTCGTCGTTTTTTGTGGCCGTTCTCATCCCGTCCATTTCGTCGCCTGGCCATGCGTTGGGCGTTCACTTGCTTTCCAACGTGCAAGCCCGAACGGGCGTGAAATTTTACGCCCGTACTTGGCGAGGCTAAAGCTGCACGCCCGTAAGTTAATCCGCGATGCAGACCCGTCTTTGCCGATCACTCCTTCTCCACGTACACATAGTACGCGCCGAGGGAGAGGCCGTTGCCATCGGTGAGTTCGGTTTCGAGGCTGGTCTCGCCTGCGTCGAGGGCGTAGGTGAACGCAACCCCTTTGTCATTGGGGCCGATGGATTGCGTTATTTCTATGCCGCCGACGCGGATGCAAGCGGTGCTCACGGCAATGGCGTTGCCGCCGTAATAGGGCGTGAGTTTGCCGGGGATGCCCTCGGTGATGGCGCGGTCTTCTTCGCGCGGCCAGCGGCGCAATTCAAAGGTGTAGATGCCGGGTTCGGCGACGTCGATTGACCAGCGGCCATTGCACGCCATGCCCTTGCGGATCATCGCCTGATTCCAAGCGGCTTCGCTGTTTTCATTGTGCCAGTCGTGCGTGGTGATCACCGAGACGGGTTCGCGGTCAGAGCCGACGACGATGGGCACGTCTTCGCCAAAGCGTTCGGAAACGAGTGCCCACCAGTCCTCGTAGTGGCGGCGCAATTCCGAGACGACTTCGGGATGCCGATCTGCGACATCGCGCCGCTGTTCGGGGTCCGCGTCCATGTCGTAGAGTTCGTCGCCGTTGACGAGCCGCCATCGCTGGGTCATGGTCGCGCACTTGCGCCATTTGATCGGGGTTTCAACGCGCTGCGAGTCCGTGACGAGGACGCGATCGGCCCAGGCGTCCGCGCCGTCGAGGAGCGGTTTGACGCTCTCCCCGTTGATGCGCGCCATCGCGTCGTCCGAGACGGGCACGTCGCACAGGTCGCACAAGGTGGGCAAAAAGTCGATGTTGGCGATGAGGGTGTCGATGTCGCGCCCGGCGGTGTATCCCCCGGCGGGCCAGTGCAAGAAGAACGGCACGCGATGCCCCCCGTCGTATTCCGAGCCTTTTTTTCCGCGCATGCCCGCGTTGAACCCGTCTTTGACAAAGCCATTGCTGTCGAGGTTGCAGCCGTTGGCCGTGCCATTGTCGGTCATGAAGATGAAGATGGTGTTTTCCTCCAAGCCCTTTTCCCGGAGAAAGGCGCGCATGAGGCCCACGTTTTCGTCGATGTTGGTGATCATGCCGTAGAACCGGTCGCGTTGCCCGGGCAGGTTATCCCCGTTGTAGAGTTCCCGGTAGTGATCCGCCACGTTGAAGGGGCCGTGCGGCGCGTTGGTCGGGATGTAGCAGAAAAAGGGATCGTCGCCGCAGTCCGCGATGAATTTTTTGGCTTCGTCAAACCAGATGTCCGTGCAATAGCCCCTGAATTTTTCCGGGACCCCGTTGCGGAAGTACGTGTCGTTGAAATAGGTGTTGCCCCAGTAGTCCGGGGTTTGGTGGACGCCGCCGCCGCCGTGGTACACGACCGTGTCAAAGCCCCGGTCATGGGGATGAAACGGGTAATTGTCGCCCAAGTGCCACTTGCCAAACATGCCGGTGCGATACCCCGCGGCTTTGAAAAAGTCGGCGATGGTGGTTTCATCGCGGCGCAACAGGGAACGCCCGGCAATGGTGTGCCACACGCCCGTGCAGTTGCAATAGCGGCCCGTCATAATGCCCGCTCGCGTGGGCGCGCAGGTGGGGCCGACGTGGTAATTGGTAAAACGCACGCTTTCCGCGTGTAGGGCGTCGAGGTTGGGCGTTTGGATGACGTCATTGCCGTGGCATCCGAGGTCGCCGTAGCCTTGATCATCGGTGATCACGAAGACCACATTGGGAGAAGACATGATGAACTCCTTTGGGAGGGAAGAGGGAAGACGGAAGAGGCGAAAGGCGAAAGGCGAAAGGCGAAAGGCGAAAGGCGAAAGGCGAGAGGCGAGAGGTAAGAAGTAAGAGGTGAGAAGTGGACGGTCAAGAAAACAAGCGGTTAGTGGTTAGGAAAACAGGCGATTAAAAAAACAAGCAGTTAGGAAAACGAGGGGTCAGCAAAACAGGCAGTCAGGAAACAGGCGGTTAGGAAAACAAGCGGTCAGAGAAACAGGCGATCAGTGGTTAGGAAAACGAGTGGTTAGGAAAACGAGTGGTTAGGAAAACGAGTGGTTAGGAAAACGAGTGGTTAGGAAAACAGGGAAAAAAAACAGGGAAAAAAAAACAGGCGGTCAGAAAAACAGGCGATCAGGGAAAACGAGCGGTCAGGAAAACAGGCGATCAGTGGTTAGGAAAACAGGCGGTCAGAAAAACAGGCAGTCAGGAAACAGGCGGTCAGGAAAACGGGCGGTCAAAAAACAAGCGATCAGCACATACATCGCCTTGGGGTAGGAGAGGGGACCGATAACTGACTATTGCATCTCCCGTCTCCCGTCTCCCGTCTCCCGTCTCCCGTCTCCCGTCTTGCCTCTTGCGTCTTGCGTCTTGCCTCTTGCGTCTTGCCTCTTGCCTCTTGCGTCTTGCCTCTTGCGTCTTGCCTCTTGCGTCTTGCGTCTTGCGTCTCGCATCTCCCGTCTCCCGTCTCCCGTCTTGCGTCTCGCATCTCCCGTCTCCCGTCTCCCGTCTTGCGTCTCGCATCTCCCGTCTCCCGTCTCCCGTCTTGCGTCTCGCATCTCCCGCCTTGCCTCACCCGTCTCCCGTCTTCCCTCTCCCGTCTTCCCGCCTTTAAAAAATCGACGCGACGTATTCGGGGGCGTATCGCAGGCAACGATAGATGGCGCGGCGGCCATTTGGATGGTGGTAGGGGTTGGTAAATTCCCAGACGATGTCCCGGTCGGGCGCGACTTCAAAGAGGCGGGAGCGACCGCCTTCGCAGATCAGGGTGTTGCCATTGGGCAGGCGTTGGGCGCCGGAGATGGCGCGGCTGAAGAACGCATCTTTGGGATCGGCCACGTATTCCCACGCGATGGTTTCGGTGATGGGGTCGAGTTCGATGACGCGGGAGTAGCCGCGCAAGGTGCCGTTGTCGAAAATGAGGACATTGCCGTTTGCGAGCATGTGGGGTTTGTGTTGCCCGTCGATGATGCCCGGCCCCCATGCCCATACGATGTCGCCCGTGTCGTAGTCGATGACGCCGATGACGTCGTTGCTGCGGTAGGAGAAGAAGATGTTGCCGGGCTTGAACCGCGCGTCGCGGTGGGTTTCCCACGTTTGATTGGGGGGAATGAGTTGGAGCGTGTTGTTGTGCGCCCAGTCAAAGGCAAATTGTCCGGTGGCGCGATCCAAGACGTGTCGCCACGCTTCGGGGGACAGACAGGCTTCCAAGTCTTCGAGATGCTCCTCGCCCTTCCATTCCCAAACGAGGTCCTTGTCGCGGGTGATTTCGATCATGTAGGGATGGCGTTTGAGTTCCTGCCCCAAGGGCGGGCACATGGTTTCGTTGAGGGTGTGGATGAGCAAATTGCCGTTGTCGCGCACCTGAAAGTCGTGATCCGTGCGACAGCGCACGCGCCAGACCAACGCGCCTTCGGGATCGTATTCAAAAATCCCGACAGCGTTGCACTGCGTGACGCCCGAGCGGTCGTGCGTGGGCACCATGAGATGGCCGTTGGGCAACAATCGGCAATGCGATTGCACCGTGTGTTGCGTGAGATGCCAGGTATGGGCGGGTTCGCCGTCCATGTCGATGAGGTACACCACCGCTTCTTTGCCAATTTCCCAGTTGGGTTCGGCAAAGGTTTCCGAAAACAGGGTGTATCCCTCAAACGCTCGGTCGGGATCGTGATGGGTGATGCGTGACATTTTATCGGCCTCCGGTTAGGTCGTCGTATTACCCGTTGCGCCTGCGTCCGCGCAATCCGTCGCGGGCCGCCTTTGGACGAGACATCAGGTCTCGTACATCCGCCGCGCTATCGCGGTGAGTTCGCGGGTGATGCTCTCATTGGCCGGGTCGTCGATGGCGTTGCGAAACTCGTGCGGGTCGTCGTGCAGGTCGAAGAGTTCGCTGCGTCCCCAACTCAAATAATTGAGTTTCCAACGGTCGGTTCGCACCATGAGAATCGGCGGTTTGCCCACGTACCGATCGTCTCGCGTGAAAACGCCATGACAAAAATCGTATTCCGAATAGACGCATTCCCGCGGCTGGTACGGGCGGTTGCACAGCAAGGGGGCAAAGCTGCGCCCGTGGATGTTTTCGGGGATGGGCAGGCCGCACAATTCGGCGAGGGTGGGATAAATATCCACATGTTCGATGAGGTGATCGCACGCGGCGTTGGCGGCAACATCTCCGGGCAGGCGAATGACGAGCGGCACGCGCACGGCTTGCTCGTACATGTTGTGCTTCGTCCACATGCGATGCGCGCCTGCCATCTCGCCGTGGTCAGAGGTATAGACGACGATGGTGTTTTCGTCGAGGCCGAGGTCGCAAAGCGCGTCGAGCACCTGGCCGATGCACGCATCCATCTGGCTGATGTTGCCGTAGTATCCCGCGAGTGCGCGGCCGAGTTCGGCGTCTGTTTGCGCGTACCAGCCGCGCTGTTTGGCGCGAATGAGGTGGCCTTCAAAGCCGGTTTCGAGCGCGTTTGGGCTGCGTTTGGGCAAGGCGAGGGTTTCGGGATCGTAGCGGTCGAAGTATTCCCGCATGGGCACGAGGGGCGTGTGCGGCATGAAGTAGGACGACCAGAGGATAAAGGGCTTGGCGGGCGATCTCCTTTCCCGCAGATACCGCACGGTTTCATCTGCGTAGTACGCGTCTTGAAAATAGCGCGCAGACAAATTGGAGGGCCGCCCGGACGTGCCGCCATTGCCGCCTTGATCGCGGCGCAATTCTCGCCATTCCCCATCGGTCAGGGTTTTTTTGAAATCGCCCAGCTCCAAGCGGTAATCGAATCCGTGTTTTTGCGTTTCATCCACAAAGTGCATTTTGCCGATGGTGCCGGTTTGATACCCGCGTTCGGCAAAGTGATGGGCGATGGTGCGGGCATCGGCCGGGAGCGCGTCTTGCAAAATGCGGGCGCCGTGCGCGTGGGGATATTGCGCGGTGATGATCGAACCGCGCGCGGGCACGCAGACCGGCGACTGGCAATAGGCTCTGGTAAAGCGCGTGCCAGATGCGGCGATGCGGTCGATATTCGGGGTTTGCACTTCCGCGTGACCGTAACAGCCGGACGCGGCGGCTTGGTGTTGATCAGAGCAAAGGAAGAGGATGTTGGGAGGCATTGGAAATCCAAAAAACGAGATGGAAGTTTAGTACTTCGCAAATTAAATGATACCAAATTTTGATACGCGCAACTCAGCACCTGCATGACTCGCTTTTCTAACACGTTTGGTCCTACAGCATTGTTGGTTGCCTTCGATGCCTTCGGCGACCTACTTTTTTTCAACAGCAAAAAAAAGTAGGCAAAAAATGCCGCTCTCATGCGCCGAGGGGCTAGGCACAGCGCAAAGCGCTTTTGTAAGAGAACGACATGCGTTGGCCTGCAAGGTGGGTTGCATAATGGATGTTGGTTGCGAGACGGACTTGCGCGCTGTGCGCGATGGCTTTGTTTGATGGGCTTTTGGGATGGCATGTTGGGCGATAGCTTCTCTGAAGGACAGGGGAACAGCAAAGCGATTCCGATAATGAATGAGTTGGTACAAATGGCCCCCGTGCCTATCCTTGCCCCAACCCCAAAACAGGGATCAGGGGTCTGTCCTTCGCAACGCCGCTTTCAATCGCGCGACGCGATCCGAGACGCTTGGATCCGCGATGCGATTGTGGTTTTCGAGCGGGTCCGCGTCGAGGTCAAAAAGCATCGGCGTATCGCCGAAGCCTTCGATGTATTTGTAGCGACCATTATATGCCATGCGCCAGTTGCCCAGGCCGGACAGGACGATGTCCCGATGCGTGCGGGTCGCGCCTTCGAGGAGGTCGCGGAGGGATCGGCTATCCATGTCGTTTGGAATATCGACATTGGCGTAGTCGAGGAAAGTGGCGGTCAAGTCCAAATTGGTCATCGGCAGATCGCAGGCGATCCCTCGTTGCACGCCCGGCCCCGCGATGACCAAGGGCACGCTGGCCGATGGATGCAGGGGTTTGCCCTTGCCCCATGCGTTGTGGTCGCCGAGCATTTCGCCGTGATCGGACGAAAAGACGATGAGGGTGTGGTCCAATTCGCCCCGGTCTTCGAGCAAGTCTAAATAGCGACCGATCCAGCGGTCGATGTTTTCGATCATCGCGGCGTAGTTGCGGCGGATTTCGACGTGTTCATCGGGCGCGAGTTGGTCGTTGCGATTCGGCTGCGGGAAATCGGCCCCTGCGTAGAGCTTTTCCATGCTTTCCGTGATGTCCCATGGCGCGTGCGGGCCGTTGAAATTGATCTGGAGAAACCACGGCTTGTCCGCAGGTGCTGAACCGATGAGATCCAGCCCGTTTTGCCCGATCCAGTTGTCGCAATACGCATCGTCGGGCAAGGGGGTGGCAAAGGTGGCTCGCTTGCCTTTGCGGTTGGCAAAGTCCGCGAGGTGGATATGGCGCAGGCCGCGCTCTTCGAGGAATTGCAAATACGGGCCTTGGGGGGTGTCGCGGCCGCTGTTCGCGCCGTCGATTTTGCCTTCGTTGTTGATGCCGTCTGAAAATCCCCATTCGCGCAGATGCCGCTTGCCATCCAGACCCCATGCGGGCAGGTTGGATGTGCAAGTGCCTTTGTTGAGATCGAATTTGCCGCATCCCATCGTTTGGTAGCCGCTGTCGCGGAGCATGCTGTAAAGCGTGGCGCGGTCCGTGGGATAATCGTCGCCGTTTCCCTTGACCGGGCATTGGTCGTATTCCGTGCCCGCGGCGAGGCAAGCGCGACTCGGCGCGCACACGGGTGCGGGACAGACGGTTTTGGGAAAATTCACGCCGTTTTCTTTTAGGCGATCCAGATGGGGCGTTCGCAACGGCAGGTCGGGATTGCTGCCCGTCCAGTCAAAGCGCAGTTGGTCGGGAAAGAAGAAGAGGATGTTGGGGCGCGGATCTGTTTTTGGCATGAAAAGCTCCTGAAAGCAGTGGTCGGTGGGCAGCTTCAACAACCCCTGTCCCCATCATCCGTAGGAACAGGGGTTGTCTCTCGTGATATACTTACAGAAATTGGGCGTGTCAATACGAAAACAAATCGCTTTGCCGAAACCCGGGGTTCGCGCCAAAAACAAAATTTAGATTTGCAATTATTTGCATTTTGACCATATTCAACGGCTTCCGCAATCGAAGTGTTCCGACGTTGATCCGTTGCAAACCGTTACGCGATGTTCGACTTCTCGCACCGTTGGGGAATGGATCGCACTTCACAGGCGCGCAGGGTCTTCCGAGTCCTGAGATTTTGGGATAATTTTGGCAATGTGAAGGGACGTTATGTGCGGTTTTGTGGGGTTTATCGGAGAGCCGGATGCCGCAGACGCGCTCGAACAACTCGCGACGCGCATGGCGGCTCGCCTCAAAAGCCGCGGGCCGGATGACGCCGGCACTTGGGTCTCGGCGTCTGCGGGGATGGCGCTCGGGCATCGCCGCCTCGCGGTAATCGACCGGTCCGTAGCGGGGCATCAGCCGATGGTCTCGGCGAGTGGACGCTCGGTGATCGCGTATAACGGCGAGGTGTACAATTTTGTCGAGATCAGGCGCGAACTCGAGCGGGGAAGAAACCATCGGTTTCGCGGTCGCTCTGACACAGAAGTCATTCTCGAAGCGTGCGAGGCATGGGGCGTGGAACGGGCCGTGTCGAAGTTCATCGGGATGTTCGCCTTCGCGTTTTGGGACCATCGGACGCGGTGCCTCACCTTGGTGCGCGACCGTCTGGGCATTAAGCCACTCTACTGGGGCAGGTGCGGCGGCGTGTTGTTCTTTGGCTCTCAACCCAAGGCATTTGTCGATCATCCAGCATGGCGCCCGGTGGTGGATAGGGACGCCCTGGCCGCGTACCTCCAGTACGAATACGTCCCCGCGCCGCGCTCCATCTTCAAGGGCATAGAAAAGGTCGAGCCGGGGTGCCTGATCGAGATCGGCGCGCGAGGAGAGAAAAGGCGACATCGCTACTGGGATTTGCGCGCGATCGCACGCGACGGGGCGCGCCAGCGCGCTGTCTTAGACGATGTCACCGCCGTCGAAACGCTCGATAGCCTCCTGCGAGACGCGGTGAAACAGCGGATGGTCGCCGACGTGCCGCTCGGGGCTTTTCTCTCGGGCGGCATCGACAGTTCCACAGTCTTGGCATTGATGCAGGCCCAGAGCCGTCGGGCGGTAAAGTCGTTTTCGATAGGCTTTGACGAGGAAAGCTACAACGAGGCACACCACGCGAAACGGGTCGCCGAACATTTGGGGACGGATCACATCGAGTTCTACGTCACCGCCGATCATGTCCTATCGGCGGTGCCCCGGCTCGCTTCTTGGTTCGACGAGCCGTTCGCCGATAGCTCGCAAGTTCCGACCTATCTGGTCGCAGAGATGGCCCGGCGCGATGTGACGGTGGTGCTGTCTGGCGATGGCGGCGACGAGTTGTTTGCGGGCTACGATCACTACGCCAAGGCGGAAGCCCTGTGGCGATGGATCGGAAAATGGCCGCGGCCATTGCGCGCCGCGCTCGCTTCTGCGTTGCGCGTTTTTACCCCATCTGCGTGGGACCGCTTGTTTCAAATGGCGCCGCGCGCATTTAGGCCATCGACACCGGGTCGCAAAATTCACAAGGCAGGCGACCTTCTGTGTGCGGTGGATCAGGATGCCTTTTACCGGCGGTTCCTCGCGCACTGCGAAGATCCGGGCAGAATGGTTCGCGGTGGTCGAGAGCCGCGGGGAATACTCCACGACTCAACGGTTCGATGCGACATCCCGAATTTCAGGGATCGCATGCAATTCTTGGATATGGCGACCTATCTCCCCGACGACATCCTGACCAAGGTCGACCGCGCGAGCATGGCGGCAAGCCTCGAGGCGCGCGTTCCGCTGCTCGATCATCGCGTCGTCGAATTTGTGTGGCGCCTGCCCTCGGCGATGAAGGTGCGCGACAAACAAAGAAAGTGGTTGTTGCGCCGGGTGCTCGATAACTACGTCCCGCAACGGCTCATCGATCGCCCCAAAATGGGGTTCGGCATCCCGATGGATCGCTATCTTCGGGGCCCGTTGCGCGATTGGGCAGAGGATTTGCTCGCCGAAGATCGACTCCGACAGGGTGGGTATTTCGATCCCGTTCCGATCCGGAAGGCGTGGGCCGAACACAAAGCGGGCATTCGCAACGGCCAAGAGCAGGTATGGAATATTCTGATGTTTGAATCGTGGCGCGATACTTGGCGCATTGGCGACGGGTGAGGCGGGCATTAAAAAAAATAAATCATGAGTTGTCGGATAGCGATATACCTGCCATCTCTCGAGGGCGGCGGCGCAGAGCGCGTTATGCGAGACCTCGCGAAAGGGTTTGCCCAGCGCGGCCTGTGCGTGGATATGGTGCTCGTCCAGGCCAAAGGCCCATATCTCGATCAGTTGCCAGATGGCGTGCGCCTGATAGACTTGAAGGCGCGGCGCACGTTGACGAGCTTTCTCCCACTGTTGCGATACCTGCGGCGCGAGTGCCCAGACGCGCTCGTTTCCACGTTGCCCCATGCCAATGCGATCGCGCTGATCGCGAAGAAGCTCTTCGCCGAGCAACTCCGCGTAGTGGCGCGGCGGGAGATTAATTTTCAGATGGAATATGCCAATGCCGATTTCAAGTACCGGCTGACGTTGCAACTGGAAAGGCTTCTCTTGCCATTCGCCGATGCGGTTGTCGCGGTCTCGGATGGCGTAGCGGACGATCTCAAGCGCGGTGCGCCCAATATTTCGCATCTCGTACAGGTCATTTACAATCCCGTGGTGTGGCCCGACCATGCTGAACGGGCGGGACAACCGGTAGAACATCCATGGTTTGGCGATCCGGCCATGCCGGTAATCCTCGCGGCCGGACGCCTCGCGGCTCAAAAGGGATATCCGACTTTGCTCATGGCCTTTGCCGAGTTGGTGAAATCTCGCCCCTGCCGTTTGGTCGTGCTCGGCGAAGGTCCCGAGCGGCAGGACCTCATAGCCCTCGCTCGAAACCTCGAAATCGCGCACGCAGTCGATTTCCCCGGGTTTCAGATCAACCCGTTTGCCTTTATGGCCAAGGCGAGCGCGTTTGTCCTGTCGTCCGTGTACGAGGGATTACCCACCGTACTGATCGAAGCGATGGCCTGTGGAACGCCCGCGATCAGCACGGATTGTCCCAGCGGTCCTCGGGAAATACTAAAAGGCGGCAAGTGGGGGCACCTCGTACCCGTCGGCGATTCGCGTGCGCTGGCAAGGGCAATGCGCGACACCTTGGACAATCCCATCGCGCCGGACCTGCTGATTGCCCGAGCCGATGCCTACTCTGCGAAAGCCTCGATCGACCAGCACCTAAGCGTCATAATCCCATGTTAAAAACCGAATCGACACCCCCCATCCCGCAACGCATGGCACGCCTGCCCGCCGATCTCCGGCGCGACGCAATAACGCGGTTGATATTCGTCCTGCTGTTGGCGACCATCTTCGCGCATGTCTGGTTCGGCAGTGCGCCGCTACCGCTTGGAGGGCCGAATGTCATCCTCGCCGCTGTCGCTGTCGCTTTATCGCTCGCCTATCTGCTAGGCGCGGCCCTCGCCGAGGACTTTCGCCCAGTCATTCCGATGATTGCGGTGTCGTTGTCGTTGCTGATATGGGGGCTGACAGTCCATCTGTTCACCGATGCACTTTTCCCAACGCGATTGGGTCAGACGGGAATGGGCATCGGTATCCTATTCGCCGTATATCTGTGCGTGGACAGCGTCCGTAGGGGCGTGCTCATGGCCATGGCGATCATTCTCGCAACGTTTGTATCCGCGCTATTCGGCATGGTCGTCATTTTTTTTGGCGATCCTTTCTTTTCTTTTTGGCGGTCTCTCGCCCTGGTCGAAGAGAGACAGTTGGCGCATATTTGGCAACAATCACAAGTCGCGGGGTTGGCCCCGGATTTTTGGACTTTGAATTTTCAACTCGTCGTTGCCTTCTGCTTGGCTTTCGCCGCTTTCCTGCATACTCCTTTTGGGAAAGGCAAAATGTTCAAGGCGATTTTTGCTCTGTATTTTGCACTGATGGGCATGGCAACGGTTTTGATCATAAATACCAGCCGATCGGGAATCCTCGGCGTGCTATTCGGTGCTATTTTCATCGCCATACTGTCCATGCGGAGACCGCGGGTTTGGAGACGCCTAGCTCTCGGCGTTCCGCTGATTGCAATGGGGCACTTGATATTTCTCGAGTCGTTACCCATGGTCGCCGCCCTCATCGGCGACGACAGCGCGGTGGGCAAAGCCCCCACCGCCAGTGATGAGGGGCCGACGGTTGATGGCCTCGCCACCGGCTTCGACAGCCTCATCGATGCCCCTGCCAAGACCATCGGTTGCCTGATCACGGGCTTGACCCCCGGACGGGAGTACGCCATACAGTTGCGCGTGCAAAAAACCCATGGGTACGAGAAGCATGAGATTATCGACCGAGCGGGACCTCACAAACAAATCGTGCTGACTTGGCGAGAGATCGGCGATTCGACAGGGATCATCGGATATCGGTTGCGGTTGCGACCTATCGGCGAAACGCCTTGGTGGCCGTGGTGGAATTTATATCCCCGTCTGAGCAGTGATGGCCCAACGCTTTACAGTTTCGCGACAAAAAAAGGCGCGAATAGACCTATTTTGAAGATCTCCGATAAGTCTGCTCAATCCCGCATGCCCATGGCATCTGCGGCGTTGCGATACGCCTTAGACCACCCATTCGGCACGGGTGGGTATTTCCAAACCCATCGCACGTAAGCGCGGGACTCGATCCCTGGATTGCGGAGCGCGTTCTAGCCCATACTCCGCATAACCAGTTTTTGGTCATTCTCGTTCACTATGGATTCCCCGGTTTGATTTTGCTCATCCTGTTCTATATTTTTGTATTCAGATCGCTGATTTATTCGGGGAGGATTATCGTGCTTTCGCAGGATGCGGCTCTCCATTTTCTCGCAACCGCTGTCGGCGGCGCGCTGGTCGCTTATGGGATCGCGAGTCTCTTTAATAACACAGGGCCGTTTTTAGGTGATTGGTATCACTTTTTTCTTTTGGGGTTGGTGTTTAGTATCCAGCGGATCGCAACTTCTCGCAAAGAGAATGGCGAGGTGCCGCGACCATGATTTCGGGAATATTTACTCAGCTTCCGCCGGTTAGTTGGGGATCCACTCCGTTGCATATTCGGGGAAATTTTTTATGATGAGAGCACTCATCGCACGCTTGCGGCCCGATGGCTTCACCTCGCTACTCATCCTCATCGCCATTCTCGGTATGATGCACCTTCTGATACGCACCTCTACTTATGGCGCGGCACTTCGCAACGATTCCTTGACGTATCTCTCCGCTGCCGAGAGCTTCGCCGCAGGATTGGGATGGATAAACCACCGAGGCCTTCCCCTTTTGTTGCATCCCCCTTTCTTCTCTGTAGTGCTGGGATTCATCAGCCTGTTCGGAATTGAGCCGGTAGATGCAGGCCGTTTTGTGAACATCGCAACATTTGGGGCGATTATCGCGATTTCCGGGCTCTATTTGGGCCGGAATCTCAGGTCGCGCCTACTCGCGTTGGGGGTAGCGGTGGTCATTATGACCTCCTTTTATTTTTCGCACTTCTGTTCTTATGTGCTGACTGAACCCCTGTTCATTCTGTTCGCGCTTCTCGCACTGATGCCGTTGGGAGCATTCCCCAACCGGCGCAGTGAGAAACGCGCCTTGGCATTCTCCGTCGTTGTCGCCGCCCTCGCCTCAGTCACGCGGTATATCGGAATAACGGTGATATTCTCCGCCGTTCTCGTCATTTTGGCACGCCGGGGAAAGCCGGTACGCGCCAAGTTGAGGGACGCTGTTGTTTATGCGATCTTTTCGTCGATTCCGCTGGCACTCCTCATGGCGTACAATTGGACGGTTACCAATACACTAGCGGGGGATAGGAGTGCCTTAGCATCGGGACAGTCCCTATTCGAGTCGCTGAGTCAGATAGGTTGGGGGGTTGGAAGGAGATTTTTCCCTTCGGCAATGGGGCCCGATTGGCTGGTCTATCCGGCATTGGGAGGCGTTGGTTTGGCTGTCGTGGGCGTGGTGGCGTTCGTCACGATCTCTCGCAAAGAGCGAAGCCTTCCCCACAGATGGGCCCCGTTCCTCCCATTCGCCGTATTTGCACTGGTGTACCTCGTGACCCTCGTGCTGGTTATGCCGTTCACGTCCGCCGATCCAATCAGTGCGAGATTCCTCCTGCCGGCCGTTGTACCGGTCCTGTTGGTCGGAGCATTTCTGCTGGATCAATTCCTGCACAGCGAGGTCCGGGGCAAAATGGCGGCGGTCAAGTGGGTGCTTGCGACGTTCATCCTGATGGGTTGCGTCGCAAATGTCGGTTTCAATGTGCAAAGAAATCTCGATGCCACTGTTAGCGCGCTGGCAACCGGGTACGAGGGCAACACTTATAATACCGCGCACTGGGCCGATTCCGAGATAGGCGAATACTTGAGAATACACACCACCAATGGCTGGGTTTATACCAACATCCCCGGCGTCGTCTGGTGGCTGGGCGATATGCCTCCACCGATAAGGCGGGTGCGAGAAAACGCCGTTGATTGCCTCGCGTGGCTGAGGCTGGCTCTCGCACAGTTTCAACGGGATTCGGAATCCGCAACGGCGGTGCGGACTTTTCCGCGATTTCAGCGCGATTGGAAACCCAAAGAAGCCCGTGTTATATGGGTGGAACTGAGGGAAGATGTCAAATACTGGTGCAACATTCCAAAACCGGAATTGCCCACACAGTTGGAACGCGTCGCCTGTTTTTCCGATGGCGCGGTGTATCGCGTAATACCCAATGAGGCCCCTGGCGAGTAATATTATGCCACTTTGCTATCGCGTTGTCCATATCCCACATGCCATCGGGGATCGTGGAAGGACGTGTCGTGCTGTAGCAACCGACAATCCCCTATCCGTGGCGCGAGGAAGGCGAGAGATACTTCGCTCCGTTTGGCATGACGCAACATATCGGGCCAACACCAAATCGATTTGGTACAACACACTCTGAACTTATGAGACGCTTGCGATTCGACAGCTTCACTCTGTTCTTGGTCGCGCTCACCGCGTTAGGCGCCGGCTCCAGCCTGTTGCGCCAAGTCAATTGTGGCGTAGGGATAGATCTGGATTCGACAATTTACATATCCGTGGCGAGAAATTTTTTGGATGGACATGGCTTTGTCCAATGGCTGAACAAAGAGCCTTATCTTTTGTATCCCCCTCTATATCCGGCATTGCTCGTCGGGGCTAGCCTCTTCGCGTTTGACCCCCACACAGTCGCCGGGCCGGTCAATGCCGCCATTTTCGGTTTGACCATCTTCATCGGCGGACAGTGGCTACGGCGGCGCATTGAGTCGCGCTTCCTCTTGGTCTGGGGTTGTCTCGCCCTCGTGCTTTCCCCGCCTCTGGCCGCAGTTGCATACACGGCTATGTCCGAATCCCCTTTCATCCTTTTTGTGATGGTTTCGCTGATCTATACCAATCGATTCCTCGAAATGTCGAGCGGTACTGCACTGATTTGGGCATCGGTGTTCGCCGCACTGGCCTGCATGACCCGGTACGTTGGCGTAACTTTGATAATGACCACTTTGCCGTTGCTGCTGTTGCAGCGAGGCCCTGCGCTTGTGGCGAAGATGAAACAGATGGCGGCATACGCGCTTATTACCTCGGTGCCGCTCTGCCTGTGGATGCTACGCAATGTCCTGATCACGGGAAATTCCAAAGCCTTCACCGGTCATAGAGGCGTTGCCTTTGATGTGCTTCGCTCGCCGGAGGTTTTGGCTAAAATTGGGACGATAGCTTCGGATAGACTCAACGGTCTGGGCAAATGGGGATTTCTCGATCTGCCAATGGGAGATTTTCGACTTACCGCGGCGACATTGACCGGAGGAGCTCTGCTAGCACTGACCGCGTACCTTATTCTTTTATTTTTCAAGCGAAAAATGGTATGGAATAACCACCGTCCTTTCCAAGTATTCGGCGCCTTCGCGTTGGTGTATTTCGCTTCACTCCTCGCGATATCAACGGTCATAGTTGTCGATAACGGCAACAGACATCTCGCGGTCATGTACATCCCTCTCTTGTTCACAGCGATACTCGCTCTGGATAGATTCTTGAGTTATGTGCGACTTAGAACAGTTGTTCCCGAGAAATTCGGCAGAAGCAACCCGTTGACCGTTATCCTCGGCGCAGTACTCGGCTTATGGCTTTGTTGTCTCGCGGCGGCGAATGTGCGAGCCATAAAACGCGCCCATGAATGCGTTGCTCCGAGCGTTGCCATGGCAAAATACGCCGAGTCCGCAGTCTTTCGGTACATGCGACAACACGATCTCGATGGTGCTCTGGTGTCCAATGTATGGCAAGGACATGCGTATTGGTACACACGCGCTACGGATTTTTTTTCTTTCCCCACGCAGCACAGGGACGGTTTGAGACGGTTTATCGACTCTGCTGCGGGGGATGTGTATGTCGCTTGGTTCTACCGACCGTACGAGTGGAACCACGGGCCCATTGAGCCCGACCTCAACGCATTGCCGAAACTAAAGTTGGTGGCCTCGCTCTCCGATGGCGTCATATTCAAAGTCGATAAGGCGCGTGGAAACGCTGGCGATTAACGCGCCGCGCCGCAAATACCAAAAAAGCCCGATCAGATGGACTTGATGATCGGGGAATTAGAAGCGGCATAGCGACCAAAAGGAGACGACCACTGTGCCGAAAAACGCTGTGATCCGACCATTTGAGCGTGCGGATCAACGAGCTGTCAAGCAACTAATCTTCGATATGGATCAAATACGTGAACCCGCAATCGCGCTAAAGTTGCGGGTTCTTTTTTTTCGAACGCAGATTTGTGACTCGGTCACACATTCGCAACTCTGGCATCTTCGGGCAGATACCTCAACCCTACGGCCTCACATCTCGCGCAGTGAGAACCGCTGGCCCGCTTGTCTGGGTGCGAGGACAGGCACGGGGGACTGTCCCTACAGGTGATGGAGCCGGCCCAACTGACCACCGACCGCAGGTAGTGCGGGGGATACAAAGGACACTGCGGGGGCGAGGGGTTGATCCGCGCAATCCCCTAAGCTGCCCAAAAGGGTGGATGGGCGAGGACGGACCACCGACCCCTGTCTATTGGGGTTCATCAGCGGTTGTTTTTCGTTTTGGATAGGATTCTATTTTTCCATTTCGGATGGTGAGCAGGTACATCCATCCATTTTCTCGATTGCCTTTGCCAAAGGAAATTTTACCCGTTGCACTGGGGAGGTCTGTCAGGGTTTCGAGGCGGTCGCGCAGGCGGTCGCGCGTGTTGCCTCCCGCGCCGATGCCGTGCAGGATTGCCAGCATGGCATCGTATCCGAGGGCCGCGACGATATTTTGTTCGTTGCCAAAGCGCGAGCGGTACGCGTTGATGAAATTTTGTACGGATTCGAGATGGCTTTGTTCGTGGTATTTAGCGACGAAAACCGCGCCTTCCACGTAATTGCCGCCGTCTCGCGCCACTTCGGCGTGGTTCCAACCATCGCTGCCGAGCACTTGGGAGGCGACCAAGGCGGAATGAAATTGCGGGGCGATGAGCAAAATGTCCGTATCGTCGCCCGCGATGAGGATGCCGTCCAAGGTTTCGACCACTTCGACCTCGGCCGTATCGGGATCAACTTCGACAGGGGGCGGCGGCGCGATGTACAAGTCGCCGAGGATCAAAGCGTCAATTTCCAAAGCGAAAGCGTCAACCGGCCGAAGTGCGAGACCCGCGTTGCGAATGCGCTCAAATTGGCGGCGGTAGTCCGTGGTGCCCGGTTCATACCACTCTTGAATGAGGACTTCGGCGCCTAAGCCCTCGGCTTTGGCCGTAAATTCTCGGGCGATGCGCCTGCCATAAGCGTCTCGAGACGCGAGGGTAGCCAGTGTTCGCAAGCCCTGTGTGCGTACGGCATGCTCTGCAATGCGGCGGCCCTGCGCGCCCGGCGTGGCATTGATTTGAAAAACGTACGGGCTGAGCGAGGCGATGCCGTCTTCTGAAGCCGTTGGGGCCACCAAGGGCACTTGTTGCGCGCCGAGCAGGGCCGCGATAGGCGTGGTTTCCGCGCTGGTGAGCGCGCCGATGATGGCGATTACCCCGCGTTCTTCAACGAGGTGTTGCGCGGCGCGCACGGCGCGAATGGGATCGCCCCCGGAGTCTTCAAACACCAATCCGATCGGTTCTGCGAGGGGATGATGGGCTCGGGCGAGCAAAATGCCGTTGCGTAGGGCTTCGCCGTGTGGGGTGTTCAACGGGGCGATCACGCCAATTTGATAGCGCGCATTTTGAGGTTCTAAACGGGGTTGGGATGGGCGGATGGGCGGCGGCGAGGTGGGCGTCAAAATTTGGCGGGCGAGCGCGGTCCTTGGATCGTGGTCGAGAAAGGCGGAGAGGCGTTGGGCGCCCGCGCTGCGATTCCCGAGTTTGAGATGCCAGCGCGCTTTGCCAAAATGGTGGCGTTGAAGCGCGATAGCCGCGTCAATGGCCAGGTCGTAGTCCTTCAATTTGTGGTGCGATTTTGCCAGCATCAAGCGCGCCGCAGACGTGCGCTGGTTGGGGGGATGTCGTTTGATCAGGTCTGCAAACCCCCGTCTGGCATCTGCGATTTTGTTTTGTATATATTGGTCGTGTGCGTGCTGAAACAGGGTTTCCGATTCTCGGCTGAAGATCGCAACGGACGCCTGTGTTGCAGAGTAAAAGAAAATCAGGAGTAGGGATAATTTTTTTTTCATCGGATAAATACTCTGTAAATTAAGTTATTATCCATACTACGCGATAACAAATAAAGACCTGTGCAAAATCCGAAAAAGAGTTAGATTTAAGTTGACCGCAAAAACCCTCACCCTTCTCGGAAAGCACAGGTCTATGTCGGATCAAGTTACGCAACGGTACCCCATCTTGCAAGCGCATTTTCCTTGGCACAAAGCCCGGGTGACCTTTCTCTATCCAGGCATGGCGTTCCCCATTTGCTTCAAGATGATCACCAAAAAGGGCCACTCGAACACACAAGAGCGCATAGACCTCATGGAACGGGTCTGTCAACACATCGAGACCTGTGAGATTCGCGCCTTGGTTGCCGACCGCGAATTTATTGGGCGAGATTCGCATTACTGATTACCGACCACTGGTCATCATCGTTCTCAACTCGGCCTCATCCACATCGCGCGCCTCGGCTTCGCGTATCAAGCGGCCTCGGCAGAGGATGCCAAAGCGATCTGCGAGCGCGAGGCCCTGGGCAAAATCGTGCGTGACCAAAAAGACGGTGCGCCCCTCGGCCTTGAGGGCGATGAGCAGATCGGACAACATCGCCTGCGCCGCTGTATCGAGGCCGGTAAATGGCTCGTCGAGCAAGAGGACAGGCGGTCGGTGCAAAATGGATCGCGCTATCGCCAATCGCTGTTTCATCCCCCGAGAGAAATCGCGCACGCGGTCGCGCTGGCGGTCTGTCAAGCCGACGGCGAGCAGGACTTCTCCGATGCGAGCATCGAGCTTTTGAAGCCCGTACACGCGCCCGTAAAACGCGAGATTTTCCCGCGCCGTGAGATCGTCGTAGAGCATGGTGTGATGGGAGATGAAGCCGATGTTTTTGCGTATCCGTTCCGGATCGCGGCGGCCGTTGTCACCGCAGACCCAAATCTCGCCGGCCGAAGGTTTTGTCAATGCGGCGATCAGGCGCAACAAGGTGGTTTTGCCCGCGCCATTTGGGCCGAAGAGCGCGAAGGTTTGTCCCGTTGGCACGACGAGATCGATGTCTTGCAACGCCGCGAAATGACCAAAGCGATGGGTCAAATTCCGTATGACAATGGCGGATGTGCTCATGATTGGGAGGGAGACGGAAGACGGGAGACGGAAGACGGGAGACGGCTAGATGGAAGTTTAGCCACAAAAGGCACAAAAGGCACAAAAGGCACGAGCGGGGTACAACTGGCAGTAGCCAGTTCAAAGGCACAAAAGGCACAAAAGGCACAAGCGGGGTACAACGGGCGACAGCCCGTTCAAAGGTACGAGCGGGGTACAACTGGCAGTAGCCAGTTCAAAGGCACGAGCGGGGTACTACTGGCGACAGTCCGTTCAAAGGCGATCCGTGTGTAGATGTGACGCCCCCGTGCATTTGTACCAACTAATTCCGCATCCCAATCCTGTGTAGGGACAGGCCCCCGTGCCTGTCCTCATAGCCACGAGCGGTAACGGACTACTGGCTACTGACTATTGATCTGACAAATCCACGACCTCGGCTTTGAGGGCGTTTCGGCGGGTTTTGTAATCGGCTTCTGAGATGGTGCCCTTTTCAAACCGCTCGTCGAGATCGGCGATTTGTTCGAGCAACGCCGTGCGCCGATTGGGAGGGGTTTTGGAAAAACGCATGTAAATGACGAGGATGAGGACCAAGACAGCACTGGCCGCCGAGACCCAGATCCACGCTTGGGAATCGGACGCGATCTCGGGCGTAGAGAGTCGAATGTCGATCTGCGCGCCGCGGGCGAGTCGTTCCGCGCCATAGCTTTGAAAGGCATTGTCGCCCAGGGTCACGACGCCGCGATCTCGAAGGGTTGTTGTGGTGATGGGGGTGTCGGTGGGCTGAACGAGCAAATTCACCGCCGCCGTGGGATAGGCGATGCGTTGTGCGATGCGTTTGGATAGCGGCAACGCGAACGTGAAAAAGGTCTGACTGTCTCCGGGTACGATGGGGCGCGGATCGACGAACAATGATCCGTGTAGGTGTACGCCTTGTGGCGCACGGGCGATCTCGGTGACGCCATCGGGCAAGGGCATTTCCAAGCCGTGTCCGTGATCCCCGCCCGTGAGGTAGGTGCGGTCGCCGCGGTTGTGTACAATGATGATGTAGGTGACCGTGCCGGCCTGAGCGTCGACGATGATGTGGTGCGACGCCAAGGAAATGGCGGTATCGGAATCCGTCGTCTCAAAAACCGAAATATCGACCGTATCGCCCGCTGGCGCCGGGTTGCCCGGATAGTCGATGCCGCGGTATCGGGCGAGCAACATGGGCGGTGGATCGGCGCCCGGATCGGGCGGAACGTCAATCGCGAATCGCCCCTCGCTGTCGGTGGTGTCGCGCACAACCGTGACATCGCCGGTTTCGTGGCGAATATAGGACACCTCGACATCGGCTTCCGGGCGATTCAAGGTCTGATTGACCACGCGGCCCGTGAGCGCGAAAGCAGGCGCGCAGGCCAAAAGCGCGAGCAGGCCAAGGCAAAATACAAAGCGCGCGGGGTATTTGTTTTGATGCGTCTTTATGTGGATCGCGTTCATCTTTGTTCGTCCTCCGTTTCATCTGGCGATCTCTACGGCCGCATGAAATTCGCGTAGAAATCATTGCCCTTGTCGTCCACGACGATGAAGGCGGGGAAGTTTTCGACCTCAATGCGCCAGATCGCTTCCATGCCGAGTTCGGGATAGGCTTGGCATTCGACTTTGCGAATCGCGTCTTTGGCGAGGCGAGCCGCAGGACCGCCGATAGAGCCGAGGTAAAAACCGCCGTGTTTTTTGCACGCATCCGTCACCTGGCGCGACCGGTTGCCCTTGGCCAGCATGACCATGCTGCCGCCCGAGGCCTGGAAGGAATCGACGTAGCCGTCCATGCGCCCCGCGGTCGTGGGGCCAAACGAACCCGATGCGTAGCCCGCAGGCGTTTTGGCAGGGCCTGCGTAATAAACGCCCAGGTCTTTGAAATAGTGCGGAAGCCCCTCGCCTCGGTCCAAGCCTTCTTGCAATTTGGCGTGGGCGATGTCGCGGGCGACGATCAGCGATCCCGAAAGGGACAAGCGCGTGCTGACCGGATATTTGCCGAGGGTTTCGCGCACCTCGTCCATCGGTCGGTCGAGATCGATTTTGACCACATCGCTGCCCAAGGCTTCTTCGTCAACGTCGGGCAGGTACTTTGCCGGATCGCTTTCCAATTCCTCGAGGAAAATGCCCTCGCGCGTGATTTTCGCCAAAATTTGCCGATCCGCCGAGCACGATACGGCAATGCCCACCGGGCACGAGGCGCCGTGGCGCGGCAGGCGAATCACGCGCACGTCATGGCAGAAGTACTTGCCGCCAAATTGCGCGCCGATGCCGAGTTCCTGGCTCATTTCGAGCACTTGCTTTTCCATCTCGAGATCGCGGAAGGCCCTGCCGTATTCATCGCCCCGTGTCGGCAAGGTGTCGAGGTAGCGCGCACTGGCGAGTTTCGCCGTTTTGAGCGTGTATTCCGCAGACGTGCCCCCGATCACCAACGCGAGGTGGTAGGGCGGGCAGGCCGATGTGCCGAGGTCGCGCAGGCGTCCGTCGATGAAGTCGCGCAACCGGTCGGGATTGAGCAGGGCTTTGGTTTCTTGAAAGAGCAAACTCTTGTTGGCGGACCCGCCGCCTTTTGCCATGAACATGAGTTTGTACGCATCCCCCTCCTCCGCATAGATCTCGATTTGCGCGGGCAGGTTGGTCTTGGTATTCGCCTCTTGAAACATGTCGAGCGGCGCCAGTTGGCTGTAGCGCAAATTCGTTTCCCGAAAAGCCGTGGCAATGCCGCACGAGAGCGCGGCTTCGTCGTTGCCATCCGTCCACACGCGATGGCCCTTTTTGCCCATCGCGATGACCGTGCCCGTGTCTTGGCACATGGGCAAAACGCCCCCGGCCGCGATATTGGCGTTTTTGAGCATTTCGATGGCGACGAACCGGTCGTTGTCAGACGCTTCGGGGTCTTCGAGAATTTTGGTCAGTTGTTGCAAATGCGCGGGCCGGAGCAAGTGGGCGCTGTCCCGAATGGCGCGGTCCGCCAGCATGGTCAAGCCCTCGGCTTCGACTTTGAGAATCTCTTCGCCCTCAAATTCGCCCGTTGAAACCCAATCGGCCGTCAGCAACTGATAGGGCGTTTCATCTTCGCCGAGCGCGATCATTTCGCGGTGTCGATAGTCCATGGCGTCCTTTCTGTTGAAGATTGGGGCGTGCGATCCATTCCGGATGCGATACTCAATGTGACGCTCCTTTTTGTCGCGCAATGTCTATCGGGGAAGTGTATATTATACCACAATGAATCAATGGGGCAAGAAAAAGCACTGCTGTGAAAGTGAGTTTTCACGACAAAAAAAGAATAGCTCGACCGAATCGCAGTCAAGCCCAAAATTTCCGATCTGCCCCCGTTCCAAACGTTACACCCTCCGCATATCCTCTGCTTGACACCGCAAATACCCCCCTGTATTTTACGTTTGTGAGCAGGCGAATAGACGCCCCGCCCAATCCGAAAAGATCCCCATGAAAAATCTCGCGTTTGATACATACATACCCTTTGCCTGGCAGGGCATTGGCTTGGCGATTCCATCGGAATGGAATCCCGGCAAAATATCGGGCGAGGCCAACGCGGGCGAAGTGCGTTTGGACGATTCGCAAATCGCACGCCTCGAGCTCGAATGGAAAGAAGCGCGGGGGGACGACCGCGTGGCACAAATTGTGGATCGCTACATCGAGGGGCTGGCAAAAAATGCAAAAAAACAAAAGAGCCGCCTGCGCGTTGAACGAAACCCCAAAGCGATAGACCTCGACCTTCCCTGCATGCAAAACACGCAGTATTTCGTGTGGGAATCGCGTTATGCCGTCCACACCATGGCGACGTACAGCCCCATTTCGGACCGCCTCATTTTTATTCGCATCATGGGGCGCACGGATGAAAACCTCGCCCCTGTTCTGCCCCGCGTGTTCAACGCGCTTCGAGACACCGCGCCTGGCGAAACCCATACGTGGGCACTCTACGACCTGATCTGCCAATCCCCGCCCGGATACGAACTCGAAAATTTTGAACTCAAATCCGGGCACATCGGCTTGAAATTTGAAAGGGAAAACACCCTGCTCAACATCGACCGCCTCAGCTTGGCGCGCACCATTCTCAACGGCAAAAATCTCGATGAGTGGTACGTGGAGTTCTTTACCAAAAGCCTCCGCAGTCTCCACGTTGAAACCGATCTCCAAACCCGCGGCCCCAACGCCGTACTCGCGGTCGATGGCCGTCCCAAAAGCCGCTGGCAGGGCCTGCTTCAGCCCTTGCCCTTTTGGAACGCGCGCCCCCGGCAAAATTTATCCGGCCGGGTTTGGACGGATTTGGAGGCGAATAAAATTTTCGCCGTGCAGACGTTTTGGAAAAATCTCGAAGACGCCCCCGACTTGGATGCCTGTTGCAAGGCTGTAACCGCCATTTCCGAGGGCGCATAAAAAATTCTAGCCGTGGAGTTCCGCTATGTTTTTCAAGAAACAGCCCAAAATTGGCCGCGAGGCCATGTTCAAATCCAAACCCGTTCGCAACGATCAGGTCGAATGGGAGAAAAATGACGATGGCGAAATCCACGTCACCCTCACGCGCGGGGATTCGTGGAAGGTGCGAACCCTGTCCAAAATTTTCTGGATTCCCAAGACAAAGACCATGGTGCTCGACGAAATTGGCGCACAGGTCTGGGATATGTGCGACGGCCGCACAACCGTCGAATCCATCATCAAACGGTTGAGCAAAACCCACCAACTCAATGTGAAAGAAGCGGAGATCTCGTTGCTCGCCTATCTCAAAAAGCTCGGGCAAAAGGGATTGCTCGGGTTTGCCGTTGCGAAAAAAGACCTGCCCGGCAGCAAGCGGCGCAGGCGTGCGAGCGGCAAGGCGTGGGGATGAGCCGCCCGGACAGCGGTACCCCACAACACCAGACGAGGAGAACACCATGAGCGAAGCCATCGCTTTTGACACGCATCAATTCGTCAAGCACCTGACGGCAAACGGCTTTACCGAACAACAGGCCGAGGCCCTGGCCAACGAGGCCAAAATGGCGGCCATCAAATCCGATCTTTTGAAATGGATATTCGGCCTCGTGCTCAGTTTGGCCGGCCTGATGGTCGGTCTGTTGCCCTTGGAATCAAAGCGCGAACACCTAGCGCGGAGAACAAGTGTGGTCTCACGCGCTAGGTAGATGAACACATTGCTGGATGCGATAGCAAAACGCAAAGGAGGTTTTGTCATGAAGACGCAATGGATGTTGATTTTGATGTTGACGCTGGTCGGCAACGGGTTTGCCGCGCCGGGAGGGCCTGCGCCGCGCAAATCCAAAACGAGCGAAAACGAAGCCTCGCTCCGCCACTATCGAGAGGGCCTGCGCCACCGCGACGCGGCCTGGGTGTACGAGGAAAAAATGGCGGGCACACAGGGCGAAGATCGCGAGTCGTACGCGCGGTTCATCCAGACCACTTACCAACGCGCATTGGACGAGTTCCGCAAGGCGACCGCGCTGGATTCCGCGCATTATCAGGCGTTTAGCAGCTTGGGCTACATCCTGCGGAAGACCGGCGACATGGACGGCGCGCTCGCGGCGTATGACCGCGCGTTGGCGTTGAATCCGAATTACGCCGAAGCCATCGAATACCGCGCCGAAGCCCATGTGATGCTCGGGCGCGTGGACGACATGAAGAGGGCCTACGGGGTATTGGCCGCCTTAAACCGCCCCCACGCCGCGCGCTTGTTGACCTTTGTGACGCAATGGGCAGCTCGGGAAGACAACGCCGAGTTGCGCGCCTGGGCCGCAGAGAAGAAAGAGGCACTCGGCGAGGTGGAGGAATTTATAGAGAAGTGGTGAGGCGAGAGGGAAGTTTCGCCACGGGCGGGGTACAACTCGCTCGGCAAAAGATAAGACAGAAGACGCGAGATGGCGGATGGGTTGGCTGTCTCGCGTCTGCTATTTCCCGCATTCCCCTGCCCGCACTCAACAGAACGGAGACACGAGCCATGCGCTTCTTCAACACGGCCGGACCTGTAGTGGCTGAAGACCACTATTGTATCCCGCCCTTGGAACGGATTGATCTCGTCGAGGTGCGTCGACTCATCCGGGACAAACGCTACTTTGTGCTACACGCGCCCCGGCAGACGGGCAAGACCTCGGCTCTGCTCGCCTTGTGCGACCTGCTCAATGCCGAAGGCGCGTACCGATGCGTGTACGCCAATGTCGAAAGCGGGCAGGCCATGCGCGAAGATGTGGAACAGGTCATGCGCGGCATTTTGGGCGAGTTGGCACTCCGGGCGAGTTTGACGCTGGGCGATGAGTTTTTGGACGAGATTTGGCCCGACATCTTGACCAAGAATGGGCCGAGTACTGCACTGCGCGTGGCCTTGACGCGATGGGCCAATGCAGACCCCAAACCGCTGGTGTTGCTCATCGACGAGATCGACGCGCTGATCGGCGATTCGCTCCTGTCCGCGTTGCGGCAGTTGCGCGCGGGCTACGACCAGCGTCCAACGTATTTTCCGCAGAGCATCGTGCTGTGCGGAATACGCGATGTGCGCGACTACCGCATCCATTCCAGTTCTGCCAATGCCGTCATTGCCGGTGGGAGCGCGTTTAACATTAAATCGCGTTCGTTGCGCTTAGGGGATTTTTCACAAGACGAGGTACAGACACTGCTCGCACAGCATACGGAGGAGACGGGTCAGGCGTTCACGCCCGACGCCTTAGACGCGATTTGGCATCAGACGCAGGGGCAACCGTGGCTGGTCAATGCCTTAGCGGATCAAACGTGCTTCCGAGATGGGGCGGAAGATCGAAGCGATCCGATCACCGCCGCCGCGGTCATCGAGGCGAAAGAGCAACTCATCCTGCGCCGCGAAACGCATCTCGATCAGTTGACCGACAAACTCAAAGAGGAGCGCGTGCGGCGCATTGTCGAGCCGATCTTGAGCAGCGGCGATGAGGAACGCCACTTCACCGATCGCGATTTGGAATACGCGCGCGACCTCGGACTCATGGCGCGGGATCATCCGATCCGCATCGCCAATCCGATCTACGCCGAAGTCGTGCCCCGCGAACTGACGTGGGTGATCCAAGAGGAGTTCGATCAGGAAACGGCATGGTACGTCCGTGCCGATGGCCGTTTGGATGTGGTCGCGTTGCTGACCGAGTTCCAGACTTTCTTCCGCGAGCACTCCGAGCATTGGGTGAAGCGATTCGCGTATCGAGAGGCAGGCCCCCAGTTGCTGTTGCAGGCGTTTTTGCAAAGGATCGTGAACAGCGGTGGGCGCATCGAACGCGAGTATGGCTTGGGGCGCATGCGTACCGATTTGCTCATCGTCTGGCCGCAGGGCAAGCGCGAGCGCAAATTCGCGATCGAGTGCAAAGTGCTCCGCAAAACTTTGGAACGGACCATCGCCGAGGGTTTGGAACAGACCGCCGAGTACATGGATCGTTGCGATGCCGAGGCGGGCCATCTGGTGATCTTTGACCGCCGCGGGGATCGGCGTTGGCGGGACAAGATATTTCGGGATCGCCGAGCGTCGGACAGCGGCGTGGAGATCGAGGTCTGGGGGATGTGAGCCGAGAAGGGCGGGGCAGTGATGGGTGGGGATCGCATTCAACGTACGAAAGAGGTCATCAACCCGATGAGACCGCCGAAGACGCCGCCCCAAACGACCAGCCAGCCGAGGTGTTTGCGAATCATGTCTCGGACGATGGTTTTGACCATTTCCGGCGTCAATTCATCGAGGCGTTGTACGACTATCGCATCCACTTTGGCGATCAGATCGTCTGCCAATGCGGCCCTGCCGAGCCCTTCTTGGATGGCGTGGAGGAAGTTGGGCGAGGTGAGCAAGAGGCGAATTTCCGCGCGAATTTTTTTCGTAAAGGATTTTTTGAGCGGGTGCAACACGTTGGCGCCGCCGAGGATGTTGAGCATGCCGCCGAGGGGAGACGCCATCACCCCATCGACTAAGCGGCCGAAGATGCGGTCGTAGTCAATGGCGTTGAGCACGGGATCCGGATCGAACGCGTCGACGAGATCCCGGGTTTGGTCCGCGAGGAATTTTTCGATGTTTTCAGCGGTGAAAAACTGGTTCATGATCAAGGCGTGAATCCCGGTTTTGAAATCCTCAAACCGGTTGGGCACCACGCCCGATCCGTAGAGCAAGGGCACTTTTTCAAACAACATGTGAACGGCCAACCAGTTGGTGAGCGCGCCCGAGGTCGCAAATAGCCCGACCGCGATCAGGTGGTCCGAATGGCTGATATAACCCGCGCCAATCGCGCCGAGAGCGATCAGATTCGTGATGAGGCTTTTGTTCATGGTCGTTCCTCTCGCGGTGATCGATGGACGGATAGAATACGTTGGCACGGGCGATTCATCAAGCGTTTTTAGTTCGGAGAGACGGGAAAGGCGAGAGGCAAGAGGCAAGAGGCAAGAGGCGGGAGACGGGAGACGGGAGAGGTGAAAGGCGAGAGGCGAGAGGCGAGAGGCGGGAGAGGGGAGACGGGAGACGGGAAAGGCGAGAGGTAAAACCGTAGAGGCCCGTGCCAGTCCTCGTATCCACCGGTGAGGCAAGGCATAGATCACAAATCACCAGCCACCAAGCGGTCAGTAATCAGTTGTTTTGCCCTGTCCCTCCATCGACACGTAGGAACAGGCCCCCGTGCCATTTGTACCAACTCATTCATTATCGGAATCACTTTGCAGTTCCATCGTCCCTCAGAGAAGCCATCGCCCAATATGCCATCCCAAAAGTCCATCAACGAAAGCCATCACGCACAGCGCGCAAGTCCGTCTCGCAACGCACTTCTGTTTTGCAACCCCTTGGCAGGCTGGCGCATGTTGTGCGATTACAAAAGCGATTGAACTGCTGGAGCAGTTGTACCCCGCTCGCGCTGTGCAAGCCCCTCGGCGCATGAGAGCGGCATTTTTGAACGGCTCGGGCAGTTGTACCCCGCTCGCTTACTTTTTTTTGCTGTTGAAAAAAAGTAAGTCGCCGCACGCCGTAGGCACAGGCGTAGCCAACGCATCAAAGGCAATCCACAATGCTGTAGGACCAAACGTTTTAGAAAAGTGAGCTACGTCGTCGGTGCGGGTTGTTGCGTATCAAAATTTATCATTTAATTTACGGGGTAATTAGTTGGTACAAATGGCCCCCGTGCCTGTCCGAATCGGGGATCGGGAATCGGGGATCGGTTCGATAGATATAAATTTGCGAGAAGCCATGAACGCCAAATACCAAGCCGCGCTGTTGCCGCGCATTTCGGTGAATCGCCCCGTCACGGTTGCGATGTGTTTGGTCGCGCTGTTGCTCGTGGGCGTGGTGGCGTATTTTCGCGTGCCGGTGAAATTGTTCCCGTCCGGATTTACGCCGCCGTTTTTGTACGTGGATATCGAATACAACCACCGCAATGCCTCGCCCCAAGAGGCCGAACAGCAGATCGCCCGCCCCCTCGAAGAGCAGTTGCGGACCGTCAAGGGCATCGAGAAAATCCGCACGTACAGCGCGTCTTATGGGGTAGATGCGCCCATCGAGTTTTTGCCGGATACGGATATGGTCACCGCGTACAATCAGGTGGTCGACCGCCTCGAACGCCTCAAGTTGGAATTGCCCGAAGAGGTGCGCGATCAAGTGCGCGTGTACAAGTTCAATGCCGACAGTTGGGAAATCATGTGGATCGGCATCGCGTTGGAGGCGACGATCGCCGATCCCTATCGGTTCCTCGACGTGCACGTGCAACGGCGGTTGGAGCGGGTCGATGGCGTGGGCAGGGTGAACTTTTGGGGCGTGTACGAAAAAGAGGTCATGATCGAACTCAACCACGAGCGGTTGATGGCCCGAGGCGTGGATTTGGGAACGATGGTGCAATCCCTACAAGCGGACAATTTCGCGCTGTCCGTCGGGCGAGTGCGCGAGGGCGGCAAGCGGTTTTACGTGCGATCCTTGGCGCGCTACCAAAATTTGGACGAGATCCAAGACATTCTCATCCGCACGCCCCAAGGCGATGTGCGCTTGGGCGATGTGGCCGACGTGATTTACGACGTGCCCGAGCGGTCGTGGTACCAGCGCATCGACGGGCGGCCCGCCGTGTCCGTTGGGGTGTCGCAGGAATCGGGCGCGAATATCGTGGCGGTTTGCGAGCGGGTGGTCGAGACCCTGCGCGACATCGAACGCGATCCGCGCATGGAAGGGAAAATTTCGTTCAACGTGTTTTTCAATCAGGGCGAGTACATCCAAAACGCGATTCAAAACTTGGAGACCACCGGGCTTTGGGGCGGGTTGTTTGCGGCCCTGGTCTTGCTGTTCTTTTTGCGCGCGTTGCGAATGACGGCCATCATCACCTTGGCGATCCCCCTGTGCGTGACGATCACGATTACCGCGCTGTTCTTTTTCGGCTGGTCCCTCAATATGCTGACCATGATGGGCCTGATGGTGGGCGTGGGCATGGTGGTCGATAATGCGATTGTGATTTTGGAGAACATCTACCGCATGCGCGGCAAGGGCTTGTCCCCCAAAGACGCGGCCATTGTCGGCGCGGGCGAAGTGGGCCTCGCCATTACGATGGCGACGTTGACGACCGTGGTGGTGTTTTTGCCCCTGATGCTGATGAGCGGCAACGAACAACTGACGTTTTTCCTCATGCGTATCGGCGTGCCGGTGGTGGTCGCGCTGATCGGCTCTTTGTTCGTCGCGCTCATTTTCGTCCCCCAGGCCGCCCTGCGGTTTGGCGGGCAGAAGGTCAAAGCCGATCCCCCGATCATCCAGCGGGCGCGCGATTATTACCTGCGGATGTTGAACTGGACCTTGTCCCACAGGCGCGATGCGTTTTTGATCGCCCTGGCGCTGCTCGGCAGCATCCAAATTCCCATGAACGGGCTTATGCGCGCGGATTCAGAGGGCAGCATGCTGAACGACTTTCGCATTTTCTTTCGCTTTCCAAAGGATTTCACCATCCAAGAGGCCAGCGACACCCTCGCAGAAGTAGAGGATTTTTTGGAGGCGCGCCGCGAACGATACGGGGTCGAGACCCTGCGCGTGTGGTATCGCAAGTCCTACGGCAATATCCACGTTTTTTTGCAGAAAACCGACGACGCCTGGTGGTACGCGGCCTACAAATCCATCCGCGACCTGATCGGCGTGCCCGCACAACACCACTTGCCGCGCGATGCCGTGATCGAGGATATGAAAAAGCACGCGCCGCAATTCGTGGGGGTCGAGGTGGCCGTGCAGGGGCAAAGCAACAGCGGCGAGGGCGATTCCTCTGTCGCGCTGAATCTGTACGGCGACGACGTGGATGTGCTGGCGAATTTGCTCCAAGAGGTGGCGCGGCGCCTGCAAAGCGTGCCATCGGTGATCAGCGTGGATTCCGATTTGGAACGCGCCAATGACGAGGTGCAGATCGTCATCGACCGAGAACGCGCACAAAAATTGGGACTCGCGCCCCGGGATGTGGGGCGCAGCATTGGGTTCGCGCTTCAAGGCATCCAGTTGCCCTATTTGCAATCGGATAACCGCGAGATCCGGGTGCGCTTGTACTTGGAAAAATTGAACCGGCAAACCCTGCAACGCCTCAAGCGGTTGACCTTTCCGTCCGAAGCGGGCACGCTGGTTTCCCTGATGGATTTTGCCACGGTGCGCGTCGATCAAGGCCGAGGCACGATCCGCCGCGAGGATGGCAAGACGCGGTTGCGCGTGCAGGCGTTTGCGACCCAAGAGGATGTCAAAGCGCTCTACGGGGAAATTGACCGCGCGATGGCGGGGTTCGAGTTGCCGCGCGGGTATTCGTGGGACAAGGGCGAGCGGTATTCCAAATTGCAAGAAGAAGACGATACCATGTATTTCGCGGGGATCATGGCCGTGACGTGCGTGTTCTTGCTGATGGGCGTGTTGTTCGAGTCCTTCGTGCTGCCGTTTTCCGTGTTGTTCTCCATCCCGTTTGCCTTCTTGGGCGTGTATTGGACCCTGTATTTGACCGATACGCCGATGGCCGGGTTGGCGATGGTGGGCATCATCGTGCTGATCGGCGTGGTGGTCAACAATGCGATTGTGTTGGTCGATATGGTGAATCGCCTGCGCGCCGAGGGGATGGACAGGACGGTCGCCATCGCGGAGGCGGGCGCGAACCGGTTTCGGCCCATTATGATGACGACATTTACGACGGTGTGCGGGCTGTTGCCGATGGCGCTGGGAAGCAGTGAAATTTTGGGGCAACCCTACGCGCCGATGGGCAGCACCATGGTCGGCGGCTTGCTTTCCTCGACTTTGCTCACCCTGTTGCTCGTACCCCTGTTTTACACGTTTTTGGACGACCTGCGCGCGGCCCTCAAACGCCTGACCGCCAGCGCGTTCGCCGCGCCGAGGGATGTGCCCGTGCCCGATGTGGCGGATTGAAATTTCGGGCGTTGACATCTCCCATGCACCTGCGTATCTTTCTCGTCCGCAATGAGGCCAAACCACAATGAGAAAGGAGGTGAGATGGCAATGGAAGTTTCGGAATTTGACAAACGTCAAGAGCGGTTGGAACGGATCGTCGACGACCTGAATAACCGCCAAGGGCGGCTCGAGGGCACTATGGAACAGATCGACAGGCGATTGACTAGTTTTGAAACCCGTCTAAATTGGGTTTTGGCAATCGTCCTGACCTCTTGGATCACGTTGGCGGGCTTGATTCTGTTCAAAGTCAACTAACCCGTATTTTTTTGCAAAAAAGGAGCGCGTCTGTAAATGAGGACGCGCTCCTTTTGCTTTGTGGATGGGTTCGCTTCTCAACCCCTCAACTTATCCCGAAACGCCTTGCGGAATTTTTGCACTTTGGGATGGATCACCGCGATGCAATACGGTTGATACGGATTTTGAACGAAGTAATTTTGGTGGTACGTTTCCGCTTCGTAAAATGTCGGCAACGGCGCGATTTCCGTCACAATGGGATCGGGCCACAAATCCGATGCGTCTGTTTCGGCCATGGATTGTTCGGCGATTTCGCGCTGTCGGTCATCATGGCAAAAAATCACAGACCGATACTGCGTGCCCACGTCATGCCCCTGCCGATTCAAGGTCGTGGGATCGTGCGTGCGCCAGAAAATGAACAGGATTTCCGCAAGCGAAATCGCGGTGGGATCAAATTCGATTTGCACCACCTCGGCGTGCCCGGTGTCGCCCGAACACACCTGATGATACGTCGGATGCTCAACCGATCCCCCCGCGTATCCGGAGACGACGCGATGCACGCCGATCACATCCCGATAAATCGCCTCCACACACCAGAAGCACCCGCCGCCAAGCGTTGCGGTTTCCATTATTTTGGATTCGGTCATTTCGCGTTCCTTTCATCGGTTAGTTCTACACCCCCGTGCCCGTCCTCGTACCCGATGGCATGGGCTGTTTCATTATCCCCGTCTCCGCGCATTTTGTCAAGGTGAAATCCGCATCCCGCCGCGCGACAGATATGGATTTTCCGTTTGACACACGCGCCTTAGCCCATCAAATTAAATCTCCGTTTTGGACAATCATTTTTCACGAGGAGCTTTCCATGCCCCAACGCGAGTTCAAACTCAAATACGCCCCGCATTACGGCCACTTCGCGCACAGCGCGGGCAACGACTATCTCGACCAACTCAACTACGCCGCGGACCAGGGCTTTACGGCCTGGGAAGACAATGGCATGCCCAAACGCGACGTGGGCTTGCAGAAAAAGATCGCCGCAGAGATGGCCCGCCTGAACATCGAGATGGGCGTTTTTGTGGCGACGGGGTCGTTTTCGGATGTCACGTTTGCCGGCGACGATGAGGACGCCAAACGAGCCGTGTTGCAGGACATCAAAGCCGCGATCGACGTTGCCAAGCGCGTGAACGCCAAGTGGTGTACGGTGGTGCCCGGCCTGTACGACTTGAAACTCGCCTGGGATTATCAGACCGCCAATGTGATCGAGTTGCTCAAGCGATGCTGCGACCTGCTCGAGGAATCGGGGTTGGTGATGGTGCTGGAGCCGCTCAATCGCCTGACGAATCACCCGCGCGTTTTCTTGGCCGGTTCGCCACAGGCGTATTTGATCTGCCGCGCGGTGAACCACCCGTGTTGCAAAATTCTGTTCGACATTTACCACCAGCAAATCACCGAGGGCAACCTGATCCCCAACATCGACCGTTGCTGGGCCGAGATCGGGGTCTTCCAAGTGGGGGATACGCCCGGGCGCAAAGAACCCACGACCGGCGAGATCAACTACAAAAACATCTTCGAGCACTTGCACGCAAAGAAGTACGCGGGCATCGTCGGCATGGAACACGGCATTAGCCTGCCCGGCAAAGCAGGGGAAGACCGTTTGATTCAAGCGTACGTCGAGTCGGATGATTTTTAGAGAAGCATCCGCAGATGGCGTGGCTGAATCAGAAGTGGAATACAAACCGCGACAAACGAATGACAACTTTTTTTAATTTTTAGAGGAGGATTTTAGATGATTTGGCGTCACAAAAACAAAGTGTATAACTTGCGCTGTGTGTGGTGGGTTGCTGTGCCGGAAAACTCGAGCACTTCGATTTGGGCATTGGAATTGGTTTTTCATGAGAACTTTCCGGAGATTGTGCATTTCAATACAAAGGCAGAATTTCAAGAAGCACTGACAGAAATCATTCAGAAGATGGAAGCAGGAAAATGACACGGCCTATTGAATGGCAGGCAGGGAGTAGCGGATGAGGGGTTGTGGGGGTTAATCCGCGCAATCTCTTAATCCGCGTCAATCCGCGATCCAGACAAATGGGCGATGCCCCCATCCTCGCCCGAAACCACAAAGGAGTCTCTCTATGAAAGCAATTCTCGTTGGCCTCGGCGGTCGCGCGCGTCATTGGCAGGCCGCATGTGACCAGCACCCCGAAGTCGAATTGGTCGCCTATGTCGAACCCTCGGAGGAAAACAAGGCCCGTGCGATTGAAGAACGCGGGGTACCTGCGGATCGCATCTACGCGGACCTCAGCGAAGCCGCCGCCGCGGTCAATGCCGATTTTGCGGTGGATGTCACGCCGCCCGCGGTTCACGAAACCGTCGCGATGAAAGCGTTTGATGCGGGCCTCGACCTCTTGGGCGAAAAGCCCTTGAGCGATGATTTTGCCGCGGCCAAGCGCGTTGTCGAAGCGGGCAAAAAAGCGGGCGTCAAACACATGATCACGCAGAACTATCGCTTCAACGCCCTGCCGCGCACGACTCGGCGGTTGCTCGATCGCGTGGGCGACGTGGCGCAACTCGACGTCTCGCTCTACGTGGATTGGGCGGACAATCCGGGCAGCCATTACGTGACCGAGCCTTACATGTTCCTCACGGACATGGGCATCCACCACTTTGACATGATGCGCTATACCCTCGATGCGGATGCGGTCAGCGCGCACGCCATCACTTGGAATTTGCCCTGGGGCTGGCATCGGGGCGACGCGTGTCAGATGATCGTTTTCAAGTTTGAAAACGGGATCGTCGCCACGCATCGCGGGGTCGGTTGCACGATGGGCCACGTGCCGGCCGGTCACAATGGCGAATGGCGTTACGAAGGGCCCAAGGGCACGCTGACTTGGGAGGGATTCGACCTGTTTTACACGCTTAAGCACAAGCAAAATCCGCAAATCCGCGAGCAGATCGAACTCGATGATGTCGATGGGCCCAATCCCGTGCTCAACGAATTTGTCCGCGCCCTTTGTGAAGACCGCCAACCCGAGTGCCATGCCGAAGACAATCTGAAATCCATGGCGATGGTTTTTGGGGCGGTCACGAGCGCGCGAGAAGGCGGGGAAGTGCAACTGTCGGAGTTGTGAGAAAGGCGCGATGACCGAGCCTTATGCGATTTGGAACGCAAAGAAAGGAAGGGACATGTCAGATTTGCACGGAGATACGAGTTGGTTCACGCACGACCGATTTGGATTGTTCATCCACTGGGGCCTGTACGCCTTGCCCGCGCGCCATGAGTGGGTGAAGCAACGGGAGGAAATTCCAGACGCGCAGTACGATCGGTATTTGAAGTACTTCGACCCGGATTTGTACGACCCCGAAGCCTGGGCAGATGCCGCGGCGCAGGCCGGGATGAAGTATTTTTGCGTGACGACCAAGCACCACGAGGGGTTCGCGCTGTGGGATTCCAAGTTGACCACCTACAAGGCGACCAACACACCGGCGCGCAGGGATTTGCTCAAGCCGATGGTGGATGCGTTCCGGGCGCGGGGGATGAAGGTCGGGTTTTACCACTCGCTGATCGATTGGCACCACCCGCATTTTAGAATCGACGCGATCCACGCCTTGCGAAATCACCCGGATAAGGACGAGTTGAACAAATCGCGCGATCAGGCCCAATACGCGGCGTATTTGCGCGGTCAAGTGCGCGAGTTGCTGACCGAATACGGCAAAGTGGATATGATGTTCTACGATTTCAGCTATCCGCCCGGCGCGAGGGGACGGCCCGAGGGGTTCGACGGCAAGGGCCGGGGCGATTGGCACAGCGAAGAACTGATGCGGATGACGCGCAAATTGCAACCGGGCATCGCGATCAATGACCGCCTGGATTTAGACGATGTGGAGGGCGGATGGGATTACCGCACGCCCGAGCAGTTTATGCCGCGCGAGTGGGTGACGTATCGGGGCGAGCGCGTGTTGTGGGAAACGTGCCAGACCTTTTCCGGATCGTGGGGCTATCACCGCGATGAGACGAGTTGGAAGAGCACCGAGCAACTCGTGCAAATGCTGATCGGCACCGTGAGCCGCGGGGGCAATTTGTTGCTCAATGTCGGACCGACCGGGCGCGGCGCGTTCGATGATCGCGCGCTGAATGGCCTCGAGGGCATCGGCGAGTGGATGAAATGGCACAGCCGATCCATTTACGGATGTACGGCCGCGCCAGCGGGCTTTCAAACGCCCGAGGATTGCCGCTTGACCTACAATGCCGAGACCCATCGGCTGTACGTCCACGTCTTCGCATGGCCGTTTCGACACCTGCATTTGGATGGATTCGCCGACAAAGTAGAATACGCGCAGTTGTTGAACGATGCGTCAGAAGTGCGATTTCACAAACCGCGCGCCGGGCACACAGGCGACAGCAGCCTCGGCCGCGACAGCTTGACGCTGGAATTGCCCGTGCAAAAACCCGCTGCGACCGTTCCCGTGGTCGAGTTGTTTTTGAAGGAGTGAAAATGGCGACGATCGAGACGCACATGAGAAAGCTCAGCGCCGATGAGTTGGCGGTCTATGACGATCAGGGGTACCTCGTTGTGCCCGATGTTTTTCCACTGGCGGAACTGGCGGAGATCGACCGCGAGATCGACCGGATTCAGGAGGCGCAACCGGATACCGGGCGCAACGAGGGATGGCTCATGCAGTTGGGCCTGCGCTCTGAAGTGACCCGCCGCTTTGCGCGGGACGAGCGCGTGTTGGCGTTGATCGAGGATATCGTCAAACCCGGGATTTCGATTTACTCGGCGAAGTTGACGGCAAAAGTGCCGCATTCCAACGACATCTGCCACTGGCATCAGGACGATGCGTATTACAACACGCGCGCCTTGAGCAAAACGCGCATGTCCACTTGGGGAATGAGCGTAGTTCGTCTTTAGACAAGTTCTTAGAAATGGGGAATCACAATGCCAACGAGACGCTATCGCGCAGGTGCGATCGGTCGGACGGGACAGGGCAATTTTGGGCACGGTCTCCATCTGCCCTATCAAAAAATTGACCGCATGGACATGATCGCCGTGGCCGATCCGGACGCGGCCGGGCGCGAGAAGGCCATGGCAGATGCGGGGGCAAAGCGGAGTTATGCCGATTACCGCGACATGCTGGCAAACGAGTCGCTCGATATCGTCAGCGTTTGTCCGCGCTGGGTCAATTGTCACGAAGAGATGCTGATGGCGTGCATCGAAGCCGGTTGCCACATCTATGCGGAAAAACCGCTTGCAATGGACTTGGCGTCTGCGGATCGCATTGTGGCCGCCGCTAAACAGCGCGGTTGCAAGATCGCCGTGGCGCATCAAGCGGTGTATCTCAGACAGGTGCATCAGGTGCGCGATCTGTTGCGCGAAAACCGAATCGGCAAGCTCGTGTCCATGCGCGGATACGGCAAACAGGATCACCGAGGCGGGGGCGAAGACATGATGGTGTTGGGGACGCACTTGTTTAACATGATGCGCTTTTTTGCAGGCGACCCGTTGTGGATGACCGCGCGCGTGACCGTAGGAGAACGCGAAATCGTCCCGGATGATGTGCGCGAGGCCACAGAGCCGATTGGCCCGATTGCGGGCGATGGCGTCGTCAGCCTGTTTGCGTTTGGCAATGGCGTGGATGCGTCCTTCGTGTCGCGGGCCGATCAGGCGGGCAATGGGCAGGGCTATGGCCTGGTGCTGGTCGGCGAATCCGGGCGCATTGCCCTTAGCGGCGGCGCCGATGCGATTTCGATTTACGATGCTGGCTCGTGGGCGCCGTGGGATGGCGGTCATGCGTGGCACGCGCTCGGGTTGTCGGATGATCCCTTGCAGGACGCGGGCAATTATTGCGCCCTCATCGATCTCATCGACGCCATAGAACGAGACCGCGCACCCATTTCCAGTGCGCGAGACGCGCGTTGGGCGCTCGAGATGATCCACGGCGCGTACGCGTCCCAAATTTCCGGAAGACGCGCGGTGTTCCCGTTGCCCAATCGCACGCACCCGCTGGAGAAATGGCGATCCGAGTAGCCATCCATCCGAGGCGAGCACGACGAATCTTCTGAACCCAACCCCCAGTAGATTGACAGAGCCTCTGTCACCCAAAAACCAGATGTTTTGACTCCGCCAAAAAAAAATATCGATCTGGTGGTTGTGTTTTGGGTCGTAATTGCCTATTATTTAGCTCGACATTCCGCGTTTTCAAAAACAACCGTCAACCGAAAGGAGAAACAATGGCCGATCACACCCACGAAGCATACGACGTGGCGATCAGCAACATCGACAAAACGCTGAGTGACAGCAAAAAAAGACAAGCCGCCTTTGAGGAAACCAACCGTCGAGAACACCGAAAGTTGGAAAATAAAATCGATGGCGTGCGCGAAGCGGTCGACGAGAATTACAAGCTTCTGGATGCCAAGATCGAAAAGGTCGAAGACAAGGTCGAGACCAAGATCGAGACCGAGATCGGAAAGGTCGAGACCAAGATCGAGACCGAAATCGAAAAGGTGAACGGCAACATCGAAAAGGTCGAAGCTCGGATCGAAAAGGTCGAGACCAAGATCAAGACCGAGATCGAAAAGGTCGAGACCAAAATCGAGACCGAGATCGAAAAGGTCGAAGACAAGATCGAAACTGAGATCGGAAAGGTGAACGGCAACATCGAAACTGAGATCGGAAAGGTGAACGGCAACATCGAAAAGGTCGAGACCAAGATCGAAAAGGTCGAAGACAAGATCGAGACCGAGATCGAAAAGGTCGAGACCAAGATCGACAAAGTCAATGACAAGATCGACAAAGTCAACGACAAGATCGACAAGGTGCTCGAATACATGGTCCGTTTGGTTTTTGATCAACGTCAGCAAGAAGCCAACCGCCAGTTCGATCGCGTTGAGCAAGAAGCCAACCGCCAGGCCAATCGCGCCGAGCAAGAAGCCAATCGCCAGGCCAATCGCGTCGAGCAAGAGACCAACCGCGCGGTCAGCATGACGGGGATTATCTGGACCCTGATCGTCATGAGCACGCTCGGCGTTCTCGGTCACATCGTCACTTTTTTCGTGCGATGAGTAGGTCGCGTCCGATCGGGGCGATGGCATCTCATCGCGCCGATCGTTTTTTTAATCCGTCCTTTGGAGGCCATATATGAAACTCAACATCTTGGAAGAATTGCCCCGGTCATTTCGGGCATCCGTGCTGATTGCCGGGTGGCCCGGCATGGGCAGCGTGGGCATTGGTGCGATTGACTATATTCGGCGCAAACTCCCCGCGGTCGCGTTTGCAGAGATAGACATGCAATCGCACTTCGCGCCCGAAGCGATGATTGTAGAAAATGGGATCGCGGCATATCCCGATCCGCCCGCCCACGTTTTTTACGCGGTGGAGGAACGCGATTTGATCATCTTTCAAAGCGAGGCGCAAATCGCCGGAGCCCCCAGCGATGATTTAATGGAACGCATTTTGGACGTGGGCCAACGCTTGGGCATTGACGCGGTCTTCACGGGCGCGGCCTATCTCACGCAGGCTAGCCACAAAGAAGAGGCACAGGTGTTCGGCGTTGCCAACAACGCGGTGTTTCGGGACGCGCTCGCGTCTCAAGGCGTGGAGATTTTGCAAGAGGGGATGGTTTCGGGGCTCAACGGCTTGGTGCTCGGCTTTGCCCGACGGCGCGATCTCAACGCGGCCTGTTTCTTGAGCACGATGCCGCAATACGCCGCGCCCATTCCAAATCCCAAAGCGTCGCGGGAGATCGTGCTCACCTTGGGGCACCTGTTGAATTTCGACGTGGATATGACGGAGCTCGACGACGCGATCGAGAAAATGGAAGGCACGATGGAAGATATCGAGATGCAGATCCAAAAGACGTTTTCCCACATGGGCGAGGGGCCAGAGGGTGTTTTTCAGATCGGCAAGGGCGAAGAAGACAAGGTGCCGCAGTCCGCGATGGAACGCATTGAAAAGCTGTTTCTCGAAGTGGCCCAAACGGACCAGTTTCACCAAAAAGCCAATGAACTCAAGGCGGAACTGGACCGGTGGGATCTCTATTCATTTTACGAAGACCGGTTTTTGAATCTCTTCAAATCCGGTCCCAAAGGCGGGAGATAATGGCCGATATTAAAATTGACCTGTACAGCGATACCGCAACGCAGCCCACAGAGGCGATGCGTGCGTTTATGCGTCGGGCAGAAGTCGGCGACGAGCAAAAGGGCGAAGACCCTTCTGTGAACGCGCTGCAAGCTAGGGTCGCCGATATGCTGGGCAAAGAGGCGGCCCTTTTTTTGCCGTCCGGGACGATGTGCAATCAGATTTCTTATGCGGTTCACTGCCGCGCGGGGGATCTCATTTTGCTGGATCGCACCGCGCATCCGCTCATTTCAGAGGCAGGCGGCGCGGCCGTGCTCGCTCGCGCGACCCTGTATCCCATCGACGGCGCGAATGGCATGTTCACACCCGAACAGATGGCCGAGGTGATGTTGCCCGCCACGCGGTACAGGCCGCCGTTTCGCCTCGTTTGCGTGGAGCAGACCACGAATATGCCCGGGGGCCGGATCTGGCCGCTCAACCGCATCCGTGCCGCGTGCGATGTGGCACACAAAAACGGCGCGCTGACGCACATGGACGGCGCCCGACTTTTGAATGCGAGCGTCGCGACGGGCATCGCGCCCAAAGTCTATGCCGCGTCTTTCGATACGCTGTGGATCGATTTGAGCAAGGGCCTGGGCGCGCCCGTGGGGGCCGTGCTTGCGGGGTCTGCGGATTTTATTTTTGAGGCGTGGCAGTGGAAACAGCGCGTTGGAGGCGCGATGCGACAGGCCGGCATCATCGCCGCCGCGGGGATTTACGCGCTCGACCACCATGTGGAACGCATGGCAGAAGACCACGCCCATGCAAAACGCTTGGCAAAAGGGATCGCGCCCGCGCCCGGCATCGGCATCAATGTCGAGAGCGTGGAGACCAATATGGTGCGGTTCGACATCGCCAAACTGGGCATTTCCGCACGGGAATTTGGCGACCGGTTGCTCGCCGAATCCGGCGTGCGCGTCAGCGTTATCGGCCCCACGCTCGTGAGACTGATTCCACACATCGACATCTCCACCGCCGATATCGACGAAGCCACCCGAGCGATTTGCCAGTTGGCAGAGAAGATGCAAAAGACGAGTGTCGATTCTTAAATGATTCGGACGCTTCGACATCGGGGCCTCCGGCGGTTGTATGAGCGCGGAGATATAAGCAAAGTGCGTGCTGACCAAGCGGAGCGGATCACACTCGCTTTGGCGGACCTCGACGCGGCGAGCAAGCCCTCGGATCTCGATTTACCCGGGTATCGGCTTCACCCGCTAAAAGGCGAACTGAACGGATTTTGGAGTATCTCGATTTCCGCGAACTAGCGGATGGTCTTCCGCTTTGAACAAGGCGATGTGTACGACGTCGATTTGATTGATTACCACTAAGAGAGAATATTATGGCTATGAAAAATCCGCCACATCCCGGGTTCAGCATCAAGCAGAATTGTTTGGACCCTCTGGGGCTGAGTGTCGCGGAAGCGGCAAAAGTGTTGGGCGTGGCGCGCCATAGACTTTCGTGCGTGCTAGATGGCCGTGCGCCCATTTCGCCGGAGATGACCCTTTGCTTGGAGAAGGCGGGATGGTCCAATGCGGAGTTCTGGCTGCGTCGCCAGACCGCCTACAATCGGGGGCAGGCGTGCGAGAATGACGTTGAAAAAGCTGTTTGCGGTGATCATCGCGGGGTTTCTCGTCATTTTTGAAACGATCATCACTTATTTATTGGATACGGGCCGTGACGCGATTTCCAGATGGGCCGGCGTACCTGATGATCGACACTTGGTGGGGAGAGCGGGCCGACGAGATCGCGGTTGCCGGGCCATGGATTGACGGACTCGAACCCGATGACACCTTGATTTTGGATGTTCGATTCAACGGCGGGGGAAACGAGCGGTTGGCCGCGGAGATCGCCGGTCGATTTGTCGATCGCCCTGTGGCGTATGCACAGCATCGCTTCCGAGATGCGTCTCGGGCTTCCGGTTTTTCCGAAACCATAACGCGAACCCTGAGACCGACTCCATCCGCGCCCGGTTTTCGAGGCTGGGTGGTCGTTTTGATGGGGCCGGTCAACGTGAGCTGTTGCGAGGCGTTTTTGCTGATGATGAAGCAGGTGCCACAATGTACGTTGATGGGCGAGCGATCCTACGGCAGTTCGGGAATCCGCAACCCGTGTCCTTGTCGAATGGCGTGACTGTGTTGTTGCCCTCTTGGGTGGCATTGACGCCCGATGGCGATCCCTTTGAGGGAAAGGGCCTGTCCCCCGATGTCCGCGTTGCTTTTCCCGGGGAATCCGCAGACGAGGCCCCATTGATCAACGCCGCCTTTGAATTTTTGTCGGCAACGGCCGATTTTAGCGGTGATGGTCTGGTTGATTTTGCCGATTTTTTGCTGTTTGTGAAACAGTACGGCCTGAGTCAAGGCGACGAGAGATACGATGTGCGGTACGATCTCGACAGGGATGGCACGATTGGATTTGGCGATTTTCTGATTTTCGCCAAGGCTTATGGCAAGTAGTTGCCGTATCTTTAGAAGCTGTTTTATCCTTATCGGGACCTACCCCTTAAGCCCCCGTTACTCGCTCCGCTCATTGTAAGGCTAACGCCTGTGCCTGCGAGGAAGGGTGGAGGGTTGGACAGCGCAGGTGGGGCGAAGGACAAAGCGGTTGTGAAGGGTGGTGGGGTAATCCGCGATTTAGACAAGGGGATGGACACAGTGGCCGCGTGCGTTGCCGGCTGATTTGAGAACATTTTTGCGAGGAGTTAGCGATGGATAAAATTGGATTTGTCGGGCTGGGGATCATGGGCAAGCCGATGTGTCACAACTTGCTGAAAGCCGGTTTTGACGTGACATTTTACGCGCGCAAAGACGCGGTTGTCGCCGAGATGGAACGCGCAGGGGCGACATTTGCGCCGTCGTCGCGGGCCGTGGGCGAGACCGCGGATATCGTCATTACGATCGTGACGGCCGATCCCGAGGTGCGCGAGGTCATTTTGGGGGAAGAGGGCGTTTTGGAGGGGGTGTCCGAAGGCGATCTGATCGTGGATATGAGCACGATTTCCCCCCTGACCATTCGGGAGGTGGCAACGCGCGCATCGCAAAGGGGGGTTCGCGTGATGGACGCGCCGGTCAGCGGCGGCGATATCGGCGCGATCAACGGCACGCTGACCATTATCGCGGGCGGGGAAAAGGATGATTTCGATCGCTGCGAGGGCCTGTTCGACGCGATGGGCAATCGCGACAATGTGTTTCACGTCGGCGGCGTCGGCATTGGGCAAACCGTGAAGATCGTCAATCAGTTGCTCGGCGGCATCGCGATGGCGGCGATTTCCGAAGCCCTCGCCTTGGGCGTTAAAGCAGGCGCGGATCCGGACGTGATGCAACGGGTGATCGGCGTGAGTTCGGGCAATTCGTCGACTTTTCAATCGCGCGTTGCCGACTTTTTGCTCAAGGGCCAATACGCGCCGGGGTTTATGCTCGATTTGATGAAAAAAGACATCGGCATCGGCGTGGAGATGGGGCGCGCCCTCAACGTGCCCGTGCCTTTGGGCGCAATGGCCTATCAACTGTACGCTGCGGCGAGCAACTCGGGCGCGGGCGAACTCGATTTTTCAGCCGTGTCCAAAGCCATCGAAACCCTGTCCGGCGTTCGGATCAGCGGGGGATGATTAGGGCTGGACAGGGCGATTTTTCTGGATTATTTTGCACATAGCTGAACGCCGTATTGCGGAGTAGAAAATGAGCATACAGACTCCCCATAGACACGCGCAATCACTGCGCCTAAACTGGACACAGTGTGTCGGAAATTTCTGGTGCAAGCTCAATTTCGTAAATTTGGACCACGAGCATTTCGACAACGAACCCCACGGTGTCTATATCATTTGGCACGGGGGGCCAAATCCCACGGTTGTGTACATCGGGCAAGGGAATATCAAGGAACGTATCGCTGATCACCGGAGGGATCCGGAGATACAGCAATACGAATATCTCGATCTCTATGTAACTTGGGCCGTAGTACAGGAGCAGGACCGCGATGGTGTGGAAGCGCATTTGGCCGATGTTTGGAAACCGATCGTCGGCACACGCCATCCCCAAGCCTCTCCCATAGAAGCAAATTCTCCGTGGTAGTTATTTTTTTAGGGTGAAAGCAAAGGGCTTCTGACATGAAAAGACCCCAATACTTTTATTACATCACGCACAAGGACAATATTCATTCCATTGTGAATCGCGGTATATTTTCACATCGCCAACTCGATGCGAAAAATATACCGTCCACGAAAATTTACGACTACGAGATTATTTTTCGGCGAAAAGAAAAACACGCACCGGCGGGCGTTTCGTTGGGGGAATACGCGAATTTCTATTTTCAAGCTCGCAATCCCATGTTGTATCGCGTCATTTGTGAAAAAACGGCCAAAAACATCGCGGTATTGCAAATCAATTCAAATATTATGGATCGCCCCGGTGCTTTTCTCACAGATGGCAATGCCGCGCATCGACGCACGAAGTTCTACAACGCGGATTTCGATGGCCTAAAATATTTGGATGAAGGGGTTTTCAAACGCGAATACTGGAATGATTACGACGATTCCAAACGCGAGATCATGGCGGAGATTCTCATTCCTTCCCATATTGAAGTGGACAAAATTATGTGCGTTTATGTGGCGACAGAAGATGTAAAACGGGAAGTAGAGGCGCGTTCTAAGCCCGTCCCGGTTGTCGTTCAGCCCTTTATGTTTTTCCTGCCTGATTACGTAAAAAAATTGAGCGACAAAATTCATCTGGCCAAGGGCGACATGTTCTTTTCACAGGCACAAACACTCACGATCAGCGTCAATACTGTCGGTGTAATGGGCAAGGGATTGGCTTCACGGGCAAAATATCAGTTTCCCGATGTTTATGTGGTCTATCAGGATGCGTGCCGAAAAAAAACCTTGAAGATGGGCAAGCCCGTTTTATACAAGCGCGGGAGTAATATTGAAAGGGCACTATCTGATGATCCAGAATCCCTTGCTTCCACAAATGGAGAACGTTGGTTTCTGCTGTTTCCCACCAAACGAGACTGGAGAAACAAATCTCCCATTGATGGCATTGTGCAAGGTCTTCAGTGGCTGGTCAAAAACTGTAAAAAAGAGGAAATCAAATCGCTCGCCCTGCCCGCGTTGGGGTGTGGGTTGGGCGGGTTGAACTGGAAAGACATCGGGCCGCTGATGTGCGAATACTTGTCTAAATTACCCGTAGAAACTTGTATCATTTACTTGCCAACAGAGGGACAGACACCGGATAAATACCTGTCTCCAGAATTTCTCATGCCGCGAAAAGGTAAGAACAATGGTGCGAGAACCTAAGAAGCCATTAAAATTATCGGGACCTACCTCCCTACACTCGATCTCGCCGAAACTTTGGGAACGGCGGTCAGGCTTTGCATGAATTTGCAATCCGGTTATGATTTGGCCAAAGCGGCCGAGGCGAGACGGGTTGATCAAGCAGGTGTTTCTGATGTTTTTCACACATTCAAACTTCAAGGAGGAAGCATGGCGACACAACGGGAAGATTATTTGGGCATTGCGGATTACAAGGTCGTGGGGACGCGGCCCGTGCGGCACGATGGCGCGGATAAGGTGACGGGCAGGGCGATTTACGGCACCGATCTCAATTTGCCCGATATGCTCCATGCCAAAGTCTTGCGAAGCCCGCACGCCCATGCGCGGATCGCGTCGATCGACGCGAGCAAGGCCGAAGCCCTCGACGGCGTGCGCGCCGTGGTCACGGGTCGAGATTTGGCACAAAATGCCGAGGAGCAGTTGACCGATTTGGGCGAAGAGGTGGTGCGGATTAAGGATTTGTGCGCGGCAGTGCTCGCGCGCGAAGGGGAAAAGGTGCTCTATCAGGGGTATCCGGTCGCGGCGGTGGCAGCGACCAATGTCCACATCGCCGAAGAAGCCTTGGATTTGATCGAGGTCGAATACGAGGTGCTGCCCCACGTGCTGGACGTGCGGGAGGCGATGGCGGATGACGCGCCGCTCGTACACGAAGATCAAAGGACCAAATCGATGGGCGGCAGGAGCGATGCGCCCAGCAATATCGCGTCTCATTTTCGCACGGAATTGGGCGATGTCGCGCAGGGGTTTGCCGAGGCCGATGTGATTGTCGAGCGCGAATTTCGCACGGATATGGTGCATCAGGGCTATATCGAACCGCAAAATGCCACGGTCTTGTGGAACGCCGATGGGATGGTGACGATTTGGTGCAGCAACCAGGGCGCGTTTGGGGTGCGCGATCAAACCGCGAAAATTTTGGGCATTCCGGTGTCGCAGATCAAGGTCGTCCCCCTGGAAATCGGCGGGGGCTTTGGGGGCAAGATCAAGGCGTATTTGGAACCCATCGCCGCGCTGTTGTCGCGGAAAACCGGGCACCCGGTAAAAATGATCATGACCCGCACCGAAGTCTTGCAGGCCACGGGGCCCACGTCCGGGTCTTGGATCCGCGTGAAAATGGGCGCGACTCAAGAAGGCAAACTCGTCGCCGCCGAAAGCGAACTCGTCTATGAATCCGGAGCGTTTTCGGGAAGCCCGGTGAGCGCGGGCGCGCGCAATATGCTGGCGCCCTACGTCATCCCGCACGTCTTGGTCGATGGGTATGACGTGGTGGTCAACAAACCCTCGACGTCGGCCTATCGCGCGCCGGGCACGACCAATGCGGCGTTTGCCGTTGAAACCGCGGTGGATGAACTCGCCGAGAAATTGGGCCTTGACCCGCTGGACTTTCGGCTGGACAATTCGGCAAAAGAAGGCACGCGCCGCGCCGATGGCCCGGTGAACAAGCGCGTCGGGCACGAGGAATGCGTGCGCGCGGCGGTCGCCTCCGACCACTATCGGACCGCGCTCAATGGCAAATGCCGCGGGCGCGGTGTGGCGTCTGGCTTTTGGGGCAATGGGGGAGGCGTTTCGAGCGCGGCGGCGAGCGTCAATGACGATGGCACGATCAATTTGGTGGAGGGATCGACCGATATCGGGGGCACGCGCACGTCGATCGCCATGCAGATGGCCGAAGCCCTGGGCATTTCCGAACAGCAGATCCGCCCGCAGGTCGGCGATACGGATTCGATAGGCTATACGGGCGTGACCGGCGGGTCGCGCACGACATTTGCCACGGGTTGGGCCGCGTACAAGTGCGCGCAGGACATCAAAGAGCAGATGATGGCGCGCGCGGCGATCCTGTGGGAGATTTCAGAGGACGATATCGAGTTCGACCAAGGCGTGTTCCGATCCAAGTCCGATCCGTCCAAATCGATCACCTTTAAGGACTTGGCGGCGCAGCTCGATTCCACGGGCGGCCCGGTGATGGGGCGCGCCACGGCAAAGCCCACGGGCGTCGGCGGGGCGTACGCGGTGTCGATAGTGGATGTGGAAGTCGATCCGGAAACCGGCAAAGTCGATATTTTGCGCGCGTCCATTTTCCAAGATGCGGGCAAGGCGATCTATCCGCCTTATGTGGAAGGGCAGATGCAGGGCGGCGTGGCGCAGGCCATAGGTTGGGCGCTCAACGAAGAGTACGTCTATGACGACGACGGGATTTTGCGGAACGACAGCTTGTTGGATTACCGCATGCCGACGTGCCTAGACTTGCCGATGATCGACGCGCACATCGTCGAAGTGCCCAACCCGGGCCATCCCTACGGGGTGCGCGGCGTGGGCGAGGTGCCGATTGTGCCGCCCACCGCAGCGGTTGCCAATGCCATCTACGACGCGGTTGGCCTGCGCCTGACCGAGTTGCCCATGTCGCCGCCGCGCGTGTTGCGTGCCCTGTGGCAGAAAAACGGCGGCAACGGCGCGGGATGAACGGAGCGATCAGCCCCCGACCGGTTGGGCGGTTGGGGCCTTCTCCCCGCTTGTATCTTTGACCGAGCACGGGGCATCGCCTTTTTGTGTTTTTGTGCCTTTGAACGGGCTACTGCCCGTTGTACCCCGCTCGTGGCTAACCCCATCTTCCGTCTCCCCTCTTGTATCTTCGGACAGGCACAGGGGCCTGTTCCTACGATTGCGATTGTGTCTTACCTCTCCCGTCTCCCGTCTCCCGTCTCCCGTCTCACCGCTTATAGGAGTTTGACATGCCCGAAGTGTGGATTCCCTCGCTGATGCGTAAATTGACCGATGGCCGGGAAAAGGTGATCGTCGAAGGCGATACACTGCGCGAGGTGATCGAGAATTTGGACGCGCAATTTCCCGGCATCAAAGATCGGGTGGTGTACGAAAATTACCGCATCGCACCGGGGTTGGCGGTCGCCATCGATGGCGTCGTCACCGAAGAGGGCTTGCGAACGCGCGTGCCGCCCGATAGCGAGGTGCATTTTGTGACGTCCATCGCAGGCGGGTCGGGCACTCGGCAGTGAGCGCGTGCCATGCGATCGCACATGCAAAACGGCCCCGCGATAGAGGAATCGCGGGGCCGTTTTTTCGTTTGGATTTTTCACGCATTCCACTCGCCGCTCGACCACAGTGCCGCGCTTTCTCGCACCGCGTAGATCGCCCTGTGGCGCGGATGGATGGGCAGGGTGACGCGAAAATACGTCCGCCCCTCATCGTAGTCGAATCGGGGTTCGGGCGACCCGTTTTCCGCCATGCGCCTGCGAATTTTGGGTAGCCCGGTTCCGCGGCCTTCGGCCAGTCTCAATTCTTTCAAAAATTCGCCTATCCGCCGATTTCGCGCAGGGACAGGTCGATGCCCAAGATGATGTACCCGCCGTTCAGATTGAGCAGGTCATTTGCAAATGCACACACGCTCCGAACAACCGATTCTTTGATGGTGTCATTCCAAGTCGCCTTAAATTCGCGGCGGTGGTCTTCCACGGACCGGGCGTGGATCAGATTGTCGATGTCGATGGGCAAATTCTGCATGAGAATCCCAACGGGTCGTCAAGTGAAAGGCTAAGTACAAAATCGGCGCACCATTTCCGAGAAGGTCTCTACCGCGCGGTGGAGTTGATCGATTTCGATCCATTCGTCGATGGTGTGGGCTTGTTGGATGTTGCCGGGGCCGAGCACGACGAGTTCCATGGTTTTGCCGAAAACCATGCCATCCGTGCCGTAGGCCACGGTTTTGGGCGCGTGCGTTTGCGTGACGCTGAGGGCTTCGCGCACGATGCGGGAATCCGCGGGCGTGGCGAGTGGGAATAGGTCGTCGTAGATTTCGATGTGGACGCCATGGGTTTGCGCGAGCGTTCTGATTCTGTCGAGCAAAGGGCCAAAATTTTGTCCGGGCATGGGGCGCATGTTGATGGTGGCCCCGGCTTCGGGCGCGGTGATGTTAGACGCTTTTTCCCCGTCGCGAATGACGATGTTGAGCGTGGCGTGCGGAGGGGTGAACGCATGGTTGAGGTATTGGGCGTCGGTTTGGAGTTCGCGGTCGATGGCGATCATGGCGTTGAGAAACGGGATCAACTTGTGATTGGCGTTGACGCCTTCGCCCGTGCTGCTGTGCGCGGCTTTGCCCGTAGCGGTCACGTTGATTTTGACCGAGCCTTTGTGCGCGTGTACCACCTCGAGCAAGGTCGGCTCGCCGATAATGCCGTAGCGCGCATTGGACGCTTTTAAGACCTCTGATTTTTTTGCGACGACCGCCGCGCCGCCGCAGTTGATTTCCTCGTCTGCGGTGACGACCACGTAGATCGGGTGCGCGAGTTCGCTTTCGGCAAAACGACCCGCCGCGGCGATCATGCACGCGACCGATCCTTTCATGTCCGCGACGCCGCGGCCGTAGATTTTCGATCCCTTTTGCACGACTTGAAAGGGATGCCACGCCCAGCCTTCGGCGGGCACGGTGTCGTTGTGACCCATCAGGGCAAGCCCGCCTGTGCCGCGGCCTTTTTTGCCCACGAGGTTCAACTTGGAAATGCCGTTGGGGTCCGTGTAGGGAATGCGTTCGACAGTCAAGCCGGCCTCGCGCATTTTTGTTGCCATCGCATTTGAACAATCTACATTGCTCAAAGAACTGGCCGAGTTGAAGGAGACAAACTCTCGCGTGAGTTGTACGGGGTCCATAAAATCCCTTTCGCAGAGCAGGTTAGGAGATGAACGGGATTGAACGCGGGCAATATACGTCGGTGTGGCGAACGGGGCAATCGATTCCCCGATGGATGGTTAGACTCTATGGTTGTCAATTTCGCCTGTTGGACTTAGATTGAGTCGTCAATTTTTGGCGTTGTTGGGGGCCTTCTCCCGTCTCATATCTTCGGACAGGCACGGGGGCCTGTCCCTACATGGGAAGGTGTTGCCCTCTCGCCTTTCGCCTTTCGCCTTTCGCCTTTCGCCTTTCGCCTTTCGCCTTTCGCCTTTCGCCTTTCGCCTTTCGCCTTTCGCCTTTCGCCTTTCGCCTTTCACCTCTCCCGTCTCCCGTCTCCCGTCTCCCGTCTCACCTTTTACCTCTCGCCTTTCACCTCTCCCGTCTCCCGTCTCCCGTCTCACCTCTCAACAAAGCGATAACACATGCTGATCGACACCAATGCATGGCTCGGCACCTGGCCTTTCCGATCCCTGCGCGACAACGCGCCGCGCACCCTGATCGCCCGCATGGATCGCTCGGGCATCGACAAAGCCGTCGTCTCGTACATCGAAGCCGCGTTTCACCGGCACCCGCAATCGGCGAATGAGCGGCTCGCGCGCGACATCGAACCGCACGGGCATCGCCTCATCCCCTTGGGCACCCTCAATCCGCTATCGCCGCATTGGGAACGCGATTTGACCGCGTGCATCGCCCTGGGCATGAAAGGCATCCGCCTGTTCCCGCAATACCACAACTACCCGACCGATGGATCGGAAATCCGAAACGCGGTGCGCGCCTGCGCCGAATGCGGTCTCCCGGTCTTCATCCCGCACAGGCTCGAAGATGCGCGCCAGCACCACTGGATGGATCCGGGCCACAGCTTGGACTTGGCACACCTCGCGGATCTCATCGCTAGCGTGCCCGATGCCGCGATCGTCATTTCCAACGCCCGTCCGCTCGCGCGCTCGCCCCTTTGGATGCGCGAGGATCTGCGCGACTCGAATTGGTATGTCGATCTCTCGCTCGCCGAAATTCACTACGGCCTGCACAGAAGCACCAACGCGATGAAAGACCTCGCGTACCTCATCGAAGAAGGCGGCGCGGGCCACCTCCTCTTTGGCACGCACTTGCCCATCTCCTACGCCGGCCCGGCCCTGGTCAAACTCGCCCTCCTGCCCGTGGATGACAAAACCCGCGAAAACATCGCACATCGCACCGCCGCCAAACTCTTGAATCTCGCGCAGGGATAATTCGGAGAATCTCCCTATGTTCAACGCCCGCATCCCCAAACTCGGGGAAACCACCGTCCAATTCAACGGCATCACCTGCGGCGCATCGCCCTCTGCCGATGGCGCGATCGGCGGGGGACAAGGCTACAAACGCCCAGTTGCGCCATCCGATCCGCCGGTCAAAACCCTCGACGAGTTGCTCGACGCGCTCGACAAAGCGCGGCCGGGCGATGTCGTTTTTGTCTCTCCGCGCGCGACCATCGACTGCACAGAGCGCGTATATATCGAAAAACTCGTCATCGAAATCCCCGAAGGCGTCACGCTTGCGAGCAACCGGGGGCAAAACGCCGCGCCCGGCGCGATGATCGCCAGCGACACCTTTGACACGCGCCCCCTGATCCGCGCTCGCGGTCCCAATGTGCGCGTCACGGGCCTCCGCATTCGCGGCCCCAATCCCAAGCCCTGCCTCGAGCACCACCACCGGTCTTTTGCCGAAGGCAGGGGGCACGAGTACTATTACAAATTCCCCATCGCGGACGGCATCTACACCAAATGCGACCGCCTCGAAGTCGATAATTGCGAACTCGCCGGCTGGAGCCAATCGGCGATCTCCTTGATCCGCGGAAGCGGTCACTTCATCCACCACAATTTCATCCACCACAACCAGTACAATGGCTTGGGATACGGCATCGTACACGACATCGCGCAATCCCTGATTTCCCACAACCTGTTCAACGCCAACCGGCATTCGATAGCGGGCACGGGGCGTTCCGGCAGTGGATACGAAGCGTGCCACAATATTGAACTCGGCCAATCCCTCAGCCACTGTTTTGACATGCACGGCGGGCGAGACCGCAAAGACGACACCACCATTGCCGGGACGTGGATGCACATCCACCACAACACATTTCGCTGTCCAAAAACCGCGGTCGTCATTCGCGGGATACCGGAAGAACGCGCCGATATTCACCACAATTGGTTTTATCAATCCCCGCACGACCCGTCCATTCGCGCAGACGGCAACGCGACCGTCCACCACAACGCCTACGGCCTGCACGCGCCGCAATACCGCGCCACATCGAAAATCTGACCATCGCGTTATCAACCAAAAAACGCCCCTGTTTCCTCAATCGAAACAGGGGCGTTTGCGTGGGTGCCATTGCGTTGGTATCAGTCTCCGAATTTGAACAAGATCAGCGTGCCGAGGGTCAACAGCGTTGTGATCTGAATGCCCACAATCCAGCACAAGGCCGTGAAAAATCGGGCTTCGAGGTTGGTCAAGCGGGTGTCGATGCTGTTGATTTGCCGACCTTGCTGTTCCGCGCTGCCTTCCATGCGGCTCATGCGATCGGACAAGTCCTGTTGGCTTTGCATCAGGTCCCGTTGGTTTTGTTCAATGCCGTTTTGTCTTTGAACGATCTGCTCCATGGTGCCTTCCATGTGGTTCATGCGATCGGACGCGGCGCGTTGCATGGACGCGATGTCGTTCAGTTGTCGCAAGATCTGCTCCAGGACGCCTTCCCGTCGTTGCGTGGGAATCTCCAGTTCGGCGATGGGGTTTTCTGCTGTGCTTTGCATCGTGTTCTCTTTTTTTTTTAGTACATCGCATTTTCAACCGCGCCGATCTCATACCTTTTTGCACGGCTTTCGCACGATGACGAGGTTGAGCGTGGGGTCGCAAAGCGCGTCTCGAAAGACCGCGCGCATGCGGGCATCCGTATCTTCGGCCTGCACTTCGCGCACTTGCGACACGCCACACGCGAGAGCCAAATCGCGCATCGCGACCTGTGGGCCCGTTTCGCCATCGATTTGAACGCCCGCATCCGGCGTGGTCTGCCCGCCCGTGGTGAGCGAGCCGCCATTGTCGAGCACCATCACAATGGGCGTTGCCCCCGTCGCACGCGCATGCACCAGCGCATTGATGCCGCCGTGGTAAAAAGCCGAGTCCCCGCAGATCGCAATCGCGCGTTCCGCAACGTCGGCCTTGCCCAAGCCGCACGCCACGCCAATGGCGGATCCCATCGACAATTTGGTGTCGAGCATGGGCGCGGCCATCACAACGCAGCCCGGATCCGCAGAAATAAAGGGATTTTGACCAAAGGCTCTGGCTTCTTCGCGCAGGGCAGAAACGATCTCCGTGAACGGACAGCCCGCGCAGTGGTTTTTGCGAAACGGCTTTTCTCGTTCCCAATTTTCTTCGGTGTAGCGCGTGGCGGGCGAGAACCCCGGAACATAGCTGTCAAGCGCGTTTTGCATCTGCCAGCGAAAGAGTTCGCCCACGCTTGGGACGTGCCCCGTGCGTTTGCCCAAAATGGGCGGGGTAAAACCCGCGTCGTACCCGATGGCCTTGATGTTGTCCTCGATATAGGGATCGACTTCCTCAAACACGAGCACCTCGTCGCACCCCGCGAGAAAGTCCGCGATGAGTGGGTTGGGCAAGGGATAGAGCGCGCTGAGTTTGAGGATCGAGAGATCGGCGGCATCTGCCCCGGCGAGTGCGTCGCGCAATTTGGCATGCGCCATGCCCGCGGCGATGATGCCCTTTTTCCCCGCGCCGTCGATGCGGTTGAAGGGCAAGTCGCTAAATTGGGCCGTGGCGCGGGCGATCTTGTCGTGCAATGCCGCGTGATAGCCCTCGGTCGTCCGCAACGCCGATATCCAACTCATCGGCTCGCGGTCGGGTTGGCGGATGGGATGTTCGGCCGGGGGATGAAAGCCCGAGAGTGCCTCGGCGCTGACGCTGTAACTCCGGGTCAGGCGCAAGATCACGATGGATTGCAACTGCTCGGAATAGTCAAACGCCCAGGTCATCATCTCGCGGCCTTCGCGCGGCGTGCTCGGTTCGAGCATGGGCAATTCGGCCAAGGGCCCGAGCGCGCGCGTATCCTGCTCGTTTTGCGACCCCCACGCGCCCGGATCGTCGCCCATCGCGATCACCAGCCCCGCGTGTACCCCGGTCATGTTGAGCACCATCAGGGTATCGAGCGCGACGTTCATCCCCACGCTTTTGAGGCACACGAGCGCGCGCTTGCCGCCTTGAGACGCGCCCGCCGCCATGTCCAGCGCGATGCGTTCATTGATGCACCATTCGGCGCGATGCCCATAGTCCTTCGCCATTTCGGCCATTGCGTTAAACGCATTTGTGCCGGGCGAACCGGGATACCCGGTCACCACGCCGACCCCGGCTTCAACCGCGCCCCAGGCCAGTGCGCGTTCTCCGTCGATACGTTGCGTCATGTCACACTCCAAAAAATCGGTGAAAAATTCGCTTCCCGCCAAATAGTAAAACGCGCCACTGCGGATTTGTCAAGTGCGGATGTCGATATTCGCACGGGACGAGAAATCGATCAACGCGCCGAGTTTTGCCCGGTCGCGTTGGATGATCAGCGCGGCTTCGGGATGGCGTGCGTACGCATCTTCTGCCCAAGACGTGTCGAACGCATCGCCCGCATTGTGCAACAGCAAATCGTTCGGCGCGACCAGCGCGGCGGCATTGGGCAATCCGCCTGCCTTGAGAATGCCGGGAATGGGCAGGCGATGGAGATAATCGTCCTCCCGCCCCGTGTCAAACGCCCCGACATCGCACGCGAGTCGCAAATCCGCGCGTTCTGAAATCGCGGTCGCGATCAACGCCCAAAGCCCGGCCCGCCCAAAGCCCGCGATGCTCAACGGGCCGCGGGGAACATGGCGCAACGCCAGCAAAATATCGCACACGCGCTCGGCATCGTCCGTTCGGTTAAACGTGTTGAAAAAGGGATAGCTGCCGCGCGGTTCTTCCGGATTCTCCTCCCCGACATTTCGGCCCGTGCCAAATGGATCGATCGCGTAAACCGTCTGCCCCTGGGCGAGCAGGGCGCGAATGATGGGCGAATACAGCGCGTCCATGCCGCGGGCGTGGAGCAACAGCGCGGATGTGCCCGAGGGCGCGTTTGGCACAAACGTGCGAATGGGCACGCGCACGCCGCGGCGACTGCCGATCAGGATGCCGTCTTCGCAGGGCATATCCGCAAACCGCGTTCCCCCAGCGCGTTCGTAAGCCACCGCGCTGTCGCCATACCCAACCGCGACGCGCAATGCCCGACCGAGCACGCGCCGATTTTTCGCCATGGCGTCATCGCTGCTTGGGCGATAGGCTTCCAGCGCGGTCTTGGACGCCGCGATACACTGCTGGATCAGGTCTTCATGTCGCGTGATCGCGCCATCGGGCAGGCCGTCGAAAAACGCGAGCATGTCTTTGTGGTCCTCGACTTCAAATGCCGGTTCGACAAAATCGTCGCCAAAGGGCAGGTCGAGCCACTTGGCGAAATACCGATACACGGCTTCGCGCATGGCGAGGTTGTACCCGTGCGGCGCGTCGATCTGGATTTGAGAGACGCAATCGCCCGCGTCGTAGAGCTCGTAAATCCGCTTGATCGCGGGGTATTCTACCTCGGGCGTGTGTTGCGTCCAATCCCGCGCCGAACTGACCAGCAACAGCGGCTTGGGCGCGAACGTGGCGCCGATATCGACATTGTGCGTATCGATCCGCAACGAGGGCGCGTTCTCGCAAACACATCCCCCTTGCATGAAGGCCGAGACCATGCACACAGGCGCGGCCACCTGCAACCGGTCGTCGACCGCGTAGAGATTATACGTTTGCGTGCCCCCGCCGGACTCGCCCGTGCAACCCAAGCGAGCCGCATCGACCTCGGGCAATTCGCAGAGGAAGTCGAGGGCGCGGATGCCGTTCCAAAGTTGCAACCCCAAAATGCCGATGTTCCAAAGCATGCGCTCGTCTCGCTCATGCGCCCACGGCGCGCGGTGGACGACGCCGTAGGTCTCTTCTTGGTACGCCCCGGACAAATGGCGCGCGCTGTCGTTGTAATCGACCATATCCCACATAAAAGCCGTGCATCCCATGCGGGCGAAGGTAATGCCGCGCGCGGGGTAGGACGTGTCCCCGTGTTGCAAGCGCCCGAGTTTGGCATGCCCGTGCGGACTCAAGATGCCGGGATGCCCGTCGGGTTGCGGATCCACCGGGCGAAAGAGGCTGCCGCCCACGTAAAAATTGGGCAGGCTTTGGAAATGGGCTTTTTCTATCGTGTACCCATCGCGCTCGATGCGGTCGAAAATGCGAATCTCGAGTGGGGGTTTTTCCGGCATGGGCCAAAGCCCGGCCGCAAACAGAATTTGTCGTCTCAACCGCGCCCGTTCCCGTTCCCACGCCTCGCGGTCCGGATATGTTTTGGGCGCGAATTTCGCGTGCGTATGCGGAAGATTTTGCCAGCGTGGATCCATGTGTCACTCCTGTCAGTTGTGAAAAAAGTAAGGGCGTAAAATGTTACGCCCTTACGGCCCACTCGTGCCTCTTGTGCCTTTGAACTAGCTGTCGCCAGTTGTACCCCGCTCGTGCCTCTTGTGCCTCTTGTGGCTCTTGTGCCTCTTGTGGCTCTTGTACCTTTTGTGCCTTTGAACTGGGCTGTCGCCAGTTGTACCCCGCTCGTGCCTCTTGTGGCTCTTGTGCCTCTTGTGCCTTTGAACTAGCTGTCGCCAGTTGTACCCCGCTCGTGCCTCTTGTGCCTCTTGTACCTTTTGTGCCTTTTGTGCCTTTTGTGGCTCTTGTGCCTCTTGTGGCTCTCGTGGCTCTTGTACCCCGCTCGTAGCGGATCACCTCTCTCGCTTTTCCGACCGATTGGGCGACAAAAATACGCCCTTAAAAGAACGGGTGGACGCTTCTTCTAAAAACGCGACCTCGGCTTCGAAATCGCGCCGAATGACCGCGCGGTCCGCGGCGTCTTCAACGCTGGCCTCGAGTTGCCGATCCAACAAATCGAAAATTTTGCGCCGCACCGCGGCCTTCATCGCGCCTGCGTCAAAACACATTTGGCGAAACGCCTCGACCTGCGCCGCCGATGGCAACAGGGATTCCAAATCCGATGCCAGCGCCAAAATGAGATTGCGTAACAACCCGTCATACGTGCGCCCATCCACTGCGGATTCCAACTCGGCCAGCGCGGATTGGGGAATGGAACGCGAAAACGCGAGACGCCGAAGCGCGGTCGTATAAGCCGCGTAATCCCGCTTGGGATCCACCAGTTGCGGAACCTCCTCCTCGTCATCCGGCGGGCGGTACCACGTCTCGGGGATGGCTTTTGCCCAGCGGGACACATCGCGGTATTCCGGTTGCAACACAGTCGCCTCGGACCGCAACAACAGCAATCGACACTCGCGGGCCATCTCATGCAATCGGAAAAACGCGATCTCGTACCCGCGCTTGCGGCAGCCTTCAAAATCGCCCTGCGCGATGATCTCCACCGCCCGATTCAAATCGCCCTCTGCGCGGGCCTCCAAGCCCAAGTCCAGCGAAATCAACGCCTGCCGAACCCCGTGTTCCAACTCCTCGCGCTTCATGGCAATGCCCGACCGGTTGCGCTTGCCGTAGTGCAAGCCCCGCACGCGCAAAAAGCCCAACAGCGCGTCCCCTGCATTGGGCGGCAACTTCTCAAAGCGCGTGCCCAATTCCAGGGCCTGCCCGACAAAACTCTCTGAATCGATGCGGAACCGGCTCAAATCCAGTGTTGCGAGTGGGTTTTGCATGGAAAGTCCTCAGTGGTCAAGAGAATATTCTGCGATAGGGCTTGATTTTCCCGTCTCCGTTACGGCGAGGGGTATGGCAGCAGCACATCGTTCACATCCCGCGTATGGGAAAAAAACGACAGGACGCGCAACAGCACGTTATCCACCACCGCGTCGGGGCACGAGGCCCCGCAGGTTAGAGCAATATCTACCGGATTTTTATCGGGCAACCAATCCTCGGCCATCACCACATCGCGCGAAGTCAGGGAAAAATGCCGAATTTCGCGTTTTGAAATCAATTCCTCCGCATCCTTAATAAAAAATGTCGGCAGGGATTTTTCGCATAATTCCACAATATGAGACGTATTTGAAGAATTGTATCCGCCCACCACTAGGGCGAGATCCGCGCTTTGTTCGATCAGCGCGTAGGTCGCGCTCTGATTTTCGTTGGTCGCATAACAAAGCGTGTCCGAGGTGTCTGCAAAATGATCGTCAATGCGATCTGCGCCATATCGATCGATGAGGGCGCGGCGGATGACCCGTGTGATCGCATGCGTCTCGGCGGCCAGCATCGTCGTCTGGTTCACCACGCCGATGCGCGACAAATGGCGCGTGGGGTCAAATCCCTCCGAGCACTTGTGCCTAAAATGCCGCTCAAAAACCCCGAGATCGCATGTGCCGCGAATGACATCCGCCAACAGGCGCGCCTCTTTCAAATCGAGCACCACTACGGCCCGCGCATTTTGAATCGCATGCGAAAAGGTCGCCCGGGTTTCTTCGTGCTCGGCCTTTCCGTGAATGACCACCGTATAATCCCCCTCTCCCAACTGGACACCGCGCTTCCACACTTTTTCGACAAACGGACAGGTGGTATTGTACCGGTAGGGATCGATGCCGCGCCTGTCCAGTTCCGCTTGAATTTCCACCGTCGTGCCAAAGGCGGGCACCACCACGATATCATCGGGCCGAAGTACATCCCAAGGAGTGATTTGATCGCCCGAAGGCGTGAACATAAACCGCACGCCGCGATTCTGTAAATCCTCATTCACATTGGGATTGTGAATCATCTCACTGAGGAAGAACACGCGCTGTCCCGCACTGGCATCCAAGGTGTGATACGCGATTTCAATGGCGTTTTCCACGCCAAAACAAAATCCAAAATGCCGCGCCAAAAAAAAGCGCACAGATCCAAAATCCAGCACCGACGGTTGCAAATCGCGCTTTTTGGGATCCGACAGTTGCCGAGCCTTTTTCACCCGCGAAATGATCGGGCTTTGGTAAAAAACGGGAATATCAAATTTTCGGGCCATCGCAAGTCACTCCTTGAGAACGAGGGGGTTGGGATTGGCTGAGGACGGACCCCTGCTTTTCGCTTTTCATCTGTAGCCTCTTCACCCTTTACGTCGCCTGTTGCGTCCTTCGCCTGTCTCCGCTTTTCGCAGTTCCATCTTCGGACAGGCACAGGGGCCTGTCCCTACGATTGCGATTGCTTCTCCCGTCTCCCGTCTCCCGTCTCCCGTCTCCCGTCTCCCGTCTCCCGTCTCCCGTCTCCCCTCTTCGGACAGGCACAGGGGCCATTTGTACCAACTAATTCATTATCGGAATCGCTTTGCAGTTCCACCGTCCTTCAAATAAGCCCTCGCCAAACGTGCCATCCCAAAAGTCCATCAAACAAAGCCATCACGCACAGCGCGCAAGTCCATTTCGCAACCAACATCCATTTTGCAACTTCCTTTGCAGGCTGGCGCATGTCGTGCGCTTACAAAAGCGCTTTGCGCTGTGCCTAGCCCCTCGGCGCATGAGAGCGGCATTTTTTGCTTACTTTTCTTCAGACGCTTATTCGCGTCTTCTCTGTTGACAAAAAGTAAGTCGCCGAAGGCATCGAAGGCAACCCACGATGCTTTAGGACCAAAGTTGTTAGAAGTCATCTAAAAACTCGGATCGCCATTGAGAGAGCCACAAAAGCATTCGCTTTTCCCAGGTCAAAACCATACCTATCGCAAAAATAGGATGCCTTGATTCCCCCCTTCCTCGCAGGAAGGGGGGCTAGGGGGGTAGGTCCCGATAATTTTTAGATGGCTTCTTAGAAAAGCGAGCAATGTCGGTGCAGATTTGTGCGTATCAAAATTGAGAATAACTTAATTTACAGAGTAATTAGTTGGTACAGATGGCACAGGGGCCTGTCCCTACATTCTCGCGTGGTGTTCGCAGGTGGCGGTGTGGGACTGACCGTTGCTTTTCGCTTTTCATCTGTTGCTTCTGCACCATTTACGTCGTCTGTGTTATCTACTGCCTTCACTTTACCTGCACCGCCCAATCCGCGCCATCCGCGTAATCCGCGTAATCCGCGATTCAGACCGTTTTTCATCCGCGTTCATCCGGGGTTGCTTTTTTGATGTTCTGGATTTTCCGTTCCAGCGTCCGCAGGCGTTCGCGGGCGAGGTCGGCTTCGAGGCTCATGGGATAGGTGACGAGCAGGGTTTCGTACACCTGTTGCGCGTCGTAATACTGCCCCAGTTGGCGGTCGTAAATCGCGCCCTGTGCGATGTGTGCCGCGGGGCAAAGCGGACTGTGCGGTCGGGTAGCGACGAGTTTGCGATAGGTCTGAAGGGCCTGCGAATAGCGTTTTTGATCCGCGTGTATTTTGGCTTGATGGTCGAGCAGGCGATCCGCGAGAAAGGATTGCGGATGGGCGCGGTACAGGGCTTCAAAATCGCGCAATGCCCCCGCGCGATCCTTTTGGCGCAGCTTGAGGCACGCGCGGGCGTACGCGCTCATCAGCGTCGAATCGGCGCGCATGCCCTCTTGCAATAGAACGGATAGCGCGATGGCATCGTTGATGATGTCGCGGTTGGCCTCGGCTTTGAGCACGGTATCGAGCAGGGTTTGTGCGTCGCGGATCTGCCCAACGAGAAAATGCAATTCGGCCAAGCGAAACCGCGCTTCGGTTTCTTCGGGCGCGGTTGCCATTTCCGCGATGATTTGCCGATAGACGCGCCGGGCCGCATCCGCGCTGTCCGCCTGGAGATGGCCTTCGGCGAGCGCGAAAAGGGCTTTGTATCGCCAGGGATTGCGGCGGTCGGTCCGGATCAAATTTTGAAACGCCCGTTGGGCGCCGGGCGCGTCATTGCGATAGTCGCGCAAAATCATGCCCACGCGAAACCGGGCTTCGTCTGCCTCGACGCGGTCGGGGTATTGCGCGATGAGGGCGGCGTACTGGGTTTGTGCATCCTCGGCGCGATTGGCGCGTTCGCACGCCATGCCCATGCCCAGTTGTGCGCGGGCGCGGAGGTCCGCGATGTCCGTGCGGTCGAGAACGGTTTGATACGCGGCAATGGCGGTTGCGGGATCGCCGTGGTCGAGGCCGTAGCGCGCGATGCGGAACAAGTGCGTCCAGTCCTGTACATCGGACGCTAGCAACAGGGCGAGCGTTTGCGCGGCGAATCCGGCGGGCAGGGCGTATTCGATGAGCAGGTGGCGTTGGTGTTGATCCGCGAGCGAGATGCTGGACATCAGCAACTCGAAAACCTCGGCGTGCCGGTCGCCATTGTGGGCAAAATCGCGCAACCGGTCCTCGACCATCGGGAGATATTGGGGGTTGTCCCTCACATAGATGAGGTATTCGCGCACCGCATCGGGATAGCGCACTTGGCGTTCGGCGAGTTCGGCGAGTTCGCGGGCAAAAAGCGCGGGGTTTTTGAAAACGACTCGCGCGCGGCGATACGCCTGTTCGGCGCGGCCGTCCATGTTGCGCCTGCGGTAGTGATCCGCAACGATGGCAAACGGGGCCAAGGTGGTCGCGCGTTGCAACAGGCGATCCCAATGCGCGGTTGCCGAATCCACTTGGCCCAAGGCGAGCAGGGCCTGCCCGAGGCGCAGGTGCGTATCCATGTCGTCTGGATCGACCGCCAAGCGTTGGCGCGAGAGGTCTGCGGCTTCGGCATATCTGCCCGCCCGAGAAAGCGCGGATTCGAGGCGCGAAACCAAATCGCCGCGATGGGGCAGTTGTTCGCACAGGCGTTGGTAAATGCCGATAGCACCCGCCCAATCCCTTTTGGCTTCAAGCGCCATCGCGCGATTGAGTTCGGCGTTGATCTGCGCGGGCGAAAGCTCTGCTATCGCAACGCCTGCAAAGAGCGAGAGCACTGCGAGAAGACAAAAGTTGTGGAGGGATGGGCGCATTTGACTGCCTCAATTCTCTGATTACTGACTATGCGAATGAAGCGCGAAAAACGAGTAAAGCAACGGTCAAGTGGACTATCCCCTCGGAATCCCTTGAACTTTAAGAGAGTATCTTCCTGCTAGGAAAGGGGGCTAGGGGGTTAGGTTTCAATAATTTTTAGATGGCTTCTTAGGCGAGTACTTGACAGCCACACAGATATATCATTGGGGGCGGCACGCGGCATCCTCGGCGATGTTGTACCCGCCTTCTCCTGTGCGGCGATAGCGTTCGATCATGCGTTCGCGCTCTTCCGCTGGCTGTGCATCGTAAACTTTCCAGACGTGATCTATTTCTTTTCTGGGGATTTCCAAACCGAGTTCCGCCGCGTAGCGGTGCATCCGTTCCAAGGTGGTCAGCGCGTATTTCCAGTTGACGAGAGGCTTCAAGAGAAGCACTTCCCGCCGTTGCAACGATAGCTGGGCAAGGGGGTGAATGCGAGCAGTCCACTGTTCGTTGGGGCGATGCTCAACGCCGATGGCCGAAAGCGCGATATCGGATCGCCCAAGTCGAGCGTCGAGGGTCGGCGGCCCGATTTCGTGAGGGACTTCGACAACCCGATCCCGAATCTCGAACGCATCGGCGAAAGGAGGGGCCGGAAGGCAACGGGATCCCTTGAGGTCCAGCGTCTCGATTAGGGCCTTGCGGTCTCGGTCTGAGGGCGCCCAGAGATCCAGATCTTTCGGAGACTGTCCCGTTAGCAAAGTCTTGAACGCGCCGCCGGCCAGAAAGAACCTAGCCCCCGTGTCAAAGCCGATGGTCGCGGCAACTTCGCGGCGTGCGAACTCGATTACATCGGTCTCTTCAAGTGGGCAAAGGGGGTTCAGATCATGGCGAACCGCCTCAAAGCCGCGGTAGGCTGTATGCAATCCGTCCTCGTCTCGCCAGAAAAACGCGCCCTCGAGGTACCAGGGCCAGTCATTCTTCCCAAGAGGTTGCTTCAATAGCCGCGCCGCCGTTACAGTCACCAGCGAGTCGTGCGTGACGAACACATGAATCCCGGGAATATCATTCGCTACGGCGAACATGTGTTGTACGAGAAACCGCGCCGCCTCGTCGGGCCGCGACAACCCTGGCAACGGGTCAGCCCCCGATACCAGACGCGCCATGACATCTTCATGGCCGCGTCCGGTCCAGATGCGTTCGGCGCGCTTACTATTGAGGACGTAAATGCCCGGATCGCCGAGGAAGCGATCGGGCACTATGCGGCAGTTGATCCCGGCACCATCGCGGAGAACTTCGGCGGTCTGAACACACCTAATGAGAGGACTCGCGTGGAGCGTACGCAACCCGTCGCCGAGCAGAGTGCCGAACTCGTGCCCAAGCCTTCGTCCGATATCGTTGATCGGAAGCGTATAGCCCATATCCCCGGGCGAGAGATAGTCGCGCACCGAGTGGCGGAGCAACGAGACCACCGGGCGATTGCGGGGTACCTGCTCGAGAATCCGAAACATTGAGGGAGGAATTTGATAGCGGACCGCATCGTTCATCGCGCCACCCCCACCAATACCGAGACGAGCGATTCCAGCGTGCGGATATATTTTATGCCAAAACCCGCGTTATTGAGCAAGCGTCCATATTCTGCGACTGTGCGTTCCTTGCCCCCGCTCGTCATGAGCAGATGCAGACTGCACAGCGCGCCCGCGTTGCCGGTCTCGGGAACCAACATCTCGACGATGTAGATGTTCCCTCCATTCGGCAGGGCAGACCGGGCGTTTTGCAATATCCGACTTGCCTTGGCATCGGCCCAATCGTGAAGCACGCGGCCGAGCACAACGGCATCGGCCTCAATGCCCCACGGCTCAAATAGATCGCCTGCATACCATGCGAGCCCTTCGCGTTTTTCGCGCTCGTGCATTGCTCGAGCGATCACCTCGGGACGGTCGAGGACGGTCACTTGGAGATGGGGATGCGCGTCGAGCATGAGATTTGCCAGCACACCCAGGCCACCGCCGGCGTCGAGGACGCGCTCGCGTCCCTGAAGACCCAATGCACTCGGCACGGTCGAATAGTCGTGCCGCGCGTAACTTTGTAGCATTCGATGATGCCCTTCGCAACGCCGTTCGTCGCGGGCGACTTCGGCGAAAACATCGGGCGCGTTCCCGTTGCCGTGCAGGGCTTGCGGAAGCGAAGCCCACATTTTCGAAAACGGCCCTGCGTATTCAAGGGCGGCATCTGCCAAGGTGAGCGGATGCTCCATACAGAGAAATTCTCCGCGTGCGGTCAGGTGCCAGATGCCTTCCCGCATCGAGACGAGGGATAACTCTCCCAGCGCACGCAGAAGCCGTTGGACAGCATCGATCCGCAATTTGCACTCGTGCGCGACCTCGACATCGCACGCGGGGAGGGACTCAATGACGCCGAGTTTGACTGCGGTGGCGATGGTTTGCGTTCGCCAAAATCCGACCAGATCCCCAGATAGCGTTGCAAACTCGGAGCGACGGGGTGAACGGAGCGCGACTATGGCCTCGCCCATCTCGTCGATAACCTCGAATGCCCCGTCGAATCGCTCCACGCGGGCGTGACCGTTGTAGAAGGGTTCCACCGTTGCGAAACGGCGCGAATAGATGGGGGTGCCGTCGCGATTGACATGCGTCCAACCCGCTTCATCCCGGGCGCGTGCAAAACCTTTGTGGAATACATCGAGATCTATGAACCAATGACCGTGTATTTGCCGGCCATCCGCGTCGATATGCGTGGAGCGACCATCGTTGGCCTGAATGACGGCGATGCCCTCCCGGTAATCGCCGGCATAACGCCACCGCGCCCGATAAACCGGCATGCCATCGCATGTGATGTGAAAATACGAGTTGTCGTTCTCGCGCACCGCACATCGCCCTTCTTGAAAATTGCCGCACCAAGCGTATCGCTGTGGGTACGCATCTTTGCCGGATGGGTGAATATGGTGCCAGCCATCTTCCCCGATAACAGCAGCGCGGTTTTCGTAGAAGCCAAACGCTCGCCGAAAATGCCGTTTATAGGCCGGTCTGCCATCCGGCCCGATATGCCATGCCTTTGATCCTCGGAGGACGGGTGCCAGCCCCGGTGCGTGAAACTTCAGGACTTCGTCAAATCGTTCTTCATAAGCGGGAATGCCGTTAATGACGTGATGGGAGCCTTCTGGTGCGATGTCCAAAGATTCGGGATTCATGACGTTCCTCCGGCTGGTTTACGCATGTTGCAACCCAGGCAAAGGGAACGGTTGCGGTATGTTGCCATGAGTTCTCGGTAGGCGTCGCCGTTCCATATTTCCATCAGTCCTCGCTCGTGTAGATTGCCAAATTCGCCCAGGGTGCGGCGTTGGGCATCCGGCGCGCAACACGGGTCAAAGCGCCCCATCGCGCTTACCCATACCTCTCGCCCCAAAAATGGACACTGCCCGCCGGGGGCGAGATCGTCAACCGCATCTTCATCAAGTGGGAAAATGTTCTCGAGCAAAATGTACTGTCCATTCGGAAGCGTCCGTTCCGCGGCCGCCTCTCGCGCTTTGAAAACCGCCTCATTCCATCGGCGAATGGCCGTGGGGTCGCGGCGCATGGATTGCTTTTTGATTTCGTCGAAGTGGACCCACAAGTGGTGCCCTTTCACGCGGTCCACGCCGAGGTCAATGGCGAGTCTCACCGTGTCGGCGAGTTCCCCTACATTGGCTTCGAGAAAAGTTAGTTGAAAGGTGACGCGACAGCGATTGCCGCCGTGGGCCGCGTGTGCGTCTCTCACCGCGATGAATGTCCGTGCGTTTTCCAGCACCTTTTCCCAGTTGGCGCCGAGCATGATGGTCTCCTGCGTCTCTTTCGTCGATCCATTCCAAGAGATTTTGACATCCGATGTCACGGGTACAATTTGCTCTGCCCAGTTGCGTGCGCCAAGGCGCGGGAAGGTGCCGTTGGTAGTGAGATTGAGCTTAACGCCATAGCGTTTACAAAGATCGAGAATGTCTTCGAATTGATCGTAGAGCAACGGTTCGCCCATTGTTGACGGAATGATCTCCTCGAGCCCGTGCGGTGCCGCATCTGCGACAATCCGCTCAATCATCTCGAAAGGCATCAACCGCCTAGGCCGGCCTTCGGCTTTCCTCAAGTCCTGAAGTGGGCTGTGCGGCGAGTGCTCCTCGCACATGATACAGCGCAGATTGCAGGTGTCCGGGTTTGTGTCGAAGGTGATCCGCCACGGCCCCTTTCGCCGCTGAAGACTTGTAGTATCCCGCCGTTTCACCATTTGGTCATAAAATGCCTCGATCTGGCGAACGTGTGTCTCAATCGCCGGCACGTCTCCGGTTTCGCTGTATAGATAGCCCCTCGCGCCGAGGTTAACCGCGAGATCGGGCGCGTCGACGAATCGTTGCATTTGTTCGGCGAGTGAAGCAGATGAGCGATGGTCAAACAAAAGGCCGTTGACCTCGTGATGGACATACTCACCCATGCCGCCGGCATTGGCGGTGATGACCGGCACGCGGGCCTGTTGCGCCTCGTGGATGACCAGCGGCGAATTTTCCATCCAAACCGAGGGCACCACGATTGCGTCGCAACGATCAAAAACCTCGCGCACAATATTCCAATTTTTGTATTCGGACATCCATTCGACGCGCTCGGCCATGCGTGCTGGTAGGGAATTTGCCATCTCTTTCAGCGCGGTGGTGTCCTGCCCGCTCGGCCGTCCCCAAATACGCAAGCGCGCATCGCCGCCAATGGTGCTGAACGCGCGAATGAGATCGTGAATTCCTTTGGCCGGAATATGCGTCCCGATATAGCCAAAGGTAAAGGGTTCGCCGGAGATTCGATTGCGTCCCGCCATTCGTTTATGATCGAAACCGTAGTCGAGGTAAACGAGTTTGCGTTCGGGCAAACCAAAAGCGTCTCGGTAACGGTTGAGGAGATAGCGGGCCGGCGCGATGAAAAGATCGATCAATTCGACCATTTCGCGCACATGTTGCATGCGCCGCCTGACCCAGTCGGTCCAGTAGGCGACATCGGCCTCGTATTCGTCGGGGGCACCGCTGAAGTAACGGGCGTAGCAACGCTCGGCGCACTTGCGATCAACTTGTCCGTCGCAAGCGGCCCAAAGATCGTTTGGATCTTCGGGAAACATCTGCATAAACTGACCGCGGGGGCACATCAGCCAGTAGTCGTGCAGGGTATAAATGATCGGCACTTCCCGCCGTGCCGCTTCTTTGACCAGCGAGGTCGAGAGGTGGTTGAGATGGCCGATATGCACCAGATGCGGTTGCAACCGATCCAGCACTTCGGCAAAGCGTTGGTCAACCCCGCCAGCTCGATACCGATCTTTGAAACGGGGATTATTGACAAGGTGGAGCGCGATCCGCGGATCTTCGGCATCTCGTTCCACTCGCAAGCGAAAATCCGGCGCAAAGGGATCTTCTTCACGGGTGAAGACCTGCACCTCGTGGCGATTGGCGAGCCCATGGCACAACATCTGGCTGTACACCTCTGACCCTGCGTTGTAGCGCATGGGGTAACCGTGGATGACTTTCAGGATTTTCACAAGTAACCTCCTTAAACTCTTGTATTTCACGCATCATATCGCCACATCCACGCTTTTGCCGGACGCGCCAGACGTGCGGGCCGCGTGCAAGACCTGCATCACGCGCAAGCCGTGGTCGGCGGTGATGATCAGGTCTTCGCCCTCGCGCAGATGTCGGGCGATGTTCGCGTGCAGATTTTCGCGCGGCACGGCCTCCGTGCGAACATCCCGTCCGTTTTCGCTGTAGATGGCGACTTCGCCCGCGCCCCCCCGCGCACACACGAGCGTGGCTTCCGTGCCGAGGACGATCCACTTGTACGGCAGGGCGTAATGGGAAATATCGGCCTTGGCCGCGCGGGCGCGAACGCCATTGTCAAAGACCATGGCGATATCGAACAAATCGTCCGAATCCCCCCATTTGGTATGGCGCACATCGGCGAAGACCGAGACGATGCGATGGCCCGCCATCACGTCGAGAATTTGCTCAACCCAGTGAGGGCCAAAATCGAGCAACGTGCCCCCGCCCGCCGATGCGGTCACGCGCCATTGCTGGTCGTAGTCCGCGATGCCATACCCCACGGCCGGGCGTGCGCCCATCGTGCGATTTTCAAGGGCGACCACCTCGCCCACTGCCCCGTCCAAAACCGCATGTTTCACCAGACAATAATCGCGGTCGTAATGCCGGTTGTGGTGCATCGTCAGCATCACGCCATTGTCCTTGGCCGCCTGCACCATCTCCTCGGCCTGTGGCCCGGTCAAGGCCATGGGCTTTTCGATCAGCAGGTGCTTTTTCGCCGCGGCCACCCGCAAGGCGTCGGCATAATGCGCCGCCGAATGCGTGGCGATCAACACCAACTCGATATCCCAGGCGAGAAACGCATCGAGATCGCCGGTCGCGCGCAGGCCCTCGGCCATCGCCGCGTCTCGTCTGGACGCCGTAATATCGCACACCCCCACCACATCGTACAACCCGGTCTCGCGCATGATTCTCAGATGGTTGCCGGCCACGCGCCCAAATCCGATAATGCCCGCTTTGATCTTTTCCATCTATTTCTCCTCGTCGTCTCCGTACTCTTCGCCGCGATAGGCCGCGCGCACTTGGGCGATATTGGTCGCCTGTTTCACGCGCGCTTGCAGGGCTTCTTCCCGTTCGATCAACTGCTCGACATTTACCAGCACCTCGGCCATTCGATCTGCGGGAAACTTGACCGCGCCATTTTCATCCATGTGGATGATCTCGCCGGGCGCGACATCCATGCCGCAAATCGACACCGGCACATTCACCGCTTGCACGGCTTGATCCCCGTGCCCGGGGGAGACGCCGGTCAACAAATACTGAAAGCCCATCGGACGGATTTCGTCGATGTCCCGCGACGGCCCGTTCGACGCGCAACCCACGCAACCCAATGCCTGCATGGTCGTCGTCATGTTGCCGCCCGCAAGCCCGACCTTGCCCGCAATCTCGGGCGGGAACTTCTGCTCCAGCGCGAGGATGGTAGGCTTTGGCGACGCGTCCAACGCCTCGGCCACGTCCATGAACGACAACCGCTTAAACCCGGCATCTGGCAAGCCAAACGCACACGTCACCGCGTACCCGCACCGCGCGCCGAGTTCGGGATACATGCACTTGATCGTCTGATCCGTGTACCAATTTTCCGTCCATGGATTGTAAAGGCCCAAACACAGCGGGTTGTTCGGATACGTCGCCACCACATTGGTAATGGACGGCGTATCGAATTTCTCCAACGCCTTCAGAATTTCCCGATCCGTCATGACTTTCTCCTTTGTCGGTATTGTCGGATAGGCACGGGGGCCTATCCCTACGATGACCTCTGTCGGTATTGTCGGATAGGCACGGGGGCCTGTCCCTACGATGACCTCTGTTGGTATTGTCGGACAGGCACGGGGGCCTGTCCCTACGATGACCTTTGCTGGTATTGTCGGACAGGCACGGGGGCCTGTCCCTACGATGACCTTTGCTGGTATTGTCGGACAGGCACGGGGGCCTGTCCCTACGATGACCTCTGACGCTCTGTAAGGGCTCTCTGTAAGGGCGTAAAATTTTACGCCCCTACGCGCCTTTACGCGCCCTGACTACTGACCTCTGCCTTTTGCCTCTCGCCTTTCGCCTTTCGCCTTTCGCCTCTCCCGTCTCCCGTCTTACCTCTTGTATCTTTCGAGCGCGGTTTAATTAGGTGTTGTATCATCCTCTCAAGTCCAGACATCATCATGCTCAGCTCGGGGCAGGCCGCTCGCCTCTGAAGGCACAGACCTTGTAGGGAGATAGGCCCCCCGACCACCGAGTCCATACCGAAGAGTATCTAAGTCCATTGAGGCTGCATAGACAAGGTCGGTAGGCGCGGTGTGAAAGGTCGGGACTCGAGCCGAGCGCACACACCTTAGAGACCCCTCACCACAGGAGGCCACGATGTCGAAATCCCAACCCGCATTTGCCGGCATTGATGTCAGTGCCCGCACCCTCAACGTTGCCTTGGCTAGACCGGGGCAAGCCATCAAGCCGATGACCTTTGACAACACCCCGCAGGCGCATAAGCGCTTGCTCAAGGCGTTGACCAAGGGCGGGCGGCACGTCTGTGTCGGCCTCGAAGCGACGGGGCTTTATAGCCTTCAGGTGGCTTTGGCTTTGCATCATCACCGCCGCACGCAAGTCATGGTTGTCAATCCCAAGGCGATGAGCAATTACGCGCATGCGCGCATGCAACGCGCCAAGACGGATAAACTCGATGCGGTGATGATCCTTGATTATGCCCAGCGCATGCCCTTTGTGGCTTGGCAACCGCCGAGCGAGCGCGTCTTGCAACGGCAAGCGGTGATGAGACGGGTGAACCCACTCACCCAAGCGATCATCCGCGAGCACAGCCGCGCCCATGCCCAAGGCTACCACATCGGTAGCACCGGCCTTATCGCCCGCGATATTGCGGTTCATATTCGCCACCTGAAACGCCGCATCCAGCACTTGCAAGCCCAAGCCCTGAAGTTGATTGAGCAGGACGAGACGCTCCAGCGTGCCTATCAACGCCTCTGTTCCGTCCCCGGCATCGCCCAAAAAAGTGCCTTGCGAATTTTGGCCGAGGTGGCACTCTTGCCCGAAGATATGACACCGGCCCAATGGGTCGCACACGCAGGACTGGACCCCAAACCGAGACAATCCGGAACCGCCAATCCCGCCAGACGCATCTCCAAAACCGGCAATAAGTACCTCCGCCATGCCCTGTATATGCCTGCGCTGGTCGCTAGCAGACACCAAGCCCGGGTCAAAGCCTTCTATGACAAACTCATGGAGCGAGGGAAGAAACCTTTGCAGGCCATCGTTGCGGTGATGCGAAAGTTGTTGCATTCAATTTGGGGGATGTTCCGACACGACCAAGATTTTGAGGGCGAAAAATTCTATCGAACCACCCCCCAAACCCCTTGAACTTTAAGAGAGTATCTCCCGTCTTCCCTCTCCCGTCTCCCGTCTCCCCTTTCTCAATGGTGGAACAAGCGCACGCCTGTCATCACCATGACCATCCCGTATTCATCGCATGCCGCGATCACCTCATCATCGCGCATCGAGCCGCCGGTTTCGACCACGTATTTGACCCCCGTGCGCGCGGCGCGGTCGATATTGTCGCGGAAGGGGATATACGCATCGGAACTGAGCGCGACCTCGCGCAAGCGCTCGACCCACGCGCGACGGGCATCCGCGCTCAAAGGAGGGGGCACGGCGTCGAAACACGCTTCCCAAACTCTGCGCTCCTGCTCGGTCATCTCGCCGCGCAAATGCGCTTCGATGGCGTTGATCTTTTCCGGGCGTTTGAGTCCCCTTCTAAACTTGAAATCGAGGATATCCGGGTGTTGGCGCAAGTGCCAGGTCTCGGCCTTGTCCGCGGCGATCTCGGTGCAGGCCAAGCGGTTTTGCTGCCCCGCGCCATTGCCGATCACCTGTCCGTCGAGCGCGAAACACATCGAGTTGGACTGCGTGTATTTCAACGCGATCGTCGCGATGAGCATATCGCGCTCGGCTTCCGGGGGGATCGCTTTGTTTTGCGTGGCGATCTGCGCGAACATGTCCGGGGCAATCGGCCGGGTGTTGCGCGTTTGTTCCAGCACGATGCCGAAAACGTCGCGGGTTTCCACGCCGGTGGGGGCGTAGGTCTCATCCATCTCGAGAATGACGTACGCGCCGCGCTTTTTCCTTTTGAGAATGGCGAGCGCCTCGGCGCGATAGGCCGGGGCGATGATGCCATCGGAAACTTCGCGGCTGAGCAAGCGCGCAGTCGATTCGTCCACCTCGTCGCTCAACGCGACCCAGTCCCCAAATGACGAGAGCCTGTCCGCCCCTCGAGCGCGTGCATAAGCCATCGCCAGGGGCGAGAGGTCGAGGTCATGGACGAAATACGCCCTTTGCAGCGCGGCGGACATGGGCGCGGCAACCGCGGCCCCCGCGGGGCTGACGTGCTTGAAAGACGCCGCGGCGGGCAGGGCGAGCGCGTCTTTGAGCTCGCGCACGAGTTGCCACGCATTGAGGGCGTCGAGCAGGTTGATATACCCGGGCGCGCCATTGAGCACGGCAAAGGGCAGTTTCCCACGGCGCGCGTACGCCCGTGCAGAGGATTGATGCGGGTTGCAACCGTATCGGAGGGTTCGTTCGTTTTGGGGCATGGCGTTATCCGGTAATGAGAACCCGCGCGGCTCGCGCCGCCATATCCCAAAAGGGCCCGGGCAACGTGCCCATTCCGACCGCGATGAGGATGGTCGCCAGTGCGGCGACCGCGACGAGGGGCGTGGGTTTGATCGTCTCTCGGGCCGTAGGCTCGGCCCAATAGAGTTGGCGGATGATGAGGAGATAATAGTACATGGCGACTGTGGCATTGATCGCGGCGATCAGGACGAGATAGAATTGCCCGCGTTGCAGGGCCGCGGAAAAGAGGAACCACTTGCCGACAAAGCCCACCGTGGGCGGCAGGCCAATGAGGCCGAACAGCCCGATGAGCAGGGTCAGGCAGAGGAATGGCGCGCGTTTGTAAAGGCCGGACACGGCGTCGATGGGGATGCGGTCTTCGCTGCGGCCCACTTCGCAGATCACGAGGAAGCACGCAAAGGACATGGCAAAATACCCGAGCGCGTAAAACAGGGCCGCGGCCAGCCCGGATTCGGCGAAAGTCTGCAACGCGAGGAGCACGTATCCCGCGTGCGCGACGGTGGAGTAGCCGAGCAGGCGTTTGAGATCGCGCTGTGCGAGCGCGGCCAGATTGCCCAAGCTCATCGCAATGACACTCGCCCACATCAGCGCGGTTTGCGCGTGTGCCGATTCCCAGCCGCCGGGCATCGCCAGTGCCAGCAAGCGACACAAAATGCCGATGGCCGCGACTTTGGAAACCGTGGCCACAAATGTAATCACGGGATGGGGCGCGGTTTGGTACGCGTCGGGCGCCCAAAAGTGGAAGGGAAACGCGCCGAGTTTGAAGAAGAATCCCGCGAGCGCGAGAAACAAGCCCAAATAGAAAATGGGTTGCGACGCGGCTTGTGACGCGCCGATGTCGGAAAAGTAAGTCGAGCCAAACGCGCCGAAGAGGAAGCTCATGCCGTAGAGCGAAATGGCCGAGGCCGCCATGCCCTGCACCATGTATTTGGTGGCACTTTCGCCGCCGGTATCCACATTGCGGTGGAGCGCGACCGCGATGTAGATCGGGTACGCGGCCAATTCCATCGCCACGTACAGGGTGAGGAGCTCGGTCGCGCTGACCATCATCATCATGCCCAGCGTGGAACAGACCAAAAAGAGCGGCAGTTCGGCCCAGGCACTGCGGTCGACCGTGAGCGGTTCTGCGCTGGCGAGGATGACGAATAAGAACCCGACCGCGAGCGCGGTTTTGATGAATTGCGAAAAAAAATCGACTGCGTAGATGCCGGGGAAAAAGGGCTCGCCCTCGAGGGACAAAGTCCACACACAAGCCGCGACCATCGCCATGCCAAACGCCAGGGCAATGCCCCGGCTCGCGCTGTAAGACCAGCCCAATACAGCGGCGAAAAAGAGCGTCAATCCCGCGATCAGGCAAACGATCTCGGGCGCGAAGAGAATGGCGTTTTCCATCTGTTTTTTCCAAAAATAGGGGGCGGACACCAACCCCGAAAGGAGATAGGGAATGGGGTAATAGGGCTTTTCAACCACTCCTCCAACCACGCGCTCGGATTCTCTGCCTCGGCACATTCGCGCAAAATTTTGACGGTGGCTTTCAAATCGCTTTGGCAGGCGCGATGAACGCGGGCGAATAGGTCGGTGCGTTCCCGATAGACCCGGTACAGGGCCATGCGCGCATTGTTGAGTTCCCACGAGGGAAAACGGCCGTAGAGGTCGGTTTTTAGGGGAAGGGCGTGAAACTCGGTGAGGGCGTCGTCAAAAATCCGTTGGCGCAGGGTGGATTTGTCGGGCGCATTGGATCGATACAGCGATTGGAGGCGGGCGGCAATGTCGCGCATGAATTTGCGGAAAACGACGCGGTCGGCACGCTCGTCCGACATTTGTTGCACGGCTTGGGCATCGTCGCCGCGTTGCAACCACATCAGCGCGCCTGCCTCGCCGACAAAACTCGCGAGGCCCTCGTTGAACGCGACATCGCCTTTGACCCACACGGTCGCGTGCGTCAATTCGTGAATGATGAGATCCGCCAAATCGCCTTCGGAATAGCGCAACATCGGGCTGACCACCGGATCGGAAAACCACCCCAGCGTGCTATACGCGCCCACGGGGCGCAAGTACGTATCATAGCCCTCGGAGATGTACTCGTCGCGGGCTTTTTCGGCTGTTGCGCGATCGAAATACCCGCGATAGGGCACGCTACCCACAATCGGATACCACCATTCGAGCGGTTCGAGGCGATCTGTGGGACAAACGACGAGGCTCCAAGACACCGGGCCGCGCCCGATATCGACATACGCGGTGTAATTTTGCGAGGGGTTCAAGCCGATTTCGCGCTGTGCAAATTCCCGGATGGCCGGTACGAGCTCCAGTTTCGCGCGTTGATCGGGCGAGAGCGCGTCCCCTTGCAGCACCGCGTCAATGGGCTTTGCGCGCCACAGAAGCGCGACCTGGCCCTTGCCCAGTTGGTAGAGATACCCGACCTCAAAGCGGATGCCGAGAACGACGGTGCCGAGAACGAGAAGGATCGGACAAACAAATCGCCAAATCGCAGATGGGGGCACGACCCGATCCTCACGGTAAACCGGCGGCTTTCCACGCCGTATCCAGCGCGTTGTGGGTGGTTTGCACCGCGTCTTGCGCGGTCATTTCCCGCACGGCTTGGCTAAACGGCTCGGGCGATACCGGGCCATCATAGCCGATTTTCTGCAATGCTTTCAAAAATCCCACCAGATCGATGATGCCGGTTTGGCCCGGCAATGCGCGGCGGTTGTCGATCTGATCCGCCACATCCACATCCGCGGGCGCGTCATTGACGTGGACGTGAACCACATCGTCTGCGGTCAGCGCTACCAGCTCGGATACTGTGCCCAAACCCGTGTACCAGTGCCAGCAATCGAGCAACAAGCCCACGTTGCCCGTACCAATGGCATGGGCGAGGCCGAGCATGCCATCCATCGAGTGAATAAATCCGTAGGACTTATCCACCCGCAAGGTGCGCGGCCCGATAAATTCCAGGCCCAAGCGGCAACCGTGCGCGTCCAAAATTTCGGCAATCGGTTTGAAGCGTCCGATGTGCCACCTAAAATTGTCGCCAAATTTGCGGGCATCAGACGCAGAGGGCACCCATTGGGCAACCCGAGTCGCGCCCACTGCGGCCCCCGCAGCGGCAAACCGGGACAACCGCGCCAAGTCCGCGTCGTATTCGGCGCCATCGGCCCGCCAATTGATGGGCAAGCCCCACGCGCCAATCCGCAAACCGGCTTCGGCAAACAGATTTTTCACATGCGCCGCGCCGCGCGTATCGACCAGCGAAGCGATCTCTTGGATATCGACATCGACCCCCTGAAATCCAGCGCGTTTGGCATAGCCGATCAACTCCTCGATACTTCCGCGTACGCCGAGCGCGCCCGCAGTCAAACTTTTGAACATCGCGTGTTCCCCCTCATGGTTGTGCGTTCCCATCCGCTCCGCCTTTCCGCCCTATGCGCGCCTCTGCCTCGTGTCCCAAAGCGATAGATATTGAACTCTCCAAAAAAATATAACGAGTTGTGTAGGCAGGGCTTTGGCCTGCGTGTGCGAAATAACGATTGGAAAAAAATAAGATATTACACCGTTTGTCAAATCATAAAGAGACGATTTGGCCCCCTAATCCCCCTAAAAGGAGGAAATGGCGATAGATTTTGCGAGGGGTGCTGTGACGGTTTTTTATCGCATTATCCATCGCCCAAAGCCGTTAAAACAGCCCTTGAGACATCACAAACCGCCGCCGTTTGCCCGGGATCACCTGCATGCTCGCGATCTCGCCCACCGCGGTCACTTCCCTGTCTAGCGGCAACCGCGCGATCGGCACCTCGGTCGATCTGTCCACATACCGATAGGGCAAGTACAACAACAGATCGCCCACCGAAGCGATGCCGGCGTCCTCCAATACCCTTTCGCGCTTCAACCCAATGCCCGGCAGGGTCCGCAAGGGCTGGTTCAAATTTGAGAGCATAAGCTATCCCGTGGTCGGTTGCCGATTGCCCCGGTCTGTCGATCCGTCCGGGACAATTTCGGCTATCGTCTGTACTTGTCCAAGAAAAATTGCGATCGCCTCCCAATGCGGGTAGCGCGCAATTTTTTGGGCATGAGAAAGTCGTAGTCGAGACTGGTGATTGACTTTGTCCGGCTGTTGCTACGACACGCCCCCATCCTTGACATGCCCAGTAAAAGTGGCTACTATTTTTTTGATCGCCATGTTTTTTGGAAACAGCAACGCTTTTCTTTTTTGCCGCGAAGGGAGCAAATCATGTCTGCAAAGCGATCAAATCGCACAGCCCTCCATCTTCCCAGTCTGTCGATCAAAGGCTTTCGCGGGATCGCCGATCTCTCGATTCCACGGCTGGGCCGCGTGACGCTGATCGCGGGGAAAAATGGGATCGGCAAAACCACGCTGCTCGATGCGGTTCGCATCTATGCTACACGCGGTAGCTTTTCCGAGATCTGGGACATCTTGCAAAACGGGGAGGAGCTCACCGTCATGGTTGACGAAAATGGCGACGAGGTGTCCGCGCCCGATGTCGAGGCTATCTTCTACGGTCGCGATCCCACATCTGATTCTCGCATCTCAATCGGGCCGTGTGAAAAGCGACGACTCATCATCGAGAACGGCAACGACGATGACGTGTTGCTCGTTGTCAAATTCCAAGGCACAGAGCGAAAAATACCCGTGGATTTCTCGTTTCGCAAATCGCGGTTCCCATCTCGCAGATCGCGGCATGACGACTCGGCACATCTACCCGAAATTCGGTGCGTGTCCCTCGGTCCGGGGTTGCCGAGCAATGGCGATATGGCGCGATTTTGGGATGGCGTCGCCCTGACGGATGACGAAACCCGAGCCGTACACGCGTTGCGGCTAATTTACGGCGATGACGTGGAACGCATTGGCTTGATTGGCGATGAAAGATCAAAGTACATCCGTGGTCGACGGGCGCTAGTGAAGTTCAAAGGGCGAGCGCGTCCCGTGCCATTGAAAAGCCTTGGCGATGGCGCCGTGCGCTTGTGCGGCGTGGCTTTGGCACTTGCCCACAGCCGGGGCGGCTTTTTGGTTATCGACGAAGCGGAAAACGGCATCCACCATTCGGTGCAGCGCGATTTCTGGAAGATGGTGATGAAAACGGCGCACGAGAACGACGTGCAGGTTTTGGCGACGACGCATGGCTGGGACTGCGTCGCGGGTTTCGCGCACGCGGCAATGGATTTGGAGGAAGTGGAAGGTATGCTCATCCGCCTTCAGAGGGAGGGTGATGGAATGCGCGCCGTAGAATATTCCGAGAAAGACGCCCAAATCGCGGCTGAGCAAGGCATTGAGGTGAGATAGTTTATGGACAATCCAGATACACTGATACAAAACCGTGTCCTTTTAGTCGAAGGGCAAAACGATAGGCATGTCGTCCGCCATATCTGTGGTCGCCATCCTTCAATGCCATCTTTTGACATTGTAGATAAGGGTGGCGTTACCGAACTGCTCGATTCCATTAGCATCGAAATCAGAGCTCCGGGCCGGCAGGCCGTTGGCATTCTCGTAGATGCAAATGACGATTTAACGAACCGTTGGAATGCCGTAAGAGATCGGCTTCGGGATGTGCATATCACAGTGCCCACCCATCCCGCTCCCGCCGGAACAATTATTGAGGGCACGCCTCGAGTCGGCATCTGGCTGATGCCCGACAATAAATCGAGCGGCGAACTCGAAGATTTCGTCGAGCAAATGATCCCCGCTGGCGATCCCGTGTGGCCGTTGTCTCAGCGCTATATTGACGGGATTCCGCAAGCCAATAGAAAATTTGCACCGCCCAAGACACTGCGCGCACAACTCTACGCTTGGCTGGCCGCCCGAGAAGACCCCCGACAAATGGGTTTGGCCATTCAGGCACGCGATTTGGCTGTCGATGGCACGCTCTGTCAGGGCTTTGTTACTTGGCTTATGACCCTGTTTGAGTAGGACAGCGCGTTTCCCCCCATCACATCCCACCGCCCATAGCCGGATACCGTCTGTACCTATCCGAAAAAAATGGCGATCGCCTCCCTATTTGGACATCGCGCAATTTTTCGGGCATGAGAAAGTCGTAGTCGAGAATGGCGATGATTTCGATATCGTCATCCCCCACGACAACCACCATGTTTTCATACCAATAAGCCGAGGGAAACGTGCGGACTTGTGTCGGTTCGTTTTCGTATAATTTTGTCTTTTTGATTTTGTCGATCAAAAGAACGCCCGATGTTTCTTCGACAACCCATCCAAAAGTGCCGATAAGCACACGTTCTGCATTGGGGTTTGAAATCGTATATTCCGCAAGTCCGTTTTGCGTGCGTTGGAGATTAAACGCCCAATTGAAAGCCTGTACAGTGTGGTTGGGCGACACGCCCACAGCTCGTTCTCTGCTGCAATAGAGCCGTTGCGGTTGTCCGATATCGAGCTCGATTTCGCAAAAATGAGAATCCTCTTTTCCAGTGGGCAATCGCCGCCCCGTAGAATTTTCCCTCAAAATTTGGTCGCGTTCAAGATGGGCAGAATCGCCCGCCGAGTCCCGACCGTTAGATACCGCCATCCAGACGCTGGTGTGAAAGTCAAAATCCGATGTTACCACGGCATCTCCCCAATGCCAGCCGATGTGGTTTGCCAAAATGGGCACTGCCTCCTCCGCGCCAAATTCCACGCGCACCCGTCTTGGCGAAATATCGCAAATGGGGACAACGTGCAACCACTCGGGCGACATAACCCACAACGACTCCGAATTTACACCAATAGAAAACGCACAATCGTCGAGTACCCGATAGATTTGGGGGACTTTTCGTTTTCCCTTCACATGCCCCGGTCCTGCCTTGACGTAACTAACCCCTTTTTCCCCTACCAGCCAGACATGAGAACGGAAAAGTTCAATGGTGTGAAACCGCTCAGTCCCCAAGTCAAATTCATTGCTTTCATCTTCTTCTGGCAAAAGAACAGTGCCATCCATCCGTTGCAAATTCTCAAGTAGCGCGTTCTTAAACCCGTCATACTGTACCCAATCTACGAGACACCTTTCTTTATGGGCCAACGCATTGTTGGTCAACACCATAGCTGCCAACGGATCTGTCCCACCTTTATTTTGCGCGGGGAAAACGCGCTCGATCAACCTGTTCCAATCGAGCAGTTGCAATGTGTTCTCTTCCGTAAGCAGATAGAGATATCCCCGATAAAAAAACGCATCGAGATACGCGCCCGGCAATTTGAGTTTCAAAAACTGCATCGTCTTCCCCTCAATAATTTCATGACTTTGGCTTGGAAAGCGGACGGTATCGCGCCCATTGCAGTAGGACACGTTGAGGCGGGTTTGGTCTGCCCGTTTCCGGCCACTGTGGATAACCGTGCCAAATTTCAGGCGTCGTATTGCACACAAACCGGCACCATTTTGCAACTCGACCATTGTGGCAAGCTGGGTCGTTCAACGTCATTAGCCTGCGGCTTTCGTCTATTTTGATTCCCCAAAAACTGGTGTTGCGATCTCCCCATCCCCGATCTACGGCGTCACAAAAAATTAGAAATTCCCCATATTCCGATACCTGCCTTGACCATTGCGTATGGTGATAACGGCGTGCAGAATCGCGATGTACGGGATTGCTTTCATAATCGAGTTCCAAAGGTGGCGGGGTCGTTCGTCTCATCAAAGGTCAATCTCCTAGTTTCACACCACCGGCTCCGCATCCGCGTCGCCAGCCGCGAGTGCGTTCATGTACGCGAGGCACAGATCGCGGGAGCGATACGTGCCGTAGATGTCGGTTTCCAGCCGCTCGACGATGGGGAATGTCGAATAGACGTAGCGCGCATCCTCGCGGTCCGTAACGCCGTAGAGGTGGAAGAATACCGCATCGAGTTTGGCGCGCAAACGCAATCGACGATCCTCGTCCCAAACAAAGGGCGGTAGCACATCGCCCGATTCATCGACATAGCCCATGTCGCGGGCGAACGGGGCCATGTCGTGCGCCGTATAGGTGAGTTCCAACACGGCTTCGCAGACGAGATCGCGGGCGGTTTTGGCGCCAAAGCGGACAGACGCGAATCGATCCGGCGAGACGACGGGGAGTTGCTCGAGCAGATACCATGTAAAGTTGCTTCCCGGTATCTTTTGTCGAGAAACGAAGTCGAACGGTATGGCATTCAGGTTTGCAACGATCAAACAGGCGAGCGATGGTGCATTATCGACATCCTCGAAAACAGGGAGCAGATTCAGAGAATGTCCCGCCCCTAATCTCGGTATGACGGTAGCAACCATCGTTCGCATGTTGGTCGTGTTAGTAATGTTGCGAAAACCCACTGCCCAGCCGCTACTCTGCGGAAAGGCCGTCCCCACATTTTCTGCCGGAACATAGTATTGCGTTCGGGGAAGAAAGCCCGGATCCGCGTGTTGTGCCTCGCTGACTTCCTCGCTCAAATACGGATTGTGTACATTCTCGGGATTGACGCGAACCGAGTTGGCGCGATGGTCGAATTGCCAAATCATCCGGCCTTGGTACAGCGGCAAGTACAAGTCGTCGCCCCTTTTATAGCGGTTGCCCTCGACCCGATAGAAGCCATCGGCGTCGAGTTGCTCGGCGGTGCGAAAGAGATGAGAGGCGCCTGCCATGTGAAACATCGTGGCGTAGCGCACAGGCCAAGCGCGGCGTTCTCGTTTTCCCGAGTGATTGACCAATACGGGGTTGTGCTCGTAGATGTGGCGGGTAATGTCGGCGTCTTTGCGGGTGCGAAAGACGGGGGCGGTGCCGGTGTTGGGATTGACGCGGGCGAAGTCGTCCGGCGTCATCGGGAAGCAACGGTCGGGGTCGTCAAGGGTGCGGGTGTCGTGGAGGAAGAAGGCGCAGTGCGTCTCGGGGAACGTGCGTTTTTCGCCGCCGAATACGAGGGCGCAGAATTTGAAACGCGAATGGACGTCCTTAAAGAAAATTTTCCTGTTCTCGAAATCGAATATGTAGGCGACGCGCCCGGCGGTGGAGACGGATTTGAAGAAGGGGGCCGCGGTTTTGTCCGCGTAGATGCCGGATGGGGTGAGCAAGCCGATGATTCCGTCCGGTTTTACGAGACTCATCGCCCGCTCCACAAACAGGGAGTAGAGGTTGATGTCGCCGCCGCCGAGCAGGGGATAATGACCGGATGCGCGTACCCGTGAACCGAGTTTGTCTGCCCGTTCCTTGGCCGCGTCGAACTCGGCGGATAGGGACGCGCCCTGGTCGCGGAGTTTTTGGATGGCGGTTCGCCGCGCTGCCGCGGTGGGGGCGCGTGCCAATTCGGGGGCGCGGCTGGCGAACCACTCGACCTCTTGCAACTTGATGCGATCCCACGGAGGGTTGCCGATCACCGCGTCGAAGCCGCCCTGTGGATACTGGTTTTGCCAATGTTGCCACACGCCGGGAAAGGCGACTTCCCAATGCAAAAAGTGATCGTGTTGGGCGAGGGTCTCGGCTTCGTGCCACAGTTTGGCAAAGCTCGACCAAACCGCGTCGCCGGTATCGGGCAAGAGATCGCTTACGCGCTCCGGCCCCCGAGCTAGAAGCGTGTACGCACTGGCCTGCTGGCGACCGAGCGTCGTCACGAGTGGCCCTTCCAACGCATCCAATTCTTTTTTCTTCATCCCCGCGGTCAGATAGCCGAGCCCGCCGAGGAAATCGAGCAGGCCGCGCAGGTCCGCGGTCGTCTCCTCCACTTGTCCGAATAGGGATGCGGATTCTCGCACCTCGGCCACATCCGCGTCCGACATGTCCTCGATGCGCTGCATGCCCGTCGTGGCGGCTTCGGCCCCGGCAATGGCGCTGGCGGCGAACAGGCCGCCGAGGCGGTTCAACTCGTCGGTGGCCTCCTTGACGCGCATGCCGATGAGCGAATCGCCGCAGCGCAGGTGGTGATCGAGAAAACTCAATGGCGCGCCCGCGGTGAACGTGTGCAACCACAGCGACACTTTGGCGAGTTCGACCACCATGGGGTTTTTGTCGATGCCGTAGATGCACCGCTTGAGCACCATGCGGCGGATGATGTGCCGGTCGTCGAGTTTTTCCGCGTCGATGGCCCAGCCGTTCTCCTCGGCGTTTTCCATAATGGTGTTGCGGATGGCGTCCACGCGCTCGGTCAGCGGGGAGACGTACCCATCTATCGCGTCTTCGGCCAGGGCCGCGATCACGCGATCCGCGAGATAATCCACGAGGCCCACCAAAAAAGGCCCTGACCCCATCGCCGGATCGCAGATTTTCAGATCGAGCAATTTCACGGCGGGATCCACGCGCTTCAGTTCCGCGATTTTGACCCGCTTGGCGCGGCGGCTTTTCTCGAGTTCTTCCACCTTGTCGGCGAAGGCGTCCATCCTGTCCTGCACCAAAGGGCCGACCGTTCTTTCGATGATCAGCCGCACGAGTTCATCCGGCGTATAGTAGCTGCCCGATCCCTTGCGCGCAAAAATGTTCGGACGAATCGCAACCCCATCGCCATCGCGCACGACCTCGTGCTCGAGCAACCGCTCGTAGATCGATCCGAGTTGCTCAACGCTCAAGTTGCGGTAATTGATATAGCGGCGGCCATCGGGCGTATTTTCGAAGGACAGGGCGTCGATCACCTCGGCCATGACCTGATCGTTCAACCGAATCTCGGACAGAAGCGGCGTGCGTTCGCGGTCAAACAAGCCCCCGTTGTACGGCGGCAGACCGATGGAGGAATCGCCCTTGTCGATGATCCGGCACAAATCGTCGATGGCGTAATAGTAGCGGGCCGCGGTGGCGGAGAACATGTCGCCTATTTCCACGCGCTCACGCACAGCGCCGCGCATTTTTCGCAAGCTGTAATCGTCGTAGCGTCTATCGCGCACGGGCAACAAATCGCGGTCTTCGGCGTAGAGGATGAACAACAGGCGGTAGAGCAGGGTCAAAGCCGCGGCGCGCACATCGGGCAACGGCGCGTCGGGTGCGGCTTGGACAAAGGCGCGTACGAGTTGGGGAAAAATTTCGTCAAACACCAAACTGGAAAGATTGTCGGCGACGCGCTCTTCGTAGAAACGCCCCTGGTCGAGCGCGTATTGGTGAAAGGTGGGATCGCGGACAAAACTCTCCCTGCCGAAGAACAGCGCGAACAATTTCAAAACGTGCCATCTTTCTTTATCGGAAAGGTCGAGCAACGCCGCGAGGTCGATCTCGAAAAACTGTTCGGAGACGGATCGGGCGCGTTGGTCATAGAGCCGCCACTTCGCGCCATTGGTCAGGATGCCCCAGCGGAGTTTGCCCTGTGTCAGATCGTCAACGCGCCGCAAATAGCGCAACATCTGCGTTGAGGGCGCGGTCCTTTCGCCCTCGCTTTGGCCGCGGCGGTCGAGCGGTGTGTTCCACCGCTTGGACTCGACGATGGCGAGGCCGAACGCATAGCGGCGATACTCTTGATGGACGTTGGCGCGGTCTTTGGCCTCGTCATCGGCGAACAGCAGGCCATCGGGCACGGCGGATCGACCGTGCGGCGCGAGATTTTGTTGCCGCAGGTGCGCGGTCCAGCCGAGGATCTCGAGGATGGGCCAGATCAAATCGTCCTCGGTCTGGCTCTCATTGGGCGATTGATCCGCGGGGAATCGGTCGAAAATTTCCCGAATCGCGCTCTCGAATGCGTCGCGTGTTTCATCGTCCACTGCGCGATAGGCGTCTGAGCGAACGACGGTTTCCCGCAGAAAATCATCTGCAAACAGGGTTCCGGGAAATGGTGTGGTAAAAAAATTGTCCATATCGGTATGCGTCTCACAGGTGGTCGGATTGGATGGAATCGCCCGCTCCACGGCGTTGCAGGTTGCGCCTTGTTGGATTTTGTGAGGCTTGAATCTGATTTTGGATTGGTAGGATCGCTCACTCCGCGGCGTTGCAGGCTACGCCTCTCCCCTCTTGCCTACTGACCACGAACTGAGGACAGGCACGGGGGCCTGTCCCTACATGTTGATGGCGATTACCCGCCTCTCGCCCTCTCCCGTCTTGCCTCTTACCTCTTTCGATGTGGACAGCACAGGGGCCTGTCCCTATGATTGCGATTGCTTCTCCCGTCTCCCGCCTTCCCTCTCCCGTCTCCCGTCTCACCTCTCCCCGCCTTCTAACTGCGCTCGCAAGCGGGCTTCCATCGCCACGAATCGCGGATCGGCTCGCAAGGCATTGTCGCGCGGACGCGGAAAACCGACCGTTAGATCATCCACGATGCGCCCCGGGCGGGCAGACATCACCACGACGCGGTCGGACAAGAGCAACGCCTCGGAAATGCTGTGGGTGATGAACAAAATCGCCGCGCCTGTCGCCTGCCAAATACGCAACAATTCGATCTGCATCTTTTCGCGCGTGATTTCATCCAAGGCCCCAAACGGCTCGTCCATCAGCAAAACCGCGGGGCGAAAGGTCAATACGCGGGCAATGGCGACCCGCGACTGCATGCCGCCGGACAATTCGCGCGGATAGGCATGCTCAAATCCCGCCAACCCCACCATGTCGATCATCTCGGGCACGCGCGCGACGACCTCGGCATCGCCGAACACCTCGGCGGGCAAGCGCGTATTTTCTCGTACCGTGCGCCAGGCGAGCAGCGAGGGGTTTTGAAACACAAAGCCTGTCAACCGCTCGCGCCGCGCATCTTCCGGCGTTTTGCCCAACACGCGAATCGCGCCCGCGCTCGGGATTTCCAGATCGCCCACAATCCGCAGCAAACTCGTTTTGCCACATCCCGAAGGCCCGATCAGGCTGACGAATTCGCCGCGCTGAATCCGCAGAGAAATGCCCGCGAGGGCCTCCACGCGGGCGTTGTCGATCACAAAAACCTTGTGTACATCGCACAGTTCAATCGCGCATTCGCGTCTCGCATTTCCCATTTCGCGTCTCGTCTGTTCGGGCGGCAATCCCTGAGATTCGATTATTCGCCCCGCTCATCGCGCGTCGCTCCTGCGATTGGCTCTCGTCCCGTAGAACGGCGTACAACTCCGCAGAAGTTTAGCCCGATCCGCCTTCAATACGTAATCAGGTGTTTTTCCAGCGTCCTGACCACGGTCTTCATCGTCTTGATGCGCGCGTGGAGTTTGCAGTTGGATTCCACGATGGTCCAAGGCGCGTGGGGCGTGTGCGTGCGGTACAACATCTCGTCCACCGCGTCTCGATACTGCGCCCATTTCTCGCGGTTGCGCCAATCCTCATCCGTGATTTTCCACTGCTTGAACGCCACTTTTTCGCGGTCTCGAAACCGGCGCAACTGCTCTTCTTTGTCGATGTCGATCCAGAACTTGAACAACAGCGTGCCGTAATTTGCCATCAGTTCTTCCATCTCGTTGATCTCGCGGTACGCGCGCTGCCACTCCTGCTGCGTGGCAAACCCCTCCACGCGCTCGACCAGAACGCGCCCGTACCATGACCGATCGAAAATGGCAAAATGCCCGGCCTTGGGCATCTTGAGCCAGAACCGCCACAAGTAGTGGTGGGCGAGTTCGATGTCATTCGGCGCGGCGATGGGGATCACTTCGTAGCCGCGGGGGTCCATCCGCCGCACCAAGCGTTTGATGTTGCCCCCTTTGCCGGCGGCGTCCCAGCCCTCGTACGCGATGACCACGGATTGTCTTTGCCGATAAACGTCGTGCTCGAGTTCCCACAGCCGCTTTTGGTACGCGCGGCGCAGGCGGTCGTATCTTTTGCGCGTGAGTGCGTTGGACAAGTCGGACGCGTCGAGCATAGAGGCCGCTATCGGACGCAGGCGCGCGGGTTTTGCCTGGGTCTTTTTGGCCGCGAGGTGTTTTTCTAGGACGTCGACCGCGGTTTGAAAAACCGAAAGCGCGGCGAATCGCCAATTTTGCGCGGGCACGAGATGCCACGGGGCGCAGTCGCTAGTTGTGCGCGCGATCATCTCTTCGATCACGTCCCGATACGACCGGTATTGTTTGTTCTTCTTCCAGTCGTAAGGGGTCACGCGCCAGGAGGTCATCGGGTTTTTCTCGAGGGCCTGAAACCGCTTTTTTTGCTCTTTCCGCGAGATGTGGAGGAAGAACTTGATCACCACATGCCCGTCATCCACGAGTTGGCGTTCGAACCCATTCACCTCTTGATACGCCTTATCCACCGGCAACTTGCTCATCGTCGGATCCATCTTCTCCACGATGAACCGGCTGTACCAACTGCGGTCGTAAATCGCCACGCGCCCGCGCTCGGGTATTTTCGTCCAAAACCGCCAGAGGAAGGGACGGAGCAATTCCTCTTCATTCGGGGCTTGCGTGGAATGCACGCGCACGCCCCGAGGGTCGAGCACTTGCAGCAACTCGTTGATCAACCGCCCCTTGCCCGAAGCCCCCCACCCCTCAAACACGATGGTAATGGGCACGTTGCTCTCCCGCGCCTTCCGCTGGAGTTGTCCCATTTTGATCTCCAGCTTTTCCATCTCGGCTTTGTAATCGGATCTTTTGATTTGGGCGTCCAAATCAAGGGCGTTCAGTAGGCCCATAGTCGCTCCTTTTGTGTGTTTTCTTTTTCTCCCGACCATCCCATCTTCCCGTGCGTTTCAGCTCCATCTCCCGTAGGGACAGGCCCCCGTGCCTGTCCGAATACAGGACAACCACAGGGGGTTGTCCCTACCATGCCATTTCGGGCGCCTAATGAAATGAACGACAGAACGACCCGTAGGGACAGGCCCCCGTGCTTGTCCGAATACAGGACAACCACAGGGGGTTGTCCCTACCATGCCATTTCGGGCGCCTAATGAAATGAACGACAGAACGACCCGTAGGGACAGGCCCCCGTGCCTGTCCGTGCATTTCGCGGCAAAACAAGCGGTTAGCGGTGGCAACCCATCGCTCACTTTACCCATGTCCTCGAATCCGGCACCTCGAGCCACGCGCCGTCTCGCACAATGGATTGCTGGCTGATCAACCCCGGCAGGGTCATGTCCATCGCCTCGTGAATGCCTATGGGGCAGGTGATCGCGCCGTTGATGCTTTGGATGAAATCCATCACCTCGAAAAAATCGCTCCCGCCGTGCCCGGCTCGCAATGCCGCTTCGGGCGGGTCGCGCCACATGTCGGGCAAATAATCGGCCTCCAACTCGGTCAATTCCATCCACGCATTCTTCTCGCAAATATCGGCGAGCCACACGCGATTGACGCCGCCGCGTTCGCGTGCGGATTCGTAGCACCCCTCGGTGCCTTGCAGTTGAAAATTGCCCGTCGCGTGGGGCCGTTCCGACAGCATATCCACCCGAATTTTCACCAGTCCACCGCGCGCCATCTGGCACAGCATCACGCACGAATCCTGATTTTCGTACCGATCCCCACGCGCATCCACATAGTGGTGCCCGCTTCCGGCGCAACACACGCGCACCACGCGGTCGCCCGGCATCCACTGTAGCAGAGGCCCCAAGCTGTGCGTGCAATACGTCACGCCGTCGATCCCGGTTTGCCACTTGCGCCGCCAGGTCGTGATCTCATTTAGGGCCTTCAATTCGTGCAAATACTCGCCCTCGCCGTAATACACCTCGCCGAACAACCCCCGTCGGACGAGTTCTTTGACCAAGACGTTGGATCGGGTATAGGTGTAATTTTCCGCCATCATATAGACCGCGGTCGACGCGGATGCCACCTGCACCAAGTCGCGGCATTCCGCCACGGAAACCCCTGCCGTGACTTCGCTCAGGACGTGGATGTTCCGGCGCAGCGCGGCGATGGCCTGCGGGACGTGAAAGTGCATGGGCGTGCCGATCACGACCGCGTCGATTTCAGATCGCGCCAACATCTCCTCGTAATCCACGTATTTTTCAGACGCGCCCAAGCGTTTCGCCGCAACGTCGAGCGCGTCTTCGCGCACATCGCAAACCGCGTGGATGCGGGCGGTTGTCTGCGCTTCAAACGCCACGCGAAAACTCGCCCCGCGTCCGGCAGCCCCCACAACGCCCACATTTAATTTTTCGACAAGGCCCATTTTACCTCCGAAAATGAGCGGATCGGGTTCTAATACGAAATTGCCCGATATGCGTAGGGCATCTCAGCGAATGGCCGATTCGGACAGGCACGGGGGCCTGTCCCTACGATGAACGGCTTATCGCAAGCGCGAAGCATCGACCCGTTCTCGTGCGTGCCATTTCTGTTCATCCCCGTCTGCGAGAGGCGATTTTCAATTTATCTATCCATCGTCCGCTGACCGCATATCTTCCACCACCATCTGCACCTTGGTTCTGCCCTGCCAAGTGTTGGCATCGAGGGCAAAGGCGAGATCGACCCGGTCGCCTACGGACAACTCGTACACGCGCTCGCCATTGCGGAACCAGATCGCGTCGTGCAGATTCGCGCCCGTATCCACGCTCAGTTTCAAATGCGCGCCGCGGCCGACGGCCCGCGCATCGGCGATTCGGCAGTTGCGCGCCACAAACCGAGGCGATTCATTCTTCGCGCCAAAAGGCGCCAATTTGCCGAGGGCTTCAACGGTCGCCAGCGAAATATCGGGCGGTTTGAGCACCACATCGACCTCCAACTGCGGAGTCAGGGCGTCTTCGGACAACCGCTCGGCGGCATCGGCGATCAGCCGCGCGCGAAATTCGGGATACTTGTCCGCGGGCACCGAAAACCCGGCCGCATCGGCGTGCCCGCCAAATTCGGTGAGCAAATCGGACACGCGGAAAATCGCCTCCACGATATTGTATCCCCCTGCGGTACGCGCCGATCCCGTGTAGATGCCGTCTTTGCGAAAATGGGTACACACCAGCGCGGGGCGATAAAATTTCTCGACCAACCGCCCGGCGATCAAGCCCACCACGCCCAAATGCCAATTCTCGCCGCGCACCACCAAAATGCGTTGCGCGTCCAACCCTTCCTCTTCCACCATGCGTTCCGCTTGGGCCATCCCATCGCTTTGCAATGTCTGTCGCTCGCCGTTTAAGCCATTCAACGTATCGGCCAAGCGCTGCGCTCGCGCGTGGTCATCGCTGCGCAACAAATCGAGTGCCAAATCGGCCGAAGACAGGCGCCCCGCGCTGTTGATGCGCGGCCCGAGGAAAAATCCGATTGTGGTCGTATCGACTGACCGATGCGTTGCCCGCGCGACGGCCTTGAGCGCCTGCAAGCCCGGGCGTGGGGTGCGCGAAAGCACCTGCATGCCATGCCGCGTGAGCAGGCGATTCTCCGCGATCATCGGCGCCATATCCGCCACCGTGCCCAGAGCTACCAGATCCAAAAGCGCGTTTAAGTACCGCCTGCGTTCCGATTCGACGATAAACTCGCTCGCCAAAGCCTGCACCACCTTAAATGCCAATCCCACGGCCGCCAAGCCCTTAAAGGGATAATCGCAATCGGAGCGATTGGGATTGACCAGCGCGAGGGCGTCTGGCAATTTGTCCCGCTGTGGGCACTCGTGATCGGCCTGCGGATGGTGGTGGTCGATCACCACCACATCGACACCTGCGGCATTGGCTGTGTCAACCGCCTCAAAAGCCGAAATGCCATTGTCTGCCGTCACGATCAGTTGCGCGCCCATTTTCAGCGCCCGCGCCACGCCCGGCGGCTTGATGCCGTATCCATCGCGGTATCGATCGGGCAACAAAAACGAGGCATGCGCGCCCACCGAGTCGAAAAAATCCAGCAAAACAGCCGTGCTCGTCACCCCATCCACGTCGTAATCGCCAAACACCACGATGTGTTCCCCGCGCCGAATGGCCTTTGCAACGCGCTCGACAATGCGGTCCATATCCCTCATCAAATAGGGATCGTTCAAAATCTCGGGCGAATCGGACAAATGCTCACTCGTCAACGATCGGTTTGCGAGGATCACATCGGGCAGGGCATCGTAATCCCCTTTATGGCGCACGTGCCAGACGGGATATTTGGGTAGCATAAAATACGCTCCAGAAGGGTTATCAATAAAAAAAACATCGGCGAACGCGGGATGAGCACCCTACGACTGATGGGACGACTGATTACTGACGACGGGTATTCTCTCCTTGACGCGGTACGGTTTGAACAGTAACTTTTTGAAACCAATCATTCGCTTGCGTATCTCATAGATGAACGGCAAAACGCCAACCGTTTTTTCAGGAGTGTAAAATGTCAGAATATTTCGACACGGTCAAATCTTATCTTCAAGACCTCGACCTCGCCATCGACGAAGAAGACGTCGCCGAAGCATTGGTCGTGGTCAGCGATGAAGACCGGGGCATCAACCATCTCATCGTGGATTGCGAGGATCCCATCCTCATCATCGAACAGGCCATTTTGCCCAAGCCCAGCGCGCCGGGGGAGTTGTACAAGCGGTTGCTCGAAATGAACCGCACCCTCGTTCACGGCGCGTTTGCCCTCGACGAGGAAACCGGCACGATTCTCTTCCGCGACACCCTGCGCCTCGAAACCCTCGACCGCGCAGAACTCGAAGGGTCGATCACGGCCCTCGAACTCGCCTTGGCCGAAAACGCGGCCGAACTGCTCGCGTACAGCCAGCAATAACCACCCGCTTTTTGCAAAGGAGCATCACATGAGCATCTTTCAACGCCTCTTCAATGTGGGCAAGGCCGAAGTCCATTCGGCTATCGACAAGTTTGAAGACCCCATCAAAATGACCGAACAGGGCATCCGCGATCTGAAAAAAGATCTCAGCGGCGCGATGACCAGCCTCGCAGAGGTCAAGGGTCAGGCCATCCGCTTGCGGAAGCAGGCCGAGGACAACAAAAAAGCCTCGGCGGACTGGGAGCGCAAAGCCATGATCTTGATCCAAAAAGCCCAAAATGGGGATATGGATCCCGAAGAAGCCGACCGCTTGGCGACCGAAGCCCTCAATCGCAAAGACGAGGCCGAGCGGCGTTTGGCGCAGTTTGAACAGGACGCCCAAGCGCAGGAAAACATGGCCAATCAGCTTCAAAGCCAAGTGGATAAACTCAAATCGACCATTGCGACCCACGAAAACGAACTCATCTCTTTGCGCGCGCGCGCAAAAACCGCCGCTGCGACCAAAAAGATCAACAAGCAACTCGCCAAAGTCGATTCGTCTGGCACCATCGCCATGCTCGAGCGCATGAAAGAGCGCGTTGAAGAAGACGAGTCGCTCTCTCAAGCCTACGGCGAAATGGCCGGCGAAGCCAAAAGCCTCGATGAGGAAATCGACTCGGCGCTGAGCACCGCATCGACCGGCTCGGATCAACGCCTCGCGGCCCTCAAGGCGAAAATGGGCATGGATGCCTAATCGCGGCCACAATCCGCCTGTCTGCGCCACGGACAGGCGGATGACGACGCAACATGGGAAAACGCAATGAGCTGGAATCCCTTCAAAAAAAAAGAACCCGAAGCCGAAGCCCGCGATCCCCTCAGCCTGACCCTGTCCGATCTCAAACCGGGCTATGTTCTCGACTACGACCTCAAAACGTGGCAGGTCGCCGCGCATCATTATTACGATTACGACGGCGACCGCGTGGATGAATGGGAACTCACCTGCGGCGACGACAGGGCGTATCTCGAGCGTTCAGAAGACGACGGCATCACTTGGATCTTGACGCGCAAAATTCCCCTGTCCAGCATTGAGGGCGACATCCGCGATCACATGCGACACAATGACGATCCGCCCGATGAAGTCATCTGCAACGGCGTTGCGTACTGCGGCGAATCATCAGCCGTTGGGCGGTATCACCAAAACGCCGACCCTACAGGACGGGAATTTATCGTCTGGCAGTACCTCGACGACTCGGAAAAACGCACCCTTTCCCTCGAGCAATGGGACGAAGACCATTACGACGCCTCTGTGGGTGAAGTCGTCGAAGAATACCAATTCACCGACATCCTGCCAGTCGCATCGTGAAGCGTGATCAAAATCCATACGGGAGCGGCTCATGTGGGAAAGTAACCGCGATTTTACAAATTTGACAAAGCGTGGGGTTTGGTATGCGGTTCTTTACAACGCGCTTGCTGTCGTTGGTGTTGTCATCGGCATTTCAAAATTTGGGCTCAATCCCGTGCCGAGCATACAAGGCATGAGCGACTTGGTGGGTTTCTTGATTTTGTTGGCATTCATTTTTACAACATGGGGAGAACTGGTTATGTTGTTTTATCACTGGTTTGAACAAGCGAGACGCATCCAAATTGAACAAGCGCGTCAAGAAGCACTTGAACAGGGGCTTGAACAAGGGCTTGAACAGGGGCTTGAACAAGGGCTTGAACGAGGGCTTGAACAAGGGCTTGAACGAGGGCGTCAAGAATTGCTTCAGCGATTTGACCAAGTGTTTGCAGGCGACAAAGACGTGATGGAAAAACGCGATCAAATTGTCAATGGTATGACGGAAACCAAAAAAAAATAAGCCTATTGCGTTCAACCCACCCTTCAAATCATTTAGTTGGTACAAATGCACGGGGGTACTGCCCCTACGCTTTTACGGCTTACCTCTATCCCGGATCTCCTCTCTCGCCTGTCGTTTTTATTTTGTGAGTTTCTCGATTTTGTCGGTATTCATTTTTGTGGCTTGGGGAGAACTGGTTATGTTGTTTTATCATTGGTTTGAACAGGCGAGACGCATCCAACTTGAACAAGCGCGTCAAGAAGTGCGTCAAGAATTTCTTCAGCGATTTGACCAAGTGTTTGCAGGCAACAAGAACGCGATGGAAAAACGCGATCAAATTTTCAATGGTATAATGGATAGGGACTGACTACTTATTCTATTGCTGTGCGAGAGGGCGTAAAATGTTACGGGCGTAAAATGTTACGCCCGTACTACAGAAAGGTATCCGTTGAGGATTGTATCTTTTGGCGAGCATGGGGGCATCGCCCCTGCACACGGCTCGCCTTTTGTGTTTTAACTGGCTATCGCCAGGTGTACCTCTCTCCCTCATTCCATCCCCCATTCCGATTGCCGATAGTAGCGATCCACCGTCGGCATCATTTCCGTGCTCACCTCGATCTCGTGTCGCGCGTCGAACATGCCCTTCCAGAAGTGCAACATGCCCCGCATCGCTTCCGCATTCAAAAATCGCGTTTCGACATCCTCAAACCGAAGTTCCCGCATCCGGCGAATCAGCCTCTCCGAGTGCCCTTCTTTTGCCCGCATGCCCAATACCCATCCCCAGTCGCCCATCGTCGGGATATACGTGTGGTACGGAACGGTTGCAAAATTGGCGTCTGCCATCGTGCGCTCAATGCACAAAAACGCGCGCCGTGCGTAAAGCGGACTCGACGCCTGCGTCACCAGCACCCCATCGGCGGTTAGGTGACGCGCACACGAGCGATAAAATTCCCGAGAATACAACCGTGCGAGGTCAGGCCCCTTTGGATCGGGCAAATCCACAATAATCACATTGAACAGGGAATCCGAACGCGCCAAAAACGCGGCCGCATCGTCGATCACCACGTTCACGCGCGGATCGGTCAGCGACTTTTTATTCGCGGTCACAAAAACCGAATGCGTGCGCGCCAGATCGATCATCGCCTCGTCCAAATCCACCAGTGTAATCGCCTTCACATCCGCGTACTTCGCCACCTCGCGCACGGCCAGGCCATCGCCTCCGCCCAAAATGAGCACCGCGTTGCGCGATCCCGCCAGTTGCATGGCCGGATGCACCAGCGATTCGTGATAGCGCTCTTCGTCATACGTGCTGAATTGCACATTGCCATTTAGGTACAGCCAGTGGTGGTTCTTCCACTCCGTGATGACAATGCGCTGATACGCGGTCTGCGCCTGATAAATCACGCGGTCGCGATGCCGGCTCTGTTCCCCATACATCACGATGGGGCGAATGGCAAAGGCCAGCGCGAGAAGGCCAGCGCCCAAAACCCAAAAGCCCACCATCGGGAATATCGGACGCGCCAATAAGTGCCGATATCGCCACAGCAACACCGATGCGACCGCGAAGTTCACCGCGCCCAACGCGAGTGGGGTATAGGTCAACCCCAGTTTTGGCAACAAAAAAAAGGCGAACAAAAGCCCGCCGATCAACGCGCCAAAATAGTCCTTTTCCATGACGGAGGCGAGGTTGCTCCGCAAATCCTGATACGCCTCATTCATGCGCGCCACCAGCGGAATTTCCATCCCGATCAGCACCCCAATGGCAAAGGCATAGCCGTAGATGAAAGCCCCTGCGGACAGCGCGACCATCGATCCAAAATAGGCCGCAACCGCACAGGTGGCACACAGCGCGGACAAATAAAACTCAACCGCGATAAAGCGGTCCAACAGCCGATCCGTCAACAATCGGCTCCAGCGACTGCCCAAGCCCATCGCAAACAACATCAGCGACATGAGCACGGCCCATTGCCTGGTCGTATCGCCCAACAAATAGCTCGCCAGCGTTGAAAGCGTGAACTCCGCCACGATGCCCGCACAGCCGGTGGCAAACACGCAGGCTTTTAAGAGAGAACTTTGACGCATAGTTAAAAAACAACTCGGAGGCCACATCACCGCCGAGTTAAAAAATCAATCGGGTTAAAATCACCAGCGCGATCGCCGTATCTTCTATGATTTCGCCGGCATAGACAATCGCGGATCCCTTGGGCCGAGACGCAACCGCTTTTCGCTACCCCTCATCTCGGGACTCGCTATGATGCAGAATTTTACCGGCAAAAACCTCAATATTCTGTAAATTAAGTTATTCTCAATTTTGATACGCACAAATCAGTACCTGAGTTGCTCGCTTGTCTAAAGCGTTTGGTCCTACAGCCTCGTTGGTTGCCTCCGATGCGTTGGCTACGCCTGTGCCTACGGCGTGCGGCGACCTACTTTTTGTCAACAGAGAAGACGCGAATAAGCGTCTGAAGAAAAGTAGGCGAGCGGGGTACAACTGCCCGAGCCGTTCAAAAATGCCGCTCTCATGCGCCGAGGGGCTAGGCACAGCGCGAGCGGGGTACAACTGCCCGAGCCGTTCAAAAATGCCGCTCTCATGCGCCGAGGGGCTAGGCACAGCGCGAGCGGGGTACAACTGCCCCAGCAGTTCAAGCGCTTTTGTAATAGAACGACATGCGCCAGCCTGCGAAGTGCGTTGCAAAATGGATGTTGGTTGCGAGACGGACTTGCGCGCTGTGCCTGATGGCTTTGTTTGATGGGCTTTTGGGATGGCATGTTGGGCGAGGGCTTAGTTGATGTATGGCATCACGTCAGTCACGCTCTTGAAAAATTGAAATTCAGAATTATTTAATTTACAGAGCACTCAAGCGCGTCGTTTTACTCGTATGTTGCGATTTCTCGCAATTCCGGTCCAAATACCTTTTTGAGTTTCAGCAATTTCTCAACGTGCCATTTTCGTATCTCTTTCAACTCGCTATCTGACGACTCAATGCTCCCTTCTCGGTATATGGAAATCCTTGAAGCTTGGTTATCATCCATCCGTTCCCATTCCAGTTGACTGCCAAAATGAGACGTAATTGCATCTTCTCTCTGCTTCAGCCTGTCGAATATATTTTTATTTTTTTCTTGATCGCCTCGATCAATGTATATCCCTGATTGAGCTTTGCCCTTTCCAGCAAAGGAGGCCCAATATTGAATACCCGAAATACCCGATGAGAATCCATACCAACTTTGAGGTTGCCCGACTTTGGCGTTTGTGAACCGATGTTTTTCCCTCAGCTCATCCATGAGTTCTTGAAAATAGACCCGATATTTCTCGCTTTTAGCGGAGGTGGTCGTCGATATTTTTTGTCTCCTCGATTTTTGCCACTCATTGGGAAATACAATGGGCTTGAAATTGAAAGCAGGCTTTGAATCGTCGATTTGCAGAACTTCCACCACGACCGCGAAAAACTGCGTTTCGGCATCTGTTCTTTGATTGAGCCATTCCAAAGCCTGCCTGTGTTCATCCCTGACGATCTCCGATACCCAAATAACGGCTGAAGCATCGAAACCGGCGGCATAAGTGAGCAATTTTCCAAGATGATCGTGGTCGGTCTGATCCAGTTGGTTTTCGATGATTACCGTTTTTGAACTGCCCAAATCCCTCGCCAACAGATCCAAAGAGAAGTCTCCAACGGATGCCTCTCTTTGGATCAATTCCAGTTCCAATCCCACCGCTTCTCCCAACGCTTCGATATTCGAAGCGAGCCATGGCGTAAAGTCGGTCGCCTCATTTTGCCAAATTTTGCGCGTTGGGATTTTCTTTAGATTTCCAAAGTCACTCATCCCCGCCCTCTTCTCACAAACTCCACACGATCAAGAACGACGCACCCACGTAAGACGCCGCTTCGATGAAGCCCGCGCCCAGATTCGGGTGTTCTTGGTTGGCGATTTCATCGGTCAGCTTTTGCCCGGGCAGCAAAATCACATCGGCAATGGTGCGGACGATGGGCAACAAAATCAATCCCGCGACCACCTCTATCGCAAAATCCTGCACATTCACGGCCCAAGAAATAAAATTGCCCGCGGATGCGTGGAACACGATCACGCCAATGCCGACCAAGGCCCCGGCGAATGCCACGCCCGCCGCGACATTGTCTTGCTCGATCTCATCGTGAATGCTGTACGGGGTAATCCACTCGTACACCAACCCGGCCAACACCAGAGCCACTTGGCCCAATGCCCAGAACGCCACGGTCGTCACAATCCCGCCGATCTCGCCCGATACCGCGCCGAAAATCACCAAGCCCGTTGCGATGTACGACGCGGCGACGACCACGCCGGTCCCCGCGTTTTGATCGCGGATCAACTCATCCCGAATTTTGAACCCGTGCAAAATCAACCCGTCGTTGACAAAGCGCGACAGGTTCATCAAGACTATCGACAACAATCCGTAAATCCCGATGTCGACCAAATCGTTGTCCAACCCCTGCGATGGCCCGGACAAGGTGCCGCCAATCGCCATCACCAAGCCGAAATAGTAGCCGGCCATCGCCACGCCCAAAGCGGCATTGTCTTTCTCGACCAACTCCTCCCGCACGCGATAGCCCGAAGTGGTCAAATCCTTCACCAACTTGCCGATGTAGAACAGCACAAAGGCGCAAATCAGATAAATCCCGGTTGCCATCAAATCTTGTCCGATCATTTTCCAAACCCTCCAGAACTGCGGCTGCCAAATCCAGACCGACTGCGACTCGTCGAACGCGAACTGCTACCAAAAGAACTGCGGCTCGTGGAACTCGAACCATAACTGCGGCTCGTCGTGCGCGAACTGCCAAACCCGGTCCGGCTCTGGCTGGTGCGGCTTTGCACCTTTTGCGCGAACGATTGCTTCTTTTGCGCCACCGCTTGTTTGCGCCGCTCAAACGTGGATGGCTTTTGTCGTTGCGTCACGGATCCCTGCGTGCCGTATTCCCGATTGCGGCCGTAATACGGCCTGCGGTCGCGGCGATGGGACCGATAATCGTCGTAATCGTAGCGACTCATGCCAAACCCGCCGCCCCAACCGAGCAAATCCCGCATCAGCGCGTATTGCCCGTAAAACTCCCAAAACGACGTGCCGCCGCGATCCACCCAACGGCCGTAGCCCGGATTGCCTACATAGTGGTACCCGGGCGGATGCGGCGTCGTGTTGACGCCATCTTTCTCGGATTTCGCCACCAGCGCCATCCCCAAAAACGCTTCGTATTTTTTGTAAATGGCCTCCGACACCTCCATCCAGTCCGTCTGCACCTTCTTGTCGCCCTGCGTGATCAAATACCGGTGATAGTACTTGGTGAAAATCGCGCCTTCTTCCCGCATATCGTCCAGCACGATCATATACGCAGGCGCCGAGGCCAGCGACCGTTGCATCTCGACGATCGGATCGCGTTCGCCGCCACAGCCGCACAACAACAGGCCGATCAGCAAGACCGGCAATCTCCTATGTGTCATAACCTCCTCCTTTGAAAAATCGGGTTATCGAAATTTGATGGGTTAGGGGATTTGCAGGATGAGAAGCTCCCGCATCTTCGGGCGAGTACGAGATCCCATTTGTACCAACTACTTCGTTATCGGGATCGCTTTGCTGTTCCACCGTCCTTCAGAAAAGCCATCGCCAACCGTGCCCTCGCAAAAGTTCATCAACGAAAGCCATCGGGCACAGCGCGCAAGTCCGTCTCGCAACCGACATCCATTTTGCAACCCACTTCGCAGGCCAACGCATGGCGTGCGATTACAAAAGCGCTTTGCGCTGTGCTAGCCCCTCGGCGCATGAGAGCGGCATTTTTTGCCTACTTTTTTTTGCTGTTAAAAAAAAGTAGGTCGCCGAAGGCATCGGAAGCAACCAATGATGCTGTAGGACCAAACGTTTTAGAAAAGCGAGTGCCTCATCTGCGGACGCGCTCCCTTCACGCCCTCGGATCTTCGGGCAACTGCGCGAAATCAAATTCATTGACCGCATCGACATCCGGCGCGAATGGGGGAATGGCGTGCGGGATGGGGCCGTGGCCGCAACGGGCGATGAGTGCCCGCGCCCGCGCTTGTCGCGCCGCGTTGTTAAGCATCTCATCGGGGGACCATCGCGCGAAAATTTTTTCGAGACCGGATTGGATCACATCTCGATACCGGGGATCATCGCGCAGGTCGCGCCGTTCATCCGGGTCTTCGTCGATATTGAACAACTGGCAGGAATCGCTTTCGGCGTAATAGTTCAACTTCCACGGCCCGGTGCGGATCATACATGCGGGTTGGTCGCCCAACAAGCCGATGTATTCGGAAAAAACTTCATTCGGCCAATCCGATGGCGGCGCGCCATTGAGGAACGGGGCAAAACTCTTGCCCGATACATCCGGCAGGGGATCTGCGCCTGCGATCTCCAAAACCGTGGGGCCGACATCGATCAGGCTGACGATGGCGTTTTCAGTCTGGTTCTCGCAAAAATGACCCGGCCACGAACAGATCAACGGGATGCCCGCCGAGCCTTCGTAAAAACTGCTCTTCCACCACATGCCGTGGTCACAGGCCATATCGCCGTGGTCCGAGGTGTAAATGATCAGCGTATTGTCCGCGTCCGCGTCCGCGTTGACCGCTTCGACGATCTGGCCGATGTGCCGGTCGAGTTCGGTCGTCAGGCCGTAATACGCGGCCAATCCGCGCCTGTTCTGTTCCGGGGCGATGTCGCCAACGCCGCGTCTCTCTCGCCAGTTCTTCATCGCCGGGTGCAGGGCGTCTAAGTATTCGGGCGATTCCGGTTCGGGCGGTGAAATTCGCGCCATGTAATAGTCAAAGTCTTCTCTGCCGCAGATCAGGGGATTGTGCGGACAGATGTACCCAATGACGAGCGCGTAAGGGCGTTCCCCTGCGCGTCTCTCTGCGATGAATTTGCATGCCGTTTCCGTGACGGACTCGTCAAAGTGGCGATACCCGGTTTCCCCGTACCCCGAGACTTGCACGCCGTATTTGGTCTGCCCGGTCGTGCGGTTGTATCCCGAGCCGCGAATTTCTGCGGACAGGCCCCCGCAATCCGCGTGGATGCGTTTTTCAAAGCCGTGGAATTGATCGGGATTTCTAAAATGCATGCGCCCGCACAACGCGGCTTCGTACCCAGCCGCACCCAAAGCATGGGCAAAGGTGGGCGTGTCCGATGACAGGCTCCCGCCGTTGTCGTACACCCCCACATCGCCGGGATACTGCGCCACCATAAAGCCCGACCGAGAAGGCACGCAGAGCGGATAGGGACAATACGCATTGCCAAACCGAACCCCGCGCCGTGCGAGCGCGTCCAAATTCGGCGTTTGCACAATCGGATTTCCCGCGCACCCCATCACATGGGGATTGTGCTGATCGGATATGATGAGAACGATGTTGGGAGGCATAAGGGGAGACGGGAGACGGGAGACGGGAGACGGGAGAGGTGAAAGGCGAAAGGCGAAAGGCGAGACGCGAGACACGAGACGCGAGAGGCGAGACGCGAGAGGCGAGACGCGAGAGGCGAGACGCGAGAGGCGAGACGCGAGAGGCGAGACGCGAGAGGCGAGACGCGAGAGGCGAGACGCGAGAGGCGAGACCCGTAGGGACAGGCCCCCGTGCATTTGTACCAACTCAGTTATTATCGGGATCGCTTTGCAGTTCCACCGCCCTTCAGAGAAGCCATCGCCAAACATGCGATCCCAAAAGTCCATCAACGAAAGCCATCGGGCACAGCGCGCAAGTCCGTCTCGCAACCAACATCCTTGTTGCAACTTCCTTGGCAGGCCGGCTCATGTTGTTCTGCTACAAAAGCACTTTGCGCTGTGCCTAGCCCCTCGGCGTTTGAGAGCGGCATTTTTTGCCTACTTTTTGTTGCTGTTGACAAAAAGTAGGTCGCCGAAGGCATCGGAGGCAACCAGCGATGCTGTAGGACCAAACGTTTTAGAAAAACGAACCATGCAGGAGTTGATTTGTGCCTATCAAAATTTGGTATAATTTAATTTACACAGACGCCCCCCGTGCTCGGTCAAAGATACAAGAGGCAAGAGGTGTGGCTCTTACGAAGTTTTCGAAAACAGCTCGAGGTCTGCATCCACCATTTCTTTGACCAAGTCCTCAAAGTGCGTGTTATATGTCCAGCCGAGTTGTTTTTTGGCTTTGGCGCAATCGCCGATGAGCAAATCGACTTCGGCAGGGCGCAGGAATCGCGGATCGACCTGCACGTATTCCCGGTAGTCCAGACCGACATGAGAAAAGGCGATCTCGCAAAACTCGCGCACCGAATGGGTTTCGGCAGTTGCGATGACATAGTCGTCGGGCGCGTCTTGTTGCAGCATCATCCACATGGCTTTGACGTATTCGCGGGCGTGCCCCCAGTCGCGTTTGGCGTCGAGGTTGCCGAGGGAGAGATGGCCGATTTGCCCGAGTTTGATGCGGGCGACGTGAGAGGTGATCTTGCGGGTGACAAATTCAAATCCCCTGCGCGGCGATTCGTGGTTGAACAAGATGCCGCTGGCCGCGTACAACCGATATGCTTCGCGGTAGTTGCGCGTGAGGTCAAACCCCGCGACTTTGGAGATGCCGTAGGGCGAGCGCGGATGAAAGCGCGTGGTCTCCGTTTGGGGCACTTCTTCGGCTTTGCCAAACATTTCGCTCGACCCGGCGAAGTAGAATCGGCATTGGGGCACGAGTTCGTTTATGGATTCGAGCACGTAATGCGTGCCATTGATGTTCGTATTGAGGGTCGAAAATGCGTCTTTGAACGAGGTATCGACAAAGCTCTGCGCCGCGAGGTGATAACACTCGTCCGGGCGCACTGTGCGTACCGCGTTGTAAATGCTCGGAAAGCTTTCGAGCGACGCGGGATGGAGTTCGACTTTGTGCTGCAAGTGGGCGATGCGCCCCAACCTGTGCTCCGGATCTTCCAACGCCACGCGCCTGACGACGCCGTGTACGTCATACCCCTCGTCCAGCAGGAGTTCTGCCAAATAAGACCCGTCTTGCCCGGTGATGCCGGTGATCAATGCTGTTTTCGCCATGGGAGAGGTCGTCCTTTCCAACTCAAATGATCGCTATCCATGCGACAATAAATGGGAACATAAACTCAAGTCAAGCCAATTTGTCCGCAGGGGGCCGCGGACAAACATTTCGGCAAGCGCGAAAACCCGTTGTTCCGAAAGAGTTGGATTTGTCGCATCGAGAGCATGGGGCTATTTCTGAATCGGGATGGGATAGGGATGCGGATGGCCGGTATAGACCTTTTCGCCGCGAACGAGAATTTTCTCCGGATCGTCTTTGACGACATCGTGGGCGTCGTGTGCGCGATAGGCCACGGTCATGCTGCGCCGGGAATGCGCGGATCGGTTGGTATCGGATCCGTGATAACAGCAGTCGTTAAACAGCAAAACGCCGCCGCGCGGCATCGGGACGGGCAAGGCGCGGTAATAGTGGTCGCCGTCGTAAAAATCATCCCGCTGTGCCTGCGGTCGGCGCGGGTTCACAAAGGGCCGGTTGTGGCTGCCGGGCACGATGCGGACGCAACCGTTTTCAACTGTGGATTCCTCGAGGTAAATCAGCCCGGTGATCAAGGTGTGGTCGTAGGGTTCTTCCCCCGCGTGCCACGGCACCGGATACGATCCGGCCGGGCGCACCATGACGTGATTGTGCTTGTTGGTCAGCACCTCGATGTTCGGCCCGAGAATGCCCTCGAGGGCGTCGAGGATGATCGGATGCGTCGCGGCTTCGAGATAGACCGAATCGCGTGAGAAAATTTTCGACAATCGGCGGACGTTTTCCGGGCACGGCGGCCCTTTGTCCTCCCAAACGATGGGTTCGCACATGTCCGCGATCTGCCCCTCGGTCACGCTATTCAACCGCTCGACCAGATCATCGGGCAGGGTTTTGCGGACCTTGTAAAACCCCGTGGTCTTGAAATACCAAAGATCTTCTTCCGTCATCGCCATACACCTCATATTGTGATGGAAAAAAAATATCGTCGAAGATCCGCTCGATCTCCGAATCCAAATTTCTCAAATCGACCTCTGTAATGTGCAAGGGCTGTCAGGGGTTTTAAGACCGCTTCCTACACCTCATACGCGTACAGACCAATCACCCCTGCGATGATCGCGAGGGCCGCGTAGTGGAATTTCTCGCGCGTCGCTATGCACCGCTCAATGCGCGGCAAATCCGGGCGGAACTTGCCCGACATCGTGCGTTGGACATAGGTTTTGTAATACTCCACGATAAAGCGCTCCAAGCCGCCATTCGCATAGACCAAAAAGCCCAAGGGGATGGGATGCGCGGGATCGTTCAAAAAGTAAAACAGCGGCGCGCAAACCGCCAGCACGAGCCCCGACCGCTGAAATTTTAGCCAATGAAAGCCCTCAAACGGGGCGTCTTTGTACGCGCCGCCGAGGGAGACCAGCAAACCCGTGAGATATGCGATCAGGAGAAAGTTCCAAAATGTCGCAATGGCCGCGGGAATCATCAGCACCGCGAAAACCCCGAGCACCAGCGCCGTGCCCACCGCGTAGCGCAATCCATCGCTGGCGACGTACCGCCCGAAAAACGTCATGCGCGATGGCACGAAGTACTTGTCCTGATCTTCCGTCCGGAAAAACCCCTTGTAGAGCTCGGCCAAAAACCGCTCGATGCCCATGGTCAAAAAAAACACCTGCACCCATCCAAGCGCGAAAAAATCGGCGTGACGGGGCAGGGGCGCGAAATACAAGACGCAAAAAATCGCAAGGTGAAAATAAATGCTCCGAGGAAAGGTTCGGGGCTTAAAATCCTCGTAGGGCGAGTCCTTAAACGCGCCCCACAAAGACGTGTACAGCCCAGAGACAACGCTCACACCCAAGCCGAGATAGAAATTCATCGCCGTATCCTATTTCGCGTTCTGTCCATTTTTCCGCCGCCCCTTGCCTTCGAGCACTTCCAAAATCGCGGGCAGCACCAGCACGGCGGTCACAAAACACGTCAGCAACCCGATCAGCGCCAACCGGCCAATCGCGTTGAGGCCGGGATGCGTCGCGGTCATCAACCCGAAAAAGCCGATCATCGTCGTCAGCATGGAAATCAGCATCGCGCCCCCCGTGCTTCGCAACACGAGCGGCATCGACCCCGGCCCTTCCTCTCGGTAGCGGTGGTAGAGATGCACGCCGTTGTCGATGCCCATGCCGATGATGGTGGGCAACGCGACGATATTGTAAAAATTGAGTTTCACGTCCTGCAAGTAGAGCGACCCGCACATCCAAACCGTGCCGCAGACCAGGGGAAAGATGATGAGCAAGGCGCGAAAGCTGCGAAAATCGGTCAGCACGATGAGAATGACGACCAGCAATGTCAGGACGATCGCCCGCGGGCTGTCGCGCAACATCAGGCGCAGCATATCGGCAAAAATGATATTGGAACTCGACGAGAAAAACACCTTGCCGGACGCGGTGCGGATCTCGTGCGTGTCCTCGGCAAATGCGATCGCTTTTTTTCCGTCTCGCAACTGCACGCTCGGCAAAATTTGCGCGAAGTACGCCTGACTGCCGTCGATGGTCTCAAAATTTTTCAGCAAATTTTCCGGCAAATCCCCGACCGCCAGTTTTTGCACGTCTAACAACTCGCGCAGGGAATCGACTTTGGCCTTTTGTTCCCCGCGGATCAACTTCGCGCCTTCGCCATCGACCAATGCGCGAATCTCGCCGATGATCTCCAATTTTTCATCCTGATCGCGCAACTCGGTCCACAGGGTTTTCACCTTGTCAATCGTCGGCGTTGGATCGTCCTCTGCCATTTTCCGATTCAATGCCGCCACGATCTCGTCGAGGTCCGCTTTGCTGTCCGCCAGCACGATGCTGTACGATTGCGACTCCGCGCCGTATTTCGGGATCGTCGCCATTTTCTGCTTGACCTTGACGGACGCGGGCAAGTTGGAGCGCAAGTTGGTAAAATCGTACTCGAAATCTATGTCCCGCAAATGCACCCCCAAATAGACCGTGATCGCCAACGCGCAGAAAAGCACGGGCCACGGATGCGGAAAATGCCCGCGCTCGCCGCCCCAGTTGTGCCCCCAAACGGGCCGCATGCGAATCCAGCCCAATTTTTGGTCCGCCAGCACCAACACGGCCGGCAACACGGTCGTCATCGACACCAGCGACATCAAAATGCCCACGCCCACGATAAACCCAAATTCGGAAAACCCCCGAAAATCCGTCAGGGTCAAGGAGAAGAACGCGATGGACGTGGTCAGCGCGGCGGTCACGATGGCCTGCCCGGTCTGGCTCAACATCGTTTCGATCGACGATTGCACGTCCCCTTGTCCCACGCGCACCTCGAGGTAGCGCGCAAACAAGTGAATGCCGAAATCGATCCCCAGTCCGAACAAGATCACGAATAAAAACACGGTCATCGTGTTCAAATTGCCGATGGCCCAATAGGTGATGGCAAAGCCCCAAACCAAGCCCATCACCAGCGGCAGCGCGACAAAAAAAGCCGCCCAGGGCTGGCGAAAATAAAACGTCAACAGCGCGATGATGCCCAACGCGGCAAAGATGGCCGTGGAGCGCACGTCGCGCAAAATCGTATCGTACTCGTCGATCTTATTCTTGAACGGCCCCCCGTATTCGATCAGCATCTCGGCGTGGTAATGGCGCGGATCGAGTTTGTCGATGGCCTCTTGGATGACCCGCTTCATCTCCGTGGCGAATCCGATGTTGCTCACCGTGCCCGCGGCCCGCGCCTCGAGTGCCAAGATCGTGTGGTCCGGATTGGCGTAATACTCCTCTCGCCCATGATCCGACATCCGGTACTTGGCCTCGATATCCGAAAAGTCGAGCGTGGCTCCGCCTTCGTCGAGCGCGATGTACAGGGGGGACAATTTCAGTTTTTCTCGGATGATGTGGTCGTCGATGCGCGTGAGTATTTCATCCAAATCGCCCGTTTCCATGAAGAGCAGCGCATTTTTGCGGTAAAATTCCACATCGTTTTTGTAATCGACAAAATTGATGTATTGCGCGTACTCCTCGCCCCGCAATTCGCTCGCCAAATCCTCGACGAACCGGGTGTTGGCCTCAAAATCCGGACTTTGCACCAAAACCGTCAAACTGCCCACGCCCCCGACGCGCTGTTTGATCTCTTCGAGCGTTTTCACACTCTGATAATTTTCTGGAATCAACGCCACGATGTCGGTCTCGAGTTTGCGCCCGAGCTTGTACGCAAAAATGCTGCAAAAGGCCGTCAACAAAATCGACACCACAAGAATGCTTTTGTAGTGCCGATACGTCCAACCCGCCAAAAAGCGAAAATAGGCTTCGATCAATTAAGTGCCACCTTTCTCATCCGATGCGTCTTCGCGCAGTTTTTGCTTTAATTTATCCAGCAATCCCGCAAACGAAGATTTGCGAATCTCGCGGCGAAACTGCGACCGGTTGCTCCGCGCAACGCTCAACTCGTCGATGACCATGTCGTAAATCAACCACTTGCCCTCGACGAGGTGGAGTTTGTAGTCGATGGTGCTCATCTCGCGCTTGTAATGCACCGCCGTTTTGACGATGGCCTTTGCGTCTTCGACCGCCACGCCCGTGTAGTCGATCTTTTCCGCTTTGGTATAAAGCGCGGGATCCGCGTAATTTTTCTCGATCAACTGCCGGTTCACCGCGATGAACTCCGCGCGCTCCTCTGCGGTTCGCTCCGCCCAATCTCGCCCCAGCGATTCCCTGCCAAAGGTTTCAAAATCGAACAACTCGCCGACGATGGCCGTAAGCGCGGCGCGCTCCTCGTCCGTATCGCCCCCGGTCTCGGATCGCACGATGTCCTGAATGGCCCGATCCCGGTCCTTGATCATCTCGAGCAACGCCTCACCCTGATCTGCCCCTGCCGCGCCGATCAAAACGCACATCAAAATCGCCTGCCTAAATACCCGATTCACGATCTCACCTCATTGTAATCCGCACCGATTGAACTTCCGTCAAGTTTAGTATCTTTTTCTTACAAAGTCAAGATGGCGCGCCCCTAAAAAGAAAGGACGCCCCATCGCGTCTCAAAATTCCGATGATCGCTCTTGAGAAAAATGAAATGCTAAGTTGTCCTAATATTGGGATACCTCACCGAGTCACTTCGGACAGGCACGGGGGCTTTAAGAGGGGAGACGGGAGACTTGCCGCGATCTCCGCAGCCATCATGGGCAATAGGTGATCCCCATTCTGAAGTGGAAGGTGTGATCTCGAAGGTTCAGCGTAGGCCACAAAGCCAATTTGTCGGATATGAAATTTATTCTCGCCCCTATCTTGGCGGCAACCGTACTCGATCCCGACTCATCCAAATCTTTTGCGCTCTTTCGCAAGAGCACTTCAGACAGCAAAGCCAATCTGTCGGGTATCAGATACATTCCCATTCCCACATTAATTTCCAAAAAGACAAAATCTATGCGATTGAGCATGTAATGACTCTTTAGCGGAATGCTAGCTGTAATCGCGCTATTCCATTCAAATTTACTCGGATGATTCAATTTTTTGCCAAAGAAAAGCGTGGGATGAAATACCCAAGTCTTGCGCGGCTGAATAACCGCATCTATCATAAATGAGATGGGCTGGGTATAAGCACCATCACCCCTTGTAAATGATACGGGCAGATAGATCGCCAACTGATCTTTGACCATCGCGCGTTTCAATCCAAACATAAAAAAGTGATTGATATAATCGGGGCCGCCGTCGGTACCCCATATAGTCCTCGCCAAGTTGTATTGGAACCGGACATCGAGATTCTGGAGCAAACCATACCCCACTTGAGCGCCGTACTCGTCTGCATAATGTTCGGATTTGTCATCCGTTTGTCGAATAAAAAAATAGACAGAGGAATAAGGCGTCAATTCGAGACTGTTTTTGCCCAAGGGCTTCATGCTGCGCTCATGGGGAAATACATCACCGGATACAGAGACAGAAAAAAGAAGAAGGGCGAGGGCGCCCCATACAAAGCCAAATTGAAGCGATTTGCGTTCTCCGATCAGATTCGCCATGCGATGATCTCCTCGCGCATTACGGGTAATAAGCGATACCCACGCCAAAGTGGGACTGCCAGTTTCCAACGCCCAAGCCCATTTCGGGCCGCAAAGCCCATTTGTCGGTAAAGTTTATTCTCGATTCTATCCTGACATGGGTCGTACTCGCGCCTGGCCTACCCAACCTGCTCAACTTTTTTCGGAGGTGTATCTCGGACATGAGAGCCAATTTGTCGGGGATCAAGTACAGGCCCATTCCCAAATTGAGTGCGATAAAAACAGCATCGCTATCTAAAATGCCGCCATCCCCTCTTTTTAGTGGCATGAGGGCTGTAATGGAACCGTTCAATTCGCTTATTTGCCCAATTTTTTGCGTGAGGGAAAGCGTGGGAAATAAGTCCCAATTTCCCGAAGTGCGAACATAATCACTTGTAAAACCAAATGACACGGGCAGATGGATAGCCAACCGATCTTTGAGCATCGCGCGTTTTGGGCCAAGCGTGAATTGGTGGCGCAACCGGCCGCTGTTGTCGATGTATTGCGTCAGGCCATATCGGAACTGACAATCGAAATTTTGCCCCAAACCGTACCCGACCTGAATGCCATACTGGTTTGAATAGTGATCGGTCTCTGCGAATACCGATCTAATGCGAGCGGAATAATCTGACATCAGTTCGAGATTGCTTTTCCCCAAGGGCTTCGCGCTGCGCTCATAAGGAAAAATATCGCCGAATACAGGGGGAGGATTCCAAGGAGAGGTTAAGATCGCCAACGCCAAAACAAACGGCGACAATGTGCGTTTTTCACTGAACCATCTTTTCACGTTCTCCGTCCTCATCGAAGCAATACCGCGAACGAGTTTAGAGGGCTAACCGCCAGAAGGCCCGGGCGGCGACACGGCCTTCCCAAAATGACTGGCAAAGATCAGAAAATCGCCAAACCCAACCGCGCCATCGCCATCCAAATCGAACCGCGCTTCATACCCCTCGTCGGCATGGCTTAATCCAAACTGCGCGACGAACAGCAGGAAATCGGGAAAACCAACACGCCTATCGCCATCGAAGTCGGACATGAGGGGTGAGATATACGGCGACATATCCCATAGCAGAACCGTGCCATCGTCTGCCCCGGATGCGAGAATTGTCCCATCGGGCGAAAACGCAACAGAAGTGATCTCGTCCGTATGCCCTTCAAGCGTAGCGATCTCTGTTCGTGTCGCAATGTCCCATAGTTTGACTGTACTACCCCATGACCCAGAGGCGAGGGTTGTGCCATCGGGTGAAAACGCAACAGAAGTGATCTCGTCCGTATGCCCTTCAAGCGTAGCGATCTCTGTTCGTGTCGCAATGTCCCATAGTTTGACTGTACTACCCCATGACCCAGAGGCGAGGGTTGTGCCATCGGGTGAAAACGCAATAGTCTTTCTACCTCCTTCAAATGTGGCGATATGTGCCCATGTCGAAACGTTCCACAGCTTGATAGGACCGCTATCAGACACTGACGCGAGTATCGTTCCATCGGGCGAAAATGCAACAGAACGGACCCAATTCGGATGCCTAAGCACGGTGATATTCCGTCTCGTAGCCACATCCCACAGATCGACCAGGTCCCCCCCTGTCCCTGTCGCGAGGGTTTTCCCATCGGGCGAAAACGCAATGGAACGTATGCCAAAAGAAAAGGTTCTACCACGTTGATCTAGCGTGGCGATATTCTGTCTCGTTGCTACATCCCACAGCAGGATGCTCCGCGTTGCCCCTGTCGCGAGGGTTTTCCCATCGGGCGAAAACGCAATGGAACGGACTTTCCTTATATGCCCTTCTAGCGTGGCGATATTCTGTCTCGTTGCTACATCCCACAATTTGACCGTCTCATCACTTGCCTCTGTCGCGAGGGTTTTCCCATCGGGAGAAAATGCGACTAAATAGCTCTCTGTATGACTCAGTGTGATATGATTTCGCGTCGTGGTATCCCACAATTTGACCGTCTCATCACTTGCCCCTGTCGCGAGGGTTTTCCCATCGGGAGAAAATGCGACTGAAGAGACGTACCCTTTATGTTCTTCTAACGTGACGCCGTATTGTCTCGTTGCCACATCCCACAATCTGACATCTTGCGCTGCTACGGCAAGGATTGTGCCATCGGGAGAAAATGCAACGGAAGAAATCAAGTTAGTTGTAGGTTCAGTCAGTGTGGCGATATTTTGTTTCGTTGCCACATCCCATAGCTTGACCCTGTCATCCCAAGATCCGGAGGCGAGGGTTTTCCCATCGGGCGAAAACGCAACGGAAGTGACGGTACTCGTATGCCCCTCAAGTGTGGCGATGTTTTGTTTTGTTGCCACATCCCATAGCTTGACCCTGTCATCCCAAGATCCGGAGGCGAGGGTTTTCCCATCGGGCGAAAATGCAACGGAAGTGACGGTACTCGTATGCCCCTCAAGTGTGGCGATGTTTTGTTTCGTTGCCACATCCCATAGCTTGACCGTCTTATCATCCGACCCCGATGCGAGGATTTTCCCATCGGGCGAAAATGCAACGGAAGTGACAATGCCGGCATGCCCAGTGAGGAGTGCGCGTTTACGGGAAGTCGCCACGTCGTAAAGCCACACACCGATGCTACTTGCCACCGCGAAGAGTTGACCATCGGGCGAAAACGCGATTGCCCTATTACCACCATTTCCCAAGCGGATGAGTGCCCCATTGGGTAACTGCCATGTCTGATAATCGCCTCGCGTAATCGGCCCTGTAGTCGTTCCAACCCCCACGGCCTTAAAAGTTGCCTCAATTCCAGCAACAGATGCCTCGACAATATTTGTTCTCGAATTTGGTCCAAGTGTAAGTGTACTTTGTGCTCTGCCATTGGCATCAGTTGTTGCGTTCTCAACAGTGAATCGTCCGCTAAGTCTCCCCTCGCCTTCAGTGACCGTAAACGCAACTTGAGTACCTTGTAATGGATTGCCGTATTGATCTCGCACTTCAACGATAAACGGGTTCATCAGTGCTTCACCTGATGAACCTTCTTGTTCATCTCCTGAAATTTTTACAAGTGTCCAAGGTCGCCGCGGACGCGGTTGTATCCACTCAGATATATCCCACAGTTTGATCACCCCATCCTCTGCGCCTGTAGCAAGTAGCGTCCCATTGGGCGAAAACGAAACGGAACGAACACTCTTTGGGCCTCTAATAGTGAAGAAGTTTTCACTTGTCACAACATCCCACAGTTTGATTGTTCCCTCCCATGACCCGGATGCGATTGTTGTGCCATTGGGCGAAAACGCCACGGAATAGACAGGACCTACATGTCCTTCAAGTGCAGCGATATTTGTTCCCGTTGAAATATCCCACAGTTTGATCACCGGACCCTCTGTGCCTGCAGCAAGTAGCGTCCCATCAGGCGAGAATGCAACGGAATTGACACCTACCTGTCCTCCAAGCGTAGCGATATTTGTTCCCGTTGCCACATCCCATAGCTTGACCGTGTCATCCCAAGATCCGGAGGCGAGGATTGTGCCATCGGGCGAAAACGCCACGGAACCGACATAACCTACATGTCCTTCAAGCGTAGCGATATTTGTTCCCGTTGCAATGTCCACCAGCGTGACCGTTCCATCCGCTGATCCGGAGGCGAGCGTTGTGCCATCGGGCGAAAATGCAACTGACGGGATCCCAGAATTCCTCTCAATGACAACGGTATTTGTTCGAGTCAAAATGTCCCACAGCCTAGCCGTGCCCAAATTTCCGGAAGCGAGCATTGTGCCATCGGGGGAAAACGCAACAGACGAGACCCAGCCTATATGCCCATCAAAAGTAGCGATATTGCGTCCTGTCAAAACGTTCCACAATTTGATATTGCCATCATCAGATCCGGAAGCGAGTGTTGTGTCATCGGGAGAAAACGCAACAGAACGAACAATGTCTGTATGTCCCTTAAAAGTGGCGATAGGTCGTTCAGGAGTTTCCCAAAGTTCAAAAAACAAGCGGCCGACATTTCCGTTGGTATCTACTGCCCAGGCATAAATCGGATGAATAATAGGATGGGAAAGACTGGTAAAGTCCTCAGATGGGATAACGCCATCATAATCGAATTGAACGATAGTATCTCGTTCGCCATTCAATCCTCGGCACGCCTTCACTTCACCAGGTCTGACCAATAGAAGTACTTGATGAAGCCCATCTGGATCGCCTACTCTGAGTTGAATAGAAACGCTTGTTGCGCCTGGCAGATATTCAGGTGGCGAGATAAGTTCGATAGTTGGCGCCGGTGTATCTTCATTTGGTATATCGGGATTGAAGTAGGGATGCGCGGACAAGTATTCGGCATGGCACGAGGATAATCGATCCCATCCTGGACCATACGACATGATGTAACCCCCATCCCTGAAATCATGCCACAAGCCAAAGGCGTGTCCCAGTTCATGGGCGGCTATTTGCCAATTAAATCCGTGAGTAACAAGCGCATAGCCACGATTTCTTTCTCCAGTTCCCACTCCTGCCGTTCTACCAGTCGTAATAGCATCTGTACTATTGTCAACGACGATGAAGTAAACGTTGTTCGCCAAGAGATCAAAAACCTGTTCAACCTCGGCAAGCACGGTAGGACTCGTGTTGTCAAGATAGTGGCTATCGGGATATTGCCCATCCACGCGGTGAACCAACGGTTCGCCTTGGGCATCGGTTTCAAAGCGGAAGGTCATGGCCCCATGTCCGTGTGCTCGCATCTGATCGCGGTAAAAGGTCTGAATGTGGCGGATCTCATCTTTCATTTTCTGAACGATCTCGGCGCGATACGGCCGGTCATTGGGCAAGAAGTAGATCATTCGCACGGTGCGCGGTTCGCCCACGTTCAGATTCAACGCATGCTTGCTCGCGGCGTAGAGGCTATCGCGTGATCGCATGTCTTCCAAGTTGAGGGGCAAGTGGAAATGCCCGTCGTGCGTTGCGGATGGCGGCGACGCCTGCCCGATAGATGCGAGACAGAGCAACGCGAAAACGCACGCGGTCAGTCTGATTGGGCTGGTGAAACGATTCATGGCTAGCCTCTCTGTTTATATCTGGCGTAATGTGTTCTGCCACTGCCGCGCCATCGCCGAGACGAGGACAGGCACGGGGGTTTTAAGAGGGGAGACGGGAGACGGGAGAGGGAATATCTCAACGATCTTTGTACGGGCGTAACATTTTACGCCCCTACCGTTTGTACGGGCGTAACATTTTACGCCCCTACCGTTTGTACGGGCGTAACATCTTACGCCCCTGCCGCCATCAATTTACGCCCCTACTGCATCAATCCGCTTTCTCGCCAAATTTCGCCTCATCCACAGGGCCGGGCAACGCGCCATGTGTTCGCAGCATCTGCCCGCCAAAGCCGAAAACACCCGCGGTCAACGCGGCGGAACCGACGACGAGAAACCAGTACATCCCCGCGATGCTGTTGCCAATAGCCAGCGTGCAAAAGAGCGCGGCGAAAAAGTCTCGGCGGCTCACGAACTTGATCGACACGCAGAACCGGTGGAACCATCCGCGTTCACTTTCCGGCACATCGTTTGAAAACGCCATATTAAAACTCACCAAACTGCCAGATCCCACCACTTTCAAATACAGGAACAACAGCAACACGCCCAGCACGTCTAAAAACACCATCACCCCGCCGAGCAGGGGGTAGAGCGCGTCGCCCGTGTGCGCGTACATCCCGCCGAGCACGGCGATAAAAAACACGAGATAGGACAGATTATCCGCCAGCGTATCGACCCACTCGCCCGCGCGGGATCCCATGAATTTCAACTTGGCGATCTCGCCGTCGCATCCATCCACAATCGACGCAAATTGGAACAACAGCCCGCCCAGCGCGAGGTGCAAATAACTCGTCCCGCCCTGAAACACCAGCCACGCGGACAGAAAACTCAACAGCATCGTGGAAATCGACAACTGATTCGGCGTGATGGGCAGATGCACCAGCAGCTGGGAAATGCGCGTGGAAATTTTGCGGTTGAAATGCCGCGAGATAAACCCATCGGTCGGCTTGCCCAGCCTGCGAAACAATTCGCCCTCTGCGTGGACGTGCGCCTCGGGCGTATCCACATCCAGCCAAAACGCGCCATCGATATCCGCGGTTCGCATGCTGCCGCGCTCGCACAACACCCGAATCCCGCCAGACAAGGACCCGTCGCCCCGGGCGATGGATTGCTCCAGGGCCGAAAACAAAAAGGGACTGCACAGAAAAATCCCGGTATCCACCGCATTGAAATCGGCCAATTCCTTGCCGATTTGCACCACGCGGTCATTGCGCGCCACGACCTTGGTCGCATCTTCCATGTCAAAAATGCCATCGAGATCCGAATCCACGCACAGCACGGCTTCGTCTTGCCCCACCGGCAGGTGCCGCAATTTGACCAGCGCCTCGGGATCGAACAGATGATCGGACATCAACAGGACAAAGGGCCCATCCACGTAGTCTCGCGCACACAGCACGGACCCCCCATTGCCGCGTTGCCAGTCATCGTTGTGAACCCAGTGGATCGCCACGTCTGAAAGCTGCGGGTCGTCGCCCAAGGCGTTTTGGATCTCGTGCCCGCGATACCCAATCACAATCGCGAACTCGGAAATCCCCCCGCGCATCGCGGACAAAATCGCGCGCTTGAGCAAGGGCACGCCTGCCAGAGGCACCAGCGGCTTGGGCAAATCCGTCCCATAACCGCGCAACCTGCTGCCCATGCCCGCGGCAATAATAACGGCCTGCTTCACCATAGCGTCTGCAACCTTTCTCAATTCCTAGGCTGCAACGGGCTGCGCCCAATGGCCCGCTGCAATCTCGCCCAGGATCGGTTAAAATTGAACACGGCTTCGTAGTATTTGGCGCGGATGATGCCGTACTCTTTCGCGGCATCGATCATCTCGGATGCGTCTTCAAGCCCTGCGTTAAAGCCATCTCGAACCGATACGAACCACCGGCGGGTCGCCCGTCTCGCCTTGCCGGCGGCGCGCATGTTTTTCTTTGCTTCGGCCCAGGCGCGGTAAATCCGCTCGATTTCAATGGCGATGCCCTTTTCCGCCAACTGCTTTTGATACAGCAATTTGCGGTGTTCCAAATTCGCCCGCCGCGCCTTGACCGATGCGAGTCCAAACGACAGGGATTGCCGAATCCCGATCACCGCGCCGGCTTGCAACACGTTGAAATCGTCCTTGGCAAACGGGCTCATCTGATCGTCGCGGTTCGGCGCGTAGCCGTACTTGAACTGACCCGCGATAAAAATTTGCGGATACTGCTCGGCCTTTGCCACCTGCGCCAGAGAGGCGCGCACCTGCACCGCGGCGTCCAACTGCTGCACATCTTCGCGCTCGCCCGCGCGTTGCAAATAAAATTCGAGCGGCTCGACCTCCACCTCCACAGGCGTCAGCGGTCCTGCCAGCGCGAGTGAATCCGAATCGGTCAACCCCAAGAGCAAGCGCATCGCGGACTCGGCGAGGGCCTCGGCCTTGGCCGCGGCGTGTACCTGCTCGCTCACGTCAAAGGCAAATCGGTCGATGCGCCCCAAGTCCGCGTACGTAAAATCGCCCTCATCCGCCTCGAGTTTTTCCGCCACAAAATCGCGCGCGGTTTGAAAATCGCTTTGGGCCTCCCGTGCCAGCGCGACCAGATCATCGGCTAATTGCAGGCCAAAATACACCTCGGCGACCTGGAGTTCGAGATCGCCCCGCGCCTTTCGCAACCCGGCTTCCCGCGCCGCGATTCCGGCCATCGCCGCGGACTTGACCCCCGCCAGTTGTCCAAACGTGAACAGCGGTTGCACGAGCGTGGCCTCGGTCTGCGTGAAAATGCCCATCTGGCTCAACCGCGTCTCGCCGATGAGCGCGTCGCCCCGCGCCTCGGGCGACGGGCCGATCACGGACCGCACTTCAAATTGCGGCAAAAAGCGCGCGGCGTTGACCTGATCCAACTGCGTCTGTGCGAGATCGACATCCACCCCCGCAGCGCGCACCCCCGGATGCACCTGCAGGGCCCGCGCAATGCTCGACGCCAAATCGTACGTTTCCGCGCCCAGGTCAGATACGCACGCGATAGCCCAGATCGCGCACACCTGTGAAAAAACGACACACCTGTTGCAATTTGACAACACCTACCCCCTTGATTCCGCGGCAAAATTCACAATCCTCAAAATGATGTCTCGATTAAACAACGGGTTACGACAACGCCCGACAAACGGGTACAAAACATCCCCTCTATATACGCGAAAACCGTGCCAGTTCTAAAATGAACAAAAAAAACCGGGCGAGTGCCCGGGGGGAATCTGCGGAACGGGGTACGATTGGTCGTCTCTCAGGTCAGTTCATCAACGGAGTGCGTAGGGTTTCGGGTTGTCGGGCCAGGGATTGACCCCTGTTTCGGACAGGCACGGGGGCCTGTCCCTACGGCTAATGGGATGCGGGGAGACGGGGCACTGACCACCGATCACCGGATCCGCGTTTTTCGTAGTTTGCTTTTTATTTTTTTATTTTTCGGGCCGCGCGAGATTCACCTCCTCACCGCCATCAGTGCGAATCCGACGATCACCCAGAAAATTCTCCGGATGCGCCGAATCAGCGCCACGCCCAAGCCCAACTCCGGCGTCAAGCCCAACAACTGAAACAGGAACACATGCCCGCTTTCAAACACCCCGACCCCGGATGGGATGAAGAAAAACGCCGTGTTGATCACCAGCGACAACGACATCAGCAAAAACGCGGTCAAAAAAGATTGCGATTCCCCGAGCAAGTGGAGAATCGCGTAAATTTCAAACGTGCCCAATATCCAACTCAACCCGTGCAAGATCATGCACCACCAGAAGCCCGTGCGATTTTGTCGGTAAAACGCCGCGATCGTGCGATCCACTTCCTCGAACTTTTCGCGCTTGGACTCCAAAAAGGACAGGCGCAACTTTTTCAAAATATTGAGCATCCACACGGACGCCTGCTGACGCTGAGACGCATAAGCCGCCACGACCCCGGCCGTGCCCACCACCAGCGCCGCGCCCAATCCGATCTGCACCTCCACCGGCAGTGGGAACATGTACACGGCCACGCCCGCGCCGATGAGCGCGAACCCCAGGCCGCTGACCAACTCGACCGTCTTGTTGACGACCAATGACGGCACGCCTCGGGTCACGGCGACCTGGTCGCGCAACATATACGCCTTGGCCACCTCGCCGCCCACATGAGATGCGGGCGTGACATTGCCGACGGCTTCTCCGGAAATTTTGGTATAAAGAAGGGTCCAAAAACTCGGTCGATCCCCGCGGTCAAAACACATGCCCCACGCCCACGCATTGCTCGCATGCCAACTCAAGGCGATGAGCAAAACAGGCACATAGCCCCATCCCATTTCCCGCACCTGCATCCACGCATCGGCGATCCCGACCTCGTAGATCAACACCGCCAGCAGCGACAACCCAATCACCCAAAACACGGCCCTGCGCGCAATTTTCATTTTTTTCTCCGCTATAGGCGTTCGGCGATTGGTAGCAAAACAGAGAACTCCGAAGCAAGCGCCCTATCCCAGTTTTTCAAACCGAGAGCATATCCCGCCGTGGCACTCGATTTTCCCTATAGGCCGCTCTAAATATTGATAACAACCAAAAACGGCGACCAAAACGCGCCGCCATTTGTCAAAAAATCAGTTGATCCGCATAATCAGATGATAGCCCAGCGGGGTTTTGACGACGCCGCTGACCTCATTGGGTTTGAGTTTCATCACCGCGGCTTCAAAATCCGGGTGGAGATCGCCTTGCGAGAAAAACCCCGTGCTGCCCCCGTTTTTCTTGGACGGATCGATGGAATACGTGCGGGCTAGCGCGGCGAAATCCTCGCCTGCTTTGAGCTTGTTCAAAATCTCCTGCGCCTCGATCTCCGTCTCGACCAAGATGTGGCGCACGCGCATCTCGCCCGCTTGGATGGACGTGATGATATCCAAATTGCCCTGTGCGTCTCGCAGGGTCTTGGGGTCTTGGCTTTCCGTCATCGCGGTTTCGTACGCCTGCCGCGCCTTGTCCAAATCGCCCTGTGCCGAATAAATATATCCCAAATTGTTGTGAACCTCGGCGTCTTTGGGATCGATCTCCAACGCCTCGTGGTACATCGCCCCGGCGGAATCGACCGCGTTCTCGCCCAAATACAGCAAGGCCAACCGCTTGTAGGGCGCGATCCAATCCGGAGAACGCGCGATGCAGTCCGCCAACACGCCCTTGGCCCGCGCCACTTCCTTTTTCGCCAAATAGACCTCGGCCAAGCGAAAGCGAACCGGATGCGCGTCTGGGGCGCGTTCCAAAATGCCGAGCATCTCGCCGATACTCGCGTCAAAATTGCCCGCCGCCGCGTAGAGTTGGGCGAGGGCGTCTCGCACTTCGAGATCTTCCGGCGCGAGATCGCGCGCCGTTTCCCAGGCGACCTGTGCGACCGCCAATGAATCGACTTCGGCGGCCATAAACCCGAGCGCGCGATAGGCCGCGGGATCTTCCGGCGCATTCGCAATGGCCTGTCGATACGCCTCGAGTGCCCGTTGCGTCATCCCCAGCGCGTGGAAAACGCCGCCTCGATTGACCATCAACATCACATTGCCCGGATTCGCCCCAAGCCCGCGATCCATCACCGAAATCGCCTCGAGTGTATCGCCAAACGCGATATGGGTCAGCGCCAGCGTTTGATACGCCTCGACGAACTCGGGAAGGCGTTTGATCGCCGCTTCAAAATCGGCTATCGCCTCCTCGCGCTTGCCCAAATCCCGATGGAGCGACGCGCGCTCGACCAAGAGCAACGCCGGTCCATCGCTTTGTGCAATGCCTTGCCCCAGCGCGGCAAACGCCTGCGAAAACGCGCCCTGCTGTGCGTACACCACCGCCAAATCCCGGTACCCGCGCACGGAACTCGGCTTCATCGCGATCACCTTTTGAAACGCAGCCACAGCCGCATCCGCCTGCCCGATCTCCGCGTACAGCGAGCCCAAAAACCCGTGTGCGGACGCGCTATCGGCATGCGCTTCGGCAAAGGCTTTCGCCACCGCGAGCGCGTCCTCGACCTTCCCCTCGCTGTAATGCGCGTCGATCTCCTTCAAAAAATCCCGCGCATCTGCGACCTGCACAAACGCCATCCCCAACGCAAAACACAAAATCCACCGTTTCAAAACTCGACCTCCATCCTTGACAACACCGACACAACGCGATATAATCGAGACGCGATCTCTTTCATCCCTGGACCGCTCGTCGCCGTTTCTCCCGTCTCCCGTCTTGTATCTTCGGACAGGCACAGGGGCCTGTCCCTACGATTGCGATTGCTTCTCACCTCTCCCCGTCTCCCGTCTCCCGTCTTGTATCTTTGGACAGGCACAGGGGCCTGTCCCTACGATTGCGATTGCTTCTCACCTCTCCCCGTTTTTTCCGTCTCCCCTCTTGTATCTTCGGACAGGCACAGGGGCCTGTCCCTACGATTGCGATTGCTTCTTCCCTCTCCCGTCTCCCGTCTCCCCTCTCACCTGATTTTATGTTCAAACGACACGCCATTCCACTCGCCGCATTTTTGATCACATGCGCCACCGCGTTGCTCGCTTACGACCGCCTGCCCTACGAGATACCCTATGTGGTCTTTAAGTATCCCATCGCGATTGTCGCGCTCTACGCATTTTTTCAACTCATCGCGCATGCCGAGCGGCAACGCAGCGCCCAACTCGACGAAGTGGGCTTGTTGCGGCCCCTGCGCGATGGGGCGTATCTCGTGTGCTTGCACGCGCATTTGCGCGATCTCGGCATCGACTTGAACATCGTATCGCCCGCATCGAGCATGCCCTTTGCCCTCATCTCTTGGGCCGTCGCCCTCGTCGGATATTACGCCGCTGAGCAACCTCGCGGCCTGCCCGCCCGCCTGATCGATATCCTCCCCATCGTCACACCTGCCACGCGCAGGGCCGTATGCCGCGGCTTCGTCTTCGCCGGGCTGATCGGCGCGGCTGGCACATTCGCGACCATCGCGCAACCCCTCTGGCTCGGCATCCCCTTGCTCGTCGTATCGTTTCGCGCCTATTGGCAGATGGGGCGTGAACGTGCAAAATGAACGCCTCGATACCCGCGCCACCCTCCTCAACCTCATAACGGCCATCCTCTGGGGCGGAAATTCCGTGTCCATCAAACTCGGCTTGGCGGGCATCCCGCCGCTTTGCCTTGCGGGCGTGCGCTTTTTGCTCGGCGGCCTCGTCGTCTATCTTTGGACGCGCCCCCTCGGCCTCGACCTGAAACTCAAACGCGACGAATGGCGCGGCGTCCTCGGCCTCATCGTCATTTTTTTTACGCAAATCTACTTGCTCAATGTGGGCACCGCGCACACCTTGGCCAGCCGCTCGACCATCTTCATCTCGGCGTATCCGTTCTTCACCGCCCTGTTCGCCCATCTCTTTATCCCGGGGGACAAAATCAGCACGCGCAAAATGATCGGCATGATTCTGTCTTTCCTCGGCGTGGTGCTCGTCTTTGCCGAAAGCCTCTCGCTCAATGAATTTCAACATCTCTTGGGCGATGTCCTCGTGCTCGCCAGCGCGTCCCTGCTCGGCGCGCGCCAGATTTTCCTCAAGCGACTCACGCAAAACATGCACCCGGGAAAAGTCCTCATCTGGCAATCCGCGCCCAGCCTGCCCCTGTTTTTCGCACTCAGCGCGCTTTTTGAAACGCAACCCATCCAACTCGATCTCCGCGTCCTCAGCGCGGTCTTTTATCAGGGCTTTGTCGTCGCGGGCTTTTGCTTCATCTTGCTGACCAACCTGTTGCAACGCCATTCGGCAAGCCGCCTCGCCGTCTTCGGATTCATCACCCCGATTGTCGGCGTCGTCATCAGCAACCTCCTCCTCGGCGACCCCATCTCGTTCGGCATCCTCCTCAGCCTCGCGCTCGTGGGCATCGGCATCACCATCGTCAATACCTCGCGATAAACGCTACGGTTGGTCGACGAGAGCAGGACGGGCCGCGGGACGACTTTCCTCTCTGTGCGGAACAGAACGGGGGGCTTCGGTCGATGCGCTCTTTCTGTTCCAATACCAGTTCACCCCCACATTGCCCAAGAAAAGCGTGACGACGATCCCGACAAGCCACCGAAAGGTGGTGCTAATTTCGTTCGACAACTCGCTTCTCATGGTGGTCATTTCCCCTCTCATGGTGGTCATATCTCTTTTTGCGCTATTTATTTCATTGCTCATGATATTCATTTTCCCTCTCATGATATTTATTTCTCTATTCATGGCCTCCACGCGCTTTAACGTCTCGCGTTGATCGTGTTCGATATTGGTCAAGCGTTTGTCGATCTGCTCGACAATCCCTTCTAATCTGCCCACTCTACCCTCTAAACCGCCGCTCGGTTTTGTCGGTTGGGCATCGGTGGTAGATATCCATGCAAACGCGAATAACAGCGGGATGAGGTATCTCATTTGTCGATCTTCTGTTTGGGGGGCATTCGTCTCGTTCCAAAAGAAAAATAACAGAAAACGCCCATTTGTCACATGGATTTTTTCACAAACAAAAACCAGTTCCACTATCGGGAACTGGCCTTTTGTATGGGGCGAGCACTACAGATTCGGATAGGCACGGGGGCCTGGCCCTACGGTGAATTGCACGCCGTTCCAGCGATGCACGGGCCTGCGAGTCGGTCGGTTGTCCGTCCCCCGTTCCGTTGATTACTCGTTGCGCTGCATCTATTCGTCCAACCCGATCTCGGGCAACTCAAAATCGTCGCCCGTATCTTCAATCCATTGCGCGAGGCGTTTGTGGCATCGAGTTTTCTCTTTTTGAAACGCCTTGTTATAGACGTAATTCGCCTGTTCGTAGGGATCGTCGGCCGTATTGAAAAGCAGCCAGTCATTGCCAGGCGTGCAGGCGTATTTCCACCCGTCTCGCATCGCCACGGCCCGCCATGCCTTGTTCACGGTGTGCGCGTGCATCTTGCGGGGGATCTGCTGGAGATAAGCCGAGTCCGGTTCTGAATTTCTATCCGGCTTGCCTTTGAACTCTGCGGCGTCGTTGGGAATGCAATGCCCCGAATAATCGTGCCCGACCATGCCTTCGGGCACCGGGATGCCGCACAGGCCCAAGGTCGTCGGCGCGATATCGACGTGATTGACAACCGCATCGGTCGAACCCGTCCGCATGTTGTAATTGCCGCCCACCTTGCCGATGACGAACGGAATGCGGATCGATTCCTCCCACGGCGAGGATTTGCCCGACTGCGCGTGGCTCCAAAGCATATCCCCGTGGTCCGAAAAGAAGATCAAATACGTCTCGCGGTCGATGCCCATTTTTTTGAGCGCGTTGCGAACCCGCCCCACGTTGGCATCCAAATTTTCCACCATTGCGTAATACCCCGCGTGATCGAGCGCGGCCCGCTCGCGGATCCACGGCACATCCGGCACATTGCGCCGAAGCCGAATCTCGGACGGGTGAATCCGCCTGGCCCCGCGCTGTGGATTGGTGGGCGGCACGTAGGGGTTGTGCGGCGGTTGCACCGAAAGCGCGGCGAAAAAGGGCTGGTAGTCTTCGCGCCCATCGACGTGATTTTCGAGGTGATCCAACAGTAGCGAGGTCAGGCCATCGGTTTCGTACTCGTCCAACCGCCTAGGCGTTTCGCCATCCGAGCCATAGACATAGCACTCGTTCTGGTTGTTGTTGTTCTCGTATCCCATCCAATACTGAAATTTCCCCCTGCGTTCGGGCGGGACGTAGTGTTCCCGCGCATTCGCCCCATCCAAATGCCACTTGCCGATGTACGCGGTGTGATACCCCGCGTCGTTGAACGGCTCGGCAATCGTCGGGATCGCCGGGCGCAACGGCGATGGCGTTTGCGTCACGCCATTTTGGTGGGGATACAGGCCCGTCAGCAGCGCGCCGCGAAAAGGCGAACACCACGGCGCCCCTGCCACCGCGCAGTCAAAGCGCGTCCCGTCGCGCGCGAGATTGTCGATATTGGGCGTGAACACATTGGGATCGCCCCGATAGCTCAGGGCATGGGCGCGGTGCTGATCCCCAAAAATCCAAATCACATTCGGCCTGCGCTCCGGCCGAAACGAAAGTCGCTCATTCATGTCACAAAACCTTTCGGTTGATTTTCGATAACAAATGCGTTAGCGTTACATTGAATACTCTGTAAATTAAATAATTATGAATTTCAATTTTTCAAGAACGTGACGGACACGATGCCGTACATCAAAGAAGCCATCGTCCAACATGCCATCCCAAAACCCCATCACCGAAAGCCATCACGCACAGCGCGCAAGTCCGTCTCGCAACCAATACCCATCTTGCAACCCCCTTTGCAGGCTGTCTCATGTCGTCCTGCTACAAAAGCGCTTTGCGCTGTGCCTAGCCCCTCGGCGCATGAGAGCGGCATTTTTGAACTGCTTGGGCAGTTGTACCCCGCTCGCCTACTTTTTTTTGCTGTTGAAAAAAAGTAGGTCGCCGAAGGCATCAAAGGCAACCCACGAGGCTGTAGGACCAAAGTTGTTAGAAAAGCGAGCAATGTCGGTGCTGATTTGTGCGTATCAAAATTGAGAATAACTTAATTTACAGATTAAAAAAAGACGCCGATGACAAAACCCTCCAACGCCTGCAAGAGGTAAAAGCACATGAATCGGAAAGCCCCTGAAGCATACGCCCCGGTTTCTCATGCAGAAGTCAAAGCCATTGCGTTCAAAGACCCGGGGTTTCGGGCCGAATACAATCGCATTGGCCCAGACTACGAACTGCTCGATATTTTGCTCGCCGCCCGCAAACAAGCCGGTATGACGCAACGCGAAGTCGCAACCGCAATGGGCGTCAAACACCCCGCCATCGCCCGCATGGAATCGTCGCAGGCAACCCATTCGCCCAGCGTACGCACCTTACGCAAATACGCCGAAGCCGTGGGCTGTGAACTCAAAATCGCATTCGTCCCCAAACCGCGCGGTTGATCCCCTAATGCTCGTGCGCGTGTCCGTGTGCGTGCAGGGCCGCGTGATCGTGGTAAATGCCGCGCTGGTGCATCTGCTGGTGCAAGCGATTGTGCGCGGCTTCCAAGGTGGCGCGCATCTGCTTCAAGCGCGTGGCTTCCGGGCGCGGCGCGAGCGTATCCAAATAGGCTATCGCGCCCTCGATCTGTTCCAAAACCGCGGTCGCATCGGCCCGCGAAAAAATCGGGTTTTCCGCCACCATCACCTGTACCGCGCTCGTATGCGCTGCGATCTCGCCGTGTTGCCCGCGGTAACTCCCGCGCACGCGCAGGGCGATCCAAGTCGAATTTTCCACGCGCACGCTCGTACTTCCCGACGCGGACAGCGCTTTATCGGCATTGACCTGATCGTGCGTCAGCCCGCCCACGACCACCTCGACCTGATCGATGGGCAAGCGCGCAGACGCCACCTGCCACGTCACATCGACCGTTCCCCCAGACGCGGGCAACCGCACGCGCGACCCGGGCGCGCATCCCGCCACCTGCACATCTGCGAGCGGCCCCACGGTCACGAACGTATGCCCGGCTTTGGTCGCCGCCATCCAGTTTTCGTAGTCAAAAGCGCGATCTCCCAAATGCGTATAGGTTCGCACCCCGCCCAGTTGAGACGCGGCCGCCATCTTGTCCGACCCGCCCACGACCGGGATGTGATAGCCCAAATTCAAATACCGATACCAGTCCGCAATCCCATAGGGGTTGAGCTGTGCATTGTGCGGGTTAAACGTCATCATCTCTATCGCGTGGATCAATCCCAACACGATATCCGCCGCGCGCTCGCATTGCGGATTCGGCCCGTGCGGCATCACGACCAACCCGCCTTGATCGATGCACCGCTGCGCCCATTCGGCCATCGTCACTTCCTGCGCGTCGCCCAATGCGGATTCCGACGGCCCGCCCGAGCACAAGGGGTGGATCATCTGCCCGGAATAGCCCAGCAGGGAAATGTGCCCGAGCACCTGCATGCGATTCTCCGTCCCCACGCGCACGAGAAACTCGCCATCCCCGCCAAACTCCTTCGCGCCCAAAGTCGTCTTCCCGTCAAAATCCGTCACATTGCTAAACATCTCCCCCCACTGGCTCGCCAGCAAATTCACCACGTTCACGCCTTCGCCCTCGCCTTCCAAGCGCGCGGTTTGCGGACTCAAGAAATGCACGTGCGTATCGGCTGTCACCCATCCCTTTTCCCGCCACTTGAGCACGCGCTCGATCTCAAACGTCACCACATCCGTATCCGGCCCCACCGTGAACCTGTCGCGGATCGGCGCGATCTCATACCCCTTTTGAATATCGACATACACCTCGCCCAGGGGCAAATCCGCCACGCATTCGCCCGGGATATAGCAATACTGATTCAGCCCATTGACGTGCTCGCCGCAATTGTCTTCAAACCAGTGCGGGTTCACCCTGCGGTGATACCCCTTGGGCGGCAAATATTCCCCGGCTTGCCCGTGCATGTGCAACCGCACCGCGACCGGCAATCCCGTCCCTTTTTCCACCACGCGAATTTTGACCGGGCGATGCGCGGGCCGCACCTCGGCGATCCCATCTGCCCGCGCCAGATCATAGACGCCGCCCCCCACGTACAACTTGGCTTGCGGGTGGGCGATGTACTCCACGATCACCGCAGAAGACGACCGCTCGGGTTGCACATCGGCCTCTGCGCCCGACCAGCGGTCCGCATCGTAATCCAAAACCGCACGCGCCGACATGACCACGCCGAGATCGATGTCGATATCCTCGAGTTCGCCATTGCGGTTCAAACGCACGCCTTCGGGCAAATCCAACCGCAATTTTTGGCGCGCACCCGGGCGCAATGGATGATCCGCCACCTGCGTATGGGCGATCCCCAGCACCAGCGACCGCTCGTTTTTGGGCGCCAACACCAGTTGCCGAATGGGTTTGTGCGGATTGGGATTGGGCAGTGCGTACACCCACAGCTTGGCCCGCCCCGCGTCTCGGCCGGAGCTGTGCCGCGTCTCGGCACGGCCATAAGCCGATGCGGGGCGCCGTCCCAAGGCGTGTTCATCTGTCGCGCCCATCACCACCGAGGGTTTGGCCGCGGGCATGGCGGCAAACGCGCTCGCGCCCCAGGAAATATGGGCTTGCTGAATCGCAAACCGCCGCAAAATGCGCGTCGCATGGGTCTCGCCATCCGCGTATTCCAGCACGTAATCCGAGACGTGATCGCCCAGTTCATTGCCATCCGTGGAAAAATCGGCCAACCCCTCCTGATAACACGTCACGCGATCCTCGACCGCGTGCAAAAACAAGACATAGGTCGCCGTCGCGCCGCCCATATCCACCATCACCGCATCGCGGTCGAGCAACACCCCATTCGATTCGCCCGCCGCGCCCAGTTCAAACGGCACGCCCAAAATGGATTGGCGCCCGTACATCGCGTCCCAGTCCTCGCCTCCAAACCCCGCACATTGCACGCGATCCACATCGTAATGCTCCGCCAGCGACACGGGGGTAAAATGTTCAGACGGGGGAATAGTCATCGCGCACCTCGTTGAGTAAGTTGTTTAAAAGGAATCCGTGATGGACAATCGTCCATCCCCTTCGCATCAAATCACAAAAAGTACCGCTCTTTCTCCACCATCGCCTCAAACTCGGCTCTCGCCTGTCGCACCTCTTCCACAGTCGAAACTTCCGCGACCGGCACATCCCACCAACTCCCATAACTCGGCACGCGCACCTCGCGATCCACCTCCACCGCGATCACGGTCGTGCGATCCAGGCGGCGCGCTTCTGCTAGGGCCCGCATCAACCCCTCCGCGCCCTCGGGCCGCAACACATGCGCGCCCAAACTCTCGGCATTTGCGGCCAAATCCGTCGGCACGTGCTCGCCATCCAACTGCCCGGTTCGCGCATCGCGCATCTTGTAGTGCGTGCCAAACTCGTGCGCGCCCACCGCGTCAGACAAGCTTCCAATGCTCGCAAACCCGTGATTGTCCAGCAAAATGATATTCAGCTTCAGCCCCTCTTGCACCGACGTGGCGATTTCCTGTGCCATCATCAAATACGACCCGTCGCCCACCAGCACGTACACCTCCCGATCCGGATCCGCCATCTTAATGCCCAACCCCCCTGCGATCTCGTATCCCATGCAAGAATACCCGTACTCGAGGTGGTACCCCTTGGGATTGCGCGTGCGCCACAACTTGTGCAAATCCCCCGGCAAACTGCCCGCGGCGCACACCATCACATCTTCGGGCGCGGAGCCTTCATTGACCGCGCCGATCACTTCCCCTTGGCTCAAAATCGGGCGATGCCCCAGATGGTAAATGCGATGGACTTCGGCCTCCCACGCCGCTCGAAACGCCGCGATTCGCCGCGTCAAATCCTCCGGCACGCGATACCCCCGCACCGCGTCTGTCAGTTCCTCGAGCCCTACCCGCGCATCGCCCACCAATGGCAAGGCCCCGTGTTTGCCCGCGTCAAATTCCGCCACATTTACCGCGATGAATTTTACATCGGGATTTTGAAACGCCGTCTTGGACGCGGTCGTAAAATCGCTCAAGCGCGTGCCGATGGCGATCACGAGATCCGCTTCGCGCGCGATGGCATTTGCCCCAGGCGTGCCCGTCACCCCCACCGCGCCCAAATTGTTGGCGTGGTCGCAATGCAACGATCCCTTGCCCGCCTGCGTCTCGCCCACGGGAATGCCCGTCTGCGCCACAAATGCCGCCAGCGCATCGGTCGCCTCGCTGTAGAGCACCCCGCCGCCCGCTATCGCCATCGGGCACTCGCTCGCCCGAATCCACGATGCGGCTTTTGCCACCAAATCGCGATCCGCCCGGTTGCGCGGCACCGCCCATACGCGCTTTGCAAACAACTCTTCGGGATAATCGAACGCCTCGGTCTGCACGTCTTGCGGACAACACAACGTCACCGCGCCCGTCTCGACGGGCGACGTCAACACCCGCATCGCCTCGGGCAACGCGACAATGGCTTGATCCGCCCGATTCAACCGATCCCAGTACCGCGACACGGGCTTAAAACAATCGTTCACGGAAATATCCTGAGACGCATTGGACTCCAACTGCTGCAACACTGGCGCGACATTGCGCCGCGCAAAAATATCCCCCGGCAACAACAACACCGGCAACCGGTTGATCGTCGCAGTCGCCGCGCCCGTCACCATATTGGTCGCGCCCGGGCCGATCGACGCGGTACACGCCAAAGTGCCCAAGCGATTTTTCATCTTCGCGTACGCCGCCGCCGTATGCACCATCGCCTGTTCATTGCGCGTTTGGTAATACCGAAACTCATCGCGGTATTGGTGCAATGCCTGACCGATCCCGGCCACATTGCCGTGCCCAAAAATGCCCGACATCCCGGCAAAAAAGGGTTGCACAACCCCATCGCGCGAGACGTACTGCGCCTTCAAAAACTGCACCATCGCCTGCGCCATCGTCAATCGCCGCGTCTTTGTCATGTCAAAACCCCTGTGGTCAGTCCATCCTGCCCCATCACCTCTTGGCGAAACGCCCCGCTCAGCCCAACACATCTGGCCGGTCGTGTACCCCGGGCGGTAGCAGAACGCGCTTTTGTCGTTCGGTCAGCCCTTCGTAAGCCGAACTGTCGTAGCCCTTCGGCGCGGAAATCAAATGCCCCGGCCCGTATTTGTAGAGCAACACCTTGCGCTCGTGATCCGCCCGCCATGGCAAGGTGCCGTGGATCAGGGCTTCGGGAAAAAAAATCGCGTCGCCCGCTTTTGCCGGCGGCTGGACAACGTAGTGCGGAACCCGCTCAAACCGTTGCACATCGCGCGGCAAATCCATCCTGAAATTGCTCTTGTGGCTGCCCCGCACGCAGGCAAACCCGCCATCGCCCGCATTTGCATCCGACAACAAATAGGTCAAAACCGACAAGCCGCACTGCATCGCGCCATCGCGATATCTGTAATAGTGGTGGAACAGATCCGGCTTGCCCCCGTGCAAACTCCCGCGCTTGCCATTCTTCGTCATAAAAATGGCGTAATCGTGATCCAATCGGAACTTCGGCCCGAGCAATTCCACGAGATAGGGCAACACCTTCGGATGATCGATCAAATTTCGACACGCCACATCCCATTCGACGACACTCGGCGCGCGGCGCACCCCGGGGGCATTGCCAAAGGCGTCATCGGCTTTCTCATCCGAATAATCCCTGGGAAATTTCCGATCCGCCACCGCATTGAGAACGGCCAATTCCTCTCGGCTCAACACATCTTCGATCACCAAATAGCCCTCGAGGTCAAACATAAATTTTTCCTCTGGCGTCATCGCTACCTCCTAAGCAATTACGTAAATATTGGGCTTTGTTGCATAAATAGGTGTTGGTCGGGTTGGGGATTGCAAAAAGACAGGCTCCTTTGTAGATTGGGCAGGATTTTTTTCATCAAAAACCCCATTCTCATCAGGAACCTGTCATGTTCAAAATAACCCCTTCCTCAACTTCCGTCAAGACATCTCCAAAAATAAGGCGTTGGCACATTTCCCGATTTCTGTAACGGGTTGTGCCAACGCCCTTTCATCGTTCCAACCGCATGCCAACGCATTGGCCCCTCACGGTTTCTCGACCGATCCCGCCATTCCCGCATTTCCCTTTCCCGTCACATACCCGTACCAATTCTCGAGCACCTCGTACAAACGCGCGCGTTCCTCTGCGTGATTTGGATCGTCGAGCAAATTGTCCATCTCGTAGGGATCCTTTTCCAGATCGAACAGGTGAGTCGCCGCAAAGCCTTCTTTTTTCACCACCAACTTAAACGCGCCTTCGCGCACCATGCACCAGGGTTGCATCTCTGAAAACACGGGTCGGCCCAAAGTCTGCGAAGGATCGCGCAACAGCGGCGCGAAACTGTCGCCCTCCACCGAAGGCTCGGGCGGTTGCGCGGCATAATCGACACACGTCGCAAAAAAATCCACGCCCGACACCAAATCTTCCACAACCGCTCCTGCCGCGCCATCCGGCGAGCGCACGATCAGGGGAATCCGACTCGATTCCTCCCAGGCCTTGCCCTTGTTCGTCTCGCCGTGACTGCCCTGCAAATCGCCGTGATCAGACGTGAACATCACCACCGTCTCATCCCGCAATCCCATCCGATCCAGCGCGTCCAGCACCCGCCCCACATTCGCATCCAACTGCGTCACCATCGCGTAATACGCGCGCAAATATTCATCCAAATCGCCGCCGTAGCGTTGGTAAATGGGATCGTTCTCTCGCGGCTTGGGGCTTGGCGGGCTGTGCGTTTTTGTGTACGGATCGACCTCCTCGCAATTTGGGCGCCGCGCAAGGGTCGCGCCCCGATACATCTCGTCGTATTCATGCCCCGGTTGCTCGGGATAATGCGGATTTTGATAGGACACGAACAGCGCGAAGGGCGCGGTTGCCGCCATCTTCTCCATCCGCGCAATCGCGATATCGGTCGTCACCTCCGTGCGGTGGCGATCGCACCAATGCTCATCGCCCGCCTCGTCGTAAAACTTCACGCCGTGCAAAAAATCGTTGTAACACTGGTACCCGATAAACTCCGTAAAATCCGCTCGCAACTCGGGCGGCACCCACACATTGCCCGTCGCGCCCAAATGCCACTTGCCCACCCAACCCGTTCGATACCCCGCGTCATTGAGTGCGCTAGCTAGCGTGCGCGTCCCCTCGGGAAGGTACCGGCCATTGCGGAGCGTATCGGTCTGCGACCCGTATTGCCCCGACACCAGCGTCGCGCGAAACGGCGTGCAAACCGGCGCATTGGAATAACAGTTGCGAAACAAGACCCCCTCACGCGCCAGGTTGTCCAAATTCGGCGTCTGGATATCCTTTGTCCCCATACACCCCATCGCAAACGCATGCATCTGATCCGCAAAGAGAAATAGGATATTCGGTCTCTCGTCCATACGTCACTCCTCGTATCTTTGAACGGGCTGTCGCCAGTTGTACCCCGCTCATGGCGAAACTTCCATCTCGTATCTTCGGACAGGCACGGGGGCCTGTCCCTACGATTGCTTCTTGTATCTTTGACCGAGCACGGGGCATCGCCTTTTTGTGTTTTTGTGCCTTTTGTGGCTAACCCCGTCTTGTATCTTCGGACAGGCACGGGGGCCTGTCCCTACGATTGCTTCTCCCGTCTTCCGTCTTCCGTCTCCCCGATTGCTTCTCCCGTCTTCCGTCTTCCGTCTTCCGTCTTCCGTCTTCCGTCTTCCGTCTTCCGTCTCCCCGATTGCTTCTCCTGTCTCCCGTCAAAGACCTGCCCGTTCGCGTTCGACGAGACATCATCGTCCCTACGATTGCGATTGCTTCTCACCTCTTGTATCTTTCGAGCGCGGTTTAATTAGGTGTTGTATCATCCTCTCAAGTCCAGACATCATCATGCTCAGCTCGGGGCAGGCCGCTCGCCTCTGAAGGCCTTGACCTTGTAGGGAGATAGGCCCCCCGACCACCGAGTCCATACCGAAGAGTATCTAAGTCCATTGAGGCTGCATAGACAAGGTCGGTAGGCGCGGTGTGAAAGGTCGGGACTCGAGCCGAGCGCACACACCTTAGAGACCCCTCACCACAGGAGGCCACGATGTCGAAATCCCAACCCGCATTTGCCGGCATTGATGTCAGTGCCCGCACCCTCAACGTTGCCTTGGCTAGACCGGGGCAAGCCATCAAGCCGATGACCTTTGACAACACCCCGCAGGCGCATAAGCGCTTGCTCAAGGCGTTGACCAAGGGCGGGCGGCACGTCTGTGTCGGCCTCGAAGCGACGGGGCTTTATAGCCTTCAGGTGGCTTTGGCTTTGCATCATCACCGCCGCACGCAAGTCATGGTTGTCAATCCCAAGGCGATGAGCAATTACGCGCATGCGCGCATGCAACGCGCCAAGACGGATAAACTCGATGCGGTGATGATCCTTGATTATGCCCAGCGCATGCCCTTTGTGGCTTGGCAACCGCCGAGCGAGCGCGTCTTGCAACGGCAAGCGGTGATGAGACGGGTGAACCCACTCACCCAAGCGATCATCCGCGAGCACAGCCGCGCCCATGCCCAAGGCTACCACATCGGTAGCACCGGCCTTATCGCCCGCGATATTGCGGTTCATATTCGCCACCTGAAACGCCGCATCCAGCACTTGCAAGCCCAAGCCCTGAAGTTGATTGAGCAGGACGAGACGCTCCAGCGTGCCTATCAACGCCTCTGTTCCGTCCCCGGCATCGCCCAAAAAAGTGCCTTGCGAATTTTGGCCGAGGTGGCACTCTTGCCCGAAGATATGACACCGGCCCAATGGGTCGCACACGCAGGACTGGACCCCAAACCGAGACAATCCGGAACCGCCAATCCCGCCAGACGCATCTCCAAAACCGGCAATAAGTACCTCCGCCATGCCCTGTATATGCCTGCGCTGGTCGCTAGCAGACACCAAGCCCGGGTCAAAGCCTTCTATGACAAACTCATGGAGCGAGGGAAGAAACCTTTGCAGGCCATCGTTGCGGTGATGCGAAAGTTGTTGCATTCAATTTGGGGGATGTTCCGACACGACCAAGATTTTGAGGGCGAAAAATTCTATCGAACCACCCCCCAAACCCCTTGAACTTTAAGAGAGTATCTCCCGTCTTCCCTCTCCCGTCTTACCTCTCCCGTCTCCCGTCTCACCTCTCCCGTCTCCCCGCCTTCCCCGCCTTCCCCACCTTCACCACATGCTCCCGATCCCAGTCTTTGAGCAACGGTTGCAGATCGTCCCAAAATGCTTCGGGAATGTCAACGCTACCCGCTTCGGCATTTTGGAGGGTCTCGGCTTTGTCGCGCCCGCCGCAAAGGGTGGTCGCAATGAGGGGATGCCGCGTACACCACTGCAAAGACGCGGCCACCAGTGGGATGCCGTAATCCGCGCACAGGGCTTGGATTTTGCCGACGCGATCCAACGCGGCCCGGCTGAAATTGCGATTCACATAAGACCGCCCGGGTATGGGGCCCGTTGCCAACAACCCGCGCTCGAGCGGCGTGGCAAGGGCGATCCCCACATCGTGTTTTTCGGCAACGGGAAAAATGAGCGCGTCTGCGGTGCGATTCAGCAAACTCCACGCATCGGGCACCACCGCCGCGTCGAACTCGCCGGTTTCGATGTACGGGCCATTGGACTCGGGGTCATTGGCCGCAATGCCCACAAAGCGTAGCACGCCCTCATCCTGCAATTTTCGCAGTGCGCCGAGCGCGCCGTTTTTTGCCATGACCTGCTGCATGGGAAAATCCATGGGGTCGTGGATGTACAGCACGTCAAACGCCGCCATCCCCAAGCGCGCCCGACTGCCTTCGACTTGCCGCATCACGCCATCGTAAGAATAATCGTGCCCGTCCGGCAAATTGCCCACCTTGGTCGTCACCGTGCACTTTGCGGCTAGGTCGGGCCGCTCGCGCAACACGCGCCCGATGATTTTTTCGCTCGCAGTGCTCCCGTAGAGCGGCGCCGTATCGATCAGCGTACACCCGGCCTCAATCGCAGCCACCACATTCTCCTCGCCTGCGTCTTCGTCAATCCGCGCAGACAAGCCGCCATCCGCGCCCATCACGCGCCCGAGAAATGCCGTGCCAAACCCGACGATGGGCACGCGCAATCCGGTTCTGCCAAACACCTTCGTCTGCATTGCAAATCTCCTGTAACTCCTGTTGCTATTTCGGATAGGCACGGGGCTTGTCCCTACGCGGATGTCGAAAGCCCACGCATAGTAGATGACAGAATATCATGTGTCAACGCCAAAAAATCCCCTGATCTGCATTGGAGAACAGGGGATTAGATATGAAAAAACAAACGCCTAAACCGCCATCGCCGCTTGTCGGATATCGCCTAACCCTTCAAACTCGCGCCAAATATCGGCCATCGCATCCGTGCCGTTTTCGCGGGCGTGGATGTGCCTGGGCCTGAAAATCACGGCATAGCGAATATCGGGCGAGTGGTTCGGCCCCGCGTTGTGATACATCTGGTGATGGCAGATCACCGCATCGCCCGCGTTGCCCGTAAATTGGATGGGTTCGTGGGGCAAATCGAGATCCGGTATCCGGCGATTGGCCTTTGCGGTCGCCACGTAATCGGGGTCTTGTTGAAACGCCGCTTCATAGGCGCGATGCGATCCGGGCCAAAAACAGAAATTGCCCATAAACGGCCGCGGGACATCGTGAACCAACACCACGACCAACAAGGTCATGCCGCGGCTCAACAACCCGTCCTTCAACTTGCCGCCCAAATCGAGGTGCCCGCGCGTGAGGGGGCGTTCCTCGGCATCGGGAAAATTGAGCTTCACATTGCCCGCCCGCGGCGGGATCAATTTCCCCTTGCCCACGACGGATTCGCACAGCGACCACAGCGGCGATTTGTTGAACAAATCCGCGATCACCGGCCGATCGCTCAACCCCGGGTTTCTCCCCGGCGCGAGGGGGCGAGACCCCATGTGTCGGTTAATGGCGCGCCGCGCGTCATCGGCCATCAACTTCGGCACGGCCCCGCGCACGAGCACATAGCCATCCCGATAAAACTGTCGCTTCTGCGCTGGTGTCATTTGCATGAAAACCTCCTGATTGGTGTCACTCCCCATAATCCAACACGACCTTGATCGCCTCATCTCGGTGATCGATGAACAACTCAAAGCCCTTTTGCACGTCCGCAAATGGCAAGTGGTGCGTGATCAAGGGCGAAACATCGATGCGTCCTTGCGCGATCATGTCCATCGCAAGGGGATAGTCATTCGGGGAATCCGGCCCCACAGAGCCGATCAAGGTGATGTTCTTGCGAAAAAAGTCCCGGTAGTGAAACGCGTACACATCGTCATCCGGCACCCCGAAAGCGAGCACAGTGCCCAAACGCTTGGTCAAATCCAGGCACAGGTTCACGGTGTCTTGGTTGTGCCCCACCATTTCCACCACGAGATCGGCCATGCGCCCCTGCGTAATTTCTTTGACCCCGGCCACCACGTCGTCTCTGTCCGGGTTGAGCACATGGGTTGCGCGCATCTTCTCGGCGGCTTCGAGGCGAAAATCCACGGTATCCACGGCGACCGCAGTCCTCGCCCCTAAGTTACTCAACATGTGCGTCATCAACAACCCCATTGGCCCTTGCCCTACGACCACGGCGTCGCGGTTGATGATGTTGCCCAATTTGCGGCACGCCCAAATCACCGTGCCCAAGGGTTGCGACATCAGCATTTCATCGCGGGGTTCAAAATCGACGAGATGCACGGCCACATTTTCGTTGGAGATATAATACTCGGCCAACCCCCCGATGCCCGCTGTGGGACGCGCCTGCACAAAATCCCCGGGCGCAAACCTGGGGGACGAAGACGCGACCACCGTGCCGATGCACTCGTGAATGGACAGCCCGATGTTCAAGGGATAGGCATCCGCTGGGTATTTCAAGACAAACCGAGGGGAATCCGATCCGCAAATCGCGGTCATGTGCGTCTTCACTTTGATCGACCCCTTTGGAAAGCCATCGATCTCTGGCTCATCGGCATCGAACATCTCGATCCGCCGATGCGCGACAACACGCGCTGCTCTCACTCGTTCCTCCTCTCGTTCAGTTGCCCCATCAATGGCTCCTCGCCCGTCCTCGCACATCGCTCCTAAGACGATGGCGCCGGCTGTAGGTGCGACCAGGCGTCATCCTCCTCTGGGCGATTCCAATCTTCAGCAAGCGCGGCTTCGCTCAGCAACGCGGTTTTGGGAATATCTGGCTCATCGGCGAGGATGGTCACACGGCCGCGTCTCTTGGGTTTTTCATCTAATAAGCGGATGAGGTCTTCCATCGTGTTGATGACAGCCATGCGTTTCCTCCGTTGCTGATGGATGTGCGATTGGCGATGAGACGAAATAATACCCAAATTCGATGCAAATATCAACCCGACATTTTTTTCTTTACGCAAAAGCCCTCCTCCCGAACTGGGGAGAAGGGCATTGTTATTGGACAAAACGGCGTGTTCATCCTTCGCCGCTTGGACGAGTAGAGGGCGCGATCTATCGGGCTATATCACAAGAGATTATCCATCTCTACCTTTGGATGGCATATCAATTTTTTGGTGCGATTCGGGATTCGCCAGCACTTGCATGTGAACTGGAACGAGAACCACTCGGTTTTTCACCTGTGCCGAAAAGCTCGACCAGTCTAACGAATCCGACAGGTGGTATCCCGAAGCAGGCGTACCACTCGGAAAGGTCGGTTCCAATCCCGGATCTGGTGCAGTTTTTGTCATGTTACCTTCCTCACTTGGGGTTTGTCAATTCATCAAGCTTGAAGCTCGTATGGGTCGATGTCGCAATTTCGATCCCCTTGTACAGCTTCTTTTCAATTATTTTATTATTATCAATTCTCACCGATTCCTTGTCGATATTTTTCTGCTTTTTTTGTCCAAAAATAAAATAATTAGTGTTTAACCGCGTTGTGTCGATGCTATTATCCTCAATTTTGCAGACGGAAAGAAGATACACCAAAAGTGGGAGGGATCGCCGTAGCTGTTCACTTGCTCTCCCCTTTTGTGCAAGGTTCTTCTTCAATTCAATGAAAACGGCGTGAATTTCATCGGCTGATTCGACGACTAACAGATAGTCGCATACCCGCTTCCACCGACCATCTTGCATAATTGGCAAGTGATTCTTATCCCCCATTCGTATCGCGATGACAGCCGCGGACTGTGTAACTATCTCCACCTCCATATCGACGTCCTGCTTCTTTTCCCAAAGGGTGATAGTTTTATTTTTTTTTGGCGTCTCCACAAATTTTTTTTTTAGAACTCTCTTCAATACCGAATTTATCGCCATTTCACTCATCCCCATCTTCTTCAAGGTGCGATGCGAGCTCGATTGAGGTACGGTTGATTTCATCAATGGTTTTGTCAAAGACGGGCATGTCGATGCCAAATTCATCAATTTCACACTGGGTCAAGCTGTCTCCCTCTGCGACATACGCCCGAATTGCGTCCGGTTCGATAAAGTCGTCTTCTTTGTACCCCAGATCCTTAGCTACCTTCTTTTTTTTTCTAAGCCTATTGAGCATAATGAGATTGTTGATTTCCTTGATGATGTAGTCGCTGTGAGTGGTTATCAGAACCTTCAGGTTACATTGTATCATCCGCGCCAACAATCTCGCCAGTAGTATTTGGTTGGCCGTGTCGAGATGGCTCTCTGGCTCGTCGATGATGACGAGTTGATTTTTTTCTGCTACATGACGCAGGTAAAAATACAAGTCAGACAGGCCCCGCGCTGAGGAGGACGCGATGTGCAACGGGAGATTAAAGCTACGTCCTTTGCGCCTGGAGATAAATGCGATGTCATCGCTGGCACTGCTATAATATCCTCCCATCATGTCCTTGATTTTATCAAACAATTTGTCGTCGTAAATCTCGCTTCTTTGTCTTTTCAGATTGGATATGTCTCTGGTGTAGTCAATGTTGTCTTTTATGGGGAGCGCGTAGCGACTGGTCGTTCTACCTAGAAAAAGATATGGAGAAATGCGCTCTCTATCTTTCTTATCGCCCATTCTCTGCAAATAATCCACCAACTGGTTCTTGGTAAAATCGAGTTCTTTGTAGAAAAGCGAAATACCAAAGCGTTCGGCAGAGAGAATGAACGGATCAAGAGACAGTTCTGGAAACAGAAATTGACGGTACAAAAACAAAAGAAAAAAAGAAAAAAAGTCGTCGTCGTTCTCCTGTTCTCTTGCGTTTTTATCGATTGCGATAATATCGGTTCCATCGTACTGGATTGAAACACCGCCACCTTTTGGAAAAGAAATATCCATCTGTAAATTTTGGGGAAATTCACCGGGAAGTTCCACTTCGATAGCGGATTTTTCAAAAGCGTCGCGTGGAGAACTGAACACGTCGGACAAGTCTTCCTGCGAGAAGAAACGGGTCAAGCCCCGGATTATATTTTTTCGCTCTCGATCGAGCGTTTCTCTATCTACGGTGCGCTTGAAGCGACCCTTATCCATCACTTCTTCGACTATTTTTTTTATTTTTGGCGACATAGTCCTTTGACTATTCCACTGTTTCAGAAAGCCGTAAAGCGTGTACACCAGATACGTCTTGCCGGTGTTGTTGCGCCCGGCAATGATCGTGATGTCGCCTAATTCCAGTTCGGCTTTTTTTATGGGGCCGATTTTGTTAAAAATAAATTTGGCGGGTTGCATCGCATTAGTCCTTTCGGCAAAGACTACAGTTGGGTAGCCATCTTACAAAGAAAATTTAAGGCATTTTAAGTACCGCGTCAAGCCGTATTACGATAACCATTCGCGCCGCAAATTACAAACGGAAATTGTCTGGATATTGACCAATCAGCCCAACTGCTCAAGGGCACTTTCTACCTGCCCATAGCCCACGCGATATCCTCCATCATCGCCTCGTGCTGGCGTTCGGACAGTTCTACCCAATTCACGCCTACGGCTTCTATGGCTTCAGCGCGGGAGATTTCGTTTTGCAAATAGCGTCCCAAAATGCGTTCCCGCCACATTTGTCGCTCTTCCTTTTGAATCGGCATCCCCATTTGAGTAGAAATCCGCGTGCTTTTACCCCCATGCACACTCGGCTCGGCACACCATTGGTCGCGCAGGAGGGCGAGGGGTTCGAGGGTCGATTCGGGCAGGTGCAAGAGGTCGATCAAGACGGCGCGATCGAGGGCTTGGCGAGCGGCGTCGCGATACGCCTCGTTGGCCGGGAGAAACGCCGCGGCCTTGAATCGCTCGAAGATCGCCTCGGCGCGGGCGAGTTGCGCCGGGCTTAAGGCGCGCGGATCCAGCACGGTCAGGCGGGGCAACTGGGAGATCGTCAAACGCGCTCGGCCCTGTTGCTGGCGGCTTCCGATCCACCAGAAGGACAAGAGGCCCAAAGTGGTATTGGCCCACAAGACGAGGGGTAGAATCCACTCGTCGCGCTTCGGTAAGAAATTCGGCCACGCTGTACCGCCAATCGCTTTGGCAGGTGTGAGACAAGCGGTGAGGCTTTGGGAGTTGATCCGGAAATCGAGCGTAAAATGCAACCGCGACGCCGTGCGATTCCAGACATCGACCGCATCGGCATCGCAACCGGGGCGCGTTTCGCCTTCGCTATCGGGCGGGACGACGAGGCGCCGTTCGCGCTCGGCGGCGCGTTGTTTCGACGTCCAAAATTCGTTCACATACGTTTCGACGCGGATCCGAGAGCATCCCGAATCCCCTGCCACCTGTTCGGCCTCGGTCGAAGTCACAATCGTCTCTTTGCCAAACGCATTGAAATTTTTGATATCCTCTGCGAAAGAAGTCGGGTAGTCCCCCGATTTTTCCCGCGCATGACCGGAAAAATCAAAAGCCAGTTGGCTCGCGTTTGATGCCATTATTCCATCTCTCTGATTACACCTTCTGGTTTTTTAATGAGGGGAAGAAAACCCGTCATGGCTTCTGTTTAATCGACCGCATGTTCAATTTCTTTTGCACATTTTGCGTCTGCCATGAATGAGAAATTTTCGATGGGTCTGTGCTTTGACGCGCTCGTTTCCCGGTCGCATTCCAGAGATTCAAAAAGGGAAGGGAGCTGATTTTTCGTCGTTCTTGTATTCTTTCCCTTTGAAACGAAATCTCCCATTATTTTTGTACCGTTGGCAAAGCGGTCTAAGACAGTGCCTATGGCCTCCGAGCTGTTATCGATGCCAACCCATCTTCTCTCGAGCCGATGCGCGACCTCCAAAGTCGTTCCAGAACCGCAAAAACAATCCAAAACGATGTCATCGGGATTTGAAGATGCCTCTATAATGCGCTTGAGAAGTTCGGGGTTCTTTTCCGTTGGATACCCGGTAATTCTGATATTTTGATTGTGGGCATCGCGGTAATTGAGCCACACATCTTGCACGGACACGCCTGGGTTTTCATCGAGATAAACTTTTCGCCTGGGATTGCCGTTTGGAGACCAGTAAATTTTGCCTTCTGAGTCGAGCATATCCAATTTTTGGGGCGTGTATTGCCAGTGTTTGCCGGGCGGGGGAAGCATCCCTCGCCACGGCTTTCCGGTTTCGCCATTGCGAATGCCCGGGGCATGTATCGGCACTTTTTTGTACCTGCGTCCCGTTTTCACCTCTCTACATGGATATTCTTTTAATGCCCTGTCTTCCGTCCAGGGTTCTATGGGGCGATTCCAAACGTATCGATCCGATTTTGTGTAGAACAAGATATAATCCGAAATATTGCCATACTTCTTGCGCGTATAGTTTTTGGGATTGCACTTTTTTCGAACGATGCAGTTTTTGTAATGGTCCGCGCCATATATTTCATCCATAATCACTTTGAGATGGAAGATCATTTTTTCGTCCAGATGCAGATAAATTGAACCATCTTCTGCCAATAATTCTCTAAGCATGATCAATCGAGCACGCAAAAATTCAATAAATTCCGCGCCTGTTAAACGATCTTCATAAGCGGGAGAGAGTTTGCGGGAGTGGAAAGATGTCTGCGTTGAATAAGGCGGATCGATATAAACCAACCGAACTTTTCCAGCGATCTCATCGTCGTCTAAAAGGTTCGCCATAATCGGAAGGTTATCACCAAAAAAGAGAAAATTCCGAGTGTCTCGTTCGCATTGCTTCCTCATGTTTATCAATTCTGATTTTGGCGTTTGCATGATCGCGCATGCAGATTTTTTGCCCGAATAATTCAGACTCGCGGTTTTCTCGCTCGTTCTTTTTTTTTGCGGAACACCAATAGCCATTTTTGTCTCCTTACCAAATTATTCAACCAGCCATTCAGGGGTAATTCGATCTGCAATCATACGCAATGTAACGACTTTGACACGCCTGTTCCAGGTGTCCTCAATATAAGCGTAATCATCCCACATTGAACCCAATAACAAGCCTGGTCCATCATTTACAAAAATGACTTTCGTATTCATCCCATGTGCATCTGTATATGCAATGACTTCTCGAGCGCAATCCCGATACTGTCCGGTGCGATCATCCTCTTGGGCACCTCCTCGATCTGAATCATAACGCGCCAAGCCCACAGCCAGAGGTTTTTCATTTTCCAATATTACAAAATCAACGGGTCTATCCGGTTTGGGGTAATTCTCAAAAATGTCGCCGAGTAATATATCCTTACCCGCTCTTTCAGGGCCAACAATTGTTAATTGCGGCAATTTTTCTCGCAAAAGCTGAAATATCCGCTCTGTCAGGTCATAGCCTTTTTTTCCTCGATCTTTGTACTCCCACAGGACAGCACACAATGCTTCATCGGGTAATGGACGACTTTCAAAAGCCTTTTGCACTTCTGAAATTGCCCTAAATTGTCCACCAAACTCATCGCATATCTGTTGGGCCGAAGATTTTCTTTTGAGCATCTCAACAGGTGTATTTGGGCTGACGTATTTCCGAAATACGCGCATCAGTTGGATACGCATCCACAAAGGACGCTCATCATTCAAACGCAAAAAAAGATCCGTTGCGGAATGCGCGGAACGCAATACGTGTCCAAATACCACCAGAACGGGTTTATAGAGTTCGCAAGCTCGGGGTAAAATATCGGGATAATATTCGCCGGTTATCAAGGTGATCCAAGCGCGATTATCGGATTTGTAATCGGCAAAGCAACGGTCTAAATTCACGGTGGCGGCTCCTCATTAAAAAATAAAAATACAGAAGAAATTCACGGCAAATATTAATAGACACAAAAAGGGCCGCTGTCAAGGACAGCAGAGGAATAGGCCAAGGGAAGGACGATTATGCACATTTGCATAAAAAAAGAAATATGCCGCGATCTCGATCAGGCGATGGGGCGGGAATGGCTCGAGACCAACGGCATCGGCGGATTTGCATGCGCGACCATCATCGGCATGAACACGCGGCGGTATCACGGCTTGCTCGCGCCAGCACACGCGCACGGTCGGTTTGTCGCCCTGTCCAAACTCGAAGAAACGCTCGTCTTGCCCGGCGCGGGGGCGTTTGAATTGAGCACCAACCGCTATGCGGGCGCCATCCACCCGCACGGGTATCGGCATCTCGAAGGCTTCCGCCTGGATCCCCATCCCATCTTTACCTATCGCGTCGGCGGGCTACGTCTCGAAAAACAGGTCTTCATGATCCACGGCCAAAACGCCACGGCCATCGCGTATGGCCCGGTCGATCGCCCGGTCAGGCTCACCCTGCGGCCGCTTATCGCGTTCCGCGATTACCACCACCTAACGCGGCAAAACCCCGCGCTCAATGGCGAGGTCGATATCCGCGATGGCCTCATTCGCCTCCAGCCCTATCCCGAATTTCCGCCCTTGCACCTCGCGCACGACGGACATTTTCAAACGCGGGGCATGTGGTATTACAATTTTGAATACGCGGTGGAAGCCCACCGAGGCTTGGACAGCCAGGAGGACTTATACTGCCCAGGGGAATTGACCTTTGATCTGGATGCAGGCCAATCCGCGCAGGTGATCGCCAGCCTCGATCCGATCCCCTGCGAGCAGATCGACGACCTTCGGCAGGCCGAGAGAGAACGCAGACGCAACATCGCCCAAACCGTTCCCGGCCGCATCCCGCTCGGTCTCAGTGCAGACGCCTTTCTCGTCAAATCCCAAAACGCCCGCGCCGCGATCATCGCGGGGTATCCGTGGTTCACGGATTGGGGCCGCGACACCATGATCGCGTTGCCCGGCCTCGCGTTGGTGACGGGCCGGTTTGACGACGCCCGCGACATCCTCGCCCACTATGCGCGCTTCTGCGACCGGGGGATGATCCCCAACCGATTTCCCGATTCCGCAGCCGCGCCCGATTACAACAGCGTGGATGCAACCCTGTGGTACGTCTATGCGGTGGATCGCTTTTTGGCCTATACAGCCGATTATGCGTTCGTGCATAAAACCCTCTGGCCGGCGTTGAAAGACATCATCCGCCATTTTGTTCGGGGAACGCGCTACGATATTCATTTGGATCGAGATGGCTTGCTCTGCGCGGGGGCGCCTGGGGTGCAACTCACCTGGATGGACGCCAAGATCGGCGACTGGGTCGTCACCCCGCGCGGTGGCAAACCCGTTGAGGTCAACGCACTGTGGTACAACGCGCTGTGTGTGATGCGCGGCTTGGCTCGTCAATATGGCGAAACCGCGCTGTGTGTCGAATACGCCGATCTCGCGGAGAACACAGCCGCGTGCTTTGCCGATGCGTTCTGGAACCCGGACGCGGATTTTCTCTACGATTGTCTGACCGATACGGGTCCGGACGCGGCGATTCGCCCCAACCAGATCTTCGCCCTCAGCCTGCCCCATCGCATGCTTTGTGCGGCCCGTGAACGCCGCGTTCTCGAGGTGGTCGAGCGCGAGTTGCTCACGCCCTACGGGCTGCGGAGCCTCTCGCCTGCGGACCCGGCATATCGCGGGACGTATGGCGGGGATCCACACAGCCGCGACAGCGCGTACCACCAAGGCACGGTTTGGCCTTGGCTCATCGGCCCATTTATCGCCGCTTGGGTTCGCATCCACGGCGCAGATGCCGATGCGCGGGCCATTGCGAGACGCATGTTGCGCCCTTTGCGGCGACATGTTCGGGAATCGGGCTTGGGCCACATCTCTGAAATTTTCGACGGGGATCCACCCCATGCGCCGCGGGGTTGTTTTGCCCAAGCGTGGAGCACCGCCGAGGTCTTGCGCGCCTTTGTCGAAGATGTGCTCGACCGAGGGCCTGAAAATCGGCGTGCAGATTAAAGTCGACCGCTTCAATGCCGGTGCATCCGAAGCATCGGAGGCTGATCAAAACACGCCAGCGCAGGCTTTGCGTTGGACGGCTCCCACGTTGGCTTAGAAGCCATCTAAAAACTCGGACCGCCATTGAGATCGTCGCAAAAGCATTCGCTTTTCGCAGGTCAAAACCATACATAGCGCGAAAATAGGACGCCTTGATTCCCCCCTTCCTCGCAGGAAGGGGGGCCGGGGGGGTAGGTCCCAATAATTTTTAGATGGCTTCTTAAGCATCGTCGAGGGCGGTGCCCGCGTGGGTATTGCCCGCCTTGGAAAGTGTATAAGCATTGTGATTTGTATTTGCCTGCTTTAGATACTGCGTGTTTTCGATAGACTGTTGCTTTTACTCACTTCTCTTGATTCGCGTTCTCCCAATAAAAAAGTCCCATCTGAAATCGCTTGCGCGACTCGGATGGGACATTGTTTTGATGCGTCAATTTGTCGATTCGCCGCCATGGCCCAAACCCGCGACCTTCGCGCGAACCCAACCCGTTTTATTTTTTGGTGTACTCGTGTACAAAGTCGACCAAGTTTCGCACGTTTTCCACGGGGGTGTGCTGTAAAATTCCGTGGCCCAAATTAAAAATGTGCCCGCGCCTGCCTCGAACGGAATCGAGCACGCGGCGCGCCTGTCGCTCGACCTCTTCAAAAGGCGCGAACAACACCACCGGGTCCAAGTTGCCCTGTACGCCTATGTCGCTACCCAAGCGATCCCAAGCGAGATCGAGATCGACGCGCCAATCGACGCCGATGACGTCGCCCCCTGCTTCTCGCAATAATTCGAGGAGACCCGCCGTGCCCGTGCCAAAGTGGATCAGCGGGGCGTCTGTGTTTTGTTTGACCATCGCGAGGGCCTTTTGCGAATGGGGCAAGACGTATTCGCGGTAATCGGCGGGACTCAACGCGCCGACCCAACTGTCGAAGACCTGCAAGGCGCGGGCGCCCGCGTCGGCTTGCGCGAGCAGGGAATCGGCGATGGCCGAGGCCATGAGATCCATCAGGCGATGCCATTGTTTTGGATCGCCGTACATCAGCCCCTTGGCGATTTCGTAATTGCGCGACGAACCGCCTTCTACCGCATAGCAGACCAGCGTGAAGGGCGCCCCCGCAAAGCCGATGAGCGGTATGCGACCCTCGAGCTCTGCAGCGGCCATCCGAATGGCTTCGCCGGTATAGGGCATGGCTTCTTCGGCGGGCTTCACGGTCAACGCATCGATGTCGGCCCGCGTGCGAATGGGGTTGTGGATGACCGGCCCTTCGCCTTTGACGTAGTCCAAATCCAAACCCATCGCTTCGAGAATGGGCAACAAATCTTGAAAAATGATCGCCGCATCCACGTCGTAGGCGTCCACCGGTTGCATGGTGATCGCCGTTGCCACTTCGGGCGTTTTCACCATGTCGAGAAAATCGTAGCGATTGCGATACGTCCAATACGCCTTCATATACCGCCCGGCCTGGCGCATGAACCACACGGGCGTGGCATCTACGGATTCCCGACGACACGCTTTCAAAAAACGATCTGACACGCGATAATCCTTTCACCTTTCGATGATGACCCCGTTGGGATCGACCTCTTCGCGCAAAACGCGCAACTCTTCTTTAGTGGGCGGCACGGTTTCTGGGACATAGACGATCCCGCCCAAGTCAAACCCGGTGTTTTCCCGCACTTGTTCAAACGTCACGCCCGGATGCAGACTTTCGACCTGCATGCGACAGGTCTTTTCTGAAAAACTCAGCACTGCCAAGTCCGTAATCACGCGATAGGGCCCGCCGCCTTTGGGCAACCCGGCCGCTTCTCGCGCGCCCGGCCCGGTGAGATAACCGGGCGTGGTCAAAAAATCCACCTTTTCCACAAAGCGCCTGCGGTCGTGCTGTGTGATGATCAGGGTGCGCCAACAAAAACTCGCAAAATCATTGGCGCCGCCGCTACCCGGAAACCGCACGCTCGGTCTTTGGTAATCGCCGATGACCGTGGAATTTAGGTTGCCGTACGCGTCGATCTGCGCCCCGCCCAAGAAGGCGTAGTCCATCATCCCGCGCTGGCACGTTTCCATGATGTCGCACATGCTCGTCGCCATCAAGGCGCGATGCGTGGTGCGCGAATCGCCCACGGAAATCGGCATGGCGGGCAACACCGGGGCCAACCCGCCCGCTTCAAACGCCACCAACAGCTCCGGCGCGTGCGTCTTTTGCGCCAGCATCGCCGCCGCACACGGCGCGCCCGTGCCAACGCCGACACTCGCGCCATCTTCCAACAACCGAGACGCCGCGCAAATCATCAGTTCCATTGCATTGTACATAGCTAAAAGCGGTGAGAGGTGAGACGGGAGACGGGAGACGGGAGACGGGAGGCCCTGCTCCCATCATCCGTAGGGTCAGGCCCCCGTGCATTTGTACCAACTAATTCATGATCGGAATCGCTTTGCAGTTCCATCGTCCTTCAAATAAACCATCGCCAAAGTGCCATCCCAAAAGTTCATCAACGAAAGCCATCAGGCACAGCGCGCAAGTCCGTCTCGCAACCCATATTCATCTTGCAACCCCCTTTGCAGGCTGTCTCATGTCGTCCTGCTACAAAAGCGCTTTGCGCTGTGCCTAGCCCCTCGGCGCATGAGAGCGGCATTTTTTGCCTACTTTTTGTTGCTGTTGAAAAAAAGTAGGTCGCCGAAGGCATCAAAGGCAACCCACGATGCTTTTAGGACCAAACGTTTTAGAAAAGTGAGCCACGTCGGTGCGGGTTGCTACGTATCAAAATTGAGGATAACTTAATTTACAGAGTAATTAGTTGGTACAAATGGCCCCTGTGTCTGTCCTAATAGCAGCGCGTAATCCAGCTATTCATTCCGCTGACATAAACGAGCGATTGGCGGTGGGGGATTGATAATTTTCAGGGGCCGTCCCATCGGTTCTCCCTTTCGCGATTTGCGCTGACGCAGTAACTCGGTCCGCGTCTTTCTCGGGCAGGGGAATTAACCGCCATTTTCCATCCTCCGCAACGCCGTCAGGCGAGTTTCTCCACCGCAGATTTTGAGATAGGTTTCAAAGCGATCGGCGCCGTAGAGGTATTCGTCCAAGAATGCGCGATAGGTGTCGGCGTCCCGCTCGGCGTCTAGCCACGCCTTGAGATGCGCTTCGTCAGAGAAGTATTCGCCTGCCATGTTGCCGGGATACGAGCCCCAAGGGACGTGGCACACGGCATCGACGCAAAACGCGGGGATCGCCGTGGCATTGGGTTCGCGGCGAATCTCATCGGTGCTCACAACGCGCTCGGTGCTCACAATCACATATTTGGCTGCGCGGGGCAAATCCCAATCGGCGACGGTGATGCCCCGAATGCGACAATTGCCGTACCTGTCGCTTTCGTGTACGTGGATGAGGGCCACATCGGGATACAGCGCGGGCACGGCGATCAGGGGGTTGCCCGTGAAGGGACACGCGATTTTTTTGGCGGCGCTCTCTTTGAATGTATCGGTCCCCAACATGCTGCGAATCGGCAAAAAAGGCACGCCCGTTGCCGCGGCCCGAAACCGACAGGCCAGCGCGTAGTTCGTCCACTCGCACACCCCGACCTCGCCGCTCTCCATCAATCGCCGCGCCTGCGCGGACAACCCGCGCGCCTCCAAGCCCACGATATAGGCCGCATCCACCCGCGACAAAATCCGCTTTCCACTGCGCGTCCCCGCGGCCAAAATCTGAAAATCGTGGGTAGTGGTATGGCCGGCAAATCCCAAGTCCACGCGCTCCTGCCGCACGATCTCGTGCAACAGCGCGGTGGCGATGCGGTTGCCGCCAAATCCGCCAGACGCCACATAGTCGCCATCGTGGACAAACTGGGCGATGGCATCGGATACGGACATCAACTTATCGGTCAACGCGCCCTTTTTCCGCCGGAAAAACGCCCGTGCCATATCCGGATCCGGATCGGTGAACAGCGGCCCTCGGCCGGTGTTTTCGGAGTTTGTCGTCATTTTGCCATCTCGCTTTACAACGCGGTCCAACCGCCATCCACCAGCAAGGTATGTCCGGTAATGAGATCGGCCGCCGGGCTGGCTAAGAACACCACGGCGCCCACCACGTCTTCGGGTTGTCCAACGCGGCCGAGGGGGATTCGGGAAAGCACGTCTTCGCGCAGTTGGGCATCGTCAAATGTCGATTGGGTCAACGGGGTCAAAATAAATGTCGGCCCCACGGCATTGACCGCAATCCGATGGGGCGCCCACTCCACGGCCAACACGCGCGTCAAATTGACGACACCGGCTTTGCTCGCGCAATACGCCGCGCGTTTGTAATAGCCCACCACCCCGTTTTGCGATGCGATGTTGACGATTTTTCCACCGCCCGTTTCGACCATGGATCGCGCCACGCGCTGCGACATAAAGAACAACCCTTTTAAGTTCACGTCCATCACCCCATCCCAATCGGCTTCGGTGACGTCGAATGCGTCTTTGGGGATATTGACCCCCGCATTGTTCACCAGCACGTCGATCCGCCCGTACCTATCCAAAGCTCGGCTGACCGCCGCGTCGATATCCGCCCGATTCGGCAGGTGCAAGGGCAAGGGCAATGCCCGGCGTCCCAACTGTTCTATCACTTCGCACACCCCGTCCAACGCGCCGATCTTTTGCGGCACTTCGCACACGGCCACATCTGCGCCCGCCTCGGCCACCGCCAGCGCGATGGCCCGCCCAATACCCGATCCGCCGCCGGTTACCAATACCACGTTGTCATCCAATCGCATGCTGGGCAAGACCATCGTGGAATCCCTCTTATACGACATTGATTACTCCGCAAATTAAATGATACCAAATTTTGAGACGCACAAATCAGCACCGACTTGTTCGCTTTTCTCATACTACGCGACAAAACTAAGAATCGGGTAAAAATCGCGCTTCTTTTAGGATTTTCAGACCGCGTTGGAACGTGCGTGCGTGGTCTTGGATATTCAAAAGGACATATTGCAGATAATCAAGTCCATATCGAAAGAGACTTTTCTCTTTCTCATCATGGTTTTTTATTTTTTGTCGTGTAGTATGCGCTTTTCTAACAACTTTGGTCCTAAGAAGCCATCTAAAAACTCACCGCCATTGAGAGCGTCGCAAAAACATTCGCTTTTCGCAGATTAAAACCCAAGAATAAGGGCCTTTATTCCCCCTTTCCTCATAGGAAAGGGGGCTAGGGGGTTAGGTCCCAATAATTTTTAGACAGCTTCTAAAGCATCGTGAGTTGCCTTCGATGCCTTCGGCGACCTACTTTTTTTCAACAGCAAAAAAAAGTAGGCGAGCGGGGTACAACTGCCCGAGCAGTTCAAAAATGCCGCTCTCATGCGCCGAGGGGCTAGCACAGCGCAAAGCGCTTTTGTAGCAGGACGACATGAGACAGCCTGCAAAGGGGATTGCAAAATGGATGTCGGTTGCGAGACGGACTTGCGCGCTGTGCCTGATGGCTTTCGGTGATGGATTTTTGCGAGGGCACGGTTGGCGATGGCTTCTCTGAAGGACGGTGGAACTGCAAAGCGATCCCGATAATGAATGAGTTGGTACAAATGGCACAGGGGCCTGTCCCTACGATGGACCGCTTATCGCCTGACCGATATACTGGGACATTCAACGAGTCGCTATTTCGGACAGGCACGGGGGCCTGTCCCTACGATGACCTCTGACTCTCTGTAAGGGCGTAAGGGCGTAAAATTTTACGCCCTTACTGACCTCTGCCTCTTACCTCTCCCGTCTCCCGTCTTACCTCTCCCCGCCTCTTACCTCTCCCGTCTCCCGTCTTCCCTCTCCCGTCTCCCGTCTTCCCTCTCCCGTCTCCCCGCCTCTTCCCTCTCCCCTCTTCCCGCCTGAAAAAAAATGTGTTGTTCCGTGTGTTGGCAAGAGCCTTCGTTTTTGCCGCGGTAATTTTTGCATCCCCAGAATTGACCGTAACGGCCTCGGCGTTGCACCATTTCCGCGCCGCAGACCGGGCACAGCGGCACCCATGAATCGCAGGCCGGATCGAGGCAGACCTTGAAGCGGTCGACGCGCTGCATGGGGTTGCCGCACTTTTGGCATCCGTTTTCGGCGTGTTTGCACAAGGGGTAATGGCTGCATCCGTAAAACACCCCCGATTTTCCCCGTCTGGCGACGAGTGTGCCGGTCTCGCATTTCACGCAACGGATGAGATGGGCGGCCTTTTGCGTCAAAGACGTCTCAAACTCGTCGAGTTCCAACGGGTACCCGGCGTCCAACAACTCGGTCACGAACTCGGACGCCGACGCCATATCCACGATCAAATACACGCGCTGTTTGGCGCGGGTCAAGGCGACGTAAAACAACCGGCGTTCTTCCGCATGCGGAAACTCATCTGGCGCGGGCAACAGGGCTTCGAGCAGGGGATGGGATATTTTTTGCGAGGGAAATCCGTACTTGCCGCGTTCGAGCCCCAAGACGACCACGTAATCCGCTTCCAACCCCTTCGCGCCGTGAATGGTGTTCGACTCGATAGACAGGTTGGAGTATCGCTTTCGCAACGCCGCCATCTCAGCCGCGTCTGGCAAATTCAAATGAAACCGGCCGAGCAAATAGACCGAACGGCTTTCTTTGTCCTGCGCGGCGATGCGTTTCAAGACGCGGTGAAGGCGATCATCGCCATCCGATGCGCGCGGCTTTTTTTCGCGCAACAAAGAGACCGCAGGGCGTTGGACGGTCACCTGCGTGGTCAGAGATTTTTTGACCTGCGCCGGGTTTTCGAGCACGAACCGCGAGGCGATGTCGCAAATGCTGTCGTTGAACCGAAAGGTCTTGTCGAGGGCCGTGATTTTGGTGGGGCCGAATTTCGCCTCAAATTCCGTGGTGAACCGAATGTCGCTGCCCGTAAAGCGATAAATGGATTGCCAATCGTCGCCCACGCAAAATAGGGAACACGCATCGGCGGATTCTTTCAGCGCGTTGACGAGGCGCGCCCGCGGGCCCGATATGTCCTGAAACTCATCGACCAAAATATATCGCCAGCGGGGGACAAAGCGACCGGTTTCCACGTACTCGAGCGCTCTGCCGATCATGTCGTCAAAGTCGATGTGCCCGTCTTTTGCGAGGAAGGATTCGTACGCCTCGCACAGGGGCAACAGAATTTTTAGGGTGTATTGAAGGGGACCGGAATCGATGTTCTCGAGTTGCCCCGGACCGAGCAAACTGCTTTTGTACCTGCGCAGCAAATCCGCGAGCAGTTGGGTCAACGCGCCAATCGCGCCAAATTCTCGCAAGGTGTCGAGCATCTCGTCTGGCGAAACGGGATTGAAGCTCACGCCTGCCCGCGTCAATTTTTCCTTCAAGCCCGTGAGCAAGGTGCCTTCGAACTGTTCGTAGGAATAGGTTTCGATGAGGCGCGTCCCGTGCTCCTCGTGTAGGTCGCGCTTCCACGCCATGTCGCTGTGGTATTTCTGCCTATCGACAAAACGCGCGGTGCTGCCATCGCGCTTAATGCCGAAGTGCTCGATGTAGATGCCGTGCTCGGGAAGATAAAAATCCGGCTGGTATTGCCGATAGTCCAACCCGCGCGTCTCGTGCTCGTAATTGGCTTCGTATTGATAGTCGACGCCGAGGCTGAATAGGCGATTGGCGATCAAACACTCGCCCAGGCTTTTGACCTGTTCCCCCTTGAAGGTGCGAAACTCATTTGCCGAAATATGCTCGTGATACTCGCCTTCGGTTTCAAAGTCAAAGGGATTGATCTCCGGATACGGGTAATTACCAAAATAATCGAGAATCAGTTGTCTGTATTGCGGCCCGGCCTGCATCTCCTCGAACCACAGATCGACGTGCTTGTTGAGCAACGCGCTGTCTTCTGCCAGCGGCGAGATCGAGGGCCGCGCGTTTTCGACCGACGCGATGATGTCCATGCCCAGTTTGTGGAACGTGCTGGCGACGATGCCTTTTTCAGCCACGCGCTCGTCCAAGCGTTCCTGCATTTCTCGCGCCGCCTTGTTTGCAAAGGCCAGCATGAGAATCTGATCGGGTGCGGCCTGCCCGCTTTTGATCAAAAAACCCGCCCGCGCCACCATCGTGCTGGTCTTGCCCGTGCCCGCGCCGGCCAGCACCAAATTGTTGTCTTCGTCTATCACACACGCATCGCGCTGGCTCTCGATGAGGGGATTGCTCTCCACCTGATCGAAATAGGCGGCGAATCGCTCTTTGACGCGGTCGACGTATTGCCCGCGAAATGTTTCCACATCCCGATCGGTCCAGTGTGCGACCTCTTGGATGAGCAACAAATCCGCATGGACGGCGCGATCCAAATAACGCGCCGCCGGTATGTTGCGAAAGCGATGGAGCAGGGCCTGCGCCAGTGCCTTGGCCTTCCGATACCGGGATTGCCGCAGATAACCCGCCTGCAACAAGTCGTCGATCTCTCGGGCGCATTGCCCCACCGCGGGCGCGAGTTGCTGTTCATCTCGCAACCAATGCCGGTAATCCCGCAACCAGTCGAAAAACCCCGCGACCTCTGAGGCGCGCAATCCCTTGACCCGTTGGGTTCCGCGATCCGTCTGCAATGCCAATTCCGAGAACAGGCGCCCGCGATGCCATGCGGTTTCTCGCGTCAGGTCTTCAATGTGCACTTTGCGGGGTTCGGCGTTTTTCCGTTTCAATATCAGGCCAGCGGACGATATTGCGAGGACCGCCTTTTTCGCGCCGAAGAGACGCGGCAGCCAGTGGGGCGTTAAAGCTTTGTTTTCGAGGGTATTCATGGCGCGATGGCTTTTTGGGATGGCAAAAAGAAAAGCCCCCTACATCGGGGACTTTTCTCGGGCAATAGCGTGTAGCGATGGGGTTACGCATCGATCTCGTCAAACCCATTTATGACCCGGCCGATCAGGCCATACGACACGGCCTCATCGGGACTCATCCAGTAATCTCTGTCCGTATCTTCCTGCACTTTTTCGAGCGGTTGACCGGTTTCGCGGGCGTACATCTCGTTGATCTTTTGCTTGATTTTCAAGACTTCCTCGGCCGTGCGCCGAATGTCTTCGGCCACGCCTTGAAATTGCATGGAGGGTTGGTGGATCATAATGCGCGAATTGGGCAGGGCGAGCCGATCTTCTTTTTTCGCGGCCAGCATGATCACCGTCGCCGCACTGGCCGACAGGCCCGCGCTGATCATTTTGACTGTGGGACGGATAAACCGAATCAGGTCGTAAATCGCAAACCCGTCGTACACGCTGCCGCCGGGCGAGTTGATGAAAATTTTGATCGGCTGTTCCGGGGCTTGGTGATCCAAGAACAACAACTGCGCCGTTACTTTGGCGGTCAGTTTGTGATCTACGGGATCGGAAATTAAAATCGTGCGGGCGTCCATCAATCCCTTGCCCAAGAACTCAGTACCGTTTTGAGACGTTTCTCCGTCTCCTTCTTTGAGAATCCCCTCGGACTTACAAATCATTCTGTTCCTCCAAAAATAAGCGACCACAGCACCGCAAAAACCGCGGGTGAACGCTTGAATTTATCCCATCTCCCCATTCAAGTCAAGGGCTTTGCCGTTGGATTGGGCAGGCGCGTCCTCCGGTTTGGGGATGTTCACAAACCACGCGGCGAGGGCGACGAGCAACGCGGCCGGCGCCAGCGCGTAAAACGCAGGCGCGTACGTACCCGCAGAGCGAAACACGCTTTCGAGAAACCAGGGGCCGATTGCCGACGCCAAGACCGCGAACACCTGTGCAACCCCCTGAATTTTGCCCAGATGGCGGCGGCCAAAAATATCGGCCCAAGCCGTGAAAAAGATCACCGAGACCACGCCGCCCGAAAACCCGAGCAGGGCGGCGTGTGAGAGGGCTTGCCCCGCGGTCGTCAAGTGCGGAAACGCGAGCAAATAAACGCCGACCGCCAGCATCGCAACGGTCATCAGCCTGCCCAAAGACCAATGGCGCGCGGCCCAACCGGCCAGAAAATTGCCCAATAACCCGGTCGCCATGAACGCGGCCATCGCGTATTGAAACACGGTTTCGCCAAACCCGAGTTCGCCCAAGATCGACTGGTTGAGCAACAAGACCCCTGCGATGATCAAATTGTAGAGCGCGCTGCCGACGGCAAAGACCCAAAAGGCAGGCGTCCCAAGTGCGCGGCTAAGGGTGAAGCCGATCATCGGCCCGTCCTCTGCCGCGCCTTCGGTCGTGAGGCCGAGGGATTCGGGATCGCGCCTGACAAAGAGCAGGGACAGGCCCGCGACGACCATCAAAATCCAGCCGAGGCCCGACCACATCACGCGCCAACCGCGGTTGAACACCACATCGCCCGCGACGACGACGGCGATGGCAAAGCCCACGCTCATCAGTACCGCAAAAATGCCCATGGCAATGCTCAACCGCCGCACGAACCACTTGCCGACGAGGGTCAGGCTCACGACGGACAACGCGCTTTGTCCGATGCCGCGCATCAAAATGAGGAAAACGAGCAACGCACCCGCGCTCGCGATGCGGCTAAATTGCAAGACCACCGCGGCCAACATACCGAGGACGGCGGTCGACACCGCGCGCAACCCAAAGCGGTCGATGGCCGCGCCGCAGATCGCGCTGAACGAGGCCCCGATGATGGGCGCCCAGAAATTCATCTTTGTAAAATCGAGGCGGGAGATGCCCAAATCCGCGATCAACGGTTCGGTGATCAAGCCGATGCCAACGGTTCTGCCCGGCAGCGTCGCCACCATCGCAATCGCCGCAAAAACCAAAATCACCCAGCCGTAATAGAAGGGAACGCGGCCGGGCTTGCGAAAGATATTTTTGATCATCGATGCACCTATGGGAAAATCGCCTCGAAATAAAAAAACGAAAAGCTCCGACAAGGAGAACCGATTGTCGGAGCTAATCTGGCAGAGCAATCCCGCCTCTAAAATTGTAAAACCTCTGCATGAGATGCTGGATATAGATTGGCGGGACAACGGCAATTCGATCTATACCGCCCTTTGCGATTGCGCGATAAATGCTCGGAGTTGCAATGCCAAAGACGTTTTTGAAATCCATGTACAAATCGGGCAGAACGCGATCATCGTTTGCAACCGCCGCTTCTCGGAGGTGGTGGTACCTTTCGTTTTGGCGGTTTTTTGACGCTTTGCCCATCGATGGGTTTCTCCTAGTCATCGCTGTCGATACACGCCTCGAGCTTTGCCAGGCCTTCTTCTGCGACGGCGACAGAGCCCTTTGCCCAGTAGGTCGGGTTGAACAATTCCAAGGACAGCATCCCATCGTATCCCGCGTTTTTAAGCCCGGCTGTGATTTGGGGCCAGGGCGCCAGGCCATCGCCCGGATAGACCCGATCCGCGTCTGTGAGGGCGTCTCGTTTGGGCAGGGCGGGATAATCGTTCGCGTGTACCAATCCCAATTTGCCCGGCCCCAGGTGTTCCAATCCGTGAAAATGCCCGCTGCCTTTGAACATGTGATAGATATCGGCTAGCAACACGGTGTCGGGGCGTCCGCATTCGGCGGCGACGAACAGGGCTTCGCCCAAGGTGCCCAAAGTTCGTGCAATGCCCCAAAACTCGAGCAGGGGTTTGGCCCGAAAGCAGGCGGTCGCGTCGATCAATTCGGCATAGCGGCGCGCCACGCAAAACAGATCGACCTCGCGGTGCTGAATCCCATAAGGCGGCGCGGCCACATAATCGCAGTGGAGCGCGTCCGCCATTTCAAAACAGCGGCGGGCTTCTGCAATGCCCTTGGCACGCGGCGCGTCTTCGGGCACGGCCCATTCGAAAAACGCGATCAGATTGACGATTTGAATCCCCCTATCGGCGGCTTTATCGCGTATATCGCCCAGCGCGCCGCCCGCAGAAACCCAGTCGTCGATTTCCCTCACCCACAACTCGACGCCCTCGTACCCCGCATCGGCCGCAATGTCGATGGCATCGACGACCGACACCCCCGCGTTGCGAATCGTGCTGGTGTTCAAACAATGGGAAAAGCCCATGGATACACTCCTTAATTTCGCTTCAAAACCATCGGGTAATCCGTCAGATTCTCGACCCCAGTTTCCGTCACCTGAAACGTATTTTCCAGCCGAATGCCGCCGTTGAGGGCTTCGCTGTACGCGCCGGGTTCGCAGGAAAAGACCGTGCCGATTTCAAAAATGCCCTCTCTGTCGCGGTTGAGATCGGGAGGTTCGTGGGCGCGGAGGCCAACGCCGTGCCCCGCGTGGTGAATCAGGCCGATGTCGGACAGGTGGGGGTGTTCGCGGATGCGCGCATCGAGGGCCTGCCACAGCGCGGTTCCGCGACCGCCGGGTTCGACCAGATTGGGCACATCCGACAAAATCGCTTTGAGGTGGTCGTACACCGAGGCCTGCAAATCCGTGGGATCGCCCACGGCAAAGGTTCGGCACAGGTCTGACCAATACCCGCGGTACGTGGTCTGCGCGTCGATGATGTACAATTCCCCGTCACAGATGGCGCGGTCTCGGGCAGGCCCGCCCAGTTGCCCGCACTGGTAATCCCCGCCGTGGTGGATCACCTCGCCCGCTGTGTGGAGGGCGACCCGTTGTCCGGCGGTCAGCACGTCCAACTCATTCGCGCCCGGCGCGATGGCGGTTTGCACGCGGTCGTACGCGCATAGGCTAATGTCTATCGCCTTTTGCAAGAGCGCGACTTCATCCGCGTCCTTTTTCATCTGCTGCGCCATCAACAGATCGTCGATGCCCGTCCACGCGCTGCCCAAAGCATCGGCTGCGGTATCGGCGAGCAATTTGGGCATGGATTCCCGCTGCCAACCCAACCGCGAAACGCCCCGGCAGTCGCGCAACTTTTGGGCCACGGCCGCGTCGAGCAAGCGCATGGGATCCGGATTCATCGTGTAGAGCACATGCGAGGGATAGACCACGCGCTCGTCCACCGCCGCGTCGCCTTCGCCCGTGGATGCGGCCAACCACGATCCCCCATCGGTTTCCAAGTAGAGGAGCGCGGGAAAACAAAATGCCGGGTACGCGCACAACAACGCGCCGGTGAAATAGTAGATGTCCCGAGAATCCGTGATGATCGCCGCGTCAATCCCCTCTACTGCCAGGGCGTCCCGAAACCGCCGTTGCCGATGGCGACAGCCTTCCAAGGTGAGCATGAGATGTCCTTTCCACAAAATTCCGTTGGTTACGCGCCGGGTTTTGTGCATAATAGGCCGCGCGTTTTTGTCGTCAAGTACATTCAACAAAAGGAGTGCAGAATGTCCACAAAAAAAGTTCGCGTGTGCGTCGTGGGGATGGGCATCGGCAAGCCCAATGGCCGCGCCCTGGCCGCGAATGCGCGGTGCGAGGTCGTCGCGCTGTGCGATTTGTTGCCGGAGCGGATGGATGAATTCGCCCGCGAATTGCCAGGCGAACAGAGGTTTTACACCGATTACAAAGCCATGTGCGAGGATCCGGATATCGACGCGGTTTTCGTCGGCACGCCCAATCAGTGGCATGTGCCCGTCGCCCTCGAGGCGGTTCGCAATGACAAGCACGTGATGGTGACCAAGCCCTTGGCCGATTCCGAGGATGCGGCCAAGCAACTCGTGGACGTCGCCGAGGCCGCGGGCGTGGTCAACATGATGTCGCTCTCGACCCGATTTTCCGACCCGTGCCAGTACTTGGGCGACCTCGCGCGCAAGGGCTATTTCGGCGATCTCTACTACGCCCGTGCGCGCAGCGTGCGCCGAAGCGGCATTCCCGCGTGGAATCTCGGCTTTATCCAAAAGGGCGGCGGCGCGTTCCGCGACATGGGCGTGCATGTGCTCGACGCGGTGTGGTACTTGCTCGGCATGCCCAAACCCGTTGCCGTGACGGGGGTGTGCGGCGCGAAATTCGGCCCGCGCGGCCGGGGCTATTGGGGCTTTCGAGAAGTCCCACAAAGCACGTACGAGCAATACGCTACGGACGATTACGCAGGCGGGTTTATCCGCTTTGAAAACGGCGCGGGCCTTCAGGTCGAGAGCTTTTGGGCGTCGCACCAGCCCAACGAGTTGCAGATCGAACTGTTCGGCGACGAGGCAGGCGCGCAGTTCCGCCCCCTCAAATTGTACAAAACCCAAGACGGCGTTCCGCACGATATCGCCGTGGACATTCCGCGCTCAACCCGATCGTGGGATCGCATCGCCGGTCACTTCATCGACTGCATCCTCGACAACGCGCCCTGCCAAGCCCCCCTGCGCCACGGCTACCAAGTGCAACAAATGATGGAAGCCCTGCTCAAAAGCGGCGAAACCGGCCGGGAAATCCGCATCGCGTAAATCCCATCCTCGCGCCGCTATCACAAAAGCCCCCCTGTTTTTCGCAGGAGGGCTTTTTCTATTGCGTTTGGACAACGGCTATAAATCCACGGTTCGGGGTTTGGGGTGGGATTTGCGGCCGTGCAAATACGCGTCGGTTGGGGTGGGCCATCGCATGGCGTATCGCTTGTCGCGCTGGCGTTTGTAGCCGGCATTGTAGTAATTGCTCGTCGCCATCCACGCGAGCAACTCCGCGAGCATCTCGCTTTTGACGGCGGCGTATTGGGATGCGTCCCATCTGTTCCACAACTCGTGCGGATCCGCGTCGAGGTCGTACAACTCGCCTTCTGCCTGCCCGATGTAATACACCATCTTGTGCGTTTTTGAACGCATCATGATCTGGTAGTTGTCCTCGCAGAAAACGCAGTTGCGCGGCGCGGGGTCTTCGCCGTTCAAATACGGCATGAGGGATCGGCCCTCCAAATAGGTCGGCACGGGGATGCCCGCGGCAGTGAGAATCGTCGGCCCCAGATCCATCAGCGAGACCAGATCGCACGTCTCGCGGGGGTGGCGGATGGACTCGGGCGTGCGAATCATCAGGGGAATGTGTACGATGGGATCGTACATCAACCACTTGTAAGCCAAGCCGTGATCGCCCAACAATTCACCGTGATCCGAACAGAAGATCAACAAGCTGTTCTCCAGATAGCCGCGTTCTTGCAGGGCGTCCAAAATTTCGCCGAGTTTTTCATCGACCGTCGAGATATTGCCGTAGTAATGGCGTTTCATCTCGGCGAGTTCGGCATCGGTGCGGCCGCGCAAGTCGATTTGCGATTCGTGATCGGTGGTCGCGTGCATGTCCAGATGCGCCAGGTGTTGGGGCGGTTTGTCGCGCAACTCGCCTTCTCGCTGAACGCATGGCGGCATCGCTTTGTCGCGGTACAGATCCAAATGTCGGGGTAGCGGATCCCATGGCTCGTGCGGCCCGGTAAAGCCGATTTGGAGGAACAGCGGCTTGTCGCCCCGATGGTTGCGAATCCAGTTCAGCGCGGAATTGCCGATGAACACATCGCTGTGAAACCGTTCCTCCTCGTGCCACACCACGCCTTGGCATTTGCCGAGCCATTCGGGGTCTGCCTTGTTGCGGTCATTGGGCCGGGTGACGCCATAGAAACTCATGTACCTGCCCCAGTCGTCGTCTGCCCCGCCATTGTCCAGGGCCTTGTTGGTGGGGTTTTCCACAATGACGCGCTCGTGAAACCCGCAGGGCACGTCGCGCGGGGTCAGGTGCATTTTGCCGATGTTGACGCAGTAGTAGCCCGCGTCCGCCAAATCCTGCACCCAGTTGCGGTGATTCGCCCAGTGGTCAAAGCTGTAAACGCCTGTGGTGTGCGGGTACATGCCGGTAAAAATGGCCGCGCGAGACGCCACGCACGTCGCGCCCGGGCAATACGCCTGCCGAAACGAGACGCTTTCGCGGGCGAGCCGATCCAGCGTTGGCGTCACCATGTGGTCGTATCCCCAAGCGCGGATGGTATCGAACCGCTGTTGGTCCGTGATGATGAAGATGATGTGGGGTTGGGTTTGAAACATGGGATTTTCCCTTCGGATAGATGCGGGGCGTTGCCCGAGATGCCGTTGTGCTCGTGCCGGACGCTCGCCTTGTATCTTCGGACAGGCACGGGCGCCTGTCCCTACGATTGCGATTGCTTCTTCCCTCTCCCGTCTTTCATCCGCGTTCCTCCGCGGTTGCTTTTCGCCTTTCCCGCTGGTGCAGAAAAGCGCGGACGAGTCGGAGTTCGTCGTAGGAATGGGCGTCGTCGAGGAGGTTTTTGACCGGCGTCAGGGCCGTGTTGCCCGAGGTGTGGAAGGCGGTTTTGATTTTCTCGAAGTGTTCTTGTGGCGGCATCAGGGGGCGAATGTCCAGTTCCGCGTCCGCAAAAATCAGGCGTTCTACGTGGCTGATGACCGTGCCTTCGGCGAGGCCGCGCTGTTGTGCCACCTCCGAGATGGTCAGCCCTCGGTGCAGCAGTTGCGCGGTCAGGTCGTAAGTCGAGCCTTTTCGCCTCGCGTTGCGATTCTTGCCGCGCCGTTGGGAGGGCATGGCGCGCTCGGTCAAATTGTGCTGGCTGGCGTGGTCGCGTATTGCGGATAAGAACGCGTCGCCGAGTTGTGCCAATTTCACCGCACCCACGCCGGAGATGCGGGACAGGTTCTCGCGGGATTGGGGGATGTAATAGGCCATTTGCTGAAGCGTGGCGTCGCTGAAGATGATGTAGGGCGGCACGTCTCGCTCAGACGCGATGCGGCTTCGCAGGCGGCGCAGGGCTTCGAAGAGCGGCTGGTCGTAGTCGAGTGCCGTGCGGCTCGAAGCCGTTGTTTCTCCCTCGCGTTTTCGCCGGGTGAGGGTTAGGTGTGCGCGGGTTTTGAGGAAGTCGTATCCCGCCTCTGTGACGCCCAAGGTGGGGTATTCCCCGCCGTTTTTGTGCAGGAGCCCGTGCGCGATCAGCAGCCCCGCGATCTCTTTGAGGTCGTCATCCGAAAAGTCGTCGACAATGCCGTACACGCTGAGTTTGTCGTGCCCGAGTTCTCGGATGCGTTTGACATTCGCCCCCCGCAGCACTTGGCTGACGTGGCCGATGCCGAACCGCTCGTTTGTCCGCACCACGGCGGACAGCATTTTTTGCGCGATGATCGTGGCGTCGAATGTCTCTGTGTCGGCGAGGCAGACGTCGCATCCCCCGCAGTTTTCTTCGCGCCATGGTTGACCGAAATAGGACAGTAGGTATTGCCTGCGGCACGTTTGCAACTCGCAAAACGCGGTGGTCTGCGCCAGTTTTTCCCGTGCGTTTTCCCGCTCGATTTCATCTGTCATTTGGTCGATGAAAAAGTCGTGCTTTCTCTTGTCCGCAAAGGAGTAGAACAACACGCAGTCGCTCGGCAAGCCATCGCGCCCGGCTCGGCCCGTTTCCTGGTAATAGCCCTCCAAAGACTTGGGCAAGTCGTAGTGGACGATCAGGCGGATGTCGGACTTGTCGATGCCCATGCCAAAGGCGATGGTCGCCGCGATGATGGGCACTTCGTCGCGGATGAACTTCTCCTGCGTTTGGCTTCGCACATCGCGTTCCAAACCCGCGTGATAGGGCAACGCGGGAAATCCCTCGTCGCTGAGTCCTGCGGCCACCGCCTCGGTGTCTTTGCGGGAAAAGCAGTAGATGATGACCGATTCGCCCCGATACTTCTCGAGCAGATCCAAAAGCGCGCCAAAGGCGTTTCGCTTGGGGCGCACCGCGTAGTTGAGATTGGCGCGGTCAAAGCTGGCGATGAATTTTTGCGGCTCGCGCAAGCCGAGTTGTGCCGCGATGTCCTCGCGCACGCGCTCGGTGGCCGTGGCGGTCAATGCGATGAAGGGCACGTGCGACAGACCGCGCCGCAGGTCGCCGAGGTTGCGGTAATCCGGGCGGAAATCGTGCCCCCATTCGGAGATGCAATGCGCTTCATCCACCGCCACAAGGCTGACTTCGAGCGTTGCCAAAAAATTTCTGAACTCCGGCAACGCCAGTCTTTCGGGCGCGATGTACAGAATTTTGAGCACGCGCTGTTGCGCGAGGGCTTGAACCCGGCGCATCTCGGCATAGGACAAGGTGCTGTTGAGAAACGCCGCGGCAATGCCATTGGATTTCAGGGCATCCACTTGATCTTTCATCAGGGCAATCAGCGGGGAGACCACCAGCGTCAGCCCGTCGAATCGCAATGCGGGGAGCTGATAGCACAAGGACTTGCCCCCGCCCGTGGGCATGATTACCAGCGCGTCTCGTCGCGCCAAAACGCTGGCGATGATCTCTTCTTGAAGCGGCAGAAAATCGCGATAGCCGAAATGTTTTTTTAGAAGGTCGAGCATGGGGAATTGTCGGTTGTCAGGGGATGGTCGGGACGACTGGCTATGGTTGGGGGCAAGGACAGGCACGGGGGCCATTTGTACCAACTAATTACTCCGTAAATTAAATGATACCAAATTTTGATCCGCACCAATCAGCACCGACGTTGCTCGCTTTTCTAAAGCGTTTGGCCCTAAAACATTGTTGGTTGCCTTCGATGCGTTGGCTACGCCTGTGCCTACGGCGTGCGGCGACCTACTTTTTTTCAACAGCAAAAAAAAGTAGGCGAGCGGGGTACAACTGCCCGAGCAGTTCAAAAATGCCGCTCTCATGCGCCGAGGGGCTAGCACAGCGCAAAGCGCTTTTGTAGTAACACGATATGCGTTGGCCTGCGAGGTGGGTTGCAAAATGGATGTTGGTTGCGAGACGGACTTGCGCGCTGTGCCTGATGGCTTTCGGTGATGGGTTTTTGGGATCGCATGTTTGGCGATGGCTTCTCTGAAGGACGGTGGAACAGCAAGGCGATCCCGATAATGAATGAGTTGGTACAGATGGCACGGGGGCCTGTCCCTACGGGTGATGGGGTTGGGCGAGGGCTGATCACTGACCATTGGTTTTTATCAGAGCTACCGCTTGTGCTGCCATGCCTTCTTCGCGGCCGACAAAACCCATACATTCGGTTGTCGTGGCTTTGACCGAGACGCGATGGATCGGCACATCCAATGCCCGCGCCATGTTTTCGCGCATGCGTGCAATATGCGGCGCCAGCTTTGGGCGTTGGGCCATCACCGTGGCATCTACGTTGATTATCCGCGCATGCGATTCTTTGAGGATGTCGCCCACCTGTGCGAGCAAAACGAGACTCGAAATATCTTTGTACGCCGCATCTGTATCGGGAAAAACCCGTCCGATATCGCCTGCGGCCAGCGCGCCGAGCACGGCATCTATGACGACGTGGATCAACACATCGGCGTCCGAGTGCCCGAGCAAGCCCTTCTCATGTGGGATATGCACGCCGCCCAAAATCAGCGGCCTGCCCGCCACGAGTCGATGCGCGTCATAGCCCTGGCCCATTCGCAATGCGGGTGTTATGTCGCCTCGTTGCTCCAAGATGTGCAACCCCAAGTCGAGATCTTCGGGCGATGTGATTTTGATGTTGTCCCATCGCCCGGGCACGATGACCACCGCCTCGCCCAATCGCTCCACCAAAGCCGCGTCGTCTGTGCCCACATAGCGCGATTCACGCGCCGACCGATGGGCGCGGCAGATCACATCGCGGCGAAAGGCCTGGGGCGTCTGTACGGATCGCAAGGTCGATCGATCCAAAGTTTCTGCGATCTGATCCCCGCGCACGCGCTTGATCGTATCGGTGACGGGCGTGCCCAACGCCGCGGCGCCGCGTTCTGTTGCTGCCAACACCACGGCGTCGATATCCTCGGGCGTCACATAAGCCCGCGCCCCATCGTGAACGGCAACCACATCTGCGGTTGCAGGAACGGCCCGCAACCCATTCGCAACGGAATCCTGCCGTTCGGCGCCGCCGATCACCACCTCGACAACTTTGGGAAATCGCGGCCCGCCAAATTGTGCGCGACACGCATCGACATGCTCACGGCCCGCGACGAGTATGACGCGATCAATGCGGTCAGCGCGTTCAAACGCCATCAGCGTCCATGCCAATACGGGCCGCCCGGCAAGGACGAGAAACTGCTTTGGGATATCCGTCCCCATCCGCGTCCCGGATCCAGCGGCGAGAACAATGGCGTAGTTCATAGGCGAGTGCTTTAAGGTATCTATCGGCAAAACGAGCGCGGGACAGCCGTGCGGAGGGTCCTCATACGGATACCGCAACCGCCATACGTGCGGGCAGGGCTTCGACGACGATGAGTGCCATCGCATCGCAGGCGTCGGGATGTGCGAGGATGGCATCGGCAGAACGGGGGGCCGGGATCGCATCGCCATCTTCGGCGAGGCCCTCGAGGTGGAGGGCGAGGGCCTCGGCGGCCATTTCCCTGGCCTCTTCAAACGTGCGCCCGGCCGTAATACAACCGGGCAAATCCGGGAAACTCACCCCGTAGTCGCTGTCTATTTCCTTATGAACCAAGCCCATGTACGTTTGCCACATTACGAACTCCCTCTGATTAGTCGGGTTCCCGATTGCCTTGCGATGTTCCGCAATGTCCCGGCTGGAATATCGCGTCTCGGGTGCGGCACAGTGACCGTACCCATTTTTTCATCGTGTTTTAACTGGTGATGCGATCCGCGAATCCGCACAATTTTCCAGCCATCCGCACGCAGTATGCCCAAAACCGTTCGACTGTCCATCGCGTTGGCAATGCTTGAGGGTTAGGCGGGTACCGCAACCGCCATGTGCGCGGGCAGGGCTTCGACGACAATGAGTGCCATTGCATCGCAGGCGTCGGGATGTGCGAGGATGGCATCGGCAGAACGAGGGACGGGGATCGCATCGCCATCTTCGGCGAGGCCCTCGAGGTGGAGGGCGAGGGCCTCGGCGGACATTTCCCTGGCCTCCTCAAACGTGCGCCCTGCCGTAATACAACCGGGCAAATCCGGAAAATGGACGCAGTAATCGCTGGCGGGTTCTTTTTCGACCAAAGCTATGTAAGTGCAGGCCATCATCTTTCTCCTCAGCGCAAGCGAATCCCCGATAGCCTTGCGATGTTCCGCAGGGCGGACAGGCACGGGGGCCTGTCCCTACGGTTAATGGGGGCCGGGCGGACTGACCGCTGACCATCGGATCCGCCTTTTTTCGTGTTTTTCGTCGTTTGTTTTTCTTGACCACCGCCTCCTGCCTCTCACGTCTCATACTGATCTTGTTCTCGCTTGGCCCAGTCCGCATTGACGAACATGTTCAGCCCGGGATCGGCGTAGATGCCATTTATTTTTTTTCCTTCGTGGCGGCGCAAGAAATCGATATCGATCTCCACGCCCCAGCCTGGGCCTGTGGGCAATTCAAAATGACCATCTACGACTTCGGGATACGGCGTGCCGGCGCGTTTGACGTGTTCATCGGCAAAATCGTTGAAATGCTCGAGCACTTTGCCATTGCGTAGGGTTGCCATCAAATGAAGGGTCGCAACAGTCGTGACGATCCCCCCTACATTGTGCGGCGCGACCATCACATTATAGGTCTCGGCGGTCGAGGCGATTTTCTTGGTCTCCAGCAATCCGCCACACTGGTTCAAATCCGGTTGGATGATATCCACCACGCGCATGGGAAACAGGTCGCGAAATTCCGCCGCTTTGTAGAGCCGTTCTCCGGTCGCAATGGGGATGGACGTATGTCGTGCCACCTTGGTCAACGCGCCCAAATCCTCTGGGCGAGTCGGTTCTTCGATCCACCCCGGGCGCAGGTGTTCGATGGCGCGGGCGATCTCGATGGCTTGATGAGACGCGAATCGCCCGTGCATCTCCACAAAAATTTGCACCCGATCCCCCACCGCACTGTGCACGGCCTCGATCAGGTCTATGGACCTAAAAAACTCGTCGCGCGTCAGTTCCAAATTGCCATTGCCAAACGGATCGAATTTCAAGCCAATGTAGCCGCGTTCCACCACCTTGCGCGCCGCGTTGGCAAACGCCTCGGGTGACCGCTCCACAGTGTACCAGCCATTGGCGTACGCGGGGATGCGCGATGCGGTTTTGCCGCCGATCAAGTTGTACACGGGTTGCCCGGTCAATTTGCCGATGCAATCCCAACACGCCATTTCCACCAATGCGAGGCCAGTCATCACCACTTCGCCCGGCACGCCGAAATCGAGCAGTGTAAATCGGCGGTACAGATCCTCGATATCGTACACATCGTGCCCGATGAAGTGATGCTGCGTATCCTTCAAAAATTCCAGCACCGTATGCGTTTTGCCCAAGACGCGCGCTTCGCCAACCCCGCGCGTGCCGTCTTCCAATTCGATGAACACATACGTCAAGTTGCGCCAGGGCGTTCCCAGCACATGCGTTTCGTAGCGTTTGATTTTCAAAATGAGTCTCCTCGTCATACCGATTTGAAATTGATATGTCCCCATGTCTCCAATGCCTGTAACCACAAATGTTGCCGCGCATCGCAGCATTAGGACAACAATTTGCCCCCGCCGAACATGGTCGAGATGTCGCGTTGGATGTCGGCTTGCGCGAGGGGCCAGCCCGCGGCGCGGAGCGATTCGTATTTCTCGACGAAAACCGGGGCGATGACCCGGATGGAATGCGTCCATTTGTAGAGCAACTGATCGAGGATGCGCGCATCCGAGTGCTGTGGGACAAAACTCGTGCCGAGGAGTTCGAGGCGTTCGGCGGTCATTTCGCGGATGATGCTCGGGTTGTTCAAAAACCACCAGCAGCCAAAGGGATGCACATTGGGAAATTTGCGGCCCGCCACGCAGAGTTCGTGCTGGTTCTCGCGCGAGAGCAGGGTAATGAGAAAATCGACATCGGGCCAATCGCGGGCGATGCGCTCGAGGTTCGTCACGTCCCATTTGCCCAAGCTGTCGCCCCCGTCTTTGAGCACGGGATTGACCTGTCGCGTCACCCCGATCATCATCGCCGAGGGAATCCCGAGTTCCCGCGCCGTGGGATACACCACTTGGGCCATCATCTGCGCGATGCCGTCTTCGGAGGGATAGGCAAAGTCCGGGGGCAACGAGATCGCCATGTATTGCGCGTCCATCTTTTGCACCCAGTCCGCGAGATAGCGGCGCAGTTCCGCAAAGGTCTTGTCGGACAACCCCTCTTCCACCTCGTACCCCAAACCGCGCAGGTTGCCCAAAGGGGCCGGCCAGTTCATCAGCGCGCTGTCGAGGCGCAAGACCGCCTTGAAGCGCGGATCGATGGAAACGCCCCGTTGCCACATCGCGCCTTCGGCGTCGTCGAGCGGATCGTTGGTCATATACACGCGGGCGACCCCGGCTTTTTCAAACACCATATCGGTATATGCTTCGGGCGTCTTGGCGGCGTAAAAGGCGCGAAACTCGGACAGGTCATCGGCACGGGGATTCAGCCCCAAGCGGCTCATCACGGTGACCACGCCGAGTTGGGCTTCGGAAATCGGCGAACTGTTGCCCGCGAAAAGTTGTCGCCAAATCACATCGGCTTGTTCCGCCGTGGGCATGTTGTTAAACGCGGCCACCGAAATGCCGTCGGGCAGCATGCGCGAACACTCGGCTTTGAGGTAGTGATAGGTCAGCAACTCGTCCGGCCCGGCCAGGTACAACGGCCCCATAGACGCGGGGTAGAGATGCGTGTGGATATCGACAATGGCGTGGTTTTGAAATGCGTTATCCACGGCTTCTGCGATGGAAAAATCGGACATGTTCATTCCCTTTTCGGTTTTGCGCGAGTGCGACCGATCGGATCAATAGCGTTCGATCAAGAACAGAAATTCGCGCCAGTTTTTGATTTCGACATGCGGCTCCGGGCCATCGAGCGGCGCGTCCAACCGGTTGTACCACACCGCGCCCATACCCGCATTGTGCGCGCCTGCGATGTCGTATTGCGGCGCATTGCCCACATACCACACATCCGCGGGCTTCACCCCGAGCTTGGCCGCGGCGGTTTCCAAGATGAGGGGATGGGGTTTACGCACCCAGTAGTCCGCGCTGGACATGAGAAATTGAAAATAACCCGCGAGCCCCTGTCGGTCGATTTCCCACCACAACGTGTCGCCGCAAAACGCGGCATTGCTGACGATGCCCATTGGCATGCGTTTTTCTTTGAGCGTTTCGAGGGCATGTTCCACATCCGGTTCGGGCCGCCACGACATGGCGGCGCGCCAAAACACGCGCTCGACTTCCTCGGGCGCGCAGTCAAAGGTGATGTGCAGGGCTTCGTAAATGTGGCGTTGGACGATGTGCGGATGAAATTCCACCTGTGCTTTTTCGCGGCGCAAAATGAGATCGCGGTTCATTTTTTCAATGCGCCTGCCGATGTCTTTGACCGCGTAGCCCGACGGGTTGTGGGCGATATCGAGCGTGGCTGCAATCCCCGCTTCGGGGTCAAAGCCGAGATGCGTCAAGAGCGTGTCGCCCAGGTCGAACAAAACGCCGAGGGGCTTTTGTAAGACCGATGCTTGCCGACTTGCGGGTCGGGGTTGTGCGTCGCGCCTTTCCACCGCCGCGATCCGCTCCCGGTCCATTCGTTCGGCGCGTGCCTCCCGAGTCCGAGAAGCGCGAATGGCCCGCGCCCGATTTTGTCGCCTCGCTTGGGGGTTTTGTCGTTCCATATATCCTCGCTGAACCGCTCTCTTGCGCGTCTGCTCGTTTCCCAAGTATAGGGCGGGAATGGCGATGAAGCAAGCGAGAAGATGGCGAGACGTAGGCGCGCCCGCGTGCGAAAAAATGATTTGGATTTTCACAGCGCGAGAACGTATCATGCATTTTCGACAGCGATGGGAATGATGCGAAAAAGGAGTTCAAAAATGGTTTCGGACCTCGATATCTACCTGTTCGACTTGCGCGGGTACCTGCTCGTGGAGGGCGTGCTGACCGCAGATGACGTGCGGGCATTAAACGCTTGTTTGGACGCGATTCCCGCCCTCGCGCCGGGCGACTGGCATGGGTATATCCACGGCCATGCGTACGGCGATGCCACATCGGGAATCAACTATCAGCAGATTTACGAAGCGGGCGCGCCTTATGAAAAGCTGATCGATCACCCGGCTTGGTTTGAGCACGTCAAATTGTTCATCGGCGCGGAAGGCACCTTTGACCACCACCACGGCCCCGCGTTTATCGACGAGTGTTTTGCCAATTTTCGCGGGCCGGGCGAGGCCATCGGGTTGCATTCGGGCGGGTTTCCGCCCATTCACAGAAATCAATTCCGCTATCGCGGCGGGCGGTTTATGTGCGGGCAGGTCAACGTGCTGATCGCCCTGACGGACATCGGGCCGGGCGATGGGGGAACGATGCTGATCCCGGGCAGCCACAAATCGAATTTCAAGCACCCGCATTACGACGAACAGCGGATGGGAAAGGACAGATCCGTCGATGGCACCATCGGCGCGATTGAAGTGTTCATGGAAGCGGGCGACGCGCTCGTTTTCGTCGATGGAATTTCACACGGATCGGCCAAGCGCGTCAACGCGGGCACGCGGCGCATTGCCGTGTATCGCTACGGCCCTTCGTGGGGAAATTTCCGGCACGGGTACCAGCCATCGCCCGAATTGCTCAACCGCCTCACGCCCCAACGCCGCCGCATCGTCCAACCGCAAGTGCCGATCCCACGCGAACCGCAGATCAAAAAGTGAAAAAGGGGAAGGCGATATGCCCTCCCCATTTTTTGGATTAAGAAGCCATCTAAAAACCCTGACAGCCATTGAGATAGTCACAAAAGCATTCGCTCTTTCGCAGATTAAAACCCAAGAATAAGGGCCTTTATTCCCTCTCCCCTCTTCGGAGCCTGTCCCTACGATGACCTCTGACTCTCTGTAAGGGCGTAAGTAAGGGCGTAAAATTTTACGCCCCTACGCGGCCTGACTACGGATCTCTGCCTTTTGCCTTTTGCCTCTTGCCTCTTGCCTCTTGCCTCTCCCCTCTTGCCTTTTGCCTCTCCCCTCTCCCGTCTCCCCTCTCCCGTCTCCCCTCTCCCGTCTCCCGTCCTAAAACGCTCGTTCCACCAAAAACGAACACATGCCCTTGAGCACCTCGCGCGATTCTGAAGGCGGCAAATGCGCGAGGCGCGCCTCGGCGGATTCGGCGCGCGCTCGGCAAACTCCTTGCGCCTTTTCTATCGCGCCGTATCCCGCCATCAAATCGATCACCCATTCGATATCGCCTTGCGAAGTCGCCTCCCGGTCGCGATCCAAAATATCGCGCACTTTGCGATTTTCCGCTGGCGTACATCGGTTGAGCAAATCGATCACCATCAGCGTGCGCTTGCCCTCGGCGATATCGCCGCCGCGCTCCTTGCCATAGCCCCCGGAGGTGATCGCAGGGGCCGATGCCTCATCCGCGTCTTCGACCATGAGATTGAGCAAATCATCGCGGATTTGAAACGCGACCGCGATGGCCTCGCCAAAATCGCCTATGGTCCGCTTCATCTCCTCATCCGCCCCTGCGATCATCGCACCCATCGCACACGGGCCGCGGCCGCTGTACCACCCGGTCTTGCGCCGCAACATTTCGATAAACTCGCGCACATCCGGAATGACTCCCGAGTCGATCCACCCGATATCCAATGCCTGCCCCTCGAAGGTTCGTTGCGCGCCGCAAATCATTTCGCGCAACAAATCGAGCGTGGTCGCATCGCCCAAAATTTCGCGGTTGGCCTGCAAAATTTCAAACACCTTGGAATACAGCGCGTCGCCCACATTGATGCTCAGGGGAATCCCGTGCATCTGATGCAAACACGGCTTGCCGCGCCGCATCAAAGACGCATCCTCGATATCGTCGTGAACCAGGGCAAACGACTGGAACAACTCAAACGCCGCTGCGGTTCGCAACCCCGACATCGGATCTCCGCCAAACGCGCCGATGCCCAACAGCACCAATGCGGACCGAAACCGCTTGCCCCCCCGCTGGGGATAATCGCGCATGGGCGCGTACAAAAAATCGACCGGCTCTTGGTCTATCGGCAAAAACCGATACATTTCCGCGTCTATGCGGGGCACCCAGGTTTCCAAATAATCCTTCAACCGATCATCCATGGTCATCGCTTAAACCCCTTCACTTTTTTGCGGATTTTCGCCTCGACATTCGCCGCTAAGGGCCGCACTGGGATCGCCGCCTGAACCCGCTTTTCCCCATCCTCGGCACCGGGAACCGCGCGGCGCGGATGGCGCGGTTGGTAAGGCTCTTTTTCCAACATCGCGTGCAGCAAAACGAGCGCGGCCTCTTTGTCCGGAATGGTCCCCCGCGTATTGCCATCGCCGCCGGGGGGCAAGGGCGCGCCCACGCAGGAGGGACACCCATCTTCGCATTCGCACTCGGACACCACCATCGCGCACGCCGCCATCACGTCTTCGATCATCTCATACGCCTTTTCGGCAAACCCGATCCCGCCCGGATACCGGTCGTACACAAAGGCCGTGGGCCGGCCCGTATTGGAACTCTCCACGGTCGTGCCGATATCCATCGCGTCGCACATCGCAAACAGGGGCAGCACCTCCCCCATCACATTGGCGATGCCCTTGAGCCCTTCGGATGGCACGCGGCCGTATTGTCGGCATCGATTCAATCCCTCCTGCGGGGGTACGAGCCAACACGCCACCGTCTCGAGTTTGCGTTCGGGCAGGTCGATATTTTCCCACCCGATGCTGTCGCGCTCCTCGAATCGCACCTTCTTGAACATCGTCACGAGCGACGACACGGACACCTCGCCGAAAAACACCTCGCTGACGCGCCACGTGCCCGACACCTCGGCGTCATGGACGGTAATGTTCGTCTCGTCAACCGCCTGCGTGTAATAGTCCAACGCCTTTTGTTGCACCCGTGCGATTTTGCGCTCCGCGTCCAAGAGATCGACGAAATACGTCTGCCCATCGTGCAAATAAACCGCGTGCGTATGCAACTGAAAAAACGCGCTGAACTCGTCCAAGGACCCGATCACCTGCGGGCCTTCTGCGGTGTCTTCGACAATCGCATAAGTCGCATCGCCGATGTTGCGTAAGCCCATCTCGGCGGCCGGATACCCGCCTCGGCTGTAAAACCACTGCCCGTCGATCCGTCTCGCCATGCCCTCATCCGACAAAATCTCCAACAGCGCGCCCGTGAACTCGCCCATCACCTCGCCCTCTTCGCCGCGGATGGGCAACTCGCGCAACGCGCACCGCAAATGCCCCACGACGAGATGCGGGTTGTTGGGGTCGATGGTCGCGTGTTCGGGCGATTGCCCAAAAAAGTAAGCCGGGTCGCGCATCAAAAATTGATCGATGGGCGCGTTGTGCGCCACGAAAACCACCAGCGACGCCTCGGACAATCGGCCCGCGCGCCCCGCTTGCTGCCACATGCTGGAAATGCTGCCCGGATATCCCACGATCAACGCCGCATTCAGGCCGCCGATGTCGATGCCCAACTCCAGCGCATTGGTGCTGACCACGCCCAACAGCGCGCCCTCGAACAACTGCCGCTCGATTTCCCGGCGTTCCGACGGCAAATACCCGCCGCGATACGCCCGAATCGCGTCTGCCAACCCCGGAGTTACCCGCGCCAAATCCTCTTGTGCGTAGCGGTAGAGCACTTCGGCAGACGTGCGCGCCCGCACGAACGCGATGGTCTGCACGCGGTTGCGGATGAGCCTGGCGAGCAACCACCGCGCCTCGGTATTTGAACTGCGCCTATCCCCGGTCGCACCCGACAAAAAAGGCGGGTTCCAGAACGCGAAATGGCGTTTGCCCCGCGGCGATCCATCGCGGTCGATCAGGGACATCGCCCGCCCGGTCAGGGCTTCGGCGTGTGCTTTGGGATTGGCTATGGTCGCAGAGCAACACGCAAATTGCGGATGCGCGCCGTAGTGCTCGCAAATTCGCATCAACCTGCGCAGCACATTGGCGACATGCGAGCCGAACACCCCGCGGTACGTGTGGATTTCGTCCAACACCACGAGGCGCAAATGCTGAAAAAAACGCGCCCAACGCGGATGATTGGGCAGCACCCCCGCGTGGACCATATCGGGATTGCTCAAAATCACCCGCCCCTCTTCGCGCAAGGTCTTGCGGAGATTGGACGGCGTGTCCCCGTCGTAAGTCCCCATCGCAAACTTCAACTGCGCGTTCAATTCGCCGAACCGCGCCAGGCCCCGCGCTTGATCCTGCGCCAGTGCTTTGGTCGGGAAAAGATACAGCGCGGTGGCTTGCGGATCGTCCAACAGGGCTTCCAATGTCGGAATTTGATAACACAGGGTCTTGCCGCTCGCCGTCGCCGTCACCACCACCACGCCCTCTCCGCGCCGCAGTGCCGCCAGGGCCTCGGCCTGATGCGTATAGAGCCGACCGATGCCCTGCTGTTTCAACGCCTCGGCTATCGCGGGATGCAACGCGCAGTCACCATCGGCAAATTGCGCGTCTTGCGCGGGCAGGGTTTCCACATGCGCGACCTGCCCAGCGTATCCATAATCTCGGCGAACATGTGTGATGAAGTGATCGAAATTCATTTTGTTTTTTTGGTGGCCTCCGGGTACGAGGACAGGCACGGGGGCCTGTCCCTACATTAACCCGTTCCAAACGCTACCGTAGGGACAACCCCCTGTGGGGTTGTCCTGCATTTGGATAGGCCCGGGGCCTGTCCCTACATTAACCCGTTCCAAACGCTACCGTAGGGACAACCCCCTGTGGTTGTCCTGCATTTGGATAGGCCCGGGGCCTGTCCCTACGATTGATGGGCGCATGGTTGGTTGACTGCTGATCGCCGACCACTGACCACTGGCTGTCTCGCCGCTGGATTCATGGACAGGCACGGGGGCCTGGCCCTACGGGTGATGGGGTAGGATTGCCTGACCACTGACCATTGACGGAAGCCACAAAAAGCACATAAGGCACAAAAGGCAAGAGACTGACTGATTCACTGATCCCTGCTTTTCGCGTTACCCACCCAAATTGTACTTCCCGAGAAACGTCCGCATGGCGCGGGCTGCGTGGCGTTGTTTGTATTCCTCGAACACATCTGGGAAATCCCCAATGGCGCGGCGCGTGCGTTGGATGGCTTGGGCGACCACATCGGCGGGCGGGTCGGCCAGGGGGCGTTCTTCGTCGGCATCGGCGTGCAGGTCGTACACCGCAGGCGCAGGGTCTTTTGTCCCCACATCCATGTGGACGCTGTACCGATCATCCCGCACATTGAAATTCGTTCCCCACCCGGTCGTGATGTGATCCCGCGCCGGGGCGGTCCTGCCCGTCGCACATGCCCAGGCGTCGAACCCGGCCATCTCCTCGTGTTCCACGGACAGCAGGTTGAGGATGGTCGGAGTGATGTCCTGATTCTGCGTCCAAATCCCCGAATGTCGCCCGCGCGGCCCATCGGGATGTCGGATGATCCAGTTGATCTGCGTATTAAAGGGATGAAGCGCGTTGCCGCCCTTGCCAAACTGGCCCCTGTCCATCAACTGCGTGCCGTGATCGGACAGGAACATCACCACGGTATCGTCTCGCAAATTCAGCCGATCTATCGTTTCCAGCAAATGCCCGATCCAGCGATCCACAAACGTGACATAGCCCATGTACAACGCCTTGGTGCGCTCGATTTCCGCATCGGTGGCATCGGGCACATGCAACGCGCTGTGGTGGATGTAGTCCTTCACCGCGGGATCGGAAAAATACGCATCGGCATATTGCCGGGGCGGATCCCACAATTCGTGCGGGCTGAAGCTGTCGATCCACAGGAAAAACGGCTTGTTGCGCGCATTGTCCTCCACCCATTGCGACGCCGTGCGGAACACCTGTGCGGCGAGATAATTTTCCTCGCCCTCTTGCCTGTCCAGCATATTGAGCAAGTACTGCGCGATCACCGCGTGCTTTTTGGGATCGGCATCGCCATCCCGCACATGCGCGGCGAGATCGATGCGCGACAAGGGGCCGGAGCGGTACCCGTCTTGTTCCTGCCCGCGGATGAATCGCCATGACAAAAAGCCCCGCGTGAAATTCTGCGTGGGCTTAAACATGTGATACGTGTCTGCGACCAAACCCGTGACCACGCCCGCATCGTGCAGGCGTTCGGCGAGTGCATCCTGCTCATGCGGGATGGGATGCCAACCGCCGCCCGCGGGCTGAAGCCCCTCGTTGGCCGTGCCGAACCGCCACGGAAAAGACGGAATGCCCGTGAACACGCACCGCCGAAACGGAATCGTGGGCAAGCCCTCGGCAAAACAGCGGTCAAACACTACGCCATCTGCCGCGAGTTGATCCAAATGTGGGGTTTTCACATGGCTCAACTTCTTCCCCTCGCCGACGATATCTGCGCGAAACGTATCGCAACAAATCACCACCATATTCATGACATCCTCCTCGGTTGATTTTTTAATTGATACGACCAACCCACTCTACGGGAAAGGCTTATCGCAATTTTATACCAATCGTCTGAGATCGCTTAGAAGCCATCTAAAAACTCGGACCGCCATTGAGATCGTCGCAAAAGCATTCGCTTTTCGCAGGTCAAAACCATACATAGCGCGAAAATAGGACGCCTTGATTCCCCCCTTCCTCGCAGGAAGGGGGGCCGGGGGGGTAGGTCCCAATAATTTTTAGATGGCTTCTTAGGGCATTTTGAGCGCGCGGGCGAACAAGTCGAGCACTGCGTCCCACGATTTTTCGGCGGCGTCTTTGTGGTAATGCGTTGTGCGTTCCGGAAAGAAATAGCCGTGCAACGCGCCGCGCATGAAATCGATGCGATGCGGCACCTCATAGCGGGTCAGTTCGGTTTTGTACAAATGCAAGTGTTCTTTGGTCGCGCCTGCGTCTCGGTCTGCCCAGCCGAAGTAGCCCTCGGCACTGAGTTCGGGAATGGCGAGATGCGGCGAGTCCGGGGCATCGGTGACGAGTTTGCCCCCGTGAATGGAGGCAAAAGCCAAAACCCGGTCGGGATATATTGCGGCGGCAAAAAGCGCGTGCCGACCGCCCATGCATGTGCCGATAGAACCGACCCGATGGGCATTGGCTTGGGGTTCGTTTCTGTCGAGATGCCGCAACAAAGCCCCCGTGTCTTGAATGACCATCGCGTTGGTCGTGCTGGCGTTGAGGTTCATCGGATGCAGCGGATCCGTCTTGTCGAGCGCGAGATCGCCGCGCATGAATTTCGCAGGGTCATAAGACGGATTGCCCATGCGGTAAAACAGCGATGGGAGAACCGCGTAATACCCCGCGTGGCACAAGCGACGGCACATGGTTTTGATTTCGCCGCGAACGCCAAAAATGTCGAAGTAGAAAATCACAACGGGATGCGGCCCGTCGCCTTCTGGATGAAACACATAGGCAGGCATCACGCCATCAGAAGTCGCAACATCAATGGTTTTCTCAATCATATCGTTCCCCCTCATCCAAAAAAACCGCTGCTTTCACCCGCGCCAAATATCGACACGCGACGATTGTCGGTAGCCCCGCGACGAAAAAAATTCATCGGAATTTCAATTTTTCAAGAGCGTGACGGACGTGATACCGTACGTCAATTAAGCCATCGCCGAACGTGCCATCCCAAAAGTCCATCAACGAAAGCCATCAAGCACAGCGCGCAAGTCCGTCTCGCAACCAATATCCATTTTGCAATCCACTTTGCAGGCCAACGCATGTCGTACTACTACAAAAGCGATTCGCGCTGTGCCTAGCCCCTCGGCGCATGAGAGCGGCATTTTTGAACTGCTCGGGCAGTTGTACCCCGCTCGCCTACTTTTCTTCAGACGCTTATTCGCGTCTTCTCTGTTGACAAAAAGTAGGTCGCCGCACGCCGTAGGCACAGGCGTAGCCAACGCATCGAAGGCAACCAACGAGGCTGTAGGACCAAAGTTTTAGAAAAGCGAGTCATGCAGGTGCTGATGCGATTTCGTTCTCCAATCGTCGCAACCTGCTGTCGCCTAAAAGATCGAGTTGTTCCGCCGGGAGTTCGGGCCGTTTCCGCTGTTGCAGGGCTTCGCGCATGTTCTCGGCAATGGCGCGGACGACGGGGATGGCGACGCTATTGCCCGTCTGTTTCCGCAGTTGTGTGATGTTGACCGCGATCTCAAAATTTTCGGGGAAGCCCTGTAAGCGCAAGAGTTCTCGCGCCGACGGGCGGCGGATGCCATTGACCAAGAGGTAGTTGTAAGACGCGCCTGCGCGCAACGCGCATGAGAACGGCAGGATCGAGACATTGCCGCCCTTATTTTCGTGCCAGATCGAGGGATAAAACGGCGCGACCTTGCACTTTTTTATGCGGGACTTTTGGATTCTCGCAGACGCAAAAAAACGGGCATCGATCTCGTCATCCGGCTCCAAAACCTCCGACAAGGGCTTGTAAGCCCCGTTTCCCATTGGAAACGCAAAGGCGATGGGATCGCGGAATCCGACGATAAAAATCCGCTCTCGCTTTTGGGGCAATCCAAAATCGAGCGCGTTCAAAATTTGGTGGTAGATCGCATAGCCCAGCTTTTGCAGGCGGTCACGGATGATCGAAAACGTCCTGCCCTTGTCGTGACTCGCCAACTGCTTCACGTTTTCGAGCAAAAACGCCGCGGGTCGTTTGGCGCGCAAAATGCGTTCTATCTCAAAAAACAGCGTGCCCCGCGTATCGTCAAACCCCTGCTTGTTGCCGATGATGCTAAACGGTTGGCACGGGAAGCCGGCCAGCAAAACATCGTGGTCTGGAATTGAGCGCGCGTCAATTTGGGCAATGTCGCCGGCGGGCATATCGCCGAAATTGTGATAATAGGTCTGCTGGGCGGCTTTGTCCCACTCCGAACTAAACACACACGCGCCGCCCAAGTCTTCAAACGGAATCCGCATGCCGCCGATGCCGGCGAATAAATCGATGAACGTCCAGTTGTCCTTGAACGCCACCGCAGCCGCTGACTTCGCCTCACCCATTGTCACTGTCTCCATTCGCTCGATGCCGTGCGTTTTTCCGGTGCCGGGCACGGGTCAATCCAGTGGGCCTACATCCGCGTTCAGTGCGGTCTCGCCCCGCGTTCGTATTCCGCCACTTCTTCGGCGGATTCTTCGGCCATTGTGATCAGTTCTTCGGCGTCCTTCATCAATTTGAGGTGCTTCGCTCTTTCCTCATCCGTCAATGGACGGCCTTCGCTTCGCGCGCGTGCTTTCGCTTCTGCGATCAGGGTTTTTGCGCGCTTCCTGAGCTGCCGCGCTCTCGCGGGGTTGCGTTTGATTTTCTCTCGAGTCTTTCTGCCGGATCGCTCGATGCGGCGGCGTTCCTGTCGGGTCACTGCTTTCCTCCTTTCGCGCTTTAGACGCGCCTTTCATCGGTTTGACGAGTGCGATGAAGCCGCGCATTCATCACACTCGTGATGATACCCTCGATCCGCGAGATGCGATCTCCGCACTCGGGAATCCCTTTCTTTCGACAACAACGGGGCGGATCAACTCGAGATGATCCCGCCCTGTGGGCTGCCGCCGCCTGTGATTCCGCCTTGCCCGGTCAATCCCCCGGGCATCGCGCCTGGGACGACGAGGCGAGAGGATTCTTGACGGCGGTATTCTTTCGCCTCTTCGACCATCTGGTCAACGGCATCTTGGATGGCTTGGGGGAACTTCTCCAGAGCCTCCCGCAGAGAAGACGCTTCGATGGGCGTGGAGACCGGCAAAGGCCCCATTTGGGAGATGATCTGCGTGGAGCCGATGTATTGCACGGGACGGCCGATGTCGTCCGTGCCATCGGCATTGATCGGGATGAGCCGCCGAATCGTGGCGACGCGCAAATCCGTGATGGATTCCTCTCGATAGAGGTTGGCTTGATCGACTTTGATCTGGTCGAGTGGCAACTGGTCGTTCATTGAGATTCTCCGTAGGAAACGAGTCGAAAATCGCGGGCAGGCGAATCCCACCCGCAAACGGCGACAATATAGGGGAAGGGAGACGGGAGACGCAAGAGGGACGGGAGAGGGGAGACGGGAGAGGGGAGACGGGAGAGGGAAGAAGCAATCGCAATCGTAGGGACAGGCCCCTGTGCCTGTCCGAAGATACAAGATGGGGTTAGCCACGAGCGGGGTACAACTGGCACCGCCAGTTCAAAGGCACAAAAGCACAAAAAGGCGATGCCCCGTGCTCGGCCAAAGATACAAGAGGGGAGACGGAAAGAGGGCGAGCCGTGTGTAGGGGCGATGCCCCTTATGGCAACTCCGTTCGCAAGGCGAATTTTTCTTTGGGTGTGCCCGCGTGTTTCAGGATGTCCGGATGCGCTTTGTACAACCGCTGTGCTACGGCCCGGCCTTGTGCGTACACATCGTTCTGTGGATCGGCGCAACGCCCGCGCTCAAACGTGGGGGCATTCAAAATTTAGGCCATCCATGATCACCTCGATCTGATCGCGCGGCTTGAAATAATCGGTCGCCGTATAATGCGCGCCCATGTCGCCCATCAATCGCCGGCGGCGGGGCGTCATGCGCGCTAGCACCTCATCTGGGCACGTCTCGTAATCATAGGGCCGGCACCACATCTGCCCGTACCGAAACGTGATGCTGCGCCGCACCACATCCGAGTGATTGGCCGCGACCGCGTGCCACATTGTGTTTGGAAAAATCGCGCAATCGCCTGCTTCGGCGATCAGTTGAATCGCCCCCGGCGGCGTTTCACCGCGCGACAATTTGGGCATGGGGCGGCGATGGCTGCCGGGCACCACGCAGAAGTTGGCGCGATTTTCACGGGGGATATCGGTCAGGAAGAACTGGATTTTGAAATTCAGCGGCAAGCTGTCCGGCGCGACCCGAACTTGCGCCAACGAACGCCCGGCATCGGTGTGCCAGCCGAGCAGATTATTGGCCTTGTCGCTTGGGTAGCGCACGTAAATCTGCGATCCCATGATCTGGAGATAGGGCCCCATCAGGTCGAGGATGATGCCGAACAAATTGGGGTGGTCCATCAACCCATCGATCTCGCCCGTGCGAAAAAGGGTTTGAATGATCGTATAAACCCCCTTCTCGCGCACCTCGGGATTTTCCTCCTCGTACCGCGCGATCACGTCATTGGCCGCGTGGAGATAGGCCGCGGCTTCGGCTTTGGGAATCACATTCTTCAAATGCAAATAGCCCTGCTCATGCCACTGTTGCCGCATCGTTTTGGTCAACCGGTTCATTTGATCCTCCAATTAAATGATGACGTGTCTCGAGCAATTATCGCGTCCGCCCCGTCACCTCTTCGATTTCCCCGTTATCTTTCCAAATGCCGCGCGTTCGCCCATCGGTTCTCGGGGAGGGATCTCGAGGGTCACGCTGTCAAAGGGTTTGAAGAGCGCATGGCCCTCTTTCTCCAAAACTTTCTGAGCCATTTTGAGGATCGCCACCAACTGTTCCGGACTCGCGGATGGAAATTCGTAATAAAAATCTTTCAGGCTATATGCGGCGGCCAAGCAGTCAAACAGATTTTTAATCGGCAACCGCGTGCCCATAAATACTGGCGTTCCACCCATAATTTTTCGGTCGCTGTGAAAAACGCGGTTCGGAGATTTATAGGCTTTCCGCTCCAGAATATCCCGGGCCATTTCGAGCGCGGCATACGCCTGCTCTCGCAACACAGTCGGAAAATCGTAATGAAAATCCTTCAGGTTATCGCCCTTGATCAAGTAGATAAACAAGTTCTTCACCGGCACGCGGGTCCCCACAAAAACGGGCGTATCGCCCGCGCCCTTCGCGTTGATGTGAATGACGCCACTCGTTTTTTTCTGCACTTGTTTTTGGAGTGCGTTCAGTGCTTGATCGAGACTCACTGATGGGAAGTGATCCATGAATAGGGGCAGACTGTGCCCCTTTTTGAGGCTGTCAAACAACTTTTGCATCGGCACATCCGTTCCCTCAAAAAAGGAGCCGGGGCCTACGCACTCATCGGAACTGTGAAAAACGCCATCCTCAATCGCAATGACCGCGCTTTCGCTCGTCTGTGCCATCGCCAATATCCTCGCACTGCTTTCGCCATTTCGCCAATTCGTTCCACCGCGGGCCGAACACATGCTCGAAGTCCAAGTCTCTCAATCATCTCGTCTCGGTTTTTTTAGCCATCTCTCGGTCGTTGTTCGGGTTGCACATTTTTATTCGATTGGCGGGACGAATTGGACAGATCGGACATAGGTGTTCTGCCTTGTCCTTTAGGAGGGGCGGGACGAGGGCCACCTGTGTTTTCCTTCCAACCTCTTTTTTCTACTGATTCTGTCAAAAGTGGACCTTGCCGCACGCTTGAGCGCGAGGGGGCTTGTGACTTATTCATGATCATTACTCCTTTCTCCAGTTTGGGTTTCCAATGTAAATTCAATCGTGAGATCTTTGGGGTCGCGTGATAAGTAAAGCGCATCTACCTCGTACAATTTTTCTCCCGTATCGTTTTGTAAAACGAGCACTTCGCTCAAAAACAGTTCATTCTCATTGAAGGTTTCGGAAAACCCTTCAATACGCCCTTGGTACGCGAGATTATACTTGATGTCTCGCACGACAATCCATTTTGTATCAGGGGAGTCAAGCACAAAATTCCAAAGATCGATATCTCCTATTTTTCGCGTCACTTTCAGACTTTTGGCAACGCGATTCAGCCACTTTTTGTTTTGTGCGAGAGCCAGCACAAAGGACATCGGAATGGCTAAAATCGTTGCCCAAATAATTTCAGTATAGCTAACCGGTGGTTTGTCGCCCAAAGAAACCGTGAAAATTTGAATGGCAAATTCGTGTTCAACCCCCAAAAAACTTACGATGATGCCATAGAGAAAATTCAAAAGATAAAGGATGATATAAGAGAGAACGCCAAGAACAAAGGATCGGATAATGAGAAAATGATACGTTTCTCCCTTGCGATGAATGGTGAGGGCATTGGAGATAAAGTAGGCAATAATCCCAGGAAAGAAGATAATGAGTATTCGAAAAGTAAATTCAGTCACATTCATCGCTCTAATGCCCCCACCGCGTCGTTTGTGTCATCGCCGATCTCCTCTTCGTTCCACCGCGGTCCGAACACGGGTTTGAAGTCCAAGGGTTTTGCAAGCATCCCGATCATCGCATCTCGTATCTCACCGACGGACACGGGGATCGCATTCTCCGCTCGGCTCGGGCTATCGCCAGTTACGTGGTAAAACTCACTTTTCAAAGGTCGATTTTTTCAGCACGGTTTGCGATTCGTAAATGGAGCCCGTTCGGAGCGCGCCCGGGTATGGCATTCGCACCGGCACGGGTTCGACGCGCGGGATATTGGTCGGCTCGCCGCGCACGATGGTCGCGTTAAACGCATCCCAGTTCGTTATCCCACCCAGGGGAAACGCATCTATCGCGCAATATTGAAACAGCAACAAGCGGCGGGGTTGGTCAGACGTGTTGGACACGGACCCGTGCAGCATGCGGACGTGGTGAATGGTAATGCCGCCTGCCTTCACCATCACGGGCGTCGTCCCCTTGTCGCTAAACGTCGGATCCGTGACTGCGCCGCAAAAATGCCCATCCAAATGATGATCGTACACCGGCCCCTCGTGCGACCCCGGAATCACCAGCAACGGGCCATTTTCCTCTGTCATGTCGTCGAGCACCACGCCCACGGCCAGCAAATCGTCGTTGGTATGCGGATAAAACGCCCAATCCTGATGCCACTCGACCGGGCTGCCGTAGCCGGGCTGTTTCATATTCAACTTGTTGCCATTGCACCGCAGCCCGTAGCCGATCAACTGCGACACCACGTCCAAAATTTTCTCGTGGTGCAGGGCGTTGCGATACACTTCGTGTTGCTCAATCGGACTCTTCAAGCGTCTCAACTTGGGATTCTCGGGCGTGTGCCCCGGTTCGAGATCGAACACTTCGGTGTGTTCCGCGACCCCCCGCGATTTTTCCACAAACGCATCGGTCACGCGCCGCAGGTCATCGACCTCGCGCTGGCTCAACACGTTCTCCACACCGAGATACCCGTGCTCGCGATAAAACGCGATCTGTTCTCGCGTCAGCATGATGGACTCCTTTTTTGGGAAACGAGCTGAAAGCGGTCCGTGCCCGCTAGTGTTTTCACCGCACTTTGCACCCGCCTACGGATGGCGGTATTTGTCGCCGAATTTTTCGCGCAACCGCGCGGCGCCTTCTGCGCGCCCGGTCTTTTCCAAGCGGTCGCAATAATTTTCAAACGCGCCCCAGGTGTGCATGGGGCCGCCCTCTTGCATGACGGTCCACAGCGGGTCATTGTCGTAAGGCCGCGGCATGGTCGCCATCATGTGATCGTGCCAATTCATCAACCGATAGACCGCGTCGCGGCACACCTCGGGATTTTCGGACGCGACATCGCGCATCTCCCATGGATCGGTTGCCAAATGAAACAGCATCTCGCGGGGATAGAGGCGATACCCGTCGTGATAGGTGCGAATGTAGATCCAATCGCCAAAGCGCACCGCGCGTTGACACACATGCGCGCACTGGCTTAAGATCAACTCATCGCGCCCGGCGTCTTTGCCCTCGACAATCGCGGGGGCATAGCTTTCGCCATCCCACAACGCTTGCTTTTGCCCGCCCAAGAGATCCGCCAATGTGGGCGCCAAGTCGATGTTGTAATGCAGGCCATCATCCGCGATCCCGCGTTTCCCGCCCGGCCATTTTACGATCATCGGAATGTGGCAGGTGGCGTGATCCGCCGTGCCGTGCTCGCCGTAAATGCCGAGTTCGCCCATGTTCTCGCCGTGATCCGCGCTGATGATGATCGCGGTGTCGTCCAGCACGCCCGCGTCTTCCAACCGGTCCACAATCAGGGCGATTTGATCGTCGACATACCGGATCGCCGTATCGTAGCCATCGATCATGCGCCGCAAATCCTCCATCGTGTCCAACCGACCGGGATGCCGGGGAAAGCGCGGATTGGGCCGATCGTGCCACATCATAATGTCCTGCGCGGTGTGGGGGCCGACGAGCTTTTTGTGTTCTTCGAGCAACTCGGGGGTCAACCCACTGGGCAGGGGGTCATCGGCAAAGGGGTCGCCGTAATCCGCAGGCGCGCGATAGGGCGTGTGGACATCCCAGTAATTGATGTGCAAAAACCAGTTGTCGTCTGCGGCATTGTCCCGCAACCACTTCTCGACGACGGGGGTCACGTCTTCCGCGGATTCCATGCCGCCTTTGCCCGTGTTGTGAATTTCGTTGAACCCCGCGTAAAAATGCCACGCCGCATGCCGCTGTCCAAACGGGCTGATCATCGCGGTCTTCATCCCCCTGCGCTGCAAGAACCCGGCCAGGCCCTCATTGGCGAGCCGATCCCGGAACCCGCGGTTTGGCCCGTTGTTTCGCCGCTCTGACGCCGTGCCCCCGTGCCCCACCACGCCCGAATGAATGCCGAATTGCCCGGAGTAAAACGCGGTGCGAGACGGCAAACACGGCGCGTCTGTGGTATAGACCTGATCGAAGCGAATGCCTTCTGCTGCGATTTGATCAATGGTCGGCGATGTGTTGCGGTGATACCCATAACAGCCCAGATGCGTGGGGTTCAGCGCGTCGAGGTCGAGGTACAAAATACGCATGGTGCGATCCTTTCCGAAGATGTGTTTTGGTGCGGGGATAATTTATCTCTAAACGCGCTTTTTGGCAAGTCTCTCACCCGGCCCCTTTGGTTCGGGTTATATCGGCAAGAGGCTTGCCCGTGGCGTTTGAATATGGTATCATAATAAAAATGCGTTTGTAGATCATCGGCATATTTTTTGGGAGATAGGATTATGAGCGGCGTATTCGTCTATTGGGATAATTCCAATATTTTTAGCGAGGCACAGCGCATTGCTTCAGACCGAGAAGGCACGGCGGGGGCCCGCTATTTGGTTCGCATCAATTTCGACAATATGTTGCGCTTGGCACATGCCGACCGCCCACTGGAAAAAGCAGTCGCCGCCGGCTCTGTCCCGCCGGAAATGCGCCAGTTGTGGAATCGACTGGAAAATCAAGATGTGGAAGTCCAGCTCTACGATCGGGGCGCGCCAGACCGGGGCGAACAAGAAATCCCCGACCGCTGGCTACAGTTGCGTATGCTGGAGCACGGTTGGGATTACAACGGCGACCCCGGCATTGTGGCACTGTTGACCGGTGACGGCGCCGGCTATTACGAGGGCAGAGGGTTTCACAGCACATTGGAGCGCATGCATCGGCGGGGTTGGAAGATAGAAGTTTTGTCATGGGAACACTCCTGCAACCGGAGAATGCGCCAGTGGGCCGAGGAGAACGGCGTCTTTGTTCCGTTAGACGATTATTACTGGGCGATCACCTTTCGGGAGCCATCTCGCGAAGGTCATGAGTTTGCCCCTGCACGCGACGAGATGGAACTGGATCTGAAGCAACGCCCCATGGTCTAATTTTGGAAAAATCAAGCCCTATCTGGAAAAATAAGATCGTCGCTCACTCAATTTTTAGGAGGTCTCATGAAAATTCTCGTCACAGGTGCCGCCGGGCAGGTCGGTTGCAGGCTCGTGCGGCAACTGCTCGATCAAAACGATGACGTGCGCGGAACCGTTCTCGCGGGCGATCCCGCGCGCAGCCGCCTCGATGGCTTGGACATCGAGTTGCGCGAAGGCGACTTGACCGATTTCGACTATGTCGTGGACGCGGTCAAAGGCGTGGACGCGGTCATCCACACGGCCAACCTCGTCGGCCCGCATTTTGAACTCAACAACCGGATCAACCTTCAGGTGACGCGCGCCTGCGAGGTTTTTGCGGACCGCCTCGAACGCTATGTCTATACCAGCTCTTCGGGCGTGTTTCCCAACAACGGCGAAAACGTCCCGTGCGCGTACCACCCGGTCGACGAGTTGCATCCCAAGCGGCCCGACAGCGAATACTCCATGTCCAAGTATTTCGGGGAGATCATGGCGGAACGCGCCGCGCGGGAAACCGGGTTGCGCCATTCAATCGTGCGGCCGAGCCACGTCTTGTCCGGAACCAAAATCCTCAACCAGTTCAGCGTCGCCCGCGTGGTCAATACGCTCAAAAAAAGCCAGAGCAGGCCCGGCACGGAACTCCACATGCCCGATGGGACAGAACTCTGGCACGACATCGAAGCCCGAGCCGCGTCCCCGGATCAACCGTGCAGCATCACAGACCGAGACGGACGCCCGTGGTTGTATCAACCCCAAGACGCCCGCGACATCGCCCACTGCTTGATCTGTGCCCTGAAGTCGGGGGCGGCACTCGGCGAATCGTTCAATGCCGGCGCGCCCGAACCCTTCCCCTTTCCGGAAGGCGCGCGATTGATCGCACAAAAAAGAGGGGTCGAACCCCTCGAGGTGCGAGTCCCCCTCCGATACGTGTACGACCACGCCATCGGCAAAGCCAAAAGCCTGATCGGCTATTCCCCGCAAGGCGATTTGAACACCATGGTCGAATCGGCTTTCGCCTGCGAGGAGGGCGAAACGGATTATACTTGGGATTGAGCCAAGCGAACGCGCAACGCGTCGATCAGGCCATCGGCGGGTTCGCAGGGCAAATCCACGGGGCGATGGGATAACGCGCTCGCGTAAATCCCCAAAACGATGTTGAAATCGCGCAGGGCCAGATCGAGATTGAGCGGATGGATTTTGGCGTCGTCTCCAACCCATGCGAGCATCGCATCGGTCATCGCGGCCTGGCCCAAAATATCTTCATCGGGATATTCGTGCGCGCCCGTCTCGACTCGTCCGTCGATTCCCACCTCCCAAGACCCCATCGTCCAATGCACAAACCCGCGCGGGCCGTACACCGCGACCCGCTTGTGGACATTGGTGCGATCCTCGTCTTTCACGCGCGGGGCAAAGGGCCCTGAAATGAGTTGGGCGCGCAGGCCATCGGCGTATTCTATCGCGCCGATGCACTGGTCGGGCGCGAAATGCTTTTTGGGCGCGTCCGCCAGGCCATCCGCGCCAGCGACTTGGCCCATCGCTTTGATCGGCACGCCATCGGGATGAAACGCGCCTATCGCCTGCAAGGCGTGCGTGCCCTGATACGCCAGATTCATCCCGCAACTCGCCTCGATAAATCGCACCTCGCCGATCTTTCCCTCGCGGACGATGTCTTGCAACTGCTGCCTGCGCGGGTGAAAATGGAGTTGGTGATTCACCGCGATCTTGGTTTTCGCGGTCGCGGCAAAATCCCGAATCGCCCGCCAATCCTCGCCCTGAATCGCGATGGGCTTCTCCACCAGCACCGCGGGAATGCCCGCGTCCTCTGCCGCGTCGAAAATCTCCAGTCGCACGCTCGGCGGGGTGTTGACATGGACGAGATCCGGCTTTTCCCTCTCGAACATCTCCCGGTAATCCACATATCGCCTATCCACGCCAAACGCATCGCCGAATGCGTGCAAATTTTCTTCTGTGCGCGTGGAAATCGCGGCGAGTCTTCCGCGCATAACATGCCGATACGCCTCTGCCAACCCGCGTGCGCGCCCGCCACTCACGCCGATAATCGCACATTTGAACATCGGATTCATCCTCCCAAAAATGGTGAGAAGTTATCACCCCCGCCGCTAGGTGCGCGGACAGGCACGGGGGCCTGTCCCTACGAATGATGGGATGGGGCAACGGACTGCTCTCCGCTAATTGTTTGGCGTCGGATTGGATGAGCACGGAGCTCGTCCCCTTCCGTCTCTCTCGTTCCCCTCCCGCCATTCATCCCCTTTTGTGCCTTTGAACGGGCTATCGCCCGTTGTACCCCGCTCGTGCCCTTTGTGCCCTTTGTGGCTTTTGTGGCTCCCCCGCCCTTCCGTTTTCATCCCCACGGCTTCAAAACGACCTTTGCACACGCGCCCGTGGTTTGCAATTCCCATGCTCTTTGAACGTCGTCCAGCGAGAACACATGGGAAATCAGCCGATCCAATTTGTCTGCGTTTGCGCGGACGACCTGCATCAGCTTGGGCACGTCTTGCAAATTGTAATGCCATGACCCGACGAGGGTTATCCCTTTGCGGATCATATCGCGGCTGATACGCAAGGGCGTGTCTTCCCCGCATTCGCCGACAAACGCCACCTGACCGCGCCTTCGCACCGCGTCGATGCACAGCCGATGCGCGGGCACGGCGCCCGAACAATCCACAGCCGCATCCACGCCCACGCCATCCGTCAAGTCCATAATCCGTTGCAACGCATGATCATCGGCGGGATCGATCACCTCGTCCGCGCCCAATTCTCGCGCTTTCTCGCGGCGATAGGGATTGATATCCGCGGCGATCACGCGTGCGCCTCGGTGCTTGCCATTGATCACGCCCCCGAGGCCCACAGGCCCGAGGCCCGTGACCATCAACACATCGAACGCACCGATGCCCATGCGCTGTGCCGCGCCAAAGGTGGGGCCCAACCCGCAACACGCCATCCCTCCGTGTTCGTAAGAAACGCCGTCGGGAATTTTGGGCAACAACCAGTCGGGCTTCAACAGGTATTGCGCCATCGTGGCGCGGCCCTCGGCTCCGCCCGTAAATTCGCCAAACGCAACGCCGTGCTCGCAGTGGATGTAATCGCCACGGATGCACAGGGAACAGACCCCGCACGGATATTGCGGCATCACCGCCACGCGGTCGCCCACCGCCACGCGCCCGGGTTGGGCAGTTTCGACCACTTCCCCTGCGGCTTCGTGCCCCAGCGAAGTCGTTGCCCTGCCGCCCACAAAGCCCTTGTACTCGGTACACATCGGCGCGGCGTGAACTTTGACCAGCACCCAGTTGTCTTTTGGCTTCGGCTCGGGCACGTCGATCACACCGCCCTCACGTTCGCCAAAAATTGCGGCGACTTTCATTTGACACCTCCGAAATAAAGTTGACAGGATTCGGACATGGGCATTCATTCAGACGAATCGGCCGCGATGGGCGGCTCGCCTTTCACTTTCTAAAAAAACAAAGGAATCCCGAAATGGAAACACCTATCCGCATGGCTGTGGTCGGCGTGGGGCGCATTGGCGTATTTCACGCTCGGCACGTTCAAGAACTCGCCCGCGAGACTGGGCAGTGCGAACTCGTCGCCATCGCCGATGCGTATGCCGACACGGCCGTGCGCGTTGCCGCCGAGCTTCAGGCCGATCAAGAAGGCGAGATTCGCGCTTTTGACGACGTGTTTGACCTCGCGGCGGCGAACCTCATCGACGCGGCGTTTGTCGCGTCTCGCACCGAAGACCATGAACGCGATGCGCGCGCCCTCATCGACGCGGGTTGTCGCGTGCTCTTGGAAAAGCCATTGACCGATTCGCTCGCGTCTGCCCGAGCATTTGTCGCGGACCTCAACCGCGATGCCACGCGCAAAAACGCGCTGATGCTGGCTTTTATGCGCCGCTATGATCCCCCGTTGCTCAAGGTCAAAGAACTGATCGACCAACACGCCATCGGCGACATTTTCAAAATCGTCTCGGTCCTCGAAGACCCGATTCCACCGCCCGAGGGTTACAACAGCGCGGGCTTGCTCAGCGACATGGCGGTTCACAACTGCGATGAAATCCTCTGGCTACTCGGCGGTCGCATGCCCGAATACGTGGCCGCGTTCGGAGCCAATCTTTACAACAGCACCATCAGCACCGTTCGGGAAGATTACGACGACGCGTTTTTGCAGATGTGGTTTCCCGGGCGCCTCATCGGTCAAGTCACGGTCAGCCGCAATCACGTCGCGGGATACCGCAACGCCACTTGGGTCTATGGCGATCGAGGGGTGATTCACGTCGGGCACTTTCGGGAAAATCCGCTCGCGGTCGAACTCGAAGCCTACGGGCGCAACGGCATCATCCACAGAGAAACCATCGCCCTGCGCGACTACGGCGCGGATGTGCCCGTGTTCATCACCCGATTCGGCGAAGCGTACAAAAACGAACTCGCGGATTTCATCGCCCATTGCATCGCCGACACCCGGTTTGGCGTCACGCACGAAGATGGGTACAAAGCCATGAAAATCGCCATGATCGGCGGCGCGTCAATACGTCCGAAAGAGGCAACGCAAAAGCTGTGGACTGACCTCTGACCGTTTCGCCGCGGGATGCACGGACAGGCACGGGGCCTGTCCCTACTGGGATTGGACCCATGCGCTCGGACCTTCTCACCTCTTACCTCTCCCGTCTCCCGTCTCCCGTCTCCCCGCCTTGTCCTCTCAACACACCACATCCTTCCCCTCGCTGCCATAAACCGCGAGTCGTTCTTCTGTGGAAATGGTTTCGACAGACGCGGGGATATAATGCAGTTGCAAGGCGCGGCGGCGGCGGGTGGATCGGTTGGCAGGCGAGCCGTGGTGCAAGCGGCCGTGCCAGAGCAAGACCCCGCCGGGGCGCAGGGCCACGGCGGCGATGCGATGGCGCGCGACATCGGTGTCGCAAATCTGCCAATCGCGTCTTTTGAAATGCACCACGGGGCCATCGCGGTGGCTTTCGGGAATGACGTGCATGCACCCGTTTTCCGGATCCGCGCGATCGAGGGCCACCCACGCGCTCGCGATGCAGGTGTGCATGGGCAGGTTAAAATAGGCGTGATCCTGATGCCATGGCTTTTCGCGCCCAATGCCCGGGGGCTTTAGCATCGCTTGGTCCGCGAATAATGCGGGCGGTTCGCCCATGATGCGCGTCAAGATATCCAACAGGCGCGGGTCTTCGCCAAACGTGTCCAAACGCGGATCGAGCCCGACGAATCGCGTGAGTTTTCGCACGAGGATTTCGCGCGCGCGCCCGGTCGATCGCTTCACTCGTCGCGCGATCCCGCGCTCGAATTGAACGCCCCGAAACGCGCGATTGTCCCCCGCGATCAATTCTTTGACCGCGTCGAGAGCATCGGCGACCTGCGCGGTGGAATAGGCATTTTGAATCGCCAAAAATCCCTGCGCGTGAAATTGTGCGATGTGTGCGTCTCGCACGTTTTCAAAGCCGTTGACGCATTCGGCGATGCGGACATACTCGTAAAGCGCGGGGTCGTATTCGCCCGGCCCATAAGCGTCTTCCAAAATATTCTTTGGTTCAATCACAGCGACCTCCTTAGAAGCCATCTAAAAATTATTGGGACCTAACCCCCTAGCCCCCTTTCCTAGAAGGAAAGGGGGAATAAAGGCCCTTATTCTTGGGTTTTAATCTGCGAAAAGCGAATGTTTTTGCGTCTCTCTCAATGGCGGCCCGAGTTTTTAGATGGCTTCTTAGATTTGCCAAACCCATTGCCATCTGCCCTTTGTCCTAGGGAATAAATCTCCTGCTCCGGCGAAAGCCTGCCCACTGGATTACGCATTCCCGTTCAGGCCCGTGCCTGCCCTCAGTCATAGGAGTTCCCATGCTCGATCTCGATCTCGTCGACCCCTCGCAACCGGACCGCGCAGCCGCGCTCTTTCACCGCGATGGCTTTGTCGTCGTTGCCGACGCGCTGACCGATGACCCGTTCGCCGCTCTCAAAGCGGGGGCGCATCGCGTCGTCGCACAGCAAACCGCCGCCATTCCATTGGAAAACGCCAACCGGGGCTTTGCGCGTTATTCTTTTGGCTCGCAGATTCACCATCCCGAATGGGCCATGCTCGTCGATCTGCCCACCCTTCTCCCGATAGTGGAAGCGATTTTCAACAGCCCCCTGTTTGTATGCAGTGGCGCGGGCGGCGATTATTCCCTGCCCGGCGCGAAAATTCAAAAGCTCCACCGCGACATGTCAGACGTGATCGACGACCCCGAGGGGCGCGTTACGATCATGGATGTGCCAACGCCTTTTGTCGTGGTCAATTTTCCCATGATCGACTTTAGCGCGGAAAACGGCGCGACTCGCTTCGTCCGCGGCACCCACCGCTCGCGCCATCCCATTCCCAGTTTGGAAGGAGAACCCGACAGGATGAAACGCGCCATCGCCTGCGCGCCGACCCATTCGGCCATTTTTCGAGATGTGCGCTGCTGGCACGGGGGCACGGCCAATACCTCTCGAGATGTCCGCATTATGACCAGCGTGGGCTACTACGCCCCGTGGTTTCGCAGGCCCCAACGAGACAGCGAAATGCCCCGCGCCCTTTACGATACCCTATCAGAACGCGGCAAAACCCTGTGCAGGCATCTCGTCGCGTTGGATTAGACGCACAGGCGTAGCCCGCGCTTGTGAATATACGTCTGCGGTGCTATAGTATGCAAGCATCCCGTCGTTTGAACTCGGAGGTGAGTGATGGCTGACACACAATTTGACTTGTTGCTGAAAGGCGGCCGGGTGATCGACCCGGTCAATGGGGTGAATGGATTGCGCGACATCGGCATTTCGGATGGGAAAATCGCAGCGGTGGAAGCGAATATCCCCACGGAAAACGCCATCCACGTCGCGGATGTGGCCGGGTTGATCGTGACGCCCGGGTTGATCGATATCCACGTCCACGCCTATTTTACGCGCGCACTCGGCGAGGGGCTTTTTGATGCGAGCCTGAATCCGGACGCCCATTTTCCATTGTCTGGCGTGACGACGTGCGTGGATACGGGCACGGCCGGCTGCGAGGAGATCGACCATTTTCGCCGAACCGCGATGGAACGGGCGAAAACCCGGGTGCTGGCATACGTCAACATCTCGGCCCCGGGAATGGGCGCGCCCGAGCAGGATATTCGGACCTTTGACGCGGTCAGTGCCGCGAGTGCGGCGCGCGAACACGCGGACGTGGTGGTGGGGATCAAGACCGCGCATTATTGGACGAGCGCGCCGTTTGACGCCATGCACCCGCCGTGGGAATCCGTGGAAAAAGCCGTTGAAGCGGGCGACAGATGCGGGATGCCCGTCATGGTCGACTTTTGGCCGCGACCTCCCGAACGCCCTTACCCGACGCTCATTTTAGAAAAACTGCGCCCGGGCGATATTCACACCCATGTGTACGCGCGGCAATTTCCGGTGGTGGATGGCGAAGGACAGGTCGAGCCGTATATGTTTGAAGCCAGGGCGCGCGGCATCTGGTTTGACCTCGGGCACGGCGCCGGGAGTTTCTGGTTTCGCAACGGCGCGCGGGCCATCGCCCATGGGTTCGCGCCGGATTCCATCAGCACGGACTTGCACATGGGCAATATCGCAGGCCCGGTGTTCAGCATGCAAGATACGATGTCGAAATGCTTGGCGATGGGCATGCCGCTCGAAGAGGTGATTTACAGATCGACCGCGACGCCCGCGCAGGCGATCAACCGCGTGGATTTGGGCACCCTATCCATAGGCGCGGAGGCCGATGTCGCCGCGCTAGCCCTAGAAATGGGCAAGTGCTCGTTTGAGGATTGCGGCTATGCGCGCCTGGACGCGGACAGGCGTTTGGTCTGCCGGCTGACGATCCGCAAGGGCGAGATCATCTTCGACCGAGATGCGCGCACCGTGCCCCACTGGGAAGACGCGCCACCGGAATACTGGCCGGTCACAGAACGGCCGGTTGCCGTGCCGCGGTTGTGGCGGGCATGAGATGGAAACTGCGAAAGATGGATCGCGGATGAAAAATGTCTGAATCACAGATTACGCGGATTACGCGGATTAAAGGCGGATTAAAGGCGGATTAAAAACGAGAGTAGGAACAGGCCCCCGTGCCTATCTGAATACAGGACAACCACAGGGGGTTGTCCCTACAATGCCATTTGGGGCGCGTAATGAAATGAACGATAGAACGACCCGTAGGGACAGGCCCCCGTGCCTGTCCGAATACAGGACAACCACAGGGGGTTGTCCCTACAATGCCATTTGGGCTCATAATGAAATGAACGATAGAACGCCCCGTAGGGACAGGGCCCCGTGCCTGTCTGAATACAGGACAACCACAGGGGGTTGTCCCTACAATGCCATTTTGGGCGCATAATGAAATGAACGATAGAACGGCCCGTAGGGACAGGCCCCTGTGTGTTCCCGTCCCATCACCCGTAGGGACAGGCCCCCGTGCCTGTCCGAAGATACAAGGGGAGAGGGGAGACGGAAGACGGAAGACGGGAGAAGCAATCGTAGGGATAGGCCCCGTGCCTGGCCGATAAAACAAAAGCCCGAGTTCAGTGCGAACCCGGGCTTTTTGTGTGGCAAGTGCCGATGCGACATCGGGCATCAGCCTGTCGATCCAAAGTCTGCGGCGAAGATGAGGAAATCGGCAAAGTCGATTTGCCCATCGCCATTGAGATCGCACCGAGGGTCATACCGATCTTGACCGATCCGCGATCCGTACTTGCCGGCAAAGGTCAGGAAGTCGGCGAAGTTCACATTGCCATCGCCATTGATGTCGGGCGAGGGGAGCGATACCGCGAGCGTGAAGGGCAATGATGCCACATCGCCATCGGCGTCTAACGCGCTGAAGGTGTAGGTCGCGTCGGCGGTCGCCTCGGTCGGCGTGCCAGAAATGGTGCGCGTATCCAGATCGAACGAGAGACCATCCGGGAGGAAGGGCAGGAGGATATAAGCCAGCGTGCCATCGCCACCGGTCGCTTGCGGGAGCGCGAGGGATTCGATCCGTTGATTGACGAAATAGCGCTGTGCAACGATCGTCGTATCGCCAAAAGTGGGCATCAGATCCGGGATTTCAAGGGTGAACCGCAAGGTCGCTTCATCGCCATTGCCATCTGTGGCGGTCAACGTGTAGGTCATCTCATCCATCGCCTCGAGCGGTGTACCCGACACCATGCGCGTTTCGGCGTCAAAACTTAAGCCCTCGGGCAGATCGGGCGCCAAGGTGTAGGTCAACGTGCCATCGCCACCGATCGCTTGCGGGAGCGTCAGGGGATCGAACTCTTGATGTTGATAGCCCTGTGCGGCGATGGTGGTATCGCCGAATGCCGGCATTGGATCGGCCATTACAGAGAGGGTGAACATCAGGGTCGCCGCATCGCCATCATCGTCCGTTGCGGTCAGCGTGTAGGTCGTCTCGTCCATCGCCTCGAGCGGTGTACCGGAAACGATGCGCGTTTCGGCGTCAAAGGTCAAGCCATCGGGCAGATCGGGCGCCAGCGCGTAGGTCAAGGTGCCATCGCCACCGGACGCTTGCGGGAGCGTTAAGGATTCGATCTCTTGCTTCCGCAGATAGGATTGGGCATCCACGCTCGCATCGCCAAAGGACGGGGCCACATTCGCAACGACCGTGATGAAGAAACTCATCTCTCCCGAATCGCCGTCTTCATCTGTGGCGGTCACGGTGTAAATCGCTTTTTCCGTTACCGTGGTCGGCGTGCCGGACACAACGAGCGTCTCGGCGTCAAAGGTCAAGCCATCGGGCAAATCCGTCAGGGTGTACGTTACGGTGCCATTGCCATCTATCGCCTCGGGCAAGGTCAACTCAACGGCTTTGTTTTGCCGATACGTTTGCGGATCGGTCGCCTCGATGAAGACCGGATCCGTATCCGGCTCAGGCTCCGGGAGCGGCGTACCATCCTCACCGGGTGTACCGGTCGCCCCATCCGAAGGGGCGCCATCATCGGCATCGGTGCGCGTGGCGATTACCCGAACCGTATATTCCGTACCCCCGATCAGATTCGCAATGGTGTAGGTCGTACCGTCCGTTACGACGGCTTGACGGTCAGCCGCGTCGTAGTCCTCATCCCCGGATTTCCATTGCACTTTATAGCCCGTCGCACGGGGCACCGCTGTCCAAGATACGACCAAAGTGCCCTCACCGGGCGTCACCTGAACGCCAGACACTTGGGCGAGTTCTTCGGACACATCAGCCGAAGGGGATCCATCATCGAAATCGGAGCTCGTGGCGATCACCCGAACCGTATAGACCGCATCCGCACGCAGATTCGGAATGGTGTGGGTCGTGGTCGTACCGCCGGTTATGACGGCTTGGCGTTCCGCCGCGTCGTAGGCTTCATCCCCGGTTTTCCACTGCACTTTATAGCCCGTCGCGCCAGGCACTGCTGTCCAAGACACGATTAAGGATTCCTGGTCGCGCGTCCGCATCGCGCTGATACCGCGCACTTGGTCGAGCCGCTGAATACCGAACTCCTGCCAGGTGGCGGTGCCGTCGCCATCTTTGTCGATTTTCAGCACCGGATACTGACTGGAAGTCCCGAAATCCCACGGATCGTCGGGGCCGGACACGCCATCGGTGTCGATGTTCCAGTTTGCGTAGATGTCGTCGTAGCCGGTGGGTTGCTGTAGCTGGACGGTGGTTTTGCCCTGGGAAGCCTGGTCCTGCGCCGGGGAACTCTGCCAAACTCCGCCGACGCAGTTCCCGTTGCGAACCGTAATGTCGCAGTAGCTGTCGTGTACCACGGCGCCGACACCTACTGCCCGGCCCACCAGCCCGCCAATCTGCGGGCTTAGCAAGTTCGCGACCGATATGGTAGTGGCGGCGGCGTAGCTGGCGCGGACGGTGCCGCTGGTACTCAGCTCGGCATTCAGACCGCCGGTCAATCCGCCGACGAAGGCGTTGCCGGCGGTGGTATTGAGGGAAGCGGTGGAGTAGCTCGCCAGGATTTGTCCGCCTGTGCCGGTGAAGCCGGTTACCCCGCCGAGCCGGGGAGAGTTGACCCCGCCTTTGGCGGTGATGGTGCCGCCTTTGACATAGCTGGCGGCGACGATGCCATTGTTATGGCCCACTATAGCACCGACATGGGACGCGGTGACGCCGCCGCCGGATATGTTGGGGTTGACGATTCCCAGATTGCGGATGCGGCCGCTACTGTTCAGTTGGGAAAATAACCCGGTGCGGATGTTGGTACGGTCTATCGTCAGGTTGCTCAGGGTGTAGCCGCGGCCATCAAAGGTTGCGGTATAGGTGCCTATGGGGTTCCAGTTGCCGGAAAAGGCGTCGCTAGCGTCCACGGTGCCGCTGTTGTCGCTGTCAAAGTCCAAATCTCGCATCAGTTCGTAGCCGGTGCAGGTTCCCGAGGAGCAGCCCATGCGCCCGGCGGTGGTGGTGTCGCGGCCGCCGAAGGCCGTGCCATAAGCGTTGAAGTTGGCCGTTTCCGGGGCACCGTCGCCGTTCAAGTCCCAGCGGATGGCGTTCAGTTGCGCCAGGGTGCTGATGTCGATTAGACTATTGTCGTTGGCGTCGTAGTCGGTAGCGGCGGGGATTAACGCCGTGCTCTGGGCCGGGGTGTTGAGCGTCGGGTAGTCGCTGGAGGTGCCGAAATTCCAGGGGTAGTCGAGGTCGCCGACGCCATCCAGATCCAGGTTCCAGTTGAGGTACATATCGGTGTAGCCAGTGGGGGCCTGCAGTTGGGATGTGTTATAGCCGGGTGCCGAAACACTAGCGCCGGACTGGGTACCAATGCAGTTGGTCTGCGTGGTGGCCATAGTGTCGCAGTAGCTGTGGGTGATGACGGAGCCGGCGCCTACAGAATTTCCCACCAGGCCGCCGGCGTTGAGGTTGGTTCCGGTGGCGGTGACCGGCCCGGCGGCGTAGCTGGCGGTTATGGTGCCGCCGTTGTTGGCGCCCACCAGCCCGCCCACATTGTTTGAGACGGTGCCTGACCGATCGACGGTGGTCCTGGCGTAGCTGGCCCGGATGTAGCCGTTGTTGTGACCGACTAGCCCGCCCGTGTGGCTGCCTGCGCCGGAGACGGAGCCGCCGCTGACGTAGCTGCGCTCCACCCGGCCGTTGTTGAGAAGGGCCACCAGGGTCCCGACGTTGGAGAGGGTGTCAGTGGAGGTTACGGCGGGGTTGATCAAGCCCACGTTTTTGATGACGCCGTTGCTGACGACGTCCTCGAACAGCCCGGCGTCTCCGGAGGATACGGTGATGGTCATTCCGGTAAGGGTATAGCCCTGGCCGTCGAAAGTAGTGGCTAAATTGTCGATGGGCGTCCAGTTGGCGTAGCCGGACAGGCTGAGGTTGGTCGTCAGTTCGTAGCCGGTGCAGGTTCCCGACGGGCAACCCATCAGGTTAGCCGAGGTGGTGTCGCGGCCGGGAAAGGCCAGGGCGTAGCTGCTGGCATTGCTGGGGTCGCCGTCGCCGTCGTCGTCCCAGCGCATCGCGTTGAGTTGTGCCGGGGTGCCGATGTCGATCAGGCCGTTGTTGTTGATGTCGTAGTCGTTGTTGCCAGGGGGGAACGCCGAGCGCTCGGCGGGGGAGTAGAGCGTCGGGTATTGGCTGGATGTGCCGAAATTCCAGGGGTAGTCAAGGCCGCCGTCGCTGTCCAGGTCAACGTTCCAGTTCTGGTAGATGCCGGTGTAGCCGGTAGGCTCTTGTAGCTGGGCGGTGGTGCGGGGAGACGCGGCGCCGTTGAAATTGGTGGCGAAGCCGCGCCAGCCGTCGGCGCCCGAATGGCCGGAAGTGCTGCTGTTGTAGTAGCAGTTGCTCACCGAGCCGCGATTGGAGCTGGACCCGGAGGCGCGCCCAATCAGCCCGCCGGTGGTGTTGCCGGAAGCCGAGTTCACGTTGCCGTAAGCGTAGCAGAAGCTCAGATGCCCGGACATACTGCCAATCAGCCCGCCCAGACGCATACTGACGCTTTGGGTGGTGGTCACGGCGGCGCTGGACCAGACATGGCGCACGGTAGTGTTGCGCTCGGCTTCGCCCACCAGCCCGCCGGCCCAGGTGGAGTTGGCGGAGGGCGGCGAAGCGGAGATAGTGCCGCCCGAGACATAGCTGTTCTCGACGGTGCTGCCATCGCCCAGGAGGCCCACCAACCCCCCGGCCGACCGGCTGATGGCCGTTACGGTTACGGTGGGGTTGACCAGCCCGATGTTGCGGAAAGTGCCGGAGGTGGCCCCGAACAGCCCGGAGTAGTGGGTGTGGCTCACTTTCAGGTCGGTCAGCGTGTGGCCGTTGCCGTCGAAGATGAACGAAGAGGTGAAATCGCCCATCGGCGTCCAACTGGAGAAAGTTCCGCTGGCCGGAAAGGTCAGGTTGGCCGTCAGTTCGTAGCCCTGGCAGCTAGTGGGGCATTGGTCGGCGGCGGCGTTGGGAAAGGCGGTGGTGTAGGTGCTCCAGTCGGAGACGCTCACCCCATCCTGTAGCCCGTTGCCGTTGACGTCGTAGCGCACCGCGTTCAGCTTGTCGAGGCTGTCGACTTCAATGAGCCGGTTGTCGTTGGTGTCGTAGTCGATTTGTGCGGTCACTGGCGGGGCCACGGCCAGCAACAACAAGGCCGCCAGCAGGGACAGATAACGGGCGTAAGAGGGCGTCATTTCTGCCCCCTCTCGGGGGGGGGGGGGGGGTACATTGTACCGATCGTTCTAACAGCCTGTCTCACAATGGAATCGGCCCGCGCACCGCGATGGGGAGATGGGGTATTTCGCCCACCTTTTGCGTGGGTACAGAGGGTGACAGGCAAGTTCAAACAACGGCGAAAAATTGCGGTCAGCATGTGCAACCTCCTTGTGGAAATGATCCCTCCGGCAATGGGGGGAGTAGGTCAGCCGTTAAGAAAGCAAATCACGCCATTTTTGGCAAGACATTATTTTTGATTGTCTGAATCGCGGATTACACTGATTAGGGGATTAAAGGCGGATTAAAAGCGAGAGGAGGGCAGAGGGCAAAGCACAGAGCAGACAGAGGCGTAGCCCACAGGGCCAAAAAAGAAAAAGCGAAAGACGGATTAAAGGCGAGAGTAGGGCAAAGGGCAGAGAAGAGTGGATTGGGTTGGCAGGGCGGGAGAAGGGAGTAGGTGGTACGAGGGACATAGCAACGGGAGGGTTATGGGGGGTAATCCGCGCAATCCCAAAATCCGCGTAATCTGTGATTCAGACAAGGGGATGGACGCGGATTGGGCGGCGCAGGTCGTGCAGAAGACACAGCGGAGGTGGGGTGTGTGGGGTTTTTCATCGCATGATGCGCTGACTCAAACCCATCAAAACCGCCTTTGATCCATCACTCAAAAAAGCCCTCTTTCGTCTTCCCTCTTTTTTGAGGAAAGATCCAAGAGGGCAATCAGCGAAAGAAAGTCAGCCGTGTAGCGGTAAGGCCGACATTTTGTTCACATCGCGCAGTAACCATATCCCGTTCTGCCAATAATTCCTCGTTTAGTTCCAGTTCCTCCCTCATGTCGGCACTTCGATTCATCACGCGCCGCGTGCCAAAGCGTCTGCGGTCTGCAAGATGACCGCTTCTTCATCTCGAAAGGGCGCGGGTTCGCCGTAATACGGAAAGGCATTGGGTTCGTAGCCACCCTCCTCGTATTGCCGCGCCGTACACAAATACCCCACCTCGTCATTGGCGTAGCCCACGGGCCACAGATCCGCGCTCAGGTGGCGCAACCGTTTTTCTATGGCATGCCCGATTTCCTGCACGGGCTCGCCCGGAATGGCGATCAGCATCAGCGGCCCCACTTGCATCATCTGCATCTCGGTGGGCTTTTCAGTCGGTACGTCACCTGCCGCCATCATCGCGAGCACCCGCTTGGCCCAAGGGCCTGTCAACAACCGCCCCCGCTCGCTCTCATCTGCCGCCATCTCCATCAACCGATCCTCGGGCATCGGGTCGGCAAAGGGAAGGGCCATGTCCATACGCCGAGCGCGAATGCCCGTCGCGCTTTTGGGATGCAACCCGGCGGCCACGCGGCACACCTCGTCACCCAACTCGTACCCGCAAGCGTCCAACTGTTCTTTGGTCGCCGAGGCGAATCCCCCGGTCTCGCTCAAAATGGCGGGGCGGATATTGCCAAAGCATCCGGCCAAAAACAATGCCTTACACCCGAGCGCTCGCTCGATCCGCCTGCGGGCAATGCCCGGGAAATCGGGCGAAATGAGGCCATGCGAACCGCTTAAGGTGGTCGGATGACACGAATAGTGGAACAGCGCGGCGAGGGGCGCGCCGTCCGCTTTGGTCACTTGCAACACGCGCACGCGGCGATCCACGATCCCGCCGTAATTCAACGTCATGGCCGACGAGCCGGGCAGGGGACGGCGATTGATGTTGAAATGCGCGGACCCGCACCCCAAGCCAAAGGTCGCAGGTCGAAGCGCGCGCGCCGCTTCGGCGATGCACTCGGCGGTGGCCTCGACGAGGCGATCCATGAATTTGGGATCGGGCGTCATGCCCAAACACGGCAACGTGGCCGGCGCGCAATGCGTGTGGCTGCACGCGATCATCACGCCGTCTTTGGGGATGCCGCACGTCTTTGCCACCCGTGCGCGAATCCGATCCGCGGTGGCCTTGGTCACGCCGATGACGTCCAACGCGGCAATGGCCGTTTGCGCGTCGCCTTCGGCAAATGCAATGGCCCGCACCTCGAGCGGATAGAGCACCGCATGAGACGGGTTGGTATTCCAATGCCCCTGAAGCACGAGGCCCGGCTCGGGCGTGATGTCTCTCGCTGCAACGCCGCTTTGAATCATGACGACCTCCTTCGTCAATAACACCCCAATTTGTCCGCCAAGTCGTGAAAATCGCGCGCCACAATGTCGAAATCCGGATCGGGCGTCAAGTCCTTCTCTCCATCCGGGCCGCGCTCGAGGAGGCGCGACACAAATGCCGTTTTCATGCCCACCTGTGTGGCGTGGCGCAAATCGCCCGGATGCGCCGCGACCATCATCACTTCGGACGGATCGCAACTGAGCAACTCGATGGCTTTCAAATACGCCTCGGCGTCGGGCTTGTAGTGCCGCGCCAATTCAGCCGATAGGATGCAATCCCACGGCAGGCCCGCGTATTTCGCCATGTGGGCGAGCAGAGAGACGTTGCCATTGGACAGGGTCGCGATGAGGTATCGGGATTTCAACCGCGACAAGCCCCCGACGGCGTCGGGCCATGGATCCAGCCGATGCCACACGCGGTTAAAGGTTTCGATCTCTTGCTCGGTCAGTCCTTCAATGCCAAATTCGGTCAGCAAACCGTCCAAGATCATGCGGTGCAGATCGTCGATCTTCGTCCACGGCAAGTCGCCGGTACGCACGCGGTTCATGGACGGGCCATAGCCCGCGCGCCACGCATCGGCAAACGCGGCCCAATCCACCTGCCACCCCCTGCCCTCGGCCAACCGCTCGCCCTCGCGGATAACCGAACCGCGCCAGTCCACCACCGTGCCAAATACGTCAAATGTCAAAGCTTCAATCGCCATTGTTTTTAAGAGTTGAGTTTGAGCGGAATCGATATTCGCCCATTAGAAGCCATCTAAAAATTATCGGGACCTACCCCCCTAGCCCCCCTTCCTGCGAGGAAGGGGGGAATCAAGGCGTCCTATTTTCGCGGTCTGTACGGTTTTGACCTGCGAAAAGTGAATGTTTTTGCGACTCTCTCAATGGCGGCCCGAGTTTTTAGATGGCTTCTTAGGGCCTTTTACCAAAAACTGACGAATCCCGTGCGGTCGAGGCGGCGTTTCACGCGCTGGAGCTTTTGCGTCGTGCGGGGATAGGCGGGGTCGCAAAATGCGATGAGGCGGTCGAGCAACTCGGCGAGTTCATCGCCTGCGCCGGACAGACGCGGCAGAATTTTTTGGAGAATTTGATAGTCGAAAGCGTCGTTGACCGCGAACGCGGGCGCGTGCGAGGGCAACCCGTCGATGAGGTCGAGCGCATACGCCATGTAGATGAGAATTTCATCGCGAACGCGATAGCCAAAGTGCAGGTCTTCTTCGGCGAGGATCGCGTTGAGTTCCTCCAAGGGTTGGTTCCAAGCGATGACCTCATTGCGCTGGCGAATGTCTTCCAACTGGCGGTAGGGTCGGTCGATCAGGGCCGAGCCGAGCGCGCGCAGGGCGGTCGAATCGATTTGCGCGTCCGGATCGGCATCCGACAACGCGAGGTCGATCCGGTCAAACGCCACGGTATTTGCGCGGTCGAGCACTTTGGGGCTAAACGCATACGTGGTCTCGTCCATGTTGACCGTGCCCGCGACAAAAAAATTGGGCGGAATCGGCAACTGCCTGGGTATGTCGCCCAAGTCGTCGGCCGGCATGCTATCGCGGCCGAGCGCGAGTTCAATCGGATCCGTCGTCCACGCGCCATCCGGCGTGCGTCTCGCCGTTTCCATGATGCTCAAAAAATCGGCAAAATAGTGCTCGACGCGGGCGAGATTCATCTCGTCCAAACACGCGAAATAGGGGCGCCCCGGATCGGCTTGTGCTTCGCGCATGGCCTGGAGCAACGCGCCTGGGCGGAACGCGCCCGTGAGCAAATTTTCAAACCCGAGCAAATCGCGCACATCATTCCAATCCGGGCGCACGGGAATGAGGCGATACCCTTTGGCGCGCCCCTTGTCGAGGCCATTGACGGCTTCGGCGATGAGGCGAATCACCGTGCTTTTCCCGGTTCCGGAGATGCCCGCGAGAATGAGAAAGGGCTTGGTTTTCAAACAGAGGTACAGGTTGAACAACATCCCCGGTTCGATGTGAAAATTTTTCAGCGCGATAAACCGGTGCAAATCGCACAAGAGCTCGGCCTCCGCAGGCGCGAGCGCGTCTTTGACCACGCCTTCTTCTGCCGGATCGGGCACGTATGCCACGCGGGGTTGCGCGGTTTGAGCACGGGCTTCTGCAAATACGGCGTAGAGCGCGTAGAGGTCCGCAAACGCCGTTTGAACATCGTCGACGAGGCACGGACGCGCGGCCTCTTCCGGGGTGAGAATGCGCCCGACAAATAGGGATCGGTCGACGCCTGCGAGTTTGGATGGCGACCACAGCACGGATCGGCCGGGGGATTCGACGATGATGTCCCCGGCAAAACAGCGATAGCCCTTGCGCGGCACCAACCCGCGAAATTTCTCGCGGTCCGCTATCGCAACGCGCATAGCTTCAGATGTCCACCAGCCCGAATAAAAGCCGATGGCGAGCGAACTGTGATGCAGATAGACGCCGAGTTGCGGCAACCGGGGAAATCGGCTCTTTTTGAGTGCGCGATCCACAAAATAGAGACAGGCGTGATCCCGCGGGCGATTGGGGTTGGGGCGCGCCCGAACCGTCGCGTAGATGGGCGAGACCACAGCGGCGAGGTCCGGATGCCGTTCGATCAGCGCGGGTTCGATCAACTCGCGCAGGCTTTGCATGCGACCGTGCAGGTGTTCGGCGCCGATGCGCGTGCCATTGCAGGCGAGAAAATCGTTGGGTGAGAAAGAGAACATGAGATCGGTAAGACATAGAAATGGGGAATGAAAACGGCTTTGGACAAATGATACGCGAAAAAAAACCATTGGCAAGAGGCAAATAAAATGTACTTGTGAAAGGGCGTTATTTGTATATTTTACGCAAGTCACGCCAATTTTTCACCCATTTAGCCAAGGAGCGTTGTCATGAAAAAAACATTGACAACTAGTGGAGGCGCGCCGGTTTCCGACAACCAAAATTCGCTGACGGCGGGCGCGCGCGGCCCCGTGCTGTTGCAAGATTACCAGTTGATCGAGAAGCTCGCCCATCAAAACCGCGAGCGCATTCCCGAACGGCCCGTGCACGCCAAGGGCTGGGGCGCGTATGGCACCTTGACCATCACCAACGCCATCGCGCAATACAGCAAAGCCGATCTGTTCTCGGAAGTCGGCAAACAGACCGAGATGATCGCGCGGTTTTCAACGGTGGCCGGCGAGTTGGGCGCCGCCGATGCCGAGCGCGATGTGCGCGGGTTCGCGTTGAAGTTCTACACCGATGAAGGAAACTGGGACATGGTGGGCAACAACACGCCGGTCTTTTTCGTGCGCGATCCCTACAAATTTCCCGATTTCATCCACACGCAAAAACGCCATCCCAAAACCAATTTGCGCTCGCCCACCGCCATGTGGGATTTCTGGTCCCTGTCGCCCGAAAGCCTGCATCAGATCACGATCTTGATGTCCGACCGCGGGTTGCCGCAATCGGTTCGCCACATCAACGGGTATGGCTCGCACACGTTCTCGTTCATCAACGCCGATGACGAGCGTTTCTGGGTCAAATTCCACTTCAAGACCATGCAGGGGCACGTGCATTGGACAAACGCCGAAGCCGCCGAAGTCGTGGGGCGCACCCGGGAATCGACGCAGGAAGACTTGTTCGATGCCATTGAAAAGGGCGACTTTCCAAAGTGGCGGTTTTGCGTTCAGGTGATGCCCGAAACCGATGCGGAGAAAACGCCTTTCAATCCCTTTGACTTGACCAAGGTCTGGCCGCACGGCGATTACCCCCTCATCGAGGTGGGAATTTTGGAACTGAACCGCAATCCGGACAACTACTTCGCCGAAATCGAGCAACTCGCTTTTGCCCCGTCCAACATCGTTCCCGGCATTGGCTTTTCGCCCGACAAGATGCTCCAAGCGCGGATTTTTTCTTATGCAGACGCGCACCGCTACCGCCTGGGCACGCACTACGAAGCCCTGCCCGTGAACGCGCCGAAATGCCCGATGCACCACTATCACAAGGACGGCCCCATGCGGTTCTTCGACAACAATGCGTCAAACCCCGATGCGTTTTACGAGCCGAACTCTTTTGATGGCCCGGCTGAAGACGAGCGTTTCCGCGAACCGCCCCTCAAAATTTCGGGCGACGCAGACCGCTACGACCACCGCGACGGCAATGACGACTACGGTCAACCCCGCGCCCTGTTCGAGCTGTTCGACGAGGGCCAGCGCGCGCGCCTTTTCAGCAATATTGCCGATGCCATGGCAGGCGTTCCCGACGAAATCATCCAACGCCAGTTGGTGCATTTCCATCGGGTGCATCCCGATTACGCCTCGGGCGTGGCAAAGGCCGTCGGCGTCGAATTTGTGGCCGAAGAAACCGTTGCCGCCTAAGCGGCGTTGAATCATCGACGCGAAAAGCGCAGGGAGCGAGGTCGTTCTCTGCGCTTCGCGCTTTTGCGGAGGGAGCTGTTATGGGTATGGATACTTTGCGATCCGAAATGCCCGACTACGCGCGGGATCTGCGCCTGAATTTGGGATCGGTCATGTCGGCATCGCACCTCGATCCCGCGATGGCATGGGGGGCCGCGCTCGCCGCGGCGTTGGTATCAAAAAATGCGCGGGTCATCGGGCATATTGCCGAAGACGCCCAGGCGTTTCTGGACGAGACGCATCTCAAAGCCGTGAAGTCCGCGGCGGCGATGATGAGCATGACCAATGTGTGGTACAAATTTACCGATCTCATTCGGGACGGCGAAGTGAAGAAACAGCCGCCCAAATTGCGGATGAATGCCATGCTGAACCACGGCGGGGTCGACCGCGCCCTGTTCGAGGCGTGGAGCCTCTCCGCGAGCGTGGTCAATGCGTGTGGTCTGTGCGTGAATGCCCACGCCTCGCAGTTGGCTAAATTGGGCATAGACGCCCGGCGAATCGCCGATCTTGCGCGCATCGCCACGGTGGTCAAAGCCGTGGCCGATACCCTGTCGTTTGAAACGAATTTATCGGCAACCTGATTCTCCTGCCCGTCAATTCGATCATCAAAGCGGAGAAAGCACATGTCCGACGCGATCCAAACGACGCAGACATCGCCCGAAGGGTTCTTCACCCTCGCCAAGCGCGGCGGGCGCTGGATTCTCCTCACGCCCGATCGGAAGCCATTTTTCTCGGTCGGGCTGAACCACATTGACCCTTCCCCATTGCAGTATCCCGAAAACCTGCCGCGCTGGGAACAAAAATACGGCAACGACAGCCATAAGTGGATCCGCGAATCCGTGTCGCCCAACCTGAAATCGTGGGGGTTTAACACCGTCGGCTGGGTACAGGACGTCAGCATCAAACAGCACGCCCACACCCCGAGTTTTTCGCTGGAGGAATACCGCGCCCTATCGCTGCCCTACTGCCACCTGCTCCCGTTCATCGAAACCCATCAGTGGAACCCATGGCACAAAAACCCCGATATCTTCAGCGAGGATTTCGAGGACTGGTGCGATTATGTGGCCCGATCCCAATGCGCGCGCCTGCGAAACGAACCGAATCTGATCGGCTATTTTTATTCGGACTGCCCGACGTGGGTTCACGTCCGGCCTTTCACCGCATGGCGCGGCCCCATGTTTGACCCCGAGCGACTCTCGTCAAAAGCCGGGCGATCCGAACTTTTCGAAATGGCGTCGCGCTACTACCGCGTCACGCACGACGCGATTCGCCGCTACGACCCGCACCACTTGATCCTCGGCGACCGCTACGAAGCCAACGCGCCCCTCCCGATGGAGATCGTACAGGCCGCCGATCCCTACGTCGACGTGCTCAGCTTTCAGGATTTCTCAAACCCGGTCGAACACCTGCGCGAATGGCATAGGGCCACGGGCAAGGCGGTTCTGTGGGCCGATGGCTCTCGCCCGCGGGAAACCATCGCGGATGACAGCGGAAAGTATCTCGATGGAGTGTATCATCTCGCGGATGGAAAATGGTATGTCGATGCCCTCTGCGATTTGCTCGAAAATCCCGGCGCTATCGGCGCGCACCTTTGCGGCGGTTATATCCGAAATCGCTTCCGGCGCAAAGGACTGCTCGACGAACGCGAACGCCCCGACCGAGAAGCCATCGACGAAATTCAAAAAGGCGGCCAACTCGTCGCCCGCTGGATCGACAACTTGGACTCCTGACGGCCCTACCCGCCTACTGCGGTATTGAGACTTTTATTTTTCGCCGCTTGTTTTTTTGCGGAGTTTGCGTCTCACTTCTCGCCACAAAAAACGCCGCGCAGGTCATTTCTGCACGGCGTTTTGCTTTGCGACGGGCGGTTTGACTCACACCTCGAATCCCTGGCGCCCCTCAACCGCAATCCCCAATCTCGCCCTATCATTCGCACAAAAACCGAATACATGGGGGAATGCCCCCAACAGCCCGCGCCTCGACCGCTCAACCGGTCCGCTCAAAGGCGGATGGACGGAACACCGGCCATTGGCCGCCGACTACTGATTTTGCTGACTGCTGATTCGGATAGGCACTGGGGCCTGTCCCTACGGGTGATGGCGATGTCAAAACAAAAGGCGTACAACGGACGCGGATTGGGCGGCGCAGGTCATGCATAAGACACAGCGGCGGGAGTCTATGGGGCATCCGCGTAATCCGCGATCAATAAGAGGCTAACGCGGCCACATCGCGGCGCGGCGCGTAAAAACCGAGGGATCGACTAGCCATTCTGCATGGCCGATGCCGCGGTTGTCCGTCAGATAGTTGATCCGCTCGTTGAGGAAAGTGAGCAACTCGGTATTTTCCGCTGCCACGGCAAATCCGCCGAGTTCAATTTGGGGATCGAGGGCCGTCACCGCAAAGGCGTTGCCGGAATTTTGAACCGCGGTGCGGTTGCCGATCACGCCTCGGGCGATGGCGTCTATGCGGCCATCGCGCAAGGCGTCGAACAGCGCGGTTTCGCCGGTCTCGTCGCCCAAATAAATCACTTGGGGCATGTTTTCCGAAGGCGGATGAAGGCGTCGCCGGCCCATCAACACAGGAGATGCCTCCGCAGAAGTAATGACGTAATCCGCGCTGCCATCGGCAACCGCGGTGCCCTGCGCGGTTTCCACGCGCACGCCTGCGGCCAAAATGCCATTGTCATCGACGAGGGCCGTCAGTTCCAGCAGGCGGGCCTCTCCCGTCGTGCTGGCGAGAACCCCCACGCGCACATCGCTCGTCAGGTCGCTATGGCTGGCGAGGCGTTGGGCATCTTCGGCGCGCACGAGCAGGGACTGCCGATTGTTGAGATGGCCGTCCGTGAATGTAATCACCTGGTCGCCCATCGCGTTTCGGGTTCGAGAATCGAGAATCGTAATCCCGCCGCCGACCAGATCGTACTGCGGTTCGGTGGGTTTGAGCCAAATGTCGGGCCATTCCGCTATCGGGTGGCGAACTAAGGAGATATTCTCGCCGCGCATCGCTTCGAGCGCGGTCAACAGATCGGCTTCATAGCCGCGGTGTTCCCCAAATCCGGGAGACATCGGATCGGGATTCGCGCTGTAACTGAGCGGCTCGAAAAAGGCGTAGAAGCCGACATTGAGCATGCGTTTTTCGCCCGTGCCCGCCTGTGGATCGAAAACCTCAAATTTGTCGTCTTTGACCACTAGGATGATCGGATCATAAACCGCGTCGCCAGAGGCGTCAAACGAGAAGTGGCCCAAAACGGTCGACATATCCATCGCGGCGAGCGCGTCTCGGATCGCGCTGGACGCGGTGGATTTGGCGTCGGCGATGGCCTGCGCGAGAATATAGACCGAAGCGTAGGATTGCGCGGTGAACGCGCCGGGTTCGCCGCCGTATTTCTCCCGGAACCTCGCGACAAAAGCGCGGTTGCCCGGTGGATCGGCTTCGTTGGACCAGGTCGTAAAACTCAGCGACCCCTCGAGCGCGCCACGGGTTTGCAACACGTCGTCTATGGTCATCAAGGTGACGAGAAAGGGAATGTCCGTGGAAATGCCGAGTTGTCGGGCTTGAATGGGAATTTGCTTGCGCCCGGGCGGCTGGCTCGAGACGAAGATGGCGTCGGGGTTGAGGGCTTTGATGCGCGTCAATTGCGCGGACAAGTCGTCGACCTCATCCGCTTGGAAGGTCTCGGTGGTCAGCACCTCCACGCCGTTTGCGCGAAGGGCGTCTTGGAACACCTCGTCGCTACTTTGGGAAAAGGCATCAGCGGCTTGGACGATGGTCGCCACCCGCCGATAGCCCAGGCCCGCTTGCGTTGTGGCAACGCCGCCGGGCAACAGCGCGTCAACCGTGAGGCTGATGCGAAAGAGATAATCCCCGAGCGCGCTGAGGCCGCGCGCCGCAGAGGTCGGGCTGATCGCCACGACCTCGTTTTCCTGGGCGATGGGAAAGGCCGCTTGGGTCGCACTCGAGCTGAAGGGGCCGAGGACCACGGACACGCCGTCTCGCTCGATCAACTTCTCGTAAGCGGCGACCGCCCCCTCGATTGTGCCCCCGTCGTCTTCAATGATGAATTTGAGTTTTGCCTCGCCGAGCATGCCCGAGCGGTTGATTTCTTCCAAGGCCATGTCAAAGCCATTTTTCATGGTGGCCCCGGTCGCGGCTATTCGTCCCGTCAGCGATACGACGACGCCGATGGGAATCTCGTCCGCGATTTCCGATGACTCGGTCACGCGCGCCTTCCCGCCGATGGGCAAATTGAGCATCACCTCGTAGCCGCCGTTGATCGGGATGCTCGACCACGAACCGATCTCGCTCCCGTCCTGCATGGCGCGCGCGAGATAATAGCCCGTCGCATCGTCCGACGCGATCTCCACTCGCGCCTGCCCGTTTTCATCCGTCATGCCCGACCATTGATAGGACGCGGCCCGCCCGGCGATGGCGCGCGAAAATGCCACGCTCGCACCGCTTACGGCCGCGCCATCCCGCGAGAGATGGACCACGACCACGGCTCGCGACGCGGCCGCGTGTGCCACGGTCGATTTGCCCAGCGGAGGGCCTGCTGTCTCGGTTTGCGATTGGGTCACGCGCTCGCCGCCGCAATGCCACATCAGCCCCGCGGCCAGGGCCAGGACGAAAAGACTGCGAATACTGCTCGACATAACTGCCTCCTATTTAGGGATCGAAAACCTCGAATTTGCCATTCTCGACGATCAAAGTTATCGCGTCGTGAACCCCGTCGCCATGGGCGTCAAATGAGAAGTCGCCCAAAACCGTGGGGACATCGCGGAGCTTGGCCAAGGCGTCTCGAATCGCGCTCGCCTCCGTCGATTGGGCATCGGCGATGGCACGCGCCAAAAGGTGGACAGAGGTGTAGGACTGCGCGGCGAACGCATCGGCCTCGCCGCCGAATTTCGCGCGGTAATTCTCGACGAAGGCGCGATTGCCAGGCGCGTCGGCCTTCGAGCTCCAAAGCGCGATGGTAATGGCCCCCTCGGCGGCATCCCCCGCGCGTTGCACTTCGCCGATGACCAAGGTGGGGCAAATAAAGGGAATCGCAAAGGGAATGCCGAGTTGGCGGCCTTGGATCATAATTTCGGGCATCTCGATGGGCAAAGCCGAGAGGGAGATGGCGTCCGGGTTCGCCTCTTTGATGCGCGTCAACTGCGCGGAAAAATCGGTATCGCCCGTTTGGAAAGTTTCCGAGCGCACCACCTCTACGCCATTGTCTCGAAACGCTTTCACGAACGCCGCATCGCTGCCTCGGGAAAAGACATCGACGCGGTCGTATAACGTCGCCACGCGCCGATAGCCGAGGGCCTGTTGCGTGACCGCCACGCCGCTGGGCAAAAGCCGATCCACGGGCAAGCTGGTGCGGAAGACAAAGTCGCCGATCGCGCTGAGGTCGGGCGCGTTGGAGGTCGGGCTAATCGCCACGACCCCATTTTCTTGTGCGATGGGAAAAACCGCTTTGGACATCGTCGAGGTATAAGGGCCGAGGATGATGGACACGCCGTCTCGCTCGATCAACCCGTCGTAAGCGGCGATCGCGCCCTCTACCGTGCTTTCGTCGTCCGCGATGATAAATTTGAGGGTTGCCCCGCCGAGCAGGGATGAGCGGTTGACTTCTTCGCGCGCGAGTTCAAAGCCATTGTTTATCGGAATGCCCGTCGAAGTGAGGCTGCCCGTCAGCGATACGACGAGGCCGATGGGAATTTCGCCCTCGAGACGGGTCAGCGGAGAGGAACTCGTCACGCGCGCCTTGCCGCCGATGGGCAAATTGAGCGCCGCCTCGTACCCGCCATTGATCGGGATGCTCGACCACGAACCGATGCGGCGGATGTTGCCTCCCGCGTTCCACAAAGCGCGTGCGCGATAATAGCCCGTCACATCGTCCGACGCGATCTCCACCCGCGCCTGCCCGTTCTCATCTGTCGTTCCGGACCACCGATAGGACGCGGATCGCCCGGCGATGGAACGCGAAAATTCCACGATAGCGCCGCTCACGGCCGCGCCATCTCTCGAGAGATGGACCACGACCACGGCGCGCGGTGCGGCCGCGTGTGCGGCGGTCGATTTGCCCAGCGGAGGGCCATTTGTATCGGTCTGCGATTGGACCACGCGCTCGCCCTTGCAGTGCCACATCAGCCCTGCTAAGAGCGCGATCACAGCGATATTGCGAATGCCTTTCAACATGGCGACCTCTCGCATCGGATTTACATGCCGAAGACCTCAAATTTACCATTCTCGACGATCAAAATCGTCGGGTCGTACATCCCGTCGCCATGGGCGTCAAATGAGAATTTCCCCAAAACCGTATCCAAATCCATTGTCGCCGCCAAGGCGTCTCGAATCGCGCTCGCATCCGTCGATGGGGCATCGTCCATGGCCTGTGTGAGAATGTGGACCGCGGCATGGGATTGCGCGGCGAACACATTGGGCTCTCGGCCGTATTTCGCGCGGTACTTCTCGACAAAGGCGCGGTTGCCAGGCGCGTCCGCCATGCTGCTCCACGCGGTAAATACGATCACGCCCTCGGCGGCATCCCCCGCGAGTTGGATTTGCTCGGTGGTCAAAATCAAATTGGCAATAAAGCGCACCTCGTCGGGAATGCCCAGTCGCCGCCCCTGAATCAAAACCTCCGTCATTTCCGTGGCTTGGGCCGAGACGAAGATGGCATCGGGATTCATCTCCTTTATCCGCGTCAACTGCGCGGAGAAGTCGGTATCGCCCGTTTGAAAAGTCTCGGTGGTCAGCACCTCTACGCCATTGTCCGCAAATGCTTCTTTGAGCACCTCATCGCTACTTCGGGAAAACGCATCCTCGCTGTCGAAGACCGTCGCCACGCGCCGATAGCCGAGGGCTTGTTGCGTGGTCGCCACGCCGCCGGGCACGAGCCTGTCCACCGTCAAACTGGCGCGAAAGACGTAATCGCCTATCTCGCTTAAGCCGCGCGCCGCAGAGGTGGGGCTGATCGCCACGACGCCTTTTTCTTGCGCGACGGGAAACGCCGCTTCCACCAAAGACGAGTTGCGAGGGCCGATGATGGCAGCCACGCCATCGCGGTCGATCAATTTATTATACGCGGCGATAGCCCCCTCGGGCGTGCTCCGGCTGTCTTCGACGATGAACTCGAATACCGCACCGCCGCGCATCTCGTTGATCTCTTCAAGGGCCAATTCCGCGGCGTTTTGCAAATCGGTCTCGGCGAATGGCCCGGTCAGGTGCGGGATGAGCCCGATGGAGATCGCCTGCGGGGTCGGTTGGAAAACCTCGAATTTGCCATTTTTGACGATCAGCACCGCCGGGTCGTACACCCCGTCGCCATGGACGTCAAAGGAGAAGTCGCCCAAGACCGTGGGGGCCATAATTTTTGCCAGCGCGTCTCGAATCGCGCCTGCCTCTGTCGATTGGGCATCGGCGATGGCACGCGCCAAGAGGTGGAGGGTCGCATGCGATTGCGCGGCGAACGCATCGGGCTCGCCGCCGTATTTCGCGCGATAAGTCTCGACAAAGGCGCGATTGCCCGGGGTGGCCGCCGTGCTGATCCAGGGGGCAAACGCTATCGCGCCTTCGGCAGCGTCACCTGCGCGTTGGATTTCCCCGGGGGTCAGGGTCAAGTTCGTGATAAAGGGCACTTCGGCGGAAATGCCCAGTTGCCGCCCTTGGATCAAAATATCGGTCGCCTGTGTGGGCAGGGCGGAGATGAAGATGGCGTCGGGATCCATCTCATTTATCCGCATGAGTTGTGCGGAGAAATCGGTATCGACCGTTTGAAAGGTCTCGGTGGTCAGGACTTCGATGCCATTGTCCATAAATGCTTCTTTGAGCACCGCGTCGCTGCTTTGGGAAAAGATGTCGTCCCGATCGTACAGGGTCGCCACGCGCCGATAGCCCAAGGCCGCTTGGGTCGTTTTGACGCCGCTAGGGATGAGCCTGTCCACCGTGAGGCTGGCGCGGAAGACGTAATCGCCTAGCGCGCTGAGGCCACGCGCGGAAGAGGTGGGGCTGATCGCCACCACGCCATTGGCTTGCGCGATGGGAAACGCCGCGCTGCTCATGGTCGAGGTGAAGGGGCCGATGATGACGGAGACGCCGTCTCGATGGATCAACTCGTCGTAAGCCGCGGTTGCACCTTCGACAGTGCTTCGGTCGTCCTCGATGATGAATCGGATGCTCGCGATTTGTCCCGAGCGGTTGATCTCTTCGCGCGCGAGCTCGAGGCCATTTCTCATCGTCAGTCCAGACGAACTGAGGGGGCCGGTGGTCGGGAGGACGACGCCGATGGGAATCTCTTCCGCGATTTCCGATGACTCGGTCACGCGCGCCTTTCCGCCGATGGGCAAATTGAGCATCACCTCATAGCCGCTATTGATCGGGATGCTCGACCACGAACCGATCGCGCTTCCGCCTTGCATGGCGCGCGCGAGATAATAACCCGTCACATCGTCCGACGCGATCTCCACCCGCGCCTGCCCGTTTTCATCCGTCATGCCCGACCACTGATAGGCCGCGGCCCGACCGGCGATGGAGCGCGAGAACGCCACCATCGCGCCGCTTACGGCCGCGCCATCCCGCGAGAGATGGACCTTCACCACAGCGGCTTGCGATGCGTGATCGCTTGCGGCCAATTTGCCCAGCGGGGGGCCATTCGTCTCGGTTTGCGATTGGGTCACGCGCTCGCCGCCACAGTGCCACATCAGCCCAGCGGCGAGGGTGAGGACGAGAATACTGCGAATCCTGATCGACATACCTGCCTCCTGTTAAATTGGGTGAACGCGCGTTTTAGTTTGCCAACACGCCTTTTTGATCTTTGTTGAGTTTCCACGTATCCACCACGCCATTTGGATGGGTGATGGTCAGTTGTGGGCCGATAAATTCGAACTGCGTTCCGTTGTCGTGCGCGAGGGTGACGCGCGCGTCGTCAGAGGTGATTTGCCCCGTGCCGCTTTTGGGGGTCGCGTCGTAAGTGTCGTCGGAGGCCTTCTCCGACACGGATCCAATCCTAAATTTGGATCGATAGGTAAATGCCGCGTCCTGAAGGTCGTACACGCGGTCGACGATGCGGATGCTCTGTTTGTCATCCGTCACGGAAAGATGGACTCGCGCTTGGGTGGGCGATGTTGGAAACCACTCGATGAGGCCGCTGATTTGGGGACTCTGGACGATTTCGCCCGGGGCGTGTTTGCGCGATTCCAAAAACCAGGTTCCGCGAAGTTCGGCTTGGTATTTGGCGTCGTCGCCGCAACCGATTAGAAAGGCGCCAAGAACGAGTGCGAGGGTCGTGCGAACCATAGAAAATCTCCTGTCAAAACGTCGAGGGCTTAGAAGCCATCTAAAAACTCGGACCGCCATTGAGAGAGCCACAAAAGCATTCGCTTTTCGCAGGTCAAAACCCTACCTATCAAAAAAATAGGATGCCTTGATTCCCCCCTTCCTCGCAGGAAGGGGGGCCAGGGGGGTAGGTCCCAATAATTTTTAGATGGCTTCTTAGGAAACAAAACGACTGCCTGTCGTTGCGAAAATAAAACGGGGATCATGGCCGTGTCAAGAAAAAACCAAGTTGGGACATGGTTGGCCCCATCAGTCATAGGGACAGGCCCCGTGCCTGTCCTCCAATTCAGGCAAAGTGTCAACGAACAAAAGGATACACCATCAATCGTAGGAACATGCCCCGTGCCTATCCTCCATTTCAGGCAAAGTGACAAAAAACAAAAGGGCACGCCATCCGCCGTAGGGACAGGCCCCCGTGCCATTTGTCCCAACTCATTCATTATCGGGATCGCTTTGCAGTTCCACCGTCCTTCAGAGAAGCAATCGCCAACCGCGCCATCCCAAAAGTTCATCAACGAAAGCCATCGCGCACAGCGCGCAAGTCCATTTCGCAACCCATGTTCATTGAGCAACCCACTTTGCAGGCTGACTCATGTCGTGCGATTACAAAAGCGCTTTGCGCTGTGCCTAGCCCCTCGGCGCATGAGAGCGGCATTTTTTGCCTACTTTTCTTCAGACGCTTATTCGCGTCTTCTCTGTTGACAAAAAGTAGGTCGCCGCACGCCGTAGGCACAGGCGTAGCCAACGCATCGAAGGCAACAAACGATGCTGTAGGACCAAACGCTTTAGAAAAGCGAGCCATGCAGGTGCTGATTTGTGCATATCAAAATTTGGTTTAATTTACAGAGTAATAAGTTTTGCGGGTGGTTGCTGTTGTTTCCAAATGTATTATATTCTCGAGAAGCCGTTGATGCAAACCTCCGAGAAAGCCCTGCTCCCCGAAACCGATCTACGTATTATCCCCGTGCCTCGCTCGTGCTTTTGGTGGCTCGATTTTACCCATTTCCAACACAGGAGAATATTTGCAATGGAAGATGTGCGTCCAAACCGGTCGTTGAAAAGCTATCTCGGCATCGCGCTCAGGGGCGTGTGCATGGGATCGGCCGATGTCGTGCCCGGGGTTTCGGGCGGCACGATGGCGCTGATCACGGGCATCTACGAAGAGTTGATCCTGTCGATTCGATCCTTTGATGCACGCGCCTTGCGGCTTTTGATCGGCTTTCGGATCAAAGCCCTGCTCGCCTACGTGCGCTGGCCTTTTTTGTGCGCCCTGCTCATGGGGATTCTCCTTGCGATTTTTTCCCTGTCGCGCGCGATTACCTATCTGCTGGAAAACGAGCCGGTTTTGCTGTGGTCATTTTTTTTTGGGCTGGTGTTGGCGTCCGTTTATACGGTGGGCAAGCGCATTCCGCAGTGGCATTGGCATGCCCTTTTGGGCGCGGTTGGCGCGGCATTGGGCGCGTATTTTTTGGTCGGACTGGTGCCGGTTGAAATGCCGCACGGGCCGCCGTATATTTTTTGTTCGGCTGTGATTGCGATTTGCGCGATGATCTTGCCGGGGATTTCGGGGTCCTTTGTGTTGGTCTTGCTCGGGCAATACGCATATATCTTGAACGCGGTCAATACGCGCGATCTGTTCGTCATCGCGCTCTTTGGCGCGGGCGCCGCGGTCGGGCTGATGGCTTTTTCGCGCGTTCTGGGCTGGTTTTTTCGGCGGTACCACGACTTGACCATCGCGCTGTTGACCGGGCTGATGCTCGGCTCGCTCAGGAAAATTTGGCCGTGGAAAGAAACGATAGAGACGCGGATCAACCGACGCGGCGAGGAGGTGCCCCTCGTTCAAGCGAATGTGTTGCCAGAGGCCTGGGCGGGCGAAGCGATGGGCGCGCTGGCGCTCGCGCTTTTCGGGCTGGCGCTGGTGCTCGTGCTCGAGCGTTTGGCCAAGGGCAAGTAAGGCGGTTTTCGAATGGCGCTTGACAGGGTCGCGTTTTGCCAACGATATTGACATCGAACTTTCACCCTTAACGCATCGAGGTAACTATGGCAAATTCGGATTACAAAATCGGCGTCGTGGGCGTGGGGCGGATGGGGGCGAATATCGCGCGCCATCTCAACGACGATGGGTTTGCAGTTGAAGCCATCTACGACATTCAATTCGAGACCGCGTTGGGCATTGCCAGCGAGGTCCGCGGCCGGGCACATACGGAACTCGCCGAAGTCACGGCCTCGGCGGACTATATCATCACGGTGGTGACGGACGATGACGCGATGCGGCGCATTTACACCAGAGCGGGCGACAACCTCTTGCAACGCGCTCGGGGCAAGGTGTTTATCAACTGCGCGACCGTCACGCCGCAGGTTCACGTCGAGATCGAACGCCTCGCCGAACAAGCGGGCGCGAGCAGTTTGGAAGGTTGCATGGCGAGCAGCATCACCCAAGCGCGGGAAGGCACGCTCTACTTGATGTGCGGGGGCGACCGGGCGGTCTTTGATCGGGCGCGTCCGATTCTCGAATCCATGAGCGCGAATTTGAGCTATATCGGCAAAGCGGGCCGCGCCGCGCAGGTCAAAGCCCTCGTCAATATGGTGATGAATATCAACACCGCGGGGCTGGCAGAGGGTTTGGGACTGGGCGCCGCGCTCGGCTTGGATTTGGACGTGCTCATGGACGTGTTCTCGCAGACCGGGGCAAATTCCCGCGTGCTCAAGACCGACGGCGAAGATATGGTGCGCCGCGACCACGAGTGCTATTTCTCTGCGGATCACGCGGCAAAAGATTCGGGAATCGCCCTCTCGCTCGCCGATGACGCGGGCCTCGAGTTGCCGCTGGCAAAAGCGACAAAGGCCCAATTCGATCTCTTGATGGCGAAAGGCAAGGGCGACTTGGACAAATCGGGCGTCGCGGAGTTGACTTTCCCAGGGCGGGATGATTCGATGGTGGCAAAGGCGTAAAAATTCGGATGATTTAGAACATCTTTGAGTCCCAAAAAAACTAAAAGGACTGTCCATCTCGTCGATGGGCAGTCCTTTCGCATTTGCAATGGTAAATCCGTCACTCGGAACGGTCTTTTGGACTATCGAGGTATTTGACGAAGACCACCTCGTTGCGCGATTCGTTGTAGAGCAATTCGTCCGCGCTCGTTTTGACCATCAGCAGGCCGAATCCGCCGGGGCGCAGGCCGCGGTTTTCTCTGACGCTCATGTGCGCGATGGGGTCGTCGGGATTGTTGACCGCCGCGTGGTCGAGCGCGTCGATGTCAAAACCCGATCCGGGATCTTCGATGCGAAACATGAGCATGCGCTCAAATCGGAGAAACGCGATGCGGACCTTTTTGCTCGGATCGAGTTGCCCGCCCCATTCAATGGCATTGGCGAGGAGTTCATAAAATGACATGGCGATGGTCTCGCGCAGGTCTTCGGGCAAATCGGCTTCCAGTTGCATCACGAAATTTCGCATCCGAGCCGCGGCTTTTTGATCGCAGGGCACGAGCAGTTCAACCCAGTTGGGCGTTGCCGAGGTCACTTCAATGGCGATTCCCCGATCGGTCGCGTCGAGGCCATCTTGCACGAGGCGAATCAACTCTTGGGGGTCTATGGGTTTGGGGATGTAGTGATACGTCTGTTCGCGGATGGCTTTGAGCAGGGTATCCGGCGTGTCATCCGAGGTCATGACAATGACGGGCGGCGGCGCGGGCAGGGTCTTTATTTGCGACAAGAGTTCCAAACCGTTGAGCCCGGGCATCCAGATATCGGTCAGCACCAAGTCGAACGGGGCCTCGGCGATGCGGTCGTAAGCCCTTTTGCCATCGGTCACAGTTTCCGTTGTATATCCGGCGTCCTCGAGTATGGCTTCTACCAACACTCGGGTCGGGCCATCGTCTTCGGCAATCAGTATTTTGGACATGATTTGTACTCGATGTTAAGCGGCAAAATAGGGGTCAGCGATCAGGGGTCAGTCCCATCAATGCAAGGACAGGCCCCCGTGCCTGTCCTTGTATCTCGCCTCTCGCCTCTCGCCTCTCGCCTCTCGCCTCTCGCCTCTCGCCTCTCGCCTCTTGTATCTTTCGAGCGCGGTTTAATTAGGTGTTGTATCATCCTCTCAAGACCAGACATCATCATGCTCAGCTCGGGACAGGCCGCTCGCCTCTGAAGGCACAGACCTTGTAGGGAGATAGGCCCCCCGACCACCGAAGTCCATACCGAAGAGTATCTAAGTCCATTGAGGCTGCATAGACAAGGTCGGTAGGCGCGGTGTGAAAGGTCGGGGCTTGAGCGGAGCGCACACACCTTACAGACCCCTCATCACAGGAGGCTACGATGTCGAAATCCCAACCCGCATTTGCCGGCATTGATGTCAGTGCCCGTACCCTCAACGTTGCCTTGGCCAGACCGGGGCACGCCCTCAAGGAGATGACCTTTGACAACACGCCACAGGCGCACAAGCGCTTGCTCAAGGCGTTGACCAAGGGCGGGCGGCACGTCTGTGTCTGCCTCGAAGCGACCGGGCTTTATAGCCTGAAGGTGGCTTTGGCTTTGCATCATCACCGCTGCACGCACGTCATGGTCGTCAATCCCAAGGCGATGAGCAACTACGCGCAGGCGCGCATGCAACGCGCCAAGACGGATAAACTCGATGCGGTGATGATCCTTGATTATGCCCAGCGCATGCCTTTTGTGGCTTGGAAGCCGCCGAGCGAGCGCATCTTGCAACGGCAAGCGGTGATGAGACGGGTGAACCAACTCACCCAAGCGATCATCCGCGAGCACAGCCGCGCCCATGCCCAAGGCTACCACATCAACAGCACCGGCCTCATCGCCCGCGATATGGCGGTGCATATTCGCCACCTGAAACGCCGCATCCAGTACTTGGAAGCCCAAGCCCTCAAGTTGATTGAGCAGGACGAGACGCTCCAGCGCGCCTATCAACGCCTCTGTTCCGTCCCCGGCATCGCCCAAAAAAGTGCCTTGCGAATCTTGGCCGAGGTGGCACTCTTGCCCCAAGATATGACACCGGCCCAATGGGTCGCACACGCAGGGCTGGACCCCAAACCGAAACAATCCGGAACCGCCAATCCCGCCCGACGCATCTCGAAAACGGGTAATAAGTACCTCCGACACGCCTTGTATATGCCGGCGCTGGTCGCCAGCAGACACCAAGCCCGGGTCAAAGCCTTCTATGATAAACTCACGGACCGAGGGAAGAAACCTTTGCAGGCCATCGTTGCGGTGATGCGAAAGTTGTTGCATTCAATTTGGGGGATGTTCCGACACGACCAAGATTTTGAGGGCGAAAAATTCTATCGAACTACCCCGCAAACCCCTTGAACTTTAAGAGAGTATCTCCCGTCTCCCGTCTCCCGTCTCCCCTCTCAAAGCGAGGAGATGAATTCTTCAAGCGCGTTTTGAACCGCCGACAGCTCGCGTTCGAGTTGCCGGCAGGTCGTGCGCGCATCGCGCAAGTGACCGGCTTTGCCCATCTGTTCAAGCGCGGCGGTCGTTTGATGGGCCGCGCGGGCGTCAAAATTGGCGACTGCCCCCTTGAGCGCGTGGGCGGCTTGGCGCAGGTCTTCGGGCGATTGCCGGTCGATGGCGCGGTGCAATGCGGCGATTTGGCCGGGCAGTTCTTCCGAGAAAATAGCGACCATTTTTTCGAGGATTTGCATTCTGCCGCCCACCCGCGCCACGATGCCCTGGACGTCTATCGGCGGCGTTTCGGGGCTGGCGTTTGAGGGGAACAGATTTTGCAACAGGGCGAAGAGTTGATCCGCGTGAACCGGTCTGATCAGGGTTGCTGTTGCGCCCGCGTCGAGACAGGGTTGTGCGTATTCCTCCCGAGAGACGAGGCCGATGCTGAGGACGCCCGGTCGCACCTGTGCGATTTGCTCGGCGACATCTCGACACTCGTCTATGTCGATCAGCGCGATGCGATGCGATATGTCGGGCAGATCCGGAGCGGACGCGACTCGATAGCCCTTTTGTTCGAGCAGTGCGCGGAGCAAGTGGCGATGGATGGGGTTGCGGTCGAGGACGAGCGCGTCGCATTCGCCTAATGTCGGGGCATTGTCCATCGTATCCGATCTCCAAAGCGGGACGACTTTATGGCACGCTATTAACTTAAGTACAACGGATTGAGGGATTGTGTCAACTACTATTGTGCGAGTGGATGGTTGCGAATCCGCCTGCGGGAGAATACATTTTTCGTTGACTTCTGCCATCGCGTGTACAATCTTATGGGGAGATGGCGTCTCACCCGGAGCATCGCTATTCCGATTTTTTTTAGGAGGGGTTATGGATCTCAAGGATTTGGATCGCATCCACAAGGAACAGGAAGAACGGCGAAAGTTCAGCAACATTCTTCGCCATTTTGAGGAAAGAAAAAACTTGCGGAACGGGCTTATCGTGATCGTGGTCGTCATCGTTTTGGTCATTGTGCTTTACGGCCTTAAAGAGATGAATTTTCTCTTTGAATCCATTCCGGGCAATGACCCCGTGGAACAGGTGACGCCGCAGGAATCAGAGCCTGAATAAGTCCCATCATCCGTAGGGACATGCCTCCGTGCCATCTGTACCAACTAATTACTCTGTAAATTAAGTTATTCTCAATTTTGATACGCACCAACCCGCACCGACGTGGCTCGCTTTTCTAAGAAGCTATCTAAAAACTCGGACCGTCATTGAGATAGCCACAAAAGCATTCGCTTTTCGCAGGTCAAAACCATATCTATCGCAAAAATAGGATGCCTTGATTCCCCCCTTCCTCGCAGGAAGGGGGGCTAGGGGGGTAGGTCCCAATAATTTTTAGATGGCTTCTAAAGCGTTTGGTCCTACAGCATCGTGGGTTGCCTTCGATGCCTTCGGCGACCTACTTTTTGTCAACAGCAACAAAAAGTAGGCAAAAAATGCCGCTCTCATGCGCCGAGGGGCTAGCACAGCGCAAAGTGCTTTTGTAATCGCACGACATGAGTCAGCCTGCAAAGTGGGTTGCAAAATGGCTGTGGGTTGCGAGACGGACTTGCGCGCTGTGCTTAATGGCTTTCGTTAATGGGCTTTTGCGATGGCACGTTTGGCGATGGCTTTTCTGAAGGACGGTGGAACAGCAAAGCGTCCCGATAATGAATTAGTTGGTACAAATGGCCCCCGTGCCTGTCCGTGCATCCCGCCGTGAAATGGTCAGGGGGCGGTTACAATGACCTCATTTTTTGTCGAAAGCCGATAATGGATGAACGCGCGAGAGGACGGCAACCATGGTCATCGCCAAGCCCAGAGTCAAGTTCACCTACGAAGACTACCTGCACGCGCCGGAAGATCAGCACTACGAACTTTTGGATGGAGAGTTGGTCGTGGCTCCTGCCCCGGGAGAACTTCACCAGAGCGTTTCGGCGTTGCTCGGATGGAAATTGGTTCAATTTGCGTCCGAGAATCGCTTGGGGCGGGTCTATCACGCGCCCTTTGACGTGGTGCTGTCGCATGTGGATGTGGTGCAACCCGATTTGATATTCGTCTCTCATGAGCGTGCCCACATCATCACCGATGCCAATATTCAGGGCGCGCCGGATTTGGCGATCGAAATTTTGTCCCCCTCCACAGCTGCCCGCGACCAGACGTTTAAGCGCGCCCTGTATGCGATGCACGGCGTGCGGGAGTACTGGATGGTGGATGCAAACGCGAAAACCATAACCGTTCTGCTGCTGGGCGAGCGCGGTTTCGACGTTGTCAACACCTACCGCGAAGGGGAAATTTTGACTTCGCCCACCTTGCGCGGTTTCGCTTTGGACCTCGACGACATATTTTGAACATGGATAAGCGCGAGACACATAGCCTCGATGCAACGGGCGGCGATCGACAGACTCGAGAGGCACGAGACGCCTTGCAGCGGAGCGAAGAGCGGCTTTCACACGCGCTCGAAGCCGGGGGGGTCGGTCTGTTCGATTGGGATATCCAGACCGACCGCGCGGTCTGCACGGATCGGTATTTTGAACTGTTCGGTTTTCTGCCGAGGGATACGATGGTCTCCGAAGCCGAGTGGTTGGCGTGTGTGCATCCAGAGGATCGCGTTCGCGCCCGCGAGGAGGTCAAACGCGCCCTCGAGGGCAACGCGCCTTACGATACGGAGTATCGCGTCGTGCATCACAACGGCGAGGTGCGATGGGTCAGCAGCAAAGCCAAAGTGTTTTTTGACGCGGCGGAGGAAGTCCCCATTCGCATGATCGGCGCGATGACCGACATGACCCAACAAAAGCGCGCCGAGGCCGCGCTGAGCGAGCAAGTGGCTTTTCAAAACGCGCTTTTGCAGGTCGGCCGCGCCGTGCAACAGATGACGCGCCCCGAGCATCTCGAGGGGGTTGTCCGCGTGTGTCGAGAACAACTCCGGGTGCTCGAGATGTCGTTTGTCGCCATTGCGGTGCATCGCCTGCTCGATCCCGAAACACAGACGTTCGAGTCCTACGAGGTGATGCCGTTGGGGCAGATCAACCGCTTGGTGCGCGAAGTGCCGAATATCTATCGCATGTGGCAACGGCAACAAGCGATCTACCGCGAAAATCTCACCGAGGATATGGGCGGGTTGACGCCCGTGGGTTTGAAGGGGATGTCCGCGCGGTACGGCGTGGCGATTCGCTGCATTCTCGACATTCCGCACGCGCGGGGCACGCTGGCGTTGTTGAGCGATGTGGTTTCGGCGTTTTCAGAGACCGAAGTCCTCTTTTTGCAGCGCATTGCCGAACTGGTCTCGATGGGCATTACCCGGTTGGACGACCTCGAGCGCCTCGAGGCGCAGAACGGGGAATTGGAAAAAGCGCGCGTGGCCGCCGAAGCCGCAAACCGAGCCAAGAGCCAGTTTTTAGCCAACATGAGCCATGAAATCCGCACGCCCATGAACGGCATCATGGGGATGATCGAACTGATCGGCAATACGGACTTGACGGCGCGGCAAAAGGAGTACGCGGACCTGGCGTACAATTCGGCCGATACGCTGCTGGTCTTGCTCAACGACATCCTCGACCTGTCCAAAGTCGAGGCCGGCAAGCTCGCGCTGGAAAGCATTCCCTTCGCGCTTCGAGACACCCTCGGCGACACCTTGCAAACGCTGGCCGTTCGGGCGAACGAGAAGGGGCTCGAACTGACCTATCGGATTTCGCCCGAGGTACCCGATAGCCTCATCGGCGATCCCATTCGCCTGCGGCAGGTGGTCGTCAATCTCGTGGGCAATGCCATCAAATTCACCGAGGCCGGGAGCGTGGATATCGACGTCGATCTCATCGCGCTGCGCGAGGGCGAAACGCAACTGCGATTCGAGGTGCGCGATACCGGAATCGGCATTCCCCCACAAGTGCAGCGCCAGATCTTCAGCGCGTTTGATCAAGCCGACAGCTCCACGACGCGGCAATACGGGGGCACGGGGCTCGGCTTGACCATTTCCGCCCAACTGGTCGAATTGATGGGCGGGAAGCTCGACGTCAAAAGCGCGCCCGGCCAGGGGAGCGCGTTCTTCTTCGAAGCCGCGTTTTCGCGTCAGACCCATGGCGCGTCCTATCGGGATGTTTTGCCCGATACCCTAAACGGCATGCCGGTTTTGGTGGTCGATGACAATGTCACCAATCGGGTGATTTTTGAAGAAATGCTATCGTGCCAAGGTCTGAAACCCGCTTTGGCCGAGAATGGTCAGATAGCTTTGGAAGAGTTGATCCGCGCCCAACGCGCGGGCAGTCCCTATCCATTGGTTCTGCTCGACGCGGAAATGCCGGTGATGGACGGGTACGCCCTCGCCCGGCAAATCGCCGCCGACGCGACGCTGAAATCCACGCAGGTGGTGGTGTTGACCTCGGCGGGGCGGTCAGAGGGGGCTTCTGACCGCGAGATGCTGGCCGGGTGTTTGTCCAAGCCCATCAAGCAATCCGATCTGTTTAATCTGATCGCAGGCCTGTTCGAGGCGTCTGAACCCGCGGTTTCTCAAGTTGGGGATCGCGAGTTTGAAAAGGCGCGAAAGCCCCTGCGCGTTTTACTCGCCGAAGACGGGTTGGTCAACCAGCGCGTCGCCATCGACATGTTGCACCAGCGCGGGCATGCGGTCGTCGTGGCGAACAATGGGATAGAGGCTTTGACCGCGCTCGAAAAGGACGAGGCGTTCGATCTGGTCTTGATGGATGTGCAGATGCCGGAAATGGATGGGATAGCGGCCACCGAGGCCATCCGCGAGCGCGAGGAAAACTCGGGAGGGCATTTGCGAATTGTCGCGATGACCGCCGACGTGATGAAGGGCGACCGCGAACTCTGCATCGCGGCGGGCATGGATGGGTTTGTCGCCAAGCCCCTGCGTTCAGAGGCCCTTTACGAGGCGGTGGAAGCGGTGTCCAACCGCGAGGGCCGCGCGCTCGACTGGGAAGCATCGCTGCAACACATCGGCGGGGACGAGGCCCTGCTCGGGCAGTTGGCCCAAATGTTTTTGAAAACGAAGGACGAGCTGATCGGGCGCGTCGAAAACGCAACCGATGCCGAGACGCTCCGCATGGGCGCGCGAATGTTGCGGGAAAACGCCGAGTTGTTTTACGCCGATCGCACGAGGGCGGCCGCCGCGACACTCGAAGAACGGGCAAAGGGCGAAAATTGCACCGGGATCGATCACCACATCGCAGACCTCAAAGAGAAAGTGGAACACCTCGCCGCCGCACTCGCGGAACGAGGGCACTTAAGCACAACTCAGGAAGGGAATCAAAATGGCTTTTGAAGAAACGACGCGGGGGGATGTCCGCATCATCGAGCTCGACGGTCAGGTGACGGACCGCGAGATGTCGGAATTGACGGCGTACGTCACCGAGTCTCTCGACCAAAATCCGGGGATGCAGATGGTTTTGGATTTGGGGCAAGTGCGCTGGTTGAACAGCATGGCGTTTGGGGTTTTGACCGCGCTGTTGCAACGGTTACGCAAGGCCGAGGGCGATTTGAAACTCGCCAATGCCCACGATCACGTGATCAGCGTTTTTGTGCAAACGCAACTCATCAAAATTTTCGATCTCTACGATTCCGTGGATGAGGCCGTGGCGGCGTTTCAGACGTGAATGTTTTGCTTGCGTTAAAACGAAATTTTGGTATTTTTAGACCCAGCAACGGGGCGTGGCTCAGCCCGGTAGAGCGCCTGCTTCGGGAGCAGGAGGCCGGAGGTTCAAATCCTCTCGCCCCGACCACTCGGAACAAGGGGTTGCGTCGATTTGACGCGACCCCTTGTGTTATTATGAGGGAGCAGTCATCACTTTCCCATTTACCGAAGATGGGCGAGTGCGTATAATTGCCTTGAAACCGTGCAGATCGAATAACAAAGGAGCGCGTCATGCCCGTGCTGACAGAGGACGAAATCCGCTTTTTCAAACGCGAGGGCTATTTGGTGAAGAAAGGGGCTCTCGATCCCGAGTTGTGCGCCCGTGCGCGAGAACGCCTGTGGGACGATCCGCCGCCGAGCTTGAAAAAAGACGAGCCCGATTCATGGATCGGCCCCATCAAACCGGAGGAAGAATCGCTGGACAAAAGCAATTACAAGCGCGGTTATCGCTGGCAATACCGCAAAGTGGGCAAAGAGCCGTGGATGATCGAGCTGTTGGCGAAAAATCCAATCGTGTGGGGCGCGGCCGAGCAGATGCTGGGCACGGGCAATTTTCCCGAGCCCAAAGGCGTGCGCGGCATTTATTGCACCTTGCCTTATGGCGATGTTCCACGCGCGCCGCGCCACCTGCACGTCGATGCCCACCCGTTCAATTTTGCAGTCGTGGGATACATCGACCACGTCCCCAAAGATGGCGGCGGGTTCGCGGTTTGGCCGAAGAGCCATCGCGCGTTCTTTTTCGATTACCAGTCGCGCTACCGCAAGGAGCCAACGCCGCGCTTGGAGATTCACAAAGCGCAATTTCAAGCCCGCGAGGAAAATTCGTACCAAACGCATGGCGATCCCGGGGACATCGTTTTTTGGCACCACCGCATCGGCCACATGGCGTCGCCCAATTATTCGCGGCAAATCCGCAAAGCCGTGCTGTACGATTTCGCGCTAAACGACATGCCCCGCCTCCAAGAAGAACCCCCCGGCGATGATATTTGGGTCGATTGGTCAGACGCGGTTAGAGATGTGCCGATCGGAGACGACGCGTGATGGATGTTCGATTTTGGGCGATTATATGGGTGGTCATCGTCGCCGCTGTGCTCGGCGTGTTTTTGTACTACGCGATCAAGTCGTATAAGTGAAAGGAGAACGCTGTGCAGAACCATCAGCAACACATTTTTGAACTCGACATCTACGGCTTTACGGTGGTCGAAAATGTTTTGACCACCGAAGAATCCGACGAGATGCGAGCGGCGTTGATCCGCTGCGAGCGGGAAGTCGGTACGGAGACCGCGCATCGCGGAAGCGCGCGCCACGTCGCCAATTTGCCGACCTTGGATCGCGTGTTTCACAAGACCATCGACCATGCGCGGATACTCCCGTTGCTGGAACACTATCTCGAGAAATCGCTCATCCTCGGTAGCTTAAACGCCCGCATCGTGCGCCCGGGCGATCCAGACCAGGGGTTGCACAGCGACATCCCACGGGAAATGCTGAACGCCCATTCGCCGGTGATGATGAATACGGTCTGGATGCTCGACGATTTCTCGCGGACAAACGGCGGCACGCGCGTCGTGCCCGGCTCGCACAAAAGCGGGTTGGCGACGCCGCCCGAGAATGTGTCCGTCAAGCACATCGCCCAACCCGAAGCCCCTGCGGGCAGCGTCATCGTTTTCAATGGTCAAACGTGGCATGCGGGCGGCGCGAACACGGGCACGGCCAATCGCCACGCTTTGTTCGGCCACTATCGCAAACGCATGTGCGTGTTTCAAGTTGATCCCCACGATGATTTCCCACCCGAATGGTTCGACGGCCTGACAGACCGCCAAAAGCAACTGATGAGAATGACCAAGGGCCTCAACACGCGCCACGCCGCCGATTTTCATTTTCGATAGGAGTCCGAAATGCTCGTGGGTATATCCCCGCTGCTCAGCCCCGAATTGCTCGCCGCGATCTATCGCATGGGACACGGCGATGAGATCGTATTAGCCGATGCCCATTTTCCCGGGCACTCGGTCAATGCCCATGTTTTGCGGGCCGATGGGTTGGGCATCGCCGATTTGCTCGAAGCCATTTTGCCCCTGTTCGCGCTGGACGCGTATGTGGATAGCCCGGTGTTTATGATGGACGCCGTGCCCGGCGACGCGCTCGATCCCTCGGTCGAAGCCTCTTACCGCGCTGTGATCGACGGGATTTGGCCCGATGTGCCCCCCATCGCGCGCGTTGAGCGCTTTGCGTTTTACGAACAGGCGAGCCGCGCCTTTGCCGTGGTGATGACCGGCGAAACCGCCAAATACGGCAATATCATTCTCAAAAAAGGCGTGACGCCGGTAGGGGAGAGGTGAGAAGCATTTGTACCAATGAAATGTTTGAAGGGTGGGCAGAGGCAGAAAGCCGATAGCCATAAAAAAATTAAAAGCCCGGACTCAGTGCGAGCACGGGCTTGTGTTTGTGATGCGTAGCCGAGAACCAACGGGGCATCTGCCAGGGAGTTGAAGACTTTGGCGACATCTCAACTTTTTACGGCCATCTCGTTATTCGAGGTCTGCGAGGGGTGTGGAGAGGGCGTCTCGCAGTATTTTGCCGGGTTTGAACCCCACTTTGCGACGGGCGGGCACAATAACTGCGTCACCTGTTCGGGGATTGCGCGCATGGGGGCGGGCATTGGTGCGTTTGACTTCCCAACTGCCAAAGCCCCGAATTTCGATTCGTTCGCCTTCCATAATGGAACCTGCGAGGGTTTCGAAGAGTATATCGATGGCCTGTTTGGACATTGTGGTCTGACAATTCATTTTCGCTGCGAGCAGTTTTGTCAAGTCCGCTTTGGTGATGGTTTGCACCTGCCACCTCTTTTACAAAAAATAAGGGCGATCTCTCTGTAGAACACCAAATGATTTGAGGATGGTGGGCGCACAGGGACTCGAACCCCGGACCAACGGATTATGAGTCCGTTGCTCTAACCAACTGAGCTATGCGCCCAAAATTCGGTTTTTATTTTCTGCGAAAAAGATAAAGAACAAAGGCCAGCGGTGCAACCGAAATTTGCGTACTTATTCAGGATCGACCAGGGCTTTGCGCCGCGCGGTGAGTTGGCGGTGTTTTTCCAGCGCGGCACTCAGATCGTCGGAAGAGAGTGGTTGGCGCAACTGGTTTTTGATCTGGTCGAGTTCGCGGTCGAGGTTCTTGCGTTGAAATGCGTGGATGTAATCGCCAACTGGCATCTGAATATCGGGATTCGCAATGCCGATTTCCAAAGACAACTCGGTCAAAATGCGGCCGAGGCGATCATCCGCGCACTGATCGATGAGGTGCGCGGCCTCCGCGCTTTGTTTTTTATTGCGATTGTGGGCGATCATCTGCGCGATTTGCCTGTACGCGCTGTTTGTAAACTCGCCGGGAGAAATTTTGCGGAATACCTCATCGGCGGTTTCGGGATATTGCATCATCAAGGTGAGCAATTCGCGCTCGTAGCGCGGGCGGGCGTCAAAGGGTTCGGGCTGTCCGTTTTGCGGGCGCGAAGCCCGGTTCTGCGATGGGACGCGGCGTTGGGTTTGTACCATGCCGATGAGTGCGTCCTCGCCCAAGCCGAGTTTTTCGGCGATGTCTTTGATGAGAAATCGTTTGCGCGCATCGTCTTTGATGCGGGCGATGAGGTCGGCGAAGGCGTGTGCTGTGCGGGTTTTGCCATCTATGGTCGAAAGGTCGTCGCGCGCGGCAAATTGCCGCATGAGAAAATCCACCGCGGTCGCGGCGCGTTCTGTGAGTTTGAGAAACCCCTCGGCGCCGTGGACGCGCACATAGCCATCTGGATCGAGGTCTTCGGGCAAGGTGACGACGCCGACTTCGAGGCCCACTTCAAAAAGCGATCCGATCCCGCGCACGGCCGCGGTTGTCCCGGCCGCGTCTCCGTCAAAAACGAGAATGGTTTTGGGCGCGTAACGCCTCAGCAGGCGCGCGTGGTCGACCGTGAGTGCGGTGCCGGATGATGCGACCGCGTTTTCAATGCCGTATTGCGCCAAGGCGATGAGGTCCGTATATCCTTCCACAACGAGTGCGATCCCCGCCTCGCGGATGGCATCTCGGTCGCGCCACAGGCCGTAGAGGGTCGCGCTTTTGTTGTACACGGGCGTTTCGGGCGAGTTGAGGTATTTGGCTGGTGCGTTGGAATCGAGTGCGCGCGCGCCAAAGGCGACAACGCGCCCCGTGGTCGCGTGGATGGGAAAGGTGATCCGATTGCGAAACCGGTCGAAAAATCCGCTTCCTTTTTGATTGGGCGAGACCAAGCCTGCCCGCTCGAGAATCTGCGGCGAGAATCCCCTGCGCGTGGCAACCTGCAAAAAGCCAGTCCACTGATCGGGCGCGTAACCGATTGCGAACGCGTCGATGATATCGCGGGTTATGCCTCGATCTTTGAGGTAGGCCATCGCGCTAGACGCCCGATTGTCTCGCGTGAGCATGTGGTGGAAGTATTTGACCGCGAGTTCATTGGCGCGATAGAGTTGATCGAAAACCCGTTGCTGTTCTGGGTCTTCTGGTCGCGCATCGGGCAGGGCAATGCCGGCGCGATCCGCGAGTTGGCGAACCGATTCGATAAAGCTGATGTTTTCGAGGTCGCGCAAAAACGTAAAGACATTGCCGCCCGCGCCGCATGCAAAGCACTTGTAGATCTGCTTTTCTTGCGACACGTTGAAGGAGGGAGTAGAATCGTCGTGAAAGGGACACAACCCGACGAAGTTTTTGCCCCGCTGGGTCAGGGCGACATGGTTGCCCACCACGTCGACGATATCGACTGCCAAGCGCACTTGATCGATGACCGTTTCTGCAATACGCGGCATGGCGAACTCCTAAAGGTGAGCCCATCCCATCCGCCCTAAGAGGCCGGATTAAAATTACCGGTTGGAGTGACCGATGGGATATTTATTGGCAGATAGACCACCTCGCGTTCCTCTTGGCATTGCGAGGTCTAAAAAGGAGGTGTGTTATATAGTGTATTTCGTGCAGGTGTCAAGCAAATTGACGGGTTTTCACTGGCAATCGCCACGCATTCACTACGCAATATTTACGATGAGGAGGTTTGACCCATGAAATTGACGCTTTCAATTCCGCGTTCTCGGCGAGCGCATCTGGCGGGTATTTCCGCGCCTGAAGGATGCGACGCGCCGTTGTTGCAGTTGAAGGGCAAAGGGGAGACCCTGATCGCCGAGCGCGATCCGGTATCCCCCGTTTATCACGTCAATCTGCCCGCGCTGGACAAAGGGCAAGAGGTGAATTTTGAGGTGTCGGCTTTGGACCATGCCGATGCGGCATCGGGGATTTCGCATCGCAATGCCGATGGGAAATTGGATGTTTCGCTGGCCGGGTCGCCGTTTATGACGTTCCACCACGCGACGGATTATCCCAAGCCGGTGATCAATCCGATTTTGACGCCGAAGGGCGCGAATATGTTGCGCGAACCCATGCCCGCATGGGGCGAGGGCGAACATCCATGGCAACGCGGATTGACGCTGATGCAGGGCGCCATCAATGGGGTGGATTGCTGGAACGAGCGGCCCAACCTGCCCGGATATGGGCGCACGGCGCGAGATGCGATTTCAATTTCGCAGCATCCGTTGTCACTGGTGATCGCGTCCGAAAATACGTGGTATGAAGGCGACCGGCCCCTGATGACCGATAGCCGATGGTATCGGTTGTTCGATTCCGGGCGCGATGCCGCGGTGCTGGATATCGCGCTGACCCTGAAGGCGTCTCACGGCGCGGTGACGATAGGCGATACCAAAGAGGGCGGGTTTTTGTGCGTGCGCGTGAATCCGTCCATGAATGCCAATGCGGATGGGCAGATGTGCAATGCGTACGGCGCGACCGATGAAGTGGGGTGCTGGTCATTGCCATCGCACTGGATGGATTACTACGGGCCGGTGGGCGACGAGGTGGCTGGATTTGCGATTTTTGACCATCCGCAGAATTTCCGCTATCCCACCACTTGGCATGTGCGCGGCTATGGCTTGTTCGCGCCCAACTGCTGGATGTTTAAGCCGGATCACCACCTGCCCGCAGGCGCGTCCATGACGTTTCGCTGGCGCGTGATCGCGCATGCCGGAGATACGGCGCAGGCGGATGTTGCGAATCGCTTTTTGGATTACGTGGATGGCCCGCGCGCGACGTGGGAATGAAAGGCAGATCGCGGATTGGGGCGGAGTTGACATCTATCAAAAAGGGCGTATATTTTCAGATGCCACTTTTGAAAGGAGATGGGCATGAAAAACATTTTGTGGATCGTTTGCCTTCCACTGGGCTTGATGCTCGCCGCACCGATTGACGCACAACAGCAGGCCAGTCAAAAACCGGTGCCAAACGCGGGCGCATCGCAAAACCAAACCGAACTTGGCAAGTTGATCGGCATCGTTGAACAAATGGACAAACGGCTTGATCGCATTGAAAATCGACTCGATCGCATTGAAAATCGACTCGATCGCATTGAAAACAGACAAGCCACGCTGGAAAAAAAGGTGGACGCCAAGTTTGAACAGATAGACACCAGGTTTGAACAGGTGGACGCCAGGTTTGAACAGATGGACACCAGGTTTGAACGGATGGACGCCAGGCTTGAACGGATGGACGCTAGGTTTGAACAGTTGCACAATCGGATGAATACGATGTTCTATTGGTTTATGGGCATTATTTCGGCCCTTGTCGCGCCCATCGCCATTACCCTTGGCTATGACACGTACAGACGATTGAGGAACCCAAGCCCCCTGTACCCAAGTGAGAGGCGCGAAGAAAGCGGTGAGAGGGCCGCCCATCCGTCAAGCTCTCAAACGGTCAGCGATCAGCAATCGGCAAAGCAAGCGACCGGCAGTTAATGACCCCGTATCCGCGCAAAAACAAAAAGCGACGATCTTCGGATCGCCGCTTTTTTGCGTTTATTTTAGACATTGGCTACGAGGACAGGCACGGGAGCCTGTCCCTACGATTGACGGGGCTGTGCAGACTGACCAATGACCATTGACCGTTTGGTCGCTAGATGCTATGGACAGGCACGGGAACCTATCTCTACGAGTGATGGGGCTGTATGATCTCCCCCTGCTTCACCGCATCCATTTTTGAATGTCGGCGCGAATTTTTTCGGCGTCTGGGTGATCGGGTTGCAGGCGCAGCGCGGTTTGGAGCTGGCGGATGGCGAGGTCAAAATGCCGTTGCTCGGCGTAGAGATAGCCCAAGCGGAGGTGCGATGGGACGTGGACCGGGCTGATGGCGATGGCGCGGATGTAATTGTCAACCGCGCGTTCATGGTCGCCGTTTTGCCGGGCGAGTTCGGCGAGATGAAAATACGGGCGATAGTCGTCCGAGACGCGTTCGGCGTATTGCTGAAAGGCGTCATTCGCCTCGTCTGTTTGCGCGGTCGCGAGATAGCCGAGGGCGAGGTGATAGCGCGGCATGGCGTAATTGGGTTCGGCGTCAATGGCGTTTGCAAAGGCTTCTATCGCCGCGTCGTAGCGTTCGATCAAGTAGAAGATGCTGCCCAAGCGAAAGTGGACGCGGGTGAATCGGGTGTTGTGCGCGGCGGCTTTTTGCAGGTGGTCGACGGCTTTTTCGTGGTCGCCTTCGCGGTGCATGATCATGCCGAGTTTGAAATGGGCATCGGCCAAGGTGGAATCGCGTTCCAAGGCTTGCAGGTAATACTCGGTGGCTTCGTCGATGCGGTCGAGTTCGTCGTACGCATTTGCCAATTCGTAGTAAGCGGCGGGATCGTCCGGGGCGGTTTGGATGGCTTCTCGCAGTTGCGCGGTGATCGTTTCAAAGGTCTGGGCGTATTGGTTGAAAAACATGCCGGACAGGGCGGCTTGGATGTCCGCGTCTAAGGGCGATTGCCGGATGGCTTGTTCGAGTTCGCCCATGGCCTCGTCCGCGCGCCCGCGATTTTTGAGGATGAGGGCGAGGCGATAGCGCGCGGCGACGTGTTCAAAGTCGATTTCGAGGGCTTTGCGATAGGCGGTTTCCGCATCTGCGAGTCGGTCGCGCGTTTCGCAGACGCGCCCGAGATAATAGTGGGGCATCGCGCTTTTGGGATCGCGTTGGGCCGCGCGGTTCAATCCGCTTTCGGCCTGTGCGATCAAGGCATCGTCGATGGGCGATAGCCGCAGGCTCTGATACAGTGCCATGAGGCTTTCGGTCGCGATGCGGAGGCTTTCCGAGTCGCGGAATAGGGGATGTTGCATGCGGGTTTTCTCATGCGGGGTGAGGGTGACTTTGAAGTGGTCTGCAATGGCGTAGAGCACGGGCAAGATGGCGTCCAAGGGCGCGGAGACAGATGCCTGTCCCGCAAAGGTTTCGATGACTTCGCCCGTGGTTGCCCGAAGCACGTCGGTTTTGATGCGGATGCGCGTTCCCGCGATGTGGTATTGCCCGGTTAAGACCAAGTGGATGTTCAATTTGTCGGCGAGGTCCGCGGTGGTGACGCGCGTTGCCCCGAGTTTGTGGCGTACGTATTCTTCGTCGACCGCATAGATTTTGGGGACGTGGTAATAGGCGTTGACATACCCTTCGACAATGCCCAACGAGAGCCAATTCCACTTCGGGTCGCCACTGGCGTTTTCATGTGGCAAGATGACGATGTGCCACTGCGCGTCGATGGGCGCGTGGGTCAGGGCGATGAGGATGCAGAGTTGGAGAAATTTTTTCATGGTCTCAAAAAAGAGATGGAAGGTTAGCCACAAGAGGCACGAGAGGCACAATGGAAGTTTAGCCACAAAAGGCACAAAAGGCACAAGAGCGGACTGTGATGATGCTCCGTTTTATCGGTGTTTCGCGGTTTGCAGGTTTTCATCGTCGTTTGTGACGTAGAGAAATGCCGTACACATTTCGTCGGTCGAGTTTTCGCCCCAGCGCACCAAGCGGGGTGGGGCGTTGGGGTTTCGGGGGTTGTCCGCGGAGTTGTCGTAATGGGCTTCGAGCGCGATGCGCGTGCCGCGTGGGAGTGCGACGGGCGTTTTGTACACGTAGGTTTCCTGCCAGTTGAAGTCCCAGGGTTTGACCCAGATCAAGGGGTGTTGCGCGCCATTGGGATAGGTGGCGGTGAGTTTTATTTCCGTGCCGAGCAAGTGCATGTGGGGCAAGATGCCGAGCAAGTGCTGGTCTTGGGCAATGGTGATCGACCCCGCGACCCGGTGGCGTTTGACGTTGGGCGGGATGAAGAGCAAGCGGCTGTTGATGACGACCTCGCGGAGGCGTTTTTCAACGGGTTTTTTGGCAAAGTAAATCCCGAGCCGAGAGCGGTCGGTTGCGGCGCGCCCAATTTTGTGGTAGTGGATTTGGAGGATGATGTCGCTGTTGGGCGGCAGGTGTCGCCCGATGCCATCGGGGAGGATGAACGGGGTGTTGCCAGGCGCCCAGCCGCCCAGGGATTCGTAGATGGGCACGCCAATGCCGCCGAAACACGGATAGCCCGGCCCCTGCGCGGTGTTCTGTTGCAGACGCGCTTTGCCCGAGACGTCGATGTACGCGCTGACGTGGTGGACGACTTCGCGGTCGCCGGGCAGGACTTCGATGGCAGAGACGTGGTTGGCGCTGGCCTGTTCGGTGGGCAAGACAAAGCAACGGTATTCGTCGCGGCCCACGGCTTCGAGGGGATACGGGGCTTCGGGTTGGAGGATCACGTCGGGCGTGCCCAAGGCCCATCCGGTTGGAAATGCGCGGGGTTCGGGGCGATGCGCGGGATCGCCTTCGGGCATGCCGCCGTCAACCCATTGTGCGAAGGTGTGGATTTCCGCGTCTGTGAGCCTGCGGGAATTTTTGAAATCGCCGTATTCCGGGCGGGCTTTCCACGGCGGCATGATGCGGGCTTGGATGGAGTCGCGCATTTGATAGGCCCACGCGAGTACCTCTGTGTAGTCGAAAAAGGGCACGCGGCCCATGCCGCCCGGGCGATGGCAGGTTTGGCAACGGTTTTGAAGCAGGGGCGAGATGTCGCGGTAAAATGTCGGATCGGATGCCGAAGCGGTCGGCGCCACTTGGGGCGGGCGTCTGATTTCGCAACCAAAGCTGGGCAGGATGGGATGGGCGATTTCGCGGTCCGCGAGCAGGGCGTCGAGGGCGTCCCACAGACCGCGCGAGGTCGCGTTTTCGGATAGGCCCCAACCGTTGTCGATTTCGCCTTTGTAGCGCAGGCGGCGGCGCGCGTCAAAGAGGAAGGCTTGAGGGGTGTGCGTCGCGCCCAAGTGGTCCGCGAGTTCGTTGTGCGGATCGCGCAGGACGGCGAAGGGCACGGGATTTTGGGCGTAGTGACCGCGGATGTCTTGGGCGGTTTCGTTGAAGTTGGCGTTCGCGGAGATCAGGCGCACGCCTTTGGGGCCATACCGCTCGTGAAGTCGCGTGTGGACGATGTCGTATTTGACCGAGGCCGGGCAGACGATGGAACCGAAGACGATGACGAGGGCGCGGTCAACGGGCAAATCCGCGAGGGAGACGGGCGCGCCATCGAGGTCCGCGAGGACAAAATCCCCGAGGGTGTCGCCGATGCCGAGGGGTTCTGCCCACAGGTGAACGGGTGGCGCGAGGAAGAGCGCGATGGCGAAGAGGAGTTTCATGGGAGACGGAAGACGGAAGACGGAAGACGGAAGACGGAAGACGGAAGAGGTGAGAGGTGAGAGGGGTAGTGGTCAGGGATCAGCTCGCCATGCAATCATCACCGGTAGAGACAGGCCCCTGTGCCTGTCCAAAGATACAAAGATACAAGGGGAGAGGGAAGACGGGAGACGGGAGACGGGAGAGGTAAGAAGCAATCGCAATCGTAGGGACAGGCCCCCGTGCCTGTCCGAAGATACAAGAGGTGAAAGGCGAGACGGAAGACGGGAGACGGGAGAGGTAAGAAGCAATCGCAATCGTAGGGACAGGCCCCTGTGCCTGTTCGAAGATACAAGGCGAGACGGAAGACGGGAGACGGGAGAGGTCAAAGGGGTAGTGGTCAGGGATCAGTTCGCCATGCAATCATCACCGGTAGGGACAGGCCCCCGTGCCTGTCCGAAGATACAAAGATACAAGGGGAGAGGGAAGAGGGAAGAGGGAAGACGGGAGAGGGGAGAAGCAATCGCAATCGTAGGGACAGGCCCCCGTGCCTGTCCGAAGATACAAAGATACAAGGGGAGAGGGAAGAGGGAAGAGGGAAGACGGGAGACGGGAGAAGCAATCGCAATCGTAGGGACAGGCCCCCGTGCCTGTCCGAAGATACAAAGATACAAGGGGAGAGGGAAGACGGGAGACGGGAGACGGGAGAAGCAATCGCAATCGTAGGGACAGGCCCCCGTGCCTGTCCGAAGATACAAGAGGTGAAAGGCGAAGAGGTGTTTCATGAGGGTCAGGGATTGCGTTTTTTTAAGTAGTTGATGAGGAAGACGAGCGCGAGAATGCCGAAGAATCCGGCGACGGAGAGGGCGATGTAGTGGCTCTCATTCGGCAGGCGCCAGTATTGTATCCCGACAAATATCAGGGCGGGAACGAAGAAGATGAGCGCGCCCAACAGGGCGTAGATGGATTGCGCGGCCGGTTCGGGTTGGGACGGATCGCGCTGTGGTCGCGTCGGCGAGATTGTGGGAGGTGCTGTCTTGGACTCGACCGCTTCGGGCGGTTTGACTTGGGCGAGCATGGCGATGACGCTTTTGCGATAGGCGTTGTCCGCAGCCGCATAGACGGTCCAAAATGCCGCGATTTCCTCCGCGCCCGTGCGGGTGAATTGCTTTTCGAGTGCGCGCTTGCGGTCGAGGGGAAGTTCGGCAGGGGCTTGTTTTTGGTGCTTTTTGAGGTCGGGGAGGATGTGCGTGAGGCTGGCGTCGTACCCGTGAATCCAAGGGTAGGTGGCGTGTTGGAGCAGTTTTTCGTTGGCGGTGGCGTTGGCAAATTCGCGGGCGTACGCGGCGATGAGTTTTTCGCGCCCGATTTTAGACCCCGCGCCGGGAAAGTGCTTTGCCCGCAACGCGCTGTCGCGCTGAAAGGGGAGCGAGAGATGGCTGTGATCCGCGATTTCGAGGATGCGGTTGAATGCGGCGATGAGCGGTTGGCGGTAGGACATAAAAAAAGGGGAGACGGGAGACGGGAGACGGGAGAGGTAAGAAGCAATCGCAATCGTAGGGACAGGCCCCTGTGCCTGTCCGAAGATACAAGACGGGAGACGGGAGACGGGAGACGGGAGACGGGAGACGGGAGACGGGAGACGGGAGACGGGAGACGGGAGACGGGAGACGGGAGACGGGAGACGGGAGACGGGAGACGGGAGAGGCGAGAGGATTAAATGGATTACGCAGATTACGCGGATTATCCCCTACAACCCTACCACAGATTCATCGTTCCCCTCGCTGTGTCTTTCGCATCCCCACCCTGCCCCATCAATTGTAGGGACAGGCCCCCGTGCCTGTCCTTGTATGGCGAAACGGGTAGCGGTCAATTACCTGCCCCCATCAATCGTAGGGACAGGCCCCCGTGCCTGTCCTTGTATGGCGAAACGGTCAGCGGTGGATCGGCAGAGGCGGAACGTTAATTCACCGGTTTTCCAAAGTGTGCGACAAAGATGAGAAAATCGGGAAAATCCACGCTACCCGAGTTGTCGAGATCAAAGGTTGGATTGGCCGTGCCAAAAGCTCCTGCAAACAAGAGGAAGTCCGCAAAGTCGATCTCGCCCGAATTATCGAAGTCGGAGCGCTTGCGCGGACCGGTGATCGAGCCGGTGACGGTCAAAGTGATCGCGGCGTTTTCCGGGTCGTTTGAGAGGATGTCAATGGTGCCTGCGATCGGCCCTTCGGCTTGTGGGTCAAAGGTCACGGTGATGTCGTGCGGTGAACCGGCGGGGATCGTAAATTGCGTTTCCGAAAACGCGAGGCCCGCGATGTCGGATCGGATATCCGTGACGTTGAGCGGGCCGGTGCCCGTATTGATGATGGTGACTGTTTTCGTGACGCTGTTGCCCACCTCAATTTCGCCCAAGGTCAAACTTTCTTGACCTAGTCCAATGACCGGGACGGGGATAGCAGTGACCGAGCCGGTGATGGTCAAGCGGATCGCCGCATTTTCCGGGTCGTTTGAGAGGATGTCGATGGTACCTGCGATCGGCCCTTCGGCTTGTGGGTCGAAGGTCACGGTGATGTCGTGCGATGAACCGGGCGGGATCGTAAATTGCGTTTCCGAAAACGCGAGGCCCGCGATGTCGGATCGGATATCCGTGACGTCGAGCGGGCCGGTGCCCGTGTTGGTGATGGCGAATGTTTCCGCGATGCGGTTGCCCACCTCAATTTCGCCCAAGGTCAAACTTTCTCGACCCAGTGCAATGACCGGCGATGGGGCCATTTCAATGGTGAGTTCGCGCACCGATACTCGTAAGGTGCCGACGCTTTGGTCGCCGTGTCGAAGTGTGATGCTACCCGAAAATGAGCCGGGTTGCGTTGGCGTGAGGGTGATTTCAACGGTTTGGCTTTCGCCAGCGCCGATGGTCAGGGAGGAGGGGGACATGGTGATGCCATCGGGGGCCGAGTATCCCGTGATTTCGAGCGGCCCTGCGCCCGTGTTGTCGATGGTGAGATCGACGGTTTTGGACTCGCCCACTTTGAGCGTTCTGCCAAAGTAAAGCTCTCGATAGGATAGAGAAATAATCGGCGATCTGTTGACGAGGGCGTCGACCTGTCTGTTGACTTCGAGATGAGAACCCGTGGCGATGGCAGTGGTCTTGAGGCGCAGGATGCCCTCTTGGTCGATGACGAGGATATCTTCGTTGCGGGTGCGATAAGTTCCGGATATGCTACCCGCAGAGATGAGCATAGGCGTCGTTACCCCCGCGTTTCTCAAAAAGGACGCCGCCTGCGTGCGATTGCCGTTGTACCTGTCGAGTGTGAGGACTTGGACGCCGGGTTTGTTGCTGTTGGGTTGGTGAATATTGGCTTCAAAGGCGGAACCCGCCCCTATGCAAGTCCCTCAGTTCCATCCGACGAAAAAGAGGACGGAGATCGTGTTGCTCGAATGACTGACGCCGTACAATCTGCCATCGGTGGCCCCAAGTTGAAACTCGGGCAATTTTGCGCCCACTTCGCCCACATTTTGGGCAAAGGCGGTCGTACACAGAGACAGAAACAGGGCGAGAAAGAAGAGACGGTATTTCATGGTGTTCCTCCATTGGGTAAGGGGGTGAGACGGGAGACGGGAGACGGGAGACGGGAGACGGAAGACGGAAGACGAGAGACGAGAGACGAGAGACGAGAGACGAGAGACGAGAGACGAGAGACGAGAGACGAGAGACGAGAGACGAGAGACGGAAAACGAAAGTCGTCGGATTGGCAACTGACCGCTGAATATAGCAAATTCCCTTTGCTCGTGCGAAAAAAATGTATTGGGGTTTGCGCTTGATTTTGAGGGGTGGCTTTTCTACATTGTGTTCAATGTTTTGGCGGTTTTGGGGTTCCCATTTTTTGCTATGTCTCTATCTTCAAATGACTTTGACGCCGCGATTCAGCAGGCGATAGCCCGCCGAGATGAGGGCGATTTGGAAGCGGCGATCGCGGGGTTTGATGCGGTTATCGCGCGCCGCGATGGCGATCCGGCGGCGTATGTACATCGCGGAATCGCAAATGGGCAACTGGGGCGATTCGACGCGGCCATAGCGGATTTTGACCGCGCGATCGCCCTCGCGCCCGATGATCCATGGGTGTGGACGAATCGGGCCATTGCCTGCGGGTTGATGGGGCGATTCGACGCGGCCATAGACAGCTTCGGACGGGCTATCGCGCTCGATCCAAGGGATACGCAGGCCCTCGCCAGCCGAGGGGAAACCCTGCGCGAGATGGGGCGATTCGACGCGGCGTTGGATGACCTCAATCGGGTTTTGGAGCGGGATGCGGATTATTTCGGCGCGTTGATCAGCCGGGGGCACGTGTGGATGGCGATGGGGCGATTCGACGCGGCGGCGGGCGATTTTGATCGGGCCATCGCCGTGGGCAATGGGCATCCCGATGCGTTTGTCGGGCGCGCAGAGGTCTATCGCCGAATCGGGAATGCCGAGGCCGCAATGGCGATGTTCGATCAGGCCCTCGGCGCGATGCCCGACCACTTGGGCGCGCTGATCGGCCGGGCCGAGATGCGGCGGGCGAATGGGCAATGGGCAGACGCGCTCGCGGATTTTGACCGCGCGCTCGGTCTCGCGCCTGGGGATCCCGATTTGTCGGCCGGGCGAGGGGATGTCGCGCTGCATCTCGGGCGCAGTGCCGAAGCGATCCGCGATTTTACCGCGGCGTTGAATCGAGTGCCCGATCATCTGTGGGCACTTTTGGGGCGCGGGGTCGCGCTGCGAATGGAAAGCGATCTCGAGGCGTCACTCGCGGATTTCGATCGCGCAGTGCAAATCGAGACCGGAGATTCATGGGTTTGGGCGCAGCGCGGAGAGACCTTGCGGTTGCTCGGGGCATGCGAAGATGCGGTTGCGGATTTTACGCGGGCATTGGAACTCGATCCGGAAAACGGCTACGCGCGAGAACGCCGCGCAGAGGCGTTTCGGCAACTGGGTCGATTCGTGGAAGCGGTGGAAGACCTGAACAGAGCAAGGCGGGGATGAGCGAATCGCATCACATCGTCATCGCGGATCGCACGGTCGCGTTTGAAGAGACGATAGCCCGATTCGGCGCGGCATTGTCCAAGCTGTGTCGGTTTCAAACCCGGGCGCGGCGGTTTTACAAGACCGTGTGGATCGCGGATTGTTATACGGATTACGTGCAGTCCGCGCTGTTTCGCAAATACGAAGGACCGCTGATGGAGGGCATTGCCCTGCGGACGATGGGCAAGGGGCTTTCCAAATCACAAGTGTTGGCAGGGGCCATGGCCGAGGCGGTCGAGCGGATTTCGTTTTTCGACGCGCTGGCGACCGGGCGCGAGACCCCGATTTACGAATTGACCGCCGATGCCGAGCTCGCGCCGACCGACCTGAAGCCGGCGGATGTGCCGCATTTGAACGATTCGGCCAATGGGGTCTCGGCGGGCAATACCGCGCTGGAGTGCGTGTTTCACGGCTTGTTGGAGATGCACGAGCACTTAGACGTGGGGATGCACTTTTACTGGCCGGGGTTGAAACACCGGCAATTTGTCGATCCCCTGCTGACGGGATTTCCCCCCCGCGTTGCCGAGAAGATGCTGGCCGTAGCCGCGCCGGGCGAAAATGAAAAAGTGACGACGGTCCACGCGGTTGTGTGTCCCAAAGACCTGGGGCCGCTCGTTCGCACCTGCACGCATTTGGATGGGCGCGTGGCGCTGCAACGGGCGTTTAATGAGACGGTGCAAAGTCACAAGACCCGATTGGTTTCCGATTTGCAGACGTTTGCCCCCGAGATTGACGTGTGGGATTTGCCCAACCATTTTACGGACGATTTGGTCGCGGATATTCAGGTGGTGATGAGCGGCATGAAAGCACCGGTTTACGTGCAAGATTGGACGCACCCCGAGATGCAAATTCCCGTGTTGCGACCCTTTAGCCCAAAAAATACAAAACGCGATCACGCGATGATCGAGACGTATGTCCATCGCATTATGGTGGATTCGGGAGATTATATGGTGTGGAGGCGGTGAGGCGGGGAGACGGGAGACGGGAGAGGTAAGAGGCGAGAGGTGAGAGAGAGTGGATAGGTTGTCTGAATCGCGGATTACACAGATTAGGGGATTAAAGGCGGATTAAAAGCGAGAGAGGGGCAGAGGACAACGCACAGAGCAGACAGAGGCGTAGCCCACAGGGACGACAAAGAAAAAGCGAAAGGCGGATGAAAGGCGAGAGGCGAGAGGCGAGAGGCGGGAGGCGAGAGGTGCCCCACGGCCCAGAACCCGACGTACTTTGATGATTTGCTATTGCTGTTGTATCCCGTTCTACTATTTTCTGGACAGACACTATGCACGCGCTCGATTTTTGGAAGACTGTGATGATGGATCAGAGTCAATTTTTGGATCGGTTGATCGATTTGTTGGCCGCGCACGATATCGCGTATTGCGTGATAGGTGGGCAAGCTGTCAATGCCTATGCCGAGCCAGTGGTCAGCCTCGATCTCGATCTGGTCGTCGCGGTTGCACATTTCGACAGGGCCGTGGTGCTGTTGAAAGCGAATTTTGCGGTTAAACAATTTCCCCATAGCCTCAACGTGTACCGTGAAGGATCGGATTTGCGCGTGCAACTTCAAACCGATGCGCGATATTTTGATTTTCCAGATCGCGCTGAACCCCGCGAAATTCTCGGTCTCGAATTGCCTGTCGCTTCGCTTGAAGATACATTGCAGGGCAAGATATGGGCCGCACTGGATCCGGACCGCCGAAGCAGCAAACGGCAAAAAGACCTCGCCGACATCGCACGCCTCATCGAAATCCATCCCTTTCTCGAATCGCAAGTCCCCGCGGAAATTCTCTCAAAACTGGTATAAACATGGCGAGTCGGCACGCAGATTGGTTTCGGCAGGGACAGCGCGACCTCGCGCACGCACGCCGAGCGACGAAGGACGGCGATTGCGAATGGGCGTGTTTTGCCGCGCAACAAGGGGCCGAGAAAGCGGTTAAAGCCGTCTTTCAAAAAATCGGCGCGGAGGCCTGGGGGCATTCCGTCACGGCGTTGTTGGAAACTTTGCCCAATGCTTCCTCACTCGAACCCGAACTTTTAGACGCGGCGAAAGAGTTGGACAAACACTACATCCCGGCGCGGTATCCCAATTCGCATCCGCAGGGCGCGCCGTTTGAATACTACACGCGAGGAGAAGCGCGGCGTGCCATATCAAACGCAAACAAAATCATCGCCTTCTGTTCGGGTCTTTTATCTCGACCGCCCGAAGGCGATCCAGCGGATTCGGCAGGCGATGGCGACGCTGAAGAGTCGGCATCCCGAGATTGAGCGCGCGGTTCTGTTCGGTTCTCTGTGCCGCGGAGATGCCGTTCCCGGAAGCGATGCCGACGTGTTGCTCGTCCTGCGAGAAAGCGCGTTGCCCTTCCGCGAACGCCGCGTTTATTACGCGCCGAGAAATATCGGCATCGGCATGGATATTTTTGCGTACACGCGCACGGAATTAGACGCGATGCACGCCTCGAAAAATGCTTTTGTTCGCCGAGCACTAGAGGAAGGAATGGATCTCGTTTGACGAACCGTTCCTTCAACCGACCAGAGCTACCATCAGGAGGAAACATGGCAGACGATATCAAAGCCGCTGCGGAAACCGCGCGGCAGGCCGCTTTGGCATTGAGTCAGGCCACGGAAAGCCAGCGCAACGCCGCGCTCGAAGCCATTGCCCAAGCCTTGACCGCCAATCGCGACGAAATTTTGGACGCCAACGACCGCGACATGGCCGCCGCAGAAGAGCTGCTCGCCCAGGGGGAAATCACCCCGCCCTTGATCAAGCGTCTGAAAGTGGATGCCGAAAAACTGCACGGCGAAATCGCGGTCGGCGTCCGCAGTGTCGCAGCTCGAGAAAACCCCATCGGCAAAACGCAGGCCGCCACCGAATTGGACGCGGGCTTAACCCTGTATCGCGTGACCGTGCCCATCGGGGTGATCGGCGTGGTGTTCGAGTCGCGCCCAGACGCGCTCGTGCAAATCGCGACCCTGTGCTTGAAGTCGGGCAATGCCGTCATGCTCAAGGGCGGCAGCGAAGCCCTGCACACCAATCGCGCCTTGGCCCAAGTCATGGCGGGGGCAACGGCCGGGATGGATGGCATTCCCGAAGGCTGGATGCACCTCTTGGAAGCCCGAGAGGAAGTGGCGGGCCTTCTCGAATTGCACGACCTCATCGACCTGATCATTCCGCGCGGCGGCAATGACTTGGTGCAATATGTGATGAACCACACCAAAATCCCCGTGATGGGGCACGCCGACGGCATCTGCCATGTGTACGTGGATCGGGACGCGGATTTGGACAAAGCCGTGCGGATCGTCATCGATTCAAAGACGCAGTACGTTGCTGTCTGCAACGCCGCCGAAACCCTGCTGGTACACGCCGAAATCGCCGAACCCTTTTTTGCCGCGGCACTGCGCGAACTCGCGGATCACGGCGTTTTGATCCGCGGCGACGCCCGCACCCGAAAACTGGCGTCCAACGCAGGCGGCCTGACCCCGGCCACAGACGCGGATTGGTCGACCGAATACCTCGACTACATCCTCTCGGTCAAGGTCGTGGATTCGGCGACAGAGGCCATCGCGCACATCAACGAATACGGCAGCCACCACACCGATTCAATCGTCACCGAAGACCGACGGGTCGCGAATCGATTCTTGCAAAGCGTGGATTCCGCGTCGGTCATACACAATGCCTCCACGCGCTTTGCCGATGGATTCCGCTATGGCCTGGGCGCCGAGGTGGGCATCAGCACCAACCGCTTGCACAGCCGCGGGCCCGTGGGCCTCGAGGGCTTGGTCATTTACAAATACATCGTCACGGGCGATGGACATATCGCAGGCGATTATATCGGCGAGAATGGCAAGACATTTACACATCGAAAATTGGATGAGGCATGGAAGAGGGGAGACGGGAGACGGGAGAGGGAAGACGGGAGACCGTAGGGACAGGCCCCCGTGCATTTGTACCAACTCATTCATTATCGGGATCGCTTTGCTGTTCCATCGCCCTTCAGAGAAGCCATCCCAACCCGTGCCATCCCCAAAGCCCATCAAACAAAGCCATCGGGCACAGCGCGTAAGTCCGTCTCGCAACCAACATCCACTTTGCAACCCACCTTGCAGGCTGTCTCATGTCGTGCGATTACAAAAGCGCTTTGCGCTGTGCTAGCCCCTCGGCGCATGAGAGCGGCATTTTTGAACTGCTCGGGCAGTTGTACCCCGCTCGCCTACTTTTTTTTGCTGTTGAAAAAAAGTAGGTCGCCGCACGCCGTAGGCACAGGCGTAGCCAACGCATCAAAGGCAACCAACAATGCTGTAGGACCAAACGCTTTAGAAAAGCGAGCCTCGTCGGTGCGGGTTGGTCCGTATCAAAATTTGGTATCATTTAATTTACGGAGTAATTAGTTGGTACAGATGGCTCCGTGCCTGTCCTCGTGATCGCCAGCGGTCAGTCATCTCCATTCCGGCACACGCACAGGCGTTGCCAAAAACAAGTGAAGCCAGCGGTGAAGACATCGCGGGCGCAAGCCATGTAGGAACGCAGATAAACTCTGCACTCACTTCTCCAGGAGGAATACAATGATCAAACAATGGTTCAGTCTGCTGTGTTGCGCGTGGGTTGTCGCGGCGTGTGCGACCGCTCAGAGGGTTGAAACGCCGCGACCACAAGTCGTTCCGAAACCCGAAACATTGCCCATTGACCCGGCGGTGCGCTCGGGCGAACTGGCAAATGGGCTTCGCTATGTGATTCGGGAAAACAAACGCCCCGAGAACCGCGCCGAGTTGCGCCTCGTGGTGGATGCGGGCTCCATTTTGGAAGATGAGGATCAACGGGGCCTGGCCCATTTTGTCGAACACATGGCCTTTAATGGCACGGCCAATTTTCCCAAACAAGACATCGTCAATTTCCTCGAAAGCATCGGCATGCGGTTCGGCCCGGATTTGAATGCGTACACGAGTTTTGACGAGACGGTCTATATGTTGCAAGTGCCCACGGACAGCGCGGCGGTGATGGAAAAGGCATTTCGCATCTTGGGCGATTGGGCGCATCGGGTCGAATTTGATCCCGAAGAGATCGAGAAGGAAAGGGGCGTGGTCATCGAAGAATGGCGTTCCGGGCGCGGTGCAAGCGCGCGCATGCGCGACGAGCAACTGCCGGTCTTGCTCAAGGATTCGCGGTATGCCGAGCGATTGCCCATCGGTCAAAAGGCATTGCTCGACACGTTCGCGCACGAATCCCTCACGCGCTATTACCGCGACTGGTATCGGCCCGATCTCATGGGCGTGATTGCGGTGGGCGATTTTGACGCGGATTCGATCGAGGCCCTCATCGAAAAGACCTTCGCGCCGATCCCAAAAGCCGAAAACCCGCGCGTTCGCACCGCCTATACCGTGCCCGATCACGCGGAAACCCTGTTTGCCATCGCAACGGATCCGGAAAATTCCCGGTCTTCCGTATCGGTTTATTTTCTGCGAGAAGTCGCGCCCGAAGGCACCGTGGAAAATTATCGCAGCATGTTGATTCGGAGCATGTTCAACCGCATGCTCAACCAGCGTTTTGGCGAAATGACCAAAAAGCCGGATCCGCCGTTTTTGGGCGCGGGATCCAGCCACGGAAATCTCGTCAGAACCAAAGCCGCGTACATCTTGGGCGCGGGCGTCAAAGAGGGCGGGATCGAACGGGGGTTGGACGCCATCCTAACAGAAGCCCTGCGCGTGCAGCGCCACGGCTTTACCCAATCGGAAGTGGATCGCTTAAAAACCGACATGTTGCGGAGCATTGAACAGGCGTACCGCGAGCGCGACAAACGGCGTTCGGGCGGTTTTGCATCCGAATACATCCGCCACTTCACGACGGGCGAACCCATCCCGGGCATCGAAATCGAACGCGCGTTATTTCAAAAATTGCTGCCGGGCATCCGGGTCGAAGAGATCAACCGCTTGGTCGGGGAATGGATCGCCGACGAGAATCGCGTCATCGTAGTCAGCGCGCCCGAAAAGGCGGGATTGCCCGTCCCCTCTGAAACGGAATTATCGGGCATCCTCAACGCAGTGCAGAACAAAGCGGTCGAACCCTACCGGGAAGATGTGTCCGACGATCCCCTCATCGCGCATCCCCCCACGCCCGGCACTGTGGTGCGCGAAACGACCATCGACACCTTTGGCGTCGCGGAATGGACCTTGAGCAATGGGGTCACAGTGGTGATGAAACCCACGGTTTTTAAGAACGACGAAGTGCTGTTCACCGCATTTAGCCCGGGTGGGCATTCTTTGGCAAACGATGAAAATTACATCGCGGCCTCCACCGCGACTGCCGCCATCATGGAAGGCGGGCTGGGCAAATTCAGCCAGATCGAATTAGAGAAGAAATTGGCCGGCAAGGTCGTGCGCGTATCCCCCGGCATCAGCGGCCTGAGCGAGCGCGTATCCGGCAGTGCGTCTCCCGAGGATTTGGAGACCATGTTTCAACTCATTTACCTCATGTTCACCGAACCGCGTGCGGATTCGCTGGCATTTCGCGCGTTTCAAGACCGCTATCGGGCCGTGTTGCAAAACCGAGGGATGAGGCCCGAGACCGCTTATTCGGATACGATTCAAGTGACGATGGCGCAATACCATTTCAGGTCGCGGCCCTTGTCGAATGAAATCCTATCGGAAATGGATCTGCAAAAATCCCTGGCCTTTTACAAAGATCGATTCGCCGATGCCAGCGATTTTACCTTTGTATTCGTGGGCAACTTCGCGCCCGAAAAAATCAAACCCCTGGTGGAGACCTATCTCGGCGGCTTGCCCGCGCTCAACCGCGCGGAAACCTGGCGCGATACGGGCATCCGACCGCCAAAGGGCGTCATTGAAAAGACCGTGCGCCGAGGGCGCGAACCCAAAAGCAGGACGCGCCTGATCTTCACCGGGCCTTTTGACTACGATGATCGGTTCGGGCGGTACGTTTTCGATTCCATGGGCGATGTCCTAAACATCAAGCTGCGAGAGGTGTTGCGAGAAGACGAGGGCGGCACGTACGGCGTGGGCGTCCGCACCTCCGCGTCGCGCTGGCCCGAGGGCGAATACAGCATTTCGATCAGCTTTGGATGCAATCCCGACCGGTTGGAGGAACTGACCCAACTCGTCTTCGTCCAGATCGACAGCTTAAAACAAAAGCCCGCCGATCGATCGTACATCGACAAAGTGACCGAAATGGATTTGCGCCGCCGCGAAACGAACCTCAAAGAAAACCGCTACTGGCGCAGCACGTTGCAGTGGTACTACCAGCACGACAAGGACATGATGGCCCTGCTGACGTACGAAGACGAGATCGTCAAAAAGCTGACCGCAGAGGATGTCCAACGAGCCGCACAGCAGTATTTCGACCTGAAAAACTACGCGCGATTTGTGTTGCTGCCGGAGGAAGGGGAAGGGGAATGAGAAAACACATGTCGAAACGCATAAACGAGTAGCGATCCGTGGTTTTTCGATTATGTCGAACTCGACATCGACCGAGGCCGGGCGGTATCGCTCAATCACGGCCGCGAAAGACCGCAACAGCGCGCAATCCGCATTGCGGATAGGTAATGCCAATTTGATTTTTTTCGAAGCCGTGACTCGGTGAGGTGTCTCAAGTATATAGGACAACAGAAAATCAATTTCGTTCATATATTTGGCTATGTCATTTATTGAGGAGGCGAGCAATGAAAATGCAAAAGTACATTTATTGGCAGGACGATCAGATGTTTTTCGGATACTTTGAAGACTATCCCGATTATTGGACACAAGGCGAGACCAGAGAAGAATTAGAGGAAAATCTGATCGACATTTACAATGAACTCACGGGCGGCGCGATTCCCTATGTCCGCAGGGTTGCCGAATTACAAATCGTATGAAAAGGCGAGACTTGATACGCGAATTAAGAGGTATGGGTTGTCTATTCATTCGTCATGGATCAAAGCATGACTGGTATCACAATCCAAATACGAAAGTATCTCAACCCGTTCCTCGCCATCGAGAAATCAAAGAGCCTTTGGCAAAACATATTATTAAGATGCTGAAGGATTGATTTTAACGATGTGTTTCATAAGAAGCTGTTTTAAAACTCCTGCGCTTCAGCGCACGGGGCGACAGGGGCAAGGGCTTACGGTCAAAAAATAAAAAGTAATGGCAATCGCAGGGACGGTAGCCCCGTGCCCGCCCGACAAGGCGACCCACCGAGATGGAGTCGCCTATTTGTTTTTAAAATACGCCCGCAATTTGCACGTCAACGGATGGTCGGACAGGGGTTGGGCGATTTGATGCATGTGTTGCGCGATGCGGGCGTCGATATCTTGCCAAGGCGATGCGCGTGCCGACAGGCAAAGGCGTGTTGCGAAGAGGTGATAGATCAGGTGATGGGCGTCCAAGCGTGCGCGGATGATTTCGGCGGGGGTGTCGTACAATTTGGATGCAGAGTTCGCGTAGTATCGCGCAAGGGTGGGAGTGAGCAGGCCGACGACTCGGCCCTTGGGACGGTGCGCGCCGAGGGAAGTCGTGTATTGCACCAGCCGGCGTTCGGGCCAGTCGCAGCCGATTTTGGCGAGTTCGAGAATGGTCGCCGTCCCCGCGTCTGAGCACGCGATGTTGCGGGCGTTGTAATCGGTGGGGCCGAGCGCGGGCGATGCGCGGGCGAGTTCTTCTACGAGTGCTGTCCATGCCGGCAAGAGGTCGGGCGCGTCGTGCGTTGCGAGTGTGGGCAGTGTTTCGCCGAGGGATTGGGTGATGTGTTGCCAGTGTTCGCGCAACGCATCTGCGTCACAGCCAGGCGCGATGAGCGAGGCGAAGTTGGGCGGGTGATGGTGAAACGCTTTTTCAAGGGCGTGAAGGGTGTGGATGACGCTGCGGGCGAATGGGTTGGGATCCGCGGTCTGACAAATATCGTCAAGGGTTTGATCCCCGCACCATTCGCAGACGATCAACCCCTCATCGGGTTCGGTTGCGATGATGAGCGGCACGGAGACGCCATGGGCGAGCAAGTGGTCTGTAACCCGTCGTTCTACCGCGAGCAAGTCGTAGGGCTTTCCGCGCGTGAGCGGTGCAAAAAAGTGGTGTTTAACCGCGAATACCGATCTGTTGGTGGTGACTTTCCAAACCGAATGGGCGCGCGATTCGGAAACGGGTTCGATTTTCTCAATCCCCTGTCGATCGGGCAAGTTGTCGCGGAACAGGCGGTGGATGGTTTCGGTCATGGGCAAGTGGGGAAAGATCGCGGAGATCGCAGATTGACATTTGAGGGGACGTCGTATATTTTGCGGTGTGCTTATTTTGCGGAAATTCGTCGGCGCGCGCAAGGATAACGCGGTTCGTCCGCTCAACTCCAAAAGGCGCGAGACATGCATGGTGGGAATGCAGGGGCGATGCCCTGTGCCCAAAGATACGGGGAGGAAAGGATGGAGAGACGCAAACTGCCCATCGGCATCCAGACCTTTCGCAAACTGCGAGAAGAAAACTGCTACTACGTCGATAAGACCGCCTACATGCGGCAACTGGTGGATGAGGGGAGCCATTTCTTTTTGTCTCGCCCGCGTCGCTTTGGCAAGAGTCTGCTCCTCGACACGTTGAAGGAATTGTTCGAGGGCAACGCGCCGCTGTTTGAAGGGCTCGACATCTGCGACCACTGGGATTGGTCGGTTCGCCATCCGGTGGTGCGCCTGAGTTTTGGCAGTGGCAACTTTAAAGAGCCGGGCTATCTGCAAGCGAATGTGATGGAACAACTGGCTACCATCGAATCCGGGGAAGGAGTAATCTCCGAGTACGCCACGGCACCGGGGCGTTTTGCCTTTCTGATCCGGGCCTTGCACGAGTGTGCGGGACAGCGGGTTGTGGTGTTGGTCGACGAGTACGACAAGCCGATTTTAGACGCGCTCGAGGAGTCGGACATCGCCCGTGCCAACCGCGACTTTCTGCGCGGGTTGTACGCCACGATCAAGGACAACGACGCGCACATCGCGTTTGTATTTCTCACCGGCGTGAGCAAGTTCTCCAAGGTCAGCCTCTTCTCTGGCCTCAACAATCTCAAGGACATCACGTTGGATGCGCGCTACTCGGCCATCTGCGGCTATACCGACGCGGATTTGGATACGGTATTCGCGCCGGAACTCCCTGGTTTGGATCGCGACGAAATCCGCCGCTGGTACAACGGCTATAGCTGGCTTGGGGAGGACAAGGTCTATAACCCGTTCGACATCCTCCTGCTCTTTGACAGGCGTCGGTTCGGTGCCTACTGGTTCGAGACGGGCACGCCGACGTTCCTGATCGAGACGCTGATCTCGCGCGGGGTCAATGCCTTGAGTCTGGACGACATGCTGGGTAGCGACGAGTTGCTGTCGGCCTTCGATGTCGATCACATTGCCACCGAAGCGTTGTTGTTTCAAACCGGCTATCTGACCATCCACCAGACGGAACTGCGCGGTTGGGAGATGTACTATCGGTTGTCTTACCCAAACCGAGAGGTGCAGCAGAGCTTGAACCGGAGTCTGCTGAATCACCTGACGAAAAACCCGGCGCAACAGGTGGAGTACAGCGCCCGTCTATACGACTTATTGTTGGTCAACGACTTCGCCGGCCTCGAGACGCTGTTCAAGGCATTTTTCGCCAGCATTCCCTACCAGTGGCACACCAAAAACGACATCGCGGACTACGAAGGCTACTACGCCAGCGTGTTCTACTCCTATTTCGCGTCGGTGGGATTGGACATCGCCGTGGAGGATAGCAGCAGCCACGGGCGTTTGGACATGGCGGTGCATTTCAACGACAACATCTACTTGTTCGAGTTCAAAGTGGTCGAATCGGAATCCGAGGGCGCGGCGATGGCGCAACTGCGCGAGCGGCACTACGCGGAGAAGTATCGAGACGCTGGCCTGCCGATTCACCTACTCGCGGTGACGTTTAGCAAAAGGACCCGCAACTTGGTGGCCTTTGAAGTGGCGCAGGCGTGAGCGTTGAAACGCCACGAGTTGCAAAATGCACAGGAGCTCTATTGTGAACGCCAAAGCACTCATTACCCACAAAGGCCCCAGCTTTGTTTGTGAAGAGGTTGTCCTTCCCGATCCAGAGCCCGATCAGTTGGTGGTGCGAACCCGCTATTCCGGCGTCAGCATCGGCACGGAATTTGCCGCCATCACCCGAAAGCTCGACTACGGGCCCTATCCCATGTGTACGGGCTATCAAGCCGTCGGAATCGTCGAACACGCGGGCGAAAACGCCACGGGCTTCGCGGTGGGCGACCGCGTGTATTACCGCTGGAACCGCGCCATCGCGCTCAAGGGTCAAAAGGTCTCTGCCTGCCAGGGCGCGCACGCTTCTGCCGCTGTTTTGGACACGCGGGGCCCCCGCGCCTTTGTGGCCCATCTGCCCGATGGCATTGACGAAGCCGCCGCGAGTTTGTTCGTCATGCCCGCCGTGGGCCTCAATGGCGTGGATATGGCGAACCCCCGAATGGGCGACCGCGTCGTCGTATATGGCTGTGGCCTCGTGGGCTTGGGCGTGGTCGCGGCGTGCAACCATCGGGGTTGCGAGGTCATCGCCATAGACTTGGCGACAGATCGCCTCGCCATCGCGCAAAAACTCGGCGCGGATCACCTCATTCAAGGCGCGGATGTGAACAAAGCCGTTTTCGACATCGCCCCCGACGGTGCAGACGCGGTCTTTGAATGCACGGGCATTCCCGCCTGCATCGACCCGGCCATCGCGCTCTGCCGCCGCCTCGGAACCTTCATCCTTCAGGGCAATTACGGCCGCCATCCCATCTCCTACAACTTCTTAGTGCCGCACGGCAAACGCCTCACCATGTACTATCCCTGCAACGATGGCGAAGCCCCTTGCCGCCGCGCAGTCATCAAAAACATGGGCAACGGTGTTCTTCCCTGGCAACACACCATCACGCATCGCGTCACATCTTCAGACGCGCCAAAGCTCTATCGGGACATCCTCGCTGGCGAAGCCAAAAACGTCATCGGCGCGGTCATTCAATGGTAAAAGAGGAGCATCACAATGGACGCGCTGAAAGTTGGAATGATCGGATTGGGCGGCATTGCGACGCCATCGCAACGCTGGACGATGTCGAAATCGTCGCGGTTGTGGACCTCATCGAGAAAAACGGATAAAGGCGATGGGACAAAAATTGCTAATTTTTGACGTGGGCAACTCGCGGTTGAAGGCCGCGTTATACGACGGTGATCGCCCAGTTGTGCGCGCGTCTTTAGCCGCAAAGCGGATGGAGGAAGGCGCGTGCATGCACCTGCTCACCTCGCGTTTTGCCCCCGTGGGAACGCCCGACCGCTGTTTGATCGCGTCTGTGGTGCGCGGCGCAGAAGCGGTGATTCAGCGCGCGGTGCAAGCGGTGTGGGCACTCGCGCCCATCGCGGTGGATGCGGAGATGGATTTGGGAATTGAGATCGCGGTGCCGCGTCCGGATCACGTCGGCATCGACCGGCTGTTGGAGGCGGGTGAGGCGTTTCGCATCGCGCGAGGTGCCGCGGTCGTCGCTTCCCTCGGATCTGCGATGACCGTGGATCTGGTGGATGCAGAGGGCGTTTTTCGCGGGGGAACGATCGCGCCCGGGTTGGGCATGGGATTGCGCGCGTTGCGCGATGAAACGAGTTTGCTTCCCCGCGTGGTGCTCGAACCGCCGGATTCCGCTGTTGGGACCGATACGGCGGCTTGCATCCGCGCAGGCGTGATTTATGGGGCCGCAGGTGCGGTCGAGCGGCTGTTCCGGGAATTGGTCCCCGATGGTCGCGCAACGCTCGTGTTGACCGGCGGCGATGCCGAGCTGCTGTCGCCATTCATCGCATTGCCCCACCGCGTAGAGGCCGACTTGGTGCTCCGCGCTTTGGTTTCTTTGAACCGCAGACTTTTTGGCTAAATTTGAACGGGGGAGGATTCGCATGGAAGGACGGCAAACCGCAGCGACGACGCGCAATAAGGACGATCTGATCGCGATTTGCGGCGCAGGGGGGTTTATTGCCGGCGCGCTCACGCGCTACTTTGCCGAGCGGGGATTTACGCGCCTGCGCGCCGTGGATAAGAAACCCCTGCCCGAATGGTACCAGCGCGTGCCGGGCGTGGAAAATCTGTCTTTGGATTTGAGCGACGAAGCGAATTGCAAACGCGCGGTCGAAGGCGCGGTCGAAGTCTATAACCTCGCAGCCGATATGGGCGGCATGGGCTTTATCGAGCGATTCAGAGTCGAATGCTTGCGGAGCGTTCTCATCAATACCCATCTGATCGAAGCGGCCTATTGGGCGGGTGTCGATCGGTATTTTTTTGCGTCATCTGCGTGCGCGTACAATACCGAGTTGCAGAAGGATCCCCACGTGCGCGCGCTCAAAGAATCGGACGCCTATCCCGCGATGGCCGAACGCGGCTACGGGTGGGAAAAGTTGATCTCGGAAATGTTTTGCCAAGAGTACTCTGAAGAACGCGGCATGAAAACCGCGATAGCGCGATTCCACAACGTGTATGGGCCTTATGGCACGTGGGATGGCGGACGGGAAAAAGCGCCGGCCGCGCTGTGCCGCAAAGCGATTGAAGCCAAAGACAGCAGCAAACTCGAGATCGACATTTGGGGCGATGGCAACCAGACGCGCAGCTTTATGTACATCGACGATTGCATCGAGGGCATAGATAGGATCATGCACAGCGACGATTTGATCGCGACGCCCATCAACCTCGGATCCAGCGAACTCGTTTCCATCAACGAACTGGTCAGCGTGATCGAAGATATCGCAGGTGTAAAACTCAACCGCCTGTACGACCTGACCGCGCCACAAGGCGTTGCCGGACGCAACAGCGACAACGCGATGATTTTGGACATGCTCAACTGGGAGCCAGACACGCCCCTGCGCGACGGCATGGGCAAAACATACGCCTGGATCGCCCGACAATACGCGGATCGCAAAGCGGGCAAACGCACGGTGAGTTAGGGGGAGACGGGAGAGGGGAGAGGGGAGAGGCGAAAGGCGTAAGAGAGGAGACGGGAGAGGGGGATTAGCCACAAAAGGCACAAAAACACAAAAAGGCGATGCCCCGTGCTCGGTCAAAGATACAAGGGGAGACGGAAGATGGGAGACGGAAGAAGCAATCGCAATCGTAGGGACAGGCCCCTGTGCCTGTCCGAAGATACAAGACGGGAGAGGGAGACGGAAAACGGGTAGCGGTCAGGAATAATAAAAACAAACGACGAAAAATGTGGAGCGGGGTATGGAGGCGAGTAATCCGAGCTTGACCGCGACGCCTCATCAGCCGTTCAAAAAACGCGGATCCGGTGGTCAGGAGTCAATCCGCCATGCAACGATCACCGGTAGGGACAGGCCCCCGTGCCTGTCCGAATGATCGCGGCCTCCGCGTCTGTCCGAATACTGGACAACCACAGGGGGTTGTCCCTACCATGCCATTTGGGTAGCATAATGAACGATAGAGCGATATCGTAGGGACAGGCCTCCGTACCTGTCCAAATCAGCGGTCAGTGTGTTAGAAGCGCGCTGGCCGCTTTTTTTGTGATGGAACGCCAGCGTTGATTTTGTGGTCTAAGTTTGTAAAGCGCCATTGATCGCAACCCCAAACCCGATTCCGAATGCGCGATGAACACGATCTGATCCGCCGATGCCAAACGGGCGATATGCGGGCTTTCCGCCATCTCGTCGAACGCTATGAAGACCGAATCTACGGCTTGGCCCGTTCGATGATCGGCGACCGCGAAGCCGCGAAGGACGCGGCGCAAGAGGCGTTTATCAGGGCGTATCGCGCACTGGGAAAATTTGAGGGCAAATCGAGTTTTTACACCTATCTCTATCGCATCGCCACCAATGTCTGCCTCACGGTTGCCCAGCGCGAACAGCGGCGGCCCGATCGCGTATCCCTCGACGGCATGCAAGAGGCCAACGCGATGGCCCTCGACCGGTTTTGGGGCACGGACGAACCGCAAAACGACATCGACCGCATTGGCCTGCGCGACCAGATTCAAAACGTGCTCGACCTGTTGTCGCCCGAACACCGCGCAGTGGTGGTGCTCAAGGATATCGAGGATTTTTCTCAAGAGGAAATCGCCGACGTTTTAGGGCTGTCTATCGGCACGGTGAAATCGAGAATCTCGCGGGCGAGGGCGCGGTTGCGCGACTTGCTGATGCCCCTGTACCGCGAATGGAGGGAATCATGACGGACCGCGATAAATTGTTGCACTATATCGACGGCAACCTGCCCGCAGAACGCGCGCGCGAGGTGGAAGTCCGATTGCAAAAAGATGCCGAACTGCGCGCCGAGTACGAGTTGCTCTGCCATGTGCAAAATCGCTTGCGCCAGCGCCCGGCCCAACCGTCGCCTGGGCTGTGGGAGGGCGTCCATGCGCGCATTCGAGAGGAAAGCCTGTGGCGCAGTCTGGTTTGGGCGGGCAAACGCCTCGTCCCCATGGCCGCTGCTGCCGCCGTTGTTTTGCTGGTGCTGATCGACAATGCGGATACCGAAGCCAATGCGGTTGCCGATTATTTTGATTCGCAAACCGAATTGGTGTTGTCCGAAGTGCAAGTGGACAATTTGGTCGTCTATCCCGAAGAATAGGACTCGCCATGTTTTCGTTTTCACAGCGTGCGAAAGCCGTCGTTTTGTTGCTGGGCATTTTCGCGCTCGGCTTGGTGTGTGGCGTCATTGCCGAACGCAGGCTTTTGCGCGCACCCGCCCCTCGCGGGCGCCCATATTCCCAAGGCGTGGTCGAACGCTTGGGCCGCGATCTCGCGCTCTCGGACGTGCAAAAAAAAGCCATCCAACGGGCATTTCAGGACAACAGGCGCGAAATTGACGCAATGCGCCGGCGCATTGGCGAAGACATGCGCTTGCAGGAACAAAAACTGCGCGAGCAATTCGAGGGCATTCTCACGCCCGAGCAATTTGAAAAATTTGAAAAGAGAAACAGGCGCCGAGGATTTCGCGGCCGAGGTGGCGGCCGCCGCGGTCCTCCGCCTGACCACCCACCCGGCCCTCGCCGAGGGCCATGAGCTTCGCGGTGTCTCCAGACGCCGGCCTGAGCACACTGGAAGCTCATCACCCACGAACAGTCCGCCCCCCGGGAAAGACCCGTTACGCGGCTGTTGACACAGGAGGAGTGAGATGAAACGCAAAATTCTCTACGCAGTGATCGGGGTTCTCGTCATTGGATGCGCGGCTTTTGTGGTGCATGCCAAAGTTCACAAGGGCAAACGCGGGCACAGGAGCATGGCCGCATTGGAACTGACGGACGAGCAGGAGAAGGCGATGGAAGCCCTCAAAGCCGAGCATCAAAAAGCGATGATCGACTTGCGCGCCGCATACCAAAAAGCGCGACTCGATTTGCGCGAGGCCCGCAATGGGGACGATCCAACCGCCTCGGATATTCAAGCCAAAATCGACGCGCTGATGGCGGCACAGGGCAAAATCATGGCGCGCGGGATTCAACGCGACATGGCGATTGGAAATGTGCTCACCCCCGAGCAACGGGCAAAGCTCGGCGAGAGGCACTTTCGCGGGGGGCACAAGGGATTCCGCGGGCGCGGCGGGCATTGGTTCAGGGGACGCGGCGGGCCGTGGATGGGCAACCGCCATGGCTTCAGGGGACGCGGCGGTTTCCACGGGCGGCGCGGCTGGCATCACCACCACTCGGAAAAGCACTCTGAGGAGGAGGAATCGGCTGAACAGCAGACCCCATCCGAAGAGCAGTGAGGCAAATTGGGGCGGGCAGATCCTCGCCCCATCCTTTTTTTAAGAAGGCGGGGATCGCATCGCCCCTCTCCGCATCCATCAACCGTAGGGACAGGCCCCCGTGCCTGTCCTCATCACTTAACCGCAAAAGCGCGGCGGAATTTTTTCCGTCGCGCTTTTTGTTTTGGAACGGAAATTGCACATATCCCCAACAGGACAAAATTCCCGCTCAAAACCGCGTATAAGTGTGGATTTTTCTCTACAGGTGTGAATTTATTTCACAGGTCGAGAGGGCTTGTGCGCTACGGTTCTAATCGGCGTCAAAACGCGAAAGGAGAAAGCCATGCATCCCATCACCAAATCCATCGCCCTGTTCGCAACGGCGGCCCTGTTGATCAACGCGATGGGCCCCGCACTCGCGCATGCCGCCAAGCACTTGCACGGCGAGCAGGTCAATGCCGATACGCTGGTTCGAGATGCGTACATCGCCATCACCTATCGCGATAGCAACGACCGAGAAAGATCGGCGAGGGGCTGGATCGATGCGATAGGCGAGACATCGTTCACCCTTCGTAGCGGCGGACTCGAGGGCGAGACGACTATCGCCTACGCCAATGTCCTATCCATCATCATGAGCGAAGAATCCACCGTGCCCGCGAAGCAGATGAACGAAGTGAATCGGTTCATCCGAAACATGAAAGCGAGAGAGATAGAGCAGGCGAAACGGGAAGCAGAGGCAGAACGCCTCGAGGAAGAGACCATCAAGGTCATGGTAGGCAAGGAGATCGTCCCCGCGAAGATCACAACGGGATGGTATGTCCATGTTCTCTATACGCCAGAAGGAGCTAAAGAAACCGCAACAGGACAGATTACCGGCAAAAATCCCGACCACATCACAATCAGAATCCAAGAAAGGGATTGGCTATGGAAACGAAAGAAAATCGCATACAGCGACATCGACACGCTTGTTATGGCTAAATACCGAGAATCTGTTGAAGAGTTGAAAAATGCAAGACAGGCCAGCCAACTAGTCCATACACACAATGCCAAAGTGCGGTTCAAAGCCCCTTCACTAACAAAAAAACGGATCGTTGGCGAGGTCGTCAAAATAACGCAAAACACACTTCTCATCCGAGAAGGACGGACATTTGACACACTTCTCAGCCGAGAGGGACGGACATTTCTCGAAGTACCCATATCTTCCATCTCCAATTTTGAAGTCAGCCTTGGACAGCGTCGAAACGCGGGCAAAGGTTTTCTGGTTGGGGTTAAGATTGGACTCGCTGTCCTCGTGCCAGTCGCGATTGCAGATTATAGCAGGGAGGATGATGGATGGCGAGGCTATGCCACAGCCGTGGTAGCGGTGTATATACTCCCCCCCATATTGATTCTCTCAACGCTCATCGGTGCTTCGATAAAATCCGAGAAATGGGTCGCGGTGCCGCCGCAACGCCTCAATTTGAGCATCGCGCCCACACCTGAAAAAGGGCTTCGCGCCGCGCTCGCGGTCAATTTTTGACGCAAGGGTCACGGGTTTAACGGGAGGAACACATGGCACGCCTCATTGCAATCGTTTTGATTTTGGGACTGTACCGACCGGATACACTGCTGGCAAGGGTGGTGTTTGAAGCCGGGAAGATCGACAGCAACGCGGTTGAAATCGGCGCGTATGTCGCGATCACTTATGGGGAAGGCGAGCGGGATTCGATCTCTGGAAAGTGGGAGAGAATGGCGACTGTAAGAGGCTATATCGAGGCCGTTGATTCAGAGCGGGTGATCATCGGCGTCGATTCTTGGAAAACGGAAATCGACCGCGACCGCATTCACAATCTCATCGCAAGGAATGAGAAAAGAGATGAAGACAGCGCATCCCGCACTATCAAAAAGTTGGGCGGTGGCGTTCTGGCGGGAGGCTTGTTCATGCTTGGGGGGGCAGCAGTCGGTGAGATGATTGCGCGGGCTACCTGCAATAATCCTGACGCATATAACGATGGCTGGATAGGATGTACGGGCGACGGTGCTATACCAGGGGCGTTAATTGGCTATACAGTCGGGATGCCCATCGGTGTGAGCATGATGGATCCATACGATCAACTTTGGATCACCCTGTCCGGCAGTTTCGTGGGCATGGGATTCGGAGCAGGCATCGTTGCTAGCAATGATGATTACTGGCCCGCCCTCATCATCGGCCCGCTCGTCGGGACTGTGATTATGTCCGAAGTGGCACGCAATCTCCCTACCGCAATCCGCCGTTTCTCTGTCGGCATCGCGCCTGCCCCGGATGGAAGCGTATCGGCACTTGCCACATTGCGGTTTTAATGGCACTTGGACAGACACTCGACAACTCGACAAAAGGCAATTCTATGCTTCGCATCGTTCTTCTGATTTTGCTCAAGGCGTATCTCTTTGCGATTTTTCCGTGTGTCGCGCAAGCGCGAGACCGCGTCTCCGTCAACATGGCGGGCGACTGGATCCGGCGCGATTGGGACAACTGCCGCGAAAACGTCACCGCGCACCATCGCAATGGCGCGTTTGAAATGCACAGCGATCGGGCCGCCGCGCTCTTTTGGCAAGTGCCTACCAAAAACGGCACGGCCTTGTCCATCGACCGCGAGCAGGACTGGATCAAACGCTGCGACCGTCCCCCAACTGGATTTGAAAAAACCATCCGCAACCAAGCGCGGGGGCAACACAGTCTCATCTCGGCAACCGAATACCCCTACATCTCCTGGCGGTGGCGCGTGAGCAATACGATAGACGACAGCCAGACGACCAATGACAAAGGGGAAATCCAAAAATCGGGCGATGACTTCGCCGCCAAACTCGGCATTTCCGTGCTCAACAGCAAAGGCGACCTGCGGGAAATCGCCTACTTGTGGACGCGCACCATCCCGGAAGAAACCGCGCTCACGCAGGTGACGACCGTGGTTCCGTGGGTGCTCAAATTCAAGTGGTATCGCATCGTCGCGGAAAGCGGGGATGAAAACGCGAACCAATGGGTCGCGGAATCGCGCAATTTTTACGACGACTTCAAACGCTTCTACCCCAAAGAAGAACCCGCTGAAATCGTGCGCGTCTATCTCATGTCCGACTCGGACAACACCGGCAGCACAGTCACGGGCGCGTTTGCCGATCTCGTGTTTCAAAAATCAAAAGCGATCGCGGATTAAACGGATGACGCGGATGACGCGGATGCCCCTCACATCCCCACCGCCGCTTCGCCCTTCCCTTCCACTATGTCCTTTACCCGATCTGTGCCGTCCAGTCCGCATCCGTTGTCCATCCCCCCATCAATCGTAGGGACAGGCCCCCGTGCCTGTCCGACTACAGGACAACCACAGGGGGTTGTCCCTACAATGCCATTGGGGGCGCATAATGAACGATAGAACGACCCGTAGGGACATGCCCCCGAGCCTGTCCGACTACAGGACACCCCACAGGAGGTTGTCCCTACAATGCCATTGGGGGCGCATAATGAACGATAGAATGACCCGTAGGGACAGGCCCGTGCCTGTCCGTGAATCCATCAATGAAACGATCAGGGTTCATTGGTCAATCAGTTATGTCCCCATCATCCGTAGGGACAGGCCCCCGTGCCTGTCCGAATACAGGACAACCACAGGGGGCTGTCCCTACAATGCCATTTGGGGCGCATAATGAACGATAGAACGACCCGTAGGGACATGCCCCCGAGCCATTTGTACCAACTCATTCATTATCGGGATCGCTTTGCAGTTCCACCGTCCTTCAGAGAAGCCATCGCCAAACGTGCCCTCCCAAAAGTCCATCAACGAAAGCCATCGGGCACAGCGCGCAAGTCTGTCTCGCAACCCACATCCATTTTGCAACCCACTTCGCAGGCTGTCTCATGTCGTCCTGCTACAAAAGCGATTGAACTGCTGGAGCAGTTGTACCCCGCTCGCGCTGTGCCTAGCCCCTCGGCGCATGAGAGCGGCATTTTTGAACGGCTCGGGCAGTTGTACCCCACTCGCCTACTTTTCTTCAGAAGCCATCTAAAAATTATTGGGACCTAACCCCCTAGCCCCCTTTCCTGGCAGGAAAGGGGGAATAAAGGCCCTTATTCTTGGGTTTTAATCTGCGAAAAGCGAATGCTTTTGTGGTTATCTCAATGGCGGTCCGAGTTTTTAGATGGCTTCTCAGACGCTTATTCGCGTCTTCTCTGTTGACTCAAAGTATGAAAACGCGAATAATTTGAGCGTTTGATGCCGTAGCGATGCGCTGAACGAGGTGATGGATGAAAAAATCGCAAACACGCGCACAGGGCCGCGTCGCGTCTCTGTTTCTCAAATTGGAAAAGGCATCGCCTCTGTCCAAGCCCCTCGGCGGGACGCTCGTATTGCGCGCTCGATTCGGCATTGAAGGCGATGTGAACGCGGGCCGCGTCGGCCCTCGGCAGGTACTTTTGACCTCGCTGGAGACCCTGCGTCCATTCAAATTGCAGCCAGGCGATCTGCGCGAGAATGTCGTCGTGGCCGGGTTGCCGTTGGACGACCTGCCATCCGGTTCGGTCTTGCAACTCGGGGATTCCGCGACGGTGCGGCTGACCTATCACTGCGAAGTCTGCAAATACATCGGCACATTGGGGATAAGCCCGATTGCGTCATTGGAAAATCGGCGCGGGTTTTTGGCTGTGGTATTGACCGGCGGCGCGGTTCGCACAGGCGATCCGGTCGAGGTTCTGCCCGTGCGTTTCGATCCCGTTCCCGACCGGCCGTTTGATCGGTTTTTGTGGGTGGCGAAACAGATCCCCTTTGGCAAGGTGATCACTTATAGCCAGATTTTAGACGTTTTGGGGGTGTCGCGTTCGTATTACCGCGTGTTGCCAGCCTACATGAAACGCGCAGAGGGCTATCCCCTACATCGCATTTTGGACTCGAAAGCGCACCTGATTTCGCATGTGGATGGTCAACGGGCATTGCTCGAGCGCGAAGGCGTTGCGGTCGATGCCCGTGGGGATGGGGATGTAGTCAGCAATGAATGGGTCGATGTGTCCGCGTTTGGATGGGATGCCAGAGACATTTACTATCGCACTGTGGATGACCATCCCGCTTGACATCGCCCTGTATTTTTGTATCCTATCCCCGCGATAAATGTTCACCATCCGAGAAAGGAAAGGAAATGGCAAAAGAAAAACACACGCCCGTGGGGTATGACGACACGCCGATGCTGCCCGATCAACCGTGGCGCGTTCACGACAAAAATCGCCCTGCGCCCGGCGTGGTTACACCGGGGGCCAACGCGGGAGACGCGCCCTCCGATGCCGTGCGGCTGTTCGACGGGACGGACTTGTCCAGGTGGCAAAGCCGCGACGGGGGCGCGCCCACATGGAAGGTGGAAAACGGGTACGTGGAAGTGAATCCCCGAACAGGGAATATCCAGACCGAGGATGAGTTTGGAAGCGTGCAGTTGCACTTGGAATTTGCCTGCCCGGCAGAGGTGCGCGGCAGCAGCCAAGGACGCGGCAACAGCGGCGTGTTTTTGATGGGCAAATACGAAGTGCAGGTGCTGGACGGATACGACAATCCGACGTATGCCGATGGCACGACGGGCGCGATTTACGGCCAGTTTCCGCCGCTGGTGAACGCGACGCGACCGCCGGGCGAGTGGCAGGTTTACGACATCGTTTTTGAAGCCCCGCAATTCGACGGCGACGCGTTGGTAGCACCCGCGTATTTGACGGTGTTTTTGAACGGCGTTGTGTTGCACAACCGCAAAGCCGCGCTGGGGCCAACGGGGCATCGGAATACCTCGTCCTACGACGCGGCCCAAGGGACGACGGGCCCGCTGATGCTGCAAGACCACGGCGACCCCGTGCGCTATCGCAACATCTGGGTACGTCCGCTCGGGGGCTATGACGAGGGATAGGGCAGGCCGTTACTTTCTCCCAAAAGAGAATGCGCCGAGAGAAAGGCAACCCATGCCGAGTCCAATCATCGATCCATCACGAGCCACCACCGACGAAAGGCGAGCGAGGCTCGAAGCGATTAAGGCGCGTTGCAAATATTGAAGCCAACATGCAAAAATCCTTTCGTTGGCTATCTCGGGCGCGACAGTGACGGTTTTGTCGAATTTGCCCAGGAATATCAAAGCCCACACAAAAAGCCTCTTGTTGGCACTATGACAAAAGCCGATCCAGAAATGGGTCGGCTCTTTTTTGGCATAAGCGGATCGCACTGTCCGGTATGACCGCCGTCGAGTTTGCGTTGACACCCCATGTATTCCCCTATTTTTTGTTGTGGAAATCACGAGGCAATGGCTTTTTTGAGGAGTGGCGAACATGATGGATGAACGGCTTCGCGTTGAACATCTCCATGCCGATCCGGGGCAGCGCGTGGACGGCTATTTGAAAGTGGCGGAGATGCAGGACGGGTCGCCTGCGCGCATTCCCACGTCCCTGATCAATGGCGTTGGGGAAGGGCCGACCGTTTATTTGCAGGCCATTAGCGATGGGGATGAATTGAATGGCGTGGCCGTGATTCGGCAGGTGTTGAAGCGGCTGGATCCCGTTGCGATGAGCGGGCGGGTCATCGCGGTGCTGATCGCCAATTTCCACGCCTTTCACGCGCATCGGGCATTCAGTCCCATAGACGAAAAAAAGATGAATCGGTGTTTTCCCGGGCGGAAAGACGGGACGTCGAGCGAGCGCGTCGCCCATCGGTTGTTTCACAGCGCGGTGCGGCAGGCCGATTATTGCATCGACTTGCACCAAGGTGGGCAACGCCCCATGATCGACGAGGTGCGCGTGCGCGTGGATCGGCGCAAACGCATTCACCGCGCCTGCATGGAAATGGCGCAGGTCTTTGGCATCGGCTACATTCTCGACCAGCGCGGCCCGGATGGGCAACTCGCGCGCGCCGCACCCGATGAGGGGATTCCGACGATCGATCCCGAACTCGGCGGTTGCCAAGGCTGGGACAGGGCGAGCATTCAAAAGGGCATTCGCGGCGTCGAGAATGTGTTGAAGTACTACGGCGTCATCCCGGGCGAACCGCACATTCCGCAAAGACAAGTGGTGGTGGATGGATTTTTGACGGTGTTGTCCAATCGGGGCGGCTTTGTCGAATTTCACGCCCAACGCTACGACCACTTGCAAAAGGGCGATCCCATCGCGGATATCACCGATCCATTCGGCAATGTGCTCGAAACCCTGCGCGCTCCCGAGGAATCGATCTTCTGGTCGGAAAACGCACGCCCCATGGTGGCGAGCGGCGAGATGGTGGCAACGGTGGGCAAGAATATTCGGTATGTGTGAAAGGACGCGCTATGGACAAAAAGCGTTTGAGCGAGCGCGACATCTGCACCGAGTTCATCACGCCTGCCTTGCGCCTCGCCGGGTGGGATGAAATGTCGCAAATCCGCGAAGAATTCTCATTCGCCAAGGGGCGCATCATCGTGCGCGGCAAGTTGGTCGCTCGAGGCGAAGGCAAACGGGCAGATTACATCCTCCATTACAAAAACCAACCCAACATCCGCATCGCGCTCATCGAAGCGAAGAAGAACACCCATGCCATCGGCGACGGCATGCAACAAGCCCTCGACTACGCCATCGCCCTGGACATCCCCTTTGTGTTTTCCTCCAATGGCGATGGCTTTGTGTTTCACGACCGAACCGCCCTCACCTCAAAACGAGAAACGACCCTCGGCCTCGACGCGTTCCCATCCCCCGATGATCTCTGGGCGCGCTATCGCATTTGGAAGGGCTGGACGCCCGAAGCCGAGCAAATCGTCCTCCGCGACTACTTCTATGCCCCCAAGGGCAAAGAGCCGCGCTATTACCAAGTCAACGCCATCAACGCCGTCACCGAGGCCATTGCCCGCGGACGCGACCGCATTCTGCTCGTGATGGCGACGGGCACCGGCAAAACCTACACCGCCTTTCAGATCATCTATCGGCTGTGGAAGGCGGGCATCAAAAAGCGCGTCTTGTTTTTGGCCGACCGAAATGTGCTGATCGATCAGACCCAAAGCAACGATTTCCGACCCTTTGGCCCGGCAATGGCCAAGCTCTCGACCCGTGCGGGAACCATCGAGCGCGGGGATGGCGCCGCGAAAAACCGCCGCATCGACACGTCTTACGAAATCTATCTCGCCCTTTATCAAGCGATCACCGGGCCGGAGGAGCGCCAGAAAATTTTCCGCGAGTTATCGCCCAACTTTTTTGATTTGATCGTGATTGACGAGTGCCATCGGGGCAGTGTTGCCAAAGATTCGGCTTGGCGGGAAATTCTGGAGTACTTCGCTACCGCCACGCAGATCGGCCTGACCGCCACGCCCAAGGAAACCAAGTACGTCTCCAACACCCATTACTTTGGCGAGCCGATCTATTCCTACTCTTTGAAACAAGGCATCTGCGACGGCTTTCTCGCGCCCTACAAAGTCATCAAATTTCGTATCGACCGGGATGTGGAAGGCTATCGTCCGGAAAAAGGCCAACGCGACCGAGATGGCAATGAAATCGAAGATCGCATCTACAACGCCAGAGACTTTGACCGCACCCTCGTGCTCGATGACCGCACCGAGTTGGTCGCCCGCAAGGTGACGGAGTTTCTGAAGCAAAGCGGCGACCGGTTCCAGAAGGCGATCATCTTTTGCGTCGACCAAGAACACGCCGGCCGCATGAGACAGGCCCTCGTCAATGAGAACGCCGATTTGGTAGATCAGAACCACCACTATGTCATGCGTATCACCGGCAACGACCCCGAAGGTCAGGCCCAACTCGACAACTTTATGGATCCGGAATCCCGATACCCCGTACTGGTCACGACCTCGCGCCTGCTTTCCACAGGCGTCGACGTTCAAACCTGCCGCTTGATCGCGCTCGACCGCATCGTCGGTTCCATGACCGAGTTCAAACAGATCGTCGGACGCGGCACGCGCGTACACGAGGACACGCGGAAGTTTTACTTTACCCTGATAGATTTTCGGGGCGCGACGAAGCATTTCGCGGACGCGGATTTCGATGGCGAACCCGTGCAGATTTACGAGCCGGGCGACGGCGATCCCATGATTCCGCCCGACGATGTGCCGCATCCAGATGACAGCGATGATCCCGCATCCCCCGATCAACAACCGGATCTTGGCGGCGCGGAAAAAGTGTACGTGGATGGAGTCGGCGCGACAATCGTTGCCGAGCGCGTGGAATACCTCGACAAGGACGGCAGATTGATCACCGAGTCCTTGCGCGACTTCACCAAAAAGGAACTGAAAAAGCACTTCGCCAGCCTCGACGACTTTCTCGGGCGATGGCACGCGGCAGAGCGCAAGCAAGCGATCGTTGAAGAATTGAAGACCCGAGGGCTGGCACTCGACAAGATCGTCGACGAACTGGACGTGGATCTCGATTCCTTCGATCTCATCTGCCATCTCGCCTTTGACGCCGAACCCCTGACCCGCCGCGAGCGCGCCGAGAACGTCCGAAAGCAAAATGCGTTTGCCAAGTACGGGGATCGGGCCCGCGCCGTCATCGACGCGCTCCTCGACAAGTACGCCGACGAGGGCGTGACCGATTTCACCGATGCCGATGTGCTACGCATTTCGCCATTTACCGAACTCGGCACCCCCGTGCAGTTGATCAATGCCTTTGGCGGCAAAAATGGATTTTTGGAAGCCGCTCGCGATTTGCAATCCGCACTCTACCCGGAGGTCGCTTAAACATGTCCGTCAACACCTTGGTCAAATCCATCCAAGACATCATGCGCCGAGATACCGGCGTCGATGGCGACGCACAGCGCATCGGTCAACTGTGCTGGATGTTCTTCCTCAAAATCATCGACGATCAGGACAAGGAATTGGAATTGACCGAGGAAAATTACACCTCCCCGATTCCAAAGCGGTTTCAGTGGCGCACTTGGGCGGGCGATGCCGAGGGCATCACGGGCGAAAAATTGATCGCCTTTGTCGACGACGATTTGTTCCCCGCACTGAAAAATCTCCACGCGACCGGCCTGTTCGACGACCGCCACCGCGTCGTGCGAAGTGTGTTTGAGGACGCCTACAACTACATGAAGTCCGGGCAGTTGATGCGCCAAGTGGTGAACAAGATCGACGAGATCGACTTCAACGACCTTGCCGAAATTCGGCACTTTGGCGACATCTACGAACAGATCTTGAACGACCTGCAATCCGCGGGCAATGCCGGCGAATACTACACGCCACGCGCGGTCACCGCCTTCATGGTCGACCGCATCGATCCCAAGCCCGGGGAAATCCTATTTGATCCGGCCTGCGGCACGGGCGGTTTTCTGACGTGTTCCCTGCGCCACATGCGCGCCCAGTACGTAAAACGGCCCGAAGACGAGGAAAGAATCCAGACCTCGCTCCGAGCCGTCGACAAGAAACAACTGCCGCACATGCTTTGCGTCACCAACATGCTGTTGCACAAAATCAAAAACCCGAGCTTCGTCACCCATGACAACACCTTGGCGCGGCCCTATATCAGTTGGGAAAAGCGGGATCGGGTCGATATCGTGCTCACCAATCCGCCCTTTGGCGGCAAGGAAGAGGATGGGATCGAGAGCAATTTCCCACAGCATTTCCGCACCAAGGAAACCGCGGACTTGTTCCTCGCCCTCATCATCCGCGTCTTAAAGCCGGGCGGCCGCGCCGCGGTGGTTCTGCCCGATGGATCGCTCTTTGGCGAAGGCGTCAAAACCCGGCTCAAGGAACACCTGATGGCGGAATGCAACCTCCACACCATCGTCCGCTTGCCCAATTCCGTGTTCCAGCCCTATGCCTCTATCGGCACCAACTTGCTGTTCTTTGAAAAGGGCGCGCCGACCAAAAGTATCTGGTTTTACGAACATCTCGTGCCCGAAGGCCAAAAAGCCTATTCCAAGACCAAGCCGATCCGAATAGAACACCTGCAAGACTGCATGGACTGGTGGGGCGGGCCGGAGCGCACGGGCCGCAGGGAAACGGAACGCGCTTGGAAAGTCACCGTAGAAGAAATCGAGGCGCGTGGCTACAACCTCGACATCAAGAACCCACACACAGCCGAAGACGCCCCCGGCGATCCCGCAGAACTCCTGACCTATCTGACCGCGACCGAATCGGAAACCGCGACCTTGCGCGATCACTTAAAAACGGCTTTGGCGGAGGCCCTGTTGCGACGGATGAACACCGGTCAACTCCTCGCTCACTTTGCACAAGTTGCCGACGCGCCGGACGCCATCCCACGCCTGCGCGGCTTCATCCTCAACCTCGCAGTGCGCGGCAAACTCGTGCCGCAAGACCCAAATGACGAACCGGCGTCGGAATTGTTAAAGCGGATTGAAGCGGAGAGAATGCGGCTGGTGAAGGAAGGAAAGATGAGGAAGGAAAAAACAAAACCCAAACTTATAGACACACCCTTTGAGCTTCCAAAATCATGGCAATGGGCTACTATCGGCGATATTTTTCTTTACGATGCGGGGACAAAGCGGAAACCGGAGAGCCTAAATCAAGCGTTATGGTTGCTGGAACTTGAGGATGTTAAAAAAGATACCGGACAATTACTCGCCCGAGTCAAAGCATTTGAAAGAAAATCAAAAAGCACCAAATCCGAATTTAGTGTCGGTGATATTCTCTATGGAAAACTACGCCCGTATTTGAACAAAGTTATCGTCGCGGACGAACCCGGCTACTCAACAACTGAAATCGTTGCCCTGCGACCTTATCTCCCGATCTACTCGCAGTATTGCGCTCTGGCCCTGCGACGACCTGATTTTGTTGCTTACGTTACGCGGTTGGGGCAAGGAACGAAGATGCCGAGATTGCGAACGGATGATGCTGTAATCGCGCCTTTCCCTCTCCCACCCCTTGCCGAACAACGCCGCATCGTCGCCAAAGTGGATGAACTGATGGCATTGTGTGATCGGCTGGAGGCGAGCCTCGTTGCCGGGAACGACACCAAGCAACGCCTGCTCGACGCCTTGTTGCACGAAGCGTTGGCGCCGGATGCGAACCATTTGGAATCGATCAACTAAGGAGAGGTAGGTATGGCTCAAATCCTCGTTAGAAATCTCGATGAGGCCGTTGTTGAACGGCTGAAAGTGCGGGCGATGCAACACAATCGCTCGCTTCAAAATGAGGTAAAAACCATTTTGGAACAAGCCGCTCAGGTGGATGCAAAAACCGCACGCGAACTGGCCCTGTCAATCCGAAAACAATTCGCAGGTCGTGCGTTTACAGACAGCGTAGAATTGATTCGAGAGGATCGAGATCGATGAGTGTCTCAGTAGCCGATCCGCTCTAAATCATTTAGGCGACAAACTTTCTCTGTCCATTTGTCGCGCTATTCAGTACTCTGTAAATTAAATAATTCGGAATTTCAATTTTTCAAGAGGGTGACGGACTTGATGCCGTACATCAAAGAAGCCCTCGCCAACCGTGCCATCCCAAAAGCCCATCAAACAAAGCCATCGGGCACAGCGCGCAAGTCCGTCTCGCAACCCACAGCCATTTTGCAACCCACCTTGCAGGCTGGCGCATGTCGTCCTGCTACAAAAGCGCTTTGCGCTGTGCAAGCCCCTCGGCGCATGAGAGCGGCATTTTTGAACTGCTAAGGCAGTTGTACCCCGCTCGCCTACTTTTTTTTGCTGTTAAAAAAAAGTAGGTCGCCGCACGCCGTAGGCACAGGCGTAAGCCAACGCATCAAAGGCAACCCACGATGCTGTAGGACCAAACGCTTTAGACAAGCGAGCAACTCAGGTACTGATTTGTGCGTACAAATTTGAGAATAACTTAATTTACAGAGTATTCAGACTTCAACGGCGAGTACTACCGTTCCACTGCCTTTGACTGCAACCTCGCTCGCAGCGGCCCGAACATCCCGTATTCCCACTGAATCTCGGCATTCCCCACCGCTTGCTCCGCCCATTTCCGTCGAATGGGTGCCGAACCCAACAGCTTACCATCTTGTCGGATGCTGATCTCCGCCTCGCCCACCGTGAAGACCAGCGTCGTCGGACCTTCGCACCACGCAACCGGCACGGAAACATGCCCCGGCTTTTTCACTCGGTGAACCACGCGGTACTCGTTCCACACCTCGTCATCGCGCAAGAACCCGAGCCGCATATCTCGGTCGGGGCAGCCCTTAGCACTCACGGAAAGATAGAGCGCGTCCCCCATGGGCACCAGCCCCGTGACGCGCTGCCCCCATTCATTGATCACCATATCTCCATCGCGATTTTCATTATACGCCACAACCCGATCTTCCCACGGGTGATTCATCTCATCTGTAATTGGCGGACGTCGGAACATCCGCTTCACAAACTCCCAATTATCCCCGTGTGCCTCGCATCGCCACAACTCGGCCCATGGCCATACGCCCACGTAGAGATCCCCGCCGTAAAACCCCGTCGTTTGCGCTTCTCGCACCCTATCCGACACCCCCGGCATCACGGGCGGCCAATCCTTTAGATGGCGCACCTCCTCCCCATCGTAGAGAAACAAATTGCCCGTTGGGTACTGCGCCATCAACAGCTTATCATACCAGTTCAACATCGAATAAAGCTGAAAACTCACCCCATCCAATGACGCGCGCAACACCTTCCACCGCGCTCCGTCAAACGCATAGATCCCGCCCATGTTGGACGAATTTACGATCTCATCTCCGAGCTGCCCAATGGCAAACGGCGTCTCCCGATGGTATTTTAGATCGAGCACTACGGACCGATTCAGATCGACCGTCTCATCTCCCGGCGCCCAGGGCACCGCGTACAATCGCGTATATGGTTTTTCTACCTCATCATTCAGATAAAAAAATGTCAAATAGCCCAGCGCGTAATAAAAATGATGGTAATATCCGGACGCCGGTTTTGCGAGAATCCGCCCTCCATCGTACCACACTTCGCCCCCCTTAAACTGGAGCACCTTCCCGGCAACGCGCATCTTGCCCTCGCCGCTCACGAGCTCAGCCGCGCCAAAACGCTCATCCACCTGCCAGGCACCTGCTTCCTGGTTCCACGCTCTCGCAGTCCGATCCCGATGATAGCTACACGCATACACCCGGCCATCCAGATCGAACAAATAGCTCCCCCCATCCTCTGTTGCGGGCGGCAACGTCTCAAATTCCATCTCCGCTTCATCATCCCGCAGAAAAAATTGCAGCGTATATCGATCCATGCGAAATGCCGTATTGTACACGCCTGTAAATCCCGCGCCCAAAACCCCGCGTCCCTCTGCATCTCGCGCCTCAAACAGCGTGCCCCAGTTCTGCCCCACATCTCTTCCAAAATCAATCGTCGTCGTAATCTGCATCGCCGATCTCTCCTCAGTACTCTGTAAATTGAGTTATTCCATACTATACGACAAAAAATAAAAAACCATGGCGAGAAAGAGAAAAGTCTCTTTCGATATGGATTCGATCATCTGCAAGATGTACTTTTGAATATTCAAGACCACGCACGCACGTTCCAACGCGGTCTGAAAATCCTAAAAGAAGCGCGGTTTTTACCCGATTCTTAGTTTTGTCGCGTAGCATGATGAAATCATAATTATTTAATTTACAGAGTAATAAAGTTGATAAAATCTTCGGGGCGCAGTTGTTGAAGTCTTTGCCGAAGGCGTTCGGGAGGGCAGTCTTTGGACAGTTCGACATTTTTTTGAGCGACCCGATTCGCGATGTAAATGGGCGCGTTGAACTCGAGTGCCAGCGAGATCGCATCGCTCGGGCGGGCGTCGAGTTCCAAAAGGGGGGCGGGCGATGCGAGAGACAATCGCGCGCGATAGATGTGATCGATAATATCCGCGATGAGCACATGGCGAACACGGGCGCGTAGGTCGCGTACGACCGTTTGGATCAAATCGTGTGCAAATGGGCGCGGCGGTTTGAAATCATCGCCCGCCAACTGAAGGGCGAGTGCGAACATGTCGCCCATTTGAATCCAGATTGGCACGCGGCGATCCCCGTCTTTTTCTTTGAGCATCACGACCGGCTCTTCGAATTGACGGTCGATAAATACGCCTTCGATCCGCGCCTCAAACGCCATGGTGGGCGCGGCCTTCCGATTGCCTTTCATCCCGAAAATCCTTTCATCCCGAAAATCTCGATCCGGGCTCCGCGAGGCTCAAACCCATTTTTCGCCGTCGTAAATCAACTTGCCCTTTTCGTAAATCTCCCCTGTTTTTTCGACCAACTCGTATTTCATCAACTGCCCCATGGACATGTGGTTAAACACTTCCTTGGGGTCGCCGTATTTTTCCAGCAATTTTTCGATCGGGCCTTCAAACCGATAGGTTCGGCGTTTGGGGCGTTCGCGCGCCCTGCGCTCGGTTTCTTCCTTGCTCAAAATGGGCAACCGCTCGGCGGCAGGGCCCAAGCGACTGGCGTATTCCTGTTGCCTGCGGTACTTGTCGTGCCGCTTTTCCACCTCGTCTTTGGGTTCGTCCCGTTCTTGGGCGCCGAACAGGTCTCCTTCCCGTTCCGCCCACTTTTCCCGCTCGCGCTCTCGCGCGTCATCGCGGCCCGCTTTCCGCATGATATCCCGCAGTGAATCACTCATCTCGGTTCCTCCAAGGCCATAAGATTAGATCGCAATATCCAAAAAAGTAACGCGCCACGCGCCATTTGTCAAAAGCAATTCTTCCTGGCAAAAGGTTGACGCAGGCCCATCCCCCGGTTACTTTGAGATCTCTTGAAATGCGCCACTCGTTGCGAAAGGAAAACCATGTCCAATTTTGATCGCCTCGTCGATCTCATGGCGCGCTTGAGATCGCCTTCGGGCTGCCCGTGGGACAAAGCGCAAACCCCGCAAAGCCTGAAGCCCTACTTGATCGAAGAAGTCTATGAAGTCCTCGACGCTATCGACCGCAATGACGACGCCGAAATCGTAGAGGAATTGGGCGATCTGCTGTTGCAAATCGTCTTTCACGCGCAAATTGCCCGGGAAGAAAACCGATTTACCATAGACGACATCGCCGCCGCCATCGCCGACAAACTCGTCCGCAGGCATCCCCATGTGTTTGGGGATGCAAAAGCGGATACGCCGGACCAAGTCCTCCAAAACTGGGAAGCCATCAAAGCCGGGGAAAAATCGGGCAAACGGGCATCTCTGCTCGACGGGGTGCCGCGCCATCTGCCCGCGCTGTTGCGGGCGTACCAGCTTCAGAGAAAAGCCGCACGGGTGGGATTTGAGTGGGACCGCATTGCGGATGTGGTTCAAAAAGTGCGGGAGGAAGCAGACGAGCTGATGCAGGCGCGAGAAGCGGGCGCGGAGGATCGGGTTCGGGAGGAATTTGGGGACTTGCTGTTCGCGTTGGTCAATCTCGCGCGATTTCTCCAAATCTGCCCGGAAGATGCCCTCATGCAGACGAACAGAAAATTTCAAACGCGCTTTCGGTACATCGAAACCGAATTGGGCAAACGGGGCAAAACGCCAGAGGAAGCCACCCTCGAGGAAATGGACGCGCTGTGGGATGCGGCAAAACGTGCGGATCACCCGTAGAGATCGTAGTGGGCCGACAATTCCAAAACCGGGATGGGCGAGGCTTCCCAGTCGTCGACCCAGCAAATGATGCTGTCGCAGGTCGTGCAATCCAATTCTTCGCGTTGGAAATCACTGCTCCGCAACACCGCATGCGCTCGGATGGGCAGTTCATCGCGCGACAGGACGTAGTGGGGAAACGCCTCTTGAGACTTGAGCACCTCAAACCCCAGTTTTTCGTAAATCCGAATGAACAACTCCCGGACATTGGTGACGTTTCGCACGGCCGGATAGGTCAACAGCGGCTCCGAGTTGCCCTTGTCCAGTTGTTTGACAATGGCGTCGAGCGTGCTTTGGGGAATCACGAGTGCTTTGGCATTTTCGCGCTCCAATTCCGATTCGATCCGCTTCATAGCCATTTCCGCGGCCTCTTTGGAATCGCTGATGGATTTGCGAACGCGCTTGCCATCTTTATCGTAGTACCCGATCCACCACTTTTTTCCCCGCTGGTAAAGCCAGGCCATGGATGACGCTCCTGCCACAAATTCCGGTCTGTCTTACGCGAATCGTCCGAAAAAAAATAATCCGCCCCATGCTTTTAGGCAATAAAAAAGGCGGGCGCGAGGGCCTGCCTTTTGGTTTTGCAAATGGATATCCAGCGGATCACCGCAGTTTTTTCCACGCGGTCGCCGCTGCGTGGACATCTTGAATCGCCAGCCCGCTGAAATACGCGATGCTCCCCTGCCCCCGCAAATGTTCCAACTGCCCCAATGCCGCGTGCCCGATGGTCAAAATTTGACCCGCTGAATTTCGTGCCCAACGGGGCGTCTCATCCCCGTCGCGCAACGCGAGAAATTCGCCGGACAAGCGCACTTGCTCTGCGTGATCGGGTATCACAAATCGCCGCGTCAACAATTCCGGTTGCAACTGCGTGGTGCGCCTATCGCCTCCGATCGCGGAGATGTGTACGCGATCGGCGACAGCGTTCACGATCGGTTCGGGCGTCGGCACGCAGGTAAAAATGGCGTCCGCGCCCTCGATACAGGTTTCGATGTTTTCGACCATCTCCAAGTCACAGCGGATAGCCGGCGCGACCGCCGTTGCAAATTCCGCGCGTTTTTCGGGCGTTCTGCTCGTCGCGCGCATGAGCATTGGCCCGAGTGCCACGTCGATACACCGGGCCAATGCCCGCGCAACGCGGCCCGTTCCCAAAATCGCCGCGGTGCGTATCGGCAGTTCCGCCAGGTATTTCGCGCCCAACGCGCCTGCGGCCCCGGTTCGCATGTCGGTGATGTGTTCGGCATCCAAGACGAGGCGAGCGCGCCCTCGCACGTCTTCCAATTCGATCGCCGCCGTTCTCTCGCCCAACCGCCCGGTTTTGACATCGGAACGCTCCTCGAGGACTTTTTGCCCCTGAAATTTCCCTTGCCACCGGCCCGGCATCACCAGGCGAAACACATCCAAATTTCCCTCGCGCACGACCTCTTCTTGGCGCGGGGGATTCGCCATTTGCCCCGCGCCGTAAAGCCGAAACGCCTCGTCGCAACTGTCCACAAAATCCCGCGTGGTCATCGCCGAAGCGATTTCCGCATCTGAAATAGGCCGGGCGTCCCTCATACCAAATTCCCCTCTGCGCGGCTGTGCCTGCCCACACAGGCAATGGCCTGCGCCATGCCCGCGCACAGATTGCCGCTGATCAAATTGTAATCGCTCGCGCCGCTTTCTTCAATGCCCTTTTGTTGCGTCTGCGGTTGCCGATCATCGGCACACCGGTTGCCTTGGATGATCGAGTGGGTCAAGTCATGTGCGCGGATGCCGGGGTATTTTCCCGGCTCTGCCCGCGAATTGCCCAGCAGCAGGTTGCCGGTTATCACTTGCTCTTCTCCTCTGTTTGCATCGATGCCACACATCCCGTTGTGGGAACACACATTGTCGGACGCGATGTTGTGGTGATCCCCGCCATTGGCGACGCCGCCGATGCCGTGTTGCCCGTTTTCGGAAAACACGCTGTCGCTGCATATCGAATGATGCACGCGCGCGCAAAAGTAATACCCATCGCCCCCATTGCCCTTTCCGATGTTGTGCGACCACACGCTGCGCGCCAAGCCCGTGCCGGGATGAAACCCGTGCCCGCGACATCCGTGCGCTTGGCAGTGCGCCACTTGTGCATCGCAACCGCGCTGGATCCCAAACCCATCGCTCGGCCATCCAAAGACCGAACAATTCAGAATCCGCACGCGCTCACAACCGACGATGTGCATCGCCGAATACGTAAAATCCCACCACGCGCCTTCGTAATTTTCCGGGCCTTTGAGGGTCAAATCGCGGATTTCGATATCCGTTTCATTCTCCGCCCAGATCCCGGGAAACAGATTCACCACCCGCGCATTGCGGCTCGCGGACAAGTCTCGATTAAACGGCGCGTTCATCCACACGCGCACGCCCTCGACGCGCTCGACCTCGCCGTGCGTGCCCCACCATCCCCTGTGGTCATCATCACACGCGCCGATGCCGTCGCCCACGCGAAAAGGCGGTTCGATCGCGCAGGTCATCACCCGCTCGCCTTTGCGAATATCCGATGCCAAAGGGACGACTCGCAAGGGCAAAATCGCCAACACCGTCGCCGGCCCATCCCCGATCAGGCTCACGCGGCTCGGGGCGTACAGGGTCTTACGCAAGAGATACGTGCCCGCCGGAATGCGAACCCTACCCCCTGTTTCCGGCAAGGATGCTATCGCATCTTCCAGTCCACAGGTCAGGGATTTGGGATCGAAAAATTCCGCTGCATTCACCTCATTTGTCGGCATACTCGTTCCCCCACAGATCGGTTTGCGACTCGCCGCGAACCGAATCCACGTACAAGGTATCGGGACATACATCTTGTCCATGCGGCCAAACGACGGTTCCATCCACGGCTTTTGCTTTCTCGAAGTATCTTCGGTCTCGCAGTTCTTGAAACACGCCGAAATCCAACAAATTAGAACAGTCGTAGAGTCCGTGCTCGCCGTTGTCAAAAAGCAATCTCAACTCATACCCCTCTGTTGCCGTGACGCTCGATATCCTCGGATTCATCGCTTCACCTCAAAGGATCGATTTTGTCGATGTAATCCTCAAAAAGCATGAGTGGTATTTTTCTCTAAAAATCGGATAAACGCTCGGCCTAACTTCGTTACTTCTAGAGACTGAAATAAACTAGGGTCTCCGCGGCGGATCTGATCAGTATAAAGGAGGGCCTTTGAAATTAAATCCTGAACGAGAAAAAGATATTCTCCATTTGGGAGATCATAATAACTCGGCTGGCGATGTTTAGCGTTGGAGTGCTCGTCGGCCCCGGCCCGAATGTGTTCGGTCAAAATGCGTACTTGGATATCTGACAGTGACATCAACAGGTCCAGAAAGCGATCATCGAAAGGAGTACTTTCGGCATGTTGCAAGCGACCTGCGACAACAGCGGCCAGTTTTTTTCGCTTATCCTCGGCTCTAGCCTTGGCGGCGCGTATCAGAACATCCTCCAAGAAATCGACAAACTCTTCGCTTTGAATATATGCCATGTCGATCTTGTGGGATTCAACGACTTTGAGCGCGTCCGCCAAAGTTGTCACAAATTTTTCGAGACGTTCCTGTTTGAGACGGGCACGCAGATCAAAAACAGCTTCATTTAGTGCTGTTCCAATGGTTGGGATTGTGCCGAAGATGCTACGAATCAACGATTCAGTTGATTTTACAACACGGGTTTTTGTGGGCAAGGCGATGGTTGTCATCCCGCGACTGCGGTCTCGCTTTTCAGCGGCTTGCAGGAGGTCTAGAAATCGATCGAGATCGCCATCGCACGCTTCCCAAATTTTCTGCCTCGTCTGGTGAACCTCTTCGACAATCGGATCGCGGTTCATATTAACCCTCTGGTTCAAATTACCGCACGACTTGAAGAGCGAGTTCGCGTCGAAAGTCGGCATTGGTATCGAGATGCAAAAGTTGAAGGGTGCCCGCACGTTGCCCGAGTTCCACCGGCTTTGCGACCGGCCCTTTACCGCCCGGCGCGAGACACCCCAACTCTTCCAAACCCATCATGCATCTTCCAAAAAAACCGTGACGCCCATGTCGGCGTATTTTTCGCGCGTGGTGGGCGTGCGGTTGCGGTGGCAGACGGCCACGCCAGTGCCTTGCAGGGATTTGCACAAATACGCGATGGCATCATCCACTGATTTTATCCAGTGCTGCGGATGCGCCTCGATGTTCACGGACAGGTCTGTCGGACCTATCGACAGGCAATCCACGCCCGGTTTTGCGAGCAGGTGCCCGCGCGTGGCGGCCTCGACCGATTCGATCTGCAACCACAAAACCCCAAAGCTGTTCCACCAATCCGCGTACTCCGCCGTGCTCTTGCCGGATGTGCCCCGCCGATGCGCCCCGCCAAAACTGCGCCCGCCCGCAGGTGGATAATAAAAAGAATGCACGGCGTCAGCGACCGTGTCCTCGGTTTCGGTCTGCGGGATCTCGATCCCACACGGGCCCAAATCGAGATAATTGCCGATCAAATAGGCGTTGCGCGTGTGTTTGATCCGAAACTGCACGAACGCATCGCGCTCTGCGGCCATGTCGCAAAACGCGGCGACGCGCTCCTCGCTCAAGGGCGTGTGCTGGCTGTCGATAGACACGAAGTCGTAATCGTCTCGCCCCATAATCTCGTCGAACCGATCCGCAGGCGTGTTCGGCGCCATGGACACGCCGAGGATGCGTTCCCCATTGCGGTATTTCTGCTTCAAGCCAGTTGCTCGTTCAAACATGAAATTCTCCTTTGGAAAATTGGAGGTGGCTGAGAAAGGGCTGAAAGCCGATTGCTAAAAGCCTCTCGCCTCTCGTTTCATTTTCGGACAGGCACGGGGGCCTGTCCCTACATGCCTTTTATCTTCATTATCCGTTTAATCCGCGCTCCGATTTTGGGTGGCAGGGGGGACGAGGGCCATCTGTACCAACTAATTACTCTGTAAATTAAGTTATTCTCAATTTTGATACGCAACAACCCGCACCGACGGGGCTCGCTTTTCTAAAGCGTTTGGTCCAAAAGCATCGTGGGTTGCCTCCGATGCCTTCGGCGACCTACTTTTTTTCAACAGCAAAAAAAAGTAGGCAAAAAATGCCGCTCTCATACGCCGAGGGGCTTGCACAGCGCAAATCGCTTTTGTAGCAGGACGACATGAGACAGCCTGCAAAGGGGGTTGCAAGATGAATATTGGTTGCGAAATGGACTTGCGCGCTGTGCCTGATGGCTTTCGGTGATAGACTTTTGGATCGCACGGGTTGCGATGGCTTCTCTGAAGGACGGTGGCACTGCAAAGCAACCCCTATAATGAATGAGTTGGTACAAATGGGACGAGGGCCTGTCCCTACGGGTTTCCCTCTCCCGTCTCCCGTCTCCCGTCTCCCGCCTTAACCTCTCCCGTCTCCCGTCTCACCTCTCCCGCCTCTCGCCTCGGAGTTGATCCGCATTTTCGCAAACCTTGACGAATGCGCGTGCTATGTCCCGCATTTGGGTTTCGGATGCGAGCAGGGTCGTCTGGCTGATCGACAGCCGTTCTTTGCAGTATTGCTCGACTTTTGGCAGGTGCAAGGTGCGATAATCCTGGGCGTCTGTCCACGAAAAGGGCGTGTAATCCCCCGCGTTCCAATCCGTTTGAAAAACCGGATGTTTGTACACGGGCGAATCGTATCCCGTGCTTAGCGGCACGCCCTCGGCTCGCATCGCTTTGACAAACACATCGCGGGGAACGCCTTCGAAGGCTTCGGCGACATAGCGCGCGCCATACACATGCCAGTTGACGCGGGTCGCGTCTTCCGATCGGTGAATCGGCTCGATGCCCGCGATGTCCGACAAGGTGCGCGCCAGCATCGCCCCATTTTGCTCTCTGATTTCCGCGTGCTCGGGAACGCGCTTCAACTGACACGCCAAGACCGCAGCGACGAACTCCGTCATGCGGTGATTGCCACCCCATTGCCGAGACGCATCCACGCGGCCATACCGCGACCGTCCGACATTGACCGCGCAGGAGATCGCGTCGGCCATGGCCTCGTCATTGGTCAGGGCAATGCCGCCATCGCCTCCGGTCATGTTTTTGCTCTGCTGAAATGAAAACCCCGACGCCGCGCCCCAACTGCCCAGGCCGCGATCCCGATAGGTCGATCCCCACCCGTGCGCCGCGTCTTCCAAAATCGCGAGGTCGTGCCGATCCGCAATGTCCAACAACCGCTGGAGATCGCACGCCAACCCCCCAAAATGCACGGGCATTATCGCCTTGGTGCGATCCGTGATCAGGTTCTCGACGTCCGCCACATCGAGATTGTTGGTATCGGGGTCAATATCGCAAAAAACGACCGTGGCCCCCGCTTTGAGGATGCCCGTACACGTCCCGATAAACGTGTACGCACTCGTAATGACCTCGTCGCCGATGCCGATGCCCGCGGCGCGGCAAATCATTTCCAGCGCCACAGTGCCCCCCGTACACGCGATCCCGTATTTCGCGTCTTGAAATGCGGCGAACGTCTCTTCGAATTCCCGACACTTCGCGGCATGGTACCAAGACCGACTCTCCAGCACCTCGCCGAGTGCCTCCCTTTCAGTGGCATCGTACATCGGCCAAGAGATATTCACCGTTTCCTTCACTTCGGCTTCGCCACCCAACAGCGCCAATGTCGCCATATTTCCTCCTCGCCCTCCCCGCAACGGAGAGTGGGCAGTAGGGATCCAATAGATGGAAAATCATTTTCCGATCGCGCCCGTTGCAAACATTGCCGTTCATCCTGAAAATAAGGACAGGCCCCTGTGCCATTTGTACCAACTCATTCATTATCGGGATCGCTTTGCTGTTCCTCCGTCCTTCAGAGAAACCATCGCCAACTGTGCCATCCCCAAAGCCCCTCAACGAAAGCCATCAAGCACAGCGCGCAAGTCCGTCTCGCAACCAACATCCATTTTGCAACCTACTTCGCAGGCTGACTCATGTCGTGTGATTGCAAAAGCGATTTGCGCTGTGCAAGCCCCTCGGCGTTTGAGAGCGGCATTTTTTGCCTACTTTTTTTTGCTGTTGAAAAAAAGTAGGTCGCCGCACGCCGTAGGCACAGGCGTAGCCAACGCATCGGAAGCAACAAACGATGCTGTAGGACCAAACGTTTTAGAAAAGCGAGTCATGCAGCGGAGACCGACCGCTGATTTTAGTCTCCTGCCTCCTGCAGACATTCGGACAGCAGATCGAGTGCCGCGCGGGCGAATGCTTCCATGTTTTCGCCCCGGTTCTCGCTACCGGTTGCTATGGCGATAGCCCGCTCTGTGTTTGGCCCTGCAATGCCGATGCACGTATGGCCGGGCGGGTCGCCGTACCGATTGCCCGTCGGGCCTGCCGCGCCGGTTTCGCCAATGCCCCAATCTGCCCCCAAACGCTTGCGTGCCGCGCGTGCGAGATGCAGGGCATGGGTCTCGGTGGCGGCCCGCGCCTCTTGCATGGCCTCAGATGAAACGCCCATCAAAATTTGTTTGGAATCGCCGGTATAACACGCGCCGCCGCCCTTGAAATACGCCGAAGCCCCCGGCACGGCCAAAAGCGCCGCCGAAAGCAGTCCGCCCGACGAGGATTCCGCCACCGCCACGGTCTGCCCTTTTTCTTTGAGCAACGCCCCCACCTCTGTTGCCATCGCCTTAAAATCCGCCATATCGCACCTCTTTGTGGACAACCACAGGGGGTTGTCCCTACGATGTCATTGCCTTTACAGAATGAGATTTTTCTTTTGTCTCGATTTTGACAACCACAAAGGGTTGTCCCTACGATGTCATTGCCCTTGCCGAATGAGATTTTTCTTTTGTCTCAATTTTGACAACCACAAAGGGTTGTCCCTACGCTGTCATTGCCCTTGCCGAATGAGATTTTTCTTTTGTCTCGATTTTGACAACCACAAGGGGTTGTCCCTGCGATGTCATTATCGCTTCACGCCTTTGTTTTTCGCTCGCGCATCGGGGCATCGATTTGCAACGAGACGATGTCCGCGTCGTGATATTGCTGGTGGCGCACGGACGAGGCGAAATGCCGCAGCAATCGCAACGAGATTTCGTGCTCGAGCGGCGCATCGGCAGTCTGTTCTGTCAGGAAGGTCAAGCGATCCTCGAGATTCCCGTCGCCAATGGTCGCGATGAATTCCAAAGACGCGGTGCGCTCATCGTTGCGCGCGATCAGCAACAGGCGTTTTGCCACTCCTCCGCCCTCCTCTTGTTGGATGAGCAGCAAGAGCGTCTCTTCGGTAGCGAGATACAGCTTATCCACCATTTCCGCATTCCAGCCCCTGCGGGTGACGAATTTTTCCAAGAATACCCTGATCCGGGGCAACGCATCCACGCTCAATTCGGTCTCGATGCGCTGTGGCCGCGGGCCTATCAGTTCCATGAACAGGGTCAGCAGAATCGCCGTAAGCCCCCCGGCCGTCATGCCATTGCCGAGCAAGTCCCCCCACCAGTCGCCCAGATAATCCGCGAAAATGACCTGATTTTGGAAGCCCACGCCAACCCAGAACGCGACGCCGGTCACGGTCGCCTTGCGGTAATCCACGCCGTCTTGAACCACGATTCGCATGCCCAGCACGAAGAGCAAGGCCAGCAACACGGTCACATAAGCCGCGACCACGGGATTGGGAATCGCCAAGAGCAGGGCGGACACTTTGGGCAAAAAGGCCGCCGCCACAAAGACCGCGCCGATGCACACGCCCACGCCGCGCGCCGCAACGCCTGTGAGTTCCGTAATGGCAACGCTGGACGAGTAGGTCGTATTGGGCACCGTGCCCACGAGGCCAGACAGCAGGTTGCCCATGCCATCGGCGGTGACCGCGCCTTGCACAGCGCGAAAGTCCGGCGCTCGGTCCGCGCGCCAAGAGACCCTTTGAATGGCGATGGAATCGCCAATTGTTTCGATAGCCCCGACCATAGTTACAAAAATGAAAGCGGGCAGGAGCGACCAGAAAACAGGGCCGAAGCCGAGGTCAAAGCCCGGCCAACCGCCGCCTTTGGGAATGCCGATCCACGAGGCTTCAAAAACGCGCTCGATGTCGTACAGGCCGAAAAACGAAGCCGCGACGCACCCCGCGACAATCCCGATGAGGGGCACCCAAAGCCGCCACACGCCCGAAACCCGGAGCACGAGCACCACGATGACGAACAAGGTCGCGAGGGCACTCACGGGCGCGGCAGCCGGCGGCGTTCCTTCGGGCACGTCGGTCAACATGTCAAAAACGATGGGCATCACGGTCACGGAGATCAGCATGATCACGGTGCCGGCCACGGTGGGCGTGATGATCCGCCGCAACAGGGAGAGGCGCGCCGAAAGCGCGAACTGGAACAGGGACGAGATGATGACGAGGGTTGCCAGCATCGCGGGTCCCCCATCGGCAAGCGCGGTGACGCAGACCGCGATGAACGCGCCCGACGTGCCCATCAAGAGGATGTAGCCCGCGCCGATACGCCACACGCGCACGGCTTGCAACACCGTGGTCACGCCGCTGACGACCAGTGCCCCAAAGACCGCCCAAGACAGATATGTCTCGTCCGCGCCCGCGGCCCGCACCACGATGACGGGCGTGAACACAATGCCCGCGATGGTGAGCATAGCCGCCTGAAACCCGAGTGCAAAGGTGATGCTATGCGGCGGTCGTTCGTCGGGTTCGTAGAGAATGGGTTGCTCGCGGCGGTTGAATTCAGATGGCATGGCGTAAGTCCTTTCATTTTCTCGTCAGAAATTTTCCGTCGTCGGGGCGAAAAATTTTTCGCCCCCACAAAATCTTTCGCCCCGACTATTCGGCGGGTATTCTAAAAAAATATAAAAGAAAGTCAAGCCCGGCATCAGATTGCCTCGGTGCCTTCGTTGAGGATGGCGAGATAGCGGTCATAGACGAACAAGCGATCTCGTCGTTTGCCCGTGATCTCACGCGCAATGCCGCGTTCGACGAGCCATTCCATCGCCGAGGATGCGGTGGTAAAGGAGAGCGCCGCGCGCTTGCGTATCTCGGACAAGGACAGAATCGGTCGCGCCTTCAGAGATTCGTGGACGCGCAAGATCGACCCCGCGCGGCGGCCACTTTGTCGCTCGATGATCCCTCGATCAGACGCGAACATGTCCGACAGGCGACGGGAGGTGGCGACGGCCCCCTCGGCCGTCACCCGCACGCCTTCAAAAAAGAAAGCGAGCCATGACTCCCAATCGCCGGTGCGGCGCACATGCGTCAGCAGATCGTAGTAAGTGATCCTGTTTTGCTTAAAATAAAGGCTTAGATACAGAAGAGGTTCTCGCAACATTTTAGCCTGACACAACTGAAACGAGATGAGTAGCCTTCCCACACGTCCATTGCCGTCGAGAAAGGGGTGGATGGTCTCGAATTGCACATGGGCGAGCCCCGCCCGAATGAGTGTGGGCAACCCGTCGTCGCCGGCATTGAGAAAGCGTTCAAATGCCGCCATGCAGTCGGGCACCGCATGGTGTGGTGGCGGCACGAAGATGGCGTTGCCGGGCCGAGAACCGCCGATCCAGTTTTGCGAACGGCGGAACTCGCCGGGCATTTTGTCGCTGCCCCGGCCATGGGATAACAGCACGCTGTGAATTTCGCGGATCAGCCGATTGCACAAGGGGAAGCCATCCGCCATCCGCCGCAGGCCATGCTCCAGCGCCGCCACGTAGTTGGAAACTTCGCCGACATCATTGAGCGGAACCCCGGGTACTTCCTTCAACTCGTAGAGCAAAAGGTCGGACAACGACGACTGCGTGCCTTCGATCTGCGAGGAAAGCACGGCCTCCTTGCGTATGTACGTAAAAAGAAAAAGCGTTTGGTCTGGCAGAAGCACCGAGATGCCGTCGAGCCGGCCGAGCGCGAGGGTTGCCGCTTCAAACGCCTGCTGAAGCGCGCCATCTAGAACGAGGGGTGGATCGGGCGGCAACGGTGCCGGCACAAAGGCGCGGACCCGCTCGCCGCCCGTGGTCGAGATCTCGTATCTGCCGATTTCTCCGCGTTGCATTTGAATGCCTCCTGTTCGAGTTTTTGGAATAGCGGAGTTTGCTATTCCAAGTTGACACCTGAAAGTGGAATAGTCCCTTTACGCGCATTCTCCGCGTTGCATTTGAACGACTCCTGTTCGAGTTTTTGGAATAGCGGAGTTCGCTATTCCAAGTTCGAGTCTGAAAGTGGAATAGTCCCTTTACGCGCATTCTCCGCGTTGCATTTGAATGCCTCCTGTTCGAGTTTTTGGAATAGCGGAGTTTGCTATTCCAAGTTCGCGCCTAAAAGTGGAATAGTCCCTTTACGCGCCCGCCTCGAGCCGCGCTTGCCAACTCGAGACGATTTCGCCGAGGGTATCGCGGAGCGATTTGGTGATGCTCCAGTGGGGATAGTGCGATTTCATTTTGCTAAGGTCGCTGTAATAGCAGATGTGATCGCCTTCGCGGTGCCGATCGGAATAGGTGTGGCGCATCGTTTTGCCGGAATACTGGGCGACGATGTCAAATGCTTCGAGGATGGAACAACTGTTGTCTTTTCCGCCGCCCAAGTTATAGACTTCGCCGCAGCGCGGGGATTGGACAAACGCCCACATGAACCGGGCCACATCGCAGGCGTGAATATTGTCGCGCACTTGCTTGCCTTTGTACCCAAAGATCGTGTACGCGCGGCCCTCCAAATTGCATTTGACCAGATAGCTCAAAAACCCGTGCAACGCCACGCCGCTGTGATGGGGGCCGGTGAGACAGCCGCCGCGCAAGCAACAGGTGGGCATGCCAAAATAGCGGCCGTATTCCTGCACCACGATATCGGCGGCGACTTTGGACGCGCCAAAGAGCGAGTGCTTGGACTGATCGATGGGAAAGGTTTCCGGGATGCCGCGTTCGTACGCGGGGTCGTCGTAATCGTAGCGGGTGTCCAATTCCCTTAGCGCGATGCGGTTGGGCGCGTCGCCATAGACCTTGTTGGTGGACATGTGGATGAAGGGCGATTCCGGGCAGGTCTGACGCGCGGCTTCGAGCAAATTGAGCGTGCCGACTGCGTTGATGTCAAAATCGTCAAAGGGGATGCGTGCGGCGAGGTCGTGGGAGGGTTGTGCGGCGGTGTGGATGATCGCGGTGGGGCGAATTTGAAACAGGAGGTCGCGAATGCCCAAGCGGTCGCGGATGTCGATTTCGTGGTGGTGGAAGGACGATAAAACCGCACTCAGGCGTTTCTGATTCCAGCGCGTGTCCCCATTGGGGCCAAAAAAAACAGCGCGTTGGTTGTTGTCAATACCGTGTACGACATAGCCCTGTTCGGCAAAATAGATGCAGACTTCCGACCCGATGAGGCCAGACGAACCGGTGACGAGGAGGGTTTTCATGAGGGAAAAGGCAGGCGAGAGGGAAGAGGGAAGTTTAGCCACAAAAGGCACAAAAGGCACAAAAGGCACAAGCGGGGTACAACTGGCAGTAGCCAGTTCAAAGGCACAAGCGGGGTACAACTGGCGACCGCCGTTCATCGTAGGGACAGGCCCCTGTGCCTGTCCGAAGATACGAGACGTGAGACGTAAGCGTAAAGATACTCTTCGGCATAGACCCGGCGGATCGAGCGCGATGCAGGCGATGGTTTGACCGCAGGCTTTGCCATTGTGCATCTCGTTATGGCGACAAATTCCCATCGGGGCATTTAAGTCCCGAACCAAACCCCGAGATGCCTCGCCGCTGCATTCTCACGAGACCTGCGACTTATTCTGATTTGTTCACCGCCAAAATGGACTCGCCTTATCCGAAAACACCACCCGACCAAAATCCGCTGGCGATTCAAATGCAAAATACCATAACAATCCGCAGGTTCAACTCTTTTTTGGAGCTATTCCTTGGGTTTCGCGCTTGCAAGATGGGGTACAGTTGCATAACTTGATCCGACATAGACCTGTGCTTTCCGAGAAGGGGTGAGGGTTTTTGCGGATAACTTAAATCTAACTCTTTTTCGGATTTTGCACAGGTCTTTATTTTTTGTCGCGTAGCATGCGATAAATGTATATATATTCTGCCAAAGGATAGCGGATAACCGATCCCGAAAATCAAATCCAACCACGAGGGCGATGTAGATTCGCCAAGGAGACGAACCATGTTGACCGAAGAACGAGTGGCGGAATTTCACGAGAATGGGTTTTTGAACGGCGGCCCCCTGTTGGACGCCGCGCAGGTCGATGCGTTGCGCGATGAACTCTACCGGGTGATCGCCGACAAAGACCGCGATGACGTGCCGCAGCCCGTGCTGTTGCGGAACTTGCGCGGCGACGATGCTGCGCCCGTGTGGCAGATCGTGAACATTTGGGAAGCCAGCGCGCCGTTTAAGGCATTGATGTATTCGCAGAAAATCGTCGAGGAAATGGCGCAGTTGACCGGCGCGACCGAGTTGCGTATCTGGCACGACCAAATCCAGTACAAACCCGCTGAAATCGGCGGCACGACCGGCTGGCATCAAGACGCGCCCCTGTGGCCGATTATCCGCCCCATGACCGAAGTGAGCGCGTGGGTGGCTCTGGACGACGTGGATGGGGAAAACGGGTGCATGAGCATGGTGCCGGGCTCGCACAAATGGGGCAACCAAATCGCGTTTGTTCGCACCGTGCAAGACTTCGATGCCATGCCCGCGACCTTTGAAGACCATCCCATCGAGGTGGTGCGCCGCCCCGTAAAAAAAGGCGAAGTGCATTACCACCACGCCCTCACCTGGCACGGTTCGCACGACAACCGAAGCGATCGGCCCCGCCGCGCCATCGCGATTCACTACATGACACAGGACACGTACTACGACGCGACCGGCAACCATGTGATGAAAGAATTTGTCGATGTCAAAGATGGCGAAATCCTGCGCGGAAAACACTTTCCGACGGTGTGGCAGCAGTAAGGGCGTAAAATTTTACGCCTCTACGCGGCCTGACTACGGATCTCTGCCTCTTGCCTCTACGCGGCCTGACTACAGATCTCTGCCTTTTGCCTCTCCGTCTCCCGTCTCCCGTCTTACCTCTCCCCTCTTGTATCTTCGGACAGGCACGGGGGCCTGTCCCTACGATGACCTCTGACTCGCTGTAAGGGCGTAAGCGTAAGGGCGTAAAATTTTACGCCTCTACGCGCCCTGACTACGGATCTCTGCCTTTTGCCTTTTGCCTTTTGCCTTTTACCTCTCCCGTCTCCCGTCTTCCCTCTCCCGTCTCCCGTCTCCCGTCTCCCGTCTCCCGTCTTCCCCATGTCCCACTTAACCTGCCAACTCTGCGGAACGACTTATGCCGCCGATCCCTCGCGCTGGCGTTGCGCTTGTGGGGGTCTTTTCGACCTCGTCTTTGAGGGCGAACTGCGCGTTGACGCGCTTGCGGCCCGACCACCGACGCTGTGGCGTTACCGCGAGGCGATCCCCATTGCGGACGATGCCCATATCGCGAGCTTTGGCGAGGGATTTACCCCGTTGACGCCCGTCGCCATCGCGGGCAAATCCCTCCTCGTCAAGCAGGATCACCTGTTCCCATCTGGCTCGTACAAGGATCGCGGCGCGACCGTTTTGATCAGCCAGGCAAAGGCGTTGGGCGTTCGGCACATGGTCGAGGATTCGTCGGGCAATGCGGGTGCGGCCATCGCGGCTTATGCGGCGCGTGCGGGCATGGCCTGCGACATCTACGTTCCCGACCGCACGTCGCCGGCAAAACTCGCGCAAATTCAGAGCTACGGGGCACGGCTTTACAAAATCCCCGGCTCGCGGGAAGACACAGCGCGGGCCGTTCAAAGCGCGGCGCGAACGCACTTTTACGCCAGCCACGTTTGGAATCCCCTTTTCTTTCACGGCACCAAAACCCTCGCGTACGAGCTTTGGGAGCAACTCGGATTCAACGCGCCGGATACGCTCATCATCCCAACCGGCAACGGCACGATGCTGATCGGCGCGCACATCGGATTTGCGGACCTGCTCAGGCAAAATCTGATCGACCGCCTGCCCAAACTCGTCGCGGTTCAATCCGCCCATTGCGCCCCGCTGACGCCCAACTGGTCTGGCAATCCGTCCGAGACCATCGCCGAAGGCATTGCCATCGCCGAACCCGCCCGCGCCGCGCAGATGAGGCAGTGCATCGGCGAAACCGGGGGCCACGTTCTCACAGTTGAAGACGACGAAACGCGCCGCGCCCAAAAACGTATGGCCGAGATGGGCTTTTACATCGAACCCACCTCGGCCACAGCCATCGCAGCGTATATGAAATATCCCGCTCAAACGGACGAGATCATCGTCGCCCCCCTCACTGGACACGGGCTAAAATCACAAAAATAAAAAAGCCCCAGCCCGAGCGTGGGGGGTACTTTTTGCCTTTTCCAGCACGTCGAAATAAGTCGGAAATGTTTTGGCGACGCAGGTGGGGTCGTTGATGGCGATGCCCGGGATTTTTAAGCCGATCAGCGACAGGCTCATCGCCATGCGGTGGTCGTCGTACGCATCGAGTGCGGCGGGTCGTATGTGGGATGCGGGATAGACCATCAGGCCGTCGGCGCGGGTCTCGACGCGGACGCCGAGTTTGTTCAACTCGGTCTTTAGCGCGGCGATGCGGTCGGTTTCGTGCAGGCGCAAAACAGCCACGTTGCGGATATTGACCGGGCCGGAGGCAAAGGGCGCCAGCGCGCAAAGCGTGGGCACGATGTCGGGGGTGGCGTTCAGGTCCAAGTCCAGGCCGGACAGGCGGCCCGTGCCGCGCACTTCGATGCCATCCGGGTCTTTGCGTACGCCACAGCCCATTTTGGACAAAATATCGACGAAGGCCACATCGCCCTGAACGGATTGCGCGGTCAAACGAGGCACGCGCACGCGACCGCCGGTCAGCGCGGCGGCGGCAAAAAAATACGAGGCATTGGACGCATCGGGTTCGATTCGATAGGTGCGTGCCCGATAACGCTGCCCCGCGTGTACGGTGAAAGAGCGGTAATTGCGGTTGGTGACTTCGACGCCAAAATCGCGCATCACCGCGATGGTCAGGTCGATGTACGGCTTGGATACCAAATCGCCCTCGACGCGGATTTCGACATCGGTTTGGGCGTAGGGCGCGACTTGGAGCAAGGCCGTGAAATACTGGCTGCTCTTGTCGCCCCTCATCATCGTTCGCCCGCCCCGAAGACCAGAGGACACCATGAGCACAGGGGGACAGACGCGGTCTTTGCCCTCGCAGCGCGCCGTTGCCCCCAAGGGCGCGAGGCCGTCGAGGAGGTCTTGGATGGGCCGCTCGCGCATGCGCGCAACGCCGTCGATCAGATACGTCCCGTGGCCCAAGCCGAGGTACGCGGTGAGAAAGCGCGCGGACGTGCCCGAGTTGCCGATGTGGAGTTCCGCGTTATCCGCGGGAATGCGCCCACCCGTGCCAAAAACGCGAAATGTGGCTTGCGATGCGTTTTCGTCTATACGGATGCCCAAGTCGCGCAAGGCATTCGCCATATACCGCGTATCGTCGCTCATCAGCGCGTTGTCGAGTTGGCTGACGCCATCTGCGAGCGCGGCGATCAGCAACGCGCGATTGGTGATGCTTTTCGATCCCGGAATCGCGACGTCTACATCTATGGGCGTCGTCGCGGGTTGGATTTCGAGGGGTTGCATGGGTTTAGTTCACCGTGAAGGTATTCTCGCTGGAATGCCGGCCCCTAACGCCGTTGATGCTCACGTCGCCCACCAATCGGTATTCGCCGGGCGTGGTGGTCGAATAGGCGCACACTTGGCCCGTGCGTGCCGTGTCGGGAATATCGACCCACGATGTCCCGGATTTTTTCTGCCATTTTGAAGTGTGTACCTCGTATCCACCGAGTCCTGTCAAGCTAAGGCAGTCCTCCACAGAGAAAGACGCGAATTGAATCCGGCCGTTTGACACGCGAAGTCCCGTTATCGGGGCATAGGTGCCCGATCCGCTACCCGATCCGCCACCCGATCCGCTGCTATCGCCCCCTGCCGTGACGCGCTCGGCGCGAACGTAATTCGAACAACCCGCGCCATTGCAAGCCCGCACCCAGTAGCCGATGCGCGATCCACTGCCATCGTGACTCGCGCTCGTGTCCGTCACCGTGGCGATGAGGTTACAACCCCCTGGGCAACTCACATTCAAAAAGAGCGCGCGGTCGAAATAGACCCGGTAAAAAGTCGCGCTCGGGGAAGGAGACCACGCGATTCGATATTCGGAATCCGCACGCCAATACCGCGCATTGTCGGGTGGGGGCGGTGTCGCGCCACTGCCGCTTTGCACGCTTACCCGAACCCCATCCGAGCAGTTGTTATCGGTGTCGCTCTCCCCGCGGACGCGCACCACACACGCGCCGTAATAATACGTATCTGCACGCCTTGGCGCCGTCAGGCGGATCGCGATGGCACGGCGGCCAGAAGCCGAAAGACTATCTACCCTGTCCGAACCCACTGGCGTATCACGAGTGGAGATCGTCGCGTCTGACGAGCGGTAATAGCGCGCGGTCGTCGCGGCGGAAGAACCCGTGCCCGCGTTGCGAACGGTGGCCCTCAGCGAAAAGGATTGCCCGGGCGTCAAAGTGCTATCGCCGACCGAAGGGGATTCGACGATCAGGTCGGGACTGCCCGCGTCGCCACCATCGCCACCACTGCCGGAGGATGTGCCAAAGCTGCGGCTGAAGATCAGAAAATCGGAAAACCCAACCTCGTCATCGCCGTCGAGATCGTATTTTGCCTCGTACATCCCATCGCCTTGACGCGCCCCAAACTGGCCTGCAAACAGCAAAAAATCGGAAAATCCAACCTCGCCATCGCCATCGAAGTCGGGCGAGGGCGCCGCGGGAGGCAACAACTCGACGCGCTGATCCAACGTCGCGGGTTGCGTTTGAACGTTCCCTTGCCAAAGTACCGCCCTCACCAACCGAATGGTCGCGCCGGAAAACGCCGATGTCGTGCGGAATCGAAACGCGCCAAACAATCCGCTATTGGCCGTGGCGCGACCGCCGAAAGACACCATGCCAATTTCGATAGAGGTCGGATTCACACCACGGGTCGGAATGCTTTGGGGGTTGGGCAACGCACTGCCGTTATCGAACCCCTCGTAAGCAACTTGATTCGCGTCGTATTCAAAGCGAATCTCGATGCCCGTGGCATTTTGAATCTCCGCACCGAAGACCTGAATGGCGACAACGCTCTCGGGACGGACTTCGACAGACGCGACTGCTTGATCGCCGGGCGCATCATCGGCATCGAGCGAAAGGGAAAAACCGGTTGTCGTCGCATTAAACGCGATTCGGTCTGTCGGCATAAAGGTGTCGGTCGATGCCGCGTTTTCGGAAAGTGTCGCCGTCGCTATGCCAATGGAAAATTCTCTGCCCGCGACATCCGCAACCGTGGTGAACTCCGCGCGTGCCAAAAACCCCGACGCCTCCAAGGTGACTAGGGCCGTTGATGCGAAGTTCATCCCCGGCCTTCGCCTTTCTGGAATGGTGAGGGAAAACGCGCTGTTCTCGGCCTTGACAAAGGTCAACAGGGACGCATCGAAATTGAAGACGATCTGCATCCCGGTCAAAGGCGTGGTTACGCCCGTTGCGAAAATTTCGATGGCGATGGTCGTGCCCCGCCCCGAAACCCTGCCCGTCGTGACGCCGTCATCTCTCTGATTTCCCGCGCCGCCATTGGGGATCAGGTCGAGCGACAGCATCGCATTGGCATTGGAACCGGCAGATGCCCGTCCCGCAAAGACCAGCAACATCAGCGCGATCACCGCCGACAATGCGCGTGCCGAAGTGCTTTTATCTTTTGTCCATTTCCACATGGTTTTTTCCTTTTTTTCGCGTTTGGGTGACTCCCGCCGCAATGGGGATTCCCCGATCTCGCGGGCGGGAAGGGCGTTGGCGAAAAGCAATATAAGCAAATTTGTGAAAATAAAATGAAAACTAGCGTCCCTCTGCATCATCTGCGGATCGCCTTTGGATCCAGCGCGTCTCGCAGGCCGTCGCCGACCAGATTGAACGCGAGTACCGTGAAAAAAATCGCCCCGCCGGGAAAGGTGAGCACCCAGGGGGCGCGCACGATCAATTCGCGGCCTTGGCTGAGCATCGCGCCCCATTCGGGCGTGGGGGGTTGCGCGCCCAAGCCGAGAAAACTCAAGCCCGCCGCGTCGAGGATCGCGGTCGCCAAGCCCAAGGTCGCCTGCACGATCAGGGGGGCGAGGCAGTTGGGCAAAATCGCGAGCGCCAAAATGCGCGCATCGGACGCCCCCATCGCGCGGGCGGCCAGGACGTAATCGGTTTCTCGCACGGTCAAAACCGAGGCGCGAACCAAGCGCGCGTATTGCGGCACGGCCACAATGCCCACGGCCAGCATCGCGTTTTCCAACCCGGGGCCCAAGACCGCCACGATGCCGATGGCGAGCAAAATGCTCGGAAACGCCAGCAGGAGATCCATCACGCGCATCAGCACTTGGTCGATCCAGCCGCCCCAATAGCCCGCGACCAGCCCGATACCCGTGCCCAGCACGAGGGCGATCAGCACGGCGACGATACCCACGCGCAGGGAGATGCGCGCGCCGTAGATCACGCGGCTCAAAATATCGCGCCCAAAATCGTCTGTGCCAAACGGGTGTTCGAGCGTCGGGGGCGACAATCGGTCGTACAGGGCTTGTGCCATCGGATCGGCAGGGGCGAGCAAGGGCGCGGCGAACGCCAGCAGCAAGAAGCCCGCGATCAGTGCGAGTCCCACCACCGAGAGCCGGTTTTGGCGCATGCGATGCCAGAGCCACCGCGCAGGGGTCTCGGGCCGGGGTTGAAACGCATCTCGAGGAGGTGACATGTCGCCGCTACTCCGCGTTGTATTTGATGCGCGGATCCAGCCAGGCGTAGAGCAAATCCGCGATCAAATTGATCAGGACAAAGGTCGTAGAGACGATCAGCACGCCCGCCTGTATCGCCCGGAAATCGCGCGCGTACACGGACAACAGCAACCAGCGCCCCACTCCGGGCCAGGCGAAAATACTCTCGGTCAAAACCGCGCCGCCGAGCAAATAGCCAAATTGCAAACTGATCACGGTCAGCACGGGAATGAACGCATTTTTCAAGGCGTGGCGCGCGATCACCACCCGTTCGGACAGCCCTTTGGCCCAGGCGGTCCGAACGTAATCCTCGCGCAACACCTCTAACAAGCTCGACCGGGTCATGCGCGCAATCACCGCCGCGGGCACGGTGCCCAGGGTCGCGGCGGGCAAAATCAGGTGCCAAAGCGCGTCGGCAAACGCGGGCGGATCTCCCGCGAGCACGCTGTCGATGAGGTACAATCCCGTGATGGCGTGGACAAACACGTGCGAACTGAGACGCCCGGAAACCGGGAACAGCGGCAGCGAAACCGCGAAGGCGAGGATCAGCAACAAGCCCAGCCAGAAGATCGGCACGGACACCCCGGCCAGCGATGCCGTCATTCCGATGTAATCCCACCATGTGCCGCGGCGAATCGCGGACGCAATCCCCGCGCCAATGCCGAGCACGCACGCGAAGACCATGCTGACCAGCGTCAATTCCATCGTCGCGGGAAACCGCGCCATCAACTCGACGGACACGCGCTCGTGCGATTTGATCGACCGCCCCAAATCGCCTTGCATCAGGTCGGCGAGATAGCGTCCAAATTGGACGTGCAAGGGTTGATCCAGCCCCAAATCGCGCCGCAGTGCGGCCAAACTTTCGGCACTCGCCCGCTCGCCGAGCATCACCTGCGCCGGGTCGCCGGGTACGAGATGGACCATAAAAAAAACCAGCACCGTAATGCCCAACAACGTGGGGATCAGTGCCAGCAATCGTTTGAGGATGTAGATGTGCATGGGGAACGGTTTAGAAAAAAATAAAATGCCAACGGCATCGCGCGTGGTTTGGAAGTTGAGGCTCGTCAGATTCCATCCTTTGTCAGTCTTTCACCGCCACATCCCAAAACCACTTGCTCCCAGTCGGATGCAACTTGAACCCGGTGACGCGCGTGTGAAAGGCCGCGGTTTGGGTGGCGTGTACCAGCGGCACCCAGGGCGCGTCGTGGAAAACGATCGCTTGCGCCTTTTGGTACAGGGCCGTGCGTTTGGCTTTGTCCGACTCCTTTTGCGCGGCCACCAAGACCTCGTGCAGGGGTTCGCTGCGGTAAAAGGCGATGTTGTTGGCGGGTTTTTGCGTCGCTCTCTCGTCCAGCAAAACGTAGAGAAAATTGTCCGGATCCCCATTGTCGCCCGTCCATCCCAACAGCGCCATATCGTGTTGCCCGCGCTGAACTTTGTCCAGATACGTCCCCCATTCAAAAGTGACGATCTCCGCTTTGATCCCCACCGCTTGCAAATCGGCCTGAATGGCCTGGGCGATTTTTAGGGGTTGCGGCATATACGGCCGGGGAACGGGCATGGCCCAAAGCGTGGTCTCGAACCCGTTTGGAAAGCCCGCGTCGGACAGCAGGGCTTTGGCTTGTTCCGGATCGTATTCATAGCCTGGGGTTTCCTCGCGGTAGCTCCAAAGCGTGGGCGGAATGGGATTGACCGCCGGGATCGCCAAGCCCTGATACAAATTGTCGATCAACGCCTGCTTGTCAATGGCGTGGTTGATGGCGCGGCGCACATCGCGTTTTTGAAACGGCTCTTTGTCCATGTTCATCGCCAGATAGCCCACGTTCATCCCGGGTTGCGACAGCAACGCGAGGTGGTCGTGCGATTCTATGGTCGGCAAAAAGTCGGGCACCAAATTGTCCATGCCGTCAATCGATCCTTGCGTCAGCGCGATCAAGCGCACGGAATTTTCCGGGATGCTCCTGAAAATGAGGCGGTCGATTTTGGGCGCCTGCCCCCAGTAATCGGGATTGCGCTCCAGCACGACGCGGTCGTCTTTGATCCAATCGACAAACCGAAACGGGCCCGTGCCAACGGGATGACGCGCAAAATCGGGGCCCCATTTTTCGACCGCAGACGGACTGACGATGGCGCAAAAATTCATCGCCAAATTGGACAGAAACGGCGCGTTGGGGCGTTTGAGATCGATGCCCACGGTCATCTCGTCGATTTTACGCACGTCTTTCACGATCTCGCTCATCGACATGCTCGACCAGTATTGATACGCGCCTTCCACTTTGTGAAACGGGTGATCGGCCTTGAACTGCCGCGCCAGTGAAAACACCACCGCATCCGCGTCAAAGGGCATCCCATCGTGAAAAACCACGCCTTCCCGCAGGTGAAATGTCCACATCAGCCCATCTGGGGACGCCTGCCATGACGTCGCCAAGCCCGGCGCCAAGTCCGTGCGCTCGGGCACAAAGGTGACGAGGGTCTCGTAAATATTGTCGCACACCTTAAAGGACTCGCCATCGGTTTCCAGCGCGGGATCCAACCCCACGGAATCGCCCCCGCGGCCAAAAACGAGCGTGCGGTCGGCCCGTTGCCCACAGGCGGTTATCGCCATCAAAATTGCAAAAAACAAATAGCGGATCATGACATTCTCCTCAATACTCCGAAAATTAAACGATACCAAATTTTGAGACGCACAAATCAGCATCTGCATGGCTCGCTTTTCTAACAACTTTGGTCCTACAGCATCTTTTGTTGCCTTCGATGCCTTCGGCGACCTACTTTTTTTTAACAGCAAAAAAAAGTAGGCGAGCGGGGTACAACTGCCTTAGCAGTTCAAAAATGCCGCTCTCAAACGCCGAGGGGCTAGGCACAGCGCGAGCGGGGTACAACTGCCCGAGCAGTTCAATCGCTTTTGTAATCGCACGACATGAGACAGCCTGCAAAGTGGGTTGCAAGATGAATATTGGTTGCGAGACGGACTTGCGCGCTGTGCCTGATGGCTTTGTTTGATGGGCTTTGGGGATGGCACGGGTTGGTGATGGCTTCTCTGAAGGACGGTGGAACTGCAAAGCGACCCGATGATGAATGAGTTGGTACAAATGCTGTCTCGCTTTTCGCCTTTCGCCTCTCGCCTCTTGCATCTTGCATCTTCGGACAGGCACGGGGGCCTGTCCCTACGATTGCGATTGCTTCTCACCTCTCGCTTTTCGCCTCTCGCCTTTCGCCTCTTCCCTCTCCCGTCTTCCCTCTCCCGTCTTATATCTTCGGACAGGCACGGGGGCCTGTCCCTACGATTGCGATTGCTTTTCGCCTCTCGCCTCTCGCCTCTCGCCTCTTCCCTCTCCCGTCTTCCCTCTCCCGTCTTATATCTTCGGACAGGCACGGGGGCCTGTCCCTACGATTGCGATTGCTTCTCACCTCTCCCGTCTTCCCTCTTCCGTCTCCCGTCTCCCGTCTCCCGTCTCCCGTCTCCCGCCTTATCGCCTCTCACCTCTCCCGTCTTCCCTCTCCCGTCTCCCGCCTTATCGCCTCTTCCGTCTCCCGCCTTTATTCTTCAAACGCCGCGTCGAACGCCACGGCTGAAGGCTCAAAGTCGATCTCGTTGACAAAGGCGCAGGCTTCGGTCGCGCCGTGTTCGCGGTCCATCCCCGAATCCTCCCACTCGACCGAGAGCGGGCCGTCGTAGCCGATGTCGTTTAGGGCGCGAATGATCTCTTCAAACGCCACGCTGCCGCGGCCGAGGGAGCGAAAATCCCAACTGCGGTCGGGATCGCCAAAATTCGTATGCCCGCCAAAAATGCCCGCGCGCTTGGGATAAGGCGACAAATACGCATCTTTCATGTGGACGTGGTAAATCCGATCGCTGAACGTGCGGATAAATCCCACGTAATCCACATTTTGATAGATTAGATGGCTCGGATCGTAATTGAACCCGAACTCGGGGCGGTTGTCCAAGGCGTCCAATGCCCGAGCGGACGACGAAATATCAAACGCGATTTCCGTGGGATGCACCTCCAAGCCAAAGCGCGCATCGCAGGCTTGAAACACGTCCAGGATCGGATTCCAGCGATCGGCAAAATCGCGGAATCCAGCTTCGATCTGATCGGGCGATACCGGGGGAAACGAATACAGCAAATGCCAGATCGACGACCCGGTGAACCCGTTGACCACCTCGAGGCCCATCGCTTTTGCGGCTTCGGCGGTCGCCTTCATTTCTTCGGCAGCGCGTTGGCGCACGCCTTCCGGATCCCCATCGTCCCACACATGCGGCGGCAAAATCGCCTGATGCCGCGCGTCGATATTGTCGCACACGGCTTGCCCGACCAGGTGATTGCTGATGGCGAAGCACTGCATGCCGTATCGTTCGAGCAATTCCCTTTTCTCGCGCACGTACCCGTCATTCGACGCGGCTTCGCGCACGTCCATGTGATCGCCCCAACAGGCGAGTTCCACACCGTCATAGCCAAAATCTCTGGCCTTTTGCAACATCTCGTCCAGCGGCAAATCCGCCCACTGGCCGGTGAACAACGTCACTGGTCTTGCCATTTTCTTCTCCTTCGATTTATCCGCGGTTACACCCGAGGCACGTCCATCCACGATTTTGACTTCGCCGAATCGACCACGGCCTCCAAAACGGCTTGAACCTTTGTGCCTTCGGCAAAGTCGGGCGAAAACGCCTCATCCTTTGCGATGGCTTCAAAGAAATCCCGAAACTCGTGCGTAAACGTGTGTTCCCAACCGATGATGTGCCCGGGCGGCCACCACGCGGACATAAAGGGTTGGTTGCCCTCGCCTACGATAATCTCGCGGAACCCCTGAATGTGATCCTCGTCTTCGCGGGAATAGAATTGCAACTCGTTCATCTTTTCCAAATTGAACGCGAGGCTACCCTTGCTGCCGTTGATTTCAAACCGGTTGTGATTGCGCCGTCCCGCTGCAAATCGCGTGGCTTCAAACGAGCCGAGCGCGCCATTGGCAAACCGCGCCAAAAACAGGGTGGCATCGTCCACGGTCACGCGGCCCATCGTTTCGCCGCCCTTCGCGCCCAACCCCGCGTCGACCGCGTCGAGTATGGGGCGTTCTTCGATAAACGTGGTATCCGCGCCGACCACGCTGTCGATATCACCGACGAGGTGCAGCGCGAGGTCGATGATATGCGCGTTCAAATCGCCGTGCGGGCCGGACCCCGCCTTGTCTTTTTCGAGTCGCCAGACCAGCGGGTAATCCGGATCGATGATCCAGTCTTGCAAATACACGGCGCGCCAGTGGTAAATTTCTCCAATCCGCCCTTCGGCGATCAACTGCCGCGCCAACGCCACCGCGGGCACGCGCCGATAGTTGAACGCCACCATGGTCTTTTGGGATGCGTTTTCGGCCACGGCCAGCAATTCTCGGGCTTCTGCGAGGGTATTCGCCAGCGGCTTTTCGCAGATCACATGCTTGCCCGCCTCCAGCGCGGCCTTTGCCATGGGCAAGTGCAAATTGCCGGGCGTGCAAATGTCAATGACGTCGATATCGTCTCGGGCGATGACTTTTTTCCAGTCGGTCTCCGATTCCTCCCAGCCGTACGTTTGGGCCGCCCGTTGCACCGCGTCTCGGTCGCGCCCGCAGATCACTTTCAGGATGGGATTCACATCGAGTTCGGGAAAAAACGCGGGCACTTGTCGAAACCCATTGCTGTGCGCCTTGCCCATAAACGAATACCCGATCATGCCGATATTGAGTTCCATAACTCCTCCTTTTGGGAATTTACGAATTCTATAAAATAAAATCCGCCATCAAAAGCGTACGGTCGCTTTCAACTATTCCAGCAATGAGAAACCATCGAGTTTACCGGCGGATTTATCAAAGGTATAGGTCGTAACACAACCAGCCTCGTTGTGAGTTGTGAGGATGAGGGCATCGGCAAAGTCGGCGTTGGAATCCCCGAACAGTTGCACGGTGCGTGCGATATATGAAGGAAATTCGAGCTCGATGAGGGGTTGTTCGAGAAGCCAATGGAGTGCTACTTGAACGCCTTCTCTACTGACCTTGTAAATCTGCATCCAAACCCAGACAGCCTCGCAAAGAACGATGTTGCTCAAAAAAAGTGCATCCCCTCTGTCCAAAGCGGTTTCAATCGTCATCCGCGCAAGTCGAGATTGTTCGGGTTGCTCTGGATCGACCAGGAAGTAGCGAACCAAGACATTCGTATCCAAGCCGATCATGACCTACACTCCTTCGTCGCCGCATCTGCGATAGCCCGTTTCATATCCTCCACAGATGCTGAAATGCCTTTTGGTGCGTACGCGTTGAGCATCCCGTATCCCGATTGCGAGGCCGCGTGAGGCCGCATATCGATGACGGGATGCCCATCGTCTGTCAAAGTGATCCGTTGCCCCGTCTTCTTGACTTGCTCTACGAGGACGGGAAGCGGCGTGCTGATGTCGTAGGATTTGGTCGTTGCCATGTGTTTTCTCCGTTCTCGTTCAATCGCGCACGTCTGGGGGTTGGGGTTGGGAGTGAAAGCCGTAGATGCGTTTCATCTCTGGCGTGGCGCGGGCGATCACTTCGGGCTTGAGGTGGTGGACGAAATCGAACATCGGCTTGAGAAAGGAGCGACAGCAAAAGCAGATCAGGCACATCCGCGCTTCATCTGTGCGGTTGGCCCCTGTGGCGTGCCAAATCGCGCCGTTGAACAAAAACACGGACCCCTTGGGCGCGCAGAGGCGAACCTCATCGGGATGGCGCAGAGAAAGGGGATCGCCCTTGGAGGGCGGCTTTTTCAAAAACCGATGACTGCCCGGCACGAACCGCGTGCCCCCGTTTTCGGGCGTAAAATCGTTCAAAAGCCACAAGCTGTTGACGAACATCGGAAACGCGGGCAGGGGTTCCGGCATCTGGCTCAAGGCATTATCCACATGAAACGCATTGTCCTCCGCACCCGGGTAAATCACATTTGACGTCAGAGTACTCAGCGTGTAATCCCCGCCGAGCAGATATTCAAAATAGGGGACGACTTTGGGATGTGCCACCAGCTTCTCAAATGCCGCGCCCTTGTTCACCAACCACCGCACATGTTGGCCCTTGCCCTGCGTATGCACCCGACCTGAACCGTCCACCCGCTCTCGTTCGGCGAGGCGCGACAGCCGTGCGCGGTACTGCGCGATCTCGGATTCAGAGAGCACGTCGGGGATGATCGCATAGCCGTGCTCGTCTAATTGGCGGCGGTGTTTGGGGGAAATTGTCATCGTGAGACTCCAAGCGATCCGTTGTCCGTTGTCCGTTGTCCGTTGTCCGTTGTCCGTCCACCCAACCCCAAGTCCCCAAGTTGTCAAACGTTGCCTCTTGTATCTTTCGAGCGCGGTTTAATTAGGTGTTGCATCATCCTCTCAAGCCCAGCCATCATCATGCTCAGCTCGGGGCAGGCCGCTCGCCTCTGAAGGCACAGACCTTGTAGGGAGATAGGCCCCCCGACCACCGCGTCCATACCGAAGAGTATCTAAGTCCATTGAGGCTGCATAGACAAGGTCGGTAGGCGCGGTGTGAAAGGTCGGGGCTTGAGCCGAGCGCACACACCTTACAGACCCCTCATCACAGGAGGCCCCGATGTCGAAATCCCAACCCGCTTTTGCCGGCATTGATGTCAGTGCCCGCACCCTCAACGTTGCCTTGGCTAGACCGGGGCAAGCCCTCAAGCAGACGACCTTTGACAACACGCCGCAGGCGCACAAGTGCTTGCTGAAGTGGTTGACCAAGCGCGGATGGAAGGTCTGTGTCTGCCTCGAAGCGACGGGGCTTTATAGCCTGAAGGTGGCTTTGGCCTTGCATCATCATCGCCGCACGCACGTCATGGTCGTCAATCCCAAGGCGATGAGCAATTACGCGCAGGCGCGCATGCAACGCGCCAAGACGGATAAACTCGATGCGGCGATGATCCTTGATTATGCCCAGCGCATGCCCTTTGTGGCTTGGCAACCGCCGAGCGAGCGCGTCTTGCAACGGCAAGCGGTGATGAGACGGGTGAACCAACTCACCCAAGCGATCATCCGCGAGCACAGCCGCGCCCATGCCCAAGGCTACCCCATCAACAGCACCGGCCTCATCGCCCGCGATATGGCGGTTCATATTCGCCACCTGAAACGCCGCATCCAGCACTTGGAAGCCCAAGCCCTCAAGTTGATTGAGCAGGACAAGGCCCTCCGGCGTGCCTATCAACGCCTCTGTTCCGTCCCCGGCATCGCCCAAAAAAGCACCTTGCGAATCTTGGCCGAGGTGGCACTCCTGCCCCAAGATATGACACCGGCCCAATGGGTCGCACACGCAGGGCTGGACCCCAAACCGAAACAATCCGGAACCGCCAATCCCGCCCGACGCATCTCGAAAACGGGTAATAAGTACCTCCGACACGCCTTGTATATGCCGGCGCTGGTCGCCAGCAGACACCAAGCCCGGGTCAAAGCCTTCTATGATAAACTCACGGAGCGAGGGAAGAAACCTTTGCAGGCCATCGTTGCGGTGATGCGAAAGTTGTTGCATTCAATTTGGGGGATGTTCCGACACGACCAAGATTTTGAGGGCGAAAAATTCTATCGAACCACCCCCCAAACCCCTTGAACTTTAAGAGAGTATCTCCACTCACAGCCCGTAGTACTCGTCGATCTCTTTTTGGTACCCCGCCACCTCGCCGCTCAACATCTCGTCCAAGGTCACGGCGCGATGGAGCATGCCGGATTCGAGAATCGCGTAACTCAATGCCAGATCGATGGTGCCCTCTTCCCCGCTCATCTGCACGGGGGCGCCGTTTGCGATGGCTTGTAGCCAGTTCAGATTCTCGAGCGCAAACGCATCGGCGATCCCCCGCGGCATCACCTGATCGACGCGCGATGGCGCGGCCTCGCGTTGAAAGCGATCCTCCACGGATTCTGATTCGCCGTTTTCCCCGAACAACTGCCCGTTGGAAATCGCCCCTTTGCTACCCCAGATATTCGTCCCGCCCGGCACGCCGATCTGCGTTCCGCGCGCGCTTCTCGACACGGCGAGATGCCCAATGCCGCCCGCTTCAAATTCAAAATTGGCGAAAAACGCATCGTCCACCTGATTTTCGACATGGGCGACCACGGCGCGGTCGTCGTCGGACATCAAAACCCGCACGGGCTCGAGGATTCGCCACATGGCTTGCACGGACTTGACCGGCCCGCAAATCGCGCGAACCCCATTGAACAGATGCACGCCCAAATCGATGGCAACGCCCCCGCCCGCGCCCAATTTGCTCTGCCGCCAAGGCGTGCGCGCCGCCACGAGGTCGGGCCGCGCATTGCGAAACCCGATCGCGCCGCGATACAGCATTTGCACATCGCCGATCAGGCCGGTTTCCACGGCCCATCGGCTCGCCCAAGTGCCGGGGTTGAAATTCACATTTTCGGCAATGGACAACACGCGCCCGGTCTCGTCGGCGACTTCGCACATGCGCTGCGCGGCTTTGACCGATATCGCCATCGGCTTTTCCACCAAGACGTGTTTGCCCGCCCGCATCGCGTCTATGGCGATGCTGTGGTGGCTGTCGTGCCCGGTCAAAATGATCGCCGCGTCGATCTCGCCGCGCGACAACATCGCGTTGTAATCCGTATAAACCGCCGCATCGCGCTCGGGGTGCAAGTCGCTGAGATACGCATGGGGCGCGTTGAGCGGATCTCCGGGCGCGTCGACCGGCGCGGGACGAGGGCCCGGGCCTTGGCCCCGCCTGCGAAACCGATGGGCGTCTTCTTCCTTGCGCGCACACAACGCGACGAGTTCAAACAAATCGCCAAACCCGTTTTCCCGCAAGAGGTTGTACCCGCGCAAATGGGCGTTCAAAATCCGCGCACACCCGATGATGCCGATTCGCACTTTGGAAGCCATGGGCATTTCCCTTTCAAAGCCGCCAGACCAGCAACAACTGCACGGCATTCTCGTCGACCGTCGTGCCCAACTTGTTCTGCCAGTACTGGTACTCGATGCCGACGAAGAATGCGTTGCCCGTGCCGCTTATGGCCTTGCTAAAATCCCACATGAGTTGCGGCTGTGCGAGAATCCACGCCTCGACGTCTTGGGGCGGTAAGAACTCGTTGGTCGTGCTGCTGCTGTATTCCGCATGGCCTGTGAAGGTGAAGGACTGACTGCCGAGCATGAAGCCCGCGCCCCAACTGATGTCGAATAGGAAATTGTCTTCCGTCTTGGGCGCGCCGCCGCGTCTAAGCCCACTGCTGGCGTCGAGCACGGCGGTAAAGTCCGTATTCAAAAAGTAAAAGCCCGGGATATTCCATGACGCGCGGATGCCGGGCAGGTATTTCAGGACATTGGCATCGCCATCGACATTGACCCCGCCGATGATGGCGATATCCCGAATCGGCCCCAGGCCGATTTTCCGGTTCACCAACTTGCCAATGCTCAAGGTCGGATACCATTCGCCGTAAAAGGCTTTGTCGTTAAAACCATCTGCGCCGCCATCGTCCAAAAAGTCGATGAAAAAGAAACTGTCGCCAAACCGCCACTGCGCGGCGTGTTGCAAGGTGAGGATGGACGTAAATTCTTTGTTTTCCGAAAACGGGTTCGTGAGATTGCCGTACTGAAATTGAAATTCAAACTGCGCGTGTGCCGCGCCCGGTTGCAGGGCCATAAAAGCGATCAATGCGAACGCGCAAGGGCCAAAGCGTTGGGATTTCTGCATGGTTACGACTCCTTTGCAATGGGGTAAAACCGCTAGGGACAAATGATCGAGTCAACGGGTCATCTGCATTTCGCATTCTCCTTTGATAATGGGGTGACAATAGACGCAACGGATTTCGCGCTCGCTACTTCGGACAGGCACGGGGGCCTGTCCCTACGGGTGATGGGTTGCGGGGGCCATCTGTACCAACTCATTCATTATCGGGATCGCCTTGCTGTTCCACCGTCCTTCAAAGAAGCTATCGCCAAACGTGCCATCGCCAAACTCCATCAACGAAAGCCATCGGGCACAGCGCGCAAGTCCGTCTCGCAACCAACATCCATTTTGCAACCCACCTTGCAGGCTGGCGCATGCCGTGCGATTACAAAAGCGCTTTGCGCTGTGCTAGCCCCTCGGCGCATGAGAGCGGCATTTTTTGCTTACTTTTTTTTGCTGTTGAAAAAAAGTAAGTCGCCGAAGGCATCAAAGGCAACCCACGATGCTTTAGGACCAAACGCTTTAGACACCTCTCACCAATTCGTATAAGACCCATCAGCGCGGCGAAATCCCGCGCCTGTACTCGGTTCGGGCGGGGCCACGTCTGCGAGGGCGTCTTCGTTGAACTCGATGCCCAAACCCGGCCCGTCTGGAACGAGCAGATGGCCGCTGGCGTAGGGCACTTGTTTGGGAAACACATCGGTCAACGCGCTCATCGGCGGCCGGGGCAGTTCTTGCACGCCCACGAGCGAGGACGACAAACACAGGTGCAAACACGCGGCGGTCGACACGGGACCCAAGGGATTGTGGGGCGCCAAGTGAATGTAGTGCGTCTCGCACCAGCCCGCGATCTTTCTCGCCTCGGTCAATCCCCCCGCAATGCAGAGATCCACGCGGCAATAGTCCATCAAATCCTCTTCGATCACCTGCTGAAACTTCCACTTGCTGTCGAACTGTTCGCCGATTGCGAGCGGCACATGCGTGTTTTGCCGCACGAGGCGCAGACTTTGCGTGCTTTCACTCCGCAGCGGGTCTTCGATGAAAAACGGTCGATAGGGTTCTACGCCCTTGCAATACGGGATCACCCATGCGGGATCCAATCGCGTGTGGACATCCACGCAGATTTCCAACTCGTCGCCACAGGCTTCGCGCACGGCTTTCACCTGTTCGATGCCATAGCGCACGGCGCGCCCCGGCTCAAAGACCCGTGGATCCGCGGGATCGCTCATGCCCCAGCGCACGAATTTCCAGCCCTCTTTTTGGCGTTGCAAACAATTTGCGACCAAGCGGTCGATATCATCCCGTTCCCCAATATGCGGATAACACGCTACCTCGTCGCGGGTTCTGCCGCCGAGCAAGTCATAGACGGGCACGCCGAGGGCCTTGCCCTTGATGTCCCACAGCGCGATATCGACCGCGCTCACGGCCGAGGATTGCACCACGCCTCCGGGGAAAAACCCCCCGCGAAACATCACCTGCCACAAGTGCTCGATGCGAAACGGGTCTTGCCCGATCACGTCTGGCGAAAACGAGCGGATCACCTCGGCGATAGCGGCGCCTCGGCGTTTCAAGCCCGCCTCTCCCATGCCGTAAATCCCTTCGTCCGTCTCCACCTTGACGAAAAAGTTCCCGGTCGGGGGAACGACGAATGTCTTGAGTGCCGTAATTTTCATACTCATCCTCCATAGATTTTAAGGTATGGGACATGCTGCGCGACAAACTAAGAATCGGATAAAAACCGCGCTTCTTTTGGCATTTTCAGACCGCGTTGGAACGTGCGTGCGTGGTCTTGGATATTCAAAAGTACATCTTGCAGATGATCGAGTCCATATCGAAAGAGACTTTTCTCTTTCCCACCATGGTTTTTCATTGTTTATCGTGTATGGCGTTGCACATCGATTCAATATTTCCGGTAGCGATTGGTAATGGGCAATCGCCTGTCGCGTCCGAATGCGCGGGGCGTGATCTTGATGCCCGGAGGAGCTTGGCGGCGTTTGTATTCGTTGATATCCACAATGCGGATAATGCGCGTGACCAAGGCTTCGTCATAGCCGAGCGCGATGAGGTCTTGCAAACTGGCGTCGTCTTCCACATACGCTTTGAGAATGGGATCGAGCACCGGATACGGAGGCAGGCTATCCGTGTCTTGCTGATTGGCGCGCAATTCGGCTGTGGGAGGACGTTCGATAATGGAAAGGGGAATGACGGGATGATCGGACAGGGTATTGCGGTAGTGCGCGAGATCGTACACCAAAGTTTTGTAGATGTCCTTGATAACCGCAAACGCACCGGCCATATCGCCGTACAGCGTGGCATAGCCCATGCTCAATTCGCTCTTGTTGCCGGGCGCGAGCACCAGGGCGCGGAATTTGTTGGCGAGTGCCATGAGCAACGTGCCCCGAATGCGCGGTTGGATGTTTTCCTCGGCCGTGTCCGGGGGCAGATCGCCAAATTCATCGGCGAGCAGGCCGAGGAATTGGTCAAACAATTTTTGGATGGGCAAAGTGAGGATGCGAATGTCGAGGTTGCCCGCCATCTGCAGCGCGTCGTTAAACGTGCCTTCCGAAGAGTATTGCGTGGGCATGGTCACGCACACGACATTTTTTTTGCCGAGCGCGTCTCGGGCGATCGCCGCGACGAGCGCGGAATCGATCCCCCCAGACAGCCCGATAAAGACCTTTTCAAACCCGTTCTTCACCACGTAGTCGCGCGTGCCCAACACCAGGGCGTCGTAGATGTTTTTGAGACGGTCATCGGGCCGCGGAGACTCGGGCGGCGAAAGCGGCGAAAGGGGAACGGCGTTGGGTCGTAGGTCGGGCAGGTCGATGGGGATCACAGGGGCCACATCGCGCTTTTCCTTGCGCCGCCGAGAGTCGTGCAGGCGATAGCGAAAAACCGTTTCCACATCGACATCAACCACGAGCAAATCCTCCCGAAACCGAGGCGACCGCGCCGTGACGCGCCCTTCTTGATCCGCGATCAGGCTGCCGCCGTCGAAAATCAATTCATCCTGCCCACCGACCAAATTGCAATACCCGAGCACGGCGCTATTATCCGTGGCGCGCGTGGCGATCATCTGCTCGCGCAACGACGCCTTGCCATCGTGGAAGGGGGAAGCCGAAATGTTGATGAGAACTTCGGCATTGCCGGCCAGACCTTGTCGCCGCGCCGGGCCGCCGGGATACCAGATATCCTCGCAAACGGTGACGCCAAAGGTGACGCCGTTGAGGCGGTACACGCCCGCGGTCTTGCCGGATTGGAAGTAGCGCTCTTCGTCAAAGACGCCGTAGTTGGGCAGGTAGGTTTTGTGGTACACATCGATCAAGCGTCCGTCGCAAGCAATGGCCGCGGCGTTGTAAATATCGTCTTGCCGATCCACAAACCCGAAAACCGCGGCGATGCCCTGCGTGGCTCGAACGAGTTCGTCCCGCACCTTGAGGTTGGCTTGGATAAACCGGGGCTTAAACAGCAGATCCTCGGGCGGATAGCCCGTGATCGCGAGTTCGGGAAAAACGACGATATGCACGCCCAACTCGCGTGCTTTGTGCATGCGGTCGAGAATTTTTTGACGGTTGCCCGTCAAATCGCCCACAGTGGCATCGATCTGCGCTAAGGCGAGGCGGATGGCGCGGGTCACGTTGTCCTCTAGTAGTTGGGGTAAAAGAAATGGCGATTATCGACGATCTCGGCATCCTCGCGCAACGCGGCGAACCACGCCTCGATCACTTCTTGGCGTTTTTGCGACAACAACTGCTGCGTCAAATCCTCTTTTGCCGACTCCAATTCATCCGCGGGCAATTTTTCATCCACGCGCAGAATATACGCGCCGAGATCCGTGGTGACGATGTCGCTGACCTGCCCCTCGTCCAGGCGAAACGCCGCGCCGACAAAGGCATTGCGACTGCCCACGCCGAGGACGAAACCCATGCGCGCAAACGGGTCGGGGGTCCGCACGTCGAGCTTGAAAAACGCCGCCGCGTCTTCGAGGGACTTGCCCGTCTTGATCTGCCCCAGCACCTCGGTCAACCGGTCCGCGGCCGCCTTCACCTTCTTCTTTTCCTTTAAACGGGCTTGGATCTGCGTTTTGACTTCGTCCAAAGGCCGCGGCCCGGCATCGCGGATTTCTCGCAACCCAAAAACGTGGATGCCCCGATCGTTCTCATACACGCTGGAAACATCCCCGACAGAACCGCGCAGGAACCTGTTGACCAAGCCCGACGTGCCGTTGCCCAAAATCGGGAAAAAACTGCCGGCGGTGATAAACTCCGAATTTTGGCTCGGCAACCCCTTCTGATCGACCGCCGCGTCAAACCCGATGTCCTCGGCGATCTCGGCAACCTCTTCGGCCAGCACGCGCAAACTGTCCAACGTGTCCCGCCCGGGGCGCACCTCGATGAGGACGTGCCGCGCGTGAACCTCGAGGCTATCCGCCGCCCCCCTGATCTCCTCCGCCTTGATGACGTGCCAGCCGAACTGGGTTTTGACGGGCTTTGACACCTCCCCAGGCGCGAGCGCGAACGCCACGTCCTCAAAGGGCTTGACCATGCGCCCCTTGCCAAAAAAGCCCAAATCCCCGCCGCTCGGCCCGCTCGGCCCGTCGGAATACACCCGCGCGAGTTCGGCAAAATCCTCGCCCGCCTTGGCCTCTTGAAAAACGCGATCGATCTCGGCTTTGGCTTCGGCTTCATCGCGCGCCGTCGCCGTCTTGGGCAACGACACATAAGCCGCGCGAATGGCCGCATCTTGCCGGTACTCGTCCAAGTGTTCCTCGTAATACGCCTGAATTTCCGCATCGGCGACCAGCGCGAGCGAGTCGGGAATCTCACTCGCATCGAATCCGATGTGCGACACGCGCACTTTTTCATTGCGCTCGAGATGGGTCTGCTCGACCTCGGCATCGGTCACTTTCACCGAGCCCGCGATGAGGGTCTCGAGTTTTTGCGACAGCAACAGGCTGCGCGCATTGGCTTCGGCCGCAAAGATGAATTGCTTCGCCTGTGGGTCGCTGTGCGTGCCGGGGTTGTCGAGGAATTGGTTGTATTTGGCGAGGTCAAACGCGCCATCGGTCTGGAAAGCTTCTTGTTGCCGGACCCATTCGGCGGGTTGCGTGCGGTTGACGTGATCGACTTCGACATCGGAAACCGCAATGCCGTATTTGTCCATCTGTTGCCCGATCAAAATGCGCGTCACCACGCGATCCCAGGTTTGGGAAATAATTCGACCGACATCCGGATCTTCGTCGCCCCGCGCTTTGGCCTGTTGCAAGTCATTCCGAATCTCGGCCTCGAACTGCTTGACGGAAATTTCCTGCCCATTCACAGACCCGACATGGTCGCTGGCCGTGGCGAATCCCCTGCTGCTAAAATCCGCACCCCATTCGAACACCATCAGGCCGACAAACGCAACGGCGACGATGATCATCATCGCTTTGATAAACGTAGCACTACGCATTTGGGCGAGCATTGAGACTTTCCTCCAGATAATCGATGGATGAGACGAGGGACGCAGAGCACTCGTTTTGAGGCCCTCTACAAACCGCAAACCCGATCCGCATGGGGTTTCGCGCTCCCTCTCAAACGGATTTTGTAATCTACTCGTTGGGTTCTGGACTGGCAAGGTTTTTTTCTAAACTGCTGGCCGATCCGCCCTCTAGCCCTTCCCCAAGAGACGACTTCTCGACCATCGGTGTTGTTGCGAATGACATTGGCACCGCCCGAGTTTTTCAGGAGTTCATCCGTCTCGCTCACCGTCTTAGACGTATAGGCTCCGTTCACATCCAAAACCTCTTGAATGAATTATGCACACCTCTCATTTATTTTTTGACTATTTTTTACATGAAAAGAAAGGGTTGTAAAAACGGGTTCAGAGATGTATGTTGTCGCGGTGCAAGGGACATTCACACATGCAACAAAGGAAGGCATTATGACCATCAGGGAAGAAATCAAGGACGGCATCGCGATCCTCACCCTGCGGGGCGAGTTGATGGATGGGCCGGAGGTCGCGCCGTTTCACGCGCACGTCAAAAAACTCGTCGACAGCGACATCAATCGCGTCATTGTCGATTTTTCCGGCATCCGATGGTTTGGCAGCGCGATGCTCGGCGTGCTCACCGCGTCTTTGGCAACGGTGAAAGAAGCCGGGGGCGAGTTGTGCTTGGTGGGCATTACCAAGCGCATCGAAAGCATTTTCATGGTCACGTCCTTGGCGTCGGCTTTTCAAACCTATCGCACTGTGAACCGCGCGCTGGTCCATTTCAGGCACAATCCGTGAAAGGCGGATCGCGGGTCAAAGGCGGAACCCGTTCCAAAACGCGCCGTTCGGTTCGGCGATTCGTCTGAACCCGGTTTCGCACCCTCGCCATGGCACATTCCAAACTCACCCGCAGCGTTCGCCTGTATCCGATTTACGCGCCCATCGCGCAGGCGCATTTCTGGTTGCCCGTGTTTTTTTTGTATTTCAACGCGCACATGACCATCGATCAGGTGTTGCGTCTCGAAGCCATTTACTACATCGCCGTGGTGATTCTCGAAGTGCCATCTGGGTACTTGTCCGACACCTTGGGCCGCCGGCTCACCCTGTTGATCTCCACCCTCTCGGCGGTACTCGCGTACATCCTGTTTTTCGCGGGCAACGCATTTGGGGTCTTCGCGTTGGCGCAAATCGGCTTGGCCGCGAGCGTGGCGTTTCGATCCGGCACGGACACGTCGTTTCACTACGACTTGCTCGCGCGTTTGGGCCTCGAAGCCGAGTACGCGGACCGCGAGGCGCGCATTACGCGCAATGTGTTTTTCGCCTCGGCAGGGGCCGCACTCACGGGCGGTTTGGTCGGCATTTATGCGTTGCGTCTCGCGTATGGTCTCTCCCTGTTGACCGCCTGTGTGGCATTCGCGCTGGTCTTTGCATTTGCCGAACCGAGCCGAGATCTCAAACGCCGCTTTTTGGCGCGGGGATTTTTTTCCCAAATTCGCGCATGTCTGGCATATCTCGCGCAACCCGCGCTCGCGTGGTTGATGGCGTTCTCGGTGTTTATGACGGTGATCAACCACATCCCCTACGAATTTTACCAACCCTATATCGACTTGCTGAAAGGGCAGGCGCCCACCCCGTTGGTCACGGGATTCCACACCGCGTTGACGATGGTCATTGCGGCGTGGTTTGCCAAGCGCAGTGTTCGCCTGTCCGATTATTTGGGCACGCGCTCGGCCCTGATGCTCAGCGCGGGGATCCAGGGGGGAATCATCTGGGCGATGAGCGTTTTTCTGCATCCCATCGTCGCGCTGCTGTTGGGGTTTCGCTCGGTCCCGCGCGCCTTGATGATCGCGCCGCTCAATGCGGCGACGGTTCCCCGGTTGCGCCGCCACCATCGCGCCACCTATCTCTCGATCCAAAGCCTGATCGGGCGGTTGGCTTTTTCGATCTGCCTCGCCCTGCTCGCGTCCTCCGCGTCTCCCGCGCTCACGGGCGCAGACGCGATCGCCCATCCCCTCCGCACGAGCGCGGTTTTTGCCCTCGCGGGATGCGCGGCGCTCGCGATCATCGCGGCGCTCATTCCCCGGGCGCAGTGGCGGTTGAGCGGCGAAAAGCGGATCGCGGATTGAGCGGAGGACGCGGATAAAACGTATGTGCCCACCCGAAAAGGTGAAAAATGAAGCCCGATAAAAAACCGAATTTGTTGTTCATCTTCACGGACCAACAGCGCGCCGATACCATGCGGTGCTACGGCAATGGGCATCTCGATGTCCCGCATCTCAACGCGCTTGCGGACGAGAGTTTTGCGTTTGAAAACGCCTATGTCAGCCAGCCCGTGTGCAGTCCGTCTCGCGCGACGATGCTGTGTGGCCTGTACCCGCATACGGCCCGCGTGCCCGCGTGTAATGTGCCCTTGCCGCGCGAGGTGCAGACCATCGCCGAGATGGTATCTGCGGATTATCGCCGTTGCTACAATGGCAAGTGGCATTTGGGCGATGAAATTTTTCCGCAACGCGGATTCGATGAATGGGTCGGCACAGAGGATTCCTACCGCCGGTTCTTTTCGAGCGCGGAACGCCATCAATACCGCAGTGCCTACCACCACTTTCTCGTGGCAAATGGCTTTGAACCCGACGCGGAATCCGAAGGCCAGCGCGTTTTTTCCCGGCACGTGGAAGCCAGCATGGACGAACCCTTCACCAAAGCCGCTTTCCAAGGCGACCGCGCCGCGCAATTCATCCGCGCCTGTGGGGATGATCCCTTCGTGCTCGCGGTGTCGTATTTGGAACCGCACCCGCCGCACACCGGGCCATTCGACGATTATTACGACCCCGCCGCACTCCCGGTCGGCCCCGCGTTTCGCCAAAAACCGCCCGCCAATGCGTCGCTCCTCAACCGCGTTTTGGCCGCGTACTACACGGAATCGGAAGAATACGGCTACGACCTCCGCACGGATGCGGGCTGGCGTGCGGTGCGCGCGCGGTATTTCGGCAATGTGACCTTGGTGGATCGCTCCGTCGGCAAAATCCTGACCGCGTTGAAAGAAAGCGGGCAGGCGGAGAATACCATCGTCGTCTTCACGAGTGACCACGGGGAGATGGTCGGCGACCACGGCATTTTGGGCAAGACCGTGCTCTACGAAGAATCCGTCAAAGTCCCCCTGCTCATCCGCGTCCCATGGCTGTCCAAACAACGGCGGATGATCTCCGGCAACATCTCGCACATCGACCTCGTACCCACGCTGCTCGACCTGATGGGCGAACCCATCCCCGATCACTTGCAGGGCGAGAGCCGAGTGCAGGTGTTGACGGGCGATGCCACGCTCGCGGACAACGATGTGTTCATCCAGTGGAACCGCAGCGACGGGCATCCGCGCCCAGGCGAGGCCGAAGTCAATCCCGCGATGGGCACGCCATGGCGTTGCATCGTCTCGTCGGACCGCTGGAAACTCAATTTGAGTGCCCACGACCAATGCGAACTCTACGATCTCGACACGGATCCCCACGAGACGATCAACCGCTTCGACGACCCCAAACACCGCTATCGCATCCGCGACTTGACCGGCCGCATCCGCCAGTGGCAGGCGCGGACGAATGACCGCGTCTCGTTGCCCGAACCCAATCCATGAGAGGTAGCCCATGCCCAAAGTCCTCCTCGCGTTTAATCAGCGCGTCCGCGAAAGCTCGATTTCGCCCGAAGAACTCGCGCGCCTCGAAACCTTTGCCACCTGGGAGTGGTTTGAATGCGCGGGCGGCGGCATTTACGAAGCCCATCGCGATCCCGAAACCATCGCCCGCTTGATCGAGCGCGTGCGGGATGTCGATGCCATTGTCGTTTGCCACGGCGCGCCCACCCTCGACGCGGACGTGATGGATCGCGCACCGCGTTTGAAATTCATCGGCGAACTCGAGGGCGACCGCTTTGCCGCACGGATGGACCTCGACTCGGCATGGGCGCGCGGCATCCGCACGGTGGATACCACGCAGGGATCGTCTTATCCGGTCGCCGAATGGGCGCTCGCCCTCATTCTCATCGCGCTACGCAATGCGGGCGCGGCCTTTCGCCGAATCATTTCGGGCCACACCCCGTCCGGTGCGGAAAAGCGCGTCAACATGCGCGGCATGCTGACCGGCAAGCGCGTGGGCCTCATCGGCTGCGGGCACATGGGCCGCCGCCTCATTTCCTTTTTGCGGCCGTTCAATGTCGATATTTGGGTACATGACCCGTACTTGTCCCGCGACATTGCCGAAATCGTCGGCTTTACGCAAACCGCGATGGACAATGTCTTTTCCCAATGCGACGTCATCGTCTGCGTCGCGCCGCTCACCCCGCGCACCGAGGGGATGATCGGCAAACGCGAACTCGATCTCATCCGCCCCGGCTCGGTTTTTGTCAATGTCTCGCGTGGCGCGATTGTCGATTCCAACGCCCTCATCGCACGCCTAAAAAGAGGCGACATCACCGCGGGCTTGGAGGTATTCGACCCGGAGCCCATCCCATCGGACAGCGAGATCATCCACCTGCCCAATGTGTTCTTAAGCCCGCATTTTGCCGGCGTCACCGGCGACGATTACCCGCCCTTTTTCGCGCTGATGGTCGATGAACTCGACCGGTTTTTTCGAGGTCACGAAACGTGGTTCGACCTCACCCCGCAATCGCAGGCCAATCGCCGGGGAGACTAATAATCTCCCCTCCCCACCGCCTAGCCACCCCGCGAGACGGGAGACGGGAGACCGTAGGGATAGGCCCCTGTGCCTGTCCTTCCACGTGGGACCCAAAAAACGATCCCGGTGGTTCAGGCGTAAGACCGTAGGGACAGGCCCCTGTGCCTGTCCTCGTATCCGCCATGCCTAGTAGCCCTAAAACCCGACGCGCTTTGGTGAGTAACTATCGCGATTGTACTCCGCTGTGTTGATTCGCATAAGGGAGAAACCATGTCCCGCCTCTATCTCGCCGTATTTTTCAGCCTGTTGATGGCGTGCCAGAATCCGCCAGAACAGAAAGCCGAACCGATTCAACGCCCGCAATTCACGGCGGCAGAACTCGAAAAAGGTCAGGCTCTGTACAAAAAATACGGATGCGCGGTTTGCCACGGGCGCAATGGCCGCGGCAATGGGCAGATCGCGCGCACGCTCAATCCCAGGCCCCGCGACTTTCACGATCCCGCGGTGTACAAATACGGGCACTCGCTCGAGGCTGTTTCGCGCACCATCCTCAAAGGCGCGCTGGATGAACGGGGCATGGGCATGCCCGGCTATCCCCAAATTCCCGAAGGAGAACGCGAGGCCATCGCCGCGTTTATCGTCTCCCTCCAGGGTCAAAATTAAAGGATGCGATCCCCCAAGCGGCAAAAGGCGATGAGCCACAAAAGCCACGAGCGGGGGTACAAACATCTGTACCAACTAATTACTCCGTAAATTAAATGATACCAAATTGTGGTAAGCACAAATCAGCACCGCCATTACTCACTTTTCTAAAGCGTTTGGACCTAAGAAGCCATCTAAAAACTCGGACCGCCATTGAGATCGTCGCAAAAGCATTCGCTTTTCGCAGGTCAAAACCATACATAGCGCGAAAATAGGACGCCTTGATTCCCCCCTTCCTCGCAGGAAGGGGGGCCAGGGGGGTAGGTCCCAATAATTTTTAGATGGCTTCTAAGGCATTGTTGGTTGCCTTCGATGCCTTCGGCGACCTACTTTTTTTCAACAGCAAAAAAAAGTAGGCAAAAAATGCCGCTCTCATGCGCCGAGGGGCTAGGCACAGCGCAAATCGCTTTTGTAATCGCACGACATGAGTCAGCCTGCAAGGTGGGTTGCAAAATAGAGGTCCGTTGCGAGACGGACTTGCGCGCTGTGCCTGATGGCTTTCGTTGATGGGATTTTGGGGAGGGTACGTTTGGCGATGGCTTATTTGATGTACGGCATCACTTCCATCACGCTCTTGAAAAATGAAATACATAATTATTTAATTTACAGAGTACTCATGGTTGCTTTTCACAGGATGCGTAGGATGCTCTGTTTTCTCTTTTTACCCCTCGTGCTTTTGGGGATGGGATGCGGCGATCAGGGCGCGGTATCTCTCACGATCAAAAACCCACGAGTGCGCGAGAACATTCCGCCGCAGAGAATCACCGCGGCTTATGTATCGATTCACAATCGCGGTCCGGCAACCGCGCTCATTTCCGCATCGACGCCCGTTGCAGAGGTCACTGAAATTCACGTTATGACGACCGATGGCAATATGATGCGGATGAAAAAGATCGACCGCTTGCCCATCCCCGCAAACGGATCGGCAACCCTGCAACCGGGCGGCAATCACCTCATGCTCATCGGCCTCAAGCGCGACTTGGCACCGGGCGATTCCCTCGCGCTGACGCTCGCATTTGCAAATGGGCAGGCCCAAACGGTTCGCGCACACGTCGTTTCAACTCCGCAGATAAACGCAGATGGACGCAGATAAAATGAAAATCAAAGCATTGCTCTTAACGCACTCGGTAGGGCTACTGTGGCGCGGTCAACGCACCCGACAGGGCAGTGTGGGGTCGGGCGCGCACCAAGCAAGGCATCGTTGGGTCGAGCACGCACCCGACAGGGCGACATTGGGTTGAGCACGCACCCGACAGGGCGGCGGAGCGGATGGCCTTCTCGCCTCTCGCCTCTTCCCTTGTATCTTCGGACAGGCACAGGGGCCTGTCCCTACGATTGCTTCTTACCTCTCCCGTCTCCCGTCTCCCGTCTCCCGTTTTCCCTCTCCCGTCTCCCCTCTCGCCTCTTCCCCCTCACCCCCAGGCATCGCGGCTAAAGAGAACAGAGATGCACAGACACAAACAGGCGGATAATCGCGAGGATCATCCGCCTGTTCTATTTTCGCGCAGGAAGGTGTCACCTGACGAGGCTTTGGTGCGCCAAGTGCCAGTCTTCAATGTGGTTGAGCACGACTGCAGAGCGCAGGTCATTGACGAGTTTGTAATGGGTGCTCAACCCTCCCCAAACAGCCGAGTTGATCCCAATAGACCTCGAAACCATGTCGTTTCCACGCCCCAGCGTTGCGCGAATCTCTGCGCGTTTGGCGTCGTTGTGGATGCGGTTGCACAGATAGTTATTCCATTCCGCGACGGCCTGCGCCGGGATTTGCCCGCCGCATTGTTCGCACACCCAGGCTTCAAAATCGAGATAGGACGGCATCTCCTCGGAGATGTAATTTATTGTGGCGTCAATGTCGAGGTTCAAAGCGCGAAGCACGCGCGGATCGAGGCCGTTGTCCGTCATGTGGGGATAGTCCGGATGCAACACGCCCTTTGCTTTGAGGATGATTTTGTACCATGTGCGGGGCAACTGGCGCACGCCCAAGGGGCCAAAGTCGATGGTGGCGACGAGCGGCACGACCGATCCATCGAGTGCAGGAAGATCGCGCTTGTAAAACAACTGCCAGTCCTGAAGGCTGTTGAGCACGGTTGCAGACGTGATGCCCGCATCTTGCGGCAGGCCCGTATCCGCGTAAGTTTCCTCAATTTTTGCCTCGCGGTGACGGCGCGCGCGGACGGACGCATTCCAGCGCACGATGGCATCTTGCTGTTCAAAGCCCCAAAATGCGTCGCCCTTTTGATCGAGAATCCACTCCTCAAAATCCAGGTACGACGGCATCTCGCCGCGCAAATAGGCGAATGTGGTCTCGCGGTCCAAGCCGAGCACCTCGAAAATTCGGCGGTCGAGCCCATCGCTGAAGTCGGGATATTCGGCGTCCAAAACGCCTGCCGTGCGCGTGAGTCCCTTCCACCATGTGCGGGGCAGTTGACACGCGCCGAGCGGACCGTAAGCGAGGCTGCTGATCAAGGGGATCATGGGTATGCTCCTTTTGGTTTTTGGGTGATTTTCATCGCGTTATACCAATTTGATTTTATGTTGTCCGTCCCCTGCGTCACATCGAGGAATTAGGAATTGATACCGATACGCGAATCGCAGGGACAGGCCCCCGTGCCAGTACCATAGATCAACAAAAAATCAATTTGGCATTATTTGAGCGAGCACGGAGGCATCGCCCCTATACATCGCTCGCCTTTGAACGGGCTATCGCCAGTTGTACACCGCTCATGGCGAAATTTCCATCTCGTATCTCAGCCATCAGCAAAACAAGCGATCAGCACATACATCGCCTTGGAGTGGAAGAGTGGGAACTGACAACGACATCTCGCCTTTTCATCTGTGGTCGCTTTCCACGGCCTCTCCCATCGCCGCGATGGTGGCTTCGATATCTGCCTCTGTGTGTGCGAGCGAGAGGAACATCGGGTGGGACGGATGCAAGTAATGCCCGCGGGCGAGGCATCCGCGCAACATGTCGAGACAGCGCGAGCGGTCGGATTCTGCCATCGCGGGACGCGGCATCGGGCCAACGCCGATGAGCCGATAACTCAGCCCGGCCGCTTCGCAAATCGCGTTGACCCCTTCGATGAGGCGGTTGCCCAGTTTCCATTGATACGCAATGCCGTCTCGCCGCTGCAGTTCGCGCACCACGACCGAGATGGCCGTCAAACTGAGCGGATCCGCGTGCGCGGTTGCGGTCATCCACGTTTTGCGGCACGCTTTTGACGCCAAAATTTCGCGCTTGCCGGCGATGAAACTCCCGGCATACCCATTGCAACACGCCTTGCCATAAGTCGCCATATCGGGCGTCGCCCCATAGTATTCACCCGCGCCGCCCATGGCGACGCGAAATCCCACCTTGGTTTCGTCAAACACACAGACCGCGCCGTGAGCGTGCGCCACATCCACGCATCCCTGCAAAAACCCCTCCGGTGGCCCGCCCGCTTGAATCGTCTCCATCACCACACACGCCACCTGATTGTCGTTTCGCTTCAAGCAATCTTCAAGGGCGTCCAGATCGCCGTAGGGCACCGCGAGGGTCAACGCGCTGACGGATTGCGGCACGCCTACATCCCCGGGCCTCGCCCAATCGTGCCAGCCGTGATACCCGCACACGATCACTTTGTCGCGTCCGGTATAGGCTCGAGACAGGCGCACGGCCGCAGAAGTCGCCGCGCTACCCCCGAGGAAAAACCCCACCATCTCGGCATGGGGAATCACCTCGACGAGCAAGTCCGCGACCTCCAACTCCTTGGGATGCGCCAAACCGTACACCGTGCCGCGTGCCATCTGTTCCGCAATGGCCCGACACACGGCCGGGTCGTCATAGCCCAAGACAATGGGGCCAAATCCCAAGATGTAATCCAAATACGCCTTGCCATCCACATCCCAAAACCGCGCCCCCGCAGCGCGTTGGACAAACGCGGGATAGCCCATGGCCGCCATGCCAAAAATATTCTTGTGGGGCATGTATCCGCGCACGAGCACCTCGTCATAGCGATTCAGCAGGGCTTGGGTATTTTTGGACATCTCGCCTCCTCCTCATTTCCCGGCGCGCTTGACTTTTAATAAACGAATTTCCCATCCCGACACCAGCGCCAAATTCCGCCTATTCCGCTTGCCACTCCATTTTTTTCGTTTATTTTTTTTTCGGGCATCGCCCCTACGTTTCGCACTTTGCAAAAAAGGAGAACCCATGCCACGCGAACTCATTGCAGACCGACCGGGTCATACGACCTTGCGAGAATACGATGAACCCCCTCTCAAGCGCGATCAAGTGCGCGCGAGAACGCTGTTTTCAGCCGTGAAACACGGCACGGAGTTTCGGGGGTTTCAAGCCAATACGCTCGATGCGTCCGACGTTTTTAGCTGGGAATGGCGCCTGCATCTGCGCGGAAAAAAGCAGGCCGCCGCGTTTCCAAAGCGGTTGGGCAATATGTACGTGGCCGAGGTGACGGAAGTGGAATCGGATGTGTCGACGGTTCGCGTGGGGGATCGCATCTTCGGTCACGCCCCTGTGCGAGAGACCCACACGCTTTCCGTCGCCCGCGTCGACCGCGTGCCGGCTGGCGTCTCATGGCAAAGCTTGATGGCGACCGATCCCGCGGGCGTTGCCCTGTGCGGCGTGCGAGACGCCCACATTCGCATTGGGGATCGCGTCGCGATCTTTGGCTTGGGCGCGATAGGGTTGATGGCCGTACAACTCGCCCGCATCGCAGGCGCGCGCTGGGTTGCGGCCATCGATCCCATTGAAAAGCGATGCCTAATCGCCGAGGCGTACGGCGCGGAGCTCGTCTTGGATCCGCGCGAATCCGATGTGGGCATGGACGTGAAACGGGCCACCGAAAAACTCGGCGTGGATGTCGCGATGGAAACCAGCGGGGCTTCCGCCGCGATGACCGACGCGCTGCGCGCAACGCGCTATCAGGGCACGGTGGTCTCCACCGCCTATTACAACGCGCCCATGCAAAACCTGCATTTGACCGGCGAATGGCATCGCAATCGGATCAACATTATCTCCGTGCGCTCCGACAGCGAACCCTGGCTGGATTACGGCTGGAACAAAGCGCGCGGCAACAAAGAGGCCTTCGACCTGCTCGTGGAAGGCCGCCTAAGCGCCGAGGGGTTGATCGATCCCGTAGTGCCATTCGACCACGTTGCCGAAGCCTACATGCAAATGAACGATCATCCCGAAACCGGCATCAAACTCGGCGTGGATCATTCGCTCTGTTGAGGACGAGGTGAACAAGACGAAAATCAGTACCCCGATTCGCCTATCCGCTCCACCGCCATAGCCACGGCCTCGCCGCCGCCGATGCACAATGCGGCGATGCCCAAGCGTGCGCGCCTGCGTTTGAGCGCGTGGATGAGGGTGACGAGGATGCGCGTGCCGCTCGCGCCGATGGGATGCCCAAGCGCGACCGCGCCGCCGTGGACATTGAGTTTTTCCGCGGGGATATTCAGGTCGCGTGCCGCGGCCATGGGCACGCAGGCGAAGGCTTCGTTGATTTCAAACAGATCGATGTCCGACACGCGCAGGGAGAGTTTGGACAACAAGTTGGCGATGGCGCCGATGGGCGCGAGGGTGAACCACTCGGGCGCCTGGGCATGCGTGGCATATCCCAAAATTTTGGCTTCGGGCGCGATGTTGCGTCGCGTTGCTTTTTTTTTGGATAGGACGACGACAGATGCCGCGCCGTCGTTGATGCTCGACGCATTGCCGGGGGTCACCGTGCCGTCTTTTGAAAACGCGGGTCGCAGTTGGCGCAATTTGTTCTCGTCAAATCGCAGGAGTTCTTCATCCCGATCTGCGATGCGGGTCGTCTTGCCCGCTGGCGCTTTGACGGCCGCGATCTCGTTTTTGAAGTTGCCTTCTGCGTCTGCGCGAAGTGCTTTTTGGTAGCTGTTGATGGCGTACGCATCTTGGTCGTCGCGCGAGAACCCGTAGCGTTTTGCACACCGGTCGCCGCAAGTGCCCATGTGCAGGTCGTTGTACACATCCCACAAGCCGTCGCGGATGACAGCGTCCACGAGTTCGCCGGATCCGAGCCTGTAACCCGCGCGTGCGTTTTCGAGCAGATAGGGTGCGCGGCTCATGTTTTCCGTGCCGCCCGCGAGGATGACGTCCGCGTCGCCGCACTGGATGGCCTGTGCCGCGAGCATCACGGATTTGAGGCCCGACCCGCACACCTTGTCGACGGTTGTCGCGGCCACCGATGCACCGAGGCCCGCGCCCATCGCCACTTGGCGTGCGACGTTTTGACCGAGGCCCGCGCCGAGGACATTGCCGAAGATCACTTCATCGACTTCATCGCCCGATACCCCCGCTTGCCCAAGCGAAGCCTTGGCGACCGCGCTACCCAACTGGGGCGCGGAGACCTCGGCGAATCCGCCCATGAATCCTCCGATGGCCGTGCGCTTGCTGCCGGTGATGTAAATGTTCATCGCCATCCCTCCTGTCGCTTTGCGAGAAAGCCCAAGATACATCCCGACCGGGAAATCGGGCAATATATTTTTATGAAACGCCAATTTGCCATTGCCCTTTGTTGTATCGCAGGGGCTTCAATCGCGCTTTTAACCTGCGCCTCGCCGCCCGATGGCGCGACGGTCTTCGTCGAATCGGGCTGTGCGAGATGCCATGGAATCGATGGATCTGGCAGTGCTCAGGCGCCGCGTTTAGGGGACTTGCAAAGCGCGTGGACGCCCGAATCGCTCGAGGCATTTCTGATCGATCCCCCCGCTTACGCCCAAGACGATGCGCGGTTGCGAGCCTATCTCCAAAAATACGCAACGCCCATGCCCAAGGTCGAAATCGCACCCGCGCGGCGAAAAGTGCTCGTGGAATATTTGTTGCGGGAGCAAGCCCCGGCCACCGAGTAGGAGGTAGCCCACACCGCCCCTCGCTTGCATCTTTCGACCGAGCGCAATGCCTACGCCCTTATGTTCTCCCTTACGCCTCCATGCAAATGAAGAAAAAACACGCTCGGATATACGACGAGGTCGCCAAGATTCCCGAAGGCACAGTGGCGACCTATGGGCAAATCGCGGAGCGGGTGGGGTGTGGGCCGCGCGAGGTGGGAAGGACGCTGTCGGAATTGCCCCCCGACATATCTTGCCCCTGGCATCGGGTCATCAATGCGCGGGGGATGGTGTCCATCCGCAGTGGGAATCACATGGCCCATCACGATCAAGAAGCTCGTCTCGAAGCAGAAGGCGTCGTTTTTGTCAATGGACGGGTCGATCTCGAAGTTTATAGGTGGGAGGAATAGATAGCGCGAGGTCGTGCCGGGAATGATCACGTCTCGCGTGATGGGCTGGGTTTTCGTCGCAGTCTCGTGCCGCGGGCCCTCAATGCCAATATATTCGCGCCGATTTCGCGTGCGCGTTTTTGGCGTGTATTTTGCAAATTGGGACAACTCGAAATCGAGTTGGTATAAATTTGTGTGTTGACAAGGGTACCCCGTTTTTTTATCATTCACGCACGCGATAAAACGGATTGAGAATACGTCTGTAAAGCCGAGAAAGGGGATGCAGTGACCAAAGCGGATATCATCAATCAGATCGCCGAAGCAACGGGATTGACCAAAACGGATACATCATTGGTCGTAGAGGGCATGCTCGCGTCGCTCAGTGAGGCGATGCAGCAGGGCGAACACATTGAAATTCGCGGTTTTGGCACGTTCAAGGTCGTCCCCCGCGCACCGCGCACGGGCCGCAACCCCAAAACGGGCAAAGTCGTAAAAATTCCCGCGCGGCCAGTGCCCGTGTTCAAGCCCTCGCGCGAACTGCGTCATTCCGTTGCCGAGGCTTCCGTTCTTCCATCCAGCTAATGCACCCACAGGAGGTGGCTCTTGCCCAGCGGAAAAAAGCGCAAACGCGCAAAAATCGCAACGCATAAGCGAAAAAAAAGACGCCGACGAGACCGTCACAAAAAGAAAGTTTAAGGGCTATCGGCGATTCGCGCACGGCACGCCATTGGACTTGCGGGGCCCCTGACCTTGTACATTACCGATCGCGTCAGCCCCAAAGGCTGCGATGCTCATCGGTAACACTTGAAGGCTGGGGCCCCCACTTCCCGGTTGGCTGTCGTCGCGCTGGGGCATTAGCTCAGTTGGATAGAGCACTGGTCTCCGGAACCAGAGGTCACAGGTTCGAATCCTGTATGTCCCACCATAGAAATGGGGCGAGAGTGGTGAATGACTCTCGCCCCATTTTTTGTTTCCAAATGGCGAATCTACTTTTAGCCGCGTTCATCCGTGGTTGCGTTTCGGACGCAGTGCCGCAGCTTTTGGACGAGTGCGTCCAGCCCGCGTCCAGTGACGGAGGAGATGCCCAAATTCGTTTGGCCCTCGAAAAACGAGGCCCCGCGTCGTTCGGGCGGCAGCAAGTCGAGTTTGGTGGCGATGAGCATCGCGGGTTTTTCGCGCAATTTGGGGCTGAACCGGTCGAGTTCTCCTTTGAGGATTTCCAGATCGCGTTCCGGATTGGGACTCGTGACATCGACCATGAACAGGAGCACGCGCGTGCGTTCGATATGGCGCAAAAACCGAAACCCAAGCCCTTTGCCTTCGTGCGCGCCTTCGATTAGGCCGGGAATGTCGGCCATGACAAAGCTGTCGTAATCGCCGCATTTGACGATGCCCAAGTTGGGCTGCAACGTGGTGAAGGGATAGTCCGCGATTTTGGGGCGCGCCGCAGAGATTCTGGACAGGAGCGTGGATTTGCCCGCGTTTGGATGGCCGACCAAACCCACGTCCGCGATGAGTTTGAGTTCGAGTTCCAGATGGCGTTCGCTACCCGCTCGGCCGGGTTGTGCGTACTCGGGCGTTCTGTTCGTCGGGGTGGCAAAACGCGCATTGCCGCGGCCCCCGCGTCCGCCTTTGAGCAGGACGACGCGCTGGCCGGGGTCGGTCAAATCCGCGAGGAGTTCGCCTGTGTCCGCATCTTTGACAAGCGTGCCGACGGGCACGGGAATCTCGGCGTCATCGCCCCGGCGGCCGGCCCGCTTTTGGCCCGATCCGCTCGCGCCATGCCCTGCGCGCAGGTGTTGTCGATACCTGTAATCGAGCAGTGTGGCGAGGCGCGGATCCGCGATGAAAACGACATCGCCACCATCGCCACCGTCGCCGCCGTCCGGCCCCCCGTGCGGCACGTACTTTTCCCGGCGAAAGCTCTTGCAACCATTCCCGCCATTGCCGGAACGGGCGTAGATTTTGGTGAGATCGACAAACATAAGAAGGTAAGAGGCAAGAGGTGAGACGGGAGATACGAGCGGCGAAGCACCTTTAATTGTACCCCGCCCGTGGCAAACTCGGTCAATAATCCGATTTCGCGTTGGCGTCAACATTCTCGTCATTCAAACAGTGCTCTGACGAAGCTCTCGGCGTCGAAATCGTCCAAGTCTTCGGCGGATTCGCCCATGCCGACAAAGCGCATGGGCAAGTCGAGTTCGTCGGCGATGGCGATGACCACGCCGCCTTTGGCCGTGCCATCGAGTTTTGCCAGCACGAGACCCGTGACTTGGACCGCGCTGTGAAATTGTTTGGCTTGCATGATGGCATTTTGTCCGGTGGTCGCGTCCAAGACGAGGAGGGTCTCATGGGGCGCGCCGGGCATGGCTTTGTCTATGACGCGACGTATTTTTTTGACTTCCTCCATGAGGTTGACCTTGGTGTGTAGGCGGCCTGCCGTGTCGATGAGCACGATATCTGTACCGCGTGCGCGTGCGGCTTTGACCGCGTCGAATGCCACGGATGCTGCGTCTGCGCCCGGCTGATGGCGCACCATGTCTGACCCCGTGCGTTCGGCCCAAATGCCGAGTTGATCTATGGCTGCGGCGCGAAAGGTGTCGCCTGCGGCAAAGAGCACGGTTTTCCCTTCGCGTGCGAATTTGTGGGCCAGTTTGCCGATGGTGGTGGTCTTGCCCGCGCCGTTGACGCCCACGACGAGGATGACGTGGGGCTTTGTTGCGATGGCGATGGGGGCCGCGCCATCTGTGGGCAGGAGGATTTTTCGGATTTCTTCTTCGAGCGAGGTTTGCACTGCGGTTTCCGCGTCTTTGACCGGTTCGTCCGATGCCACGCGCTCGCGTAAGTGGTCGATGATCCGCAGGGTCGGATCGATGCCGACGTCGGCTTGGATGAGAATTTCTTCGATCTCCTCGAGGGTTTCCTCGTCGAGTTCGGGGCGCCGCCGAATGACTGCGCGGATTTTTTGCCCCATCCCCTCGCGGGTCTTGGCCAATCCCCTTCTAAATTTGTCGATCAATTTGCCGAGCATAAAAACTCCTTCAATGCGTGCGAACAGGCGTTGCGAAAAGGGAAGATACACAAAATCGGTTCATAAAAAAAGGCGAGATGCGTTCTGACTTGACACATGAGCGGTATCGCTTCATGTATAACCGCACGAGCCGATACATCCACCAGCCTGCGATTAGACTTCGGTCTCATCCTGCGACACCAAGTCAACTATGGCGTGGGGCAAAGGTAAAATGATACGGGATACGCACTTATCCGAACAGTGCCATCTCCAAGGTCGATAAGGCCCGTGAAAATGCTGAACAACTATCACTCCTTAGAGTCGCTGAAATGTCGATCAATGAGCGCGTATGTCAAGTTGAGAATGGTCGCGACGCCGCGTCGCCAACTCCGGTGAGGGTGTTGCTCGTGTCGCCGCTTCCGCCGCCGCCCGGGGGGATCGAGACGTGGACGCAAATTTTGTGCGAACGCGGCTTGCCACCGCCCTTCGCGTTTGAACTCGTCGACACCCGAGCGTTTCGGGGGCATTCCGCTGCGCCGCCGAGACTAAATCTGACCGAGGTTAGGCGCAATCTGCGAATCTTGTGGCAAATCTATCGCGCCTTATCTTCCGGGCGTTTTTTCCTCGCGCATCTGAATTTTTTTTTGACTTTCACCGGCATGCCTCGCAATTTGGCCTCCGCATGGATCGCAAAATGGGCCAAAGTGCCGTACATCGCGCATCTGCGCGGGACATTCAAAGTCCCTCTCGGCGACGGGATCGCGGCGCGATTCTATCGCTGGGCCTACCGCACCATATTCGACAACGCAGTACAAATCCTGGCATTGGGGCAACCGAGTTACCGCGCCATATTGGAACTGGGCGATTTTGCACATAAAACCCGTCCCCTCATGCCCAATTTTGTCGATTTTCGCACGATCCCCGAGCGCGTTCTGGATCGGCGCGACCATCTGAGGGTCATCTTCACCGGCGCGCTCGTCGAAGCAAAAGGGATTCACACGATTGTGGAAGTCGCCGAGCACTTGCCCAACGCGCGCTTTCAACTGGTGGGAGACGCGACCGCCGAATCCCGTGCCGACCTCCTGCGGCATATCCGAGAGCGAGGAGTGGAAGACCGAGTTCAAGTGCTCGGGCCGGTTGCGAACCGCGAAGTCGTCGAGATGCTATCGGAAAGCGATGTCTTTCTATTTCCATCCGAGTTTGAGTTTGAGGGTTTTCCCAACAGCATCGCCGAGGCCATGGCGGTCGGCCTGCCGGTGGTGGCGTCCTCTGTGGGGGCGATTCCCGAGATGATCGACGTTCCCCATGGCGGCTTTCTCGTCGATTCGGACGACGTTATGGAATATGTCGAGGCGTTGACCCGGTTGCGCGATGATCCCGATCTGAGGCGGCGCGCGGGCCGATACAACCGACAGAAGGCGCGGCGGGAGTACGATTACGAGGTCGTCATTCGGCAACTCTGCGAGCTCTATTCTCGATTCGCACGCACGCGTCTCGGTTGAATATATTGACCACAGACAGTACGCCACAGCGCGCATAGCCTACGACAAATGAAACGGGGTAAATCAGCCGAACGGGGCGTACCCGAGTGCCATTCCTACACCTTTCTGACGGGGTAGCTAGGCGGAACTCATCGCCGACTGCTACCTCTTGTGTCTCATCATTTTCCGTTTCCCATGCTCACCTCCGACCTCTTGCTCGTGCGCCGGCGCGGGCCGTATCTCGAGCCGCGCTATGTGGATGCGACCGCGCCCGGGATCATCGCGTTGGCCGAGGAAATGATCGCCATCTTCGACGATCACCAGGGCAAATCGCGCGGGGAATTGCACGGCGCGTTGGATGCGCGGGCCGCGGAATCGACGGATTATCGCATTCAGCGCGGCCTCGCCAAATTGCTCGAGGACGACCGTTGCGAGTTTCGCATCGACAGCATCGCCGAACCGGAGGAAATTCGCACGCGGGTCTTCGCACTCAGCCGGGAGAACCACCCCATCGTGCGCGAACCCGACCTCCTCTATCCGGTCACGCGCGCGCACATCCTCGACCGAGTCGCCCTCCAATACCAGACCGCTGCGGAAAACATCGCGCGCGGCCTGTACGCGGATTTGCCGCTCAACCATATCCTCGACCACTTCGACGCGCCCGACCCCGCGTGGTTGCTCAACCGCTACAATGTCGCGCTCGCCCAAGCCATGTTCTATCGCTGCACGCGCATGCGCCTCTCGGTGCATCGCAACCTGCCCGTGCGCTACAAACAACTCTTCAAATTCATCAAATTCTACCGCCTGATCCACGACATCCGCGGCGATAGAGACGCGGGCTACGAAATCGTCCTGGACGGCCCCATCAGCCTGTTCCGCCTCTCGCAAAAATACGGGCTTCAGATGGCGGTCTTCCTCCCGGCGCTGCTCTTGTGTACGCGCTGGAAAATGGAAGCCACGGTCCGACTCAAAGACGGCCGCGAAGGCGACTTTGTCCTCGGCGACAGCCACGCCTTGTCGTCGCACTACAAAGACCAGACCGCGTACGATTCGCTCCTCGAAGAAACCTTTGCCACGCGATTTGAAAAGGCCAAAACCGACTGGCAACTCGAACGCGAAACCGAAATCGTGAATCTCAAACACACGGTCTTCATCCCCGACTTTGCATTTCGCCACCCGGACGGGCGCACGGCCCTGCTCGAAATCGTCGGCTTTTGGCATCCGGATTATCTCAGGCGCAAACTCGACAAACTCCGCCGCGCCCAGCGCGCCGACCTCGTCGTCGCGGTCTCCCGCGATCTCAACGTGGAGGAGAAAGACTTCGAGGATGTGCCCGGCCACGTCTTCTTTTTCAAGACGCGCATCCAGCCCCAAGACGTCATCCAACGCCTGGATCAAATTCGCCCGGAAGACGGCGTAATGGGTTGAACGCACGCCATAGACGTTGTATATTTGCGACCGACTACCCCCTGCTCCGATCCTCGTAGGCTACGGGGAAGACGGGAGACGGGAGACGGGAGAGGGGAGACGCAATCGTAGGGACAGGCCCCCGTGCCTGTCCGAAGATACAAGATGGGGATTAGCCACAAAAGGCACAAAAGGCACAAAAGGCACAAAAGCACAAAAAGGCGATGCCCCCGTGCTCGGCTAAAGATACAAGAGGGGAGACGGGAGACGGGAGAAGCAATCGCAATCGTAGGGACAGGCCCCCGTGCCTGTCCGAAGATACAAGATGGGGATTAGCCACAAAAGGCACAAAAGGCACGAGCGGGGTACAACTGGCGACAGCCAGTTCAAAACACAAAAAGGCGATGCCCCGTGCTCGGTCAAAGATACAAGAGGGGAGACGGGAGACGGGAGACGCAATCGCAATCGTAGGGACAGGCCCCCGTGCCTGTCCGAAGATACAAGGCATCGTTCCACACCCACTTTACCTGAAGGAGTTCGCCATGCGAAAATCATTCGTCCTCTCGCTGTTCGCCCTTTCGCTGCTCGCGTCGCCCGCCTTTGCCGGGTTCGAGCGCGTCAACGCGCCCAATCCCAACGATCCGATGGACGCACACATCTACAAACTCGACAACGGCCTGATGGTCTATCTCACGGAAAACCGCGAAGAACCGCGTTTTTACGCTGAAATCGCCGTGCGCGCGGGCAGCAAGCACGACCCCGCCGAATCCACGGGCCTCGCGCACTACTTGGAACACATGCTCTTTAAGGGCACGCAAAACATCGGCACGCTCGATTACGAAAAAGAACGCGAGCATCTCGACCGCATCATCGCGCTGTACGAACGGCACTTTGGCGAAACGGACCCGGCAAAGCGCGCCGCCATTTACGCCGAGATCAACGCGGCGTCTCAACGGGCCGCGCAATACGCCATCCCCAACGAGCTCGACAAACTCTACAAGGCCATGGGCGAAAGCGGCTTGAACGCGCACACCTGGCACGAAGAAACCGTGTACAAAGTGGGGTTGCCGAGCAACTATCTCAAACACTGGGCAAAAATCGAATCCGAGCGCTTTCAAAACCCGGTGTTTCGCCTGTTTCAACCCGAACTCGAGGTCGTCTATGAAGAAAAAAACCGCACCATGGACAACAAGAGTCGCCTCATCAGCACAGCCGTGAACAAACGCCTGTACAAGCATCACCCCTACGGGCAGCAAACCACCATCGGCGAGGTCGAGCACCTCAAAAATCCGTCGCTGAAAAACATGTACCGGTTCTACGACACCTATTACGTGCCCAACAACATGGCGATCAGCATCTCAGGCGACATCGACATCGACGCGACCATCCAACTCATCGACGAACACTTCTCCGCGTGGAAAGCCAAAGCCCTGCCCGCGGCCAGCACATGGGAAGAGCCGCCCATCGAGGGCATAGAGCGCGACACGGTGAAATTTCAGGGCGAGGAATACGTCCTCCTCGCGTTTCGCACCAACCATCGCAACCACAAAGACGCCGAAGCCCTAAAGCTCATCGACATGATCTTGGACAACCGCACCGCGGGCCTCATCAACCTCAACCTCGTGCAACGGCAAAAAGTCAGGCGCGCCGGCAGCTATCCCTACTTGCTCAACGACTACGGCGCGCAATACTTGTGGGGCATTCCCAAAAAGGGGCAAACCCTCGCCGAGGTCGAGCGCCTCTTGCTGGATCAAATCGCCATGATCAAACGCGGCGAATTTGACGAAACCCTGCTTGCGGCCATTGTCACGGATTTCAAGAAATCGCAAAAACGCGGCTTGGAATCCAACCCGAGCCGCGTTCGGCAAATGACGCGTGCGTTCTTGGGCTTTGCCGATTGGGATCGCGAGATCGCCGAAATTTCGCGCATGGAAAAACTCACCCGCGAAGACGTCGTGCGCGTTGCCAACCACTACTTTGGCGAGCACTACGTCGCGGGCTATCGCATCGATGAACAACACGAGTTGCCCAAAATCGACAAGCCCAAAATCGACAAAATCGACATCGACCCCACGCGGCAATCCGACTTTGCCAAAGGCGTCTTGGCCCTGCCCGCGGAGGAACTCTCGCCCGCGTTTGTCACGGACGGAGACTACACCATCGCCGAAGTGCGCGACGGCGTCAAACTCTACTACGTCAAAAACCCGGTCAACGACCTCTTCGCCTTCGCCCTCAGCGTGGATATCGGCGCGTATCGGGACGACCGCCTCCGCACGGCCCGCGCACTCATGGACAAATCCGGCGCGGGAGCCCTCTCGCCGGACGCGCTCAAAAAGGAGTGGTACAAACTCGGCACGGATTTCGACATCGGCGTGTCGGACAACGAAACGAGCATCCGCATTTCCGGCCTGGATGAGAATTTCGACGCCTCCCTCGCGCTGATGGTGAAATACATCCAAAACCCGACTGCGGATCAAACCACGCTGGACGAACTCGTCAAAATCACCCTCGCGCAACGCGAGGACGAAAAAAAAGACCCCAACTCCCTCCGCAATGCCCTGCGGTTCTACAGCCGCTACGGCGATGACTCCGCGTACAAACGGCGCGTTTCTTCCGAGGCCCTGCAAAAACTCACGGTCGCGGACTTGCACGGCGCGATATCCAGCCTGCCGACGTATGAACACACCTTGATCTACGCGGGGTCCAAACCCATCGCAGACGTCCTCGCCAGCATCGAAAAGCACCTCGCCACCGATGGCGACCTCAAAACGCCCCCGCCGTATCGACACCTCGAGACGCGCGCGCCGGACAAAACCGAGATCCGATTTTTCCACAAAGAGACCGCGCAATCGCAGGTCTTTGTCGAATTTGGCGATGTCGCATTCGATGCCGCACTCCACCCGGCCATCGATCTCTACAACGAATACTTTGCCGGGGGCATGTCCAGCATCGTGTTTCAGGAATTGCGCGAAGCCCGCGCCCTCGCCTACGCCACGTTTGCCCGCTACGACTTGGGCAACCGCAGCAACGATCAAAACGTCATGTGGGGCTATATCGGTTGCCAAGCCGACAAAACCCCGGAAGCCGTGACCGCGCTGGCCGAACTGATCGACGCGTTGCCCGAATCGCCCGAGCGCTTTGACGAGGCCAAAAACTCGGTGATCAACCGGTATCGCGTCGCCAAAATCAAATTCCGCGACCTGCCCAGCATCCTGCGAACCTGGGAACGCCGCGACCAAACGCCCGACCCGCGAAAAGCGCGATTCGCCCACATCCGCGAAGCCGAGTTCTCGCTCGTCCTCGACTTCCACAAACGACACATCGCCGACCGCCCCAAACTCATCTCCATCGTGGGCGACACCTCCAAATTCGCCTTCGACGCCCTCGACGCCCTCGGCGCGGTGGCGCCGGTCACCTTGGACGATCTGTTTGTGCAATAGCGGCGAAAAGCGACGATAGGGGATACCCCCATGAAAATCACCGACGTCAAAACCCATCGCTTGCGGTATCCATTGCGGGAAAAGTTCGCAAATTCGCGCGGGTGGTCCACGAGCCGGAGCGCGCAGGTCGTAGAGATCGCGACGGACGATGGCGCGATTGGTTGGGGCGAGGGGACGGGCGAAGTCCCCCGCGCTGCGGTTGAAAACCACATCATCGGGCGCAACCCATTTGACCATGGCGCGATTTGGCAGGCGTTGTTCGACGATGGGATAAGTCCGCGCGCGATCAGCGGCATCGACATCGCGCTGTGGGATTTGATGGGCAAGGCGCTCGACATGCCCGTGCATCAACTCTTGGGCGGGAAGGTGAGAGACGAAATTCCGGCTTATGCCAGCGGGTTATTTTGCAAAGATCGCCCCGATCTGACGCGGGCACTCGTGGACGAAGCCAAAGAATACGTCGATATGGGATTTTCTGCGATCAAGATGAAGATCGGATTCGGCACGGCTTACGATGTCAAAAACGCAACCGCGATTCGGCGGGCCATTGGCGATCGGGTGTCGTTCGCCGTAGATGCCAACTGCGGATACGACGTGGGCACGGCCCTTGACGTGGGGCACAAGATCGCGCACAACGATTTGTTTTGGTATGAAGAGCCCTTGCCCACGGACGATGTGCGCGGCTATTTGGAGGTCAAACGCGCGCTGCCCATCCGCATTGCAGGCGCGGAGGGCCTCGCCGGGCGATGGGCGTTCCGCGAATTGATTCAGCAACGCGCACTGGATATCGTCCAGCCCGATATCAGCATCGCGGGCGGGTTTGGCGAATGCCGCAAGATCGCCGCGATGGCCAGCGCGAATTACGTGCGCGTGTTGCCGCACATGTGGGGCGGGCATATCCGCCTGGCCGCCACTGTGCATTGGCAAGCCACCATCCCGGACGCGCCCGATGTGCTCCATCCCATTCCATCCCTGTTTGAATACGACATGACGGAAAACGGCTTGCGTACCGAACTCGCTGTCAATCCCATTCGCGCCGTGGATGGCGCCGTGCCCGTGCCCGACGCGCCGGGATTGGGCATTGAAATCGATCGCGATGTGCTGGCGAGATATGCTATGGGCAATGGCTTCTAAACAGAAGGGCTTTCGAGGCGTTTTTTATATATTTCATGCTTGTTCACAACCCGATCGGCGTGTTGAGACTGATTTTCGCGCAGCCGCGCCGCCAATTTTTTTGGGTCATTATCACAACTCGCCAACAATTTCGCGCCGGCAGACCGCATTTCATTTACAATCGGATCTTCCCACATGACACACCTCACAAATTGAAGGATGATATTAATTCCTCGGGCGTAACGATAACAGGCAGATGTTTCCCCTGTCGCCCAAAATATCGCAATACCCTCACCGAGCAAGGGAAAACATCTCATCTCTTTCACAAGGAGCCAACAGTGAAAATTCATGAATACCAAGCCAAGGAAATCCTCAAATCCTTTGGCGTGCCCGTGCCCGAAGGCGGGGTTGCCCGCACGCCTGAAGACGCCCAAGCCATCGCCAAAACCCTCGGCGGGCGCGTGGTCGTCAAGGCGCAGATCCACGCCGGTGGCCGCGGCAAAGGCGGCGGCATCAAACTCGCAGGCGATCCCGCCGAATCCAAACGGGCGGCGTCTGAAATTTTGGGCATGCATCTCGTCACGCCGCAAACCGGGCCCGAAGGGCAAAAGGTGCAATCCGTTTGGGTGGAACGGGCCACGGACATCGACCGCGAATTGTACTTGGGCATCGTGCTCGACCGCGGCCAATCGCGCCTCGTCGTGATGGCGTCTCGCGCAGGCGGCATGGACATCGAAGAGGTGGCCGCGACCGCGCCGGAACAAATCCTCAAAGAAGTGGTCCACCCAGGCGTGGGCCTCCAGCCCTTCCAGGCTCGGCGTCTCGCGCTCGGCCTCGGACTCGAAGGCGAGCAACTCAAACGGGGCGTCTCATTCATCGCGGCCCTCTACAAAGCCTACGCGGAAACCGATTGCTCGCTCGCGGAAATCAATCCCCTCGTCGTGTCCAAAACCGGCGACGTCTTGGCCTTGGACGCCAAGATGAATTTCGACGACAACGCCCTGTATCGCCATCCGGACATTCAAGCCCTGCGCGACTTGGACGAAGAAGAGCCCCTCGAGGTCGAAGCCTCGCAATCCGCGCTCAACTACATCAAACTCGATGGCGAAGTCGGTTGCATGGTCAACGGCGCGGGCCTCGCGATGGCGACGATGGACATCGTCAAACACGCGGGGTCATCCCCTGCCAATTTTCTCGACGTGGGCGGCGGCACCAATGTCGAGCGCGTCAAAAACGCCATGCGGATTCTCACGTCTGACCGCGACGTCAAAGCCGTGCTCATCAACATTTTCGGCGGCATCGTGCGTTGTGACCGCGTGGCCGAGGGCGTTGTCGAGGCCCTCAAAGACATTGAAATCGACGTGCCCCTCGTCATCCGCCTGCAAGGCACCAACGCCGAAGAAGGCGCGCAAATTCTCGAAAACTCGGGCCTCGAATTTGCCGTTGCCCGCAAACTCAAAGAAGCCGCCGAGGCGGTCGTCGCCGCCGTGCAACGCGCCGCGTAATGATCCGCAGATGGGCTACAACGGCGACAGCAGTTCGCGGACGCGAAGGCATGCGTCACTCCGGCGCGCGGGCGAGCACAGGCATAGCCAACGTCGGAGTCCGGTGACTTTTTGTTTTTTGTCCGAAGATACATCCACCTTTGAGAACGCCACAGGGCAGATCGCTTTGCCCGCGTTCAACGCGCCGCGCAGGCATATCCCACATCCAAAACAAAAACGGGCCGCATCCTGACAGTGCGGCCCGTTTTTCGCGCTCGCCATTGACAATCTGGCAAAACTTCGGACACTCTGACAAACCGACCAAAATTCCAAAAATTCTAATCTGAACACAACTCCCTGTTCTATATCAAATTGCAAATTTTCATGCCCGTTGGCATGTATGTTGCTTAATAGATAGCACGTTACCGTCATATCACTCCATCCGAAAGGAGCAGGCTATGAAGTTAAATAAACACTTCAAACAGTTTCACTATCAAATCAGTCTCAAAAAGAGACGTCTCGAGCGGATTGCGTCAGCAATGTCAAATTTAGAGACGTTTTCTGATTCTGATGGTCCGATTTCTGAGATCAAAATTGATCTTTTTCAGCAAGGATCGGTGGCGATTAGCACCGCGGTTATACCGATCAAGCAAGGAGACGAGTTTGACGCAGATGCGGTTATCGTGCTGGATATTTCAAAATGGCCGCGAGAGAGACAAGATCCTCTGAATGTGATCCGGTGGTTTGCCAACCGCTTGAGACATAACCACAACTTCAGAGACAAAGTGCGCGAAAAGAACCGATGCGTTAGGATTAATTATGCCGGTGATTTTCACCTCGACGTTGTGCCTGCTCTAAGACATAACGCAAGGTACGTACTGATTCCCACAAAAGAGGAATGGACGCCGTGGAAGTTCAATAATCCGAAAGGGTATATTGAATGGGTTAAATCTGTCGATGCTAAATCAGGGGGCAGATTTTGTAGAATTGTGAAAATGCTGAAGCACTGGCGAAACTTAAAGATGGGCAGAGATACCGCCCCTAAATCAATCATTCTCACGACACTTATTGGTCGTTGTTTCGAGACAGGTGATGTAGTCGATTCTCCCTCTGATGCAGAGACCTTGGTTGATGTTATGGAGGCGTTGAATCGCGACTTAAAAAATTGCCTGTCCAAACCGCAGGTTTGCAATCCTTCGTTAGAATCCGAAGATCTGGCGGAAAACTGGGACGAGGAGCAATTTGCGCTGTTCAAAAAGAGGTTTGATTGGGCAACGCGAAAGGCTCGCCAAGCCTACGATGAAAACAAAAAAGAAAAAAGCATTGAGTTCTGGCAGGAATTGTTCGGCGATTCCTATTTCCAAAAAACGTTAAGCGGCGGGGCAAAAATGGCGGAGGCTGTAGGTGTTGGTGGCGTCTTTGTCAAATCCAGCGGAGAGATTACTTCGGGTGCGCTAGAAGGTGAGAGAAGTGTCTCTGTGCCAAAGCATAGGTCATACGGATCATGAAGCGCATTTGGATTCCCAGATCTAAGCCAGACATAGGGCTTCAAATCTACTGGATGAAAGCGTATTTTCCTCAATTCAAATATGAACGCTCTCGCTGGCGAGGAACATTGAGACCCCAACTGGATTCTTCCACCTATAAGGTAGATATCCGCTATCACGGCGCAAAAAGTCCGACTGTTTTTGTGAATAACCCCCAAATAGCCCTCAATGCTCCTCATCGCTATTCAGACAAATCTCTTTGTCTATATTACCCTCCAGATTGGCTGTGGTCAGAAGATAAGATCATTGCCCAGACCATTGTTCCTTGGACAGCTTTCTGGCTTTTTTGCTACGAGTATTGGAAAAAAGAAGGTGAATGGTATGGCGAAGAAGCCCCTCATCAAAATGGCAAAAGACGCTTAAAGGAAAAAAATGGAAGAACAGACAAAAATTCAGGTTTTGCTTGCCAGTGCCGAAGCCCGTCATAAAGCTATCCATATCATGCGGGAACGTGTGCAGAAAATGTGTACTTGGATCATGGGGATTTTTCTTGCAGTGGCTGGATGGATTTTAAAAGAAAACATGCCCCTATCACCGAGTCAAAAAGCCGTTGTGGTGAGCATGGTCGTAATTATCGTTTTGGTGATTCATCTAGCATATCTAAAGGATATTATGAAAGGATTCAAAGCTCAACATAGGGTCTTGGCACGTATTGAAGATGCACTGAAACTTTACGATCCAGGGGTTTATGATGATAAGGAATCGGGATTATTTCCAAATACTTGGAAACAAGCAGGCACCGAGAAAGGGCATGGTCGTTTTTTTATTTCTAATTTGTACTTGCTTTATCTTGGCGCAGTCTTACTGATCGTGTCGATCCTTATCCAAGAAGGATGAGGATGACCTGCCCCCACTCGACGAAGTGACGAAATATGTGCTCGAGAAGAATGCCGAGCTCTATCAACGGCTCGCCGACGGCGATAGGGGGAAGCGTCCACAAGGGAGTGTTGGTGAAATTCAAAAGCGAGAAAGAACGGGGTAGGCAAAGAAAGGCCGCAAGAGACCGACGCCAAATGGATGCGATGGACGGTTGGCGTGACGAGTATAAAAGAAAAAAAGCCAACCGAGGAAGAAGGCCGCCGGCGTGGCTCGCCAAAAAGCGAGAGAGAAAGGACGACAGGGTACCAACGGGCGAAGAAGGGATAGTCCGAGATTACCGCAAATTCACCGCAGGCGGCGATGGGCACTTTGTCTATGTGATGAGGCATGATCTTTATCGCAAGGGCGTCTATAAAATCGGCTATACGGGGCGTGACCCGGAAGAAAGGGCAAAAGAGACGGGTTCGTTCTTGTATGAGCCATGCGAAATTCTTGGGCTGGTGGGGTTTGGAAGCGAAAAAGCCGCCAAGGATTTTGAAGAGGCACTGCTGTATCAGATGCGTGAAAAAGGCTGGCGTATCGGCGAAAGCGAACTTGTTGACGTTCCCGACCTGACGGTTGTAAAACAAGCCATTCGGGATTTGGGCAAGTTCTACTTTTTTTGGAGCAGGTAAAAAGTGACGTGCCATCGCATCAACCCCATAACGGTTCTGACCAAAATGGTCAGTTGCCTTATGAAGTCAATTATCTCCCGCGATCCGGAGATTATGAACGGGGCTTTGGTTTTTGCCGGTACTCGCGTTCCCGTTGAAATTTTGATTCAGCACCTCGTCGCGGGGGACTCGCTCAACGCATTCCTTGCAGATTTCCCAACCGTCTCTCGCGAGCAAGCCATCGCCTTTCTCAATATGACACTGGAGATTGCCGATGGGCGTGTTGCTCGATGAGAATTTATCACCATCACCCCAACGCAGAGGAGTTGTTATGCCGACGTATGAATATGCGTGTGCCGCATGCGAGTATGAATTTGAAGCCTTTCACGCCATCACTGCGGATCCCATTCGCCTGTGTCCCGAATGCGGCGAGCGAAAAGTCGAACGCCTCATCAGCGGCGGCGCGGGGCTTATCTTTAAGGGATCGGGCTTTTACATCACGGACTACCGCAGCGATGGGTACAAAGAAGCGGCGAAAAAAGATAAGGAAGCCGAGAGCGGCAAAAAATCGGACGACAAAAAATCCACGTCCAAAAAGACCGCTGACGCCAAGAGTTCAGACCCCAAAGCCGCGTAAGCATCTGTGGACAAATGCAGATGGATGCAGCACCGACATACAAACAGGGCGCGAAATCCATGAACGCAACGTACAGAAACGCCATCGCCCAACTCATTGAGGCGGTGCCCTTTGAGATCGATTCCGATGTGCAAATCAGCGGACGCCCGCCCACGATGGCGAGTTCTATGTTCTTGACGAACAAAGAGCAGGGCGACTGGGCAGAAGAAATCGTCCGCAATGCAATCAACGAATACGCTCGGGAATACTGTGCAATCGAGTACGGGCGTGCGGATTCTCTGGCGGCAGGCGATCCCGGGTTTGCCGATTTTTACGCTTCTTATCTCGATGAGTTGAACGCGATTGGCAAGAAACCAGACCTGCTCGTCTATAAGCGATCTGACGTGCCAGATCATTACGACTTGAATGATGAGGCATTTGTCCAAAGCGCGGTGGCGGCCATTGAGGTTCGTTCAAGCAGTTTTCTCGCCAACAGGTATTCGTCATTCATGGAGAACAGAACGCGCGATGCGGAATCCGCCATTCGCCAAATTCAAAGGGAAATCCTCGCGGAACCCTACGCGAGCCTGCTGTTGGAGAAAAGTCCCGAACTCCATGCAATGATGCAGAACGCAACCCTCAGCACATTTCGGGAATTGAGTTTCAGGCGGAGGAGTTGGTCTTCAACACAACCCTTGCGCGAGTTGAGCGCGCTCTTGAAATCCTTGAAAGACCAGATGGCAATTCTTCAAAAACGAGACCATCTCAGCATCACGCCCAAGGTTGAAGACTTGGCACTTGTCAACCGTTGGATTCAGCATTTTGGGGTGCGGCACTGCTATTTGCAGGTGTTTTTTGACAAAGCATACGTTATTCCGTTTCGGGAGATTCTAAAAATAACCAGCGATCCAAGAAATGAAGGCGCGGTGTTCTCTATCGAGCGGGATGTCAAAAACCAGGGCAAGACGACCATCAAGATCGACGTTCAGGTCGGAAAAGAGATTTTGGGAAGGATCGACATGCCACGACACCGCTCTGCCCTCAAAGAACTGGCACGCGGCCGTCTCTTGTTTTACGTCACTTTCCGCGGAGGGCGTGGTTATCTCGACCCGGCCGTATTCTCTCAGGAGATATTGCATGGCGGCTGATCACCTTGCGTATTTGCAACGGGTTGGCGAGAAGCACCGGAAAGAATACGGGCAATTTTTCACCAATCCCGAGGTGGCGCGGTTCATGGTGCGCTGGGTTTTGCAATCCGGATCGCGGACGCTTTTCGACCCGGCCTTTGGCTTGGGCGCGTTTTTCCATCCCGTTGCAGACGACCCGAGCATTGCGTTCACCGGCAACGAGATCGATCCCAAAATTCTCGACTTTTGGACGGATGGCACCGCAGGCCGAAAAGCGGAGATCGCCAATGAAGACTATCTGCTCTCGTGGGGAAAATCACACGCCAATATCGTCTGCAATCCGCCCTACACGCGCTTCCAAAAATTTATCGGCAGAGACGCGGTATTCCGTGCGTTCGTCGATAAGCTGGGCTTGAGATTGTCGGGATACACAAATGCGGCGTCCGCATTTCTCCTGAAGTCGCTCTCCGAACTAAACGGCGCGGGCAGGCTCGCGTATGTCATGCCCCTCGAGTTTCTCAATACCGGATACGGAACCATCGTCAAAAAACGCCTCATCGAGAACGGTCACCTCGTCGCCATGATCAACATCAACTGCGAAAAAGACATCTTTCCCGATGCTTTGACCTCGGTCGGCATCGTCCTGTACGACGCCTCGAGGCAACGCGCCCATGTCGATTTCCACACCGCCGATTCCGTCCCTGCACTGGCGGACATCCTCAAGTGCAGGCCAACCGCGAGAGTCGCATTGGACAGGCTCAATCCCGAAGCGAAATGGCTGTCGTACTTCCAGACGCACGCATTCGCCGTCGATCACCGAAAGGCCATCCCCCTAAACCATTATGGTCGCTTCAGCAGGGGCATCGCCACAGGTGCCAACGAGTTTTTTGTGTTGAGACCGTCCCGCGCTAACATGTTGGGCATCAACGGATCGGAGGTCGTTCCCTGCATTACGAAAAGTGCCCAAATTCGGCAACCCGTGTTCGGCCGCGCAGATTACGAGGATTTGGTCAAAAACGACGCGCCCGTCCTGCTGTTCAGCGTCGGCAAAACACACTCGAAACGCGCGGCGGCTTATATTCAAACCGGGGAGCAAAGGGGGTACAACGCGCGCTTTCTCACAAAAAGCCGCAGGCCCTGGTACAAGACGGAACGCAGACAACCCGCGCCGCTTCTTCTCGGGGTCTTCTCGCGCGGCGGGTACAAAATTATTCGCAACAAAAGCGAGGTGCTCAACTTGACATGTTTTCACGGCTTCTATCCAAATATCCTCGGCCTGGCCTACCTCGACCGCCTGTTTCTCTACTTGGCGTCCGCATCCGGGCGCGACATCATTTCGTTGGCTGTTCGGAGATACGGCGATGCGCTAGACAAGTTCGAGCCAAACGACCTAAACGACGCGCTCGTCCCAAGCCAGCGAGTGTTCGATGAACTTTCGACCGATGAAGTCGCGGACGCCGTCCGCTATACGGAAAGCGCGGGGAAGCCACCCGGTTGGATAGACGCCTTTTTTCAAAAATTGAAAACGCGGACCAACGATTCGCATCCATCTACACCTTCAGCGGCGCGGCGCCGCAATAATTGTCTCGCGATCTAATAATGGATCGCATCATTCACCCAACAGGAGATTTAGGCAATGGGCAAAGTCATCGGCATCGATTTGGGGACGACCAACTCGTGTGTCGCCGTGATGGAAGGCGGCGATCCCATGGTCATCCCAAATTCCGAGGGGGGGCGCACCACGCCCTCCATCGTCGCATTCGCACAAGACGGGGAACGCCTCGTCGGTCAGGTCGCCAAGCGCCAGGCCGTGACCAATCCGAGCAAAACCATTTATTCCATCAAGCGGTTCATGGGCCGCCGCCGCGAAGAGGTGAGCACGGAAATTTCCGAAGTGCCCTACGAGGTCGTGGGCGACGCCAATGGGTTGGCGTCTGTGCAACTCGACGCCGAGACGTACACGCCGCCCGAGATTTCGGCGATGGTGCTTCAAAAAATGAAGCAAACCGCCGAAGACTATCTCGGCGAACCCGTCACGGAGGCCGTCATTACCGTGCCCGCCTATTTCAACGACGCCCAGCGGCAGGCCACCAAAGACGCGGGCAAAATCGCGGGCCTCGAGGTATCGCGCATCGTCAACGAACCCACCGCGGCATCCCTCGCGTATGGCATGGACAAAAAGAGCGATGAAAAAATCGCGGTGTACGACCTCGGCGGCGGCACGTTTGACGTCTCCATTCTCGAACTCGGCGACGGCGTCTTCGAAGTCAAATCGACCAATGGCGACACGCATTTGGGCGGCGATGACTTTGATCAGCGCGTCATCGATCACTTGGCCGAAGAGTTTTTAAGGGAAAACAGCGTGGATTTGCGCCAGGATCCCATGGCCTTGCAGCGGTTGAAAGAAGCGGCGGAAAAAGCCAAGTGCGAATTGTCGAGCTCCGCATCCACGGATATCAACTTGCCGTTCATCACCGCCGATGCGTCCGGGCCCAAACACCTCAACGTCGCCTTGTCGCGCGCGCGGTTTGAGCAGCTCGTCGGCGATCTCGTCGACCGCACCAAACAGCCCTGCATCCAGGCCCTTCAAGACGCCGGGCTTTCGGCTTCGGATATCGACGAAGTGATCCTCGTGGGCGGGTCCACGCGCATTCCCAAAGTGCAAGAAGTCGTGGCCGCGGTTTTTGGCAAAGAGCCGAACAAGGGCGTCAATCCCGACGAAGTCGTCGCCATTGGCGCGGCCATCCAAGCAGGCGTGCTCTCGGGCGATGTGACCGATGTGCTCTTGCTCGACGTGACCCCGCTCTCCCTCGGCATCGAAACCCTAGGCGGCGTGATGACGCGCCTCATCGACCGCAACACCACCATCCCCACGAAAAAGACCGAAGTGTTTTCGACCGCCGCAGACAGCCAGCCCTCGGTGGAAATCCACGTCTTGCAGGGCGAACGCGACATGGCGCTGGACAACCGCACCATCGGTCGCTTCCACCTCGATGGCATTCCGCTTGCGCCGCGCGGGGTGCCGCAAATCGAAGTGACCTTCGACATCGACGCCAACGGCATTCTCAATGTGTCGGCCAAAGACAAGGGCACGGGCAAAGAGCAGAACATCCGCATCGAAGCCTCGTCTGGGCTGTCGGAAGCGGAAATCGACAAAATGGTCAAAGACGCCCAAGCCAATGCGGCCGAAGACAAGAAGAAGCGCGAGGGCATAGAAACCAAAAACGCGGCCGAGCAGCAGGTGCATCAGACCGAGAAACAGATGGAGGAAATGGGCGACAAAATCAGCGACGCCTCAAAGGCCAAAGTGACCGAAGCCGTCGATAAAGTCAAAGAGGTCCTCAAGGGCGAAAATATCGACGCGATCAAATCGGCCAACGACAACCTCACCCAAGTGTGGCATCAGGTCGCGAGTGAACTCTACCGACAAGCTTCGACAGAAGGCGGGCAACAAACTCCACCGGGCGGCGACTCGGGCGGTTCGGAAGGCCCCAAACAAGGCGATGACGGGGTCGTGGACGCGGATTTTGAAGTGGTCGATGACAAAAAGAAGTGAGCGTCAAATCCCACGACAAAACGCCGAGGGCGAAAGCTCTCGGCGTTTTTGTTTGCGCGGTTCGACGATCCCGCGCTACGCTTTCTCGATGGTCACGCGGATCGCGCCCAGGGGTTTGACGAACAGGAATCGCACGGATTTGCCGCGTGCGTCAAACCCGCCTGTGCCCGCATCGCGGCTCGACAATTTCCGCATAAAATTTGCGATCCACTCCGCATCGCGGTTCCATTGTGGCACGGCATTGCAGACGAAGATTCGCACCCATTCCGCATTTCGGACCACCGCATCATCGGACACGCCGAGCACGGTCACCATAATCTCGGACCGCGACAAATCGGACTCTGGCCCCCAAAATTCCAACACGACCTGTCCATTGTCCGTCGCGCCGATCCGCCTCGGCTGTCCCTCGAGGGGATCCATTTCCTCCAGCACCAAATCATCGGGCATCCCCGCGATCATGCCAGCGATAGACAGGGCATCCGCGGGCCGTTGCGCGGGTTGCGTCGGCGTCTGTACCTGCGGTGGTTGCGCCACGGGTCGCTCTTTCCGCGCGTTTGGACGTCGTGCCAAGTCTCTTTGCAATGCGGCACGCACGGCTGCGGCGTCCCCCACATAATCGCCGTGTACCCATCCCTCCCTTTCATCCACGCGCACGCGCAACCATGCATCGCCTCGTTCGACGATCTCCAACTCGCGGCCGCGCTGCAACCGGCCCACCACGCGCGACTGCGTCGTGGGTCGCTCCCGCAAATTCAACACCACAGCCGTCACATAGCCTTTCTCTTTCGGTGCGAGATAATCGCACCCGACCGACCACGCACTCAGGGCAGAAAAAAGGCCGACTAAAAATCGGCCCAATAAAAACGACATCGATCATCCTTTCGCTACTCTGTAATTATTCAATACTTCACGCCGCGTGACAGTAATCCCCTTGCCGAATCAGAGGGAGGCTCTCTACCCGCAATCCCGTGCGAGCGGTTGTCTGACACGCTCTCCTGCAAAGGTTGACGTCCCGACCTCGCTTATATTTCTCGCCGCGTTCTTTTACAGCAGCGACGATCTCTCGCACAGCCGCTTCTCGCTCGGCTGAAAAATCGGGGGTGCGCGCGAGTATGGCGTCGAGCTTCGCGCTGTCGCTGGTGTTTTGGATGATGTCGATCATGCCATTCCTCAGAAGCCATCTAAAAACTCGGGCCGCCATTGAGAGAGCCACAAAAGCATTCGCTTTTCCCAGGTCAAAACCATACCTATCGCAAAAATAGGATGCCTTGATTCCCCCCTTCCTCGCAGGAAGGGGGGCTAGGGGGGTAGGTCCCGATAATTTTTAGATGGCTTCTCAGCGGTTATCCGTCGGGTATGAATTTTTTCCACTCGACCAATTCGGCCTCTAAGTTGGGGTCGAGTTCAATCGCGCGTTTGATGTGGTAGCGCGCCTTATCCAGATCGGTTAGCAATTTGACCATGATTTTCCCCAAATTCGCATGCGCGGCCGCTTGGTTGTCGTCTAATTGCAACGATTGTTCGAAACGCGCCTTTGCCCGCGGGTAGTCCTCGTTCTCTAAGGCGATCAATCCCAAGTTGAAATAAGCCAGAGGGAGCGGATGGATTTGGGTCGATAGCGCGAGGACTTTCGCCGCCGCTTCCCTTTCTTGGCGGTTGTAGAGTATGATCGCGATGTCGATATAGGAAGTGGACATGCCCACGACGGCCCTGGAAATAAAATAGGCGGCTTGTCGCGCACCTGAACCGAGGACGAACAGAGCCAAATCGGTCAAGCCCAAGTCGACCAAACTCTTCGCGGTCGCCCACGGAATTACGTGCTGATTGTTTCTCTTTTTTGTCTCCGCGTTATACGGTTCCAAGACGTTTCGCGTCGACCGTCCCATCTGCCGGTATATCTCCGCTTGGATGACGTGGGCCAGCTTTGATTGCGGCAGTTGTGCTATGGCCCGTTCGGTGGTTTGCAGGCTCGAGTTGAGGTCGCCCGATTGGAGGGCGGAAGTGGCGGTCACCAGCAGGGAATCGACGCAATGCGGGTTTGACGAGAGGCGTTCTCGCAGGAGTGCCTGACCCCGTTGCCATGCCGCGGCATCCCTTTTTTTGTAAATCCTGACCGTTGGATGGTCGAAGCCGGTAAACGCCGGTTGGGCATCATCATCTTCGAATGCGATGCTTCCCAAGGCGGGATAGTGCCGAAAGCGTTGGACGAGATCGAATCCCAACTCGCCTGCCATCAACGCCGAGTAAAAAGTCGCGCCGCCCGGGATCAGTTCGGGTACGGCGGTGATTTGTTTGTGGCGATTGGCGTCTATGATGGCGAGATACTCCGGAGCGAGCAGGCGGCTTTGGAGATGTTGGCGTTCGATTTGGCAGGTCATGAAGCCGCGCACGGAAATGAGCGTCCCGGCGTCGATGATACTGGTGGCGTATTTTTTGGAATCGATCAGCCCGCGCATGGAGAACCCGCCCCGTTCGACGCCGATCCGACTCCCGGCCGGAATGTGGTTTTCTATCCAGCGCGCGGCTTGGATGCGACTGTCTTCCCGTGCGTAGAGACCGGCAAACGCAACGCCGTACACGGCGCCGTAGATGAACGCCGCACTGCAAATTGCGATGCCCAATCTCCGCACCCAAACAAACCGCGGAGCGCGGATGAGCCAAACGCAAAAGTCCGCGGTCAAGAGGGCGAAGAGGGGCAACAGGGGCAGGAGATACCGGATGGGCTTGGTATGCAACCCGCCGATCATAAAAAAATAAATCCCGGCCCAAAGCAGAATCAGCCCTTTGCACCGATCGACTTTCCAAAGGCCATAAGACAATCCTAAGAGAAAGAGGATGGTCAGGGGCCAACCCACGCCCAAAGGCCACAGATGAGTCCAGTGATAGAGGTACGGCGTGGTGTGTACATCCACCAAGTTCCAAGGGGTGAGGGACTCGCCTCGGGCGACTTTCAGCGAAAACCCAAAATCCGGGCCATCCGCATCTCGAAAAATCAGGTCGTAGTTGGTCGCGAGATAGGGCTGGAGCGCGATCAACACGACCACCGCTATCAGCCCTGCCAGATAGATCGGGGGGGCGAAGAAGGCTTTGAGTTGCCGCTCGCGAATGACATAGCCGACCAGCAACACGAGGCCCATGGACAGGCCCATCAGGCGCACGGACCCACAGAGCCCTATCAGGAGGCCCGTCAATGCGAACCACCGCCAACTGGACCCTTCCAGTGAACGCAACACGCCGTACATACAGGCGAGAACCAGCAGGGCGAACGCGCTATCCACAGTGTAAAAATGCGCTTGTTGGATCGCGACTGGGGCCGCGGCGACAACGCACACAGCCAACAGGCCCGTCCATTCATCGAACCACCGGGCGAAGAGCCAAACCAGGTACAGTGTGAAACAGGAAATCAGCGCGGCTAGCACCCGAGCGGTGGTATAGATATACCGCGTGCTATCGGGCGAATTTTCAAAATCCCACCCGAAGGTGATCCGATTAAATTCCAAGACGCCCCGCAAGAGATAGGCGGGCAACAAGCCGTACGCGGTGAGCTTGGGGGCAAAGGGGTCAATGGGGCCCAAAGCGGCGTTGATGACGGTGGTCTCATCGGGATGAAAATGGTAAAACGCCGCGCCGTTCTCGGATTGGCCGGATCCGTCCATCACAAACGAACTCGTCCCGCGCGTCAATCCCACGAAGCGCAGCGAACAGCCCAAGACGAGCACGAGGATGAGGCAGAGGGTGGGCAGTTTGTTTCGCATGGCGTTTAACCTCGTGTGCTAAGTTGCGATCCGAATGACGGTGGAACGGGCATGGAAAAGACAAAAGTCACGGGACATTGGCGTTGGCTACGCCGGCTGTCATTTTGCCAAAATTCGGAATCCAGTCTGTTTTCGTTCAGTAAATCACTTTGTTGAGGGGGTATTCGATAATGCCTTCGGCGCCCAATTTTTTGAGTTTGGGGATGATGTCGCGCACGACGCGTTCATCCACGACGACTTCGATGGCGACCCAGTTTTTGTCGAGCAAGTTGGCCACGGTGGGATCGTTGAGCGCGGGCAGGTTTTTGACGATGTGCGCGAGGTCCCCGCGGCGCACGTTCATTTTGAGGCCGACTTTGGCTTCGGCGTTGAACGCGCCGATGAGGAGGGTGGCGATGTTGCGCGCCTTTTCGCGCTTCCACGCATTGGCCCACGTCCGTTTGTTGGCGATCAGCCGAGGCGTGGTTTCAAACATGGTTTCGACAACGCGCAATTTGTTGGCGCGCAATGACGAGCCGGTTTCGGTGATTTCGGCAATGGCATCGACCAGGCCGGGCACGCGGACTTTGGCCTCGGTGGATCCCCACGAGTATTCGACTTCGGCGGCGATGCCCTGCTCTTTGAGGTAGTTGCGCGTGGCCGTGACCAGTTCGGTGGCGACGCGCTTGCCCTGCAAGTCTCGAAGGGTTTGGATGCCGGAGTCTTCGGGCACGGCGATGACCCAACGGCCGGGTTGCGAGGTGGCTTTGCTATACGCGAGTTCGGCGAGTTCGACCACGTCGGCTTCGTTTTCGCGGATCCAGTCGATGCCGGTCAAGCCGATGTCGAGCACGCCGCGTTCGACATAGTGGGCAATTTCTTGGGCGCGCAAAAACAAGCCCTCGAGTTCGGGATCGTCAATGACGGGCGTGTACGACCGATGGCTGGCGTGGATGCGGTAGCCGGCCTTGGCAAACAAATTGAGTGTGGATTCTCGAAGACTTCCAGAGGGAAGCCCGATTTTTAATACGGGCATGGGGGATGGCTCCTCGACTAGCGGGCTTGGCGGTCGCGAGGACAGGCACGGGGGCCTGTCCCTACGGGTGATGGGGTGAGCGGGCTGACCACTCCTCAAGCCAAATAAATGGAGGGTGGCAAGATGCGGAGTCCCTACGGTTGATGGGGTGAGCGGGTTGCCCACTTCCCAAAGATACTGCTTTTTCATTTTTTTGGGAAATGTAATGTATGGGCGCGACGGGTTGACAAATGAAACCGCAAAAAGAATGAGCGCGTAAATTTTCATGGTTGACACTCGACAAAGTTGGAAATGATGGCTTTGTTTCTCGGTCGCTATATCCGTTGTATCAGTATAAAACTAGGGAGGTTCTCCCAGCAAGCGGGGCCGAACCTCCTCTGAATCTTCAACACCATCTTCCCGAGCATCGATCTCTTCGGCGATCTCGTCCCACCGTTCAAATCTCGGGTATCACTGGAATCCGCCCTCGGTCAAACTCCTTGACAGGCGAGCGTACATCTCGGAATTTAACCGCCCAAAAGTCGGTCGGATGCGGGAATGACGGGAAATTTGGGAGACATGGTGCAAAGGAGGAGGCGTGTGGAAAAGATGAGAATTGGCATGATTGGCATCGGCGGCATTCGCGGCGTGGAATTGACCAATGCGATGTTTTTGTCGTCATGGCAGGACGACTGGGTCGAAATGCCCGTCGATCGGGCTGTGTATTTTGAAGAACTCCAAAAAAGATCCAAAATGCGTAGCGGAGGCCATCCATGATTCCAACCCCGAGTATCGCAGCATTAGACGCGGCCGCGGCAAAACCCGTTCTGATCTTGGACGGGCTGACGGAACCGGTCACTATCGCGTCCATCCAACTGCTCAAAGACGACCGGGAATACTACGTCCACGTCCGTTCCACAGACAGCGCGGAGGGACTGGCATTTACCAATGGCCGGGCGCGATACGCGCATCCGATCCTCGATCAGTTGGTCATTCCCTACTTCATCGGAAAAGACGCCCGCGCCCTCGAAGACTTGTTGTGGGGCGTGTATCGGCACAAAAGCAATTACAAATTGCAGGGGTTGATTTTCTGGTGTTGCGTGGCGTGGGTCGAGATGGCCCTGTTGGATTTGCTCGGGCGCGTGGCACAAAAATCCATCCCCGAACTCATGGGCGGCGCGGTGCGCGATCGCGCGGCCTTTTACGTGGCGAGCGGGCGGCGGGACAGCACCGCCGAAGAGGAAGTGGCTTATTTGCAACGCCTGATCGACGAGACGGGCGCGCGGGCCATAAAATTTAGAATCGGCGGGCGCATGAGCAAAAACCGAGACGCCATGCCCGGGCGCACGCCGGCGTTGATCGCCTTGTCGCGCAAAACCCTCGGCGATGCGATCGACATTCACGCGGATGCCAACAGCTCCTACGATCCCCCGCAAGCGATTGAAGTCGGGCGCATGCTCGAAGCTATCGGCGCGGTGTATTTTGAAGAACCCTGCCCGTTTGACCATCTCGAAGACACGAAGGCCGTCGCAGACGCGCTGGACATTCCGGTTTCCGGGGGCGAGCAGGAATTTAGCGACCGGCGGTTTCGCTGGATGATCGCCAACCGCGGCGTGGACATCGTCCAGCCCGATTTGCACTATTACGGCGGCCTGATTCGCTCGACGCGCGTCGCGCGCATGGCGGCCCTGGCCGGCATGCCGACGACGGTTCACATCTCGGGCGGCTTCGGGTTCATCTACATGCTCCTCTTTGCCGCGATAACGCCGGATATCGGGCGGTATCAGGAATACAAACGAGGGATTGAAAAATACCGCGATTGGTTCGCCCCCGCGCTCGAAATTCGAGACGGCGAGATGACCATCCCGCAAGGGCCGGGGTGCGGGATCGTGGATATCCAAGCGATCATCGCCGACGCCACTCGTCTTTGAATGATCTGTCGGGCAAAAAATGTTGCGTACGGGCGTAAAATTTTTCGCCCGTACGGTTTTGGAGAACGGTAATCTTGGAGCGGCGATGCAGTCATCGCGAGCTGTGGTGTTCATCGCATTGGCGACGGCGTTTTCCCTATTGGGCGACCAGATGTTGTACGCGGTGTTGCCAGTGCATTACGCCGAGTTCGGGCTAATGCCCTATCAGGTCGGCCTCATTTTGTCCGTGAACCGATGGGTGCGCCTCGTTGCCAATACGTTGGCCGAAAAGTTGTGTCGGCGTTATCCGGTGACGAAGTTGCTGATCGCCGCATTGATTCTCGGCGGCGCGTTGACGGCTGTGTACGGCGTTGTCACCTCTTTTTTTGTCTTGCTCGTCGCGCGCATGCTGTGGGGCTTGGCGTGGTCGTTTATCCGCCAAATCGGTTTGATGACCGTGGTGGAGACGTCGTCCCCCGACGTGATCGGCCATCGGATGGGGTATTACAACGGGATCTCGCGCTTGGGGTCCGTAGGCGGCAATTTTGGGGGCGGGCTGGGCCACGACGTCATTGGGTTCGCAGTCGCGCTCTTTTTGTTTGCGATCATCTCATTGCTGGGAACGCCTTTGGGTTGGCTGGCGCGGCGCGCGGTTTCGCGGGAAGCGAGGGCGAGGGAAAAGCCCGAGGACGCGGGCTGGAGTCCCGAGTTGATGATTTGCGGCTTTGTGATCGGATGCGTCGGGCCGGGGATCGTGATGTCGACCTTGGGCGCGGTTCTCGTGGAAATCGTGGGCACATCCCTGACCGTACTGGGCGTGGTCATTGGCGCGGCCACCTTGAACGGCGCGTTGCTGTCTTCGCGGTGGGTTATCGACGCGGTCGGCGCGCCTTTTCTCGGGCGTATCAGCGACCGCTTGGGGCGGCGGTGGAGCGCGGTTACTTATTTTTTTATCGGCGTGTTGGCGCTGATCTCTGCGTCTATCGCGCCTCAAGCGGGGGTGTGGATGGCGTGCGTGGTGGTGTTCTTTCTGTGCGGGGTCGGCGCGACCGTGGTGACGACCGCCGAGTCCGGCCTGCGCGGATCGCGCGCTGTCGCGGGCTATGTGACGGCGTTCGATTTTGGCTCGGCAACAGGGCCTATGCTCGGGTGGATGACGCAACAGATGGCTTTGTCGTCGGACGCGATTTTCCTCATGGGTGGCGGGATGTATGCCATCGGCGCCTTGGCGATTTTGTGCAGCAGGCGCCTTACGCGATGAGTCCCCATAGCCGCTTGCGCGCGTCTGACCAGTCCTCCCAGTTTTCGATCACGTGCTTTAGGGCATCTGCGTCTCGCTTGCGGCCACCGGGGGGGAAGTAATTCCACGCCATCGCCCGCCTAGGCCCGGCCGCGGTTTTCACGCCCGTGGCATGCCAGCAACTCGGCGTCCAGACGAGGGACCAGCGCGGGTCGAGAACGATTTCCACTTCGCAAGGGTGTTTGGCGAAAAACAGCTCGGGCATTTCGTCGTGTTGCCCGGTGGCGATTTCGATCTGTCGCAATTCTTCCTCGACTTCCTCGTGGGGCCTCGCATGGGTGCCGGGCAAAACGCGCAACGGGGCGTTGGACGGATCGTGCCTGTCCAATGCGGTGCGGACCGAGACTTGCCCGACCTCCGGCCCACCATCGGCGTGCCAGTGGACTCGTTGCTGCAACCGCCCGTCTGCGGACGCGATTTTAGACGCATCGCCCAACCCGCACGCGCCCACATGTACATCTCCACATCCCAAAATGCGTTGCGCCAGATTCACGAGATCCGGATGCTCCACCGCCTGCAAGAGCGGCTCGCCGACCAAAAAAAACCGACAGGCACCGGGATTAAAACCGGCTCGCCAATCGGTTTTCAGCCACGTCGGTTCAACCGCCCGCTCGCGGCGGTCGATCTCGTACATCGCCCCATCGCCCAAAGGGTTTGGAATAAAGAAGAATCCCTGGCGATGGAAATGTTCGATCTGCTGGTCTGTCACATTCATTTACTACTCCGTAAATTAAATAATTGTGGATTTCAATTTTTTACTAGCGTGACGACCGTGATGCCGTACGTCAATTAAACCATCGCCCAACATGCCATCCCAAAAGCCCATCAAACAAAGCCATCACGCACAGCGCGCAAGTCCGTCTCGCAACGCACTTCTTTGTTGCAACCCACCTTGCAGGCCAACGCATGTCGTCCTGTTACAAAAGCGATTGAACTGCTGGGGCAGTTGTACCCCGCCCGTGCCTTTTGTGGCTTCTGTGCCTTTTGTGTCTTCTGTGCCTTTTGTGTCTTCTGTGCTTTTTGTGGCTTCTGTGCCTTTTGTGGCTTACGCCTTTGGGGCCGCGGACAGGCACGAGGATATGTCCCTACGATTGATGGGGTTGATCGCGGCTTGCTTGGAGTTGGGCGTTGGGACTGACCGCTGATCCTCATTCCGTGATAATATCGGCGAATGTCATGCCCGAGGGGATCATCGGCAACACATGTTCTTGGTAGGGCACGACCACATCGAGCAAATAGGGGCCGGTGGCGGAGATCATGCGGTCGATGGCGGGCACGACCTCTGCTTTGTGCATCACCCGTTCGGCGGGCACGCGAAAGCCTTTTGCGACGGTGACGTAGTCGGGGAAAATCGCGTGGTTCGGCGGGATGTTCATGTCTTGGTGCGCCTGCGCGGCTTCGGGGTCGCCGATGAACGTGTGCCCGCGGTTGCTTTTGTAAAACCGATCTTCCCATTGCACCACCATGCCCAAGTGCTGGTTGTTGAGGATCATGACCTTGACGGGAATTTTTTCCGCGTACAGGGTCGCCAATTCCTGCACGTTCATCGCAAAACTGCCGTCGCCATCGATGTCGACGACGAGCGCGTCTGGAAAGGCGAGTTGTGCGCCGAGGGCGGCCGGCAAGCCAAATCCCATCGCGCCCAAGCCGCCGGACGTAAGCCATTGGCGCGGTTCGTCAAAGGGGTAAAATTGCGCGGCCCACATCTGGTGTTGGCCCACCCCCGTGGAGATGATGGCCTTGCCATCGGTCATTTTGTACAGGGTTTCTATCGCGTGCTGGGGCAAAATCAAATCCTCGACATCTTTGTATGTGAAGGGGTGTTTTTCGCGCCACGTTTCGATCTCGTCTCGCCAGTCCCCGTAGTCGCCCGGTTCGACGATGCGGTTGAGCTCTCGCAGGGCGTATTTGATGTCGCTGACGATGGGCAAATGGGCGACTTTGTTTTTGTTGATCTCGGAAGGGTCGATGTCGATATGCACGATGCGCCCGTGTTTGCAAAATTCTTCGAGTTTGCCCGTCACCCGGTCGTCAAAGCGCACGCCAAATGCGAGCAGCAAATCCGCGTGGTTGATCGCGTAGTTGGCGTACACAGACCCGTGCATGCCCAACATCTGCAAAGACTGCGGGTCCGTTTGCGGAAACACGCCGAGTCCCATGAGGGTTTGCGCCACCGGGATGTGCGTCTTTTTGGCGAACTCCCGAAGTTCTGCCGACGCATTGGCCGTCACGATGCCCCCGCCCGCGTAAATCAGTGGGCGTTTGGCTTCAAAAATGGCTTGGGCGACTTTCCGAATCTGCGCTTGGCCGGCGTGGAATGCGTTGGGTTTGTAGCTGCGGATGGCGACGTTTTCCGGGAACTCGGGCGCGCAAAAACTCTGCTGCACGTTTTTGGGAATGTCGATCAGCACGGGGCCAGGCCGGCCGGACGAGGCGATGTAAAACGCCTCTTTGACCACGCGGGGGATGTCTTCGATGCGGTCCACCAAATAGTTGTGTTTGGTGATCTGCCGCGTGACTTCGATGATGGGGGTCTCCTGAAACGCGTCGCGGCCGATGACCGCCGTGGGGACCTGGCCCGTGATGGCGACGAGGGGCACGGAGTCCATTTTGGCATCGGCCAGGCCCGTGACCAAGTTGGTCGCGCCCGGCCCGGAGGTCGCCATGCACACGCCGATTTTGCCCGAGGCTTTGGCATACCCCTCTGCGGCAAAAATTTCGCCCTGCTCGTGCCGGCACAACACCACTTGGATGTTGGAGCGCGTGAGGGACTGGTGCATTTCCATGCTGGCCCCGCCGGGATAGCCAAAGAGCACTTCCACGCCCTCGCGCATGAGACTTTCGACCAAAATATCCGCGCCGCTCATTTCGCGGGATGCGCCCTTGTCATAAGCCCCGGGCTGCGGTGTGATCGCCATTGTAAAATCTCCTGAGTGAAAGTTAAAACAAAAAAGCCCGCCATCGCATCGGGTATGCAATGACGGGCGAGATGTTGTTGCGCTACGACCATCAATCCCCCCATTGCATGGGTACGCGTACGACGACGCGGCCTACGACGACCGTTGTGCTGAGAAGGGATGGGGTGGTTGAATGTGTCATGGTTCTCGCTCTGTTTTTAATGAGGCAAAAAAATACGGCCTTCGGCGCGTTCTGTCAAGGAAATTGGGGGATGCTCACGTTTCCAAGCCGTTGATGCGATCTCGGAGTTCGGCGGCGCGTTCAAATTCTTCGCTGTCGATGGCGGCGTGCAATTCTCGTTGCAGGCGTTCGGATTCCGTGAGGGGGCGCCGTTTGTCGAGTTCTTCGAGCAGTTCGGTGAGGGATTCGACGGATCGGCGTTTTTCGGTGAAAAACTCTTCGGCATCTACTTCGTCCAAGTTTTCGATCTCGTCGAGTACGTCTCGGATAATCCGGATGCCGGCCATGTAGTCGTGGTCTTGCGTGGCGATCATCACGCGGGCGATGGCGTGGATACGCAACACATAGGGCCACCATTTTTCCAAATTGAGGCGATCTTCTCGCACGGCGGCGTATTGGTTGACAAAGCGAAACAGATCCATGTTGCGCTCCGTATCGCGGATGACGCGGTCGTAGTCGCGTATTTGGAGCAAGAATACGTAACGCTCGTAGAGCAATCGACTCTCGTCGAACAACTCGCGGCAGTGCGATTCCTCGAGGGAGAACCCGTCGGCCGTGCCGCGTTCTTCGACAAAACGATGAAGCCTGTCGTAGAAATGATCCAGAGCGAACGCGCTGTTGTGGGGCTTGCGACCGTCGGGGCGACCGTCGAGTTCCATCTGCAAAATGCCTTGAAACGGCCCTTGATCTACGCGCACTTGAATTTTTTCCACGCCTCGGGACGAGATGATTTTGCGAATGCTGTTTTTCGGATCGTAGGGCCAATGACGCAACAAAGGGCTAATATCTTCGGTCATGGCAATTTCCCTCGTTGTATGGCAATCCCGTGGACAAATATTCGAGGATGGGGTGAGTTTTGACAGACATACAGTAACCAAAAATATCTCCATTGTCAACACGACCCAAACCTCGTCTCTCCATCTGCGTCCTCCGTTTCATCCGAGATTCGCTTTTGGGCGGCCGAGTGGGGCAACGGATCTCTGCTATCCATCAGAGGACAGGCACGGGGGCCTGTCCCTACAACGGATGGGGACGCGTCGGGGCGTAACATTTTACGCCCGTACTTTGCCAAATCCTCGGCCGCGTTCAAATCGCGTTTGAGCGCGAGACCGCAATCCTCGTCATCCGCTTAATCCCCGATCGCTTTTTTTTGCCGCATCACTTCCCGATTGGCCCGCACATCCTCGAGCGTCGGATCGAGAGCTAGCGCGCGGTCCAAACTCGCCAGCGCGTCCTCAACATTGCCCGAGTGGTAGAGCGCGATGCCCATGCCCGAATGCGCCGCCGCGTTGTCCGGGTTTAGTTCGACGAGTCGGCGATAGTGTTCCAATGCCTCGTCGTAACGCTGACGCTTGAGTTGCAACAAGGCCAGGTTTTGGAGGGCGATGGTGTATTTGGGGTCGATTTTCAGGACGTAGCGCAAATGTTTCTCCGCATCGTCGAATTTGCCTCGCGCCATGAATGCCACGCCTGCGTCTGCGTGTGCTTTGACCTGCGGCATGCCTTTGCGGTTGGTGAGCGCCTCTTGAAAGTTCGGATCGATGGCGAGGGCGCGGTCGACGCTTTGCAACGCCTCGTCCGTCCGCCCCAAGTAGTAGAGCGCGATGCCCATGCCCGAATGCGCCGCCGGGTTGCGGGGATCGATCTCGACGAGTCGGCGATAGGTCTCCACCGCCTCGTCGTTGCGCGACATCCGAACCAGCACGGATCCCAGATTTTGGAGCGCGTTTTCATGGCCGGGATCGCGCGTTAGGGCGTGGTGCAAGTGTTCCTCTGCCTCGTCCAACCGCCCGACCTCGCTGAATGCCGTGCCGAGGTTGTAAGCGGCGATCGGCGCGGTGGGATTGTGCGCGCTGACGTGGCTCCAGAAGGTCACTTTGTCCCGATAGATGCCCGATTGCCGCCAGGTCAAAACGCCCATCGCACAGAGTGCGCCCGCCGCGACCGCCAGTGCGATCTTTTGCCACGCGCCCGCCCGTTGCCCCACGCCATGCGCCGCCGCGCCAATGACCGCGAGCAACACCCCGATGCCGGCCAAGTACTGATACCGATCCGCGACAAAGGAGAACTGCATGTACCCAAAGTCCACAAACCCGAGCACGGGCGACAGCGTCACAGCGAAGAACAGCAGGCAGGCCAGTGGCCCTCGTCCGATCCGATGCCGAAAAACATAGAGCGATGCCACGACGGCCCCTGCGGCCGCGACATGGGCCCACGCCAGCGGGTCCGCAACGTCGATTTCCCAACGGGGATAGACGACGGCCAAGCCAGTCGGCCACAGCAATTTGCCCGCGTAAAACCACAGGACGCGCGCCGCGATGAGCACCCGTTCGAGGAACGAGTACCCAAAGGAGATGACTTCGTTGGATCGGTAAAACGATGCGTCCGCGAGGGCGATGAACAGCCCCACCGCAAAGAAGGGGATGAGCCGAAACACGTCCGCGCCGGTCACGCGGCCCTGCTGCCACCAGTGATAGATCGACAACGCCAACGGCAAGGTGACGACAATGGATTTGCACAGCATCCCCAGCGCGAACAGGAATAGGGCGAGGAAGTAGGGTCTCGGATCGCGCGTTGCCACAAAGCGGGTATAGGCGGAAAACGCGGCGAGATAGAACAGGGTCGAGAGCAAGTCTTTGCGGTCGATCACCCAGGCGACGGATTCCACGTGCAGGGGATGGATGGCGAACGCGGCGGCGATGATCCACGCGCCGGAGATGTCCAGCCGCGCGATGAGACGCCAAAGGAGCAAGGTGTTGACGAGGTGCAACAAAACATTGACGACGTGATACCCGGCCGGGGCGAACCCCCACAACTTGTGCTCCAGCCAAAAGGTCGAATAGACCAGCGGCCAGTAATGCCCTTCCCACATCTTCAACGCGCCAGGCGAGAACCAAATCTGCCACAGGCCGGACAGCTCTCGAATCGGCGGGGCATCGGTGATGATGCTGTCGTCCCAAACAAAGCCGCCCCACAGCATGGCCGGCAAATAGCCGATGCCGACCAGCAGGCCGAGCGCGAGAATGCCCATCGCGTCCCGCCGCGTCAATTTGCGCGATTCGCGGTGCGGTCGATCCCGTCGCGTTTCCCGTGTCGATCGCCTGCGGCCTCGCCGCGATGCGGACGATCTGCGCGTCCTATTTGCAGGTGTTCTCTTCGCCATTTTATGCCCATTTGATTTCGAGTTATCCGTCGTTGCTTGTCTCAAGCGTTTGGTCCTACAGCATTGTTGGTTGCCTTCGATGCCTTCGGCGACCTACTTTTTTTCAACAGCAAAAAAAAGTAGGCGAGCGGGGTACAACTGCCCGAGCAGTTCAAAAATGCCGCTCTCATGCGCCGAGGGGCTAGGCACAGCGCAAATCGCTTTTGTAGCACCACGACATACGCCAGCCTACAAGATGGGTTGCAAAATGGATGTGGGTTGCGAGACGGACTTGCGCGCTGTGCGTGATGGCGTTATCGGATGGTCTTTTGGGATGGCACGGGTTGGGATGCCTTCTCTGAAGAACTGTGGAACGGCAAGGGGATTGACCGCTAGGAGCATATTGCATCACATAAGGCCAACAATAATTCAATCTCGTATATTTTCCCTGGATGTTACGCACAGCGATTGAGGGGCGTTGTTTCGCCGCGATGCGGACGATCTGCGCGTCCTGTTTGCAGGTGTTCTTTTTGCCATTTTATTTTTTTTTGTTATTGCCCGCGTTTTCGCAAGACCGCCCGCACCTCGTCGCGGTTGGTCCGGATGTCCTCGCGCATCGGGTCTAGGGCCAACGCACGCTCTAATGCCGCGAGTGATTCGTCGAGCCTGCCCAAGTAGTACAGCGCGGTGCCGACGCCGTGGTGGGCACTCGGGTTGCGGGGAGTGACCGCCACGAGGCGGCGATAGAGATCAAGCGCTTCGCCGTAGCGTTGCCGTTTGACCTCCAGCGCGGCAAAATTCTGGAGGGCGTACTTCGAGCGCGGATCGAGCTTCAGGGCGCGGCGAAACGGCTCTTCGGCTTCGTCGCGCCGGCCGGTCATGATCAGCGCGGCTCCGACATTGGAGTGCTCGCGGGCTTCGTTTGGATTCTGCTCTACGGCGACGCGAAAGGCGGCGAGGGCTTCTTCCCAACGCCCCTGCTTGGTCAATGCCTCGCCCAAATTGCGATGGGCTTCCCGCGCCGTGGGATTGTGTGCGATGATGTGATTGAAGAAGGTCACGCCATCCCGGTAGATGCCCGCCTGCCGATAGGTCAAAATCCCCATGGCGACCAGCGCGACCACAGCGACGCCCGCCGCGCCCTTTCGCCATCCCTCCGGCAAGCGTCCCACGCCATAAGTCGCAGTGCTTATGAGCACGACCAGCAACCCGATGCCGGCCAGATATTGGTAACGATCCGCGACAAAGGAGAACTGCATGTACCCGAAATCGACAAAGCCGAGCACGGGCGATAGCGTCACCGCGAAGAACAGCACGCCGGACAGCGGACCTCGCCCGATCCGATGCCGAAAGCCATAGAGTGCCGCGACCACTGCAAAAGCGGTTATGACATAGCCCCATGCCCACGGATCCGCGGCGTTCACCTCCCAATGGGGATAGATGACCGCTAAATCCACTGGCCACAGCAATTTGCCCGCGTAGAACCACAGGGCGCGCGCCGCGATGAGCACCCGCTCGAGCATGGAATAGCCGAGGGCGAGGGGTTCTCTCGACGCGGCGAATGACACGTCTGCGACCGCGGCGATCAGCCCCAGCGCGAAGAACGGCGAAAGCCGGATCAGATCCGCGCCGATGACGCGCCCGCGTTGCCACCCGTGATAAATCAACAGTGCCGCCGGTAGCGTGACCACGATGGACTTGCACAACAGGCCCAGCGCGAACAGCGCGAGTGCGAGGAGATAACGTCTCGAACGGCGTTCCGCTACAAAGCGGATATAGGCGGAAAACGCGGCGAGATAGAACATCCCCGAGAGCATGTCCTTGCGCTCGATCACCCAGGCGACGGATTCCACGTGCAGGGGATGAACCGCGAACACCGCCGCAACGATCCACGCGCCGGGCACGTTCAGCCGCGCGATGAGACGCCAAAGGAGCAAGGTGTTGACGAGGTGCAACAAAATATTGACGACGTGATAGCCGGTCGGATCGAACCCCCACAACTTGTGCTCCAGCCAAAAGGTCGTATAGACCAGCGGCCAGTAGTGCGCCTCGTCCTCGATCTCTGCGGGCGAAAAATAGATGCGCCACAGACCGTCCAAGTCTCGGACCGCACGGGCCTCGGTGAAGACGCGATCATCCCAGACGAAACCGGCAAAGAACGCCGGGAAGTAGCTGCCGACCACCAGCAGGCCGAGCGCGAGAATGCCCATCGCGTTCCACCGCGTCAGGGTGCGCGATTCGCGACGCGGTCGATGCCGCCGCGTTTCCCGTGTCGCTCGCCTGCTCCGCGATGCGGGCGATCTGCGCGTCCTGTTTGCAGGTGCTCTCTTCGCCATTTTATGCCCATTTGATTTCGAGTTGTCCGTCGTTGCTCGTCTCAAGCGTTTGGTCCTACAGCATTATACAACGGACGGTTTTGCAAGACAATAGAGACAAAAAAGAAATCTGACCATCTAACCCGTAGGGATTAGGCCCCCGTGTCTGTCCGATACAAAATTGAGCCCGAGTTCATTGCGAACCCGGGCTCGTGTTTGATCGTCATGACGCCCTACTATTTTTCATCGTCACGCTTGCCATCGCCAAATTGGGACAGCAATATCCTAAAATCGCCCATGCCGATTACGCCATCGCCGTCCAAATCGTACTTCACCTCATAAGAACCTCGACCTTGAACAGACCCCATTTTACTCGCAAGGGCCATGAAGTCCGCAAAATTCACCCGACCATTGCCATCGAAGTCCGGCGTGGGCAACGTCGCGGTGAACGTCAAGGTCTGCGAGAGCCCTGCCACGGAAACCGAACATGTGTGCGTGCTCGCGGTCGGCCCCAAGGTCAAGATCGTCTCGGCCTGACCCGTGGCATCGGTGGTATCGGTCGACGCGCTGAGCGATCCACCCCCTGCTGTGACCGAAAAGGTGACCGGTAGCCCGGCGTATCCGCGTCTGTTTTGATCCTCCACTTTCACCACAAACGGATTCGCCAACGCCGTGTTGACTTTACCGATCTGTCCATCCCCTGAAAATTTCACCAGACGCGCCACAGTGAGCGAGTCATACCTCACCGTAACGCCTTTGGTCGTAAGGCTGTCAATGTGCGTGGTGCGCGATGCGGCACTCAACGGGTTGCCCCGCACATCAACTCGGTCTCCACTCCCCAATCCCGCGTTTGATCTCAATGGCGAAAGGTCGGAGATGCGATTGTTGGAAAGCCCCAGCCGCGTCAGGTGGGTCAAATTCGCAAGGGACGAGATATTCGAGATGCGATTGTCACTCAACCCCAGCCATGTCAGATCGGTCAAATTCGCAAGGGACGAAATATCGGCGATGGCGTTGTAGGAAAGCCACAGCCATGTCAGCTCGGTCAACCGCGCAAGCGAATCGATATCGGCGATGCGATTGCCGCCCAGAGACAGCTTTTTCAGCCGGGTTAGGCCAGCGAGGGAATCGATATTCGAAATGCTGTTGTTACTCAAATCCAGCGTATCCAGTTTGGTTGCGAACTCCAGCCCGGTCAAATCGCGGATATCCTTGTTCGGCGCGTCGAGCCGGGTCAAGCCCAACATATCGGCATTGGTAATCGTACTGTCAGGCGATATGCTCAAGCTGTCCCCAATCACCGCACGCAGGTTGGCATCGGCGATCGTCACGGACCTTGGAGACATGGTGGTAAAGATCAGCGTATCGCTCGCCCCTTCCACAAATGCCTTCACGGTGTCCATGCCGACCGTTGTCCCCAACGTCAACCGGGTTCGTGCGAAGCCATCGTAATCCGTCGTGTCGGATGTGGCACTGAGCCTCCCACCGCCCGCCGCGACCGAAAAGGTGACCGGTAAGTTTCTATACGGATGTGTCGCATCGTTTTCGGCACTTTCCGTGCAAACACCTGCCCAGTGGCACAGTCTATACAGATATGTCGCGTCGTTCTTACTCTGCACTTTCACGACAAGCGAATCCGCCAAAGCCGCGCCAGCGGTACCTGTCTGCCCATCCCCCGAGACTTTCACCAAGCGCGCCACAGAGAGCGTATCAAACCATACCGTAACGCTGTTGCCCGTCAGGGTGGGAATGTGCGTCCCACGCGAGAGGGCACTCAACGGATTGCCCCGCACATCGACATAGTCGCCACTCCCCAATCCCGTGTTTAACGTCAATGGAGAGATATCCGAGATGCGGTTGCCCCTAAGTTCCAGCCTTATCAGGTTGGTTAAGCCCGAGAGCGGCGAAAGATCCGAGAACCTGTTGCTTGTGCCGTGAAGGTACAGATCTATCAGGTTGGTTAAGCCCGAGAGAGGCCTAAGATCCGAGATCCTATTGCTGTGACCACCAAGGTTCAGGTATGTCAACTCGGTTAAGCCCGAGAGCGGCGAAAGATCCGAGATCCTATTGCTGTGACCACCAAGGTTCAGGCGTGTCAGTTTGATTAAGTCTGAGAGAGGCCTAAGATCCGAGAACCTGTTGCCGTGACCGCGAAGGCGCAGATCTGTCAGGTTGGTTAAGCCCGAGAGCGGCAAAAGATCCGAGACCCTATTGTCGTTGCCGCGAAGATTTAGGTATGTCAACTTGGTTAAGCCCGAGAGCGGCAAAAGATCCGAGACCCTATTGCCGCGAAGGATTAGAACTGTCAACTCGGTTAAGCCTGTGAGAGGAGAGAGGTCTGAGAACGTGTTGTTACTCAGATCCAATATATCCAACTGGGTTGCAAATTTCAGCCCGGTCAAATCGCTGATGCCCTTGTTCGGCGCGTCGAGCCGGGTCAAGCCCAACATATCGACATTGGTGATCGTATCACCCGCCGATTTGTTCAAGCTGTCCAAGACCACCGCACGCAGGTTGGCGTCGGGGATCGTCACAATCGCTGTCACCGAGATGGTGAACGTCAGCGTGGCCGTGGCATTGCTCGCATCGGTCGCCGTCAGCGTGTAGGTCGTCGCAGATGCGGCGGTCGTCGGCACGCCCGCGATGATGCCCCCGTGGCCCAAAGTGGCGGCTTTGTACGTCAGCCCCGCCGGCAGATCAGGGGTCAACGTGTAGGTCAACGCGCCGGCACCGGCAACGGGCAGGGTATCCGAGACCGCCACATTCACCGTATAGGTCGTGTCCGGCACCGTTGCCGTGCCAAAGGTCGGCGTTGTCTGTGCGGAGGCTGGATCTGGCGCGAGGATCGCCATGAGCGCGGTCAGTGTCAACAGGGCGATCTGCGCCTCCCGGTTGCGGAGGTCAGGAAGCAAATGGGTCAAACGGTTCAGCATGTTCGCTCCTCAATTTTGAAGTCCTACATCAAAAAAAACAATCGGTTCAATACAAAGGCATCGCGGTCAACGGGCACGGCGGGGCCCGATTGTGCAAGTTGATGCGCTCTTCCAGTCGTTTCTGTCGTTTATCGCGTTCGGTCATTCCGTTTCCCGATTTTATCGTCGACCTAAGGCCCTCATCTCTTTGAGTGCCTGATGGGATGGGTTAGACGCCTCCTTGTCGATCTGCAAGGACTTGCGGAACAAATTCAGTGCCCTGCGGGTATTCCCCTTCCGCCGCGCGATCTGTCCCGCTACGAAGTATTCCTTTGCCCGGGCCTCCTTGCCGCGGTCGTCCCCCGCGAGTTGCAAGGCTTTTTGCAGATAGGTTTCCGCCAGGTCTAAGGGGCGGTCGCCTCCTTGATCCGCGAGTGCCATGCACATGCCCATCAGCGACCAGTAATTGCCTTTTGCCAGCGGCAGGACATCGGCGACGTAATCGTTCATCGCGGACTGCTCGTCCACTTGCGCGAGACCCAGATACTCTCCGTAGGCGCGCAGCATATCATTGCGATGTATGGCATTCGGCAAGTCCTTCGGCTTTGGCATCGCGATCAGTTTCCCGAAGTACTCCTTGGCCTTGTCGTTGCCCCGGATCTGGATTCGCCCCGAGCCGACGGCCCTATTGACTTCGACAAAAAATCCCAAATGCGCGAGGCCCGCCGCCGAGAAGGCCGGGCCGAACCACAGGGAATACACCGGTTGATCCGCATCCCGAAGAAATTCGGCCCACGCGGCGGTCTTTTGTTCGGTCGTCGCCAAGGGATTCACGATCTTGTCGCTGAAGACCAAGCCGTGATACTCCAGCAGGCGGAGGTTTGGACGCCGTCCCTCTACGTAGTGGAGATAGGTCATCGGGCCGACGTACGAATCGGCATACAGCACAAAGGCGGTATCCTTCTCGGCGATGTCGAGCATGGCCTGCGCCTGCTCCTCTGCGAATCGGTCGTGCGGACGGTAGTTGCGCTTCCCGTTATAGACGCCGAGGGCCGCCACGACGAGCGCGCCCGCGACACAGATCGCCGGAAGCAACGGCTCGCGCCAGTCGCGCACGCTTCGCATCAATGCGTGCAGGCCATAGCCCATCCAGAGCGCGAAAATGCAGTACGCGACCAGCGGATACGGCCGGAAAGTGTAGATTCGGAGGGGTTCGTAATTGAAGCCGAGCATGGCGATGATCAAAAAACTGCTCGCGGCAAATGCGAGCACCTCGCACGCGAGCACGAGACGCCAGCCGGCCCGATACCGCGAGAACGCGCCCCACAGCGCGACGATCCCGCCCGCGACGCCAAATTGCAACAGCGCCTGCGTCGCAAAGTGTTTGGCGTATAACAGCTTGTCGGAAAGGCCGGCGTTGATGTTCTGATCGATGTGCCCGTAGATGCTGCGGTCGATGAAGGCGAAGAACGCGCCCCACGACTGAATGGGCCCCAAGAAATTGACCGGCAATGGCTGGAGAGAACGCCACACCATCCAGCCGTAGAGCGCGGCCGCAGGGAGTAGCGCGAGGGGAAGCAGGTAGTGAATCCTACGGTAAAAATCCTCTCTCGCCCCGATGGCGTACGCGAGAAAGAGAGGGCTACTTAGAAGCAACAGCGGATAGTGATTGGCCAGGCCCAGACCGTATATCACCGCGGCCGCGACCCAAAGCCGCGCACTCCGATTCGCGACCGCTTCCTGCACGAGGACCAGCGTCAGGAATACCACCGCGGTGTTGGTGGTGTACACATCGGCGATGATCGCCTGCGACCAAAAATGCTCGGAGACCGCGAGGGCCGCGCCGGCCAAATACGCGGCGGGGCGGTTGCCGGTGCGGCGCAACACGAGGTAGGCGATGCAGGCGCCGGTGAACGCGCCCATCAACCCGCTCAGCGCGTGTACCCGCCAAGCCACGCTGCCGAATGGCGCCAGCGAGGCGAGATGACCGAGCAGGATGTACAGGGGATAGCCGGGCGGGTGTCCAACGCTGGCAAATGTCGCGAGGGTGATGAACAGGCCGTCGTCCTCCAGCATCACGCTGCGCGGCGTGGAGGCGGCGTAGAGGACGAACGCGCCGGCAAAGAGCAACGCGAGGCCGACGAGGTCGCGCTTGAGATGAAGCGCGTGCAGATCCGGGCACGGCATCGGAAAGTTGCGATGTTGCGGTTTATCCCGCCGTGCCCGTCCGCGCGCTCGTCGCATCTTGCCCATCCGCTTTCCCTTTGCCATTCCCTTTCCTTTGACCGCCTATTGGCGGTAATTGTACAGGGCACCGCCAGCAGGCCGAGCGCGAGAATGCCCAGCGCATTCTCTCCGGCGGTGTCCTTTTTAGTTTTTTTTCCAGACCCGTCTCGCCAGGACAAAATTGATCACCGTGCCCATGGCGACGCCGCAGAGCGACGCGATCAGCCACGGCATGCCCGTCCAGTGGAGGCCTACCGAAGTCCCCCAGTTCACCACTGCGCCGCCCATCTGGCAAGCGACATAGACTGCCCAGCCGCGAATCATGGGCACAGTGCCGCGATGTTGCACATCGCCGAACGTCAGTCGGTTGTTCAAGAGGTAGTTTTGCGTCATGCTAAAGAGGATGGGCAAGGGCCGCGCGAGTGCGAAGGGCAGGCCGATAATCCCATGCAGAACGCCAGTGACCCCCGTGTCCGTCACCATGCCGAGCGCGCCCACTCCGCCAAAGCTGATCCATCGCCTTGGCACATGCCCGCCGAGCGCGCGTCGCACGCCCGAGACCAGCCGTTCCCATAGATTTACGAGCATCGCCCTTGGTCCTATTTCACGGGGAAATCAAAATACGTGTCTGGATGCGGTTCGTTGCGAAGCGTGTAATGCCACCACTCCTTGTCGTAATTGACAAACCCGTGCTTTTCCATCGCGGTTTTCAGCAACATGCGGTTGTTTTTTTGCTCTTCCGCAATGCGCGGATCAGCCGTGTTGGACAGCGTATCGAAATAATCAAACGGCGTTCCCATATCCAACTCCGCGCCATCGGATGCTCGGGCCAATGTCAGATCCAATGTGCTGCCCCGGCTGTGTCCCGACCGGTCGGCGATGTACCCCTTTTCGATCAATTGACCTTTGTCTTCATTCGGGTAGTATCGCGCTTTGGTTTTTTGATCGTCTAAATCCCGCACCCAGCGCACGAAGTGATCCACGGCCCGTTGCGGGCGGTAGCAGTCAAAAATTTTGAGCGCGTAGCCCTGCTGTTGTATGTCTCGTTGCACGTTTGCCAACGCCGCGCTCGCCTGCGCCGAGAGCACGCAGAACGGCTTTTCGTAGCCATCCACTTTCGCGCCGAGAAAATTGTCATCCGCATAATACCGAATCTCGAACAGCGCGGTGGGAATCGCCTCGTTCACGACGACGAAATCCTCTGGCATGGATTCCCGATTCGCCATGCTCCCACAGCCGAGGGAAAACGCGAGTATCGCGGACAAAAAAGCGTTCCTTTTCATCTTTCTCCACCTTTCAAATCGCGCATACGATCACAACGCAGATACGCGTGCGCGTCGTTAAAGTCATTTGTCCGATGCCTTCTCTATCGCCGCAGGCGCGCCGAAGGATTTCTTCAGGCGTTTTGCGTAGAATTTTTCGCGGCGGTCGTACGTGTAAATGCCGTTTTGTTCCTGCTCGATGTCGGTGAGTTGCGTGTAGCAATACCCCGCGATGTGGGGATGTTCGACGAGCACAGCCGTGAGTTTGTCGATGCGGTCGTACACTTCTTCGATGTCCGTCGGGCGTTTGCCGTAGCCCCAACTGCCCTTGCGGTCCGCGTCTTGTTCGGTTTGTGTGGCATGGGCATCCCACCATGTCCCGCCGTATTCATCTACGACGTAGGGTTGCCCCTGGTACGGCGCGCTCAAGTCCGGAAAGCGGATGGGCGCGTTCTCGCAATCGCTTGGCGATACGGGTGCGTACGTCTCGCAAAATTTCGCCGCGTCTTGTTCGTAGTCGTGTACGGTGTAAATATCCGTGCAAACGTGGACATAACCGCTCGTATCGTGACAGGGCCGCGAGGGGTCGAGGGCCTTGGTGAGGTCGTACGTCTCCTGCACGGCTTTGCGGTGCGCTTCAAAGTGCGAAGTCGCGCCGCCGCGGGTTTCGTTGTAGGGCGTCCACGCGAGGATGGACGGGTGATTGCGGTCGCGCAGGACGATCTCGCGCCATTCGCGTTGCTGGTTGAGAATCGCCTGCGGCGAACCAAAATTCATGCCCCAGTCGCAGTATTCGCCCCAGGTGAGATACCCGAGTTTGTCCGCCCAATAGTGAAACCGCTCTTCGAATACCTTTTGGTGGAGGCGCGCGCCATTGAAGCCGACCGCGAGCGATTTTTCGATATCGGCCTTGAGGGCACCGTCCGATGGCGCGGTCCAAATGCCGTCGGGATAGAACCCCTGATCCAACACCAAGCGCAGGAAAATGGGCGCGTTGTTGAGGAAAAATTTGTGGCCCTCGATGTGAAATTTTCGCAACCCGGCGTAGCTGTCGACCGCGTCGATCACAGTATCGCCCTCGCGGAGTTCAAAGCGCAGGCCGTAGAGATGGGGATGGCCGGGCGACCACGGTATCGGATCTTTGACGCGCAACGCCATGGCCGCGCCACTCGCGGCGGGCATCGTGGAAGCCGCGACGACCTCATCGCCATCGAGAAGCACGGCGCGAAAGGTGTACCCGCGCCGCGCATTTGTGAACGAGGGGGTCAGCACAAAGCGACTGCCATCCAAATCCGGGACGATCTGCACGGCGTCGATGCGCGATTCGGGAACCGCTTCGAGCCAAACGGTTTGCCAAATTCCGGTGGTGCGCGTGTAGAAACAACCGCGCGAATACAAGTCTGGGCACTGCTTGCCCGAGGGTTGCTCTCGAGATCGCGTGTCGTCATTGGCGCAGACGACGAGGTGGTTGTCGCCAGATGCGAGCGCGTGGGTGATGTCAAACGCAAAGGACGAACTGCCCCCGTAGTGCTGCCCCACGAGTTGCCCATTGACCCACGCCTTGCCGTGGTAATCCAAGGCCCCAAAGTGCAACAGAACGCGCTTGCCCGCCCATTCATCGGGGATCTCAAGGGTTCGGCGATACCAAACCGACGGCATAAAATCCGTGTGCTGAACGCCCGACAGGCTCGACTCCGGGCAAAATGGCACGGTGATCGCGCGGTCCAAACCAGCGGGATTTTCGGGCCAGCCCTTGGCCTCGCCCGATAGCCCAAAGTCGATGGCAAAATCCCAAGTGCCATTGAGATTCATCCACGCATCGCGCTGAAATTGCGGACGGGGATGTTCCGGCCGCGGTTGTGTGTGTGGCATGAGGTGCTCCTTTCAGGAGTCGGTTGTTATACCCATTCAAAGATACGATAAAAACGCGGAAGCACGACGTCAGCCTTTTGTTTTCGCCGCTCATGGCGAAACGCCCATCTTGTATCTTCGGACAGGCACGGGGGCCTGTCCCTACAACGGATGCGGGCAAGGGGTGATGGGACTGCCCACTGCCCATTTGGTGACCGGTGATTGACAGGCGATGGCCTGGCCCCGATTCACTGCTGGATACAAGGCCAGGCACGGGGGCCTGTCCCTACAACGGATGTGGGCAAGGGGTGATAGGGCTACCCTTTTCTCTACTCTCCCCATTCCTCTCCCGTCTCCCGTCTCCCCTCTTCCCGCCTCTCGCCTTTCCTCTCCCGTCTCCCGTCTCCCGTCTCCCCGTTTCTCGCCTCTCGCCTTTCATCCGCCTTTAATCCCCTAATCCGCGTAATCCGCGATTCAGACAACCTCCCCACTCCCTCCGCCCCACTCTCGCCTTGCCTCTCCCGTCTCCCCTCTTGTATCTTTAGCCGAGCACGGGGCATCGCCTTTTTTGTGTTGTGAACTGGCTGTCGCCAGTTGTACCCCGCTCGTGCCTTTTGTGCCTTTTGTGGCTAACCCCCTCTTGTATCTTCGGACAGGCACGGGGGCCTGTCCCTACGATTGCTTCTCGCCTCTCGCCTCTCGCCTTTCCTCTCCCGTCTCCCGCCTCCCCGCCTCTTCAAAACCCCGCTTCTCTCGGGGGCAAGGGGTCGACGGTCCATGCCATGCGGTCCGCGAGGCGGGTCAGGAGATCGAGCTTGACAGCGGTGGCGTCCGGGTCATTCCAAAGGTTGCGCGTTTCTGTGGGATCGGTTTCGAGGTCGTAGAGTTCGCCCGTGCCCGTGCCGTGTGCCGCGACGAGTTTGTGGCGATGTGTGCGGACCATCGTGGCGTGCGCGGGTGGATTTTTGTGGCCCTGCATGGCGTTGTAATATTCGCAGTAAATGTCGTCTCGGTGTTCGTCCAAGGGCGCGTCGCCGGTCAGAAGCGGGAGAAGAGAGCGGCCCTGCATCGCGGGATGGATGTCTTGTCCTACCCATTCGAGGATCGTAGGCGCGAGGTCCACCAATTCCACGAGCGCGGCGGAGCGCGAGCCATCGTTGCGAAGGCCGGGCCCCGAGATGAGGAGGGGCACGCGCACGGCGGGTTCGTAGAAAAACGGGCCTTTGAGATAGATGCCGTGATCGCCGAGCATCTCGCCGTGATCCGACGTGAAGATGATATACGTGTTGTCGCGCTGGCCCGTCGCTTCGAGGCAGTCGAGCAAGCGCCCGATCTGGCGGTCGATCACATCGACCATCGCCCAGTACGCCGCCGCGACCCATCGGCGATCCGAATCGGCCATGCGGTCGTACGCGAACAGGCCCTTGCCGCCGTAAGACCCCGCGTGGTCGATGCGCTGCCAAATCGGTTTGTCGTCGAGTTCGCCCGCGACGTAATTGGGCAATGGAATCTCATCGAGCAAATCGCGGTATCGCTCCAAGTCTTCGCGCGGGGGGTCAAAGGCGTGATGCGGATCAAACGGGTTGAGCGAAAAGGTCCAAGGCGTGTTTTCCTCCGCGCATCGGCGGATAAACGCGATGGCGCGCTGGACGCAATAGGCGGTCTGGCTGTGTTCTTCAGAGGGCAAAACCCGCACGTATTGCGAATCTGCAAACGGCTGGTCATCGCGTTGCAAGCCCTTGTCGCGCAGCCACTGGTGATAGTCATTGGTGGCCCATCGCGGCGCGGGATCGTGCGACCAAAAGAATTGATCGTACCCGTCGTCAATGCGGCGTTCCGTGCCGTGACACGCCTTGGGGTTGCAGGCCGAGATGTGGAGTTTGCCGGACAGGCCGCACACATAGCCCGCGTCGTGGAGCAATTTGGTGACGGGGATTTCGTCCCTGGGAATGGATTGACCGTTTTGCCGGCAGCGCGTGGTGCGCGGATAGCGTCCGGTGAGAAAACTCGACCGACTCGGCGTGCAGACCGGGCTTTGGGTGAACGCGCGTTCAAAAAGCACGCTTTGTTCGGCCAAGCGATCCAAGTTGGGCGTGTGGACAAACGGATTGCCATAGCAACCGAGGGTGTCAAAACGCTGCTGATCCGTGCAGATCCAAAGGATATTCGGTTTGTTGGACATGGAAAACCTCGATGGGTGAAAAGTGCAGAGTGGACATGCATCGCGCGTCCCCTGCTCGGTCATTTAGGGCCCGTTGTGGTATGAAACGGGATCGACATGGTTTTAGCGACAACTCGCAAAGGTTATGGCTTAAATCCCCCGTTGTGCCGTATCTGCTCCAATGGCCCATCGAGAGAAATTTCCACTTCCCATAATCTTCTGCCAGTGAGGAACTGACCCGTTTCGATCCGGGCGATATCGTAGGGCGGTAGCTCGATGCTCGCCAGGCATCTGTCATCGAACCGCAGGCCTCGGTCGAAAAAAGAAAAGTCGTCGTTGTCATACCCCCACTGCCAGCGCTGAAAGGGCAGTTCCTTCGCATCGGTCGGAAAGATGTGCAAGAAGAATCGGGTCTTTACGTCCGCGTCAGAACACGGCGTTTTGACGTAATGCAATGTCCGATCGCCGCGATACACATCGAAGGTCGAGCGCGCCATCGGCTCGCCGGACGCGACCCGTTGATACGCCTGCCGATACGCTTTGAGCACGCCGGGATCATCCGCGCGTTCTCCGCTTTGGCCGGGGGGAAGTGGACCGGTTTCAACCCGGGCGATATCGTAGTGGGGAAGCGCGATGCTCGCCAGGCATTTATCGTCGAATCGGAAACCGTGATCCGAAAAATGAAGGATATCGGTATCATATCCAAACAGTCTGCGGTGGTCGGGGAGTTCCGCCCCATCGGTCGGAAAGATGTGCAAGAAGAGTTGGATATTCATGTCCGCGTCAGAACACGGCGTTTTGACGTAATGCAATGTCCTATCCTCGCGATACACGTCGAAGGTCGAGCGCGCCATCGGCTCGCCAGACGCGACGCGTTGATACGCCTGCCGATACGATTCGAGCAATTTCTTTGCGTCATAAAGGAAGATCCGCTCGTTTTTCGGCGTGAGCAGCGCGTCTGTGTCCAGGTGGTCATACAGCATCGCGAAGCCCTCTGCGGCGAGAGAATGACCGTGAATAATTCTCCCCATCCAGTAGTAATTTAGCTTCGCCTCATCCAAATACGGTAATTTATGGGATGGCACAAAAATGGGGTCGCCCTCTGCGGTCAATCGGCGGATGGCTGTCGCGTCCGACAGCAAGTCCTTTTGGCGTCGCGTCGCATCGGGGACATAGAAGTGGCTCATCTGAAAACTGGAAAGCACAAAGGCGATCAGCGCAATTCCCGCAAAGCCGACCATCAAGGAAGGGGCTTTGAAGCGGCGGGATAGGCACAGCAGAACGAGCGAAAAGAAAACCAAGGGCAGGCCGATGTAAAACACGCTCTCGAAATGGTGATTGACCTCTTTAACGTTATGGCGCATGGGCAGGGCCCAGCAGAAGCCAAACAGCACCAACGTCGCCCACGGGATTCTCGGGCGCGTAAAACACACCCCAAACACACACGCGACAAATACCCCAATACCCGCGCCGACAGACAGGGGCACGTAAAATTCCGGTGGCCTGAGCGCGCCGAGGGCGGGCAAAAGAAAATACGGCGTTGACATCCCGCCGATGCGAGAGAATTGACCCAACAAAAAGGAGCCCCAATCCAGACGAACATTTGGCTCCATTCCCGTGCGATACGTCATAGACTGAAAAGACGGCAATTCCACCAGTGATTTTTCACCCTTCAGCGCGGTGTATTCATTGGCGAAATTAAAGGTCAACACGGCCAACCCAACGAGCAATGAAACCATGCCGAGCAACACATAGCGACTGTAGAGCAGGCGGGCGCACTTCCGCCTGAAAGGGACGGAACGCGCACAGAGGCATTCGCGTGCCAAGCCCAACGCGATAAAGGGCAACAACAGCGCATAGACATGCCAGCCGACCAACAACGCGACGCACGTCTTGACCATCAGTTGCCGAAAGCGATCCTCTTGGACGAAAATGACCATCCCGTGAAAGGTCAGCATCGCGCCGAGCAGATCGAGCCCCGTTTCATCGGAGACCATATCGCCGTAGAACAAGCAATAGAACGATGAGAACGCCATAAGCGTCGCGGATGCGGCGATCCAGGGTTGCCGCGTCAGCCGGCAAAGGGAGAGGTACGCCAGCAGGGCCGTTGCGGTAAAGCACAGCAACATCAGGGTCCGAGCCACATAGAGTTGGGCGGCCAAGTCATCGCCAAAGGGCATGATCGCCAGCGCGATGAGCACATAGCCACCGATGGGAAAGCGATTATACGGTTGGTAAGAAGGCTCGCCATCGGCATCGAGCGTTTGGCGATAGAACATCAAGAAGCCGTGATCCAAAGACAGATTGGCGGCTACCGCCATTTTATGATATGTAAGGATAGAGTGATCTCTCGCACGCTCGAGGTGACTTCGCAGGTCATGACCAAAAATAAAGACGGTTGAAAGCGCGAGGAGAAGCGGTAAGCAGGCGAGCAAGACGGGACGTTTTCCCACGCCTGACCGCCGAACGCTCGCCTCCGATGGAATGAGAATCATGACCTAAGTCTCTTCAATGGATGTGACCTACTTTGATGGCTCGTCGAGAAAAATTTTAGCCTTCCATCGTTTGCCTCTGCGGTCAGAGCGGAACTGACCCGTTTCGATCCGGGCGATGGCATAGCGCGGAAGCGCGATGCTCGCCAAGCATTTGCTATCGAACCGCAGGCCTTTATGAAAAAAAGAAAAGTCGTAGTTGTCATACCCCGCCAGCCAGCGATGATCGGGCAGTTCCTCCTTATCGTTTGGGAAGATGTGCAAGAAGAATCTAGGCTTTATATCCGCGTCAGAACAGGGTGTTTTGACGTAATACAATACCCTCTCATCGAGATACACATCAAAGGTCGAGCGCGCCATTGGCTCGCCTGACGCGACCCGTTGATACGCCTGCCGATACGCTTCGAGCATACCGGAATCACCAGCGCGTTTTTTGTTTAGGCGGAAGGGAGGAGGCCCGGTTTCAATCCGGGCGATATCGTAGGGCGGAAGCGCGATGCTCGCCAAGCATTTACCGTCGAACCGCAGAACGACATATTCCTCATAACTCCATCGCAGGCGGTGGGGAAGCAGATGTTTCTCATCAGCCGGAAACATGTGCAAGAAGAATTTGGTCTTCATGTCCGTCTCAGAACACGGCGTTTTGACGTAATGCAATGCGCGTTCGTCGCGATACACGTCGAAGGTCGAGCGCGCCACCAACTCGCCAGATACGACCCGTTGGTATTTTGATCGGTAGAATTCGAGCAATTTCTTTGCGTCATAAAGGAATATCCACTCGTTTTTCGGCGTGAGCAGCGCGTCTGTGTCCAGGCGGTCATCTAGCATCGCGAAGCCTTCTGCGCTGAGAAAGTCAGGGTTAATAATTCTCCTATTCAGATAATATCTTATCGACGCTTTCTTGAGGAAGGTGTAGGACAGCACAGAAACGAGGTCGCCCTCTGCGGTTAATTGGCGGATGGCTGTAAATTCCGCCAGTTCGACCTTTTGGCGTCGCGTCGCATCGGCGTCATAACCCAAGTGGTTCATCTGAAAACAGGAAAGCACAAAGGCGATCAGCGCAATCCCCGCAAAGCCGACCATCAAAGGAGGAGCTTTGAAGCGGCGGGATAGGCACAGCAGAACGAGCGAAAAGAAAACCAGGGGCAGGCCGATGTAAAACACGCTCTCGAATTCATGGAAAACCTCTTTCACATTATGGCGCATGGGCAATGCCCAACAGAAGCCAAACAGCACCAACGTCGCCCAAAGGATTCTCGAGCGCGTAAAGCACACCCCAAACACACACGCGACAAACACCCCAATGCCCACGCCGACGGACAGGGGCACGAAAAAATTTGGTGGCCTGAGCGTGCCGAGGGCGGGCAAAAGAAAATACGGCGTTGACATCCCACCGATGCGAGAGAATTGACTCAACAAAAAGAAATCCCAAACCAGATAGGGATGGGGCCTAAGGCTTGTATCCATTCCCGTCCGGCGCATCATAGACTGAAAAGACGGTAATTCCACCAGTGATTTTTCACCCTTCAGCGCGATGTATTCACTGGCGAAATTAAAGGTCAACACGGCCAGCCCAACGAGCAATGAAACCATGCCGAGCAACACATAGCGACTGTAGAGCAGGCGGGCGCACTTCCGTTTGAAAGGGGCCGAACGCGCCCGGAGGTATTCGCGCGCCAAGCCCAACGCGATAAAGGGCAACAACAGCGCATAGACATGCCAGCCGACCAGCAACGCGACGCACGTCTTGACCATCAGTTGCCGAAAGCGATCCTCTTGGACGAAAATGACCATCCCGTGAAAGGTCAGCATCGCGCCGAGCAGATCGAGCCCCGTTTCATCGGAGACCATATCGCCGTAGAACAAGCAATAGAACGATGAGAACGCCATAAGCGTCGCGGCGACGGCGATCCAGGGTTGCCGCGTCAGCCGGCAAAGGGAGAGGTACGCCAGCAGGGCCGTTGCGGTAAAGCACACCAACATCAGGGTCCTCGCCGCATAGAGTTGGGCGGCCAAGTCATCGCCAAAGGGCATGATCGCCAGCGCGATGAGCACATAGCCACCGATGGGAAAGCGATTATACGGTACGTAAGAAGGCTCGCCATCGGCATCGAGCGTTTGGCGATAGAACATCAGGAAGTTATGATCCAAAGATAGATTGGCGGCTATCGCCATTTTGTTAGATGTGATGGTAGAGTGGGATAGAGAGGGACTGAGGGAACTTCGCGAGATGTTTCCAAAAATAAAGACGGTTGAAAGCGCGAGGAGAAGCGGTAAGCAGGCGAGCAGAACGGGTCGTTTGCGCTCGGCTAGCTCAACATTTGAATCCGCTTGAATGAGGCGCATGGCATAAGTTCCAAATTGATTTGAGATCGACCGATATACCAGAACACTCGGCGTATCGGCAAATCTACGAAATGAGAACGGACCGCTTTCAGGCCAGTTCATTAGAGGAAGTGCGCGTATTTTGAAAATGAGGGCAACTCGAAAATGGGTTAGATGTCGTATCTACTTTGACGGCTCGTCGAGAAAAATTTTAGCCTTCCATTGTTTGGCTCTGCGGTCAAAGTGGAACTGCCCCGTTTCGATCCGGGCGATATCGTAGGCCTCGCTTTTCCGGACTGCGAACCGGCTACCGGGGGGGGACTGACCCGTTTCGATCCAGGCGATATCGTAGGGTGGAAGTGCGATGCTCGCCAGGCATTTGTCATCGAACCGCAGGATTCGCTTAAAAAAAGACGAGTCGTAGTTGTCATATCCCCACTGCCGGCGGTGATCGGGCAGTTCCTCCTTATCGTTTGGGAAGATGTGCAAGAAGAATCGAGTCTTTATATCCGCGTCAGAACAGGGTGTTTTGACGTAATACAATACCCTCTCATCGAGATACACATCAAAGGTCGAGCGCGCCATTGGCTCATCAGACACGACGCGTTGATACGCCTGCCGATACGATTCGAGCACGCCGGGATCAGCAGCGCGGTCTCCGCTTTGGTCGGGGGGAAGTGGCCCCGTTTCAATCCGGGCGATATCGTAGGCGAACAACGCGCTAAAACCCCGGCGGCCCGCCGCGGGAAGTGGCCCCGTTTCAATCCGGGCGATATCGTAGGGCGGAAGCGCGATACTCGCCAGGCATTTGTCGTCGAATCGCAGAGCGTGTTTCGAAAAATTAAAGACTCTGGCATCATGTCCAAACAGTCTGCGGTGGCCGGGGAGTTCCGCCCCATCGGTCGGAAAGATGTGCAAGAAGAGTTGGGTCTTCATGTCCGCGTCAGAACACGGCGTTTTGACGTAATGCAACGCGCGTTCGTCGCGATACACGTCGAAAGTCGAGCGCGCCACCAACTCGCCGGACACGACCCGTTGGTATTTTGCGCGATGGGCTTCGAGCAATCCCTTTGAGTCATAAAGGAGTATTCGCTCGTTTTTCGGCGTGAGTAACGCGGCTATATCCAGTCCATACATCAGCGTGAGCAACGCATCTGTATCCAGGCGGTCATACATCAGCGTGAAGCCCTCTGCGGTGAGGGAACGGCTGTGAATAATTCTTCGGTTCAGATAGTATTTGAGCCTCCCCTCGTGTTTTGGGTTTTGATAGAACGGCACAAAAATGGGGTCGCCCTCTGCGGTCAATCGGCGGATGGCTGTCGCGTCCGGCAGCAAGTCCTTTTGGCGTCGCATCTCATCGGGGAGATAGAAATGGCTCATCTGAAAACTGGAAAGCGCAAAGGCGATCAGCGCAATACCCGCAAAGCCGACCATCAAGGGAGGAGCCTTGAAGAGACGGGATAGACACAGCAGAACCAGCGAAAAGAAAACCAGGGGCAGGCCGATGTAAAACACGCTCTCAAAAGCATGATTCAAAGCTGCAACGTTATGGCGCATGGGCAGGGCCCAACAGAAGCCAAACAGCACCAACGTCGCCCACGGGATTCTCGGGCGCGTGAAACACACCCCAAACACACACGCGACAAACACCCCAAGGCCCACGCCGACGGACAGGGGCACGTAAGACAGCGGTGGCCTGGGCACGCCGAGGGCGGACAAAATAAAATACGGCGTTGACATCCCACCGATGCGAGAGAATTGACCCAACAAAAAGGAGCCCCAATCCAGACGAACATTTGGCTCCATTCCCGTGCGATACATCATAGACTGAAAAGACGGCAATTCCACCAGTGATTTTTCACCCTTCAGCGCGATGTATTCATTGGCGAAATTAAAGGTCAACACGGCCAGCCCAACGAGCAATGAAACCATGCCGAGCAACACATAGCGACTGTAGAGCAGGCGGGCGCACTTCCGCCTGAAAGGGACGGAACGCGCACAGAGGCATTCGCGCGCCAAGCCGAGTGCGATAAAGGGCAACAACAGCGCATAGATATGCCAGCCGACCAGCAACGCGACGCACGTCTTGACCATCAGTTGCCGAAAGCGATCCTCTTGGACGAAAATGACCATCCCGTGAAAGGTCAGCATCGCGCCGAGCAGATCGAGCCCCGTTTCATTATGAACCATATCGCTGTAGAACAAGCAATAGAACGATGAGAACGCCATAAGCGTCGCGGATGCGGCGATCCAGGGTTGCCGCGTCAGCCGGCAAAGGGAGAGGTACGCCAGCAGGGCCGTTGCGGCAAAGCACACCAACATCAGGGTCCTCGCCGCGTAGAGTTGGGCGGCCAAGTCATCGCCAAAGGGCATGATCGCCAGCGCGATGAGCACATAGCCACCGATGGGAAAGCGATTATACGGTTGGTAAGAAGGCTTACCATCCGCATTGAGCGTTTGGCGATAGAACATCAGAAAGTTGTGATCCAAAGACAGATTGGCGGCTATCGCCATTTTATGATATGTAAGGATAGAGTGATCTCTCGCACGCTCGAGGTGACTTCGCAGGTCATGACCAAAAATAAAGACGGTTGAAAGCGCGAGGAGAAGCGGTAAGCAGGCGAGCAAGACGGGACATTTTCCCGCGCCTGACCGCCGAACACTCGCCTCCGATGAAATGAGAATCATGGCCTAAGCCCCAATCTGATTTTCCGTTGACCCGATGCGATATGCTACCGGCGAGGATGCAATTTATTACGCGAGTGACGCACTCCCCTTGCTGAATCAAAGTGTGGCTCTCAAGAAGCCATCTTTCAATCGCGGCGGTATTCAGCGTCTCGAAACAAAAAGACCTGTGCAAAGAGAAAAAAAGAGTTAGATTAGCGTCGTTAAAAAGCCATTCACTCCTTCCGAGAAAGCACAGGTCTATGTCCGCTCGAATTACTCAACATATCCCCCCACTGGAGCAAGACAGGAAAAAAAATAAAAAAAAATATTTCAAATGTCAACACGCCCCAGAGAGATGAACCCCTTGCCGAAACACCTAGCGTATTATCGCATCTCTCTATTTGTAAAAGCGATGGTGACAAACTGATTTTTAGAGGGCGAATCGGAGCGAGACCCTCGATTGGCATGAGGATAAAAAACAACCCACTCGAGAATTGAGAAATCGCCTCAACAACAGAGGGTGACTCTCGAGAAGCCATCCTTCGGCGATGGAATCGCACTCGGGCGGCTGAGGGCTGGGTGGGCCGATCATTAACCGCCAAGGGAAATACGATGGCACTTGGGGAACACATCGTCGATCGAGACGTACAGGCGCGACCGGAGGGCGTGACGGCGCGGGCCTTGGTCTTGGGCCTAGCACTCGCGTTGCTGGTGATCGTGTGGAACACGTATGTCGAATACATCGCCCACACCGCGCGCATGAACATCACGCATTTTCCCATCGCCTTGTTCGCGCCCTACGTGGTGTTGACATTGGGCAATGCACTCGCGCGCCGATGCCAGGCCCGATGGGCGTTGACCCGTACCGAAGTGTGGACCATGCTGGCGATGGGCCTCGTGGGCGCGGCGGTGCCCGCGTATGGGTTGACGAGTTATTTCTTGGGCATGATCGCGATTCCGTACTATCTCGCCACGCCCGAGAATCAGTGGGGCAGTTATTTTCACCAGTACTTGCCCAACTATTTGATCCCCTCCAACGAGGGCGGGGCCATGCAGTGGTTGTTCGAAGGCATGCCCAGTCCGGACATGCCCATTCCCTGGGGCGTGTGGGTCGTGCCCCTGTTCGGGTGGATGACGTTTATCGCCGCGATAGTCGTGGGGTGCATCTGCCTCGCGGTGATGTTGCGAAAGCAATGGGCCGAGCACGAGCGGTTGGCCTATCCCATTTTGCATCCGGCGGGCGACTTGGCCGAGGCCGAGCGCGGGGTGCCCCTGTTGAAGAACAAGTTTTTTCTGATCGGCGCGGCCATTCCGTTTTGCATCTTGGCGTGGAACATCATCAGTTATTTCTCCCCGGGCTTTCCCCGCATCAGCCTAGGGCCGGGCTGGATGCCGATGGGCGTGTACTTCCCGCGCATCCATGTGCGCTTCAATTTTTACACCGTGGGCTTTGCCTATTTTGCCAATCTCGATGTGCTGTTTTCCATCTGGGTCTTTTACTTGTTCTACTGCACGCAGGTCATGTTTTACAGGCGCGTGGGCATCAACTTGAGCAACAAGGGCAGCTCGGGCGACGCGACCACATCCCTGCAAGCCGGGGGCGCGTTTGTGGCGATGGTCTTGCTGGGCCTGTGGATGGCGCGGTTCCACATTCGAGACGTGTTCGCCAAAGCGTTTCGCAAGGACCACAGCATCGACGATTCGGGCGAGATGCTCTCGTATCGCGCCTGCGCGTTTGGCCTGCTGTTCAGCGTGGTTTTTCTCGTGTTCTGGTTCCAAGCCGCGGGCATTAGCTGGGCCGTTGCCATCGCCCTGGTGTTCGGCATTTTCGTCACGTACCTGGGCACGGCGCGGGTGATCGCGGAAACCGGGGTGGTCTATTTCAGCATGCCGATGTCGCCCAACGGCATTTTGAATTTTATCTTCGGCCCCAAATCGTTTGACGGTTCGACGCTGACCGCGTTGCGCTTGGTCGATTCGGTACGGTCGCAGAACAAGGCGATGTTCATGCCGCCGCTCGTACACGCGGCGCGCATCGCAGATATGGTGGGGCAACACAAAAAGCGACTCGTCTTGGGCATCGGCCTGACCCTGGTCATCGGCATTGGCGCGGCCATTGCCTATTCGCTCTATTTGGGCTATTTGCACGGCGCGTACAATTTCAACGATTTTCCCTTCACGCGCTATCCGCCGCGAACTTATGACGGCTTGGTCAAAGCCCTCAAGGGCGAGGAAAAATGGGAGCCGGAGCGGCCCCTGTTCTTGTTGCTCGGCATCGGCATTTTCGCGGTGGTGAGCCTGATGCGCTATCGCTTTGCGTGGTGGCCCCTCGCGCCCATCGGCATGGTCGTACCCCCGACGCATGCGGTGCATTCCATTTTCTCCGTGTTCGTGGCATGGGGCATCAAATCGGTCATTTTACGCATCGGCGGCGTGGAACTCTACCGGCGGTTGCGCCCCTTCTTCTTGGGCCTGCTCGTCGGCCACGCCCTGGGCGTGCTCCTCTCGTTTTTCGTGGATCAAATCTATTTTCCCGGGCAGGGCCATCACACGCATTCATGGTAGAGAGATGGGAATTTGCCACAAAGTGCTATCGCGGATCGGTCGGGGGTGGATGGCTGGAAGTGAACACTAAAAGTAGGGGTTTTTTGAATACCTATTTCCAAGTGTCTATCGCACTGCCGCGGGCACGGGTTGAGCGCGTGTCCGCCCAATTATTCGACCTGGGCTGTCGTGGCATCGCGGAGGAGGATGTGGGCGATGAGGCGGTTCGGATCATCGCCTATTTTGAGGCCGTGCGAGATCGAGCCGCTTTTGAAGCGCGGGTGCGAGAGGCCCTCCCGCGATGCGAATGGCGCGCCGACCCCGTGCCCGATGAGGATTGGACAACGGCGTGGCGTTCTTTTTTCGAGCCGGTTTATCCGACCCCGCGCATCGCGGTTTGCCCGCCGTGGAAGCGCGTGCCCGATCCCCCGGGCGGTTTTGCCATTGCGATCGAGCCGCAGATGGCCTTTGGCACCGGGCATCACGAGACGACGCGCTTGGCCCTAGTGGGATTGGACAAACGGATCGCCAAAGGGAATCGCGTGCTGGATGTGGGCACGGGATCCGGGATTTTGAGTATCGCCGCCGCGAAGTTGGGCGCGGCAGACGTGATGGCTGTGGATGTCGACGCTACGGCGGTTGAGAATGCCCGCGCAAATTGTATTCTCAATGGCGTACAGGTGACCGTGGCGCAGCAGACGGTCGATGAGGTGACCGGGGCGTTCGACGTGGTGGTCGCCAATATCATCCGCAGCATTTTGTTGCCGATGCTACCGCGATTGGCAAAGCGATTGCGGGCTGGGGGATGCGCGATTTTGGGAGGGATTTTGGCACGCGAGCGCGATGCGTTTTGCACTGCGCTACACGAGGCGAATCTGTCTATCGACGAGCTGCTCCACGAGGGCGAATGGATATGCGCGATTGCCCGCAAAGGATAGGGGATGGCGATGAGCGAAACGGTTAAGCAACGCATCCGCGATTTTTTGGAACAGCGCGACACGGGCGTGCGCGCCGAGGTGCTGGCTTGCGAGGCCCTGGGGTTGCGCGGCGCGGTCGGCCCCATCGCGGATAAGGTGGTGCGCGCCGCCGTTGAGAGCGACCCCGGTTTTGTGTGCGACAGCGGGGGGATGTGGTACTTAAAATCGTCCGTGCGGGAGACGGCCCTACGGGATATTTCCTTTGTGTGCGTGGGACTCGTCCCGTCTGCCGATGCCGAGGTCTATGCCTTGGCGGGGCGCAAAGTGCATGAGCGCGGCAGCGAAATCCCGTTTCCATCGGTGGAGATTCGCCCGGGCGAGCGCGCAGAGACGTGGATTTCTTTTGCGGAATTTGCCAAAGACGCGGTGATGGTGGGATTTCAATGGCCCAAGGTTCAACGAGCCGTGAACGGGTTGAGCCGCGCGGCGATGGGCGAGGCGATAGCGGAGTCCGGGATTTGCCTGTTTCGGCTCGGCCGCCGGTTTTATCCCGATGTCAAATTGCATGCGCTCGAAGACTTGGCTGTTGCGATGGGGTTGTCTTTTGTCGCCGACCGAGGCGCCGAAGGGGAAGCGAGTTTGCAAGCCGATGTTTTGCGCCACTTATTGGAACGATGCGCGTCTGCGGGGATTCAGACTATCGAAGCTCTGACCGCGGCGCTGTACCCCGACCCGGTTCCCGTGTGTTTTGATGCGTATGCGTTTGACGAGGCGTTTTTGAGCGCGTTGCCCGAATTGCCCGGGGTGTACATCATGCGCGACCGCGAGGGCCGTGCGATTTACGTGGGCAAGGCGGTGAATTTGCGAACGCGCGTGGGCAGTTATTTTGCCAGAAGGACGGAACGTCCCGAAAAAACGCGGCGCATTTTGGACCGGATATGGTCGATGGAAGTGGAGGTGGTCGGCTCTGAACTCGAAGCTCTGTTGCTCGAATCGAAGCTGATCGCCCTGTGCCAGCCCGAGTTTAACACTCAAGTTGACGTTCACAGCCGGGCGTTGGATTTGGGCGCGAAAAATCAAGTGTCGATTCTGCCCTCGTCCGAGCCGGAATGCGTGGAGTTGTTCTGCATCGCAAACGGCGCGTCATTTCAGCAGGTGCGCGCACGCAAAGACCTGCGCGATTGGGAGGCCGCACAACGCCGATTGTACCAACTTTATTTTGACGCACACGTAGAACCCGATCTCGAAACGGGCGCGCCTTTTGAGATTTTGAAAAGCTATCTCGTCGCAAAACGCGACTCGGTAAATTGGGTGGATATGGACAACGCGGGCAACGCGGACAACGCCCTGCGGATCATCGGCGAATACGTGCAACACTGCGAGGACGAGGCGTGGGAGAAAATTTCGTGGCGGGTGTGATGGGAGCGGCGCGCGGACTGCCCATCGCCCACTGACCGCTATCCGTCTCCCGTCTTCCCCATCTCCTTCTATTAATTTTTTGCTGCGGGAACTCAACTCGTAAATGTTAGGTCTAACCACAAAAGCAGCTCTTGACGTTTGGCGTTCAGCCCTCGCCGCACCATAGAGGACAGACACGGGGGCCTGTCCCTACGACGGATGGGGACAGCGGTTGATGGGACTGACCACTGATCACCGCCTTTAACCCCTTGTCTTTGAATGGTTGTACCCCGCTCGTGGCGAAACGCTCATCTCGCGTCTCGCTTCTTGTATCTTTGGCCGAGCACGGGGCATCGCCTTTTTGTGTTTTTGTGCCTTTGAACTGGCGGTGCCAGTTGTACCCCGCTCGTGGCTAACCCCATCTTCCATCTTACCGTCAACCGCTTCTATTGAGGAACACGCCATGCTCTCCATCCTCCAAAACATCCTCGGCGTTGCGCGTTACGAGCGCAAGATGCTTTTGAGAACCACAAAATTTCGCATCTTGGGCGGCATTGGCGTGTGCATTCCCATGTTGCTCGGCATTGGTTTTGCCCTCGCCGAAGCCAATGGGGTTGCACTGCCCATCGGAATAGACGCCTACATCCCGTTTTACGTGTACAGCTTTTTGCAAACCATCGTCATCGCGTTCATCGTGGGCGATTTCAGGGCCGCGGACGAACAGGCGCACATCTACGAAGTGGTCGCGGGCCGTCCCATCTCGACCGCGGAAATCGTCGCCGGGAAATATCTCGGCGTCGTCGGCGCGCTCGTTCTCTTGAGCCTCGGCGTGTTGCTCTTGACCTTGGGCATCCAAGCGGCGAAGATCAGCATGACCGGCAACCCGTTCAACGTCGAACCCTATATCGCGTACCTCGTGCTGATGAACCTGCCCGCCCTGATCTTCATGTCGTCTTTGACCTTCTTCTTGGGCGCGTTGTTGCGCCGGCAAGCAGCGGTGGCCCTCATCGTCATCGGCTACTTATTGGTCGTGATCGCATTCTTGGGCAGGCGCTACGACGGCATCTACGACTTCGGCGCGTTTTACGCCCCCCTGTATTATTCCGACCTGATCGGCTTGGCCGACGTGACGCAAGTGGGATTGAAACGCCTGTTCTACATCTTGCTCGGCGTCGGCTTTTTCGGCTTTTCAATCGATCGCTATCCCCGCCTCGCCCACTCTTTGACCGCGCGTTGGTTTGGCCGCGGTTGCGCCCTGACCGGCTTTGGCTTGGCCGCAGGGCTCTACTTTTTCATCGATGCCCAAGCGCAAAACGCGCAAGCCCATCGCAACTCCCTGCGCGAGCAACAAGAGGCGGTCGCCCATCTCCCGGTCGCGGAAATCGCGCATTACGATCTAAACGTGGCGCTCTTGGGCGGAGACCCGCTCGCGGCATCGGGCGCGATCACCCTGAAAAATCCGCACGAAACCCCGCTCGACACCCTCATCCTATCCCTCAATCCCGGGCTCGAAATCCAAAGCCTCACCCACAGCGACGGGCAGGCCATCGCTTGGGAGCGCATCGGCAGCGCGATCCGCGTCATGCCGCGCGCGGCCTTGCGACCCAAACGGGAACTCGCCCTAAGCCTGAAGTACGCAGGGCACATCGACACAGATGGATTCGATCTCCAGCGCGAAAGGGCCAGGCCCAAATTGCCCAAGCGCAGAAACGTGTTCAACAAAGGCTCGCTGACCGCGTGGATCCGAAACGAATCCGTCTTCCTGCCCCCGCGCAGCCGTTGGTACCCGGTCGCAGGCGTGGATTACGGGTACGAAAACGCGCGCCCGGTCTCGTTCTCAACCGCCGAGTTGCAGATCGCGTACCCGCGCGGCCTCGAGGTCATCACCCAAGGACGGGCAGGCGACGCCGACACCCTCGACACGCGGGTCACGCGGCGATGGATCGTCGAAAAACCCGTCCCCGTGCTCTCGCTCAACGCGGGGGTTTATCGCGTGTATCGCGCGACCATCCACGACATCGCCTGCGCCCTGTACGTCCACCCCTCGCACTTGCGGCCCGTCAAATTTTTTGAAGACGCCCAAGCGGAAATCACGCGCGCCCTCGGGCAAATCATGGATGCGATGGAGCAGGAATCCGGCATGACCTATCCCTATCCGAGCCTCTCCCTCGTGGAAATCCCCTTTCACATTCAGTGGTACTACGAGGGCTGGGAGGAAAAGGGCGGCCTGACCTTGCCGGGCGTGTTGATGGTCGAAGAAGACGTGCTCATGCAACAGCAATTCACCCGAAATTTTGCGCGGTACCAAAAAGCCTCGCGCGGCAACCGCGAGCCCAAAGACATCAAAAAAGACCTGCTCGTGCGCGCGGTCTTCTCCGCCTTCTTCTCCAAAGAGGAAAGCGGCGGAACCACGGGCGGCCTGTTCCGCAGCCCGGTGATCCAGCTTTGGGCCTACGACAAGAAATTCGTGGGCGACCACTACGCCTTGCTCAAAAAGGGCATGCCCATGTACATCCAAGACGATTTGAGCACCGACATGACCGCGGCGTTTTTCTCCAGGCGGCGCGGCGGTTTTGGCGACCGGGGACGCGGTGGCCCTCGAGGCAACAGCCGCAATCGGGGATCCAGCGCGCGGTGGGACACGCTCGTCGCCAAGATGCAGCGCAAGTCATTTGCCGAGTTGGATCCCCAAAAACAGGCCGGCCTGTACCGCCAAGTGCTCGACGCCAAAGGCCCCGCGCTCTTCCAGATGATGGAAGCCTTTTGGGGCGAAGAGACCTTTCGCAGTGTTTTGGACGACATCGACCAGAATCACAAATACGACGACATCGACTTCTCCACCTTTGAACGCGCGGCCATCGGCGACACCACAGCCGGCGAAAACAGCCAGAAATTGCAACGCCTCGTCAACGATTGGCTCTTTGGCACGGAAATCCCGGGCTACACCCTCACGCGGGTCAAAGCCCTGAAAATGGACGACGGCTTTGGCATGGTGGTCTATCAATTGATCGTCCGCATCAAAAACAGCGAACCGGGGCGGGGCTACGTGCAAATCACCGCTTCGGGGCGCGGCGACGAGGCCGTCAAGGGCGTGGAGATCGAAGGCGGCCGGGAAGTTGAAGTGTCGATGGTGTTGTGGGATCAGCCCTTCCGCGTGATGGTCGAACCCTTCTTTGCGCGCAACCGGCGGCCCTTGGTCTCGCCCGTGCGCGTTCCGGAAAACGTGACCGAGGGCTTTCCGACCGCGTACATCAAAGACGTGACCGACGACGCGTCTGGCCCGCTCGAGATCGTGGTCGATAATGACGACGACGGATTTTCCATGCCCATCCGCCGCGAGACGCGCTACTTTCGCCCCGGGCTCAAAGGCGACAACTGGCGCGAGCACGTCATGCCCATGGCCTTTGGGCGATTCGAAACGAATTACCGGCGAAAGCGCGGGGGCGATGGCGCGCAACCGGCCGTGTGGACCGCGCGCATCCCCAAAGCCGGCCTGTTCGACGTGGGCTTTTACTTTCTCGATCCATCCGCGGCAAGGCGCGCCCGCATCGGCGAACGCTTTACCCTCACGGTTTTCCATGGGGGCCGTGCCGACACCATGGAAATGGAACGCGACCGCATGAAAGCCGGGTGGAATCACCTAGGGCGCTACGCATTTGCCGAGGGCGAAGAGGCCGTAGTCGAATTGTCCGACCGCGCGGAGCGGGGCCTGTATGCCGATGCCGTGCGCTGGCGTTTTTTCGACCCGCAAAATCCCGACGCGTATGACGACGACCTGCCCACCTTCATGTTCGGCCGCGGCCGCGGCGGCCCGGATGGCGGCCGTGGACGCGGCGACGGCGAAAGACGCGGTCCCGGCGGCAGACGCGGCCCCGGCGCGCAGTTTGGGTTTTAATTTTCTGATGACGACCGACCACTCGGAGGACGCCCCGTGAAGTTCCACATCCCACTGATCATCGCCCTGTGCTATCTCACCGCTTGCAACACCCAACCGGAACAGCGCACGGTCGATCTCGCAATGCCGGTCACCGTGCAATCCGTGGAAACCGGAACCATCGAATCCATCGTCACCGCCACGGGCACCTTGCGCCCCGTGCGCGAAGCCCAGATCGCCACGGAGATTCGGGGCCACCTCTACTGGAGCGAAGATGGCAACGATCGCTTGCTCGCCAAAGGCTCGGAAGTGAAAAAGGGGCAAGTCGTCGCCAAACTCGACAGCGACGAATGGGTCGTGGGGGCGCGCGTGCAAGCGCGAAAACTCGCGGTCGAAACCGCCAAGCGCACCCTGGACGAACAGGAAACCCTGTTCAGCCGGCAACTGGCCACGGCCATGGCCGTTGAAAACGCGCGCAAAACCTGGGCCGAAGCCGATGCCAACTACCGAGACGCCCTCATCAAAATCGACAAAACCCGCATCGTCGCGCCCATCGGCGGCATGCTGTCCGAACGCGCGGACATCACGCAGGGCACGTTGGTCACGCCCAACACCTCCATCGCAAAAATCATGGATTACTCGCAGGTCTTCGTCGATCTGAAAATCCCGAACGCGCAGATCATCTCCGTAAAATTGGGCCAGCGCATCCGCGTGAGCAACTACGCCTTGCCAGACGCGGTATTCGAGGGCGAGATCGCGGAAATGGATCCCGCGCTGGATCCGGCCACGCGCACGGTCAAAGTCGTGGGCATGGTGAACAACCCGGACTTGCTGTTGCGCGCGGGCATGTTCGTCAAAACGGAAATCATCGTGGAATCGCGCCAAAACGTCGTTTTGATCCCGCGCCAACTCATCTTGCGACGGCGCAACCAAAAGGTCGTCTTCGTAGAAGAAGAGGGCCGCGCCCAACAGCGCGGAGTCGAAACCGGCCTCGAAGACCGGGACCGCGTGGAAATCGTCGTCGGCCTCGAACCGGGCGAGCGGTTGATCTCGAGCAATTACGAAACCCTCAGACCGCGGACCCGCGTGCGGGTCGTTGGAGACGCGCCATGAACCTGCCGGAATTTTCGACGCGCTATCCGGTCACCATCGCCATGGGCACGCTCGCCGTGGTCCTGCTCGGTTGGATTTCCCTCGATGGCCTCGGCACGGACCTCCTCCCGGATCTGCAAACGCCCGTGGTCACCATCGACTTGAGCGCGCCGGGCAAATCCCCTCGTGAAATCGAGGAACGCTACACGCGCCGGCTCGAGCGAGACGTGAGCACCATTCAGGGCGTCAAGCGCGTGTACTCGATCACGCGCTCGGGCCAAGGCGTGGTCGTCGCGGAATTTTCTTGGGATGCGGACATGGATTTCGGCTTGCTCGACATCCAAAAACGGGTGGGCCGATACGCGCAAAACGAAGACGTGTCGCAAGTGGATGTCAACCGCGAAGACCCGCTCTCGCGCGCGGTCATGCGAATCGCGATCACCGCCGAAGACGACGCGGAACTCGACGCGCTCGTCGGCACGGTCGACCTGCTGATCAAACCCAAATTGGAGGCCCTCGAAGGCGTGGCGTCTGCCGAGGTGGAAGGCGGCGCGGAAAAAGAAGTCCGCGTGACGCTCGACCCCTACTTGCTCGAAGCCTTTGGGCTCACGCCGGATGCCATCGTCAACCGCATCGGACAAGCCAATGCAGACGTGTCCGGGGGCACGCTTCGGGAAAATCGGCAGTCGTACTTGGTCAAAGCCTTGGGCCGCCTCGACGACATCGACGACGTGCGCGAGGTCATCGTGGGCGAAAAGCGCGGCACGGGCGGCGCGGTGTCCGGCGACCGCGTGCCGGTGCGCGTGCGCGACGTGGGCACGGTCGATTTGGTGTACCGAGAGCGCGAAACCATCGCGCGCCTCGACGGCCGCGAGTGCGTGGGCCTCGCCATCTACAAAGAGGCCGGCAGCAATACGGTCGCCGTCGTGCGCGAAGTGTTGGACGCGATAGACCACATGCGGGCGGACCTGGGCGGGTTGCGCTTCACCACCGTCGAAAACCAAGCCCGATTCGTGGAAGAAGCCGTGGGCGAAGTCCAAACCTCGGCCATCCACGGCGCGATCTTGGCGATTCTGGTATTGCTGATCGCCCTGCGGAGTTGGACCGTCACCCTGGTCATCGGGCTGGCGATTCCCATATCCGTGCTGGCGACGTTCACCTTGATGTACTTCGAGGGGCTGACCCTGAACATCATGACCCTGGGCGGCTTGGCCCTGGGCGCGGGCATGCTCGTGGACAACGCCATCGTGGTCATCGAAAACATCTACCGCCACCTCGAAACCGGGGAAGATGCGCGCACCGCGTCGAGCCGAGGCGCGGCCGAAGTCGGCGTGGCGATTTTGGCATCCACCTTGACGACCGTGGCCGTGTTTTTGCCCATCGTCTATTTGCAGGGCCTGGCAGGCGAACTCTTCAAAGATCAGGCGTGGACCGTCGCGTTTTCCCTGCTGTCATCGCTGGTCGTCGCCATGACGACCATCCCCATGCTGACGTCGCGCGTTTTTCGCCGCATCCAAACTGTGCGTCACACCACCTTGCGCTCGGGCGCTTATTACCGATTCCTCAACGGCATCTTGAACCACAAACTCGCGCTGCTTTGCGTCGCTGCGCTTGTGATCGGCGCGACTGGGTACACCGCCCGCGCATTGCAAACCGAATTTATCCCCCGCGAAGACCAGGGGCTGTTTCAAATCGACCTCACCTTGCCCGAGGGATCGCGCGTGGAACTAAGCGACCAATTCGCGGTGCGCGCCAAAGAGATCGTCGAAGCCATCGGCGGCCGCGATGTCTCGCATGTGTATGCGCGCGTGGGCCTCGATCCCGCGCGCATCTCAGGCGCGGATGATCCCTCTGGCCCCAACCGCGCGACCCTCTCCGTGGCATTGCATTCGGACCGCGTGCGCAACGTGAGCGAACTGGTGCGCGATCTCGATCCCGCATTGAGCGCGTTGCCGGATATCGAAGTCAAATACAAATTGCACGAAACCGCGCTCGAAGGCGTCATGGCCGGGCAAGACGCGCCCATTCAAGTGGAAGTGTCCGGGGAAAACCTCGACATTTTGGCGCGCATCACAAAAGAACTCCAAGTGCGGATGGAATCCCTGCCCGCGGTGTACAACGTGCGAACGAGCTTTCAGGGCGGGCAACCCGAAGTCGATCTGGCGATCCGAGACGAAGTCGCGTCCGCATTCGGCCTGACCACGCAAACCATCAGCCGCACCTTGGAACGGCAGTTGTCCGGCGAAGTCGCAGGCGAGTTGTCCAAGGATCAGCGCACGCGCGATATCCGCGTCAAATACCGCGACATTGACCTCAACGCCCTGCGCGCCATCCGAGTCGAAGGCGCCGAAGGTGCGGTCTTGACCCTGGGCGATATCGCGGACCTCAACATCGTCGAAGGCCCGCGCGAGATTTTGCGGGAAAACCAACGGCGCGTGGGCCGCATCACCGGCTACTTGACCGAGGGCCGCGTGTTGAGCGAAGCCATCGGGGAGATCCGCGCCGCGATCCAAACCATGGCCATCCCCTCCGGCTACCGCATCGCCATCGGCGGGGAAGAGCGCGAGCGCAGGGAATCCTTTGCGAGCCTCAAATTCGCGCTGATCCTCTCCATCGCCCTCGTGTACATGGTCATGGCCTCCCTATTCGAATCCGTGCTCCACCCGTTCACGGTCATGTTCTCCGTGCCCTTGGCAGGCGTGGGCGTGGTCTTCGCCTTCTATTTTTTGGGCGAACCCCTAAGCGTGATGGCGTACATCGGCATCATCATGCTCGGCGGCATCGCGGTCAACGACGCCATCGTGCTCGTGGATCGCATCAACCAACTCCGGCGCGAGGGCCTAAGCCTGCGCGAAGCCGTGTTGCAAGGCGGGCAGGATCGCCTTCGGCCCATCGTGATGACGAGCGCGACCACCATCCTCGCCCTGTTGCCGATGGCGCTCGGGTTTGGCGAAGGCGCGAAATTGCGCGCGCCCATGGCCATCGCCGTCATCGGCGGCTTGGTGACTTCCACCATGATGACCCTGCTCATCATTCCCACCATGTACGAAGTGATCGACCGGCTCAGGGGGAAACGGGCATGACACTCGCGGGAATTGCCGTGCGCCGGCCCGTGACCACGGCCATGTTTTTCTTGGCACTGGGCATCATGGGCGCGATCTCCCTCCACCGATTGCCGGTGCAGATTTTCCCTCAATACGTGTCTCCCCAAGTCTATGTCACGGCCGCGCAGCAGGGCTATTCGCCCGAACAGGTCGAGCGCGAATTGATCGTGCCCATCGAAGAGGAAATCGGCAAACTCGAGGGCATCGAGGCCTTCGAATCTTTCTCCCGCGAAAATAACGGCGGCGTGCGCGTGGCGTACGCGTCGGATACGGACATGAAATTCGCCCTGTTGCAACTCGAAAGCCGGCTGACGCGCCTACAACCGATGTTGCCCGCGCGCACGCGCCTCGACGTGCAGCGTTTTGACTCGTCCGACCTCTCGGCCTCTGTGATGCAAATTCACGTCTTGGCAGACGGCGACATCAATTGGCTGCGCGAATTTGCCGAAGAGAAAATCCGCCCGGAACTCGAAGCGGTCGACGGCGTGGTCAACGCCCAAGTGCTCGGCGGCCAGCGCGCCGCCATCGAAATCATCGCGGATCCCACCTTGCTACAAGCGCACCAACTCTCCATGTCGGACGTCCGCAACCGCGTCAATGCGTTCAACACGCGCAGGCAGTACCTCGGCGAGGTGTACGACGGGGAACGCGCGTACGCGGTCAGCATCCGCGGGCAATTCACGGACCTCGTGCAAATCCGCCAACTCGTCATCAAACCGGAACTGCCCTTGCACCTCGGCGACATCGCGCAAATTCGCTACGGGCTCCAAGAGCGCACGGATTTGCAGCGCATCAACGGCAAGCCCGCCGTCGGCATCCGCATCCAAAAAGACGACGAAGCCAACTTGATCGCCGTCGCCGAAGACCTCGAAGCCACCATCGCCCGCGTCAATGCGGACCTCGCCCCGGAAAACATCCAACTCGCGATCGCGCAAAACCAAGCCGAGATCATGGGCGAAGCCCTCGGCACCCTCAAACGCGCCGCGGGCGCAGGGGGAATGCTCGGGCTTTTCGTCTTGTTCTTGTTCTTGCGAAACCTGCGCTTCGTCGCCGTGCTCCTCCTCGCCATCCCCTGTTCGCTGCTGCTCACGTTCAACTTGATGTACATGTGGGCTCTCAGCCTGAACGTGCTCTCCCTGTGCGGCTTGGCCCTGGCCGTGGGCATGTTGACCGACAATGGCATCGTGGTCATGGAGAGCATCTTCAAGCACTACGAGCAGGGCAAATCCCCAAAAGAAGCCGCGCGCTTGGGCACGGACGAAGTCGCCCGCGCCGTGCTCGCGGCCACCGCGACCACCGTCACGGTCTTTTTGCCCGTGGTCTTCATCCAAAGCGATTATCAAGACCTGCTGCGCGAACTCGCCCTGTCCATGACCTTCCCCCTGCTCGCCTCGCTCCTCGTCGCCTTGACCCTCGTGCCGGCCCTCGCGGCCAAAACCCTATCCCTCTCATCGAGGCCCCCGACCGAAACCGGCGGGCTGATCGAGATGTACACGATCTGCCTCAAAACCGGCTTGCGCCACCGCATCGGCGTCTCCCTCGGCATCGCAGGCGCGCTCGTCATCACCCTCATCCTCTCGTTGATCTTCATGCTGCAACGCGACATCCGGCGCGAGCAAAACCGGTTCTCCATCTACATCGGCATGCCCGAGGGCACGACCTTAGAGGCATTGGACGCAGCGGTCGGCGAGGTGGAAAGCGCGGTGCGCGAAGCCGAAGGCATCGAACGCTTCGTCACCAGCATCCGGGAAACGCAGGCGACCATCAATGTCGAACTCTTGCCCCTGTCCGAACGCGGCGGCATCTCGGTCGATCTCATCAAGGAAAACCTCGAGGCATCCGACGCGTTTGGCGGCGCGGAAAACGCCATCGTGAGCTACGAGCCCATCGCGCGCACGGGCCGAGGCGGCGGCCGAGGCGGCGGTGGGGGCGGCGGGATTCGCGGCAGCAGTCGCGCGCGCGCATCCGGCGGGTTCAACTTGGAAGGCGGCGCGCCCGCGGAAACCGCCGTGATTCGCGGCTACGATTTCACCGTGTTGCAGATGATCGCCGAAGACCTGGCCTTCCGCCTCGAAGAAGTGGCGGAAATCGATCCCAACAGCATCCAACCCGACGCGGAACGCGGCGCGCCCGAAGTACACGTCTTGCCGGACGAGGCCATCATGTTCGACCGCCGCTTGCAGGTGCGAAGCGTGCTCAATGCCGTGGGCGACACCAACCCGCGCGGCGCCCGCGCCACGGTGTCCTTTCTCGCCCCGGACGGCGCGGAAATCCCCATCGAAATTCGCAATGTGGAAGATCCAGAAGAAGAGGGCGACGGCGTCGAGGGCTTGCGCCAAACCCCGATCCTCGGCGCGGGCGGCACGTACTTGCCCTTGTCCGAAGTGTCGCACGTGCGCCGCGATCAGGGGCGCAGCATGATTTTGCGGACGGACCAATCCCGGCGCGTGATCGTGTCCTACCGGTTCGCAGACGAAATTTTGGCGTCCCAACCCCTGTTGGACGCGGCGCGCGCGTACGTGCAAGCCGTGGTCGCCGAAATGGTATTGCCCACCGGCTACGCCATCGAAATCGTAGAGGCCGAGGAAGAGACGATCTACTACTGGATGATCGGCATCGCCGCGCTGTTGATTTTCATGATCCTCGCCTCCCTGTTCGAATCGCTCTCCGCGCCCCTCGTCATCCTCTGCACCCTGCCCACGGCGATCATCGGCTCTTGCTGGGCGCTGCTCTTGTCCGGCACGGGCCTCGCGTCTCAAGAAGCGCCGATGGCGATCCTCGGCTTCATCGTGTTGCTCGGCATCGCGGTCAACAACGGCATCGTGCTCATCGACGCGATAAACACCTCGCGCTTCCGGCACGGATTCAGGCGAGAACGCGCGGTGCTCGCCGCGTCCCGATCCCGCGTGCGCCCCATCTTGATGACCTCGGCCACCACCATTTTGGGCGTGTTGCCCCTGGCCCTCAAGTTCGGCGGGGATTACGAAATTTGGCCCCCGTTCGCCATTACCGTGCTCGGCGGCATGGCGGTTTCGATGGTCTCCACCCTGATTTTCATTCCCGTGGTCTATATGGGCATCGACCAAGTCAAGGCGTGGTTGGCGGACATCGGCTGGGTCGGCATCGCTTTGGGCAGCGCCGTCGCCGCGGGCGCGACCTACTTCGTCGACGATTATTACCAGAGTTTGTTCTGGACTTGCCTCTTGGCCCTGCCCGCGTGGATCATCGGCATGGCAGGCGTGTGGCTGGTCCAGCGCGTCCACCGCGCACGCATCGCGGCCCGCGATCCCATCGGCGACGTGGAACACCTCCAAATCCGCAACCTCACGAAAATTTACGGCGCGCCCGGCCGGTTCAGGCGCGAATGGGATCGGTTTAAGCGGCGCGAACGACGCGGCATTTTGTCGATCGTCGACCAACGCGACAGCCTTTGGTGGAAAGTGCCCCTGCTCGCCCTGCTCATCTACTTGGAGACGTATTTTGAGGATGGGGTGTGGATCTTTCTGACCGCCCTCGGCCTGTGCGGCCTCATCCACCACCTCGCGCGCTGTCTCGCGGCGATGTGCGGGTTTCGGCTCAAAAACCGATTTGCGTCGAAACTGGCCCGATCGATTCTGCCGCTGGCCTTTGTGGGCTTCATCCACTATCGGTTGGACCTGCCGTCGTTGACCATCGCCTGCGCGGTGGTCTATCTCCTCTACCACCTGACCGCGTTCTTGGCAAACCGAGTCGCATCCGGGCGCGTCAATCCAGAAAACATGCCGGGGCGACTGGGCGCGCTGAAGGGCATCGCGTATCGCGGCGCGGCGGCCGTGCCCATCATCGGCGTTCCCCGGCCGCAGTTCCGCGCCCTCGGCGGCGTGAACTTGGACATTCCGCGCGGGATGTTCGGGCTTTTGGGCCCCAATGGCGCGGGCAAGACCACCTTGATGCGGATCGCGTGCCGGGTGTTGTCCGCGAGTTACGGCTCCGTGCTCGTCAACGGCAAAACCCCGCTCAACCACCAAAACATGCGGGGCGTGATCGGGTATTTGCCGCAGCACTTCGGCCTGTACTTGCACATGTCCGCCTGCGATTATCTCGAATACCGCGCCCTGTTGCAGGGCTTCAAAGACACCGTAGCGCGGCGCAAGCGCGTGCAAGAGTGCTTGGAACAGGTGAACTTGTGGGACAGGCGAGACGACCCCATCGGCGCGTTCTCAGGCGGCATGAAACAGCGCGTAGGCATCGCCCAAACCCTGCTGCACCTGCCGCAGGTGATCGTGGTGGACGAGCCGACAGCGGGGCTGGATCCCCTCGAGCGCATCCGCTTCAGAAATTTGCTGGCGCGGTTCAGCCAAGAGAAGATCATCATTTTTTCCACGCACATCGTGGAAGATATTTCCGGCAGTTGCAACCGCTTGGCCGTGCTCGACCGAGGCAAAGTCCTGTACGCGGGCACGCCGATAGAAATGCGCGAACTCGCCCGCGACAAGGTGTGGGAAGCCCTGTTGAGCGAATCGCGTTTTGACGCGGTCGAACGCGACTTGGACATGATTACCCACGTGCGCGTGCAGGGCGGGATTCGCGCGCGCTTTCTCGCCGCATCTCCGCTTCCCGAAGCGCGGCCGGTCGAACCCAATCTCGAAGACGCCTACCTCTACCTCTTGCGACATGGCGATGACTACAAACTACCTGACCTGGCGTGAGTTGCTTTTCTCGGTCGGCAAATTGCACGCCTTGAGCATGCAAATCGCGCTTCACCGCAAAGTGGTGTTCATGTGCTGCGGCGTGCTGGCCTATTACGCGATTTTGTACGCGTTCTCCCTGTGGCAACCGGGCGAGGGGTTTTCCGTGGAGCAAGCCCTCAATGTCTTGGTCGAAGTGCCGGGCACGGTGCTCGCGATCTATTTGACGATGGACATGGTCGCAGGCGAGCGCGACAAAAACACCCTCGAAATTCTGTTCAGCACCGCGATCAGCCACTACGCCACCTGGTCCGTGCGGATCGTGGGGATCTGCGCCGCGTTGTTCGCCACCTTGATGGCGATGAGCACCATCTCCTATTTTTTCTTTGCCGAGTTCCCCTTTGTCTGGGGCGGCCTCAATGCCTGTTTCCCCGCGTTTTTCATGGTGGGCCTCACGTTCCTCTTTTCGGTCTTGTGCCGCAGCAGCAATGCGGCAGGCATGATCGCCGTGGGCATTTTGATCGCGATTTTGATTTCGTTTGAAACCCTGGAAAACACGCCTTACGACCTCTTTCTCAAACCCTTTGAACCCCCCGCCGATCTCGATTCCAATCTGTGGACGAACCGCGTCCTCCTCAACCGCGCGGGCATCGCCCTCTCGGGCGCCCTGTGCATCTTCCTCGCCCTCCGCCGCATGCTCGACCGCGAACGCCTGCTGTGATCCCGCCGATGGCGAGAAGTGAGTGCCTCCCGCCCGTACCCCGTCCCGTGAATGGCAAATTCACGGGTTTTTTTGTGCGAATTTTGCCCCACAATTTCCGAGATGTGGCACTCTGCTAAAAAAAATCAACGCCCCATGGGCGTTCTCAAGTCGCTCCCGAAAAAAAAAGAGCAGGTACGAGACCTGCTCTCCAATACCAACGCACGCCCATCATCGCCAGCGCGGCGACCACGTCAAACGAGGCGTCTCGGCCTCTCGCCCATTGCGGTCTCGCACGCGCACGGCCGCCACGTCGCTCGTATCGCCTATGCCTTCGGTCAAATCCGCCACGCGCAATTCAAAAATGTAATCCGCAGGGGCGATGGCGTGGAATTCGGGCGATGGCCCATCGCGATTTTGCAACCCCACGCGCTCGCGCTTCTCTTCCCACGCCGCCACAGACGCGAGGGGCATGGCCCGCCCGTCTCGATAGATGAGTTGATTCATGGCATCTCCGTTTTTCAGACCTGTACGGGTGTGGCGTACGGGTGTAACGTAAGGGCGTAACATTTTACGCCCTTACGTACGCGAGAGGGGCATGGCTGATTGACCGATGATCGCGGATCGTTTCCCCGCTGGATTCGCGGACAGGCACGGGAGCCTGTCCCTACGATGGGGACTTGGCGGCTGATGGACCGATGATCGCGGATCGGTTCGCCACTGGATTCGCGGACAGGCACGGGGGCCTGTCCCTACGATTGATGGGGCATGGCGGCTGATGGACCGATGATCCGTTGCCCTATTCTCCCCTTTCCGCCGCGATCTGCCATCCGTGTTCATCTGTGGTTGCTTTCTGGTTTTTGATCGCCGCGAGAATTTCGTCGAGGGTCAAATCTGCAAACAGCGCGTCCCGTTCCACAGTATAGTCGCCATAACCGGGTGAAAACTGATTGAGAAAACGCACGGTGTTCGCAATCCCGAGTTCTTTGGTCAATAAAGCAAGGGCCTGTTGCGTGATGTCATTGAGCGGTTTTGTCTGTACGTTCATCGTGCGACCTCCGCGATCTGCTTTTGGGGTGGACTGACCCCCCTGATCGTTTCCCCGCTGGATTCGCGGACAGGCACGGGGGCCTGTCCCTACGATGGGGACTTGGCGGCTGATGGACCGATGATCGCGGATCGGTTCGCCACTGGATTCGCGGACAGGCACGGGGGCCTGTCCCTACGATTGATGGGGCATGGCGGCTGATGGACCGATGATCCGTTGCCCTATTCTCCCCTTTCCGCCGCGATCTGCCATCCGTGTTCATCTGTGGTTGCTTTCTGGTTTTTGATCGCCGCGAGAATTTCGTCGAGGGTCAAATCTGCAAACAGCGCGTCCCGTTCCACAGTATAGTCGCCATAACCGGGTGAAAACTGATTGAGAAAACGCACGGTGTTCGCAATCCCGAGTTCTTTGGTCAATAAAGCAAGGGCCTGTTGCGTGATGTCATTGAGCGGTTTTGTCTGTACGTTCATCGTGCGACCTCCGCGATCTGCTTTTGGGGTGGACTGACCCCCCTGATCGTTTCCCCGCTGGATTCGCGGACAGGCACGGGGGCCTGTCCCTACGATGGGGACTTGGCGGCTGATTGACCGCTGACCACTGCTTCTCGCCTTTCATCTGCGTCCTCCGCGTCCTCCGCGATCTTTCATCCGCCTCTCTGCCCTTTGCCCTACTCTCGTTTTTAATCCGCCTTTAATCCGCGTAATCCGTTTAATCCGCGATCCGCTTTTGCGACGTCGATGTCAAATGCCGCGGCGATCAGTTCCCGCGTGTAATCGGTTTGTGGATCGGCGAAGATGGATTCTGTCTCGCCGCGTTCGACGACGATGCCGTCTTTCATGACGATCAATTCATCGGCGAGGGCGCGGACGACCCGCAAGTCGTGGCTGATGAACAAATAAGCCAAATCGCGATCTTTTTGCAAGCGGCGGAGCAAGTCGATAATGCGCGCCTGCACGGTCATGTCCAGCGCGCTCGTGGGTTCGTCGAGCACTACGAACCGGGGGCGCAACACCATCGCGCGGGCGATGGCGATGCGCTGCCGTTGCCCGCCTGAAAACTCGTGTGGAAACCGATCCATCATCTCGGGCGCCAGGCCGACCTCGTCCATAATTTGCGCGACGAGGTGCCGGCGTTTTTCCGGGCTTTCTCCCATGGCGTGGACGCGCAGGCCCTCGGCGATGATGTGAAACGCGGACAGGCGCGGGCTCAAGGATCCAAACGGGTCTTGAAACACGATTTGCATTTCGCGGCGCAACGGTCGCAACGCCTTGCCGGACAAGGCGCGAATGTCCCGCCCCTGAAACGCGATGGGGCCTTCGCTGCCCAACAAGCGCAACAGGGCCAGCCCCAGGGTCGTCTTGCCGGAACCCGACTCGCCCACAACGCCCGTGGTATGCCCGGCGCGAACGCGGACGGACAGGCCATTGACGGCTTTGACGTGCCCGATGGTGCGGCGCAAGATCCCGCGCTGAATGGGAAACCACACCTTGAGCTCATCGGCTTTGACCACAACGGGCGCCGCGCCCTTTCGCTTTGGGGCCGCGCCCTTTGGTTGGGCGTGCAAGAGCGTCTGCGTGTACTCGTGCTGCGGCTGTTCAAAAATGCGCGCCGTATCGCCTTCCTCCACAATTTTGCCCTGCGTCATCACATAGACCCGATCCGCCACGTGCCGCACGATGGTCAAGTCGTGCGTGATCAGCAGAATCGCCATGCCCAATTCGTCTTGCAATGTCCGCAACAAGTTGAGGATGCGCGCTTGAATGGTCACGTCGAGCGCGGTTGTCGGCTCGTCTGCGATGAGCAGATCCGGGGCATTGGCGAGGGCCATCGCGATCATCACGCGCTGCCGCTGCCCGCCCGAGAGTTGGTGCGGGTGGGATTTGAGGCGCGTCTCTGGATCGGGCATCTGCACTTTGTGCAACAACTCGAGGGTGTGTTCGCGTGCTTGGTCCCGCGTCATTTTGCGGTGCAACATCAGGGTTTCGCCGATTTGTTTTTCCACGGTGTGCAGCGGGTTGAGCGAGGTCATCGGCTCTTGGAAAATCATCCCGATGCGGTCGCCGCGCACTTTTTGCAGGCGCGTTTGAGAGGCGTTGAGCATGTCCTCGCCGTCGAATTGCACACTGCCGTGCGGGTGAAAAGCGCGCGGATAGGGCAACAGTTGGAGGATGGAGAGCGCGGACACGGATTTGCCCGAACCGGATTCGCCCACGATCGCGACGGTCTCGCCCTTTTCAATGCGAAACGACACCCCGCGCACGGCTTGAACCACCTCGCCTTCGAGCCGAAAATGCACGCCCAAATTTTGCACGTCGAGCAAGCTCATGCGCCCCCCGGCTGCGACAGGGTTTTGCGGACGTCGAACGCATCGCGCACGGCCTCGCCGATGAACACGAGCAGCGACAACATGATCGCCAATACGAAAAACCCGGACAGGCCGAGCCACGGCGCCTGCAAATTGCGCTTGCCCTGATTGAGCAATTCGCCCAACGACGGCGATGGCGGGGGCAGGCCAAAGCCCAAAAAGTCCAGCGAGGTCAGCACCGTCACGGATCCCACCAGCACGAAGGGCAAAAAGGTCAGGGTCGCCACCATGGCATTGGGCAAGACGTGCCGCCACATAATCGTCAAATCGCCCACGCCCAATGCGCGGGCCGCGCGGACGAAATCGAAATTGCGCGCCCGCAAAAACTCCGCCCGCACCACGCCCACGAGTCGCATCCACGAAAACAGCGACATAATCATCAAAAGCGTCCAGAACGTCGGCGCGATCATGCTCGCGATGATAATGATGATGAACAAGGTGGGCAACCCGCTCCAAATTTCGATGAACCGCTGAAAGATGAGGTCGATCCACCCGCCGAAATACCCCTGCACCGCGCCTGCGGCAATGCCCACCACCGAACTAAATGCGGTCAGGGCGAGCGCGAACAAGACCGACAACCGAAAGCCGTAGATCAACCGCGCCACCACGTCGCGCGCCTGATCGTCTGTGCCCAGCCAGTTTTGTGCCGAAGGCGGCGCGGGCGCCGGATGCGCGAGGTCGTAGTTGATCGTATCGTATCGAAAGGGCACGGGCGGCCAGATCATCCACCCATCTTTTTCGATCAAGGCTTTGACGAACGGATCGCGGTACTCGGCTTCGGTTTCAAAATCCCCGCCAAAGACGGTTTCCGGATAGGCCCGCAAGACCGGAACGTAAAAAGCCCCTTCGTGCCGCACCAAAAGGGGCTTGTCATTGGCGATAAATTCCGCGGGCAAACTCAGGCCGAACAGGGCGAGGAAGATCCACGAGCTGCAGTACCCGCGCTGATTCGCCCGAAAATTGTCCAGCCGCCGGCGCGTGAGTCGGGAAATCCCAAAGCCCCAAAACCGGTCTTGGCTAGGCGTCTCGCTTTTCAAAGTCAATCCTCGGATCTACCAGTGTGTAGGTCAAATCGCTCGCTAATTGCATCACCAAGCCGAGCAGGGTAAAAAAGTAGAGGGTGGCGAACATCACGGGATAATCGCGGTTGACCGTGGCCTCGTAGCCCAACAGGCCCAAGCCATCGAGCGAAAAGATGATCTCGGTCAGCAGGGACCCGGTGAACAAAATGTTGACGAACGCACTTGGAAACCCGGCGATGACGATCAACATCGCGTTGCGAAAAACGTGCCCGTACAACACGCGCCGTTCTGCCAAGCCCTTTGCCCGCGCGGTCGTGACGTATTGCGCGTTGATCTCGTCCAAAAAGGAGTTTTTCGTCAGCAAAGTCAGGCCGGCAAAGCCGCCGATCACCATAGACGCGATGGGCAGTGCGAGGTGCCAAAAATAATCCGCGACCTTGTGAACCAAGCCGAACTGCGCCCATTCGGCCGAGGTGAGGCCGCGCAGGGGGAACCAGTCGAAATAACTGCCGCCGGCAAAGAGCACGATCAGCAAGATGGCGAACATAAACCCCGGCACCGCATTGCCCACCACGATCACGCCAGAGGTCCAGATGTCGAATTTGGACCCATCGCGCACGGCCTTGCGGATGCCCATGGGAATCGAAATCAGGTACACGAGCAAGGTCGTCCACAAGCCGAGGGAAATCGACACGGGCATTTTGTCCAGAACCAGATCCACGACGGTTTGATCGCGGTAAAAACTCTCGCCAAAATCAAAGCGCGCATAGCGCGTCATCATTTGCCAAAACCGCTCGGGGGCCGGTTTGTCAAAGCCGTACATCCGCTCCAATTCCGCGATTAAGTCGGGGTCGAGCCCATGCGCGCCTCGGTACTTGCTCGTCTCGCCCGCGCGTTGCGACAGCGAGAGTTCGCCGCCGTCGCCGCCCACGCGCGCCGCCGCATCCACGTCATGGCCCTGAATGCGCGCCAGGGCCTGCTCCACAGGCCCGCCGGGCGCGGCTTGAACGATCAAAAAATTGACCACCATCACGCCGAGCAACGTGGGGAAAAACAGCAAAAAGCGTCTGAAGATATAGGAAAGCATGGAGAGTGATGGGTGATGGGTTGCGAAACTGCGAAAGCGTGGAGAGTTGCGATTATTGCGCCTTCAACGCCGCTTCTTTTTTTGCATCGACCCACCACGTATCCGGAAAATACTGCCAAGGTTGCGGCATGTACTTGGGGGAAAGATCGGGTTTGCCAAATTTGTTCCAATACACCACGCGGTATGTGCGGATGTGCCAGTGCGGGACGACGTAGTGGCCCCAGAGGAGGACGCGATCCAAGGCGCGGGTGGTCGCCACGAGGGTTTGTCTGTCCGGGGCATTGATGAGCTGATCCACCAGCGCGTCTATGGCCGGGTTTTTGATGCCCGCGTAGTTGCGCGCGCCGGGTTCATCGGCGGCGGCGGATGTCCAGTAGTTGCGCTGTTCGTTGCCGGGGCTGAGGGATTGCCCTCGGAGGATGACGATGACGTCAAAATCGTATTCCCGAACGCGGTTTTGGTACTGCGACGTATCGACAATTTGAATCGCGCCCGCGACGCCCAAGCGTTCCAAGTTTTGGATGTAAGGGCCGATGATGCGCTCCCATGAGGGCGAATTGTTGATCAAGAACTCGATGGACATCGTTTCGCCAGACGCGGCATGGGTGAGTTTTCCATCTGCGACGACCCACCCGGCCTCTTTGAGCATGCGGGCGGCCACGCGCAAATTTTGGCGGATGTTGCCCGACCCATCGGTTGCGGGGGGCGCGTATTCCGCGGTGAATACTCCTTCGGGGATTTGCCCGCGGAAGGCTTCTAATAGCTCGCGTTCCCGGCCTTGGGGCAAGCCGGACGAAGCCAGTTCGGTGTTGGAGAAATAGCTCGTGGAGCGCGTGTATTGGCCGTAGAACAAATTGGCATTCGTCCATTCAAAATCGAACGCATAGGCCAAGGCGCGTCGCACTTTGGGATCCGCGAATTTGCCGCGCCGCGTGTTGAACCAGAACCCCTGCATCCCGGTGCCGTTCTCGTGTGGGATGAGTTCTTTGATCAATTTGCCCTCGGCCACAGCGGGCACATCGTAAGCCGTGGCCCATGCCCTGGAATTGTTTTGCAACCGAAAATCAAATTCGCCGCCCTTTTGCGCTTCGGTGGCAACGGTGCTGTCCTTGTAATAATCGTAGTGGATCACCTCCGGGTTGTGACGCCCCTTGTTCACGGGCAGGTCCGCCCCCCAGTAATCGTCCACGCGGCGATACGCGATCGAGCGTCCGGCGTCGATGGCGTCGATGCGATACGGCCCACTGCCCAGCGGCGGGTCCAATGTGGTTTCTTCAAAGGTTTTGCCTTCCCAATGGTGTTTGGGCAAAATGGGCAACTGCCCGACGATGAGGGGCAACTCGCGGTTGTCTGCGCCTGCAAAGGTGAACTTCACTTGTTGCGCGCTGATTTTTTCTACTCGTTTGACGTCCGCGTAGTAATTGCGATAGACCGGGCTGCCTTGGGTCTTGATGGTTTCAAACGTAAAAACGACATCTTCGGGCACAATGGGGTTGCCGTCGTGCCAGCGCGCGTTGGAACGCAGGGTAAAAATCGCCCATGAGCGATCCGGCGGGACTTCGATGGATTCCGCGAGCAACCCGTATTCGGAGAACGGCTCGTCCAATGCCCGGGTCGTCAGGGAGTCGTAGATCAACCTCAAGCCATACGCGGACACGCCCTTGAGGGTGAATTGATTGAGGGTATCGTACGTGCCATTGGCGCTCAGCTTCACGCGACCGCCCTTCGGCGCGGCCGGATTGACGTAATCGAAATGCGCGAACTCCGGCCCGTATTTCAAATCGCCATACATCGAGATCGCGTGGCCCCTGTAAGCTGGCTGATCCGCCAATGGCGCCGCAACGCCCCACAAACTCAATGCCAGCGCATACAAAACGGTCTTCATACCTCGCTCCAATCGTGAAAGGTTTAACGGATGCCTATGTCCATTCCACCCGCGCCGGAAAACAGGCTGATTGCTTTTTTCATCGCGCGATCCCCTTCACTGCAACACGACTCGTGCGTTGGTCGCTTGTATCGGCCGGTTGTTGGGATGGGGGATGGCGCGGGCGAACTTTTCCAGTTGTTCTTTCGACGCGGAAACCGGGTGTTTCATCACCAGCCAGCGGACGCCCTCTGTGCAGGGGGGCGTCGTCAGCGACCCGTTGAAACGGTAGTGGTCGCGGTTCGCGGGCAACAGATCCGAAGCGTCAAGCGGAGATGAAAAAGCGTGGGTATCCCCCGCGCGTTGCGGCAGATTCGCCCACGCCTCGGCCAGGGCCTCGTTGGCCTCGCCCTGCGCGAACAAGATCGCGATGACCGCGAGATTTCCGTCTTTGTCGGCGTGTACGAGATGCGCCTCCATCGGAAATGATTCGCCGTCGATGTGGTTCTCGCTCGGCGCGTGGAAGTGAAATTGCACGAGTTGGAATGTCTGCCCGTCAACGCCGATGGCGCTGCCCGCCTCGTAGGACACCTGAACGGTGTGGCCGTTGTTCGAGATTTCACCGCCGCCTGCGCGGTAGGCAAATTCGATGGGTTCCAAGTCCGCCTCGACGAACTCGGTCAAATCGATCGGCGCTTGGTTCTTCCCCGAACACGCGCTGTATTGCGGGGAAAGTTCGGCCCAGTGTTCCGGGCCCGTGTCGCCGGAATAGCTCCAGTGCGACATGCCGGACGAATACGCGATTCCGAACAAAGCCGCGATGCCCGCCATGAGTATGATCGTTTTCCTGCCGTTCATCGTATCTCCTCCTCGAAGGTGTTTTCCGCAAAGACAAATCCGTCCATTGCGCGTCGGTTTCAGATGAAACAAAGGCATCGGTTGACAACGCCTTTACGGTCGCCCATCATCGCCAGCGCGTCGCGCGCGTCAAACCAGGCACCTCGACCTCTCGGCCATTGCGGTCTCGCACGCGCACGCGCACGACCGCCACGTCGCTTGTATCGCCCATGCCTTCGACCAAATCCGCCACGCGCAATTCAAAAATGTAATCCGCAGGGGCGATGGCGTGAAATTCGGGCGATGGCCCATCGCGATTTTGCAACCCCACGCGCGGGCCGCCGATCTGCGTCCAAAAATACATCAGCGCGTCCATATCCGGATCCGAACTGCCCGTGCCATCCAAGACCACGCGCAGCGTATCGTTAAAATTCAGCACGCGATCCGGCCCCACGACGGCAATGGGCGGCGCCTGCGTGACGGCGATACGCATGCCGGAAGTCACCAAAGTCTCGGATCGACCGTCGCCCACTTCCAAAAACAACTCGTACACGCCGGTTTCGAGGGGGGCTTGCCACACGACCGTCACCGAATCTTGAAACAGATCGATCAACGTATCCTGCCGACTCGCCGCGAATACGCCCCCTGTGGCGATCCAGCGAAAGTCCAACTCGTCATTGTCCGGGTCATCCGTCACGATGGTAATACGCACTTCCTGCCCGCGCCCCACCGAAGGGTCCGCGCCGCGGTCGGTCCGCAAATCCAGCAACTTGGGGCTTTGCTGCCGGTCGAGCAAGGTGCAACCGCAGAACAGGCAGAAACAGGCGATGATCGAAAGGCGCGTCAATTTTTGCATGGCAAAACCGAGGTCATGTTTATCCCGACATCGTTTCAACAATTTCGGCATGGGGATGTTCCACAAATTTGGGGCGGCGGTCGGTTATCCCCACGGCGGATAACGGGTAGCGCTCTCCGCTCATTTCTCTCGCCTCACCTGCCAAACTGCCGCGCCGATGGTCGCGCAGGCAAAGGCGATGGTGATGAGGCCGCAGAGCCATAATTGGGCATGGGCGTCCGAAGTGGCAAAATAAAGCGCGTGGCGCAACCCCGCCAGCCCGTAAGTCAACGGATTTACCGCCATCACATAAGCCAACCAGCGGGACGCGCCATCTGGGGGGAACACCGCGCCGGAGAGCACCCACATCGGCAAGAGGAACAAACTCATCACCGCGTGAAACCCGGCCGTGGATGTGCTGCGCCAAGCGATGGCGAATCCGAGCGCGGTCAAGGCGATGCCCAAGACGCCCAAAAAAATGAGCGTTAGGCCCAATGACGCGACGCTGATGGGAATGTCCAAAAACGCCAAAAACGCGAGAAAGACCGCGCTCTCCAAAAACGCCAAAGTGCCCCCGCCCAACACCTTGCCCATCACCAGCCCGACTCGGGACACGGGCGCGACCAGCACGGCTTGCATAAAGCCCTCGCGCCGATCTTCGATGACGGAGATGGTGGAAAAAATCGCGGTGAACAACGCGATCAACAACAGGGTTCCCGGATAGATGTATTCCAAATACCCCCCGGCCATCCCCGCGGGCGCGAAGGACTTTTCAAAGCCTGCCCCCAAGATCAGCCAGAACACAAGGGGTTGCCCTATCGCGCCGAACAAGCGGTTGCGATCTCGGGCAAAGCGCGTCAACTCCCGCCGCCAAAGCGACATCACGGGCAAATAGAACGGCACTACGCCTCCTCTCCGCGAAAGCCATGCCCCGTTCGTTGCACGAACACATCCTCGAGGGTGGGCACGCTCAAGGTCATGGCGCGCACCTCCTCGCGCAGGAGGGGATACAAGTCGGCCAAAAGCCGTTGCCCTTCGCTACATGGGATCCGCACCTGCCCATCGATCACTTGCGCGTCGAGGCCCACAACCGCTTTGATGTGCAAGCGCAAGGCCTCCGGGTCGCGCGCCTCGAGGGTGATCACCTCGCGGCCCACCTCGCGCTTCAAGGCTTCGGCCGTGCCCTCGGCGATCAGGCGTCCGCTGTCCAAAATGCCGATGCGGTCACACCGCTCGGCCTCTTCCATAAAATGCGTGGTCAGCAATAGGGTCGTGCCCCATGTGCGGCGCAACACGTCCAAATCATTCCAAAACCCGCGCCGCGCGCCGGGGTCGAGCCCAGCGCATGGCTCGTCAAAGATCAACACTTGCGGGCGATGCAACAAACTCTTGCACAACTCCACGCGCCGCTGCAAGCCGCCGGACAACACCTCCACGCGATCCGCGGCGCGATCGGCAAGGGCGAGCATGTCCAGGGCCTCTTCGATGCGTTGGGCGAGCAAGGGGCCTTTCAACCCGTAGAGATGGCCTTGATGGCGCAAATTTTCCAACGCGGTCAAGCGCGCATCCAAGCTGGGTTGCTGAAAAACCACGCCCATGCGCGCGCGCACCGCATGGGCCTCGGCAACCGCGTTTTTGCCCAACACGCGCACCGTGCCCCGATCGGGCGTCAGCAAAGTACACAACATGCGAAACAGGGTCGTCTTTCCCCCGCCATTAGGGCCCAAAAGCCCGTACATTTCCCCGGCCTTCACCTGCAACGCGACGTCGTCTAAGGCCACGCGGTCGCCAAACCAATGGCTCACATTTTCAACCTCTATCGCCACATGCACATCGCCACCTGACCTTTGACACAAAGAAAGGTGATAGGTTTTCCTATCACCTCTCGATATTAGACGCGAGCCTTAGTACTTTGTAAATTAAATAATTACGGATTTCATTTTTCAAGAGCGTGCCGGCCGTGATGCCGTACGTCAATTAAGCCATCGCCCAACATGCCATCTCAAAAGCTCCTCAACGAAAGCCATCAGGCACAGCGCGCAAGTCCATTTCGCAACCCATATTCATCTTGCAACCCACTTTGCAGGCTGTCTCATGTCGTTCTGTTACAAAAGCGATTTGCGCTGTGCTAGCCCCTCGGCGCATGAGAGCGGCATTTTTTGCCTACTTTTTTTTGCTGTTGAAAAAAAGTAGGTCGCCGAAGGCATCGAAGGCAACCCACGATGCTGTAGGACCAAAGTTGTTAGAAAAGCGACCCATGCAGGTGCTGATTTGTGCGGCAAAATTTGGTATCATTTAATTTACAGAGCATTCACCGCTTTATGCGTATCCAATGCCACAAAAAATATCCCTCGTTTGCACGGGGGCATCGCCCCTGCCTTCTGCCCTCTCCCTTTTCACCCAATTTTATCCAGCATCATCGCGATCCACAACGCGGGCAGGTAGATGAGCGTTGCGCGCATCAGCCTGCGGGCATGGGCATCGGTGCGCGACCGGGCGAACGCCAAGCTGGCGTATAGCAGGCCCAAGCCGAGGAAGACGGCGACCCCGAAATACGCCACGCCAGCCATGCCCAACAGCGCGGGCATCAAGCTGCACGAGAGCAAGACCAAGGTGTAGAGCACCACTTGATGGGCGGTGCGATGGCCTTGCGGATCTTCGACGGGTAGCATGCGAAATCCACCTCGGGCGTAGTCTGCTCGGTAGAGCCAAGCAATGGACAAGAAATGGGGGAATTGCCACAAAAACAAAATGCCGAACAACGCCAGTGCCTCGCCGCTCAAAACGCCCGTAGCGGCCGTCCATCCACCGACCGGGGGCAACGCGCCTGCTATCGCGCCAACGGCGGTATTGTGCGCGGTCTTGGGCTTTAGGGGCGTGTACAGGAGCAGGTATATGCCCACGGTTAACGCGCCGACCGACCCGGTCAAAGCATTGACTATCACGCCGAGATAGACGATGCCCATCCCGGCTAAAATCAGCCCGAACCAACATGCCATCTCGGGCGCGATGCGACCGGCAGGCAAGGGGCGATCCGCGGTGCGCCCCATCCGCCCGTCGCGCTCGCGTTCCATAAACTGGTTCAAAACGCCCGTGCCGGAAGCGGTCAAAAAGGTGGCGAACAGGACGTGGAACACATGCAACGGATCTATCGCCTGCCCCATGCCAAGCACATAGCCCACAAACGCGCTGAACGCGACCATCAGCGCGATTCGAAATTTGATCAACGTCAAGACATCGCTCACGAGCGTTCTCGCAGGTACCAATTCGGCATTCACGATAGACAATCCTGAAAAGGGCGCGATGAGATGGGGGTTAGGAAATAGGACAATACCAGCTTTTGCACCATGAGTCAAGGAGAAGGGGAGACGGGAGACGGGTATGAAGGCGCGTAATCCGATCCTGACGCCTCATCAGCAGTTCAAAAATACGGATCCAGTGGACAGAGGTCGAGAATCAGTTGGAGCGTAAAATTTTACGCTCCTTTAATACTCTGTAAATTAAATAATTATGAATTTCAATTTTTCAAGAGCGTGCCGGATGGGATGCCGTACGTCAATTAAGCCATCGCCCAACATGCCATCCCACAACCCCATCAACGAAAGCCATCGGGCACAGCGCGCAAGTCCGTCTCGCAACCCACATCCATTTTGCAACCCCCTTGGCAGGCTGGCGCATGTCGTGCGATTACAAAAGCGCTTTGCGCTGTGCTAGCCCCTCGGCGCATGAGAGCGGCATTTTTGAACTGCTAGGGCAGTTGTACCCCGCTCGCCTACTTTTTGTTGCTGTTGACAAAAAGTAGGTCGCCGAAGGCATCGAAGGCAACAAACGATGCTTTCGGACCAAAGTTGTTAGAAAAGCGAGCCATGTCGGTGCGGATTGGTGCGGATCAAAATTGAGAATAACTTAATTTACAGAGTATTTAATCCGCGTGCGTTTTATTTTAGTGACAAGCAGGTGTTTTTTTGTTTTCTTTCGCTGTCCGAAGTTTCTCCGTCGTTTCGTTGGATCACCTTTTTCGCAGAGGGCCTGTTTATGCAACGCAAGTATTTGATTCCCGCAATATTCGTCATCGTCGTCGGATTCGCGTGGTTGTCGTCCTATTACACGGACTGGCTGTGGTTTTCGAGCCTCGCGTTTCAGGATGTGTTTTGGATCACCCTCAAGGCGCGTTTTCTGTCCGGGTCGTTTTACGGCCTGATCGCGGCGGTGGTCATCGGCGCCAACCTCTATTACGTGGGCCGGTTCACGCGCCACGCCTTGGAAACCGATGGGTCGCTGCTCGAAGGCGAAATCCCAGGCGCGAATCTGTTGCGCTCCAAAACCGGCTACGCGTTGATCGCGGCGGTGCTCGTCCTCATCATGGGGAATGTCGGCTCCGCGCAGTGGCCCACGGTGTTGCGCTACTGGTACGGCGGATCGTTTGGCGCGACGGAGCCCATATTCGATCGGGACGTGGGCTTTTTCGTTTTTTCACTGCCCTTTTACCAATTCACCATTGGCTTTCTCATCGGCACGGTGGTCGTATCGGCCCTGGCCGCCGGGGCGATTTACCTGGCCACGGGCGGCATCCGCATTCAGGAGCGCATCCAACTGATGCCGCGCCCGGTGGCGCATTTGTCGGTTTTGGCCGCGATCTTCTTGCTGTTTTCCGCCATCAATTACCGCCTCAAAATTTTCGGCCTGCTCTACTCGCAGGGCAATGTCTTTTTCGGCGCGGGCTTCGTCGATGTCAACGTGCAAGTCTGGGTCTATTGGTTGCTCATCCTCGCGTTCATCGCAACCGGTGTCATGCTGTTGCGGAATGTCAAAACGCGCGAGGCGCGGCCCCTGCTCGTCGGGGTCGGCGTCTTTTTGATCGGCGCGCTCGGGCTGGGCAATATCCCGGGGGCTATCGTGCAAAAAATCGTGGTCGATCCCACCGAGTTGCAACGCGAAAGCCCGTACATCGCGCACAACATCGAATCCACGCGCAAAGCCTACGCGCTCGACCGCATCGTGGAAAAACCCTTTGAAGCCTCTGAGAATCTCACGGCCGCGGACATCGCGGCCAACCCCCTCACCATTCGCAACATCCGCATTTGGGACGAGCGCCCGATGGTGCAAACCTATCAGCAAGTTCAGGAAATTCGCCCCTATTACCTCTTTCCGAGCGTGGATGTGGATCGCTACACAATCGACGGCGTGTATCGCCAAGTGATGCTGTCGGGCCGCGAACTCGACACCAATCGCCTGCCGCCCCAAGCGCGCAACTGGGTCAATGAACGCCTGCAATACACGCACGGCTACGGCGTTGCGATGAGCCCGGTCACGCACGTCACCCCCGAGGGCCTGCCCGCGTTTATGATCAAGGACATCCCCCCGGTATCCGACGCGGCCGAGCTGCAAATCACCCGCCCGGAAATCTACTACGGCGAGCGCACGTACGGCAATGTGGTCGTCAAAACCGGCGCGGACGAATTTGACTATCCCAGGCGCGACGGCAATGCGTTCACCACGTACGAGGGCGATGGGGGCGTGCCCATCGGCAGCTTTGTCCAACGCATGGCCTTTGCCCTTCGCATGACGGATCCCAACTTGCTCTTGAGCAGCTATCTGCAAGCCGAGAGCAAAATCATGTTCCACCGGCAGATCGTGCAGCGCGCCCGCGAGATCGCGCCCTTCCTCTTTTTCGACTCCGATCCCTATCTCGTGGTGTCCGAAGGCAAGTTGTATTGGATCATCGACGCCTATACCACCACCAACATGTATCCCTATTCCAAGCGCATGGGCCGGTCGCAGCTCAACTACATCCGCAATGCGGTCAAGGTCGTCGTCGACGCGTACCACGGTTCCGTCACCTTTTACCAAGCCGAAGACGAGCCCATCATCGCCGCGTACGCCGCGATATTCCCGGACCTGTTCGAGCCCATAGACACCATGCCCGCGGATTTGCGCGCCCACGTGCGGTATCCGGTCGATCTCTTCCGCATCCAAGCCACGATGTATCGGGAATACCACATGCAGGATGTGCAGGTGTTTTACAATCAGGAAGACCTGTGGGAAATCCCCAACGAAATTTACAGCGACCGCGCCCAGCCGATGGAGCCCTATTACATCATCGTCAAATTGCCGGGGGAACAGCGCGAGGAATTTTTGTTGCTCGTGCCCTTTACCCCTGCCAAAAAGGACAACATGATCGGCTGGTTGGCGGCCCGATGCGACGGGGACAACTACGGCGATTTGCTCGTCTATTCCCTGCCGAAGGAAAAACTCATCTTCGGCCCGATGCAGCTCGAGGCCCGCATCGATCAGCAACCCGATATTTCCAGCCAACTCACCTTGTGGGGCCAACGCGGTTCCGAGGTCATTCGCGGCAACTTGTTGGCCGTGCCCATCGAAAGCTCGTTCCTGTACGTCGAACCCATTTATTTGCAAGCCCGTCAGGAAGCCGAGCAGTTGCAACAACAGGGCTTTGAGGGCGAAGGCGGCGGGCAACCCCAACGCCAGCAAGGGCAAGCACCGCGCCAACTCCAGCAAAGCACGGCCATTCCCGAACTCAAGCAGGTGATCGTGGCCTTTGGCGGCCGGGTCATCATGCGCGACACCTTTGCCGAGGCCCTCAACGAGTTGTTCGGCACGGGCGCGGGCCAAACCCTGGGCGCGTCGAGCGCGGAGCAACCCGTTGCGTCAACGCTTGAGCAACCCGCGATCCACAGCGCGGCGGATTTGGCACTGGAAGCGGACCGCCAATTCCAGCGCGTGCGCGCATCGCTTCAAAAATGGGATTGGACGGGCGCGGGCGCGGCGATGAAACAACTCGAACGATCCATCGGGGAGTTGAAAAAGACCTTGGAAAAATAACCCGCGCTTCCCGATTCAACCTAAAAACTCGGCCCGCCATTGAGAGAGTCGCAAAAGCATTCGCTTTTCGCAGATCAAAACCATACCTATCGCAAAAATAGGATGTCTTAATAGGATGCCTTGATTCCCCCCTTCCTCGCAGGAAGGGGGGCTAGGGGGGTAGGTCCCGATAATTTTTAGATGGCTTCTCAAAAAATTGAAATTCATAATTATTTAATTTACAGAGTATTAATTACTCTGTCCGCAATTTTTGTTTATCCGTATTTTCAAGGTGGCGTTTATGGCCCAATACGATGCGGTCTCCAAAATCATCGTTCAAACCTACCCGGAGGACGTCCTCTTCTTCGCATTCGGACGCGCGGGCGTCGAGGTGATCGAGGTGATCGAGACCGAGCAACCCACCGTGGAAACCCACCGCACCGATAGCCTGCTCCGCGTGCGTATCGATGGCGAGGAAGCGTTGGTTCATTGCGAGTTTCAAACCACCGATAGCACGGCGGTCCCGATGGATCGGCGCATGGCGCGCTATATCGGCTACCTCATCGAACGCTATGGTCTGCCGGTCCTTTCCTTTGTGATCTACCTGCGTCCCACGGCGGGTCGGCGCGACATGGGGCGTTACATCCAAGCATTGCCCGGCCACCGCGTCGTCGTGGAATACAAGGTGATTCGTCTGAGTGAGCGAGAGGGTCAAGCGATTCTCGAGGGCGGTCATCCGGGCGTTCTTCCGTTTGTACCGCTGATGAAACCGCCCTCGGGTCTGTCTGAAGAGGCGTGGTTGCGTCACTGCATTCGCGCGACGGATGCCTTGCCGTTGGACACGTCAACCAAGGTTGACATTCAGGCGGGTATGGCTATTTTAAGTGGGCTATCCCATTCGTTGGATACCGTTAGACGGATTATGTCTCAGGAGGGTTTTATGGACGCAATTATGCGTGAGTCATCGTTTGCCCAATACATGGTTGAGCACGGGCGCCAGCAGGGCATTGAGCAAGGCATTGAGCAAGGCATTGAGCAAGGCATTGAGCAAGGGGAGCGCGAACGCGCCCTTGCAGATGTTCTCGATGTGTTGGAGATTCGCTTTGATGCCGATGCGGCCGGTCAGTTTGCGGATCGCATTCGATCCATCGCCGATTTGCAACACCTCAAGCGATTGCATCGCTCGGCGGTGCAAGTGGATGATATCGAGGAATTTCAGCGCGTGTTGGATGGCGAGGCGTAGCGCGTCTCTCGTCTGAATCACAGATGACGCGGATTTTGGGATTGCACGGATTACCCCCTCCACCCCCACCACCGCTGTGTCTTCTGCACGACCTGCGCCGCCCATCCGTACTCTCTGCCCTCTGCCCTCCTCTCGCCTTTCATCCGCCTTTCGCTTTTTCTTTATCGGCCTCTGTGGGTTGCGCCTCTGTCTGCGCTGTGCGTTGCCCTTCGCCCTCCTCTCGCCTTTAATCCGCCTTTAATCCCCTAATCCGCGTAATCCGCGATTCAGACAACCTCCCGTCTCCCGTCTCCCCTTTAATAAGCCCTTGACAAGATGGCGTGATTTGCTTTCTTAACGGCTAACCTACTCCCCCCATTGCCGGAGGGATCATTTCCACAAGGAGGTTGCACATGTTGACCGCAATTTTTCGCCGTTGTTTGAACCTGGGTGAGGCGTCCTATTTCATTGTGAGACACGCTGTTAGAACGATCTGTACAATGTACCCCCCCCCCCCCCCCCCCCCCCCGAGAGGGGGCCAAAATGACGCCCGCCCGCTATTTGTCCCTGCTGGCGGCGTTGCTGTTGCTGGGTACCTTGCCGGCGGCGGCGCAGACCAACGTCGACTACGATGATGACGATGACGGCCTCATCGACATTCGCAACCCGAATCAGCTCGGAGCCGTGGGGGTGGACTTGAACGGCAACGGGGCGCGGGATGGGATAGACGTCAGCAACTGGAACGCCTTCTATCTCAGTGCCTTTTTCAACCCGATGAGCGGGATGGGTTGCCCGGCGTCGGGCTGCATCGGCTACGAACTGCGGGCCGACATCGACCTGTCGAGCTACTCTAGCTGGGAGCCGATCGGCGGTACCACTGCCGCCTACACCGGCGCTTTCGAGGGCAACGGTCACACCATTTCCAACCTGACCATCAGCGGCATCACCGCCGACAATGTGGGGCTGTTCGGCGAGTTGGGCATCACCGGAACCATCTCCCGGGTGGGCATCGAGGGCGCCAGCATCACCGCCGCCGGCACCAGCGACCAGGAAGTGGGCATTCTAGTGGGCGAAAATCTCGGCGTCATCCGAATGAGCTACACCACCGGCAGCGTTACCCACACAGGTAGCGGCAGTAGCCATAAATTGGGCGGGCTAGTAGGCCACAACCGGAGCGACGGCAGCATCATCGCCTCCTACTCCACCGCCACGGTAATCGGCCCCACCGCCGGTAGCAACCTGAACACGGCCGGCGGACTGGTGGCGTACAACGGCTCGGCCGGCATTGGCGAAAGCGGTTTCATCCATTCTTCCTATGCCACCGGCTCGGTAACGCTGAACACCGACGACTCGGCAGTGGGCGGACTGGTGGGCTACACCCAGCAGGGCGAAATCGCCAACAGCTACGCCATCGGCGCGGTGGGAGGCACCGGCTCCAATAGCGACGTCGGCGGGCTGGTCGGCAGGGCCCACGCCGACGCCACTTTCGAGTTCAGCTACTACGATACCGTAACTACCGGACAGACCGCCTCGGCCCAGGGCACGGCCAAGAATACCAATGAACTGCAGTCGCCCACCGGCTACAGCGGCATCTACGAAGATTGGTGGGATGTGGATGTGGACGGCATAGCCGGCGACGACAGCCCGTGGGATTTCGGCACAGCCAGCCAGTATCCCGTGCTGAAAGTGGACTTCAACAACGACGGCACCGCCACTTGGCAGGAGTTCGGTATTCAGCGGATCGGTCAAGTGCGCGGTATCAGCGCGATACGGACGCGCGACGAGGAATCCTTGATCGTGTCTTGGACTGCGGCGACCCACGCGACGGGCTATAAAGTGCAGTGGAAATCCGGGAATGAAAATTACGACACGGCTGACCGCCAAGCCATCATACCCACCGGTGCGACCACGACCTACACCATTCCAAATCTGCGTGCGGATGCGGAATATACGGTTCGGGTCATCGCCACGCGCACCAATTTCGATGATGGCGCCCCTTCGGCTGATGTGCCCGAAGGATTCGCCAAAGCGTCTGGCGTTCAGGTGACGCCTGGCGAGGGCAATTTAGTCGTATCTTGGACTGCGGTGCTCGGCGCGACAGGCTATAAGGTGCAGTGGAAATCCGGGGATGAAAACTACGACGCGGCTAACCGCCAAGCCGTTATCGCTGATGGTACGACCTACACCATTGCGAATCTGATCGGGGGTAGGGAATATACGGTTCGGGTGATCGCCACGCACACCGATGCCAATGATGGCCCCGCTTCAGATGGGGTAACCGGTACACCCGGTGGGGATGGCCCGACGCTCCCGGATCCCGATCCGGATACGGATCCGGTCTTCATCGAGGTGACCAATCCGCAAACGTATCGGCAAAACAAAGCCATTGAGCTCACCTTGCCCGCGGCGATAGACGGCAATGGCACCGTAACGTATAGCCTGACGGAGCTACCCGAGGGCTTGCGTTTTGACGCGGAGACGCGCATCATTTCTGGCACGCCGACCGCGGCGACCGAAAAAGTGATCTACACCGTGACCGCCACGGATGAAGATGGCGATACAGGAGAGATGAGTTTCTTCATCACGGTCCTCGCGAATGTGGCGCCATCTTTTGGCGATACGAGCGTGGATGCCCAATCCTATCTGCGGAAGCGAGAGATCGAATCCCTGACGTTGCCGCAAGCGTCCGGTGGCGATGGCACCTTGACCTACGCACTGACGCCAGATCTGCCCACGGGCTTGACCTTTGACGCCGAGACGCGCATGCTATCCGGCACGCCGCTCGAGGCGATGGGCGAAACGACCTACACGCTGACCGCAACCGATGGCGATGGCGACGCGGCGACCTTGACGTTCACCCTCTCCGTAATGGCCGATCCGATGCCGGCATTCGGCGATACCACCATCGTTGCCCAGGGCTATCAACATCAAGAGTTCGATCCCGTGACGTTACCGCAAGCGTCCGGTGGCGATGGCACGCTGACCTACGCACTGACGCCCGATCTGCCCGAGGGCTTGACCTTTGACGCCGAAACGCGCATGGTGTCGGGTACACCGCTCAAGGCGATGGCCGAAACGACCTACACGCTGACCGCAACCGATGGCAATGGTGATGAAGCTCATCTCATATTCACCCTTGAAATCCCGGATCTGATACCCACTTTTGGCGATACGACTCTCGCCGCACAGAGCTATCTCGTCAATCAGCAGATCGAGTCCCTCGCGCTCCCGCAAGCGACCGGTGGCGATGGCACGCTGGCTTATATTCTCCTGCCATTTCTCCCGGATGGTCTGGCATTTGACCACGAGACGAGAGTGCTCTCCGGCACGCTGACCGAGGTGACCGCCGAGGCGACCTACACCTTGAGCGCGATAGACGCCGATGGCGACGTGGCATCATTGCCCTTCACGCTCGAGGTATCGCTCCCCTCGCCCGACATCGATGGCGATGGCAACGTGAACTTCGCCGACTTCTTGATCTTGGTCGACAAGTACGGATCGCGGATCGGCCAAGATCGGTATGACCCTCGGTGCGATCTCAATGGCGATGGGCAAATCGACTTTGCCGATTTCCTCATCTTTGCCGCAGACTTTGGATCGGCAGGCTGATGCCCGTTGCGACATCGGCACTTGCCACGCAAAAGTCCGGGTTCGCGCTGAACTCGGGCTTTCTTTTTTCACACAGGCACAGGGGTCGCGATCATTCGGACAGGCACGGGGGCCTGGCCCTACGGGTCGTTCTGTCGTCCATTATGCGCCCAAAATAGCATTGTAGGGACAACCCCCTGTGGTGTCCAGGATTCGGATAGGCACGGGGGCCGCGATCATTCGGACAGGCACGGGGGCCTGGCCCTACGGGTCGTTCTGTCGTCCATTATGCGCCCAAAATAGCATTGTAGGGACAACCCCCTGTGGTTGTCCTGTATTCCGACAGGCACGTAGGAAGGGAATATCCGAAAAGATGAAAGGTTCAAAATGGCACTCAAAGTCGAGGCACTTTCCAAACGATTTGGCGACATAGAAGTTCTGCGGGACATCTCGTTTGACATGGCGCAGGGGCAGTCGCTGAGCATTATGGGCCCTTCGGGATCGGGCAAGAGCACCTTGTTGCACCTGCTCGGTACGCTGGATCGGCCATCGGGGGGCACGGTCGAAATCCGGGAGCAAAATCCCTTCGCGCTGCCCGAACTCGCGCTCGCGCAATTCAGAAACCGGGGCATTGGCTTCGTTTTTCAAGAACACCATCTCTTGCCGCAATACTCGGTTGTGGAAAACGTCTTGATCCCGACGCTGGCATTTGGCAAACCGAGCCGCGATGCGCGAGATCGCGCCCGAGACCTCATCGACCGCGTGGGCCTGTCGCATCGCATCGACCACCGGCCGAGCGAATTATCGGGCGGCGAACGCCAGCGCACAGCGGTTGCGCGCGCCCTCATCAACCGCCCTGCGCTGCTCTTGTGCGACGAACCCACCGGCAGCTTGGATGGCGCGCGCGCAGAGGAAATCGCGGACCTGATCTTCGAATTGCACCGCGCGGAAAACAACATCCTGATCTGCGCCACGCACAGCCCGACGCTCGCCCATCGCTTCGAGCGGCGATTTGAACTGCGGGGGGGAATGTGTTCCGAAGCCTGATCTACTTTTGGCGAATCAATCTCGCGGTCGCGCTCGGCATCGCCGTCGCCACCGCGGTTTTGACCGGCGCGTTGATCGTGGGCGATTCCGTGCGCGGCAGCCTGAAGGACTTGTCCCTAAGTCGCTTGGGCAAAATCGACCACGCCTTGGTCTCCGAGCGATTTTTCCGTGCGAATCTCGCGGGCGACCTCGCCCATGCCCTCGACGACCGCTTTGCCGATGTGGTCCCCGCCATCCGCTTGGGCGGCACCGCCATCCACGCCAACGCGCGCACCCGGGCGTCTCGCGTTCAGATTCAGGGCATCGACCATCGCTTTGCCCGCCTGTTCGATCGCGCCCTCCCCGAGTTGGAACGCGCATCCACATTCCCCCCCGTGGTCATCAACGCATCCCTCCAGCGCGAACTCAACGCGCGAGTCGGCGACCCCATCCTCCTGTCCTTTGAACAACTCGGCGACATCCACCGCGAATCCCTGTTTGGACGCGCTGCGGACGCGCTGCAAACCCTCCGCCTAACCCTGGCCGCCGTGCTGCCGGACAAGGGCATGGGACGCTTTGGCCTGCACAGCCATCAGACCGTCCCGCGCAATGCCTACCTCTCGCTGCCCGTCTTGCAACGCGCACTCGGGCAACCCGACCGCGTCAACGCCTTGCTCGTATCGGGCGCGGCCAATGCCACAGCGGACCTGCAAGCGACGCTTTCCCGAATCGCGACGCCGGATGATCTCGGCTTGGTCATCCGCCGCGGGGACGATCACTTCGCCATCGAAAGCGCGCAATTCATCCTCAAAGCACACGCCGCAGAGGCCATTCAAACGCTCGCCGCCGAATTGCACGCGCCCTCCATGTCCATCCTCACGTACCTCGCCAACACCGCGCAAATCGGCACTCGGGAACTGCCCTATGCCACGATCTCCGCGATAGATGCTAAACGCCTCGGTTCTTTCGATCTCGCAGCTGGATCGTCTCAACTCGGGGAAAACGACATCTTGCTCAACGCCTGGGCCGCCGAGGATTTGAACGCGCAGGTCGGCGACGAAGTCAAACTCGCGTATTACGAAGTCGCGCCCGGGGAAAAATTTCTCACCCGCTGGGCCACATTTCAACTCAAAGGCATTGTCGCCATGACCGGATTGGGCGCGGACGAGACCCTATCGCCCGACTATCCGGGCCTGGGCGATGCCGCCGACATGGCCGATTGGGAGGCCCCGTTTCCCATGGACCTAAACCGCGTGCGCCCCCGCGATGAAGATTATTGGGACGCGCACCGAGACGCGCCCAAAGCCTTTGTCTCTGCCGCGACCGGGCAGCGATTGTGGAAGAGCCGATTCGGCGCGTTCACCGGCATCCGCATCGGCCCCAGCGACGGGCAGAATCTCGAAACCACGCTCGGGCAATTCCGCGACCGCTTGCCGCACGCCATCGCCGCCGAATCCGTCGGGCTCGCGTTTCAACCCGTCAAACAGCAGGGCATCGCGGCCTCTGAGGGCGCGACGGATTTCAGCGGGTTGTTCATCGGATTCAGCCAGTTCCTCATCCTCTCCGCGGCCCTGCTCGTGGGCTTGTTATTCCGCCTAAGCGTGGAACGGCGCGGCAGAGAGGTCGGCCTGCGGATGGTGTCGGGCTACACGGCAAAAAAAATCCGCCGGCAGTTCAGCCGCGAGGGGCTCGCCTTGGCCTGTGTGGGCGGGATATTGGGACTCGCGGGCGGGGTCGCGTACGCGCATCTCATCATGGTCGGCCTGCGAACGCATTGGGTCGACGCGGTCGGCACGTCTGAACTCGCGCTTCACATCCACGCGGGCAGCCTGTTGTTGGGCTACGCGATTTCCCTCGCCGTCGTCCTGTTGGCGATCTACCTCACCCTGCGCCGCTTGGGCAGCATCTCCATCCGCGCCTTGTTGTCGGGCATCACCGAAGCGCGCGCAAAACCGCGCACGACATGGAACGCGCTATACAGCATCGCGCTCGCGTCGATCGCGCTCACCGCCGCGATCGTGGCGGGGCCATCCGAGGGCGCGATCCTGTTTTTCATCAGCGGCGCGTTGTGGATGGTCGCGGGCCTGTGCTTTTTGTCCCTCCGTCTCAAGCGCGGGCCGACCGCGCTCGGCAAAGGCGCGAAGGGCATGGGCATCCAAAACAGCGGGCGCCAACCCGCGCGGAGTTTGCTGTGCGCGTCTCTCATCGGATGCGCGTGTTTTGTCCTCATCGCCACAGGCGCGAATCGCCGAACCGATCTCGGTCAAACCATCGCCCAAAACAAAGCTTCGGGCACGGGCGGCTTCGCCCTCATCGCCGAAACAGACGCGCCGATTTACCACGACTTCCACTCCGAAGACGGGCAATTTGAACTCGGTTTCTCGCGGGCGGACGCAGAACAGCTCGCGCGGGCCGAGATCGTCCCCCTGCGCGTTTTGCCCGGGGATGACGCGAGTTGCCTCAACCTGTACCGGCCCGAAAACCCGCGCGTTTTGGGCGTTCCCGAATCCCTGATCCAGCGCGGCGGCTTTGCCTTTCAGCAAACCCTCGACGCAATGGAAAACCCCTGGGCCGCGTTGTCTCGAGACTTGGGCGCAGGGGTGATTCCGGCGATCGGCGATTACAATTCCGCCATGTGGATTTTGCACAAACAACTGGGCGAGGATATCGCCATCAAAAACGACAGGGGTGAGGACGTGACCCTGCGCTTGGTGGCCCTGTTAAAAACGAGCATTTTTCAAAGCGAAGTGCTGATCTCCGAACGCCATTTCTTGCAACACTTTCCCGAGCAAAGCGGGTACCGCGCCTTTCTCATCGACGCGCCACAGCCCGATACCCTCGCCGCGCTCCTCGAAAACCGCTTAAAAGACCTCGGCTTAGACGCCACGCAGACCGCCCAAAAACTCGCCCATTTCCAAACCGTGGAAAACACGTACCTCTCCACGTTCCAAACCCTGGGCGGCTTGGGCCTGCTCTTGGGCACGATTGGCTTGGGCATCATCCTGTTGAGAAACGCCATGGAACGCCGCGGCGAATTGGCGGTTTTGCGCGCCTTTGGCTTTCGCCGCGCCCTGCTCTCGCGCATGCTCCTCGCGGAAAACGGCTTTTTGATGCTCGCGGGCTTGGGCATCGGAAGCCTGTCCGCGCTCATCGCCGTCGCGCCCCATCTCATCGCCTACGGCGCGTTGGTGCCTTGGGCATCCCTCGGCCTCACCCTCGCCCTCATCTACGCCACCGGCCTCATCGCCAGCGCTATCGCCGCCTTCTTCGCGCTCCGCACCCCGCTCTTGCCCGCATTGAAGCGGGAAATTTGATGATCCCCATTGCCATCTGGCGACACAAAAACGCCCCCGCCTGCACGCCGACAGACGGGGGTTTCTCCGTTGCACTTTGCGAGAATCGTGACGGGCCGATTATCCAATCAGCGCGTTAGGAGACAAAATTCGCGTCTCTTACCGAACTTACACGACTGCTTCAGTCCCTCCTTTTACCAAAATCTCGCCTCTTGTCTGAAAGCACCCATCAACTCCTCTTTTTTCGGGTCAATTCCCCGCAAATCCGCGTCTTTCAAATTAGCCGCGGTCATATACGCGCCATCTATACAGGCCCCCCGCAGGTCGGCTTTGCGTAAATCCGCATTGTACAACCACGCCCCGCACAGGTTCGCATTGCGTAAATCCGCACCGTACAAATTCGCACCGCACAACTTCGAGCGACTCAAATTCGCGCCATACAGGATCGCATCTTGGAAGTTGCACCCCCTCAAATCCAAATTCGATAGGCGCCCATTTGTGAAATCCCTCTCTCGTAAATCATCGCCAGGACACGGATTAACGTTTGTGTTTCCCATAAGTACTCCCTCCATATAGTTAATAGTAGCCTGACTACGAGCGCCGTCTCATCTCGTAATGGATTTTAGCCAACTCTTCCTCTCGCTTGGCCCGGCTGGGAAGCTTGACGAGCAGAAAGTTATTGCCATCACGGGAAAAGACAAATTGAATATAACCATCCCCATTGTAGTCTACCGATTCCACTGTCCACACTTTACGGAGATCAATAATTAAATCCCTGTCGTAGTCGTGGAGTATATTGTCGTAGCTACCGTAGCTACCGTATCTTCCTTTAAGTCTATATCCATTCATTTTGCCCTCATCTCCTTTCGGTTTCATTTGGATGTCCTGGGCATGCTATAATTTTTCACCAACCCTGCTCACCTCACCGATCACAGTATACGGAAAGTGAAACAAATTGTCAACCACCAACCCTATTTACCCCTAGCTACTCGATTCCGACTCCGCCCTTCCCCGTCAAACTCACGCGACGCTTTTTGTGCGCGCATTCTTTTTTTTCGCTCGAGCAATATCCTCCAAAGCGATTTTTTTCCAATGGGGATCATCCCCCTCGCTCATCGCCTCATAATAAAGGCGATAATCCTCTTCCGTTTTCAAATAATCCACGACATCCCACCGCTTCAACCCCAAATCCGCCCAACTCTTCTTCTCTCCCATTTTTACCTCCTATAAAGAGACACCGCGTTTAACAACTCCTCAGTTGTTTTGCCTTCGACCATTTCTTTTGCTTTTTGAATATCCCGATCCTGCGAATCCTTATCACCACCAACAAGCAAAATAATCAATACATTTCGACGACGAGTAAAATATATACGGTACCCCGGTCCCGCATCAATTTTTACCTCTGAAACAGTCCCACCTACCGATCTAATTTGTCCCAAATTTCCAAAAAAAATACGCCGAATCCGTGCAGCTATAAGAGTAACCGACTGTCGATCACGCAAGCGGTCATACCACTGCCGAAACGCCCTTGTCATATAGACTTCATACATCTCATTCATATTCTCCTCCTCTAATCATAAACCCGATATACCCTCAATTCATCAAGTCGTTGAGGTGTGGACAGCGTGAAAGAAGTAACTCGCCTTGGTTCAACGCGGTCAACGTGTCCCGGTCTTGGGGGGTGAGTTGGACGTGTTGTTTGGGCATCAGAGCACCTCCTTGAAAAAGATTGAAATCCCGAATTATTTAATTTACGAGTACTAATCGCGGCTCATTTCCATTCGTCAAAGACAATGCGACCCAAATTCTCGGTATTCGCGCACGGGCAGGGCGTGGTATTTTCGCACCAATTTTTCAAGGCGTTCGCAGGCCAGTTCAAAAATGCGCTCGCCCTTTTCCGCGCTCGCGGCAAACGCATCGCCCATAATGCCCGTGCCCTTTTGCGTGTCGCGCCGCCGCTCGGCAAATTCCGCAAATGAGAGATCGCCGCCAAAGGGGCGCGTGCCGGTCTCATCGCCGTCTATGCGGCCTTTGTCGATCAGGTGTTCGCGCAAGTAAAGCTGTACCGCGGTCTCCCATTCCCCTGCGTGGCCCACGCCTTCGTTTGTCGCGCTCCACGCCCGCAATTCTTTCTCGACCATGTCCCACCAACTAAAGGACAGGGTGAAGATATTCTCCTCGGCCACTTGCCATGAAACCGCGCGGCAGGGCGCGGCATTGCCCCCGTGCCCGTTGATGGAGATGATCCGCTTGAATCCATTGGCGTAAATGCTGCGAAAAATATCGGCCAGCAAATTTTGGAAGGTCTCCAAGCGCAAATTGATCGTGCCGGGAAAGCCCATGTTGTAATGCGTGAAGCCCGACCACACCGGCGGCGCGACGATCGCGGGAAAGTCCTCTACGCGCTGTGCCACGGTCACGGCCATGTAAAAAGGCGCGGAAATATCCACATCCATCGGGCAATGCGGCCCGTGTTGCTCCACAGACCCCACCGGCACAATGACCACGGGATCGCGCTCTAAGGCGTCCAAAAACTCGTGCCGCCACATTTCCTGCCACATCACCTTTTTGTTCGTGCCATCGAAAGAGATTTTATACACAGTCGCTCCTTTCAAGAGTCTGTATTTTGCCACTGCTACGCCATCGCCGAATGCGAGGACAGGCACGGGGGCCTGTCCCTACGTGTTGATGGGGACGGGGCGAGATAACTGACCACTGACCGCTTGGGTGGATGGCCTTCTCGCCTCTTGCCTTTCGCCTCTCGCCTTTCGCCTTTCGCCTTTCACCTCTCCCGTCTCCCGTCTCCCCGTCTCATGCGATTTCAAATCGCAAGCAGAGGTCTTTTGACAGGTGCTCGGGCGTGAAGGCGATGCGCGTGACCACCTCATCGGTGCGCCCCTCTTTGGACTCCTCCTCGAATCGCTGGATGGAGAATGCCCCGGGCGTATCCACGGCCGAAAGCGCGAGGCCCGCGTTCTCCGGGCCGATCTGTACGGTATCGCCATCCGCGCTGATCGCTGCGGATTCAAAGGTGATGAACCCCTCCTCGACCGCTTGCGGCGGGGCGTCAAACACGTAGCGATCCGTCATCGTCAGCACATTGGCATCGAGCGCGAACGTGCGCGTCAGGCTTTTCACCGTGCCTTTGGGATAGGCCGTCGCCATATCTATGACCGCCCGCTTTTCGCCCTCGCCATTCAGATTTTCCACGCTCAGCGCGCCGAAATACTCGCCGCCCTCCCGCTGCAACTGCCCGTTGATGATGGGCACGGAATGCCCGAGCGCGTTGCAAAACAAAATGTCGTAGCGATTGGGGCCAAAGGTTTTTTGGCTGTACACAGGGGCGCCGGGATCCGTCAACCAAAGCGCGTCCCCGCGATGCACGATGAAACTGCCGATGTCGTTGTGATTGTGCGGCACGCCGTTGTTGCCCGCCAAACACATCAGCGTCAACCGATCGTCCCCAGGCGCGGCCCGCAACTTGGCCTGCCCCAAGTCTGGCAAGACGTAATCCCGATCATCGGCTTTTGCCGTCACCGCGAACCCGTCATACATCGCCAAGCCGTGCATGTCGCGCACCTTCAAGGTGTGGTCCGAATGCGCGTCGCACAGGGCGTAGAGTTCGGGCAGGTCGAAAAACGCATTGATGATCATAGCCGATCGCGCCCCGGTGTAGCCGTGACTCGAATCGGCAAAGGTCGAGCGCGACGCGCGATGGATGTGCGCGGCGAGCGGATAGCGGCAGATCCGATGAATTTTCCCGGTCTCGTCCGCCATCACATTCAACGCGCCATCGGTCTTCAAATAGAGCGCGTGGGCAACGGACAGGAAATGCCCAAAGCCGTATTCCCAATACCCCGGCCCTTCTTCGCAACCGCCATCGTCTGTGAACCCGTCCAGCGCGTACGTCAAATTGACGATCGCCGCGTGGGTCATGTGCGCCAACGCGGTGGGGTCTTGAATTTGATAGAGCGCGGTGCGGATGATCTCGCCATTGCAAACGTGGTTCCAGTTCATCCGCGCGGTTTTCCAAAAATCCAAGTGTTTGTAATTCCAGAACGGTTCAAAAATGCGTTCCTCGATTTTTTGCGAAACGCGCTGCACCACCTCGGCTTCGAGACGGTCGCCCAAGACGTGCAAAATTTCCGCAAATGCGGCGCCCAACGCAGCCGATCCCAAGTCGATGGCGCGGCCTTCGTGGGCGGCCATGACCCAAGTGTGATCGTCGCAATACGCCCAGAGCAAATCCTGCAAATAATCCACATCCGCATGGGGATGCGAAAGCCACAGCGCCATCGCTGCCCGCTCCAACTCGCGCCTGCGATTGCCCGCCGCGGTCTGCGGCACGTTGCGGTCGCCAACGCGCTGGTAATTGCGATAGGCCGACCGCTTCAGCACGGGAATATCCCGCGTGGAATCCAGATGCGCGCTCAAGTCGTCCCACACGCCATTCTTTTTCGCGAGTTCCCGCGCCCGCGCCATCGCCTCGGCATCTTTGAGATAGGGCGCGGGGGATCGCCCGGCACTGCGCTCGTAAATTTCCGCGAGGTCCGACATCGCGACATCGCGCAACAACATTTTGACCATCTCGCACTCCTTTGTGTTGGACGCGCTCACACCGGCATTTGCCTGCCCGAAATTGCGCGCCCGATTTCGGCGTGTTCGGCCCCGCCGCCCGAGATAATTCGCACGCCCCAATCCATGAGAAATCGGATATTCTCTTCGGTGGTTTTCGAGGGGTCTTTCCACGAGCACAAAAAACGAACCCCATTGGCATCGCACGCATCTTTCACAACTTTGCGGGCGGCTTCCATCACGGGCGGATACGGCGGGTCGTGGGCATCGGCGAATCCGTAGGACATGCCCATGTCCCCAGGCCCCCACTCGGCGAATGCCAAGCCCGGCACTTTGCAGATAAATTCGGCATTGGCAACGCACTCGCGGTCTTCGATTTTGAGGCCGAGCATCAGTTCGCCCGCCGGATTGAGGGGCCAGGGATCGGCTTTCTGCGCGTACTCCGGCCCGCTGAGTCCCCAGATACCGGCGGCGTATCCCTGACCGCCCGCGCCGCGCTGTCCCTGAAGAAGTCCGCTGGGCAACTGTGGTGGTCGCCCGAAAGTGGGGTCACCGATCTGTCCCGCGCCGATGTCCAGTTCACTGGGCAAGGCAGGGTCTCGCTCTTCCTTCTTTTGGAGGTCGGAGATATCCTGAACCTGTCCGCTGTCCATCCCAACGGTTTGGAAGGGATAGCGGCACTCTTCGACAAATGCCCTGACCGCATCGGCTTGGCGCGCATGTGTGTGCAAGATGCCGTGGACGCCCGCGCTCAAGACGTGTCGGATCTGCCACGCATTGGCATGCACTTCCGCCACCGTGCGACAGTTGGACGGCAGCGTCGCGATCACGGCCGGGGTGCGATGCCCGGAATTGGTGGGGCCGCCGTCGACCAACCCACGCATAAACGCGCGGAGGCCGACCACGTCAAACGGGCTGTGTTCGTAATCCACCATCAAAAAATCCGCCCAGGTCTCGGCCTGTTGCTTGCCGTTCTCGTACGTGAGCGGGCCGGCCCCCGTGTAATAGAGGTATTCGCCCTGCTCGAGGAGTTCGATACATCGGTTGATGCGTTTTGTCGCCATTATTGCCTCCTAATTGGTGGTCAGTCTCCCCCCATCAGTCGTAGGGACAGGCCCCGTGCCTATCCTCGCGATCGATGGCGAACGCGCCTTTGAAAATTTTGTCATCAATCGTAGGGATAGGCCCCCGTGCTTGTCCTCGCCCCCAACCCCAAAGCCGTGGTCAGTGGTCGGTCCCTCCTCCATCAATCGTAGGGACAGGCCCCCGTGCCTGTCCAAAGCGGCGATCCGCGATCATCAACCACAAGCGCATGTAATGCCGTCTTTGCTCGGCTTTGGGATGATCTTCAAACGCCGTGCGATTGTGCAAGATCCAGCGGTTATTGGTGAACAGCATCTGCCCGGGCGCGAGATCGAATTCCACGCGCATCTCGGGCTGTTTCAGCATTGCTTCAACGGCGTCGAGGGCGCGTGCCTGTTCGCGCGTCAAGGGCAAGCCCGCCTCTCGATGGCCCACGCGGATGTAATAATGCAAATAGCGCGTGGTCAATATTTGTCCATCCCACGAAAAGATGGGCGCGCGGGTGACAGGTGCTTCGCCCGGCAGAAATTGCCCGCGTCTATCAAAACAAAAAGGTGCGTAAAGCGCGTCGAGAACATCGGGCATCTCTGTGAGCAAGCGATTGTGCAAGGCATAAGCACTGATCAACTGGCTGCGACCACCCGAGCGCGCGGTCTCGATGCACAGCAAGCCCACCAACTCGGGCACTTGCGCGCCAAACGCGCCGTCTGTGTGGAACGAACTTTCGGCATTGGTCGCGGAAAATCGCGCCCCGGTTTTCACATCGCGCCCGGTATCGCGCACGTCGTAGATCATCACGCCTTCGATATTCTGTTCAAAAGGCACGCCCAAACACTGCCCGATCAGCCAATACAACCCCCGCGCCTCGTCAAGCGCATCATTTTCCAAAGGCAGACGTTCGACAATGGCAAATCCGCGCCCGGTTTGCAAAGCGTCCAATACCGGCGTCAGACACGGCGCGCAAGCGGACCGGATGGCATCGGAAACGCGGAGATCGGCGATCTCGCCCGAACGCGCTCGCACCCCGCGATCGAGCGCGGCCAAACAGCTTTCGGAGAGGGGATAGTACCACTCGGGGAGCGGGTCAATGGTCTGCGAAGTCCACGCGCGGTCATCGGTCAAAATTTTGTTTGACATGGGAAATTCTCAGCGGTCGGCAACCAATCCCTTCCATCGGTCGTAGAAACGGGCTCCGCGCCCGTCCGCTTACCTAGCGGCGGGACTGATCGCCTTTTTGCCTTGCGTTTTGCGAGGTGGTCTTGTTATTTTTGCGGGTATTCTAAACGGCAAATCGCGCGCTGTCAAGCGTTTGGCATTCAGTGGAGAACGCATTATGAACATCGAAAAAGTCGTCATTCCGGTCGCGGGTTTGGGCACCAGCTTGTTGCCGGCCACCAAATCTCAGCCGAAAGAAATGTTGCCCGTGGGGCGCAAACCCATCGTTCAGTACGTGGTCGAAGAAGTCGTCGACCAAGGGCTAAAAAAAATCCTCTTTGTCACGGGCAAGGACAAACGCACGATAGAAGACCACTTCGACCGGGATCCGGAATTGCAAAATTACCTCTCGGAAAGCGACCCCGACAATTTGCTCGACGAACTCGACTACGAAAAAGAAGGCATCAAATTTTTTTACACCCGGCAAATCATCCCGGCCGGGCACATCTCCCCGGCGGGGATCGGCGACGCCATCGGCAGGGCCGAGGACTTCGTCGCGGGCGAGCCATTCGTCGTCGCGTTTGGCGACACCATCATCAAATCGGGCAATCACGCGGGCCTCGTGCGGCGCATGATCAAATCGCACATCGACTATCGGGCGAGTTGCACCATCGCGGTTACCGAAGTGCCCAAGGGCGAAGAAAATCAGTACGGCATCGTCGTGCCCAAGCCCGGCGCCGCGCAAGACGATTTTGAAATCGACCACATCGTGGAAAAGCCCGCGCCGGAAAACGCGCCGAGCAACTTGGGCGTGGCCGCGCGCTACATTTTCAATCCCGAGATTTTCGCCGCGCTCAAACGCACGTCCCCCGGTTACCGGGGCAAACTCGAGATTACGGACGCCATCGCCACGCTTCTCAAAATGGGGCACGCGGTTCGCTGCATCAAATTGTACCCCGAGGAATCGCGCTACGACATCGGGGATTTCGAATCGTATTTCAAGTCCTTTATCGACTTTGCGCTGTTCAATCAACGCTATGGCTATCGCATCCGGCAGTACTTGCAAAAGCGGCTGAGGCAATTCTAATGACCCATGGGTTTCTCTCCACCGCGCCAGGGCGGTGTGGCATTATCGGCAATCCCACGGACATGTACGGCGGCAGCGTCATCTCTTGTTCCACGCGAGAACGCGCCGCCGTGCTCATCGAGCCATCCGAGGTGCTCGGGTTTGAAGTGGCCGGGCAACGCTTTGAAGTGCATCGTCCCGAAGACCTCTATCCAGACGGGGGCTATTTCGACGCGGCCAAGGCCATCGTCGACTTTCTCGACCTGAGCCGCGCGAAATTCTCCCTGCGCTGGGCGTGCGACGTGCCCTTTGCGGCCGGGCTTTCCAGTTCGTCTGCGATGAGCGTCTCCATTCTCAACGCCATTTTCGCCTTTCTCAACCGCGACGAACACCCCTTTTTTCGCGCTGAAATGGCGCGCCACATCGAGCTTAACTACATGGTGCTCTGCGGCTACCAAGACGCCTATATGTGCATGTTCGGCGGCCTGAATTACATGGATTTCAACGGCAAGCAATTCTACCGCGCATTTGGCGACGAACCCTACGCGACCGTTGAACCGCTCCACGAATACGTCTCGGAGTGTCCCTTTGTGTTGGCGCACACGGGCGTCCAACGCTCGTCGGGCGCCATCCACCTGCCCATTCGAGAACGCTGGTTGGCGGGCGACCACGAAGTTCGGCGGTGCTATCTCCGCATCGCCCACCTCGCGCGCATGGGCAAGCGCGCCTTCCTCGCCAAGGACTGGCCGCAACTGGGCGCGCTCATGACGGAAAACCACGACATCCAGCGCGACCTGGGCGGATCGGGCCCGGAAAATGATCGCCTGATCAAAGCCGCACTCGACGCAGGCGCGCTCGGTGCGAAACTCGCGGGCGCAGGCGGCGGGGGAACGATCATCGCGCTCGCCCCGGACCTGCAACCCGTTGTCGAAGCCGTGAAACGGGCAGGCGCCAGCCGCATCCTCTATCCCAAACCGTGCCCTGGCGCGACCACCATCCCGCTGAAAACCCAAGCGGACCTGGAAAAAGCCAACCGCGAACTCGCCCGCCGCGAAAAACAAGCGGATATCCACCATAATCGCTCGTGATGGGGCGCAAGTATTCTGTAAATTAAATAATTATGAATTTCAATTTTTCAAGAGCGTGACGGACGGGATGCCGTACATCAAAGAAGCCATCGTCCAACATGCCATCGCAAAACCCCACCAACGAAAGCCATCAGGCACAGCGCGCAAGTCCGTCTCGCAACCAACATCCATTATGCAACCCACTTTGCAGGCCAACGCATGTCGTTTTCTTACAAAAGCGATTTGCGCTGTGCCTAGCCCCTCGGCGCATGAGAGCGGCATTTTTGAACTGCTTGGGCAGTTGTACCCCGCTCGCCTACTTTTTTTTGCTGTTGAAAAAAAGTAGGTCGCCGAAGGCATCGAAGGCAACCAATGATGCTTTAGGACCAAAGTTGTTAGAAAAGCGAGCAATGTCGGTGCTGATTTGTACGTATCAAAATCGAGAATAACTTAATTTACAGAGTAGTGAGATTTTACGCCATCTACGGGGCCGGGGGCCTCATTCATTTTTTATGCCTCTCCAAAACACTCCTCGCATCCTCTTTCTCGCGCGGCGGTATCCGCCGAGTGTGGGTGGGATAGAAACGCACTGTTACAACCTCTATCACCGCCTCGTGAAATCGCATCCGGTCAAACGGGTCGCGCTGGGCAAAAGTTCGCTCTTGCACCTCGGTTGGTTCGTGCCCTACGCCTTTCTCATCGCGTTTTTTTGCGCGATCTTCAGGCGCGTGGATGTGATTTATTTTTCGGATGGCGTGATAGGTTCTATCGCGCCATTTCTGCGGCCCTTGACGCGCGCGCGATTTGTCGTGACCATTTACGGCTTGGAAATGACATACGCCAATCCGATATTGAGCCGGCTGATGCGCTATGGGGTCTCGGCGTGCGACGCGGTGGCCGTCATCAGCCAAAACACAAAACAAGCCGCCATACGAGCGGGCGTGCCCGAAAAAAAAATCGCCGTCATCTACCTCGGCATCGATCCGCCGAGCATTCCCGAATCGCAACGCAGGGCCCTCAAAGCGCGATTTGAAGCCGAGCATGGCATTCGATTCGGGCGCGACAAAATCCTCCTCAACTTCGGCAGACAAGTCCCCCGCAAAGGCATGGCCCAATTTTTGGAACGCGGCCTGCCCATGCTCGATCCGCACATCAAACTCATCGTCAGCGGCACGGGCCCCGATTCGGCGCGCATTCGCAGAATTTGGGAAGAAAACGATCTGCGAGACCGCGTGTTCCTCCTCTACCTCAGCGATGAAGAATTGGGGATGATCCGAAAAGAAGCCGATCTGTTCATCATGCCCAACGTGCCGGTTCCCAACGATGTGGAGGGCTTTGGCATCGCCCAACTCGAATGCATGCACGACGGCACGCCCGCCGTTGTCTTCGCCGTCGACGCGCTACCCGAAAGCGTCCGCAAAGGCGGCTACCTCATCCCCCCCAACGACTACGCGGCATTCGCCGATCAAATCCACGCGTTTTTTCACCTTTCCCCCGAAGAACGCGCACGAATCGAACGCGAAGCCCGCGATTATGTCCGTTCCGAATTTACGTGGGACGAGACAGCCGCGAAATATATCGATCTCTTTGTAAAGGCGTGATGGCTTTCGCTGATGATCTTTTGGGATGGTACTTGTTGGGATGGCTTCTCTGAAGGACGGTGGAACGTCAAAGTGATTGCTCACGGGTAGCATATCTCATCAGGTCAACAAAAATCAATTTAGTATTCGCAGGAGTTTATCCCAATTCGCCTCTTTTGTGTTTTGAACTGGCTGTCGCCAGTTGTACCCCGCTCGTGCCTCTTGTGGCGATTCATCCCCCTTGTGATTTCTGTGCCCCTTGTGGCGAATCCCCCTTGTGATTTCTGTGCCTCTTGTGGCGAATCCCCCTTTTGTGTTTTGAACTGGCTGTCGCCAGTTGTACCCCGCTCGTGCCCCTTGTGGCGAATCCCCCTTGTGATTTCTGTGCCCCTTGTGGCGATTCATCCCCTTGTGATTTTTGTGCCTCTTGTGGCGAATCCCCCTTGTGTTTTTTGTGCCTCTTGTGGCGATTCATCCCCTTGTGATTTCTGTGCCTTTTGTGGCGATTCATCCCCCTTGTGTTTTTTGTGCCTTTTGTGGCTATCAAAAAATATCATTGTCCCGTTTCTCTATTCCAAAAGGATAACCCATGACCGGAGCCGATGTTCTCATCCAAAGCCTGAAAGTGCAGGGCGTCGATACCCTGACCGGCATGCCCGGCAACCAAAATATCCATCTCTACGACGCGGTGTTGCGCGCGGGGGGGATTCGCCATCTGCTCATTCGGCACGAGCAGGGCGCGACTCTGATCGCGAATGGCTATGCCCGTGCGTCTGGGCGCGTGGGCACCGCGCTTACAGTGCCAGGCCCTGGATCGACCAATGCCTCTACGGGCCTTGTGGATGCCCACACCGATTGCGTCCCGGTGTTGCTGATCACCGGGGGCACCGAAGTGGCGTTTGACGGACGGGATCGCGCCAAGTGTTTTCACGGCTTGGATCAGGAAGCCTTTTTTCAGCCCATCACGCGCTTTTTTGTGCGGCCCAAATCCATCGCGGAAATCCCCGACGCGGTCGTCGGCGCGTTCCAAGCCTTGCGCGGCCCGCGCCCCGGCCCGGCGGTGATCGAATTGCCGACCGACATCGCCGCGGCCGAGGGCACCGCGGATATCCCTCCCCGCGTTGAAGGGGAACGCCCGTGCCCGAACAGCGCGGAGATCGCGCAGGTGGCCCGCGCCCTTCGCACCGCCAAACGCCCGGTCGTGCTCGCCGGCAGCGCGGTGACACACGCCGATGCCACAGACGCGCTTCGCGCCCTCGCCGAGCAATGCGACATTCCGGTCGTCTATACCCGCTTGGGCAAAGGGGTTATCCCGGACGGGCATCCCCTGACCGTGGGGCACTGTTCTGCCAAAGCGGGTCTAAGCGCGTTGAGCCATGCGGATTTGCTCCTGGCCGTGGGCTGTCGCTTTACGCAAATCGACACGCGCAGTTGGACGCTTCCCCTGCCAGATCGCAAAATCCAACTCGACCCGGATCCGAAGGAACTCGGGCGCGAATACCCCATCGAAGCGGGCGCGGCGGGCGACCTCGCGCAATCCATTCCCCAACTGGCAAACGCCATGGGCGATTATGCCGCAGATTGGGGCGATGCCATTTCTCGCGCCATAGCCGAGGCCGCGGCCAACCGCCCGCCCATGCCCATTATGAGCGCGACGCGCGACGCCCTGCCCGATGACGCGATCATCGTGGTGGATGTCACGTCCATTGGGTATCGCGCCTTTGACGAGTACCCCATCGCCTATCCGCGCACGTTTCTCTATCCGAGCCACTCGGTCACGCTTGGCTTTGCCGTGCCCGCTGCCATCGGCGCCAAACTCGCATGCCCGCGCCGACAGGTCGTGGCATTTTGCGGGGACGGCGGTTTTCAGATGACCGCGAGCGAACTCGCCACCGCCGCCGAACACGGCATTGCGACCGTGTCCGTGATTTCCAACGACGGTAGCCTTTCGGCGATTCGCGGCGCGCAGGCCAAAGCCTTTGACGGCCGCGTGATCGATACGGATATGCAAACGCCCCGCCTCGCAGACCTCGCCCGTTCCCTAGGCGCGCGGGGTATCCGCGTGGATGATCCCGACCGATTCGCGTCCGTGTTCGCCGATACCCTCGGTCTCGAAGGCCCCACCGTGATCGAGGTCATGATGCAGGAACGACGCGATCACCTCATCCGCCGCGTGCCGTGGCTGTATCCGGATTGAGTCCGTCGTCCGTCCGCCCCCCCCCCAAGCCCCGTAGGGACAGGCCCCCGTGCCTGTCCGCATGCGGTCAGGCAAGTCGCTATCCATATCTAAACCGGAAATACACGCATCGCAGGCGAAGCCCGCAACGGATCAATACCGATGAAAAACATCTCCACCTGGTTGCAACGCATAAAAAACATCCCCGCCTGGTTGCAACCCCATCTCGCACGGATCGCACGCTATCTGCGGCGCATACCTGTCGAACGTGCAGCGATTCAACCCCATCTCGCACGGATCGTGCGCTATCTTCGGCGCATACCTGTCGAACGTGCGGCGATTCAACCCCATCTCGCACGGATCGTGCGCTATCTTCGGCGCATACCTGTCGAACGCACGGCGATTCAATCCCATCTCGTGCGGATCGCGCGCTATCTGCGGCACTTACCGGTCTGGCAACGCGCGGTGATTCAACCCTATCTCGAGCGCGTTTTGATCTACTGCGCGATTTCCGTGGCGATGTACTCAATCGTCGCCGCGGTGGTCATTTACACGCACAGAGATGGTCTGCCGTCGTTTGAAAAACTCGAGGATGTCGATCCCGCGCAGACGACCCATATTTTTTCCCAAGACGGCGTAGAATTAAAGAAATTTTGGGTGCAACGGCGCGACCCCATCGCGTTTGAACAAGTGCCCCAAACCGCGATTGACGCCCTAATCGCCACAGAGGATCGCCGATTCTGGCAGCACTGGGGGGTGAGCATTCCCGATATCATTCGCGTGGTGTTCCGCAATGTCTATGTGTCGGGCACCTTAAAGGGCCACGGCGCGAGCACGGTTACGCAGCAACTGGCGCGCAACATTTTTTTGACGTTGGATCCGACGTGGAAGCGCAAAATCCAAGAGCAGATGACCGCCGTGCTGTTGGAGCGCACCTATACCAAGCGCGAAATCGTCACGATGTATTTTAATCAGGTCTATTTTGGCAACAGCGCCTACGGCATCGAGACCGCGGCACGCCGATTCTTTGGCGAGAACGCCGAAAATTTGGCGTTGGAGGAAAGCGCGTTGTTGGTCGGGCTTTTGAAAGGGCCGACCACCTATTCGCCCATTTACCGGCCGCAGCGCGCGCGGGACAGGCGCGACAATGTGGTGCTGTACAACATGCGCCAGGCGGGCAAAATTACAGAGGCGGAGTATCGAAATGCCCTGCAACGGCCCATCGCTTTGGCACAGCACGCCGAAGAGATCGGCCAAGCCCCGTATTTTACCGAGTACATCCGCAAGTATTTGGAACGCGCGTATGGCGTGGACGTGCTCTACGACGGCGCGACCGTGCAGACCACGTTGGACAGTCGGCTGCAGCGCATCGCCGAAGAGGTGGTCTCGCGCAATGTGACCGGGCGGCTCAAAGATCGCGTGCTCGCCAACTGGAAACGCAACCCGCCCGATTCGACGTTTTTTGCCCAGATCGAGACGCGACAAGACACCTTGGCCAATCTGGTGTTGCAAGGCGCGTTGGTCGCGCTGGATCCGCACACGGGGCACATCTTGGCGATGGTGGGGGGCCGCGATTTTGAGGAGAGCAAGTTCAACCGCGCCACGCAGGCCCTGCGGCAGCCGGGGTCTGCGTTTAAGCCCTTCATCTATACCGCGGCGATAGACAAGGGCTACGCGCCCACTTGGAAGGTGCCGGATACGGCGGTCTCCATCAAAATGTTCGACGGCACGTATTGGCAACCCGAAAATTACGACCACAAATTTTTGGGCTGGATGACCATGCGCGAGGGTTTGGCCGGGTCGCGCAATGTGGTGACGACGCAAGTGTTGCAAAAAGTCGGGCCCGAGGCCGCGGTGCAATACGCGCAGAAAATGGGGATCGATTCGCGCATCCGCCAGGTGTTGTCGCTGGGGATGGGCACGAGCGAGGTCGAGTTGCTCGAACTGGTGTCCGCGTACGGCACGCTGTGCAACAAGGGCATTCGCGTGACGCCCATTTCGGTGCTGAAAATCGAGGATAAAAACCGCAATGTGCTCGAAGAGAATTTTCAGGGGCGCGAGGAAGCGGTGTTGAGCGAGGAAACAGCGGCGGTCAGCGTGGATATGATGCGGTCCGTACTCGACATGCAAGCGGGCACAAATGGCGCGATGGTCAATGGCACGGGCAGGCTCGTCGCGCGCATCGCCCACGGGTTTCGCCGTCCCGCGGCCGGCAAGACCGGCACGACGCAAAATTACGCGGACGCGTGGTTCATCGGCTTTACCCCGCAGATCGCGTGCGGCGTGTGGGTGGGATTCGATTCCAAAGTGTCGATGGGCAGCCGCATGTCCGGCGCGGCCGTGGCCCTGCCGATTTGGGCGGAGTTCATGAAGCGCGCCCACGGCATCCTCAAACTCCCCGTGGAAGATTTCGCCCTGCCCCCAAGCGTTCCAAACGTGGAAATCTGCGGGGACACGTACCAAGTCGCGTCCATCTATTGCCCCAAACGCTACACCGAAGTGTTCAAGCCCGGCACCGAACCCCAACGCCCATGCCCAACGCACAACGCAAACACCCCGAACACACCCGACCGATCCAAAACCAAGCGGGAGTACCAGTTTTGAACGCGAAAAAAAATGAGACCGCCATGCCGGATGAACTCCGACCAGAGTATGACCTAAAAAAATTGCAAGTGCGAAAAGTCGGATGCGGGCGAAAGTCCTTTGGTCGATCAGTCGTCCAACGGGCAAACGATGTCGGCGAAAAATTTTTAGACGCAATTTCCGTGAATGAGACGCGGGATTGAACGTCGCGGATGGGTTAGACCCATCCGTTTTTTGTTGACCGATTTTGATTCTAGCACTACGATAGCGTCGGGTGTTACATAAAGAGACATGCACAACGCTTTGAAACACTGCGAGACGAACATGCCAATTCAGATTGACGGTATTACCTATTATTCGGGGACCGAAGTGATAGGAGATTTGAATGTGTCGCGCCAAACGCTTTGGCGATGGCGAAACCAAGGGAAAGTTCCACCCGGAAATCGGTATCGCGGGCGAAAGGTCATTTTTACAGATACCGAGGCCAAAGCGATTCGACGCTTCGCCAACCGCATTGAACCCATCGATCAACCCAAACCGATGAAGCGATGAGACGCGAAATATATTTGGACAACAATGCGACGACGCGGCCATTGCCCGAAGTGCGCGAGGCGATGATGCGCGTCTTGGGCGCGGATTTTGGCAATCCTTCGAGCGCGCATTCGGCTGGCGACCGCGTGCGCGAAGCCATGGTTGTCGCGCGTGAAGCCGTTGCCGAGTTGATCGGCGCCGCGCCCGATCAGATCGTCTTTACGGGAAGCGGCACCGAGGCCAACAACACGGTCTTTCATTCTGTCGTTCAACGCGCCCACCAAATGGACAAGCGGGTTCGCATTGTGACGACCACGGTAGAACATTCGTCTATCGTGAAGATGTGTGACTACCTCGGCGCGACAGGCGCGGATGTCGTATCTGTTCCCGTGGATCGTTGCGGGCAGTTGAATTGGGAAGTGCTGGACAAAGCCATCTCGCCAAACGCCGATCTGGTCTCCGTGCAGTGGGTGAACAATGAAACGGGCGCGATTTTGCCCGTCGAGCGCGTGGCTCGGCTTTGTCGATCTCGAGGGGTATTATTTCACGCCGACGCGGCGCAGGCCGTTGGCAAGTTGCCCATTTCTGTCGCCAAACTGCCCATTGATTTTTTGACCTTTACCGCGCATAAATTTCACGGCCCCCAAGGCGTTGGGGCACTCTATGTAAAAGCGGCCAAAGAATTGTTCCCATTGCTTTGGGGTGGATCTCAAGAAGGCGGGTTGCGCCCGGGAACCGAGAATGTACCCGGCATTATTGGCATGGGTACCGCGGCTCAGATGCGATTGGATCGGCTCAAAGATGTGCATGTGCTTACGACTTCGCTTCGGGATCATTTTGAGCGGGCCGTCATCGATCGCGTGCCCGATGTGGCGATTAACGGCGCGACCGATGCGCGGGTTGGCAATACGACCAATTTGCTGTTTCGCGGCGTGGATGGTCAGGCACTCGTGGCGCGGTTGGATCGAGCGGGGATTCGGTGTTCACAGAGTTCGGCATGTACCAATCAGCACCCCGAACCCTCGTACGTGTTGCGCGCGATGGGCCTTTCCGAAATTTTCAATAGTTGTTACAAAAAAAGAAGGTGAGAAGGAGAGTGAGGTTGTGCGTGAGGCGCAAAGGGTTTGTAGGGAGGGGTGAAAGCGTGGCAGGGGGAGACTTTTGGGTTGTGTGTAGATGGGCGTTTGTAGGCATCTGCAAAGCGAGAAAGGCATTCGGGAGGCATTATGAAACGTAATTGGGATGTTGTTCGGGAGATTTTGCTGGAGATTGAAGAATGTGAAGACCACAGTAAGTCAGGTTGGGATCATGCCATTCAAAAAAGAGTTGAAGAGAAGTTTGGTATTACTTCCCGGGTCTTTAATTACCATCTTATCTTGATGGTTGATGGGAAGCTCATTAAGGGAGAATATCATCGGGAGTTTAGCGATATCCCGACCATTACTTGGGGAAGTGGACTAACCTGGGCTGGGCATGACCTGCTGGACTATATTCGTGACAACACCATTTGGGGAAAGGTAAAGAAAAAACTGGCCCCGATTGGTACGACAGCTTCTCATGCAGTCCTCAAAGCTGTCGCTAAGGAGGAAGTTCTGCAATTTTTGGATATAGGTTAGCTGGATAGCCCAACACACAAATGTGTCTTTTTTTTGGAAAGAAATGAGACCGCCATGCAGGATGAACTCCGATCAGAGTATGACATAAAAAAATTGCAAGTGCGAAAAGTCGGACGCGGGCGTAAGTCCTTTGGTCGATCAGTCATCCAGTTGGCAAACGATGTTAGCGAAAAATTTCCAGACGCAGATTGTGAAAGGCAACGTGAAAATGAATAGAGAATCCATTCTCCAAAAATTTGAAAATTTGAACCTGTGGAAACGGGGCGGGGAAAGGGCGTATCACAAACCCTTGCTGGTTCTGTACGCAATGGGAAAATTGCTACGAGGTGAGGGGCGACTCATTCCTTACGCCGCGATAGACGAGGACCTTGGAAAATTGCTGACGGAGTTTGGGCCTCGACAATCGCGCTCCGGTACCCAGTTTCCGTTTTGGCGATTGCGTAATGATCGCGTTTGGGAAGTGTCCGATGCCGACAGAATTGGGCAAACATCCAGTGGCGATGCCCTCAAAGGCGATCTGGTTCGTTACGGCGTTTCAGGTGGTTTTCCCAAAGCCATTGCAGAGCAACTGCGAAATGATCCCAAACTGGCGTCTGACATCATTCGCGATCTGTTAGCCGCCCATTTTCCCACTTCCATTCACGACGACATTTTACTGGCCGTGGGGGTTGAATCTTCTCCCCGCGTTTTTCAGGCGCGCAGGGATTCCTCCAACTTTCGGGCGAGTGTCCTAAAAGCTTATGAGTATAAATGTGCGATCTGTGGTTTTGATGTGAAATTGGGCCTCAATCCCATCGCGTTAGAAGCCGCGCATATCAAATGGAAAGCGGCAGGTGGCCCTAATGAAGAAGTCAATGGGTTGGCTCTCTGCGTGCTCCACCACAAGTTATTTGACCGCGGGGCTTTCACATTGTCCAAGCAATTAGACATACTGGTATCGGACAACGCGCACGGTTCAATCGGTTTTCAAGAATGGCTGATGCGATTCCACGGCAAAAGAATCAATTCCCCACAAAGGCAGTCGTATTATCCAGAGACAACTTTCATCGGCTGGCACGTCAGAGAGGTGTTTCAAGGAGATTACCGAGAGTTGTAATCCATCTATTGAGCAGAACTTTGAAGCCGCTAATGATTGATTACTCAACTTTAGGGGTTTCAAAGAGTGTGGACTTATGGATGAAATCTTCTGATATTGTATGAATGTCCAATCAAGTGTCAGCGAGAATACGAGGAATTTTACCTACGGGGACGCGATGAATTGCAAACAGCGGTTACTTATCTTGTCGTGTTCACAACGCAAACAGGCTTCATACGGGTCGTTACCTGCAATAGATAGATATAACGGTCCGCTATTTTTTGTTTTGCGTCGTTTTCTTCGTGAATGTCCACGTCAGGCAAGGCTACTTGATGTGTACATCTTATCCGCTGCTTATGGTCTTATACCAGGGAATTTCCCAACCGCATTGTATGACAAAAAGATGAACCCATCGCGTGCATTTGAGTTACAATCCCAAGTCAGTACAGTGTTTTCAGACATCCGACACAACTACGCTTCAATCTATTTTGTACTTGGAAAGACCTATCTAAAGACTTTTGAGGGCTTGCAAGATTGGGAAACAATCTGTACAGCGTCCGTTGTTGCTCAAGGTCCCATAGGCCAAAAACAGACTCAACTCAAAAGATGGCTGTGGGGAGAGCATCCATCCACCCGTGTCGAAAGGAACTTTGATGAAAGTGGAAGTGATTGACCGTTCAACAGAGGAATCTATCGTGACCTACTCCGTACCCGATCTTTCCATACTGGACTTTCAGGGCTGGAAGGATGAAAACGAACCCATTGGTATTCCTTTGAATAAACTCAAAGATACCGTGGACAAGCTGGACTCAAAGGATCCTGAAACAGGGGAACCCGTATCATATCCAAGGGAAGTAGATTTCTATCTGCCCGATCCACTAAAAAACGGGGTGTTTTCTCGACTTGCAAAATCGACAGACACGGACATGGAAGGAGAGTCCGAACAGGTTTCCATGTCGGTGTTGAAATCAAGCACCATTTTATCCGCCGTTGTAACGGAAATTTTGCAGAACCACCTCCCGCCTTCTGATTACAAAGTGAGAGTTTCTGATGGGTAGTAAAGCACTAAAATTGGATGAGTTCATTGCTGAATACCGATTCTGCGGCGAATGGGAAGTTTCCTATACGGACAGAACTCATCTACCAAAAGACGAATATGTAAAACTCGGCGACATCACAATTGATGCCTCTGAGGAAGTCGCACGAGAATACCCGATTTTACCTTTTACTTTTCAGCCAGTGACTGATCAACAGATTAAATGTCATTTCTCTAAGTTACATCAAGGAAAAGCTCAAGCGGATCGAGCAAAAAAGATCATACGCGATCAAATCGCCGATAGTATGGTGCGAACGGGTCTTTTACGCCCGCAGTTCTGCCTGATGGAAGAACGGTCTATCGAGAGGGAGTTTTCCAAAATAATGAAAAAGCTATCAAGACATGGTTATTTGATCCTTGTCGTTGACACAAGTGCCTTGCGGCGTGCAGCTACCTCTTTCTTACATAAAACCCTATCCAATGTGCTGACTTGGACGGTCGTTCCCGTTTTTGTAATGAATGAAGTGCAACAAAAAATAAATGACCTAAATAAGGACTGGAAAAAGTCTGCCGAGGGTACTCAATCCCATCCCGGTAAGTGTGGGGTTTTAGCGCAACGTCCCCAAGTTTCCTGTATTAGCCGCGAATTGAATTACATTCGCCAATGGCGGCCTTTAGAGATGTTGACCACTCTTCCCGAACACTTAGGGCAGTCCAATGGCGAATCGAAAGTTGACCGCCTGATCATTGAGAGTGTGAAAAACCTCAAACGGGACAGAGAACTTCACCAAGGGGTCTATCTTCTTACTGGGGATAAAGATATGGCTTCGCTTGCAGTGTTAGAGAACCAAGCAAGTCTCCACATCGGCGTTCCTCAACTACCTCCGGAAATCCATGCCATCCGGTACGATTCTCACAACAAGAAGTTGATCCTAACGCCTATCCACTATCTACTGTGGGATTTGGCGCAAGTCTTCAGCACGATTCGTATGAAAAACAAAAAACGCAGCTATGAACTCATTTATTATTCACAAGCGCGTGGGGGCTTCTTTGCCCACGATGTGATGGAAATTCGGGAGTTATGAAAGTGGATCCGATCACGGTGAATAAATTACTGTCTGTTGCCGATGCCATTGAGACGCGTCGGATTGAAAGCCAGCTCTCGCTGTTGACATTTCAAAAAATTATTGATAATCAAGGTCGAATAAAGCACCTTGCTCGACGAGTGCGGGACATCTTGCGAGTCTTTGAAGCATCCCAGTGGATTACCCGAAGTACTCAAAATCAGGATATGTTGTATTTGACTGAGAATTATCATACGTTTATTCGCGCTTGGAACTCTGGGGATTATTTGTTGTCGATGAATCAAGGATTGACGAATTATCCACCTTACGCACGTTTTCTCAACTGCATAGAGCAAGAAAGAGAAATTCTAATTCCCCAACGTCAAGATAAGGATTCTAGAAGGAAATTGGGATGTACATTAAAGGGAAAATATGGCATTACCTTTGTTGCTTTTGATACATTTGTCACATGGGCGGTATCCGTAGGACACGCATACCGTTCACCTTTTGAAGAAATTCTTTATTGGGGCGGGAATTGGGATGCTGAACGACCGTCATTGGAATACTTCAAAGCGGTTTGTAAAGAGAGCTATGGTCAGACCAATAAAACATCTGGCTACGCGAATCTGGGTCTTTTAGCACATCTTGTTTGTAAAAAATTGGGCATCTCTTTTCAGGCTTTTGAGATGAAGATGAACCGTTTTGTAAAAATTTGCCCCGGTGAAATTAAACTTGCCCCGGCCACGATCCGCCGAGAAATTTCCGGGCGTGTCCAAATTACCTCGGTTCGACCGAGAAAAGAGATTCTTAGAGAACGGATTTCTGCAAAACTACAAGGTACTAAGCCACCGCAAACACAGTGGCTTGAACACCGCTATTTGGAAGATGGCATGCGCGTGAATGACAAACTGGTCAAACTGATTCGATGGGAGGTATCGCAATGACAATTAGAAATGACCTTTCTCTTTTTGAGCAGGCCCTAGAACCCAATCCTTATGAAAAGTACTATCTCCTTGAAAATCCGTTTCCGGGATACGGTGAAACGGATTTTGATGTCTGTGCAGATCAAGAAACCACAAAAAGGGAGTTTGTCGATATTCTGAAGGAATTTTCCTCAGAAGCAAAACGATTGCGGATTAACGGAAAAAACGGTGCAGGTAAGACAAATATCTTGCGATACTTTGAAAAACTGACTAACGAGGCGAGACGGAGTGGGCTTGTCAAAAACCTTCACCCGATCTATGTCCAGGCGCCCGGAGAGAGTTACTTCGATATCCACGGACAAATCGTCGATAAACTATCCGAGTTTTTCTTAGGCGATATGTTGGCAATACTGAAACAAACGCCCAAAAAAATTGATACACTTTCAAGTGAGATTAGGCAGGCGTCTGAACTCTTAGAGGCTATTAAAGCTTTAGTCAAAGGGGGTAATACGCTATTTACTATTTACGACGAGCGGCAGGAAGATGCCTTCATTCGCTGGCTGAAAGGGCAAAAGCTCTTGGTAGCAGACAAGAAACTATTGACCCATGACGGAACGCCGTCCTCTGACATTACGAGTCCTTCACTTGCCATGCGGTTTTTAGGTGGATTGCTTACCGTGTTGAAAGAACTTGACCTATGCGATGGCATCGTTCTGCTATTCGACGAATTTGAGGAGATTTTTGAAGGCCTCCCTCGTTCACGCCAGTCTCGATACGCTCAAGACCTGCGGCATTTTTTTGATACTTTAAAAGAATCCGTTTTCTTTGTGATTGCAACTGTTCCTGAACCCAAAGACCTTGGACAGTATCCAGCAATTGAGCGCCGTTTGGGAAATACGGTAGATCTCCAACCCATAGACAACCCCGAACTCGCACTTGCTTACGTGTCTAACTACATGGACAATGGACGAGACAAGTATGAAACGTATCTCAAAGAAACGAAAAAATCTGAAAAAACAAGGCCCCAAAAGCTAGAACCTCTTAGAGAGAAAGATGTTCAAGAAGTGTATTCTTTATTAAAAAAAGAGGTTGAGGAAGCTGAACTCGATGTTTTGCCGGGATATTTTTTGCCCAAAATGCGGGAACGGATGAAACAGACTGTCGAAAATGGGGATGGGTAAAACAAATTGTCGAAAGTTGTCATTTATGAACCGAGATGTAACAACATCCTCCATCTTTTCAAAGCCTTTGGAGATACCCAATCTTTTTGCCAGCTACCGCATACGCGATTATCCGCGTGCTGGTCTGCGTTGTCACCCGTGGGAAATGACCGATACCCAAGCGATTCTGCTTAATGCCTTTGATTTGCTCGCGAATAAACGAACGCGAATGTTTACTCCGGAAATCCAAAATGGGCTTCATGAATACGTCGAATTTGATGGCCCGTTAATGCTCGATTCAGGTGCCTATAACTTTCGGCAACACGCTGAAATTAGCATTACACCACTGGATGTCCTCGAGATTGGGATTGAATTAGGGGCTGATATGTCTGTTGTGCTTGACCATCCTTTCTTGCCCAAATCCGATCCTAAAGAAATAAATATACGGTGGACAAATACTGTAGCGAATACCCGTAAAATGTTTGAGGAACTAAAGAAGAAACAACTATCAATTTTCCCTCCTCTCATGCCTGTTCTTCACGGCCATGATGCAAAAACGCTTTCGCGTGCTTTCGATGATATCGTCGAGATATGGGGACAAGAACCCGCCATCGTTGGCATCGGAAGTTTGGCACCCCTTGCTCGCAATGGAAACAAGCGTACAGTAATTGACGTCATCCTCACTGCGCGCCAACTGCTTCCAAATGCTCACATTCACTGTTTTTCATTGGGTTCTGCGTTGCTGATGCTATTTGCCTTTTACTGTGGGGCAGATACGGTTGATTCCCAGACATGGATTATGAGTGCCGCGTTTAAACAAGTGCAATTACCCGGTTTTCACTTGACTCGGTTTTCCCCTCGTGAAGCTGCAAAAGACCACATCAAATATGAAAAAACCCGGCGTGCCTTTGCTCAACATTTACTCCGATTGATTGCCGAAGAAGGTTTCACGGTTAAAGACTGGGATGTCGGAGAAACTTGGTCAATCCGTGATGAACGCGATGCGCTTTCTTACTTAGACTATCTTGAAGACAGTGATGGGATAAACCATGTTCATCGTCGGGCTTGTCACAATCTATATGCCTTCAACTTCGAGGCGAACCAAGTAAGAAAAAAAAAGAGGGTGGGTACACTCGCAACCTTTATTGACAGCCGGATGAAAAGCACTGTCTATCGAAAAGCGTTTGAGTATGCAACAAAAAACAGGTGCTGACCTGGATATATCGGTAGATAGGCTAAGAGAGGCAGTTAATGAAAAATGGAAACGAATTTATTCCCGCACTGCGGGCGCACATGGGCGATTGGGTCTATTATGTGACGTTCCTGCGGATGGATCAAATCGCCGACCGGATCCACCTTGCTCGGGAAATCCACCCAAGTGCAGTACTCAAGGATATGATCCAGCGTCAGATTACCAACAGGTCGGCTCAAATCTCGGAATACCTGTTATCACAGCCTCAGCGATTTTTCAATGCCCTCATCGTCGGGGTCTATGGCGGTGCGCCCGAATGGTATGAATTGGCGATTGGCAAAAATCCCCAGTTTGATGCAGACGCGCTCCCGAAAGCGTTGGATGGCGTCCTCGGCTTTCTTCGGCTCAATGGGACAGAGACTCTTTTTGCCATTGATGGGCAACACCGCGTGCAAGGCATTAAACAGGCCCTAGAGAAAAACGAGGAATTGAAGCGCGAAGAAGTGAGCGTCATCTTTGTCGCACATCGCAACGATCAATCCGGGATGGAGCGGACGCGCCGCCTTTTCTCCACGTTGAATCAGTATGCCAAACCCGTCAGCAAAAGCGAAATCATCGCGTTGGATGAGGACGACATCATCGCGATCACGACGCGGGAATTGGTCGAGAAACATCCGCTCTTCCAAGAAAAAATTTCACTGGCAAAAACAAAAGCGGTGGCGGTCAAAGACAACAGGAGTTTCACGACGATCATCACCCTCTACGATGTCTTGGAAATTTTATTTCGAAAGAAGGGAAGGGCTTGGAAAGAATTTAAGAGGCACCGGCCGGATGATGATATCATCGCTGAATTTTATGCCCAAAGTGACCGATTCTGGAACGCGATGGTCGGACGTTTTTCACCGTTAGAGAAAATTCGCAACAGCCATCCGGGCGATGATATCGCCGGACATTATCGCCATAGAAAAGGTGGACATCTGCTGTTTAGACCTGTTGGACTTCTCATTGTCGCTGATGTTGTCAGGCAAGCGAAGGATTCGGGTTTGAGCGAAAGCGAAGCGATCAAACGGATCTCGAATATCTCGATGGAACTGACAGACGCGCCATGGGTAGGCTTGCTCTGGGACGACACCAATCGACGCATGATCACCGCATCGCCGAACCAAAAAGTGGCAAAGCAACTCCTTTTTTATTTTATCGGTGGCGACCTTCAAAGAATGAAAACGAGCAAACGAGACCTCCGCCGGGAATACGCGGGGTTGCTCAACAAAATGGAATCGGATGTGCGCTTAGACTGAAATGCGTTGCCCAATCCGTCGGTGGCAGATTGAAAACATCGACCATGCGAAAAGCCCGATGTCGTCTATCGGGCTTTTGGTCTGTGGCTGAAGGGATCAACGATGATTTGAGGGGGGCGAGGGGCTTTGCATCACCTCAGCGCGTATTGTCCCATGCCAAAGCTGGTCCACTTGCCCACATGCACGGACATGCCCAATGCCAGCAACGGGCCAAAGCATTCGAGATCGCCTTCAAACACCACATCCCCCGTAAAACCGCTTATCTGCATGCGCTGTTGCTTTCGGTTTGAATACCGTTCCCATGTGCGCCAAGTCAAATCGCAACCCGCAGTTTGCACGCCTTTTGCCCGTGCAATCCAGTCGCTGTAATCCAAGTTGGGCGGCCCATCGCCGTGAAATGCGGACAGTGCCGAATACCGCCGCAACAACGCGCGGATCAACACGGAAAAATTCAATCCGCGTTGCAACACGCGGTCCGCTTTGAGTTGCGTGGGCGTGAAAAATGAAAGGCGAACCCGCGAGCGTGCTAGGCGGGGCATCACGTCTATCGCCTGTAGGCGCGGCACCTCGCGTTGCAACACCTCGCTCTGCCCGTCGTAAATCAACTGCCACGATCCATCGGCATCTCGTGCCTCGCCCGCAATTAAATCGCACTTGCCGCGTCCGCGCCCAACGCCGGTTTCCCCCATGCGCTGAAACGCATAGATGAAATACGGCATGTAATTCAACGCCTTGCCAATCAGCACCAAACCGATGGCAAAGCCATCGCCGGGCGCGTAATCGGTCTCGGTCTCGAGCGGCGGTTCGATCACGTAGGGATGCGGCGCGTCTCGATAGCCGCGAAAAATGCCCTGTGCGTTCTCTACGGCCGTGTCAAATACGTATGGATACACGCATTGCGCCCGAACCAAACACCGCGCACAATCCCCGTGTTGCACGATGCACACGGCCCGCTTAAACGCAATGCCAAAAGCCCCTCGAAATGTCGATCCCTTATACGGCGGCAGGCGCAGGGGTTGCCGCGCTTGAAAGTGCAATCGCATCTGCGCGAAGTCCAAGTCGAATTTGAACATCGATATCTCCCATTGAAGCAATCATTCTCTTTCGCGTTGCAAACGGCTGATGAAGCGTCAGGCTCGAATTACTCGCCTTCATACCCCGCTCCGCGCTTTTCGCAGTGCGGGATCCCCAACGCGCCAAAAAAAGTTGCCCTTGAAAGCCTTCTTCAGTATCGTAAATCTGTTCAACAGTCACTCGCAGGTAGCCCTCTTTTATTGATTTGATCATGCGTACCGCGCTCCTCATTGTCGATCACGGCTCAAGGCGTGAAGAAGCCAATCAAATGCTTCACAGCATTGCGGATATCCTGCGCCAAAAACGCCCTCACCTCATCGTTCAAATCGCGCACATGGAACTGGCCGAACCGACGATCGGGCAGGGCATTGCGGCATGCGTGCGCGAAGGCGCGACTGAAATCGTCGTGCATCCCTACATGCTCTCGCCCGGACGCCATGCCACGCAAGACATCCCGCGCATGGCAACAGAAGCAGCGGCAGAACATCCCGGCGTCACCCTCCGCGTCACTGCGCCCTTGGGATTGCACGAGAAACTCGGCGAGGTCGTCCTCCTGCGCGCTGATTTGTAGATAAAGAAGCTCCCCAACTTATCTTTTTTATTTCACTCCTCGCATCTCACCTACATAAACATCCCGCCGTCGACCATCAGGGTTTGCCCGGTGACCATGCCCGCGTTGGCGATCAAAGAATGGGCCACTTCTGCGACATCGTCGGGCGTTGCCACGCGGCCCAACGGGGTTTCATCGCCGTATTTCTCAACGTGATCCCGGTGGTCGTCCACCCAGCGCGTGAGCACGACGCCGGGGGCGATGCCGTTGACGCGCACCTCGGGGGCGAGCACGCGGGCGAGGGATTTGGTCACGCTGATGGCCGCGGCTTTGGATGCGGCGTAGGCGATAGAACTGCCCATGCCCGTTATCCCGGCCACGGATGCGATATTCACAATGCACCCCTTGCTGGCCTTCAACGCGGGAGCCGCGGCCCTCGAGCAACGAAACAATCCCACCACATTCACATCCATAATCTCGAACCAGTACGCGTCTTTCAACCCCTCCAAATCCTCGAGATCGACAAAATGCGTCATCCCCGCGTTGTTGATCAACGCGTCGATGCGTCCGAAACGATCCGCAGTCGCCTGCATCATCGCCCGCACCGCGGAATCATCTGTCACACTCGCGCAATAAATCATGGCGTCTCGGCCCAACGCTTCGATCTCCTGTTGCGTGGCCTCGGCCTCGGCTTTTGACCGCGAGTAATTGATCGCCACATGGGCGCCTTCTCGCGCCAGCCGAAGCGCGCACGCCCGGCCAATACCCGTGCCGCCGCCGGTAATCACCGCGACTTTGTCTGCCAGCATACCGTTCTCCTCACAATGTGCCAATCCGTTGCTTCTCAAAAAACGCCCAATCCCATTCGGCACCCCATCCGGGCAGATCGGGCGGCGCGATACAGCCATCCTCGGGCATGGGGGGATTTTGCAGGCCGATTTCCCGACCGCGCACATCCCGAGAACCGCCTGGGAAAAACTCGTAATAACTCGTGTTCGACAGGGCGCAAACCAGATGGGCATGCACCAGGCCAAACAACCCGCCCGGGCCATTGAGTTCGATCATCGCGCCGTGCATCTCCGCCAAATGCGCGAGTTTCAAAAGCCCAGTCGTTCCCACTCGGGCATTGGCGCGCAGCGCGTCTGTCGCGCCGGAAATCAGCCATTGCGCGCTGAGCTCCACATCGTGCATCAGGGTTTCGGGGGCCAAAATGGGAATGTCCAGCGCGGCGCACAAGCGTTGCAAATTCTTTTGATCGCGGTCGGGCAATGGCTCTTCAAACCATCCAAATTGCAACTCCTCCAGCACCTTCCCCACCCGAATCGCGTCTCGCAACCCGTAATCGCACCCCGCGGCATCGTGCAAAATATCGACCCCGTCGCCCACCGCGTCTCGCACCGCCCGAAAACACGCGATATTCTCGTTCGCCGTGCCGCCGAAGTGATCTTTGACCGCGACAAATCCGCGTGCCACCGCTGTGGTCGCATCGGCTACGGCGTCATCTTTTGACCCACTCTTGAAATTGTAATACGCCGGGCAATCGCGCCGCGCTCGGCCGATGAGGGCGCACACCGGCAAGCCCGCGACCTTGCCCGCGATATCCCACAGGCAGTTGTCAAACGCGCCGAACCAACCGGGGCGCGTGAACATGCCGCGCGTTGCTCCGTGCAATTTTTGAACGAGGCGTTCCCGATCAAAGGGATCTTCGCCGATAGCGAGCAACCGCAGTTGTGCCAAGTCTTCGGCCCGCATCGTCGTATAACGCGCATCGCCCACCGTGCAGATCCCTTCCACATCCCCGTCGGTCTTCACGTGCAAAACGTGGATGTGCTCGGTCGAAGACCCCGTGCCTCGGCGCACCCACCGCTCGAGCGCGCCGAGACCCGCCCGTTCCATTTGAAACCGCCCGGTATTGGTGGGCAACTCAAAAACCGATATTTCAATCGCTCGAATTTTCACAACGCGCTCCTGTTTTCAAAACAAACTCCTGCGTCCATAGAGGCTGCAAATCGGGCATCGATGCGGGTCGTGCCCTCTCGCCGGGCAAAACTCGCGCCCAAAAAAGATGATTTGCAAATGCAGGTCATTCCAAATTTCCATTGGGAAAACGCGCTTCAAATCGCGCTCGGTCTGCACCACATTCCTGCCGCTGGACAAGGCCCATCGGTACGCGAGGCGGTGGATATGCGTATCGACGGGAAAGGCCGGCACCCCAAAGGCCTGGGACATCACCACAGCCGCGGTCTTGTGCCCCACGCCGGGCAGGGCTTCGAGGGCCTCGTAAGACTTTGGCACCTCGCCGCCGTGCTCGTCCAACAACATGCGGGACAACTCCCAAATCGCCCGCGATTTTCGAGGGGCCAACCCGCAGGAGCGGATCGCATCCTCAATTTCCTCCACCGGCAACGCGACCATTTTCTGCGGCGTATCCGCCCTGGCAAACAGCATCGGCGTCACTTGATTGACCCGCACATCGGTACATTGCGCGGACAACAGCACGGCGATCAGCAGGGTATAGGCGCTGTCGTGTTGCAACGGCCCTTTGGGATGGGGATACAATTCGTTCAAAATTTGGACGATCCCCTCGGCTTTTTCGGCTTTGGTGACACGCTTTCCCAAGGTTGGCTCCAATCAGGGGAGAGGTGAGACGGAAGACGGAAGACGGGAGACGGAAGACGGGAGAAGCAATCGCAATCGTAGGGACAGGCCCCCGTGCCTGTCCGAAGATACAAGAGGGGAGACGGGAGACGGGAGAGGGCCGCACATCCGCCCCAAAGGCAATCCACCCAATCCCCACAGCTTATGGACTGATCGCTATCTCCAAATCAAAAAGCGGCATGGAATGCATGCCGCTTTTGAGTTGTGCATCGTGGATGGCATCGCCGCGAGGGGCGTGTGTTATTGGGCCTCTTCTTCTCCGCCGCCCATCGGGTTGAGGATGCGATCGATTTGGTCTTCGCAGTATTTCTTGTATTGGCGATCTCCCAACCCTTTTTTGTAGTGCGTAATGGCGGTTTCCTTTTGCCCGAGTTCGCGGTAACAATCGCCCAAAATGACATTGGCGGGCACTTTCCATCGAGACGAAGACACGGCCTTTTTGGCGTGGCGAATGGCATTTTGATATTGCTTGAGTTCAAAATAGGGCACGGATATCCGATAATTTGCCTCGGACGTATTCTTGATGCCCAGGGCTTTTCGGTAGGAAGCGATCGATTTTGTGTACTGTTTGGCATCTGAATAGGCTTTGCCCAGTGCCGTGTGAACCGTTGCGTTTTGGGGATCGACCTGTGCGGCTTTTGAAAGCACGGAAATCGCTTTGGTGTTTTGCTTCATCACCTGATAGACCGCGGCTAATTTCAACCGGGACGTCGTGTCTTTGGCATCGGCTTTGATGGCGTTTAAGTACGCACGGGCCGCGCTGTTGTTTTTGCCGGTCGCCTTGAAAATATCGCCCAAAACGCGATGTGCTTTGCCGTGATCTGGCTTGAGGTCGATGGCGGTTTCGAGTGCTTCGCGCGCGGCATTGATGGCACGCGCTTTCGTATGCGCCAATCCCAAATTGTAAAACACGCCCGCATCTGACGGATCGACTTGCGTGGCACTTTCGTATTCCGTTGCCGCGGCCTTGTAATTGCGCCGCGTGAACAAATTGTTGCCCTCTCTGATATAGGCCGCCTTCAACCTGTTCCGCGTTTTATCCGCTTCAAAATTGGGATCGATCGCCAGCACCTTTTTTAGGCTCGCCTGCGCGCCTGTGTTGTCTTTGGTCTGCAACTGCAATTCGCCCAGTTCAAAATAAGCCGCGGCGTAATCCGTCTTGATGGAGGTCGCCATCTTGAAGGCTTCGATGGCATCCTTGTAATTTCGCAACTTTTGATAGGTCTTGCCCATCGCGCGGTATGCCTGCGCGTTTTTGCCATCGCTTTTGACGGCCTCTTCAAAGGCTGTGAGCGCTTCTCGATAGCGCCGCTTTTTGAATAAATCCTGTCCTGCATGATACTTTTCAGCCGATTCTGGACTCACACCTTGTGCGAGGGCAGAACCAGCCGCCAGCACAGACAATGAAAGCATCGCGAGAAGGAAACGCATTCGCATGGGAAAATCTCCTGTATTTTGAACGTTGACGAGGACTTGAAACTCGGACTGCACTGATGCAAAAAGGCCATTGCCCACCGTGCACAATGGCCTCTGCTGCGATCGATCGCCGCCTCAATTCAGCCGGAAAGAAATCGGCTGCGTCATCCAAACGGAAACCGGCTTGTCATTTTGCTGGGCGGGCTTGAACTTGAATTGCAAAATGGCATCGACCGCCGCTTGCCGGAAAATCTCTTGGCCCCGAAGCACGGTCACATTGCTGACCCGACCGCCCTTATCGACCAAAAACTTCAAAAACACTTTGCCCGTCAACCCGGCTTTGCGGGCGATTTCGGGATAGGCAGGCGCGACCGAATGCACGAGTTCCGGTTTTTGCTCCACCATGTAAAACTCGAGAATTTCTTCTTCATCTTCACCCGACCCCGGAGGTGGCGGAGGAGGCAAATCGACCAGGGCATCGTCAAAATCGAGATCGGTGCTCTCGATGGTCACATCGTCGGGCACGTCGTCGCTCTCGGTTTCGATGGGCACTGCGGGGCGCGGCGGCGGCGGCGGGCGTTTGATCTGCTGGGTTTCCGGGATATCCACGGTTTCGATAATGATCTGTTTCTTCTGGCGATTGCTCGCAGACGCCTCAAAGGATGGAAAAATCACGGCAATGGTCGTGTGCAGGATGAACGTGATCGCCGTGCAAATTCCAAAAACCTTGTTGTACCTGCGGCGCAAATCGGCTTCGGGTGCTTTTCCTCGGATCATTGCCATGGCTTACCCCTCTCGGTTGGTCGCAAAATTGATACGCAGGGCATCGGCTTTTCGCAACTCTTCCATCACACTGCTGATCAACCCGTAAGGCGCGCGGTAGTCGCATTTGAGCGATACGACCATGCGGGGGTCTTTGACGCGGCGGTCGTAGAAAATCCCGGCTACTTGATCGAGATTGGCCAGCTTGTCGTCAATGTAGATCCTGCGGTCGGCAGAAACCCACAAATAGTTGATGTGACGGCGTTTTTTCAGCTCTTCAATTTTTTCGGCCTTGGGCATGATGATGCCCGACACGCGGAAGCGAACAAAAACCGTGGATACCATAAAAAAGATGAGCAACAAAAACGTAATGTCGGCCATCGACCCGGTGGGGATGCTCTGTGCGATACTGCCTTTTTTTTTGAAATTCATAACGACCTCCCGAACTCACTCGCTGGGCGAGGCGAGCGAAATTTTATCCGCGCCCGACAATTTCACTTCGTCGAGCACGTCGATGAATTTCTCATAAGGCGTTTCTTCGTCGGCCTTTAATGAGATGATCAGCTTGTCGTTTTGCGCCAATCGTTGCTCGATATCCGCCCGAAGCTGATTCAGCGGCATGGTTTGTTCCAGATTGATGAGAATCTCCCCATTGACATTGACCCAGATGTTGCAAATGTTCTTCTTCTGGATTTTCTTCGACTCGCCCGGCGGCGGCAAGTGCATGCCGATGCCCTTGTCTTGGTTCATCGTGGTGGTCACCAAAAAAAACACGAGCAACAGAAACACGATATCTGCCATAGACCCGGTGGGGATTTCAGGTGAAGATTTTTCGCGTCGCTGAAGGGCCATGGTTTATTCCTCCTTGCCGTAGCCCAAATGAATCAGGTCATCGACAAACTGATTGGAGCTTTCTTGGAGGTCGATAATGATCTTGTCAATTCTCGACAGGAAGAAGTTGTATGCCGCCTGCACCGGAATCGCGACCACCAAGCCCGATGCCGTCGTAATCAGGGCTTCGGAAATACCGCCTGCTACGACGCTGGGATCGACATCGCCTGCGGCGGCGATATCGTTAAAGGCGCGGATCATACCCGACACAGTGCCCAAAAAACCGACGAGGGGCGCGAGGTTTGCAACCGTTGAGAGCCACACGAGACCGCGCTCGAGAAAAGCCATTTCAATCGCGCCGGATTCCTCAATCGCCTTTTCCACGTTTTCGATGCCCCGGTCCAAACGCAACAGACCCGCGTGCAGCACCGAAGCGACCGGGCCGCGGGTATTGGCACACAATTCAGCCGCACCTTCCGGCCCATCTTGCTTGAGGGCATCCTGGAGTTCCACCATAAATTCTTTGACATTGATAGGCACCTTAAACAACAAGGTGTAAAAACGCTCGAAAATCACCACGATGCCAAAAAACAACATCACCAACAGCGGATACATAAAGTTTCCGCCCTGAACAAAAAGATCGACCATGCCACATCTCCCGAGTTAGGGGTATAAAGAATGGATTGGGTTACAAAATCGGTCCGCTTACCGCTTGCCCTCCGTTTTCACCTCCTCCTTTTTTTCTTTGCTCTTTTCAAAAAACTCCCGACGCTTTTTTTCTTCTTCGGTCAGGGGCGGGTCAAGTGTTTTAATCATCGCGTTGGCATTGTTCTTCCACTGGGGATCGTTGAGCGCCCTTTTGTACCATGTCAACGCATGGATAGAATCCTTTTGGGCACTCGAACTTTTCCACCTGTCGAAATAGTGATCGCCCATCATATAGGGATACTTGCCATTTTTTGCATCGCGTTTTAGCCCCAAATTGACCCACTTGAGACTGCCCGTCAAATCGGCGAGTTCTTCGATCACCGCCAAATTATCGGGCTGGTTTTCGTGCAATTTTTCGAGCCGACCGACGAGCCAACGCTTGGGTTTGCCCACCTTCTTGCCCGATTCGATGGTCTTTTCCAAAAAGAAAACGCTTGCGTTATCGTTCTGATGCAATTTCTCATACGCATTGAAGGCCCGATCATCATCGCCCCTTCTTTGGTACATATCCGCCACTTTTTCCAGCGTGGCGTAATCGTCGGGGTTGATCTCCAGCACTTTTTCCATTTCGGCCAGGGCCTCGTCCTCGCCGCCGGTTTGCAGATGCAATTTGCCGATCATATCCAGCACTTCGGGATCATCCGGCTTCAGTTCTCCCCATTTTTTTGCGTAATCCAACGCCGTTTCGTAGTCTTTAATTTCGACATTCAAGCCGACCAAGGCGTGGTAACACTGGACTCGTTCCTCGGGTTCGAGGTCGAACGCCAGCAAGGCTTCGTAAGATCCAATGGCTTTTTCCAGCTGTTCCTCAATGACGTATATGCCGGCCAATGCGAGGTACACGCCTTTGGTGTACTTGCTCTTGGGTTCGAGATCGATGGCTTTTTGATACCACGTAATGGCATCCTCGTATTCTTCGGTTTGATTGTACAACTTGCCCAAACGCCGAGCCGTGGTCGCCCGCGTCGGATTGTACCCCCACGATTTCAGCAACTGCGTTTCCGCATCTTCGTATTGCCCGCTCTTGAGATACCGATCGCCCCAGCCCAAATGCCGATTGCCCATACTAATAGAGTCGGCCTTTGTCATCTCGGTTTTCTCTTCTTCGGCAAAACCGAGTGACGCCGTGCCAAAAACGAAACTGCCGCACAGCAAGGCCAAAAAGCCGAGTCGGAATTTCGAGTTCAAAATCATGCTTTCAATCTCCATCTGTAAGGAAAAAACAATACGCGGGATCGGGATCGTTTTACAATCCCTCGCAAAAGGATGCAAAATCTAACGAATGAAAAAAACCCTGTCAAGCCAAAATCCACATCATTATCCGTCATTATTAAACGAGACGCGCATCCGCAGAGTTCCCGGCAATCCAATCTTTGGAAACAGCCAACGCGGGTTTGGCAAAAAATATAATCCGCAAAGACGGGTGTCAACCCCTTTTCTGCTGGGTAAAGTGAACAAAACGCATGTATTGACAGAACATCGGAGAAGCGGTATATTGGACAAAGCCAACACGCACGATAACTTTTTGGAGTGTGACATGCGCCAGATGTGTTGTCGCCGCAAAAAATGGTCGACGCCCCGCGACGCCTTCAAAGTGGCGCGTGTGGCTCTGTGTGCCATCTGACCCAATCCCCTTGACGCGCCTGTGTCAAGGGGATTTCTGTATTCGAGAAAGGAGAATGCGATGGATCGCGCGATGGATAAAATCGCCAAACGAGGGCTTACTTTCAACGATGTCTTGCTCATCCCCGGCAAATCGGATGTTTTGCCCAAAGACGTCGATCTCCGCACGCGGCTCACGCGCAATATCGACCTCAATATCCCCTTGGTCAGCGCGGCGATGGATACCGTGACCGAAGCGCGTCTCGCCATTGCGATGGCGCAGGAAGGCGGCATCGGGATCATCCACAAAAATTTCACCATTGAGGAACAGGCCGAAGAGGTCGAAAAAGTCAAGCGGTCGGAAAGTGGGATGATCGTCGATCCGGTGACCCTATCGCCCGATCACTACATTTCAGAAGCACTCGAACTCATGCAAAAATATCGCATTTCGGGCGTGCCCATCGTCGCCCCCGGCAACCGCTTGGTCGGCATTTTGACCAATCGGGACCTGCGCTTTGAAAAAAATCTCAACCGCAAGGTCAAGGAAGTCATGACCGCCAAGGGCCTCGTCACCGCCAAACTGGGCATCTCGCTCGAAGACGCACAGGAGATTTTGCAGTACCATCGCATTGAAAAGCTGCCCGTTATCGACCAGGCGGGCATCTTAAAGGGCTTGATTACCGTCAAAGATATCGAAAAGAAAATCCAGTATCCCAAGGCGTGCAAAGACGACCTCGGGCGCTTGCGCGTCGGCGCGGCGGTCGGCGTAGGCGGCGATGCCGAAGCGCGAACCGCTGCTTTGGTGGAACGGGGAATCGATGTCGTGGTGATCGACACGGCGCACGGGCATTCGCGCGGCGTGCTCGAAGCCGTCGAACGCTTCAAAAGCCACTATCCCGAAATCGACGTTGTCGCGGGCAATATCGCCACCGCAGAGGCCGCCGCCGATTTGGTCGCGGCAGGCGCAGACGCCATCAAAGTCGGCATGGGGCCGGCGACGATCTGCACCACGCGCGTGATCGCAGGCATTGGCGTGCCGCAAATCACGGCGATCATGGATTGCGCCGAAATCGCGGCCAAAACAGGCGTCCCCCTCATCGCGGACGGGGGCATTACGCAATCGGGCGACATTACCAAAGCCATCGCCGCAGGCGCGCACTCCGTCATGATCGGCTTTCTCTTCGTGGGCACGGACGAAAGCCCAGGCGAGACCGTCATCTACCAGGGCCGCACGTTTAAGGTCTATCGCGGCATGGGGTCCTTGGGCGCGATGCAGCGCGGCAGCAAAGATCGCTATTTCCAAGGCGAGGTCGAATCCGCCAACAAACTCGTGCCCGAGGGCATCGAAGGTCAAGTGCCGTACAAAGGCTCCCTGTCCGGTTTCATCTACCAACTCACGGGCGGCCTGCGTGCGGGGATGGGCTATTGCGGCACGCGCACCTTGGCCGAGTTGCGCGACGAGGGCCGGTTCGTCCGCATCACCTCTGCCGGCATCCGCGAAAGCCACGTCCACGACGTCACCATCACCAAAGAAGCCCCCAACTACCGGCTCGACTCGACGTACTAAAACGAAAATTTTATGACCGGAACTTGGATCAACATCGCAACCGTACTCGTCGGTTGCGGGTTGGGGCTTCTCTTGGGCAAGCGATTTCCCGACCGCATGCGCGAAACCCTGATGAAGGGCTTGGGGTTGTTCACCCTCATCGTCGGCTTGCAGATGGCTTTTGAGACGGACCGCGTGATCGTCACGTTGGTCAGCGTGGTCATCGGCGGCATCATGGGCGAATGGCTCGGCATTCACGCGCGTCTCGACCGCTTGGGCAATGCGTTGCAAGCGCGTTTTGGCGCGTCTTCAAACAACCGATTCAGCGAGGGCTTCGTCACGACCAGCTTGATTTTTTGCGTCGGCCCGATGACGGTTTTGGGCGCGTTGCAAGATGGGTTGACAGGGGATTACCAACTCTTGGCGATCAAATCCCTGCTCGATGGCTTCGTCGCCTTGACCTTTGCCGCGGGCTTTGGCTTGGGCGTGATGTTTTCCGCGTGTACCATTCTCGTCGTGCAGGGCGGCATCAGCCTGATGGCGGGGCACCTCGAACCCGTGTTGACCGAGGCGATGATCGCCGAAATGGTCGCCGCTGGCGGTTTGATGGTCTTGGGCATCGGATTCGTCTTGCTCGATCTCGCGCACATCCGCGTTGCCAACTACTTGCCCGCACTCATCGTCGCCCCCGTGCTCGTCGCGCTCATTTCGCAATTTTCATAGTGGAAATCCCATTTTGAAAACCGCTTGAAAAACATCGCACACCCCGACCTGCCCCTCGCGCACTACTTGGCGCGGCGTGCGTGAACCCCATCAAAAGGAGACCCCCATGCCATCCGACAATCACCCCGCATTTGCCCCCATTGCAGACGAACCCGGCCTGCCCCGTGCGCTGATCATCGGCGACTCCATCTCCATCGGTTATACCCCACCCGTGCGCGAATTGCTCGCGGGCAAAGTCAATCTCCATCGGCCGCGCACCAACTGCGGCCCGACGACGCGCGGCGTCGCGGAAATCGAAAACTGGCTCGGGGATGGCCCTTGGGACGTCATTCACTTCAACTGGGGATTGCACGACATCGTCTATATGAGGGAAAATGGCGACCGCGTCGATCCGCCGCAGGGCCAACGCCAAGTGCCCGCCGATCGATACGAACAAAATCTCGCCACCCTCGTCCAACGCCTCGAACGAACCGGCGCCAACCTCATCTGGTGCGCCACCACCCCGGTGCCCGAAGGCGCGTCGTTTCGCAAGCCCGGCGACGAAGTCGAATACAATGCCATCGCCCAAAAAGTCATGCGCGCACGCGGCATTCCCACAAACGATCTCTACGCGTACGCGCGAAAACGCCTCGACGAGATTCAACTTCCCGCCAATGTGCATTTCGGCAAACGAGGCTCTGCCACCCTCGCCGAATCCGTCGCCCGCCACATCTTGGACGCGCTTTAGACGCATCGAAGTGGGCAGTGGGCAATCGCCAGTCTCCGCCCCGCCAACCGTAGAGACAGGCCCCCGTGCCTGTCCTTGCCAACCCCAAAGCAGTGGTCAGGCCACACCTTGCTCTATCAACCGTACAATCGTAGGGATAGGCCCCCGTGCCTATCCTCTGATTAGTAGCAGTGGGCAGTGGTCGATCTCCGCCCCGTCCCATCGAATCGGGATTTTCAGAGATAATTGGCAATTCGCCGCCGTTCTCCAATCGCAGGTACAATAAACTCCCCACCGCCCGTCATGGCGCGATGGGGAATTGCGAGATAGCCTTGCACGCTATGCGCGATATATTTACGTTTCACCTCTTGCGTCTTGCCTCTCACCTCTCCCGTCTCCCGTCTCCCGTCTCCCGTTTCACCTAATGAGGAGTTTTGACATGGCATATCGCATTGGCATTGTCGGCGCGGGGGGGATATCGCGCGCCCATGGTCGGGCGGTCGCACGATCCCATCGCGCAGAAATCGTCGCGGTCTGCGATGTGTTGCCCGAAGCGGTTGCGCGGTATCGAGGCGAATTTGACGTGCGAAAGGGTTATGCGGACCTCGGCTCGATGTTGGACGATGCGGACCTCGACATCGCCATTATCTGCACTTGGGGTCGCTTTCACGCCGATTTGAGCAACCAAATTGCAAAGTCGCAGCGGGTTCGCGCCATCCTCTGTGAAAAACCCATCGCCCAAACCGCCGCCGAGTGCGAAGACATGGTCGCCTGTGCCAATGCCAATGGCATCCTCCTCGCCGAAGCCTTCAAATTTCGCCATCACCCCCTCCATCTCAAAGCCAAAGAAATTTTGGATTCGGGACGCATCGGAACGCTGGGCAATATCCGCAGCACCTTTTGCACGGGCGTTTCACCCGACCGCCGAAAACCCGCGCTCAACTGGCGTTTCAACAGGGCAAAGGGCGGCGGCGCGGTCTATGATTTGGGTTGCTACAACACGCATCACGCCCGCTTTATCGCCTGTGCCGATCCCATCCGCGTCTATGCCACGGGCGAATTTGGCGACGAAGTGGATGAGACGGTTACCGCCCTCTGCGAATTTCCCAACCGCGTCACCGCGCAACTCACCTTTAGCTTCAAACTGGCCCCGTCGCAATATTTTGAAGTCTCGGGCAGCGATGGCATGCTGCGAACCGAACGGGCGTGGAACAATGAAAACCAGCCCACGACCCTCGAGGTTCACACGCGAGACGGCGTCGAAGTCCATGAATTTGAACCCGTCGATCAGTTCTTAAACCAACTCCACCACCTGTGCGATTGCTTGGACACGGGGCAAAGCCACCGAATCCCACCCGAAAACAGCATCGGCAACATGAAAACAATGGACGCGATCTACGAGTCCATGCGAACCCGACGAGTCGTCGCCCTCTCTTAGAAGCCATCTAAAAACTCGGACCGCCATTGAGAGAGTCGCAAAAGCATTCGCTTTTCGCAGGTCAAAACCCTACCTATCAAAAAAATAGGATGCCTTGATTCCCCCCTTCCTCGCAGGAAGGGGGGCCAGGGGGGTAGGTCCCAATAATTTTTAGATGGCTTCTTAGTGCGGAAGGGCTCACGCGATGCCACCCATCTCCCATCCCTTCAAACGGGAGGCATGGTCGTTTTCATGTATTACAACGACCACGCACCACCCCATGTTCACGTTGGGTATCAAGGGGACATTCGCAGCTATCGAATTGAAATTCGCTCGAGAAACTGGCTCCAACCGGGCAAACTTTTGCCAGCCTCTTTGCGACGGTTGATTGAGGGCTGGGTAGAAGCGCATGAGGAAGAACTAATCCACCAGTGGAACAATGCCCGACAGGGACGACCAATTTCTATCGTGGGATAACGTGATGAAATGGAAAGCGTGGCAAACCGCAGCAGACGATGAAACGCGATGGTCAAATCGCCGGGAAAAGGGATTGCTCAAGGCCGAATATCTGACCGATTACGTCCTGCGCCTTTGGTTTGAAGAAGATCCCGGTGTGTCCATTCACGATCTGGATTTTTATCCGCTCTTCGTCGAAGAAAATCCGGGGGGCGTTTTTGAGTTGTTGCGCGATAAGGCGCGATTTCGTCAAGTGCTCGGCGACTACGCCTTGATTTGGCCCAATCCCGAAACCGGTGCGTATGACGAACGCGCCATCGATCTCGCGCCCGAATGCGTGCGTTTTTTCGCCGAACGCTTTGGCGAGCGGAAGAACTTCGTGCGCGAAAAATAAAGACGTTCAGCGACAAGGGATAACGAAAAAAAAATGAGACTGCACTATCTCCAGCATGTGCCATTCGAGGGCCTCGGCAGCATTGCGGATTGGGCGAAAGCGCGGCGCGCTTGCATTTCGCGCACGCGCCTCTTTGCCGGTGAGGCTTTCCCATCGCCAGATGAGATCGATTTGCTCGTGGTCATGGGCGGGCCGATGGGCGTCTATGACGCGGATGAATACCCTTGGCTCGCGCGAGAAAAGGAATTTTTGAAACGCGCGATAGATTCGGAGACGCGGGTATTGGGCGTCTGCTTGGGTTCGCAACTCATCGCCGAAGTGCTCGGCGCGAGGGTCTATCCCAATGAACACAAAGAAATCGGTTGGTTTCCCATCGCGGGCGCGCAAACACATGGCGCAATCGGATCGCTGCTCGCGCGGGCAGGCGACGTTTTTCACTGGCACGGCGACGCGTTTGACCTGCCCGATGGCGCGACGCACCTCGCCGCGAGCAGGGCTTGTCGGCATCAGGCGTTCTCGATGGGCGATACCGTGCTCGCATTTCAATTCCACTTGGAAACCACGCGCCGCGCGGCCCAAGCCCTGATCGAGCATTGCGGGCATGAAATCGCCGACGCGCCCTATATCCAATCCGCCCGTGAAATGCTGGCCGATCCGCGGCGGTTTGATCGCATCAATCGCCTCATGGCAGAATGTCTCGATCTGTTTGTGGCGGATCCCACCCGGTAAACGATCATGAAAAAATTTCTCCTAGCCTGCGTTCTGCTGTTCTTGGGCTGCCAACCGGCGGTTGAGGAATACGAGATCACGGTTTGTTCTTTCAACATCAAATTCGTCGGCTTGTACAAAAAGAAGGACGACAAAGCCCTCGCCGAGTTGGTCGGGCAATACGATATGGTCGTCGTCCAAGAACTCGTCGCGCCCCCAGACAGCGGGCAATACTGCGATGGCACGCCCTACCGCGAAGACTTAGAGGCCGATGCGTTTTTCGATGCCATGAGCGCGCAGGGTTTCGCCTATTCCCTGTCGTGCGAAGACACGGGCAGCGGGCAAGCCATCCACAAGCGGAGCGCGAGCACCGAATGGTCCGCGGTCTTTTACAAGCCCGAAAAACTCGTCCCCGCCGATGATTTGCCCCACGGATTCTTGGCCGAAGACCGCTCTGCCCATCCCGTGTATCGCCGCGTGCCCCACGCGCACGGGTTTCGCACCGCAGATGGCCGAATGGATTTTGTCGTCATCAACGTCCATTTGTACCCAGGCGCACGCGCAACAGAAAAACGCGAGGCCGAGCTTTTGGGCATTGCAAATTGGATCGACCAAAACGACTCGCACGAGCGGGATTTCTACATCGTTGGCGACATGAATGTCCAAGACGCAGCAGAGCTCGAAGCCGTGATGCCGCCGGGATTCGCGTCGCTAAATGACGAGTGCCGCAAAACGAACACGGCCACCGGAAGCGACAAACCCTACGACCACGTCCTGTATCGCCCCGCCGAGCGCGCGGAGTTAGACGAGATAGATCAGGCGTTCGATTTTCAGGTGATCGACTTGATCGACGCCATGCGCGATTCGTGGCGAGACGCCGGCCCCTATCCCGGCGATCCGTACAACGGAAATCTGTTTGCACAATACTACTCGGATCACCACCCCGTGCTCTTCCGCCTGATCGTCCCACCGAGAGATGACGATTAACCGATGTTACGCACCGATCAGCACCTGCTTTATCCGTTGGCTTTGGCAGGTGTTCATCATCAACGCAGCGATTGTGGGGGCAAAAGGTGTCGGACTTGGGTTTTTCAGATCGCGAATTTCGTGAATGGAACCGCGCCGCGATGTCGAACGCAAATGCAAAGTATGGGTTGCAAAAATTTTCACTGTGCCCAAACAACAAAAGCGGCCCGAACAAAATCGTTGGGCCGCTCGTTTTTTGCATCAAAACCTACCCACCTAATGCGTCTTTCACGCGCTCGAAAAACCCCTTGCCCCCCTCGGGCGGCTGTGCGTTTTTCAATTTCTCGAGTTGGCGAAACAACGCCTCTTCTTGCCGGCTCAGTTTGGTCGGCGTCCAGACCATCACGCGCACGAGTTGGTCGCCCGTGCCGTAGCCATCGACTTCGGGAATGCCCTTGCCGCGCAATCTGAAAATTCGCCCGGATTGCGTTCCCGGCGGGATTTTCATACTCACGCGCCCGGTCAGGGTCGGCACTTTTATGTCCGCGCCCAAGGCGGCTTGGCTGAAGCTGATGGGCAGGTCATAGACGATGTCATTGCCGCGGCGTTCAAAATGATCGTGCTCTGTTTCTTCGATAAAGATCATGCAATCGCCCGAAGGCCCGGCATTTGGCCCGGCATTGCCCTGCCCGCGCAAGGGGATGTAATTGCCCTCGGACACGCCAGCGGGGATGTTGACCGACACGGTCTCCTGCTTTTTGACGCGGCCCTGCCCGTGGCAACTGCCGCAATGCTCGCGCACCATCCTCCCGGTGCCATTGCACTGCGGGCAGGTGGTGACATTGACGAATTGCCCAAACAAGGACCGCGTGGCCTGCCGAATTTGCCCCACGCCGCGGCACATGTCGCACGGCACGGGCGCGCTGCCCGGCTTTGCCCCGTCGCCGCCACACGTATCGCAAGTTGCCAAGCGCGACAGCCGAATGGTCTTTTGCACGCCTTCGGCGATTTCCTCTAAGGTCAAGCGCACCGACACCTTGAGGTCTTCGCCGCGGTTGGACCGGCTCGATTTGCGGCGGCCCAGCAAATCGCCGAAAATGCCCCCGCCGAAGATCTCGTCGAGATTGGAAAAAATATCTTGAAAATCGCGGGCGTGCGAAAAATCGGACCACTGAAAGCCGCCCCCCCGAAACGTGTTGCTGACGCCTTCGTGCCCGAACCGGTCGTAGGCTTGTCGCTTTTGTGCGTCCATCAGCACTTCGTACGCCTCGGCACCCTCTTTGAACCTTTCCTCGGCCGCCGGATTGTCCTTGTTGCGGTCCGGATGGTATTCCAAGGCGTGCTTGCGATACGCCTTTTTGATCTCGTCTTCAGAGGCGTTGCGATTCACGCCCAAAATTTCGTAATAATCTCGTTTTGCCATGTACCTTTCCCGGTTTTGTCTAACCCGCGTCCGCATCCGCTCGCGCCTTGCCTCGGCTGACCACCACTTTTGCCGGGCGCAACACCTTGTCGCCCAGGCGATATCCCTTTTCGATCACGTCGGCGACGATGCCCGCATCGTGCGTTTCCGATGGCATTTGCATCAATGCCTCGTGGACGGTCGGATCAAAGGGTCGTCCGACGGTCTCGATCTCGTTGAGGTTGCGGTTGGAGAGCACGCGCGGAAATTGCTCCATGATCATTTTCACGCCCTCTCGAAACCCCTCGGACTCCGTATCCCCATTTTCGCCGTGCGCCAATGCGCGATCCACGCCATCCAAGATGGGCAACAAATCGCGGATCACCTCTTCGCTTGCAGAGGCTGCGAGCAGCTCAAATTCTCGCGCCCTGCGCTTTTTGTAATTGTCGAATTCCGCCGCGAGGCGCATCCACCGTTCTTTGTACATTTCGGCTTCTTCACGCGCCAAGAACAAGGGGGTGATTTCTATTGTCTGCCCATCCGGTTCGGCGTTGTCTGCCGCGCCTTCTCCTTTTGCCGAGGGTTCGGAGGTATGGGCTTCCCCATCTTCCGGTGTTGCGACTTCTGCCTCATTGTCGCGCCGATCTCCCTCTCCACCTGCGAGATGGGCTTCCCCATTTTCCGGTGTTTCGACTTCTGCCTCTGCCGCTTGCGGGGCTTCTTCCTGCGGTGTTTCTCGTTTTGCCATAAGCGTTTGAAAACTCCTCTATTTGTGAGCCAACATCTCTTCCGTCAAATTCGCCACGTATTGCACCAAGGGCACGAGTTGACCGTAAGGCAAGCGCGTTGGCCCAATGATCCCGATCACGCCGGATACATTGCCCACGGAATACGTGGAGGTGAGTAAGCTGCAATTTTTGAGCTCGGGCAATTCGTGCTCATCGCCAATGGTGATGAATGTGCCCGGCGCGCGGCCGCTCAACAGATGCGCCAAGTGTTCGCGGGCTTCCAACATGCCGATCAGCCCGGCCAGGCGTTCATTGGAAAAATCGGGCCGATCGAAAAAGTTGCGCGTGCCGTCCATGTGCAGATCGGAAACGCTCGAAAATCGGAACATATAATCGGCACTGTTGGCGAACAGGCGCAACAACTTGGGCGACCCCGACGAGGCGGACTCGAGGCGTTCTTTGACAGACGCCATAATTTCGCCCACCGTGAGTCCCGAAAGCCGCTCGTTGACCACGCGCTGCGTCGCCGCCAATTCGTCGTCTTCGATAGCCCAGTCGATTTCCACGACCATCGTTTTGACCAAACCGGACCGAATGGACATGACCATCAGCAACTTGGATTCGCTCAACTTGAACACTTCCAAACGCTCGAAAATGCCCTGGGCAAATTGAGGGCCGAGCGCGAGGCCGAGATTGTGCGATACATCGGCCAAGACTTTGGACACCTGCTCGAGCAATGCGGCGGCATTGCCCGCGTTCAACCGCGCGATACTTTTGCGAATGGACCACTGCGCTGCCTCGGCGAGTTCTTCGCGGTTCATCAGCATATCCACATAGTAGCGATAGCCCTTGTCGCTGGGCACTCTGCCGGCCGATGTATGAGGCTGGTGCAAATAGCCCTTTTCTTCGAGATCGGCCATCGAGTTTCGGACGGTTGCCGCGCTGAGGCCCAAATCCACCTCGGAAATGGTGCGCGACCCCACCGGCTCGCCCGTGGCGACGTAGATGCCGATCAAAATGTCGAGAATCGCCTTTTCTCGGGGTGTCAGTTCGGTCATAGCGTAAGCCCTTGTCAAAAATAAATGAAAGGGGCGAAAATTTGTCAAGCCCTAGACCGCTCGGCGTTCAAAACAAAAAACAGGCTGACCGACTCGCGCTGCCAACCCGTTTCCAATTTCAGATCTGCGATAGCGCGCCTAATTCCCAAAGTTCCTGGCAAAGAGTATGAAGTCGGTGAAGTTGACCTCACCATCGCCATTCAGATCGGCCTTGGGGTCGTAGCCATCATCGCCTATGCCCTTGCCAAAGGCCGCGGCAAAGAGTAGGAAGTCGGAAAAATTAACCATGCCATCATCATTGAGATCACCCATGACAGCAGGCGATTCATGGCGCAGGACGAACAACGCTTGCATCGCGTCATCGGAACTGGGCAATCCGAGAACGGAGATCGTATCCCCTACCATGAGTTGGTCAAAAGAGAAAACGTGAATGCCGGGAAACATGCCCTGCTCGAGTTGTGAAAATATGTCGTTGGGATCGGGCGACGTGTCCGTTGTCGTGAAAAGCAACGTTTCGCTGCCAGTATCATCCCCCTGCTTTGCAACAGTTACAGACACGGTCACTTGCCGACCATCGCGTCGAACGAAAAACAGATTTTTTTCTGCGTCTATGCGGTCGACGCGCACCTCTATAATCGCTTCCGGCTCGACATCCGTTTGCAACGCGATTTGCAAATTGGTCACGCTTTCGCCAGCGACGCGAATCAAGGTAGCGGAATCGCGTTGCCCCATTGCATCGATGCCCCTGAAAGCGGATAGCTCAATGGTGTCTCCCTTTGCATCGATCGCATTTTGATACAGGGCGAGGATATAGGAACCATCGGGCACATATTTCAACTCAAACGCCAGTTGTTTGGGGAGAGATTCAAGGATATCGAAAGGGTCAATGCGGATAATGGTCGGCAGGAACTCGTCGAGAATGGTCGCGAGGAGTTGAGCTGGGTCATCGCTGTCGTCCAAAGATAGGAGATTTGAATACGCTTTTGAATACGCATCGGAATCCATCAGCACCGCCGAACCCGGTTCAGCGGTCAGTTTGACGTCCGCGGGGAACGTCGCCCTCCCGGAAACAACGGCATCTGGCAATGCCACCGTGCCAAAAAAGTACTGCTGTTGCGCGGGCGGATTGCCGACGATGAGCTGATAGATCGCATTTTCGGACAATTGAATGCTTGCCGTTAGTTTCAAGCTATCTGCGCTGATGGCCCACGCCGCCACACTATCGGGCAAGGGATAGATCACCACCGGTACATCGAGTTCGCTATCTCCAGCCAAGTCCGGGACTGCGCGCAAAGGCTTATCAAATGTGACTTCAAACGATAGCATCCCACTCGACACGGGCGGATTGGTTGCATTTTCTTCGAGTGGGACGCCGCCGATGACGAGCGAAACCACCGCAGGTGGCCCAACGCTGGGACCTGGTTGTTGCACAAAATCAGTGCGGTCTCCGGGATTCGTCACCTCAATGCTCGGATCGGGGGTGCCATCGCCATCGGGGTCGCCTAATTCTCGGCCGTTGGACACGCCATCGCCATCTGAGTCGAGCATTGCAAGCGCGGCATTCCAGTTGACGCGCCCAAGGCGACCGCTCGGCATCAGGTAATTTTTGTTGATCTCATCGCCAAAAGCGGTCAGCGCCCCACGGCCGTTTGGATCGACATGGCACGCACCGCAACTGCCATTCGGAATTTGAGTGACGCGGACGGGACGCGCATCGGCCTGTCCGCCCCATCCCATCCATGCGATGATCGAGATAGCGAGCAACCTGCGAGAATTGAACCGCATAAAACCCTCCGCAAAAAGGTAGTGGAGCGCGACATTGCATTACGGGATATTACACGCGACCTCGCGCTTTGTTCCCGGAAAGTATAGCGTATTTTTTTGGAAAAACAACCGCCTTTTGAGGGGAAACCAAAAATTGTCTTGCAACTTTTGAAGAAATGCCTATAATAATCCCCGCTTGCAGAATAGACGCTGTCTATATTCCCAGCGATGTGCAGCGAATCGAAAACTATCGCCGATCCGCTGCATATCTCCACCGAATCACAGGCCACTTTTCTCACACTGAAAGGAGCAGAATATGGCCAAAACGCCTGAAGATGTCCTGGCGATGATCAAAGATCAGGGCATTCGAGTCGTCGACATGCGCTTTACCGATTTTCCCGGGCACTGGCAGCATTTTACGATCAGGGCCTCTGAGGTCGAAGAAGAGACCTTCGAAGATGGGCTCGGTTTCGATGGCTCCAGCATTCGCGGTTGGCAAGCCATCAACGAATCGGACATGCTCGTGATGCCCGATGCCTCGACGGCATTCATCGATCCCTTTTTCCAAGAGCCCACGCTGGTGATGATCTGCGACATCGCCGATCCCATTACCAAGAGCGGGTATTCGCGCGATCCGCGTTCGGTTGCCAAAAAAGCCCAAGCCTATTTGCAGTCCACGGGCATTGGCGACGTGGCACATTTCGGCCCGGAAGCCGAATTTTTCGTTTTTGACGACGTGCGCTTTGGCGAGGGGGCAAACCACGCCTTCCACAGCGTGGATTCCGTTGAAGGCTATTGGAATTCGGGCCGAGACGAAGGCCCCAACTTGGGGTACAAACCGCGCCACAAAGAGGGCTATTTCCCGGTGCCGCCCCACGACACGCTGCAAGACATCCGCACGGAAATGATGCTGGCGCTGGAAAAGTTGGGCGTCGATTCCGAAATCCATCACCACGAAGTTGCAACCGGTGGTCAGTGCGAAATCGACATTCGCTTCTGCCCGATGGTCGACTGCGCCGACAAAATGGCGATTTACAAATACGTCGTCAAAAATGTGGCGCGCAAACACGGCAAAACCGTGACCTTCATGCCCAAGCCCTTGTTTGAAGACAACGGCACGGGCATGCACACGCACCAGAGCATCTGGAGAGGCGCCGAGCCGCTCTTTGCCGGTTCTGGATACGCGGGCCTCAGCGAGACCGCCCTGTACTATATCGGTGGCATTCTCGAACACGCAAACGCGCTGATCGCATTGACCAACCCGACCACCAATTCGTTCAAGCGGTTGGTGCCCGGGTACGAAGCGCCGGTCAATCTGGCCTATTCGCAGCGCAACCGCAGTGCTTCGGTGCGTATCCCGATGTATTCGCAAAGCCCCAAAGCCAAGCGGATCGAGTTCCGTTGCCCCGATCCGAGTGCCAATCCCTATCTGGCGTTCTCGGCGATGTTGATGGCCGGGCTGGACGGCATTCAAAACAAAATCGATCCGGGCGAACCGCTCGACAAGAACCTCTACGACCTCGAGCCCGAAGAGGCCGCATCCATCCCGCAGACGCCCGCATCGCTGGCCGATGCCCTGACCGCGCTGGAAGAGGATCACGATTTCTTGCTCAAGGGCGATGTGTTCACCGACGATGTGATTGAAGAGTGGGTCAACTACAAGCGCGAGAATGAGGTCGACGCGGTCAATCAGCGTCCCCATCCGCACGAATTTGCACTTTACTTCGATGTGTGAGGTGTAAGCGGTTTTTCGGTACATCACAAAAGCAGGTGGTTATTCGACCACCTGCTTTTTTCGTTTTCTGATGCGTTGCTGGATCAATCCCTCAACTTCGTCTTCTCGTCCCATCGCACCACATCCAAGTGTTTTTGCGAAAAACCGACCGCGTCCCGGACATCGGCGCCGCGCATGTCCGCATCGTCGAACTGGGCTTTGTACAGGTCGGTTTTTTGCATGCGGGCGCGCCGGAGATCGGCGTTTCGCAAATCGACTTTGACGAGGTCCGCCTCTTGGAGTTTCGCGCTTTGCAGATTGGCCCCGCTTAAATTGGCACCCGTCAAATCCGATTTTCTGATGTCGGCGGTTCGCAAAATCGCGTTTTCAAAATCCACATCGACCGAGATGGTTTCGGACAAATTGGCCCTGTAAAAATTCGCGTTTTTGCACTTCGCGCCGCGCAAATTGCACCCGACCAATTTGGCGCCCTCAAAATTCGCGCTTTCGAGATTCGCGCCGCTGAGGTCTGCCAATTCCAGATCTGCGGGGGCTACCTGCGCGCCTTTCAGGTTGGCTTTGGCGAGGATCGCGTTTTGCAAGAACGCGCCGCTGAGGTCCGCGCCTTCGAGATTCGCACCGCTCAAGTTGGCTTGCAAAAAACGCACGCGCTGCAAGTTGGCTCCGGACAAATTCGCCCCGCGCAACTGCGCGCCGCTGAGGATGGCCTCGCGCATATCGGCGTTTTGCAAGTGGGCGTTTTGCAAGTCCGCGCGGTTGAGGTTCGCCCCCGCCAAGTCGGCGCGGGTACCCGCCGCGCCATTGGACGCGAGCCACTCGCGATGCCGCGCGAGGATGTCGCGCACTTGAGCAGGCGATAGGAGTTTTGGCATGTCATCGTTCCTTTTGTCTGTGCGTCCCCATTCGGTTTGCCCGCTTTCCTAAATCTCAATCATTTCGCTTTCGGTCACGATCCAATCCATCTTCACATCGTGCGGTTCGGCGGGTACGCGGTCTATGATCTGAAAAGCGTACGCGAGGCCGATTCGCACGGCTTTGGTCCGCGTCAGAAATCGGTCGTAGTAGCCCTTGCCCGATCCGATGCGATGCCCCCTGCGATCAAACGCGATGCCGGGGATGAGGATTACATCGAGGGCCTGAGGGGACAGAATCAATTCGGGATTGGGCACGGGTTCGCGCAAGCCGTAATGCGCGGTTCGCAATTCGTTCAATCCCGCTATCGCCTGAAAATCCATGGCGCCATTCCCCCGCGTAACCGGAACGGCCACTCGTTTTCCCTCTCGGAGTGCCGCACGGATCGGCGTTTTGGTATCCACTTCATTGTCCACCGAGACGTAACACGCGACGCGCCGTGCGATTTGGTACGCGGGCATGCGGATCAGCCTGCGGTGAATCCGCAAACTCTTTTTCCGAATCGCGCACTCGGGCAGTTGAATGCGTGCGGCGCGCAGGTGGCGTTTTAGATTTTGTTTGGTCATGTGTTAGGGGTCGGCGATCCAAGACGGGCGCGGCGGGGGCCAATCGCTACACGCGAAGCACGGCGTCAGTACTCTGAAAATTAAATTATTCTCAATTTTGGTACGTGCAAATCAGTACTGACGTGGCTCGCTTTTCTAAAGCGTTTGGTCCTAAGAAGCCATCTAAAAATTATCGGGACCTAACCCCCTAGCCCCCTTTCCTATCAGGAAAGGGGGAATAAAGGCCCTTATTCTTGGGGTTTGACCTGCGAAAAGCGAATGTTTTTGCGACTCTCTCAATGGCGGCCCTAGTTTTTAGATGGCTTCTAAAGCATCGTGGGTTGCCTTTGATGCGTTGGCTACGCCTGTGCCTACGGCGTGCGGCGACCTACTTTTTTTTTACAGAAAAAAAAAGTAGGCGAGCGGGGTACAACTGCCCGAGCAGTTCAAAAATGCCGCTCTCATGCGCCGAGGGGCTAGCACAGCGCAAATCGCTTTTGTAACAACACGACATGCGCCAGCCTGCCAAGGAAGTTGCAACAAGGATGTTGGTTGCGAAATGGACTTGCGCGCTGTGCCTGATGGCTTTCGTTGATGGGCTTTTGAGAGGGCACGTTTGGCGATGGCTTCTCTGAAGGACCGTGGAACTGCAAAGTGATCCCGATAATGAGTTAGTTGGTACACATGCCGTCCATCCCCGTTCATACCCGTTTCGCGTGGTTACTTCCTCTCATATCTTCCGCGCTTGCTTCTCGCTTGACTTTAATAAATGAAAATGTTACAATCTCACAACATTTTTTGACGCTTTGAGGCACCAATTTTTTTCGATATGGCAGACACACTTCTAAATGACGCGCGCAGTTGCACGGCACTTCAGGCCGCGCTCAAAGCGCGGGGCAATTTGCCACAGCACATTGCGATTATTATGGATGGCAATGGGCGATGGGCGCAACAGCGCGATTTGCGCCGCACGGATGGGCACAGGTCCGCCCGCGAAACCGTGCGCGATATCGTGCGCGCCTGCGGCGAACTCGAAATTGACATTTTGACCCTGTTCACGTTTGGGACGGACAACTGGCGGCGGCCCTGGACAGAGGTCTTGTCCCTGATGCAACTGCTGCGCGATTGCTCGTATCAAGAACTCGACGAGTTGCAGGAAAACGACGTGCGCTTGATCGCAACAGGCGATACCGGGCGGCTGGTCAAGCCCTCGCGCGAGGCACTGGAAAAGGCCATTTGCGAAACGGCGGATAACAGCGGGCTAACGCTCAATTTGGTGCTGAGCTACGATGGCAAAAGCGACATTCTCCAAGCCGTACAACGCATTGCCCGCGATGTGGCGCAGGGGCGCGTTTCCGCAGACGAGATCGACGCCGAGGCGTTTGCCCAACGCCTGTACACGGGCCGCTTGCCCGATCCGGATTTGCTGATTCGCACGAGCGGGGAAGTTCGGTTGAGCAATTTCATGCTCTGGCAATGCGCGTACACGGAGTTTTGGTTCACCGACGTGCTGTGGCCCGATTTTAAGCGCGAGCATCTGTACGAGGCCATCCGCAGTTATCAAAATCGAGAGCGGCGGTTTGGCAGAACAGGGGGGCAGTTGCGCGCCGAAATGCGTGCCAAAAAGGGCAATGGGGCCGCGGCCCTCGATTAGCGGCCCGTGGTCAACCCCATCGCCCCGTGCCCGTCCTAAATCCTGCGATCTTGAACTCCACGTTATCCGAATCCGCCCATCAATCGTCGGGCCAGGCCCCGTGCCCGTCCCAAAGGTGAGGCGCGAGAATGTAGGGACAGGCCCCCGTCCCGTCCCATCCCCTTAACCCATGGAGGATTCGTGGCAAAGTCCAATCTGGTTCAGCGCGTTGTGGCGGCGGCGGTTTTTGGGCCGGTTTTACTGGCGCTGTTCTGGGTGGGAGGCTACGGGTTGTTCGCGCTGTGGTGCGGGGTGATCGGCATAGGCGTCTGGGAGTTTTACCGCCTGCTGTGTGGCAAGGGGTTGCACCCATGGATGGGATTTGGCATTTTTGCAACGCTGTTGTGGTGCGCGTTGGCGTTTTGGGTCGGACGAGATGCTTTCGCGCTGTTTTTTTTGTGTTTGTCGTTGTCGCTGTTTTGCCTGGCTCTGTTCGACCCATCGGATCATCGCCTGCTCAATGCGGGCGGCACGCTTTTTGGAGTGATCTATGTCGGCTTTTTGGGCAGTTTTGTGCTCTTGGTGCGCGATGCGCTGCCCGCGGCAGAACGAGGCCCGGGGGCCGTGCTCATTTTGCTCGGGGTTTGGGCCAATGATGTGATGGCCTATTTTTTTGGCCGGTGGTTTGGCAGGCGGCGTCCCTTTCCCCGCATCAGCCCGGGCAAAACCGAAGCGGGATTTGTCGGCGGGCTTTTGTCCGCGCTTTTGGTCGTAGGGGTTGGCGCGCGCCTCTTTGGCCCGTTCGACGTGGCGCAAAGCCTCGCGCTCGGCCTCCTCATCGGCATTGGCGCGCCGCTGGGCGACCTCGTGGAATCCATGATCAAACGCGCGATGGATGTCAAAGATACCTCCGCGCTGATCCCGGGCCACGGCGGGGTGCTGGATCGCTTCGACAGTCTGTTTTTCGTCTTTCCACTCGTTTATCTCTATTTGCAATGGCTAGGATAAAGCGCGTTGCCCTTTTGGGATCGACAGGCTCTATCGGCACAAATGCACTGCGCGTGTTGAAGGGCCTGCCCGACCGGTTTGAACTGGTGAGTTTGTGCGCGGGGCGCAACGCCGAGTTGCTCTGCAAACAAGCCGAGCACTGGCGCCCAAAGCGCGTTTGCATCGACCGGGGCGCGAAAGCCGTGCGGCCGCGGCTGGCGCCGTTGGGCATCGAGGTGCTCGAAGGGCGTTCGGGTCTGCGGGAACTCGCGGTGGATCCAGACGTGGATTTGGTGATCAATGGCCTGGCCGCAGGCGTGGGATTGCGCCCGACTGTGGCGGCGGTGCGCGCCGGCAAGGATGTGGCGATTGCCAATAAGGAGACGCTGGTTGTCGCCGGGCATCTGCTCACGGCTTGGGCGCGACAGACGGGGGCGACCTTGCTCCCCATCGACAGCGAGACCACGCCCCTGTGGCAATGGCTGCAAGAGACAGATCCAGGCGATATCAAGCGCATCGTATTGCCCGCGTCGGGCGGCCCGTTTTTTGAACACACGCGAGAACAGATGGCCGACGTGTCCCGCGCCGAGGCCCTCGACCATCCCACTTGGCAGATGGGGCCGAAGATTACGATAGACTCGGCCACGCTGATGAACAAGGGCTTTGAGGTGATCGAAGCGCGGTGGTTTTTGGATTTGCCGGTGTCCAAGATCGATGTGATTATCCACCGGCAGTCGATCGTGCATTGTTTGGTCGAGTACGTGGATGGCGGGATGATGGCGCACATGAGCACGCCCGACATGAGGTTGCCCATTCAGCAAGCGCTCTTGCATCCGCAAAGATTGCCCACGCAGGTCGAACCCCTGGATCTCGCGCGGGTCCGCACGTTGAGTTTTTTCCCCCCGGATACCGCGCGTTTTCCCTGCCTGCAACTGGCGTATCGGGCCATTGAACAGGGCGGCACGGCACCTGCGGTGCTCAATGCGGCCAACGAGGTTGCGGTGTACGCCTTTCTCGATGGGCGCATCGGGTTTCTCGATATTCCGCATGTGATCGACCGAGCATTGGATGAGCCCGAAGCCCATCGAGACGCCGATACCCTCGAGGCGATTTTTGAAGCGGACCGCTGGGGGCGCGTCCGCGCCAATGCGCTGATTCGTTCACTCGCATCGCAGAAATGAGGTTTCCCAATGATCGATCTACTCTATTTCATATTCGTGTTGGGCGTGCTGGTGTTCGTCCACGAACTCGGGCATTTTTTGGTGGCGAAAAAATCGGGTATCCGCGTCGAAATATTTTCCCTCGGCTTCCCGCCCAAGGCCGCGGGCATGAAAATCGGCGAGACCGAATACTGTCTCTCCTGGCTCCCCCTGGGCGGATACGTCAAGATGGCGGGCATGGACGATTTTGGCCGCGAAGAGGGCGAGGGCAAGCCCTGGGAATTTCAGTCAAAGCCGCGCTGGATTCAAATGGCGGTGCTCGTTGCCGGGCCGATGATGAATTTCATTTTGGGCTTCGTGCTCTTGCTCCTCATGCGGATGGCCGCGGGCGAATACGCTTTTATGGACGATTCGCGCGTGGGCGAGGTAAAGCCGAACTCGCCGTTTTACGCGGCCGGGATCCGGCCGGGCGACCGCATTTTGACCGTTGGCGATACCCCGGTGAATGACTGGGAGGGAATGACCGATGCGTTTCTCCAAAATGCCGGCAAGGTCGTCTCTATCGAGGTCGAGCGCGTCCCCGAACGGTTGTCGCTCTCCCTCGATTTGACCTCGCCACCGCTCCCCGACGGGCCGGGCCTCGGGCACTATATCACCACGGAGGTCGGCGGGGTGCTACCCGGCGCGCCCGCATCGGAAATCGGCTTGCAACCGGGCGATGTGATCGAATCGGTCAATGGCGTGAAGGTGGCGATGTGGTGGGAGATGAGCCGCGAGATTTCCTCGCAGCCAGGCGTGAACATGCCCTTGACTTGGCGGCGCGATGGCGAGGAAATGACCGCGTGGATTACGCCCGCTACCCACGTGATCAATGGCGAGACCGTGGGGCGCATCGGCATTGAGCAGGCGATCGAGCGCAATCCCATTCCCTTTTTCAAAGCCGTGAGCCGCAGCGCGACGGAAACCGTCAATTTGTCGATGCTCATCGTCGGATTCGTCAAGGGCTTGGTCGTGGGGGAACAATCCAGCCGGGATCTGGCCGGCCCCGTTGGGATTTTTCAGTTGGTGGGCATCAGCGCCGAGCGCGGTATTTCCCATTTCCTATGGTTTATGGCCATGCTCAGCATCAACTTGGGCATTCTCAACCTGTTGCCCATTCCCGCGCTCGATGGCGGCCATCTCACCTTGCTCACCATCGAAGGCATTATCCGCCGAGATTTGTCTGCGCGCAACAGAATGCGGTTGCAACAGGTCGGATTTGCGTTTGTGCTCTTTCTGCTCATTTACGTGACCTTCAACGACATCGGTCGCATTTCCGGCTGGTACTAAAAAAAGAACGCGAAAAAAATCACGACAGCGAAAAGAGGAGACACACAATCATGGCGAACGCCGAGACGCCCGATGAGAAGCGATCCTCCCCGAAAGTTCAGTCCAAAATTCGAAGATCGTTCGTCGCGCTACGCGACAGGGGCCCGCTACTTCTGTTCGCGATTGCACTGATGCTAGCGGCATTTGCAGGCGGCGTATATGTCCACAGACAAAAGGTGTTTCCGTACGACCTTTTAAGATCTGCCTACAAGACCGGTAAAACGCTGTTTGCCATGTATATGGAAGATGAAATCTCCCCCGCATTCCGAGCGATGAACTTCGTGGATATCAGTCCCGACAGTGTGGAAGGGCGTCGCTTTGAATTCATCGGTGCCGATACCCTCGTCGATCCGATCCTCGTTTTGGGAGGTGCGGATCATTTCGCCGAATATTGCCCCGGCGCCCGAGGTTGTCTCGCGGTCGAGTACGCTGGCCGAGGGGAAGTGCGGCACGCGTACCCGTACCGTCCCGATGAGTTCGAGAACGCGCCCATCAGCGTCGACTTTCCCCATGAGCAGATGCCAGGGTTACAGCCTCTTTATTTGTTTAAATTCCGTGGTGTATCCCGGTATTCAAACGGCGATCTGTTGATCGTTTTTGAATTTTACCATAGTTTTCCATTCGCAGGTATCGTGGCGCGCATCGACCGCGATGGTCATGTGATCTGGTATCGCCGGGACTATAGCCATCATGTGCCGTATATAACCGATGGCGATACTATTCTGGTCCCAAGTCTAAGGGTTGGCGAAGGGCCAATCGAATTCAAGGCCAAAAATGGCCGAACATTCCATTTGACCAAAAATAAAAATCAAAAGTACTACAATGATTTCGTACACATCCTTGACGGGAAAGGGCGGCTTCTCAAAGCGATTTCCATATTTGACGCGATCCTCGAATCCCCGTATGCTCTGTCTCTGTATTACTCGGATGCCATCGATCCGACGCATCTCAACTTTGTCCACAAACTGCGGGAAGATGCCGGCGGCGTGACGGGCATCGCGCCGGGCGATCTCGTGGTTTCTCTGCGAAATCTAAGCGCGTTCGGCATTCTAGATGGCAAAAGCCATCGGTTGAAGAAGCTGGTGCGCGGCGGATTCTTCCAGCAGCACAGCGTCACGCATCTCGAAGGGGCCAAGTTTCTCATGCTCGACAACTGGGGTGGCGATGGCATTCAAGGCCCGTCTCGGTTGCTCATGGTCAATTTGGCGAATGGCGAGGAGACCACCATTTTCCCAAATGACGGGACGCCCGAACATCTGCGCGATATGTTTTCACATACAGGAGGGCATATTTCCATTTCCCCGGATCGCCGGCGGTGCATCGTTACATTCTATAGAAAGGGAAAAGCCATCGAAGTTCGGCTTGCCGATGGTGTTGTGCTCGCCGCGTTCACCAATTTACACGACATGTCGCATGTGAATGCGTTGCCCGATGAGAGAAAGACCAAGGCCGTGCGGTACTGGTTAAACTGCGTGAAATACATCAACCACGATGGAGTGAGCAGATGATCGTCGAAACGACCGCAAAACTCGCCAACGGCGACCCGCCTTTCACCGAGACGCCCGATGAGCAACCATCCGCCCCGGAAGTTCAGTCTAAATTCGTTGCGTTGCTCAACCGGGGCCCGTTGCTTCTGTTCGCGATTGCACTGATGTTGGCGGCATTTGCAGGCGGCGTATATGTCCACAGGCAAAAGGTGTTTCCATACGACCTTTTAAGATCCGCCTATAAGACCGGTAAAACGCTGTTTGCCGTGTATATAGAAGGTGAGGTCTCCCCCGCATTCCGAGCGATGAACTTCGTGGCTATCAGCCCCGATAGTGTGGAAGCGCGTCGCTTTGAATTCATCGGTGCCGATACCCTGGCCAATCCGATCCTCGTTGCGGGAGGTCTGGAGCGTTTCGCCGAATATTGTCCCGGCGCCCGAGGTTGTCTCGCGGTCGAGTACGCGGGTCGAGGGGAAGTGCGGCACGCCTACCCGTACCGTCCCGATGAGTTCGAGAACGGCCCCATCATCGTTTCCCTCCCCTACGAGCAACCCTTTGGGCTCCCGTTTTTTTCTGCTGCTTATCCAGCTGGTATATCCCGGTATTCAAACGGCGACTTGTTGATCGTTTTCCAATCCCAACACAGTTTTCCTTATGGCGGCGGCGTGGCGCGCATCGACCGCGATGGTCGAGTGATCTGGTACCGCCGAGACTATAGCCATCATCGTCCGTATATGACCGATGGGGACATTGCTTTGGTCCCTGGCATGAGGATTGGCGAAGGGGCAATTGAGATCGAATTGAAAAATAAAGAACGCACTGTTTGGACATCGGGTTGTCAAGATGGAAAATTCTATCGTGATTTCGTACACATCCTTGACGGGAAGGGACGACTTATCAAAGCGATTTCCATACTTGACGCGATTCTCGAATCCCCGTATGCGGCCGCGCTATACCATATCAATATCGGAGATTCTTGCGATCCGACGCATCTCAATTTTATTCATCAACTGCGGGAAAATGTCGACGACGTGGCGGGTATTGAACCGGGCGACCTCGTGGTTTCTCTCCGGTCCCTGAGCGCGTTCGGCATTATAGATGGCAAAAGCCATCGGTTGAAGAAATTGGTACGCGGCGGATTCTTTCGGCAACACAGCGTCACGCATTTCGAAGGGGCCAAGTTTCTCATGTTCGACAACTGGGGTGGCGATGGCATTCACGGTCCGTCTCGGTTGCTCATGATCGATTTGGCGAATGGCGAGGAGACCACCATTTTCCCGAATGACGGGACGCCTGAACATCTGCGCGATATGTTTTCAAGAGCAGGAGGGCATGTTTCCATTTCCCCAGATCGCCGGCGGTGCATCGTTGTATTCCATGAGAAAATAGCCGTCGAAGTTCGGCTTGCCGATGGTGCGGTGCTCGCCGCGTTCACCAATTTACACGACATGTCGCACTTGAATGCATTGCCCGATGAGAAAAAGGCCAAGGCCATGCGGTTCAGGTTAAAGGACGTGAGATATATAAAAAAGGAGTGAGTAGATGATCGTTGAAACGACCGCAAAACTCGCCAGCGGCGACCTGCCTTTGGTCGTCGCTTATATCGGCCTCGGCCCAGGGCTGGCATCCATCGGTGCCCTGCTGGTCGTTGGCGGGACCGTAATCACCATGCTCGTCGGCCTCGTCTGGTATCCGATCAAGCAGGTGCTCCGCAAGATGAGAGCGCGGCGGGCAAACGAGACGCCAGACGACGAGCCACAGTCGTCGACTGACTAGCATGCACTTCCAAGATCGGTATTCCAAACTGGCCCGGTTCCTGCACGGCTTGGCCTTTTCCGGCATTGAGGTGCAGAAGGGCCTGGCCGATATCGAGGCCCGCCTCTACGCCCGACGCTTGAGGGGGGTTGAACTCGACCGGCCGGTATTTATCACCGCGCTTCCGCGGGCGGGCACCACGCTCTTGCTGGAAACCCTCGGTTCGCTGGATGTGTTCGCCACGCATACCTACCGGAACATGCCGTTTTTGCTCATTCCGCTCCTTTGGGACGCCCTTTCGCGCCGCTTTCGCGTGTCCGATACGGTCGTCGAGCGCGCTCACGGCGATGGCATGACCATCGGATTCGACAGCGCCGAGGCGTTCGAAGAAGTCGTGTGGCGCGCGTTTTGGCCCGAGAAATACCTCGAGGATCGCATCGCTATCTGGACGGCGACCGACGAGGACGTTCATCGGGAGTTCGAGCCGTTCATCAAAACCCACATGGCGAAGATGATCGCCCTGCGGGCGGTGCAAAAACCGAATGCGGTTCGCTATCTCTCGAAAAACAATGCCAATATAGCCCGCATTCCCAAAATCATTCGGTTGTTTCCCGATGCCGTCATCCTCATCCCGTTTCGCAATCCGCTCGACCACGCCGCCTCCCTGTCGCGCCAGCATCTCAATTTCTCGAAAATACACGCCGCCGAGCCTTTTACCCGGCGGTATATGGCGGACATCGGGCATTTCGATTTCGGCGCGAATCTCCGTCCGATTGATTTTGATCGCTGGTTGAGTCAAGAGTTAAATCCCACGCATACCGCGGACTTTTGGCTCGCGTATTGGTGCGCGGCCTACGCGCATATCCTCGCCTGTCTCTGTGATAACGTCGCACTCGTCAGCTATGATTCGCTTTGCGCCAACCCCGGCCCCATCCTGCGGCGCATCGGCGACGCGATAGGCATCGGTGAATCGGCGGAATGGATCGCCCTCGCCGACCGCCTTCGCACGCCGACCCGCTACGATGCCGATGCCCTCAACATCGCCCCAAGCCTGCTCCACGCGGCCTCCGAACTCCACCGCGAATTGCAAACCCGTTCCATTGGGCATATTGCCTGACAGATGCCGATTTGAGATCATCGCAAACCCCGGTCCAAAAAGAAAAAGCCCCCACATTTTGTGAGGGCTTTTTTGCTGTGAATTGGGAATTGCGATGGCTAGCGAAAAAAAACCGCCACACCATCCCTCGCTAAACCGATCCCCATTCCCGGTCATCCCAACGCGATCACGAGCACGGCCAGCAAGAGAATGGCCCAGCCCAGATAGAGTTGCATCCAGCCGTTTTGGATGCGGGTCGATTTCGCGCCCGTGCGTAAGATGCCCAAGCCGAAGCGGTCGTAGTTGTTGTCGAGGATGTGGGTTTCAACCCAGTGCAAGACGCGGGACAGGGCGTTGGTGAGGGCGACGAAGGTGACGCGATAGAAGTCGTCGATGTACCATTTGTTCACAAACAGGGCGTTGAGCGGCGCGATTTTGCCGATGAATCCCGTGCGCGGGGCCTCGTCGCGGCCGTAGTCGTAATACGCGAGTGCAACGCCGAGGAGGACGACCCCGATAGCGGGCAACATCGACGCGAGGGTGTGATGCGGCGCGACGAGGCCGAGGCCCGACGCGATGGCGCGTCCAAAAAACCCGAGCGCTATCGCGCCCAAAGTGAGCGACCACACGGGCAGTTTCATCGCCAGGGGTTCGGAAGGGCTGTCGCCAGAGGCCCGCACGCGGTCGGGTTTTGCGATGAGGAAAATCATGCGGAAGGTGTAATACGCGGTGAGGAACGCGGCCAACAACGCGCCGCCCATGTAAATGGTAAAACCATCGCGGCCGAGTTGGGCAAAAATTTCTTCTTTGCTCCAAAACCCCGCCAATGGGGGAATGCCCGCCAGCGCGCCGCCGCCGATGAGCAGGCCGAGGGTCGCGGTTTTGAGATGGCGGCCGCCGCGCCGCCCGATTTCGGCCATGTGGTTGGTGTGGTGCGCGTGGATGTAGATGCCCGAGCAGAGAAAGAGCAGGGCTTTGAAAACCGCGTGCGTGATCAGGTGAAAGACGCCCGCGAACAAGCTGCCCGCCGCGAGCGCCATCAGCATAAACCCGAGTTGGCTGATCGAGGAGTACGCCAGCACTTTTTTGATGTCGGTATCGACCATCGCGATGGTCGATGCGAGCAAGGCCGTGAACGCGGCGATAGTCAAAACGATGAGCGCGGCGTCTTGCGCGGCCACAAAGAGCGGGTGCAGGCGAATCATCAAAAAGACCCCTGCGGCCACCATCGTGGCGGAGTGCAACAGCGCGCTGACCGGGGTGGGGCCTTCCATGGCGTCGGGCAGCCATGTGTGCAAGGGGAACTGCGCGCTTTTGCCCATAATGCCGACGAAAATGAGCAATGCGATGGCGTTGAGCGCGCCGGGCGATACGCGGGTCGCAAGGCCCGATTGTTGGTCTAACAGGCTGGGCAGGTCAAAACTTTGCGCGAGTTGGAGGATGAGCAAAATCCCGATGAAGAGCCCCACGTCGCCGAGGCGGGTCATGAGAAAGGCTTTGCGCGCGGCGCCTGCGGCTTCGGGTTTTTCAAACCAGAATCCGATGAGGAAGAACGAAGACAGGCCCACGAGTTCCCAAAAGATGAACGCCTGCAAGAGATCTACCGCATAGACAAAACTCAGCATGGCCCACGCGAAAAACCCCAACATCGCAAAATAGCGCGTCTTGCCCGGATCGCGCGCCATGTAGCTCGTGGAATAGAGCATCACGCAGGCCGTAATGAGGGAGACGACCACGCCGAACATGAGACTCGCGCCGTCGAAAAAAAAGCCAAATTGCAGTTGAAACGCGCCGCTTTGAAACCACAAAAACCGCAGGGGATCGACCGCGCCGCGCACCAGCAAGCAGATCGCGCCGATGAGGGAAACCGCGCTGCCGAACAAGACCAGCGCTTGCGCGGCAACGGGGCGTTGCATCAGAAAGAGGAGGGCGATGACAAAACACGCCAGGGGCGCGCCCGTGGTCGCCAAGATGAGGGAAAGGGTATCCATCAACCGCTCAATTCCGTGAGTTTTTCCGCGTCGATCTCGCGGTACGCCCGATACAGACGCAGGATGATCGACAAAAAAATCGCGACTTCCGCCGCGGCTAATCCGATGATGATCAGGACGAAAATTTGCCCGACCGTGGGATCGGTGACGACGAACCGGTTGAACGCCATCAGGTTCAAGCTGGCGGCATTCATCATGAGTTCGATGCCGATGAGCAGGGCGATGAGGTTGCGATGGGACATCGCTCCGATCAAGCCGAGGGCAAACAGCGCAGCGGCCACGATCAGATAGGCTTCGAGGGTCACGTTTTCTCCTTGCGGGCGATCAAAATCGCGCCGATGATCGCCAAGAGCAAAATGAGTGACAGGGTTTCGAACACGAGATTGTAATGCGTGAGCAAGGCGTGGCCCAACGCGCCTACGGACCACGCTTTTTCAGACGCGGGCGCGGCGACCTGTGAAAATGGTGTATCGCGGATCAGAACTGTGACCGAAGCGAAAAACAGCGCCGCGCAGACGATCGCGAAAAGGCTTTTGCGGACATCGGGATCGGGCGGGCGAACGGACATGGCGATCGAGAGCATCATCGCAAATACGATGGCAACCGTGATCCCGCCGATGTAGATGAGCACCTGCATCGCCGCGACAAACGGGCTACCCAAAGAGAGAAAGAGGCCCGCCAAGCCCAAGAGGCTGATCCCCAACCCGATGATGGCGTAGAGCACCTGCCGAGAAAACGCGGCCAGGCACCCGCCGATCAGGACGAGGGCCACAAAGAGATAAACGACGGTCTGTTCGAGCATCATCGCGCTCCACTGTGTTTTCTCGGGGATTTTTTGATGGCTTTTTTCGCTTTTCTCGCCGCGGCGCGTCGGGCGCGTTCCTCGGCCTGCGCGGCTTCGATTTCTTTGAGGCGTTCGCGCGCGGCGTCCTCTTTGTCCGCCCATGGTTCGATCAGGTCGTAGAGAAAATCGCTGCGCTGGTACCCGGCCTCATCGTGAACTTTGCTGTATCCCAGCGTGTCTGTGGGACATACGTCCAAGCACAACCCGCAGTCGCTGCACAGGGCAAAATCGACGATGAACTCGGTCGCGCGTTTGCGCCGCAACCCCTCGGGGCGTTCCCCGTCGAGCGAAATGCAGAAAGACGGACACACGCGCTCGCAGGCTTTGCAGTCGATGCAATCGTGCGAGCCGATGTCTTCTTTTTCGATCAGGACGATCACATTGCGAAACGCCTCCGACATCTCGATTTTTTCCATCGGATAGCGCGAGGTGACGGGCGGTTTCCGAAAGTTGTCCCATGTGACTTTCATGCCACTCAGCAGGGTTTTGCTGCCGTCGATGATTTCCTTTACGAGTCCCATGCGTCATTCCTTTGAAGCGATGAGTGTTGGGGCGTAAAATGTTACGCCCTTACTGGCCGTCGCCCATTGTCCCCGCGTTGGGGCGTAAAAACGTTACGCCCTTACTGACTGTCGCCCATTGTCCCCGCGTCGGGGCGTAAAATGCCCTTACTGGCTGTCGCCCATTATCCCCGCGTTGGGGCGTAAAATGTTACGCCCTTACTTTTTGTTACGCCCTTACTGACTGTCGCCCGTTGTCCCCACGTTGGGGCGTAAAATGTTACGCCCTTACTTTTTGTTACGCCCTTACTGACTGTCGCCCGTTGTCCCCACGTTGGGGCGTAAAATGTTACGCCCTTACCTTTTGTTACGCCCTTACTGGCCGTCGCCCATTGTCCCCACGTTGGGGCGTAAAACGTTACGCCCTTACCCCTTTTGTGCCTGTGAACTGGCTGTCGCCAGTTGTACCCCGCTCGTGCCTTTTGTGCCTTTTGTGCCTCTTGTGGCTAAATGCCTCTCCCGTCTCTCAAATCAATTTCAACACCAACGTCGTAATCAACAAATTGATCAGCGAGAGGGGGACGAGCACCACCCATGCGAATTTCATGAGTTGGTCGAACCGCAGTCGGGGAAAGGTCCAGCGGAACCACATCATGAGCACGATGAGCGCGTACACCTTGATGAAGAACCACACCGCGTCTGGCAAAATGGGCCCGCGCCAGCCTCCCAAAAAGAGCACGGTCGCCAACGCGCAGGCGAAGATCATGTGGGAGTATTCGGCAAAGAAGAACAGCCCAAAGCGCATGCCGGAATACTCGGTGTGGAAACCGGCGACGAGTTCGGATTCCGCTTCGGGAATGTCAAAGGGCGCGCGATTGGTTTCGGCGGTGGCCGCGATGATGAAAATGATCAGCGCGAGGGGTTGCACCAGCACAAAGGGATAGGCCGATTGCGCGAGGGCGATGTCGTAGAGCGACATGGTGCGCGCGATCATCACAATGGGGATGACCGAGAGGATGAGCGGGATTTCGTAGGAGATATTTTGCGCGACCGAGCGCACCGCGCCGAGCAGGGCGTATTTGTTATTCGATCCCCATCCCGCCAAAAAGATGCCCACCACGTTGATGCCGCTGATCGCGAGGATCAACACGATGGCGATGTTGAAATCGTGAAAAATGTACGTGCGCGTGATGGGAAAGAGCGAGGACAGCGCGACCACAGGGGCAAAGACCATGATCGGCGCGATCACGTAGAGCAATTTGTCGGCGTGTGCGGGCGTGAGGAGTTCTTTGCTGAGCAATTTGCCCATGTCGAAAATTTGTTGCATCAGCCCAAAGGGGCCGCGCTGCGGCCCAATGCGCCGCTGAATGCGCGCGCTGAGCTTGCGCTCGAGCCAGATCAACATGATGGCATTGACGCTCAAATAGCCCATAATCACCGCAATGGTCACACCCAGCGCGAGATAGGGATTGTCAAAAAGTTGGACGATGTCTGTTTTCATTGTGAGTTTGTGGTTTGATCAACAAGGGGATCGCGAGGGAGTTCGCCATTCTCGGTTTGACGCCCGATGGCATTTGAGCCGCCATCCGAGCATTCGCGTCCCTCCGCTATCTGTCGATCTCGGGCACGACGATGTCGATGCTACCTAGGATGGCGACCGCGTCGGCGAGGAGGGTGCCGGGCATGACCGCGGGCATGGTCGAGATGTGTGAAAAGGACGGGGTTCGCAATTTGAGGCGGAACGGGATGTCGCTGCCGTCGCTGGCGATGTACATGCCGAAATTGCCGCGCGGGGATTCCACGGAAAAATAATGGTCGCCTTCGGGCGGGCGAATGCGCCTGGGCACGCGGGCCGCGATAAAGGGCCCGTCGGGCATCGCGCTTGCGGCGCGTTCGACAATGCGAATGCTCTGGCGCAATTCCTCCATGCGAACGAGCGTGCGGGCAAAGCAATCGCCCGCGGTTTGGGTGGGCACGTCAAAGTCGAAGCGGTCGTAAATGCCGTAGGGTTCGTCTTTCCGCACGTCATGGGCTATGCCCATCGCGCGCAGGCACGGGCCGGTGATCGCGTACTTTTGAACGAGATCGGGCGCGAAAACGCCCACGCCCATGGTGCGTTCTCGAAAGATGACATTGCCGATGACCAGCTTTTCGTACTCTTTTAACCGATCCCGAAAATAGGTGCAAAAGTCGGCGACCTGCTCGAGGAACACATCATCTACATCGAGGCTCACGCCCCCGAATCGCGCGTAGCAATACGTGAGGCGCGATCCCGTGATGCGGTCGAGGATATCGAGGATTTTCTCCCGGTCGTCAAACGCGTAGAGAAACGGGGTGAACGCGCCTAGGTCCATCAAAAACGTGCCCAACCAGAGCAAGTGGCTCGAGATGCGGTTGAGCTCATTGCAGATTATTCGGATGTACTCGGCGCGTTCGGGCACGTCAATGCCCATCGCGCGCTCAATCGCTTGGCAATAGCCCACGTTGTAGATCATCCCGCCGAGGTAATCCACGCGGCTCGGGTTGGGCAAGAACTGGAGGTAGTCCCGATTCTCCGCCATTTTCTCGTGCGCCCGATGCCCGTATCCGATAACCGGCTCTGCGGAAATCACGCGCTCGCCGTCCAAGTGCAACTTGATCCGCATAACGCCGTGCGTGGAGGGGTGTTGCGGCCCCATGTTGAGATAGTACGTATCGCGGTTTTGCGGGTCTTGGGCGACCTCGAATCGGCTGTCCATTGCGCGGCCTCACTCGCTGCGATAGGGGCTGGGGGGATCGACGAAGTCTTTGAGCAGGGGATGGCCTACGTAATCTTCTTCCATCAAAATGCGTTTTAGCTCCGGATGCCCGTCAAACGCGACGCCGTACATGTCGAAAATTTCGCGCTCGTACCAGTCCGCCGCAGGAAAAATCGCGGCGATGCTCGGCGCGGTTGCGTCCGGAGAGAGGTCGCAGGCGATCCCATGCCGCTGGGGCGCGCCGCATCGGTTGAATTGGTAGATCAGGCGAAAGACGCCGTCCACCGCCCGCCGATCTTGGCAGGTGAGCATTTCGAGGTGAAAGTTTTCAGCGAAAAAAACCTCGGCGATCTGCGGGAGATCGCCCGGCGATGCCGCGCCGTGCAGGTGATACCCGCGTTCGGGATGGGGCGTCGCATCGCTTATGAGCGCGGAGAGTTTGTCGGCGATCATCTGTCGAATCCCTTTCCGGCTTTGATTTTCTCTTCCAGCTTGAACAGCGCGGCGAACAGGGCTTCTGGGCGCGGCGGGCAACCGGGGACGTACACATCCACCGGCACGATTTTGTCCGCGCCTTCGACAATGGCGTATTGCCCGGGATATTTGAACGGGCCGCCGTCGATGGTGCAGCCGCCCATGGCAATGGCCCACTTGGGCGCGGGCATTTGATCCCACAGGGTTTTGATCGCAGGGGCCATTTTGCGCGAGATCGTGCCCGCGAGGATCATGACATCGGCTTGGCGCGCACTCGGGCGAAACACGCCTGCGCCAATGCGGTCGAGGTCGAACCGCGCCGCGCCTGCGGCCATCATTTCAATCGCGCAACAGGCCAGTCCAAACGTGAGCGGCCACAGGGATCGCGCCCGTGCGTGGTTGAGCAGGTTTTCCAGCATGTCCATGTGGACCAACGGGCCGACCTGTTCGCGCAGTTCTTCGATGTTTTTGGGATCGCCCGCTATGAGGGGGAGGTCGTCGGGGGTCATGATTCGCTTCTCCAGTGCAAAACGCCTTTGCGCCACGCATAGACGATGGCGAGAAAAAGGATGCCGATAAAAATCGTCAATTCGATGAAATCGCGCCAAACATACGTTCCCGAGTCGTAGATCACGGCGATGGGCAGAATGTAGAGCACATCGACTTCAAAGGCGACGAAGATGAGCGCGAACAGATAGTAGGCAATATCAAAGCGCACCCACGCGCTACCGATGGTATCCACGCCGCATTCGTACGTATCCCGCGTCTTGCGGCCCCGCGCCCTCGGCGAGATGATCAGCGGCAACACCACCGGAATCGCGCCGAGCACCACTCCCGCAACCAACAACGCGCCGAGAAACCCGTATTGCGAAATCCAGTCCATAATTTTTCCTTTTGCGTTATGCGAGTTTCCAAACCAGCCAAATCAGGATGACCAACACATTGTAAAAAGGCCAAATCGCAGAAGAACCCAAACTCCGTGCAAACCGCCGGCCAATTCGCCCCCTCGGACGCACCACATAGAGATCGGACAACGCGACCTCGCCCTTGTGGAGTTTGCCGACAAATGCGTTGTACGAACCGCGAAAAGCGCGTTCCAGCGCCAAGTAGTAGGTGTCGAGAAACAGAAACAGCACCGCCGGGATGAATGCGAGTGGCAGGTCTTTTCGGGCCGATAGCAACAGCATTACCACCACCATCAGGACGCACCACATCTTGCAGGACGCGCTGTTGCCCGCCATCCGCTGGATGACCGCCTGAAGGATGGACAGATGCGCTCTCACAGCCTCGGACTCCGCGTCGTATTTCTCGGCTTGCGATTGCTCTGCCATGGTTCCTCCTCGTGGTTTATGTGGTTAAACGCATCGGAATTCCTGCTTTCTGCCATTTCACTACGGATACTGTTTGCGAGTCTCTATCGCATTCTTAACCCAATCCGCAATGTTGTTCTTAATGTGATTATACACAAGTCTGCTATATATATGGAGGATTGTATATAGGCACAGCAAAAGACATGGGAATCCATGGAACCAATTTGTTGAATGTGGGGACTGTGAAGTTGTCGAACGGGTTCCGTCCCTCTGCTGATGGGCGTCTGTTTTTGTCCAAGAGTTTGTGGATGTAAATTCCGAGCAAGCCCTTGCGGTCATCCCATGATTTTTTTATTTCGTATTCGATCCATTTTCGACCAGCAGTATGGCTTCCAATCAGAACAACCGTACAGGATCTTGGACGAATCTGATCATCAATCCATTTTTTAATAGCAACGTCACCGCGCCTTTTGACTTCTTCCCAAGCGTTGTCGCTGACGGGTTTATTGCCATCGAGAGCACCGATATTCCGAATCTGACCGGCACGCCAAACGTCCTGCTTATGGTGAAAGCTAAAAAAGACCCGCCGTTTCACAGAGTTCTCAATAATGATTCGTTCCCAAGATTTCATAATAGCCTCCTGCTATGCGTTGATTATCAAAATTCGGTCATAAATTACATTGTTGACCAAATAAATCAAGCGGATTGGTATAAGAAAGCCGAGATTTCCTCGTTTTGCAAATGGGGCGTGCGTCAAATGCTTGATATTGCCGGGTAAGTGGGTTATTTTGCGTCCGAATTGGGGATGATCGATTTTGGGATGGACGGCTGGCGAACGGGTATTGACAGGAGGACATGTTATGAAAATCACGGGCGTCGATTTGATTCCGGTCGCATCCAAACGCGAGACCGGGTCTGTGTCCAGGCACGTCATTATTCGCCTGCATGCGGATCGGGGACTGGTCGGCCTGGGCGAAATGTCCGATGTGGGCGACTGGGGGGTGATGTACGATCTCGATGATATCAAGCGCGCGTACGAGTCCTTGCTCATCGGAAAGAATCCCCTAGAGTGGCGCGCCATTGCCATCGCGGCCAGGTCGCGCCTGCGAATGGGTGGGGCGGTTCGCGCGGGATTCGAGATCGGGCTGTTCGACTTGATCGGCAAGATCCAAAACCAGTCGGTGGCGGGCATCTTCGGGGGCGCGTTGCGAGATAGGTTGCGCGTGTGCTACCCGATCTTCAGGAACACTTCGCGGCGAGATGCCGAAGAGAATATCGCGCGCGTCAACCGCCGCATGAAAGAGGGGCAAGACCTGTTTCGGCTGTATCACGGGGGCAATCTAGAAGCGGACGAGATATTTTTGGATGGCGTGAAATCGACTTGGGGAGATCGATTCGTGCTGAAATCCCTGGACTTCAGCGGCGTACACAAATGGAAACGGGTCGTCCAAGCACTCGCGGTCCTGCTGAAGTACTACGCGCCTTTTCACTTGGAGTCCGTCTCCGACCGAAAAGACCGCGAGGGTCAGTACGAGGTCCGCAAGCGAATCGACTTGCCCATCAGCGAGCACGTCAGTTCGATAGACCAAGCGTGCGAATTTGCCCGACATCGGTACGTGGATATCTTCAACATCAGCCTGTCGGGCGCGGGTGGATTCACAAACGCGCTGCCCATTGCCCAAGTCGCCGACGCCGCTGGCCTGTCGTGTCTGGTGGGGACGACGCAGGAACTCTCTATCGGCGTAGCCGCGCAGGCCATGTTCGGCTCGGTCGTGGAAAATCTCGATTATCCGGGCGATCCAACCGGTGGCCTGCTCTACGAGAGCGATGTGGTCAAAAAGCGCGTGCAGTACGAAAAGGGCTATTTGATCGTCCCCAAAGGCCCGGGGCTGGGAATGGAACTGGACGAGGAAAAGCTCGGCGCGATTTCAGAGCCTTTGCGCTCTGTGCCCTAACGCAGCTCGAAGTCGCATCCGTTAAGCAATGAGAGGAGTAGTGCCATGTCCCAAACAGCGACTTGGCAACCTGTTGAAGGCCGTGTCGATGAGATTCTCGCGCGGGTTCCCAGGCCGTTCGACGCGATGAGGGCGAGCGAAATTCCCGCCGCGATCGTGCGCCGCGCATTTCCCGCCGATCACTGTGCGGCACTCATCGAGCGATTTTACACCCGCGGCCTCCTCTACGACCCGCGCAAAACGGGCGAACTCCGGCGCGTCGATATCGGCACGAGTCTGGGCCATCTCGGACGCGATCCGGACGCCTTTTACGACCATGCGCGGCAGACCCACGCCCTCTTCGCGTCCCTGTTTGACGGGTATGACGATCCGGTGCGGACGCTCTACGCCGCGCTCGCCAAAATGCTTCCGCACAAACGGGTGATGACAGCGCGCAGCCCCGACGGGCGGCTTTACGGCCCCGCCATTTTCAGAACGTACTACGAGGGATTGGGCCACTATCCGCATTACGATTCCGTATCCAAGCGGTCCAAACGCTACGAATTTTCCGCGTCTCGATTCGACCATCAGTTCGCGGCCGTGCTCTGCTTTCAGAACAGCGAAAACCGCGGCGACAGCGGGGAAGGCATCCTGTACAACGCGCCCATGTCGCCCGAGTTTCAAGGCCCGCTCGACGCGAAGCGATTTCGGGAATACGCGGATCGGCACGGCATCGCGCGCGCGCAAATCCACCTCGAACCGGGGGATCTCTACTTTTTTTGTTCCGAGACGATTCACGAAGTCCCCTTCGTCGTCGGAGATGTGCCGCGCGTCGTCCTCGCCTCGTTCATCGGCATGTCCGAGGACGATCCCGAGGTCTATGTCTGGTCTTGAATTTGATACGCACAAATCAGCACCGACATTGCTCGCTTTTCTAAAACTTTGGTCCTACAGCATCGTGGGTTGCCTTCGATGCCTTCGGCGACTTACTTTTTGTCAACAGCAACAAAAAGTAAGCAAAAAATGCCGCTCTCATGCGCCGAGGGGCTAGGCACAGCGCAAATCGCTTTTGTAAGAGAACGACATGCGACAGCCTGCAAAGTGGGTTGCAAAATGGATGTTGGTTGCGAGACGGACTTGCGCGCTGTGCGCGATGGCTTTTGTTGAGGATCTTTTGTGAGGGCACATTTGGCGATGGTTTATTTTTTGTACGGCATCACATCCGTCATTTTCTTAAAAAAATTGAAATTCCAAATTATTTGATTTACAGAGTATTTACCCCGCTCATGGCGAAACGCGCCTCTCATTTTCATCTCTAAATTTTGGATTGCCCCATGAACCGACCGCCCGAATCATTCGTCCGCGTCCGTGAGGATCGGCTTTTGGATTTTGCCGCGGCCTGCTTTGAACGGGCCGGGCTCGACGCCGATCACGCGGGGACTATCGCCCGCCTCCTCGTCAACAGCGACCTGCGCGGGGTTCGCAGCCACGGCACGCGAACCGTCAACGGGTATTGCAAGAGTTTTGAAAACGGGCACGCCAACCCGCGCCCCAATGTGCGGGTGTTGCACGAGACCCCGACGTGTGGCGTCATCGACGGCGACGGCACGCTCGGCTACCTCCCGATGGTGCGCGCGGCAGAACACGCGATTCGCAAAGCCAAAGAACTCGGCATGGGCATGGGCTTGGCGCGGCACATCGGGCATATCGGCTCCGCGGGCCACTACGCGCGGATGTGTTCCGAGGCGGGATGTATTGGTTTTTGCGTTCAGGGCAAGCAACACGGCAAAGCGAACGGTGATGGCAGGGGGCGGCAACTCGGATACTTCGGCAATCCGCCGATCTGCTTTGCCTTCCCCTCGGGCGACGAGCCGCCTGTTGTCCTCGACGCGGCGACCTGCATCTTGGCGGATTACCAGCGCGGGGCCGAGTTCGACGCCCTGCTCGCCATGATCCCGGCCGCGTTCTTCAAGAGCATCGGATACACGGCTGCCGCGGCCCTCATCGGCGGGGGATTGGCAGGCGTCAGCCTCCCGTCCTCCCGTGCCATTGAGGAGAAATGGCGCGCGACGGGCGCGGGTGGTTGCGTCATTGCCATCGATGTTGACACCGCGATTCCAGACGCGATCTTCCGCGCGGAATCGGATCGCATGGTTCGAGACGTCCGCGAAACGTACGACCCCATGCCCGGATGCGACCGCGCGCTTTTGCCCGGCGCCATCGAAGAAGAACACCTGGCCCTCCACCGCGCCGAGGGCATCCGCTATGGCGAAATGGAGCAGGAAAACGCACGCCAAGTCAGTGCGCGATTGGGCGTGCCTCTGCCATGGGATTGATGAGACGCGGAATGCGGACGACCTTAAAATCAAATTGGCGATAACATCCGTTATCCAACACCACACACTGGAGGGCAGCATGTACATCGGAACACAGACCCATTGTCGGGACGAGACGGACATCGAGGTGCTCGCGCAACTCGGGGTGTTTAACGTGGATCAAACGCCGAGCGATCCATGGGCGCAATGGACGGCCGATACGATCAAATCCCTGCGCGATCGGTTCGGCAAGTACGGCATCGATGTCGAAATGATTCACATTCCCTTGGGTTCTCGAAGCGCGTTCAAAAACGAAGCGGGCGCGATTTTCCTGGGGCCGGGCGACGCGCGCGATCGCGCCCTCGACCGCATGTGCGAAACCGTCAAAATGGCCGCAGAAGCGGGCCTGCGCGGGCTGAATTACAACATCACCCTCTTGGGACATCTCCGCACGGATGCGCGATACGGCCGCGGGCACGCGCGGCTGTCGTCGTTTGAATACGACAAATTGGACCAGTCGCTGGGCGCATTTGAGGGCGGGCCGGCGGACGAGGACGAGATGTGGGAACGCATCGACCATTGGTTGCAGTGCATCATCCCCGTCGCTGAAGAATACAAAATTCAGATGGCCTGCCACCCCTCTGACCCGGGCATTGGATACGGCACGACGTATCGAGGCGTCGCGCGCGTGCTCGGCATGGTGGATGGCTTCAAGAAGCTCATCGACCTGTACGATAGCCCGTACAACGGCTTGAACTTTTGCCTGGGCTGCATGGCCGAAAGCCTCGAGAATCCCGCGGAAGAGATCTACGACGTGATCCGGTATTTCGGATCGCGCAAGAAGATCTTCAACGTCCACTTCCGCAACATCAAGGGCGGGCTCCGCAATTTCGTCGAAGTGTTCCCGGACGAGGGCGATGTCGATATGCTCAAAGCCCTGCGGACGTTCAAAGAAGTCGGCTACGAATACATGATCATGCCCGACCACGTCCCGGGCATTTCCGGCCCGGAAGCCCGGCAGGTCGGCTTTGCCTATACGTACGGGTACATCCACGCGCTGTTGCAGGCGGTCGATGAGCGTTAAATACCCATCCCCTTTGCGATCTGCATCGCGTTTTCACAGGTGCGGGGTTGCAGACGGTCGATGAGCGTTAAATACCCATCCCCTTAACCCAAAGTTACTCGCCCCGCTTCGTTCTTTCGGGGAGGAGACGGAGGAGAGGTCGGTTCATTTTTAGCATTTAGAATCCATCTCAAAACTCGGACCGCCATTGAGAGAGTCGCAAGCTTTTCGCAGGTCAAAACCATACAGACCGCGAAAATAGGATGCCTTGATTCCCCTCTTGTATCTTCGGACGAGCACGTTTGTACCGACTCAATGCTCGAAGGTTGCGCTGATCTCGTCTCTGTCAAAAAAATAAATGGATGACTCGCGACGATGAGGACGGGCACGCGGGCCTGTCCATACGACGGATGGGGTAGCCGATAGCCGATTCTCGCACGCTGCACTTACACACACGGTGCGGCACGGGTGGACTGACCTTATGTCTGCATATCCAAAATCGCCATTGAAACCGCCAACCGCCGAGGGATCGTCCCTCATCACCAAGCGATCCCTCTTGATCGGGTTGGGGATGGGCGTGTTCATGCCCTTGTGGCCCACGTACACCAGCTTTGTCCTCAACTCCACGCGGGCGGATCATTCCCATCTCTCGATGGCGATGCTCGTCCCCTTTGTGGGCCTTTTGATCCTGAATGCCTTTCTCGAGCGGCGCAACAGGGGGTTTTCCCCGACCGAGTTGCTCGCGATTTGTTGCATCGGCTTTGTGGCATCCACCATGCAGGGCGAATGGTTGACGGTGTGGTTTCTGCAAATGCTGACCATGCCCGCTTATTACGCATCGCCCGAGAATCGGTTCGACGAACTCCTCCTGCCCCACATGCCGAGTTGGACGACCATCACCAACCGAGACGCGGTGCGCGGGTTCTACGAAGGGCAAGTGCCCGGCACGCCTTTCCCTTGGGGCGAGTGGTTCTCCGTGCTCTTTTGGTGGGGCATGCTGATCGCGGGCATTTTGACGATTCACCTGTGCCTCAGCGTGTTGTTGCGAAAACAATGGATGGACTACGAGCGGCTGTCTTTCCCGGTCGCCACCGCGCTTTTGGAACTCACCGGCGTCTCGGGCACGACGGGCACGCTGCGAACCCTCGCGCGCAATCGCCTGTTTCAATGGGGATTCGGCCTGACCTTTGCCATCATCGCTTGGAATGTGTTCACCTGGTTCACCGTCAATTTGCCGATGTTCCCCTTCTTGGCGGGGCGATACGGCAGGCACGTGATCTCGGTCGCGCCTGGGTTTCCGAGCATCGTCACCACCTTTGTGCTGCTCACGTTTTGTCTGGGGTATTTCACCAAGCTGGAAGTTCTGTTTAGCCTGTGGTTCTTCCACGTCGTTCAGATCTGCGTGGTCGGGCTTTTCAACCGCTTTGGCTTGGATCTGGGCGCGAACGATCCGTGGAGCTCGAGCCACCCCGCGATTGGTTGGATGTCCTTTGGCGGCATGGTCGTCTTCGTCGGCTGGGGGTTCTACATCGCGCGGGCCCATTTTCGAGACATTTTCCGCAAGGCCGTTCTGCGAGACGACAGGGTAGATGACTCCGAAGAGATCATGTCCTACCGCACCGCCGTCTGCTTGCTGCTCGGATGTTGTGCGTTTGTCTTTTTGTGGCTGTTGCGAGCCGGCATGGGACCGGGGCCGATTCTCGGCTGGTCATTTGCCATGCTCGTCCTCTTTGTCGGCATGTCCCGCATCGTCGTCGAAAGCGGCCTCGTCTATCTCCGCGTGCCCCTCACCGCGCAGGGATTCACCTGGCACGCCTTTGGAGTCGGCAACTTGGGGCCTGCGGGCGCGTCCATTTTGACCCTCACGATGAGCCTCGTCGCGGATGGGAAAACCTTTGCCACCACGCAAATGGCGCATATCCCGCGCTTGAGCATGGCGATGGCAAAACGCAGCCGCAAAGCCGTGGCGCCCACCGTGCTCATCGGTTGCCTGCTCGGCGTCGCGGCGGTCGTCGGGTTCGTCATCTATCAGGGCTACTACGGCATCGGCAGCGCGAATTTTGGACGCACCACCTTCAAGGGCATCGGCGCGCTCAACGGCGCGGGCTTCAGCCGCTTGGCCGTGTCGAGGCTCCAGGGCGATGCGCTGTTCGCAGACGGGAACCGCTTCCTGTGCATGGGCATCGGGGGCGTCTTTACAGCCGCGCTCTACTACCTGCGGTACCGGTTCCCGGGCTTTCCCATCCATCCCATCGGGTTCACGATTTGCGGCATGGTGGAAATGCAGGACAATTCGTTTAGCCTGTTCCTGATGTGGGGCGTCAAGACCATCATCATGAAATTGGGCGGGCTAGAACGCTACCGACACTACGCGCCCTTTTTTTTGGGCATGATCATGGGCTATATCGCGGGCGTGAGCCTGGGCGTTTTTGTCGATATCTTTTGGTTCCCCGGCGATGGGCACGAGATCCATTGCGATCCGTGAAAGCGGATTAAGCGTTGAGAGGTTGTATTAAAATTATGGGGACCTACCCCCTAACCCCCTTCCTGCGAGGAAGGGGGAACGCGGATCGGTTTTGCGAGGGAGTGCGCGAGGAATGGGCGGTTTTTCATGGTGTGAGCGATCCGATTCAAAGCCATAAGACCCCCCTAACCTCCCTGAAAGGGGGAATGTGACGGGTTTTTAATCGCATGATGCGCTGGCTCAAAGCCATCAAAACAGCCCTTGCGGTCATCTTTCAAGAAAGCGATTCTCCCCCTTTCCTTGTAGGAAAGGGGGCCGGGGGGATAGGTCCTATCGCGTTCTCGTCCTTAATTTTTTATGACACCCAATTTTCAACCAAAAAAATATGAACAACTCATCCGAAAAACCATGGAGCGGACGATTCGCGGGATCGACCGAAAAACTGATGGAAGAGTTCAACGCTTCCATCGGCTTTGACAAGCGGCTGTACAAAGTGGATATCGAAGGCAGCCGCGCACAAACCCGCGCCTTGGCCCGAATGGGCATCTTGACAAAAGGGGAACGGGAACGGGTGCTCGCGGGTCTCAATCGCGTGGCGAAAGAGATCGAATCGGGCGCGTTGCCCTTGACCGACGATCTGGAAGACATCCACATGGCGGTGGAAAAGCGGTTGATCGAATTGGTCGGGGACGCGGGCGCGAAAATCCACACGGGCCGCAGCCGCAACGATCAAATCGCCTTGGACGAGCGGTTGTTTTTGCGCGACGCCATCGCCTGCGCCATCGCGCAGATCGAGCGCGTCATGGCCGCGGTCTTAGCCGTCGCCGAAACCCATCTCGAGGTGATCATGCCGGGCTATACGCACGGGCAACAAGCGCAGCCGATCCGGTTTTCGCACTACGCCATGGCCCTGTTCTGGATGCTGGCGCGCGACCGCACGCGCTTTGAGGATTGCTGGAAACGCGCAAATGCCATGCCCTTGGGCGCGGGCGCCTTAGCCGGAAGCGCGTACCCGCTCGACCGAGAATTTTTGCGCGCGGAATTGGGCTTTGACCGCGTCTCGGAAAACAGCATCGACGCGGTGAGCGACCGAGATTATTTTTTGGAATACCTGTCTGCCGCCGCCATTTTGATGGGGCACTTGAGCCGGTTTTGCGAGGATCTGATCGTCTGGTCATCTTCGGAATTTGGATTCGTCGAATTGGACGACGCGTTCAGCACCGGGTCGAGCATGATGCCGCAAAAGAAAAATCCCGATTCGCTGGAACTGGTGCGCGGCAAGACCGGGCGCGTGTACGGCAATTTGATGTCGTTGCTCACCGTGATGAAAGCCATCCCCTTGACGTATGCCAAAGATATGCAGGAGGACAAAGAGCCGGTGTTTGACACCGCGGACACGCTGCACATCGCCCTGTCCGTATTTGCCGGCGCGTGGCAGACCATGAAAATCGACCGCGAGCGCATGGCAGACGCGCTGGACAACACCATCGCGGCCACGGATCTGGCGGACTATCTCGCGCGTAAAGGCGTGCCCTTTCGCCTGTGCCATCGCATCGTGGGACAACTCGTCAGAACGGCCCTGGCGCGCGGCGAGCGATTGGAGGCCTTGGACATGGCGACCCTGCGCGCGGCGTCCGACGCGTTCGATGAGGACGTGCGCGGGGTTTTGTCGGCCGAGGCGAGTATCGAAGCGCGCGAGCTGGACGGGGGCACCGGGCGCGCGGCGGTTTTGCGACAAATCGAGGCGGGGCGGCGGTTGCTCGCCGATGGAAAGGCATGTGGATGAGGCGTTTTCACGAGCGGGATGTGCGGCGTTTTTACGATCTGCTCCAGCACGGGGCAAAATCCGGACTCACGCAGATCAACGTGATGGATGAGGATCACCTCATCGGCGTGGGCTTATTTGACAATGAAGACGATTTTGCAGCCGAGTGCCGCCGCTACAATACCCTCGGCCTCCTGCAAGCGGGGGTAAATCCCCGGTCGGCCCAGCTCTTGGACGAATACGGCGGGTTGCAAAACCGCATCCGCACCCTGTTTAGCGACATCGTGTCCAAGCGGGACATCGCGTGCGTCACGGCCGTGGTCATCTCAGAACCCGGTCAACTCACAGAAGCGGCGCTCGCGTACCAAAAAGATGTGTCGGTTCTCGGAGACGGCGCCCTGTTCTTTCCGTTGGATGGAGAAATTTCCATCGAAAAGGACCGGCCCAACCGCACGGCCAAACGGATCGCAGAATGGTTCTTGGGAGAGGCGACCTTGTCCGACATCGATCTCACCCACATGGTAGCCGTACCCGGCACAGCCGATCCCGAGGGCACCTTTTTCCACCCCCGCCTGCGATTTCGCAAGTACCGCCCGTACATTTTGGAAGGCATATCCGCGGCGATTCGCGGAGAATAGGCGAACCCCGCTCTGCCCCATCATCCATTTTTTTAGGAGCGTTTCATGATCAAAAAATCAATTTCCACCATCACCGCGATGTGCATGTTGTCGTTCTCGGTTTGCCCGATTTGGGCCGCGGACCACAAAAAGGAGACGCGAGCCGAGCGCGTGATCGACCGCTTGGACGAAGACGCCTGGGGGATCGTGGATGTGCGCCGCGTGTCCGGCACGCGCATCGTGTTGAGCCAACGGGTGGGCGCCCAAATCGACTTGGAGGAAAGCAATCGCTACGCCCTGTTTCAAGGCGCGACCGTGTATTCGCAAAAAATCGACCTGCCGGTCTTGCGCTTGGGCGTATCGGGATTCCAGTCCGCCGAGTTCATGAAGCGCGACAATGGCAAACTCGCCATCAAAATTCGATATCGCTCGGGCCCGCGCATCGAAACCCGCTTGGTCGATCTGAAAAATGAAAACGACTTGCACCGCTTGCGGGATTACATCGAGCATTTCGATGCGATCATCAAGGGCGAGTACGCGTTGGCAGATACGGCAACGACCGATGCGGCCTATCCGCAATACACCGAAGACGCCATCGATTTTGAAGAGCGCAAGACGCGCTTTCGCGTGGAAACGCGCTTTCCCGGCATGCTCACACTGAAGAACGGCAAACGAATCAAAGGCGAATTTTTGCCGATGTACGAAGATCGCCGCATCTTGATCGAGACGGATTTGCAAGTTGAAAAGGTGGCCGTAGCCGATATCCGCGAGGTGCGGTTCTTTGGGCGACGCGGTTCGGTTGCGATGGAACGGGCTATCTTATCGGGAATCGGCGGCGCGGCCACGGGCGCGGTGACAGGCGCCCTCGCCGCGTGGCAGGCCAATGCCGATGTCAAAGAGACGATGCTCTGGGCCGCCGCGATTTTTGGCATTTTCGGTTTCGTGACCGGGCTGGTGACCGGCGCGAAAGCCACGCAAAGCAGCGAGACCTTTACCCTCGGCCCGGTCACAGACGATAAGCGGAGATGAGCCCATGGCGATTTTGCCCTACAAAGACAAAACCCCGCGCATCGACCCGTCGGCGTATATCGCGCCAGGCGCGGTCGTGATCGGCGACGTGGTGATCGATGCGGGGGCGAGCGTCTGGTTCAATGCGGTGATTCGGGGCGATGTGGAACCCATTGTGATCCGCGAGGGATCGAATATCCAAGATGGCGTCGTGGTACACGCGGATCCGGGCTATCCCTGTGACGTGGGCGAAAATGTGACGGTGGGGCACAACGCGATTTTGCACGGGTGTCGCATCGCAACCGGCGTGACGATCGGCATGGGGGCGACCGTGTTGACCGGTGCGTCGGTGGGCGAATCCGCGCTGGTGGCCGCGCACGCCCTCGTCTTGGAAGGCGCGGAAGTCGAACCGCGCACCCTCGTGGCAGGCGTCCCCGCCAAACCGCGCCGCGCCTTGTCGGACGAGGAGATCGCGCGCCTTTTGGCAAATACCGAGCGGTATCAAACCCGGCGTCTCATTTATATGGGCCGAGATGCGCGAACAGAGGAGACAGCATGAAATACTGGTTTTTGTGTTTTGCCCTGCTGTGCATCGGTTGCGGATCTTCAAATCCCACAAATCCCTCGACACCTGTTCCGGATTCGCCCGCTGAACGGCCCTTTGACCATGTGACTGCGACAGAGGCCAACGCCTATATCGCCGCGATCGATGAGGCGTTTATCTCCATCGATGTCTTTTTCGCGGAATACGGCGGGGTCACGGCCGAGGTCACGCAAAACGCGATTCCGGTCTATTGGTCGCGGCAATTCATCCACAACATGATCGCGCGCCTGCACGCCATTTTGGGAACTTTGCACGCCACGCGCCCCGCGAATCCGTATTTGCTCAGGCTACACACCGAAGAATTTGAAGCCGCGTTTGAAGACTATCTCGATGGCGTGATGTTCTTGGAGCAAAACCTCGATTTTCTGACGCCCGAAGTCATCGACGGCCTGAACATGCGAATGGGCGCGGGCAATGTGCATATCATCCGCCTGCAAATTTTCCTGCGCGACCTCACGGGCATGGAAGTGAGCTTCGGCGGCAACGAGCCTGGGGATGGGCAGACGTTTTGATCAAAAGCAACCACGGATAACGCATCTGGATCGCGGATTAAATGGATATCCAAAACATCATTCGAACCATAGATTCCCAACGCTACCACATCACCCATCATGCAGAGGAAGAAGCGTTGGATGATCAACTAAATTTTGATGAGATATTCTACTCCGTAAGCAATGGTGAAATTATCGAAAATTACCCACAGGATCGACCATATCCGAGTTGTCTGATATACGGCACAAATATAGCGGGCGAACCAATCCACAGTGTTTGGGCCTACGATGAGAAAAATCAACGGGCCGTTCTAATTACTGTTTATCGCCCAGACCCAACACGTTGGATCGACTGGCGTGAAAGGAGAACCTGATGGCGGCGTTTGATAAATGTCCGGTGTGTGGTGGTGGCGCGATTGCAAAAAAGAAAGTCGATAAGGTTGTGCGAGTTGGCGATCTTTCTGAGATCGTGAAAGTTCAAGCGGAAGTTTGTCTGCGTTGTGGCGAGCGGTTGTACGCGCCAGCGGCTGTCAAGCACGTCTCGCAGATCAGATCGAAACTCCAACGAGAAGCAAAGGCGAATCCCCAAAGTACAGCGTGGGGAAGGCTTTTGGACAAGTTGGATTACGAGGTCTGGTTTCTCGATTATCTGGAAAAGCGTTATGACATGATCGGAGGCAATCACTACGACCTGGTAATCAGAATCACGAATGGTGAACAGCCGAGTTCGCATGAGATAACCTTTGACGAATATTTTTGTATTAACTCCGGCCCCGATTCAAATCTCCTGAACGCCATGATGCCCCTCACCTTCGTTGCATCTTTCAAGACGCTGGATATGATCTTCGAATGGATCCTCGGAGAGAATCACAAATCGGGGAACATCCCAAAGGTACCTTGGAATTTTTCGGACAAAGTGAAAATTCTGACGCAACAAGCATCGAATCTCCAACTCCCCGACCCGTTCAAAAACCACCCGCCCCTTTACGACTACGCCAAGGCCCTCTTTTGCCAACTGATGCCGTATCGACATGAGGTCGTGCATAAAAATCGCTTCTCTGTCTCCGGGGACACATTGACCCTTTCGGATTCCAAAGCGGGAACCAGCCTGACCTTGAACGGTCAACAGGTTGACCGTCTGGTGCGATTCGCGCTCGCGCTCGTCCGTGTGCTGACAAAACAAATGGTCGTTGATCGCAAGACCGACAAGTTGCTGAAATACTACCTCAATGGCCTCGCGCCAATACACGGATTGCCGACCTTCAATCAACGACAAATGCCATTTCTCGTGCATGTCGAACTCACCTTACCCAAGTGCGGCGCATCCTTTCCTGCCGACCTGAAGCGAGTGCGCGACGAGGTCAAGCGCAGATTCTCAAGCCAAGAGATGTTTTTTGATCTGAAGGTGCGAGCCGTAGAGGGCGAGACTCTCATTGCAACATGGTACTTCTCGCCAGAAGAAGTGCCAGATTTGGACATGATGATCTTTTACGAGGAATCGCACAAAGCGCACCGCGTGGAAATAATAAAAAACAAAAGATAAAGACATGAAGTTGACTTTTGTAGCCACCGGCGTACATTTAGAAAGAATCAAAATTTATGACCACTCTAAATTTCGGAGTGGTCATCATTTTTCACAATTCCCAAAAGGAGAGAGTGATGAGCAACAGCAATCCACGAATCATCATTGACGCAAGCTACATTCGCAAAATGTCCAGTAATGGTGCGCCATTTCGTACCCTGTATGAACAAGGTGCTCGCATCGTGTTGATTGACACCTTAGCTTTTGAACTTTGCACAACAGACAATCCGAACCAATGGCCCGCATCAATGAACAAACTGAAGGCGGGCGTGAACGCTATCGAGGTCTGGCAACATGTGCCTACAATGTTCCTGTTTGAGCTTGAACAGAACCGTCCGTACGGAGATCCTTGGTGGAATAAAACAACAGCTACTTGGAAAATAGGGATAGCGAATAATTCGTTGCAACGACCTAACGATAAGGAAATTAAAAAGTTAATCCAAGAACGAGAAAATAATGATATGCTTGCACACTTGCACGATTTACTAGGTTTTCTACCTCTACCAAAAAAACTAAAAATAAAGATTCAAGAATCACCCTTGGATCAAGAAGTTGTACAATGTTGTCACGACTATATCAACAATCCAAAGCGTATTCGGTTAGCACTGAAGGAGATTTTACAGACGTTCAATAATGACACTTGGATTAAACTACAAAATCCCGATGTCATAGACGACAGTTGGATTACGTGGCATATCTGTAAATCGCTACTTGCTGTGTCCTGCGACTACCGACATGAAGGCGAGCAAACGTTTGGGAAAAAATTCATAAATGCAAAACATGACTTGGATTACTTAATCTCGTTGGCATTTGCAGATGGGATTGCATCTTTCGAAACAAAAGGTGAAATGTCGTATTATCGGAAGTGGATGTATGGCGATACAAAACCGCGCCTGGATTCTTTTGATCCAGATCGCATCATTCATTTTGTAAATGACCTCAAACGCAGTTCAACCTAACAGGAGGAGACGATGCTGAACACTGTTCCGTTTGACAAATTGGGGCCTGGGCAGTCGGGAAGGCTCGCGTATCAGGTGCTCGGGCAGGACGGGCCGATTATGAATCCGCAGAATATCCGATACCTGTCGCCAGACAGCGTCGAACTGCCTGCCAACGCGATGAAAGCGGGTGCATTGGGCTTGGCTACGGGCTTGGCAGGCGCCAATCTCATCTGTTCATTTTTGAACTTGGGCGTTTCCGTGTACATCGCAAGCCAAGTTGCGGGTCTGCACAGGAAAATGGATTGCCTCCAAGAGACGATGGACCGCATTGAACCCAAGGTTGATTATATCGTGTCAAAAGTTGATCGCATCGACATTCAAGTCGCCGAAAACAACTTGCGACACGCCTTGGACTATGTGCTCCGCCAAGCCGTGTCCGGCGAGGGAGTTGACCTGCAAGTTCTTTCAGGTCTCAGAGATGACATTGATAAGTTTACCGACTCGTTATCTTCGCCTCACATACTCAACTTTGGCCTTAGGCTTTCCAGCGACATCCGCGGCCGGTTGCAAAAGATCTACTACCTCTTATGTAGTGTTCGAAAGTTGACCGCACAAAGGTACAACATCGCCATTGGTAGCGATCCAGAGCGCGTCATTACTACGAACCCCACGGATGATTACTTCTCTCTTCTCGGCGGTAACTTGGAGATTCTCGTTAGAGCAACAATGACTCTCAGCAATGACGGTCAGGAGGGTGGTAATCAATTCGAAAAAATGGGATTGATAGACTTTGATGATTATCTTCCTGAGCATCATTCCAGGATATTCAAGGGTGAAGATACTGAAGCCACGGAGCAAGGGCTGTATGATCTCGGCTGTGCGTGGCTCCATCACACCGACTCGGGTTTGCTTTTTCGGACATGGAGAGAATTGGACGCAATAGCCGATGGCTACGAATATTTCTGGCCCCAGTTGAAAGAAGCTACGCCGTGTGGGTTCAACCAAATTGACGTTGTCACCGCTCTCGCGGTGATTAAAGCTGCCTGAATCGCGGATTAGGCGGGCGAAGTGTGCAAGTAAAAGGCGCGGGTGATCCGCGTAGGGACACGCGGGTTTTATTGACGTTACGCAAGTTTTTGTCGAGGTAGTCCCATGGTCAAATACGATGCAGTTTCCAAACGCATAGTCCAAACGCATCCGCAAGACATCGTCCATTTTGCATTCGGACGAGGCGGCATCGAGGTCCGCGCCATCCTCGAAACCGAACACCCCATGGTCGAAACGCGCCGAATGGATAGCTTGATTCTCGTGCGAATCGATGGCGAGGAGGCATTGGTTCACACGGAATTTCAAACCGCAGACAGCACGGATACGCCCATGCCGATCCGCATGGCGAGCTATATCGTCCGAATCATCGAGCGGTATCGCCTGCCGGTCTATTCCTTTGTGATCTACTTGCGCCCCAATGCCGGGCGACGCGATAAAGGACGCTTTATCCAAAGGCTGCCCGGCCATCGCGTCTCCTTGCAATACAAGGTGATTCGGTTGAGTGAAACTGAAGGGCGAGATATTGTCGCGGGCGATCATCATGGCCTGCTGCCGTTCACGCCCTTGATGAAGCGTCCTGCGGATATGGATTCAGAGGAATGGTTGCGTCAGTGTATCCGCAGGGCCGATGCCGTGTCATTGGATCCTGCGCCCAAGGTGGACTTTTTAGGTGGGTTGGCATTAATGAGTGGCTTGGTGTACGAGCCGAGCACCATCACGAGGATCATTTCCCAGGAGGGTCTCATGGACGATATTATGCGCGAATCATCGTTTGCCCAATACCTCAAGGAACAGTTTAAGGAAGAGTTCAAGGAAGAGTTCCTCGAGCAGGGCATTGAGCAGGGGGGCAGAAAACATACCGCTGAAGCCATCCTCGACGTGTTGGAGATCCGCTTTGGTCTGGTTCCTGCCCATCCCTTTGCTACACCCATCGCCGCGATCGACGATTTGCAACGGCTCAAGTGGTTGCATCGTGCGGCGGTGCAAGTGGATAATCTGGATGAATTTCAGCAGTTGTTGAATGGAGATGCGTGACGGATTTTCCGATGAATGACGAGAAGGGATAAAAGTATGACGACGTATTTTCGCGTGTTGGGCTGGGTGCTCGCCATCGGGATCGGATGGATGGGGCAGGTCGAGGCTCTCTCGCAATTTTCATTGCTCACCGGCAATCGGTGCATCAACTGCCACGTCAGCACGCAGGGCGGGGCGCAGCGAGATGAGTTGGGGCAGTACTCGATGGATGGCGTGGGGTTGATCGCGCCCAATTACGTCTTGCCGGGCAAGACCGCGTTTGCCGATGGCCTGTTGCTGTTGGGCGCAGATGTGCGCGGGCAAATGGCGCGGTCTCACGTTTCGCCAGACGCGGCGCGCAAGTTCTTTCCCATGCAGGTCGCGCTGTATGGCGTCATACGGCCCTCAAACGCCCTCAAGGTCGAAGGCACGTACAATTTTGGCCCGGAGAAATACGACGGGCAACGGGCGTGGACCGCGTCGGCGATTTACCAGCCCAATTACAGCTTGCCCGCGGTGCGCGTGGGGCATTTTCAACCGTCCATCGGCATGCGATATGACGATCACACCATGCTGGTTCGGCAAACGCCCGATGTCGCGGGGTACTCCTCCCTCATCGCGCCCAATTACGCCGAATACGGCGCGGAAGTGCATTATTACAAAAAGTTGTGGCTGTCCCTGACCGCGGGCGTTTATCGCGCACACGCGCTCGCCGAAAACACCGTGCGAGACGCCAGCGGCGCGCTGGTCTCTTTGATCGCGGACCGCGATAAACCGTCCTTTTTGGGGCGCGTGGTGTTGTGGCCGCGATGGGTCGAGCAGAAGATCAATTTTTATTTTGGCGGATCGTGGCTGAAAAATGGCGATTTGTCGCTGACGAATCTCTTTGCCGGGGTGGGCATGCAGGACAAGGTCGCGGTCATGGCCGAATACGCCCTGTCCGACAAGGATGACCTCCGCGAGACGAAAACCGCGTCTCTCGATGTCTCATTTCAAGCGAGGCCAGGCTTGCTCTTCTTCGCGCGCGGGGAACGCGGCACGGTGATTCGCGCCGCGGAAACCCGTCTCGATTTGACCACGCGACAAGCCGTGTTGGGCATACAGATGTTCTTGACGCCGCAAATCGAGTTGCGGCCCGAATACCGCATCCTCGACACCGAGACCTTTCGATCATCGCGCTACGCCCTGCAACTGCATGTGTTTTATTGATGGGGAGACGGGAGAGGGGAGACGGAAGATGGGGTTAGCCACAAAGGCACGAGCGGGGTACAACTGGCGACAGCCAGTTCAAAACACAAAAAGGCGATGCCCCGTGCTCGGCCAAAGATACAAGAGGGGAGAAGGGAGAGGGAAGAAGCAATCGCAATCGTAGGGACAGGCCCCCGTGCCTGTCCGAAGATACAAGAGGGAAGAGGCGAGATGTACAGAGAGGCTGGAAATTGGGATCATTCACGGGCCTTTGTATCCCAAACCCCATACTCGGAACAAATTGCGAAACCCGTCATCGGCATTTTGTGCAAAATCCACCATTTGAAAGCTGGGCAAGGGCATTTCCAAAACAGCCGATAGGAGTGAGCCATGTGGAAAATCATCAGCGCGGTTGCATTTGTCCTCTCCATCGGTGTGGGCACGAGGTGGGTGATGGATGGCGCGCAGATTTTTACGAAGGACAAGCAACAGGTCGTCGAGGTGGATGACCTGTTCGGCACCGAGAGCGTCGCATGGGAAGAAGGCTTCTGGTTGGGGCTGGATCGAGCGGCCCCCGCATCGGCCATCTTGATCGCCGTGGGCATTTTGGGTTTGTGCAAAAGCAGGAGAAAATGAAATGATTCGGCTCGTCGAAGCATTGAATTACCGTTGCTTGGCTTATGTCTGCCAACCCCTATCCCCGTTTCACGTCCTCGTTGGGCCGAACGCATCTGGCAAAAGTACATTTCTCGACGTGCTCGGGTTGATTCGGGATTTTTTGACCCTGGGATTGGACGATGCGATTTTGACACGCGGAGGTCGCAGCGGGCGCGCAAGCCGAGTGGAAGAACTTTTTTTTAATCAACAGGGCGACCGATTTGAAGTCGCTGTGGAACTCCCCGTGCCAGATTCATTATTCGATAAAACGCGAAATGGTCAACACCGCGTCGCACGATATGAAATCGCCTTGGGAAAGGCAGACAGAAGCGATGAATTGGCGATCATCGAAGAGTCCCTTTGGCTTTGTCCGAAACCGCAAACTCGGCAGGCGAGGCATTCCCCTACTCTGTTTCCCGTTGAACCAGCGCGGCCAAATAGCATCATGACCAAACGCGCAGATACGGGATGGAAAAAAATCATCGCCAAAACGAAAAGGGGCAACGACCATTTTTATTCCGAAAGGGGCAACTGGACGAGTTCTTTCCGCATTGGCCCAAGGCGTGCGGCACTGTCCAACCTTCCCGAAGATCACGACCGTTTTCCCATTGCTCTCTGGACGCGAAATGTGTTGATGGAAGGGATTCGCGTATTAGCCCTCAATACGGCCGCAATGCGCCGTCCATCAAGCCCATCAACTTCGCGTTCATTCCGCGTGGATGGTTCAAATTTACCCCTGGTTTTGCGCGAGTTTCGCAACGATCATCCAACCGAATTTCGCGATTGGCTCGAACATATTCGCACTGTTTTGCCCGATATTGAGACGGTCGATGTCGTGGAAAGAGCAGAAGACCGCAATCTCTATCTCGCAATGCGTTCCGCTCGCCTTAAAAACCCAATCCCATCGTGGCTTCTGTCCGATGGGACCTTGCGCTTGTTGGCGTTAACCCTATTGGCTTACCTGCCGCACAACCGGGAAATATACGCGATTGAGGAGGCTGAAAACGGCGTCCATCCACGCGCCATAGAAGGGGTTTTCGAGTCGCTCTCGTCGGTTTACGATGGGCAAATTCTCATTGCGACGCATTCGCCCCTCATCGTCGGTTTAGCCAAGCCCGAACAAATTCTCTGCTTTGAGAAAAATCCTTCGGGCGCGACCTCAATTGTACTTGGGCGCGAACATCCAAAGTTGAGAGATTGGCTGGGAACTATCGACATCGGGACGCTCTACGCGGCGGGAGTTTTGGGATGAAAACGACGTTTCGAGAACCGGAACCATTGATTGTATTGACCGCCGACTCGTCCCAAGGCTTTGCTGGAGGCCGTATTGCGTCACACCAAAAAAAAGCGTTCGTCTTCGCTGTTTGTCCGCCTCGCCCAAAAGGTCGGTTTGGATGCCTGCGAAGACGAATCGTTTAAGAAGCCATCTAAAAACTCGGCCCGCCATTGAGAGAGCCACAAAAGCATTCGCTTTTCGCAGGTCAAAACCCTACCTATCGAAAAAATAGGATGCCTTGATTCCCCCCTTCCTCGCAGGAAGGGGGGCCAGGGGGGTAGGTCCCAATAATTTTTAGATGGCTTCTAAGCGTTTCAGCGACGTTCTCCGTGAGTGGTTCGCCGATTGAATCCGACAGAAATCACAGATCGATTTTCACGCGCTCGAGTCATGACCTCGAGCGCGTTTTTTCGATGTGGAAGGTCGCGGCATGTCCGTCGAGGTCAATCGCATCGCCCGCCACATCGCCTGCGCGATTCAACGCGGTGCAGAGCGTCTCGCCCATGATGTAATCCCGGAACTGATCGAACGCACGGGCCAAGGCATCGGTTGTGCGATACGCCACGCGGATGCGATCCGACACGTCCAAGCCCTTCTCCCTGCGGAGGTTTTGGATGGCGTGGACGATCTCGCGCGCCTGCCCTTCGCGCACCAAATTTTCATCGCGATTCAAATCCAGTGCCACCGTGATATCGCCCTCATTCGCCACGGCCATGCCCGGTTTCTCCTCGCGCTGGATGAGGATATCGTCCGCCGTGAGCGCGAGGGGATCCGCGCCTTCCAATGCCAAGGGGATCGCGTTGCCATCGCGCAAAACCTGGATGTCCTCAAAGCCGAGGGTCGCGATTTTCTGTGCGGCCACTTTCATGTTTTTGCCCAAGCGCGGTCCCAGTGCCCTGAAATTCGCCTTTGCCGAGAGGGTGACGACCTCCTCTTCGTCGGCGCGAATCTCCACGCGCTTCACGTTCAATTCGTCCGCGACGATGTCGCGCAATGCCATGAGGTCTGCGCGCACGTCGTCTCGCAGCGACATGAGAATGGCTTGGCGCAAGGGCTGCCGGGTTTTGGCATGGGCTTGGCTCCGCAAGTACCTGCCCAAGCCGACTGCGGTGCGCGTGCGCGCCATCTGCCGTTCGAGCGGTTCGTCGAGATCCGATTCGATCACGTCGGGATAATCGCACAGGTGGACCGAGAGGGGCATTTCGTCCGAGCGCAAATTCCGATAGATGGTCTCGGTGATGAAGGGCGCGAACGGCGCGAGTGCTTTGACCAGCGTCAACAACACATGGTAGAGGGTCGCATACGCCGCGCGTTTATCGCCGTCGTGCTCGCTCTTCCAAAACCGCCGCCGGCTGCGCCGGATATACCAGTTGGTCATATCGTCGATAAAGGTCGCAAATCGCACGGCCGCGGTCTGCAACTGACAGCGGTCCAAGCCGCGGCGAATGTCGCGCACCAGATGGTTTAAGCGCGCGCGAATCCAGCGGTCGAGCGGGTGATCCGACCGTTCGGGAGCGGGCTTCCAGTTGTCGATCCGCGCGTACGTGACGAGAAAGCTGTACGCGTTCCACAGGGGCAAGATCACGCTCCGCATCGTTTTTTGAACGCCCTTTTCCGAAAAGACGAGGTCTTCGCCGCGCACCACGGGGGAAGACAACATGTTGAGGCGCAAAGCGTCCGCGCCATACGTGTTCATGACTTGCATGGGATCCGCGTAATTTTTCAACCGCTTGGACATTTTTCGCCCGTCTTCGGTCAAGATCATGCCATTGACCACGACATTCTTAAACGCGGGACGGTCGAACAGCGCCGCGCCGAGCACGACGAGGGTGTAAAACCAACCGCGCGTTTGGTCCAACCCCTCGGCGATAAAATCCGCCGGGAAATGCGCGTCCAGCCACGCCGCGTTTTCAAACGGGTAATGGCGTTGGGCATAGGGCATCGCGCCGCTTTCAAACCAGCAGTCGAGCACTTCGGGCACGCGGGTCAAGGGGCCGGTCGCGCCCTCGATGATCACGGGATCCATAAAGTGTTTGTGGATGTCGTCAAATTTGCCCCCCGTGCGCTCTTCCAATTCGCCGATAGAGCCGATGCACAGGGTCTCGCCCGTGTCCTCGTTTCGCCACAGGGGAAGCGGGCATCCCCAATACCGGTTGCGGGAAATCGCCCAATCCCGCGCGCCTGCCAGCCAGTTGCCAAACCGCCCGTCTTTGATGTGTTCGGGCACCCAGTGGATTTGCGCGTTGGCGCGGAGCATTTTGTCCTTGATCGCGTCGATATCGACAAACCAAGTGGAGATGGCCCTGTAGATGAGGGGCGACTCGCACCGCCAGCAGTGGGGGTAGCTGTGGTGATGCGTGGTTTGGTGAACGAGTTTGCCCTCGGCTTTGAGGCGTCTTATGATGTCCGCGTCGCAATCCTTGACAAAGCGGTTTTCGTAGTCGCCAACTTCGGACGTGAACCGACACTCGGCGTCTATCGGACAGACGGACGGAACGCCGTGCGCCCGCCCGGCCTCGGCGTCGTCTTCGCCAAATCCGGGCGCGGTGTGGACGATGCCCGTGCCGTCTTCGGTGGTGACGTAGTCCGCGGTGATGATGCGAAACGCGCCCTGGTCGCGCAGCATTTCAAAATGGGGAAACAGGGGTTTGTACGGCATGTTGAGCAGCTCCTCGCCCTTGACCGTTTTGACGATTTCGGGCCTGCCGTCGGGATAATAGGTGTCCAAGCGCGCTTCGGCGAGGAGATAGGTGACATCTCCATCTTTGACATAGACGTACTCCACATCCGCGTGCACGGTCAGGGCCAGGTTGGACAGCAGTGTCCACGGCGTCGTCGTCCACGCCAACGCGTATGTCTGCGGTTCGCCCGCGAGTTTGAACGCCACGGTGATCGCCGGATCTTGCACCTCCTCGTATCCCAAATTGGCTTCAAAATTGGACAGGGGCGTGGCGTCTTTGGGGCAATAGGGCAAAATTTTGTGCCCTTCGTAGATCAACCCCTTGTCCCAAAGCCGTTTGAACACCCACCAGATCGATTCCATGTAGTTGCGGTCCATCGTGCGATAGCCGTTTTCAAAATCGACCCAGCGCCCGATGCGCTTGACGAATTGCCGCCACTCGCCCGTGTATCGCAAGACGATTCCCCGGCACGCCTCGTTGTACGCGGCAACGCCGTAGTCCTCGATCTCGCGCTTGCTGTTCAAGCCCAATTCCCGGCTGAGTTCGTATTCCACGGGCAAGCCGTGACAGTCCCACCCAAAGGCGCGATCCACGTATTTGCCGTTCATCGTTTGATAGCGCGGGATCACGTCTTTGATCGTGCCGGCCAGCAAGTGCCCGTAGTGCGGCAGGCCCGTCGCAAATGGCGGCCCGTCGTAAAACACGTATTCCTCGCAACCCCTTCGGATTTCGAGCGATTGTTCAAAGGCGTCAATTTCATCCCAAAAAGCGAGCACCTTCTCTTCTTCTTTTGGGAAACTCACCTGCGTAGCCACTTTTTCAAACATGAAAAACTCCAATCGGTTGTGATAAGGGGAGCTCCTAACAACCCTTCGCGCCATCCGTCGTAGGGACAGGCCCCCGTGCCTGGCCTCGCATCCAGCGGTAGGGATGGCTGATCGCTATTTTCTCTATCGACAAAAAAAACCGCCGCGACAAACGCCGGGCGGTGTGTCAGACAAAAAGTACATCGTTCAAGACAAACGACCTCCCACGCGCGTTTTCACAGCGGATATACGCATGCTCCCAATAGCACGGCCCGGCGTCAGATAACCTGTCGCCCGGGCAGGACCCTTTCTCAGCGGTGAAAATGTGTGATGCGTTGCGGTCATGTTCAATCCCTTTTCGCGTTCGGCGTGGCTAAACATAGCGGTTTTTGGATGGCATGTCAAGCATCTGCGTCGGAATCGAGGGATGGGGATGGCCGGGATTAACCCGAACCCGATCAAAACACAAGCCCGAGTCCATTGCGAACTCGGGCTTTTTGTGTGGCAAGTGCCGACGCTACATCGGGCATTCCCCGCCTTCATCCGCTCCCAGTACCAAAACTGTTGGCGAAGATCAGGAAATCGGAAAATCCAATCGCGCCATCGCTGTCGAGATCGTAACGCGCATCGTACCCCGCATCGCCTCGGCGCGTCCCGAACTTGCCGACAAAGGACAAGAAGTCGTCAAAATTCACCTGACCATTGCCATCGACGTCGGCGGTCGGGCGATACACTTCAAGGGGGAACGTCAGACTCGCCATATCGCCATCGGCGTCCAGTGCCGAGAAGGTGTATTCGGTCGCGGTCAGTGCCTTGCTCGGCGTGCCGGAAATCGTGCGCGTGTCGGCGTCAAACCGCAATCCGTTTGGTAGGAACGGCAACAGGATATAGACCAGAACCCCATCGCCGCCCGTGGCTTCGGGCAAGGTCAAACTGACGCTGGCACCGATGACGTAGCGTTGCGCGGTCATTGTTGAATCGCCAAAGGACGGTCGTCTGTCCGATGCGACTGAGAGCGTGAAGGTCAACATCGCTACATCGCCATCTTCATCGGTTGCGGTCAGCGTGTACGTGGTTTCGGTCAGCACCTCGCGCGGCGTGCCGGACAGCACTCGCGTTGTCGCGTCAAAGGTTAGTTCCGATGGCAGTTCAGGCGTCAGAGTGTAAGTCAATGACCCATCGCCACCGGTTGCCCGTGGCAAGGTGATGCGGATGGCTGTCCCAATCCGATAGCGTTGTGCGGTCACGGTTGAATCGCCGAAGGACGGCGTCAAATCTGTCGCGACTACCGCGAGGGTGAAAGTCAGCATCGCTGCATCGCCATCTTCATCGGTTGCGGTCAGCGTGTACGTGGTTTCGGCCATCGCCTCGCGCGGCGTGCCGGACAGCACGCGGGTTGTCGCATCAAAGGTCAGGTCCGATGGCAGTTCAGGCGTCAGAGTGTAAGTCAATGACCCATCGCCACCGGTTGCTGTGGGAAGCGTCAGCGATGCAATGGTCGTGCCTCGTTGATAGCGTTGCGCGGTCACGGTCGAATCGCCGAAAGAGGGTTGTAAATCTACGGAAGGCGGTGGAGATGGCGGAGATGGTGGGGGCTGAGTCGTAGCAACCGGCGTCCCCGTCACACCCGCCGAGGGCGGGCCATCATCGGCGTTGGTCAGAGTGGCGATAACGCGCACCGTGTATTCCGTACCAGCGGTCAGACCGGCGATCGTCGAACTCGCCTTGGCCCCGTTGCCGATGACCTGCTGACGCTCGGATGCGTACAACTCATCCCCGGATTTCCACTGCACTTTGTAACCGGTCGCCCCACTCACCACATCCCAGGACACGGCCAAATATCCCACGCCGGGCGTGACGGTTACCCCCGCCACTTGTCCCGGTTCCGTCACCACCGCAACCGGCCCCGTCCCCTGCGCGGGCGTCACGGTGATCGCGCCCGTCGTCAAGTCCCCATTGCCGGAATGACCCGCGGCCTTTACAGTCACGCGCAAGCTCTGATTCGCGGCAAACCCAATCTCGTCATAAGCGAGCGTCAGTTGGGCGACGGTGGCAGATGTTCTAACGGGTGTGCCACGGATGCTCACTCCCGCAGGCGCGGTGTGCAATGCGAAGTGGTCGATGGCAAGGGTCTCGTTGTAGGTGGCGCCGGTCAAGGTGATGTTGACTTTTGCCCCGTTGAGATTTTCCCCTGTCAGCGAGGCCGGAACCGTGGATGAGATCGCCGCGCCCTCTGCCGTTGTCCCTCCCATTGCCGTGGCGGTGAAGGTCGCGGACTTGTCGATGTCCGAGACGTCGATAGCCGCCACAACCGTATTCGCGCCCGCAACCCCCAGCGTCAAGTCTGTCGAGGCGCGCCCATTGGCATCGGTCGTGGTCGTTGTGGTACTGAGCACTCCGCCACCTGCCGCAATCGAAAAAGCGACCGGGACGCCGGCAAAGGCATCATTGTTCTGATCCTGCACCTCAACGATGAGCGGATCGGACAGACGAGAACCTGCAGTGCCGGTTTGGTCGTCGCCGGATATCTTTTCCAAGCTGGTCAAGGTGCGGACATCATGGGATAATACGCGAACGCCTCGAGCCCTAAGGGCGGGGATATGGGTGGTGAGGGAAGGATAGTTCAGGCTGTTGCCATTAAGAAACAACCGGTATAGGTTATTTAAGCCCGAAAGGGCCGAAATATCCGAGATGCTGTTTTCGATAAGATTCAGACGGCGCAGGTTCGTTAAGCCCGAAAGGGCCGAAATATCCGAGATGTTGTTGTTGCCAAGCCACAGCTCGGACAGGTTCGTTAAGCCCGAAAGGGCCGAAATATCCGAGATGTTGGTGCCATAAAGATTCAGACTGGACAGGTTCGTTAAGCCCGAAAGGGCCGAAATATCCGAGATGCTGTTGTAGGCAAGATTCAGCCCGGACAGGTTCGTTAAGCCCGAAAGGACCGAAATATCCGAGATGTTGGTGCCGCCAAGAACCAGCCCGGACAGGTTCGTTAAGCCCGAAAGGACCGAAATATCCGAGATGTTGTTGCCGTAAAGAGACAGCCTGCTCAGGTTCGTTAAGCCCGAAAGGACCGAAATATCCGAGATGTTGTTGCGGGTAAGCTCCAGATTGGACAGGTTCGTTAAGCCCGAAAGGACCGAAATATCCGAGATGCTGTTGACGTGAAGACTTAGATCGTCCAGGTTTGTTAAGCCCGAAAGGACCGAAATATCCGAGATGCTGTTGTAGGCAAGATTCAGATAGGACAGGTTGGTTGCATACTCCAGTCCGACCAATGTCCTGACGTTGCGTCTCTGCAGCGTAACAGAGGTTAAGGTCGCCATCTCACTTGGGGTAATTATCGCACCGTTTGATTTTTTTAGTGCTTCCTCAATACCAGCACGCAAGTTGGCGTCGGGGATGTTCACTCCTCGCGTGACGGTCACCGTGTAGGTTTTCGTCGTGGTCCCATCCTCTGCGGTGACCACAATGGCAATGGCATTTTCGCCCACATTGAGGGAAATGGCACGGCTAGCCGTGCCGCTCGATACCGAGGCACCGTTCACTGCGATCGCGGCGCCGTTGTGATTGCTCGTCGGCGTAACGGTCAGACTCGTCACGCTGTTCGCCACTGTCGCAGTGTAGGAGAGAGAATCGCGGGCGAAGGCCGGATCCAGCGTCCCAGCCGACAGCGTCAGGCCGCTCAAATCCGCATCGCTTGAATTGGTGGGGACATCCGCCCCTCCCGTTGCCGTGGTGGTGAAGGTCGCGGACTTGTCAATGCCCGAGATGTCGATAGCCGCCAAAACCGTATTCGCGCCCGCAACCCCCAGCGTCAACGTCGTCGAGGCGCGCCCATTGGCATCGGTCGTGGCCGTTGTGGTACTGAGCACTCCGCCACCTGCCGCAATCGAAAAAGCGACCGGGACGCCGGCAAAGGCATCATTGTTCTGATCCTGTACCTCAACGATGATCGGATCGGGCAGGCGAGAACCCGCAGTGCCGGTTTGGTCATCGCCGGATATCTTTTTTAAACGGGTCAAGGTGCGGGCGTCATAGGATACATCAACGCCTCGAGCCTCAAGGGCGGGGATATGGGTGGTGAGGGAAGGATAGCTCAAGCGGTTGCCGTTAAGAATCAACCGGCCTAGGTTAGTTAAGCCCGAAAGTGATGAGATATCCGAGATGTTATTGCTACCAAGATCCAGATGGGTCAGGCTCGTTAAGCCCGAAAGGGCCGAAATATCCGAGATGTTGTTGCGGAAAATTTGCAGATAGGACAGGTTCGTTAAGCCCGAAAGGGCCGAAATATCCGAGATGTTGTTGCGGAAAATATTCAGATGGGTCAGGTTCGTTAAGCCCGAAAGGGCCGAAATATCCGAGATGCTGTTGCCGACAAGACTCAGCCCGGACAGGTTCGTTAAGCCCGAAAGGGCCGAAATATCCGAGATGTTGGTGTCGTTAAGATCCAGACCGGACAGGTTCGTTAAGCCCGAAAGGGTCGAAATATCGAGGTTTCTGTTGTAGGAAAGACTCAGTGCGCTCAGGTTCGTTAAGCCCGAAAGGGCCGAAATATCCGAGATGTTGTTGTGGGAAAGACCCAGGCTGATCAGGTTGGTTGCATACTCCAGCCCGGTCAATGTCTTGATGTTATTCTTCAGATTAAGGGAGGTTAAGGTCGCCATCTCACTTGGGGTAATTATCGCACCGCTTGATTTTTTCAGTGCTTCCTCAATACCTGCACGCAAGTTGGCGTCGGGGATGTTCACGCCTCGCGCAACGATCACCGTGTAGGTTTTCGTCGTGGTCCCATCCTCTGCGGTGACCACAATGGCAATGGCATTTTCGCCCACATTGAGGGAAATGGCACGGCTAGCCTTGCCGCTCGATACCGAGGCACCGTTCACTGTGATCGTGGTTCCGTCGTGATTGCTCGTCGGCGTAACGGTCAGACTCGTCACGCTGTTCGCCACTGTCGCAGTGTAGGAGAGAGAATCGCGGGCGAAGGCCGGATCCAGCGTCCCAGCCGACAGCGTCAAGCCGCTCAGATCCGCATCGCTTGAAGCGGTATTCTGCGCGGCGGATTCGCCGCAGACAAGGAGCAGGGCGAGGATCGTAAGAAGATGAGGAAAAGAGCGATAGGTCACGATGAACTCCTTTTAAGGCAGGTTATACTGCTGATGATACGCCCGTTGGGGAAAACGAAAAATAAAAAATTAAGCATATCAAGCGGAAATTAGCAGGTAGAAAAAGACAACCGGTTCAATGCAAAGGCATAGGGGTCAGCGGGGGCGCAGTGGAGGGCGATAGGTATTTTTTTTGGAAATCCTAGGCCGCTCACACGCCTTGCCATCTGCGATGAGGAAGGGGCGGTCGGCTTGACCCGCGCCTGCGGCCATTTCCGCGGGCATGGTCACCATCACGCCGCCCCAGCGCGTGCGTTCGCTCGGGTTGGCCGGACTCATGTGCCACATTTTCGCGTGCCAGACCACCGCGTCGCCCGCGTGCAGGGGAACGGGTTCGGCCGCGATCTCGGCGACCCTGTCGCGTGGGATTTCCTCGTGGACGCCATCCGCGTATTTGACGTGTTCGACGATCTCGCCCTCGTGACTGCCCGGCGCCAGGTGCAAGCATCCATTTTCCAGATCCACATCGTCCAACGCCACCCAGCAACTACCCTCGCATCGCTTTGCCCAAGATCTCGGATGTGCTCGGGCGCATGATGCGGGGATCGACTTGCTCGCCCTTGCCGAGGGTCTCGCGCACTTGCGAGCCGGAGATGAAGACCGGCGTTTCATCGGGGTGGTGTTCCATCAAATCCACGCGGGCAATGGACTCGTAATAAGCGGCGAATCCCACGTTCACGGGTTGGATTTGCAGGTCGCCGCCGAGGTGATCGAAAATGTCTTGGGCATCGAAATCCCCCCAAATCGCGCTGCCGTCATGATAGGGCGCGTCTGCGTGCTTGCGGCCGATGATGATGTCGGTAAATCCAAAATTCTGCCGGTAGATCGCGTGCATCACGGCTTCTTTGGGGCCGGCGTAAAACATCTTGATGTCCAGGCCGAGCAAGATCACCCGATCCGAGACGACTTCTCCGCGCTCTTGCCACAGGGCCGCATCGCTGTCGCCCTCGCCCAAGCCCCGCTCTGCGATCAGGGCTTCGTAGGTTTGCATGCGAACATCGGCGGGCACATCGTCCGATTTTGTTTCGCCCACCAGCGGGTTGAGGCACGCCCCGGCGTTGCAGCCTTGGCGCAACAGGGTTTCCAAACCATAGACCAGCGCGTATTCGTGCGCCCGATGCAGGGCATTGCGCGTTTGAAACGCCACGACGCGCTCCCATCCCTTTCGCGCCAACAGGGATCTGACCTCGCGCGGGCCGAGTGCGTATTGTCCAAAATGCGGATTGCGCGGTTGGGGCAACACTTGAATCTCGCCGCCCAAGAGATGGGTCTTGTCCGCATCGCCGCGCAACACCATATCCGCGCCCGGGTGATCCGTGCGCTCGGTCGAATAAACGCGCTCGAGGTACGTGGGTTTGTCCCATTCAAAAATATCGCGGATATCCAGCGCGCCCACGATCTCGCCCGCCGCGTTTTCCAGCGCGACGCGCTGCCCAACCGAGAGGGTTTTGGCGATCTCGGCGCGCACGGGCAATGCGATGGGAATGGTCCACGCATAGCGCGAACCATCGACTTCGATGACCGCTTCGTCGAGCACCCGGTAATAGGTCTGTGCGTCCATCGGCCCGGTGAGCGGACTCAACCCGCCATCGCCAAAGCGATAGACCGAGGACAAATCGGCATCGCTGACCAAAACGCGCGACAACTTGCACGCCTCGGTCAAAAAGGGCTTCACATCTGCAACCGTGCGATTGACGAGTGTCGTCAAACCGCCGTGGGGCGCGATGAGCCCCGTGTGTGTATCGGACATTCGGATCTATCCCCCGTGTCGTGCTCGATTTTGGGCAATAAAAAAATGCGCCCACAGGGAATCGAACCCCGAACCTACTGATTAAGAGTCAGTTGCTCTACCAGTTGAGCTATAGGCGCATACAATAGCGGTCAAAATGTAAAAAAGCCCAAGGGCAATGTCAAGCCTGTTTAGGAGGGGAAAAAGGCAGGGCAAACGGCGTGCGGTAAAATGGGTACCTGCGATGGCTTATCCGATGGGGTTCTGGGGTGGCTTATCCAACTGTTGCGTAACGTCAGTTGCCGATAGGATCTCGCGCCTTTGCGATGCGTAGATCGAGGGAAAGCGCGATTGCTCATTTTGAAGCCGATCCGTCGCGGACATAGGTCCCACTTTGCCCGCCGCTTTTGCGGAGTAGGCATATCTCGCCGATGACCATGCCGCGGTCCACGGCTTTGCACATGTCGTAAATCGTCAACAGCGCCACGCTGACCGCGGTTAGGGCTTCCATCTCCACGCCCGTGCGCCCGGGCACGCGCACACTCGCGGTCGCCGCGATGCCCGCATTTTCGATCTCAAAGCGCAGGTCAATGCCCGTAATGCCCAAGGGGTGACACATCGGAATGAGGTCAGACGCGCGCTTGGCGGCCATGGCCCCGGCGATGCGCGCGGTTTCCAAGACATTGCCCTTGGGCACTTGCCCGCCGGCGATGAGACGCAGGGTCTCGGGGCGCATCGAGATTTTTCCCGACGCCGTGGCCTCGCGGTCCGTCACGGCTTTATCCGTGACATCCACCATCTTCACATGGCCCTGTGGGTCGATATGCGTCAACATGTTCTACTCCCATTCCACTGTGCCCGGGGGTTTGTGCGTGATGTCGTAACACACGGCCGCGATGCCCGGCAACTTCCAGATCTCGGCGGCCATCTCGCGCACCAAGTCGCGGGGCAAGGTGGCGAATCGCGCGGTCATGAAATCCGGCGTCGCTATCGGGCGCAAAATCGCGATCTCATCGCGTCCGTCCGTCGTGACAGGCGCCAACACGGTCGGCATCTGCGATACGGAGGCCATGAGGCCCGCCCGTTCGAGGGCGCGCATGGCTATCGCGTCTGCCCGACGCAAGAGATCGAGGCGTTGCCGGGTCGAGAATGCGCGTTTGAGGCGCGTTTGGGGCGGCGCGTCTGGCGCGATCAAATACACCACGCGGTTGATGCCCGGTACGCCGTTGGTGATCCGCGTGGAGACATCTTCGAGAACGGGCCAATCCGCAGGCCCCCAAACGAGTGCGGGATGCGAGTACGTGCGGAAATCGCCTTGCACGCCCACGCTTTTGACGGGCAAAATTCGCAGTTGCAAACCCGCCTCTGCCGCGAGAGCAACCGCGGCCCGTTCCGCGGCTTTGACCGCGTCCCCCGGTCCCTTTCCGTCCGAACACAAACAGCGCACGGCCAGGCCGGGGCCGGGAAATGGATGCCGCCAAATGAGGGGATCGGGCAGGCCCAACTCGCGGCCGAGTTCGCGCACCTCGTCTTTGTACAACTGCGCCAAGGGTTCCACGACCTTGCCCTGTGCGATCAACTCGTCGATCATGCCGATGCGGTTGTGGTGCGTCTTGATCAACGCGGCGTGTTCCGTGCCCCCGGATTCGATGGTATCGGGATAGAGCGTGCCCTGTGCCAACACCCAGTCCGCCGTGTTCAAGTGCAATGTCGCCATCACGTCGTCCTTCACTTGCAAAAAGGTTCGCCCAATGGCCTCGCGCTTGGCTTCGGGGTCGGTCAGCCCCTCCACACTCAGCAAAAACTCATCGCTGGCATCTTCGACCATCAAATTGTCAAACCCCTCTTTTTGCAGAAACGCTTTGACATCGGCGGTTTCGCCCTCGCGCATAAACCCGTTGTCGATGTGCAGGCCCAACACGCGGTCTGCGCCGAGCGCTTTGTTGCACAGCACGAAAGCCACCGACGAATCCACGCCGCCGGACACGAGCAAAAACACATTGCGCTCGCCCACCTGTGCGCGCAGATCGGCCATCAGCGCGTCTGCGTAATTGCCCATCGTCCAAGTGCGGGCCGCGTTGCAGATCGTCAAAAAATTGTCGAAAATATCCAATCCGCGCGGGGTGTGCGCCACTTCCGGGTGAAATTGCAGGCCGTAAATATGACGCTGGACATCGCCTATCGCCGCAGAGGGACAATCCTCGGTCGCGCCCAAAATTTCAAAACCATCGGGCAAGGTGGCGACGATGTCCCCATGGCTCATCCAAACTTCCTGCGCGTCGCCGAGCCCGGCGAATAAATCCGCCCCGTCCGCAATTTTCAAGGTGGCAGACCCGTATTCTCGCACCGCGCCGGGAACGACCTCGCCGCCCAAGTGAACGCACAACAACTGATGCCCGTAACACAGGCCGAGGATGGGCACGGGCATGTCCAACACGGCGGCGTCAAACGCGGGCGGATTCGGATCGTACACACTCGCAGGGCCGCCGGATAAGATCACGCCGGAAACCCCGTGCAAGGATGCGGGATCGACCTGTGGCGAAAAAATCTCGGCATAGACCCGCAACCTGCGAATCCGATTGGCGATCAAGTGGGCGTATTGCCCGCCAAAATCAATCACGGCAATGCCGTTGTGCATGGGGACTCCATAAGGTTGAGAGGGGAGAAGGCCACCGCGCCATCCGTTTAATCCGCGTTCGTGTTCTCCCACGTCTCGTACCACTTGCGATAGCCGGTTTCCACGGGTTCGAGATGCCCGACCTCAAATTCGAGCGCGTAATCGCGGTCATAGCCCAGGGCTTCCACCTGGTTCCACACCCAGCGGTAATCGATGATGCCATCGCCGAGCATGCAACGTTCCCATTGGCCCTCCGAGTTGTAATCGCCGTCTTTGATGTGGACGTGGACGATGTGATCTTTGAACACGTCAAAAGCGGCTTTGTAATTTGCGCCCGCGGCCATGAGATTGCACGGTTCGTACAAAATCCCAAAGTACTTGGACCCCACTTTTTCGCACAATTCCAAACAGACCGCTGGATCGCCCGAAATCTCGGTGCCGTGGTTTTCGATGCCCATGTAAATGTCCAGTTTTTCCGCGTATTCCGATGCCGCGCGAAAATGGGGTACGAGCGCGTCGATGGAGGCGCGTTTGCTGTCGCCGGGCACGATGCGGATGGACTTCGCCCCAAACGCCTTGCCCACGTCCAGCGTCTTTTTCAATTCGTCCATCGCGGCGCTACGGGCATCCTCGGAGGCGGCGACAAAATCCCGGCCGCAGTACGACCCGATATTTGCCAGCGCAACGCCGTACCTGTCGCACGCCAAGCGCAAGATGTCCAGGTCGTAATCCGGATCCGTGACGGAAAAATGCGGCACGCGCCCCAACAGGTCAATTTTGTCAAACCCGGCTTCGGCAATCACGCGAAACGTCTCGTCCAACCCCCTATCTCGCAAGGGAATACTACACGCGGAAATGCGCGTCACATCCATGTCAAACCTCCCAAAAAGAAAATCGTAGGGACAGGATCCCATGTCCATTTGCCCCAGTTAATTCATTATCGGGATCGCTTTGCTGTTCCACCGTCCTTCAGAGAAGCCATCGCCAAACAGGCCATCGCAAAAGCTCATCAACGAAAGCCATCAAGCACAGCGCGCAAGTCCGTCTCGCAACCCACTTCTCTTTTGCAACCCACTTGGCAGGCCAACGCATGTGGTGCTAGTATAAAAGCGATTTGCGCTGTGCCTAGCCCCTCGGCGCATGAGAGCGGCATTTTTTGCCTACTTTTTGTTGCTGTTGACAAAAAGTAGGTCGCCGAAGGCATCGAGGGCAACCCACGATGCTGCAGGACCAAACGCTTTAGAAAAGCGAGTAACATCGGTGCGGGTTGGCGCATGTCAAAATTTGGTATCATTTAATTTTTCGTTGGTACAGATGGCCCCGTGCCTGTCCGAATCCCGGGGTACCGCTCATTCTCCGACGCAATCCACAAAAATGGGACTGCTCCACGCCATTTCCATGTCGGTTTGCACCACGCGGACATAGTACGGATTGACGCCCGGTTTGGCGTCTTTGTCGATAAAATCGAATGACACCTCGCCCGCGGATCCGGGTTCGGGCGCGAAATCGACGGTGATGCGGCGGTTCAATGAGCCGAGTTCCACGCTCACCGGGCCGCGTTCCAAATCGCGCGAGCCAATGTGAAAGCCCGCCCTTTCCGCAGGCGCGTAGGACATGCGCCGCGGCGGCGCGATGCCTTGATCGCCGAACAGGGGGCCGGTGATGACGGACGTGTCGACCGCCAATTCGAGATCCACATCGCCATCGCCCGGCAGGTCTAAAACGATGCCGCTGCGATAGCCGCACGTCACCGAATACCAGCGCAGGCCGCGATCCGTGAGATCCAAAACGCGAGAGCGCGGGCTGTCGAATCGGATCTGTTCGACCCCGTCGATGGCGCGGCCCGACACCTGTAATTTTCCCTCCCAGATCACGCCGGAATAACTGCTCTTGCGACTGGCGCCCTCCCACATCACGCGCACGCGCTGGCGGTCTTTTTTCGCGGCGATCGGATGGCTGTAAATGCGGTCCAACCCGCGGTACAAGTCCACCGATTCAAACGGCGCCGTGCCCGCCACAAAGGCCGAGATGCGCGGCGCGTTTCGCGTCGTGAACTCCTCGCCCATCCCGTGCCCTTCGCAGTCGGTACGCAACAAAATGCGCGCGCCCGTGGTGGCGTAGATGCGCCGCGCTTTGTACGCGTCCAGCACGCTTTCGATGGTCAACTCGGGCGCGTACACCGCGGCCAATCCCGCCTTGGCGTATCGCCTGTGCTGAAACCCAGGCGCGTCGTTGCCCGGCCGCCCGTTGTGGCTGTCGCTGCCGCCGAAAAATCCCATGCGGTAATCGCGCTCAAAGGTCTCTTGCAAAATCCACTCGAACGTGCCGTGATCCGAGGTGATCTCCACCGCGGGCTCGAGGTAGGGATCGTGGTATTGCAAATCCGAATGCTCCCCGCCCACATGCGCGGTGATCACCGTATCGGTGCCGCGATACGCCTCGTACACCGCTGTGATATGCGTCAAATCCGTATCCGCGTCCGATTTGTCCGCGAGGCCCTCGTGCCCCGAGCGGCGGATGGGTTGATCGTGCCGGCGAAAATACACGTTGTGATGCCCGCCGCGCGTGGTTTGCGCGGACCACTCAAAGCCCGGCAGGGCCACGAATCGCCCGGGCTGGTGACAGGCGCGTTCGGCTTCTCGTTGCAACGCCCAATCCCGCGTGCTCAAGACGTGGTCATTGCGCTGGTAGCCCGCAAAGTGGATGCCCGCCACATCGCGCGCGTACCTGAAAAAATCGGGGATTTTCTCCGCCAGCGCCACCTGCCCGCCGTGCGAATCCCCCCAGTAGAGCATCTGTTCCGGCGCGGTCTCGCGGCAATCTATCGGGTTGCTCTGCGCGGTCAATGTGCCATCCGTGGCATTGAGACGAAGGATGCCCTCGGCCTGCGCGATGCACCCCTCGATCCAGCGCACGCCCCCATCTGCGCGATCAAACGTCACGTTTTCCGGCACGCGCACCGCGCCGCTGTCGAACGTCACCTCGCCGCGATACGCCGCCGGGTTGCCCCAGGCGTCTTCCGCCTTGACCTGAATGCGAAACGCTTCGCCCCGTGCGACGATGGACGGCGCGTTGATCGCCAGCGTTTCGGCGTCGCCGCCCACGATCCGCAAAGCGGGCGGATCGGGCAAGGTGACGGCGTTGCCATCGCCCGCATCCACATCGACCCAAAAATAGTGCCGCGCTTCGGCAAAGGTCTGCGCCCGAAACCCCGGCCCGCCGCCCCTCGTATCGCCGTAGGTGACGCGGACCCGCTCGCCGGGGGCCAAGGCGCGTCCGTTCACGGTCAGCGAGAGCGACATCACGCTTTGCACCAAAACCCCGACCCGCGCTTCTTTGGGCGCGTCGACCGTCAAATAATCCGCGCCCGTGGGATCGTCGAGCTGAGGGGTTGCGCGATCCGAATCCGAATCCGTGTAAATCCGAATCGCCCCGCCCGTGCCAACGCCTTTTTCGCCCGCCGTATAGGTCAAGGTCCACGTGCCATAAGACGCGGCGACCACATCCGTCGCGGGATGCAGCGCGGCACTGCCGTACCATTTTTTGATCTTTGACATCAAAACACCTCCGATTACCAACCGTGTACAAAATGCCCGCCGTCTGGAAACCAAATCGCATCGACGACACTCGACAGGGAAATGCCGAACAAATAGCCGACGATCGCGCCGTACCAAAACGGCAACGACCGCTTGTAGAGATGCACCCCGCCAAATCGCAGGACGACCACCTTGACGATCCACACGATCATCAAACAAAACGCATAGCGCCCGGGCGGGAATGCAATGGCGACCGGGTGAAAGGGCCACCACGCAAATTGGGAACGCAAATAGGTCAAAACCCCGGCCTCGGCAAAGCCGAACAACCACACGCCGAGTTTTTGCGTGTCGAACACCGACAGCTTGCTGCCCTCGATATGGGCCACGCGAGAAATGAGCGCGTCCATCGGCCACGACACCAACAGGCCGTTCAACCCGCCTTCGTCATAACAGCGAAACAGATAAAACCCGCCCGCGCTCGCATAGCCGATCAAATAGGCGAGCGGCACCATCCCCCAAAGCCATGGATGACGGCGCAGCGACCGCCCGAACATGCGAAAAATATGCGGCACCGCGGCCAAACACGTCGTGCGGCTCGAATCGCCCAAAAACACATTGCGATTGAACAAGATCAACATCGACTGCGACCCAGGCGACAGCTTGGACGTGCCGACGAGGGAGTGGATGAGGGACACGCCTTTGCCCCCTGCGGGATTGAGAAAGGTAAATCCGGTCGTCGCCGCGTATTTCGCAATCCCGAAATAGCACATGAACATCAGCGCCAGTTGCCCGACCGTCGCCCAAAGCCCCACGCCTGCGGACGACATCCATCCCCCAAGCCCCACGCTTGAAAGGCCGAGGCCCACCCAAGCCGTGCGATACGTCACGGGCGCGCCATCGTCCAGGGCGCGGGTTTGGCTCCATGCTTTTTGCGCGGTCTCTTTGAGGTGGTGGCGCGCCACCCACACGGACCACAGCACCAAACAGGCCAGCGCGCCGTGCATTTCGAGCCGGGCGATCTCGCCGGCATGGGCCGGTTGGTCGGGCAGGCCCACCGTGAAGCCCGTGCGATTGAGCATGCCCACCTTGAGAATGTTGACCGCGTTGTAAAACCACACGCTGAACAAAATATCGACCGGGCAGAGATATGCCAAGCCCATGATCAGGGGTTGCACGCGCAAGTAGTACGCCGGGAAATACATGCCCAAATCCACGGCTTTGGTGCGGTATTGATCAAAAACCGTAATGCGCGGCAAACTCAGTTGAAAATACCCGACGATGTTCCAACATATTATACCTGCCACGCACCAAAACCCGATCCAAAAAACCTTGTCTCGAAACACCGCGGGCACTCGGCCCTCATCCGCGCCTTCGAGCAGGGCCACTGGGAACTCGGACATGGGAAAGACCAACCGCTCTTTTTCCTGCCACTGCTTGAAGAAGAGCACGCTACCGAAAAAGCCCGCCATCACCGCGCTGATGCAGCCGACAAACCACCACGCGAAGGGCCGCACCCACAGCAACCACGGCACGGGTTCGCCGCGATGCCGCCCGGTGTACACCTGTCGCACATCGGGCAGGTTCGCATCCAAAAAGAGCCAGTCGGGTAAAAAGGGAATGACCGCGTCGCGCAGGCGGTTTTCCGGGGAGGCGTAAAACTCGGGCGCGGGAATCAGGCTAACCGCGTAAAACCCCCAGCCCACTGCGGGCAAGTTGCCCACGATCCACATCATCGAGAAAATGGTGAGCAATTCCATGCGGGACAGGGCAAAGCGGGGCGCGAAGCGATTCAGCCCGATGTTGATCCCCACCCACATCACAAAGGGAATCAGCGCGGCCACGGGCAAATAGCTCTTGACCAAATTCCCGGCAAAATAGGTCATATACCACGTGGCGATGGCAATGGTCGCAAGCCCCAACGCGATGGATCGCAACGTGATGGAATCGGGCGCGGATTCGGGTTGTCTGTCGGACGATAGAGCCATGGGAGGAGGGGGAGACGGGAGAAGCAATCGCAATCGTAGGGACAGGCCCCCGTGCCTGTCCGCAATCAGGACGTAAGACGCGAGACAGCCACGCCCATTCATCGCAAAGGCGATCCGCAGATAGACGATTGGGTAGCGCAGGTGGTACGGGGTTAATCCACGCAATCCCCAAATCCGCGACAATCCGCGATCCAGACAAATGATCAGGCCCTGTGCATTTGTACCAACTCATTACTCCGAAAATTAAATGATACCAAATTTTGATACGCACCAACCCGCCCCGACGAGGCTCGCTTGTCTAAAGCGTTTGGTTCTAAATCCTCGTTGGTTGCCTTCGATGCCTTCGGCGACCTACTTTTTTTTTACAGCAAAAAAAAGTAGGCAAAAAATGCCGCTCTCATGCGCCGAGGGGCTAGGCACAGCGCAAATCACTTTTGTAATAGAACGACATGCGTCGGCCTGCAAGGTGGGTTGCAAAATGGATGTTGGTTGCGAGACGGACTTGCGCGCTGTGCGTGATGGCTTTCATTGATGGACTTTTGGGATGGCACGGTTGGCGATGGATTCTCTGAAGGACGGTGGAGCAACAAAGCGTCCCGATAATGAATGAGTTGGTACAAAATGAATGAGTTGGTACAAATGGCCCCCGTGCTTGACCTATCCCGTCGTCGCCCCGTTGTCAGCGGTCGGGGAATCGGACTTTGAATTGGGTGGGATCACAATCGAAGTGATCGATGATGTACTTAGTGTTAAGTATGAGATTTGATGATCGAACCCAATATGTCTCAATATGGAAAGATCCTATTGTGCGAGGCCTAGTAAATCTTTTGTTATCGTTATCCGAGTGTATAGGCTCGGTAGATACCAAATAGCGCTTGGCGCGGCCTCTCCGAATAGGGCAATGGCTTTTGTTTAAGATGTTCTTGTTTATGAGCCAACGCACAACCTCCACCATTATATCCTTCCACCATTTAATCGAGACAGTTGACTTGTCGGGAAACAAAATTTCAGTGGGCGGTGAATCACCTGTTTGAGGCTTCAATGCTGAAAGTGGTTGCCATCCCTGTTCATCTAGAGGCGATGGCTGATTTTCAGTAGGCGGCGGTGATTGAACGCTTGGTTCTTCGGTAGGCGTATTTGTCGGATCGAAATTCGGGTTGATGACGGGCGTTTGTCCCACCTGAATGCGGCCCGAAATGACGCTGGATCGCCACAGGGCCAACGCCTTCAGGCAGGCTTCAGTCGCTGATCTGTCAGTTAGGTTGAAGCTCGTCGTTGGAGATGTGTTGCCGGACTTATACAGTTCCCAACGGTTGCCATCCGTCAAGAGGAAGTAATTCGCGCCTGTATGGGCACAGTATAATATCCCTTGATCCAGTGCTTTTCCGCTCTGCAAGGACTCATCCAACTTTTTGGCCTCCACTACGATTTCAGGCCGACCATCGTGAAGGAGCACATAGTCGGAGATTTTGTTATTTGGCACCCGATACTCGGGCACAACCACATCCGGGTCTTCGGTGTCCCAACCGAGTTCGCGCAACAAGGGATCGATCAGCGCGTAGCGGGTCAACATTTCATTTTGTCTGAGCGCATCGCCGTGATCGTCCACGCGATCGCGGAGCGTTTCGACCAGTGTCAGCAAATTTTCCAGCGGCATATCCGCGAATCCTTTCATCGATGGGTTATGGCTATTGCGTTTCGCTTACTTGACATGATACGAAAATTGCCTGATATAAAAATGAGATTGTTCCATCTGGAGTCATTCAAACTGGAGTCATTCAAATGCCGACCTATCCAAAAGTCCGATCCGTTGCCGCCCTCCCAAATAGAAGGCTCAAAGTGACCTTTGTTTCTGGCGAGGTGAAAATCTACAACTGTGCGCCCCTGATCGCGGAAGACGCATTTTGTCCCTTGAAGGACGAGGCGTTTTTCAAAAATGTGCGCGTGGATTCAACGGGTTATGGCATCTCTTGGAATGACGATGTGGATCTCAGCGAATCTGAACTTTGGATTCGCGGAGTAAGGGGTTGATAGTGATTCCCCGTTCTCGCATCGCATCCCGTGTCAAACGCCGCTTCGAGATTGGTAAGGCGGGAGTCGGTGATCGATGCCTCCCCGTTCTCTCCACTCGGCGCACGCGCCTTTTACGCCGGCATTGGAACGGGTCTCGCGTCCTCTGTCTCGATGCTCCAGTCCGCGAGTTTGCGTTGCAAGTCGGCGATCACATCGCGGTGATCGGGGTTTGTTGCGACATTGTGCAACTCCCATGGATCGTTCACCAAATCGTACAGCTCATCCCGATCCCCCATCGGGTCGCGTACGTATTTCCACGCGGCTGTCCGCACCATCTTGCGGCGGCCCTCGGCCTCGCGCCATTGCAAAGACTGTCCGATGGTCTTTCGCCCCCAAGGCTTCTCGAGCTGTTCCAAATCCGCCATCACAAATGCCGGGCCTCCCGCGCCGTATTCGGAAAAAGCCGCGTCTCTCGGCGCCGTGTCCGTCACTGTGGGCAAGCCCTCTCCGTGCATGGAACGCGGGATGTCGAGGCCCTGCAACTGCAACACCGTCGGCGCGATATCGATCAAATTGACGCAACTCTCATCTGTCGCGCCCTGTGGGATATGCCCCGGCCACGAGACGATGAGCGGCACGCGCGTCAAACAATCGTAAAACGCGCCCCCTTTGGAAACCTGCGCGTGTTCGCCCGAAAAATCGCCGTGATCAGAGCAGAAAATCACAATCGTATTTTCGCGCAAATGCAGGCGGTCCAGCGCGTCTAAAATCTGCCCCACGCCATCGTCCAAGAATCGCACCATCCCGTGGTACACGCCCACGCAACCCCTGACGTGTTCGATGGGATCGTCCCCCACGCCGAGCATGGCGTGCAACACGCGGTTGCGCTCGGGCGCCGTGCCATCGGTGTATTCATCGGCGCGCCACGGCGGCATCGCCACGTCATCGGGGGCAATGGCATAGGATTCGGGACACTCGTAAGGCGTGTGCGGATCCGGAATGGATACCCACAGCGCGAAGGGATCGTCGCCAACTCGCTCCAAAAACCGCACGGTTTGACCCGCGACGAGTCCGGTCGAATAATCCTCGAGTGGGAAATCGCTGACCGCATGGGAAAACCGCGGGCTGATCTCCGGCATATTTTTTCGCACCGCATGCGCCGCGTGGATCGATTCGATGGGCCGAAACCAATCCATCCCCTTTGTCGCGGCATCGCGGGGCAAGCCCCCGTGGGAAATCTCGCACCACACGTCGAACAAGTCGAGATCGCTTTGTCGCTCAAAACAATGGTTTTTTCCGATCAGGCCGCACCGATAGCCCGCGGCTTTCCACAGCTTAAACGCATGCACCGCATCGCCCGGCATCAAGGTCTGATTGCGCCGTCCCCCGTGCGAATGCGGAAATTGCGACGTCCAAAACGACACGCGGCACGGCACGCACAGGGGATGGGGCGTCACCGCGTGTTTGAACAACACGCCCTCATTCGCCATTCGCTCCAACGATGGCGTTTGGCAAAACGCGCTGCCGTACAAATGGCTGGCCGTGGCCTTCATCTGATCGCTCATGATGACGATGACATTGGGTTGGTTCATGGGGATTCTCCTATTTGATTGACTGCGGACAGACACGGGGGCCTGTCCCTACGGGTGATGGTTACATGGCGAACTGACCGCTGACCACTACGCCTCTTACCTCTCCCGTCTCCCGTCTTGTATCTTCGGACAGGCACAGGGGCCTGTCCCTACGATGTCCCAATAATTTTTAGATGGCTTCTTAGAAGCCATCTAAAAACTCGGACCGCCATTGAGATCGTCGCAAAAGCATTCGCTTTTCGCAGGTCAAAACCATACATAGCGCGAAAATAGGACGCCTTGATTCCCCCCTTCCTCGCAGGAAGGGGGGCCGGGGGGGTAGGTCCCAATAATTTTTAGATGGCTTCTTAGGGATCGGGCGGCATATACTTCAAAAACCACGCCAAGGTCCGCCGCGCACTGTCGCGTCGGGTATTCGCTTTGCGAAAGCCGTGCCCCTCGCCCGGATAGACCACGAGGCCCACGGGCACGGCCAACGCCTCTAGGGCGCGATAGGTCACTTTGGATTCCGATAGGGGGCAGATCGGATCTCGATCTCCGTGCAGCAACAAAAGCGGTGCGCGAATCGCGCCCAAGTGCGGAAACACATCGCTGATGCGCGTGCGTTCTGTAATGGGCCATGACAGGGGGGCCACGTACTCCGTCTCGTAGGTAAAATCGCCCGTTTCCAACGTCATGCGGCGGATGTCGATAAACCCGTACAGCGCGACCCCTGCGCGAAAGCGATCCGTCGATGCCAGGGCCTGCAAGGTCATATATCCCCCGTAAGACCCCCCGAAAATGCCCACCTGATCGCTCGTTGCGATTCCCTCATCGATCAAAAAATCCACGCCGGAAATGATGTCGTGGAGATCGGCTCGCCCTTGGCAGCCGATATTGCCCCGCGCGAAATCGTCGCCAAACCCCAAAGACCCGCGAAAAGCCGGGCGAAAAACCCGATAGCCCGCTCGGAGCAGATGGCGATAGCGCGCCGCCTCGCTCCGCACATTTTCCACGGGCGCGGCCGGGCCTCCGTGCGCCGATACGAGCAGGGGCGCGGGCCTTGGCGTATCATCGGCTTCGTAGAACATGCCTTCGATAGCCGTGCCATCCGGCGCTTTCCACGCGAGTTGCGACACGCGCAAGTCCTCGCAATTTTCCGGCTGGGGCAAGGGGATGCGGCGCGTGCCCGTCCAAATTGCGGGAAATCGCTCGCGGTCTTCGGTTTCAAAAACGGCCCGCCCATCGCGCATCCAAACGACGTCCGATACCGCGTCCGCGTCCAATTCGCCGACTGGGGCGCCGTCTAAGTCCAGCACTTTTGTGCGGATTTCCAAGCCTTCTACAAACGATACCCACGCGGTTTTTCCCCGATGCCCCCAGCCGAATCGCGCCACGCATCGCCCGCCTTTCGTGAGATTTTTCCGCGCGTTGCCATCCCATGACGCCCACCACACGTCCGTGTGCGTGGTGATGGGATACTCGGCTTCGCAGTTGGCTTCGTAGAGATAGCCCGATCCGTCCGTTGCCATTGTTACGCGCCCCGCTTTGCCCGCGCCCTCGGTCAGGCGGCGCACTTCGCCCGCGTCCAAATCGAATCCGCAAAACTCCGCGCGCTGCGCTTCTTCGGGCACCGCATTGAGGGGTTCGCGCCACGCGATTCTGCGCCCGTTCCCGCACATGCTCAACCCACTGCATCCCGCTGGCACTTGGGCGAGGTCGCGCCATCCCTCGGTTGGCGCGTATCGACACAGGGTTATCTTCCCTCGCGGCGACGGATAAAAATAGGGCGCGTCCGGATCGACGCCCGGGCATCTGTCCACCAACGCGACCGCGATCAGCCCTTGCGCGTGCCTTATGACATCGCGGGAAACCGCGCCTTTTGGCAGGTTGAGCAACCGCGCCTTGTCGCCCGCCAAATCGACGTGCCAAATCGCGTTTTCGGATTCGACCAACGCGCCGTGTTCATCGCCCGACCATAGCCGATCCACGGACTCGAACCCCTCTATCGGCTCGAGCGCGTTTGCCGTCAACTGGAACAAACACCCGTTCAATATGACGAACGCGACCTCGTCCCCCACGCGCGCCATACCTCGAACGCGCCTGAGATCCAAATCCGGATCGGTCAACCGCTCCAAATGCGGTGGCAATTTGACTTCATCCATAACGACGACCTTTCATCTTTATCCACGGGGGGATGACTGCGATAGCGGTTCAATCGCCCTCCAAAATAGCGCGATACCTCGGTCTGTGCAACCGCACAATGCACGGGCGCGGCGCAATCCCTTTCTCCTTGCATTCAAAGCCAAAATTTGTTTTTGTATGTCCACAAAGCCGAGATGTGAAAGGAGATGATCACCATGACAAAGGTAGCGATTTTGCCTATACCGACCGTCCGAGGCGCGCTTGCCTACCATGCGGTATCTGGGACGCGATACGGTTTGGGCAAAACAGCGGGGGAGGCGTTGGATGCTCTCACAGCACAGTTAGAGGACGATGCCAGTACACTGATCATCATGCAAAGTTTGCGCCCGGATCCCTTTTTCACCACTGCCCAGCAGGAGCGACTGGTGGCATTGATGGCACGCTGGCGAACCGCGAGAGACCGAGGCCATACCCTGCCTAGTGATGAGCGGATCGAACTGGAGACACTCATCGAAGCGGAGTTACACGCATCTAAGGCTCGATCGGCCGCCCTTGCGGACGAGTTAGCGCGATGAATCCGCACTATACCCAAGTGGCACTTCGCGCCGCACATCGCTGTGAATATTGCCATGCCCCGGAAGCCGTGTTCAATTTTCCAATGGAGGTTGAACACATCGTGCCCGTCTCTCGTGGCGGCGGTGATCACCTCGCAAACTGGGCCTTGGCCTGCCGTGCCTGCAATCTCTATAAAGCCACAAAAGTTAGCGGCAGGGATCCCGAAACACAGGCTGTAGTCCGTTTATTCCATCCCCGCCGAGATCGATGGAGAGATCATTTTCATGCGAACGAGAGCGGAGAAATTGTGGGTAGAACGCCGCTTGGTCGAGCAACAGTAGTGTGCTTGAGGATGAATAGTGCGTCACAGGTCGCAGCACGGCAACAATGGATGCGGCTCGGCCTTTTCCCGTAAATATCCCATACCCATCATTCAATAGGAAAGGAGCAACACCATGACTGGATTCGATACCCTCAAGGCAGCCGTGCGGTTGCAAAAGGAAGCGGGATTCGAAGAACACCAAGCGCGTGCCTTGGTGACCATTTTTGCCGCAGGCATCGGTGAAGAACTGGCGACAAAAAATGATCTGGAGAGAACCGAGATCGCCCTGAAAAGCGATCTGGAGAAAACCGAGACCGCCTTGAAAAGCGATCTGGAGAAAACCGAGACCGCCCTGAAAAGCGATCTGGAGAAAATGGAGACCGCTTTGAAAAGCGATCTGGAGAAAACCGAGACCGCTTTGCAAGGCCAGATCTTCGAGCTGAAAAGCGATCTGGAGAGAACGGAGACCGCCCTGAAAAGCGATCTGGAGAAAACCGAGACCGCTTTGAAAAGCGATCTGGAGAAAACCGAAACGACGCTGAGAGGGGAAATGGAAAAGATGGCGGCGGTGTTGCGGAGTGAGATGCGCGATCTCGAGCAACGCATGACCTTGCGGCTCGGGGCGATGATCGCCGCGGCGGTGGGCATTCTCGTGGCGGTGGATAAGTTGCTCTGACCGAGAGCGCATCCGTCGATCTGTGACCGAGTGCTTGTCCTCGCATCCGCCGACGGATTGGGGCCGACACTGATCTTTTGTTTTTTGAATGGCGAATGCAGTAGCTATCTCATCTCTCGTATCTTAGCTATCGGCGTTCAGCAGTGAGCCGGTGGATAGGGTCTGATAGCGGCCTGCCTTTCGCCTTTCACTTCTCTCCTCGAAAGGAGTTTCCCTTGAAAATCACCGATGTCGAGACCATTCGCTTTGCGTACATTTCCAACACCGAGCGCGACAGCGACGGACACGGGCATCCGGGGCCGGAACGCGAAGCCGTTCAGACCTTGCTCAAAATTTCGACCGACGAGGATGTGTGCGGGTACTGGTTTGGCACCAATGCCGAGGTGATCCACAACGTGGTCAAGCCCGCGTTGCTCGGCGAAGATCCGTTTATGCGCGAAAAAATCTGGCGCGATCTCAACCATCGGCAACGGCTCAACTTGGGCACGCTGTCCGACAAAGTGATCATGTCGGTCGACCTCGCGTTGTGGGACCTGGCCGGGCGTGCGGTCGATCAGCCGGTTTACAAATTGCTCGGCGGGTACCGCGACAAAGTGCCCGCGTATGCCTCGACCATGTGCGGCGACGACCTCGAAGGCGGTTTGAGCACGCCCGAGGAATATGCGCTATTCGCCGAATGGTGCATGGAGCGCGGCTATCCCGCGTTCAAACTCCACACGTGGCAACCGCCCTACGAGGGCGCGCCGAGTGTCAAACGCGACCTCGAAGCCTGTGCTGCGGTGCGCGAAGCCGTCGGCCCGGATGTGCCGCTCATGCTCGACCCCTATCACTATTACGACCGCGAAGCCGCGCTCGCCTTGGCCAAAGGGCTTGAAAAACTCGACTATTACTGGATGGAAGAACCGATGGACGAACACAGCATGTCGTCTTACGTCTGGCTGTGCGAGCAAACGCATATCCCGATCTGCGGCCCGGAAACGTGCGAGGGCAAAATGTATGTGCGCGCCGAGTGGATCAAAGCCGGCGCGTGCGATATTTCCCGTTGCGGAGTGGGCGACGTGGGCGGGTTGACGCCTCTGATGAAAACCGTCCACCTATGCGAATCCTTTGGCATGCGCTGCGAAATCCACGGCGGCGGCCCCGGCAACTTGCACGCCTTGTGCGCCATGTCCAACGGCGAATTTTACGAGCGCGGCCTCCTCCATCCCTTCATCGACTTCGACGAACCCGCGCCCTGGCTACGCGAACACGGAGAGCCGATGGACGACGAGGGCTTTGTCCGCGTTCCCCAAAGGCCGGGGTTGGGCATGAATATCAACTGGGAGTATATCGAAAAAAACAAAATTGATAGCGGATTGCGCGGATGAAAGGAGGGTGGACATGATCGGAGCGAGACGGCGAAAGGCGCAGAGTGGGGTACAACTGCGACGCCTCATCAGCCGTTCAAAAACGCGAAAGGGAAAGCGGAGCGCGGCGATGATCGCCGCGGCGGTGGGAATTATTGTGGCGGTGGATACGTTGCTCTGACCGAGAGCGAATCCGTTGATCTATGACCGACCGGTCACTCGCATCCCATCAGTCGTGGGCCCCCTACGATAGGGGTATCCCAGCGTCCATTAGTGATTGCGCGAATGCTTTCGTGCGCGGTGCGAACGTCCAAGTCATACGCGCCGTACACCGTGCCCAAAATGGTAGAGAACACGCCGAGTTTGTACAGCCCAGCCCCGCGAGAGCTGACCTGAGAGATGGCCCGCTGTACCCCATTCCGTCGATGCCCCTCACAGCTTCTCGTCAAGCCTGATGCTCACCTGCGTGCCGGGGAACATGGCAGACGGATACACCCAGGTGCGGTCGCCGCGAATGCACACCCGTTCATCGCCCGAGCGAATGTGGAGGCTACCGTCGTTTTCGAGGCAGATTTGTTTCACGATGTATAGGCCCAAGCCCCGCGTGTCGCCCCGCGAGACCGCTTTTTGAACCGCCATTTGGATCGCCTGCCCGTGTGTCCACCGAGACGCCTCGTGCTTGGTGGATAGGCTTTCCCGAATGCCCATGCCCAAGTCGCACACGCCGATAATCGCAAATTTTCGCTGCGACTTGTGATGGACATAGCGTTGCGCCACCACGAATCCCTTATCCCCGCTGTGGTCGAGAATATTGTGACACAACTCGGCCACCACATTCTTGAAGCCCGTAATCTCCCGCACGGTATAGCGCAACTCCGCGCTCAAAATAGCCCCTACCCGCGCTTCGATCACGCCCAACACCTGCTCGATATCCCCCCGTTGCTCGATGGCCGTCATTTCCAACAGGCTTTCGTTGTGGACCGGCGGTCGTCCCATTTGCGGCGTGCGTTCCACGGTCACATAAGCCCGCAGGATGTCGAACACGTTCATCCGCGTCAAATAACTCTCGATATCCGAATCCGCGGGCAGGCGACAAGCGATGTCCCAGTATTTGGTGCTCAAATGCCGGCCGATCAAACACAACATGCCCATGCCGTAGGGATCGGCAAAGTTCAGATTCGATAGGTCTAAGATGATATCGTCCGCATCTCGCCGCGCCCAAAACGCATTGAGGTCGCGCAACACTCGGTCGCAGGAAACGGCGGACAGGGTTTGGGCGGCGATTGAGAGGGTGTCGGTCATGGGAGGGGAGACGGGAGACGGGAGAGGCAAGAGGGAAGACGGGAGAAGGAAGAAGGGAGAAGCAATCTCAACCGTAGGGACAGGCCCCCGTGCCTGTCCGAAGATACAAGAGGGGAAAGGCAAGACGGGAGACGGGAGACGGAAGAGGCAAGAGGCGAGAGGCGTTAGTAGTTCGATCAACCGCAAGCGCGTCGCTTAGGCGCACGCGCAAGCACAGGTGTTGCCAACGCCGGAGTCTCGTGACTTTCATCCGCGTCCAAAGGTCGAGGGTATCCAGCGTTGGGGCAACGCAGAAAATAGGTGAAATGAACCATCAGGGGATCGGCGGGGTTGAACCGATCAATTTGTTGATCGCGGTCATCAAGCCGAGGGCGAGCACGAGAATGCCGCCCAACTTGATCGTCAGGCGCAGTTCAAGTGCTCTCATCTCGGCGCGCAGAGCGGCAATTTCGCCGCGCAGAGCGACTTCCATTTTCTCCATATCACTTCGCAGAGCGGCAATTTCGGCGCGCAGAGCGACTTCCAGTTTCTTCATCTCGCCGCGCAGGACTTCGATCTCGCCGCGCAGGACTTCGATCTCGGCACGCAGAGCTTCGATCTCGGCACGCAGAGCTTCGATCTCGGCGCGCAGGGCGACTTCCAGTTTTTCCATCTCGGCGCGCAGAGCGGCAATTTCGCCGCGCAGAGCGACTTCCATTTTCTCCATATCGGCACGCAGAGCTTCGATTTCGCCGCGCAGGGTGGTCTCGGTTTTCTCCAGATCGCTCCGCAGGGTGGCCTCGGTTTTCTCCAGATCGCTCCGCAGGGTGGCCTCGGTTTGTGCCAACCCATCCCGCGTGGCGAGCTCCTCGCCGAGATCCTCGGCAAATGTCGCCACCAAAATCCGCGCTTGGCGCTCGTCAAAGCCCGCTTCATTCTGCAACCGCAGGGCAGCCTTGAGTGTGTCAAATGCAAGCATTGTGAATCCTCCTAAAAAAAAATGATCTCGATAACGAGGGGAACGGACAGGCACAGGGGCCATCTGTACCAACTAATTACTCCGTAAATTAAATTGTACCAAATTTTGATACGCACCAACCCGCACCGACGTGGCTCGCTTTTCTAAAACTTTGGTCCTAAAGCATTGTTTGTTGCCTTCGATGCGTTGGCTACGCCTGTGCCTACGGCGTGCGGCGTCAAACGCTCAAATTATTCGCGTTTTCATACTTTTTGTCAACAGAGAAGACGCGAATAAGCGTCTGAATCGACCATGCGCTCGGCCGTGTCGATCTGTGTATAGCGTTCCTCGAGTTTCATGCTCTATCTCCTTTTGAGAAAGAACCGAAAAACATCGTCTTCCTGCAAGACCTGATTATACAGAGTGTACACCTCTGCATCGAAATTTTCATCTTGTCTAAGGGCCTCTAAGAACCAAGTCTTTGTGAATATGATCGTTAAGTCATCTCCATCCAAAAAGTATCTCGTTCTCTCAACAGTGCCATCTTCATCAATGGTAACGAGATCATTGCCATCAACGCGCCAAGTTCCCGCACCGCCCCGGTCATCATTCCAAGTCTTGTTCGCGTTGAGACGCAGTGTGAATCTCAGACGTTCGTTCAGATTTTCGGCACCGACGAATGCGGAATCAACAATCGCCCTCGCTTGAGATCGGCTCTCGCCTTGAGCGACGAGATAGTCTTCAAAAATGTCAGAGAACACCCTGATAAAATCCGTATCCTCAAACCTCCATGTGCCGACGAGTTCTTCCTCTGGACCGGTAAGGGTATTTTCTTCCTCTGGACTGGTAGGGGTATTACCGCAGGCAACCATCCCCAAGGTCAAGACAACAATGCCCACTGCTAACAGGTACTTCATGGTTTACCTCCAAAAAGTGATTTGGAACAAATGACTCACTTGACGGACAGGCACGGGGGCCTGTCCCTACGATTGGGATGAGGATCATCTCATCGGCGTGGGGTTGTTTGAGGACAGGCACGGGGGCCTGTCCCTACGATTGATGGGGTGGAGTGACTAACCGATGACCACAAATGCGCGGACTGGCACGGGGCCTGTCCCTGTGCTGATCCCCGTTGGTATCTTCGGATCCCCGCGCCTCGGCGGCAACGGGGATATCGTCGTGCTCCTCGTCGCAGGCCCTACTCGCGCACGCGGAAGATGGCGTTGCGTTTGACCTGTTTGGTGCTCTTCATATCCGCGACAGCGACATCGAGTTTGTACACCCCGCGCGGCATTTTGGACAGATCGATTTCCAAGAAGGTGAAGTCGTCGGGTTTATCGCCTGCGTACATCGAACTGATCGACGTGGTACTCTGTTGCCCTGCGCGGCGCAGTGCTTCGAGGGATTCGGCCATGAGGTTGCGCTCGGGCAACACGTATTGCACTTCAAATTCCACGGGGCGGGCTTTGAGCGATTCCTCGCCGCCGGCCATGGCATCGCCGGCGAGGGCATCTTCGTCTGGCATGTCGACGCCATCCGTGCCGTCGAGCGCGCTGCCCGCGGCGAGGATCTCATTGCTAGAGAGTTCTTCCCCTCGTTCTGCGGCCAGTTCTTCGGCGGTTGGCACGATCAGCAGGCCGCCCACTTTTTTGAGGGCCACGGCGCCGAACATCGCGGGATTGACTTCCTCTTTTTCGGGCACGTTCAAGCTGTACGTGATTTGGTATTCCGTGCGCCCAAAGTCGTCTTGTGTCAGGTTGTAGATTTCCAAATAGACGAAGGCCGAGCCGCCCGAGCGGTACGCGCGCAGTGGATTGGGGGCGATCCGCAAGTCCGTGCGTTTTTCCGGAAAGGGGTTGACCATTTCGATCTGCTTGGCGAGCAAGAGGTCGCTCATGTCCAAGCGGGATTCGGACACGGTCAACAGGCGTTCCGTGCGGAACGTGCCGACGGATCCGCTGACCCGGTCGCCGACTTCGATCACGACATTGTACGTGCCTTGGGGCAAGGTCATCGCGCGTTGACCGAGCAAGTACTGCGGGCCGCCGCCCCCTGCCGGTTGCTTTTGCCCCAAGGGTCGCACGTTGCGATAGATATCGCGCCACAAATAATCGAACAAAAACAAGCCGTCATCCATGACCAGGGCCTGCTCGTCACTCGCTTTGAGTTTGTCCAAGGGAATGGCGTAGGCGATTTCCAAGCGCATCTGATCGCCCGAGCGAAATGCGGTAAGCTGATGCGGCAAGGAGTATTTCCGGCTCTGGAAGGGATCGACAAACCGCGCTTCTTTCTCCTTAAACGCCGCGCGATTTCGAATTTCGAAATACTCCTCGCGCATCTTGTCGCTCGCCCATTGCGGGTTGGTGGATTTTTTGAAGAGCGTTGAAGCCACCTGCGTGGCATCGACATTGCGCGTGCGTTTTGCATTGGGATCCCCGTCGATGAGTTCCACCGTGTTGCTCGGCCCCACTTCGCCTGCAAACCCCCAACCGTCCACGCCGTTCACGCTTTGAAAGGTGAATCGGTACCCGCCGTAGTACCAGGTCTCCTTGAACATGGGGACCACGCCCGTCGTACGCCGCAGGTATTTGCCGTATTTGATGTACGTCTGCCCGCGGATGGTCTTCCAGCCTTCGATATTGCGCGAGGGCACGCTAAAGCGCAAATTTGCGTACGCCACGCGGCCGTAGTGCTCCATCCGCCGCTCGTTGTGGTTCGTGAGAAACAGCGGGTCGTTTTTATTCCAAAATTGCGTCAGAGCAGGCGAGTCGCGCCACGCGTCGTCCGCGCCGGTTTTTAGGGCTTTGGAGATGCGCGCATGCTCTTCTTTGGACGCGATGAGTTCGACCGATTCCATCATTTCGCGCTGTTCGGGCCCCATGCCCGCGATGGCCTGTTCGTACAATTTGTTGGCTTTTAACAGATCGCCCCGAATTTGGTGCGAATAGGCCAAGAACAACTGCGCGTCGATGTCGTCGGGGAATTTTCGCATCATCCGATTCATCGCCTTTTGCATGGACGGGATTCTGCGGTGCTCCAAATGGGCGAGGGCCAAGAGATAATGCGAATCCCGATATCCCGCGTCGATCTCCAAACTCTTTTCCAACAGCATCACGGCTTGGTCGTATTCGTTTTTCGCAAAAGACCGAATCGCCCCCCGCCGCGACAAGACGCGGTCGCGCGTGATCATGTATTCGCCCAACACATGGCGGCCGGCGTCGTACGCCGCAACCGCGGCATTGGGAAATTTTTCGATCACCTTTTCGTAATGCGCCTTGGCCTGATGCTGAAACCCCCGGTTCCACAACGCCTCGCCGTGCAGGAGTTGGTACTGCAAATTTTCGGGATCGATCCGAATCGCGTTTTTGCTCGCTTCCACGGCCCTGCGCCGAAACTCGGGCGTGTCCAGCCGAATGTAGAGCCGGGTCAGTTGCGCGAGTGCGGGCGCGTACTTGCCATCTTTCTTGAGCACCTGTTTGAAGGCATCGACACTCTCTTTGGGGTCGATCTCGTTCATGCGCGACAGCGCGGCGCGATACAGCGAATCCACTTGGCTATCCGCGGCCCACGCCGATGTTGCGAGCAAGCATCCGAGCATCAAAATCGAGAACATTTTCATCGGGGTCTCCATGTGAAAAGGGTCATACTACAAATCGGCTTTGTTGCATAAATAGGTGTTGGTCGGGTTGGGGGTTGCAAAAAGACAGGCTCCTTTGTAGATTGGGCATGCGTTTTTCCATAAAAAACCACCCATTCTCATCAGGAACCTGTCATGCCCAAAATAACCCTTTCCGCTACTTCCGTCAAGGCATCTCCCTCGCGTCGTCGCCGTCGGTGCCAGACGGTCTATCGGGTCCGGAACTGGGCGGCCTACGATGCGGGGCTCAAGCAACGCGGCAGTCTGACGATGTGGCTTTCGCCGCAAGCGATTAAGGCGGGGTATTATCAGGGGCCGACCCAGCGCGGCTCTTCGTACACCTATTCTGCGTTGGCGATTCAAACGGCGTTGATGATGCGTTTGCTTTTTCACTTGCCCTTGCGCCAGACCGAGGGCTTTCTCAGTTCCATTTTGGAATGGATGGGCGTGGATTTAGCCGTGCCGGATCATACCACCTTGTCGCGACGCCACGCAGACTTAAAAGTGGCTTTGCCGGTTCAACCGCGCCATGAGCCGATGCCCCTGGTGGTGGATTCCACGGGGCTGAAAGTCTATGGGGAAGGCGAATGGAAAGTCCGTCAACATGGGTGGAGCAAGCGGCGTACGTGGCGTAAATGGCACATCGGCGTCCTGGAAGCCACCGGTGAAATCGTCGCGCAGACCCTGACCTCGGCCGGACAAGATGACGCCTCGCAGGTCGCGCCCTTGCTCGATCAAGTCCCAACACCTGTGCAGACCTTTACGGCCGATGGTGCCTATGATAAACGCAAGGTCTTTCAAGCCTTGGCCAACCCCAAACAAGGCGTGCCGATCCACCCCCGCATTCCCCCGCGCCGGAACGCGAAAATTGAACAGCACGGAAATTGTAACGCCCCACCCTTGGCCCGGGATGAAACCCTCCGGGCGATCCGACGCCATGGTCGGAGCAAGTGGAAAAGAACGAGCCGGTATCACCGCCGCTCGATCGTTGAAACGCATCTCGGGCGTTACAAACGGCTGATCGGGAGAACATTGCGCGCGCGCCGGACGGATTACCAACAAACCGAGGCACGCCTCGGCTGTGCTCTGCTCAATCACCTCTTGGCGATCGCCAAACCGGTGTCCTATCCCGTCCAAAAAAATGCTTAAACCCAAGGGGAAAGGGACGAATTTGACGCTACAGGTTTTTATGCAACAAAGCCCTACAAATCTACAAACCTACGAAGTGCGTCGGGTTTTGGGGGCTGTTGGGCGGCCCTCTCCCGCATTTGTACCAACTCATTCGTTTTCATCGGTTTTTTGCCCTGCGTTGGGCATAGCGCGGGGTTCGGATGAGGACGAGGTCGGGAGGAGCCGGTTGCCGGGCCTGAGGCGCGATGACCGGGGCTCGGATACGGGTGCGTCTCGAGGGCCGAATAAAGCCTAAGTCCCGTCCGCGTGCCACGAAAATGGCGATGGGATCCCGTCCTTCATAGGCATAGCGCGGGGCATACTCAACCAATAAAGCCAGAGAGACATCAAAGGGGTCTACCCCGGCTTGATGAGCCATCTCCAAGCGCAGGGCTTGCAGGATTTGTGCCATGATCATCGTTGCCCAGAGCTGTTGCTGGATAACCCCCGATTTGGAGGACCCCAACAGACGCAGATGCAAATGTTGCTTAACCCATGCGAAGGCCATCTCAATGTCCCACCTGCGCGCATACGTGCGTGCGATGGCCTTAATCGTGAACGTTTTGGGGTCTAACACATTCGTAATAGAGCTGTGCTTTTTTCGTCCTTGCCAAAAGGTGACCAAGCGCACCGCATGCTTTGCGCGATCTGCCCGATAGGCCCCTAACCAAACCAAGCCATCAAAGACCTTGTCGTCGCGAGAGAAGGTGTGGATGACTTTGGAGCTCGTCTTGGCACGTAAGCGACTGAGCCAGTCGTATTTCTTGTCGGTGAGCCAATCAAACCACGCAAATCCAAAATAGCCTAAGTCCGCAAGAATTAAGGTCTTCGCAGGCAAATCGGCGACGAAGGCGCGGGCGGCGACCTTCTCGTTTTGATGCGGATGCCGATGAAACCGGCGGCGCCGCCATTGTGGACGCCGCACGTCAAAGAGACCGGCCATCTTGCCGGGTAAAAGTTGCGAATCGCCATCGGGCACGTCGCGCAATGCAGGGCGTTTTTTCTTGATTTTGTCCAAGGTGCTCTCATCGATACAGACCACAGCTTTGGCAAAGGGGGCTAAACCGGGATAAATCGCCTGAGGCAACCGATCCGCTAAGACCGTGTTGATCTGTTGAAAGAGGCGTGCCAAAGGGGAAGGATCGGCTTTGGCGAGCCGATGATAGACCGCTTGATCAGTCACACTGAAGCGGGGAAAAAACCACAACCCACGCTCGCACAACAACCGCCAAAGGGCAAGTTGGCTTTTGAAACCGCGTAAGAGACACACCAATAACCCGGCCCACAAGGCCAAGGCCGGCAAAATGCGGGGCCGACCCGGCCCTTCGGGATCCGGATCGGGATCCATGGTTTGGAGACACGCTTGGAGAACCCCTTCGATATCGCCCAGGGTGGTCTCGATCGGAGAAGCGGGAGCGACAGGCATGGACACCTCCGGGCAGATTGGGGGGATTTGACAAGGACAGAACCCCCTTAAAATACGCAACTGAAGACCACACCGAAACAATTAGTTGGTACAAATGCCCTCTCCCGTCTCCCCTCTCCCGTCTCCCCGCCTTAAAATCCATAAAACGCCTTTGCATTTTCGCACAGGATTTTGCCCAGAAGCGAATCCGACAGGCCCTTGGGCATCGCGTCTATCGGCGCGTCAAAGTGCCAATGGGGATAGTCGGTCGAAAACATCAGCATGTCGTCCGAGTCGAGATGCCCCATCACTTGCAGCAAGTCATCGGCTTCGGGCGGCGCGTCCATCGGTTGCAGGGTCATCCGAATGTGCTCGCGGATGTAGTCCGATGGCGGTCGCTTGACCCACGGCGTATCGCGGCGCAAGCCCTTCCACTCCTTGTCCAATCGCCACATCCACGCGGGCATCCACGTCCAGCCGCTTTCGATGAGCACCACGCGCAACGCGGGAAACCGATCAAACGCGCCTTCTGCGATCAGACTCAGCACCTGTGACTGAAACACCTGCGCCATATCGGCCATTTCCTCGACATAAGTCGAAGGCCATCCCACCGGCGTGGGCGGCAAGCTCGGCGCGCCCCCGTAGTGAATCCCAATCGCCAAGTCGCGTTTGACCGCCGCATCGAACATCGGGTCGTACGCGCGCTTGCCATAAGGTTCGTACGACCGGACCGGGAGGATGATCTGCACGAATCCCGGATGCTCGCCGAATCGCTCGATCTCGCGCGCGGCGAGCACCGGGTTTTGACTCGGCAGGACGAGGGAGGCGCGCAACCGGTCGTCCTTGTCGAGCCACGCCTCGATTTGCCACTGATTGATCGCGGTTGCGAGAGACGCGGCCAAGTCCTCGTTGTGTACGCTTTGCACGCGGTACGCACACGTCAAAATCCCGATTTCGATATCCCACGCATCCAATGCCTGCGCCTTGAGCAACCCAAAATCCGACCCCGGCGGCCCGCCTTTCGGCTTTGTGCCTTCCCGCGCAGAGGTGGGCGCGCGCGGCGGATAATCACTCGCATTGGGCCCTACAAATGCCGATTCGTCGATGTAAGCGACCCAGTGGTCTTCCAAATGCGGAATCAGGGTTTCCAACCTGGGCAATGCGTTGTGAATATCGCAATCGATGATCGGGTGATAAAAAGGATTGTCGGGAATACTCCGCGCCATGTCGATTCGCTCTCAAAAAATGACCCAAACAAATCCGATAAAATCGAGTGCTAGGCACTTTGCCGGCGTCGGCTACGAGGACAGGCACAGGGGCCTATCCCTACGGGAGATGGGATGAACGGTGACGGACTGCTGACCGTTGGAAATCAGCAATCGGCCTCATCGTTCGGGCACGAAGATAGGCACAGGGGCCTGTCCCCAAAAAATATCGAGCGGAAATGCTAGGCACTTTGCCGGCCTTTTCCCTTTCTGTTTTCGAGCCACTTCTTCAGGGATTCGGGGCTTTCTCCCGAACGGTATCCCCTCAAAATGCCTTCCGCAGTCAGGTCTTCATCCAAATCCGGCCAATGGACATACGCACCATCGCCAAAAATTTCGCAGTGCTCGCGCTCTTGCGGCGTACCGTACCAAAGACGGGGATACCACATCAAGGGCACGCTGATCGTTCGTCCGTCAACGATCTCCAACGTCAAGGTATCATCGCTGATCTGTACACTTTGAGCGCCCACTTCTCTCACCTTTTCAATACCCCGCGTTGCGGCAATACCGATACATCGCGGCGCTGCGGGTCGCTTCGCTCAGCGAATCTTCGCCCTCGTAGGGCGGCGCGCCCGGGCACGCCGTTACCCAGCGGTCGTAGCCCGTATCGCCGAGCACCTTTGCCAGCGCGGGGAAATCCAATGCCTCGGCAACGCCCACGGAAACCCATTTGGGCATGAACCGCCCGTCCTCGTCGCGCGCGATATTTTCGTCTGCCCAATCCTGCAAATGCACGTAGTTGAGCTGATCGCGAAAATCGCGCAGGGATTGGGCCGCGTCGTACTCCCACAGCTGGGCGTGTGACACGTCGATGCACAATTTGGCCTTTTGCAAATGGCGCGTGTACAACTGCCAGTCCTCTTTTGAATCGACCAGCAGATTGGTGTGGATGTGATAGCTCAATTCCAAATCGTATTGCGCCGCGTACTCGGCCCACTCGTCCGCTGCTTCGGCGGATCGCGCGATGTCGTCTGCGTTGACCGCTCGGCCTTCGGGCTTGCGTCCGCTCATGTACATAAAGCAATCCACGCCCATCTCGGCGGCAAAATCGATCCGTCGCATGTTGCGCTCTCGGTGTTCCCACCCCGGAGTCTCGGGCGACCCCTGCGCGGTGTACACCGCCATGGGCAACCCCACATTGTCGCAAATTTTCCGCACCCGACCCGCCGGCCCCAACCAATCCAACGGCAAGCGGCACTCCCAACCATCCCATCCCGCTTTTTTAAGGGCCTCGAGCGACCGTTCCAAATCTGGATTTTTCCACCGCAATGCACAGTATCCGAGCTTAAATGCCATGACGATCTCCTTTGAAAATCAGGGAAGAGGTTTGAAAATCAGGGAAGACGGGAGAGGGAAGGCGGGAGAGGTGAAAGGCGAAAAGCGAAAAGCGAAAAGCGAAAAGCGAAAAGCGAGAGGCAAAAGGCAAGAGGCGAAAAGCGAGAGGCAAAAGGCGAAAGGCGAAAAGCGAAAAGCGAAAAGCGAAAGGCGAGAGGCGAGAGGCGAGAGGTGAAAGGGCCGCCCAACCCCTCTCGCTTCTCGTATGCCTTAGAAGCCATCTAAAAACTCGGGCCGCCATTGAGAGAGTCGCAAAAGCATTCACTTTTCGCAGGTCAAAACCGTACAGACCGCGAAAATAGGATGCCTTGATTCCCCCCTTCCTCGCAGGAAGGGGGCCCAGGGGGGTAGGTCCCGATAATTTTTAGATGGCTTCTTGGGGTGGTGTCGGGCGGCTTCTTCCGTCTTCCGGGGTTGAATGTTCGGACAGGCACGGGGGCCTGTCCCTACCATCTTCCGTCTCCCGTCTCCCGTCTTACGCCTTACCTCTTCCGTCTTCCGTCTTCCGCCTTTCCGCCTTTCCGCCTTACCTCTTCCGTCTCCCGTCTCCCGTCTCCCCGCCTTCCGGGGTTGAATGTTCGGACAGGCACGAGGCCTGTCCCTACCATCTTCCCTCTCCCGCCTTCCCTCTTGCGTCTCCCGTCTTGCGTCTTCCCTCTTGCGTCTCCCGTCTCCCCGCCTTTCCGTCTCCCGTCTCCCCGCCTTTTCCAAATAATTCCCGATAGGCGCGATCAAACGCCGCTGAGCCATCGTCCAATTTCAGTTCCAGGCGAATGCCCGGCAAAAATCCCGTCAGTCGGCCGGCTGAAAAATCGTCGCGATAGCGGCCATCGGCGTAATGCGTCTCGCGGCCATCGGGCCAGTATATCGTGTGGATCTGGCGTTTCTCGGCGAGCTTAAAATCCGGATCGACGCGGTACCGCTCGATCACATCCCAATCCAGTTCAACGCCCAATCCCGGCGCGGTGGGCACGCGGATGTGCCCGCCTTTCACGTCGAAATTTTCGATGAGCGGATGCGCCCAAATATTCACACACGGAATCGCGGGCCAGCGCGCATGGGACAGCACCGCGCCGAGATGCACGCCCCACATCGTGGTCAGGCCCGATCCCACCAGTTGCAGCCAGAACGGCAAATTCGCCTCGGCGGCCAGCGTGCCCTGTTTGATCACGCGACTCGCGCCGCCGCCGATGACAAACCCGTCGCACACGCCCTCGCGCACCGCCATCATGAAGGGCGGGTTGCCAAAGTGCATGGCGATTGGGCTGGCGATCTTTTGGCGCAACAGCGCGTTGCCCGCCACGTCGTTTTGCGGAATCGGCGTCTCGACCATCGCCAACTGGCGATACTTATCCTCCAAGCGTCGAATCAAGGGCGCGGCCTGATCAACGCCCAACAGCAGGGCATTGAAATCCGCATCGATCATAAAATAATCCGGCGCGGATTGCGCGATGGCCTCGAATTGTTCCTCCGGATAAAACCACGGACGCGCCTTGACCTTCATCGTCGTAAATCCGTGATTCGCGGCGGCCCGCGCTTCCATCGCCCATTCTTCGGGCGTGCGGTCTTGCGCCCACCACGACACCGGGCAAGACGCGCGATGTTGCACCCCCATCAACTTGTGACACGGCACGCCGAGGGTTTTGCCCGCCGCGTCAAAAAGGGCCATTTGCAACCCCGCGCCCAAGGTGTCATCCCACAAAAAGTCAAACGGGTTTTTCCCGCGCACCCGAGCGAATTGCCTCTCGTTGGACTGCCCCCACGTATAGCGCGTCAAGGTTTCGCCATACCCGATCACGCCTGCCTTAGTCGTCACTTTGCACACATCCACGAGCGACCAAAACGGCACGCGAATCTGCTTCACCACGGCACAGCGCGGATGAAACGGCACGCGCAACAAGATGTGTTCGACCTCTGCGATTTCACACTTTCGAGCGGTCATGGAAAACGCTCCTTTGTGGGAATGCGATTGTCTTTCACGCGACGATCAACCGACCGATATCCCGGTTATGGGCGTCGCAGTACCAAAGGACGCCGTCGTGCATGGTCAAGCCGTGGACTTCGTCCGGCGCTTGCACGCGGATGACGTCATACACCCGCCCGTCTGCGGTATCGAGCAAGTTCACCGTGCCTGCCGACGTGTCTGCGACCCACAATTTGTCTCCTTCCCATGCCAAGCCGTGGTTGCGGAGGCCCGGCGTTCTAAATGCGCGTTCCTCGGTCCAAGTTTGGGCATCCACCACATGGACGTGTTGCGACGGGGGAGACGCGATGTAAATTTTGCCATCGCGCCATTCCAAGCCGTGCGCCCCGGTTGCTGTCGCGCCTTCTATGCCTTCGCGCCACGAGGCGATGCGGACGCCTGGAGACTCGTACTTTGCAAGGGTTTTCCCGGTTGCCATGTCGAGTTTGGCGATCTGCAATTCAAACGTGGATGCGACCCACACATGCCCGCCGCCGAGCGTAATCCCGCTCGAGTGATCCGTATCCGTCTGCGCCTCAAACAGCACCTCGCCCGTTTCCCAATCCACTTTGTAGATTTTCAAATCCACCTGATCGATGATCCACAACCCATCGCCCGCGGCCTGCAACCCATTGGGCTGCGGTCCCGGACTCTTGAACCGCTTCTCGACTCGCGCTATTTTGATCATGGTCTGGCTCCTATTTCGTATTGGATGGTCTGCCGCTCTTGCAGCTTCGGACAGGCACGGGGGCCTGTCCCTACGGCGGAGTGGTCAGGTTGCCTTCCGTCTCCCCTCTCCCGTCTCCCCTCTCCCGTCTTCCCTCTTTCAGGCACGGGGCCTGTCCCTACGGCGGAGTGGTCGGGTTGCCTTCCGTCTTCCCTCTCCCGTCTCCCGTTTTCCCTTTTTTACTCACGGGGGCCTGTCCCTACGATTGATAGGACAGGGCGGCGGGGCGGACTGACCGTTGCCTTTTGCACCTTTTGCACCTTTTGCACCTTTTGCACCTTTTGCACCTTTTGCACCTTTTGTGCCTTTTGTGGCTAACCGCCTCTTCCCTCTCCCGTCTCCCGTCTTCCCTCTCCCCGCCTCTCGCCTCTCAATACGTCCGTTCTTCCGGTTGCCAGCGCGTGAGGGTCGCGGGCAGGTACTCGATGCGGGGGTCGCCATCTGTGCGATAGGCGAGGGAGTGGTTGAGGAAGTTTTCGTCGTCGCGATCTTCGCAATCTGAACGCGCGTGCGACCCTCGGGACTCGCGGCGCAAAAGGGCCGAGTGTGCGAGCCCTTCGGCCACGTCGAGCATGTAACCCAACTCGAGGGCGTTGACGAGTTCGGTATTGAAAACGTGCGAGTGGTCGTCTATGGCGACATTTTCATAGCGTTCTTTGAGCGTGCGAATGGCGTCGCAGGTGGCTTTGAGCGCGTCTTCGGTGCGGAAAATCCCCGCGCCTTCTTCCATTGTTTTGCGGAGATCATCGCGGATATGGGCCACGCGCTCTGTGCCCTCGTTGCCAAAAAACTGGGTTTCGATGCGCCGTTGCTCGTCCTGTGCCATTTTGTTCATCAAGTCCGAATCCGCAAACTCGGTATCCGCAGCGCGTTGTGCGGCCGCTTTGCCCGCGCGCGCGCCGAAGACCAAGCACTCGGTCAGCGAGTTGGACCCCAAGCGATTGGCGCCGTTGAGGCTGACGCAAGCGGCTTCGCCTGCGGCGTAAAGGCCCGGGATCGGCGTCGCGCCGTGGATGTCGGTATGCACGCCGCCCATGCAGTAGTGGACCACCGGACGCACGGGAATGGGTTCATACACCGGATCGATGCCCACGTAATTGCGGGTGAGTTCGCGCACAAAGGGCAGTTTTTCGTCGATGACTTTTTCGCCCAAGTGCCGAAGGTCGAGGTGGACGTAGCTCCCATCCGGCCCTTCAAAAACATTGCCCTTGCCCTGTTCAAAAATAAAGGAACGCGAGAGGATGTCGCGCGGCCCCAGTTCCATTTTGCCGGGGACGTATTCGCTCAAGTAGCGTTCGCCTTTGCTGTTGACGAGATGCCCGCCCTCGCCCCGCGACGCTTCGGTCATGAGGATGCCGGTGCCGGGCAAGCCCGTGGGGTGGTACTGCACGAACTCGAGGTCTTTCAAGGGACAGCCAATGCGGTAGGCAAGGGCCATGCCGTCGCCGTTTTTGATGGCGGCATTGGTGGTAAATGGAAAAATTTTGCCCGCGCCGCCCGTGCAGATGATGACGGATTTGGCGGCGATGGCACAAATGTCGCCCGATCGGATGTCGAGGGCTGTGACGCCGCACACCCGGCCGTCGTCGACGAGCAACGAGGTGACGAACCATTCGTCGTAGCGGGTGATGGCGTCGTATTTGAGGGAGGTTTGAAAGAGGGCGTGCAGCATGTGGAAGCCGGTTTTGTCGGCGGCATAGAGCGTGCGTTTGACGCTCATGCCACCAAAGGCGCGGACGCTCACGCGACCGTCTTCATCGCGGCTCCAGGGGCACCCCCAGTGCTCGAGTTGGATGACCTCGTCAACGGCTTCTTTGACAAAGGCTTCGACCACGTCTTGATCCGCCAAGAAGTCGCTGCCCTTGATGGTGTCGTAGGCGTGCAAATCCAAGTTGTCGTCTTCGCGCATGACCGCGGCCGTGCCCCCTTCGGCAGAGACCGTGTGGCTCCGCATGGGATAGACTTTGGAGACCACGCCGATATCGGCGCCGCGATACGCTTCCGATGCGGCGATAGCAGCGCGCAACCCGGCCCCACCGCCCCCTACTAAGAGCACGTCGTGTTTGGGGATGTTCATAAATACCTCTTCATTGTGGTTTGGAAAGAACGAGGCTCATGATACCTTTCTCCGCTCATGTCGTCAATGGGAAAATAGAAACGCGGTTCGCCGCTCGCCTCAATCCGGACGCCCCTAACCCTCGGTCTCGGCGATGCTGAACAGGGAAATATCGGCCTCGATCGCGACGGCATTTGCCCCCCTGTTGCTAAAAACGACATAGTAGGTATCGCTGTCTTCAATGGGCAGGCGAAAGGTCTCGCCAGCGGTGTTGCCCGGGCTGTAAAGCACGTCGGGTTCTCCGCCCGCTTGCCAGGCCCGAAACTCGGATTCGTTCATCACTGCCATTTGCACGGTGCCGTTCTCAACGCTGAACTCGCCTTGCAGAATGACGTTTTGCTGTGTGTCTGTATCGACTGTGAAGCGGAATTGGATGTAACTCCCAGCCGGCAGGTCGATGGTTTGATCCACGACGGGTTGGCCCGAATTGGCGGGGTTGTCATCGCCGCATCCGGCAATGGCGAATGTCAGACACAAAACAAGGGCGATTTTTTTCATCATTTTCTTCCTAAGGCAAAGGGTAAGGATCGAACGAACGAGCGGTTTTTAGCGTTGCGAGGGCCATATCAGAATGGATTTTCAAAAAAGATAAGTTCCCAATCTGACAAATGAGACAGGCGTTTTTACGCGCTCTGCAAATCAAAGCCTGTGCATGTGGAATCCACCGTCAACCGGGATTCCCGCGCCGGTTGTGAAATCGAAATATCCAAGGGCAATGGCCGCGACTGCTTTGCCGATGTCTTCGGGTTGCCCCCACCTGCGAATGGGGGTTAGGCCATCGGCGATTAGGGCGTCGTATTTTTTTTTGACTGGCCCGGTCATGTCGGTCTGGATGATCCCCGGTTGAATCTCATTGACCGGGATGCCGCATTCTGCGAGGCGGGCGGCGAACAAGCGCGTCATCATGCTCAATCCGGCTTTTGAGACGCAGTATTCCCCGCGCGCTGTCGACGCGGTATAAGCCGAGATGGACGTAATGACGACAATGCGCGGCGTTTGAATTTTTCCCCGTTCTTTGAGCGCGATCATGTGATTTGCCGCGTATTGGGTCAAAAAATATGGGCCTTTGAGGTTGGTATCCATCACTTCTTCATAACTTTCGGGCGTGGCTTCGAGGATGTCGGCGCGCACCTGCGGGGCGATGCCGGCGTTGTTGACGAGCATATCGAGGCGACCAAAGGCCGTGAGCGTTGTATCCACGAGGCGTTTGCCGTCTTCGATGCGCGTTATATCGCCCTGACAAATCTGGACGTTTTGCCCGCGTTCCCGAATCCCGGCTGCGGTTTCTTCTGCCGCTGCGCGATTGCCCGCGTAGTTGACCAAAATGTCGTAGCCCACATCGGCGAGGCAAAACGCAATGCCCCTGCCAATCCCCCTGCTGGATCCCGTGACGAGTGCTGCTGGCATGTGCCCTCCCTTTTTTACTGTCCAAAACTTCCCGCCCATAAAATACCACATCTGGCGATAAGTGCAAAGGAGGGGCATGCCCTTTGCTTTTTGCCGATTCGGTTGACAAATGGGCTTCCCGCGATTATACATGGGCTATCGACCTTTTATCGCCCCTTAGAAGCCATCTAAAAACTCGGACCGCCATTGAGAGAGTCGCAAAAACATTCGCTTTTCGCAGATTAAAACCCAAGAATAAGGGCCTTTATTCCCCCTTTCCTCCTTAGGAAAGGGGGCTAGGGGGTTAGGTCCCAATAATTTTTAGACAGCTTCTTAGCACGGCAGAACGCGCAACTTAGATATGACGTGAGCACAGCCGTTCGGTTTTTCAACTTTATGGAGCGCGCTCGAGAGACAGATGTTCTGGCCGTCGTAGAAATTGACGGCGCCATGTTCCAAGAAGCCAAGCGGCTTTTTCGCCAATGCGATTCGGCGAAATTATCATTCGGTCTGTCAAAAGCATAAAATCTCCGAGGCGTTTGGTCGGCATTTTGCGACGATGGGCATATCTTTGATCGAGTCGGTGGTCGCCTCAGATTTTGATTGAGAAGGGAAAACGGATGCCTCGCGGTCGGTGTCATTTCGCGCTGTTGCTCAAATTGCAGGCGCGTCTCGCGCACGAATTGCCCGAACTGGGCGCATTAACCGAGCGGTATTTGCCGGACTTTTTGGCCGGGTCTATGGCCCCCGATGCGATGCGTTCGCTGGGCAATTTGGGCAAGTACGAATCGCATTTTTACTCGGAAGACCGCCGCGAGACCTGGGGCAAATCCGTGCCCGGCATGTTTGAAACGCATCCCGATCTCGCCGATGATCAGACGCTGGCCCCACCTGACCGCGTGTTGCTGATGGGATACATCTCGCATCTGACGGCGGATGAGGCGTTTCGAGATGTGGTGACCATTCGCGTCCACGGCATTGAAGACTGGCGGCCCATTATCGGCGGGTTGTGGTCTTATGTAGATGAACTCCCCATCGATCACCCAAACCTCGGCGGGGTGCTGGATCGATTTGATGGGCATGGAAACGTGGGCTTTATCGACCGAAAAACCACCGATCGATTTTTGAGACGCGCCCGCGGATGGGCCAAAAGCGCGGACCCGGTCGTTCACGAGCGGGTCTTTCTCAAAATGACCGGGCAGTCCATGTCCGATGCGGATGTGAAAAAGCGTCTCGCGGAAAACCGAGCGCGGGCCGAGGCGTTTTTCGATGAGCACATCAAATCGCGCTTTGTCGCTGAAGCCATCGCGCGGGCAAGCGATGAGATCGAGAAATTCGTCAATCGGGCGTATATCGGAAAATCGCTCATCTGACGAGCGACATCGCTCCTGCGGGTCTCATGTCTCGATTGGGCCGGGGGCTGACCACTCCAAAAGACGAGGGCGGTGTACAACTGCGACTTGGGTGATATCGTGGGCTTGTCCCGGGAGGAGTCGAAACCGAAGCGGGATGCCGTGGGCATCGGTGCAGATATGGACTTTGGCGCTGAACCCGCCCCGGCTCCATCGGGATCACAGGTAAAATGCGCGTGCATGCGCTCCCAACACCCCGTGCTGACACCAGCGGGCAAAGCGTTTATAGACCGAATTCCACTTTCCATTATGCCTCGGGTAACGGGCGCCATTGCCCCCCGAGCGCATCACCCACATAACCGCTTCAATGAATCGTTTGCAGGCGGCTTCCTACCCGACATAGACGCGAGGGCTTTCTCGAATAAAAGCGAGAATTTTAGGCCACTGTTTTGAAGATAGGGTCAGTTTGCACATACGCACAAAATAACAAATAGATCTCAAATGTCAACACGGCCTAATCCACCTTTCGCTTTTTCAGATGGCCCCAGGATCTACGCCTCTGTCCCCCCTACGCATGGCACTTTGCCCGACGCTCGCCTTTCATCCGCGACAATTTGCTGCGAGGCGAAAACAACCGCAGATGGACATAGCGGAGGCGGGGTGGCGAGGGGTAATCCGCGCAATCCGCGATCGCCTTTGGAGAATCGACGATGATAAAATTGTGGCTCGGTCTGTTGGGGGTGTTTGCCGGCTTGGTGCTTTTGGTGCAGGCGATGGGTTATATCACCTATTCCCTGTCGCCGCGCGACCCGGTCGCCATACGGCGGGCATCGGAATTTGAGGCTGTGATGGGCGATCTCATGCACGCGCCCGAAGAGGGCATCGCGCCCATGGCGCGGGGCGAAATTCCCAACCGCCATCCCAAAGCAGAAGGCGCGGTGCATCGGGTAGGTGAATGGTCCGGCGGGCGATTTGGCGAGGCCCCCATGCTCGCGGAACGGGTGCGCGAGGGCCGCTTGCCTCCGGTGTCAAAACGCCTGCCCGAAAACCCCTTGGTCATCATCCCTCCGCAACAAAACGGGCCGTATGGCGGAACGTGGGCGCGCTTTGCCACAGGGCCGCGCGACGTGGGCATTGTCGAAGCCCGATTTGCGTATGAAGGCCTGGTGCGCTGGGATGCAATGGGGCAGCGCGTGATCCCCAATCTGGCCGTGCGGTGGGAAATCGCCGATGGCGGTCGCAGCTTTACATTCTATTTGCGAAAAGGGGTCAGGTGGTCAGACGGGCATCCCTTCACGGTTGACGATTTGCTGTTTTGGTATGAGGACGTGTTGCAAAATGAGGAACTCACCCCCGTGGTGCCCCGAGATTTTAAGCGACGGGGACGGGTGATGGGATTGGAGAAAATCGATCCCTATACGGTGCGATTCACCTTTCTCGAGCCCAATGGGTTGTTCCTCAAGAAACTAGCATCCGGACGCGGGTATGAGATGTTGCGCTATCCCGGCCATTATCTGAAACAATTTCATCCGCGATACACCGCGTTGGCAACGCTCGAGGCCATGACCGAAGCGGCGGGCTTTGAGTTGTGGAAACAGCTTTTTGAAGACATGCGCGATTGGCGCAACCCGGAGATTCCGCGGTTGTGGCCGTGGATCGTGGTCGCGCCGCCGCCTGCGCGCCCTGCGGTGCTAGAGCGCAACCCCTATTATTGGAAAGTCGATCCGGATGGGAATCAACTGCCCTATATCGACCACATGACCTTTGAAATTTTCGACGCCGAGACCATCAACCTCAAGGCGATCAACGGCGAAATGGGCATGCAGGGCCGGCATCTCCAGTTCCAAAATTACCCCCTGTTCATGGAGGGCCGCAAAAAGGGGGACTATCGGATCGTGCATTGGATCAATGGATCGGCAGGCGCGAATATCTTGGCGTTGAATTTGAACCACCGCGATCCCGTGCTCAAAAAAATAATCGGCGATCACCGCTTTCGAAAAGCCCTGTCGCACGCGCTCAACCGCGGGGAATTAAACGAGGCGGATTACTTTGGAATCGGCAAACCCCGGCAGGTGTGCCCGCCGCCCTCGTCGCCGTTTTACGATGCGGAGTACGAACGCGCCTATACCGAATACGACCCGGACCGCGCGAGCGAATTGCTCGATCAGATGGGCCTCGCGCGCAGAGAAGATGGCCTGCGATTGCGCCCCGATGGCGCGCCGATCAAACTCTATATCGAAACGACATCGCTGAACAATCGCATTTTGGAACTCGTGGCGAGTTATTGGACGGCGGTGGGCGTGCAGACCGAAGTCAAGGAAGAAGCGCGGCAGTTGTTTTACGAGCGCAAAAAGGGATTGTTGCACGATGTGGGCGTGTGGGGCGGCGCAGATGAGCAAATCGCGGTTTTGGACCCGCGCTGGCTCATTCCATTTAGCGATGAATCGGTACACGCGGTGGATTACGCACGGTGGTACCGCACGGAAAAAAAACGCGGCGAAGAACCCCCAAAAGATATGCGGCGGTGCATCGAACTGTTTTGGCAAATCGAAAAAACCATCGACGAAGCCGAACAGATTCGGCTGATGAAGGAAATCATCGCCTTGAACCGCAAGAACCTGTGGGTCATCGGCACGGTGGGCGCGTTGCCCTCGTTTTTTTTGGTCAAAAATTCATTTCGCAACGTGCCCGAAGTCGCCATGTCCGGGTGGGCATTCCGCACGCCCGGCAACACGGCGGTCGAGTGTTACGCGATTGGGGAATGAGGGACGCGATCCGCGATCGTTTTTCGACAGATCTCGATGGACATGCTATGGATTCCGCCATTTCGCCGTTTTTTCCTTGACATATTCCACTTGGGTTGCGTAAGTTGTTTCATCTGAAACAGATGATCGCGACCATCCCCGAGTTTCCCGCCATGCGCTCTATTCCCACATTGCCGATTTCCACCCTGCGAAGCGGTGGACAACTGCGACAGCAGGTCATCCGCATTTCGCGCCTTTCCCATACAGGTCGCGTGCGTCTGCACCCGATCCTCATCGCGGGCCTTTCCCTCGCCCTTCTCGTTGCCTAAGCGCGGGATCCTTTCCCCACTTTCACGACAACGCCACAACAGGACGGAGCCTTTGATCGATTCACGGGCCGTTGTCACCTCATGTATTCGGGAAAATTCTCATGACTCAAAAACACACGATTTGCGCGCTGGTCGAAAACCACTTTGGCGTCTTGTGCCGCGTGGCGGGGCTTTTCTCCAGCCGCGGGTTCAACATCGACAGCTTGTCCGTCGGCGAGACAGAAGACCCGAGCATCTCGCGCATGACCATTGTCGTCGGCGGAGACGACAGCGTGCTCGAGCAGGTGGTCAAGCAATTGGACCGCCTCATCGACGTCATCCGCGTGATCGACATCACGCAGGGGCAATTTGTCGAACGCGAACTCGTGCTCGTCAAAGTCAAGGCCGACACAGCCACGCGCGCAGAGATCATTCAAATAGCCGAAGTGTTCCGCGCAAATATCGTGGATGTCAGCACGCATTCCATAACCATTGAAGTCACGGGCCGCTACGATAAAATTCAAGCCATCATCGGCATGCTCCGTTCTTTTGGCATTGAAGAAATCGCGCGTACGGGCACGGTGGCCCTGTTGCGGGACTCCGCACTCCAATAACGCCAGTGAAAAAAAAGGGGGTGATGCAGATGGATGCCGACCTCGGCGACCTCGATCTCGATCTCATTTGGCAGGTGGAAAAGACAGCCAGACCCGTTCCGTCTGCCCGTTCACCTCTGTCTGGCGCGTAAAGGGAATCACCATGGACAAAAACGACGACCGCGTCATTATTTTTGACACCACTTTGCGAGATGCCGAACAAACCCCAGGCGCCTCGCTCACCGTGCGCGAAAAACTCGAAATCGCGCGCCAACTCGCCCGCCTCAATGTCGATGTGATCGAGGCCGGGTTCCCCATTTCATCCGATCAGGACTTCGAGGCCGTGCGGCGCATTGCCCACGAGGTCGAAGGCCCTGTGGTGTGCGGCCTGTCCCGCGCCATTTTCAAAGACATCGACCGCGCGGGCGAAGCCTTGAAAGGCGCGCCCAACCCGCGCATTCACACGTTTATCGGCACATCGCCTCGGCACATCGCCATGGTGGGAAAAACTCCGGATCAAGTCCGGCAGATGGCCGTGGATGCGGTCGCGCGGGCCAAGTGGCATTGCGAGGACGTGGAATTTTCTCCGATGGACGCGGCGCGCACAGAGCCGCGCTATCTCCTCGAGGTGATCGAAGCCACCATCGACGCGGGCGCGACCACCATCAACATCCCAGACACGGTGGGCTATGCCGTGCCCGATCAATTCGGCGCGATCATCCGCAATATCTGCGACCGCGTGCCCAACATCCATCGCGCAGTCGTCAGCGTCCACTGCCATGACGATTTGGGCATGGCGACCATCAACGCGCTCGAATCCCTCAAAAACGGCGCGCGCCAAGTCGAATGCACCGTCAATGGCTTGGGCGAACGCGCGGGCAATACGTCGCTCGAGGAAGTGGTGATGGCCCTCAAAACGCGCGGGGATTTCTTCGCGTTTTACACGGCGATCGAAACGCGCGAAATCGCCAACACGAGCCGCTTGGTCAGCCGCTTGATGGGTATTGTCGTCCCGCCCAACAAACCGATTGTGGGGGCCAACGCATTTGCACACAGCTCGGGCATCCACCAAGACGGCGTGCTCAAAGACCGCGAAAATTTTGAAATCATCGATCCCAAATCCGTGGGGTGGGACGAATCGAGCATCGTGCTCACCGCGCGCTCGGGGCGACACGCCTTGCGCCATCGCTTGGAGGAGCTCGGCTTTCATCTCGATCAGCGGGAATTGAACATCGCGTACGAGCGGTTCGTCAAAGTGGCCGACAAAAAGAAAGAGGTCTATGACGAAGACCTCAGGGCCATTGTGGAAGACGAAATCCGCGATTTTCCCACGCGATTCGCGCTCGACTATTTGCACACGGTCAGCGGCACGGGCACCGTGCCCTCCGCGACGGTTCGCATCGGCATAGACGGCGAACGCCACGTTCAGGAATCCGCTTGGGGCGATGGGCCCGTAGATGCCGCCTATCGCGCCATCAAGAAAGCGACCGACAACGCGGATACCAAAGTCGAGGACTACACCATTCGCGGCGTGACCGGCGGCGCAGAAGCCATGGGCGAGGTCACGGTCAATGTGTCGTGCCACGGGCGCGTAACCCGAGGGCGCGGCGCGTCGACCGACATCATCGAAGCCAGCGTCAAAGCCTTCCTCGACGCGCTCAACCGCCTGGCCCTCCAACAAACCCCCCACAAAGAGCGCGAGCCGACCGTGTGATGCGAGAATCGGAGCGAGGGTCTCAGGGACAGGCCCTCGTGCCCATTTGTACCAACTCATTCATTATCGGGATCGCTTTGCCGTTCTACCGTCCTTCAGAGAAGCTATCGCCAACTGTGCCATCCCAAAAGTCCATCAAACAAAGCCATCGGGCACAGCGCGCAAGTCCGTCTCGCAACGCACTTCTGTTTTGCAACCCACCTTGCAGGCTCGCGCATGTCGTATTGTTACAAAAGCGATTTGCGCTGTGCCTAGCCCCTCGGCGCATGAGAGCGGCATTTTTTGCCTACTTTTTTTTGCTGTTGAAAAAAAGTAGGTCGCCGCACGCCGTAGGCACAGGCGTAGCCAACGCATCGAAGGCAACTCACGCTGTGATAGGGTCAAACGCTTTAGAAAAGCGAGCCACGTCGGTGCAGATGAGTGCGGATCAACATTTCGTATCATTTAATCTACGGAGTATTTAGTTGGTACAAATGGCCCCCGTGCCTGTCCTCGCACCCGGCGGTCGATCTCCACCCAACAACACCAGCCATCCAACCCATACGGATTTTCACAAAAGAGGCCATCATGGGTCAAAGTTTATTTCAAAAAGTTTGGGACGCGCATGCGGTGCGGACCCTGCCGTCGGGGCAAACGCAGTTGTTCATCGGCTTGCACCTCGTCCACGAAGTCACCAGCCCGCAGGCGTTTGAAATGTTGCGGGAACGCAATTTGGGCATCGCGTATCCAGAACGCACCTTCGCCACGGTCGATCACATCGTGCCCACGCGCGAACGCGCCCGGCCCTTTGCCGACGAAATGGCCGAGCAAATGATGATCGCCGTCGAGGAAAATGCCGCGGAATTTGGCATTCCCCTGTTCGATCTCGACGACGAACGACAGGGCATCGTCCACGTCATCGGCCCGGAATTGGGCCTCACGCAACCGGGCATGACCATTGCCTGCGGCGACAGCCACACCGCCACGCACGGCGCGTTTGGCGCGATGGCATTTGGCATTGGCACGTCGCAAGTGCGCGACGTCCTCGCGACGCAGTGCTTGGCGATGGACCCGCTCAAAGTCCGCCGCATCGAAGTGAGCGGTACCTTAGGCGAGGGCGTGTACGCCAAAGATGTCATTCTCAACATCATCCGCAACCTCGGCGTCAAAGGCGGTGCCGGCTATGCGTATGAATACGCCGGTAGCGCGATTGAGGGCATGGACATGGAAGCGCGCATGTCCGTGTGCAACATGTCGATTGAGGGCGGCGCGCGCGCGGGTTATGTCAATCCCGACCAGACGACGTATCGCTACTTGCAAGGCCGCGCGTACGCGCCTTCGGGCGAGGCGTTCGCTCGCGCGGTTTCGTGGTGGCGTTCGCTCGCGTCCGACCCGGATGCCGATTACGATGACGTCTATCGCCTCGACGGCTCGGCCCTCGAACCCACCGTGACGTGGGGGATCACGCCTGGGCAAGCGCGCTTTGTATCGGAAAAAGTGCCCGCCCTGACAGACCTGCCCGACGACGAGCGCGATGTCGCCGCCGAAGCGTACGACTACATGGACTTAAAACCGGGCACCGCTATATCCGGCATTCCCATCGACGTGGCATTTGTGGGGTCGTGTACCAACAGCCGCATTTCCGACCTGCGAGAAGCCGCCCGCGTCGTCAAGGGCCACCGCGTCGCCCAGGGCGTCAAGGCCCTGGTCGTGCCGGGGTCCAAATCCGTTCTCAAGGCCGCCGAGGCCGAGGGCTTGCACCGGGTTTTTGAAGACGCGGGCTTTGAATGGCGCGGCGCGGGTTGCTCCATGTGTTTGGCGATGAACCCCGACAAATTGCAGGGCCGCGAAGTTTGCGCCTCGTCGAGCAACCGCAATTTCAAAGGGCGCCAAGGCAGCCCGACGGGCCGCACGCTTTTGATGAGCCCGGCCATGGTGGCCGCCGCCGCCGTCGCAGGCGAAGTCATCGACGTGCGGAGGATGTAAGGCGAATCAGTGGAATTATCCGCGCCGATCCGCGATCCAGACCAAGGTAGGGGTGATGCCGCCGCGCTCGCCTGTGTGAAATTCGATCATCGAGAGAGGACATTCATGAATTTATCCGTGATCCAAAATGTGACGGGCCGCGCGATTGCGGTTCGGGGGAATGACATCGACACGGACCGCATTATCCCCGCGCGCTATCTCCGCGCCATTACATTTGACGGCTTGGGCAAACACGCATTTGAAGACGACCGCAAATCGAATCCCGATCACCCGTTTGACGATCCGGCCTATCGGGGCGCGGCGATCCTCGTCGTCAATGCCAATTTCGGTTGCGGTTCATCTCGAGAACACGCGCCCCAAGCCCTGATGCGCTGGGGGATTCGGGCCGTTGTCGGCGAATCGTTTGCGGAAATTTTTCTCGGCAACTGCACGGCGATGGGCATGCCTTGTCTGACCGCATCAACCGAAGATATCGCGAGAATACAAGATGCGATTGGCGCGCATCCCCAGCGGGAAATGGCGGTCGATCTCCAAAAGAAAAAATTGACATGGGGCGATGTGGAAGTCGATCTGCAAATCGCGGAAAGCAACCGCCTGCAACTCATCGAAGGCGCGTGGGACGCAACGGGCATGTTGCTCGAAGCCCGAGCCGCCACCCGATCCGTCGCCGATAAATTGCCGTATATCGCGGGCTTTTAGCCCTATCCCCCTCGTATCTTTGGGCGAGCGCGACGGTTGGGAATTGCGAATTGGGAAAGGCATCCTCCCCGCCGCCGGTTGTACCCCGCTCGTGGCTAAACTTCCATCTTGTATCTTTGACCGAGCACGGGGGCATCGCCTTTTTGTGTTTTTGTGCCTTTGAACTGGCGGTGCCAGTTGTACCCCGCTCGTGGCTAATCCCCATCTTCCTACAAAGAAGGGCGAAGAACGTCTCCCCGTCTCGGAGAGGAACCGGGGGAGGCGCACCTCATTGGGAAAATCACATGTCTGAATGGGTAGAAATCTACGACTCCACCCTTCGAGATGGCGCGCAGGCCGAGGGCATTTCGTTTTCGGCGGAAGACAAAGCCATGATCGCGCAGCGTCTCGACGCGATGGGCATCCACTACATCGAAGGCGGTTGGCCGAATCCGACCAATCCCAAGGATCTCGAATTTTTTGAGCGCGTGCGCGACTGCGAATTTCGCCATGCCAAAATCGTGGCATTTGGCAGCACCTGCCGCGTGGGCAATCCGCCCGAAGACGACCCGACCCTCGCCACCTTGCTCAGGACCGGCACGGAAACCGTCACGCTCTTTGGGAAAAGCTGGACCCTTCACGTGACCGACGTCCTGCGGGCAACGCTCGACGAAAACCTGCAAATCATCGCGGATTCATGCGCTTGGCTCGAGGAAAACGGCAGAAAAGTGATCTACGATGCCGAGCACTTTTTCGACGGGTACAAAGCCGATCCCGAATACGCCTTGAGCACCTTGTTGGCCGCGCAGGCCGGCGGCGCCGAGGTGATCGTTTTGTGCGACACCAATGGCGGCGCGATGCCCTACGAAATCCAGCAGATCATCGCGGCCGTTCGGCCCAAACTCGCTGTGCCTTTGGGGATTCACACGCACAACGACGCGGGCATGGCCGTGGCCAACAGCATCGTCGCGCTCGACATGGGCGCCGCCCATGTGCAGGGCACGATCAACGGGTACGGCGAACGCTGTGGCAATGCCAATCTGTGTTCGGTCATTCCGAACATCGAGCTCAAGTTGGGCAAAACCGCGATTGGCGCGGCAAATCTCACAAAACTCATGGAATTGTCCCGCTTTGTCAGCGAAATCGCCAATGTGTACCACGACCACCGCCAACCTTATGTGGGCGAAAGCGCGTTTGCACACAAGGCAGGCGTTCACGTAGATGCCATGCTCAAACAACCCGCCACGTACGAGCATTGCAATGCGGAGTGGGTGGGCAACGAGCGGCGCTTTCTCCTGTCGGAACAATCGGGCGGGGGCGCGGTTGCCGCAAAATTGGATCACCTGATTCCGGGCTTGGACAAACGCCATCCCACCGTGCAAAAATTGCTGCGAAAAATTAAGCAACTCGAGCACGAGGGCTATGTGTTTGAAGCGGCCGAAGCGTCGTTTGAAATTCTCGCGCGGCGGGTGTTGGGTATGATCCGCGACCCGTTCAAACTCATCCACTACCGCACGATCAACCGCAAAAACCCGTCCGGCTCGGAAGTCGAAGCCATTGTCAAGCTCGAGATCGACGGGCGCATTTACCACACGATAGGCGAAGGCAACGGGCCGGTCAACGCCTTGGACTTGGCCCTGCGCCAAGCCCTTGAAAGCGTGTATCCCACCCTCGAAAACGTGCGCCTCGAAGACTACAAAGTGCGCGTGTTGTCCAGCGCAGAGGGCACGGCGGCCAAAACCCGCGTGCTGATCGAATCCTCGGACCGGCAGCGCGTTTGGAATACGGTGGGCGTTTCTGAAAACAGCATCGAAGCCAGTTGGATCGCGCTCGTCGATGGTTTGACCTACAAATTGCTACTCGATGGCCGCCTCGCCGTCGACGCCCCCTCGGATGGGGCGTGACCCTTTTAACGAGCATTCCCATGCAAATCCATTCTCGGCGCATCGAACGCCTGCCGCCTTATGTTTTTCACGAGGTCAATGCCCGCAAAATGCACCTGCGGCGCGAGGGCGTGGATATCATCGACTTGGGCATGGGCAATCCGGATCAGCCCACGCCGCCGCATATCATCGACAAACTCGCCGAGGTGGCCCGCGATCCCAAAGCGCATGGATACTCGCCATCGGCGGGCCTTCCCGCGCTGAGGCGGGCGATTTGCCGGCATTACAAACGCCGGTTTGGCGTCGATCTCGATCCGGAAACCGAGGCCATCGTCACCATTGGCTCAAAAGAGGGGTTGGCGCATATTTGCCTGGCCCTCCTCGATCCGGGCGATCTCGCGATCGTGCCCAATCCGGCCTATCCGTTGCACCTCTACGGCGTTGCGATAGCCAATGGCAATGTCCTCAGCCTGCCCTTGCGCGCGGAAAAGGAATTCGTGCCCGATCTGCACATGATCTCGCGGGAGTTGTGGCCCAAGCCCAAAGTCATGATTTTCAACTTTCCGCACAACCCCACCACGGCCACGGTCGATATTTCCTTTTTTGAGGAAATTGCGGCTTTTGCCCGGCGTCAAAATATCATCGTCATCCACGACATGGCCTATTCGGACATCGCGTTTGACGACACCGAAGTGCCGAGTCTGTTGCAGGTCAAAGGCGCGAAGGAAATCGGGGTCGAATTTTACACCATGTCCAAATCCTACAACATGGCCGGTTGGCGCGTGGGCTTCTGCCTGGGCAATCCCGAGGTCATCAAAGCCTTGTCCATCATCAAAAATTACTACGACTACGGCGTCTTCACCCCGATCCAAGTCGCGGCCATCGCCGCACTCGACGGCCCGCAAGACTGCGTGCGGCAAGCGGCGGCCATGTATCAAAGCCGCAGGGATACGCTGATAGGCGGTCTCAACCGCATCGGATGGCCCGTCAACAAACCCAAGGCGTCGATGTTTGTATGGGCGCCCATTCCAGAACCCTATCGGCATCTCGGCTCGATGGCCTTCGCCCTCAAACTCATGGAAGAAGCCGAAGTCGCCGTGTCTCCCGGCATTGGCTTTGGCGACATGGGCGAGGGCTATGTCCGCATCTCGTTGGTCGAAAACGAACACCGAATCCGCCAAGCCGTGCGAAATATCAAACGCGCGTTGTTCTAAACGCCATTGGATTTGAGAGGAAAGAGGATCATCCAGAACAGTATTTGACGTTCTGGACACGCCCATACCGAAAGTGAGGTATGTTGTGAACTTTACGGAAACTGCCATTTATCCCCCCAAGGGCTATGTGGCCGCGGGGTTGCATTGCGGGCTCAAGGATGGCGGGGAGAAGGACCTCGCGCTCATCGCGTCTGATCGCCCGGCCTCGGCCGCGGGGATGTTCACGACCAATCGCGTGTGTGCGGCGCCCGTGCAGATCAATCGAGAACACCTGCGAGATGGGCGCGCGCGTGCCGTGGTGGTCAACAGCAAAAACGCCAATGCGTGTACGGGCGAGCAAGGCATGCGCGACGCGCGTCAGATCGCGCAATGGGTGGGTCGCGGATTGGACATCGCGACAGAGGATACCCTCGTCAATTCCACGGGGGTCATCGGCGTGCCCTTGCCGATGGCGTGCCTCGAAACCGGGATTCAAACCATCGTCCCACAACTCGACGCGGCCGGATGGGACGACGCTTCAGAGGCGATAATGACCACGGATACCGCGCCCAAAAAAGCATCTGCGCGCCTCCGAATAGGAGGGGACGAAATCACCATCGCGGGCATCGCCAAAGGCGCGGGCATGATCGCGCCCAACATGGCGACCATGCTCGCGTTCGTGGTGACGGATGCGACCATATCCGCGGCCGCGCTTCAAAACGCGCTTTGCGAAGCCGTGACGCAATCGTTCAACTGCATCACGGTTGACGGCGACATGAGCACCAACGACACGGTTTTGGCCCTGGCCAATGGCGCGGCGGCCGCAACCGAACTTACGGGCGAAGACCTCCGCGCCTTTCAGACGGCACTCAACGCGGTCTGCATCGGCCTCGCCAAACAAATCGCGCGCGACGGGGAAGGCGCGACCAAACTCATCACCATCCGCGTTGCCGGCGCGCCCACGCAGAACGACGCGCGCAGGGTGGGGCTGTCCGTCGCCAACTCCAACCTCGTCAAAACCGCGGTTTTTGGGCGCGATCCCAACTGGGGCCGCATTTTGTGCGCCGCGGGCTATGCCGGCGTCGCCATCGATCCCGACCGCACAGCCGTTTCCATGGCGGGCATTCCCATTTACGCCAATGGCGGTGGCCTGCCCTTTGACCACGCCCGCGCCGTCGACGCCCTTTCCGCGTCCGATGTAGCCATCGACATCGACCTGTCTATCGGCGGCGCATCGGCGACCGTTTATACGTGCGATCTCACGTATGACTACGTCCGCATCAATGCCGAATACACGACGTAAATGGGGTCGCTTTCCCATGCCCAAATCTCCTTTTGCCCAGCGCGTTCTCGATATCCAAGCCTCTGCTACTGTGTCGGCATTTGCCAAAGCCGGAGAATTGAAGCGGCAGGGCGTCGATCTCATTTCCCTAGTCGCGGGTGAACCCGATTTTGAGACGCCCGCGCACATCCGCGTTGCTGCGATCCGCGCCATCGAAGCGGGCCATACGCGCTATACCAATCCCGCGTCGGGCATTCCCGAACTCAAACGGGCGATTTGCGACAAATTTGAGCGCGACAATGGGTTGCGCTATTCCCCGTCGCAAATCATCGTGACGTGCGGCGCGAAACAGGCCATTTTCGACGCCATCATCGCGTTGATCGAAGATGGGGATGAAGCCATCATTCCCGCGCCGTATTGGACGAGTTACGCCGATCAAGTGCGCCTGATGGGCGGCGAGCCGATCATCGTGCCCACCACGCGAGATGCGGATTTTTGCATGACCGCGCAACAACTCGAAAACGCCATTACCCCGCGCACGAAATTCGCGCTGATAAACAGCCCTTGCAATCCGACGGGAAGCGTTTATACCCGCGCAAATCTCGGGGCTTTGGCCGAGGTGATCGCAGGGGCTAATCTCTATGTGATCGCCGATGAAATCTACGAAAAACTCCTGTACGACCATGCCGAGCACGTATCCATTGCAACGCTGTTGCCCGAGTTGGCAACCAGAACCCTGACCGTCAACGGCGTCTCCAAATCTTATGCCATGACCGGATGGCGCGTGGGCTATGGCGCAGGGCCGCAAAATTTGATCGACCTGATGAGCAAAGTCCAGACGCAGGAAACCACCAACACCTGCACCATTTCGCAATACGCCGCGCTCGAAGCCCTCACCGGGCCGCAGGATTGCATCGAAACGATGCGGCGGGCATTTGCCAAACGGCGCGATCAAATCGTCTCTCGCCTCGATCACATGCCGGGGGTGTCCTGCTTTCCGCCACGCGGCGCGTTTTACGTGTTTCCCGACATTTCCGAACTCATCGGCAAATCATCGCCTCGCGGGCGCATTGACAGCGATGTATCGCTGTGCGACTATCTGCTCGAAGAAGCGGCCGTGGCATGCGTGCCCGGCACCGGGTTTGGCGCGCCGGGACATTTGCGATTTTCCTACGCGGCGTCGGCAGGAGAAATCGCCCAGGGCATGGACCGCATGGAAGCGGCACTGGAGCGAATAGGATAGACGCACGGGCGCAGGGCGGTGGTCAGGAATCAGTCCCATCGACCCTTGCCCCCATCAGCCGTAGGGACAGACCCCCGTGCCATTTGTACCAACCAAATACTCCGCAAATTAAATGATGCAAAATGTTGATCCGCACCCATCTGCACCGACGTGGCTCGCTTTTCTAAAGCGTTTGGTCCTACAGCATCGTGGGTTGCCTTCGATGCCTTCGGCGACCTACTTTTTTTCAACAGCAAAAAAAAGTAGGCAAAAAATGCCGCTCTCATGCGCCGAGGGGCTAGGCACAGCGCAAATCGCTTTTGTAAGAGAACGACATGAGTCAGCCTGCAAAGTGGGTTGCAAAATGGATGTTGGTTGCGAAATGGACTTGCGCGCTGTGCCCGATGGCTTTCGTTGATGGGCTTTTGGGATGGCATGTTTGGCAATGGCTTCTCTGAAGGACGGTGGAACAGCAAAGCGATCCCGATAATGAATGAGTTGGTACAAATGCCCCCCGTACCTGTCCTCTGACTGGCGACAGCGATCCGTCCCCGCCCACCGAAAAACAAAAACATCCCCCGCGAACGATGGGGATGGCGTACAATGGGCTACTTTTTGAGCCGTTCACCGACCAGTTGTACCGCGTTCCGACAGAAAGGACGACCCCCATGAGCGACCGATCTTATCTCGACTTTGAACAGCCACTCGCCGAATTGGAAAAGCAAATCGCCGCACTTCGGGCGCGGGCCAAAGCGGAAAACCTCGATATGTCCGATGCGATTCGATCTCTGGAGAAGCGCAGTGCAAAACTCGAACGCGATATTTTTGGCAACCTCACGCGGTGGCAAAAATACCAGTTGTCGCGCCACCCGCAGCGGCCCTATTCGTTGGACTACATCGACTTGATGATGTCCGATTTCATCGAATTGCACGGCGACCGCTGTTCCGGCAATGATCGCGCCATCGTGGGGGGATTGGCGCGTTTTGAAGGCCGTCCCATCGTCGTCATCGGGCAACAAAAGGGCCGCAACACGCAGGAGAACCTCGCGCGCAATTTTGGCCTGCCGCACCCGGAGGGATATCGCAAAGCCCTCCGCCTGATGCAGTTGGCCGCCAAATTCAATCGGCCCGTGCTCTGCATGGTCGATACGCCGGGCGCGTTTCCCGGCCTGGCCTCCGAACAGCGCGGGATATCGGAAGCCATTGCGCGCAACCTGTTTGAAATGGCGCGCCTGCCCGTTCCCATTGTCGTGGCGATCATCGGCGAAGGCGCGAGCGGGGGCGCGCTCGGCATCGGCGTGGGCGACCGCATCCTCATGCTCGAAAACGCATGGTACTCCGTGATCAACCCCGAATCCTGTTCGCTCATTTTGTGGCGCAACCGCGACAAACGCACCCAAGCCGCAGAAGCCATGAAAATCTCGGCAGACGATCTGATGGACTTGGGCATCATCGACCACATCGTGCCCGAGCCATTCGGGGGGGCGCATCGCAACTTTGAATCGGCCGCGCAACACCTCAAAAAAGCCATCTCCGCGGCCCTCGCAGAGACGGACGAAATCCCGCCTGGAGATCTGCCCAAATTGCGAGCCGAAAAATTTGCGCGCATGGGCGTCTGGGAGGAATAGCCATAAATGGCGCGTCCGTAAAGCCCTTCATGAAACGCCGAAATTTTTTTTGTCGGGGTATATCCTTAAGTTTCAGAACCTTATTTTGATGCCTCTCCAAAGACTGCGAAAAAAGGCAAAATAGGGGTTGACGCCCTGCCCTTCACGCTATATATTGTCTCTGCACTTCAGCGGGAAACTTTGATAGTATCTCTATATTTTTAATATAGTTATGACTGTTTCTCGCGCTTGGAGTAGCGGGTCTTTTACGAGGCTCTGCGGGAGAGGAAGTCGCGCGTTGCACGATCCCGCTTTTTGGAGTTGTTCTGTTTCAAGTCACATATTTTTCATCGTCAACAGGTTGCGTGGATGGAGGGCGGTCACATCTTCAAACGCTGGATTGGTCCAGGAGAAAAGGGCGGTGCTTCAACGGTCAACTCGCAGTGTCACCGGGGGAGATGACGCTGTGATTCAGGCCGATAAAAAGAAGAAACCGCACCTTAAATTTCGGTGCATCCCAATCTTCGGAGGCTGATGGAAAGACGCCTCCATCCACATGAAAAAAGCGATCCTATCGGGTCGCTTTTTTTATTTGTGTTCGATCCACGGCGCGACATCGATCCGCTCGCGGTCTAGCTTCATCGCGATAGCACCCGACTGATCGGTGCGCCAAACTTGTATGCCCATCTCGCGATAGCGCGTGATCACCTCCGGCGAGGGATGCCCAAACCTATTGTTCACCCCGCACGAAATCGTCACCACCTTGGGATCGACCCGCTCGATAAATGCGCGGGTCGAGGACGTGCGCGAGCCGTGGTGCGCGGCCTTGAGAATGTCTGCGCGCAAGCGATGGCCCCAGCGCGCCATATCGCCATCTGTCTCGCGTTCGATATCGCCCGTCAGCAACAGCGTGGCGCCGCGATGCGCGATGCGAATGACGACCGACCCATTATTCGCGCCCTCGGGCGCAGGCCCTGAAGTGGACACATAATCCGGTGTCGGATGGAGCACCAGCCCGCCAAGCCCTATCAAGCTATCCCCCGCGGCGACGGTGTGGTACGCGATGCCCTTTGCCTTGACGACCTCCAAAAGGCGTTTGCCGGTGAACGTCTCTACGTGTTGCCCCGCGTCGATATAATGCCCCACCGACACTTGTTCCAACACGGAAATCAGCCCGCCGATGTGATCCGCATCCGGGTGCGACCCCACCACGATATCGACATGTCCAATCCCCTGGCTTTTGAGAAATGGCAACACCACGCGCTCGCCCATGTCCGCATATTGCGTGCGGATGCCGCCATCGATCAGCAGGGTTCGCCCATTGGGGTACCGGCAAAAAACCGCATCCCCTTGGCCCACGTCCAGGAAATACACTTCGAGGGCCGACCCCGAGAGGAAGATGTTTTTCCAAACCCCGACATTCGCCAGAACCAGGGCGAGGATCAGACAATACGCGCCGCAAACCCGCCTGACCCGTGGCAAAATCAGGGGCAACAGGGACAGGTACACGCCAAAGACAAACCACGGCGGCCGCGCGACCTCAACCGCCGCCCAGTGGGGCCGCGCCATCCAGTCCGCAATCCCAATCGCACCGCTCAAAACGAGCCAATTTGCGGCGTTCAAAACCGTCGCCAGCGGCGGCCAGGCAGCATAAGCCAGCACGGTCAACAACCCCAATCCGACGCCCATGCCGACCAGCGGCACGACGATCAAATTGGCGAGCAAGCCGACGACCGACACCAACCCGAAATACGATACGACAAAGGGCAGGGTCGTCACTTGCGCGGCGAGCGAAACCGACAAAGGGCCCGTAATCCACGTATTGCACCATCCCCTCTCGCCCGGCAGGAGATCGCGCAAGGGCCGATAGAGCGCCAAGATGCCGCCTGTGGCGACAAAGGACAGTTGAAAGCCCACGTCGAACAAATCCTGCGGCCGCGCGATCAGCAAGCCCAAACCCGCGATGCCCAGGATATTGCCGCCGTCGATATCGCGCTGCCCCACGATGCCGAGCAACGCCACGCAACCCATTGTCGCGGCGCGCACCACAGACGGGGGCAACCCGGTGATGAGCGCGTAGAACACCAGCGCGCAAATCGTCAACCCCGCGGTGATCCCCCGCCCGATCCCGATCATTTTCAGCATGAAAAACACGGCCCCTGCGATCAGCCCGACGTGCAGGCCGGACACCGCCAAGACGTGATTGACCCCGGTCTGCGTAAACGCGGTCTTGACCTCTTCGGGCACGGCCTTTTTCGCGCCGAGCAACACGCCTTTCAAAAGACCTGCCGGCCCCCCGGAAAGATTTTGTTCAATCGCGCCGCGGATGACGCCCCGCACCGGCAGAATGACCCGCGCCCACCAGTCGTCCGCGCCCTCTCGATGCGCGAGAATTTGCGACTGCTTTCGCACCGTGCCCAAGGCGTCCAAGCCCCTGCGCTGCAAAAAGGTCCGATAGTCAAACGCGCCCGGGTTGCGCGGCTGGCTCGGTCGATAGAGTTGCACCTGCAACCGCATCCAATCCCGGTACGCGGGCACGGTCGTACCCGCCCGAAATCGGATGAGGGCCTTGCCGCTGACCGCGTGTACCGCATCGTCGACCGCGAGTTGGCGCACGTCAAACGCGATGCGATAATCGCCCTTGATGCGCTCGGGTTCAGACGCGACCCAGCCCTCGGCTTCCACGAATGCGCGGTCGGGTAAGAACTGGACGAAGTGATCCGAGTCGCGCTTCAGGCTTTGCGCCCCGCGCAACGCGCCGAGCAAAACGAGCACCCCCGCAAAAAGAACGGTCAGAGTTGTCGCGTGCCAATGCCGCCACAATCCCATGCCACAAAGCCCGACGAGGACGACCGCGCAGAGTACCAAAGCGGTTTGAAATTCCCCGATATACCCGTGCGATCCGATGCCCAATGCAAAGTACAGCGCAGTCCACAATGCGGGTCTTCTCATGCGCGCTCCTTTTTTGACCCGTACTGTGGCAATTTTTGTGCCGCTAGCCCTGCCCCTCGCTCCGCTCATCGCAAGCTGCGCCTGTACCTACGAAAAAAGATGTCAGAATCCCGAATCCGGGAGGCCCCATTTCGTTTTATGACCGCTTTGGGGGGAACGAATCGTTCACCTACCGGCAAAAAACGTTCCCCTTTTCGTCATTGACTTTCCCCATGTGAGATGGTATATTTTTCGCCCGTTTGGAGTATGATCTCGCGGAAGTTGGGATTTGGCGCAGGCCCTATCATGCAAATTCGCCTGACCCTCGAATACGATGGCACCGACTTTAAGGGCTGGCAAATTCAGCCCCGCCAGCGCACGGTTCAAGGAGAACTCGAGGCGCGCCTCGAGCGGCTCTACGGCGCGCCGATTTCGGTCACGGCATCTGGCCGCACCGATGCGGGCGTTCACGCACTCGGGCAGGTCGTCAATTTCGCGCCCACGCGGGATATGCCCCTCGACCGCTTGCAACACGCGCTCAATGGCATGTTGCCCCCGGATGTCGCGGTCAAACGCGCCGATAGCGCATCGCCCGACTTTCACGCGCGTTTCGATGCCCGACGCCGGCATTATTTCTACCGCATCCGTTATACCAAACAGCCCATCGGTCGGCACTATGCGTGGTACGCACGCCGCCAACTCGATCTCGACGCGATAAAACGGGCGAGTCACATGCTCATCGGTCAGCACGACTTCACATCTTTTTGCGTGGCGGCGCACGAGAGGGAAAATCGCGTCTGTCGAATTTACGCCTGCGATTGGCAGCAGCGCGGCGACGAACTCACATTTCGCATTTCCGGCGACCGATTCTTGCGCGCGATGGTGCGGAGCATCGTAGGCACGCTCGCCGAGATAGGGCGCGCGGCGCGATCCCCAGAAGCCATGCGCGACATTCTCCACGCGCGCGACCGCCAAAGCGCAGGTGAATCCGCGCCGCCCCAGGGCTTGTTTCTCGAACGGGTAATTTACCGCGATGATCCCTGCGAGGATGAGTGCCGTGAAACGCACCCTGCTGATTTTGTTCTTGGGCATAATTATCGGCCTAGCGATCTTTCCCATGCTCAACCGGCCCTCGCCCAACACGAGTGCCACGAGTGAAAGCATCGAGACTTCGCGCCGAAATGCCATTGTGCAAGCGATTGAACACGCGGCGCCCGCAGTCGTCAGCATCAATACCGTCTACGACCGCTCGTATCCCCGCTATCCCGACCGGTTTTTTGAACCCTTTGATCCCTATTCGGACATGCAACGCATTCCCGGCATCGGATCCGGGTTTGTGATTCAAGCCGATGGCTATATTTTGACGAGTAGCCACGTCGTCGATGGCGCGCGGGAAATTTTCGTCACCTTTCCAGATGGTCGCCGCTTCGACGTGCTCGACGTTTTCATCGACCGCGAATGGGATCTCGCGGTCGTGCAAATCGACGCGGATAGCCTCTACGTCCCGCAGATGGGCACCTCGCAAAGCGTCATCATCGGCGAATGGGCCATCGCCCTCGGCAATCCCTTTGGGTTGCACTTTGAAGACCTCAACCCCACCGCGACGGTCGGCGTGATCAGCGCGATAGACCGCATCGTCCGCCCCGAGCAAAACGCCCGCGCCCACAAGGGCATGCTTCAAACCGACGCGTCGATCAACCCGGGCAACAGCGGCGGCCCTTTGGTGAACAGCCTCGGTAAAGTCATCGGCGTCAACTCGTTCATCTTTTCACAGGGCGGATCCTTGGGCATCGGTTTTGCCGTGCCCATCGACCGCGCGATAGAAGTGGCGTGCCAACTCATCGATCGGGGCAGCCGCGAGTTCTGGACCGGGCTGGACATCCACAACATCAACCCGTATATTGCGCGCACCCTCGGCGTTCCCACCATAAAGGGCGCGCTGATCACCGTCGTCGATCCCCTAAGCCCGGGCGAAAGCGCGGGGTTGATACCCGGCGACGTGATCGTAATGGTCAACCGCCAAAATGCCAACAGCGCGGACGAGGTCGTAGATGCGTTTCGGTACGCGGCGGTCGGCGATACCTTTCACCTCAAAATTCTGCGCGCTCGAGACCGCTTGTTCGACGCCCAACTCGTCTTGGAAGCGGACCCGCGCAGCGAGTAATTCCCAAACGGAGCCATGCCGATGAATGCCAAGTCAGCCCTGCCGAGTCTGTTCACCGTCAGCAGTTTGTTTTGCGGGTTTTTGTCGATGTACTACGCTGTGAACGGGCGTTTTCTCGGCGCCGCACTCCTCATCGTGATCGCAGGCTTGCTCGACGCGTGCGACGGAAAAATCGCGCGCTACTTTCACACGTCGAGCAGTTTTGGCGTGCAGTTCGACTCCATCGTGGATGTGTGTTCGTTTGGCGTGGCCCCCGCCCTGCTCATGCTCTACTATCTCGATTCCCTGCTGGTCATCCTCTGGCTGCCATTTGCCGTTTGCTTTTTGTTTCTCCTGTGCGGCGCGCTGCGGCTGGCGCGGTTCAACGCGCAGTTGAAAGGCTTCGACAAAGACAATTTCTCTGGACTCCCGATCCCGACGGCAGCGGCGACCCTGGCCGCGTACATTCTCTTTACCCAAAGGGTGTGGCAAAGCGACGCGCACGCGCCGCTCATCGCCATCGGCCTGTGCGTGATGCTCTCATTTCTCATGATCAGCACCATCGAATACAGTACCTTTCCGAGGTTGTCCATCGAGACCACGCGCGACCGCCTCTGTCTGATCGGCCTGTTCTGCGTGATGGTGCTCATGGTTTTTTTCACTTACGAAGTGTTTTTCCCGCTCGCGCTCGCCATCTCCCTGTCCGGCATGCTCAGGTGGTTCTACTGCCTCATCGCGGACCGCGAAGTGGCCGACGTGAAAGACTGAAATTCGCCATCCCGAAAGCGTTGTTATGAGGCAAAAAAATCTGGGGGTTCTCATCGTCGCCATCGCGATCGGCATTCTCGCCGGCAGCGCGGTCGGCGAGATATTGGCCGTGGTTTTTGACAGCTTGGGCCTACAGAACAACGTGGTCGAAAAAGTGCTGGTCAATTCCTACGCTTACGAGTTCTACCCCATCCGGTTGAATTTGATCATTATGACCCTCACCTTTGGCTTTTCGCTCGACTTCAACGTGTTGAGCTTTCTCGGTATCGGCATTGCCTGGTACTACGTCAAGTATTCCTATTAACTCATTTCTGGAGGTGTACTATGTTCGGCATGGGACCGTGGGAAATCGTGATGATTCTGATCGTCGTCCTGCTGGTATTCGGCGCGAAACGCATTCCCGAAATCGCCCAATCCCTGGGCAAGGGCATCACCGAATTTAAGCGCGGCGTCAAAGACGTGCAGAGCGAGATCGAGAACAACGTCAATGCGACGTCAACGCCGCCGCCGGATCAACAAGCCACACAGACGCCATCGGACACCACCACAAAATCGTAATCTGGAGGCAGGGTGCCTGACGACGCTGTTTTTCCCGGCCAAACCGCGCGGGGGCTTAGAGACGGCATTCTCGCGGGTTCGCACGCGGCCCGCGGCCTCGCGGAAAAAACCCTCGCGCACATCCGACGCACAGACCTCAATGCGTTCATCACCCTCGACGAAGAAGGCGCGCTAACAGCCGCCGATGCCGTCGATCAAAAAGCCGCTGAGGGCCTGCCCTTAGGCCCTCTCGCCGGCATCCCCATCGCCCTGAAAGACACGCTGTGTAGCAAAGGGCTACGCACGACTTGCGCTTCAAAAATCCTCGCCAATTTCATCCCCCCTTACGACGCAACCGCTGTCTCCCGCCTGCGCCGAGCCGATGCCATCCTCTTGGGCAAACTCAACATGGATGAATTTGCCATGGGCTCTTCCAGCGAAAACTCCCATTTTGGCGCGGTCAAAAATCCGTGCGATCCGACCCGCGTGGCCGGTGGATCCAGCGGCGGGTCTGCGGCGGCTGTCGCGGCGGGCCAGGCGTTTATGGCCCTGGGTTCTGACACGGGAGGATCCATCCGCTTGCCCGCGTCCTTTTGCGGCGTGGTCGGGCTTAAGCCCACGTACGGCCGCGTTTCCCGGTACGGGTTGATCGCCTATGCGTCCTCGCTCGACCAAATCGGCCCGGTGGCGCGCACGGTCGAAGATGCCGCCCTCCTGCTCCGCGTCATTGCCGGGCGCGATCCCCGGGATTCCACCTCTGCCCGCGTGCCGGTGCCCGATTATCCCGCGGCGTGTCGTCTCGGCGTTGAGGGCCTCACCATCGGGCTGCCAAAAGAATTTTTCGCCGAGGGGCTACAACCCGATGTCCGCCATGCCGTCGTGCGCGGCGTTGAACTCCTCGAGGAAAATGGCGCGTGCATCCGCGAAATTTCCCTGCCCATCGCCGGGCATCCCGATTATGCCATCGCCGCCTATTACATCGTCGCCACGGCCGAAGCCTCGTCGAATCTGTCGCGCTACGACGGGGTGAAATACGGGTTTCGCGCAGACGCGGGAAACCTGATTGACATGTATGTCCAAACGCGCAGTCAGGGCTTTGGCGCGGAAGTCAAGCGGCGCGTGATGCTCGGTACGTACGCCCTCAGCGCGGGGTACTACGATGCGTATTACCGCAAGGCGCAGCAGGTTCGCACCCTCATCCGCCGGGATTTTGCCCGCGCGTTTGAAACCTGCGATTTGATCGCGTCTCCGGTATCGCCCACCCCTGCCTTTAGCCTGGGCGAAAAACTCCGCGATCCCCTCCAGATGTACCTCTCCGATATCTACACGGTGTCCGTCAATCTCGCGGGCATTCCCGGCATTTCAGTCCCGTGCGGCGCTTCGGATGAAGGCTTGCCCATCGGCTTGCAACTGCTCGGCGATGCCTTTGCCGAGGAAACCATTTTGCGCGCGGCCGCGGTTGTCGAAAGAGAAGTGGCATGACCTACGAACCCGTCATCGGCCTCGAAGTCCACGCCCAACTCGCGACCGCCACCAAAATTTTCTGCGGGTGCAGCGCGGAATTTGGCGGCGATCCCAATACCCACGTCTGCCCGGTCTGCTTGGGATTGCCGGGCGCGTTGCCCGTGCTCAACCAAAATGTCGTCGATTTGGCGATGCGGATCGCGCTGGCCGCGGGTTGCACCATCGAGCCGCGCAGTCGGTTTTTGCGGAAAAACTACTTTTACCCGGACCTGCCCAAGGGGTATCAGATTTCGCAATTTCAATCCCACGAGGAAATGCCGCTGGCAACCGGCGGCGGCATCGACATCTCCATAGACGGCGGCGAGACCAAGACCATTCCCCTCACGCGCATCCATATGGAAGAAGACGCGGGCAAGAGCATCCACGCCCCGGGCGAATCCTTAGTCGACGTCAACCGCTGCGGCGTGCCCCTCATCGAGATCGTGAGCGAACCCGAGATCGCGACTCCCGAAGAAGCGTTTCGCTACCTCATCGGCTTGCACCAACTGCTCGTGTACACGGCTGTGTCCGAAGGCGATATGGAAAAGGGCCACATGCGGATTGACGCCAATGTGTCGATCCGCCCGGTTGGCGAACCCGAACTCGGCACCAAAGTCGAGATCAAAAACGTCAACTCGTTTCGCAACTGCCAACGCGCCATCGAAGCGGAGATCCAGCGGCAGATCGACCTGCGCGAAACCGGCGGCGAGATCGAGCAAGCGACCATGCTCTACGATCCGGACCGCAATGCGTTGCGCGCCATGCGGACCAAAGAGGAATCGGACGACTACCGCTATTTTCCCGATCCGGATCTCGTCCCGGTCGTCGTGGATGCGGCATGGGTCGAGCGCGTGCAGAGCCAGATCCCGGAATTGCCAGACGCCAAACGCGCGCGCTTTGCCGCGGCCTACGACCTGTCCGCCGATCAAATCGAGGTCCTCACCGCGGACCGAGACATCGCCGATTATTTCGAAGTCGCAGTTGCGGCGGGCGCGCAGAGCAGGCAAGCGGCCAACTGGATCCAGGGCGACGTCCTGCGCGCGCTCAACGATCGCAAAATCGCGATTGGCGATCTGCGCGTTTCGCCCCAACACCTCGCCGAGTTGATCGCGCTGATCGACAAGGGCGCGATCAGCACCACCATCGCCCGAACCGCGTTCGACGACATGGTGGAAACCGGCGACGCCCCGGCCGCCATCGTCGAGCGAAAGGGGCTGGTACAGATCAGCGATGCCGATGAACTCGACGGCGTCATCGACCAAATCATCGCGGACAACCCCGCCGAGGTCGCGCGCTTCAAAGACGGCGACAAACGCCTCATGGGTTTCTTCATGGGCCAGCTCATGAAAGCCACCCGCGGGCGAGCCAACCCCCGGAAAGCGAGTCAACAGTTGCTGGAGAAATTGGGATAATTGAGAATGCGCGCCCAAAGAGGCGTCGCCCACATCGAAACCAAAAAGGGCTCGTGTCCAAGTGACACAAGCCCTTTCTCAAAAAGCGGATTTTAGAACGAAATCATCCCATCATCACTCGACAAGCCAAATTGGTAAAGGAGCCGCGCTATGGAAATGTCCTTGTTGCAAATAGCGGTGAAAAAAATAAAATCTGAACTCGAGCAGACGATCAGGACCGCGACCTATAAGGGGCAACACTACGGAAATGGGCAACAGGCCAAAAATGCTCTTATTCGAAGTCAGAATCTCATCATGAAAATTCACGAAGTTGTCAAAATCAGTTTGGACCGAGAACTCAAAAAATTTATCACACACCACACAATTCATCCACCTTTGGGAAAACAAAAACCAGAACTCGCGCTTTCGGGGTTCATCAAACGCAAAAAGCAGGATATCGTTGTTCTTTTTGATGAAAATGGACGACCTTCCGAAATCATCAAAGAAGGGCCTTTGGCAGGGGCTATGAACGCGATTGGCAAAGAGCAATCCGAAAATGCGATTGTGATTGGCGTTCGTAGCCAACTCAGCAGCGTAGAAAAAAATTTCGACACGCTCATGGAAAGAGCGTTTGCCGAAACGCTAAATCTGCGCCTTAGACTCCCCAAATTGGTAATGGGCGAAGTCTATCTGCTTCCCGTGGTCGAATATGACGATCAGGCGATGAAGCAGAATCGCATCGCATGGAAAACGGGCCACACGCCTATGGAAAAATTCATAAAAACCTTCTTGGGCATTACGCACCGCGATATAGACGCCGACACGGGCGACCTCTACAAATACGAACGCTCTGCATTAATCCTCACAGACTTTCGGCAATCTCCGCCACGGATTTTCTCAACGCTTGAAGAGCTAAAACAAAGCGGTTGTATTTCCCCCAATTTTGAGGCCGATTTCGATCTCCTATCACCGCTAAATTTCGCAACCGATCTCGTCGGTATGCACCGAAAACGACATTTGTACCTGTATTATTAAATCCACATTGTCGTTCCCCATTCCCGGCCGCAAACCTCCTCGATGTCTTTGCCGTTGAGTTTATAGAGATCCTCCAAATATTCGTTCGCGTCAAATTTGGGCAGTTCTAAAAACGCCGTCATTTCCCTTTCTGTCATGTCGATAATGCCAACCCGTTCAATAAAATTCTTCTGATAGCATTGGTAGTCGCCTTCAATTTGAAAGCTCGTCAATTTCGCGTAGTAATACATCATTCTGCTATTGAGCACCTTTTCGAGTACTTCAATCGTCAGTTTGCCTCTGAATAGGGAATCGTCTCTGGTGGACACGGCATAGCCATTGCAAAAGAGTTGGTCACTCCTGTCGAGCATGAATTGAGGAAATTTGCTAAAAGTCTTGGTGAGCAGTTTCGGGCCTCTCGCCTCCCTGCCTTGGGTTCTACCCCATGCGTACCATCCTTCGTAATTCTTTTTTCCCTTGTCTCGGCTCTTTAAGAGATCGCGGTATTTCCACAGGTAAGCATGCGTTTCTGGAAACCGCTCCTTTATCTCTTTCTCGGGTATCAAGCGATATTTTTCCTTTATTTTTTCGTACGGAAAAATAATTCTCAAATCGTTGTGTTCCAAATCCTCCGCGCTATTTAAGGCCGCTATTTTGACCGCGGGGCGCGTGATGCCGAGTTCTATCCGGTGCGTTTCCCTGTTCAAAGGATTTGCAACACAATGCTGTTCGTCTTTCCTGCGGACCAAAAAAACCGCATCTTTCAGGGTTGCAAATCCGACCTTAATCGAAGCGACCATACCGAGAGGTTTCCCCGTTGATTCGATTATTTTCAGATTTTCTAAGTGATGGCCTTTTGCAAGACGCCATTTGTCGGCCTTTAGATCTGAAAAGGGAATGGCTGAAAATGTGGCTTTGTCGAGGTCATTGGCGCGAACCCGCTTCAGAGCGTCAAATTCAAAGCTCTTTTTTCGGCTCGTCCCAAGAAAGACCAAGCAAGTATAGGCACTTGCTCGGTCGAAAACTTTATGGTGTCCGAAATCTATGATTCTGCGGATACATTGCTCGTCCTGTAAGTATTGCCGAACCCCTTTGCCTGCTAGAGAAGTGTACAGATTGTTTTGGGTGATGATTGCCAGGCATCCTTTTGGCGCGAGTAGCCTGTGTCCGGCCATTAAAAAGAGGAGTGCCAAGCTGAAGTTGCCATTCGCATAACCCTTGAATTTTTCCGATAATTGCGTTCGGTATTTGATACCGAGATTCTGAAGTTTAACATACGGAGGATTTGTCGTTACCAGATCAAACCCATTATCAGCACCTGATATACGCCACAAGTCTTTGGAAGAATCCAACAGGGTATCGCGGCAGAACAGGCGCGAATTTGTTCGAGATGGCTTGAACCCGTGAAGAATCGAGTAAAGTTCGACGAGACAACGCGCATGCTCAATGGCCCATGGGTCATTGTCAAAACCGACCAGACATTCCGCAAATGCTTTCTCTGGAGAAATTTCACTTTTCAATATTTCCGCTGCCCGAATGAGAAATCCGCCGCTTCCACAAGCGGGGTCGCAAATGAGTGGGGCGTCTTTGCGTTTGGCTCGCCCCATCTGTAAGCCGTGTTTTACGAGGTATTCGATGATAAAATCGGGCGTATAAACCGCACCTTGAGATTTGCGTCTTTTAGAATCGATCAGAATTTCAAAAGTGCTTTCGATGTCTTTTATCGAAAGTCTAAAGATGGACCGATCGAGCTCCTGTCCGATACGCGCCACCTCAATCGTATTTGACGCTTCCAAAAACGCAACCACCGAATCGGCCTGTTTTAACTTCGCAACGGGAATTTCATTGACCTTTGCCCAATGTTGAAGCAATGCGGCGCGAATCGCATTTTCCCCGTAATTTTTGACCAACTTTGCGATTAAATTCCGTGCAGTGTGAGAATGTGACATGTTGGAATTTCTCCTTTCTCGACCCGAGTCGTCCGTTTTCCGAGGGTGGAAAGATAGGGATTTTTAGATTATTTTCAATGCGGATTCCGATGCCGCTCGCAATTCTCTCGCCATCGCCAGTTGTATCCCGCTCGTGGCAAAACTCCCATCTCACCTCTCGCTTCTCGCCCCCATGAAATCCCTCATCGTCTTTGTCAAAAATCCAATCCCCGGCGCCGTTAAAACGCGCTTGCAAACGCGCTATGCACCCGAGCGGATCGCGGCACTCTACGCGGCGTTTGTGCGCGATGTGTTGGAACGGGCCGAAAGCGTCGAAGTCGATCAGCGCGTGATCGCTTATGATCCGCCGAGTGCGGAATCCGAGGTGCGCGCCCTTTGCGGCGACCGCTGGCAGTACATCCCCCAAGCGCGGGCCGATCTCGGCACCCGCATGCACGACGCGCTGATGCGACAACGCGACGCGGGGGCAACAGCAACCGTTCTCATCGGCACGGACATCCCCTCTCTTCCCGCCCACTACATTGCGCGGGCATTCGACCTGTTGCGTACAAAGGACGTCGTTTTGGGCCCCAGCACAGATGGCGGCTACTATCTCGTCGGGGTCTCGCAACCCGCGCCGGAAATTTTCGCGCAGGTCGAATGGAGCACGCCGAGGGTCTTTTCGCAAACCATCGACCGCGTACAACGCACGGGAAAGACCCTCGGCCTCGTTCCGCCCTGGTTCGACGTGGATACGCCCGCCGAACTCGATTTCCTCCTCGCGCACGCACGCGCCACCCAACTCGCCACAGGCATAGACCCCCTCCCGCACACGCACGCCTATTTGTCCGCCTTGACGTGATCTTTTTCGGAGATATCTTAAGAAGCCATCTAAAAACTCGGACCGCCATTGAGAGAGTCGCAAAAACATTCGCTTTTCGCGGTCTTGACGTGCCTGCAAGCCGTGCCAATGGCGACATCCCGACCAATTTGGCGTGCCAAGCCCAGAATCTAAGCGCGAGCCGATTTAAGGAGCGGCGCATTGGCCTTGACGATCTCTGGGAAGGTGTGCGAAAAACAGGGCAAAAATAAAAAATAGGAGTGGGTATGGAGAATGGATTTTTTATGGGACACGGTTTGGGCAACGATTATATCGCGATGGATCCCAAAGCGATGGCGTTTGAATTGACGCCCGAGCGCGTTGCGAGGATTTGCGACCGCAACTGGGGTGTTGGGAGCGATGGCATCTTGACATTGGCGGAGTCGCAAAACGCGGACTTTGGGTTGCGGATATGGAATCCGGACGGCAGCGAGGCGGAAAAATCGGGCAATGGGTTGCGGATTTTTGCGCGGTACTTGTACGCCACGCACAAGACGCGCAAAACCTCATTCTCGGTCGATACCCCGGGCGGATTGGTTCACGTCGATTTGCACATCGACGCCTGGGGCGAGGCCAGCGCGGCGACCGTGGAGATGGGGCGGGCGACCTTTGCCCCCGAGGCATTGCCGTGTTCGCTCGATGTGGAAGAACTCGTCGAATGCCCGATAGGTGTCGCGGGCGAAGAGCGGGTATTTACCGGGGTGAGCGTGGGCAATCCGCACTGCGTGGTGTTCAAGCCCAAGGGCCAGGCGTGGACGCGAGACGACTTGTTGCGCTTGGGACCCGCGTTGGAAACGCACGAGATTTTTCCCCGACGAACCAATGTGCAGTTGACCGTGCCCACGGGGGCCAACGAGCTTTTCATCTTGATTTGGGAACGCGGCGCGGGCGAAACGCAGGCGTCGGGATCCTCGTCTTGCGCGGCGGCGAGCGCGGCGGTGCGCTTGGGCTTGGTCGCGTCGCCCGTAACTGTCAACGCGCCCGGCGGCGCGCTGGAGATCGACGTGGATGACGCATTTAACCTGACGATGGCAGGGCCCGTGGCCGAGGTCGCACGCGGCAACTTGAGTCCGTCATTTGTGCGCGAACTAAGCGCGTTGCCCTGATCGTTTGCAAAAGGGAGAGACCATGTCTTTGGATGCAATGGCCGAGGTGTATGAGGCGCGGGGTTTTTTGACGCAGGTCGACGTGTTTTCACAGCGCGAAATCGGGCAATTTCGCGCGTCCTTTGACGCCTTGGAAGCGCGAGAGGGAAAAGAGAAATGCCAGATCGGTTTGCAGGGGCGTCATTTTGACGAGGCGTTCATCTGGCACTTGGCGACCGATGCGCGCGTTTTGGACGTGATGCAGGCCGCGATGGGCGAAGACGTGATGCTGTTGTCAACCCATTTCTTCTGCAAATATCCGGATCCCGAAGCGAAGGCGTTTGTCGCATGGCACCAGGACATTACCTACTGGGGCCTCGAACCGCCCATCGCGCACACGGCTTGGATCGCGATTGACGACGCGGATGTGGAAAACGGGTGCATGCGCTTCATCCCCGGATCGCACAAAAATGGCATTGCGACGCACGGCAAGTCCATGCGCGAAGGCAATTTGTTGAGCATCGACCAAGAGATCCCCGACGAATACGTGGATGACGGCGCGGCGGTCGATATCACACTCAAAGCCGGGCAGATGTCCGTACACCACGGGCAGTTGTTCCACGCGAGCAATCCCAATCGGTCGATCCGACGCCGATGCGGCCTGACCGTTCGGTTCATTCCCCCGCAGGTCAAACAGACCCATCTCAATTCACACGCGCAGGCATGGCGCCCCATCGTCTTGCGCGGCGAAGACCGCTTTGGGCATTTTCCAAAAACGGAAATGCCGTTTTGAGATGAAAGGCGGGAGACGGGAGACGGGAGACAAAACTGAACCGCCGTTGTCCTACTGACCGCGGTATAGGGAAGTTAGCCACAAGAGGCACAAAAGGCACGAGCGGGGTACAACTGGCGACAGCCCGTTCAAAGGCACAAAAGGCGATAGCTCGTTCAAAGGTGGGTAGCGTGTGTAGGGGGAGGATGCCTTCGTCATTTGTACCAACTAATTCATTATCGGGACGCTTTGCTGTTCCACCGTCCTTCAGAGAAGCCATCCCAATCGGTGCCATCCCCAAAGCCCATCAACGAAAGCCATCAGGCACAGCGCGCAAGTCCGTCTCGCAACCAACATCTATTTTGCAACCCACCTCGCAGGCTGGCGCATGTCGTGCGATTACAAAAGCACTTTGCGCTGTGCAAGCCCCTCGGCGCATGAGAGCGGCATTTTTGAACTGCTCGGGCAGTTGTACCCCGCTCGCCTACTTTTTGTTGCTGTTGACAAAAAGTAGGTCGCCGCACGCCGTAGGCACAGGCGTAGCCAACGCATCAAAGGCAACCCACGATGCTTTTAGGACCAAAGTTTTAGAAAAGCGAGCCATGCAAGTTGGGAACGGGACGCCATAGCCCGAAACAAAGAGCCCGAGTTCATCGCGAACTCGGGCTCGTATTTTTTCAGGTGCCTGGTTTTTGTGCGTCAGTCAGGGGGCGCGTTTTGGTTTTGGTTTTTGACCGATCTCCCCGCGATCATTCCTTTGGTTCCCCTCGCGTCAACGCGCGTTTCCACGCATCCAATTTGACCAAGGCTTCTATCGGCGTGAGGTGGGCCACGTCTAAATCGCGCAGTTCGGACAGCATGGGGTGGTCTTTGAGTTCGACCCGCACGTCTGTTGCCGGGGCGAACAAGGGGATTTGTCCGTTTTCCTGCACGCGGTCAGACCCTTCTGGGCGGTCGTTTTGCGCGTTGTAGCGCGGTGGCTGTGCGTCGGGGCCGGTCGGTTTTGATTCCGCCGGCAAATCGTCGCGATCATCATCAGAGCTGCTCGGTTGCGACCCGGATGGCGAACCGTTTTGGCCCAGTTTTGGCCCCACGGACAGGTCGTTTTGCTCCAGCCGGTTTAAAATCTCCTTTGCCCGCGCGATCATCTCTGCGGGCATGCCGGCCAGACGCGCCACCTCGATGCCGTAGCTGTGATCGCAGCCGCCCGGCACCAAGCGGTGCAAAAACGCGATGGTATCGCCTGCTTCGCGCACCGCAACGCTGTAATTCTTCACCCGCGGCAACAAGTCTTCCAATTCGGTCAATTCGTGGTAATGCGTTGCAAACAACGTGCGCGGCCTGAGTCGTTCGGCATTGTGCAAATACTCGGTCATGGCCCAGGCAATGCTCAACCCGTCAAACGTGCTCGTCCCGCGGCCGATCTCGTCCAACAGCACCAGACTCTTGGGCGTGGCATTGTTCAAAATATTCGCGGCCTCGTTCATCTCGACCAAAAACGTGCTCTCGCCCCGGGCGAGATTGTCGGACGCGCCCACGCGCGTAAAAATGCGATCCACCACGCCGATGCGCGCCTGGCGGGCCGGCACAAAACTGCCGATTTGTGCCAACAGCACAATCAGCCCTGCTTGGCGCAAAATCGTGGATTTCCCGGACATATTTGGGCCGGTGATCAGCAAAATTTGATCGGACGCGCCGTCCATCGTCAGGTCGTTGGGGACGAACTGGCCCCCCGGCAACAACTGCTCGACCGCGGGGTGGCGGCCTTCGGCGATGTCGATCTGCACGCCCTCGTCCACGCGGGGACGCGCGTAATCATTGGCAGATGCCACCTCGGCCAAGGTGCTCAACACATCGACGGTGGCCACGGACAAGGCGGTGCGCTGCACGGGTTCGACCCACTCGGCGACCTTTTCGCGCAACGCGGCGAACAAATCGCGCTCGAGATCTTTGGCGCGTTCGTCTGCGCCCAAAATTTTCGCCTCCCAATCCTTCAGCTCCGGCGTGATGTACCGCTCGGCATTGACCAGCGTTTGCTTGCGGACAAAATGCGCGGGCACCTTATCCTGATTGACCTTTGTCACCTCGATGTAATAGCCAAACGCCTTGTTGTATCCCACCTTCAACGACGCGATGCCGGTTTTCTCGCGCTCGTCCGCCTGCAACTTGGCGACCCAATCACGGCCGCCCGAGGAGATCGCCCGCAATTCGTCCAATTCCGCGTGATAGCCCGTGCGGATGTACCCGCCCTCGGCAGTCTGCGCCGGGGGATCGTCTTCGAGCGTGTGGGCGATCAAGTCGATGAGTTCGGTCAAATCCGGCATGCCGTGGTCGCGGGCGCGCACCAGCAGATCCGTCTGAAAAACGCGCAGGGCTTTTCGCAAGGGGACGACCGCTTCCAGGGATCGGCGCAGGGCGACGAGCTCGCGGGGATTGGCCCGATTGCAACAAATTTTGGACATCAAGCGCTCCAAGTCGCCCACGCGGCGCAGGGCCGTGCGCGCATCGTCTCTGTCCGCAGGGGATTCGACAAATGCCTGTACGGCGTCCAACCGCGCTTCGATGCGCGGGACAGCCAAGAGCGGCTGCGACAGCCATGCGCGCAGGGTGCGCGCGCCCGGCGGGGTACACGTTTTGTCCAAAACCCCGAACAGCGTGCCCTCGCGCCGGCCGTCTTGGATGGTGCAGATCAACTCCAAATTGCGCTGCGTCACCAAATCCAGTTCCATCGCGGACTCGGTGCGTTCGCGGGCCAAGCGCGTCATGTGCGACACCGCGCCCTTTTGATTCTCGTGCAAATAACACAGCACTCCGCCCGCGGCGCGGACGCCCACCGTGAGATCGTCGCAGCCAAAGCCCTTGAGCGACGCCACCTTGAAGTGTGCTTTCAACGCGTCGTACGCATAGCGGTATTCAAAGTGCCAATCCTCTAATTGCGTGAGCAACGCGCCCGGCACTTGCGCGTTGAACTCGGCCTCGTTGTCCTTGGCCCAAGATTCGGGCGCCAGCACTTCGGCGGGCCCCATGCGCGCCAGCGTCTCCCACAAATCGTCCGCCGTGCGTTCCGATGCCTTGAACATGCCGGTCGACAAATCCGCGACCGCCATGCCCAGTTGGCCGCCTGCGACAAAAATGCCCACGAGATAATTGTTGCGCTTCTGATCGAGCAACTCATCGGACATGACCGTTCCGGGCGATACGACTTGCACCACTTCTCGGTGTACCACTTTTTTGCCCTTTTGCGGGGGCTCCATCTGCTCGCAAATCGCCACCTTTTTCCCGGCCCTGATGAGCCTCGCCAAGTACGCATCCAGCGCGTGGTGCGGCACGCCTGCCAGCGGGATGTTGCTGCCGCCGCGGCCGTTGTTGCGCGCGGTCAATGTCAATCCCAAAAGCTGCGATGCCACGACCGCGTCGTCGTAAAACGTCTCGTAAAAATCGCCCATCCGAAACAGCAAAATCGCATCGGGGTGTTGCTCCTTAAAGCGCATATATTGCGCCATCGCAGGCGTCAATTTTTTTGTCATGGCATCACCTCATCGTATTCTCCGGGCGGATGTGCGCGCCCGACTCCCCCACCGCTTTTCGATACGAATAATCAAATAGCAACTCCCATTCGCGCAGTTGGATTTCGCGGCAGAGCGCGTCGTGCGCGGAACGGCCTTCGAGCGCGTCGGCACACAGATCGATGTATGCCGCCGCATCCCAGCGCGACTGCGCGGTCAAAAATTTCGGCGCGTCTGCAACGCCGCTCGCCATGCGGGCCGCCGCGTTGCACAACTCGTCAAAAATGGGGTGATCGCCCACTTTGCCAAACCAGTATTTTGAATTGGAAAAATCCGGTTCCCTGCGGTGCATGATGCCGTGCCAGTAACTTCCGGTCCGCGTGTGGATGCCTTGGCTGATGGCGTGGGACGCATCCAGAAAGTTGTGGTACAACCACGCCCCGGAAATGCAGGCATTTGCCATCTCGCCATCCGCGACTGTTTTGCCGGCAAACGCGGCCTGCGCGTCCAGCGCGTCGAGTTTGCGCTTTGCCGCGGCGTTCTCTTTGCCGCCATCGAGCGGATTCAATCGCCTTTCGGAAATCAATTCCGCAAAAACATCGCCATAAGCACTTGCGTCAAAAGACATAATCACTCCTTTTTCGTTGCCGATAGGTGCGGCCTAACCCCTGACTACTACTATCTAAAAGTCCCTTCTATACATGTGGAAATGTTCGGCGTGCGTCAAGGGGTTTTCGATGCGCGGCAGGAGACCGCCGCAGGGCTTCAAACTCGTTGACATTCCCATTGCGAGTTCTATCTTTTGAACGGGTCGGCTCTCGCAATCACCATCGCTTTAGGCCCTTTGTTTTGCCGCCCGGCAGGGGCCACAACCGGAGATACACAATGAAATTGGGAATCGTGACGTACCAAATCGGCAAGGACTGGGATGTGCCCACCATCATCGAAACCTGCGCCAAACTCGGCTACGGCGGGGTCGAGCTCCGCACCACGCACGCCCACGGCGTCGAATCGAACCTCTCGACGGATCAGCGGCGGGAGGTCCGCGAGCAATTTGAAGATGGCGGGATCGAAATCGCGGGCTTGGGCACGGCGTTTGAATTTCATTCGGACGATCCGAGAGTCGTGCGCGAAAATATCGACGGCGCGATTGAATACGCCAAACTCGCCGCGGATCTAGGTTGCCCGGGCGTGAAGGTGCGGCCCAATGGCCTGCAAACCGGCAAGGGCATTTCGGTCGAACAAACGCTGGAACAAATCGGCACATCCGTGCGCGAGTGCGCGGTTGTAGCGGCGGATCTAGGGGTGCAAATCCGCGTGGAAGTACACGGAAGAGAAACGCAACGCCCCGCGTATATGCGAACCATCATGGACCACGCGGATCACGCCAACGCGTACGTGTGCTGGAACTCGAATTTGGGCGAGGTCAAAGACGGGTCGATCAAAGCCAACTTTGACTTGCTCAAACACAAAATCGGTCTGGTACACATCACCGAGTTGTGCAACGCGGCCTATCCCTGGCGCGAACTTTTCGCCTTGCTCAAAGCCGAGGGCTATGCGGGCTACACGCTCGCCGAAATCCCCGGCAGTTCAGACGCCGAGCGCGTCCTGCAATATTACAAGGCGTTGTGGGAAGCGCATCAGGCGTAAGAAGGAAGAAGGAAGACGGGAGAGGAAAAGCGAAAAGCGAAAGGCGTAAGCTTTCCCGTCTCCCGTCTCACCTCTCCCGTCTCCCCGCCTCACTCCATGAGTATTGACAAAAAAATTTACGCCCTCAGACGTGAACTCGGCGCGCGGTATCAACTCGGCGAAGAACGCCATAATCTCTGCGGGCGCAAGATATCCGTCACTTGCGTTGAAGATGCCGAATCACTCTTCGACAAATTGATCTGTGCCGATCCCGATAGCGTGGACGCGCGAGACGAGCGCGCGCCCTATTGGGCGACCCTTTGGGATTCCGCGCTCGTTTTGGCGGACGTGTTGCTCTCGGATCGGGTGATCGCGCCGGGCGAACCCGTGCTCGAACTCGGCTGTGGCTTGGGCCTCGTCTCGGCTATCGCCTGCCTCAAACGCGCATGTGTCACCGCCACCGATTACCAGCCCGACGCGCTCAAATTTACGCAACTCAATGGGTTGCAAATCGCCGGGATCGCGCCCCGCGTGACGCGCCTCGACTGGCGCGCGCCGCCGCAAAACCGCCGCTATCCCACCTTGTTGGGCGCGGACCTCGTGTATGAACCGCGCTTTTTCGATCCGCTCATCGCCACATTCGACGCCCTCCTGATGCCCGAAGGGCGCGTTTTGTTTTCCGAACCCAATCGCATGGTGGGCAAACCCTTTTTTGATCGGCTGTCCAATGCGGGCTGGGCGTTCACCCCGATGACCGAGCGCGACAAGGCAACGGTGTACGAGATCGAGAGGCGGGGGACGTGAGACATTTACCTCCTGAATTTGGTTTTCCTCTGCGCGCAAAAACGCCCCGGCATGTTCGATGCTGGGGCGTTCTCTTTTTTTTCTTGGAACGCGAGAGGGCATTTTTTGATCTAATAACACAGACGGGCGCATAAGGGCTTTGGTGGCAACCAAATGGCCCTATGTGCGTCAAACTATCGCCGCAAAGCGCGGCAGTTATGGCTCGGATTGGATTTGCTACCGGCTGGACAAATTGATCGGGGCAACGGGGAGGGATCACGACCCCACCAAAGGAGGAGATGCGGAAGAAGTGGATCGCCATTTTGAATTTTGGTCCCGGCCGAACAAAACCGATCAGAGCAACGGGGAGGGATCACGACCCAATCGAAAGGAGAAGTAAGATGAAGAAGTGGATGACCTACGGCCTCGCGGTCGCGCTGACGTGCGCCCTGTGGAGTGGGCGAGACGCGCAAGCCGCGCAACCTGCATTTGTGGATGAAAATGCCGATGGCATCGATGACAATGTGCGAATCTTGTACCATCGCGGGTTCCGAGGCATTTTGGGACGACGCGGTGCATCTTCAGCACTGACCGAAGAGCAACGCGCAGAATTGAAGACGCTGGTGGATGATTTGCGCGCGTCCGAGGCGTCGCGGGAAGACATTCACGCAGCGGTGAACGCCAAGTTGACCGCGTGGGGCATTGAGCTTCCCGAGCGATCGGGTATTTCGCCCCATCTGGCAGGTGTGTTGACCGAGGATCAGCAGGCCGAATTGATGGCGTTGATCGAGGGCTTGCGCGCATCCGAGACATCCCGCGCCGATATTCGTGCGGCGGTGGATGCCCAGTTGACCGAATGGGGCGTTGAGCGGCCCGAACGCGGCTTGGATGCCCTGTTGACCGAGGATCAGGAAACCGAACTCAGAACCCTCGTCGATGGCTTGAAAGCATCGGACGTTTCCCGTGCGGACATTCGCGCGGCGGTGGATGCCCAACTCGAAGCATGGGGCATTGAACGGCCCGAGGGTCTGCACAGAGGCGGGCACGGCCGCCGAGGCGGGTTCAGAGGCCACCATCACAGGTCGCGAGACGAGTCCTCTGGATCATAAGCATCGGGTAATCACCATTCACCGGGGAAGGGCAAACGCCTTTCCCCTTTTTTGGGCAAGAAACATGAAACGATTCACAATTCTCGCTTGCGTCTCGCTTATCGGGCTAGCTGAGGCAGAGGTGCTGACAGATGTCGCGGTGGGCACGACTTACGATACGAATGTGGATGGCGTCTATGCCGGGGCGAGCGCGGTTGTGACCCGGCTTTCCGTTTCCGTGACGCGCCCCATCGACATGGACGCTTCGCATCTGCGGCTTTTTTATGTGGGCGATGGGTTTTTGTTTGGACGGTATGGGGATCGCACCTTTGCCACCAACCGCTTGGGCGTGGATTTTGAGCGCGATCTCAACGAAGAGAAGCGCGATAAGTTCTTTGCAGGGCTTGCACTTGCCGCGCGTGCCAACCGCTCGATTTACGATGTGTACGATTATACCGGGTTGTTCGGATACGCGCAGTGCAAATGGTACACCGGAGAGCAGACCTTGCAACGGGTGGGGTATCAGGTCAACTGGCGGTCGTATCAAAATTTGGCTGTGACGCGCTATGTCGATCACTACGCATTTTTTCAGATCAACCGATTCTTGCCCACGCGCACGACCTTGAGAGGCGACCTCGGCTTGGGGTACAAATTGCGGGAAGGCGCGGAAGGACAAGTGGTTTTGGGAGTGCAAGTCGCGCAGGCCATCACGAGCAATACGGGCATTCGAGCGCGCTATCAGCGGCGCGTGAATTTGCGGGCGGCAAATGATGATCCCACGCGGTTCATCGCCCTGATTTACGGCGATGACGATATTTTGCGCGATCGCTACGATTACAGCGGGAATGAGATCACCGCACGCCTGACGCAGCACTTGCCCTTGCAGGTTCGGATCATCCTCGAAGCCGGGTACGAAACCCGGTCTTACAAAGACGATCTCGCCCTGGATCTCGGCGGCGTGGTTTTGCCAACGGGCATATTGCGCCGAGACGTGCATGCGTTTTTTGACGCGCTCTTAGAGTTGCCCCTCACGCAACGCGTCACGACCTCATTTGGCTACGGCATTTCCCGCAATCGCTCAAACGACGCGTTTTACCACTACGCCATACGGCAAAGCGCGTCATTTGATTTGAATGTCGAATTTTAGATCGCATTCGCGGATTGGGCGATGGGGTTCAACGGAAACCAAACGGCCCGCCAGTCGTAAGGGCCTGTCCTTACGACACAAAAGGCATCCAGCCACAGCCGGATGCCTTTTTGTTTTTTCGCTCGCTCGCAAAAGCGATTCGCGCATCAACTCGTCCCGCCCGTTTTCCGAAAGAGTTCTCGCGCTAAAAATTCGATCCGCTCGCGCTCGACGAGGGTTTCCACGAGAGGCAATGGCAACGCCGAGGGGCCGAGGTACAAACCGCTCAACGTGCCGGCTACGGCGGCAAAAGTATCCACGTCGCCGCCCGTGCTCAGCGCGCGCGTCACAGTGGGGATAAATTCGCCTCCTGCGCGCAAAAATGCCTCTAGGGCCACGACGATCGTCGCTGGCGCCTCGCTCGGGATGGCGCCTTCTCTTTTCGCTTCGGGCATCTGTTGCATGGCGGCCCACGCTTCTCCTTCGTCCATGGGCAACAAGGTGCGTACCTGTCCGATCAACGCGCCCGTGGATTCGCAAATCGGTCGGGCCGACCACTCGGCCACGTCCAAGACCTCGTTCACATCCAGCGGCCGATGCGTGACCAGATGCCCCACCACATGCGCGAGTGCCACCGCTGGCGCGACCGCACGAGGGTCTCGGTGCGTCACCCAACTCGCGGCCAGCGCGTCTTCCCGAATGTCCTCGCCCGTTGCCCAGTGCCACAGGCCCACCGGCGCGATTTTCATGACCGCGCCATTGGTGGGCTTGTCGGTCGACGCGGCTTCGGACCACGCCACTCCGCGATCCAAGCGTTCCAGCGTCTCTCGAAATGCCCCGCCATAAGAATGCAGCTTGCCTTCCCGCCACAAGTCCAAGAACCGCTTGGACATATCTTCAGGATCAACCCTCCCGCACGCCAAAATCGACTCGACCAGCACCAGAGTCTGTTGCGTATCGTCCGTGTATTCTCCGGCAGCGAGCGTCACCTCGCCCGCTCGGTTGACCCGATTGCGATAGCGGGCGGTCAGGCCATCGACCGCCAAAATCCGCGGTCGCGTCCAGCCCTCGCAAAAACTGCCCAGCGCATCGCCAATCGCGCCGCCCAACAGCGCGCCCACGAACAGATCTTCGACATCGACATCTTCCGTTTCTTCTTCCCAGTAATCGGTCATAACGCAATCCTCAAAAAATGGACATGCTCCCCAACCCTCGTACATCACGCGATCCAAAAACCCCCTCGCGCAATCCCTCGCAAAATCCATCCATCTCTCTTCTGCCCGTTTGGCGACCGGTGATCGACGGGCGAAAGCATGACTTTGACTCACCGATGGATACGAGGACAGGCACGGGGGCCTGTCCCTACAACGGACTCGCCTCTCGCCTCTTGCCTCTCGCTTCTTGCCTCTCGCCTCTCGCTTCTTGCCTCTCGCCTCTCGCTTCTTGCCTCTCGCCTCTCGCTTCTTGCCTCTCGCCTCTCGCCTCTTGCCTCTCGCCTTTCGCCTTTCGCCTTTCGCCTCTCGCCTCTTGCCTCTTGCCTCTCGCCTCTTGCCTCTTGCCTCTCGCCTCTTGCCTCTCGCCTCTTGCCTCTCGCCTCTTGCCTCTCGCCTCTTGCCTCTCGCCTCTCGCCTCTCGCCTCTTGCTTCTTGCCTTTTGCCTTTTGCCTCTTGCCTCTCCCCTTTCGCTTCTCACCTTTGGGCCGGGCGGAAGGGCGGGGATGAGGGGTGATGGGATTGCCTGCTACCTTACTCTCGCTTTTAATTTGCCTCTCTGCCCGCTACCCTACTCTCGCTTTTAATTCGCCTCTCTGCCCTCTGCCCTACTCTCGCCTTTAATCCGCCTTTAATCTGTTTAATCCGTTTAATCCGCGATCCCATTTGCAGAGGAGTCTTGAGTCGCTGGTTGCACGGTGCTTGTAGCGGAATCTCGGGGCGCCGGTTGCACGGCTTGCGAATCCGGGGGGAGCGTTTCCACGCTAGGGGCAGGTGCATCCCGTTCGTTGGATTCTGCCGGTTGTGGAGGGATGACTTTTGCGGGGGGCGTTTCGACAGGCGCGGACGACCAGATTGCGTATCCTACGAGTAGCGCGGCTAACGAGACGACGCCTAGGGCGATCCCGATCAGTCCTCGTTTGCGTTTTGCGGGTGGCGCGCCCGACGAGGCCATACCCCAGTCGGCTTCGGGGGTGTACAGCAAAACAGTCGCGTTGTCCTGATGGGGGTGTTCAGCCGCTTCTACGGCTTGGATGAGGGCCTGGGCGCTGTCTTCTAGGGGCGCGTTTCGCGTGTGCTGTAAAATGCGCGCGATCTCCCCATCGCCAAGCGTCATCAAGCCATCGCTCGCGAGCAACAGGCGGTCGCCTTTTTTTACCGCAACCGGTTGCGACGAGACATCGATCAGGTGGATCTCATCGCCCATCACGGCCGAGCGCAGGGCGTGGCGTTTGGGATCGGTCGCCGCTTCTTCTGCGGTCATGCGCCCGGCCGCGACCAAATCCTCAAACACGGAAGCCATAGAGTGATCCGCGTTCAACCGGCGCAACCGGCCCTCGCGGAACAACCACATCGGGGAATCGCCCACGCTGATCCACTCGAGGCCGCGCTGTGAAATGACCGCGGCCACCAAAGTCGATCCCATGCCCATGAGGTGGGGATTTTCGGCAATGGCATCGGCGAGGGCGGCATTGGCTTCGTCGAGACAACCGCGCAGCCGATCCGCAATGGGGCCCGAAGCGCGTTGATAGGACTCGACAAAGGTTTTGCACAACAGCCCACTCGCGGTCGCGCCGCCGACGTGCCCGCCCATGCCATCGGCGACCAACACCATCGCGTGTTCGCTGCCGTCAATGCCCAGGTCGCGCCCATCCAACAGGCCGTAATCGTCCTCTTGATACGCCCGTTTGCCGGGGATTTGCAATGCGGCGAAGCGCCCGTCTAATCGTTTCATTTTGTCGCGCTCTCTTTGAGGTCTTGCCAATCGAATCCGTCGCCGCACAGGGGCACAAAGCGCAACACGGTGTTGCCAATGGCGATGTGGCTCAGTGCGGGCAATTCGACCGGCGTCAGCACGGGGGCGTCTCCCAGATAGGTCAAATTCGTGCCGCCGCCGTGTTGCACGTAAAATTTTCTGCCGCGCGGATCGTACGTGACGACGGCGTGTTCGCCCCGCGAAATTTGATCGTCGCCAAAGTCGAGCTTGACGCGGTCCGTTGCCCCGCGCCCTATGGCGTTCATGCCGTAGCCCAGTTGCATCGCCCGCCCCTTTCCCGGCCCTTCGACAACGACCAGCCAGCCCACGACCGGGTCGGACATGGCATCGGATTCCTCGGCGCGTTCTCGGATGCGCGCCAAGTCTTCCCGCCGGCTGCGCCCCCCGACGATCTGCGTCTTTTCCGGGTTTTGAACTGGGGACGACGAACCGCTTTCGCCCACCTTCACGGTCGGATCGTCAAAATGCCCGTCGCGTCGCTCTCCGGGCGGCGCGGGCGGCTGGGGCTTTTGGGCCAAGTCGGTCGGTTTGGTCGCGTCTTCATCTTTATTGGTTTTCTCCTCGATGATCTTGCCATCGGGGCCTCGATAAACGGGCATGGGGATATTCTCCTAGGTTGGGGTTGGCGGAAAGTTTAGCCACAAAAAGCACAAAAGGCACAAGAGGCACAAGAGGCACAAGAGGGGTACAACGGGCACCAGCCCGTTCAAAGGTGCAAATTGAATACTCTGTAAATTAAACAATTATGAATTTCAATTTTTCAAGCGCGTGACGGACGTGATGCCGTACCTCAAATAAACCATCGCCAGCCGTGCCATCGCAAAAGCCCATCAACGAAAGCCATCGGGCACAGCGCGCAAGTCCGTCTCGCAACCAACACCCATTTTACAACCCACCTTGCAGGCTGGCGCATATCGTGCGATTACAAAAGCGATTTGCGCTGTGCTAGCCCCTCGGCGCATGAGAGCGGCATTTTTTGCCTACTTTTTTTTCCTGTTGAAAAAAAGTAGGTCGCCGAAGGCATCGAAGGCAACCCACGATGCTTTTAGGATCAAACGCTTTAGACAAGCGAGCAACTCAGGTACTGATTTGTGTGTGTCAAAATTGAGAATAACTTAATTTGCAGAGAATTGAATAGGGGTCACCGCTCGTACAACCTGTTGATCAAGTTGTCCAAACAGTATTGTCCAGACAGGTTTAGGGCCATCTCTTCTCGGCTTTGGGCAATGTGCAGGGCAAATACCAGCACGGCCGATTGGATCAGCGCGAGCAAGGTCGTGTAAAACGCGACGCCCAGTCGCCCGGTGATTTCTGCCAACAACGTCGGATCCTGTGGATTTTGGACAGTCGCGGCATAATCGAGCGCGAAAGCGATGCCCACAACCGTGCCGATAAACCCCAGCGTTGGTATCAGCCAAACGAGATACCGCAACATCGCGTATTTGAGTTCGAGTTCGTGCTGGAACAATTCCAGCGAGGAATTCAACAGCGAATTGGTCTGATCGACGGATCGGCTCCCCTGAAATTGCAAAATACAGCGCGCGATCAAACGCTGCAAAAAGAAACGCCGTTCATCCGCCTGCGGGCGCACCTTTTGGTAAAAATCACCCAAGTCTCGCGCCCGCAACATAACCGCGTCTTCTTCCGGGAGATACCGCTTGGATATTTGCGCCAGTTCCAGATGGGATTGGCGAAACCGCTCCCACAATTCGCCGCACCCGACGAAGAACATCAGCCACATGACGTTTTGAATCGTAAAGGGATAGAAAAAATTAGCCGTGTGGCGGTCGAGCAGAAACGCGCCCACTCGGGAATCGGGATGATCGAAAAGGAGGGTCATGATCGCGATGGCGAAACCGCCCGCCGCCGCGCTGACGCCAACCACCTTTAACCGTTGGGTCAACGCTTTGTCAATCACATCGGCCTCCTATGATTTCACCCGTGGCGGGATTGCGCCGCACCGGACCTCGAGGCAGGTCTTCTTTGGGCTTTGCTTCCGAAGCGCGATTTTTCGGATCGGCCATGGCGATGAGTTGCCGCGCCGTGGTTTGGTGGTGGCCGAGCAAAATGACATCTGTCGGACGGATGAAAGCTTGTTTGATGGGGACCCAAGCGTTGTCTCGCGCGACGTAACTCCCCCCTGTGCTGCCGCAATCCGTGAGGTATAACGCGCCTTGCCGGGTCGCGATCAACTCGGCATGGACGCGGGAAACCGACGCATCGCGGATTTGAATATCCGCATCCGAACCGCGCCCGATTCGATAAATCGCATAATTCATCCCATCACCCCGGTTTTGCCCCCACCAGCGTGCCGCCATTGCGCTTTGTCAACTGCACCAAAAAGTCGATGAAATCGCGTTGCCCGACGTAATTGCCAACCGCGGCGGCGTGTATGGGGATTCGCTGTGCGTTGCGGCGCGTGACGGCATCGACCACGGCGGGCCAAGGCTCTGAGGGCGCGCCATCGCTCAACAAGATAATCGCTTCGGGCCGAAGTTCAATGGCCGCGAGCAATGCCTCGCGCGTGGGCGTGCCGCCATCGACGAGCATCATCCACCGATTGATCGCCGAGGTGACTCGCCCGTGCGCGCGTTTTTCCAACTGGAAATACGTCCTATTTTCGGGCCAATAGTGCAACCGCACCGTCCTATTTGGGGCGTGAAACCCGATCAGGCACAATTCGATTTTCGACCGAAAAGCGTTGAGCATCGCCTGCACGGACAATTTTATGAATTGGCGATAGTCCGGTCCGCCCGCTTGATAAATACTTCCCGACATGTCGATGACCATCGCGAATTTCTTCGCTTTCGTCTCGATGCCCAGTAAAACCGCGGTGTCGTCGATCTCCCGTTGCAGGGCTTCGACCCGTTTTTCGAGTTGTTTGTTGGGTTCAGACGGAGCTTGGGCTTTTTGTTTTTCCAACGCGCGTTCCAACTCGGCGTTCTCCCGTTTCAACTCGGCGTTCTCTCGTTCCAATTTCGCGCGGTCTCTATTCAAGTTGGGGAAGAACGGCAACAAGATGATGGCGATGAGGATGAAGGCCCCGAGCGCGGATGCGAACAGGTCGAGCGCGGACATGCTGAAGATGTTGATCTCTCGGCTACGTGGTTTCACGGCGCGATCCCCTCGCTAAAATTTTGAGACCAGGAGCACCAATTTGCCCAGCCTGACTTTGGCGCCGTAGTCCAATGGCACGGGGCGAAATGGCGACAGGCGGGTCTCATTCAAAAACGTGCCGTTGCTCGAGTTCAAATCTTCGACGTAAAACCGATCCTCCCGAACCGCGATTCGCACGTGCCGCCGGGATACATTCTCGTCATTGACGACCTCATCCACCAAGTCGGGATGCCGACCGAGGGATAGCCCCAGGCGTTGACCCGCGAATCTCTCGGGCGACAAGGCGATGCGAATGCGATTGCCGCGGCCATCAAAACCGGACAGCACCAGACCGCGCCCTGGCCCTGCGGATCGCTGGGGTTTTCTCGCGGCAAAGGGATGTGGCCCTGCGGATCGTTTTTGAACCGCGCCAACGCCCCCTCGGCCGATCCGCCTGCTCATGCCTTCTGCGACTCGGACGATCTGTCGCCGCGGTTTTTTCAGGGCGAATGCCAAGGCGATCAACGTCAGGAGGCCCAAGGCGATTCCCCAGATCAGAAATTGATCGCGTGCTTCTTCGGCTCGTTTCCGCGCTCGATCCGCGTCTTTCAGCGCCTTTTGCATCTCTTCGGCACTGCCCGCGCCATCGGCGGACAAACACGCATGGGTCTCCGATTGAAAGGCGATGTTGTGCGTTTGCAAAAGCCTCGCGAGTTCCTCGATGTGCGAGGACCAGTAAATCCCCGCGGCATGGGGAACGCGCTCTGTCCCGCCGGACGGACTGCGAATGAGGATGAGAGACGCTTGCGTATTCACGCCGATCACCCTGCCGCAATCATCCACCAAGGGGCCGCCGCTGTTGCCCGGATTGGTCGGCGCGTTGTGTTGAATGATCCTGAAGTTTTGGCGGAGCCACGCGCCCGTAAAAACGCGCCCGATGACGCCGTCCTGCACGGTTGGGTCATGCGCGGGCCTTTCCCTGTCCGCGCCGCCGGGATAGCCAATGGCCCAGACTTTCTGCCCTTTTTTGGCTTGTGCGAGCGAAAAGGTGATGGGCGGAAGGTCGATCCCCTGAACGCGGACAATAGCCAAGTCGAGCTGCGAGGATGTGGCGATCACTTCGGCGTCATACATCCTGCTGGAATTTGTCGGTATGGCTTTGATCTGCCGCCCGCCCGCAATGACGTGGACATTGGTGGCGATATAACCGCGGTCATTGATGACGAATCCCGTGCCCGCCCCAACGCCCCGGTTTGTCTGCGTGACGATCCGCACGACACTCTTTTCAAGCGCGGCAAAATCGGGCGCGGCCATCGCATCGCGGCCACAAAAGAGCAATGCGACGACGAGAAGGACGCGAGGCATAAATACTCCGTAAATTAAATGATACCAAATTTTTATACGCACAAACCAGCTCCTGCATGGCTCGCTTTTCTAAAACGTTTGGTCCTACAGCATTGTTGGTTGCCTCCGATGCCTTCGGCGACCTACTTTTTTTCAACAGCAAAAAAAAGTAGGCAAAAAATGCCGCTCTCATGCGCCGAGGGGCTAGGCACAGCGCAAATCGCTTTTGTAATCGCACGCCATGCGTTGGCCTGCAAGGTGGGTTGCAAAATGGCTGTGGGTTGCGAGACGGACTTGCGCGCTGTGCCTGATGGCTTTCGGTGATAGGTTTTGGGATGGCACGGTTGGCGATGGCTTATTTGATGTACGGCATCACGGCCGGTACTCTCTTGAAAAATTGAAATTCCGAATTATTTAATTTACAGAGTATTGAATCTGCTTTGCAAGTTACGCCTCCACCAAACGCACCTGAAAAACCACAGGCCCCACTTCGAGTTGATCGCCGTTTTGCAATGACACCCGTTCGCGCGGATCGAGCGCGCGGCCATTGACCCGCGTGCCATTGAGGGCATCCAAGTCCTCGGCGTAGAGATCGCCGCCGGAAACGGTTAGCCTGACGTGTTCGCGGGAAATGGATTCGTGGTCGATCACAAAATCGGCTCTGTCGGGGCTGCGCCCGAGGATCGCGCCGGAGGGCGCGCCGAGTGCGATGGCCGATATACGCAACGCGAATGCCCTGCCCGCGGGGTCTCGGCCTTCCAACACACAGCTAAAGGGCGCGGGGCGCGGCGCGGCTTCGGCTACTCGTTCTGCCTCGCGCAAGCGGGACTCGGCACTTTGCAGTCGCGCTTTTTTGCGTCGAGAAGAAAGCAGCCAGCCGAGAAATGCGATCAGCACAAGGGCCGCGCCGGTAGCGATAATCCATTGCAACCGTTGCGCGCTGCGCGCCTCTACAACCGCGAGGCTATCCGCGGCCTGTTCTCTCGCTGTTTTGACGCTGTCCGCTGCCGCGGCTTCGATGCTGTCCGCCCGTGCTCGATGGATGGAATCCGCCCGCGCTTTCTCGGCTTTGACGCTGTCCGCCAGTGCCCGGTTGATGGAATCCGCCCGTGCTTTGGCGCGCTCTGCGGCCAACCGAGCGGCGCGTTCCGCCCGTACCCGCTCCTCTGCGGCTTTGACGCTGTCCGCCAGTGCCCGGTCGATGGAATCCGCCCGCGCTTTGGCGGCGTTTCGCTCTCGTTCTGCGCGTTCAATCGCGCTCGGGCAGGCTTCTTCAACCGCGTGGTACGCAACACCCCTGCCCATCAGCGCGGCGATGATATCGCGGCTGCGTAGGGCAAAGACCGTTCCGCGCGGCTCTGCGTTTTTTTGAAACGGCCAGCGCCCGCGTTCGAGGTCGGGCGTGTTGATGGCGACCACATCCCCGCATTCGTTGAACACGGGCATCCCAAAGGCTTTGGAGGTCACGACAGCATTGTGATGGAGCAGGTGGACCGCGGGATCGCCCGCTTTCTCACCCGGCAAAGTGTCGTAAGTGCCGATGGTGCCCTGAGAAATCCGAACGCTGTCTCCCGCTCCCGCGTCAAACCGCAAGGTCCGCACGGCGCGGCCCACGGCGGCCCCTCGCTCGGACAAGTTCAACGCGGGCAACCCCAACCCCCGCACGCGCAACAGCGCCAAGTTCATGTCCCGCCGGGCGAACACTTGTCGCGCCACGAGTTCAGCGCCCGTCTTTAAGGACACGACCGTTAGCCGCTCCGATCCCGCCAAGAGATGGGCATTGGTCAACACGTACCCCGCTCCATCGACGACAAAGCCACTTCCTTCCGCCGCGAGTCGGTTGCCCTCATGGGCACGCACCCGCACGATGCTTTCGGAAATGGCATCCACCTGCGCCCATGCAGAACTCGCAAACACCACCACAAAATGCACCATCACAACAACGACACGCATGGGGATCTCCTCCCTTGTATCTTCGGACAGGCACGGGAGCCTGTCCCTACGATTGCTTCTCCCGTCTTGTATCTTTGGCCGAGCAGGGGCATCGCCTTTTTGTGTTGTGAACTGGCTGTCGCCAGTTGTACCCCGCTCGTGCCTTTTGTGGCTAACCCCATCTTCCGTCTCCCGTCTCCCCTCTTTGCTATTGATCTTTTTCTAAGAAGCCATCATACTACGCGACAAAACTAAGAATCGGGTAAAAATCGCGCTTCTTTTAGGATTTTCAGACAGCGTTGGAATGTGCGTGCGTGGTCTTGAATATTCAAAAGGACATATTGCAGATAATCGAGTCCATATCGAAAGAGACTTTTCTCTTTTTTCTCATGGTTTTTTATTTTGAGCGGGGTGTGGTGGGCGCGCGCTTCGCCCATGAGATGGGCCCAACACACGGCGAGGGTCAAGAGCGCGATGAGTTTTTCGATGCGGTCGGCGTCGGTGAGATGGGTCTGTTCGAGATCAAAGCCTCGGCGTTTGAGGTTGGCAAAAAGGACTTCAATACTCCATCGTTTTTTATAGGTCTTGAGTGCGTCAATGCCTTGTGTGTTGCTGCCGACCATCACCCATTCCTCTGGGCATCGGATTGCCGATAAAGAGAGCGATTGTCCATAGACGCGCCCGGGTTTTGGCAAGGTCGTTTGCTGATTCAAGGTCAGATTGGCGAATCGTTTTTTCAATGGAATCGCTTTTTGTCCCGTTTCGAGGATCGCGTTTTCTTTGAGGCGAATGACAAAAGGCATGTTGTTTTCGGTCAACCACTTAAACCATTTTCGCCCAATAAATTCGCGGTCGGCCACCAAGGCGCGAATCTTACAGGTCTTGATGTGTTGACGGACCCGTTTCATGAGGTCTATGCGCTCTTGCGTGCTCGAGTTGCCCTTTTTGTGGAGCATCTTGAAGCAAATGGGAAACGCCATGTCTCGATAGAGGATGCCCACGGTCAGGAGATTGATCGACACCTTACCCAACGACCATTGGGTCCGGTCCATGGCGAGGATAAAATCCGATTTGACCGGTAAGAGATGCAGAATCAAGCCCGTTGCCCAATCTTCCGGTAGCGTGAACTCGGCGAAAAAACGTTGGATTCTGCGGTAGTTGGATTTTGGCTTCACTTTGCCATTGAGCGCATTGGCCAGTTTGGTCAAATTGACGGTCGTCACTTTCATCAAGGCCAAGAGAAAGGCCGAGAGGAAGGTCACCCGGGCTTTGTGCCAAGGAAAATGCGCTTGCAAGATGGGGTACAGTTGCATAACTTGATCCGACATAGACCTGTGCTTTCCGAGAAGGGGTGAGGGTTTTTGCGGATAACTTAAATCTAACTCTTTTTCAGATTTTGCACAGGTCTTTATTTTTTGTCGCGTAGTATGGAAGCCATCTAAAAACTCGGACCGCCATTGAGATCGTCGCAAAAGCATTCGCTTTTCGCAGGTCAAAACCATACATAGCGCGAAAATAGGACGCCTTGATTCCCCCCTTCCTCGCAGGAAGGGGGGCCAGGGGGGTAGGTCCCAATAATTTTTAGATGGCTTCTAAGATACGCATGCCAACGTTCTTCATTTGCCGTAGCATAATCAACCAGACCAAACCCTGAATGATCCCTATGGACATTAGGCATATAGCGCGTGTAGGCGCGTGTAGCATAATCAACCACAAACCCTGAATGATCCCTCTTGTGACCAGAATGTTCGCTGCTACATCAATGTCATTGGTATTTATGATGATCAGTAATAATTCTATCCACGGCAACCAGCAGAATGACAAACTGAGAAACGTACTGATCTTTGTTTGATAGGACTTTTGACCGATCTCGGCATTGAGGGCTTTGGCGAGGCTGTGAATTGCAACGAAGTTCCAGTAGAAATTGAATAATGGGATAAAGAGAAAGCCAACGGCTTTGCCTGGGGTTGTCCTCGCTTTGTCGGCGGGGATGAGCGACCACAATTTGTACAGAACATCACAACCGAACCCCAAGGCAACGACTGCGGCGAAAAATATAAAGCCCCCGTGTATGAGACCCAATGGTATGGCAACCGACAAAAAAATCCAGTGCCACCTGAAACTTCTGTACAGACGCCTCGCGTCGTCAAAGGGTGAACGGCCCGAGTCGCTAACGGCAATTTCAGCAGGGGAAGCGACTCGTTCGCTCCTTCTCTCAACGGACTCGCTTTGCGCCGCTCCTTTCAAAGTATCGCGCCATGCGGACACGCTTTGCGGACGGGCGTCCTCATTGACTTGCAGCGCGTGATCGATGGCGGCGAGAAATTCATGGCTCGCTTGTCCCCTGCACCGATCCGAAACCGGAATCAGCGGATCGCGGCGCACCCGATCCGTCGCATCATCGGGCACATCATCGGTCAATGCGCGATAGCACACCCCGCCGAGTGCGTAAATATCCGTCCAAGGCCCTTGATCGCCGCGGCTCGAATACTGCTCTATCGGCGCGTACCCAGGCGTCACGATGGACGTCACCGAACGGCTCTTGGCCCCGATCGCTTGACGCGCCGCGCCGAAGTCTATCAACACGGGCGACTCGTCCTTGTCTCGAATAATGATGTTGCCCGGCTTGATGTCTCGATGCAGAAAATCCGCTTGATGTACTTCTTCCAAGCCGTCGAGGATCGGATGGAGAATCGCCTTGAGCTCCGCCTCGGTCAGCACCCCTTTGCGGTTGAGATACGCGGACAGAGTCTCGCCCTCGGCGTATTCCATCACGATATACGCCGTGCGGTTGGCTTCAAAAAAATGATGCACGCGCACGATGTTCGGATGCTGAAACCGCGCCAAAATTCGGGCTTCGTCGATAAAGCGATCCAGGCCCCACTGAAAGTCCGCCGCCGCCTGAGACGATTGCGGCACCACGGACAGATCGCGCTCGCGAGTGGCGAGATCCGCGGGCAAGTACTCCTTGATCGCCACGGGAATATCCAGCGCGTGATTCCAGCCGAGGTAGGTGATCCCAAATCCGCCATGGCCGAGGACGCGGTGAAACTCAAAATCCCCAATGCGCGTGCCCTGCGGTAAAGCCAATCTGTGTTGTGTTTCGTTCATCGCAGTCCCTTTACGTGAAAGCCGTGGTCAACCCCGCACATAGCCCCTCGCAAAATCCATTCGCTATGTTTTGTTGTTCCAGACCAGAGTACGCGACAAAAGCGCGGAGCGGGGTATGAAGGCGAGTAATCCGAGCATGAAGGCGAGTAATCCGAGCATGACTGCGCTAGCCGTTCATCGTAGGGACAGGCCCCCGTGCCTGTCCGAAGCAACGAATCGCTGAAAGGGACCAAATCAGACAATGGAAAATCACTGGCCCGTTGCCCATTGTTGCTGGCGATAAGATAATGCGAAAACCGATTATGAGATAGGAACTTTTATCGCGCTAGGCGATTTGTTCGATCCATTGAGCGGGTTGCGTAAGTGTGGACTGCGATTTGCGGAGGGTGTATTTTAAGCGCGTGGCGATGGATCGGGACGAGGGGTGGAAAAATCTCATTCTCGAAAGGGCGAACCATGGTGCGCGAGATCGCGATGGCGGGCATATCCGTTGGGGCGGTGATCGCCCTGGCGTGGTGGCTTGAACATCCAAAAAAAGAAGTGGGTAGCCTGCTGGCTATCGGCATATTCGCGGTGCTCGTCGCGGTGGCATTTTTCAAAAAGAAAAACCAAGTGACGCGCTACCAAAAGATGAAGCGGAAAAAGGAGCGGTGAGAAGGGTGAGCGGGTAGCCCCGTTGTCACTCCCGTGTCCAGTGACTTTGTTTTTTATTTTTAATTCTGGACCCTGCTTTAATACTCTGTAAATTGAATAATTCGGAATATCAATTTTTTGAGAGAGTGACGGACGTGATGCCGTACATCAAATAAGCCATCGCCAAACGTGCCATCCCAAAAGCCTATCAACGAAAGCCATCACGCACAGCGCGCAAGTCCGTTTCGCAACCCACATCTTTGTTGCAACCCACTTTGCAGGCTGACTTATGTCGTGCGATTACAAAAGCGATTGAACTGCTGGAGCAGTTGTACCCCGCTCGTGCTGTGCAAGCCCCTCGGCGCATGAGAGCGGCATTTTTTGCCTACTTTTTTTTGCTGTTGAAAAAAAGTAGGTCGCCGAAGGCATCGAAGGCAACAAACAATGCTTTAGGGTCAAACGTTTTAGAAAAGCGAGCTATGCAGATGCTGAGTTGTGCGTATCAAAATTTGGTATCATTTAATTTACGGAGTATTTAAGCACTCAGGGGCATACTTTCGTCAGAATGACGGTGGGCGGGCTGACCGCTTGGGTGCTACCGGATCGGGGGAAATCATGAAACGAAAATTCGCGCAGCGCGTTTCTCTGGTCTTAAACCCCCTGTTCGTCTTGGCGATAGCGATCGCGCTCGTGTCTGTCAAGGCGTCTGGCGCGGGGGTTTGGCCCGCGGCACTGGTCGTCTTTGTGTTCGGCGCGCTCGTTCCCCTGTGCGTCGTATGGCACATGTTGCGGCGCGGCGCGATCGGCGAGGTGTTCATCCCGCACCGCGCGGAGCGACCGCGTCCCCTGTTCTCGTTCGCAATGAGTGCTTGGTTGGGTGCCGGTGTCCTGTACCTAATGGACGCGCCGCAGGCATTGAACGCGCTGATGCTGTGCGTGGCGATTTTGAGCGTCATCGCGCTGTTGGTGACGATGCGCTGGAAAATCAGCTTGCACGCCTTGGGAATCTGGGCCGCGTGTGCGGCGGTGATCGCCCTGTACGGCAACAGCGGTTGGCTGGCGGTCGTCCCCGCGGGCATGGCGTCTTGGGCGCGATATGCCTTGCGCGTTCATTCCCTGCCGCAAATTTTGGCGGGGAGCATCGTGGGGGCTGGCACGGCGTTTTTCATTTTTGCGAACGCATAACGAGGAGAAACCATGAAAATCAAATCCATCGAAGCGGTGAATGTCAATATCCCGCAACGGCGACCGACCACGCCTGCGCGCCGGGCGAGTTGGCGACACTCGTCGCCCATTGGCCTGCCGATGAACAAGTACCCGGAATTTCCGCCCGATGTGCCGAGCAAATCCCCCGGCATCGGCGGGCGCGGCGTGTGGGTGAAAGTCACCGCAGAGGATGGCACCTGGGGCTTGGGCAGAACCGGATTTGGCGAACCCGTCGCGGCCTTGGTCGACGCGTTCTACGCGCCCCTGCTGAACGGCCGCGATTGTTTTGCCACCGAGCATCTCAACGACATGATGTGGCGCGCGTCCAAACGGCACGGGTCCTTGGGCCTGTCCGCGTGCGCGCAAAGCGCGATCGATCTCGCCCTGTGGGATTTGAAGGGCAAATTGCTCGGGCAACCGGTGTACCGCTTGCTCGGCGGCCCATCCCGCGAAAAAATTCGGTGCTATTGCACGGGCGACGACCTCGACTGGTCGATGGAACTCGGGTTTGAGGCATTTAAGATCACCAACCCCGTGCATTCCGAACAGGGCATCGCGGGCATCAACATCATGGAGGACAAAGTCGGCATGGCGCGCGACACCGTCGGCAAAGGGGCCGAGTTGATGATCAATCCGGTGATGGCATACGATGTGGAATTTGCCATTCGCCTGGCAGAGCGGCTCAGGCCCTACGAACTGCGCTGGATGGAAGAACCCCTGTTCCCGGAAGACCTGGAGGGCCATATCCAACTGCGAAAAGCCATGACATGGATCCCCATCGCAACCGGGGAAGACCACCACACGCGCATCCCCTTTCGCCAACTCGTGGAAAACCGCTGCGTCGATGTCGTCCAGCCGGATTTGCACTGGTGCGGGGGCATGACCGAAGCCGTGAAAATCCACCACATCGCCGAGGCCGCGGGCATCAAGAGCAGCCCACACGGGGGTTGCAATTCCGCGTACGGACAGCATTTTTGCTACGCCATGCCCGAATGCACCCTGTGCGAGTTCCACTTGAGCACCCCCGTGGGCGTCCCGCTCGAAGAGGTCGCGCGCTTGCCTGGCGTGCCCGTGCCGCGAGATGGCTGCGTCATCCCCTCGGACGCGCCGGGCTTTGGGATGGACATTGCCGAGGACTGGATCGCGCCCTGGAACCACGGGCGCCTGACCACAGGCGGCGAGCACGTGATTTTGTAAAAGGAACGCGAGGGCTATGGGGTCGCTTTTGACTCGTGGGAGTGCTTCGATGAAATGGTCTCGAATCTATCTTGTCTGCGCGGTGGTCGCGTGCGCGTTGTGTCGGGCCGCGGCGGATCCGCGGGATTCCCTGTTGAGCATCGGGCAAGCGCGGCTTTCACAGGGGCGGGCAGACGCGGCGGTTGCGGCGTTCTCCCAACTGGCGGAAGCCTTTCCCAATGACGCCCAAATCCGGTCGCGCTTGGGCTATGCGTATCTGAAACAGCGGGATTTTGACGCGGCGAGCGCGGCGTTTAAGGAGGCCAAAAAGCGGGATGGAACGTTGGCAGAAGCGTACGTGGGCCTGGGGTTGGTGTACGCGGAGCGTCCGGCGTCCGGCATGGCCGCGTTCAGCAATTTTCGCAAAGCCATCGGCGAAGCCAAGCGCGCCTCCAAACTCGATTCGACGTACGCGCCCGCGTATCGCCTGCTCGGGGAATTGTACCAGCGATTTCGGGAAGACCACCAAAAAGCCGTGGCGTACTACTTGAAATACATCCGCGCCGAATCGGACGACCCGGACGGGCTGTACTATTTTGGGCTGGCCTGCGTGCAAGCCGAGCGATACGACCTGATCGCGGCGCACATCGTCCCCCACATCGCCGGGCGCGATCCCGAACCCCGGCTCCTGCCCCTGGCCGCATTGGGCCACTTTTTCGACGGCGAACCCGAGTTGGCGCTGGATGCTTTTGACCGCTATTTGCAACGGATAGGGGAAAGCGAACGCGCGTACCACACCGACATTTCTCTCGTCGCATCCGAAGGGGAATGGCGCGCCTATCAGGGCCTTGCGGACGAGGCGGAAAAACGCGCTTATGTACAGCGGTTCTGGCAGCGGCGCGACCCGGACATCCTGACCCCGGTCAATGAGCGCGTCGTTGAACACCGCCGCCGCGTGTGGTACGCCCGCACGTTCTTCTCCAAAAAAATCAGCCCCTGGGATCGCAGGGGCGAGGTCTATATTCGATATGGCGAACCGGATTACCGCTCTCGATCCAGCCAGCGTGCGTACGTCACCACGCCCGAAGTGGAAGCGGTTCGCAACCGCATGGCCGCGGACATCTGGGGGCCGGCCGCGACCTATTACACCTTCACCGGCCCGGTCTTTCCCATCCGCAGCCAGCGCGCGCCATTTGAGGGCAACATCACAAACGAGAGCCTAAGCACAGGGGCGTTTGGCACAGACGCGGGGGAAGACGACATCAATTTGGCCCTGAACCCGGGGGAAGAGGCCGAGGAGTTGGGCTTTCAATTTCAAGTGCCGGACCTGGTCGCGTCCAGCCCGTTTGACGGCGCCGTCAACCCGCGCACCGAGCAACGGTTCTTGAACTACGGCCCGGTCACGTCCGACAGCGAGTACGAAACCGTGCCTTGGGAAACGTGGACTTATACGCAACTGCGAGGCGGGGTGGAATTTACATTTACAGACGAAGTGGGCAACGGGCATTTCGATTTCGCGCCCCTGCCGCCCTTGCCGCAAAGCGACAACCGCATCGCCAGCGTCGCTCGCATGATGGAATACGCGCCCGGGGTCATCTACCAGCAGGCCATCGCGGTCGTGCCCGACTACCATCGCCCGGGCGCGGGCAAAGACGCGCTGCATTTTTTTTACGACATCGCGGATTTTCGCGGCGCAAAGGGCAAGACCCTCGTCGAAGTGTATTACGGCATCCCCCCGGCCGAAGTGACCATCGGCAAGGGGGATTCGGATTATCTCATCCACACCCGCGCGACGCTGGCTTTGGCGGACGCGACCCACGAAAACATCTACCGCGCGCAAGAGACCCTGTCCTACCAAAACAGCCTCGGATTTCCCACGACTCGGGGCGCGTTTATCCCGGACGTGCTCCGCATCGAAGTCTCGCCTGGGGAAAAGTACCAACTTCAAGTGCAGTTGAAAGACGAACTCTCGGGCCGCGTGGGCGCGTACAAACGAGAACTCGCGGTCTCGGATTTTGCCGCGCAGGGCGTGAAAATCAGCGGCATTCAACTGGCGTCTGCGATCGCGGAAACCGGCGCGAATGACCGCCTGCGAAAGCGCGACATCTTCGTATCCCCGATGGCCTCCCGGAGCTATCCCCCGGGCGCCCGCGTCTTTGCGTACTTCGAAATTTACAACTTGCAGCGCGACGCGTTTGGGCAAACCCGCTACAAAGTGCAGTACCGCGTGCAATTCAACCCGCGCGCCTCCGTGGGCATCGCAGGCGTCATCTCCTCGGGGATACGCGCCCTCTTGCGGCGACAAAAACCCCAAGTCTCGGTGAGTTACGAGCAGGTGGGAACAGAGGAAGCGGAGCGCGAATACGTGGAACTCGATCTCAAAAAAGCCAAGCCGGGGGTGAACGTGGTGGAAATCACGGTCCAAGACCGAGTCAGCACCACCCAAGCCACGCGGGAAGTGGTCTTCTTTTACGGCGGACAAAAAATCCCGTAGATCCCAACGCGAACCTCCCAATGCGAATGAAGCGCAAAAGGGGCGTATCGCTTTCTCGAAGCGGGCGGCCATGGTAGCCCGACCACTGCGCGTTTCGGATTCACGGATTCGTCGATGTTCACCCCTTGCATCTCATCCCATCTCTGTCTAAATTGCGAACGACAAAATGAGCACCCATTGTATCTTCCCCCTCCCCTCTTGTATCTTTGGCCGAGCACGGGGCATCGCCTTTTTGTGGCTTTTGTGGCTTTGAACTGGCGGTGCCAGTTGTACCCCGCTCGTGGCTAACCCCATCTCGTATCTTCGGACAGGCACGGGGGCCTGTCCCTACATAGAAGATGTTGCCCTCTCGCCTCTCGCCTTTCGCCTTTCACCTCTTGTATCTTTCGAGCGCGGTTTAATTAGGTGTTGTATCATCCTCTCAAGTCCAGACATCATCATGCTCAGCTCGGGGCAGGCCGCTCGCCTCTGAAGGCACAGACCTTGTAGGGAGATAGGCCCCCCGACCACCGAGTCCATACCGAAGAGTATCTAAGTCCATTGAGGCTGCATAGACAAGGTCGGTAGGCGCGGTGTGAAAGGTCGGGACTCGAGCCGAGCGCACACACCTTAGAGACCCCTCACCACAGGAGGCCACGATGTCGAAATCCCAACCCGCATTTGCCGGCATTGATGTCAGTGCCCGCACCCTCAACGTTGCCTTGGCTAGACCGGGGCAAGCCATCAAGCCGATGACCTTTGACAACACCCCGCAGGCGCATAAGCGCTTGCTCAAGGCGTTGACCAAGGGCGGGCGGCACGTCTGTGTCGGCCTCGAAGCGACGGGGCTTTATAGCCTTCAGGTGGCTTTGGCTTTGCATCATCACCGCCGCACGCAAGTCATGGTTGTCAATCCCAAGGCGATGAGCAATTACGCGCATGCGCGCATGCAACGCGCCAAGACGGATAAACTCGATGCGGTGATGATCCTTGATTATGCCCAGCGCATGCCCTTTGTGGCTTGGCAACCGCCGAGCGAGCGCGTCTTGCAACGGCAAGCGGTGATGAGACGGGTGAACCCACTCACCCAAGCGATCATCCGCGAGCACAGCCGCGCCCATGCCCAAGGCTACCACATCGGTAGCACCGGCCTTATCGCCCGCGATATTGCGGTTCATATTCGCCACCTGAAACGCCGCATCCAGCACTTGCAAGCCCAAGCCCTGAAGTTGATTGAGCAGGACGAGACGCTCCAGCGTGCCTATCAACGCCTCTGTTCCGTCCCCGGCATCGCCCAAAAAAGTGCCTTGCGAATTTTGGCCGAGGTGGCGCTCTTGCCCGAAGATATGACACCGGCCCAATGGGTCGCACACGCAGGACTGGACCCCAAACCGAGACAATCCGGAACCGCCAATCCCGCCAGACGCATCTCCAAAACCGGCAATAAGTACCTCCGCCATGCCCTGTATATGCCTGCGCTGGTCGCTAGCAGACACCAAGCCCGGGTCAAAGCCTTCTATGACAAACTCATGGAGCGAGGGAAGAAACCTTTGCAGGCCATCGTTGCGGTGATGCGAAAGTTGTTGCATTCAATTTGGGGGATGTTCCGACACGACCAAGATTTTGAGGGCGAAAAATTCTATCGAACCACCCCCCAAACCCCTTGAACTTTAAGAGAGTATCTCCCGTCTCCCGTCTCACCTCTCCCCTTCTTTAGGACATCGCCATGCCAAAATTTGAAGTGGTATCGCCTTTTGAGCCAGCAGGCGACCAACCGCGGGCCATCGAAGAACTCGCCCAGGGCGTTCGGGCGGGCATGCGGTACCAGACCTTGTTGGGCGCCACGGGCACGGGCAAGACGTTTTCCATGTCGAAGGTGATCGAAGCCGTTCAAAAGCCCACGCTCGTGATTTCCCACAACAAGACCCTGGCCGCGCAACTCTACGGGGAGTTTCGCAGCTTTTTTCCAAAGAATGCCGTGGAGTATTTCATCTCGTATTACGACTATTACCAGCCGGAAGCGTACAAACCCGTGACGGATACCTTTATCGAAAAAGAAGTGGATATCAACGACGAAATCAACCGCTTGCGCCTGCGCGCGACCAGTGCGTTGATGGAGCGGCAAGACGTGATCATCGTGGCGAGTGTGTCGTGTATTTACGGCATTGGCAGCCCCACGGAATACGAGGATCACCTCGTGGTGTTGGATCGCGGCGCAGAGATGGACCGCGACGCCATGTTGCGAAAACTCGTGGACATTCACTTTGCGCGCAACGACATCGAACTCGCGCCGGCCGCGTTTCGGGTGCGCGGCGATGTGGTCGAAATTTATCCGCCCGAGCGCGAGCATCCGGTGCGCGTGGAGTTTTTTGGCGATGAGATCGACGCGCTGTGCATCTTACATCCAATAACGGGCGAGGTGCTCGAAGAGCGCGACCGCATCGTCATTTACCCGGCCAAACACTTCGTCACCAGCGGCAATCGCATCGAGAAAGCCATCGCGCAGATCGAGGTCGATTTGACCGAGCAGTTGGAGGCGTTTCACGGCCAGGGCAAATTGTTGGAGGCGCAGCGGTTGGAAATGCGGACGCGCTACGACATCGAGATGATGCGCGAGATCGGATTCTGCCAGGGCATTGAAAATTATTCGCGGTACATCGACGGGCGCACGCCCGGGAAAGCGCCTTACGTGTTGCTGGATTATTTTTCAGACGATTTTCTGATCGTGCTGGACGAATCCCATGTGACGGTTCCGCAGTTGCGCGGCATGTGGAACGGGGACCGCTCGCGCAAAGAGGTGTTGATCGAGCACGGGTTCAGATTGCCCGCCGCGCTGGACAACCGCCCGCTGTATTTCGAGGAGTTTGAACAAAAGGCAAAGCGGGTCATTTTCATGTCGGCCACGCCCGCGGATTACGAGTTGGAACGCTGCGAGGGCGTGGTGGTCGAGCAGGTGATTCGGCCCACGGGCTTGCTCGATCCCAAAATGGTCGTGCGCCCGGTGCGCGGGCAGGTGGACGATCTCATCGAAGAGGCCCGACTGCGCGTGGAGAGCGGGCATCGCGTGCTGGTCACGACCCTGACCAAGCGCATGGCCGAGGACTTGGCGGAATACATGCGCGAGTTGGGCATCGGCGCGCGCTACATGCACTCGGACGTGGATTCGCTCGACCGCGTGGCGATCATCCGCGATTTGCGCTTGGGCGCGTTTGACGTGCTCGTGGGCGTGAACTTGCTGCGCGAGGGCTTGGATTTGCCCGAAGTGTCGCTCGTGGCGATTTTAGACGCGGACAAGGAGGGCTTTTTGCGGTCCGAACGCTCGCTGATTCAAACCGCCGGGCGCGCGGCCCGCAATGCGGAAGGCACGGTGATTATGTACGCGGATAAGGTGACAAATTCGATGCAGCGCGCCATCGACGAGACCAACCGCCGCCGCGCCCTACAAGAAGCGCACAACGCCAAACACGGCATCACGCCCAAGACGCTTTACAAGACCCGCGAGGAGATTCTCCAATCCACGGCCGTGGCCGACGAGCAAGCCGAAGACCTGCCCCTGGTCGCCGAAGAGACGCCGGAATACGTCGATGGCGACAATCGCTTGGATCTGATCGAAGAACTGACGCGCAAGATGGGCGAAGCCGCTGAAAATTTGGAATTTGAAAAAGCCGCGCACTACCGCGATGAAATTGCGAGATTAAAAACCGAGGTCGCGTAGCGAGGAGGTCAATAAAAAATGTCCATCCAGATCAGCGGATGGCAGGACTGACCACTCGGGGGGAACTTGGAACAATCGCATCTCAATTTTCGTCAAAAGTCCAATTCACCACAACGAGGAGGATGCCATGAAACTCAGCGAATTTGCCATTCACAAGCCCATCAGCACCATCATGCTCGCGATCAGCATCGTGGTGATGGGCTTTATTTCCCTGTTCAGGCTACCGCTGGAATACCTGCCCAGTCTGACGTTTCCGCGCATTTTTGTGTCGGTCAACTACCCCTCGTCTTCTCCAGAGGAAATCGAGCGGTTCATCACGCGGCCCATCGAAGAGATTCTCGGCACGATGTCGGGGATCGAAGGCATCAGCTCTTCGTCGAGCGGATCCAGCGCGCGCATCGGGATGGAATTTGCGATGGACGCGGATATGGACCTCGTCGGCGTCCACATCCGCGACCGCTTGGATCAAGTGCGCGCGGACCTGCCCGAGGACGTGGACCGCATCGATATTCGCAGCTTCGACACCGAAGACTTTCCGGTGCTCGAATACTCCCTCACGTGGCTCGGGGACAACGAACGGGAACTCGTCAATCTGTACAACCAGACGATCCTGCCCAGATTGCAACGCCTCGATGGCGTGGCGAGCGTCGAACTCGAGGGCTTGCGGCAAAAAGACCTGCTCGTGGAAGTCGATCAAAAAGCCCTGACCGCGTACAAACTCGACTTTCGCACCATCAATCGCGCCCTGAACAGCAACAACATCAACATCTCGGCGGGCTATGTCACCGAAGGCGGCAAACGCCTCGCGGTGCGAAGCGTGGGCGAGTTTGAAACCATCGATCAGATTCGAGACCTGCCCATTCGCCCCAACCTCGCCTTGGGCGACATCGCCAACGTCACGTACGACTATCCCGAATCCCGCAGCTTTGAACGCCTCGACGGCCGCGCCGCGCTGACCCTCGAAGTGCAGAAAGCCTCCACCGCCAACATGGTTGACGTGTGCGACCTCGTGCGCGCAGAACTCGGCCTCATCCACGGGGAAGTCGGCAAAGACAAACTCCGCATGCACTTGGTGCGCGACCGGTCCATCGACGTGACGAACAGCATCGCCAGCCTCAGCCAGTCCGCGATCTTGGGGGGCCTGTTGGCCGTTTTTGCGATTTTCATTTTTCTCCGCAACTTCCGCAGCACGCTCATCATCGGCTCGGCCATTCCCATCAGCGTGCTCACCGTGTTTTTGATCATGTATCTCATGCGCCAATTCGGGTCGAACATCACCCTCAATTTGATTTCCATGATGGGGTTGATGGTCGCCATCGGCATGCTGGTCGATCCCGCTGTCGTGGCCCTCGAAAATATCTTTCGCAAGCGATTTGACGAAGGCCAAGGCGCCACGCGGGCCGCGCTCGAAGGCAGCGATGAGATCGGCCTGCCCGTGCTCGCCGCGTCGTTGACGACCATCTGCGTCTTTGTCCCGGTGATTTTTGTCACGGATTCGCGCACCTCGCTTTTCATGCGCGACTTTGCCGTGACGGTCATCATCTCCGTCATCGCCTCGTTTTGCATCGCGCTCTCGCTCATCCCCTTGGCCGCGTCTCGCGCCTTCGACAAAGGCGGGCGGATCCTCGACCGCGTGCTCAAAGGCATCGTCTGCCTCGTCGGCGCGCTCGGGGTGGCTGTTTTTGCGTATTACACGGATTTTGGCAACATCGACGTCGCGGGCATGTGGGCGAATTTTGCGAACACCATCCGCGCCTTGCCGGCCTTTGCCAAAATCGGGTTTCCCAGCGTCGTCGCGCTGATCGCCTTTCTCGTGGTGCGGTACCGCGCCATCGGCCCCAAAGCCCTGTACGCAAAGTGGGTCTCGGCCACCTTGCACTACCGCTGGGCCACGCTCTCGGCCGCGTGCGTGCTTCTGTTCGTGGGCAACCACATCTACGGCAAGGTGGAGCAACAGCCCTTCCGCTACCAACCCTCGCGCGCGGTGCGCCTCACGATCGAGATGCCCCGCAGCTACGACGTGGAGAAAGCGCGCGAAATTTTCGAGATCGCGGAAGACATTTTGATCGCGCGCAAGGACGAACTCGATATCGAGGCCATCGGCAGCCGATACAGCGGGCGGCGCGGCACGCGGCTAACCCTCTATCTCACGCCTGCTGACGAGGGCAAGCTGACCACCGATGAGGTTCAGCGCAGGGCGATGGCCCTGTTGCCCAAAGACATCCCAGGCGTGCGCTTCAAATCCGGCGGCGGCCGCGGGAGTTCGGCGGTGGGCGCGGGCGTGCAACTCAAGGGCCGCAACCAAGAAACGCTGGCGATTTTGGCCGAGGACATCGAGACCGGCATGCAGGACATGCCCGGCGTCCACGAAATCCAGACCAGCCTCGAGAGCGGCACCGAGGAAATCCGCGTGACCGTCAACCGCGAGCGCGCCCAGCGCTACGGCCTTTCCCCACGCGACATCGCCACCACCATCGCCTCGGCGTTGGGGTCGCGCGGCGGGTCGAACTTCAAAACCCCGGATGGGGAGATCGACATCACCGTGCTCTTGCGCGAGGAAGACCGCGCCACCCTCGAGCAACTCAAAACGACGGAATTTGAAAGCGACAATGGCGGGATGGTCACGTTCTCGAGTTTGGCGAATTTCGATCTGACCACGGGCCGCAACACGATCCAGCGCGAAGACCGCATGTCGACCGTGACCGTGTTCGCCAACACGGACCAGCAAGCGGTGTTTCGCGTGGGGCAGATCATGAAAGCGCGCATGGAAGGCGTGCCCCTGCCCAAGGGCTATTCCTACGAAATGGACCGCCGGTTTCGGTCGATGAATGCGGAACAGGCGCAGGACTACGAGACCTTGATCTTCGCGCTCATCCTCATCTACATCATCATGGCGTCGCTCTTTGAGTCCTACGTGCATCCGCTCACCATCATGTTCTGCATCTTCTTTGCGTTCATCGGCGTGGCCTTGGGCCTCTACACGTTCAAAATCGCGATGGACAGCAATGCCAAGTACGGGCTGTTGGTGCTGTTTGGCATCGTGGTCAACAACGGGATCGTCTTGGTCGATCACATCAACCGCTACCGCAAACAGGGGCTCGCGCGCCGCGATGCGATTATTCGCGGGGGCCAAGATCGCTTGCGCCCGATTATGATGACCGCCACGACCACGATCATCGGCCTGATGCCGCTGGTCGTCCCCATGCTCTTTGGCAATGCCGAAGGCACGTCTCGGCGCTGGGGGCCCATTGGCTTGGTGGTGATTTCCGGGCTGTCCATCTCCACGGTTTTGACCCTCGTCCTCCTGCCCACGGTGTATTCGCTGATGGACGATCTCTCCCACTTTGCCAAGCGCGTCACAGCCGTTGCGCGCGCGCGGTGATGCAACCCTTGACAATTTCCAAAAAAGATACTACAATCGCATGTCGTCCATCTAACCCCCATACACGAGGAGATTGCACATGATTCCCTATTTGGAATTGGGTCTCGGGTTGCTCGTCGTTTTGCTGTTCATCTTCAATGTCTGCCAGTTTCTCCAGCGGCGCGCCGCTTTGCACATCGCCGAAGTGCTCTACGTGATGACGCGGCATGTGCGGGAAAAAATCGCCGAAGCCAATGCCGAGCCCAAAGACATCGAAATCGTGGAAGCCCATCTGTTTTCCATGATCACATCCGCCCGCAGCCTGTTGCGGACCTTGGGCCGCAAATTGCGCCCAGACTCCGCATTGGATTTGACCGGCAACGCGCCCAAAATAGACGACGAAAGCCTCGTGCGCCTCGCCGACAATGTCCTCTTTTCCGTCAAAGAAGACGCGAAAGATGCCAGTTGGAATGAGATCGTCGAGAGCGCGCTCGACAAATTTCACCAAAGGGCGCCGGAACTCGACCGCGAAGGCGCGAAGAGAATCATGACCGCCGTCGCCAAACAACACCGACCGAACAACTCGTACCCATCGCGCGAAGAACCGCGTGCCGAACCGCGCAAAGAATCCGAACGAACGCCGAAAAGCAAAACCGCAAAGGATAAACCCCGTGAATCCAGAAGCGAGCCCATTCAGGCCGGGGCAACCGGTGCCGATTGAGTTCTTCGTCGGGCGCATCGAGGAAATCGAACGCTTGCGCGGCATGGCAAAAGCGGCCGCGCAGGGCCGATTCAAAATTGGATTCATCAGCGGGGAGCGCGGCATTGGCAAGAGTTCGCTCGCCTATTTCGCGCGCCGCCTTTCAGAGCACGAGTGTAAAAGTGCCGGTTGCCACGTTTTTCTCGGCGGCGTCCAAGCTTTGAACGAGATGGTGCGGAAAACCTTCGATCACTTGCTCAACGAAAGCATCGACAAGCCGTGGCACCAGCAAGTCGGCGAGTTCTTCGGCGATCGCGTCCGCAAAGTGGGGTTGTTTGGCGTTTCGCTCGAGTTGGATCTCAAGGAGCGCGATTTATCCACACTAACCCAAAATTTCGTTTCGTCCATGAGAAATTTATTGGACAAATTCGAGGGTCAAAAGGACGCGCTCTTTTTGGTTTTGGACGATATCAACGGGCTTGCGGCCTCCGAGGAATTCGCCAACTGGCTCAAAAGCACGGTGGATGAAATCGCCACATCCGAACGAAAAATGCCGCTTTGTCTGCTCGTCGTTGGGCTCGAGGAACGCCGCCGCGAACTGGTGGAGAAACAACCCTCACTCGCCCGGGTTTTTGAACTGATCGATATCGCCCCATGGTCAGATGGCGAAGCCGCAGAGTTTTACCGACGCGCTTTCCGTTCCGCACAGGCGAAAATAGGAGAGGCGGAACTCAAGACCCTCGTTCAGTTCACGGGAGGATTGCCCGTTTTGGCGCACGAGATCGGCGATGCGGTGTGGCGAATGGCCGAAAACTCGGAAATCGAGGCGCGGGATGTTGCCCAAGGCATCGGCAACGCGGCCGAGGTCATCGGCCGCAAATTGTTGAAACCGCAAATTTTCAGCGCGATTCGCAGCGAGAGGTATCGGTCGATTTTGCGAAAAATGGCGGACGAGCCCCAAATGCGTTTTCGGAGAGCGGAACTCGCGGCGCGTCTGACAGCCGAAGAGGGAAAGGTGATGGACAATTTTCTCAGGCGCATGCGAAAACTGGGCGCCCTCGAGTCAGACGCCGATGTGCATGGGGGCTACAAATTTCCCAATCTCCTCCACGCCCTCTATTTTTCTTTTGAAGCCAAACGCGCGAAATTGAACTAGCTCTTAAGACCCAAAACCGAGGAGCAACCGTGGCATTTACCATTACCAAAACCATCCGTCCCAATGCCGTGTGGCAAGAAATGTATCTCCAGGTCCAAAAAGACCAGCGCGTGATCATCAGCGCGGAGGGCCTCTGGTCGCCCGAGATGCGCCCGCTGACGATCGTCTGGTGCGGCCCCGATGGCATTGAAGGCCGCCCCGCGGGCGAGCGTTATCTCTTGCCTGGCACCAATGTCGGCGCGCTCGTCGGGCGCATCGCCGGCAGCCCGATCCTTTCGGTGGGCAATTACTTCGATTTTTTTTCGCCTTACGAAGGCCCGCTGTTTCTCGCGATGAATGAAAATCCCGACTACCACGGTCAAGCCGGTTCTGTCCACGCGCAAATCATCTTGTTCGACCTGTGAAACCGATCCTTTTTTTTCTCCGCGAATACGCCCTGTCCGGGCTGTTCATCCTCTTGTTGCTCGGCGTGTGGGAAGCCATCGTGCGAACCCTCGACATCGCCGCATTCATCTTGCCTCCTCCCTCGCAAATCCTATCCAAATTCGCATCCTCGCATCGCCTTCTGCTCTCGCACGGCGCGGTGACATTGACCGAAGCCCTGGGCGGTTTTTTCATCGGGGCTTCGTCCGGCCTGCTCTGCGCGATCGCCATGGCCCGCTCCCGCCTGATCGAGCGGATGCTCTATCCGCTGGTCATCTCCACGCAGACCTTTCCCAAAGAAGCACTCGCCCCGGTTTTCGTGATCTGGTTTGGATTTGGCCTGTTGCCCAAGGTGATCATCTCCGGACTCATTTCCTTTTTTCCGGTCGTGATCAACACCACGCGCGGCCTCCTGTCCGTCGACAAACCCATCCTCGATTTGATGCGGTCGCTTTCGGCCAACCAACGCCAGATATTTTTTAAGGTTCGCCTGCCCAATGCCGTGCCCTATCTCTTTGCGGCGCTCAAGATGTGCATCACGCTCAGCGTCATCGGCGCGGTGGTCGGCGAATTTGTCGGCGCCAGCGCGGGATTGGGCCACCTCATTCGCCTCGCCAATTCAGAACTCGCCACGGACCTGATGTTCGCCGCACTGCTCGCTTTGGGCTGTATGGGCACGGGCCTGTTTTTGATCGTGGATGGCCTCGAGAAAATCGCCCTGCGCCGTTGGGGCGGCGCCGTTGAAACGATGGGGCGGTAACTGCGAATTGGGATTGCGAATGCACCACCCCTGACCGCTCGTTTTGTCGACCGCGGATCCCTACTTAGTAGTCGGATTCGTCTATTCGCGCTTTCATCGCGCATTCTGAAAGGAGAGATCGCCATGAAATGGATCGCTTTTGCCCTCGCCTGCCTCGCCCTGTCCTGCGCCGGGACGGATGAGACGCCCGTGCCGTTCATCCTCGACTGGAAGGCGCAGATGGAGCACGCGGGCTTTTTCGTCGCGCAACAAAAGGGGTTTTACGCACAAGAGGGCCTCGAGGTCGAAATCCTCGACGGCAGCGGCGCGCCCACTGCGGCCCGCGTGGTCGGCAATGGGACTTACAAACTCGGCGTGGCGAGTGGCGCGGCAACGGTGATGGCGCGGGCACGCGGGATCCCCATCGCGTCGCTGGCCGTGATCAATCAGCAAACCCCTGTGGTCGTTTATTCGCTCGTGGAAAAAGGTATTACAACCCCTGCGGACTTGATCGGCAAACGCATTGGGGTCAACATCGGCGGCACCAAGCACCGGGAATTTCAAGCCTTTTTGCGCGGACAAGGCATCGCCGAAGACGACATCCAACTGATGGGCATGAGCGAAGCGAGTCCCGCGCCCCTCTTGGCGGGTCAAGTGGATGCGATGCTCGGCTACACCGAAGACCAGCCCGTGACCGTGGAACTACAAGGCCACGCGGTCAACCGCCTCGCCCTTTCGGACTACGGCATCGACATATACAGCACCAACATCATTGCCAACGCGGCCTTTCTCGAAGAAAACCCCGATCTGGTCAAACGCTTTTTGCGGGCGAGCCTGCGCGGCTGGCAACACGCCGTCGATCATCCCGACGACGCGGTCGCCGCGTACATGGCGGCCCGCCCGGAAAGCGACGAGGCTTTCAACCGCGCCAATTTCAAATACCTGATCCCCCTGTTGCAAAGCGCGGACACGCAACAACATGGCCTGGGGGCGCAAACAAAAGCCAAGTGGCAACAGACGCAGGACATCCTTCACAGCTTGGGCATGATCGATCAAAAAGTCGATCCCGACTCGCTTTTTACCACGGCGTTTATGCCTGAAAAACGGATCGCGGATTAAGGCGCGAGTAGGACAGGGGGCAATGCGTAGTCAATTCGCAATTCGTAAAATCGCACCGAAAAAAATAAGCTCGGTTGATAACCGAGCTTTGTAAAGTGCCGAGGACGGGACTCGAACCCGTACGGGCGATTCGCCCAAGGGATTTTAAGTCCCTCGTGTCTACCAATTCCACCACCTCGGCATTGCATCAAAAAATAGGCAAAGTTCCTCTGCTTGTCAAACCCACATTTTTTCAGATTCGGCTCCGAGGTTCTCAAATCAAAAAAGAATAATATTTGACCACTCGCCTACGCAGATCAACGGGGAACGCCTCGGAGCGAACCTCGTCGCGTTTGGGGACGATTTCCCAAACATTTGAGGTCTCATACCCATTTGATTTTTTTTAGCGTCCTTTTGTATTTTACCGTGCGTCCCCATTTCCCTTGCTTTTGTGGATGGGCGGGGACTGACCATTATTTTTTGAGGTCTTCATGAAAATCATCATCCTCTCCACCATCGGCGCGCTCATTCTGATCGGCGTGGGGGTGTACGTCTTATTCCACATTTCCGAGCGCGTCAAAACGGACGACAAATCCCTTTTCCGCATCGAAGCCCGGTGGCTCTACGGGTTCTTGGCCTACGCCTCGGTTACTGTGACCATCTTTCTCATTTTGGTCTTGCAAACCTCCCTCACGCGCCAAGAGCAAACGCTTGAGAACACGCAAGCGCGATTCCAGCGAGAACTCACGGCTTTTCGCACGCGCCTCGGCGACCAAACCGACCGCCTCATGTCGCAAATCGATGAAAAGGCCGAACTGACCGGCTCGGAAGTCGAGATGCGCGGCAAGTTGTCCAATGAGATCGCCCACCACCGCCGCACGCGGCAAGAGCGAGACGCGGCACGCGCTGAATTGCGGACCACCCAAGGCGAACTCGATCGGGAAGTGCAGGCGCATCACGCCTATCGGGACAGCCTCAACACGGAACGATCCCTCCACGCAACCACGCAAAAACAACTCGCGGACGAAAAAAAACAACATGCCAAAAACCGCGACACCTTGCGAAACACCCGACAAAATCTCGACCGCGCCAACGAGCGGCTGGATACGCAAAATCGGCAACTCGCAGCGCTGAGAAACGATTTCAAACGCGCACAGGACAATGCCAAAAACGCGCTCCAAATCGCCGAGACAGCCAAACGCCTCCTGCGGCAATCCAACGCCCAGCAACGCGCCTTGACGACCCTTCAAGCCACTGCGGATTCGCTCTTTCTAAAAGAATTTAAGCGGCCGCGGGTGATTAAGGGAAGGGGAGACGGGAGAGGGGAGACGGGAGACGAGCGGCCGCAGGTGATAGAGGAATAGACAAGGGAAGGGGAGACGGGAGACGGGAGAGGGACAGGCACGGGGGCCATCTGTACCAACTAATTACTCTGTAAATTAAGTTATTCTCAATTTTGATACGCACAAATCTGCACTGACATGGCTCGCTTTTCTAACAACTTTGGTCCTAAAGCATCGTGGGTTGCCTCCGATGCCTTCGGCGACTTACTTTTTGTCAACAGAGAAGACGCGAATAAGCGTCTGAAGAAAAGTAAGCAAAAAATGCCGCTCTCATGCGCCGAGGGGCTAGGCACAGCGCAAATCGCTTTTGTAATCGCACGACATGCGTTGGCCTGCAAGGTGGGTTGCAAAAAAGATGTGGGTTGCGAAACGGACTTACGCGCTGTGCGCGATGGCTTTCGGTGATGGACTTTTGCGATGGCATGTTTGGCGATGGCTTCTCTGAAGGACGGTGGAACGGCAAAGCGTCCTGATAATGAATTAGTTGGTACAAATGGCACGGGGGCCTGTCCCTACGGTGAACGGCTATCAGATTCGGATTACTCGCCTTCATACCCGCGCTGCGCTTTTGTCGCGCAATTGAAAAATGAGGAGAAAGAGAAACCAAATGGGGATCGGAATAGTTCATAGATGAACTTCGCCCCAGTTGACCTTCGCAGGAGAAATACATGAAACGAAAAATCCTCAAAATCATCCTTCCCATCCTCATCTTGACCATCGGCGGGGGAGGTGCTTATCTGCTGTTCATCAGCCGGGAGGTCGTGCTGACCATACCGATAGAAGTGCCGCCGCCGCTCGTGCGCGTGCAAACCGTTGAACTCGAAGACCTGCAACTCGTAGTGCCGGCCCAAGGCACGGTCGCGCCGCGCACGGAAAGCACGCTCGTCGCGCAGGTCGCGGGGCAAATCACCCGCGTGTCGCCCGCATTTGTCAACGGGGGATTTTTTGAAAAAGGCGATGTGTTGCTCGCCATCGACCCGCGCGATTACGAAGTCGCCGTCGCACAAGCGCGCGTTCAGGTCGCGCAGGCCGAGTTGCGCTTGGCGCGCGAAGAAGAAGAAGGCGCCATAGCCCGAGACGAGTGGCAACGCCTCGGGCAGGGCGAGCCGACCGCGTTGGTGTTGCGCGAGCCGCAAATCGCCGAGGCGCGTGCGACCCGAGCTGCTGCCGAAGGCGCGCTGACCCGGGCGACGCTCGACCTCGAGCGCACGCAAATCCGCGCGCCCTATCCCGGGCGCGTGCGCGCCAAAAGCGCGGATGTGGGGCAATACGTCAACCCAGGTTCCCCCGTGGGCCGCATCTACGCGGTTGACTATGCCGAAGTGCGCCTACCCGTGCCCGATGACCAACTCGCGTACCTCAACGCGCCCCTGTCCTTTCGCAATCGCGACGATGCCAAAGGCCCGGACGTGCGCTTTCGCGCCACCTTTGCCGGGCGGGAACACATCTATATGGGCCGCATCGTGCGCGTCGAAGGCGAAATCGACCCGCGCTCGCGCATGGTCGCGCTCGTCGGCCGCGTGGATAACCCCTATCGGCAGCGCGATCACAACCGCCCGCCCTTGTCCGTGGGCATGTTCGTCACCGCGGAGATCATGGGCTATCGCGCCGAGGAGGTCGCGGTCGTTCCGCGTGCTGCCCTGCGCGGCAAAGATCGCGTGCTCGTGGTGGTGGAAAATCGCCTCTATTATCGCGCCATCGACATTTTGCGCGCCGACGCGGAAACCGTGGTCGTCAAAGCCGGCCTCGAATCGGGCGATCAACTCTGCGTCTCGCCGCTCGACACGGTCGTAGATGGCATGCGCGTTCGCACCAAATTGACCGCAAAAACCGATGACCTGACGCACATTGGAGGGACGCCGTGAAGACTGCCATTGAATGGTTTGCCCGAAACAGCGTGGCGGCCAACCTGCTGATGGTGCTGATCATGGGCGGCGGGCTTTTTCTCGTATCCAGCATCCGCATGGAAATTTTCCCCGAGTTTTCGTCGGACATCATCTCGGTCTCTCTGGTCTATCGCGGCGCCGCGCCCGAGGAAGTCGAAGAAGCGGTCTGCGTGCGGATCGAAGAAGCCGTGCAGGGCCTCGACGGCATCAAACGCCTCACTTCCACGGCATCGGAGAACGTGGGCACCGTCCGCATCGAAGTCGAGCCCAGCGCGGATTTGCGAAAATTGCTCGACGATGTCAAAGCCCGCGTGGATGCAATAACCACCTTTCCGGCGGAAACGGAAAAGCCCATCATTCGGGAAATCACCAACCGCCGCCAAGTCATCAACATCGCGATTTCTGGCCCGGCAGATGAAAAAACCCTCAAGACGATTGGCGAGCGCGTCCGCGACGATCTCGCCGCCATTCCCGGCATCACGCAGGTCGATCTCGCCAACACGCGCCCCTACGAAATCGCCATCGAAGTCTCGGAAAACGATCTCAGACGCTACGGCCTCACCTTTGGCGAAGTCGCCATGGCGGTCCGGCGTTTTTCCATAGACCTGCCCGGCGGCGGCATCCGCACGCAAAGCGGCGAAATTTTGTTGCGGACCAAAGGCCAAGCCCATCGCGGCGACGAGTTCGAATCCATCGTCTTGCGAACGCGCCCGGACGGCACGCACCTCCGGCTCGGCGAGGTCGCCACGGTGGTCGACGGGTTTGCCGAAACCGATCAATCCGCCCAATTCGATGCCGAACCCACCGCCATCGTGCAGGTCTATCGCGTGGGGGATCAAAACGCCCTCGACATCACCGAAAAGGTCAAAGCCTATATCGACGAAGCCCAAGCGCGCATGCCCGACGGGATCAAACTCACGGTTTGGTCGGATTTTTCTCGCGTTTTGAGTGGGCGTTTGGATCTCATGATCCGCAACGGGCGCCTGGGCTTCATCCTCGTCTTCATCGCGCTGACCCTGTTTCTGCGGTTGCGCCTCGCGTTTTGGGTCGCCCTCGGCATTCCCATCTCGTTCCTCGGCGCGATCAGCCTGATGCCCGCGCTCGATATTTCCATCAATCTCATCTCGCTCTTCGCATTCATCGTGGTGCTCGGCATCGTGGTCGACGATGCCGTCATCGTGGGCGAAAACATCTATCGCCACCATCAGATGGGCAAACGCGGCTTGCGCGCCGCCATCGACGGCACGCGAGAGGTCTATGTGCCCGTGGTTTTTGCCATCCTCACGTCTATCGCGGCCTTCTCGCCCCTGCTCATGGTCGAGGGCAACATGGGCAAAGTCCTAAAACTCATTCCGCAGATCGTCATCCTCGCCCTCATCTTTTCTTTAATCGAATCCCTCTTCATTTTGCCCGCGCACCTCGCGCATTCCAAAATGGGCGGCGTGTCCGCTTCTAACGGCCCGTGGCAACGGCTGCAAGATCGGGTTTCCACCGGCTTGCTCGCCTTCGTCGAGAACTACTATCGGCCCTTTCTCGAATGGGCGCTCCAATGGCGGTACGCGACCCTGGCCTCGGGCATTGCCGCGCTCGTGCTCGCCGTGGGCCTCGTCGGGGGCGGATGGATCAAATTCCTCTTTTTTCCCAAGATCGATTCCGACAATGTCGTGGCCTTGCTCACCATGCCCCAAGGCACGCCCGCAGAGGTCACGGAAAGCGCGGTGCGCCGCCTCGAGCGATCGGCCCTGCAACTCAAGCGCGAAATTGAAGGCGATACCCCAGGCGCGGTTTTTCGGCACATCCTCGCATCGGTGGGCGAACAGCCCTTTCGCGCAACGCAGAGCCAGAACGTCGGGGGCAATGCCGAATTTTCGTCGGCGCATTTGGGCGAAGTCAACATCGAACTCGTGCCGTCTGAAAACCGCGCCATCGGCAGCGAGGCCATCGTCCAACGCTGGCGCGAACTCAGCGGCGCGATTCCCGATGCCGTGGAACTGACCTATGCGTCCTCGCTGTTTTCAACGGGCGAAGCGATCAACATCCAGTTTTCGGGGCCGGATTACGGGGAACTGCGCGAAGTCGCCGAGAAATTCAAAAGCAGATTGGGGGAATACCCCGGGGTGTTTGACATCGCGGACACCTTTCGCCCGGGCAAGCGGGAAGCGAAACTCTCCCTCACGCGACAAGCCGAAATTTTGGGCCTCTCGCTATCGGACCTCGCGCGCCAAGTCCGACAGGCGTTTTACGGCGAAGAAGCGCAGCGCATCCAGCGCGGCCGCGACGACATCCGCGTGATGGTGCGCTATCCCGCATCCGAACGCCGGTCGCTCGGCAACCTCGAAGACATGCGCGTTCGCACGCCCGACGGGGGCGAAGTGCCTTTCTCCATCGCCGCCGAGGCCGAATTGAGCAGGGGCTATGCGTCCATCCGCCGCGCGGACCGCCAAAAGGCCATCAACGTCACCGCCGATGTCGATCAAAACGCCGCCAATGCCAACGAGATCCTCGCCGAGGTCACGGGCGCGGTCCTGCCCGAAATCCTCGCCGAACACCCCCGCGTGCGCTACGGGTTTGAAGGCGAACAACGGCAACAGACCGAAACCCTAGTGGGGCTCGCCGACAGCTTTGTCATCGCCTTGCTCGTCATTTATATTTTGCTCGCCATTCCCTTCAAGTCCTACACCCAACCCCTCATCGTGATGACCGCGATCCCATTTGGAATCGTGGGCGCGGTCTGCGGGCATGTCATTTTGGGATTCGACCTCACCATTTTCTCCTTGTTCGGCATTGTCGCCCTCATCGGCGTCGTGGTCAACGACAGTTTGGTGATGGTCGATTTTATCAACAAACAGCGCGAAAAGGGCAACGCGCTTTCCATTGCCATCCGCGAAGCCGGCGCCGTGCGGTTCCGCCCCATTTTGTTGACGTCCCTCACGACCTTTCTCGGCCTCACGCCCATGCTGTTTGAAAAGAGCATCCAGGCGCAGTTCCTCATCCCCATGGCCATCTCATTGGGTTTTGGCATCCTCTTTGCCACGGTCATCACCTTGCTGCTCGTGCCCATCAGCTACAACATCCTCGAAGACCTCATCGATGTCGCCTACCGAATCATCGGCCGCGAACGCGGAGCCTTTCGCGCAGACCTGCATCGCGCAGCGGATTAGCCGCGCAAAAGGGCCGGTCGCAAAGCCATCGGCCCTTTCTATCTCCGGTGCGCGCGATTACCGCATACCCGCCTATGGCATTGACAAGCTATGCCGATACCCGTACATTGGATTTAACCGCTGACCGCTGAAAGGACACCCCATGCCCGCTCCCAATATCATCTTTATCCTGACCGATGACCAAGGCCCTTGGGCCGCCGGATGTTATGGCAATCCCGAAATCCGCACGCCGAATATCGACCGCATCGCCGCCACCGGGACGCGCTTTGACAATTTCTTTGTGACCATCCCCGTGTGTTCCCCGAGCCGCGCTTCTTTCATGACGGGGCGCATTCCCTCGCAGCACGGCGTCCACGACTGGATCCGCGAGGGCAATACCGGGCCCGATGCGGCATCGTATCTTCAAAACGAAATTTGCTACACCGATATTTTGGCCGAACACGGCTATACGTGTGGGCTGTCGGGCAAGTGGCATTTGGGCAACAGCACCTTGGCACAGCACGGGTTCTCGCACTGGTTTGCCCACGAAAAGGGCGGCGGCCCGTACAATAATGCCACCATGGTTCGCAACGGCGAACTCGTCACCGTGCCTGGGTACGTCACCAACGCGATTACGGACGACGCGCTCGCGTTCATCGACCGCCACGCCGCAGACGACCATCCCTTTTACCTCGGCGTTCACTACACCGCGCCGCACAGTCCATGGAGCGGGCATCCCCAAGACATCGTCGATTCCTACGACGATTGTCCTTTCGACTCTTGCCCGCAAGAAGACCCGCATCCGTGGGCAGGGGGCTTGAGCAAGAATTTGGGCAACCGCGAGAGCCTCAAGGGGTATTTTGCCGCCGTCACGGCGATGGACGCCGATGTGGGGCGCGTCCTCGACAAAATCGAGGCCGAGGGGATTCGCGACAACACCCTCGTCGTCTTTACGTCTGACAATGGCTTTTCCTGCGGACATCACGGGTTTTGGGGCAAGGGCAATGGCACGCGGCCCTTGAACATGTACGAAAACTCCATCAAAGTGCCTTTTTTGGCGAGTCACCCCGGCGCGATCCCCGAAGGCGTGGCGCAACCCGCGATGGCATCGGGATACGATTTTATGCCCACCCTGCTCGACTATCTCGACCTGCCCTTGCCCGAAGGCCGCAAGTACCCGGGCCGATCCTTTCTCGCCGCGCTCAAAGGCGAATCAGATGCCGCCCGCGACAATGTCGTCATCTACGACGAATACGGCACCACGCGCATGATCCGCACTGCCGAATGGAAATACGTCCATCGCTATCCCAACGGCCCCAACGAACTCTACGACTTGCGAAACGACCCGGACGAACGCGACAATCTCGTTGACGACAACGCGCATGCCAACCGCGTCAAAGCGATGAAAGCGCAGATGGAAACGTGGTTCGCAACGTACGTCGTCCCGGACAAAGACGGCCGCGATTACGCGGTCAGCGGCGGCGGCCAACTCCGCCCCGTAGGCAGAAATTGGGAAGACGAGCGCGCGCCGTTTGCGTAGTGGAGGGCACTGCCCACGAAACCGGAGACTTACACCATGCGCTTCTTCAACACCGCCGGCCCCATCAAGCCCGAAAAACACTATTGCATTCCACCGCTGGAACGCTTGGACATAGACGATGTACTCGCCCTCATTCGGGACGAGAAATACTTCGTCCTGCACGCGCCTCGTCAGACGGGCAAGACCTCGGCCCTGCTGGCCCTGCGCGATCTGCTCAACGCCGAGGGCACCTACCGCTGTGTGTACGTCAATGTCGAAGGTGGGCAAGCCATGCTCGAAGATGTGGAACAAGTGATGCGTACCATTTTGTCAGGTTTGGCATCTCGGGCGCGCTTGACCTTGGGCGATGAATTTTTGGGCAAGGTCTGGCCCGGCATCCTCGCTGAAATCGGGCCGGGTGCCGCACTGCAAGAAGCGTTGACGCGCTGGGCCGAGGCGGATGCAAAACCGCTGGTGCTACTCATCGACGAAATCGACGCGCTGATCGGCGATTCGCTCCTGTCCGTGTTGCGTCAGTTGCGCGCCGGTTATGATCTGCGTCCCGAGGGGTTTCCGCAAAGCGTGGTGCTGTGCGGGATACGCGATGTGCGCGATTACCGCATCCATTCGAGTTCTGCCAACGCGACGATCGCCGGAGGTAGCCCGTTCAACATCAAAGCACAATCGCTGCGCTTGGGCGACTTCTCGCAGGATGAGGTACAAGCCCTGATCGGTCAACACACCGAAGAGACGGGTCAGGCGTTCACGCCAGACGCGCTGGAGATGATCTGGACGCAGACGCAAGGTCAGCCGTGGCTCGTCAACGCTTTGGCGGATCAAACCTGCTTTCGAGATGGGGCCGAGGATCGGCGCGATCCGGTCACCGATTCTGCCATCATCGAGGCGCGAGAGCAACTCATCTTGCGCCGAGAAACGCACTTGGAACAGTTGACCGACAAGCTCAAAGAGGAGCGCGTGCAACGTGTCATTGAACCGCTCTTGAGCGGGGCAGAGGCGCGCCATTTCACGGATCGCGATTTGGAATACGTGCGCGATCTCGGGCTCGTGGCTCAAGATCGCCCGCTCCGCATCGCCAATCCGATCTACGCCGAGGTCATCCCCCGCGAATTGACCTGGGTGATCCAAGAGGAGTTCAATCAGGAAACGGCTTGGTATGTCCGTGCCGATGGTAGCTTGGATGTGGTCGCGTTGCTGACCGCGTTCCAGACCTTTTTCCGCGAGCACTCCGAGCATTGGGTCGAGCGATTCGCGTATCGAGAGGCCGGCCCGCAACTTTTGTTGCAGGCGTTTTTGCAACGCATCATGAACAGCGGCGGGCGCATCGCGCGCGAGTATGGCTTGGGTCGTATGCGTACCGATCTGCTCATCATCTGGCCGCAGGATGAGCGGGAGCGCAAATTCGTGATCGAGTGCAAAGTGCTTCACAAGAGCTTGGATCAGACGATTGCCGATGGCTTGGGACAGACCGCCGAATACATGGATCGCTGCGATGCCGAGGCGGGGCATCTGGTGATTTTTGATCGGCGCGAGGGCAGGCGTTGGTCGGACAAGATATTTCGAGATCGCCGGTCATCTGATAGTGGCGTGGAGATCGATATCTGGGGGATGTGAAGAAGGCCGTTGGCAGTGGTCAATGCCACGCCTTGCTTGCCCGTCAGTCGTAGAGACCTGCCCCGTTCCTGTCCTTTGATCCTCTTGGGCACGGCGGAGGCTGAACGCTGAAAGAGCAAAACACCGGAGGTCGGTATGAGCGAAAAACTGGCTCTTTATGGTGGAGAGAAAACGCGGACTGTGCCCTTTCCCGCACGCACGCCGTTTGGAAAAAAAGAAGAGGAGTTGTTGTTGAAGGCCGTGCGGAGTCAAAATTTGTTTGGCAAGAGCGGCACGTATGTCGCGGAGTTTGAACGGCGATTTGCCGAATTTTACGGGGTGGGCTATGCACAGAGTTCGACGAGTGGCACGGCGGCCATTCACCTCGCGGTGGGCGTTGTCGATCCCGAACCGGGCGACGAGATCATCACCGCGCCGATTACGGATCCGGGCAGTGTAATGCCGATTTTGATTCAAAACGCCGTGCCCGTGTTTGCCGATGTCGATCCCCTAACGATGAACATGACGCCCGAATCCATCGAAGCCAACATCACGGACCGCACGCGCGCGATCATTCTCGTGCATTTGTTCGGTCGCCCCTGCAATATTGAAGACGTGGTGAAAATTGCGGAAAAATACCATCTGACGCTGATCGAAGATTGCAGCCAATGCCACGCCACCAAATACAAGGGGCGCTATGCGGGCACATTTGGGCATATCGGTTGCTTTAGCCTGCAACAGTCCAAACACATGACCACGGGCGATGGGGGCATGGCGATCACCCATGACGAAGAAACCCATATCCGTCTCAAGCTGTTTTCCGACAAGGGATGGGACTACAAATATATGGGCGAGCGCGATCACGCTTTCGTGGCCCCTAACTACCGCATGACCGAGATGCAGGGCGCGGTTGGGCTGGCGCAGTTGGAAAAGGTGCGCGGCGTGGTCGAGCGACGCCATGAGTTGGGCGCGTTGCTGTGCGACTCAATCGCGGATGCGCCTGGGATTACGGCCATTCCACCCGAAAATGACCGCGAGGTTTCGTGGTGGAATTTCGTCTTTCACGTCACGGGCCACGATCCCGACGAATTTTGCAAGGCCGTGCGAGCCGAGGGCGTGCCGATGGGGGCGCATTACATCAAAGACCCAATTTTTATGCGCGGGAATTACCTGACCGAAAAACGCACTTATGGCAACAGCGGTTTTCCCTTCCACCACGGCGTGACGAGCCGCGAATATCACTATGTGCCCGAACTCGTTCCAGGTGCCGTAGAGGCATTGCAAAGCGTGGTCGTTTGGGGCTTGCACGAACACATGGACGAAAACGACATCCGCGATGTGGCAACCGCGATTGTCAAAGTCGCAAATGGATTGGGCGAATAGACAAAGCGCGGTACAACGGGCTGTTTTTCGGGCTGTTCATTAAATGGTCGGGGTTTTAAGGACAGATACGCCGGGCGTTGGACAGCGGGGTCGAGATTGACATCTGGGGCATGTGACAGCATCGCGGTCGGTTGATGGCATGCAACTCGCCTGTCGCAATTCTCCGCCCTTTAGAAAGGCTATCCCAATGACGACAAAATCCGATGTGGAGGGCGCGTCTCTTGTACCCCCCCCCCCCCCCCCCCCCCCCGAATTTACAGTGCCGCAATGAGATATAGCGAAAGGGGGGCGGCATGAATGCACGGGCAATACCTACGCGCCTCGTGGTATCTGGCCTTCAGGTGCTGGTGGTTGTGGTGCCTTTGATCTTTACGTCGGCCATTCATGAATACCGCACGCCCAAACTGATTTTTGCCGAAGTGCTGATTGCGGCACTCGCCACTTCGTGGTTGCTGGGCATGGTTTTAGATGGCAAAGTGTCCATTGTCGGTACGCCGTTGCACCTTACGCTTTTGGGGTTGTTGGTCGTTGAGTTTGCCTCTCTGTTTTGGGCGCGCAATCTCGATCAAGGCCTGGACATCTTTTTTCGACAGGTCTGTTTTTGCGTACTCGCTATTTTGGTGTTGCACGCCGTGCGAAGTGTTGATCATATAAAAAAAATTACGGGTGCAATGGCGTTGACGGGTGGGGTTGTCGCGCTGATTGGCATGTTGCAATACAATGAGATTTACAATTTTGGATCGCCGTGGCCTTTGCCCATATCCACCATCGGCAATGTCAACTTCGTGGCGCAATATTACAATGCGGTTTTTCCCATTGCGATAGCTATGTTCTTCGTCGCACGCAGATTGTGGGTACGGGTGGGCATCGGTATCGCGTGTTTTGCGATGGCCTGCCATTTGATCGTATTGGGCAGCCGGGGCGGCTGGCTAGGTGCTGTCTTCAGCCTGTCTTTGCTGGCGGGTATCGCATGGTTGCGACACTTGCTGACCGAACGCCGAGTGGCGGATTTTGTCATCCCTTTGGCGATTATCATAAGCGTGAACGGGATTGTCAATTTCGAGCAATCGGGCGAGCCCGCATTGGAACGCGATCATCGCGTGAGGCATTTGATCGCCAAACATTGGAGGGGGGTGAAGGATCGGAGTGAAGACGCCATTCGGTTGGCAGATTATTCCAGTTTGCAGCGCGTGAACTTGTGGATAGATACCATAGACCTCATTTTTGAGCGGCCTTTCTTAGGGGTGGGTTTGGGCAATTACGAGTTTGAGATTCCCAAATTTATGAGCCGAGAGAGCTTGGTGGTGAAAGATCAGATGGAAAAATTGAATGAACGCGACTTGATGGCGTTTACCGTCCACAATGAATATTTGGAACTGTGGGCGGAAACCGGCCTGATCGGCTTGCTGATTTTTGGCGTTTTGTCGTTGCAAATTGGATGGGCACTGGTCGATCTGGTGCGGCGTTATCTCCAGGGAGAGATGTCTTTTTTAGCCGTGGGATTTATGGCTTCTTTTTTTGCGACGCTCACGCATGCATTTTTCAGCAGTAATTTTCAACAACCGGCTTCTGCCTTGCATTTCTGGATCGCAGTGGGGTTGGTGTGGTCCTTACATCTCAATGTGCGACGACAGACACCCGTGCGGCTTTTCGCGATCGCGTCCCGCAAAGTGGCGGTTGGCATGGTGGTTTTGAGCGGCGCAATATCGTTTTTCGCGCTCGCGATGAGCACGCGAACCATCGCCGGTGAGGTGTATTATCAAAGGGGCAGACAGGCGTTGCACCAACAGGAGTATGCGGTTGCCGAAGCCTGGTATCGAGAAGCAGTCGCGCATCGCCCAACGCGATATTATCGCGCCCGTCAGGAATTGGGAACGACACTTTACTGGCAAGAGAAATGGGATGAAGCCATCGAGGTCTTTCGGCAAAGTCTCGTCGATTTTCCCCACAATGCGCGGGTACATCACCTTTTGGGACAGGCACTTGTCAAAACGGGCCACGACTCTGCGGCCGTTGTGCATGCCCAACGAGCAGTCGCGCTCAACCCGATAAAGGCGGCGTTCCACACCGGATTGGGTGACGTGTTCTTGCACTTTGGGCGCAGTGCAGAGGCTATCGAAGTTGCAGAGCGCGTACTGGCGTTGGAACCCGATAACGCAACATCGCTGCATTTGTTGGGCAGGTCGCACGCAAAAGCGGGAAATTTGGAAGAGGCCAAACGATCTTATCGACGCGCTTTGAAGATATTACCCGAAGATGCCGCTGTGTTAAACAGCCTTGGGGTGGTTTATGCGAGGCAGGGAAATTTTGAAGGCGCGGGCGATATTTTTTTCCGTACGTTGTCGATAGCACCCGACAATACGGACTATCTGTTTAATTTTGCTATCGTTCAGATTGGACGAGGAGATTACCCTGGCGCGTTAAAAACGCTGGATCAAGTGCTGATTCAGGAACCGAATTACGCGCATGCCTATCGCGTGCAGGGCGAGGCACTGTCCATGTTGGGCAGAGAAGACGCCGCCCGGCAGGCAAGGGAAAAAGCGCGGCAATTAGACCCAAACGGTTCACAATTCATGCAGATTTTGAAGGAGATGGAGTGAGGGGCGAAAAGCCATCCGTCGCGCCACCGCTGACCACTCGTTTTGCCGACCACTATCGCGGATCACCCAAAAATGAAAAGATTTTCGGATTGAATTCTGCGAACAAAAAATAAAAAGCTCCGACGATACAAAGATCGCCGGGGCTTTTGTTTTGCAGAATGGGACCGACCACTGACCGCCAATATTTTTTGAACCCATGTGCATTGGGCGGTGTCCATTCCCCACGGGATGGCACTTTGTTTTGCAAAAAAAATAGCGATCGGCTGTTGGCCTCCCTGTTGCGCGCTCGTTTTGCCGACTGGAGAATCCCCTCTTGACCCCATCGGACGCCATGTTGATGCAGCGGATCGTGTCGCGGGACCATGCGGCGTTTTCGCTTTTGTTTGCGCGTTATCAGGCGCGAGTAACCGAGCTGATGCGTTGGATGATGTGCGATGCGGCCGCGGCGGATGATTTGACGCAGGAGGTTTTTCTCCGCGTTTGGAATCGGGCCGATCAATGGTCTGGCCGCGGGTCATTTCGCGGGTGGCTGTTTCGCATGGCGAGAAATCTCGCGCTGAATCAGTTGCGGAACGAGAATCGCCGCCGCGAGCAACCCCTGCACATGCCATCGATCCACGATGATGAGGACGAAGAACGCCCGGTTCCGGGATGGATGATCGACCGCGCCGCGCTCGGCCCCGATGTGGTGCTGGAACGCGCAGAGCAACGGCGCAGGTTACAGCAGTTGATCGACGCGCTCCCCGAGGAAAAACGCGAGGTGTTCCAGATGGTGTACGAAGACGAGGTCACGCTCCGAGAGGTAGCCAAACGCCTGGCGATTCCAGAGGGCACGGCGAAATCGCGCCTGTTCCACGCGCGCAAGCAACTCGCAAAAGCGTGGGGAGAGAGGGGTTAGTTGGTCGGTGGTCAGTCCCCGCTCCATCTAACCGTAAAACCGTAGGGACAGGCCCCCGTGCCTGTCCTCGTATCCATCGGTGAGGCAAACCAGCCACCCCAAAAGGCGCGAAATGAATCATCGTAGGGACAGGCCCCTGTGCCATTTGTACCAACTCATTCATTATCGGGATCGCTTTGCTATTCCACCGTCCTTCAGAGAAGCCATCGCCAACCGTGCCCTCGCAAAAGTCCATCAACGAAAGCCATCGGGCACAGCGCGCAAGTCCGTCTCGCAACCAAATATTCATTTTGCAACCCCCTTTGCAGGCTGTCTCATGTCGTCCTACTACAAAAGCGGTTTGCGCTGTGCCTAGCCCCTCGGCGCATGAGAGCGGCATTTTTGAACTGCTGGAGCAGTTGTACCCCGCTCGCCTACTTTTTTTTGGTGTTAAAAAAAAGTAGGTCGCCGCACGCCGTAGGCACAGGCGTAGCCAACGCATCGAAGGCAACCCACGATGCTGTAGGACCAAAGTTTTAGAAAAGCGAGCCACGCAGGTGCTGATTTGTGTATATCAAAATTTGGTATCATTCAAACAGGAGGAAATAGCAATGGGTCTTGCAGTGAAAGCGCCGTGGCACAAAATCTCGTGGGATGGGTTTGTGCAAAAGGAACTGCCCGAGTTGCTCGCCGATAAGGTGTCGCTGGCCGGGTATCGCGTGGTGTCCAAAAGCGAATACACCTGCGAACTGCATCTGGCGATTCAGGGCCGCGCAGAGGTGGTGTACGACGATATCCCGCAACCCGACGACTACGGGCGGTTTAAGGTGGATGGCTTTTTCCGCACGGTGGTGCCCGTGCCGACAGAGGTGGATTTGGCGCGTGCCGATATTTATTGCGTGGGCGAGCAACTGCGCGATTGCATCGCCCGCCGGTTGGATGGGATGCCCGCCGCGCTCGAAAACAGCGTTGCGACGTGGATGCCGTTGGGCGATTGGATTCGCGCATTTTTCGCGGATGAACCCACATCTCAATTTTTGCAGGCGACCAACGATCACGACATGCACGTCCACTTGCGCCGCGTGACCTTGATCCCCGTTCTCGATCAGGACGAGGGATTGGCAAATGGGTATCACCCGTCGCACGATGGGCGCGTTTGCCCCTATTGCACGCCCGAAGGTCCGAATATCGCCCGCATTTTGGAGGTGGCACAGGGCGCAGCCATCCGCGATGGCAAATTGGTGATCGAAGACGATTCGCCCGAAAAGCGCGTGGGCATCGGCGCGTCCGTCACGCCGTTTTTGGAACACGACGACACGAATCGCGTTTTGATGGGCGTGAACATGGCGCGGCAGTGGATCGGCGCGCCCGGCCCGGATATGCCGCGCGATGACCGCGGCGCGTGGCACAACTATCACGCGCAATACGACGGCGCGGTCTTGGAATCCGAACCCGCGCTGGTGCAAACCGGGTGCGAGCCGCGCGATCCGCATTTTTGGACGGGCTACAATTTGCTCACGGCATTTATGGCGTGGAATGCGGACGCGCATGAAGACGCGCTCGTCCTAAGCGAATCCGCGGCCGACCGCATGATGCAACCCAACCGCGTCGCCCCCGGCGACAAGCTCAGCAATCGACACGGGTACAAGGGCGTGGTGTCGCGCATCGTGCCCGACGGTGACATGCCCACCTTGTCCGACGGCACGCCCGTGGAACTCATCATGAGCGTGTGCGGGCTGGTGTCCCGCCTCAACTTTGGACAGGTGCGCGAAGCGATCATGGGCCGCATTGCAAAAGCCAAGGGCGAGCCGGCGATAGTGCCCATCTTCGCCGCGCCAAAAGACGATGAGCTCCGCGCCGAGTTGAAGCGACACGGCTTGGCGGAAGACGGCATGGACGCGCTCCGCCTCAACGGCGAACCCCTGTCGCGCCGCACGACGGTGGGTTGGGTGTATTGGGGCCGCACGTCGCATTTGGCCGCGGACAAAATCCACATGGGAATCGCCCCCGGCCGGCCCGTGAAGGCGATGGCGATCCCGTGGTCGAACACACAAGACAAAATCCACATGGGGGGCGCGCCCGGCCAGCCCGGTCAAGAAGTGGGCGAGGCGGACTTTTTGGCCCTGCGCGAAGCGGGCGCGTTTGGGGTCATCCGCGATCTGTTCAATACGTGTTCCGCCAGTCGATCCGATGCCGCCACCTTAGCCGAGCGCGTCTCCAAAGGGGCCGTCGTCCCGGCCGCGCCATCGCCCGCATTTGAAGAACTCGCCGAGCAGTTGGACAGCCGCGGCGTGGCAGTCGCATTGGACGAACGCGGCGCAACGTTTTCCCTGAAGCGCGGGGGAGACATCGCGCTCGCGCGGCCCGTGCCGCATCCGTGGTTGTCCGGCCATACCCTCACCCATGTGGGCAAAGACGCGGCCCGCGCCGTGCAAGAGGCCAACGACCGCTTGGCGGAGATGATCGCAAATGGCGCGCCCGAGGTCTTGATCCAGCGCGGGCACAAAACCCTGTGCGAGCGCGTTGTCGATTTTTGCGATTTGCCGGGCGCGCGCTTTTACACCCGTGCCTTGTTCAGCGGCCGGTCCGTGGCCGTGCCGGGGACGGACTTGCGATACGATCAGGTCGGCATCCCCGAAGACATGGCGTGGACGCTGTTCGGCCCTTTTGCCGCGCGCGCGGTGGGGGCAGAAGAAGTGAGCCGACGGTCGCAAAAAGCAACCGCGGCGTTGGATGCGGCTATGGCCGAGTTGTGGGCCGTCGTGCTCCGCAGGCCCGCGGTGTCGCCAACCGCGTTTGTGGCGTGTCGCCCGGTGCGCGTTGCCGGCGACGCGATTCGCGTTTGCATACGGCTTTGCGCCTTGATGAATTTGGATTTTGACGGGGACCAAGTGGCGGTCTTTGTGCCGGTGACCGAAGAAGGCCAGCACGCCGCCGCCGATCATCTGTCCGCCATTGCCCACTTGACGCGCGATCCGGGGCTGATCGCACGCGAGAAAGTACATCCCACGCACGACGCCCTGTTCGGCCTCGCGCACTTGAGCATGACGGACGAGGGCATGCGGGAAATCGGCGCGGCCGTGGGCACTCGGATCGAGCGGAAGGGGGCGTTTGTCGATAAGCATCAGGTGATGGGCTATCTGGAGGATGCGATGGCGCGCGATGGCGCGAAAGCCGCGCTCGATTTGGCAACGCGCTTGCAAGATCGAGGCTTTGAGGCCGCGCGCAAAACAGGCGCGTCCATGAGCGCGTTTATCGGTTCATCGGTCGCTTGGCCCGAGCCGCCAGCGGACGACGACCCCGATGCATGGCGCGATTATCCGGACGAGGTGTCGGCTGCGTTGGCGCGGTTTCGCGGCTATGACGACGATGAACTCGGCGTGCCCGTCCTCTTGGTCCAAAGTGGCGCGCGCGGGACCTGGCAGCAGCTCAGACTCTACGTGGCCCCGCAGGGCATCGCGCGAAACGCCCAGGGCGCGTTCATCCCGGTAAAGCGCGGTTTTCGAGAAGGGCTGACGCCCGAGGAGCTTTTTGCCCGCGCTATCGGCGCGCGCTGGGGATTGTCCAACACGCTCGCCGAGATGCTGGCGATTCAGAGCGATTTGGAATTGCAGAGCGCGCCCGGCGGCTATGGGGTTTTGGCGCGCGCCCGCAGGTCCGAAACCCCAGGCGTGGTCTTTGCCCGCGCCGCACAAAAAAACGAACGCGATCCCCTGACCGATGAGTACAGCCGCTTGTTTGTCGGCTTGCCCATATCGCCCCGTTGAAACGCGCAACCGAGCGGCGGGTCAAAAGCCCGTCGCTCTTTTTTTGGTTGATTTTTTTGCGTAAATTCGCTAAATCCCGTCCGTCACGCTCTTGAAAAATTGAAATTCCGAATTGTTTTATTTGCAGAGTAGTGGCTTTTTTGCAACCGCCGAGGAGACGCCATGGCGATCACAGACGCGCTTCCCGATATGAAGCGGGAGTTGAAATTTTACCCGGCCGAGAATGACGCGCCGAAAAAATTGACGCGGGATCAAATTCGGCATTTCAATGACCGGGGATACATCTTTCCGCTCGACGTTTTCACCGAGCGCGAAGCCGAAGCCAATCGCACGTATTTCGATCAGTTGATGGACAAAGCGCGGGCCGCGGGCAAACACAGCTATGCCATCAACGGATGGCACCGCACCTGCCAGGGCATTTACGACCTGCTCGTCGACGACCGCATCCTCGACTATGTCGAAGATCTGCTCGGGTCAAACTCGGTCTCGCGCATGACCCACTTTTTCTGCAAAATGCCCGGCGACGGCAAACGAGTGGCGTACCACCAAGACGCTTCGTACTGGCCGCTCACCCCGTCTAAGACCGTCACGGTTTGGCTCGCGATAGACGACGTGGATCTGGAAAACGGCCCGATGGAAGTCATCCCAGGCTCGCATCTGCACGGGCAAATCCCGTTTGACCGCAGCACGCCCGAGGAAAACAACGTGCTCAAGCAATCCGTTCACAACGCCGAGCGATTCGGCGCCCCCGTGCCCTTTGTCATGAAAGCCGGGCAAATGTCCATTCACTCGGACTTGTTGTTGCACGGTTCCCGGCCCAACGCATCGCGCCGCCGCCGTTGCGGCCTGACCCTGCGCTACATGCCGCCCGACGTCCGCACACGGGAAACGGACTGCGCCCCCGCGGTCGTGTGTCGCGGCATTGACCCATCGGGATACTGGCAACACATTCCCCGTCCCGATGGCGATCACATTCCATAGGAGACCCCATGGCCTATCAAATTGAAACCCCGACCGACGCGCAACGCCAATTCTATCGGGACAATGGCTTTGTCCACATCCCCGGCATCATCTCGCGGGAAGAAGCCGCTGAATTTCACGATGCCATCCAAAACTTCAGCGAAGGCGTGCGGCCCAATGAAGACCGAGACATCATGGTGCGCGACCAACCGGTTTTTACCCAACTCGTCAATTTTTGGCCCCAAAACGACGCGGTTCGCCGCTTGACTTTCCATCCAAATATCGGCGCGGTCGCAGAAGCCCTCGCGGCCGTGTCCCTGCGCTTGTGGCACGACCACGTCCTCATCAAACAGCCGCACAACGAAACGCCCACGACTTTTCACCAGGACCAACCCTTTTGGCCGCACGCCAACTCGCCCGAGTCCATTTCCGCATGGATCGCGTTGTGCGATGTGCCGGTCGAGCGCGGATGCATGAGCTTTATCCCCGGATCGCACCGGCACACGGACCTGCCCGCGCAGAGCACGCGAGACGAAAGCCGCCTGTTCACCGCGCAACCGGATCTGACCTGGGCACCGCGAATCACCGTTCCCCTGCGCGCGGGCGACTGCACGTTTCACCACAGCCGTTGCGCCCACATGGCCACGCCGAACAACACGGACGAACCCCGCGTAGCCCATGTGATCATTTTCATGGATTGCACCACCACGTACACCGGCAAACGCCACGTCGTCACGGACCCGCTCGATCTCGAGATAGGCGCGCCACTCGAGGGAGATCTCTTTCCGCCGGTGCGCGATTTCGCAGCGCAAATCGAGAACTGAACCCAGACGCCCTTGAACCCCTCGTGGCGAATCGGCGCGAAACGGATATGGCAAAACACATCATTGGAACAATTGACGAACTCCCGCCGGGCGAGCGGAAGTTGGTGACGCTTGAGGGGCGGGAAATCGGCGTATTTAATATTCGCGGCGAATTTTACGCCCTTCGCAACCGTTGCCCACATCAAGGCGGCGCATTGTGCGAGGGAAGGGTATCGGGCTTTGTCACCGCAAAAGTGCCGGGCGAATACGAGTACACGCGCAAGGGCGAAATTTTGCGCTGCCCGTGGCACGGATGGGAATACGATATCAAAACGGGTCAATCCTGGGTCGATCCCGCCAACGTGCGCGTGCGGAGCTATGAAGTGAAAGTCGCGCCAGGAAAAAAAATAGAGGACGCAGAAGACGCGGTGGGATGGGTGAAAGGGCCTTATGTGGCAGAGACATATCCGGTGACGGTGGAAAAGACGTATCTCATCGTTGAAATATGAACGTCTCGGTAGAACGGCTTGGGTGGGAATTGCAAATTGGAAATGAACACGCCACCCATTCGCAATTCGCAATTTAAGCAGAAAGGTATCGGGTAGCAAAATGCCAGAACTCTCTATTTCGACTTGGAGTTTGCACCGCGCATTGGGCAAGGCGTGGTACGACCGCACAGCCGATGGCTTTGTGAATCGCAGCGCGGATGTGGGGCGCGTCCAATTGATCGATGTGCCGGGCGAGGTGGCATCGCACGGCATCCATCAGTTGGAGATTTGCCATTTTCATTTTTCCACAACCGATGATGGGTTTATCGCAGACCTGCGCGCGGAACTCGACAGGTGTGGCGTATCGCTCTACAGCATCTTGATCGACGCATGGGATATCACGCATCCCGATCCCGAACAGCGCGAACGGGACATGTCGGAAATTCGGCGGTGGATCGATGTGGCGTCTGCATGCGGCGCGGCCAATGTGCGCGTGATCGCAGGCGAAGCCGAGCCGAGCGCCGAGGCCATCGCCCGAAGCGCGGAAAACCTGCTGCAATTGTCGGAGTATGCCCGCGATAGCGGCGTGCGCGTGATGACCGAGAATTTCAAGCGATTGACCCAGCGCGCCGCGCCGCTGTTGGAAATTTTGAACCGGTGCGATGGGAAAATCGGGTTGTGTACTGATTTTGGCAATTTTAAGGGGGAACACAAGTTCGACGATCTCGCAGCGGTTTTGCCATTTTCGGATTCCATTCACACCAAAGCGGATTACGAAGATGGCGCGATGGTGCGGGATCGCTTTTTGGCCTGTTTGGATTTGACGCGCAAAGCCGACTTCTCGGGGTGTTATACGTTGATCTTTCAAGACCCCGGCGAAGAATGGCCCTATCTCGACGCGCTCAAGCGCGAGGTGTTGCCGTATCTTTAAACTTTTTCCGAGGATGATCCGATGAAACCGATTCGCGCAGGCTTGTTTGGCCTCACGCATCCCCATTCCGAAGCCCATTTCAAAACGCTCGTGGCGTCTTCACAAGTGGCCGACATCATTTTGTACGATGCGGATCCCGCGGCTGTGAATGGCTTTGCTGCCACGGATAAAGTCGCGGGCGCGTATTCCGATCTCGATGCGCTTTTGGACGCGGAACCCATGCTGTTTGGCGTGGCGTGTGCCCGCAACGATCAAAATCCAGACCTGTGCCTGCGCTTGTTCGAGCGGGGGATTCACGTCATCAGCGAAAAACCCATCGGCGCGTCGGCTACGGCGGTGTCTCGGGTCGTGGACGGCGCGGCAAAAGCGGGCGTGCAACTGGGCGTGATGTATCAAAACCGCTATCACCCGGCCGCGCGAGAAGCGCGAAGGCTCGTACGGGATGGGGCTATCGGCCGGGTCATGGCCTGCGAATCGCGGATGGTGACATCGCAAGTCAAATTTCGCGATCCCCAACACTGGCTGTTTGATCGCTCCATTTCCGGGGGCGGCATTTTGTCGTGGTTGGGGTGTCACCACATCGACTTGCTGTGTTATGTGATGGACGCGGATATCGCGTCTGTTTCCGCGATGGTCGATACGCTCAGCGGCGAAGCCATCGACGTGGAAGACGTGGTTTCCGCGTCCTTTCGGTTTTCCAATGGCGCGCTGGGCAGCCTGCAAGCCGGCTATCACCTCGCGATCAGCGGCGCGGGCTATATGGGGCCGAGCTACGATACGTACATGGGGTTTCGCGGCGACATGGGGCGCGTGTTTTGGACGCCCTCGGGCGGGCCGTCCGAAGTGCATCTCGAAAGCGTTGCCCAAGGCTGGCACACGGCGTCTCGGCGAACCTTTGATTACGCACTCCCGCAGGTCGATGCGTATGGCGGCGCGTATGGCGTGGCCTTTTTGGATGACTTTATCCGCGCTGTGCTGGGCAACGGCGCGCCGCCGGCCTCTGGCGAAGACGCCTTAAAAGTCGCAAAGGTCATCAAGGCCGCATACCGATCAAATGCCACGGGTCGACGGGTAGAAGTGAAAAGCAACCATGGATGAACGCGGCTGAAAGACGAGGAACACAGGGCCGCGGCCCTCTTGTATCTTCAGACAATCGCAGTGGACTCCACTGACCGCTCCCCGTCTCCCGTCTCCCCTTGTATCTTCGGACAGGCACGGGGGCCTGTCCCTACGATTGCGATAGCTTCTTCCGTCTCCCGTCTCCCCTCTTTCCCGTCTCCCCGCCCTTGAGGATTTCATCATGCACATTGCCAATCGCATGTCCCTACTAGGCACGGAATCCGCCTTTGAGGTGCTGGTCAAAGCGCGCGCGCTAGAGGCGCGGGAGGGCGATGTCGTGCATCTGGAAATCGGCGAGCCGGATTTCGATACGCCCGCGCACATCGTCGAAGCCGGGCGAAAAGCACTCGCGGATGGCTTCACGCATTACGGCCCGCCAGTGGGGTTGCCCGAGTTGCGCGAGGCCATCGCCGAAGAGATCGCAAAAACGCGGCAGATCGATGTGCATCCCGATCAGGTGGTGGTCACGCCAGGCGCCAAGCCGATCATGTTTTACGCGATTCTCGCCTTGGCCGAAGCGGGCGATGAGGTCGTATATCCCAATCCGGGCTTTCCGATTTACGAGTCCGCCATTCGCTTTGCGGGCGCGCGGCCCGTGCCCATACCGCTCGTGGAGGCGCGCGGGTTTGGCGTGGATGTGGATCACTTGCGCGACTCGGTGACCGAGCGCACCAAGCTGATCGTCCTAAACTCGCCGCAAAATCCCACTGGCGGCATCCTTGCAGAACGCGAGTTGCGCGCCATCGCCGAGTTGGCGGTCGAACGCCAAATTCCCGTGTTGTCAGACGAAATTTATTCCCGAATGGTCTATGGCGATGCGTTTCACAGCATCGCGCCCTGCGAGGGCATGGGCGATTTGACGATCATCCTCGACGGGTTTTCCAAGACCTATGCCATGACCGGCTGGCGCGTGGGCTACGGGGTGATGCCCCGCGATCTCGTGCCGCACTTCGACCGGCTGATGGTCAACAGCAATTCGTGTACGGCTACGTTTACGCAAATCGCCGCAATCGCCGCGCTGAAAGGCCCGCAAGATGCGGTCGGCGCGATGATGGATGCGTTTCGCAAACGCCGCGCGCTGATCGTCGAAGGTCTCAATGCGATTGACGGGATCACCTGCCCGATGCCCGAAGGCGCGTTTTACGCCTTTCCAAATATCGCGGGATTGGGCAAGCCATCCGCCGAGGTCGCGGATTTGATTTTGAACGAGGGCCACGTGGCCTGCTTGGCGGGAACGGGCTTTGGGGAATACGGCGAGGGCTATTTGCGGTTTTCCTACGCGAACTCGGTGGAAAACATCGAAAAGGCGTTGGCGCGAATCCGAGTGTGCGCGGAAAAATTGTCGGACCTAAAATCGATCCAAGAGCGGTAGGATCGCATCCAAAGACGCGACATGGGGATCGTGGATGAGATCGGATGATCCATCGGTGAGGTGAATGCAGCGCACATGGGCCGCGGCGCAAGCCATGAGGTCGTAGCGGCTATCGCCGATGCCGATGGCTTCGCTTGGGGAAATGCCGAGGGTTTGGAGGGCGCGACAGATGAGATGGGGATCGGGCTTGATCGGGCCATCATCGCGGCTGAAGGCCACGTCAAAGGCGCGATTGAGCCGGGCGATCACACAGCGCATGGCCGCGCCGTGGTTGTTGGTCACCAAGCCGAGTTTGAAATCGCGAGCGCGAAGCGCGTCTATGAGTGCCACCGCGCCGGCGCGAATCGCGGCATATCGCGCGGCCTCCCGCTCTTTTGCAATCAAAATATCGCGGGCGCGTTTGCGTTGTTTCGCGGGCAAATTGTCTATATATTGGACGATGGTTTGCTCGGCCGGGCACTTGATTTTTGCACGCAAATCCAACCAGTTGATATAGGACTCGGTCAGCGTGCCGTCCATGTCGAAGATGATGGCTTTTAGCATGGGTAAAGTCGTCAGGGGTCAATCGGCAATCGGCCCATCCATCGTAGGGACAGGCCCCCGTGCCTGTCCTAAGTGCTCATTCCATCTTGCGCCTTATTGCCGATGGCTATTCCCCGAGAAACACCGTTTGGCGGTCGCCCGATGAGAACGAGATGATGGCGCGCAACGGCTCATCGCCCGTGTTGATCGCGTGATGGATGACGCCAGCGGGAACTCGAATGCTATCGCCTGGGTTGAGCACATAACTGTCGTCGCCGTACGTGTGTTCGCAGGTTCCGGAAATGACGTAGAGGATTTCTTCGCAGTTGGGATGGTAATGCGGTGGATTTTGCCGACCCGGTTCAATGACAGCCAGCCCAAAGGTCTGTTCGGCATTCGGGTCAATCGCTCGGCCCATCAGCCAGTTGAGCGTGCCCCAGGGAAATCCTTCGGTTGCGGTTTCCGATAGCGCGGTAACGGGAGAGATCATATCGATTCCTTTGTCGCAGGGTTGATCGTTTCGGCGCGGATGGCACAGGGTATCGGCTTTTGCGCGCGATGTCAATAGCGCATTCGCCCGAATCCCATCCGCTATTCGCATTGTGTTTGTCGTTCTCGTGCAGTTACATTTGGGAGGTCACGATGAAAAAAGTTGAGGCATTTATCAAACCGTTTAAGTTGGACGACGTCAAAGAGGCACTCACCGAACTCGGATTGGTGGGCATGTCCGTGGGGGAATATCGCGGGTTTGGCCGGCAGCGCGGGCATCGGGAGTTTTACAGGGGCAGCGAGTACCATGTGGATTTTCTGCCCAAACTCAAAATCGAACTGGTGGTCGCCGATGACGAGGCCGACAAAGCCATCGAAGCCATTCTCAAAGCCGCCAGCACAGGCGAGGTGGGCGACGGCAAAATTTTTGTGAGCAGCGTCGAGCAAGCCATCCGCATTCGCACCCAAGAGACGGGGGACGCGGCGTTGTAAAACGCGAGACGCGAGACCGCAACGGCCAGAGGTGAGGGGAAGGCCCTCTCACCTCTTACCTTTTTTTGGCAATGGGACCTACCCCCCCGGCCCCCTTGCCTCTTCCGTCTCCCGTCTTCCCTCTCCCGTCTTGTATCTTCGGACAGGCACAGGGGCCTGTCCCTACGATTGCGATTGCTTCTTCCCTCTCCCGTCTCCCGTCTCCCGTCTCACCTCTTCTCACCTCTCCCATGACCTTCCACGACAAACCCATTATGCCCGTGGCGACGCAGGCGAATTTGAAACTGCATATCGGGCTGTTTTTGGCGACTGCGTACACGACGACCGTGGCGGGCATGTTCATGTCGTCACAACTGGCATCTGTGCCTGGCGCCGATGACTGGCGCGTTTTGATCGATCCGCGCTATCTGGTCTATGGCCTGCCGTTTTCCGCCACGCTGTTGCTCATTTTGGGCGTACACGAGATGGGGCATTATCTGACTTCGCGCCATTGGGGCGTGCGGGCCACATTGCCCTATTTTATTCCCTTTCCCTCACTCATCGGCACCTTGGGCGCGGTGATCAAATTGCGGTCGCCCATTCCCAACCGGCGGGCGTTGATCGACATCGGCGCGTCTGGCCCCATCGCGGGATTTGTCATGTCCGTCATCGCGCTGGGCGTTGGACTGGACATGTCGGAAGTGCGAGAAGCGCGCGATGTATCGCGCGGGACTATCGCGCTGGGCGATTCCCTGTTGTCGGGTTGGTTGGGCAACTGGGTGATCGGCGATTTGCCCGATACCTATACTTTGATACTCCATCCCATGGCATTTGCCGGCTGGTTGGGCCTGTTCGTGACCGTGTTGAATTTGTTGCCGGTGGGGCAATTCGATGGCGGTCATATCGTCTATGCGATTCTTGGTCCGAAACACCGGTTGATTTCCCGAGCGACCCTCGTGGGCTTGGCCGCGATGTGGGCACTGGGGCCGCCGTATCACTGGTGGGATGCCCGAGCCGCGCTCGAAGCGTGGTACGATTCCCGCTGGATCGGTTGGCTGATCTGGTTGGGAATGGCCGCGTTGCTGGGGCGCCATCATCCTCCGGTCGAAAATCCCGAGGTCGAACTGGATTCTCCGAGGCGGTGGATCGGGTACGCATCGCTGGCGATTTTTATCGCGTGTTTTATTCCCGATCCGATTCAAATTTATTGAGGCGTCGCATGGCGAACAAAAAACCGCACAACATGGCACGCGAGCAGCGATCTGCTATCTGGTGGATCGCGCTCGGCATCGCGCTGGTCGCCTGCGGAGTGGCCGCCTATTTTTTGCAACCGCAACCTCGGGTGTACACCTTGCCCGTTATCGAAGAGACGCCCCAATGGAAAGCGGGCGCCGAGGATGTCGACGCATTTGCCGATACCATGACCGCACGGGCAAAAGCCACCTTGATCGGCTTGGGCGTTCCCCGCGAGGTCATTCGCGTGGCGCGATTGCCCGAATCCGAAATCGACACCTCGCGCTGGGCCATTCGGGCGGACGTGCCCGGCGTTTTGCCGCTGTCCGTGTGCAACCTGTCTTTGACCCGCTTGGCCCATCGATTAGGCGGGGCCGTGCTCGACGGAAGCGAAGATCGATCGGGCGAGGCGTTGTCCCTTCTCGTGGGCATCGATGGCGAGCAGACCCATGTGATCGCGCTCGAGCGCGATGGAGAACTCGAGCGAACCGCCGGGCGCATCGCCATTGTGATCAACGGTTTTGGCTACCAAGATCAGGCGTTGATCCAGGGTTTTTGCGACCTGCCGCAACCGATCGCGTTTTCGATTTTTCCCGGGGAGCGGCACACGGCTTGGACCGCACAGCAGGCAACAGAGAAAAACCACGGGGTGATGGTGCATTTGCCGATGGAGCCGATAGGGTATCCGGAACACAAGCCTGGGCCGGATGCGATCTTCGCCGATGACGCGCCGGAGAAAATCGCGGCGTTGACCCAAAATGCCCTTTCTGCCGTGCCCCATGCGCGGGGGATGAACAACCACATGGGGTCGCGCGTCACGCAAAATGCAGACGCCATGAAAGTCGTGTTGCAAATCGTCAAACAGCGGGATTTCTTTTTTGTAGATAGCATGACATCCCCCCGATCCGTGGCCTATACCATCGCGCGGGAAATGGGCATCCGCAGTGGGCGCAGCGCCATGTTTTTGGACCTCGCGGACAGCGAGGGCGCCATCGCCAAACGTCTCTACGCACTCGCGGCACGCGCGCGACAGGAGGGCGCGGCCATCGGCATTGGGCACGCAAAACGCGAAACCCTGACAGCACTCCAGCGCGTATTGCCCGAACTGACAGAACGGGGTTTTACATTCGTTCTCGCGGAAGAGATCGTGGAATAAAGGGCATACTCGGATTGGAATAGGGGTCGCAATGCTTTTCTCAATTCGGCGACGCGAATGGATTTTTGATCGGCCCTTTGATCCGTCGACAAATCTTCGACACTCCTGCCCAGCACGTCTGCAATTTTTGCCAACACGGGAAGGGATCCGCGCTGTTTGCCCTTGTGGATATCGCTGAAATAGGGCGCGCTAATCCCCACCCATTTGGCGATTTCCCGCCCCTGCAAGCCCGTTTCGAGTTGCCAGCGTCGAATTTTCTCACCCGCTAATTTTTTGTCGTAAAGGTCGTACTTCGCCATCGCAACCCCCCTTTGAAAAGTTCTTCCGCGGGCTTTCCGAATCTATCGGGTTCGGGAAAGCGTTTTGAGAATTGGACATCTCCTAGTGTAAAATCAAAAGGGACTCATCGGATAGATGGGTCCCTTTTTTCTCGATTAAAAAAACGCACACAGGGCGGAGGGTGGGAGGTGGTGATGGGCACGCACAAGCGGTTTCCCCTTGACGATGCCCCATTTTGGACTATAATTGGACGCCGTACAACATCGCGTTGATCTCGAGAAAGGAAGCCGGTCTCATGAAATGTCCTTATTGCGGCGTGACCGAAGACAAAGTGGTCGATTCCAGAGCCAGCAAAGAAGGCACCGCCATTCGGCGAAGACGCGAATGCTTGGGGTGTGGCAGGCGATTTACGACCTACGAATCCATCGAAGACACGCCCCTCACCGTCATCAAATCGGACGGACGCCGCGAAATCTTTAACAAAAACAAACTCATCGACAAAATCCGACTCTCCTGCACCAAACGCCCGATCTCAACCGCGCAGATCGAGGAAATCGCGGATCGCATCGAAGACCAACTCGTCAGCAGAGGCGAGCGCGAAATCGAAGCCAAACGACAGATCGGCGAACTCGTCATGAACGAACTCAAACGCCTCGACGATGTCGCCTACGTGCGCTTTGCCTCTGTGTACCGCCAATTCAAAGACCTCAGTGACTTCAAAGAAGAACTGCGGCAACTGGAAAGGTGAGATCGTTGTCGAGTAGCCGATCGTCCGTCCGCCCATCCCCAATGAAAAGCCCCGACAATTTTGTATCGTCGGGGCTTCTTTTTTTTTATCCCTGCTTACGCCACACAGGGACAGGCCGGCGGTTGCTATTCGTCTATTCGGACGAGCGCGGGGCATCGCCCCTACGGGGCTCGCGTCTCGCTTTTGGGTACAGATGGGGTGGCGAAAGCTGATTTCCAGCGTCTCATCCGCGTTCATCCGCGGTTCCCTCCCGCCTGTCCAAAAACTTCGCTTTGCCCGCGTGGCAGGTCTGGCAGGTCGCCGGTTTGCCCGTTTGGATATCCAACAAGCGGTCTGTGAACCGCTCCATCATCATGCGCGCGGCGACCTTATTGGCCGTGGGTGTGACCGGATCGAGGCGGCCATCGCGCCTTCGCACATGGCAATAGTCGCACGCCTTGACCCCTAATGCGGTCTGCATGGCCTTCATCAGCGCCACGATGTCGCCGCGCGACATGCCCGCCAAGCGCGAGGGTTTGTCCGCGCTGGTATCGCGCACCACAAACCGCGCCGCGCCCTTGTGACAATAGGCGCAATCGATCGGTTTTCCCGCTGTCGTGACGAGGCGATTGACAAAGTGGTGATTCATATAAAGCGCGGTTTCTTTGTGCGGCGAGGGGGCTTTGTAATCGCGCGTTCCGTCCTCGGTCTCAGACGGATGGCAGTATTGGCACGTAACCCCCAGGGCGTTTGAAATCGCCTCCATGCCTTCTTCGCTCGTGTCGAGCGCGCGGCGGTCATCTGCGCGTATCGTTGCCCAAACCAAAACGACCGCGCACAACAAAACAAAGCGTTTCACACAGTTCCCCATGCGATTCGACCATCCACCCCATCGGGGCATGCCAGCCCCAACAGATCCATCATCGTCGGCAAAACATCCATCACCGTCGCATCTTCGCACGCCAAACCGGGCGCGTTGACAAACCACAGCGCGTCGTCAAACGCATGCGTGCCATTCACCGGACTCGGTTCGAGCAAAACGCGCTTGTCAAAACCGCCCTTCAAGTCGTACCCCCGCGCAGGTACTGCGATAAAATCCGGCGCCGCGTCGAGATCGTCCCCCCAAAAAGCCTCCTCGCGCATCAGCACGCGGTCGATGACGCGCCCGCCGGTATCGGGATCGCGCATCGCCATCAACCCGGCCGTCACATCTCGCCTCACCTGCTCGTATTCCGCCCCCATCGCCACACAACCCTCGCGCTCTCTGCCCCGCGCGTTCACGTAGAACCGCCCGGGCAACAGGGAATAACACCGGGTTTGCGGCGAGAGGTGTCGCAACTGGTTGGGATCGGGCACGGCGTAGGACAACAACCCGGCCCGTTGCAACCACGCATTCAAATGCACTTCACGCCGCAAGGTGCAAAACCCGTGATCCGACAGAATCACAAACAGCGTATCCCCGTACATTCGGGCGTGCAATTCTCCGATGATTTCATCCACCCGCGCGTAAAACCGCTCGAACCACGCGGTGTACACCGCATCCCCGCGCTCGACATCGCCCCAGAGAAAGTGGTGCAAGCGGTCCGTATCCATAAAATGCGCGATGAACAAATCCCACGCTTCGCGGGCGTAATAGTTGAACATCGCTTCTGCACGGCGGTCGAGCGCGTAAAAAATCTCGTCGAGAAATTTCTCGCGATTCTCTCGCGCTTGCCAGGCGTCGATATCGATCAAATACCCCATGGACGCCAGTTCCGAAGCGACCGACGCCGGATAGGTCGCGCCATTCAAAGCAGGCGCCAAAAAGCCCGAGATCAGAATGCCATTGACCGGGCGAGGGGGAAATGTGGTCGGCACGCCCATCGAAAAAACCCGTTGCCCCATGCCGCTGAAGAGATCGACCCAGGTCTCGGCTTTCAGCGTTCTCGAAGAGGGGATGAACATTTCGTGCGTTTGGGGCACGCGGTCGATAAACCCAAAAATCCCGTGCTTGCCGGGGTTGCAACCCGTCGCAATCGACGCCCATGCCGTGGAAGATACCGTCGGCACGACCGAGGTCATGGACATTAGGGATCCCTGCGCGATCAACCCCTGAAAATTGGGCATCGCCCCGTCGGCGATCAACCGCTGCAACAAGCTGTATGGCATGCCGTCTAAGCCCAGCACGACTGCGCGGCGAAATTCGGCCCTATCGCGTGGAAAAAAATTGGACATCGCATCCCAAAAAAATAGGGCTTTTAACCAGAAGCTAAAAGCCCAGCGCATGGTAAAAATATGGGGTGAGTGAGGGGATTTGAACCCCCGACCTCCTGGGCCACAACCAGGCGCTCTAACCGACTGAGCTACACCCACCACGCGGAACACTCCCGGCAGGGCTCGAACCTGCGACCTACTGCTTAGAAGGCAGTTGCTCTATCCAGCTGAGCTACGGGAGCAAAATGTCATACGTCTCATCGCACAAGAAAAGTATCAAATTGAACGGGAAGTGTCAAGGAAAAGGTAAGGCTTTTTGTCTGGGGCTCGCATGAGTACTCCGAAAATTAAATGATACCAAATTTTGAGACGCACCAACCCGCACCGCCGTGGCTCGCTTTTCTAAGAAGCCATCTAAAAATTATTGGGACCTACCCCCCTGGCCCCCCTTCCTGCGAGGAAGGGGGGAATCAAGGCGTCCTATTTTCGCGCTATGTATGGTTTTGACCTGCGAAAAGCGAATGCTTTTGCGACGATCTCAATGGCGGTCCGAGTTTTTAGATGGCTTCTAAAACATTTGGCCCTAAAGCATTGTTGGTTGCCTTCGATGCCTTCGGCGACCTACTTTTTTTCTACAGCAAAAAAAAGTAGGCGAGCGGGGTACAACTGCCCGAGCAGTTCAAAAATGCCGCTCTCATGCGCCGAGGGGCTAGGCACAGCGCAAAGCGCTTTTGTAATCCCACGACATGCGCCAGCCTGCAAGGTGGGTTGCAAAATGGATGTGGGTTGCGAAACGGACTTGCGCGCTGTGCCCGATGGCTTTGTTTGATGGACTTTTGGGATGGCATGTTTTGCGAGGGCTTATTTGATGTACGGCATCACGTCCGTCACGCTCATAAAAAATTGAAATCCCGGATTATTTAATTTTCCGAGTAATGAGCCGCTGTCCCAAGTTCGGTTTTTCAACTTGACACCCCCCTTTTGCCTGATAATATTCTCTCTCGCTTTTGATCCTCCATTTTCAAAGTGCCGGTGCGCGTCCAGAAAACGGATCGCCAACCCCCTACGTGCCCGTTTCCCGTCCATCTATCCGTTCTCCCCAAACCACTCGCGACCCATGCTCGACCTCCGATTTCTCGAAGAAGGCAAGGCCATTCGGGACCCGATATGGGGTTACATTCACATCCCGCGCGATTTTGTCGGCCTCGTCGATGCCGAAGAATTTCAACGCCTGCGCGACATCTCGCAACTCGGGCATGTGTTGCTCGTCTATCCCGGCGCGCGGCATTCGCGGTTTGAACACGCCTTGGGCGTGTTTCACATCGCCGGGCACTTCCTCAAGCAACTGCTCAAATCGCCGCACCCGCCAGCGATTGACCTCGAGGATGCGCGCGTGCTCCTCGCGGCGAGCTTGTTGCACGACATCGGGCATTACCCCTTTTCGCATCTGCTCGAAGAAATGCAGATGTTTTTTGTTCAACACGAAACCCGAGGGCGGCACATCATCGAAGATGCGAGCACCGAAGTCCACGCCGCCCTGCTCAAAGCGGGCATCTCGCCCACGCGCGTCGCAAATGTCATCGACTACCACACGCGCACCCTTCCCGCCCGCGATGCCCGTTTGGCCCACATTCTCAGCGGCACGCTCGATCCGGACAAAATCGACTACCTCTTGCGAGACGCGCGCTATTGCGGCGTGCCCTTTGGCGAAAGCGTGAACCGCGACCGCCTGCTGTCCTCGATTACATACCACCGCGCGACCCAACGCCCGGCCATTACGCACAAGGGCATCTCGGCGGTCGAAGCCCTCATCTTTACGAATTACTTGATGTATCGCAACGTCTATTGGCACCACGCGGTTCGCTCGGCCAGCGCGATGTTCAAGCGCGGCACCCAAGACCTGTTGGCGCATCCCGAATGCGCGTTGGCAGAAGGCGATTTTGCCCGCGCCACCGAAGCCGATTTGCTCCACCGCCTCAAAGAAGAACACGCCGCCCTCGGCATCGACCATCGCGCCAGCCTGATCGGCCGGCTCAAAAGGCGCAAGCTCTTCAAGGTGGCCCGCATGTTCTTTCCCCACCAATGCGCGCAAAAGCTCATGTGTTTGTTCGGCCGGCTCTACTACGCGCCCGATCTCCGTCGCGAACTCGAAATGGCCTTTTGCGCCCGCGTCGCGTCCAAGTGCGGTCTCGACCTCTGCGGCGATGAAATCCTCTTGGACATCCCCCGCTTGGGCAAAAGCCCGGAAGTCGATCTCAAGGTCTTTTTCGACGCCGACATTCCCGTGGATAAAGCCGAACCCCTGAGCTTCGACGATCCGGAAGTCTCCCTGCTCAAAAATTATCTGATCGACAACTTCGAAGCCCAAGCCCGCGTGGTCCGCATCTTTTGCGACGACATTCCCAAGCTCCGTCGCGCCGTGCGCGATGAGGCGCCGACCTTCCTCGAAAGTCGGGCGTAGGTCGCCTTTTTATTTATCCTTTCACCATTGGATTCTCGCATGAAAAAACAGCTCACGTTTATGACCATCTCCCATCCCGCAGGTCGCGTCAGAGAACTCCGCTTGTCGCGGCCCGCGTTTCTCGTCATGTCGAGTGTGGCAGTGCTCGCGTTTTGCGCGCTGCTCTTGCTCGCATTCGGCTTTGTCGGCCGCGCAAATCAGCGGGGAAGGCTCGTCGCACTCCAGACGGAAAATGCCGCGCTCCAACGCCAGCTCGTCGCCATCCAAAAAGATGTGGAAAACATGCGGCAACACATGGATGAGTTGGGCGCAAAAGACCGCATCATGCGCGCCTGGGTCGACCTGTCAGAGCCGGGCGTTCGACAAATCGGCATCGGCGGCGGCGACGCCATCCCGCCCGAGTGGGAAAACGCGGTTTCGGACGAGGCCTCCGATCTGCTGATTCAGACGCACACGGACCTGGATCAACTCCTGCACGAGGCGCGTTTCCTAAAAGCGAGTTTTGATACGATTTTGTCCGTGCTCGGCAAAGACACGAAAATGCGCCGACACATCCCTTCGATCACTCCGGTCGCAATGGAAAATCCGCGCATATCCTCGGGCTTTGGCATCCGCCGCGATCCCTTCACGGGCCGCAGGCAGTTGCATAGAGGGATCGATTATCCCGGTCGCATCGGCACGCCCATCATCGCGACCGCAGATGGGATGATCGATAAAATCGGCCGCGATAATCATTTGGGGTGGTATGTGATCATCGATCACGGCTATGGCTTGCGTACCGTGTATGGGCACCTCAACCGCAAGCCCCACGTCGCGGCGGGCGACAGCGTCAAACGCGGGGAAAAAATCGGCGAGATGGGCAGAACCGGGCGCTCGACCGCGTCGCACCTCCACTACGCAGTCGTCAAAAATGGCAAATTCGAAAACCCCATGAATTACATCTTCGATCAAAAAACGGGTTCTTTGTTTTGACCCTCCTAACCTCTGACGCGGATTGGGAGCGCAGGTGGGGCGGAGGTAATTGTCTGAATCGCGGATTAAACGGATTACGCAGAGGACGGAATTTGCAGGGTATTGGATCGGGGAGTCAGGATTTTCTCGATTGAAAGGACTGAAAATTGAATATACCGATTTTGAGCGTATATGCAGATACGTCTGTTTTCGGGGGCGCGTTCGATGAAGAATTTAAACGAGCCAGTCTGTCCTTTTTCGAGATGGTTCGACGGGGGGATTTTAACCTGCTAACATCTGTCGTGGTGCAAGAGGAACTCGACCATGCACCTGCGAAAATTAGAGAGCTCTTTGACGAGATGCTCAATTTTGCAGAAATTGCAGAGATTTCCGAAAGTGCTTTGCAACTCCAGCGATCTTATTTGGATGCCGAAATCGTAACCAACAAGTGGGCAACAGACGCGCTCCATGTTGCATTAGCCACTGTCGGGGGGTGTTCTATGATTGTGAGTTGGAATTTCAGACATATCGTGCATTTTTCAAAAATTTCGCTATACAATGCGGTCAACTCCCGCTCTGGGTACTCAAATATTGCCATCCATTCTCCTCAAGAGGTGATTGACTATGAAGACGAAGAAGCCCTTTAATTGTGTTGAAATGAAACGGCGTGGTGCGGAAATAATCTACGAACAACTCGCAACTCTGACGCCCAAAGAGCAGCTAGTTTTCTGGCAACAACGCAACGAGTTGCTAAAAAAGCGTCAAGAGAAAATAAAAACGCAGGATAAAAATTCTGCGAATTAAGCGGATGAACGCGGATTGGGCAACGCAGGTGGGGCGGAGGGTGTGGGTAAGTGTCTGAATCGCGGATTACACGGATTACGCAGATTAAAAGCGGATTGGGTTGGCAGGTAGGGCGAAGGTGTGTAGTAAATACAGACGCTGTAAGTGGGGCAGAGGGGGCTGGTTGGATTGGCAGGTGGGGCGGAGGGTGTGGGTAAGTGTCTGAATCGCGGATTACACGGATTACGCAGATTAAAAGCGGATTGGGTTGGCAGGTAGGGCGAAGGTGTGTAGTAAATACAGACGCTGTAAGTGGGGCAGAGGGGGCTGGTTGGATTGGCAGGTGGGGCGGAGGGTGTGGGTAAGTGTCTGAATCGCGGATTACACGGATTACGCAGATTAAAAGCGGATTAAAAACGAGAGTAAGGCAAAGGGCAGAGAGACGGATGGATTTTACGAGGGGTGTAGCAAATACAAACGCCGCAAGTGGGGCAGAGGGGGCTGGTTGAACAGCGCAGGTGGTACGAAGGTCGCAGGTGGCACGAGGAACAAAGCGGTTGGGAGGGGTTGCGGGGTAATCCGTGCAATCCCTTAATCCGCGTAATCTGTGATTCAGACAAGAGGACGGACGCAGATTGGACAGTGCAGGTGGCACGAAGACCAAAGCGGTTGGGGAGGGTTGTGGGGTAATCCGTGTAATCCCCTAATCCGCGTAATCTGTGATTCAGACTACTGACGCAGGTGGTGCGAAGGTCGCAGTTGGCACGAAGGCCAAAGCGGTTGGGATGGGTTGTGGGGTAATCCGTGCAATCCTTTAATCTGCGTAATCCGCGATTCAGACAACTGGACAATCCATGAAGAACGACATCAGAAAACGAATTGAACATGCGTTGATCGCGTTGCCAAACGAGGAGTTCACGGAGGCGGTCAAGCTTATGCTCGGCGTGATCGGGTATGAGAGCGAGCGCGCCATCGATCTTTCGAGTAGCGTGCATGACTTCCTCGATCAATTCCGCGTGCGAAACGAGAACACGCAGACCGAGCAGGCGTTCCGCGAGGCCGTTCAATCCGTGCGGATTCTCTTTCAGTTGACCGATACGGAGATCGCAGCGGCGCGAAATTTTTTGTCCACCGACGACTTTGACTCGGGCAATGCGCGGAGTTTTCTCTTTGTCGCTGTCGAACTGAACGGCGCGTCCTACCCACGCGGGCAATACGCCCAATTCACCCGCGAGATCAACAAGCGGTTTTCCATGCCATCCGTGGTGCTGTTCAAGACCGTTACCGACCGCCTGACGCTATCCTTTGTTCACCGCCGCATGCACAAGCGCGATCCCAACCGCGATGTGCTCGGCCATGTGTCGCTGATCCGAGAGATCGATCCCCAAAATCCGCATCGCGCCCACTTGGACATTTTGTCCGATTTGTCGCTGTCGCAACGCTTGCAGTGGATGGACACCCACGACAAGCCGCACAATTTTGACGGTCTGTTGGACGCTTGGCTCAACGCGCTGGACATTGAAGAACTCAACAGGCGGTTTTATGGCGATTTGTTCCGCTGGTTTGAACGCGCTGTCGGCGAGGCGAGCTTTCCCGCCGATCGCGCCAAAGCCCTGCCGCCCGAAGAACACATCATCCGCTTGATCACCCGCTTGATGTTCGTTTGGTTCATCAAGGAGAAAAAACTGATCGCAGAGGGGCTGTTCATCGAGGAGCGAATCGCCGAGTTGCTGAAGGATTACGACCGAGACGCGGGCGATTCCTACTATCGCGCCGTGTTGCAAAATCTGTTTTTCGCCACGCTGAACACCGAGATCGACAGACGCGGTTTTAGCAAAGGGAGCAACGCCACGCACCGCGATTTCTCTCGCTATCGGTACGAGAACGAGATGAGCGATCCCGCCCGATTGCTCGCCCTGTTCGCGCAAACGCCGTTCATCAATGGCGGCCTGTTCGATTGCCTCGACAGCGAGGAATCGATCCGCGATGGCGGCTACCGCATCGACTGCTTTACCGACAACCCCGCCCAACGCCGCGGCCATGCTATCCCCAATCGCCTGTTCTTTGACAGCGATGGGCTGATCCCCCTGTTCAACCGCTACAAGTTCACGGTGGAGGAGAACACGCCCGTTGAGCAGGAAGTCGCGCTGGATCCCGAGCTTCTCGGCAAGGTGTTCGAGAATCTGCTCGCCGCGTACAATCCCGAAACCCGCGATACCGTTCGCAAACAAACAGGCTCCTACTACACGCCGCGTCCGGTGGTGGATTACATGGTGGATGAGGCATTGGTCGCGGCATTGGCGCAGGCATCCCCGCCAAGCGTTGGCGACGGCGATTTTTGGCAGGCGCGATTGCGCTATTTGTTGGACTACGAGGATGCGTTTAACGACGCCGATGAACTGTTCGAGGAATCGGAAACCGAGGGCATCGTTCGGGCGATTTCCGAGATCAGAGTGCTCGATCCGGCGGTCGGTTCCGGCGCGTTCCCCATGGGCGTGTTGCACAAAATGACCCTCGCCTTGCGCCGCCTGGATCCGGATAACCAACGCTGGGCAACCTTGCAAAAAGCACGCGCCCGCGCCAAGGCAGACGCGGCGTTTGAAACCCGCGATCAGGGAGAGCGCGATGTCGAGTTGCTGGCGATCAGCGACACCTTTGAGCGGTATTCGGGCGATTTTGGGCGCAAGTTGTATCTGATCCAAAACAGCATTTTCGGCATAGATATTCAGCCTATCGCCACGCAGATCGCCAAGTTGCGATTTTTCATCTCCCTCGCCATCGAGCAGGAAGCGGACGCGACCGCCGATAACTTTGGCATCAAGCCGTTGCCCAATTTGGAAACGCGCTTTATCGCCGCGGATACGCTGATCACGCTCAAAGCGGCGGATCAACTGGATTTGTTCCGCGAAAAAATTGAGACCCTGAAAACGCGACTGACGGAAAACCGCGAGCGTCATTTTCACGCGACCACGCGCCCGAAAAAACTCGCGTGCAGAGATGAGGACAAAACGTTGCGCGAGGCGTTGGCAGAAGAACTCAACGCCGCCGGCCTTCCCGAAGATGACGCGAAGAAAATTACCCAGTGGGATCCCTACGACCAAAACGCCCAAGCGGACTATTTCGATCCCGAGTACATGTTCGGCGTCGCCGATGGGTTTGACGTGGTGATCGGCAATCCGCCGTACATCCAGTTGCAGAAAAACAGGGGGGAATTGCGCCGCCGTTACCAAACCGCTGGCTTTGAAACCTTTGCCTCCACAGGCGACATCTACCAACTGTTCTACGAAAAAGGTTGCCAACTCATGTCCGAACGCGGGCTACTGGCTTATATCACGTCCAACAGTTGGCTGAAGGCGCAATACGGCAAATCCACGCGCAACTACTTTGCCGAACAACACACGCCGTTGCAGTTGTTGGAAATGGGCAAAGATGTTTTTGAAAACGCCATCGTTGACACCAACATTTTGATAGCGCGTAGCGGCAAAAGCGATGCGATCTGCAAGGCGGTGGACATGGATCGCCTGCCCGATAAAGCCTTCCCGCCGGACGAAAACCTTTGGGGCCAGTTGAGTCCGCGAGAAGACAGGCCGTGGAGTGCGTTGTCGGTCATAGAGCAGTCAATTATGGACGAGATGGAGGCGATTGGAACGCCGCTGAAAGAGTGGGATGTAAAAATCAACTTCGGAATCAAGACCGGATACAATAACGCCTTCATTATTGATAATAAAACCAAAGAGGAGTTGGTCGCCGCAGATCCGAAATCCGCCGAGATTATCAAGCCTCTTTTGCGGGGCCGGGACATTCAGCGATACCAAGCGGAGTGGCCGGGGTTGTGGCTGATTGATACACACAACGGATATGACGATGTTTCGGCAATCAACATTGACGATTACCCGGCCATCAAAAACCATCTGGACGGATTCTATCCTCAACTGGCAAAGCGGTATGACAAAGGCAAGACGCCCTACAATCTCCGCAACTGCGCCTACCACGAAGATTTTAATAAAGAAAAGCTGGTATGGCTTGATTTGACTGCAAAAGGACGCTTTGTCTATGACCGAGATGGGATGTTCTGCATCAATACAGCCACTATGATGATCGGACAATCTCTCAAATATCTCTGTGCTGTCCTTAACTCCAACCTGATAGCTTGGTTTATGAAGAACACAGTGCCCACAGGAATGGGAGGACATCCCCGCTGGAAAAAAAATACCGTTGAAACCATCCCCATTCCCAAGATTGCCGCCGCAAAGCAACGTCCGTTCATTCGCTTGGTGAACCGCATCTTGAAAGCCAAAGCAGACGACCTAGCGGCGGATACTGGTAAATTGGAAGGGGAGATTGATCGGTTGGTTTATCAATTATACGGGCTGACGGGGGAAGAGGAGGAGGCGGTGAAAAATGTCTGAATCGCGGATTACACGGATTACGCAGATTAAAGGCGGATTGGGTTGGCAGGTAGGGCGAAGGCGTGTAGCAGATACAAACGCTGTAAGTGGGGCAAAGGGAGTGGGGAAAGCAGGTAGGGTGGAGGGCGCAGGTGGTGCGAAGGACAAAGCGGGTGGGAGGGGTTGCGGGGTAATCCGTGTAATCCCCTAATCCGCGTAATCTGTGATTCAGACAACTGACGCAGGTGGTGCGGAGTGTGCAGGTGGTGCGAGGGACAAAGCGGGTGGGAGGGGTTGCGGGGTAATCCGTGCAATCCGTTAATCTGCGTAATCTGTGATTCAGACAACTGACGCAGGTGGTGCGAAGGGCGCGGGTAAGTGTCTGAATCGCGGATTACACGGATTACGCAGATGAAAGGCGGATTGGGTTGGCAGGTAGGGCGAAGGCGTGTAGCAGATACAAACGCTGTAAGTGGGGCAAAGGGAGTGGGGAAAGCAGGTAGGGTGGAGGGCGCAGGTGGTGCGAAGGACAAAGCGGTTGTGAAGGGTTGCGGGGTAATCCGTGTAATCCCCTAATCCGCGTAATCTGTGATTCAGACAACTGACGCAGGTGGTGCGAAGGCGTGTAGCAGATCCAAACGCCGTAAGTGGGGCAGAGGGAGTGGGGAGAGCAGGTGGTGCGGAGTGTGCAGGTGGTGCGAGGGACAAAGCGGGTGGGAGGGGTTGTGGGGTAATCCGTGCAATCCGTTAATCTGCGTAATCTGTGATTCAGACAACTGACGCAGGTGGTGCGGAGTGTGTAGGTAACTTGTCTGAATCGCGGATTAAACAGATTACGCGGATTAAAGGCGGATTAGGTTGGCAGGTGGGGCGAGGGCGTGTAGCAGATACAAACGCTGTAAGTGGGGCAGAGAATGAAAAAGGAGGATTGACGAGATGAACAACATCAATTTTTCAAATATCAGAGTACATAACGGAAGCCAAGCATCTGGCTTTGAAGAACTGGTTTGTCAACTTGCACGTCTCAGCAAACCAGAAAACGCATTGAGATTTACGAGGAAGGAAGGTGCCGGTGGTGATGCTGGCGTCGAGTGCTATTGGGTATTGAAAGACGACTCAGAAATATGCTGGCAGGCGAAGTACTTTCCAGATGGAATGAATCCATCTCGTTGGCAACAACTGGACGCTTCCTTTGCTACCGCCTTGGAAAGACATCCCAATTTAACGAAATATATCATTTGTCTGCCTTTGGACAAATCGGATAGCAGGAGAAAAGGGCAAGATGGCAAGAAAATCGTATCTGTTGAAGATGAATGGAATACCCATATACAAAAATGGAAAGATATGGGTCAAGAGCGGGGACGCAGTGTCGAATTTGAGTACTGGGGGAAACACGAAATTACATCATTTTTGACTATTGATGATCCTTCGTATTCCGGTAGAGCATTGTACTGGTTTAACGAACCAGTATTGAATTTTGAAAAATTCAAGGACATAACGGGTAAAGCACAGGAAGCTTTGGGAGATAGGTACACCCCTGAATTTCATATTGATTTACCTATTGCTAAAATTTTTGATGGGCTTTGCCTGAACGCTCAATGGTGGAAAGATTTAGAAGATAGAGTAGCGGATTTAAATGAAAAGGCAGAAAAGTTTTTCAGGTTGTTGGATTCAGAAAAAGTCGCAAAGATAAGTGAACTGTATTCAGTGGTATATGGCATCCTATCGGATAGTCTAAAATGCAGAGATACTCTATTTGATGTGCAAGATGTGCAAGATTGGCTTAAAAAAATATCAGAATATTACGATATGCTCTCGGAGGCGTACAGAAAGAACGGTCAAGAGAGACCTGACCGCAATGGGGAACGTAGAATTTTTTATGATTTCACTGATGTAATAAGTGGTTTTTCTTATTTTTTGAAAGAAGATAAGGTTAAAGCGGCAAAAATTAAGGCTACTCTTTTGTTTGGCGAGGCAGGAATCGGAAAATCTCATTTGCTCTGCGATATTAGCCTTCGTCGGATAAAAAATAATCAACCCACAATTTTTCTTTTGGGTTCTCAATATGGTGGTGGCAATCCGATTGAAATGATAAAAGACGCCGTTGATTTAAAGGGGCATAGAGATTCACAGGTTCTCGGGGCAATAGACGCTGCGGGAGAGGCTTCTGATTCCAGAGCACTTATCGTAATTGATGCTATCAATGAAGGCTTGCATCGAGAGGACTGGCAACATCATATCATTAGCTTCTTATCAGACGTATCTAAATTTAATCATATCGCAGTTTTGTTAAGCTGTCGGAGTACTTTCTTATCCTATATTTTGCCTGACCACATAAATGAAGAGCGTCTTATTCAGATACAGCACTCTGGCTTTCAAGGACATGAGCATCGTGCCGCAGAAAAATATCTATCTCAGCAAGGTATTTCAAAGCCCAGCGCTCCCATATTGGCACCAGAATTTACTAATCCTCTGTTCTTAAAAACATGTTGCCAAGCTCTGAAAGCAAATAACATGACTGCTTTCCCTAAAGGCTTACGCGGTGTTACGAGTCTGTTTGATTTCTATCTCCAAAGCGTTGAAAAAACAGTTGCTAAACGTAAACGCTATACTCCAGAAGAAGGAATAATCAAACAAGCTCTGAGCGCATTCTCATCGAAATTATTTCCAGAGCATTTAATTGGAATACCCACGGGAGACGCCAGAAAACTATTCAAGGATCATGATCCAGATGTGAATAGAGGCGATACGCTTCTGAATGAATTATTGCATGAAGGTGTCTTGTCAGAGGATTTGTATGAATCTGAAGGTCAAAGAAAGCCTGTAGTCAGGTTCACCTATGAGAGATTCAGCGATCATTTTATTGCTCAACAAATTATAGCGCAGTATAAATCAGAAAATATTGACAGTATTTTTGCTCCTGATCAGCCCCTCGGCAAGATAGTCGCAGAACAAGGGTATTATAGATATGGCGGAATACTTGAGGCATTGACCATAATCATCGCAGAAAAATATGATAAGGAGTTGATTGACCTTTTACCTTGTGATGCTATATGTCAAACCGATGAAATATTTTACAACACGGTTATTTGGAGACATCCAAGTTCATTTTCGGATAGAACGCTGGAATTGCTTAAAAAAATAAAAGTCCCTGGCCGAGTGTTGAATATCTTATTGAAGCTATCAACAGAACCCTCCCATCCATGGAACGCAGAATTCCTACACAGAAACTTGATCAATAAAGAGATGGCTGAGCGTGACCATTTCTGGTCAATTCATGTGGCGTTGGGTTATACCTCAGAAGAAGATGAAGGAGTTGAATCCACTATAAGAGATCTTATCGAATGGTCGTGCTTTGGAGAGATAGAAGAAGTTGAGGAAGAAAGGATACGGCTTTGTGCAATCACATTGCTATGGTTTCTTACAACATCGAATCGCAAGGTGCGCGATAGAGCGACAAAGTCACTGGTAAGAATACTTTCAAAATATCCCTCGCTTTTGCCAGGTTTACTTCGTGAATTTCATCCAGTTAACGATCTCTATTTGGTTGAGCGTTTGTATGCCGTTGCCTATGGAGTGGTTTGTAATACTGCTGATCCACAGATTATTTCGCGCATAGCAACTTTGGTTTTTGAACTCGTCTTCAGAGATGGCAAGCCTATACCACATATACTTCTCAGAGATTATGCACGAGGTATTTTGGAATTGGCTCTACATAAAAAATTGCTTCCCGGTAATGTCAATACCGATTTATTTCGACCGCCATACAACTCTGAATGGCCAATAGAAAATCCTACTGAAAAGGAAATTGATAGCATAATGGGGGATAAGGGATACTCAAGTATAAATAATTCTGTAAGGTTTTCAGGAGATTTTGGAAGGTACACTATGGGTTGCATTCATAGCTGGTCGCCAACGCCTCTATCTGAACCTGCTCCAAAAACGGGATATGATTTGAAAAAGGAATTTGCAGAACAATTTTTACACGGGGAAGTTCAAGCAGAATATTTAAAACAAATTGTCCCAAGTCTGTCTAAAAATATTTCTCAGGAGAAGCAGAAAAAGTTAGAAGAGCAAATAAAAGTTCAAATTGGTAGTGATGAAAATAGAGAATACTATAGGTGGCTTTCTGGTTTGGGTCATGATCGTCCGGCTGCATTTAGTCGCAAATGGGCACAGAGGTGGGTATGTAAGCGTGCCTACGAGTTTGGATGGACAGAAGAACTTTTTTTTGAGTTTGAAGAACGTTGCTCCTATGGCCGAAATTGGGGGCCTGGTAGCGGAGAGACGGAAAGGATCGGCAAAAAATATCAATGGATCGCGTTTCATGAGATACTAGCGCGTCTATCCGATAACGTATATTGGATAGGTCGTTATAGTGATATTGAATACGATCATTACGAGGGACCATGTGAAATACATGGGAGAGATATTGACCCTACTATTTGGATACGAAAAAATGGTGAATATCGCTCGTTTTTCAATGAAGTGAGTACATGGTGGCAACCGTACAAATTCCCTTTTTCCGGCCTTGATGATATTTCTGATCAGCAGGCGTTTTCATGGGACGAAAATAGAATCCCCAATTTTTCAGACCTTTTGCGAGTTAAAGACCCTGATACGCAGAATCAATGGATAGTATTGCAAGGATTTTGGATGGAACAACAGAGCAAATCAGATCGAGAAACAAGATTAGATTGTTGGTTTAGAATTAACGCTGTTTTTATTCGTAAGCAAGATTGTGATCTGACAAAAAAAGAACTCAAAAATAAACGCCTCACAGCCCCTGACATTATCAGCACCCCATCTACAGACTACCAAAGGTATTTGGGCGAATACCCGTGGCATCCGGCTTGTGAGTTCATGTCGGGATGGCAAGATCCTGATAGTTTTAGAGAACAGATACCGACTAAGCATTTTGTTCCTGTTTCGGAATATAAGTGGGAAAATGCTAGTCCAGACCATTCGCTTGATGACTCTTTATCATTTTATCTTCCCGCAAAAGAGTTGGTAGAAAGTTTGGATTTAAGAAGAATTGACAATGATTTTGGATCTTGGGAGAATGACGATGGCGTGATTTTCCGCGATCCGAGTATCAAAGAATACGGACCAAGTTATGCTTTGATGGATAGCCAAAAGTTAGATGATTGGCTTGATAAAAATGGATTAGAGATTCTTTGGCTAATCGGCGGGGAGAAACAATTATTTCCAGCCCCAGCCGATATGCACGCAAGGAAATTTTATGGGCGTCTTATATATAGCGGGCTATTTAGACTTGTTAATGGGATACCCACCGGGTCGCTGTGGTTTGAGAGAGAAGAACCTCATAAAACAAAATAATTTATTCACTCATAATCACGCTGGTATTGAAACGGATCAAAGGACGCAGTAGGGGGAAGAACACAGCGGGTGGGAGGAGTTGCGGGGTAATCCGTGCAATCCCAAAATCCGCGTAATCCGCGATTCAGACAAGGAGGGATGGACGTGGATTGAGGGTTGCAGGTGGTGCGAAGTGTGCAGGTAGGGTGTAGGGTGCAGAAGGCACATAGGAGATAAAAATGCGAACATTAACCGTCGAGCTCGAAGAAGGACTGTATCATTCCCTTTCGCGCATCGCTCAACAATTTGGGAAAACGCCTGAAGAAATGATGGCACAGTGGGTTGAGACAGCCGTTGATCGGATCGGGCAGGACCCCCTACTGGCATTAGCAGGCACATTGACCTCTGATGTCACAGACATTGGCGAAAAACACGACGAGTATATCGGACAAGCGTTGTTAAAAGAAATGCGGGGCGTTGATAATGAATGAGGTATTTGTAGATACGTCGGGATGGGCTAGCTTTTTTCTTCGCACTGAATCTCATCATGCAAAAGCCGTCGAGTTGATGACGCGATGGAGACAGCAAAATTGGAGCGTGGTCACGACAAACTATGTCTTGAGTGAACTAGTCGCCCTCTTTACTAGCCCCTTGCGTGTACCAAGGCCGAAAATTCTGGATTATATTAAGACCATCCGCTCACCGATTTGGGTTGAAGTTGTCCACATTGACCCGTCCTTAGACGAGGCGGCATGGCAGTTATTCGAAAACCGATTGGATAAAGAATGGAGCCTCGTGGATTGCGCGAGCTTTATCGTGATGCAACAGCGCGGATTGACCGACGCTTTGACGTCTGATCACCACTTTGAGCAAGCGGGCTTTATCCAACTGCTGAAGCGGTGAAAAATGTCTGAATCGCGGATTACACGGATTACGCAGATGAAAGGCGGATTGGGTTGGCAGGTGGAGCGAAGGTGTGTAGCAGATACAACCGCGTTGATCACGGTTTCGCCTTCGCCGTATTTTTGTTGGCAGGTGGGGCGGAGGCGTGTAGTAAATACAAACGCTGTAAGTAGGGCAAAGGGCGTGGGGAGAGCAGGTGGTGCGGAGTGTGCAGGTGGTACGAGGGACAAAGCGGGTGGGATGGGTTGCTGGGTAATCCGTGCAATCCAAAAATCTGCGTAATCTGTGATTCAGACAACTGACGCAGGTGGTGCGAAGGTCGCAGGTGGCACGAGGGACAAAGCGGGTGGGGGTGTCGGGGGTTTTTTGATTGCATGATGCGCTGGCTCAAACCCATTAAAACCGCCCTTGATCCATCACTCAAAAAAGCCCTCTTCCGTCTTCCGTCTTCCGTCTCCCCTCTTCCCGAAGGGGGGCGGTGAAGATATGTTGGGCGAGGAAGTCGTCGAGGTGGCGTAGAATAGCGATTGGGCAAGTGGACGAAAAAAAATAAAGGCGTTCCATCTTAGTGGCATGTGAGGTTTTGACCTGTGAAAGGCGAATGCTTTTGCGACTCTTCAATGGCTGTCAGGAATTTTAAAACCACTTCTAAGGAGTTCCCATGCGCGTGGGCATTATTTCTCTACTGCACGAGTCGAATACGTTTATCGACGCGCCGACGACTTTGGACGCTTTTGAGCGGGATGGGATTTTTACGGGGCAGGCGATGTATGACCGCTATTCGGGCGGGCACCACGAAGTCAGCGGCTTTTTGGAGGGATTGACGGCGGCGGGCATAGACGCGCTGCCGATTTTTCATGCGGGCACGACGCCGTCTGGGCGCATTGCCAAAGCGGCTTGTGACGCATTGATGGCGCAGATGTTTGAGCGGGTGGCAGAGGCAGGCGATGTGGATGGGTATCTCGTCGCGCCGCACGGGGCAAATTCGGGCGAGGGCGACGCGTACCGGGATTTGGACGGGTACTGGCTGTCGCGGTTGCGCGCTCGGGTCGGGCCGCAAAAGCCGATTATTTGCACCTTGGATCCCCACGCCAATTTGTCCCCGCGCATGCTCGCCGCGTGCGATGCCACGATTGCCTATCGGTCGAATCCCCATTTGGATCAAAAACAGCGCGGCTTGGAAGCCGCAAGCCTGATGGCGCGAACCCTAACAGGCGAGGTGAACCCCACGCAAGCCGGCGCGTTTCCCCCCATTGGCATCAATATCGAACGGCAACTGACCTCGGCGCCGCCGTGTTTGCCGATGTATGAATTGGCGGATGAGATGTTGCGAGAGCCGGGGGTGTTGTCGAACAGCATCTTGCTCGGGTTTCCATACTCCGATGTGGAAGAAATGGGATCGGCATTTGTGGTGGTGACAGATGGTGATCCAGACCGCGCCCAAGTGTTGGCAAATCGGCTGGCGGATTATTTGTACGCCCATCGCGCAGAATTTGTGGGCGAATACATCGCGATTCCCGACGCGGTCAATCGGGCGATGGCGCGAAAGGGGCCGGTTTGTCTGCTCGACATGGGCGACAATGTGGGCGGCGGATCCGCAGGCGACGGCACGGCTATCGCGCATGAATTGCACGGGCGAGGCGAGGCGCCGAGCTTTGTGTGCATTTTCGATCCGGAATCGCAACAGCGCGCACGAGACGCAGGAGTTGGCAATCGCATTGCGTTGCGGATCGGCGGCAAGACGGACGAGTTGCACGGCGCGACCTTAGACGCCGAGGTGCGCGTGCGGAGCCTGCACGATGGAAAATTCAGCGAGTCCGAGGTGCGACACGGCGGGCGAACCGCTTTTGACATGGGCGCCACCGCGGTTGTGGAGACGGATACCCAACTCGCGATCAGCCTGACGTCGCGGCGCACAGTGCCCGTGAGTTTGGGGTTGATGACGAGTTGCGGCCTCAACCCCTCGGACTTTCAGGTGATCGTCGCCAAAGGCGTCCACGCCCCGGTCGCGGCATACCAACCCGTCTGCACCGCGTTGATTCGCGTGGATACGCCAGGCGCCACCGCGGCGGATATGCGAAATTTCGACTACCGATATCGGCGCAGGCCCATGTATCCGTTTGAGGAGATAGAACGGGGTTGGTAGCAAGGCGAGAGGTGAAAGAGCCACGAAAGGCACAGAAGGAGCCACAAAAGGCACAGAAGGCACAAAAGGGGCCACAAAAGGCACGAGCGGGGTACACCTGTTCAAAGGCACAAAAGGAGCCACAAAAGGCACAGAAGGCACGAGTGGTTGCGATTGAAGGAGACGCGAGTTTTGAAAATTCTATTGACCAATGACGACGGTTTGGATTCGCCTCTGTTTCGGTTTGCCGCGGATTATTTTCAGGCGATGGGTGAGGTGACAGCCGTGGTGCCTGCCACGGAACAGAGTTGGAAGGGCAAGGCGATGACGCGGTTGGGCGCGCTGCATCTGGAGGCGTTGGACGGGTTTGGGTGTGCGGCGTACGCGCTTTCGGGAACGCCTGCGGATTGCGCGAATTTCGGCATTTACCACCTGTTCGACCGCAAACCCGATCTGGTGATTTCGGGCATCAACATGGGCAGCAATGCGGGTTTGGGATTCGCGCTTTCATCGGGCACGATTGGCGCCGCAATAGAAGCCAATATCGCGGGCGTGCCGGGCGTGGCACTGTCGCAGGTTTTGCACGGGGCCGTGTTTCGGCACTGGATTGCACGCCGCGTTCTGCAACCCGATGTGCGGGACGGGCTGTTGAAAAATTGCCGCGCCATGCTGCGCCGCGTGTTTGCGTTTTTGACCGCGCGGGACGACTTTTTGTCCGCCCCGGTAACGTGGAACGTGAACCTGCCTTGCGAACTGGCCGACAACTGGCAGGTCGTCCCAACCGCGCTCGGGCACACGTTTTACACCTCTTGTTTCAAGCCCTCGGAAAAGGGGTATTGCCACGACATCGACCAGCCCGAAGTGGATGGGCGCGAAGGCACGGATGGCACGGCGTTGCGCGAAGGACACGTAAGCGTCACGCGGCTGGACATTCGCGCGTTGGGCTAGGCGAAAAGCATCCGCATGAGAATGAGGATGAAAGCAACGGCGTAGGGACAGACCCCGTGCCCGTCCTCAATCCGACAAGGGAAAAAGCGTTTCAAACACCTCGTCTGTGCGGTGACGAGATGATCGTCCACGACGATGGGCAACCCATCGCCCGGTTCGCGCGATTGCCACAAGCGTTCTCCCGTGTCCGCACCGATGCAAGTGAGAATGCGTCACTTTTGCCGCCAGATCTCCCAGACGAGGTGTGAGAGTTCGGGGACGATGAGTTTTTCCATCGCCAGTCGCACCGCGCCGGATGAGCCGGGCATGCAGAAAATCATCGTATCTCTGTACACGCCTGCAACGGCGCGCGAGAGCATGGCGCCCGAGCCGATGTCTTCCCATGAGAGAAAGCGAAAGACTTCGCCGAATCCGTCGAGGCGTTTCTCGAGCAAGCTCGTGACGGCCTCATACGTGGTGTCGCGCGCGGCGATGCCCGTGCCCCCATTGGTGAGAATGACGTGGCATTCGCCCGCTTCGGCGATTCGTTCGATCAGATTGCGAATCTGTGCGGCATCGTCTTTGACCACGCGGTAACACGCGATGTCGTGACCGGCGCCCTCGACCAATTCGCGGATGATTTTGCCGCTTTTGTCATCGGCTTTGGTGCGCGTGTCGCTGATGGTGAGTACCGCACAGGTGACCGGGTCTTTGGCCTGTTCGATGTGGTCGGCATAAGGCATGGAAACTCCTCGGTGTGAAGATGTGTTGAGCGTTTATCGGGCATTTTTAGAGGTCATAACATCATCGTCCGTTAGCGCGGAGATTGTCCGAATTCGCATTAACTATTCGCCGAGAGAAAATTCTGCCCATACTCGGTCTGTGCCGTTAATGGTCGAGCCGGCTCTGATAGAAGCGATTTTATACTGTGGAAGGGCAAAGAGCACCATGCATTTGCCATCGAATAGTCTGCCCTCTCTCCAAAATTTGGCTCTGTGGATGTCAAATCCATACTGCTTGCGATCTTGAGGAAGATCATTCTCGTTCACCGGAACGATGTGTAAGAAAAAGCGTTCGTAAAATTTGGGAGAAACGCATCGGGGCTTGACATAGTACAATGTGCGATTTCGCATATATATATCGAAATTTGAGCGAGCCACGGGCTCATTGGACGTGACAGATCGATACTCTGACCGGTATTCATCAATTAGATTGGTATTATCATATAAGAATACCAACCGATTTTCCGGCGTGAGCAGGCCGGTTTTCTCCTCGCGTCCGCGTGTGATAACGAAATCGGCGAAACCGAGTTGATGTTTTTGGTTATTGAATAGAACAATGCTTCCAGCGAGATAATAAGCCGCTGACTGCCACGCACCGCTAAGCTCGGGATTAAACACAATGGAAATTGTCTTTCCCTTTGTCATCTTACGGATGGCATCAAAGTCGGCCATCATTGCTTTGTGAAATTCGGCTGCTTCGGCACCGTCGCCTACGCGGCTCATATAAAAATTGCCAAGAACAAAAATCAGCAATGAAGTGACGGACAGATAGGCAATTAAGCGGTTACGGGATAGGCGGTGTATGTAGTGGAAAACAATCGAGTAAAAAACCAGCGGAATGCCGATATAGAACAGTCCCTCGAAATTATGGAAGGCAGTGGTATGGCGCATGGGCAGGCTCCAGCAGAGGCCAAACAGTGCCAGCGTTGCCAGCAAAATTTTATGGCGGACAAACATCAGACCAATCAGGCACGCGCTAAATACGAAGATTCCAAAAATAATGCCCGGCAATTCTTCAGGCCCTATCGAAAAGTGGGGAAGAGACGCCACCCCGATGCGGTAGAACTGACTTTTCAGAAAAGGGAGCCAAGCTAAGGACTCCGCATACTGGGCGATAAAATGTTCATTCTGTCCGGTACGAGACAAAAATGACTGGAAAGACGGTAAATGTATCAGCTGGCTTCCACCTTTTAGCGCGAAGTATTCATTGGCGAAGTTGAAGCTCAACACGGCCATACCGAAAAACAGCGCGAAGACGCCAAGTACCAAATAGCGACTGCGGAGCAGCGATAGACACAGCACAAGCGGATGACTCAGGCGTGCAGAACGGGCGTCCTTGATGAACTCATTCGCCAAACCCAAAACGATAAAGGGCAGTAACAGCGCGAAGACATGCCAACCTAGCAGAAGGGCAAGGCATGTCTTGACCAGAAGTTGCCGAAAGCGACCTTTCTGTACAAAAATCACCATGCCGTGGAAGACCAACAGCACTCCGAAAAGATCTGGACACGCTTCAGTCGCGACCAGGTCGTTGTAATACAGGCAGTAATAAGAGGAAAGGCTAAGAAGTGTTGCCGTTAGGGCAATCCACCGGTTGGAGGTTAGCCGACAGAGGGATAGGTATGCCAGTACGCCTATCGCCGCGAAGAACAGCAACATCAGCATCCTGGCAGCGTAAATTTGTGCCGAGAGATTGCCATCAAAGGGCGAGATAGCCAGTTTAATGAGCGCGTAACCACCGATCGGAAAACGATTGTATGGGACATAAGAGCGAGTGCCGTTTGCCTCTAGCGTTTGACGAAAGAAACCTAGGAAGTTGTGTTTGTACGATATATTCGCGGCCACAGCGAGATGGTTCGACGACATCGCGTTGTGTAGCCCGGACCGATAGAAGTGGCCCCGGTCATTGCCGAACAGGAATACCGTTGACAGCGCGATCAGCAATAGGATCAGCGGAAGCAAACCCGTAAATCTATGGAGATTGAACCGAGTCATATTTTGGATCATGCTGGCGTTGATGTTCATGGCGCGCTTTTCAGGAAAGACCCATTGCAACTAGGTTGTCGTAGCTGATTTTGAGGCTGTCGAAGGGATCGCGGTCGTAACAGCGATCTTGTTCCACGATGTACCAGCGCGTGCCCGCTTCGCGGCCCGCTTCAAAAATGGCGGGCCAATTGAGATTGCCCTCGCCGACTTCGGCAAACCGCGTTTCCCTGCCCTCTATCGCCATGTCTTTGACGTGGACGAGGTCGATGCGGCTCTTGGCTTTGCGGATCCACTCGGCGGGATCCCCGCCCCCCGCCTGCACCCAATAGACGTCGATTTCGAGTTGCACCGCTTTGGGATCCGATTCCCGCAAGATGATCTCGAGGGCCGTGCGGTCGCCGAATTTTTGAAACTCAAAATTGTGGTTGTGATACGCGAACGTCAGTCCCGCATCCGCGAGTTTGCGGCCCACTTCCGACGCGTCTTTGGCAAAGCGAACGTACCCGGCTTCGCCCTCTTCCCGATAGGACGCGGGCAGGCTGCCAATCGCGGGATAGTTGCATCCCCAAAGGAGATGTTCGTCGATCACGGCTTGCGCGTCGTCGCGCATGCGGTCAAAGCCCGTGTGCGTGGCGCAAATTTCGACCCCATTATCATCGGCGATCCGCTTGAGTTCCACCGGTGAAATCGCGCCAAAAGCCGACACTTGCATGGCGTCGTACCCGATGGCTTTGACCTTTCGGACGGATTCGGCGATGTCTGCCGGGGTATTCGTAAAATCGCGCACCGTGTACATTTGCGCGGCGATCATGGTTTTGGACATGGTGGCCTCCTGTGTAAATGTGGTCAATCTCCGTTCTGTCCCATCACCCGTAGGGACAGGCCCCCGTGCCTGTCCTTGCGCCCAACCCCAAAGCAGTGGTCAGTGGTCGAGGGGTTGATGGCTCATTTCCCTAAACATAATACAGACCTGCCACCGAATCCAGAATTTTGTATCGCGGATCGGACATGCAAAATAGAAGGCGAGAAAAGACGCGACGCGAAAACCCCGTTCAAACGGATAGACGCATTCTGTGAGCGCGGGTTTTTTTTGCTTGTTGCGCGGGGAACGTTTATTTTAGAGCCGCAAATGGCGATCTGTTCATCCCTCTTTGGAGAAATTATGGCAAATGTGAAAACGTCGATCGAAAAGCAAAAGGAGCGCAATGACGCGCTGTTGAACCAAACGCATTTTCTCGGGCGGGAAATCGCGTCCGATGTGTTGGCACTGCATATAGATATCGCGGCAACGGAGACGCTCGGCGAGATGGAAGATCGCGCATTGACCGCGTTGCAAATCGAAGGCGCGCACACGGCGATTCGCGCCTTGGCGTCTCTGGCCGAGATCGGGGAATTGGACCACTTGGGCGGCGGGTTGGAACTCATCCCCGGCTTGTCGATGACCTTGGCGGTTGTGGATTACGAGCAACGCGCTTATACCATCGAACACGCGCATACGAGCATCGGGTATTACTCGGCTCTCGCCGCGTTTGGATTTGTCGATTCGGCGCGGGTCGTACAGAACTTTCGGCGCGGGCTGGATTTTCCCGGGCATGTGGCGTGGTTGCCCGGGGGAACGCAACTCAACGGCGGGCGCTTAGGCGTCATGATCCCGGCCGCAGTGGGCATGGCATTGGGCAAAAAAGCGCGGCGCGACCGCGCATGGGTCATTGCCCATTGCGGGGATGCGGGATGGATTTCCGGGCAGGCACTCAACGGGTTCAATGCCGCGAGTGTCCACGGCGCGCCCATCACGTTTGTGATGCACCGCAACGGCATTCAGTTGTCCGGCAGCACGGCGAGCATTATGGATGTGGATCCTCGCAGCGTCCTTTCCGCACTCGGGGTGGAGGTATTGGAAATCGCGTCGCTCCACGACAATGCCGCGCTCTATGCGGCGTATCGGGAAGGCTATCGCCTCGCGCAACAGGGCGAGCCGAGCTTGATCTATCCCATCGGATTTTCGGGCGAAGATATAACGCTGAAGACCTTTGGCGAACGCCATGGCATCGCAGACGCGGTCGAGGCATTTGCCGCGCGCCACGATGTGCCCCTAGACAAGCATGTGTGGATTCCGGGATCCCTAATGAGCTTCCGCGATACAGAGCCGATGTTGGAGTGCCTGTTTTTGGTCAACGATTTGCCCGGCGGCGCGAATCACCACGACGGGAGCATGCAGGGGCGCGTTGCAGAAGAAGTGCTCGGCGGCGCGATGTTTCAAACCACAGCAGAACAAGCCGATGCCCTCGCAACCCTGCGAAACAGCGGATCGCGCACGGTCATCACAAAAGCCAGACCCGCTCCCGGAAGTCCGAATTTGGAGATGCCACCTGAAAAAGCCTCGGCGGTCGAATTGCCGACTGAGAAAGCGAGTCCCCGCGATGGCGCGGCCGCGGCATACGCCCTGCTCGCAGAGACGCATCCCGACCGCGTATTTGTGGTGAGTTGCGACCTCGATCCCTCGACCAAATTGTCGGGGGCGCGGGCGCGTCTGTCGGGCGATCACCAGTTCGAGATGAGCATCGAGGAACAAGCCGCCGCGCTCATGGCAAACGGTCTGGCCGTGAGCACGGATGAACCGCAACTCAATGTGGTCTCGACCTTTGCCGCGTTTTTTGAGGGGATCGCCCGCGAGGGCTTTGACATGTGGCAGTATCAGCGCAATCTGAACGGGATCAACGAGGGGCTCAACGTGGTGTTTCACCTCTCGCACGTGGGCGCGTGTACCGGGCGCGATCACTTTTCTGGATGGGGCCTCGACTGGATCAACGTGGGCTTGACGTACTTGCCCTATTTGCACCGGTTTTACGCCCCTGCCGATGCGCGCGTGGCCTTTTTGGCGGTGAAAGACATGGCCGCGCACTACGGCGGGCATGTGATCGGCATACCGCGCGATTCGAGTTTGCCCGTTTTGCAAGCGCAAGATGGATCGGGCCCTCTGTGGCATCCGAGTCAGACTTGGGAGGCGATGACGACCTATCGCAAATACGCGGGGGCAAAGCACGCGATTTTGGCTTTTGGCGCGCCTGCCTTTTTGGCCGCAGAGGCCGCAGAGATCCTCGTTGCGTCCGGCATTCCAACCGATGTGTATGTCGTCAACGGGTTGCCCCTGCCGGATGGCGCGTTGGACGCCCTGCTGAAAAATTACGCGGGCATAGCGACCATTGAAGATGGCAAAATCGGCACGCCGGAAACGGGCCTGCGCGGATTCGCCGGGCTGGTGAGCACGGCTTGCAACGGCACTGCCCACGCGCATGTGGGGATTGCAGATCCGAGAATCGCGCCATCGGAAGGACTCGAAAAAACATGGGCGCACTTCGGCATTACTGTAGAGGCATTGATTGAAGCGGTGAGACGGGAGACGGGAGACGGGAGACGGGAAAGGCGAGAGGCGTAAGAGGCGAGAGGCGAGAGGCGAGAGGCGAAAGGCGAGAGAGGCGGGTTTTAATCCGCGCAACGGAATGGAGGATAACTGTGACAGCAGTTCATCAATGCCCTGCTCACCACCTCCACAATCGAGATGTAGGGACAGGCCCCCGTGCATTTGTACCAACTCATTCATTATCGGGATCGCGTTGCTGTTCCATAGTCCTTCAGAGAAGCCATCGCCAACCGTGCCATCCCAAAAGCCCATCAACGAAAGCCATCAGGCACAGCGCGTAAGTCCATTTCGCAACCCACATCCTTGTTGCAATTTCCTTGGCAGGCCGGCTCATGTTGTTCTGCTACAAAAGTGCTTTGCGCTGTGCCTAGCCCCTCGGCGCATGAGAGCGGCATTTTTTGCCTACTTTTTTTTGCTGTTGAAAAAAAGTAGGTCGCCGAAGGCATTGAAGGCAACCCACGATGCTTTAGGACCAAACGTTTTAGAAAAGCGAGTCATGCAGGTGCTGAGTTGTGCGTCTCAAAATTTGGTATCATTTAATTTACAGAGTATTTAGTTGGTACAGATGGCCCCGTGCCTGTCCGAAACATCCAACTGCGACGCTTCATCAGCAATTCACGGCGCGAAAATGCGAATCGCGGAGAGGCGGGTTTTAATCCGCGCAAATACGCGATGAAAAATAACAGCCCTTTTTCTTTCGGAGAAATCCGTGGGAAAAAGGGCTTTTGGTTTGTGCAGGCGATCGATTAGAGCCATTAACCGGCCAATGCGCGCATGGTTTCCACGCAGCGGGTCAGGGCGGGTACGGGATTTTCGACATCGGCTTCGTATTCGATGACGGCCATGCCATCAAAGCCGGCTTTTTCCAATCCCGCGACAAAGGCCGGCAGGTCGAGCGTGCCTTCGCCGACGACGGTGTCGTGCCATTGGCCGTTGGGGTCAAAGACGAAATCCTTGTAGTGGACGCCGTAAATCTGCCCGGCGAAATCGGTTGTCCATTTGACGGGGTTGCCCTGGCGAGGGCCGATTTGCAAGGCCCAAGCCGTGTCGATGCACAAGCCGATTTCGGGCGCGCCCAAGCCGATCAGGTGTTTGAGGACGCCGGGCTGTCCGCCAAAGTGGTACCCGCCGTGGCAGTGAATCCCCACGCGAATGCCGTATTCCCGGCTCCAGGCGCGCACCTGTGCGATGGCTTTGGGATAGGATTCGAGTTGAAAATGGCAGGAGATGTGTTTGGCACCGGCAAGGGCCGCGCACTCGAAAAAGGTCTTTTCACCCGGGTCGCCGGTGAAGGTTTGCACGCCGATAGAAATGACGGAAACCCCCGCGTCGCGATAGGTTTTGACGATCTCTTTCCAACCATCGGGATCCTTGAAATTGGCGTGAACTTGGCAGACTTCGATTTTGTCCAAGCCGATGGCTTTGACCTTTTGGGCCACGTCGGCGTTGTCTTTGAAGTGGCGAAAACAAAAACTTTGGACGCCGTAATCCAGTGCTGCACTCATGGGTAACTCCTCGCGTTGGGGGTGGTGTTGGCGGCAAAATGCCTACGAGAATCGGAATTGCGAATCGCCTATTTTGCAGGGCGATTACGCCATCTCGCCGGCCGTTTCCAATTTTTTGAACAGATCCGCGAAAATGGCGTTGCGGTTGAGTTGGGTGGCAACGCGCATCATGAACCGGCTGGGGTCGTGGCTCCACGTCAGTTGATCCGTGAGGATGGGGCTGTGTACCACGCGGGTCGCAACCCAGCTTGGATCGACGAGGTACGCGGTTGCCGAAATGTCCCAAATCTCTTTTGCCCATGCGTAGTGATCTTTGCGGTAGCCCCGAACGGTTTCCGTGAGAAAATCGCCGATGGCACTTTTGCCCGCCACATGGGTTTCGAGTTCGGGCACTGTGGTGAGGAGGTGAGACGCGACATTGCGACAGGGAATTTGAACCAAGGGCACGCCGCTGTCGAAAATGATGCGCGCGGCGAACACGTCTTGCTGCAAATTAAATTCGCGGGTGTTCGCCCAGTGGTGTTCGTGACCGCCGAGCCAGACGACGACGATGCGTTTGACGATTTCGGGTTCGATGAGGATGGCGGATGCCACATTGGTAATCGCGCCGATAGCCGCGACGTAGAGCGGATCGGGCGATGCGAGTGCTCGGTCGATGAGGTCGCGCACCGCGTCGCTGTCTCGCGGGGTATGGGGTGTTTCGAGATAGCCCGTCGATCCGCGAAATACCCGATCGTCGTCGGGAATCTGCAAGCGGTCGAGCAAGCGGATGATTTCCCCATAACTCCGCTCCATGCCATCTCTTGGCCCATTGGAACGGCGGTTGTGAAAAGGCGCGGCATAAAGGGCTTCAACCGCCATCTGATCGGGCGATAAGAGCGCGTGTGCAACCGCGAATTGATCATCCACTTCGTTGTACGCATCCGTGTCGAGCACCATCCGCACCTTGCCCGATGGCGGCGTCAATCTGTCGAGGCGTCGCGCTTCTGTCAACATGGGAAATACCATGGGTTATCTCCTCTTGTCTGGGATTGCGGATTACGCGGATTAGGGGATTGCGCGGATTACCCCACTGCCCTTCACAACCGCTTTGTCCTTCGTACCACCTGCGCTGTCCAACCTGCGTCCATCCTTTTGTATGAATTACAGATTACGCGGATTAGGGGATTGCACGGATTACCACACAACCCTTCACAACCGCTGTGGCGGAATTTCGTCCCGCCTCAAGGCTTATTCGTGCCCGACCCGTGACCCAGCCTTCGCGCCACGCGGTCGCGCGTACAGAGCCGACACCTCGCCTTTTTCTGGCGTGGCGATAAATTTCAACGCAACAGCTGGCGTTACGCGAGCGGTGGCATTCCTAATTCCCAACTCCCAACTCCTTCCGAACCGCGAGTTCGTAACACGCCGCTTCCCTGTCGTTTCGCACGATCAGGTAGGGCGCGGCGAATGCGGGGCTGTTCCACGTATGGCTGCTCAACGCGGGAAAGCGCGCGCGTTCGCGGTGTGCATCGGGCGACGCATCCACGAGCACCACCTCGCCGGATTCGGCTTGGATGAGCAACAGATCGCCCACCAAAATGAGTTGCCCGTGCCCATAGCGTCCGCGCTTCCAGGCGCGTTGTCCATCCCCGAGATCCAAACAGGTCAGAACGCCATCGTCCAGCCCGTAAATATACCCGTCTTTGTGAACCACATTCGCAAACTTGGCTTTGAGGCGCGGGCTTTTCCATATCCGAGTCGCCATCCACTCTCCCCCATCGCTTTGGGCGAGTTGGATCAACTCGCACCCAATGCCATACCCGGTCGAGACAAAAATGCGGTCGCCAGACAGGGGAATGGGTTGGGCGACGTGTTGCGTCATTCCGCCCACCCATGGATAGGCCCACAGCAACGCGCCGGACGTGGGATCGTGCCCAGCAACTTGCCCCAAATTAAAAATGAGGACTTGATCCATCCCACCTATCGCGACCAAACTCGGGGAACTGTGCCCCGCTCTTGCGCGGCCGCCGCCCCAAATCACGGCCCCGGTCTCGCGGTGATACGCCATCAGCGATTGATCGTTGCGGCCGCCCGGGCTCGCGATCACCTTATCGCCCACGACCAGGGGCGAACCGCTCATGCCCCATTCCTTCACGCGCGCGCCGACTTCTTTCACGGTATCGCGCGACCAAATTTCTCGGCCCGTCTCCAAATCGAGACACGTCAGGATTCCGGTCGCGCCAAAAGCGTAAACGCGATTGCCCACCACCGTGGGCGTGGCCCTCGGGCCGATGCCGGCTATCGCGGTCTCGTAACGCGCCCGCGCCCGATGCCGCCATTTCTCCTTCCCGGTCGACACATCGTAGCACACCACCGTCTCATCCTCGCCCTGCTGTTCCTGCGTCAGCGCGGATCGCCCCACAATCGCAAACGACGACCACGCCTCCCCAACCGGAACGCGCCAGAGCAACTTGGGCGGATATCGAACCCAATCGGCCTCCAGTTCAACCCCCATCAAAATGCCGTTGCGGTCAGGGCCTAAAAACTGGGGATAATCCCTATCCGGTTCACCGGAAAATGGACCCTCTCCAGCCACCGCTGCAACAGAAGACCAACGCCACGCCACATGGGGCACCAAATCGCCCGTAAAACCGCGCATCTGAAACGAGGCGACGCCCAAGCCGATCACGAGAATCAGCACGCCCAACCCCTGCAAGCGGACTTTCCACCGCAATCGGGAAAACGCGAAAAACCAGAGACAGAGCAACGCGGCGCCGACCACGCAGACGAGCATCGTCGGCATCACTTGCATCTGGCGATTCGGCCTGTCGGGAATCCAGATCATCGACAACCCAATCGCCACCAACGCGCCGATCACAACAGCCGGCCACCATCGAATGGATTTTGAAACGGGCATAGCAGTGTCCTTTGCATCAAAGAGTGGAAAGTGTAGGGGCGCGGCCCCGTGCTGAAAGTCAGAGATCAGACCACCTTGCCTCTATCAACGTAGGGACAGGCCCCCGTGCCTATCCGAATACAGGACAACCACAGGGGGTTGTCCCTACATTGGCGTTTGGAACGGGTTAATGTAGGGCCAGGCCCCCGTGCCTGTCTGAATACAGGACAACCACAGGGGGTTGTCCCTACCAGGTCATTTTGGTAGCAGAATGAACGATAGAGCCACACCGTAGGGACAGGCCCCCGTGCCTGTCTGAATACAGGACAACCACAGGGGGTTGTCCCTACATTGGCGTTTGGAACGGGTTAATGTAGGGACAGACCCCCGTGCCTATCCGAATACAGGACAACCACAGGGGGCATTTGTACCAACTCATTCATTATAGGGGTTGCTTTGCAGTGCCACCGTCCTTCAGAGAAGCCATCGCAACCCGTGCGATCCAAAAGTCCATCACCGAAAGCCATCAGGCACAGCGCGCAAGCCCGTCTCGCAACCAATATTCATCTTGCAATCCCCTTTGCAGGCTGTCTCATGTCGTACTGCTACAAAAGCGATTTGCGCTGTGCCTAGCCCCTCGGCGCATGAGAGCGGCATTTTTTGCTTACTTTTTTTTGCTGTTGAAAAAAAGTAAGTCGCCGAAGGCATCGAAGGCAACCCACGATGCTTTTGGACCAAACGCTTTAGAAAAGTGAGCCCCGTCGGTGCGGGTTGGTGCGTATCAAAATTGAGAATAACTTAATTTACAGAGTAATTAGTTGGTACAGATGCCACAGGGGGTTGTCCCTACCAGGTCATTTTGGTAGCAGAATGAACGATAGAGCCACACCGTAGGGACAGGCCCCCGTGCCTATCCTTGAACCCCGCGGCAAAACGGGCAGTGCCCATCGGTTTTCCCTTTCGCGTCTTTTGAAAAAATAAAAAGAAAAAATTGACAGCCCTGTGTGAAACGGCTATTTTGCATTCCGCGTTGCGACGTATCCCACCCACCTCACGAAAGGAGTTCGAGATGAAGAAATGGCTTTGGATTTTGATGGGATGTTGTCTGATTCCCCTTTGGGTTCAGGCAAAACACCACAAGGCAGGAGAGACGCACAACTGGCCGCATTGGCGCGGGCCAAATGCAAATGGCCTCGTCAAAGGCAGCAATCCCCCGTTGGAATGGAGCGAGAGCGAGAACATCCGCTGGAAAGTCAAATTGCCCGGCCTGCTCGGGCACGCCACGCCCATTGTTTGGGGCGACAAAATTTTTGTGCAAACAGCCGTAAAAACCGACAAACTCGTAGAGACAGCCCAAACCGGCAACCGCCCTCCGCTGCCGAATGTCCTTCAATTTAAGGTATTGGCACTGAATCGCAAAACCGGAAATACCGTGTGGGAAAAAACAGTGCAGGAAGCCGCGCCACACGAGGGCATTCACCAAACCGCTTCTTACGCCTCCACATCGGGCATCACAGATGGCGAACACCTCTACGCCTTTTTCGGCTCATGGGGCATCTACTGCTTCGACTTTGACGGCAATTTGAAATGGGGCAAGGACTTGGGCGATCAAAGAATTGCGGGTAGCTTTGGCGAAGGCTCATCGCCCGCCATATCCGGCGACATCCTGATCGTCAAATGGGATCACCAAGGCGACTCGTTCATCGTCGCGATGGACAAACGCACCGGCGAGGAAATCTGGCGCAAAGATCGGCCCGAAAGAACGACTTGGACCACGCCCCTCATCGTGGAACGCAATGGCGCGACCCAAGTGATCGTCAGCGCGACCCAAAAAACCCGCAGTTACGACCTCAAAACCGGCGACATCTTGTGGGAATGCGGGGGCTTGGGGGCAAACGTCATTCCCATGCCGGTCTATGCCAACGGCGTCGTTTATGTCACGAGCGGGCATCGCAACCCGGCGATGCAGGCCATTTCCTTGGACAAAGCCAAGGGCGACATCACGGGTACCGACGCGGTGTTGTGGTCTCTTCCCGACTCGCTTGCCAACACGCCCTACGTATCTTCGCCCCTGTTGTATGGCGACAAAATTTACGCGCTGAAAAGGAGCAACGCCATCTTGTCCTGTCTCAACGCCGGAACCGGCGAGGCGTTTTACGGCCCGAGGCGACTCGCGGGCATGCGCCGCGTCTATGCGTCATTGGTCGGCGCGAATGACCGCGTGTACATCTCGGACGTGGATGGCACGACGCTGGTGATCAAAAACGGCCCGGAATTTGAGGTTTTGGCGACGAACAAACTCGACGAAGGCACGGGCGCGTCCCCGGTTATCGCGGGCAACGAGTTGTATTTGCGCGGCAGCGAACACCTCTACTGCATCGCGGAAAATTAGAAGTGGTCAACGATTAGCCCGTCTCCCTTCCGTTGGGGGCGGGCTGACTTGTTTATGGCATTGCCGAAAGGTCACATCATGCAAAACTTCAAAACGCCGTTCATTTTCGCCATCGTGCTGTTCCTCGGTTGCGGCGCGCCTCAAACCGACAAATTCCTCAGCGTGGGCACTGCGCCGCCTGGGGGGGCGTTTTTTGTGGTGGGGGGCGCAATCGCGCAAGTGGTCAACGATCACGCGGCGTGGGAGGTCTCTGCCGAAGCCACCAAAGGCACGCAGGAAAATATCCGCCGCCTCTCGAGTGGGGAATTGGACTTCGCCTTGGCCAACGCCGCCATCTCCTATTTTGCCGTGCGCGGAGAAGGCGCGTGGAAACAGAAACAGGGCATCGCCGCGGTCATGACCTTGGCGCCCAATGTGGCCCTGTTCATCGCGCCGCAAAGCGCAGGCGTCAAAACATTGACCGACCTCAAGGGCGAGCGCGTGGTGGTCGGGCCGGCCGGCGCGGGGTTTGAATACTTCCTCAAGCCCATCCTCAACGCACACGGCGTCGCGTACGACGATTTTACCCCGCTCTACAACACGCAGGCCGGAAGCGTCGACATGCTCGCAGACGGCGCCGCCGCGGCGGCATTCTTAGGCGGTGCCGTGCCCACCGCGTCCATCACCCAAGCCTGCGCGTCTCAAGACATCTCTTTCATTCCCTACGACGAGCGAGCCAAAGAGCACCTCTTCGAAACCTATCCCTTCTTCTTTGCCGCCACCATCCCGGCCGACACGTACCGCGGGCAAACCCAAACGTATGCGGGCATGAACGTCGGCTCCATGCACCTCATCACGCGCAACAGCTTGAGTGAAGACACGGTTTACAACTTCACCAAAACCCTGTACGAACGCCGCGCAGAAGTCGTCAAAAAACACCCGGCCGGCAAAGCCATCAATCCCAAAAACGTCATTCGAGATACGGGCACGCCCTTTCATCCGGGCGCGATCAAATACTTCAAAGAAATTGGCATCTGGCCGATCAAAGGGGAGGAGTGAGATGCGATTAGCCGCGATAGCCGGGATAGCCACAAAAGGCACAAAAGGCACAAAAGGGGGACAACTGGCGACAGCCCGTTTCAAAGGCACGATAGCCACAAAAGGCACAAAAAGCACAAGTGGGGGACAACTGGCGATAGATAGCCCGTTTCAAAGGCATAAATGATTCGCCGATTCGGATAGACACGGGGGCCTGTCCCTACGATTCGTTGATTCGCCCATTCGCCATTCGCCATTCATCTGTACCCCATGCCATTGATTCACCGATTCGGACAGGCACGGGGCCTGTCCCTACGATTCGCCATTCCCAATTCGTCTGTACCTCATGCCATTGATTCACCGATTCGGACAGGCACGGGGGCCTGTCCCTACGATTCGTTGATTCGCCCATTCGCCATTCGCCATTCGCCGATTCGCCGATTCGCCATTCGCCGATTCGCCATTCGCCGATTCGCCATTCGCCGATTCACCGATTCACCGATTCACCGATTCGCCAATTCACCGATTCGCCATTCCCAAATTGATTCGCCCATTCGCCCATCCGCCATGACGCGCTTCCATTCCCACTTGTTTCGCATCCTCGCCATCCTGCTCGGTCTGTTCATTCTATTTGAAGTCAACCATCCCCAACTCGCGCCGCAGGCCCAACTCTCGGTCTTTGCCCTGCTCGGCTTGAGCCTCGTATTTCTCAAATATCCGATCCATCCCCAAAAATCCCTTCCCATTCTCGATCTCTTTTTCGCGGTCGCGGTCGCCTTCTGCTTCGGCTATGTCCTCGTCCAAACCGATGCGCGGTTTCAATCTCTTTGGCTCGACGGTCAATCCCTCGGCAATCGCGCGGGACTCGAACACGCCCTCGATCACCTCGTCGGCCTCATCGGCCTGATCCTCGTCCTCGAAGCCACGCGCCGCGCCATCGGCCTCACCCTGCCCCTGCTCGCGGTCGCCTTCTTGCTCTATGCCGCTTTTGGCTACCTCTTGCCCGACGGGCTCTTTCCGCATCGCGGCTACAACTGGGAGCGCGTTGTCTCGCAGACCTATTTGCACGCGCAGGGCGTCTTTGGCATCGCCCTCAAGGTCATGTTCACCTACGTCTTTCTCTTCGTGCTCTTTGGGGCTGTACTCGAACAAACCGGCGCCACGGGCTACATCTTAAACGCGGCGCGCCGCCTGTTTCGCAACAGCACGGGCGGGCCTGCCAAAGTCGCGGTCATCTCGTCGGGCATGATGGGATCCCTCTCGGGTAGCGCGGTCGCCAACACCGCCACCACCGGCACCTTTACCATCCCGCTGATGCGCGCCATTGGATTTCGCCCCACCGTTGCCGGCGGCATCGAAGCCGCAGCGAGTTCTGGCGGCGCGCTCGTCCCCCCCATCATGGGCGCGGGCGCGTACATGATGCTCGAAATCGTCACGCCCGCCGTCACCTATTTGGAAATCATCACCGCCGCTTTGGTGCCCGCCATCCTCTATTACGCGGCCCTGCTCCTCATCGTCCACTTCCACGCCAAGCGCGTCGGGGTCTCGGCGACCAAACGAGACACCGCCAAACGCCCGCCGAAAATGCAGGGCGTCGTCTTCCTCGTCGCGTTCCTCACCCTCATCGCGTTCCTCATTTTGGGATACACGCCCTTTCGCGCGGTCAGCATCGCCTTGCTCTTCGTCCTCATCGCCAGCGCGTTTCACCCCGCAACGCGCATTGGCCCTCGCGCCTGGATCCGCGCATTGGAAGGCGCGGCGCACGCAGGCGTCTCGCTCATCGCGGCGGCGTCCTGCGTGGGCATCATCATCGGCGTGGTCACGCTCACCGGCGTCGGCGCGAAATTGCCGAGCACCTTGTTGCCCTTGGCGCAAAACAACATCCTCCTCGCCCTCATCCTCCTCATGATTTCCACCATCATCCTGGGCATGGGCCTGCCCTCGGCGGTCTGCTATCTGCTCATGGCAACGCTGGTCGGCCCGGTCTTGAGCGACCTCGGCATCGCGCCCTTGGCCGCGCATTTCTTCATCTTTTACTTCGGCATGATGTCGATGGTCACGCCCCCTGTCGCGCTCGCCGCGTACACCGCTGCGGCCATTGCAAACGCGGGCATCATGCAAACCGGGGTCACGGCCTTCCGCTTTGCCCTCGTGGGCTTTGCCCTGCCCTACGCCTTTGTCCTCCATCCCGAACTCTTGTTGCTCTCCGCCGATCTCTCTGCCACAGTGGGGAACATCCTCATCGTCCTGATCGGCATCTTTCCCCTATCGGCCGCCGCGGCCGGGCATGGCTTCGCGCCTCTGCCCACCTATCAGCGCGTCCTCTTGCTCGTTGCGGCCCTGCTCCTCTTCCTCGTCCCCTCCGGAGACGCCCGCGCCTATTTGCAAAGCGCAGCCCTTCTCATCGCCGGGATCATCGCCGTTTCAAATTGGCGGTCTGCTCAATCTCACGCTTGAACGGTCAGCGCGTCCGATCCCGCGGATAGCGCGAGCACGGTGCTTGCATCCGCAGACAGATCGATTTCCACACTCGTCTCCCCCGCCGAAAGCGCGATTCGCCCATCCGATACCGCCAGCGAAAAATCGGGCGCGCGCTCATTTGGCCCCTGCACAGAACACACCGCGGCGATGCGACACCGCGCGACCTTCTCGGTCTCGGCGGTAAAATGCCATCGCTTTGGCGGCAGTTCCCTGTCGAGCGTAGGGTATCCCTTGTCCGGCGGCACGGGCCAGGCGTCCGTCTGGCTCAGGCGCAGACTCGTAGAGGCAAAAAGCCGCGCCTTCAACGCGGCTCCTTTGCGGTTGGATGTGAGCGTCGCCGCATCGACATCGAGATCGAATTTTTCAAACGCATGGAGCAACCACTGAAAGGTCGCGGCTTCTGGGGCTTCCAATTCATCTACGAGAACAAACACGGACGGGCGGATCAGCGCGATATGCCGCCGGTACCGTTGCAACCGATCCCCATAAGCGTTCTCGGCTTCGCCGCACACGTACCCAAACGAGTCTGCGGTCTCAAAGCCGATGATCTCGCCGCCGCGGTTGCCATCGCGGTTGATCGCGCCTTTGCCATCGACCAACACGCAGTTGTGCGACATCGACTGCTGGCAGTATTCGTCGTGAAAAGGCGTGCCGTGGTGGGGAAAGCGCAGGCCGCCCGCGCAGATCAACGCCCGTCCGCCCTTCATCACCGCAAAATCGTTCTGGCTGGCGTGCCCGTGGCTCACGCCGCCAAAGGGCGATGAGCGCAACAGCACCATCACATCCTCGGCGGGATGATCGATATCGCTGTGCAACGCGGCCCAACCCACCCCGCGAAACGCGCGATCTTGCGGAATGGCATCCTCTGCCGGCGGAATCGCCGCGTCTTCGAGCAAAATCCCCGGAAACGGATCGATCTGCGCGGCCCGCCCATCCTGCTCGCGCACCTGATCCGCCCATGCGCGCAACCGCGCATTTTGCAAGCGCAATCCGTGAAACTGGAGAAAAGTCCGCGCCTGCGAGGCCCGCACGGGGGCATCTTCGGTATCGCCAAAGGGCATGATCTCGCCTATGGGGGACACCGCGTAATAGAAAAACCACGGCATATTTTGGTAATAGGGCTTGAGCCAAATATCGTGCCCGGTCGCCAACTTCCATGCGTGGAACGGCATCGCATCCCGCGAATTGTACGACATTCCGTAGGGCACGCCCTGCGCCCAGCCGCCTTCATAGCCCGCCCAATGGGGAAAATTCGTCGCGATGAGTTTCAGCGCGTACTCCGCCCATGAAACCGCCCGCGGGTCTTCTGCCCGCGCTATCGCGTGTTCGAGCAAAAACCCCGGCAGCCGACCATTGTGACTCTCCTCGGGCGTAAACGTATAATCGCTTTTCTCCAACCTGCGAATCATCTGATCCGCCCGCGCGCCGAGCATCTCCTCGACCGTGCGGCGTTCGTCCTCGGCCAACAGATCGAAAATCCAATCGTACACCTCGGCACCCGCCCTGAGCAAGCCCAGGCCCACCTCATCGCCATAAGGCGCGAGAATCGAGGAAATGCCCTCCACATCCCACTGCGCGGCATCCACCAGCAACCGGCGCGCGGCCTCGCCATAGCGCGTCTCGCCGCTGAGCAAATAACACAGCGCGAGGCTTCGCATGCCCCCATCGTGGTATTTTCGCATGGTTCCAAAACACGCAGTATATGCCAATCTGCGCTCGGCAGGGTCTTCGATCTGATCGTAAGTCGGCTCGGGCGGCGGCTCGAGTGTGAGCGCGCGATCCGCCTCTCGCCGCAACACTTCGTAAGCCTCTGCCCGCGTCGAGGTCAACGAGCGGCGCACGGCTTCGAGCTGGGACGCCAAAAAGAACAGCCGCGGGCGTTCCGCCGGCACATTTGCCAGCAAGGCAGCGGGATCGGCCCACGGCTGCTCTGCGGCGCCTTCGGCGATCTCAAAAGACCGATACGCCGACCGCGCCCGAACCGCGCCCTTGACCACCGCTTGCACATGCCAGTCGTACGCGCCCGGCGCGAACACCCGATCCGGGTGATAGATGGGATCCGCCAGCAATGGGGATTCGCAATAGGCCCTCCCCTCGCGCCTGACCACCACGCGATACTGACACGCGCCGCGATCGCCAGCTCGCCACCAGCAAAACCCAGGCGGCGACAGCGCGAGCACCTCGCCATCGCGCGGCCGGATATAATTCGCCCTTTCCGGACGAAGGGTCGGAAATTGCATTTCGTTCTCCTTTTGAAAAATCGACGCACAGGCGTAGCCCACGACGGCGCGTAGCGATCAATTGACGGAACGGGGTAATGAATCAATCGTAGGGACAGGCCCCTGTGGCATTTGTACCAACTCATTCATTATCGGGATCGCTTTGCTGTTCCACCGTCCTTCAGAGAAGCCATCGCAACCCGTGCCATCCCAAAAATCCATCAACGAAAGCCATCGGGCACAGCGCGCAAGTCCGTCTCGCAACCAATATTCATCTTGCAACCCACTTTGCAGGCTGTCTCATGTCGTACTGCTACAAAAGCGATTGAACTGCTGGGGCAGTTGTACCCCGCTCGCGCTGTGCTAGCCCCTCGGCGCATGAGAGCGGCATTTTTTGCCTACTTTTTGTTGCTGTTGACAAAAAGTAGGTCGCCGAAGGCATCGAAGGCAACTAACGACACTGTAGGACCAAACGCTTTAGAAAAGCGAGCGATGCAGATGCTGATTTGTGCGTATCAAAATTTGGTTACGGAGTAATGAGTTGGTACAGATGGCCCCTGTGCCTGTCGAAAAAAAATAAACCGAGAGACCTGCAAATTGACAATACCCATCTCTCTGTGTACATTCAGCCGAACCCGACACCAGTAGGAGACGCGGCGAAAATTTGAGATGGGGGGAACGATCATGCAGACGCCGATAAGAGAATGGATACACAAGGCCGTGGATGGACTTCCAGATAGCGAGGCGGAACAACTGAAAAATTACCTCGAATTTCTAACGTGGAAAGCCAAAGAACAAGAGCCATTGTCGGAACGAACAAATCCGATTCGCATCATCGAGGCAATGGAAAAACCGCCCTACGCCACCGAGAAGGACATCGAATCACTTTTGCAAGTCATAAAAGAAGCAAAACAACCGACCCGTTTTGAGTCTCCTTTTGAGCCATAGAGAACGGAAGACCGATGAGCAAGTATCTATTAGAAACCACGACTTTTAGCCATCTGATGCAAAATGATCCCGTCGTCAAGGGGTATCTGAACGCGCTGACCGATTCGGATTACCTCTTCACCATTCCCATTGTTCAGGGCGAGATCTTCTATGGGATTGAACGGTTGCCGATGGAAAGAAAACAGCGCGAGCTTTCGCAGAGAGCCAATAATCTGTTTGCCGAAATTCAATGCGACCCCATTCCAAAAGAAACGGGCATCCACTACGCAAGACTCAAACGGCAAGTCGAGAAACAGGGAACACCCATCGCAGAAAATGACCTTTGGATCGCTGCGACAACTCAGGCATTAGATGCGATTCTGGTGACTGCTGACAGCGATTTTCAGAAGGCATTCGGTTTGCAGTTGGAAGATTGGACTATTCCAAAAAGATAAACGCGAGAGGACAGATCCCTATGCCCGTCCTTGGTACCCACCCATCTCCCCGGCCTCTTGCCTCTTGCCTCTCACCTCTCACCTCTTGCCTCTCGCCTCTCGCCTCTCGCCTCTCGCCTCTTGCCTCTCACCTCTCACCTCTCACCTCTCGCCTCTCGCCTCTCGCCTCTTGCCTCTTGCCTCTCACCTCTCACCTCTTCCCTTTTTTACCGGGTATCTCCTCCACCATTAATGCGAATTAAGAGTTGAATCCATCGCGTCCTTTCCCTTTTTTGAGGTGTAAAATCCCTTTCACCCTCAAATCAGGAGGCAGAACGCGATGGATTGGCAAGACAAACGCATTCACTTGTATGTTTCTATCTGTCGGCATTATCGAAAGCATCTGTGGATACAGCCAACGGCTGAGCAACAACCAAACGGTCCGGTTCACAGATCAAGAAGTGCTCACCGTCTCTTTGTTTGGGATTATGCAATAACACCTCTCTCAAGGCGATTTACATTTACACGCAAGATCATCTCAAAGCGTGGTTTCCCCATTCTTAATTCGCATATCAAGTGAACGTTTGCTTCGCCTCTTGTGTTTTCAGGCGGGCATCAAAAATAACACGTCCCTGCCCCCGGCTTTTGCCGAAATGACATTTGTTTGCCTTTCTTCTTACTCCTTTGTGTCTCTCATCGATCTCCCATCCCCACTCTTATGTGGTTGCCAACAAGATCGCCCCAATTCGTCAGAGATCCCCGGCACGGGCGTTTCGGGATCGAGGTCAATATAGCCCAGATCCAAAAGGACATCAAGAGAGAGCAGACGAGAGGCAGGAGAAAAGCCGAGTCCTTCGCTGATAAACTTCAAATTCGCCCTTGACATGCCCCCTCTCATCGGGTTATATTTTGCACGAACAGACGACGCAAAACGTCAGGCGGCGATCCGCTCGAAAGGGTTCTCGCCCGCGTGTTCACATCGGTCTTTTCAATGGCCGGCCTCGTAACCGGCATTCGGTACCCGGCTCGGAATGCGATTTCTCCAAAGACCGCCGCACGCACGCGAGGCACGCGGAAAGTTCATCGAACCGCGAGTGGGAGTGACGGGCCGCAACACACATGAGGAGGTCACTATGCCACCTATCAGTACCGCGCGGTCGGGCATCGCCATGACCTCACCCCCGACCGTCTGACATAGAGGTACCACAACTGCAAACGGCCGCGATCACAGGATCGCGGCCGTTTTTTTTTATACGACAAAAGCGCGAATGGACGAATGGACGAGCCTATAATCCCAAGGTGCCGCGCATCTACGATTCATTGCCCGCCTTTTGGGAGGGTTGTCCGAAGGGCGAGAAGTCGAGCGAGGCCAGCAGGCGGCGCGTCTCTCGGGGCGAGCGCAGGCGGAATACGGTGAGGTGGCGATGTTGCGGTTGCCCAAACGCGGCGAGCAATCCCTTCTTGCGCGACCAGTGGGTTTGGAACGCCCACAGAAACAGCGAGTCCTTCGTGAAAAAGTGCCACCACAGCTTTTCGCGGTTGCCATTCCAAAGTTCGGTGCGTTTTACGCATCGGCGCATCGTGCGCCAGAAGAGACGCCAAAAGACGATGGGAAATGGGTAGTCGAGCCAGATGATGGCGGTTGCGCGCGTCCATACGATGTCGCGGACGACGGTGTAATTGCCGTCTGCGATCCATCCGTCTGCCGCGATGTCTTTGGCGACGTTCTGCCTGAGAACGCGATTGGGCGTCGGAGTCCAGTTGGGGCCATGACGGTACGCGTCAAACTCGATATGGGGCAGTCCCAGGCGAGCCGCGAGGCACCTGGCGAGGGTCGTTTTTCCCGCGCCCGACGTTCCGATGATGACCACGCGGCGCAAGGCGTCTCTATGAGGAGTATCGATCACGGCGTTGACTTCCGTTTTATGCCCCTCTCCCCTCTCTCGTCTTCCCTCTCCCGTCCTGTATCTTCGGACAGGCACAGGGGCCATCTGTACCAACTAATTACTCTGTAAATTAAGTTATTCTCAATTTTGATACGCACAAATCAGCACCGACATTGCTCGCTTTTCTAACAACTTTGGCCCTAAAGCATTGTGGGTTGCCTCCGATGCCTTCGGCGACCTACTTTTTTTCAACAGCAAAAAAAAGTAGGCAAAAAATGCCGCTCTCATGCGCCGAGGGGCTAGGCACAGCGCAAAGCGCTTTTGTAGCAGGACGACATGAGTCAGCCTGCAAAGTGGGTTGCTCAATGAACATGGGTTGCGAAATGGACTTGTGCGCTGTGCCCGATGGCTTTGTTTGATGGGCTTTGGGGATGGCACGGGTTGGCGAGGGCTTCTCTGAAGGACAGTGGAACTGCAAAGCGTCCCGATAATGAATTAGTTGGTACAAATGGCACAGGGGCCTGTCCCTACGATTGCGATTGCTTCTTCCCTCTCCCCTCTCGTCTCCCCCCTCTCCTGTCTTCCCTCTCCCCTCTCCCGTCTCCCGCCTCTCACCTCTCCCCGATCAAATACGCCACCGCTGTCTTTGCCATTCCCGCATTGTCGTGCCCCACATCGGGCACGGTATCCAACTGCCAGTTAAAGGGCACGCCTAGGGCTTTGGCCTCGCGTTTTCCCGTCGCAAAAAACGTGTGCCCGCGTTCAAACCGGTGCGCGCCTTGCCGCATTGCCCCGCGCGTGCGCCGCAACTTGGGATGGTTCACATCCACGTCATCGCTACCCAAAAGCACCGCGACCCGCTGACCCAAGGCCCGCTTCAAATCCGCCACAGTCAGGCCGGACTCGGCCAAGCCGTAGGGATACGCCAAATCGAAGGTGGGCATCGTGTACCACCCGGCATTGGCCGCGACGAAAAGACGCGCCCGCGCCCGAGGCATAAAGTACAAAAACCGATGGACGAACTGGCTGCCCGCCGAATGCCCGTAAAATCCGTAGGACGTCGCCTGGAGTCCCGCCCGCGTTTTCACGCGATCAAAAATGCCTTCGATCACCTGAAAAGACCAATCGGCCTTGGGATTTCGCGCCCCGTCCTTGGCAAACACATTGCCGAGATTAAACGTCCGTTCATCCGGATAACGCGCCAGAGAAAACGCGGGGGCCAACAGCAAAAACCCATGGGCATCGGCATGGCGCGCCCAGGCATTGCGGTAAATGCGGGCATTGCGAGACGCTCCGTGCAGGGCAAACACCACTGGCAAATCGGTCAGGCGACCTCTCGGGCGGCGATACCACACCCGCACGCGACCAAAATCAAAACTTCCAGAACCTCGATTCATTTTTTTTTTCGTTGACTCGCGGGGTTGCGATTGCCGTTCATCTGCGTTCATCAATCGTTTATTCTCCAAACCGATTCACGACATTTCGCACTGGGGGGACCGTTTGCAAATAGTCGTAAATGGCATTGAGGTCTTCATCCGTCATGCCCGCGTACATCGTCCATGGCATTACGGTGTTCATCCCGTCTTGCAGGGGGAGTTGCGTCGCGTTTGCAAATTGCCTGAAGCGACCCGTGAAATACTGTTTTTGCCAGTGCCCGATGCCGGTTTCCACGTCGGGCGTAATATTCGCCGATTGCACGACTTTTCCACTGGGCAACACAAATTGAAATCCCCCTGCGAACTGCATGCCCGCGATGGGCTGCCGCTGGTTGTGGGGCGTGTGGCAGGTGGCGCATCCGGAGATGATCGCCAAATACTCGCCGTACGCGACCGGATCTGAACGGTCTATCGGCGCGGGCGGACGATACGCTCGGGGCATGGTGCGGACCATCAAATTCATGGGAAAATTCAGCGCGGAACGCGGCGGCTTATGGTCGATGGGTTTCAGGGTACGCAGGTACGCCACGATGGCCTCGGCGTCTTCTGCCATCAAAAACCGGTACGCGCGATAGGGCATCAGGGGAAAGAGGGGATCGCCATTTTTGTTCACCCCACTCGTAAAGGCCCGCACGATCTCGCCATCGGTCCAATGGCCGAGCGCGGCGGGCGTGATATTCGGCGCGACCAACGTGCCCGGAAATCCCGCGGCTTCGGAAACGGCCCAACCGCCTTTGCCCTCTGTTCCCGGCAGCAGAGGCGCGGAAAAACGCGCCCAATCGCGCGTGGAATGGCACTCGAGACACACCGTCACATGGTGGGCCAAATAACGGCCGCGCGCGATTTGGTCGGGTGTTCCCGCCACGCGAATATCGGGCGGCGGCCCCACATTGGGAAAATGGGTTTTCACATAGTACATCCCGCCGAGCGCGCCCACAATCGCGAGCACCCCCGCGCCGATTACAACCGCGATGACACGCTTCATCGACCTATCTCTCCGCGTATGACGCCCACACAAAGCAACGATAAATTCATCTCTATCCGTTGGGAATGCGAATCATCGGCTACGCGCACGCGCCGAATGTATCGACGGCGACGGTAATCGGCACATGGCGATTACCGATCCCTCCTCTGCCTGATTTCTAAGCGCGATCAATGCTTTGTCAAACATTTTGTTTTTTCGGTGGTGATTGCGCCATCTGTGGGCGTCATCCTTGCGGCGGGCGATCAATTCACCGGGCGATGGGTGGCCGAAAGGGACAGGGCGCGGGCCTGCTCGTTGCGGTACTCGGCGCGGGACAAAAAACCGCTCGCGTGCAAAGCGGACAGGAGCGCGTCTCGGCGATGGAGCGCGGCGATGGGGTCGAGCATCGGCAGATTCGTACCTCGCTTCGCACCTCGTGCGAGATCGCACAGCAACAGGACTTCGCCCGCGGTGAGTTTGGAATGATGAACGCCAAAATGGTATTGGGCCGCCCGCTCGATGCCGCGCACAGGGCCGAATTGCGCGTGGTGCAAATACGCGGCGACTCGCTTTTCCGATGGCGTGGATAGGAGGAACGCGGCAAAGGCCAAACCGCGAATGGGCTGGCCCGGAGCCAGGGCGCGAGATAGGGCGCGCGTTAGCCCGGGCGTTTCATCGAGCGCGTGATAGGCCGCTATCCAACGCCCCGCAACATCGTGCGAAACGGGCGTCACGGCGAGGGCACGGCGCAACGCGCCGTGATATTCGATGCCCAAAAAAACACAGACGATCGGCAAAACAGCGGCGGTCAGTCCAACGATGCGTCGGGCGGAAAAGGTCATACGCCCTCCGGGCGCAAGGTGTAATGGGTCTGCGCGATATGTGCGTCTGCAATCTCGTACAGGCAATAGGGATGGGGCGGATCGCGAAAGGCGCGGGCCGTGGCAAAATGGACGTGGCCCTCTGCCATGAGCGGCACGCCCTCGTGATAATGCCCGCTGAGAACGAGTTTGGGACGCGCATCCGCGAGCAATGCGGCTTTCAATTCGGCGGCATTGCCGTAGTTAAACGGATAATCCCCATCGCATTCGGGCGCGATCGGATAGTGTTGCAAGTGGATTTGCGGCCGCGGGTCTCCGTCCGACACCACGGCTTGGAATCGCGCCAGTTCCGCCCCTACGCGCTGTGGGACGTTGTTCTCTCCCTCGTCGTCTAAAAACGCGATCACGCGAAAGCCGCGGACGTCGAACTCAAAGGGCCGATCGCAAAAAATGCGGCGAAAGGATGATGGATGGTCGTGGTTGCCATACACATACGCGACGGGACAGGCGAGGCGAGCGAAGCATTCGCGGATGAGACGGAGGTCTTTTTCGCCCTGCGCGACCGTATCTGGATCGTCCAATGCGTCGGGATAGTGGACCAGATCGCCCGTCACAACGGCCAAATCGGGCGCGTGCGCGGCGAGTTGATGCGCGGCTTCGGAAATGAGATCGGCCATCCCGCCATTGCCATCGGGGAGATGGTGACGGAGATGAAAGTCGGAGATGTGTGCGATTTTCATGAGGTAGGGGTCCTTGAAAAAAACAAACGGCGAAAGACGCGGAGCGGGGTATGAAGGCGAAGCCTCATCCGCAGTTCAAAAATGCGGATCCATGAGGCAGTGGTCAGTTTCAATCTCAAGATACACAGAAGCCAGAAGGCGGTAAAGGCTTGTTTCTGCGGCGGTGGTCGGCCCCAACTCGTCCCCCCGAGATGGCACGGGGCCATAACGGACCGCTGATTTCACGCTGGTTTTGCACATCCCGTTTGCCTATATTGGCAACGTTTGCAAAGACTGTCACTCTTTTTTAGGAGGTACTATGCTCGCAGTTGGAGATGTCGCGCCTGATTTTTCGGTCAAAGATCACGCAGGCAATGAGGTGAGACTCCGCGATTATCGCGGCAAGACCGTCGTGCTCTGGTTTTATCCGAAGGCGAGCACGGGTGGCTGAACGGCTGAAGGAGTCGGATTCCAGGCGCGAATCCACGACTACGCGGCCAAAAATGTGCAAATCCTGGGCGTGAGCACAGACGATGTCGCCGCCAATGCCGAGTTTGCCAACGCGCAAAATTTTGGCTACCCTTTGTTGTGCGATACCGAACGCGAAATCTGCCTCGCTTATGGCGCGTGTCCATCGGCATCGGCCCGCGCGGCCAAACGCATGACTTATGTCATTGCGCCCGATGGCGCGATCGCACAGGTACACGCCAATGTCGATGCCCGCACGCATCCCGAGGCGTTGTTAGCCACCCTTTAGAGGTGTATCGGAATCGCGGCAGGCGGATGGCATTCGTCTGCCGCTTTGTTTTTTGGGATGATTATGAATACCGTGCCCGCAGAAAACGAAATTGCCTTGTTCCGCTACCGCAATCGGTTGCTGGCGGGGGTGTGCGTCAACATCTCGCATACCCGCGCCCGATTCGCGGTATCGGCGAAAACATCCCTCAATGTGCCCATCGAGAACATCCTGCAAGCGACGGGGCACATCGGACGGGACAAATCCGCAGGCGCGGCGTGGTTCAAGCGCGCCGAGGCCGCGAGTGCGGCTATGGACCTCCGCGAACTTTGGGAATTGGTCGCAGAGGAAAACGAGGTCTGGCCCTTGCGCGAATTGGCCGACTTGTACTGCGACCACGCGCCCACAGCCGAACGCCTCTCGGCATTTTTGATCGCTTTGGAAACGAGTGTTTATTTCGATGCCGAAGCGTGCGGATTTCGCGCCGCAGATCGGGCAGAGGTGGACAACAGGTTGGAAATGATCGCCCTCGCCGAAGCGCGCACGGCCGAGCGCGAGCGGTTTTTGGCGTGGCTAAACGGGGCGGGGCAAGGGGACGCCGAATGGATGGATCGGCTAAAAGACGTCGCTCTGTACGGCACTCAAAGCGAGTACGCACGCGCGCTTCAACGCCTGGCAGGCGAACCCATTTCCGCACGGCGGGCGTACGATCGCATCGTCGCCGAAGGCCTGTGGGATCGCCACGACTTCGTCGAGTTGATGCGCGAGGACTTCGATCTCGATTTTCCCGATGTGGTGATCAAAGAAGCGGCCGCGCTTCAACTCGAATCGCTTTTTGCGCGGCGTCAGGACCTCACCTATTTAGACGCCGTGACCATCGACGATGCCTCGACAACCGACATGGACGACGCGGTATCGGTTCACTTTCGGGAAGATGGCGGGTTTCAAGTGGGGGTGCATATCACCGACGTCGCCGCGTTGATCCCCGTGCGGTCCGCCTTGGATGGAGACGCCCGGAGCCGCGGGGCAAGCCTGTACTTGCCGGAGGCGACCTTTCCGATGCTGCCGCCCGGGGTCTCGAAAAATCTGGGCAGTCTGTTGCCGAATGAAAATCGGTTGGCCGTCAGCCTGTTGTGGGATGTGGCGCGCGATGGCGTCGTCAAATCCCCAACTTGGACGCTTTCCGCGATTCGGTGCCGCGAGAAGTTGAGCTATGGAGATGCAGACGCGATTCTCGACGACGAGGCGCATCCGCGACACGCGATGTTGTCCGCCCTGTTCGACGCGGCAGAATCGCTTTTGATCCAGCGCGTTGAAGCCGGTGCCGTGGTCGTCGATCAAGTTGCCCGCCGCGTGAAGCTTTTGCCCGATGGCAACGTGGATATCGCCATAAAAACGCGCGATTCCCGGGCCGATGTGCTCGTCAGCGAGTTGATGATCAAAGCCAATGTCGAGGCCGCAAAATTGTGTGTCGATCAAAGAGTTCCGGCGTTTTTTCGCGTGCAAGACGCGCCCGACCTCTCCGATTTAGAACCGACGGAGAACGCGCTCTTGCACCGCTATCGGGTCTTGACGCGCATGCGCGCTGCGGCCCTTTCATTAAAACCGGGCTTGCACGGCGGGTTGGGCGTCGAACCCTATTGCCAGATCACCTCCCCCTTGAGGCGGTTTATAGATTTGGTCTCGCAGCACCAACTCGTGGCGATCCTCAACGGCGAAGCCCCGCCCTATTCCTTAGACGACTTGACCGCGCTGTGTCCCGAAACCGAAGAACGGTTGCGCCTGATCAGCCGCTTGGAACGCCGCCGCGAACGCTACTGGATTTACCACCATCTCTCGCAAGACAAAGGGCGCGTGTTCGACGCACTCGTTCTCTACGTTTGGGATCGACGCGCCCGGATCGAAATCCTGGACTACGCCCTGCAAGTCGACGTGCGTCTGCCATCGCCGCTTCGCGCAGGCGACCGCGTAAGCACGCGCCTGACGCGGGTCGACCCCTGGGCAGATGACATTCACTTCGCGCTGGAATAGAAAACGACCGAGATGGAAGTCTCGGCCGCCGGCAAAGCCGCAAAGATCGCGCTCCGTAGGTGATATTTTCGTATCGGTACGTACCTGCCGCCTCTCGGCTGATGGCAAAGCCGCAAAGATCGTGTTCCAACCTTGGGAATGGCATCCCAACGCACAAAAAAATGGGTCGCGCTGAATAGCGTAACCCATTTTGTCGTTTTCATGGTGGGCGATACTGGACTTGAACCAGTGACCTCTTGCATGTCAAGCAAGCACTCTAACCACCTGAGCTAATCGCCCACCCTCGCGCTGTTGTGTGGCGGACAAGCTATGCGAATCCAAAGGTGTTGTCAAGCGGATTTTCAGATCCGTCACTCCTGCAAGGTCGCGTTGAAAAAGTCAATCGTGCGTTGCCACGCCAGTTTTGCCGCGGCCGCGTCATAGCGCGGCGTCGTGTCGTTGTGAAACCCGTGGTTGACGCCTTCGTAAATGTGCGCCGTATAAGTCACGTCCGCTTCTTTGAGGGCGGTCTCGTACGCGGGCCAGCCCCGGTTGATGCGCCCGTCCAATTCCGCGTAGTGAATGAGCAGCGCGGCTTTGATTTTCGGCACATCCTCGGCCGCGGGTTGCCGCCCGTAAAAGGGCACCGCCGCGGAAATGACATCCGGGATGCTCGCCGCGAGCGCGTTGGACATGCCTCCGCCAAAGCAGAACCCCACCACCCCGACTTTGCCCGTGCATTGGGGATGCGAATGCACATAACGCGCAGCGGCGATAAAATCCGCCATCATCTTATCGCGATCCACGCGCCGTTGCATGAGCCGCCCCTCGTCATCCGTGCCGGGGTATCCGCCCAACGGCGCCAGCGCGTCCGGGGCAAACGCCAAAAAACCGGCCACGGCCACGCGGCGCGCGACATCCTCGATATAGGGATTCAAGCCCCGGTTCTCGTGCAGAACGACCACGCCGGGCACTTTGCCCTCGGCTCCTGCCGGCGCGACGAGATACCCGCGCGTGGTGTCGTGTCCGTCAGGCGATGGATAGGTTTGATACGCCGCGCTGATGCGCGTATCGTCTGTGGCGATTTGCTGTGCGAGCGCGTAATTGGGTTTCAAGCTGTCCAGAATGGAAGCCGCGGTCGCGCCGCCAACGGCAAATTTCGCAGCGCGATTCAAAAAGCCCCGCCGATCCGTTTGCCCGTGGACATACTCGTCGTAAAGATCGAGAATCTCCCGATCGTATTCAGATGCTCGCTTCATGCCGATCTCCTTTCGTAAGAAGCCATCTAAAAACTCGGACCGCCATTGAGATCGTCGCAAAAGCATTCGCTTTTCGCAGGTCAAAACCATACATAGCGCGAAAATAGGACGCCTTGATTCCCCCCTTCCTCGCAGGAAGGGGGGCCAGGGGGGTAGGTCCCAATAATTTTTAGATGGCTTCTAAGGGTTCGTCTCATAGCCCAACGGCTTTGGGATTAGGCAGGCATCGACAACTTGGCGACGTTTCTGCCAATCGTTGGGGGCGGCAATGCCCTGTTTTCCCGACGGGCGATTTCCAACCACTCATCGACGATCTGACACAACGCCCGATAGACTTCGATTTCATTATCCCCGTGGCAACACGGCCCGATGATGCCCGGACAATAACCGATGAAACATCGGTCTTCGTCCGACCATTCGACAATTTTGATGTACTGAGCACTTCCGGTCATTTTTATCTCATAGCCCAACGGCTTCGCGCACGCCATCCCACTCGCGCCATATATCCGTGAACGCATCGAATCCAATATCGTCGATCCGCATGTGTTTGGCCCTGAAAATCACAGCATACCGGATATTTGGCGACGTGTTGGGGCCGCCCGTATGCACCATCGCGTGGTGGGCAAAAATCACATCCCCGGCTTCGGCAGTCACAAAGACCGGGCCTTCGGGCAAGGTGACATGGGGCATGTGGTCGTCCAGAATTTGATGCCCGTGTTCCCGAAAATAATCCTCAAAAAAGTGATGCGACTTGGGCCACACGGTAAAATTGCCCCCATTGGGCACGGGCACATCGTCCAAATACACCACGGCAAACGACGTAAAATGGCGGTTATACGTCCCATCATCGCGCAACCCGCGCAGGCGGTCGCCCACGGCCTTGATCCCATCGAGATGCCCGCCGCTTCTGCCCCATCCGATTTCCGGCGTCAACGCAAGGGTCGAACTGCCGGGGGGACGCGGAAAATTGAGCTTGATGCCGCCGGCTCGACAGCGTTGCAAATTGCCCGTTCCCAATGCGGATTCGAGCAGGGAAAACACGGGCGTTTCGTTGAACAAATCCACGATGACCGGCGCAGTGCTGATTTCGGAAAACGGATTGGCATTCCCCTTGCCGATTTCGGCGTTGATCGCCTGCCGCGCCGCATCCACCATCACGCGCGGCACCGCGCCAGAGACCTTGAGATAGCCCCGTTCGTAAAAAAATCGCTTTTGACGCTCGTTCAATGTCATACTAACCTCCTTGACAGCAGGGAAGACGGGAGACGGGAGACGGGAGAGGTAAGAAGCAATCGCAATCGTAGGGACAGGCCCCTGTGCCTGTCCGAAGATACAAGAGGGGAAACTCCCTAACCGCTATGTCCCTCGTAAAGTTCGGCCAGCGTAGATGGCTCGTTTCAATGCTTCTGGATCATGTGTTCTCTTCCACGCGCCCGCTGTTGTTCGCAGTGCCTCGAGGGTGCGACCCGGCGGCGGGACGGTGATGGCTAGGACCACATCCGCGCCTTCTTTGAGATCGAGCCTCTCCTGCGGTATGAGCACGCCGTCAAAAAATTTGGCCCTGATGTTTCGCATTTTATTTTCCTCGTCTGAATCGCAAATTACGCGGATTTTGTCAATCTCTCCGATAGGGGCATGACGCGCAACGACGATGGGATCCGCAAATCATTGACAACGAAATAAAATCTGTTACACTACCAAAACACGCGATCGGAAAGCCCGATCTATCGACATCGCGATAGCCCGCAGTGCATGGGGCGAAAGGAGCAAAAATGGACGAGGTTCAAGCACCATCTGCGTCTGAGTCTTACCGCGCTCTGGCCTTTGCAGACGCCAAGCCCGAACTCTCGGCGCCTGGGGCCACGCCAGAGCGGTTGGCCCACTTGAAAGAACACGGGTTTGTCATCATCACCGACTTTGTCGATAACCCGTGGATCCCCATTCTCCGCGAGGCGGGTCGCCGCGTGACCGAAGCGTGCGCGCCCGAAAATGGCTATGGCAAAATCGACTGCTCGAAAGGCTATGTGCATCGCACGGGCAACGACGAGCCGTGGGCGATTCGGGGCCTCATCCATCCCGCTTTTGGAGAGCCTTGCTTTGCCGAGTTCCACGGCTCGCCCGATTTTCTCGACTTCGTCTCCGCTTGGTGTCACGGGCTTCAGCCAGACGATATGACGCTGAGTGGCCTGTTGCTGTGGTGCAACCCCCGGCAACGCGAGAACAAACTCAGTTGGCACAGAGACGTGACGTGGTGGGGCACCGGGACCCCCTACTTTGCACAGCGGGAAGTGCGAGGGGAAGGCCCGGAGGCGTATTCCGAAGCGGTCGAAAAACGCCGCTGGAAAGAAATCCGCGCAAACAACGCAAAATCCCTCACACAGCGGAACGGCGTGAGCATGTTTTTGGCGCTGGCCGACGACGAATGCCACGAGCTCATCCCCGGTAGCCACAACCGATGGCGCACGCCGTTTGAGCATGACGTGCTCTTGCCAAAAGCGATGAAAGAACAAGGGGTGCCGCATACCCCTAGTTGGAACGGCGAAGACCCTTTGCCAAACCAAGTCGCCATTCGCCTCAAAGCAGGGGAAGCCCTCATCCGCAACGGGGCCACCATCCACACGGGACACACGGTTCCCGATCGCGAGCGCAACACCTTATCTATCGGCTGGTCAAAGTGGTCGGGTCCGTTCACTGGAGAACCGTCCTTAGCAGATGTGCGCCATGCGTGGCAACTCGATCCCGCCGTGCGCGAAGCCTTGCCACACGAGTGGATGAAAACGGCATGGGACCGTTGGGCAGAAACGCAAAAGTTGGGGGACGCGCTTGAAGACCGGTACCCAAAGTTTGACATCCGGCGCATCAAAGCCGGGGAAGTCATCGGTTGGCGCGGCGAATTAGAACGCCACGCAGCAGGCGAGGCACAGGTGGCCGGTGACCGGTGACCGGTGGTCGTAGCTGCCGATCGCAGGACAGGCGCGGGGGCCTGTCCCTTCGGCTGATGGGGACATCGGTCGTAGGGACTGCCCACGGGATTCGCGTTTTTCGCACCGACCACGGGCGGCTATCCCGCGTAAATATCTTCCATCTGCCACGCATCGAGCGAAATGAGTTCGCTGTCTTGGCCTTGCGACCGCAGGGAAACGCCAACGCTGTCTTCGCGCCCGGGATACACGCGCAGGGCCACGCACTGTTTGCCATTGACGAACACTTCCACCACGCTCTTATCTACGAACACGCGCAACTTCAGGGTCTCGTCCGGCGCGAGAGAAACCGACGCGGTCTCGGGGGCGCGGGTACGCACATCGGGCAAAATGGACGAACGAGACGAGTCGATGGTGATCAAACTCTTCTGCGTGTTCAGCGCCCGATTTCTAAACCCGCGATCCTTGAAAAACATGATGCGCGTCACCTCTTCCGCGTTTGCGGACCGCAACACATCCATCTCGACCATCGGCGCGTTTTTGGGATCGATCTCGGCCGCGATCTCCATCGCATCGCCCCGAATACCGTCGAGCACCACCTCTCGATTGGCCGCGAGCGTCATCCCCGCCACATGCTGGTGGTCGCGTCTTAGCGACGCCACATCCCCTGCCGGCTCGACCCGCAAATCCTCTTCGCCCATAAGCGTCAACTTGCGGGGCAACGTCATGATCTGATTCCAATTCGCCGTCGGCTTTCCCGGGTTCATATTGAAAATCGCGATGATATTGCCCTCGCCGTCGGGCGTTGCCGAAGGCGCGTGGACGCCGCAGGGGGCAGAGGGGCCAAAATTGCATTTGTCGTGCGCGGTCACCGCGAACTTGTCGCGCGCGGTATCGTAATCGCCGAGCAGGTATTGCCCGCCGCTCATGTGGCTGTAAAAGAGCAAGATGTGGCGGTCGGCAATGGGCCAGAAATAGGGACACGCGCCGTCGTCGCCGACGAGGGTAAAGCGGTCGTCTTCCACAAACGGATGCAAATACGTCCAATTCGCCAAATCCGGGGATCGGAGCAAAAAATTAGCCCGCGTGCGTTTGCCGCCCGGCCCGGGCAAAGTGCCGCCCGAAAGCGAATAGTAAAAATCGCCCTTTTTCCAGATACACGGATCGAATACCCGATAGGGCGGCACAGAGCCATCGGGATTCCTCATCGGTATCACGGCGCGCCCGGTCACTTTCTCCCAGTTCAACAACAGGGGATCGGTCGACACCGCCACCATATTGCCGACTTCTGTGCCGTGGTACATGGCGATCACGCGATCTTCTTCCACGAGCGTCGCCCCGGAAAAACAGCAGCGTTCGGGATTCGGATAAATCGCGTAGGGCAAATCCTCCCAGTGGATCAAATCATCGCTGATCGCATGGCCCCAGTGCTGGCGCGGGTCTTCCGGGGGATACGCCTGATAAAACAGATGCCATCGGCCCTGCCAAAAACAAAGCCCATTGGGATCGTTGAGCGTGTGTTCCGGGTTCACGTAGTGATAGATCGGCCTGTGCGGATCGCCCGCATATCCCTTTCGCGCGTCCTTCATCCGTTGCAACAGCGGATTGGTCGCGAGGGCCTCGCGCTGTTCCTCCAGCGCGGTTGGAAAGGTGTGGTGCGGCACGAGTGACGTATAGTCCCGTGTGTCCATTGCGTCGTCCTTTCAAAAATGGGGTCGCTCCGTTTTCCCTCTTAGAAGCCATCTAAAAACTCGGACCGCCATTGAGAGAGTCGCTAAAGCATTCGCTTTTCGCAGGTCAAAAACATACATAGCGCGAAAATAGGACGCCTCGATTCCCCCCTTCCTCGCAGGAAGGGGGGCTAGGGGGGTAGGTCCCGATAATTTTTAGATGGCTTCTCATGCCCGAATCCGCATCGCGTCCAATTCGGGATGTGCGTCCCAGTGCGCCCGAATCCGCCCTGCCCATTCGCCGATCTGCTTTGCGGGCCGCGCATGGGTGATGCGCCGCCGTTCCAACCCCGCTTCAAAATTCAGCATGGTTTGCCTGCACTGCATCAACAGCGCCCGTTTGTCCGCCTCATAAGCGAGATTGCGCGTCTCGGCCGGGTCGGCCTGCAAATCGAACAGTTGCTCGATGCCGATGCGATGGGGATCCGGGCCGGGCGGCAACAGGTCTCTCTCATCCCCGTGGGGAATGTACTCGCCGACGTATTTATACCGATCGAAAATCAGGGCGCGGCCCCAGTAATTGCTCTCGACAAAGGCAAAATCGCGCCATGCTACCTCTTTGCCCTCGATGAGCGGACGCACGCTCATCCCTCGCACATGATCGGGCGGATCGATCCCTGCGTAGTCGCAAACCGTGGGCAACAGATCGACCCCGGACACAAAATGCGTTTGATCAAACGCGCCTTTGGGAATGTTCAACCCGCGGCCGAGCGTGGATGCGATAAACGGCACGCGGATGCTCGCTTCGTAAAGGGAAAATTTTTGGAACATCTGATGTTGCCCAAAGGCTTCGCCGTGATCCACGCTGAAAATGATCAGCGTATCATCCGCGTGCCCACTCTGCTCGAGCGCGGCCAAAATCAAGCCGATCTCGCCATCCACCTTTTCCACAAACCGGTGGTGATGCCAAATAAAGGTTCGCCATTGGCGCTCGGACCACGTTCTCGTCGCGCGCAAAATGGGCCAGTGGATCAAGCACTCATCCACGCGCCTGCAAACCCGGTGCAAAACCGTCTCGCGTCCATCGTACTCAAAATTTTCGGGCAGGGGCGGCAACTCCGCTTCTTCGAGCATCCCCCTGGCGATGGCGTCGGGCATCTCCTTGGTTTCAAAATTGTGCCCATACTCGCAGATATCGTGGGGATTGACGTATCCGATTTGCAGGTAAAACGGATCGGCGTCTTTGCAACCGGTCAAAAAATCCACCGCGGCGTGCGTCATCGCCGCGTCGTAATATTCGCCGCCGCCCGCGCCGATGGGGCGCCGCCCAAAATACAGCACGTCAAAACTGCTGTGTACATCTCGCCCGCCCACATGCCACTTGCCGCAGTGGATGGCCCGATACCCCCCTGCTTTCAAAATTTGCCCCAAATCCGGCAGGTCCTCGTGCAAATGACCGCCGTTAAACGGCGTGCCGGCTTCGGAGGTAAAACGCCCGGTCATCCAACTCGCACGCGCAGGCGCGCAGACCGGATCGCTGCAATAAGATCGCATAAACGACATGCCGTTGGCGTGCAGGCGGTCGATATTGGGCGTTTGCACATGCGCGTTGCCATACGCCGATATCGCATTCCAAGTGTGCTGATCCGTGTTGATAAACAGGATATTCGGGCGGTCGCTCATGCCGCGCCTCCTTCCAGCACAAAGGTCTGGAATGTCGTGGATGCGATCACCACCCGCCCCTGCGGATCCAGCCACCAATACGATGGCAACAGGCCCGTGCCATAGACGAAAAACCCAGAGAGTTCCAACGCGCCGTCGTCCAGTGGAACGCCCCAGTCTTCCAAAAAGCCGATACATGCGGGCGCGCGCACTTTTTCCAAATCTTCCAAAATTCCGAGCGCAACCCGTTCGCCAGACGCTTTTAGGCGATGGGACAGATGCGGGATGAGGTCGAACAACGCCCAGTTACACGTCGCGGCACGCGAGAGAGCGAACCGTCCGACGGGCAATGTGACGCCGTTGACCGCGAGCGCGACCCGCTGTCGATCCGCCATGCGTCCCTCGCAGGTAAATGCGCGATAGCCATCCCCCGCGCCATTGATCGCCCGGACGCGCCAGGTGCCCGACAAGGTGCGAAAGTCATCGTCCGCGCAACAAAAGTCAAAGTGCAAATTTTCACCACTCGTCGAATTTGAGACCCGCACATCGTAACGCCAATGCCCCGACGCGTCGCGCCTTCTGTCGATCGCGGCCTCGCCGATAGCGAGATCGCCTCCCTCTGCGCGTTGGTACCCCTTCCAGTAATTCGGCAAAATCGCGTACCTATCGCCATCCCGCGCCCGCTCCTCTCGACGCAAAACCTCCATCAGTTGCTCGCAAAAATGCGGCCTCTGGCTCCTCCCATCGTATTGAAACGACCAGTGCATGTGATCTGCGAGTGCCATTGCGAAAATTCCTCTGCGACCGAGCGCACGAGCGCGACCGCCCAAATCAGCGACCGCTACCCTCAATAAACCTTATCGCCACCCTCTCGCTTTTTGAGGGTATTTTCCCATCGGCGTTCGGGCGACCTTGGGCCGCGTTCGATGAGTTTGTTGGGTTCGCCTTCTCGTTTGACCAGATCGAACGCATCGTAGAGATCGCCGACTGCGGTCATCGCGCGGTAGTGCAAGGTGTTGCCCGAAACGGAAATGACCTGATAGAGTTGCGCGTTTTCCGCGCCGCGGGTCATCCAGCGGTCTTTGCGGAGTTTGTACTGTTTGGGGCCGCTGACCGAGACCACATAGACCGTGCCTTTGGTGGAATCCCGCACGGTCACGCCGTTGCCGATGTTGTGCCCGCGGGCATACGTGTGGTCGTGGCCTTGAAGCACCATGTCCACGGCGTATTTGTCGAAGATGGGTTTCCACGCCTCGCGCAGGTCTTTGTTGTCCCTGCCATCAGACGCCGAATAGACCGGGTGGTGAAAGGTGACAAAGGTCCACGGGTTGGGATTGTTTGCCAGCACTCGTTCCAGCCACGGGGCTTGTTCTTCGATGCGTTCGTTGGAATTGAGCGAGATGATGCGCGCGCCCTGATAGTCCGTGTAATACGTCGTTTCCGCAAGCCCGTTTGGCCCGTTTTCCGGCAAGGTGAAATGCGGACGCCACAAAGTGGAAAGACGGCGTTTGCCCGCATCTTTGTCGTATTCGTGATTCCCAGGCGTGGGTATGCTGGGGATTTTTGCGTGGATCCAATCGCCCGCTTCAAACCATTCTTCCCATTCGCTGTCCCTGTTGGCCTTGTTGACCAAGTCGCCTGCGTGGATGATGAAATCCGCATCGGGCGCGTCGAGCACGGCGGTGCGAATGGTGCGTGCCCAAAGCGCGAGCAAGTTGTTTTGCGCGTCGCCAAAGTAGATGAAGGCGAACGAGTCCGGCCGTGCCGAGGCCGTGCGAAATTGATACCACGAACTCCAAATTTTGTCGCTGCCCACGCGATAGGCATAGCGCGTATTGGGCTTGAGGTTTTTGAACGTGACCGAGTGAAAATGCGCGGCGTAGCTCTCGCGCATCCACTTTTCCGTGCGCGCTTCTTCGCGCTTGGCCCATGTGACGAAATTGGCGGACGCATCGGCTTCTGCGATTTCGCCTTCGGCCTGTGTGATGCGCGTATCCGTGCGCCAAGTGACCGATGCGGCGGTGGCCGGATCGCCCGACCAGTTGAGGACGATCCGGTCGGGAATTTGCGTGGGCATAGAATCGACCGCGGCCCGGTGGTATTCCTGCGCCCAAGCCTGCCCTGCGATCAGCAACAAAAAAACGAGGCGAGTCAGGTACATCGCGTTCTCCAGATGAGAGGGTGGGATCGACATTTCGCGGGGGAAGATACAATGCGTTGGGAATTATCAAAAGGGGAAATTGCAGTCGGGGGAGACGGGGAGAGGGAAGGCGGGAAGACGGGAGACGAGAGAGGCAAGACGGGAGACGGAAAAGGGGCGATGTCCTCGTGCTCGTCCAGAGATACGAGAAGCGAGAAGGTCATCCACCCCAAGCGGTCAGGGGTCAGTTATCTCGTCCCGTCCCCATCAACATGTAGGGACAGGCCCCTGTGCCTGTCCGAATGCTCGCGGCGCCTGCGCCTGTCCGAATACAGGACAACCACAGGGGGTTGTCCCTACAATGCCATTTGGACGCATAATGAAATGAACGATAGAACGACCCGTAGGGACAGGCCCCCGCGCCTGTCCGAATACAGGACAACCACAGGGGGTTGTCCCTACAATGCCATTTGGACGCATAATGAAATGAACGATAGAACGACCCGTAGGGACAGGCCCCCGTGCCTGTCCGAATGCTCGCGGCACCTGCGCCTGTCCGAATACAGGACAACCACAGAGGGTTGTCCCTACAATGCCATTTGGGCTCATAATAAAATGAACGATAGAACGACCCGTAGGGACAGGCCCCCGCGCCTGTCCGAATACAGGACAACCACAGGGGGTTGTCCCTACAATGCCATTTGGGCGCATAATGAAATGAACGATAGAACGACCCGTAGGGACAGGCCCCCGCGCCTGTCCGAATACAGGACAACCACAGGGGGTTGTCCCTACAATGCCATTTCGGGCGCATAATGAAATGAACGATAGAACGACCCGTAGGGACAGGCCCCCGCACCTGTCCGAATACAAGACAACCACAGGGGGTTGGGGGTCAGTTATCCCATCCGGCCACTCAAAGGCGGTCCGCGAGATGTTGTAACGCGATATTGACAGGGAACCATTTTGGAGTAAATTCCAAAATGGTTTAACCAATTTGGAGAGGGAGTTCAAAATGGCACATTATGATCGGCGGTTGAAAATCGCGTTGCCCAGCAGACAATCGGCCTTTTTGTGGGGGCCGCGCAAAACCGGTAAATCCACCTATCTCAAAGCGGCGTTTCCCGACAGCGAGGTCTATGATTTTCTGAAGACGGATTTGATGCTGGACTTCAACCGGCGGCCTGCCCTGTTGCGCGAGCGGCTTCTCGCAAAGCCCGATGCGGCGCTGGCACATCCGATTATTTTGGACGAGGTGCAGCGCGTGCCGATCGTGTTGGACGAAGTGCATTGGCTCATCGAAAACAAGGGGTTGCGTTTTATCCTGTGTGGATCCAGTGCGCGAAAACTCAAGCGGGGGCGGGCGAATTTGCTCGGCGGCCGCGCGTGGCGATACGAGATGTTTCCCCTCGTGACCGATGAGTTGCCCGATGGGGAAATGGATCTTTTGACCATTTTGAATCGCGGGCTGATTCCCGATCATTTTGCCACCGCGCAATACCGCCGTTCCCTGAATGCCTATTTGCAAGATTACCTAAAGGAGGAAGTTTTCGCCGAGGGGTTGACGCGCAATATCCCGGCGTTTTCCAGATTTTTTGACGCGCTGGGCTACACGCACGGCGAGTTGACCAATTTTTCCAATATCGCGCGCGAGTGCGGCGTGAGTTCCAAAACCGTGAAGGAGTACTATCAGATTCTCGTGGATACGCTTTTGGGGCGCGTGGTCGAGCCCTTCAAAAGACGCCAAAATCGGCAAGTGATTTCCAAAGCATCCAAGTTCTATTTGTTCGATGTGGGGGTGGCAGGCGCGCTTGCGAAACGGCATTTGCCAGACGCGCACGGCGAGGTTTTTGGCAAGGCGTTTGGGCATTTTATTTTGACCGAATTGGCCGCGCACGCTTCTTATGGCGCGTTGAATTACGACATTCACTTTTGGCGCACCAAGTCCGGGTTGGAGGTCGATTTCGTGCTCGGCAATGGCGAGGTGGCCCTCGAGGTCAAAGGCGCGAGTCGGATCGAGAACAAAGCCCTTCGGCCCTTGCGTGCGTTTATCGAGGAATACGCGCCCAAAAAAGCACTCGTCGTTTGCAACGAACCAGCAGAACGCGCGGTTGGCCCCATTCGCATCGTCCCGTGGAAAGCATTTTTGCAATCGCTGTGGGCAGATGAGGTGATTTCGTGAGCGGTTGAGAATTACTATTCCGTAAATTATACCAAATTTTGATACGCATAAATCAGCACCTGCAATAGCTCGCTTTTCTAAAACGTTTGGTCCTACTGCATCGTGGGTTGCCTTCGATGCCTTCGGCGACTTACTTTTTGTCTACAGCAACAAAAAGTAAGCAAAAAATGCCGCTCTCATGCGCCGAGGGGCTAGGCACAGCGCAAAGCGCTTTTGTAACAACACGACACGCGCCAGCCTGCGAGGTGGGTTGCAAAATGGATGTGGGTTGCGAGACGGACTTGCGCGCTGTGCCCGATGGCTTTCGGTGATGGGCTTTTGGGAGGGCACGGTTAGCGATGGCTTATTTGATGTACCGCATCACGTCCGTTATTCTCTTAAAATATTGAAATCCCGAATTATTTAATTTGCAAAGGAATTGCGAATTTTGTGGCTATCTGTATGTCCGTCTCCGCAGGCGCCCGAGTTGAAACCGCCTGGGATCGCCGAGGCGTTCAGCGAGGGCTTTGGCCGTCCAGTTGGTCTGTGCGAGGACCCAGTCGATTTCGCGGGCGAGGGGGCTGTCGAAGATGCCGGGATCGTCTGCGCCGATCGCGAGGTCGACGTCTGATTTGAGGAAGGTGTGGATGGGATGATGTGCGGGATCGGGCACGCCGCCGATGCGGAGGTTGGACGTGGGGCACGTTTCGATGACCGTGCCCAAGCGCGCGAGGCGGTTCAAGACGAATTGCTGCCGGTTGCGGATTTCCGCGAGGCGTTGGGGCGTATAGGGGCGCGCGACGATGTCGTCGGATGCGCGCTTTTTGAGGGATTGGCGTTCGGCCCGAAGCGCGGGGGCGTTCACTCGAATGCCAAAAGCCGAGAGTGCGGGGGCGTAGTTGAGGTCGTACGCGATCTGGTCGCGGCGTTCGCCAACCCGTTCTTCGATGTGTGCATCGGCGCGGCGGGCGATGGCGATTTCCGGATCGAGGCCGAGGGCGATGGCATGGCCCAAGCGCCGCGCCCCCATTTCGGCGGCTTCATGGCACCAGCGAATCGCGCTTTCGAGGGATTTATCAAAATAGCTTTCGCCGACGTGATAGGTGATTTCAAGGGCGCGATGGGGGCGTCGCCGGTTGTCTCGGCGGATGCGTTTGAAAAGTGCGCGGTTGTTTTTGGGGGGATACCCTTCTTCCACATGGGCGAAGTCGATGCCGACAAGGGTGGGAATGAGTTCGGGGTTTTCGTCGAGGAGGTCTTGTACCCATTCGTAGTCTCGCATCGCGGACCAGCGGTGCAGGCTGATGATGTAGCGCGCGGTCATGCCGCCCTGCGATGCACGCGCGAAGATTTGGGCACTGACGCGGTGAAAACGGAGAAATGCTCCGCGCGTTTCATCGCTGCAACCACTGCGGTATTCGACGAAGCTCATGCCTTCTTTTCGATGCCGATCTATGGCGCGTTGAAGCGCGTTTTTTGCGAGTTCTTCTCTTTTGGGAGGATGCCGCAAGAGGCTGATGAGGAGGTTGAATTTGGCTTGGAACCGCCCGAAGTCGCCCCCGTCTTTTTGCGCGTAGATGTAGTGTTCCCTCAAGTTATCCAGTCCCGCACACGGGTCGGACAGGGCATCGCAAAAGAGCGCGATGGGATCCGGGCGAATGCCATAAGCGCGTTCATAAGCGTCTGTAAAAAGCCGCCAGTCGACCTCTCGATAAAAATCCCCGCCGAGCGCGAGGAGGTCTTCCGCGGTCAAACATCCGCCGGGGTGAACGTGGAGTTCGCAGGTTTTGGCTAAATGAAGCGGAGACACGATGGCGTTCCCCTGTTCGTCGCATAATGGAATCGAAAACGAGAATACATCTTTGTCATATCTCAAATTGGAACAGCGAGAGTAAAAAAATAGCCCCCACAATGCAATGACGGGACTCGAACCCGCAACCCGCTGCCCGAATTATCGGAAAGCCACTCTACCAAATTGAGTCTACATCGCATTGTGAAGGCAGGGAAAAATTACGCAAATCGACCCTTACGGGCAACCTTTTTTTCCCTATTTGAGTTCATTCACCGCTTGACGCCTCTCGGCATTTGTGATATTTTTGGAATCGAGACAACCGCACACATGGAGGATTGATTGTATGACCCCGCAATTAGTGATTTTTCTCGGTGCAATAATTTATCTGAGTTGGGTGCTCTTCCGGTATTGGAAACGGCGCAATCGCAAAGACGGCGATGTCCCGTTTATCGAAGTGGTCAAAGAGGATCCCAAGGTGTATAGATGGCGCGAAAAGAAGAAACGAGAGGCCCAAGCGGACAGTGAATGGCGCAAGCGCGTGCAAGACGAGATCGAAGATTTGACGAAATAAGATGACTAGCGGGTATCGCGATTTGTAATCTGGACGGACTTCTATTGGAATCCAGTGGATAAAGCCCCCTTAAACCTAAAGAGTAACGCTCCGACGCACCCCACCTATTTTCTGGCGACAAAGCCAAAGACTGACTTGGCGATTGATTCTTTCTGATCCGTTTTCTGTATAGAGCAAAAACGAGTACCTAGGCCGTTAGCTTGCAAGTTGGCGGCCTTATTTGTTTTCTCAAACGGACAACTTAAACTCAAATTGGCATTAGAGATTGATCGGGAAACGGGCTTCCCCCATATTTCCAACCATTTTTGAAAGGTGGTTTGCGTGATTATTTTGGGCATCGATCCGGGCAGCGTAGTGACGGGGTTTGGGCTTATCGAACACCGGAATCGGAAGAACCGATTGTTGCGATGCGGGTGCATTCGCCCCGGGAAAAACCTGTCTTTTCCCAAGCGATTGCTCTACATCTACGATCACATGATCGACTTGGTCGCCGATTCGAGCCCGCATGAAGTCGCGCTCGAATCGGTTTTTTACGGCGCGAACACGCAATCCCTGATCAAGTTGTGCCAAGCGCGCGGGGCCATCGTGACGGCCTTGGCCAATTCGGACCTGCCCATCGCCGAATACGCCCCCCGCGAAGTGAAACGCGCGGTCGTGGGCCGCGGCGGCGCGGCAAAAGAACAGGTGCAATTCATGATCCAGCGGTTGTTTGGCGACAAAGCGATAGACCAAGACCTCGACGCCACAGATGCCGTGGCTATCGCGCTGTGCCACGCGCACCAAAAGGTCGCCGCACACGGCAAGGGCAAGCGGCAAAATGACCTGCTCGAAAAGATCGAGGGCGTGAAACGGGCCGGCAGGGCACAGAGTCGGTTTGACGAAAAGCTGAAAGCCATCGGCGTCAATGCCAAGTCCCGGCGGCGGTTGAACAAGAGGGGATGGTGATCCGATGATCGCGTTTTTAGAAGGGTCGCTCGTGGAAAAACACCCCACGCATGTGCTCATCGATGTGCAGGGCATAGGTTATTTTGTTCATATTTCCTTGGCGAGTTACGAATCGCTCGCGGTCACAGATGGCCGCGTGAAAGTGCTCACGCATCTCCACGTGCGCGAAGACGCGATGACCCTCTACGGGTTTAGCGCCCCGTCCGAGCGCGATTTGTTCGAACGCCTGATCGCGGTTTCGGGCATTGGCCCGCCCATGGCATTGAAAATTTTGTCCGGCATTCCCATCGCCGATTTCAGGCGGTCAATCGCCTCGGAAGACGCGCGCGGCTTGACGCGCATCAAAGGCATCGGTCAAAAACTCGCGCAGCGGTTGGTGCTGGAAATGAAGGACAAAATCGGCGACATCGCGCCAGAAGATTTGACGCCCGATGCCATCGGACACGCGGACCCGGATGTGTTGGACGAAGCCGCCGCCGCCTTGGCCGGCTTGGGTGCCAATCCCGTGCAGGCGCGCAAAATTGTCGCCAGCGTGTTGAAGGACATGGGCGAAAACGCGGCGATAGAGGAAGTGATCAAACGCTCGCTCAAGCGCGTTTAGGTGAAGGCCAATTATGGACGAACGATTCGCAGATCCCGAATTTCAAGAGGGCGACGAATTTGAGCGCGACCAGCGCCTTCGGCCCATTCGGTTTGACGATATGGTCGGGCAGGAAAAGGTGAAGGCGCATTTGCGGATCGCGGTTGAGGCCGCGCGCCACCGCAACGAGGCGATGGATCACGTCATCTTGCACGGCCCGCCCGGCTTGGGCAAGACCACGATGGCCTACGTCATCGCCCACGAACTCGGCGTGGAAATTCAGGTGACCTCGGGCCCCGTATTGGAACGCCCGGCCGATCTCGCGGGCATTTTGACCAATTTGAACGAAAAGGACGTGCTGTTCATCGACGAGATTCACCGCATGAATCGGGTGGTTGAGGAGCACCTGTATTCGGCGATGGAGGATTTTACGCTGGACATTATGATCGACAGCGGGCCGAGTGCGCGGTCGTATCAAATTCCCCTCGAACCCTTTACGCTGGTCGGCGCGACAACGCGCATGGGCTTGCTCACCGCGCCGATGCGAACGCGCTTTGGGTTGCTCGAGCGGCTGGATTTTTACACCCCCGACGAGTTGCAGGCCATCGTGGTGAGGGCCGCGGGGATTTGGGGCATCGAGATCGAACTGGATGCGGCGCGTGAAATCGCCCACCGGTCGCGGGGCACAGCGCGCATTGCCGGGCGACAGTTGTCGCGGTCGCGCGATTACGCACAGGCGCGCGCCGATGGGATGATTACGCGAGAGGTCGCCGTCAAGGCATTGGATTTATTGGGCGTGGATGCCAAGGGCTTGGACGAGATGGATCGGCGGTTGTTGGAAACGCTGATCGATAAGTTTGACGGGGGCCCCGTGGGGCTCAATAACTTAGGGGCAGCGCTGAGCGAGGAGACCGATACGCTCGAGGAAGTCTATGAACCCTATCTGATTCAGGAAGGGTTGCTCGTCCGCACGCATCGAGGCCGGCAAGCCACTGTGCGGGCGTATTTGCATTTGGGGAAAACGCCGCCAAAAAACGACGCGCAAAGCGCGCTGTTTTAATTTTTTGGGATAGATCCAAACGATTTTAAGACGGCTTCTTAGGAGAACACAATGTCACCTCAACCCAACATCGTCGTCGTCATCACCGATCAGCAACGCGCGGATACCATGGCGTGTTATGGCAATGCGTGGATTCAATCGCCGCATCAAAACGCGCTGGCGGCGCGCAGTTTTGTTTTTGAAAATGCCTACGTGACGCAGGCGGTTTGCACGCCGTCGCGGGGGTCGCTGCTGACCGGGCTTTATCCGCATGCCCACGGGTGTGTGGTCAACGGCATTCCGCTGAGACGCGAAACCTCGTCCCTCGCCGAAATGATGCCCGACACCTACCGCAAGGGCTATGTGGGCAAGTGGCATTTGGGGGATGAGGGAAATTGCCAGCACGGGTTTGACGAGTGGTGCAGCATCGCGGATGGATGCGGCTATCACCAGTGGCTGTTGGAGCGGGGCTTTGCGCCGGATGTCCCCGGCCGATTCACGCCGCAACAACGCGCCTGCCTGCCCGCGTCCGCGCAAATCGGGGCCTATGTGGGGCGGGAGTCCGCGCGGTTTATTCGGGAAAACGCAGGGCGTCCGTGGCTGCTCGTCGCCAGCACGTTCGAGCCGCATCCGCCGTATCGGGGGCCTTATGACGGCTTGTACGACCCGGAAGAAATCCCGGTCGGGCCGACATTTTTGCAACACCCCGAAGGGCATTCTCTGTTCAACCGCGCGCGCTCATCGTTTTATCGCAACACCACAGACGCGCGCGTCGTCGCCACCGACATGACGCGGGACGAGAATTGGCGCGACTTGCGGGCGCAGTACTTGGGCAATGTGAAAATTGTGGATGACGCCATCGGCGAGATGGTGCGCGCACTCCGAGAAACCGGGCAGATGGAGAACGCGATCTTTGCGTTCACGAGCGATCACGGCGAGATGGCAGGCGATCATCGCATGTGGGAAAAACGGGCATTTTACGACGAGTCGGCCCGCGTTCCCATGTTGTTGTCCGTGCCGTGGCTCTGCACCGAGCAAACGCAGGTGGATGGCGTGTTTGGGCACGCGGATTTGATCCCCACGCTTTTGGATCTGGCCGAGGTGCCGATCCCCGATGCATGCCAGGGCGAGAGCGTGGCCACTGCGTTGACCGGGGACCGCGATTTGAAAGATCACCGCGCATTTATGGAATGGAACGGCATCGGCGACCGCAATTTGGGCAATCCCGACATCAATCTGATCGCCACGCTGCCGTGGCGCTGCGTGGTGACGGGCGACCGCTGGAAGCTGAATTTGTGTGCAGGCGATCAGTGCGAGTTGTTCGACCTCAATGCCGATCCGTTTGAGGAAACCAATCTGTTTGACCGACCCGAACACCGAGACCGCATTCGCAACATGGCGGCGATGATTCGCGCGTGGCAACATGAAACCGACGACACCGCGCCTTTGCCGAGTTTGTAAGAAGCCATCTAAAAACTAGGGCCGCCATTGAGAGAGTCGCAAAAACATTCGCTTTTCGCAGGTCAAACCCCAAGAATAAGGGCCTTTATTCCCCCTTTCCTGATAGGAAAGGGGGCTAGGGGGTTAGGTCCCGATAATTTTTAGATGGCTTCTAAGAAGCTGTCTTAAAATGTCGACTGGATGAGGATCGATCGCGGATTTACGTCTCGAACAACTCGGGTTGAATCGCGCTCTCGTGCCTCAGCAAAAACGCTTTTTTGTCCAAGCCCCCGGCGTATCCCGTCAAATTGCCAGACGCGCCGATCACGCGATGGCACGGCACCGCGATGGGCACGGGGTTTTTGCCATTCGCCGCGCCCACCGCTTGGGCCGCGCCCACATTGCCCAATGCGCGGGCGAGATCCCCGTACGTGCGCGTTTGCCCAAAGGGAATTTCCCGCACCAATGCCCACACGCGTTGCTGAAAATCCGTGCCGTGCAAATCCAATGGCAAATCGAAACTTCTCAACGTCCCATCAAAATACCCCGCTAGTTGCGCCCTCGCTTTGTCGATGATCGCGTGCGCCCTCGCCCGAGGCAACGCCATCTTCGCCCGCTCGGCCTGTTCACCCTCAAAAGCAATGGCCCGCACCCCCGCATCTGTCGCCAAAACGGTCAACGGCCCCAAGGGGCTCGCCACTTCGCGCCAACCCGTCTCTCCCTGCAATTTCTTTAAAATATGCAAATCGAACATCGCACCCTCCAATGAGCGGTCAGCAGTCAGTCCCCGCCCAACGCCTATCCGACCATCCGTTGACGTGCAAATTGCGTACGAAAAACAAAGAGGCGCCCTATCTCTATAGATCGCCTCTTTTGTCTGAATCGCGGATCGCACGGATAAAACCCGGCCATCCATCCGCTGGGATCGGCACATGGATTTTGCGGATGGGCATTGGCACAAAAGGGGTAGCCCTTCACTTGAGCAAGTTGCAAAACAGGCGATCTGCCACCGGGTCTTTGCCCAAGTTTTCCACGATGCGATGCGTGCATAGCGTGTACGCGCCCCGTCCATGCGCGATCTGCGTCAGGTTGGCGCCATCGAACGCGGCGGTTACGCCCAAGTAATTTTGTTTGTGCTTGAGGCCCGCGTACCAGTCGTAGGTGATGTTGCCGCAGATCCAATCGCTTTTGGGCTCGACGATGGACCATCGGGAAACGACGTCGCGGTATTCCTGGCCCATCAGGCAGTTGACGGGCAGGCCGTCGTAAAACGGATGGGCTTTGACCACATGGCTGCACGGCGTCCACAACCCTTTGCCGGAGTAGAGCGAGAGCGCGAAGGGGAGGATGGTGTCTTTTTCGACAAAGCGATACATGCGCCCTTCGCGTTCTCTCATTTTGAGAAGGGGCAGGGGCGGCAGGTTGAGGAATAGGGCATGGCCGCCGCGCGATACCCATGCGGCGAGCGCCCGAAACCGCGCATCGGGTCGCCCGTTCCACCCATTGAGATTGACCAAAACGCGCCGTTCGACGGGCGTTTGGGCCGAGAAGGCCGTCGCGTGGGGCACCTGCCTGCCCAAGGCGCCGTTCATGTCGATCAGCGCGAAGGACGCGGTGGGCGCGTCGATTTTGTCCAAGACGTAAATGCTGGACTGGTTTTGGACCTGAGGAGCATCCGCGGGTTCGAAGACGAGTTCGATATCGCATCTGCCCGCCGAGTTGCCCGTATCGAGGTCGTAAGTGCCCAAATCGACGATGCCGTGGGGCGCGGTGATCCGTTCGCTTACGTCCAACCGCGTTTGACCATCGCCATCGGTCGCACGGAGCGAGAGGGTTCCGCGCACCGCGTCTCGATCGTTGACAGACGTGAGCAAAATTTGCACGCGGTCGCCGGCATAGACATTTTGCGCGCTCGGGCGGATCGCGATGTAGCGATCCGCGAACACGTCTTTGATGGCGTAATAGGGCTTTTTGGGATTGCGAAAATTGTCGATCAGGCCCGCGCCGAGCACCCAGTCGCCATCGTTGAGCGCGTGGATGCCAATGCCCGCGATATCGGGATTGATCCGACAGGCTTCGGCCATGAGTTTGTTGCCGGTGGCGTGGACATCCTGACAGGCTTCGACAAAAGCGCGAAAATCGGGAAAGACCCGATCTGCGCCTGTTTCGGAAAGGACCGAGAGATAGGAACGGTACAGACGCTCGTGCATGCGGTAATCCGGGGCCATCGGATTGCCTTCTTTTTTGTACCGTTCAAAATTGGCTTCGAGGTCCGGGATGCTGCCGTAACCGAGTTCCGAAATATTGGTCAGCAAACCCGGCTGGATTTTGCTGTTGGTAAATTGGCCGAGGGGCAACCCCAGGCGTTTGCGTTCGGTTTCGGTTTTGCCCAGCGCGAGCAGGTTGTCGTAACTTTCCTGCGCCATGGGCATGCCGGGGTAGTTGTGGACATCGTTGATGGCGGTCGGTTCGTACGCGCCGGGCAAATAGACGCTGCACCCGTCGGCAAAACCGCCCGCTTCGTCGATGATCAGGCGCGTGGGATCCAGCTCGCGCACCTTGAGGGAGACGCTGTGTTTGAGGCGTTTGAGGCCGTCGCGCAGGATTTCGTTGAACATTTCCCACATCGCAATGCAGGGGTGGTTGCGGTCGCGCTTGACCATTTCGATGGCCTCGTTTTCAATGCGCCGCCGGGTGTCGGGCGTGATCTCCGGCCAATGGCCCATGCACTCGACCGGAAGCGCGCCCACGAACAGCACGCCGAGTTCATCGGCGAGGTCATACGCGATTTTGGGCTGGGGCTTGCGCCACGGGCGGATGGTGTTGAGGTTGCCGTCTTTGATGAGGGCAAATTCCCTTTTCAGCAACTCGAGGTCTCGGGGATAGGCGAGGGAATGCGGATAAAACGCCTCGTTGAACGCGGCTTTGAGGATGAGTTTTTTGCCGTTGAGGTAGAAGTTCTCGCCCGATGCTGTGAACGCGCAAAAGCCAAAGCGCGTGTCCTCGCGGTCGGATTGCGCGTTCCCAAGCGCGACGGTTATCGTCGCCACGTAGAGATTGGGATCGTCGAGTTCCCAGAGTTCGTGACCGTCGACCGCGAGGGTCTCCGCGTACTGCGTGCCGCCCGGGTTGAGGACCAGGGTTTTCTTTTTCGATGCGACCGGGGTCTCGCCGCCAAACGGGGTGATGGCCCATTCGACCTCGGCGGTTTGGGCGCGCATCGCGCGGTTTTGAAATGTGCTGGCGAGGGTCGCGTCGCCCGTGGCGATGTCGGTGGTGACAAACACATCCTCGACAAAAACCGCGCCTGTGGCGATGAGGGACACGGGTTGCCAGATGCCGCCAGCGATAGCCCCGCGCCAGTGCGGCATGTGGTCGCGGCCCAAGCCGTCGATGACCACGTCGCGGGTGATGAGCGGCGTGATCACGCGCACGGCGATGAAATTTTCGCCTTCGGCGAGCAAGTCGCCGATTTCCAACTCGAATCCCGTATAGCCCCCTTCGTGCGCGCCCGCGGCCTCGCCATTGACCCAGACTTCGGCGCGATAGTTGACCGCCTCAAAGCGAATGCGAACCGTTTTGCCGCGCCAGTTCTCGGGAAGCGCGAAGCTTTTGCCGTACCACGCCACGCCCTCGTAGTCGCGCACAAATTCTTCCAAGCACGCGGGCACGGCGACCTGGACGATGTCCGGATGGCGATAAAAATTTTCCCGGTGTTGATAGTCGTGCTTTCGCCCCTGGTTATCGGGATCGAAGATGACGGCCCAAGCGCCGTCGAGAGAGAAAACTCGTTTCATGTTATGGCCCCTGTTCGCCCTTCGCGATGATGCAACCGGCCGGCGGAAGTCGGTCGACGCGGTCGGGCAGATCGTCGCCGATGCCGCGCAGCCACGCCAGGAGCTGATCGCGCAGGTCGTTTTCCATGGTGGATGTTTGCGGTCGTCCGCTCAAATTTTTCATTTCATAGGGATCGATCTCGAGGTCGTAAAATTCGTCGATGGCCTGCGGGTTCCACACGTATTTGTAGCGCGCATTGCGAATCGCGCGCACCTCAAAGCTGTACCCGTTGTAGCGGTAATAAACGCCATGAGCGACCTGTTCCCAGCCGGGCGGGCGGCTGTTGCGCCCGACCAGGGGAAGGAGATCGCGGCCCGCCCGCGGTTGATCGGCAGCGGGTTCGGCACCGATGAGGGAGAACAGGGTCTCGCCGATGTCGAGCAACGAGACAAACGCATCTTGGGTCGCGGGCATCGCGGCGGGCGCGCGGATGATGAGGGGAACGCGCCAGACTTCCTCGTAAAAATACGCGCCTTTGTCAAACCGATTGTGCGCGCCTTCCATGTCGCCGTGGTCAGACGCGAAAACGACGGTGGTCGAATCCGCGAGGCCCAAGCGGTCTAGGGCGTCGAGCACGCTGCCAATGGCTTCATCGACGAGCGCGATGTGGGCGTGGGAATAGGCGATGACGGTTTTCCATTCTTCTCCATCCAAGGGCGAGGTGTCCATGCACCCCCACCACGGGGTCGCGTGAAACCACGGGCGGCCCGCGCAGTTGTCGCGCAGATTCGCCGGCAGCGAGACGCGCGCCCGGAGATCGCGGGCGAGCGCGACGTATTCTCCCGGCAGGTGATGCGGGAAATGGGGCGGCGCAGAAGACACGGTGAGAAAGAAGGGATCGCTTTGATCGCCCCGCGCCCAGTCCTCGAGAAATTCCACGCCGCGCGCCATGACGGGGAACGGCTGGATGCGCGCTTTCGGCTGGGGCGAATCCCCCCAAAACGGCGCGCGGCCTCGGAGGAGTCGCTCGGTTTGGGCCGCGTATTGGGCGACGGTTTTTTCGTACGCGTGGTCGCCCGTTTGCGGGTCGTAGGGTTTTGATCGGATTTCGACATCGGGATCAAAGCCGTGCGCGCCGCGCATTTCCGGGTTGATGTGCCCCATGTGCCACTTGCCGTAATAGCCGACGCGATAGCCGAGGCGGACGGCTTCGTCGATCCACGTCTTTTGGTCTAGCGGCATGGATTCCTGAAGCGAATAGCCCACGGCTTGGTTGTCGTACACCCCGGTTTGATGCGGCCATCGCGCCGTGAGCAGTGTGCCCCGCGCAGGCGTGCAGAGCGGGCAAGACGTGAACGCCTGGGTAAAGACCGTGCCCTCGGCGGCGAGCCGATCCACATTCGGCGTGGGGATATCCGCCCCCCGAAATCCAAATGCCCACGCGGGCCACTGGTCCGTGAGGATGAACAGGATGTTTTGCATACAAACTCCTTTGGCGTGATTACAAAAATAATAAACCGATTTCTGTGGCATTTGGCAATTTGAGTTTGCCCTTGATAGATGCACATAAAGTCACTATATTATGCCATCCCCAACTCCCCTGTTGTACGTTCCCCTTTCCCACAATTCACCTTCCACACATCGCCCATCCGGGTAAGGGATCTGCTATGGCTATATCGACAAAATCGCGCACCGCGAAATCCGCCCAACTCAACTTGCTCTCGCCATCCAAAGCCAATGGCAAAAGCAATGGCGTCCACAACTACGACGAGAGCAAAATCAAAACCCTATCCTCGCTCGAGCACATCCGCTTGCGAACCGGCATGTACATCGGCCGGCTCGGATCGGGTGCGGATCCCGACGATGGCATTTACGTTTTGCTGAAAGAAATCGTGGACAATGCCGTGGATGAATTCATCTCGGGGTTCGGCAAAAAAATCGACGTCACCATCGACGCCAACCGCGTTGGCGTGCGCGACTACGGCCGCGGCATTCCGCTCGGCAAAATCGTCGAATGCGTTTCCGTGATCAACACAGGCGCCAAGTACAACGACGATGTGTTTCAATTCAGCGTGGGCCTCAACGGCGTGGGCACCAAAGCGGTCAACGCCCTCTCGACCGACTTTCGCGTGGTGGCCTATCGCGATGGCAAATACGCCGAAGCCCGGTTTGAACGCGGCGAACTCATCGCGCAAAAAACGGGACGGACCCGCGAACCCAATGGCTCGCTTTTTACTTTTGCGCCGGATCCCGAAATTTTCGACGCGTACGATTACAATTTTGAATACGTGGAACGCCGCATGTGGACCTACGCCTGCCTCAACAGCGGGCTGACGCTGATTTTTAACGGCCAGAAATTCGCGTCCAAGCGCGGCCTGCTCGATTTTCTCAACCGCGAAGTCGAGGACGCCGCCCTGTACGAACCCGCGTATTACAAGGGGCAATATCTCGAATTTGCCTTTACCCACACGTCCAACTACGGGGAGAACCACTTCTCGTTTGTCAACGGGCAATACACCAGTGACGGCGGCACGCACCAAAGCGCGTTTCGGGAGGGCATCTTAAAAGGCGTCAACGAGTTTTACAAGAAGAATTACAGCGGCGTAGATGTGCGCGAGTCCATCAACGGCGCGGTGGCGGTCAAGCTCAAAGAACCCGTGTTCGAATCGCAGACCAAAAACAAACTCGGCAACACCGACGTGCGCGCGTGGATCGTGGCGGAAACGCGCAGCGCAACGGTCGATTTCCTGCACAAAAACGCCGCGGCGGCCCAAAAACTCCAGGAGAAAATCGACCACAACGCGCAGTTGCGGAAAGAGCTCAACGCGGTCAAAAAAGAAGCCAAAGAAGCGGCGCGCAAAGTCGCGATCAAAATCCCGCACTTCAAGGATTGCAAATACCACAAAGGCGACAAAGACCGGGGCGATGAATCGACCATCTTTATCACCGAGGGGCCATCCGCTGCCGGGTCGATGGTCGCGGCGCGCGACGTGGCGACCCAAGCGATCTTCGGCCTCAAGGGCGTACCCCTCAACGTGTTTGGCAAAACCAAAGCCGCGATCTACAAAAACGCCGAGCTCTACAATCTCATGACCGCATTGGGCATTGAAGACGCGGTTGAAAATCTGCGGTTCAACCGCGTGGTCATCGCCACGGATGCGGACTACGACGGCTTCCACATCCGCAATTTGTTGATGACCTTTTTTCTCAACTACTTTGAGGAGCTCGTCACTTCTGGGCACGTCTATATTCTCGAAACGCCCATTTTTCGCGTGCGAAACGGCCGCGAGACGCGCTATTGTTACAGCGAGAAAGAACGCGACACGGCCATGGCCGCGTTGCGAAACCCCGAGGTCACGCGCTTCAAGGGATTGGGGGAAATCTCCCCGAGCGAGTTCGGGCAATTCATCGGCCCGGACACGCGCCTCATCAAAGTGGGCGTGCGCGGCCTCGCCACCATTCCCCATACCCTCGAATTTTACATGGGCAAAAACACGCCCGACCGCAGGGATTATATCGTGGAGAATTTGATTTGATGGTGGAGGTAGAAGTCATGAAAAAGAAAAGCAAAGGCACGTCGCCGATATTTTTGGATGAGGCCCCGCCGGAAAGCGCCCATGTCGTTTATACCCGAAGCCGGCGGCGCATTGTATTTGGATGGTACGGGGGCAAGTTTTCGCATTTGGACTGGTTGCTTCCCCTGCTTCCAAAGTGCCATCACTATTGCGAGCCCTTTGCCGGATCCGGGGCCGTGCTACTCAATCGGGCGCCATCCCCTGTTGAAACGTACAACGACATCGACGGGGAAGTCGTCAACTTTTTTTGCGTATTGCGCGACCGACCTGAAGAATTGATCCGGACCATTGCTTTGACGCCATTTTCCCGGGAAGAATATTATCGCGCGATTTACGCGCCCCAAAATGGCATCGGCGATGTCGAGCGGGCTAGACGCTTTTACGTCAAAGCGCGACAGACCCGAACCGGGCTTGCCCAAACCGCGTCACTGGGGCGTTGGGCGAATTGCAAAAACACGAGCCGCGCCGGCATGGCGGGCGTGGTTTCTCGGTGGCTCGGAGGCGTAGATGCACTCGACGACATTGCCCAACGCTTGTTGCGGGTTCAGATCGACAACCGACCTGCAAGCGATGTGATTCGCCTTTACGACAGTCCGCAGACCTTATTCTATTGCGATCCGCCGTACTTGCATGCGACTCGGGGCGATGTGAAGGCGTACGGATTTGAGATGGATGAAGCTCAGCACCGGGAATTTGCGGAAATCGCCAACGCGTGTAGCGGCATGTTCGCGGTTTCCGGTTATGCCCATCCCCTCATGGACGCTCTGTTCAAGCCGGGAAAATGGCTCAAAACTTTGGGGCATCGCAAAACCATTCATTCCACCAAAGGCACGCGCCAAGAAGTGCTTTGGACGAATTACGACCCGCAAAAACAAATGGGACTATTTGAATGAATCCCGAAGAAATTTTGCGCGACATTTACGAACGTGCTGTGGCGACTTTGAACACCACTGCGATTTCCGATCCTGCCATAAGAGAGCGGGTGGATTACGTGTGCCGCTGTCTGAGTAACCGCGCCTGTGCGCGTTTGCTCATGTCCTGTTTGCTTGGAAAACTCGACAATCCCGCTGTCGATCCGCGCAAACCATATACCGAGATCGGCGATGCGGATAGCTTTTCGGGTCGTACCTATGACGAGCGGTTTTTGACTAAGTTCATCGGCGAACACCGCTTGCCCGTCAATGTCACCACGGCATTTCTCACGCCGACACTGCGGAATATCGATCGTCCCTTGACCACAGATCGAGAACTGATAGGCAGGCCGCGCGAATTGTACAAAAAGACGCTCGAACTTCTCGAAGATGTGTTTTTGCAAAATATCGCCGCCGATGTATTGTTTGTAGAGGCCGTACGTGTTTTGCTACTGATGCGCGATGAAAAGCTGACGCGCATGAACTCGTTGCTAAACGCATTGGCGCGAACCGAGGATGCTTTGCCCTTGTCTTCTGAGGCTATTGTGACGTTGATCGGCCAACACCTCGCCTGTAAAAACGCAAGTCGTTTACCAGTGTTGGTCGTTGCGGCTGCGTACGAAGCGGCGGGCACGCGCCTTTCGGAAAGCATGCTCCCGCTCAACCCGCACACTGCCGCTGATTTGCAAACCGGATCATTGGGCGATGTGGAAATTTGTCTAGTCGGCGAGGATGATGTTGTCACCGTATTCGAGATGAAGCTGAAGCGCGTGACACAGGACGATATTGACGCCGCAGTGTTCAAACTATCTAGAGCATCGCATAAAATCCATAATTACCTGTTCGTGACGACGGAGGTTATTGATCCCATCGTAGCCGAATACGCGGCGACATTCTACGAGAAGACCGATGGAACCGAAATTGCCATTCTCGACTGTATGAGATTTTTGAGACATTTTCTGCATTTGTTCCACCGCATCCGCATTGACTATCTCAATGCCTATCAAGCGCTGGTATTGAATGAGCCTGATTCGGCTATCAGCCAAACGCTCAAAGAGGTATTTTTAACGTTGCGACACGCCGCTGAAAGTGGTGAGTAAGACATGTTCGGCGTGTGGGACAGCCAAAGAAACCCTGTTGTTGCACGACAGTACGCGAGATTTGAAAACGCGCTTTCGTTCCGGGATTTTGACGAGTCATGAGTTGATCTCTCGTCTATTTGAGAAAGGAAAACGATGGCCTATATCGACACCCTATTCGACCGATATTTTTTGGAGCACGCATCTTACGTCGTCAAAGACCGGGCGATTCCGGATATCGACGACGGGCTCAAACCCGTGCAGCGGCGGATTTTGCACGCGCTCAAAGAGCAGGACGACGGCAAGTTCCACAAGGTCGCCAATGTCGTGGGGCAGACGATGAAATACCACCCGCACGGCGACCAGTCCATTTACGGCGCGCTGGTTCATCTGGCGAACAAGGATCTCTTCATCGAGAAACAGGGCAACTTCGGCAACATCTTCACAGGCGACGAAGCCTCGGCCGCGCGCTACATCGAATGCCGGCTCACCCCGCTCGCCAAAGCCGTGCTCTTCAATCCGGAAATCACCGAGACCGTGGAATCCTACGACGGGCGGAACATGGAACCCATCGCGTTTCCTGCCAAAATCCCGGTGTTGCTCGCGCAGGGCACCGAGGGCATCGCGCCTGGGATGACCACGCGGGTGTTGCCCCACAACATGATCGAATTGTTGCGCGCCCAAATCGCGTACCTCGAGGGCAAAGCCTTTCAGGTCTTTCCCGATTTCCCAACCGGCGGGTTGGTCGATATCGCCGAATACGCCGATGGCAATGGCAAAGTGCGCGTGCGCGCCAAACTCGACACCGCGCATCCCAAGCGCATCGTCGTGCGCGAATTGCCCTTTGGCGCGACGTCCGAATCCCTCATCGCGTCTATCGAAAACGCCGCGCGCAAAAACAAACTCAAAATCGCGGGCATCAGCGATTACACGGCCGAGGATGTCGAAATTGAAATTCGCCTGGCCCGCGGCGTCCACGCCGAAGATACGGTGGACGCGCTCTACGCCTTTACCGACTGCGAGCAAGCCATCGGCGTCAGCGCCCTCGTCATCCGGGAAAACCGCCCGCACATCGCCACGGTCAGCGACATTCTCAAACACAACGCGGATCGCACGGTCGCCATTCTCACCTCTGAACTCAAAATTGAACAGCGGCAAGTGCGCGACAAATTGCACGCCAAAACCCTCGAACAGGTCTTCATCGAAAACCGCATTTACCAAGCCATTGAGGACATCGCCAACTCGGGCGACCTCCGCCGTGCCGTGCGCGAGGGCCTCAAACCCTTTGGATCTAAAATCGTGCGCAAGGTCAAAGACGAAGACCTCGACGCGCTCTTGCAAATGCCCATCCGCCGGATTTCGCGCTACGACCTCGCCAAAGCCAAGCGCGAGATGCGCGAGATGCGCGCCCGGCTCCGGGAACTCAAGGCCGATCTCGACAACATCACCGGCTTTGCCATCGGCTTTTTCAAAAAGTTGATCGCCCAGTACAAAGACCAGTACCCCCGCCGCACCGAAGTCGCGTCCTTTGATCGCGTGGATGTGCGCGAAGTGGCACAGCGCAATCTCAAGTTGCGCTACGACAAAAAGACCGGTTACCTCGGCTACGAGGTCAATGGCAATGTGCTGATGGATGTGTCGCAATACGACCGCGTGCTCGTCATTCGCAAGACCGGGACGTATTCCCTGTACGAAGCCCCGGACCGCCTCTTTGTCGATAAGGGCATGCTCTTTTGCGATTTTGTCGATTCCGACCGCGTGTTCACCATCATCTACCAGGAAAAGGACACGCAGTATCCCTGCATCAAACGCTGTGTGCTCGACAAATTCGTCCTGAACAGGGGCTACGAACTCGTCCCCCCGGACTGCCGAGTGCTCAAGTTGACGACCGATCGCAATGTCGCGGTCCATGTGTCCTACAAACCCAAGCCCCGCACGCGCATCCGCGAAGGCGTATTCGACATCGAGGACTACGCGATCCGCGGCAAAACCGCCAAGGGCCTGCGCTTGGCGGCGCGCGAGGTCAAAAGCGCCAAGTTCATCAAATCCAAAGCCTAAGACAAAAATTGCGAAAATGCTTTGTTGCAATGAGGAAGCACAAATGCCTGAAATTGCTCGTTTTTTCGGGATTGTCATCCGCATGTTTACAGAACCGAGAACGCAACACCACAGACCCCATTTTCACGCTTATTACCAAGGAGAGGCCGCCGTCTATGCGATTTATGAGATCGAATTGATCGCGGGCGTATTTCCAAGACGCCAACAACGGCAGGTAGAGGCATGGGCGGAGCAACATCGAGAAGAATTGCTGGCGGTCTGGAACAGACTCCAAGTAGGGCAATCGCCATTCCGAATCGATCCGCTCCATTAGGGAGGCATTTATGAGTCATCCAATTTATCGCATCCTGTCATTCGAAATTTTAGGACCCTATATCCTAAAAGTAGATTTCGATGATGGAACTTCACAACGCATAGATTTTCGGCCCGTTCTCGAAGGTGAATTATTTGGCCCTTTATCGGATGAATCACTTTTCAATCGCGTCCGCATCGATCCAGAAGTTCACACTTTGGTTTGGCCAAATGGCGCGGATTTCGATCCCGCCACATTGCACGATTGGCCCGATCACAAAATTGAGTTTGAATCGATGGCTAAGCGATGGGCGAAAAGGGAATCCGCGGCGTTCTAAAGGATGGAGAAACCGCATGGCAAATTCTACGTTCAAAGTCGAATTTCAAAACGGCGCGCACACCGCCCACAGAGATCTACTCGAAAAGAAATACGCGCACCTGATTACCCACAATCCCCAACTCAAGAGAACCCTCGTCAGCTTTCAGGCAAACAAAAACGCGCCGTATTACCGGTGGTTTAAGTACAAAGAAGGCTTCTCCGCGCAGATGGTTCACTATCTCTTGAACACATTGACGGCAAAACGCGGCGCGTTATTGGATCCGTTCTCGGGAACGGGGACCGCCCTATTTGCATCGCGGGAATTGGGATGGGAAGCGACCGGCATCGAACTCCTGCCCGTGGGCTGTGCGATCACCAAAGCGCGACAAGCTGCCGAGCAGATGGGCAAGTACGGCCGCGCAGAATTGCGAAAATGCGTGTATATTTGGGAAAAATGATCTATAGATCGACCAACCAATTCACCAGTGTTTCAATCTGCGTTGGCTTGCATAAATTTGCCACGCCGGCCAGTTTGCCTTCTTTGAGTCGTGCGATGATTTCTCGAGCCATTGCTCCCTCTATAGCAGCGCCGATAAAAATCAATCTGGGTGCATGCGTTGAAAAACTTTCCGAAATCCGATCGAGCGCGGCACTTGCCGTCTTCCAGTGTTCATCAGCCCCCGCTGGATCGATACCTCCTTTTAATTCTCCGCACAGGATGTAATTTTCCCTCTCCCTCAACAATTCCCTCATGTCAATTCTCGAGGAGATTGTCCTAGGCGTTTTCAAGAGAATCATATCCACATTTTTGCCGACAAAAGGACATGTTGTATTGAAAGCGAGAACCCGCCCCGGCCATTGCAAGGCACTCAGCCCGCTTTCAAGGAGCACTTTGATGTCCGTCCCAAGTAGATTCAAAAAATTATGTCTGCTACGTGGCAAATAGCTCACGCCGACCCGTTTGTATTTTGTCTGCATCCGCTGAAAAAGATATTCCCCGAATTTGATCTCGGCTTGCCTACCCGTATCGTTGCGCTTGACGCCACCGAGTTGATCCCCACAATTCAGGGTATAGCGATACAAAATCGTCTCGATCACATCTCGATCATGCCAGTCTCGCTCCCTTTCGCTGAGGTGCCGCCTCAACAGTCTTTTTGTTTTTTCAATACCAATCGCGCTTTTGGCCTTTTCTGTAAATCCCGCCGCGCCCAGGAGTATTTCCATGACCTCTTGATCTCGTTTATCGCGGCCCCAATACCATCTGCAACAGCGCCATGCGGATGTAAACGCCGTTGTGCGCTTGGCGGAAGTACGCGGCGCGGGGGTCTTTGTCCACCGCCGGATCGATCTCATCCACGCGGGGCAAGGGGTGCATCACGATGGCGTCGTCCGACAGCGATGCCATCGCCGCCGGGTCGATGATGTATTTGCCCCGAACCGCCTCGTAGTCCGCGATGCGGTCGCCGAACCGCTCGCGCTGAATCCGCGTTTGGTACACCACATCCACCTCGGCCATCACCTTCATCAGGTCTTCCTCTTCTTCAAACCCGACGCCGTGCTCTGTCAAATACGCTTTGATATCGTCTTTCATCCGCACCGTATCCGGCGCGACAAAATACAGTTTTACATCCTCGTATTTCGTCAGCAAATAAGCCAGTGACCGCGCGGTGCGCCCATTGGCGAGATCGCCGACGAGCGCCACTCGAATCCCGTCCAACCCGCCGATCTCCTTTTGAATCGTGTACACGTCCAAAAGCGCTTGCGTGGGGTGTTGCCCCGGGCCATCGCCCGCGTTGAGAATGGGCACTGCCGCCACATCTGCTGCGCGTTGTGCGGCCCCGCTCTCGTAATGGCGCAACACGATGACGTCGGCGTATCCCTCGACGATTCGGATCGTATCCTCGAGCGTTTCGCCCTTTGCTGCAGAGGAAAACTCCCGCGCGCTTTCCGTGGTGATCACCTCGCCGCCCAAGCGGTACATCGCCGCTTCAAAAGACAACCGCGTGCGCGTGCTCGGTTCGTAAAACAAGGTCGCCATAATCCGCCGATTCAAAATATTCGACCCGTAGCGGCTGACCACCTGCTCCATCTCGCGCGTGAGATCGAAAATCCCCTTCATCACCTCGCGGCTGAACTGCTGCGCCTCGATCACGTGAAACAGACCGTCCATCGTCGCCTCCCGTACACCAAAAAACGCCCCATCGGAGGAGCGTTTGGCATTGCGATTCGCGTTTTCATAAAAAAATATAGGTGGGAAAACGGGCTCTTGCAAGGAGAAAAACCATGCTCCAGAATGCCATTTGACAGAAATCGAAAATCGGGGTATTATGCTCGGCGGTCAGTCCGCCCCGTCCCATAAATCGTAGGGACAGGCTCCCGTACTGTGATCAAATTTTCGAATGAGGAAAAAGATGCCCTCTGTTTCAAAAAGTAAATTGCAAGCCAATATGCTCCGTATCTTTCGCGATATTGAAGAAACTGGCGAAGAATTGATCGTCATAGATGGCAACCGCCCGGTTTTACGCATTCAGCCCATTGTCAAAAAAAAGACAGTGGAAGAAGTGTTCGGTCCCCTTCAGGGCAAAGTCATCTACCACGAAGATATCGACATGCCAACTATCGACGAATGGGGAGCGTTGCGATGATCGTTCTGGATACTTCCGCTCTCATATTTTGGACCATGGATCGAGATCGGCTATCTCAAACCGCAGCACAAACAATCTCAGAAGCCGATCATATTGCCATCAGTTCCATCTCTATCTGGGAAATTGGCATCAAAGTACAAAAGAAAAGACTCTCCATACCGGTTTCTATCGGGGAATTTACAAATAAACTGGAACGAGTTGATCGCCTCGATATTTTGCCCGTAGATGTCCGGACTTGGATCAAAAATCTCGAACTCAACTGGGATCATCGCGATCCGGCTGACCGCACCATTGTTGCGACTGCCAGTTTATACGCCTGTCCGCTCGTCACCTCAGATTATGCTATCCGCTCATTTTATAGCAAAACAATTTGGTAAGCAAAATCGAAATGTTCCACTCCGCCCCGCGTCTTTCGCAGTTATCCATTACCCCAACCGAGGAACATCCCGTGAACAACGCACTGAATTTCCAAGACCTGATTTCGCGTCTCGAGCGATTTTGGGCCGACAATGGCTGTATCATCTGGCAACCGTACAGCGAAAAAGTGGGCGCGGGTACGATGAACGCCGCCACGGTTTTGCGCGTGCTCGGCCCCGAGCCGTGGAACGTGGCTTATGTCGAACCCTCTTATCGGCCCGACGACGGGCGCTTTGGCGAAAACCCCAATCGCATGCAAATGCACACGCAGTATCAGGTCATCCTCAAACCCGATCCCGGCAATCCCCAAGAGCGGTATCTCGACAGCCTCGCGGCTTTGGGCCTCGACTGCAAAGCGCACGATATCCGGTTCGTCGAAGACAACTGGGAATCGCCCGCGCTCGGCGCGTGGGGCTTGGGGTGGGAAGTGTGGCTGGACGGCTTGGAAATCACGCAATTTACCTATTTCCAACAGGCCGGAGGGATGCAACTCGATCCGGTCGCCGTCGAAATCACCTACGGCTTGGAACGCATCGCCATGTATTTGCAAGGGGTAGATGAAGTCTGGCAATTGCAGTGGAACGACTCGGTGACGTACGGCGACATCCTCAAAAACCAAGAAATCGAATATTGCAACTACGAGTTCTACTGGGCGGATGTCGGGCGACTCAAATCCATGTACGACATTTTCGCCGCCGAGGCCCAGGCCGCCCTCGATCGCGACCTCGTCATTCCCGCGCACGACTACGTCATTCGCTGTTCGCACACGTTTAATTTGCTGGACACGCGCGGCGCGATAGGCGTGACCGAACGCGCCCGTTTTTTTGCCCGCATGCGCGACCTCTCGCGCCGAGTGGCCGAAGCCTTTGTCAAACAGCGCGAATCGCAGGGCCATCCCCTTTTGGCGTCAGAGCCGGAAAAATCCGAATCGCGGACCGTCAAAACCGACGACCTGCCCGAAGTCGAATCCGCCGATCTCCTGCTCGAAATCGGCTCTGAAGAACTGCCTCCCGCCGATGTGACGAGCGCGATAACGCAGCTTCAAAACTCGTTGCCGCAACACCTCGACGAAGCCAAGCTCGCGTACGACGGCATTGAAGTCAGCGGCACGCCGCGCAGGCAATACGCCATTGTCAAGAACCTTTTGGGCCGGCAACCCGATGACCTCCGGCAAGTGCGCGGGCCGGCCATCCGCATCGCGTACGACGCGGCGGGCAACCCCACGCGAGCACTCGAGGGATTCGCGCGCGGGCAGGGCATCGATCCGTCCGAGGTGGAACGGCGAGACGACTACGTTTGGGCGGGCATCACCCTCTACGGCCGCGAAACTCGGGAGCTGCTCTCCGAATTGTTGCCCGAACTCATCGCCAAACTCGGCTTTGGCAAAACCATGCGCTGGCACTCCGATGGCATAGCGTATCCGCGCCCCTTGCGCTGGATCGTCGCCCTGTTCGGCGATCGGGTCGTCCCCTTTGATTACGCCCGCGCAAGGGCAGGTCGCACCAGCCGGGGATCGCGCCCGGATGCGTCTCCGGAAATCGAAATCGCCTCGGCGTCCGATTACCACGCGCACATGCGAGACTGCGGCATCGCGGTCGACCGCGACGCGCGGCGCGAGGCCATCCGCCGACAAGTTGAGGCACGCGCCCGAGAAATCGGCGGCATCGCGGCGGACGATCCGGATTTGCTCGACGAAGTGACCGATCTCGTGGAAATCCCCCACGCGCTTTGCGGTCGCTTTGAAGAAGCGCGCCTGTCCCTGCCCCGCGAAGTGCTCATCTCCGTCATGAAAAAGCACCAGCGGTATTTCCCGGTGTTCGACGAACGAGGCGCGCTCAAACCCCACTTTATCACCGTGTCCAATGGCGCGCCCGGCGACCCCGACCGCGTGGTCAAAGGCAATGAAAACGTCATTCGCGCGCGCTATGCCGATGCCGAGTTCTTTTATCGCGACGACACGAGCAAAAAACTCGCGGACTTTCTGCCCCGGCTCGACACCCTCACTTTTCAGGAAAAACTCGGCTCGATGCGCGACAAAACCCGCCGCATTGAAAAACTCGTGGGGGACTTGGCGGACGCGCTCGGACTCGGGGAAGAAGACAAACGCACGGCGCGGCGCGCGGCCAAATTGTGCAAGGCGGACTTGGCGACCAGCATGGTCGTGGAAATGACCTCCCTGCAAGGCGTGATGGGCCGGTACTACGCCCTGTCTTCCGGGGAACCAGACGCCGTGGCGCGCGCCATTGAAGACCATTACCACCCGCGGTTTCCGGGGGACGCCCTGCCGCAAACCCGCCCAGGCGTGGCGGTTTCCATCGCGGACCGCCTCGACAGCCTCGCCGGTTTGTTCGGCGCGGGCATCGCGCCCCGATCCAATGCGGATCCCTACGGGCTCAGGCGAGACGCCTTGGGCCTGCTCGCAACGCTGATCGGCCACGACATCCACTTTTCCCTGCGCGATGGGCTTTCGGCCGCGGCGCGTCACTTGCCCATTGTGGTCGGGCCAGAAGCCCTCGCCGCCGCTTTTGACTTCATCATCCGCCGCCTCGAAGTGGCGTTGCGAGACGAGGGCCTGCGCCACGACGCGATCTCTGCGGCGATAGCGGCGCGGTTGGACGATCCCCATCAGATCCAGCGGATCGCCAGCGCGTTTAGCGCGCAGATCCAATCCGATCGCTGGCGCGATATTTTGCACGCCCACGCGCGGTGCAAACGCATTGTGCGCGATCTCTCCAAACGCCATCCCCTCGATCCCGATGTCGATCCCGAAGAAGCCTCTCGGGCCTTGCACAACGCCTATTTGACCGCCCGCCGAACGATGGACGCGGCCAACGACAAGCTCACCGCGCTGATTCAAGTGATGACCGATTTGCGCGATCCCATCAATCGCTTCTTCGAAGACGTGCTCATCATGGCCGACGATCCCGCGCTTTGCCAATCGCGCCTCGCCCTCGCGCAACACATCGCGGCCCTGCCCGATGGCATCGTGGATCTCAGCGCGTTTGAGGGGTTTTAAGAAACCGCCATTAGAGCCTGCCTGAAAGGCTGTAAAGGAGACGGGAGATGGGGAAGACGGGAGACGGAAGACGGGTAGCGGTCAGTGGTACAAACTACGAAAACGCGAATCCGGTGGGCAGTGGGCAGGCCACCGGCCCCTTTAACCGTAGGGACAGGCCCCCGTGCCTGTCCGAAGCCGTGACCCCAGTACATAGGTCAATCGAAAATCAATTTCGTATTACATCGCCGCGAGTTCGGTCTCGTCGAGCGAGGCTTGCAACTGGTGTCGCGCCCGGTGCAGCCAGGTTTTCAACGTGCCCATCGGCACGCCGAGCTCTCGGGCAATTTCGGCATAAGATCGATCTTGCACATAGCGCAATCGCACGGCGTGGCGATATTGCCGTGGCAATTCTGCGATGCGTTCTTCGAGCGTTTCGCGGCATTCCTTGCGATACAGCGCGTCGTCGGGCCGCTCTGTATCCGCGGGCTCCCACGTGTCTCGATACCCCAACTGCGGGTCTTCGATGGTCTTTTGCCATGACCTGCGGGCTTGTTTGGCGCGCAGGTGCGTGGTACACACATTCAGGGCAATTTGCATCAGCCAAGTCGAAAATGCGGCATCGCCGCGAAACCCGGCCAAACCGCGATAGGCGCGCATGAAGGTCACTTGCATCAGATCTTCGGCATCGTGTCGGTTTTGGGTTCGCCCGATCAGCGTCGCCAAAATCCGGGGGTGATGGCGTTTGTAAAGCCTGTTGAAAGCACTGGCATCGCCGTTCAAGGTGCGGCGCACCAAGTCCCTCTCTTCTGCATACGGCATGGTTTGCACCCTTTTGTGAATGGTTGTCGATTTATTCGTCAATCTCGTCAGGCGTCGCGGTCATTTCCCACTCGGCGGGCACTTCACGCGAAACCTGAAAGATGTCGCGCAAGGCGGTCAGGGCATACGAACCCGTGATGAGCGCGACGATGATCAGAATGCAAAACCCGATGTTCTTCAGATTTTGCAATTCCCCTCACCTCTCGCCTCTCGCCTCTCGCCTCTCGCCTTTCGCCTTTCGCCTTTCGTCTTTCGCCTTTCGCCTCTCCCGTCTCCCGTCTCCCGTCTCCCGTCTCCCCTCTCCCGTCTCCCCGTTTCTCCCCAAGTTTATATTCCATTTGCAGTTACCGAAAATTTGTCCTAAATTGTGCGAACACCGCACGTACTGATCGGTGTGCTCAGAGGTCCTCGCGGCGTCCGGCCAAAGACTCGCGTGAGGACCTTTTTGTTTGTACTGGCGTCATGTCGAACCTCCGTTCTGTCGATACCCGTCCCGATTTTGCAACTCGTTTGTCAAATCGTCATCGCGCCTCCGATAAGAAAAGGGCCACCGCGTTTTGGTCGTGCAGTGGCCCAAAAAAAAGGCCATCCGGCGAGGGATGGCCCTGTTTTTTTTTGTAACAAGCCATACAGCCTCCCCAAGCGCGACAAAAGCGCGTGCGTTGTGTTGCGAGCGATCCTGGGGAGACGTGAGGGAGAAGCGACGATGGCGAGATCAAAAGCAAATTTCTCGCGTCACCGTGAATGTCGTACCAGGACACTCAGCCCAATGGTGTGGGATTGCACATATACACGATGGATTCCCGGGTTGAAGGTGATGGGTTGCGACTTGTTGAGACGCGAAAAGATACTCAGAGAATCCCAATTCGTCAAGGGAGAATTTGGGATTTTTTCGGTCTTCACCGTTACTCGCCTTTGGATGCACTTTAGAAAAGTGAGACGAATAGCGGATGGGGTACCGTTGCGTAGCGGTTCATCGCAATTCGTTGGGGCAGTGGAGCGGACTGACCACTGATTCTCATACGAAATTGATTTTCTGTTGTCCTAAATATACTGGAATCCCTCGACGAGTCACGGTTGCGGACAGGCGTTGGCCCGCCGCGATGATTTTCTCGATGTGATGGTGAGGACTTCATCGCGGGTTTGCAAGTCGGCGTTCGCTTTCATCCGCGTTCATCTGCCCGTTGCTCATCATCCAGCCCATGCCGCGCGACGAAGCGGTCTATCTGGCGAAAGATGCGATGGACGGTCGCCACGTCTCGGTGTTCCATGTCGATGCGGTTGAAAATTCGGCGGATGGAGCGGATGAAGGTCTGCGGCCGGTGGCGCGAGACAAAGCCGAGTTTATCGAGCGCGGATTGCATGTGGTCGTACATGGATTCGAGTTCGCGGTGATTCGCCAAATCCGAATCAGAGGGTTTGTAGGGCGTTTCGGAATGGGTAGCGCGAAAGAGTTCGTACCCGTAAATCAAGGTGGCTTGCGACAGGTTGAGAGACGGATAGCGCACCGCCGAGGGAATGCGCGAGATCATCTGGCACAACTGGATTTCGTCATTGGTCAAGCCGTTTTCCTCTCGGCCAAAAACGAGCGCGCCCGCGTGATTTGTGGGCAGGGACAAGAGTTTGTCCACCGCGGTTTGCGGCGGGTGTACGATGTCAAATTCGCGGCGTTTGCGATGGGATGTGCCCACGGCGAGGGACACGTCTTCCAGCGCGGCGGCCAGGGAGGAGACGACGGTGGCGCCGTAGAGGATATCGCCGGACCCGTGCGCCATAGCGCGGGCCGCGCCGCTGGTGTGGTCCGGCGGATTGACGAGGTACAGGCGCGACAGGCCGGTGTTTTTCATGGCCCGCGCCACCGCGCCGATGTTGCCGGGTTCTTTGGGCTCAACCAAGACGATGCGGATGTGATCGAGGGTATGGGACATGGTGTGCTCGCTGGCTCGAAAATTAAAAAAACGCCCGGCGCGCCGCGGACAAGGCATCGAACAACCGCGTCATATCCCCATCGGTATGGGTTGCCATCACCGACAGGCGCAAACGGCTTTGGCCCTCGGGCACGGTGGGCGGGCGGATGGCGTAGAGATAGATGCCGCGCTCGTAGAGATAATCGGAAATCGCAACGGTTTTTTGCGCGTCGCCAACGCACAGTGGTAGGATCTGCGTTTGGGATCGCGCGAGGTCAAAGCCCATGGACAGAAGGCGGTCGCGGATGATTTTTGTATTGCGCCAAAGGCGGTGGCGCGATCGGGCATCGCGTTGGATGAGGTCAATCGCGGCGGCGGTGGATGCACAGGCGTCGGGCGGCATCGCGGTCGTGTAAATATAGGCAGGCGCGCGGTTGCGAATCGCGTCGATGAGCGCCGAGGTGCCGCAGATAAATCCCCCGGACGCGCCTAGGGCCTTGCTGCCCGAGGTCATGTGAATGTCAATCGCGGCGGGCGACAAGCCAAAGTGGTCAAACGCGCCGCGGCCATCGGGGCCGAGCACGCCGGTCGCGTGGGCGTCGTCCACCATCAAAATCGCCTCGTAGCGTTCGGCGAGGGCGACGAGTTCGGGCAGGGGGGCGATGTCCCCGTCCATTGAAAAGACGCCATCGGTGACGATGAGGCGGCGGCGATAGTCCGCGGCGGTTTTGAGCAGGGATTCGAGATGGGCGACATCGCAATGGCGATAGACCGCGATGCGCGCGCGCGACAAGCGGCAGCCGTCGATGATGCTGCGGTGGTTCAAGCGGTCGCTGAAGATGATGTCGTCTCGGTCGATCAGCGTGGGGATAACCCCCAGATTGGCAGTGTACCCCGTGGGAAATGCGATCGCGGCTTCCGTGCCCAAAAATCGGGCCATGCGGTTTTCGAGTTCGGCGTGCGGGGTCATATAGCCGGAAATCAACGCGGACGCTGCGGTGCTGCTGCCATACGCATTGAGCGCGTCAATGGCCGCGCGCTTGAGGGCCGGATGGTTGGCGAGGCCCAAATAGTTGTTGGAGCAAAAGAGCACAAATTCCCGACCGTCCATGCGAATGCGAGGCTCTTGGCACGTTTCCACGCAACGCACGACGCGATAGCGGTTTTGCCGGTACAATGCGCGGAGTTCGGAATGGAGATCGGGCAACATGGGCGATACCGCTCCTTTGTACCTACAAAAATGTTTGAAATCTGCAACGATCCATCTCGCAAATTCAAAGGACATTTGTCGGTGTTCCAATAGACGCTTCACGGGGCTTGCCGCGTCGGGGCATACGGGCGTACGGGTGTACGGGCGTATGGGTACGGGTGTACGGGCGTATGGGTACGGGTGTACGGGCGTATGGGTACGGGTGTACGGGCGTATGGGTACGGGTGTACGGGCGTATGGGTACGGGTGTACGGGCGTATGGGTACGGGTGTAAAATTTTACGCCCCGACGACGTATCGAATTTCTCGTTATACGCAACAGCTCATTACCCCTTTTTTTACTGACAGAAATTTGACCCTCATTTATATTCCAAAATCTTTGTGCTTTTCGCAACACAGATTTTTATTGAAGAGGAAAAATGTCGGACGCAATAAAACGGGATTGGAAATTATCGCTCGGCTATCCCATCTTATCCGGCGTGCTAATGGCCGCGGCATTTCCGCCGTTGCCATTCGGGTTTCTCGCGTGCCTCAGTTTGTTGCCCCTCATGCCCGTTGCCGCGAACCTGCGCGGCCGCGTGGCGTTTGGCGCGGGATTTTTGCAGGGCGTCATCTTTTACGGCGCGACCATCTACTGGATCGCGTGGATCACGCCGCCGGGTATGGCAGGTGCCATTTTCTACATGGCGCTTTTCAGGGGGTTGTTCGTCTCTTTGTGGTCCGTTGCCTGGGCGCGCTTTGGCAGGTGGGGGCTGTGGCTGATGCCCTTTTTGTGGGTGGGATTTGAGTATTTCAACACCCTCGGCGACATGGGGTTTCCGTGGATGCTGCTCGGGCATTCCCAAGTGGATTATTTGCCGCTGATCCAAATTGCCGAAGCCACGGGCGTCTATGGCGTGTCGTTTTGGGTGGTGGTGGTCAATCTCATCGCGTACGAAATCGTCCAAAATGCGCGGCGCGGGCTGTGGGTCGGCGCGTTGATTTTGACATTTGCCGCGCCATTGGGATTCGGCTTGTGGCGCGTAGCCGAACCCCTCGCCAAAGGCGATCTCAACGTCGCCATCGTGCAACAAAATGTCTCGCCCGTCGAGAAATCCTACTGGGGATTCGACCACAATTTCGACGCGCTCAAACCCCTGACCATCGACGCGGCAAAAAAAGGGGCGCGGTTGATCGTGTGGTCAGAGGCCGCGGTGCCCGCGTACTTGCAAAGCGATCGACCCTTGCACGATGCGGCGCACCAAGCGCGGGTGCAGGCATTGGTCGATTCCCTGGGGATTTACCTGTACACAGGGGCCAACCGCTACGAAGCCGCAACGCGAGACCGGTATTACAATTCGTCCTTCTTGTTCAAACCGGGCGGAGGCGCGTTGCCGCATTACGACAAGGTGAAGGTCGTGCCGTTTGGAGAGCGCGCGCCGTTTCCCGAGGTGCTCGCGTTCTTGCGCGACATTCGATGGAGCGGCGGGGGATACGTCAGCGGGGATTTTGAAGGCGGGGTTGAACGCACGGTTTTCGAGGTGCCGGGGGGAAAGTTCTCCGGCGTGATTTGCTTTGATTCCGCGTTCCCCTGGCTCGCCCGGGAACTGGTGCGCCAAGGTGCCGAGTTCCTGGTCGTGATTACCAATGACGGGTGGTACAAGCGCACGTCCGCGCCGTATCAACACGCCGAGATCGCGACCTTCAGGGCCATTGAAAACAGGCGTTGGGTGGTGCGCTGCGCCAATACCGGGATGTCCCTATTCGTCGATCCGCACGGGCGGCAATGGCAAAACACCGGGCTGTTTCACACCGCGGTATTAGAACGCGCCATCGCGCCGCGCAAAGATCGGACGCTCTACGTGCGGTTCGGGGATTCGTTCGCGCAGGGATGCGGGCTGATCGCGCTGATGGGGTTGGCACTCGCGTTCATCCGCCGCCGCGAAAAAGCCGACGAGGAGCCTGCGCGGCCCGAGGGCACGGTGCCCGCGATAGCGCCGCCGGAGCGAGAATTGCCGGAGGACGGCAAGCCCATGCCCTTTCTCGATCACTTGGAGGAACTGCGGTGGCGCATTCTCAAGGGGTTGAGCGCGATCATCGCAGGCGCGATCGCGTGCGGGGTTTTCGTCAACGATATCTTGGCCTTGCTGATCCACCCGGCGCGAACGCAGGAAAACGCGCTCGTGTTGCAAACCCTCAAGCCCATGGGCATGTTCATGGTCAAGTTGGAAATCGTGCTGGTCGGCGGCGCGATTTTGGCCCTGCCCTTTTTGATGTACCAAATCTGGATCTTCGTCTCCCCCGGCCTGTTCGCAGGCGAGCGGCGGTTCATCACTTTTGTGATCGCGTCCTCCACCTTTTGTTTTGTCTTGGGCGCGATTTTGGCGTACTGGCTGGTCATCCCGCTCGCCATCGCGTTTTTCGTGGGCATGACGGTGGACACAAGTGTGATGCCGCAATTCGACATCGGCATGTACATCGGGTTCGTGCTGCGCCTCATCGTGGTTTTTGGGCTGGTGTTCGAATTGCCGGTGGTGACCTTCTTTTTGGCAAAGGTGGGCATTGCCACTCGGGCGCGCATGCGAACCGGACGGCGGTACGCAATTTTGATCGGCTTCGTCCTCGCCGCCATTTTGACCCCGCCCGATCCCCTGTCCCAACTCCTCATGGCGCTGCCCCTCGTGGTTCTGTACGAAATCAGCATCTGGATCGCGCGGATCGTGAATGAGTAGATGAGACGCCGCGGGCGGCGATCAGCAGTCGACCAACGGGCAGAGGGCGTGGGTAAGTTGTCTGAATCGCGGATTACACAGATTAGCGGATTAAAGGCGGATTAAAAGCGAGAGTAAGGCAACGGGCAGAGAGCAAAAAGAAAAGGTGAGAGTAGGGCAGAGGACGCGGATTGAGGGAACGCAGGTAGGGTGAAGGGTGTAGGTGGTACGAGGGACACGGCGGCGGGAAGGCGGTGGGGGGCATCCGCGCAATCCCAAAATCCGCGTAATCTGTGATTCAGACAAGAGGAGAATGCAGGTGGTACGAAGGACACAGCGGCGAGGGGGATAGGTCCCATGAACAACGCACAACAACCCATCAATGCCCTGACAAACGGGTTGCTCCGGGAGGAAATACTCCATTCGGCGGAGGAACTCTATGAGCAAACGCGATGATGGGGATGATCTCATGCTGAATTGGGATACCTGCACGGCTATCGAACGCCATCCCGACAAAGTGAGCGGAACTTGGGTGTTTCGCGGAACGCGCGTTCCCGTCTATGCCCTGTTCGAGAATCTGCGAGAGGGAGCTTCCACCGAGGAGTTTCTCGATTGGTTTCACGGCGTTGAAGAGTGGCAGGTGAAAGCCGTTTTGGATCGCGAATCAAAGGCCCTGAGGAATTTCTGTTAGGGGGGCGATGTTCGTGGAGGTGGCGATATGAATGCGAAAATCGAGATTTCGAGAGACGCGATAGCCGCGTTCTGCCAGCGCAACCGCATTCGGCGCATGGCGTTCTTTGGATCCGTGCTGCGAGACGATTTCGGCCCGGAGAGCGACGTGGATGTGCTCGTGGAATTTGAGCCGGGGACGCGCATTGGCTACATGGGACTGACGGGATTGGAGCTTGAACTGGGCGAGATCCTGGGGCGAAAAGCCGATTTGCACACCTTCGAGGGAGTTGAAGCTAATCCCAACGGGTTGCTCCGGGAGGAAATACTCCATTCGGCGGAGGAACTCTATGAGCAAACGCGATGACGGGGTAAGCCTCGTCGATATGCTTATTCACGCCAGGGAAGCCGTAGATTTATTGGGCGAGGCAAGCGCGGATGAACTGAAAGGTAACCGGGTCATGCAACTGGCCTTGATGCGGTTGGTGGAAATTGTCGGCGAGGCCGCCAATAGGGTCTCTTCAGCGACGCAACAACGCCATCTGGAAATTCCTTGGCCCCTGATAATCGGAATGCGTAATCGGATCGTTCACGAATACGATAACGTTAATCTAAACATATTGTGGAGCACGATAACGAACGAATTGTCACCGCTCATCAATCAGTTGGAAGCCATCGTTGAGGAAGGAACTTAGCGATGCCGATCCGCGCGCCAAAGTGCTGTCCGATTTCAACTTTGGCAATGCGTCTCATGTGTATGGCGGCGTGCGGTCGCGGATGTTTCGCAAGGGCGATGCGTATGACATGGCGACCGAGGGCGCGGATTGCGCCGCTCTTTAGAAAGGAATTGACGAGTGAAAATTTGTTTGTTGGCAAGTGGCAGTGGCGGCAATTCAATTTGCGTTCAAAACCGGGCTTCGAGCGTGCTGATCGACGCGGGTTTGACGGGCAAGAAGATCGAAGAGCGGTTGCACAGCCGGAACATCGATCCCGCGCGGTTGCATGCCATTGTCGTCAGCCATGAACACGCCGATCACCTCCGGGGCGTGGGCGTGATGGCGCGGCGGTATGGGCTCCCGGTTTGGATGACCCAAGGCACGTTGGACGCATCGAAAAAGACCTTTCGCGGCGCGGAACAAATTCGCGTGTTTGAAAATGACGAAGGCTTTGCCATTGGAGACCTGTCCTTTCAGGCGTTCCGATTGCCCCATGACGCCGAGGATCCCGTGAATTTCTCCGTGACAGATGGCCGCGCCAAAGTGACCGTGGCAACCGACATGGGCAAGGTGACGCAACTGGTGTATCAGCACATGCGCCGCGCCGATCTCGTAGTCATCGAAACCAATTACGACCGCGACCTGCTCATGGATGGCCCCTATCCATGGGATTTGAAAATGCGGATCAGCAGCACGCACGGTCATTTGTCAAACCACGGGGCCGCCGAAGCCCTGGGCGACCTGGCCGCAGAGGGATTGCAACGCGCGGTCTTGGCGCATTTGAGCGAGAAAAACAACTGTCCGAATTTGGCGCGCAAAACGTGCATCGATCAGTTGCGCGGTCATGGGATTCGGGATTTCGATCTCTGTGTCGCCGAACAAGACCGCCCGAGTGAGGTGTTTGAGGTATAGGCAAGGGATCAGTCAAACGGGAAAACAAACGGCGAAAAACGCGGAACGGCGCGAAACGAAAAGCAACGGATTGCAAAACAGGAGGGCTCGTGGACATTTGGTATGATGTGGGGATTTTGATTTTGTGCTTTGCCGCGTTGGCAAAGTGTGCAAACTGGTTCGTCGATGGCGCGGTGGGTATCGCCGAATATTTCAACGTGCCCAAAATGTTGATCGGCATCGTGCTGATGAGCTTGGCGACGACTTCGCCGGAATTGGCGGTTTCCGTGATGTCCGCCCTCGAGGGCAAACCCGAAATCGCGCTGGGCAATGCGGTGGGATCCGTGATCGTCGACGATGGGGTCGCATTGGGCCTAGGCGCATTGGTCGCGCCCGCCGCCATTGCCATCAATCCCTATTTGTTGAAGACGACGGGCATCTTTCTCATCGCCATAGATGTGGTCGCGTATGCGATGGCGTTTGACGGGACACTGGGGCGATTGGAGGGCGGCGTGCTGGTCGCGCTCTTCGTGGCCTATACCGCGTTTGCCTATGTCACCCGAAAAAATTCGCAAGCCGCGGACGGTTTTGAAGAGCTGGCGGAGATCGAGGAAACGATAGCCGGCAAAGGCTTGGGCGGGTTGATGTTCTGGTTCTGCTTGGGGCTGATCGGCGTGCTGGTGACGAGCCATTTTATCGTGGATTCCGCGTCGGCTATCGCTGCGTTTTTGAACATCAGCGACGCGGTGATCGCGCTGACCGTCGTCGCCATTGGCACATCCCTGCCCGAAATCGCCACGGCGGTGACGTCTGCGCGCAAGGGCCACGGCGAGTTGATGGTGGGCAATATTTTGGGCGCGGATATTTTGAATATTTGCTGGATCGCAGGCGCGTCTGCCCTGGTGAATCCCCTGATTGTGCCAGTGCGAGTGATTCACTTTTCCTTTCCCGCGATGCTGATCATCGTCGTCGCCATGCTGGCGATGATGCGGACGCGGCATCGCCTGTCTCGCGGCGAAGGAGTTGTCCTGCTGGTGCTCTACGCAATTTATCTCGGGCTCACCGCGCACTTGTTTTTGCAGTGACGACGCCAAAGCACAAGGCGTTTCATGAACCCGAGAGGCTATTTTATTGCATCGCCCGCGAGACCCGCTTGCTTCCGCGCAGGGGATGTATCGCGGAAATGCAAAAAAAATTATCGAGAGAGTACGTCAATAACCACCTGGAGGCACAAAAATGAAAAGGGGTGAATCGCGCCGAGATGCCATCGCTTTTGATCGATTCGGCGGCTGGACGGGCAAAAGGTTCGAGGCGACGGGCTTCTTTCGCGTCGAGAAGGACGAAAGGTGGTGGCTCGTTACGCCCGAGGGAAATGCGTTTTTGAGTTTTGGGATCAACCATCTGCATCCCCATTTGTGGAAGCAGTCCTACAACGGCGAGGCATGGAAAAAGCGGTTGGGGTTGGACGATCTGAACGATCCCAGATTCGCGCCCGCCCTCCGGAAATGGTTCCTCCAGACGTGTCGGCAGTACGGCTTCAATACGGTCGGCGTTCACACCGAGTTGTCCGTCGTCAATACCCCACAGCCCTCTATGCCCTATATGTTGCCGATTTGTTTTGTCGATCTCCCACATTGGAAAGGGGAAATCCCCGACGCCAATTTCGTGGATGTCTTTGCCGACGGGTTTGCAGCGCACTGCGATCGGATGGCGAGGGAATTTGCGGCCCCTGCGAAGGACGATCCGTTCCTGCTCGGCTATGCGATGACCGACTGCCCGCTGTTGACGGAAGAGGATTGCAGGGAACGGCCCGACGTCATTGGCGGCGCGCGACGGCCTGCCCGAATCGGTTGGCCGCGGCGGTTGCGAAATTTGGGCGGCAACGCGCCTGGAAAGAAGGCTTATGTGCGGACGATGCGCGATCTGTACCGCGGGCGGATCGGCGATTTCAACGCGACGTATCGCACGTCGTTCGATTCGTTTGACGCGCTCCAAACCGCCGAGGGATGGCGATCACACACGGATCTGTCCAATGGAAACGAAACGCGCGATAATGTCGAGTTTCTCAAAAAAGTCGTTGCAAAGTACTACCGAACAGCGCGGGATGCGATTCGGCGATGCGATCCCAATCACCTGTTCGTCGGCGACAAGATCAATGCCAACACGGATTCGCTCGATACGGTATTGCCGATCACGAGCGCGTTGACCGACATCGCGTTTTACCAGATGTACGCGCGCTACGAAGTGCAGAAGCCCGGGTTAGATCGCTGGTCTCAAATCGCCGATAAGCCCTTTATCAATGGCGATTCTGCGTTCACGATGATCGCCGACACCATGCCGCGGCCCTACGGCCCGGTGGCCGATAGCCTCGAACAGCGGGCGGAATGGACCGATGAATTTTTTCGGCGGGCCTTTGCGCGTCCGGAATTTGTCGGCTGGCACTATTGCGGCCTGATCGACGCGTCCAACCTCGTCGCGGGCAAACAGGATCGGCAACACTCCGGCTTGATCGACGGTTATGGCGCGCCCTATCCCGCCCTCGAGCAAGTGCTCGCGGCCTGCACAGGTGAAATGTACGAGATCGCGACGCGCGGGCTTTGAGCGGTCTCCCGTTATCCCCGATGGGACGATCAAATTGGGCCACCTGTGAACGGTGCGCGTCGAGAGATGCGCGCCGTTTTTGTTTGCGCGCGGTGAACAGCGCGTTCACATCTGCGGGCGCAAGTTGAACATCGTGGCGTGTTGACGCGCCGCGGCTTTACGCATAACTCGCTATAAATAAATGGATTGTAAAATCTCCGGGCATCGGCATTGAATTTGCGTAATGCAAAAAAAAACTGCGTGACCCATCCGTTAGCGGCTCGGAGAATCCGGCGATCCCAAGCCGTTGACCTAGAGGAGATCGACTATGAATGGCTTTATCAAACACAGAGGCGGGATTGCGGGCGTGGCCGATGTGGACATGCCCAGGGAAAAACTCGAGCAGTTGGGGGCGGAGGCATTGCGCGATGAGGAACTGCTCGCTATTTTGCTGCGAACCGGATACGAGGGCCGCAATGTGCTGGAAGTTTCCCGCGAGATATGCAGGCATTATTCGGTGGACGCGCTCGTGGACATGGATCTGGAAGCCCTGACGACCATCAAAGGCATTGGGCGGGCAAAGGCGTCGGGGTTGATCGCGGGATTTGAATTGGCAAAACGCGGCCTCAATCAGGGCATGGGGATCGCGCCTTCGATCACCAGCCCGGCCGATGTCGTGGGGCTGCTCACGGACATTAAAGATCGGCGCAAGGAACACTTCGTCGCCCTGTTTCTCAATGCGCGCAATCAGGTGATCTGCCGCGAAGACGTGTCTATCGGGTCGCTCAACGCCTCCCTCGTGCATCCCCGAGAAGTGTTCGCCCCAGCCGTGGGGTCGTCGGCTGCCAGCGTGATTTTGGCGCACAACCACCCCAGCGGCGATGTCACCCCGAGCCGAGAAGATATCGAACTCACGCGCCGCATGGTGCAAGCCGGCGAGATCATGGGGATCGAGGTGCTGGATCATCTGATCGTGGGATCGGAGCGGTTTTTGAGCATGAAAGAGGCGAATGTGTTTTGAGGGAGGAGAGTCAATCTCATAAAAGAAAGGAGGTGAAGCAGATGGCGATAACAAATGAAAAAAATCTCGAACACGAGGGGCGGATTGCGAAATTGGAGGGGATTGTCGAGGAGATCGGAAATCGGTTGAGCGCGATTGAAACGCAACTCGGGGACATTCGGGCGTCTCTGCGCTGGATGGTCGGGATTCAGATCTCGATGTTGCTGGTTTTGATCGGTTTGTTGCTGAAGTTGATGGGATAGACCGAGAGACGATGGTACATTGCGAATCCTGACAGGATTTGATTCGGAAAGATATCGTCGTCATTGATGTGAGAATGCACTTGCGAGAGAATGGCGCGGTGAGAAATCACGGGACGGGTTTTAGAATTGAGGAAAAATTCTTGAATTTTTGCTTTGGAAAGCGGGAGGAGATACTGTGATGATCTCGAGCCGCAAATACAAGGATAGCGCGTGGGATTTTAGAAAGACGGATACCAAGGAATACACGCATTGTTTCCACAACTATCCCGCGATGATGATTCCGCAAATTGCGAGAGCGTTGTTGAAGCGGTATGGCGTTGAAGGCGGATGGTTGCTCGATCCCTATTGCGGCACGGGGACATCTTTAGTCGAGGCGTCCATTTTTGGGATGAACGGCGTCGGTTGCGATATCAACCCCCTCGTGCGGTTGATCGCGACGGCCAAGACGACTCCGATTTCCCTGCAAACGCTCGATCTTTATCTAAAGGATTTGGACGACGCCATCTTTCGCATGGGGTTCGCCAAGCGCGTGCCCGACGCGCCGGTTCCCGATGTCCTGAATTTGGATTACTGGTTTGCCAAAGGCGTTACGCAATGCCTCGCGTTTCTGCGGCACCACATCAAAGCCATAGAGGACGAGGCGGTTCGCAATTTTTTTTGGGTCGCGTTTTCAGAGACGGTTCGGGCGTGTTCTTATACGCGAAAGGGCGAGTTTAAGTTGTACCGCATTCCGCCCGAGAAAATGGAGAATTTCGAGCCGGATGTTTTGGGCACTTTTCGGGAGAAATTGAGCAGGAATCGCAGGGGGTTGGAGGCGTATCTAAATCGGCGCGAGGATGTCGAGGTCGTCGTGTCGGATCGGAATACCGCCAATGGCGAATGGCCCGAAAAGCAACCGCCCGGCGGATTCGATTTGGTTCTCACCTCGCCGCCTTATGGCGATTCGCAAACCACCGTTGCATATGGTCAATTTTCGCGTTTGTCGGGCGAGTGGATCGGCCTACGAGATTCGCGCACAGTTGATCGCATGTCCATGGGCGGAAGCAGAACCCAAAAAAAATTGTGTGATTCCCCGGTTTCGGAGGCGATAGAAGCGATCCGTTCTGTGGATGAAAAACGCGCGCGCCAGGTCGAGGCGTTCTACGTCGATCTCGAGCGCAGCATCAACGCGGTGGCCGCCGCGCTTTCGAAGCGGGCGACAATTTGCTATGTGGTCGGCAATCGCAGGGTAAAAGGCGTCACCCTTCCCACAGACGAGTTCGTCATTTTCGCGTTCGGGCAACACGGATTTTCGCACGGGGAAACCATCGTTCGGAATATCCCAAATAAACGCATGCCTAAAAAAAACAGCCCGTCCAATGTCGCGGGCGAGACCGCGGTGACGATGAACGAGGAAAACATCGTGGTTTGCCAGAGGAAAGAAGCAAGCGGGGAGACGGGAGACGGGAGACGGAGAGGTGAGAAGCAAGCGCAATCGTAGGGACGCGGCCAGCGTGGGTAAGCAACAAAGATGGGGAGACGGGAGACGGGAGACGGGAGACGGGAGAGGTGAGAAGCAAGCGGGGAGAGGTGAGAAGCAAGCGCAATCGTAGGGACGCGGCCAGCGCGCATCTGTACCAACTAATTCATCATCGGGATCGCTTTGCTGTTCCACCGTCCTTCAGAGAAGCCATCCCAACCCTTGCCGTCCCGAAAGCTCATCAAACAAAACCATCGGGCACAGCGCGCAAGTCCGTCTCGCAACCCACATCCATTTTGCAACCCACCTTGCAGGCTGGCGCATGTCGTGCGATTACAAAAGCGCTTTGCGCTGTGCCTAGCCCCTCGGCGCATGAGAGCGGCATTTTTGAACTGCTCGGGCAGTTGTACCCCGCTCGCCTACTTTTTTTTGCTGTTGAAAAAAAGTAGGTCGCCGAAGGCATCAAAGGCAACCCACGATGCTTTAGAAGCCATCTAAAAATTATTGGGACCTACCCCCCTGGCCCCCCTTCCTGCGAGGAAGGGGGGAATCAAGGCATCCTATTTTTTTGATAGGTAGGGTTTTGACCTGCGAAAAGCGAATGCTTTTGTGGCTCTCTCAATGGCGGTCCGAGTTTTTAGATGGCTTCTTAGGACCAAACGCTTTAGAAAAGCGAGCAATGTCGGTGCTGATTTGTGCGTATCAAAATTGAGAATAACTTAATTTACAGAGTAATCATGAGGTTCGGATCGTGCGAATTGAAACCGCGCTCGAGGGGATTCACAGGCGATTGGACGACATGTGCGGGGACATTCGGGATTTGCGCGCGGATCAACGCTGGATGCTCGGCATTCAGATCGCGATGTTTGTCGCGTTGGGCGGGTTGCGGATTCAATCGTCGATCATTTTGTTGCGGATGCCGGGGAATTGACGCGAATTGCCAAACGCTTTGCGCGAGTAAAATCAGCTATGAACCGAATTTTGACATTGACAACGGATTTTGGCGTTTCCGATGGTTATGTCGCCGCGATGAAGGGCGTGGTGCTCACCTGTTTGCCGGACGCGCAAATCGTGGATATTACCCATCAGGTGCCCCCGCAGGACATTGTTGCGGGGGCGTTTGCCATGTATTGTGCGTGCCGATTTTTTCCAGCGGGCACAGTACACGTCGGCGTGATCGACCCAGGCGTGGGCGGCGACCGCAGGGGCATTGTCGTCGAAACCGAGCACTTTGCGTACATCGGGCCGGACAATGGCCTGTTTTCATGGGTTTACGCGCACGAGGCCGTGCGGCGGATTGTGGCGATAGAAAATGCAGCGTTGATGCGGCCGCAGGTCAGTTCGACATTTCACGGACGCGATGTGTTCGCACCTGTGGGAGCGCGTTTGCTTACGGGCGTGCCCTGTGACGCGGTGGGGCCGGAAATTGACGATCCGATCGCCTGCGATTTGTGGGGCGTTGAAGAAGAGGGCGATGTACTCATCGGGCGGGTGGTCAGCGTGGATCATTTTGGCAATGCCATCTCGATGATCTCTCGGGCGCGCATCGACGAAAAATTTCCCGATGGCGCGTTTGAGATCGCCCTAGGCGAGACTCGTTTTGATCGGATAGACCAGACGTATGCCAATGCCGCAGAGGAACGCGCACTCGCGCTTTACGGCAGTTTGGACACGTTGGAAATCGCGGTTCGCGGAGGCAATGCAAGTCGCGTGCTCGGCATCGAGCGCGGGGATGAGATTCGGGTTCGGGCGAGGAGTGAGTTGGGATGAGCCATGAGCGGGGTACAACTGGCGACAGCCCGTTCAAAAGCACGGAAACGCAAAAGGCGAAAACATTGCTCTGTCTCCGCCTTGCCCATCAACCCGTAGGAACAGGCCCCGGGCCCGTCCTTTCGCCCGCAAAATCCGACCGACGAGGGATGCGTCACGGCAGGAGTGATAGCACTTGCGAGATGCGGTCAATTTCGCTATCGGGGTGCTCGATGGGCGTTTGCGGCGTTCGGTGTTTTTGCCGCCCGTGGCGCATGCGAACGGTGGTCATGCCCAGGGCATTGGCGGCGGCGATCTCTTCGGTGAGTTTGTCGCCCACGCAGAGGATTTGGCCGTGGGGTAGCGCGAGGGTTTTTGCGGCCTGCGCGAGGCATGGCCCTTTGTCGGTTTTGCGGGTGTCGCACAAGATGAGCGTGTTGTCGGTTTCGCTAAAATAATCGCCCAAGCCGAGCAGGTTCACTTTTGCGCGCTGGCGGTCGGGAATGCCCGCCGTGACCATGGCGAGTGCGTAACCGCGCCGAACCAATGTCGCAAGGGTGTCGGGCACGTCCGGGAATGGCGCGATGGCTTCGACCTTGCTAGAATTGTACGCGTCGAGTGCCCGTTGGACGATGCGGGGCGAAATGCCGTATCGCCCACCGATCACGCGAATCGCCTCTGAAAATTCATGGGTTTGGGCGAGCGCTTCCTGCTGTTGGCACGCGGTTTCGATGGCGAAGTCCGGATGGGCGGACGCGAGGATGCGCGCGGCCCTGCGCCTGGCCGGTTGGGTGAGTTGCCCCGTGCAGTCGAACAAGGTATCGTCGAGATCGAAGATGATGCCTTTCACTTTTTTGGTCATTTGAGCTACCCCTGTGATTGTTTTCAGCATTCCGCTTTGCCACCGCTAAACCCCATCCATCCCCCAGTAATCCGGCACGGCCAAACCGCAGAAAACGCGACATATCGCATCGGCGACTTTGGCGGGATCGTGGCTGATGAAATCGCCCACCCCGCGCTCGGTGGCTTCGGGTTGAAATTCCTCGACGAAGTCCGCCCGCGTCCACGCGCCCATCGCGTCGAGCGTTTCCGAATCGCAATCGACGAGAATTTTGCCATCTCTTTTGTACTGCTCGAGCAAGGGATGCCACGCGCGGCTTTTGGGCGTTTGGAAAACCCGAGGGTCTTGCACCAGCATGTGATCGATGGTACCCGGAGGCCGATCTTTGGGAAAGTGGCCGAGGATCGTTTTGAGGTGATCCGATGCGCGAAAGCGATCGGTCTGCCCAGGTTGGGTGACGATGTTGCACACGTAGATGGTTTTGCCCCGCGCGCGGTCCATCAGGGCCTGCTGAATGTCGGGGATGAGGAGGTTGGTGATCACGCTGGTGAACAAACTGCCCGGCCCAATGACCACGACATCGGCGGCGGCAATGGCTTGCAAAGCGCCGCGCGGCGCGCGGATCCGATTTTGTTCCAACCCCACATCTTGTCCCTTACACGCGCGAATTTCGACCTGTCCGGTTTCGGGATCGACCGTGCGCTCGAGCGCGCTGTCCTCGCGATGGAGTTCGTTCAAAAGCGCGGTGTTCGAGACGAGATAGGCCCGCTCGAGGGGCGGCTTGCCGGGCTTTCTGACCATCCATTCGGTGTAGCGGTGTTCGCCATTTGCCAGTTCCGCGCAAATATCGACATTGTCCGTACTCGCGGGGAAAATCGCGCCCTGTACGTGCAACATGTCGCTCGCGGTTTGGATGGCCGCGTGAAAATCCCCGAGTTGTTGCGTGAGCGCGGCGACCAAGAAGTTGCCGATGTGGTCGTTCTTAAAAATGCCGGACGCTTGCTCGCTGTTGGGAAACCTGTGTTGAAAGACGCGGAAAAGCCCTTGCGAGATCCGCTCGGGATCCGCGAGCGCGGTGAGGGCGTTGCGGATGTCGCCCGGGGGTTGCACGCCCAAATTCCAGCGGATGCGCCCGGAAGACGCGCCCGTGTCGGTCACCGCGACGACCGCCGTCGGATGATGGGTATAGGGCCGCAACCCGCGCAACACCGTGGGCAATCCGGTGCCGCCGCCGATCACCGCGACCTTGAGCTGATCCGGGGTTTTGCCCAAGCGCGCGAGGTGGAGCAAGGTCGAGAGTTGGGCGAGGTACTTGATTTCGTAATCCGGGCGGTCGCCCAACGCGGGGGTTTCCCGAGAAAATCTGCCGCGGCGCAGCCAGACGGTCGTGAGGTTTTGGCGATTGCCCGCGCGGATTTCGTCGTGCGTCCTATCCCCGACGACGACGAGTTGGTCGGGCGAGAGGTCGTGCCTTTCCATGAGCTCTGAAAACCAGTACGCATGCGCGGGCGGGCCTTCGTTGATGATGCGGTCAAAATACGGGGCAATGCCCAAGCGGTCGATTTTGTTGCGCTGCCGCCGCGACCTGCCCAGCGTGACCAAGAACAGGTTGTAGCCCGCGATCCGCAGTTCCCGAAGGGTGTGCAAAACATCTGGATACGGGCGAATATCCTCGACTTCCTCGGCGTTGTACACGCGCTCCATTTCGGCTACGAGCGCTTCTACGGGATCGGCGTCTGGGTCGGTATTTTGTTCGTCGAGAAAGCCGAGAACCCGGTCCGGCTTGTCCTTGAAGATCGCTTTGGCGATGTCGAAAAACGCAAAATAATAGGGCGAGGACGAATAATACGGGCCGTGTTTGCGCTCGAGCACCTCGATGCGTTTGACCACGTAGGCCCGAGAGGCGAAAAAGCCGTTTGCAAAGAGAAGGGTTGCCACGCGCTTGCGGGCGGCTTTGACGACGGGCGCCAAGTCAAAAAGCGTGCCGTCGAAATCGAATGCGATGGCACGGGCGTTTTCCAAAGACACGGCAAATCTCCGCAAAGAGGTGGGAAAGGGGAAAGATGGCTGGTCGTTATAGAGTAGGCTAAAAATCCAAAACGGGAAAGGGAAAAGATGCAAACAGCGCGAAAACTCTGGCGTTTGGCCCTCAATTTTGTGTATCCGTCGTCCTGCTTGATTTGCAGCACATCGTTGCCGGACGCGCCGGGGATATGCGATGCCTGCGCGGAGGAGTTCGAGGATTGGACGCAGGAGGATTTTGAATGCGAATTTGATCAAACGGTGATTTTGTACCGGTTTAACGACTGCGTGCGGGCTATGATTCACGCGCTCAAATACCGGGGCAAAACCCTGCCCGGGCAAATCCTCGGCGAGGCATTGGGGCAGCGGATTGCGAATGCGGTCAATCCGGATTCGGTGATCGTCCCCGTGCCCCTCCATCCGACCAAAAAACGCGCGCGCGGGTACAATCAGAGCGAGGTAATCGCACGGGCCGCGGGCCGGGTATCGGGCATTCGCGTGATTCCCAACGCGCTGAACCGCGTCCGCGCCACCTCCACGCAAACGCGCTTGGGCGTTTTTGAACGCCAATACAATGTGATGGGCGCGTTCCGCGTGCGGAAACCCGCGACCATTGCGGGCCGCGACATCTTTTTGATCGACGATGTCATCACCACCGGCGCGACGCTCAATGCGTGCGTTCTCGTTCTGCGAGCCGCGGGCGCGCAATCCGTGTCTGTGTGCGCGGTTGCCAGCCCGCCCGTGGATGACGATGATCTGTCGGAAAGACGGGAGACGGGAGAGGGAAGAGGCGGCAAGACGGGAGAGGTGAGACGGGAGTTTAGCCACAAAAGGCACAAAAGGCACGAGCGGGGTACAACTGGCGACAGCCGTTCATCGTAGGGACAGGCCCCCGTGCCTGTCCGAAGATACAAGATACAAGAGGCGAGAGGCAAGGCGAGAGTGGGGCGGAGGGAGTGGGGAGGTTGTCTGAATCGCGGATTACGCGGATTAGGGGATGAAAGGCGGATGAAAGGCGAGAGTGGGGCAGAGGGCAGAGAGGGGGAGAGGAATGGGGAGAGTAGAGAAAAGGGCAGTCCCATCACCCCTTGCCCACATCCGTTGTAGGGACAGGCCCCCGTGCTGTCCTTGCCCTCAACCTTAAGAAAAGCGTAAGAAGGGAGACGTAAAAGGGGATAAGGCCATTCAACCGCCAACTCCAAGCGACAGGGGCAGAGCACTGGTGCGAGGACGGTCACGGGGTTCCTACAACGGATGGGGACGTTGCGGCTTTTGCCTTTCAGCCGCGGTCATTTGGGGGCGTTTTTCGCCGTTGCGGAACCGGATCGTAGCCCCCTTTGGCAAACGGATGGCAACGCGCAACGCGCTTTAGGGTCAGGACGAGGGCATGCGCGAAAGGGTGGCGGCGAAACGATTCGAGGGCGTAGTGCGAGCAGGTGGGGAAATAGCGGCACGGACTGGGCGCGAGGGTGAAAAAGCGCGTCAGGGGCGCGAGGGCGTATTGATAGACCCGGATGAACGCGCACGCGAGGGTTGCGAGTATTCTGTCGATCATTTTTAGGGGATTGACCATTTTGCGTTTTCGGGTATATTGGGCGGAATTTTTTGCCGATACTTTCGCTTAGGAGATGAAATGGATTTACCGGATATACAAAACTCGCAGGACGGGCGCGGCATTGAAATCGATCAGGTGGGCGTGTCCAACGTGCGCTATCCCCTAACCCTGCCACTGCGCGACAATGGCGAATTTCACACCGTGGCCAATCTGTCGATGACCGTGAGCTTGCCCCACTACCAAAAGGGCACCCACATGTCGCGGTTTATGATCGCGCTGAACGAGCATCACAAACACTTTACGCCCAACAGCGTCCACATCGTCCTCGAAGAAATCCTCGCGTTGCTCGAAGCCGAAGAAGCGTTTTTGAGCATGACATTTCCCATTTTCTTGTTGCGAAAAGCCCCGGTGACGGGCATCGAAGGCATGCTGGATTACAACTGCGAATTTAAGGCGATGTTGACCAGCGAGGGCCTGCACGACAAGTTGATCGGCGTGCGCGCCAACGTGGCGAGTCTCTGCCCGTGCAGCAAGGAAATCAGCGCCTACGGCGCGCACAATCAGCGTTCCGAAGTGCAGATGGACGTGCGCCCTTGTGACGGTGAATTTATCTGGTTTGAGGATTTGATCGACATTGGCGAATACAATGCGTCTTGTCAACTCTATCCCATCTTGAAACGCCCGGATGAAAAATACGTGACCGAGCGCGCTTATGATCATCCCAAATTCGTCGAAGACATGGTGCGCGATGTGGCCGCCGATTTGCTCGCGATGGTGAACGGAGAGCGCATCGCGTGGTTTTACGTATCGAGCAACAACTACGAGAGCATTCACAACCACGATGCGTTTGCCAAAATAGAACGCGGGGTGCGCGGCCCTCTTTTGACGCACCGCGAAGAAGTCCAAAATGAGTTGGCGATGATTTGAGCGCGCCTTTGTCCGTTCGGCATGCAGAAGGCCCGTGAACCTCGATCACGGGCCTTTTTATTTTGCGGTTGCAAGCGCGAGTTCGCGAATGCGTTTGACCAGCGCGGCAAAGCCATTGGCGCGGTTGATGCTGAGGTGTTTGGCGAGATCGAGTTTGACAAAAATGCCGCGGATGTCCGCGGTGAGAATCTCACGAGCGGTTTTGCCGGAATACAACGCCAACAAAATTGCGACCAAGCCCTTGACGATCTGCGCGTCGCTATCTGCGCGAAATTCGATCACGGGCGGGTCCCCGTCTCGCACCTCGGTGATGAGCCACACATTGCTCACGCACCCCTGCACGCGATGGGCTTCGTTTTTGTATCCGTCTTCGAGCGGAGGCAATTTGCGACCGAGTTCGATGATATACCGATAGCGGTCTTCCCAATCCGCGAGCACGTCAAAATTTCGCATGATGCGGTCAATCGCGATGTCCATAGAAAACCTTTGGAGAGACGGGATCGGGAAGAGGGGAGACGGGAGACGGAAAACGGAAGACGGGAGAAGCAATCGCAATCGTAGCCTCGTGCTCGCCCAAAGACACGAGAGACAAGTAGTCAGCAATCAATCCACCCCACCAACCCCTCTCCTCTCTCCCGTCTTGTATCTTTCGATGTGGACAGGCACGGGGGCCTGTCCCTACGTGTTGATGAGGACAGGGCGAGATAACTGACCACTGGCCGCTTGGGTGGATGGCCTTCTTGCCTCTCACCTCTCGCCTTACGCCTCTCGCCTCTCGCCTCTCGCCTCTCGCCTCTCGCCTCTCGCCTCTCGCCTCTCGCCTCTCGCCTCTCGCCTCTCGCCTCTCGCCTCTCGCCTCTCGCCTCTCGCCTCTCGCTTTTCCTCTCCCATCTCCCGTCTCCCGTCTCCCGCCTTTCGCCTTTCACCTCTTCCGCCTTTCGCCTTTCGCAATATCCCGGGCAAAGTAGGTCAGAATCAGATCTGCGCCCGCGCGTTTGATGCTCAACAGAATCTCGTCTCGCACGCGCGCTTCGTCGAGCCAGCCATTGCCCGCCGCCGCTTTGACCATCGCAAATTCGCCGCTGACATGGTACGCGGCGACTGGCACGCCAAATTTCGCCTTGACCCGGTAGATGATGTCGAGATAGGACAACGCGGGTTTGACCATCACGATGTCCGCGCCTTCTCCGATATCCAACGCCACTTCGCGCAGGGCCTCATCGCCGTTTGCCGGGTCCATTTGATAGGAACGGCGGTCGCCAAATTGCGGCGCGGATTCCGCCGCCTCTCGGAAGGGCCCGTAAAAGCCCGAGCAGTATTTGGCCGAGTACGCCATAATGGGAATGTGGTCAAATCCCTCGGCGTCAAGCGCAGAGCGGATCGCCCCGACCCGTCCATCCATCATGTCTGACGGCGCGACCATATCCGCGCCCGCGCGCACATGCGAAAGGGATTCTTTGACGAGATAGGCGACGGTTTTATCGTTGTGTACATCGTTGTCGACAACGATGCCGCAATGCCCGTGGTCCGTGTATTCGCAGAGACACACATCGGTGATCACGTAGAGATCGGACACCTGTTCCTTGATCGCGGATACGGCGCGCTGAATAATGCCCCCATCGCAATACGCCTCGCTACCCATCGCGTCTTTGCGATCGGGAATGCCGAAGAGGATCGCCGCGGGAATGCCCAGATCGACGAGTTCTTTGCACGCCTCAACCGCGACATCTACCGACATCTGATGGTTGCCAGGCATCGATCCGATTTCTTTTTTGACGCCTTTGCCCGGGCACACGAACAGGGGCATGATGAGATCGTCAACGCGCAGGTGATTCTCGCGCACCATTCGCCGCATCGTTTCACTGCGGCGCATCCGGCGCATGCGTGTGATTGGAAAGGTCATAGGAATTGTCGGTGTTGTAGGTAGCTAAAAAACAAGCGATCGGCACAGACATTAGGCGGATGGGGAGGGAATGGTTGATTGCTGATCGGTTGGGGCGTAGGTTCTTCCCTCTTTATCTTCAGACGAGTGCGGAGACATCGCCCTACCATCGCGCACCTTTAATTGTACCCGCTCGTGGCAAAACTCACCGCTAGCCGGGGCGGACTACGGATCACTGACGACAGAATCCTGCGCGGCATCGAGCAGTTCGTCAATTTTATCGCGGGCGTCTCGGGCTTCTTTATTCAATTTTTCAATCAGTGGCGGCACTTGTGATGCGGTCTGAATGCCCAGTTTTTCGAGCGTGGCTTTTACGTTGGGAAACATGGCTTGCACGCCATCGGCAATGACGCGGGCGGCTTTTTGCAGGGGCGGCCCCAAGGCGGATTCGTCGATGAGTGCGGGCACCCGGCTGTGGATGGGGTTTGCGTGCAAAAACAGGGTGAGCAGGCCGATGATCAAGACGCCTTGCGCCAGGCCCAAAATGCCGCCGCCAGCCGCATCTACCAGGCCCAAGGGCGATGCGTGCAGGATCCTGTGGATGGCCTGACCGATCAGATAGCAGGCAACCAAGACAGCCAGTCCCACCGCAAAAAACCCGATCAGCGCGGCGCCCTCACTGTCCGAATCGAACAGGACACGCGCCAAAGATCCGCCATAGGCGAGGGCGCATCCGTAGGCCAAGACCACGCTGATCAGCCAGATCAGGCTTTGCACCAGCCCGATTTGCCACCCCTTCCAAGCGAGGTAAAAAAGGCCAAGGACGAGAATGAGATCGATAAAATTCACAAAAAAAATCTCCGCAAGTGGGGCTTCACTTCGTTTTTTTGAGAATCATCTGGACATGCGTGTGTGAAAGATGGTCACAATAGCCCAACTCAACACAGCGATCCGCCAAGAGACGCAACGTCCACTTGTCATGGCCTTCTGGTGGCGCGGAACAGGCCAAGGCGGTGACTTGGGCGCGTTGCTTGCCTGTAATTTCCACCGGGCGTCCCGGCCGAAGGGCATCGTTGAGGCCATCCAAGCCGAGGGTCCGGTATTTCTTTGCCCAAGCACTCAGGGTCTGCTCGGTCACGCCGAGGGTCTGGGCAACTTGGGTGTAGGTTTTGCCTTGGTTGAGTTCGAGCAAGGCCAAGGCGCGTTTGTAGATGCGGGCTTTTTGGTCGCCTTTGGTGATCAAGGCGTTCAAGGCGTCTCGGTCTGTAGGGGTGAGTTGGACGTGTTGTTTGGGCATGGTAACGCCTCCTGGATAAAACTGAAATAGCAAAGTATTTAATTTACAGAGCACAAAATAATCCATCTCGATTATTTAAGGTAGCCAGAAGCCCGTGGTTGTGCAATGGGAAATTGCGTTTCGGGGCATCGGCGGATCGATGAATCGACGCACGGGCGTAGCCTACAGCGTAGCGTAGCGAGTAATTGATGGAACGGTGTACAACTGCGATGCCCGTTCATCGAAGCGCGTCGGGTTTTGGGGCGAGGACAGGCACGGGGGCCTGTCCCTACGATGCGTCGGTTGGGGATGGAATGACTGGCTACGTTGCATCGCAGGCTACTTGTTTTGCACGGTGAACACATCCATAAACTCGCACACGGGCATGGCGTCCAAATCCGGGCTTTCAAACATGTGCAACATTTCTCGTATCCGATGATCCGCAAACCGGGTGGACATATTTTCGGTGAACTTTTCTACCAGCAGGGGCGCGGCCTCCCGTCGCCTTCTGCGATGCCCGATGGGGTATTCAACTGTGATGGCCTCTGTGCGCGTCCCGTCGTTGAAAAACACCTGTAAGGTATTGGCGATGGCCCGCTTGTGCGGATCGTGGTAATCCCGCGTGAACTGCGCGTTTTCCGCCACCACCATCTTTGCTCGAAGCGCGTCGATCCGCGCGTCGCGTGCGCGTTCATCCCCGTAGTCATCTGCGGTCAAATCGCCGAAAATCAGCCCCATCGCCACCATGTATTGCAAGCAGTGATCGCGGTCTGCCGGATTGTGCAAGGGGCCGGTCTTGTCGATTATTTTTATGGCGGCTTCGTGCGTGGTTATCTCTACGCGCTGGATGGACGCAATCCTTTGGGCCACTCGTTCGTGCAACGCAAACGCCGCTTCGATGGCGGTTTGCGCGTGAAATTCAGCGGGAAAAGACACTTTGAACAACGCGTTTTCCATCACGTAAGAACCGTACGGGCGTTGAAACCGAAACCGGTCGCCGTTCCACATCCGGTCGTAAAAACCCCAGCCGGGCGCGGACAGCGCGGTTGGATAGCCCATTTCCCCGCGCTTCGTCTGCAACGCCAAAAACGCGCCGCGCGCGGTGGCATCGCCTGCGGCCCAACTCTTGCGCGACCCGGTATTGGGCGCGTGGCGATAGGTTCGCAAAGGGCCCAAATCGCACCACACCTGCGACGCGGCGTCGACGATTTGGGCCTCGTCGCACCCCAACAGGCCAGCCGCGACCGCCGCACTCGCCAGTTTCACCAAAATCACATGATCCAGCCCGCGGGCATTAAAACTGTTTTCCAATGCCATCACGCCCTGGATCTCGTGCGCCTTGATCATCGCGACCAGCACATCCCGCATCGCCAACGCGCGGCGCGTGCGCGACAACCCATCTGCAATGCCGAGAATCGCGCCCAAATTGTCGGACGGATGCCCCCATTCTGCCGCCAACCACGTATCGTTAAAATCCAGCCAGCGCACCATCGCGCCGATATTAAATGCGGCCGTCACCGGGTCGAGTTCAAAATCCGTTCCCGGCACGCGCGCGCCATTGGGAACGACCGTTCCGGGAACGACCGGCCCGAGCAGCTTCGCGCATTCGGAAAACCGCAACGCCAACACCGCGCAACCCAAACTGTCCATCAAACACAACCGCGCAGTCTGAAACGCCTCCTCAGAACGCACGTCGTAATTTCGCACGTATCGGGCGATGTCCACCAATTCGCTATCGGGTACTCGATCATTCACGTCAAACCTCAAAAGGCGAGAAGCGGGGATGAACGCCAAAAAACGCTGGACTCCTGCTTTCGCATGAGTGGCGATGGGCAGGGGCTAATAACGGTGTACAACTTCGCGGACGTTCATCTCGATTCGACGGGGCAGGTGCGCGAGCCTAAGAAGCCATCTAAAAACTCGGACCGCCATTGAGAGAGCCACAAAAGCATTCGCTTTTCGCAGGTCAAAACCCTACCTATCGCAAAAATAGGATGCCTTGATTCCCCCCTTCCTCGCAGGAAGGGGGGCTAGGGGGGTAGGTTCCAATAATTTTTAGATGGCTTCTAAAATTGATTTTTTATTATCCTATATACTGCGACACCTCAACGGGGCCTGATTCGGACAGGCACGGGGCCTGTCCCTACGGTGAACGGCTGCTGCAGTTGTACCTCGCTCGTGGCGAAACTTCCTTCTTACGTCTCCCGTTTTTCCAACGGCATATAGGGGCGGACTTCTGGGCCTGTGTATTCCGCGAGGGGGCGAATCAGTCTGTTGTCTGCGCGTTGTTCGACGATGTGGGCGGCCCAACCGCTGCAGCGACTGATCACGAAAATGGGGGTGAAAAGCGCGGTCTCGATGCCCGCCATGTGATACGCGGTCGCGGAGTAAAAATCCAAGTTGGGGAACAGCTTTTTCTCGTCCCACATCACCTGCTCGATGGCCTCGGAAATCCGGTACAGGGTCTTATCGCCCTCGGCCTCGCTGATCCGCCGCGCCCATGATTTGATGATCGCATTGCGCGGATCGCATACGCGATAGACCCCGTGCCCGAATCCCATAATCAACTCCTTGCGCGCGAGCATCTCGCGCACGCCCATCGCCGCGGCATCCGGCGTCTCGAACTGCGCGATCAATGCCATCGCGTGCTCGTTTGCCCCGCCGTGCAAGGGCCCGCTCAATGTGCCAATCGCGCCGGTGATACAACTGTAAAAATCCGCGAGCGTCGAGGCACAGACTCGGGCCGCAAAGGTCGAGGCATTGAACTCGTGCTCCGCGTACAAAATCAAAGACGCATCCATCATCCGACATTCCAGCGCGGAAGGCGCGTCTCGTTTGAGCATGTGAAAAACGTACGCCGCGTGGTCCTCCACCTCTGCATCGAGCACATCAGGCCCTAGATGCCAGACCCCGAGCATCGAGGGCAACGCGCCCAACAGTCGCATTGCCGCGCCGTCTTCAGAATCCGGCTCCGGATCGGCAATGCCCAGCGCGGACACGCCGGTACGCAACACATCCATCGGATGGGCATGGGCGGGCAGGGCGCGCAAAACCTCTACGACCAGATCCGGCAACTGCCGATGCGCCCGCAAGCGCGTCTTCAGCGCGTCCAACTCCCGCTGCGTGGGCAACGCGCCGCACAGTAGCAAATGCACCACCTCTTCAAAGCACGCGTTCTCTGCCAAATCCTCGATGGCGTAGCCCCGATAGTGCAAGCCGTGGCCTTCCGCGCCCACCGTGCAAATGGACGTGTTGCCCGCCTTAACGCCCCGCAAACCCGTTGTCGTCTGTTTGCTCATCGCATCCTCCTATCGTCAAAAAAGGCCGTGAGCTTTCACCCACGACCTTTTTGCCAATCCCCCTTTGGCGACTCATCCGCCACACCGTTGATCCACCCGCGCTTCATACGCATGATAATCCAGCAATTCGTAAAGCTCTTCCCGCGTCTGCATCTCGTCTATCAACGGGCTCTGCGTGCCCCGTGTCCGTAGCGTTTGATACGCCCGATGCGCGGCCGCGTTCATCATTCTAAACGCGGTGAGCGGATACAGCACCATCGCCACGCCTGCGGCTCTCATCTCGTCCAACCCAAACAGAGGCGTTTGCCCAAACTCGGTGAGATTGGCGAGCACGGGGACAGAGAGCTCGTGGACAAAGGTGCGAAAATCCGAGAGCGATTGCAGGCCCTCGGCAAAAATCGCATCGGCACCCGCTTCGACGTATCGACCTGCGCGCTCCACCCCGCGTTCCAACCCCTCGCAGGCCACCGCATCGGTTCGCGCCACAATCGCAAACCCGCCGTGCGAGCGCGCGTCGACCGCCGCCGTGATTCGGTCGCGCATTTCCCGCGCGGACACCACCTGTTTTCCGGGGCGATGCCCGCATCGCTTTTGCAAAACCTGATCCTCGATGTGAACCGCGGCAACGCCGATTTTTTCCAGCGTTTTGACCGCGCGGGCAATGGAGAAAAACGTGCCGCCAAACCCGGTGTCGATGTCGACGAGCAACGGCAGATCGACCGCATCGGCAATCCGCCGCGCATCTTCGGCCACATCGTCGAGCGTCGTGATGCCCAAATCCGGCAACCCGTAAGACGCGGACGCCACGCCCGAACCGGAGAGATACAGGGCGCGAAACCCAGCGCGTTTTGCCATCAGCGCGGAAATGGCATTGATCGCGCCCACGATCTGCAAGGGATGTTCTGCGTCTAGCGCGGCCTTGAACCTGCCCCCGGCAACCATCGCCACCTCCGCCTTACGCTTCGACCCATTCGCGGTCGTGTTCAGAAGCCGCGATCACCTTTTGCGTCACATCGTGGGGAACGGGTTCGTAGTGGGAAAATGCCATCGTATAATCGCCCGTGCCCTGCGTCATAGACCGCAGCGAGGTCGAGTATTTGTACAGATCGGCCAAGGGCACTTCGGCGTGGATCACCTGAAAATTGCCTTCGGGATCCATGCCCTGAATGCGCCCGCGCCTGCCGTTCAAATCGCCCATCACATCGCCCATATAGGCTTCGGGAACGACCACGCGCACCTTGTAAATCGGCTCCAGCAAAATGGGTTTGGCGTCCAGGAATGCGTTTTGAAACGCAAACGAACCGGCCAACTTAAACGCCATATCGGACGAGTCGACCGCGTGGAAAGACCCATCGTAAACCGCGACCTGCGTATCCACGACCGGATAGCCGGCGAGCACCCCGCGCTGCATGGTCTCCACGACGCCTTTCTCCACCGCGGGAATGAATTTTCCGGGAATGGCGCCGCCGACGACCTCGTCGACAAACTCGAAGCCCTCGCCGCGCTGCTTGGGGGCAACGCGCAAATACGCCTCGCCGTATTGCCCGCGTCCACCGCTTTGCTTTCTGTGTCGATACTGCGCTTCGGCACGCCCTTGGATGGTCTCGCGGTACGGGATGCGCGGTTCGACCACGTCGACCTCCACGCCGAACTTGGTCTTCAACTTGTCGAACACGACCGTCAAGTGCAACTCGCCTTGCCCTTCGGCGATGATCTGCCGCACTTCCGAGTCGTAGCCGGCCGTAAAACTCGGGTCTTCCTCGTGGATGCTCTGCAACCCCGCGCCGATTTTGTCTTCGTCGCCGCGTGCTTTGGGGGCAACGGCCACGCGGATTAGCGGATGTGGAAATTCGATGGGCTGAATTTGCAAATGCTGGTTTTTGTTGCAAAGCGTATCGCCCGTATGCGTGTTCTTGAGTTTGATCAACGCGCCGATATCGCCTGCGCCCACGCAGTCCATATCCTCGCGCTGACCGCCGCGCATCGCGTAAATTTGACCGATGCGCTCGTTGGATCGGCGGTTGGTATTAAACGCGTCGGCGCCGGATTGGACGCGCCCGGAATACACGCGCAAAAACGACAAATCGCCCACGGACTCGGAAATGGTCTTGAACACCACAGCGGCCAACGCGCCGCCATCGCTGACGCCGAGCGCGACTTCTTCCTCCGTACCCGGTTCGTGCGCGGTGGGAATGGGTAAATCGAGCGGGCCGGGCGCGAAATCAGACAGAAAATCGAGCAGCAAATCGATGCCTACATTTTTGCTGGCAGCACTCGCAAACACGGGAAACAAGGTGCGGTTGACCATCCCGATCTTCACCCCTCGCGCAATTTCTTCGTCCGTCAGATCGCCCTCTTCCAAATATCGTTCGATCAAGTCCTCATCGCTTTCGGCAACTCCTTCGACCACCTGTTCTCTTAGGGTCTCGGCTCGATCTCGCCACTCTGCGGGAATGTCTGAAACCTCTGATTTGCCGTTGGTATAGGTGAACAATTTCATCTGCAAAGCGTCGATGATCTGATTGAACCCTTCGCCTGCGTTGACCGGAATCTGAAAGGGAATCGCCCCATTGCCAAAATGCTCTTGCACCGCGGCGAGCGCGCTGTCGAAATCGGCAAATTCCCGATCGACGTGATTGATCACAAACGCGGTTGCGCGGTTGAATTCATCGGCAAAATTGAACGCCTTATCCGTGCCGATCTCTACGCCACTGGCCGCATTGACCAAGGTGATGGCGATATCGGATGCCCAAATCGCGGCTTTTGCATCGCCGATAAAATCGGCATAGCCCGGCGCGTCCAAAATATTCACTTTGGCACCCTTCCAATCGCAGTGCAACAGAGAGGTGCTGATGGAAATTTTGCGTGCGATCTCGGCATCCGTGTAATCCGACACGGTATTGCCCTCATCGACTGAACCGAGCCGATTGGTCGCACCGGCGGAAAACATCACGGCTTCGGCAACGGACGTTTTGCCCGTTCCTCCGTGCCCGCACAGGGCGATGTTCCGAATTTTTTCAGGCGTGTATTCACCCACGGTCAAACCTCCTTAAATACCGGTGTAGATGCCCAATTTGGAAATATCTCCATAAAAAAATGAGGCGCGTATAATTGTGAAACAAAGCGGCCTCGTCAAGCACTCTTTTGCGTCTGCAAAATACAAAAAGCCCGGAGTTTGAAGTCCGGGCTTTGTTATTTTCCTGGCAACGACCTACTCTCCCACAAGGTCTCCCAAGCAGTACCATTGGCGCTGGAGGGCTTAACTTCTCTGTTCGGAATGGAAAGAGGTGTGGCCCCTCCGCTATAGCCACCAGGAAAGTTTTTTGAATATGAACGGGGTGCCAAACAAAGCACAGAAGCGATCTGCTGAAAGTGTTAAAAAAGGTCAAGCCGCACGGCTGATTAGTATCACTCGGCTGAACGCATTGCTGCGCTTACACCTGTGACCTATCGACCTCGTAGTCTACAAGGAGCCTTTAGGTGGTTTTACCACGGGATATCTCATCTTGGAGTGGGCTTCGCACTTAGATGCTTTCAGCGCTTATCCCTTCCGAACATAGCTACCCAGCAATGCCCCTGGCGAGACAACTGGTACACTAGAGGTTCGTCCATTCCGGTCCTCTCGTACTAGGAACAGATCTCCTCAAATATCCTACGCCCACGACAGATAGGGACCGAACTGTCTCACGACGTTCTAAACCCAGCTCGCGTACCGACTTTAATTCCCGAACAGGGAAACCCTTGGGACCTTGTCCAGCCCCAGGATGTGATGAGCCGACATCGAGGTGCCAAACCTCCCCGTCGCTATGTACGCTTGGGGGAGATAAGCCTGTTATCCCCAGAGTACCTTTTATCCGTTGATCTCCGGCGCTTCCACGCGCAACCGCCGGGTCACTAAGCCCTGCTTTCGCATCTGCTCGACCTGTATGTCTCGCAGTTAAGCTCCCTTATGCCTTTACACTCTTTGCGCGATTACCAACCGCGCTGAGGGAACCTTTGGGCGCCTCCGTTATCTTTTGGGAGGCGGCCGCCCCAGCCAAACTTCCCACCTGGCATTGTTCCCAATCCCGATTCAAGGACCGAGGTTAGAATTCCAACACAACAAGGGTGGTATTTCAAGGACGACTCCACGAGAACTGACGTTCCCGCTTCACAGTCTCCCACCTATCCTACACATACTGAGTCGAAACCCAGTACCAGGCTGGAGTAAAGGTTCATGGGGTCTTTCCGTCCCGTCGCGGGTATCCGGCATCTTCACCGGAACTACAATTTCGCCGAGTCCCCTGTTGAGACAGCGCCCAAGTCGTTACACCATTCGTGCAGGTCGGTATTTAGCCGACAAGGAATTTCGCTACCTTAGGACCGTTATAGTTACGGCCGCCGTTTACCAGAGCTTCGATTCAAAGCTTCGTCCGAAGACTAACCTATCCTCTTGACCTACTGGCACCGGGCAGGTGTCAGTCCCTATACGTCGTCTTGCGACTTAGCAGAGACCTGTGTTTTTAGTAAACAGTCGCCCAGGCCGTTTCTCTGCGGCCTCCTTCAGCTCCCGGAGCAAGTCCGTTCACCTACTCGGAGGCACTCCTTCTCCCGAAGTTACGGAGCCATTTTGCCTAGTTCCTTAACAGGGGTTCTCTCGCGCACCTTAGGATTCTCACCCCGTCTACCTGTGTCGGTTTGCGGTACGGACACCCGAGAGACTCACATAGAGGTTTTTCTCGGCAGCTTGCTTAAGATCAGTTGGCTTGCCCGAAGGCTCGTTTCCCCTTCACCTCTCGGGGTTGTGATCACCCGTATTTTCCCTGGTGATCCCCCTACAGGCTTGGACCCGCATTTCCAGTCGCGGGCTGATCGTCACTTCTGCGTCACCCCATAGTTCAAACGCCTCTAAGGTGGTACAGGAATTTTGACCTGTTTCCCATCGCCTACGCCTTTCGGCCTCGGCTTAGGGCCCGACTAACCCTGGGCGGACGAACCTTCCCCAGGAAACCTTAGACTTTCGGTGAACAGGATTCTCGCCTGTTTTATCGCTACTCATGCCGGCATGATTGCTTCCACGTCGTCCAGCAGACCTTGCAGTCCGCCTTCAGCCTACCGTAGAATACTCCTCTACCGCTTCAAAAAAAATTGAAGCCCACAGCTTCGGTGACAGGCTTTAGTCCCGATCATTATCGGCGCGGGTTCACTTGACCAGTGAGCTGTTACGCACTCTTTAAATGAATGGCTGCTTCTAAGCCAACATCCTGGCTGTCTACGCACTCCCACATCCTTTGTCACTTAGCCTGTACTTGGGGACCTTAGCTGGTGGTCTGGGTTGTTTCCCTCTCGCACATGAAGCTTATCCCCCATGCGCTGACTCCCTTGGAACAAGTGTACGGCATTCGGAGTTTGGTTAGGGTTGGTAAGCGGTGAAGCCCCCTAGCCTATCCAGTGCTCTACCTCCGTCACTCTCTAACAAGAGGCTAGCCCTAAAGCTATTTCGAGGAGAACCAGCTATCTCCAGGTTTGATTGGCCTTTCACCCCTACCCACAGCTCATCCCCCAATTTTTCAACATTGGTGGGTTCGGACCTCCACATGAGATTAGTCACGCTTCATCCTGGCCATGGGTAGATCACCTGGCTTCGGGTCTACCCCACGCTACTGAATCGCCCTATTCAGACTCGCTTTCGCTACGGCTTCCCTACAAAGTAGGTTAACCTCGCAACATGGGAGTAACTCACCGGCTCATTATGCAAAAGGCACGCCGTCAGGCTCTCCGAAATCGCAAAGATTGCGGTTTGCCCTCCGACCGCTTGTAGGCAAACGGTTTCAGGTTCTATTTCACTCTCCATTCAGGAGTACTTTTCACCTTTCCCTCACGGTACTAGTTCGCTATCGGTCACAGAGGAGTATTTAGCCTTGGGAGGTGGTCCTCCCAGATTCCTACAGGATTTCACGTGTCCCGCAGTACTCGGGAATGCGATCACAGGAGTCGGCAATGTTTCGCCTACAGGGCTTTCACCTTCTGTGGCCAGACTTTCCAGAACTGTTTGGCTACATTGCAGATTTGTAACTCCCTGATAGGTCTGCGTCCTATCAGATCTCATCCCACAACCCCGGCCACACAACACACGCAGGTTTTGACATGTGAACCGGTTTGGGCTGTTTCCCTTTCGCTCGCCACTACTGAGGAAATCGCGGTTGCTTTCTATTCCAGGGGTTACTTAGATGTTTCAGTTCACCCCGTTAGCCCCACCCGAGCTATATATTCACTCGGGGGTGATGCGGCATGACCCGCATCGGGTTACCCCATTCGGAAATCCCCGGATCAAAGGTTGTTTGCACCTCTCCGAGGCTTATCGCAGCTTACCACGTCCTTCGTCGCCTCTCTGTACCAAGGCATCCACCGTATGCCCTTATTAGCTTGACCAAAACAGGTTTTCAGCAGATCACTACTGTGCTCTGCCAAAGAATCCATACTTCGGTTTGGCAAATTGATATACCCAATTCATATTCAATTGTCAAAGAGCAGTCGGGAAAACCCCGAAAGTTCTGTAAGAATTACAACTTTGGTGGAGATAACCGGGATCGAACCGGTGACCTCCGGCTTGCAAAGCCGGTGCTCTCCCAGCTGAGCTATATCCCCAAATATGTTACTTTTTTTGGTGGGCCTAAGTGGAGTTGAACCACTGACCTCGCGCTTATCAGGCGCGCGCTCTAACCAACTGAGCTATAGGCCCGCCTAAATCTTTAAAAACCAAATAACGTGCATATGCCCAAACTTGGCATTGACCTTAGGAGTAGATGTGAGCACCTATGGCCTCACATCGCGTCTCCCTAGAAAGGAGGTGATCCAGCCGCACCTTCCGATACGGCTACCTTGTTACGACTTAGTGCCAATTACCGAACCTACCTTCGGCAGTGCCCCCCCGAGGGTTGGACTACTGACTTCGGGTATTCCCGGCTTTCATCACTTGACGGGCGGTGTGTACAAGACCCGGGAACGTATTCACCGTGGCATGCTGATCCACGATTACTAGCGATTCCGCGTTCATGGAGTCGAGTTGCAGACTCCAATCCCAACTGAGACCGGTTTTTTGGGATTAGCTCCACCTCGCGGTATTGCAACCCTTTGTACCGGCCATTGTAGCACGTTTCCAGCCCCGGACTTAAGGGCCATGAGGACTTGACGTCGTCCCCACCTTCCTCCTGCTTAACACAGGCAGTCTCCCTAGAGTTCCCACCATGATGTGCTGGCAACTAAGGATAGGGGTTGCGCTCGTTGCGGGACTGAACCCAACATCTCACGACACGAGCTGACGACAGCCATGCAGCACCTGTATACCTGTCCGAAGAAGACCCTATCTCTAGGGGTGTCAGGTATATGTCAAATCCGGGTAAGGTTCTTCGCGTTGCCTCGAATTGAGGAACATGCTCCACCGCTTGTGCGGGTCCCCGTCAATTCCTTTGAGTTTCAGCCTTGCGACCGTACTCCCCAGGCGGGGTACTTAATGCGTTAGCTACGGCACTGGAGGGGTCAAGACCTCCAACACCTAGTACCCATCGTTTACAGCTAGGACTACCGGGGTATCTAATCCCGTTCGCTCCCCTAGCTTTCGCGTCTCAGCGTCAGTATCAGGCCAGAGAGCCGCCTTCGCCACCGGTGTTCTCTCAGATATCTACGCATTTCACCGCTACACCTGAGATTCCGCTCTCCTCTCCTGTACTCAAGACCAATAGTTTCGACTGCAAGTTGCTGGTTGAGCCGACAGATTTCACAGAAGACTTATCGGTCCGCCTGCACGCCCTTTACGCCCAGTAAATCCGAACAACGCTTGCCCCCTTCGTATTACCGCGGCTGCTGGCACGAAGTTAGCCGGGGCTTCCTCTGAAGGTACAGTCAAACAGGAAAAGTTGTTTCCTGTATTCTTCCCTTCTGACAAGAGTTTACACCCCTAAGGGCTTCATCCTCCACGTGGCGTCGCTGCGTCAGGCTTTCGCCCATTGCGCAAATTTCTAGACTGCTGGCCCCCGTAGGGGACTGGACCTTTCTCAGTTCCAGTGTGACCGTTCACCCTCTCAGGCCGGCTATCCATCGTTGCCTTGGTGAGCCGTTACCTCACCAACGAGCTAATGGACCGCGGGCCCATCTTTAAGCGAGACAACCGAAGCTGCCCCTTTAACAACCGTCTCCATGCGGAGCCGCTGCATTATGCGGTATTAGCCCCTCGTTAGAAGGGTTGTTCCCCACTCAAAGGTAGGTTACCCACGTGTTACTCACCCGTTCGCCACTTTACTCACACCCAAAGGGTGCTTTCTCGTTCGACTTGCATGACTAAGACACGCCACCAGCGTTAGTTCTGAGCTAGGATCAAACTCTCCGTAAAAAATGAGAGTGCCCAATTAAATGGGCTTTTGTGCAAATACTAAATTCTCAAGAAATCTTGAGAACCTACCAAGCTTTCAATAACACATGCACGTTATTCGATTTTCAAAGAACAGAATAGGCACTTCATCACAAAGTACCGGTAAGGGGCGAATTTACAGGATCGCCCTTTGAAAGTCAAGAAAAAATCCGCGCCATTTTCGGCGTAGAAGCGCACAATATAAAAAACGAAATCTCATAAGTCAATCAATTTTTGTCAAAAATCCTCACTTCCAAGCAACTTTTTTCAATCTCTGATCAGAACCGCCGCAAGCCATCCGGTTGTGATGGTTTGTCGATCAGCATCAACCCACTAGCACCACTGAATCACGTTGCAACGCGAATTAAGAGTAGAAAGCGAGTAAGAAGCACGCCGCGGCGACTCGTCCAAAGACATGGACGAGTAAGCCGTTATAGGATCGTACCATACTACACGACAAAAAATAAAGACCTGTGCAAAATCCGAAAAAGAGTGAGATTTAAGTTGTCCGAAAAAACCCTCACCCCTTCTCAGAAAGCACAGGTCTATGTCGGATCAAGTTATGCAACTATACCCCATCCTGCAAGCGCATTTTCCTTGGCACAAAGCCCGGGTGACCTTCCTCTCGGCCTTCCTCTCGGCCTTCCTCTCGGCCTTCCTCTCGGCCTTCCTCTCGGCCTTCCTCTCGGCCTTCCTCTCGGCCTTCCTCTCGGCCTTCCTCTCGGCCTTCCTCTTGGCTTTGATGAAGGTGACGACCGTCAATTTGACGAAACTGGCCCATGCGCTCAATGGCAAAGTCAAGCAAAAATCCAACTATCGCAGAATCCAGCGTTTTTTTGCCGAGTTCACGCTGCCCGAAGATTGGGCAACGGGCTTGATTCGGCATCTCTTACCGGTCAAATCGGATTTTATACTCGCCATGGACCGGACCCAGTGGTCATTGGGTAAGGTGTCGATCAACCTCCTGAGCGTGGGCATCCTCTGTCGAGACATGGCATTTCCCATTTGCTTCAAGATGCTCAACAAAAAGGGCAAGCGGGGCAAGCGGGGTCGCAAGGCGTTCAGGTCATGGTGTGCGGCCCCTGTCAAGCCGATAGAATCGGGTTTGGGTAAGCCCTTTGTGCGATAGTGTGCCAAGAGGTGAAGTTTGACGCCGTAATCCCCCATGTTCTTGGACGCACACCCGCCTTTGCTGGCAATTTGCTTGGCGACGCGTGCTTTGCCACTGCGTGCCGATTGTGCCAGGACAGGCGGCATGGAATCCACCAAATGGACATGGTGAAAGACATGGCTCAAAGCACGATCCTTGAGGACTTGTTCAATGAGGGGGGCAAAGACATCCGCCAAGCGATTTAACCGCTAGATAAAACCCGAATAGGACGGTAAATGCGGAACCCACGCTTTGAGATGGTCGTGCGTGTCAATGTAAATCGCCTTGAGAGCGAGGTGTTGTTGCATCATCCCAAACAAAGAGACAGTGAGCCCTTCTTGATCTGTGAACGTAACCGTTGGGTTGTTGCTCAGAAGCCATCTAAAAACTCGGACCGCCAGTGAGATCGTCGCAAAAGCATTCGCTTTTCGCAGGTCAAAACCATACATAGCGCGAAAATAGGACGCCTTGATTCCCCCCTTCCTCGCAGGAAGGGGGGCCAGGGGGGTAGGTCCCAATAATTTTTAGATGGCTTCTCAGCCGTTGGCTGTGGATCCACAGATGCTTTCGAGAGTGCCGACAGATAGAAACATACAAGTGAATGCGTTTGTCTTGCCAATCCATCGCGTTCTGCCTCCTGATTTGAGGGTGAAAAGGGGGTTACACTCAAAAAAGGGGGAAGACGCGATGGATTCAACTCTTAATTCGCATTCCAGATCAAGGGCGACATCACCAGTCAGGTCAATTACCACCATCAGGTCAAAGCCGGCATTTTGTACCGCCACCACAGCGTGTCGCAGTTCCAACAGCGCACGCAGGTCAAGGTGATCTACGACAATTTGTTCCCGTTTGAGACCACCGAATACGAAGTAAATCCCAAGGAATACGCCGCGTACGTGCAAGACCGCATCGAGTACGCAGGCATCATCATCAACGGCGGCATCCGCCTCGACGCCTTTGACGTGGGCGTGGATAATTTCGCGGATTTCTTCAATCCGTCTGAAGAAATTTCCCTGTCGAGCGGGCAAAAGGTGCGCCAGCAAATCCGCGACGAACCCGTGGAACGGAAGTGGTTTTTCCAGCCGCGCTTGGGCATTTCCCACCCGATTACCGAAAATGCCGCGCTGCACTATTCGTGGGGCAAGTTCTATTCCCCGCCCGCGTTTTCCTATCTCTACGACAATTTCGGCGTGTTTGCCAACCCATCCCTGCCCTTTGTGGTGGATGTGGATGCCGAGCCCGTGCAGGCCACGGCCTACGAGATGGGCATTCAGTACGGGTTTGACCGCAATCACTTAATCGACGTGACCGGCTATTACCGCGACATCGAAAACTACGGGCGGATCAGCTATGCGATCAACCCGGATCAGGCGGGCAACCCGGGCTTTGGTTCGTACACGTTCCAAACCAGCTTTGGCTATGCCGACGCACGCGGCGTGGAATTTGCCCTCGAGCGCCGGGCTGGAAGCCCCTATCTTTCGGGCCGCGTGAACTACGCGTACAGCTACATCAAAGCCGCGGCCAATGCGGGAGGTACCTCCCGCGTGCCGGCCAAGACGTCGTATTCTGCGGTGAACGATACGGAGATCCCATTCGGCGACCGGCACACGTTCAACACCTACGAGCAAAATGTGAATGGCGGCGACAATGCGTTGATCGCCGGGTACGACCGCAAGCACCGATCTCGACGTGTCTGGGCAACTCGTCGATCGGCTCGAGTTTAATGGCACCAACCCGTTTGATGGCACCCTGTTTTGGGATATGTTTTCAAAGGACGGGATCGAGGTGGCGAGCGGGCTTTACATTATCGAGGCCAATCGCGATGTGGTGCCCGGGTTTTTGACCGGCACGTACATGGGCTTTGTCGATCCAAATTCCGATCCGACCTACAATTACAACGACACGGCCATCAGCATTTCGTGGGCGTATCAATTCACGGATCGGCTGTCAATGGGCCTGACGGGCAAATACATCAACCAATCGATAGACGGCGAAAGTGCCGGCGCTTATGCGATAGATGCCGGCGCGATTTACGAGATCGGGTACAAAGGCGCGCGAATCGGCGCGCGGATGAACAACCTCGGCTCCGACCTCAAGTATTACGTGATCGGCACGCCGCGTACGCATCGGTGAACCGCACGCCCTCGGCGCACAGCCGATCCACATTGGGCGTTTCGTAAAACGCGCTCCCATAACACGTCGCATCGGCCCATCCGTAATCGTCCAACAAGATGAAGATGATGTTTGGCTTTTTCATGTGTGCGTCTCCTGAGTTGGGACCTATACCCGGCCCCGTTATTCGCTCTGCCCATCGTAAGTTCCGCCTGTGCTTACGGGAGATACTCTCTTAAGTGAAGGAAATCAAGGCGTCCTATTTTCGTGGCACATGAGGTTTTGACTTGCGAAAAGCGAATGCTTTTGCGACTATGCAAAGGTTGTCAATGTTCCCCCAAAACTCATTAGTACTCTGTAAATTAAATAATTCGGAATTTCAATTTTTTTAACCGCGTGACAGGCGTGATGCCGTACGTCAATTAAGCCATCGCCAAACATGCCATCCCAAAAATTCATCAACGAAAGCCATCGGGCACAGCGCGCAAGTCCGTCTCGCAACCCACATCCATTTTGCAACCCACTTGACAGGCTGGCGTATGTCGTTCTATTACAAAAGCGCTTTGCGCTGTGCCTAGCCCCTCGGCGCATGAGAGCGGCATTTTTTGCCTACTTTTTTTTGCTGTTGAAAAAAAGTAGGTCGCCGAAGGCATCGGAGGCAACCCACGATGCTTTCGGACCAAAGTTGTTAGAAAAGCGAGCAATATCGGCACTGATTTGTTGCGTATCAAAATTGAGAATAACTTAATTTACAGAGTATCGAACTCGCCTCAAACGGAGGAACGCGCCCATGAACAAACGCGATTTTCTGAAAACAGCCGGCATTGCCGTCGCGGCCACAGCGGTCGACGCGCCTACGGTGATCGCGCAATCCAAATCCCCGATCCGCTGGCGCCTGCAAACTTATGCTGGCGCCTCGCTGGCAACGCATGTGGTGAAACCGGCGGTTGACTCGTTCAACAAGATCGCCAATGGCGAAATGGCGATCGAGCTGTACACGGCGGATCAACTCGTGCCCACGCCCGACCTGTTCAACGCACTGCAAAAGGGCAGGCTCGACGCGGTGCAAAGCGATGACGATTCGATGGCCTCGCCCGCGGATGTGGCGGTGTTCGGCGGGTACTTCCCGTTCGCCACGCGCCATAGCCTCGATGTGCCGGTGCTGTTCAATCAGTACGGCTTGAAGGACATTTGGGAAGAAGCCTACGGCGAGGTCGACGGCGTGACGTGGCTGAGCGCGGGGTCGTGGGATCCATGCCATTTCAACACGGTCGAGCCGATCCGCAGCTTGGACGATCTCGAGGGCCTGCGCGTGTTCACCTTTCCGACTGCGGGCAAATTTCTGTCCCGGTTCGGCGTCATTCCCGTCACCTTGCCTTGGGACGAAGTCAAGGACGCGGTGCAAAACGGCGCGTTGGACGGCTTGGCTTGGTCGGGCATTACCGAGGCGTACACCGTCGGCTGGGCGGATGTGACCAAGTACTTTTTGACCAACAACATTTCCGGCGCGTGGTGCGGTTCGTTTTTCGCCAACGCGGATTCGTGGAACGCGCTTCCGGATCACTTGCGGGAATTGTTCCGCGTTTGCATGGACAGTTCGCACTATTACCGCCAGCACTGGTACTGGGGCGGCGAGGCTCGCCAGCGCGTCCGTGGCACAAAGCTCGAACTCACGTCTATCCCGGATGAACAATGGAAACAAGTGGAAGCCGAAGCCCTCAAGTTCTGGGACGAGATCGGTCAGACCAGCCCACGGGCGGCGCGGGTCATCGAGATCTTCAAGGCGTACAACGCGACCATGGCAAAAGCCGGCCGGCCCTATCGCTAATCCCGATGGCTTTTGTGATAAAACAGCAATGGTGGCGCATTCGGCGTGGTAGGCGGCAAAGCGGGTCATCCCATCAAAAATTCGTATCCCATCCCCATCGCCTCCTTCACCCTTTCCAGCGTGCGTTGGCCTTCAATGCGCGCTTTTGCATTGCCCAGGTTCAAAATATCGCGCACCAGATCGGGCTGTGATTCAAACGCTTTGCGGCGATTCCGAAACGGCGTCAGAAAATCGTCGAGCACATCGGCCAGCGCGCCGTAAACGCCCTGGGGAATGGGAAAGACCTCGCCATACATCCGATTAAATCGCGCGGCCACGTCTCGCGCCAGTTCGACATGGGGGCGTTGATCCGGCCCCACCGGCACGTATTGCGGGCGGAACAGCAAAATATCCGCCGCTTGCGACACGGGATAGCCCACAAACCCATAAGTCGCCCGCTTGCCCAACCCCATCTTTTTCATCTCCTCTTTGATGGTCGGATTGCGGAGCAAACGCGGCAGTGTCACCAAATTGGAGAAAATCGCGGTCAATTCGGCCAGTTGCGGCACCTGCGATTGCAAAAAACACGCGCTTTTCTCCGGATCAAACCCCGCCGCCAGATAATCCAGCACCATGTCCTGGACATGCGTTGCCAAATCCCCGGTGCGGTCCCGATGCGTCGTCAGGGCCTGATAATCGGCAATCATGAAAAAGCACCGGAACTCGTCCTGCATTTCAAACCGATTCTTCAACGACCCGACATAATGCCCCAAGTGCATTTTGCCCGTTGGGCGATCCCCTGTCAAAACGATTCTGCGGTTCATTTTAAACTCCTGTCGTCAGTTGTTAAGCCATTCACCTTCCCGTGAGCATCCCCGCTCAACCACCCATCCGCATCCCTAGGATGCCTGCCTCCGAGTTGTCCGTTCTGTGCTACAAAAAAAGCGCGCCACCTTCCGGTAGCGCGCGGTGCAAACCACATCACAGATCGCCAACTATCCGGTGGAGGACAGACATCTCCCGTCGCGCTCGACCACCACCAGCGTCTATTCGCGTTCATCAATCCTGTCAGGGCATTCGAGAACATCGTCCTATCCTCGGTCGACGATTCGATACATTCGTCCCATCGCGCACAAAAAAACCGCCGTCAATAAGCCGACGGCGGTCCATTTAGAAGTTTCAGAAACAAACGACAAAAACCCGTCAGCAAATCCACACAGGGGCATGCCACCACCAATCGCGCATCGTTTTGGACACGCGGAGAACGGGTATCGCGTCAGTCGAGATGTCACCATACTTTGTCATGACAAATTCCACTTACTGAAAGATTTTGAGCGCGGCGAGCACGAGGCCAGCCAGCACCACGAGAGACCCAAAAAGCCATTTCAGGTCGTTCTTCAACGCGGCGATCTCGCGTTTTGTCTCGGCCCTCGATTCGGCGATCTCGCGTTTTGCCTCAGCTCTGGATTCGGCAATCTCGCGTTTTGTCTCGGCCCTGGATTCGGCGATCTCGTGTTTAATATCGGACAGCATCGCCAAAATCTGCTGGTATTGCGCTTCGACAACCGCTTGACGCTCGCGCAATTCGATCTGTTCTGCTTTCATCGCGTTTGCGTCTGACTTGACGTCGGCTATCGCCTTTTCATTCGCCGCTTGCCCCTTCTTGAGCTCGCCCTGCCCTTTCTCGAAAACCGCTTGCCGCGCCTGAAAGGCGTTTTGCTGAACTTGCAATTCCTCAACGGGTGTCGCCATTTCGTCTCCTTTCTTTGGAGGGGTTATGAGTGCCCAATCGCTTTCCCGCCATCGCGTTATGGCGTTCTAATCGGGCACTCGATTCGCATTACTGAAAAAGTTTGAGCGCGGCGAGCACGAGGCCAGCCAGCACCACAAGAGACCCAAAAAGCCATTTCAGGTCGCTCTTCAACGCGGCGATTTCGCGTTTTGTCTCGGCCCTCGATTCGGCGATCTCGCGTTTTGCCTCAGCTCTGGATTCGGCGATTTCGCGTTTTGTCTCGGCCCTCGATTCGGCGATCTCGCGTTTTGTCTCAGCTCTGGATTCGGCGATCTCGCGTTTAATATCGGACAGCATCGCCAAAATCTGTTGGTATTGCGCTTCGACAACCGCTTGACGCTCGCGCAATTCGATCTGTTCGGCTTGCATCGCGTTTGCGTCTGACTTGGCGTCGGCTATCGCCTTTTCATTCGCCTCTTGCCCCTTCTTGAGCTCGCCCTGCCCTTTCTCAAAATCCGCTTGCCGCGCCTGAAAGGCGTTTTGCTGAACTTGCAATTCCTCAACGGGTGTCGCCATTTCGTCCCCTTTCTTTGGAGTGGTCGTGAGTGCCCAATCGCTTCCCGTCATCGCTGTTGCATGCACGGGCGATGGGGCGGGTTTAAAAAAATACCGAGTTCAATACCCCAAGTCAAGTTGTCTGATTTTCTTTTTGTTCTCGCTCGCCATAAGGCAACTCGCACGTTCCGGTATCGCACGCCACGCGACCGGACAGGTGGCGATAGCGTGCGATCAGCGCGTATCCAGCGCGGAAGAGGAGATGCAACCCCGGCACGCGATACAGCCATGCGAACAGATGGAATGGGGGCAACCTGCGATAGATTTGATACACGGCATCGGCGCCCACGTAAATGTTCTTGCGGCTCATCGCCAAGCGCATGCCCGTATTGAAATCCGACTCGGCCAGTTTGGGAAAATGGTCTTCGATTCCCCGCGTCTGCCGGGGCAAATAGTCAAACTGATCGCGTTTGTCTTTTTTTTGTATGCGGCGAACGCTCCAAGTGCAAAACCGACATTCGCCATCGTACACAACAATGGGTTTTTTCATTTCGCGCCCTGCCCTAAAACGTGTGAAACGCGACTTGGTGGTCGATCAGGCGTTTGTTTTCGTACGTGAATTTGCCCGAGAAAAACGCATCGCGCTCCAGCCATTGGAGAAAAATTTTGTCGCCATCCCAAAGGTTGAGGCTCAAGAGGTCCGCATTGTCGATCCATCGCAAGACGCCTTCGCTTGAGTTGATGAGTGAACCCGTGAACGCGTGCGCGGTAAAAACAAAGGCCAGCCAATCGTCGTCGCCATCGAATTGCGGGAACAGCAGCACGCCGCGCAACGCGGGGGCTTGGATGTGCAACCCGCTTTCTTCGCGCACTTCCCGAATGACGCATTCTTCGGGCGTTTCCCCCGGTTCCATTTTGCCGCCCAAGCCATTCCATTTGCCTTCGTGGATGTCGTTTTCCTTTTTGACGCGGTGCAGCATCAAGGTCTTATCGCCGTTTTTGACGTAGCAAAGGGTGGCGTTGATCATCGCGGATTCCTTTGGCTGATGGCGCGCAACGCGGTGACAAACGCACCTGCGATTCGGTCGGCTTGCTCATGGGTTAAAATGAGCGGGGGCGCCAGGGTGAATACCGGTTCCGACCCGGCCATGACATGGCTCATTTTGCCCGTGATCACGCCTGCGGATCGAAGCGCGGCGCCGAATTTTTTCGTTCTCTCGCCATCGAGTTCCGACCCGTCTTCGTTTTGGAGTTCCACCGCGAGCATCAGCCCGATGCCCCGGACGTCTTTGACGAGCGGCGAGGACAAGGCTCTGAGTCGGTTCGACAAGTGCGCGCCTACGGCCTCCGCGTTTTCCCACAGGCGTTCGCGGGTCAAAATTTCGAGATTGGCCAGCGCGGCCGCACAACATGCGGGATGCCCGCCGTACGTGGAGACTTGGGAAAATTCCCTGCCCTCATCCGGCCCGCCGAGAAATGCGGACCAGACCTTTTCGGTGACGGCGCACGCGCCCAAAGGCAAGTACCCGCTCGACACGCCTTTGGCTAAGGTCATCACGTCCGGCACGACATCCCAGTGTTCGGCGGCGAACAATTTGCCGGTGCGCCCAAAGCCGGTGATCACCTCGTCGAAAATCAGCAAACAGCCATACCGGTCGCACACCTCGCGCAACGCTGGAAAATAATCATCGGGCGGGACGTGCACGCCGCCACCTCCGACGATGGGTTCGGCGAGAACGGCCGCGACCGTGTCCGGTCCCTCGCGCTCGATCACGCGGGCAATGGCATCCGCGCCATGTGCCGTAGGCGTGGGCAATTCGACGTGGATAAACCCAGGCGCCAAGGGTTCAAAAGGCGCGCGGCGTCTCACCTGCCCGGTTGCGGACATCGCGCCCATCGTGAAGCCGTGATAGCCCTGATAGCGGCTGATGATCTTAAAGCGGTTTTCCCCCGAATACGTGGCTCTGCCGTATTGCCGAGCCACCTTGATCGCGGTTTCATTCGCCTCGGAACCGCTGTTGACGAAAAAGAAATGGTCGAGATCCCCCGGCAAGAGTTCGGCCAAGCGCGCGGCGAGTTGGGCCGCGGGCGCGTTGATCTGCACGATGGGGTAAAACGCGAGGGTTTTCATCTGTTCGTAAACGGCTTCGACGATCTCATCGCGGCCGTAGCCCACATTGACATTCCATATCCCGCCATACGCGTCGAGATAGGTTTTGCCATCCGAATCCGTGACCTCGCATCCATCTGCGGATACGATCACCAGCAGGTCGTCTTCGCGCCTGCCCGCGTGTTGCATCAGCGGATGCCAGACGTGATTCAAGTCGTGTTTCCTAATGTCGCTCAAACTGACGGAAATGCCACTGCTCATCGGGATTCTCCTTTGTGGCGAATTGCGAAACGCGGCGCCATTGCATTGGCTCGTTCATCGATGAATTGAAGCCCTCAGCGATTTTGGGGTGGCGAGGCGGGAACCGACGACTGACCGCTACTTTGGGGTTGGGCGAGGACAGGCGCGGGGGCCTGTCCCTACGGCATTGCTGTATCGTTTCATTATTCGATAAAATGACATCGTAGGGACAACCCCCTGTGGCATCTGTACCAACTAATTATTCTGTAAATTAAGTTATTCTCAATTTTGATACGCAACAACCCGCACCGACGGGGCTCGCTTTTCTAAAGCGTTTGGTCCAAAAGCATCGTGGGTTGCCTTCGATGCCTTCGGCGACCTACTTTTTTTCAACAGCAAAAAAAAGTAGGCAAAAAATGCCGCTCTCATGCGCCGAGGGGCTAGCACAGCGCAAATCGCTTTTGTAGTAGCACGCCATGCGCCAGCCTGTTAAGTGGGTTGCAAAATGGATGTTGGTTGCGAGACGGACTTGCGCGCTGTGCCCGATGGCTTTGTTTGATGAGCTTTAGAAGCCATCTAAAAATTATTGGGACCTACCCCCCTGGCCCCCCCTTCCTGCGAGGAAGGGGGGAATCAAGGCGTCCTATTTTCGCGCTATGTATGGTTTTGACCTGCGAAAAGCGAATGCTTTTGCGACGATCTCAATGGCGATCCGAGTTTTTAGATGGCTTCTTAGGGATGGCACGGGTTGGGATGGCTTCTCTGAAGGACGATGGAACAGCAAAGCGATCTCGATAATGAATTAGTTGGTACAGATGGCGCGGGGGCCATCCCTACGACTGATGGGGCAGGGTGGAGACGGACCGCTTGGTGGCGCGTCTAGTCGGGCGTTTTTTCAAATGTCGGATATCTGCGGATCACTTCTATGGCATCGTCGAAATCGCGCTCTTTCGGGTCGGTCTTTTCGTACCTGTGTTGCCAGAACACGTAATCCACGTACAGGCTGTCGCGGGCAAAGAGGAAAATGTCTTCCATCGAGAGATACCCCTCTGCGTGGATTGAGACGCGATTTTTGGTCTGATTGTTCACGTCGTTTTTGTGGTGCTTGTACGAGTCATTTTGCGCCGAGCAAAACAGGGGGAGTTCGTCCTTGAACGCTTTGTACAGGGGATAGGAAACCCGCGCCATGTATTTGCGATGGGGCAAGATGTCCGGGCCGCCCATGGCGATTTGATGCGGGACAATGGCTTGGGCGATCTCGCGCAACCCCTCCTGTTTTTCGGGCAGGAAGTTCATGTACCAAAACACCTGACTGCGCGGCATATTCCCCTTCAAGCCGATCAAAATATCGATCAGCGCGGTTTTGTATTTGTCGGGCGTGTACCCGTTTTCTCGGGCGACATCCAACGGAATGTCGAGCGCGGATTCTTGAACCGCAACGCCTTCAAAATGGGGATGCGCGTCAAACGCCTCGCCGAGTGCGCGGCCCAATGCGGTCAGGCGGTCGATCACAAATGGGTCCCATCGCATGGCGCAAACGCCGCCGCCCTCGCCGTGCAATTTGTGATCCGAGAGATACGCGGGCAAGACCGGGTATGGGCCGAAGGATTTGTCGATGATAAACGCGATGAGTTGCTTGTCGCGCGCCGCGAGAAATTCGAGGTCTCGCACAATCGCCCCGAAGCGATACTCGCCCGGCTCGGGTTCCAACCGCTTCCATGTATATCGCTTGATCACGCCGCGCACGGCGCGCTCATCGAGATGCCGAATATCTTCCACGCTTTCAGAGGCTTGAATCGCCACGTAATGACCGGGATGGTATTTCATCTCCCTATCCTCCGATGCACCCATAGCCATCCCTGTAGTGAGGATCGACAGCGCGATGGCTTGCCCCGACAAACTCAGCACAGCCACTATCGACAACAAAACGCGCCAGCACATCACAGCCTCCTTGTAAAAAAAAATCGCCAACTCTTCCACCTGATCACCGCAGAAAACTAAAACAAAACGCGGTAAAGTCAAGTTGGGGCGTAACATTTTACGCCCTAACTTTTATTTTTTTGGGTTCTCATTTTTCCAGCGCGTAATAGTTGATTTTTTTGTGCAAGTTGGTGCGTTCGATGCCCAAGGCGTTGGCCGCGTGCGTGACGTTCCAAGCGTGTTGCTCGAGGGCTTCGGTGATGTAGTGCCGCTCGACGGCTTCGCGTATTTGGCGGAGCGATTTCCCCGCGCCGAGGCCTGGGATGGCGTCGCCCGGGCGCGGCGCGGTCACGCCTTCCAAAGCGGGCAAATCCCCGGCGTGGATCGCGGCGCCCGAAACCATGATCGAGAGGCGTTCGACCAGGTTTTTCAATTCGCGGATGTTGCCGGGCCAGTCGTAGTGCAAGAGCACCTCCCGCGCGTCTGCCGCCAGTGTTTTGGGCAAAAATCCGTTTTCCTCCGCATACGCCAGCAAAAAATAGTCGGCCAACTCGGGGATGTCTTCGCGGCGTTCCCGCAAGGGCGGCGCGGTCAAGGGCACGACATTGAGGCGAAAGTAGAGGTCTTCACGAAAGAAGCCCTGCGCGACTTCGGCGTGCAAATCCTTGTTGGTCGCGGCGATCACGCGCACATCCACGCGAAGGGTTTTCGCACCGCCCACCCGTTCAAATTCCCCCTGCTCGAGCGCGCGCAACACCTTGGCTTGGACCGACAGGCTCATATCCCCGATCTCGTCCAAGAATAGCGTCCCCCCATCGGCTTGCAAAAACTTGCCATCGCGTGTTTTCACGGCCCCGGTAAACGCGCCGCGATCGCTGCCGAACAATTCGCTTTCGATGAGTTCTTCGGGGATGGCGGCGCAGTTCACTTTGATAAAGGGCGCGTTCGCCCTGCGGCTCGTCTTGTGAACCGCGCGCGCGATGAGTTCCTTGCCCGTGCCGCTTTCGCCCAAGATGAGCACGCGGCCATTGGTCGGCGCGACGCGCGCGATCTGATTGCGAATGTCCGCCAGCGCGCGGCTGTTTCCCACCATCTCGTAGCGGCTCTCGATTTGTCGCTTGAGGTCGCGGTTTTCCGCGGCGAGTTCTTGCGTTTGCACGGCGCGAGAGACCGCGACGAGCACCCGATCGCGCGACAAGGGCTTTTCCAAAAAATCGTACGCCCCCAATTTGATGGCGCGAACCGCGTTTTGCACATTGCCGTGTCCCGAAATCACGACAACCGCCAAGTCCGGGCGCGCTTCGAGGAGTTTGGGCAACAGGTCGAGGCCGTTGATTTCGGGCATCACGATATCGAGCAAGACCACGTGGATGGGTTCTTTTTTCAACACTTTGAGGCCCTCGTGCCCAGACGCGCAGGCAAACACCCGATAGCCTTCGCCGGCTAAGATCATGTCCAAGGTGCGGCGGATATTTCTTTCGTCGTCGATGATGAGAATATTTTGACTCATGGTCGTTCCTCTGTTTGCGCGATGTCCGGAATGGGAAGTTGAAGGTCGAACTGCGCCCCGCCCGTGGGCGCGTCTGCCACCGAGATGTGCCCGCCGTGGTCTTCGATAATGCTCCGCACCACCGCAAGGCCCAAGCCCATCCCGCTTTCTTTGGTGGAAACGTAGGGTTGAAAAATGCGCGCGCGATCTTCTCTGGGCACGCCCGGCCCGCTGTCGATGACCGAGAGGATCGCCGTATCTTTATCCCTGTGCGTGCGAATCGCGATCTCGCCGTTTTTGCCCGAGGCGTCGATGCCGTTTTCGATGAGGTTGATCAACACGCGGCGCATCTGCTCCGCGTCGAGTTCGAGCATGGGCTGGTTTTCCGCCAAGTCGAGGTGAATGCGGGCGTCCGGGTACAGGCGAACGACGCGGCGCACGTTCTCGTTGAGATCGCTCGGCGACAGCGACAGCGACGGCATGCGCGCAAAGTTGGCAAATTCCTGTACGAGTGAGCGGAGCGTCGTGACTTCTTCCGTGACGATTTCCGTGCAGTCGGCGACAAAGCGTTGGTACTCGGGATCGTCGCCCGCGTACTTGTCGCGCATTTGCTGCACCGCGAGTTGGATGGGCGTCAGGGGGTTTTTGATTTCGTGCGCCAAGCGCCGGGCGATTTCGCGCCACGCGGCGATTTGCTCGGCTTCGAGGCGTTTGCGCCTGTTTTCCACGAGGTCTTGCGCCATCTGGTTAAACGATTCGATCAGCAGCCCGATCTCGTCATCCCGGTCGTTGGGGATGCGGTACTGCAAGTTGTCGCGCGCCATTTCCCGCGTGCCTTTCAACAAGGCGTGGAGCGGTTGCGTGATCCCAAAGCCAATGCGAATGCCGATCACGCAGGCGAGGACGACCACGCCGGCCGCGGCGACGAGAAAGGCGAGCAAAAAGGCCGTTCGCAAATCGCTTTCCGCCATTTCGATGTGCTTGTAAGTATTCACGGCATTTTTGACCTCGATGAGCGCGTCGAGCGAAAGCCGGGCGATCAATGCCCGTTGCGAGTCGGGCAACGCGAGGGCGAGTTGGAGTTGATCATTCGCCACTTTGGAGACCACCGGGCCGCGCGAGAGGTCGGTTTCGACGCGTTCGATGGGCGCGATCCGCAAGGTCAGATCGTCCAACCCGGCGGTTGCAAACGCGGCCGCTATCGCTTCGAGGTCGCGGTGGGGCGGCGCGGACAAGAGATGCCCGACATCTTGAAGTTGCCGCTTTTTGGCGTCGTAATTCTCTTTTGCCAACGCGAGCGCGCTGGTCAACGCGCTGCCCATCTCGACATTGACGCTCGTCTGAAGACTCAGCGCCAAGAAGTGGCGCGCGAGCAGGGTGAGCGCGAGCGTCGTGCCCAGTGCTAGACCGATCAGCGCGACGATGATGCGCCACCGCAAGGGGAGGGCTTTCATGGTGTGTCTCCGGAAAAGGGGAAAAACGGCAGAAGCCATCTAAAAATTATCGGGACCTACCCCCTAGCCCCCTTCCTGCGAGGAAGGGGGAATCAAGGCGTCCTATTTTCGCGCTATGTATGGTTTTGACCTGCGAAAAGCGAATGCTTTTGCGACTACCTCAATGGCGGTCCGAGTTTTTAGATGGCTTCTAAGTAAATCAACGCTATTTCTTAAAAAGATGCGGAAGCGCGCTCGGGCGGAATTGTATCGCGTCGAGCCATTCGGACGATGGGGGGCTATCGAGCGAGTAGAAAAATTCGAGATAGCTGCCCTTTTCCAAAATTTTGAGCCACCGCCGCGTGCGCGCTTGTTGTTCGGGCGAGATCGGGTTCACGGCTATCCGCACTTGCAAGGTGAGCGGCACGTTGGGCAGGGGAAGCGCGGTCAGCTCGATTCCCCGGAGTTGGGAACACGCGCGCCGAATGGCTTCAAACTGAGACGCGATCAGCGTGTCTGGCCGGGCGAATGGCCGGATGAGGCGGTATTGCCCTTCCCAAATATCGTGTTCCAATCGCATGGTCAGGCCGCGCTGCCCCACTTGTTCTCCGCGCCCGGTCCGCAGGCGAAATTGCACGGCGATCGACGTGGTCATGCCCGATTCTATCGCGTCTAGGGCGCGTTTGGAAAACAGGGACGCGACGGTCGCATCCACGCGGAGTGTATCGGCTTGTACATAAACGTGAAGACTATCTGGCGGGATGTGCTGTGCAAGCGCGGGGGAACAGGTCGCGAGCACGCAGGCAACGAGCGTCGGGATATGGAGGAACCGAACCATCTTCGCCTCACAGACCGAGCGCGATGCCGCCAAAGCGATGCGATTTGACGATTAGGGTGCCCGTGTTGATCCCAAAGCTGATGTCGATGCGGTTGAAGAGCAACAAGCCCACGCCAAATGCCGTGCCCGCGTCTCGTCGACTGTCGCGGTTCACAAAGCGACAAACGCCGCCGCTTTCGGCAAAGGCATAGGCCCGCCCCAGGGGTTTTATGTCGACGGTATAGAGGGCTTCGGCTGCGAAAAACAGGGTGCCGCCTTCAGGGCCAATCACGCGGCGTTCGACTCCGCGGAGTTGGTTGTCGCCGTCGAGGTAAAAGCGTTCGTAAAAGGGCGGATGCCCCCAGATCCCTCCGGCTTTGACGCCGAACGAGAGGATGTGCCCGGCAAAAAGGTGCTGGTGCCGATGGAGTTCTGCGCGAAATTTGGCGAAATTGGCGACCGAGCCGAGCACTTTGGACGACAGGGTGAGGCGGGCGTTAAAATCCGTGCCGTGCCCCCAAGGCGCGCCCGTGGGTTGTTTGAACAGGTGCAACGCGAGGGTGGAGAGTTTTTCCCTGCCTTCGGCCTCTGCGATTTCATCGGCGAAAACCCCGTCATTTGTGGGAATGGCGGGCCGTTGAAACGCGCCGATTTGGATGGCTTCAAAGGCGTATCTTAGGACGAAATGGTACGCGCGCAGGGGCGAGGGTTGACCGATTCCCAACGCAAATCCGATGCGTTCGAGGTCGTATCGCCCGCGGATGGCCGGGTTTGAGTGGCGAAAGATGTCCCGATCCGCAGAAGACCCCGTAACCCGCATGTGAAACGCATGGTTGGTTTGGAGAAAGAGCGGGTCCGCGTACCGAAACCCCCAGTATTTGAGGCGTTCGCGCCAGCCATACGCCGCGCCGATCACCTTGCCCTCCCCGCGCAGATTGGCGTAATAAGCATCCGCGGCCAGGCCAAAGCCGTCGAGTTCGGAGTATTCGAGACTGCCGCCCAGCGTGCCAAAGCGTTTTTCCCGTACGTACAGGACGAGAATGACCATGCCTTGTCGCGTGCCGGGTTTGACATTGACAAAGACCGTGCGAAACAACAGCAGGCGCTCGAGCACTACGCGACAACGGTGCAGATCCCCTTCGCGCAGACGATCCCCAATTTTGATGGGCAAGACCTGCCGAATGATTTCGGCGCGGGTCTTTTCATTGCCTCGCACTTCGATATTTTCGATCTCGTGTCCAATTTGGCCCAAAGCAGGCGCGGCGATCAGGCAGAGGATGGCGAGGTACTTGAACATGGCAGAGGCACTCGTGTGGATTTGGAATACCATTAGGCAAAAACCGTGCCCGATGAACGCGACCATTCTCAAAAAAATAAAACTTAGAAAAACAAGCAGTTGTGCATCTATAACGCCAAAGCCCAACGCGCAACCCGTGAAACAATACCACATGTGTATCTTTTTTGCAACGGGATCGCGACACGCAGAATACGCGATAAGCGCGAATGCTATCGCAACATCAAAGGATGTATGTGTACCGCGCTTTCGTCTTTGGCAGGGATTTTGCGCGGGCATCCGCTGTCGAATACGAGGCGTAAAAATGAATGCGTGCGTCGCGCCAAAACAAACGCCTCCGAGACGATGTGTTCGGAGGCGTTTTTGGATGGGGTAGCGATTCCCAAATCAGAGAAATGCGGAGTTTTTGATCAGTCATGGGTTATTTGGTGAAGGACGCGCTTTAATCGCCTCACGTTGTGGTCAAAGGGCGCGGGCGCGACATCGCACAGGGCTTGGGCGCGGGTCGTGCAAAGCCCTGCGCGGAGCGGGCGTCGTGCGGGTTGTCCAAATTCGGCAGAGGTGGTGGCGGATGCGAGGGCGAGATCGAAATCCATCGCGGCGCAAATCCGTTCGACCATTTCAAAGCGCGTCAAAAAATCCGCCCCGCCAAAATGCACCACGCCGCGAAAATCAGTTCGACAGAGTCGAAAAATAAAAGCTGCGAGTTCATCGACCGAGGTCGGATTTGTCCACTCGTCTGTCACCACGCGAATGGGCAGACGCGCCGAAAGCGATGCGATGGCCCACGTCACAAAATTGGGCCGACACCCCGGGCGAAAGCCGTACAAAACCGCCGTGCGTAGCACGATGCCGGGGCAACGCGCGCGCAATACGAGGCGTTCGCTTTCCAACTTGGTCTGTCCATACACATTTATCGGACGCGCTTCATCGCCTTCGGCATAAAGCCCCTTTTTGCCATCGAATACGTAATTGGTCGATACGCTCACCAACCCGCATCCGGCCCGTTCGCACGCCCGAATGAGATTGCGCGTTCCGTCGATGTTCACGGCGCGCGCGAGATCGGGATTTCGCTCGCAGTCATCCACACCCGTCATAGCCGCCGCATTGATCACCCATCGAGGGCGCGTTCGCGCTATCGCATCGCGCACCGCCTCGGGCTGCGTCACATCCACAAAGAGATGCCCCGTTTGGCCCCCGCGAGATGCGGGCACGCGCTCCCAAGTTGAAGGCGTATCGCAAAGCGCGCGTCCCAAAAAGCCGGACGCGCCGACGATGAGCAAGCGGTTGTCGATCATCTGTTTTCGCTCTCCCGCACGAATGACGCCAAGGCGCGGTGCAAGGCGCCTGCATATCCGATGCGATCGATGTTGGGGCCGACGAGTGTTGTCAAAATCGCCTCTGCGCCATTGCGATAGCGCGCCATTTGGGTATGCGCGAAGAGCCGCATCAAAACCTGCGCGGCCACCCCATTTGCCGAGGGCACCCACCGATCGATGACGGGCGCGAGTGCGACACCCGCCTCGGGCGTCCGATCTCTTAGGGCGCCCGAAGAATCGGCAAACGCGGCCATGACCCGATCGGCGTGCAGGCGTGCAAATGACAAATCGGCCTCTCGGGCGTCTGCGTCAAACAGATCCAGCGCGGCGCGGATGATGAAAACCTGATCTTGCAAAAAGTGGGGCGTATCCGAGGCGGGCGCGTGGGCGAACAGGCCATTTTGCCGCGCAAATCGCGTCTTAATCGCGTCGAAAATTCGCCGCGCCGCGTCCAAATACCGCGTCTCCTCGGTGTCTCGAAACGCCGCGCACAACCCCGAAACGGCCAGCGCGTTCCACCCCGAATAAACCGTAGTGTCCCGCAATGCCCGCCCGGATCGATCGCGAAAACCCGCCAGCCCTGCGGCCAACAAAACATCGCCCGATACGGCGAATTGCCGCAACATCGCATCGGCCAAATTGCGCGACAACGCGACCCGCGCATACGCCATCAGCAGTTGGGCATTGACCGCCAGGTGTTTTTCCGAATCGATCACGGGCCCGCCAGGCGTCAACGCGCCCTGGACATAAACCCCATCGGCATCGCGTCTCGCGCTGTGGGCAAACTGGATCAACGGGGAATCGACCCCCGCTTCTGCGAGCGCGAGCAGGCCCTCGGGGCCGGGGTCAAAACCGCTTTTGACCACGGCGTTCAAGCTGTCGCGCACGCGGTGCAACAGTGCCGGGCCGGGCGCGATGCGGGGCCTCGGATGTTTTTTGCGATGGCGCGCATCGCGGCGGTTCAACTCCGTCCTTTGCACTTCGAGCGCGGCCAGCCTATCGGGATTTTCGTATAAAATTTGCACGCGCCGCAAGAGTTCTGTCAAATCTTCGGGATCGAGATAGGTGCTACCCGTGATCCACTGCCCGTCGGGCGTCAAAAACGAGATCGAGGGAATGCCGCCCATGCCGAAACGCTCGAACAGATCCGGGCGTCGATCCGCGTCGATCCACATCGGCAGGGCGCGGCGCGCTATCGTGCGGGCGATCTCCGAATCTTCAAAACATCGCGCCGCCATGTCCCGGCACCAAACCGACCGTTGCGTATAAAAAAACAACAGCATCGGGCGACCGAGCACGCGGGCGGAATCCCGCTGCTGCCAGGTTCGCCAGGTTATTTGGCCGCCATCGAGGGCGGTGACGATGGGTTTTGCCGGCTCGCCGCCGCCGCCACACCCGCCGAGTAACATCCCCAGCGCGAGGATGATCGGCGACAAAACGACCCGTGCGCGATGGATGGCACCTAACGTCATAACTGAGTTTTTGTCGAGAAAATGCGGAACTCGCCATTTGGGAAAGCGTCTAAACCAAACAAAAAAGGCTTGACACATGCGCGGGATTTGCTGAACTTTGCCAAGCGCAGAAATTAGACCTGCACTTTTTCGAGCGGAATGGCTTCGTCGATCAACATAATGGGAATGGCATCTCGAATCGGATACAAATACAGGCCATCTTCTCGCACCAAGCCCCCGTCTATCGGCTGTTCAACTTTTTGCCCGCCTCGGTTTTCGACCTCGCCTTTTTCTATTTCGCGGTTGATGGCGTTGATCAGCGGTCGATCGCCCAATTTCACGGGCCTTTTGTTCTCTGGGCAAGCCAAAACATCGAGTAAGTTTTGATCGATCACGGTTTCCCCCTTTCGCGTATTGAACGATGCGCGGTCAGAAAATAGACGACGCGCGCGTCTCAAACAAGCGGTTTTTTGCTTTCGACATCAAACAGGGAATTTGTCTATCGCATCATCGCTAAAGCATCGGTTTTTTGTCGGTCATTCGTCGTAAAACCCCAGTCGGTCATCTGTCAGATGGTCGAGTACGCCTGCTTTAGCGCGATGTTTGGAATGCCCCACCCGGTTGGCGGCGCATCCCACGCGCTCATTCCGGGTTTTTTCATGTCTTGCAGGTTGCCCGGCCAACTTCCTCGAGGAGGAGAACCATGAAATACCGTCTCATCGCCCTGTTCGCCCTTGGCCTTTTCAGCACGCGCGTCCACGCGACGCCGGAATCGCAGGCCACGGCCAACTTTTTGTTGTTCGCCCCATCTGCCCGCGCATCGGGCATGGGCAATGCCTATGTCGCCATCGCCGATGACGCCAATGCCACGTATTACAACCCGGCCGCGCTGGCCTCGCAAAAAATTCGCAGCCTGAGCACCACCTTGTACAAACCCGTTCCCGGGCTGGCCAGCGACATCTTTTCGTCCTTCGGCGCTTATACCCACCCGTTTAGCGGCATCGGCAATCTGGGATACAGCCTCATCTACAGTTCGTTGGGCGAACAACAACGCACGGATGAGGAAGGCAATGACCTCGGCACGTTTAAGAGCTACGGCATGGCGGTCGGCGTGTCCTACGGCACGCATCTCTTCAAAAATCTCGCGCTGGGCATTACCGTGAAGTTCGTCCACGAACACCTCTCTGAAACGGGCGCGGGAATCGAGCAGGGCAAAGGCACGGCGAGCACATTTGCCGGAGACTTGGGCCTGATGTGGGCCGCCACGCGCCGCCTGACCCTGGCCAGCGTCCTGCGAAATGTGGGCCCCAACATGACGTTTATCGACGCGGACCAAGCCGATCCCCTGCCGCAAAATTTCGTCTTGGGCATCGCGTACCAAGTGCTTCAAACCGACGCGTACCACCTGATTCTCACCGCCGACGTGTACAAGCCCCTCGCGCACGACGGGTTCTTTTCCTTCATCTCGGGCTGGAACGACGACCCCTACGGCTGGAAGCCCAAAGAGGGCGGCGGCAACGGGTTCACGGAATTTGACGATATAGATTACCACGTCGGCGCGGAATGGATGTACTGGCTTTCTGAAGATTCGGCATTTGCCCTGCGCAGCGGCTATTCTTACGACAAGGACGGCAAACGCAAATTGCTCACGTTTGGACTCGGCCTGAAATACAACTGGGCGAATTTCGACATTTCGTACTTTGTGAAGAATAAGGATACCCCCGCGAGCAACACGTTCCGCTTCACGGGTGGATTCACATTTTGACGCAAATTGGGCACAAAATGGCGCGGTGCATAAATGCGATTCGCGAGCCACAGGGCATTTGGGGGGTCGTTTGCGCGATCCTCCCGTGTTTTGTGGCTCTTTTTGGATACCCCGCCCCCATCGCGGCGCAGGCCGACACCTGGCGCGTTCTGGCCGTGCGCGTGTCTTTTCCGCCCGAAGAGCCGGACGACGAAACCACGAGCGGGAACGGCACCTTCGATCTCTCGGCGCCAGCGACTGATCGCGCCTATCCCTTCGACGCGCCCCCCCACGATCGCGCCTATTTTGAAGCCCACCTGCGCGCGCTCGCCAATTATTATCGAAACGCATCCGGCGGGCAGTTGATCCTCGAAGGCGACGTGTACCCACAAGACCCCAACGGGAGTTACGTGCTCGACGCGCCGCTGATCGAATACGGCAATGGGCGCACGCGCCGGGAAATCGACGAGCGCGTCACCCGGCTCTTTCGGGACGGCATCCGCGCCGCCGATGCCGCAGACGCCATCGACTTCTCGCAATACCGCGCCTTTGCGGTGTTTCACGCGGGCCTCGGCGGCGAAGCCGGGCAAAAGCTCAACGACATCCCCTCGGCGTTTATCCACGAGCGCGACCTCGACGAACTATCCGATGGCGCGATACCCGTCAACGGCGGCGCGTTTTACGTGGCATCGGGCATGCTGTTGCCCGAAGCGATCAGCGAGGACGGCCGGGGCGGCCTCAATGGCACCCTCGCGCGGTTTTTCGCGTCGCAACTCGGCTTGCCCGGGCTTTCGGATTTTGAAAACGACCTGCCCGCCCTCGGCGACTGGAGCTTGATGGACACGGGCGCGAACAACCAAATTGACGCCGCGCGCTTGGGCATCCGCCCCCAAACGGGCGACGCCGCGCATCTCATCGGCTTTTTGCCGAGCCGCCCAATAGCGTGGTCGCGCGTGCAACTCGGCTGGATCAAACCGGTCGTCATCGCCCAAAACGACACCGTGGAAATCGCCGCAAACGGCAGCGCGTCCGATTTGCCCCAAGCCGTGCGCGTGCCCATCAGCGCCACGGAATACTTCCTCATCGAAAACCGGCTCTCGCGCCTCGCGGTGGAAAACCGCATCCCGCAAATCCAATTCTCCACGCCCCATAACGTCTGGCTTTCCGCAGATGACTACGATGCGTTTATCCCCGGATCGGGCATTCTCATCTACCACATCGACGACGCGGTGATTCGGGATAGCGATGCGGACAAACCGATCAACAGCCATCCGGATTACGAAATCGCCTACGCCCAATACCGCCGCGGCATCGCCCTGGAAGAAGCCGACGGCCTGCGGGATATCGGCAATGTATCGGCCCGCCGCATCATCCAAAGCGGCATCATTTCCCTCAGCGCCATCGAAGGCGCGCCCGAAGACGCCTTTTATTTGGGCAACAACGCGGCGTTCGGCCCGGACACCGCGCCGAATACGCGCAGCAATTTGGGCTATGAAACCGGCATCGCCATCGAAGTGCTCAGCCCGCCCGGCGAAGTGATGCGCGTCGCCATTCGCTTTGGCAATCGGGCGGACAATTGGCCCCGAACGGGATTGAACCCCACGCGCCGCGCCCCACGCGCCTTTGACCTCGACGGCGATGGGAACGCGGAAATCCTGCGCGGTTCGGCATCCCCGGATCCTTTCGCGTGGACGATCGCGGGCGCGCCCCATACCCCTTTTGATCGGGCCTGCGGCGATTTATCGACGGCCTCGCCGACCTTCGCCGTGGGCGATGCGGGCCTGATCTTCCACTGCGCGGGCGCGACCCGAACGCACTGGCGTGCAGGGGAAGCGATTCGCGATTCGGTCGCCATCCCCGCCTTGTTCTCCGCGCCTCCTGCGATGGCAAATTTTCCCGAAGCGCGGGTCGATATTTGGGGGCAAAGCGATGGAAAAATCGAATGGGGCCATTTTTTGTCCGCATCCGCAGGTCGCGTCGCGTTGCGAAACGCCGTGCAATCCCTGGCCGTGGGCAATGTCGATGGCGACGCGGACAATGAACTCATCGCCACGACCGGCAATGGCGAAGTGCATCTCATCCACGCCTCTGGGCAATCCGATCTCCTCGCCACATTCGCGCATCCCATAATCGGCAGCGCGGCATTGGGCGATCTGGATCGAGATGGCGACGACGACATCGCCCTCGTCACCGCAGACGGCGTTCTCGCCATCCTCGACGCCGATGGCCCAACGGTTGCGACCGATCCCATACCAGGCGGCGCGCATTCGCCCCCGGTGCTCGCGGATCTCGACGCGGATGGCTTTGCCGAAGTCCTGTTTGGCGGCGAGGGCAAAGTGTGGGCGTATCGCTTCAACGCGGTGTTGCAAACCGAAGGCGCGTTGGCCCTGCCCCTCAAAGACGACGCGGGCCCCATTGAGGCGCCGCCTGTCCTCGCGGATATCGACGGCGATTCATCGCCCGATATTTTCGTGGGCACGCGCGGCGGCCTCCTCTACGGCCTGACGGCGCGAGGGCAACACCTGCCGGGCTTTCCGCTCATGGTCGCCGGCCCCATTGTCGCATCGCCCCTCATCGACGACTTGGACGATGATGGCACTTTGGAACTCGTCGTCTATACCGCCGATGGCAGCGCGCAACTCTTTCATCTCGAGGCGATTGACCCCGCTTATACCGGGAACGATATTATCTGGGGACAACTCGGCGGCGGGCCGGGCAACGCGGGCCGATTGCTCCGAGAGATGGGCGAGATCGCGCCGCCGACCGACACCGTTCTTTTGCCCCCTGACCGCGCGTACCTCTATCCCAATCCCGTGCGCTATGGCGACCGTGCGCGCATCCGCTTTTTTTTGTCCCAACCGGCCGAGGTCAGCGTGGCGATTTACAATCCCATCGGCGAAAAGGTCGGCGCCCTCACGCACGACAATCCCGTGCCCAATACCGACAACGAAATCGCGTGGGATGTGACCGATTACGCCAGCGGCCTCTACCTGTGTCGCCTGCAAGCCAGCGATGGCACGCGCACAGAAGTGCGGTTTATCAAGGCGGCGGTGATTAAATAGGGAGATGTAAGACGGGAGACGGGAGAGGGAAGACGGGAGAGGGGAGAGGCAAGAGGCAAGAGGCAAGAGGCAAGAGGCAAGAGGCAAGAAGGCCATCCCCGCAAGCGGTCAGTGGTCCGTTATCTCGCCCCGTTCCCATCAACATGTAGGGACAGGCCCCCGTGCCTGTCCGAAGATAGAAGCGGGGAGACACGGGAGACGGGAGAGGCAAGAGGCAAGAGGCAAGAGGCAAGAGGCAAGAGGCAAGAAGGCCATCCCCGCAAGCGGTCAGTGGTCCGTTATCTCGCCCCGTTCCCATCAACATGTAGGGACAGGCCCCCGTGCCTGTCCGAAGATAGAAGCGGGGAGACGGGAGACGGGTCAGTTCGCCATGCAACCATCACCGGTAGGGACAGGCCCCCGTACTCGTGAGATGCCATGAAAAAAAAACGACGACAGAGCTTCACCAAATTGCACCGTGCAGCGCGTGAGAACCTGCCCGAACAGGTGCGAACTTTGATCGATCAGGGCATGGATATCAACGCGAAGAATCGAGATGGCGTGACACCACTCCACGAGGCGGTTGCGAACGATGCCCGCGAGATAGTCGAGGTTTTGCTCGAGCGCGGCGCCGACGTCAACGCAAAGGATTCAGGTGGAGGTACACCGCTCCACGAGGCGGCGTTCAAAAGCAATCCGGAGATAGTTGACGTCTTGCTCGAGCACGGCGCCGACGTCAACGCGCAAGATGACTGGAGCGAGACGCCGCTGCACGGGGCTGGGAAAATAGTGGCTCTTGAGACGAGAGGTCGTCGCGAGAGCGGGGTAATAACAAGCATCAAAATGCACGCGGCAGAACCAAAAAATGATCGCGAGACCGTCGAGGTTTTGCTCAAACACGGCGCCGACGTCAATGCAAAGGACGATAGAGATCAGACGCCCTTGCACGAGGCGGTGATCAGAAATGATCGCGAAATCGCCGAGGTCTTGCTCCGACACGGGGCGAATGCCAACGCGAAGAATAATGAGGGCGTGACGCCCTTGCACGAGGCAGCAGAAAAGAAATCGCCCGAGATAACCCGAGTCTTGCTCGACTATGGCGCCGAGGTCAACGCGAAAAATGAGAGGGGCGAGACACCTTTTAAAAAAATAATGCAGTCCACCATAGATTCTGAATGTCTTAAGGTAGTTGCGATCTCGCTCGAGCGCGGCGTCGAGATCGACGCACGAGATGATGATTTTGAGGAACTGCTATGCGGAGCGGCAGAGTTTAATCATGTCGAGATAGTCGAGGTTTTGATCGACCATGGCGTCGCCGTCAACGCAGACGATGAGAGTTGGACACCGCTACACTCAGCGGCGTCAGGGGGTAATCCCGAGATAGTTGAAGTCTTGCTCAAACACTGTGCCGACGTCAACGCAAAGGATTCAGGTGGTGGTACACCGCTCCACGAAGCGGCGTCAGGGGGTAATCCCGAGATAATTGAAGTCTTGCTCAAACGCGGTGCCGACGTCAACGCAAAGGACGATGCGGGCAACACACCGTTGCACTGCACGGCGTTAGGTAGCCTTGAGACAGTCGAAAATCCCGAGATAGCCGAGGTCTTGCTCGAGTACAGTGCCGACGTCAACGCGAAAAATAATAAAGGTGAGACACCGTTGCACAAGGCGGCGGAAGGCCAAAATTTTAAGATAGCCGAGGTCTTGCTCGAGCACGGCGCCGAGGTCGATGCGAAAGATGGTAACGGGGATCCACCGTTGCAATATTGCTATTCTTTTGAGGAGGTCGCGGTCTTGCTCAAACACGGTGCCGATATTACCAATCTGCTAGATGGCGATCTCGAAATGCGGATGCTCGACGCGGTAGAGTCCAATTCTTTTGAGGAAGTCGAGATTTTTCTCAACCATGGGGCAGATGCCAACTGGGAGGATCAAGCGGGTGGCGAGACGTTGTTGCATGTTGCGACGTTTACAAATAACCACGAGACAATCGCGGTCTTGCTCAACTATGGCGCCGAGGTCAACGCAAAGGATTCTTGGGGCGACACGCCGCTACACTGGGCCGCGTCGAGAAATGCACATAAGGCGGCGGAACTCCTGTTGAACCACGGTGCCGAGGTCGCTGCGAAGAACAATGAGGGCGACACGCCGTTACGAGAGGCGGAAAAGGGAAACCACCTCGACACAGCGGATTTGTTGCGTCGCCACGGCGGTTGAAGGAAACGCTATGCACCACACATTTACACGCGCCTTGCTCCTCCTCCTCGCGCTGGGCACATCTGCTTGGGCGCAGTTTGACGCCAATCATCCCGAACTGGATTGGCGCGTCATCGAGACCGAGCATTTCAAAATCTATTTTCATCAGGGCTTGGAAATATTGGCGCCGCGTGCGGCCCGAATCGCCGAAGACGCTTATGGCCCGATCGCGGCCTTTTACGATTTTGAACCCGATGGCAAAGTCCGCATCATCCTCAAAGACACCGAAGACTACGCCAATGGCGCGGCGTATTACTACCACAACACCATCGAAATTTGGGTCTCCAATCTCGACTTTGCACTGCGCGGCCACACGGATTGGTTGCCCAATGTGATCGCGCACGAACTGACGCACATCATCGCCTTGCAAACCGCGCGCAAAGCCTCGCGGCGCGTGCCCGGTCTGTTTCTCAACTACTTGCGCTATCAGGGCGAGGGCAAGCGCGACGATATCCTCGATGGCTATCCCGATGTTTTGGCTGCCTACGCCATTCCCGCCACCATCGTTCCGCCATGGTTCGCCGAAGGCACGGCGCAATACATGGCGCCTGGGGCCAAGTACGACCGTTGGGACTCGCACCGCGATATGATCTTGCGCCAAGCCACGCGCCACAACACCCTGCTCACGCGCAGCGAAATGGGCGTTTTTGGCGCCAAGACCGGCCTCGGGTTTGAAAAGGTCTATGACCACGGCTATTCGCTGACCCGTTTTATCGCCGATGCGTTTGGCCGCGACAAACTCCCGGAATTGTATCGGCAGATGAAGGTCTGGTGGCGCACGGATTTTGGCGGCGCGGTTCGGGCCGCGCTGGGCATCTCGGAACGCGAATTGCACGACCGCTGGGTCGCATCGCTCAAAAAACGCTACGCGGATCAAGTCGCGCAAATCGATGCCGATCCCGCGCAGGGCGACCTCCTGTACGAAGACGGCTATCTCAACCTGCACCCGCGCTGGTCGCCCGACGGATCGCAAATCGCCTTCCTCTCCAACCGAGGCCGCGATTACGGACGCACGAGTTTGGTGGCCTATACCCTCGCGGACAGCAGCGCCGAACGCATCGCCCCGGCCGCGGTGACGGCATGGGACTGGGCGCCCGATGGCGGGCGCGTCCTCTACGCGCGCCACAGCCGGCCCGACAAATACGGGTCGCGGCGCTGGGACCTCTACGCGATGGCGCTCGAGACCGAAAAATCGGGCGCGGTTCAAAGCGTCAAAAATGCCATCGGCTTCGGGAGCGACACATTCCCGGGGGAGACGCGCTTGAGCCATGGCTTGCGCGGCATGCACCCGGCCTATTCGCCGGATGGGGCGCAAATCGCCTTTGTCAAAAATGGCGGGGGCAGCACCAATCTCGGGATCTTGGACGCGGCCACCGGAGAGACGCGCTATCTCACGCACTTTTCAGATGGGTCACAGGTCGCCACCCCGCGCTGGTCGCCCGATGGATCGCAAATCGCCTTTTCGATCTTTCGCATCGGCACATCGCGCGACATCGCCACCATCCCGGCCGCCGGGGGCGATTACACCGTGCGGATCGCGTCTCGAGAAACGGATCGCGACCCGTGCTGGACGCCCGATGGATCGGCCCTGGTGTTCGCCTCGGACCATGATGGCATTTTCAACTTGTACCGCGCGGACCTGTCCGACGGTTCGATCCGCCGCCTCACCCGCGTGTACGGCGGCGCGTTTCAACCCCATGTGCATCCCGAAGGCGACCGCATCGCCTTTGCCCACTACGGCAAAAACGCCTACGAAATCCGCGTGATCGCACAGCCCTTGAACGAACCCGTGGCGCCCGATGTCTTTCGCGTCAAACCCCTGGTGGCCGCCATGCCCAAACCCGCGATAGACAGCCGCCCTTACAAGAGCGAATTTTCGACGACCACCATCTTGCCGCGCCTCGCGGTTGACAGCGGCAAGCTCAAATTCGGCGCGATAGCCGGGTCGGACGATGTGTTGCGAAAACAGACCTTTGTCATCAGCGGCCTGATCGCCCACGACTTGGACATGGATCTCTACGCCCTTTACGAATACCGCAAAAGACGCCCCACGTTTTTTTTGGAAGCCTATCGCCTGTCGCGCCACGTCGAGGAAGATGTGATCAGCCGCGACGAGGATTTTCGCATCTACGACCGCACGTTCGCGCTGACCGGCATCGAAATCGGCGGCAACTACGCGATGGCGCGCGGCGGGCTCATCGACGCTCGCCTCGCGTACAACCGCACGGGCGCGGTGCTGGATCAAGCGCGGTTCAACGGGCTCAACCGCGAGATCGTGGGCGCGACCACGCTCAACGGCTTTGACCTCGCGCTGACCTATCGCCTCGACGCCACGGGCCGATTCCGCGATTCGGCGATCAACCCCCGATCCGGGCGCCGCCTCGCCCTGCGCTACGACCGGTATTTCAACTGGTTCATCAGCGGGTTTGAGGAAAATACCTCGTTGCTCATCGAAACGTACGACCGCTATTTTTACAATCGGTTCTCATTGGATTGGAACGAATTCATCCCCCTTGGCCCCGGGCCGAGCGCGCTGAGTTTCCGATTTTTCGGCGGCCTGATCGATGGCGAAGTCGACGACGCCTTTGACTTTTTCCTCGGCGGCTTGCCCGGCATGAAGGGCTATACGTTTTACAGCATGGAGGGCCGCCGCGCCCTGATGTTGCGCTCGGCGTACCGCTTCCCCATCCTGTCGCGCATCGACCGGCAGACCGGCCCGATCTACTCCGACCAACTCTACGGCGCGTTCTTCGCAGGCCTCGGGCGCGCCTGGGATGGCACGGCGGACGATGCGCCGCTCCACCGCGGCTGGAAGCGCGAGTTGGGCGCGCAGTTGCGCTATGACGCGACCTCGTTTTACCTCTTCCCCACGCGCGCGAGCCTGGATGTAGCCTACGGGTTTGACCATGTGCCCCTGCAACGCGCGGGCGATCCCCTTGAACGGAGCGGGCTGAAAGTTTATTTTACTCTGTTGTTTGGATTTCTTACGGATGTCGGGGGCAGTAGGCAGTAGGCAGCTCGTCCTGCCCCATCAACACCCATCCACGCCGACGTTGCTCGCTTTTCTAAAGCGTTTGGTCCTAAGAAGCTGTCTAAAAATTATTGGGACCTAACCCCCTAGCCCCCTTTCCTATGAGGAAAGGGGGAATAAAGGCCCTTATTCTTGGGTTTTAATCTGCGAAAAGCGAATGTTTTTGCGACGCTCTCAATGGCGGTCCGAGTTTTTAGATGGCTTCTAAAGCATTGTTGGTTGCCTTCGATGCGTTGGCTACGCCTGTGCCTACGGCGTGCGGCGACTTACTTTTTGTCAACAGAGAAGACGCGAATAAGCGTCTGAAGAAAAGTAAGCAAAAAATGCCGCTCTCAAACGCCGAGGGGCTAGCACAGCGCGAGCGGGGTACAACTGCCCCAGCAGTTCAAGCGCTTTTGTAGTAGCACAACATGCGTTGGCCTGCCAAGTGGGTTGCAAAATGGATGTGGGTTGCGAAATGGACTTGCGCGCTGTGCCCGATGGCTTTCGTTGATGGACTTTTGGGATCGCGTGTTTGGCGAGGGCTTTTCTGAAGGACGATGGAACAGCAAGGCGATCCCGCGGCCCTGCGATTTTCGCTTTATCGGTGTTCATACTCGCTTCGCTCCGTCGTGGGCTACGCCTGTGCTGTGGTTGCTTTTGCGTCTCTCGATTTTTCAGGAGTTTTTCCCATGCGAAAATTGATCCTCTACGCATTCGCGTTTGCCCTGCTTTGCGGGCAGGCGGGCGCCGAAAAATCGCCTAAGACGGCGTTCTTTCTCTCGTTGCTCGTGCCGGGTCTGGGGGAATGGTATGCAGGGGCCAAATGGCGAGGGGTGGGATTTATGAGCGCGGAGGCCCTCACATGGACGGCCTACATTTCATGGCGGGGGAGGGGGAATGACATCAAAGCGGAATTTCGCGCGTACGCGGATCGGCATTGGCAGGAAGCGCGGTACAGGGCATGGCGGGACTTCAACAGGCGGCAGGACGACCCCTATCACGAAACCCACGCATTGCCCTCCAAAGAGAACGACACACAGCAGTACTACGAACTCATCGGCAAATACCACCAGTTCGTCTATGGCTGGGACGACGCGCCCGCGCCCCGTGACTTTACAACCGACAACGCGGGCGTTCAATCCGCGCGCAGGCAGGCGTATGAAACCCGTCGCAACGACAGCAACAAATACCTCAAACGCGCGTCGCTCGTCACGGGCCTCGCCGTGCTCAACCACATCGCCAGCGCCATACACGCCTCGGCCTACACGCGCACGCTTCAAAAACGAACCGAGCCGCGCTTGTGGATCGACATCGCGCCTGTCGATACACAGGGCCGAACGATGGTCGCATTAAAAACGCGATTTTGAACAAACGCAGTGATACGCCGTTCCGTCGATTCGTTTGTCGCAACTCTCGAATTGGCTATCGCCTGTACCCCGCTCATGCATCTTGTGGCTAAATACTCTGAAAATTAAAAATTTGGAATATCAATTTTTCAAGAGCGTGCCGGATGTGATGCCGTACATCAAATAAGCCATCGCCAACCGTACCATCCCAAAAGCCCCTCAACGAAAGCCATCAGGCACAGCGCGCAAGTCCGTCTCGCAACGCACTTCTGTTTTGCAACCCACCTTGCAGGCTGTCTCATGTCGTGCGATTACAAAAGCGATTCGCGCTGTGCTAGCCCCTCGGCGCATGAGAGCGGCATTTTTGAACTGCTCGGGCAGTTGTACCCCGCTCGCCTACTTTTTTTTGCTGTTGAAAAAAAGTAGGTCGCCGAAGGCATCAAAGGCAACCCACGATGCTTTTAGGACCAAACGCTTTAGACAAGCGAGCAATGTCGGTGCTGATTTGTGCGTATCAAGATTTGGTATCATTTAATTTTCGGAGTACTAAAAACCATGACCCCATCCACCCCCAAATCGCGCCTCCTCATCGCCTGCACACTGGCCTGTTTGATCGCGCCCTCTGTCGCGTGGCCGCGCGAAGCGAAATCGCCCAAAAAAGCCGCCCTGTTGTCCATTCTCTTGCCCGGCTTGGGCGAGCGGTACGCGGGCGGGCGCAAATCCGCCAAGTTTTTTCTGTTCACCGAAGGCGCGTTCTGGACGGGCTTGTTCGCATTTCAAAAACTCAACGCCACGCGGGAAAACACGTTCCGCGCCTACGCGACCGCCCGCGCAGGTGCCACCTCGGCCCCAATGCCCAACTCCCATTACGACCGCCTGTCCGCGTACGATAGCATTTACGACTACAATGCCCGGTTGCAATACGTCGAGGGCGCGTCAGCGACGCCCTTGCCAGAAACGCCCGACAATTTTTGGGAATGGGATTCGCAGGCGTCGCGCGAACACTTTCGCACCTTGCGCAGCAAAGCCACTTGGGCGCGCACGCGCGGCTTTCTCTTTGCGGGCGCGCTGATCTTCAACCGCTTTGCCAGCGCGTTAAACGCCGCCAACATCGCGTCAAAAACCCGCGCCACAACAGCGGTTTCCACCACTTCCCAAGGCGATTTGCAGGTGCAACTAGTCTTTTTTTGGTAAAAGGCGAATTGACAGGTCCAATTTCTATCAGTATATCACGAGAAGCAATTAGCGGTGTGCCTTTGGCGAGCAGTCCCTTTACCCTGTACCCCAAGGCATCTATTCTCGAGATTAACTGGATATAACCACTGCCATGAACTTCAAAGACCCCGAATGGAGCAACCTGACGCAGCTCGATGGCGAACGCGAGAACGCGTTGGACATCCTCGCTCGGCTCTCGTTGTTCGACACCTTGACCGAGCGGGAATTGACCACCGTTGAACGCCTCGTGCATCGCCGCCGATTTGCCGAAGGCGAAATGATCGCGACGCCGCGCTCCGGGTTGTTCATCGTCGCGTCCGGCAACCTCCAAGTGGTGCAACACCTGCCCGATGGCGGGCGGGCGCGCCTCAGAGTTTTGAGAAAAGGCGAATGGATCGGCAACATTGTGCCCTTGGAGGATTCGCCGCCCGCGACCTCTATTTTGGCGGTCGAACAGAGCGAAGCGATTGGATTTTTCCGGTCCGATCTCGCCGATCTGCTCCACACCCAACCAAAAATCGGATTCAAAATTATCTACCGCCTGACGCAGATGATGGCGCGCCGCATGCAACGGGCCATGGGCGAGTTGCGAAACGCGCGCCCGCCCTCGATGAAGTTGGAAAATCCCATTACCACAACAGAGGAGGACATTGCGAGATGACGCGAATTGAGACGGTACACGCCCGCGAAATTTTGGACTCGCGGGGCAATCCGACGGTCGAAGTGGATGTGCGCTTGTGTTCGGGCATTGCCGCACGCGCAGCCGTGCCTTCGGGCGCGTCCACCGGCATCCACGAGGCCGTGGAACTGCGCGACGGACAACCGCGCTATTTGGGCAAGGGCGTGCAAAAAGCCGTCCAAAATGTCAATGATCAAATTGCCAAAGCCATCGTGGGCATGGATCCGTCCGATCAAATCAAAATCGATCGCGCCATGCGCGACCTCGATGGCACGGCCAACAAGGCGTCGCTCGGCGCGAATGGCATCTTGGGGGTCTCGCTCGCCGCGGCCAAAGCCGCCGCCGCCGCGTATGGCATGCCCCTGTACCGCTATATCGGCGGGGCGTCTGCCTGCGCGTTGCCCGTGCCGATGATGAATATTTTGAACGGCGGCGCGCACGCCGATAGCAGCGTCGATCTGCAAGAATTTATGGTCGTGCCCGCGGGTGCGAAAAATTTTGCCGAGGGCCTGCGCGCAGGTGCCGAAATTTTCCACGCCTTGCGCGACGTGCTCAAACGCGCGGGATACGGCACGGGGGTGGGCGACGAGGGCGGGTTCGCGCCGAGTTTGGGGTCGAATGACGAGGCGTTGGAGGTCATTGCCGAAGCCATCAAAAATGCCGGCTACGCGCTCGGCGACGATATTTTGCTGGCCTTGGATCCCGCGTCGAGTGAATTTTACGACGGCGATCATTACGCATTCAAAAAATCCGATGGCGCGAAGCGGTCGTCCGATCAGATGATCGACTTTTGGACCGACTGGACGAATCGCTATCCCATCATCTCCATCGAAGACGGTTTGGACGAAGACGACTGGGCGGGATGGGCCGCGCTCACCGCCGCGTTGGGGGATCGCGTGCAGCTCGTCGGCGACGATCTGTTCGTCACCAACACAGCGCGATTGCAGCGCGGGATTGCGGAAAAGGTGGGCAACTCGATTCTGATCAAGGTCAACCAAATCGGCACCCTGACCGAGACCTTGGAAGCCATCGAAACGGCCAAACGCGCGGGCTACACCGCCGTCATCTCGCACCGATCTGGCGAAACCGAAGACGCGACCATCGCCGATATCGCCGTGGGCACCAATGCAGGGCAGATCAAAACGGGATCCGCCTCGCGTTCAGACCGCGTCGCAAAGTACAACCAACTGCTGCGTATCGAAGAAGAATTGGGCGAGGCGGCTGTCTATCCCGGACGGGACGCATTTTACAATATCCAGAGTGTGAATTCCCACGTCACCTGATTCGGCACAGGCTTTGTGCCCGTGAACGGCTATCGCTGTCAGGCTCGGATTACTCGCCTTCATGCTCGGATTACTCGCCTTCATACCCCGCTCCGCGCTTTTGTCGCGTATTTTAAAAATTAGGACAAAGCGCAGGCGCGTTTTTTGAAAGACCACTATGTTTGGCATTCTTTTAATCCATGTGATTCGCGACCTGTTTCAGACGCCGCGCTGGGGGTGGGCGATGATTCCCGGGGCCGCGTTGAATTTGTTGTTCACGCAGGTCTTGGTGCTGTTTTTAGATGAGGAAATGGGGATCGAGCTCGAGACCTGGGCCGTGTTGTTCTTTGGAAGCCTTGGATTGATGCTCATCGCTTGGGGGTACGCGTATCGGATTTTTGTCGACGCGCTCAACGGGGCCGAGTCGCTGGTCTTGCCAGCGTGGCGCGATTGGTGGGCTTATGGGCTGGCGGGATTATGGTTGCTCCCCATTGCGGTGGGATACTCGGTGATCGTCATCGCCTGGCTTTCGATGGTGATTTCGATATTGGGCTTGAAGCTGTCGGTGATTCCGATACTGCTCACGGTGGTCTTTTACAATGGGTTTCTCCCCATCGCGTTTGCGCGATTTGCCGCAAAGGGGCGCGTGTGGATGGCGTTTGAGCCTGGGCCGATTGGGCGGGATATACGCAGAATTATGCGCGGCGATTATGTGCAGACGTGTTTCGGCCTGTTTGGCTTTTCGATACTCGGCAATATGGTATTGAGCTATTTGCCGTGGGGAGGCTTGGCGTTGGCTTCGGCGTATAATTTTGTGCTCATGGTGATTTTTGCGCGGATTTTCGGCCTGTTGATTCGCAACGCACTCGGGGAGGACACGCCGCGCTCGGTGGACGGGCATCGGCAATAAAAAAAGCCGGACATTCCCATTGGGGAACGCCCGGCGGTTGCCCGTGCGGGATGCGGTTAGACCTGCGCCCAAGCGCGATCGAGCACGCGCTTGGCATTGGCGATGATGACTTCGGGAGATTCCCCCTCCATCGGAGAAACCTCGAAGCTCAAGATGGGGCGTTTATCGGGGTCGAGATAGCCGATGTTGAGCAACTCGCGGAGAAAGTCCACGACTTCGGGCACGTCATTTTCCCCGTCTTCGCAGCCAAAGCGCGGGTGATTGTCGCCGTAGGCCGGGTGATCGGGGTTGGACATCACGCAGTTGCCGACGTGCATGTGTACGATGTGATCGCGCGCGATGTTGAGGGCGTAAACCGCGTCTTCGCCCTGCAGGGGAAAATGGCTCAAATCGAGCATCAGCCCGAAATTGGGATATCGCCGCCGGAGGCGTTGCGAGACTTCGACCGCGAGGGCGTTGGGGCCGATGATGCAATTTTTGCCATAGGGCACGCGGTCAAATGTTTCGAGGACGATATCCATGCCCTTTTCGCCTGCGTAATCGCAGAGTTGGCTCAAAGAATCGATCAGCAAATCGAGCCCTGCTTCTCGGGCTTCGTCCCCCGGATCGGCACCGGACAACAGGGCGCATCCGGGCGCGCCGAGTTCTTCGGCTTGGTCGATACCCGCTTTGACCGCGTCGACCGCGCGTTGGCGGTGGGCCGCATCGGGCGAGTTGATGTCGAGTTGGCCGACCAACAAAATGGGTTGCGCGCCGAATGCCACATCCATGTGGGCCGCGGCGAGCAGGTCGCACGCCCGCGCCCGAACTTGGGAATCTTTCATGTGCGTGACTTCGACGACTTGGAAATAGGGATCGACGGCGATCTTTTCCAACGTTTCGACAATGGGGCCTTCGCCGCCAATGCAGGCTTTATAGGCCATGAAGTGGACGATGCCAATGCGCGCGTAGTGCTGGATGGGTTCGGTCATTGCGGCAGATGCTCCTTTCGCATAAGAGGGATGAAATAGCGGAAACGGACTCGGAAAGTAGCAAAGGGACGCGGGTTTGTCAAGGCGTTGCGCGATTTTGGGCTTGACTATCCACATACCTTCTGGTATTTTTTTCGCCCAACAGGTCGGGGGGTTACCAAAGCGGTCAACTGGGGCAGACTGTAAATCTGTTGGCTCATGCCTTCGGTGGTTCGAATCCGCCACCCCCCACCATCACTTTCCACAAGGGGCAGCGCGTCCTGCGTTGCAAAATGCCGACTCACCTGCATTGCAAAAATCTCTTGACCTCAGACTCTCTTTTTTATACCTTCTCAATTCTCTAAAAAATTTTGGGGCGATATCAATCCTTTTTCCAAAAAAAGGGTTGTTTTTTATACACCGTAGCCGAGCGGGAATAGCTCAGTTGGCCAGAGCGTCAGCCTTCCAAGCTGAGGGTCGCGGGTTCGAGTCCCGTTTCCCGCTCCAAAACCTCCTGTGAAAATTTCCCAATGCCCATGTAGCTCAGACGGTAGAGCACTTCCTTGGTAAGGAAGAGGTCACCGGTTCAAGTCCGGTTGTGGGCTCCATTTTTTGTGTAGGCCAGTAGCTCAACGGGTAGAGCGTCGGTCTCCAAAACCGGTGGTTGCGGGTTCAAGTCCTGCCTGGCCTGCCATTTTTATGCGATTATGTTCAACAAAATCAGTCAATTTATCGGCGAAGTGCGCGTCGAAATGGGAAAGGTCACTTGGCCGACCCGCGAAGAGCTCAAGTCCTCGACCGTCATTGTGCTCGCCTTGTCCATGGCTCTGGCCGTGTTCATTTATATCGTCGATACTTTCTTGGCCGGCATTATGGAGTTCATCCTGATTTAGCGGGATTTTTTGCGGAGATCGTCACCCGATGAAATGGTATGTGGTCCACACCTATTCTGGGCACGAAAACAAGGTCAAGAGCTATATCGAGGCCGCCAAGGAAAACGTCGAGGTCGGCGACAAAATCGGCCGGGTGATCGTGCCGACCGAGGAAGTGGTCGAGATGAAGGACGGTCGGAAAACGACTTCGCTCAAGAAGTTCTTGCCCAGCTATCTGTTGGTCGAACTCGATATGGACAAAGAGTCCCTCTATTTTGTGACCAGTGTGCCGGGGGTGACGAGCTTTGTCGGGCCGGGGCGGAGACCACAGCCTTTACGCGAAGAAGAAGTGAATCGCATTTTGGGGCAAATTGAGCGTCGCCCGGTCGAGGAAGCCACGGATGTGCTCTATCAAGTGGGCGACCGGGTCAAGGTGATCGACGGGCCGTTCAGCGATTTTATCGGGCTGGTCGACGATATCAATCCGGAAAAGAGCAAAATCAAAGTGATGGTGAGCATCTTCGGGCGCAATACGCCTGTGGAATTGGATGTGTTGCAAGTCGAAGAAGCGGTCGAAGCACGATGACGAGAGGCGGCAATGGCGAGAAAAATTCTCACGACGATTAAGTTGCAAATTCCCGCGGGGCAAGCCACGCCCACCCCACCTGTCGGACCGGCTTTGGGGCAACACGGCGTGAATATCATGGAGTTTTGCAAGGCGTTTAACGCCCAAACTCAGGACAAACAGGGGTTGATCATTCCCGCGATTATTACGGTATATGCGGATCGGAGCTTTTCCTTTGAACTCAAAAGCCCGCCCGCGGCCGTGTTGCTCAAACGCGCGGCCGGAATAGCCAAAGGATCGGCGGAGTCCAACCGCGACAAAGTCGGGTCCGTGACGGACGACCAACTCCGGGAAATTGCAGAGATGAAAGTTCAAGACCTCAACGCGGCCAGTGTGGAGGCCGCCAAGCGCATGATTGCGGGTACGGCGCGCAGCATGGGCCTCACCGTTGAAAATTGACCGGGGGGAATATGGCACGGAAGCAATCCAAGCACTACAAACGCGCGGCCGAGCTTTTCGACCGGCAAACGCATTACAGCTTGACCGAAGCGGTCGATATACTGAAGCAAATGCCCACGCGGAAATTCGACGAAACCGTCGAACTCGCGTTTCGCCTCGGCGTCGATCCCCGGCAGGCGGATCAACTCGTGCGCGGCACGGTCATTTTGCCCCACGGATTGGGAAAATCCGTGCGCGTTGCGGTTTTTGCCAAGGGCGAGGCCGCTACCGATGCCGAAGCTGTGGGCGCGGATTTCGTGGGCGACGAAGACCTCGTGGAGCGGATCAATGGCGGGTGGACGGATTTTGACGTGGCGATTGCCACGCCCGATATGATGGGGCAGGTCGGGCGGTTGGGGCGCATCCTCGGCCCGCGCGGGTTGATGCCCAATCCCAAGAGCGGCACGATGACGCCCGATGCGGCGCGCGCGGTGCGAGAGGCCAAGGCGGGCCGCGTGGAGTATCGGGTCGATAGGACGGCCAATGTGCATACGCCTGTGGGCAAGGCGTCTTTCGACGCGCGACAGCTGCGGGAAAATGCACAGGTGTTGATCGATGCGATTGTGCGGGCGCGTCCGTCTGCGACAAAAGGACAATACATGCGTTCGGTCACATTATCGACGACGATGGGGCCGGGCATTCGCCTGGATCGCACGGCGCTATCGGCCAATTGACGAGAGAGGTGTGGAGATGCCAACTGCTGAAAAAGAGGCTGTTGTCGCGGAGTTGACGGAGGTCCTAAAACGGGCCAACGGGGTGTATTTGACCGATTTTACGGGGTTGGACGTGCCCGCGTTCACCCTGTTGCGAAAGCAACTCCGCGAAGAGTCGATTTCCTGCCGGGTGATCAAAAATCGGTTGGGCAAATTGGCGGTTCAACGCGCCGGAATCGAGGGCCTCGACGAGGTGTTGCGCGGGCCGACGGGCCTCGTCTGTGCGGATGAAGACCCGGTGGCGCCTGCGCGCGTGTTGTCCAAATTCGCCGAAGAAGGCGATGGCAAGCCCGCGATTAAAGCCGGGTATGTCGATGGCGATGTTTTTGTCGATGGTCAAATCGAAAGGCTGGCCCAAATCCCGCCGCGCGATGTGTTGCTCGGGCAGATGGTTTCGGCCATGCAAAGTCCGATCAGCGGCCTCGCGTTCACGCTTAATGGCATTTTGCAAAAACTCGTGGGCACATTGCAGGCCGTTGCAGAAAAGAAACAGGAAGCGGGCGGGGAATAACCGCGCGCGACAATCCCAATTCATTGCTGGATGGAGGCGTTCATGGCTGTTGATTCCATTATTGCGGAAATTGAAAAGCTCTCGGTGCTCGAGTTGGCCGAATTGGTCAAGGCACTCGAGGAGAAGTTTGGCGTGACGGCGCAGGCCGCGGTCGTTGCCGCGCCCGGTGGCGGCGGTGGTGAAGCCGCGCCCGAGGTCGAGGAACAGACCGAGTTTGACGTGATTTTGTCGTCTCCTGGCGACAAGAAAATCCAAGTGATCAAGGTCGTTCGGAGCATCACCTCGTTGGGCCTCAGAGAGGCCAAGGCCCTGGTGGATGGGGCGCCCAATCCCGTCAAAGAAGGCGTGGAGAAGGACGAAGCCGAACAGATCAAGACAGAACTGGAAGAAGCCGGTGCGGTGGTGGAGCTCAAGTAGGGGTGTTTTGCAACACGAATCCGTAACTGACCCTTAAGCCTTCCAGCACAGGAGCGTGATCACTTGGCAGATCGAGGATTTATCAACCGAAAATCGTACGGAACACTCACGTCTGCAATCGAAATGCCCAATCTGCTGGATATCCAACTGGATTCCTACGACTGGTTTTTGCAGAGGGATACGCCGCCTGGCGCGCGCGAGAAACAGGGCCTCCAGGCGGTCTTCCATAGTATCTTTCCGATTTCAGACGCGCACAATCTCTATTCACTGGAGTTTGTCGATTATTCCGTTGGCACGCCCAAATACGATGTGCAAGAATGTCTCGAACGCGGGACGACTTATGCCGTGCCCCTGCGTTCAACGCTGCGTTTGATTTCCCGGGACAAGCAGGGAAATGGCGAGGTTCGCGTCAAAGACATCGTGGAGCAAGCCGTGTTTTTGGGCGAGTTGCCCCTCATGACCGATGAAGGCACGTTTGTCGTCAATGGTTCAGAGCGCGTGATCGTCAGCCAGTTGCACCGGTCGCCCGGCGTGTTTTTCGACGACGCCATCCATCCCAATGGCAAGCGTTTGTTTTCCGCTCGCATCATTCCCGACAACGGGGCGTGGGTCGAATTTAGCCTCGATATCAACGATATTATGTACGTGCATATCGACCGCAAACGCAAATTGCCGGTTACGACGTTGCTGCGCGCTTTGGGCTTTGACAAGTCCGAGGAAATTTTGGGGATTTTTCACGGCGATGTCGCGGTCAAAGTCGACGAAGAACTCATCGGTCGCATCGCCACCGAAGATGTCATCGACAAAAAAACCGGCGAGGTGATCGTCGAAGCCTATACCACATTGGCGGAAGAGCACATCGCCGATCTGCGGGAACGCCAAATCCGCAAAATCACCGCGATGGATATCGACCCGGAAAACGATGGCGGGATTATTGACAACACCCTGGCCAAAGACCCGTGCGACAACGAAGAAGAAGCGCTCTCGCGGATTTACAACTTGTTGCGCCCCGGGGATCCGCCCAATATCGAAACCGCGCGGGGGTTGCTCGAGCGGCACTTTTTCAGCCCGAGGCGTTATCAACTCGGCGCGGTTGGGCGCTATCGCATCAACCAGCGCCTCGATATGGTCGATGATATTCCCCTCGAGTTCACCATGCTGTGCATCGATGATTTCATCAAAGTCATCGAATATCTGATCGTCCTGGCTAGGGGGGATGGATTTACCGATGATATCGATCACTTGGGCAATCGCAGGGTGCGGTCTGTGGGCGAGTTGCTCTCGAAGCAATTCAGCATTGGTTTGGCGCGCATGGCGCGCACGATCCGAGAGCGCATGAGTTTGCGCGATTCCGATCAATTGACCCCCCACGATCTGGTCAATGCGCGCACGGTTTCCACTGTGATTCAGGCGTTTTTTGGCAGCAGCCAGTTGTCGCAGTTTTTGCAACAGATCAATCCATTGGACGAACTGACCCACAAACGCCGGTTGTCCGCGCTCGGGCCGGGGGGCTTGACGCGCGACCGCGCCGGGTTTGAGGTGCGCGATGTCCACCACACGCACTACGGGCGCATCTGCCCCATCGAAACGCCCGAAGGGCCGAATATCGGGTTGATCGTATCCGTGGCGACTTATGCCAAAGTCAATCCCTATGGGTTTCTCGAGACGCCTTACCGGGTGGTCGAAAATGGCAAAGTGACAAAGAAAATTGCGTATTTGCCCGCCGACGAAGAAGACCGCCACACCATCGCGCAGGCCAATATGGTGCTCGAGGAGGATGGCGCGTTTGAAAATAATGTGGTGCAGGCGCGGCGGCGGGGCGATTTCCCCGTGATCGACCCGGAAGCGATTGACTACATGGATGTTTCGCCCTTCCAACTCGTCAGTGCGGCGGCGGGGCTGATCCCCTTTCTCGAGCACGACGAGGCCAACCGCGCGTTGATGGGGTCGAATATGCAGCGCCAAGGCGTGCCCCTCCTCATCGCGGATGCCCCGCGCGTTGGAACGGGCCTCGAGCGCAAAGTCGCCACCGATTCAAAAGCCGTGGTCGTCGCGAAAAACGCAGGCGTCGTGACGTATGTCAGCGCAGGCAAAATCGTCGTCAAGCCGAAAAAGCGCAGCAACATTGAAACGCTTTCCCTCACGGATGAGGACGTTTACGAACTGACCAAGTTCAAGCGATCCAACCAAGATTTTTGCATCAACCAACACCCGGCTGTGCAGGTCGGCGACAAAGTCGAGAAAGGCCAGTTGTTGGCCGATGGTTGCGCCACGGACAGGGGCGACCTCGCGCTCGGCTCCAATGTGCTCGTGGCGTTTATGTCATGGCACGGGTACAATTTTGAAGATGCGATTATCGTTTCTGAACGCCTGATCAAGAAGGATATTTTCACGTCGGTGAGCATCGAGGAATTCGAGCTTCAAGTGCGCGATACCAAGCGCGGCACAGAGGAAATCACGAGCGAGATTCCCAATGTGAGCGAGCAGGCGGTTCGCAATCTGGACGAGCACGGCATTATCCGCATCGGCGCAGAAGTCAATCAAGGCGATATCCTCGTGGGCAAAGTGACCCCAAAGGGCGAAACCGAATTGTCGCCCGAAGAGCGGTTGTTGCGCGCGATTTTTGGCGAAAAGGCGGGCGATGTGCGCGACGCCTCGCTCAAAGCCCCCCCGGGCATGGATGGCGTGGTGATGGATCGCAAGGTTTTTTCCCGCAAAGAGCGCGACGAAAAGACGAAAAAAGAAGACCGGGAAAAGACCCGAGCCGCGAGAAAACACTTTGCGGAGAAGGTCGCGTCCTTGAAGGAGAGCCGAGATCAGCGGGTTTTGGCACTGCTCAAAAATCGCAAAGTCAATGCGCTTCGCAATATTGAAGACGAGGTGGTGGTACAGGGCGGAAGCGGGTTGACCGAAAAAACGCTGGAAAAATTCGACTTGACCGACCTCACGCCCGACGACGCCTGGTGCGACAGCCCCGCGACGAGCCAAAAAGTGGACCGCTTGATCGAACTGGCCGATCACTTGATTCACCAGGCCGAAGAAGAACTCGAGCGCGAACTCGAAAAGATCGCGCGTGGAGATGAGCTCCCGCCGGGCATCGTGCAACTGGTCAAGGTGTATATCGCGCGCAAGCGAAAGCTGATGGTGGGGGACAAAATGGCCGGGCGGCACGGCAACAAGGGCGTGATTTCGATTATCGTCCCCGAAGAAGACATGCCCTATCTGCCGGACGGCACGCCCATCGATCTGATTTTGAACCCGCTCGGCGTGCCCTCGCGCATGAACCTCGGGCAAATTCTCGAAACCCATTTGGGCTGGGCGGCCCACGAGTTGAATCTCCATTTTGCGACCCCGGTGTTCGACGGCGCGAGCATGGAAGATATCCAAGAGATGTTGCGAAAAGCCGGGTTGCCCGAAAATGGCAAAACGCGCCTCTACGATGGCAAAACCGGGGAAGCGTTTGACAAAGAAGTGATGGTGGGCATCATTTACATGTTGAAATTGTCGCATCTGGTCAGCGACAAAATCCACGCGCGGTCCATCGGCCCCTACTCGCTGGTCACGCAACAGCCCTTGGGCGGCAAGGCGCAGTTTGGCGGGCAGCGCTTTGGGGAAATGGAAGTTTGGGCGCTCGAAGCTTATGGCGCCGCCCACATGTTGCAGGAGATGTTCACGGTCAAATCCGACGATGTGGCGGGCAGGTCGAAAATCTACGAGACCATTGTGAAGGGCGAAAACCCGCCCGAACCCGGCGTGCCAGAGTCGTTTAATGTGCTGGTCAAAGAATTGCAAAGTCTGTGTTTGGACGTGGTGCTCGAAAACGCGCAGATCGACTGACGACCTAAGATTTGAAAAGGGGGTTCTCCGTGGCCGATACCCATTTTGCCAATCGACCCTTTGATTTTAATTCCATTCGCATTCAACTGGCTTCGCCAGATACCATTCGCGGGTGGTCGCGCGGCGAAGTCACCAAGCCGGAAACCATCAATTACCGGTCTTTTAAGCCCGAGCGAGACGGGTTGTTTTGCGAGTGCATTTTCGGGCCCGTGAAGGATTGGGAATGCCATTGCGGCAAGTACAAGCGCATTCGGTATCGCGGGGTGGTCTGCGACCGGTGCGGGGTTGAAGTGACCCAATCGAAGGTCAGACGAGAACGGCTGGGGCACATCGAGCTGGCGGTTCCCGTGACGCATATCTGGTTTTTTAAGTCGTTGCCCTCCCGCATGGGCTATTTGCTCAATCTTTCGGTTCGCAACCTCGAGCGGATCCTCTACTACGAATCGTATGTGGTGCTCGACCCGGGCGATGCGCCCATCGAGTTCAAGGACTTACTCACGGAAGACGAGGTGATTGACCTCGAAGACCAGGGGTATTCGTTTGAGGTGGATATGGGCGCCGGCGCGATCAAAAAGTTGTTGGAGGAGATCGATGTCGAGGACCTGTCTGCGGAGTTGCGAACGCAAGCGCGGTTCGAGACGTCGGTGCAACGCAAACAAGACGCGCTCAAACGGCTCAAGGTCGTGGAGGCGTTTCGCCAATCGGACAATCAGCCCGAGTGGATGATCCTCGACGCGATCCCGGTCATCCCCCCGGATTTGCGCCCACTCGTGCCCTTAGAGGGCGGCAGGTTTGCCACGTCCGATCTCAACGACTTGTATCGCCGGGTGATCAACAGAAATAACCGGCTCAAAAAACTCATCGAAATCAAGGCGCCCGAAGTCATTTTACGCAATGAAAAACGCATGCTTCAAGAGGCCGTAGATGCCCTGTTCGACAACGGCCGTCGGTCTCGGGCGGTGCGCGGCGATGGCAACCGGTCCCTCAAATCGCTCTCCGATCTGCTCAAGGGCAAGCAGGGGCGATTCCGCCAGAATCTCTTGGGCAAACGGGTCGATTACTCGGGGCGGTCCGTGATCGTGGTCGATCCGCATTTGCGACTGTACCAATGCGGCTTGCCCAAGCACATGGCCTTGGAATTGTTCAAGCCCTTCATCATCCGGCGGCTCGAGGAAAAGGGGCTCGTGCAAACGGTGAAAAGCGCCAAAAAGCTGGTGGAGCGCGAGCGCGTGGAAGTGTGGGATATCCTCGAAGAAATCATCCAAGATCACTGCGTTTTGCTCAATCGCGCGCCCACCTTGCACCGCTTGGGCATTCAGGCGTTTTTGCCCGTGCTCGTCGAGGGCAAAGCCATTCGCATTCATCCGCTGGTCTGCGCGGCGTTCAACGCCGATTTCGACGGCGACCAGATGGCCGTGCATCTGCCCCTTTCTTTTGAGGCGCAGATCGAAGCGCGGGTGTTGATGTTGTCGTCAAACAATTTGCTCAAGCCCGCGGATGGGTCGCCCGTGGTGGTCGATAAACCCCAAGAAATCGCGCTGGGGCTGTACTATTTGACGAAAATGGTTCACGGCAACCGGGAGAATCTCAAAACCTTTAGCAGTGCCAAAGAAGCCCACATGGCGTATGAGTATGGGCGCATTGACTTGCACGAAGCCGTGCGCGTTCGCATCGATGGCGAACTTTTGACCACGACGGTTGGCCGCGTGATTTTCAATGAGATTACGCCCGATTCCATGCCGTTTATCAATGAATTGATCGACGATAAGGGGATTCGCAAAGTTTCTTCCGAAGTCCACAGCCGAAGCCGATGCCGCAATCGCAGAACGACCGATTTTCTCGACGATTTGAAGCGGTTGGGCTACGACTATGCGACGAGGTCGGGTATTTCAATTGCCGTGAGCGATGTGGTCGTGCCCGAGGCAAAGGATGACTTGATTACCGGCGCGATGGACGAAGTCGAAAAAATCCTTCAACAACACGCGATCGGGGCGATTACCGAGGGCGAGCGCTACAACAAAGTGATCGACGTGTGGCAACACACGACCAATCGCATTGCCCAGGCGATGATCGGCACCTTTGAGAAAGCCGAAGACGGTTTTAACTCGATTTGGATCATGAAGGATTCCGGCGCGCGTGGTAACGACGATCAGATCAAACAGCTCGGAGGCATGCGCGGCCTGATGAACAAACCCCAAAAGAAATTGACCGGGGCCATTGGCGAGATCATCGAAACGCCGATCATTTCCTCGCTCAAAGAAGGGTTGACCGTGCTCGAATACTTCATTTCCACGCACGGCAGCCGCAAGGGATTGGCCGATACGGCATTGAAGACCGCCGAAGCGGGCTATTTGACGCGCCGCATGGTGGATGTGTCGCAAGATGTGATCATTTCCGAAGCGGATTGCGGGACGATCTTGGGCATCGATATGGAGGCCCTGAAAGAGGGCGAAGAAGTGGTCGAGCCCCTGTCCGACCGCATCGTGGGCCGCACGGTGCTCGACGATGTCTATGATCCCATTTCGGGGGAACGCATTGTCGAAGCCGGGGTTTTGTTGGATGAAAATTTGGCCGACAAAATTGCCGATGCGGGCATTGAAAGCGTCCCCGTACGCTCTGTGTTGACGTGCGAATCCCGCAAGGGGGTGTGCATCGCTTGTTATGGCCGCAATCCCGCAACCGGGCAACCCGTGGATATCGGCGAGGCCGTGGGGGTTATTGCCGCGCAGAGCGTTGGCGAACCCGGCACGCAACTCACCTTGCGTACGTTCCACATCGGCGGCACGTCTAGCCGCATTGCCGAACAGGCCGAGATCGGTGCAAAGCGCGCGGGGAAGGTTTTCTTCAAGCATCTCGAAGCCGTCCCGCGCACAGAAGATTCGTGGGTCGTGGTGGGGCGAAATGGCGAACTCGAAGTGCGAGACGACCAGGGCAGGGTGCGGGGCGGGCACTACCATGTGCCGCACGGGGCCTTGTTGCGCGTGCGAGAAGGGCAAGAGGTGGAAGAGGACCAGGCACTCTACGAATGGGATCCTTACAACAATGTCATTATCTCGCCCAACGCGGGTAAGGTTCAGTTTGTCGATCTCGTGGAAGGGGTGACATACCGCGAAGAGATCGACGAGAACACCAGCATTGCCGGGCTGGTCGTGATCGAGCACCGCGACCGCACCTTGTCGCCGCGCATTGTGGTCGGAAATGAAAATGGCGATGAGTTGGGCAATTACATCATTCCCTTGGGCGCGCGGTTGGTGGTGCGCGATGGGGATCGAGTGGAAGCGGGCGATACGCTGGCGAAAATTTCGCGCGAGCGCAGCAAAACGCGAGATATTACGGGGGGATTGCCGCGCGTGGCCGAACTTTTTGAGGCGCGTCGTCCCAAAGAGGCTTCTGTCGTGACGGAAATTGACGGCGTGGTGAGCTTCGGTGGGTTGGTGAGGGGCTCGCGCACGGTTTTGGTCACGACGGATGAAAGCGATGAAAAAAAATACACCATTCCTTATGGGCGGCATCTGCGCGTGCAAGAAGGAGATCGCGTCTTCGCGGGAGACCGCCTGTCGGAGGGATCGATCAATCCACACGACATTCTCGCTATTTTGGGTGATCGAAAGGTGCAGGAATATCTCGTGGATGAAATTCAGCAGGTGTATCGCCTCCAGGGCGTGAAAATCAACGACAAACACATTGAAACCATCGTCCGCCAAATGTTGCAAAAAGTGCAGGTGACAGACCCTGGGGATACCAATTTCCTCGAAGACGAACTCGTGGATCGCTTCCGCTTCTTAGATGAAAATGACAAGGTGATCGCCGAAGGCGGGGATCCAGCGACGAACAATCCGGTCTTGCTGGGGATTACCCGCGCCGCGCTTTTGACCGAGAGTTTTATTTCTGCGGCGTCTTTCCAAGAGACCACCCGCGTGCTGACCGAAGCTTCGGTGCAAGGCAAGGTTGACGCGCTGTTGGGATTGAAGGAAAACGTGATCATCGGCCACCTCATTCCCGCGGGTACGGGTGCTGTGAAATACCGAAATTTGGATACAAAAGTCGTGGAAGAATCGCGGGTTTTTGAAACGCTTGCAGGGGAGCGTGCGGGAAGCATGGGTTTGCCGCCAATTAATGCTTGACAATTACCAATACACCCGATATATTGCAAGTCTCTCATACGCAAACGCTCTGATGGAGGTCGAGTTGCCCACAATTAATCAACTGGTTCGGAAGGGCCGAAAAGCCAAGCGCAAGCGTTCTTCTGCACCCGCTCTGAGAGGGTGTCCTCAAAAGCGCGGCGTTTGTACCCGCGTTTATACCACCACGCCCAAGAAGCCCAATTCAGCCCTGCGTAAAGTCGCGCGCGTCAGGTTGACCAATGGCCTTGAAGTCACGGCCTATATTCCGGGTGAGGGGCACAATCTCATGGAGCACTCTGTGGTACTCATCCGAGGCGGTCGCGTCAAAGACTTGCCTTCGGTGCGTTATCACATTCTTCGGGGCGTGCTCGACACGACGGGCGTGGATGATCGCAAACAGGGCCGTTCCAAATACGGCACGAAAAGAGCGGGTTAATCGCGTAACGATTATTCAAAAACATGGGGGATACCACTGCGGTGGCGTATCCCCTTTATTGTAAAAAAAGGTCGTTCCCAAGATGCGAAAACGACGAGCGGAAAAACGGCATTTGGCCCCCGATCCCAAATACGGCAGTTTGTTGGTGACGCGCTTTGTCAACTGCTTGTTTCGCAAGGGCAAAAAGAGCGTGGGCGAGCGGATTTTCTACGATGCCCTCGATCAGATCGAGGCGCGAGGCAACGATTCCGGTTTAGAGGTTTTTGAAAAAGCACTCGAAAATGTCAAGCCGGTCGTCAAGGTGCGATCGCGCCGGGTCGGTGGCGCGACTTATCAAGTGCCCGAAGAAGTGCGAACCGACGAGCGGCTCGCGCTGTCCATTCGCTGGTTGATTTTGTTTGCCAAAGAACGCGGCGAAAAGACGATGGCACAGCGGCTGGTCGGCGAATTTATGGACGCGGCAAACGGACAAGGACGCGCGATGCAGCGGCGCGAGGAAACGCACCGCATGGCAGAGGCCAATCGCGCATTTGCACATTATCGCTGGTAAAATAAAATGGCGAAACGATACGATTTGAAACGCACCCGAAACATCGGGATTATGGCGCATATCGACGCGGGCAAAACGACCACGACCGAGCGCATGCTCTACTACACGGGCATTTTGCACCGAATGGGCGAGGTTCACGATGGCGCGGCCACGATGGATTGGATGGCGCAAGAGCGCGAACGCGGTATTACCATTACATCGGCGGCGACGACGTGTTTTTGGGATGACCACCGCATCAATATCATCGACACGCCCGGGCACGTGGATTTTACCGCCGAGGTCGAGCGGTCATTGCGGGTTTTGGATGGCGCCGTGGGTTTGTTTTGCGCGGTTGGAGGCGTCGAGCCCCAGTCCGAAACGGTTTGGCGTCAGGCCGATAAATACGCCGTGCCGCGGATCGCATTTGTCAACAAGATGGATCGCACAGGAGCCGATTTTGATCGCGTGGTCGGAATGATGCGCGAAAGGCTAGCGTCCAACTTCGTTCCGGTTCAGTTGCCGGTTGGGTCTGGTGAGATGTTCACGGGGCTGATCGATTTGATCAAGATGAAATTCGTGACCTACGAAGACGATTCTTTGGGCACCATGTTCGTGGAAGATCGCATTCCCAACGATTTGGAAGAACGCGCTTACGAAGGCCGCGAGCAGTTGTTGGAGGCGGTTTCCGATTTTGACGATACGCTGATGGAAAAATTTCTCGAAGGCGAAGCGATCAGCGAACGCGAGATCAAAGCGGCATTGCGCCAAGCCGTGATCAACGGTGTTGCCGTGCCCGTGCTTTGCGGGTCCGCGTTCAAAAACAAGGGCGTGCAACGGTTGTTAGACGCCATTGTCTCGTTTTTGCCCTCGCCTTTCGACGTGCCCGAAATCGTGGGCTACGATCCGAAAAATGTCGATGTTCGCATCGGTCGCCCGGTTTCCGACAAAGTGCCTTTTTCAGCACTGGCTTTCAAGGTGACGACAGACCCTTATGTCGGACGGTTGACTTACTTCCGCGTGTATTCCGGTCAACTAAATACCGGGTCTTATGTCCTCAATGCCAACAAGGGCAAACGCGAACGCATCGGTCGCGTGTTGCAGATGCACGCGAATAAGCGCGAACAGATCGATGCGGTGTTCGCAGGCGATATCGCCGCGGTTGTCGGGCTGAAAGACACGGCGACCGGCGAGACCCTGTGCGATGAAAAAGATCCGGTGATATTGGAATCGATGGAATTTGCCAAGCCGGTGATTTCCGTCGCGATCGAACCCAAGACCAAGGTCGATCAGGATCAACTCGGCGTGGCGCTAGGCAAGTTGGCCGAGGAAGACCCGACCTTTCACTTGGCCGTCGATCCAGATACCGGGCAGACCATTATCTCGGGGATGGGCGAATTGCACTTGGAGATCATCGTGGATCGCCTCAAACGCGAATTTCGGGTCGAGGCCAATGTGGGCAGGCCGCAGGTGACGTACAAAGAGGCCATCCGCAACGCGGTGCAAAGTATCCACGGGCGTTTTGTGCGGCAAAGCGGGGGGCGCGGTCAATACGGGCATGTGGTCATCAACGTGGAACCCGGCGAGCCTGGATCGGGCCTCGTTTTTGAGAACAAAATTACCGGCGGCGCGATTCCCATCGAATACATCCCGGCGGTGCGAGCGGGCATTCGGGAGGCCATGACCGGTGGGATTTTGGCCGGCTATCCCATAGACGACGTCAAAGTCGAGTTGTTCGACGGGTCTCATCACGAGGTCGATTCTTCTGAAATCGCTTTCAAAATTGCGGGATCCATGGCTTTTCAAGAAGCTGCCAGACGGGCGAAAGCGTATTTGATGGAACCGATTTTTGACGTGGAGGTCGTCGTGCCCGAAGATTATATGGGCGAGGTCATCGGCGATCTGAATGCGCGTCGCGGCAATATCGTGGGCATGGTCAACCGCCCAGACGCACAGGTCATTACGGCCACTGTGCCGCTGAGTGAAATGTTTGGTTATGCCACCAAGTTGCGGTCGCTCACGCAGGGCCGCGCGATTTATTCGATGGAATTTTCCAAATTTGAGGAAATGCCAAAGCACATCGCAGAGGAAATTCTGTCTTCGGTCAATGTGTTTGCAGCTTAAACGAACGCTTTATTCCGTTCGGTCTTTCTTAGGAGGAGAACATGGCGAAGGAGAAGTTTGAACGGGACAAACCCCACATCAATATCGGCACCATTGGGCATGTGGATCACGGCAAAACCACGCTGACAGCGGCCATTACCAAAACGCTGGCCGCCAAGGGGCTCGCCGATTACATGCCCTTCGACGACATTGACAAAGCACCCGAGGAAAAAGAGCGCGGGATCACGATCAACACGGCGCATGTGGAGTACCAGACGGAAAACCGTCACTACGCCCATGTGGATTGTCCCGGGCATGCGGACTATGTGAAAAACATGATCACGGGGGCCGCGCAGATGGATGGCGCGATTCTCGTCGTGAGTGCCGCAGATGGCCCCATGATCCAAACCCGTGAGCACATCCTGCTTTCGCGTCAGGTCAATGTGCCTTCTATCGTGGTGTTTATGAACAAGGTCGATATGGTCGATGACGAGGAATTGCTCGAATTGGTCGATCTCGAAGTCCGCGAGTTGTTGGATCAATACGAGTTCCCCGGCGATGATGTGCCCGTGATTCAGGGGTCCGCGCTCAAGGCGTTGGAAGCCGACGATCCGGATTCCGCAGCTTGCGCCTGTATTTGGGAGTTGCTAGAGGCGGTGGATGAGAATATCCCGGAGCCTGTCCGCGAGGTCGATAAAGATTTTTTGATGCCGGTCGAGGATGTCTTCACGATCACCGGGCGCGGCACAGTGGGCACGGGCCGCATCGAACGCGGCCTGATCGAGGTCGGCGAGGAAGTCGAAATCGTGGGCATCCGCGAGAGCCGCAAGACCACGGTTACCGGCGTGGAAATGTTCCGCAAGTTGCTCGACGAGGGCCAGGCAGGCGACAATGTCGGGTTGTTGTTGCGCGGCGTGGATAAAAACGAGATCGAGCGCGGCATGGTGATTGCCAAGCCGGGGTCCGTGACGCCCCACAAGAAATTTGCCGGCGAAGTTTATGTGTTGACCGAGAAAGAGGGCGGGCGCAGCAAACCCTTCTTTACCGGCTATCAACCGCAGTTCTATTTCCGCACAACCGATGTAACTGGCAAAGTGCAGTTGCCCGAAGGCGTGGAAATGGTGATGCCCGGCGACAATGTGACCATGAATGTGGAGTTGCTGACGCCCATCGCAATGGAAACCGAGTTGCGCTTTGCCGTGCGGGAAGGCGGCCGCACCATTGGTTCGGGCGTGATTACGGAAATCGTTGAGTGAGAATCGCGGAGAGATGCCTCGTGCCTGCTCAGAAAATCAGAATTAGACTGAAAGCATACGATCACCACGCATTGGATCGCTCTGCTGAGGAAATCGTTCGCACGGCAAAACGGACTGGGGCACTGATTTCCGGCCCCATTCCGTTGCCGACGAGGCGCTCGCTCTACACGGTGTTGCGGTCGCCGCACGTCAATAAAAAGTCGCGAGAGCAGTTCGAGATGCGCGTCCACAAACGCCTGATCGACATTCACAATTCAACGCCCCAAACGGTGGATGCCCTGATGAAGTTGGATCTGCCCGCGGGTATCGACATCGAAATTAAGGTGTAATCGTGCTCGGATTGATCGGAAAAAAAATCGGTATGACGCAGGCGTTTGACGAGGCGGAACTGCTGGTGCCCGTCACGGTGCTCGAAGTGCTTCCATGTCCCATCGCGCAGGTCAAAGACCGGGATTCGGATGGCTATACGGCATTGCGGGTCGCGTACCACAAGACGCGGACGAATCGGATCAACCGCGCAGAGCAGGGCGTTTTCAAAAAGGCCGGCATTGCTCCCCATCGGGGCCTTGCGGAATTTCGCGTGGCTGACGTCTCGAAATATTCTACGGGTGAGGCACTCGATGTCGGCATGTTTGAAGCCGGCGAGGTCGTGGATGTGACGGGGCGATCCAAAGGTCGCGGGTTCCAAGGCGGTGTCAAACGCCATGGCTTCAAGGGCGGGCCCAAAACACATGGACAATCAGACCGGCATCGCGCGCCGGGTTCGATAGGTCAAAGCTCGACGCCTTCGCGCGTGTTTAAGGGCATGCGGATGGCCGGGCACATGGGAGATCGGCGGGTCACGGTTCGCGGTTTGCGGGTCGTGCGCGTGGATACCACGCAAAATTTGTTGCTCGTAAAAGGCGCTGTGCCGGGCAACAAAGGGTCGTTCGTGGTTATTGAGAAGCGCGATTGATCGTAAGGAACGCGATTATGGCATCTCTTGGGATTTGCAATCTCGAAGGCGAAGAAGTCGGATCGATTGACTTGCCCGAAACCGTTTTTGGCATCGCGCCATCTGCGGACGCGATTTACTACGCGGTCAAAGCGCATTTGACCAATCAGCGGCAGGGCAATGCCTCTACGAAAACCCGTGCGGAAGTCCATCGGACAAAGCGCAAAATGTATCGCCAGAAGGGGACCGGGCGCGCTCGCAAGGGAACGGCAGGATCGCCCATTTTGATCGGCGGCGGGGTGGCGCACGGGCCGAGGCCGAAAAATTTTCGGGAGCGCGTGCCCAAAAAAGTCAAAAGGCTGGCGATGCGCTCGGCATTTTCGCAAAAGGCCATCGACAACGCCATCTCGGTTTTAGAAGATTTTGAACTCGAAACCCCGAAGACAAAACAGATGGCAGACATGGCACGCATGCTCGACATTCAGGGACAAAAGGCATTGCTCTTGACGGATGGCGTCTCCGAAAACACGGTCAAATCCTGTCGCAATATCCCCATGCTTTCCGTGTTGCCGGTGTCGCAAGTTTCGACTTATGACCTGATCCACGCAGACGCGCTCGTTCTCACGCGCAACGCGGTTTCTCGCATTCGATCCCTGTGGGGTGCCTCGTGAAAAATTCGATGCAGATCATTCGGCGCCCCGTCATTACAGAGCGGGCTTCCAATTTGCAGGAAACGCAGAACAAGTACGTGTTTGAGGTTCACGCCCGCGCAAACAAGGTCGATATTCAGCGTGCAGTCGAGGCCCTGTTCGATGTCGATGTCGCCAAGGTCAATACGAGCACCGTACGCGGCAAGGTCAAGCGGCTCGGCCGGTTTCAGGGTAAGCGTTCCAACTGGAAAAAGGCCGTCGTCACCCTTGCCGATGGACACAGCATCGACTTCTTTGAAGGATGATCCCATGCCCGTCAAAAAATTTCGCCCACTCACGCCTTCGCTGCGGTTTAAGACCGTCTCTTCTTTTGACGAGATTACGAAGAAAACTCCCGAGAAATCCCTGATTGAACCCAACAAAAAATCCGGGGGGCGCAACAATCGGGGGCGCATTACGAGTCGGCGGCGCGGCGGCGGGCATCGGCGCAACTATCGGCGCATCGATTTCAAACGCGACAAAGTGGGCGTGCCCGCAATTGTACACGGCATTGAATACGACCCCAACCGGTCTGCGCGCATCGCGCTCTTGCACTATGTCGATGGCGAAAAACGCTATATCCTCGCGCCGATTGGATTGACTGTCGGCGACGAGGTCACATCAGGCCCCGATGCAGAGATTCGCCCGGGCAACGCGCTTCCCTTGTCGAATATTCCCTTGGGCAACAATGTTCACAATGTCGAACTCAAACCCGGAAAAGGCGGGCAACTGGGTCGGTCCGCGGGGGCTGAAATTCAAGTGATGGCGAAAGAGGGCAATTTGGCGACCCTTCGCTTGCCCTCTGGCGAGCGTCGATTGGTTCCGGTATCGTGTTATGCGACCATTGGGCAGGTTGGAAATTTGGAGCACGAGAATGTCGTCGTTGGAAAAGCCGGGCGGAGTCGCTGGTTGGGCAAACGCCCAAAAGTGCGCGGCGTCGCGATGAACCCCATCGATCACCCACACGGCGGCGGCGAAGGCAGGGCCTCGGGCGGCGGGCATCCGGTAACGCCGTGGGGACAACCCACCAAAGGGTACAAAACGCGAAAAAAGAAAAACAAATCCGACCGGATGATCATTCAGAGACGCAAGTAATAGGAGCATTATCTATGGCGCGGTCAATCAAAAAAGGGCCTTTTATCGAGCCGAGTCTCTTAAAGAAGATCGACCAGATGAATAAGACCGGCAACAAGCGCGTGATTCAGACCTGGGCGCGGCGTTCGACGATCGCGCCGGAGTTCGTGGGCCACACGCTAGCTGTACACAATGGCAATAAGTTCATCCCGGTTTATATCACCGAGAACATGGTCGGGCACAAGCTCGGTGAATTTGCCCCCACGCGCACGCATCGCGGCAGCAGGGGCAGATCGACGGAACGCGCCACTTCCCTGAAGTGATATTTGAGATTGGAATTGCACATGGAAACTCGGGCCGTATTGCGCTATTCGAGAATTTCGCCGCGCAAGGCGAGGCAGGTGGTCGATCTCGTGCGGGGTAAAGACGTGGAGGAGGCGTTCGACATCCTGCGATTTACCCCCAAAAAGGCCGCGCGCATCGTGGCGCGCACCTTGCAATCTGCTGTTGCCAATGCGGTCAACCGCGAGGAAACAGATGTCGTGGAAGATGAGCTCTTTGTGAAAGAGGCGTATGTCGATGGCGGCATCGCGTTGAAGCGGTTGCGTCCGCAACCTCGTGGGGCCGCCGGATTGATTCGCAAGCGGTACAGCCACATCACGCTGGTCGTTTCAGACGAGGCATAGGAGACTACCGTGGGCCAAAAAACGCATCCTATCGGAGTGAGGTTGGGCATTGTCAAGGACTGGCACTCCCGCTGGTTTGCCAATCGCGATTTCGCCACCTTGTTGCAGGAAGACCTCATGCTCAGGCGATACATCAACAGCCGGTTGCAGCGGGCGAGCGTGGCGCAAATCGATATCGAGCGCGCGCCCAAGCGGGTGACCATTTCGATTCACACGGCGCGCCCCGGCATCGTCATTGGCCGAAAAGGGGCAGAGGTCGATAAACTGCGAGACGAGTTGAAGCACCTGACGGGCAAAGAAATCTACATCAACATCGATGAAATCAAGCGTCCCGAACTCAACGCACAACTCGTCGCCGACAATATTTCTCGGCAACTCGAGCAGCGCGTTTCGTTTCGCCGCGCGATGAAAAAGGCCGTTGCCTCGGCGATTCGCATGGGCGCAGAGGGGATCAAAGTCGTGTGTGGGGGGCGCCTTGGCGGGGCGGAAATGTCTCGCGTTGAAAAATCTGAACCCGCGGGCCGAGTGCCGCTCCACACGCTTCGCGCCGATATCGACTATGCCCGATCGACCGCCTATACGACTTCGGGCACTGTGGGCGTAAAGGTTTGGATCTGCCACGGGGAAAAAATGGGGGCGGACGCCCATCTTTAGAGGAGCGACACTTATGTTAATGCCAAAGCGCGTCAAGTGGCGAAAACAGCAAAGAGGGCGTCTCAAAGGCACGACCCTTCGGGGGGCGCGCATTTCTTTTGGGGAATACGGGTTGCAGGCCCTCGAACCGGGATGGATCACCAACAGGCAAATCGAAGCGGCTCGCGTGGCGATTACGCGCGCCTTGGGCCGCGGCGGCAAAGTTTGGATTCGCGTTTTTCCGGACAAGCCCCTCACGGTAAAGCCCGCTGAAACCCGCATGGGCAAGGGCAAAGGCAATCCCGAATACTGGGTCGCGGTGATCAAACCCGGGCGCATTATGTTTGAAATTGAAGGGGTGCCGCGTGCGAGCGCGCAGCGCGCCATCAAATTGGCGAGTCAGAAATTGCCCGTTAAAGTGCGCTTTGTCGAGCGCGGAGGGCACGAGGAATGAAACCGAGTGAAATGCGAGACCTCACGCCGAATGACGTGCGGGAGAGAATTGGGGAACGAGAAGCGGAACTCATCAATCTCCGCATTCAGTTGGCGACGCGCCAACTCGATAATCCCATTGTGTTGCGAGATGCGCGCAGGGAACTCGCCCGGCTCAAGACCGTGTTGCGCGAACACGAGCTCGGCATTCGCACGCTTCCCAATGCGTAACTGTTGAGGAGAATCGGCATGGCACAAGTGCAAACCCGCAGGCGCCGCAAAACCCGAGTCGGGCTGGTGGTCAGCGACAAATCCAACAAGACCATCGTCGTTGAGGTGAGGCGTCAGGTTCCGCATCCCCTGTATGGAAAAGTTATGCAGAGGCGTTCAAAATTGACGGCGCACGATGAGAACAACGAAGCCCGATCCGGCGATGAGGTGCTCGTCGCCGAAACCCGGCCTTTGAGCAAGACCAAACGCTGGCGGTTGGTGGAAATTGTCAAAAAAGCGCGTTAAGCGGTTGGAGAGACCATGGTTCAGGAATATTCGATATTGAATTGCGCCGATAACACGGGTGCGAGAAAGGTGATGTGCTTTCGCATTTTGGGGGGCACCAAACGCAAATACGCCAAACTCGGCGATACGGTTGTGGTTTCGGTGAAAGACGCACAGCCAAACAGCGGCGTGAAGCGCGGCGATGTGGCCCGGGCCGTGATCGTTCGCACGAAAAAAGAAACGCGCCGGGCGGATGGGTCGTACATTCGATTTGACGACAATGCCGCTGTGTTGATCAGCCAGGAAGGCGAACCCCGCGGCACGCGAATTTTTGGGCCCGTGGCCCGCGAGTTGCGCGAGAGGCGGTTTATGAGGATCGTGTCATTGGCGCCCGAAGTGATCTAACGGGAAAGGCGAAGGCATAAAAATGAAAATTCGCAAGGGCGATCAAGTCGAGGTCATCAGCGGGGTTTATACCGGGCAGCGGGGCCAGGTGTTGCGCGTTTGGAAAAAGACCGACCGCGTGCTGGTCGAAGGGGTCAACACGGTCATGCGCCATACGCGCCCGAGTCCCAATAACCAACAGGGCGGAATTGTAGAAAAGGAAGCTCCGGTGCATGTGTCGAACCTCATGATCGTCGATCCGCAAACCGATGAGCCCACTCGGATTCGCATTGAGCGGCTCGAAGACGGGTCGCGCGTGCGGATTGCGAAAAAGAGCGGTGAGCAAATTCCCGATGTCGAATGACGAGGACGATATGGCGACGCGATTGCAAGAACACTACGAAAATGACGTGGTACCCGCGCTCATCGAGCGGTTCGGCTATAAGAATCGCATGCAGGTGCCAAAAGTGGAAAAGGTCGTTTTGAACATGGGCGTTGGCGAAGCCGTTCTCAATGCGCGCGTGATCGAGAACGCAGTCGAGGATTTGACCCGCATTGCCGGGCAGCGGCCCTCCATTCGCAGGGCGCGGAAAGCCGTTTCAAATTTTAAGCTGCGACAGGGCATGCCCATCGGTTGCGCCGTCACCCTTCGCAGAACCCGCATGTACGAATTTCTCGACCGCTTTTTCAATTTTTCCGTGCCGCGCATCCGCGACTTTCGCGGGCTTTCAACGCGCTCATTCGACGGCCGGGGCAACTACACGGTCGGCATTCAGGAGCAGATCATTTTTCCCGAAATCAACTACGATCAAATCGACAAAATTCGCGGCCTCGATGTGACTTTGGTCACGACGGCCTCTACCGATGAAGAGGCATTGGAATTGCTCAGCGGGATGGGCATGCCGTTTCAAAATCAAGGGTGAACAACACCAGAAGGTCAGGGCTGATATGGCAAAAAAATCCATGATTGCCAAAGCAAAACGCAAACAGAAATTTGCGGTTCGTCACTATAACCGATGCCACAGGTGCGGCAGGTCGCGCGGTTATTTGCGAAAATTCGGCGTTTGCCGCATCTGTTTCCGCGAGTTGGCACTCGCCGGCGAAATTCCCGGCGTGACAAAGGCGAGTTGGTAAGGGAGGGGCGATTATGACGACGGATCCGATTGCCGATATGTTGACTCGGGTGCGAAATGCGTGTCGCGCCGGACACCGCAAGGTGGATGTTCCGAGTTCGACGATGAAACGCGAGATCGCCCGCATTTTGAAAGAGCGCGGTTTCGTCCACAATTACGCGCATATCGAGGATAATAGGCAGGGGTATTTGCGCCTGTATCTCAAATACAGTTCCGACGAGGAAAGCGCGATTCAAGGCTTGAAGCGCGAAAGTCGCCCCGGTCTGAGAAAATACGTGGGCAAAGACGAAATTCCCCGCATCCTCAATGGCTTGGGCGTCGCCATTTTATCCACCTCAAAAGGCGTTTTGACAGATCGCGTTGCGCGCCGAGAAGGCGTTGGCGGCGAAGTGATTTGCAGCGTTTGGTAAGAAGGAGGGCGTCGTGTCTCGAATAGGTAAGCAGGCCATCGCAGTGCCCGGCGGTGTCGATGTGCAGATTGGGGATTCGCAAGCGCGAGTCACCGGCCCCAAGGGGGCGTTGGATGTGCCATTGCACCCGATCACGGCTGTGAGTCAAGAAAATGGCGCGATTTCCGTCACCGTGCAAGACCCCGAAGATCGAAAACACAAATCGCTTTGGGGCCTCACGCGCGCGTTGTTGGCAAATGCGGTTCAAGGCGTGACCGCGGGTTTCGAGAAGCGCCTGATCGTCGTGGGCGTGGGCTATCGCGCGGATATGAGAGGGAAAAATTTGGATCTCAACGTGGGGTTCAGCCATTCGGTCACGGTTGAAGCGCCGCAGGGGATTGAATTTAGCATTGATAACCCGCCATCTGACCCCGAAAATGCCCAAGCACTGGTTCGGGTCAGCGGCGCAGATAAAGAACTCGTGGGGCGCACAGCGGCGAATATCCGAAGTATCCGGCCTCCCGAACCGTACAAGGGGAAGGGCATCCGTTATAGCGATGAATACGTGCGGCGCAAGGCGGGCAAGGCGGCAGTCAGTTAAATTTTGAAATGGGTGAGTCGTTCGATGTCAAACAAACAAACAAACAAAAAGAAGATGCACAAGCGTCGTCAGTTGCGGATCAGAAAGCGGCTCTTTGGAACAGCCGACCGCCCCCGCCTGACGGTTTTTCGCAGCCAAAAACACATCCATGCCCAATTGATCGACGACGCGAATGGGCGTTCACTGCTGGGCATTTCGTCGCATGGGCTTAGGGATCAGTTGCAAAATATCGCGGGCAAATGCGATAAGAGCCGCGAGGTGGGCAAGGTTCTGGCAGACAAAGCGCGGGAAGCCGGTATTTCGCAGGTCGTTTTTGATCGCGCGGGGTATCTCTATCACGGTCGCATCAAGGCACTGGCAGAAGGCGCGCGCGAGGGCGGGTTGAAATTTTAATGTTAAGGAGCGGGTTTTGAGCAGAATTGAAGCCACGGGTTTAGACCTGACAGAGGTCGTCATCAACAACAGCATCAAGCGCGTGTCCCACGTCCGCAAGGGCGGGCGGCGTTTTGCTTTTAACGCGCTTTGCGTGGTCGGCGACAAAAAAGGCATTGTGGGCGTTGGGATGGGCAAAGCGGGCGATGTCTCTGAGGCCATTCGCAAAGCGACCGACGACGCCAAAAAGAATCTGGTGCGCGTGCCCGTTGTCGAAGGCACACTACCACACGAGGTTATCGGCCGGTTCGGCGCGTCCCGCGTTATGCTCAAACCCGCCGCGCCCGGTACGGGGATCATCGCAGGCGGTGGCGTGCGTGCGGTTTTGGAATTGGCCGGGGTTCAAAATGTGTTGACGAAGTCCTTGGGTTCTCAAAATCCCCAAAATGCGGTCAAAGCCGCGATGGAGGGGTTGACGCGGCTGAAAGATGCGGGGATGTTTGCGCGATTGCGCGGCAGAGATGAATCCGAATTGATTTCGGTGCGAGGGCGGGATGGCTGATCAAAAAACACTTCGGATTACGCAGGTTCGCAGCGCGATTAAGCGGCCGAAAAAACAACAGCGGACCTTGGATGCGCTGGGCATCCGCCGCATTCGGCATACTGTAGAACACAATGACTCGCCGCAGTTGCGCGGCATGCTGACGGTCGTCTCGCATCTGGTCGCCGTCGAAGAAATGGGAACGCAAAAATGAAACTCGGAAATCTCTCGCCGCCCAAAGGGTCGAAGAAAAAAAAGAAACGCCTGGGCATTGGCCCTGGCTCTGGAACGGGCAAAACCGCGGGCAAGGGGCACAAAGGGCAACGGGCGCGGTCGGGGTCTAAGCGCAAAGCGTGGTTTGAGGGCGGGCAAATGCCCTTGCAGCAGCGCTTGCCCAAAATTGGGTTTAACAATCCCTTTCGCGTCGCGTACCAGATCGTCAACCTCGCGGATTTGGCTTCCCGAGAACTCTCTGGCGAGATTACGCCCGAAGTGCTCAAAGGCGCGGGTTTGATCGCCTCGGCAAAGCGGCCCGTGAAAATTTTGGGACGCGGCGAAATTTCCGTCCCCTTGCAGATTCGGGTTCAGGCGATGTCGGCTGCGGCTGCCAAAAAAGTTATCGCCGCAGGTGGAAGCGTTGACGTCACTGCCGGCGGCGCGGTCGAGACCGCCTGATCGCAGGTGAAAGGAAGTGGGCTTTGCTCGAGAGTGTCAAAAGCGTTTTTAAGATCCCAGAACTGCGGAACAAGGTGTTGTTCACGCTGGGTATTTTGGCGATTTATCGCTTGGGTGGGCAGATTCCCATTCCGGGCATAGATCGGGTCGCGCTCGGCGAGTTCTTCGCAGGCACCACGCAGACCATTTTCGGCCTCTACGACATGTTCGTGGGCGGGGCATTTACCCGTGCGACCGTGTTCGCGCTGGGGATTATGCCCTATATCAGCGCGTCCATTATTTTTCAGTTGATGGGGGCTGTGGTGCCCTCATTGCAAAAGTTGCAAAAAGAGGGCGAGGCCGGGCGCAAGAAGATCATTCAATACACGCGGTACGGCACGGTCGCCTTAGCTGCGGCGCAGTCGTTGGGCGTGAGCTTTTTTTTGGAAAGTCTCCAATCTCCGTCGACCGGGCTTCCGGTCGTGCTCTATTCCGGGTGGAGTTTCCGGCTGTTGACGGTTTTGACCATTACCGCAGGCACCGTGTTTATTATGTGGCTCGGCGAGCAGATCGACGCACACGGCATTGGCAACGGGATGTCGTTGCTCATTTTTATCGGCATCATCGCGGCATTGCCCTTTGTCGTGCGGCAGGAGTATCGAGATTTTGTGACCAATGACAAGGCCATTTTGATCGAGATCGCCGTTTTGGTTATCGTCGTTGCACTGACCGCGCTGGTGGTGTTGATCACGCAGGGCACGCGCAAAATTCCGGTACAATACGCCAAGCGCGTGGTCGGGCGGCGCGTCTATGGCGGGCAAAGCACGCACATCCCGCTCAAAGTCAATACGTCTGGCGTGATGCCCATTATTTTTGCACAGGCCATTATGTTTTTGCCCGCGACAATGGCCGGGTTTGCCCCGAACAACGAATTTATGCAAAATTTCGCGTCTGCATTTACGCCGAGTATGTCGTGGGTGTCGTTGCCCTATTGGTCGATTTACTCCTTGCTCGTGATTTTCTTCGCTTATTTTTATACGGCCATCGTGTTTAATCCGATTGATCTGGCCGACAACATGAAACGCCAGGGCGGGTTTATTCCCGGGGTGAGGCCGGGCAAGCGCACGTCTGATTTTATCGACCGGGTGCTCACGCGGATCAACATGCCCGGCTCGATTTTTTTGGCCGCTATCGCGGTCGGCCCCTACTTCATCATCAATTCCATGGGGGTGCATCCGGGCCTCGAACAAGTGTTTGGCGGCACGGGGTTGTTGATCATGGTCGGCGTGGCACTCGACACCTTGCAACAGGTCGAATCGCATTTGCTGATGCGCCACTACGATGGGTTTATGAAAAAGGGCCGCATTCGCGGGCGCCGCGCATGACAGCCAACACGCTGGAGATTTGTCATGAAAGTCCAATCATCTGTTCGCCGTCGTTGCAACCACTGCAAGATCATTCGCCGCCGCGGCGTTGTGCGCGTGATTTGCAAAGCCAATCCGCGGCACAAACAACGACAGGGCTAACCACAGGAGACGCAATCGCATGGCCCGAATTGCAGGTGTAGATATTCCCAGGGAAAAGCGCGTGGAAGTCGCGTTGACGTACATTTTGGGCATTGGGTTGAGCACGTCGCAAAAAATTCTGACGCAGACGCGAATTTCGCCCGATACGCGCGTGGATGCTTTGACGGACGAGGAAGTCGCCAAATTGCGCTCGGTCGTCGAAGGCCAATACAAAGTTGAAGGCAACCTGCGAAGCGAAGTTGCCATGAACATCAAGCGATTGATGGATATCGGGTGCTATCGCGGGTTGCGCTGGCGTCGCGGCTTGCCAGTGCGAGGTCAGCGGACGCGCACCAATGCCAGAACGCGCAAAGGCCCCAAGCCCGGGATTGGCAGCCGCAGGCGGAGCGGGTAATCAAACAAAGGAGGAGTCGTTTGCCACCGAGAAGAGGGAGACGACGGAGCAGACGGATCGAGGCCAATGGCGTCGCCCACGTCAATGCGAGTTTTAACAATACCATCGTGACGCTGACCGACCGCGACGGCAAGGTCATTTCGTGGTCATCCACCGGCAAAGTCGGGTTTAAGGGATCGAGAAAGAGCACGCCTTACGCCGCTCAGTTGGCCGCGACCGATGCGGCCCGCGAGGCCATGGCACTGGGGTTGCGCCGGGTGGAAGTGTGGGTCAAGGGCCCCGGGGTCGGGCGAGAAGCGGCCGTGCGATCCTTGCAGGGTGCGGGATTGGAAATTTCCGCGATCAAAGACGTCACGCCCATTCCACACAATGGATGCCGCCCGCCCAAGCGACGGCGCGTTTAACCAAAGAAACAGGAGATATTGCATGGCGAGATACACTGGCCCAAGTTGCAAATTGTGTCGCAGAGAAGGCATGAAATTGTTTCTCAAAGGCGCGCGTTGCCACATGGACAAATGTTCGTTTGACCGACGCAGTTACGCGCCCGGCATGCACGGGCAGAACACGCGCCGCAAGCCTTCGGAATACGCGCTTCAGCTCCGCGAGAAGCAAAAAACCAAGCGCATCTACGGGGTGCTGGAAAACCAATTTCGCACGTATTATTCCAAAGCCGCTCGCAAAAAGGGCGTGACGGGCGAGTTGCTTTTGCAGATGCTCGAATGCCGGCTCGACAACCTGATCTACCGCTTGGGCTTCGCGCCATCCCGAAAATCCGCGCGCCAACTCGTGCGGCATCGGCACATTGCGGTCAATGGTCGCACCGTGGATATTCCCTCGTTTCAGGTTTCCCCGGGCGATACGGTGCAGGTGCGCGAAAAGAGCCGCCAGTTGCAGCTCATTCACGATTCGCTCAAGCGCGCGGGCGACGCGGGTCAAGCGGCGTGGTTTTCGGTCGATAAGGTGAATTTGAGCGGCACGCTCGTCGAATATCCAAAGCGCGACGCCATTCCCACGCCGGTCGAAGAGCAACTCATCGTCGAGCTTTACTCCAAGTAAGAGACGCACAACAGGAGTTTTTGATGGAAGAGAAAAATTTTCAGATGCCTCGATCCGTGCAGATCGACGACGAAAGTCTGCGCGACGATCACGGCTTGTTCAGTGTGCAACCCCTCGAGCGCGGGTTTGGTTCAACACTCGGCAATGCCCTGCGCCGCGTTTTGCTTTCCTCTATTGAAGGAGCCGCTGTCAAGGCAGTGAAAATTGAAGGGATTCAGCACGAGTTCACCGTGGTCGAGGGCGTGGTCGAGGATGTGACGGAGATCGTTTTGAATCTCAAAGAGGTCTGTCTGCGCGTGCATGGCGATGAAGACAAGTTGCTGTACGTGAAGAAGGAAGGCCCGGGCGCGCTCACGGCCGGGGATTTGCAAGTCGATGCCGATATCGAGGTGATGAATCCCGACCTGCATATCGCAACGCTGGACAAAGATGGCGTGCTCGACATGGAGATCACCGTCGGCAATGGCAGGGGCTACGTGCTGGCCGATGCGAACAAACATGCGGATCAGCCGATGGGCACCATTGCGTTGGACGCGGCTTTTTCGCCGATTCGCAAAGTGCATTACGAGGTCGATAACGCGCGCGTGGGGCAACAGACCGACTACGACAAACTTTCTCTGGAAGTTTGGACAAACAGCGTCGTGCGGCCAGACGATGCCGTGTCGCGTGCCGCGAGGATCTTGAAAGACCATCTCGATCTGTTTATCCACTTAGAAGAAGAGGCCGAAGAAGAACCCGAGAAAATCATCGACGAGGAAACGCGGCGCATAGCAAAGTTGCTCAATATGCCGGTGGAGGAATTGGAGTTGTCGGTGCGGTCGGCCAACTGTCTGAAAGCGGCCCGTATTGTCACCATCGAAGATCTCGTGCAGAAAACGGAAAACGAGATGCTCAAGTTCCGCAATTTTGGGCGCAAATCACTCAATGAACTGACCGCGATTCTCGAAAGTTATGGCCTTGCTTTCGGCTTTGATGTAACCGATTATCAAGGCATCGCGGATCGGGATGATCACATCTCGATTTTGGATGACGATTATTAGCGAGGAAACCATGAGGCACGGAAAACGAGGCCGCAAGTTGGGCCGTACCGCGAGCCATAAAAGGGCCATGCTCAACAACATGGCGACCTCCCTGTTCGACAATGGCAAAGTTCGCACCACATTGCCCAAGGCCAAGGAATTGCGCGGCGTTGCCGAGCGGTTGATCTCTTTTGCCAAGCGCGGCGACTTGCACGCTCGGCGCCAGGTGTTGCGGCGCATTCAGAACAAGGTGGTGGTCACCAAGTTGTTCGACGAGATCGGCCCTTCATTTGCCGACCGCAACGGCGGGTACACGCGCATTTTTAAGCTCGGCCCCAGGCGCGGTGACAATAGCGAATTGTGCTTGATCGAGCTCGTAACCGATGGCGTCCGTTCCGATGATGCGGAAATCGCAACACAAGACGAGACGGAGGGCCCCAAAGAGGACGCGAGAGACGCTTGACTTTGTGCAGGCATTTTTTAAGGGCAAATCGAACGAACGATTTGCCCTTTTTTTCGTTTATTTTATGATTGCCACTTTTCAAGAGCGTGCCGGATGTGATGCCGTACATCAAATAAGCCATCGCCCCTGCCATCTTCAAAACCTCCTCAACGAAAGCCATCAGGCACAGCGCGTAAGTCCGTCTCGCAACCAACATCCTTGTTGCAACCCACTTCGCAGGCCAACGCATGTCGTTCTATTACAAAAGCGCTTTGCGCTGTGCTAGCCCCTCGGCGCATGAGAGCGGCATTTTTTGCCTACTTTTTTTTGCTGTTGAAAAAAAGTAGGTCGCCGAAGGCATCGGAGGCAACCCACGATGCTTTAGGACCAAACGTTTTAGAAAAGCGAGCAATATCGTTGCTGAGTTGTGCGTATCAAAATTGAGAATAACTAAATTTACAGAGTACTGAATGGCATCGCTTCAGCACAAAAAAAAGGCGACAGTGTACCTGTCGCCTTTTTAATTTTAATGGGAGAAACTCAGTCCCGCGAGATGTCGAGAATCTCATACGTGAGCGTGCCGACGGGCACTTGGATGTCCACGATCTCGCCAACGCGCTTGCCCAACAAGGCCTTGCCGATGGGAGACGCGGTCGATATCTTGTTCTGGTCAAAATCGGCTTCTTCCACCGTCACCAGCGTGTACTGCATTTTGTTGCCGCTCTTCTTGTCTTGCAATTTGACCGTCGCGCCCAGATAGGCTTTGTCTTTGGGAATCTGACTTTCGTCGATGATTTCCGAGTTGGTGAGTTTTTCCTCGAGTTCGGCAATTTTCTTTTCGAGAAATGCCTGTCGCTCTTTGGCGGCGTGGTATTCGGCATTTTCACTCAGGTCGCCAAATTCACGCGCCCGTTTGATCGCCGCGATGACGGTTGGACGCTCTTTGGTTCGCAGGTGGATGAGATCGGCGCGGATTTTCTCGTAGCCGTTTTTGGTGAGGTAAACGCGGTTCATAAAAATATCCTATGAAATAAAAAATCTATCTCGAACCCAACCGCGTGTTCCGAGATAGACTTTTGATGCGACGATATGTCGCTGTCCATTGTCTATATGGCTAAAAAGTAACACCTTTAAGGCAAGAAGTCAAGCGTAAATATTCGCGTGCGGACAATTTCAGGAGAACCGCGATGCGCCCATTCACTTTTTGGATTTCTTTGTACGGGGGCCTGTCCCCACGGTTGACGGGATCGAGGCGGCCTTCTCCCTTCTCCTCTCTTGTATCTCTCCCGTTTCTCTTTGCCCTGCTGTGCATTCCCAAAGACGCGCCCGCCTCTGCTCCGGATAGTCTTTACAAGCACGATCCCTACGACATGTCCCAAGTCGGACTCGTGGACAGTGCGGATGTTTTTGTGACGCGAGTGACGGCGGTGCGCCATTTGTTGCGTTTGCCTCGGTACGTTTGGACCGCGCTGGATTATCCCGTGGGGAAATTTGCCATTTATGCCGAACGCGCAAAGCTGTGGGTTCGCTACTACAAATTGTTCACCAACAGAGCGGGTACCTTTGGCCTTTTTCCGCACGGGCAGTTGGGAGGCGAAACCGGGACCGGGATTGGGATGCGTCTTTTTTACGCCAGTTGGTTCGGACGCGAGAATACCATCGCGGCGCGCTATATCTATTCGGGCGCGAAAGGGCAATTTGCCGAGGGGCAATACGCCTCGCCCGATGTGTGGGACACGGGGATGGATTGGAGAATTTGGGGTGGGTTTTTGCAAACGAAAAATCAAAGTGCCAATATCAATGGCGCGTTGAGGGGGAATGACGCGAGGCTTTTTGAGCTCGAGCAGGTCGAGGTCGAGACCGCCGTTGCCTGGCGGTTGAGAGAGGGCGAGATCGCGGCATTTGTGCCGCAGGTCAAACTGGTGGGCACGCTGGGGTTTGCGCGGCGCGATTTCAGGCCGGTTATGGGGGGAGCGCGCCCGCTTTCCGATCCGGGGTCATCGCCCCAAGCGCGCTTGCTCAAGGGGTTGGGCACGGCGTTCACCTTTTATCGCTTCGGGCTTTTGGCGGTGTATGACGACCGCGATTTTAAGCGGCCGACGCGTCGGCTTTCCCTGCCGGTCGATTACCGCTACCCCGGTTATGTGGCCGCGCAATTTGGCGATCGGTTTTACTTCGCACGCGATACCGGGTACCCCGAACGCGGTGGCTTTGTCGCGTTGGAAGGCAGCGTGGCTACAGGGCCCAATCGCATCGGGTTCTATCGGGTGCGCGCAGAGGTCGCCCGCTATGTCACGCTGTTTTGGAAGAATCGAATTTTGGCCCTGCGCGCCCGGTTGGATAAGGTGCGGTCAATCGGCGATGGCTTCGTGCCCTACACCGAGTTGGTTCAGTTGGGCGGCAACCTATCGGCGCGCGGATACAGACGCGGTCATTTTCGCGGGCAGGGCGCTTTGGCGTTCAATGCCGAGTACCGCTATCCGATATGGGATTATTGGAATGCGTTTTTGTTTTGGGACGAGGGGCAAATTTTCGATCATTTTGGCGAGTTGCGCTGGGGCGGTTTCCATTCTTCTTATGGCGGCGGCCTTGCGTTTCGCACGGAGGTCGGGCTGCTCGCCAAAGTCAAAATTGGACGCAGCACTGCCGAATCCCTGCTCATCGGCTTTACGATGAGTCAGGCGTTTTGATGAGGTGCGCGGTTGAGGAGTAACCGACTGAGAAGCCATCTAAAAACTCGGACCGCCATTGAGAGAGCCACAAAAGCATTCGCTTTTCGCAGGTCAAAACCATACCTATCGCAAAATAGGATGCCTTGATTCCCCCCTTCCTCTCAGGCACAGGCGTAGCCTACAACGAGCGGAGCGAGTAACGGGGGCTAGGGGGGTAGGTCCCAATAATTTTTAGATGGCTTCTGAGGAACGGAATCATGTCCAACCCGCTCAAACAGATCATAGATATTCGCCGATCCGAAGTGCCCCTCGCGGCATTGATGTTCGGCTATTTTTTTCTGGTGATTACGAGTTTTTGGATTCTGAAGCCGCTGAAAAAAGGGCTTTTTATCGCGTTTTACGATGCGGATGGTTTCCGCGCTTTGGGGTTGCATCTCACTGCGGCGCAGGCCGAATTGATCGCCAAAGTTTTGAATATGGTGGTCGCTTTTCTCGCCGTGTCGATTTTTACCCTGCTCGTGCGGTCGTTTCAGCGACAGCAGTTGACCTATCTCTTTTCCGCATTTTTTGGCGTTTGCTATGTGATCTACGCCGCGATGCTCGCCGCTGCGGGCGATTGGACGGTTTGGACATTTTATTTGTTTGGCGATTTGTACAGCACGCTGATGGTGGCGACCTTTTTTGCCTTTTTGAACGACAGCGTGGCGCAGGAGGAGGCCAAACGCCTGTACGGGCTGATCGGTCTCGGCGGCGTCAGTGGGGGATGGTTCGGGTCGGAGGTTTTGCGCGCGATGATCGATGACCTAAGCGCGTCCGACTGGATGTGGGTTTGCCTGGGCATCGGCGTTGTGATCGCGGCCCTGGCAAGTGCGGCTGGACGATGGGTGGCGCGACATTTGCCACCTGTGGTCACATCGGAATCCAAAGGGGATTTGACGCGCGGCAATCCAGCACTGGAAGGCGCCCGCTTGGTCTTTCGGTCGAAATACCTTTTGTCGATAGTGGCGATTGTCGGCATTTACGAAATGGTCTCGACCGTGATGGATTTCCAGTTTTCTGCGACGGTGGCCCACTATCTCGAGGGCGATGCTATCGGAAAGCAATTTGCAGATGTTTTTGCGTTCACCAATCGGTTTGCGTTTGTCGTGCAAATCGCGCTGACGGGTTTTGTGATGACGCGGTTTGGGGTCGGCGCGGCGTTGATGTTTTTGCCCGTTGCCGCGCTGTGCGGTTCTGCGGCTTTTCTGTGTTTTCCGGCGTTGTGGATCGGCAGCGCGCTGAATACGTGCGACAATGGGTTTAGCTATTCGATCAACCAATCGGCAAAAGAGGTGCTTTACGTGCCGACGACGCGCGACGAAAAGTACAAGGCCAAAGCCTTTATCGACATGTTTGTACAGCGATTTGCCAAGGCCGTGGCCGTGGGCCTGAGTTTGGGCATTACGCTGGCGTTCACGGGCTTTGAGCACCTGCGGTGGTTGTCGTTGATCAGCGCGGGATTGCTCGCGGTTTGGCTTCTCGCCGCGCGCTATGTGGGCCGTTCTTTCCAGCGGTTGGAATCCCGATAAGTCATGCGAGATCGATTTTCTGTATATTGGGATACCTCAACGAATCACTTCGGACAGGCACGGGGGCCTGTCCCTACGATGAACGGCTTATCGCAGGTGTACTCCGCTCCGCGCTTTGGCGTGGATTTAAAAATTAGGACAGATAAAAATCAACTGGTATCATTTTTTTCGATGAACAGAATTATCGATATCCGGCCAAACGAGTTGCGGCGACTGATGCCACTCGTCGTGGCCTATACGCTCATCTTGGCGTCTATTTACGTGCTCAAGCCCGCCCGCAACGCCCTGTTTTTGGATCAACTGGGCATTGCACAACTGCCTTATGTTTTGATTCTCGTGGCGCTGATCGGCGGGGGCATTTCGAGTTTGTATTCCAAATTGATGGGCAGTGCGCGCCTCAATCGCCTGATACCGGGCACGTTTGTCGCGCTTCTCGCGCACTTGGTGATTTTTCGGTACGCGTTCGCGGTTTCCGGCGGTTGGATTTACTACTTGTTTTACATTTGGGTCAATCTCTACGGGGTGCTCGCGGTTTCCTTGATTTGGTTGCTGGCAAATGCCGCGTTTAATGCGCGAGAGGCGCGGCGGCTTTTCGGGTTTATCGGCACGGGCGGCATCGCAGGCGCCGTGTTGGGGGGATTGTTCACCGGATGGGCCGCCAACGATTTGGGCACGGAGAATTTGTTGCTGGTCAGCGCGGGGTTGATCGCGGCGAGCACGGGGTTGGTTTGCACAGTGCCGGGGGGAAGCCTGTCTGTGAAAGCATCCACAGAAGGGGGCGCGTTGCGAGCGGTGATGTCGTCGGCGCTGCTTACGCGCATCGCGGGCATGGGCGCGTTGGTCGCGGTCGTGGCGGTCGTGGCAGACATTCAGTTTAACGAGATCGTGGATGCGGCGTTTGAGAGCAAGGACGAGAAGACCGCGTTTTTCGGCCACTTTTTCGCCTATCTCAATGGGTTTTCCCTCGCGTTTCAGTTGCTCGTGACCCCGTGGATCCTCAAGCGATTCGGGGTGGGTTGCGCGCTGTTCTTTTTGCCGGTGAGCATGGCCCTCGGCGCGGTGGGCGTGTTGTTGATGGCGGGCTTGTGGGGCGGGATCGCGGTGAAGGTCGGCGATGTCGGGTTTCGGCACGCCATTCACAAGGCCGCGGTCGAGGTGCTGTTTTTACCGGTGCCCTCGGAACTCAAAAGGCGGTCAAAGGTTTTTATCGACACGACGATCGACAATTTGGCCACGGGGTTGGGCGCGCTGTTCGTCCTCATTTTGCAAGCCGGGTTCGGGGTGCTGTATCCCCATCTTTCGCTTTTGTCGTTGGGGCTCGTCGCGGCGTGGCTTTGGAATTTGGTCGGGTTGCGACAGGCGTATGTCAATGCCTTTCGGGGCGCGCTCGACCGCAGGGAACTCAGGGCCGATGATTTTCGCGTGAAACTCGATGGCGCCGTGATCGCCGCGCTCGTTCGGGCGTTGAAATCCGAAAATCCCCGGCATGTGGCGTACGCGCTGGAACTCTTGGGCACGGCGGATGAGGACTTGACGAGCGAAATCGCGCCGTTGCTTCAACGCACAGATCCCGACGTGCGGCGGTTGGCATTGTCGGCGATGCGCCCTTCCCCGCATGTGGATTTGCAATTTCTCGTGCGCGGGCTGTTGCGCGATGAAAATACCGATGTGCGCGTGGAAGCCCTGCATTTTTTGCGTCGCCAAGCCCTGTCATTCGATTTGGATGCGCTGCGGAACGATTTGCAAAACGACGATCCGAAAATCCGCACGACCGCATTGGGGTACATTTCTCGGTACGGCAAGGCGAAAGAGCGGGGGTTGATCGACGAGGCATTTGTGGAATCCTTCCTTCGTTCGGGCGTTCCCGAAGAGCGCGTGTTGCTGGTTCGCGTGATCGGCGGCATGAAAGAATGGGCGCCTTTTCTTTTGGCACTCAGGCGCGACGCGGATGCCGAGGTGGTCGGGGAAGTGATTCGCAGTTTTGACTGCCAAAGCCCGGATTACACGGCTTGGTTGCTCGACCGCTTGGCAGAGCCGCGCCATCGCATGGACGCGCGCAATGCCCTCGTAAAAATGGGGGAAGCCGCCGTGCCCGCGCTCAAAACCGCGTGGGATTCTCGGCCGCATCTCCGGTTGCAAATCCCCCGGGTCGCGGCCGAGATTCCCGCGCAAATGTCGGTCGATTTCCTGTTGGAAAAATTGAAAGATGCGCGTTTTGACGACGGCTTCGCGCTCGTTCAGGCGTCGTGCAAATTGCACGCATCATCCCCCGACCTGCGTTGCGATTCGGATCGCGCGGATCGCATCTTGATGGCATGGGCAGGGGCGCATTACGAGATGACGCGGTTGTTGCAGATTTTTGAACCGGCGCAGGGACGAGACTTTGCGTTGCTCAAACGGGCGTTGCGAGAACACCGCGCAGGAGTGCTGGAGCAAATTTTTTTGCTACTGGAGATTCGGTATTCGACCGAGGATATGCACCGCGCCTATTTGGGCATTACCAGTTCCGAAAAGACGACGCGCGCAAATGCCCTGGAATTTTTGGACAATGTGCTTGAAAGCCACCACAAAGCGATTTTGCCCGTGCTGATCGATGCCGATGCCGTGGAAGATGCCCTGTCTCATGGGCGGGATTTTTTTTTCGACGACCTGCGGACGCGCGAAGATGGGATGTCGTTTTTGATCGATGGCGATGATCTCTGGCTCAAAGCCTGCGCCCTCAACTGCGTGGATGCAGGCGATTCCGCCGCGCTGATTTCCCGCGTACAGGCGTGTTGCACCCACGCGCATCCCTTAATCGCCGAGACGGCAAAGCGCGTGGTCGAGCGGCTTTAGAAGCTGTCTTAAAATTATTAGGGATCTACCCCCCTAGCCCCCTCCTGCGGGGAAGACGGGAGACGCAATCGTAGGGACAGGCCCCCGTGCCTGTCCGAAGATACAAGGAGGGAATCAAGGCGTCCTATCTTCGCGGTATATGAGGTTTTGACCTGCGAAAAGCGAATGCTTTTGCGATTCTCTCAATGGCTGTTGGGATTTTTAGATGGCTTCTTAGGGGATTGGGGGATTGCGATGTTGACCGCGATAGAAAAAGTGATGGCCTTGCAAAATGTGGACGTGTTTTCCGAAGTCTCCACGCGACACTTGGCGCATTTGGCCGCGATCGCAGAAGAGATCACTCGGCACGCGGGCGATGTGCTCTATCGAGAGGAGGATCCGCCCTGCGCGATGTATCTCGTTTTGGAGGGGCGGGTTCGGTTGCACCGCGGCGATTTCGAAGTGACCATTGCGGGGCCTCGCGATGCGTTTGGCACCTGGGCGCTGTTTGACGACGAGCCTCGCGTGGCAACCGCGACAGTGCTCGAAACGAGCCGGTTGCTGTGCATTGACCGCGACAATTTTATTGATTTGCTGGCGGATTATGTGCAGATTACACAGGGCGTTTTACGCGCGATGTCCAAACGCCTGCGCGGGTTGGTCGCGCGCGTTCAATAACGGATCCGCCCCGATTTTTGGGGCTTTTTTTGGTTTGGGAGAGGGCATGGATAAGCGCGGGAATATCGTGATTGTCGATGACGAAGAAATGGTTTTGGTCAGCATCGATTCCTTTTTGTCGCTCGAGACCGATTACGCGGTGACGACTTTTTCGCGCCCAAAAGACGCGCTCGAGTTCATTCGGGAAAACGATGTCGATCTGGTCATTTCCGACTACCTGATGCCCGATATGGACGGCATTCGGTTTTTGGGCGAGGTCAAAAAGCTCAAGCCAGACGTGACGCGCATCATTTTGACGGGCTATGCAGACAAGGAAAATGCGATCGAGGCGATTAACGATATCGGCATCTATCAGTATATCGAAAAGCCCTGGGACAATGACGATTTGAATATCATCATCCGCAACGGCTTGGAGAAGAAGCTGCTGATGGCGCAACTGCAAGAGAAAATCGAGCAGATCAATCGGGCGTACCGCGAGTTGCAGGCGATCCAACAAGAGGTGCTCAAGACTTTTGTGTGATGAATCTCGATCCTTCGCAAAAGCATTCGCGTTTCTCCTTTGGGGAGCGTTAAGGGGATCTAGGAGAGGGAAGACGGGAGACGGGAGACGGGAGAAGCAATCGCAATCGTAGGGACAGGCCCCCGTGCCTGTCCGAAGATACAAGACGGGAGACGGGAGAGGTGAGACACAATCGCAATCGTAGGGACAGGCCCCCGTGCCTGTCCAAAGATACAAGGGGGGAGCATGGCTTTCTTGATAGATGAGAGCAGGGGTTGTTTTGATCGCTTAGATCTCGTGCATTAGGGGATAAAAAACCCGTCACGCCATCCTTCGCAAAACCGATCCGCATTCCCCCCTTTTAGGAGGCCAAGAGGAAGATACAAGAGAATCAAATCTCCTTACGAGAACATCCCCTCGCCCCGTTGCGGGGAGGGGTCATAGGACATGACAAAATGAAAAAATTTCTGGGCATTGAGACCTCGACATCGGTCTGCAGCGTGGCACTCGCGTGCGGCGAGCGCGTGATCGCGGCGTACACTTTGGAATTGGGAACGCACCATTCTGAGCGCCTGCAACCCATGATCGAACTCGCGTTGCGAGAAGCGGGTCTAAGCGTTGGCGATCTCGACGGCGTGGCCGTGGCCGCCGGCCCCGGTTCATTTACGGGATTGCGGATCGGAATGGGCACGGCCAAAGGGTTGTGCCGAGGCGCCCATCTCAAATTGGCGTGCGTCCCCACGTTGGCGGGCATGGCGTTCGGCACAGGCGTCGCAGGCGTGCCCGTGTGTCCCATGCTGGATGCGCGGCGCGGCGATGTGTATGCCGGGGTGTACGATCTCGTCGAGGGAATGCCCGTATCGAGAATCCCCGACCGCGCAGATGCCATTTCCAACTGGGCGATGGATCTGCCGCGCCCGGTGATGGTGGTAGGCGATGGCGCGTGGGCGTACCGCGAGGCGATCGAAGACGCGATGGGGCGAGAGGCGTATTTTGCCCACGCGGGGTTGGGCCGCCCATGTGCCGGGGCCATCGCGCTGTTGGGGCAGGCGCGTTGCGAACGGGGCGCGGGCGATGATGTGGCCCTGGCCGAGCCCGTTTATTTGCGCCGAACACAAGCCGAACGCCTGCGACTGGATGGCTAATCCCATGACACTCGCGCCGATGACGCGCTCGCATCTCCGTCGGGTAATGGAGATCGAACGCGCGGTTTTTTCCGATCCGTGGACGCGGCGCGACTTTGCGCGGGCGCGGAACCGCGACAACGGGTCGTGCTGGGTCGCGCTGGTCAAACGCGAGGTCGCAGGCTATGTGGTCGGCTCGCTGATCGATGGGGAATTTCATCTGGAAAATTTCGCCATCGCGCCCGATTTTCAGCACGAGGGCTTGGGACAAAAGACGCTCCGAGCCGCGTTTGATCGGCTGGATGCAAAGGCGCGGGTGATTTCGTTGGAAGTGCGGATGTCCAATCGCGCGGCCATCGATCTCTACAAAAAGATGGGCTTTGAGACCGTGGCGATCCAAAAAGCCTATTACGCCCGGCCACGCGAAGATGCCCTGGTCATGCTCAAACCGCTCGAGACTCGGTTATCCGATTGGGTATCGCAGGTGTTCCAACATCGATGAGGCGGGGCGTCTCGCACGAAAAACAAAAGCCATCTGTGGGCGGTTATTCGTCTCTAACCGTTTCCGCAGATGGCTTTTTGGCTTGGAAGGGATTTTGTGCCATGCCCGATTTCAGGGCAAGGTGCTGACCCGCTGAAATTTCTCAAGGGCTTCCGCCCATGCGTCCGCGTCGGTCGGGAGATAGGTTTTGATGGGGGTCGAGGCGCGGACGATGTCGCGGAGGTCGTCGAGGGAGGCGAGTTGCCCTTTGCCCATGGCCTGCGTCAACAAATTGCCCATGGCCGTGGCTTCGGCAGGGCCCGACAGCACGGCCCGCCCGGTTGCAGACGCGATGAATTGGCACAGCAGGGTGTTGTGGATGCCCCCGCCTACGATGTGAATGTGGCCCAGGGTTTTGCCGAGGGTGTCCTCGAGTTGATCGAGGACGCTGCGGCATTTGAGCGCGAGGCTTTCGAGGGCCGTGCGGATGATCGCCCCTTCGGTGTCGGGCGGCGTTTGATGCGTGCGAATGCAGAAGGCGCGGATGCGGGCAGGCATGTCCCCAGGCGTGCCAAAGTCCGCGTGATCCGGATCGATGAAGGACGCGAGCTTATCCGCGTCCGCAGCGAGGGCCATCAGTTGTTCCCACGAATAGTCGTTGCCCGCCAATGCCCAGACGCGGCGGCACTCCTGCACGATCCACAGGCCGGAGATGTTTTTCAAAAATCGGATGGTGTTGTCAACCCCGCCCTCGTTGGTGAAGTTGTGCGCGAGGGCTTTTTCATCGATCGCCGGTTCGGCCAGTTCCGCGCCCATCAACGCCCATGTGCCGCAACTGATATAGACCGCATCGGGCGAAGACAGGGGCACGGCCGCGACCGCAGATCCCGTGTCGTGACACGCCGGCGCGATCACGTCGATGGGCGATGTGCCCATGTCGTCGGCAATGCGGTTGCGGATGGGGCCGAGCACCGTGCCGGGCGGGACGACTTCGGGCAGCATGCCGGTGGGAATGTCGAGGGCGCGGAGCATCTCTGTCGCCCATGCTCTCTGGCGCGGATCGTAGCATTGCGTCGTGGTGGCGTTGGAATATTCGCAGACTTTCTGGCCCGTGAACCAAAAGTTGAACAAGTCGGGCATGGTGAGAAAGGTGCGCGCCATGTCGAGTTGGGGCGATAGCGCGAGCCGCTGTGCCAAGAGTTGGTAGAGCGTGTTGAGTTCCATAAATTGGATGCCGGTGTGGTCGAATATCGCGTTGCGCGAGACGCGCTCAAAGGCTTTGTCGAGCATGCCCTGCGTGCGCGTGTCCCGATAACAATAGGGGTTGCCGAGCAAGTTGTCGTGCGCGTCGAGCAAGCCGTAATCGACCCCCCATGTGTCGCAACCCATGCCCGAGAGCGATTCGCCCGACCGCAGGGCCAAGCGCAAGCCGGTTCGCATTTCGTCAAACAGGCGCAGGGCATCCCAGTAATAGCTCTTGCCGATGGGGATGCCCCGATTGGGAAAGCGGTGAATTTCTTCGATGTCGAGACGCGCCCCATCAAACCGCCCCAAAACCGCCCGGCCACTGGACGCGCCCAAGTCATACGCGAGGTAATTGGTCGTGGATGCCATGGATAACTCCCGTTGCAAAAGTCATTCTCCGATCCGAGTTTTCGGTTTGTCTGTCGGTCGATTCTCCGGCAATAGCAGATAGGCGTAGAATCTAAGCGAGCGAGCGATAAGTTAAACCATTCTCTGAACCCGTTCCTGCAATATTTCGATGAGCGCGAGTGCTCTTTCCCGATCAATCGGATCGGCATCTGAGTCGATGCCCTCATAGCGAAACTCGACTGCGTACGCGGTGTATCCGATCAGTTTCTGGAAGGGCATGGTATCGATCCCTTGATCGGCGAGGAGATTTAGCAAAGCCGCGAGATTGTGGGTCAGTGGGTACGTCTTACCGAGCAAAGCGATCCACGCTTTGAACAATTTTTCGGCCCCTTGCTGTACGTGGAATCCAAAGATCTCGTCGGCAAAAACAGAGGCATCTGCCATACCCCGAAGGGCTTCAATATCGCGGTTGGCGGCTTCCATCAGCACGCGGCCGCACTTGACGTCGCTCATAGAGCACCTTCCCCTCTCGCAGAGCGCGGGCCAAGACGTGGTTGAGCGAATCGCGCCAATACGCCACATCGTCTTGGGAATAGACGAGAACATCGGCAGGCACGCGGAACTCCGCCAGCGCGTGATAGAGTTTGACCATCTCGCCGTGCCGACTGCGACCAGGGCCAAACGGTTCGGATTCCACAACCACCAGATCGACATCGGAATGTTCCCGGTCATCGCCACGGGCGCGCGAGCCGAAGAGGATTACCTGTTCGGGATCGACTTCCTCGACAATGGCTTTCACCATCTGCTGGAGAATCGCGTCTGTCACTCGTGTCATCAGAGGTTTTTCCAAAATGGGATCAGCGGTTGGCTTTCGCCTGTCACTCGCAAAAAAAATAAAGAGTCTTTGATTGCGAAAGTACCGCGTTAGACGCCGAAAGTCAACCCGAGGTGGCTAGCCTCGGAATGTGATTTTACCAAGGCCGAAGGAGCGACAAACGAGGAACGATCCACATCGGCTCTTGACAGCCAACCATTCTCAAAATTGTGGAAACGCGCGTTTTTGATTGTGTTGCCACAACGCGAGGGCTATTATAGGACGCAGTTGCAACGCGTCGAGTGTTCATTATCTCATAGGAGGAGACGGAAATGCTTTGGAGTGGCATTTGTTCGGTGACGATTGATTTGGAAAGCTCGGCACATTTCTACACTCAGACCTTGGGGTTGAAGGAAGTAAAACGTACTGCCGATTCTGTCGAATTGCACGGAAAAGGTACGATCGAATTTTTTTCCCTCTTGTCGCAAGAAGAGTATCCAAGCGGAATGATGAGATCTATGTTCTTCTTCGGAGTGGATAACTTGGACAACATCGTCCAAAAACTCAAACGCTTTGGCGTAGATGTCGAGCACGATAACGATGATGACGGGAAGCCGATGATCAGTTTTGTCGGCCCTAATGGTGAGTATATCACTTTGATGACAGATGATCCGTCTGATATGGCAGGCGGAGAGGAATCAGAAACTCGTATCAATGGGTTCGCGCTGAAAACGGACGATGTCGCATACTCGGTCAATTTTTATACCCAAGTTCTGGGTCTAACGGAAATTGAGGGTTGGACATACGAGGACGACGAGGATAACGTCGGGTTGCAAGCGGGGGATATGGTCATAGAACTTTCATCAACAGGGTGGTTTGAAACAAAGGGCTTGAGCTTTCTACGCTTCGCCGTGGACAATTTGAGCCGCAGCGTCCAGAAACTCGAGGCCGCAGGCGTGGATGTCGAGGTCGGCGATGTCAATGAGCATGGGCATCGATGGGTTTTCTTTACTGGCCCCGACGACATTCGGATAGGGTTATGTGGTCTCGATCAGATGTCGAACGCGGAAACAGATGTCCCGCCAGATGGAAATGCGGAACGACCGAGTATCGGGGAGAAAGTTCGCTTTTGGGAGGAGCAGGACAAGATCAATCAGGCCCTCATTCCCCGCGTGATGGAGATGCACGATATCGTCACCGACTTGCACAAACGGACAGCCAACATCAACAGCCAAATCGCCGCCGCAGAAGCCCGCATGTTGCAAAACGTCAAAGAGCAGGTGCAACCTCTTGTGGATGAAGCGGAAGCCGACATTCTTCAAAAGACGCGAGAATATGTGCAAAACCTTGTGAAGGAAGCGGAAGCCCGCGTGCTGAAACAGGTGAACGATCAGTTGCCGAACTTGGTGCAACGAGAAGTGTCTCAAGCCCTGAAGGGCGTTCGCCGCGTCGCTTATACTGCGGTGGTTCTCGCTACCCTCGCCTTGGCCCTCATCCTTTATTTTTTTATCACATAGCCATGCAATCTATCAACCTGCTTTCTGAATTGGAACAAATCCCCCTTCGCGCCGAGCACGGGCGGTACACGTATAAAGACGTGATTGAGCAGTCGGGATCGATGCGAAATGACCTCTTCGCCATCGAAATCGCGGCAGGCGTTGAAGAGTCGTTTTCTGCGTTGCTCGCCGCCCGAAATATGCCCGCGGCCCAGGATGTGCCCGAAATCCCCCCTGACTTGTTTGAGGCGGACCGCCTCGCGTCGCCGGATGCAGCGGCTGATTATTCATTGCACGCTCGGTACGCAGAGGCGGTTGACACAGGGCCGAGAAGCGTTACGTCATTCATCAGCAACCTCAAGGGAAAATTGGGTGAGCTTCGAGTTCAAGATCACTTGCAACAGGAGTTCCCCGGCTATTCGTTTGAGATTGCCGCGGACCAGAACCAGCAGGGATGGGATATTCTCGCCACGAGTCCTGACGGGACAACTGTGCCGATTCAAGTGAAGGCCGGTGGCGAGGAATACGCTGGCAAGGTGCTCACTTCCATGCAGGAAAATCCCGATGTGCGGTTCGCTACCAGCAATGAGATCCGAGATGCGATTTTGGCTAAGCACCCCGAATTGTCCGCTCAGTTTATTGACGGCAACCTCTCCAATGAGGCGTTGACTGCCGAGGTTTCGGGAAATTTGGAAGGTCTTCGGACCCTACGGGCTGCGGTCTTGGCCGAGCACCCGGAACTATCCACCCAGTTTACCGATCAACTCTCCAGCGATGCGTTTATCTCACTTGCAGATGGGGAAGGTTTGGATCTTCTGCTCGACAACTCTGGCGTTGACGTTCCCGACACAGTAGGCGGCATTCTGCCCTACGCGACGGAAATCATCCTCGGCATCCGCCTCCTCCGTGACATTGTGAATACGGAACGCGACTTTGAGGCAGTGGCATTCGACGATAGGAAGCGCGTCCATGCAATGAAGGCGTTGGTGCTTTTCCAGCGGTTCGGTATTTCCACTGTTTTGACAACCGTCGGGGGCGTGGTCGGAGGCGCGGCAGGTACTGCTATCCCGATTATTGGGAATGTGATCGGTGCGATAGGCGGTGCGATAGGCGGTGCTGGCCTCGCCGCTCTTCTGAGTAGCAAGTTGCGTCCCCACATGCTGGAAATTGGGATGGAATTGGCGGGCTTGACAGAGGACGATCTGTTCTACTTCAAAAACAAAGTTCCCATCGACCGAATCGGCGAATCGCTCGCGCGAACCGCGGCAACGATGTGATTCTACCAGACGCGACAAATGTTTTGTTTCGCGTCGGTAGGTTGAATTATAGGATAATACGAAGCGGAATGCTTTTCGCAGGTCAAAACCATACCTATCGCAAAATAGGATGCCTTGATTCCCCCCTTCCTCGCAGGAAGGGGGGCCAGGGGGGTAGGTCCCAATAATTTTTAGATGGCTTCTCAGAACTCGAGATTATCGCAGTGGTTTAGGGGTTGATCGGGATTACTCGCTACGCTACATCGTCGATCGCGCCTGTGTGTACTTTGGCTTTCCGAACACTCAGCGAGGGATTTTAACGCCATGTCCGTCACGAATTTGCCCGCGATAAATGCCTGTCTCAACGGGTGTTGCACCGTTTTTTTACTATTGGGATTTATCGCGATCAAACGCGGCGACGTCAAAATGCACCAAAAATGCATGATCGCCGCGTTGATCCTATCGGCTCTCTTTCTGACCTCATACCTGCTTTACCACTTTCAGGTCGGCTCTGTGCCCTATCCGCACCGCGATTGGACGCGGCCGATCTACTTTGCCATCCTCATCCCGCATATTATCTTGGCCGCCGCCAATGTGCCCTTTATCATCGCGCTCGTCTGGCGCGCATGGAAGGGCGACTTCGATCGCCACCGCCGGCTCGCCCAATGGGTTTGGCCGAGTTGGATCTTCGTCTCCATCACAGGCGTGATCATCTATCTGATGCTTTACGGATAGGGTGGCCGCCTGCCCTTTTTGAAAGTTGACCCGTTATGAACATCCTGATATCCGGCGCCTCTGGCCTGATTGGATCGGCAATTAAGACCGCGTTGCACGCACGGGGGGATCGCGTTTTGTCCCTGACGCGGCGCGATGCCCAAAACGACCGTGAAATCACTTGGGATCCGGCCGCAAACGCCCTCGATCCCTCGCGGCTCGCGGATATCGATGCGGTCATCCATTTGGCAGGCGAGAACATCGCGGCGAGACGTTGGACCGCAACGCAAAAGGCGCGCATCCGCGACAGCCGCATCCAAGGCACGGGCTTGCTCGCGCGAACACTCGCGTCTGCGCCCTCTCCGCCAAAAGTGTTCATCTCCGCGTCTGCCATTGGCTATTACGGCGACCGCGGGGACGAACTCCTCACCGAAGACAGCGCGCCTGGAGACGGCTTTCTCCCAGAGGTCTCGGTCGCATGGGAACGTGCCGCCAGCCCCGCCGTAGAAGCGGGCATCCGAACCGTTCACCCGCGCATTGGCATCGTCCTGTCGCGCGACGGGGGGGCACTCGCCAAAATGCGCTTGCCCTTCAAATTGGGACTAGGCGGCGCGATCGGATCGGGCGATCAATACATGAGTTGGATCGCCCTCGACGATTTGGTCTCCGCGTTCCTATTCGCATTGGACGAGGAATCCATCCGCGGCGCGATCAATGCCGTGTCGCCAATGCCTGTCACCAACCGCGAATTTACCAAAACCCTCGCCCGCGTCCTATCGCGCCCCGCGATTTTCCCATTGCCCGCCTTTGCCGCCAAACTCGCACTCGGCGAAATGGCCGATGCCCTCTTGCTCGCCAGCACCCGCGTGATTTCCACGCGCCTCGAAAAGACGTCCTTTGCCTTTGCCCACACGGATCTCGAGGCGGCATTGCGGCGGGAGATGTGATGGTTTGCGCGCCCGCGTTTTTAAGTGCCCATTCCGCGTCAGGTTATTGACCGCTGGAAATCAGCCCTCGCCCCAAGCGGTCAGCACATACATCGCCTTGGGGTGGAAGGGTAGAGACTGACAACCGCATCTCCCCCTTCGGCCATTGACTCGTATTTCAACTGCAATAGGCCGCGAGTCGCTTGGTGTGGGCGGGATGGCGCAGGCGGTTGAGGGCCTCTTCTTTGAGTTGGCGCACCCGTTCTCGGCTGACCCCCAGTTTGTTGCCGATTTGTTGGTAGGTCACGGGTTTTGTGCGATCCACTTCACCACTGATGGCCCCGTCGTCGACCTCTGTGTCGAAACCGTAGTAGAGATGCAAGACTTGGCGAGCGCGGTCGGGCAGGGCACTGAGGGCGCGCTGTACGTCGCGGTGCATGGCATCGCGAATATAGGCGTCTTCCGGAGGCAGGGCTTGGGGATCGGGCAGGGTTTCTTGAAGGGTGAGGGCGGTATCGTCGTACATCGGGGTATCCAGCGACACCGCGTTGTAGGTCGATTCCAGGGTGTGGTTGACTTTGTCGAGGGACTGGTCGGCTTCGCAGGCGATTTCATCGGCGTCTGGATTCCGGGCGAGGTGTTGGTACAGATCGGCTTCGACTTTGCGGAGCTTGTTGAGATCGTTGAGGACATTGCCGGGAACCCGAATGGCGCGGGTTTGCGTTTCGAGGGCTTTGAGGATGTTTTGCCGAATCCACCACACGGCGTAGGTGATGAACTTGTTCCCCTTTTCCGGTTTGAATTTGCGCGCCGCGATCATCAGGCCCACGTTGCCTTCGTTGATGAGGTCCGCCATGGAAAGCCCCTGATTTTGGTAGCTCTTGGCGACGTGAATGACAAAGCGCAGGTTGCTGGTGATGAGCTTTTCCCGGGCATTGTCTCCGTCTCGTCGCGCTCGCGCACTCGCCCAGGGTTGGTCGCCTTGCGCGATTTGATCGGTCAGTGCGCGTTCTTCGTCGGGCGTGAGCAAGGGATGCCGATCGACCTCGCGGTAGTAATAGGCCAGCGAGGGTTCATCGCCGCCACGCGCTCGGTGCATTGCGAGACTCATGCTTCCTCCTTTTGGTGTCCTGAGACCGCCATACCTTTTGCGAAAACATCTGTTGACACTGCGAAATGGCCTCAGTAGCGTTGAAAAAATATAGTGAACATTTGTTTATTAGTCAAGAAAAAAATAGCACAATAACTCGTTGTCTCTAAACGGATTATTGCGCTATCCAAAAAAGTGTAAATATTTGTGCCGTGGATCGAAAGAGATGAGAACCAGCGATCAGTAACCCGTCCATCCCACCGCCGATTCGCCGAGGTGTCCCAGTATAGCGGATCAGCCTTCTCCAAGTTCGTATATGCCCGAGTTTTTCGCGTTTTCTCGGGTTTCGACTTTGTACACCCAACAGCGGTTGTCGGTCATGTCGCGCACGAGTTTGTCGGCGTACTCAAAGACGAATTTCGAGGACGCCTCCATGCCGACGTTGGGCATCACGCGCAGGTCGACCACGCCCCTGCGGTGCATCTCTTCGAACAATTCGCGCTCGGGATCGTTTTCATTGATGAGCATGGTGTGGTCGAACATGTGTTCCAACCACGCCTTGAGCTTTTTGAGCTTGCTGAAATCCACGACAAAGTGATTTTCGTCCAGTGCGTTGCAAGAAAAATAAAGCGCGATCTCCCGGTTGTACCCGTGAATAAAACGACAGTGCCCATCGTGATGCCCCTGGCGATGCGCGCAGGGCAGGTCGTGGTAGGTCTTGGTCGATGAAAATTTTCCCTTTCCCATGCGGTATCCTTTCTGGTCCGTAGAAACGGATCGCCGAACGCCGAACGCCGAACGCCGTTTTCAGCGGTTGTTTTTCGCTGTCCCATCTCGTGGATCGTAGCCCAAGACCTCGCGGGTTTGCACGATGCCGAGATGGGATTTTTTGTGGGCGGATACGCCGTGGACGATGGCGAAGTCCGCGTCTGCTTCCACGCATTTTTGAAAGAGTTGCGCGGTGTCCCGAGCGCTGATCAACATGTTGGGTTCGTCCGCGTCGTACTCTCCGTCGTCATCCCACCGCGGGCTGCCCAAGCGCACGCAGATGCAGGAGAGGCCGTAGGTCGTAGCGTACACGCGCGCGAGGGCCTCGCCCCAGCATTTGGTCGCGCCATAGACATTGGTGGGAAACACGGGCACATCCCATTCGATGGGAACGCCGTCCCGATAGCCCATCACGGCATTGACCGAACTGGCAAAAACAACGCGCGCGCACCCGCACAGATGGGCCGCGTGAAACGCATTGTACGCGCCGATGATGTTGAGATCGAGCAGGGTTCTGTAAAAATCGGCGCGGGGACTGCGATCCGCCGCGAGATGGACGACGGTGTGTATGCCCTCGCACGCGGCCCGAAATGCGTCGAGGTCGGTTATGTCCATGCGGACGAATTCTTCGTGCTCCGCGAGATCGTCCACCGGGTTCACATCTGCGAGGCGCAGGCGATAGGCCGCACCCCAGTGTTCGCGCAACATACCGGCGACAAAACCCGCTCCGCCCGTGATGAGAACGCGCTTTTGTTCGATCATAAAAAGCCCTTTCGATAAAAAAAGTAAAGTGTGAAAAGCAATCGGTAGCCCCGTTCGCCCTGCCCCATCAACCGTAGGGACGGGCCGATCGCCAAACGCCTGCCTCGCCCGTCTCTACCACCCGTGCGTCCAATGACCGCCGGTGGGGAACCAGATCAGATCGACGATTGACGATGCGATGACGCCGGTGACGTAGCCCACGGGCAGGCCGATGAAATACGGGGCAGCGCGGCGGTAGAGGGCGATGCCGCCGATGCGGAGGAACAGGGATTTGGCCGCCCATGTGAGGAAAATGGAGAAGCTGTAGATTCTGGGGCCGGATGTGTTTTGAAACGCCAAGCCTATCGGATGCAGGGGCCACCACGGCAGACGGTTCCGCAAGCCGATGAGCAACAGGGCTTCGAGGATGCCGATGAACCACACGGCCATTTTGTACGGGTCAAAGACGGTTTTGTCGGTGTCGAGGATGTGCGCGGTCATGTTCCCATAGAGGCGCACGGATCCGGAATTGGATCGCCCGGTAAACGGGGCCGTGTGCAAATTTTGCCCGCCGTGTGCGTACGCCAAGTAGATGATGAACAAAAAGGATGCGATCAAGCCCGCGGCAAACGCGAGGGTGGCGATGTGGACCACGCGCGGGTTTGGCGATGGGCGAGAGCCGTGCAATTTCAGGTGGTGCGGCAACGCGGGCCATGCGGGGATGCGGTGGTTGCCAAAAAACGCGCTGGAGTTGACAAATTCGATGCTCACGAAGTCCGACGGGGTCAAATTGGCGGTGCCGGCAAAGGTATAGACCATGCGCCCGCCTTTGCTGTACACGGGCAAGAGGTGGGGAAAGCCACTCGCGGCGGTGAATTTGGCGACCGTGAGATAGGCCGTGTAGAGCAACGCGGTTTGCAAGAGCGCGATGGGTATGGACATGCCCATCGCGTGCATCCAGCCGATGATAAACGCGGTGGATAGCGCGAAGCCGACAAAAGCCGTGCGGTAGGAGAGGATGCCGTCATTGCGATCCGAGTCGCGCCCCTCTCGGGCCGCCCGCCAAACGCGAGACAAGTGCCCGCGTGCGGCCCAAATCGACCAAAGGGCCAAGGCGACCAACGCGCCGTGGCTTTCGAGGTTGATGATCTCGGGCGATTTTGCCTGTTGGTCCGCCATGCCCAAGGTGAAGCCCGTGCGGTCCATCACCCCGAGTTTGACGATGGCGACGAGGCGCAACACCCAAAAACTGAAGAGAATGTCGAGGTTGCAAAAGTAGGTGAGGCCCACGACCGGGGGCAAGATGCGGAGGTAGATGGGCTGGAAGTCGCGGGCGAGGTCGATTTGTTTGCTCAAATACCCGGCGTACACAGTGATGCGCGGCAGGCCCGTGGCAAAATAGCCGAGGATATTCCACGCGAAAACCCCGAAAACCGTGAAAAAACCCGCCCAGAAAATTTTGTTGCGAAAAATGCCGGGCACGCGCCCCGGGCGGTCAAAGCCGGCCGTGAGTTCGACCGCAAATTGCGCGAGCGGAAAGGCGAGCCGCTCGTGGTTTTCCCACTGGCGTTGAAAGATCGCGCAGATACACAGGCCCGCGGCAAAGACCGCGAGCGAGATGGCACTCCACCAAAACAGGGGTTGCAACCAACCCGCCCAAGGGATGCGCCCATGAGACGGCAAGCCGTCGTAAAACGGCCGGATGACCCCGGGCGATGCGTCTGGCAAGGTCCACCACGGCAGGATGTCAAAGATGATTTCGGCCCAGCGATTTTCTGGAGACGCATAATAGGTGGGCACGGCCATCGTGCTCGTCCAATACGCGGCCCAACCCTCGAGCGGAATGACCCCCGCGATCCACGACATGCTGTAGATGACCAGCAATTCCGCACTCGAAAGGGCGGCTTTGGGCCAAAAGGTCTTGAGGCCGATATTGGCGAACAACCACAGGACAAAGGGCAACAACATGGCCATGGGATATTGCGATTTGACCAGCGATGACGATCCCATCACCAGCCCTGCGTGATCCGTGTAGATGTTCAGGGCAATAGCCGTGAGCGCGCCCAAGAGCACGGCGCGGCCCGTGATGCGTGCGGGAACGGCGCGGGGTTCTGTCTGTGGAGAGGATACAGCCATGTCAGTCGGGGAGAGGGAGAGGGAAGACGGGAGAGGGAAGACGGGGGCGTATCGCTTTCTTGAACGATGACCGCACGAGCTGTTTGAATGGCTTTGAGCCAATGGATAAGGCTATGAAAAACCGCCAATTCCTCGCGCAATCCCTCGCAGAATCGATCCGCGTTCCCCCTTTTAGGGGGTTAGGGGGTCCAAGAGGAAGATACAAGATGGGAATAAAGCTCCCCTATCTCGGCGATAGAGGGAGTTTTGACCCGGGACAAGCGAATGCCAAGATGCGATCAGAACGTCAGGGCGCGATGCCATAAGCCCTGTTGTAGATGTCGGTGACTTCGTTGAGGTTGCCGTAAAACGCGCGCACTTCCGGATCGTTGTGGTCGCGCCAGAAGATGGGCGGGATGACCGAATCGTTGGCGAGGTATTTGCGGTCGCGGTGGCCGTAGTAGATTTGCAGGGTTTTGCGCTCCTGTGTTGTCGGTCGCGTGGTGGCCGTGTGCAGCAACGCCACATTGAACAGGCAAACCGTGCCCGCAGGCCCGTGGATATCGGTGATGCCCCCGCGCTTGAGTTGCGCGTCGTTGTCTTCGAGCACGGGTTCGTAAATCGACTCGGGCGACAGGGAAAAGCAATGCGTGTCCGCGCCCACGTCGGTGAGGTAGAGCATGAGTTGGATGTAGTCCATGCGAAAGGGATGCTCGGCCCAATGCGGTCGGTCGCGGTGCCAACTGCGGTGCAAGTCGCCCCGATAAGGCGGCATGTAGCGCGCGCCGATTTCGCCAAAGCACACCGCGCCACCCATCAGTTGTTCGATGGCGGCGAGGATTTTGGGATGTCGGATCGCGCGGTCAAATTCGGGCGTGGTGACCAACGCGTCGTAATTCGCCCGCTGGCGATAGCCATAAGAATGCCAGCGAAACGAATGCCGATCGCGGTCTCGGTCGAACAGCGCGATCAATTCATCGCGCTCGCCATCGCCGAGCAAGTCCGTGCGGACGATGTATCCGTGACGCCGAAAATAATCGACCTCGACTTCGTTGAGGATGGATTTCACAGCGGCATTTTCCTTTCGCAAAGCGCGTTATCGCGGCGGCTTAAACGCCTTGAGAATCGCTCGGGATTCTTCATCGTCCAATTCCAAGGGCGATTCCAGCATTTTTTTTGCCCGCTCTCGCAAATTTAGCGCGCGGCGTTCTGCGCGTTCGGCTTCTTTGAGGATTTGGGCAACGGCCTCCGCGTTTTCCAATGCTGGACGCGGCAAGTTCAAATTTTTAATCGTTTCCCACCCCTCACGCCGATGCGTTTCCCACCATCACGAGAGCGACATCGGCGACATTTGTGCCCGTGGCGCCGGTGATGATCAGGTCGTTCAATGGCTCAAAAAAATGGTAGGCGTCATTGTTTTTCAGATGGGCGATAGCGGATAGTCCCATGGCTTCTGCCCGCGCAATGGTCTGTCCGTCGGCGACCGCGCCCGCCGCATCGGTTGGGCCATCCGTGCCGTCTGTGCCGCCGCTAAACAGCACGATATCGTCCCAGCCGGCCAACTGAATCGCGGCCGATAGGGGGATTTCTTGGTTGCGCCCGCCCTTGCCATCGCCGCGCACCAGCACGGTGGTTTCGCCGCCGGCAATCACGCAGGCAGGCGGCGCGATGGGCTGTGCAGATGTGGCGATTTCTTTGGCGATGCCCGCGTACACATAAGCGACTTCTCGCGCCTCGCCTTCGATGCGGGTCGATAACACCAACGCGCGGTAGCCCAAGGCGTTGGCCTCGTCCTTTGCCGCGGCCACGGCCAGCCCATTGCTACCCACGATGAGATTTTGCACTTTGGACAAAGCCCCATCCCCCGGCTTGGGCGTGTCCTCAATTTCGCCTGCGACGCCGGCTTCGAGGCGAGACCGCACGCGATCTGGGATTTGGGCGACCAAGTCGTACTTGTCCAAAATGTCCATGCACGTCTGAAAAGTCGCCGTATCGGGCACGGTGGGGCCAGAGGCGATGACGTCCATGGGATCGCCGATCACATCGGACAACATCAATGCCACAACCGTTGCGGGAAACGCCGCGCGCGCCAAGCCGCCGCCTTTTAAGCGCGACAGGTGTTTGCGAATGGCATTGAGCTCCACGATATTCGCGCCGCAGGCCAGCAACAAACTCGTGGTCTCTTGCTTGTCGGACAAGGTCAAGCCATCCGCGGGCGCGGGCGCGAGTGCCGAGCCGCCGCCGGAAATCAAACAGATCACCAGCGTCTTTTCGTCTGCCTCTTCCAACAACCGCACCATGCGCGCAACGCCTGCGACACCGGCTTCGTCGGGCACGGGATGGCCGCATTCCACGATGTCGATGTGTTTGAGGGGCAAGGCGTGGTCGTATTTTGTATTGATAGACCCGCCGGAAACGCGCCCGCCCAAGATATCTTCGAGTGCTGCGCCCATTTGCGGAGACGCCTTGCCCGTTCCCACCACCAAAATGCGGCGATACGCGCCCAAATCGTACTGCTGATCCCCCACGCGCAACCGATCGCCCTCTAGCGAGACGAATTGCCGCACGCATTGCTCGGCATCGACCGCTTTGACCGCGGCATCGAAAATCTCACGCGCATGTGCTCGCATGATTTCTACATCAAAAACGCGCATTGAGTTTCTCCCAAAAAAGAAAACGCGGCACGAGATCGAGTATGTCGATGCGAACCGCGTCTTTGGTTGATACTCGTACAATTTAAGTGGTGGCGTTCCAAATTTGAACCCCGAATTGACGGATCCCGAGCGGGTAAAGCGTCCTGCGATCACTCGGTTTCGCCCTCGATCAGAGCAACTTATCCACCGCCACGAGAATTCCCACCGCGGCGGCGATCATCGCCCCGAGCCGCAAGGTCATGCGTTGTTCAAGCTCGCGCATTTCACTCCGCAATACCGCCGCCATCTTTTCCAGATCGCTCTTGAGGGTGGTCTCTGTCTTTTCCAGATCGCTTCTCAGGGCGACAATCTGGCCTTGCAGGGCGGTCTCTGTTTTCTCCAGATCGCTTCTCAGAGCGGTCTCTGTCTTTTCCAGATCGCTCTTGAGGGTGGTCTCTGTTTTCTCCAGATCGCTCTTGAGGGTGGTCTCTGTCTTTTCCAGATCGTTCTTCAGAGCGAAGATCTCGCCTTGCAGAGCGGTCTCTGTCTTTTCCAGATCATTTTTGGTCGCGAGTTTCTCACCGATGACTTCGGCAAAAGTGGCCACCAAAGCACGCGCTTGGTGTTCTTCAAAGCCCGCTTCCTCCTGCAACCGCATGGATGCCTTGAAGGTATCGAATCCAGTCATGCTATTTGCTCCTTTCCCATTGAATGATGAGGGTTGTTGTCGCATTTGCGGTTTGACCTTACGTAACTTCGGTCAGTCCATCTGTCATTGCGACTCGGGCGGCGAGATACCTCGTTTTTGGTCGCCTCGTTCGTAATAATAACAAAAAGAAATGGAAAACACAAGCCATTGATTCGGATCCGAGATGTTCAACAAAAAGGGCAACGCGAACGCGCGAGAACGCATAGCCCTCATGGAACGGGTGTGTCAACACATCCCGACATCTGAGATTCGCGCCTCGGTTGCCGACCGAGAATTTATGGGGCGAAAATGGTTTCAGGAAAAAATAAAACCGACATTCCCTTTGTCATTCGCGTAAAAGAAAACGCGCCCCTCACATCGGGATAGAAAGATACCTCGTTGAAAAGACGATTCGCCAACCTGACCTCGTATCCGCAAACGACATGGCAAATTGATCATAGGTGTTCAATTGCTCAAACCGCGCCACAATCCGCTCGCCTTCTATCGAGTTGAGGTTGCCGCTTGGCCCATCGAACAAAATCAATCTCGCTTGACAGTGGTTCTTTTTTCATCTTTATTGCCGCGGAGCAAACAACCCAAACCTTTACACCCAAGGAAGGCATCGTCATGCGACTCGTAACATTTACTCACCGAGGACAGCAACGGCTCGGCGCCCGATCGGGCGATTCGATCATCGACCTCAATGCTACCGATCCGTCAATCCCCTCCACCATGAGGGAATTTCTCGAAGCAGGTGACAAAGCCCTTTGCGCGGCTCGCGCAACAATCGATGCGGGGGCGCGTGCCATTCCCGCACGAGATGTCGCCATTCAGGCTCCCATTGGCAATCCAGAAAAAATCATTTGCATAGGGCTCAACTACGCCGATCACGCAGCCGAAAGCGGCATGCCCATTCCCGATGAGCCCATTGTCTTTTCCAAATACGCATCATCGATCATCGGTCCCGATGCGAATATCGTAGTTCCTAGCGCGAGTTCCCAAGTTGACTACGAAGTCGAACTCGTGGTGGTTATCGGCAAACGAGGTCGCAACATCGCTGAAGGAGATGCCCTCAACCATGTTGCGGGCTACATGGTCGGTCACGACGTAAGTGCGCGCGATTACCAACTCGAAAAACCAGGTGGACAATGGATGATGGGCAAAACGTTTGACACATTCGCCCCGATCGGACCTGATTTGGTCACGACTGACGGTGTTCCCGACCCCCACAATCTCGGCATTCGCTGTATTCTCAATGGCGAGACCGTACAGGATTCCAACACGTCTCAACTGATCTTTAGCGTGCCCAAACTCATCGCTTATCTGACTCATGTATTTACGCTCACCGCTGGAGACTTAATTTTTACCGGCACACCGCCCGGCGTAGGCATGGGACGCGACCCGCAACTTTGGCTCAAACACGGCGACCAGGTGATCTGCGAAATCGATGGCTTGGGAAGACTCAAAAATCCGGTTGTTTCAGATTGAGATATCGTAGGGGGAAGGAGATCGAGATGCCCGATAGCGGAAAAAAATCCGACGCAACGCACACCCTGTCTTATGAAGTGCTCAACCGCCATAACTTCCCCGAATCCGACTGCCATTGCGAGATCGATGTCCGCGCATCGCCAAAGGAATTGCGGCAACTGGATCGGGAAGGGTATTTGGTGCGCGAGGGCTTGTTCACGGGCGAGGCATTGGGCGCGTTGCAAGACGCCTTGGATCGCTTGGAAGCGCGGGAATCGGGCGCGTTTCGAGACGGAGGAAAGCCATCGTGGGGACGCATTCCCCGGCATTTGATGGACAAGGATCCGGCGTTTTTGGACTTGCTGAAATTTCCACCCGCGTTGTCTGTGGCGCGGGCCATGATGGGGCCGTTGGTCAGGCTTCGGGGCCTGAGCGCGCGGATCAGCTACCCGGGCACAACGCCGCATCAGACGCCGTGGCACCAGCATCTGCGCGTGATTTCCAAGCCCTTGCCGCCGTGGTTTTCCCGCCCCCACTGCTTGGACGCCCTCATTTATCTCGACGATTTGAATGAAGACACCGGGCCCGTGGCCGTCGTGCCGGGGTCGCACCATTGGCTGCACCGAGAACCGCCCCGAGATGCGTACGCGACCGTCGATGGCGAGCGCGTGCTTTGCATAGCGGCAGGCGACGCGGTGATGATGCACGGCAATCTTTGGCACCGGGGCATGCCCACGTTGCGAACAAAGCGCAGGATGCTGATTTTGAGCTACACCCCGACTTGGCTGCGGCGCTCTCCGCACGGCGGCCCGCCCCCAGATGGCGGATTGACGCAGGCGGTCTTGGAAGGGGATGACGACGAGGCGCGGATCTTATTGGGCAAAGGCGGCTATACGTAACTCTCAAGGAGCGACTCATGAAAAACCGAATTGCGGTTGGCAATTTGAATGTGGATGCCGAACTCCACGCCTTGGTCAAAGGCGAAATCGCGCCCGGCACGGGCGTGGATGACGAGGCGGTTTGGCGGGCGTTGGGGGAAATTGTGGGCGACTTGGCCCCGCAGAATCGGCGGTTATTGGAAAAGCGCGACGCCTTGCAGGCACAGATCGATGCGTGGCACAAAGCGCAACCGATGGATCGCGACGCTTACCGGACATTTTTGCAGGACATCGGGTACTTGTTGCCCGAAGGCGATCACTTTCAGGTGTTGACGCGCGGTGTCGATCCGGAAATTGCAACGCTGGCCGGCCCGCAGTTGGTCGTGCCCGTGGATAATGCGCGGTATTGTTTGAACGCGGCGAATGCGCGCTGGGGCAGTTTGTACGACGCGCTGTATGGGACGGACGCGATCCCCGAGGCTGGCGGCGCGGAAAAGGGAGCCGCGTACAATCCCGTGCGCGGCGAGAAGGTGATCGCCGCGGCGAACGAATTTTTGGACGCCACCGTTCCGCTGTGCAAGGGGTCGCATGCCGAGGTCAAGGCGTTTGCCCTCGATGGAGCGGACGGGGTCAAGGTACTCGTCGCACGGGTGGATGGCCGAGAGGTGGGCTTGGCAGAACCCGCGCAATTTGTGGGCTATGCAGAGCGAGATGGGCACTTGTCCAGCGCGTTGTTGGCGCACCATGGGTTGCATATCGAACTTCAGATCGATCCCGCGCATCCCATCGGACGCGATCATCCGGCCGGAGTCAAAGACGTGGTGCTCGAAGCCGCCCTCACCGCGATTCAGGACTGCGAGGATTCCGTGTCGGCTGTGGATGCCGCAGACAAGGTGCGCGTGTACCGCAACTGGTGCGGCCTAATGAAAGGCACGTTGGAGACGACCTTTGAGAAAAACGGGCGGCGCGTCAATCGCAAACTGAATCCCGACAGGACGTTCATCCGCCCAGATGGCGGCGCGTTGACCTTGCCGGGCCGCAGCACCCTGCTCATTCGCAACGTGGGCCTTCACCTCTATACCGATGCGGTGACGACGGCCGATGGCGAGGCGATTCCCGAAGGATTTTTGGACGCGATGATCACCGCGCTGGCGGCCATGCACGACTTGAAGGGCAAGGGCAGATTTCAAAACAGCCGGGCGGGCAGCGTGTACATCGTAAAGCCCAAGCTGCACGGGCCCGAAGAAGTGGCGGCCACCGCGACCCTGTTTGCCCGCATAGAAGACGCGCTGGGGCTGGATCGCAACACCCTGAAGATCGGGATCATGGACGAAGAACGGCGCACCACCGTCAATTTGAAACGCGCCATGTGGGAAGTGCGCGACCGCGTCATTTTCATCAATACGGGATTCTTGGATCGCACCGGGGATGAGATTCACACGAGCATGGAAGCAGGCGCCGTGTTGCCCAAGAACGAGATCAAGGCGCAGGCGTGGTTGGCGGCGTATGAAGATTGGAATGTGGATGTGGGCATCGAGACCGGGTTGATCGGCAAAGGGCAAATCGGCAAAGGCATGTGGGCGATGCCCGATGCCATGCGGGAGATGGTGGAAACGAAGATGAATCACCCCGAGGCCGGCGCGACGACCGCGTGGGTACCTTCGCCAACCGCGGCCACCCTGCACGCGATGCACTATCACCAAGTCGATGTCTCGGCGCGGCAACGAGAACTCGCAACCCGAGAACGCGCCAGCTTGGATGCGATCTTGACCCCGCCCTTGCTGGATCGCGATTTGACGGACGAGGAGATCGCGCGGGAATTGGACAACAACGCGCAGGGCATTTTGGGCTATGTGGTGCGCTGGATCGACCAGGGCATCGGCTGCTCCAAAGTGCCCGACATCCACGACGTCGGCCTGATGGAAGACCGCGCGACCCTGCGTATCTCGAGCCAGCACATCGCCAACTGGCTGCACCACAACATCGTGAGCGCAGAGCGCGTCCGCGCGACCTTCGAGAAAATGGCCGCGGTTGTGGATCGCCAAAATGCGGGCGATGATGCCTATCGCAACATGGCGCCAAATTTCGATCGGAGCATCGCGTTTCAAGCCGCCCTCGACCTCGTTTTCAAAGGCCGCGAAGTCGAAAATGGATATACCGAACCGGTCTTGCACGCGCGCAGGCGAGAGGCGAAAAGCATCCGGAGTCAACGAGAATGACAGGATGGGCGGCGCGGTGGGAGTGGAGTTGAACGTGTTGTTTGGGCAGGCGAACGCCTCCTCTGTATTTGAACGGTTAAGAAAAAATGCCCCGGCAAATATTGCCGAGGCACTTTTTTTTTCTATCGGATGCTTAACGCGATACGGATTTGTGCAAAGCCTCAAGCACATCTCCAAGTACGGAATTGGGATCGCGGTGACTGGTGTCGATCTCAATCGGATCAAACATCCGAATACGTCCGAAGCACGGCCTCGCGTCGGGCAACATCCTCGGCGAGGTTTTGCTCCTCACCGCGAACGGGCTCACCTCGTCCACGCATGCGCTTCAGGCGATTTTCCTCATCCACCGTAAGCAGAATGACCTCATCCGGTTCTCGGAGTTCCGGTGGATGGTGCCTCGAGCCGCGGTGGACATGCGAGCAAAGGCGCATCGAGACACTCGGCCAATTTGGGAGCCAGGGTTGACTTGCCCGTTGCATCGAGTCCTTCGATGACGATGAATTTACCAGTCATACCGCCCTCCTCTTTTGAGAAAACGTTCGGGGTCGACCGATACATCCTCCAGAGCTTCCCCAATTCCGACCTCCAAAATAGGGCGGCTGTAAGTATGGGCACCTTGCGCGTTATCAAAAAAGCGGCCCGCTGGGTCGATCATGACATAACTTTCCGTCATCATCTCATTGCTCTCGGGCACGACGATAATACCGTCATTCTCGACAATGCGATTGCGTTGGACGTACTCCTCGAACGCGGCTGGCGCGATCGCGAAATCGGCGATATGCGCGTCGTTTTGCCCCTCGACGCGGAGGGCTTGGAGCAACTTCCATCGGTCCGGTTTTGCCGATCTGATGAAGTCGGTCAAGTCCTCTCGCCGCGTTTCTGAAGTGACGACCGTGTTGATTTTCAGCCGAACCCCTCGGCGCTTTACGGTGCGGATGATGCCCAGATATTCCTCCTCCGTCATGGGCTTCTTTCCGCCGCCGAGTGCGCGACCCAAGCGTTTCAGTTTTTCCGGATCGACGGTGTCGATGCTCAGCGCGATCCAGTCCAAATTTCCGTTCAGACTGTCCAGCCATGGATCGGTGATTTTCGATCCATTCGTAACGATGGAGGTCACCATGCCGCGTTTCTTCGCCCGTTTGATCAAGTTTGGCAACCAAGCGCAAAGCGTGGGTTCGCCACCGGCAAAATTGATCTTTTCAAAACCGGCTTCGGCAAGCCGATCCACAATCGAGAGGCATTTCTCCTCCGGCAAGTGGCCTTTGGGCAGTTCCATGTCCCGTTTGACATCTTGAAATGTGGCAAAACAGAACTTGCAACGCATGTTGCACGGCTCCCAAAGGTGGTAGTTGACCGATGGAATTTTCCGCGACAGAGCAGGGGAATTGATGGTCATTTTCATGATCCTTTCTCCTTTGACAGAACGATTCAAAAATTGTCGTGAAAGGATGCGCCATAGCACGATCTCAAAGAGATCAAACGTGTGGCTATTGAGCCGCGAAGTGCGGACGCACCAGTTGAGGCGAAATGTCGGCGGTAGGTGTTGACCCAGTCAGCACCTACCGAGTCGATCATTTGCTTTTCGGCGGGGCGTTGGTTCGGCCACCGCCGGAGGGGTTGCCCGTTTTGCTCGGCAAGCCGCCACTTCCACGGCGATTGCTTTGACCGCCGCTTTGGCGACCGCCTTTGCCGGCACTGCGGGTACCGCCCGAGCGATTACCGCTGGTTTTTGCCATGCTCATCACCTCCTTTCTCGTTGGCAGCCATCGCCTCAGGGGGACACTATCCTTCCCAGTCGAGCCGATCCTCTTTCTCGCGTGTGCGGTGCAACTCCGTTCTGCGCGTTCGCAACGCGCCCGATTCATCAATCGGTTTTCCAAGCGCCAACAGATGCGCTTGGCGAAGCCACCAAAAGGCTTCAAATAGCGGGCGGCGAGGCGATGCACCGCGATCTAAATTCGGTTTGTTGCGGTTGAGATGCCGAATTTGTCCGTGCGCTCGTTTTGCAAATTCTCGGACCGTTTCATCGGGATCGTTCTTGGAAAGCCAAAACAGGGTTCTGTGCGCCCGCCCGCCGGGATTGACGCGCAATGCGGTGACGGCCTGTACGTAACACCGCCGCCACGGACGGCGCGGTTCGACAAATCCTTCATCTGCGTCATTGGACACCTCGCTTTTCGGTTTGGTGTCATTTTTTTTCGTTTTGAGCCGGTCGAGGCAAAATTTGGCGAACTCCTCGCGCAACCGTTGCAAGTGCGGGTCTCGCTTCAATTCGTCCCGGAGATTCTGCGGGTACATGGCGATGCCGATCCACAACGGGATTCGGTGATACGGATGAGGCGGGACTTCTCTCCCAGTTTCAGGCCAAGGACGGAGATCAGATGCGACGGCAGGCACGGTCATCTCGGAAAAAACCAGCAATGAGGACTTCAGGCATTTCCACGGGGGTGCAAAAATGCACAGCACCTCAAACGCCTCGTCGTAAAAATCGGAAACGGGCATTCCCGTCGAATCCCTACCCGTGAAAGTTTGAGGCGTTTCTCGCAATATCTTCCGCAAAATTCCAATGTGCCGCGCGGCACTTTCGACGAGCCGGTTTCTGAGTTCATGGGCGAGATCGGCTTCCAACCCCCCCATACTTTTGTAGTGAATCGCCACGGCCAACCGCCACCAGGCTTTGAGCAGGGATGTGGGTTGCGGATGCGACTCTGGCGATTTCTCATTCAGCAGTTCCAAAAACGGCGTCAACTCCCGCGCAACGAGCCGCCAGCCATCGCCCAATGCCGACCCCAGGTTCATAGCGTATTCAATGGCGTTCAGGAGTCCGAGAACTTTCGCGCCTAAAACGTCATCTGGAAACTCGGAAAACGCTTGCAACAAGGTGTGCAGGCGGATCGTGTCGCGGCGTTCAGCATTTGAGCGAAATCGCCAGATCAACCAAAACTCGAGTTCTCTGGAATCCCGAAAATCATTGCTCGACCATCCCCGTCGCCGAATCGGATCTAACGAGTCCAAATCCACGACCTGCGCCAATGGCACGCCTTTGGGAAAGAGAAATGGAATCAGGTCAAAGAGTCGAAAAACAGCCGCGTCCCGCAACGCATTGAGTTTTTGCCAATCCAGACTTTTCGCACCGAACTTCGCCTGCGTTTGGTACGCGCCAACCCACGCGGGAACATGCCAAGCGTCGCCCGATTTTACGAGCCGATCATTGGGCAGAACCACCTCGCTGTAGATCGGTCCGAACCCGAGCATGAACCCGAACAGAAGTGCCAAGCGGTTCTGCCTGTCTTCCTCGGTTTGATCCGGTTCGCCTAATTTCTCCACGACACCGGGCAGAACATGCTCAAAAGAAGCCGTAAACGCCTCTTTGAACACGGCGTCCCCGCTGGGATCGCCAAAACAATCTGGGCGTTCAAAAACGCGCACCAGCCACGTTCGGTCATCGCGGGAGAAACCGGCGTCCCGAAGGCACTGCACAATAAGGGAAATTTCTTCGGCAGAAGAATCGCGTAGCGGAAAAACAAGGCCAGAACGGCCATCTTCGGCTTCGCTCATTCCTACTCCTTTGTTAAGCGACACCCTATCCCAAGTGGGGCAATTGAACGGGATTATCGGATTGTAAAATAAAACCGAGCATCCCGTTGCAGATTGTCGAACCCGTAGGATTCCCGACTGAGACCATCGGGATCGGAAGAGATGCAAAACGCATCAAAGCACGGAGTTCTGTGTTCTGCTCAAAAAACTATCTGATTTGGGGGGATATGTCAATCCCTAATTTCCAATTTTTTTGTCTATCTTATAGTACTCTGTAAATTGAGTTATTCTCAATTTTGATACACACAAATCAGTACCTGAGTTGCTCGTTTGTCTAAAGCGTTTGGCCCTAAAGCATTGTTGGTTGCCTTTGATGCCTTCGGCGACCTACTTTTTGTCTACAGCAACAAAAAGTAGGCAAAAAATGCCGCTCTCATGCGCCGAGGGGCTTGCACAGCGCAAATCGCTTTTGTAATAGAACGACATGCGCCAGCCTGCGAGGTGGGTTGCAAAATGGATGTTGGTTGCGAGACGGACTTGCGCGCTGTGCGCGATGGCTTTGTTTGATGGGCTTTTGCGATGGCACGTTTGGCGATGGCTTAATTGATGTACGGCACCACGGCCGGCACACTCTTGAAAATTGAAATTCCGAATTATTTAATTTACAGAGTAATAGGCTTGACCCAGCACGCCCCTCGTGAAGCACCAGATCAATCGCCGCGCAGTGATCGGTCACATAAAAATGATCGCGAACAGCCGTGCCCGCCCATCAGATCCAAAAATGAAGGATGGGCGAGGAGAGGAACGCACGGGCGAATGCGCGGTGGAGGACTCAAATTGGCATGCCGTTTGCATAGGATAGGGTTCGTAAATAACGCAACCCATTGTGAATCCAGAACCTTATCTCGCAAACGCGCCCAATGTCAGAACGGATTTTTCACATCTGCGCCATCGCGTGGTACACGGTGTTCACCGCTTGCATCCCCGCGATACTCTTCGCGCAAGTGCCCGTTGTCCACACCGAGGGCGAGGCCGAAGCGTTCAACGATTTGTTGCGCGACCTCGAGGGCGTCAGCCTCGAACTCAATCGGGCGAGCGCGAAAGACCTGCTCATGCTCCCCGGCCTGACCCCGGAACTCGTCCAGCAGATCATCGACCGCCGCCCCTATCGCGCCATCGAAGACCTCGCCGATGTACAGGGGCTATCCGCAGAACACATCGACCTGATCGCGCCCTATCTCGCCATCGCGCCCACGCGCCCGTGGCGTTCCCGGTACACATCCCGCATCTCGCGTCCTTCCAATCGCGCCAACCGGTTTGACGACATGCGTTTCTACCAGCGGATCGAAATCGCCTCGCCCTGGGGCATGTCCGCCTTTTTCCTTTCCGAACGCGATCCCAAAGAACCCACCTTCACGGACCACGTCACCGGCTACATCGCCATACCCCTTTCCCGCGTGAACATCATCTTGGGAGATGCGCGCCCGGAATGGGGGCAGGGCTTGCTCTTTTCGCGCCGCACCCGCATCGCGACTGGCCTGAGCTATGCCCGCGCCCGGTCCGCCACGAAATCGGGCAACCGCACCAGCACCGAACACGGCGCCTTGCGCGGCATTTACCTGTCCGGTTCACACCCCCGCGTGTTTTGGCACGCGATGTATGGACACATCACTTGGGACGCCTCGGGCACGCGCATCTACACGAGCGGCCTCCACGACACGGAAACCTCACAGGCGCGCAAAAACGCACTCCGCGAACGCCTCGCAGGCGCGCACTTGGGCATCGGATCATCGCAAAAACACATCGGCGTGACACTCCTCAACGCGGCCTTCGCCCCCGTCAATGGATCCGCCGTCGCCACACCGAGCGCGGCAACGGCAGGCGCGTTGGTCGGCATCAACGCCCTGTACCGCGCGGATCGCATCATCCTATTTGGCGAAATCGCGCCCCGCGCTTTTATCGCGGGCCTCGTCGCGGGCACGCCCATCTTGCGCCTCCACGTCGTTGGCAGACGCTATGGCGCGAACTTTCGCAGTTTGCACGGCGCGCCCTACGCCGCTTATGGCACGCCGCCGAACAACGAATGGGGCACGTTCTTCGGCCTGACGTGGCGTTTGTCAAAACGCAGACGGCTGGATATCGCCCTCGACCGCCACGGGCGTCTCGTCCCGGAGAAAGGGCCATTGCCCGCCCGCGGCATTCGCCTGCGTCTCAACTTCACGCACCGCATCAGACCGGGCTTTTCCGCACATCTCACGGGCGATACCCGAAGCGCCACGGGGCGCCCATCTCGCCAACGCCTGCGCGTCGCCCTCGCGTACAAACGGCCCACCCGCGCATTGACCGCGTGGGTTCAACACGCCCGCGCCGACCTTGCGGGGAATGCCGCCGGATTTCGCCTCACCCTCGGCAAAACCACGGGCTTCTCCCTCGCACTTTGGACCACCCTCCACAAAATCGCATCTTACGACGCGCGCATCTACGACTTTGAACCCGACGTCTGGGGCGGCACGCGCCTCGTCACCCTTTCGGGCGATGGCGTCAATCGCGGCCTCCGAATCGCTTGGGCAACCGCGCATTTCCGCCTGTCGACGCGCTACAGCCACCACCGCACATCCTCATGGGCTGCCCAACTCGATCTGCGCCGGTGAGGCCACCCAACCGCGCCGCGCCCGTGTGCGTCCCCACCCTACCCATCCGCTGTCCATGCGTTCCCGTCACAACCGTCCCCAACCGCGTGTGCGAGAATGGTCGGCAATCGCCGATCCGCCGTGGTCGTTTTTATTTTTTTGATTTCTAAATAAGGAGGTCGTAAATTGGGCGCGTCATTCTAACAACCAAAGGAGCACACGCGATGGCAATGCCCACAGCAGAAAGCCAACTCGCCGACCACCATGCCCGCATCAGCCGGCTGGAGGCGATAGCCGAACAGAACAATCACCGATTGACCCGCATCGAAAACCGATTGACCAGCATGGAAAATCGCACGGACAGGCATTTCATTTGGATCATCGGCAGCCAGTTCACCACTCTAGTGACGCTCGGCACGCTGATACTGCTCAAACTCGGACCCTAACCAAAATCCGAATCGCATCCGCCACCGCAACGAGCAAAGGACATGCATCTCCCAAATGCATGTCCTATTTTTTTATCTATGATTAGAAGTCAGTCCCGTCCCACCCTGTCGTCTAGAGAGACAGTCCCCGCGCCTGTCCTACACGCTCCAATCCCCACGATCTGTTTAATCCCACAATTTAGACGGGATGTCGTCTCTCTTATCTCCTTTTAGCCCTTGCCAAAGGTCATCTCGGGTATTAAGTTGGTCGATGAGCACATAATTTGACCTATTTCCAATGTAGGTCAAACTTCAACCCATTGGCGAGCTCAAGACCGCTTAAATCCGAAGAGAAAGGAGGGAAATAAACCATCGGTAAGCGGCTGTGGCATCGCGTCCGTTCGACCTGTAGTTTGCGTATCCCATTCACTCTCGGAGGAAATTCCCATGACGTATCGACATCCACTCTTTGCCCTGATCTTTTTCGTTGCGTGTTTTGCCGGCTATGGCGCGAGCGATGCCGGCCATCACAAAATGCACGAGAAGAAAGCCGTCGCCATCCCCGACGCCAATCTGCGCGCGGTGATTGCGGATTCTTTGAACAAGGCGAGCGATGCGGCGATTACCACGGCCGATATGGCCATGGTGACGCGCCTCGTCGCGCCGAATGCGGGCATCGGCGATTTGACCGGCTTGGAGCACGCCGCCAACCTGACCCATTTGGACCTCGGCGACGCGCGCGTGGAGGAAAAGCGCGCCAACAGCAACGACATATCCGACCTGTCGCCCCTGTCTGGCCTCGCCAAGTTGAGGGTGTTGGACCTCGACCGCGCCACTTCGGTTATGGACCTCGCGCCGCTGGCCGGACTGATGAACCTGCGAACCCTGCGCCTCGGCAACAACGCGGTAGCCGATATTGCGCCCTTGTCTGGCGCGGCCAAGTTGAGAACCCTGACGCTTGCCGGGAACAAACAAATCATGGACATCTCGGCACTGTCAGGCGCGGCCATGTTGCGGAACCTCAACCTGAACAACACCGGCACAGCGGACCTCGCGCCCCTGTCCGACATGGCGGAACTGGTAACGCTAAATCTCAACAACACCAAAATCACGGACCTCGCGCCCCTATCGGGCTTGGCGAAGTTGAAAACCCTGAATATCAACAACAACAAGGTCGGCGACATCTCGCCAGTGGCGGGCTTGAGCGCATTGAGCACCCTGAACATTAGGAACAACCCATTGGACGAAGCGGCGATCAGCACGCATGTTCCTGCCCTGAAGAAACGCGGGGTCAAAGTGGGCATCGAAGAATAAATGTCCGCAACATCTCGACCACAGTCAGAGGGGTTCGCGCAGTATCGTGCGAACCCCGTTGTCGTTGGGATGCGAAATCAAACGCCATCGCGGCGAAAGGCATCGCTATGAAGTTGTCAGAGGATCAGCCGCTCAACAGTTTTGATCTGCACGGTCAAACGGTCGGATCACAGTGTTTTTCGGCACGGCGGCCAGCTCCTTTTGGTTGGTATGTCGCTTCTAATTCCCCGATCATCAAGTCTATCTGATCGGGCTTTTTTGCGTATTTGCGGAATGATTGAACCGCTTTTGTCGCGATCTCCACCGATCTCTTTTCCTTGTCAATTCCGATATATCTCCGACCTTCGCACAAGGCAGCCAAAGCCGTCGTGCCGCTTCCCATAAAACAATCGAGTACAATTTCATCGGGATCGGTAAATAGCTTGATGACGCGCCGAGGCAGTTCGATGGGAAACTTGGATTCGTGATCCGAATTGCTCCGCACAGAGGGGATTTCCCACACGCCTCTAGAACCCCAGTTGACCCATTCTCGCTTTGTAAGCCTCGATCGATCTACTTTCGTGATCCCCGGTTTCCAAAAAACATAAACGTATTCCGATTCATCGACAGAACGGTAGGATATGGTATGCCATCTCGAGTTTTCCCAGGCGGCGTCTTTGACCCAGATACGCCGGTCGTACAAATAAAACCCCGCATCTGTAGCGGCGCGCTCGATTATCCCACCGACGAGATAAACCCTCGTTTGGGATTGGTATTTTCCACCTCTGATATTGTTGCCGTTGAGCCGCCGATCAATGGTTTGCTCGCTGCATCCAAAGTGTTCTGCGAGTTTGTACCGGTTCCAATCCGGGTGCTGTTTTACGACCTTTAGGATGTCTTCTTTTGTCAGATCGATTTTTCTGCGAGAAATGTTTTCCGCCATGATCTTTGGCATCTTCTCATCCTTAAAACACAGTATATCCGCGATATTGATCACGAGAAACCCACCGGGTTTTAGAATGGGAAAATGTCGTTTAATCACCTCGCGCAAGAGATTCTTCCAGTCTTCAAAAGACAAATCCCTCTCGTATTCCTTGCCGACATAATAGGGCGGCGACCACACGCTTAAGGCAATGGATTCCCCTTCGATTCTCTCCATGAGTTGACGTGAATCCCCGTGATATATTTCGTTCGGCACGAGGGGATTAGGTGCATTTACGGTTGCCATGATCCCCCACACTCCTGTTTGTTTTCAGAAAAAATAAGCTTTTGGATTCGCCATGAAGCCTTGGCCTTTAACCTGCTAAATCCCTCTCGCGTGTCAAGCCAGAACGCAACTCGTCTTTTTTGGTTTTGTGTATCTCCCTTCGTGGCTGTCAACGGGTTGAGCTGGGGCCGCCCCCCTCATCGTCAACCGCCGATGGATTTTCGCTTTGCACGTTGTGCGTTCTTCCTTAAATTTCCCCCCGTCCATCGTCCGCGCTTTCCCACTTTGTGATTTCTCTGCTATGTCCATCAAATTTCTGCACGTTGCCGACACGCATATCGGCGTTGAAAATTACGGCCGGCTCGATTCGGGCACCGGGCTTCACACGCGCTTGCAGGATTTTATCAAAAGCCTGCGTTTCGCGTTTGAAGAAGCGATCAAAGAGGAGGTCGATCTCGTCGTCTTCGCCGGTGACGCCTATCGCGCTTGCGACCCCACGCCCACGCATCAACGCGAGTTTGCATCCCTCATTCGCATGCTCAGCAGCCGCGACATCCCCGTGGTCATGGTCACGGGCAACCACGACAGCCCGGTGGCTTATGGCAAAGCCTCATCCGTCGATATTTTTGGCACCTTGGGCATCAAAGGCGTTCACATCGCGTCTGAAAACCGCATCATCAACATCGCCACAAAATCCGGCCCCATCCAAATTGCCTGCTTGCCCTGGCTGCACCGCAGTCGCCTGCTCGCCAAAGGCCCTTACCACGACTTGTCGCAAGGGGAAATCGTCGAACAACTGCAAGACATGGGCGCCCAAATCATCGAAGAATTGGCAGACCGCGTGCGGGAACACCCCGACATTCCCGCCGTGCTCGTGGGCCATCTATCCGCTGCGGACGCGACCTTGTCCGGCTCTGAACAAACCGCGATCATCGGCCGCGACCCGGTCTTTCTCAAGAGCACCCTCGCGGACCCCGCCTTCGACTACGTCGCCTTGGGCCACATCCACAAATTTCAAGACCTCAACGCCAATGCCCGTCCCCCCGTGGTGTATTCGGGCAGCATCGACCGCATCGACTTTGGCGAAGAAAGGGAAACCAAGGGCGTGGTCATCGCCACCATCGAAGATAGCGACAGCGAGACAGACGCGCACTTGCCCAAGCGCGAAACGTCTTACAAATTCGTACGCACGCCCGCCCGGCCCTTTTGCACGGTATCCGTCAAAGTCGCGCCGGACCAAGACCCCACGACGGCCATTCTCGACGCCATTGGCGAACACACCGCGACCGACGCCATCGTGCGCGTGATCTACGATTTGGGGGACAACCGCACGGATACGGTCGATCTCAAAGCCGTAAAAAAAGCGCTCGAAGGCGCGTTTATGATCGCGAGCATCGCGCCCGTGCCCAACGTCCAAAAAATCGAGCGCAGGGCCGGCATTTCGGAAACCATGGGCGTTCAAGACGCGCTACAGGCGTACTTGGAAAACCGCCCGGACCTCGCGGACATCGAAAAAGACCTTCGGCATTGCGGCGCGCAACTCGAATCCGAATTGAGAGGTGGCGAATGATCCCCATCCGTCTTTCCCTCCAAAACTTCCTCAGCTACGGCGAAAACGTGCCGCCCTTGGATTTTTCGGGCTTTCACGTCGCCTGCATCTCCGGGCGCAATGGACACGGCAAATCCGCCTTGCTCGACGCGATCACATGGGCGCTGTGGGGCGAAGCCCGCAAAGCCGGGAGCGACCGCCTCCCCAACGACGGCTTGTTGCGAATCGGCGCCGCGGAAATGCGGGTCGATTTTGAATTTCACCTCGAAGCGGACCGGTACCGCATCACCCGCAGTTTTCGCAAGGCCGGCAAAAGCGCGACCACGCGCCTCGAGTTGCAAATTTTCTCCCCGGAAACCGGCGGGTACAAAGCCCTCTCGGAAGGCGATTCGGTTCGCAAAACCCAGGCGCGGATCGAGGCCCTGTTGTGCATGACCTATCCGACCTTCATCAACTCGGCGTTCCTGCTCCAGGGCCGCGCAGACGAATTTACGCGCTGCAAAGCGAGCCAGCGCAAGACCCTGCTCTCGGATATCTTGGGCTTGTCGCACTACGACGCCCTGTCTGCTCGGGCGCGAGAACGAATGCGCGGATGCGATCTCGAACGCGCCACGGCCCAAGCAAAGGCGGACGACATCGCGCAGGCGATGGAAAAACGCGGTGAATTTGTGGCGCAGCGCGACGAGGTCGAAACCCAACGCAGCGAAGTGGAACGCGACATGGAACGCGCGGAAGGCCGCCGCGACGCCCTGCAAAAAGTACGCGCCCAACGCGAACGCCATCGAGCCGAGCGCGACGCGGTGCGGGCAGACGCCTCGCGCATTGAAACCGACATGCGGGAAACCCGAGCCGAGCGCGAAAACGCGGAAAAAGACGTGGTTGCCCATCGCGCCATCCTCGACAGGCGAGACGCGATCACAAGCGCGGTCGAGAAATACCGCGCCGTGCAGCGAGAAGACGCGGACTTGCAGAAAAAACTCCACGCCTTGCGCCCACTCGAACAGCTCATCGCCGAACTCGATCAAAAAATCGCGGAGCGACGCCATGAGGTAGAACGCCGCTTGCGCGAATGGGAAGTGCGCGTCGAGCAAGCGGAGGCCGAGTTGCGCGAAACCGAAACCCTGTTGGCGGATCGCCAGACCATCCAAACGCAGGTCGAAGCCTTGCACCGCGCCCGAGAACAGGACCGCGAATGGGAAGCCCTGCGCGAAAGCCGGGAGCGCGCCGAGCGCAGCATTCGAGACCTCGAGCGAAAAATCGAAAGCACCTGTGCGGATCTGCAAGTGTCCATCAACACGCACGCGCAGCAGTTGCAGCAGACGGACGCGGCCGCATCCGAACTGGCGGCCCGCAGGGCAACGCGACAAAAACTCCGCGAACGCGCCGAGCACATCCAATCCCTCGAAGCCCGATGCGCCGAGATTCGCACCAAAGGCGGCGAACTCAACATCCGGCTCAAAACCGATTCGGACCGCGTCGAAACCCTGCGCCAAACCCGCGAAGACATCGCCCGACAGCGACAAACCCTGCGAGGCGTTCGGGATGCGTCCTGCCCGTTGTGCGGCAGCGAGCTCGACCAGGCCCACCGCGCAGAGGCATCGACCAAGCTCTCGAAACAACTGGGCGAACACCGCGCACAAATCGCGCAGTTGGAATCGGCCATTCAAAAAGCCGAAGCCCAACGCGAGGGATATCGGCGCGACTATCAAGACCTCAAAAACCAACTCGCCCAAACCGAGGACGCGGCCCAACCCCTCGCCCAAGCCGAAGCCGCGGTCGAAGAAGCGGAACGCGCCGCGCAAACCCGCGAGTCTCTGGCCGAACAACTCGGCGATCTCAAAGCCCAGTTGCGCGAGCAAACCGAAAACAGCGCGGAAGCGCGCGCCCTGTCCAATGCCCGAAGCGCGTTGGAAAACCTCGCCTACGACCCGGCCGAACACCGCACCCTGCGCGCAAAACTCAAAGACCTCGAATCCGTTGAAGCCCGCAATGCCCAGCTCCAAGTGGCCCGAGAACGCCGGGAAAAAATCCTCGCGGAACTGCCCGAGTTCCGCCGAAAACGCGACCTCGCACAGCAGTGGCTCGACGAAAAAAGATACGCGCCCAACGAGCAAAAAGAGCGCGAACAAGTGCAAACCCGCATCCGCGCCCTGAATTACGACGCCGAACGCCACCGACAACTCGCCGAGCAACTCGCGGACTTGGGCGATGCGCCCGCGCAGTACGAACGCCTCCAAAGCGCGCAACGCGATAGTGAAAACGCCCAAGCGCGCCTCGTTGCGGCCACGGACCGCCTCGCGCATCTCGAGAGCCGCCACGGGCAAACCCAGCGGCGGTTGACAGAACTCGCCGAGGCCATCACCCGCGCCGAAGCCACCCTCGAAGAAGCCGATGCACTGGAAAAAACCATCGCGGAGTTGGGGGCCAAACGCGATCACCTGCTCCAGCGACACGCGGCCCTGCAATCGCAGATCGAACACGGCGACGCCCTGCGCGCCGAACAGGACGCGGTCGACAAAAAAATCAAAGCGAGCAAACGCGACATTCGCATCTACCGAGAGCTGATCACGGCATTTGGCAAAGACGGCATTCAGGCGCTCATCATCGAACAGGCCATTCCGGAAATCGAGGAAGAAGCCAATCGCATTCTCGCCCGCCTCACGGATAACCGCACGCAAATCGCCCTCGAATCCCTGCGCGACCTCAAAACCGGGGGCACGCGCGAAACCCTCGACATCAAAATCAGCGACGAACTCGGGGAACGCAATTACGAGCTCTATTCGGGCGGCGAAGCCTTTCGCATCGACTTTTCCATTCGCATTGCCCTGTCCAAACTCTTGGCCCGACGCACGGGCACGCGCCTGCGTACCTTGGTCATCGACGAGGGATTTGGCACGCAAGACGCCGAGGGCCTCGACCACCTCGTAGAAGCCATCCAGGCCATCAGCAACGATTTTGAAAAAATCCTGATCATCACCCACGTCGAATCGCTCAAACAGGCATTCCCCGTGCGGATCGAAGTCACCAAATACCCCGATCAAGGATCGCGCTTTGAGGTGCTCTACTAAGCGCCCCCGTTTCTCCGCGAGGCATCGACACTTAGGTGCTCTAAGTCCTTACCCCGCGACCTGTCGGATCCATAAGGCTGTAAGGGCGTAAGATTTTACGCCCTTACACGGACGCCTTGACCCTGATGCCCTGACCCTGCATTGCCACCCTGACCCATACTTGGCTATTGAGATGATCCAACCCGACCGTCCCGCATGGATCGAAGTCGATCTTTCGGCTATTGTTGCCAATATCTCTGCTGTGCGGCAGTACGTCTCGCCGGGGACTCGCGTCCTTGCCGTTGTCAAAGCCAATGCGTACGGGCATGGGCTGGTACCCGTTGCCAAAGCGGCCCTTAAAGGCGGCGCGTCTGCTTTGGGCGTTGCCCTGTTGCAAGAGGGCATTGCCCTTCGCAAAGCCGGCATCCGCGCACCCGTTGTCGTGCTCGCCCCTGCCCTGCCCGAACAGGCGGACCGCATCGTCGCCCACAACCTGTCGCAAACCACTGGCGACCCGGCCGCGATCCACGCGCTATCGACCGCTGCCAAACGCCGCGAGACGCGGGCGCGGGTTCACCTCAAAGTCGATACCGGCATGGGGCGCGTCGGCCTGTCCCCTGACGACGCCCTCGGCCTCGCAAAAAAAATCGCTGCGGACCCCCATCTGTTTTTCGAGGGCATCGCAACGCATGTCGCGTGGGAACGCGCAGAAGATATGGACAAAGCGCGGCGTCAGATCGACGCATTCGCCGCCTGCACATCCAAACTCGCCCACCTTCCGATTCAATGGCGGCACGCCGCCAACAGCGCGATGGCCGTCCACCTGCCCGAATCGCATTTCGACCTCGTGCGCGTGGGGCTGCTCGCCTATGGCGTTCCCCCAACGCGAGGCGCGGATGGCCTCTCGCTTTCGCCCGCGCTCTCCCTCAAAGCACGCATCGCACAAGTGCGAAATTTCACACCCGGCCAAACCCTCAGCTACGGCGGCACATGCACGCTTGCGCGCCCCTCTCGCATCGCCCTCGCGCCCTTGGGCTACGCCGATGGATACAGCCGCCGCCTGTCCAACAACGCCTATGTCCTCATCCGCGGCAACCCCTGCGCGGTGGTCGGCGCGGTTTGCATGGACATGACCCTCATCGACGTCACGGACATCCCATCCGTTCGCGTGGGCGAAGAAGTCGTTCTGCTCGGGTGGCAGGGCGACCGCGAAATCACAGTGGCCGACTTCGCCCGATGGGCAAATTGTATTTCACACGAAGTCATTTCCCAACTCGGCGCGCGCCTCCCCCGGCGATATATTTGGTGAACAGCCAAATCCAATCTGCATTTGGGGTACTCGTCCATGTCCCAATATTCCATCAAATCCACTCTCTGTCTTTTGCTCCTCTGCGTCGGATGCGGCGACCATCTGCCCGAATCCCTCGGCCCCGCCCGCAAACTGATCGTGCTCGCCGACTCGACCGATTGGCAGACGCTCGAAGACCCGATCCGAGAGATTTTTGAAACGGTGATTTACACGCCCCAAGCCGAGCGCGTGTATGAAATCGAACGGGCCGATGTCAACTTCTTTGAGGCGCACAAACACAGCCAGCGCAAAAGCCTCATGGTCATTGCCCCGCTCAACGCGGGCCATCCCACCGCGCAATTCGTCAAGGACATCCTCAGCCCGGACGTGCAACGGGCCATCCGCGAGGGCCGCGCAAGTGCGTCTTGGAAAAAAGACGTGTGGGCGAAAGACCAAACCCTGTACGTCGTCTCGGGCAAAGACTTAGAGGCGACCGTCGAAAACCTCTACATGGAATCCGACCGCTTGTATCGCACGTTGGAAAACGCCGTCGATCACAGCGTGCGAGAAAACGTCTATAGCTTTGGCGAACGCAAAAACATCACCCGCGAACTGGCCGATACCTACGGTTGGAGCGTGCGCGTGCCCTTTGGCTATCGCATCCTCGAAGCCCATCCCGACTTTGTGGTGCTCGCCCGCGACAACCCCAACCGCTGGCTCTCGGTCTATTGGGAAGCGGATGTACACCCGGATCAACTCACCGCGGACTGGTGCATTCAAAAACGCGACGAAATCATGGCGCGATGGTTTGATGGCGACCGCATCGTGCTCGGCGAAGTCGCGGTGACGCAAGCCGAATTTGCGGGCAAACTCGCCACAGTGCTTCAGGGCTTGTGGGAAAACGAAGCCGCATGGAAAGGCGGCCCGTTCAAGACCTATGCGTTTGTCGATGTGGATATCGACCGATTCTTCATGATCGACATCGGGATTTACGCGCCAAATAAAAAAAAGGCCCCGATCTTGAGACGAGTCGATCTCGTCGCCAAATCGTTCGCCATCCACCGAGCATTTTTTTTAGAGTAATGCCCATTTGATTTCTCGTTGTCCTCATTTTTCAAATACGCGAGATATGAAGGCGAGTAATTCGATCCTGATGGCGATAAGCCGTTCATCGTAGGGACAGGCCCCGTGCATTTGTACCAACTAAATACTCCGTAACCAAATTTTGATACGCACAAATCAGCATCTGCATCGCTCGCTTTTCTAAAGCGTTTGGTCCTAAATCATAGTTGGTTGCCTTTGATGCCTTCGGCGACCTACTTTTTGTCAACAGCAAAAAAAAGTAGGCAAAAAATGCCGCTCTCATGCGCCGAGGGGCTAGGCACAGCGCAAAGCGCTTTTGTAGCAGGACGACATGAGACAGCCTGCAAAGGGGGTTGCAAGATGAATATGGGTTGCGAAATGGACTTGCGCGCTGTGCGCGATGGCTTTCGGTGATGGATTTTTGGGATGGCACGGTTGGCGATGGCTTCTCTGAAGGACGGTGGAACTGCAAAGCGATCCCGATAATGAATGAGTTGGTACAGATGGCCCCGTGCCTGTCCGAAGCGGGGATGAACGAGATAGGAGCGTTTCATGCTAACCACCTATATCCAATCGGCTATGAAACACGCGAAATACGAGATCCTCGAAGATCAAACGTTCTATGGAGAAATCGCAGGCTTTCGAGGTGTGTACGCCAATGCGGACACCTTGGAAATGTGCCGCGAAGAATTGCAATCCGCGCTCGAAGGTTGGATCATCCTCGGTTTGAGAATGGGCCATCCACTTCCCGAGGTGGATGGGGTGTGCTTGGATGCTGTGGCGGAGTTGGTGTAATGCCTAAGTTTGGGCCAATTCGTCGTCGCGATCTCATTCGCTATTTGAGGCTCCTGGGATTTGATGGTCCACATCCTGGGGGCAATCATCATTTTATGGTTCGAGAAACAACTCGCCTCGTCATTCCCAACCCACATCGCGGCGATATTGGACGAGGGCTTTTGCACAAAATTTTGCAACAAGCCAATGTCAGTCGAGAACGTTGGGAGGATTTGTAACACTTGTATCGGTTGTATCATTTCTCAAAGGAGTCACCTATGAATACCGCAGCAAAGACGCGCCAGACCCAACGCGACCGCGAGCACATCGCTTGGTGGGAAAAAGCGCGGTTTGGCATGTTCATCCACTGGGGCCTGTACGCGATCCCCGCGGGCAAATGGAAGGGCGAGGCCATTGAGGGCATTGGCGAATGGATTATGCGGCGCGCGGAAATTCCAGCCGCGGAATACGAACGCCTCGCCTCGCGATTCAACCCCGTCAAATTCGACGCCGACGCCATCGCCAAACTCGCGCGAGATGCGGGGATGAAATACCTCGTCATCACGGCCAAGCACCACGATGGCTTTGCCATGTATGACTCGCCGTGCAGCACCTACGACATCGTCGATGCCACGCCTTACGGCAAAGACATCATGGCCGCGCTTTCCAAAGCCTGCCAAAAATACGGCATTCGCCTCTGCTTTTACTACTCGCAAGATCAGGACTGGCACGACCCCAATGCCTCGGGCAATGACTGGGATTTCGACCCGGCGACAAAGGACTTCGCCCATTATCTCAAAAACAAAGTCGAGCCCCAAGTGCGCGAGTTGCTCGCGCAATACGGCCCGATCGGCCTGATCTGGTTCGACACGCCCGTATCCATTTCTTTGGAACAAAGCCAGGCCCTCTCCCGCTTGGTCCACACCTTGCAACCCGACTGCCTCGTCAGCGGCCGCGTGGGCAATGGCGTGGGGGATTACGGCAGTCTGGGGGACAACCAAATTCCCACGGGCCGCCTCGAGGGGTACTGGGAAACGCCGGCCACCCTCAACGATACGTGGGGCTACAAAACCGACGATCACAACTGGAAAAGCGTCAAAACCCTGCTCCATCTGCTCGTCGATCTCGCCAGCAAGGGGGTCAACTATTTGCTCAATATCGGCCCGCGTGCAGACGGCAGCGTGCCCGAGCAGAGTGTCGATCGCCTGCGCGCCATCGGCGAATGGATGAAAACCAACGGCGAAGCCATCTACGGCACCCGAGCCACGCCCTATCCGCATGAATTTCCGTGGGGGGGCATCACGCAAAAAGGCGACCGCCTCTATTTGCTCTTTACCCAATGGCCCGGCGAGCGGTTCGCACTGCCCGGCCTGCACAACCGCGTCGCAAAAGCGACCTTGCTCGCGGACGAAAGCGCGCACATCGAAGTGTCTCAAACCCGCGACAATGAGTGCGACATGTTGGAACTGCGCTTGCCCGAATGCCCGGATCCCAATGTCGCGGTCGTGGCCCTGGATCTCGATGGCGCGCCCGATGTCGATCAAACCGCCCTCCAGCAAGCCGATGGCACGATCACCATGATCGCCGGTATGATGAACCTCCACATGTCCGAATCGGGCACGCGCATTCGCATCGGCGAAAGCGGGGTCATTGAAGACTGGTTTGACACGGGCAACTGGATCGATTGCGATTTCAAAGTTTCCGCCCCAGGCGCGTTTGAAATCCGCATCCACACCAGCGCGCTCCGCCGCGCCCGCGAATGGACGGGTGGGCACGAAGTGCGCGTGGATATCGCGGGCAACACCTTCCGCAAGACCATCGCCCCCGACGCCTGGAGCGACAGCCCCAAAGCGCGGTATTTTCCCGAAGCCGCGACTGTGATCGGCGATGTCCAACTCGACGACCCCGGGGTTTATACCATCGAAGTCCGCGCCGAATCGATCCATAAAAAATCCCGAGCGGGATTGTCCCTCTCGGCCATGACCCTGACGCGCAAATAAGAAAGATGTGAGACGCGACTTTTCGTCACTCCGGCACAGGCATTGCCAACGTCGGAGGCCAGTGATTTTTGGGAGGGTATTATGCCACGGGAATTGATCGCCCTGTCGCCGGAAGAGATGGCCTTGAGAGAATACGAGGTGGCAGAGGTCGGAAACGGACAGGTGCGGGTGCGGAGTTTGTACGCCGCGGCCAAGCACGGAACCGAGTTGTCCGGGGTGAAAGGGTATAGCGGGAAACGGGGGCCGTATGACGCGGAACTCCAAGTGTTCCCAGACGCGGGCAAAGGCACGGGGCGGGCGTCTCGCGTGGGCAATATGTTCGTGGGGGTCGCGACCGCCGTGGGCGCGGGCGTGGAAGGATTCGCAGAGGGCGATGAGGTGTTGGGTTACGGCCCGTTTCGAGAAGTCCATGTGGTCTCGGCAACGCGCTGCTGGAAGATGCCGCGGGGATTCTCTTGGCGGTCCGCCGTGTGTTTGGACCCCGCGGATTTTGCGATGGGCGCGGTCAGGGATGGACAGGTCCGAATCGGCGACGCGGTCGCCGCGTTTGGCATGGGGGCGATTGGCTTGATGGCGGTGCAGATCGCCAAACGCTCCGGCGCGTATCCGATCATCGCGGTCGATCCCCTGTCAAACCGCCGTCGCGCGGCTCAAATCTGCGGCGCAGATCTGACCCTCGATCCCACGGCCTGTGACGCGGGGGTGGAAATCAAAAAGGCAACGGCAAACAGAGGGGTGGATGTGGCGATAGAGTACAGCGGCAATGTGCAAGCCCTGCAAGCCGCTGTGCGCGGCGTGGCGTTTGGTGGCAATGTGGTGGCGGGCGCCGCGCCTGCGCCTTATGGGGCCGGGTTGGATTTCGGCGCCGAAGCGCATTTCAATCGCCCCAATCTCATTTTTTCCCGAGCGTGCAGCGAGCCGAACCGGGAGCACCCCCGATGGGACGAAACGCGCGTTTACGCCACCTGCTGGCGATTGCTCACCGAGGGAAAACTGACGGGCGAACCGATTGTAACGCCCGTGGTGGCGTTTGAAGACCTCGTCACCGAATATCCAAAAATCGCCAGCAACCCCGAGCAAAACATCAAATTAGGCGCGTTTTTTGACTAGCGATCCCATGAGTAGCTTTAAGGAGAAAACGAGATGTCGAGACTGAAGCATATCGAAATCAAGGGCTTCCGATCCATCAAAGAGATGGCACTAGAACTCCGACCGCTCAATGTCTTGATCGGTGCTAACGGAGCAGGTAAGAGCAATCTCATCGCATTTTTTAAGTTGATGAACGAATTGATGGGCGGACGGCTTCAGCAACACATTGGGGCGACCGGGCGGGCCACGGCCAATTTGCACTTCGGCCCCAAGGTCACCTCGCAAATGGAAGCGAAAATGGTGTTTGAATTCCAAGATGCAACAGACATCTATCAGATGCGGTTGTTTCACGCTTCTGGTGATTCTCTGATTTTCGCCGAAGAAACGCTCTCTTATCAGACAATAGTCCATCCGACGCCAAAAGTCGTATCATTAGGGGGTGGTCATTGGGAAACGCGGATTGGAGACGAGGCAGAAGCGGACGAACCAGCGGCAATAGTGATCAGGCATTTGCTAAACGAATGCCGCGTCTATCACTTCCACGACACGTCGCCGACTGCGAGAGTTCGGCAGTATTGTTACGTGGGTGACCGCCGATTGCTCATGCCCGATGCGGCGAATCTGGCGGCGGTATTGTATGCGCTAAAGTCCAGCGCGGAAATAGTGTATCGCCGGATTGTGCGAACGATTCAGCAGGTCGCGCCATTCTTTGAGGACTTCGATCTCGAGCCGACCGATTCCAGAGACATCATTCTCAACTGGCGTCATCGCAAGTCCGACCTCATTTTCGGCCCTCACCAACTCTCGGATGGTACCCTGCGGGCGATATGCCTGATTTCTCTGCTGTTGCAGCCCAAGGAAAATCTGCCCTACCTGATTGTGGTGGATGAGCCGGAACTCGGATTACACCCCTACGCGCTCCAAGTGATTGCCTCGCTGTTTCGCGCAGCAAGCCACCACGCACAGGTTCTCGTCAGCACGCAGTCCAGCGCGTTTCTTGACTCTTTTGAACCAGAGGATATCGCGATTGTCGAACACGATGGCGAGGCTACGGCATTTGCCAGACCGGACGCCGAAAAGCTCGAAGCTTGGCTGGAAGACTATTCGCTCGGGGAAATTTGGGAGAAGAACATCATCGGCGGAGGGCCACACTGATGGCACGACTCTATCTCTTTGCCGAAGGTTCAACAGAACAGACGTTTGCCAATACGGTCTTGAAACCACATCTGGCGAATTTTGGGGTCTATATGAACAAACCGGTTTTGATCGCACACGCCCGAAAAAAGGGCAAAGTTCATCGCGGAGGCGGGAGAAATTTCACGGCGATGCAGAACGACATCAACCGCTTTCTCAAGCAGGAGGCGGGGAATGACGTGTTTTTCACGACGATGATAGACCTTTACGCCCTCCATGCGAACTTCCCCGGCCTTGAAGAATCTGAAAAACTGCGCCGAGATCCGTATAAGCGCGTGGCATTTCTCGAAAGGGCGTGGCGCGATGAGACCGGCGACAGACGCTTCATCCCGTTCATCCAGTTGCATGAATTTGAAGCGTATTTGTTTTCTGATGTATCCCAGTTCGCTTTCTTCTTTGACCATGCAGAGAAACAAATATCCGAATTGCAGAGTACCGCCTACATTCAGTACCCGGAACGCATTGACGACGGGCAACATACGGCGCCATCAAAGCGCATCATCGCCAAATTTCCCGAATACGGAGACTCGAAAACAACAGTGGGGCCACAAATGGCCGAACGGATTGGCTTGGAGAACATCCGATCCAAATGTCCCCACTTTAAGGCGTGGATCGAGCGAATTGAGCGACTCGGCGCATAGTCAGGCCATGGCGAATCCCGACAAAAGCGATAGGATACCCAACGACAATTCTGCGTTCCTCTGCGGAAAATTTTCATCTGTTCAACACCCGCACATCGCCTTGTCGAATGGTGATGCCTCGCGTGTCGAAATAATTCAACAGCGGTACGGCGAATTTGCGCGTGGTGGCGATCAAATTGCGAAATGTCGAGACGTCGATCTCGGCATTTTTTTTTAGGTAAGCCACCAGTTGCTGCGCCACATCTTCGATCACCGCGGGATGGAACAGCAGGGTATCGTCCAAGCGCACCACCTGGCCTAGGGACTGCATAGCCGTTACCACTTCTCGCACGGCTTTCGCGCTGGCATGGACGGCATCGGGCAATCCCTTCAAATCTTCGGGCATCGCGCCGCCCGCTCGCAACAGGCGGGCGATCTCATCGCGCAGGGCTTCTTGCTCGGGGGTCAGCGCGATTTCGTGATCGCGCAACCCGATCATCGCGCGTTCGCTTTTGAGCGCGCCCGCGTGGATGAGGTGTTCAACGCCGCGTGCAAACAAATCCCTATCGGGATCGCCCTTTACCCATGCGCGGAGCTCATCGCGGCGCGCGCCTATCTCGAGCGGATGGGCTTCGTGAAAAACCCGCATTGCATCGCAAATCCCGTCCAGCAAATCCCGCCAGCAAGTCGCGTGGACATAGCGCGTTTTGCCCGCCTGTACATAACCCATCGCATCGCCCGAATCCACGCACGCCTCGAGTTGGCCTTCGATCTCGGGCGCGGACATCGCCATCTCGGATGCGAGTTGCAATGCCGTGCGCGGTTGCCATCGCGCGGCCTGCAAGCGCGTCAGCAAAACGCGCATGGGATCGTCTCGCTCCAACTCGCGCAACATCTCGACGACATCCTTCCGAAACCGCCTGTGCTTCACCGGGCGCGGATCCAGCACCACGCCCCCGCCGAGCGTCTGCACGGGGGAATACCGCCGGATCACAAACCGGTCGCCCCGCGCGGCAACGCCGGGTTCTTCCAAGCGCAACTGCACGAATTGGGAATCCCCAGGCGACAAAACCTCGCCTTCGAGCAAGATCACGCGCGCCAAGACTTCTCGCGGCCCCATAAGCAGATGCACGCGTGCGCGATTCGCCAGTTCTACGGGGGCGTCGGGCAACATGTGCAGGCGGGCGTCGATCATATACGCGGTCTCAAAATAGCCCGGTTGGGCGAGCAGGTCGCCGCGCGCGACCTCATCCACGACAACCCCGCTCAAATTGATGGCTGCGCGCGCCCCCACCTGCGCGATCTCCACATCCCGTCCATGGATTTGCACGCCGCGCACGCGCACGTTTTTGCCCGCGGGCAACAGGGCCAGTTCGTCGCGCACCTGCACCGCGCCCGAAATCACCGTGCCCGTGACCACTGTGCCAAAGCCCTGCACGGAAAAAGCGCGGTCTATGGGCAAGCGAAACACGCCTCGGTCTGTCCGCGCTTCGATCGTCGCGATCTCTTGCTCAATCGCCGCGTGCAACTCGCCGATCCCCTCCCCGGTTGTAGAAGACACGCGCACGATGGGCGCGGCTTCCAAAAACGTGCCCGCGAGCACCTCCTGCAATTCTTCTTCGACCAGTTCCAACCAATCGCCTTCCACCAGATCGACCTTGGTCAACGCCACGATGCCGCGGGGCACGCCGAGCAGATTCAGAATGCCGAGATGCTCGCGCGTTTGCGGCATCACGCCGTCGTCCACAGCCACCACAAACAGGGCGAGATCAACCGTACACACCCCCGTCACCATGTTTTTGACAAACCGCTCGTGCCCCGGCACGTCGATGATCGTCACATTGTCTTTCCAGTACGCAAAGCCGATATCTATCGTCACGCCGCGATCTCGCTCTTCGGGCAGTGTATCGGTTTCAATGCCCGTCAGTGCTTTCACCAGCGCGGTCTTTCCGTGATCGATATGTCCGGCCGTTCCGACAATCACATGCGCCATCGGTCTCGCGCTCCTTTTTGGTGATAAAATGCCATGAATCCCATCCGACACGGGGTACGATTCGCCCGTTGTTACGCCACCCCACATGCCCGTTCATCGCCGTTGGGCGGGGGACACTGCTTCGGACAGGCACCTGTGCCTGGCCTTGAATATCATAAAATCTCCGTTGCAGAAAAGCCCGAGTTCATTGCGAACTCGGGCTTTTTGTGTGGCAAGTGCCGATGTGAACTCGGGCATCAGCCTGTCGATCCAAAGTGAGCGGCGAAGATGAGGAAATCGGCAAAGTCAATTTGCCCATCGGCGTTGAGATCGCACCGAGGGTCATACCGATCCTGACCGATCCGCGATCCGTACTTGCCGGCAAAGGTCAGGAAATCGGCGAAGTTCACATTGCCATCGCCATCGATGTCGGGCGAGGGGAGCGATACCTCGAGCGTGAAGGGTAGCGATGCCACATCGCCATCGGCGTCGAACGCGCTGAAGGTGTAGGTCGCCTCGGCTATCGCCTCGGTCGGCGTGCCAGAAATGGTGCGCGTATCCAGATCGAACGAGAGACCATCCGGGAGGAAGGGCAGGAGGATATAAGCCAGCGTGCCATCGCCACTGGTCGCTTGTGGGAGTGCGAGGGATTCGCTCTCCAGATTGACGAAATAGCGCTGTGCAACGATCGTCGTATCGCCAAAGGTGGGCATCAGATCCGGGATTTCAAGGGTGAACATCAGAGTCACCGTATCGCCATTGCCATCGGTTGCGGTCAGCGTGTAGGTCGTCTCGTCCATTGCTTTAACCGGTATGCCCGACACGATGCGCGTTTCGGCGTCAAAGGTCAGGCTATCGGGCAGATCGGGCGTCAAGGTGTAGGTCAGCGTGCCATCGCCACCGGACGCTTGCGGGAGCGTCACGGGATCGAACTCTTGATGTTGATAGCCCTGGGCAACGATGGTGGTATCGCCGAATGCCGGCATTGGATCGGCCATTACGGAGAGGGTGAACATCAGGGTCGCCGCGTCGCCATCGTCATCGGTTGCGGTCAGCGTGTAGGTCGTTTCGCCTATCGCCTCGAGCGGCGTGCCGGATAGCATGCGCGTTTCGGCATCAAAACTCAAGCCCGTGGGCAGATCGGGCGCCAGCGCGTAGGTCAAGGTGCCATCGCCACCGATTGCTTGCGGTAACGTCAGGGAATCGATCTCTTGCTTCCGCAGATAGGATTGGGCATCTACGCTCGCATCGCCAAAGGAGGGGGCCACATTCGCAACGACCGTGATGAAGAAACTCATCTCTCCTGTATCGCCATCTTCATCTGTGGCGGTCACGGTGTAAATCGCTTTTTCCGTTGGCGTGGTCGGCGTGCCGGAAATGATGCGCGTCTCGGCGTCAAAGGTCAAGCCATCGGGCAGCTCCGTCAGGCTATACTTTACGGTGCCATTGCCATCTATCGCCTCGGGCAAGGTCAACTCAACGGCTTGGTTTTGCCGATACGTTTGCGGATCAACCGCCTCGATGAAAACCGGATCCGTATCCGGCTCCGGGAGCGGCGTACCATCCCCACCGGGTGTACCGGTTACCCCATCTGAAGGGGGGCCATCATCGACATCGGTGCGCGTGGCGATCACACGAACCGTATATTCCGTACCCCCGATCAGATTCGCAATGGTGTAGGTCGTACCGTCGGCTACGACGGCTTGGCGGGCAGCCGCGTCGTAGTTTTCATCCCCGGATTTCCACTGCACCTTATAGCCCGTCGCGCCAGACACCGCAGCCCAAGATACGACCAAGGTGCCCTCGCCAGGCGTCACAGACACTTGGGTGGGTTCTGCAGGTGGCTCGTCGTCATCGGTGATCGTCAACACTACATCGAGCAGATGGAGCGACGTCTCGGCATCGCCAGTGGCGGCCATACCGGATACGGTCACGCGCTTGTCCGCCGCATCGATCGTATTGTCCGCCGCCGCGATCGTGACTGTGCCCGTGCTCGTCGTCTGTCCCACCGCGATGGTCAGCGTCTTCGCGCTCGACAACGTGAAGTCCCCCGCTACCGCAGGGGCCACCTCCGTCGCCGAGATGGTGACCATCGTCGCCGTGGTCGCGGTGCGACTTAGTGTCGCCGTGACCGTCGACACTCCACCATTTTCCGAAATTGACGCAGGCGACAAAGCGAGCGTCACAATCACGTTTAATACCGCGCCGTTCACCTTGTGGTCCGCGCTGTTCGAGACAGCGAAGTCGCCCAGCCCGAGCTGGGCATTCGTGGTGCCGTCCGCTGCTTGGAGGATCGTCCCCGAGTTCAGCGTCAGCGCGTTCGCCGCGATGCTGATCCCGTCGCTGTCCATGTCCGTCGCAACCACCGTGTAGCGGAACACCAGCGACTTCGTGCCCGTCCCCGACACGTAGTCCGCCTGCTTCGTCCCCGAAGCGATCCCCAGCGCCAGTTGCGGCGTCCCCGTCACGTTCACCGCCTGGGTGAACGTCACCGTCGCCTCGATGGTATCGTCGCGTCCGTAGGTGTCCCCCGGCGGCGCGCTGAGTGCCACACCGATTATCCCCGGCGGACCCTGGTGGCCGTCCACCTTGTGGTTCGCGCTGTTCCGAATCGCATGGTGGCCGAACTTCGAGGAGGTCAAAGGCACGAACGATGCGCCCGTCAGTTCATCCCCGCTCACCCCGTCCGTGTCCATGTCGTTGGGCCGCACGACGTAGCGGAGGATTTGGTTGAATCCACTTATGCTGACGTGGGCGGCTTGCCGGACGTTGTCGCCGATCGTTATCGGCGCCCTCATGTTGTTCCAGTCGTGCCATGATGAACGCCACGGCCCGCCGGATCTGCTCCACGTCACCGTGACTAGGATCGTGTCGCCGTTACCGAAGGTGTTGCCGCTCGCCGGGCTGTTCAGCGCCACGCCGGTGATGCCGCCGTTGCGGCTGCCGATGGCCGTTGTCGTTACCCTGCGGGTCGCATCGTTCGTGAACGCATGCGTTCCCAAGTCCAAGGTCGCCGCAGCCCCGCCGCTGCTCGCGTTGATCGTGCCGCCGTTCAACTTCAGCGCGTCCGCCGCGACGCTGAGCCCGTCGGAATCCTCGTCGCCCTTAAAGACTTCGTAAGTGAACACGAGCTCGGTCGTCCCCGTGCCCGAGGTGTACTCCGCGAAGCACGTGGTGCACGTCCCGATCCCCAGCACCACATGCGGCGTGCCCGTCACGTCCACCGCAGCACTGAACGTCACCGTCACGCTGATCATCTCGGTGAGCCAGAAGAACTGGGTGTTCTGCTCGGTATTGCCGACCTTGTCGGTTGGCGACGGCGAGTTCACCGACAGCCCCGTCACCGTCGGGGCCTGCGCCGCAACTTCCTCGGCGCCGACCGTCCAGAGCACGGCCAGAAGAACGGCGACGAATCGCAGAGCGCGGATCATTTTGGCCCCCTCTCGAGGGGGGGGGGGGGGGGTACATTGTACTGCTCATCCTAACAGCCTGTCTCGCAATGTCATAGAACCGCGCACCGCAACGGGAAGGGGAGATATTTCGCCCACCTTTTGCGTAGGTACAGAGGGTGACAGGCAAGTTCAACCAACGGCGAAAAATTGCGATCAGCATGTGAAACCTCCTTGTGGAAATGATCTCTACCGGCAACGGGGGAGTAGGTCAGCCGTTAAGAAAGCAAATCACGGCATCTTGTCAAGACATTATTTGAGATTGTCTGAATCGCGGATTACGCGGATTAGGGGATTAAAGGCGGATGAAAGGCGAGAGGAGGGCGAAGGGCAACGCACAGAGCAGACAGAGGCGTAGTCCACAGGGCCGAAAAAGAAAAAGCGAAAGGCGGATTAGAGGCGAGAGTAGAGCAGAAGGCAGAGAGGGGAGAGGAAGGGTGAGAGGAGGGCGGAGGGAGTGGGTGGGTTGTCTGAATCGCGGATTACGCAGATTAGGGGATTAAAGGCGGATGAAAGGCGAGAGGAGGGCGAAGGGCAACGCACAGAGCAGACAGAGGCGTAGTCCACAGGGCCGAAAAAGAAAAAGCGAAAGGCGGATTAAAGGCGAGAGGCGAGAAAAGGGGAGACGGGAGACGGGAGACGGGAGACGGGAGACGGGAGCCGGGAGAGGAAAAGCGAGAGGGGAGAGACGGGGAGACGGAAGACGGGAGACGGGAGAGGAAAAGCGAGAGGGGAGAGACGGGGAGACGGAAGACGGGAGACGGGAGAGGAAAAGCGAGAGTGGGGCAGAGGGCAGAGAGAGTGGATTGGGTTGGCAGGTAGGGCGAAGGGTGTAGGTGGTGCGAGGGACACAGCGGCGGGAGGGTTGTGGGGGGCATCCGTGCAATCCTTTAATCCGCGTAATCTGTGATTCAGACAAGAGGATGGACGCGAATTGGGCGGCGCAGGTCGTGCATGAGACACAGCGGCGGTGGGGGTGTGGGGGTTTTTTTTCTCGCATGATGCGCTGGCTCAAACCCATCAAAACCGCCCTTGATCCATCACTCAAAAAAGCCCTCTTGTATCTTTGACCGAGCACGGGGCATCGCCTTTTTGTGTTGTGAACTGGCTGTCGCCAGTTGTACCCCGCTCGTGCCTTTTGTGGCTAACCCCCTCTTGCAGGCACAGGGGCCTGTCCCTACGATTGCGTCTCCCGTCTCCCGTCTTCCCTCTCCCGTCTTCCCTCTTCCCTTTAATCCGCGATCCGCTTGTTTATTTTTTTTCATTCATCTGCCGAAGGGTTTGGCGCAGGGCGTCGATGCTTTGCCCGTAGTCGGAAAACGCGCCCGACTGCAAGTGTTTTTGGGCGGTTTCAAATTGGCGATAGGCCTGGCGGGCGAGGGCTTCGAGGTCTTCGGGCAAATTTTCGGACGCGGGCAGGGCTTCTGTTTTGGCGAAAACCCGGTCGAGCGCGTCGTCGAGGTCTTCGCCCATCGCCAAGCGGTCGCCGTGAATCGCGAGCACGCGCTTGAGTTCGGGCATGCCGCGTTGGGACGCGCGCAAGTAGAGCGGCTCGACGTAGATGAACGAATTGCGGATGGGAATGACCAGCAAATTGCCGCGTATGACATCCGAGCCGCGCTGATCCCAAAGGGTGATCTCGCGGGAAATATCGGTGTCTTGGTTGATGCGCTGTTCGATGAGCATCGGGCCGTAGATGAGTTTTTCTTTGGGCAGTTTATAGACCGCGAGTTGCCCGTAATGCTCCCCATCGCAACGCGCGAAAACCCAGCCGATCATGTTGGGTTTGTTCGACGGCGTGGCCGGAAGCATGAGGATGTATTCCTCGCGGTCTTCGTCCGGCAAGCGCGCCATCACGTAATACGGCCGCATGCGAATGGGGCGATCCATCGTGCCGTAGTATTCCGTGGGGATTTCCCAAACGTCTTCGCGGTTGTAGAACACGATGGGAGAGGTCATGTGATACGTGTTGTAGAGCGACGCCTGAATGTCGAACAGGTCGATGGGATAGCGCAAATGGGCGCGCAGGGAGGGACGGATTTCATCCGCGGATTTGAACAAGTCCGGGAAAATCGCCATGTACGTCTCGAGCAACGGGTCGGTCGGATCCCAGGCGTAAAAGGCGATGCTGCCATGGTACGCGTCCAGCACCACTTTGACCGAATTGCGGATGTAATTCATCTCGCGCACGTAAGGCCGGCCATAAGGCATGGAATAGGGGAACATGTTGGAGACCGTATAGGCGTCCTGAATCCACACCAAGCGGCCCTCGACCAAGGCGAGATAGGGGTCGCTGTCAAAGTGCAGAAACGGGGCGATTTTGTCGAAGCGGCGCGGCGCGGTTTCGCCAAAGCGCGTGCCGATGTGCCGGTCGAACATGATGCGGCTTTGCGGCGTTATCGCATCGGTAAAGAGGATGAAGGGATCCGCAAAGCGCAGGGCAAACGCGAGGCGCGTCAAAAACCCGCCCATGGGCACGCCGCCGCGCCCTTTGTACTTCGTGTAGATATTTTCATCGCCTTTGGGATAGTCGAACTCCGGGGTGCTCGTCTGAACGATGACGTAGTCGCGCATGTCTTCGCCGTAGTAGAGTTCGGGGCGGTCGACCGCGAGGCCGGCCGATGTGGTCGGTGGAATGTCCTTGAGGAGAAACCCGGGCAGGCCCTCGGCCGCGATCTCATTGGCGGGGCTCATCACCAGCCCGTACCCGTGCGTGTACACGAGGTGGCGGTTGACCCACGTATCCCCGGGCAAATCGCGCGGGTTTCGGGCGAGTTCGCGCGCGGCCAGCATGACTTGCCGATAGTCGCCGTTGACGCGATACCGATCCACATCCACGCTGCGGAATTTGTAGTAGGAGCGAATCTCCTGGATCTGCGAGTACGTGTCCATCAAGGGCCGGCGATCCCACAGGGGAATGCTCTGGACGGTGGCTTGGTTGTTTTCGATATCCCGCGCCGTGAGGTCGGATTCGCCGGGAAAGGGCACTTCCTCGATTTTGTCCAGCGCGTACGCCTTGCGCGTGTAGTCGATGGCGTGTTGGATGTACGGGGCTTCGCGGTCAAATTCATTCGCCCGCACGACCACGAGTTCAAACGCGATGGGGACGAGCCAACTCAGGACGACGAGCGCGCCGAAGTAGGCCACCGCGCCAAGTCCGGGGATTTTCCAAGTGCGGGCGCGGATGTTGTAAGCCAGCGCGCCTGCGAGTGCGATAAGGCCGACGAGCATGGCGCGATAGGCCAGGATTTGAATGTTGAGGTCCGTATAGCCCGCGCCGAAAAAGGCTTCTTTGCGAGAGGAATAGAGCAGTTCGTATTCCTTCAGCCAGTAGCCCCACGCGAGCAACAAGGCGATTCCCGCAACGAGAATCGAGACGTGTGCGCGCACGTGCGGGGTCGTGATCCAGCGTTTGTCGTCGTACCGAATCGCGCGGTCTTGGTGATAGGAGACCAGGGTGGCGATGCCCGTGACGATCAAGGCGGCGATGAGCCAACCCTGCAAAAAATGGTACAGGGGCAGGCTGAAGACGTAAAATGCAATGTCGCGGTCAAAGATGGGGTCCGCCAATTCAAAGCTGGAGGGATGCGCGTATTTGAGGACGACGATCCAGGCCGAGGTGCCTGCAACGCCCATAAAAAAGGACAACAGCGCGACGATGCCGATCCAGGCGTACCGCTGCCTGCGGCCGTGATCGGGCGGCGTGGAAACATCGCCGTCGATGACGACCTCAAATGCCATGATGCGCGTGGGCTGTCCGAAATACCGCGCCGCAAAAATACTCGCGCCGCAGATCAGGGCAAACGCGCCGCCAAATGCGAACAAAACCAGGGTCTTGGTGCGGATGACCGTGACAAAGGTATCGCGGAATCCGAGTTCTGAAAACCAGAGGTAATCGGTCGAAACCACCGCGACCAGCCTGAGCGCGACAAAAACGGCGAGCGCGGCAAAACAAGAGATGAGGATTAGGAACGCGCGGTTTGGCATGGGGATTTCCAGAGAAAAGCGACCGCATAAGAACGCCGATAGACATGGATGAGCAAAGGCTAAACAATCTGTAAATTAAATAATTATGGATTTCAATTTTTTAAGAGCGTGACGGACGTGATGCCGTACATCAAAGAAGCCATCGTCCAACATGCCATCCCAAAAGCCCATCAAACAAAGCCATCAGGCACAGCGCGCAAGTCCGTTTCGCAACCCACAGCCATTTTGCAACCCACTTTGCAGGCTAGCGCATGTCGTGCGATTACAAAAGCGATTTGCGCTGTGCTAGCCCCTCGGCGCATGAGAGCGGCATTTTTTGCCTACTTTTTGTTGCTGTTGACAAAAAGTAGGTCGCCGAAGGCATTGAAGGCAACCCACGATGCTTTCGGACCAAACGTTTTAGAAAAGTGAGCCATACAGGGACTGATTTGTGCATATCAAAATTTGGTATCATTTGATTTACAGAGTACTAAAGTACGATAAACACATGGGTTGAACAAGGTTTTTGTCCGTCCCGAAGCCCCGCCAAAATGTACAGCAAAAAGCCCGTTCCGATAATGGGGAATGGCCCTTTGGGAAAAAACAGGTGACAAATGGGCTTTTTTTGTTATTTTTTTCGAGCCTTCTTTCACCAAAACAGGAGATCGACCGATGAAATACCTCATCCCGCTGTTATTGATGTTTGCCTGGATGCCCGCCGCCGATGCTCAAACGACAAAACCGAGCGGCAGTTTAGAGAGCAGAGTGGGCAGATTGGAAGGGGTTGTCGAGCAGATCGATAAGCGATTGACCAATATCGAACGAGATCAACGCGAGATGTTAAGGCGCATGGAGGCCATGAGAAGAGATATGGAAGCCATGAACAGTGAACTGCGGGGAGAGTTGCGGGGAGAAATGAATAGTATGAGAAGCGAGTTGCAAAGTGAAATTAACACCTCGTTTCGGTGGCTTGTGGGGATCATCGTCACGTTGTTTTTGGGCAATGTGGGGGTGAACTGGTATTGGAACAGGAAGAACGCATCCGCCGAAGTCCCCAGTCCCGTTCCGCATAGCGCGGAAAGTCGTCCCGCCGCCCGTCCCGTTGTGGACCGACCACTAGTCGCGGAGGAGGAGACGCCAGCGAGCTAGAAAATTGCTGGACAAAAAATAAATACTATGTAAATGCGAATTAAGAGTTGAAGCCATCGCGCCCTTGTCCTTAAATTGAGGTAGCAATCCTTTTTCACCTTCAAAACAGGAGATCGACCGATGAAATACCTCATCCCGCTGTTATTGATGTTTGCCTGGATGCCCGCCGCCGATGCTCAAACGACAAAACCGAGCGGCAGTTTAGAGAGCCGAGTGGGCAGATTGGAAGGGGTTGTTGAGCAGATCGATAAGCGATTGACCAACATCGAACAAGACCAACGTGAGATGTTAAAGCGCATGGAGGCCATGAGAAGAGATATGGAAGCCATGAACAGTGAACTGCGGGGAGAAATGAATAGTATGAGAAGCGAGTTGCAAAGTGAAATTAACACCTCATTTCGGTGGCTTGTGGGGATCATCGTCACGTTGTTTTTGGGCAATGTGGGGGTGCATTGGTATTGGAACAGAAAGAACGCATCCGCCGAAGTCCCCGGCCCTGTTCCGCATAGCGCGGAAAGTCATCCCGCCGCTCGTCCCGTTGTGGACCGACCACTGGTCGCGGAGGAGGAGACGCCAGCGAGCTAAAAAATTGCTGTGTGAAAAATAACCATGGATACCATTCAAACATTGCAGACGCCGCGCACCAAACCGCCTGTACCATATAAGGACCTCGCGCATCGCGCATTGCGCCGAGACGAATTTTGGCGGCGCGTCCCCGGGTTTAAGCACGTCGATGCGCGCACCTTTCACTCGCATGTGTTTCAGATGCGCCATTCGATCACCAGCTTGGACAAGTTGAGGGCCGCCGTTGGCGCGCTCGCGTCTGACGATTTTTATCGAGAAGTCGCGGCCGGGTTGCGACACGCGCCGATGAGCGTGCGGATTTCGCCGTACATCTTGAGCCTGATCGATTGGGACGATCCGCATCGCGATCCGCTTCGCAAACAATTTTTGTCCCTGCGCTGCGAGCAACGGCCCGATCACCCGGAATTGCTCCTCGATTCGCTCAACGAATTGGGAGACGCGCCCGTTGCGGGGTTGACCCATCGCTATCCGGACCGCGTGTTGTTTCTCGTGTTGGACACCTGCCCGGTGTATTGCCGGTTTTGCACGCGGAGCTATGCGGTGGGGTTGGATACAGAGGATGTCGAAAAGGTGAAGTTGCGGGTCAATCGGGCGCGGTGGGACGACGCGATCGCGTACATTCAATCGCGCATCGAAGTCGAAGATGTGGTGGTCAGCGGGGGCGACGTGTACCAACTCAAGGCCGATCAGTTGGCGGAATTGGGCAATCGCCTGTTGGATATCGACCACATTCGCCGGTTTCGGTTTGCCACAAAGGGCCCGGCCGTGATGCCGCAAAAGCTCGTCACCGATGACGCCTGGGTCGATGCCCTAACCCGCGTGGTGGATCGCGGCCGCGCCATGCACAAAGACGTGGTTCTGCACACGCATTTCAATCACCCCGCGGAAATCACGGGCATCACGCAGGAGGGGCTCAATCGGTTGCTGTCGCGCGGGATAACGATCCGCAACCAAGCCGTGCTGCAACGCGGCGTGAATGACGACGCAGAGACGATGACGCTCTTGGTCAAGCGGCTGAGTTATCTCAACGTACAACCCTATTACGTGTTTTTTCACGATCTCGTGCGCGGGGTCGAAGATTTACGCACCACCCTCGGCGACGGTCTCGCCCTTGAAAAAGCCATTCGCGGCGTCACGTCCGGGTTTAACATGCCCACGTTCATCGTGGATACCCTCGGCGGCGGCGGCAAGCGAGACGCGCATTCTTATGAGTATTACAATCGGGAAACCGGGATCGCGGTGTACATCAGCCCCGTGGTCAAGCCCGGCGCGTTTTTCCTGTACTTCGATCCGCTTTGGCGCTTGAGTGCAGATGTGCAAGCGCGATGGCGGGATGAGGCGGAGAGAGAGAAGATGAAGGCAGAGGCGATAGAAGCGGCGGGACGATAAGCCCTGCACAGAGGCAGCAATATAAGGCGTGGACGTAAGACCCGTAGGGACAGGCCCCCGTGCCTGTCCGAATGCCGGACAACCACAGGGGGTTGTCCCTACAATGCCATTTGGGGCGCATAATGAAATGAACGATAGAACGACCCGTAGGGATAGGCCCCCGTGCCCACCCGAATGCGAATCGACGACCATGTCCAAACCACTTGAAACCACCGCAGAGCCCACCCCTCGCAAAGTCGATTTTTCTCTGACCAGGAAAATTCTCTATACGACCATCCCCGTCGCGCTAGGCGGGCAAATCGAAACGGCTGTGGGGATGGCGCAACTCTTCCTGATCGGCATGCTCGGCCCCGTGGCCCTGTCCGCCGTGGGGATTGCACAGGCATTTACGCGCATCCTCTTCACCGCGATGATGTCCATTTCGCGGGGCGCGCTCACGATGGTCGCACGGGCCATTGGCGCGGATTCCATGCGCGAAGCCAGTGCCGCGACAAAGCAGGCATTCACCCTGCTGTTCGCATTCAGCATCGCGTTTGGCGCGGGCAGCCTGATTTTATCGCCCTTCCTCATCCCCGCGCTGACCTCTGACCCGGAAGTGGCGGCTTTGGGCACGCCCTACTTGCAGGTCTTCTTTCTCGGCGTCCCCTTCATGACCTTGAACCGCGCGATAGCGAGTTGTTTGCAAGGCGCGGGCGATACGCGCACCCCGTTCTTCTTGAGCCTCGTCAGCAGCAGCATTCAAATCGCGATGGCGTACGCCTTGATTTTCGGCTATTGGGGATTTCCAGAGCTGGGCGTCGTGGGCGCGGCGGTAGGCGGGTTTATGGGGCGCTGTGCCGCGACCCTGATTGGGTTTGCATGCCTTTACAGCGGGCGGTTTGCCCTCGCGCTTCTGCCGGACACATCCTACCGATTCAACTGGAATGTGGCGCGGCGCATCCTCAAAATCGGCGTGCCTTCCGGCCTTCAGGGCATTTTACGCAATGGGTCCGGGCTGGTGTACTTCCGGCTCATCGCCATGTCCACGCTCTCGACGACTGCGGTCGCCGCGTACTCGATAGGGAATCAGGTGGAACACATCTTGCGCCGAACCGGCCTGGCTTTTGGCACGGTTGCCACGGCCTTTGTGGGACAGCATCTCGGCGCGAGAGACCCGGCAGGCGCGGAGCGTCACGGGTGGACGATTCTCATCATCTCCGTCGCGACAAATCTCATTCTCTCCCTTCCGGCCGCGCTGTTTGCGGGATTTTTCATGTCGATATTCACAGACGCGCACGAAGTCATCAGCACGGGCGTGGTCTATCTCTACGCGATGGTCATTGCCGAACCCTTTTTGTGCGCGGCCAACACCAGCAGCGGTAGCCTCAGAGGCGCGGGCGACACCATGCCTCCGATGTACTACACCCTCATCGCCCAATGGATCGTGCGCCTGCCCATCGCCTATATTTTGGGTTTCACCTTCGGCTTTGACATCCACGGCATTTGGGCCGCGCTGATCATTTACAGCGCGGTTCAAGGCGCGCTCACCATCCGCAAATTCGCACAAGGCCATTGGAAAGGCCATCGGATTTAGCGAATCCGCGACTTTTGAGATCGGCAAAAAGGACTTCAATGCCCCGTCATTTTCCACAGATCTTTTATTTTTTTATCATACGCTCGATGCGGAACGCGGCGTATGCGACGATTGGGAGCAGTTCTATGAAATATTGCCATGTCATTCTTTGTTTTTTGCTGATCGGATCGCTGGGTTTGCCCTGCGATGCGGATCAACTGGTGCTGATGTCGCCGCATGCCGATGAGATTCAAAACGAGTTCGAATCGGCGTTTGTCGCCTTTTATCAAAAAACCACCGGGCGCGATGTGCGGGTCGAATGGCTCGATATCGGCGGGGGCACGAGTTCGATTTTGCGCTATATCAAATCGGAATTTGGGCGGTCGCCCGAGGGCATTGGCATCGATATCTTTTTCGGCGGGGGCACCGCGCCGTATGTCGATTTGTCCGAGCGCGGGTTGTGTCACCCTTATCGGTTGCCCGATGCCATGCTCCAACGACTGCCCGATCAGGTCGGCGGCGTTCCGCTCTACGATTCGGCCTATCGGTGGTACGGCGCGACCCTATCTGGATTTGGCATTGTGTACAACCGGCGCGTGCTCGAAATTTTGAATTTGCCCATCCCGCAAACATGGGCGGACTTGGGCGCGCCGGAATTGTTCTCATGGGTCGGTTCGGGCGATCCGCGCAAGAGCGGCAGCGTTCACATGGCGTATGAATTGATTTTGCAGGCGTATGGCTGGGAAAAGGGCTGGGAGGTGATGACCGCGCTGGGGGCGAATGTGCGAAATTTTGGGCCGAGTGGCTCTTACGCGCCCAAAGAAGTGGCGGTGGGCGAAGTGGCTTATGGCCTGTCCATCGACTTTTACGCCTGGGCCCAAGCCGCCGAGGTGGGCGATGAATACATCGGCTTTGCAATGCCCGACAATTTGACCATTGTCAATCCCGACGGCATTGCCATCTTAAAAGGCGCGCCCAATTTGGAGGTGGCGCAGGCGTTTTTGGAATTTGTCATGTCCGATGCCGGGCAAAAGCTGTGGTTTTTGAAAAAGGGCGCGCCGGGCGGTCCGGTCGATAAATCGTTGAGCCGCTTCACCGTATTGCCCGATTTGTACACGCGCTATCGGGCAGATGCCGCCGTGATGCTCAATCCCTTTGAATGGCGTTCCGACTTGATATACGACGCGGAACGGGGCAGCGGAAGGTGGCGCGTATTAAACGATCTGATCGGCGTGATGATCATCGATTCGCACAGGGCATTGCAGGCCGCGTGGAAAGACGCGATGAAAGATGGCGTATCCGCAGAAGAACGCAGCGCCCTCGCCGCTGTCCCGGTATCAGAAGACGAAGCCTTAACCCTGGCGCAGACCTGGGGCGACGCCGAAGTACGCAATCGCACGATGGCCGCCTGGACGGACTTTGCCCGCGACAAATACGGCGCGCACGACGAACCGTTGCTCCCCCGCCTCATCAACGCGATGACCCTGATGTTCCCGCTGGGCATCGCCGCGTGTGTGGTGGCCTATTTGTGGCGTTTGCAAGTGCGATGAAAACAACGGGTTGGGGACGAACTACTCCATGAATTAAATGATACCAAATTTTGATACGCACCAACCCGCACCGACATTGCTCGTTTTTCTAAAGCGTTTGGTCCGAAAGCATCGTTTGTTGCCTTTGATGCCTTCGGCGACCTACTTTTTTTCAACAGCAAAAAAAAGTAGGCAAAAAATGCCGCTCTCATGCGCCGAGGGGCTAGGCACAGCGCAAAGCGCTTTTGTAGCAGGACGACATGCGCCAGCCTGCCAAGTGGGTTGCAAAATGGATATTGGTTGCGAGACGGACTTGCGCGCTGTGCCCAATGGCTTTGTTTGATGGGCTTTAGGGATGGCATGTTGGGCGATGGCTTTTCTGAAGGACGGTGGAACTACAAAGCGTCCCGATAATGAATGAGTTGGGACAGATGGGCACGGGGGCCTGTCCCTACGCTGAACGGCTATCGCAGTTGTACCCCGCTTGTGGCTTTTGTACCTTTTGTGCCTCTTGTGCCTCTTGTGCCTTTTGTGGCTAATCGCCTCTGGGAACTGAACGGACGAACCCCTTTTCAAAGAGCAAACCATGTTTGGGATCGAGCTCAAAAATGTGACGCGGCGGTTTGACGATGTTCTGGCGTTGGATCGCGTCGACCTCGAGATCGACGCGGGGGAGTTCTTTTGTTTGTTGGGCCCCTCTGGGTGCGGCAAGACCACGCTGTTACGCATTTTGGCCGGGTTCGATCAGCCCGCAACCGGCCGGGTGTTTTTTGGCGAGCGCGATGTAACCGCCGTGCCCCCGCACGAGCGCGACACGGGTATGGTCTTTCAAAACTACGCGCTGTGGCCGCACATGACGGTGTGGAAGAATGTGGAATACGGGCTCACCATGCGGAACATGGCGCGACACGAGCGCGACCAAAAAGTGAAACGCGCCCTGGAAATGGTGCAGATGGGCGGCTACGCCGAGCGGTCGCCCAATCAGCTTTCGGGCGGGCAACAACAGCGCGTGGCCCTGGCGCGGGCCCTGGTCATCGAACCGGGGGTCGTGCTCTTGGACGAACCCCTGTCCAACTTGGATGCGCGATTGCGGTTGGAGTTGCGCGAGCAGTTGCAGGACTTGCAACGCGCCTTGGGCGTGACGATGGTCTATGTGACACACGATCAAAAAGAAGCCTTGGGGATGGGGGATCGCCTCGCGGTGATGCAAATGGGCAAAGTGGCGCAAATCGGCGCGCCGCGCGCGGTTTATACGCAACCGGCCACGCGCTTTGTCGCGGATTTCATCGGCGAGATCAATTTGATTTCCGGCGAGATCGAATCCATAGATCCCGAGGTGGCGGTCGCAACGGATGTGGGAGCCATTCGCGGGCGGGCGGGATACGAGAACGCGCAGGTGGGGGATCGCGTCCTGTGCGCGGTTCGCCCCGAGGCCCTGGATTTTCTCATCGGCGAACCCGATGCGGCGGACAATGTGCTAGGTGGGCGCGTGCGGCGGGCCATTTATTTGGGCGAGGTCGAGCAATTTTTCGTCGAATTGGCAAATGGCGATCAAATCAAGTTGATCAAATACGGCGCGACCGCGCGGGAGACGCGCCCAGGCGATGAGGTGCGCGTGCGTTTTTCGCCCGAGCGCGTCATCGCATTGCGCGACGACGAGGAGGAGCGCGATGAAGCGGTTTGACCTCAATTGGCCCACCCTCCTTTTTCTGTTGGGCCTGATCGCGTTTTTCGCCCTGTTCTTGTTTTATCCCCTGTGGTATGCCTTTGTGCAATCGCTGGTGGTCGACGGCAGGATCACGTTTGCGTTTTACGAATTGATGGTCACCAGTCCGGTTTATCAAGAGGCCATTCTCAACAGCTTTCGGCTGGGCATGATCACGACCATCGCGACCACCTTGCTCAGTTTGCCCCTGGCGTTTTTGCTGGTGCGATACGATTTTGCCGGCAAGGGATTCGTCAATGGCCTGATTTTGGTGCCGATGGTCTTGCCCCCATTTGTCGGGGCCATCGGCATGAAGCAGATGTTCGCGCGCTTTGGCTCGATCAATTTGCTGCTTTTGGATTTGGGCCTCATCGACCAACCCATAGACTGGTTTGGCGGCGGCGGGTTTGTGGGCGTGGTGATTTTGGAAGTCCTGCATCTCTATCCCATTATGTATCTCAATATCGCCGCGGCGCTGGCCAATGTCGATCCGAGCTTGGAAGACGCGGCGCGCAACATGGGCAGCAGCGGGTTTCGCCTGTTTCGCACCGTGACCTTTCCGCTGATGTTGCCGGGCTATTTCGCCGGGGCCATCATCGTTTTTATCTGGGCGTTCACCGATTTGGGCACGCCGCTCATTTTCAATTACCGGCAAGTGGTGGCGGTCGAGATTTTCAATTCCATCGAAGATATCAACGAAAACCCGATGGCCTACGCGCTCGTGGTCTTCGTGCTGTTGCTGACGGTCTTTTTCTTTTACCTGTCCAAAGCCACTTTGGGCAATCGCCGCTACGAGATGATCGCGCGCGGGTACATCCATTCCGGTTCGAGGCGCGCGTCTCGGGGGACGACGCTGATGATCTACGCCGCGATGCTCTCCCTGACCGGTCTGGCGATGATCCCGCATGCGAGCGTGGTTTTGACGTCCGTCGCCGAGCGGTGGTTTATGACCGTGCTGCCCGAAGAGACGACCGGGCGATTTTACGCGATGGTGTTCGAACACCCGATGTCCCTGTCGAGCATTGAGATGAGCCTGGTGTTGAGCGTGTTGAGCACGACCTTGGATATCGGGCTGGGCATCGCCATTGCCTATTTGCTCACGCGCACGCGCATTCCGTACAAAGGCGTTTTGGACGCGATGGCGATGTTGCCCTTGGCCCTGCCCGGGCTGGTGCTGGCGTTTGGGTATTTGGCCGGGTATTCGGGCACGTTTTTGGATGCGCGACACTATCCCGTCCCACTGCTGGTCATCGCCTACGCCGTGCGGCGGTTGCCCTATATGGTGCGCGCGGCGTACGCGGGATTTCAGCAGACGAGCATCACCCTCGAAGAAGCGGCGCGAAACTTGGGCGCGTCCCGGCTCCGCACCCTGTTCCAAATTACGTTCCCGCTGATTTTAGCCAATCTGGTGGCAGGCGGCATTTTGTGTTTTGCCTTTGCCATGCTCGAAGTGAGCGACAGTTTGATTTTGGCCCTCAAAGACGAGTACTACCCGATTACCAAAGCGATTTACGCGCTGATGGGCCGCATTGCAGACGGCGCGTTTTTAGCCAGTGCGATGGGCGTTTTCGGCATGGTGTTGTTGATCGCGAGTTTGTTCTTGGCCGGGCGATTCCTAGGCAGGCGCATGGGCGAATTGTTCCGCGCATGAGTTTTAATTGCTCCCATAAAAAAAAAGCCGCCACGCATTGTGACGGCTTTTTTCGTTGTCTGTTGTTGCATCTCTATTCGGGATGTGACTTCTCCCAGATGGGCTTCACCTTTTCGATGACTTCGCTGTCGGTCGGGCTAGACGCGACAATGGCTGTAAATTCTTCGGCTTCGATCCCGAGTTCTTCCAGGAACTTTCGGTCGGCCGGGCACGGATAGACATAGTCGCCGATGCAACCCCGCAACTTGGCGCGGGCCTTATCCGTGATGCGCGGAAGCCAAGGCATGTCGCCCATGTAAAGCTGGCGGCTGCGCGGTCTAAAATCGACGGCGGAACTGAGTTTGTCCATCGGTCATTCCTCCTCTCTCGTGGTATGGGATTTCAACGGCGTCAAAACTTAGCGATTTTGCCGGCGGATGGCAAGTTAGAAAGTGGCGGAATGGGTGTACGTGCTCAACACGGTATCGCCGTATTTTTTTTGTCGGGAAAGGGCGAGGGTCGGGAAGGATTCGGGGAGGGTTGTCTGAACGGCGTGTTGGACGAGGATGCGCGCATTGGGCGCGAGGATGGGGGTCGTTGCGAGGCGGGCGAGCACGGCGAAAGACATGGGCTGGCCGTCTAATCGCGCGCGGTACGGGGGATCGAGGTAGATGACGTCAAAGCGAGACTGCGACCGGGCGAGTTGGGGCAAAAGGGCTTGGGCGGAACGCGCGTAAAGTTGGATGCGGTCGCCGAGGCGCCACTGGTCGATGAGTTGCGCGATGAAGCGGTTGCAACGGCGATCCGGTTCATTGATGACCACGCGCGCGCCGCGGCTACAGGCTTCGAGGCCGATTTGCCCCGAGCAGGCAAAGAGATCGAGAAACCATTTGCCAGACAGAAATTCGCCGAGCGAGGAGAACGCGGCTTTTTTGACAAAATCAGAAGTGACGCGGGCATTGCCGTACCGCTCATTGCGAAAGGCGATGCGGCGGCCCTTAAATTCGCCTGCGATGATACGCATAATACTCCGTAAATTAAATAATTATGGATTTCTTTTTTATGAGCGTGACGGACGTGGTGCCGTACGTCAGTGGTGCCGTACGTCAATTAAGCCATCGCCCAACAGGCCATCTCAAAAGCCCCTCAAGGAAAGTCATCACGCACAGCGCGTAAGTCCGTTTCGCAACCAACATCCATTTTGCAACCCACCTTGCAGGCTGGCGCATGTCGTCCTGCTACAAAAGCGGTTTGCGCTGTGCTAGCCCCTCGGCGCATGAGAGCGGCATTTTTTGCCTACTTTTTGTTGCTGTAGACAAAAAGTAGGTCGCCGAAGGCATCGAAAGCAACCCACGATGCTACAGGACCAAAGTTATTAGAAAAGCGAGCAATGTCGGTGCTGATTTGTGCGTATCAAAATTGAAGATAATTTAATTTACAGAGTAATAATCCCTTAAATAAAAAAACAGGGCCTGCGATGCGACATAGGCCCCAGTGAGACGGGAGACGGGAGAGGGAAGAAGCAAGTTCAAAAACCGCCTCCATCAAAGTGAAACTCCGAGCATCCGCCTTTTCAATTTCCATAGCGGAAACGCACCTCGCGCTCCACGCTCTTGCCGCTGACCAGATCGGTTACGATGATCTCGAGGGCGTTGACGCCGGATTTGACTTTGCTGAGCACGATTTCCACGTATTCGCGCTCGTCGGCATCGCGCCCGGAGCGTTCGTTGGTGATCGCCACTTGGGGTTTGCTCGTTCTGAAAATGGCGCGCAACCCGGTCGCCACCGCGCCGAACACGCCGACAGAGGGCATGGCACTCGAGCGAATGCGGTATTCGGTTTTGTACCGGGTTTGTCCAAAATCGTCTTTGGTCAGGTTGTAGATTTCAAAGTACGCATAGACATTTTGCGTTTCGGCATAGCTGCGCGTGGGAATGGGGATGATCCACACGTCTTCTTTTTGAAATTTCGCCTCGCCTTCATCCGCGATGCTCGAGGCCAGTTGGATTTCGCTGACTTGGAGCTCTGGGATTTGGTAGTCCCTAACTTCGAGTTCTTGCCGATAGAGGCCTGTGCGCCCGGAAATGAGGTCTTTCATCTGCACTTGCAATTCGTATTTGCCGGGCGGCACGCGCGTTTTGACGATTTCGGGCACGAAAGAGCCGGGTTCTGCCGCGACTTGCGCGCCGCGATACAAGAACGCATCCGAGGTGCGATAGATGGACGTGTGGCCTTCATTGGCCAGCGCGACCGCGAGTTGGACGTGGATGAAACTCGAATCGGCTTCTTGCTCGATTTCGACCTGTTCGGGCGGGATGCCGTAGTAAATCTCGAGATCGGTTTGCCCATCGGCGCCGCGAAAGTGCGCCAAGTCGTAGTAAAAATTGAGCACGTCGCCGGGCAGGCCGGGGCGATAAAAGTCCGGGGAAGTCGATACGGTTTGTTGGTAGATGACCTCGGGCGTGTGTTCGGTCATGCGGGCGATGTAGGAAATCGCTTCGGCGTCTTCGACGGTGGCTTCCGGCAACGGGGCAAAGTCGTAGCGGCCATTGCCCCATTCGTCGGTAAAGGTGATCTCGATGCCGCCGTTGAGTTGAATATAAGTCCAGGTTTCCCACGGCACCGTGTCGATCTCATTGCCGATGGTGATCGGCGCGTACCTGCCAAATTGCAAGCGGGTATTGAGCTGCCCCGTTTGCTCGTCCAAGACGCCTTCGACGCTGCCATCGCGGTCGAATGGGTTGCGCTCGAACCCGAGTTGGTATCCCTCGTCCACGCCGCTTTCGAGTTCGGGACGTTCGCCCGTAATTTCTTCGTCTGCGCTGACATCCTCAACGGGATCATCCGGGCTGCTCGTTTCGAAGAGCGACCCGGATTCGCGGTTGGCGCGAATGGGAAAGACCGGGCCCGTGAAGGTGAAAAAAGCCGCTTCAGGGCCGTAGATGTCGACGGCCATCTGCGTTCGCACGCGCTCGACTTCGGCGGTTTGGACGAAATTGCGGTCGTTGGAGCGCGAGCGGTAATCGGGTTCGCCATACCGAATGTAAACCGTGCCGCGCTGATCCCACGGATAGACATTGGACGAGAAATAGGTGCGCGCATACCACGTTCGCCGGTAGTGTTCGATCACGCGCTCGTTGATTTTGGTCAGGATATCCGGATCGCGCCGCGCCCAAAATTGCTCGCGGTACGCCCGTTGTTCGGCCCCCGGCGCCGTGGCGCGGTACGCTTCGAGTTCCGTGCCCGAAGCGACGTACGCGATATTGGTGTAGTGGGCGCGTTCACTGCCTTCGATGTTGGCGAGGTAACGCTCGAAGTATTCCAAGGCTTTTTGCGCGTCGTCCTTATAAAAATGACCCTGTGCGACAATGGGCAAGAGTTGAACCACGTCGGTATGCGTGGAGAGATAGGGGGCGATGTATTCGAGAATTTTGTCGAAATTTTTCGCTTGCACACACGCCAAGCCAAAGTAGTACAGCCCCTCGGGATTGTCGGGCTCGAGTTTCACGTATTTTTCGTAATACTGCATGGCTTTGTCGTGGTCTTCTTGAAACCGCTCATAGACCTCGCCGAGCAGGCGATAGGCCGGGCCGTAGTCGGGATCGATTTTGGTGGCGCGCTTGGCTTCGGCGATGGCCCTGCGAAAATTGTAATAGGATTGCAACCCGCGCGTGGGCGATTCGGCATACGTCAGGCCCAATCCCACGTAGGCTTCAACGAGTTTTTTGTCGAGCTTTTTCGCGGCCCGAAATGCCTCCTCTGCCGCCTTAAATTCCTTCCGGTTGAGATAGATATACCCCAGTTGCGAATGCACATGGGCGTCTTCGGGAAAAACTTCCAAAATGCGCTGGAGACTCGTCACGGCCTCGTTGACCTCTCCCGCATCGATCTGGCGTTGGCTTAGGGCAAACATCGTATTGCGAAAAATTTTGTCTCGTTCAGACGTGTCGCTTTCTTCGGGAAAAACCGGCAACGCCGCGCAACAAGCCAAGGCGACCATACAGAACCGCAATGCAATTTTCATGACATTCTCCTCTGGGGCAAACAGCGGGAAAAGACCTTTCGGACATCCGCCCAATTATATCGTCTCCCGGCCTTTTTGTCAATGGTTCCAAACGATTTGAACTCCATCCGCAAAAACTATGGTGGTGACGCCTAACAAAAAGGGTAAGTTCCGGTTTTTGAGGTCTGCACTTGACCACAATGGAGAAAGAGTCTTATGTTGAGGCAACGGGAAAATAGATGAGAAACAACGGTCGGGGATCAGGTCACCCGTAGGGGCAGGCCCCCGTGTCATCTGCACCCAGGTCAGTCCGCCCGCCCCATTATCCGTAGGGACAGGCCCCCGTGTCTGTCCTCGCACAATGGGTTTGACTTTCTCCGGCTGTTTCATCCATATCAACCGTAGGGACAGGCCCCCGTGCCTGTCCTCGCACGACAGACCCAAAACCCGGCGCACTTCAATGACCCCATTCCATCTATTCACCGATTCGGGCGAGCACGGAGACATCGCCCCTACGATGCGTTGAGGGGATGGGATGAGTCCGTTCACCGATGAATTGCTTACGTCTTGCCTCTCCCGTCTCCCGTCTTGCCTCTTGTATCTTCAGGCGGGCGCGGTGGACTGATCTCTGACCGTTTCGCCGCGGGATGCACGGACAGGCACAGGGGCCTGTCCCTACAGGTGATGGTTACATGGCGAACTGACCCCTGCCCACTACGCCTCTTCCGTCTCCCGTCTCCCGTCTCCCGTCTTGCCTCTTGTATCTTTGGCCGAGCACGGGACATCGCCTTTTGTGTTGTGAACTGGCTGTCGCCAGTTGTACCCCGCTCGTGCCTTTTGTGGCTAACCCCGTCTCCCGTCTTCCGTCTCCCGTCTTGCCTCTTGTATCTTTGGCCGAGCACGGGACATCGCCTTTTTGTGTTTTTGTGCCTTTTGTGGCTAACCCCCGTCTCCCCTCTCTCCCCGTTCCGCCGATTCCATTTTGGAGGTGTTCTATGCCGTGCCGATTTTGTTGGGTTGTCGCGTTTTGGGGGTTGCTTTTGCAAGGGTTTTTTGCAGATGTACGGGCAGAATGGGACCTGTCTGGCCTGATGGGCACGATAACGGTCGGGCAAGCGCAGTGGCAACGCCTCGACCTGCAACCCGGCATGCGTCTGGGCGAACTGGAAGTCGTCTTTGATCTGGAGCTTTTTTTAGATCCCGAAGGGCGCGTGCGGAACAGCGGATGGGATTTTTCGACCCGGCGAAAAGGCGTTGAGAGCGCGTTGCGAAAAATTCACTACCTGCGCTATGGTCGAGCCAATGATCGGTCGCGGCGGTTGTACTTGCAGGCCGGCGCGATGGAAGGGGTCACGTTGGGATCGGGGATGTTGATGCGGAACTACCGCAATACGCACGGCGCGCCTGGTATAAAACGCATGGGCTTGGACGTGCAAATTCGCAATTTTTGGGGCGACAAAATGACCGTGCGAACCCTGATCGGCGATGTGGGCGAGGTGTTGGATTTAGAAGACGCCGGGCCCCTCGTGGGTGGGCGCGTGGAATTTTACCCGTTGCCGCTCTTGGACGTGGGCGTCACCGCGGTGGTCGATACGGACCAACTGCGCGGCCTGCCCGATTCGATTCGCGCAAATCACCCGCGCGATGCGTTTGCCGCCGCGAGTGTCGATGTGGCCTATCCCTTTGTCGATAAGCCACATCTCCGCGCAGAGGTCTATGCGGGCATCGGGCGAATTTTGGATGGGGAAACCGGCACGGGCATCAGCTTGCCCGGGATGATGTTCGAAGCGGGGCCGTTGCGCTTGCGCGCCGAATACCAATGGACGCAGGGGCGATTTCAACACGGGCATTTTGACGCGCTTTACGATGTCAACCGCGCACTTGTCGATCCGACCACGGGCGCCATCACCACGCGCGAATCCACTTTGCAAGATGCGTCTAGGCGCGGGGTATTTGGCGAGGCGTTTTTGAACATCTACCGCACCTTGTTGGCGAGCGGATCCTATCAGTATTTGACCGGGGAGGCCAGCGACGCGCAAATCGTGGAAGGCCGCGTGGGATTCGCGCCCGAATTTTTGACGCGCCTCCACAAGGTAGCCCGCGCCGAGGGGTATTTTGAAAAGCGCGTGCGGGGTAGCGACTTGGGAAAATTATTCGATACCACACCCGATACGCGCTTTGGGTATCTCGTGGTTCTGGAACCCGTCGCCAACGTGGGGATGGTGTGGGACGTCGAATTTACATACCGACCAGACGGCGCGGGCGGGTACGAGCGTCAGCGGACGTTGAATATCCAGATCAAAATGGATTTGTAAGAGAAGGGGAGACGGGAGAGGGGAGACGGAAGAGGTAAGACGGGAGACGGGAGACGGAAGACGGGAGACGGGAGAAGCAATCGCAATCGTAGGGACAGGCCCCCGTGCCTGTCCAAAAATAAAAGGGGGAGACGGGGGCGCACAGCCCAAAGGCTATGGGGAACTGGCGACGGCGCGGGCCACGCGGGGACGACGCAATTTCCAGATCATGCCATCGTAGATAAAGTGCATAAACGACGTGCCGTACGTGAACACGAGAAAGGCCGTGAGGGAAAGCGATTTGAGGCCGAATAACGCGCCGCTGACCACGGCGATAAAGCCCGCGGTGTAGGGGACGATGCGATTCCCCGCGCGCGTTAAAATCGGCGACGCAAAGGCATTCGCTTTTGGCGGTCAAAACCTCACATACCGCTCAGAGGGGAAACGCGGAGGAATTTGCGGTTTTTCATGGCTTGACCGATCCGTTCAAAGCCATCGAATCAGCCTTTGATACATCCCTTAAAGAAGCCATGCACCCCCTTGTATTGGACTCATCCCATGTCCCACATCATCGTCGAAAATCTCATCAAAACCTTTCACATCGCCCAGCGGCAGCCCGGGGTATGGGGCGCGTTGCGCGGCGTTGTGCATCGCGAGTATCGCCAGATCGCGGCTTTGGACGGCATCTCGTTTGCGATAGCACCCGGAGAACTCGTCGGTTATATCGGGCCGAATGGCGCGGGGAAATCCACCACCGTCAAAGTCTTGTCCGGCATTCTGGTGCCGGATGCGGGACGCTGTGAAATCCTCGGGCGCGTCCCGTGGAAAGAGCGCGTCTCGCACGTCGCGCGAATCGGCGTGGTCTTTGGGCAACGCACGCAACTGTGGTGGGATTTGCCGGTCATCGAATCTTTCGATCTGCTCCGCGACATCTACCGCGTCGCCCCGCGCCAATACGGGCAAACCCGCGATGAATTGATCGCCCTGCTCGCCCTCGAAGACCTCCTCGACATCCCGGTGCGCCAACTCAGTTTGGGACAACGCACGCGCTGCGACCTCGCCGCGGCCCTCATCCATCGCCCGGCCATCTTGTTTTTGGACGAACCCACCATTGGCCTCGACGCGGTTGCCAAACTCGCGGTGCGCGACTTCATCAAACGTCTCAACCGCGAGCAAAACATCACGGTCATCCTCACCACGCACGACATGGACGACATCGAAGCCCTCTGCACGCGGGTCATGGTCATCGCGCAGGGGCGCATTTTGTCCGATGGCACGTTGGAAGACCTCCGCGCCCGGGTCACAAAAGAGCGGCGCCTGATCGTCGATCTCGAAGGCGTGGAGGACATCGCGGATCCGGACGCTCGCGTGGTCTTGCGAGACGGGCATCGCGTGCACCTCGCGTTTGACCCCAACCGCGTGCCCACCGCAGAGTTGATCGCCCGCATCACCGCACGGCACCCCGTGCGCGATCTCTTTGTCGAAAACGCGCCCATCGAGGAAATCATCTCGCGCCTTTACGCCGAGAATCCATAGGTAAAACAACAGATCGCGACCTCGAGGACTGATCGAAATGGACGCATACTTATCTCCCATCAAATCCTACACAGCGGTCTTCTCCGCGAGATTCCGCACGCTCTTGCAATACCGCGCGGCGGCGTTTGCCGGGTTTGGCACGCAACTCTTTTGGGGCGTCATCCGCATCATGATCTTCGAGGCGTTTTTTCGATCCGCCACCGCGGCACAGCCCATGACCTATCCGGAAGTCGTCACCTATATTTGGCTCAGTCAGGCATTTCTCATCCTCCTCCCCTATGCTATGGATACGGACATCCGCGACATGGTGCGCTCGGGCAATGTGGTCTATGAACTCCTGCGCCCTGCCAATTTGTATTTCTTTTGGTACAGCCGCGCGATGGCGCAACGCACGGCGCCCGGGGTGTTTCGCGCCCTGCCCCTGTGCATCGCCGCGATAGCCTTTTTCGACATGGGCCTGCCGCCCGATTTGCCGGCGGCAAGTGCGTGGCTCGTCTCCATGCTCTTTGCGATTCTCATCGGCGCGGCGATTACCAATCTGTTGAACATTTCCCTGTTGTGGACCGTATCGGGCGAGGGCATTGGCGTGCTCGTCGCGGCGTCGGCGTTCTTGTTGAGCGGGGTGACCATCCCCTTGGTGTTTTTCCCGGACTGGGCGCAGGTGGTGATCGACCTCCTCCCGTTTCGATACCTGATGGACATCCCCTTTCGCTTTTACCTCGGCCACCTCGCGGCAGGCCAAATCTGGGCGCACTTGCCGTTTCAAATCGGGCATCTCATCGCGCTGATCGCGGCGGGGCATCTCATTCTCAACCGCGGCATTCGCCGGCTCGTGGCGCAAGGGGGATAAGTCGTGACCAACGCGCTTCGCCTGTACGCGCATTACTTGAGCCAATCGGTTCGCAGCCAGATGCAGTACCGCGCGTCGTTCCTCATGCTCTCGCTCGGGCATTTCGTCAATTCCGGCATCGAATTTCTCGCGATCGCCGCGCTCTTTGCGCGATTTGAACACATCCAGGGATGGACGCTCCCGGAAGTCGCCTTTCTCTACGGCATGATCAACATCGCCTTTGCGTTTGCAGACGCGGCATCGCGTGGGTTTGACACGTTTGGCACGATGGTCAAAAGCGGGGATTTCGACCGCCTCTTGCTCCGGCCGCGCAGCACGGCTTTGCAACTCGCCGGGCAGGAACTCACCCTGCGCCGGGTCGGGCGCCTGCTCCAGGGCGCGATCGTCTTTTTTTGGGCGTGTCACACCCTCGACATCGCGTGGTCTGTGCCCAAGGGCGGCCTCGCGTTGTTCGCCGTCTTCGGCGGGGCCTGCCTGTTTGTGGGCCTCGTGGTCATTCAGGCCACGCTCGCGTTTTGGACCACCGAATCCCTCGAGCTGATGAACACCATGACGTATGGGGGCGTGCAGACCGCGCAGTATCCCATGAGCATTTACCGCGCCTATTTCCGCAAGTTTTTTATTTATGTCGTCCCCCTCGCGTGCGTAAATTACCTGCCCGCGCTAGCCATTCTCGACCGCGGCGATCCCCTCGGATTTCCCGTCGTCGCGCAATGGATCGCGCCCATCATCTGCATCGTCTTTCTCGTCGCTGCCCTCCAAGTCTGGAAAATTGGCGTGCGCCATTACCGCTCTACGGGAAGTTGAGGAGGTTCTCCGTGAACGACACCACCTTGTTCGACCATGCGTATGAAAACCGCAAACGCCCGATCCTCGAAAGGGTCGTCGATCAGATCCGACCGATTTACGCGGCCGAAGAACTGACCGCCATGCGCGTTGACCCCATCAACCGGGCGATTTTGTCGCAGCGTTCGGGACGCGGGTTTGTCAATCGGGACTTGCTCGAGACCGTGCTCGGCAACTTGCTCGAATGCGTCGCGCCCGGCTCGCACAATGCGTCTGAAGCCGCGCAGGCGACCCTGATCGCAAACATCGAGGAAATCGTGGATCAGCTCTACGCGATGATCTACCAATCGCTTCAGGCCGCGCAGGGCGAAGGCGGCCCGATAGAAGATCGCGCGCTCCAATCCGCGTTCGCGCTCGTGTCTCGGTTGCCCCGCCTGAAAACCCGCGCCCTGTGGAACCGGTTTGCATCTCTTCGAGATCCCTCGGTGTGGGATGCGTACTTGCGAAACGCGCACGGCTTGGACGAAGACGACCTCGCTTCATGGACGTTTTCCCCGATCATCGACGAGGCCATCGAAGTGCGGTCTTTCGCGCCTTACGAAGCCTTTCTCGCGGGCAAGGGCTTGGAATCGGCTTTGGCGTATCAGATGCAACTCGTCGCCAGCGCGTACCCCGGATGGCGCGTTTTGTTCTACCATGACATCGCCCATGCCCTGACGCAAAAAGGCGAGATCGAAACGTTTGACGATATGCCCATCCCCTTGCTGCCGCGCGCTATCTCCGAACTCGGCGGACGCTATTACCAGGCCGACATCCATCCGGAAACCACCATTGCAGACGCCAATTTTCTCGAACACCCGCACCGCGGCCTCACCACGGGGCAAACCGGCGTGATCGGCTACGGCTGCATCATCTACCCCTGTACCCTCGGCGGGATCACGGAACGGGCGCGGCAACGGCATCCCACCATCGGCAATTTTGTCAAAATCGGCACCGACGCCACCCTGCTCGGCCCGGTCGCGATCGGCGACCGCTCCACCATCGGCAGCGGCACGGATATTTACGGCTTTGTGGAAACCGGCACCGGTTGCCAAATCGCGTCGTCCGTCGTGCTCGGCACCGTGCGGTCCGGCGCGCGCGATCCGGGGAAAATCATCCTCGGAGACCACGTGCGCGTAGGCGACGGCACCATCGTCGAAAACAGCACGGAACTCGACCTCATCATCCCCGACAAATCCGAAATCCCGGCCCGTTCCCACATCGTCAACGACGGCTTCGGCAATCCCAAATACGCGCGGGAGTAAAGGCGATGGGCGAGCAACTACCCCAAGGCGATACCTGTGCTAAATGCTGACCTTCCGCGCCATCCCTCGAAAAACAACAAGCCCGAGTTCATCGCGAGCCCGGGCTTATCTTTTGCGTACATCGTTTTTACGCATCGGAGCCAGCAAAATCTTAATGCACTTTATCGATCAAAATATCCACATCTGCAACGCCGGGCATGACCTGATTGTGCGCGTGAATAATCGTGTAGTCCATAGCGATTTCTCAAGAGTACGCCACGGTCGGCATCTCGATGTACCGATCGGGTTCTTCCCGTTTATTTTGAATGGAAAAGAAGCGGCGTTCGATTTCCTTGAGCACGGCAGCATCGTAGTAGATCATCCCGCAGTGAAGGCAGATTTCGACCGGCGTGTTGGGCACCAAGAGGTATTGGTCTCGGTGGCTGTAAAGATAGTCAATGCGCCGCTCTTCGCAGCGTTCACTCCCGCAGAAGTTGCACTTAGCGTTCTTCATGGCGTTGCCTTATCGATCAAAATATCCACATCCACAGCGCCGGGCGCGACCGGGTTGTGCGCGTGAATCCCTTCGAGATCGCCTGTTTTCGCGCCGCCCACCTGCCCGTCCGCGTCGATTTTTGCAGAGACGTACAGCGCGTCGATCTCATCCCAATCAACCGCGATCATCGCATCGCTTTGCGTCAGGGTGTAGGCGTGCGGGAATGCGGGAATGGCGAGCCGCTTCACGGCCAGGGGCGGGCCGCCCACCGGGGCCGGGCGCGCGATGATAAACAGCGCGGCATCGCGTCCGACGCGCGCGTCAAACCCCTCGGCCAATCGAATCGTCCCGGAAACCACAGCGGCAGACTCGGTCCGCGGCTGTGGCGCAGGAGGCTCGGAAACGGTCGGCGGCTTTGGCGGGGGATGCGCCCCTTCTTCGTAGTGCTGGCTGCAAGACATCAGCACGGCGATCAGACTGCAAACGACAAATCTACGCATGGATCTCTTCCTCGAACATCGTCAAAATGCGCGGCTCGGCATGCGTGATGGCGACCACATGTTCAAAATGCGCCGAGGGCAACCCATCGGCCGTGGACGCGGTCCAGCCGTCATCGGCGACCACCACATCGTGCGTGCCCAAATTGACCATCGGCTCAATCGCGAGCACCATCCCCTTTCGCAAGCGCGGGTTTCGATCCAGCGGCAGGCAGTTCGGCACGGCGGGTTCTTCGTGCAACCTGCGCCCGATGCCGTGCCCGACGAACTGCCGCACCACGGAAAACCCGAATCGCTCGACCCAGCGTTGCACCGCGCCGCAAATATCGCTCAGGCGTCGCCCGGCGACCGCTTGTTCGATGCCCTTGAACAATGCCTCGCGCGTCACCTCGAGCAATTCCCTTTCCCGGTCGGAAATCTCGCCGACGACGTGCGTGATCGCCTGATCCCCGTAGTAGCCGCGCAATTTCGCGCCGACATCGATGCCGACGATATCGCCGTCCATCAGCCTGCGATTGCTGGGGATCCCGTGTACCACCTGTTCGTTGATCGAAATGCAGGTCGCGGCCGGATACGCGACCACCGAATCGCGCAACCGATAGCCCTTAAACGCGGGTTCTGCGCCGCGTGCTCGGATCACCTCTTCGGCTACCTCGTCCAATTCCTCGGTCGTCGTCCCCGGTTTGATCAGCGGTTTGAGGGCGCGATGCACCATGCCCACGACGCGGTTGGCCTCGACCATCAAATCGAGTTCTTTTTCTTTTCGCAATGCAATCACGACGCGCTCCTTAACGCGATTCGCCAAAATGAGAGGCAAAAATGAGAAAATCAAAAAAATCGATGGGGCCATCCCCGTTGAAATCCGCCCTGAGATCGTACGCCGCGTCCGTGTGCAAACGGCCATAGCCCTCGGCAAAGCGCACAAAATCGGCAAATGCAACGTTGCCATCGCCGTCGAGATCGCCCACGAGATCGGTCGCGGTGCTGCCGCCTGTGGATAGGGTGTAATCCACGCGCCGCCCTTCGCCCGATAGCGATGTTTCCATCGCGATGAACGCGACCTCGTCAAACCGGTTCGCATCGGGAATGACCACCACGGTTCCGCGCGGCCACAGCAGTTCCACGCCGGATTGTGAAATCAGCAACACCAACAGGGTCCACTCCCCGTCTGCGTCCAACGCGAACTCGCCGCGAAGCCCGCCCGCGACGCTTGACGTCGGCACGGCAATGTAGGTCGCCCCCAAGTGATCCACAGTCGCGGAACCGGAATGCGATCCGCCCGTGCCGAGAAACACAGCGGCGTGCGCGATGGAGGGCAAATCCCTCGCCTCCGTGTAATACCCTGCGCGTGCGCGGATGTCGGTCAAGTAATTCCACGCGGAAAACCTCGGCATCACTTGGGCAAAGCCCCCCAAGGGCATCGCCTCGTCGATCAGCGACAGGCGATAGGTGCTCGGGTCGCGCCGCTTGAGGTGTGCCCAAACGTTTTTTATGGCATCCGCGCCGTAGATCTGCTCGACGTGGTGGGCAAAAACCGCCGCGCCAAAAGCGTGGAGGCGAGCATCCTGAAGACCGGCGGCCAATGACAATTCGGGCGTATCGTAAAAACACGAATAAATACTCGAACAGCGCATATACTGGTAAAAATCATCGACGGCGGGATAGGCGACATCCTCCATCCAAGTGGCCGTGAGTTCCTGCCACCACGCCGCGCCATAATCGGCGTAATACGCAAATTGAACCGCGTGAAAAAACTCGTGCGCCGCGGTCACGCGCAAGCCATCCAAGCCGCGCGTGCGGTAAATGGCATCCGTAAAATTGTTGTCGATTTCCATGTAACTCGGCGTGATCGTTTCCGGATAGGCTATCGGATAGGTATAGCCATAAGCCCCCTGGCGAGCGAGATTTTTGATGTAGATATCGTACGCGCCATCGCCATCGGACGGAGGGGGTAGGTAGCCCATCTGATCGATCTGCAAATCCCAAGCATCTTCAAAAGCGCGCGCGGCCTCATCCACGTAATCGGGCGTGCCATTGCCGTCTGCGTCGGTGGGATCGACCGCGTCAATGCCCACCGTGTTGTAGTGAATTTTGAAATGACCTTCCGACGACAGGATCGATTCGCGCAAAATGGGCCGTTGCTGGAGAAAGGCAAACGCCTCTTTGGCCGAGCGCGGCAAGCGTTCCCAATGTGCGAGAATGCCCATCACCGCCGAGGTGCCGCAAACCGCCCTGTCCAAGCGAAACGGGCTGTCGGCGGGCAGGACCTCGGGGTAGAAGTGCGCGCAGGCGCGGCAATACACATCGTGCAACGCGCTTCCCGGCACAAAATCGGGCGGAACTTGTGCGTGCGCGGATCCGCCTCCAAATAAAATTACCGCCAACAAAACGAGACGCCTGATCATTCTTTCTCCAAGGGTGAAACGTAGATGTGCGCGGCCACTTCAAGGCCGAGGGAATGCGCGGTCTCGCCATCGACCACGATTTCCATTGGGCCGTTAAATGGCGCGCGGTCCACGACGGCGATCGCGACATTGGGCCGAATGCCCATCGTCGCCATGTAGCGCAGCATTTCCGCGCTTTGATCGCTCACTTGCATCACGCGCACCCGTTCGCCCGGCGGGACTTCTGACAGACACAGGTAATCGCCGTACTCGATGGACCCGTCTTTGCGCGGGATGGGCGCGCCGTGCGGATCGACCGTGGGATAGCCCAAAGCGCGGTCGATTTTATTCTCAAATTCCTCGGAAATGACGTGTTCCAAGCGGTCGGCCTCGGCATCGACTTTGTCCAAATCAAAGCCGAGCACTTCGGACAAATAGAGCTCGAGCAAGCGGTGGTGGCGGAGGACCTCGAGCGCGACTCGCTCGCCCGTCGGCGTGAGCACGACGCCCTGATACGGCGTGTGTTCCACCAGTTTTATGGACGCGAGTTTCTTCAGCATATTGGTGACAGACGCAGGCGCGACCGACAGGTTCTCGGCGAGCAGCGAGGTCGTCACAGACGCTACGGGGTTCTGCCCATGCGCCAGTTTGTAAATGGTTTTCAAATAATCCTGTGACGCTTGGCTGATCATGTCCCGCTCCCATACTTCAGGGGTTTAACCTGTCGATAACCCAATATCTTTGCATCTGCTGTCAACAATTGACAGTTGTGGATTCTCGCCGTGGCAACGATAATCTGATCTGCAGGATCTTTGTGAAATCCAACGGGCAATTGTGTTGACTCAATTGCAATTTGCGGCGTCAACTCGAGAAATCGAATGCCCGGATATGAGAGGGCTTGATCCATCCAATCATCAACAGGACAAGGTAAGATAAGCCGATTGTACTCGACCAATTTAGCAACTTCCCAACATGAAATTGCACTTACTCCAAGCCCTTGAGACTCGTATTGTTGCAACCAAGCCACTTGTGGATCCGTGAGGCGTTCGTCCCCGTGAACCCACCAGACCCAAATGTGCGTATCGAGCACAATCATTGCGAGATACTCCAATCTTCTCGCGCCACGGGTTCGGTAGGGTTGAGGTATTTTATCGGCACGCCACGCAGCGGATAGCGATCTTTTTCGCGGCGTTTTGAAGCGCGATGGCAGATCGTGACTTCGACCGGCTCCCCCGCCCGAAAAGGCAAATCCGTTAGCACAACCGTTCTGTCTTGGCGTATCACCGTTTCAATGCGATGGGCATTCATTTTATCTCCTATTCCGAAATCTATACGCCATAACATCTCCATCGAGGGGTTTCGTCTGTCTCGCTCGGTGCGCCGTTAGGGCATCATCGGCGAACCGCGCCAGCAAATCCTCGGACTTGGGATGGCGAAACAATTCGGCCCATCGCTGTTCCGCCTCGAGTTCCGCCAGTAGAAAACGCGCAAATTTATCCTGCTCCTCTTGCGGGAGTTCGGTGGCTCTCTCAAAAGCCCGTTGAAGAAGGTGGGTCATCCGCGTTTGCTCCTCGTTCTTAAAAGCGGCGTTCAACTCGGTCAAAAGTAAGACAAACGCCACGCAGAGGCAAGCGCATCATCGCGCTTCGGGAACGCGCTTGCCCTGCGGATCGGTGGCAACGTCGGGCAGTGCCGCGCGGATTTCGCGCTGGAGCCGGTCGTCTGTGATGTGTTCGAGCGCGTCTGCGGGATCGTGGACGTGATCGGGCGGAAGCCCCAACTGGTTGAGATAGGCTTCCCAAAGCCTGTGATTGCGGAGCAACTCGGTCGCGCGTGCGATCCCCGGTTCCGCGAGGGCGAACCGCCCATTTTCTCGCACGATCAGCCCTTGCCAGATCAAGGACCGAAGCGCGAGGCCGGAAAGTCGGGGCGTCGCCGCGTCGACCAAATCGCCCCAGCCGAGCGCGGGGGCCTGGCGCGATTCCCGTTCGCGGAGCAATTTGAGCAAGACGTGATCGCGTGCCACGCGAATGGAAAGGCGCGCCCGCCGAGCGAACCGCCCCAACAGGCCATAGCGCGGCGCGAACAAGAGGGAAAACGCGAATATCGCCCCCATCGCCGCGACCATCGCGCCTGCGATGGAACTGTTCCACGCGCTCGCGAGAAAATACCCGGCGACTGCCGAGACGACGCCCGTCAGCGCGGAGAGGAGCAAAATGACCTTCAACCCATCGCTCCACAAATACGCCGTCGCGCCGGGTACGATCAGCATCGCCACTACGAGAATCGCGCCCACGGATTCGAAGGCGGCCACGGTCGTCACGGAAACCGCCCCCATCAAAACGTAGTGCAGCAGCGCGGCGCTGATGCCCACGGAAACCGCCATTTCCGGGTCGAAAGACGCGATCAACAGCTCTTTGTAAAACGCCACCACGATCAGCAAATCGAGCGCGAAGACCGCGCCGAGGATCCACACCGGGCGCGGCCCTAAGTCCCGCTCGCCCCAGAACAAGCGGTCCCACGGCGCGTACGCGATTTCCCCGTACAGCACGCATTCTTGATCCAAATCGACCTGCCCAGCAAATGCCGTGATCAACACGACGCCGAGCGCGAACAGCGCGGTGAACGCAATGCCGATCGACGCGTCTTCTTGCACGCGCCACCTGCGGTGAAAGGTCTCGATCAACACCGTGGCGAGCACCCCAAACGCGGCTGTGCCGACGAACATCGGCAGCACATCGCGGCTGCCCGACAGCAAAAACGCAATCGCGATGCCCGGCAAAACCGCGTGGCTGAGGGCGTCGCCCAACAGCGACATCTTACGCAACACGAGGTACGCGCCCAAAAGCCCGCACGAGGCCCCGGCCAGCGCGCCTGTGAGCGCGATCCAAAATGGCCCCCAAAATTCACCCATCGTCGCCTGTCCTCCTATACCCACTGCCGGTGCCGTGAATATCGACCTCGATATTTTCGTTTGCCAACAGGGTTTCGAGTTGCTCGATCATCTCGGGCGTGAGAATGTGCTCCACCTCATCTGCGGGCCGGTCGACGTGATCGGTTTCCAAGATGGCCCCATAGACCAGATAGTATTCCCAAAGCCGATGCGATTTGACCACGAACGCCGCCTCTTTTTTTCCGCGTTCCGTCAGCGAACACGCGCCGTTGTGTACGCCGATCCACCCGTCGCGCGACAGGCGTTTGGCGAGCCGTTGGACGCGGCTGTGCGGCAGTTGCAATTCGTCGGCGAGGGCGGACAACGCGATGGCCTCGCTGTCTTGCAACGCGACATAAGCCCGCAAGAAATGCTGCCTGTTTTCCCGCAGCGCGTTTGCCCTCTTGCGCGCCCATCGGGCGAGCACCCCGCGCTTGGGGGCGAGCAGCGCGGACAAGAGAAAGGCCGCCGTTGCGACGAGCACCATCACCGGCCCTGTGGGAATGCGGGGCGCCAGCGCGCTGATGCCCACCCCGAACGCGCCGCACACCGCGCCCAAAATGCCCGACGCGACCACCATCACATGCAGCCGATCCGTCCAAAATCGGGCCGCGGCGGCCGGGGTAATCAGCATCGCGGCGATGAGAATGACCCCCACGGCTTGAAGCCCGACCATCACGCTGAGCACGATCGACCCCATCAGCAACAGATCGACCAAGCGCGGAGAAAACCCCAGCGCGCCGAGAAAATCCGCGTCGAAAATGAGGCCCTTAAACTCTTTGTAAAACGCGCAGACCCCGAGGAGCACCAGCGCGGACACCGCGCACATGACGTACAGATCTGCGCGCACGATCGAAGCCGCCTGCCCAAAGAGGAATTTGTCCAGCCCGCTTTGATTGCCCACCGCGCTTTGCTGGATATGCGTGAGCAACACGATGCCGATCCCGAAAAAGACCGAAAGCACGATGCCGAGCGCCGCGTCGGCTTTGATGCGCGTGTGGTTGACGATGACCTCGATGACGAGCACGCCCAAGACGCCGGACGCGGTCGCCCCCAAAAGCAGGACGGGCAACGCCTTGCTCTGCGTCCACAAAAACGCCAACGCCACGCCCGGAAGCGCGGCATGGGCCAGGGCATCGCCCAACAGGCTCCGCCGCCGCAACACGGCAAACGCCCCGAGCGTGCCCGAGGTCGCGCCGAGCAGCACCGCGCCGAGCAAGACGAATTGAAAGGTCGCGTCCCAAATCACCTCATAGCCCCCCGCGGTGATCCGCAACGGCTTGCGCGGCTTCGGAAAGCACGGTCAACCGCCCGCCGTAGGTCTTGTTCAAATTCTCTTCGGTGAACACGTCTCGGGTTTCGCCTGCGGCCACCACGCGCATGTTGATCAAAACCAGCCAGTCGAAATACTGCCTGACCGTGTGCAAGTCGTGGTGGACGACCAGCATGGTTTTTTTCCGCGCCCGCAGGTCCATCAAAATGTCGATAATCGCGCGCTCGGTCGCCGCATCGACCCCGGCAAAGGGTTCGTCCATCAAGTAAATTTGCGCGTCTTGCGCCAGCGCCCGCGCCAGGAAAACGCGCTGTTGTTGCCCGCCGGAGAGCTGGTTGATCTGCCGGTGCCCGAAATCGCCCATGCCGACCTTGTCGAGGGCTTCCTCGGCCCGTTCCCTATCGCGCTTACCCGGCCGCTTGATCCATCCCACATGCCCATAGCGCCCCATGAGCACCACATCCAGGGCGTGGATGGGAAAATCCCAATCGACCGATTCGCGCTGCGGCACATAGCCGATAGCCCGCCGCGCCCGCGTGTATGGCTTTCCGTAGATGCGAACCCACCCAGACGCTTTGGGGACGAGGTCCATAATGGCTTTGATCATCGTGCTCTTGCCCGCGCCATTGGGCCCTACGACCCCTACGAGTTTGCCCTCTGGAATGGCGAGATCCACATCCCACAGCACGGGCTTCTTGTGATACGCCACCGTCATGTCGTGGATGTGGATGGGGGTTATGGATTCATCAACTGTATGCAACATGGCTTTCTCCAACAGAGCGCGTCAGCGACCAGGCACGGGCCACCGCCTTTGATTCGGACAGGCACGGGGGCCATTTGTACCAACTAAATATTCTGTAAATTAAGTTATTCTCAATTTCGATATACACAAACCAGTACCGACATTGCTCGCTTTTCTAACGACTTTGGTCCTAAATCATCGTGGGTTGCCTCCGATGCCTTCGGCGACTTACTTTTTGTCAACAGCCATACTACGCGACAAAAAATAAAGACCTGTGCAAAATCTGAAAAAGAGTTAGATTTAAGTTATCCGCAAAAACCCTCACCCCTTCTCGGAAAGCACAGGTCTATGTCGGATCAAGTTATGCAACTGTACCCCATCTTGCAAGCGCATTTTCCTTGGCACAAAGCCCGGGTGACCTTCCTCTCGGCCTTTCTCTTGGCCTTGATGAAAGTGACGACCGTCAATTTGACCAAACTGGCCAATGCGCTCAATGGCAAAGTCAAGCCAAAATCCAACTACCGCAGAATCCAACGTTTTTTCGCCGAGTTCACGCTCCCCGAAGATTGGGCGACGAGCTTGATTCGGCATCTTTTACCGGTCAAATCGGATTTTATACTCGCCATGGATCGGACCCAGTGGTCATTGGGTAAGGTGTCGATCAATCTCCTGACCGTGGGCATCCTCTATCGAGACATGGCGTTTCCCATTTGCTTCAAGATGCTCCACAAAAAGGGCAACTCGAGCACACAAGAGCGCATAGCCCTCATGAAACGGGTCCGTCAACACATCAAGCCCTGTAAGATTCGCGCCTTGGTGGCCGACCGCGAATTTATCGGGCGAGAATGGTTTAACTGGTTGACCGAAAACGACATGCCTTTTGTCATTCGCCTCAAAGAAAACGCGATCCTCGAAACGGGACAAAAAGCGATCCCGTTGAAAAAACGATTCGCCAACCTGACCTTGAATCAGCAAATGACCTTGCCAAAACCCGGGCGCGTCTATGGACAGGCACTCTATTTATCGGCCATCCGATGCCCCGATGACTGGGTGATGGTCGGCAGCAACACACCGGACATTGACGCACTCTTGACCTATAAAAAACGATGGCGCATTGAAGTCCTTTTTGCCAACCTCAAACGCCGAGGCTTTGATCTCGAACAGACCCATCTCACCGACGCCGACCGCATCGAAAAACTCATCGCCCTGTTGACCCTCGCCGTGTGTTGGGCCCATCTCATGGGCGAAGAGCGCGCCCATCACACCCCGCTCAAACTAAAAAACCATGGTGAGAAAGAGAAAAGTCTCTTTCGGTATGGACTTGATTATCTACAATATGTCCTTTTGAATATCCAAGACCACGCACGCACGTTCCAACGCTGTCTGAAAATCCTAAAAGAAGCGCGATTTTTACCCGATTCTTAGTTTTGTCGCGTAGCATACTACGCGACAAAAAATAAAGACCTGTGCAAAATCCGAAAAAGAGTTAGATTTAAGTTATCCGCAAAAACCCTCACCCCTTCTCGGAAAGCACAGGTCTATGTCGGATCAAGTTATGCAACTATACCCCATCCTGCAAGCGCATTTTCCTTGGCACAAAGCCCGGGTGACCTTCCTCTCGGCCTTTCTCTTGGCCTTGATGAAGGTGACGACCGTCAATTTGACCAAACTGGCCAATGCGCTCAATGGCAAAGTCAAGCCAAAATCCAACTACCGCAGAATCCAACGTTTTTTCGCCGAGTTCACGTTGCCGGAAGATTGGGCAACGGGCTTGATTCTGCATCTCTTACCGGTCAAATCGGATTTTATACTCGCCATGGATCGGACCCAGTGGTCATTGGGTAAGGTGTCGATCAATCTCCTGACCGTGGGCATCCTCTATCGAGACATGGCGTTTCCCATTTGCTTCAAGATGCTCCACAAAAAGGGCAACTCGAGCACACAAGAGCGCATAGCCCTCATGAAACGGGTCCGTCAACACATCAAGCCCTGTAAGATTCGCGCCTTGGTGGCCGACCGCGAATTTATCGGGCGAGAATGGTTTAACTGGTTGACCGAAAACGACATGCCTTTTGTCATTCGCCTCAAAGAAAACGCGATCCTCGAAACGGGACAAAAAGCGATCCCGTTGAAAAAACGATTCGCCAACCTGACCTTGAATCAGCAAATGACCTTGCCAAAACCCGGGCGCGTCTATGGACAGGCACTCTATTTATCGGCCATCCGATGCCCCGATGACTGGGTGATGGTCGGCAGCAACACACCGGACATTGACGCACTCTTGACCTATAAAAAACGATGGCGCATTGAAGTCCTTTTTGCCAACCTCAAACGCCGAGGCTTTGATCTCGAACAGACCCATCTCACCGACGCCGACCGCATCGAAAAACTCATCGCCCTGTTGACCCTCGCCGTGTGTTGGGCCCATCTCATGGGCGAAGAGCGCGCCCATCACACCCCGCTCAAACTAAAAAACCATGGTGAGAAAGAGAAAAGTCTCTTTCGGTATGGACTTGATTATCTACAATATGTCCTTTTGAATATCCAAGACCACGCACGCACGTTCCAACGCTGTCTGAAAATCCTAAAAGAAGCGCGATTTTTACCCGATTCTTAGTTTTGTCGCGTAGTATGGTCGCGTAGTATGGTCAACAGCAACAAAAAGTAAGCAAAAAATGCCGCTCTCATGCGCCGAGGGGCTAGGCACAGCGCAAATCGCTTTTGTAATCACACGACATGAGACAGCCTGCAAAGTGGGTTGCCAAAGAGAAGGGCGTTGCGAAATGGACTTGCGCGCTGTGCCCGATGGCTTTGTTTGATGGGCTTTTGGATCGCACGGGTTGCGATGGTTTCTCTGAAGGACGGTGGAACGGCAAAGCGATCCCGATAATGAATGAGTTGGTACAGATGGCACGGGGGCCTGTCCCTACGATTGATGGGACAGGGCGGAGGTTGACCACCGACTACAGCTTTGGGGTTCGGGTTGAGGACAAGCACGGGGGCCTGTCCCTACATGGTGTTGCTTTTTCGCACTGTGGTGGATGTTCATGTATGTTCGGATTGAGGACAGGCACGGGGGCCTGTCCCTACTATGAACGGCGTATCGCCCATTGTACCCCGCTCGTACCTTTTGCGCCTTTTGTGGCTCTCGTACCTTTTGTGGCTTTTGTGGCTTTTGTGGCTTTTGTGGCTCTCATGCCTTTTGTGCCTCTCCCCTCTCCCCTCTTCCCTCTCCCGTCTCCCGTCTCCCCTTACTTTAAAGCCTCTACAATCGCATTCACATTTGACCGCACCATACCGACATAGGTATCCGCGCCGCTTCCCGAGGCCCCCATCGCGTCTGAATACAGGGTACCGCCCACGGCGACATCCCATCCTCGCGCTTTGCATCCCTCGCGCACGGCATCGATCGACCGCTCGGGCACGCTACTTTCCACAAAAATGGCTTTCACGCGCCGTTGCACGATAAAATTGACCAAGCGCGATACGTCATGGACGCCGTATTCGGCCACGGTCGAAATGCCCTGGAGCCCGCGCACCTCAATGCCGTAAGCGCGCCCCAAATACCCAAACGCATCGTGTGCGGTGATCAGCACGCGCCGATCTTTGGGGACGCGCTCGATCCGCGCTTTTGCCCAAGCGTGTAGATCGCGCAATTGGTTGCGGTACGCCTCGGCATTGGCGCGAAAGGTGGCGGCGCCTTCGGCGTCGAGTTCGCTCAGAGTCTCGACGACCACATCCAGCGTTTCCGCCCACAGGGCGACGTCAAACCAGATATGCGGATCGTACTCGCCTTGCCCAGCCGTCGGTTTCCGCAACCGGTCTTTGGGAATGTCCCGCGAGATGGCGACCACGGTCTTGTCGCGCGCCATTTTTTCAAAAATACCCTCCAACTTGCCTTCCAAAAACAGGCCGTTGTAAAAGATCGCATCTGCGCGAGACAGGCGTTGCAAATCGCCCTGCGTGGCTTTGTAATAATGCGGGTCGATGCCCGGCCCCATCAGGGCGATCACCTCGGCGCGATCACCTGCGACATGGCGCGCCAAATCGCCGATCATCCCGGTCGTACAGACCACCTGTTTTTTCTGAGTTGCAACGGATGGCGTTTCTCCGCCGCCACACGCGCAGAGCGACAAAATACCCACCGCGACGAATAACCGGTACATGACATCCTCCCAAAAAACAAAATTTAGCCATGGCTAAATATATAAAATCCCAAAGCCAAAGCAAAACAAAAACCCCCGATCCCAATGGATTGAGGGTTGCGCGATAATGGCTGTTTTTTGCCTCTTGACGACCATAAACAACACGTTTATACAACTCGACGCTGCGACGCGACGAAGATGCCATCTAAAAACTCGGGCCGCCATTGAGAGCGTCGCAAAAGCATTCGCTTTTCGCAGATTAAAACCCAAGAATAAGGGCCTTTATTCCCCCTTGTATCTTCGGACAGGCACGGGGGCCTGTCCCTACGATTGCGATTGCTTCTCCCGTCTTTCCTGCTAGGAAGGGGGGCCAGGGGGTTAGGTCCCAATAATTTTAGATGGCTTCTTAGACCGATCTCTTGAGCTTTTCCGTTTGATCGGACAGGCGGAGGGCGTCGATGAGTTCGGCGATATCCCCGTCGAGGATATCTTCGAGCCTGTGCAGGGTGAGTTTGATGCGGTGGTCGGTCACGCGCCCTTGGGGGAAATTGTACGTGCGAATTTTCGCGCTGCGGTCCCCACTGCCGATCTGCGAGCGGCGGTCCGCCGCGGTTTTGGCGCGTTGTTCGCAAATGGCCTGATCGAGCAGGCGCGAGCGCAAGACCTTGAGTGCCCGCGCCCGGTTTTTGTGTTGCGATTTTTCGTCCTGACACGTCACGACAAGGCCCGATGGCAGGTGGGTGATTCGCACGGCGGAATCCGTGGTGTTGACGCTTTGGCCCCCGGGGCCTGACGAGCGGAACACGTCGATTTTGAGATCGCCGGGATCGATGGCGATATCGACCTCTTCGGCTTCGGGCAAAACCGCGACCGTCGCGGTCGACGTGTGAATGCGCCCACTCGATTCGGTCTCGGGGACGCGCTGAACCCGGTGGACACCGCTTTCGTACTTCAGCCTGCCGTAGATGTCGGTGCCAGCGACGGAAAAGATGACCTCTTTGAACCCGCCGATGCCCGTGGGATGGGAACTGAGGATCTCGCAGCGTCCACCCGCGTTTTCCGCGTAGCGCGAATACATGCGGTGGAGGTCCGCCGCAAAAAGCGCGGCCTCATCCCCGCCCGCGCCCGCGCGTATTTCCACGATGGTGTCTTTGCCGTCGTTGGGGTCTTTGGGAATCAAGAGCCGCTTGAGCTTTGCGGACAGATCGGCTTCTCGTTGCGCGAGGTCCTCTTTTTCCATCTGCGCCATGTCGATGAGCTCGGCATCGTCCGAGGTGCCGATGATGTCATGGGCATCGGCCAAGTCTTCGCGCACTTGGGCATAGGCGCGATAGGTCGCCACGATTTCTTCGAGCTCGCGGTATTCTTTGCCGAGTTTGCGAACGCGGTTTGGATCCGTGGCCACTTCGGGCCGCGCCATTTCCTCGCCGAGTTCGCAATACCGGGTCTCGATATTTTCGAGCTGTTCAAACATGGGCTTACTCATCTTCCGAGTCCGTCATCCCGTACCGACGGCGATAGCGCTCGACCATACCCGCGGTATCGACCAGCATCATCTTGCCCGTGAAAAACGGATGCGTGGCCGAACTGATCTCGACTTTGATCAGCGGATAGGTGTTGCCATCTTCCCATTGGATGGTTTCTTCAGACGTGCGCGTGGAGCGCGTTTTGACCCGAAAGGGGGGATTCGCGCTGGCGTCTTCGAAGATCACGTCTCGGTATTCCGGATGGATTCCAGCTTTCATCGTTTCGTCCTCGTCAAAAGTGAAAGTGAATGGCGGCGCGAGAATATATCAAAATGCCGCGCGAGAAGCAAGCCGCCGCGCCTCAAAGCACGGGCTCGCTCATCGCGTTGAGGAAGTCCGCGTTGGTCTCGTTTTCCTTGGCGCGTTCCGTGAAAAATTCCATCGCCTCCAAGAGTTGCATCCGGTTGAGCAACTTCCGCAAGACCCAAATCCGGTTGAGTTCCTTGTCGCTCAACAAGAGTTCTTCTTTGCGCGTGCTGGACATGGATACGTCAATGGCCGGAAAAACGCGGCGGTTGGAGAGCCTGCGGTCGAGCTTGAGTTCCATGTTGCCCGTGCCCTTAAACTCTTCGAAAATCACGTCGTCCATGCGGCTTCCGGTCTCCACGAGGGCGGTCGCCAAAATGGTCAGGCTACCCCCATCCTCGATATTGCGCGCCGCCCCGAAAAATCGCTTCGGCCATTGCATCGCCGTCGAATCCAAGCCGCCGGAGAGAATGCGCCCGCTGTGCGGGGCAACCGTGTTGTACGCCCGCGCCAGCCGGGTGATGCTGTCGAGCAAAATGACCACATCCTGTTGATGCTCGACCAACCGCTTGGCTTTTTCGATCACCATATCGGCGACTTGCACGTGCCGCGTGGGGGGTTCGTCAAACGTGGAACTCACGACCTCGCCCTCGACAGACCGGGTCATGTCCGTGACTTCTTCTGGACGCTCGTCGATCAAGAGCACGATGAGCGCGATCTCCGGGTGATTCGTCGTCATGGCATTGGCGATTTTTTGCAAGAGCATGGTCTTGCCCGTGAACGGGGGCGCGACGATCAGGCCGCGTTGGCCCTTGCCGATGGGCGTGAGGAGGTTCATGATCCGCGTGGAAAGGTCTTGCGGGTCGTACTCGAGATCGATGCGTTCTTGGGGATGGAGCGGCGTGAGATTGTCGAACAGAATTTTTCGATTCGCGGCTTCCGGGTCTTCAAAATTGATGGCCTCAACGCGGATGAGCGCGAAGTATTTTTCGTCGCCGCGCGGCCGGCGAATATACCCCGAGATGGTGTCTCCGGTTCGCAGGTTGAAGCGTTTGATCTGCGAGTGCCCCACGTAGATGTCGTCCGGGCCGGGCAAATAATTGTACTTCGGCGACCTGAGAAACCCAAATCCATCTTCGAGAATCTCGAGCACGCCTTGGGCAAAAATCTGCCCGCTTTTTGCGGTTTGGCCCTGGAGAATGGAGAAGATGAGTTCCTGTTTCCGCAGGTTGCTCGATCCGGGAATGCGGAGGGTTTGCGCGTGTTTGTCGAGTTCGGGAATGCTGAGGGCCTGCAACTCGAACATGTTGAGTTTTTCTTCGGTCACTGCCATGGAAATTTCCTAATGGGATGGGCGAGGGAGGGGAAGCACAGCATGCGAAAAAGCACCCCGCGGGATGGGGCGTGGAGGCGAATCGCAGTGCAATGGATCGTGGAGAGGTTGCGAAGATTTGAAACGCGAGGAGGTAGAATGCGGAGCAGTCGCTGCGAGGAAATGCGTGTTTGAAGTTGGGCTAACCTAAGATAAACCCTGGGGATTGTCAATGAAAAATGCAGAAAAGATCGGCCCCGCGGGATGTTGCGCTTTGTTTTGCCGACTGTTCACAACTTCCCTATCGCCCGAATCAGGGCCTGCGCGATGCGTGCCATCGCTTCGGGATCTGTGATTTTATCGCCATCTTTTCGCACGTAAAAAGCATCGACAGCGCGGTCGCCTTGCGTGCCAATGCGCGCCGTGTAGATATCCAAGCCGAGTTCGGACAAGGTCCGCGTGATGGTGTACAGCAACCCGGTGGCGTTTCGCGCGCTGATGTCGATGACGGTATAACGCGCCGATACGTCATTTTCAAACGCGATCTTCGGGGCGATGGGAATGGCGGGCCGCCGCCGCAGCGCCCACCGCTGGGTGTAGCGGTCGAACAAATCGGATACGCGCACTTTTTGTCGAAAAACATCCGTGAGGGTTTGTCGAAGGCGCGCTTGCAATGTGGCGCGATCCTCTGAATCGTCCCGCCGAGTGACTTGGAAAATGTCGATCACCGTGCCGTCTCGGCGCGTGTACGCATGCGCGTTGAAAATGTCGATGTCCCGCGTTGCGAGTACCCCGCAGATCTCGGACAGGCGAAAGGGGTGGTCGCGCGTGCAGACCGTGATTTCCGAAAAGGTCCCGCCGGGTTGGATGCAAACCGCGACGAGAGACGACCCCATCGCTTCGATGAGGTGCAGGTGCCGCGCGATTTCTTCCGCGCCGTTTTGCTCGGGGTAGCGCGGCGGCATGTTGTTGAGGTGTTCGACCAAAGTCTGGCGGGGGATGCGCGTTTCTAGGGCCGCGAGGATTTCCCAAATTTCCCGTTCTTCGGGCCGCTCCACGTCCGAAGACGCACTCTGCGTGAGGGTCGCAAAGGTCTTTTCGTAGAGTTCGCGCAAGAGGTGGCTCTTCCACGAGGTCCAAGCGGTGTGCGTGGCCGCCGACAGGTCCGCATAAGTCAGCACGTAGAGCATCCGCAACACGTCGGGATGGGAAAATCGGCTGGCAAATTCGCGGATCATGCGCTGATCCGCCAAGTCGCGCTGCTGCGAAATGCTCGCCATGGTGAGATGCTCGCGCACGAGAAACACGACGGTTTCGAGATGCTCATCGGGCAAGCGCAGGCGGTTGAGAAAGTCGCGGGTCATTTCTGCCCCCACAACGCTGTGATCTTCGCCGCGTCTGGATTTCCCTACATCGTGCATCAACAGCGCGAGATAGAGGAGTTCCTTTCTCGAAATTTCATTGTACACGCGCCTGAGATGCTGCAAGCCATCGGGCAAAGCGGGCGACCGCGCGAGGTGATCGAGATGCTCCACGGCGACTAAGGTGTGTTCGTCTGCGGTGTAGATATGATAGCGATTGTATTGCACCAAGCAGGTCAGGCTGCCAAATTCGGGCGCGTACGTGCCCAAAACGTCGAGGTCGTGCATGGCGCGCCAAGTTGAGCCAATGCCGCCGGGCGAGCGCAAGATGTCGAGAAAAATGCGGCTGGCGCGCGCAGACGATCTAAACGCGTCGTCGATGAGATGGAGGCGGTCTTTGATCGCTTGTTGGGCAACTTCGTTGAGGGGAACGCCAAACCGCTGTGCATTGAGAAAAAGCGAGAGGAGGCGATGGGCGTCCTCAAAAAAACCGCGTCTCTTTTTCGGCAGGGCGATGTGCGTGGGGTGCAACACAGAGCCGTCGTCGAGTTGCCTTCGCACGAGCAGGCCCACGGCCCGACCTGCGGAGGACTGGCCCTTGAGGCGTTCGCAGATCAGGTCGCACAGGTGTTTTACGACGCGCGCATGCGCGTAGTAAGAGCGCATCAAGTGCTCGACCCCCAATTCATTGCCCCGGTCTTCGTACCCCAGGTTTTTTGCGATCAGCGGCTGGAGATCGTGCTCGAGCACGTCGAAGGGCTTGCCCGTGTGAAAGTGCAATTCGTTGCGGATCCGCAACAAAAAATCACACGCATCCGCGTACATGCGATAATTTCTGCGCGTGAGCAGGTGGCTTTCGCGCAACCCCTCGGGCGCGCGGAGCCCGCGTCTCGCCATTAAGAACCAACCCGCGGTGTGGACGTCCCGCAACCCGCCCGGGCTTTCTTTGACATTGGGTTCGAGGAGTTGCGTCGAGAACTTGGATCGGCTGTGTCGCTGCGTCCGTTCCCGCATTTTTTGCGCGACAAAACCCCGTGCGCGCCTGCCGAAGAATCGCCGCGCGAGCGCGTCTCGCAGTTGGCACTCCAATGCGGCATCGCCCGCGAGATGGCGCGTTTCGAGCATGGCCGTGAGCGAGTCCGTGTCGTCTTGTGCCGCGATGATGCAATCGGACAGGGTGCGCGTGCTGTACCCCACTTCAAAGCGCAAATCCCACAGGGTGTGGAGAATGGCCCGCGTGATGGGGTCCCTTTCATCGACTTTTCTGCGAAAGAGAAACAACAGGTCGATGTCCGACCGGGGATTGAGCGCGCCTCGACCGTAGCCCCCTTGGGCGAGGACCGCAAATCCACTCGGCGCGCCGCGTTCTCCAACCGCTTCGGCATAGAGCGCGGCGATGAGAACATCCACGCGCTTCGTCAGCGCGGCGACCACCTCGTCGCCCGATGCACCGCGTCGGTGATCCGCGTAAATGCGTTCCCAAGTGGTATCGAGGTACGTGCGCAATCGCGACAGGCGTTCCCCTGCCCACGCGCCCGATGGGCACGTTTTTTTTGCCGCGATCAATTCGCGTTTCAACGTCTCAGACGCTCGGTTTGCGGCTGTTTGTCGGGTCATCGAATCATCCTTCTTTTGTCTGAATCGCGGATTACGCGGATTTTTGGATGGCGCGGATTACCCCGCCGCCCTTCCCACCCACTGCGGCCTTTGTGCCACCTACACACTTCGCGCCATCAGTGCTTCCTGCTTCCTCTACCCCACTTACGGCGTCTGTATTTGCTACTCTCTCCGCCCTACCTGCGCTCCCCAATCCAGCATCCTTTGCCCCACTTACAGCGTTTGTATCTGCTACACGCCTTCGCACCACCTGCCAACCCAATCCGCCTTTAATCTGCGTAATCCGTTTAATCCGCGATCCAGACAATTACCCACGCCCTCCGCCCCACCTACGTTGCCCAATCCGCGATCACCAATTCGCATTTCCCTTTTCCCATGAACGCGCTTTGAGCACGTCCTCGACCATCTCCGTCCCCCAGCCCGCGCCCGTGGGAATCGCCAGATGCCCATTTTCTATTTTCGGCAGATGGGTGACCATGTCTTCGCGCCATGGCACATCGTCGACATCGATCTCCATAATACGCACATTGGGCAACACCGCGCACAGGCTGGCGCTGATGAATGTCGAAAGATGGCTGTAATAATTGTGCGGCGCGACATTGAGTTGATGGGCTTCGGCCAGATCGCCCACTTTTTTAGATTGGGCAAACCCGTTCCACGGCACGTCGATCATAAACACATCGGCGGATCGCGCTTGGAAATAGGGAATGAAATCGCGCATGTAAAACAGGTTTTCTCCAGTGCAAATTTTGGTGCGCGTGGCGTCTTTGATCTGGCGAATGGCCTGGGGGTCGTACATGTCGATTTCGAGCCACAGCAGATCGAATTGTTCCAGCACTTGGGCAATACGCATACACGATTCGGGTTTGAAATTGAAATTGAGATCCAAATTGATATCCACATCCGGCCCAACAGCGTCTCGAAACGTGCCGATGAGGGTTTCGATGTGGCGGAGCAAGGGGCGCGTGACCACGCCATCTGTCGTACCTGGCGCGCCGCCAAAGCCGCCAAAAACGACATGGGCGGGATCGCCAGGCACAACGATGTTGGTCTTGAGCGCCGTATAACCCCTGGCCACCACTTCGCGTCCGAGTGCGGCGATATCGTCCATCGTGCGAAGCGGCGGGGTATTGAGCAGGTCGTGATTGCGTGCGCGAGACGTGCCGCAGTGCGACCAATAGAGACGGATTTGATCGCGCGTTGGCCCGCCAAAAAGTTCGACGACAGAGATGCCGAGCGCGCGGGCTTTGATGTCGATCAACGCGAGTTCCACCCCCGCAATGGCTTTGGCCGCAATCCCTCCGGGACTTTGGCGCGTGCCGCGCAACATATCCCAAAAACGCATCTCATAAGCGCGGGGGTCTTTGCCGATGAGCAAGGGCGCGAGGTCGCGCACCGTGCCCGTCACGCCATAAGGGCTGCGCCCATCGCTGCACTCGCCCCATCCGCTGATGCCCTCATCGGTATCGACGCGGACAAATATCCACGGACGCCAACCCGCATCGACGATAAATGTTTCAATATGGGTGATTTTCATAACGAACATTCCTTTCTACGGGTAGGCACACCTGAGCTCCCGTTTCATCTGCATTCATCCGAGATCCGTGGGGCGACTGGGTAGGAGAACTGACCACCGACCACGGCTTTGGGGTTGGGTGCAAGGACAGGCACGGGGCCTGTCCCTACGGTTGAGGGGACAAGGCGAGGACTGACCACTGACTACCTACTGCCCGCTCTCGCCTTAATCCGCGCCATCCCTTAATCCGTTTCATCCGCGATCCGCCTTTTTGGGCGGCGATACGAGGCGGTTAAACCCCATCGCGTCCGCGCCGTGAATGACCTGAAGGGCGTGGTCTTCGGAATCGTATTTGAGGACGTGGACGATGGGCGGGATCACGCGCACCGCCATGCCAATGCGCCGCAAATTCGAGGTGTTGGCTTTGGAATGGTGCAGCGTGCGCTCGTTAAACAGGATGAATTCGCCGGGTTGCATCTCGAGGTCGACGAGTTGATCGGGATCGTAATACCCCGCGTCTGCCATCTCTTGAAATTGCACATCGGGCGTGGCTTTGACGTGGGGAATCACCTTGCGGTGCGAGCCGGGGATGAGTTGCAAATTTCCATTCGCCTTAGTCGAAGCATCCACCGCGATCCACGCCGAAACGATAATGGGCGGCTCGAGCGGCCAGTAGTTGAAATCCTGATGCCAAGGGATGGCGCGCGTGCCTTTGTACTTGATGAAGAAATTGGTGCGCCACAACAACAGGTCCGCGCCGTAGATATCGACCATGCGATTGAGAATTTCGGGATGCGTGGCGAGATCGTAAATGACGCGGCTGTCCAAGTGCCGGTTGTGAATGCGATTTTTGAAATTTGGCGGATCGGTTTCGAGCACGCGTTCAATGGCCGGGCGCAAATCCGCCATCTCCTCGACCGAACAGAGTGGATAGGGGCCGAGATACCCTTGGGTGCGAAAGCGCGCGATTTCTCTTTTCGTCAGTGCGGATTCAGCTGCGGTCATAATGCGCTCCTGCTCGTGAAAGCCTACGCGATCTCTCCGATCTCGATCCGATACATCTGCCGCCCATCGCCCATGTGCGCCGAGTCGATGACGACAAATTGCCCATCCGGGCTAAAGCGCGGGTGCAGGTCACAACGCCATTCGCCGGTATAGGGTTCGGGCGACGGGAAAACCCCGAGGTCGACGCGCTTACCCGTATCGACGCGATAGAGATAGGCGACCTGATCGCGCCGGTCACCTGAAGGATAGGAGTCATTGAGGATCCATTCATTGCCCGGCAAATACGTGCAGTGACCGTTGACCGCCATCGCATCCGCGCCGATCACTTCTGGCGCCGCATCGGCGAGATCGCGGTAGAGATAAAATTTGTCGCCGTGCGACGGGTGGTACGCCCATCCGAGAATCGCGTGGGGATCGCGCCAGATAAAGTGCGACATTTTGCCGTAGTCGTCAACGACATGCACCTTCGACCCATCGACATTGGCCGTCATCATGCGCGTGTGAAAGCCGCCCCGTGCAAATCGCCAGCGGTGCAAAAACACAAAGCGCGACCCATCCGGATTAAACAGCAGGTGATTGAAATAATGACGCGCCCCGGAAATATCGCCATGCGGATAGGGGATCGCGGCGATATCCGCGATGGCGACGATGAGCTTTGCGTCTCCGGTCTCGAGATCCACGACGTAAATCCCCACATCGTCGGGCGCGCACACAGCGCGGTTGGGATCGGGAATGCCCGCGTACCCATACCCGGGCCGCAGGTGATTGACGCGCCGAAAATCCGTGCCAATCGCGGTCTTGCCATCGGGCGCGAGCGCGTAAATCGGGCGTGGAAGCGTGCGGACAGCGCCCGTTTTGACATTGTGTACACGCGCCACAAACGCATCGCCTTCGCGGTCGTTGTAAATCACATCCGCGCCCGAGTTGGGAATCCATTGCAACATGCAACCCTGTTGCCAGCACCACGCGCGGGTACGCCCGATTTCCAACCACGCATCGCCGGCTTCCATGTCGATAATCCCGAGCGCGACCGCATCATCGGCCGAGGGCGACCGGTGTTCAAAATCGACTTCCATACCCAGCGCATATCGGCAAGTGGGATCGATTTGCCACTTGTCGTAATACCCGAACCAGTGGTATTTGGGCCCTCGCGTCAGCGCGCGAATGGGGGGATAGGGCGTCATGGTGTGAACCTTTGAGAATTGTGACCGCAAAAGCCCTTCTGTTTTCAGGAGGGCTTTCGTTTTTTATTTTCTTCATTGGAATCCTGCCCCTGCTTTCGCCGGAGTGACGCTCGCCCTTTGTGTTTTTTTTCTCATCCGCCTCGTATCTTCGGACGAGCACGGGGCTACGATTGCGGTTGTTTCTCCCGTCTCCCGCCTCCCGTCTTGTATCTTCGGACAGGCACGGGGGCCTGTCCCTACAATTGCGCTTGTTTCTCCCCTCTCCCGCCTGTCCCTACGGTCTTGGTCGCGCCTCGAGGATTGCGGTTGTTTCTCCCGTCTCCCGTCTTCCGTCTTCCGCCTTCCGTCTCCCGTCTCCCGTCTCCCGCCTCCCCGATTCTATAGTCCCTCCAAAATCCCTTTGATATATCCAAGCGTAAACGCCAAGTCGCGGTCTATGCCCTCGAGGGCTTTGGAGCCGACGCATTCCACGTACAGAGGCCCGGTGAATCCGCCGCGGGTCAATCCGGATAGGATGCGGTGAAAATCGACTTCGCCGTCGCCTGCTGTGGTGTTCACATCGGGATTGTTCTCGGCATCGAGCGCGCAGTCTTTCACGATGGCCGTTGAGGTGTAGGGGGCGATCTCATCCACTTCTCGTTCTGGACGCACGTCGCCGCGCGTGTAGTGGATGATATTGCCCGGATCGTAACTCACCGCAAAGGCCGGGCGATCGACTCGATGGTACAGGTCGATGAGTTCTTTCGCGGTCAGGCTGATGCCGCCGTGTGGTTTCAGGGAAATCCCCACTTGGACGGTTTCCGCATGTTCGGCGGCGCGGCGCATCACTTCGGGATAGATGCCGTAGTGGGCTTCTTTGCTCGTTCCCAATTCCAAGACCCACTGCGCGCCCAGTTCGGCGGCGTTGTCCAACAAGTGTCGATACGCGCTCACCGCGCCTTCGACTCCGCGATCCAACCGCGTTTGCCCGAGCAACATCGAGGGCCTAAGCCCGGCTTGGGCCGCGGCCTTTTTGGCATCTGCGACCTGTGTCGCGCTGCTTTCAGAATCCACGGGCATCGCCCGATTGTGTGCAAATACAGCCACATCCGCATATCCCGCCCGGGCGATCCGCTCGCACGCCTCGGCAAAGGACAAGGCGTTATAGGGCCGCGTCGTGCTGCCGATGATCAGTTCCATCGTCCAACTCCTTTCTCGTCTGTTTATTTAGGGCCATCGATTTCTTTTCCGCAATGCGGGCACTTGTGGTCGCGGTCGGGGTGCTGCATGGCCTCGACGAATCCGGAACTCAAAATGCCCGCGGGCAAGGCGAACATGCCCACGCCGAGCACCGCGATCAGCGCGCCAAAGAACTTGCCCAATGGGGTGATGGGAAACACGTCGCCATAGCCCACGGTCGTCAGCGTGACAATGCCCCACCACATGGTTTTGGGAATGCTCGAAAACGCTTCGGGCTGTGCGTGGTGTTCGACAAAAAACATCAAGCTCGAGACGATCACCAACAAAAGCATCAATGCAAATGCCACGATGTAAAGCTCTTGGCGTTTTTGCCAGATGACCGCGCCGAACAAGCGCATCGACCGCGAGTACCGCCCCACTTTGAGCAGGCGGAACAACCGCAACAAGCGCAAGGGCAACGTGTAATTGGGCGGCACGGGCACGAGCAAAAAGACGTAATAGGGGAAGATGGCGATCAGATCGATCAGTGCCAAAGGCGTCAGCATAAATGCCAATCGCCCCCGGATGGGCCGCGCGAATTTGGCATCTGCGCTACAGCACCAGATCCGCAACAGGTATTCAACCGTAAAGACGAGCACGCACGCGGTTTCAAAAATATCGACAAACCCGCCATAACTCTCCTTGATCCCCTCGACCGTCTCGAGAATGACCATCGTCACATTCAGCACGATGAGCGTCACGATGCAAATATCAAAGATGCGGCTGAACCGATCCCCTTCCTCGGCCTTTTCCATAATCGCGTAGAGACGCGCTTTGACAGCCATTGAAATCACCTCCGCGCAGAAAATAGAATTATTCGGCCATCTTTACAAACGAAAAAGACGGGAAGACGGGAGACGGAAGACGGAAGACGGGAGACGGGAGACGGGCGAGGAAAAGCGAGAGTGGGGCGGAGGGTGTGGGTAGCTTGTCTGAATCGCGGATTACACGGATTAGGGGATTAAAGGCGGATAAAGGCGAGAGTGGGGCGAAGGGCAACGCACAGAGCAGACAGAGGCGTAGCCCACAGGGACGAGAAAGAAAAAGCGAAAGGCGGATGAAAAGCAAGAGGGGATAAAAAGGGAGACGGGAGAGGGAAGACGGGCGAGGTGAGAAGCAATCGCAATCGTAGGGACAGGCCCCTGTGCATTTGTACCAACTAATTCATTATCGGGATCGCTTTGTAGTTCCACCGTCCTTCAGAAAAGCCATCGCCAAACGTGCCATCCCAAAAGTTCATCAAACAAAGCCATCGGGCACAGCGCGCAAGTCCGTCTCGCAACCCACATCTTTGTTGCAACCCCCTTTGCAGGCCAACGCATGTCGTGCTACTACAAAAGCGATTGAACTGCTAGAGCAGTTGTACCCCGCTCGCGCTGTGCAAGCCCCTCGGCGCATGAGAGCGGCATTTTTGAACTGCTAGGGCAGTTGTACCCCACTCGCTTACTTTTCTTCAGACGCTTATTCGCGTCTTCTCTGTTGACAAAAAGCATACTACGCGACAAAAAATAAAGACCTGTGCAAAATCCATAAAAGAGTTAGATTTAAGTTGACCGCAAAAACCCTCACCTCTTCTCGGAAAGCACAGGTCTATGTCGGATCAAGTTATGCAACTATACCCCATCCTGCAAGCGCATTTTCCTTGGCATAAAGCCCGGGTGACCTTTCTCTCGGCCTTTCTCTTGGCCTTGATGAAAGTGACGACCGTCAATTTGACAAAACTGGCCAATGCGCTCAATGGCAAAGTCAAGCAAAAATCCAACTACCGCAGAATCCAACGTTTTTTCGCCGAGTTCACGCTCCCCGAAGATTGGGCGACGAGCTTGATTCGGCATCTTTTACCGGTCAAATCGGATTTTATCCTCGCCATGGACCGGACCCAGTGGTCATTGGGTAAGGTGTCGATCAATCTCCTGACCGTGGGCATCCTCTATCGAGACATGGCGTTTCCCATTTGCTTCAAGATGCTCCACAAAAAGGGCAACTCGAGCACGCAAGAGCGCATAGCCCTCATGAAACGGGTCCGTCAACACATCAAGCCCTGTAAGATTCGCGCCTTGGTAGCCGACCGCGAATTTATTGGGCGAAAATGGTTTAAGTAGTTGACCGAAAACGACATGCCTTTTGTCATTCGCCTCAAAGAAAACGCGATCCTCGAAACGGGACAAAAAGCGATCCCGTTGAAAAAACGATTCGCCAATCTGACCTTGAATCAGCAAATGACCTTGCCAAAACCCGGGCGCGTCTATGGACAGGCACTCTATTTATCGGCCATCCGATGCCCCGATGACTGGGTGATGGTCGGCAGCAACACACCGGACATTGACGCACGCTTGACCTACAAAAAACGATGGCGCATTGAAGTCCTTTTTGCCACCCTCAAACGCCGAGGCTTTGATCTCGAACAGACCCATCTCACCGACGCCGACCGCATCGAAAAACTCATCGCCCTGTTGACCCTCGCCGTGTGTTGGGCCCATCTCATGGGCGAAGAGAGAGCCCACCATACCCCGCTCAAAATAAAAAACCATGATAAGAAAGAGAAAAGTCTCTTTCGATATGGACTCGATTATCTGCAATATGTCCTTTTGAATATCCAAGACCACGCACGCACGTTTCAACGCGGTCTGAAAATCCTAAAAGAAGCACGGTTTTTACCCGATTCTTAGTTTTGTCGCGTAGTATGGTCAACAGAGAAGACGCGAATAAGCGTCTGAAGAAAAGTAGGCGAGTGGGGTACAACTGCCCGAGCAGTTCAAAAATGCCGCTCTCATGCGCCGAGGGGCTAGGCACAGCGCGAGCGGGGTACAACTGCTCCAGCAGTTCAAGCGCTTTTGTAGCAGGACGACATGAGCCGGCCTGCAAAGGGAGTTGCAAGATGAATATGGGTTGCGAAATGGACTTGCGCGCTGTGCGCGATGGCTTTCGTTGATGAACTTTTGGGATCGCATGTTTGGCGATGGCTTCTCTGAAAGACGGTGGAACGGCAAAGCGATCCCGATAATGAATGAGTTGGTACAAATGGCACGGGGGCCTGTCCCTACGGGAACGGGTGGCTGGACGGCCGTCTCCCGTCTTCCCTCTCCCGTCTCCCGCCTTTTACGCCTAGACTTGTTGACACTGTGGATGTACTTTTTTAGTTTGACGAACAGTTTTCGAGCGCGTTCACACAAAACGGGAGATCGCAATGCGAATGGGCAACAGAGAGTTGATCGTGATTGGGGATCGGGTTTTGATCCAGCGGGAAGATTTGGAAGACCGCACCAAAGTCGGGCTTTATTTGCCGCAGACCGTGATGGAAAAAGAGGACGTGCAGGGCGGGCGCATTTTGGCGACGGGACCTGGGTTGCCCCTGCCGGAAACGCCCGAAGATGACGAACCCTGGCAAGACGCGCCCAGCGAACCGCGCTATTTGCCCCTGCAAGTCGAAGAAGGCGATTTTGCCCTGTTTTTGCAAAAGGCCGCGATGGAAATTTCTTTTGATGGCGAGAAATATCTCATCGTCCCGCAGGCCTCCATTCTCGTTGTGATTCGAGAGATAGACCCCTTGATGGACGAAGGCGAGGGGTTGGACGAACTCGAGGATTTGGATGACCTCGGCATCTGATCCCGCCATCCGTTCGGCACGACGCCACATTCACCCCGCCCGGTCAGCGCGGGCACATTGCGCGATAACCCCCGCCAACGGCCCCTTCACTCGTAGGATATTTCCAATGTCGCATTCGCCTCCCGATCCATTCCTCTCTTTGGTCATTCCGGCTTACAATGAGGAAAGCCGTCTGCCGGATACGCTGACGACCATTCTCGATTACCTCGGACGGCAACCCTATACGTGGGAGATCGTCGTAGCCGACGATGGCAGTTTTGACGCCACGGCGACCATTGTTCGGGATATCGCCACCCGAAGCGGTGCCGATATCCGCGTGCTCGCTCTGCCGCATCGGGGCAAGGGCTGGGCCGTGCGGAACGGGATGCTCTCGGCGCGAGGCCAATATCGGTGCCTGTGCGACGCCGATCTTTCGATGCCAATCGCGCAACTGGCGCGGCTATTGCCCTCGGACGAATTGGACGGTGCAGACATCGTCATTGGCTCCCGAGAGGCCACCGGTGCTCGGCGCATTGGCGAGCCGATGAGACGTCATCTGACAGGGCGGATCTTCAACGCCCTAACGCGGCTGTTAGCCGTGCCGGGTATCGCCGATACGCAATGCGGGTTCAAGGTGTTCTCGGCTCGTGCGGCAGAGGTGCTGTTCCCATTGCAGACGATTGACGGCTTTTGTTTCGATGTCGAATTGCTGTTTCTGGCGCGCCGCTTGGAATTCTCGGTTACAGAAGTGGGCATTGAATGGCATTGGCGTGCCGAAAGCAAGGTGAACTTTTTGCGGGACACCTATCAGATGGTGCGCGACCTGCTATTGGTTCGCTGGCACTGGTTCACCGGGCGTTATCAGGTCAAATGACGAACAAATGCCTGATACATCGCGTTGCCATTCGATGTATCAGGGCGTTTCTTGAGACGGTGGTCGCGTGCAAACTTCTGGGTTCTCTTTGAGATATTCGAGCAGGGCCTCCGCCGCCCACTGGTGGCCTTGCTCGTTCCAGTGAAAATCGTGTGCATATCTCGGGTCGGTTTCCGGGTCGGCGCCTTGACGGCGGATGTAGTCGTACTGGTCAATAACGGGAATGCCGCGGGCCTCGGCCATGGCGTTGAGGCGATCAAAGATGGGGTGGCCTCGCGTTCGCATGGTGTATGTCGCCAAGATGACCAACGAAGTGCCATCGCGTTCGGTGCGTTCCACGAACTGATCCAAGCCAAAGGCCGTGAATGCCAACTCTTTTTCAAAAAAGGGCGATAGCGTCTTTTTGTGATACACATCATCGATATTCGCCAAAATCTTCAACTGCTCTTCATCTAACTCTAACATCGATTCGTGGGCGGGGTATCTGCCCAACTGACGACGCAGTGAGATCGAGAAGGAGTATATGCGATCGTACAACTCGTACGAGAAGTAAGACCAACGCAGGTGCTCGCCGATACGCACATCACGGGATATGGGGAGTAGGTGCGCTATGGACCTCTGCCAATCCGGGTAGGGAGGACGCAGTTTCAGGGCGCCGTTCTCGTCTCTTGCCGCCGTAACGAAGGGTTGTCGGTCCAGATGGATTCTCTTTTTGATCGCATTCAGGATTGGGGAGTTGTCAGAGAAGTCGTTGTCGACAAAAACGAGCACGACGAGTTTGGGAGACAGATGCCGCGCAAATGCGTCGTAAAGCGGCAGTTGGTTGACCTGTCCGGTGGCCCTGAATCCATAAGCCGACGTGGTGATGTCCAAGTGGGGCAGGTGTCGGGCGGCGAGTTCTTCGAGCCGGATGTGAAATTTATCGGCGATGGGGACTTCCCGCGCCTCGATAAAGGAATCGCCGATCATCGCGATGTGGCAACTTTCAGCGGCGCGTTCGGTGCTGATGGGTTCGCGGTCGAGGAAACCGAGGCTGTTGGTGTGTGAGAGGGTCAAATGATCGATGTTGAAGGAATAGCGTACTTCCGCATTGGGTTTCAGCATAAGACCCACGCCTTGGACGAAATGCAAAGGCAGGGAGTAGCTGGGGGCGCGGGGTGGGGGTGATGTGGAGCGCGTCAGCCGGAGATAGATTTCCCCGGCAATCGCGATCAGAGTCAGACCTACAAAAGTGAACAAAACATTATGGGCGACCACCCGCAACTCGTAATTCATGATTTTTGTATCTCTCTTTTTTGCGTTCTGTCTCCATTCCTCAATACGGCGCGCCTCGATGTATCAGGGCGTTCTCGTGTCTGCCTGCCCTTCGAGCAGGGCTTCAATTGTTTATTTTTTTGCTACTGGGAAAGGGGCGCGATGATTTTGACGCCATACTCATCGGGCGGCATTCCCTTGCAATAGCCGCATACACGTGGAAACCGACCGTTGTGGAAGTCGCCTCTTATCGCGCGTATCCGATGGCCATTCCAGATGTCTCCAAGACTCTTTTCGTGCAGATTTCCCAAGGAGTACTCGGTCGAACAGCAGAGATTGACATCGCCATCTTGGTCGATCTGAATTTGACCGGCCCAAGGGGCCACGCATCCGTTTGCCGCTGGACGCTTTGCGAGAGGGAAAAGGTTGGGGCTGGTCGGCAAGCGTCGCGCGGCCCGGCGCAACACTTCTTTTATTTGCCCATTTTGCGCGGCGGCAAATTCCATATTTCCAACTTGGAGGGCGATGCCCAACTCAGCCGCCCGTTGCCGGAGGTGTGGCAGTCGATCGAGGAATGCCTCGTTGACTTTGCGGTTAAACTGCTCGTGGTACTTGTAGTAAAAGTCCTCGGCTTTGCGATAAGTGCCCCTGAGTATCTTCACATTCGGGAATAGATTCATAAATCGCACTTTGGAAATGCCGGTGCGATGGGCCAACAGGAGGAAATCGTCGATCTCGTTGAGGGTTTCCTTTACCGCGATGTAACTAAACCAAAATTCGTTTTCCGGGGAGCCGCTTTGGGCATTTTTTTCGATCAGGTAGGCGATATTGTCGATGACCCGTCCGAGGTCTTGACCCATAATTTTTTTGTACGTTGCGGCCGTTCCGGCGTGAATGGAGAAGATGAGGTGGAGCTTGGTCGATAGGAGGCGGTCGACTAACGCGGGGGTGAGAAAGAAGCCGGTGGTGTTCATGTGCAGAAAGCAGTCGTTCTCATGCGTCGCTTGGATGAAGTAATCCAGGTTGCGGCTGAGCAGTGGTTCGCCCGATCCGTGAATGCCCAGTATTTCCAGATATTGGAAGTACGGACTTACCTTTTCGATCAGTTCTCGGCTTATGTCGACCGACTTCTTGCCGTGTACCTCGGGCACCATACACATCATGCACGTATAGGGACACCCGCGCGTCGACTCGATGTACATGACGGATGGGAAAGATTGCACGGATAGGGCCTTGGCGGAAAAATCTTCGGTCAAACGCCGGTCGTTTTCCGAGGATATCGACATGGTACCTCCTCGCTGGAAGCGTCCGTTCAAATCAAAAAAATAGCTTTATCAATTCATCCTCTCGGATGAGGCGCGGCGCCCTGCGGAAAGTCAGGGCGTTTTTTTTTCGTGCAAACTCCCGGGTTTTTCTCGAGGTATTCGAGCAGGGCTTCGGCGGCCCATCGGTGGCCTTGTGCGTTCCAATGGTAGTCGTGTGCCCAACGCGCCTCTCGCATCTCGCCGCCTTGGCGGAGGATGTAGTCGAGTTGGCTAATGACGGGAATGCCGCGGGCCTCGGCCAAGGCGGCAAGGCTATCGAATCGGGAGTTGCCTCGAGTGCCCATGGCATATATCGCCAAGATGACCAACGAAGTGCCATCGCGCTCGGTGCGTTCCACGAACTGATCCAAGGCGAAAGATAGGACATCTAAGGCGTATCCACCTCTCGTCGCCATCTCAGAAGATTTCCATTTCCACAACAACCACCTGATCTCGGATGCAACGTAAGATCTCTCGCTCAATTTTGCGAGAAGCCCTTCCAATTTTTTTGATAATGTACTATACGGGACGGGTGGTAGCAACTCAAAGGTTCCGTCTTCGCTTTTTTTTCCACTGACAAATGCCTCTCTCATTCTGGCATTATCGGCGAAATCGTTTTGGGTAAAAACGAGCACGACGAGTTTGGGGGACAGGTGCCGCACAAATGCGTCGTAATACGGCAGTTGATTGATCTGTCCGGTGCCGCTTTGTCCATAAGCCTGCGTGGTGATGTCCAAGTGGGGCAGGCGCCGGGCGGCGAGTTCTTCGAGGCGGACGTGAAATTTATCGGCGATGGGGACTTCCCGCGCCTCGACAAAGGAATCGCCGATCATCGCGATGTGACAACTCGCCGAGGCCCGTTCGGGGCCGATGGGTTCTCGGTCGAGGAACCCGAGGCTATTGGTGTGTGAGATAGAAAAAAAATCGATGTTGTTGGTATAGCGCACTTCTACATTGGGTTTTAGGAGAATACCCACGCCCGGGACGAAATGCGAGGGAAAGCTGTGTCTTATGAGTGGCCTCGTCAGCCGGAGATAGGCTTCTCCTGCCAGCGCGATGAGAGCGAGCCCCGCGGATAGCGACAAGACATTGTAGGCGGCGATCCGCAACAGGCGACGGATTTTTTGGGAGGGATGGTCAGTCATCGTTTTTTTGCGATTGGCGAACACGGGGTTATTGGGTCGTCGGTCGGGCGCAAACGCCTGGGTTTTCTTTGATGTATTCGAGCAGGGCTTCGGCGGCCCATCGGTGGCCTTGCGCGTTCCAATGTCCATCGCGTGCCCAACGCGCATCTCGCATCTCGCCGCCTTGGCGGCAGATGTAGTCGTACTGGCTAATGACGGGAATGCCGCGGGCCTCGGCCAAGGCGTTCATGTGGTCGAAGAAGGCGTGCCCGCGGCTACCCATGGCGTGTGTCGCCAAGATGACCAGCGAGGCGCCATCGCGCTCGGTGCGTTCCACAAATTGATCCAAGGCAAAGGCCGTGAATGCCAACTCGTTCTCTAAAAAGGGCGATAGCGTCTTTTTAGAGTATAACTGATCGAGATCCCATAGCGATGTCGGTTGCAATTCTTCGAGTAGCGATTCGTATCCGGAGTAGCGGCTTTGTAGTTCCTGCCAATTGGTCCAACGATAGCGGTTGGGCGGAAGCGAGGAGGTTAGATTATTTTGTAACCCTTGCACGAAGTAGGAACGCGACTCGAGGTACTCAACGATACGCGCGTAATGGGATTTGGGTCGTTGGGGAAATCTGAACATCCGCCAATCCGGGTAGGGGGGACGCAGTTTTAGGGTACCATCTTCATCCCTTGTCGCCGTGACGTACGGTTGCCGATCCGGGAGGATTTTCCACGCCACCGAGCCCAGGATTGGGGAGTTGTTATAGAAGTCGTTGATAACGAAAACGAGTACGACGAGTTTGGGGGATAGGCGCCGCGCAAACGCGTCGTAATACGGCAGTTGATTGATCTGTCCGGTGCCGCTTTGTCCATAAGCCTGCGTGGTGATGTCCAAGTGGGGCAGGTGCCGGGCGGCGAGTGCTTCGAGGCGGACGTGAAATTTATCGGCGATGGGGACTTCCCGCGCCTCGACCATGGAATCGCCGATCATCGCGATGTGACAACTCGAAGTCGCACGCTCGTCGCTTACGGGCTCTCGGTCGAGAAAACCCAAGCGATTGGTTCGAGAGACCGTCCAGAAATCCATGTGGATCGTCCAGCGCACTTCTGCGTTAGGCGTCAGAATAAGGCCCACCTTTGGGACGAAGGAAGTGGGGAGGAACAGGGGCATGGATGGCTTTGTCAGCCGGAGATAGACTTCCCCGGCCAGCGCGATGAGAGCCAGACCTGCGAGAGCGAACAAAATATTGTAGGTAGCCACCCGCAGGATGCGGCGGATTTTTTGGGGGGGATGGTCAAGCATCGTTTTTTTTTGCGATGGGCGAACGCGGGGTTATTGGGGCGTCGGTCGGTCGCAAATGCCTGGGTTTTCTTCGATGTATTCGAGCAGGGCTTCGGCGGCCCATCGGTGGCCTTGCGCGTTCCAATGTCCGTCGCGTGCCCAGTGTGCATCTCGCATCTCGCCGCCTTGGCTGCGGATGTAGTCGAGTTGGCTAATGACGGGAATGCCGCGGGCCTCGGCCAGGGCGTTGAGGTGATCAAAGATGGGGTGGCCTCGAGCGTGCATGGTGTGTGTCGCCAAGATGACCAGCGCGGCGCCATCGCGTTCGGCGCGTTCCACGAATTGATCCAAGCCAAAGGCCGTGAATGACAACAGCGATTCGTCGATAGAGCGCCGCATCTGCGCGCTCATTTCAAAATCGCGACCAGATGAAAACAAGGTGGATATATTGTCGTGCAACCAACGCACGCAACCAGACCTCGACTTCAGGGAATTGACGATACGCCCATAATGGAATTGGGTTAGCAGGGGGGCTTGGCCCCTTGGGACAGGGGGGTAGGGTGGACGCAATTTCATGGTGCCATCTTCGTTTTTTTTTGCCGTGGCGAATGGTTGCCGATCCGGATCTACTCTCCACCACAACGCGGTCTGGATTGGCGAGTTGTCCAAAAAGTCATTGTCGACGAAAACGAGTACGACGAGCTCGGGGGACAGATGGCGTGCAAATTCGTCGTAAAACGGCAGTTGATGGATCTGTCCAGTACTGCCTAGCCCATAAGCCGAGGTGGTGATGTCCAAGTGGGGCAGGTGCCGGGCGGCGAGTTCTTCGAGGCAAACGTGAAACTTATCGGCGATGGGCACTTCTTTGGCTTGGACGAACGAATCGCCGATCATGGCAATGTGACAACTTTCGGCGGCGCGTTCGGAACGAATGGGTTCCCGATCGGCAAAACCGAGGCTATTGCTCTGCCAGATGGTCCAGAAATCGCTTCCGTTTGTGTAGCGCATTTCGGTGTTGGGTTTATTGGTGAATCCCACGCCCCGAACGAACTGTCTGGGATAATGGGAATGGATGAACGGCGTCGTCAGCCGGAGATAGATTTCCCCGGCAATCGCGATCAGAGTCAGACCCGCAAAAGTGAACAACGCATTATAGGCGACCACCCGCAGGATGCGGCGGATTTTTCGGAGGGGATGGTCAGTCATCGTTTTTTTTTTCTGTAGTTTTTGTCTCCGTGTCCGCCATGAGGCATCTCTCCTTTCCGCCTGCGCGTTCCGTCTTCGAGCCTATTGCCCACCCGTGTCTATCGGCCTGGCGCAAACTTCCGGGTTCTTTTGGACATACTCGAGCAGGGCTTCGGCTGCCCACAGGTGGCCTTGGACGTTCCAATGTTCGTCGAGTGCCCAATACGCCTTTTGGATCTCGCCGCCTTGACGGCGGATGTAGTCGTACTGGTCAATAACGGGAATGCCGCGGACATCGGCCATGGCGTTGAGGCGATCAAAGGCGGGGTGGCCTCGAGTGTGCATGGTGTGTGTCGCCAAGATGACCAGCGAGGCGCCGTCGCGCTCGGTGCGTTCCACAAATTGATCCAAGGCAAAGGCCGTGAACGCCAACTCTTTCTCTAAAAAGGGCGACAACGTCTTTTTTTCGTATTGATCCTCAACATCCTCCCAAGTCTTCAGGTTGTAATCTCGCAATCCATTAAATAGCGATTTGGAGTTGAGGTGTCCGTTCAAAAATTTCATCTGGACAATCCGTTGAGGATCGCGGAGGAATGGAAACCGGGTGGATATCTTTTCATGCAATCCACGCATGAAGTAGGAGCTCGAACGCAAGTGCTCAACGATAGACATATAACGGGATTTGGGGAGTTGGGGCAATCTGAACATCGACCAATCCGGGTGAGGTGGTCGCAGTTTTAGGGTACCGGCTTCGTCTCTTGCCGCCGTGACGTATGGTTGCCGATCCGGATGGATTCCCATTGGCAACGCGTGCAGGAGTGGGGAATTGTCTGCGAAGTCATTGTTCACAAAAACGAGTACGACGAGCTTGGGGACAAGATGTCGCGCAAATTCGTCGTAATACGGCAATTGATGGATCTGTCCGGTGTTCCTGAACCCATAAGCCGATGCGGTGATGTCCAAGTGGGGCAGGTGCCGGGCGGCGAGTTCTTCGAGGCGAACGTGAAACTTATCGGCGATGGGGACCTGCTTTGCCTCGACGAAGGAATCTCCGATCATCGCGATGTGACAACTTTCAGCGGCCCGTTCGGGGCGGATGGATTCGCGGTCGAGGAAACCGAGGCTGTTGGTGCGCGAGATGGTAAAAAAATCGATGTTGTTGGTATAGCGTACTTCCACATTGGGTTTCATGAGAAGACCCACGCCTTGGACAAAATGCTTGGGAACGGAGTTTGATCTAAATTGTGGGGGCGTCGTTAGCCGGAGATAGACTTCCCCAAAGATAGACCGACCGGACACGTCCCTCAAAATAGCGATGTTTCGCACCGTCAGCCGGAGATAGATTTCCCCGGCGAGCGCGATCAGAATCAGACCCGCAAAAGTGAACAACGCATTGTAGGCGACCACCTGAAGGACGCGGCGGATTTTTCGGGGGGGGGGGGGGGGGTATAACTTATTGTTTTTTATCAAATTGTAATTTATGATTGGCGTATCCCTCCTTTTTGGCAATCATGTTTTACTCCCGATCATGCCCGCCTGCGCGTTCCGTCTTCATCCCTAATCCAGATCGAACGAATCCTCGTAATTTTCAACTTTGAGCGAGGGATCCTGATCTTCTTTTTTTAAGAAGCAATTGCCGATGGCGAGGCGGTCGATGTCCGTGCCCATGAAGCAACGGAAGGCGTCGGCGGGTGTGCAAACAATGGGTTCGCCGCGCACATTAAAGCTGGTGTTCACGATGACCGGGCAATCGGTTTTCGCCTTGAACGCCTTGATTAGCGCGTGGTAGCGGGGGTTGGTCTCGCGGTGGACCGTCTGCACGCGCGCCGAGTAATCCACATGCGTCACTGCGGGAATGTCCGAATGCGGCGCGTTGAGGCGGTCGATGCCGCAAAGCGTTTCATCCACGCGCTTGCGCCGTTCGGCCACCACATCGGCCACGAGCAACATATAGGGACTGTCGCACGCGAGATCGAACCAGTCCGATACATCCTCGCACAACACGCTCGGCGCGAATGGCCGAAAGGATTCGCGGTGCTTGACCTTGAGGTTGAGCGTCTTTTGCATGGCGGGCGAACGCGCGTCCGCCAAGATCGACCGGTTGCCGAGGGCGCGCGGCCCAAATTCCATCCGCCCCTGAAACCAGCCCACGGCCTTGCCATCCGCCAACGCGGACGCCGCGGCGTTGATCAACGCCTCATCCGATAGCATCTCGTAGCGCGCACCGGCCGCATCGAGCGCGCGGCGCACCGCGTCCGGATCGAACTCGGGGCCGAGCAAGGCCCCGCGCATGGCATCGCCCCCCTCGCAATGACGCGGTTCATCGAACAGCCGATGACTCGCCGCCAATGCAGCGCCCAACGCGCCTCCCGCATCGCCAGCCGCCGGCTGAATCCAGATATCCTCAAACCGACCATCCCGCAACACCTCGCCATTGGCGACGCAGTTGAGCGCGACCCCACCCGCGAGACACAAATTGGGAACGCCCGTCTCATCCCGCAACGAGCGGGTCAAGCGCAATACCGCTTCTTCAACGACGGCTTGTACGGAAGCCGCCAAGTCCATGTGCCGTTGCGTCAACGGTTCATCCGGCGTGCGCGGCGGGCCGCCGAACAGCGCGTCGAATTTGCCATTGGTCATCTTCAGCCCGGTGCAGTAGTCAAAATAGGAGAGATCGAGGCGGAACGTGCCGTCCCGCTTCAGGTCGATCAGGTGATCGAGGATGGTCGAGACGTATTTCGGATCGCCATAAGGCGCGAGGCCCATCACCTTGTATTCGCCGGAATTGACCTTGAAGCCCGTGTAAAACGTGAACGCCGAGTAGAGCAATCCCAAGGAGTGGGGGAAGTGAATCTCCCGCGTCATCTCCAACTCGTTGCCGTGCCCGATGCCCACGGAGGTGGTCGCCCACTCGCCGACTCCGTCCATCGTCAGGACGACCGCGTCTCGGAAGGGAGACGGATAAAACGCGCTCGCCGCGTGCGATTGGTGATGCTCGGCGAACAGCAATTTGGCGTTCCAGTCCACGTCTGGGGCGCGTTTTTTCAATTCCCGGCGCAACAGGTCTTTTTGAAACAACTTTTCCCTGATCCACACGGGAACGGCCATGTAGAAGGAACGAAACCCGCGCGGCGCGAACGCGATGTAGGTTTCGAGCAACCGCTCGAATTTGAGGAAGGGCTTGTCGTAGAACGCGACGCGATCGATCTCGTCGAGCGCGGTGTCGGCCTGATCGAGGCAGTAAGCGATGGCGTTGGTCGGATAGCCCGAGTCGTGCTTTTTGCGCGTGAAACGCTCTTCTTGCGCGGCGGCGACAATGCGCCCGCCATCTACGAGGGCCGCGGCGCTGTCGTGGTAGAACGCGGAGATACCGAGAGTTTTCATAGGTCAAAAAATCGTGTAGATCATCGGCGCGACGGCGCTGCCTTGGCTCAGGACGATCAGCCCGCCGAGCGCGAGCATCATGACGATGACCGGGAACAGCCAATACTTTTTGCGGACGCGCATAAATTGCCAAAGTTCGCGGAGAAAGGACATATCAAACCTCAAAATTGGTTTTTAAGGGATTCGGGATTCGGGCCGGGGGGATCGCGGTGGATCCAGTAACTCTCGGCATCGCGGTCGTATCGCAGATGCAACAGGTCTTTGCCCAAAGCGCGCATGATCAGCCCCGTGGGCACGACCACGGCGTAGAACAACAGGGCCAAAATTATCGGGCTGACGATGCGGTGGAGGAGCAGGCCAAACTTGAACCAGATCTTGTTAAACGGCGCCAACCAGCCCGCTTTGACGAGTGCCACTAGGAGGATGATGGCGGCAACGCCGAGGGACCAATAGCGGGGTGGCGCGCCCTTAATCAACGGAAACAGCCCAACTGCGGCAAACACAACGGTGAATACAACGCCAAAGGCGCGATTGGAACTCCCCGCTATCGGGTCGTCTCGGGTCAACCGCTCGTGGGTTTGGATTTGCATATTTAAATATTCCCCCGCGCTTCGAGCAAGGCGATGATTTGTCGCGTTGCTTGTTGCGGCGTGCTGTCGACCGTGTAAATGACGAGTTCGGGATTTTCGGGCGGTTCGTACGGGTCGGAGATGCCCGTGAAATTGGGGATTTCACCCGTGCGCGCTTTTTTATACAGACCCTTGGGATCGCGCGTTTCGCACACCTCGAGGGGCGTGTCGATGAAGACTTCGATGAAGTCGCCATCATCCATCAATGCGCGCACGCCATCGCGGTCCGCGCGGTAGGGACTGACAAAGCTGGAGAGGGTAATCGCGCCTACATCGGCAAAGAGTTTGCCCACTTCGCCGATGCGCCGGATGTTTTCAGCGCGGTCTTCGGCGGAGAAGCCGAGGTTTTTGTTCAAGCCGTGGCGGATGTTGTCGCCGTCGAGCACATACGCCATGCGACCGCGTTCGATCAAGGCGTGTTCGACGGTGAATGCGATGGTGCTTTTGCCCGAGCTGGGCAAGCCCGTGAGCCAGATCAGCACGCCTTTTTGCGCGAGCAGGGCCTCGCGCCGTTCCCGCGCCACCTGGCCTTCATGCCAGACGATATTGGTGGCTTTGACTTCTGCCAAGAGATGCCTCCCGTGAGTGTGGTGGAACTGCGTTTGGATGTTCGTAAGATACTAAATTTTGGCGGGGGATTGAGAATATTTTATGCGGACTTTCAGAATCGGCGTTTCGCCGCCACAGCGTAAGAGGACAGGCACGGGGGCCTGTCCCTACGGGTGCCGGGCATCGGGGACTGACCACTTATGAGGACAGGCACGGGGCTTGTCCCTACGGAGTTTGGGGGCGGATGGACTGGCGACTCTCCGCCTTTGACCTTGACACGCAAAAAGGCGATTCCGATATTGGGACGCACTTGTCGACCGAGACGCAATACACTTGGAGCGCGCTATGGCAGAGCGAAAGAAGATCGCGGCGATTGTGACTTCGTATTTTCCCCGGTCACACGCGGATGTGATCGTGACGAAGTTTTTGAAGGGGTTTCCCACGGACGAGGGGTTGTTGCCGCCAGAGGTGGATGTGGCGGCGATGTATTTGGATCAGGTGCATTTTAGGGACGATATCGGACGCGCCATAGCCGGGGAGTTTGGCGTGCCGATGTACGACAGCATCAACCGCGCCCTGACGCTGGGAGGGAATGAATTGGCGGTGGATGGCGTGTTGCTGATCGGCGAACACGGCGATTATGCGTGGAACGAGAAAGGGCAACACCTGTATCCGCGCAAGTATTTTTTTGAACAAATCTGCGGGGTGTTCGCCTCGTCCGGGCGGTCGGTTCCGGTGTTTAACGACAAGCATCTCTCCTACAACTGGCGCGATGCCAAGTGGATGTACGACCGCGCGCGCGAACTCGAGGTGCCGTTTATGGCGGGGTCGTCCGTGCCGCTGGCATGGCGCGAGCCGCGGATCGAATATGCGTTGGATGCGGATATCGAAATGGCGATGTCCGTGGCGTATGGCGGGCTGGATTCCTATGGATTCCACGCCTTGGAGCTCTTGCAATGCATGGTGGAGCGGCGCGCTGGCGGCGAGACCGGGATCGCGGCTGTGCGGTGCTTGGAGGGCGATGATGTTTGGGCGTCCGATGCGTGGGATCGCGATCTCTACTCGGCGGCGGTGGCGCCCATCGAGGCGAAAGAAGAGGGCGATGTGCGCGACCACTGCGAGAATCCGGCGCTCTTTTTGTTGGAATACGCGGATGGATTGCAGGCGGCGACGCTGATGTTGAATGGGTACACAAAGGGATGGGGCTTCGCAGCGCGGCGCGATGGGCAAGTGGAAGGCATGCGCGTTTTGTTGGCCGATAGCCCGCATCCGCATTTCAGTTATTTGAGCTTGAACGTCCAACAGATGTTTTTGACGGGCCAACCGCAGTATCCTGTCGAGCGCACGCTGTTGGTCTCTGGCGCGCTGGAGGCGTTGTTGGATTCGCGGTATCGGGGATACGGGCGAATCGAGACGCCGCATTTGCAGGTGGCGTATCAATCGCATCAAAAGATGCCGATTCGCCCGGTGAATCCCAATCCCGTGGGCGCGAGTTTGGTGCCCTTTGAATAATTGCCGCACAACGTGCGTAAATGTGGGGGCGATGCCCATCTGAAGCTGCGAGAGGTGACGGTGCTCAAGTGCGTTGAAAATCCCGAGCGCGACCGGGCCTATGCGATTGAATTTGAGACCGCGGAATTTACGGCTCTGTACGCGGTGACAGAACAGCCGATTTTTGCGACGGTCTCGATTTCTTATGTGCCCCGCGAATCGTGCGTGGAACAGATGTCGCTCAAGGCGTATTTGGGATCGTTTCGCAATGAGAGGGTGTTTTGCGAGGGCGCGATCAATCGAATCGCAGACGATTTTGTGCGGGCCTGCGATCCGATTTCGCTGACCGTGGTGGGTGATTTTACCGTGCGCGGGGGCATCGAGACGCGCATCCGCGTGACTTACAAACGCGAGGATGGGGCATGAGTTCAGCCGATCTCTTAGAGGCATTCGACAATCCCAATCCGGAACGGCATTACGAGATCGAATTTACCTGTGCCGAGTTCACGTCGTTGTGTCCCAAAACGGGCCAACCCGATTTTGCGACGATCGCGATTCGCTACGTGCCCGGCCCGCGTTGCGTGGAATTGCGCTCGCTGAAGCACTATTTCCGGTCCTTTCGCAATCGGGGCATTTACATGGAACCCGTGACCAACGAGATTTTGAACGATCTGGTGGCGCTGTGCGATCCGGTGGAAATGCAGGTGATCGGCCATTTCAATATCCGCGGCGGTATCGATCACAAAATCGTGGCGCGCTACAAGCGGGAATAGGTACCTTCAATTTAGAATGCCGTCTCTGTCCATTCCAAGCGGACTTTGAGTTGGTTTAGTTGGCTCCTCCAAGAGAGATAGCCCTCATGTTGAAGCCTGCCGACGACGATGCCCGGGGCAATGCCCTGTGCGGCAGCGAATGCACAAACCGCCTCCTTCTCGCACGGACCACTTGCGACAAATCGCGCCCATTCTCGCTTCGGCACCAGCTTGTTTGCCGCCCATTCATTCGCTTCCTCTTCGACGGAGTCGATCTCGCCCTGCTTTGCGCCGTCGATAAATACGTTCCTCTTGCTGTGCAAAAGAATGTGTGCGGCCTCGTGGAACAGGCTAAACCACAAATGGTCGTCTGCCTTGTGGCGCGCGCTCAACTGGATTATGGCCTTCCGGGGAGAAAGCCACCGCGCCGCACCGCTAAGGGCTGTTCTCGGCAACGGCTCGATCCAAGCCAAGGCAACGCCCGATCGATTGCAGAGTTGTCGGGCGTCGGATAGCCCCTTCTCTACTGGGAGCCGCGTCAGTCCGCGAATTTCTTCCAATGCCCGCTTAAAATGCGTCTCATTGTAATCGGCGCAATTTTGCTGTTCACCGTCGCGTTCTCCGAGCCGAAGCCATGTTGCCAATGCAATTTTATCACTTTCAAAACTCGGCGAATGTCGATACGCCACATTTGCCGAGCTATACTTCATTTTCCAAGCCTTAAATGAACCGACGCCGAAGAATGAGAGCAAACCGGAGGCGGTTTCCACTTCTGACTTCGGCTTTTGCAGGATGCCCCGCTTCACGAGTTCCCCAACCGGAAATCTCTTTAACCACGCCGCAGATTTGGCGGCTTCGGCTTCCCGGGCGCGATGAAGCCGGTAGTCGGCCTCAATGCCGATCCACAAACTCGCATCGACGTCCAGCACCTTTTCAAACTGAAGCGCTGTCGCCGGCTCGAGGGGGGCTTTTCCCGAGATGATCTCGCTGATCAGTTTCGGAGAACGCCCGCATCGCCGAGCGAACTCGGCTTGGGAGATGCCTTGCGCGTCCAATCGTTCCTCCAAAACCCAACCCGGTGGAACCGCGTAGTCCGGCTGATACTGATTGATTCCCACGGCCATTTTTTTTTCCTCGCTCAATGGTAGTCGATCACTTCGATGATGGTGATGGCACTCACCTTTTTCGCGTCTATCCCGCCGTCGGCTCTGCGGGGAAGGGGATCGTGATTAGGCTCAAAAATCAGTCGATAGGGGTGGACGAGGTCGACGGCGTATTGCCCGTCGCGATCTCCTCGAAGCCGATGCCTCCGATCCGGTGGCGTCGCGGGCACTTGCTCCAATGTCTTGGCGGCTTTTAGGATGGCGAGGCGGATCATAATCGCCTTCGCCATGCGGGTGCCATACGTCTTGGGAAGTGCTTTGGACGAGTTGAATATTCTTTCGAGTTTCCGCGTCCGAAAGGCGATGTCCAATGTCCTATCTCCTTCTAATAATCTTTTTTGTTACCTGATAGGTAACAAATTACTCAATGTAATCAAAAATGCAAGGAGAATCTGACCGCGGGCGTGCCGCTGGCCTGCGGTCTGCAAAAAGTCTTTTTGCCGGACGATAAAACTTGCTATATTTCCATAGCACTATTCACTGCCGTGCTACTCAATAATTTCAATTTTTTTCGAGGAGGAATCACCATGAACAACGCGGAGTTTGAGAAAGCAACAGAGATAAATCCTGCCGAACAGATTAACGGTGCCGAGGAGATCGAGGGCATTGGCGACAAGGATGGCGCCTCGTGGAAAGACTATCCAATAGATACGTTGCTGATTCGGAATGAGAATCGCACGGTTTACGATGTTCTGAGAAGGATCGGGCAGGGCAATTACATCATGGATCCGGAATTTCAAAGAGATTTTATCTGGCCCGAAGACAAGCAGAGCAAACTGATTGAGTCTGTGCTGATGCGGATTCCACTGCCGGTTTTCTATTTGGCGGAGGACAACCAAGGGCGAATGGTGGTCGTGGATGGATTGCAACGGCTTTCGACATTCAAGCGTTTCGTTGATGGCGAGTTGTGCCTGTCGCTTCCAGGTCAAGATGAACTGCACGACAAGCGATTCGACGATCTATCGCCCAAGCTAAAAAACCGTGTTGAAGATTGCAATTTGATCTTCTACATTATGGACGCCAAGGTGCCAGATCGGGCACGCTTGGACATATTCGAGCGCGTAAATGGCGGCGTTCCCCTTACCCGTCAGCAGATGCGTAATAGCTTGTACATGGGCGAGGCGACCCGTTTTCTCAAGACCGAGGCACGCACAGATATTTTTTTATACGCGACAGGACGTAGCTTGAAGAAGGATACGATGCGCGATCGCGAATTTGTCAACCGGTTTTGCGCGTTCCAACTTCTCGACCTCGATGAATACAAGGGAAATATGGACGATTTCCTCGCACAAGTGCTGACGAAAATGAATGCTCTGGAACCAAAAGCCCTAGAGCAACTGTCGAAAAAATTTCGGCGATGTCTTGCAAACAACCACGAAGTTTTCGACAGACATGCTTTCAGAAAGCACAGCAAAGGACAGGAAAAACGAGGCGTGCTCAATGCTTCGCTTTGGGATGTGATGTCGACCGGGTTATCGCGCTATCCGGAGCATCTCGTTGAATCCCGCGCTGAAATGCTCAGAAAGGAGTTCTATCAATTGATGGCCGACGAGGAGTTCGTGTCATCTATCACTTATGGCCCTAGCGGTACGCGGAAAGTTCGGCATCGGTTTCACGTTGCCGGTGAGATGTTCAAGGAGGTGTTCGGTGCTCACTCAGATTGATTTGGCGCACTTTAAGTGCTTTGAATTGCTCCATCTTCCCTTGCGTCCGCTGACGTTGTTATCGGGTCCCAATGCTTCGGGCAAATCCTCCGTGCTCCAGTCGCTGGCATTGTTGCACCAGACGATGCGCGAAGGTGAATGGTCGACGCGCCTTATGCTCAACGGAGAGGCTGTTCGGCTCGGAACGGTGTTGGATATCGTGGATAAAGTGCATGGTCGGCATACATGTGAGATCGGGTTGATCGACGAAGAGATGAAGTATCATTGGACATTCACGGGCGAGCGTTGGGAGATGTCCATGGCCGTTGAGCGCGTGGTTGCCGGCGATGAGGCGTTGGACGAACCCGATCGACTTCGCTACTTGCTTCCACCCGATGCCATTCTCCCGTTGGCGGAGCACGTGCGGGATCTCACCTATCTCACGGCGGAGCGAATAGGCCCCCGAGAAATTTACGGCATTGAAGACCCGCAGATTGCGCCGGTCGTGGGGCCGGCTGGCGAATACGCGGTGAGCGTGTTGCATTCCGGGCGCGACGAATACGTCCGCGATGAACTCGCATTGCCCGATGTGCCCGCCACACGCCTGCGACAAGTGGAGGCGAGGATGCGTACCTTTTTCCCAGGCTGTGGTATGGCTGTGCAACAGGTGCCTCAGGCAAATGCCGTGACGCTTGGGCTTCGCACATCCGATGATGTGGATTTCCATCGTCCGGTTCATGTAGGATTTGGAATCACGCAGATTTTGCCCATTGTTATTGCATCGCTGTCGGCGCGGCGAGATGATCTTTTGCTGATCGAAAATCCGGAAGTTCATCTCCATCCGGCCGGACAAGCGTTGATGGGACAGTTTCTGGCAGAGGTTACACGAGCAGGTGTTCAGGTCATTTTGGAAACGCACAGCGATCACGTCTTGAATGGCGTCCGGCGTGCTGTCAAGGCGGGACAACTGCCGGCAGAGCAAGTGTCGATTCACTTTTTTCGGCCGCGGTCCGTTGATGGCGTGCAGGTGGTAAGTCCCATTTTAGATAATACGGGTAATATCGACGCTTGGCCGGCCGGTTTCTTCGACCAGTTCGATAAAGACATGAACTATTTCGCGGGATGGGACTCACAGTGAACCTCCTTGCAAACGATCTTTCAATCCACGGGCAATTTCGCGATCTGCACACGTTTCGAGACGCGCTTAGGCAGCTCATGGCGATCCGAAATGTCGCCAAGCGGTACGGCCGCGAAGTTCATTGCCATAGAAATATGGCTGGCGTCGAGATCATGCCTAAAGTCTATATGCCGCGAGCGATCCAAGAGTTGTCCATAAATGAGCGACGGGGCGTGATGCAGTGGATAACGCAGCAGGGGCCATTTTGGGAAGATGAACGCGATCATGGCCCTGATGATTGGCTCGAATGCAACGGAGAAGTCGTTACGGATACGGCTGTCGGAGAAGCGGCATACCGCTGTTGGAATGGAATTGCAACCCATCTCGTAAGCTTGCTTCCATCATCGTGGGATTTTTCTCCCGCAGTCGTGAAGTGGCGGAGAGAGGCGACTGAAGACAGGCAGATTGAAGTTGTCAATTACCGAGCGGCTGATGAACTGGAAAACGCTCTCCGGGTCGCTCCTGTCGAGAGCGCGTCTTGGGAAGCATTGGCAAACGAGGCGGGGATTCGCCACACGCATTTGACGTTTTCCAAAAACTGCTTTGATCCACTCAACGGACACCCTTTTGCCCTTACTGTTGCTCAAAATATACTGCGTCGCCTCGATATATTGGAGCGGTTAAAATGTTGCTTTGATGCGGAGGGAAAACGCACCCGCGCTGGACATGAACTCTATCCGAAGCACTTCGCCGGAGAACAGGCATGGTTTTCCGACTCGTCAGATACTGAGAAGCGCGTTTTCCGAAAGGAACTGACCTTTCCGCATCCAAATGGTGGTAAGCCGTTGTTTTGTCCATGGCACGGAAAGGTGAGTGGTACTCTCCCGATCCGCATTCATTTTTCATGGCCCGTAACAGCCGATAAGCCACTTTATGTCGTGTATGTAGGGCCGAAGATCACGCGGCGTTAGCAGCGCGTTTTTTTTTGGAGGTTATCATGAAACTGTTGAAGGAATTGTGCGAGTGTTCGGGCGTGCCCGGGCGCGAGGGGCGGTTGCGCGAAATCGTGCGCCGGGAACTCGAGCCGATCACAGATGAATTGCGCGTGGATGGGATGGGCAATTTGATCGGCAAAAAGCATGGTGAGAATCCCAAAAAGTTGATGCTGGCCGCGCACATGGACGAGATCGGCTTTGTGGTGTCGCACATCGACAAGCGGGGGTTTTTGCGCTTGGTGCCCTTGGGCGGGCACGATCCGCGCAATATGGTGGCGCAGCGGGTGACGGTTGCCGGCGTTGAAAGGGATTACGCGGGCCTGCTCTATCCCAGCGTGAAGCCGCCGCACATCCAGACGGATGCGGAACGCAGCAAAAAACTCAGCGTGGGCGATTTTGTCGTCGATCTCTATATGCCGGGCGATGCGGTCAAAGAGGTGGTCGAACTCGGCGCGATGGTGACGTTGCAACGCGATTTTGCCGAGATCGGCGAGGGCGTGAGTTGCAAGGCGATGGACAATCGCTTGGCGGTGTACGTGATGATCGAGGCGATGAAGCGGGCAAAGTCGTTTGCGTTTGAGACCTATCCCGTGGCGACCGTGCAGGAAGAGGTCGGATTGCGCGGCGCGATGGCAAGTGCGTTTGGCGTAGAACCCGACGTGGGTGTGGCGCTGGATATCACGCTGGCCGCCGATATGCCGGGCATACCCGCGCATGAACAGGTGACGCGCTTGGGAGATGGGGCCGCGATCAAAATTCAGGATTCGAGTTCGATTTCACATCCGGGATTGGTGGCGCGCATGAAAGCCCTGGCAGAAGAACGCGAGATCGAATACCAGATGGAGATTTTGCCTCGAGGGGGAACGGATGCAGGCGCGATCCAGCGGGTTCGAGCCGGCGTGCCCGTGATTACGCTGTCGATTCCCACGCGGTATGTCCATACGTCGATTGAATTGGCGGACAAGGGCGATATCGAGGCGTCGATCCAACTGCTGGCCGCTTTTATCGAAGAAGGACATCGCGCGGATTTGGGGTTTGTGTAGGCAAAAGAGGGGATCGCGTTTTGGAAATCCATTGCAAGCAGCCACAAGAAGCACAAAGGACACAAAGAATGTCTGATTTGGCGTAGGCGCGATTGATGGGATTTAGCGCGGGTGTTTTTCGCGAATGAAGCCGTATCGCAGGATATTCTCTCGGTTTGAGAAACTGGACGCGAGTTATTGAGGCTTTCTCTGTTTTGCGGCTCCTCCCATCGCCGTAAAACAAAATGTCAACGCGACTTAATAAGATCGCTCCAATCCTTCTTGCCAAATAAAAAAAGGTATGGGAATGTTCAATTTTCGATCTGAATTTGAGAGAATTTTTAGAGCGCACAATATCACTTACGATGTCAAAGGGATCATAACGGCGGATAGAAAAATTTACGCGCTCGGCACTGATTCCAAAGTTTTGAGCACTGTTTTTGAATTGCTGGTTCGACCAGTGATTTATCAGGTTGCACAGCAAAACGGGATGGTTGTTCAGGAAGCCAAGGCTCAGAATTACTATCCCGATTTCACGTTAATGAAAAATGAAGCAGACCAAAAAATCGCGGTAGATGTCAAAACCACCTACCGCAGTCATGAAAGGTCAAAAGTCAGTTTTACACTTGGAGGCTACACGAGTTTTATCAGAGATGAAACCAAAAATATCGAATTTCCATACAGTCAGTACGCAGAAGAATGGGTGATTGGCTTCATATATAAAAGAAAATTTCCTGAAGACGCGCCCAATCACATTTACGAACTGGAGAAGCTCGATGAGATTCCATTACCATTTGAAAACGTGTCGTGGTTTGTGGCGCGGAAATGGAAAATAGCAGGTGATCGGGCAGGCAGTGGCAACACGGCAAATATTGGAAGTATATTGGGAGATTTGGATGATTTTAGAAACGAAGCGGGCCCTTTTCAGTCAAAGGAAGAGTTTTTAGAATATTGGCGGAATTACGAAAGAACAGCATTTGAGCGCGAGGGAAAATACAAGAATCTCGCAGAGTTCAGGAGATGGAGACAAACATAGCTAAAAAGAGATGGTGAATTGGTCCTGACAGTCCGGTGACCTGCTGTTCTCTCCGTGCTCTGCGACACAATTAGGTGACATCACCAACGCTTCTTCCATCGCGTTGCGGAGGGATTCTTGGGCGCCGAGGTGATAGAAATGCGCCTTTGTCGCCGTGGGATAGTCGGAAAAATGCTTGGTCAGGTGTTCATTGGCGCGGTATTTGTTTTGCTTCCAAGTCGAGTACGCGAACCGCGCCTTCAATTTTTTGACTTCTCGCGCCAACCCGTCGGCTTCTCCGTCGTCCCATCGATTGTAATAATCCGCGTGTCTGTCATTGTACGGTGGGTCGAGATAGACGAAATCCGAATCCTCAATTTGGCGGAGGGTATCGCGCCAATCCCGAACCGCGAAGTGCCAATCTTTCCCCTTGATCCGCTCGCCCGCCCAAGCGACTTGATTGCATATCTTGGTGATATAGGCTTGGGCAAATCTTTCGGGCTTTCTGCAAAACGGGACATTGAATTTGCCCCGTGCGTTGAATCGCATCATGCCGTTAAAACAAGCCCTGTTCAAAAAGAGAAAGTCGAAGGGCGAATGATGTGCATTAAAACGCTCGCGCAGGTCGTAGTAGTGCGCTTGGCCTTTTTCTTTCAGTGCTCGGCCTTCTCGCGCCAAAAAGCAGCGCAAATCGTAGGGGTTCATCTCGCCCGATTGTATTGCGCGATAAAAGTGGATGATGTGTTCATTCGCATCCGCGAGCAAGGCTCTCTTCGGATTGACATTGAGAACCACAACGCCCGATCCCAAAAAGGGCTCGACCCATCGCCCGCGCCCATCCCATTTCACATGGCTGAGAATGAATGACACCAGCTTTGTTTTGATGCCCTGAATTTTGAGGGGCGGCGCCTTTACGGGATTCGCGTGCTCATTCATTTTTGTCTCCTCGGCTGTCCTGCTTATATTCCCCAAAGAATATAGCCGAACATTTGACGATGTCAAGGATCGTTTCCACCGGGTCTTTGGGCAATTGACCGCCGCTTGCCTCCTGCTCGTTCTACGTGCGATTCGCATTATTGGCGCGGGGAGTCGTCGTGAAAGAGGAATGAGAGCAGGGCAAAGCGGCGGCCGCGGGTGACGGGTTGGACTTCGTGGAGAAAGGAACTGGAAAACGCGATGGCATCGCCTGCACTCGGGCGATAGCGATGCGGGCCAAATTCGGGAAAGACGAGGTGCCCGCCTTCGTAATCGTCGTTGAGGTTGAGCGTGAGGGCAAAGCGGCGGTGGGCGGTTGCGGGGCTGAGGTTGTCGCGGTGGGCGCGAAAGAAGCCGCCGTCATCCGCGTCGTAACAGGCGATTTTGAAGCCCTCGAATCGCGTGGCTTTGTAGTGGAAGGCGCGTTGGATTTCGGGCATGACGCGGCGGCCCACGGTGGCGGTCAGCAATTTCAAGAGTTTGGCGTCGGCGACCTGATGGTCTCGGCGCTTTTTGTTTTGCGGATCGATGACGTCGCGCCGCAGACCGGATTGGGAGCGTTCAACGCCTGTTTCCCGATGGCCTTTTGTGGCCCAGACGTGGATGAGGGCGCGGCGTATGTCGGGCGTGAGGACGTTGGGAATGAGGAGCACGGGCGCGTGGATGTCGATGTCCCTGGCCCGATGATCGGGCAGGTTTTTGAACGCGCGGTAAAGTTGATCGATGGCGTTTGGACGCTGGATCGCAGACAGGACGCGCAGGTTGGCGTCGAGTGCATACGCGGCGAAATCCCCGCCGAGGCGATAGGCCGTGCCCACGGCACGGTCTTTGTCGATGAAGACGGTTGCGGCGGTCTCGAGTTTTGAGGGACTGATGAGAAAGACGTCGATTTCGTCAGGGGGATCCAAGTTCTCCAAACCCCGCGTCGTTTTGGTGAAAATCAGCAGGGTCGGGCGGCCGCCTGCGCGGGCGTAAAAGCGCGTTTGCGGGCCGTCTGCCGTGGGCAGGACAAAGTCGGGCGCGCGTTCGCCCCGGGCGAGCGGGTTCACGATGAGGACCTCTGTTTTGACGGAGAAAGTTGCGCGATGATCATGCCTGCGAACATGAGGACGCAGCCGATGAGTTCGCGTTGCGTGAGGGATTCGTTTAGGACGAGCCAACCCGACAGCGCGGCAAAGACGGATTCCAAGCTCAAGATGATGGCGGCATGGGTTTCGGGCGCGTGGCGTTGGGCGCGGATTTGCAGGGTAAAACCGAGTCCTATCGAAAACAGGCCGCTGTAGGCAATGGGAAACGCAGCGCGTTGAAAATCGGCGAGGGCGACGGTTTCGACAAAGGGCATCGCGATCAAACTGCAAAGCCCGCAGGTGGCAAATTGGATGGCCGCGAGGTGGAAGACATCGTGTTTTGCCGCGACGCGGCCGATCACCAAGATGTGCGCGGCCCATAAAAACGCGCCCACAAAGACGAGAAAATCCCCAGGCGCGAAGGCCCAGGTTTCCCGAATGCTGAGCAAATACAGCCCGGCTGTGGCGAACAGCGCGGCCGTCCAAACGCGGCGGGCGATGTGTAGGCCGATGAAATAGCCGATAAAGGGCACGATGATCACGTATAGCCCGGTGATGAATCCGGTTTTGGCCGCGGTGGTGTACACGATGCCCATTTGCTGGAGGGACGCCGCGCCAAAGAGGATGACGCCGAGCGCGACACCGGCTTTGAGCGCGGGACAAACCGCCGCGATTCGCTTGCACGCGAAGGGCACGAGCAAGATCGCGCCCAACAAAAAGCGCGCCGCATTAAAGGCGTAAGGCCCTAGGTGATCCATGCCCGCGCGCTGTGCCACAAAGGTCGTTCCCCAGATTCCCGCGATCAGGAGCAGGAGGGCGTCGGCTCTGTACGTGCGACGGGTCATAATGGCCTTGTTTGTCGGTTGGATCGTTGGCAATTTGTGGTCAGCGGTCAAGCCCCCAATCCACATCAACCTAGGGACAGGCCACCGTGCCATCTGTACCAACTAATGATACCTAAATGTTGATCGCACCCATCCGCACCGACATTGCTCGCTTTTCTAAAGCGTTTGGTCCTACAGCATCGTGGGTTGCCTTCGATGCCTTCGGCGACCTACTTTTTTTCAACAGCAAAAAAAAGTAGGCAAAAAATGCCGCTCTCATGCGCCGAGGGGCTAGGCACAGCGCAAAGCGCTTTTGTAAGAGCACGACATGCGTTGGCCTGCCAAGTGGGTTGCAAAATGGATGTGGGTTGCGAGACGGACTTGCGCGCTGTGCCCGATGGCTTTCGGTGATGGACTTTTGGGATGGCACGGTTGGCGAGGGCTTCTCTGAAGGACGGTGGAACAGCAAAGCGATCCCGATAATGAATCAGTTGGTACAAATGCCCCGTGCCTGTCCTCGATACCGCCAAGTCAGTTGCAAGTAACCAGTCCCGTCTCCCCTCTCCCCTCTCCCGCCTGAAAGGTGTGACGGGTTTTTTATCGCATAATGCACAAAATCAAGCCATCAAACAAACCTTGCTCTCATCTATCAAAGAAGCCATGCTCCGTCTCCCGTCTTCCGTCTTCCGTCTTCCGTCTTCCGTCTTCCGTCTTCCGTCTTCCGTCTTCCGTCTTCCGTCTTCCGTCTCCCGTCTCCCGTCTTCCGTCTCCCATCTCCCGTCTTCCGTCTCCCGTCTCCCCTCTCCCCTCTACGGAGTATTTAATATGGATACAGAACGCCGTTTGTGCTGTTTTTTTATTTTTTTGTTGATCGCGTGGGGTGGGTGTCTCGCGCCGGATGATGGGCGAGAGGTGGGGGCGACGTCTCGCGGTCGGGAGAAGCGGGAAGCGGTTGTGACGAGCGCGCCGCTCGAAATCGATCCCGCGATTCTCCGGGACCGCGCGTTTAGCGAAGCGCCGATGTTGGCGGAACGAGTCGGGCGGGGCGAACTGCCGCCCGTGGCGCAACGCCTGCCGGAGAATCCATTGGTCATCGTGCCGGTCGAAGAAATCGGGACCTATGGCGGGATGTTGCGGCGTGCGCTCACCGGGGATATCGTGCAAACCCCTGGCCCCAGCAAGACCTTGAACGAGAATCTGATGGGCTTTGAACGCCCTTTTCCAAACGGCATCCAGCACAACTTGGCCGAGGAGTTTGCGTACGCGGACGGCGGCAGGGTCGCGGTGTTCAAAATTCGCAAGGGCGTCAAGTGGTCGGACGGGCATCCGTTCACGGTCGACGATATTTTGTTTTGGTATTACGACATGACCTTTGACGACGACGCGCGTCAAAATCCCTTTCCGCCCGCGGGGTGGATGGTGGATGGCGAGCCCCTGCGGTTCAGAAAGATCGATTCGCACACGCTTGAAATCTCCTCGCCCAAGCCCATGGGGCGCGTGCTTCAAGAACTCTGCCGCGAGTTGGTCGCCGCGCCCCGGCACGTTTTGTTGCCCATGCATCCGCGATACAATCCCAAAGCCAGTTATGGGGATTTTCGCACGGCGACGACCACCGCGCAACGGCTCATGCAACCCGGCATGCCCCGCATCTCCGCGTGGGTGCCCGTGGAGTGGATCCGCGGGCAACGCATCGTCTATGAACGCAATCCGTATTATTGGAAGGTCGATACCGCGGGCAACCAACTGCCTTATGCGGATCGCATCGTCTTCAATGTGATTCAGGATCAGCAGGTGATCCTCCTCAAATTCATCAATGGCGAACTCGACTTGATCGGCCGTTATACGCGCATCGACATGTTCCCCACGCTCAAGGCCGAGGAGAAGAAGGGGAAATTCGCACTCCGCATCACCGGCCCCAACAGGGGGCCGGCGTACCATCTCAACTGGGACGCGCCCGCGCCCGCCTTGCGAGAGGCGTTTCGCAATAAAAACGTCCGCATCGCGCTTTCGCAAGCGGTGAACCGAGCGGAAATCAACGAGATCGTTTTTCACGGGTTGCTCGAACCCTCGGGCTATTCTTTTGGGCCGATCAGCCCGTACTTTTCCGCAGACGCGTACGCGAAGTACGCCGAGTACGACCCCGCCAAAGCCAAACGCCTGCTCGACCGCGAGGGCTATGTGGATGCGGATGGAGACGGCATCCGCGAACTTCGGGATGGCTCTCGGTTTGAACTCACGATCGATTTCGTCCATCCCGGCGGCATGTTCAACGGGCAACCCGTCTCGGAATTGGTCGCGGATCACTGGCGCGATGTGGGGATTAAGGTGAATCTCAACGGGGCATTGCGCGATATCATCGTCCCGCGCCGATACAACTGCGAATACGACGTCCACTATTGGGGGCTGGAGGGGCCGAACGATCCCTTGTCGTATGCCATCGGCTGGGCCGTGCTGGCGAAGAACGTGCCCTATTGGCACCAGAACGCCTGGGACGAAGGCCCGGATTGGTTGCACGAGGCCACGCGGTACGCGCGCTTGGCGATGACGACGGTGGATCCTGCAAAACGCCGCGCGTATATGACTCGGATGCGCGATCTCCACGCGGAAAACGTTCCGATCATTGCGATTGGCTCTGCCTATCACGTTTGGGGGGCGAACGCGCGCTTGGGCAATGTGCCCTACGAAAATGTGGCCGACAACGCCTTCTTAGGCTGGAGCCGGCCGGTGTTTCACGAACAGATTTTTGTGAAGCGATGAGGCATGGTTAAAAAAAGCGTTTCAAAAAATTCGCGGAGCGGATGGCCGCGAGGTCCGGGGGCAAATCGCCTGCAAAGGCGTGGTGCAAGGTGACGTAGCCCGCGTACTCGATGGCGTGCAGGCCGTCAAAGACGCGCTGAAAGTCGATGCCGCCGGGTTCGTCGAGGGGCCGCAAGGTGGATGGCACTGTGCCGCGCACCCATGTGGCCATGGGCATGTCGCCATTGGGATCGGGAACGTGATTTTGCAAATAGACGTTAAAGAGATGGGGCGCGAAGCGTTTGAGGGTTTCCGCGCCGTAGTCCTCGCCGCACAAGGCCAAATTGGCCGGTTCGTAGATGAGACCAAAATTGGGTCGGTTCATCCTTTGCAACACATCGAGCGATCCGGCGACGGTTTCAAAGAGGCTTTGGGTATGCGATTGATGCGCCAAGCGAATCCCGCGGTCGGCGGCTTCATCGGCGGCGCGCTGGCCGGGCGGGATGTCGGCATCGGTTTTGAGGCAGACGCGCAAGAGATCGCAGTCGAGGGCGTCCGCCAAGTCGAGGTGTGGGGTGATGTTGCGTAGGCTGTCTGGCCCGTTGGGCCCATTTTCGGGGATGGCAAAATCGCCCGTTGCCATCGAGACCGCGAGGCCGCGTTTTTGCAGCAGGTGTCGCACGTCGCGGATGTGTTCTTTCGAGCTGTGCGTGCCCGCGGCCGATGCGCGCATGCACAGGGCTTCGTACCCCGCGTTTTGGGCGATGACCGCGAGTTCGGGCAGGGCGATGCTCAGGTTGCGTTTGTCGCGGAAACTTTCGGCGACGCGGACGGAAAGCGCGAGTTGCATATCGACCTCCAGATCAGAGCGGTTGGTCGCTATCTATGCGGGATTTTCGCATTGATGTCAACGCCCGAATGCGGCGTGGAAAATTCGATTTGCAATCGATGGATTTTTCCCTATCCTTCCCAAGTCCGCGTGTTGTTTGTGTGCGATAGCAATGGAGCGTGTCATGATCGAAATGCGCGTTGAGGATTTGCGTCGAGATCCGTCGAGGCAAGGCGTGATGTGGCTGCGGAGCGTTGAAGGTAGCGTGATGGTGCCCATCGAAATCGGTCAAGCCGAGTACCTGTCTATTTGTGCCGAACTGGCCGGCGAGACCATGCAACGGCCGCTCACGCACGATTTGTTGCAAGCGGTGTTGCTGTATTTCGATGCCACAGTCGAAGAGGTGCGGATCGTCGATTTGAAAGATCAGATTTTTTACGCCGAACTCGTCCTCTCTGTCGGGGAGACGCAGGTGCGGTTCGACGCCCGCCCTAGCGATAGCATCGCACTGGCGCTCAAGTTTGACGCGCCGATTTACATGGATGCCAAAATCATTCAGCAGGTGGGGTTCAAAATTCACCGCACGGAACAGGGGTACGAACTCAGGCGCTTGCAATCCTCGGCCGTCGGTCTCGTGCAGGCCGAGGCGGATTCGGACATCGCCCAAGCGACAAAGCGGCCCATACAAGGCGTGGATTCGCAGGGGCGGGATATCGATCCCGACGAGTTGCTCGAGATGTTGAAAGACGAGATGAATAAGGCCGTCGAGGAAGAGCGCTACGAAGACGCGGGGATGATCCGGGATGAGATCGAGCGGATAGAGGCGAGAGACGCGGAGAAAGGCGAACCGTAACGCAACTCCCCGCGTGATATACGTGGGGATGAACGCAGGGGAATGCTAGCTCTGCGAAGCGTCTATTTGAGGAGATTTTTCTTCACACTTTGTGAAATACAGATTTTACCAGTCCGAAAGAGCGGTTTTTCTTTATGGCGCGTAACTGTACAATCAAAAAAGGTCTAGCCAATAGCTAGACCTTTTTTTTCATGGCCGCTGTCAATCAGCCGCGGCAGCATCGGCTTCTGCTTCAGCCTGACCGGTCGATGTCAAGAACTCATAGGCTTTGTTCAACACCAACACGGCTTTGGGGATGTCGTTCACCTTCAGGCTATTGGTTCTTTGCCAATTTCCCTCCTTGTCCAAATAACTCCGTTGAAATGAAACCGTCCGCATGGTGAAAGACTCGCCACCACGGGTATATTCATTTTCAAAGATCGAAGCACTGCAAGGACCATGACGAAATGTGATTTCGGGCTGCGCCATTTTTTTCACCTCCTTTCCGTGGGTAGTTATCGGCCCGCTCCACCCAGCCACCGCGGCTTGGGCGGGCTGACCACTGACTGCTTATCTCAACAACGCGACGCGCTGGATCAATGTCGCTTCTCCGTCTTTCAGATAGATCAGATAGACCCCAGAACTCACGGCGATCCCCGAATCATTCGTGCCATCCCAGATTCGCTGATGATAGCCAGCGGGCAAATCGCGGTGGACTAATCGGCGGACGGGCTGGCCGAGAACGTTGTACACCGTTAGGTGAACCGGGCCGCCCGCGGTGTAAAATCCAAAGCGCGTTGCGGAATTAAAGGGATTGGGAGACGGGTAAATGACCCGTTTGCGATCGGGTTGGATCGGATCATCCGCCTCGCCTTCGCGGGATTCGGGATCGTCGGGCGGAGGCGTGTCGACGGTTTGCTCGTCTTGAAAGACGATCGGTTGTCCCGGCGTGCTACCCGTATAACGCAGGTCGATCAGGGTGTCCGGCCCCGCGGGCGCGATCAAGAGGATGCGGTCGGACTTTGCCAAGCCATTCCCAATGCGCCCGCCGGCAGAGAAGACGCGCTCTGCGGCTACCGCTTGGATGTTGCCGACCAGTATGAGCCGATCATCCGCGGCCAACACCGTGCCCGCTGGCAGGCGCGTCAGAGCACCGTCGTCATCCCCGAGTAGCCAGCCGGATATGTCGATGGGCATATCGCCAAAATTTTCGATAGTGACGTATTGATCTTCCAATGCGTCAACCCGGCCATCGCCGTTGATGTCGCGCTGTGGTTCAACGAGGACCGAATGCAATTTCAACGCGGGTTTGGGCCATACGAAAATGGACACGGGCAAAAAGAGCTCGTCGCCTCGGTCCGTGCTGAGTGCGACAATCGCGGGATGGGTTCCGACACTTTGCGGCTTCCACACCAGGGAGTGGTCGTGCCATTCCGGGCCGCCATCGACTTGCACTTGAACATTGGGGGGCACATCAATTTGATGCCGCCAGGTCATGGATTGGTAGATGGGGGCGATGGCGTCGAGTTGGGCGCGGAGCGAGAGGACGCGCACGGATACCCGATGCGAGACCGAATCGCGCCCATCGCTCGCCCATATCACCACTTGGACGCGGCCCGTGTCGCGTTCCGTTGCCAGACCGCTTAGATGCTCGCCATCCCAGTGCAACCACGCGAGCGGTTGATGCACGCGCAAATCGAGCGCATCGCCATCCGGGTCGTGAACGCGCGGCGCGTATTGAAATGTCAATCCCACCAGCGCGAGCGTATCCGAGATGGATAAAAAGCGCGGTGGGCTATTCGCCGGTTCCCGCGGTTCGCTCGCAACCGAATCGGGCATGCTCGCGGTGGAATCGGGGACGGAAACCACATTTTCTGACTCATTGGTCGGCTGATCGCCCGCGCTTCCATCCTTTGATTCGCCATCTGTATCGGTTGATTCACCGTCGGGGTTCTCATCTGTATTTTCATCTGATCGATCGCCCTCGCCATCAGTTGGCGGATCGCCCTCGCCATTATCCGATGTATCTATCGGCTGTGACGCTTCGCCTGGGGAAAAACGCCCGGTGTATAAGGTGCTGTGGCCGATCCAAGTTCCATCCTTTAGAACGAGGGATTGATCGGTTGCCTTGGATTGATATGCGACAACGAGTAGCGTATCCCCCGTCGCTAGGTTGATGAGCACGAGGACATCGCCCGAATTGGTCAGGCCGTTGCCGATGCTACCGTCGTCTGTATAGACCTGTCCGGGAATGCCGCTCGGCGAGCCACCGCCGAATAGGACGATGCGTTCTCCCGGCGCGATAGTGGTGCCTTCGGGAAATTCAAACATCTTGTCGAGGGCGACATCGTCATCGGAGAGCAGATAGCCGGAGATGTCGATGGGTTGATCGCCGCGATTGATCAGCTCGATAAATTCATCCTCTCGGCTATGGCGCATCCCATCGCCATTGGCATCGCCCTGTTCGCTCGACGCGGGATCGGCATGGATTTCGTCAATGTGTAGCCCTTGGATATTTCTATTTGTTTTTTCATCGGTTGGCGGATCGCCCACGTTCCCATCCGTTGATTCGCCACTTGTATCGGTTGATTCACCGTCGGGGTTCTCATCTGTATTTTCATCTGATTGATCGCCCTCGCCATTATCCGATGTATCTATCGGCTGTGACGCCTCGCCCGGGGAAAAACGTCCAGCGTATAAGGTGCTGTGACCGATCCAAGTTTCATCTTGTTGAACGAGGGATTGATCTTTTGCATTGGATTGATATGCAATGGCGAGTAGCGTATCCCTCGCGGTTGGATCGATGAGCACGAGGACATCCCCCGCGTTGATCAGGCCGTTGCCTATGTTGCCATCGTCTGTATAGACCTGTCCGGGAATGCCGCTCGGCGAACCACCGCCGAATAGGACGATGCGTTCTCCCGGCGCAATGATTGTGCTGTCGGGAAAACGAAACATTTTGTCGAGGGCGACATCGTCATCGGAGAGCAGATAGCCGGAGAGGTCGATGGATTGATCGCCGCGATTGATCAGCTCGATAAATTCATCCTCTTGACCGTGGCGTATCCCATCGCCATTGGCATCGCCCCGTTCGCCGAAAGCGGGATCCGCGTGGATTTCTTCAATGTGCAAGCCAAGGGTATTTTTGCCATCACCCGCATCGGTTGGCAGATCGCCCTCGCCATTATCCGATGTATTTATCGGCTGTGACGCCTCCCCCGGTGAAAAACGTCCGGTGTATAAGGTGCTGTGCCCAACCCACGCTCCGTCCTGTTGAACGAGGGATTGATCGTTTGCCTTGGATTGATATGCGACGGCGAGTAGCGTATCCCCCGTCGCCGGATTGATGAGCACAATGACATCGCCCGAATTGGTCAGGCCGTTGCCTATGCTACCGTCATCTGTATAGACCTGACCGGGGATACCCTGCGGCGATCCACCGCCGAATAGGACGATGCGTTCTCCCGGCGCGATAGTGGTGCCCTCGGGAAATTCAAACATTTTGTCGAGGGCGACATCGTCATCGGAGAGCAGATAGCCGGAGAGGTCAATGGATTGATCGCCGCGATTGATCAGTTCGATAAATTCGTCCTCTCGGCTGTGGCGCACCCCATCGCCATTGGCATCGCCTTGTTCGCTCGACGCGGGGTCCGCGTGGATTTCGTCAATGTGTAGCCCTTGGATATTTCTATTTATTTGTTCATCGGTCAGCGGATCGCCCGTATCGGTTGGCGGATCGCCCGTGCTCCCATCCGTTGATTCGCCCCCCGTATCCGTTGATTGATCGCCCTCGCCATTATCCGATGTATCTATCGGCTGTGACGCTTCGCCCGGTGAAAAAATTCCAGAGTATAAGGTGCTATGCCCGACCCACGCTCCGTCCTGCTGAACGAGGGATTGATCAGTTGCAGTGGATTCAAACGCGACGGTGAGCACGGTATCGCCCGCGGTTGGATCGATGAGCACAATGACATCTCCCGCGTTGGTCAGGCCGTTGCCGATGCTACCGTCGTCTGTATAGACCTGTCCGGGAATGCCGCTCGGCGAGCCACCGCCGAATAGGACGATGCGCTCTCCCGGCGCGATAGTGGTGCCTTCGGGAAATTCAAACATTTTGTCGAGAGCGACATCGTCATCGGAGAGCAGATAGCCGGAGAGGTCAATGGGTTGATCGCCGCGATTGATCAGCTCGATAAATTCGTCCTCTCGGCTATGGCGCACCCCATCGCCATTGGCATCGCCTTGATCGCTCGACGCAGGGTCCGCGTGGATTTCCTCAATGTGCAATTTGTCGAAAGAAATCGCGGGTCGCTCTGGGCGCAGGGCCGTATCGATCTCGCCATCGCGTCCGATAACGGGCACTTTTTCGCCTGAGCCATCTGTCGTTAGCACCTCGTCGAGTTCGAGCAAAAGCATCTGCGGGGCGTTCTGATTCGGGCGATAGCGGAAATGAACGGAAACCAAGGGCGCATTCTCATCTTTGAACGCACGGTCGCCCATGAAATCCGCGGCGACGATTCGCACGGTGCGATCTTCGGGTTCATGGCTGAAAATCCGCCAAGACGTGGTCGTGGATGTGCTGTCAAACGCCAGCGCGCTCGCGTGCCATTTCAGCGCGAATTGGATCGCCGAAACCGGCTCGTCGGTCGAAATGTGCAAATCCACCTCGACCTTTGTCGCGGACAGCCACTCGGCAGTGCTCGGCCGAATCCAGTTTGTCGTAATCCAGATGCCGGCGGATTCCGCAACGCCCTGCACGCGCTTGGGGGGACGTTTTCCATCTGCGAAATCCAAGTTGCCGATCCCCAACGGGTATTTGCCCAAAGGCGCGTTTTCTTTTGTGGTGAACATCAGTTTGCCCAGTTCGTGGTTGCCCGTTGCGAGCACTTGTGCGGCTTGTGGATCCAAAAAAACGAAGTGGAGATGAGGCGCGTTTTCGCGCACATAAGGCGTCATGGAAAGGTCCGTTTGGTCGATTCTCAAAAACGAGACCGCCGATGGGTCGTATTCGAGGGAGAAGCCGATGCCGGAAATGGCCTGTGTGTTCGACAGAGAAATGGGCACGGCCACCGTATCGCCCGGCGCGCCGACGGCCTCGCCAAAGGTCAGCCGCGTCTCTGCCGCCGCGAGAGGGCTCGCGCAGAACAAGGTGAACACCAGCGCGACGTATTTCATTTTAGGAGAACCAGTTTTCGGGTTGCGTGAAAATTCGCGCCGCGCAACCGCGCGATATAGACGCCCGATCCGACGGCTCGCCCCTCGGCATCGCGGCCGTTCCAGACCGCGCGATACCGCCCGGGGGACGCGACGCGATCGACTAAGCGCGCGATTTCTTGGCCCGTGGGGGTGAAGATGATCAGGGCAATTCGGGTTTTGGCGGCGACCTCGTATTCGATGACCGTATCGGGGTTAAAAGGATTGGGAAAGCTAGAAAGTATCCCGGACCGCATCGGCTTGGACCACAGGCGCGCCATGGTGCCCCAAAGCGTATAGACCTCCAAATACTGGATCGATCCGTCGATTCTGCCCAAGGGATGCGGCGCGTCCCCAAACCCATTGGGGTCCGCACTGCCGAGTACAAAATCCCGTTCGGACGCGGCGGCGATCATCCCATCGCGCGCCTCGAAGCGAGAATTTTCGCCCGCCATCTTGCCGACCACGACGTGTACGGGCATGTTGGTTTGCATCCAAATTTGCCCATCGTCCTCCCACCACCGCCCTTCGAGCGGCGCGACAGCCATTTTGGGCGCGGAAGAACCGAGGCCCGTGAATTGGGCGATCAGGCCGATCAGATCGCGGATGTCGAGTTCGCCGTTCTGATCCATATCCGCGGCCCACCTTTCGAGTTCTGTACTTTCGGGCGGTATGCCGAGAATCAGATGCACCAGCCGAATCGCGTCGAGCAGGTCAATGCGGTCGTCGCTATTGAGATCGCCCCGCCGCTGAACGCGCAATGCCCTCGCCCTGCCCGGCGAAAACCGCTCGCCCGTGCCCGGAACCGCGCTGTGCAACCCCCACTCGCCGATGCCCTCGGGATAGCGCACGAGGGATTGATCCTTATTCCCGTCACGCGCCCATTCTGCGCTTGCAAGCGTATCGTTTGAGACCGGATCGATCAGAAATACCGCGTCTCTCGAATTGCTCAAGCCCCCACCTATCCTGCCGTCATCCACGAAAACCTTGCCCGTAAATCCCGTCGGGGTTTCGCCGCCAAAAAGGACGATGTATTCCCCCGGATCGATCCAAGTGGTGTCGGGAAACGCGAAAGGGCCTTTTGTCCCGGGATTGCTATCTGACAGTTGCCAACCGCTGATATCGATCGGTCTCAAGCCTGTGTTTAGGATTTCCACAAACTCGTCCTCATTGCCATCTCGCGTCCCATCGCGATTGGCGTCGCCTGCATCGCCCGATGGCGGGTCTGCGAGGACTTCGTTGATCACGACGACCTCTTCCACGCCTTCGCCGGAGAGCACCCAGTTGCGTATGCCGCGGTTTGTGTCCAGTATCAGATCGGAAATAAAATTCCCGATGACGTCTGGGAGAAAGGAGATCGGCAAAAATCCCTCGCCGTTGGGTTCAAGGGTCAAGGATCCCGTCAGGGGGCCGGGCGGCATATCGGTAAAGGGCGCGGCGGGCAGTTGGAACGCGGGGTTGGAAACGCGCGGGTTGGAAATCATCAGCGCGGTCAAGTCCAGGTTTTCGATGCGGAGCGTATCGCGTGCGGTGTCGCCTTGGCGCACGCGCCCAAAGCGCAACGTGTCTCGCGCCATCGCGTCACAGGTGGAAAAGAGCACACCTAAAATCAAAAAGACGATTCGGTATTTCATCGCATGACCTCGTGCCCGATGACATTCGCAAATCGCGTGCCGGAATCGGAAAGATGACACAAGAGGCGAAAAATCAGACGGTTACGCGCCTAAGCGTTCGCGGGATCGAACGACGCGGGAAACGAGATGTTCAATTTTGAGGAAGGGAGGGATGAGAATGTGCAATGATTCGCCCATTCGCCGCGGGCTTATTTCATTTGACGAATGTCGAAAAATCGGCTTATTTTGCGGGCGAGAGCGAAATGGAGGGATGGTTCCTTTTAGCCATTAGTACTCTGTAAATTAAGTTATTCTCAATTTTGATACGCACAAATCAGTACCTGAGTTGCTCGCTTGTCTAAAGCGTTTGGTCCGAAAGCATCGTGGGTTGCCTTCAATGCGTTGGCTACGCCTGTGCCTACGGCGTGCGGCGACCTACTTTTTGTCAACAGCCATACTACGCGACAAAACTAAGAATCGGGCAAACACCGCGCTTCTAAGAGAAAGGCCAAGAGGAAGGTCACCCGGGCTTTGTGCCAAGGAAAATGCGCTTGCAGGATGGGGTACCGTTGCGTAACTTGATCCGACATAGACCTGTGCTTTCCGAGAAGGGGTGAGGGTTTTTGCGGACAACTTAAATCTAACTCTTTTTCGGTTTTGCACAGGTCTTTATTTTTTTTGCGTAGTATGCGCCAAAGATACAAATGGTCAGGCCACCTCGCCGTCCCAAGCCCTACGAATTTCGTTCGCCGATTCGCTGAGGTGTCCCAGTAGTACCGAGACATCGAGATGGGAATCCCGCTCCTTACTATCGCCGATACTTTCCACGCAAATGACCGATCTCCTGCTCAAAAATGGCCGCATTATCGACCCGACCAACCGCCGAGATGAAAGGGCTGACCTGCTCGTGCAGAATGGCCGCATCGCGCGGATCGGACCCGGCCTCGCCATCGAAGGCGCGGAAGTCCTCGATGTCTCCGGCAAGGTCGTCTCGCCCGGGCTCGTGGATATGCACGTCCACTTGCGCGATCCGGGCTTTCCCGAAAAAGAAACCATCCAAACCGGATGCGAATCCGCCGCCGCAGGAGGGTTCACATCCATAGCTTGTTTGCCCAATACGGACCCGCCGATAGACAGTCCCGAACTCGTCCAGTACATCGCCCAACGGGCAAAATACGCGGATGCGCGCGTGTATCCCATCGCCTGTGCAACCGAAAAAATGCAGGGCGAAACCCTCACGGACACGGACGCGCTTCTCAACGCCGGGGCCATTGGCTTTTCCGACGATGGCCTGCCCATCGAATCCGCCGCCTCGATGCGCGAACTCTTGGCGCGCGCGGCGGCCAATGGCTTTGCGGTCTATCCCCACGCCGAAGTGTTCGCCCTCACGCGCGGTGGGCACCTGCACGCAGGCGCGGTCTCCCGCGAACTCGGCCTGAAAGGCATGCCCTCAGAGGGCGAAGCCGCCATGATCGCGCGCGATATCGACCTCGTGCGGCAAACCGGCGGTCGCCTGCACGTCTTGCACATAAGCGTCAAACGCGCTGTCCAACTCGTGCGCCGAGCCAAAGCCGAGGGCCTGCCCGTCACCTGCGAAGCCTCGCCCCATCACATTGCGCTGACCGATGAAGACGTGCGCGTCTTGGGCACCGCGGGCAAAATGAGTCCGCCGCTGCGTTCCGAAGAAGATCGCCAAGCCGTCATCGCGGGCTTGCAGGACGGCAGCATCGACGCCCTCGCCACGGACCACGCGCCCCATACGACCAAAGAAAAATTGCGCGCCTTTGCCGACGCTCCCAACGGCATCGTCGGCCTTGAAACCGCAGTCGGCGTTCTGTTGACCCACCTCGTCCACACCGGCCTGCTCTCGCTTTCAGACGCGATCGCCAAACTCACCGCAGAACCCGCGCGCATCCTCGGCATCGAAGGCGGCGACCTCTCGGTGGGCAAGCCCGCGGATATCGCGGTCCTCGATCCCGATCTCGAATGGATCGCAAACGCCAATTTGTTCAAATCCAAATCGCGCAACACGCCCTTTCACGGATGGACGCTAAAAGGCCGTGCCGCGATGACGATCTTGGGCGGGAGAATCACGTACCAAGCAGGGGACAGGGGCAATCCTCGCCCTGCCCATCAATCGTAGGGACAGGCCCCGTGCCTGTCCTCGCCCCAAGCGAGTCGTTTGCACTCGGATATTCGGGGTCGATCGTCCATCGTTCATTTTTTGAGGCGCGTTCATGAAAGCAATGCTCGCATTGGAAGACGGCACCCTTTTCACAGGCGAATCCTTTGGCGCGGAAGGCGAATGCGAAGGGGAAGTGGTTTTCAACACCAGCATGACCGGGTATCAGGAAATCCTCACGGACCCGTCTTACAACAGCCAGATCGTCACCATGACCTATCCGCTGATCGGCAACTACGGCATCAACCCAGCGGACTTTGAATCGCAACGGCCCCAAGTCGCGGGCTTCGCGGTCAAAGAATACTGTCCCTATCCGAGCAACTGGCGCTCGCGCATGGCCTTGGGCGACTTTTTGGCCGAACACAAAATCCCCGGCATCGAGGGCATAGACACCCGCGCACTCGTGCGCCACATTCGCCTGCGCGGCGCGATGAAAGGCGTGCTATCGACCCGCGACCGCGATGCGGATCACCTCGTTCAAAAAGCGCGGGACTTTGCCGGCTTGGTCGGCCGCGACTTGGTGCAAAACGTCACCTGCACAGAACCCCATCACTGGACCGAGGGCTTGTACGACCTCGAACGCGGCGAGGCAAATCACCTGCGACAACGGGCCGAGTTCCGCGTTGCCGCGTACGATTTTGGCATCAAGCACAATATTTTGCGCTACCTCGTGGATCGCGGCTGCGACGTGACGGTTTTTCCCGCGGACACACCTGCGGATCAACTCCTCGAAATCGACCCCGACGGCATCTTTTTGTCCAACGGACCGGGCGATCCCGAACCCGTGGCGTACGCGGTTGAAAACATCCAGACGCTGATCCGGGAACGCCCCACCTTTGGCATTTGCCTGGGGCATCAACTCCTCGGCTTGGCACTCGGCGGGAAGACGTACAAACTCAAGTTTGGACATCGCGGCGCCAATCAACCCGTGCGCCGAGTTCGCACGGGCAAAGTGGAAATCACCGCGCAAAACCACGGCTTCTGCGTGGACCTCGACAGCCTCAACCGAGAGATCGTCGCGCTGACCCACATCAACCTCAACGACAATACCCTCGAGGGCCTGCGCCACCGCGAATGGCCCGCTTTCTCCGTGCAATACCACCCCGAAGCCTCGGCAGGGCCACACGATGCCGATTATCTCTTTGACGAATTTGCAAAGCGGATGCGCGGCGCGAAATAAGCGCGAATGCCCAGCATCGCCGCATTTATCCAGACCATTAAAATAATTTAATTTACAGAGTGGTTGGGTAGAGTTTTTTTCGTTAGCCACTGAAAAATATCATATATTGGAGTGGCTTTGTTACATAAAAACATGCAGTGTCGAGTTCTTCCCCTTTCCATTGGGTTTAAGCACTTTTTTTCAGCAAAGCACAGCCGAGGCGCACTTCGGTCTCTTGAGTGTCCATGCACCGCGCTGGCAACCGCCTGCCGATCAGGTGCCCGTGACGCCGGAAGGAGCCTGTCTCCTTACAACCCACAACGAGCGCAGCGCCACCTAATCTATGCAACAAAGCCTTTGGAGTTATCGCCTATTGGAATTTTCACTTATCGAAGCCCTTTGTGAAAGGATGACACATGCCCAACGCACTTCTCGTTTATCCAAAAAATCCCGTGACGTTTTGGAGTTTTGACGAAGCTCTGAAATTGGTCGGAAAAAAGTCGGCCTTCCCGCCATTGGGATTGTTGACCATTGCCGGCATGATGCCCGACCACTACGATTTGCGGGTCGTGGATGTCAATGTGAATCCCCTGACGGATGGCGATCTGAATTGGGCGGATATCGCGATCACTTCGTCGATGATCATCCATTGGCATTCCCTCGAGGAAATCATCGCCCGGTGCAATGCCGCGGGCGTGCCCGTGCTCAACGGCGGCCCATTGCCCACGCAGTATTGCGAAGAAATCGAAGGGCAGGCGGCTTTTTATCTCGGCGAGGCGGAAAATGGCTTTATGGATGTGGTGGAGCGCATGGTGAACGCGCCTTGCGATGGGGGGCGCGAATACATCGACCGGCGCGGCGAGTTCCAAAGCCTCTCGCAAACCCCATTGCCGCGCTGGGATCTGATCGATTTTGACGATTACACGGTGATGGTGATTCAGATTACGCGAGGCTGTCCCGAAAGCTGCACGTTTTGCAACATCCCATCGCTTTACGGCAAGGTCACGCGCTTGAAAAACAGCAGCCGCGTGATTCGAGAACTCGACGCGCTCTACGACCAGGGCTGGCGCGGCGCGATCATGGCGGTCGATGACAATTTCGTCGGCAATCGAGACGAGATTCGGCAAACGCTGGAAGAAGAGGTGGTCCCGTGGCAGAAGGAACGCGGGTATCCCTTCCAATTCAACACGCAAGCGAGCATTCGCGTCAGCGACGACCCCGCGCTCTTAGAGGCGATGCACCGCGCCGGGTTCGACAAAATTTTCGCGGGAATCGAATCGCCCGTGCGCGAAAGCTTGAAATTCATGGGCGCGCAAAAAAACTTGCAGGGCGAGACGCCTTTGTTGGACAAGGTGAAGGTGTTGCAAGCCTACGGCATGGAAGTGCAGGCCGGGTTCATCATGGGACTGGATACGGATCCGGACGACATCGCGGACCGCATGATCGCATTCATCCGACAAGCGGGTATCCCCGTGGCGATGGTCGGGATTTTGGGCGTGTTGCGCGACACGCCGGATTACAAACGCTATCAGCGGTTGGGCCGCCTGATCGAAGGCGCGAAATACACCGGCGATTCGGGGATCTTCAGCCGGCAGTTGAGCTATGTGCCCCTCATCGATCCCGACGAATTGCTCTCGCGCCATCGCCGCGTCGTGGAAACCCTGAACAGCCCCGAGATCTTTTTTGAACGCTGCCGCACGCACTACGGCCATCGCACGCGCCGCCCCATCGCGTCTATGCCCATTGGCTGGACCGAAATCAAAGCGTGTCTCCGTTCGATATGGCGGCAAGGCATCCTCGGCACGTATCGTTGGTCCTTCTGGAAATTTATGGCCTATATGCTCATACATCACCCCCGGGATTGGGGCGATGGCATGCGCCTCGCCATTCAGGGCAACCATCTCATTCTCACCACGCGCGAAGCCCTGCAAGTCGATGAGGTCAAGACCTTCCTCGACGAGGCCCTGGATCATCTGAAGCGATTCAGCGAAGGCTATCGAGAGAGACACGTCGGGGATTACGCGAGCAAATTGATGCACGCCTTGCACGGGCGTTTTGACCATTTCCAAGACGATTACCGCACCTTGCAACACAATGCCGAGGTGATGTTGAAAGCCGCGCAGGAATACTGCGAACTCATCCGCGAGGAATTTCGCCACCAAATCGCCGAGCCCCTCGAGCGGTTTCAACGCGAGATCGAAGCCATCCTCGAAGCCCATCCGCAACGCGGTTTGCAACCCGTGCGGTAGGGCGAATGGACGATCAGAGGCGCGCCCTCGTGGTCGCGCAGATCATTAAGAAGCCATCTAAAAATTATTGGGACCTAACCCCCTAGCCCCCTTTCCTAGGAGGAAAGGGGGAATAAAGGCCCTTATTCTTGGGTTTTAATCGGCGAAAAGCGAATGTTTTTGCGACTCTCTCAATGGCGGCCCGAGTTTTTAGATGGCTTCTAAAGGAATCGCCCATGTCAAAACTCGCTGGAAAAATCGCCCTGGTGACGGGCAGTGGACGCGGCATTGGTCGCGCCATCGCCCTCGCCTTTGCCCGAGAAGGCGCGGATCTCGTGCTCGCCGCCCGGACGCCCGAACAACTCGATGGGGTCGCCGCAGATAGTCGCGCCCTCGGTCGCCGCGTCCTGTCCGTGCCGACCGATGTCGCGGATCGCACGAGCGTGGATGCGTTGGCAGAAATTGTCCGCCAAAAATTTGGCCGCCTCGATATCCTCGTCAACAACGCGGGCGGGGGCATCGAGAGCAACCGCATCCTCGATAGCGCTCCGGAGCTTTGGATCGCGGATGTCACGGTGAACTGCATCAGTGCGTACTTGGTCTCGCGTGCCCTTCTGCCGCTGATGATCAACTCGGGCGGGGGCCGCGTCATCAACGTGGGATCGGGCATGGGCCACCGCCCCACGCCGAACAGTTCGGCCTATCACGTCGGCAAGGCCGGCATGTGGATGTTGACCCAGTGCCTGGCCGAAGAAATGTGGGAACACGCCATCGCGGTCAACGAACTCATCCCCGGCCCGGTTGCCACGCATCTCACGCAGGGCCGCATGCAAGTGGGCGGCCCCCCGCCTTTCGCGCCGAGCGAAGTGGTCAAAGCCCCCGAAGACGTCGTCCCCCTCGCGCTCTTTTTAGCCACGCAACCAGACGGAGGGCCGACCGCGCAGTCCTTTAGCCTCGCCCGCCGTCCAATTTGACCGCGCTCCAGCGGTCAGTCCATCTAATCCTCCATCATCCGTAGGGATAGGCCCTCGCGCCTATCCAAATCGGTGGTCGGTGAAATCACTCACTGGTCGGCCCGTTCGCCCAACCCTTCGCCCGTAGGGACAGGCCCCCGCCCCATCTGTACCAACTCATTCATTATCGGGTCGCTTTGCTGTTCCACCGTCCTTCAGAAAAGCCATCGCCAAACGTGCCATCACAAAAAGCCATCACCGAAAGCCATCGGGCACAGCGCGCAAGTCCATTTCGCAACCCATATTCATCTTGCAACCCCCTTTGCAGGCTGTCTCATGTCGTCTTGCTACAAAAGCGCTTTGCGCTGTGCCTAGCCCCTCGGCGCATGAGAGCGGCATTTTTGAACTGCTCGGGCAGTTGTACCCCACTCGCCTACTTTTTTTTGCTGTTGAAAAAAAGTAGGTCGCCGAAGGCATCGAAAGCAACCAACAATGCTGTAGGACCAAACGTTTTAGAAAAGTGAGCCATGCAGGTGCTGAGTTGTGCGTATCAAACCAGAATATTTAGTTGGTACAGATGGCCCCCGCCCGCGCCTATCCAAATCAGCGGTCGAATCAGTGATCGGTCAGACCATCCAACCCCTCGCCCGTAGGGACAGGCCCCCGTGCCTGTCCAAATCGGCGGTCGGTGAAATCACTGGTCGGTCAGTCCATCTAGTCTCCCATTAACCGTAGGGACAGGCCCTCGCGCCTGTCCGAATCAGCGGGCGGTGAAACGCATCAACGCTTTCGAGAAAGGAATTGCTATGTCCAAAAAAATTGTCGCCTATGGAATGGATGGCTTTATCACGCCGATGATGAAGCATTTTGCCGATGAGGGATCGCTGCCGACGTTTAAGCGGTTGATCGACGAAGGCGCGGTCAACGAGACCTTCCCCTCGTTCCCGGTGTGGACGCCCACGAACTGGGCTACCCTCTCCACGGGCGCGCACACGGGCACGCACAGCGTCTCGCGCTGGCGAGTCGAGGTCGCCCCCGGCGAGCGCGTCAACTCGTTTGACGGTCGCGCCAACAATGCCCAGCGCATCTGGAATGCCCTCGAACGCGAGGGGCTGAAAGGCGTGGCATTGCACTATCCGGCAGCGCATCCGTCCGGCGTGGAAAAGGGGTATGTGATCGACGGGTTCGGGCATCCCGGGCACGCGAGTACGGACTATGAAATCGCCGCGGCGCAGGCTTATACCACCGCCGCACAGGGCGAGGAAACCGTGCAGATGGACCACGATGGCACCGCCGTGCGCCGCAAACAGCGCAGCGTCGCCTCCATCCCCGCGCTCGCGCCGGCCAAGGGCTGGACAAATCTTCCGCACAGTGCCCTGCCGCCGCTCGCTTCTGCCATCGAAATTCACGCGCGCTTGGGCGGCGACATCCATCGCTTTTATCTGCTCGCGTTTGCCCGTACCGGCAAGGGGTACGACGCGTTGCGGGTCTGCCGATCGCGAGATGGCGGCGACCGCATCGCCGAAGTGAAAACCGGTTCGTGGAGCAACTGGGCCATAGAACCCTTCCGCATCGCGGGCCGCGATCAGCGCGCTACCGTGCGCTTCAAGCTCCTCGCACTCGAACCCGATGGCTCGCACCTCAAGCTCTACCGTTCGCAGATCACGTACGCGGATGGCTTCACCTATCCGGGCGATTTGGCCGACGAACTCATCCAACGCTTTGGCCCCTATCAAGAACACGCCTCGATGACGCCGTACACCGCGGGCATGACCGATTTTGACACCGCGCTTGAAGAATGCGAATACCAGGGCCTGTGGTTTGCCGATGTCGCCAATTACATGCTCCACGAAAAGGATGCCCATTTCTTCATCTGCCACTGGCACCTCTACGACTACCTCAACCACATCCACCTCGACGGCGTGGATCCGGTGTGCCCGGCATACGATGCGGACAAGGCGGACGCGGTCATGGACTTGTTCCGCAAGGCGTACATCGTCGGGGACGAGGTCCTAAAACGCCTGTGGGATGCCGCCGATGAGACCACCTGCGTCGGCGTGCTGTCCGATCACGGCGCGTCGCCAGATGTGCGGATCGCCAACATCCGAAAATTCCTGCACGACGAGGGATTCACCGTGCTCAAAGCAGACGCCAGCGACGGGGTCGAACGCGACGAAGTCCGCGAAAGCGAGATCGACTTTAAAAAAACCCGCGCGTACCTCAAGGACGACAAGGGTTTTGATATTTGGATCAACGCCGAACCCGGCCCCAAATTCGACGCGATCGAACGCGATCTCCTCCTCGCCCTCCGCACTTGGACCGACGAAGAAGTCGGGCGCAATGTCATCGCCATCGCCCTGCCCAAGCGCGACGCGTACATGCTCGGTCAATGGGGCGACCAGTGCGGCGATGTGGTTTTCGCGTGGGATCACGGCTACGTCAGCGGTTACTACGGCCAGTGGAAGGGCATTGTGGGCGGCGGGTGCGTGGGCGCGCCCGAAATTTTCGGCGCGCATCACGGGGGCTTTATCCCCACGCGTAGCGATATTTCATCGAGCTTTGGATCGTTTCACTTGGCGGGCCCGGGCATCAAAAAGGGCTACGAACGCCCGACGGACAAACTCGGCTATATCCACGCGGTCGATGTGGTGCCCACGCTTTGCCACCTCTTGGGCATCGCCCCGCCCGACCAAAGCCAAGGCGCGATTGCCCACGATATTTTTGAAGGCCACGAAATGGTGCGCGAACGGCAGGGGTAGATTTGGATCTGTCCTGTGTGAATTTGCCACGAGCGGGGTACACCTAGCGATAGCCAGACAGGATCAGAATTTTTGAGATCGATGATCGAGATTACAGGTAGCGGCAAAACGAGTAAAAGTAGGGGCAGGCCCCCGCGCCTGCCTTCGGGATGCGGGCTTTTGTAGGGACAGGCCCGGCCCCCGTGCCTGTCCTCGCATCCATCGGTGAGTCAAGACCTCGCCCGTCAATCACCGGTCACCAAACGGGCAAAGGGCAGAGAGGGGGGCAAAGGGCGTGGGTAACTTGTCTGAATCGCGGATTACACAGATTAGCGGATGAAAGGCGAGGGACCCCTAACCCCCCTGAAAGGGGGGAACGCGGATCGGTTTTGCGAGAGGCCGTGTGACGAGTTTTGGGGATATTTTAACATTATGGGGACCTACCCCCTAACCCCCTTCCTTCGAGGAAGGGGGAACGTGGATGGCTTTTGCGAGGGGTGGTGTGACGGATTTTTCATCGCATGATGCCCCCGCTCAAATTCGTTAAAACAGCCATTGTTCTCATCCATCAAGCAAGCTATGCTCCCCCTTTCCTAGTAGGAAAGGGGGCCGGGGGGATAGGTCCCATGAAAAAATCGAAGCGAAACATCGTGATTGGGCAACGTGTTATACCCGAGAAAGTGTCACGAGCGCGACGGTTGCGAAAACAGATGACAGAAGCGGAAAAACGGCTGTGGGAACGGCTACGTGGAAATCGGATCGATGGGATTCACTTTCGCCGGCAACAAATCATTGACGGTTTTATTGTCGATTTCTACTGCCATGCCGCTGGCGTGGTCATTGAAATTGATGGTGAGATCCACGCACATCAGGCGACTTATGACGCCCAACGCGATGCGGTGCTCAAAGCCCGCGGATTACAAATTATCCGCATATCGAATGAGAAAATCCACGCGGATATAGAGGGCGTTGTTCAAATGATCAGGGCGCACGTCAAGAGCCGGATCTGAATCTATAACCATGAAAAGGGGAAACGAAGATGGATTTTGCGAGGGATTTGCGCGAGGGGGGCGAGGTTGAATCGCAAGCCCGGATGAATGGCGCGAGAGCGTGTTTGTCAAAATGAGGAGAAAGCCATGAGATTGGAACACAAAAACATCGTCGTCACCGGCGGGGCATCGGGCATTGGGCGGGCCGCGGCGCGATGCTGTGCGAGGGAAGGCGCGCGCGTGGCGGTCGTGGATTTGGATGGGGAGGGCGTCGAACGCACGGTGCGGGAAATCGAACGCGCGGGCGGTTGCGCGAAGGGGTTTCGGGCAGATGTGAAAGCAGAGGCGCAGGTGCGCGACCTGTTCGACGACATCGGCAAAGCCTTTGGGCACATCGACGGCTTGATCCACGCCGCGGGGATTCTCGAAGGCGCGCTCGTTCCCGTCGATGAATTTGAAGAATTGACGTGGGACAGGGTCATCGACATCAATTTGAAGGGGAGTTTCCTCGCGGCAAAATACGCGGTGCCGTGGATGGAAAACGCGGGCAAAGGCGTCATCGCGCTCATCGCGTCGGGCGCGGGGGTCAAAGGCGGGAGTTCATCCGTCGCTTACGGGTCGAGCAAGGGCGGCGTCCACGGTTTGTCCCTGGTGTTGGCGGCGCAACTGGGCAATCGCAACATCCGCGTTCACGGCGTTTGCCCGGGCGGCATTGAAACGCCGTTGAAGATGCGCGTCGTCCAAAAGCAAGCAGACGCGGCCGGGCGCGATGTCGCCCATCTCGCGGCCGGGCTCGGCGACCCCGAAGGCGTGGGCAAAATTTTGTCCTTTCTCGTATCTGACGAAGCGGATTACGTGCGCGGCACGATTTTCACGCGATAGGAGGCGGCCATGCGCTTGGGTGTTGTCGGTCTTTTGCCCCGGGATTTTCGCACCTTGGAACCCGCCCATCTCCGGGCCGTGCAACATCTCGGTTTCACGGGTGGCGCGTTCCACTTTCCCGGAGAATTGTGCGGGGAAATCACCGCTGCGGACATGGCGCGATGCCGCGCGCTTTTTGCAGATCGCGGCCTCGACCTCGCGCAATTTTCCATCACCTATCCCGAATGCCTGTTTGACCCGGATGCAGGCGTGCGAAACGCCGTCGTCGCCAAAATCAAACAGGGCGCGGAAATCGCCGCGGGCCTGTCTGCACAGGCGTACTTGCTCCGCCCGGGCAGCCGCAATCCCGCGGGCAGTTGGACGCCCCATCGCTACAACCACACGCGAGACGCATGGGACTGCCTCATCGAAACCCTGCGCGACATCGCTCCCGCGCTCGAACAGTGCGGCGTCACAGGGGTCATGGAAACCCACCTCGTCTCCATCCTCAAAAACCCACACACCTGCCGCGAAATGGTCGAAAACGTGGGATCCCCCAACCTGCGCTTGGTGATGGACTACGCCAATCACTTCGAAACCCTCAGCCAAGTCTATGACAGCGCAGAACGGCTCGATCACATCTTTGACGAGATGGGGGCGTACGCGCCGATCATGCACATCAAGGATATCGCCATCGGCAAGGGGCTCGTGATCCACCTCGACGAAACCGCGCCCGGCCATGGCGAACTCGACCTCGCGCATTGCTTTCGCCATTTCCAACGCCGCTTTCCCGACAACTACGGCCTCATCGAGCACCTCGCGCCGGATCGCATCCCCGAAGCCGCATCCAATACGCGCGATATCGCAAAGCGGGCGGGGATTCCGATACACAAAAAGTAACCATCCCCCCAAATTCCAACCTCTATCCAACCGCCCGATCGCTTAGTTGGGATAAATCCAGCGTTCTTTCCATTGCCGCAGGCGGTGGAACTGCTGTTGCACCTCGCTGTATCGGCTCAGGATTTCGATCATCCTCAAGCGCAAAATAAATTTTTGAAATTCCCCGTGCATGACGCCTCCTTTTACGCCGATGCGAACTTACTTCCGTCCGCTTCCCGGTACCGATTCAGGAGATCGAGCAATTCTTTTGCGATCTCCGGTTTTTCGCGGTACAGGTTGTGTTGCTCCTCGGGATCGCCTGCCATGTCGTAGAGTTGCATCGGCGGCGCGTCTGCGGGCACATCTTCGTCTTTCAAACTCCAGCCGCCCGAACCGCGACACGCCACCAATTTCCACTGATCTTTGCGAATCGCAAATTCCCCGCGGATCGAATGGTGTACGGTCGCTTCCCGAATCGCCTCGTCCTGCTCGCCCCGCAGATACGGCGAGATGTCGTAGCTGTCCTCCCCCGCATCCCGCGGCAGATCGACGCCGCAAATCCCGGCCGCGGTCGCCAACAGATCCGTCAAGCACACGGTCTCGTCGCACTGCGATCCCGGCGCGATCACCCCCGGCCATGACGCGATAAACGGAACGCGATGCCCCCCGTCCCACGCATCGGATTTTTGCCCGCGGTAAATGTAATTTCCCAAGTGATCGTACTTCTCTTCCAGCCCTATCGGCTCGGCGTGGCAACCGTTGTCGCTCGTCGCGATGATCAGCGTATTGTCCGCCAAGCCATTGCGCTTTATCGCCGCCGCAATGCGGCCGATGCTCCAGTCGTGCTCGGTGACGTAATCGCCGTATTCGCCCGCCCGACTGCGCCCGGCAAACCGCTCGCGTGAAAAATGCGGCGTGTGCGGCGATGGCGCGGGAAAGTACAAAAAGAACGGCTCGTCCGGATTTTCCCTCGCGTGCTGGTGGATAAACCCCTCGGCGCGAATCGTCAGTTCCAACAAACACGTCTCGTGCGAAAAACCGGGCGCGCACGCCCCTCCGCGCCAAAATGCGGGCCGGGGCGATCCCGCGATCTCCTCAACGGGTCGCTCCACCACCACCCCATCCTCGAGATAACAATACGGCGGCATATCCAGCGACGCGGGAATGATGAACGAGTGCTCAAAGCCCACCTCGCGCGGGCCATGCGTCAAGGGCGCGGAAAAATCCACCGTTTCCCGGTTCACGGCCTCGGCGCCATCCCTCACCTGCCAGCCCAACCCCAAATGCCACTTGCCCACGCACGCCGTCGCATAGCCCTGCTCGCGCAACAGCGATGGCGCGGTCACGCGCCCCGCTTCGATCAGGGGTTCGGAATAGCCATTCAAAACCCCGCGCTTCAACCGCGACCGCCAGCAATAACGCCCGGTCAAAACGCCGTAGCGCGTGGGCGTACACACCGCCGAGTTGCTGTGTGCATCCGTAAAAACCATCCCTTCGGACGCCAGTTGGTCCGCGTGTGGCGTTGGAATTTTCGACTCGGGATTCAAACGACTCACATCGCCATAACCCCAGTCATCGGCCAACAAATAGACGATATTTGGCTTGCGTGTCATGCCAATTCCTTTCATGATATTCTTTCGCTGCGGCTGTACATAATACATTCATCTCTCGCGGCTCACAAGTGCCATTCCGCACCACATCCATTGAAGAGGCTCATGCCGTGACCCTCATGCCATCGGATTCAAATATTGAGATAGCCGAGCGAAAACGCCCCGTCCTACTCGCGTGCTTACCGCTCCTCCTCGCGCTTTCAACGGTCTTTATTTTTCGCCATGATTATCAAAGTCCCCTTGGGCGTTCTGCCGGTCGCTTGACCCTTACGGAAGATAAAATGGTGCTATCCGCCAACCTGTCTTTGGATCACAACTTCCTGATGTTCTATCGCCAAACGCTCGATGCAGACGGCGGGCTTTCTTACGAACCGTATAATCGCTTTCCCTTGGGTGGGTACGCGCTCATCGCGCTGGCGATCATGCCCTTTGGCGATGACTTGGCCGCCCAACTCTACGCGGCCCGGACCCTGATATCGTACTATTGCTTGTTCTACAGCGATGTCGTTAACGATGAAGGAGGGCTCGATCTGCTCGGCGTGATGCTGACTTTTCACGGGATGGTCATTTTCGTTCAAGAAGGTCGCTTTCGGCAACTGATGGTCAAGACGTGCGTCGCGCTGTTGATCGGCTGGCATGTCTATGCGCTGTTGTTGCCCTTTATCGCGTTGGGCTTGGTGCGCGAATGCCGCCGTGCGCGTTCCGTCCCTTTCAAACGGCAGTGCGCCCGCCTGCTCGGCAGTCGCTATGTGTTGCTCGGCATCGTCGCCTTGCTCGTTGGGCTGACCGTGTTGACCTTTAATTTTGTCAATGAATACATCGCGCTGAAGGGTGAGAAATCACTGACGGAATTGCCATCTTTCCAGTCTATGATGTATCGCACGGGAATGGATACAAGCACTAGGGCCCCACATCCGCGTCTGGATTGGGGTTTCTTTTTTCTGGGTCAATTCTCTCGTATCGGCGGGATGTCAACGCCGTATTTTCTTTTGCCCGCCCTCGGCGTGCTCAGGCCACCGCTGTCTTACGTGCCCCTCTCTGTCGGCGTGGGCCTTGGGGTCTTTGTTTTTTGTCTGTTTGGGGTGTGTTTCACGCGCCCGAGAATCCTGTGGGCGACGTTGGTGCTGTTTGGCTTCTGTTGGGCATTGCCCATGCGCCATAACGTTAGAGAGGTCAATCACCATTACGAGAACGCGTTTTACATCGGTCTGCCTTTGGTTTTCTTTTCGCTCGTTCTGCTGTGCCTATCCCGCCGCTTCAAAGCCCCTCCCTTGATGGTCGGCTTTGCGGGGATTGCGCTGATCGCCTTTGTGCTTTCCAGTTTTCAGATGAGCCACTTGGGTCATGACGCCAATGCGATGCGACGCCAAAAGGTCGAACTATCGGACGTTGCGACCATCCGCCGATTAACCGCAGAGGGCGACCTCGTTTCTGTGCCGTTCTACACCTCCCTCAAGCAAGCGTCGATAAGATACTATCTGAACCGGAGAATTATTCACCCCGACTCTCCTCTCATCGCAGAGGGCTTCGTGATGCTGTATGACCGCCTGGACACAGACGCGCTGCTCACGCCGAAAAACGAGCGGATCTTCCTCTACGACGCAAAGAAATTGCTCAAAGCCCATCGATCAAAATACCAACGGGTCGCATCAGGCGAGCCGATGGCGCGCTCGACCTTCGAGGTGTATCGCGATGAACGCGCATTGCATTACGTCAAAACGCCCTGTTCTGATGAGGACATGAGGACCCGATTCTTCTTGCACATCTTTCCGGCCGATGGGGAGGAACTCCCCGGCCACCGCAGATTGCTTGGATATGACGCCAAAGTCTATTCTTTTTGGAGACACACTTTGCGCTTCGACGACAAATGCCTGGCGAGCATCGCGCTGCCGCCCTACGATATCGCCCGGATCGAAACGGGTCCACTTCCCCCCGGCCAAAGCAGAGAACGTGCGGATGATCTCGCCGTGCTCGAAGCGTATCGGCAGGCGTATCAACGGGTCGTGTCCGGCGAGCCAATAGCGCGCTCGACCTTTGATGTGTATCTCGATGAGAGGGTATTGTATTACGTCAAAACGCCGTGTTCTGATGAGGATGTGAAGACCAAATTCTTCTTGCACATCTTTCCAAACGATAAGGAGGAGCTGCCCGATTACCGCTGGCTGTGGGAGTATGACAACGACGACTTTTCTTTTCATCGACAAGGCCTGCGGTTCGATAGCAAATGCCTGGCGAGCATCGCGCTTCCCCACTACGATATCGCCCGGATCGAAACGGGTCAGTTCAGATCTGACCGCAGAGGCAAACGATGGAAGGCTAAAATTTTTCTCGACGAGCCATCAAAGTAGGTCACAATCCATCAAAGGGCTTAGGCCATGATTCTCATTCCATCGGAGGCGAGCGTTCGGCGGTCAGTCGCGGGAAAACATCCCGTCCTACTCGCGTGCCTGCCGCTTCTCCTCGCGCTTTCAACGAGCTTTATTTTTTCTCTTAACCTGCGAAGTCACCTCGAGCGTTCTGATACTCACTCTATCCTTACATATCAGAAAATGGCAATAGCCGCCAATCTGTCTTTGGATCACGGTTTCTTGATGTTCTATCGCCAAACTCTCGATGCAGACGGCGGGCTTTCTTACGAACCGTATAATCGCTTTCCCTTGGGTGGGTACGCGCTCATCGCGCTGGCGATCATGCCCTTTGGCGATGACTTGGCCGCCCAACTCTACGCGGCGAGGACCCTGATGTTGGTGTGCTTTGCCGCAACGGCACTGCTGGCCTATCTCTCCCTTTGCCGGCTGACGCGGCAACCCTGGATCGCCGCAACCGCGACGCTCTTGGCGTTCTCATCGTACTATTGCTTGTTCTACAGCGATGTCGTTAACAATGAAGGGGGGATCGATCTGCTCGGCGTGATGCTGACTTTTCACGGGATGGTCATTTTCGTTCAAGAAGGTCGCTTTCGGCAACTGATGGTCAAGACGTGCGTCGCGCTGTTGATCGGCTGGCATGTCTATGCGCTGTTGTTGCCCTTTATCGCGTTGGGCTTGGCACGCGAATGCCGCCGCGTGCGTTCCGTCCCTTTCAAACGGCAGTGCGCCCGCCTGCTCGGCAGTCGCTATGTGTTGCTCGGCATCGTCGCCTTGCTCGTTGGGTTGGCCGTGTTGACCTTTAATTTCGCCAATGAATACGCGGCAATGAAGGGTGAAAAATCACTGACGGAATTGCCATCTTTCCAGTCTATGATGTATCGCACGGGAATGGATACAAGCACTAGGGCCAGCCATTCGCGTCTGGATTGGGATGGCTTCTTGCTACGTCAATTCTCTCGCATCGGCGGGATGTCAACGCCGTATTTCATCTTGCCCTATCTCGGTGCGGTTAGGCCACCGCTGTATGCTTACGTGCCCCTCTCTGTCGGCGTGGGCCTTGGGGTCTTTGTTTTCTGTCTGTTTGGGGTGTGTTTCACGCGCCCGCGAATCCTTTGGGCGACGTTGGTGCTGTTTGGCTCCTGTTGGGCACTGCCCATGCGCTATCAAGTGCGGCAGGATCAGGAGAGCGTGTTTTACATCGGCCTGCCCCTGGTTTTTTTTTCGCTCGTTCTGCTGTGCCTATCCCGCCGCTTCAAAGCCCCTCCCTTGATGGTCGGCTTTGCGGGGATTGCGCTGATCGCCTTTGTGCTTTCCTGTTTTCAGATGAGCCACTTGGGTCATGACGCCAATGCGACGCGACGCCAAAAGGGCGAGTTGTCAGACGCCACAGCCATCCGCCGATTAACTGCAGATAACGATCTCATTTTTATGCGACCCAACATCTTCAATCACCATCGCCATAGAGCGGCGATAAAATACTATCTGAACCGGAGAATTATTCACCTCGACTCTCTCGTCGCAGAAGGCTTCGCGATGCTGTATGACCGCCTGGACACAGACGCGCTGCTCACGCCGAAAAACGAGCGGATCTTCCTCTACGACGCAAAGAAATTGCTCGAAGCCCATCGAGCAAAATACCAACGCGTCGCGTCTGGCGAGTTGGTGACGCGCTCGACCTTCGACGTGTATCGCGATGAACGCGCATTGCATTACGTCAAAACGCCCTGTTCCGACGCGGACATAAAAACCGGATTCTTCTTGCACATCTTTCCGACCGATGCGAAGGAACTCCCCGTCCACCGCAGATTGTTTGGATATGACGCCAATGTCTTTTATTTTTCGAGACACGGTCTGCGGTTCGACGACAAATGCCTGGCGAGCATCGCGCTTCCGCACTACGATATCGCCCGGATCGAAACGGGTCCACTTCCCCCCGGCCAAAGCAGAGAACGTGCGGATGATCTCGCCGTGCTCGAATCGTATCGACAGGCGTATCAACGGGTCGCATCAGGCGAGCCAATAGCGCGCTCGACCTTTGATGTGTACCTCGATGAGAGGGTATTGTATTACGTCAAAACGCCGTGTTCTGACGCGGACATAAAGCCCAAATTCTTCTTGCACATCTTTCCGACCGATGCGAAGGAACTCCCCGATCACCGCTGGCTGTATGACAACGCCGACTTTTCTTTTTATCGACAAGGCCTGCGGTTCGATAGCAAATGCTTGGCGAGCATCGCGCTTCCGCGCTATGCCATCGCCCGGATCGAAACGGGTCAGTTCCGCTTTGACCGCAGAGGCAAGCGATGGAAGGCTAAAATTTCTCTCGACGAGCTGTCAAAGTAGGTCACATCCATCGAAGGGGCTTAGGCCATGATTCTCATTCCATCGGAGGCGAGCGTTCGGCGGTCCGTCGCGGGAAAACATCCCGTCCTACTCGCGTGCCTGCCGCTCCTCCTCGCACTTTCAACGGTCTTTATTTTTGGCAATGATCAGAGAAGCCACCTTTATCGCGCTGCTACGGAATACATGACGTATCATACAATGACGATAGCCGCCAATCTATCTTTAGATCACAACTTCCTGATGTTCTATCGCCAAACGCTCGATGCAGACGGTGAGCTTTCTTACGTACCGTATAATCGCTTTCCCTTGGGTGGGCACGCGCTCATCGCGCTGGCGATCATGCCCTTTGGCGATGACTTGGCCGCCCAACTCTACGCGGCGAGGACCCTGATGTTGGTGTGCTTTGCCGCAACGGCCCTGCTGGCCTATCTCTCCCTTTGCCGGCTGACCCTTCAGCCCTGGATCGCCGCAACCGCGACGCTCTTGGCATTCTCATCGTACTATTGCTTGTTCTTTAGCGATCTGGTTCGTACTGAAACGATGCCCGATCTGATCGGCGCGATGCTGACTTTTCACGGGATGGTCATTTTCGTCCAAGAAGGTCGCTTTCGGCAACTGATGGTCAAGACGTGCGTCGCGTTACTGATCGGCTGGCATGTCTACGCGCTGTTGTTGCTCTTTATCGCGTTGGGCTTGGCACGCGAATGCCGTCGCGTGCGTTCCGTCCCTTTCAAACGGCAGTGCGCCCGCCTGCTCGGCAGTCGCTATGTGCGGCTCGGCATCGTCGCATTGCTCGTTGGGCTGACCGTGTTGACCTTTAATCATGCCAATGAATACATCGCGCTGAAGGGTGAAAAATCACTGACGGAATTGCCATCTTTCCAGTCTATGATGTATCGCACGGGAATGGATACAAGCATTAGGGCCAGCCATTCGCGTCTGGATTGGGATGGCTTCTTGCTGGGTCAATTCTCTCATATCGGCGGGATGTCAACGCCGTATTTTCTTTTGTCCTATCTCGGTGCGGTTAGGCCACCGCTGTATGCTTACGAGCCCTTGTCCGTTGGCGCGGGCATTGGGGTGTTTGTCGCGTGTGTGTTTGGGGTGTATTTCACGCGCCATAGACTCCTTTGGGCGACCTTGGTTCTGTTTGGCTTTTGCTGGACACTGCCCATGCACCATCACAGTGACATGCGATATAATCATGTGAGCGTGGTTTACATCGGTCTGCCCCTGGTTTTCTTTTCGCTCGTTCTGCTGTGCCTATCCCGCCGCTTCAAAGCGCCTCCCTTGATGGTCGGCTTTGCAGGGATTGCGCTGATCGCCTTTGTACTTTCCTGTTTTCAGATGAGCCACTTGGGTCATGACGCCGATGAGACGCGACGCCAAAAGGTCGAACTGTCGGACGTTGCAACCATCCGCCGATTAACCGCAGATAACGATCTCATTTTTATGCGACCCAACATCTTCAATCGCCATCGCCATAGAGCGGCGATAAGATATTATCTGAACCGGAGAATTATTCACCTCGACTCTCTCGTCGCAGAAGGCTTTGCGATGCTGTATGACCGCCTGGACACAGACGCGCTGCTCACGCCGAAAAACGAGCGGATCTTCCTCTACGACGCAAAGAAATTGCTCGAAGCCCATCGATCAAAATACCAACGGGTCGTATCTGGCGAGCCGATGGCGCGCTCGACCTTCGACGTGTATCGCGATGAACGCGCATTGCATTACGTCAAAACGCCCTGTTCTGATGAGGACATGAGGACCCGATTCTCCTTGCACATCTTTCCGACCGATGCGAAGGAACTCCCCGTCCACCGCAGATTGTTTGGATATGACGCCAATGTCTTTTATTTTTCGAGACACGGTCTGCGGTTCGATGATAAATGCCTGGCGAGTATCGCGCTTCCCCACTACGATATCGCCCGGATTGAAACCGGGCCACTTCCCCCCGGCCAAAGCGGAGAACGCGCGGATGATCCCGGCGTGCTCGAATCGCATCGTCAGGCGTATCAACGCGTCGTGTCTGGCGAGTTGGTGGCGCGCTCGACCTTCGATGTGTATCTCGATGAGAGGGTATTGTATTACGTCAAAACGCCGTGTTCTGACACGGACATAAAGACCAAATTCTTCTTGCACATCTTTCCGACCGATGCGAAGGAACTGCCCGATCACCGCTGGCTGTATGACAACGCCGACTTTTCTTTCGTTCGACAAGGCCTGCGGTTCGATGACAAATGCCTGGCGAGCATCGCGCTGCCGCCCTACGATATCGCCCGGATCGAAACGGGTCAGTTCCACTTTGGCAGCAGAAGCAAGCGATGGAAGGCTAAAATTTTTCTCGACGAACCGTCAAAGTAGGTCACACCCATTGAAGAGGCCCATGCCGTGACCCTCATGCCATCGGATTCAAATATTGGGATAGCCGAGCGAAAACGTCTCATCCTACTCGCGTGCTTACCGCTCCTCCTCGCGCTTTCAACGGTCTTTATTTTTACTCATAACCTGCGAAGTCACGTCGAGCGTTCTGATAGTCAATCCATCCTTACATATCACAAAATGACGATAGCCGCCAATCTGTCTTTGGATCACAACTTCCTGATGTTCTATCGCCAAACGCTCGATGCCGATGGCGAGCCTTCTTACACACCGTATAATCGCTTTCCCATCGGTGGCTATGTACTCATCGCGCTGGCGATCATGCCCTTTGGCGATGACTTGGCCGCCCAACTCTATGTGGCTCGGACCCTGATGTTGCTGTGCTTTGTCGCAACGGCCCTACTGGCCTATCTCTCCCTTTGCCGGCTGACAGGGCATCCTTGGATCGCTACAACCGCGACGCTTATGGCGTTCTCATCGTACTATTGCTTGTTCTACAGCGATGTCGTTAACGACGAAGGAGGGCTCGATCTGCTCGGCGTGATGCTGACTTTTCACGGGATGGTCATTTTCGTCCAAGAGGATCGCTTCCGGCAACTGATCGTCAAGACGTGCATCGCGCTGTTGATCGGCTGGCATGTCTATGCGCTGTTGTTGCCCTTTATCGCGTTGGGCTTGGCACGCGAATGTCGCCGCGTGCGTTCCGTCCCTTTCAAACGGCAGTGCGCCCGCCTGCTCGGCAGTCGCTATGTGTTGCTCGGCATGGTCGCCTTGCTCGTTGGGTTGGCCGTGTTGACCTTTAATTTTGCCAATGAATACATCGCGCTGAAGGGTGAGAAATCACTGACGGAATTATCGTCTTTCCAGTCTATGGCGAGACGGACGGGGATGAAGCCAGATGTTCGTCTGGATTGGGGTTTCTTTTTTTTAGGTCAATTCTCTCGCATCGGCGGGATGTCAACGCCGTATTTTCTTTTGCCCGCCCTCGGCGTGCTCAGGCCACCGCTGTCTTACGTGCCCCTCTCTGTCGGCGTGGGCCTTGGGGTCTTTGTTTTCTGTCTGTTTGGGGTGTGTTTCACGCGCCTGAGAATCCTTTGGGCGACGTTGGTGCTGTTTGGCTTCTGTTGGGCATTGCCCATGCGCCATAACGTTAAATTTTTGGCTCATGCTTACGAGAGTGTGTTTTACATCGGTCTGCCTTTGGTTTTCTTTTCGCTCGTTCTGCTGTGCCTATCCCGCCGCTTCAAAGCGCCTCCCTTGATGGTCGGCTTTGCGGGGATTGCGCTGATCGCCTTTGTACTTTCCAGTTTTCAGATGAGCCACTTGGGTCATGACGCCAATGCGACGCAACGCCAAAAGGTCGAACTGTCGGACGTTGCGACCATCCGCCGATTAACCGCAAAGGGCGACCCCATTTTCGCGCCGTTTCATAGACCTCCTGATTTAACTCGGACGTCGCTAAATTACCATTGGGCGACGCTAAATTACTATTGGGCGCAGAGGATCATTTACTCTCATTCCCTCGCTGCAGAGGGCTTCGCGATACTGTATGACCGCCTGGACACAGACGCGCTACTCACGCCGAAAAACGAGCGGATCTTCCTCTACGACGCAAAGAAATTGCTCGAAGCCCATCGATCAAAATACCAACAGGTCGCATCAGGTGAGTTGGTGGCGCGCTCGACCTTCGACGTGTATCGCGATGAACGCGCATTGCATTACGTTAAAACGCCGTGTTCTGACGCGGACATAAAGACCTCATTCTTCTTGCACATCTTTCCGACCGATGGGGCGGAACTCCCCGACCACCGCAGATTGTTTGGATATGATACCGATATCCTTCATTTTTCGGATCACGGTTTCCGATTCGACGATAAATGCCTGGCGAGTATCGCGCTTCCGCCCTACGATATCGCCCGGATCGAAACGGGGCCACTTCCCCCCGGCCAAAGCGGAGAACGCGCGGATGATCCCGGCGTGCTCAAAGCGTATCGGCAGGCGTATCAACGCGTCGCGTCAGGCGAGTTGGTGGCGCGCTCGACCTTCGACGTATATCTCGATGAGAGGGTATTGCATTACGTCAAAACGCCCTGTTCTGACGCGGACATAAAGACCAAATTCTTCTTGCACATCTTTCCGACCAATGCGAAGGAACTGCCCGACCACCGCTGGCTGTCGGGGTATGACAACGACGACTTTTTCTTTTTTGACCGAGGCCTGCGGTTCGATGACAAATGCTTGGCGAGCATCGCACTGCCGCACTACGCCATCGCCCGGATCGAAACGGGTCAGTTCTACTTTGACCGCAGAGGCAAACGATGGGAGGCTAAAATTTTTCTCGGCGAGCCGTCAAAGAGGTGAGAGGGAAGAGGTGAGACGGGAGAGATGAGAAGCAATCGCAATCGTAGGGACAGGCCCCTGTGCCTGTCCGAAGATACAAGAGGGAGATGGCTACCCTGCCATTCCCCAAAATCGAGATATGAACCCGTTGGGGCGATGTCACCGTGCCCAATGATACACGGAGGCTGTCATGACCATTCAAGAGCAGTTGCACTACGCGCAGGTGAACCGCGAATCCCTGAGTTTTCTCAAAGCGATAGGCGTGGATTATCTGACCATCAACCCGTCGATGGACATGCGCGATGGCAAAGACCGCCGCGCGTACTGGGCGGAGATGCGCGATCTCGCGGCCGCGCACGGCTTGATTTTGCAAAATGCCGCGAGCGCGTGCTGGGATGAAATCACCTTGGCGCGGGAAGACCGAGACGAAAAAATCGACGCATGGTGCATGTTCATCCGCAACTTGGGCGAGGCGGGCATCCCCACTTTGGGATACAATTTTAAGCCGATCGGGAATTTTCGCACGGAATCGGCAACGGGACGCGGGGGCGTCAAATACAGCACCTTTGAGTACGACGAATGGGCACAGAAGCGCGTGTACCATCCGGACAAGGAAATTTCGGAAGCGGGTATGTGGGAAAATATCGAGTACTTTTTGCAACGCATCGTGCCCGTGGCCGAGGAATACGGCGTGACCATGGCCTTGCACCCGGACGATCCGCCCATTCCCGAACCCATGGGCGGAGCCGCGCGCATCGTATCGACATTGGACCACTACCACCGCATCTTTGACCTCGTCCGCAGCGAGCGCAATGCCATGCTGTTTTGCCAGGGTTGCGTGGCCGAAATGGGCGAGGATGTTTGCGACGCGATTCGCGATATCGGCGGCAGGGGCAAAATCGCGTACGTGCATTTTCGAGACATTCAGGGCACGCCGAAAAGTTTTCGCGAGGTGTTCATCGACGAGGGGCAAAACGACATGCACAAAGCCATGCAAACGTACAAAGCCGTGGGATTCAACGGGCCGTTCATGATGGATCACACCCCCAAGTTCTGGCAATCGGGCACGGATTGGGCGGGGCGCGCTTTTGCGGTGGGGTATATGCGCGCGCTGATCCAAGCGGTTTATGGCGGCGAGACGTAATTCGGGGCGCGAAAGGCGCGGAGTTCGCATCCATCCAAAGCTTACGAGAGATGAGGCCGTAGGGTCAGGCCCCTGTGCCTAAGAAGCCATCTAAAAATTATCGGGACCTAACCCCCTAGCCCCCTTTCCTATCAGGAAAGGGGGAATAAAGGCCCTTATTCTTGGGGTTTGACCTGCGAAAAGCGAATGTTTTTGCGACGCTCTCAATGGCGGCCCGAGTTTTTAGATGGCTTCGAAAAAAAACCACAGCACGAGGAGATCGCGATGAAAAAAACAGCATCGTCCCGCAAAGTCGTCAAGGTCGCCATGATCGGCGCGGGGGGGCGGGCGCGCAGTGTCCACTACCCCTCGCTGCGAGATATGGCCGATGTGGCGATGGTGGCCGTGTGCGAATTGAACGAAACGCGCATGAATCAGGTGGCCGAAGAATACGGCATCCCCGCGCAATACACGGATTATGTGGCGATGATCGAGCGGGAAAAGCCGGATGTGGTCTATGCGATTATGCCGCCGCACCACGTCTATGATCTCGCGGCGAATATCATGGAGATGGGCGTGCATCTCGTCATTGAAAAACCGCCCGCGGTCACGACCGAACAGGCCAAACAGATGGCATTGCTGGCGCAAAAAAATCGGGTGATCACAGGCGTGACATTCCAACGGCGGTTCGCGCCCGTGATCCGCACGGGCAAAGCGATCTGCGAGAAAAACGGGCCGGTTCACAGCGCGGCGGCGTATTTCTACAAAAACGAGGTGGGCGGGCAGCCGATTTACAAGGGCGCGATGGAAAAGCTGACCTGCGATGGGATTCACGCGGTGGATACGCTGCGGTATTTGTGCGGGGGCGAAGTGGAAGGCGTGGCGAGCGATGTGCGGCGATTGGATGCCACATTTAGGAATATGCACACGGCATTGGTGCGCTTTTCGTCTGGCGCGACCGGCGTATTGCAAAATTGTTACATGATGGGGCGGCGCGTGTTCTCGGTAGAAGTGCATTCGGCGGGCGTGTCGATGTTCGGCGATCCGGAAGAGGGCGGCCGGGTTTTTGCCGATGGCGATGTCGAACCCGTGCAGACGCTCGATCCCTGGACCCTGTGCAAAAGCCGAGAAGCCCATGTCGCTTTTGGCGCGTATGCGATCAACCGCCATTTTATCGACTGCATCAAAACGAGCCGGCAACCCGAGACCAATTTTGAAGACGCGGCAAAGTCTATGGCATTGGTCGATGCGATTTACGATTCGCAGATATAGGATCGCGGATGAAAGGCGAATCAAGGATATGACGATTGCCCAACGCGAGGTCGTCACCGCACTGCTCGATGTGTATGTCACGCGCCTGCCCGATACGATAGCCGAGGCCCAACGCGCCAACCTCGTCTCGCTCGACGCCGCGGCCTTTGCATGGGCAGGCGGCGTCCAGCGCGGCGAAGGCCATTACTATCGCGTGCTCGGTTCCACCTTCCTCGCCGAATACGATTGCACGCAAAATCAGGCCAACCACATCCACGCGGTGTGGCGCGATCTGACCAATGATTTTGGAGACGACATTCTCAAGCAACACTATCGCCAGAGTCATTAGGGACGGAGAGCGGTGAGAGGCAAGACAGTCGCCCGGCCCGATGGCGATTCGCATCAGACGCGGAAAGGAGAGAGACATCATGTCGAAAGGATAAGGAGATGAGAATTACAAATACAATAAAAACAATAAGTTACCCCCCCCCCCCCCGAAAAATCCGCAACATCCTTCGGGTGGTGGCCTATAATGTGTTGTTCACTTTTGTAGGTCTCGCGCTGATCGCGCTTGCCGGAGAAATCTATCTCCGGCTGAAGGCGCAAAGGCATTTCGTCCAAGGCGTGGGTTCTATTTATCAACCCAACAAAAAAATAACATGGGATCACACATGGTATCATATTGATTATTTCAACATCTCATACACCAACAGCCTCGGGTTTTTGGACCGAGAACCCATCAGTCCCGAACGCGCTGCGGCGAGTTGTCACATCGCCATGATCGGCGATTCTTTCGTCGAGGCAAAGGAAGTCCCCATCGCCGACAAATTTCACGTCCGCCTCGAAGAACTCGCCGCCCGGCACCTGCCCCACTTGGACATCACCACGCAGGCTTATGGACAAAGCGGCACCGGACAGATCAACCAACTGCCGTATTACGACGCATTTGCGCGGCATCTCTCCCCCGAGCTCGTCGTGCTCGTTTTTGTTGACAACGACTTCCTGAACAACTCTCCGATCCTGTCCGCTTTACCGTGGGGGTTCCATCCGGACCGGCAACCCTTCGTCACGGCAAAAAGAGGCGCGAACGGTACCATGAAACTGCGGCCACCCTACGACCCCCTGAGGCGGTCCTACTTCATGCGAGGGTTGCACAACAACAGACCCAGATTGTTTCCAGCTCCCCGCCGCCGGCACAGGTGGCCGCCAAGAGACCAGATTTATAAATATCTCGTGAGTCAATTTGAGAAAGAGACATTGTCGCCCTTCTTGGAGAAAGAGTTGGCGTTCACCGCCTTTGCCTTGGATCAATTTGTGGAACGCACAGAACGCGACGGGGCGCCCCTGGTCATCTTGGCGATCTACGACATGGGCACTCGAGGCCACCCCATCTTCGACCGTATGAACGCCATGGCCGAGGCCCGTGGCATTCCCGTTATCGACCAGTACGACTACATTCGCCGACAAGGGGGCGATCCGGAAAGAGACCCGAGATGGGTACACGATTACCACTGGAACGAACAAGGCCACCAATGGGCTGCCGAAGCCCTGCTCGAATACCTCAAAGAGAATCCGGAAGTTTGTGCGAAACCAGCGGCGCGGGTCCCTACGGCTGATGGGGGAGGCGGGGACTGACCACTGCTTTTAGAGGTGAATCTATGCAAGCCATTGTGCTATTGGCCGGCAAGGGAACGCGGATGGCGAGGGATTACGAGGGGCCGAAGCACTTGTTGCCGGTTGCGGGCAAGCCCATCGTGGAGCATGGCTGTTGACAAAAAGTATGAAAACGCGAATAATTTGAGCGTTTGACGCCGCACGCCGTAGGCACAGGCGTAGCCAACGCATCGAAGGCAACCCACGATGCTTTTGGACCAAACGCTTTAGAAAAGCGAGCCCCGTCGGTGCGGGTTGTTGCGTATCAAAATTGAGAATAACTTAATTTACAGAGTAATTAGTTGGTACAGATGGCACGGGGACCTGTCCCTACGGGTGATGAGGACAGGGTGGCTTTCCCTTCATACCGAAATGTCGCCGACAGCGTTTCGTCTCGTGGTGTCCCTACGGGTGATGGCTTCTCCCTTTCCTTTCTTGTATCTTCGGACAGGCACGGGGGCCTGTCCCTACGATTGCGATTGCCTCTCCCGTCTCCCGTCTCCCGTCTCCCCTCTTTTGTTTTATATAACTCAAACCCCAATCTCAGGGAGGGAGGTCGCTGTGTCCACGCAGCCCGAACAACCCTTCGCAGATGATCTCACCTTTGACGAATTTCTCCAGCATGCCCTCCAAAGCCATTCCGATAGCGATGTCGAACTTTTGACCCGCGCATTTCATTTTGCCGACAAAGCACATCGGCATCACTTCCGCAAGTCGGGCCAACCCTATATCGCGCATGCCCTCGAGGTAGGGCGCGTCCTCGCGGAACTCAACCAAGACACCGCAACCGTGGCCGCGGGGATTTTGCACGACACCATCCGGCACGGCTCTGCGACGCGCAAACAAATCGCCCGTCGCTTTGGCGACCACGTCGCCGATCTCGTCGAGGGCGTGAGCAAAATCAAAGACATATCCTTCTATTCGCGCGAAGCGGATCAAGCCGAAAATTTTCGCAAAATGCTCCTCTCCATGATCCATGACGTGCGCGTTATGCTCATCAAATTTTGCGATAGCCTGCACAACATGCGAACCCTGGATCCCCTGTCGCCCGAAGTGCGAAAGCACATGGCGCGGGAATGTCTCGATATTTACGCGCCCTTGGCCCATCGCTTGGGCATTGCGCGCATTCGCTGGGAACTCGAAGACCTCGCCCTCAAGCAACTCGATCCGAAAGCCTATCGCGCCATCCAACGAAAAATTCACCTCAAAAGGCGCGAGCGCGAAGCCTATATCGAGGAGATGCGCGGGCCCTTGGAAAAAAAGCTCGACGAGGCCCATATCCGCGCGGAAATCGCCGGGCGTCCCAAAAATTTTTACAGCATCCACCGCAAGATGCAAACCCGGGGCACGGCCTTTGAAGACATCCACGACCTGCTCGCCCTCCGCATTTTGGTGGACACCGTGCCGGAGTGCTACCACGTCTTGGGCATCGTCCACTCCTTTTGCACGCCCGTGATGCCCCGGTTCAAAGACTTCATCGCAACGCCCAAGCCCAACAGGTACCAATCCCTGCACACCACCGTGATCAGCCCGCACGAGCGCGAAATGATGATCGAAGTGCAAATCCGCACGCACGAGATGCACCAAACCGCAGAGGTGGGCATCGCCGCGCACCACCTGTACAAAGAGGGCGCGGAAAAATCCACAGAAGTCGATCACTACACGTACTGGCTGCGCGACATGCTCGAATGGCAAGGGGAAATTTCCGACCCGCAGGCACTCATCGACGAACTCAAAGCCGATCTCCTGTCCCATGAAATTTTCGTTTTCACGCCCAAACGCGACCTGATCCGCTTGCCCGAGTCCGCCACCCCGGTCGACTTTGCCTTTGCCGTCCACACCGAAATCGGCAACCGCTGCATTTCCGCGCGCATCGACAACCAGGCGGCGGCCCTGTCCACTCCGCTCAAAACCGGGCAAACCGTAGAAATTATCACGTCGCCGCGCCAGTGCCCTGCCAGCAACTGGCTCGGCTTTGTCAAAAGCGCGAAAGCGCGAAACTGCATCCGCCGCGCCCTGCGCGAAGGCGCCGTCAACTCGCCTTGACCCGCACGACCAGAGGAGGATAAGATGAATCCCGCATGCCTCAATTATTGCCTGACAGACGGAGAATCGCGTCAATTTGAGCGCGATGGCTATTTCATCGTGCCAGACGTCCTGCCCCCGGACATGGTGGAGGACCTCATCGTCGCGGTGGATCGCACGGACAAAACAGAACGCGCCCGGCTGGGCAAACGTCCCACAGAGCGCGTCAACCACTACGATTTCATTGGCAAAGACGACCTGTTTTTGCCCCTGCTCGACTGGTACAAAACCTTTCCCAAGGTGTGGGGCATCTTGGGCTGGCACATCCAACTCTACCACACGCACATGACCGTGACCCCGCCTGAGGCATCGCACAAATCCCCAAAAAAAGATGGCCCCGGACTCGGCTTTCACCAAGACAGCGGCCGCATCAATTCGGATTTCGACATGGATCCGCGCCCCATGGTTTCCCTCAAAGTCGCCTTTTTCCTCACCGACACCTCGCGCCCGGGCCGCGGCAATTTTTACGTCCTCCCCGGTAGCCAAACCCAAAACGCCTTTCCCGGACGAGACCGCAAAGCACCGCCCGAAGACGCCATGCCCGTGCTCGCGCCCTCCGGATCCGCCGTGTTTTTCGACCGCCGCTTGTGGCATTCGGCCAGTGCCAACTACTGGACCGAACCCCGCCGCGTGCTCTTCTACGGCTATTCCTACCGCTGGCTGCGGCCCCGCGACGACATGCGCGTGGCACACTACCTCGACCGTTGCACGCCCATCCAAAAACAACTCCTCGGCGTCAGCTATTCCGGCGGTCGCGGCTACACCTCCCCCACGCCAGAAGATGCCCCCCTCAAAACATGGCTCGAACGACACGCGATTCCGTGTCCGTAACGCGAAGGAGGATCGCGATGAATGGATTTCGGATTGGAATTATCGGATGTGGCGGGATAGCAAATCGACACATCGCGGGCTATCGGAAAGTGGCGCGCGATCTCGGAGAGGTGGTCGCCGGTTGCGACGTGGACAAAGACGCGCTGAATGGGTATTGCGACAGATACGACATTCCCCACCGCTTTACAAACGCGGCGGATATGATCGCATCGGGCGAGGTCGATGTGATCAGCCTCTTGACGCCCCCCGCAACGCGCCATGACGCGATCTTTCCCGCGATAGAAAAGGGCATCCACCTGCTCGTCGAAAAGCCATTTGGCGAGTGCTTAAGCGATGCGGTGTCTTTTGTCGAAGCCGCAGAACGGGCGGGCGTCACGCTGGCCGTGAACCACCAGTTGGGATTTATGGAGGATGTCGTCGCCCTGCGTCGCACGGTCGATTCGGGCACTATCGGCGAGGCGCGCTATATCTCGCATGACGAGCTCAAAAATCGGACGCGGGTGCGCGGGTGGCGAAGCCGAGAACAGCGGTTGGAGATCAGCATTTTCAGCATCCACCTCATCGACCGCATCCGCGCGTTGGCAGGCAGCCCGCCGCAAAAAATATCCGCCACCACGCGACATTGGAATCCAGACGTACAAGGCGAAACCTTTGCGAGTTTGATCGTACAATTTGAAAACGGCATCGTCGGCACGATGATCTCCAACTGGCACGCCCTCACCTTGTCGGAATGCCGCTTGCGGATAGATGGGACAAAGGGATCCGCATTGTCCCAAAAAAGAAACGTGCTCGCCGACGAAGCCACATTGCAAATCCATCCGCTAAACGGCGAACTGGAAACGCGCACGCTCTATCGAAAAGACGCTTTTACGCACGCGATGGGCGAAAGCATGAATCACCTGCTGCACGCGGCCCGCCGCGGCGCCGAACCCATCCACAGCGGACGCGGAAATCTCTACACCATGCAAATCGTCGATGCGGCCTATCTCTCCGCAGAACGCGGCGGCGGACTGGTGGAAGTCGATGAAATCATGGAAAAAGATTGAAGAAACGCGAACATCCGTTGCACTCGTTTCTCGCCTTAATCCGCTTATCAGAGGACAGGCACGGGGGCCTGTCCCTACAACTAATGGGACTTCCCTCTGCCCTCCTCCCACCTTAATCCGCGTCCTCTGCTTTTTGCTTTTTCATTCATCTCCTGGGCTACGCCTCTGTCCGCTTCCCTCTCTGCCCTCTTGCCCTCCTCTCGCCTTAATCCGCCTTTCGCTTTTTCTTGGTCGACCCTGTGGGCTACGCCCCTGTCCGCTCCCCTTCTCTGCCCTTTGCCCCACTCTCGCCTTAATCCGCCTTTAATCCCCTAATCCGCGTAATCCGCGATTCAGACAACCTACCCACGCCCTCTGCCCTCCTCTCGCCTTTCATCCGCGTCCTCTGCTTTTGCTTTTTCAGCCATCTCATGATCTACGCCTCTGTCCGCTCCCCTCTCTGCCCTCTGCCCCACTCTCGCCTTAATCCGCCTTTAATCCGCTAATCTGCGTAATCCGCGATTCAGACAATTTCCCACGCCCTCTGCCCTCCTCCCGCCTTAATCCACATCCTCCGCTTTTTGCTTTTTCAGCCATCTCATGATCTACGCCTCTGTCCGCTCCCCTCTCTGCCCTCTGCCCTCCTCCCGCCTTTAATCCGCCTTTAATCCCTTAATCCGTGTAATCCGCGATTCAGACAACCTACCCACGCCCTCCGCCCCACTCTCGCTTTTCCTCTCCCGTCTCCCGTCTCCCGCCTTTCACCTCTCCCACACCACAACGCGGTTGGGATCGACGGATGGGTAGATCACATCCCCGACTCGCCACTGCGTCTCGCCCGCGATTGACAGGTGAATGGATTGGTCCGCCCAAGTCGCGAGCAAAATGGTCGACGCGCCCAAGTTTTCCACGACTTCGATAGCCGCTGGAAGTTTCCCCCCATGTGGCAAAATATTTTCCGGGCGAATGCCCAGGGTCGCCCGTTGGGGCGCGTTGCGATCCGCGGCCCCAAGGGCGTGATTTTCCGTTGTGAACCAGTGCCCGTCCCGTTTGTGAACCGCGATTAGATTGATGGGCGGATACCCGAGTTGCCGCGCGACGACCGGGGAATTGGGCCGTCGATAGATGTCTTCCGGCGAACCGATTTGCAGGATTTTCCCCTCGGACAAAACCGCGATGCGATCCGCCATCGAAAGGGCCTCGACCCGGTCGTGCGTCACGTAAATCATCGGCGTGCCCAAATCGCGCTGGAGGCGGATGAGCTCGACCCGCAACACCTCGCGCAACTTGGCATCCAAATTGGTGAGGGGTTCGTCCAACAAAAAAAGGCGGGGTTGGCGCACGATGGCGCGCCCGATGGCAACGCGCTGCATTTCGCCGCCCGACAAGTGCGTGGCGGGCCGGTCGAGCAAGGGCGCGATGCGGAGCACATTTGCGGTATCGGCAATGCGGTCGGCGATTTCCGTTTTCGAGAGATCGCGCCCGGGCGCGCGCAACGGAAATTCGAGATTTTGGCGCACGGTCTTGTTGGGATAGAGTGAAAAATTTTGAAAGACCAGGGCGACATCGCGTTCTGCCGGCGCGCGGTGGGTCATATCCATCCCCTCGACGACAACGCGCCCGGCATCCGGCGCTTCGAGGCCCGCGAGGATCCGCAACAGCGTGGTCTTGCCCGCGCCCGTTGGCCCCAAGACGACCGACAATTCCCCCGCATTCACAGAAAGAGAAATGCCCGAAAGCGCGCGCGTCTCGCCATAGACTTTGGACAGATTTTCAATTTCGAGAAATGGATCGCCCATGTAATTTCGCGTCCCTTCGCGCCGCGAAAAATGCCCTTGCGCGATGTGTTGAAGTTGGGTAACTTGAACGACACATAGACCTGTGCTTTCCGATTAAGAGTGATGGTTTTTGGGCAACTAATCTAACTCTTTTTTTTTCTGCACAGGTCTTTATTTTGGATTGCGTACCCTGGAAAAATTCGACCCTTTGACGCCGGAGGCTCGGAGACGACATTCTATCGGCATCCACTAGGATGGGGAGTGTCTCACTGAGTTTTTCCATCACTTCAAAAAGTTAGGAGTATCTCATGGCATCTATGACCGTTGCGTTGTTGGGGCATGCGTCTTTTCGGTTGCAACCCGATTCGGGCGAGGTGTTCTTTTTCGATCCGTGGTTGGACGAGAATCCCACCTGCGATTTGTCGGTGGCGGATGTGCAGCGCGCCGATGTGGTGATTGCCAGTCACGGGCACGGCGACCACATTGGCGATTCGCTGCGCCTGTGCCAGAAGACCGGGGCCACATTTGTCGGCAATTTTGAACTGTGTTTGGTGGCGGCGAAGCACGGCTTTGAGATCGGGCGCAATGCCATTCCGATCAACCCGGGCGGCACGGTGGAGGTGCCGGGCGCGCGCATTACGGCCACGCAGGCTGTTCACTCGCTTTCGATGTCGCCCGCATTGGATTTGGGGGACGCGCCCGCGGATCAGTATTTTCGCCCGGATGGCGCGGTGTGCGGCATGGTGATGGCGTTCGACAATGGCATCTCGGTGTACGACACGTCCGATACCACCGTGTTTAGCGACATGCAGTTGATCGGACAAATGTACGGGCCGCAGATCGCGATTTTGCCCGTGGGCGGGAAATTGACGATGGGCATTCGAGAAGCGGCGCGCGCGGCCAGCTTTATCCGCCCGGATGTCGTCATTCCATGTCATTATGGCGAAACCCTAGGCCAGCCCGCGGATATCGAGGCGTTTTCAAACGCGGTCTCCTTTCTGTCGCCCAAGACGCAAGTGGCGGTCCTCGAGCCGGGGGCGTCCGTTACGTATTATGCCAGTTCGATTGAATTTTGAAGGGAGGGCGATTTGCCGCGGGACGAACTCAATGCCGTCGTGACCCAGCGTCTCGAAGTGACCCCGGATTTGATCATTTTGCGCGTGACGCCCGATGGGTGGGATCTGCCGGCGTTTGAAGCCGGGCAATTTGCCGTGATCGGGCTGCCGCACGACGCGCCGCGAACCGAGTTTTCAGATCCTGTCGAGGATTTTGTCGAGCCGCGCAAAGGGTTGATTCGGCGGGCGTATTCCATCGCCTCTTCTTCGGTGGCGACGGAATACCTCGAATTTTACATCACGCTAGTGCGCTCGGGCGCGTTGACGCCCATGCTGTTCGCGCTCGAGATCGGCGACCGCCTGTGGTTGGGGCCGAAGATCACGGGGATGTTCACGTTGCAAGACGTGCCGCCGAACAAACATGTGGTGATGGTGGCGACCGGCACGGGATTGGCGCCGTATATGAGCATGTTGCGGACGTATTTGCGCGAGAACACAGAGCGGCGCTTTGTCGTGCTGCACGGCGCGCGGCATTCGTGGGATTTGGGGTATCGGGCGGAGTTGGAGACCATGCAGGATTTGTGCGCGAATTTTACGTACATCCCGCAGATCAGCCGCCCGGCAAATGAGCATGTGGCGTGGAGCGGGCATACGGGCTACGTGCAAAATTTGTGGACAGACGGCCCGCTCGACGAGGTCTGGGAAGGGCATCCAACGCCGGAAGACACGCATGTGTTCGTCTGCGGCAATCCCTATATGTGCGAAGACGTGACGAAAATTCTGGCGTCGGAAGGCTTTAAGGAGCACAAGCGCAGAGACCCCGGACAGGTTCATGTGGAACGCTATTGGTGATCGCCAGGCGCGTTTTAAGTTAAAACTCATCTCGGAATTAGAGCGATGCCGATCCTTTACGAAGACCTGAAACGATCCGCTCTCGAATGGCGCGAGGCGGGGTATCCCTGCAAAGAGTACCCGCTCATCGGCGGAATCCTCGCCTACCAGTTGGAGGCGGATAGCCCATCCCTCAAGTTTTTGCGCGCCCCGCAATTCCTCGCCCTCGAGGTGTATTGGTACGTGCGCCTCAAACTCGAAACGCCCCATATCATCGACCTGTACAAGCATTACTACGCGGATGAGAAAACGCTTTTTGACGCGCTCGGCGTCCCGATCTCAAGAGACGCTTTGGCGTGGGCGCGAGTGGATGAGGTGCTCGAGAGGGTCAAAAGCGACTTGGATTTTGTCGGGGAAAAGCGGATTCAGGCATTGCACGAAGCGGCGATTTTGGACTATCCGAGCTATATCCTCGCGCTGGCGATGGGCGCGGGAAAGACCGTGTTGATCGGCGCGATTGTCGCCACCGAGTTTGCGATGTCCCTGCGTTATCCCCAAGGCAATTTTATGAAAAACGCCCTGGTCTTCGCGCCCGGCACCACGATTATCGAAAGCCTGCGCGAACTCAGCGGGATGCCATACGAGAGGGTTTTGCCGCCCGACCTCAACCGCGATTTTCTCGCGAATTTGAAGATCGAATACCCGGGCACGGGGAAGGACATACAGGCGCAGACGGGCAGCAATTACAACTTGATCGTCACCAACACAGAAAAAATCAGCCTGCGGGCGAGGAGGCGGAGCAATCAGAGTGCCTTCGCGTTTCGGGAAAGGGAATTGCAAGCCAATCTCAGGCTTCAAAAAATCGCCAGCCTGCCCAAGCTCGGCGTCTTTTCAGACGAGGCACATCACACGTACGGCAACACGTTTGACAAATTGAAGCGGGTGCGCGAGACGATCAACTACATCCACGCGCAAACCCCTATCGTCGCGGTGGTCAACACGACCGGGACGCCGTATTACAAAAAGCAACACCTCAAAGAAGTCATCGTCTGGTATGGGCTCGGCGATGGCATCGGGGACGATATCCTCAAAGACCTCCAAAATGGGATCCACCAATACGACATCGGGGAACAGTCGGATGGGGCGGTTTTTAACGACATCGTCCACGAGTTTTTCGGCACCTACGGCAATGTCGCGTTGCCGGACGGATCAAAGGCGAAAATCGCGTTTTACTTCAAGACGCAGGAGCACTTGGATCGATCCCGTCTGTGGATCGAGCAGGCCATGACGCGCGTCGGCGAAAGCGTCTCGCAGATCTTGGTCAATACGCAACGATCGAAAGCGTCCGAGCTCGACGAGTTCAAGCGGCTCAACAATCCCACCACGCAAAAGCGGGTCATTTTGCTGATCGGCAAGGGCGTGGAAGGCTGGAACTGTCCGAGCTTATTTGCCTGCGCGCTCATCAAGGATCAGACGCGGAGCAACAACTACGTCCTGCAAGCGGCGACCCGGTGTTTGCGGCAGGTGCCGGGCAACCGGCATTCGGCGAAGATATTTCTCGACTACGGCAATGCGAAAATTTTGGACAGGGAATTGCAAGACAACTTCCGCACGGACCTCGACCGGCTCAGCGCGGGAACAACCGACAAAGAGACCGTGACCCTGCGGATCGTGAAAACGGAATTGCCCAAATTGGAAATGACCCGAACGGTCAAGCGGGCTGTCCGCGCTGAAAAAGCAAGCGGCAACATCGCGTTGAACGCGCCGGAACCCCGGGCCGTCCCCGCAACCCTCCGCAGCATTCTAACCCCGGATTTCAGCGGGCCGCGAGAAATTTTGATGCCGACGGGTGAGACCGAGGAACTGCCGCCGGCGGCGGAAACGACGGGTTGCCACACCGCCGCGTACAAAATTGCCTCGCGCTACCACCTGCCGCAGATGCCGATTTTGAAGCGGCTCGACGAGTTGTATCCGCAGGGAGAAATGCCGAATAGCCACCTGTACGGCTTGTTTCAGCAGGTCGAAGATCAGCAGGCGAATTACGAGACCGTCGAAGAACGGGTCACGGAGGCACTGGCGCTGATTCGGAATCGGGACGAGGATGGAAAGGACGTTTTTGAACGGGACGAGGATGGCGTTTTTGTCCATCGCCTGCGCTTGCTCAAGCAGACGTATGACCGGATGCGAGCGGGTGATCTGATCGCCGACCGTGCGGATTACGCCGACGATCGCGATTTGAGTTTTCACTACGCGCCGTACAATTTTGACAGCGATCCGGAACGCGCGTTCTTTCGGCAAGTTTTATCCGTGCTCAATACGGATCCCGACGATGTGAAAGCGTTTCTGTTCACGGGCGGCCTGACCGATCCCAAAAAGACCGATTTTTACTTTGAATACATGGGCGAGGACAAGCGGTATCACCGCTACTTTCCCGACTTTGTGATCGTGAAGAAGACGGGCGAGTTTTACATTGTCGAGGTCAAGGCCGAGAATGAGCGCGGCGACAAGACCGTGGAGGCGAAAAGCAAGGCGGTCGAGCGGTTGCAAAAGATGCAACCCGATAAGTTCAAATACCATGTGGTCTATGCTTCGACGGCGGCGATAAGCGCGGCGGCAATCGAGCGGATCACGGATTGGATAAACCCACGGTGAGGAGGGAAACATGAAATCCTATCATTTGTTCATCAGCCATTCTTGGACCCACGCCGACCAATATAACAACTTGGTCAATCTGTTGGACCAAGCCAAAAATTTCCGTTATCACAACTACTCTATCTCCAAATATGACCCCGTGCATAGCCGTAGCGATAAAGAATTGTCCAACGCGATTCACGATCAAATGCAACCGTGCGGGATCGTCATCGTCTTGGCGGGTGTGTACGCCGAGTACAGCAAATGGATAGACAAGGAAATCAAAATTGCCAAAAGTGGCTTTTCGAAGCCAAAACCCATTCTCGCCATACGGCCTTGGACAAATGAAATTTCTCCGGCGGTGCGGGATAATGCCGACCAAGTCGTTAAGTGGGACACCGAAAGCATCGTCGCGGCGATAAGGGCGTTGGCGTAATGGACAAAGACAAACGGGAACTTTTGGAAATCGCCATTCGCGATTCTAAGTACTCTGTAAATTAAATAATTTGGGATTTCAATTTTTCAAGAGCGTGCCGGCCGTGATGCCGTACATCAAAGAAGCCATCGCCAAACATGCCATCCCCAAAGCCCATCAAACAAAGCCATCAAGCACAGCGCGTAAGTCCGTCTCGCAACCCACATCCATTTTGCAACCCACCTTGCAGGCTGTCTCATGTCGTACTGCTACAAAAGCGATTTGCGCTGTGCCTAGCCCCTCGGCGTATGAGAGCGGCATTTTTGAACTGCTGGGGCAGTTGTACCCCGCTCGCCTACTTTTTTTTGCTGTAGAAAAAAAGTAGGTCGCCGAAGGCATCGAAGGCAACCCACGATGCTTTAGGACCAAACGTTTTAGAAAAGCGAGCAACTCAGGTACTGATTTGCGCGTATCAAAATTGAGAATAACTCAATTTACAGAGTGCCAAATGCGAGGTAAGACATGACCGTTGAAGAGACGATCATAGAAAAATTGCACGAGTTGCCCGCGGATAAGCAACGCGAGGTGCTGGAATTGGTCGAGTGGCTCGCAGGAGAACAGAAGCCTAAAGTTACCTCTACGTTGCGGCAGAATTGGGCAGGGGCACTTGGGGAATACCGCGATAAATATACGGCACTCGAACTCGAGAAAATGTCACTGGAATGGCGATAAGGGAGTTGACCTAATGGACAAAGACAAACAGGAACTTTTGGAAATCTACAAACTCCACGCCGAACTCGCGGATAGGGTGAGCCAAAGGCGCGAGGGGGCGAATCGGCTTTTCGTCAGTCTGCTGACGGGCACGCTCATTTTCCTCGCCGCATTGCTTAGATACGGCGCGGAAACCATTCCCGTCGGTGCGGTTTTGATAGCCATTGGCGTTTTCGGGATTCTCCTCGCCGCGGCGTGGTTTGTCATTATCCGCTCCTATCGCCAACTCAATTCGGGAAAGTTTGCCGCTCTGCACGAATTGGAAGAAGAACTCGCCTATCCCTTTTTTCAGCGGGAATGGGAGTTGTTAGAAGAAAGCAAAAATAGAAGTCGCTATTGGAAACTCACGGTTGTCGAGACCTTTCTTCCCGTTGTCTTTACCGTTCTTTATATCGCGCTTATCGCGATATTTTTTTTGTTTTGCAGGTAAATCAAATGAAAAATCCCCTCAAAATCACCTCTGTCAAAGGTCGCCCGATGCTCCACTGGGTCGGCAAGAAGCCACTGGATACGGTGCAGTATTTCCCGGCGCAGTTGTGCGAGACCGTGGGCGTCGAAAATCCGCCGCGCGAGCCATCCTACGATGCGTTTGTGGAAAGCGGGCACAACCTGCTGTTCCACGGCGACAACAAGGAAATTCTATCTTCTCTCTTGATCGCCGGCTTTCGGGGCAAGGTCGATCTCATTTACATCGACCCGCCGTTTGATTCGGCCGCGGATTACGTCCGCAAAGTCCGGTTGCGCGGGCAATCCAAAACGCTCAAAGGCGAGGGACATACGACCCTCGAGCAGACGCAGTACGAGGACATCTGGGCGAACGACAACTATTTGCAGTTCATGTACGAGCGGCTGATTTTGATGCGGGAATTGTTGAGCGAGAGGGGGAGCATTTACCTGCATTGCGACCCGCACAAGTCGCACTATCTCAAAATTTTAATGGATGAAGTTTTTGGCGAGGGCAATTTCCTGAACGACATATCGTGGTGTTACGGCGAAAGAGAAGCCGCGAAAAATCATTTTAATTGGAAGCACGATTGCCTGCTTTTTTATTGCAAAAACAGAGAAACAGACAGAATTTTTAACTGGCGGGATATCGCCTTGGAGTACGCGCCCTCGAGCCTTGAGAAGTACAATTTGATCGACTCGGACAACCGGAAATATCAAATCCGCGGCAGTGGTGGTCATTTGACGGGGAAGCAACAACTCAAGCCCGAAGATGAAAAAAATTATCCCGACTGGACATACAGAGATTATTTAGACACGAAAAAAGGCGTCCCGCCGAGGGACTATTTTGTGGATATAGATTTTGAAAATAGGGCGTCGAGGAATCGCACGGATTATCCCACGCAAAAACCCGAACGCCTGTTGGAGCGCGTCATCAAAGCGTCGAGCGACGAGGGATCCATCATCCTCGATTGCTTTTGCGGCAGCGGCACCACCGCCGCCGTTGCCGAGAAATTGGGCCGCCGCTGGATCATAGCGGATCTGAACAAGGGCGCGATTCAAACCGCGATCAAGCGGTTGCACGGCGTCATCGACGAGAAGAACGGCGACTTGATCGACAACGGCCGCGGCTTCATTCACTATCGGGTCAACAACTACGATTTCGCCAAACAGAACGGGCTCGAGAAAATTATCATCTCCAAGTACGGCATCCAAAAAAACAGCGGCGACCTGTTCTTCGACGGCACAGTCGGCGACGAGTTGGCGAAAATCGTCGATCTGAACCGGCCGTTGAACCGGCTGGATATCCAGATTATCAGAGATGAAATTGCCCAAAATCGCCCGGACGAAACGCGGGATATCGCCGTTTTCTGCAACGGCTCTGAAATGGGCATCATCGCCGAACTCGCCCGAGAGAAAAACCCGATCAATAAAATCGCCGTCCGCGACATCCAGCAGGACGGCGTGATCACCAACCGGCCCGCCGAGGCAGACGTGCAAATCGCCAAAAAAGGCAAACGGGCGACGGTCAAAATCATCGACTACATCAGCCCCGCTATCCTCGCGCGGTTGGAAATTGACCGGACGATTTTTAACGAACAGATCGACGATTTCCGAGCGCAGATCGACTGCGTGCTCATCGACACGGATTACAACGGCGAGCATTTCGACATCGCGGCGAGCGATCTCCCGAAAAAGAAGACCGATTTTATCAAAGGCGAGTACGAATTGACACTCCCACGCGCCGCCGCGAACGTGGCGGTGAAGATCGTGGATATGTTGGGCGAGGAAGTCGTCGAGGTGGCGTAGAATCATGCTGACCGAGTTGTTAAGTACTCTGTAAATTAAGTTATTCTCAATTTTGATACGCACAAATCAGCACCGACATTGCTCGCTTTTCTAAAACGTTTGGTCCTTCAGCATCGTTGGTTGCCTTCGATGCCTTCGGCGACCTACTTTTTGTCTACAGCAACAAAAAGTAGGCAAAAAATGCCGCTCTCATGCGCCGAGGGGCTAGGCACAGCGCAAAGCGCTTTTGTAAGAGAACGACATGCGTTGGCCTGCAAGGTGAGTTGCATAATGGATGTTGGTTGCGAAATGGACTTGCGCGCTGTGCCCGATGGCTTTCGTTGATGAGCTTTTGGATGGCATGTTGAACGATGGCTTCTTTAGATGTACGGCATCCCGTCCGTCACGCTCTTGAAAAATTGAAATTCATAATTATTTAATTTACAGAGTAATAATGCTGACCGAGTTGTTAAGTGGAACGGAACGCTATTGGTGATCGCCATGCGCGTTGAAACGACATACGATGCGATCGTGCTCGGCGCGGGGCACAACGGTTTGATTTTGCAAGCCTATTTGTGTCGCGCGGGGCTGAAGGTGATTTGCCTCGAGCGATCACACGCACCCGGAGGCGGGTTGGCCACGGTTGAAGACCCCCGCTATCCGGGTTTTTTGCATAATACGCATTCCTTTTTTCACCGCGGCATCACGCACATGCCGTGGTTTGGCGATTTGGACCTCGAACGCTACGGCGCGCAGTATATCGAACCCGAACTCAATGTCGCCCTCGTGCTCGAAAACGGCGACGCGCTCAAGTGGTGGACGGATTTTGAGCGCACCGAAGCGAGCTTTGCCCGCTTCAGCAAACGGGATGCGCGTGCGTTGCGGCACTGGCGCGATGCGTTTGTGCCCATCGTGGAGCATATCTCGATAGCCGAAGCGCAGGCGCCGCCGATGCCGCCCGGGTTGCGGCGAAAAATTTTGTCGCAGACCCGAGCGGGCAGGTTGTTGCTCGAGGTCGGCGCGCTTTCGCCCCTCGAGTTCGTGCATCGGGAGTTTGAGCATCCGGTCGTTCGGGCGGGGTTGCTGTTTTTCAATGGGTTGCGCGAGGTCGATTTGCGCGCGGCCGGGTTTGGGCATCACATCCCGTCGCTGTTGGCGAGCGCGGGAAAGGCGCAGATGTGCCGAGGCGGGTCCGCGGGGTTGGCGCGCGCGTTGGCGTCTGCGATAGGCGCGTTGGGCGGCGAAATCCGGCTGCAAACCGAGCCGAGGCGCGTGGTGGTGGAAGGCCATCGCGTCGGCGGCGTCGAGACCGCAGACGGCGAGTTCATCAAAGCGCCCATCGTCGTTTCGAGCTTGAATCCCCACCAGACATTTCTCGATCTGATCGACCGCGAGCACTTGCCTGCGCCATGGCGGGATCGGGTCGAGAAATTTCAGTACAATGTGCTGGCGCCGCTGTTCGCGCTCCACGTGAATTTGGACGCGCCGCCGCATTATCGCGCAGCGCAAAACCATCCGGATGTGCAGGACGCGCTGATGGTCATTTTGGGGTTGGAACGCGCGGATCAATTTTTGGACATTGTCGCACACCACGAGCGAGGAACGATTCCGCCGATAGTGATGTGGGGCGCGTGCCCGACGCGCTTTGACGAAACGCAGGCGCCACCGGGAAAACACGCGGCTTTTATGTGGCAAAAATTGCCCTTTGCGTTGGGGGGCGATGCGGCAAACTGGGATCGCCAACGCGATGCGGTCGGGCGGGAGATGCTGGCGAAGTGGACGGAGTACGCGCCCAATTTGCGGGATTGCACCATCGATTCTTTCGTCCGCAGCCCCTTGGATGTCGAACGCGCCTTGCCCAATATGCGGCGGGGCGATTTGCTCGTCGGCGCGTTGGCGCATGGGCAGGTGGGATACCATCGCCCCTTTCCAGGTGCGGGGCACTATCGCGGCTGTTTTGACGGGCTGTATTTATGCGGATCGTGCTGCCATCCCGGCGGCAATGTGACCGGCCTGCCGGGCTATAACGCGGCACAGGTCATTTACAGCGACTTGGGCATCGCCGCTTCCTGGTTGCCCGAACCCGTGGATGTGCGGTTGGAGAGACTCGCGAGATAGGCTATAAGCATGATTTTGCCGCGCCCGAACCCGTGGACAGGCGGTTGTGTATTTTGCAAGTGAGGGAATGTTATGCAGATTTCGAGAGAGAAGTTGAAAGCCGAGGCAGACGCCTTGCGTAAGCAGGCCGCGCCGATTTGGGAGGCATTAGAAGGCCCAAAGCGCGACCGACACAAACGGGCTTTCGAGAGTTCGCTCAAGCATTTTGAAGAACAACGCCTTTGCATCACGGTGGTGGGCGAGTTCAACACGGGAAAATCTACGCTCCTCAATGCTTTCATCGGGGAAGAACTGCTCAAGACGGATCAGTTGGAATGTACGGCGGTGCCGACTTGGGTTCGGTGGGCCGATGATGAGAATTTCAATGAGAATCGACAAGCTGTCGTGATCTACGAGAACGGCGAGTCGGACGCCATGCCTTGGTCTCAAATCAGTGCTTATACCACTGTTGATCAGGATACTTGGGAGAAAATCGAACGGGTTGAACTGACGCTACCCCAACCCGCAGACAGAGAAGAGAGACGAACTGGCCTCGTGCTCGTGGATACGCCTGGGCGCAATGGCGACCCGCAGTTGGAAGCGCGAAGCATGCATCAACTCGGCATGTCTCATGTGACCATTGTCGTCGTCCCCGTCGATGGGATCGGGCGAAAGACCGATGCCGAGTTGATCAAAGACGCCTTGAAAATTGCGGATCGCGTCATGATCGTCATCAATAAGTGCGATCAACAAGCGAAGATGGGCGATGGATTCGGGAAGTTTAAGGCGGAACTCTGTAGGCGGATTCCCGAGCTTTCTCGCAAGGACATCTACGCGCTTTCTGCCAAGCGTGCACTCGACGGTACAGGCTACTGCGATGGTGAAGATGAGATCGAGGAGGAATTTGGTCACTTCAAACACGATCTAAAAAATGCTTTTCGAGATTCTGCTACCTTTCTGCGAAGTCGTCCGGTCGCTCTTTTGCGCGAAATTTGTGAGGGAGAGATCGCTCGTATCAAAGAGGTCAATGCGGAGTCCGATGCGGACGCTTCAAGAGATGTGGAGGAAGTGAGAAAGCGACTCGAAGAAGCGCGGATGAACTTAGGGCGTTCACAAGAGGGGATTCTCCGATTGGCGCGAAAGACTATGGCGAATGAAACGGATAGTGTTCGACGCTTTCTGGACGAAATGCGGCCAGATGCCGAAGCAGAGATGAGGCAGTTCGTCGATGGACTCGGAAATACATTGCTCGATCAGGACGATCTGGAGACAGCTCGAAAGAAGGTATCGGAACAACTTGACGAGAGGATGACAAAGCCTATTTTTGATCGCCTATCTAGACTGTTGAAAGCCTTGGCAAGACGACTCATATTTGACCTCGAACAGCGCGGCGTGAGCAAAGTCAATGAGTTGAACTTGCCCGAGGTCGGCCATCTTCAATTAGACACGGCAACTTTGGAGCAACAAGCCGACATTGCGAGCCAAGCGTTGAGACGCCGCCAAAACGAAGTTGAGGGACTGAAGCAAGAGGTCGGAAAGTGCGAGAGGGAAGTGAAAAGACGAGAAGCGCGGGTCGCCGAACTGAGTAGGCAGTGCGCGCCATTAAAGGGGCTAGAGAAACAGCGCAAAAAGGCTGTATCCGAGAGGATGGGGCTCGGGCTGAAACCAAAGCCAAAAGTGGAGTACTACTGGGCAGAGGAGACGAGGGAAGTATGGCGCGATGGGGTTTTTGGATCCATATTGGACTTCTTATTTTATACCAAGACCGAAACAGTCCCGGTGAAGCGGCGGCGCGAAGACTATCGCAACGTGGAGCAATGGGAACGCGAGTATAAGGCAAAAGATAAAAAGATTTCCGATTTGGACGAGAAGATAACGCCTCTCAAGAAAGTGCGCGATGAGATGCAAAAAAACCAAGGCGAACTCCCAAAGCTGAAAAGGGAGACTGACAAGGCACGAGTGAGTTTGAAGCGGGCCGAGGATCATCTAGCCCGAGAACGGGAGAAGTACCGCAGGGCGGGATTGGAAATCCGACGGGCACAACTCCGAGAAGGCACTCGCAGGGAATTGGAAAATATCTTTGACGCGCTCCCCCGGGCATTTGAACGGGAAGCCGACGAGATGCTGGAGAAGATTTCAGGGGAGTTCAGTGCTCGCTTCAAAAAAGCCGCCGATCTGCAACAACAGTCGCTCACAGAGGAGATGGAGCGAAGGCAAAAATTGGCGCGAGCCGAAGATGCTGAACGAGCAAAGCGGGCAGAATCCCGTCAAGTGCTTAAGCAGACATTGGCAACGTTGTCTCAATGATGACAAAGGATGGACAAAATGGTGCAACCAGAGATGAGTGTCAGCAATCGGTTTGCGGGATTGCGTGACCGCGTGGGCAAGTTGTTGGATAAATCCGCCGGGGTCATGGACGAGGTCGTCCCGCATTTGGGCGACGAAATTGTGGGCAACCTTTCCGAGAGTTTCCGAAAACGGGCTAGCAAGGTTCGGGATGAGGAGTTCGTGGTCGTCGTCGTGGGCGAGATGAATCGAGGGAAATCCATGCTCCTCAACGCGATGATGCACAAGCAGTTGCTCGCGGTGGAAGTGCGTGAATGTACGGCAACGGTCAACTTTCTCAGGTATCCCAAACAGGGCGAGTCAACCGACAACGTCGTGGTCCACTTTACCGATAAAAGACCGCCGGAAGCAATTCCGGTGCATAAACTTAAGGATTATACATCAAGGTTCTCGGAACTCGGTAGCAACGCGGAACGCGGCAACGACGAGGTGGCGAATTTGGTGGACCACGTAGATGTGTTCGTAAAATCGCGGTTTCTCGAGCAAAATATACTGCTCGTCGATACCCCTGGAACCAATACAACCACCGACAACCATATTCGGATTACCCAGGATCAGATAGATCGTAGCAATGCTGCAATTTTTTTGTTGGATGCGGGAAACCAAATGACCCAGTCGGATCTAAATTTCCTCAAAGAGGTGGATGAGGTTGTCTCGCGCCTATTCTTCGTCGTGAACAAGATGGATCAAATTAACGCGAATGAGGTCAACCGGGTTTTGGTGGTTACAGAAGAGAAAGTTAAGGCGACCATCACGGATCGATCCAAATTGCGGCCAAGGCCAATTTTTGGCATGTCTGCTGTAAAGGCGGCACTTGGGCGCACTGGATACACGACCAATGGGTTTATGGATGAGGCGGAATGGTGTAGGCAGGATAGTCCGCAATTTCGCCAAACCTTAGTCGAAGATTCGGGGATTGTGCGCTTTGAGGATGACCTCGCAAAGTATCTCTTTGGGGGCGAGAAAGGCCGCGATCTCTTGCACAATCCCATCTCGTTCATTCAAAGCGAGACCGCCAAGCTCAAGCAGAAATTGCATCGGCGAATTGAGGTTCTCGACGATACCTTTGATCTGGCGGAACTCGAACGGGAAATAGAGCAGACCGAGCGCGTTATTGAAGATCGCAAGCGCGAACTCGAAGGCATGACGGATGAACTGACCGAGAAATTATCGAATGCCCTATCAGAAGTGGATGAAAAACTCGACGAAAAGTGCAAATCCGAGGAAGAATCGCTCTTGGATATGATCCGCGCGTACGATTCGCTCGACGCACTCAAAAACAACTGGAATACAGGTGCCTGCATAGCCACTTTACCGGAGCGAAAGTTGACCCTCCTCGAGCGTCAGGCAAACAAGTTGATGCGCGACGCTGTGGAACGAGTGTTGCGCCGGGAGACCCGGACCATTCGGACGCAGATTAGGGGCGAGTTGGGAGAAATCTCCTTGGAACTCCCCGAATTGCCTGAAATGACCTTTGAGTTGCAGGAGCCGCAGGTCGATGCGGATACGACCGAGAAAATCGGGAAACTCACCAAGCAACTCGCGGATTGCGAGCAAGAGTTAGATAAACTGGATGCCGCACAGACTGGGATAAATGAACGCCGTTACAATGAACTGCGGGAGGAACGAGATCGAATCGAAGAGCAACGCATCAATGAATTTCAGCTTCTCGGGGAACGCCCTGAAGTGAGAATTACGCCCAAAGAGATAGAAGAGCGTAAATGGCGTGGGGGGATTGGAGGATTTATCGGAAATATTTTAATGGGAAGAAAAGTGGAAATTCGCATGGAGGAAGTCAAAGATGACCAAGAACGCCGCGAGTATGAGCAGATGTGTGAGCGTATTGAGAGCCAGCACCGCGAGAAGATGGCTGAGATTGACCGCAGAGTGGAAAAAGCGAGAGGAAAATCCGATCAAGAACAATTGGAAAAGCGACGGTACGAGCAACAACAAAAACTCTCCCAGAATTATGAACGGGCACTGGCAGAGGCAAAAAGCCGCCAGTTGGAAAATGTGGATAAAGCCCATCAGAGTGCGGTAGGATTGACCCAAGGACAACTGGTTAGTACCTTCCGCGAAGCTGCGGAAAAACTGCAATCCATGGTCGAGAACGGCGTGCGGAAGACCAGAGACATGGCGACGAGTTACATCGACAACGTGATGGAAGAACTCGACGCAACTTTGACCGCCCACAAGCGGGAATTGGAAAAACTGGTGTCTCTGAAGGGAGAGAAGGAAAGCGAGCGGGATGCCTCGAAGGAAGGAATTACCAAGGCATTGGAAGAACTGAAAACCCTGCGAGATGAGGCGTCGAACTTGCTGGAAGCTCACGATGCTTTCATTGCGGAGTCCGGCGAGGCGACTGGTACGGAGGTTAAACAATGACTGGATCGGGGGTTCTATGGAACGCTGGAGAAAGATCGTTGAAGAATTGGACGTAGCCGAGTTGGGCAGTTTGGCGGCTTACGTCCACGACGAGGCTACGGCTGCACACGCGGCTCCTATGAGCATTCCCATCATCGGCGAAACCGGGTCGGGCAAGAGCGCGTTGGTCGCTCGCATCTTCGGAGCCGATACGGCAACGAGTTTTCCGCAAGATGTCCTCGAATCCACGGCACGCCCAGTTGAGGTCAAGTACGCGTCAACCGGCTACCGCGCCGTGGTGCATGCCGACACCGATGAATGGGAAGAATGCAGCGATGATGACGCGCGTTGGGACGCGCTGGTGCGAGGCAAGGAGACGATCTCTGCCGGTTCTCGTCTCGAAGTCGGTTTGCCATACGAGGCGTTGGCGGCTTGGAACGTGAGCATCGTCGATACGCCGGGAATGAACACCAGTACCCCGGAGTTGGAGGGACGCGCTTGGGCTACGGCGGCCACGGCTCCGGTGGTGATAATGGCTATTCCGGCGGCGAGTGTGGGTAGGCGGACAGATCTCGACTACTTGGACAGCTTGGGCGACAACTCGTCGAGTGTCGTAATCGTTCTGACGAAGGTCGATCAAGTTCCGTCGGGTTCTGCGGATCGGATTATTGATGATTTTCGAGATCGCCTTGGAAAACACGGTATCGCGCCCCTCGACATACTGGCGACAAGCGCGATTCTTGGGGATGACGATCGGGGAGGCATTGCGGCTCTTAGGCGGGTCCTGTCAGAAGTAACCGGGACGCGCCGCGATCACTTGGTCGATCACCATGTTGGCGGGCGCGTGGTTGCAAAACTGCGGAATGCGTTGTCGTCTCTCCGGCTGAAGCAGGCGGCCCTCGAGTCCGAGGCGTTGACCGTGCAAGTGCGCGGCACGGACGAGGAGCGCGATATCGCAGCGGAAGGGAAAGACCAAGAGGCCGATTTACGAGACGCGGTTGGTACATTGAGAGATCGATGCGAGCGACTGCGCTTGGAGTCCTTCAATCGCATGTACGAGATCGGTGAGGAGACACTCCAGACCGTTTCCAAGGATATGGATGCCTTGCAGACTCGGGGTGAAGTTCAGCGATTCGCAGAGGGATCCATCCGTCGCTACGTTTTGCAGTGGCGGGAAGGGTGTATTGCCAGCGCAGAAAATCGGTTGGGGGCACTCGATCAAGCAGGTGTCGAAGCTGCCAAAGAGGTGGCAACCCAACACTTTGATCAGATGGAAATTTCGACGGATTGGTTGCAGGACCTGCCCGAGGGAACGGTTACGCATCGCTCCGACGGGGATTTGGCAAATGTCGATGACCTGCACCGTTCCCGCGAGGACTTGTTGCATCAAATCGACGAGTTGAAGGCACAGGCACCGACGACCGAGGCATTGGAAGATATCGAACGGGCACTGGCTGATACGCAAGCGGAGCGCGGTGAACTCATATACGAGCCGCAGATGGATGAGGTTCGCCTCGATCAAGGGAAGGGGCAACTCAGGGAGGCCGGGCGAATTTTGGGGAAAGTCGCAGATATAGCATTGATCATCGCACCCATTCCCACCGGAGGAAAAGTCGGCATGGCTTTGAAAAAGTTACCGGGGGGTAAGAACCTCGTTAGCGGGATTCAAAAGTACAATCGCCTCATTGCTGGGCGTGACAAATGGTTGCGAAATGCTGTGTCGGGCGTGAAGCATCTGCCTAAGCCTTTACAGAAGAGGCTCCCGACTATGCCTGGTGGAAAGGTGACTGCACAGGTTGCCCGGAGTTGGTTGATGGTAGCTCTTGATAACCTGTCCCTCGAAACCTGGGGAGAACGCTTGGGCGAAGCGGTTGGTGATCGGCTAAATCCAGACAAAGTAATTGAGGTAGAAAATGAAGAGGTTCGCCGAGAATTTCTAAAGCGCAGGAAACCCTACGACGACGCGGTTTTCAAACTCGAGCACGAGCGCGAAAAAATTAAGTTGCAGCAAGATCATATTGAGCGGCGTCTCCGGGAAAAGCGCGATGAATTGGAGCGCGTAGATCAGCAGACGGCATCTCTGGAACAGCAAAGAGAGGAACTAGAGCGACAGCGGCGAGCACTAGACGCGGAGGAACAGACCGCCACGGCGAAGGCCGCACTTATGGATCAACTGGGTTATCAATTTCTCACCCACAATCGAGATACGCTTTTCGCGGACCTCCGCAGTGCTGTGAGTGCGGGCTTTGATTCCGCCAAGGATGCCCTTGAGGGTCATCTCGGGGAGCGCGTGAGTGCGATCAAATCCGAGGTGCAGGCCGCGTTGAAAGAAGCGCGAGAAAAACGTGAACAGGGCGAAACCGCTGTCAAAGAAGCCCTCGATAAAAACCAGGCGATGCGTTCGGCCCTGGAGTCTGCATTGACGCAGTTGGAGGCATTATGAGTCAGCGTGCTATGCTATGGGAACGGGTACTCGAAAAACACCCAGAGTTGGAAGCTGCCCTTTCCGACAACAGTGAAGTTGAGTCGTGCGATGAGTCTGTAGCTGGTGATCCATTTGCAGATTTCGATCCCGAGTTCAACCTTGAAGACTCGGAATCAGCGGTCAATGACGATTCAGCCGAGGATCAGGATGTTGATGATCCGTTTGCAGATTTCGATCCCGAGTTCAACCTTGAAGACCCGGGACCAGCGGTCAATGATGACTCAGCCGAGGATCCGGGTATTGATACTCTATTCACAGATATTGACTTAGAGTTCGACCTTGAAGACTCGGGGCCAGCGGTCAATGACGATCCGTTCAAGGATGAACCGAACGATGCCCCTGCGTTAGTGCCCGTTGTCGATGGGACTTTTGAGGACTCCGCCGACCTTTGGTTGACCCAAGCGCGTACAGGGCTGGAACACGCGCTCTCGGCGATGGGAATCGGCTTCAGTGAAATTTTTCCCACAAATCGCCCACTGCTGATCTTCGGATCCCACCGGACAGAGATCACAGAGCCCGAGTACCACCGCGTGGAAGTCAAACGGGAAGGTTGGCCCTCTCGTCTGCATTCCACTGAACGGCTGACCGTTAATGCCGCCGCAGAGATACTGGCGTCTTCCGCAGATGAAGCCCGTTTGACCGGGTCCCCACCGTATTTTGAAGACGAGACCGTTGCGGTTGAGGTCCCAAATCCTTTGCTCGCCGCTGATCGGTGGATTGTCATGTGGCCGGTACTGGATTCGCTTCCTGAGCGGGTGCGAGAAGATCGCACCACAGAATTGGCGGAACTTAATCAATGGAAGCGAGTGCGCCGAGTCGTCTGGTGTGTCGATAGGGAACAAATTGGTCGTCGGGATACCCTCGATTGGCTTTCTCGCTTTTGGCAAGACACGCCCATCCGAATCGCACTCTTTCGGGCCGCGTCTTTCGTGGATCACAAAGAGGACGAGGCCGCACAATCAAAGATGTTGCCTCGGATTCGCTACACGCTCGAGAAATTCGATAGTAAGGGACATCCTTGGATCGTGGTGGGGCCGTAATGTCAACATGGGCAAAAAATGATTCCGAGTTCCTCGGACTCCTCACGGGCTTTGATGAGCGCGATGGCTTTTCAAAACGCCAGCATTTCCCGGTCGTTAGGGATCCGAATACAGGCGATGCAGTTAAGCGGGAGAAGCCGCCATTGGATGCCCAAAACGCCGTGTTGGCACTGGTGTACGAAGTCTTGGGGGTTTTGAGAAAATGGCTTCAGGAGGGATCGGACGATAGACCGTTGACCGCGAAGGAGTTGCTGGATGATCCCGGAGTAGATAAGATCTTCTCGCAGGTAACTCGGTCAATGGTTGAACTCAATGGCGTCGAAGCCGCTGACTTGCCAAAGTTTGTCGTGTTGGGGAAAGCGGTTGAGGGACTCGTCACGGAGGCTTGGGTTGAGCGGCTCCGAAATGAATTTGCCCGCGAATTGGCGCGCTCGCTCAAAGTGTTTCAAACGCGCCTCGCAAAAGACCGCACAGAGCGCGATGATTGGCGAGATGAATTGGATGGTGGGATCGTGCTTTACGACGTCTTTCGACCAACGCTTTGGGAGGCTTATCAGAAATTTTGGACCAAATGGCGTGATGATATGGCGTGTATCCATGCCTTGACGACACGCTTACAACGGCTCGATGAGACATTGACACAGGAGGGCGATTTATGAAGAAATCGGTATTGTTTGCCTCGGCCTGCGGGGCTGTGTTCCCCTTGGTCGCCGCGGCAACTTTAGCCATCGTCATGCCCGCACTTGGAACTTGGGTTGTGGTGATGGCTATTGCTATCGTTGCGGGGGCGTCTGTTGCCTGGATTGGGCATGAGGGGTATCTGTTGCTCGCGAGTGTTCGCGAGCAGATCGATGCGGGAACGCAGACGACCCTAAAGGAACTGGGAGAATCGCAAGAAGAAACAAGGGCGGTGCGAAGCGAGGCTGACGAGAGGCTCGCGGAGAAGCTCGAACGCTTCTTTGAGGAGCGCGGCAAGCGGGACGAGGAGTGGCGCAGAAATACGCTGACCGAATGGGAAAAGACCACGGCCGATGTGCAGGAGGTTTTTAAGGGGCTTGTCGAGAATCTGCGGGAACACTTTACGAGTATCTCAGCGGCTGAACGCGAGGCGTTGTCTCATCGCCTCAATCAACTCGGCAAAGCGACGCAGAATGTGATCGAACGGCACGCTACCGTGATTCAGGCGACGAAGGAGGCCATCGCGTCCGTTGGGGATCATCTCGACAAACAGCGGGCGAGTGAAGCCGAGTTGCGACAGGCCGCGCTGGACGACTATCAGGAAGTGACGAAGGAGTTGGGGGCGTCTTTTGCGGATATGCTATCGGATCTGAAAACACATCTTAAAACACTCGCCGACGAAGAACGGGCGTTGCAAGAGCGTGCGGAGCAATCTAGGGCCGAGGCGATTGATGCGGAGTTGGCGAAGGTGAGGAAGACTTTTGATGTTGCAGCACAGGGCATTGCCGCAACCAAAGAACAGATCAAAGACAGCCACACCAAGCTCAACGCGGAAGTCGGGAGGGCGATTGCGGAGCTGGAATCGGAGACGCGGCGGCAACAAGCGCAAAATCGCGCTGACCGCGAGCATTTTCAGAAGATGCTGGAAGATCAGCGGAAAGCCCATGAGGAGGCCGACAAACACTCTGAGCAACTGTGGTGCCGTTTGCTTGATCAACTGGAAAAATGATGGATGATCATACCTTGATTAAGAGACTACATTCGCGCCTCGCCACAACGGAGTTGAAGGCGGTACTGGCTGAGGACCCAAGGCTGGTTAATCTCGTGAATCATTCTCTGCACCGTGCGAGGGAATTGGTCGAGCAAAGGCGCGTGCTCGAGGCGCAGGTCTGGTTGGCGGGAATTACTGCGGTTGTCGAACGCTATTTGCGAAAGCACCTTGTTGCCAAACAGCGTCAAGAGGCGCGCGTTGCAACTTTGGTGGCGGCACTTGGAAACAGCACTCCTGCAAAAGGTCTCGGCGATTTGTTCACCCATGCGGCAACACTTCAGCCCGACGTCACAGGCGAACTCCTCGATGTTGTCGAAAGTGCGCTGGCGATCAAGCGGTGACGACGCTCAATGTTTCGCCCGGGACGGTTGCGGCCATTCAGGTCTTTGGCAGAGGGATGCGACAGGCCACCGGCATTTCGGCGCGTTTTGAATACGATTCCGCGCAGGTGGCTTACGAGGGATTCGACGCAGGCGGTCTTTTGCCCAATGCACAGGTGCTACCTCTGCCTTTGAGTAATCCAACGGCTGTCGAGATCAATCTCGTATCTTTTGGCGAACGAGCTGCTGCGAAGCTTGGTGGGTAGCGTTTATTTTCGCACAACGACCACGTTTTCCGGCACGACGCTTCGGTTGGTGCGTGCCGAACTCGAGGAGGTTAGGAACTATGCAAGGCGTGTTGCATCGCAAAATGACCGTTTTACCGGGCGGCAAAATCGAAATCGTAGATCGGGAACTGTCCGAGGGCGAGTCCGTGGACGTGATTGTGCTCTCTCTCACTTCCCCGGCGTCTAAGCGGCGATCTGCTGTCGATATTCTCGCCGAGGCACCCGGGCAATGTCTCTTCAAGACCGCCGCGGATGTTGAAGTCCATCTTCGAGACGAGCGTGAAGCATGGGAGAACTGATACTGCCAAACACCGGGTCAATCTATCTCGACGCCAGTGGATTCATTTATAGCTTGGAGCGTATTGAACCCTACTGTACCCTGCTTGAACCGATGTGGCGACACGCTCAGGCGGGGCAGTTTGTCATTGCGACCACCACCTGCGCCTATCCCAACGCCGAACAGCAAGGGATCAGCTATCAAACGGCAAGGTTCTATCAAAGGTGGGAAATACATCCGCGCCGATGCTGAACAGCCATCTGCCCCCAAGTTAGAACTTTCGCAACCACGTAAAAACAAGCCTCTCTTTAGGAACCCGAATCCGCCACCTTTGCACGACTGCGAGAAAACTTGGTTAGATACTAAGAAAATATTTTAAGAGACCCGAACCGCCCTTGAAGATTCGCAAAAGCATCTTGGCCGCGGCCGACAAACACAAACGCCATCAGCGATTTGCCGATGGCGTTTTTTAGGTGGGCTAAGGGTTTAACACTCTGTAAATGAAATAAGTTGGAATTTCAATTTTTTGAGAGCGTGACGGAGTTTGGCGAAATTGCGCTGGCGATCAATGAGTGAGGATTTTGAGTTGTTCTGCGTTTGTGGGTTCGCGTTCTGATTTGGGCGGGTCAAAATTTGTGATGAGCACTTCTTTGTTGAGTTTGCGCGCGGTATCGTGTTTTTTAACCCTCATCCCCGAGTAAGCTTGCACGGAGAGAATGTGGTAGCCAGCGTATAGGCGATGAATTTTTGGTATGTCATAAGACGACAAAATCCATCTGCATTTTGAACGGTGCAATCGGGCGGCCAACTGCCGGTGGTCATCCCAATCTCGCATGTTGTGGCGGTAATTGCAACCATTGCCCGGATAGGGCGGATCGAGGTACATCGCGGTCTCGGCGCGGTCGTAGCGGTCAAAACACTTTTTCCAATCCAGATTTTCGATGACGACTTTTTGCAACCGGTCATAGACGGGTTCGATCCTTTTTCGCAAAAATTTCAACGCGCCGATGAGCCGGTTGCCATGTCCGCCATCCGCAATGCTGGTTTGAAAACGGGGATAGTGGAGTTCGCCACCCCATCCGGCCATGATGAGGTAGTAAAAGCGATGGGCGCGTTCTATGTCGGTTAGCGTTGACGTGTCTAAATCGGCGAGGCGTTCAAATTCGGCACGCGACACGAGTTCCCACGCGAAAGACTGGATGAGTTCTTCGGGTTTGTACTTTACGACGCGAAAAAAGTTCACCAACTCTCGGTCTATGTCATTGAGCACTTCGACCTTGCTCGGCGGTTTGGCAAATAACACCCAAGCCGCACCGGCAAAAAGTTCCACATAGCAGGTATGATCGGGAATCAAAGCGACGATTCGCTTTCGCAAACGCGATTTGCCGCCCACCCACTTAAACGGGCTGTTGATGATTTTGTACCCGGCGTTTTGAGTCATTGAACAGCGTTCCAAGCGGTGTCAGGGCAGGAGAAGTTCGAGGTGCGTTGCGATGGAGAGGATGAAGCCGAGGAGGGTGAGGACGAGGAAGAGCAGGGCGACGAGGATGGCGATGCGGCCTTCGCGGTACTGCGCGTTGGAGATGAGGGCTTGCGCGGCGAGCCAACCGCCGATGAAACCGCCGAGGTGCGCCCAGTTGTTGACGCCGCTCATGAGAAAGCCCATCACGAAAAGCAGGATGGCCCATTGCCACATCTGCCGGGTCATGAGCGCGGAGACATGCGTTTTTTGGTTGCGACCGTACACGATGAGCGCGGCAAAGAGTCCGAAAATCGCGCCGGACGCGCCCACTGTGGGATAGCCAGACACGAGGTTGGAAAGGATAAAACCGACAGCCCCTGCGACGGTGTAGATGATAAAATAGCGCGCGGGGCCAAAGAGATGCCCCACATCCGGGCCGAGTTGCCGAATCCACATCACGTTGAACAAGATGTGGAGGAGGCTACCGTGCAAATACGTGGCGGTCAGCACGCTCCACCACGGCGCGTCGCCATAGGTCATGCCGAGCGCGATCAAGGGGCGTGGCCCCGGGCTGAGCATGCCGAAAAGCCCACCGGACATCGACAGCGCGGCTTTGAGGTCGAGCAACAAGCTGATGGCGTAAAGCGCGATGCACGCGGTGGGGATCAACGCGAGGACGTCGATGCGCCCGCCGAAGAGCCGGTTCAGCGCGGGGCCGAGGCCCCAAAGGTTGGGCTGATAGGCGCCGCAATGCGGGCAGCGTTTCTCGTCCGTGTTGATGAGGTAGCCGCAACTCGGGCAGATCATGGACGTGGGAGAAGGCATGGCGTGATACCAAAAGTCATCCGGAATTGGGAATGCCGGCATCGAGCTCGCATGGCTCGAGCTGCGACCAGTTGGCGAGCAGGAGCGAGAGGCCCTCGAGCACGCGCTGCATGTCGCGCTCGGACGTATGCCCCATCGCCGCGATGCGAAAGGCGCGGTCTTTGGTGTCGCCATAGCCCGCGCCGAGTTGCACGTTGAGCAATGCCCGCGCTTTGGCGACGAACGCCGATCCCGAAACATGGCGCGGCAAACAGATCGCGCTGACGGTCAGGCTCTCGTATCCCGGTTGGGCGATGAGGCGCAAGCCGTGCGCGGCGGCCCACTCGCGGTGCATCGAGGCGAGGTTGCGATGGCGTTTGAAGCGTCGATCGCCCTCGCGTTTCATTTCTTCGAGGCGCGCGATCAGGCATTGCAAGGTCAGGTCCGCCACGGTCATCGGGGTTTGGGCCATCTCGGCGCGGTCGCGCCATTCGATCAAGTCGAGGACATACCCGCGTTCGGGCGTTCGGGCGGCGGTGTCAAAGGCGCGGTCGGATGCGATCATCACAGAGCCGATGGTCGGGCATGCAAAATCTTTTTGCAAACTCCAAAAATAGTAGTCCGGGCGCAGGGTTTTAATCGGCGTATCCACCGCGCCCGCACTGCTCACGGCGTCGATGGCGATCAGGGTTTGGGGGGCTATGTCCCGCGCAGCGTCGCACATCTCTTGGATGGGCAACATCGCGCCCGTAGAGGTTTCGTTGTGGGTCAGAAGGGCCAAGTCGTAATTTTTGGCAAGGGCGTCAGACCAAGTTCGGGCGTCCATCCCTTCGCCCCAGTCGGCTTTTAAGACGTCGATTGGACGCCCGCGGCTTTGGAACACCTGCGTCCATTTCTTGGAAAACGCGCCGATGTCCATGCCCAAGGTGGCGCTCTGGCGCGGGGTGTTGACCGCGACCATTTCCCAGTTGTAACTGCCGGTGTGACCAAAGATGAGCGGGGTAAAGCCGGGGGGGATGTGAAAGACTTCGCGCAACAGGGCTGTGGCTTTGCGGTAGCGGGTTCTAAATGCGTCTGAACGGTGGGAATGGGTCGCCCGATAGGTTTGCAAAACGCGGCGAACCGCAGGGGTGAGCATGTGCGGGCCCGGCGCCCAAAGCGCGAGGCAGGGCAGGCGCAGGGCGGCAATTTTTCGGACGAGGGCAGGAGACAAGCGGTTTGCTCCATAAAAAAAACCCGTTAGTTTTAACGGGTTAAAAAATGGAGCGGGAAACGGGATTCGAACCCGCGACCTTCTGCATGGCAAGCAGATGCTCTAGCCAGCTGAGCTATTCCCGCTCGTTTCAGTGCTAAACCTACACAAAGCGCGATAGCTTGTCAAGGTCAATTTTTTGGGAGATGTGTTGATATGGGATGGGTTCTTTGTTATATTGAGAGGGAAGACGGGAGAGGGAAGACGGAAGACGGGAAGACGGGAAGACGGGAAGACGGGAGACGGGAGACGGGAGACGGGAGACGCAATCGTAGGGACAGGCCCCTGTGCCTGTCCACAACTAAGAGGTAATATACAAGAGGGGGAGATGCCCCGTGCTCGTCCAGAGATACGAGAAGCAAGAAGGCCATCTACCCGTGGTCCGTTATCTCGCCCCGCCCCCATCAACACGTAGGGACAGGCCCCCGTGCCTGAAAGAGGGAAGACGGGAGACGGGAGACGGGAAGACGGGAAGACGGGAGACGGAAGACGGAAGACGGAAGACGGGAGAAGCAATCGTAGGGACAGGCCCCCGTGCCTGTCCACAACTAAGAGGTAATATACAAGAGGGAAGATGCCCCGTGCTCGTCCAGAGATACGAGAAGCAAGAAGGCCATCTACCCGTGGTCAATTATCTCGCCCCGTCCCCATCAACACGTAGGGACAGGCCCCCGTGCCTGAAAGAGGGAAGACGGGAGATGCCCCCGTGCCGCCAAAAAATACGAGAAGCAAGAAGGCCATCTACCCGTGGTCAATTATCTCGCCCCGCCCCCATCAACACGTAGGGACAGGCCCCCCGTGCCTGTCCACAACTAAGAGGTAATATACAAGAGGGAAGATGCCCCCGTGCTCGTTTTTGTGTTTTGAACTGGCTGTCGCCAGTTGTACCCCGCTCGTGGCTTTTGTGGCTTTTGTGTTTTTGTGGCTTTGAACTGGCGGTGCCAGTTGTACCCCGCTCGTGGCTAACCCCAGAGGGAAGACGGGAGACGCCCCGTGCTCGTTCAAAGTTCCGAGGGAGAGAGGTCATTATTTTTTTGGAGGTATGGTTTGATGCGAAATGGGATTTTTGTTTTTCTGGTGAGTTTTTGTTTTGGCAGCGCGGGAACGGCATGGGCGCAGGATCGGGAGGATCAGATACCGGTATCGGCCGATTTTGACAGCAATGGCGCGGTCGATTTCCGCGATTTCTCGAAGTTGATGGCCCACTTCAGGCAACCCGCCCAAGCGGCGATAGACACCACGCTGGATTTGAACGGGGATGGCGCGGTGGATGGCGAAGATGCGTTCAGGTTTGCCGATGTGTTTTCAGACAACGCGTCCGAGGCGTCTTTGGAAATTGAGGAAGGGGAAAATGCCCAGGCAAAGTTGCGCCTCGATCCAGATGGCGATGGTTATTTGATCTATTTGGAAGATATCGAACGCATTGGTGGGTATCGCATCGTCCTTTCCCTGCCCGAAGAGGTTTCCGTCAGCAAGGTACACGATCTGTTGGGCATTGGGCTACTGCCGGTGCGCGAGACAGCGGACAGCGTGGAAGTCGTCGGGTTGGTATTGGGCAACAGGCCCATCGAGCCACATTCGGGGTTGATCGCAAAAGTGACCTTCAAGGGCGATGCGGCGGGCGTCGCTATCGCATCCGCGACTTTGCGCGGCACCCGGTTCAGGTGGCAAAACCACCGCTTCGGCGGCGCGCGCAATGAGATCGCGAGCGACAACATCGGCAAGGTCCCACTTGAAGATGTGGAGGTTTCGCGCCGAATTTTCGATTTCGGCCATCTCACACCTGGCGAAACCGTCTCGGACACCTTTTCGATTGAGAATACCTTTGATCTGGAAAAAGTGCCGCCCGGCACGACGCGCAAGCTCTCATTTGCGCTGACCACATCGGGGGCGGAAATAGTCGTTTCCCCCGGAAGAGTGGGAGTGCTGGCCGATTCGACCAAGGGCCTGAGCGCGCGTAGCAGGCCTCATGTGATTAAATTGACCGTTACCCCCATGCAAACGGGGCTTTTTTCGGGTTATATCGATATCGAGACGAATCGGCAAGAACGCAAAAAGATCCGCGTCCACATTACGGCGCGCGTGCGGGAGGGAGGCAACGCGGGATTGACGCGCGTCATCGCGGATTTCGATACCAATGGCACGGTGGATTACGGCGATTTTGACCTGTTGATCACGCAGTTCGGGCAAACGCTCAGGTCGAGCAAATACGATTTGGACCGCGATGGGGCCATAGATGCAGACGACGCTTTTCTGTTCGCCGATGTGCTCGGCGGCGGGGCTGACCTCGCGTATTTCGACCGGGTAGATGTGGTTTCCGGTGCCAATGGGGCCGCGGCGGTGCGGATGCAGGGCGCGGGCGAGGAGTTGAGAGTTTTTGCGCGCGGCCTCAAGGGGTTGGGCGGGTATCGGATCGTTTTGAAGTACGATCCCGATGAAGTGGATTTGCGCTGGGCGCGGGATCGCACGGGCGGCGGGATTTTGCCCATCCACAAAACGAGCACAGGCGCGGAAATCGTGGGGATGGGATTTGGCGCGTTGATACGTACCCCAACAGATTATTTGGATCTGGTCGAAATCGGCGTGCGGCCCCTCAAGGGACAATCCGATGTGCAATCCCTGATTTCGATAGGCGATGTGACCTTGCGCGGCAGGCGCGGGGAACGCGATCCCATCATGGCAGAGCGCATTGCTGCCAATGGCCTCGACGCGCTTCCTCGGCGGATCGATTTTGGCACTGTGCGCTTGGGCACGACAGTGCGAGATACGGTGCGCGTTTTTAACATGAGCGATGAGGGGGCCGGTTTTGTAGCCGTTTCGTCGGACTCGACGGCGATGACGAACCACCCGCGTACCGTCGGCAGATTGAGCCCCGGCCGCTGGTATGATGTGAGCGTGACCTATAAGCCGACTGATGTGGGCCCTTTTTCCGGCGCGTTGACGATTACCTCTAATACCGACGACCCGACGCCCGTTGAGGTGCAAATTCGGGCTTCTGTGACGGATACGGTGCGCGTCATGCCCGATTCGCTCGCGTTTGGCGATGTTTTTGTGGGGCGAGACTCGTCGCAATCCATCACGGTAGCCAATCCCACCGCGGATTCTCTCCGCATCACCGCGATTGAATTTGCGCGTGCCGACAGCCATTTTGTGACTGATGTGGCGTTGCCCCTCACTGTGGCGGGGCGCGATAGCGCGGCGATAGCGGTGCGCTTCGATCCGCGCGGGCCGGGCGCGATACGCGATACGTTGCGGATCGCCGCCGGGGATGAGATGTACCGGATCCCGCTTTTCGGGCGCGGCATTCAATCGTTGCCTCGGGTGGATCGCGACGAGCTCGATTTTGGGACGGTCAGACAGGGTGAAGACAGCTTGCAAACCGTGACGGTTTCCAACGATGGGAATATCGCGCAGATCATTTCGGGCGTAACGGTTACGGGCGATGGCTTTGTCCAAGCACTCGATCCCGAGTCGCCCGATATCGCGTTGCCCGATACGCTGAACGCGGGAGACACGCACGCGATTCGCGTTCGATTCGCGCCGAATATGGCAGGCGATCACGAAGGCGTGTTGCGGATTGTGCTGGCGTCCGAGACGCTCGAAATTGGCTTGTCTGGAATGGGCAGGGTTTTCAATCCCGATTTTAATGGCGATGGAGAAGTCAACTTCGACGATTTCATTTTGTTTGCGCGGGCGTTTGGCACGTCATCCGATGATGAACGATTCGAGTCGCGCTACGATCTCGATGGCGATGGGGAAGTCGGCTTTGGCGATTTTATCGAATTTGCCGAGAAATTCGGGCAACAAGTCGGGTGAGGCGAATCCGCCCGCCAAAAATACGAGAAGCGAATTAAGCGGTCTGCCCTACCCCTTGGGTCGGGCAGGCGCGCTCGTTTTTGTTTGGGGCATTTTGCGATGCGCGACAAGACGCTGGCCATAGATATTGGGGGCACGTTCACAGATGTCGTCTTGCGAGACCGCGCGTCGGGGGCGTTGTGCGTGGCGAAGGTGCTAACGCGATATCCCGATCCGTCGGTGGGGGTGTTGTCGGGCGTAAAAGAGGTGCTCGCGGATGTGTCGCCCGGGTCGATTTCCCGAGCGGTCCACGGCACGACGCTGGTGACAAACGCGCTGATCGAGCGCGGGGGCGCGAAGACCGGGTTGATTACCACCGCGGGTTTTCGAGACGCGCTGGAAATCGGGCGCGAGGGCCGCTACGATATCTACGATTTGTTCCTCAAATTGCCCGAACCCTTGGTGGAACGGCGGTTGCGCTTGGAGGTGCGCGAGCGGCTGTACGCGCGCGGCGACGTGATGGTGCCGCTGAATGAGGCGGATGTGGTCAAGGCGTGCGACGCGTTGCGCGAGGCCCAAGTACAGGCGGTTGCCATCGTCTTTTTGCACGCGTATGTCAATCCCGACCACGAGCGGCGCGCCGCCGAAATTGTGCGGCGCGAGTTGCAGGAGGTGGCGGTTTCGGTTTCGCACCGGGTCGCCGCCGAGTTGCGGGAATTCGAGCGCGCATCCACCACGGTGGCAAATGCGTACGTCCAACCCCTTGTGGAGAGATACCTGTCGCGCTTGGCGCGGGGATTAAAAGCCCTCGGCATTGCGGCGCCGCTGCACATTATGCTTTCAAACGGCGGGTCGTGTTCCGTGCAGACGGCCGCGGAATTTCCCGTGCGCCTCGTGGAATCCGGCCCGTGCGGAGGCGCGCTCGCCGCGGCGCATTGCGGCAAGCGGGCCGGGTATCAACGGGTGCTCGCGTTCGACATGGGGGGCACGACGGCCAAGGCCATTTTGACGGACAAGGGCGCGTTTCCCATTACGACCGAGTCCGAGGTGGCGCGGGTGTACCGCTTCAAGCGCGGCAGTGGGTTGCCCCTGCTCGTACCGGTGCTCGATATGATCGAAATTGGCGCGGGCGGGGGCAGCATCGCGCATGCGAGTGAACTCGGCCTGCCCGCGGTGGGGCCGCAAAGCGCGGGGGCAGACCCCGGCCCGGCGTGTTATGCGCGCGGCGGGTGCTCGCCCACGGTGACGGATGCGGATCTCTTGCTCGGGTATTTGAATGCCGAGTATTTTTTGGGCGGGCAGATGGCGTTGGATGTGGATCGGGCCGCGCGGGCGGTCGATGAATTTGCCCGATCCGCGGGGCTGGATCGCATGCGCGCCGCCCAGGGCATTTGCGATTTGGTGAACGAGAATATGGCCAATGCCGCGCGCGTCCACGCCGCAGAGCGCGGGGTCGATTTGAAGGGATACGCACTCGTCGCGACCGGGGGCGCGGGGCCCGTTCACGCATGCGGCGTTGCGACGCGCTTGGGGATCCATCGGGTGATCGTGCCGCCTGCCGCGGGCGTGGGGTCCGCGTGTGGCTTGATGCTCGCGGCCATTGCCTTCGATTACGTGCGGAGTTTTGTGTCGCGCATCGAGGGATTGGATTTCGAGGTCGTCAACGCGCTCTACGCCGAGATGGAAACCGAGGGGCGCGCGTTGATGCGCGATGCCGGGGTGGATGAATCCGAGATCGACATCGCGCGAACCGCCGACATGCGCTATGTGGGGCAAGGGCATGAGATCTCCGTGCCTTTGGGCACACTCGCCGAAGAATCCGATGCGATGCTCCTCGAGGCTTTCGATGCGTCCTACCGCAAGATATACGGCCGGATCTGCGAAGGCGTGCCCGTTGAAGCCATCCACTGGCGCGTGACGGTTTCGGGCGCGAAACCCGAGATTTGCGATCCCTTGCCCGAGAGCAAACCCGATGTTGGGCGTCTGTCCGCGTCCCGGCGAAAAGTGCTTTTCGATCGGCGCGAATGGGATGTTGCGGTTCACAAGCGGCAAACCCTCGCGGGAGGAATGGTTTTGCAAGGGCCTGTGATTGTCGAAGAAGTCGAATCCACGACGGTTGTGCCGCCCGGTTGGGCGCTGCGCGTGGATGATCTGGGCAATCTCATTCTCGGCAGGGAGGGTACCTAATGGGACGCGCGATTGATGCGGTCGAATTGGAAGTCCTGTGGAACAGGCTCATTTCCATTGTCGATGAACAAGCCGCGGCGCTGATGCACGCTTCTTTTACCACGGTGGTGCGCGAGGCAGGGGACTTGTCTGCGGGGGTGTTTGACCGCGCGGGCAACATGCTCGCCCAAGCCGTGACCGGAACGCCTGGCCATATCAATACGATGGCGAATTGCGTGCGGCATTTTGTCAAACGGCATCCGATTGATGCGTTGAAGCCGGGCGATAGTTTGCTGACCAATGACCCGTGGCTCGGCTCCGGGCACTTGCACGATATCACCGTCGTCACGCCGGTTTTTTATCGGGGCAAGGGCGTGGGGTGGTTTGCCAATACCTGCCATGCGATGGATATCGGCGGGCGCACCTTGGGCGCGGGCGCGCGGCAGGTGTACGAAGAGGGGTTGAATATCCCTATTATGAGGTTGTTCCGCGAAGGCGAGATCAACCGCGATTTGATCGCGATTGTGCGGGCGAATGTGCGCGTGCCCGACCAAGTCGTCGGCGATCTCTACGCGCAGCAAGCCGGCAATGACGTGGGCGCGGTCAAGTTGGTTCAAGCGCTCGAGGATTACGATCTCGCGGACTTGGAGGAGCTCTCGGCGCGCATTTTGGACCGCTCGGAAGCGGCGACTCGCGCGGCGATTTCGGAGATCGCAAATGGGGTGTACGAAGACGAGGTGGCGCTCGACGGGTACGACGCGCCGCTCATCATCCGCGCAAAAATCACGGTGGCGGACGATAACTTGATCGTGGATTACGCGGGCACGTCGCCCCAAGTTGGGCGCGGGATCAACGTGGTGTACAACTACACGCACGCCTATACGACCTATCCGCTAAAATGCGCGATCAGCCCGCACATTCCCAACAACGAAGGCAGTTTTCGGCCCATCGCGGTCGCCGCGCCCGAAGGCTGTATCTTAAACGCGCAATTTCCATGCGCGGTGGGCGCGCGGCACTTGGTCGGGCATTTTCTGTCGCAACCCCTGTTCGGCGCGCTGGCTCAGGCGATACCCGACCGCGTGATCGCCGATGGCTCGGCCGGGCTTTGGAACACGCAGTTGGAGGGCCTAGACCGCCATGGCGAACGCTTTGCGTACATCTTCTTTTCCGCAGGGGGCATGGGCGCGCGGCCCGATGGCGATGGCATTTCCGCGACGGCTTTTCCCAGCGGGATCAAAGGCGTGCCCGCCGAAGCCATCGAATCCGTCTCGCCGGTGATTATGCACAGACGCGCGCTGATTCCCGATTCGGGCGGCGCGGGCAGGTTTCGCGGGGGCTTGGGGCAAGAGATGGTTTTGTCTATCGACTCCGATCACCCCGCGCTGCATTCGTGCATGTACGACCGCACGCACTACGCGCCGCGCGGGTTTTTGGGCGGAAGCGATGGGAGGTGCGGGGAACTCTTTTTGTCGGATGGCACGCAGTTGCCGCCCAAGGGGCGCTACGAACTCCAACCCGGGCAATCGGTGACATTGCGGATCCCGGGCGGCGGCGGCTATGGATCGCCCCTTGAACGCGATCCGCAAAAGGTGATAGAAGACGTCAATCAAGGCCGCGTGTCCCAAGCGTCTGCGCGCACGGATTACGGCGTGGCGATCTCGGCAGATGGACAGGTGGATGCCGAGGCGACTGGGCGACTGCGAGAAAAAGCAACCACAGAGGAACGCGGATGAACGCAGATGAAAGGCAGAAGATGGGGTTAGCCACGAGCGGGGTACAACTGGCGACAGCCAGTTCAAAACACAAAAAGGCGATGCCCCGTGCTCGGTCAAAGATACAAGAGGGGAGAAGCAATCGCAATCGTAGGGACAGGCCCCTGTGCCTGTCCGAAGATACAAGATAGGTTGCAGATGAGAACCCAGCAGGTGGGGTTCAGCCGCGTAATCTGTGATTCAGACAACTGACGCAGGGGGTTCGGAGTGTGCCGGTGGGCACGAAGGCCATAGCGGTTGTGAAGGGTGGGGGGTAATCCGCGCAATCCCCTAATCTGCGTAATCTGTGATTCAGACAACTAACCACTCGTTTTGCTAACCATCGACAAAGGACGATAGCATGGTTTCCACTTCTGATTTTCGCACGGGCATGGTGATTCGCCTCAATGGGCAGCTCTTTTTTATGACCGAGTTCGAGCATTTCAAGCCCGGCAAGGGGGCGGCGGTCGTGCGGACCAAGCTCAAGAGCGTGCGGTCTGGCGCGGTGATCGACAAGACGTTTCGATCCGGCGACAAGGTGGATGACGTGCGCTTGGAAAAACGCAAGAGCCAGTATTTGTACCGACAGGATGCGTTTTACATTTTTATGGATGCGCGCACCTACGAGCAGTACGAAGTGCCCCAAGAGACGGTGGGCGACGCGCAAAAGTTGTTGAAGGAAAGCGAGATGGTCGAGGTGCTCGTCGCCGAGGGCAATGCCTTGGGCGTGGAACTGCCCATTTTTGTGGAATTGAAAGTCGATCAAACCGATCCCGGACTGCGCGGAGATACGGCCACGGGCGGCACGAAGCCCGCCCGCGTGGAGACCGGAGCCACAGTACAAGTCCCGCTGTTTGTCGAGATTGGCGATGTGCTGAAAGTCGATACGCGCACGCAATCTTACGTCGAGCGGGTTTAGGAGAAAGAGCGTGAAAATTTCCAAACAGATGATGGCGGATCTCAAAGAACTCATCGACCTCATCGGGGCCGATGACGTGCAGGAAGTCGAAATCGAACGCAAGTTCTTCGGCCGCGGCCGCGTTCGCATCACGCGCGCAAATGGGCAGGTCCCCATCGTGCAAACAGTGGCTGCTCCTGCCGAGGCATCCGAGCCGCGGGCAGAAGGCGATGCGACGAGCGAAGACGATGGTCGATACCACACGTTTCGGTCGCCGATGGTGGGAATGTTTTACCAATCGCCGAGCCCAGACGCGTCGCCTTATGTCGCAGCAGGCGATGCCGTGACGAAAGGGCAGACCATGTGCATCATCGAAGCCATGAAAATCATGAATGAAATCGAGAGCGATGTGAGTGGGCAAGTGGTGCGCGTGCTCGTCGATAATGCCTCGCCCGTGGAATACAATACCCCCCTGTTTTTGATCGATCCACAATCGTAACCCTCCATTTTCGGGATCATACCCTTGTTCAAAAAAGTTCTCATCGCGGACCGCGGCGAAATCGCGTTGCGGATTATCCGCGCCTGCAAAGAGTTGGGGTTGCAAACGGTCGCCATTTACTCGGAGGCCGACAGCAATTCCCTGCACGTCGGGGCGGCCGATGAAGACGTGTGCATCGGGCCGCCGCCGGGCGATCAGAGCTATCGCAATATCCCGCGCATTTTGAGCGCGGCCGAAGTGACCGATGCCGATGCGATTCATCCGGGGTATGGCCCATTGGCAGAAAATGCCGAGTTCGCCGAAATTTGCGGCACCTGCGGGGTCGCGTTTATCGGCCCGTCTGCGGATGCCATCCGCAAAATGGGCGACAAGGCCATCGCGCGCGAGACCATGCGAGCGGCAGGCGTGCCAGTCGCGCCGGGCACGGGGGTTTTGGCGAGCTATGACGAGGCCCAACGCGCGGCGCGGCGCATGGGGTATCCGGTGCGCCTCAAAGCCGTTGCAGGCGGCGGGGGCCGCGGGATGCGAACCGTGTTTTCAGAAGGCGATCTGGAACGTGCGTGGCAAATGGCGAGTGCCGAGGCCAGCGCCGCCTTTACGTCCGGCGCGCTCTATTTGGAAAAAGAGATCGCGCAACCTCGGCACGTCGAAATCCAAGTGTTGGGCGATTTGTCCGGGCGCATCGTGCATTTGGGCGAGCGCGAGTGTTCGGTGCAGCGGCGGCACCAAAAGTTGATCGAGGAATCGCCCTCGCCAGTGGTCGATGACGCCTTGCGCGAGCGCATGGGGCGTGCGGCGCTGAAAGGCGCGTCTGCGGTGGGATACGCCAGCGCGGGCACGATAGAGTTTTTGCTCGACGCGTCCGGCGATTTTTATTTTTTGGAGATGAACACGCGCATCCAAGTTGAGCATCCCGTAACCGAGATGGTGACGGGCCTCGATATCGTCAAGTGGCAGATTCGCATCGCCGCAGGCGCGTCTTTGCCACGGGCCCCGTTCGCGTTCAAGGGGCACGCGATCGAGTGCCGGATCAACGCCGAGGATCCCGAACACCATTTCAGGCCATCGCCAGGCGCCATCACCTCGTTTCACATGCCGGGCGGGCCGGGCATTCGCATCGATTCACACGTCTATACGGGGTACGCCGTGCCGCCGCAGTACGATTCCCTCTTGGCGAAGCTCATCGGCTACGGCGACACGCGCGACGAGGCCATCGCCCGAGTGGTGCGCGCGCTCGACGAGTTTGTGATCGAGGGCGTGCCCACGACCATTCCCTTTCACCTGCACGCCTTGCAACACGAGGATTTTAGATCGGGGCGGGCGACGACGGAATTTGTGAACGAGTTGGGTTATGGGGGTTGAACGGGTTTTGCATCAAAAACGAGTTGGGATATAGGGATGAGTTGCAGGCCATTCAAAGGAGCGAGAGATGGCAAATATTCCGGAGGATTTACTCTACAACAGCGATCACGATTGGGTTCGGATCGAGGGCGATGTGGGCACTTGCGGGATTACGGATTACGCGCAGGGCGAATTGGGCGACATCGTATTTTTGGAATTGCCCGAGGCCGGCGATTGGGTCGTGCAAGGCGAACCCTACGGTACGATTGAGGCGGTCAAGACCGTGTCCGATCTCATCGCCCCCGTCTCGGGCGAGGTGATCGACGTCAATGTGGAACTGACAGACGATGCGGCGCTGGTCAACGCCGAACCCTACGAAAACGGGTGGATCATCCAAGTGCGCCTGTCCGACCCATCCGAAACAGAGGCCCTGATGGACGCCCAGGCTTATGCCGGCCTTCTCGATGAATGAGGAAGCGATCCAACGAATCCGACCCGCTTGGGGGCGGTCTCACACCTTAACTCTTGCCCTTTCCACCCTTCACGCGCCACTGCCGTATGCCCCATCTCATCCGCGCGATGCGCCCGCACGAATGGCTCAAAAACGTCTTTGTGTTGGCCGCGCTCGTTTTTGCCAAACGCATTTTTGAACCCGACGACCTGTTGCGAAGCGGTCTGGCCTTTGCGTGTTTTTGTCTGATTTCCAGCGCCGCGTATTTGTTCAACGACATTCGGGACCGGGAATCCGACCGCAGGCATCCCCAAAAGTGCCATCGCCCCATCGCCTCCGGCGCGTTGCGCGTATCCGTCGCCGCCATCGCCGCGCTCGCGCTCGCGCTCGTCGCCCTAAGTGGCGGATTTTACGCGCATCCCCATTTTGGCATCGTGCTCCTCATTTACGCTGTTGTGAACGTCGCCTATACCCTGTATCTCAAACACGTCGTCATTCTCGACGTCATGACCATTGCCATGGGGTTTTTGTTGCGCGCCATCGGCGGGGCAGTCGCCATTCAGGTCTCCATTTCTTCATGGTTCATCCTCTGCACGGTGCTCTTGGCCCTGTTTTTGTGCTTTGCCAAACGCCGGCAAGAGTGCGTGTTGCTCAAGGCCGAGGCACACAACCACCGCCGCATCCTCGAAGACTATTCCCTCCAATTTCTCGATCAAGTCATCGCCATCGTCACAGCGGGCGCGCTCGTGTCCTACGCGCTTTACACCATGTCGCCCGAGGTGATGGAAAAACTCGGCAACGACCGCCTCAACCTCACCATTCCCTTTGTGATCTACGGGATGTTGCGCTATCTCTACCTTATGTACACACAAAGCGAGGGCGGCGATCCCGCCTCAACCATATTGGGAGACGCCCCCCTCTTGATCGCCTGTACACTGTGGTTGCTCACCCTCGGCGCGCTGATCTACTTTTGAAGCGGTCTCAATGACCGATTCCCCAAGGGATCGGCTTTTGTTTTGCCCTGCATGCGGCCGTTGTGCAAAGGCGTTGGATGGCGTATTTTGTCCCCGATTTGACGGGGCGATTTTTTACCTTTTTCGCGAGGAGTTCCACATGGCAGAACGACCGAATATCTTGTTGATTATGAACGACGATATGGGCTATTCCGATATCGGGTGTTACGGCGGCGAAATCCACACGCCCAATTTGGACGGGCTGGCGGACAATGGGTTGCGGTTCACGCAGTTTTACAACACCGCGCGGTGCTGCCCCACGCGGGCGTCTCTGCTGACCGGGTTGCACCCGCACCAAGCCAGCGTGGGCCACATGATGGATGATCGGGAGTACGAGGGGTATCGCGGCGATTTGAATTTTCAAAGCGTGACCATTGCCGAAGTGCTCAAGGCCGCGGGCTATGCGACCTACATGAGCGGCAAGTGGCACATTACGCGGCACGCGGACGCCGAGGGGCCCAAACACAGTTGGCCCTGCCAGCGCGGGTTTGACCGATTCTTTGGCATCATTACCGGCGCGGCCAATTATTGGAAGCCGCAGACCCTGACGCGGGACAACGAGCAAATTTCGGTGGATGAGTTCCCCGAGGATTTCTTTTTGACCGATGCCATCAGCGATCACGCGGCGGATTACATCCGAGCGCATGCGCGGGCGACTGGGGATCGGCCCTTCTTTTTGTACACGGCCTATACCGCGCCGCATTGGCCCTTGCACGCGCACGAGGAAGACATCGCAAAATACAACGGGCGATTCGCCGATGGCTGGGACAAATTGCGCGAAGCGCGGTTGGCGCGCATGCGCGAGATGGGCATTTTGAAACCCGAATGGGAATTGAGCGACCGCGATCCCTCGCAAGTGCCGTGGGAAGACGCCGAGCACAAGGCGTGGCAACAACGGCGCATGGAGGTCTATGCCGCGCAGGTCGACCGCATGGATCGAGGCATTGGGCGCATCGTCCAAGCCCTCGAAGAGAGCGGACAACTCGACAATACCCTGATCGTCTTTTTGGCCGATAATGGGGGCTGTGCCGAAGAGTTGGGAAATAGGATGCGGAGAAGCGCGATCGCCCCTGCGACCACGCGCGATGGCCGCGCGGTGCAACGCGGCAATGATCCCGACGTGATGCCGGGCGACGAGACCACGTATCAGAGCTACGGCGTGCCGTGGGCAAATGTGTCGAACACGCCCTTCCGCCTGTACAAACACTGGGTTCACGAAGGCGGGATTTCAACGCCTTTCATCGTGCATTGGCCCGAGCGCGTCACGGACAAGGGCGCGTTGCGCGAGCAACCCGGGCAACTGACCGATGTGATGGCGACGTGTCTCGATGTGGCCGGCGCCGACTATCCCGAGCGGCATGATGGACGCGACATTTTGCCGCTCGAAGGCACATCGCTCACGCCGATTTTCGACAATCGGGACAATGGCAAACCGTATCTGACCTGGGAACACGAGGGCAATGGCGCGATTCGCAAGGGCAAGTGGAAATTGGTGAAACGCTATCCGGGCGATTGGGAGCTGTACGACATGGAAGCCGATCGCTCGGAGTGCGACGATTTGGCACAGGACCATCCCGATGTGGTGGCCGAACTCGCGGCCCTCTACGACGCTTGGGCAAAGCGATGCGGCGTCGAACCGTGGGACAATATCGTCCCATCGGTCAAATATCATTTTCACAAGCCGTGAGTTCAAAGTGCTGCGGCGCCATCTTCGCCAAGCGAGGGTGAAGTTAAGACGCAACGGGCAAAAGCAACTCGTCTCTTGAGGAGGATAACTATGGCAACTGTAAAACTGACCGTTCACGCAGGCCCGCACAATCGGATCAACTGTCCGGTGTCGGTGGTCATTTCCCAAAGCGCGACTGCGGCGACGATGAGCATGGGCGATGCGGAAATCCCATGTCAGGTGAAGCCGGTGCGCGATGGGACGCAGGTCGATTTCATCGTGGCGCGTCTCGAGGCGGAACAAACCGCAGAGTGCGTTCTCGCGTTGGGCGAGGAGCCACGGCACAGCGGCCGCGGCGTGGAGGTCGCGCAGGGTAGCGACGAGGTGTCCGTCTCTGTCGATGGACAGCATTTTACGACCTATTGTCACGGCGCGAAATGGGCGCGTCCGCTTTTTTATCCGGTGATCGGGCCTTATGGCGACCCGGTGACGCGGCGGTTGGCAACGCCAAAGGATGGGCGAGAGATGGATCACCACCACCATCGGTCGATCTGGATTGCACACGGCGAAGTCAATGGCGCGGACAACTGGTCCGAGGGCGCGTCCCACGGGCGCATTTTGCATCGGGATTTTGATGAATTGGAAAGCGGCCCGGTTTTGGGGCGAATCGCATCGCGTAGCGATTGGGTGGGCATGGATGGATGGACGGGCCCGCCGGGAAGAAAGCGCGAGATTTTGGATCAGCGCGCCGAGTGGATCGTGTACAATACGCCTTCTTCTGTGCGGATCATGGATTTGCGCTTGACGCTCGCGGCGCGAAACATGGATGTGCTGTTCGGCGACACCAAAGAGGGCGGCTTGGCCTCGATTCGCGTGGCGGAGACCATGGAAGTCAAGCGCGGTTTAGGCGGCAAAATTGAGAATGGCATCGGCGGCATCGACGAGGGAGAAACCTGGGGCAAGCGCGCGCCATGGTGCCATTATTCCGGGCCGGTCAATGGCAATCTCACGGGCGTTGCGATCATGGATCACCCCGATAGTTTCCGGCATCCGACGCACTGGCATGTGCGAAATTACGGGCTGATGACCGCCAATCCCTTTGGGCATTCGCATTTCTACGGCGATGAGAGTCGCCGCGGGCACCATACCTTGTCGCAAGGCGAGTCGCTCGTGGGCATCTATCGCTATTATTTTCACAAGGGCGACGCCACGCAGGGCAATATCCGCGAACGCTATCACGACTTCGCCAATCCGCCGCGGATCGAAATCGAGGGATGAGATGGATCTGAACCTGACCGATAAAATCGCCCTGATCACCGGGGGCAGTCGCGGCATCGGTCGCGCAACCGCATTGCGCTTTGCCGCAGAGGGATGCCATGTCGCTTTGTGCGCGCGCGGGCAAGCGGGCATCGACGAGGTGCTCGAAGAGATTCGCACCTGCGATGTCGCGGCTTATGGCCTCGCCCTCGACGTCGCCAAACCCGGGGAAACCGAGCGGTTTGTCGATGCGGCCGCAACGGCACTCGGCGGCGTGGATGTGCTCGTCAACAACGTGGGGGGCACGGCAGGCGCGCGCGAATTGCTCGCCTCCACAGACGCGGATTGGCAACAAACCTTCGACCTCAACCTCTTTCACGCGGTTCGCGCCAGTCGCAGGGCCGTTCCCCACATGGCAAAACGCGGCGGGGGCAGCATCGTCACCATCTCGTCGATCTCCGGCTGGAAACCCGCAACGAGAGGGGCGCAGTACGGCGCGACCAAAGCGGCGGAGATCTTTCTCGCAGGCGCGCTCGCCTGGGAGTTGGCAACGCGCGATATCCGCGTCAATACCGTGTGCCCGGGGTCGCTCTTTTTCCCCGGCGGCGGTTGGGAACGCTTCAAAAACGAAAACCCAGAACAGTACGCGAGGTTCCGCACGCGCGAATTTCCCGCACAACGGCTCGGCACGGATTTTGAAGTCGCCGATGTCGTGGTCTTTCTCTCGTCCGACCGCGCACGTTGGATCAACGGCGCGTCCATTCCCGTCGATGGCGCGCAGGGCCGCCCCACGGCGTTTTGAAGTGCGCTTGCCGCGTTTGACGTGCTCGTGGGCGTGAACTTGTTGCGCGAGGGCCTCGATTTGCCCGAAGTGTCGCTCGTGGCGATTTTAGACGCGGACAAGGAGGGCTTTTTGCGATCCGAACGCTCGCTGATTCAAACCGCCGGGCGCCCTGCAAGAAGCGCACAACGCCAAACACGGCATCACGCCCAAGACGCTTTACAAGACCCGCGAGGAGATTCTCCAATCCACGGCCGTGGCCGACGAGCAAGCCGAAGACCTGCCCCTAGTCGCCGAAGAGACGCCGGAATACGTCGATGGCGACAATCGCTTGGATCTGATCGAAGAACTGACGCGCAAGATGGGCGAAGCCGCTGAAAATTTGGAATTTGAAAAAGCCGCGCACTACCGCGATGAAATTGCGAGATTAAAAGCCGAGGTCGCGTAGCGAGGAGGTCAACGTGAAAAACATGTCCAAATATATCATGGCAACCCATTCCGAAGAGATCATGGACTCGGTCGACGCGGATCGGCGCGTTCTCTTGGTGACGGAATAGGAGAATGGCAATGCTCGGCGTTAAAACGGGGATTCGCCGATCATCAAACCGCTATGAAAACGACTCATGACATATTTTATCGAGACGCGAGCGATTTGGGGAACATCCCTTCGGAAAGCGTGGATTTGGCGATCACCTCGCCGCCCTATCCCATGATCGGCATGTGGGATCGGGTATTTGCCGACCAAAATTTGGCGATCCAAGAGGCATTGCAGGCAGGCGATGGGATGCGGGCCTATCGGTCGATGCACGCGATTCTCGATTCCGCATGGAACGAGGTGTTCCGGGTCTTGAAGCCCGGTCGGTTTGCCTGCATCAATATCGGCGATGCGACGCGGAAACTCGGGGATGATTTTTGTCTGTATCCCAACCACGCGCGCATTTTGAACGCCCTCTTAGACATCGGGTTTTCAGCACTGCCCGATATCCTCTGGCGGAAACAGACCAATGCCCCCAATAAATTTATGGGATCGGGCATGCTACCGGCCGGGGCTTACGTGACGCTGGAACACGAGTACATCCTAATTGTGCGAAAGGGATCCAAGCGGGAATTTAAGACCGAATCGGAAAAACAGAACCGGCGCGAAAGCGCGTTGTTTTGGGAAGAGCGAAACATTTGGTACTCGGATATTTGGCTGGATATTCAAGGCACTTGCCAGCGGCTTTCCGATGAGGTGTCGCGCTTGCGGAGTGCGGCATTTCCATTTGAATTGGCGTACCGCCTGATCAACATGTACTCGGTGAAAGGCGATGTGATCCTCGATCCGTTTTTGGGCACGGGCACCGCGATGGCGGCTGCGATGGCCTCTGCGCGCAACAGCATCGGCATTGAAATCAACCGCAGCTTTCAACACGCGATTCGCCCACTCGCCCATCGCATTCTGGCTTTTGCAAACCCGTACTTGCGCGACAGATTGAACAGACACATCGCATTTGTCGAAAATCGGATTCAAACATCAGGGCCGTTGAAATACACCAATGCGCATTATGGCTGTCCCGTTGTGACGCGCCAAGAACAGCACATTTTGTTGAACGATTTGGAGACCGTGCGAGAAAGGGACGACGGCAACTTTGAAGTGGTGTATTCAGAAACCCCTCAAGACATGGCGTATCCCGAGACAGAAAACCTCAATGCGCCGCAACTCAATCTGTTGAATGCGCGGTGATGGGGAGATGCACAACCGCGGAGATCCGCAGTTCATTTGTCGCGATCAAAAAACGAAAAGGCTTGAAGTATGAAACGGGCTGTTTTAGTAACGGGGGGTGCGGGTTATATCGGCAGCCATGTGGTTCGGCGGTTGTTGGAAGACCATCGTCGGGTCGTGGTGCTGGACGACTTATCGACGGGCAACCGGGAAGTCGTCACCTTGTTTGAACAAGTCTATGGGCCAGAGCAATTTTGTTTCGAGCACGTCAGCTTGCTCAACCGCGATGCTCTGGCCTGTGTTTTTGATCGCCATGAGTTTTGCGGCATCATCGACTTGGCCGCCAAGACCCTGACCGGGGAATCCCAAACTGCGCCGCGCCTGTATTTTGAGCACAATGTCGTTGCATTTCAAAACTTGTTGGACATGGCACAGGGGTTGCCCTTCGTCAAATCGTCAACCGCCGCGATCTATGGCGAACCCCGCGCAAAACACCTCCCATTGAAAGAGGATTATCCGCGACAATGGATTGCAGATGGGGGCTTTGAACACAGCCAGTTGATGCCCGCTGCGGTCGATTTTGACACCCTGTTGCAATGGTACGAAAAGCACATCGCGTTCAAATTGTGCGAAGAAGATATCGCCATGCTGAAAATCCCCCTGAACGTCTATGGCATCACGAAAATGATGGATGAACGCATGTTGTTCTACGCCGAGCGACAAGGCGGCGGGCCTTATGTCGTCCTCCGGTATTTCAATGCCGCGGGCGCGGACCCCTCGCGCTTGATCGGCGAAGACCACGCGCCCGAGACGCACCTGATCCCCCTCGTTTTGCAAGTGGCATTGGGGCAGCGCGAGAAACTCACCGTATTCGGCGATGATCACGCAACCCCCGATGGCACGGCCGTGCGCGATTATCTTTCCGTCGTGGAATTGGTCGATGCCCATATCGCGAGTTTGGATGAGCTGTCGGCCGGCGGGCGGTCCGCGACCTATAACCTCGGCATGGGCTATGGCTGGAGCGTCAAGGAGATCGTCGAAGCCGCACGCGACATCACCGGCCACGCGATTCCCACGGCGATTGGCGCGCGCAGACCGGGCGATCCGGCAACGCTGATCGCGGACCCGAGTCGCATTCGGCGCGAACTGGGTTGGGGCGCGCGGGAATCGCTCCGCGAAATCATCGCCTCCGCCTGGCACTGGCATCGCCTGCATCCGCACGGGTATCGGGTCGTGCAAGAGGAACGGTTCAATCCGTTTTGGAACAGGTGGGTCAATATCGCGGCCCATCGCCGAGACAGGCCCTGGCGCGGGGAAACGCAGCAGATGGGCGAATCTCCGGACCGCGCCTATCATCCCGAATGCTATCTCTGCCCCGGCAACGCGCGCGCGCGCGGCGATGTGAACCCCGATAGCGACGGCGTATGGACATTTGAAAACGATTTTCCCGCGCTGGAATTGGACGCCTATCAAACCCGCGGACAACTGGGGCCTTATGCGTCTCGCACCTCTCGAGGCACCTGCGAGGTCGTGGTCTATAGCCGCGATCACGCGCAGCGATTTTCCACCCTGCCGTTGGACGCACTCGTCCGCGTGATAGACGCCTGGGCGGAGATTTACGAGCGGTTGGGGAAGAAGCCCGAAATCGCCTATCCCCTGATTTTTGAGAATCGCGGCGCGGTGATGGGCAATTCACAACCGCATCCGCACGGACAGGTCTATGCCTACGGCGCCATTCCCGACCTGATGGTGAAACCGCAGTTGGCGCAGTTCGCGTCCCACCGCGAGAAAACCGACCGCTGTTTTGTCTGCGACGCCAACCGCGTGGAATCCCAAGACGGACGGCGCGTCGTGTCGGATCGCCCGCACGCCTTGGGTTATGTGCCTTATGCCGCGCAATTTCCCTACGATGTGATCATCGCGCCCAAGGCGCACGCGGCGAGTCTGTTGGATTTGCAAGCGGCACAACGGCGCGACCTCGCAACGGTGTTGCGCGATGTCCTCGTCGGTTTAGACCGCTTGTTTGACGCGCCCTATCACTACACCTTAGCCCTGTTGCAAGCCCCCACAAATGGCCTTGACTACGGCTACCACATGCAAATCCACCTCACGTCCCTCCTGCGCGGCCCCGGCTTGCGAAAACATGTGGTGGGCGCGGATATTTTCGGCAACCTCATCAACCCCTCGGATCCGAATACGACCGCAGAGGAAATTCGATGGGCGATGCGAAAAGCGGATCGCGGATGAAAGGCGGAGAAAAGGGGAGACGGGAGACGGGAAGAGGCGGGGAGACGGAAGACGGGAGACGGGAGAGGAAAGGCGAGAGTGGGGCAGAGGGCAGAGGTAAGTGTCTGAATCGCGGATTACACGGATTAGGGGATTAAAGGCGGATTAAAGGCGAGAGTCAGGCAGAGTGTCAGGCGTAGAGGGGACAGAGGCGTAGATCCTGGGCCGTCTAAAAAAGCGAAAGGCGGATCGCGGATTACACGGATTAGGGGATTAAAGGCGGATTAAAGGCGAGAGTAGAGCGAAGGACAAAGCACAGAGGGGACAGAGGCGTAGATCCTGGGCCATCGAAAAAAGCGAAAGGCGGATCGCGGATTACACGGATTAGGGGATTAAAGGCGGATTAAAGGCGAGAGTAGAGCGAAGGACAAAGCACAGAGGGGACAGAGGCGTAGATCCTGGGCCATCGAAAAAAGCGAAAGGCGGATCGCGGATTGCGCGGATGAAAGGCGAGAATCAGGAGGTAGCGGTCGATCAGCCAGGTGCCATCAGCCGTAGGGACAGATATAGCTGTCGGGTCGGGGCGAAAAATTTTTCGCCCCGACGTTCAATCAGCCAGGTGCCCATCAATCGTAGGGATAGGCCCCCGTGCCTGTCCTCATCGCAATACCGCGCGGAGGAGCGGGACACGCACACAAAGGAGCGAACTTTGAATCCCATTGTCACACGCGCGCGGCGTGCTTTTGAATCGGTTTTTGGTGGGCGGGCCGATGTGCTCGCGCAGGCGCCGGGGCGCGTCAATTTGATCGGTGAGCACACGGATTACAATGAGGGCTTCGCGTTGCCCGCGGCGATTGACCGATGGGTCGTTGTCGCTACGCGTGCGAGGATGGATCGGCGCGTGCGGATTTACGCGGCGATGTGCGATGAGATGGCCGAGTTTCGGGCCGATGATACAGCGGGAGCACAGGGAAATTGGGCGGATTATCCAAAGGGGATCGTGCGCGAATTTCAGCACCTCGGGCATGGGCTGTGCGGTTTTGATGCGGCGATGGTGGGCGATGTGCCCATGGGCGCGGGATTGGGCAGTTCTGCGGCGGTCGAGATGGCGATGGGGACAGCAGTCGCCGCGTTGAACGATATCGCGATCGGCAAATCCGATTTGGCCCTGTTGGGACAGCGTGCAGAAAATCGCTATGTGGGCGTCAAGTGCGGGATCATGGATCAATTCGTCTCGGCCAATGCGCGTGCCGATCACGCATTGTTTCTCGATTGCCGCGATCTCTCGTTTGAACTCGTCCCCCTGTTTGACGACGGGGTTCGCATCGCGATCTGCAACTCGGGCGTGACGCGCGGACTGACGGATTCCGCGTACAATGATCGGCGGGCCGCCTGTGAAACCGGGGTGTCGCAACTCGCGCGGGCGATGGGCAAAGAGATCGGGGCACTGCGCGATGTGTCGCTGGCGATGCTCGACGCGCATCGCGACGCGCTATCGGAAACGGTGCGGAAGCGATGCCGCCATGTGATCGCGGAAAATGACCGCACGCAACGGGCGGTCGCATGGCTCAAAGCGGGCGACCTATCGGGTTTCGGGCAATTGATGGCCGCATCCCACGAGAGTTTGCGAGACGATTACGCGGTGAGCGGTGGGGAACTCGACCTGTTGGTCGAAATCGCGTTGCGCGTGCCGGGGGTGCTCGGCGCGCGAATGACGGGCGCGGGGTTTGGGGGATGTACGGTCAATTTGGTAAAACGCGATGCCGTGCCCGCCCTGACCGATGCGATAAACGCAACGTATCCTCAAAAGACCGGGCTGACCCCCGAGATCTACGTCTGTTCATCCGTCGATGGCGCGACGCGGGTGGCGTGAGTACGGGCGTAAAATGTTATGTACGGGACGCGATTTCCGACAAGGAGGACATAATGGACAGCATTTATGCGATAGCGACGATGGATACAAAGGGCGAGGAGATCGGGTATGTCGCGGCGTGCATTCGGGAAGCGGCCGCGGCGGTGACGGTGGTGGATGTGGGCACGCAGAGCGATGCACGGGGATCGGCCGACGTGTCGCGCGAGACCGTGGCGGCCTGTCACAAAGATGGGGCGGGCGCCGCGATCGGGCATGCGGATCGGGGCGAAGCCGTGGCCGCGATGGGCGAAGCCCTGCGCGCCTATTTGTCGCGGGAATGCGCCGAGGGCAAGGTGGCCGGGGTCATTGGGATCGGCGGCAGTGGGGGCACCGCGCTCATCACACCTGCGATGCGGGACTTGCCCATCGGCGTGCCCAAAGTGATGGTCTCCACAGTTGCGAGCGGCAATACCGCGCCTTATGTGGGGTGTTGCGATATCGCGATGGTGTATTCGGTGGTGGATGTGGCGGGCATCAACCGCGTGTCCCGGCAGGTCTTGGGCAACGCGGCGCATGCGATAGTGGGCATGGTCGGGCACGCAGTTGCAAAAACAGCGGACAAACCCACGCTCGGCATGACGATGTTCGGGGTGACGACGCCGTGCGTGACGATGGTGCGGGAGGCCTTGGAGCGGGACGGGTACGACTGTCTGGTCTTCCACGCGACGGGCACGGGCGGACAGGCGATGGAAAAGCTGGTGGAAAGCGGGATGATCGACGGGGTGTTGGACATTACGACGACAGAAGTGGCCGACGAGGTGGTCGGCGGCGTGTTTCCGGCCGGGGCAGATCGGATGGACCGCATCCTCGCCCGGAAAATCCCCTACGTCATCAGCTTGGGCGCGCTGGACATGGTGAACTTCGGCGCGAAGGAGACCGTGCCCGCGCAATTTGCAGGCCGCGTCCTCCACGTCCACAACGCACAGGTGACTTTGATGCGAACCACGGCGGACGAAAACCGCCAGTGCGCCGAGTGGATCGCGAACAAGTTGAACCGATCGACGCGGCCCATCCGCATTTTAATCCCCGAACGCGGCGTGTCCCTCATCGACGCCGAGGGCCAGCCCTTTTGCGATCCCGATGCGGACAGGGCCTTGTTTGAAACCCTGGAAGCGCGGATTGAACAAACCGCAGATCGGCAGATCGAGCGGCTGCCGAATAACATCAACGATCCCGAATTTGCAGCGGCGCTCGTGGCGAGTTTTCAGGAGATACGGAGGGCATGATGGCAGCGGAGAGCAGGGCATCGATTTTGGCGCGGTTGCGCGAAAAAATCGCGGCGGGCATGCCGATTATCGGCGGCGGGGCGGGCACGGGGATTTCGGCGAAGTGCGAAGAAGCGGGCGGCATCGACCTGATCGTGATCTACAATTCCGGGCGGTATCGCATGGCCGGGCGCGGGTCCTTGTCCGGCGTGTTGGCGTATGGCAATGCCAACGAGATCGTGAAAGAAATGGCGCGTGAAGTCCTCACCGCGGTGACGCATACGCCCGTGCTGGCCGGGGTGAATGGGACGGATCCCTTTATGCTGCGCGATCATTTTTTGCGGGAATTGCGCGACTTGGGGTTTGCAGGCGTCCAGAATTTCCCCACCGTGGGCCTGATCGACGGCGTGTTTCGGGCGAATTTGGAAGAGACGGGCATGGGCTATCCGCTCGAGGTGGAAATGATCGCCGCCGCGCACGAGATGGACATGTTGACGACGCCTTATGCGTTCACGGTCGACGAGGGGAGGGCGATGACGCGGGCAGGCGCCGATATCGTGGTGGCGCACATGGGGCTGACCACCAAGGGGACGATTGGGGCGAAAACCGCCAAGACGCTCGACGATTGCGTAGAAGAGGTCCGGGCGATCTGCACGGCTTGCAAGGAGATGCGGAGCGACGTGATCGCGCTTTGCCACGGCGGGCCCATCGCCGAGCCGGAAGACGCCGCGTACATTTTGGAGCGCGTTGCGGAAGTGGATGGATTTTACGGCGCGAGTTCGATGGAGCGCCTGCCCACCGAAGTGGGCATTACCGCGCAGATCAAACGCTTTACGGAAATTCGCAGGTGATACCCATTTTTTTTGTCCTAATTTTTCATACTACGCGACAAAACTAAGAATCGGGTAAAAATCGCGCTTCTTTTAGGATTTTCAGACAGCGTTGGAATGTGCGTGCGTGGTCTTGAATATTCAAAAGGACATATTGCAGATAATCGAGTCCATATCGAAAGAGACTTTTCTCTTTTTTCTCATGGTTTTTTATTTTGAGCGGGGTGTGGTGGGCGCGCGCTTCGCCCATGAGATGGGCCCAACACACGGCGAGGGTCAAGAGCGCGATGAGTTTTTCGATGCGGTCGGCGTCGGTGAGATGGGTCTGTTCGAGATCAAAGCCTCGGCGTTTGAGGTTGGCAAAAAGGACTTCAATACTCCATCGTTTTTTATAGGTCTTGAGTGCGTCAATGCCTTGTGTGTTGCTGCCGACCATCACCCATTCCTCTGGGCATCGGATTGCCGATAAAGAGAGCGATTGTCCATAGACGCGCCCGGGTTTTGGCAAGGTCGTTTGCTGATTCAAGGTCAGATTGGCGAATCGTTTTTTCAATGGAATCGCTTTTTGTCCCGTTTCGAGGATCGCGTTTTCTTTGAGGCGAATGACAAAAGGCATGTTGTTTTCGGTCAACCACTTAAACCATTTTCGCCCAATAAATTCGCGGTCGGCCACCAAGGCGCGAATCTTACAGGTCTTGATGTGTTGACGGACCCGTTTCATGAGGTCTATGCGCTCTTGCGTGCTCGAGTTGCCCTTTTTGTGGAGCATCTTGAAGCAAATGGGAAACGCCATGTCTCGATAGAGGATGCCCACGGTCAGGAGATTGATCGACACCTTACCCAACGACCATTGGGTCCGGTCCATGGCGAGGATAAAATCCGATTTGACCGGTAAGAGATGCAGAATCAAGCCCGTTGCCCAATCTTCCGGTAGCGTGAACTCGGCGAAAAAACGTTGGATTCTGCGGTAGTTGGATTTTGGCTTCACTTTGCCATTGAGCGCATTGGCCAGTTTGGTCAAATTGACGGTCGTCACTTTCATCAAGGCCAAGAGAAAGGCCGAGAGGAAGGTCACCCGGGCTTTGTGCCAAGGAAAATGCGCTTGCAAGATGGGGTACAGTTGCATAACTTGATCCGACATAGACCTGTGCTTTCCGAGAAGGGGTGAGGGTTTTTGCGGATAACTTAAATCTAACTCTTTTTCAGATTTTGCACAGGTCTTTATTTTTTGTCGCGTAGTATGCTAATTTTTAATACACGACAAAAGTGCCGCGCGGGGTATGAAGGCGAGTAATTTGAGCCTGAAGGCGATAAGTCGTTCATCGTAGGGACAGGCCCCCGTGCCTGTCCGAATCGGGGACTCGTTAAGGCGATAGATCGTTCATCGTAGGGACAGGCCCCCGTGCCTGTCCGAATCGGGGACTCGTTGAAGGGGTCCAGTAGATAGGACAATCGAAAAACGATTTCGTATGGGTTTGACGCATGGCACCCTTGAGTGAAATGATCGAAAAGTACATGGTCCCGTGGCTGCAACGGGATTGGCCGGTGGATTGGCCGCAGGTGTTTGGGCGAGAGCCCGAGCTCATCGTGGAAATCGGATTTGGCAATGGGCGGTTTTTGGCGGATATGGCGGCGGCGCGTTCCGACGTGTGCTTTGTCGGCATCGAGCGCGCGTGGGGGTCGATCCGCCGGTTGTTGAATCGGATCGAGGCGCGGGAATTGAAAAACGTGCGGGCCATAGAGGGCGACGCGGCTTTTTTGTTGCAACACGTATTCGCGCCGCACGCCCTGTGCGAGGTGTGGATCAATTTTTCCGATCCCTGGCCCAAAGAACGCCACCACAATCGGCGGCTGATTCGCGATGCGTTTGTGGCGACCTTGGGCGAGCGATTGCAACCGGGCGGCGAGGTGACCATCGCCACCGATCACGCCGGTTACGCCTCGTGGATCGCCGATGTGCTGGCGCGGCAATCGCTTTTGCAATCGGTTTATGAGACGCCGTTCGTCCGCAAATTGCCCGGGCGCGTCCCCACCAAATACGAGCAAAGGGCCCTAGACGCGGGGGTGCCCATCCACTATTTTGTGTGGCGCAGAGGTGTCGCATCGTCGGGCGTAGAAACGCGGATTCAAAAGGTGGGGAATATGCCAAATGTCATTTTGGAAGGCGAATACAAACGCGGAGACATTCAGGCGGTCGTAGCGCGGATGGCGGGGCGGATGTGGCGCGAGACGCATCGGGATCGGGCCGTGGTCATCAAGGCGATGGAAACGTATCGCCAACTCGATGACGGGCACGGCCTGATAGCCGCGATGGTGCGCGAGGGGGAACTCGCGCAGTATTTTGGCATTTCAATCGCGTTTCGCAGGCGCGATCAACTTTTGATCAAGCTGTCGGCTATCGGGCAACCGCGCCCGACCTGGGGCGTAAAACGGGCGGTGATGAAGGTGGCCGATTCGATCTTGGAGGCGCGCCCCGAGTTGCGGATCGCGTCGCGCACGGTCGGCAGTTGGGGGGATGGATGAGGATCCCAGGCGTCAAAACGCGACCTTCAGCCGAAATTTCGCCGCGCCATTTTCATCGACACCCGCCTCGATTTCCGCCCAGTTGACCCGGCTGAGATGGGCATCGACATAGGCATCTGCTATGCCGTAAAGCGCGATCCCTATCGTAGAAAAAAGGTAGATATTCCGCGCTTGAATGCCCCGGTCTTTGATCTGCTCGCGCCGCACCGCCCAGGCGACAGCCGAAGCCACCTCGACGGTCGCGATCACACTGCCCTTGACGCGCTTGCCATTGTAAAATTGCCCCCACCCCGGCAGCGCGATAGACCGCAACACCGCGCCGCGCACGCGCCCCTCGTCCTCCTTTGGCTTGACGGACAGGGAATCGGGCGGCGATTCCGCGCCTGATGACGCTTGCAAACAGGTGACGATCAACGCGAAAACGAGTGCCAGACTTTTTGAAATGCGGCGTTTTTTCATTTTATCATCAACGGAAAAGGGAATAAGGAACGGACGATGAATGAACGAAAGTTGCGGGCATTGACACTGCTGGTGAGCACGCTCGTCCCGCTCGTCTGTCTCGAGGTATTTTTTCAGATTTTGCCCGTTGCCTACGACGGTGCCCGCAGGATGCCGGTCGACGAAGCGAATCCCACCGCTCGTTTTGAACCGGACAGGGAATTTACCTGGTCGCGGGACTGGAATTTCTCACTCGTCAACGACGTGAAGGTCAACAATGTCGGCTTCGTCAGTGACTTTGATTACGACGCGAACGCATCTCGCCCGCTCCTCGCAGTCATCGGCGACAGTTATGTCGAGGCGTTCATGGTCCCGTATCGACAAACCTGCGCGGGTCGTCTCGCGGAGACATTGGCGCCGGATGTCGGGGTTTATTCCTTCGGCATGTCCGGTGCCCCCTTGAGCCAGTACTTGGCCTTTGCGAGGTATGCACGCGACGCGTTTCATCCGGAAAAACTGGTGATCGTCGTGGTCGGAAACGACTACAATGAAAGCCTGCTCAAATTCGCCCCCCCCATACCGGGCTATCACTATTTTGTCGAACGGGGTGATGGCAGGTTGTTACTGGAGAGAATCGATCATTCCCCCGGTTTCTGGTACAATCTGGCGAGATTATCGGCGCTGTGCAGGTATCTGGCACAGAATCTCAACATACGGGAATCGCTACGCAGAATCGACCCGTGGCGCGGATCCCAAAAGCGCGATCCCGACGTATCTGTCGGCCACACCTCTGCGAGTGCTGGGGCAATGTGGGTTGCCGACTCGAAACGGGCAGTCGATACATTCCTCGAACAACTCCCCGAGTTCTCCGGTCTCGATCCGCAACAGATCGCGTTCGTCGTCGATGGGATGCGGCACCATCTCTATGATGGGGATGGCATGGAACTGGCGGATGGGAGTTTCGAGGACGTGATGCGGCGGTATTTCCTAGCGAATGCACGGCGGAAAGGGTACGAGACGATAGACATGCAACCGGCGTTTCTCGCACATTACCGAGAGCACCGCCAACGGTTCGAGTGGCCGCAGGATGCTCATTGGAACGCGCTGGGGCACGAAAGGTGTTTTGATGCCGTCGCACACTCAGAACTGCTAGCCGAACAATTCTCGCGACCGTCAAAATAAAACGTCAACTCTCCAAAAAATCAATGCCCGGGTTCGCGGTGAACTCGGGCTTTTGTCTTTCGGGGTTGCGTCTCTACATTGGTCCGGAACGCGGATTGTCGCGGATGAACCCCATCTACCCCGTGCTATGCCATATATCTGGCCGCGCCCAAAATGCCCGCGGGCATCGCAGCTTTGCCATACCGCTCGCTCATCTCGATATTTCCCTTCTCAAAAGCCAACCTCTCCCGCGATGGAGATGGGTATGGCTTCATTTTTTGGTCGTCAGCAGCAGGGCAAGGCCCATCGCGCCGAAAATCACATTCGCGGCCCACGCGCCCCACACGGGTGGGAGCACATCGTTCCAGCCCATCGCGCGGCCGAGTTGGATGCACCCGTAAAACGCAAAGCAGATCAGCAAGCACATGCCGATTTGAATGGGGCGGCCCGTGCGCCGCATGCGAGACGCCATCGGCAGGCCGAACAAGCCGATGACAAAATTGGCGAATGGAAAGGCCAAGCGCATGTGGCGCGCGACCGATTCTCGAAGGGCTTGGTCGCCATTGCGCGTTTTGCGGCGGATAAATTCGGTCAGTTCCCGATACGTCATCTGATCTTCGGGCAGTGCATCGCGCGCGAAATCCTCGGGCGTCAACGTCACCGCTTTCGGCATCCACAACCGAAACGCGCGATGCGATTCCCGCTCGCCAAACACGCGCCGATCCCCGTCCAAAAAATGCCATTCCACGCCTGCCCAAACCGCCTCTTCGGCGCGCACGCGCTCTTTGAGCGTCCCGCCTTCATACCTGTCGAGCACGACCCGTTTGCCCCGTCTGGCAATGGCGTCGTATTCCCCCATCGAAAACACGCGACCGGCCGTATCGCGCAGCGCGAGTTGCACGCGAATCGACTGTGGGCCGATGGCTGATCGGCGCGGTTGCTCGATTTTCGCCCGCGCCCGATTCGCCCGCGGCAGCACCTGATCGGTCATCACAGCGGCCAAAACGCCGATCCCAAGCGCGATCGCTTGCAGCGGAATCACCACTTGGTAAAGGCTGATGCCGGCCGCTTTCATCGCGAGCAATTCCCCGCGCTGGATCAACCCGCCCATGCAGAACAACCCCGCGAGCAAGACCGCCATGGGCAGCACCAAAACGACGATGTGGGGCAAATAGCAGAGGTAATACGAGACGATTGCCCCGATGCCCACGGCGCGATCCAAAAACGCGCTGAGGCGATCCACCAAATCGATCACCACGAAAACGGCGGCAAAGGCGAGCACGCTGACCCCAAAGGGCGCGGCGAATTGCCCGATCACATAGCGACTCATCATCCGCACGCCTCGCTCCTTTTTGTGCCCCATTCGCAGACGATCCGCACGGACAAAACCGCGCCGACGATGAGCGTTAGCACATTGGGCATCCACATCGCCAACCAGGGCATGAGCACGCCGCGGTCCGCCAATTTTTCTCCTGCGATGAGAAAAATCCACCACGCCAAGAAAAACCCCACGCTGATCCCCGCGCCGATCGCCGCGCTGCTGCTGCGCGCCCACATGCCGATCGGCGCGCCCACCAACACAAACGCCACACACGCGGCGGGAATCGAAAACTTCTTGTGGACCTCCACGCGCAACCGGTCCGCGGCCCGCTGTTTGTGGCGCGCGATCCGCATATCCGCTGCGACGCGGCCCTGCATCGCCTGCTTCGAAGCCGTGGAATCGAGGAGCACTTCCCGCGCAACCGCATCCATCAACTCGGCGGCCTCGGCCCGTGCCTGGGCGATTTCGCGCTCGTAATCCGCAATTTGCCGCCACATCGTGGCGATGTCCATTTCCCGGTCATTGCGATACGCAGACGACGACCGGGACAACTGCTTTCCCGCGTCGCCCAAGCGCAACCGCGCCTTGGCAAAGGTCGTCCGTGCGTACACCCCGGGATCGTCCGGGTCGATGCGGTGCATTTCCCCGTCGAACAACTCGAGCAGGGCCTCGTCCCGCGCGTGGTCAAATGCGACCATGCCCGAATCCGCAACCGCGGTCTCTGGAAAACCATCGCCGCTGAAACTGTACACCAGCACATCGTAGAGCACATCGCCCCGTGCGCGGTCGAACAAAAGTCGGTAATCCTCGAAATCGCCGATCACCACGCCCGCCTTATCCACGAGCGCGATGGCCGGGCGTTTGCGGTGAATGTCCATCATCAATGAGCGCGCGCGGTGATTAAATTCGGGTAGCACGCGGTCGTTAAAAATCACCAGCCCAATCCCCATCAGCGCGGCGACGATCAGCACGGGTGCGAGGACTTGGTGAACCCCGATGCCCAATGCGCGCATGCCCGCGATCTCGCCCGACGCACTCAATCGGCCAAACCCCAACAACGCGCTCACCAAAACCGCCATGGGCACGGCGAGGGCAATCATCCACGCGGTATTCAAAAAAAACAACTCGGCAACCACGCGCACGGGCACGCCTTTGCCCAAAATGCGGTCGAGCATTTGCAAAACGAGATCGATGATCAACAGGAAGATGATCGCGGAAAAACCGAGCACAAATGGCATCGCCAATTCGCTCAACACATACCGACGCAAGCGCATGGGGAACCTAACAAAAAGAAAGAAGTTCAAGGAAGCGGTGGATGGATAACGGCGCGGGGTACGACGTCACCGGCCCTTGTGCCTGTCCTCAGATAGACGAATCGATGGCGAAGCACAACGTCACCCGTAGGGACAGGCACCTGTGCCTGTCTTTCGATAGACGAATCAATGGAACGAAGTACAACGTCACCCGTAGGGACAGGCCCCCGTGCCTGTCCTTTGATAGACGAATCGCTAGCGAAGTACAACGTCACCCGTAGGGACAGGCCCCCCTGCCTGTCCTTTGATGGATGAATAGATAATGGTCAAGGGCAGATTACTCGTTGCGTTACACCCGCGCGTCTATTCGTCTAAATATACGGCTTTTTGTTTTTTTTCAAAAGCCGCGCCTCGCGTTGGTCGTCTCCCGCCATTTCATCGGATTTTCCCTTGCTCTTTCATGGGGCTTGTGCTATCATGTCGCGTTGTTTGACGATCCGCTCGGCGTTCCTATTGGCATTCCCAAATCGCTTATGAAATTTCCCCATACCCACCTGTGGTCGATCCTGTCTTGTCTCGCGTTGCTCTGCCCGTGCGCGGCGTTTGCAACGCCTGGCCTGCGTCCGCAAATCGGCGCGTCACCCCTTGAGGCGTTTTTGCGCGACGACCCACAATCCGCCGCTTATTTTCCCCGCAGACGTGTTTATGCCACGCCCACGGCGCAATTGTTGGAAACGGAAGCCCCGTACCGCCTGATGGTCTTCCGCGACTTGGGCGGCGCGCCTTATGGCATGCCGGCGATTGTTGAACTCGGCGAATTTGCGCGTTACAAATTCCACAATGACGCCCATCGCCTCGCACGAGAACGCCTGGGTACCAATGTGAATACCGGCGACGAGCGCGAGGGCTTGATCGATGTCAAAATCCCGTTTCGCGTGCCCAAACGCCTCAGCGCGATCACGGGCGAGGGGGAAACCAATCTCATCATTCGGGGCCGCCGCCGCATCGAATTGTCGGGCGTCTCGCAATACACCTTGGGCGAGGCGCAAGCCGTCACCGCGTACACCTCGCGCTTTCCGACCATCAATTTTGAACAAGACGCCCACCTCACGGTCGAGGGCAACATCGGCGACCGCATCACGGTTTCGCTCGAGCAAAACAGCGCGCAGAACTTCAATCTGACCGATGGCCTGCGCCTGCAATACAAAGGGGACGAAGACGGCATCATCGAAACCATAGAAGCCGGCAGCACGTCGCTCACCTTGCCCGGCACGCGCTTGATCGGATTTAGCGGCGGCAACCGGGGCGGCCTGTTCGGCATCAAAACGCGCGGCCGGGTCGGCGCGGTCAATTTTACGGTCGTCACGTCTCAAGACAAAGCCTCGTCCGACCGCAAAACCTTTACGGGTCAGTCCGAAGAATCGTCCAATGAAATCAACGATCACAGGTACATTCCAGACACGTACTTTTTCTTGGACGAAATTTACCGCGAAAACTTCCGCAGCGGCATTTTGCCCGCGCCAAATGCCCGCGTCAACGTGCAAAGCGTGCGCGTGTTCATCAACGATTTCAACGCGCAAAACGACCTCGAAGACTCGGCCATTCCCGGCGTGGCGTATGCGTCATGGAACGATGGATCGCCCGACGAATCGGGGTCGCGCCGCTTTGACAAGGGCGTCGAAGAAGGCACGTTTCACGAACTCTCCCCATCGGATTTTACGGTCTTGCCCGAGGGCTATCTCATCCACGAACGCGGCCCGGTCTCGCAGGGATACACCCTCGCGGTGGCGTATCAAACCGCCACGGGCGCGACCTTTGGCGACATCCAATTCATTCCAGAGCCGGGCAATCCGGACAAAAAAATCCGCCTCAAGCTCATCAAAGCCCGGCAGCAGCGCCCGTCGGATCCGACGTGGCAACTCTCATGGCGCAATGTCTATTATCTCGGCGGGCGCGACATCGACCCCGCCGGCCTGCTCGTGGGCATCTTCCGCATCGTCGCGGGCGAAAATCCGCAGGACAATCAGGAAGGCACTCCATACCTGCAAATTTTCGGGCTCGACCGGCACACCAATGGGGCTTCCGAATCCTCCCCGCCGGATCAGCGGATCGACATCGGCACGGGCAATGAAATCCCCGGTCTCCTCCTCGCCCGAGGCCATCTCGTGTTTCCCTTTCTCGAGCCCTTTGGAGAGCAGGGCTTGGGCGCGCCCGATCTCGAGGTGCGCGTGCCGGCCATCTACACGGAAACCAATTCCACCAACCGTAGCGAGGCCGGGCGTTACGTGATTCGGGTGCGCTCTACGAGCCGCTCGACCGAGTATAGCCTCGGCTTTCGCCTGATCGAAAACAGCGAAGTCGTGCGCCTGAACAGCCGAACCCTCGAACGCGACAAAGACTATACGATCAATTACGAAATCGGGCGGTTGAAATTCATCGGCGATGCGGAAAACCAAGTGTCCGACCCCACCGCCGATCTGGACATCTCGTTTCAAAACGAAGACGCCCTCGGCTTGAGCACGCAGTCCAAAAGCCTGGTGGGCTTTCGCATCGAGCGGCCCTTTGAAGACCAGTATTCCCTCGTCGGCATGACCGTGCTCTACAGCAATCAGAGCTCCTCGAACCGGCGCGTGCGGGTCGGGCAAGAACCGGCGCGCACGATCTTGTGGGATGCCAATGCGCGTTTTCGGATGCAACCGCAGTTCTTGACCTCCTTGGTCAACTCCATCCCACTGGTCAACACGCAAACCCCGTCGTCTATCGACATCGACATGGAAATCGCGCAGAGTTTGCCAAACCCCAACACGAAGAACATCGCGTACATCGACGATTTTGAAGCCTCTGCGAGCAGCACGCGGTTTCCCATCGGCAAACTGGGATGGACGCGCGCGAGCGTGCCGACGCGCAACGACCGGCCGCTCGCCTTGCCACAGGGGCGCCTGACGTGGTACAACCCCATCGACAGGGACCGCGCCTCCCTCTCGCAAATCCAGCCCACCCGAGACGACATCACCGCCGAGCAAGACATCGTGGATGTTTTCAAACTGCGCTTTGAGCCTGCGCGCAGCAATGGCTTTCCCACGCGCACCCAAGACGCCCAATCCGGCATTCCCCAACGGTCGTGGGCCGGCATCGCGCGCTATATCAACCGCTCCGAACTGGCGCGGGAAAAATTCATCGAGCTCTGGATTCGGGGCGACAAGGGCTATTTGCACATCGACTTGGGCGACATCTCCGAGCGGGTCAGCCTGCCGTTGGATCACCCCATGCACAACCCCCCGGACGACCGCGACCGGTTCCCGAGCGGCTTTCGCACCGAGGACAAACCCATCGGCGGCTTGCCCACGGGCGACGACATCGTCGTCGAGGAAGAAGACACGGGCCTCGACGGGCTTACCGATGCGGAAGAGGCCGAGGTCTTCAGAAAGATATTCCCGGGATCCACCGTGCCCGCCGACCCTTCGGGCGATAATTTTCAAGACATCGACCAGGGTACGACGGATATCCTACGCCGCTATCCGGTGGGGCTCAACGGCACGGAAAACAACCGCACGGAGCGACAATCGCGCCCGGATACCGAAGACCTCAACAGCAATGGGTTTCTCGACCAGCGCGAGAGTTTTATCCGCTACAGCATAGATTTGAGCACGGACCGGGGCCTATCCCCGGAAACGGGCGCGTTTACCGGCCCATCCCTGCTCGTGCCCGGCACGCAATCCGACCTCTTCCCGGAATTGCGCGGCATCTCCAACCCGCCGTGGCGCCTGTTGCGGATTCCACTCAAGGGGAAAGACGCGCCCCGCACATTTGAGGGCAATCCCGACACCACCTTTACCAGCGCGATTGGCTTTGCGCGATTGTGGATCGAACACAGCGACACCGCCACGGTTGAAATTTATACCTTTGCGACCACCGGCAGCACTTGGCAGGAAAACCCGGTGCCCATCGGGCAGTTGTCGGGCGATTTTCAGATCGCGACCATCGGCACGGACAACTCCTTTTACGAATCGCCTGCGGATCTCGAGCGCGAAGTCGACCCCACCACAGGCGTTCGCCTGTCGGAAAATTCCCTGGTCCTCGAATTTGTCGATCTGCACCCGGGCGAATCCATCTCGGCGTCTCGCACCTTGAGCGGCACCGCGGACAATTACACCAATTACGGCACGATGAAGTTGTATGTCCACGGGGGCAATCCCTCCTTGCCGACTTATGATGTCAATTTCCCGGATGTGGCCGACACCTTGGGCACCGGCCCTAGCCCCATCGAATTTTTCGTGCAATTCTCGCCCATCAGTTCCGATACCCTCAACTACTACGAATACCGCTCGCGGGTCTATCGCGGATGGGCCGAGGAAATCAACACCGTGCGGATCGACCTCGAGCTCATGTCGCAACTCAAGGGCCAACTGCTCGACCTGCAAACCGCCGGGCGCGAATCCGACACCGTGCGCGTGTCCCTGCGCCGAGGCGAGTTCCTCGCGCGCTACGACCAACCGGGCAATCGCATCGCAATCGACGTCGGCGGGCACGCGTACGTCGTGCGCGGCAATCCCGCGCTCTCCTCGATCAGCGCGTTCACCGTGGGCATCCGCAACCTGGGCGACCGCATCTTGATGGGCAAAAACGAGATTTGGCTCAACGAATTGCACGTGGATAACATCCGCAAAAAACCCGCCTTGTCCGCGCTGGCAGACACGCGCATGACCCTTGCGGACTTGGGCAATTTGACGGTCAACTTGGAGCGCAGGAGCGGCGATTTTCAAGACCTGCAAGGCCATGCCTCGGGCAACACCACCACGCGCTTCAACTTCGACAGCCAGATCAACCTCGACAAATTCCTCCCCGCCGAGTGGAACGCGTCCATCCCCGCGCGCTTCAGCTACAACCGGTTCTCGTCCAACCCGCGCATCCGCCCGGGCTCCGACATCGTGCTCACGCCCGAACAAAAGACCAATGAAAGCGATGTGCGCTCGCAGACGCGCTTTAGCATTTCGCTTAGAAAGCGGCCGGCACGCGAAAACCCCAGCTTGCTGTCGCGCATTTTATTCGACAAAGCCTCCACGTCGCTCAACTACAGTTCGGACGCCTCGACCACAGGCGCGATCACGCAGCGCAGGCAAAGCCAGAACCAAAATCTCAACGGCAACCTGACCTACAACCAGGCGTGGTCGCAGCGCAAATCGCTCGCGATTTTTAAGTGGGTTCCCTTTTACAAACCCCTCAAAGAAGCGCAGTTTTTCTTTTTGCCCACCAGCATCAACTACAGCTTGCGCTTCAATCGCGGCGTGTCGGATGAAACCGCGTTTCGCGCCGTGGCGGGCGACACGTCAAACGTGATCGACACGGTGCGCGAGACCTTCAACCTCAGCGAAAATTACGCCATCAAATTCTCGCCCTTTCGCAGCCTCACCGCGGATTACTCGCTCAATATCGACCGCGACCTACGCAATGGCTACGCCTTGACCCAACTCCAATTCGGCCGCGAAACGTCGCGCACGCAGTCGATCAATTTCCGGTTCACGCCCCGCCTTTCCAACTGGCTCTCGATCAACCCCTCGTATTCGGCCAATTACAACGACCGCTTTGAACTCGGCGGGGAGCGCGTGCAGTACGGCAATATTCGGCGCGGGCTTTCCGCCACGAGCACGCAAACCGCGCAAGCGCGGATCAACTTCAATCTGCCCGGCCTGTTTCAAGGCATGGCGCGCAGACCCGGCGAGGGGTTTTCCATCTTGCGCTGGATCGGCAAAGCCGGGACGCGGCTTCAAAACGTGACGAGCAGCGTTTCCCGCAACGCGTCCGACAACCTGTTTGGGCTTACGGCCCGCCCGTCACTGGCGTACCAATTCGGCTTTACAGATACCGTCGATGTCCCCTCGGTCACCACGGGCGCGGGCACGCGGGTCAACGCGAAAACCATTCGCAGCCAGGCGCAGGCCTCCAGCGGGGTTCGCCTGCCTTTGGGCCTGAATGTCAACACCTCGGCCACGTATTCCCAAAACGAACGGCGCGGCAGCACCCTCGGCAAAGACGATCAAATCATCTTTCCCAAAGTCGATGTGAGTTGGCGCGGCCTCGATCGCGTGCCCATCATCGGCTGGTTGTGGGTCAGTTCCAACGCCAATTTTGGCTACCAAGAATCGCGCATCCGGCGCGGGGATGGCGCGCTGAGTCTCGGCGATCAATTCATCACCAGCGACGCCCGCGAAACCGGCTTCAACCCGCTCTTCCAATGGAGCGCGCGCTGGAAAGGCGACGTGAACACGACCTTGAGCAATCGCCAAACCGAAACCAATGACATCCGCTACCAGCGCAATGTCATCGCGGACGAAACGGTCGCCCAACCCTCGCTCGCGGATCGCCTCATCAGCACCACCCGCACGAAAAACAACACCTTACAAGCGGACGCGCGCTACTCGCTTCAGGGCAGATTGCAGAGCAATTTGGAACTCAACCTCTCCTTTTCGCGCACCAAAAACACGCAGACCGAAATCCCGCGCAGCGCAACGCCCGATGAGATCGCAGAACCCATCATCCGCCAAAAGACGAGGTCTTGGTCCGCCACTTTGGGCACGCAATACGCCTTTAGCTCGCGCTTCACAGGCGGCGCCACGTTCCGCCATGAACGGCGCATCGACGAACTCCGCGAGGGCCTGACCAACGTGACCTGGGATTTCCGACTCTGGGGCGAGATCGGGTTTCAATAGTTAGTGGCATCTCAAACGGATTACGCGGACAGGCACGGGGGCCTGTCCCTACGATTGATGGGACGGGTGCCTGACGACTGACTCTCTGTATTGTAAGGGCCGTTGTAAGGGCGTAAAATTTTACGCCCCTACTTCGGACAGGCACGGGGGCCTGTCCCTACGGTTGCGATTGCTTCTCCCGTCTTCCGTCTTCCGTCTCCCCTTTCACCTTTCACCTCTCACCGCCTTATGTTCAATCGAAACGAACAAATCGTCCTCTTGCTACTCTGTTGCATTCTCATCGTGGGCATCGTGATCGCGTATATCGACAACCGCGACCCAGAGCGCGTGCCCGACTTTGAGGTGCGAAAAAGTGCCGTGCCCGTGCCCGAAGAGAAAGCCGAAGTTGCGCGGGATAGCGTCGCCGCGCCCGAAGTCCGAAAGCTCGCGGATGTTCCACCTGCCACAGAGAAAACAGAAGCGGCCGAGGCATTGATCGACCTCAACCGGGCAACGGCAAAAGAGTTGGAGCGCCTGCCCGGGATCGGGCCTCAAATCGCGGCGCGCATCGTGGCGTACCGCGAGCAGAACGGGGCATTTAAGCGCGTTGAGGACATCACAAAGGTCAGAGGGATCGGCCCGAAAACCCTCGAGCGGTTGCGCCCCCATCTCACCGTGAGTACGCCATGAACACAGCCACGGGCATCCATATTTCGGGCGATTCCCTGCGCGTGGTCTGCGTCGAGAAATCGGGCGATGCGTATTGTCTCAAGGGCCTCCTGACCGAGCGCGTATCGGCTTCATGGTCGTTGGGTGAAGTACCCGAGCCATTCGTCAAAGCGTTGCGCGCGGCGCTGGATCGCCTGCCCGAACCCCTCGGCGCCTTGTCATTCGCCCTATCGGATGGTTTGTACCACATCCAAAAAGTGCCCCTCGAAGTCGCATCGGAAGAAGACCGCCGCGAGCAGATCGCTTGGGAGGCTTCCCAAGCCCTCATTTCCCCGGTCGACGAGTTTGAGATCGATTTCATGCCGGCGGGGCGCGCGGCTTTTTGGACCGCCATCCGCAAAGACATCATCCGCGCACACGCGGCCCTGTGCGAAACCCGCATCCACCTCATTGCCGCGCCGCTCGCCTTGTTTTACGCCGGGCGAATCGCGGGCATCTGGCAATCCGGCTCACGGGTGGCCCTTCGCCGCGATTCGGCAAATTCGTTTTGCATCGCCGTTAAAAATGGCGTATTAACCGCTGTTGACGCGCGCGTCCGCCCCGCCTGCAACCGGGTCTATCTGTCCGCAGACAAACCGAATATCGCCCCATCCGCAGACCGCGACTTTGTGGCGTATCCCACATTTCGCGGCATCGACACCGCGCGGTTGCCACACAAAGACCGATCGGAACTCGACCGCCCGGGCGCATTCGCCCTCGCCCTCGGCGCAGCCGCGCACGATCTATCACCACTCTAACTTTGGAGACCTCAAAACGCATGGCAGACCTCAAAGATCAAATCCGAGAAATTCGAGAAACACTCGCGCGCATCGAGCAAAAAACAGATCGGATCGCGTTTCCAATGCGAGACATCCAAGACATCAAAGCGCGGGTTTTCAAAGAAGCCATTAGCGGCGCGCGGGAACGGCGAGAAATTTTTTCTACGCTCGCTGAAATCCAGAAAAACATCGCGGCCTTGCAAGCCAGCGCCGAACGCCGCTTTCACCGCGCCACAGACATTCCCGATACCGAAGTGCGGGTCGGAATTTTTGTCGATGTGCAGAATATTTTTTACGCGGCAAACGATTTCGACGCGCGGCTCGATTTTGAAAAACTGCTCAAACTCGGCGTGGGCAAACGCCGCTTGATCCGCGCGATGGCCTACATCGTGCAATCGCCCAACACCGATCAGAGCAGCTTTATTTCCATGCTCCGGCAAAGGAGCTACGAAGTTCGGATCAAAGACCTGCGCCAGCGCAGCGATGGATCCGCCAAAGGCGATTGGGACATGGGCATGGCCATCGACATCATGGGACTCGTCGATAAACTCGACGTGGTGATTCTCGTCAGCGGCGATGGCGATTTCGTCCCGCTGGTCGATCTCGTCAAAACCCTGGGCCCGCGCGTCGAGATCATCTCTTTTACCCACAACACGGCGCGCGATCTCATCAACAGCGCGGATAAACACATGCCCATCGAAAAAAATCTGTTCATGCGGCAGGATGCGTCGGCGATCCGACCACCCTACCAAGCGACTGACAACGCGACGGCTGAAAGCTGAAAGCCGACGCCCGACATTTCACTTTTCAAAACGGCTTTTCCATGACGAGCGACCTCCTCATTGCGCCGGGCAAATACTGCCATTCCCTCACGGAATACGCCCGGTTTAAGACCCGCGAAGTCGATATCGGCGGCGTGCCACTCGGCGGCGACCATCCCATTCGCGTGCAGTCGATGACCACGACCGACACGATGGACACCGACGGCACGGTGGCCCAGGCCATTCGCATGATCCGCGCCGGGTGCGAATACGTGCGCGTGACCGCGCCGAGCCAAAACGAAGCCCGCAATCTGGCGAATATCAAAAAGAAACTTCGGGCCGCGGGCTACGATACGCCCTTGGTGGCCGATATTCACTACACGCCGAATGCGGCTGAAATCGCCGCCCAAATCGTGGAAAAAGTGCGCGTGAACCCCGGCAATTACGCGGACAAAAAGAAATTTCAGCTCATCGAATACACGGACGCGCAATACGCCGACGAACTCCACCGCATCCGCGACAGATTCGCGCCGTTAGTCGAGATCTGCAAGGAACGCGGCACGGCCATGCGGATCGGCACGAACCACGGCTCCTTGTCCGACCGCATCATGAGTCGGTACGGGGACACGCCCCTGGGCATGGTCGAATCCGCCCTCGAGTTCGCGCGGATTTGTCAGGACCTCGGCTATCGAGACATCGTGTTTTCCATGAAAGCGAGCAACCCCCAAGTGATGGTGCAAGCCTACCGCCTGTTGGTCCACAAAATGATGGCCGAGGGCATGAATTACCCGCTCCATCTGGGGGTGACAGAAGCGGGCGACGGGGAAGATGGGCGCGTCAAATCGGCCGTGGGCATCGGCGCGTTGCTCGAAGACGGCTTGGGCGATACCGTGCGCGTCTCCCTCACCGAAGAGCCCGAAGCCGAAATCCCGGTGGCGCGAGCACTCGTCGCCCGGTACGGCACGCGCAAAGACCACGCGGCCATACCGCCCATCGCGGCGGCGGCGATCGATCCCTTTGCGTACGCGCGGCGCGAAACCCGAAGGGTCGGAAAAATCGGCAAGCCCAATGTGCCGGTCGTCATCGCCACGCCCCAAAGTCTCATCGCGCCGGAATCGCTTCGGCCCCTCGGTTATACGTACGATGCCGCGCTCGATAAATGGCACATCGCAGACATGGCGGTCGATTTCATCCACATCGGCGATCGCGCCTTGGATTTTGAACTGCCCGGCACCCTCGGCGCGATTCAAACTGCCCGTGCCTGGTCCCCCGAATCCACCGCTTATCCGATGTTTTCCGCGGATGAGTATTTGCGAACCGATCCGAGATGTGACCGCCCGACCTTTGTCTGCGCGGACCTCGCCGACCTCGGCGCGCCCCTCGTCCGTGCGTTCAAAGCCGATCCCAATGCCGTGCTCGTCTTGCAAACCCACAACGCCCATGCCATGCCCGAGTTGCGCCGCGCATTTTGCCTGCTCGCCGAATGGGATTGCGACATCCCCGCCGTCATCCGCCGCGGGTACGCGGCTGGCGATGAGGCGTTTGTGCTCGATGCCGCCACGGATTGCGGGGGCCTGCTCGTCGACGGCTTGGGCGATGGCCTGTGGCTCGAGTCGGCGCACACAGCCGCGCAACTCCCCGCCCGCACGGCGTTTGGCATTTTGCAAGCCACGCGCACGCGCATCTCCAAAACCGAATACATTTCTTGCCCCTCGTGCGGGCGCACCCTGTTCGACCTGCAAGAAACGACCGCCCTCATCAGACGCCATACCCACCACCTCAAGGGCGTCAAAATCGGCATCATGGGTTGCATCGTCAACGGGCCCGGGGAAATGGCAGACGCGGATTACGGGTACGTGGGCAGCGGGCCTGGCAAAATCACGCTCTACAAGGGCAAAGACATCGTCAAACGCAACATCCCCGCAACGGGCGCGGTTGGCGAATTGATCGCCCTCATCCGCGCAGGGGACGATTGGGTAGAGGCAAAAGGGGAGACGGAAGAGGGGAGAGGGAAGAAGCAATCGTAGGGACAGGCCCCTGTGCCTGTCCGAAGATACAAGCGGGAAGACGGGAGACGGGAGACGGGAGAGGGAAGAAGCAATCGTAGGGACAGGCCCCTGTGCCTGTCCGAAGATACAAGCGGGAGACGCGCCGCCCGAAAATCAGGCGAAACGCCTGTATGGGTTTATCTGGCTCGGCGTCGCCGTTGTCCCCCGCTCCGCGTTTTTCGCAGTTTGTTTTCATCAACCACCGACTACTGATATGACCTTAGACATCCAATCCGGCATTCTCCGTCCCAAAATCGACATGCACTGCCACGTCTGGCTCATGGACGGATGGGAACGATCCGCGGATCATCTCGTCGACTCCGGCGCGATGCTCGGCATCACCGAATACTGGTGCTCCTCCATCATCTCGCAAGGCATCCTCGCGCCGATTGAAGAGGTGCGCCCCCACAACGACACCATTTTGAGCGCGATGGCGCGCCATCCCCAACGCATTCGCGGCTGGTGTTTTCTCATACCCGGCCACTTTCAAGACGCCATCGACGAAGCCGAACGCTGCCTCGACGCGGGCATGATCGGCATCAAGCTCTACAACCAGTACCGCATCGACGACCCGGCGGTCCATCCCATCCTCGAACTGGCGACCGAACGCCGCGTACCCATCTTGCAACACGCCGGGTACCCGGTCGCCGAACACCGCGCGAGCCAGCCGCTCATCTCGCACGGCATTCACTTTACCCGAGCCAGCGAAAAATACCCGGACGCCATGCTCATCCACGCCCACATCGGCGGCGGGGGCGACTGGGAACACACGGTACGCGAAATGCGCGATGCGTCTCCCAACGTCTCTATCGACGTCTCGGGCAGCAACTTGGACGATGGGCAAGTCGAATACGCAGTCACGGAGCTCGGGGTTGAGCGCGTGCTCTTTGGCACAGATGGCACGATGGCCGGCTCGGTGGGCAAAGTCCTCGACGCGGCCCTCACAGACGCCCAACGCGACCAAATTTTTTTCCACAACGCAGAACGCATCCTCGGCCACCAAGGCGCGGTTCCGCTCCATCCCGGTTTCTGAATCCCATTCGCCAAAGCGATAACAATCGCCCCCCGTCCACCCCTCACATCTCGCGTCTCATATCTTCAGACAGGCACGGAAGCCTGTCCCTACATGGAAGGTATTGCCCTCTCGCCTCTCGCCTCTCGCTTTTCGCCTCTCGCCTTTCGCCTCTCGCCTCTCGCCTTTCGCCTCTCGCCTTTCGCCTTTCACCTTTCACCTCTCCCGTCTCCCGTCTCACCTTTTTTAGGAATCTACAATGGCTTTTTCATCCCATGGCATAACACACAGGCCCACAGTGACGGGCACGCGCGGAATGGTGGCTTGCGCGCATCCGCTGGCTGCGCTGTCGGGCGTGCGAATCTTGCTCGAGGGCGGCAATGCGTTTGACGCTGCGGTCGCGGTTGCCGCCGCGCTCAATGTGGTTGAACCGTATATGTCCGGCATTGCGGGCGTGGGCTATGCGATGCTCTACGACGCGAAGACCGACCGCGTGTGCGCGTTGGATTACTGCGGGCGAACGCCTTATGAAGCGCGTGCCGAATCGTTTGGCGATGTGGCGGACAAAGACGCCGGGCCGCGGTCATGCCTAACGCCGGGCGCGTGTGCCGGTTGGTTGGCGCTGTTGGAACGCCATGGCACCATGCCTCTTGCAAAGGTCTTCGCGCCCGCGATGGAATTGGCAGAGCAGGGGTATGCGGTGACCGTGAAGAACAGCGCGTTTATGGGCAACAGCGGCGGGCGGCTGAACGAGAATGCGGCCCGCGTGATTTTGTCGCGGGGACGCGCGCCATTGCCGGGGGAAGTGCTCGTCCAAAAGGATTTGGCACGCACGTTTCGGCGGGTCGTTGAAGGAGGCGCGGAGGCGTTTTACCGCGGGGACTTGGCCCGAGAAATGGCGGCATGGGTTCGGGGCCAAGGCGGGTGGTTGTCCGAGCGCGATTTGGCGGCGTTTGAACCCGAATGGATCGATCCCATCGCCACGACCTATCGGGGTTATGAGATGCTGTGCCCGCCCCCGCCGAGTGCGGGGTTTCAGATTCTCGAAACGCTCAATATGCTCGAGGGCTACGACCTTGCTGAGACGGGCCACCATTCGGAACTCGCCCTTCACGTGTTCATCGAAGCCGTGCGCTTGGGCAATGCGGATCGGATAGAATACGCCGCTGCCGCGCGTCCCCCTATCGAGGGCTTGCTGTCCAAAAGCTATGCGGCAGAACGCCGAAAAGCGATCGGCGACCGCGCGGGCGTGCACAGGGGCGAGTGGTATCCCGCGACGAAATTGCCGGACGAAATCGAACCGGGGGATCCCACGGCTTGGCTCAACGAATGCACCACGCATTTCGACGTGGTCGATGCCGAGGGCAATGCCGTGGCGATCACGCAGAGCTTGGGGTCGGGTTTTGGGTCCGGAATGATCATGGGCGATACGGGCATGTTTTTGAACAATTTTATCCGGTGGGGCGATCTCGTTCCGCACAGCCCGAATTGCATCGCGCCGCACAAGAAATTGGATATGTGCTTGTCGCCGCTGTTGGTGTTCCAAGATGGCGCGCTCTTTTCCGCGATGGGCACGCCTGGCAGTTGGGGGATTCAACAGACGTCCGTGCAATTTTTGACCCATGTGTTGGATTACAACATGAACATTCAGGCGGCGATAGAAGCCCCTCGGTTCCGCATCGAAGGCGCGGGCACGCAGGTGTCCATCGAGCGGCGGGTGCCGCGATCCATTCGGCGCGCGCTGATGGCACGCGGGCACGACGTGAAGGTGTTGCCCGATTACTCGCCGGTTTGCGGCGGCGCGCAGGGCATTGTGATCGATGGCGAAACCGGCGCGCTGATGGGCGGCGCAGATCCGCGGCGCGATGGGTACGCGATTGGGATTTGAGGGGGTAGCATCCCAAAGGCGAATCGCGGATTAAAAACAATGGCTCGCTTTTCTAAAACGTTTGGTCCTGTAGCATCGTGGGTTGCCTTTGATGCCTTCGGCGACCTACTTTTTTTCAACAGCAAAAAAAAGTAGGCAAAAAATGCCGCTCTCATACGCCGAGGGGCTAGCACAGCGCAAAGCGCTTTTGTAATCGCACGACATGCGCCAGCCTGCAAAGTGAGTTGCAAAATGGATGTGGGTTGCGAGACGGACTTGCGCGCTGTGCCCGATGGCTTTGTTTGATGGGCTTTTGAGATGGCATGTTGGGCGAGGGCTTATTTGATGTACGGCATCACGTTCATCACGCTCTTAAAAATTGATATTCCGAATTTTTTAATTTCCACAAGTATTGAGGAGCAAAATGACGGATTCATTTGAACTCGCGGTTGAGCAGATCACATACGGGCCCAAACATCACTTTTTTGGGTACATAGGGCAATCGCAGACCATTCCATGGAATCGAAGCGGGCGCTATATCGTGGCGTTGCGGAGTGGCTTTCAGGATCACATGCCGGGGCCTGGCGAGGCGGCGGATGTGATTTTGATCGATGTGGAAAATGACCATGCGATCCGCGTGGTCGATCAATCGCAGGGGTGGAATCCACAGCAGGGGACGATGTTTTATTGGAATCCGGAATCGCCCGAGACGCAGTTTTTTTTTAACGACCGCGACCCCGACACGCAGGGGGTTTTCACGGTGTTGTTCGACATTGCAAAGGGTGAGCGCGTCCGCGAGTATCGGTATGGGGATACGCCGTTTGGCAACAGCGGCGTGGCGCAAAATGGCGGATATTTTTTGGGCTTGAATTACGCGCGCATGGCGCGGTTGCGCCCGGTGACGGGCTATCTCGGCGCGGCGGATTGGACCGAGGGGGTGGCGCATCCGGAGGACGATGGGATTTTTAAGGTCGATGTGCGTACGGGCGAGAAGGCGTTGATCGCGTCGTTTGCCCAACTGCGGGATGCCCTGCGGGACGATCATCCGGGAGTGGAAGACACGCATCTGTTCATCAACCACACGCTTTGGAGCCGGGACGATGATCGGATTTATTTTTACGCGCGGGGCAATTTCAACAGGCGGGCCGAGCGGATCAACGCGCCTTTTACCGTGCATCCCGATGGCAGCGGGTTGACCATTCAAGAAGTGTTTATCGGCGGGCATCCCGAATGGTTGGACGGCCACGAGATGCTCGGGCACAGTGCGGATGATTTGGTGGTGTACGACGCGGATCGACAGCGGATTGTGCGGACTTTGGGGGACCGTTCTGTTTTTCCCGATCCCGGCGGCGACAATGCGTTTTCCCCGGACGGGCAATGGATCGTCAATGGTTCCGGGCCAAAGGGCGGGACGGTTTACGCGATGTATCGCATGGGCGATGGGGCCTGGGCGCGAACCGAGCGATACGATCAAGGGGCGTGGATATCGGGCGATCTGCGGAGCGATCCCGCGCCTTGCTGGAATCGCACGAGCGATCAAGTGCTCTTTCCATCTGTTTCCAGCGATGGCACGCGCCAGTTGTTCGTCATGACCCGGCGATAGGAAGGACATCATGAACAAAAGCGAATCGCGTTGTTTTGCGGGGTTGGACGTCGGCGGGACGAGTGTGAAATCCCTGCTCACAGATGCGTCTGGCAATCGGTTGGGCGAGCTGGTGGAAGTGCCCAGTCGCGTCAAGGAGGGGTATGTAGCCACGTTTGACCAACTCGAAAAAGCCCTGGTATTGCTGACAAAGCGCGCCGGGCGAAAGCGGTCTGATATTGCGGGAATCGGCTTGGATATTCCCGCGCCGAGCAGTGGGGGCATCGTTCGGGTGCAGGCCAACTTGGGCGCCGATTGGGTCGGTGTGAATATCCGAGACGCATTTGCCGAGCGCGTGGCCGTGCCCGTGTACATGACCAATGACGGCAATGCAGCGGCGGCAGGTGAATACGCGGCCCGACCGGCGAGCGAGGACGGCTTGTTGCTCATCGCGCCCGGCACGGGCCTAGGCGGGGGATTGGTTTTGCCCGGCGGGCAGATTTACGAGGGGGCAAACGGGCTCGCGCTGGAAGTGGGCCATGCGTCCGTGCCGTTTCGGGAAGCCGATGGCGCGTTGCCCGATTGCTCGTGCGGCTTAAAGGGCTGCGCGGAGACCTGGGTTTCCCTGATGGCGTTGCGGCGGCGATTGGGCATTGAATTGGCAAAGGACAGATGGCGAGGCCACGCGCTGAACGCCTCGGCCGCGTCCATCGAGGAAAAGGCGTATCAACTCCGCGATTACGCAGAAAGAGGCGACGCGCTCGCCATGTCGCTCTTTTTGCAACAGGCGTCGATCCTCGGTCACGCCATCGCCGACTGGGTGCGCCTGTTCGATCCGGGCCTCGTGGTGATCGGCGGGGGCCTCGCCGAGACCGCGTTCCGAGATCGGTATCTGGCGCGGGTGATCGAGGGATTCGAGGATGGGGCGTGGCCGATCTATCTCAAAAATCCCTTTGATTCACAAGCCATGCGGTTTGAATGGGCGATCGAGGGAGATTCCGCCGCCGCGCTGGGCATGGCATTTGTCGCGAGCGAGGTGTTTGGGTAAAAACTCGTCTGGATCGCGGATCGTCGCGGATGACCCCGCTACCCCACCCGCGGTTGCCATTCGCCCGTGAGCCATCAAAACAACGCCCCATCCGAGATCGCATAAGCGTTCGGATGGGGCTTTTATTTTTTATTCACACGGCTTTACGGGGATAGGTCTCAAAAGAAGAATTTGAGGCCCGCATAGACGCGGTCGATGTCGGTGGTGCGGTTGTCGGAGAAGACGAAGTCGTGCTTGTAATCGAGTCCGATACGCACCCTTTCGTGCAGGATGATGTCGATGCCCGCGCCTGGGGCCAAACCAAAATTGCGGTCCCCTTCTGTGGGCGCGTACAGCCCGGCGTTGAGCGAGATGTGGTACACAAACGGATCGAACACGTACGCAAAGCGCGAGCCGATGCTGACGATGGACATGTCTCTGTCAGAGAGGTAGGTATATCCGGCTTGAATGCCGATCCACTCGTCCATTTCAACGCCGAGTTCCGCGCCGTAGAGAAAGCCCGTGCGCGTGTTGTCGAGGTCCGTTTTGTCGAAAAAGCCAGAGCCAAAGGCCGTGTTGAGATAGAAGCGATGGCGCGCTTCGCCGAAGGGATAGCCCCCTGTGCCAAATTCGCTTTCTTCCGCGCCATCCGTGCGGCCCGTTTGCGCGCTGGCGCCGCCCGTCAACAGCAGGGCGATAGCGAATACAAAAAACATGCGTTTCATCGTGTTGCTCCTTTCCGAAATGGCGTTGTGTTCCCCAAACCTGCACCCGCTCGGATGGCAGGCTCTCGATTTGCGTCTCAGGCGATCACAAGATCCGCCCCCTCATGAACTCACGTCTCGCCTTTTGGGGTGGTAGATGGGTGGCCGTCTTCCGTCTCCCGTCTCCCGTCTCCCCTTGTATCTTCGGACAGGCACGGGGGCCTGTCCCTACGATTGCTTCTCCCGTCTTGCCTCTTCCCTCTCCCGTCTCCCCTCTCCCGTCTCCCCTCTCCCGTCTCCCCTCTTGTATCTTGTATCTTCGGACAGGCACGGGGGCCTGTCCCTACGATTGCGATTGCTTCTCCCGTCTTGCCTCTTGCCTCTTACCTCTCCCGTCTCCCGTCTCCCCGCTTCCCCCCCTACAACCCAATGCTGCGCTTCTTATAGGCTTTGCGGATTTCCTTTTCGTCCGTCCAGATGATTTCGGACGTGACCAGGTCCGTCAGTTGAAACGTGGCTTTGTAGTACACCAGCTTTTCCTTGCCGACTTCCTGCACGTTCGCGCTGAGGGTGCCCGTCAGGATCATGTCCGAGCCGGTCTGTTTGCCGGGGGCTTTGGCCTGCGCGGGATCCACATAGCCAGACTGCTGATACTCGTATTCCGAGGCGATGTCGCGGCGGTTGGTCACATCGACAAAGCGCACTTTGCCGCTTTGGATCAACGCGGTTTTGATTTTGTCGGACAGGGCCACCATGTCGATGTGTTCGGTGGTGCGGTTCCGCATTTTGCCGACCATGATGGCGGGTTGCTCCCCTTTCAACGGGGCTTGGAGAATCGAATGGACGACTTTTTTTGCGATGAGTTGCATGTCGTTTTCGTTGAATCGGTCGTCGAGCAAGGCGATGGTTTTGGGATCTTCGTACGTCCCTTTGGTGAAAGCCCTAGGGCCAACGCATCCGGTTGCGATGCCGAGCAGGGCAATGGCGGTCCAAATGGTGAATTTCATGGCGGATCTCCTCGTCGAAAAGTTTGGCTGTCACGAGGACGGGCACGGGGGCCTGTCCCTACGGGTGATGAGGCTCAAAAATAAGAAATCAGGTTGGTGCGTTTTGCTCCTCAAACCGGGATTGGCGCTGTCGCGTTGGATCCGGTCTCAAACAAAAAATCGGGTCGGTGCGTTTTACTCCCCTTCCTCGCAGGAAGGGGCCGGGGGTAGGTCCGAATCACCGCCACTCGCATTCCATGCGCGCAGCGTCCATGTGCCACTTGTCGGGCAACAGCACGTCTCGCTCGTAGCGGATGTACGCGCGGCAGTCTTGAATGGGCGAACTGACCGGGTAAGTCATGGCGTACGTTTGCACGCGGCCGAGGTCCGTTTTGGGTATTTCTTCGATGCGGTGGATGCCCGGGCGCGAAGAGGTGAACATCCGAACGGTTTTGTCCCCGTGCGTTTTGAGGGGGACCGTGCCGGAAAAGGTGACGCGCCGAATTTTTCTCGGCAACAAGGGGTCGGTCGCGTCGATCAACGCATCCCGCTGCCACTGCCCGGCGAGCACGGCGTTCAAATCCGCGGTGAAGACGCGCTCGATCTCGCCATCGGGAATGATGATGTAGAAAAAGCGATGGCGCGCGGTTTGGGACGTGCCGTCAAAGGTCAAATCGACCGTGAGGCTGAGCGACTGGTTGGGCGCGAGGGCGTGTTTGGAGATGGACTGGATGACCACGGGCGCGAACCCGGCTTCCTTCAGCTCGATCAGCCCTTCGGCAGACGCGTCGCCCGCGTACCGCCGCTCGGAGATCATAAGCGCGATTTGCTCGGGTTCAAAATCGCTTTGCACGAGTTGCAACACGTCCTCGCGGGTGAAGGGGAGTTGGGCCGTGCGCTCGTACACCGCGGGCAATTCCCCGCCATCCCACTCGACGAGGTTGACGACAATGCCCCGCGTGGGCGGCAAGTCCGATCGCTCCGCGCTCGCCGCAGAAACGACCAGCAAGCCGAAAAGGGCGACCGACAACGGGTACCGATGTGAACCTTTCATGCGTTCCTCCTTGTGGATTGAGGTGGAAAAATACGCAACTAAATTGACCCAGTACAGCAACGGATGGTACATAAACGCGGGATACCCCGTTTTTAACCTACGGGTAGATTGTTTCCCAAGGCAATAAAATACAAGTAGATAATTAAGGGAATCGCGAGGAGTGGGGCGATGCGATAAAAAAATCGGTTGCTGTTTGATCTCGGCGCAAAGTATTCGATACTCAAAATGTCGGCGTGGTGAAAGGTGAGCTTTTGCCCCATGTCGGCATGTCCAATGCGCGAGATGTCCAGGTGGTGAAAGGTGAACTTTTTGCCGCTGTGAGCATATCGCGTTTTGGTTACTGTGATCGCGTTTGGATCCATTTTGTCGATGATACATTCGAAGGTCCTATCGTTGAACGGCACTTCAATTTCTCTGCGGATCGTTATGCTCGTGTGCATGCCCTTTTCAAATTTTTGCAACGCGCTCTTTCGCGGTGTGATTACGGTCAAAGTTTCCGGTCCGATTTTGTCGATAATACATTCGAAAGTTCGGTCTGTGAAAGGGACAAGGGCTCCTTTGCGAATTTGTATTTTTGCCCGCATACCCCTTTTGAGGTTTTGCACGGCATCTCGCGGTATCTGATTTTGCGTCTTATCGACCTCAATGAGCTGCGCGACGCATCCGATTGTTGCCATGCTCAAGGCGATGGCGATCAGGCGTATCATTGTTAAGTTCCTCATTGATAGACCCTGTGATTCAAGAACGTGCGCTGGCCAGGGTGGATTTCGACCTGGCGAAATGTTTCGGTTTCGATGATTCGGCCATTGGCGTCGAGGGCTTCGAGGGTGATGGCGTGCGTGCCCGGCGGCAGTTCGACGCGCCCGATTTGGATGTTGTGCGGGAGGGAAACCCAACTGCGCGTATCCGCGATTTCCGTGGCGACATTGAGCAAGTTGGCAAAGAACCCGAGCACTTTGTCTTTTTTGTCGGCCTCGCGGTACGCGAGATATTTGACGAATCCTCGGGCGATGGTTCTGACCATAATTTTCGGATAGTCGTCTTTGAGAGACGCTTTTGCAATGGCGGCGTAGTTTTGCGCGATCTGCGTTTGGACGACGCGGTCGCCTGCGCGAATGCGAACGCGATCCGTGCGCGGGGCGACGACTTCGTATTTGGGCAGGGCCACGCGCAGCCAGTATTCGACATCGCCGATGGGATAGACGCGATGGCGGCGCGATATATCGACGGCGACTTTGTGGGCCTCCTTCCCGCGTTTGAGGTCATCTTCGTACAGGGGCAACTCGATTTCCTCTTCCACTTTGCGGGGGATGAAGCCGATTTCCAAAAAGAGCACGAGTTCGCCATTGCCCGCGGATTTTGCAAACCGCATGCCATGGAACGAGGCGAGGCGTGCGTCGGTTCCCTCGCCGTCGAGCGCGGCGGCCATGTGTTCGAGGTCCGTTGCGACGGCTTGCGGCGGGGCGAGGTCAAATGCCTTTTCGTAGTGCGAATAGGCGTCCCGTGCGTGTCCGTAGGAAACGTACGCGTCGTTAAATTCGCCGGTGGCTTCGTAAAACAGGCCGGTGATGTAGTGGATGAACGCGTCGTTTTTGTAACTCGCCTGCCCGTTGTGGATGGCGTATTGGGCGAGTTTCAAATTGGCTTTGCGGCATTCGACGAGGGCGTCTTCCGGCAGGCCCAAATACCAGTAGTTCAACGCCCGGTAGTAGTGAACCGCGACCATTTCAAAGCTGTGGCCCCGGTACTTGCGAACCGCGTCATTGGTCACGAGGGCCGCGGCTTCGCGGGAAACAGAGCGGGTGAAGAGCTGGGCCGAGAGCCGCTCCGCGTCCGCGAAATACCGATTGGACGCGGCGTAGCGACCCTCGTAGTGGGCGAGGAGGCCATTTTCGAGGAGGTAGAGCAGTTGATTCCCACCTTTTTTCGCTTTGGCGATCTGTGCGCGGGCGGCTTCGTAATTGCGCGCGCGAAGGCTCGTGCGAATGTCGCCCGAAAAGTGGGCGTAGGTGGTGCAGCCTTGCAACGCGATGCCCAGCGACAATGTGAGGAAAATGGTTTTCATCTCGTTTGGCCCGGTTGGTTTTGACGCTGCCCATGTATTACGCAAAAGCAGTGCCAATGTACCCGATTTTTTAAGTTGTTGAATTTTAGGGAGATGTGGTTGGACGGAAAAATGAGATGTGTGGCGATTTTGCACAAGTGTGAATTTTGACAACAGCGGGGACTATGGACCGCTGGCCGCGATGCTCAGGTGCGCGATCGTCGTTTCCACAGGAGGGCCTGGCGCGTCGGCGAGGGTCTCGATTTTTGCAAAGACGCGCTGGCTCGTCGCGAGCGAAAACGCGGTGTCCATTTGCTTAAACGCCTCTGTCGGATCAAAGATGCGTTGGATCAAGAGAAGCGGAGCTCGAAACCCTGCATGGCCCAATTACCCCCGCTTTTGCGCGATGAGCAGAAAATTCCACGCGTCGCTCTCCACGCGGTGCAAGCGGTCTAAAAACAGCGCGCCGAGTTGGATGAGGAAAAAGCCGATTCGCACAAACGGGATGAAAGGCCCGCGGTCAAACCGCGCCAAATAATAGCAGAATCGCGCCCCGGCCGTGACCCAAAATCCCGCGAGCGCGTGGGTTTTGCAGACGGCGAGGCCCGCCCGTTCCGCGAGATGGCGCAAGCCGTAGGGCGTGAAGCGAAAATAATCGTGCGGGACTTCGTGCAAGCCCCAAATATGCGGCGCGGTGACGATGAGGTAGCCCCCGGGACGCAACACGCGCGCCAATTCATCCATTGCGGCTTGCGGCTCGGGGACGTGTTCCAAAACCTGATTGCACAACGCGGTATCGAAGGCGAGGTCCCGAAACGGAAGGGCGAGCGCATCGCCCCACACATCGGCCCGTTCGTATCGCCCGCGCCCTTTTTCCAAGCCGATGTGGCGCTGCACGCGCCCGGCAAAAATGCCGGCGTGCGGTTTGTCGCCGCATCCCACATCGAGCAACCGGCCAGTCGCCAATTCCTTCACCTCGACCATCGCCTGCCGCATGATGCGGTGGATCAACCAGTTTTTTTGGAACGCGCCAACCGGGCGCCCGTCGCACCCATCGCCTTCCATATCCACGCGGGAGAGGCCGAGCCACGCGACACTTGCAAGGCATAACGCGCCGAGCACGGCGATCCAATATCCCTGCGCGACCGCGAGGCCCAACGCGCCGAAGACGAGGCCCGCGGACCACATTAGGGCGACCGCAACGCGCACGGACAGGCCGCATTGCACCAACCGCTGGGCGACGTGATCGCGGCTCGCCCGCGCGATGGAACGGCCTTTGGCAAATCGAATCGCGCTGATGAACGCGGCCTCAAAGGTGGGGACGCCCAGCGCGATGAACGGCGCGACAACGCCGCGGATACCGCCTGCTTGATTGGCGACCACAACGCCCATGCCGCTCGACAAAAAGCCGAACAACAGGCTTCCCGCATCGCCCATGTAGATGCGTGCGGGGTGGATGTTGTGCGCCAAATAGCCCACCAACGCGCCCGTCGCCACCAGCGCCCAATCGCCCGCGCCCATCAGGTACAGGGCCAGGGATGCGATGACGCCGATGCCCGCGGACAAGCCATCCGCCATGTCCAGCACATTGAACGCATGGCACATCCACACCATCCACAGGACGGTCAACGCGCCATCGATCCAGACGACTTCGGTGAGCTGGATGCGAGGCCCCAGACCTGCGACTATGACCGCAACCGCGAGGGTCAAGGCGAATTTGTGCATGGGCGAGAACGGACGCCAGTCGTCCACGAAGCCGATCGTTGCCATCCCCACCGCACCTACGACGAGCCCCAGTGGGAGCGGGGCAAAATAAAAGCCAAAAAAAAGAGCGGCCAGCAGAGCTGGACCGCCCAAAGTGGAAACGGGCACGCCAAAGCGGCGCGTGCGTTTTGCAATCAGGCGCGCGAGTGCCGCGAACAAAATCGCCAAGATCGCGGGAACGAAAAATGTGATGATGGGCGTCAAGAGATACCTTTGGGTGAGGAGGGAGGCGGGAGGCGGCAGACGGGAGTTTAGCCACAAAAGGCACAAAAGGCGCAAGAGGGGAGACGGGAGAGGTCAGGGGTCAGTTCGCCATGCAATCATCATCGGTAGGGACAGGCCCCCGTGCCTGTCCGTGCATCCCGCGGCGAAACGATCAGAGGTCAGTCCATCGCGCCCGTCTGAAGATACAAGACGGGAGACGGGAGTTTAGCCACAAAAGGCACAAGAGGGGAGACGGGAGACGGGAGAGGTCAGGGGTCAGTTCGCCCTGCAATCATCATCGGTAGGGACAGGCCCCCGTGCCTGTCCGTGCATCCCGCGCCACTTCAGCCGTGCGGTCAACCGACCCGTCGTCGATGACCAAGATCTCGACTTTGTCGATGCCTGGAATTTCGCGCGGAATATCCTCAATCGTCGCTGGCAGGGTTTCTGCTTCGTTGAGGCAGGGAATTTGGACAATGAGTTTCATGCGGGTACCGGAGGATTAGGGGCTGAAATCGCGCACCGCATCGATGACTCGCTCGATTTCGCCCTCGGTCATACTCGGGAACATGGGCAGGGTTATCAGATGGGGCCACAGCGCGTCTGTGACCGGCAGGGCCGCGCGGTAGGGGCGATACACGTCGAAGAGATGGCAGGGTTTGTAATGCACGCCCGCGTCTATGCCGCGCTGCGCCAAGTGATCGATGAGGCCATCGCGCTGGGGCGTGCGGGCCACATAAGCGTGCATCGCGCTGCGAACATCGGGTTTTTGCGTGGGCGTTTGCAACCAGTCGAGATCGTCAAAGGCGCGTTTGTATTGCAGAGAAATCTCTCGGCGTTGGGCATTGGCGGATTCCAATTTGCCGAGTTGCACCAAGCCGATAGCCGCGTTGAGATCGTTCATGTAGCATTTGGAACTGAGTTCGCCCACCTCGTATTCCCATCGCCGCTCGCTGTCGTTTTTCCGAAACCGATCATAAGTGCCGCGGGAAATGCCCAGCCAGCGCAATTTGCGCGCATGGGCGGCCAAGTCCGCATCGTCGGTGGTCAACATCCCGCCGTCACAGGTCGATAAATTCTTGCGCGCGTCAAAGCTAAAACACGTCGCCGTGCCCATCCCGCCGATCATCCGATCTTTGTAGCGCGCCCCGCAGGCGTGTGCCGCGTCTTCCACGACTGGAATCCCGTGCGAATTTGCAAGGGCTAAAATCGCGTCCATGTCGCAGGGGTGCCCGGCAAAATGCACGACCATAATCGCGCGGGTGCGCGGGGTGATGCGCGCCTCAATCGCTTTGGGATCGATGTTCAGGGTTTGCGGGTCGATGTCGCAAAACACGGGCGCGGCGCCATTTTGCAAAATCGCGTGGTTGGTCGATACAAAGGTCATGGATGTGGTGATGACCTCGCCGCCGGCCACGTTTAGGGCTTTCAAAGCCAACAGGAGCGCGGCAGAACACGAATTGACGGAAACCGCATGGGACGCGCCGACGTACTGGGCAAATCGCGCTTCGAGTTCTTCGACCTTTTGCCCGGGGCCGACCCAGCCGGACAACAAGACCTCGCGCACGGCCTCGACTTCTGCCTCGTCAAAACAGGGACGAAAAATGGGAATCATATATTTCCTCTACGGGCGTAACATTTTACGCCCTTACTATGCCCTTACGACGCCCCTTTTGAGAACGAGCCAATAGGCCCGCAAGCGCGCGCGCGCCTCGGGGCGACGGTTGCGGGCGATGAGAAACGCACCTGTCCAAAGCGCGGCGCGCAGCATCATTTCGATGGGGCGCAACGCGAGGAGCAAGCGCGATGCCCAATGCCCAAGGTGTTTGCGGATAAAATAGGCATAAGACGCCTCGCTGACCACGAGCATGCGCGTCAAGACCTGTTTGGAGCTCTCGCCGCCGATGTGCGTGCCCGAAGCGTGGGGCAGGTACGCGACTCGCCAACCCGCGCGTCGGATCCGCAGGCCGAGATCGACGTCTTCGTAGTACATAAAAATGGCCTCGTCCAACCCATTGACCTCGGCGATGGCGCGGCGGCGCACGGCAAAACACGCCCCGGTGACCCAATCCACGAGTTCGGGCTTGGCGGGGCTTCGGCGGCGAAAATTAAGCGCCGGAAAGAGCTTGTGCAATAGGAATTTGCGACAAATTTCACAAGTGAGCCTCGGCGCGTCGCCGCACGAGGCGATGATGCGTCCGTCCGCGTCTTTTAAGCGCGGGCCGACCATGCCCACGTCGGGATGCGCGTTTAGAAAGGCGATCATCGTTTTGACCGCGTCGGAGCGCAGCGCGACGTCCGGGTTGAGGGCTAGGGCGATCTCGCTGTCGGACGCGGCCAATCCCCGGTTGATGGCGCGGCCAAAACCCAGGTTTTCGCCGGTTTGCACCACGCGCACGCGATCCCCGTACCCGGCGAGGGTTGCCAGGCTGTCGTCTGACGAGGCATTGTCGACGACGAGGATGTCGAGTTCGACGCCGCGCTGATCGAGCAAGGCCGCCACGCATTGGGACAGGCGCGGCCCGGCATTCCAGTTGACGACGATGGCCGTTGCGCGTTTAGGCATGGTCGTTCTCCTCGGCGAATAGGCGCGCGACGAGGCCCAAAAATGTCGCGTGGATGAAGATCAGCCGGTTGACGAAGAGCGTGGCATCGGCCATGCCGTGGACGAGCAGGGCGGAGTAGATGGCGATAAACGCCGCGCAAAACAAGCGCGTGTGGGCATTGGAACTCCGTTGAAACAAGCGGTACGCGCACCGCAGGGCCGCGACATAGACCCACAAAAACGCGGCTATGCCGATGAGGCCCATTCGCATGCCGATGGTCAAATACACGTTGTCAACCCCGCCCACGTTCTTCACTTCGGGTATTGGAAACGCCACCAAAAACGTCACGGTTTGGCCGTGCCCGCCGCCGAGCAAGGGGCGTTGGCGGATCCTCTCGAGCGCTTTGCCGTAGGGGATGAGCCGCCCGGCGATGGCTTCCGCGCTTTGGGCCACGCGATTTCGCGCCACATCGCCCAAAGCCGTGCGCGTCTGTTGCTGAAAGACGTAGCCCATCGCGATCAGCATCGAAGGAATGGCGAGGACGATGACAAACCGCGACAGCCGTCGGCCAGCTGCGCGTTTGTCCAGCGCGATCAATCCGCCGAGTGCGAAAAGTCCGACGAACAGCGAAATCCACATGCTGCGCCCCACGGTCAAAAGCAACGCCAAGCCGATGGGCAACATGGCAACGCAGGCCCACGCCCGTTTGTACGCGCGCGGTTCACAGACCAAAATGGCCGCGACGAGCAGGACGCCCATGAGCAATACGATGCCTTCGAGGCGCGCGACGCGCACAAAACCGCCCGCGATATCGGTATCCACCTCAAGAAAAAACTCGGTCAAGTACTCGATGCCGACGATGGCGGCGATGAGCGCGAACAGGTACAAAAATGTCGCGGCGCGGCGCGCGTCAAAAAACCACGTCACCGCAAAGAACAGCGCGTAGTACAGGGGATAGCGCACGTCTCGCAGCAGTTGCGAAACCGATTGCCCGTATATCAAGCCGAGCACGCACGAGAAAACCACCAAGCCGAGCAACGCGCACATCGGGCGATCCAACGCGGTGTGCCGCCGCCAATTCCATCGGCCTTCGGACAAATACGCGAGGCCGGCCATGCCCATCACGAGCGCGAACAGCCCCTCGTAAAACTTAAAATCCAGCGGCAAGAGGAGATAATCTTCGTAGAACCATGAGGGCACGACCGCGGCCACAAAGCACAAGTAGAGCACGGACAGGGTGATCGATCCGAACAGCGCGACCGCGGAGATCAGGGTCAACACGCAGATCACCGGGAGGATTGCCGAGATGAAAAAGGACGCGGCGATCAACGCGACTTGCAGGGCACAGACGGCCCACAACAAGGGCGCGTGGCGCGGATGGATGGCTTCAGCACTCATGGGGTTTTCCATCGGTCGACGCGTTGCACCAAGACGACGGATGACCGCGAGTTTGTCCGAGCGATGTGCATGGGGTTTTCCATCGGTCGACGCGTTGCACCAAGACCCAGGCCGCAGACGCGCACAGGATCGCGTCTATGGGCAGGCGAAAGCGCGTGTGGGCAAAGAATACCATGTGCAGGGCGGACATGCAAAGCGCCAGCGAGACGATGCCCATGCCTTCGGTTGTGCGGCGTTGGCCGTACGCGCCTGCGAGGCCGAGGAACAAGACCGGGCCGCAGGACAGCGCGGCGACCGCATTGCGTAACGGCGATTCGCCCGGTACCCATGGGCACCAGAAATAGAACAATTTGTCGAGACTCGAGCGCAGGTAGCGCAGGGGATCGTCCGCGATCCAGCCCAAGGCGATGCCCGCCACTTTGCGGTCCGCCACCGCGGCGTGGGATGTGTCGGCCAGGGCGCGATAGCGCGCCAAGTAGTCGATCTGATTGTCGTAATACCCGCGGCTTTGGGGATGCGCGCCCACGAGCAAGTTGATCCCCAAATTGGCGGAGATGGGCACGATTTCGCCGGACAGGGCGTAGTTGCGCGCGGTCCACGGCGCGATGACCGCGAGGGCCGATCCGATGATGACCGCGATGCGCGCGGCTCTTTGCGTGCGGGACAGGTGAGAGTGCCATGCCCATACCGCGAGCACGGGCAGGAGCCACGGCAATAAGACCGGCTTGCACAGCGCGGATAGGCCCACGGCCGCGCCAAAGGCCATGGCCCGCCTGGATGTGCTTTGTTGCGAAAACCGGAGGTAGCACGCGAAGCTAGCGGTGGTCAGGAAGACCAACAGGGTTTCGGCCATGAGCACGGCCGGGAAGAATGCGAACAGGGGATAGATGGCGAACAAGCCCGCGGCCACGAGTCCGACTCGGGCATTGCCCTGGCCCATTTTGCATCCGATCTGGTAGATGAGCCAACAGGTTATGGCACCTAGGATCGCTTGTGCGATTCGCACGATGGCGGGCGCGTGCCCGAACATCCGATAGATGCCCGCGAGGAACAAGCCGTATAGCGGCGGGCGATACATCCCGGTATCCGGATGCAGGACGCCCAGCGCGAGATAGGCTTTTCCCAAGCCATCCCAATGCCGCTCGTCGGACGCATGGATTAAATCGGATTGCGTTAGGCCAAACCCCACGCGCAAGAGCAACGCGAAGGCGAGGATGAGGTATAGGCCCTGGCGATGGGGCATCGTCATGTCCTTCCAAAGAACTCGGACAACTCGTCAAACGACCAAGTGGGCGGGGATGCGAGAAACAGATGGAGAAGGCGGGAAGGCGCGGTCTTGGTCAAGGGCGGGGATGCTAATTACAAGACGAGGCCTGATCTTTGCCACCATGCCGAGGTCAACCAACTAGACTTCCCCGCGATATGTGTTTTGATCTCGGCCAGGGCGAGCGTGTGTTGTTCAGCAAGGGCTTCCAGCCTTGTCAGTCTTTCGTTGGTGGTGGCTTGGGACGGGTCAATGATGGGAATGGGCATGCGATTCCTTTCTTTTTGTTTTGAAGATGCGATGAGGTGAAGGGGATTACTTGGGCAAATTCAACAAAATGGTCACCGTCGCGCCCAAGATGGCGAGGAGAATGGTAAAGAGAATCCCAATGAGCCAACGGAAGGACTTTTGCATGTGATCTTCAACTCTTGCTATGCGATCTTCAATATTGTCCATGCGCTTGTCCATGCGCTTTTCAAGACTGATCAAGCCTTGCTTGTGTTCTTCGGCAATGGCTTCAAGCCTTGTCAGTCTTTCGTTGGTGGTGGCTTGCGACGGGTCAATGATGGGAATGGGCATGAGGTTCCTTTCTCTTATGATAAATAGGGAGGTTGATGGGGTTACTCGGGCAAATTCAACAAAATGGTCACCGTCGCGCCCAAGATGGCGAGGAGAATGGTGAAGAGAATCCCAATGAGCCAACGAAAGGACTTATGCATGTGATCTTCAATATTGGACATGCGCTTGTCCATGCGATCTTCAAGACTGATCAAGCCTTGCTTGTGTTCTTCGGCAATGGCTTCAAGCCTTGTTAGTCTTTCGTTGGTGGTGGCTTGTGACGGGTCAATGATGGGAATGGGCATGCGGTTCCTTTCTTTTTTCATAAATAGGGAGGTTGATAGGGTTACTCGGGCAAATTCAATAAAATGGTCACCGTCGCGCCCAAGATGGCGAGGAGAATGGTAAAGAGAATCCCAATGAGCCAACGGAAAGACTTGTCCATGCGATCTTCAACCCTTGCGATATGTGCTTTGATCTCGGCCAGGGCGAGGGTGTGTTGTTCGGCAATGGCTTCAAGCCTTGTCAGTCTTTCGTTCGTGGTGGCTTGGGACGGATCAATGATGGGAATGGGCATGCGATTCCTTTCTCTTATGATAAATAGGGAGGTTGATGGGGTTACTCGGGCAAATTCAACAAAATGGTCACCGTCGCGCCCAAGATGGCGAGGAGAATGGTAAAGAGAATCCCAATGAGCCAACGGAAGGACTTTTGCATGTGATCTTCAATATTGTCCATGCGCTTGTCCATGCGATCTTCAAGACTGATCAAGCCTTGCTTGTGTTGTTCGGCAATGGCTTCAAGCCTTGTCAGTCTTTCGTTGGTGGTGGCTTGGGACGGATCAATGATGGGAATGGGCATGCGATTCCTTTCTTTTTTACAGATGCGATGAGGTGAGGGGTTACTCGGGCAGATTCAACAAAATGGTCACCGTCGCGCCCAAGATGGCGAGGAGAATGGTAAAGAGAATCCCACTCATGCGGATGCGTTTCCCCTCTTATACCTTCCCCTCCAGCAATTGATCGATGAGGTCCGCAGGGGTGATGCCTTCGGCTTCGGCGTTGAAACTCGTGACCAAGCGATGGCGCAACACGGGTTTGGCGACGAAGGATACGTCTTCAACAGAAGGGGCAAAGCGACCGCTGAGTACGGCACGCGCTTTGGCGCCTAAGACGAGGCACTGCGACGCGCGCGGCCCGGCGCCCCATCGGAGCATGCGCGCGATAGATGCGTCCGCATTCTGTGGGCGCGTTTTGCGAACCAAGTCCACCGCGTGCTCGACGATGTGATCGGCAACGGGCACTTTGCGGATGAGTTGCTGGAGGTCGCGAATCCGCCCCGCATCGAGCACGGGCTCTACGTCATGGGTTTGCGCGCCCGTGGTGGCTTTGACGATGGCGCGTTCCTCTTCTTCGGTGGGATAATCGATCCACAAATTAAAAATAAAGCGGTCGAGTTGGGCTTCGGGCAGGGGATACGTGCCTTCTTGTTCGATGGGATTTTGCGTTGCCAAGACAAAGAACGGTTCTTCGAGGCGAAAGGTCCCGCCGCCGGCCGTGACTTCGTGTTCTTGCATGGCCTGCAACAAAGCGGCCTGCGTTTTGGGCGGGGTGCGGTTGATCTCGTCGGCCAAGATGATGTTGGCAAACAACGGGCCTTTGACAAAGCGAAATGTTTTGTGGCCCGTGGCGTGATCCTCTTCAAGGACTTCGGTGCCCGTGATGTCGGACGGCATCAGGTCGGGCGTGAACTGGATGCGGCTAAACGACAGGTCCAAGGCGCGGGCGAGGGTGCTGATGAGCAAGGTCTTTGCCAACCCCGGCACGCCGACGAGCAAGCAATGCCCTCCGCAGAGCAGGGCGATGAGGAGTTGATCGACGATTTCCCGTTGCCCGATGATCACCTTGCCGAGTTCAGCGGTGATCTGATCGCAGGCGGTTTTCAGGTGTTCAACGGTTTGGAGGTCGTTATCAGGTGTTGCGTCTTGCATGGCGTGTCCTTTGGAATCAGTTGTCAGTCACTACCTACCCTCGCCGGAAAGTCACGGGGCTCCGGCTTTTGCCAGAATGACGACTGGCGGGTATCTCGCGTCTCTCGCCTTGTACCTTTCCTATTAGGCGCGGACAGGCACGGGGGCCATCTGTACCAACTAAATACTCCGTAAATTAAATGATACTACACCCATCAGCACAGACATTGCTCGCTTTTCTAAAACGTTTGGTCCTACAGCATCGTTTGTTGCCTTTGATGCCTTCGGCGACCTACTTTTTTTCAACAGCAAAAAAAAGTAGGCAAAAAATGCCGCTCTCATGCGCCGAGGGGCTAGGCACAGCGCAAATCGCTTTTGTAATCGCACGACATGCGCCAGCCTGCCAAGGGGATTGCAAAACAGAAGTGCGTTGCGAGACGGACTTGCGCGCTGTGCCCGATGGCTTTCGTTGATGAACTTTTGGGATCGCATGTTTGGCGATGGCTTCTCTGAAGGACGGTGGAACGGCAAAGCGATCTCAATAATAAATTAGTTGGTACAAATGGCACGGGGGCCTGTCCCTACAGTTGGTGGGACAGGGCGAGATAACTGACCACGGACCGCTTGGGATAGATGGCCTTCTCGCCTCTCCCGCCTCTCGCCTCTCGCCTCTCGCCTCTCGCCTCTCACGCCTCTTCCGCCTCTCCCCTCTCACGTCTTCCGCTTCTCCTTCTTCGCCGCGGGGAAGAGGATGTTGTTGAGGATGAGGCGGTAGCCCGGCGAATTTTTGTGCAAGGCGAGTTGCGTCGGCGGGTCGTTGACGAAGTGTTGGTAGTCTTCCGGGTCGTGTCCCGCGTAAAATGTGAACGTGCCCCGCCCGATGTTGCCGTGGATGTATTTGACGTGGTTCGTGCCAGGGATATCGCCCATGATGGTCACGGATTTTTTGATGCGGTCTTTGCGGAACGCCGTGGTTTGTCCCAAAAACCCGGGTACGATGGGCGTGTGGTTCTGCGTGAGCATCGTGGGCACGGGGTCGTATTTGGCGGAAAACTCAAACAGGGAAAAGGCGTGCAGGTCAGCATCTTTGATCTGGCTCATTTCCGTGGGCGACAGGTCGATATCCGCGTATTCGTATTCCAGCGGGTCCATCACCAAATCGAAGTTTTCAAAAGCGACCGTGCGCGAAAAATCGAGTTTTTGCCGCGCCATGGGATCGGCAGGATCGCCATCGTAAACGCCATCGACAATATCGACTCCCCCCGCGGCGAGGGCGATGTCAAAGGTATCGGTGGCCGAGCACATGGCAAAGAGAAATCCGCCTTGCGCCACGTAGTTGTAAATGGCCCGTGCGACCGCGCCCTTGAGTTGCGAGACTTTGGCAAATCCCAATTTGCGCGCGAGGGCCTCAAACTCGGCCTGTTGCCGCCGGTACCAGAGTTGGCGCCCGTGGCTGCGGTAAAACTTGCCGTATTGCCCCGTAAAATCTTCGTGGTGCAGGTGCAGCCAGTCGTAGTCCTCGAGTTGTCCCGATAGCACTTCCTCGTCCCACAACGTGGTGTAGGGGATTTCCGCGTACGTGAGGGCCAATGTGACGGCGTCGTCCCAAGGCTGTTTGTGCGGCGGGGTATAGACCGCGATGCGCGGCGCTTTTTCGAGGTGCATGCGGTTCATGTTGGCCGATTCGATATCCGCGTAGATGCGCGTGGCCTGCGCTGCGGAGATGGCCTGAAAGGACACGGCGCGTATCCGGGCTTCGCGCGCGATGGTCTCGTGGAAATCCATGAGAAAGGCGCCGCCCCGGTAATTGAGCAACCACTCCACGGGATGGCCCTCCTGCAAGGCCCAAAACGCGATGCCGTAGGCTTTGAGGTGATCGGTTTGCGTCACATCCATCGGGATGAGCACTTTGCCGACATTGGCCTGCCCACCGCCTATCGCCGCCGCGCAAACGGACGACAGTCCCAAAACGAGGCATAAGGCGAGACGCGAGACGCGAGACGCAAAGAACGGCAAGAGCAACCACCTAAGAACGCGGACGCACACGGATAAAAGGCGAGGCGTGCGCTGCCCTCTGCTCACATCGCGCGGGGAAATTTTGGGGTGTGGTTCCCACATCTGTCCAATGGGGTATGAGAACCGAGACGCAAGCCCCCGCATAGCCGCAAAAGCATTCGCGTTCCTCCTTTGGGTGGCGTCCATGGGACCTATCCCCCCGGCCCCCTTTCCTACAAGGAAAGGGGGAGCAGGGATTCTTTGAGAGATGAACGCAAGGGCTGTTTTGATGGCTTTGAGTAAGGGCATCAGAAAACAAAAAACCCCATTCCACCACCCCTCGCAAAACCGATCCGATCTCAAATCACTCGCCTTCATGCTCGCTCCATTCCTTTGTGGGCATTGTCTCTGCCGTGCATCGCGTCATTTGTCTGAATCGCGGATTCGAGGATTGCGCGGATGAACCCCACATCCGCCTGTTGCGTCCCTCGCCGATCTCCGTTTTTCGCAGTTCCATCTTCGGACAGGCACGGGGGCCTGTCCCTACGATTGCGATTGTTTCTCCCGTCTCCTGTCTTCGGACAGGCACAGGGGCCTGTCCCTACACTCTCGCGTGGTGTTCGCAGGTGGCAGTGTGGGACGGACCGCTAACCACTGACTGCTGATTTTGGGGTCGGGCGGGGTTCGTCTATTCCTCAAAAGGCAAGGGGACGGACTCGCCCGTTTCAATGGATCGGTACGCGGCCAGGGCGATCTCTACGGCTGCGCGGCCATCGGCGCCGGACACGGGCGGATCGTCCCCTCGGAGTACGGCCTCGCAAAACGTGCGAATCTCTTGGCTTACCGGATTCTCGTCCTGTTCCAACTCCGTTGAGGCAACCGCCGTCTCATCGCCGTCGTACCGCTTGTAGCGCAAGCCGCCATCCCGCCCCCAAAACGAGGGAAAAACCACGGACCCCGAGACGCAGTCCAACCGCCCGCCATATCCCCCAATCGCGCTCGCTTGACTCGAATGCAAAACCCCGATCCCGCCGTTTTTGAATCGGATGGACGCGAGCGCGACATCGGGGTAATCCGTCTCCGTTTGCACGTATTGCCCGCCCACGGCAGAAACCGATTCGGCCTCGCCCATGACAAAGCGCATAAAGTCGATTTCATGGGCGTTCACTTCCATCAGCGTGCCCCCGCTCTTGGCCCGCGACTCGCGCCATGTCGCCGCCCACCTGCCGCCCCAACCGCCGCCCAAGCGGTGTACCGTCAAACAGATGGGCGCGCCCAAAGTGCCCCCGCGTGCCAAATCGCGCACCTTGCGATGCACCGCATGGAAGCGACACACCAGCCCAATGCCCAACGCGACCCCGGCCGCCTCACACGCGGCGATCATCTCATCGCACCCCGCGAGCGTGGGGGCCATGGGCTTTTCGCAAAACACGTGCACGCCCGCCTGCGCTGCCGCCAATGTGGGATCGACGTGCAAAAACGGCGGCGTGGCGATCAACGCGGCCTGCACATCTTCGCGTATGAGCATCCCTCGGTAATCGGCCTCGTAATCGCATCCCATTTTCTCGGCCAATGCGCGACCTTTTTCGCCATCCACATCGCTGGCGCAAACCACCTGAGCACAATCCAAATTTCGCGCGCCCTCTGCCAGACTCGCGCCCATGTTGCCGCATCCAATGACGCCCAATCCGAGTTTTGCCATGTCGTCCTCTCAGTCGTCGGTGGTGAATCCCAGAAACCCAACCCATACCCCAAGCGGTCGGCGGTTCGCAAAACGAACGGATTCGCGGCCCGCGACCCTTGGGATACTTACCACATTTGCCAAAAAAAGTCAATCCCGTTTCAGTCACGCTCAAAAATCGCTTTGCAATTCTGTAAAATGAAAATACCATGACGCCATCCGCAACCCCGTTACTCGCTCCGCTTCGCTCTAGGCCAAACCCGTGCGGAGAGGGGCATCATTCACCGAAAGGACACCACAGCATGCCCACCATTGACGCGACGCACCTTAGAACCCTGCAACGCGAACTGTATCGCGCCGCGGGATTTCCAGAAGATCAAGCCGACATCGTCGCGGATCACCTCGTCGATGCCAACCTCTACGGGCACGACTCGCACGGCGTCATCCGCACGCCTGGCTACATTCGCGGCATCTGCGCCGGCAACATCAAACCCGTGCGCGAGCTCAAAATCATTCGGGAAACGCCCGTCTCTGCGGTCATTGACGCGGAGCGCGCCATCGGCATCGTCGTCGCCCACAAAGCCATGCAAATGGCGACGGATCGCGCCCTTGAACACACCCTCGGCGCCGTGGCCGTCCACCGCTCCAGCCACATCGGTCGCTTGGGCGATTACCCCCCCAAAGCCGCGGAGCGCGACTGCATTGGCCTGCTGATGCTCAACGGCGGCGGCCGTTTTACCGCGCCTTTTGGCGGTACGAACCGGCGATTGCCGCCCAATCCCCTCGCCTTTGCTGCGCCCACGCCCCACGGCCCGCCGCTCATGCTCGACATCACCACGAGCATGTCTGCCGGTGGCAAGGTGGATGTGTATCGCGCACGCGGGCAACAAACGCCCGATGGCTGGCTCATCGACGCAGACGGCAACGCCATAAACGACCCCAATCGCTTCAAAGATGGCGACGTGGCGATGCTGCCCTTGGGCGGGCCCCAAGGGCACAAGGGATACGGCTTGGGCATGATGATCGACGCCATCGCGGGCGGCCTGTCATGGGCGGGATGCAGTTCGGAACAACCCACGCGCGGTGGCAGCGGTTACATCGCCATGGCCATCAAAATCGACAGCTTCATCGCCCTCGGCGACTATCTCGACGAAATCGGCCGGCTCTGCGACTGGATCAAATCCTCCCGAACCCAACCCGGCACAGACAAGATCTACCTCCCCGGCGAAATCGAATACGACACCCGCGCCAAACGCGAAGCCGAAGGCGTTTTTATCGAAGACGAGACGTGGCACAACACGGTCGAAACCGCGGATGAGTTGGGGGTTTCAGTCGTCAGCGGCCAGTAATCAGCGGTCGATCTGACCGTCGTCATTCTGACGAAAGCAACACGCGCAAGCACGACGTACTAGTGACTTTTGTTTTGGGTGTGGAACTGGGAGGGCTGTCTCGCTTTTTACGCCTTCCCTCTTCTACATTTCACATCTTTCTCCGCGTCGTACGCCGCCCTAATCCCTTGACAATGACAGGTGATTAGCGTAAACTGATTTGAGCTTAGTCGTTGTAGCCAACCCACAAACGGAGGATACACGCCGATGAGTAAGGACATTCAACCTCTTCTGGATGCCTGGCCCTGTGATCCCGGTCAACTGTGTGTTCGCAAAATCGCGGGACGGGACGGGCGCAAAAAAATCCAACTCCGCATTGAAATGGGCATCTTGCAAATGGATGTGACCGGTCGCCCCGACGGCCAGAGTCCCTACGGCTATGAATCGCTCTTGCACTACTACCGGGCACAGGCGCGAAAAACTGGCGCGAAAAACTTCTCGCTCGATACGGAAACCTGCATGGCCCTGCAAATGGAAGCCCTTCAGTACTACCATCGCCGCATCAGCTTTCTCGAAATGGGCGATTACCTCAATGCCAAAAAGGACGCCGAAAGAAACCTCGCGCTCTTCGACTTTGTCAAAGAATACGCAGAGGACGAGGAAGACCGGCTGGCCTTTGAGCACTATCGGCCCTTTGTCATTGGGCATCGCGTGCGCGCCGAAGTGTTGATGCACCTCGAGCGCGAATCCTACGACATGGCCTTGTCAAAAATCGACGCGGGCATCGAAGAGCTCCAATCCTTTTTCGAGGAGTTCGATCGGCACGACCTCATCGAAGACAGCGAAGAAATCGCCTTCCTCCAAGAGTGGGCAGACGAGATTCGCCGCGACCGCCCCAAATCCCGGTCGCAGGATTTGCACGACCAGATCCGCGAAGCCGTGGGCCACGAAGACTTCGAGCGCGCCGCCGAGTTGCGCGATCAACTCCTCTCTCTCCAGGGCAAAACCGAAATTTGATCCACACGGGCAATTCTGCTTCAATGTGATCCAAGAAAATGGGCGAACTGTTAACCCTCGCAACAGTTCGCCCATTGGTTTCTGCGGCATCAAAGTGGTATTAAGGGCGTGCTCAAAAAAACGATGAGTGACTTAAAAAAATATGTCGAAAAACGCAAGGCGAGAGACCTCGAATTTGCCGAGCGTTACGAAGTTGGTTATTTGGAATTTAAGATCGGCGTGCTTTTCCGACAAGCTCGGGAAGAGGCGGGTTTAACCCGAGCCGAGGTGGCACAAAAGCTGAATACCCAAAAATCCGCTATCTCGAAAATAGAAAACCATGCGGAAGACATGAGGCTGTCAACTTTGGGAAAGTACGCAAGAGCAGTCGGTAAGAAATTGCATTTTTCCTTGGGATAGACGCCCGCACGGGCGTTGCAATACTATGACCCCACAACTTCAGCGATCGTGGACGCAAGTGAGTGCCTTACTCGAGATTCGGAGTGAGCGAGAATACGATTTGGCACGGGAACGCCTCAACGGCCTCATCGATGAGGTGGGCACGGATGAGCGGCATCCGCTTTATTCTTTTTTCGATACGCTAGGCACTGTTGTCCATGCGTGGGAGGAACAACACCACCCCATGCCCCAGTTAGGCGGCGTGGATCCTCTGCGCTTTCTCATGGATGAGCACGAATTGACCCATTCGGATCTGCCCGAGGTGGGGTCCGCAGAGATGCTTTCGGAAATTCTGTGTGGCAAGCGAGAACTGAACGCCCGGCAGATACGTGCGTTGTCCGAACGCTTTGGCGTTTCACCCTCCGTATTCGTATAGGCACACGCCAAACCTCGGACGGGGAACTCGAGACTTACGCAAGGCGGCAAATAGCAAAACAACGAGGGCATCCAACCTACGCTGTCTATCTCGATTTCATCGAAGTTCATCGCCGTTTTGAGAGACTTTTGCCATGCACGATCTCAAAAAAGAACACGCCTCTGAACGGGGCGTCCTCGTCGGCCTCGCGTTGCCCGGCGTCTCGGTCGGCGAAGCGCGGGACACCCTCGACGAACTCGCGCTCTTGGCCGACACGGCAGGGGTCGAGGTCGTCGCGCAGGTGCTTCAGGAACGCCAGCACAGGGATCCCGCCTACCTCATCGGCCGCGGCAAAGCCGAGGAACTCGTCCAGCAAGTCGCCACGCACCGCGCACGGGTCGTCATCTTTGACGAAGACCTCTCGCCCGCGCAAACCCGCAATCTCGAAACCCTGATGGAAGTCAAAATCATCGACCGCAGCCGGCTCATCCTCGACATCTTTGCCAGCCGCGCCAAGACCCGCGAAGCGCAAACCCAAGTCGAATTGGCCCAACTCATCTACATGCTACCCCGATTGACCCGACAATGGACGCACTTATCGCGCCAAGCAGGCGGCGGCACGGGCGGCGTGGGCACGCGCGGGCCGGGCGAAACCCAGCTCGAAGTGGATCGACGCGCAACGCATCGCCGCATCACGGTTCTCAAACGCGCCCTCGGCCGCATCGCCAAACAGCGCGCCATTGCCCGCAAACAGCGCGCAGACCTCTTTCGCGTAGCCCTCGTCGGCTATACCAACGCGGGCAAATCCACCCTGATGCGCGCCCTTTCCGGCGCAGATGTCCCGATCGAGAACCGCCTCTTTGCCACCTTGGACTCCACCACGCGCCGCGTCTCCCTCGGCTACAACCGCGATATGCTCCTCTCGGACACGGTCGGATTTATCAAAAAGCTCCCCCACCACTTGGTCGCGTCATTTCGCAGCACCCTCGAGGAGGCCATCGGCGCCGATCTCATGCTCCACCTCGTCGATGCCGGCCATCCCGCCTGCGAAGAACACATCGCCACGGTGATCGACGTGCTCGGCGAACTCGGCGTGGCGGACCGACCGACCATGATGGCGTTCAACAAAAGCGATCTGTTGCGCGATCCGGCCAGACGCGAACACCTCGCGACGACCTATCCGGACGCGGTGTGGATTTCCGCTGAAACCGGCGATGGCCTCGACGACCTGCGCTGGGCCATCTACGACCACCTCGAGGGCGACCGCCTCACCCTGCGCGTTCAAATCCCGCAGCGCGAGGGCAAGCTCTTGTCCGAACTCTATCGCATCGGCGAAATCCTGCATACGGACTACGAGGGCAACGACGTGTTCATGGAGGTCAAGCTCAGCCACCACAATGCCCGCCGCCTCTTGCCTCGCGGGCGGTATCAGTCCTCTGTCTAAAAAAAACGCGCGTCACAAACGCGCGTTTCGTCCTTCCCTTCTCCCGCTTCATTCCCCCGGCAGAAAATCTCGCGGATCGCGTGCCCGCCCCGATTCGAGCACCTCGTAGTGTAAATGGGGAGCCGCACCGCGCCCGGAACTGCCCACCAGCGCGATGTATTGCCCCTGCCGAACCCGCGTGCCTTCCTCGACGAGCAACACGCGATTGTTGCCGTATCGAGTCGTATAAATCCCACCGTGATCGATAACCAACAGATGGCCCAACGCCGGGTCCGCACCTGCAAATTTCACTTGTCCATCGGCTGTGGCCCGCACGGCCGTTCCCGCAACCGCGGCGATATCGATCCCCGATTGGACGATGCCCTCCGCAGACGCGACCCCGCGCAACATCCATCCCACCGCAGGCGATATGGGCCAGATCGCGGGGCGCCAATGCCGGTCGCGTCCGTCAGATGGGCGTTCCAACAGCGTTGCGACCGCCGCAGATCGCGCTTCATAAGGCGTGGGCGGCAAGTTGATGTGGCTCGCCAACACGGAGCGCAGTTGCTGTTCTCCTGCCTTCATGTGCGTCACCAGTTGTGCCAATTCATCCACGCGGGCCACATCGGCACGCAGGCGCGCATTGTCCCGTTCACGGGTTTGAGCGGCGTGTTCCCAATATCTGGATTTTAAGAAAAACCCAAAGCCTGCAAAGACCATATACAGCGAAAAGACCGAGACGATGCCCATCGCCCACAGCATGGGATAACCGAATTGAAACTCGAAGCTCTTCGAACCGTCGTCTGGAATGACCAGCACGGAAAACTTTTTGCGTTGCTTTGCCAATTCGATTCCCCCCGCCAAACGTCACCGGGCGTTTTTGAGCGTGTGATCGGCCGCGATGTGAAACAGGTCGGGCAAACACAGCCCGGCAAATGCCCATAGAACCATCTTGAGATCGATCTGTTTCAAATCGTCCAGCGATAGCGTCCACCCCAAATTCAAAAATGCGTTGGCCGCAACGGTCAGCGCGCCCACCACCGCGGACAGATAAATCACCCGCGTCATCGTCCCCACAATCGGCATGTGGGAAATCCCCCTGTGCTTAAAAAAACGGGCATAGGGCCGCCACAGCCAGCGCAAAACCCCCCAGTTCTTCAGGGGATCGCTCTTCTTCAAATCCAGATCGGGCGACAGCAAAAACGTGCCGAACAAATAGGCCACCACAAAAACGACCGCGTATTCGACCATGGCATCGCGCCCAAAAAATCGGACGAGATGCCCCCAAAAAACGGCACCTGCCCCCAGGATCACCGCGAGGCAACACAGATCGATCCGCGTATGCGTCTTGCCCGATGGCATCGTTTAATCGCCTTTTCAGATTTATACTTATGCGAATTTAATTTTCTGGTGTCCTATATACGTAGGATGCCGCAACGAGTCACGGATTCGGACAGGCACAGGGCCTGTCCCTACGCTGAACGGCTTATCGCTGTCATACTCGGATTACTCGCTGTCATATCCCGCTCCGCGCATTTTAAAAATTGTGCACGTTGTGGCCTTGCAACGGGAAATAGAACCAGTCGATGATAAAGACCAGGCCCGTGCTGACCGCCTGTGCCGCTAACAGGCCGATGAAGAACGGCTTGCCCTTTTCGTATAATTGCACGCCGCCCATCTTCATCACGACCGCCTTGATCGCCCATGCGACAAAAACCGAAAACACGGTCTTGCTCACCCCGTAATTCCCCTGCATCGCCAAGCCGATGGGATGGAGGGGCCACCAGGGCACCCAGTAGCGGATGGTCGTCAAAACCGCCATCATGCCCATCCCGATGAGCGCCCACATCACCCGGCCATTGCCGCCGGGCCGCATGGGATTGCGGATTTCCGCATTCACAAAATCAAAGGCCACGGGGCCGGTCTTCACCATGCCCATGTTGCCCAAATTGTACGCGCCGTATTCATAACTCAAATACAGCGTGTTCACCACGGAAATGGTGAACCCCAGCGCCAGGGCGAGCCACAGCACGGCGGTGATCCGCCGCGGGCTGACCACTTTATCCACGGCTTTTACCGCTTGCGTAAAGGGCGGCATCAGAAAGCCCTTGCCGATGTCGGGCCACTGGTTGAACACATGCATAAACCCGAACACCACCACGCCCGAAAACCCGATCATCCCGGACCCAAACGCCTGCACCACAGCATCGTGCGGTTGGATGCGGTAATACACATAGACCAACCCCAGTTCGGCAATGGCGCGCGCAAGCCCCAAAAACAGCAGCATCGCCAAAATCAAAAAGGCGAACACCACCCACAAGGGCATGCCCGCCGCATGCAGCCACGCCGCAACGAACGCGAAGGATCCCAACAGGCCGAACACCGCGACTCGGTAGGACAGCAACTCGCCGCGGTCATCCACCGCGCAGTTGGGATAGAGGGCTTTTCGCACCACCGCCTTCAAATGCGCCCGCGCCATCCACAACCCCCACGCCGCCAAAAAAACCAACGCGCCAATGCTTTGCCAGCCCAGCGCATCGCTCGTCCAGTGTCGGGTCGCCGCGCCAATTTGGTACCCGAAGATGTTGAACGCATACACCTGAAACGCGGTCGACAAAATGAAAAACCACACGCTGAACAGCACCTCTAAGCGCGCAAAATACCCGAAACCAATGGCGTAAAAACTCACGCGGTTCACCATCCACGGAAAATCCTTAATCGGCTGCCACAGGGCCTCCTCGATGTCGATATGCGGAAATGCCGGCGTGAAATACGAGCCGATATTCCACAGCTTCAACAGCATCACCAGCGAGAATGCGATCCAAAACAAGGGCGACCGAAACGCTTTTTCCAAGCCGCCGCCCCGTTCGGTTTCCGCCAAGGATTGCGCGACTTCGACCAGGGGATAGGCCAACCGCTCGTGATCCACCCATTGCTTTCGCAAAATCACCACCAGGCAAAAGACCGCGAACCCCATCGCGCCGAAAAAGCACATCCACCAAAACACCGGCACGGCCCACACGCGCCACGGCGGCGCCCCGCCCCCGCCTTCAAAAAACCGCGTCATTTCACCCGTCGCATTGGATGGCGCGAGCCAGAGGGGAATGCTGTCGTGCAACAGCCCCCACCCATTTTCCACAGACGCAAAGTAATAGGGCGCGGCCAGTACCCCAAAAAAGTGCCCGGTCAATCCGTCGTACGCCAGCGCGATTCCCACGAAGCCAGAGCCGAGCACCACCATCAATTCCGACCGCGAAAGCGCCCACCTCGGGCGCAGGTGGTTCAGCATCAAATTGAGGGTACACGCGGTCAAAAATGGAAAGAAAAACGCCATTGGAAAATGGCTGCGGCTGATATTTGATCCCGAGGTGTAATACGGCATCCACTCGTTCCACAACACGCTGACCGCGATCACCGCCACAGACGCGATCACGGAACGCGCGGTCACGGCCCGCACGGGCGTCTTTTCGGATCTATCGATTTGTTCTAATCGCTCTGCCATGGTTCGTTGTCAATGCGAATGAAGAGTAGAAAGGGAGCCAGAAGCGAGCAACCGGCCAAAGACATGCAAGATAATTTTCATTTTTCCAAAAACAAATTTTTATGAGTGGCGAAAATAAAAAAAGGAGGCGACAACAAAAGGGGTCACCTCCTCGAAAAACGAATGCTTACGGTGTGTAAACGGATGCATGCGTGATATTAAAAATGGGGCCGGAGAGCTTTTTGATCGCATTGACACTCGTGTTCATCGGCAATACGCCAATGCCATACGCGATCTTTTCGCCCCATGGAACGGCGGATAATCCCGCTCAATCGGTTCGCCCTCGCCCCATGGCGCGGCTTTTGATTTTTTGTGGACATAAAACCCTTCTCGCGTGGTGTCCGTATCGATCTGCCGCATCCGCTCGTCGTTTCGGGCACGGGCCTACGCACGCACCGCTTTTGAACTGGGCTTTCATCCGCTTGCCTCTGAGGTCGCTGTTTTGCGAACCCGAATGGCAAACGCCTCCCGCGGATTCTTCACGGTGAGTTGATGAATGTCTCCATCGGTGAAATTCGCTTTTTGCATCAGCAGGATGAATTGGTCAAAAATGGCGTTATACGGCTTAAAAGGGCGGTTGCCATATCGAAATGAATTGCCGTCGTGCGAAAGCAAAACCCGGTGCAACATCCCGAATCGCCTCATGTGGCGCAACACGTCGAGGTGGTGCATGAGCGTTTTATCGCCGATGCCATCCAGCCCGATCCACGCGCCCGCCCGCGCAACCGGGGGCAAGTCCGCCGAATCTTTGACGTGTTGTGCGTGTGCCCAGACCCACGCACTCGGATGCACGCCCATCTTTTCGAGCATGGCGACTTGTTCAACCGCCGCGTCCGTGTTGCCACTCGTATGGGAAACTATCGTCAACCCGGTCTCGAGATGCGCCTTGCCCGCGGCCAAAATGAGCTTCGCGTCTATGTCGGATGGCATGCCGGGGTCGACGCCAATTTTGATAAACCCCGGCCGAATATCCGTTCCGTCGATGCCGCGTTCCCACTCGTCGATCCAGCGTTGGGCGATTTGATCCGCGCTCTCGTGAAAAGCGTGCTCGGGCACATAGCGATCATGGGCCGCGCCGTAATACCCGGTGTTGGTGAGAATTTGCACGCCCGTGGCCTGTGAAATGCGCTGGAGCAAATCCACGCGCCTTCCGAAATACACCCCCGTGCAATCGCAGATCGTCTGCACACCAAACACCTTGAGCATCTCGAGATAGGGCACCACTTTGGCGAATAATTTTTCTTCGTCGTATCGCGCGATGCGGCTCGGTTGCCCGCCAAAAGTGGACATGATGTGTTCGTGCGGCAAGGTGAATCCCATGCGTTTGACCGCGATGGGCCCCGTCACGGTCATCACCTGTGGCTCTGACGCAAACGCCGATGGCACAAGGGCCAACGCGCCTGCGGAGATAAGGCCGTGCTGGATAAATGTTCTTCGCGTCATGGTTCAGTGGTCGGTGATCAGTGGTCAATTAGTCCTGCGCCCATCCATCGTAGGGACAGGTCCCCGTGCCTGTCCGTAATCCGTGGCCAATCCCAAGTTGATGGCTATTTTGACAAAAGCCCGGTTCTCATTCGAGGCCGGGCTTTTGGCGAGCATCGTCACCTGGTATCGGATCGCGCATGGGCGTCTAAACCGCGCTGTGTGTGGGCGCACCGCTCGGTTGTCGCGTGGGAGATTCGTCCGCCAATTTGGTTTTCATGGCCCCGTCCGTTGCCTCTTGCCTCTCCCGTCTCCCGTCTCCCGCCTTCTCAAAACCCCGCCTGAAGCGTCAAGCGGTTGACCGCATCGAACACGCCGAAATCCGTGTACGCATAGTCCACGCGCAAATCCACGCCGCCGAGATCGCGGCCGACGCCAACGCCCAAGGAAATCCCCTGCTCATCGGTCGGCATCGCGTAGCCTGCGCGCAAAGACAGCATCTGCCTCATCGTATAATCGATGCCGATCTTGATCTGCTCGGAGAAATCGCGCGGGCGCTCGGTATCCAGCGACAAAATCATGGATGGGCTTTTTTGTCCATCGACGTGAAATCGATCAAATCCATCGCCAACCCCATGCGGAACGTCAGCGGGAGTTCAAAACTCTCCTCGCTATACTTGTTTTCCTGCGAGAAATTGCGCGTGTTCAGCGCGAGCGTCAGACTCTTGAAACCGGTCCAGTAGAGCACGCCAAAATCGACGATGGTCGAACGCTCGTCAAAATTCTTCGTCACAGGCGCCGTGCCCTCGAGGGCTATGGGGCCCGCGCCAAGGGATTGCTTGGCAATGCGGATATTGCCGCCCACGGAAAAGCGGTCCGTAATCGCGCGGGCGTAGCCGAGGCCCATAGCCCAAGCGGATGGGCTATACGTGCCCACGTCCATGAAGCCCCGATCGTTATCCGCACGGATGGTGCGTTCAAAATCGCCGTAATCCACGGCGACCATCGACAAGCCGAAAACGCCCCAATCGGTCCGCAGTGCGACACTCCCCATGTTGTAATTCACATCCGCGATCCACCGGATCTGCCCGGCGGCCAAGTGGACCTTGCGGTCGAGATAGGCCATCGTCGCGGGGTTGTAAAACATCGCGGTCGATCCCGCCTTCATCGCGGAAAACGCATCGCCCATACCGGCGGCGCGGGCATCGGGCGACACGCTCAAAAACTTAAAGCCGGTCTGCGCGCGGCGTTCGCGCGGGATATCCTGCCCGGGCAACTCCACATCGTCGGGATCCGGCGTGACGTCTTGCGCGAACACAGCCGTCGTCAATCCCAGGCAACACAACATCGGCAAAAATGCGAGAAATCGTTTGGTCATCGAAATACCTCTAGCGAATAACGGCGAATTTTTTGATCACCTTTTCGCCGGTTTGAAGGTCTTTGATCACGGCGAAATAAATGCCGCTGGCGAGCACCTGATTCGACTCGGTGGTCAGGTTCCAGAACTCGTCCCCCGTGCCATCTGTGTGTTCGATGGTGTAAATCGCCTCGCCCAGTTCGCTGAAAATCTGGATCGTGCATTCCCCTGGAATTTCAAAAAACGCCAGTTTGTCCTGCTGATCCGGGAAGCGAATATTCTGATCCGCTTCCAAAATGTAGGGATTGGGCACGACGCGCACGTCGGCAAGGGTACTGCCGGGCGGGCGCTTCAAAAACGCGGGATCGTACGTCTGCGTGTAATACCGGCTGCTTTTTAGCACACTGCCCGTCGGCGTCATCCCGGTGGCATTGGTGTTGACCTGCCCCACGGATTGGATGTAGTAGAAATAGCTGATGCCGCGCACCACATCCGCGTCTTGGTATTCGCGGGCCTCGGCGCCGAGCGTGGCGATCAACTCGTATTCCCACAGGTCTTGCACGCTGCCTTCAAACAAATTGCGCGTGCGCCAAATCTCGAATCCCGTGTGATCGGCATTGGGGAAGGTCTCCCACGAAAGCACGATTTGATCGGAGCCGGACTGCACGCGAAACGCGCTCGGCGGCAAGGGCGGATGCGGAATCGCATAGCCCGATTCCCAGTTCGCCGTGGCCCTGCGGATCATCTGATGGATGGAATCCCGGGCGCCTAATGCCCAGCGGTTCTTGGTGTGGGTCTGTCCCTTGTACTCGATGGGCAGGGTGTCGTCATACCCCGAATCTTTGTACGCCTTGCCCACCGCGACGCACACATCTCGGTTCAACCCGTGTACCCCTTCGATCCAGACCATCTTGACGCTTTCGCCCGGCGCCAGCGTGTAGGGGCCAAAGGCAAACCACGGCACCACTCCCCCACTCCGCATGCGAGCCACATCCACCTGCGCGGCCATGCGCTCGTACCACGATTCCGAATCGAACGGACCTGCGGGCTCCGACGGCGCGGAACGATCCGCCTCGTGCGGGAAAAAGTGACCATCTTCGCCCGGGTTGCCGTATTCGGCATAGCTCAAATCCGGGTGCATAAAATGGTACGTGTCTTTCATCTGTTCGGCATCGCCAAACGAGGGGTTGCTTATCGGCTCGCCGCCCCGGTGAAAACCCGTGCTCCTCGGCTGGCGCGGGTCATTCGTATCATTTGTCGGACTCGTATCCGCGTGCAAAATCGCGCGGGTCATCATATACGCCCCGCCGAGGCGGCCGAGGGAATCGCCATCGGCAATGCGATAAACGCTGCTTCGGCGGCCGTCGCGCCAAATCGGGCCTCCGATTCTGTTCAGAAACGAGACATTGGTCCCATTGCCGATCCAGCCGAGGGTCGCGCGGATGCCTTCCCATTTGCCCAAGGGTTCCTTGCCGTCGCCCACGTAATCCCACATCGTGCCCGACACCCCCGCGCCCGTCACCCCGCGCGGCCCATTGAGGTGTTCTTTGGCCGCGAAGGACAACATCATCTCATTCGCGGTTTGATCGGGCAACTCGATCTCTTCATCCGCATCGACATTGCCCGTATTCGTCCACGTCATTTCCCGGATGTGGTAGTCGTCATGGTAGGGATTGGAAAATCCATAGATCTTCTCCTCCCACGTAATCCCCACGGTCGTATGGGCGCCGCGGATGATCATTCGGTCAGACGGAATGGAGGGATCGACGCGGGTCAGCACGGTCGGCCTGGGGAAAGATTGAAACCCATCGACGAATACATCGGGCTTTGGAAACCTGCCGACGAGTTCCATCGGCAGGGCAAAATGCTCTCCCAAGTCAAAAACGCGCGGCCCTGCACGCGCGACCTTAAACGGCCAGGGATCGCCATTTTCATCCGTAAAATCGCGCACGCCGATATAATGGCGCGACCGCACATGCGTGCCGCCCTCCCGAAAGTAAATGCCCGGCCAGTACTTGACCAAACCGCGAAATTGGGGTTGGTTAATCGACGGCTCTGTTCCGGTCGACGAATACTGGTAGTGATACTCGCCGACATCCATCCACGCCAAGTCGGCCTGCGCCCGCACCGTTGTCGGCTGTCCGCAAAGTGCCGCCAACGCGAGTGCGAAACCGGCCCAGGGCGAGGATTTCAACAGTCTGTTCATCACTCTCTCCTTTGGATTAGAACGAGAATCGCAAGCCCAAGTTGATGCGGCGCGGGGTCAGGAACCAGACAAAATCGTTGTTGGGCATGTCGATGTACAACTTGTCGTCGAGCACCTCATCGACAAAATTCGGATTGGCCTGGGACCAAGATCCGTTTTGGTATTCGTGATATTGCTCGGTTTCCCGTACGTACCACAAAACGCGGCGGTCGGGTTCGAGGCCCATGGGCAGGCCGGGGGTGATTTCCGCGTCTCCGGGCAAGCCATTGGCGGGCAACTCGCCGGCGGCATTGACGATTTCGATGGGCACGAATTGCGTGCCGTAATCTCGGAAACTGCCGGGCGCGTCATTGCCGGGAATGTACGGATAGGGCGGGTTGAACGCGCCGAATGTATCTTCCGGCAAGTGCAGGGACGCCAGATACGCCTCCCAGTCGCGGTCGCTGCCCGAGGGATCCGCCGAGTTCCGATTGAGATGCTTGAGGTTGAACACATTGTCGATGTCCAAAAAGAACATCGCCCGGACGCCCATCATCTCGAACTGCTTGGTCAGGCGCAAGTCCAGGGTCCGCTCACTCTTGTACTGGACGTTATTCGTCAAACCGGAAATGGCCCCGCCTTCCGGGCCGTACCAGTTGAAGTATTGCCCGGCGCGCCAACTGCCCACGAAGGACATATCCCACTTGCCGAAGGGATAGAATCCCGAAACGTCCGGGCCGAAGTCGCGCGGCGTGTAAAGTTCCAACCCCAACCGGCCAAAGGGCCTGCTGACGGGCCGGTTCTGGTAGTGCGCCGTTGAGGTCGCATCGAAATTGGCTTGCGACAAACGGTTCTCAAACCGCTCATCCCGGCCAAAATTGCCGTTCTTGGTCTGCATATACGTATAGTTGACGAACCCGCCAAACCACCTGCCCCTGCGCTTTCGCACGGTGATTTCGAGCCCTCGGATGTCGTCGTAGTTGAGGGGTTCAAACAGGCGGTAAGACACGGTTTGGTCCAAATTGGTGTAGCGCACGTCATTCGTCTGGTCGTCGTTGGCCTTGTAATAGCCGCTCAAGCGCAGCAAGTACCGGCCGAACAAATTCTGCTCGAACCCGAGTTCGTAATTGATCGTGCGCGGCATCGGGTGATTGGGGTTGCCGATCCGCGAAACCGCGCCCGTGTTGACCTCATCGACGAGGAAGAGGTTGTGCGGGTTCAGCATCTGGCGAAAATGCCCGTAGTTGAAAAACAGCTTGCTGTCCGCCGTCACCGGGAACGAGATGCCCAAGCGCGGGCTTAGGTAAGACAGGGTCTTCACAGGGGCTTGTTCGAGGGCTTCCGCGAGATTTTCCTTGCCGATTTTCGCCCCAAACGCACTGGAGAAATTTTCGTACACCCACCATTCGCCACTCCCATTCCAGCGATCCCAACGCACCCCCAAGTTTGCGATCATCGCATTGAACTCGAGCTTGGTCTGCACATAGGCCGCAAATTGTCTCGGCGCGCGTTGCCAGATGTATTTGGGCGCCGCGTTGTTTTTGAAGAACGGCTGTGCATTTTCGTGATTGATGTCGTAATCGCTGGCGATCCATTCAAAACCCGCCTTGAACTGCGCCACTTGATTGCGCTGGCTCGTCATGTCAAAGCGCGTCGTCCAAGTCGTGACTTCGGAATCGTCGCGGCTATTGGCCCAGTGACCCCCCAAGTACATGCCGTCGACAAAAGCCTCGTTCTTGATAAAATACTCGTCCGGCGCCGCGGTCAACCCGATGTGGTTCTGCGTGATCTCCGAAACCTGTAAGGAGGGGCTGGGCGCGGGAAAATCCGGATTGCGCGGAATGGTCTTTTCCACAGCGGTCAGGTCGCGCTCGGGGTATTTTTCGGTCGAGTAATCCGAGTTCATCCTTTGAACGCGCAATTCGTAAAACGTTCTCGGGCTCAACACATGCGAAAAGCTGAGGCCGATGTTGTCGCGCCTAATTTGGAGCGTGTTGTGCAGGTGATTCGCCCAAATTGCATCGTGGCTTCGGACCCCCATTTCCTGATTGCCGCGCCACATATTGGGAAAGCCACTCTGGTTCGGATTCAACCCGAACTCTTCGCCTGCCATCGCCTCTACGCTCAACTTCATGTCCGTGCGAATATCCGACGTGACCTTTACGCGCCCCCAGTCGTTTTCGTACTGATCGATAGACCGAGGGATCATATACGCCCTGCGCTCGCGCTTGCCAGACGCGAAGAACCGCAGGCCGCCGAGTTTGTCGCTCAACCCAGGCACCAAGGGTCCGCCAAAGCCCAGGTCGATATCGAAATCCGCATTGCGAACTTCCAAATCCTTGCGCCGATACCATTCGAACATCTCGGTAATCACCGCCTCATCGACTTGCAATTCGCCGACCGGCAAGGTCGATTCATCCGCGCCCGTGTCTCTCACGCCGACGCCGTGATACGGATCGGTCGGCGCGTTCGCCCAGTTTCGCACGATGGCATTCCACCCGGGCCAGTGCGCGTACTGCTCCCGCGTGTACACATCCCACGGGCTTTCGGGCGAATGCGTGCCCACGTTCTTCACCGCGGGATCTGTAAAGGGGCGCCAAAAATAGCCGTCGGGATGGCTCGGCAACGGCCCGAAATAATCGCGTTGCGCGCCGCTGTATCGCAACAACACATCGCCGTTGTAGCGTCGCTTATCGCCTTCTTTGGTCACGATATTGACCAGGCCCGACCGCACGTTGCCGTATTCGGCGTTGAACCCGCCGGACTGCACGCTCATTTCCTTGATCGACGTGTAGCTCACCGTGGAATACGGCTCGTTCTCGCGGCCGTCGCGCATGGACAGGCCGTCGACCGAAAAGGCGATCTCGTTCAAATCGCTGCCGCGAATCGACAAGTCGCCATTGTTGGCGGCGAGCACCCCGGCCTCTAAGCGCACGACTTCGCTCACGCTGGTCAGGGGCAGGCTTTCCACATCCGCCGCCGAGATGTTGGCGACATTCGCCGAAATATCGGGTTGCACCACGGGGAGTTCGGCAACGACCGTGATCTCCGCCAACTGGATGGTCTCTTCCACGAGCCCAAATTCGCCGGAGAAATTCACCGCTGTGGTCAAGTCGATAAAGACCCGCACATTGGCCTGAATCGCCTTGTGATACCCCACCATACTCGCGCTGACCTCATAAGACCCAGGCGGCACGTTGATGACGAAATAATTGCCATCGGCATCGGTGACAGCGCCCATTGTGGTCCCCGCGATCACCACATTGGCGCCGGGCAAGGTCTCGCCCGTGGATTTATCCACGACCTTCCCGGCGATTTTGCCGGTCGATCCGGCAAAGACGGCACTGGCCGAAAACGCCGCCAGCACCATCAACCCAATAAACAAAAGACTCGCTCGCCTCATAGACCTCCTCCTATGGGTAAAAGGGAACAAATGAACTTGTGCGAAAAAAAAAATTAAGAACAAAAATAAAAGCAAATAAAAAAGCAACCACAGATAAGCGGAGATAAAAGTAGATGAAAGTAGGACAGGCTCCGCTCTAAGAAGCCATCCAAAAATTATTGGGACCTACCCCCCTAGCCCCCGTTATTCGCTTCGCTCATTGTAGGCTACGCCTGTGCCTGTGAGGAAGGGGGGGAATCAAGGCATCCTATTTTTGCGATAGGTAGGGTTTGGACCTGCGAAAAGCGAATGCTTTTGTGGCTCTCTCAATGGCGGTCCGAGTTTTTAGATGGCTTCTAAAAGTCACTGGATCCTGGCCCTTGCTTTAAGCGTACAGGGGCATGCTTTCGCCAGAATGACCGGTGGGTTGACCGCCGACTGAGGACGGGCACGAGGGCCTATCCCTACGGGAGATGGGACAGGCCGCGTCGCTCACCACTCGCCACCGACCACGGATCATCGCCCACTGCCTTGCCGATTTTTCAACGCCATCAGATCCACGGGATCCGGGCTTTCAAAGACCGATGCGGGTAGCGAGTCGAAAACCGCGATATCCGAATGCTTGCGCTCGCCTCGGCGCGTGGCCCCGCGCCCATCGGAAAGCAGGATATCGCCGTGCTTTGTCCAATTCGTCCACGGGTTGCGGAATCGGGGTTCGGCGTCTGATGCTCTGCGATAAAAAGCCCACTCCGTCACCAGATTGTGTTCTTTATCCACCCACACATCGTATTTGTTTTGCGGCGTGACTCCCACATCCGCAAACGTCAGGGTCAGTTTATGCGCGGGGCGACCGTCCTGCGTTTGATCCTCGCCGCCGTATTTTAATGTCACGCCCGAATCCTTCAACTTATAGGGCATCACCAGCCAATAGGAATCATTGATCCATCGCCTGTACCCCTGGTTCACGTACTTTTTTACGGAATCGACATTTGTCTCCTCTGCGCCGCCCGACCACACGCGGCCCGTTTTCGTCCCGAGATTCATCAAAATGAGCCTGTCCCCATCCTCGTGCCGCAGATCGCCCGTCCACTTGTCCCACACGTGCAAACGCCTTCCGAAGAAACGCCACGTAATGTACCGCGTCTGATCCCAATTCTCCCACCCGCCCATTTTTGCCATCACCGCGTCCGCGATCGCAATGGCCTCGGCATCGGATCCCGCCCGATTAAACCCCTCGGCCGCCGGGTATTCCGCCGCGGCGTTTTGGGCCGCCCAACTCAACCATACCGCAACAACTGCCAATCGCACCATCGTTTCCTCCCTCGTGTGAATTTGCCGTCTCACCGCCTTTTACGTCAGAATCCGCTTTTTGTTTCATTTCTCCTGCCAAACGCGCCTGCGCCTTTGTGCTTGCCCGCCATTTGGACGACGCCCTATATTGCCCGTCCCATCATGCATTTGAAAAAGGAAAGGATACGACATGACCGATTCGACAAAACGCCCCAACATCGTCGTCATGTACGCCGACGACCTCGGCTTTGGCGACGTGGGCTGTTACGGCGCCACGGCACTCGACACGCCCAATATCGACCGCCTCGCGGCCGAGGGCGTGGTGTTTCACAACGGGTATGCCACCGCCGCGACGTGTACCCCCTCGCGCTACAGCCTGCTCACCGGGTCTTATTCCTGGCGCGATGAACGCGCCCACATCTTGCCCGGCGACGCGCCGCTCATCATCGATCCCGATACCCGCACCTTGCCCTCGATGCTCAAACGGGCCGGCTACACCACGGGCGTCGTGGGCAAATGGCATCTCGGCATCGGCGCGGGCGAGCAAAATTGGAACGCGCCCCTGCCCGGAACCCCGCTCGACATTGGCTTTGACTCGTCCTTCATCATGGCCGCGACCAACGACCGCGTGCCCTGCGTGTACCTCGACGGCAGGGAGGTCGTCGGTCTGGATCCAGCCGATCCCATCGAAGTCGAGTACGACAGAAACAAGCCCTTTCCCGGCCTGCCCACGGGAAAGGACAATCCCGAATTGCTAAAAATGAAGTACCACCACGGGCACGACATGAGCATCGTCAACGGCGTGAGCCGCATCGGCTACATGAAAGGCGGCGACGCAGCCCTTTGGGTCGATGAAGAAATGGCCGATGTCTTTCTCGAAAAAGCCCTGTCATTCGTCGAGGAAAACAAAGACAACCCTTTCTTCTTGTATTACGCTTTCCACCAACCCCACGTCCCGCGCCTGCCCCATCCCCGGTTTGCGGGCAGCACTGGACTCGGGCCGCGCGGCGATACCATCGCCGAAATGGACTGGTGCGTCGGCGAAATGCTCGACGCGCTCGACCGGCATGGTCTCAAAGAAAACACGATTGTGATCTTTTCCAGCGACAACGGCCCGGTGCTCAACGACGGGTACTACGACCAAGCCGTCGAACGCTGTGGCGATCACCGGCCCGCAGGCCCGTTGCGCGGCGGCAAATACAGCATGTACGACGGCGGCACCCGCGTGCCCTTCATCCTGTCCTGGCCCGGCGAGGTCAAACCCGGCGCATCCCAAGCTCTGGTCAGTCAGGTCGATTTCCTCGCTTCCTTTGCCGCGCTTGCCGGCGTCGCGCTCGATTCTGACGCAGCACCCGACAGCGCGAATGTGCTCGCCGCCCTGCTGGGGCAAACCGATGAGGGCCGCGCCGAGATCGTCTTGGAAGGGATTCAGGCAAAAACCGTCTTGCGACAGGGCGACTGGGTTTTCATTCCCCCGCATGAAGGCCCGCGCGTGAACACCAACGTCAACATCGAAACCGGCAACGCCCCGATCCCACAACTCTACGACCTGTCCGGCGACATCGGGCAGATCGAAAATGTGGCGTCAGTCCATCCGCATATCGCGGAACAAATGGCGAACCGGTTGCGCGACATCCGATTGAGCCGACGCACAGAACCCCGCCATCAGGAGCGTGCGCGATGAAAAATTTACGGCGCGAATACGACCAAAACGGCTATGTGATCGCGCGCAGTGCCATCGATCCCGAACTCGCCGCCGAAACCGTGCAACACGTCCATTGGTTGCTCGAAAGAAACCCGGGCGTGCGTCCAGAACACCTGCACCACCATTTGCTGGCGCGCGATCCGTTTATGCACCGGCTCGTGGGGGACGAACGCCTCGTCGATATCGCCGAACAATTCCTCGGCCCTAACATCGCGCTCTTTGCCGCGCATTACATCGCCAAACCCCCGGGCGACGGTCGGGCCGTGCAGTGGCACCAAGACGGCTCGTATTGGCCCCTCGAGCCGATGGAAGTGACCACCCTCTGGGTCGCGGGCACGGCATCCACACTTGAAAATGGTTGCATGCGCGTCTTGCCCGGCACGCAGAACAAACACTTGCTCAAACGCCGCGAACTCATCGCCCTGGACGCGGACAAGTACGTACTCGGCGTGGGCATTCGCCCGGATCAGATCGACGATTCAGACGCGGTCGATCTCGAACTCAACGCAGGCGACGTGTCGATCCACAATCCCAATATCATCCACGGCTCCAACGCCAACACCTCCGACCAGTGGCGCGTCGGCCTGACCCTGCGCTATATTCCAACGACCACCTGGGTACAAAAAGAAAATCACGAAAACATCCTCGTACGCGGCAAAGCCGCCCCCGATGTCAAAAATGCCTACGCGCCGCGGCCGCGATACATTCCGGGCGAGAACATGCCATTCAAAGGCGATCGGGATTTTCGGGATTAAGGATGGGCAACTGTCTGAATCACAGATTGCGCGGATGCCCCCTTCGGGAAGAAGGAAGACGGGAGACGGAAGACGGAAGAGGGCTTTTTTGAGTGATGGCTCAAGGGCGGTTTTGATGGGTTTGAGCCAGCGCATCATGCGATTAAAAAACCCCCCACACCCCCACCGCCGCTGTGTCTTCTGCACGACCTGCGCCGCCCATCCGCACGCTCTGCCCTTTGCTCTACTCTCGCTTTTAATCCGCCTTTAATCCCCTAATCTGTGTAATCCGCGATTCAGACAACCTACCCACACCCTCCGCCCCACTCTCGCTTTTCCTCTCCCGTCTCCCGTCTCCCGTCTCGCCATTTTCAAGGAGGTGTTCATGCAATACGATCCGGTCCCCAAATACCTGCTTCAAGGCCGCCCGGAGGACGTCATCCACTTCATGCTCGGACACGCCAACTTCGAGGTGATCGCCGTGCTCGAGACCGAGCAACCCACGGTGGAAGTCCGCCGAACCGATAGCTTGGTTCGCGTCAGGCTAGATGACCAGGATGTGTTGGTTCATTGCGAATTTCAAACCGGGGATAGCACGGCGGTCCCGATGGATCGGCGCATGGCGCGCTATATCGGCTACCTCATCGAACGCTATGGGCTGCCGGTCTTGGCCTTTGTGATCTACCTGCGTCCCAATGCGGGGCGGCGCGATAAGGGCTACTACAACCAAGCGTTGCCCGGGCATGAGATGCTGGTGAAATACAAGGTGATTCGTCTGAGTGAGCTGGATGGTCAATCGGTTATCGAATCGGGTCATGCGGGCGTGCTTCCGTTTGCGCCGCTGATGAAACCGCCCTCTGATGTGTCTTCGGAGGCGTGGTTGCGCGCGTGTTTTCAGGCGACAGAAGCCTTGGCGTTGGACACGGCCACCAAGCTTGACATTCAGGCGGGTATGGGTATTTTAAGTGGGCTATCTCACCGGTTGGCTACCGTTAGACGGATTATGTCTCAGGAGGGTTTTATGGACGCAATTATGCGTGAGTCGTCGTTTGCCCAATACATGGTCCAGCAGGGCATTGAGCAGGGCATTGAGCAAGGGGAGCGCGAAAGCACCATTGCAAATGTTCTCGATGTGTTGGAGATTCGCTTTGATGCAGCTGCGGCCGACCAGTTCGCGGATCGCATTCGATCCATCGCCGATTTGCCCCGGCTCAAATCGTTGCTTCGCTCGGCAGTGCAAGTGGATGATATCGAGGAATTTCAGCGTTTGTTGGATGCCGAGGCGTAGCGCGTCTCTTGTCTGAATCACAGATGACAGGGAAGAGGGGAGACGGAAGACGGAAGACGGCTTTTTTGAGTGATGGATCAAGGGCGGTTTTGATGGGTTTGAGCCAGCACATCATGCAATTAAAAAACCCCCGCACCGCCGCTGTGTCTTATGCACGACCTGCGCCGCCCAATCCGCGTCCATCCTCTTGTCTGAATCACAGATTGCGCGGATTACCCCCCACAACCCTCCCGCCGCTGTGTCTTATGCACGACCTGCGCCCTCCTCTCGCTTTTTCTCTGCCCACTGCCCGTTTGGTGGCCGGTGATTGACAGGTGAAAGGAAAGTATGGCCTTGACTCACCGCTGGATACGAGGACAGGCACGGGGGCCTGTCCCTACAACGGATGCGGGCAAGGGGTGCTGGGACTGCCCTTCGCTCTACTCTCGCCTTTAATCCGCCTTTCATCCTCTAATCCGCGTAATCTGTGATTCAGACAAATTATCCACGCCCTTTGCCCTCCTCTCGCCTCTCGCCTCTCGCCTCTCGCCTCTCGCCTCTCGCCTCTCGCCTCTCGCCTCTCGCCTCTCGCCTCTCGCCTCTCGCCTCTCGCCTTTAATCCGCCTTTAATCCCCTAATCCGCGTAATCTGTGATTCAGACGAGTTGCCCTCCTCTCGTTTTTAATCCGCGATTTGCGAGGGATTATCCGAGGATTTTGGGTATTTTCATGGCATATTCTCCCCGTGTTTATCCGCATTTGGCCGCGATTGCATTTCTCGGAGGTAGAGATGAATGACCGAGTCTCAAAATGGGCGGGGTTGCCCACGGAGCAACGCAACCCCAACAGCACGTACATCGACCGATGTTCCACAGAAGACGCGCTTCGGATCATCAATGCCGAAGATCAAAAAGTCGCCCATGCGGTTGAAGGCTCGATAGGCGATATTGCCAAAGCCGTGGATCTCGTGGTCGAGGCGTTTCAAAAGGGCGGGCGCCTCTTTTACGCGGGCGCGGGAACCAGCGGGCGCCTCGGCGTGCTCGACGCGGCGGAATGCCCGCCGACCTACGGGGTGCAACCCGACCTCGTGCAGGGCATCATCGCAGGCGGCCCTCCCGCGTTGACGCAGTCGCAAGAAGGCGCCGAAGATCGCCCCGAAGAAGGAAGGGCGGCCCTCGAAGCCCGCGCCTGCACATCCGATGATGTCGTGATGGGCATTGCGGCGAGTGGGGTCACGCCCTTTGTGCTCGGCGCGCTCGAATACGCCCAAGGCATCGGCGCGAAGACCGTGTTTTTCACGTGCAATCCCAATCGAGATGTGCGCGCAAATGTCTTAATCGCCCCGGTCGTCGGCGCGGAAGTCATCGCCGGATCCACGCGCATGAAAGCGGGCACAGCGACCAAACTCGTCCTCAACATGATCACCACGACCGCGATGATCCGCTTGGGCAAGGTCTATGAAAACCTGATGGTCGATCTCGCGCCCACCTGCGACAAACTCGCGGACCGCGCCCAACGCATTTTGGGAATCGTCGCGGACTTAACGGAAAGAGAAAGCCGCAAAGCACTCAACCGCGCCGATGGCGACCTCAAAACCGCCCTCGTCATGACAAAACGGGCTGTCTCTGTAGAAACAGCCCGTGCGTTGCTCAAAAAAAACAACGGCGCGATACACGCGGTTTTGACCGATTGATCCTACTTGACCTGTGCCCTGTCCGCTTGGTAAAACGCTTTGACCAAGCCATTGAGAAAGGCTTTGGGCTCGCGCACGGCCTCGGCGGTGATCTCAAAAGATGCGTGCCCCAACAACTTCAGCCCGTGCCCGTAATCGTCGAAAAACTCCTGGCAGACCTCGGCGACGGTGCGGCGTTCTTTGACCGCCTTGTCCGCGAGTTCTGCCAATGCCGCGTCGTCGAAGGTGAGCGCGATGCCATAAGCGTCCCGAAATCGGTCGACAAACGCGCCCGTGCCCCGCGAGACCAGCAGTTGCTGAAGCGCGTGCGCGGGGGCTTCGATCACATTTCGCGCGACGTGAAACGCGTCGATGTCCGTCGAGGGCAACGATTTTTCAAATTTGAGCAATGCGCGTTCGCAAACGCTGACCAGACTGCGCGCGCCGGTTTGTTCCAACGCGGCTTGTTCGGCGAGCAACCGCAGCGCGTCATCGTCAAACGTCAGGGCGATGCCGTAGGCTTTGAAATCGCGTTTTTTGCCCACGATCACCGAACTGGTCGGGCTGTTCAAAATCGCGTAGAGATCGTCGACGTTCAAGGACGTCAATATCGCCATCACCGGCAACCTGCCCACAAATTCGGATTCAAAGCCGTACTCGATCAGGTCTTCCGTTTTGACCTCTTGCAACAGCGCGGTCCGATCCCGTTCCTGTGCATGGGATATATCGCGCTCAAATTGAAACCCGACCTTGCCCAAATTGAGCCGCTTTCGCACGATATCATCGAGGCCGCTGAACGCGCCACTGACGATAAACAAGATGTTGCGCGTGTTGATTTTTTGACGCTCCACTTTGCCGTTGCGCTGAAATTGCATCACCGATTCCATCTGCGACGTGAGGTCGTGCGGCGCTTTGAGATCGACATCGGTCTCTTCCATCAACTTGAGCAAGTTGCGCTGGACGCCTGTGCGCGACACATCCGGGCCGGTCAGATTTGAGGACGACGCGATTTTGTCGATTTCGTCGATGTACACGATGCCGTATTGCGCCTTTGCAATGCTGCCATCGGCTTCGCACACCAGTTCCCGAATGAGGTCTTCGACATCGCCGCCCACGTAGCCCGTCTCGCTGAACTTGGTCGCATCGCCCTTGACAAATGGCACGCCAATGCGCTGTGCGATCAGCTTGATCAAATACGTTTTGCCCACGCCCGTCGGGCCGATCAGGAGAATGTTGTTTTTGATCTGCCCCACGTTTTTGCGCGAAAACTCCGGGTCTTCGCGGTCGAGTTTCATGCGGTTGTAATGCGTGCAAATTTTGGTTGCCAAGACTTCTTTTGCCGCGCCCTGTTTGACCACGTACTCGTCCAAATACGCCTCGAGTTCTTCGGGTTTGAGATCGAAATCGATGGTCTCCTCTGCGGGTTCTTCCACGCGCGGCCCTTCCCGCATCCCGGCCGGTTCTCCCTGTTGCACGACCACCTGACTGCCGTATTTTTGCTCGAGAAAATCCTTGAGGTCCTTTTGGAAATCCGCAGGCGAAAAAGGTTGTTTTTTCGACATTAAAAGCTCCGATATGAAAGGGTTGGGGGATAAGTCTCTAAAACGATACCAGTATAACTCCAAACTGTCAAGCCATCATAATGTGCTTTCAGCCCCGCCGCGCCACTGATTAACTGACACGGCAAAACTCGGCCTTGTTTTTCGATGCGTTTTTGGGTATTTTATTGGGAAAGTTTGAACTTCAACCTAATGTTTTCATGGGGATTTGTAATGCAAACGTACATCATTTCTTACGACATTGAGGGTGGAGCGCGCGACGATTACGACGATCTCCACGAGGCTATTGAAAAATGTAGCATTGAGGCGGATCGAATTACCGAGTCAACTTGGGCCTTAGTGACTGAATATACCTCCGTGCAGATTCGCGATTACTTGATCGAACACCTCCCGGATGGAAGCCGTCTTTTTGTCGTAAGATCGGGCATTGAATCGGCGTGGTGGAATGTATTTTGTCGTAACAAATGGCTGAAAGGGAATCTCTAATATGTCTCAAACGAAAGATAGTTCATCCCAGAGAAATAGTGGTGAAAAACCCTTTATTCGGCGAGGCGAAGTTGATAAAATAAAATTATATACGATTACGGATTACGAATTAGATGTTCTCGAAAGAGGAACGCCTGCTCTTTTCTTTAATGTTGGTGTCACGCTATTGTCCATTGGTTGCTCGTTTCTCATCGCACTGTTTACAACATACATAGATTCCATTCGTATCTTTGTTGTGTTTATCGCGGTTGTCACTGGCAGTTTCCTCGGCGTTATTGTATTTACGTGTTTGTGGTGGCGGGATCGGCGGTCATTCGCCGCATTGATCCAAAGAATTAGGAACCGAATCTCTGACGAAGCATCAGAACCAATTAAAGATGAGGATGATGAATAAGGCAATGAACCCGACGCAACTCGCCTTTAGGGCCACCAAAACACCGCCCCATCCGAGGTCGCAAAAGCGATTTCAGATGGGGCTTTTGTATGCGTGCTTAGACGACAAAAGATCACTTTGAAAAATTCCAAGCTTCGTCAAATTGCGGCTCGATAACGACATAGCCTGCGCGGTTGATATACCCCCACTTGCCACCGATATTCACACAAGCCAACCCGTCTGAAAAATCCTTGGCCTCGTCAAATTTCGGATTGATAACGACTTCGCCTGCTCGGTTGATATACCCAAACTTGTAACCGATGTGCATACGCGCCAACCCTTCTGAAAAATTCCAGACCCAGTCAAATTGTGGTTTGATAACGATCTCGCCTTTTTGGTTGATATACCCCCACTTGCCATCTCTTTTCACACGCACCAACCCTTCTGAAAAAATCCCGACATCGTCAAAAAACGTTCCTTCCCTGTTGATATACCCCCACTTACCACCGATGTTCACATGAGCCACCCCTTCTGAAAAATCCCCGGCCCAGTTAAATTGCGGCTTGATAACGATCTCGCTTTTTTGGTTGATATACCCCCACTTGTCACCGATTTTCACACGAGCCAATCCGTCTGACAGGTTCTTCATGGCGGTGCCTCCCTTTCTTGCGATAGGCGGTTGTCCAATGGCATGCGGTTGCGGTGAATTTACAGCGGTTTGCGGGAGTGTCAATAGGTCTTTCCCGTTCGGATGAAACGGAAAAGGAATCGCAGTCAATACTCTGTAAATTAAGTTATTCTCAATTTTGAGACGCACAAATCAGCACCGACATTGCTCGCTTTTCTAACAACTTTGGTCCTAAAGCATCGTGGGTTGCCTCCGATGCCTTCGGCGACCTACTTTTTTTCAACAGCAAAAAAAAGTAGGCGAGCGGGGTACAACTGCCCGAGCAGTTCAAAAATGCCGCTCTCATGCGCCGAGGGGCTAGCACAGCGCAAAGCGCTTTTGTAGTAGCACGCCATGCGCCAGCCTGCGAAGTGGGTTGCAAAATGGATGTGGGTTGCGAGACGGACTTGCGCGCTGTGCCCGATGGCTTTCGTTGATGGACTTTTAGGATGGCATGTTTGGCGATGGCTTCTTTGATGTACGGCATCACTTCCGTTACTCTCTTGAAAAATTGAAATTTGTAATTATTTAATTTACAGAATAGTCAATTTTTTTTGTTTTCATTTTTCATTTTTGTGTTTATTGGTACACTTATGCGGTTTGGGGAAAATCCTAACCGATCCGCTGTGCGAGGACAGGCACAGGGGCCTGTCCCTACGGGGGATAGGTGGGGACTGATTGACCATTGACCCCTGATTTGGGGTTGGGTGCGAAGACAAGCACGGGGCCTGTCCCTACGATTGCAATTGCTTCTCCCGTCTTCCGTCTCCCCTCTTGTATCTTTGACCGAGCACGGGGCATCGCCTTTTTGTGTTTTTGTGCCTTTGAACTGCCAGTTGTACCCCGCTCGTGGCTAACCCCGTTTTGTATCTTCGGACAGGCACAGGGGCCTATCCCTACGGGGATGCAGGACAGCCGTCTCCCGTCTCCCGTCTCACCGCTTCCCTCCTATGACCCTCAGCCCCCTCACACTTCGCAAGTTGTGCGATGAGTTGCGACCGCAAATTGACCATCGTTTGATACGCGATGTCTTTTTGGTGGATCAGCGCGATCTGTATTTGAACTTGGGCGATGCCGGGCATCTCTTGTTGTCCGCGCATCCGAACAGGAGTTGCGTGGCGTTTGCCCAACCGCCTGCGCGGCGCGTGCAACTGCCCTGGGCCGATCGGTATTTGCGCGAGGGAGGGATTATCGGCATGGAACACGTCGCTCACGAACGCATTGTGCATCTCATCGCGCGCAAACGCGACCGCATTGGCACGGCCACGGATTGCCGCATCGTCATCGAATTGATCGGGCGATACGCCAATGTCATTCTCGTTCACGCCGAGACGAACAAAATCCTCGGTGCGTTGCGATCCACGCGCGCGCGCCAAAATCGCGTGCGGGCCATCTATCCGGGGGCGACCTATCAGCCGCCGCCCGCGCTCGACCGCATCTCGCCCGAAACCCTGACCGCGCCATCCCTGAGCTTTTTGACCGATTGTCCCAAAGACGGCCGCGCCCTCGCGTTGGTGCAACGCATCGCGGGGATCGACCCGGTATCGGCCTGCGAAGTGCTCCACCGCGCCGGGCGGATGGACAAACGCAGGCTCTCGCCCGACGACCTCGCCGCGGTCGCCCAAACCATCCGCGCCTTTTTCAATGTGCCGCCCTTTTGCGACGGGGGAATGCGCGTGCGCGACATGGACGACCGAGACGCGGTATGCGCCCTGTCCCTTCGGCACATCCAACCCGAACAGACATACCCGACCTTGAGCCGCGCCATCGCGGATGTCGCCGCGAGAGAAGTGCGTGCAGAAGCGCGCAAGGGACAGCAGAAAAACTTGGAAAGAGATCTGCGAAATCGCCTGACCACCACCGAGCGCAAAATCGCGCGCATCCGCGAAGACATAACCGACGCGGGCCGCGCGGATCAGTACGAAAAAATGGGCAACTTGCTGATGTGCCACCTCGCGCAAATCCCCCTGCATGTGGAATCCATCGCCCTGCCCGACTTGTTCGACCCGGCGGGCGCAGAGCTGGTCATTCCCCTCAACCCGCGGCGCGCGCCTTTGGAAAATGCCAGCGACTATCTCAAGCGGGCGCGAAAAGCGCGAAAGGGCGCGCCCATCCTCGGCAAACGCCTCGAGATCGCGCGGCGCGAGCGGGGCGATATCCAACGGTACATCGACCGGCTCAATGCCGTGCTATCGGAAGATGAACTCGATTCTCTGCGCCGAGAATTGGAAGACGCACGCCTGATCAGAAAACCCAAAAAGAGATCGCCCGCCCAGTCCAAACGCCCGTCTGGGGACATTCACCCGAGGCGGTATCGCACGCGAGACGGCTGGCGCGTGCTCGTGGGGCGGAACAACGCGGAAAACGACCGCTTGACCAAAAGCTCGGCGCGAGACGACATCTTTTTGCACGTTCACGGATGCCCGGGCTCGCACGTCATCCTCAAGCGCGATGGCCGGGCGGATCGCCCATCGCGCAAGACCCTGAAAGAAGCCGCCGCACTCGCCGCGTACTGGAGCAAAGCGCGAGGGGCCAAGAGCGTGCCGGTCAACCACACGGAAGTGCGCTACGTGCAAAAACCCCGCGGCGCGCCCCCGGGCCTGGTCACCATCCGCAACGAAAAAACCCTGATGGTCGCCCCCCGCGAACTCGCGCGCGAGGACGAGAATCAAAAGGCGGGAGTTTCGCCATGAGTGGGGTGACGACCCGTTCAACAATGGGGTTGCGAACAGGCGGCTTTGAGGCTATCAATAAAAGCCCGAAAACCCATTTTTGGACGGCACACCAACTTTTTGTCGTATGCTATGGGAGATGAGTCACATGGAAAATTATCCCTTTGGCAGTGGGCGGCCCGATCCGGGGTCGTTTCCCAACCGCGAATTGGGCGAGGCTGCCATGCGTATTTTGCCCGAGATGGGCGATGAGTTGGCCCTGTATCCCGGCACATTGGGGTATCGGCCCCTGCGACAGGTGATGGCGGATCGCTTGTTGCAGCGCGAAGGCGTCGCCCCGCCGGTCGACGAGATCGCATTGACCAATGGCTCGATGCAAGCCGTGACCCTGATGGCGCAGGTGTTTATCGACCGCCCAGGCGATGGGGTGGTGATGGAGGAATTTTGTTATTCGGGCACGATTGGCGCGTACGAAAAAGAGGGCGCGGAATTGGTGGGCATTCCGGTGGATGAATTCGGCATGCGGATGGACGCGCTGTCCGATGAACTCAAAAAACGGGCCGCAAAGGGCAAGTTGCCCAAGTTCATCTACGTGCTGGCGACGTTTCAAAATCCCACGGGCGCGATTATGCCCCTCGAGCGGCGCAAGGAGTTGTTGCAAATCGCCGCGCAGTACGCGCTCCCGATCGTGGAAGATCACTGTTATGCCGATACGGTGTACGAAGGCGATTATTACGTGCCCGCGCTCTATACCCTACCGGCGGAGGTGCCGGTGGTGCATATCGAATCCCTGTCCAAAATTTTGGGGCCGGGCGTGCGCTTGGGGTGCTTTTTTGCCGAGCAACCCCTGTTGGGCAAAATTTTGCAGCTCAGGCGGGACGGGGGAACGAGTTCGCTGGCCGCGGCGGTCGTGTACGAGTATTTCCGCGAGCACTTGTGGACGCACGTCCACCGCATCAACGCGATAGTAAAGCAAAAGCGCGATGCGATGTTTGAGATGCTCGGGCAATTTCCCGATGCGTTCGAGTGGTTTAGCCGGCCCAAGGGCGGGTTGTTCATCTGGGTCAAATTGCCCGATGCCACCGATGTGGTCAAATGCGAACGGGTCGCCGAAGCCCGCGGGATCGATTACGCCACGGGCAAGGCGTTTCACGTCTATCGCGACAATGTGCCCTATTTGCGCCTCGCGTTTGGGTACGCGTCGCTGCCCCAAATCCGAGAAGGCATTCCAAAGCTGGCCGAATGCGTGATGGAGACGCGGCGTTGAGGTGGCGGTTTTGGTAAGTGTGATGCCTCGAGGTATCCGCAAGGGGAATCATGGACGGAAGGGAATTTGTCAGATGTGCCAGACGCTACGCGAGAAAGACAGGGGTGGAGTTCCGCTTTGATCCGCGCCGCGGCAAGGGTAGCCATGGGACTCTTTATGTGGGCAACTGCTACACAGTGGTCAAGCACGGCGAGATTTCCAAAGGCCTGTTGACGACCATGCTCGAGCAACTCGGAATTGACAGGAAGGAGTTCTAAATCGTGCAATACGCTTACCCGTGCAATGTGATGCCCGACCGCGAAGAAGGGGAGGGTTTTATCGTGACCTTTCCCGACATTCCCGAAGCGATAACAGGGGCGCGAACCAGGGCAGAGGCTCTTTTTTTTTCCGAAGACGCCCTCGTCGCCACCCTCGCTGTGTACGTCCAAGAGAAACGGGAAATCCCAACGCCAAGCCCTGTGGCCGCCGGTCAGGAACTCGTCGCTGTCCCGCCTGTGGCCGCCGCGAAACTAGCCCTCTATACAGCCATGTGCAAGCAGGGGATCACCAAGGACGCGCTCGCCGACCGCCTGGGCTCGAGCGAGTCGGCCATCCGCAAGTTGCTCGATCCGGATTGCTACTCTCATATCAATCAGATCATGAGAGCACTCAAAACCGTCGGGCGCAATCTGGTCGTAGAAGACAGGGCGGCATAGCCGCAAAGAACGGAGTGCCATGTGAATGCACCAACTTTAGAACGCCCGCCCATTCCGGGCGTCGATCACATTGTCGCCATCGCCAGTGGCAAGGGCGGGGTGGGCAAATCCACGACGGCGGCTAATTTGGCCGTGGCCCTGGCAGGGATGGGGCATGCGGTGGGGTTGATGGATGCGGATATCTACGGCCCGAATGTGCCGATTATGATGGGCACCAAAGCGCAGCCGCAGATGACGCCCGAGCGCGAAATTGAACCGCTCGAGCGGCACGGCGTCAAACTGGTGTCGCTGGGGCTGATCGCAGGCGATGGCGTGCCGATCATCTGGCGCGGCCCCATGCTGGCGAAAATGGTGACGCAATTCGTGCGCGACGTGGCATGGGCACCGCTCGATTGTCTGGTGATCGATTTGCCCCCGGGCACTGGGGACGTGCAGTTGACGTTGACCCAATCAACGCCTTTGGATGGGGCCGTGATCGTGACCACGCCCCCGTTGGTGGCGCAAGAGGACGTGCGGCGCGGGGTCGAAATGTTTCGCACGGTTGACGTGCCCGTGCTCGGGGTGATCGAAAATATGAGCACGTACATCTGTGGCAGTTGCGGCACGGAGACGCCGATTTTTGGGCGAGGTGGCGGAGGCGAGCGCACGGCAAAGGCGTATCGCGTGCCGTTCTTGGGCGCGATACCCTTGCATCGTCAGGTGCAACGAGGCAGCGATGCGGGCGAGCCAATCGCGGCATCTGATCCCGACGCGCCGCTGGCAAAAATGTACCGCGACATCGCCGAGCGCGTGTGGCGATCTTTGGCGGGGTGAAGCCCGTGTACAAAAAATCATGCCTCTTTTGAACAGGCGGTCGTCCTACGGTCGCCTTTTTTGATTCTCCTTGAAAACTATACATTAGTTCAGTATATTGTGTTGCCGATGAAAAAAGTGTATCTTTTTAAGCGGTTGTGGGTTTATAGGGCTGAAGGGTTGGATCAAGGCCGACCGCGAATCGTCGGCGATTTTCCAAAACCAATTTTCTCATTGGTGCGTCTAATGTCTTGCAGACTTTGGGCCATGTAACTCGCGAGGGCGAATGATGTTGCGACGTATCGTGCTGGGGATTTTGATCGCGCTGTGGATGTTTTCGGGATGCGGCGAGGAAGCCGAACCGGACAAGGCGTCGTCCGATGGTGCGGCAAAGGCCGATTCCACGAAGGTGGATTCGGCCAAAGTCGCCAAAAATCAGAAGCGCAAACGACCGCCGAAGCCGAAAGTGGCGAACAACGCAAAAAAGAAGAAGGTCGTCGAAGGCGTTCCCGTGAAGGTGTCCGTCGTAGAGACGGGCGAGATTTCCGATCATGTGTTGTACAGCGCGACCGTGGAAGCGGAAGAGACCATCGACATTTACGCGCGCGGGACCGGACTGGTGCGGCGCGTGCTCGTCGAAGAGGGCGCGCATGTGCGCGAGGGGCAGGTGTTGCTCGAACTGATCGACGACGAGTTGAAGCTCGACGAGGCCGACGCGCGCTTGGCGCATCAAAAATTGGCGAACCAACTCAAGCGCAAAGAAGAGCTGTTCAATCGGCAACTGCTCGCCAAAGAGGAATACGAAGACCTCGAGATCAACGTCGAACAGAGCAAAATTCGGTGGGAACGCGCGCGCCTGGCTTTGGATTACGCCCGCGTGCGCGCGCCTGTCAGCGGGATCATCGCGCGGCGGTTGGTCAAATTGGGCGACCGCATTGGGGGCAATTCCAAGCTCTACGAGATGGTGAATTTGAGCCGCCTGATCGCGCACGTACACGTGCCCGGGCAAGGCATGCACAATTTGGCGATCGGGCAACCCGCGTTGGTGACGACCGATTTTTTGCCCGACGCGAAATTCGAGGGCGAGATCTTGCGGATCAGCCCGGTGGTCGATCCCAATTCGGGCACGTTCAAGGTGACGCTGGAACTCGACGCGCGGAAGCGGCTGTTGCGGCCGGGCATGTTCGTCAATGCACACATCGTCACCGCGACCCATCCCCAAGCCGTGCTCGTCCCCAAGCGGGCCGTGGTGTACGACGATGGCATGCCGCACGTTTTCGTGGTGTCGGACAGCACGGCCAATAAGGTGCGCTTTGAAATGGGGTTTGACGACACGGAATTCGTCGAGGTGTTGTCCGGCATCAAAAAGGGCGATCAGATCGTGGTGGTCGGGCAGAATGGGTTGAAGGACAAGGCCAAGGTGCGGATCATCAAAGGCGAGGGCCTGCGGATTCCCGCCAAACCGGATTCGACTGCGGAACGGGCGGAAAAGACGTGATGAAAAATCGACGCTTCCTCGGACTCGTTTTGTGAATTGCCGACCGCCGACCGAGTTGCACAATACATAACGGTTGGCGGTCTTTTTGCGTCTATGGGTTTCGTCTTTTTGCGTGTGGAGAACGAGTATGGCATCGGAAGTTCGGGACAATCGGGATTTTTCTCGCGCGTTTGAAATTACCACGCGGCGGCCCGTGGCGATTTTTATGGTGGTGCTCGCGGTCGCCGTATTCGGGTACGTGTCGTATCAGCAGTTGCCGCTGAATATGATGCCCGATATTTCGTATCCCACCTTGACCGTGCGGACGGAATATCCCGATACGGCGCCCGAAGAAGTCGAAAATTTGATCTCGAGGCCCATAGAACAGCGCCTTGGGGTGGTGAGCAATTTGGTGGGCATTACGTCGATTTCCAGGCCCGGCCTCTCCGATGTGATTTTGGAGTTCGGCTGGGATACGAATATGAACGACGCGGTGCAAACCGTGCGCGAAAATCTCGACCGTCTCAATTTGCCGCGCGGCGTCAATCGACCTTTGATTTTGCGCTACGACCCCACGCAAGACCCGATTATGCGCGTGGGGATTTACGGCAGACAAAATATGTACGTGCTGCGCCACATCGCCGAAGAGGAAATCAAGCAGGAATTGGAGGCCCTCAAAGGCGTGGCCGCGGCGCGCGTCAAGGGCGGCTTGGAAGAGGAAATTCGAGTCGAGATCAGCGAGCGGCAGTTGGCGATGATGGGCTTGAACATCAACACCATCAACAGGCGGTTGCAAGAGGAAAACGTCAACCTCGCGGGCGGCAGTTTGCTCGATGGACAAACGCAGTACCTCGTGCGGACCCTGAATGAATTTCGCACCATCGACGAGATCGCCAATCTGGTGGTGGGCAGCCGCGGGGACGTGGAAATTCGCGTAAAAGACGTGGGGCAGGTGTACCGCACGCACAAAGAGCGGGAGATCATCACCCGGGTCAATGGCACGGAAAGCGTGGAGATCGAGATTTTCAAGGAGGCGGACGCCAATATCGTGGCGACGGCGCAGCGCGTGCGCGACCGCCTCTTCGGCACGCCCGAGCAACTGGCGTACGTCGCCAAGCTCAGGGGCGGCGAGATCGAACGGGCCGATGCCGGTGATCGGCGGGCACAGGTGCGGCAATTCGTGCAGATGAAGGAGATGACGAGTTTCATCGCGTTCACCTTGCCCGAAGGCGTGGCGATGGAGTTGCTGTCCGATCAATCGACGTTTATCGAATCGTCCGTGAACGAGGTCAAGCAAACCGCGCTGTTGGGCGGTGGGTTGGCGATTTTGGTCCTGTACATTTTTCTCCGCAATCCATCGCATACCGCGATCGTGGGCCTCGCCATCCCCATTTCCATCGTGGCGACATTCGCGCCGATGAATATCTTTGGCGTGTCCCTCAATATCATGTCCTTGGGCGGGCTCGCGCTCGGCATTGGGATGCTGGTCGATAATGCCATCGTGGTGCTCGAGAGCATTTTTCGATGCCGCGAAGAAGGCGACGACATGATCGCGGCCACCATCCGGGGAACCGGGGAAGTCGGCGGCGCCGTGTTTGCCTCCACCCTGACGACGGTGGCGGTGTTTTTTCCCATCGTGTTTGTCGAAGGCGTGGCCGGGCAGATTTTTGGCGATATGGCCCTCACGGTCGTGTTTTCCCTCGTGGCGTCTTTGGGGGTGGCGCTGTTTTTCATTCCCATGCTCGCGTCGCGGCAAGTGCATTTGGGGCGCGGCGATGGGCAACGATTGACGCAGTCGGACGCGCTGCAACTGTGGTCGGTGGCGTGGTTGCGCGAGGGCCTAGGCGACAAAAAAAGGGGCGAGGACGCGCTCAAATACCACGCCGTGAATTTGGGCGCGCTGTTGGGCCGCGTGCCACTCGGGTTTGTCTGTGTGTTCGGAGAATACCTGGCGCGCGCGTTGTGGCTTGCAGGAGCCTTGGCGCTGGTCGCGCTCAAGGCCATAGGCGCCTTGTCCGCGGTGGCGCTCTTTCCCATGGCCTATCCCGGATGGTGGCTTTATTGTCGGGTCGGCTCCGAGGCCGGATGGCGCGAGGATGCCCGCAGCTTGTGGCCGCACCTGTGCGCGTGGGCCGAAAGCCGCGACCTCTTTGGCACGGCGGGCGTGCGGCGAATCTGGGACGATTTGTTGGCCTTTGTGACGCCCCGAAATTTGGGGCGCGACCTCGGCGTGCAAATGCGATGGACCGCGCGTGCGATAAAGCAGATGTTCCTATGGGCATGGCGCGGAAACATGGGGTTGCGCGGTTTGAAACTCGCGCCGGCCCTGTTGGGCGCGGCGGGCGTTTCGCTGCTGTTCGCGCTCGGCCCGGCGTATTTTATTTTTCGGTTTCTGATTTTTACGACGCTCATTTTGATCGGCAAATTGCTCGTGCTCGCGCTCCTGTTTTTGTTTTTGACGGGGCTGGTCGCGCTGGTGTTGCTCGCGCTCATCGCACTGCCCGTTCTCGCGCCCGTGCTGTTTTTGTTCGAACGCGGTTTTGACGCCATTCGCCGCGCGTACACGCCGTTTATCCGCTGGGCGCTGCACAACCGATTGAGCATTGTCATCGCCGCGGTGCTGCCGTTCGCCCTGTGCTACTGGGTGCTGTTGCCCCGGTTGGGCAATGAATTGATCCCGCAGGTGCATCAGGGGGAGTTTGACGTGGATATCGCGTTGCCCGTGGGCACGCCGCTCGAGGCGACCGACGAGACCCTCGCGCTCATCGAGTCGCGCGTGATGGCGGCAGATGACGTCGGCGCGATTTCCGCGACGGTGGGCGTGGATAAAACCGATATTTCATCGTCTGACCAAGGCGAGCACACCGGGGTGATTTCCGTGGCGATCGAGGAGATCGAATCCGATGCGGCGGAAAGCGCGCTGGCGCGTTGGACGCGGTATTTCGCGGCATTGCCCGGCAGGATCTGGGGCGGCATCCGAGGCGAGAGCGTCTTGGCACAGCGCGAAGACGCCTTGATGGCCGAGTTGAGAAGCAAGCTGTCGGATTTGCCGCAGATCAAAGCCGATTTTTCCCGGCCCGCGCTGTTCAGTTTTAAGACCCCGGTCGAGGTGGAAATTCGCGGGTACGATTTGCCGACCCTGACGCGGTTGGGCCGCGAAGCCGAGCGGGTCCTGGGCGAGATCCCCATGCTCTACGATGTGAAATCGAGCCTCCAGCGCGGCAACCCGGAAGTGCAGATCGTGTACGACCGGGATGTTTTGGCAAAGTACAATTTGAATGTGCGATCCGTGGCATCGCTGGTGCGCGAGAAGGTGCAGGGCAATGTGGTCACGCGGTTTCGGGAAGCGGATAGGCGCATCGACGTGCTGGTGCGCGTAGATGAGGCGGACCGCGCAGGCGTGTCGGATCTGCGGCGGCTGGTGGTGAACCCGGGCCGGCAAGTGCCCATTCGCCTGTCGTCGGTAGCCGATATCGAAGTCCACGAAGGCCCGAGTGAAATTCGGCGGATCGATCAACAGCGCGCGGTGCTGATTTCGGCCAATGTGAGCGGCATAGACTTGGGCACGATGACCGCGATGATTCAGCAGGCCTTGGAAACGATGGACGTGCCCCCGGATGTGTCGATGGTGATCGGCGGGCAAAACAAGGAGATGGAAACCTCGCTGAACAGTTTGACGTTTGCGCTGGGCTTGGCAATTTTCTTGGTGTACATCGTGATGGCCTCGCAATTTGAATCCTTTCTCCACCCCTTTGTGATAATGTTCAGCATTCCGCTCGCGCTCATCGGCGTGATCGCCGCGTTGTTCGCCATCGGCATTCCCCTCTCGGTGGTGGTCTTTTTGGGCATTATTATGCTGGCGGGCATCGTGGTGAACAACGCCATCGTGCTCGTGGATTACATCAACCACCTGCGGCGCAGCGGCCTGTCCAAGATCGAGGCGATCGTACAAGCAGGCGAAGTGCGGTTGCGCCCGATTTTGATGACCACGTCGACCACGGTGCTCGGCCTGTTGCCGATGGCACTCGGCTTGGGCGATGGCGCGGAAATCCGCACGCCCATGGCGATTACCGTCGTGACCGGGCTGATCAGCTCCACGCTTTTGACGCTGGTGATCATCCCGACGGTGTATTCCCTGATGGACCGCGGGGAGTAATCCCCTCTGCCGTCCTTTTTTGGAATTTTCCACGGCATTCAAATTTTTTTGTGGCAATACGAGCAGATACTTGGTAACTTTTCGGGCGTTTTTTCGTCTAATCGTTTTAGAAATTGGCGTCATTTTTTGAAAACTACGGAGATCGAATGATGGGATTTGTGAGATATATCGCCGCGTTGGCTATCGCGGTGACGAGTGTGCGGGCAAGTGCCCAAGAACCGCAGCGAGAGATGCGCCTGACCTTGGGCGAATGCGTGGAGATCGCGTTGACGAATAATGCACAGATCGAGCAGGACAAGTACACGGTCGCGATTTCCGAGACCCAAGTCGATAATGCGCGAAATGGCTTTTTTCCATCCGTATCCAATATGTCGTGGGGGATCAGCAGGGGCGTACAGGGGCCGCGCGAAGGGCAAGTTCTGGATCAGACCACGGGGACGCTGGTGCAGTTGTTGGGGGAAGACCGCATTACGGGCGGGCAGAATTTCAGAGTTGGGGGCTTGTCAATGCCGATTTACGACGGGCAACTCATCTCCCAACTCTCGGGCGCGAAGAAAGCCCTGATGCAGACGCAAATGCAGCAAATCGGCAATCGCAAAGACATCGTTTATCAGACCAAACAGCGGTATTTTCAGTTGTTGCAGGCCATCAAACTCTTGGAATTGCAGCAGGAGCGCGTGCGGGTTTCCGAAGAAAGCCTGCGCCGGGCAGAGACCCTGTACGAGATCGGCTCCGCCGCCATCTTGCAGGTGGCGAACGCAAAGTCGAATTTGGCGGCGACGCGCGCGATTTTGATCCAGCGGGAAAACGACGTGAGCCTCGCGCGGTTGAGCTTGGCCTTTACGATGGGCTTGGGCACGGATGTGGATGTGATTCCAGCCGAAGAAGAGTTCGAACTGTTGCCGCCGAAGTATTCTTATCGGGACGCGCTGTCTATCGCGCTTGAAAAACACCCCGACATTCTGGGCAACAAGTACGGGATGCTGGCGGCCCGAGACGATTACAACGCGACTCGGAAGGGGTTGTACCATCCCCGAATTACGATGAGCACGAGTGCTTACAGCTGGAGCATTGGCAAGGACGAGGACTTTGGCGGTTTGGAAGACCTGTTCCTCAAGAACTACAATTACAGCTTCAGCATCAACGCGAGCATTCCCCTGTTCAATTTCAATACGAGCAACGCCCTCAAGCGGCAAAAGCTCCAGTATTTGCGAAGCCAAGAGCAACTGGATCAGGCCAAGCGACAAAGGGCGTTGAACGTCCGCCAGCGCTACCTCAACTTGGAGCGTTTTCGGCGTTTGGTCGAAGCCAATGAAGTGGCTGTGGAGGCGGCGGAGGAAAATTTTAAGCTGGAGGAAGAGCGGTACAATTTCGGTGGCGGGACCTTTCTCGAGCGCTTGACCGCACAACGCGATTTGTTCGACGCGCGCAATGATTTGGTGCAGTCGAAATACAACTATTTGATCGAGATGGCGAATTTGGAAAATCAAGTCGGCACACCTGTTGCCGGAAATGCCAAAAAATAATTGGAGGCGAATTATGGGTATGTTTTCTCGAATCGGTACCGGATTGGTCGCGATGGCCCTGCTCCTGAGCATGGCAGGGCCCGCTCGAGCCGTGGGGAAGGATTTCTTGTTGCGGTCGAAATTCCACGGCGCGCTGATGTTGGGCTTGGGCGGTCTTCTGATCAAAGAAGCGGTCGACGCCAAGAAAGAGGCCAATGACGTTTATGATCTGTACAAGCAGGCCGGCACCGCGGCCTCGGCGCGCGATCTGTACGACAGTTCCAAACGCCACGACACCCGCGCCGCTATGTTGGGCGTTTTGGGCGGCGCGGCGATTCTCTATTCCGTGCATTTGTTCATCAAAGAGGACGCGGATTTGCCACCGCCCAAGATGGACAGGGGCCTCGTCACTATCAAGGGCGTGGCGTTGGATGTGAAGGGCGATGTGTTCCAACGCAAGATGCAGGTGCAACTCAAAAAAGGGTTCTGATGGTCGCGACAAAAAGACGAAACGCAAAAGGACGATACGGATGCAGGTATCGTCCTTTTTTTTGCCAACTGCACTCCTCAATCCGCATCCGGCGGCGAGCCGAAGCAGTACAGATATTTAAACCCTCGCAAATACATTCGCTCTCCCACAAAGACCGGCGACGAGCGATATTCCTCCACCTTGTTGCGGGCCAATTCGCGGTACGTCCGGCCCAACGCCAGAACCACAGTCGTCCCACTTTCGGACCCGACGAACAACTTGTCGCCGGCCAAAGTAATCGAGGGATAGGCACTGTTGTTCCCGCCGCCCAAGTCCAGCCTCTTTTGATAGACCACCTCGCCCGTGTTCGCGTCGATAACCGCGAACATCTCCTCGCGCGAAATCGCGTACACCAGCCCCTCGTGGATCACCGACGAGGCATAGTGCCGCGAACCTCGGATGCGCGTCGTCCACCGCACAGGCGTGGGAAAGGAATCCTCCACAGACAGGATATCGAGCACTCTCTTGAACGGCGAATCGGGCACAGCCGTGGGCAACGCGACCGCTTGGGCCTTTTTTTCGATGAAATACGCCACCCCATCCTGCACCACCGGCGCGGCGAATTTCAAGCTGCCGATCCTCTCGGCGAGCCGCTGACCATCCGAGGCCCGGAACACATCGCCCGACGGCGTGATGACTACATCGACCCCGCCGATATTCGTCACCACCGGCGAGCCCCATTTCGCATCGGAAGTCGCTCGCCACTTTTTGGCACCGGTGGCTGGATCGAGTCCGAACAAATCGACCAGATGGACGATGAGCCTGCCCCCGGCCAAGACCGGCGAGGCACTGGTCCCCCATTTGTGTTGTGGCTTTTGCAACACCCGCGCCCATAGCAACTCCCCATCTACGGTGTGCGCCGCGACCGCGCCGAAACCAAAGACCGAGAACACGCGCTCGCCATCGGTTACCGGCGTCGGCGTGGTGTACCCATTGCTCTTGTGGGCCGAAATGGCCTCGAACGCCACCGCATCCCCGACCGAGTCCTTCCACAGGATGGCGCCATCGCGTTGGTCCACGGCCATGATCTGATCGGGCTCGCTACAAACGAACACGCGTCCTCCCTCGGCCCCCAGCACTGGCGAGGCATTTGACCAAGAGGGCATGGCCGTCTTCCACACCACATTGACATCGGGCGCCCAATGAAGCGGCGGATCCGCGGCGGGATAACGTCCAGTGCCATCGGTGCGCCACCCCACAGGCTCGGCGTTCACAGGGGCCCACGAAGAGAAAACGAACATCAAGACGAGATAGCAGATAGATCGAAACATGGTTGTGCTCCTATATGAAAATGGTGAGTGGATACTGCGAAAGGCGTGGAGCGGAGCTTTGGGACCTATCCCCCCGGTCCCCTTTCCTACGAGGAAAGATACAAGGGGGAGCGTGGCTTCTTTAAGAAGCCATCTAAAAATTATTGGGACCTACCCCCCTGGCCCCCCTTCCTGTGAGGAAGGGGGGAATCAAGGCATCCTATTTTCGCGATATGTATGGTTTTGACCTGCGAAAAGCGAATGCTTTTGCGACTCTCTCAATGGCGGTCCGAGTTTTTAGATGGCCTCTAAGGGAGGTATCAAAGGTTGTTTTGATGGCTTTGAAGCGAATCGCTCAAGCCATGAAAAACCGCCCATGCCTCGCGCAATGCCTCGCAAAACCGATCTGCGTTCCTCCCATCCTCGCAGGCACAGGCGTTGGCCTACAATGAACGGAGGTATATCCCGATAATCTTAAAAACAACTTCTAAAGGCCCGCGGCCCGTTTTAGGGCGTTGGCCCTATCGGTTTGTTCCCAGGTAAATTCGGCGCGTCCGAAGTGACCATAAGCGGCGGTGGAACGGTAGATGGGGGCGGTCAATTTGAGCGCCGCGATGATGCCCGAGGGCGTCAGGTCGAAATGATCGTCGATGAGGGCCGCGATTTTTGATTCTGCGATTTTGCCCGTGCCAAATGTGTCGATGGCGATCGAGACGGGTTTGGCTACCCCGATAGCGTACGCCAGTTGCACTTCGCACCGAGACGCGAGGCCCGCCGCCACGATGTTTTTGGCGACCCAACGCGCGGCGTAATGCGCGCTGCGATCCACTTTGCTCGGGTCTTTGCCGGAAAACGCGCCCCCGCCGTGACGCCCCATGCCCCCGTACGTATCCACGATGATTTTGCGCCCGGTCAACCCGCAATCGCCGTGCGGCCCGCCCACCACAAATTTGCCGGTCGGGTTGACGTGGTAGATCGTCTCTCCGTCCAAGAGATGCGCGGGCACCACCTCGCGGATCACTTTGTTTTTGATGTCGCGCACAATCCGATCGTGGGCGATGTTTTCATCGTGTTGCGTGGAGACGACGACCGTGTGGACGCGGCGCGGTTCGTCTCCGTCGTATGCCACGGTTACTTGTGCTTTGGCGTCGGGGCGCAAGTACGACAGCCCGTTATCCCTGCGGATTTGCGCGAGTTCCTTCATCAAATTGTGGGACAGGGTAATGGGCAACGGCATCAATTCCGGGGTTTCCCGGCACGCATAGCCAAACATCATCCCCTGATCGCCCGCGCCCTGCTCGGCGTGCAAGCCCTCGCCCGCGGTCACGCCTTGGGAAATATCGGGCGATTGCTGGCCCAATCGCACCATCACCTCGCAACTTTTGTAATCGAATCCATAGCTCGCATCCGCATAGCCGATGTCTTTGATCACGCCGCGCACCAGCGATTCAAAATCCACGACCGCGTCGCTGGTCACTTCGCCCGCGACCACCACGAGCCCGGTCGTCACCAGCGTTTCGCAGGCCACGCGAGATTTGGGGTCTTGCGCCAACATGGCGTCGAGCACGGCATCCGAGATTTGATCGGCCACCTTGTCCGGATGCCCTTCGGAAACCGATTCAGACGTGAACAAACGGCTCATGAAAACGTACTCCTGTCAAAGAATGGGCGAAACGGGATATCGCTGCGATTGCGCCTGTGCGCGCGCTCAGGTGTAGATGGACGCGCCGACTTCTCCCTCGCCATTGCCCTCGGAAAATGCGCGGGAGATGCGCGCGCGAATTTCCGCGAGGACGTGCATCTCGAGCAGGTCTTCGGCGAGCGATCGGAGTTGGTCAAAGGACGCGGCGCGGATGGCGCGTTTGACCTCGGGCAGGGCCGAGGGCGTCATGGAGAGTTTGTCCACGCCCATGCCCATCAGCAACAGCCCAGATTGTGGATTGCCCGCCATCTCGCCGCACACGGTCACGGGGATTTGTCGGGCGTGCGCCGCGTCTATCACGCGCTTGATCAAGCGCAAGACCGCCGGGTGAAATGGCTCGAACAAATAGGCCACGAGATCGTTGCCGCGATCGACCGCGAGCGTGTATTGAATCAAATCGTTGGTGCCAATGCTGAAGAAATCGACCTCTCGCGCCAACTGATCGGCCACCAGCGCGGCGGAAGGGACTTCGATCATGACGCCGATGGGACAGCGATCGTCAAAGGGCACGCCATCTCGCGTCAAGTCATCGCGCACCTCGGCGAGCACGGCCAGGGCTTCGCGCAATTCATCGACCCCGGAAATCAGGGGGAACATCGCGTTCACATTGCCGACGGCGCTCGCTTTGAGGATGGCGCGCAACTGGGTTTTGAACAGATCGCGGTGCTCCATCGTCAAGCGGATGGATCGCAATCCCAAAAAGGGATTCATTTCCGGTTGCGTGTTGAGCACATGCGACATTTTATCGCCGCCCAAATCCAGGGTGCGAATCACGAGCGGTTGCGGCGCGATGCGCTCGGCCATTTGCGAATACGCGGCGGTTTGCGCCGCTTCATCGGGCAGGGTATTTTGCGCGAGATAGAGGTATTCCGTGCGGTACAAGCCCACGCCCTCGGCGCCGTAGGCCAATGCGGAAGGCGCTTCGTTGGGCAATTCCACATTGGCTTGCAATGCGATGCGAACCCCATCCGCCGTCTCGGCGGGCAGGTCTCGGGAACCCGCGAGGCCGGCTTTGCGCGCCCTGAGTTCTTCGGACAGGCGGCGATACTGGGCGAGGGTTTTTTCGTTTGGATGGAGGATAAAATGCCCGCGCCGCCCATCGACGATTGCCATATCGCCCATGCGCGCTTCTGCCAGCGCATCGACCACGCTGACCACCGCGGGGATTTCCAAACCACGCGCCAAAATGATCGCGTGCGACGTAGGGCCGCCGACCTCTGTGACCAGACCCGAGACCGTATCGGGTTGCAGATGCGCCATATCGTCGGGCATCAAATCGCGCGCGACCACGATGGCCTTGTGGGGCAAGCGGTCTAACCCGGCCTTTTCCCAGTTGCACAATTTTGCCAAAACCCGCTTTTCGATGCTCAACAAATCCGCGCCGCGCTCGCGCAAATACTCGTCTTGAATCGCTTCAAATTGGCGGCGCAAATGCTGGAAGGTCGTCCAAAAGGCGTATTCGGCATTGTACGCCTCGTTCCGAATGCGCGCAATGGTGGGGTCGAGGAGGGCCGCGTCTTGCAAAATGAGCAGGTGCGCGTCGAAAATCTGCGCGTGTTCCTTGCCGAGCATGTCCTCGACATGGGCCCGCGTAGCCGCAAAATCCTCGGCCACGGCCGCTATCGCGTCTCGCAATCTGGCTTCTTCTGCGGGGATATCCCGGGGGGATACCCGGCGTTGATCCACGAGAAACTCTTCGGGATCGTAGAGGTACACCGGCCCAATCGCAATGCCGGGAGAAGCCTGTATGCCCGTAAAATATTTCATTCGTTCAGTCAAATTTCGACTCGATCATTTTGGCGAGGTGATCCACTGCGGCGAGGGCGTCTTCGCCTTCGGCCCGCACGGTGATCACGGAACCCGCTTCTGCTGCCAACATCATCACGCCCATGATGCTCTTGCCGTTGATCGCGAGGCCATCTTTTTCCAAGGTGATTTCGGAAGTGAATTTGGCCGCCGCCTGCACGAGCAATGCCGCAGGTCGGGCGTGGATGCCCAGGTCGTTTTTAACGCTTGCCCGTTGTTCTGGCATGAAAATTACCTTTGATTGTACCCCAGTGCATTTTGTTTTCACTCATCGGCGATCAGTTCCAAGACCTGTTCTTCGCTGTGGATCTGGCCTGCGCCGCCGATTCTGGTACACGTTAGGGCCGCGCTCGCGCTGGCAAATTGCACGCTGCGCGTGAGGGTCCAGCCCTGCAAATACCCGTAGATGAGGCCCGCGCGAAACGCATCGCCCGCGCCCGTGGTCTCGCGTGCAGAGACTTGGTACGCATGTTGTTCAAACGTGTTGCCGTTTTCCTGAAAAACCTGGCATCCTATTCTTCCCTTGGTTACCACGACGGTTTCCACGCCCGCCTTCAACAGCCCGACCCCCACATCGGTGGTTGGGCCCATCCTGTGGCGGCGCATGAAGCCGGACGAATTGATCACCACATCGCAAAATTTCGCGAGCCGGTGATCGGGCGCCAGTTCGATGGCGAATACCGTCACATCGCAGGCGCGCGCGATTTCCGCTGCGCGGATCGCATTTTCGCCCAAAAAAGGATCGACCGATAGCAGGGCGACGCCTTCGAGATCCGCCTCGGTCAATGGGCGGCTGCGCACGTCCAAAGAATGCCCGCAAATCGTGCGCCCGCCATTGACATCGGACAGGATGACCGTGTGCCCGGTGCGGACGCTCGGATCGATATCCAACTTGCGGATATCCACGTTGAATTGACGCATGGCGCGGAGGAAAAACGCGCCCCTGCGGTCTTCGCCAATCGCACAACCCATCAGCCGCACGTCAACGCCCAAGCCGCCCAGGGTCACCGCTGTGTTGGTCGCTTCGCCGCCGACGAATTCCTCGTCTCGCAGCGCGCGCGTGTGCCCATTGCGCTCGGGAAACCACGACACTTGAACGATTTGATCGATACCCAAAATACCGTAACACAAAACTGCGCCAGATGAAATCGCCATAACAGTACTCTCGCATAAAAAAACCGTCGGCAAAGACGGTGAGACCATACCCTAGTGTGAAAATAAAAAATGAACTCAGCCGAGATGGTGAATGGCGGAGGCAAACGCGCCGATGAGCGCGGCGTCCCAGCCGGTTTCTTCAAACGCGCTGCCGACCACCACAAAAGACGCGCCGAGCGCGACCCGTTTGGCCGCGGCTTTGGGATCGCGGATGCCGCCGCCGACGATGGTGGGGATGGTGATGTAGTCGCACACCGCGTGGACCATCGCTTCGGGCACCATCTGCTTTGGCCCGCTACCGGCATCTAAGTACACGCATTGCATGCCCAAATACTCGGCCGCCAAGGCGTGCGCCATCGCGATATCGGGTTTGTCGCGCGGCAAGGGCCGGGTGTTGCTCACGTACTCGGTCGTGGTCTGTTGCCCGGTGTCTATGAGCGCGTAGCCGGTGGCAATGGCTTCGATGCCGTGCGCTTTTAACATGGGCGCGGCCTTGACGTGTTGCCCGATCAGCAACTCGGGGTTGCGCCCGCTGATGAGCGACAAAAACAAAATCGCATCGGCAGCCGCCGAGATTTGGCTGGTATCCCCGGGGAAAATGATCACGGGCACCGCCACGGCTCGGGCGACCTCGCGCACAATGCGGTCGAAATTTGCGGAAAACAAGAAACTCCCGCCGATCAAAATGGCGTCCGCGCCCCGCGCTTCGCAAAGAGCCGCCGTGCGCGCCAAATCCTTCTTGTCGAGGCGATCCGGATCCAGATAGGGCAAAAACCCCGCGCCTCGGCGGTTGCGAACGCCCATCAGTTGTTCAAATACCGACATGGGGGACTACCCTCCCACCTGTGCGCGGATGAGGTCGGGCACGCGCGCCAATGCCTCGGCGATCTTTTCCGGGAATTTGCCCCCGGCCTGCGCGAGATGGGGCCGACCGCCGCCGCCGCCGCCCACGGTCGTCGCGATGGCTTTGACCACGTCGCCTGCGCGCACTCCGCGGCCGATCAGGTCGTCTGTCACCACCGCGAGGAGAGACGCCTTGCCATCGAGGTTCGCGCCGATCACGCCGACCCCGCTTTTGCCCAATGCGGCGCGCAACCCGTCGCCTAGGGTGCGAAACCCATCCATATCGGGCGGCGAGACTTCGGCTGCGACCACGCGCACCCCATCCACATGGATGGCGCGGCCCACCAGCGCGTCCATCTCTGATCCTGCGTGCTCGCGGCGCAGGGATTGCACCTCGCGCTCGAGGGCGCGGTTGCGCGCCACTAAGTGCGCGATCCTGTCGGGCAATTCCGCAGGGGATGTGCTCAGTTGAGACGCGAGATCGGCCACGATTTTTCTCTGATCGCGCACCAGGGCTTCCGCGCCCGGCCCTGTGACCGCCTCTATGCGCCGCACGCCTGCTGCGATGCCCGTCTCGTGCGTGAGTTGAAACAGCCCGATTTGCCCCGTGCTTTGCACATGCGTGCCCCCGCACAACTCCAAGCTGAAGTCGGAGACGCGCACCATTCGCACCTCGTCGCCGTATTTTTCGCCGAACAACATCATCGCGCCCAGTTCCGCAGCGCGATCCAGTGGAACGAGGGAAATTTCCACGGCCCAATCGCGCCGGATCGCGTCATTGACGATCCCCGCGATATCGTCTAATTGGCTGGGTTCCACGCCTTCAAAATGCGTAAAATCGAAGCGCGCCCTATCCGGAGCGACGAGGGAACCGGCTTGGTGGACGTGATCGCCCAAGACCTGCCGCAGGGCGCGGTGCATCAGATGCGTGGCCGTGTGGTTGCGCGCGGTGTTCAGCCGGGTTTCGGCATCGACGGATGCGAGGACGGCCATGTTCACCAGTTCCTCAACTCGTCCGTCGCGCAGGCGACCGCGATGGACGATGGCCTCGCCATCCTTAAAGGTCGTCGCCACGTCAAAGCGCGTGCCCTCGCCTGTGATCGCGCCCCTATCGCCGACCTGCCCGCCCGATTCGGCGTAAAATGGCGTGATGTCCAAATAGAGGTCGAGCAACCCATCGCGCACGGGTAGGGAAGCTAAGATGCGCGCATGGGACGTCAGGGTGTCGTATCCGACAAATTCCGAATGGTTTTGCGGCAGATGCCGTTGCGCGGCTTGGGGAGCAAACGCCTGTTTGCCCGCGTTGCGCGACCGGGCCCGTTGCGCGGCCATGCGCGTTTCAAAGCCCGCCTCGTCGACCTCAATCCCGTTTTCGGTCGCCATCAACCGGGTCAGATCGATGGGAAAGCCATAGGTATCGTAGAGGCGAAAAGCGTCTTTGCCGGAAATGCGCCCTTTTGCGCGCATGGTCTCAAAAATTTCCAACCCGCGATCCAGCGTTTTGCCAAAGCCCTCTTCTTCGGATCGGATAACCCGCGCGATGTGGTCGCGCTTTTGCACCACTTCGGGATATGCCGCGCCCATTTCTCGGGCGACGGTCTCGACCAGTTGATAAATGAAGGGCTCGCGCATGTCCAACGTGCGCCCAAACCGCGCGGCGCGGCGCAAAATGCGGCGCAAAACATAGCCCCTGCCCTCGTTGGAGGGCAACGCGCCGTCTGCGATGGCAAAGGCGAGGGTGCGGATGTGATCGGCGATCACGCGCATGGGCACGATATGGTCGCCGCAATAGGGTTTGCGGGTGATCTCGCCGATGGCTGCGAGAAGGGGCAAAAACGCATCCGTATCGTACGTGCTTTCCACATTTTGCAAAATCGCGCAAACCCGCTCGAACCCCATGCCCGTATCCACGTGCCGATCGGGCAGAGGCTCCAAAGTGCCATCGGCGTTGCGGTTGTACTGGATAAAGACCAGATTCCAGAGTTCGACATAATCCGCCGCGTCCAAATCGGGCATAGCGTCTTGACGCGCGGGGTCATCGCCGAGATAAAAGTGGATTTCGGAACACGGGCCGCAGGGGCCTGTAGGGCCCATTTCCCAAAAATTGTCTTCTTTGCCCAAGCGCAACACGCGATGGGCGGGCAGATCCGTCACCTGCAACCAAAGGCTCTCGGCCTCTGCATCGGCGTCTAGGCCATCGGCCTCGTCGCCGCCAAACACGGTGGCCCACATGCGATCTTTGGGCAGTTGCCACACGTCGGTCAACAACTCCCACGCCCAAGCAATGGCCTCTTTTTTGAAATAGTCGCCAAAAGACCAGTTGCCCAGCATCTCGAAAAACGTGTGGTGGTTGGGGCTGAAGCCCACTTCTTCGAGATCGTTGTGCTTGCCCGAAACGCGCAAACACTTTTGCGTATCGACCGCGCGCAGGTATGCCCGGCGGCCCGTGCCCAAAAACACGTCCTTGAACTGGTTCATCCCGGCATTGGTGAACAGCAAGGTGGGATCGCCTTGGGGAACGACGGGCGCGCTCGGCACCCGCGTATGGCCTTTGGATTCAAAAAACGCCTGAAACTCTTCGCGTATTTGTGCTGCGGTTTTCATCTTTGCTCAACCTCTTCATTTTCGATGGTCGTCCACACTTTTTCGGCCACCTCGCGCGCTATGGACGCGTCGAACCCCCTGCGGCCCAAAAACCCGTATATCCGCCCCATGGCGCGTTCGCGGGACAAGCCCCGGTAGCGATTCGCCCTGGGTAGCATCAAACCGAGTGCCATAGCTTCGACATCGACATCGGAGAGCGCGTCGTCCAAAACGCAGTCGATTATTTTCGGGGGAACGCCCCTGCGCTTGAGATCGAACGCAAGGCCCTTTCGGCCCGCGGGGCGCGACCGCAATCGCTGCGCGACAAATTGACGCGCAAACACCGCATCGTCGATCAACTCGAGCCGCTCGAGCGTGGAGAGGGTTTGGTCTATGGCGCGGCGTGTATGGCCGCGGGTGACGAGTTTGTCGCGGATCTCTTTTTTCGTATATGCGCGGTTGCCGAGCAGGCGCAGGGCATACGCCTTGGCCTTTTCGGCAGACTCGTCGGTCTCGAACAATTTCACGCCGCCCCCCCTAAAAAAAGAACAACAGAGCGGGTATTAAAATAGGCAAACCCACTCTGTTGTCAAAGCCTAAAATGCGGTTTTCAGCCCGCGCCTCAAGCGGGTTCTGACTCGAGTTGAAATGCCGGATCGACGGGCAGGCCCACGACCTCGCGCACTTGGCGTTCGATTTTTGCAGCCAGGGCCGCGTTTTCCTTCAGGTGTCGCTTGACATTTTCGCGCCCCTGCCCGAGCCGCTCGTCGCCATGAGAGAACCACGTCCCGCTCTTTTTGACGATGCCGTGCAATTCGGCCATGTCGATGAGGCTGCCTTCTTTGGAAATGCCCTCGCCGAACATCAGATCGACTTCGCAATCTCTAAAAGGCGGCGCCATCTTGTTTTTGACCACGCGAATCCGCACGCGATTGCCGGTGACCTCCTGCCCGTCTTTGATGGAGCCGATGCGCCGAATATCGAGCCGCACCGACGCGTAAAAGGGAAGGGCGCGTCCGCCCGTGGTCGTTTCTGGATTGCCGAACATCACGCCGATCTTCATGCGAATCTGATTGGCGAAAATCAGACAGGTTTTGGACCGACTGATGGACCCGGTCATTTTGCGGAGGGCTTGCGACATCAGGCGGGCGTGGAGGCCCATGTGGGCATCGCCCATTTCGCCTTCGAGTTCGGCGCGCGGCACCAGCGCGGCCACCGAGTCTAAGGCCACCACCTCAAACGCGCCGCTTCGCACGAGGGTATCGGCAATTTCCAGGGCTTCTTCGCCGGAATCGGGCTGGGCGATCAACAAGTTTTCGAGATCGACGCCCACGCGTTCGGCCAATTCCACATTCAAGGCGTGTTCGGCATCGACAAAAGCGGCCGCGCCCCCGCGCTTTTGCGCTTCGGCGATGATGTGCAAAATCAGGGTGGTCTTGCCCGACCCTTCGGGGCCAAATATCTCGACCACGCGGCCATAGGGAACGCCACCTGCGCCCAAGGCCACGTCGAGGCTCAAAGACCCGGTGGGGATGACCTCGGATGTGAGGGGTTCGGCTTCTTCGCCTGCCAAGCGCATGATCGAGCCTTGCCCAAACTGCTTTTCGATTTGGGCAATGGCATTTTCAATGGCTTGTTGCTTGCCCTCGACCCGTTGCGTTTTCTTCGGCTGTCGTTTTGCCATCGGCATCTCTCCTTAAAAGAGGTGGATTGCGGCGCGGTTCATCTCGTTTTCGCCGCAGACAATATAGTGAACATTTGTGTAGAAGTCAAGGAATATTTACAACGGTCGACAACCCGCGCAAAATCAGGTGTCCGTAAATGCCCGCGATGACGTCGTCTGCGACGATGCCCAAGCCCCCGGGCAATGCCTCGGCCTGTCGGGCAGGCGGCGGCTTGACGATGTCTAAAATGCGAAACGCGACAAATCCCGCAATGCCCACAAACGCGGATTGCGGCAACAGACTCACCGTGACGAAAAACCCGAGAAACTCGTCGATCACCACGTATTTGGGATCCTTACCCCATGCTCTTTCGCCGGCGCGGGACGCATAAACGCCCACCAAAAACAGCCCGACCAAGAGCGCGCACCACATCCTTGCGGTCAGCGGCGGCAACGCGCAGTAAATCGCCAGGGCCACCAAGGAACCCGCGGTGCCGGGGGCGAAAACCGAGTACCCCGAAAAAAAGCCGGTCGCGATCAACCGGACAAAAAACCGCGGTTGGGAAGAGTCTGCCATAAAAAACCCGGCTCAAAACGCCTTGCGATTTTCGATCAAATACCGAACGCCCGAAACCACGGCGACGAGGGTGACGAGAGCCACGAGCGCATTCAAAACCCAGTAGGAAATATCGCCCACGAGCACGATGGGTTGGGCCGCCAATTTGGCCTCGACCACGCGCACGTTGATAAAGACCAGAATGCCGAACACGAGCACCAGTTGCAACATGGTTTTCCACTTGGCGAGTTGCGAGGTCACCACGGGTTTGCCGCGCCGAATCGCAAAAATTCGCAACCCGGTGATCACGACATCGCGCAGGAGCATCGCGCCGATGAGCCAGGCTTCGATCATGCCTAAGCGCACAAATGCGATCAGGGCCGAAGACACGAGCAATTTATCGGCGAGGGGATCCATGAAGCGGCCGAAATTGGTCACGGTGCCGTCTCGCCGCGCGATGCGCCCGTCGTAGAAATCGGTCAACGAAGCCACGGTAAAGACCAACAGCGCGAGGATTTTGAAATACCAGTTGGCGGCAAAAATCAACAGCCAAAACACGGGTGTGAGCACCAAGCGCGACACGGTCAACACATTGGGCACGGTCCACAACCGGTTCTCGGGATGCGGTTTGGGCACGGTCAGGCGATTCGGCTCTATGGTATTTACTTGGGGCATTTAGTACTCCCGACGTCCTTCTAGCGCGCGCGACAAGGTCACTTGATCGGCCAGGGCGAGATCGCTGCCCACGGGCAACCCGCGCGCAATTTGCGTGACGGACACCTCGTAAGGCGTCAAACACTGAGACAGGTATTGTGCGGTGGCATCGCCTTCGACCGTTGGGCCATTGGCTAAAATCACTTCGCGGATTTCCCCATGGTGCAGGCGGTTCAGCAGTTGGGAAATATTTAAATCCTCCGGGCCGACGCCATCCAAGGGCGAAATCCGTCCGTCCAGTACGTGGTAAAGCCCGCGATAAAGGCCCGTGTACTCAAATGCCAACAGGTCGCCGATAAAATCGATCACCATCACTCGGGATCTGTCTCGCCGCGCGTCGCTACACACGGAACACGGCTCGACCTCGGTCAAATTAAAACAGACTGAGCAACGGCGCACGCGGGTCTTGACATCGACCATCAAATCGGCGAGGGCGCGCACCGCATCCGTGTCCCACGTCAGCATGTCCAGCGCGATGCGCCGCGCGGATTTCGCGCCGATTCCGGGCAACCGATTCAAGCCGGCAATCAATTTTTCAATGGCTTCGGATGCCATCTGAAACTCCAAACGTCAAAGGATGCAAAGCGGCCCTGCTCATTTGAGATAGTTCAACAGGCCGACAATCAAAATGCCAATCGCCGCGACGAGGCTGACAAACCAGGTGAAAAAGGTTTTGACCGCGCCGATCTCAACGCGGATAAATGCCAACTGCTCCAATATTCGTTTATTCGTTTCCTCTACCCGGGTTTGGCGTTCCCGAATGTCGGCATGCCCGTGTGCAAGGGTTCGCTGTTCGGTTTCCAAAGTTCTTTGTCGAACTTCTAAAACCGCCTGCTTGAGTGCGGCCTGGTGATTCGTCTCAATCTGTTTGCTCAAGGCTTCGTATTGAAGTTTCATGGTCGTTTCAAGTGTCGTCAATCTCTCTTCCACACTTGGATTGGTTGAAGGAGGAGATGACGCACCAAGAGCAACACTTGAAAATGACATCAAAACAAATACGACCAAAAGTCTCGCTGACATGACATACTCCTCTCAGCGCGGATAAATGCCAGTTGCTCCAATATTCGTTTATCCGTTTCCTCTACCCGGGTTTGGCGTTCCCGAATGTCGGCATGCCCGTGTGCAAGGGTTCGCTGTTCGGTTTCCAAAGTTTTTTGTCGAACTTCTAAAACCGCTTGCCGTTTGTCCAATTCTTCAATTGTCGAGGCAATCGAAAACTCCATGTTGACATTTGTCCGGGATACAAAGCGACCATGCTCATTTGAGATAGTTCAACAGGCCGACAATCAAAATGCCAATCGTCACGACGAGGCTGACGAACCAAGTAAAAAAAGTTTTGACCGCGCCGATCTCAGCGCGGATAAATGCCAGTTGCTCCAATATTCGTTTATCCGTTTCCTCTACCCGGGTTTGGCGTTCCCGAATATCGGCATGCCCTTGTGCAAGGGTTTGTTGTTCGGTTTCCAAAGTTTTTTGTCGAACTTCTAAAACCGCTTGCCGTTTGTCCAATTCTTCAATTGTCAAGGCCATTGTTACCTCCATCGGTGAAAAGGTCGATCGCGCTCATATCTACACGGATAAATGCCGAGTAACAAATCACGCGGTATGGCTTACTTCGGGGCTGTGCGCGTTTGCTTCCGCTGTCACGGCTTTATCTCTCTTGGGCGTTTCCCAAAGCCCTAACGCATACGTTACAATAGCCACAGCACAGGTCACCATAGTGCCGAATAAAGCGATGATCCAGTTGTTCAATGTATCAATTCGACTATTCGTAACTTCGATCAACTGGAGCGTGGCTTGGCGATTCGTCTCAATCTGCTTGCTCAAGGCTTCATACAACTTGAGCGTGGACTGGCGATTCGTCTCAATCTGCTTGAGTGCGGCCTGGTGATTCGTCTCAATCTGTTTGCTCAAGGCTTCGTATTGAAGTTTCATAGTCGTTTCAAGCGTCGCCAATCTCTCTTCCACACTTGGATTTGGTGACGCACCAAGAGCAACACTTGAAAATGACATCAAAACAAATACGACCAAAAGTCTCACTGACATGACATACTCCTCTCTGTGCGGATAAATGCCAACTGACCAATCATGCGGTATGGCTTACTTCGGGGCTGTGCGCGTTTGCTTCCATTGCCACGGTTTCATCTTTCTTGGGCGTTTCCCAAACCCCTAACGCATACGTTACAATAGCCACGGCACAGGTCACCATAGCTCCGAATAAAGCGATGATCCAGTTGTTCAATGTATCAATTCGACTATTCGTAACTTCGATCAACTTGAGCGTGGCCTGGTGATTCGCCTCAATCAGCTCGAGCGTGGCCTGGCGATTCGTCTCAATCTGCTTGAGTGCAGCCTGGTGATTCGTCTCAATCTGTTTGCTCAAGGCTTCGTATTGAAGTTTCATGGTCGTTTCAAGTGTCGCCAATCTCTCTTCCACACTGGGATTGGTTGAAGGAGGAGATGACGCACCAAGAGCAACGCCTGAAAACGACATCAAAACACATACGACCAAAAGTCTCGCTGGCATGACGCACTCCTCTCTCCTCTACATGAACCCCGGCATATTCATGCCCGGCGGAATCAGGCCGGCGGTGGCTTTTTGCATTTCCGCTTCGGCCATTGCCGTCGATTTTTCGCGCGCTTGCTGAATCGCGGCAAGGACGAGGTCTTCCAGCATTTCCACATCTTCGGGATCGACGACTTCGGGATCGATTTTCACGGACAAAATATCCTGATGCCCATTCGCCCGCACCGTCACCATGCCCCCGCCCGAAGTGCCTTCGACCTCTTTTGATCCCAGGTCTTGTTGCACCTTGGCGAGTTTGGCTTGCAATTTTTGTGCCTGTTTCATCATGGCGTTCATTCTTTTTGCCATTCTCTAACTCCTTGAAAGTGTGTCCTCAATTCGTTCTCACCCGATTACTTCCCCGCCGAACACCTGCATCACCATTTGCACGCGCTCGTCGGTTTCCGGGGCTTTCTCCTCTGCGGCTTGCGCGTTGTCGTTGTCGTACACGACCTCGCACGAAATGGTGACTGTGCCGCCAAAAACCCCACCGGCTACTTCTTCGACCAACGCGCGGTTGCGCCGCACCTGATTGGCGTGAAACTCGCGGTTTTTTTGAAACGCCACCACCAAACGCCGTCCGTCCATGGATTGCGGCTGGCCTTCGTCCAAAAATGTGCCCACGGAAATTTTTTTGATCTTCACCGCTTGCACGAATTGTTCCCATCGGCCTTCTACAATCGAAAGATCTGGCGGCTGGCCATTCGACGCGATTGTTTGTTCTTTGGCCCCGGAAGATTCTCGACGACCATTGCCCTGCGGTTGTATTGCGGGACGCGGCGTTGTGGGTTGCTGGGGTGCGGGTCTGGCGTTGCTCGGCGCGTTTCGCCCGGGCGATGGGGCGTTCGGCGTCGGTCTGGACGCGGGGCGTTTCCGCACGGCGGCAGGGGCGCGAGGAGATGGCGTGCCCCGGCTTTTTAAGTCGCGCTCGAGCTGCTCCAAGCGGCTGATCAACCCTTGCAAGTCGATGCTCGCTGTCATCTGCACGAGTTTCATGACCGTCAATTCGAGCCAGAACCGAGGCTCGGTCACGCGGCCGATCTGCGTTTCCAACTCGGTCACGGCATTGAGCATCCGCACGAGGTCTGGCTCTTCAAATTGCGCGGCGACCTCCGTGTATTGCTCGCGGTCCGCTTCTGGCAAGTTTTCATCCGTCAATTCGCCCACGGCGCGGGCGACGAGCAGGTGGCGAAAGTGTGTCAGCAACCCGGCCACAAATTCGCTGAGATCGCTACCCTCGCGCATCAGGCGATCCACGACGCCGAGTGCCCGGCTACCATCCCGCTCCACAATCGCTTGGGTCAGGTCGAAATACACGTCTCGGGGAATCAGCCCGAGCAAGTTTTGCACCGCATCTTCGGCAATGCCAGCATCTGAAAAAGCGATGACCTGATCGAGCAAACTCAATGCGTCTCGCATGCCGCCATCGGCTTTTCGGGCGATCAAAAACAGCGCGGATTCCTCGGCTTTGACGCCCTCTTCGGCAATGGCTATTTTGAGTTCCTCCACAATTGCCGCGGCTGGGATGCGCCGAAAATTGTATCGTTGGCAGCGCGACAAAATGGTTTCGGGCACCTTGTGGGCTTCGGTCGTCGCAAACACGAACACGACGTGCGCGGGCGGCTCTTCGAGGGTTTTGAGCAGGGCGTTGAACGCCTCGGTGGTCAGCATGTGTACTTCGTCGATGATATAGACCCTGCGCTTGCCCTGCGAGGCCGCGTATCCCACTTCTTCGCGCAACTGCCTGATCTCGTCGATCCCGCGGTTTGACGCCCCGTCGATCTCGAGCACATCCATGCTGTTGCCCTGGCGAATGGCGACGCACGAAGCACATTGCCCACACGGTTCGGGAGTAGGCCCCTGCTCGCAGTTGAGAGCCATGGCGAGCAAGCGCGCCGTGGTGGTCTTGCCCGTTCCCCGCGGCCCGGAAAACAGGTAGGACTGCGCCACGCGCCCCAGCCGAATGGCGTTTTGCAACGTGGTGGTCACATGACCTTGTGCAACCACGGTTTCAAATGCCTGCGGTCGCCGCTTCCGCGCCATTACCGTGTAGGACATACCCAAACTCCAAGCGAAAAAAAAGGCCGTGCACCGCGCTTCGAACCGCATCCCAGGGCGTTCGACGAGCGCGGGCTCCCGCCAGGTGCCCCTGCGGCACACGCGCCGATTTGCTTACCGCTGCTACCTTCCGGTCCTGACGGGGTTCGGCATAGGCACGTTGCGCAGGACCTGACGATCGACGCTGCTCACTCATCGACCGCGATCCAAAATACCAGCTCTCAGACGTGGAATTCGACCCCGCTATAGCGGATTGCGGGCTACAGGGCACCGCTATCTCCCCGTCTAGCACGACCTGAAAATCTAAAATGTGTTCAGAATTTAGCGATGATGTGTTTGGTGGAGCTGATGGGATTCGAACCCACGACCTCTAGAGTGCGATTCTAGCGCTCTCCCAACTGAGCTACAGCCCCACCTAAATGGCTTTGACCGAGATGTTATGCACGCCCGATACGGACTTGAGCACCGCGGCATCGTCTAAAACTCGACCGATGAGATTGACGGGACTCGCCGGGCGAATTTCACTGCCATCCCGACTGGCCGGGGTCAACCCATAAAAAATGCAAAACGCATGCCCAGGCGGCCAATACCCGAGTTCGTTTAGCGACACGGTTTCATGCGGGTCTTCGGGGCCCATTTCGAGGGGAATGGCAAAATAAATCTCGTCGCCCCAGGTGTTAAACGAGCAATCGAGTGGCAAAAGCGCGTAAATTTTGCGCGCGGTTTCCGAGTCGTTCAACTGTGCGTTGAGTTGAATATCGCCAACTGTGATGCGAATGGGATGCGGCATAACGACCTCGTGCGATAGCTGTCGCTGATCGGCGTTTCCATCGCGCCGATCGTTTTGTTTTGGCGGAGAGGGAGGGATTCGAACCCTCGGTATCCGCGAGGATACACATGATTTCCAGTCATGCCTGTTCGGCCACTCCAGCACCTCTCCAACGATTTATCGACTTTCCCGCACGCCCTTTTTGGGGCATGCCGATTTTTGTTTTGGCGGAGAGGGTGGGATTCGAACCCACGGTACCGCGAGGGTACACCGGTTTTCGAGACCGGCCTGTTCGGCCACTCCAGCACCTCTCCGACCTATTTTACTTTTTTCGCAAAGTTTGGAAAAACGCCCGCAAGACCCGACCACATTCTCCTTCCAAAACCCCTCGGCGCACGATTAAGCGGTGATTCAGGCGTTCGTCTTCGGCGATATTTCTCAAGGAACCACACGCGCCGGTTTTGGGATCGCACGCGCCAAAGACCAATCGGGGCAATCGGGCGAGCACCATCGCGCCTGCACACATCGCGCAGGGTTCGAGCGTCGCGTAAAGCGTGCAATCGGCCAGCCACCGAACACCCAATTTTTGCGTGGCCTGACGAAGAACGAGCATTTCGGCGTGCGCTGTGGGATCCTCTCGTTGAACGATGCGATTGTGATCGCGTGCGATCACCTCGCCATTGTGTATCACGACCGCGCCGACGGGCACTTCGCCCTCACCTGCTGCGGCCCGAGCTTCTGCAAGGGCGAGTTTCATGCCCATCAGGTCATCGTCCTGCACGCCAACTCCAAAAGTGTGAAAAGCAGTTCCCGATTACAAGCCCGAAAAATATACGGATTTCACCATAGAGAGTCAACCATCAACTTTTCGGTTTGGCGGTCGGCGGTCGGCAGGTGTGGCTATGTCTTTATAGGAGATGTTAGTCACTCATGTTACGCAACGTTAAGCTTAAAATAATGAGGGTCATGGATAAGCCTCTGAAATGGATGCGGTACCTACTTTGACCGATCGTCGAGAGAAATTTCTGCCTCCCACAATCTAGTTGCGGATCTCGAGTTAAACTGACCCGTTTTAACCCGCGCGATGTCGTATTGCGGAAGTGCGATGCTCGCCAGGCATTTGTTATCGAACCTCAGCCCGTGATTATGAAAATGAAAATCGCAGTTGTCATATCCAAGCTGCCCGCGGTGGACGGGGAGTTCCTCCCCATCAGTTGGAAAGAGATGCAAGAAGAATGTGGTCTTCGCGTCCTTATCAGAACAGGGCGTTTTGACGTAATACAAGGCGTGTTCATCGCGATACACGTCGAAAGTTGAGCGCGCCACTAATTCGTTCGATACGACCCGTTGATATGCCTGCCGATAAACTCCGAGCACACCGGGATCATCGCTTTGACCCAGAGAACGTGGACCGGTTTCAATCCGGGCGATATCGTAGTGGGGAAGCGCGATGCGCGCCAGACAGTTATCGTCGAATCGCAGAGCGCGATTCTTTAAATTAAGGACGTAGTTGTCATATCCCAACAGCCTGCGGTGAACGGGGAGAGCCTTCTCGTCAGTCGGAAAGAGATGTAAGAAGAATGTGGTCTTCGCGTCCTTATCAGAACAGGGCGTTTTGACGTAATACAAGGCGTGTTCATCGCGATACACGTCGAAAGTTGAGCGCGCCACTAATTCGTTAGATACGACCCGTTGATATGCCTGCCGATACACTTTGAGCAAGCCCTTTGAATCATAGAGGAATACCTGCTCGTTTTTCGGCGTGAGCAGCGCGTCTGTATCCATGCGATCATACAGAATTGTGAAGCCATCTTCGGCGAGAGAACGGCTTTGAATAATTCTCCGGTTCAGATAGTAATCTATCCAGTACCACTCTAAATCAGGTAGTTCATAGTCTAAATCAAGTGGTTCATAGAACGGCACAAAAATGATGTCGCCCTCTGCGGTTAATCGGCGGATGGCTGTAAAGTCCGCCAGCGCGGCCTTTTGGCGTTGCGTCGCCTCGGCGTTATAACCCGAACTGCTCATCTGAAAACTGGAAAGCACAAAGGCGATCAGCGCGGCACTCGCAAAGCCGACCATTAAAGGAGGAGCCTTGAAGCGGCGGGATAGGCACAGCAGAACGAGCGAGAAGAAAACCAGGGGCAGGCCGATGTAAAACAGGCTCTCGAAATTATGACCGACAAAAAAGGACGTGTTATGGCGCATGGGCAGTGCCCAGCAGAAGCCAAACAGAACCAAGGTCGCCCAAAGGATTCTCGGGCGCGTGAAAAACGCCCCAAGCACACCTGAAACAAACACCCCGATGCCCACGCCAACGGATAAGGGCACGTAAGAGCGCGGTGGAAAATATGCCCAAATAAAATACGGCGTCGACATCCCGCCGATGCGAGAGAATTGACCCAGCAAGAAGGAACTCCAATTCAGGGGCCTATTGCGCGAATCCATTCCCATGCGATACATCATAGCTTCAAAAGAAGGTAATTCCACCAGTGATTTTTCACCCTTCAGCACCGCGTATTCATTGGCAAAATTAAAGGTCAACACGGCCAGCCCAACGAGCAATGCGACCATGCCGAGCAACACATAGCGACTGCCGAGCAGGCGGGCGCACTTCCGTTTGAAAGGGACGGAACGCACGCGACGGCATTCGCGCGCCAAGCCCAACGCGATAAAGGGCAACAACAGCGCATAGACATGCCAGCCGAAGAGCAGCGCGACGCACGTCTTGACGATCAGTTGCCGGAAGCGATCCTCTTGGACGAAAATGACCATCCCGTGAAAGGTCAGCATCGCGCCGAGCAGGTCGCTCCCCGTTTCATCGGAGACCTCATCGCCGTAAAATAAAAAATAGAACGATGAGAACGCCAAGAGCGTCGCGGTCGTGGCGATCCACGGATGGCGCGTCAGCCTGCAAAGGGAGAGATAGGCCAGCAGTGCCGTTGCGGCAAAGCACAACAACATCAGCGTCCTCGCCGCATAGAGTTGGGTTGCCAAGTCATCGCCAAAGGGCAGAATCGCCAGTGCGATGAGCGCGTGCCCACCTATGGGCCAGCGATTGTACAGCGCGTAAGCAAGCGTGCCATCTGCATTGAGCATTTGGCGATAAAACATCGAGAAACGGTGATCCGGATCCAGGTTGGCAGATATCGACATTTTTTTATGCGTTTGCGCGGAGTGTGCCTCAGAACGATAAAGGTGACTTCGCAGGTCATGACCAAAAATAAAGACCGTTGAAAGCGCGAGGAGAAGCGGTAAGCAAGCGAGCAGGACGCGATGTTTTCGTTCACTTGACCTAACGCTTGCATCAGATGGAATGGGGGGCATGGGATGAGCTTCCTAAATGGATTTGGCACCTACTTTGACAGCGCGTTGAAGGAGTTAGAATCCACTTGGCGTCAGCAAGGTGATTACGGATTCTCAGGTGCCACGGCATCAATTTCTCGCACATGTGCGGCGTATTGATCCCCTTCAAATGGCGTGCTCAACCACGTCGCAACGATCTCCTTTGCCACGGTATCGCTCACCACGCCGACCCCGAGACATAAAATATTGGCATCGACATGGGCGCGGGCAAATTTGGCCGAGGTCACATCGCCACACGCCGCCGCGCGAATCCCCTTTACTCTGTTGGTAGCGATGGCCGCACCCGTGCCACCCGCATCCACGACAATGCCCGTCATCAGGTTATTCTTTGTCACCGCATCTGCCACCTTTTGGGCTATGCCGACATAAGATGTCGCTTGCGGGCCGTGCCCTCCACAATCTATGATCTCCCGCCCGGCATCTCGCAACATTTGCGCGATCTGTTCCTTCAATTCAAATCCCTTGTGATCCGCACCAATAGCCACGACACTCGATTTCTGTGGGGCTTGAATCACCGCCCCATCATCGGCCACGACCAGACGCACTTTCCGTTGTCGTATCAAATCCTGCGCCAATGGCGTCACGATGGCATTGGCCGTCACGTAAACCGCATCGCCTCCGCGGTTGAGTGTGGATTTGACCAAATCTTCCGTCACCAAATTCACGGGTGGATCGACCGATTCACAAGCCTCGATCCCCTCCAACGCCTTCAACCGTCGCACCACTTCGGCGACGATCCGCTGTATCAATTTTTCGTTCATCGGTGGTCGTGTCTCCTGCGAGCAATAATAGATGCACCGTGGGGGATTGTCAAGGGGAACGCCCGCGATTTTGCGCTGCCAATCCCCCGAGAGATCGACGTAAAAATTGCACTTGACACCTGCATTCACTTCCCGTAAATTTAACCATCATTCGGATATGGTGTTCCGGCGTAGCTCAGTCGGCAGAGCGAGTGGCTGTTAACCACTAAGTCGTAGGTTCGAGTCCTACCGCCGGAGCCAAAAATGAAAAGGCTACGATTGATTTCGTAGCCTTTTTTTTTTCTTTTCTCGGTCTAAAACCACCGGCCTTAGCCGGTTTGCTTTAGCGGTTTTAGTGAACGATTTTGTGTCTTCTCTATGCGAGAACCCTAGGAGACACAACGGTAGTGGTTTCGTCTTCGCCTACCTCATCGACATTCGATATCTTCGGCGTCCTCTGGCACGGGGACGCTGTCGGGGAGGGTGGGTTGAATGGCGCGGCCCCAGCGCGTGATCATATCCATGTCGCGGTCGAGGTGCGCGCTTTCTGAAAGGACGTAATCGGGATCCCAGCGTTCGTAAATGCGGGAGAGCAGGCGGTCACAGACCTGTTCGCAATGGGGGTCTCTGCCTCGATCGCGCAATTCGCCTGGGTCGTCTTCGAGGTTGTAGAGCACGGGCGGCGTGTTGTCGTGGTACGTGTAACACTTCCACGGGCCGGTGCGGATCATGCACGAGGGAGTGCCCTCTCGCCCTAGGTGTTCGCTGAATGTTTCGCCGGGGTGATCGCCTGCGCCGCGGCCCGTCAGCAAGGGCCAGAGCGAGTGCCCGTCAATATTGTGCATGGGCGGCGCGCCCGCCATGTCGAGAAGGGTGGGGCCGAGGTCCATCAAATTGCATATCTGGCCGCTCTTCGCATTGGCGTCGATCACACCGGGCAGGCTTGCGATGAGGGGAACGCCGACCGATCCCTCGTAATAACTGCTTTTCCACCAGCAGCCGTGTTCCCCTGCCATTTCGCCGTGATCCGAGCAATAGAGGACCAACGTGTTGCGGCTGAGACCGGTCTCGCGCAGGGTTTGCAGAATGCGCCCGATTTGCCGATCGAGATATTCGCACATGCCAAAATACGCCGCGCGCGCAACCCGAACGCGCTCCTCGTCGAGCGGGGGATACAGGCCGCGCAGTTGTTTGAATTTGCGAATGGCCGCGGGTTCGCCGGGCGTGTGTTGGGGAATATCCACGCGCGCATAGTAATAATCGAACAGGTCTTTGTGCGCGATGAAGGGACAGTGCGGCAACAAAAATCCCGCGACAACCGCAAAGGGGCGCACGTTGGGATTTTCCGCTTTCCGGCGCAAATACGCGCTGGTCTCGTCTGCGACCTTCTCGTCGAAAACGTGATACGATCCATATCCCCGGCCGGCGACTTCCACAGCCGTGCGGCTTTGTCCGGTGGTCGCCGTGGGAATGCTTTTGAACAGGGGCGCGCCACACGGGGAGACGCCCGGATGCGTCGCGCCGTATTCCCCGAAGGGCCGATGTTCAAACCCGTGCCGCTGGTCGTGCCCGTTGAAGTGCATCCGCCCGATCAGCGATGTTTCGTATCCGGCCGCGCCCATTGCATGGGCCCAGGTGGGAATGCCCGAGTGCAAGAGGTGGTTGTTGTTCCACACGCGATTGGCCGACGGGGTGCGGCAGGTCATGAACGACATGCGGCTGGGCACGCAAACCGGCGAGGCGCAATACGCACGGGTCAAGCGCGTTCCCTCTGTTGCCAAGCGGTCGAGATGGGGCGTTCTCACCAGCGCGTCCCCATACGCCCCAATGTGATATTTGCTGTGCTGGTCGGAGATCATCAAGAGAATGTTGTATTGTTCGGACATGCCAAATCCTCGCCGTGGTTAAGAGCCATCCGCTAAGGATCGAAGTTTTTTGTCGAGATCGACCAAATTTCGTGCAGAAGCGCGATCGGGCGATTGGTTAATTCACAGGTTCGAGCACTTCTTTGCCGCCCATGTAGGAGCGGAGGACTTGGGGGATGGCGACGCTACCGTCTCTGTTTTGGCATTGTTCGACGATTGCGGGAATGATGCGGCTGGTCGCCAAGCCCGAGGCGTTGAGGGTGTGGACGAACTCGTTTTTGCCGGTTTCCGTGCGTTTGAACCGGACGCGGCCGCGTCTGGCCTGATAGTCGCCCGCATTGGAGGCGGAACTGACTTCTTTGTATTCGCCCATGCTCGGAATCCAGACTTCGATGTCGTAGGTTTTGGCCATGGACGCGCTGACGTCTTTCGCGGCGAGCAGGGAGACGCGGTGGTGCAAGCCGAGGCCCTGCACGAGTTTTTCGGCTTTGCCGATGAGTTCTTCGAGCGCGGCTTCGGCGTTTTCGGGGCGGGTGAATTGGAACATTTCGATTTTGTTGAACTGGTGACCGCGAATCATGCCCCGTTCCTGCGTGCGATAACTGCCCGCTTCCTTGCGATAACAGGGCGTGTACGCAAAGAATTTTTTGGGCAAGTCTCCTTCTGAGAGGATCTCGTCTCGGTAAAAGTTGATCAAGGCGGTTTCAGAGGTGGGCAGGAGGAATTGCACTTTGTCGCCGCCGGTTTTGAGGTGGAACACATCGTCGGCAAATTTGGGGAATTGCCCGGCGGCAAACCCACAGGCTTCGTTGAGGATGTGGGGGGGCAAGACAAATTCGTAACCGTCGGCGAGGTGGCTGTCGATAAAGTAGTTGAGCAAGGCCCATTCGAGGCGCGCGCCATCGCCGATGTAGAGCCAAAAACCGGCACCGCCCATTTTGACGCCGCGCGCGTAGTCGATCAGGCGGAGGTCCGCCACGAGATCGACGTGGTCTTTGGCTTGGAAGTCGGGCGCGGGTTTTTCGCCCCAAGTCCGGATGGGGCGGTTGTTTTCCTTGCCTCCGGGCGGCACGTCTTCGGCCGGGATATTGGGAAGCCCTTCGAGAAATGCGCGGATGCGTTGCTCGATTTCCGCCAATTCGGTTTCGAGGGTTTTGATGCGGGCCGAGACGTCGCGCATTTCCCGTTGAACCGGGGCGATGTCTTCTCCCGCTTTTTTGAGGGCGGGAATGCGTGCGGAGACTTTGTTGCGTTTTTCGCGCAGGCGTCCGGCTTCTGCGATGTGGGCGCGGCGCGTGGCGTCCCAGGCGAGCAGGTCTGTAAAGTCTATGGGGTCCACGCGCTTTTTCAATGCGCGGGCGACGCGGTCGGGGTTTTGGCGAATGAGGGCGATGTCGAGCATAATCCGTACTCCAAAAAAGCGGTGTCAAATTGGCTACCGGCGCGGGTGAGATGATGGCGCGAAAACAAAAAAATGTGCCGATGTGTCGGACGCGATGGGGTTATTTTGACCAAAATTTTCAATCGCGCCACGGGGATTTGGGAAACGCGGGATGCGTATTTTGCAATAAGCCTCGTGAAATCAGCCATTAAGCGCGAAAAGCCAAAAAGACAACCAAAGTGGCATTTGGTTTGCTTATACAGGTGGCGAAAGTGAAACGCCAACCCACTTGAGGAGGGATCACATGACGCACATCGATTTGGAAAAACGCGACCAGATGGCTTATTTGGCTCTGTATTACGCCATTCGCGGCGACATCGACCGATCTGAAAAGATCCGTGCGACCTTGCGCCGGGTGATGGCGACGCGAGAGCGGATCCCGGCCGTCACTCGGCCATTCGCGCCGGCTTTGTAACGGTCGTTACGCAACGCGCAAGCGGGTTCGCGTTGCCGTTCGTCGATTCGTCCCGGTTTTGCAAAATGGTTTCGGCGTGGGTCAAACCCACCTATATCTCGAGGATATGGGTGGGTTTTTTAATGGATGAGTCCTTTTCGTTGCAAGGCGCGCTGTGCTTTTGCAAAGCCATCGGTGGCTTTGCGGCCTCGGCCCCAGGCGACGAGTTCTTCCATGCCGCGTTGAAAATCGACACGGGGTCGAAAGCCCAGTGTTTTTTTGATGCGCGAAATATCCGCCGTGCTGTGGCGGGTGTCGCCGTGGCGATAGGTGCCGGTGAGGGTGGGGGCGAGGTGTTCGAGGCCGAGGATTTTGGACAGGGTCAGGGCGATGTGTTCGATGGAGGTGCCGATCCCGCTGCCCACGTTGAAGGCGCGATAATCGCCATCGGATTTTTCCATGGCGAGCATGTTGGCCCGCACGATGTCGCGGACCGAGATGAAATCGCGCGATTGTTTGCCGTCTTCGTAGATCACGGGGCGTTTGCCGTTTTTGAGGCGGCTCATAAAAATGGCGCCGACGCCCGTATAGGGGTTGGAAAGCGATTGCCGCGGGCCATAGATGTTGAAGTAGCGCAGGGCAACCGATGGGATGTCGTACGCCCGCCCGATGTTGAGCGCCATGTCTTCTTGGTGCGTTTTGGTTTGCGCGTAGATGGCATAGCAGATGCGTCGGGCGTCTTCCGGGATCGGCACGGGCGACAGGTCCGCGCCGCACGAGGGGCATGGGTGTTCCCATCGCGCCCGTTCGAGTCGGGCGTTCGACCGCAGGCCCGGGTGATGTATGCCGTGTTCCGCGCAGGTGTAACGCCCTTCGCCATAGCTGGTTTGCGACGCCGCGACGATGAGTTTTTCCACCTTGTGGTCCGCATTGGCGAGGAGGTCGAGCAGGTTCGCCGTGCCCCCTGTGTTGACATCCACGTATCGCTTGATCTCGTATTGCGATTGCCCCACGCCGACCGCAGCGGCTTTGTGAAAGACGATTTCAATGCCCGCGAGGGCTTTTTTTACGGCGTCGAGGTCGCGGATGTCGCCGCGGATAAATTCGGCGTGGGGGTTGGCGTACTCCGGCACGGCGCCATGGGGGTGTACCTGCGGATCGAGGTTGTCGAAGATGCGGACGCGATGCCCGCGTCGTACGAGTTCATCGACGAGGTGAGAACCGACAAATCCCATCCCGCCGGTGACGAGGATGTTTTTCGGAGACATGGAGGGCTATTCCAAAATTTTTCGGATGTTGAATTTTTCGTTGGACTGCGGGCCTCGGGTGAACATGTCGGCGAGCAGGCCCGTGCAGACGAATTGCACGCCGATCACGGTGAGGAAAACCCCGAGCATCAGCAGGGGGTCGCGGTGCTGAATGGTGCCGCTTTTCCACCAAAGCGATGCGATGAAGACGTTGATCAGCATTCCCATGATGCCAAAGACGAGGCCCACTGTGCCGAACAAGTGGAGGGGCCGGCTCATGTATTTTCCGATGTACATGACGGTGAGCAGGTCGAAAAATCCCTTGAACATGCGGCCCCAACCGTATTTGGTGACGCCAAATTGCCGGGGGTGATGCCGCACCGGGAGTTCGCCGATGCGGTAGCCTTCCATGTGGGCGAGCACGGGAATGTAGCGATGGAGTTCGCCGAAAACGCGCACGTCTTTGACGACTTCGCTGCGATAGGCTTTGAGGCCGCAATTAAAATCGTGAATGTCAATGCCCGAGACGCGGCCCGTGACCCAGTTGAAAAATTTGGAGGGCAGGGTTTTGCCCAAGGGGTCAAAGCGTTTTTTTTTCCAGCCCGAGACGAGGTCGTACCCCTCGTCGAGTTTGTTCAGCAGGTTGGGGATTTCCGCCGGATCGTCTTGCAGGTCCGCATCCATGGTAACGACATAGGTGCCGCGCGCGCGTTGAAAGCCCGCGGTGTACGCCGCGGCTTTGCCAAAGTTGCGCCGAAACTGGATGACCTTCACTTGGGGATGGGCAGCGTGTAGTTCTGCGAGGACGTCCATCGAACCGTCGGTGCTGCCGTCGTCGACGAAGAGGACCTCGTAGGTCAGGTCTCGTTCGGCGAGCGCGTCCCGGATTTGCCGCATGAGCGGGTGCAGGCTCTCTTTTTCATCGAGCAGAGGAATGACGAGTGTGAGGTCGATCATAGCGCGGGATGGGTTTGAGGTGGAACGCGGCGGTCGAAAACAAAGATAGCAAAGCGCGGTTTTTTTTGACAAATCCGAATGGGACGTCACTCAAATGACAAGACGTAGGTGTCCGGGTTGGGGATGACGTGAATGACTTCAAAGCGGTCCGGGCGTGCCCGAACCGCGGGAACGAGAAATTCGGGCGTGGATCGGAATCCGAGTTGATCGACCACGACGATGCCGATGCCGTTTTTTTCAAAGTCGGCGACGATCTGATCCGGCGTTTTCCACGGGTAGCCCGAGGTCTTGCGGTTGGCGATCGCGTTCATCAAAAAGGGCTTGCGGCAGGCGATTTTGACGTGTGGATCCGCGTTGTTTTTGATCCATTCTGCGGCGGCGAAGTAGTTGCCCCAGTTGGGCGGAAGTCGTCCGATGCGGTCCGCGAGGGCGTCGGTCGCAAAGAGATTCGAGGCGAGGAGGAAGAGGCAGAAGAATACGGGGCCAGCGCGAGAGGCGGTTTTCTTCAAAGTTTTGGCGAGCAGGCCGAGGAGTTCGGCAACGCTGGCGAGCGCGGCGTAGAACAACATGGGAATGGCCGGGACGAGGAAGCGCGTATCTGACCACTCTTGGGGCCAGAGCATGTGGAGGCCCAAATAGCAGGCGAGATAGACGGCGAGCAGGTGTCGTTTCATCAGGCCGGCGATCAGGGCGTAGAGGATCAAGCCGGAAAACACGAGGCCGATGAAGGCGTTGACCTCGCCAAAAGAGGGGACAAAGATCCGCGGGATGACGTGCAGGCCATAGATTTCAAAATTGGCACCGATGCGTTCGATCAGCGTGGGGAATGTGAGAGCCCCTTGTTCCGGGCGGTAGGGGTTGATGCTGAGCAATGAGCGGATGTATTCGTTGCTGCCGAGGGCGGACGTGCGGATTTGCCACGGGATGGCGAGCAGGAAACTCCCGCCGGCGACGATGCCCGCCTCTTTCCACTTTTTGTGTAGCAAAAAAAAGAGCACGGCCGTGCCCACGAGAAGGATGCCCGCGCTGCGAATGTGGTACGCGGCAGTGATGGCGACGGTGGCGAGCGCGAGGGGGCCGTTGGGCGATTCGGCGCAGTGTGCGCGATGCAACAGCACGAGTGCCAAGAGGGAAAAGGTCAGAAAGGGGATTTCGGACATGACTTGGTGCGAGAAATCCAACAGGGGAGGCGAGACGAGGCACAACGCGCTCACGCCCAGGGCCATGGGCAAGCCGGCAAAGCGGCGGATGAGGACGTAGGTGAGCGGGATCGAGATGGCGTAGAGGAGGACCACGAGCCCCTTGAGCGCGATGAGATTGCCCGGAAAGGCGAGTTCGACCATGGCGAGGAGAAGCGGAAAGACAAAGGGGTATTTGGTGTGCGGAATGGGGTCGCCGCCTCCGATGGTTTCCGAAAGCCCGTGTCCACCCGCGAGGGATCGCCCCAAGTTGATGAAGTTGGCGTTGTCGCCACTGAGCGAGAGATTGGCGTCGAACAAGAGCAGGCCCATGATCAAACCGCACAGCCCGAGCGCGGGGAGAAAGTAGGGCGTGCTTTCGCATCGCGTCGGGTCAAAGGTCCATTTTGAGGCGCGCGGGGTTGGGGTCGACGGCTTGGTTTGACGGCGTGCGCGGCGTTTTTTTGCCATTGGTTTTCTCGCTAAAAGATAAGTACTCTGTAAATTAAATAATTCGGAAATTCAATTTTTTTATTATCATGACGGACGTGATGCCGTACATCAAATAGGCCATCGCCAACCGTGCCCTCCCAAAATCCCATCACCGAAAGCTATCGGGCACAGCGCGCAAGTCCGTCTCGCAACCAACATCCATTTTGCAACTCCCTTTACAGGCTGGCTCATGTCGTACGATTACAAAAGCGATTTGCGCTGTGCCTAGCCCCTCGGCGCATGAGAGCGGCATTTTTTGCCTACTTTTTTTTGCTGTTGAAAAAAAGTAGGTCGCCGAAGGCATCGAAGGCAACCAACGATGCTTTAGGACCAAACGCTTTAGAAAAGCGAGCCTCGTCGGTGCGGGTTGGTGCGTATCAAAATTTGGTATCATTTCATTTACGGAGTATGTATGAAAACGCGGCCTCGCATTTTGCTATCGGATTCCAAGGACAATTCCACGGTAGAATTGACCTCGTTTGCATTTTTGAATCTGGGACTCGTGCAGTCCTTGAACAGCGGTGCGTTGAGTCCTGCCGAGGCGATTCAATATTTTTATCACGCGGATAACTGTCTCTATGTTCGCGAGCATTTCCAAAGCCGAGAAGCCAATGCCATTATGAGCCGCGGGGTGCAGTTGCCGGATTTGTTCGCGCATCTACCGCCCGAAGAGGCCAGGCGTGCGTTGCTTCACGAATTGGAAGAGATGCGTGCGTTGTGCTCGTCACTTTTGAAAAAGGAACGGGATCGGGTCATTTAATCCGCAATTTCGTTGCACACCGCCTCAAAGAATGATTCGCACTGCGATTCTTCCGTCTTCCCTCTCCCCTCTTGTATCTTTGGCCGAGCACGGGGCATCGCCCTTTTGTGTTTTGAACTGGCTGTCGCCAGTTGTACCCCGCTCGTGCCTTTTGTGGCTAACCCCCTCTTGTATCTTCAGACAGGCACGGGGGCCTGTCCCTACGATTGCGATTGCTTCTCCCGTCTCCCGTCTTCCGTCTTCCGTCTTCCCTCTCCCGTCTCCCGTCTCACCTCTCCCGTCTCACCTCTTCAAAGAATGATTCGTACTGCGATGCCACGAGGCGGTAGTCGCATTTGGCCAAGACGTTTTCGCGCGCTCTGCGCCCTATTTCCGGATCGACGGGCGTGCGGGTGAGTTGCAGGATTTGATCGGCAAAAGCGTCCGTGTCGTAGCGCGGGATGAGGTAGCCGCTTTTTCCGGATTCGATGACTTCGCGCAGCGATGGGAGATCGAAGGCGACGACGTTGCGCCCGAGTGCCATCGCGCCCAAAAGCGAATGCGGGATGAGGTTGAAGGTGGTGGTGATCGCCACGCATCGCGCTCGGGCTTGGACATCGGGCATCTCGTTTTGCGGGAGGGCGCGCTTGGAGACGTTGGGATAGTTGGCGGGATCGATTTCGGGATTGACGCCCAAAAACTCAAAATGCACTTCGGGGTCGCGTTCATAGACCTTTGCCATGATGGGTTCGAGGTATTCCCAGCCCATGATGTCGCGCGAGGCAAAGTAATTGCCCACGCACAAGACGCGCTTGGGATCGGGTTCTTCTTCTTTGAGGGTGAAAATGTCGGGATCGACCGGGCAATACATGACCGCCGAATCCATGTCGTGGTGTTCCATGAGATATTCGCGGCCCCATTCGCACACGCTGATTTGGTGGGCGAATTTGTACACGGTTTTCGAAAATCGCACGGTGGAGGGCACCCACCAGTGCGTGAGCACAATGGGAATGCGCGGCCGGAGCTTTTTCCATTTGTAGAGCAGGGCGTATCCCACATCCTGCGTTATGCCGACCCAAATAATATCGGGATTGCGCGGCCATTCGCGTTTGACGCCTTCGGCCAATCTCGCCCGTTCTTCCTCCCATTTTTTCATGCTTTCGGTGAGGTAAATTTCATGGCCGCGCGCGATCCATTCGCGCAACAAACTTTCCTGAACGCCTTCGTGACAGGCATACACCTGAATTTTCATCGCAAAATTCTCCGTTCTATTTCCCACACTGAGCAGGATTATTCCTATCGCGCAGTTTTGGGTTGCTTCTCCTTGTATGCGTGAATTGGGTATTGGCGAGCGAGTAGATTTCGGAATATTCCCAGGGTTAAGCGGTTGAATAGGCACCTCTTAGGTCCGTAGTTGGCGGAAATTTTTCGAATCGCAAACCCCGCTCCGGAGACCAACTCGGCAGCGGTCCTTCGCACAAAAAATCGCAAATGGGTTCAGATATCGGAGCGTGTTGCCGTTGCCACATCCGATCTCGAGAACGGTTTGCGGCAAACTCGCGTCTAGCATCGAGATCATAATCTAGGCGCGTGTGTGCGTAGTACGATTCCGTGGGAGTATGCGAGATAGTCGGGCGTTTTTGGAGCCTATCCGATTGCATAACTCGAGCCGATTGGGTATTTTGTCAGCGCGTTGTCTCACGGGTCTGAAGCGTCGTCAATTTGGAATATTTTTGACATTCAATCCGCGTGAACGGCACTTTTTTTTTATGATGTTTAAGGCGACGGAATATAGGGTTTTGATGGGGAAAGGTCAAATGCGCGAACTTAGGCCTCAAAAGGACATAGGTATGAGTGCCCGACTGGCGGTTATCATCGTCAACTACAATGCGAGGGACTGGCTTCAGCAGTGCTTGCGCTCGGTATATGCCCAGGATATGGGCGAAGAACTGGAAATCGTTGTGGTTGACAGTGCCTCAACCGATGATTCGGTCGATATGGTGCGGCGCGAGTTTCCCGACTGTACGCTTATTGCATCAAAAGAAAATCTCGGCTTTGGCCGCGGCAACAACCTCGGCGCAACCCGGAGTTCAGCTCCGATTTTGCTCTTTCTCAACCCCGATACGCATGTGACCGCTGGGGCCCTGGTCGAACTGTTGCACTTTATAGAGCAACACCCCCATTGTGGGGCAGGCGGTGGGCAAATCTACGATGAGAAGGGGCAACGGGAACTTTCGGCGGGAACGTGGCCGACGCTTTTGAGCCTCATTTTAGACCGCTTGCTAGCGCGCTTTCCGGCACTGCGTGGGCGTCTGGAACATCTGGCTCACCACCACTACCATTACGAAAAACAACGCGAGGTTGGCTGGGTGACTGGGGCTTACTTGTGGATTCGCCGCGATCTGTTTGAGCGGTTGGAGGGGTTTGATCCCGCGATTTTCATGTACTACGAAGATGTAGAACTCTGCTATCGCCTGCGGGCAATCGGGTCGCGGGTCTGTTATTATCCCGGCGCGTCAATCATCCATTATCGCAACAAAGCCCCCATTCGCCAACGGCACCGCAAGCTTTTGATGCTTCGGGGTTTGCGCCAGTTTGCACGCAAGCATTACGCTTGCGGCCATCATGGGACCACGCGCTGGGTTGCAGAGCTGTTGTATTTCTTCAATCGATCAAAAAATAAATGACTTTGGGGGGAAACAAAAAAGGGATCTTTTGCCCCTTGCCTTCGGTGAGGTAGATTTCATGACCGCGTGCGATCCATTCGCGCAACAAACTTTCCTGAACGCCCGGGTGACAGGCATAAAGCGGAAAAAACCCGATTCCCCATACCAAAGCCGGCGTGTGATACACCGTGCGGGTGTGATTTGGCAAAAGGGAATGGGGGAAATTTGACGGTGCGATGAGCGTCAGGTCGAGTTCGTTGCGATGGACGAGTTGGCGGGTGAGGCGGTGGATATAGTGCTCAACGCCTGCGAACTTCTCTTTTTGCAGCACTTCAACTGTAATGGCGATTTTCATTCAAAACGAGGTTCTCCTGTCGATAAACCCGGCTTTTCTGTACGCTTCTTCCAATAAGCGCCCCACATTGTCAAAGAGAAACGTTTTGCGGGCGTATTCTTTTGCCTCGTCGGAAAGATCGCTTTCATAGGTGCGGGTAATAGCGGCGCGCATGTCGGATTCCGAGTGGGGATCGAGGTAATTGACGTATTGTTTGAAGATTTCTCGGGTCGTCCCGCCAGTGGTGATGGCGACTTTTGTGCCGGCGAGCAAGGCTTCCATTGCAACCAAACAGGGATACTCGAAGAAACTGGGCACGACGAGGGTATTGGCAGCGGCAAATGCAGACGCCAACAGGTCATCTTCCGGCTTGAGAAAGTCGATGAAGAGGGTGCTCGGAGAGGCTTCCTTCTTGCACTGGTTAAAATAATCTTCCGAGCCGACACTTGGGCTACCCACAAAGACGAGAGGGACATCGGAAAAATTTTTGAGCGCGCGAATGAGGCCGAGTTGGTTTTTCTGCCGGGGATCGAAACGGCCGACGCACAGGAGAAAATCGTCCATGCCATAGCGTTGTTTGAACGGTTTGGGATCCGCCCCTACAAAACGGTCACTAACCCCATCGGGGACGATGGCCGTTTTTTCTTTGGGCACGCTGTAAAGATCAAAGAGCAGTTGGCGTTCGGCCTCGCTTTTGGGCAAAATGAAGTCGGCTGTTTCGAGCATCAGGCGCACGAGAGCAGGCGGGGGTTTGAGCATGGAAAGATGGCTGAGGTATTTGTAGGCGAGCCGCTGTGAACGCGAAAGGTCTGGCAACCAGTAAATTGGCGTGACGGCGAGCTTTGTGCCGGTCGCTTTGACCGTGAGAAACCAGTAGTAGTTGCAGTATTCGAGACCAAAGTGATGGATGAGGTCAAAGTCTTCAATGCGATGTGTCCAAGGGTCAAAGCGGTGAACATCATACCCCGCGCGTTTTAGGTAATCGTAGGTGTGATTCAACAAAGTGATGCCACCGTACCGATCCGTTAAAAAGGTGGGATATGCAAAAATGCCTATTTTCATTTTTCATTCCTTTTGTTTGATGACTTTCAGACGAAAACGATGTCTCGAGCCGGAAGGATAAGCGAACGGAATGATAGTGGAAAAAGGGGCAAATGTCAAGGCGTGGGGTTGCTAAAAATCATTCGGTCAGCAATTTTGCGATGTCGTTTAAGTCCCAAAGGTAGAGGCGTGGATCGCGGCGATTTTTGAGCGCGTTGGCATACTACACGACAAAAAATAAAAAAATACCGGGATGCGACATCCATCCCGGTATTTGTCTATCGGCCGAAAACGCGCAGCTCATGTTTTTGCGACGGGAAATAGGAGTTCCGTCACGTAATCCTTCGGGTTGCCATCGGGTTTCATTTGCAAATACACTTCCCGGCTCGGCCCGGTGATCCGATAGCCATTGGCCTCAATCCATCGCAAGGTCGCTTCGTACGCGCGGGGGATGAGATCGAAACTTCCGCGATGCACCAAGCACGCCATTTGATCGCCCGGCAACGTGCGGATTTTGACGCGGTCATTTTCGGGCACGGGCTTCTCAATCGGCACGGTCGCCTCGGCTTCGAGATCGTCCCCGTCCCTGTGCCACACCGTCATGCCCGTCCCTGCGAACTGCCCCTCGCGTTCCACGACGTAGTTGACAACCTCATTGTACAGGCGATCCATCACCGGGCCAATGGTTTCATAGTCCGGAATGGCCTCGCGCTTGGAAGCGACCAAAACGGGTTCAACGGACTTGATGACGACTTCGTAATGCGGCATACTATCCTCCATTTCGATGAGGTTCAGGCGGGCTTCCACGCGGCCGATGCGCTCCCGGATGTCCGTGGCCAAGTCTTCGAGCTCGATCTGTTTCAGCAGGAGCATTCCGCGCAGTTGATCCGCCGAAAGCGTTTCCTCCAGCAACAGGGCAACTTGGTTCAGCGACAAGCCCAGGTCCTTGAGGGCCAAAAGGCGATTGAGTCGCGGGAGTTGCACAAATGCGTAGAAGCGGTAGCCGGTATGCGGATCGACGCGGTCCGGTTTGAACAAACCGATGTCGTCGTAGTAGCGCAACGTCTTCACCGGCACGCCGACAAGTCTGGAAAATTCTCCGATTTTGAGCATGGAACGCTCCAGCGAATAAGGTGTTTGAAGACCTTCAAAGGACAATATACACGTTCCAGTAACTGGAGAGTCAAGGGGAAAAAGAAAAAATTTTAAGAGGAATCCTTCCCACTCGGCCCCCAAGTCGTCCGTCCCCATCCTATTCCCAAAATCACCACGCGCTTCGATTCGACACCATGCGCTCCGAACTCCTCAACCGCAGGTTCATCGCCCTGCTCATCATCTCCTTTTTGAGCAGCTTTGTCTCTGCCCCGGTCGGCACCCTGTTGCCCATCTACGTGGAAGCCGAGTTGCGCGGCACGCCGCTCTTTTCCGCGGGGTTGCGTTCGGCATTTCTCATTTTGGGCGGCGTCTTTGCCGTGCCTGCGGGGCGTCTCTCCGACGGTTGGGGCGTCAAACCCGTTTACGTGCTCGGCACTTTGGGGCCCGTGCTCGCCGGGGCGATCTTCTTCAGCGGGGATCCCCTCTTGCTGATGGCCCTGTGTACGGGCATTGGCATCTCGTTTGGATTCAACAGCGCGGGCGGGCAAAGCTACTTGATCAGCGCGGCCCCTGCGTCTGTGATCGGCATGGCATCGGCCGGGTATTTTTTGGGCAACACCCTCGGCTCTGCTTCGGGCAATTTGCTCGCTGGCCCCATCGCCGACGCGTTTGGGTTTCGATCCCTCGGCCTTTGCGTCGCGGTCGCAGGCGTGGGCCTCGTCCTGATGAGCATGGCGATCCTCCCCGCGATTCCCTCGCCGCAAGTGGTCGACCGCAGGCGCGACTTGTCCGCGTTGATGCACCTGTTTCGCAGGCTCGACCTATGCCTCTTGTTGGGCATTCGCTGCTTGCCGACCAGTTATTGGGGGGCCGTCACCCTGCTCTTGCCCCTGCTCATCTTCCGCATCGCGGGCACCAGTGCCGCCGCCACGAATTACACCGCGATCAGCCTGACCATCGCCGCGTGCTTTCAAGTGATCACCGGGCGGCTTTGCGACCGCATAGGCCGCTGGCGTCCCATCCTCGTCTCTGCATTCCTCGTCACCATCAGCGCGCTCGGCCTCGCCCTGACCGCGCACACCCTCGTCGGCATTTACGTCTTTGGCATTCTCGCGACCGCCTCGGCCTGGTCGCTTTCGACCACGATGCCGGGCCTCATCCAACTCATCGCACGCGAAAACGAAAAAGGCCGCGTCGTCGGCGCGGCTCACTTGGCTTGGAGTATGGGCATGTTGTCCGGCAGCTTGGGCGGCGGAAAACTCATCGACTGGGGCATCGCCTGGCCCTTTGGCATCTCCGTCCTATTCTGCCTCGGCGCACTCGCCTGCGGCATCGGCCTCTATCGCTTGCATGGCCGATCCGAAACGGAATGACCCCCTGCCCAGATCTTTGGACGGGCACGGGGCATCGTCCCTACCCCCGCTTGCCCTTGAACACTGCACTTCACTCGTGATTTTCGTGGCCCATCGCATCTCGCGTTCGCTTTTAGGGGAGAACTGTGAAACGCCATTAACTCCTCGGATACAACACATCCACCATCGTCTCCACATCGTCCCACGCGCAGTTGAATCGCTCCTCGAACCCGCGATGGATCTCGCGCTCGACTTCCGTCTCCTCCGGCAACGGAAACGCAATGGTCTCGCGGTTGGCCGCGATGGACGCATTCACCGCGAGATTCATCTCTTGATCCAAGCGCCCGAGTTCCGCGCCGTAATCCGGCTCGCGGTTTTCGCGCACCGCATCGGCGATGCTCCGCAACTCATCGGCTATCGCCACTCGGCTCTCGCTCAAGGCGTAATGGGCAAAGGGATTCTCCCAAGCGATCGCGCCGGTGGGCAACTCGTAGCGAATCTCGCGCAGCACCTCTGTCCCGTTCACCGCCTCCGTCACGCGCACCGGCTCATGCGCCACGGCCCGCGCGCCGGTTTCCAAATCCCCTTTGGGTACGACATACACCTCGCCATCCACAATGCTGCCCGCGGTCCCGTCGATCTCGTCCATCCCGGCTTGCTTGCGCCCGAGTGACCGCGCGTGAATCACATTGGAATACACCATCAGCGCGGCCACATCGTTGTCAAATTCCAAAAAACTCAAACTCCACCTTTCGCTCTCGTGATGCCGTTTCATCAAATCGGTATGCGGAATCACGGGCGTCGCGTGGCTCAAGCCGATCACCCGTTTGGGATGGCCGCCCGCCAACACGCGCAACAAACTCATCCCGTGGTACCCGCCCTCGTGGCAAATGCGGTAAATGCGGCTGATCTCGCCGATGACATTCGACGCGAGCACCTGCTTTTTCAACCGCTCTATCGGCGCGCGGTAATAATTCTCGGCGATCTCCAAATAAACGCCCGCCTGTCGCGCGGTGCGAATCATCAAATCCGCCGCGGGGCGGGTCATGGCAATGGGGGTCTCCACGATTTGATGCACGCCCGCCCGCGACAAAAAGCAGGAAAGCGCGTGATGCGCGCCGCTGGGCACCACCACGTCGGCGATGTCGAGATCTTCCCCATCGACCAACTCGCGCACGCTCGTATAAGCCCGCACCCCATGCTCGGCGGCCAACCTTCGCGTCGCGGCTTCATCCATGTCGCAAATCGCGACCAAGTCAAACACGTCTTCCATCGCCGCGATCACGGGCAAATGCGCCCCCGCGCCTCGGCGTCCGGCGCCCACGAGTGCAATTTTGAGACGGTCCATAATCCCTCCGAATGAAAACAATCTGCTTGCGAAATTATCATAGCGGCCTATCTTTGCAAAAATTCGCGCCGCGATCAACCCAAAACAGGAGCAGGCCATGTCGCAAAACAAAACCATCGGCGGCGGCGGCTTTCACCACGTCGCCATTCGCGCCCACGACTTTGACGCATCCGTCTCGTTTTACACCGAAGCCCTCGGGTTTCGCAAAAAAATCACCTGGGGCGAGGGCAGAAGGCGCGCGATCATGCTCGATACGGGCGATGGGAACTACCTCGAGATTTTCGCCAATGGCACGGACGAGCCCAAACCCGAGGGATCGATCATCCACTTTGCCCTGCGTACCCGCGATTGCGACGCGGCCATCGAACGCGCCCGCGCCGCAGGGGCCCAAGTCACCGTCGAACCCAAAGACGTCAACATCCCCAGCGAACCCCATGAAACCCCGGTGCGGATCGCCTTTTGCAAAGGGCCGGATGGGGAGGTCATCGAGTTTTTTCAAAACGAACGGACATAAGAAGCCATCTAAAAACTCGGACCGCCATTGAGATCGTCGCAAAAGCATTCGCTTTTCGCAGGTCAAAACCATACATAGCGCGAAAATAGGACGCCTTGATTCCCCCCTTCCTCGCAGGAAGGGGGGCCAGGGGGGTAGGTCCCAATAATTTTTAGATGGCTTCTAAGAGCCTAGAGGCCCTATCCTCCTGGTCGTCCGAAAATCAACGATTGGCTCAAAGCCATATCTGCCCGCGCCCAAAATCCCCGCGTCATCGCCGAGTTCAGCGGGGGGCGATTTCCCCCGAATCCACACCTATCGCCAAACTCATAGTTCTGCCCGCGCCCGCGCGACGGCATCGACAAACGATTGTGCCGTCGCGGTCAGCGATGCCCAATTTTTTTCTGCCACGGCCGTCCTATCCACCATCGCGCTGCCCGCGCCCACGGCCACGGCGCCATTTTTGATAAATTCGGGCGTCGTTTTGGCATCCACCCCACCTGTAGGCATGAGTTTTACTTGGGGCAACGGGCCTAGAATATCCTTGAAATACGACGGCCCTCCCACGCCTGCGGGAAAGACTTTGACCACATCTGCCCCGGCCTGCCATGCGGTCAGAATTTCCGTGGGCGTGAACCCGGCGGGCATCACGGCCTTGCCGTACCGCTTGCTCATCTCGATCACCGCCGGATTGAGAATGGGGCTGACCACGTATTCTGCGCCGGCCAAAATCGCCGCTCGCGCCGTTTCCGGATCGAGCACGGACCCCACCCCGATAATCGCGTCTTCCATCTTCCCCGATGCTTCTTCGATCACCTTCAGCGCGCCGGGCACGGTCATGGTCACTTCTATCGCCACCACCCCGCCTTCGCGCAGGGCTTTGGACACATCCATCAACTGAGACGGATTGTCGGCGCGCAACACGGCGACCACGCCGCATTCGATAATGCGATCTACAATGCTTGCCATCGTTCCTCCCTCAAAAAGCAAACCCCTCACCGAAACGGAGAGAGGCGTTGGTTATCGGGCCAAAATCTGTTCATCATGAGCGGGTTGACTCGTCGGGCTTGTCGTCCTCTTTTTCCCCATTTCTGATCGCCTGTATAGCGACAATAACCAGGCCCGTCAGAAAGATCAAAAAACCTGCAATAGGCCACCATTCCATCACAAATCCTCCAGTTTGTTGATCCTGCGGTACGCCGCTTTGTTGAGAAGCCATCTAAAAACTCGGACCGCCATTGAGAGAGTCGCAAAAACATTCGCTTTTCGCAGATTAAAACCCAAGAATAAGGGCCTTTATTCCCCCTTTCCTGATAGGAAAGGGGGCTAGGGGGTTAGGTCCCAATAATTTTTAGACAGCTTCTGAGAAAAAAAATGATACCTGTGATCACGACAATCCCAAAGATACAAATATATCGAAGGAATGCCGCGGTCTCATTGTAGTTTTGCACCAACCAGGCAACGAGGGAAATATCCGTGGCGATGAATATGCCAAACGCGATTTTTAACCATCCGATTTCTTCTTTCAATTTATCGAGTTTCGCCATTTGTGAATCTCTGCGTTGCGTCCCGGTTAGCGTCTGATCCGCGCGCTTTCGCCTTTCATGGCGCGCTCGGCTTCTGCGCGCGTTGCCCAGTTCACATCGCCTGGGAACGTGTGGGCCAGTGCCGAATACGCCCCGGCAAAATCGACGATATCTCGAGCGGGTTTGCCCGCGAGCATCCCGGCGATAATGCCCGCTGAAAAATTATCGCCCCCGCCCACGCGATCCACGATTTCCAAATTTTCGTATATGCGCGACAAATAAAATTCGCGGCCATCGTAGAGCAAGGTGCGCCAGTCATTCAACAACCCGGTTTTGGCGACGCGCAAGGTCGTGCCCACATGCGTCACATTGGGATATTGCGCGATGGCATCCCGTGCGACCTGTTTGTAGCTTTCCGGATCCAGCGCGTCGTAATCCCCCGATGTGCCTTCGGCTTTGAGCCCCATCGTCTTTTCAAAATCCTCCTCATTGCCGATGAGCACTTTCACGTGCGGAATGCACTTTGCAATGGTCGCCCGCGCTTTTTCCGCGCGCCACAAGTTAGACCTGAAATTGAGATCAAAACTCGTGATCGCGCCCGCATCGCCCGCCGCTCGCAATGCCTCCACAGTGGTCTCGGCCGCGCCTTCGGACAACGCGGGGGTAATGCCGCTGACGTGAAACCACCTGCTCCCTTCAAAAACGGAGGCCCAATCCACCATGCCGGGTTTGATATTCATAATCGCGGTATGGCCCCTGTCGTACGTCACGGCACTCGCGCGCGGGCCCACGCCCACTTCCATGTGATAAAACCCATTGCGCTCGAGGCCGATTCCATCGAAATCCGTCCACAAAATGCGGGACATATCCACCCCGTGCTCGCGCCCCTTATTGCGGATGATCCACCCCGTCCAATTATCGACCAAGCGCGAGACCCACGCGGCTTTCAATCCCAAATGCGCGCATCCGACCGCGACATTGTATTCGCCGCCCCCGATCTCGACATCGAGTTTGGTGGCATTTTCCAACCGGCGGTATTCGGGGGAAGACAATCGAATCATCGCCTCCCCAAAGGTCACGACATCGTACATACATCCCTCCAAAAATCAGTTATCAGTCCCTACGAACTTTGCCCGTCTCGCCTCTCGCCTCTTGTATCTTCGGACAGGCACAGGGGCCTATCCCTACGATTGCGATTGCTTCTTATCTCTCCCGTCTCGCCTCTCGCCTCTCGCCTCTCGCCTCTCGCCTCTCGCCTCTCCCGTCTCCCGTCTTCCCTCTCCCGTCTCCCGTCTCCCCCGAATCACTCATCCGAGCCGCCGAGAAAGCCCGCCATCCACAGCAGGCGCGCCAGTTCCAAAACCGCCACCAGTGCCGCGGCGAGATAGGTCAGCGCGGCGGCATTTAAGACCTTGCGCGATGCGGGGATTTCCTCATCGGTCAAATACCCGCCAGCGGCCAAGATGTAGATGGCGCGGTGGCTGGCATTAAATTCGACTGGCAGGGTGACGAGGCTGAAGATGACGGCTGCGGAAAAGAACGCGATGCCGAGAAAGAGAAGTTCAAATATGCTGAACAGAAACCCGGCAATAATGAAAATCCAAGACAACTTCGATCCCCAGTTCGCCACGGGAACCAAGCTGGTGCGGAGGGACAGGGGAACATAGCCATGCGCGTGTTGAAACGCATGCCCGGCTTCGTGTGCGGCCACGCCTATCGCGGCCAACGACCGATTGCCATACACGCTTTCAGACAAGCGCAACATGCGGTCGCGGGGATCGTAGTGATCCGTCAAATGGCCTTGCACGGGTTCCACGCCCACATCCAAACCGCCTCGGCGCAAAATATCCCGCGCGACCTGATCCGCCGTGGCGCCGCTCCGCGCGACAAATCCATCGTATTTGCGAAAGGTGCGCTTCACCTTGAATTGCGCCCACAGCGAAATGGCAATGCCGACAAACATCACGAACAAACCTTCAATCATGGTCATCTCCTTGTGAATGAGGTTGGGTTAAAGAGGGCATCTCTCCGTTAAAAATTACCGAAAACAGGGTACTACACTAGCGGGAAACGACGGGCTTGCATCGATCCTATCCTCGCGCTCGATCTCCATCTCGTAGGCGCGCTGTGCAAAGTCGAATATCGCGTTCATCGGTCCCGTGCATTTCCCTGTGTTAGTCGTCGCCCAATTTTTCGCCGATCGCAATGCGATAGCCCCGCACAAATTCGGGGCCCGACACGCGCTTTTTGCCCGCGGCTTGCACTTCGTTCAACGCGAGACCGCCCGCTCCTGTTCCCACGATGAGGCCGCGTTTGTCGTCTGCGCGGATCACGACGCCCGCTTCTCCGCGCGCCGCGTCGACCGTTGCCCTGTGAACCTTGAGCACCGCGCCGCGCCAAAGCGTGAACGCGCCCGGGAAAGGGTTGGTGCCCCGGATGAGATTGCGGATCTCGCACGCGCTTTTTGACCAGTCGATCCTGCCGTCCTCTTTTTGCAACTTGGGCGCGTGGGTCACGCCCTCATCCGCTTGCGGCACCGGGGCGACAGAGCCATCGGCGATGCCATCTAGGGCCCGAACGAGCAGAGCCGCGCCCTTCGCTTTCAACCGCGCATAGACTTCGCCCGCGGTCTCATCGCGGCCTATCGCCACCTTTTTTTGCAACAAAATATCGCCGGTATCCACGCGCGGCGACAGTTGAAAAATGGTGATGCCCGTCTCGGTCTCGCCCTTGATGATGGCCCATTGAATCGGCGCGGCGCCCCGGTATTTGGGCAGCAGAGAGGGATGCACGTTCACGGAGCCCCGTCTGGGAATCGCCAGCACGGACCGCGGCAAAATCGAAAAGGCCACCACCGCGAACACGTCCGGTTTTAGAGCCTGCAACTGCGCGTGAAACCGCGCGTCTTTCAGGGATTCGGGTTGCAAAACGGGCACGTCGAGCCCCAGCGACGCAACCGCGGCTTTGATGTCGGTCGCCCGCATCTTTTGACCCCGACCACGGGGCCGATCTGGCCGCGTCACCACGCCTGCCAAGTCGTGTCCGCTTTGAGCCACACCCGAAAGCGACGGCACGGCAAAATCGGGCGTGCCCATAAATACCACGCGCATTTTACTTTTTCCCCGCCTTGCGTTCGGCCACTCGGGAGATAGACCCCCGCGACACTTCGATTTGCACGTCTTTGGCGACCTGCACCACCAAAATATCCTCTTTGTCCTTGATCCCGGTAATGGTCCCGTGTACCCCGCCGGATGTGACCACGCGGTCGCCTTTTTTCAGTTCGTCGACCATCCTTTGGTGGTCTTTCTGCTTTTTTTGCTGCGGGCGAATGATCAAGAGATAGAGGATCACGAACATCAGGACGAACGGAAACATCGTCACCAGCATGCTGGGGGATTCGGCCCCAGGTTGCGCGGGTTGTCCACCGCCAAAGGCAAACGCCCGTCCCGCCAACAGCGAAACGGAAACCAGCAAAATGCCCCACATCTCGAATTTATTCATCTGCATTCCCTTGTAAATTTGTGAAAGTCGCCTGCCAGCGCGCAAAGTCACCGGCGATGATTGCCCGTCGCATTTGCCGCATCAACTGCAAATAAAAATGCACGTTGTGAATCGTGGCTAAGCGCAGGCCCAAAATCTCCTTCGTGTGGTGCAAATGTCGAATATACGCCCGCGTGTAGTTTTGACACGCATAACACGCGCAGTCCGAGTCCATAGGCTCAAATTCTCGGGCGTGACGCGCCGCGCGAATCGACAATTTTCCGCGCGATGTGAACACGGTGCCATTGCGCGCATTGCGCGTTGGCATCACGCAATCGAACATGTCGATGCCGCTCATCGCGCCTCGGATCAAATCTTCGGGCGTGCCGCTGCCCATCATGTAGCGCGGGCGATCTGTGGGCAAGTGCGAGGTTATAGCGGATACCGCTTCCCACGTCTTTTCCTTGGGCTCGCCCACGCACGTTCCCCCGACAGCGTATCCCGAAAAATTGAGCGCGACCGTTTCTTCGGCAAAGCGCGCGCGCAAATCGGGGTACGTACTCCCCTGCACGATGCCGAACAAAGCCTGCGCGTGCCCGGCCAAACTCTTTCGCCCGCATTCGTCATGGGCATCCAAACACTGCCGCGCCCAGCGCAAGGTGCGCTCGCCCGCTGCTTTTGCATCTTCCCGCGAACAGGGGTAGGACGTGCATTCGTCGAAGACCATCGCGATATCCGCGCCGAGCACATGTTCGATCTCGATCACCTTTTCCGGCGTGAACAGATGCTTTGACCCGTCGATGTGCGACTGAAACACGACTCCGTCTTCGGTGATTTTGTTCAAAGCGGCCAAGCTGTGTACCTGAAACCCACCGCTGTCCGTCAAGAGGGCGCGATCCCAGTTCATAAACTCGTGCAACCCCCCTGCCGCGCGCATCACATCCATGCCCGGTCGCAAATAGAGATGGTAGGTATTGCCGAGAATAATGCGCGCATCCAACGCCCGCAATTCGCGTTGCGAGAGCGTTTTGACCGTGCCCTGCGTGCCCACGGGCATAAAAACCGGGGTTTCCACACTTCCATGCGGCGTGTGGAGAACCCCTGCACGCGCCTCTGTCTCGGCATCGACAGCGACCACCTCAAACCGAAAACCATCCGCGTCGATAACACACCTCCAAGCCCTTAAAACAGCCGCCAAAGAAACGCGCCCAATATAACCTCCCATCTCTTTCGCGTCAAAAAAATTGCGAGGGATAGAAACGCAACCCCTGTGCCCGCCCGAAAGGCGAGAGGCGAGACGGGATTTGCAGGGTGAGCGGATGAGCGGGATTGAGATGCAAAAAGCGAGGGATTGCATCAAAAAAACTAGGTTGACAAAATCGTTAAAATTCAGTAGGATTATATGTCTTGTAAAAAAAGAAAAAAATGACCACTTTCAATCAAATTTAACGTCTAAAACACCACCACACCAAGAGCTTAACACGCTCGGGAGGATCGCATTTATGAAAGTTTCAATCGAAAAAGAGGAACTCCTCAAAGGCATCCAAGCCGTGATCGATATCGTGCCTTCCAAAACCGCCTTGCCGGTGTTGTCCAACATCCTGATCGATGCAAACAATGGCCAAGGCGTGTGTTTGAGTGCTACGGATCTCGATATATCGATCACCTGCCAACTTTCAGCGACCACGGAATCTGCCGGATCGACCACTGTGCCGGCGCGCAAATTTTCAGAAATTGTGCGCGAGTTGCCCGAAGAATCTCTATCCCTCACAGTGGAAGAAGGACGGGTGATGCTCCAACGCCAAAGCGGTGCCGAGGGAACCTATGCTCTCATGTCGGTGCCAGCCGACGATTTTCCCGAGTTGCCTACGGAGATCGAAGGCACGGAGATCGCGTTTGCAGATGGGGAAGAAGATGTGCCCGATAGCAATGCACTCAATGAAATGATTTCCAAAACGATTTTTGCCGTGTCTCGCGATGAAACCCGCCCGGTGCTCAATGGGGTGCTCTGGCAGGTCGGCGATGGGCGCATGACGATGGTCGCAACGGACGGGCATCGCTTAGTCAAATACTCGCGGATGCAACAGGGATTACCCGACGACAACACAGAAGTCATCGTTCCTCCTCGCGCTTTGAATCATGTGGTTAAACTCATGAATGGAGGGATAGCCCTTCAAAAAGCACAATTTGGGCAAAGTCACGTACTCTTTTCTTTGGGTGACGAAGGCGATGGAGAGGCCATTCAGATTTTCTCTCGCGTGATTGAAGGCCCCTATATCGGTTATGAACAGGTGATCCCCCAAAACAATGGCAAGCGGCTTCGGGTTTCAAATAGCGACTTGCTCCCCGCTGTGCGCCGCGTATCCATCTTGGCAAGTACGCAAACGCATCAATTGCGGCTCGCAATGAAAAAGAATGAACTTGAATTGTCGGCTACGAGTCAGGAAATAGGGGGCGAAGCTCGAGAGCATCTCGAAGTTGACTACGATGCCGATGAAATGACCATCGGCTATAATTCTACCTACCTACAAGACGTGCTCAGGCGCATTACCTGTGACGAGGTGCTCTTTGAACTCGACAGTGCTGTTGCCGCGGGGATCATCAAGCCCGGCGAACAAATCGAGGGTGAAGACTATCTCTGTCTGCTCATGCCCCTGCGGCTCAATGAATGATGTATGTTTCCTCGCTTAAACTCACCAATTTCCGAAATTTCGATCAGGCCGAATTTGCGTTTGATGAAGCAAAAACGGCGATTGGGGCAGATAATGCCCGCGGCAAATCAAATGTTTTAGAAGCGTTGTATTTTTTGGCACTGGCGAAATCGGGTCGCGGTGCCAGAGATCGAGATGTGCTCAAGTGGGGTGCGGATTATTTCGCGATCGAAGCCCACATTGAGCGCGAAGATCATCCCCTTTCCATTCGCATTGCCTACGATCCCCGCGTCGGCAAGAAACAAGCCTTTCTCGCAGAAACCCCTCTCTCCCGCCTCGCCGATCTCATCGGCGCATTCAACGCCGTTCTGTTCTCTCCTGAAGATGTGGACCTCGTGTTGCGCGAACCCGTTCAGCGCCGCCGCATTTTAGATATTCTCGTTTCGCAATCAAGCGCGTCCTATTTGGCTGATTTGGAAGGGTATCAGCGCGTTTTGGCGCAACGCAATCGGTTGTTGAAAGACCGGAGTTCCGCGTTGCTGTCGCATCTAGAACAAATTGAACCATGGAATGAACAGTTGGCCGAGTTGGGTGCGCGCATCGTTTCCCACCGTCTCGAAGCCCTCGATGATATCCAACCTCTTTTGGCCGAATATTATCGGTCAATTGCCCCCTCATCTGAGCAACTGAAGGCGAGTTATCGCAGCCCCATATCTATGAAAACGCGAGATCGGGGTCGAGATATCCTCTTTGAAGCTTTGACGACTCGGTTGCCACAAGAAGTCGAATTGCGATATACGCTCACAGGTCCACACCGCGACAATTTGATTTTCGCACTCGATGGCAAGGCCGCGCATCAATTCGCGTCTAAAGGCCAACTGAAGACGGTTCTGCTTTCTTGGAAATTGGCTGAAGCCACTTTTTTGGAGCGGCAGACCGGATGGCGTCCCGTGTTGCTGATGGACGATGTGTTTTCAGAACTCGATCCAAAACGCGCACGAGCCGTGTTGGACATGATTCCCGATTTTGGGCAGGTAGTGGTGACTTCAGCCCGCGATCCTGATTTGGATTTTGAAGCGCATGGGTTTCGGATGTTGGGGTTGTGAGGGGTTGAGTCCGTTTTTAGTAGGAGCGCGCTATGGATGCCGATACGGATAGGCGAAAGAGCGGGGTGTATAGGCATCGGACAAGGGGCATGTCTTCCGATCCCGTTTCGGTTGGGGATGCCATTCGCCAAGTGGTGGATGGCTTGGGGATGACGGGCCGGTTGAGAGAACAACGGGTGTTGTCGTTGTGGGAAGAGGTCGTGGGTGAAGAGATCGCCGCCGCTACCCAAGTTGAGGGCTTTTACTACGGGCCTTCCCGAAACCGGCAGTACAAAATTCCGCGGGGGCAACTGGTCGTTTCGGTAAAAAATCCCACCTGGCGACACTGGTTGAGCTTTCAACGAGAAACCATAAGGCGAAATTTGAACCGCGCAGTTGGAGGCGAGGTCGTTCAAATGATCAGGTTGCGGTAACAAAACCAAAGCCCGTGCGAAAAGTGGTTTGAGTCAGTCGTTTCACATCGATCCCACAGATCCGTTCGTTCAAATAGGAGGCATGCACAATGGCAGAGATCGTCGAAAATGGTTATACCGCTGATGATATTCAAGTGCTCAAGGGCCTCGAAGCGGTGCAGAAACGCCCGGCGATGTACATTGGCGATATCGGCGTCAATGGTTTGCACCACCTGATTTGGGAGGTCGTGGACAATAGCATTGACGAGGCTTTAGAGGGCCATTGTGATCGCATTGAAGTGTTCCTCAATACCGATGGATCGGTGACAGTGACCGACAATGGTCGGGGGATTCCGGTCGATCGACATCCGGTCGAAAAGCGTTCCGCGCTCGAAGTGGTGATGACCGTTTTGCATGCTGGCGGCAAGTTTGACAAAAAGAATTACGTCGTTTCGGGCGGTCTTCATGGGGTGGGGGTGTCCGTGGTCAACGGTCTGTCAGAGTGGTGTGAAGTCGAGGTGTGTTCGAAGCTGATCGACCCCCGCGGCCGGGTGTATTTGCAACGGTATGAACGCGGTGTGCCCGTTACAGAGGTGGAGGATGTCGGCGCGGGATCGCGCACGGGAACCAAAACCACGTTTAAGCCCGATGAGGAAATTTTTGAAACCACCGAATACAACCAAGAGATCGTGGCGCATCGCTTGCGCGAGTTGGCCTTTTTGAACTGTGGACTGACCATTTTTTTGAAAGATCTGCGTAGCGATTTCGAAGAGGTTTTTCACTATGACGGGGGGCTTACGGCTTTTGTGAAATATATGGATGAGGGGCGTTCGGCACTCCACGAACCCGTGTATTTTGAAGGCGAACGCGATGGCGTGGTGACCGAGGTGGCGTTCCAGTACAACGATTCTTACCAGCAAAACATCTTGAGCTACGTCAACAATATCCACACGCTTGAAGGCGGGACGCACGAGACGGGATTCAGAACGGCATTGACGCGCACCTTAAACGCTTATGGCAGCAAAAACAAGGTGTTTAAGAATGAAAATTTCGCGCTTTCGGGTGAAGATACCCGCGAAGGGCTTACGGCCGTGGTCAGTGTGAAAGTGCCCGAACCCCAGTTTGAAGGGCAGACCAAATCGAAGCTGGGCAATAGCGAAGTGCGCGGCATCGTCGAATCGCTGGTGGGCAAGGAACTGGGCGAGTACTTTGAAGAAAACCCGAGCATGATCAAAAAGGTGTTGCAAAAGGCGATAGATGCTGCTCGGGCGCGAGAAGCGGCGCGCAAAGCGCGGGAATTGGTTCGCCGCAAAGGCGTGCTCGACGGGGGAGGATTGCCGGGCAAGTTGTTGGATTGCTCTTCAAAAGACAAGGAAGCTACGGAAATTTTTTTGGTGGAGGGCGACTCGGCAGGGGGGTCCGCAGCGCAAGGGCGCAATCGCGCGTTTCAAGCGATTTTGCCGATGTGGGGCAAGTTGCTGAATGTGGAGAAAACGCGATTGGATCGGGTGTTGGGCAACGACAAGTTGCAACCGGTGATTTTGGGGCTGGGCGCGGGTGTCGGAGAATATTTCGATCTGGAAAAACTGCGTTACGGCAAAATTATCATTATGGCCGATGCCGATGTGGATGGCTCTCATATTCGGTCTTTGTTGCTCACGTTTTTCTTTCGCTACATGCGCCCGATGATTTTGGGTGGCCGGGTGTACATCGCGCAACCGCCTTTGTATTTGGTCAAAAAGGGGCGTAGCGAACGCTATGCTTATGACGATGCAGAGCGCGACCGCATTCTGGAAGAACTGGGCGAGGACGAAAGAGGCATAACGGTTCAACGGTACAAGGGCTTGGGGGAGATGAATCCCGAACAACTGTGGGAGACGACCATGAATCCGGAGACGCGCACGGTTTTGCTGGTGACAGAAGAAGATACGATGGAAGCGGAGCACGCGTTTTCGATGTTTATGGGCGATGAGGTCGCGCCGAGGCGAAAATACGTTGAGGAACACGCCTTGGAAGCGGAGTTGGATGTGTCCGGGCCTTAACAAACGCAAAGGAGATGATGAGGCGATGATGGAACGATTGCGGGTGATTCCGGTTGAGATCGGCGATGAGTTGAAGAAGTCGATGCTCGATTATTCGATGAGTACGTTGGTCAATCGCGCCTTGCCAGATGTGCGCGATGGCATGAAACCATCGCAAAGGCGCATTTTGGTCGCGATGAATGACCTCGGCCTGGGCGCGAACCGGCAACATCGAAAATGCGCGCATATCGCCGGTCACACCTCTGGCAATTATCATCCGCACGGCGAAGATATCGTCTATCCGACGCTGGTGCATTTGGCGCAGGATTTTAAGTTGCGCTATCCGCTCGTGGATGGGCAGGGCAATTTTGGTTCTATCGACGGTTATCCCCCTGCGGCGATGCGTTATACAGAAGCGCGTATGGCAGGGCCTGGCCAGGAGATGTTGAACGATATCGACAAGGAGACCGTGGATTACCGGCCCAATTACGACGAGCGGTTGGAAGAACCCGTGTTTTTGCCGTCTGCGTTTCCAAATATGGTTTGCAATGGCGCGGTGGGAATCGCGACGACGATGGCGACGGCGATTCCGCCGCACAATTTGCGCGAGGTCGTCGACGCGCTCGTGGCGTTGATCGACGATCCCGAATTGGACACCGACGCGCTGATGACCCATATCAAAGCCCCCGACTTTCCGACCGGCGGCATTATCTACGGTTTGAGTGGCGTTTTGGACGCCTATCGCACCGGGCGCGGGCATCTGCGGATTCGCGCCAAAGCGGCGGTAGAGGAAGACAAAGGCGGCCGGGAGACCATCATCATCACCGAAATACCCTATATGGTGAACAAGACCACGATGTTGGAGAAGATGGCGGATATGGTGCGCGAAAAGCGCATTGAGGGGATTTCGAATATCCAGGACGAATCCGACCGCGATGGACTCCGCATTGTGGTGGAACTCAAGCGCGATGCCGTGGGCGATGTGGTTTTGAATCAACTGTACAAACACACGCAACTGGAATCGACTTTTGCGGCCAATATGGTCGCACTGGTCAATGGCCGGCCGCAGCAGGTGAACTTGAAGCAGATGTTGCAGTGTTATATCGACCATCGCCACGAGGTGGTGAAGCGGCGCACGGAACACGAGTTGCGGGTGGCGGAGAGTCGCGCCCATATCTTGGCGGGGCTGAAGGTCGCGTTGGACAATATCGCCGAGGTGGTCCTGATCATCCGAGGGTCGCGCGATCCCAGTAACGCGCGGCGACTGTTGCGGACACAACTCGAGTTGTCCGACCGCCAGGCACAGGCGATTTTGGCGATGACGTTGCAGCGGTTGACCAACATGGAGCAGCAAAAGATAGAAGACGAATATGCCGCGCTGATGAAAGAGATCGAACGGTTGCGCGGAATTTTGGACAGCCGCGAATGGCGCATGAAGATCGTCAAGGACGAATTGGGCGCGATGCGCGAAAAGTACGGCGATGACCGCCGATCCGAGACCGTGATGTCCGCCCATGAGTTCAATATCGAGGATTTGATCGCCGAAGAAGATATGGTGATTACGATTTCGCACAGCGGGTATATCAAGCGCATGCCGGTTTCGACCTATCGGGCGCAAAACCGGGGCGGGCGCGGGATTACGGGGATGCGGACAAAGGACGAGGATTTTGTCGAGAGTTTGTTCGTGGCTTCCACGCACAGTTATGTCCTCGTGTTGACGGATAGAGGGCATTGCGTGTGGTTGAAGGTGCATGAAATTCCGCAAGGCACGCGGCAATCGCGCGGTCGGCCCATCGTCAATGTGGTGGAGATTCCCGAGGGGCATAAGGTGGCCGAGGTCGTCCCGGTGCGCGAGTTTGACGACGATCACTATTTGTTGTCCGCGACCCAAAAGGGGCAGGTGAAAAAGACCGCCCTGTCGGCTTATAGTCGCCCGCGCAAGGGAGGCATTATCGCGATGAAGGTGCAGGGAGACGATCGGTTGATCAAGGCCGCGATCACATCGGGTGACGACGAGGTGATCATCGCCACGAGGCGCGGGCAGGCCGTGCGCTTTGAAGAGAGCAAGGTGCGGACGATGGGGCGCAATTCGCAGGGGGTGCGCGGGGTGTCTTTGCAAGGGGATGATGAGGTGGTGGACATGGTGGTGGTTCAATTTGAGGATGTTTTGTTGACGGTGTGCGCCCATGGGTATGGCAAGCGCACGTCGGTTTCGGATTATCGCCTGACGAACCGAGGTGGCAAAGGCGTGATCAATATCAAGACCACGGACCGCAATGGCCCCGTGGTTTCGGTGATGCGCGTGAAGGACGATGACGATGTGGTGATCGTGACGCAGAATGGCATCTTGATCCGGCAAGATGTCGAGGGCGTGAGCGTGATCGGCCGCAATACGCAAGGCGTGCGTTTGATCAATTTGGATGAGGGCGATCAGGTGATCGGCGTGGCACTGGTGGTCAATCAAGATGATGCGGAAAGGGATCGAGCGGACGGTGAAATTTCGCTGGATGAACGCGCTGCATCAACAGCAAGTGGCAATGGTCATCATGACTTGGCGTAGGTTTTCGAGTTCAAGATGCGGCTAAAATGGGAGAGGTGCTATGGGACAGATTAAAGACATCGAGCTCATTCCGATTGGAAATGCCCAAGGGGTATGTATTTCGGAGCCGTTGATACAGAAATATGGGTTCACAGGTCGCCTTGTGTTAGAGGAAACGAACCGAGGAATTTTGATTCGCAAGGCCGATGAAGATAAGCAACTTTCTTGGGAAGATACGTTTAAGTCTATGGCACGGGCAAAGGAAGATTGGCGCGATCTGGATGTGACACTTATGGATGGGCTATCAGACAATGACTCCTAAACGATATGAAATCTACTTTGCAGATCTAAACTTGACTGGGTCATGAAATCAATTAGAAAAAAAATAAAAGCGGCAGGGGAAGAGCCTCTGCCGCTTTTTTGTGTTTGCATTCAAAGCCGCTGATCCCTCGCATTCTCGGTTCGGGATGCAGGATGTGGATGACTTAGAAGCCATCTAAAAATTATTGGGACCTACCCCCCTGGCCCCCCTTCCTGCGAGGAAGGGGGGAATCAAGGCGTCCTATTTTCGCGCTATGTATGGTTTTGACCTGCGAAAAGCGAATGCTTTTGCGACGATCTCAATGGCGGTCCGAGTTTTTAGACAGCTTCTTAGAGGTTTTCGGTAAGCCCTATTTCATGCCTCCGGGCGTGTTGATAAATCGTTCGTGAATCCGCCAGTTGTTTTTCTCAACCGACTCCACCAGTTCTTCATAGGGCTTTCCATCAACCCGTAGCAACCCCTGTTTGAGCATCTTCCGCTCGGGCTTATACCGGTCGATGTATTGACAACGATTGTATCCAATCAGAAACGGCGTTGAGAAAGCATCCTTTAGATAACGCGCATGTGCCCTGCCCACGCTGACGACATCGGGCATCGTGAGCCACATGACATTTGAATGTTCGGGCGTATTGAAACTCGTCTGATGGTCACAGATCATCACGGGCTTTCCCGTCTCCTGATACAAGCGTTCAAATCTTTCAGTGGGAAATTTCGAAGCGTAGGGCTGAACCGACACCACATCGATCCACGGAAGTGCCTCCTGGATAACCCGCCAGGGCAGAGCCGACCCGTTGTAGCGCTCTCCGAAAATCAGCGTGTTCGGAGCCAACTCGCGGGTAAGTGGGCCGAGGTATGAATAAACTTCCCGGGCGATGAGCACGATAAAATCCTCGTCCGAAGCGTCCGCGCCATTTTCAAGCAGAAAACGTCCGTACCTCATTTTCCCCGGCGCATCCTCGGGAAGTGCCCGGATGGCATCCACCCACGTCATTCCGTTCCTGCGCTTCGCGCGCTTGAGATCCCAAGCGGGCATGTCCGTCCAGTAGATCCCGATGAGGTTCGGATTGACTTCGTAGGACGCCAACATTCTTTCTAAAATTTCTCGCGCCTCCCTCTTCCAGGCATCGCTGAACACGTCGGGAAACGCGATCTGTTTTCCCCGCCATAAGCTCGCCCCGGTCGGTTGACAACCGGCAAAATAAGGGAGCAACTCACGAGTGCTTCTATGCGAACCATAGCCCAGGCTGTTATAGCCCCACTTGCGGAAATTTTCGGTGAGTTCGGCGTTCGCTATGTCCCAGTCTCCGCCGCATATTTCTTTTAGGTAATCGCGCCTCTGGTGTTTCGGATCGGCGATAGCAATCGTATGGGTCACTCCGAGAGAAAGAAACCCATGCCCGTCCGGCGTAATCAGAAAATGCCGGCCATCAATCGTCTCCAGATGGAACCGGCCGGTCGCCGTTCCCTCGATGGCGAGATAACCCCCATAGCGGTCAAAGCCTTTCCCGTCTGGAAAGACTTGGGCAAACGGGCTGCTGGAGATAAGGCACGCAACCCAAACGAAGGCGAACAGCGGTTTTAAGCTCATGATATTCTCCTTTCAGTTTCCTTTCCCACTTCGCATTCTCGATTAGGGATGCAGGATGTGGATGACTTGGGGTTTTATTGAAGGGCATTGGGTTTTGGCGGCGTTGGTCGGGAAGTGACCACTAACCGCTCACCACCGGGTAAGAGGGCAACCCCGGGGCTAACAAAAAAACAAACCGCCGGAGATCTAAACGATCACCGGCGTTTTGCGTGCGATTTCCCCGCGTCACAGCTTTTCGATTTCGATATCGCGGAACCAGATTTGGTTGCCGTGGTCTTGAAGGCCGATGTAACCGGCTTCGGTCATTTCGCAGAATGCGCGTTTGAATTTGTTGGGCGTGCCGTCGGGATTTTGGCCCGGCGCGGTCCAGCGATTGAGATCCATATCGACGATTTGCTCGCCGTTCAAGGTGACGCGGATGATGTTGTCCAGGGCGTAGAGGATCATGTGATTCCATTCGCCCGCGGGTTTGCAGGTGTTGTGCGTGGGGGCTTGCAGATCATAGACCGCGCCACAGCATTTGACGGTTGCGGGTTCTCGGCGGTATGTGTCCAAAATTTGGATTTCAATGCCGGTTTGCACGGGGTTGTCCAAATCGGTCCAACGGAAAAACACGCCGCTGTTGGTGTTGGGCGGGTGTTTGAACGCGACCGAGAGTTCAAAATTCTGAAATTGGTCTTCCGCGTAATACAGGTATTTCCCTTTTTCTGCGGTGCAGAAGATGCAGCCGCGATCCACAACCCAACCGTCGGGGTTGCCAGTGGCTGCCCAGCCGTTGAGGGTACTGCCGTCGAAGAGTTGCATGAAGTCTCCTATTGGTTTTGGTGGATGTCCCTTGCCCTTTTACCGTTCCCCGTAGTACGTGATGAGGCATCGGTCCATGACCCAAGAGGCGCGGGCGCCGGTTTCGCCGGTGGATACGCATTGGCCTTTGCCGCGCAGTTCGTCGACAATGGATTGAATGAGGGGTTGGTGAACGTGTGGGGGATTGGGCGCGGCTATGCGTTCTTCTGTGTTGCCGCGTTTGATGATGATGTCGGCGTCCGAAAAGATGGGCGTTTGGATTTCGCCATGAGTGCCCGTAAAGGTGATGCGGTTGGCGCCGTGGTCCGCGTTGAAATTATAGATGCCCGTGCCCACGACGCCGGTTTCAAATTCAAAGGCCGCGGCGGTGACGTCTTCGGCCTCGTACGTTCCGCCCGTGTTGAGCGCGAACCCACAGACGCGGGTGATGGGGCCGATGAGAAAGTCCAAAATGTCGAACCCGTGCGATGCGAGGTCGAGGAACGGGCCGGCTCCGGCAATGGACGGGTCGAAACGCCAGTTGCCGGGGTTTTCGTGGGGGTATAGGGGAGGATTTGCGGGATGGGCATTTGGGTCGTAGTCGTTGGGAGTTTTGAGTTTGCCGTAGTGGACGATGTGGACGGATGTGAGCGTGCCTATCGCGCCTTCTTGGAGGAGTGCGCGGACTTTGAGGAACCGCGGGAGAGCGCGGCGGTAATAGGCGACGTAAAGGGGGATGTTTTTGGCCTGAAATGCGGCGACCATTTGCTGGCATTCGCGGTGGTTCACGGCCATGGGTTTTTCCACGTAACAGGGTTTGCCCGCTTCGGCGACTTTGAGGGCGTATTCGCAGTGCGAGGAAGGCGGCGTGGCGATGTACACGGCATCGACATTGGGGTGATGAATGACCTCATCGGCGTTGTCGGTGGATTGGGATACGCCGTGGCGTTTGGCAAAGTCAGCCGCTTTTTCAGCATCTCGGCGCATGACGATGGCGAGTTCTGAATGGTCTGCTTTGTAAAACCCAGGCCCGCTTTTCACTTCGCACACATCGCCGCAACCGATGATGCCCCATCGCACTTTTTGCATTGGCGCGTCCTTTCGATGAAATTCAGTCGCCGTTTTGACTCGCGATATTTTTTAACTTTGCCACGCGGGATCCACCGGCGAGCAAATAAAGCCCCAAGGCGAGATAAGCGAGCGAAGCAATGGCATTTAACCAGAGATGTACGGGTACTAAACTGATTTTCAAAAAAGAAAAAACCGGTATTGCCAAATCGATCATTCTGGGCACGCCCTTGAACACCATATAGAACCCGATGAGCAGAATGACCAGGTTGTAAAGCACCTGCAGCCAATCGTCATGGGAAAAGATCGAAATATGCCAGCTCTCGCGGCCCAAATGTCGCACGATTGTATCGGCGTATTTGAAGAGTACAAATGCGAAGACAAAATAGAGAATGGGCATTGTAATTCTTTTATACATCGCAATCGCTTTTGCTATCTCGTCCTCTTCTTCGGCTTCATCTCGGATCATCCATTCCATTTCATCATCGTCTTGGATCACCTGTTCTGCCTCATCTTGGATCACCTGTTCTGCCTCATCGTCGTCTTGCCGCATCAACTCTCCTATGGGTATAAACGCGCTTGCATTTATACCCCACGTCAGAAATACCAATCCCAGAAGTTTGCAAGCGATCTCAATTAAAGCGCGAGCGTGAATCATCGGTTGGAACTCCTAAATATGAGGGTGGAAATTGAGAGCAAAGATACATCGAAATTGTAGAGACAGGCCCCTGTGCCTGTCCTCGCCCCCAAGAAATTGAGGGCAAAGATACGTCGAAATCCCCATTCCGTTTCGCAACAGCCCATGGATTGCGATTGGGAACAACGGCAGAACAATATCCGTCAAATCGCAGAAAAAACAAACGGAAAATCACGCGGTTAAAATAGCATGCTCGGAGTTGGAGAATCGCGTCTCAATGTCAACACGCGGGGGACAGATGCTCCGTCAGCTCGTCGGCTTTCTCCGCATGACATGTCTTTTATCAGGAGGGTATTACCATGGTTCGTCGAATCGCTCGGGCAGTCTGTGTTTTGGCACTTATTCCGCTCGCTGTTCGCGCAGAGAATTGGGGGCAGTGGCGCGGGCCGAATCAAAACGGGGTGGGCACGGCCGAGAACCTGCCCGCGACTTGGAGTCTGACAAAAAATCTGATCTGGAAAACCGAGTTGCCTTCGTGGAGCGGCAGCACGCCCATCATTTGGGGAGATCGCGTTTTCGTCGTGTCGCCCTCGCCTGCGCGCACGCCGGCAGAACAGGAGCCCGGCGGGCCGGAAATTTACATCCTGTGTTTGGCACGGGAAGATGGCCGGGAACGCTGGCGTTACAAATTGGACGAGGGCAATAGGCTGTGGCGCAAGCACAACAACGCGTCGCCTTCGCCCGTGACGGATGGCGCGCATGTGTGGGTGGTGACGGGCAATGGCGTGGTGACGTGTTTGGACATGGAGGGCAAGGCGGTTTGGACGCGCAATTTGCAAAAGGAGTACGGCGCGTTTGGGCTGAACTTTGGCTATGCCTCGTCGCCCATTCTCTACGATGGCAAGTTGATCGCGCAGGTGCTTCACGGCATGCACACGGATGATCCCTCGTACCTCGTCGCGTTGGACGCCAATTCTGGGAAAGAAGCGTGGCGCGAGGAACGCGCGACAGATGCCTTGCGGGAATCTCCGGATTCGTACACGACGCCCGTTCTGTTGAAGCGCGATGGCAAAACCCAGATCGTCGTTACGGGTGGGGATTGCGCGACCGGGCACGATCCGGATACGGGGCGGGAACTCTGGCGAGCAGAGGGGTTGAATCCGGATCGGCGGGGCAATTATCGGATTGTGGCGTCTCCGGTTGCGATCGACAATATGATCTACGCCCCCACCCGCCAACGCCCGTTGCTGGCCCTGTCTGCGGGAGGTACGGGCGATGTGTCGGGCAATGTGGTTTGGAAGTGGGAGGGGGCAGGCGCGCCGGATGTACCCACGCCGGCCAGTGACGGCACGTATTTTTACATGGTGGATGACCGCGGGCGCGCAACGTGTCTCGACGCCAAAACCGGCGCGGTGGTGTGGGGGCCGGAAAGGACCGCGCAAGGCATTGTGAGCGCGTCTCCCCATGTGGCCGATGGCAAGGTGTTTCTCCTCAATGAGAACGCGGTGACGACCGTTTTGGCGGCCGGCCCAGAGTTCGAGGTGTTGGGCACGAATGAATTGGATGGCACGTACACGCTGTCCTCGCCCGTGTCCGCCGGGTCCCAGCTTTTCATTCGCACCGCGACTCATCTGTATTGCATCGGCTACGGGGAGGAGTAGGACGCCCGGACCTATTGCCCGCGTTGTTGTGCGAACAGCCAATCCCAGACGTTTTCGGTTTTGTCGCACCGGTCGCTGGCAAAATGGGTGATGAAGCCGCGCTGGAAATCGTCGCCTGTGTACGCAAAGCCATACCTGCTCGCATCGTGCCCGATGTGCTTCAATTCGGTGTATTTGGCGTTGGCGTTTCGCGCATCCAACTGGCGAAATGCGTCGCGCGTCAAATCGACGGGCACGGTTTGATCCGCGTCGCCGTGAAATGTCCAGATGGGAATGCGTGTGATGCGGCGGATGTCATTCCAGGGCTCACATCCGCCGGCAGAGGGCATCGCCGCCGCAAATCGGTCGGGCCGTTCGCAAATCGCGTTCCAGGTGCCAAAACCACCCATGGAATGCCCGAGCACGTAAATGCGGTTGCGATCAATTGGATATGCCTCGCAGATCGCGTCGAGCAGATCAAATGCCGTGCCCAAATCGCCGGTCGTGAGATCATCGCCGCGGTCCAGAAGTCGCCGAATGCGCGCCTGCCAGATGTCGGAAAGCGAAGCGATGTATTCCGGCGCGATCTCGGGCAGGGCGTCGGGCATGAGCCAGCGCAGGGGCGTTTGCGGGGCGAGCACAAAACTGGGATATTTTCGACGGTGTGTTTCCGCGGCCAAGGTTTCGTTCCAGTGGCGCAGGTTTTTGATGTTGTCCGTGCCTTTGCCGCCCGCGCCGTGCAGGCTGAGGATGAGGGGATACGCCCTGTCGGGATGATCGCCGATGTCAATGGGCTTGAGCAGGCGATAGGGCATGCGGTCATACATGTGCTTTTCGTACACGTCCATCCAGTTGTTCATTTTTGCCTCCTGATGGTTTGGGATTTTCATGTGAGGGACCTGCTCGCCTAACGAGGTCATCGTCCATTTGCAAATAAGGTCGCATATCCCTCTCGGCTTCTTCTCGTAACAAGCCGACCTGTACGGGAATGCCCGCGTTTTGGAGGATGTGGATGCCGCGTCCGCGATTTTTCGGGTGGGGATCGATCAGCGCCACGAAAACGGCGCGGATTTTTTTTTCTACGAGTGCCCGAGCACACGAGGGCGTGCGCCCGTGAAACGCGCATGGTTCCAACGTGACAAATGCGCTGACGTCTTCCAATGAACCCGCGACTTGCGACAGTGCCATAGCCTCTGCGTGAAATTGCCCCGGCGGCTGGGTATGCCCTCGGGCGATGATTTCTCCCGCACGCACGAGCACACATCCCACCGGTGGATTGGGCAAGCATTTGGGAAGTGCTTTGCGGCCTTCGGCAAGGGCGGCGGTCATGAAGGTTTCCAGTTCGGTCTGCGAATATATCATGGGGTTCTGCCCTTTCAGCAATTCGGCGGGGTACAAAAGGTCGTCGGGCTTAAGAAGCGGTCCGTTTTACTACTCTGTAAATTAAATAATTATGAATTTTATTTTTCAAGAGCGTGCCGGACGTGATGCCGTACCTCAAATAATCCATCGCCAAACGTGCCATCCCCAAAGCCCATCAAACAAAGCCATCGGGCACAGCGCGTAAGTCCGTCTCGCAACCAACATCTTTGTTGCAACCCACTTTGCAGGCTGACTCATGTCGTGTTGTTACAAAAGCGATTCGCGCTGTGCAAGCCCCTCGGCGTTTGAGAGTGCCCTTTTTTGCTTCTTTTTTGGGCAAGCAAAAAAGAAGTCGCCGAAGGCATCGGAGGCAACCAACGATGCTTTCGGACCAAACGCTTTAGAAAAGCGAGCCCCGTCGGTGCGGGTTGGTGCATTTCAAAATTTGGTATCATTTAATTTGCGGAGTAATTCGTTGGTACAGATGGTTGTACCCCGCTCGCCTACTTTTCTTCAGACGCTTATTCGCGTCTTCTCTGTTGACAAAAAGTAGGTCGCCGCACGCCGTAGGCACAGGCGTAGCCAACGCATCGAAGGCAACCCACGATGCTGTAGGACCAAACGCTTTAGAAAAGTGAGCCATGCAGGAGTTGAGTTGTGCGTACAAAATCTGGTATAACTTAATTTACAGAGTACTAAATAACGGTTCCCGAAGGAATGATCGCGCCTTTGGTGATGACCACAATCCCGTCGCGGATGGAGTAGGCGTCGCGGTCTGCTTCGCGGATGTCGTTTGCATTTTGGATGGTGACATTTTCGCCGATGCGGGCATTCTTGTCGATGATTGCGCGGTCGATGACGCATCCCGAACCAATGCCGATGTTTGGGATGCCTTTTTGTCGGTTGTGCTTTTTGTCTTCGGGTGTTTCGTAAAAATCCGCTCCCATCATAACCGTATGCGCGAGTTTGACGCGGGGGCCGACGATGCTGCGAATGCCGATGACGGCGTGCTCGATTTCCGCGGTTTGAATGTCGGACCCATCGCCGATTTTGCACTGTTTGAGGTAGCAACCATCCAGCTTGGCGGCGGCCAAATAGCGCGGCCGCGTGTAGATGGGGGCGTCGGGTTGATAAAAGGTAAATGGCGGGGCGGGCGTCGTAAGCGCGAGGTTGGCTTCGTAAAAGGCGCGGATGGTGCCGATGTCTTCCCAGTAGCCCTCAAAGCGGTGGGCATAGACCTCGCGGCTTTGAATGGCGGCGGGGATGATGTGTTTGCCAAAGTCATCGCCGTCGTTTTGGTGCAGGAGATCTTTTAGGACTTCTTTTTTAAAAACGTATATGCCCATTGAAGCCATGTACGCTTCGCCGCCGGCATGGGTGCTGTCGGCGAGTTTGAGATCGTCCAATTCGGCGTCTGTCTGTGGTTTTTCCACAAAATTGACGATGCGACCCGCGTCATCCACTTTGAGGATGCCGAGGTCGGACGCGGCTTCTCGCGGCACGGGTTTGACGGCGATGGTGAGGTCCGCGCCTTTTGCGCGGTGCGTGGCGATGAAGTCGCGGTAGTTCATCCGATAGAGGTGGTCGCCCGAAAGGATGAGGCACTGGTCCATCGGATTGTACATGAAATGACGCAGTTGCTGGCGCACCGCATCGGCTGTGCCCTGATACCAGTCGAGGCGGTCTTGGGTTTGTTCGGCGGCGAGGATTTCGACAAAGCCGGTTGAAAAGGCGTCAAAGCGATAGGTTTGCGCGATGTGGCGGTTGAGCGAGACCGAGTTGAATTGCGTGAGCACGTAAATGCGTTCGAGTCCCGCGTGCAGGCAGTTGCTGATGGGGATGTCGATGAGGCGGTATTTGCCACCCAAAGGCACTGCGGGTTTGGAGCGGTATTTGGTCAGTGGATAGAGACGCGACCCCTGCCCCCCGCCCAGTATGATGCCAATGACGGATTCCACACAAACCTCCTTGTTTTGCGGGACGATGTTTCGGATCAATATAGGGCGTTATGTGGAATATGTAAAGATGGGGGACACAAGAGGCGAAAAGGCCCCTGTCCCTAGTCCCAATCGATCAGAAGTCATGGGGTTGGCAACTGATTCGCCGCGGTCAATGGCGTAGGCTGTGGATGGGCGTCGTTCATCCGCGCCATCCTCAATCCGCTTTTGGGGAATGGGGAGGACTGACCACGGATCCCTGTTTCGGACAGGCACGGGGGCCTGTCCCTACAGCTGATGGGATGCGGGGAGAAGGGTCACTGGCTACGGCCCACCGCTTTCCGCCTTTCATCCGCGATGACAAAAAAGAGAAAGCCCGAGTTCCTCGTGAACCCGGGCGCGTTGCGTGCCTTGTTTTGCCGCTATCCGGCATTGACTTTCTCGGACAGCCAGACCTCGATCAGCGATTGATAAGGGACATCCCGCTCGTTGGCCGCCACCTCGATGCGCTCGAGCAACTCGACGGGCAATCGCAATGAAATCGCCTTGGTCCCTTTGAGATTGGGGAAACTGACGCTTTCCGCCGCGCTCCAATCCACATAGTCGGTCGAATCATGACGCTCCCAAAAAGCCCTCTCTTCCGCCTCGTTCTCAAAGGCGGGAATCGGTTTGCGTTCCTTCTTCATAACGAGTTCGCTCCTTGCGGCTCATATCTCGGGCAGAGATAACGCGAATCAGGGTGTTATCCGCCCGAAGCGTGAATGTCACATGCAACGGGCGACCTGCCGTGGTCGCGCCCAAGGCATGAAACCGCAGTTCAAATTGGCTGTGGTCAACATCTTTGGCGATCAGAAGTGGCGCATGGGCGAACACTTGCTCTGCTTCGGCCTGGCTAACGCCATGTTTATCGACACTTTTCCGGGCGTTGCCCCGATCCCATTGAAAGCCGACGATTCGGTCCAACTCAATCATGTGTGTATATCCGATCCCCACCGGATCAGTGGACAATGGCGAATGGCCTATCCCGGTCGGTCACTGATGACGACATTCGCAATATATGCGTAAGAGCCGCGTCAATCAACCATGTAATTCCCGAATCCGCGCCATCCGCTTAGTCCGAGATCCGCCTTTTTGCACCTTGACAAATCCGACATGTAAAAGTATATTCGCAACAATTCAACAGGGTCGTGCCATGTCCCTGAAAACCTTTATCCTATTCTAAGGAGGCCAAGTATGGCACGGGGAGTCAACAAAGTGATTTTGATCGGCAATGCAGGTGCCGATCCCGAACTGCGATACACGCCAGGAGGCAGCGCAGTGTCGAATTTTAGCATCGCCACCAACGAGAGCTGGACCAACAGCAGTGGCGAACGGCAAGAACGCACCGAGTGGCACCGCATCGTGGTGTGGGGGCGTTTGGCCGAAATTTGCAACCAGTATTTGCGAAAGGGCAGCAAGGTCTATATCGAGGGCAAGTTGCAAACGAGCAGTTGGGAGGGGCAAGACGGGGTGAAACGCTACACCACGGAAGTGGTCGCCCGCGACATGCAACTGCTCGACTCGCGCGGCGATATGGATGGCAACTATGGCGGCGGCGCGCCCCAGTCGCAACAGGCAGCACCACAGCCGCAGGCAACCGCAGCAACGGCACCGAGCTCTGATGATGCCGGAGCCGACCCGTCTTATACCGCAGACGACGACCTGCCGTTTTAACGGTTCTGTTTGCCGATGCAACGACCATGTGCTGGACGACAGCCCGCGGGTTTTTTCCCTGCGGGCTTTGTTATTTTTCAGGGTGAGCCCGTTAGGCGCAGAGGCCAGTCCCTGCGGTCGATGGGGAATCCGCCTTTCTCCGCGTCCCTTAGTGGTTGCTTTCCGAACATTTTTTTTATTATTTGAAAAATCACACCACACCTTTGGAGGCAGACATGGGATTGGATCAGGCGTTGAAACTCACGTACAAAGGCGCGCCCTTGGGCCGATCGCTGGACGATTTTGGCGGCTTGCGGATATCCAATGACGCGCTGGGCGATCGCGGCGAACTCGAGCGGCGAATGGCAGGGGATGGCTACGTGTTCTTAAAGCGTTTTTTGAACGCAGACGAGGTGTTGGCCGCGCGCCAAGAGGTGATGAACCGGCTGATGGGCGCGGGCGTTTTGGACAAACGGTATCCGGCGATGGACGGCATCGCGGCATCGCGGCGAGAAATTGACGGACGCGCCACGGGTTCGTTTATGCCGTTGCTCGCACGCGACAATCCGCCCTTGGACAAAGTGATTCACGAAGGGCCGATCATGGCGTTTTTTCAATTTTTCTTCGGCGGCCCCGCGCGCTATTTTGACTATACGTGGTTTCGCGCCAAACGCCCCGGCTTGAACACCGCCACGACGCCGCACTGCGATATCGTCTATATGGGACGCGGAACCAAAGCCCTCTATACCGCGTGGATTCCCTACGGCGATGTGCCCTTTCACATGGGCGGTCTAATGCTCCTCGAGGGGTCGCACACCTCACGCGATCTCAAAGCGGGCTACGGCTCGACAGATGTGGATTTGTACTGCGAAAACCGAGGCGATGCCAAAGCCATTGTGGAACGCGCCCGCGCCGAGGGGCGAAATTTGACCCATGACGAGCGGGCCGAGGTGACCTGGAACTCGACCGGTGCATATTCCTCTGATGCGATAGCCACGCGCAAAGAACTGGGCGGCCGCTGGTTGGTGTCGGAATACGAACTGGGGGATTTGCTGCTGTTCTCCATGTACACCCTGCACGCGAGTTCCGACAACCATTCCAATCGGTACCGCATTTCATCCGATACGCGCTATCAACGCGCAGACGAACCCGCAGACGAACGCTGGATCGGCGAAGACCCACCCGCCCACGGCATTCGCGCAAAGCGCGGGATGGTGTGTTGATGATACCTCCCTTGGAGCATCCCCCAATGCGTAGCAGAGATAAAACCATTCGGGAAATGACGCGCAGAATCGTCGAGCGATTCCATCCCGTAAAAATCGTTCTGTTCGGTTCTCATGCGCGGGGAACAGCACGGCCGGACAGCGACATCGATCTGTTGGTCATCAAAAAAATCGAAGGATCTAAACGCAGAGAGCGCGTCGCCATCTGCGTAGCTCTTCACGATATCGACATTCCAAAAGACATCATTGTCGCATCGCCTGAAGATGTTGAAAAACTCGGAAACACACTGGGCACAGTTTTATATCCCGCTTTGCGAGAAGGCAAAATACTCTATGACAGAACCCACGCCTGAAACCATTGCACTGGTCAAAGAATGGGTCTTCTATGCCGAAGAAGATTTCAAAAATGCAGAACATACGCTGACTATGACTGCGGACTGTCCCCTCAGTACTGTCTGTTTTCACGCTCAACAAGTTGTAGAAAAATACATCAAAGCTTTTTTGACCTTCCAGGCAATTCCCTTTGCCCGAACACACGATATCGAAAATCTCATTTACCAACTTCCAAATGAGATTCAACTCCCATTGTCTATTGAAGAACAACGTTTGCTCACGGATTATGCAACGGTTAGTCGCTACCCGGGTGAATGGGAACCCATTGATCGTTCCGACGCAGAATTGGCATTCACATGCGCCCAAAAGGTCCGCAAAATTATCCGCTCTCACCTTCCTCTTAAAAGGTTTGCTCCCTGCTAGGCTACGAAAGCCGTTCATTTGTGTATTGACATCTTTCACGACTCGCGTATTCTCGTCACTGTTCAACCGCCATCTATTCTCGGAGGTATTGTCATGAGCGATCTCAACGTCGGCATTGTCGGGCTCGGCTGGGTAGCAGGAGCACACATCGACACATTCAAAGCGGTCAACGGCGCGAACGTCGCGGCGATCTGTTCTCGCCGCGACCTCGCCGCGCAATACGGCACGCCCCTCAAAGCGTACAAAAATTACGGGGACCTGATCGCAGACCCGGACATTCACATCATCGACATCTGCACGCCCCACAAATTTCACGCGGATCAAGCCGTCGCGGCTGCCGAAGCGGGCAAGCACTTGATCATCGAAAAACCCATCTGCCTGTCTTACGACGACCTCAAGCGGGTGCGCGATGCCATCCGCGCCGCGGGCGTGCAATCCTGCGTCTGCTTTGAATGCCGCTTTAGCGCGCACTTCTCCATGATCCGCGCCATCATCGACGAGGGCCTGCTCGGGGAATTGCACTACGGCGAAGTCGATTACTACCACGGCATTGGCCCATGGTACGGGCAATTCGAATGGAATATCAAAAAGGACTTTGCCGGCTCCAGCCTGCTCACCGCCGGGTGTCATGCCCTCGATGCGTGCCTGTTCTTCATGGATGGCGAGGTCGAGGAAGTGACCAGCCTTGCCACCAAATCCAAATCCGACATTTTCCAGCCCTACGAATACGACACCACCAGCGTCTCCCTCCTCAAATTTGCCAATGGCAATGCGGCAAAAGTCACTTCTTGCGTGGACTGCTTGCAGCCCTACTACTTCCACATTCACCTCGTCGGGTCGGAAGGCAGCCTGCTCGACAACCGCATCTATTCCCACAAATTGCACGGCATGAGCAAGGACAAATGGAGCACCCTCGAGACCTCGCTGATCGATTCGGGCGACGTGGCCGATCACCCCTACGAGCCGCAGTTCCAAGCCTTTGTGGATGGCATCGGCGCGAATGAACCCATGCCGCGCACCAATTTCGACATCGCGTTTGAAACCCACCGCGTCAACTTCGCAGCCGACCTTTCGGCATCGCAAGGGCGCGCGGTCAAACTTTCGGAATTTGATTGAGCGCAGTGTTCGAAAAACAAAAAAGGTCGAGATTCGCAGAGGATCTCGACCTTTTGCTTTTGGGTTGACGAGGCGGGATAAATTGAGGAACTTTCAACGCCGTGCGATGGTTTTTCAACGAGTGGAATGGGGCGGGGACTGACCCCTGACGAACAGAGGTGAGTATGCAACGCTGGACGTGGACGCTGATTCTCGGGCTGATGGTCTCGCAGGTCGAGGCGACAATTGACCCCGAACATCGGGCCACCCTCGCGCAGATGGAAAAATTCAGCGAAGCCTTTGCCGCGGTGGCGTCCGAAGTCAATCCGGGCGTGGTGGCGATAGTCAACAAAAGAGATGTGGTCGTCGGGGTGCGGAGATCGACCGGCGATCCGTTTTTCGACCATTTTTTCGGCGGGCGCCTGCACTATCGGCGAGAGCGGCGAGAACAGAGCTTGGGCTCCGGCGTCCTCGTTTCGCGGGATGGCTATATCTTGACCAACGATCACGTCATTGCGCGAGCCGATGCCATTGAAGTGGAACTCGGCGATGGCAGAACCTTGGACGCGGTGTTGGTCGGAACCGATCCGCAAAGCGATGTGGCGGTCCTCAAAATTGACGGGCGCGACCTGCCCGCGGTGGAGATGGGCGATTCGGACAAATTGAAAGTCGGCTCATGGGTGCTGGCTATCGGCAATCCCTATGGCTTGCGCCATACCGTGACCTACGGCATCGTGAGCGCGATAGGGCGTGGCAATTTGGATCTGTTGGATTACGAGGATTTTATTCAAACCGACGCGGCGATCAACCCGGGCAACAGCGGCGGGGCGATGGTGAATTTGCGCGGGGAATTGGTGGGGATCAACACGGCGATTTTGTCGCGCAGTGGGGGCAATCAGGGCATTGGCTTGGCCGTGCCGATCAACATGGCGCGCAATATCATGCAGCAAATTATCGCGCACGGAACGGTGAAACGCGGGTATTTGGATGTGGCGGTTCAAGACCTCGGCGAGGAGCTTTCCGAAGCCTTGGGCCTCGACGTGAAGAAGGGCGCGCTGATCGGGGAAGTGGGGGCATCGGCCGAGCGATCGGGCCTACAGCCCGGCGATGTGGTCGTGGGGTTAAACGACCGCGAGATCGCCAATGCAGACGAATTTCTCACGCGCATTGCGCGAACCCCACCCGGCGTTGAGGTGACGATAGAAGTGGTTCGAAATGGGCAACGCGAAAAACTGCGCGTCGCCGTGGGGGATTTCAATGTCCTAAAGGGGATGAGAGCGACCGACCTCGGCATGGATGTTCAAGCGCTGACCGCCGCGGTTGCGCGGCAACTGGGGTATCGCGCGCAAACGGGCCTGCTCATCACCGATGTGAGATCGGGAAGCCCGGCCGACGCGGCGGGCCTACAGAGGTGGGATGTGATTCGCCAAATCAATCGCAGGCCCATCCGTTCTGTGGAAGAATACGAAGACGCACTGGCCGGGGCGAAACCCGGCGACGAAATCGGCTTGATCATCCGCCGAGAAACCCGTTGGAATTACGGCAATTTTTACGCCGTGCTCAAAGTGCCAAGGCGGTGAGGCGGGGAGACGGGAGACGGGTAGCGGTCAATCAATCAACCATGCCCCATCAATCGTAGGGACAGGATCCCGTGCCTGGCTAAAGAACTCCAAAAAGCGAATGAGCCACAAAAGGCACAAAAGCCACAAAAGGGGTACAACTGGCGATAAGCCGTTCATCGTAGGGACAGGCCCCCGTGCCTGTCCGTGAATCAGGCGGTGAAACGATCAGAGGATCGATCAGTCAGGCCCCCATCAACCCGTAGGGACAGGCCCCCGTGCCTGTCCGTGAATCCAACGGCGAAACGATCAGGGAATCAATCAACCATGCCCCCATCAATCGTAGGGACAGGCCCCCGTGCCTGGCCGTGAATCAGGCGGTGAAACGATCTGGGGTCAGTCCACATCCTTTGCGTAACGCTCGTCTTGCACTTTGGCTTGCAGGCGGTGGAGTTCGTCTTTGAGTTCGCGGACGACCTCGGCGTATTCGGGATCGCCGTACACATCGTTGAGTTCATGAGGGTCTTTTTGGAGATCGAAAAGCTCCCATTCGGGTTCTTTGGTATCTTCAACCGATCCTTTCTGTTGGAGGCCATCCGCGTAGTAGTAGATGAGTTTGTACTCGTGGGTGCGAACCCCGTAATGGGCATAAACGCCGTGGTGTGACAAGTGCATCCAATAGCGATAATACATCGAGGTTTGCCAGCCTTCGGGCGTTTCGCGGTTGAGCAAGGGACGGATGCTCGATCCCTGAAAAGTCTCGGGAATGTCGATCCCCGCGTAGTCGAGAAAGGTGGGGGCAAAATCGACATTGAGGATCATGTCGGTATTGACGCTACCCGGCTCGATTTCCTTGGGGTACCGAATGACGAACGGCATCCGCAGCGATTCCTCGTACATAAAACGCTTGTCATACCAACCGTGGTCGCCCAGGAAAAAGCCTTGGTCAGACGTGTAAATGACGATGGTGTTCTCCGCGAGGCCCTCCGCGTCGAGATAGTCGAGCACGCGGCCCACGTTGTCATCAACAGACGCCACACAGCGCAGGTAGTCTTTGATGTAACGCTGGTACTTCCATTTCTTGTCTTCTTCGGGCGAGAGGCCCTCGGGGGGCGATCCCTTGAGGTCTCTTTCGTTCATGTCGCGGTCCACGCGCATCTTGGCGGCTTTGGCAGCACTGGCGCGGTTGCTGTAATCGTCCCACAGGGTCTCGGGTTCGGGAATGTCCTCGTCCTCGTACAGGTGGGCGTGTTTCTCGTCTGGCTCCCAAGCCCGATGGGGGGCTTTGTGGTGATACATGAGCATGAACGGGCGGTTGGTGTCTCGCGCTTCGAGCCAGTCGAGGCTCAAGTCCGTGATGATGTCCGTGACATAGCCCTCATAGACTTTTTCCTCGCCCATTTCTATCATTTTGGGATTGTGGTACAAGCCCTGACCGGGCAACACATTCCAGTAGTCAAAGCCGGTGGGATCGTGAATCCCGCCGTGACCGAGATGCCATTTGCCGATCATGGCGGTTTGATAGCCCGCGCGTTGGAGCAATTTGGGAAAGGTGAGTTGCCGCCCGTCGAGATGAGTCGCCAAGGTGGTGACGCCGTTGATGTGGTTGTACGTGCCGGTGAGGATGACCGCGCGACTCGGGGCGCAAATCGAGTTGGTGCAAAAGCAGTTGTCAAAACGCATGCCCTCGTTTGCGATGCGGTCGAGGTTGGGCGTCTCGTTGATGCGGCTGTCGTAGCAACTCATCGCATGCGATGCGTGGTCGTCCGACATGATGAAGAGGATGTTGGGGCGATTCGTCGGCATAAAAAACTCCTTTGGTGAGGTGTGATCCACGAGGTTTCGGAACGCCATCCGTAAATATTAGGTCTAAGATCCGCGAGGGGCAAACGCCAAAAATAATCACTTCCAGCACGCCCTCCGATCCGCGATTTGCCAACATAGCGCGTTGTGATCGAGATGGCAAGCGCGACAAATGGCTTTGAAGGAGCGAATGAATGGGTGGTCAAAAATTGAAAACGCTTTTCGGTTGGATGCTCGTCGGATCGTTTTTTTTCAACGGCGAGAGTTTTGCGGGCGAGGCGCAGCGCGTGTGGACGGCTTTTCGGCAAGAAGACGGGTTGGCACACAATGTGGTGACGGCTGTCGAGCAAACGCCGGATGGGGCCATGTGGTTTGCCACTTTGGGCGGCGTGTCGCGCTATGACGGCCGCGTTTGGAAGACGTATGGCGTCGAAGATGGCTTGCCCGGAGACGCGGTTTGGGATCTGGTCGCCACGCTCGACAACGCGGTTTGGGCCGCATTGGGCCGCAGCCTCGACCGCCAACCCCAGCAGGCACTCGCTTATTTTATCCAAGAAAAATGGGTGGGCATCGATGGGCCAGAGCATTTGGCACAGGTGGGCGTGCGCCAGATTTTGGCGCTGGACAAAAGGCGCGCCTGTTTTGTGACAGATGACGGCCGCCTGTTCCGCCTGACCGGCGAGAAATTGGACGTGGTGACGACCGATGGCCGCCCGATTCAAAACGTGCAAAGCCTGATGGCCGCCGCCGATGGCAAGGTGTGGGTCGCCTATGGCGGGCGAGGGGGGAATCCTTTGCTCGGGCCAGGGCTGGGGGCCAGGGGCGCGGGCCGCGGCGAGTCCCCTGGGCGAGGCAGGCGCGGTGGTTTTCGAGATGCGGACGGTTCAACAGGTCGCAGGGGCCGCGGGGGGTTCACAGGTGCAGAACGCGGGCCGCGGCCGCCGGGCATGCGGCGGGTAGGGGGGATAAGCGGCGGGCAAAGCATGGGAGTGTTGGACATGGATACGGGCGTTTTGAAAGCCATTGCAGACATGGACAGTTTGGCCGATGTGTCCGTGTTGGCGATGGCACAAAGCGCCGATGGCGCGGTGTGGTTTGGCACGAGAGAGCGCGGGCTTAAGCGGTATCATCGGGGAGAATGGGACGCGTTCACGACCGCACACGGCTTGCCCTCCAACCGCGTGCAGGTGATCCGCTTTGCAAAAGACGGGACCGCGTGGATCGGCACGCCTGCCGGCGCGGCGTTTCGAGATGCGCGCGGGCAATGGCACGCCTTTGCAGAACGCGAGGGCTTGCCCAACAGCTATGTGGTCGATATCTGCATTGCCGCCGATGGCGCGATCTGGGTGGGCACGCGCGGCGGCATTGCGCGACTGGGGCTTTCGGGATGGCAACACCATCTGGATTGGCCCGGGGTCGATGAGCGCGGCATGGTGCTGTTCGCCCTCGGCGACGGGGGTCAACTCTGGATCGGCAATGAAGCCCTGTACAAATTTGACCGGGGCGCGTGGAAAGAGGCGTATGACCTCGAGCGCGAGACGCGCGGGCGGCTGATCGATCTGTTCGTCGATGGCAAGGGCGATCTGTGGGCCGCAACCCCGTTTCAGTTGGCGCGTTACGACGGCGAATCGTGGCAGGTGATAACGCCCGATCACCTAAGGGGATCGGCGTTTTTCGCCGTGTGCCCGGCCCGAGATGGCGGCGTGTGGGTCCTGGTGCGCTCGGGCATTTATCGCTTCGATGGGCAGACGTGGACCATCCCATCTGTCGTGCGCGACCTCGCGGGGGAGGAGGTCGATCTCCATGGCATTTCGATTTGCGAGGCCAGCGATGGCGCGCTGTGGATAGGGCAGATGGACGGCGTGCTCCACGTGGCGGATGGCGAACCGCGCAAATACGCGGTTGACGATGGCATACCCGAAGGGCCGATCAATGCGGTTGCCGAAGATATCGGCGGGCGCATTTGGATCAGTTCACCGCTCGAGGGCGTGGCGCATTTCAATGGGCAGCGATGGCGGCGCGTGCCGGGGGCAGACCAAGCGCAATTCAACGGCATCAGTCGGATTTTTCCGGCCGACGATGGCACGGTTTGGTTGGCTTCGTCCATCGATGGCGCGATCCACACCGATGGCTTTGCATGGGTGCGCTATACGGTGCAAGAGGGCTTGCCCAGCACGCGGGTCTGGGACGTGAGGCAAGATGCCGAAGGCCACCTCTGGTTCGCAACCGCCGAGGGGTTGGGCCATTACCGCCCGGACAGCGACGCGCCCGAAACCCTGCTTTTAGCTCCGCCCGCGCAAATCGCGCCCTATCAGAACGCGCTGTTTGAATTTGCCGGGCAAGACGTGTGGAAGCAAACGCCCGATCGGTCCTTGCAATACGCCTGGCGGCTCAACCGGGGCGCGTGGTCCTCGTTTTCGCGCAACAATCGCGTGTTGTTGGAAAACCTCGATGCCGGCACGCACAAACTCGAAGTGCGCGCCATGGATCTCGCGTTCAATGTGGATGCGACCCCAGTCGTGCAGGAGTTTGAAGTTTTGGCCCCCGTGTGGCAACGCCCATGGTTTGTGGGGTTGAGCGGCTTTTCGTTGCTCATAGTGGTGCTCACGACCGGATATGCGTTTCAAAAGCACAAACGCTGGCGCGTGGCACAGGCGCGTTTGATCCGGGAATTGGAGACCGAACTCCAAGAAGCCCACGATATGCAGATGGGCTTGTTGCCCCGAGATCCGGTGCGCGAACAGGGCTTTGAGGTGGTGGGCAGATGCTTGCCCGCCAATCACGTCGGCGGCGATTACTTCACGTATTTTTGGCTGGACGACGACCGGCAAATCCTGGGATTCGGCGCCGCAGATGTATCGGGCAAGGCCATGCAAGGCGCGGTGCGGGCCATGCAGTTGAGCGGGATGTTGCACTACGAGGCGCGCGCGGAACGCCCCCCGATCGATGTGTTGCGGAACTTGAACGTCGTTTTGCAAGAGCAATTCGACGCGGCGAGTTTTGTGACCTGCTGTTTGGGCACGCTGTATTTGCAGAGCGGGAAGGTCGTTTTGGCCAATGCCGGGCATCCCTATCCCTATCGCGTCTCTGCGTCCGGGCATTTGCACATGGTCGAATTGATGTCCGTGCCCTTGGGCATGACCTTGCCGCCCGAGGTCAATACCGATCCCAAAGAGGCGCGCATCTCATTAGAAATTGGCGATATGCTGGTGCTCTACAGCGATGGCGTGACGGATATGCAAAATGCAACGGGCGATTTTTACGAAGAAGCGCGGTTGGAAGCCCTGCTCAAAAAACACGCCCACGAGAATGCCAGCACCTTGATCGATACCGTGATAGACGACTTGCTCCAATTTCGCGCGTCGTCCGCCCAGACAGACGACGTCACGCTCCTCGTGATCAAAAGGCACGCATAGCGTGAGGAGTCAATTCATGGTTGTAACTTCCCGCTTTTCCGCAAAAGCACTGCGCGACTTTCCGGCCAGCGCGCTTCTCGCGATTGCAATTTTTTTCATCGTCGGCATCGCCGTTTTTGACGACTACGGCGTTTTTATAGACTATTTTTTACAACGCGATCTGGCGATCATGACCGCCAATTACATGTTTGGCAACGATGCAGATCTGCTCGCGCACAAAGATAAAACCTACGGCGTGGCCTTCGAGTTGCCATTGCTCTTTGTCGAGCGCGCCCTGGGGCTGACGGACACCCACGACATCTCTTTGACTCGCCATCTCCTCACGCACGGCTTCTTCCTCATAGGCGGTTTTTTCTGCGCCCTGCTGGTCTATCGGATGTACGGCAACCGGTGGCTGGCGCTGTGTGCCCTGTTGCTGTTCCTCCTCCACCCTCGGATCTATGCCCACTCGTTCTTCAATACCAAGGATATCCCATTTCTCAGCATGTTCATGATCGCGTTGTTTCTCATTCATCGCGCTTTTGACAAAGGCGATCTGTGGGGTTTTCTCTTGTGCGGCGTGGGCGTCGCGCTTTTGACCAACATCCGCATTTTGGGCGTGATGCTCTTCCCTGCGGTTTTGGGCATGTGCGCGCTGGACTTGTGGCGCGCTTCCGATGGCGGTACGCGGGTGCGTATCCTCTGCAACAGCGCGGCATTTGTCTCGGTCGGTCTGGTCGCGCTATACGCCACTTGGCCCTTTCTCTGGCGCGACCCCATTGGGAATATGATCGCGGCGTTTGCGGAAATGGCCGACTATCCATACATGATTGCCGCTCAGAGATTTCGAGGCGAATGGTTCTCGAGTGACGCGCTCCCGCCCGACTACCTGCCCCACTATATTGGAGTAACCACTCCGCCGGTCGCGCTCCTGCTCACCATCATCGGGATCATTTTCCTGCTCTATCGGGGCATCGCCCGCCCTAGCGACATCCTTCGCAACACGCCGGTGCGGTTCGGCTTTTTGGTTCTGGGTTGCTTCGCCCTCCCCATGCTCGCCGCCATTTTGCTCGGCTCTAATCTCTACAATGGCTGGCGGCATTTCTTTTTCTGCAATGCGTCATTTTCGGTTTTGGGCGCGTATGGTCTTCATGAGGTCGCATCCGCTGTCGAGCGAAAGTCCCTACGGGTTGGGATATATGCCTTGGTGGTCATCGGCTTCGCCGTGACGCTCGTCGAGATGGTTCACATCCATCCGCATCAACAAGACTACTTCAACGCGCTGGTCCATAGAAACAAACCGGAATATCTCGACAAACAATACGGCAGGTCGCCAAGTGCGGCAACTGTAGCTTGGGAATCTTTGAAGTACGTGCTCGCACGATATCCCGATTCAACCCTATATGTGTCCAATAGGCCAAAGAGAAGAGTCCTAAGCATGCTTCCCGAAGCGGACCGGCGAAGGGTATTTTGGGGACATGGTCTGAACGGCATAAATGTCCACCTTCACGAAACAAAAAGGACATTGGAGAAAGTGAATGCCCGACAGCGAGGCAACCGAAAGTTTTTCTCTTCTTCGGTCATCGCCAAACGCGAGGCTTTCGGTACGACGTTTTGGCAGGTGGAAAAACTGGACATCAGACCCGGCACGGACCCGCTGGCGTTCTACCGCGAAATGTATCGCTCGGCCGTGGCCGGCGAAGCACTCGCCAAGTCGGCTTTCGACATCTATCTCGACGAGGGCCATCTCATCTACATCAAGACACCGTGCGGACCGCCCGATGTAGATGCATCTTTCTTTCTGCACGTTCACCCCAAAGATGAGGCCGATCTCCCGGCGCATCGCAGGCCATTCAACTTTGACAACTTAGACTTCCACTTCAGTGGACCGTATGGCATGAGCTTTGACGACAAATGCCTGGTGCGGATCCCGTTACCCGACTACGCCATCGACCACATCCGGACAGGGCAGTACAGATTCTACCAACCCGACTACGTCCAAACCTGGCGGGCGACATTTCGAATCCCAGATGAAAGACTCGAGGAATAGGGCAATGACAAACAGCCCAACATCCGACGTCCCACCCCTTGCGCGCTTCCAAACCGCAGGGGCCAATTTCATCGTTTCTCGCAGTGTGCTCATCACGTTGGCGGTCTTTTCGATAGTTGGCATCGCCGTTTTTGACGACTACGGCATTTCTACAGACGATCCTACACAACGCAATCTGGCGATCATGACCGCCAATTACATGTTTGGCAACGATGAAGAACTGCTCGCGCACATAGATAAAATCTACGGCGTGGCCTTCGAGTTGCCGTTGCTCTTTGTCGAGCGCGCCCTGGGCTTGACGGACACCCGCGACATCTATTTGACCCGCCATCTGCTCACGCACAGCTTCTTTCTGATGGGCGGTTTTTTCTGCGCCCTGCTCGTCTATCGGATGTACGGCAACCGGTGGCTGGCGTTGTGTGCCCTGTTGCTGTTCCTCCTCCACCCCCGGATCTATGCCCACTCGTTCTTCAATACCAAGGATGTCCCGTTTCTCAGCATGTTCATCATCGCGTTATTTCTCATTCATCGCGCCTTTGAGAAAGGCGATCTGTGGGGTTTTCTCCTGTGCGGCGTGGGCGTCGCGCTTTCGACCAACATCCGCATTTTGGGCGTGATGCTCTTCCCCGCGGTTTTGATCATGTGCGCGCTGGACTTGTGGCGCGCTTCCGATGGCGGTACGCGGGTGCGTATCCTCCGCAACAGCGCGGCATTTGTCTCGGTCGGTCTGGTCGCGCTATACGCCACTTGGCCCTATCTCTGGCGCGATCCCATTGGGAATATGATCGCGGCGTTCACGGAAATGGCCGACTATCCATACATGATTGCCCCTCAGAGATTTCGAGGCGAATTTTTCATGAGTGACGCGCTCCCGGCCGATTACCTGCCCCACTATATTGGAGTAACCACCCCGCCGGTCGCGCTCCTGCTCACCATCATCGGGATCATTTTCACGCTCTATCGAGGCATCGCCCATCCCGGCGATATCCTTCGCAACACGCCGCTGCGGTTCGGCTTTTTGGCTCTGGGTTGCTTCGCCCTGCCCATGCTCGCCGCCATTTTGCTCGGCTCTAATCTCTACGAGGGTTGGCACCATTTCTTTTTTGCACATGCGTCATTTTCGGTTTTGAGCGCGTATGGTCTTCATGAGGTCGCATCCGCCGCTGTCGAGCGAAAGTCCCTACGGGTTGGGATATATGCCTTGGTGGTCATCGGCTTCGCCGCGACGCTCGTCGAGATGGTTCACATCCATCCGCATCAACGCGCCTACTTCAACGCGCTAGTCGATAGAAACAAACCGGAATATCTCCGTCAACAATACTTCATAAGGCGGGAATTCATAGAAGCCTTGAAGTACGTGCTCGCACGATATCCCGATTCAACCATATACTATAATAAGTCAAATAGAATCATTAAAACCATGCGCCTGCTTCCCGAAGCGGACCGGCGAAGGTTAGTTGGAGGAAATGGGCTGAACGGCGTGAATGTCCGCATTCATAGACGAAAGAGGACATTGGGAGAGGCGAACGCCGAACTAGGGGACCTCCAAGCGTTTTTCACCGTTTCGACCATCGCCAAACGCGAGGTTTTCGGCACGACGGTTTGGCAGGTGGAAAAACTGAACGTCAGACCCGGCACGAACCCGCTGGCGTTCTACCGCGAAATGTATCGCTCGGCCGTGGCCGGCGAAGCCCTCGCCAAGTCGGCTTTCGACATCTATCTCGACGAGGGCCATCTCATCTACATCAAGACACCGTGCGGGCAGAACGATGTGGATGAAAACTTCTTTTTGCACGTTCATCCCAAAGATGAGGCCGATCTCCCGGCGCATCGCAAGCCATTCAATTTTGACAACTTAGACTTCCATTTCCTGAAACGATACGGCATGAGATTTGACGACAAATGCCTGGCGAGGGTTCCGTTACCCGACTACGCCATCGACCACATCCGGACCGGGCAGTACAGATTCTACCAACCCGACTACGTCCAAACCTGGCGGGCGACATTCCGAATCCCCGATGAAACACTCGAGGAATAGGGCAATGACAAACAGCACCGTGCAAGCACAGGCGTAGCCAACGCCGGAGTCCAGCCCAGTCGGGTGGGCCCATTCCCACGGAAATTGTTCTGGCGGGCGCGGGGTTTTTAGATATACTGGTCGGCGACGGGGAAGTGCGGATCTCTACCGCCAGTGCGGTTGAACTCATGATCGTCGCGATGGGCAGAGGCGATGAGGTCTATCGATCTGCCATCCGGTTTTTCGATAGTCCTTTCGTGCGGTCGATTCCATGAGACGAGGAGCAGGTGTGGGCCGCTGTCGATGCCTACGCGCTGGCGGTTGTGCGGCGGTTGCCGTTGTTGTTCAAGGGCGATGATTTTGCCCGAACGGATATTGCCTGGGTGGGTAATGGGTAATCCGTGCTGTCCTTTAATCCGCGTAATCCGCGATCCAAATGGGTGTTGATCCATGAAATTCCGTTCTGCTGAATTTGCGATGAGCGTCGGGTTTGTGCGGCAGTTGCCACGCGATGGGATGGCGGAAATCGCGTTTGCGGGCCGTTCCAATGTGGGCAAGTCGTCGCTGATCAACCGGCTGTTTAACCGCAAAAATCTGGCGAAGACCAGCAACGCGCCCGGCAAGACGCGCACCTTAAATTTTTACGCGGTCAATCGCAGGTACTATTTTGTCGATTTGCCCGGCTATGGATACGCGAAGCGCAGCCTAAGCGAGCGGCAGGCGTGGGGGAAGTTGATCGAAAGCTATGTGCGAGACCGCCCGTCGCTGAAGGGATTTGTGCAACTCATCGACGCGAGGCACGATCCGAGCCGCGAGGATTTGCAGATGATCGACTGGCTGATGCACGGCGAGAAACCGTTTTTGCTGGTCGCCACCAAGGCCGACAAGTTGTCGGGCAACAAACTCAGAAACCGATTGGATCAAACCCGGCGCGTACTCGCGTTGCATGGAAATGTTGACCTGCTACCGTTTTCCGCCGCGACGGGTCGCGGCAAGGATGCGGTTTGGCACTGGATTGGAGAGGTGTTGGATGCGTGATTACCGCGTTAAAAACGCCCGTGAGATTCCCACGCCTGCCCTGTTGATCTACGAGGCGGCGGTGGCGCGCAATATCCGGGCGATGGGCGAAATGATGGGCGGGTACGCGCGGTTGCGCCCGCATATCAAGACGCACAAGATGTCGCAGATCGCGCGCATGGAACTCGATGCGGGGATCGAAAAGTTCAAGTGTGCAACGGCCAAAGAAGCGGCGATGCTCGCGGCGACAGGCGCGACAGATGTGTTGATTTCCTATCAAATCGTGGGGGCGAATATCGACCGCGTGGTCGCGTTGAAGCGGCAATATCCCGCTGTCGATCTCAAAATCATCGCCGACGATGCCGAGAATATCCGCGCCCTATCCGACGCCTGTACAGCGGCCGATGTCCGCTTGGGCGCGATGGTAGATGTCAACACCGGGATGAATCGCACGGGCGCGTTGCCCGGCGCGGCGTCATTGGCGCTGGCGCGACAGATCGCCCAATCGCCAAATTTGGACTTTGCGGGCTTGCACGCGTACGATGGGCACGTGGGCGGGGGCGATCCGGATGTCCGCCAAAAGACCGCGCTTGAGGCCATCGAAAAGGCGATAGAAACCCGTTGGCTGATCGAGCGGTCCGGGCTCGAGGTCGAAAAATTGGTCGCTTCCGGGTCGCCTGGCTTTGTGCATACGCAAGCGGTGGATGAGGTGGATGAGGTGTCGCCCGGCACGTGGATTTTTTGGGATACCGGGTACAGCGACCTGATGGAGACGCCCTTTCAGTGGGCCGCCTTGGTTTTGTCCAGCGTGATCAGCACGACGCGGCCGGATTTGATCACCTTGGACGCGGGCAGCAAGTCCATCGCTCCGGACACGCCAGAACCCCATTTTCGCGCTTTGGGGTTGCCAGACGAGGTCGCGTTTGTGCGGCGCAATGAGGAACACCAGTTGTTGCAGTTGCCCGAGGGCACGCCGCGCCCTCGGGTGGGCGACCAGTTTTATTTGGTGCCGCGCCACGTGTGTACGACCGTGAATTTGTGGGACGAGGTGTGCGTGATCGACGAAAACGGGATGTTTGGCGAAACCTGGGCCGTAGATGCGAGAGGGCATTGAAATTGGAAAGGGTTCTGATCGGCGATTCCCTGGCCGATGGCTGGCAGGGTGTTTTCGCCGCTGCAAATATCGCGGCCGATGTGAACGCGGGCTTGTCCGAAGGCGAATTGTGTGCGATCATCGGCGATTACGCCGGGTTGATCGTGCGGAGTACGACGCAGGTGACGCGGCGGGTGATCGAGGCGGGGGCGAATCTCCGCGCGATCGGGCGGGCGGGCGCAGGCGTGGATAATATCGACGTGGAGGCGGCCACGCAGCGGGGCATCGCGGTGATGAACGCGCCGGGCGGCAATACGATTTCCGCCGCCGAATACGCGATGGCGATGATGATGGCGCTGTCGCGCAATATCCCCCAAGCGACTGCGTCTCTCAAGGCGGGCGAGTGGGCGCGCGGCAAATACACGGGCGTCGAGTTGTACGGCAAGGTGTTGGGCATTATCGGCGTGGGGCGCGTGGGGCAGCAGGTGGCGCGGCGCGCCCATGCGTTTGGGATGAAGTTGTTGGGCGCGGATCCGTTTTTGTCGGACAGCATGGCGCATCAGTTGCATCTCCGGCAGGCTTCGCACGACGAGATTTTCGCCAAGGCGGATTACATCACCCTGCACGCGGCGCTGACCGATCAAACCCACCATCTCATTTCCGCGTCCTCGCTCGCCAAGTGCAAAGACGGGGTACGCCTCGTCAACTGCGCGCGCGGCGAGCTCATAGACGAGCGCGCCCTCGCCGATGCGATCGACGCGGGCAAAGTCGCAGGCGCGGCGTTAGATGTGTTTGTCGACGAGCCTCCCGAGGCGGATCATCCGTTGCTCGACAAGGCCGCGGTGATCGCCACGCCGCATCTGGGGGCTTCCACCTTTGAGGCGCAGGAGAAAGTGGCGCGGCAAATCGCCGTGGATTTGCGCGATGCCCTGCGCGGCAAACCCGTTCAAAGCGGCATCAATTTGCCGCCGATAGATCCGGAATATTTCGACGCGATCAGCCCCTATTTGTCGCTCGCCGAAAAGGTGGGATCCCTGCACGCACAACTGATGGGCGGGCATTTGCACAAGGTCATCAACCGATACCAAGGCGTGATTGGGGAATACGCCACGGCGCCGCTTTCGGCTGCGGTGTTGAAAGGCATTTTTGGGCATCAGTCCGAGGAGCCGGTGACGCTGGTCAACGCGCCGCTGTGGGCCAAGGCCCGCGGCATTTTGGTCGAAGATTCCAAGAGCAGCCACGAAGATTACAACAATTTGATCAGCATCGAGGTCGAGACGTCAGAAGAGCGGACCGCGATTTCCGCGACGGTTTTCGGGCGGCGCGATTCGCGCTTGGTTCGCATGGACGATATCGAAGTGAAGGCCAAACTCGAGGGCGATATGATCGTGTTGGGCAACCGCGACGTGCCCGGCGTGGTGGGGCAGATGGGCAATTTGTTCGCCGAGAACGGGATCAATATTTCCGATATGGCGCTGGGGCGCAGGAGCCCGGGCGGCGAGGCGATTATGGTGTTTAATATCGACGCGCCCGTGTCCGATGCCGTGCTAACCGATATCGCGTCTCGAGAATTTGTGAACTGGGTCAAGCAGGTGGTGCTGTGAGCGACTATGCGGTCGATCTCCAAATCTGCGGCACGGACAAAGCGCGGATTGGTTGAGGGGCGGTTGGGTTGCCCTCTCCCCTCTCCCGTCTCCCGTCTCCCCTGTTTGTGCCTTCTGTGCCTTTTGTGGCTATTGAAAAAAGTCCAAACTATTGACCAAAAAAAGGATGTGAAAATATGCCTGTTTCAGCGATAGTAGGCGCGAATTGGGGCGACGAGGGCAAGGGCAAGATGACGGATGTCCTCGCGCAACACTCGGACTTTGTCATTCGGTATCAGGGCGGCAACAATGCCGGGCATACCATTATCAACGATTACGGAAAATTTGCCCTCCACCTCTTGCCATCGGGCGTGTTTTACCCGCATACGACCAATATTCTCGGCCCGGGCATCGCGCTGAATATCACCTCATTTTTGGGCGAATTGGACGAGCTCATCGCCCGCGGCGTGCCAAAGCCGTCCCTGTACATTTCCGAGCGTGCGCAAGTGGTGCTCCCCTATCACCTTTTGATGGATGAGTACGAGGAGGAGCGGTTGGGAGATCGCAAATACGGCTCGACCAAGTCGGGCATCGCGCCGTTTTATTCGGATAAGTATTTGAAAATCGGGGTTCAGGTGGCCGATCTGTTCGACGAGGGCCGGTTGCGCGACCGCGTGGAACGCTCGCTGACCGTGAAGAACTTGCTTTTCGAGCATTTGTACCAAAAGCCGATCATGTCCTTGGAACAGATCGTGCCGGATTTGATGGCGGCGGGGGACAAAATCAAACCCTACATCTGCGACACTTCGACCTTGTTGCACAACGCCGTAAAAGAAAAAAAGAAAATTCTCGTCGAGGGGCAACTGGGCGCCTTGCGCGATCCGGATCACGGCATTTATCCCTATCCCACATCTTCTTCCACGCTGGCCGGGTTTGCATCCGTGGGCGCGGGCATTCCGCCCCATTCGATTACGCAAGTCGTCGCGGTTGCAAAAGCGTATTCCTCCTGCGTGGGGGCAGGGCCATTTGTCTCCGAGATTTTTGACCGCGAGGCCGAGGATCTCCGCGAGCGCGGCGGCGATGCCGGGGAGTACGGCGCGACGACGGGCCGTCCGCGCAGGATGGGCTGGTTTGACGCGGTTGCAACGCGCTATGGCTGCCGCATGCAAGGGGCGACCGCAGTCGCGCTGACCCTGCTCGATGTGTTGGGCTATCTCGACGAAATTCCCGTCTGCACGGCTTACGAGATCGATGGCGAAAAGACCCAGCTGTTCCCGGTGCCCGCGCTTTTGGACAGAGCGAAGCCCGTTTTGGAAAAATTGCCGGGTTGGCGGCAACAAATTTCATCGGTCCGCCGGTTTTCGGACTTGCCGGCAAATGCACAAAATTACGTCATGCAGATCGAAGACTGGCTCGAAGTGCCCGTGAAATGGGTCTCCGTCGGGCCGAGACGGGAAGACATCATCGAATTGCCATGATCCGCGGACATCGGCATGCCACGCAAAAACCCCAGACGAAAATCGCCTGGGGTTTGGTTTTGAGCATAGAATCGAAAAATGAAAAAGGAGACCGCCATGCCCCTCGCCGCATGTATATGGGCGCTGACCTGCGCCGAGGAAATCGCCTTGGCGCAACTTGCCGATGCGGGATTTTCCCATATCGACATTCGCCCGAGTGGGTTGCAAACCCCTGACCTTCAACAACGGGCGAAAGACCTCGGCCTCGGTATCTCGTGCATGGCCGCCTCTGCGGAGATGCCCACAGGCGCGTCTCTCGTGGGGGATGATCCACAACCCGCGCGCGAGTATGTCTGTCGCGCAGTTGAACGCGCCGCTTTGCTCGGCGCGACAACAGCGTATCTCGTGCCCCAGGGCGATGATCCCGACCGCTTTGCCGAATCCCTGATCCCACTCGCGGAGCACGCACAACATGCGGGTCTCAAACTCGCCATCGAACACTTTCCCGGCACCTTTTTGCCCACCGTGCCGGCCACACTCGAATATCTCGCAAAAATCGGGCATCCCAACCTGTACCTGCTTTTTGACATCGGCCACGCACAAATCGCCGATGAAAATCCCGCCGATATGATCGCCCTTGCAGGCGACCGCCTCGCCTATGTCCACCTCGACGACAACGATGGCAAAAGCGATTTGCACTTGGGCCTGTGCGATGGCGTGCTGACCCCGGAGGTATTGCGCGCCACCTTTGCCGCGCTCCAATCCATTCGCTATACCGGCAATGTGAGCCTCGAACTCAAGTCGGACATTCCCAACCCCCTCGCCGCGCTCAAAAGAAGCCGCAGTATTGTGGTCGGAGAACAGATCGGTTCAAGGGAATGCGGCCCCGGCTCCCATCCAAAAATGTAGGGACAGGCACCCGTACCTGTCCGCATAGAGGTCAGCGGTCAACCCAGCCGACAACCAACCTATAAAAAAAAAAAAAGCCCGAGTTCGCAATGAACCCCGGCTTTTGCGTTGCCGCGATACGCGCTACCTCCCTATCCCCGATCTTGTAGAATTTACCAGAGCCTGTAACCGTTCGCGATAGCCGGAGGAAGCGCGTCGAGGCTGCTGACCGCGTTCTCACCCCAAATTGACGACGACTCGTCCGCGCATTTGCCCGGCTAGGATGCGGTCTATTTGCCCATTGAGGGCTTGCAATTCGCACTCGGCGATCAGATCGTCCAGCGCGTCGACTTTCCAATCTGTGGCGATTTTCTGCCAAATTTTCAATCGGAGATCCATCGGACACAATACCGAATCGATGCCGATCAGTTTGATGCCGCGCAGAATAAATGGAAAGACGGTGGTGTTCAATTCGGGCGATGCGACCAAACCGCAACACGCTATCGCGCCGCGGTAGTGCGTTGTTTTGATGAGGGTTGACAAGATGTTCCCGCCGACGGTATCTATGCCCGCGGCCCATCGTGCGGACGAGATGGGCTGTCCTGACGGATCGTCCAATTCGCGCCGATCGATGACCTCGGACGCGCCGAGGCGTTTCAAAAAATCGGCCTCTGACACTTTGCCCGTGGCCGCGACGACCCGAAAACCGATCTTCGCCAATATCGCCACCGAGAGGCTGCCCACGCCGCCCGTCGCGCCCGTGACCATTACGTCGCCGCCCTCTGGCGTCGCCCCCGCTTCGATGAGGTGATGGACGCACAGGGCCGCGGTCAATCCCGCGGTGCCATATCCCATGCTCTCTTTCATCGTCATACCGACCGGAAGCGCGACCAGCCAATGCGCGGGTACGCGGATGAGTTGTCCAAATCCGCCCGGGGTGTTCATGCCCAAATCGTAGCCCGTGACCAAGACGCGGTCGCCGGTCGCGAAATCGACGACCGAACTTTCGACCACTTCGCCCGCCGCATCGATGCCAGGCGTATGCGGAAAGGCGCGGGTTACGCCGCGATGCCCAGTCGCCGAGAGCGCGTCTTTGTAATTGACCGAGGAATACCTCACCCGAATCGAGACCTCGCCCTCGGGCAACGCTTCGACCTGCCGTTCTTCTACCGATCTCGAAAACCGCCCCTTTGATTCGCGTACGACCAGTGCTCGAAATGATGTCATGGCTCATTCCTCCGCGCTATGAGATCAATGCGTGTTGCGAGACAGAGTAGCATGCAGTACACTATGCCATTATGCGATACAAGTCCCTTAAACAGTGCGTCGACGACCTCGAGCGCAACGGTTATCTCGTCCGCATCGAACGAGAAGTGGATCCCCATCTGGAGATGGCCGAGATCCATCGGCGCGTCTTTCAAGCGCGAGGCCCGGCCATTTACTACGCCAATGTCGAGAACAGCCCCTTCCCCGCGGTTTCCAATCTCTTCGGCACGCTCGAGCGGTCGCGCTTTCTCTTTCGCGCAACCCTGAAATGGGTGCAACGCCTCATCGAAGCCAAAGCCGATCCCATCGCGCTTCTCCGCGCGCCGTGGCGCGCCATGGGCATTGCCGGGATCGCGTTCCACGCCTTGCCAAAAAAAACGCGCGCTGGCGCGGCGCTCAAATACGAGACGACCATCGACCAACTCCCGCAGATTCAATGCTGGCCCGACGATGGCGGCCCGTATGTGCTCTTGCCCCAAGTCTATACCGAAGACCCGGACGGGCCGGGGATCATGAACAGCAACCTGGGCATGTACCGCATCCAACTCGCTGGCAATGCGTACAGACAAAATGCGGAAGTCGGCCTTCACTACCAGATCCGCCGCGATATTGGCATTCACCACGCCAATGCCCTCAAACGCGGCGAGCCGTTGCGCGTGAGCGTTTTCATCGGCGGCCCGCCCGCGCACGCGTTCTCGGCGGTGATGCCCCTGCCCGAGGGGTTGTCCGAAGTCATTTTTGCCGGAGGCTTGGCCGGGCGGCGGTTTCGCTATGCGCGCAAGTACGACCACGTCATTTCCACGGACGCGGATTTTGTCATGACCGGCGTGGTGCATCCGGGCGAGACCAAACCCGAGGGCCCGTTTGGGGACCACTTGGGCTATTACAGCCTCGCGCACGAGTTTCCGGTTCTGCATGTGGACCGCGTTTGGCACCGCAAAGACGCGATCTATCCCTTCACTGTGGTGGGCCGTCCGCCGCAGGAAGATACGGCGTTTGGCCTGCTCATCCACGAACTCACCGGGCCGATGGTGCCGGTCGAGATTCCCGGACTCAAGTCGATCAATGCCGTGGATGCCGCGGGCGTGCATCCCCTGCTCATCGCCATTGGCTCTGAACGCTATGTGCCCTACCGCGAGCGGCGACCGCAGGAAATCCTCACCTTGGCCAATGCCCTGCTCGGGTTTGGCGCGTGTTCGTTGGCGAAATACCTCTTTATTTGCGCGAATGAAGACAATCCCCATTTGGATACCCACCACATCGAAAATTATTTTGTCCACGTCCTCGAGCGCGTGGATTGGCGGCGCGATCTCCATTTTCAAACCCGCACGACTATCGACACCCTCGACTATTCGGGGACGGGATTTAACGAAGGCTCCAAAGTGGTGATCGCCGCAGCAGGGGGCAAACGCCGCGATCTCTCAAGCGCGATTCCGCCCGATCTCGCCTTGCCCGATGGCTTCAAAAATCCCGCCATTGCCCTGCCCGGCGTCGCGGCTATCGAAGGCCCCGCGTTCTCGGAGGGAGGCGATGATATCCACCGCCTCGCCGAGACGCTCGCGCCGCAAGCCCTCGATGGCCTGCCGCTCATCCTCGTTGTAGATGACAGCGCGTTTAGCACGCGCACCCTCGACAATTTTCTCTGGGTGACGTTCACCCGATCCAATCCCTCGCACGATATTTACGGCGTCGATAGCTTTGTGGAACACAAGCACTGGGGTTGCCGCGGGCCGCTCATCATCGACGCGCGCCACAAGCCCCACCACGCGCCCCCGCTCATCGAGGATCCCAAAATTACAAAAAGAGTGGATGCCCTCGGCGCGAAGGGCGGACCATTGCATGGGATTATCTAAAAAGCGAGTGCCGCACTTCCTGCAAAAGCCAACGCCCTATGCCTTGGCCTTTTGAAAGACGAGGTATGCACCGTTGTGGGTTGCGATTGCCCGCAACTTCCTCATTCTGGCGGTCCGAACAACAGTGGCTTTTCGTTCCATGTGAACAGCGGTTGCAAATCCTTCAAAATATCGTCTAAGGCGGCGTGATCGTACGCATCTTGCCTGGGGAAGTGGGTCGTCAATCGGCTGTGCGAACTCGTGATCACTTGTCGCCTGCGTAGGATTTCCGGGTACGTCGTGCCTTTGAGGGTCTCCAGCGCGAACAGCGGCGCCATGAGGCCATACACCCGTTTGGCCTCTGTCAAATCCCCGGCTTCTAGCGCGTTCCACAAGCGCGCCACCACGTCTGGGATATGGCAACCCGGCATTTGCCCGGCCCCGCCGCGCGGGTATTCGAGCAACAAGTACCGTCCGCTCGCCCCGCCGAATACGCCCTTTAATTTCGGGCCGGCGCGTTCTATCAAGCCCGTGGTCATGTGCGTGGCGGGAAAGGACTCTTCCTTGACGTATTCGATGTGTTCGACTTCGCGGATCAACCGCGCCATCGCGTCGATAGACAACTCGCTGCCCCGAATGTGATTCTGAATGAAAATGGGCACATCCACTTCGCGGTCAATCGCCTGAAAATAACGCACCATCGCATCCTCGTCCTCTATCGGCTCGACATACGGCGCCATGGCGATCACCCCATCGGCCCCCAATGCCTGCGCGTGGCGGCTGAACATCGCCGCGTATTGCCCGCTCGCCCCCTGAACCCCGAGAATCACCGGCACGCGCCCTGCCGTTTGTTCTGTGACCACCTGCATGCCTCGCATGCGTTCCTCGTCGGTCAAGACCGGAAAACTGCTCGCATTGACGGGCCACACGATCCCGTGCGATCCGCATGCCACACAAAAATCCACGATCCGCTCGAGGTCGGCCCAATCGACCTCGCCATCTTTCGCAAACGGCGTTGACAAAATGGGAAACACCCCGCGAAACGCATTCCTATTCATATCCCCTCCTTTTTTGGTTTTGCAAAACGATATGCCGAAAATAAGCGATGCTACCGCGTCTTTCAAATAAAAAGCGGGGAGACGGGAGAGGGGAGACGGGAGAAACAATCGCAATCGTAGGGACAGGCCCCCGTGCATTTGTACCAACTAATTCATTATTGCTGTTCCACTGTCCTTCAGAGAATCCATCGCCCAACGTGCCATCCCAAAAGTTCACCAACGAAAGCCATCGGGCACAGCGCGCAAGTCCGTCTCGCAACGCACTTCTGTTTTGCAACCCACCTTGCAGGCTGGCGCATGTCGTTCTATTACAAAAGCGATTTGCGCTGTGCCTAGCCCCTCGGCGCATGAGAGCGGCATTTTTTGCCTACTTTTTTTTGCTGTTGAAAAAAAGTAGGTCGCCGAAGGCATCGGAGGCAACCCACGATGCTTTCGGACCAAACGTTTTAGAAAAGCGAGCAATGTCAGTGCGGATGGGTGCGGATCAACATTTAGTATCATTTAATTACGGAGTATTTAGTTGGTACAAATGGCCCCCGTGCCTGTCCTCGCCCTCGGCGATTGATAGATGATTTCCAGCAGTCCGCGATCAAAAAAATAAGCGTCCGCTAGCGTAGCGGTGAGACGGGAGAGGTCAGAAAGGAGCATCCAGTGAACATCAAAGACATTCGCGCAGTGGCGGTGAATATCGCTCCGGCACAGCGGACAAAGGCCCGCGTGCCCAAACTGCCGACCGATGGTTTTATCAGCCCGATGGCGCGGTATCCCGAATACGAGCGATCCGACTGGAATCCGAGTTGGACGCGCACGGCTTGCGTCGTCACGGCGCGAGACGGCACATGGGGGCTTGGCCTGACCAACCACAGCGGGCCGGTGCGCCGCATCATCAACGACCACTTTGCCCCGTTGTTGGAAGGCCAAAACTGCATGGCGACCGAAAAGCTGTGGGATATGATGCGCCGCGCGTCCTCGCCCTATCACGCGGCGGGGTTGCCCAGCTATGCGATCAGCGCGGTGGATAATGCCCTGTGGGATTTGAAGGGCAAATTGTTGCAGCGGCCGGTTTACGAATTGTTGGGCGGGCCGCAAAAAGACAAAATTTTTTGTTATGCCAGCAACACGGATCTTTCCTACGGCACGGAGAACAGCATCGAATGGTTTCTCGAACTGGGCTTTCGGGCCGTCAAACTCTTTGCGCGATACGGCCCGGAATCCGGGATTGAGGGCATTCGCAAGACCGAAGCCCTCGTCGCCCAAACGCGCGAACAGATCGGCGACGAGGTCGAGCTCATGCTCGATGCGTGGATGTCGCTCAATATCGAGTACACGGTGCGCCTCGTAGAAGCCCTAAAGCCCTATCGCCTCAAGTGGCTGGAGGATTACGTGCTGCCCGAGGATATGGAGAGCTACGCGAAGGTGCGCCAGCGCGTGCCCGAACAAATCCTCGCAACGGGCGAACACTGGTACACCATCCATCCCTTTGCCACTGCCGCGCGCCGTGGGCTGGTCGATATTTTGCAACCCGACGTCCAATGGGCGGGGGGGATCACGACGTTGGTGCGAATATGCCATCTGGCCGAGGCGCACGGGCAGACGGTCATTGGTCACGCGGGCATGAATTATCCCTACGGCCAGCACCTCTCCTATGCCATGCCCGCGATTCAGTGGGGCGAGCGGTCAGAAGGGGTGTCGCCCCCGGGCGTTCCCCTAGAGGAACGCGTCGCGTTGCCGGGCACGCCCGTGATCAAAGACGGGTATCTCATTCCCAGCGACGCGCCGGGTTTTGGCATTGAAGTGACCAAAGCGTGGTTGGAGGAAAAAGCGATCGCGGATTCGTAGGGACAGGCCCCCGTGCCTGTCCTGATCTCGGCGAGGATATCGCGCCGGGAACTTTTGGGACTGCCAGCATCCGAAGGGAGGAAATCCATTGGACAAACGAGACGTCTTGCGCCGGGCGCGACAGCATATCGAGGCGCGTGAATTTGACCGCGCCGAAAGTTTGTGCGCCGATGTTTTGGTGACCGATCCGGTCTGCGTGCCCGCGCACCAATTGATGGCGCGGGTGTGGCTGGGGCGAAACAAGCCGGACAAAGTGCGCGAACGCATGGCGTACCGCGAGCAGTTGCCCCATGACGAACACTTCGTCGAGTGGGGCGCGATCGCCGAGGAATTGGACGATTTGGACGCCGCGGCCCAACTCTATGAGACGTTGTTGCAACGCGATCCGCAAAACGCCGTGGGCCTGTACCGCTTGGGCTTGCTGTGTTTGGAGCGCGGGGAGCGCGATCGGGCCGTGGGCATGTTGCAACGGGCCTTGCGGGCGCACCCCGAGCACGCCCCGGCCGCGTTTGAGTTGGCGCAGTGCTATGCCGAAGACGAGTTGTGGGGGTTGGCGGCCGATGCGTACGAGCGGGGCTTGGCAGGCGATCCGGACAATGCGGAGGCGCGCACGGCCCTTCGGGTTGTGGAAGCGCAGATGCGGGAACTCGCGCAGTTGCCCAGCAGCGAAGTGCCGTCCGGAGAGGCGCCCACGCAGCGCATGCGGGTGTTGTTCGCCGGGCGGGAAAACGTCCATGCGCGGCAGTGGATAGACGAAGAGGGCCGGGTCGGGTACAGTCCAGTGCGCGAGCCCCTCGCCGATCACCTGCTCGCGTTGCACCTGCAAGGCAGCGCGACCTTGGGCGTGTATCCCGTGCGGGCCGACCAGACCGTGCTGTTTGGCGCGATTGATATCGACATCCGCAAAAACGCGCTCGCACAACCCGTGACCGACCAACTCCGGGAAACCGTGCGGGCAGACGCGCGCAGGCTCGCGCGGCAATTCGACGCGTTGCACCTGCCGGTCTATGTGGAGGACAGCGGTTACAAGGGCGCCCATCTGTGGCTGTTTCTCAAAGAGCCGGTGCCCGCTGCGGATGTGAAACGCTTTTTCGAGGCGGTCATCCAACGGGTTGGCCCGCCCGATCCCGCGCTCCAGTGGGAAGTCTTCCCCAAGCAAGATCGGGTCGCCGAAGACCAACTGGGCAATCTGATCAAACTGCCGCTGGGCATCCATCTAAAAACCGGGCGGCGGTGTTTGTTCACCGATCTGGACGGGCGGGAATACGGGGATCAGGAGGGCTTTCTCCAAGGCATCCAACAGGTCGAGCGAAAGGATTTTGAACGGGCCGTGTCTCGCTTGGTGGCGCCGTCCGCCCAAGGCGGTGCGACCGAATCGGCCCAAACCCTGCGCGAGGCTTTTCCCGAGTACGAAGCCCTTTTTCAGGGCTGTCCGGTGCTCATCGCCCTGATGGAAAAAGCCGTGGTGACGCATCACCTCACCCACGACGAACGCCTGGTGCTCAAGTGCGTTTTGGGGCATTTGGGCGAGGGCGGCGCCCGGTTGATCCACGCCATCGTGGGGCACTGTTTGGATTATTCCGAGTCGATCACGCAACAGCAGATCGCCCGCACGCCGCCCTCTCCTGTGAGTTGTCCCAAAATTCGCCAACGCCTCCCCGAGATCACGTCCACGGTCAACTGCGCGTGTGTGTTCTCGTTGCCCGAAGGCGGGTACCCCTCCCCGCTGTTGCACCTCGATTCGGGCTTTACCAAGGGCCGATCCCTCAATGCGGACCGACACGGGCCGCTGGTGGATCAATACGTGAATTTACAGCGGGATTACCAGCGGTTGCGCCGCGAGTTGGCCCAAGTTGAAAACGATCTGCGCTACGCGCTCGATTCGAGCGGACGAGACGAGTTGCACGCCGGCGGGTGGATTTTGCGCCGCGATGGCGAGGGGCACCTCAAGGTGGAGATCGATCTGGGATGATCTTGTACTGCGGGAAGACGGGAGACGGGAGACGGAAGAGGGAAGACGCAATCGTAGGGACAGGCCCCTGTGCCTGTCCGAAGATACGAGATGGGGTTAGCCACAAAAGGCACGAGCGGGGTACAACTGGCGACAGCCAGTTCAAAACACAAAAAGGCGATGCCCCGTGCTCGGCCAAAGATACAAGACGGGAGACGCAATCGCAATCGTAGGGACAGGCCCCCGTGCCTGTCCGAAGATACGAGAGGGAAGACGCAAGAACTCTCAAGGTGGAGATCGATCTGGGATGATTCTCTACGTGACAGACCAAGGCGCGGGGGTCTATCGCCGCGGCGAGCGGTTGCAGGTGCGGCGGCGCAAAGAAGTCTTGGCCGAAGTGCATCTGCACGATCTCGAACAGGTGGTGCTGATGGGCCAGATCGCCCTTTCCGCGCCTGCGATGAGCACGTTGCTCGACCGCGGGGTCGATACGGTTTTGTTGAGCACGCACGGGCGGTACCGAGGCCGCCTGGTGGGGCCGGCGCGGCGCAATATTCTGTTGCGGCAAAAGCAGTTCATGCAGTACGAGGCAGAGGGATTTCGACTGGGCGTGGCGCGGGCCGTGGTGGATGGCAAATTACGCAACATGCGAACCTTGGTCATGCGCTTGGCGCGGCGACGCGGGATGGATGTGAGATCGGTGGCCCACGCGCTGCGGCGGTGCATTCAAAAGGTGGCGCAGGCGACCAACGCCGAGTCGTTGCGCGGCATTGAGGGGGCGGGCACTGCGGCGTACTTTGGCGCGCTTGGGGGATTTTTCCCCGAGGCATTCAAATTCGAGGGGCGCAACCGCCGCCCACCCAAGGACCCGGCCAACGCCATGCTCAGTTTTGGCTATGCCCTGCTGGGCAACAGCGTAGAGGGCGCGATTTACACGGCCGGTCTCGATCCCTATTTGGGCTTTTTGCACGTGGTCGATTACGGGCGCCCGTCTCTGGCGCTGGATCTGATGGAGGAATTTCGCCCGGTGCTGGTCGATGCCCTCGTGCTGGATCTGGTCAACCACCATCGGGTACAACCCGAGGATTTTGAAGCGCGAGACGGCGGGGTATTTTTGCACGGCGACAGCCGCAAGCAGTTGATTGCAGCGTATCAGCGACGCCTCAAAGACCGCGTGATCTACCCCGTAAGTGCCGAGCGAACGGAACGGACGACCTACCGGCGTTGCCTCGAGTACCAAGTGCGCCGATTGGCCCGGGTGATCCTGGGCGAGGAAGACCACTACCGGGCTTTTTTGGTGCGCTGAAAGATGAGCCACGAGCGGGGTACAACTGGCGATAGTCCGTTCAAAGGCCCAAAAGGAAATCGAACGACGGGACAGAATCGAAACAGAACGTCGGGGCGAATGTGGAGATGCGGCAGTTGTGAAATCGGGATTGAGAGGCGGAGCGGCGATCAACATCGAACGTCGGAACAGAACCGAAACAGAACGTCGGGGCGGATGTGGAGATGCGGTAGTTGTGAAATCGGGATTGAGAGGCGGAGCGGCGATCAACATCGAACGTCGGAACAGAACCGAAACAGAACGTCGGGGTGAAATCAAACGTCGGAACAGAACCGAAACAGAACGTCGGGGCGAAAAATTTTTCGCCCCGACCCCTTGCCGGCACGGGATACCAAAAGATTGGCATTATTAGAGGATCAGCTATATTTTGGCTAGGACAGGCACGGGATACCCAAAGGGATGATTTTTGGAACGATACACGAAAACAAAAGGAGGGATAGCGTATGGCCGAACGAGACGCATTGGTTTTAGGCGCGCTGTTGCACGATATTGGGAAGTTTGAATTTCGCGCCAATCGCACGTTCACGCCGCATACAAATTACGGTGGCGACTTTGTTTCTGAGCACCTCAATCGGTTTCGCTGTCTGGACCATATTCGCGAGGATATCCGTCGAAAAGTAGCGTGGCATCACGAGGCCGAGTTGGCCGATCCGAGTTTGCAGGCGGCCGACCACGCATCGGCAGGTGGCGAACGCGCGGCGGATGCGAGCACGCAAACGCGAAGGCCCCTCCTGTCGGTGTTGGCAGAAGTCGATATCGGTAAGGGCGCGGGGCCAAACGGAGCGTTCTATTATCCGCCTACTGCGGTAGATGCGAGCGATCCGTTTCCCTGTTTTATCCCCGATGTCGATGCGGCGGATTGGAAGCCCGATGAAGATGAGATGGTGCGGTTGCACGCCGAGGCGTGGAAAGCCTTTTTGGCCGATGTGCAAAAGCTGCCCGATGTTTCGACAAAGGCATTGATCGAGACGTTTCAAACGCTGATGGAGAAGCATACATCGCGCATCGCGTCTGCCGCCTACAAATCCGTGCCGGATATTTGCCTGTACGATCATTCGCGTTCGGTGGCGGCCCTGGCGACATGTCTGAACGGCGCCGGGCACGATGCGACAAAACCCTTTTTGGCAATCCAAGGCGATGTGTCGGGCATTCAAAAATTTATCTACAAATTAGCCACGCCCGATGAAGGCGAGGCAGCGACCAAGCGCACCGCCAAGCGATTGCGGGGGCGATCCTTTTACGTCTATTTGCTGACCGAGACGGTCGCCACTTTGTATCTGCGGCGGCTGAACTTATATCGCACCAATCTGATCTTTGGCAGCGGGGGGCACTTTTTGATTTTGGCACCCAACACCGAAGAGAATCGAAAAATTTGCACCGAATTGGAGCGGGAAGTGAATGCTTGGCTGTATGAGTCGCTAAAAGGCGATTTGGGACTGGTGACGGCAAAAAAGGCGTTTGAGAATGCGGAGGTCCGGGATTTTGCGGGATTGATCGAGAGGATGGGGCGCGAGGTGGCCCTCGAGAAACGGCGCAAGTTTCGGTCCGTGCTGGATCCCGCATTTTTTGAACCGAAGTTCGCGCCCGGCAAAAAGGATTCATGTCCGGTGTGTCAGGCCGATTTCCAAAAAAATGCCGGGGGTATCTGTCCGATGTGTGAGGCACATGTCGAGACAGGCAGGCAGATCGTCTCCGCGCAGTGGCTGGTGCGATTGGAAGGGCAAAAGCCGAACGGCGAGAAGTGGCTTGACGATTTTGCCGAGTTAGGCACTTACTGGGCGCTGCCAAAATGCGAAGATGAGTTGTATGGTTTGCTGAATGGATTGGACCCGGCGAAAGTGTCACACCTCGCTGTGTATCGGCTGAACGATGCGGATTTTTTGATCGGCAAACTGATCCAACTCGTGGAAGACAAGGGGCTATCCGCGGCATTTGGCTATCGCTTTCTGGGCAATTACGCGCCCGTAGATAGCGAAGGGCCAAAGGATTTTGAGGCGCTGGCAAAGATGGCTTCCGAAAACTACCCCTTGCTGGGGATCGTGCGGATGGACGTGGATTCCCTCGGTTTTGTATTTGGCATGGGGTTGGGAGATCGCAAGTCCCTATCGCGCTTGGCAACACTGAGCCGCGAGATGGATTTGTTCTTTCAAGGGTACATCAACAAATTGGCGCGCGAACACGAGATGTATGTGACGTATTCGGGCGGTGACGATTTGTTTATGGTGGGGTCATGGGTCAACGCGCTTTCGTTCGCACAGGCGGTCCGGAAGGATTTCGAGCGGTTCGGATGTCGCAATCCCAATTTGTCGATTTCGGGGGGAATACATCTCTGCAAAGAACACTTTCCGATCAATCGCGCCGCCGAGCAGTGTGCCCAAGCCGAGGAAGCGGCCAAGAGCTATGAGGGGAAAGACGCCATCCATATTTTTGGTCGCACAGTGAGTTGGCGGCGGTTTGATGAGTTGATGAGCTTTGCAAAAGACCTGTACGCGTTGTGTTGCGAAGACGAGACATCGCAAAAAAAGAAAAAACTGCCGCGCTCGCTGGTGCATCATCTCATCGCTTCGGACTTGCAGTGCCGAACCCCAGATGGCAAGATCGACAACGCAAAATTTATTCAAAGTCAGACGCGCCTGAAGTATCTGATCGCACGGCACGGCGCGACGCAACAAAAGATCGACGAGAATGCGGACAAGGCCGAACCCGATGCCAGGATCGGCCTGCTGACAAAACTGGTGATGGAAAACCAATTGATGAAAGACATTCGCATTCCCGCGTCTTACGTACTCTACAAAACGCGGGATAAGGAGAGGGGAGACAGGTGAGGTAAGACGGGAGACGGGAGAGGTAAGAAGCAATCGCAATCGTAGGGACAGGCCCCCGTGCCTGTTCCGTGCCTGTCCAAATGCAGGACAACCACAGGGGGCATTTGTACCAACTAATTCATTATTTGCTGTTCCACCGTGCTTCAGAGAAGCCATCGCAACCCGTGCGATCCAAAAGTCCATCAACGAAAGCCATCGGGCACAGCGCGCAAGTCCGTCTCGCAACCAACATCCATTTTGCAACCCACTTTGCAGGCTGGTGCATGTCGTTCTGTTACAAAAGCGCTTTGCGCTGTGCTAGCCCCTCGGCGCATGAGAGCGGCATTTTTTGCTTACTTTTTGTTGCTGTTGACAAAAAGTAAGTCGCCGAAGGCATCGAAGGCAACCCACGATGCTTTAGGACCAAACGCTTTAGAAAAGCGAGCCACGTCGGTGCGGATTGGTGCGTATCAAAATTGAGAATAACTTAATTTACAGAGTAATTAGTTGGTACAGATGCCACAGGGGGTTGTCCCTACGGTAGCGTTTGGAACGGGTTAATGTAGGGACAGGCCCCCGTGCCTGGCCTCATAGGCACCGTCCCCACATTGGAAACGGAGATGGAATCGCTTTTTCGCAATTAGAAAGGAGGCACAAATGCCCAGAACAGATTTGAATGGCGTGCGCGATCTCCGCGACATCGAAGCGGAAGACATCAATGGCATTGGCGAGGCTCAGGGCAGAGCATTTGCCCAAAAAGTGAAGACGAGCCAACTGCGTGCGTTTTACAGCGCGGTGAACCGCATCCGCATCCGCGTTCAGTCTCAACGAACCAATGATTTTTCACCTCTTGAGCGCAGTCTGATTTTGCTCAAGCCCAAACTGGCTTATGCGGCGGGGCGGCATAAAGCGCTGAAATCTTTTCAGTCCTTTATGGTGCAGGCCATCGATGGCGTCGTCAAAAGCAAAGATAAAAAGCGGGCACTGACCAACTTTTTCGATTTGCTGGAAGCGGTCGTCGCCTATCACAAATTTCACGGCGGCAAAGACAACTAAACAAGGAGCTTTGAATCGCTATGGCACAATTCACGGGTAATATTCTGATTCGCGGCAAAATCGAATGCCTGACGGGCCTTCACATCGGCGGTAGCAAAGACAAGATGGAAATTGGCGGGGTGGACAGCCCGGTGGTGCGCGATCCCGTGAAGCGGCAACCCTATATTCCGGGGTCGTCGCTCAAGGGCAAGATGCGGATGCTTTTGGAGTATTTGACGGGCAAAGTCGAGGGAGATGGCGGGGTTCACAGTTGCGCCGAGGCGGATTGTCCGGTTTGCCGGGTGTTTGGCTCATCGGCGGCTGAAGAACGGCGATGCGGCCCCACGCGGCTTCTGGTGCGCGACGCCTATCCCGATCGGGCCACAGAAGATTTGTGGGACGCGATGGATTCGGAACTTCTGTTTGCCGAGGTGAAGTCCGAGAATTTTCTGAACCGCATTACGTCCGCGGCAAATCCGCGATTTTTGGAGCGCGTGGTGAAAGGATCGAAGTTCGATCTGGACATGGTGTTCAGCGTGTACGATGTGGATGAACACGACGATCTGAAATTTTTTGATCATGTACGCGCGTCTCTGGAACTTTTGGAACAATCCGCCTTGGGCGGCAACGGCAGCCGGGGATATGGGCGCGTAAAATTCCGTTTCGCCGAACCCGTGATGCTCGGCCGCGAAGCGTATCAACGGGGATTGGACGCGGTGAAGCAGGCCGCGCAATGGCCGGAAGAAAGCGCGTTTGCGATAGCCACAGCAGATCTGGCACTCGATCCCGAAGTGGTCAAATCGTGGCGAACCGAGGAGGGCGCGTCGTGAAACGCATTTATTTGAAACTTGTGCCCTTTGTGCCTTTTGTGCCTTTTATGGCTAAATTTCCATCTTTTGTGCCTCTTATGGCTAAAGAGGAGGGCGCGTCGTGAAACGCATTTATTTGAAACCGCGCTCGACATATCGCACGATCCTGCATTCCGATACGCTGTTCGGGTGCGTGTGCTGGGCGATTCGAGAGGTGTTTTCGGAATCCCGGCTCGAGGGGTTGCTGAAGCGATTCGCGGCAGGCGATCCCCCCTTTCAACTTTCGTCGGCCTTTCCCTTTCGGGATGATGAATCGGCGGGACGGACGCATTTTTATCCGCGGCCCATGCTACAACCCGCCGAATTGGAGGCTTCCCAAAAGTTGGATGAGGCGGAACGACAAAAACGCTTTCGCAAGGTGAAATGGGTGACGGAAGAGACATTGGGCGAGTTCGCATCGGGGGCGTGGAACGAGGCGGATTATTACGAATCGGACACATGGAAGGCCGATGGGCCCCAACTGATGGCTGTCGAGGTGCAACACAATACCATCGACCGCTTGTCGGGCGGAACCACGCCATCGGGCCAATTGTATTCGCTGACCGAATACGCCGTGTCAGATGGCGGGCTGTATTTTTGGTTGGATGGCGAGACCGATGCGGTCGAAGGCGCGTTTGGTTTTTTGGAGCACTTCGGCATTGGTGGAGACAGCAGCTTGGGCAAGGGGCGGTTTGAGATCGAGGTGACGGATGCGGCATTGCCCGTTCCAACAGCGGGCGCAGATCGGTTTATGACCTTGTCGCTCTACGCGCCCAAAGCATCGGAAATGGCCGCGGTGCGTTCGGATGGGGCGTGGTACGATTTGACCGTGCGAAAGGGCAAGGTGGGCGGGCCGTTTTTGCGGGTCGCCGATTTTTGGAAAAAGTCGCTGACGATGTTTGCCACAGGATCGACATTTCCGATGGACGAGCCGAAAGCCTTTGGGCACAATCCGATTGTGAAAGGCATCGCAGACGGTTTGCCCTTTGACGTTCAACACTATGGCTATGCGTTTCAGATTCCCATAAAAACAAAGGCGGCATGATCATGGACATGACATTGAGAACCCTGTCTCCGGTGCATATCGGATCGGGCAACGACATCGAGCCGTTTGATTATGTAGCGCGAAATGGCACGTATTCGCGGGTGAATTTTGAAGCGTTTTCCGAGCGGTTGTTCGACTTGAATCCCGATCATGTCACGCGGTTGTCAACGTGGATTACCGAGACAGCCGAGCGCATCGATGAATTGGATCGCCGACGCAAAAATGATCGCGACCGGCGACGGGAATTTCAAAATGAGTTGAATGAGGCGCGAGGAAATTTTACGCTGTCGCACTTTGCGACCAATCGGGCGCGGGTAGCAGATTTATCCGACCAACTCATGACAGACGACGATCTGGCATATTATCGGTGTGCGATCAATACGGACCGACAGTATCAACTCAAAGAACAAATCAAGACGGCGAATCACGAGTTGTACATACCGGGATCATCGCTGAAGGGCGCGTTGCGAACGGCTCTGGCGTTTCAGGTTCTGAGTGAAGCAGATGAAGGATTTAAGCAACGGTTGCGGCATCGGTTGTCGCGCTATCCAGATGAAGCGCGGCGAAATTCTCGAGATCGGAGGCGACTGGAAACCCAACTCGGCGAGGAGATTGAACGCGCGGTGTTTCGGTGTGGCGTGAAGGGCCGAGCAAGCGCGTCTGTTTCGGAAGTTCATTTCGATCTGATGCGGGTGTTGCAGGTATCGGATGCGTTTGACGCCGAGGCGCAGATGGCGGTTTTAATGGTGAATACGTTTTTGCGTCAGACAGATCGCAATCAGCGGGGGCGCACGCCGCGTCTGAATGCCCAAGCACCTGTGTTGCTCGAAACCCTCTTGCCACAAAGTTCGTTCTCCGTGCGCCTGAATGTCGATTTGGGTTTTGTCCGTCGCGCACAGCCGGGGGTGAAAGGCGAATGGATGGAATTGGATGAACGGTTTGAGCGGTTGTTCGGTTTCTCGCGTGCTGCGTTGCAAAAGATGGACGATGCAACGGCTTCCGCGCGTACGTTGAAACGCATCTTGAAGGCCTGTCGCGCGTTTTCAGCAGTGATTGCCAAAGAAGAAGTGCGCTGGGCCGAGCAATTTGATCGGAGCGATACCGGACGGATTCTGAATTTTTACAACCGGTTAAATGCGTTGGCAGATTGCGTGCCCGTGCGCTTGGGATGGGGCAGTCATTTTATGTCGACGACCGCGTTGCTCGCGTTGCGCGGCGATCCGGTTTTGGGTGAGGTGATGACCGATATCGTGAGGGCGTTTGAGTTGGATTTGATCGGGAGCAAGAAAGGCAAAGTGGGAAATTCCAAAACGCGCACTGTGCGCCTTGAATCATTTCCGCGTTCGCGTCGAATGGCGGCATTGGGAAGGCAGGCAGGCGCGCCCTTCGGCTGGGTGGCCCTGTCCGATCCCGCTGTTGAACGGGGCGACCCGCTCGTGGATGTCGATGAACTCACGCACCTATATCGATCCCAACAACCCCAGCGCGGTGGACGACCGCAGGGCCGTCCTCAACACAGAGAGAGGCGCGACACTGATCCTCGTCAAACGGCACGCAGTCAAAGGGCGATGCGGGAAGCCTCGCGCGGCTTGAGCGCGGTTCATCAACCGAAGCCACAGGCAAACGTGCGCGAAGGCCAGCAGGTGAATGCCGAAGTGATTTCCAACGACGGCAGGACGGTGGTGGTGCGCCTGATCGATAACCAGAATGAAGAGGTGGAGATGGAGCGGCCCGCATACCCTGGAAAGCCAGGGACGAGGGTCAAGTTGAAAGCCGACCGCGTGGATCAGCACACGGGACGGATTACGCGGGTGAGACCATGAGTGGGGAGAGGGGAGACGGGAGACGGGAGACGGAAGAGGGATTTGCAGAAAGGAGAAGACATGAACTTGGCGATGTTGGTGACCGTGGGGGTGGGATCCACGGTTTCGGATGCGATTGTGTTTGCCATTCGGGACAAACGCCCGGATTTCGTGGTGTTTTTGACGACGGAACAAAGCGACGAGACGATGGCCGCGGTTTTGGAAAAGCTCGCTTTGTCGCCCGAAGATTACACCTGTCGCCGCGTGTCCGACGCGGACGATGTCGAAAAATGCACGTTGGATTTCATGGATGCGGTGCGAGATTTGAAAACGCGAGGCTTTGACGCCCAAGACCTCGTGGCGGATTTCACATCGGGCACCAAGGCGATGTCCGCGGCACTCGTGGCGGCTGGCGTCGAGGAGAGCATCGGCAAATTGTCTTATATCATCGGTGAACGCGGCGAAGGCGGGATCGTCATTTCGGGCACGGAACGCGCCTATCCGCTCGTCCCGAACAAATTGACCATCCGCCGCCTGACGAAGCAAGCGATCGCGCGATTCAACGCCAATCAATTCGATCCATGTCTGGAAATGATCGATCAGATCGAGGGCCTGACCCGCCTGCCGAAAGTCTCGCAAGCGATGGCGACCTTGAAAACGCTTGTATTGGGATATCGATCATGGGATCGATTCGATTACCCATCGGCCCTGTCGCATCTGAAGAGCTTGAAGGGAAACGCGCTGCTGTCCGAGTGGGGGTTGAAAAGCGAGTTGGAGAAGCACAAGGCTTTTTTGTACCGCGTGAGCCAGTCCGAGTATGGCGTCGAGCGGGCCGTGGATTTGTGGAACAGCGCGGAGAAGCGCGGAGCAGAAGGGCGTTTCGACGATGCCATAGCGCGTCTGTATCGGTTGATGGAATACATCGCGCAGGTGCAACTCTTCGACCATCACAAGGGCTTGAAAACCAGCGATCTCGACGTGCAGTTGCTGCCCGAATCCCTGCGGCCGCAGTACCGTCAAAAAGCCGGACGATCCGAAAAAATCGAACTGCCGCTGTATGACAGCTACGCGCTGTTGAAGGATTTGGACGATGATTTGGGCCATTTGTTCGCAGACGAGTATGGCGGAAAGGGCGATTACAAAAAAGTGCTGGGCCTGAGAAATCAGTCCATTCTCGCGCATGGTTTTGGGCCGGTCTCTCAAAATGGATGTGAAACGGCGCAGGAGTGTGTCCGTCAACTGATGGATCGGGCATTCCAAGGCTGGGAGCAGAAAGCCAAAGAGGCGACATTTCCGCAACTGCATGCCACGCCGGTGACGAAAAGTTTGGAACTGGTAGGCCAGTCGGGTTGAACGCAACATTCCGGCACTCTCCCAAAACATGCCAGCACCTGCTCACACCCGCAAAGCCCGCCCCCACTTAAAACCGCAAGGACAAGCCCTGACCGCGATTTAGAGGCTGTCTGCGACTCTCGCAAAAAAAGGATTGCCAAAGTGACGCAACGGGGTTACATTGATTTGAGCTATCGAAAATTAGGCGCGTTACCTGATCCAATTCTGGGTCGCAAATTTGTAACGCCCTGTCTCGAAAGCAATTATCCGAACACCATTTTAGTCGTCAGCGCGATTTTGAAGGGCATTTGCCTGTCAAGATGGCCTGAGTCGCACAAGGGCCTCATACGGACTGCGGCCCAATAAGTTAGAAAGGAGGGATTTAGAAGTACTACCCGCCTACTGGGGTATTGAAACTCTGTTGCGCCAGCGGAAACACCGAAACACTTTCCAACATTTAGAAGTACTACCCGCCTACTGGGGTATTGAAACCTTTGACCGCTTCCATCTTGTCCTTGTCCACGACCGGCATTTAGAAGTACTACCCGCCTACTGGGGTATTGAAACTTGCCGTGCCACTTGACGCCGTTATCAGCGTCATAGGCAATTTAGAAGTACTACCCGCCTACTGGGGTATTGAAACCTAATGGCTTTTTCGTCTTTCAGGCTATCGCCAAAATTTAGAAGTACTACCCGCCTACTGGGGTATTGAAACGAATAAATATCGGCGCCCTTCAACGTAATGCTCGACATAATTTAGAAGTACTACCCGCCTACTGGGGTATTGAAACGCCTAATACCTCGAAAGCCTCTTCATCGAAGTGATTTTCCAATTTAGAAGTACTACCCGCCTACTGGGGTATTGAAACAAAGCATCGCCCGACAAACCGTGCCCGACAATGTGTACCAATTTAGAAGTACTACCCGCCTACTGGGGTATTGAAACGGGGATGAGCTGTTGCATGACCTCATCTTGCAAGGCTTTGATTTAGAAGTACTACCCGCCTACTGGGGTATTGAAACTTGGTTACGCTGCTTGCTGGCCTGCTTGTGCATCTCGACATTTAGAAGTACTACCCGCCTACTGGGGTATTGAAACCTCTTTGCCGCCCAGGCCGACAAAGGTCGGCGCGGCAATTTAGAAGTACTACCCGCCTACTGGGGTATTGAAACAACAGGTCTTGGCCTGCCTTTGAAAGATCAAAACGAATTATTTAGAAGTACTACCCGCCTACTGGGGTATTGAAACATGTTGGCATTCTGTCCGCCCGTAGCTGCGAAGCTCGGGAAATTTAGAAGTACTACCCGCCTACTGGGGTATTGAAACTTCAAGGGTTTCCAGATGAGTGGATTTAGCCCAGGCTGTGATAAGATTTAGAAGTACTACCCGCCTACTGGGGTATTGAAACCCCATCCTTTTTGAAACCAGCCACAAAATCTTTGATAACATTTAGAAGTACTACCCGCCTACTGGGGTATTGAAACTCTTACAATTCCCGCGAGATCACGATCTCGCCAACATGCTATTTAGAAGTACTACCCGCCTACTGGGGTATTGAAACGCCGCCGCCTTCGTTGCGCGCCCGCTGGCAAGCCATATTTAGAAGTACTACCCGCCTACTGGGGTATTGAAACGGCGCCGCGGCGATCTTCGCATACTTTTCTTTATGGTATATTTAGAAGTACTACCCGCCTACTGGGGTATTGAAACTCGCCAATTTCGCATCGTAAGGGCTGCTCATTTCGAATTTAGAAGTACTACCCGCCTACTGGGGTATTGAAACCCTTGTACTTCTTGATGATCAGCATCGCCCTCTCGATTTAGAAGTACTACCCGCCTACTGGGGTATTGAAACTACAGGTAGCAGGCGAGGAACAGCACCGAAACTATCCAGATTTAGAAGTACTACCCGCCTACTGGGGTATTGAAACCACTTGGCCAATGGTCGTGCCCAAGAAAAACAGGCTCGACATTTAGAAGTACTACCCGCCTACTGGGGTATTGAAACCTTTGTCCGACAACCACCACAAGCTGGATCACCAGCATAATTTAGAAGTACTACCCGCCTACTGGGGTATTGAAACTTCTCTGCGGTTTGCATACTTCACATCATACTTCTTTCCATTTAGAAGTACTACCCGCCTACTGGGGTATTGAAACTTGGAACTGAATGCTCTGTTGGCCCTCGATCTCCGCCGCATTTAGAAGTAATACCCGCCTACTGGGGTATTGAAACTTGAGCACCTTGCCCGCCACGATGCCAATGGCTGCACCGATTTAGAAGTACTACCCGCCTACTGGGGTATTGAAACTTCATCTGCGTCGGGGATATCCATCACTCGCCCACTGCTGATTTAGAAGTACTACCCGCCTACTGGGGTATTGAAACTCTCCTGCGAGTACATCGCATAGGCCGCACGCTGACGCATATTTAGAAGTACTACCCGCCTACTGGGGTATTGAAACCTATCGGCCTCGTCCTTCTGCTCCTGCGGCAACAGGGTATTTAGAAGTACTACCCGCCTACTGGGGTATTGAAACTTCCCCTTGTCGATTTCCGATTACGCGCTTTCAGCGTGCTTATTTAGAAGTACTACCCGCCTACTGGGGTATTGAAACTTCTCTGTTCGTGGTGTCACAACCTTTCTCCAATCCTATTATTTAGAAGTACTACCCGCCTACTGGGGTATTGAAACGACATACGCGACATTTTGGACGTTCAGAAAAATCTCGATTTAGAAGTACTACCCGCCTACTGGGGTATTGAAACTTGCGCCTGCGCCTGATACTCCTGCGCTTGCTCCATCATTTAGAAGTACTACCCGCCTACTGGGGTATTGAAACTTCTTGCTGTTCTTGTTGACACCCACGTTGTCAAGTCGAATTTAGAAGTACTACCCGCCTACTGGGGTATTGAAACCACCGTGCCTGCCTTACCCGTGAGCAACATGTCCTGCCATTTAGAAGTACTACCCGCCTACTGGGGTATTGAAACCGACATGCGGATGGTGATAATTGCGGTTTTTTTCATCGGATTTAGAAGTACTACCCGCCTACTGGGGTATTGAAACCTGGATTTTTTGCTGGCTACGGCTCCGCCCCGTCACCGCATTTAGAAGTACTACCCGCCTACTGGGGTATTGAAACGAACAAACCACGGCTTGAGCACATCTTCTTTTTCTTCCCCATTTAGAAGTACTACCCGCCTACTGGGGTATTGAAACTATTTATTCAGGCCGAATGTCAGACGCTTGAAAAATATATTTAGAAGTACTACCCGCCTACTGGGGTATTGAAACTCGTATAGAAAAATCTCAACCATACATCTAATACCGTCGCATTTAGAAGTACTACCCGCCTACTGGGGTATTGAAACCGCGGTGGGATATACCTCATCGATGGGCGCATCCGGAGGATTTAGAAGTACTACCCGCCTACTGGGGTATTGAAACAGCAGATGGCCGTCGGGTTGTGCAAGTTGAAGTTGGCAATTTAGAAGTACTACCCGCCTACTGGGGTATTGAAACTTAAATACTCATTCTTCAGGGACATTAACTCCTCTTCTGATTTAGAAGTACTACCCGCCTACTGGGGTATTGAAACCAATACGCGCCCATGATTCCAGCACCGGGCCATCAGCAAATTTAGAAGTACTACCCGCCTACTGGGGTATTGAAACTTGCGGCGTTGCGCCATGACGCGCCAAATCCTCTCGCAATTTAGAAGTACTACCCGCCTACTGGGGTATTGAAACTTTTGCAACACCTCTTGCATTGTCATTGTCCGACCCATTTAGAAGTACTACCCGCCTACTGGGGTATTGAAACAAAGTTTTTGCGCTTATTTTTGGGTCTTCCATAACTTATTTAGAAGTACTACCCGCCTACTGGGGTATTGAAACTTAACCGCTTACATTCAGTCAGCGATAATGCTCGGATACATTTAGAAGTACTACCCGCCTACTGGGGTATTGAAACTGACGTCAGGTTGTTGCCTGCGTCGCTGTTACCCCTCTCATTTAGAAGTACTACCCGCCTACTGGGGTATTGAAACTTCTCGTGCTGTGCCTCTTGCGTCTTTTGCGCCGCCCGATTTAGAAGTACTACCCGCCTACTGGGGTATTGAAACGCTGAGCAACCCCAACAGCCTCAGCCGGATCAACAGCCGGATTTAGAAGTACTACCCGCCTACTGGGGTATTGAAACACATTGGGGTGTAGCTTCTTTTTGCCAAATCACTTCACCTATTTAGAAGTACTACCCGCCTACTGGGGTATTGAAACTTGTAGGCCGCCTCGCGGGCCGCCTCTTTGAAAAGGAGAATTTAGAAGTACTACCCGCCTACTGGGGTATTGAAACTGGACTTCAGACATGGACACCGACCGACCAATCCCCACCAAATTTAGAAGTACTACCCGCCTACTGGGGTATTGAAACGTGTGTTGAGCACCTTCTCTTTCTTGCTCGTCCGGCCTAATTTAGAAGTACTACCCGCCTACTGGGGTATTGAAACAAAAGGATCAAAGAGCGAGGCTGGCAGGTGTCTGTGTGATTTAGAAGTACTACCCGCCTACTGGGGTATTGAAACTCCCCGCAACCCACCACCACCACGCCAACCCCAGCTGCATTTAGAAGTACTACCCGCCTACTGGGGTATTGAAACAATGTTTTGACCCATCATCCGAGGCTGATGTCGATTTGGGATTTAGAAGTACTACCCGCCTACTGGGGTATTGAAACACGCTCCCGTTTTGCGTATCGATCGCGACCGCAAACCATTTAGAAGTACTACCCGCCTACTGGGGTATTGAAACCCATCTCCAACTCAAAAGTCCGCTGTGCCATCTCTACCTATTTAGAAGTACTACCCGCCTACTGGGGTATTGAAACCGCCAGCCGCTCGATCCCCATCCGGATAACATCGCTCATTTAGAAGTACTACCCGCCTACTGGGGTATTGAAACGTCTCGGGCATCCTGCTTGCCCTTGTCATACTCGGCCATTTAGAAGTACTACCCGCCTACTGGGGTATTGAAACATTAAAAACAAAAAGGTCAGCCCGATAATGACGAAACAATTTAGAAGTACTACCCGCCTACTGGGGTATTGAAACCCGGGCTTACGACAGGTTGTCAATCGCCTTCCAAAGCCATTTAGAAGTACTACCCGCCTACTGGGGTATTGAAACTCTTGCCGATGGACCACATCAAGCGAAACACCTTCAGCGGATTTAGAAGTACTACCCGCCTACTGGGGTATTGAAACTGTGCGAGGCTCTTTCTTACTTCTCAGCAGTCTCATTTGAGATTTAGAAGTACTACCCGCCTACTGGGGTATTGAAACTTCTTAATGCGCGCTTCAAACTCCCCAGCGGTTTCCGCTTATTTAGAAGTACTACCCGCCTACTGGGGTATTGAAACTCTCTGATAACAGGGCTAAAGTTAGCAATCCCTACATATTTAGAAGTACTACCCGCCTACTGGGGTATTGAAACTCAAAAGGGGTTGTGTCTAAGCGACACAACCCCTTTATTGCATTTGGAAGGATGATCATTGAAACGGATAGGCAAGAGTGCCTGATGCCCTTTTGAACGCCCGTTTTTGGAGATATGCCATGCCTAAACCCCACACGCTCCTCTGTACAGTCGGGACGAGTCTATTGTATCCCAATTTGTCGGGTCTCGTACGGAAATCGCAGTCTGACCCGATCCGCATCGCTTTGGCCCAAGCGTATTCTCAACGGGATTGGTCAGAAGTGGCGAGCCAACTGCGTCAGATCGCGCCAACCGAACGGCTTTGCGGTGCCGAGATTAACTCTGTAGCGGATCTCCTCGCGCACGGAGAGATTGAAAAAGTCAACCTTCATCTGCTCCATTCCGAAACGGATGATGGGCGGGCTATCGCCCAAATTTTGCGATTCTATTTCAAAGCCGATGGTTGGGAGCGGGTGCAAATTCATTGCGTGGACGGGTTGCGCGATGACGACCCGCGACATTTCCGCAGGCATGGCTTGCGGAACTTGGCAAAAGTTTTTGGTGAACAGGTGCGTCAGGTGGGCGCGAAATTTTGCGCGATTAACGCAACGGGGGGCTATAAAGCACAGATCGCCATTGCCGTGCTGATGGGGCAAGCACTCGACATCCCCGTGTATTACAAGCACGAACGCTTCGACGCCATCATTCCCTTTCCGCCCATGCCAGTGGCACTCGATTTTTCACTCTGGGAGCGGGCGAGCGGCATGTTTATGGTGCTCAGCCAGCACAATGCCTGTGAGCCGTGGAACCGATTCGAAGGGGACTGGGATGAACGCTTTGAACCGCTGGTCAATCGCGTGGCGATCGACGGCGAGGATTATTTGGAACTCTCGGCGACCGGCCAGATTTTTCACGAGACGTTTCGATCCCGTTTTCAAACGACTAGGCACACCCGTTTGCCAAACCCAGCAACAGAGGATGAAAAGGAGGCGCCTAAGCTGGGCCAGCATAACTATGGGCAAGCCAGAGAAAGCATTTTGAGGTTTTTGGAAAATCTCACGGAGGATGTGCCGTACATCCGCTATTGCCACGCGACGTATTGGAACCCAGATCTGTCTGAAGCGACGCGGTTTCGGCCGTCGGGGGGAAACGCGCAAGACATATACTCAAACGGGACTTGGTGCGTGAAGTTTCACGTCGTGACAACAGCGGATGATCCAGATTTAGAAAGCGCGGAGGTCATCGTGGCGGATCTCAACGACCGGTTGGCGCAAACCTGAGCCATGCGCGGCGGTTGCGCGGTTTGAATTTGACAAGGGCTTGGGGATTTCTTAGAAGCCATCTAAAAACTCGGGCCGCCATTGAGAGCGTCGCAAAAACATTCGCTTTTCGCAGGTCAAAACCCAAGAATAAGGGCCTTTATTCCCCCTTTCCTGATAGGAAAGGGGGCTAGGGGGTTAGGTCCCGATAATTTTTAGATGGCTTCTTAGGATGCGGAAACACACTTCAAGTCCCATTGTGCATCTGGGGAGGAACGCGATGTTTGTGGTTGTGGCGTACGATATTGCCGACAAACGCAGGTTGCGGCGGGTGATGAAGGTGATGGAGAATTACGGCACGAGACGGCAGAAGAGCGTTTTTGAATGCGAGTTGAACGACCGGCGGTTTGTCGATTTGCGCGCCAAAATATCGGAAGAGATCGATCCCGAAGCGGATCGCGTGTGTTATTATACCCTGTGCGCCGCGTGCAAGAAGCGGATCGAGGGGATTTCCGACCATGAGCATCCCATCCCCAAGCGCGAGGATTACGCGATCGTTTGATCGGCCTATCGCCGAGAGACGCGGACAGACGCACGGGCATAGCCTACAACGGTGGTCAGTCCACGCCCTCATAACTACCTACTTGATTTTAGAAGTACTACCCGCCTACTGGGGTAAGGGGGCCGGGGGTATAGATCCCCTTGACGCCATCCAAGCCCCAAGCGATACCCCATGCCCCCATCAATCGTCGTGATCGCTATTTTTTTCGGTCGCTTCGCGTTGAACCTCGCGCTGTGCCCACCAGACCTTCGCGGCCAAGCATCCGCCGCGCGTTGCCAATGCCAGGGCGGCCCACAGCAAGCGAGAGAGATAAACCGAAAGCCGAACGGACCCGGAACCCGCAAAGCGCGGTTGTAAAAAATCGGGCGTTAGGGAAATGCGAACGCGCTTGCCCAGGACGCGCTTGCCCGCTTCCACATAGCCGAACAAACGCCCGGTGTAGGCGGGATCGCCCAAGCCCACCTCCAAATCCATCGCCGCATCCCGAAACCGAATCACGCGCAACAACCGCTTGGCAAACCGCGTCGCGATGGGGCGCGCATCCGCGGCATAGCCCATGTATTGTTTCGCCTGTGCGTAACGCGACCGCCATGGCGACTCGGTTGCCGGCATCGCGTCCTCCTCTTTTCCCACACGCGCCGCCTCATCGCCCTCATCCTCGGGCGAATCCCCCGCATCGGATTCGACTGCTCGCAGTGCAGGTGCCTTGGGCCGCCAAACCGTGCATGGCCCCAACACGACGCGCCACTGCAACCCGGTATCGTCGATCTCGCACGCGACGCCGCACAGCCCGCCCCACGCCCGCGCAAATCCGGATACGCGGTACGCGTCCTCGCGGTAAAACCCCGCTGCGCCGACCCGAATGGGCAAGACGACAAACCCCGCCAACACCGCGAGGGGAATCAACCCCATGCCAATGAGAATTTCCGCGAGCATCCTGAATAACCTTTCGCAACCGACGAGGCTCACTTTTCTAAAACGTTTGGTCCTACAGCATTGTTGGTTGCCTTTGATGCCTTCGGCGACCTACTTTTTTTCAACAGCAAAAAAAAGTAGGCGAGCGGGGTACAACTGCCCGAGCAGTTCAAAAATGCCGCTCTCATGCGCCGAGGGGCTAGGCACAGCGCGAGCGGGGTACAACTGCTCCAGCAGTTCAAGCGCTTTTGTAATCGCACGCCATGCGCCAGCCTGCAAGGTGAGTTGCATGATGGATGTTGGTTGCGAGACGGACTTACGCGCTGTGCCCGATGGCTTGCGTTGATGGACTTTTGCGATGGCACGGTTGGCGATGGCTTCTCTGAAGAACGGTGGAACGGCAAAGCGATCCGCTCAAAATAGCGCGAAAAAATGTCGCAAAGTCAAGCGGTTTTGCCTGCGCGCTTGACGCGATGGGCCGCAGAGTGCAATATAGGGCGACCGATGATCATGCAAACGCGATAAACGGAGTGTTTATGACCGCACATCGACAGATCGAAACCTGGGCCGCGCAGGGGCGGATTTCCGACTCGGCATCGCGCGCGCTTTCGCAATGGCTGACCGACCCGGAATTTGCCGATTTTGTGCCCGACATTCAACGGCTCGTACAAACGGGCGATGCGGACGAACTCGAAGATGCGTTTCGCACCCACATCGAGTTTGGCACGGGCGGCATTCGGGGCAAAATGGGGCCAGGCCCCAACCGCATCAACCTGCGGACTATCGGCGAAGCCGCGCAGGGCTTGGCGCGATACATCCTCAACTCGGGCCTTGCAAACGCCCGAGAAATGGGCGTGGTCATCGCGCACGACACGCGCAACAACTCGGGCCTTTTCGCACGGGAAACCGCCTCGGTCATCGCCGGGCACGGCATTGTCGCGCGCCTGTTTGACGGGCATCGCGCAACGCCCCATCTCTCTTTCGCGCTCCGGCAAACCGGCGCGGTTGCCGGCGTGGTCATCAGCGCGAGCCACAACCCGCCTGCGGACAATGGCTTTAAGGCGTACTGGACGGACGGCGGGCAGGTCGTTCCGCCGCACGACAAAAACATCATCGCCGAAGTCATCGCCGGGCAAAACGCGCGCATCGAAAAAATGGACTACGAAACGGGGGTCAAACGCGGGTTGATCCAAACCCTCGACGCGAGACTCGACGCGCACTACATCGAAAAACTCGCGGGCATCTCCCTGTCAGGCGCGCGGGACATCCGCATCGTCTATACGCCCCTGCACGGCGTCGGCGCGACGAGCATCGTACCCGCGCTTCAAAAACTCGGGTACGACCAACGCCACATCGTCCACGCGCAAAACATCCCGGACGGGAATTTCCCGACGGTGGCGGGCGGCATCGCCAATCCCGAAGCCCCCGGCACATTCGCGCTGGCAATCGAAAAAGCCGCGCAAATCCACGCGGACCTGGTCATCGCCAGCGACCCGGACGCGGACCGCCTCGGCTGCGCGTTGCCCCATCCGCAAAAGGGCTGGCGGGCCGCGCCGGAGGAACTCGCCCTCACCGGCAATCAGATCGGCGCGATCCTGTGTCATTATCTCCTCGCCGCGCTCAAAACCCAAAACGCCTTGCCGCCCCAAGGCATCGTGTGCAAAACCATCGTCACCACGGACCTCATCGGCCTCATCGCCGCGCATTTTGGCATGACGCTGGTCGATAATCTCCTCGTCGGCTTCAAATACATCGCAAAGGTGATCGACGCGCTGTCGGGCGACCAAACCTTTGTGTTCGGCGCGGAAGAGAGCCACGGCTACTTGGCGGGCGATTTTGTGCGCGACAAAGATGCGGCCATCGCCGCGGTCTTGCTCGCCGAATGCGCGGCTCAACTCAAATCGCAGGGCCGCACCGTGCGCGATTACCTCGACGAGATTTATCGCGCATTCGGCTATTTTTGCGACATCCAAAAATCCGCGTACCGCGCGGGGGCGCAGGGCGATGAGGAGATCGCGCAGATCATGCGGGGCCTGCGCCAAAATCCGCCACGCGCGATCGGGGGGCACGAGGTCATCGAAATCATCAACTACCAAACCCTCGCGGCGCGCCAGTTGCAAACGGGCAACACGCGCACAATCGACGGCACGGCTGGCAATGTCCTCGCGTTCACCTTCGCGGAACGCGGGCATACGCGGGTCACGGTGCGGCCTTCGGGCACGGAGCCCAAGATCAAATACTACGCCTCGGCAACCTCGGCGGATCGCCCGGACATGCCGCACAGCGCCATTGACCGCCTCGCGGACGACCTCATCCACGGCATGCTCGACGCGGCAGAACGCGCGCTTCTAACGGTGACGCCATGACCACTCCCACACACGCGGGCATCTATCGCAACCCGACCAGCTACGCGGATCCGGAATTTAGCAAATACCTGCGCCGCGCCTTTCTCGCGGCCGCGGGCTACGACCGCGAAGACATCGCGCGGCCCGTCATCGGCATCGCGTCCACGGTCTCGGATTACAACCCCTGCCACGCGCAGATGCCGGACGCGATCGAGGCGGTCAAGCGCGGGGTGCTCGAAGCGGGCGGTCTGCCCTTTGTGTTCCCCACGCTTTCCCTGAACGAAATTTTCTTTTCGCCCACCACCATGCTCTTTCGCAACCTGCTCGCGATGGAGACCGAGGAACTCATCACGGCGCAGCCGATGGACGCGGTGGTGCTCATGGGCGGATGCGACAAAACCGTGCCCGCGCAAGTGATGGCCGCGGCGTCTGCGGATATCCCCGCGATCCAAGTCGTCTCGGGCGCGATGCGAACAGGCGCATGGCGCGGCGACCGCTTGGGCGCGTGTACGGATTGCCGCCGGTACTGGGCGCGCTACCGCGCGGGCGAACTCGCCGATCCGCAACTCGAAGGCGTGACCCAATCCCTTTGCAGCACGCCCGGCACTTGTATGGTGATGGGCACGGCCTCGACGATGGCCTGTATCGTCGAAACCCTCGGCCTGATGCTTCCCGGGGGCGCGGCCCCGCTTTCGGGCACGGGCGACCGGTTGCGCGTGGGGGCGCGCTCGGGCCGCATGGCCGTCGCCCTTGCGCGTGCCGACCGCCTGCCATCGCACCTGCTCACGCGACCGTCCTTTCTCAACGCGCTGACCGTGCTCACGGCCTTGGGCGGCTCGACCAATGCCATCGTTCACCTCTTGGCGATCGCGCGGCGTGCGGGCGCTCGCCTCACCCTCGAAGACCTGCACGAAGTAGCGCAGCGCGTGCCCTTGCTCGTCGATTGCAAACCCGCGGGCGAGGGATACATGGAGGACTTTCATCGCGCGGGCGGCCTTCCCCCCTTGCTCAAAACGCTCGAACCCCTGCTGCACGCCGATGTGCCCACGATCACTGGGCGATCCCTCGGGGAATACTTGAACGCGGTTCAACCGCCTCAAGCGTGGCAAAGCGCGATTCGCACGCTGGACGAACCCCTGGGCTCAACGGGCGCGCTCGCGGTGATTCGCGGCAATCTCGCCCCAGAAGGCGGCGTGCTCAAGGTCGCCGCCGCAACGCCCGCCCTGCTCGCGCACCGAGGCCCGGCCATCGCATTCGACTCGCCCGAAGACGCGGCCGCGCGCATCGACGATCCCGCCCTCAAAATCACGCCCGACCACGTGATGGTCCTCCGCAATGCCGGCCCGGTCGGCGGCGGATTTCCCGAAGCGGGCTCGTTGCCCATTCCCAAGTACCTCGCGCAACAGGGCGTCAAAGATATGGTGCGCGTTTCCGATGCGCGCATGAGCGGCACGTCTTACGGCACCGTGGTCTTGCACTGTTCGCCCGAAGCCGCGACCGGCGGCCCGCTCGCCCTCGTGCGCGATGGCGACCTGATCGAACTAAACGCCGCCGAACGCCGCCTCGATCTGCTCGTGGACGCAACGGAACGCGCGCGCCGCCGCGATGCCTTTGTCCCCCCGCCAATCCCCAAACGCGGATGGCGGCACCTATACGCCAAACACGTCCTCCCCGCCCACCTCGGCGCGGACTTGGACTTTTTGTGAGATGACTATTACGGCGTGCGATAAATTTTCTCAAGACGCGAGCTATTCTCATTTCTGAATTCTCAAAAAAAAAATAAATATTCAAAGAACAGGAAATAGAAAAGCCCCTCGGATCAGAAGATCCAGGGGGCTTTTTGTGGACAGCGAGGACTCTCGCTACGCCCGGATGCTTCGCGCAGTGATGGTCACTCGAGCACCCGTGGCATTGAGGCCGCTATCGGCTTGTCGGATAAAAACATTAAGAAGCCATCTAAAAACTCGGGCCGCCATTGAGAGCGTCGCAAAAACATTCGCTTTTCGCAGGTCAAAACCCAAGAATAAGGGCCTTTATTCCCCCTTTCCTGATAGGAAAGGGGGCTAGGGGGTTAGGTCCCGATAATTTTTAGATGGCTTCTAAGATAGGATACCGGTTTCGCTATCGCCTGTCGACCGTGAGGCCGGGCCAGTCGTCTGTGCGGAATGGCGATGCGGGCAACCCCGCGCCATTGTACAAATTGCAACTCGGATTGCCTGCCCAGGCGTATCGGACGGCAACGGGTTGCGGCACGTCTTTGCTCCAGACGACCACGCTGCCGTCTTCTACGGTTGCGTTTGCCCGCGCGAATTTGCGATCTCGTCCTGCAATGGCAAAGCCTTTGAGCGCTTTGCCTTTTGCTTTTAAGCCACCGTGCGCGTGGTCGAAGTGCAGGCGGATTTTGCCTCCCTCGATGTCCATCGCCCGATATATGGGGCCTGAATAGGCTTGATCTACGCCATAGACTCGGCTCTCTGCGGCCAGGGCCAAACGCAAGCCTACGTCTCGCTTGTTGCGGGGGTGAATGTCGTCTGCCTCGCCGATGTCGATGGCGACGGCCATGCCGGTGTTGGGCAATGCGAGGGCCATCTGTTGCGCTTCGCGCAGTTCGGCCCAGGTGCTTCCCTCCGGAGTTTCTCTTCTCGGCTGGAAATTGGCGAGTTGCACAAAGAGGAATGGAAACGCGCCTTGCCCCCAATCCGCACGCCAGTTTTGAATCATGCCCGAAAACAAGGCGCGATATTGATATGCCCGCCCGGCATTTGTCTCGCCCTGATACCACAAGGCGCCGCGAATGCCGTAGGGAATGAGGGGCGCGATCATGCCGTTGTAGAGCACGGAGGGGCGATGCGGATGGTTGGGGCCGTGCGGCGCGCGGGGGCGTCTGGTTTCGATGGCCTGTCCAATGGCTTTGAGGCTGTCCGATTTGGCACGCCACAGGGCGAGTCTGTTTTCAAAACGCGCCTTCGCTTCGGGATGGGCGGCCATGCGGTCTTTCCAGCGTTCGGCCAGCGGGGCATAAACTTCGGGCATGGCTTGAAGTGCGGGCAATGCGGTCCACGCTTCGGCTGGCGTGCCACCCCACGACGCGTTGATGAGGCCAATGGGCACGTTTTGGGTTTTGTGCAGGCGGCGTCCAAAAAAATAGGCCACCGCAGAGAAGTTGGCGACGGACTCGGAATCGCAAACGCGCCACGTACCCGTGACGTCTTGCGCGGGTCTTTGCGCGGCCATCCGTTCGACTGTGAAGAGCCTGATATTGGGAAAATTTGCCGTTGCAATTTCGGCTTCTGCATTTTGAGATCGCCTGACGGGCCAAGCCATATTGGATTGTCCCGAGCCGATCCAGACTTCGCCCACCATCACATTTTTGATTTCCACGATGTTGTCGCCGCGCACGGTGAGTCGATACGGGCCGCCGGCATCCATTGGGCTGAGGTGAATCAGCCACGTTCCGCCTTTATCTGCCGTGGTTGTGACGCGCTGTGTATCGAGTTCAACGGCGATCACTTCATCGGCACGGGCACGCCCCCAAACGGGCATTGCCATTTGTTGCTGCAACACCATGTCGTCCGAAAAAAGTGCGGGCAGAGAAACATCCGCGATAAGGGGATGGGGGAGAAACGACAAAAGGGCGACAATGGCTTTCCAAATACGGGTCATGGTTTCATCCTTTGGAAAAAAGTGAAAACGACGTGGCTTTATCCTCTTTGTAATGGCGCTCGATTTTCCCGATAAACGAGTTCAATCGAGTTGCGGTGGCTTGTAAATACTCTGTAAATTAAATAATTATGAATTTCAATTTTTCAAGAGCGTGACGGACGGGGTGCCGTACGTCAATTAAGCCATCGCCAAACAGGCCATCTCAAAATCCCATCAACGAAAGCCATCGGGCACAGCGCGCAAGTCCGTCTCGCAACCCACATCCATTTTGCAACCCACTTTGCAGGCCAACGCATGTCGTGCTACTACAAAAGCGTTTTGCGCTGTGCCTAGCCCCTCGGCGCATGAGAGCGGCATTTTTTGCCTACTTTTTTTTGCTGTTGAAAAAAAGTAGGTCGCCGAAGGCATCAAAGGCAATCCACGATGCTTTCGGACCAAAGTTGTTAGAAAAGCGAGCAATGTCGGTGCTGATTTGTGCAGATCAAAATTGAGAATAACTTAATTTACAGGGTAGTAAATGCCAACACAACCGTAAGTACAGGCATCGCCTACGACGAAGCGGAGCGACTAACGGGGGCAGGTCTCCTCAAAATAAGTTGGAGTTTTATATTGCACAAGTTAGAAGTCCGCTTTATTGTTTTCGCAGAACGCATTTTGTGCGCCGCGCATCGCGCTGTGCGCGGGAAAACCGATTTTGACCGTTCGCGCCTGGGATGGGTTATGCAGATTTTCAGCGACAAAAAATGGATTTCCAAACTCCTGTTGCTCTGCTTGTTGCTTCCCGCAGAGATCGGCGCGGCGTCGCCCAAACACGCGCTGGGTTTGCAACTAGGTGGAGCTTATGTGCAGAACCGAGACGCGCTGGGGTCTCCGTTTCGATACGGCGGCGGCGTCAATGCCTTTGGCCTGATGTATCGCTATCGCGGGGTGTCCGAGCACATGGCGCGAATCGATATCGCCTTTGGCAGTTTGACGCCCCGATCCAAAACGTTTGAAAAGTCAGCCGATTATTATTTTGGCACTGTGCAGTATGGGTATTTTCGGCCGTGGTCGCGTTTTCGCGTGAAATGGGGCGGGATTTGGAACGCGGTTTTTGCGGCGCGTGCTTACCAGTACCGACCGAATGCGAACGATGGATCCGTGGTCTATCATTTTTTTTCGTCTCTAAATGCGGCGGTTTTATACGAGCGTGCATTTTTTGACCGAGACCGGTTTTATGTCAAAGCCCATGTCCCGTTGCTGGTTTATATCACCCGGTCGCCATACGCGCTGATAGACGAGCGTTTTGGTCGCGCACTTATCGAGGAAGAGTCCCTCGTTCTCGCAATGCTAAAAGGCGGCGAAGTGACCTCGTTGCACCGGTTTGTCAATGCCAATTTTGTACTGGGTTATGAGCGTCCACTCGGCAGGCGGCTGGCCTTAGACGTTCGCTATCGCGGCACGTATTACCGCTACGCACACCCCGTCAAGACGGCGACGCTGGCTCAGCGCGTCGCCCTGGGTTTGACCTTTGCTTTCTAAATGTTATGACACATTGCAAAACGATATGGATGGCGATTTGCCTCTCCCTCTGCGGCTGTGGCGATTTCATTTTGGGGGGCGATCCGAAAAATTCTCCCGAAGAGAATTTTGAATGGCTGTGGCGAGATTTTGACCGGTATTACGCCTTGTTTGACGTGAAAGGCGTGGACTGGCGAGCACTTTACGACCGCTATCGCCCGCAGGTGACAGCGCAGACGACGGATCGAGAATTGTTCGACATTTTGACGGCCATGCTGACGCCGCTCAACGACGGTCATGTTGCCCTGATCGCTCCGTTTGAACGCTTTCAGTCCGACAATGCCACCCGTGTGCGCGATGGTTTTGACCCGGGGCGGATCGGGATGTACTACTTGCAGGATCGGGAATCTCACACCGGTGACAACCGCATCGTGTACGGGCGACTCCGTGGCGAGATCGGATATATTCACCTCCGTTCTTTCTCGGGCGGCGATCTGGGGGCAGCGGATTGGGCGACGGATATCGATGTCGCTTTGGAGGCCCTGAAAGATGCGGTCGGCATGGTCGTGGATGTGCGGCTCAACGGGGGCGGCAATGCGCTGAATACGCATGCCATTGCGGGGCGTTTTGCAGACTATGAACAACCGGTGTTTCAGACGCAGACGCGCAATGGCCCGGGACATACGGATTTTACAACGCCTAAAACCTGGTCTCTGCGTCCTTCAGGCGCGTTCCAATACACGCGCCCAACCGTTGTGTTGACCCATCGATTCAGTGTCAGCGCAGCCGAGCTCTTCGCGTTGATGCTGCGGCATTTCTCCGTCGACGTACGCCGCCTGGCTGCGCCGTCAGCGCAGCCGAGCTCTTCGCGTTGATGCTGCGGCCCTACCCCTATGTGACGGTGATGGGGAGCACAACCGCAGGGGCTATGAATTCGAATATCTATCGGGAATTGCCCAATGGATGGGTTTATCGCATCTCCACGGGCCGCTTGTGGTCACCCGAGGGCGAGCGCGTGGATGGAAAGGGATTATCCCCCGATATCCATGTGCCATTCCCCGCTGAATCCGCCGATCCCACACGCGACCCGGTGCTAGATGCCGCGATAGATATTTTGACGAAGTGATGCGTGCGCGAATCCCCGGTTGCGATCCTTTTGCTCAAAAAAAAGAAAACGGCCTATGTCGAGAGATATGGGCCGTTTTTTTTGTCGCGTGTTTTGGAATGCGCGCGTCATGGGTATTTCGCTTTGAGGGTTTGGCCGAGGGCCGCGCTTTGGCAGGCGAGGTCGAGGATGTGGATGGGGCGGCGCGACCATTCGGGGGTGATGATCAGGGCCTCGCCCGCGGCGAGGTGGGCGGCGATGTTGTCGTAATATCTCTCGTATTGGTTGCTGGGATTTTTGCCCGAGGCGGCCTCGGTTTGCCCGCCCTTCTGTTGCGCGATTCGATAGGTGCCGCCGTCAAAGGTGTAGGTGCCCTCGGTGCCGATGACTTCGAGCCAGCCCTCGCGGGGGGTGGATGCGATGCTCGACATGGTGAGGTTGATCCAGGTGCCGTTTTTGAAGCGCGCGATGGCCGTGGCTTCGTCTTCGTTGGTATCGGCGCGCCACCGGGTTTGATCCGCCCAAAAGCCCGTGTGCGAGAAGCCCGTGACCTCCACGAGCTCCGATTGCAAAATTTGGAGCGCGTATTCGAGCAGGTGAACGCCCCAATCGTAGAGAATCCCCCCGGAAATGCTTTTGCTGCTGCGCCACCAATCGCCCGGGCGACTGTACCCGCCCATGTGGGCCTCGATGCGATAGACTTCGCCGATGACCTCGCGCCCGTGAATTTGGTCGAGGGCTTCGAGGATACAGCCATCCCAGTGCCGGTTGTGATAGGTGGAAAGCAAGAGGCTTCGCGCCTTGGCCTCGCGGATCATCGCATCGCATTCCGCCGTGGTGATGGCCAAGGGCTTTTCGCTGATCACGTGCCTGCCCGCGCACAGGCATTGCAACGCCAAGTCCGCGTGCGTGTTGTGCGGGGTGATGATGACGACGAGGTTCACTTCGGATCGGTCGAGCATCGCGGCCACCGAGGTGTACGTCTCGATGCCGGGAAATTCTTCCCGCGCGACTTCGAGGCGCGTCTCGTCGAGTTCGGCAACCGCGACGGGCGTCATGCCCGCCCGGTTCATGAACGTGAGATGCTGGCGGCCCATGTTGAACGCGCCGCCGTAGCCGATCACGCCCACTTTGACATCTCGTGGCGTTTTGAAAGAGGACATTGGGTTGGGTTTCCTCATGGTGATGGGTTAAAGCCCGCGTCTTTGAAAATCCGCTCGTGTTCCGCGGCGATTTTGTCCAACGCTTCGCCGTCGGGCGTCACGCCGTCGATGGCCTCGCCCAAATAGCGTTGCGAAACCGCGAGCAGTTCGTTGTACACGGGCGCGTTCCAAAAGTCTTGGAGGTGGTCGAGGGATTCGGCAAAGGCGCGGTTATACGGCGCGGCGCTCCGAAAGGCTTCGCTGTTGAGAATCTCCGTGTTGGCGGTGAATCCCGCGTCTTTGGTGATCCACTTTTTTTGGATGTCGGTTTGCGAGAACCAAGCGATGAATTGTTTTGCCAACTCCCGTTGTTCTGCGGACGTTTTGGCGGAAATGCTAAACCCCTGCCCGCCCAAGCTCACCACGCGCTTGTCGCCTGCTTTGGGCACCATGAAAAACCCGGCTTTGTCGCCCATCTGTTTGACGATGCCGGGGTAAAAGGCGAAGTAGTTCATGCTCATCGCGGTCGACCCGTTGACAAACGCCTCGAAGGTCTTGCCGTAGTCGAAATTGGTCGCGCCGTTGGGGCCGAATTTCAGCAGGCTTTTGAAGTACGCGAGGGCGTTGACCACTTCGGGTTTGTTGACATAGCCATCCACCGCAAACTCGCCGAACTCGCCCCACGACCCGCCGAATCCCCACATGAACATCTGAAAGCCCATGGTCATCGAATCATACCCTCGGCCCGTGAGCAGGGCACAGCCGTATTGCTTTTGATCCGGGCGGTAAAAAAATTCGGCCAAATCGCGGAATTGATCCCAGGTGTCCGGAACGGTCAAATCGCGCCCGTATTTCGCTTTGAACGCGGCTTTTTCGGCCGGGTCTTCAAACCAGTCCTTGCGGTACACAAATCCGACCGCGTCCGTCTCGCAGGGCGCGGCGTAAAATTTGCCGCTGTCGGGCGGGTATTCGCACAGGTACCGCGCCGCGCGGGGGTGGATTTTGTCCAAGTCAACAGCCGTGGGCAGCCAGTCGGTCAGATCGACGTACAGGCCGCGCGTGGCGCCGCGTCCGATCCACTGGCTGTCGCCGATCACGATGTCGAAATCCGTTTGGTCGTTGCCGAAGTTGAGGAAGACCTGATCCTGATAAGACGGCCAGGGAATTTGGTGGACTTTCACGGCAATGCCGGTTTCCCGCTCGAACTCGTCGCCCAGTTCCTGAAGTCCGTCCGCGGGGTCCCACTGCGCCCACCAAATCGCAATCGTGGGCTTCTCAGGCGTGGGGGATTCCGCAGGGCCGCAGCCCAGGGCGAGGACGATCAGACCAAACAAAATGCGATACATCATAACGCGCGCTCCCGTGTTGGGTGATGAGGATTTGTGAACAAAATGAGATAATACAAAAAGGCGCGTCTTGTCAAGTGCGATAAACAAGGGCTTGCATTTTGGAGGAAGGGGTTTATTTTAAATGTCGAACGGGCCGATTCAATACTTCGGACAAGTTGCCGGTCATCCGTGATTTGAACGGGTTGTCGCCAGTGGTACACCGTTCGCGTCTTCAAATGAAAAAATGTCTGAACCACGGGTCAACTGTGAACGAGGAGGTGTCGATGAAAATTGGGGTGACGCAGATTATCTTGGGCAAACTCTCGCTGGACGAGACCCTCGCGCTGTGCCGCGATGCGGGTTACGAGGCGGTCGAGTTGGTCTTTTCGCCAGAGGGCGATCCCCATGTCGAGATGGGCGATGAGGAGGTGCGCGGCGTCAAAAAGCGGTGCGACGACGCGGGCATTGAAATCGGCAGTGCCATCGCGCGGTACGACGATCGGGGCAATTTTCTCAGCCGGGACAAAGCGGAACGAGACGCGGGCATGAAGGGTTTGCGCCGCGCCATCGAGGTGGCCCATTTGGTCGAGACCGATGCGGTTTTATTGCATCCGGGCCAGCTTCCGGCCGAGGGGACGTACGGAGAGGCATGGGACGATTTTTTGACCGCGATGAAAGCGGTCGCACCCTATGCCGAGGAAAAGGGCGTCGCGGTGGGCATCGAGAATGTGTGGAACAAGTTTTTGCTCTCCCCACGCGAAGCCCGCGAGTTTGTCGATGCCGTGGGCAGCGCGTGGGTCGGGATTTATCTCGACACGGCCAATATGATGTTTTACGGCTATCCCGAGCACTGGATCCGCGAATTGCAACACCGGATTAAGCGCGTGCATTTTAAGGATTTTGCCCGCCGGAAACGCGATTTCGTCCCCCTGATGGAGGGCGATACGGATTGGGCAGAAGTGATGAAGGGCCTGCGCGATATCGGCTACGACCGCTATGTGATCCACGAGGTGGGCGGCGGGCGAGACGTGCAGATCGAGATGGCAAACCGCATGAGACAAATCGTGACAATGTGAGGACATGATGGCGATGCGAAAAGTGGCGGCGATTGACGGACGGGGCGAGATCTCGGTGATCGAAGAACCGATGGCGGCCCCGAAACCGGGGCAAGTGCAAATCGAGGTCCGGGCGAGTATGGTCAGCCCGGGCACGGAGTTGGGCGGGGTCAAGCGAAGGCGCGAAAACCCGTCGGATGCGGCGCCCCGGCCCTTTGGCTATTCCAATGCGGGCGCGGTGATCGCCCAAGGCGAGGGGTGCGAGGACATTCCCATCGGCACGCGCGTGGCTTGTATGGGCGGCGGCTATGCCCAACACGCCACGCACGCCTGTGTGCCGCGCAACATGGCAGTGCCGATTCCGGATGCGGTCAGCGACGAGGATGCCGCGTCCATCCATCTGGTCGCAACGGCTTTGAACGCCGTGCGGCGCGGCGAATTTCATTTGGGCGAAAACATCGCCGTAGCGGGCTTGGGGCTCGTGGGACAATTCACCTGCCAGTGGGCGCGCCTGTCGGGTTGCCATGTCATGGGGCTGGATCGACTGCCCATGCGATTGGAAAAAGCCGCGGCGTGCGGCTTGCACCGCGGGGTCGATATCGCGGCGGAAGATCCGGTGACTGTGTCGCGGGCATTCACGCGCGGCGATGGCTTGGACGGCGGGGTGATCGCGTTTGGCGGCGATGGCACGCCTGCCTTTGTCACCTTGAGCGAGATGATGAAGAAAGCCCCAGACACGCATTTGATGGGGCGCATCGTCATTGTGGGCGGCGCCCGAATCGATCACGGGTTTGCCGCCGCGCTGGGCAATTTGGACGTGCGGAGCGCCGCGCGCACAGGGCCGGGCTATCACGACGAGGCATGGGAACACGGCGCGGACTATCCGGCCGTGTTTATGCAGTGGACGACGCGCCGCAACATGGCGGAATGTCTGCGCTTCATGGATTCCGGGCAGATGCAAGTGTCGCCCCTCATCACGCACCGAGTCGCACTCGAAGACGCGCCCGAAGCGTGCGAGGACCTGATCCAAAACCCCAATGCCGCGCTGGGCGTCGTATTTTTGCCGTAGGCATGTAGAGGGGATCCCCCCGATCCCCCTGTCTGAATCACAGATTACGTGGATTTTTGGATTGCGCGGATTACCCCCCACACTCCCACCGCCGCTGTGTCCCTCGTACCACCTACTCCCTTCTCCCGCCCTGCCAACCCAATCCACTCTCTCTGCCCTCTGCCCCACTCTCGCCGTTCCTCTCCCGTCTCCCCTCTCCCGTCTCCCCGTTTCTCCCCTCTCGCCTTTAATCCGCCTTTCGCTTTTTCTTTGTCGTCCCTGTGGGCTACACCTCTGTCTGCTCTGTGCTTTGTCCTCCGCCCCACTCTCGCTTTTCCTCTCCCGTCTCCCGTCTCCCGTCTCCCCGCCTCTCCAATCCGCCTTTAATCCCCTAATCCGTGTAATCCGCGATTCAGACAACCTCCCCACGCCCTTTGCCCTACTCTCGTTTTTTAGCCGCCTTTAATCCCCGTCAAATAAGGTCTTATCAAAGATGGCGTAATTGTATAATTTTTTTATTTTCGGGACAGGCCCCCGTGCCCATCTGTACCAACTCATTCATTTTTTAGCATTTGGATGCGCTGATCCTTATACACAGACATTTTGAGGGGCACGAATAAGTCTTGGGGCGGTTTCTTTTTTTGTATCGGTACTTATGGTTTGTATTTTGGATATGGAGAAGTATTATTAGACATTGCTTTTTCGTAAGAAAGGGTTAGGTTATTCGTAACGATGATCGCGATATTATCATGAACAAAATTGGTCAAACAGAAGAATTTATTCAATGGTTTGATAAGTTGCGCGATCAACGGGTAAGCAAACTCATTCAGTCGCGGATTAAAAGGTTTTCTTTAGGTAATCTTGGAGATATAAGGGGGGTTGGTGATCGCGTTTTGGAAGCCCGTATTCATTATGGGCCTGGGTACCGTTTATATTTTACCTGGAGTAGAGAGACACGAGTATTGTATTTGCTTTGGGGGGGTAGCAAAAACACGCAAAGGCAGGATATTGAAAAGGCAAAAAATTTGGCGTTAATTTACGAGGAGTGAAAATGGACAAAAAGAAGCTATTGCCGTGGGATCCTATCAAGGGTTTGGAGACAGCAGAAGATATCGCCGTCTACCTCGAGGTCGTTGTAGATGAGGGCGATTTGCGTTTGCTTAAGGCTGTTTTAGGCGATATTCTCATTGCAATTAAGCGATACCGTATTGCTTTGGAGGACATGGTTCGAGAGAGGGAGCGCATGGTAATCAGACGCCCCGATATTTTGAAGTATATGGATCAAATTATTGTGAAAAGTTACGAGGTCTCTTTTGCCAAATCTCAATAGCGTATATTTGGCGTGCCAATCAGGTAGTGGATAGGGCGGGGCGGGCTGATCCCCCCACAAACCAATCCTCTCTCTCTGTCCTCTGCCCTCCTCTCGCCTTTCATCCGCCTTTTGCTTTTTCTTTGTCGGCCCTGTGGGCTACGCCTCTGTCTACTCTGTGCTTTGTCCTCCGCCCCACTCTCGCCTTTAATCCGCCTTTAATCCCCTAATCTGTGTAATCCGCGATTCAGACAACCCACCCACTCCCTCCGCCCTCCTCTCACCCTTCCTCTCCCCTCTCTGCCTTCTGCTCTACTCTCGCCTCTAATCCGCCTTTCGCTTTTTCTTTTTCGGCCCTGTGGACTACGCCTCTGTCTGCTCTGTGCGTTGCCCTTCGCCCTCCTCTCGCCTTTAATCCGCCTTTAATCCCCTAATCCGCGTAATCCGCGATTCAGACAATCTCAAATAATGTCTTGACAAGATGACGTGATTTGCTTTCTTAACGGCTGACCTACTCCCCCGTTGCCGGTAGAGATCATTTCCACAAGGAGGTTTCTTATGATGTCGGCTATTTTTCGCCGTTGGTTGAACTTGCCTGTCACCCTCTGTACCTACGCAAAAGGTGGGCGAAATATCACCCCTTCCCGTTGCGGTGCGCGGTTCTATGACATTGTGAGACAGGCTGTTAGGATGAGCAGTACAATGTACCCCCCCCCCCCCCCCCTCGAGAGGGGGCCAAAATGATCCGCGCTCTGCGATTCGTCGCCGTTCTTCTGGCCGTGCTCTGGACGGTCGGCGCCGAGGAAGTTGCGGCGCAGGCCCCGACGGTGACGGGGCTGTCGGTGAACTCGCCGTCGCCAACCGACAAGGTCGGCACTACCGAGCAGAACACCCAGTTCTTCTGGCTCACCGAGATGATCAGCGTGACGGTGACGTTCAGTGCTGCGGTGGACGTGACGGGCACGCCGCATGTGGTGCTGGGGATCGGGACGTGCACCACGTGCTTCGCGGAGTACACCTCGGGCACGGGGACGACCGAGCTCGTGTTCACTTACGAAGTCTTTAAGGGCGACGAGGATTCCGACGGGCTCAGCGTCGCGGCGGACGCGCTGAAGTTGAACGGCGGCACGATCAACGCGAGCAGCGGCGGGGCTGCGGCGACCTTGGACTTGGGAACGCATGCGTTCACGAACGATGCGACCCGCAGGGTAACGACAACGGCCATCGGCAGCCGCAACGGCGGCATCACCGGCGTGGCGCTGAACAGCCCGGCGAGCGGCAACACCTTCGGTAACGGCGACACGATCCTAGTCACGGTGACGTGGAGCAGATCCGGCGGGCCGTGGCGTTCATCATGGCACAACTGGAACAACATGAGGGCGCCGATAACGATCGGCGACAACGTCCGGCAAGCCGCCCACGTCAGCATAAGTGGATTCAACCAAATCCTCCGCTACGTCGTGCGGCCCAACGACATGGACACGGACGGGGTGAGCGGGGATGAACTGACGGGCGCAGGGTTCGTGCCTTTGACCTCCTCGAAGTTCGGCCACCATGCGATTCGGAACAGCGCGAACCACAAGGTGGACGGTCACCAGGGTCCGCCGGGGATAATCGGTGTGGCACTCAGCGCGCCGCCGGGGGACACCTACGGACGCGACGAGACCATCGAGGCGACGGTGACGTTCACCCAGGCGGTGAACGTGACGGGGACGCCGCAACTGGCACTGGGGATCGCTTCGGGGACGAAGCAGGCGGACTACGTGTCGGGCACGGGCACGAAGTCGCTGGTGTTCCGCTACACGGTGGTGCAGGCGGACGTGGACAACGACGGGATCAGCATCGCGGCGAACGCGCTGACGCTGAACTCGGGGACGATCCTCCAAGCAGCGGACGGCACCACGAATGCCCAGCTCGGGCTGGGCGACTTCGCTGTCGAGGACAACAGCGACCGCAAGGTGGACGGCTCGGTGGTCAACGTGATTGTGACGCTCGCCTTGTCGCCTGCGTCAATTTCGGAAAATGGTGGAGTGTCGACGGTCACGGCGACGCTGGATCGCATCGCGACCACGGCGGCGACGGTCACCATCTCGGCGACAGAGGTGGCCCCTGCGGTAGCGGGGGACTTTATGTTGTCGAGCGCGAAGACGCTGACCATCGCGGCGGGACAGACGACGAGCACGGGCACGGTCACGATCTCGGCGGTGGACAATACGATCGATGCGGCGGACAAGCGCGTGACCGTATCGGGTATGGCCGCCGCTGGCGATGCCGCGACGGTGCTCCATCTGCTCGATGTAGTGTTGACGATCACCAATGACGACGAGCCACCCGCAGAACCCACCCAAGTGTCTGTGACGCCCGGCGAGGGCACCTTGGTCGTATCTTGGGCTGCGGTGTCTGGCGCGACGGGCTACAAGGTGCAGTGGAAATCCGGGGATGAAAACTACGACGCGGCTGCCCGCCAAGCCGTCGTAACCGACGGTACGACCTACACCATTGCGAATCTGATCGGGGGTACGGAATATACGGTTCGTGTGATCGCCACGCGCACCGATGTCGATGATGGCCCCCCTTCAGATGGGGTAACCGGTACACCCGGTGGGGATGGTACGCCGCTCCCGGAGCCGGATACGGATCCGGTTTTCATCGAGGCGGTCGATCCGCAAACGTATCGGCAAAACCAAGCCATTGAGCTCACCTTGCCCGCGGCGATAGATGGCAATGGCACCGTAACGTACACCCTGACGGAGCTGCCCGATGGCTTGAGTTTTGACGCGGAGACGCTCGTGGTGTCTGGCACGCCGACCGCGGTAACGGAAAAAGCGATTTACACCCTGACCGCCACGGATGAAGACGGCGATTCGGGAGAGATGAGTTTCTTCATCACGGTCGTTGCGAACGTGGCCCCCTCCTTTGGCGATGCGAGCGTAGATGCCCAATCCTATCTGCGGAAGCGAGAGATCGATTCCCTGACGTTGCCGCAAGCGTCCGGTGGCGATGGCACCTTGACCTACGCACTGACGCCAGATCTGCCCACGGGCTTGCGTTTCGATGCCGAGACGCGCATGCTATCCGGCACGCCGCTCGAGGCGATGGGCGAAACGACCTACACGCTGACCGCAACCGATGGCGATGGCGACGCGGCGACCTTGACGTTCACCCTCTCCGTAATGGCCGATCCCATGCCGGCATTCGGCGATACCACCATCGCCGCACAGGGCTATCAACATCAAGAGTTCGATCCCGTGACGCTCCCGCAAGCGTCCGGTGGCGATGGCACGCTGACCTACACCTTGACGCCCGATCTGCCCGAGGGCTTGACCTTCAACGCCGAGACGCTCATCGTTTCCGGTACACCTGTCAAAGCGATGGATGAGACGACCTACACATTGACCGCAACCGATGGCAATGGCGATGAGGTGTATCTCATGTTCACCCTTGAAATCCCGGATCTGATGCCCACTTTTGGCGATACCACGATTGTTGCACAGAGCTATCTCGTCAATCAACGGATCGAATCCCTCGCGCTGCCGCAAGCGACCGGTGGCGATGGCACACTGGCTTATATCCTCCTGCCCTTCCTCCCGGATGGTCTCTCGTTCGATCTGGATACGCGCACCATTTCTGGCACGCCGACCGAGGCGATAGCCGAGGCGACCTACACCTTCAGCGCGTTCGACGCCGATGGCGATGTGGCATCGCTACCCTTCACGTTCGAGGTATCGCTCCCCTCGCCCGACATCGATGGCGATGGCAGTGTGAACTTCGCCGACTTCTTGATCTTTGCCGGCAAGTACGGATCGCGCCTCAGTCAAGAGCGGTATGACCCTCGGTGCGATCTCAATGGCGATGGGCAAATCGACTTTGCCGATTTCCTCATCTTCGCCGCTCGCTTTGGATCGACAGGCTGATGCCCGATGTCGCATCGCATTTGCCACACAAAAAGCCCGAGTTCGCAATGAACTCGGGCTTAATTTTTCCGACAGGCACGGGGGCCGCTAGCATTCGGACAGGCACGGGGGCCTGTCCCTACGGGGCGTTCTATCGTTCATTTCATTTTGCGCTCAAAATGGCATTGTAGGGACAACCCCCTGTGGTTGTCCAGCATTCGGACAGGCACGGGGGCCGCGATCATTCGGACAGGCACGAGGGCCTGGCCCTACGGATCGTTCTATTGTTCATTTCATTTTGCGCCCCAAATGGCATTTGTAGGGACAACCCCCTGTGGTTGTCCAGTATTCGGATAGGCACGGGCCGCTAGCATTCGGACAGGCACGGGGGCCTGTCCCTACGGGTGATGGGACGGGAACGCACGGGGGCCTGGCCCTACAGATCGTTCTATCATTCATTTCATTATGCGCCCCAAATGGCATTTGTAGGGACAACCCCCTGTGGTTGTCCAGTATTCGGATAGGCACGGGCCGCTAGCATTCGGACAGGCACGGGGGCCTGTCCCTACGGGTGATGGGACGGGAACGCACGGGGGCCTGTCCCTACAGATCGTTCTATCGTTCATTTTATTTTGCGCCCCAAATGGCATTGTAGGGACAACCCCCTGTGGTGTCCTGTATTCGGACAGGGCATGGGGCCGCTAGCATTCGGACAGGCACGAGCGCCTGGCCCTACAGATCGTTCTATCGTTCATTTCATTATGAGCCCCATGGCATTGTAGGGACAACCCCCTGTGGTTGTCCAGGATTCGGACGGGCACGCACAATGCCCCCGGGCTTTATAGCCTTTTTCCGAATATCAGTCACAAAGCCTAATGCACCATGATCGCGCCGCCCGATACGCTGATCGCTTGGCCGGTGATGTAGTCGCCATCCGGGGATGCTAAGAATGCCGCCACATTTGCCACGTCTTCGGGTTGCCCGATGCGGCCGAGGGGCGCGTTTTGCGCGGATCGTGCGATCATCTGCGTTCTGTATGCTTCGGCGGATGTGCCTTCGGGCTTCAAGCCGCTGGCAATGCCGTGCAGGCGTTCGGTTTCGGTGAGGCCCGGGCAGATCGCGTTGACTTGTATCCCGTGAGGGCCCATTTCATGCGCGAGGGATTGCGTGAATCCCACGACTGCGAATTTGGACGCGCAATAGGCCGCGAATCGGGCGATCCCGCGCAAGCCCGCGGTTGAGGCGATGTTGATGATTTTGCCGCCCTGACCGCGTTCGATCAGAAACCGAACAACGGCGCGGGAACACAAAAACGTGCCTTTGACATTCACGCTTTGAACCCGATCAAAAACCCCTTCGTCCAACTCGGCGACGGGCACGCGATCCGGGCCGGCAGGCGCGCCCGCGTTGTTGACCAGAATATCGACTTTGCCAAAATGCCGGATCGCGTCTCGCACCATCTGATCGACTTGATCGGCGCGGGTCACGTCGGCTTCTGCGATGAGAACGCGCTGCCCCAATGCGCGGATTTCCGCAGCAACGGCGGGCAACCCCGGCCAATCGCCTCGGGCATTGGCGGTCAAATCGCCGATGGCGACATCCGCGCCCTCGCGGGCAAAGCGCATCGCTATTGCGCGACCAATCCCGCGTTCCCCGCCCGCGCCGGTGACGAGGGCGACTTTGTTCTTGAGATTGGGCATAATCTTCCTTTCGAGTGAAACGATACATGCGACTCGCCCTCACAGCCCGCGTTTAATCCGCGATCATTTTCTCGCCTCATAAACGCGGACAAAGCGCAGGAAGTCGGCGAAGCCAACCGTCCCATCGGCGTCGAGGTCGAAGTGGGGATCGGCGGTGGCAAACGCTTGGGCAAACAGCAAAAAATCGCGGAGATCGACGCGACCATCGGCATTGAAGTCGGTGGTTTTTTTCGTGCGCGCCGATGCCGTGATCGCCGAATCAAAAGCGATGGCGAGTTCGCGGATTCGGTGGTTGCCCGCGTCTGCGATGAGCAAGGTGCCCGTGGGGCCGATCGCCAACCCGCGCGGCGCGTTGAGGCTCACCGCGAGGCCCCCGCCGGATTCGAGATCGAGTTGGCCCAACCCCGTGCCGCCGATGCTTTGGATCAAGCCGTTGTTCAAGTCGATCAGGCGAATGCGGTGGTTGTCCGTATCCGCGATGAAAAGATACCCGCGCCCATCGACCGCAATGCCCTGCGGCCGATTGAGTTGGGCGCGCGAGCCTAGGCCCCCATCGCCGGCAAATCCGGGTGTGCCCGTGCCCGCAAGGGTCGTGATCGCGCCTTGGGGATCGACTTTGCGAATGCGGTGGTTGTCCGTATCCGCGATGTACACATTGTTTTGCGCGTCTATGGCAAGGGCACTCGGTCGATTGAGGCGGGCCCGTGTCGCCGCGCCGCTGTCGCCTGCATACGCCCCCTCATCCGGATTGCCGCTGCCGGCAAAGGTCGCGATGCTGCCTTGGGGATCGACTTTGCGAATGCGGTGGTTGTCCGTATCCGCGATGTACACATTGCCGCTTTGATCGACGGAAAGACCGGTGGGGCGTCTGAGGTTGGCGTCGGATGCGCGCCCCCTGTCGCCGCCAAACTGACCGATGCCCGTGCCCGCAAAGGCGGCGAGTGTGCCATTGCGGATCTGCCGCACGGCATGGGCTTGCGTCTCGCTGACGACCAACGCATCGCCCTTGAAGATCACGTCGGAAGGCGCGGCGAGTTCCTCATCTTCGCCCGCGAGGGTTTGGATGGTGCCCGTTTCGATGCGGAGCTGGCGAACGCGGCCGTTGCCCGTGTCCGCGATGTAAATATTGCCGGGGGAATCCGCTGCGACGCCCTGTGGATTTTGGAGGAGCGCGTCTGTTCCCGCGCCGCCATCGCCCGCAAATCCGCCCGTGCCCGATCCCGCGATGGTGCGGATGGTCAGGGCGTCTTCTGCGAAGGGGCGGATGAGTTCAAGTTCGACGCGCCCGGGCGAGAGCCCTTGGCTTTCCGCGACGATGACCACGCGGCCCGGGTCTTGGCCCGCGCGATAGCGCGATGTGGCGACCCCATCGCGCACCGCGATCTCATCTTCGCCCACTTGCTCGGAATTTGGCGACGGGATGATCAGCCCGCTGCCGGTTTCGATGCGGAATCGCACGGCGCGACCGCTGGCGACGACGGGCGCGTTCTCGCGGGTGGTGATTCGCGCCGTGAGCGCGGTTTCCGAGATGCCATCGCCCAATAAGTGGGTCGCGTCCGCGGTCAATCGGACGCGCGCCGCAGGCTGCGGCAACTGCTCGGTGATGTCGATGATGCGGTTGACCGCCAAACCGTCGGTATCGATCTGTTGCGCGATGCCACTCGGCCAGCGCAGGGAAAGAACCGAGACGCGCTCGGCGTTGCCCATGCCGAACCAAGCGATGGCCGCGTCTTGAGACAAGAAGGACGCGCCGCCGGAAATTTCGCGCATGGCGCGGCGGTCGTCGCCATAGAAAATTTCGATGCGCGTGCCGATGGCGTCCGCGCTGCTTTGCGTGCCGCGCGGGCGAACGGCGATCCAGTTGCCATCGGCTTCGCGGTTGCGATACAGGGCATCGGCCCCATCTTGCACCGCGATGTACATATCCAATTTGCCATCGGCGTTGTAGTCGGCGAGCGCGAGGCCCCTGCTGTCCGCGCGAAGTGCGAGGCCCAATGTATCGGCCCATTCGACAAACCCCTGCCCGTCTCGATTTTTGTAATACAAATTCGGCTGTCCCCTGTTGGTGACGTAGAGATCGAGGAATCCATCGTTGTCAAAATCGCCCCAAGCCGCGCCCCTGCCGCGCCCATCGTGGTCGAGGCCCATCGCAGGCGCGCGGTCCGTGAACCTGCCGCCGTCATTGACGTACAACCGGTTGTTCGCGCCAAAGTAGGGGATGAACAAATCGAGATCGCCGTCGTTGTCAAAATCGCCCCAAGCCGCGCCAAAACTCGGCCCGGCATCGGTCGGGCTGAAGCCGGTTTCTACCGCCGCGAACCGGTCGCCGTCATTGCGAAACATGCGGTTGGGGCCGCTGTTTGCCAAAAAGAGATCGGGATCGCCATCGTTGTCAAAATCGCCCCAAGCCGGCTGGATTCCGCTTTCCGCGTCCGCGAGGCCCAACGCGTCCGCGCGCTCGACAAAACCATGGCCCTCGTTCTGGAAAAACCGGTTCGCGCCAAAATTGGCGACGTAGAGATCCAAATCCCCGTCGCGGTCGTAATCCGCCCAGGCCGCGCCGTATCCGTCGCCGGGATCGGCAACGCCTAGGGCCGGGGCGACGTCGGTAAATCCCGCGCCGTCATTGCGAAATAAGCGGTTGGGTTCGCCGAAATTGGTGACGTAGAGATCCAAATCCCCGTCTCTGTCCACATCGCCCCATATTCCCGCACTGCCGTCGCCGGGATCGGCAACGCCTAGGGCCGGGGCGACGTCGGTAAATCCCGCGCCGTCATTGCGGTACAAGCGGTTGGGTTCGTTGCTGCGGACGACGTACAGATCGAGATCGCCGTCATTGTCGTAATCCGCCCATGCCGCGCCAAATCCCGCGCCGGAGTCGCCCATGCCCAAATCGGACGACACATCGGAAAATCCGCCGATTTGCCCGCGTTGTCCCAAGCCCTGCAACGGGAGCGCGGTTGCCGGACTCGCGGGCGCGTTGCTAAAAATGGTGAGCGTAGCGCGTTGCAAGTTTTCGGTCGTCGGGCGAAATGCGATGCGAAAGTCCTCGCTTTGCCCCGAAGCGATTCGCAAGGTGTCGGTTTGTTCGACGACGAATTGCGAGTCGGTCGTCGCGGCATGGGAAACGACGAGCACGCCTGCGCCCAAGTTGGAAATGCGGACGGACGAAGATCGCGATTGCCCGATGGGCGTGGGGTCAAAGACCAAGACATCGGATGGAAAAATGCCGATAGCCGCGGCTTCGCCCATCCCCTGTAAGCGGACTGTGGCAGAAGGCATGCGCGGGTCGTCTGTCGTCAGGGTGACGCTCCCCTGCGCTCGCCCTTCGCGGATGGGGTCAAACGCCAGTTCGATCTCCGCCATCTGCGCGGCGCCCAACTCAAAGGGCGAGGCAGATAAGATGCGGAACTCGGCATTGTCGGAAACGGCGGCGCCGATGCGAACGGGCAGGTTGCCGCGGTTTTCAACGGGCAAACCGCGCACGACGGGATCTCCGATGCTGACATTGCCAAAGTCGATATCCGCGGCGGAGACGCTGAAAAGGGGCATGCGAAATGTGGGGTCGCGCAATTTGCGGATGCGGTTGCCGTCGATAAAAATGAGATCGCCATTGCCGTCGATCGCCATGTGTGTGGGGCCCTGCAAATCGGACAGGAGGCCGAGTGCCCCATCAGAACCCGCGCCCTCGGCGCCCGTTCCCGCGAGGGGTAGGATGACGCCTGTTTCCGCTTCCACGATGCGGATGCGGCGGTTGCCCGTGTCCGCGATGTACAGATCGCCGCGTCGATCGATCGCAACGCCCGACGGGTTGGCGAATAACGCGCTCGTCGCGGCGCCCCCATCGCCCTTGTAAAGCATTTCTCCAGGGCTCGCTTCCCGCCCGGCCGCGGTGTTGATGACGACGACAACGGTCGTATCTTGCACGGCCCGGCTGACCCGGCGGACGCGCCCGTTGGCAACATCTGCGATCAGCAGGTCGCCATTGCCGGCGATGACGAGTTGCCCGGGGGTCATTCCCGCGCGGTGCGCCAGGCCGCCGTCTTGGATATTGGACGCCCGCGCGTTGCCATTGCCGGCCACGGTGCCGATGGTGTTGCTCGTCAAATTGAGTTGTCGCACGCGGTTGTTGCCCTGCCCACTTGGATCGCTTCCATCGGAAATCAAAAGCGCGGCGTCGCCCAACATCGCCAGCGCGACGATGTCGTAGAACGTGGCTTCCAAAGCGGGCACGCCATCGTCGAATCCACTTTCGCCCGTGCCCGCGATCGCGGTGATGATGCCCGCGGGATCGACGCGCCGAACGCGGCGGTTTTGCGCGTTATCCGCGCCCCCGCTGCTGAAATAGATATTGCCCGCGCTGTCGATGGCAATGGCTTGGGGCGCGTGGAGCCTGGCACTCGTCGCCTGCCCCCCATCGCCCGAAAACCCCGGTTCGCCCGTGCCCGCAATCGTGGTGATGATGCCCGTCGCATCGACCCGTCGAATGCGGTGGCCGTCCGTATCCGCGATGTAGAGATCGCCCCGCGCATCCAACGCAATGCCGCGTGGTCGGTTGAGCATCACATCCGTTGCCCGCACATGGTCGCCATCTTCCAACCCACCCCCTGCGATGGTGACGATGGTGCCAGGGGCTTGGGCGAAAACGCGCGTTGCCAATCCCGCAATCGGGAGGCTCAAAAGAAAAATGTAGATATAGCGCATGGTTGAAGAATCAGTGGTTAGGGGTCCGCGATGTCCGAGCGTTTCAAAATGACCACGCCGCTATTGCCGCTATCCAATGGGGAAAAGGCGTGAAAGTTCAATTCCGGCCGCTGTGTTGGATAGAAGAAAACCTCCAACCCGGCGACGACCGAATAGCGCGTGGCGAACTGTTCCGAATGGCGTGCGGCGAACTGTTCCACGACCTCCGGAGTCAACCAGCCAGAGCCGATGATCCAGTCCGGCGTGTTCTCCTCGATATAGAGCGGCGCGCGCAATGCCGCCACCTTCTCCCTCGGCAACGGCGTATTCTCGTCCAAGAAACAGCAAAACCGCACATGGTCGCCTGCGTAGAATATCAGCACGTCGCGATCCGCGTAATTTGGCACGTACACCAAGTCATCCCTTTCGGCATTTTGCAACAGGTAATTGGAAGCCGCGGCGATGGCATCGGGGTATGGCCGATGCACTTCGAGGATGAATTGGAACAAGTGCAGGCCGAGGGTGGATTGGCCCGTGAACGCATTTTTCAGGTTGAAGGGCGCCGCGCCGACGCTCGAGAACAACAACGCGCACAGCAACACCGCGCCTGCGACGACATGCTTGCGCCACGCCCATTCGGTGAACAACCCCTTCATCGCCAGCAACAGGGGCAACGCGCCGACGTAATAGCGCAAGTCCGCGACACCAGGCTCGATCCAGATCGGCTGCACGGACAGCATCGCCGAAAACAGCGCGAACAACGCGCCCATCAGAATGATTTTTCCCACGGCGACCCGGGGAAAATCGTCGTCAGACGACCGGGGCTGAGGCACCCGGCGTCGATCTCGCCGCCGCGCGGGGCGACGCGAACCCATCCGTGCGAGCACCATCGCACCTGCGAACCACAGGCATACCGGCCAGGAAATCCAATCCGCTGTGAACAGTTCCCGAATATATGCCCACACTTTCCAAAGAAAAAGGGCGAGGGGCGATAAATCGCCGCGATACGGAGCGATCGCTTGGCCGCCAAAATCGAGAAAGCCACTGCGCTCGCCGCCGAGGACGCCGAGCCATGCCAAGTAGCACGCACCCACCGCGACGACCCCCGCGCCACAGAGCGCGAACCAGCCCCACTCTCGCCGCGATGTCGCACGAGTGCGAAAGAGCAGGTGGTAGGCGGTCAACGACAGCATCGTCGCCGCGCCCCCTGCGTAGTGATTGAAAAACGACAGCGCGGCCACGATCGCAACGATGGGGAGATACGCCGGATTTTTGCTTTGCCAGTAGCGTTCGTAGAAATAGAAGAGGAGGAGCAGCGCGAACACCATCATCGAAAAGTAGCGCGACGAGCGAAAGTACAGCAGTAATTGCGCGGACCAAGCGGCGAATAAAAAGATGAAGAACGCCAAGCGCGGGTGATTCGGCAAGTGCTGGCGCAACAGCAAATAGAAGACGCCGAGGGTTGCGATGCCGATGATCGCGTGGACGATGCGCGCGCCGGTTTCGCCGATCCCGAAAATGGCGAACCCCACCGCGTTGAGCGCGTACATCACCGGCGGCCATACCGGGCGCAGATCCTCGTTGAGCATGGTGTGACCGACCAAATTGCGTCCATCCCAACCGCTGATGTCGCCCCGTTGCAACAGGATTTTGCCGCGAACAGCGACGGGCCCCTCGTCGTGCCACAGCGCGGCGTAGTCGAGATTGACCAAGCACAAGTACGCGGCGATCAGGAACACCCCTGCGGAAGCCAGGGCGTAGAACTTGGAAACGTCGGGGTTGGAAGGATTCATGGTCGTACTCGTTTTTGACGCGACTCACACCAAACGGTCAGTCCACCCGGTCTCGATCATCCGCAGGACCAGTCTCCGTGCCAGTCCGAATGTTGGACAACCACAGGGGGTTGTCCCTACGATAGCATTTTTATGGTATAATGAACGATACAACAATGCCGTAGGGACAGGCCCCCGTGCCTGTCCGCGCCCCTAGCGCAGAAGGGCGACATGCCACTGATGCTTCCTCGGCCGCCTGTTTTTCGTTTTCAGTCATCCCGCCTACCTCCATGCTGTGGGGGTTTGTCCGAAAACATCAGCAGAAATTGCCGTCCCAAAACCGCGATGAGGAGCAACAGCGCATCCGCCAGACTCGAAATCGGGAGGCGAAAAAGAAAATGTAGATATAGCGCATGGTTGAAGAATCAATGGTTAGTGGTCCGCGATCAGTCCTCGTCCAAGCGTTTCAAAATGACCACGCCGTTGTTGTAGGTATCTAAGGGCGAAAAGGCATGAAAGTTCAATTCCGGCCGCTGTGTGGGATAGGGGAAAACCTCCAACCTAGCGACGACCGAATAGCGCGCGGCGAACTGTTCCACGGCCTCCGGAATCAACCAGCCAAAGCCGATGATCCAGTCCGGCGCGTTCTCCTCAATATAGAGCGGTGCTCGCAGTGCCGCCACCTTCTCCCTCGGCAACGGCGCGTTCTCGTCCAAGAAACAGCAAAACCGCACATGGTCGCCTGTGTAGAATATCAGCACGTCGCGATTCGCATCATCCGCCACATACACCAAGTCATCCTTTTCGGCATTTTGCAACAGGTAATTGGAAACCGCGGCGACGGCATCGGGATATGGCCGATGCACTTCGCGGATGAATTGGAACAAGTGCAGGCCGAGGGTGGATTTGCCGGTAAATTCCCCTTTGATGTTGAAAGGCGCTGCGCCGACGCTCGAGAACAACAACGCACATAGCAACGCCGCGCCCGCGACGACATGCTTGCGCCACGCCCATTCGATGAACGCCCCCTTCATCGCCAACAGCAGGGGCAACGCGCCGACGTAATAACGCAGGTCAGCGACGGGATTTATCCAGATCGGCTGCACGGACAGCATCGCCGAAAACAGCGCGAACAACGCGCCCATCAGAATGATTTTTCCCACGGCGACCCGGGGAAAATCGTCGTCAGAGGGCCGAGGCGAACCCGTCCATGCGCGCACCATCGCACCTGCGAACCACAGGAACACCGGCCAGGAAATCCAATCCGCGGCGAACAGTGCCCGAATGTATGCCCACACTTTCCACAGAAAAAGGGCGAGGGGCGATAAATCGCCGCGATACGGAGCGATCGCTTGAGAGGCAAAATCCAGAAAGCCACTGCGCTCGCCGCCGAGAACGCCGAGCCATGCCAAGTAGCACGCACCCACCGCGACGACCCCCGCGCCACAGAGCGCGAACCATCCCCACTCCCGCCGCGATGTCGCACGAGTGCGAAAGAGCAGGTGGTAGGCGGCCAACGACAGCATCGTCGCCGCGCCCCCTGCGTAGTGATTGAAAAACGACAGCGCGGCCACGATCGCAACGATGGGGAGATACGCCGGATTTTTGCTTTGCCAGTAGCGTTCGTACAAATAGAAGAGGAGGAGCAGCGCGAACACCATCATCGAAAAGTAGCGCGACGAGCGAAAGTACAGCAGTAATTGCGCGGACCAAGCGGCGAATAAAAAGATGAAGAACGCCAAGCGCGGATGGGATGGCAAGTGCTGGCGCAACAGCAAATAGAAGACGCCGAGGGTTGCGATGCCGATGAGCGCGTGGACCATGCGCGCGCCGGTTTCATCAATCCCGAAAATGGCGAACCCCACCGCGTTGAGCGCGTACATCACCGGCGGCCATACCCCGCGCAAGTCCTCGTTGAGCATGGCGTGATCGACCAAATTGCGCCCATCCCAACCACTGATGTCGCCCCGTTGCAACAGGATTTTGCCGCGAACAGCGGCGGGGCCCTCGTCGTGCCACAGCGCGGCGTAGTCGAGATTGACCAAGCACAGGTACGCGGCGATCAGGAACACCCCTGCGGTGGCCAGGGCGTAGAACTTGGAAGCGTGCATGGGCGTTCCTCGTTTTTGGCGGGGTTCACGCCAAACGGTCTCGATCATCCGTAGGATCAGTCTCCGTGCCTGTCCGAATGTTGGACAACCACAGGAGATTGTCCCCACGATGGCATTTTTATGGTATGATGAACGATACAACAATGCCGTAGAGACAGGCCCCCGTGCCTGTCCGCGCCCCTAGCGCAGAAGGGCGGCGGCGTGTCTCTGACAATTCCTCGCTCACCCGTTTTTCGTTTTCAACCATCCCGCCTACCTCCATGCTGTGGGGGTTTGTCCGAAAACATCAACAGAAATTGCCGCCCCAAAATCGCGATGAGGAACAACAGTGCAACCGGTAGCCACGGCTGGAGAATGAATCTGTCGAACAGAAAGGGCTGGTAAGCGAGGAATGACACGGAGCCGATGACCACCGGCACATACCAATAGCGCGGGCAGTAGAAAGCCAAAATGATGGAGATGACATCGGCGGGGAAGAAGAACCGGTCGTGCATTTTGGGCAAAAAGTAGGGCGTGATAAGGACGGCGAAAGTCGCCATGAAAACGAGGCGATCCGCGGTGATCTTCACCCGGCTCTTAGAGACGAAATAGGCGATGCCCAAGACGACCACCGCGGTGAATGCCATGCCGACCGGATAGAAGTCGTAATAGGCTTTGGGGATCCATCGATACAAATTGGGCGCGTTCAGGCTGAGGAGTCTGAGGTATCCGTACTCATCCATTTGACCGAAATAGATCACGAGCAAATCGCATAGGGGTCTGCCGATGAACCACGCGGGCAGGATGGCGACCGCGTAAACCGCGGGACTCAAACCAAAATAACGCCAGTCCACTTTCTCTTTGACGAGCAACCACAGGAACAACGGGCAGAGAAAAACGGATTGCGCCTTGACACTGAACGCCACCCCAAAGGCGATGAACGCCGCGGCTTGGCGTCCGGCGAGCAAATAATACAGACACGCGACCAAGAAGGCGGTATAGATCGCGTCTGCTTGCCCCCACATCGCGCTGTTGAGAACCACCGTGGGCATCGACAGCGCGACTAACGCGGCCAGTATCGGGATGACTTCCTCGGTCGGTTCGCGGTATTTGAGACGCACGCAACGATAGACGAAAAAGGCCAGGACAAAATCGAAAATGATGGAGATGGTCTTAATGGCGAAAAGGGTGGGGATTCCCGCTAAGAGAATCGACGCGGTCGCCAAGAGATAGAGATACGGGACATTATAGACAGCAAAATCGTACTTTAGCGCGGCGAAGTTGCCATTTTGGGCGATGAACTCATACCACGGACGCAGGGCAATTACATAATCATCCGACTCAAAAGGCAAGAATGGGTAGCGGATCAGGATCGCCAAGAGAATGCCAACGGCGAGCAGAGGCTTGCGATAGTCTCGCCCTATGCGGATACCCCTGAGGATTGAGGACTGTGCCCAGGTGTAGAACTTGGCGACCTGGGCGTTGGACGTGTTCATGTCTCATCTTTCATCTGTGGCGAGTTGGTGATCTGTCCGAAACATCAGCAGAAATTGCCGCCCCAAAACCGCGATGAGGAGCAACAGCGCGACCGGTAGATAGGATAACAAAATATCGTATCGCCCGAACAGGAATATGATATAGACGGAAAGCGATACCGATCCGATGACCACCGGCACATACCAATAGCGCGGGCAGTAGAAAGCCAAAATGATGGAGATGACGTCAGCCGGGAAGAAGTACCGTTCGTGCATTTTGGGCAAAAGGTAGGGCATGATAAGGACGGCGAAAGTCGCCATGAAAACGAGGCGATCCGCGGTGATTTTCACCCGGCTCTTAGAGACGAAATAGGCGATACCCAAGACGATCACCGCGGCGAACGCGACGCCGACCAGATAGAAGTTGGAATAAGATCTGGGGATATATTGATAGAAATTGGGCGCGTTTAGGGTGAGTGCCCAAAACATCCTTATCTGATAGACGTAGATCATGAGCAGATCGGATAGGGGTCTGCCGATGAACCACGCGGGCAGGATGGCGACCGCGTAAACCGCGGGACTCAAACCAAAATAACGCCAGTCCACTTTCTCTTTGACGAGCAACCACAGGAACAACGGGATCAAAAAAACAGCCTGCAACTTGAAGCTGAACGCCACCCCAAAGGCGATGAACGCCGCGGCTTGGCGTCCGGCGAGCAAATAATACAGACACGCGACCAAGAAGGTGGTATAGATCGCATCTGCTTGCCCCCACATCGCGCTGTTGAGAACCACCGTGGGCATTGACAGCGCGACCAGCCCGGCCAGGAGCGGGATGGCTGCCTCGGTCGGTTCGCGGTATTTGAGACGCACGCAACGATAGACGAAAAAGGCCAGGACAAAATCGAAAATGATGGAGACGGTCTTAAAGGCAAAAATGGTGGGGATTCCCGCTAAGAGAATCGACGCGGTCGCCAAGAGATAGAGATACGGGACATTGTAGTCGGCAAAATCGTACTTCAACGCGGCAAAGTGACCGTTTTGAGCGATAAAGTCGTACCATCTACAGCCATAATCGCCCGTCTCAAAAGGCAAGAGTGGGTAGCGGATCGAGATCGCCAAGAGAATGCCGACGGCAACCAGGGTCTTCCGCCAGTCTCGCCGCCTGTGGACGCGCTTGCGGTTTGAGGCCCTCGCCCGGAGGATGAGTTTTCCCGGCTCTCTCTCGTTGCTCTTACGCGCCATACTCATGCACTCCCGTTTCGTTTCACATATAGAGCGTTGCGATGCCGATGCGCGCGCCGGTTTCGCCGATCCCAAAGAGGGCGAACCCCACCGCGTTGAGCGCGTACATCACCGGCGGCCATACCGGGCGCAGATCCTCGTTGAGCATGGTGTGACCGACCAAATTGCGCCCATCCCAACCGCTGATGTCGCCCCGTTGCAACGGGATTTTGCCGCGAACAGCGGCGGGGCCCTCGTCGTGCCACAGCGCGGCGTAGTCGAGATTGACCAAGCACAGGTACGCGGCGATCGGGAACGCCCCTGCGGTGGCCAGGGCGTAGAACTTGGAAGCGTGCATGGGCGTTTCTCGTTTTTGGCGGCATCCCGTCTTACGTCTGAATGAAAATTATGCCCAATCTACAAAGGAGCCTGTCTTTTTGCAACCCCCAACCCGCGCAACACCTCTTTATGCAACAAAGCCCGTATTTGTCGCAAATTTTGGCAAGACCAGCGGGTAGCAGAGACCCATTCATAAAGTGGTCGGACTGGCCGACTCGCAAACGCGCCCTGGCATTTTGAGATGCCGGGGCGTTTTTTGTGAAAAGGCTTTCCCGTTCGGTTTCGATCAAAGGTCTCGGAACGCGCTTGACGCAAAAGTGGATTCGCATATCTTGATCGCCGCTTTGAACGAGCGAGAGTTCGTCCCACCTGCGGTTGGCTATGGGGAACGCGATAGGGACGTAACGGGTTTTCCAAACGAAATGCAAAAACGCTCAATGTGGAGGCACGCGCTATATGCACTGGTCTGAGATATGCAGAAATCATCCCGATAAATGGCTGGTTGTCGAGGCATTGGAAGCGCGTACAACCGCGGATCATCGGCGTCAACTCGATCTGATAACGGTCGTTGAGGAATGCCCCGATGGCAAAGCCGCGATGAAACGCTATCGGTTTCTTCACCAGCGATATCCCGAACGGGAGTTTTATTTTTTTCATACGAGTCGTGATTCACTCGATATTCAAGTGCGACATTGGTTGGGGGTTCGCGCGCCGCGATGAAATTGATACGAAAGTATGATCTGCCATTTACAGCGGTGTCTGTCACCTATCGAGGATCGACAATCGAGGTGCCGCAAGTTCTCGTTGATACGGGATCCGCGAGCACGGTGATAATGGTCAGAGGATTTCAGGCGGAGGAGTGACCGATGACGTGCATGTATTGCAAAGGGGAGATGACAAAAAAGACGGCTCCGTTTTCGATTGATAGGAATGGGTGTTACGTCCATTGGCATACCCTGCCTGCGTGGGTTTGCGCCCAATGTGGCGAAGCCCATTTTGAAAAAGAGGAGACCGATAAAATTCAACGGGTGTTGCACGCGATTGATTTGGCGATGCAATCCTCTGCGAACGTGGCGTAAGGCGCGAAAATGCAAAGAGGAGATAACCGATGTTCAACCCCAATCCACCATCCTTGCGGATCGGCGAGATGAATACGCAGATTGAAAATGCCGACCTGTCGGATCGAGACGTGCTGACAGCAGGCCCGAAGTACAACGCGCCACCGAAGAAGACGCGCATCAAGTGGTACCGCTGTCGCGTCACCCGCGAGACCTTGCGCGAACTCAACAAGCGCAGCGATTTCTTGGGCTTCGCGCAGACCCTCGGGTTCTTGGGCGTATTGGCGGCAGGTGCGGGCGCGGCCCTATACGCATCGCGCCATGGGCCGTGGTACGTCACCGCGTTGCTGGTCTTCATCAACGGTCACTTCTGGCATTTTACGGTCAATGGCTTTCACGAATTGGTACACGATTCGGTCTTCAAAACCCGGTGGCTCAATCGCTTCTTCCTCCGCGTTTTGTCCTTTTTGGGCTGGCACAATCACCATCTGTTTTGGGCGAGTCACACCGAGCATCACAAATACACCTTGCATCCGCCCGACGATGGGGAAGTGGTCTTGCCGCAAAAGATCGACCTCAAGGGGCTTTGGAAGCGGGGCGTTGTGAATTACAAATATCCCTACAATCTGATCAAGGAGAAGCTTCGGAACTTCACGGGGTATATCAACACAAGCAATTCATGGATCGGGATGCTCTTTCCCGAAAGCGACCCGGAGCGGCGGCGCGCGTACACGCGGTGGGAGCGCGTCTCCCTGATCGGCCATCTCTTGATCGCGGGCGCGTCCGTGGCGTTTGGGTATTGGATCGTCCCGCTGGTCATCACATTTCCCAAGGCGTTCGGATCGTGGTTGCACTTTCTCTGCAATTCCTCGCAACACGTCGGCTTGCAAGACAAGGTGCCGGACTTTCGCCTCTGCTGCCGCACGATCTACCTCAATCCCCTGCTCCAGTTTCTCTATTGGCACATGAACTACCACACCGAGCACCACATGTACGCGGCGGTGCCGTGCTACAAACTCGGGCGCCTGCACAGGCTGATCAAACGCGAGATGCCCCATTGCCCGCGCGGCCTGCGCGAAACCTGGAAGCATATCGCCGAGATATTGGACCGACAGGCGCGGGAGCCGGGGTATCAGTACGTTGCCAAACTACCGGGAAAATCGACCCCATGAGAACGCGGATGAAACGCAGGGGCGAGGAGCGCAGGTAGGGCGGAGGGTGTGGGTAAGTGTCTGAATCGCGGATTAAGCAGATTACGCGGATTAAAGGCGGATTAAAAGCGAGAGTAGGGCAACGGGCAGAGAGAGCGGATGAAAAACGAGAGTGGGGCAGAGGAAGCAGGAAGCGCAGGTAGGGCGAAGGGCGCAGGTGGCATGAAGGACATAGCGGTTGTGGTGGGTTGCGGGGTAATCCGTGTAATCCAAAAATCTGCGTAATCCGCGATTCAGACAAGGGAGAGGAGAGAGAATGAACAGGGAATTGAAGTATGGTGAGATAACCGAAAAAATTATCGGGGCGGCCTTTGAGGTGCATAAGTTTTTGGGCAATGGCTTTCAAGAGGTGATTTATCAGCGGGCGTTGGTATTTGAACTGAGACAAGCGGGGTTGGCATTTGCACGGGAGCTTGAACACGACATTTTCTACAAAGACTTGCCAAAGCCGATTGGCACGCGCAGAGCCGATTTTGTGGTTGAAGAAAAAGTATTGGTGGAATTGAAGGCTATCTCTGCTTTAGACGAGATACACCAGGCGCAAGTCTTGAATTATTTGAAAGCCTATCGGCTTGAGGTGGGCTTGTTAATCAATTTTGGAGCGAAAAGTTTGGAGGTCAAAAGACTGGTTCTTTCGCAACCTAGCCGCAGATGACGCGGATGGGGAGGCGCAGGTGGTGTGAAGTGTGTGGGTAAGTGTCTGAATCGCGGATTAAGCAGATTACGCAGATGAAAGGCGGATTAAAAGCGAAAGTAGAGCAAAGGGCAGAGAGAGTGGAGAAAAGGCGAGAGTAGGGCAGAGGAAGCAGGAAGCGCAGGTGGTGCGAAGGTCGCAGGTAAGTGTCTGAATCGCGGATTAAGCAGATTACGCAGATGAAAGGCGGATTAAAAGCGAAAGTAGAGCAAAGGGCAGAGAGAGTGGAGAAAAGGCGAGAGTAGGGCAGAGGAAGCAGGAAGCGCAGGTGGTGCGAAGGTCACAGGTGGCACGAGGGACATAGCGGTTGTGAAGGGTGGTGGGGTAATCCGTGCCATCCAAAAATCTGCGTAATCTGTGATTCAGACAAAAGGATGGACGCGGATTGGGAAGCGCAGGTAGGGCGAAGGGCGCAGGTAAGTGTCTGAATCACGGATTAAGCAGATTACGCAGATGAAAGGCGGATTAAAAACGAGAGTAGGGCAAAGGGCAGAGAGCGCGGATGAAAAACGAGAGTGGGGCAGAGGAAGCAGGAAGCGCAGGTGGCGCGAAGGTCGCAGGTGGCACGAAGGACAAAGCGGTTGTGGGGGGTTGTGGGGTAATCCGTGCAATCCTTTAATCTGCGTAATCCGCGATTCAGACAAAAGGATGGACGCGGATTGGGAAGCGCAGGTAGGGCGAAGGGCGCAGGTGGCACGAGGGACAAAGCGGTTGTGGGGGGTTGCGGGGGCATCCGTGTAATCCAAAAATCCGCGTAATCCGCGATTCAGACAACTGACGCAGGTGGTGCAAAGGACGCAGGTGGCACGAGGGACAAAGCGGGTGAGACGGGTGGTGGGGTAATCCGTGCCATCCTTTAATCTGCGTAATCCGCGATTCAGACAACTGACGCAGGTAGTGCGAAGAACGCAGGTGGCACGAAGGCCAAAGCGGTTGTGGGGGTTGTGGGGTCATCCGTGCAATCCTTTAATCCGCGTAATCTGTGATTCAGACAACTGACGCAGGTGGCACGAAGGACAAAGCGGTTGTGGGGGTTGTGGGGTCATCCGTGCAATCCTTTAATCCGCGTAATCCGTGATTCAGACAACTGGCACAGGTGGTGCGGTGGATGCAGCAAGTGGGAAGGACAAAGCGGGCGGGACCGATACTTGTAACTTTCGTCCACAGGAGAAACGACATGGCGATGCAAACAGCAGACACAGATCGCAGGCGCGTGTTGTCCCTTGCCCAGCGTCGGGCCTATACGAGATTGCCACTTGCCGAACGCCGCGAGCGACTCGCAGAGCAAGCGAAATGGATGGCATAACGCGACGAGCAGGAGTTAGAACGCGCAGAGCGCGAAGTATGGCAAGGAGGCGACATTGTTGAGCCAGAGCTTGTCCACCGTAGATTTGGCGGTCATTGTCACCCCAATAAACCAATGTCCAATTTCACCACTTACCTTGGATATCCACGATGAATAGTCCACTCACTCGATTGCGCCACTCAGCCCGATGGTTTAGACGTGCAACCCGATGGTTTAAGCGTCATCTCTTTTCTTTATTTCAGAACACTCTTATCTTTTTTCTTGTTTTGTTGTTGGCAACTTTTGTGGCGGTCATGGTTTGGGAAGGTGCTGAGAAATTTATGTCTGGACTTCTCGGTGTATCTCCAAAATCCGAAGTTCTGAAATTTATCGGCATCGGTATGGGCGGCGTCTTGATCGCCTTGCAAGCTCTGATGTCCTACAAGCGCGCCAAGGCGATGGAGGATACCGCAAAAGCACAGGCCGACACCGTATTGAACACCGAGCAGGGGGTGCGACAGGAACGCCTGAAAAACGCCATTGAACACTTGGGGCACGAAAAAGACTCTGTGCGCCTGGGCGGGGCCTACGAACTTTTCCATTTGGCGGAAGATACCAAAGAATTGCGCCAAACCGTGCTCGACATTTTCAGCGTCCATATCCGCCAGACCACAGGTGAAAGCGCGTATCGCAAAACACATGGGGCAAAGCCTTCAGAGGAAGTCCAAAGCCTGTTGACCCTGCTGTTTGTGCAGGAGCATGATGTTTTCAAAGGTTGCCCCATCAACTTGCAAGGAAGTTGGCTGAACGGTGTCGATCTCATAGAAGCGCGTTTAGAGAAGGCTGTTTTGACCGAAGCACATTTGCAAAGGGCTAATCTTTGGAGCGCGAACTTGCAAGAGACTCTGCTTTTGAACGCGAACTTGCAAGAGGCTCTGTTTTTGGGCGCGAACTTGCAAAGGGCTACTATGTGGGATGCGAACTTGCAGAGGGCTAATCTTGGGAGCGCGAACTTGCAAAGGGCGAATATGTGGAGGGCGAACTTGCAAGAGGCGAGGCTTCAGGGTGCGAACTTGCAGAGGGCTAATCTTCGGAGGGCGAAGTTGCAAGAGGCGAATCTTGGGAGCGCGAAGTTGCAAAGGGCCCATCTTGGGAGCGCGAAGTTGCAAGGGGCGAATCTTGGGAGGGCGAACTTGCAGGGGGCTTATCTTTGGAGGGCGAACCTACAAGGGGTGACACTTAGGGGGACAAACCTGCAAGGGGCTGATCTTTCCAGGGTGCAACTACAAGGGGCTACTCTTTACGGGACTCAACTGCAAGGGGTTAATAGTAAGAGACGGATCGGCGGAACATTTGCTGATCGCATCAGAAAGTCAATAGACAAAAAAACGGATCTATCGGGAGCAGTTTTCGAAGGCGGATTGAGCCGAGAAGAAGTGGACGCTCTCGTCAAAGGCTTGTCTGATGAAAAAGCAAAAGAATTGCGAGAGAAACTGAAATCCCACATTGGCAAACCGCCAAGCAATAAACTGCCAAAGAACAGCGGTGCCATTACCGGAGCCTACACCGAAGAGGAAGCCGAAAAGTGGATCGCTGAATACGACAAAGCTATGTCGGAAGTCCCCACATCAAACACAAACACCGGAGACGGACAGTAACCCATGCCCATTTTGAACTGGTTGACGAGAGATGAAGATCTACGCGCCGTTGCTCGCGTTCCCTATCGCTTGTTGGAAGAAGTGCCCGACTTTTCCGCTGGCGACCTCGACGCGGGCAATATGCTCATCCACGGCGACAATTTGGACGCGCTCAAGGCGTTGTTGCCGTTTTACGCCGGGCGCGTGAAGTGCATCTACATCGATCCGCCGTATAACACGCGCTCGGCTTTTGAGCACTACGACGACAATCTCGAACACAGCAAGTGGCTGGCGATGATGTGGCCGCGTCTTGAACTTTTGCGCGACTTGCTGGCAGAGGACGGGTCGATTTGGGTGTCCGTTGACGACAATGAGGCGCACTATCTCAAGGTCGTTATGGACGAGGTGTTCGGGCGGAAGAATTTCGTGGCAAATGTGATATGGGAAAAGAAGTACGCGCCGCAGAATGACGCAAAATGGCTTTCGGACAGTCACGATCACATTATTTGTTTTGCAAAAAGCAAGGACGTGTGGAGACCGAACCTTTTGCCGAGAACGGCTGCAATGAACGCCCGCTACAAAAACTTGGATGGCGACCCAAGAGGAGATTGGAAAGTCAGCGGCTTGGATGCCAAAACGTATTCCGCCGTTTATGACTATCCCATCACCACGCCGTCGGGACGTGTCGTCAATCCGCCAGCAGGGTATTGTTGGCGTGTTTCAAAGGAGCGTTTTCAAGAAATGGTGGATGACAACCGAATATGGTTTGGCAAGCACGGCAATAACGTGCCCTCGATAAAAAGGTTTCTCTCCGAAGTGAAACAGGGCGCGGTTTCCAAGACATTGTGGTATCGCACAGAGGTAGGCGATAATCAAGCTGCGAAACGGGAATCTCGAGTTTTTAACAAAGCGGATGTCTTCGGCACGCCCAAGCCCGAACGCCTCATCCATCGCATCCTCCATCTCGCCACTCGCCCGGGCGATCTCGTCCTCGATTCCTTCCTCGGCTCTGGCACGACCGCGGCGGTCGCGCACAAGATGGGGCGGCGTTACATCGGCATTGAGTTGGGCGAGCACGCGATCACGCATTGCGTCCCGCGCTTGAACAAAGTCGTCGAAGGCGAGCAGGGGGGCATCTCCAAAAGCGTCAACCATCAGGGCGGCGGCGGGTTTCGCTTCTATCGCCTCGGCCCGCCCGTATTCGAAGAGGACGGGCAGATTCGGTCGGACATTCGCTTTCCCGTGCTGGCCGCGCATGTCTATTTCAGCGAGACCGGGCGTCCGTGGCGCGGGACTGGCGATTCGCCCGTGCTCGGCGTGCGCGATGGTCGCGCCTATGCCCTGCTCTACAACGGCATCTTAGGCGACAAAGGTCCCGGCAATGGCAATGTGCTGACGCGATCCACGCTGGCGTGCATCCGTGCGAAAATCGCCAAAGCGCGTCCCGGCTTCAATGGCCCGCTGACGATCTACGGCGAGCAATCGCGCCTGACGCCGCAGACCCTCGACCGCGAGGCGATCACCTTCAAACAAATCCCCTACGAAGTGCAAGTGCGAGACTGAATATGCAACTCAAGCAATACCAAACCGACACCCTGTCCGCGTTGCGCCGCTTCTTTGAGGACGCCCGCGCCGCCGGCCCCAAAAACGCCTACGAAACCATCGCCCAAGAGCCGGAACACGCCGCCCGCATCGGTCGCTATGGGGGCCGTTACGAACCCCTCAAAGAACTGCCCGACATCCCCTACGTCTGCCTGCGCCTGCCCACAGGCGGCGGCAAGACCATCCTCGCGGCCCACGCGATCTCCATCGCCCGCGACGCTTGGATTGAAAAGGATTATCCCTTGGCCCTTTGGCTGGTCCCGACCAACACCATCCGCCGCCAGACCGCCGAGGCCCTCAAGAACCCCCGCCATGCGTATCGGAAGGTCTTGGACGAGGCATTCGATGGCCGGGTGCGCGTGTTCGACATTGCGGATTTTACCCACATTCGCCCCCACGACATCCGCGACAAGTGTTGCATTGTGGTCGGCACGATCCAAACCCTGCGTGTGAAAAGCACCGAAGGCCGCAAAGTGTATGCCCACAACGAAGAAATGGAACCCCACTTCTCCGCAGTGGGACTTTCCCCTCTCCCCGCTCTTTCCCGTCTCCCCGCTTTAGAAAACGATGCGGTCAAATTCTCCTTTGCCAACCTGCTCCACCTGCACCGGCCCTTGATGATCGTCGATGAGGCGCACAACGCCGTCACCGGCCTGACCCGAGAAATGCAGGCGCGGGTGAACCCGTGTGCGATCGTCGAGTTCACGGCCACGCCGCGGCCCAAGTCGAACATTTTGCACAGCGTCACCGCGCGGGAGCTCAAGCGCGAAGCCATGATCAAATTGCCCATCGTATTGTCCGAACACGACACTTGGCAAACCGCGGTGACCCACGCCATAGATACCCGCGCCTCACTCGCGAAAACGGCGCGTGGCGATGCGGATCTCATTCGCCCGCTCGTCCTGTTCCAAGCGCAACCCAAAAATCGGGAGGTGACGGTCGAAGCCCTGAAACAGCACCTGATCGACGTGGAGCAAATTCCCGAACGCGCGATCGCCATTGCCACAGGGGTTCAACGCGAGTTGGACGGGATCGACCTGTTGGATCCCACCTGCAAAATCGAATACGTCATCACGGTCGAGGCCCTCAAGGAAGGTTGGGACTGCTCCTTTGCGTACATCTTCTGCTCGGTCTCGCGCATCCAAAGCGCGAAAGACGCGGAACAACTGCTCGGGCGCGTCCTCCGAATGCCCTACGCCGAGCGGCGCAGGGACCCGGAACTCAACAAGGCGTATGCCTTCCTGTCCGAACCATCCTTTGGCGAGGCGGCCCGCGGGCTCACCGACAAATTGGTGACGATGGGCTTTGAGGAAGAAGACGCCCGGGAAAATATCGAACCCATCCAACGCGAGTTCGACATCCAGGGCAATTTGTTCGGCCCGCGCCTCGATGGGAAACCCGTATTCAAATACGCAGTCGCCGCGACGCCTGGGGTTTTGGACGCGCTGCAAAAGAGCGACGCTGAGGGGTTGCTGGTGCGCGAAACCCCCGCCGAAGACACAGTCGAAATCGCCATCCCCGGTTGGATCGATGCCGATACGGAAAAGGCGATCTGCGCGACCTTGTCCGAACCGGATCGAAAAGCGTTCACGCACGCGGTTGCAAAATACCGCGACGGCGTTAAAGAACGACTATCCCCCGCCGCACGAGGGCAGGTATTCGCGGTCCCGCGCCTGATGGCAGATGTGCAAGACTCACTGGAATTTGCCGATACAGACATCTTCATGGAGTTCCACGATTGGTCCTTATGCGATCATTCGGCAAAGCTGGACGAGGGCGAGTTCGCCATCCACGAGACCGCACGCAATTTCGAGATCGACCTCGACGGCAACCGCATCACCTACCAGTTTGCGAATGAGAATGTGCCGTTGGCGTTGGATGTGAACATCGAAAGCTGGACAGCCGAGGCCCTCGTCCTATGGCTCGACCGACAAGTGCGGCAAATGGATATTCACCAGCTCGACATGCTCAAGTGGCTACGCGCCTTGGTCCGCCACTTGATCGACACGCGCGGCCTGAACATCGCCGCGCTGATGCGTTGCAAATTCATCTTGGCGCGCAAGGTACGCGAGAAAATTGACGCCATCCGCCAGTTGGAACGCAAGCGCGTTCACCAGATTTATCTCTTGGATCCCCATGCAAAAGCCTCGGTTTCCTTTGACCACGCCTTTGCGTTTCGGGATGGCATGTACGCCGATCAACCCCGCTATCGCGGGCACTGGAAACCGAACAAGCACTTCCTCGGCCCCGATCACATACCGGCCTTTGACGGCGCCGAAGATGGCGAAGAAGTCCAATGCGCCCAAATCATTGACAGCCTGTCCGCTGTGAAGTGCTGGATTCGCAATGTCGCACGCCATCCCAGCTCGTTCTTCCTGCCCACGGTGACGGACAAATTCTATCCCGACTTTGTCGCTTTGCTGAACGATGGTCGCCTGCTCGTCATCGAATACAAAGGCGCGCACCTCGCCGAAATGTCCGACACGGATGAAAAGCGAACCCTTGGCGCGTTGTGGGAGCGAAAAAGCGAGGGCAAGGGCCTGTTTCTCATCGCGGAAAAAGCGGTCGATGGCAAAGACGTGCGGCAGCAGTTGATGGAAAAAGTAACGAAATAGGACCTCTTACGCGGGTGAGTTGTCTGAATCGCGGATTACACAGATTAGGGGATTAAAGGCGGATTAAAGGCGAGAGGCGAGAAAAGGGGAGACGGGAAGAGGCGGGGAGACGGGAGAGGGGAGACGGGAGAGGAAAGGCGAGAGTGGGGCAGAGGGCAGAGAGAGTGGAGAAAAGGCGAGAGTGGGGCGGAGGGGGTGGGTAAGGGTCTGAATCACGGATTAAGCAGATTACGCGGATTAAAGGCGGATTAAAGGCGAGAGTGGGGCAACGGGCAACGCACAGAACAGACAGAGGCGTAGCTCATAGGGACGACAAAGAAAAAGCGAAAGACGGATCGCGGATTACACGGATTAGGGGATTAAAGGCGTCCCATCCCCTTTGTCCACATCCGTTGTAGGGACAGGCCCCCGTGCCTGTCCTCGCATCCATCGGTGAGTCAAGGCCATGCCTGTCAATCACCGGTCACCAAACGGGCAGAGGGCAGAGAGAGCGGATGAAAAACGAGAGCGGGGCAGAGGAAGCAGGAAGCGCAGGTGGTGCGAAGGGCACAGGTGGCACGAAGGACATAGCGATTGTGGGGGGTGGGGAGTAATCCGTGCCATCCAAAAATCCGCGTAATCTGTGATTCAAACAACTGACGCAGGTGGTTCGGAGTATGCAGGTGGCACGAGGGACATAGCGGTTGTGGGGGGTGGTGGGGTAATCCGTGTAATCCAAAAATCTGCGTAATCCGCGATTCAGACAACTGACGCAGATGGCACGAAGAACAAAGCGGGTGGGGAGGGTTGGGGGGTAATCCGTGTAATCCAAAAATCCGCGTAATCCGCGATTCAGACAACTGACGCCACCGGCTTTTTTGCCGCAAACTTATTGCTTGACTCGTAAGGGCATTCCTGTATATTAGGTTTTGCTTACGCTCAAATTGATATTCTCGGTGTTTCCATCTTTATTTTTTAAGGTCTCCATCACATGGCGCAGCTTTTTCCGCGTGGTAGCAACGCATTTGCCCGAGTCAGCATTGTCGCGGTTCTCGTTGTCGTTGGAACGGGCCTCACCATTTTGCTCAACACCAACCGATTGCACTACACAACCGATGTTCAGGTTGCCAAAAAACAACCCGTTCCCTTTAGCCACAAGCACCATGTGACGGGCGTGGGCATCGATTGTCGGTATTGTCACACCTCGGTAGAAGAATCCTCTTTTGCCAATATCCCTCCCGTTGAAACCTGCATGACCTGCCACTCCCAAATCTGGACCGAAAGCCCACTTCTCGAACCCATCCGCGAAAGTTATCGCACGGGCAACCCCATCGAATGGGTGCGCGTCCACGACCTGCCCGATTTCGTCTATTTCAATCACAGCATTCACGTCCACAAAGGCATCGGTTGCCAGACCTGTCACGGACAGGTCGATCAAATGCCGCTGATGTGGAAAGTCAACACCCTCAACATGGAATGGTGCTTGGAATGTCACCGAGCGCCCGAGAGATTCGTGCGGCCCCGCGAAGAGGTTTTCAACATGACGTGGAACCCCACGGACGAACGCGGGCGGTCGGTCTCTCAAGTCGCGCTCGGCGCGCAGTTGATCAAAAAATACGACATCAACCCCTCTACGGATTGTTCGACATGTCATCGATGACGCGCAAGGCACACAAAAACGGTTTGGATCTCTCCGCGATTCGGGAACGCTTGGCCCAGAATGAGGGTCGGGATTATTGGCGCAGCCTGAACGAGTTGGCCGATACGGACGAATTTCGCAACTACTTGCACCGCGAGTTTCCCGAAGGCGCTTCCGAATGGGGCGACAAAGTCGGTCGGCGCAAGTTCTTGCAGGTGATGGGCGCGTCGCTCGCTTTTGCCGGGTTGACCTCCTGCACGCGCCAGCCCCCGGAAAAGATCGTCCCTTACGTGCGCGCGCCCGAACAGTTGATCCCCGGAAAACCCCTGTTTTTTGCTTCGGCCCTGTCTCAAGGCGGATTCGCCCGCGGCGTGTTGGTCGAAAGCCATGCGGGGCGGCCGACGAAAATCGAGGGCAACCCGATTCATCCGGCGACCCCCCGAGAGGGCGATGCGACTTTTGGGCCTACGGATGCGATAACGCAGGCGCAGATCCTCGACCTTTACGATCCGGACCGCACGCAAGTGCCCGTGGCAAATGGACGCGCGAGCACATGGGCGCGGTTTTCCGCCGCGCTCGCGACCGAGGTGGCAAAACTCGATTTGGATCAGGGGGCGGGATTGCGCCTGTTGACCGAAACCGTAACCTCGCCCGTTTTGACCGCCCAAATTCGCATGCTCTTGGACAAATACCCCAATGCGAGATGGCATCAATTTGAACCGGGTACGCGCGACAATGTGCGCGAAGGCGCGAGGATGGCTTTTGGCGAGGCGGTCGAAACCCAGTATCACTTCGACAAAGCCAAACGCATTTTGTCTTTGGACGCGGACTTTACGGAATCCGGCGCGGCCAGCGTTCGGCATGCGCGGCACTTCGCGCTCGGTCGGCGAGTCGTCGACGGTCAAAAGGCCGAGATGAATCGGCTCTATGTCGTGGAATCCACGCCCTCCAATACCGGAGCCGTGGCGGATCACCGCCTGCCGTTGAAGGCGAGCCAGGTCGAGGGCTTTGCGCGGGCGGTCGCGATCGCGCTGGGGATCGACGCACAGGGCGGCGATGTTGCCGGCCGCGATGCGTGGCTCGCCGCGCTGGTCAAAGACTTGCAGGCGCATCGGGGCGCGTCTTTGGCGATAGCCGGCGATCATCAACCCCCTGCGGTTCACGCGCTCGCACACGCGATCAACAATGCCCTCGGCAACGTGGGCAAAACCGTGACGTACACGGATCCCGTGGAAGCCGAACCGACCAATCAATACGCATCCCTCAAGGATTTGGCCGTGGATATGGCCGAGGGCAGGGTTTCCGCGCTCATCGTTTTGGGCGGGAATCCGGTTTACAACGCGCCTGCGGATCTCGAGTTTGCCGATGCGTATCAAAAGGTGGCAACGCGCATTCATTTGGGCCAGTCGCAAAATGAAACCGCGCGCTTGTCGCACTGGCATTTGCCCGAAGCCCACGCCTTGGAAGCCTGGGGCGATGCGCGCGCTTTTGATGGCACGGTTTCGATCGTTCAGCCCTTGATCGAGCCGCTCTACGGCGGCAAGTCGGGCGCGGAACTCGTGGCGATGATGCTCGGGGATGGGCGTGCGAATTACGACCGGGTCAAGGAATATTGGCAGGGGCAATACAAAGGCCGAGATTTTGAAACCGCGTGGCAGACGTGGTTGCACGATGGGATCGTTCCCGATACGGCTTTGCCCGTGCGCTCTGCGCGCTTGACCGGAAATTACGGCGCGCCATCGCCCGTGGGCGAGGGCCTCGAAGTGAGCTTTCGGTTGGATGCCACAGTGGGCGATGGGCGATACGCCAACAATGGCTGGCTGCAGGAATTGCCCAAGCCCCATACGCGCCTGACGTGGGATAATGCGGCACTCATCGCGCCGGCAACGGCCGAGGCGATGGGGCTTCAAAATGGCGACGTGGTCAAATTGACCGCGAATGACCGTTCCGTAAGCGCGCCGGTTTGGATCGCGCCTGGCCATCCCGCAGACGCGGTGACGGTGCATCTCGGGTTTGGGCGCACGGCTGCCGGGCGCGTGGGCAATGGCGTCGGATTCAATGCGTACGCGCTCCAGACGTCGGACGCGCCGTGGATCGTAGCGGGCGCGTCTATGACCAAGACCGGACAAACGCGCGAGTTGGCCTGCACGCAGGATCACCACAGCATGGAAGGCCGCGCTTTGGTGCGCTCGGGCACGGTTGATGAATACGAAAACAACCCGCACTTCGTCCATGAAATGGGGCACGATCCGGGGCCAGATGCCAACTTTTTTGACGGGGTTCACGACAACGAGGGCAAGGCTTGGGGCATGGCCATCGATCTGAATGCGTGCAATGGGTGCAATGCCTGCACCGTGGCCTGCCAGTCGGAAAACAACATCCCGGTGGTGGGCAAAGACCAAGTGCTCAATGGGCGGGAAATGCACTGGATTCGCATCGACCGATACTACAAGGGCGATTTGGACAATCCCGAACTCGTCAACCAACCCGTGCCGTGCATGCAGTGCGAAAACGCGCCGTGCGAACTCGTCTGCCCCGTGGGCGCGACCGTACACAGCGCGGAGGGCCTAAACGACATGGCGTACAACCGCTGCGTGGGCACGCGGTATTGCTCCAACAACTGCCCCTACAAAGTGCGGCGGTTCAATTTCCTGCATTATACGGACGAAGAAACCCCGAGCTTCAAATTGCAGCGCAATCCCAATGTGACCGTGCGCGGGCGCGGCGTGATGGAAAAATGCACGTATTGCGTCCAGCGCATCAGCGCGGCGCGCATCGAGGCCAAGGTCGACGATCGCGAGTTGAAAGACGGCGACATCACCACCGCTTGCCAAGGCGCGTGCCCCACCGATGCCATCGCGTTTGGCGATATCAAAGACCCCGACAGCCGCGTGGCAAAACTCAAAGCCCAACAGAGAAATTACGGCATTTTGACCGAGTTGAATACCAAACCGCGCACCACGTATTTGGCGCGGTTGACCAACCCCAATCCGGAGATCGCACAGCATGGGTAGTTCCGCGCCTATCAAAGACCCGACCATGCCGGCCCCTGTGCTCGGCCCGGGGCAGACCTACACCACGGTGACGCAAAAACTCAGCGCGATCATCACGAGTCGCACGCCCTTGGGGTGGATTGCCGCGCTGTTGATCGCGGGCGGCATCTTGCAGTTGTTGATGCTGTCGGCAACGTGGTTGCTGATCAAAGGCACGGGCATCTGGGGTTTGAATGTCCCGGTCGGATGGGGTTGGGCGATTATCAATTTCGTGTGGTGGATCGGCATCGGGCACGCGGGCACGTTGATTTCGGCGATTTTGTTGCTGATGCGGCAACAGTGGCGCAATTCGATCAACCGCTTTGCCGAAGCCATGACCATTTTCGCCGTGATGTGCGCGGGGATGTTTCCGCTGTTGCACACGGGCCGCCCGTGGTTGGCGGCGTATTGGCTGTTGCCCTATCCCAATACGATGTCCGTGTGGCCGCAGTTTCGCAGCCCGCTGATCTGGGACGTGTTCGCCGTGGGCACGTATTTTACGGTGTCGCTGATCTTCTGGTACCTGGGGTTGATTCCGGATTTTGCCACTTTGCGCGACAAGGCCAAACACAAAATTTCACAACTGATCTACGGCGTGTTGTCGATGGGATGGCGCGGGTCCGCCAAGCACTGGTTTAATTACGAAATGGCGGCCTTGCTCTTGGCGGGCGTCTCCACGCCGCTGGTGCTGTCCGTGCATTCCATCGTGAGCTTCGACTTTTCCGTGGGGCTGATTCCCGGCTGGCACGCAACGATCTTCCCGCCCTATTTCGTCGCGGGCGCGGTGTACGCGGGCTTTGCGATGGTGCTGACCTTGGGCTTGCCGATTCGCTACTTTTACGGCTTGCACGATTACATCACGGATCGGCATTTGAACAACATGGGCAAGGTCATGCTCGCCACCGGGTTGATCGTGGCTTATGGCTATGCGATGGAGCAGTTTTTCGCGTGGTACAGCGCGAGCCCGTACGAGGGCTACATGATGCAAAACCGCATGCACGGCCCTTATGCTTCCACGTATTGGTCGTTGATCTTGTGCAATGTGGCCGTTCCCCAGTTGTTGTGGATCAAGCGGGTGCGCCTCAGCCCGTTCGGCCTGTTCGCGATTTCGATGTTTATCAATGTGGGCATGTGGCTCGAGCGGTTCATCATCGTGGTGACGAGTTTGCACCGCGACTTTATGCCCTCGTCTTGGGATCTGTATCACTCCACGCCTTGGGACTGGGGCCTGTACGCGGGTACGATTGGGTTTTTCCTCTTTATGATGATCCTGTTTATCCGGGTGATGCCCGTGATCAACATTTTTGAAATTCGGCAACTGGTGTCGAATCAAAGCCGCGCAGAACGCGATGTCGCGGCTTCTGCCGATGATTAATCGGGTGTGATTATGGCTGATTTATACGGCCTTTTGGCCGAATTTGATGGGCCCGACGACTTGCTCAAAGCGGCGAAAGCGGCCTATCGGGCGGGGTATCGCAAGATGGATGCGTTTTCCCCGATGCCGATCCACGACTTGTCCGAAGCCATGGGCTACGACAAGCACCGCGTGCCCACCATCGTGTTGATTTGCGCGGTGATCGGCGCGTGTTCCGGATTTGGGCTTCAGTACTGGATTTCTGCGATCGACTATCCCCTCAATGTGGGGGGGCGTCCCCTGTTGAGTTGGCCATCTTTTATTCCCGTGACATTTGAGCTCGGCGTGTTGTTTTCCGCTTTTGGCGCGTTGATCGGCATGCTCATCCTCAATGGCTTGCCGCGGCCCTACCATCCGGTTTTCAACGTGCCCAGTTTTGAACGCGCCTCTGGCGATGGGTTCTTTTTTTGCATCGAAGCCGAAGACCCGCAATTCGACGTTTCCAAGACCCGCGAATTTCTCGAAGGTCTCAACGCAAAAAAGGTAGATGATGTCGAACCGTAAAATTTACATTGTCCGATCCGCGCTCGCAACGCTGGCGCTGTGCCTGATGCTCGGATGCGAAGGCACGACAGATATCGAGCGTCTGCGGCAGGAAATGTACAACCAGTCGCGGTTTGAACCGCTGGAGAAGAACGCCTTTTTCGCGGATCGACGGGCGTCTCGCCCATGGATCAAAGGCACGGTCGCACGCGGGCAGTTGCGTACAGACGCGCATCTCTACACGGGCATGGTGAACGGCAAACCCGCCGAGACCTTTCCGTTTCCCATTACGCGCGAGGTGCTCCAGCGCGGGCGAGAACGCCACGATATTTACTGCACGCCCTGCCACGGGCAGCAGGGGGATGGGCGCGGCATGGTGGTGCGGCGCGGCATGAAGCAACCCCCATCCTACCACACCGAACGCCTGCAAAACGAGACGCCTGGGTATTTTTTTGACGTGATGACCAACGGTTTCGGCGCGATGTATCGCTATGCGTCTCGCATCAAAGCGCGCGACCGATGGGCCATCGCGGCCTACATCCGCGCCTTGCAACTGAGTCAAAACGCCACGATAGACGACGTTCCCGCCGATGTGCGCGAACGCCTCGAGAACGAGTAGGAGATTATGGCTACCCAATCCTTTGACCATCCATTTGTAGATAAAATACAGCAGAGGGGCCTGTTGATCGGCGCCTCGGCGATGATTTTGTCTAGCATCGGCGCCGTTGCCGACTTTCAGCAATTTTTTCAGTCGTATCTCGTCGGATATATGTACTGGTTGGTCATTTCCCTGGGCTGTTTGGGCTTGTTGATGTTGCACCATCTCGTCAGCGGGCGGTGGGGGTTCGTCATCCGGCGGCTGTTGGAGTCGGGCGCGCGCACCCTGTGGCTCATGGCGGTTTTGTTCATTCCCATCGCGTTTTTGGGCATGCACCATCTGTACGAATGGACGCACGCCGAGGTCGTCGCCAAAGATCCCATTTTGACCTTTAAGGCACCGTATTTGAACGAGGCCGGGTTTTACGCGCGCGCCGTGGTTTATTTCGCCCTCTGGCTGCTGTGGATGTTTTTGCTGACGAAGTGGTCGCGGCAACAAGATGAAACCGGGGATCCGAGGCTGAAAAGCCGAATGATCAACATGAGCGGGCCGGGCATTCCCATGTTTATCTTGACGGTGACGTTTGCGTCAACCGATTGGGTGATGTCTTTGGAACCGCACTGGTTTTCCACGATCTACGGCTTGATCTTCGTGGTGGGCGGCGCGTTGGGCGCGATGGCGCTGTGCATCTTGTGGGTGATTAAATTGCGGGATGTCGAGGTCTATCGGGAAGTCGACGCCTTTAAGTATTTGAGCGATTTGGGCACGTTGATGTTCGCATTTACGTGCTTGTGGGCCTATGTCAGCTTTTCGCAATTTTTGATTACGTGGTCGGGCAACTTGGCCGAAGAAGCGCCGTGGTACATTCGCCGGTCGCACGGCGGGTGGCAATACGTGGGGGCGGCGTTGATTCTCTTTCACTTTATCGTCCCCTTCTTTTTGCTGTTGCAACGGGCGATCAAACGCCGCGCCGCGCTGATGCTGGTGATCGCGTTTTTTATGTTGTTTATGCGCTATGTCGATCTGTACTATTTTATCGCGCCCGCTTTTGGGCACGGCGGCGCGGGCGGATTGCATCCCCACTGGCTCGATGCGTTGCTCCCCGTTGGCATTGGCGGGCTGTGGTTGGGGTTTTTTGCGATGCAACTAAGGGGCGTGCCCCTAATGCCCTTGCACGATCCGCGCATGGCGGAAACCTTTGCCGGAGAAGGTCACTGATATGGCGGAAATTCACGATGCCCGGGAAAAGGGCTACGAAGACTACCACCTCAAAATTGGGCCGGTGCTCATCGCCACAGCGGCGATTGTCGCCATCGCCATCCTGTCTTTTATCGCGATGTGGGCGATGTTTCACGGCTTGGAACAGGCATCGATTTATCTGTCGGACGACCCGCCGCCGATGGCGGCTCATCAAAAACCCCATCGCGGCCCGTTGATTCAAACCGTGCCCCCTGCCGAGTTGGCGCAGGTGCGCGCCGAAACGCAGCGCGCGCTGTCCGAATACGGCTGGGTGGATAGAGACGCGGGCGTGGTGCATATTCCCATCGAGCGGGCGATGGATCTCACGCTCGAGCGCGGGTTGCCCGTGCGGGAGTGAGGCATGCGCGTTTTATTGGCATGGATGACGTTGGCCGCCGTCGCCTATGGGCAAGACCTCACGCCCAAGCCCACGGCGCTCGATTCCGTTGGCGTCGATCAAAAATTGGGCGAATTCGTGCCGGCCAACTTGGCGTTTCGCAATGAGCAGGGCAACGAGGTCGCACTGTCGCGGTACTTGCGCGATAAACCCGTCGTTTTGGTACCCGCCTATTACGAATGCCCGATGTTGTGTACGCAGATCTTGAATGGTTTGTTGTCCGGGTTGCGGCCCTTATCCCCCACGGCGGGATCGGATTTTGTGGTGGTGATATTCAGCATTGACCCCGAGGAATCGCCGGCATTGGCAGCGGGAAAAAAAGTGACTTACGTCGAGGGATACGGTCGGGAAAACGGAGAAAGCGGATGGCATTTTCTCACCGGCGACCGCGCATCTATCGAAGCATTGACGCACGCGATGGGGTATCGCTACTTGCACGATCCCGAAACCGACGAATACATCCACGCGAGTGCCATTGCGATTTTGACGCCTCGCGGACGGATCGCACGCTACTTGTTCGGGGTCGAATTTGCACCGCGCGATTTGCAACTGGGGCTTTTGGAAGCCACGCGAGACGAGATCAGTTCCCCGATAGATGCGGTTTTGCTCTATTGTTTTCAGTACAATCCCTTGACGGGAAAATACACGCTGGCGATTTATCGGCTGGTTCGCATTGCCGGCGCAATCACCGTGATTTGTATTTTGGCATTTGTTTTTGCGATGGTGCGCCGAGAACGGTCGCCATTGCAAGCGCGTTGAGTTGATACGTCCATCAGACCTCTAATTGCTTGGGTTGGCGCATGCAGACCGATTTCCCCCTCTTTCCAGACAGCGCATCGAGTTTTGCCTTTCACGTCGACGCGCTTTATTTTGGCATTCTCGCCCTGTGCGTGTTTTTCGCGCTCTTGGTCGTCGTTTTGGTGGTCGTCTTTGCGATCAAGTACCAGCGCAAATCCGACGACGAGGTGCCGCGGCAAATCGCGGGGCACCTCGGCCTGGAAATTTTTTGGACCGCGATTCCGCTCGTGCTCGCGCTCGGGGTGTTCGCGTGGGCCACGGTCGTGTACTTCCACCTGATTACGCCGCCGGCAAATGCCATGGAAATGTACGTGGTGGGCAAGCAGTGGATGTGGAAATTGCAACACCCCGAGGGCAAAAAGGAGATCAACGAGTTGCACGTGCCACTCGGCGAAGCCGTGCGCTTGACGATGACCTCCGAAGACGTGTTGCACAGTTTTTACATCCCCGCGTTTCGCGTGAAGAAAGACGTGGTGCCCGGACGATATACCAATTTGTGGTTCAAGCCCACGCAGGTCGGGTCGTACCATCTGTTCTGCGCGGAGTTTTGCGGCACAGAGCATTCGCGGATGATCGGCACGGTCCACGTTTTGGAACCGCAGGATTACGAAGCTTGGTTGACCGGGGGAACGGCAAACGAGCCGATGGAAGTGGCCGGGGAAAGGTTGTTTCAACAGTACGCCTGCCACACCTGTCACAAGACGGACGGCTCCGGTCGCGGGCCATCGCTGGCGGGCCTGTTTGGCAAAACCGTGGCCTTGGAAGGCGGCGGCACGGCTTTGGTGGACGAAGCCTATATCCGAGAATCCATTCTGAACCCCGCGTCCAAAGTGATGGCCGGCTACAAACCCATTATGCCGACGTTTAAGGGCCAGATCAGCGAAGAGGGGATCATCCAGTTGATCGCCTATATCAAGTCCCTGAAAGCCCCTGAACTCACGAATCTGGAGTAATGCGTTATGGCAATTTTGGAACGTGACATTCGCACATCGGAAGACGCGCCAGACGCGCCGCGCGTCAATTATCTGAACAACGGCTACGGGCTGAAGTCGTGGTTGCTGACCAAGGATCACAAGCGCATCGCGGTGTTGTACATCATTTCGATTTCGATCTTTTTCGCCCTCGGCGGGTTGTTTGCCAGTTTGGTTCGCTTTGAACTGATGACCCCCGAAGGCGATTTGATGTCTTCGGATACGTACAACAAAGTGTTTTCCATGCACGGCATCATCATGGTCTTTTTCTTTTTGGTGCCCTCCATTCCCGCGACCCTCGGCAACTTTTTGGTGCCCATTATGGTGGGGGCAAAAGACCTCGCGTTCCCGCGCATCAATCTCTTGAGTTGGTACGTCTATGTCGGCGCGGGTATTTTGGGCACGATCGCCGTGGTCGGCGGAGGCGTGGACACGGGTTGGACTTTTTACACGCCGTACAGCAGCACCTATTCAAACTCCAATGTGATTTTGGCCGCGATGGCGGCGTTTCTCGCGGGCTTCTCGTCCATTCTGACGGGCCTCAACTTCGTGGTGACCATCCACACCATGCGCGCGCCTGGGATGACGTGGTTCCGCCTGCCCCTGTTCGTGTGGTCGCATTATGCCACCAGTTTGATCATGCTGTTGGGCACGCCCGTAATCGCGATTACGCTGGTGCTGCTGATGCTCGAGCGCGGCTTTGGCTTTGGCTTTTTCGACCCCAATCTGGGCGGGGATCCGGTGTTGTTCCAGCATTTGTTCTGGTTCTATTCGCATCCGGCCGTTTACATCATGATTTTGCCCTCGATGGGCGTGATGAGCGAGATGGTGGCGTGCGTTGCGCGCAAGCGCGTTTTTGGATACGAGTTTGTCGCGTTTTCAAGCGTGGCGATAGCCATTTTGGGGTTCTTGGTGTGGGGCCACCACATGTTCGTGAGCAGCCAATCCACTTATGCGGGCATGGTGTTTTCCGTGATTACATTTTTGGTGGCCGTGCCTTCCGCGATCAAAACGTTCAACTGGACCGCGACCCTCTACAAGGGGTCGATTGTCTATGACACGCCGATGTTTTACGTGTATGGGTATCTCGGCCTGTTTTTGGTGGGCGGCTTGACCGGGCTGTTTTTGTCGAGTATGGGCCTCGATATTCACTTGCACGATACGTATTTTGTGGTGGCGCACTTCCACTATATCATGGTCGGCGGGCAAGTGATGGGATATTTGGGGGGGATGCACTTTTGGTGGCCGAAAATTACGGGCAAGATGTATCCCGATATTTGGGGGCGCGTGTCGGCGTTGCTGGTGTTCCTCGGGTTTAACCTGACGTTTTTCCCGCAGTTTATCCTGGGATACATGGGCATGCCGAGGCGCTATCACGTCTATCCCGACGAATTTCAGGTTTTGAACGTGGCGTCGTCGCTGGGGGCTTCCATTCTGGCGCTGGGGTATTTGATCCCAGGCGCGTATTTGACGTGGTCGATTTTTAAGGGGCCAAAAGCACCCGATGATCCCTGGGGCGCCAAGGGCTTGGAATGGGAAACGGCTTCGCCGCCGCCCACCTTTAATTTTGACGAAACGCCCGTTGTGACAGAAGAAGCCTATCAGTACGGACCGATTGAGGAGCACTAATGGCCGATCACGCAACACATCACGAGCACGGGCTGGCTCACCAGTTCGAGGACATGCCACAGCAGAAGGAATCCGCTGTGATCGGCATGTGGAGTTTTCTGATTACGGAAATTCTGTTTTTCGGCGGCTTTTTTGCGACGTATTTGATCTACCGCTCCCATTATCCCTATGCGTTTTTTGAAGGCAGCAGCCATCTCGATATTCTGCTCGGGGGGATCAACACGGCGGTGCTGATCATCAGCAGCCTGACGATGGCCATGGCCGTACACGAGTCGCACTCGGGCAACAAAAAGGGGATTATGGTCTATCTGATTTTGACCGGGATATTGGGGCTCGCGTTTTTGGTGATCAAGTATTTTGAATATTACTCAAAGGTCGAACACGGTTTGGTGCCCGGCTTGGTTTGGCATCCGCACGGCGAATATTCGCCCCAACTCGCCCTTTTCTTTTCCCTGTATTTCGGGATGACCGGGATGCACGCGCTGCACATGATCGTGGGCATTGGCCTGTTGATCTGGGTATTTGTCAAGACCGCGCAGGGGACGTACACCGCCGAGTACAATGCGCCGATAGAAATTTTTGGCCTGTATTGGCACTTTGTCGATATCGTCTGGATTTTCCTGTTTCCACTGCTCTACCTGCTGGGCACACAGGGAGGACACTGATGGCTGATCATCACCACGGGCCCACGGTCCGCATTTATCTCGCGGTGTTTTCCGCCCTGATATTTTTGACGGGTTTGACGGTTTGGGTGGCTTTTATAGATTTGGGGCTGTTCAACGATGTGGTCGCGCTGGGGATTGCCTGCACAAAAGCCACGATTGTGATTCTGTTTTTTATGCACGTCAAATACGCCAGCCGATTGACTTGGCTACTCGCGGGCGCGGGCATCCTGTTTTTGCTGATTCTCTTTGCCTTTGCCATGGCCGATTACGTCAGCCGAGGCTGGCTCGGCATCCCGGTGAGCCACTACTTGCAATAGCGTTCGGATACGCAAAAAGAGAGCGGAGAAATCTACAACTGGATTTCTCCGCTTTTATTTTTAATAAATTGGTTAAGGCGGATGAAAGGTGAGTAGGGGCGCGAGAAATGGGGCCGATAGATCTATCAATCCGCAACGTGCGGGAGGAAATCTCCATCGCGCGTGAGGTCTTGCGCCCGAACCATGCGGGCATAGAGTTCCCCGCGGGCGATGAGGGTGTCGTGGTTCCCGGTTTCGATAACGCGGCCTTCGTCGAGCACGACGATGATCTGCGCGCGGCGCACGGTGGAAAGGCGGTGGGCGATGACGAGGGTGGTGCGGTTTTGCGTGAGGCGGGAAAGGGCTTCTTGAATCAGGGCTTCGGTTTCGACATCGACAGAGGATGTGGCTTCGTCCAAGATGAGGATGGGCGCGTCCTTGAGGAGGGCGCGGGCAATGGAGAGCCGCTGTTTTTGACCGCCCGACAGGCGCACGCCGCGTTCTCCGATCACGGTGTCATAGCCTTGGGGGAAGTCGCGGATAAAGGCATGGGCGTTGGCGGCACAGGCGGCTTCTCGCACCGCGCGCTCAGACGCATCCGGGCGACCGAAGAGCAGGTTTTCATAGACCGTGCCGTGAAAGAGGAACACGTCTTGCAAGACCGAGGCGATGTTTTCGCGCACAAACGCGATGGGCAGGTCGCGCAGGTCATGCCCGCCGATGCGAACCGCGCCCCGTTGCGGATCGTAAAACCGGGGCAAGAGATTGGCAACCGTGGATTTGCCCGCGCCCGTGGGGCCGACCAACGCGAGAATCTCCCCTTCGCCGATGGAAATGTCGATGTCGCGCAAGACGGGTGTGGCGGGATCGTAGCCAAAGGTGAGGGCGTGGATGTCGACATCCCAAGCGATGGTTTTGGGCGCGACGACATGCGGTGCGTCCGAAATTTCCGGGCGGATCGCGAGGAGTTGAAACACGCGATGGGTGCTCGTGGCGGCTTTTTGAAGCACGTCATTAAAAGACGCCAGTTGCAAAAAGGGCTGGTAGATATGCGCCATATAGACGATGAACACGAACAGATCCGCCACCGAGATGCGGTCGCCGAGGGCCATGTTGCCCCCGGTCCAGATCACGCACACAATGCCCAATCCCCCCGTGGCTTCGATGATGCCCGATGGCAAGAGCGAGATGGTGTTGGCCGCGATCAAGCGGTCGTGAAATTTCGCGCTGCGGTCGGCCACGTGCCGCGCGCATTCGCGCTCTCGGGCAAAGGATTTGATCACCGCAATGCCGGACAAATTGTCTTGCAGCAAGGCCGCGAGTTCAGAGAGACGCTCGCGCACCGCCTGCCACATCGCGCGCACTTTGGACACGTAGCGGTACACGAGAAACGCGGCGGGTGGTATGGGCAAGAGGGCGATGAGGGCGAGTTCTGGGTTGAGGTAAAAGAGCACGCCGATCATGGAGATGGGAATGACCGTGGCGAGCGCGGTTTCGGGAATGCCGTGCGCGATAAAATCCTCAATGGCTTCGATGTCGTTGATCGACCGCGCCATCAAATTGCCGGTGCGCTGGCGGTTGAAAAAGCCGTGGGACAAATTTTGCAGGTGCGCGTACACCCGCGTCATCAAGGCGTGCATCACGCGGTACGCCGTGACGTGGGAAAAGAAGCCATACCCATAGCGCGAGGCGCCGCGCAACAGATAAACCCCGAGGAGCAGGAGGCTGATCCCGATCAGATCCCCGACGGGCTGCGCCTCGGTGAGCCACTGGATGAGTTTGCGGATGAGCAAGGGCGGAATCAAATTGGTCGCCGCAAAGATCAATCCGCAGGCTATCGAACAGGCCATAAAGAGGCGGCGGCCCTCGAGCAAGTCGTAGATTTGTTTGATAAAGGTCATGGCGCGATGGGATTGAAGGGCGTTATTTCGCGGTTCAAACCTATTGCTCGACCGCATTGAAGTCAAGCGAATCGACGGAACGGGGACTATTTGTACCAACTAAATACTCTGTAAATTAAATGATACCAAATTTTGATCCGCACAAATCAACTCCTGCATGGCTCGCTTTTCTAAAATGTTTGATCCTATAGCATCGTGGGTTGCTTCCGATGCCTTCGGCGACCTACTTTTTTTCAACAGCAAAAAAAGTAGGCGAGCGGGGTACAACTGCCTTAGCAGTTCAAAAATGCCGCTCTCATGCGCCGAGGGGCTAGGCACAGCGCAAAGCACTTTTGTAAGAGAACGACATGAGACAGCCTGCAAGGTGGGTTGCAAAATAGAGGTGCGTTGCGAGACGGACTTGCGCGCTGTGCTTGATGGCTTTGTTTGATGGACTTTTGCGATGGCACGTTTGGCGATGGCTTCTCTGAAGGACGATGGAACGGCAAAGCGATCCCGATAATGAATGAGTTGGGACAAATGGCGTGGGGCAACGCCCCTACATGGCACTACTTCTGCTCAAACTGGACGATTACTATGGCGATCAAAACGGAAAGAGAATTGATGGATCAAATGACGACGCCATCCGCCGAGGTCCTCGAGGCGGTGGGGAAATTGGATGGGCCCGTGATGATCTTGGGCGTCGCGGGAAAGATGGGGCCGAGTCTGGCGGAATTGTTGTCGCGCGCGGGGGCGGATCGCGTGATCGGCGTGTCGCGGTTTTCCAATCCCGCGGATCGCGAGGCGATGGAAGCGCGGGGCATTGCGACCATCCAATGCGATTTGCTAGACGATGACGCCTTGTCGCGCTTGCCTCAAGTGCCCTATCTCTATTTATTAGCCGGGCACAAATTTGGGGCAACGGGCAACGAGCCGTTGACCTGGGCGATGAATGCGGTTTTGCCCGCAAACGTCATGCAACGGTTCCCCAATTCTCGCGTGATTTACGTATCTTCTGGCAATGTCTATGCCTTTGCGTCCGCGACTGGCGCGGGTGCTGCGGAGGAAGACGCGGTCGATCCGATAGGCGAATACGCCATGTCCCGCTTGGGCGGCGAGCGGCTCGCCGAGTTTTATTGCCGCGAGAATGGAACGCCGCTGGCGATTGTGCGTTTGTTTTACGCGACCGAGTTGCGCTATGGCATCATTTTGGACATCGCCCAAAAAATCGCATCCGAGACGCCCATCGATTTGGCGATGGGCTATGTCAACCAAATTTGGCAAGGCGATGCCAATGCGTATTTGGCGCGCCTGTTTCCGCTGTGTACATCGCCCGCGCGGGTGATCAACATGACCGGCAACGAGGTGTTGTCCGTGCGCGAGTTGGCGTTGCAACTCGGCGAGCATCTCGGCATCGATCCCATCTTCGAAGGCACAGAGCGCGAGACGGCCCTGTTGGGCGACGCCAGTGTGCTGTTCAAAGAACTGGGCGCGCCGCGCGTTCCCATTCGGCAAATCATCTCTTGGGTCGCGCACTGGATCACGACCGATGGACGCACTTTGGGCAAACCGACAAAATACGAATCGAGAACCGGGGCGTTTTGAGACGTGAGAACGTAGGGACGCGACGGGGACGGATGGACGACGGACCGCAAAGGAGCGATGACCATGATGAGAGCCGCTATCGCCGAAGTGAATATCACCCCGCCCATGGGCGTTTCGATGTGTGGATTTGCCGCGCGCAAGGGGCCATCGGAGGCGATCCACGACGAGTTGTTCGCCCGCGCGCTGGTGCTGGACAATGGCGAAACGCAGGTCGCCATCGTCGGGGCAGACGTGATCGGTTTCGCGCCGGATCTGGTCAATCGGATTCGGGGGTTGGTCGAACGTTCTGTCGGGATTTCCGGGGATCGCGTTTTGCTCAATGGATCGCATTCCCATTCCGGCCCCACGGTGATGGCGTTCCGCTGCATGGGCGACCGCGATGCCGCGTATGAAGACGTGTTGTGCCGCAAGGTGGCAGGGGCCATTGCAATGGCCGCGAAGAATCTGATTCCCGCATCGCTCTCGCACGGCCGCGCGCCCGTGCGTATTGGGCACAACCGCCGCGAAATGCGAGACGGACGCATTGTGCTAGGCCATCATCCCACAGGCCCGGAGGCGCCGTGGGTCGATGTGCTGCGCATAGATGCCGCAAGCGGTGAACCGATGGCGGTCGTCTTTGCAACTGCGGCGCATCCCGTGAATTTGAACGCGCTATCGATCAGCGCGGAATTTCCCGGGTACGCCGCCGAATTTGTGCGAGAAAATTTGGCGATGCCCCTGTTTTTGCAGGGGTGTTGTGGGGATATCAACTGTTCGCCCAAGGACGGGACATTTGAGGGAAGCGCGTTGTTGGGCACGCGCTTGGGCGCGGCAACCCTGACCGCTGCGCTGCATGCCGAAGCCGTGAATGGCGATGGGTTGGCGGTGGACAATCGGATCGTGGAATTGCCGCTGATGCTGCCCGATGTCGATGAAGCCGAGCACGCGCTTTCAGATGCCGAGGCGAGTTTGCAACGCGCACGCGAAGATCGCGATATCACGCCCTACCAGTTGCGCCAACAATACGAAGGCCGGGTCGGGTGGGCAAAAGACTACATGCAGGCCGCGCGAACAGGCGGCAACCCAACCGAGCCGTTTGCCATTCAGACCATACACATCGGCAATTTGGCCCTGGTGAGCTATCCGGGCGAGATGTTCGTCGATTATCAGTTGTCATTGGAAGACACGTCACTCTGCGACAAAACCATCGCACTGGCCTACACCAATGGGTGCATCGGCTACGTGCCAACCGCCGACGCGTACCCGGTTGGCGGGTACGAAGTCGATCAAGCGTTCAAGTATTACGGCACATTGATGATCGGGCCCGAGTGCGAAGATCGGATCAAAACGACGGCGATCGAGATGCTCAAAGACGGAGCATAATCCCAAAATGGCCGTATATTGTGATGACAGCGCGAATGCTGAAATCGCAGAAAATATTTGACGGGAAGCCCATAAATTTTTATCTCATATAGCGGTTCGGGTGTACGACAGAAAATTTGCCGGATCTCTCCCCTTCGTCACGCCCCCAACCGCCAACTCCCTCCCCCTTCTCTGGAGAATGAAATGACAAAGAAAATCATCCCCGCGATGTTGGTCGCGCTGATGCCCATTTTGGGATACGCGCAGTCCCGTGTCGATATCGATTTCGACGATAACGGCGTCGTTGACTTTCGTGATTTTTTGGCGTTTGTCAGCGCTTATGGTTCGAATCAAGCGCGGTATGACTTGGATCGGGATGGCGTGGTCGATTTCGCTGATTTTCTCATTTTTACGGATGCGTATGGCCGCCGAGATACGTCTGCGGTTGGCCCGATTACCGAGCGAGCCGATGAGCGCGAAGCCTCGGCCGAGGTCGGGTTTTTTGAACTTTCTGCCCCGAACAGCCACCCACAAGATTTGGCGATTGATCCGCGAGGCTATGTGTGGTTCACGGATATGGGGGCCAATGCGATTGGCCGCTTAGACCCGCGCACGGGAGCGGTTCACGACATTCACTTGACCACGCCTGGGGCGCGGCCACACAGCATCGTTCTCGACAGCGGGGGCCGCGTGTGGTTTTCAGAAATTGGCGCCAACCGCATCGGCCGTCTCGATACCTTCTCCGAAGAAGTTCAGACGTTCCGCATTCCAACGCCGGGCAGTCGGCCCACGAGTTTGAGCTTTGACGCGCATGGGAGGCTTTGGTTTATCGAAAGTACCGCCGATCAAATTGGGCGGCTGGATCCCGCCACCGAGAGGATGGAAGAATTTCCGATCCGCGACCGAGACGTCGATCTTTCCGGGCTCCAGATCGACGAAGATGGACGGATATGGTTTGCCCGCGCACGAGATCAGTTGGGTAGGCTGGATCCCGACAACGGACGAGACACCACCTTTTCGCTTCCGGATAGCAGTCTCGAAATTGGACAGATGGGGTTGGATTCCGAGGGGCGGGTGTGGTTCACAGATACGAATTTGAGAAGGCTGTGCGTGTTCGATCCCGCCGACAGCCAGACGCGCTTTTTCCAGTTGCCCAAAAAAATGAGCCCTTCCGCTTTGTACGTCGGGTTGAATGATCGCGTCTGGATTGGTGGCCGCCAGTCGAGATGGCTGGTCGGTTTTAATTTTCAGGATCGAATGTTCACGGTTTATGCGCTTCCCGATGAGATCACTGTGATCGAAAATTTGCGCGTTGACCCGCGCACGGGTGTCGTCTGGATCGTCGATTCGGCGGGGAGTCGGATCGGACGTATCGAAACGCCGAATTTTTGACCTTTACCACTTTCGCTGGACGGATGGTTTGGCTTTGGCTATACATCACGCCAAGCCTGCCTCTGCCATCGCCGCTTTGTCCGTGCCCACAATCAGGCGCCCGCCTGTGCGGATCAAGGGCCGGCGGATCAGCCGAGGTTGTTCCACCATCAGGCGAATCAATTCGTCTGCCGCCACCGCATCGCGGTTGAGTTTCAGCGCACGCGCAGACGGACTCCGCCACGAGAAAACATCGCCCGGCGGCATGTCGCCGAGCAAGGCCCGAAGTTCTTCCTCCGTAAAGCCATCCCGAAAAAAATCCCGCTCCACCACATCCACACCTTCTCGCGAAAGCCACGCTTTCACCTTGCGGCAGGTGCTTCATCTGCGCCATGTGTAAAAGTCCATTGTAGCCATTGGCGTCTCCTAAATAATGGGGTTGATGGGGCTGTGCCGTGAGCGCAAAAATTACAATAGGCCGATGTTTGAGATCCGTTCGGTCCGAGCCTGAACAATCCGGTGCTCGCAAAATGGAATGCTCGCCAAGAAACGCGGAACACATCCATCGCTTTTATCTATCGGGCGGATGCGTACCGTTGAACCTCGATCTCATTTGCACGGGCGCGCATTTGCGAGGCGTCATACCAAGCCTGCATTCGCAACAGCATCTCCATGCGGATGTCAAACGCCTTTTCAATGCGTAGGGCCATTTCCGGCGAGAGCGCGGCATGGCCGTTGAGCACCTTTGAAAGCGTCGCCCGGGGAATCCCCAAAATCTCGGCTGCCCGCGTCGCGCTTAGCCCCAATTCCTCGATGACCTCTGTGCGAATGAAGTCGCCCGGATGCGAAGGGGTCATGGTCACTGTCATGCCATGGGATATCATGAGGGCCATCCTCCAAAACTACCGTCGTTGTCTTCGCTTGAACACCCCTGCGGTCAGTTCCTTCCGCTTTTTTTGCTTTAGACCAAAAGGTCGCGGGGAGACCCCCTCGCGACCTTTTTTGTTTGCAGGCGACGGTGTCCTGTTTCAGATAAAATTCTGGAAAGATGCAAATGGCATGACAAATCGGTTCTGCGCCAACGTGTTTTTGATCGCGTCTGCTCGGGATACCGTGAGCATGCCCTCGCGTATGGCCTCGATCAAAATGCCCGGTGTATTGAGCAGATAGCCCGTTCCCAGATGCTGCTGAATCGTTCTATAAATCAGTTTCTTTTTTTGTTCATCGCAGGCCATGATCCATTTTCGACAAATCGCTATCGCCAAACACGCGGCCTCTCCATCGCCCATTTGTCGTCTGTACTGGGCATAAGAACGCAGTTCATTTTGATCCGTTATCACAATTTTTTTTAGCCAGCCATTTTTGAGGGACCGATCTAAAACGCGCCGTTGTGCGGGATATGTGATTTCCGCATAAACTTCTTCGGGCAGATGGAAAGCATATTGTTGGAGAATATCCACGCGGTCAATTTTGATAAAGTTGATCAGAATATTTGCGTCCGTAATCACGCAGGGCGGGCACTCTGTTTTTTCCGGCACGAGATCACTCCGGAAGATAGATCGCTTCTTCGCGATTGTTTTCCAGTCCCATGCAGGAGAGTATTTTGTCTATGTCCTTAGAACCAAATTTTACTCGCGCCGAGAGATCGACCAATTTGTCGTACGTGATTTTGTCGCGCCGATAGGCTTCGATAGCCATACCCGTGAAATTGAGCGCGAAAGGGTATTCGCGCACGCTTTCGATGGACGCCTCTTTCTCGCTGTTCAGAGATCGCGCCATTTCGATAGACGACTTTTTGTGGAGTTGATCAAATGATCCTTCGGAAAGAAATTTTGTGTTTCTCAATCTGTACAAGGCGGCTTCGTAGCTGGTGCCAAAGTACAGACACAACTTGACGACATCGTAAAGCGTGATGATTTGCGTGGATGCCAAGCGGCGATGATGCCCGACGAGCGGCTCTGACCGCTCGGTATAAGCCAACAGCTTTTCGCGGCTGGCCTCGCCCTTGCCGATATTTTTTAAGAATTGACTCACGCCTTCTTCCGGCATGAGAAACGCTGCGGCAAACGCATTCGCACGCACTTCAAACAGATCGCGATCATTTGAGATTTTGCTGATGGCACTGACCTTATCCCGGTCGAGCAAGATGTGGCTGTATTCATGGGCGATGGTAAATGCGACTCGCGCCCTTGCACTACTGCGTTGTGCTCGGTTGATGAAGATGCACAACCGCTCCTCGGCATCGGCCATAAAAATACCCGATATCCGATCGTCCAAATCGATTTCAATGACGGGTATGCCCTGCGATTCCACCAACTCGGCCATGTCGCGGATGGGATCGATCCCCAATGCGAGACGACTGCGTTCCGCCTCGGCGGCCCGTTCGCCCATTTGAATGGCCTCCCAAACATTTCTCGGTTCGGGACAAGCATATACAGGCGGCGGGTTCTGGTCTGTATCCAGGTCCAAAAGGGTTTTCAGATGGGTATATTCTCGGAACAATTCGGTGGCGTCTCGCAGGGGAATGGGGTTTTGCATGAGATCGGGATGTGCGCGAAACAGGACGGTCAGGGCGTTTTCCCTTTCCTTCGGAGAGGGCGTTTCTTCCAAGAAACTGGCGATATCCCGGCCGTAAAGGCGTGCCAAGGAGGTCAATTCGAGCGAACTGACCATGCGTTGCCCGGACTCAATTTGGGAGATGGCAACCCGGGTGAGCGCGACCTGATCGGCGACCCGTTGCTGAGTCAACCCGATTGCCTCGCGCGCCCGTTTCAACCGCTGCCCCAATTCGCGTTGCGTCAGCATGATATCCCCTCGCGTCTGTACTGGAAAGCAACCGCTATCTCGGATGGTTTTTAAGGTATCAAATCACTACTCATTTGTCAATATACAGCTAAAAATTTCAATATCGCAACATTCGATCATTGGACACATCCAGCGATTTTACAATAAATTAGGGAGGCCAAATTTTTTTTGACCTCCCTGTATTTATGAACGAATTTGACCGCATTTGGCAATGAGATTCTGCCGTAGCCCCGTAAGCGTTCCAAAAAGAGCGTTTCAGAATCCTCAAAAAGGATTGACGACAACGATACCGTGGTAGGATTGTCCCGGGTTTAGATCTTCAGAAAAAATCCGGTTGCAACCCGCCCTTTCCGCGGCGGCGACAATCAAAGAATCCCAATACGTGATCCCGTATCGCAAATGTGTATGGATCGCCCGTCGCACTAGGGCCAAATTGAGTTCCACCACCGGTAAAATACTGAACAGGTCTATCGCTTCCTCCGCTTCCTCAATCGAAAGCGGATGGGGAATGCGTTTGGTCACCACATTGAAAAATTCACCGAGCACCTGCACGGACAAAACCGCGGTCTCATCTTCAATGCCTCTCGTGAGTAACTCTTGGGCTCGTAAGTGTTTCTCTAGGGCGTGCCGATCGTACGCATAGACCAAAATATTGGTATCTATAAATTCTCTATCGGGCATGGAGATCTTCCCGCGTCCATTTACGAGGTCCCATGTCGCGGCTCATTTTTTGGAAAGAATCCTTCAACCGAGCCACATGTTCCCGCCGTTTGTCGACATCTACATTGGATACGGATGTCAAATAGTCCTTCACCATTGCCGCCAGCGTTGTGTTTTTGCGGCGTGCAATTTTGTGGACTTTTTTTGCGATCTCATCGTCGATATTCAGCACGATATTCATTTTTCTCTCCGATGTAAGCGTTGGGGGCAATAGCCTTTCGCCGCGATCAACGCCCTCATACGCGAAACACTTTCATCACTTTTCTATATTGCCCCAAGCTCTTGGACTACGAGTTCGCCCGAAAGAAATCTACATGAGGTTCAGCCAATTTCGCAAAGATAAAATCAAGGTCGTTTGATCTTTCTGTGTGAGGTGCCCCACTCTCTTGAGAAGCAAGTCCCGATGAATGGTATATATGCCGCGTTTAACAGCCGACGCGACATTGAGTCCTGATCGTTCCCAATTTTCAAGCACAAATTCGCCAATCAATAGATTTTGTGTTTGGCTGGTGAGGGGAACAATAAAGACATCTTGAGAAACATGGGACGCGCTCACAATAATCGCTGGGCGCACTTTGGACGCACGCAAATTGGAAAAGGGATAACGAACAAGCACAATATCATACATCGAGTAATTGGGCATATACGTCGTCCTCTTTGTCGCCCCAAATTCGTTTCAGCGTTTGTTGGCTAATTTCTTGCCAGAAAGTCGCATCGTCGGGCAACAGAGTTACCAGCACTTTTTGCCCTTCGGACAACGCAAGGTGTTCTATCGTTTCGATTTTGCCGTTTTTCACAACGGCCAGTGCAGTGTTGAGCATGGGAACTCCTTCAAGTGGATGCGTACCGTTGAACCTCGATCTCATTTGCACGAGCGCGCATTTGCGAGGCGTCATACCAAGCCTGCATTCGCAACAGCATATCCATGCGGATGTCAAACGCCTTTTCAATGCGGAGGGCCATTTCCGGCGAGAGCGCGGCATGGCCGTTTAGCACCTTTGAAAGCATCGCCCGGGGAATCCCCAAAATCTCGGCTACCCGCGTCGCGCTTAGCCCCAATTCCTCGATGACCTCTGTGCGGATGAAGTCGCCCGGATGCGAAGGGGTCATGGTCACTGTAATGCCATGGGGTATCATGAGGGCCATCCTCCAAAACTACCGTCGTCGCGTGAACACCCCTGCGGTCAGTTCTTCCCACTTTTTTTGCTTTAGACCAAAAGGTCGCGGGGAGGTACCCCTCGCGACCTTTTTTGTCAGCAGGCGACGGTGTCCTGCTTCAGATAAAATTCTGGAAAGATGCAAATGGCATGACAAATCGGTTCCGCGCCAACGTGTTTTTGATCGCGTCTGCTCGGGATACAGTGAGCCTGCCCTCGCGTATGGCCTCGATCAAAATGCCCGGTGTATTGAGCAGATAGCCCGTTCCCAGATGCTGCTGAATCGTTCTATAAATCAGTTTCTTTTTTTGTTCATCGCAGGCCATGATCCATTTTCGACAAATCGCAATCGCCAAACACGCAACTAAATTTCATAAGCGAGATTTAGTTTTGAAGCAACATCCATAAGATCTTTATCGCGTGTCCAAAGTTCAGCCGCTTCAGTCAATTCGGTGGCGGCCAGCAAATGAAAATCGATATAGTTGATACCCTTGCCCATGAGTTGGTTCCGTTCAATGAAGCGAAGCACTTGGTCATCGGTGGCAATGGATGCACGGGGCAAATTCCCGAACATCGTCAAAATCGCTCTGCGATTCCTCAGATTGCCGCAAGCCAGTTCCCCTACGACCATGGGGTGAGTCATTACCAGACCTTTATCTAACAAGATAATCAAGTGGTGGTCTTCGCTACGCAAATGATCGATCCAGACAGAGGTATCAACTAAAATCATGCGCGATCAGTCCGTTGGCGTGGAATGGATTGCAGTTGTGGCTCGCTCCCGCCGAGACGCGCCAGTTGTCGGGCACTTTGTTGTCGGGCACTTTCATGTTCGGCGATATACACATCCGCCTCCCGATCGTATTCTTTTTTTGATTTCCGAAGTGTATGAGCAAAACGATGATAGCCTGCATCTTCAACTTCTTCGGCCTGTTGCCTGTATTTTTTGGCGAGCTCTCGCTCTGGTTTTCCCGTTGGATCGACCGTATGAACCCCGCGAGCGTTGTAAATCCCGATCCAGAATCCCTCCCTCATTTCCCCTGCGTCCTCCGCATTGAGCGCGGATGCGAGGGTTCGATGGATCCACAGCCCTTTTGGATCCGGTGGAGCATGAATGAGCACTTTTCCGAGATGGTGGAGGGCGATTTCGAGATGCCCAGATTCAACACACGCTTCTTTTATTCGTTTGAACCACCTCTTGAATCGTTCCGGCAAAAATTGACCATCCGGTTGCGTACCTGGCGGCGTCTGCCATTTATCGAGGAGTTTGTATGCGTTGTCGGCAATACGTTTGTCTCGGTCACTGAATTTCTGCGGGGATTCCATTTCCCTTTTTGACCAATAGCCGCGGCGTATCACTTTGCAGAAAAACTCGGGATCGGAAGCCAGCCCATTTTCCAATGTCTTCGGCGATGCGTCAGGGTAATAATACTCGTTGAGCAAGGACAGATATGCCCATTCGATTTGAAAAAGCGCGTCGGGATCGGTTTTGGGATCGTCCTGTAAAGCCTTTACGATTGCAATGATGCCATGCGTCGCTAATTCATGGGAAGGTTCGTCAGAAGAAATAGCGGCCAAAAGGGCCTTGACACATAGCGCATTTTCCAATGGCTGTTTGCCGTGGCTCATTTGGCGCATCAGACACAGACATTTGATGGCCGCATGGGGTCTGCCATGCGCGATCAGTTTGTCTATGGCAAAGCGGAGATCCCCATCGGTACTATATGGGTTCGCGCTGGTTTTGCTCCAGTATTCCCCTTCGGATTTGCCGAGCCATTTTGTCGCGCGGTGCCACGATTCTCTCGTGAAGGGCAAAGCGGCTAAGAATCGACCGATTTGCGAAGCTGACCAGTGCGAGGTATCAAAGCCATCGACCCATTCCCATCCATCGGTATTTTGGCGGCTTCTGACATAGTCATTTGCAAACGACGCGAGTTTGTCATTCTCGGTTTCCAATAATGCGGGCAGAAGGCGTCTGTCGTTTTCCCCTTGGGCAATCGCACCCAAGGAACGACCAACATCCCACGGGGCCTCGACAATTTCGGCGAATCGAAGTACCAAATCCACTCCACCGCAAGCCAAAATCTCTTTTATCGCTTTCTGGCGATCTCTATCGAGTTGCTCTGCCCAGTTTTCATTTTTTGTATGGTGATCCCAAATATTGTGGCTGAATAATCTGCGATGGCGATTCAAAGGACTCTTCGGAGCCAACCCGTTCGCAACGGCCTCAATAGGCGCGAGCGATTCATCATCCCAAGCCCATTTTTCGTCCGAGAAACTCCGATGTTGAGATGTGAATTTTACGAGTTTGTCCCAAAGGGGTAACCGGTTGTCTTCTGGCAGTGCTGTAATGGAATCAGACGCCAAAGTCTGGAGCAATTTGTCAAATGAAGGTTCGGGCAAATCGTCTAAATGGTCAATCAGTTCGCCGAGTTTATCGGTATCACAACCTGCGATTGTGACTGCGCGTTCGGCATAGAATGCCACCTGATTGTGATAATCCCGCACCGTCGCTTTTTCTGTCCAATCATCGGGTATGGTATCGCGCCAGGCCGGTTTGCGAGTCCCAGTGGTTCCCCGGGGCGAGCCGGGCAACAGGCTGACGATCAGGTTCCAAGCAATTTCTGTCAATTCATCGCAGAGCGTTTGAACGGCGACTTTGCGTTTTTCAACTGGCGCGATCGTTTGTGGAAGCCAGGGCAGTAAGATCATGGACAGCGAATCGGCGGGACGGTTTGCCCAAGGGCCGCCCGGATCGCGGCTGGCGAGTTTGCCGAGAATCACACATACGCGGACGAGGTATTCGGCATCCCAAGCGAGTGTTTCCAATGCCCACAGCAAGTTCGCCATATAACTGCTGCCGGTGATCGGAGCACCCTCTTGGGCGAAAAGCTCATCAAATGGGCAAGGGGATCGTTGCAAGGCATTTTCCACGGCATCCAAAAATTGATCCGGGGCTGCTTCTGCGAGTGTCGGGAGAAGGTTCCCAAGGCTTCCCCACAACACCCAATCCGCAGGGTCGAGTATTTCTCGCACGACAAAATCAGCCGTATCTTTTGGCTTCCGCCCCCCGTGTTGAGGTGAAAAATTGACCAAAGCGGCGGGGGCAGTGCCGAGAAGTGCCAGCGTTTCGGCCAGCCCTTTTCGAAGCGCAGATGAGTACTTCGATGTCTTTCCGTAGATATCGGCGGTATAGCGTTTATCTGGAGGCAAGTCAAACTGGGGATCGCACCCGGACAAGACAGCGATGGCGCATTGTTTTAGAGCGTTCAGATTCTCGTCAAAAACTCGTTTGCCCAACACCTGCCACAGTTCTTTTCGATCATCGACATACCATTTTCCATTTACATATCTCACAGGGCTTATCGCTTGGTTTAACATCTCCCTCATTTTGGGAATCCACTTTGCGTAATCCCCATCGTCGATCAGTTGACACACGATCTCTACATCCGCTCCGTTGAGCTCATTCCACGCCCCAATCAGGTTGGCAATAGCCAAGTCTGGGGCGTACTCGTGGCGATTCCAGTCTGGATTGATCGGATACTCGTCAGAAAAATTTGACCGAATTTTTTCCAACTCCAGCAGGCTAAGAGGGACGAGGGACTCGCCATCGCGTCCGTACCAATGTCTTTTCCACGCCGTTGGAATGCCTTGTAATGCGGCCGGAATCTCGAACATCACGACGCGACCGTTCGGGTGATCGACGACGTGAATATCGACAAATGTGAGGTTGCCCGTCGTATGATTGGCGATCTGATGTTTCAAGCGATTAAGGGCCGCTGGGTCTTTGCGGAACTGGCTACCGCAAACCGAACGATCATCGCGTACGCCGAATACCAACCAGCCGCACGCTTGCGCGTTGAGGTTGGCTTCATTGGAAAGCGCGGAGAAATACTGGCCTAACTTATTGAAGTCATGCCCCTTTTTTGCTTCCTTGAACTCGAGCCATTCGTTCTCTGAAAGCCCGCACAGGCGGTTGAGCAACTGGCGAAGTTCAGATTGGTTCATGCCGAAATTCTCCTATCTCGATATGGGTAAGTCTTTTGTTTTTCATCATAAAAAATATCGTTTCACGTCTCATGTGTCAATAGTTGATTTTCAATCCTAAAGGATTGAACTCAAGTTCGCATATCCAGATATTTTATAATAAATTAGGGAGGTCAATTTTTTTTATTTTCCTATCTCTATCGGCAAATTCGAAGTCGCGTGGAAAGTCGCACGTTCGGGTCAGGTCGATGCCGTTGAGCGGGCAAGACGCGAGCAACTCCTTGAAATTGCGCGTGTCGTGGGCGTCTTGTTCCCGCCGTTTGTCGACGTCTGCATTGGATACGGAGGTCAAATAGTCCTTCACCATTGCCGCCAGCGTTGTGTTTTTGTGGCGTGCTATTTTGTGGACTTTTTTTACGATTTCATCGTCGATATTCAGCACGATATTCATTTTTCTCTCCGATGTAAGCGTTGGGCACAATAGCCTTTCGCCGCGAGCAACGGCCTTATACCCGAAACACTTTCATCACTTCGTCGCCCAAGTGGTTGATCACTTTGACCGCGATGCGTCCGGAGGTGGGTTTGGCGAATGGCCGCGAGGTGTCGCTGTGCAATGTGGCCCAAGCGTCGGGGTCGATCTCGGCTTTGAGGGTGGTCTTGAGGGATTTGTACGGATCGCGCGCGCCGAGGAAATAGGCGTGGCGGACGAAGAAACTCTCCTCGTTGTAGTCCGTGTCGATGAACCAACAGGCGATTCCATCGGCTTCGTGACTGTGGATTTGGCCGGTGTTGGGATGGAACACGTCCACGCCGTTGATCTTGACTTGGACTTGACCGTCGTCTGCGTCGAGGATGTCGATATCCGGCTCCCCGAAGATGACGAACAAATTGCCCTTGCCCGTGTTCTTGAGATCGTCGGCCATGTGGAGATCCGCGTTCATGCGCGCTTTGAGCACCGGGACGCGCCCCAGTTTGTCGAACTCCGTGGATTGGGCGTCGTAGTTGAACGCGCAGGCGATGAGCACATCGAAATCGGCCTCGCCCGCCTCGCGCACGGCCCGCACCAGATCGGGACGCGAGACCGTGCCGAACTCGGGGCCGATGAAAATGCCCGCGCGTTTGTAAATGCCCGAATCTTCGTCGCCCTCGGCGTACGTGCCCTCGGCGCAAACCAAATCCCCCGGCCACGGCGCGAGGGACGAAAACGCGATCCGGCCGTCTTTGCGCGCTTGTTGCACGCCCGCGGTTTTGAGGTGCTCCATGATCATCTCGGCAAAATCCCGCGATTCATCTTCGCTTTCGCCGCGTTGGGCGTCTGCGGCGCCGTCGATGAGGTCGTCGTTTTCGTCGATGCCCAAGACGCGATGCGGCGACAAGCTGTCCACCGTGAACGGGCCGGCGACGCGCACCTTCTTTGCGTCCTCGTAGGGCTTGTCGTAGAGATACTCATACTCCGCTTTTGCCGCGATCGACGCGTCGATCTCTTTTTGCCGCGCGATGCGCTGTGCCCACCATTTGCCGTGCCATGCCTTGCCCTCGTCCGACCACGATTCGTCAACTTCGCGCGGGATTTCCCATTCCCGCCACGTTTTGCCGAGGGCCTCGTTGAGCGATTCCCGAAGCGGTTCGAGCTCTTTCTGATGCTTCTCATAGATGATGTCGATTTCCGCGTTGTTGGCGATGTCTCGCAAGGTGATGTGCGGCACGCGCTCATACACAAAGCCCTGTCGGATGTCGCCATACGCGGGCGTTTCCGATGGCGCAATGCGACTGAGTTCCGCTTCCTTGCGCTGCCCCTCCGCGCTGTCCGCGAGGAGATAATACGGATAACGCGCCCCCATGACGCGCGCACGCGCCAACGCGAGGGCAACTCGGCTGGTGTCGATGGTGATCCACCGCCGCCCCCACTGCTCTGCGACATAAGCAGTCGTGCCCGATCCGCAGGTGGGATCGAGGACGAGGTCGCCGGGGTCGGTGGTCATGAGGATGCAACGTTGGATGACTCTAGTTGAAGTTTGAACGACATAATTTTTGTATTGCTCTGACAATTGGTCTGTCCAACTGTTTGAGTGTTCAAATACACTGAAATCATCTACAAACCTGACATAGCGTGGGGTATTTCCCAAAACCGCAATGCGACCACTAGATGCTAAACGGTGCAATCCCTGCTCGCTGGTTTTCCAAGACCCTCGTTGCAATGTGTATATTTGTCCCTGAAACTGAAATGGAAAAGCAATCCCGCTTTGCGATGTTAAATCAGCTAATGATGCAAAGCGGGATTGCTCAAAGGCAGAGTTTTTAAGGGCAGCGATAGTTTCAATTTTTTTGTAATGTGATGCCCCCTTGCTTCCTACGGATTTTTCGCGCCATAAACGCCTATATTTTACTTTTTCTTTTGAGCGGGCATACCATATCAAATAATCAAACACGCTCGGGAGTTCTGCCGCTGTCGAACTTGTCGTTGTCACAAATGCAATCTGACTTACAAAATTATCCTCCCCAAACACCTCGTCCATCAACGCTCTGACGCGATGGACATTTTCGTCGCCGATCTGCACGAACACGGAGCCGCTCTCGGTCAGCAGATCGCGTGCGACGGTTAGGCGGTCGCGCAGGTAGGTCAGGTAGGAATGGATGCCATCGCGCCACGTATCCCGAAACGCCTTGACCTGCTCGGGTTCTCGCGTGATGTGCTCGCGCTTGCCATCTCGCACATCGCGGCTGGTGGTGGACCACTGGAAATTGGAATTGAACTTGATGCCGTAGGGCGGGTCGATGTAGATGCACTGCACTTGCCCGCGCATGCCCTCGCGCTCGGCCAGGGACGCCATCACTTGCAAGCTGTCGCCGAGGATCATGCGATTCGACCAGTTGGCGTCGTGCTGATAGAACTCGGTCGCCGCGCTCGGATCGGGCAAGCCGTTGAAATCGGCGAACAGATCGGTCTGCTCGCCCGACGCGGTGGCGGCTCGTTCCGCGCTTTGGCGCATCAAATCGTCGATCAGCACTTTGGGGTGGACCTTCTCTTGGATGAAAAGCGGCGGCGCTTGAACGATCAAATCCGCCCCATCTTGCTCGTCCTTACCGCGCCAGACGAGTTGCGGATCGAGGTCGCGGTTGCGCCGCTCATACGCGACGCGGATCGGGTTTTGATCCTCCTCGCGCATCACGGCTCGATGCTCGGCGGTGGGAATGTTCTTGCGCGTTGCGTCCCCATGCGTGAGGGTCTCGACGGATTTGGCCGTTCGCGTTCGTTTCGCCATGCGTGCGATCCTTTCTCTACGTGTCTAAAAAATAAAAAAGCTCCAAAGGATCGGTCTTACCCCCGATCGCCCTCATTGCGCGATGGGAGCAAGACGTACTGCCGTGGAGCGAATGAAAAAAATAAAATTTACTCTTACAACAACTTCACCAGCGCGGCGACCACGCCGATGGCGACGACCACCATGGAGCCGAGACGCACAGTCATATCGTGCTTCAGACGCAATTCCATCTCTTTCATGTCGCGCTCCAATTTTTTGCTATCGTGCTTCAAGCGCGTTTCCATCTCTTTCATATCGCGTTTGAGATTGGCTTCCATCTCCTTCATATCGCGTTTGAGCCCCACTTCCAGTTCTTTGATATCGCGTTTGAGCCCCACTTCCATCTCTTTCAAATCCTGCTTGGTCGCCAATTTTTCAGCGATCAATGCGGCTTGAGACTGTGCCAGCACTTCGGCCTGTTCTTCGGACATCCCAGCCTGCGTCAATTCTTTGACAAAGGCGTGGGTATCAAAAATCAGCGTGGTCATAAAACCCTCCTAAAAAAAATGAACATCAACACAAGACGACGAAACTCATCCGTTTAGATAGGATCACCCTTAGAAGCCATCTAAAAATTATCGGGACCTACCCCCCTAGCCCCCCTTCCTGCGAGGAAGGGGGGAATCAAGGCGTCCTATTTTCGCGGTCTGTACGGTTTTGACCTGCGAAAAGTGAATGTTTTTGCGACTCTTTCAATGGCGGCCCGAGTTTTTAGATGGCTTCTTACAAAAGTTTCACCAAAGCGACGACCACGCCGATAGCGACGACCACCATGGAGCCGAGCCGCACAGTCATATCGTGCTTCAATTCCTGCATCTCGCGCCTCAATCGCCTTTCCATCCCCTTCATCTGGCGCCTCAGACGAAAAGTACTTTCCGCAAAAGTTGTCGGGCGGTCAGCAGATCGCATTTCCATCTCATGTATATCGCGTTTGAGCCCCACTTCCATCTCTTTCAAATCCTGCTTGGTCGCCAATTTTTCAGCGATCAACGTCGCTTGCGAACGTGCCAGCACTTCGGCTTGTTCTTCGGACATCCCGGCCTGCGTCAGTTCTTTGACAAAGGCGTGGGTATCAAAAATCAGCGTGGTCATAAAACCCTCCTAAAAAAAATGAACATCAACACAAGACGACGAAACTCAGCCGTTTAGATAGGATCACCCTTAGAAGCCATCTAAAAATTATCGGGACCTACCCCCCTAGCCCCCCTTCCTGCGAGGAAGGGGGGAATCAAGGCGTCCTATTTTCGCGGTCTGTACGGTTTTGACCTGCGAAAAGTGAATGTTTTTGCGACTCTTTCAATGGCGGCCCGAGTTTTTAGATGGCTTCTTACAAAAGTTTCACCAAAGCGACGACCACGCCGATGGCGACGACCATTATGAAGCCGAGACGCACAGTCAAATCGTGCTTCAATTCCTGCATATCGCGCCTCAATCGCCTTTCCATCCCCTTCATCTGGCGCCTCAATCGCCTTTCCATCCCCTTCATCTGGCGCCTCAGACGAAAAGTACTTTCCGCAAAAGTTGTCGGGCGGTCAACAGATCGCATTTCCATCTCATGCATCTCGCGCTTCAGCCCCACTTCCATCTCTTTCAAATCCTGCTTGGTCGCCAATTTTTCAGCGATCAATGCGGCTTGAGACTGCGCCAGCACCTCGGCTTGTTCTTCGGACATCCCGGCCTGCATCAGTTCTTTGACAAAGGTATCAAAAATCAGCGTGGTCATAAAACCCTCCATGTGGATCGTCTTTTGGGTTGGGATAGTGAACGAGGGAAAGATAGAAAACCCATCGCCTCGTGTCAACCTCGGGGCGGGTTCGCGATCAACTCGCGCACCCTATCGGCAAATGCGGATTCGATTTCATAAACATCTGTAAATTCGGCAAAGGCCCAGCGACCGTAATCGCGGAGGCGGTTCACGCCCGGGATCCAATAGGTCTCCATCGCGGCCTTCTTGTCCTTTGCGTCTTCGCCGCGATAGCCCTTGATCTCCACGATCAGGTGCAACGGGTCGGCATCGCCCTTGCCATCGTCGAGCTGCACGATGAAATCCGGGATGTAGGTGCGGGACTCCGATCCGCAGCGATAGGGCACTTCCAGGCCGAGATTGTGGTTTTTCACGTAGGCTTTGACGCGCGGATGGGATTCGGCGACGCGGCAAAACTCGGCTTCCCAATCGCTGTCGAGGACGACCCAATTGACGTGGCAACGCCGGGCATCGGTTTCGTAGCGGCTGGTCTTGGACGTGTTGAAATTGACCTGCGCGGTGGAGGCCGAGGGGGTGTAGGAATCGAGCATGACCTCGACGGGACGCTCGGCAGCGTGGTGGCGCGTGATCGCGTCGGTGATGCGCGCACAGGCGAGGTCGGCCAGTTCCTGGTACATCAGTTGCGCGGGGTACGTGCGGCCCTTGCAGATGAGGTGGTTGTCCAGCCAGTAGCGCGTGATCCGTTTGAGTTGGCCGAACAGGTGGAGCTTTGGCGCCTCGCCCGGATCGCGCCACTTTGTGTAGAGCAACCGCCTAGTTAGGTGAAAGAGCAAGGTCGCGCGCCGCAGGTTCTCGGTGTGAATCAGCGTGAGATCGACGCCCTCGCCGATGATCCCTTGGTTGCGCGTGCGCGATGGCCCCACGAACTCGGGCGTGAGCACGAGCGTCGCGTCGTCGTTAAACGCGGCGCAAAGGCGGTCTTGCGGCAGCGCCACGCGGTACCCGCCCACGCGCGGAAAGCGAATTTCAAGGGCGTCTCGTTCGGGGCGCACGGCTTTGACCTGAATGGTCGCGCGCGGCTTCTGCGGCGGGGCGACGACGGGCTTTGCCGTAAAGTCGAAGGGGATGCCCAACACGTCGGCGTACTCCACGTCGAACAGGCCCTGCTCATTGAGCTCGTAGGATTGCCGGCGCAGGGCGCGTCCGACGACCTGCTCGCAGAGCAACTGCGTGCCAAAAGCGCGGATGCCGAGCACATGGCTGACGGTATTTGCGTCCCACCCTTCGGTGAGCATGGCGACGGATACCACACAGCGAATCGAATCCCCGAGCCGCCCCGGTTTGCCCACGGTGTTCATCACCTCGCGCAGCAACGCGCGATCGTCGATGTTCTCCGCATCTTGGCGATCTCCGGTGCGCGCGATGATTTCGCGCCGAAAGCGGTCGATTTCGTCTGCGGCCATGGCGCGGAAGTTTTTGTCCAGCGCGTCGCCCGATTCTAATTGTTCGCTGTTGACCAACAAGGTGCGCGGCCGGGCATAGGGGGTGCCATGCGCGTCAAAATTGCGGAAAAGGCGCAGGCGGCCGTTTTCCAAGCTCCGCGAACCGTCGTCATTTTCGCGGTAAAAGCCCGAGATGTAGTCATAGACCAACTTGGAGGTCGAGATGTTGTTGCACACCACGATGAAGCACGGCGGCACCTCGATGCCCGCGGCGTTCATCTGCTCGAAGGTTTTCTCGTAATGCCCGTACAGCGCGTCCAAAGCGGTCTGGAGCTCGACGGGCAAGCTGTGGGGATCGAGGAATTTGGACCGGCTCGCCTTTGGCATCGCCGCGCGGATGTGTTCCCATAAATTGCGGAACTTCGGCATGTCCCCACCCGGAATATTGTCGGCCACGGGCACGCGGGGCAACTTGACAATGCCGCATTCGATGGCGTCCATCAGCGAAAAGTCGCTCATCGTCCAGGGGAACAACGTGCCTTCGGCATAGCCCGACCCGCGCAAAAAGAACGGCGTCGCCGAGAGGTCTATCACCCGGCCGATGCCGAGTTTTTCGCCCACTGTTTCGAGCCCGGAAATCCACAGGCGGGCGGCTTCCGCGTTTTTCTTCGCTTCCCGTCGGTCGTCGCCCGTGAGCTTGCCCTCCTCGTCCTCGCCCGGCTTTTCCCGGTAGCAGTGGTGCGCTTCATCGTTGAGGATCATGACATTCTTGACGCCCATGAGTTCGGGCATCACCCGGCGCAACATCTGCCCCTCGGTTTCCAAAGTCGAGAGCACCTCGCCGCGCCCCTCGAGCAAGGACCGACTGCCCTTGGCGAGTTCGACGCGCTCGCGCCGCTTGAATGCGTGGTAGTTGGTGATGACGATTTTCGCCTTTTTGAGATCGGGCAACATGTCGCTCGGGATCAACTCGCGGCTTTGGTAATAGCTGTCCGGATCATTGGGTTGCAACACGCGCAGGCGATCCTTAATCGTGATGCCCGGCGCGACCACCAAGAAGCCCCGCGTGAATCTGCGGCTTTGCGGATGGCGCGCCGCGTTGATGGTCTGCCACGCGATCAACATCGCCATGACAGTGGTCTTGCCCGCGCCCGTCGCCAACTTGAGCGCGAGGCGCGGCAGCTCGGGGTTGGCTTCGTCGTTGGCATTGGCGAGATGGTCGAGGAAGTCCCTGCCGACCCGCCCCATGCGCGGCGCAACTTCGGTGAGCCAGATCGCGGTCTCCACCGCTTCGATTTGGCAAAAGAAGGGCCGAATCCCGCTGAAAGCGTGATGCCGCCAGTGCCGGAGCAAGCGGGCGGTCTCGGCGGTGACGCGCCATTGGTTCGGATCGGGTATGCTTCGCCACAAGTCGAGCTGCCGCCGAACCCCGTTGATGATTTCCGCGTGCGCGTACTGCTGCTGCTCGGTGGAAAGCCCCTTTCCCTCGTCGAAGATCAACGCCGCTTGTTTCGCGCCCCGTTGCCGCTTGGGCTTTGGGATCGGCGTGATGAATTTGACCTGCCGCCGGCTTTCGACGATCTTCTGAGTCGGCTGCCCGGCCTCGTCCAAGTCCCAATGCCTGCTCGGATGTGCGTAAGGCGAGTTGAGAATGGGCCGTTCAAAAAATGGATGGGTCAAAGCGATGCCTCCGAAAAATGCGATTGTGAAAATATCTCCTCTCGTCTCGCAATATACGGCCCTGCCCAACGCGAGGCAATAAGACGGGGAAATATTGACGATAGACGCCGATTGTATATATTCCCCGTGCGTGCCCCTTGTCGATCTATTCCACCTAAAGAGAGAACATGAAAAAAGCCAACGCAAAAGCGATGCCGGCGGGCGCCGTGTTTCATCGGTGCGCGCTGCAGGTCAACCCGCACGGGTACGGCGGTAACTTCCGCGGTCAAAAAGCCAAAGGCGACGCTCGGTCCCACGCCGAGGCCATCGTCGCAAAGGCCGAGGAGCTCGGCGTGTCCGTGCTCGCGATTACCGATCACAACAGCGCGGGTGGCGTCTCCGCATTTCGAGACGCCGCCGAGGGCCGAGAAATTGCGATATTTCCCGGTTTTGAACTCTCCTCCACAGAGGGCATCCACGTCCTTTGCATCTATCCGCAAGAGACCGCCGAGGAGCAACTCGGAAGATTCCTCGGCGAGTTTGGGATCGCGGGGACCGAGCCATCCTCGGATCTGTCGCGCAATACTTTTGTCGAGATACTCGCACAGGTCCGAAAACGGGGCGGCATCGCCATCGCCGCGCATGTGACCGCCGACAACGGGCTATTCGAGGTTCTTTCGGGACAGGCGCGGATCCAGGCATGGCAAAGTGAAGAACTCCTCGCGATTCAAATTCCGGGGTCTGTCGAGAGCTTGCCGCAGGGGATACGCGAAATCGTCAAAAACGAGAACCCCGATTACCGGCGTACCCCTGCGGCGGGTGACAACCGGGCCGTGGCCGCGATCAACGCGAGGGATATCGTCAATCCCGAAGATCTAGAAGCCCCTGAGGCGACATGCTATATCAAGATGTCCGAGGTCACAGTTGAAGGGTTGCGCCAGGCCTTTCTCGATCCGGGGTCGCGGATTCGGCTGGCGAGCGACCCCATCCCGGAAGAACATGCCGAGCTCCTTTCGCTGACGTGGGAGGGCGGATTTCTCGATGGCGCGGCCCTTCGCTTCAACCCCAATTTGAACGTACTCGTCGGCGGGCGCGGCGCGGGCAAATCCACGGTTATCGAAAGCCTGCGATACGTGCTCGGCGTGGCGCCCATCGGCGAAGACGCCGGCAAAGCGCACGAGGGCATCGTCCGCCAAGTGCTCCGCAGCGGGACGAAAATATCGCTTCGCGTCCGGTCCCATCGCCCTGCGAAACGGGAGTACTTGATCGAGCGAACCGTCCCCAATCCGCCTGTCGTGCGCGACGAGAGCGGCCATCTATCGAACCTGTTGCCAAGCGAAATACTCCCCCACATCGAGGTGTACGGGCAACATGAAATATCGGAACTCGCCAAGAGCCGGGAGAAACTCACCCGCCTGCTCGACCGCTTCATGGGGCGGAATGCCGATTTCGCCCGGCGCAAAGTCAATCTCCGCCGCAAACTCGAAAAGGTCAGACGCGTCGCCCTCGATGTTCGGACCGAGCGCGAGCAAATCGAAGAGCGACTGGCTACCCTGCTCGGCCTCGAGGAGAGGTTCAAACAATTTCAAGCGGCCGGACTCGAAGACCGCCTGCGCGAACAGAGTTTGCTCGTCCGCGAGGAGCGCGTGCTCGACTCGATCCCCGAGCGGCTGGAAACATTTCGCGAATGCCTGGACCTGTTGCGCCAGGAACTGCCCATCGATCGCGTATTTCTCTCGGCGAGGGCACTCGAAGACCTGCCCGGCAAGAACATCCTCGCGGGGGCCGATGGGATACTGGAGCGGTTGAGCGACGACCTCGAGCCGGTGGCTCGCCAACTCGAAGCCGCGCTGAAACGCGCCGATGAGGGGGTCGCCGAGGTGCGATCTCGCTGGGGCAAACGCAAACGCGAGGTCGATGCCGCATATCAAAAAATCCTGCGCGAACTCCGGGAATCAGCCGGAGATGGCGAGGAGTTTATTCGCCTGCGGCGCGAGATCGAAGCGTTGCGGCCGTTGCGCGACCGCCGCGCCTTGTTGCAACGCTTAGAGGCCGAGCTCGCAACGCAACGCCGTGCGCTGCTCGTGGATTGGGAAGAAGTCAAGGCGGAGGAATTTCGCCTTTTGGCTCGGGCCGCGAAAAAGGTCGGCAAAAAGTTGCGCGGTCGCGTTCGGGTCGAAGTCACTCCCGCGGGCGACCGCGAGCCGCTGTTCCAACTCCTCCGCGATCAAATCGGCGGTCGTCTCTCGGAGGCCATTGACGCCATCGCCGAGGATGAGGGCTTTTCACTCGCCCAATTCGTCGAAAGCTGTAGGGAGGGAACGGTTCGGGACGCCTACGCGATCCCGCCCTCGCAGGCAACGCGCCTTGCCGAGGCCCCTGCCGATGTCCTGATGCAGATTGAAGAATTGGAGTTGCCGACGACGACGACCATCCAACTCAACGCGGCACCTGCCGGCGGCCCGCCTGCCTGGCACGCGCTCGAAGCCCTTTCAACCGGTCAGAAAGCAACCGCGGTGTTGTTGCTCCTCTTGTTGGAATCGGACGCGCCGCTGATCGTCGATCAGCCGGAGGACGATCTCGACAACCGCTTCATCACGGAAGGCATCGTCCCCAAAATGCGCGAGGAGAAGCGCGGGCGTCAGTTCGTCTTCTCTACCCACAGCGCGAACATCCCCGTGCTCGGCGACGCCGAGATGATCGTCGGGCTGACGCCATCCGGCGAGGCCGATGGAGGGACCGCGCGCATCGCGGCCGAGCACGTAGGCTCCATCGATGCGCGCCCGGTTCGGGAACTGATCGAAGAAATCCTCGAAGGAGGCAAGGAAGCTTTCGAACGCCGCCGCAGGAAGTATGGATTTTGAGGAATGGAATCATGAACAAGGCTGAATTGATCGAACTGATTCGCAATGGGGAAAATTCCAAAGTCGAGTTTAAGCGGGATGACATTAGCCCCGAAGTACTGGCAAAAGAGATTTCAGCACTTCTCAACTTTGAGGGGGGCCGGATTCTGATCGGCGTAGAGGACGACGGTCGTATTACAGGTCTGATGCGGAGCCGGGAGACATTAGAGCAATGGACGATGAATATTGCCCGCGAAAATGTCCAACCGGCCATCATTCCTTCCTGGACTTCCGTCACGTTTGACAATGGCATGGTGGTCGGCGTTCTCGGTCTGCCCGCGGACAGCCCCGGCAAGCCATACAAGGCGAAGCGCGGCAAAGCTTGGGTGACGTTCGTGCGCGTCGGTAGCACTTCACGCGAAGCGAGTCGCGACGAAGAAGGACGGCTCTACCAATCTGCCAGCATTATGCGCTATGACATCAAGCCCGTGCTTGAAATGGGGTTGGAGAGCCTCGACTTGGCTCGAATCGAGAACTACTTTCGCGTTATCCTCAAGCGCGATGCCCCAGCAACCGAGGATATCGAGGCGTGGCGGCGCATCCTACTCAATATCGACATTCTCGCGGAGGTGGGAGGCACGCCGGTCGCGACGGTTGCCGGCCTATTGCTTTTTGGTCAAAACCCAAATCGCCGACTTCCCCAAGCCGGTATTACGGCGACGGCCTTCCCGGGAACCGAGAAAGACTACAACACGACGGATGAGGAATTGATCAGAGGCCCTCTAGTATCGAGCTTTTCGCCCGACAAGCGCGTAGTGTACAGAGGCGTCATCGACAGAGCAGTTGATTTTGGCACTCGCAACATGGGAACCACAGCGTGGCTTGAAGGGGGGCGGCGGTGCCGCAAGCCGGCATTTCCGGAGGATGCGATTCGGGAAGCCATCGTGAATGCAGTCGCGCACCGCGACTACACGCTCGTCGGCACGGATGTCGAGCTCTCCTTGTATCGCGACCGTCTCGAAGTCATTTCGCCCGGCCGCCTTCCCAATGGTGTAACCATAAAAAAGATGAAAGAAGGATTGCGGGCCGCCCGCAATGAATTGATCAAGGAGATCCTACGCGATTACGGCTATGTTGAACATCTCGGCATGGGAGTGCGTAATCGGATCATCCCCGGCATGCTGGAACACAACGGAACAGAACCCGACTTTATCGAGGAAGAGAGCCGCTTCATCGTGCGGCTATGGAAAACGCCCAAGTGATCTTTCAACGAAAAAAGCCAGATATAGCATCTGGCTTTTTTGTTTTTTCAACGGATGTTACGCAACAGCGTACAGATACAGCATCGGGGGTTGCTTTTGATGCGTTGGCCTGCGAGGTGGGTTGCAAAAGAGAAGGGCGTTGCGAGACGGACTGGCGCGCTGTGCGTGATGACTTCGTTGAGGGGCTTTTGGGATAGCGCGGTTGGCGAGGGCTTATTTGATGTACGGCATCACATCCATCACTCCCTTAAAAAATTGAAATTCCGAATTATTTAATTTACAGAGTAGTCAGCCCTCGGTGCCCGCATCCAAATAGTGGGGATGGACTTTGACGCGGGTGGCCCACGCGAGCCATTCGCGCTCGAGATCGCGGGCGATAGGGTTAAGGACAAGTATCTCGGGTCAGCAGGTGTTTGTGGCTCGCTGTTTGATACACTTTGCCGCCGACCAGATCGCGGTTCTTGAAATCTCGGTGCAATGTCGTGTCGTTGGAGACCAAGACCTTCACGTTTGCGACCAGAGCGAGCGCAATGATGTGTTCGTCATCCGATTCTATTTGTCCTTTGAGTTCATTCTCTTTTTGTCGCACATCTCGAATCGACACCAGTTTGAGTCTGTTTCGCCTTTGTAGTTCCCGCCTCAAATTGTGTCCGCCTCCCCTTGCCCATTCTTCTCTAAATTTATCGGTATCGGAATAGACGATTTTCCCGAATCTCCTGAGCCAATCCCGCACGGGTTGCATCTCCGCATTGCTTGGGTCCTTATATTGACCGAGACTGTTGGCATCCAAAATAACGCACATAATCAATCCTCAAAGCCCATAAGACGGTCGGTTTCTTTTAAGAAAAATTTGCCGTAATGCGGGGGGACGTCGAGCATGTTTGCCATTTTGTCGAAGCGGATATTGTGGGCATGGACGACGCGGCCCTTGGGTTCCAGATAGATCAACGACACGTCTTTTGGGCTGATATTGCCTCTTCGGATTTCAATGCGTGCGCGGTCGATCAGATAGTCGCTGTGCGTTTCAACGATGAACGCATGTGGCCCTCGGCTCGCCAATTCAGCGAGCAGAGAAGACAGTTGCGCCTGCGCTTTGGGATGGAGATGGACTTCGGGCTGTTGCAATAAGAAGGTCGTTCTCGCGTTGCCATAAATATCGGCGTCCAAAATCGGCACCAAAATCGGCAGTATTTGACTGACGCCGTAGCCCACGTCAATGAGATTGGCATTGGGGCCTCGCACCTTGACTTTCAGTTGAAAGGGGTCGCCGAGAGACCCGCCCAGGTTTTTAATTTCTACGTTCTCAAATAATTCCGAACGCCTGCCAAATTCGACCAACTTTTGCTTCAAGTGCTCCCATCGCGCTTTTTTTGACGCTCGCGTCCGCATCAACCGCATCGGCACATCGCTTCCCTCGGGGTCGTTAAATTCCCGCGTCGGATCGTAAGTCCGCTTGGGGCGCGACCGAATCGGCGATGTGCTAAATACGGAGATGCCGCGCATCATGCTCGGGTATTTATCGCGCTGATATTTCTGCTTTAGATACTTCTCGAAAGCGCGTTTGCCTTCGCCTTTGAGCATGCGAATCCAAAAATCAAACGAAAAAACGGGAAAGCCATCGGGCACGTCAATGCGGTATTGATTCTTCGCCGCATCAAAGTCCGCGAGACGCATCTCTCCTTTCCCCGTATCCGAGTATTTGAAAACGATCTCGCCGTCGGCGAATTTTATTGTTATGGACTCGATGGCGGGTTCAACCCCATCCCTTTTTTGCACGAACGCAACGGTGTATTCGACCTCCTCAGAGCCGCTCTCAATGGCAAGCCCCAGCTTAAAGGCTTTTTCCTTTTTCTGGCTGTTTCTGACGATATCCCGAAAAATGCCCATTGAATAGGGTTGCGTATTAAAATCTATTTCTCCGCGTTTCAAATAATTTGCCAATGTTTGGAAACACGCCAGCACGGTCGTCTTGCCCGTGCTGTTTTCGCCCACCAAAAACGTCAGGGGGCGAATGTCGAATCGCTGGCGTTCGGCAAAGCAACGCACCTCTTCCATCGCAAATTGGGTGATGTTCATGGCGTCCTCGGGATAGTCGTTAGTGGTCAGTCTCCGCCCTTCCCAATCACCTATCCTCTGATTGGCAACAACGGTCAGGGGTCAGTCCTCGGCGCCCGCGGCCAAGTGGTAGGGATGGACTTTGACGCGGGTGGCCCACGCGAGCCATTCGCGCTCGAGATCGCGGGCGAGGTCGGGGTATTCCGTTGCGAGATCGGTGGTTTCACAGCGGTCCGCGTCCATGTCGTAAAGCGCCCAGTCGCGGGTGGGATAGCGGGTGTTGCCGCGCAGCAATTTCCAGCGGCCCTTGCGGATCGCGCTGGCGTCGAAGTGATCGAAACACAGGGCGCGCTCGGGTAGGTCATGTCCATCGAACACCGGGACGAGGCTCATCCCCTCTTGCGGGTGAATGCGTTTCCCATGGCGCGTTTCCGGATAGTCGGCATCGGCGATTTCGCACAGGGTCGGCATGAGGTCAAACAGGTGCATGGGGGTGCGAACCCAGCGGTCGGGACGCGCGATCCCTTCGGGCCAATGCGCGATGAATGGGCTGCAATTCCCGCCTTCGTGGTTGTAGTGTTTGTACATCCGCAACGGCGTATTGCTCAGGCATGACCACGCGCTACCCACCGAGTGGTACGTGCCCGGCCCGCCGATCTTTTGCAGGTCTTCGCCCGTGTGGAGGTGCGTGATGCCCGCCCTGCTTCGCACGTCAAACCCAAAAGGGCCCCATTCGTAACAGGCGCCGTTGTCGCTCGTGAACGCGATGAGCGTATTGTCCAATTGGCCCGTTTTTTCCAACAGCGCGACGATTCTGCCAACGCCGCGGTCGATGTGCTCGACCATCGCGGCAAAGACCGCCATGCGATAGGCGAGATCCTCCCGGCGATCGGCGGGCAGATCGCCCCACGCGGGATTCTGCTCGCCGCCATACCCATTTGCGATGGCGGCGTTTTCCTCGATGGGCACGAGAGAACGCGGGGTGAATTGCCAGTTCTCGGCTGCCAAGCCCGAGGCGCGCTGGCGTTCGTAGCGTTCGCTGCGAAGCACATCCCAACCGCGGCGGTAAATCTCGAGGTACGAATCCCGGGTTTGCGCGGGCGCGTGCAGGGGAAAATGCGGCGAAGAGTGGGCGAGATAGAGGAACCACGGCGCGCCTTTGCGCTGTGCTTGGTCGATAAATTCGATGGCGTAATCGCCAAATGCGTCTGTGGCATAAAACGCGTCGGGCGCGTACTCGCGTTCCGGGTTGCGGGATTCGGGATGGCGGCGGTAGTGTTCCGGCTCCCACTGCGGCGCGCTGTGCCCTTTGACGAACCCGTAGTACTCGTCAAATCCCCGGTCCGTGGGGGCGACCTGATCCCCGACGTGCCACTTGCCGACGCCGTACGCGTTGTAGCCCGCGGTTTTGAGGACTTCGGCCAAGGTGACGCAGCGGTCGTTCAGCCGCCCCAAGTACGCGGGCCCCAACTCGGCGGTGCGGTCAGCGCCCGTGAAATTGGCGATGCCCGCCTGATGGGAATACAGGCCCGTAAGCAGAGAAGCCCGCGAAGGACAACAGCGGGCCGAGTTGTAACTCTGCGTGAATCGCAGGCCATGAGCCGCCAAGCGATCCAGGTTGGGCGTTCGGATTTCACCGCCATAAGCCCCCAGATCGGAATAGCCCATGTCATCTACGAGAATGGCGATGATGTTGGGTTTTTTCATTTTTCCTCAACTGACGCGGCGTTCCCGTTTGGGATAGCCGAGGGATTTATCCACTTCGTTGAAGAGCGGCTCGCCGGCCAAGTAGCGTTTGAGGTTTTGACAGAAAAACGCCACGGTTCGGTTGTGCCGATTGGGCGACCCCCCCGCGGCGTGCGGGGTGATGATGGCGTTTTCCATGTCCCACAGCGGGCTATCGGGCGAGAGCGGTTCGCGTTCAAACACGTCCAGGCCCGCACCGGCGATTTCGCCGGCGTTGAGGGCTTGGGCCAAAGCGGCTTCATCCACGATGGGCCCACGCGCGGTGTTGACCAAAAACGCGGTGTTTTTCATCAGTCCCAAGGTTCGGGCATCGATGAGTTTTTCGGTCTCGGGCGTATAGGGCACGGCGATGAACACGACATCGGCGAGTTGCAAGCCCTCGTCCAAGCGATCCATGCCCCAGATCGCTTCCACGTAATCGGGTTTGTCGCCGCCTTGGATATCCAACGCGATCAGACGCGCCTCATAGCCCTGCGCGAGTTGGGCATAGTATTGCCCGATGCCTCCAAATCCGATGATGAGGATGGTCGCCCCCAACAAATCCGCGAGGGGCGGTCGCTTCCATGCGTGATCGCGCTGATGCCGGAGGGAAACGTGAAGCCCGCGCGTGAGGGCCGTGGTGAGTGCCCAGGCGTGTTCGGCCACTTGCACCGCATGCACGCCGCTGGCATTGCAAAGGACGATGTCGCTGTTTGCGACTTCCGGAATCAGGGCTTTGTCCATGCCCGCGCTCGTGGATTGAATCCACTTGAGCTTGGGCGCGGCGCGCACCATCTCGGACGTAAAAACGCCAAAGACGATTTCGGCATCGGCAACGGCTTCAATGACATTGCGATCATCGACCATCGCGACATCGGCGTCGGGCGCGGCGTCGCGAACCCGTTGGCAAAGGGCGTCATCGACCGGGGGGTGCAAAACGATTTTCATCTCCATTCCTTTCTGTGATAGAACGACGGGAGGGATACGGCGCGACATACAAAAATACGAGATTTGGATGAATATACTCAGTTGAATTGCGATTGTCATTCCGAGTGCAACGTGGTCAAAGGAGCAACGTGCAACTGCGACAGCAGTTCATCCGGTTTATCGGTCTCGAGCATTATTGCGGGCATCGGTGCGCGCTTTGGATTCCACATCGGCGAACAGCAGGTGATCGGGAATGTCGTCGTCACCGTCCCGTTGCGGCGAGTGGAAGGGCCAGTTGAATTGAGATCGTCGCAAAAGCATTCGCTTTTCGCAGGTCAAAACCACACATAGCACTTAAATAGGAGGCCTTTATTCCCCCTTGTATGTTGCGAGAAGGGATAATAAACGCCAATGGATATTCCGGTATCACAATGTAAAAACCTGTAAGTTCTCAATCAAACGCGCCTTGCGAGCACCTCGCGCAATCGCTGGGCGACGATCACGGCTTCGCCCGGTTGCATCATATAGGGCATCACTTCCACGCCCGCGCCATGGGTGAACAACTCGATGCGCGGGTCCCCGTCCGACAACTGTTGCCGCGCCTCATCGGCCGCGATGGGCAAAGATGTGCAATCCCAGTGAATTTCCAAAATCGGCGCCACATTTGACCGCCCGGGCAAACGCACCTGCGTCGTCACAGACGGCAAATCCGCAACCGCATCGGCGATCACCTGCAACCATCGCTCCCACATGGCCCACTCGGCATCGTGATCGCGCAACACCCATTGCTCCACTGCCGCGAGCAACCCCATCACCTCTTCCTTGCCCGCTTTCATCGCCCGCCCCAAGGAATGATGCGGCGCGCCATTGGCAAAAGCCGCCCGCAAAATATCCTCGCGCCCGAGCACCAGCCCAGACGACTGCGGCCCGCACAAGCACTTGCCCCCGCTATACGCCACCACATCCGCGCCGGCCTGCAAATGCGGATTGGGCACGTCGGGCCGCTCGGCCGCGGCATCGACAAACACGGGCACGGCATCGCGGTGGCAAATCGCCGCCACATCTTCGAGGGGGATATCGCTGTCATCGGCGCGATCGCCAAAAAACGCGAACATCGCCGTGCGATCATCTATCGCCGAAGCGAGCGCGTCGTGATCTTCCACCTCCACCATCTCCACGCCCACGGCCCGAATCGCGTGCGTATAACCGTGCAAATGCCCCGGCTGGTACAACACGCGGTTCTTCATCCCGGTCGCATCGGGCAACTGCGCGATCTTTTTGGGATCGTCGCCCGCCACGCACGCCGCGGTCACCTGCGTCAGCGCGGCCGCACAGCCATTGGTCACCAACCCCCAGTCGCACTGCATCAGTTCGGCGAGGCGCGCGCCCACGGCCGCCATCAACTCGTCCAAATGCACGTACGCCCTCGCCGCTTCCATCATCGCCTCGCGCACTTCGGGCAACATCAGCGAACCGCTGATGATCGTATAGGTCCCGCGGCAGTTGATCAACGGCCGCACCCCAATGGATCGATACGTGGGAATCGCCATCCTCGCCTCCTCACGCAAAATAGCGCGTGTACAAAATGTAAATCGCCAGCCCGATCATCAGCAAAAAGCTGAGCCACAACAGCAGATCGGTCTTCAGCGACGGTTGCAGACGCGGGTCGAGATGTTTGTAGCGCAAATACAGCGTGCCCCCTGCGATCATGGGAAATTTGATCGCCCCGAACAAATGCCCCATCGTCAGCATCCAAACCGGATTTTGAAAAAAGAAATACGCCATCGACGTCACCAGCGGCGACACCACGGCCCAAACGCGCAAAACCCGGACGCGGGCCTCGTAATCGTCGCGTTTGATCAACCCCATCACGGCCATGCCATCGGCAAACACGCGCACCCCGCCGCCCAGGCCGGATATCGCCGTGGAATACAGCACGAAAAACGCCCCCGCCATGAACAGCCAAAACGCCCATTCGCCCAGGGTTTGCGTGTACATATTGGACAACACGGGAATCGTCTCGAGCCCATCCGGGTGTTGACCGAGCCGATAGAGCACCCCCGCGCCGAGCATGTAAAAAGGAATCGTCGCGCACGTCAGCAAGCCCAGCGTCAACAGCACATCGGTCTGCATCACGCGCACCCACCCCCTCGCGCGCTGCACCCACGCATCGGACCGATCCGCCGGCCCTGAAAATCGCGCATAGCCCTTTTCCACGCACCAATACGTATAGGCGATCTGTTCGCCCGAACCGACCCCCGTGCCCCCGTACATCGCCAGCGCGGCCAGCACCGCAAAGGCGGGAAACCCAAATGTCAGCCCGCCGCGCACCTCGTCCCAGGTAATCGCGTATTCGGTCAGTTGCAACAAAACGGCACACGCAACCGTGATAAAGGTGAACGCGACCACCAACACCGTCATCAGCCTTTCGAGAAAGCGATACGTCCCGGTCAGCACGACCACAGACGCCACACCCGCGAGAATGACGGTCCACCATTCGGACCCGAGAACGGGCAACGCCGTGTGAATCGCCTGCCCCGCGCCGCCGTAAATCCCCCCGCTGATCAACTGGCCGGGAATGATCCAAATCAACCATGAATAGATGTACCACGACACCTTCTGCCCGCGAAATGCCGGCAACCGCCCGGGCAAGCGGTTAAAAGCGTGCAAAAAGGGTTCGCCCGACGCCACCGAAAAACGCGCCAACTCGGCCTGCACGATATTCTTGCTCCAGCAACTCAACAACACGAACCACAGCATGGAAAACCCGACGAGCGAACCGAGATTGGTCGTCAAAATAATCTCGCCAGACCCCACGACAGACCCCACGAGAATCAGCCCCGGCCCGAGAAATTTCAGCGTGCCCACAAGCCCGTGGGGCGGCTGTTGAATCGCCTTCGGATCCAGCGCGTAGAGATCGGGGTTTTCATTCTTTTCATCTGACCGTTGTGCATCATTGACTTCTTCCGGCATGTTCCCTCCCGGGGTGCGAATCATCCGAAGCTGTTTTAAGATTTGGGGACCTATCCCCCTATCCCCCGTTATTCGCTTCGCTCATTGTTTGGGGCGTAAAATTTTACGCCCTTACATCGATCCGATCTCGGACGCGGAGGCACGGACAGGCACGGGGGCCATCTGTACCAACTAAATACTCCGTAAATTAAATTTACTAAATGTTGATCCACACAAATCAGCACCGACGTGGCTCGTTTTTCTAAGAAGCCATCTAAAAACTCGGACCGCCATTGAGATCGTCGCAAAAGCATTCGCTTTTCGCAGGTCAAAACCATACATAGCGCGAAAATAGGACGCCTTGATTCCCCCCTTCCTCGCAGGAAGGGGGCCAGGGGGGTAGGTCCCAATAATTTTTAGATGGCTTCTAAGAAGCCATCTAAAAACTCGGACCGCCATTGAGAGAGTCGCAAAAACATTCACTTTTCGCAGGTCAAAACCGTACAGACCGCGAAAATAGGACGCCTTGATTCCCCCCTTCCTCGCAGGAAGGGGGGCTAGGGGGGTAGGTCCCGATAATTTTTAGATGGCTTCTAAAGCGTTTGGTCCTAAAGCATTGTTGGTTGCCTTTGATGCCTTCGGCGACCTACTTTTTTTCAACAGCAAAAAAAAGTAGGCAAAAAATGCCGCTCTCATGCGCCGAGGGGCTAGCACAGCGCAAATCGCTTTTGTAATCGCACGACATGCGTTGGCCTGCAAAGTGGGTTGCATAATGGATGTGGGTTGCGAGACGGACTTGCGCGCTGTGCCCGATGGCTTTCGTTGATGGACTTTTGCGATGGCACGTTTTGGCGATGGCTTTTCTGAAGGACGGTGGAACAGCAAAGCGATCCCGATAATGAATGAGTTGGTACAAATGGCACGGGGACTGACGCCTGACCACTATTGCCAATCACAGGACAGGCACGGGGGCCTGTCCCTACGATGCGGTGGATGGATGAGCGGGGCGGACTGCTCATCGCTGAACGCTTGGGAATGACGCAGATGGAGAGGCGGGTTTTAATCCGTGCAATCCTTGAATCCGTGCAAATCCGCGATTCAGACAAGGGGATGGGCGGGGACTAACGCCTGCTCCCTTGATGGACGGGATTCCTTCATATCCACAAAAAAAAGCCACCCGTCTTGCGGGTGGTTTATTTATGTGCAACTCGGGTCTTCAACGCCGCCGCCGCGGCCTGCGGCCACCGCGCCCGGGGCGCCTGTTCCCGCCCGATTGCGCGTTCGGCGGTGGCGCGGTTGTTCCAGCGTCGCGGAACGTAATGCGCCCTCGGTTCAGGTCATAAGGCGAGGTCTCAATCGTCACGGTATCGCCGACCACGATGCGAATATTAAAACGGCGCATCCTGCCCGACGTATAACCGAGAATCCGATGCCCGCCCTCAACCTCGACCCTGTATTGCCCATCGGGCAAAATATCGACAATCGTTCCTTCGAGTACCACTTTTTCTTCTTTTGCCATAAGGCCTCCAACGATTGGATGAACGAACCGGCTCTCATCCCGATACGCGATTTGGGATGCACGCGAGCCGAGGAACAAAACTAAGATAGGAGAGAACATTTGCGTTCACAAGCCTTTTTAATACGCCTGTCGCACAAAATTAAAAAATGCGATAGCTCAGGCCGAGATGCAAACTCTGTCGAAACGGCTCCCCTTCATCTTTGGAAATCTGTTCGATGATCGACAAATTGATTTTGTTCTCCAAAAAAAATGCGAAACTGATATTTGAAATATACCGCAACCTAAGATCGCGCCGATCCCCGTTTTCTCCTTGCGATGTAGTGGATGTGACTTGAAAGGTATTGGATGTGACAAAGGCAATTCTGTTCGTGATTTCATAGATGAAATCGACATTTTGCCGGGCGTTATACACGCGGCTAAAATTCTCGAATGGGGTATCAAATGTGAACTGCGTGTTGACTTGCATCCGCCAACTGACGGGCCGGGAATACCGCAAATTGACCGCGAGGGCGAGGGGCGTGCGTTCTATGTTTTTCGATCGCTGCAGGATTTGATACTGAATGCCCACATTGGTATCCCAACCAAAATAACGGTCGCTGATCTGCTCTTGCGTGAGCACTTCGCGCATGCGTAAGATGCCGATAGGGCCGAGATTGCCGCCGCCGGTCACCATACCGGTTTTGTTGATCTCATTGCTCATATCTTCATACCAGTAGTTTTGATAGGAACGATCCCCGAAGAGATCGCGATACTCATCTTCTTTTTCGATGATCTGTCCCAAGGCGATCATCGTGTCTTTGGGCAGGTGGTCGCCGATCACGCCTTCTCCAAACAAAAATTCATCAATACGCACGGCCTTACGCAAAGCGGTGGCATTGATGAAGCGACCGTACCCGAGTCCGATAACGACATCGATCTGCGGGCGATCAAAGCCTTTGCGATCCAAAATGTCGGGGCTGATCGAATAGAAAAACTCGTTGGTCTCCGAAAAGTACTTCTGAATCTGCATATCGAACGAGAAGTCATAGGTGAGGTTGCGATTGCCCTCATATTCGCGGATGTATGAGGCGGAACCGAATGCGTCAATAGAGTATGCAAAGGGCAGGGAGCTGTAAAACTTTTTGTACAAAAGCCCGACATTGCCCTGTTCGGTGAGAATCTCATCGCCCCGGGTCGAAAAATTAAAACTCAAGGCTTCGATACGCAGGTTGTCCGCCCGGCTCACGGGCACTTTGTAATCGGCAACCGAAACATTTTGCGCCCCTGCCGATGCCGCCGTCAAGAGTGCTGCGAGGATGTAGCGGGCGAGTATCGACACTGGACGCGGAATTTTGCGTTGTGCATTCACGGGTAGTCTCCATCGTGTCGGTGTGCCTCCCTCGAGACACACCTATTTGTAGAACCTGCACTCGGGTTATTTTTCGAGCTTCTCGGGGAGTGCCTCAACAGTGGGCCTCGGGATGATAAACGCAATGTCGTCGTAATCCGCGCTGACAACGGTCCCCGTATTATTGGAATCGGTGAGCAGACCCAACGCATCGGCCGGACGGGGATCGCCGCCGAAAAGACGCCGATAATCTCTGTACGCATTCACCTCTTCCCAAACCCATTTGCCCAGATCGTCCGCGCCGCTGCGCAAAACGACGACATACTGGCGGTTGCTTTCGATAACCGTGCCGACGGGAAGGGTCGCACTCCAGATATATTTCAGGGATTTGCCCGAAAAAACACCGGTTCCAAAAAGCAGGCGCACGGCCGCGGCGCTGTCGTTTTTATCGCCGTCGGTTTCATCCGATCCCTTTGGCAAATCGCGTACTCGCCATCGCCAGCGCAATTTTTGGAACAAGCGCAAATTGGCTTTGATTTCTCGCCCGCGATACAGGAGTTTGGCTTCTCTGCCAAAATTCACGGCCCCGCCTTGGGTTTTCGCGCTGAGATAATAATTGTCGCCTTCTCTCAAAATCCGATAATAAACCTCTGACTTTCGCGTTTTGCTGTATCGCCAGCCCGAGCGCCCTTCCCAAATTTTGTCGGGATAAGTGTCCAAAAAACGCGGATAGTCAAAGGTTTCAAAAACGCAGGTGGAGTCGCCGCCAGGCGTGACCCAGTCGCCGGGCGGTCGGGAGGGATCCGCTATCGCGAGCCTTGTCGAAAGGTCGCCCCCAGGCGCGACGATGGCAGTGGAATCCACCCCAGGCGCGACGAGGGACGGGACAGACGTGGAATCGCGGGCCGTGCCAAAAGCAGGCGCGATGAGCACGCACATCCCGAGAAACACATTTAGCAAATGGGAGCGCGATCCCATCGGATGACCCCGTCGCGAACAATGGTATAACGGCTTTCGCAAAGTTGATTTTCCGCGTTGCTCGTCACCGCCGCCAAAAAACCAGAACGGGCTGCCGCAGCACCCCAGTTGCCGCGCTTATCGATGGCGATATAGGCCATTTGGTAGGGACGCGCTGTGGGCACGCGCGCAACGAGATGTCGCACGACCGCTTCACACGCCGCTTGGGGCGACTTCCCCTGTCGCATGTGTTCCACGATGGCATGCGACCCGCAGGTGCGGGCGATTTCCTCGCCGCGGCCCGTCGCCACGGCGGCCCCTGCCTCATTATCCGCATAGAGACCCGACCCGATCAGCGGCGAATCCCCCACGCGACCGGGCAACTTGAACGCCGCGCCGCTGGTGGTACACGCCGCCGCGAGATCGCCGCGCTGGTCCAGGGCGATCATGCCGATGGTATCGTGGGCATCCGCGGGGGCGTCTCTTTGCCCATTTTTCCACGCTTCCCATGCTTTTCGCCCGTTCTCGGTGAGCATCTCGCAGGCTTCAAACCCCTGTGCCCGCGCAAATTGCAACGCGCCATCGCCCACGAGAAACACATGGTCGGTCTTTTCCATCACCCGTCGCGCCACCGCCGTGGCCGTGGCAACGCGCTTCAATCCCGCCACCGCGCCATAGCCGAGGGTGCGCCCGTCAACCACTGCGGCATCGACTTCGACCTCGCCCTCGGCATTGGGATAACCGCCGCATCCAACGCTCCGAACATTCGGATCGCGTTCGGCGACTTCCACGCCTCGCACGACCGCATCGAGCGCGGAACCGCCCCGCTTCAAAATTTCCCATGCGGGCTGATTGGCAACGAGGCCAAATCGCCATGTGGAAACGACAATCGCAGCCATGGCATGCTTTCCGTGAATCAGTGGTCAGTCCACCCGTCCCCCGTGCCTGTCCGCAAATCCCGCGGCGGGCTGACGACGGATAACTTCATCTCCCGACCTTCAACCAGTATCCCCCATCCACACTCAAAACCGTGCCCGTGATATAATCCGCCGCGTCTGAACAGAGAAATGTGGCGGCGTTGGCAATGTCTTGGGCCGTGCCCAAGCGTTTCCACGGCAGGGCAGTCGCGGCCTCGCGGAGTTGCGCTTCGGTCGCGTATTGCCGTTCCCCAGGCGTATCCGTGTACCCAGGCGCGATCACATTCGAGCGAATGCGATGCTCGGTCAATTCGTTGGCAATGGTGGCCGACATCTGATCGATCCCGGCTTTGGCCGCGTTGTAGGGCAACGAAGTCGGCAGGGGTATCCAAGCCAAAACAGAACTGATAAAGAGAATCGCGCCCCCGTCGCCCTGTTTGACCATCTGACGCGCGCCTGCCTGCGCGATGTGGAAAGCCCCCCAAAACGTGACCTCGACCGTGCGTTGCGCGGCCTCCAATGCGAGATCGAGAAAGGGTTCGCGCTTGCTGTAATACGCATTGGCAACCGCGATATCCAAGCGGCCAAATTGCTCGACTGTCGCATCGACCATCGCATCGACTGCGTCTCGATCAGAAACATCCGCCCGATACGCGAAGGCGTCACCTCCCGCTCGGCGAATCTCATCCACGACCGCCTCGGCCTCGTCTCCATGCGCGCGATAATTCACCGCGACCTTCGCTCCAGACTTGCCCATCTGAAGCGCGACCCCGCGGCCAATCCCCCGGGACGCGCCAGAAATAAGCGCGACCTTGCCATCCAAGTTGATGTTCATGGAAAACTCCTTAATCAAACAGATCGGGCTTCACCTTAAAATGCCGTGCCAATGTGCAAACCTGCGTTTGGGTCAAGGTGCGCTCGCCCGAGAGAAGTCGTTGCACCGCCGAGACGGGTTCCCCTAAAATCTCGCCCAGTTGAGTTATTTCGTTTTGTTCTAAGAAGCCATCTAAAAATTATTGGGACCTACCCCCCTGGCCCCCCTTCCTGCGAGGAAGGGGGGAATCAAGGCGTCCTATTTTCGCGCTATGTATGGTTTTGACCTACGAAAAGCGAATGCTTTTGCGACGATCTCAATAGCGGTCCGAGTTTTTAGATGGCTTCTAAGAAGCTGTTTTATCATTATCGGGATCCACCCCTCTTGCCTCTTGCCTCTTGCCTACCGACCACGGACTGAGGACAGGCACGGGGCCTGTCCCTACGGCTGATGGCGATTACCCGCCTCTTGCCTCTCCCGTCTCCCGTCTTCCGTCTTCCGTCTTGCCTCTTACGTCTCCCCCTCTTTCCAAGCCTCGTATTCCACCCGCGCTTCGTCCGTCAGGGGATAATACTTTCGCAAATCGCCGCCTTCGGCGAGTTTCATCCGGCTGAAGACCTCCCACTCGGCGTGTTCGGTCGCGTTTTCGGCCAACTCGGGCGCGAGTTTGATCGGCACGACCACCGCGCCATCGTCATCGGCGATGACGATATCCCCGGGCATGACCAGTGTGCCTCCACACGCGACTGGCACGTTCACGCCAAAGGGGAAAATATCGGTCTGCGCGTGAAAATTGGGCGTCGTACCCGTTAGCCACAGCCCGAGATCCAATTCCCGTGCATGGGGAAAGTCGCGGATACACCCATCGATCACGGCCCCTCGGCCGCCCTGACCGCAAAAATAGGTCAACATCATCTCGCCGAAAACTCCGCTGCTCATGTTGCTGCGCGCATCCACCACGATCACATCCCCCGGTTGCGTGTGGTACAGCGCGTGGCGGTGCAACTGCCGCTCGGGGCCTTGGTACTCGCCCGACGCGTGCAATCCTCGCGCTTGGGCATGAATTGCAGGGTCAGCGCAGGCCCACAGATCGATCGGCCCGGGGTCCTCGGCAGAGGGCCCAAAATCTGCGGATCGCGGATGCCCAACTTGAACAACTCGCCGCTGGCGGTCGCGCTGCCGATATGCGACAGCGCGTCGACCAACTCCTTTGGCGGCCGTTCGATATCCCGCGTTTGAATGGGTTGCATACTCATCATTCGCTCCTATTTTGAAGGTGGATAGACAAATCTACGAATAGACGTTAGAACGGGTTGCCTACTCATCGCTCATGTTTTGAAGGTGGGCCCCGTTACGCGCTCCGCCCATTGTAAGGTCAACGCCTGTGCCCGCGAGGCAGGAGAGGGGACATCATTCATGAACGCCATTTTTCGCAGTTGACAAAAATTGGATTGTTCGGTTTGTTCAGTAGTGCAAGCACGCCATTCTCGTCATCGTCCAAAGGAGGTCTTCATGCTCGGTCTCATCGGACTTGGACTCGTCGGATCCGCGCTGATCGAACGCTTTCGCCACAGGGGTTTGGAAATCGCGGGATACGATATCGATCCCCAAAAAATAAAAGCCCATGAAGGCGAGGGTTTTACCCCCTGTGTGTCGCCCGCCGATGTCGCTGGCAAAGCGCGGCGCATCGTCTTGTCGCTTCCCGATTCCCATGTCGTCAACGACGTGGTCGCCGGGGACAAGGGCATTTTGTCTGTCGCCTTTCCCGGCGCGATCATCGTGGATACGACCACGGCCGATCCCCAAATGTCAACCGCCCTTGCCAAACGCCTCGAAAGCCGCAGCATCCGTTTTTTGGACGCCACCATTCTCGGCTCCAGCAAGCAGGTGCGCGAGGCCGACGTCCTCGTGATGGTCGGCGGCACCTTGCCGGTCTTCGAACTGTGTACGGACATTTTTGACGCCTTTGCCCTCAAAACCTTTCACATGGGGCCTTCCGGCAAGGGGGCGGAAGCCAAACTCATCGTCAATCTCGTGCTCGGCCTCAACCGCCTCGTGCTGGCCGAGGGCTTGGTCTTGGCGCAAAAAACGGGCGTTGACATCGACGTGTTGCTCGACGTGTTCAAAATGGGCGGCGCGTATTCGCGCGTGATGGATATCAAGGGCGAAAAAATGATCCACGGCGATTTCACCACCCAAGCCGCATTGGATCAGCACCTCAAAGACGTGGAACTCATCCTCGACTTGGGCGCGCGCACCGAAACACCCTTGCCCGTTACGGGCCTCCACGCGCAACTCCTCCGCACGGGCGTCGCGCTCGGATTTGCGGAACGCGACAACTCCGCCATCGTCGAAGTCTTGCGAAAACTGGCGGGCATTTCCTGATCCCTCACACCAAAGGAATATCTCATGATCATCGACACCCACGTTCACTTTTACGACCCGACGCGGCCCGGCGGCGTTCCCTGGCCGCCCAAAGACAACGCCTTGCTCTATCGCCCCATCTTGCCGCATCACTTCGTCGAACGCACCGAAAAAATGGGCGTAACGGGCACGGTCGTCGTCGAAGCCAGCAAATGGGTCGAAGACAATCAGTGGATTTTGGACCTCGCGGCAGACAACCCCTGCATCGTCGGCTTCGTGGGCAGCTTGGATCCCAAATCCGACGATTACGAGAAAAATCTCGACCGGTTTTCCGCCGACCCCCTCTATCGCGGGATTCGCTTGGGCCTTCAGCGCGGTAGCCTGCAAGACCAAGACGCCCTGATGCCCCAACTCCAAAAATTGGCCGACCGCGATTTGCAACTCGACCTGATGACCAATGGCAAACAACTCGTCATCAACGCCGCGATTGCCGAGGGAATCCCCGATCTGCGCTTGGTCATCGACCATGTGGGGCACGTCGAAGTCACCGGTGAAGCGCCCGATCCCGAATGGGTACACGGCATGCAAACCATCGCCCAGTACCCCAATGTGTCTTGCAAAGTCTCGGGCATGGTCGAACGCGCGGCCCGACAACCCGCGCCATCCGATCCTGCGTATTACGCGCCGACTCTGGACGTTCTGTGGAATGCCTTTGGCGAAGACCGCTTGATCTACGGCAGCAACTGGCTCGTGTGCGAACGCGCCGCGCCTTATGAAACCGTGCTCTCCATCGCCACGCACTACATCGAAACCAAGGGGCCGGAGGCGATGGAGAAATTCTTCTGGAAAAACGCCAAAGCCGCGTACAAGTGGATCGAGAGATGAGATGGGAATAGGTGCATGTCGCTTACAATTTCTGTCTATGATCGCCATATATAAACCAATTGAGGGATATGCACAATTTATTACTCTGTAAATTAAGTTATTCTCAATTTTGATACGCAACAAATCAGCACCGACATTGCTCGCTTGTCTAAAGCGTTTGGTCCTAAAGCATCGTGGGTTGCCTTTGATGCCTTCGGCGACCTACTTTTTTTCAACAGCAAAAAAAAGTAGGCAAAAAATGCCGCTCTCAAACGCCGAGGGGCTTGCACAGCGCAAATCGCTTTTGTAATCGCACGACATGAGTCAGCCTACAAAATGGGTTGCAACAAAGATGTGGGTTGCAAGATGGACTTGCGCGCTGTGCGCGATGACTTTCGTCGATGGTGTTTTGGGATGGCACTTGTTGCGATGGCTTAATTGATGTACGGCATCACGTCCGTCACGCTCTCAAAAAAATTGAAATCCCAAATTATTTAATTTACGGAGTATTTATTAAGGGCGTGATTCCGCTGAGGAGACGCAAATGAACTTCAAAATTGGAGAACTTTTCTGTGGTCCTGGCGGCTTGGCGCTCGGGGCTATGCGGGCCTCTGTCGAGAAAAATGGCGAGCGATACGCCATCAGCCACGCTTGGGCCAACGACTTTGACGGGGACTCATGCGAAACGTACAGGCGGAATATCGCCCGGGATTCCATCGTATGTCGCGATGTCGCGCAACTTGACTTTTCGAGTCTTTCTCCGATTGATATTTTGGCATTTGGCTTCCCGTGCAATGATTTTAGTGTCGTCGGAGAAAAAAAGGGCATAAACGGCGTGTACGGGCCCCTCTATTCCCATGGGGTTCGCGCGCTGGAACATTTTGGTCCAAAATGGTTTCTCGCAGAGAATGTCGGCGGACTGCGAAATGCGAACGACGGCCGCGCCTTCCAGACCATTCTCAAAGAACTCCGAGATGTGGGATACGCCATAACGCCGCACCTGTACCGCTTTGAAGAATACGGCGTTCCACAAGCGAGACACCGCATAATCATCGTCGGCATACGATCGGATATCTACGTAAAATTCAAAGTGCCTGCGCCGTTTTCAAAGCCACTTCGCACATGCAAAGAGGCGCTTGAAGAACCCCCCATACCCGCTGACGCGCCAAACAACGAGCGCACAAAACAAGCGACATGGGTCATCGAACGTCTGAAACACATCAAGCCTGGGGAAAACGCATTTACGGCCGACCTTCCCGAACATCTGAAGCTAAACGTCAAAGGCGCGAAAATCAGCCAAATCTACAAAAAATTAGACCCGAACAAGCCCGCGTACACGATTACCGGGAGCGGCGGCGGTGGAACACATGTGTATCACTGGCGCGAAGACAGGGCATTGACAAACCGCGAGAGGGCGAGGCTTCAGACATTCCCCGACGAGTTTATTTTTGTCGGATCCAAAGAAAGCGTCAGAAAACAAATAGGTATGGCACTTCCACCGCTGGGATCGCAGGCCATTTTTGAGGCGGTCCTGAAGTGTTTCGCGGGGATGGATTACCTCTCGGTTACGCCGAATATCGCGTTGAGCGGTGATATGATTCGATCTCGTTCCGCGCAACTCAGCCTTTTGGAGAGACGCCGTGCTTACGGAAAATCTAATGGAGAGACCTACTATATGGATTTTTCCGTTTGAGGGATACCCCATCCGCTAATACGTCGCCCCGGTCGAATCCACCATCGGCACGAACCGCACGGGGATGATGAGATCCCGCCGCAATTTGCCCGCCCGTTTGGTCAGCAGCACCAACTCCTGTGCATCGCTTTCGCCCACTGGAATCACCATGCGCCCCCCCTCGGCGAGTTGATCGCGGAGGGGTTCGGGCACTTGCGTTGGCGAACACGTCACGATGATCGCATCAAACGGCGCGTGTTCGGCCCATCCCTTGTACCCATCGCCAATTTTCACCGCGATATTCTCATATCCCAGCGCGTCCAGCAAATCCCTCGCGCGGTCGCCGAGCACTTCGACGATCTCGATGGTATAAACCCGGTCGCACAACTCGCCCAAGATCGCCGCCTGATATCCCGAACCCGTCCCGATTTCCAGCACCTTATCCGACCGCCCCAAGTTCAGCACCTCCGTCATCAGCGCGACGATGTACGGTTGCGAAATGGTCTGCCCCTCGCCGATGGGCAACGGGTGATCGTCGTACGCGCGCGAAACATACGCCTCGGGCACAAACCGGTGGCGTTCCACCTTTCGCATCGCCGCGAGCACGGCCGGATCCGCGATCCCTCGATTTTCGATCTGTGTTTTTACCATGCGTTCTCGCAATCGCTCCATCCTGTCCTGCGCCCACGACGAGGTGAGCAACATCGCCACGCACAACAGCGCCAAAATTCGCATCTCGCCCTCCGTCACGTCACCGCAAAAGTCGCTTCGACTTCCGCGCTCTCTCGGTATCCAATCCGAATGGCCCGCGCCCGAATCCGCGTCTCGCCTTTGGGCAGGCGAATCGGCTGGGAATACAGGCGCCAGCGATCATCCCCGTCGAGTTGATACGCCAGAGACGCGCCTTGCGTCCCGCAGTAAAATTGCACCATCATCGGCCCTTGAAACGTGCCGCCTTCGGGCGCGGCGCGCAGCCCGGGGTTTTCCTCGCAAATCGGCACGAAGACCGGCAGGCCCGTCTGCGGTTGGGACGTGCCCTGCCACATGCGAAACACCATCTGATCTTCGGGCACATCGCCCCAGGTGTCGCATTTTTCGCGCCACTCGTCCAGCGCACCGCGCAAGCGGTCCAACGTCTTTGCATGCGCGGGGTCGTCCGCCAGGTTATCGACCTCAAACGGATCGGCTTGCGTGTCGTACAACTCCTCGACCGGGCGTTGTTGAAACATCGCATTTTGCGCGCCTTCCAACTCGCCCGCCAAATGCAACCGCCACATCTCTTGCAGGGCCGGGTGCCGGTTGCGATACGGAATCCACAGCAAATACGGGTTTTCCGGCATGTAATTTCGGATGTACTTATACCGCGTATCGCGCACCGCGCGCATCATATCGTACGATTCGTCGTAGCGATCCCGCGTCGCAAAAACGTAGTCCCTGTCTTTCTCGTCCGGCCCCACAAAGGGTTGCCCCTGCATGTGCGCGGGGACCGGCACGCCTGCCAATGACAGCACCGTAGGCCCCAAGTCGATCATGCTCACCAACCGCTCATTCACACTGCCCGCCGCCAACACGCCCGGCCAACGCACGATGCACGGCACGCGAATGCCCGCGTCGTAGGGCCAGCGCTTGGCGCGCGGCAAGCCCTCGCCGTGATCGCTCCAGATAAACACAATCGTATTGTCCGACAGGCCATCGTCCTCCAACTGCTGCAACATCTCGCCGACCCACGCATCGTTGTCCGCGATGTTGTCGTAATGCCGCGCCAGTGCCAGCCGCGCCTTGTGCGTATTGGGAATGTACGGGGGGAGCGTGACCGAATCGGGATCGGTCGCCACCTCGGCCCGCTTTTCGGGCCACATGCCGCTCTCGTGCGACACCGTGCGGTTGAACACCGCAAAAAACGGCGCGCCCTCGGGCCGATCGCGCCAGTGTGCCTGCGCGCTCAATTCGTCCCAAGCCGTGATCGGCGGGGCGAACTGGTAATCGGTCTTGGTGTTGTTCGTGCAATAATACCCGGCCCTCCGCAAATACTCTGGAAAACACTTCGCGTAATGCGGGGGCACCGCGTCGTAGGGCGTGGGCATTTGCGGCGCGTATTCATTGGTGTGGCGCACGCGCATGTGCTGCGCGCCAATCGCCGTTTGGTACATGCCCGTGATAATCGCCGCGCGGCTCGGCGCGCACACGCCCGCGGTCGAAAACGCATTGGGATACCGACAGCCCTCTGCGGCCAGGCGATCCAAGTTCGGCGTGCGCGCCACCTCGTCGCCATAGCACCCAAACCGCGGGCTGGTATCCTCCAATGACAACCACAAAATATTCGGTCTCTCGCTCATCGCTCATCCTTTGTCAGGGGTTGGGATTCTGCTTCCGAGATACGACGCAAAAATTCAATCGAAGACGACATATTCAACTTCTCTCGAGATATGCGGGCCGAGATAGGGACTGAGTGCGTCCGTCGTCACCAGATCGACGCGCCGTCCCAAGATCTTCTCCAAAAAGAATGACAGGGCCATGAAGCGATCAAACGATTTCTGTCCAGACTCAAATTCGACGAGCAAATCGACATCGCTATTGCCCCCATGCTTCTCGGTGACAAACGATCCGAAAAGCCCCAAGCGCTTAATCCCGTATTTTTGGATTTCAATTTGGTTTTCTTTTGCGACGGAGATCAACTCAGCCTTTGATTGAATCACAGTATCCACGCGCTCGACCTCCATTTCAATACTCCGTAAATTAAATAAGACCAAATTTTGATCCGCCATAAACCCCAGCAACACGGATTCCAAGCGCGCGCTTTGTCCAACTCGTCCATCATGCACGATCTTTCAATTTTGGGCAATCGTTGTTTGCCTTGCCTCTGTGCGGGGATACCGTATGCTGTGCAAGCCATCTCCAACCCGAAACATCGGTGATCGTTATGACACTTCCATTGATCGGCATTACCACCAGCTTTGACGCGCAAAGCAAGCAGCAATCGCTCGACCGCGACTACGTGATCGCCGTAGAGCGGGCGGGCGGTTGTCCGTTGCCCTTGCCCATGACCGAGCGGAGCGCCGCACTCGCGCCGCTGTTTGGGTTGCTCGACGGCCTGATCATCACCGGCGGGCCGGGGATTACCGAGGGTCTGATCGGCGACCTGCCCGATGATCTTCCCCCGGTCGCTGAAACGCGCTATCAAAACGACATGCGCGTTTTTGAATACGCCAAAAAAAAACAGATGCCCGTGTTGGGCATCTGCTATGGGATGCAATTCATCAATGCGCGATTCGGCGGCACGATCTACGCCGACATTCAAAAACAATGCGGTGTTGACCCTCATTCTCCCAAGCGAGGCGATGAGCCACAAAAGGCACAAAGGCCACAAGAGGCACAAAAGGCACAAAAGGCACAAGAGGCACAAGAGGCACAAGAGGCACGAGCGGGGTACAACTGGCACCTAGCCCGTTCAAAGCACAAAAGTGTCGAGCCTCATTCTCCCGAGCGCGCCGCGCGTGCGGTTCGCCACGCGATCTCGCTTGCCCCCGATTCGCATCTCGCAACGATTTTAGGCCAAACCGAATGCGAGACCAACAGCTTCCATCTCCAAGCCGTTGAAACAGTCGGCGCGAAACTCGACATCAGCGCCCGCAGTGCGGATCGCGTCATCGAAGGCATCGAAACCCCGGACGGACGCATGATCGGCGTGCAATTCCACCCCGAAAAAATGCCCCACACCCTTTTTGATCGCATTTTCGATCACCTGATTGCCCAAGCGTAGCACGCTATCCAAAACGCTTGATACCATCAGTGGTCAGCCCCCACCCTGTCCCATCAGCCGCAGGGACAGGCCCCGTGCCATTTGTCCCAACTAATTCCGCATCCCAATCTATATGTAGGGACAGGCCCCCGTGCCCGTCCAAAACGCTTGATACCTAAAAAATAAGAGCCAGACGCGATAGCGCGTCCGGCTTTTTTTATTTTGCGGGATAATCGTCAAAATCGCGTGCGGGATCATCGCTGATCACCGTGGGCGCGTACAGGGGCGCGTCTGCCTCGACCAGCTTGCCATCGCCACGCAAAATTTGATTGGGCGTGTGCATTTTGACCCGCGCCGGATACTTGGCGCGCAACTCGGCGGTCTGCCTCTTGCGGAGTGCCTCCACCTCGTCAAAATCAAACCCATCGAGCACCGAATCTCGCAACGCCTTCAATTCGGCATTGTCCTGATCGGCCTTCAACAAATTGCGCTGTTCATCTGGATCGCGCTCCATATCAAAAGCCAAATCCTCGCAATCCCGAAACGCGATGTACTTGTACTGTTGCGAGCGAATCATCCGAAACTCCGTGCCCGTGCCCCAGCGCGGATTCGGCGACTCGGTAATCACCCCGACGCGGTCGTCGAGCGCGGCGCTCGTTCCCCTCTTCAACACCTCCGTCAAATCCACGCCGTCCAATCCATCTGGGCGATCCAACCCCGCCAAGCCGCAAAGCGTGGGGAACAGATCCCCAAGGCTGACGGGCATTCGGATTTCCCGCGCATCCAAGTTACCGTTTCGGTGTTCGGGCAGCGAAACGATCAGCGGCACATGCGCGGCGGCTTCGTGCCACGTATTTTTCCACCAAATGCCGTGTTCGCCCGCCAACTCCCCGTGGTCGGACGTATAGACGATCACCGTATTGTCCAAAAACCCATCGCGGTCGAGCAACGCGAGAAAATCGCCCAAAATTTCGTCCAAAAAATCGACCGCCGCAAAATAGGCGGCCCGCGCCTTGAGCATCTCATCCTCGCCGATCTCGGCTGTGCGAAACCCCTTGATCGCGCCTAGGGTCATCGGATGATCCGCGCTATCGCCCGTGCGTTCCACCCAGGGCCGGGTCACGCCTTCGGGATAATAGCGGTCGAAAAACCGCTTGGGCGCGGTCAGCGGAAAGTGCGGTCGGCTAAAGGACGTATAGACCAGCCACGGCGTATCCGGCTCGGCGTGCCGGTGTTCGCGCAACCACGCGAGCGACTCGCGTGCGATCGCATTTTCCTGCAACAGCGATTCGGGCACCTCGCTGATTCCCGCATCGACCGTGCGCGTTCGCAACCCATCGCCCGTCTCGTGCAACGGATCGGGCTGATGCGAACACGGCCCGCCAAAATCGCCGTAGGGCCGCGCGCCGAACCCGGCGTGTTGCAATGACCCGCCCAGATGCGTCTTGCCCACCACGGCGGTCTCGTACCCATTCGCCTGAAAATGACTGCCGAAGGTCGGCAAATTCGGGTCGAGAATGGACCCATTGCTCCACGCGCCACACCGATGGGCATGCCGCCCGGTCAGCATGGCGATGCGACTCGGCGTACACAGCGGCATCTGGCAATACGCCGCATCGAAATGCACGCCCCGCGCGATCAAATCGTCCAACGCAGGCGTCTGGCAGGGTTCGCCCCCGCGCGCTCGGCTCCGTGCCGACAAAAAGCGAAAGCTGTGTTCATCGCTGTGCAAAATCAGGACATTCGGACGTTCAGGCATAAATCCTCCTTTGACGAATCGGATCTTGTTTACCTAATAGCCCGTAAAGCCCCCACGCTTTAGCGGGGGGTGACATGATCAAGGGCTTTTGTAGGCTTTAGCCACACCAACTTTTTTCGGGCTAAGTGAAGTTTTAGGGCACTTTTTGTTCTCCCCTGTCGTCAAAGCGGTGTATCCAAAAGCAACGCTCATTTTGTCTTTGTTTTGACCCGTCTGCGGCAAAGCGTTGCTTTGTTGACAACCGCGGGCGGTTTTTTTTGGGGGTATGTCATGGGCTACAAGACGTTCAAATTCAAGGTGTATGACAATCGGCGTCGGAATGCGTTTTTGCGTCGTCAGATCGAGTCGTTTGCCAGTCCGTATAACCACCTGTTGGCTCTGCGGAAGCGGTACTATGGTATCTATGGCAAGTCTCCGAGCAAAGACGCCTTGCAACGGCACTTGACCAAGTTGAAACAGACGGCGCGGTTTGCCCACTGGAAGTTGTTGCCGAGTCAGGCGTTGCAAAATGTCGTCGAGCGTATTGAATTTGGCTACGACAAGTTTTTCAAAAGGCAGAACAAGCGGTTGCCGAAGTTCCGGGCGCGGTTCAAGTACAAATCCTATACGCTGAAGCAATCGGGCTATGAGTTTGTGGGCGGCAATGTGGTTCGCCTGAGTTTCGGCATCATGGGGCGCGTCAAGCGTCTGTTCAAGTTCCACAAGCACCGCGAGTTTGATGTTGAGAGTGTCCAGACGGTCGTCATCAAACGCGACCGCGTGGGCGATTTGTGGTTGTGCATCACGGCAAAGTGTGAGAGCCGGCCCAAGGTCATGGTCAAGACGGGTGAAACCGCAGGGTTTGACTTTGGACTGAAAACCTATCTCACCGTGTCGAATGGCACGCGCTACGAGTCCCCGTTGTTCTACAAGCGCAATGCGCGTGCGCTCAAACGCGCTTCTCGCAACGTGTCTCGCAAAGTCAAGGGAAGCAACAACCGTCACCGGGCAAGGCTTGAACTGGCTCGCGTTCACCGCAAAGTGGCCAATATGCGGGAGAACGACCACAGGCAACTTGCCAATGCGTTGGTCAAGCAATACGACATGCTTTGCTTTGAGACGCTCAACCTCTCGACCATGAAGCGTCTCTGGGGGCGCAAGGTGAGTGATTTGGGCTTTGCAGACTTCTTGACCAAGTTGAAATGGGTGGCACACAACCACGGCAAAGAGATTGTGCAGATTGATCCGTTCTTTCCCAGTAGCAAAATGTGCCACGCTTGCGGCACGGTCAAAGAAGACTTGGAACTGCGAGACCGGGTGTTCAAGTGCGATTGCGGTTGGACATGCGACCGTGACTTGAACGCCGCGCGAAATATCCACAAGGTCGGGAAGACGACCTTTGCAGGAGAGACCGTCAGACGCCTGTCCGCATGAGGGCGCAGGCTTGTTGATCGCACAACCTACGCTGAACGGGGGTGGCTTTTAGAAGCCCCGTCGCTTTCAGCGCGGGGTTCTTCACAAAACGGATTTTCAGCGGCCCTCGCGCACGTCAACACCACTTCCCCTACCTCCTCGCCAACACCCGTGCGCGGATTTGTGCGAAGCGGGGCGATGTCGTTTTGAGGCCCGGCGTTGGGGGCAGTTTTGCGATTTCTGATCGCACAAAATCAATGCGCGCTCGGGTTGGGGGATGCGTTGCAAACCACACATCTACGCCCTTGGGTTCGCTGTCGTGCAACTGCAACAGGGTCTCGAAAAAACGCGCCACACCCTCGGGATTGACGCCCGCATTCACCGCGCATCGCACGGCAAACGCATCGGCTTCGCGCTCTGCCAATCGCCCGTATTTCAGCAGGGTCAATCCCGCGCCCAATGTGGCAAACTGCGCGGCAATTTCTCGCGCGAGCGACGACGAGTCGTCCCCTGCGATGAGATCGACCAATACCGCAAATCCATACCGCTTTGAAATCTGCCGCGCGCCGTGATGCCCCACCACATGCCCGATCTCGTGCCCGATCACGCCTGCCAATTCCGATTCGGTGCTCGCCGCTTCGATCAACCCGCGATTCACGTACAAGAATCCGCCGGGCAGGGCAAACGCATTGACCTCGGGCGCATCGACCACCTTGAAATGATACTGAAATTGCGACAAGGCAGATGCCCGCACCATCGCTTGTCCCAAACTGTCTATGTACGCGAGGACGATGGGATCGCGGTACATCTTCAAGGATCGCTCCACCTCTCGGGCCGTCTGCGCGCCTATCGCCACCTCGTCTTTGGGGGGCAGCAGATTCAATCGGCTCACCGCCGCGCAGGACGCGAACAGGGTCAAGGCGATGATCAACGCGAGGGATTCTTTCATTTTTTTGTGCGTCATGTTTTCTCTCTTTCCCAAATGCCCTAAATCGTCCCAAACGCCAAAACGCCGCGGGCGACGCACGTCGAGGCCGATGGGTAGCACGCGCCGCGCTTTGCCGTGGCCGTAAGGCAGGCCGCAATACACTGGGCAGGACACGTGCGTGGTGAAATCCCCGATCACGTCTTCGAGTTGCCCCTCGGCTTCGCGCTCGGGTTCGCAACCCACAAATTCGCCGAACACGCGGCGGGGCGGACGGAGGGAGGCGGAGGAAAGATGCAAGGGGGCCGGGAGGGATAGGTTATGCGAGGATGCTTTTCAGGGAATCGAATCCGCCTTGAAAGACCTCGTTGCCGATGAAATCGACGAGTTCCGCTTCTTCGTCTGCTGGGCAGGCAAATTCTGCTGTCCACTGAATGTACGTGCGATTGCCGTCCGTAATCGGCGTCAAACACAGGGTCGCCACGTAGTTTTCAACGGCCATGGGCGATTCGAGAATGGAATACGTACACGTAAAGGCGACATCGCTCAAGGTGAGCAACTGTTCGCGGATGTTGCCGCCATCATCTTTGAGATTGAAATTGCGGATACAACCCACTTTGTCGCTGGGTTCGCCGCCTTCAATGTGGCTGTCTGCAATTGCGGGATGCCATTCGGGTAGGGCGTTAAAATCGCGGATTTTCGCCCACACATCGTCGATGGATGCGTCGAGCACCGAACTGACAAAAACACTGGCCTTAGCCATCTCATCCTCCTTTGCGTGCGATCAGGTCAACAATGGGTTAAGAGCACCCGGCCCCCGCGAAGAGGCCGGGCATCTCTTCCTCCTTTGCGTGCGATCAGGTCAACAATGGCGTCACGGGCTATTTTGAATGACTTCGAGATGTTTCAAAATTTGCCACAGGATCGCAAGTGCGCCGATGACACTGGTGACGATTAACCCGTTAAACCATCGCCTATCGGTTTTGAGCTCGGTTTCCAAGCGATGGATGTCGGCTTTCAACGCACCAAAACCCGCGTCCATGCGGTCGATCAGCATTTCGAAGCGATGGATGGATTGCGTCTCCACGCGGTCGATGTTCTTCTCATTCTGTTCGGTTTTGGTTTCAACCGCGACCACGCTTTTTTCGGCGTTCTGGATTCGCCGGTCCTGTTGGGCAACGGCTTTTTCAACCCGCGCCATTTTTTCGCTATCGGTCATGCCAAATCTCCTTTCTCGGATGGGTAAAGTGGTGAATGAAGCAAAAGAATACGGCATTCGGGTTTTCGCGTCAAGGGGCGCGCTCGCGTTTTACGCCATAGGCAAGGTCAAGCCAAATGTCGATCCCTTGCCCTGTTCGCTTTTCACATAGACCCGCTCGCCGTGGGCGTCCATGATGTGCCGCACGATGGATAGGCCCAAGCCCGTGCCGCCCATCGCGCGGGAACGGCCTTTATCGACTCGGTAGAACCGCTCAAAAATGCGATCCATCGCCGAAAGCGGAATCCCGATGCCCGTGTCTTTGACCTCTAAGGCGATGCGTCGCTTTTTCGTTTGTGCGTGGGGCTGCGAGGAATGGCTGACTTCTGTGCGTTCGCCGCGCTTTGGATCGCGCGTCTGAATCCAGATTCGACCGCCTTCGGACGTGTATTTGATGGCGTTATCGAGCAGGTTGAGCAATGCCTGTTCGATGAGTTTTCGGTCGCACTGCACGCGGATGTTTTCGGGGAGATCGACCGCGATGTCGAGTGTCTTTTCCACGGCCAGCGGCCGTATTTGCCCGATGACCGAATGGACCACGTCACGGATGGGATGGACGTGGATTTCGAGCGGGACGGCGCCGGATTCTAGGCGGGACAAATCCAGAATGTCCTCGACCAGATTGTGCAGGCGATCCGCGTGGTCGTTGATCATCTGCACAAAGCGGCGCGCGGCTTCTCCGTCGTCTAAGGCGCCGTCTGCCAGCGTGGCCGCACAGCCCTTGATGGTGGTCAGCGGGGTTCGCAATTCGTGCGAAACATTGGCGACGAAATCCTTGCGGATGCGCTCCAGCCGGCGCAGTTCCGTGATGTCGTAAAAAATCGTGACCGAACCCGTGCAGATATCGTCGGCTTGCAAAATGGGTGCGACCTGTACGTCGAGATGGCGTTCTCGGTCGTCGGAGCGGATCAGGTCTAAAAACACCACTTGCCCGGTTTTCAGGGCGCGTTCTATCGCGTCTTGCACATCCCGATGGCGCACGAGTTCGATGGGCAGGCACCCCTCGCTGGCGCGCGATACGCCGAATAGTTTTTCAAACGTGCGGTTGCCCATCAGCACACGGCCGCTTTGATCCGTGACCAAAACCGCTTCTGTGATGCTCGTCAAAACCGCCTCTAACCGCGATTTTTCGAGGGTCATCTGCCCGATGTGCGTTTGGATCTGCCCGCGCATCTCGTCTAAGGCCGCGCCCAAATCGCGCAGTTCTCGCGTGGTTCCAAGGCGCGGCGCCTGGCGTTCATAGATCCCCAACGCGACATTGCGGACGACGCCGATCACATCTAAAATCGGGCGCGAGACATAGCGCGCTGCGCCATAAGCCAACAGCGAGGCCAAGGCCAAGCCCAGTAGGGACGCCATCCAAACGGCCCGTGAAATGAGGCGTTCGATCTGTCCCATGTCGCGCAGGGGCAGGGCCAGGCGCAGGACAAAACGCCCATCGCCGAGTTCCGGGACCGCCGTCGCCACGTACAATATCTCGTCGCCGAGGCGATGCCGCACATCGCTTCCGTAGCCGCGTTGCCGCGCGGCCGCGATCTCTGCGCGATCGGCGAGATTTTCCGATGCGCGATCCGCTTCGGAATCGCCCAATGCGCGGCCCGAGGCGTCGATCAGGGTTGCGCGCACGCCCAAGCGCGCGCCCACTTCATCCACGATTGGGCCGAGGGCGTCGGGGGAATTTGCCGAGTCGCTGAGATGGCCGCGCGCGAGACGCGCTTCGCGCAAAAGCGTCTGCTCGAGGTGCGCGACCCAAAAGTCGCGCATGGCGCGGTTGAGATAGAGGTGAAGAGATGTTAGCACCAGGGCCAGTACACCCAGGCAAGCGAGCATCCCTTTCCAGTGCAAACGCATCTATGGCTCCCTGCGAAAGCGATAGCCAACGCCCCGCACGGTTTCGATCCAGTCGCTCGCGTCGCCGAGTTTCTCGCGCAACCGCCTGATGTGCGTATCGACCGTGCGGCCGTAACCGCTGTATTCATATCCCCACACGGTATTGAGCAATTCGTCTCGCGTTTGCACGCGGCCCCTGCGCTCGATCAAGGTCACGAGCAACCGAAATTCCGTGCTCGTCAATACCAATGGATCGCCATTTAGCAGGGCCTGATGCGCGTCCTTATCTATCGAAAGCGGCCCTGCGCGCAGCATGGTCTCGGCATGGGGCACCAACCGCTCGTCGCTCTGGCTGCGCCTGAGAATTGCGCGCACCCGCAACACGAGTTCGCGGGGGGAAAAGGGTTTGACGACGTAGTCATCCGCGCCCAATTCCAACCCCACGATGCGGTCCACTTCCTCTTTGCGCGCGGTCAACATCAAGATGGGCACGGGCCGCGTCCGCGCATCTCGTTTTAATTCCCGGCACATGTCCAGACCATCGATCCCCGGCAACATCAGATCCAGGACGATCAAATCCGGCAACACCTCCCGAATGTGCTGGAGGGCAGACTCGGCGTCTTCTGCTGTTGCAACATCCAACCCGGCCTGCGCGAGATTGTAGCGCACCATTTCCAAGATATCGGGTTCGTCTTCAACTACTAAAATTTTATTCATGGATTTCTCCTTTTGGGACAAGGACAGGCACGGGGGCCTGTCCCTACGGGTGATCGGGCGAGGGCGAGGACTGATCGCTACTGCCAATCAGAGGACAGGCACGGGGCCATTTGTACCAACTAATTCATTATCGGGACGCTTTGCAGTTCCACTGTCCATCAGAGAAGCCATCGCCAACCCGTGCCATCCCCAAAGCCCATCAAACAAAGCCATCGGGCACAGCGCGCAAGTCCATTTCGCAACCAATATTCATCTTGCAACCCCCTTTGCAGGCTGACTCATGTCGTGCGATTACAAAAGCGCTTTGCGCTGTGCAAGCCCCTCGGCGCATGAGAGCGGCATTTTTGAACTGCTCGGGCAGTTGTACCCCGCTCGCCTACTTTTTGTTGCTGTTGACAAAAAGTAGGTCGCCGAAGGCATCGGAGGCAACCCACAATGCTTTAGGGCCAAAGTTGTTAGAAAAGCGAGCAATGTCGGTGCTGATTTGTGCGTATCAAAATTGAGAATAACTTAATTTACAGAGTAATTAGTTGGTACAGATGGCACGGGGGCCTGTCCCTACGGGTTGATCGGGCTAGGACTGACCGCTACATCTCATCTCACTCTTCGCTTTGCTGGCGTTTGAGCGCGAAAGTCATGGTTAGGTTTTGCAACTGTTCGGTCAGTTTGTCCAAGGCCGTGAGATCGGGGAGGTCGAGTGGTTCGCGTATGATGCGTTGAATGTCCGGATGGTCGAAAATGCGCTGGGATGCAGGTTCGTAGCCCTCGGCTTCTACGCGAATCCGACTCGTCGCGGGTACCCAAACTTGAAATGTATGGTCTCGCGTCTCGGTCTCGAAGACCATACCGCCCGTTGGGGCGAGCACTTTGACGATGGCACCGGGCGCGGATGTGCTGTCGGCCGTTGCGATTGTGCCGCGTATGATGGCCTGAACCGGTTGGGGAGGCGCAGCGTTTTCGGTTTCAAAGAAGATCGGATTCGTCAGCGCCACGCGAGACGTGTCTGCCCCATAGCAACGGGCGAGATACCAACTGTCGACAGAGTCCTCGAGGGTGGTCGAGATGCGGAGCCGCCTGGGCTGGTCATCCAAATCCCAACTTTGGATCACCTCGGCGTTGCGGATGAGTTCGATGCGCGTCAAGTACGCGGCGGAGTCTGCGGCGGACCAAGCGCGGATCGTCGCCCGCCTTTTGCGGCCCGCGGGCAGTTGGTCGCCTGGTCCCGCGGCAAAAACCGAGAACGCGATCAAAGGCCCGTTGGTGATCGCGTTTTGACCTTTGGCGATGGCATGCGTCAGTTTGCTCGGGGTCACATTGCCGATCACTTGCGTGTACGTGCGAAAGCGTCCGTCGGTCGAAAATGCGGTGCCCGCAATGCGATAGCCCCTGTTGAGCAACGCGAACCACATTGCCCGCGCTTGGGGATGCGCGATGTTGAGCGCGTCAAATGCCGGGCCGGCGAGTACGTCAAAGGCCAGACTGGCGTTGCCGGACGCGCCAAAGAGGTCTGCGTATTCCACGATGCCGCGATCCAACCGCGCCCGCGCATGCAATTCAAACCCGGGTCGTTCGGCGTCAGATATCCCGGTGGCGCCCAATACCCGGTATTTGCCCCACGGGTTTTCGATGGATTTGCCGCGCAGGGTCGGGAGCAACTCGTCCGGCACAGGCGCTGACAATGCCATCCAGTCCAGTTCTCGGGCGCGTGCAACGGTGTAATCATCCGCGAGGTCGGGGACAAAGGTCGAGTCTTCCAGTTCGCGGGGATGCAGGATGGGGACGGCGTTGTCAAAAAGATCGCCTGCCACCCACCCGCGGGCGCGGAGATCAGCCCATGGGTCAAAGGGCAATAATACCAGATGTTCTTTGCCGCGCACGAGATTCAAAACCCGCGGTTCGGGCGGCAGGTGAGTAAAATCGCGCACTGCCGATACGGTGACTTTTCCGGGGGGGAGATCGATCACAAACGCGCCATCGGCAACAAATCCGCGTTCCCCGCCAAAGCCGGGTTGCAAAACCGCGCCCGAGGAATCCGCGACGATGACCCGGGCCGCTAAGGGTTGTTCTGTGTCCGCGTCGAAAAGGCGACCGCGCAACCGGGCGGCGTTTTTATCGCCGACATAAGCGCGGGCAACGAGATGGGCGAATCGCGCGCGCACCCAGACGCCGCCCACATTTTCAGCGGTGTCTCGCAAAGTGGCTGTCGCGACGCCATTTTTGATTTTCGCCCAGGGGTCTATTTGCCCGCGGCTCGCTTCAAACACAACCGCGGCTCCGTCGTAATCCACCTCGTCCCGATCCGCGGCCTGCGCGGGGCGATGCGAGGGCGTGGCAACGCCGCTCTGTATGGTCACGCGCACCCTTGCGATGCGCGCGCCGCGCCTGGGAAAATCCCCTGCTTGCAATCGCATGCCAACGGGCACTTGCGATTCTCGTTCACCATCGAGCACTTCGGCGTGAAGATGTCCAGCAAATAATAAGATGAGCAAAAGACAAAAGACATTCATGTCGTCGCGTCCGATCCTTTAAGTTGTTACAAATCGCCACTGATCGTCACACTTCGCCCATTCAAGCAACATGCAACACATCCGTTTGGCGACTCGGCAGGGCTTGCCGCGTCGGGGCGTAAAATATCGGGGCGTAAAATGTTACGCCCCGACAAGGTGTGTTTTGATCATCGGTTATCCAATTTCAACAAAAAACGCCTTGTTCTGATTTGAGACGATTTGTTGCGATTATTCACTACTGTTATTTCCCCCGCTCGCGTCTTTCAAGAGAGTCACTCCCGCCCACCATAACGCCGCAACAACGCGGCTGTCTTATGAGCGTTCATCAACACCGCCGCGCGCAAGGGTGTATAGCCATTATCACTCTTCGCGTTGACATCAGCACCTTTCTTCAGCCCGACGTTGCGCTTCGCTATCGTCATGGCCTTCGGCTTTCGCACGGACATAACGCCCTGCATATTCAGTAGCATAACTATCGTTATAGCCTTTGGCTTTTGCATCGACATAGGCTTTCGCCCATAGTCGCGCATGGTTATCATCATAGCCTTTGGTGGTTTTCACATCGACATAGGCTTTCGCCCACAGTCGCGCATGGTTATCATCATAGCCTTCGGCTTTTGCATCAACATAGGCTTTCGCATGTTGCCACTCATCCCAAGACTCAATGAGTTCTCTTTTCAGAGTATCCCGCGTATTGGTCGCGAAAGCACCGCCCAATTCCAAAAAATCACCTATACCACACTGACGACCAGAAGCACCATAAAGAGGTTCAAAACTTATCTTCAAAGCCGCCGCCGCAGAAAGCGCGTCATAGAAGCGTTTCCGTTTACGAGCCACATCTTTATCCGTCATATTACCACCAATCCTTTCTCAAAAAGGGTAACGGTTGATTACTGTGTAGAGCAACGCGATGAAAGCGTCGGTAGGGATGTGAGGGGTAATCCGCCTTTAATCCGCTAATCTGTGTAATCCGCGATTCAGACAGGGGGTTAGGGGGGCAAAGTCAGCGTGGTATATTGGCACGCTGAATCTTAGCAACCAGAAATTTCAAGGATAAACACGAGCATAAACACGCCCGAGACGATCCACATCACGCGATCCGTCCATTTCTTAAATCCCTTGTATTCCCCAATCGATTCTTGAGCGCGTGCAGGCGCAGGACTCAGCGTGTTAGGCGGCGTCTCGGGAACTTGCGGCGGAACATCAACCCGCGTTTCAGGCGGTGCAACAACGGGCGCATCGTCCAACTCGGCGCGCCATTCGGACGCGCTTTGCGGACGCGCTGATTCATCGACTTGCAGCGCGTGATCAATGGCGGCGAGAAATGGATGGCTCGCTTTGCCCTTGCAGCGTTCCGAAACCGGGATCAGCGGATCGCGGCGCACCCGATCCATTGCCGGAATCGGCACATCGTCGGTCAAGGCGCGATAGCACACGCACCCCAACGCGTAAATATCTGTCCAAGGCCCTTGATTGCCCCGGCTTTCATACTGCTCGATGGGCGCGTAACCAGGCGTCACGATGGACGTCACCGAACGGCTCTTGGCCCCTATCGCCAGACGCGCCGCGCCGAAGTCCAACAACACGGGCGAATCGTCCTCGTCTCGGATGATGATGTTGCCCGGCTTGATGTCTCGATGCAGAAAATCCGCCCGATGCACCACCTCCAAGCCATCGAGGATCGGATGCAGAATCGCTTTGAGCTCCGCCTCGGTCAAGACGCCCTTGCGGTTGAGATACGCGGACAGGGTCTCGCCCTCGGCGTATTCCATCACGATATACGCCGTGCGGTTCGCTTGAAAAAAATGATGCACGCGCACGATGTTCGGATGTTGAAACCGCGCCAAAATTCGGGCCTCGTCGATAAAGCGATCCAGACCCCACTGAAAATCCGCCATCGCCTGAGACGATTGCGGCACCACGGACAAATCGCTTTCGCGGGTGGCGAGGTCCGCGGGCAAGTACTCCTTGATCGCCACGGGAATATCGAGCGCGAGATTCCAGCCGAGATAGGTGATGCCAAACCCGCCGTGCCCGAGGACGCGATGAAATTCAAAATCCCCGATGCGCGTCCCTTTTGGCAGGGCCAATTTGTGTTGTGTTTCGTTCACGGCATTTCCTTTGTGTTCGGGTTTGGGAGGCATCTGAAAGGGACCTAACCCCCTAACCCCCTTTCCTATGAGGAAAGGGGGAACGCGAATCGATTTTGCGAGGGATAGTGTGACGGGTTTTATCGCATTATCCATCGCTCAAAGCCATTAAAACAGCCCTTTCGGTCATCTAGAAAAAAAGCCATGCTCCCCCTTTCCTGCTAGGAAAGGGGGCCGGGGGGATAGGTCCCGAGAATGATAAAACGGCTTCTCAATATCGCCAGGTTTCATGCGCGAGCGGCGTGCGATTGAGTTCGTCTCGGAGCAGGCCATACACCTCGCGGTTGGCGTCGTACAGGGTCTTGTTGCCGCCGAGCGCGAGGGCCTTGTCAAGTGTGTCGAGGGCCTTGTCTGTGACGTTGTCGCCATGCCCTTGCCGCGTCAGCCAGTCGGCGAGCAATGCCTTCTCGACATTGGCATTGTCGCGCCGATCCTTATGGTTGCCGAGGTACGCATAGCCGAGCGCGTCTCGTGTGTAAAAATCTCTTTTTGCCCGACTGTGCTCATTGCTCTGCCTTTCCCATTTTCAAGACCGCCAACGCGGCCTTTCCCTTGTCCGTACAACTTTGTGGCGGTTAATCCGGCAAAATTTCATCCCCGGGGCGCGGGGGTTCATCGCCTGCCGTTTTGAGGATGCGGTCAAAGGCCGCCAAGTCCGCGCGGGCCGCCCGCTCTTGGAAATAGCTGGCCGTTCGCAATGCGGCCAATTTCTCCGCTACGGCCACATTGATAAATTGATCGAGGGTCGTGCCCTCGGCTACCGCGACTTTCTCCGCCTCGGATTTCAACGAGGCGAGCAGGCGCAGGGGGTACTTGCTCGTATTAGCCATGAAAGTATCAAACCCTTTCTCTCGACAGATACGACACGCCGGCGATCTTGAGAAGTGCTTGCACAAATCAATAAATTGATCACTCTGAATAATGGCGTACAGGAAGCCGCTATCTACCCTTTCGGGATGCGCCACAAGGGGCCAAATTTCAGTCGTACAAATTCCATCTTGATCGGCATGCCAGAACTTTCGGAGATATGAACGAAGTCGAAAAAAAAGAACGTCACTAAATAAAAAACGATATTTGAGTGATGTTGAATGTTGTGCCGTAGAATATTTCAACAACCGACCATTGTTCTGCTCAATATGATCGAGTTCTATACAGAGTGTATCGGGGTCTATATTCGACGGTAGAACCTTCTGGTTGCGAATGGAGCAAATATCTCCGATCCGCCTCGTCTCCTACGCCCCGCTGAACCTCGGCAAATGGGTCTTATTGGCATGCAAATTTTCGGTGTTGCCCTGCTCTTGCGGGCGAGTCGTTTCCGCGTTCATTGGTAACGATACCTTTCAAAAAGGAGAACATGCCGATCTATATTAAAGCCTGCGTTTAATATGGGAGAGAAATGCTTCCATGTCATCTCATCTTCGCCAAGCGTCGTCTCCCACGCCCCACTCGGCCCAACCCATTACTCGTTTTGAATCATCTCGCGCAGGGCACTGCGCTGGACTTTGCCCGTAGAGGTCAAGGGGAGGTCGGCGTGTGCGATGGGGATGATGCGAGACGGGGCTTCGTACGCGCTCAAGCCGGGGATTTGCCCGGTTTGCCCGCGCTGGAGAATATCTCGGGCCGCGTGGTCGGGATGCTTGACCGAGGGATTGAAAATGGTTGCCGCGGCGACATCTTCGCCCCAGCGGTCATGATGCGAGCCGATCACATAGACCGCTTCGAGTTCGGGGCAGGCGTCTCGCAGGGCGTTTTCGACGGCGATGGGCGAGATGTTGACCCCGCCTTTGATGATGATTTCCTTTTTTCGCCCGTGCATGAAATAGAACCGCCGACCGTGGATGTCTCGGTAATACCCCATGTCGCCTGTGTGGAACCAGCCATTGCAAAAAACCTCGGCGGTGGCTTTGGGCTGGTTGAGATAGCCATTGGCGACCACCGGGCCGCGCACGAGGATTTCGCCGATCTCGCCTTCGCCCGCCCCGCCGGCAATGCGGAGATTGTCGTTGGCGAGTTCGACGCCGATGGCGTTTTGCTCGAGCACATCGCGGTATTGATCATCGGGCAAATCCGGCGGCACGCCGGTCACGCGCAAGCTGACTTCGGTCGAGCCGTAGCCCTGCACCAAGCGCACGCCAAAGCGATCCACAAATCGACACGCGACATTGGGCGGCACGGGCGCCGAGCCGATCATGATTTTTTTCAGCGAAGAGATGTCGTGACCCTCGCGCTCAAACTCGTCTGCGCGCGCGAGCAGGTCGGCCATGATCGTGGGCACAATACTCGCAGACGTGGCCCGTTCCCGCGCGATGACGCGCCAAAATCTCGAGACCCTGTACCGCGAGTTGAGGATGAGCGTACCGCCCGCCATCAGGCTGGCGATGGAGAACGTGGTGGAGTTGATGTGGTGGAGGGGCAAGACCAATGACAGGCGTTCGCAGGAGTCGAATCCGAGCCAGCGAATGATGCCATCGGCATTGGACGCGAGGCTTTGCCGGGTGATGCACACGCCCTTGGGCTGGCCCGTCGTGCCGGACGTATAGAGGATGATATTGGGATGCCGTTCGCATTTTGGATCGCCCGGCCACTCGGGTTCGAGATCGGCGGCGGGCGCGGCGGCGAGCAACTGGTCGGTGGTTGCAATCGGGATATCGGACAATTCTCGGCGTTGGGCGTCCGCATATCCGGGCAAAACGACGAGGAGCTTGGCCTCTGCGTTTTCGAGTTTGTAGCGTTTGCGCGCGGGAACGTCTTTGGCGAGGTCGAGGGGCACTGCGGTCGCGCCCAAGCGAAACAGGGCGAGGGTCAGCAAGGGGATTTCCGCGCAGTTGGGCAGGGCAAGCCCAACGCTATCGCCGCGTTGAATGCCAAATTCCCGGTGCATCCGGCCCGCGAGCGCGGCGGTGCGCCGTTCAAATTCCGAATAGGTGATGACGTTGCGAGCATCCGAGTCGCTGTCGCAAAAGATCAAGGCGGGTTTGTGCGGTTGGCTCTCGGCGCGATCCTTTAACAGATGCGCGAAATCGCGCCACGCAAACCGATAGGCGTGCGGCTTCGCGTTTTTGATGCAGGTGAATATTTGCGCGTCAACCATAAAGGGTTTTCCTCGGCGACATAGCGATTTGAGCTTTGATAAATGGATTTTGGATCTGATCCTCTCTGTGCAAATCCACTCGTCTCCCAAACAAGTGTTCCAAGTCTCTTTTGAGGCCCATGAAGCGTTTGAAGATATTCTCCGTCCCCTCAAACGGATAAAAGAAATCGATATCGCTGGTTGCCAAATCAAAATCATCGCGCAATGAAGACCCAAACACTTTGAGTTGCTCGACCGCCAACCGCGCACAAATTTCGTTTATGGCCTCGGTATAAGAATCTAAATTTAGCATCTGAAACGTTCCTCATTCTCTAAGAAGCCATCTAAAAATTATCGGGACCTAACCCCCTAGCCCCCTTTCCTATCAGGAAAGGGGGAATAAAGGCCCTTATTCTTGGGGTTTGACCTGCGAAAAGCGAATGTTTTTGCGACTCTCTCAATGGCGGCCCGAGTTTTTAGATGGCTTCTAAAAGCACATCGCCGCAGATCGCGCAAATTTCCGCATGGCTTAGTTTCGATGGCAAACAAGTATGGACAATGTCGTTTTTTTGATATTCGCCGGGACATCCTTTAATCCGGCATTTCATCGCTCAACCTCGTTGCCCGCGTTGGCGCAAGTAGTGATCCGCGAGCACGAGGGCCATCATGGCTTCGACGATGGGAACGGCGCGTGGCAAGACGCATGGGTCGTGGCGACCGCGGCCTTTGAGGGTGGTGGGGTTGCCGCGTATATCGACGGTCTCTTGTTCTACCAAAATCGTGGCCGTGGGTTTGAAAGCCGCGCGGATGACGATGGGTTCGCCGTTGGAGATGCCGCCCTGAATGCCGCCCGAATGGTTGGTGCGCGTGCGAATGCCGTTGCCATCGCTGTAAAAGGGATCGTTGTGCGCCGAGCCGGTCATGGCAATGCCGCCAAAGCCGGAGCCGGACTCGAAGCCCTTGCAGGCCGGCAGCGAGAGCATGGCTTTTGCCAAGTCCGCTTCGAGCTTGTCGAAGACCGGCTCGCCCCAGCCTGCGGGAACGCGATGGACGACCGCCTCGACTATGCCGCCGAGGGAATCGCCGTCTTTGCGGGCCGCGTCGATGCGCCGAATGATTTGCTCGGCCATATCCGGCTCGGGCACGCGGGCGATGTTGGCCTCCACTTGCTCGCGGGTAATGGCGATGGGGTCGACGGCGGCAACGAGGGTGTGAACTCGGCGGACATAGGCGATGATGTCGATGTCGCAATCGCGTTTGAGCAATTTGCGCGCAACGGCCCCTGCTGCAACGCGGCCAATGGTTTCGCGCGCGCTGGCTCTGCCGCCGCCTTTCCAGTTGCGAATGCCGTATTTTTGCTGATAGGTGTAATCCGCGTGCGAGGGACGGTATTTGGTCCGCATTTCGGCGTAGTCTTTGGCGCGCGCGTCTTTGTTCCACACCACCATCGAGATGGGCGTGCCCAGGGTCTGGCCTTCAAAAATACCCGAATGGATTTCCACGCGGTCTTCTTCTCTGCGCTGCGTGGTGATTTTGCTCTGGCCCGGTTTGCGGCGGTTGAGTTCAATTTGAATGTCTTCCGCGCCGAGTTCCAGCCCGGGCGGGCACCCATCCAATACCACGCCAACGCCGCCGCCGTGCGACTCTCCCCAGGTGGTGATGCGAAATGCGCGACCAAACGTGTTGCTCATAACAGGCTCCTTGAGATGATATGCGGACGAAAATGTACCCCATGAGCAAAGGAGAGTCAAGTGCGGGGGAGACGGGAGACGGGAGAGGTGAGATACTCTCTTAAAGTTCAAGGGGTTTGGGGGGTGGTTCGATAGAATTTTTCGCCCTCAAAATCTTGGTCGTGTCGGAACATCCCCCAAATTGAATGCAACAACTTTCGCATCACCGCAACGATGGCCTGCAAAGGTTTCTTCCCTCGCTCCATGAGTTTGTCATAGAAGGCTTTGACCCGGGCTTGGTGTCTGCTAGCGACCAGCGCAGGCATATACAGGGCATGGCGGAGGTACTTATTGCCGGTTTTGGAGATGCGTCTGGCGGGATTGGCGGTTCCGGATTGTCTCGGTTTGGGGTCCAGTCCTGCGTGTGCGACCCATTGGGCCGGTGTCATATCTTCGGGCAAGAGTGCCACCTCGGCCAAAATTCGCAAGGCACTTTTTTGGGCGATGCCGGGGACGGAACAGAGGCGTTGATAGGCACGCTGGAGCGTCTCGTCCTGCTCAATCAACTTCAGGGCTTGGGCTTGCAAGTGCTGGATGCGGCGTTTCAGGTGGCGAATATGAACCGCAATATCGCGGGCGATAAGGCCGGTGCTACCGATGTGGTAGCCTTGGGCATGGGCGCGGCTGTGCTCGCGGATGATCGCTTGGGTGAGTGGGTTCACCCGTCTCATCACCGCTTGCCGTTGCAAGACGCGCTCGCTCGGCGGTTGCCAAGCCACAAAGGGCATGCGCTGGGCATAATCAAGGATCATCACCGCATCGAGTTTATCCGTCTTGGCGCGTTGCATGCGCGCATGCGCGTAATTGCTCATCGCCTTGGGATTGACAACCATGACTTGCGTGCGGCGGTGATGATGCAAAGCCAAAGCCACCTGAAGGCTATAAAGCCCCGTCGCTTCGAGGCCGACACAGACGTGCCGCCCGCCCTTGGTCAACGCCTTGAGCAAGCGCTTATGCGCCTGCGGGGTGTTGTCAAAGGTCATCGGCTTGATGGCTTGCCCCGGTCTAGCCAAGGCAACGTTGAGGGTGCGGGCACTGACATCAATGCCGGCAAATGCGGGTTGGGATTTCGACATCGTGGCCTCCTGTGGTGAGGGGTCTCTAAGGTGTGTGCGCTCGGCTCGAGTCCCGACCTTTCACACCGCGCCTACCGACCTTGTCTATGCAGCCTCAATGGACTTAGATACTCTTCGGTATGGACTCGGTGGTCGGGGGGCCTATCTCCCTACAAGGTCTGTGCCTTCAGAGGCGAGCGGCCTGCCCCGAGCTGAGCATGATGATGTCTGGACTTGAGAGGATGATACAACACCTAATTAAACCGCGCTCGAAAGATACAAGAGGCGAGAGGCGAAAGGCGAGAGGCGAAAAGCGAAAGGCGAGAGGCGAAAAGCGAAAGGCAAGAGGCGAGAGGCGAAAGGCAAGAGGCGAGAGGCGAAAGGCGAAAAGCGAAAGGCGAGAGGCGAGAGGGCAACACCTTCTATGTAGGGACAGACCCCCGTGCCTGTCCGAATGATAGCGGCCCCTATGCCTGTCCGAATACAGGACAACCACAGGGGGTTGTCCCTACCATGCCATTTTGGTAGCATAATGAACGATAGAACGACCTGTAGGGACAGGCCCCCGTGCCTGTCCTCGCCATCCAAACACAAAATCATCGGTCCGAAAACCGATCGATTCAAGGGGATGGATGATACCCTGTACGCCCATCCGAAAATGTAGTCCGATGAAACAAAAGCCCGAGTTCATTGCGAACTCGGGCTTTTGTGTGGCAAGTGCCGATGTTGCGTCATGGATTTAGAGCGAAGTGTTGTAACTGTTTTCGAAGATCCGAAAATCGGCAAAGTCAACCGCGCCATCGGCATTGAGATCGCACCGCGGATCGTATCCTTCCCCGCCGCGCCGCTTTGCATACTTGCCGACAAAGAGAATGAAGTCCGCAAAATTGACGAGACCATCGCCATTGAAATCGGGCGAGGGCAGGCGTACTTCAAGGGGAAAGACCAGCGAGGCCACATCGCCATCGGCGTCCACCGCGCTCAACGCGTACTCGGTCTCCGCCATCACCTCGAGCGGCGTACCGGACAGCACCCGCGTCTCGTGGTCGAATGACAACCCCTCGGGCAGGTATGGCAAGAGGATATAGGCCAGCGTCCCATCGCCGCCCGTCGCTTCGGGTAAAATGACGCGATAGTCGTTCCCGATCATGTAGTGTTGTGCAGCCACAGTCGAATCGCCAAAGGAGGGCATGAGATCTGCCGCCACCGAGAGATCGAAAGTTAGCGCGGCCACATCGCCATCTTCATCGGTTGCGGTCAGCGCGTACGGGGTTTCTGCCATCGCCTCGAGCGGCGTGCCGGACAACATCCACGTCTCGGTATCGAAGCGCAACCCCGAGGGCAAATCGGGCGTCAGCGCGTAGGTCAGCACGCCGTCGCCACCGGTCGCGCGCGGCAGGGTGATCGCCTCGATCTCTCGGTTTTGCAGATGGCGCTGTGCGGCGATGGTATCGCCGAAAGAGGGCATCCGATCGGCCATGACGACGATGTAGAAGAATGCCTGTGCCCGCTCTCGGGCTTCGTCTGTCACGGTCAACGCATAGAGCGTCTTGCCCTTCGGCTCGGTCGGGGTGCCGGACATGACGCCACCATGCGTATCCTCTTCGCTCGGCGGGGTATAGGTCAAGCCGGGAGGCGGCGTCAAGGCGTAGGTCAGTATCCCTTTGCCACGACTGACCGCGGGGAATACCAGCGGCGGAATCGGCGAGCCTTGTCGATAGCGTTGAAAATCCACCGCATCTGTAAATGCCGGCGGCGCATTCCTTTCATCGTCGCGGATCGTCAGGGTCATATCGTAAGGGGGCGTTACGCCTGTGGTGCGCAGGGCCCAGCGAATGGCGGGGTCGGTCTGGTGGCGGGGGGTCATCAAGATAGCCGGTTTCTGCACGACGGCCGACACAGTCACGAGTTTGTCCGGCGCACTTTCCGCATTGTCCACCGCCGCAATCGTCACGGTGTCCGTGCTCGTCGTTGCACCGGCTGGAATGATCAGCACGGGATTATTACTCAACGTGAAATCCCCCGCTTGAGCAGGTGCCATCGCTGTCGCGGACACGGTGATCGTCGTCGCCGCGCTCGTCGCTTGATCCAGCGTGGCCGTTACAGTCACCCGATTGTTTGGGCCGCGTTCGTCGATCGTTGGCGACGAGAGCACCAATGTCGCTGCCGGAGAGAAACTTATGGTCGGTCCCCCCCCCCCCCTTGTTCCGGAGGGCGGGGATTTGTACGTTCCTCGCCTTGGCACTCAGCGGGTTTCCAAGTAAAAAAACTCGGTCTCCTGCGCCCAATCCCGCATTGTCTAATAAGGGCGAGATATCCGAGATGTCGTTGTGTTCAAGAAGCAGAGCTCGTAGCTTGGTTAAGCCCGATAGATGCGAGATATCCGAGATGTCGTTGAATCCAAGCCATAGAAATTCCAGGTTGGTTAAGCCCGATAGATGCGAGATATCCGAGATGTCGTTGGATCCAAGACGGAGCTCTACTAGGTCGGTTAAGCCCGATAGAGGCGAGAGATCCAAGATGCTGTTGGCTTCAAGAATCAGATTTTCCATCTCGGTTAAGTCGCGTAGAAAATCCCAATCGCTATCGATCGGGTTTCCGGAAAGCCACAGCTCTATCAGGTTGGTTAAGTTACGTAGCCCATCGGCATTTGTGATCTCGTTGTTGTGAAGCCGCAGACGGATCAGGTTGGTTAAGTTACGTAGCGAATTGATATTTGTGATCTCGTTGTTGTTGAGACGCAGAAGGGTCAGGTTGGTTAAGTTACTTAGCGCATCGATATTTGTGATGCGGTTGTTGCTGAGATGTAGCGTATCCAGGCTGGTTAAGTTATATAGCGTATCGATATTTGTGATCTGGTTGTCGGAGAGATCCATCCGTCGCAGCTTGGGTAAGTTACGTAGCGAATCGATATTCGTGATCTGATTGTAGGCGAGAAACAGCCATAGCAGCTCGGGTAAGTTACGTATCGAATTGGTATTTGTGATCTCGTTGCGGTTAAAAGCCAGGTATTTCACGTTGATTGCATGTTCAAGCCCGGTCAGATCTCTGATCTTTTGATCCCCAGGATTCCAAGGTGAATAGGCAATTTGGGTACGATACGACACCCAACTTTTTTCAATCGGAGGAGATATGTTCATAACGTTCTGCAGGACGGGGTCGGGGAGGGAGATGATTTCGGGCTGTGCGTTGACCGCATTCGGCCATGCACTCCAGATCAACAACGCGACAAACACATACAGATTTCGAAAGGTCATTGTACCCTCCTTGTGGTGATATGGAAACCCAACGCTGTTTGCATTTTTGAAGGCGGGAAAAGTAACCCATTTTTATCATTTAGGCAACTGATTTATCGCAATCCAATCGGGTTTTGACCTATGAAAAGTTTTTTCGGCTATTCAATGGCTGTCGGGGTTTTTAAGACAGCTTCTCCGTATCACAACTTGACGGGAAGGCGATTTGTGGCGAGGTTGAGGGGGTCAGCCCTCGCCAATTCGGTAAAGATGCCATGATGAAATACGAGTCGATCTATCCCATCCTCGTTTTTTTGATCGCCTGCGTGCCCGAACCCAGGTTGCCCCCTCCGCCCGACCGCGTGACGGAAAGGCCGGAGTTTGAACAATTTGCGCTGCCCGAGTATCGAATTTACAAGGACAAACCGCGTCCCGTCAATCTCGTGAGCCATCCGCGCGCGATTCGGTTTAAGGACCGCTTGATTCAAGGCGCGCAAATCGGCCCTAATTTTGCCGGCGATCAGACCATCGTGCGGTGGTTTTGCGGGGAAGAGTGCCAGCAAATCGCCGTCGTTGACGCGCAAACCGGCGGCGTGATCTTTGCCCCATTTGTCACGCACTTGGGCTTTCGCTTTCGCCTCGACAGCAAACTCTTGATCGTCAATCCCCCCGAAGCGGTTGAACGCGCGGGTCGAACCGGCAGATCTAAATCGCACTATCGCACGGCGTATTACGTTTGGCACTACGGGGAATTTGTCGAAATCTACGCGGTGGAAAATTAAAACCACCCAACAGCCTCCAAACCTTACGCAATGCGCGGTTCGCCCAGGCGTTTCGCCAAAAAAATAAAAAGGCCACCTCCAGCGGGAGATGGCCTTTTTGGCGTAGCGGATATCGCGTCGCGTCAAACTTCCATGATCTCGACCTCTTTATCCTTTAATACGTCGTCAATTTTGGCGACATACTCGTCGGTCAGGGCCTGGATGCGGTCCGTTGCGCGGCGGGCATCGTCTTCGGGGATCTCGCCCTCTCTTTGGGCATCGCGGATAAATTCATTGGCATCGCGGCGGGCATTGCGAACCGAAACCCGGCTATCTTCGGCGTATTGCCGCACCAAGCGCACGAGATCGCGCCTGCGCTCTTCGGTCAACTGCGGGATGGGCAGGCGAATAATCGTGCCATCGTTGGATGGCGTCAATCCCAAATTCGATTCCTGGATCGCCTTTTCGATCAGCGAAATCGCGGACTTGTCCCAGGGTTGAATCGCGATCAGACGCGGTTCGGGCACGCCCACGGTGGCGACTTGATTGATCGGCACTTGCGAGCCGTAATATTCGACCCGAATTTGATCGAGCAGATGCGCGTTGGCACGCCCGGTACGCACGGTCGCCATCTCGTTTTGCAAGGCTTTCACCGCGTTTTGCATGGCACCTCGCGCTTCCGCCATAATATCATCGATCACGGCCCACCTCCTCTGCGCGTTTTAGACGCTCAACTCTCTTCGCCCAAGACAAAACGGGCGAATCGGCGAATGGTGATGTTTTCCCCGCACTTGGCCACGAGTTCCAAGTGCAAATCCCGAATGGTTTTGTTCGGATCTTTTACAAAAGCCTGTTCCATCAAGACCACGTCTTGATAGTACTTTTCCATCCGGCCATCGACGATTCTATCGACGATGTGCTCGGGTTTGCCCTCGCCCAAGGTCTGCTCGCGGTAAATATTGCGTTCCTTTTCCAAGGTCTCGGCATCCACATCCTCGCGGTTCACGACCAGGGGTGCGGCCGCGGCGATGTGCATGGCGACGTCTTTTGAAAACGCCTGAAACTCGTCCGTGCGCGCGACGAAGTCGGTCTCGCTGTTGATCTCGAGCAAAACGCCCAACTGGTTCCCCGCGTGGATATAAGACGCGATGACCCCTTCTTTTGCCTGACGCCCGGATCGGCTCTCGGCTTTGGCAATGCCCCGTTTACGCAACAACTCAACGGCCCTATCCAGGTCGCCGTCGGCCTCTTCGAGCGCCCGTTTGCAATCCATCATGCCCACGTTGGTTCTCACGCGCAATTCTCGAACCATTTTTGCAGAAACTGCCATTTCAGCCTCCATCTCCGTTTCAATTGTTGCTGGGATCGATTTCCGTAATCTCGGGGCCTGCGGTTGGCGCGACGCCGGCTTCCGGTTCATCCTGTCGGACGGTGGTGCCCTCGAGCACGGCCTCGGCCATCAAATTCGTAATCAGCGCGATAGACCGCATCGCATCGTCATTGCCCGGAATGGGATGATCCACCTCATCGGGATCGCAGTTGGTATCCACGACTGCCACGATGGGAATTTCCAAGCGGCGCGCTTCGGCAACGGCGATTTTCTCCTTTTTCGTATCCACGACAAACACGAGTGCGGGCAACCGCCCCATGCTGCGGATGCCGCCCAGGGATTTTTCCAACTTGTCGCGCTCGCGCTCGAGGCGCAACACTTCTTTTTTTGTCAACTGCTGGTGCGTGCCATCGCCGGCCATTTTGTCCAGCGCGTCCAGCCTGCGGATGCTTTGGCGAATGGTTTGAAAATTCGTCAGCATGCCGCCCAGCCAGCGGTTGTTGACGAAAAACATGTCGCAGCGTTCGGCCGCATCTGCGATGATGTCTTTGGCCTGTTTTTTGGTGCCGACGAAAAGAATCGGTTGGCCCGTCTCCGCCATCTGGCGCACGACCCGATACGCGGATTCGATTTGCGCCTGCGTCTTTTGCAGATCGACGATGTAAATGCCATTGCGCTCCGTAAAGATGTACTTCCGCATCTTGGGGTTCCACCGCCGGGTCTGATGCCCGAAGTGAACGCCCGATTCGAGCAATTGCCTCATCGAAACGACCGCCATGTGACCTCCGTTGGGTTTGGCCTCTGCATCCGTCCTCTCGCCGCATTGCCCGTTGGCACCCATGCGACGATCGGGATGCATGTGGTATTGAATTGCGATCTCGGGTTTAGCGTTTGGAAAATTGGAATTTTTTGCGCGCGCCGGGCTGCCCGGGCTTTTTGCGCTCCACCTTGCGCGGGTCGCGCGTGAGCAACCCCGCGCCGCGAAGGGATTGGTGATTGGCTTCGCTCATGCGCTGCAAGCTGCGCGCAATGCCCAATCGCACGGCGCCTGCCTGACCGGTCAAGCCGCCGCCCCTCGCTTTGGCGACGATGTCATACGTCCCTTTGGTCTCGGTCACGTCCAAGGGCTGTTCGATGATCATCACCAAAGTCTCCCGCTTGAGATAATCGGTTGCGGAATGCCCGTTGATGGTGATCTCGCCCGTGCCGGGAAAGAGTTTCACATGCGCGGTCGACGTCTTGCGACGCCCGGTGGCAGCACTCAAGGGTTCAATAGCCACAAAATCACCTCCTCTACAAATCTATCGGCTCAGGGGACTGAGCGCGGTGTGGGTGTTCCGGCCCGGCGTAAATCCGGACCTTTTTCATCATCTGTCGTCCCAGTTTGTTGTGGGGCAACATGCCCCGAATCGCGTGCTCGAGAACGAACGCGGGTCGCTTTTCGAGCGCGTCTTCCAGCGTCTGCTTCTTCAGCCCGCCGGGATACCCGCTGTAACTCGTATAAACCTTTTGCCGGGCTTTGTTATTGCCCTTGACCCGAATTTTTTCGGCATTGACAATCACCACGTGATCCCCCACGTCGATGTGGGGGGTGTAAAAGGGCTTGTGTTTGCCGCGCAAAATCCGAGCGACGCCACTGGCGAATCGCCCGAGCACCTTGCCTTCTGCATCGGCGACATACCAGACTTGTTCGACATCACCTTTTTTCGCACTCGGTGTCATCATCGTTTCAATTCCTCGCTTAATGTGTTGTGGACAATGGGGTTTGAAGGTACAGGATAATCCAATTTTGTCAAGTTAGAAAGCCGATAAAAAAACGCCGCGCGGCGGATGTCGAAAAATCAACCCATCTCCGTGCGGCGTTTCGTCTGACGGCGTTTCTGCCTCGCGATCATCAAAATCGCCGATGTGGCAGATAACGAACCGCTCGATGACTGCGTTGGATTGCCAGGCGCGCTACCATTTCGAGATGTTGTTTCCGCTCCTGGCGGGCGCACCTAACGACAGTCACCTCCACTGGTCATGTCACTCATTCGACCACCTCCTTTCTCGTGTGATTCCAATATACCGCATGCGAGGGCGAAAGTCAACCGCGTTCTCGAAATGCTACAGGGGGTTGTCCCTACAATGCCATTTGAGGCTCATAATGAACCATAGAACGATCCGTAGGGACAGGCCCCCGTGCCTGGCCGAAGATACAAGGGGAGAGGGAAGACGGAAGACGGAAGACGGGAGAAGCAATCGTAGGGACAGGCCCCCGTGCCTATCCGAATCCTGGACAACCACAGGGGGTTGTCCCTACAATGCCACGGGGCGCATAATGAAATGAACCATAGAACGCCCCGTAGGGACAGGCCCCCGTGCCTGTCCGAATACAGGACAACCACAGGGGGTTGTCCCTACAATGCCATGGGGGCTCATAATGAAATGAACGATAGAACGACCCGTAGGGACAGGGCCCCGTGCCTATCCGAATCCTGGACAACCACAGGGGGTTGTCCCTACAATGCCATGGGGGCTCATAATGAAATGAACGATAGAACGACCCGTAGGGACAGGGCCCCGTGCCTATCCGAATGATAGCGACCCCGTGCCTATCCAAAAAATTAAGCCCGAGTTCATTGCGAACTCGGGCTTTTTGTGTGGCAAGTGCCGATGCGACATCGGGCATCAGCCTGTCGATCCAAAGTCTGCGGCGAAGATGAGGAAATCGGCAAAGTCGATTTGCCCATCGCCATTGAGATCGCACCGGGCGTCATACCGATCTTGACCGAGGCGCGATCCGTACTTGCTAGCAAAGATCAAGAGAATGAAGTCGGCGAAGTTCACATTGCCATCGCCATCGATGTCGGGCGAGGGGAGCGATACCTCGAGCGTGAAGGGCAATGATGCCACGTCGCCATCGGCGTCTAACGCGCTGAAGGTGTAGGTCGCCACGGCTATCGCCTCGGTCGGCGTGCCGGAGAGCATTCGCGTCTCGTGGTCAAATGCCAGACCATCCGGGAGGAATGGCAGGAGGATATAAGCCAGCGTGCCATCGCCACTGGTCGCTTGCGGCAGCGCGAGGGATTCGATCCGTTGATTGACGAGATAGCTCTGTGCAACGATCGTCGTATCGCCAAAAGTGGGCATCAGATCCGGGATTTCAAGGGTGAACATGAGAGTCACCGTATCGCCATTGCCATCGGTTGCGGTCAGGGTGTAGGTCGTCTCGTCTATCGCCTCAAGCGGTGTACCGGAAACGATGCGCGTCTCGGCGTCAAAGGTCAGGCCCTCGGGCAAATCGGGCATCAGCGCGTAGGTCAAGGTCCCATCGCCACCGGTCGCCTGTGGGAGCGTCACGGGATCGAACTCTTCATGTTGATAGCCCCGGGCCGCGATAGCCGTTGTCGTATCGCCAAAGGTCGGCATCGGATCGGCCATTACGGAGAGGGTGAACATCAGGGTCGCCGCATCGCCATCGCCATCCGTCGCGGTCAGTGTGTAGGTCGCCTCGTCCATCGCCTCGAGCGGCGTGCCGGATAGCATGCGCGTCTCGGCGTCAAAGGTCAAGCCCTCGGGCAGATCGGGCGCCAGTGCGTAGGTCAGCGTCCCATCGCCACCGGACGCTTGCGGGAGCGTTAAGGACTCGATCGCTTGCTTCCGCATGTAGGATTGGGCATCCACGCTCGCATCGCCAAAGGATGGGGCCACGTTCCCAACGACCGTGATGAAGAAACTCATCTCTCCTGTATCGCCGTCTTCATCCGTGGCGGTCACGGTGTAAATCGCTTTTTCGGTCACCGTGGTCGGCGTGCCAGAAATGATGCGCGTCTCGGCGTCAAAACTCAAGCCATCGGGTAGTTCCGTCAGGGTGTACGTTACAGTGCCCTCGCCATCTATCGCTTCGGGCAAGGTCAGCTCAATGGCTTTGTTTTGCCGATACGTTTGCGGATCGGTCGCCTCGATGAAGACCGGATCCGTATCCGGCTCAGGCTCGGGGAGCGGCGTACCATCTCCACCGGGTGTACCGGTCGCCCCATCCGAAGGGGAGCCATCATCGGCATCGGGGTGCGTGGCGATGACCCGAACCGTATATTCCGTACCCGCGATCAGATTTGGAATGGTATAGGTCGTACCATCGGTTACGACGGCTTGGCGGTCAGCCGCGTCGTAGTTTTCATCCCCGGATTTCCACTGCACTTTATAGCCCGTCGCGTTAGCCGCCGCAGTCCAAGACACGACCAAAGTTGCCCTCGCCTCGCCGGGCGTCACCTGAACGCCAGACACTTGAGCGAGAATGAGTCGCTGAGTGCCGAACTCCTGCCAAGTGGCAGTGCCGTTGTTGTCGAAGTCCACTTTCAGCACCGGATACTGGCGGGGACTCCCGAAATCCCACGGAGCATCGCCGCCGCCTATGCCGTCGGTGTCCACATTCCAGTTCAGGTAGATGCCGGTGTAGCCGGTAGGCTCTTGCAACTCGGCGGTGGTTTTGGGAGTAGCGCCGACGGTGTTGCTCTGGCCGGTGGTCTCGCGGTCGTAATAGTTGTTGTTGAAGGTACCGCCGCCATCGGAGTAAACCAACCCGCCGTCGGTGCCGGTGACCTGGCCGCCGGTGCCGATGACCTGACCGGTGGCGTAGCTGGCGGTTATCGTGCCAGCGGCCCAGGCGACCAAGCCGCCCCCGTTGCCGGTGGTGTCCGTAACCTTGCCGGTGGCGTAGCAGGCGGTTATCGCGCCGGAGGGAAAGTTGCCCACCAGACCGCCGATGAAAAAGCTAGTACCGGTGCCGGTGACCGACGCGGTGGAGTAACTGGTGACGATCTGGCCGTTGGTGGGGGTGAAATCGGGCCCCACCGTGGGGCCCAACGCACCGACCAGGCCGCCAACGCGGTCGACGCCGGTCACGCTCCCGGTGGAGAAGACGCCGGTTACTGTGCCGCCCCGAATTTCGCCGGCCAGCGTTCCGGTATCGTCTTCTCCGGTGATATCGGCGTTCGGCAACCCCAAGTTGGTGACGCTACCGGTGGCGCCAATGACGCTGAACAGCCCGATGTCGGCGGTGCTCGCACGGTTGATGAACAGATTGGAGATGGTGTGGCCGTTGCCGTTAAAGGTGGTGGCCAAGGTGTCAGCGGGCAGCCAGCCGCTGCCGCCGTTCCAGTAGGTATCGCCCATATTGGCACCGCCGCTACCGTCGGTGTCTAAGTTGAGGTCGGCGCGTAGTTCGTAGCCCATGCAGGTTCCCGGGCAACCCATGCGCCCGGACGCGCCAGCGGTGTGACCGCCAAAGGCCGTGCCATAGGCGTTGGAGTTGGCTGTCTCCGGGTCGCCATCGCCGTTCAGATCCCAGCGGATGGCGTTGAGCTGTGCCAGGGTGCTGATGTCGATAAAGTTGTTGTCGTTGGCGTCGTAGTCGGTGGGAGACGGAGTTGCCGCCGCGCGCTGGGCAGGAGTGTTGAGCGTCGGGTAGGCACTGGATGTGCCGAAATTCCAGGGGTAGTCGAGGGCATCGTCGCCATCCAGGTCAACGTTCCAGTTGGCGTAGATGCCGTCGTAGCCAGTGGGGCTTTGCAGTTGGGAGGTGGTGTAGCCGTCCGCCGTCGTGTTGTCTTGGCTGACGCCGCTTTCCCGCCCCCCGACGCAGTTGGCCACTACCGAAACCGAGGTGTTGCAGTAGCTGTTGGTAATCATTGGGCTCGTCCGAAAGTTTCCAGAATGCGATTGTATCTTTTTGCCTTTCGGGATATCGTTCATCAAAATAAGCACTGACAACCGAAGTATCTAAATATATCTTAAGTGCCAAACGCACCTCCTTTTTTTTTATAGCCGAAACAAAAAATTGCACAATCACGCCATTTTTCGCAAGACCTTGTTTGATGGGGATGAAAGATGGGGAGCCGGGAGACGGGAGAAGCAATCGGGGAGCCGGGAGACGAGAGATGCAATCGCAAGCGTAGGGACAGGCCCCTGTGCCTGTCCGAAGATACAAGGGGAGACGGGCACGAGGGCCTGTCCCTACTCGATGGGTGGTTCTAAACTTTGAGGTTCTCTATGTCCCGCGTGCTCGTCATTGGCAGTTCCAACACGGATTTGGTCATTCGCGCCGGCAAATTGCCGGCCCCGGGTGAAACCGTACTCGGGGGTGCGTTTTTTACGGCTGCGGGTGGCAAGGGTGCGAACCAAGCCGTCGCCGCGGCCCGAGCGGGTGCCGAGGTCGCGTTTATCGCGTGCATTGGCCGGGACGATTTTGGCGAGCGCGCCCTGTCGGGTTTTCAGCGCGAGGGGATCGACGCGCAGTGGATCGTCTCCGACCCGCATCTGGCGTCTGGCACGGCGTTCATCCTCGTGGATGACCGCGGGGAGAACAGCATTGTGGTCGCTTCCGGCGCGAATGCGGCCCTGCGGCCCGAGCACATTCCAGCACGGGCCTATCAAAACGCCGAGATATGCTTGCTCCAACTCGAAACCCCGGTCGAAACCGTCGCCCATGCCGCGGCTTTGGCAGCGAAACACGAGACCCGCGTCGTGCTCAATCCCGCGCCTGCTGTGGACTTGCCCGCAGAAATCTGGCAACGCCTCTTTCTCATCACGCCCAACCAAACCGAAACCGAACAGCTCACGGGCATCGCGCCTACCAACGCGCAAAATAGCGCGGTCGCCGCCGACGAACTCATGGCAAAAGGCGTTCAAAATGTCCTCATCACGTTGGGGCCACAGGGCGCGTTTTTGGCGACGCAGAAGCAAACCTGGCACATCCCCGGATTCGAGGCGGATCCCGTCGACACCACGGGCGCGGGCGATGCGTTCAACGGCGCGTTGGCGTGTGCCTTGAGCGAGAATCGCCCCCTCGACGCTGCTACGCGCTTTGCCTGTGCCGCGGGCGCGCTCGCGGTTGGCAAAGCAGGCGCGCAACCGGCCATGCCCACGCGGGAACAAATTGACGCGCTGTTGCCCAATCCCTCTTGACGCCGCCCGCGCCTTGTCCTATATTCCTACTCCCCTTTCCCAAACTTCCCCTCTCTCCCCTGATGCCATCCCGTATCAGAAAGGAACCGCAATGAGTTTGAGGAAGGCCACCGCGATTAGGCTCGATTTCGACGATCTCGTCAAAGAACTCGACGCCTTTGAGCAAGACATTAAGACCCTTCAGGACCGCATAGACCAACTCATCACCTCCGCGCGACAAAAAGGTACGAAAGCCGTTGCGCGCGGAGGCGATATGGGCGCGACCTGATCAACCACGCAAACAGGCGGGATTCTTCTCGCCTGTTAATTTTTTTTAGTCCATGTTCTACACCATCCTCTTCGCCGCTGTTCTGATCGCCGTCGTCTTGATCAAATGCCTTCGCAAACCGGTCGAACGCTGTCCCGAATGCCACACCCCACGCGAATCCGATCACCCCATCTGCCCATGTGGTTACGTTTTTGAATTTCCCGACGATGGCGATCCCTTCGAATACGGCGACCCGGATCCGCGTTAATTTTTTGAGAATCCCATGAACCTCACCGCGCTATCTCCGCTCGACAATCGCTATGCGAGTCGCGTGCAAGCCCTCGCCCCGTGCCTGTCGCATTTCGCGCTGATCGCCTATCGCGTGCAAATCGAAATCGAATGGTTGCGCTTTCAGTCATCGCGGCCCGAACTCGCGCATGTGCGCGCATTCACAGACGCGGAAAACCTCATGCTGCAATCGTGGATCGATGGCTTTGACGAGCGGCAAGCCGAGCGCGTCGTCGCCATTGAAAGCGCGACCAATCACGACGTCAAATCCGTCGAATACTACCTCCGGGAACGCCTCGCGGAAACCTCGCTCGCAGATGTACGAGAGGCCGTGCATTTTTGTTGCACGTCGGAAGACATCAACAATCTCGCCCACGCCTTGATGCTCAAATCCGCGGTCGCAGACGTCTTTTTGCCCCTGGCCCGAGAACTCGTCCACACCGTCACGCGACACGCGCAACACCTGCGGGACGTACCCATCCTCGCGCACACGCACGGGCAACCGGCCACGCCCACCACGATGGGCAAGGAACTCGCGGTATTTGTCCATCGCTGGCAACGGCAACTCAAACAGGCGGCCCGCCTCGAATACCTGGGCAAATTCAACGGCGCCACCGGCAATTACAACGCACACGTCGCGGCCTATCCAGACGCGCCCTGGCAGGACATGGCGCGGGATTTCGTCCAACGCTTGGGCCTCGGGTTCAACCCGCTCACCACGCAGATCGAATCGCACGATTACATGGCGGAAGTCTTTCACCTGATCATCCGGTTCAACACCATCGCGCTCGATTTTGCCCGCGACATGTGGGCCTACATTTCCCGATCCTATTTTCGGCAGAAACCCATCGCCTCCGAAGTCGGGTCGTCGACCATGCCCCACAAAGTCAATCCCATCGACTTTGAAAACGCCGAAGCCAATTTGGGCGTCAGCACGGCCCTGCTCGAACACCTCGCCATCAAATTGCCCGTGTCGCGCCTGCAACGCGATTTGTCCGATTCATCCGCCACCCGCAACATCGGCCCGGCCATCGGGCATGCGTGCCTCGCCCTGAAATCCCTCGCCAGAGGCATGGGCAAAGTCGCCATTGACAAACGCGCCATCGCCCGCGCCCTCAACGCAGAATGGCCGGTCTTGGGCGAAGCCGTCCAGACCGTCATGCGAAAAGCCGGGTACGAGGATCCCTACGAACGGATGAAAGCCCTCAGCAGGGGGAAAGACATGACCCGCGACGATCTCCGCGCCTTCCTCGACACCCTCGACGATCTCCCGGCCGAAGACCGCGCCCGCCTCAAAAACCTAACGCCCCAATCCTACATCGGGCTTGCCTCGCGATTGGTAGATGGTATTTTGGGGGAGACGGAAGACGGGAGACGGGAGACGGGAGACGGAAAGGCAAAAGGCAAAAGGCAAAAGGCAAAAGGCAGAGATCAGCAGTCAGGCCGCGTAGAGGCGTAAAATTTTACGCCCTTACAGAGCTTCAGAGGTCATCGTAGGGACAGGCTCCGAAGAGGGGAGAGGGAAGAGGGAAGACGGGAGAGGGAAGAAGCAATCGCAATCGTAGGGACAGGCCCCCGTGCCTGTCCGAAGATACAAGCCGGAAGGTGGAAGGTTAGCAAGGAGCGGGGTACAACTGCGACAAAAGGACTCGGCAGACGCCCAAAAGGGTCATCTCCAGTCGGTCTCGCGTTGCCAAAATCGAATCGGGCGACCCCCTCTGTTTCTCTGGATTTATCGATCCGATCCTCGCTCACTCTGGGCGTCACCAAATCCGACCTCTCCCAAATGCTCGTTGAAAACGGAACCCCTGCGGGTGCCCCGTGCCGCGCCCAAAGATGTAAGCAGTCAGCCCGCCCAACCCCCATCACCCGTAGGGACAGGTCCCCGTGCCTGTCCGAAGATACAAGACGGGAGACGGGAGACGGGAGACGGAGAGGCAAAAGGCAAAAGGCAGAGATCAGCAGTCAGGCCGCGTAGAGGCGTAAAATTTTACGCCCTTACTTACAGAGCGTCAGAGGTCATCGTAGGGACAGGCCCCCGTGCCTGTCCTCGTATCTATCGGTGAGTCAAAGCCATGCCTTCGCCCGTCAATCACCGGTCACCAAACGGGCATAGGGCAGAGAGACGGATGGATGTTGCGAGGGATGGGATTGCGTGAGGATTTTCTTTTTTGGTTTTACGCGCTTGGTCGAGGAAATATCGCTATGCGCTTTTTTAATACGAGCGGGCCGGTGGTGGTTGCGGATCACTACTGCATTCCGCCTTTGGAACGGTTGAATCTCGATGAGATTCGCCGGCTCATCCGCGACAAACGCTATTTCGTCATGCACGCGCCTCGGCAGACGGGCAAGACCTCTGGCCTGCTCGCCCTGCGCGACCTGCTCAACGCCGAGGGCGATTACCGTTGCGTGTACGTCAATGTCGAGGGCGGGCAGGCCATGCGCGAAGATGTGGAACGGGCGACGCAGGTCATTTTGGGGGAATTGGCTTCGTGGGCGCGTTCCATGGGCGATGAATTTTTGACCCGGACTTGGTCGGGGATCTTCGCCGAGTTCGGGCCGGGTGCTTTGGGCGAGGCATTGACGCGGTGGTCCGAGGCGGATTCAAAGCCCCTGGTGCTGCTCATCGACGAGATCGATTCGCTGATCGGCGATACGCTTCTATCCGTGTTGCGTCAGTTGCGCGCCGGGTATGCCCGTCGCCCGGAGCGTTTTCCGCAAAGTGTGATTTTGTGCGGGGTGCGCGATGTGCGCGATTACCGCATTCGCTCGGGGTCGTCCAATGCGATCATCACCGGGGGGAGCGCGTTCAATATCAAAGCGCGATCCCTGCGCTTGGGCGACTTCTCGCGGGAGGAGGTGCTCGCTCTGCTCGCGCAACACACCGAGGAAACGGATCAGGTGTTCACCCCCGCCGCGTTGGAAACGATTTGGACGCAGACGCAGGGGCAACCGTGGCTGGTCAACGCGCTGGCCGATGAGACCTGCTTTTATGGCGAAGGTGCAAAAGACCGGAGCCGTGCGATCACCGAAGTCGACATCCTCGACGCCCGCGAGCAACTCATCTTGCGCCGCGAAACGCATCTCGATCAACTGACGGATAAGCTCCAAGAGGAGCGGGTCAGGCGCGTGGTCGAGCCGCTGTTGAGCGGGGCCGAACCCACCGATGCGATCGCTATCGACGACGTAAAGTATGTGCGCGATTTGGGCTTGTTGCGCCAACGAGACCCCCTTGCCATTGCCAATCCGATTTACCAAGAGGTTATCCCGCGCGATCTGACATACACCACGCAGCTTTATATCCCCCAAGACCCCGCGTGGTATGTGCATGGCGATGGTCGCTTGGATGTGGCAAAGCTGATGGCGGCGTTTCAGGCGTTTTTCCGCGAGCACTCCGAGCATTGGGTCGGGCGATTTCAGTACCGGGAGGCGGGTCCACAGTTATTGCTTCAAGCGTTTTTGCAACGGATCATGAACAGCGGCGGCCGCATCGAGCGCGAGTATGGCTTGGGTCACATGCGTACCGATCTGCTCATCATTTGGCCGCAGGGCGAACGCACGCGCAAATTCGTGGTCGAGTGCAAAGTGCTTCGCAAGCGTTTGGAACGGACCATCGCCGAGGGCTTGGAACAGACCGCCGAGTACATGGATCGTTGCGATGCCGAGGCGGGCCATCTGGTGATTTTTGATCGGCGCGCCGGAAAGCGTTGGAGGGACAAGATTTTTCACTGTCGCCGCGCGTCTCGCAATGGGGTCGAGATCGACATTTGGGGCATGTGAAGAGGCGTAAGAGGCGTAAGACGGGAGCCGGGAGACGGGAGACGGGAGAGGCAAGAGGCAAGAGGCAAGAGGCAAGAGGCGAGAGGCGAGAGGCGAGAGGGAGACGGATTCCCCTTACCCCATGCCGCGCTCAAAAATGTAAGCAGTCCGTCGTCAGCCCGCCCAACCCCCATCATCCGTCGGATGTTGCGGTGACGATGATGGCTTTGTGCAAGAGTGGAAGGCGGGAACTGCGCTCCACAAATATCTGCACGACTTGCTCGGAGACAATTTGATCGGTGTGGATATAAACGAGAAGCGCGTCCGTGAATTGAACGACAAAGGAATGAAAGCCGTTGTAGGGGATGCCCAAAACCTGCCGACATCAATGGGAAAATTTGACGTTATCGTGGCAGGTGAATTGATCGAACACCTCGAGAATCCGGGGTTATTTTTGCGTTCCGCCCGTTCTGTACTTGCGAAGTCCTCTCCCTCTCCTATGCTAATTTTGACAACCCCCAATGTTTTGGGGGTGCTCTTTTTTCTGAATCACAGTGTTTTGAATAAGAAAGAACCTTGGCCTGAACACGTTTGTTATTTTACTCGGTCCACGATAACGCAATTATTAGAACGCGAGGGATTTTCCAATATCACACTTCACCATTGCAATTATTCGACGAGACGACCGTTTTTATTGATTTGGCTGCTGAAAAAATTTCTATATAGAATTTTTCCTCAGTTTCAGAATACGCTGGTCGTTGTGGCAGAATAAAAGACCGTGGCCCTCTTCATTTGCAATATCCCCGCCCATTTCGGTTTTGATGCTTCTCATTTCTCACCTCTTACTTCTCCCTTCTTACCGCTCACTTCTCCTTTCTCACCGCTCACTTCTCACAATTTACCCATGCCCTTTGAATTTATCCCCCTTGACATACCCGCTGTCCTCCTCGTGCGGGCGACGCGGTTTTTGGATGATCGCGGGTTTTTTGTGGAAACGTACAGGCGCGATGACTTTGCCGCGCACGGCATTGCCGGCCCCTTTGTGCAAGACAATTACTCCCGATCCGCGCGCGCGGTGTTGCGCGGGTTGCACTATCAAAAAGACCCGCACGCGCAGGGCAAGCTCATCCAGGTGCTCAACGGCGAAATCTACGATGTCGCCGTGGATCTGCGCCGAGGATCGCCCACGTACGGGCAGTGGGTCGGCGTGCATCTCTGCGATGCGCGGTCCGAATCGTTGTACGTGCCGCCCGGGTTTGCACACGGCTTTTGCGTTTTGAGCGAGGTCGCGGATTTCACGTACAAATGCACGGATATCTACGCGCCCGAAACCTATCGCGGCATTGCTTGGGACGATCCGGACTTGGGCATTCCCTGGCCCGTCAAAAACCCCATCCTCTCGCAGCGCGACCAAAACCTGCCTCGGCTCAAAGACGCGGACAACGATTTCATTTTTCGAGGACCCTAGATGATCCTGAAGCATTTTTTTCGCACCCCCGGCCTTTCTCCCGCGCAGCAACGCGCCCTGATCCAGTCGGCAAAACAATGCGTCTCCGCACGGATTCGAGACATCCAAACCGAATCCTGTTTCAACGTCCAACTCCGCTCGCCCCTCTCTGCGGCGCAACAAACCCGCCTCGCGTATTTGCTGTCCGAAACCTTTGAGCCAGACCGATTTGCCGATCGGTCATTTTTAACGGGGCGCGGAACGCTCCTCGAGGTGGGGCCGCGCATGAATTTTTCCACCGCTTGGTCCACCAATGCCGTGGCGATCTGCCACGCCTGCGGCCTCGCGCAGGTGGCGCGCGTGGAGCGGTCACGGCGGTATCTCATCGCGCCCGTGCTCGACCCGCAACAGCAACGCGCATTTTTGGCATTGGTCCACGACCGCATGACCGAATGCCCGTATCCCGAGCCCCTCGCGTCTTTTGAATCCGATGCAAAACCCGAACCCGTGTTCGAGATCCCCCTCATCCAGGAAGGCCGTCGCGCGCTCGAGAAAATCAACCGCGCCATGGGCTTGGCATTCGACGAGTGGGACCTCGATTATTATGCGGACCTCTTCCTCGATCAAATCAAACGCAATCCCACGCAAGTCGAGTGTTTTGACCTCGCCCAATCCAACAGCGAACACTGCCGGCACTGGTTTTTCAAGGGGCGCCTCATCATCGACGGCGAGGCCATGCCCGAGCACCTCATCGCCATGATCCAATCGCCCCTCAAGGCCAACCCCAACAACAGCACCATCGCCTTTCGGGACAATTCCAGCGCGATTCGCGGCTATCCGATTCGCACCCTCATCCCCGCGCGCGTTGGCAAACCCTCGGCATTTGCGCGCGCCGACCGTGTGTACGACATCATCTTCACCGCGGAAACGCACAATTTCCCCTCGGGCGTGGCCCCGTTTCCCGGCGCGGAAACCGGCACGGGCGGGCGCATCCGGGACGTGCAGGCCACGGGCCGGGGCGCGCTCGTCATCGCGGGCACGGCCGGGTATTGCGTGGGCAATTTGTACGTGCCGGGCTACGACCTGCCGTGGGAAAATCCCGAATTTCAGTACCCGGACAACCTCGCATCGCCCTTGCAAATCGCCATCGAGGCCAGCGATGGCGCGTCCGATTACGGCAACAAATTCGGCGAACCCCTCATTCAGGGCTTTGTGCGATCCCACGGCGCGCGCCTGCCCAATGGCGAGCGCAGGGAGTGGATCAAGCCCATCATGTTCAGCGGCGGCATCGGGCAGATGGATGCGCGACACGCAAAAAAAGGCGCGCCTGCGCCCGAGATGCTCGTCGCCAAAATCGGCGGGCCGGCCTATCGCATCGGCATGGGCGGGGGCGCCGCGTCGAGCATGGTGCAGGGCGAAAACGAAGCCGAACTCGATTTCAATGCGGTGCAGCGCGGGGACGCGGAAATGGAACAAAAGCTCAACCGCGTGATCCGCGCGTGCGTGGAACTCGGGGATCGAAATCCCATCGTCAGCATCCACGACCAAGGCGCGGGGGGCAACTGCAATGTGATCAAGGAACTCGTCGATCCGGCAGGCGCGCGCATCGACATTCGCGCCATCCCCGCGGGCGACGAGACCCTGTCCGTGCTCGAAATTTGGGGCGCGGAGTATCAGGAAAACAACGCCTTGCTCATCCGCCCGGAACACGCCCGGCTTTTTGACGCCCTTTGCGAGCGCGAAAAAGTTCCCCATGCGTACATCGGCAACGTCACCGGCGACGGCCGCGTGGTGGTCTATGACAGCCGCGACAAGACCACGCCTGTCGATTTCGACCTCGAGCACGTCTTGGGCGAAATGCCGCAAAAGCCCTTCGAGCTCGACCGCTTTCCCATCCGCGCGGAACCGCTCGTTTTGCCGCGAGGGCTGACCGTTGCGGACGCCCTCGACCGCGTGTCGCGCCTCGTCTCCGTGGGGTCCAAGCGGTTTCTCACCAACAAAGTGGATCGCAGCGTGACCGGCCTCGTCGCGCAACAGCAATGCGTGGGGCCGTTGCAACTAACCGCGGCGAATGTGGCCGTTGTGGCGCAAAGTCACTTCGGGCGAACCGGCGCGGCGACCGCTATCGGCGAGCAACCGATCAAGGGCCTGGTCGATCCGGGCGCGATGGCGCGCATGTGCATCGGCGAGATGCTCACCAATATCGCGTGGGCGCGCATCAGCGCGATAGAAGACATCAAGTGCTCGGGCAACTGGATGTGGGCCGCCAAATTGCCCGGCGAAGGTGCCGCGCTCTACGACGCGGCCCGCGCGCTCACGGATATGTCGCTCGCATTGGGCATCGCCATAGACGGCGGCAAAGACAGCTTGTCGATGGCCGCGATCGCGCCTGGGGATGGGGGCGATGAAACCGTCAAAGCCCCGGGCGCGCTCGTCCTGTCCGGCTACGTCACCTGCCCGGACATTACGCAGACCGTCACCCCGGATTTGAAATATCCCGACGATGGCGTCATTCTGTACGTGGACCTCGGCGCGGACAAACACCGCTTGGGCGGTTCCGCGCTCGCGCACGTCTATGGGCAACTCGGCGACGCGTCGCCCGACGTAGATGATCCCTCCGTGCTCAAACGCGCCCTTGAGGCGCTCCAATCCTGCATCGCCAAAAACGCCATCGCCGCGGGGCACGACCGCAGCGACGGCGGCCTGATCACCGCGCTTTTGGAAATGGCTTATGCCGGCAACTGCGGCATCGAGATCGACCTGCAAACCCGCGCCGATGCGATCTCCGCGCTCTTTTCCGAAGAACTCGGCTTGGTCTTTGAAGTGCCGTCGCAACATCTGAAGACCGTGCGCGAAATTTTTGAACGCGCCGACGTGCTCGTCCAAACCCTGGGCAAAGCGACCGCGAGACGAGAGATTCGCATTGCCGTCAACGGTCAGCGCGTGCTCGCCGCGCCGATGCCCGCACTGCGCGACGTGTGGGAAGCCACGAGTTTTCAACTCGAACGCCTGCAAGCCAACCCCGCCTGCGTCGCGCGAGAAGAGGCGTCCCTCGCCACGCGCACAGGCCCCCAATACACCGCGCCTTTCACACCGATGCCGTCCGAGGTGCTCGACACCCGTCGCAAACCCAAAGTCGCGATTGTGCGCGAAGAGGGCAGCAATGGCGACCGCGAAATGACCTCGGCATTTTTCGCCGCGGGATTTGAACCCTGGGACATCACCACCACCGATCTCCTCTCGGGAGAGATCTCGCTTGACGGCTTTCGCGGACTCGCGTTTGTCGGCGGATTCAGCTATGCCGACGTGCTCGATTCGGCCAAGGGCTGGGCAGGCGCGATCCGCTTCAACGATGGCCTCCGCGCACAGTTCGACGCGTTTTACCACCGCGCCGATACCTTCAGCTTGGGCGTGTGCAACGGTTGCCAACTGATGGCCCTGCTCGGCTGGGTGCCCTTCCCCGGGCTTGCGGATGTGGATCAGCCCCGGTTTGTTCGCAACACCTCCGGGCGGTTTGAGTCCCGGTTTTCCACCGTGCAAATACAGGACGGCCCGGCGGTGATGTTCAAAAACATGGCCGGCGCGTCCCTCGGCATCTGGGTCGCACACGGCGAGGGCCGCGCGTTTTTCCCCCGCGCCGACATCCTTTCCCGAGTCCTATCCGAAAACCTCGCGCCCGCGCGCTACGTGGATGACGACAACGCCATCACCGAAGCCTATCCCTTCAACCCCAATGGATCGCCGCGCGGCATCGCGGCCCTGTGCTCGCCCGATGGCCGCCACCTCGCCATGATGCCCCATCCCGAACGCGCCTTCCTCAAATGGCAATGGCCCTACATGCCCCCGCACTGGAAACGCGATCTCAAAGCGTCTCCATGGCTCCAAATGTTCCAAAACGCCCGCGAATGGTGTGGGCGATGAGTGGTCAGTCCATCAGGTCCCTGTCCACTATTTGATTTCCCTGTGAATCGCGGACCGCTCATAGCTCATTTTGCCGACCATTGATCGCTTCTTCGTGAGAAGTCATCTAAAAACTCGGATCGCCATTGAGAGAGCCACAAAAGCATTCGCTTTTCGCAGGTCAAAACCATACCTATCGCAAAAATAGGATGCCTTGATTCCCCCCTTCCTCGCAGGAAGGGGGGCTAGGGGGGTAGGTCCCGATAATTTTTAGATGGCTTCTGAGAAAATCCATGATCCGTTTATATGTCATAAGTCTCATTCTGCTCGTCCACATCGCCTCCGCAGGCGCAGAGGATTACCACTGGCCGATGGACGCGCCCCCGGCATTGACATCGACATTTGGCGAATATCGCGGCGGGCGATTGCACGCGGCCATCGATTTGAAAACCTGGGGCAAAGAGGGGTATCCCGTCACAGCGGTCGCCGATGGGCACGTCTGGCGCGTGCGAACCTCGCCATGGGGATACGGCCGAGTGGTCTATGTGCAACTCGACAACGGCCGTTTCGCGCTGTGGGCGCATTTGTCGGGATTTTCCAAACGCATCGAGCAATACGTCCAACGAGAGCAAGCGCGGCGTGGCGCGTATAGCGTCAACCTGTACTTTCGCCCGGATCAACTGCCCGTCAAGCGCGGCGAAATCGTGGGCTATTCGGGCAGCACGGGCATCGGCGTGCCGCACCTGCACTTTGAATTGCGCGATGCGGACCACCGACCGATCAATCCACTCCTCCACGGTTTTGACATTGAAGACACCTTGCCGCCGACCATCCAAGCCATCGGCCTCGTCCCCTTAGACGCGGATGCGCGGGTCAACGCCGGGCACGATCCCGCGTCCTATTCCATGACGTGGCGCGCCAAAGAAAAGCGGTTCGCGCATCCCGATACCGCGGCGATCTGGGGCCGCGTGGGCATCGGCGTCAAAGTCTATGACCGCGCAAACGCCTCGCAACTCGCCAACCGCTTGGCCCCGTATCGGATCCGCCTGCTCGTCGATGGCAAAGACGCATTTAAAAAAACCTTCGGGCGATTTGGATACGACATCACGCGCCACGGGGAACTCGCGTTTGATTTCTTCATGAGCCGCCGCGGCCTAGGGCGGTTTCACAGCCTGTACCGCAAGCCGGGCAACCGACTGCCTTTTTACGACAATGCCGAAGTGGGAGACGGCGTATTATTCGCGGGCACAGCGTCCAATGGCGTGGGATTCGAACTCGCGCCGGGCGTGCATCGCGTCCAAATCATCGCCGAAGACGTCGAGGGAAACCGCGCAACAGCCGCGCTAACCGTGCGCGTAGCCCCAGAGCCGACTCGTCAGATACGCAAACCGGCCCGACCGGGAAAAACCGCACAAACGCGAGTGGCAAAGATCATCGGCAATGTCTCCTACTTCCCCACCTTTGCCGTTATCCACATCAAAACCGATCAGCCCCCGACGACCATGCCCAACGTGCGGGCGGTGTTCCCCAACGGGCGAACCCGGGCACTCGAGACGCGCCAAACCGGGTTGCAAGTATATGAGGCCGTCATCGCCTTTGACGAAAAGCACGCGGGGGATATCGAAGTGCAAATCGAGATCGACGGACGGACACAGCCCTTGCGGGTCATCCAGCAAACCGCGACCAAACAGGGCGGGGAACTCCGTTCAGACGACGGGATGGTGCGGGCGCGATTTGCAAAAGAAGGCGTTTACGAAACCCTCTACGGCCGCATCTTGCCCGATAGTTTGATAACGGACGAGCGGATGGTGGGAACCGCGTATCGGCTCATGCCGGAGGACGTCGCATTCCAAGAGGCAGAGATCGCGTTTGTCTATCCCCGCGATCATCCAGATGTGGACAAACTCGGCATTTACGAATGGAACGCGAGAAGGGGTTGGGTTTTTGTGGATATGGGCCGCGATTCGACGTTGGGGGCCGTGACCGGAAAGGTGAGACACTTCGGCTCGTTCGCATTGCTATGCGACGATGTGCCGCCTAAAATCTCCGACGTATTCCCCCGACACGGCGCGGTGCTCTCATCGCGTCGACCAAAAGTTGTGGCCCACGTCAAAGACGCGGCTTCGGGTATCTGGCGCGAGGAGGATTTTGCGATGCGAATCGACGGCGAGGCCCTCATCGTGGAATACGATCCAGAAGAAGATCGCATGGTTGCCCAGCCGCGACAACCCCTGACGCCCGGATCCCACCGCTTGGAAATCGTGGTGCGCGACATCTCGGGCAATGAATCGCGGCGCACGACCACATTTCGGATCGAATAGCGATGATGATTCCCCTCAAAGACGAGACCCCGTCCCGCCGTGTCCCCGCGTTGGTCATTGCGATTTTGCTGACCAATGTGGGCGTTTTTGTGTACGCACACCTGTTGGGCGATATCGGTTTTCACGTCTTCACCGAGCGATACGGCGCGATTCCCTTTGAGGTGCGGTACGGCGTCGACGCGATTTCCCCCACGCCCGTGCCGGTGTATCTCACCTTGCTATCGTCGATGTTCCTGCACGGCGGGCTCGTCCACTTGGGCGGCAACATGCTGTATTTGTGGATTTTTGGGAACAGAGTGGAAGACGCGATGGGCCCTGCGCGGTTTGTGTTCTTCTATCTGCTCTGCGGCGTCATCGCAACGCTGGCGCACGTCTTTTCCGATCCGGAATCCACCATTCCCATGGTGGGCGCCAGCGGGGCCATTGCCGGCATCTTGGGCGGGTACTTGGCGGCGTTTCCCAGCGCGCGGATTCTGGTGCTGGTATTCTATTTTTTTCTGCGCGTGCCCGCGCTGATCGTCTTGGGCGGGTGGTTCGTCATCCAACTGCTCAACGCTTCAAACGACGCGAGCGGTGTAGCGTGGTACGCGCATATCGCAGGCTTCGTCATCGGCTATGCCCTGATGCACCGCTGGACGCACAGAATGCCGGTCAAAAGCGTGTACGAGCGATGGGAGTATTAACCCGTAGAGACAGGCCCCCGTGCCTGTCCTCGGGATACCGATAGCGGGTTCGCGAGGATTATCGCCAGCGTGTATTAACCCGGTAGGGACAGGCCCCCGTGCCTGTCCGCATAGAGGTCAGCGGTCAACCCAGCCGACAACCAACCCATCCAACAAAAAAACAAAAAGCCCGAGTTCGCAATGAACCCGGGCTTTTGCGTTGCTTGTCTAAAGCGTTTCGCCCTTCCGCATCATTTGTTGCTTTCGATGCCTTCGGCGACCTACTTTTTTTCAACAGCAAAAAAAAGTAGGCAAAAAATGCCGCTCTCATGCGCCGAGGGGCTAGCACAGCGCAAAGCGCTTTTGTAGTAGCACGACATGCGCCAGCCTGCGAAGTGGGTTGCAAAATGGATGTTGGTTGCGAAATGGACTTGCGCGCTGTGCCCGATGGCTTTCTATGATGGTGGTTTGCGAAGGTACTTTGTGCAATGGTTTGTTTGACGTACTGCGTAATGGAAAAAACAAAAAGCCCGAGTTCGCAATGAACCCGGGCTTTTGCGTTGCCGCGATACGCGCTACCTTTCTAAGTACTTAGGGGAGGTAGGCGGGCTACATTTGTTCCAGAGATCACGGGAAAGTTCATCTACACCATTGATACGCGACAAAGTGAGCCGCCCGAACGCGACTTTGCCCACCTGGGACTCATTGCCGCCGGAGACAATTTCGACCTCGCGTATGTTGACCATATCGATATCAACGAACTCGGGAGCCGGCTCGTAACGCCATTCGCCGGTTACCCGTGCCAGGTAATATTCCTTATTGGGCGTTTTCGTCCAGACAAGATCGTTAATTTTAACATCTTCCTTCCAACGCCGGACATTTCCGTTCACCTCCCCAGCCCGTTCCTTATAGTCAGACCAGGAGATGTTTTCGTCTGGATCGGCATCCACTGCCCATCCCATTCCGAGCACCGAATGATCGCGGCAAAATTTTACAACTCGTTCCGGATCATCTGCCCCGACTCCGACCTTGGGCCGGAGGTGAAGTTGCCAGATTGTTGGACCACTCAATGATATTGTGGGACACCCCGCGGCGCGAACTGCGCGGCGAGCTGTGCGTTGCCAGATTGTTGGACCACTCAATGATATTGTGGGTTCGACCTGAGTTTGCTGTTCTCGGTCGGACGGCGCGTCGCATGGGGCGGATTCGCTGACGAGTCGATCCCGGATGCCTTCCACTTCGCGCTTCGCGTCAGATGCGTTGATGCGCCCGAGCACGTCGGCAATGTCGTACAAGCGGCTCCGGGCGTATTCCGCGTCCAGGTCCTGCGTGTTGGGATGCGCGACTTCGTTGCGGACCGTGACGATCATCCACGCTAAGCTCTGCACGGTTCGATCATCCCCAAACGCTTGCTTAAAGACCGCGTGCCACTGCCTGTTGATCAGATTGGGAAAATCGTTGATGTCGATGGCGTCCTCGATGCGGCGGCCCTGCGCCAAGTTCCGGCGAAATTGCTCGGCCTGCCGGTCGTGCAGCGATTCGCCGATCACATCTTTGACTCCCTTGCCTCTAATGCGCTTCAAGTAGCGGACGATAAACGGCCGCATCGCGTCTCGGTAAATGTCCAGCGCTTCGAAAAGCGCGTCTCGGTTCGGACGATCCGTTTTCGTCATGGCGATCTCCAAGTGAAAAGCAACCACGGATAACCGCGGCTGAACGATTTGTGAATTGATATTTTTATTTTTTTTCGCTCCGCGATTCCATCGCCGCTTTGCTTATGTCAGCGACATTTCTATCGCGCCAGAGATGTCGTTGCCACTTTGTATAGTCGAATGGTTCTCGCAAGATCAAACTGATGAATTTCTCGGCTTCAACAGCACCCAAAACTTCTACGAGTGCGCGTAGTCCATGAACTCGTATTTCGGTGTCGGTTCTCATAGGTTTATCTTTGCACTTGATCGTCGAAGGGGCGATTGAAACAACAGTTATCGAGGTATATTCTCATCTATCTCGGGCTTCCACTTGTCTATGAGCGCGTGTATATCTTCGGGATTTTCTATGGGTGGCCCTAGGCGGAGCAGGTTTTCGAGCGAGGAGATCGCGAGGGCTATATCGTTTGAGTCGGCAAATCGGAACGCCAAATCGCGGTAGTGTCTGCCGGCGAATTGTTGCCATACTTCGGGTACGTCGAGCGCGTAGGGCGGCACGCGCTTTTCGAGTTCGGCGAGAATGTCATAGGCATTTTTGTACATCCCCATTTGCAGATAGGCGCGGACGAGGCCATCGAAGAGAATCAGATAATTGCTGAGCAAGCGGCGCGCAACCGGGTCTTTGTGAACCGTGCTGTCCGCGACGCCGGTATAGCGATAGACATCGAGCAAATTGCGTCTGGCTTTCTCCTTGTCAAACTGCCCTTGGCCGCGGGTTTTGACCAACTGATACGCCATCCCCTCCATCGACAAATACGGCTTCAAACCCGCCATGTTGCCATTCGGCACGGTCACGGCAAAGTAGATGGGGCGGTCGCGCCAATTATGTTCTATGATCTTCCAAATCATCCAAGTGTGGGGTTCGACGAGGCGAATCGTCTCGCGGCTGCCACTGCCCATATAATACTCGGCTATGGGAATGTCCTCGGCCTCGATCTCGAGATCCGAGACCGTCACCGTCCTGCCCTCATCCCAGGGAATACCCGTGAGATAATTGTCGATCTGATCATCCGTAAGCCCCACTTCAAGACCGAGCCGCTTCATCTGCTTGACGTACCAGTTGGTCTTGATCAGGCTGAGATTGACGATTTGAATATCCAGTCGCACGCCCTCAACGCCTTGCAAAAACCAGAGCGGATAGGTGTCGTTATCCCCATTGGTGAACAGAATGGCATTTTCATCACAAGTCGCCATGATGTTGTAGGCATAATCATACGGCACAAAATCGCCCGTGCGGTCGTGGACGTGGTAATTTTTGATCAGAATACCCGTGGGCACGGCCAGCATGAGAAGGGCCGCGGGAATCGCCAGAGAAGGCGTCCGCATCCAAGCGATGAGACCCGCTGCGCCCATGCCCATCCAAATCCCAAAAAACGCGTACGCCCCCACAAAAATGTATTCGCGCTCGCGGGGTTCGGGATCCGGCATATTGAGATAGATCACCAACCCCACGCCCATCAGGGCAAACATGGCAAAAAGAGACGCGAAGCGTTTCCAATCCTTGCACAGGTGATACGCGGCCCCGCCGATGCCGAGCGCGAGCGTGATCAAAGAAAAGCGAATGGTCTGATACGGGCTGGCATAAACATCTATGGCTCGGCGAAATTGCGCGGGAATGCCATCGAAAAACGGAAACTGTTGGAGAAAGTACTTGATGTGAATATTGAACTGAAACGCCCAAAAATCGCCTCGGCGTGGATCGATAGAATGGATGCCGTATTGTTGCCGCGCGAGAAATGCTTTGAAATTCTCCCATGTTTCGGGGTCGTTCATGTCGATGATGGGATCGAGTCCCGACCGAATAAAAAGCGCGAAATACGTGGAAAACCCCAGCCCCCCGATGAGAATGCCCCAAAGCCAGAATTGGGGATTGCGCCACGCGGGCCTGAGAATGAGCAACCCGATGATGATGAGCACCGTCAAACCCGCGGCGACGACCATAGGGGCGACTATCGACAAAAAGGGATAGAGGACGAGCCCTATGACCACGAGCACCTGATGCTTGAGCGGGCGGTCTTCCATCAAATCGGTGAACAGCAAAATGAGGATGCCGGGAATGGTGAGCAAACACTGCAGATGCACCCCGGCGCCTAGGCCGAAGAGATAGGCGATGAAGATCAAGAGGCGGTCACTATTGTGATCTTTGTGTGCGTCATCCCAGCGCAGGGCGGCCCAAACCGCCAGCATCGTAATGCACATCGACAAGCCGTAAACCTCGGCCTCGATGGCGTTGTTCCAAAACGAAAACGAAAACGCCGTGCTGAGGGCGGCCACCACGCCCCCCACCATGATGGCGATTTGTCGCGCCGTATTTTCGCGGTCGAGCCAGGTGGAGAGCAAGCGGACCGTACACAGATAGATGAGAACGACCGTGGCGATGCCCGTCGCCGCCGACAAGAGATTCACGCGAAACGCGATTTCCCCAAACGGCAACATAGAAAAAATGCGCCCGAGCAACGTGTAAAACGGCGCGCCGGGCGGATGGGGAACGCCCAGCGTATAAGACGTGGTAATGAACTCGCCGCAGTCCCAAAATGCAACCGTAGGAGCGAGCGTCGAGAGATAGACGGCGGTCGTAACAAAAAAGACCAGAATGGCGACGATGGTGTTGCGCTGTGCAAAGGCGTTCATAAAATTCTGCTCGCGAGTAAGGTGTCTCTAGGGTTCATTTTGCGACTTAGTCCGGAAGTTCCTCGGGACGCTCGATTTCGATATCGACAAACGCGCCATCTACTCGGGCCGCAACGTAAAAAACCTCATTGCCCCGCAAGACCCACGCGGCATTGCCCGTGCCGTGCATGAGCACGGGTTTAGAAGGGCCGTAGTCATTGGCGGGGAGTTCTTCCGGGCCGTAAATCTGCGCCTTCCCGTACGCGGCATCCCACTTGAGATAAAAGAGACTGTTGCCCTTCAAAACCCAAGCCATAGCCCCGCCGCCGGCCATCATCACCGGCTCGGATGCGTCCGCCTCGGGGAGTTCCTCTGGGCGTTCGACCTCGAGGGTGACAAACGAGCCTTCGCGTTTTGCGGAAACGAAAAAGACCTCGTCATCCCGCAAGACCCACGCAAAATTGCCCGAACTTTGCAAGAGCAAGGTCTCTGCGGCATCGTCGTTGTCGAGTTCACGAGGGCCGTAAATCTGCGCCTGCTCAAATGATCGATCCCATGTGAGATAGTAAATTTTATTTCCTTTCAAAATCCAAGTCGTCGCCCCGCTCCCGCCCATCCTGGCGGGTTCGATCTCTTCTTCGCCTTGGGCAAAAACAAATGTGGGGAGACACGCCGACAATAAGACCGCGATCAAGTGGGTAAAACGCCAGTTGGACATAAAAATTTCTCCTATGGTGTCGGATGACCTGCCGCGGATGCGACACGCGAGCAAAGCAAAAGTTAAAAAAATAGGCCACACCGGGCGAACCCATTTGTGGCTTACCGTCTCCCGTCTCCCGTCTTCCCTCTCCCGTCTCGCCTCTCCCGTCTCCCGTCTCCCCTCCCAAAAGAATAGGCCACACCGGGCGAACCCATTTGTGGCCTATCGGAACTGCCATGCGCGTCAATACAAATAGGATTTCAGCGGGCGACTGCGCGAGGTATGGCGCAACCGCCGGAGGGCTTTCTCTTTGATCTGGCGCACGCGCTCTCGGGTCAACCCAAAGCGCTCGCCGATTTCCTCGAGGGTGAGCGGCTGGGCGCGGTTAATGCCAAAATAGAGGGTGATAACTTCGGCTTCGCGGGGCGTGAGGGTGGCGAGGGCTTTTTCGATTTCTCGTCTGAGCGCGTCATCGAGAAGGGGATCATCGGGCGGGGGTTGCATGCCGTCTTCGAGCACATCGAGCAGGTTGTTGTCTTCGCTGTCCTTAAATGGCGCGTCCAATGAAAGATGGCGGCTCGAAATTTTGAGGGTATCGCGCACTTCGATATCGTTCATGCCGAGTTCGTCGGCGATTTCGCCCGGGCTGGGTTCGCGTCCGTACTCCTGTTCGAGACCACTCGATGCCTTGCCGATTTTGTGGAGCGCGCCAACGCGATTTAGGGGCAGGCGAACGATGCGGGATTGCTCGGCTAGGGCCTGCAAAATCGCTTGGCGAATCCACCACACGGCATAAGAAATAAATTTGAATCCCTTGGTTTCATCAAAACGCTGGGCGGCTTTGATGAGCCCGAGATTGCCTTCGTTGATCAGGTCGCCCATCGAAAGGCCCTGATTTTGATACTGCTTGGCGACGCTTACCACAAATCGCAGGTTGGCCGTGGTCAATTCATCCAAGGCGCCTTGATCGCCCTTTTTGATTCGCTTGGCGAGCATGACTTCCTGATCTGCGGTGAGCAACGCGACTTCGCCAATTTCCTGCAGGTACTGATCCAGCGATTCGTCTTCGCGGGCATACGTTCTCGTTGATAGTCTTGGCACTTCGTCAACCTCTCTTTCCTTCGGCACAGGGGATTTGTGCGGGTAAATACGGGTTTGTCTTCCCGTAAGGATAAGGATTTAGACAAAGGTCTAAGAAACGACAAAGGGAGAATTTTACATAATACCTCCTATCTCTACCCGGCACGGAGGCGGGCCTCAACTCGCTGGTGGGGCACAGCGGATTCTAATTTTTCGGCGCGTCGTCCGCTTCTTGCAATGCTTTGAACTGTTGCTCTTGGCTTTGCAACTGCTGCTCGAGTTCGCGGATGGTCTGGATGTTCTTTTGAATCGCTTCGGTTTGTGCTTCGGCAGCGGTTTCGTCGTCTTTGAGCTGATCGTACACGTGGCCGCCGAGTTCGGTGAACACATCGTGGATGTCGTGGCGGGTGCGCGCCATGTCCAGGCGTGCCCGACCCAGCCTGCCTAGGTACTCGGCTCTTTCCGCTGCGGTGGACGCGCCATCGCGCAGACCTTGTTTGATTTTTGTCCAAAGAGAGTCCGTGTTCATGTCGTTTGCTCCGAGTTAAATGTCCGTTTGGTCGCCTTTTGCCCGGCGGAGTTCGGCCAGCAGTTGTGCCCGATTTGCGCGTGAAATTTCCCGGCCTCGAATGGCGAGGCCCGGGGTTTCCCGAGCGCGTTGGCGCAGGCGATGCACGGATAGACTTTCGAGATCCTCTTCATCTCCTCCGTCTGTTTCTTCCGCCAGCCCAAAAACGCGCACGAGGTCTTCGTGTGGGTTGGGGATGACGTGGTGCGCGATCAGCGTGCCCACCTGTTGCGCGGCCTGCACCCCCGCTTCAACCGCGGCCTGCACGGCGCCGACATCGCCCAAAAGGCGAATGGAGATAATACCGCCTTCTATTTTTTCCACGGCGGACAGCTCAATCGCCGCGGCTTTGGCCGCTGCGTCGGCGGCTTCGGCAACGCCGACAAACCCCAACATTTCAATCAGTCCAAGGGCGGGTTTCATAGCGGTTCATACCTAAAAAAGAAAAGCGGCTACTCAAACGCCATGTGCGTGTGGAACAGCCGCCGGACAATTCAGCGGAGAGTGTCGTTAGCAGGGGAAACGAGAAGCGCGGTTTGAACCAATGGAAAGCCCATTCGATTTTCCTCTGCTAAGGTTTGATCTGGATGCCGTGAAACCAAAAGTAACAAATTTGAGGTCTTATGTCACGCACTTTTTTATTGCACAGGCCCGATATGCCCATTGTAATCGCGTCGCGCAACGGATAAAGAGGGCCTCGAATTAACGCTTATCGTACAAGATATGCGACCAGTGAAACCGACTCAATCCCTCCGCCGTGCCAAACCAGACGTATTCGCCATCGCGGAGAACGACTTGCACCCGCGCGTGCATGAGGCCGTCGTACGTGGTGTATTGCGTCCAGAGGTGGCGCGGCACATCGAGGAGAAAAGCCCCCGTGCCCGTCGCAACCCACATCCAGTTGCCTTCGGCGGCAATTGATATGCGGTCTCGCAATCCGATTTCGGCGAGGGGGTACTCGCGCCAGGTGTTTTCCACTGGCCGATGGCGTACCACAGCGGGCGGGGCTTCTGTGGCGATCCACAGATCGTTGTCCTGCACCGCCAGCGCGCGCACCCGGCGTTTGGCGATATTATTGGCATCGCGCACGGGCCGCCAAGTGCGATCCCCTCGCGCACATTGAAAAAGCCCGGCGTGCGTGCCGGCCCAGATATAATTCGGACCCGCGACCAAGGCGTGGATGCTCGCGTATTCGCTTCCGGACACGCGGTCGAGCGAATCGGCTTTGGTGTCCAGCATTGCCAAGCCGCGTTCCGACCCGATCCAAAGGGTATCGCCGTCTCGCGCCAGGGCCTGCACCTGCCCCCATCGCCGGGTCTCGCGGTACGTGAACCATTGATCTGCGCGCTTGTCATACCGCATCAGGCCATTGTGCGTGCCGAACCACACATTGTCGTCGTCGGGCAATATGGCGACGATTTGCGGATCGTCGAGGCCGATGATGCGATTGGCTTCAAAATATTCCCAGGTGTTCGTGGCGGGCCAGTATCGCGTGATCCCCCGCGCAGGCGCGCGATACGTGTCCGCCCCTCCGAGCCATATCGCATCGCCATCGCGGGCCATGGCGGTGACATTCTCTTCGAGCGGCCCAAACGTGAGGAATGACAGTTGACCGTTCAGGAGTTCGGCCCGGCCCACGCCCAGGCCCCATGTGGCGATCCACAAGTGTTGCCAAGAATCGATCATCACATCTGTGATGGCGTAATTGCGCTGAGGGCCCAAAACCTGGCGGTCGTCGAGATAGTACCCAAAAGGCGGAAAAACAGGGGGGATTTTGACGACCGCCCGCGGCCGATTGATACGGTCGGGCAACCTGCCTCCCTGCATGACGCTTTGCACGCCCGTGAGCCATCGGCCCGCGCCCGAGGGCGTTTCAAACCAGAGGTCGCCCGTATCCCCATCGTAAATAACGCGCTGCACCCGGTTGTCGGGAAGGCCATCGAGAATCGTGATCGGCGCCAGCCATGTTCTGGAAAATCGATCGTACCGGCGAATGCCCCCGGTGGTCGCCACAAAAATAACCGTCGGACTTTCGGCGATAGACGTGGCGTAATTCATGCTGGGAAAACTCTCCCAGCGGTCGCGGTCATAAGCCAGTGCGGGGATCGGGATCAGCGCGATCAGAATTGCGATGTAAAATTGCTTTGGCGACACCGTGCGCCCTTTCGCGTGGAGGTAAATAATGCCAAACGGACTTGCGCGCTGTGCGTGATGGCTTTATCGAATGGGCTTCGGAGATGGCACGGGTTGGGATGGCTTATCTGAAGGACGGTGGAACTGCAAAGTAAGGGCGTAAAATTTTACGCCCCTACGCGGCCTGACGCGGCCCTACGCGCCCCGACTACTGACCTCTGCCTTTTGCCTCTGCCTTTTGCCTCTTGTATCTTTCGAGCGAGGTTTAATTAGGTGTTGCATCATCCTCTCAAGACCAGGCATCATCATGCTCAGCTCGGGGCAGGCCGCTCGCCTCTGAAGGCACAGACCTTGTAGGGAGATAGGCCCCCCGACCACCGCGTCCATACCGAAGAGTATCTAAGTCCCTTGAGGCTGCATAGACAAGGTCGGTAGGCGCGGTGTGAAAGGTCGGGGCTTGAGCCGAGCGCACACACCTTACAGACCCCTCATCACAGGAGGCCACGATGTCGAAATCCCAACCCGCTTTTGCCGGCATGGATGTCAGTGCCCGCACCCTCAACGTTGCCTTGGCTAGACCGGGGCAAGCCCTCAAGCAGACGACCTTTGACAACACGCCGCAGGCGCACAAGTGCTTGCTGAAGGGGTTGACCAAGCGCGGATGGAAGGTCTGTGTCTGCCTCGAAGCGACGGGGCTTTATAGCCTTCAGGTGGCTTTGGCTTTGCATCATCATCGCCGCACGCACGTCATGGTCGTCAATCCCAAGGCGATGAGCAATTACGCGCAGGCGCGCATGCAACGCGCCAAGACGGATAAACTCAATGCGGTGATGATCCTTGATTATGCCCAGCGCATGCCCTTTGTGGCTTGGCAACCGCCGAGCGAGCGCGTCTTGCAACGGCAAGCGGTGATGAGACGGGTGAACCAACTCACCCAAGCGATCATCCGCGAGCACAGCCGCGCCCATGCCCAAGGCTACCCCATCAACAGCACCGGCCTCATCGCCCGCGATATGGCGGTTCATATTCGCCACCTGAAACGCCGCATCCAGCACTTGGAAGCCCAAGCCCTCAAGTTGATTGAGCAGGACAAGGCCCTCCGGCGTGCCTATCAACGCCTCTGTTCCGTCCCCGGCATCGCCCAAAAAAGCGCCTTGCGAATCTTGGCCGAGGTGGCACTCCTGCCCCAAGATATGACACCGGCCCAATGGGTCGCACACGCAGGGCTGGACCCCAAACCGAAACAATCCGGAACCGCCAATCCCGCCCGACGCATCTCGAAAACGGGTAATAAGTACCTCCGACACGCCTTGTATATGCCGGCGCTGGTCGCCAGCAGACACCAAGCCCGGGTCAAAGCCTTCTATGATAAACTCACGGACCGAGGGAAGAAACCTTTGCAGGCCATCGTTGCGGTGATGCGAAAGTTGTTGCATTCAATTTGGGGGATGTTCCGACACGACCAAGATTTTGAGGGCGAAAAATTCTATCGAACTACCCCGCAAACCCCTTGAACTTTAAGAGAGTATCTCCCGTCTCCCGTCTCCCCGCCTCTCCGTCTCCCGTCTTGTATCTTCGGACAGGCACAGGGGCCTGTCCCTACGATTGCGATTGCTTCTTTTTTTTCCGTCTCCTGTCTTCCCTTTCCCGTCTTCCCTCTTGCCTCTCCCGTCTCCCGTCTTGTATCTTCGGACAGGCACAGGGGCCTGTCCCTACGATTGCGATTGCTTCTTTTTTTTCCATCTCCTGTCTTCCCTTTCCCGTCTTCCCTCTTGCCTCTCCCGTCTCCCGTCTTCCCTCTTGCCTCTCCCCCTCTCCCGCCTCACCTCTCGAAAATACAACGGGTTGTGCAGGCATGCGCTTTTGCCTGCGCGCGCTAAATAACGATAGTAAAAGGTTAAGATATCGCGCTATTGTTTGTCAAGCCATAAAGAGACGATGGGTTTGCCCCCCAACCCCCCTGACGCGGATCGGTTTGTGGACGGCACGGGGGCCTGTCCCTACGTTCGCATTGTCAAGGGGTGCGATCTGCGGTATATTAAAGCGAAAAAACTGGACTCCTGCGTTGGTCGCGCCTGTGTTTGTGCGTGCGCCTGAGTGACGAAAAATTGCTTCTCGTATCCTTTGCGCGGGCACGGGGGCATCGCCCTTACCTTTTCGCGCCTTTTGCTGGCCAAGGACTACTTGGGGCCGGGAGTTGGGGACCCGTCTTGCGTCTCACTTCCCGGATAATTATCATGCGTGGCCTTTTTGCTCTTTTGCGTCTGATCCGCATCCGCGGAATTTTCTCGATCATCACGCGCCTCCCGCAATACCTGCGCCTTGCGTGGCGGCTCTTTTGGGATGCCCGCGTTCCGATGTTCCCCAAAGTGATCGTGGTGTTGGCGGTGCTCTACGGCCTGTCGCCCTTTGATTTGATCCCCGAAATCCTCTTGCCCCATCTCGGATTTGGGGAAGACATCGCGATCAATATCCTCGCCATCCGCAACCTGATCGCCGCCAGTCCGCCAGAGGTCGTGCGCGAACACGCCCGCAATATCGCCGGAAAAACATAATCTATGACCCATTCATCGCAAATCGCCCCCCGCCTCTTGGCGTGGTATCGCGAGCACAAACGCGACCTGCCGTGGCGGCACACGGATGATCCCTATCGCATTTTGCTCGCCGAGTTCATGCTCCAGCAAACGCAGGTGGATACGGTCATCCCCTATTACCATCGGTTTCTCGACCGCTTTCCCACGGTTGCCGACCTCGCCAAAGCGTCTCAGGACGACGTGCTCAAGGCGTGGGAGGGACTGGGTTATTACGCCCGTGCGCGCAATTTGCACAAAGCCGCCCATGCCATAGCCACGGATTTTGCCGGCGACGTGCCCAATACGTACGGCGAACTCAAATCCCTGCCCGGGTTTGGCCCCTATACCACCGCCGCGGTTTTGAGCATTGCTTACGACCTCGACCACGCGGTGCTCGACGGCAATGTCATCCGCGTGCTCACGCGCCTGTTCGACATTCGCGACGATGTGACGCAAACCCGCGTCAAAAATCGACTTTGGGAACTCGCCCAAGCCCTCTTGTCCAAGGGCGAAGCCGGCGACCACAATCAGGCGGTCATGGAACTCGGCGCGATGATCTGCACGCCCAAAAACCCGGCGTGTGATCGATGCCCCGTACAAAAACACTGCGCGGCCCACAAAGCGGGCGACCCGCAAAGCCTGCCCGTCAAAGCGAAAAAAAAACCGCGCCCCCATCACACCCTTTGCGCGGGCATCGCGTGGCGCGACGGCGAAGTGCTCATCGCCAAACGCCCGCGAACCGGCTTGCTCGGCGGGCTTTGGGAATTTCCCGCGGGCGCGCAACGCGACGGCGAATCCCTGCGAGACACCTGCCTGCGCGGCCTTTGGGAAACCGCGGGCATCCGAGTCGAAATCGCCGGGCGCTATCGCACGGTCAAACACGCTTTTTCCCACTTCAGCATCACGCTCCACACCTTTCAGTGTCGCTATGTCAAAGGCAAAGCGCGCCCCCTTGCCTGCGATGATCTCGCGTGGGTCGCGCTCTCCGATCTCAACACCTATGCCTTTTCCCGCACCAGCCGCACGCTCATCGACTATCTGCGACGAGAAGATCGACCGGGTCTTCTCCTTTAAGAAGCCATCTAAAAACTCGGACCGCCATTGAGAGAGTCGCAAAAGCATTCGCTTTTCGTAGGTCAAAACCATACATCGCGCGAAAATAGGACGCCTTGATTCCCCCCTTCCTCGCAGGAAGGGGGCCAGGGGGGTAGGTCCCAATAATTTTTAGATGGCTTCTAAGAGGCCGTTCACACCAGGGAGGTTTTTGTGAAACTCAAAAATAAAATCGCGCTCATCACAGGCGCGGGATCGGGCATCGGCAAAGCCATCGCCCTCGAAATGGGCCGAGAAGGCGCGGATGTCGCCGTCAACGATCTCACCGCCGACACCGCCGAAGTCACCGCACGCGAAATCGAGGCCCTCGGCCGCGAGGCCCTCGTCGTTCCCGCAGATATGGCCGACTCGGCGCAGGTCGATCACATGGTTCGGCAAACGTATGACCGCTTTGGGCGCGTCGACATTTTGGTCAACAATGCCGGCGTGTACATTCCCCAAGACGGCGGATTCACGGCCATTACAGACGCGGCGTGGCAGCGCGTTCTCGACGTCAACCTCAATGGCCCGTTCTATTGCTCGCGTGCCGTTGTCAAAGACATGATGGATCGCAAACAGGGCGGCAAAATCATCAACATCTCGTCTGTGCAAGCCGAAGTCGCGCATTTTGACGCCTCTGCTTACCAACCTTCCAAAGCCGCGGTGGTCATGCTCACGCGAACCCTTGCCGTTGAACTCGCCCCTCACAAGATCAACGTCAATGCCATTGGCCCAGGCGCCATTGCCTCCGAAGGCATGGGCGCGACATTGGGCGCTGAAATCATCGAAGCCTATCGCAAACGCATTCCGTGGGGCGCACGCGGACACCCCCGCGACATCGCAACCGTCGCTGCGTTTCTCGCGTCGGAAGATGCACGCTACATCACCGGGCAAATCATCTATGTCGATGGGGGCTATTTGTCCGACAGCACGCCGACGGAACTCAAATCACGAGCCCATCCGGTTCTGCCAGACGATCCAGATCCGCAATAGCTACGCCTGTGCATCTGTTCGCTCGGCGTAAATATCGAGGACTCGGCGGATCATGCGCTGGTAGGGAACGCCATTTTCCCGGGCTTTCAACTTGAAGAAATCCACGCTCTTTTTGTTCAGGTTCAGGGTCACGCGCACGGTTTCTTCTTTTTCGATGAGTTGATCGGGTGGCGGCAAAAAGTCGGGGATCACTTCCGCCCGTTCGATGGCATCTGCAACATCAGCGGGGGCGTTCTCATATTCGTTCTTGCTCATAACGCTTCCTTCCTTCGCGCCAATAACCCGCACCGAAAATGCGGATATTGTTTTGGCGATGCGTAAAGCGGACTGTCAAAACGCGATCTCCAACTTTTCCAAAGCAAAAATACCGCGTTTCCCCAGGGGTGCTATGTTTGTGATCAAGGGCGATGATGCGATGAGGATCGGTAAACGCGAGTCGCGCTTGGGAAAACGAGACGTGGTGTTTGGACAGGTTGATGCTGTCCTTTTGAGGATCCCATTCGAAGTTCATCGTCGCGCGATTTCATGTCGGTTGGCACATTTTGATATGTCTAGTTATACTCATATCGTCCGATCATGTCAAGATCGCTTGGCGATTTTTGGCGCGTGATGTAATTTGTGCGCGTTGTCTGTTTTCATCCGTTCTTTTTTAGGAGGGTACAATGGCGAAGAAGGTGACGATTTTTGGCGCGGGGAGCGTGGTGTTTTCCCTCGGCTTGGTGAAGGATTTGTGCTTGACCGAGTCGCTCAGTGGCAGCCGCGTTTGTTTTATGGACATCGACGAGGAAGTCCTCGATGTGATTTACGAACTCGGGCGGCGCTACGCCGAGGATTTGAGCGCGGATATGGCGTTTGAAAAAATGACGGATCGAGAGGCCGCGCTGAAAGATGCCGATTTTGTGATCAACGCGGCGACCGTGACGCACAACGAGTATTTCATGCAGCGGCGGCGCAAAATGACGGCCGAACTCGGTTATTTTTACGACAAAACCGGGATGCCCGAATACCACAATTTGCAACTCATGCTCGATGTCGCAAGGGATATGGAAACCCTGTGTCCCGATGCGTGGATTTTGCTGGCGGGCAATCCGGTCTTTGCCGGCACGACCCTGATGACGCGCGAGACGAGCATCAAGGTGTGCGGCTTGTGCCACGGGCATTACGGGTACGCGGGGGTGGCGCGCACCTTGGGGCTGGATCCGGACGAGGTGACGTGGCAGGCGCCGGGGTTGAATCACAATATTTGGCTGACGGATTTCATCTCTGAAAACGAAGATATGTATCCCGAGTTGGATCGGTGGATCGCCGAAGAGAGCGAGGCGTATTGGGACAAATTGACCCGCGAGGGCAAGGCGATTCCCACGCAGATGTCGCGCGCGGCGATTCATCAATACAAGATGTATGGCCTCATGCCCATTGGCGATACGCCGCGCAGGGGCGGTTGGTGGTACCACGCGGATTTGGAGACGCGGAAATACTGGTACGATCCCAACGGCGGCAAAGACACGCCCGCCGGGCGAGATCGGGTGCTGGCGAGCAAGGCGAAAAAATACGAGCAGATGAAGGCCGCGGCCTACGATGAGAAAATTCGCCCCATCGATCTGTTTGGCGCCGAGATGACGCCCGAGCAACACATTCCCATTATGAACGGACTGGTCAACAATGTGGAGGGGCAGTTTCAGGTGAACGTGCCCAACTGCGGCGCGTTGCCGGGCATTCCAGACGACGTGGCCGTGGAAGTGCCCGCGATTGTCAATAAAAAGGGCATCCAACCCTTGCGCGTGCCGCCCCTGCCCAAGAAAATTATGCTGGAGTGCATTTATCCCGACTGGCTCAACATGGAGCGCACCCTCGAAGCGGTGTTGTCGGGCGACAAGTCGATGATGCTGTTCGGCGTGTTGGAAAGCAAAGAGACGCGGTCTTATGAACACGGCTTGGAGACGCTCGACGCGCTGTTCAACATCGCGCCCAATGAGCCGATGAAACACTTGGAGAATATCAACGCGCATTTTTCATGGCCAAAGAACTGGTAGGCGCGTAGAGAGGCCCCACGTAGAGGGCGTAAAATGTTACGCCCGTACATAGCAATGTTACGCCCGTACATAGCAATGTTACGCCCGTACATAGCAATGTTACGCCCGCACAAGGGACGCGAAAGCCGCCCCAAATGGAATGGGATCCTGCCCCATCACCCGTAGGGACAGGCCCCCGTGCCTGTCCGCAACCGTCAAAAAAACAAAAATGTGCGAAAGCCGCCCCAAATGGAATGGAGGTGATACCGATGGCAGGATGGAGCGATGGAAACGTGGTGCTCAATCTCTATCACGTCTTCTACGCAAAAAAAATAGACGATACAGAGATCCGCGTGTGTTTGCGTGGAGAACACTCTGTCTATCTCGAGTATGAAACGGAGGCCGAGCGCGATCACAGGTTCCATGAATTGATGCACGAGATGGGCTACAAAGATGATCTGTCCGACCTGTTTGACGACCTGGGCTAGCGCGATAAGAGGTTCAGTGGTTTGGTGGCCGCGATAAAGAGAGGCCATGACGAATGAAAACCGCCGCAATTCCCAGTTGACCATTCGCACTCAATTGGAGGTTTGTTGTGAAATACGGTATTCGGGACACCATGTTGCAAGCGCCGATGGAAACGATGTTTTCAGTGGCACGAGAAATTGGCTTTGACGGCGTGGAGTTTTGCGTCGGGCGCGCCTATCGGGAAAATATCCTGTGGCGCGATGGCGGCGCCGAGGACTTGAAGGCATTGGCCGATGCTGCGGATATTGAGATTTCATCCCTGTCGCCGGGGGTGTTTGCCCAATTTCATCCCGCCCTGCCAGACGCGGAAAAACGCGCCGAGGGCGTCGAAATTTTGACGCATGTCATCGCGGCGTGCGCTACGGTCGATACGCGGCACATTCTCGTGCCGATGTTTCCCAAAGACATGGATGCGTGGCCGCAGGCGACGTGGGATCAGTTGGTGGATGGGTTCAAAGCACTCGGGGAGGTCGCCGAGGAGCGCGGCGCGATTTTGGATTTGGAGACGACGTTTAGCGCGGATCAGTTGGCGATGCTTTTGGAGCGCATCGGGTCAGATGCAGTGAAGGTCTATCACGATACGGGCAATACGACCATGCGCGGGCAAGATGCCGCCGAGGAGATTTTGAAGTTGGGACGCGAGGGCATCGGGATGATTCACGCCAAGGATACGGACCGACAGGCACTGGGCGAAGGCCGCGTGGATTTCGACGCGGTGGATGCGGCCATGCGGGCGATTAACTACGACGGGTACATCGTGTTGGAAACGCCCTCGGGGGACGATCCGCGTGCCGATCACGCGAAGAATTTGGCGTTTGTCAAAAAGTTGGGCATCTAACTCAAACAGAGGCGATTCAAACTTCTCGAATCGCCTCGTTTTTTTTGGCTACGATGTCGATTTGCACGACGGCATCCAAGGCTTCGGCGACCTTTCTCAAGGTGCTGATCGTACAATTTCCCCGGTTTTCCAATCGGCTGATGACCGGCGTGTTGGTGTCCAACTTCGCGGCCAACTGCGCTTGCGTCAATCCGCGCTGCTTCCGCAGTTGTGCAATTTTAACCGCGAGGCGCAGCTCGTCGAGTCCCTCCCGAAATGACTCCGCGACCTCCCGATCTTTCAACTGTTCTTCGAGAAAGCCCTGAACACTCGTTTTTTGAATGGACATGTTTATCCCTCTTGTATCTTCGGACAGGCACAGGGGCCTGTCCCTACGATTGCGATTGCTTCTTACCTCTCCCGTCTCTCGGTCGGCGTTCATGCGTTCTACGGCAATCCGAATCTCCCTTTGCGGAAGTTTTTGGCTTCGCTTTTCACAGGCGTGCAACAATACAAAAACCCGATTCGCGCTGACGGGAATAGTAGCCGTTTCGTTTTACCAACGCAAGGAGAATGCCGAAAGAAATCCGCAGATCGTCCGCGGCGGGGATGGCGCGGCGACTTGGCGGACGCGCGGATTCGAGCGGTTGATTGAAGTGGGATTTTGAGATGGCGGAATGGAACGCGACAGATCGCGGGTCGTACACGGCGACCGAGCGGATGGGCGTGACCGCGCGGGCGTTTTGTGCGGGCGTTGGGATCGCGCTGTTGGTCAATGTGTTGCCCGCGTATTCGGCGTATATCGTGCATTCATCGCGCATGGTATTCGCCCATTTGCCGATGGCGACGATGCTGGTCTTCACCGCGTTGGCGTGGCCCATCAACGCATTGCTCGCGCGGGCAAAACCGCGAGTTGATCCGCGATTGCCACGGCATTTTCTTACTTGACATCATCGCGAATCGGACGAAGTTGACGCGCCATATTCAACTCTCGTTCAGGCCCGTGCCCGGCCATTGATCGTCGCTCGCGGTAATATCCACGGTGATGCCATCGGGGTCTTCCACCTTGAACGCGCCTTCCTCCAGATTGTCCGGAGCCAGCGGCTCTTTGCCGTCCAGACCATCGGAAAAAATTTCGTAGCCCATCTCCGTCAGCCGCTGCGCCGCGGCCTCCAAATCCGGAACGCGCACCCCGACGTGCAAATAATCCAGCATGCCGCTCACATGCGCGGGGCGAGAAGGCCCGACATGCTGAAAAACGCGAAAGTTGTGATAGCCGTCCGTGAGGTCGTAACACGTATCCCGAACCTGCACGAGGCGCAATCCCAAGCCATCTCGCCAAAAGCGAATGGTCTTTTCGATATCCGTGGCGCGCACGCCAATGTGGACGAGTGTAGTCGCCATGATTTCCCTCCTTCAAATCGCATAAAATCGCATCACGCGAAAGATAATGATCGTTGCAACGGTTTGATAGACTTTTCTTTGGCCTTATCGCCCTCCTCGGCGTTGAACATCGGGCGCAGGTCACGGTCATTCAACCCATCGCCTCGCGCACATCCACTTGGCCGGTGACCACATCGGCGATCAGGCGCGTGCGGTATTCGGTCAACAATTCGATCTCCCGACGGGCACGGGCCATCGCGGCGTCAACCGCGGCGGTCTGTTCGTCGAGATACGCGGCGATGGCGGCTTGCTCGGCGAGGGGTGGGACGCAGACATGAAATGAACGAAGGCGGCTTTCCGCAATGGCCGGATACGCAACGCCAACCGATTCCGATGTTACACGGTCGGTAAATGCGTTGCTCGATCTCCTTCATGCCAATCTCGGGGCCGGGAAGTTGGCGTTTGAGTCCCTCTGCTTCGCACCAGAGATAGTTGTCTGCAATAATGGATTCGAGCCGATCCACATGGACAATATGGTATATCTTCGGCTGAAGGGGCATTAGCATCGTCAAATCTCCGTCAACACCTCGGCGAATTCATCCGGCTTTGACCAGCGCGACACGGTGGACAGCGATTCGACCAGATGGAAGTCCGCCGCTACCCAAACATCGGCGGTGTCGTCAAAAAGAGAAACGAAATGCAGTGCTTCAGCACCCGTGAGATGATAGAGATCGTGCCAAGCGGCCAGTACGTGCTCGGTGACTTTAGGCGCCGAGGATCGATTCCCTGTGCTCAACACATAGACCAGCGTACTGCGCTCGCCGGTGCGAACGCGGAAGTCTATGGTCCAATCGCGCCCTGAGTGACCGACTAATTTTTCGGCTCGGTCAAAGGGCAATGCGCGTTCGGTTAGATAGGCGGCCACTTCATCGGTGACGGATTCGAAGGCGTGATCGGTGACGGATTCGAAGGCGCGGGTTCGGAATGTGAACCACAGGTCAGAGACCCGCAGGGCCGCTTGCGCCACGCGCATAACCGCATCGGCCAACGAGTCGCCGGGGCGACACCGCGCTTGAAGCATACCGCGACAAAACTCGACCCCGTGCGTAACACAAGTGTCTTCAATGAGGCGGTTCTGCTTGGGAGAACGGCGTCGCGACAGCGCCTGCATCCAAAGCCAACCCGTGGTCTCGGCGAGATCGGTTACGGTTATCCCATCGCCATCGACCGCGCAGAACAGGTCGATATTGTCGCCATCGGGATACAAAAACGGCGTGCGAATCCGGTAATAGTCGCCGTGCTCCGTACACGTGAACAACGCGCCGATTTCGTCCTGCATCGCTCTATGGTTCATTGGAATATCTCCGGTGGGGCATCCATCCAGCCATCGTGTTCAATACCCGCTTCTCCACAAAATTGCTTCCAAACATCCGCGGGTTCCGAAACCGACGCGGTGACGTCATTCGGAATATAGGCTTCCTTGTCACGATACTGTTCGGACCAACGATGCTTATGCTTTTCGCCTACTTGGTTGCACTGTGGATTGTGGTGATCCTTACCCATACATAGCCCGTAGATACGCCCCTCCGTTCGCAGAATGAGTGCATAAGTGAGCGTACCTGCCAACGGATTATATCGGCCTTGCACAAAGAGCGGCCAACCCGCCGCCGATTCGACTTCGGCCCGGAAGACCCGCGCCGGAGAGTGGCTCTCGTCTTCGTTCCAGACGATGTTGCCCGATATTTGCTTCTCGTCGGTCATGATAGCGGCGAACTCGGCATTAGTCAGTGGCATATTCGGCCCTTGCGGTTTTTGTGTCGCATCCATCCGACAGACAAGCGGCGGCCTCGCGCACATCCACTTGACCGGTGACCACATCGGCGATCAAGCGGATGCGATACTCGGTCAACAATTCGATCTCCCGACGGGCGCGGGCCATCGCGGCGTCAACCGCGGTGGTCTGTTCGTCGAGATACGCGGCGATGGCGGCCTGCTCGGCGAGGGGTGGGATGGGCAATGAGACATTTGCGAGAGCGTTGGTTGAAATCTCGGTAAATGTAGTGCCATTCGCCAAGCTCTGAAGCTCATCTTTGAGTATCCCAAACACTTGATAGCCATAGGCAGAATCGATGACTCGGCTATCTGGAACCAAGGTTTTGCAACCTTGATTGGTACAGAGTGGGACTTCCGCAAGAGCCACGTTTCCTACGGGTGCTCTCGACGTGACCACCAAACTTCCAACCGGGACGAATGTAGTGGAGCAAGAGTCAAATCCCTTTTTCGTAATCCGACGCAGAGAGTCCCGCAACCGTGTCACTTTGCCGATGTCGGTTGGCGTGACCCAAATAATCGTGCCATCCCAGTAGGCCATCTCGTCGCTCGATGGCGTCGATCCTCCGACGATTCGTCGAAATGCGTGCTTGACTCGTAGCACATCCCAATGCGTCGGCACGTCGCCGAGCCATTCGACGCCAGAGGGCTTGTAGTGGGGATAGGGTTTGAGGTCGGCGGTCATTTGGGATGCTTCCATTTGAATTTTGAGGGCCAGCGGGCCGAGTTCACCGAGGGGTTCTCGCAGGCGACTGATATGCCGCTGGATGTCGGGGCGAAAAATTTTTCGCCCCGACGTTCTGTTTCCGCATTCGCCTCGACGATATTTCGATTCTGTCCCGACGTTCTGTTTCCGCATCTCCGCATTCGCCCCGACGTTCTATTCCGATTCCGCCTCGACGTTCTGTTTCCGCATCTCCGCATTCGCCCCGACGTTCTATTCCGATTCCGCCTCGACGTTCTGTTTCCGCATCTCCATATTTGCCCCGACGTTCTGTTTCCGCATTCGCCTCGACGATATTTCGATTCTGTCCCGCCGTTCTATTTCCGCGTCTCCGTATTCGCCCGACGGTCTGTTTCTCTCAATCCCGATCCCACAACTGCCGCATTTCCGCGCTCGATTCGAGCAATTCGTCCAGCGCGCCCACGCATTCGATCCGACCCTTTTTGAGGACGACGATCTGATCGGCGCGGCGCAGAGCGGGGCGTCGATGCGACACCACGAGACAAGTGGCGCAACGGCGTTCAAAAACGCGCTGCCAAAGCACGCGCTCGGTCTCGACATCGAGGGCGGAAGACAGGTCGTCGAACACCAACAACTCGGGATCTCGGATGAACATGCGGGCCGCTGCCGCGCGCTGAATCTGCCCTCCGGACAATTTCACGCCGCGCGGGCCAACAACCGTATCCAGCCCGTTTTCAAGGGAGGGCACATCCGCCTCCAACACCCCATTGTAGAGCGCGTGTTCGAGCGCGTGCGGGTCGTCGGGCAGGCCCAACAGAATATTGTCGCGCAGGGATTCGCTGAACAAACGCGGAATCTGCGGGGTATAAGCGCAGCGCGGCGGCGCGAAAAAGGTCTTGGGATCTGCGACGCGCTCGCCATTCCAATCGATCTCCCCACTCGCGGCCGGCAGGACTCCCAACAAGGTGCGGAGCAACGTGGTCTTGCCCGAGCCGACTTGTCCGGTGATCACCGTGAACGATCCCGCGGGAATCGCGAGATCGATATCGCGAATGCCGTTGGTGGATTTGGGATAGGTATAATTGAGATTGCAAACCCGGAGTTCGCCAAACCCATCCGCTTCGGCGCGCGCCGGCAACTGCGGAGCCTCGGGTTCTGCGTTGAGATAAACCTCCGAGGGTTGAGAAATGCGTGCGCGGGGGATATCCTCGACCGTATAGGCCATCCGAAAATACGACACCTCGGCCCGCTTGTGATTCGTCAGCAACGTGCCGAGCAGGGAGCCGCTGCGCGCGACCTGCCCCACGTACGTGGCAAACAGCGCCATATCGCCCACGGTGAACGCGCCCGATTTCATCTTCTCCGCCACCAGAATGAGAATGACGCCCGTGGCGATGTGGCCGAGGTTGAAATTGATGGAACTGAGGATTTGCGTAAAAAGATTGTCGATCAGCGTGGAGGCGCGCCGCGCATCGTTGAGCACGCGAAACCGCGAGATGACGTGCGCCTGCGCGGTGGCGACCTTAATCGCCAGGATCGACTGAAACATCTCATTGATGAAATTGGTGGATCGCTCTGTGGCAACGCGCTGTGCCGTGCGGTACTTGTGGATGTAATTGCGCGCAAAATCGACCACGATCACCACGCAGATCGCCGGGACGATGGTTATCGCCGTGATGTGGGGATCGATCTTCGCCATATAGGAAATCGCCAGCCCCGCAAACACGAGATTGCCCCACATGTGGATATACCGATCCATGTAGTGGATGATGCCCAACACATCGTCCCGAAACCGATTGGTCACTTCGCCCGACGCGGTGGCGATCTTCCCCGGATCCCGCACCTCGAGAATCGCGGTCAACAAGTTCTTGCGGAGAAGGGTCTCGATCGCGTACCACCAGCGCGGCCACGTAAACGCCGATCCAAACAGGGCGATGCGGTCGCCGATCTCGACCGCGACAAAAAGCGCGACCAAGGTCCAAGCCGTGAACCCGGCCTCGGCCTGACCGGTGAGCGCGTCGAAAAACCCCTTCATAATCACGCCTGCGAGAAAGGGCGCGACATCGTCGATCCCGCGAAAAAAGATCGTGGCGAAAAACAGGCCGGGGCGGAACTTGAGCAACCGCCATGTCGTTTGTCCCATCGTCATGCGATCCATTCCTCTAAACCCGCGTTGAGCAAGCGCGAAAACCGCGAGTTCGGATCCGCGACGAGTTTTGCGCGCGGGCCAAATTCCCGCACCCGTCCCTCGTCCAAAATCAAAATATCATCCACGCGCTCGACCGTATCCAAGCGATGGGCGATGATGATGCCCGTGCGATCTCGCAACAGACGTTCCACAGCGCGGTTGATCTGCTGCTCGGTGGCGGGATCGAGCCGCGACGAGGGTTCGTCCAAAATGACCAGGCCCGGGTCTTTGAGAAACACCCGCGCAAACGCGAGCAACTGCGCCTCGCCAGCGGATAAGCTGCTCGCCATCAGTTCGGTATCCAACCCATCCGATAAAGCCGCGTACCACGCGCCCAAGCCCAAGTCGGCTAAAATGCCGACGATCTTCTCATCCGACACCCCCGGCCGAAAAAGCGTGAGATTGTCGCGCACACTCGCGTTGAAAACCTGCACATCCTGCGTAACCATGCCGACGCGCTGCCGCAGATCGTCCAAGCGGATGTTTTCGATATTTTGATCTCCAATGCGAATTTGCCCGCGCTGAATATCGTAAAACCGAAAGAGCAAGCGCGTGATCGTGGTCTTGCCGCTGCCCGTGCGCCCCAACAGGCCCAGGGTCTTGCCCGGCTCCAGCGCGAAGGAAACGTCCCGAAGCACGGGATCCCCCGGATGGTACGCAAAATGCACGCGGTCAAACCCCAAGCCGAGTGCCTCGTCCCCGGCCAATTTTTCCCGGCCATCCCGAATCCGCGTCTGAATGCGGTGCAATTCCTCAATGCGCTTGAGCCCGGCTGTGGCGCGTTGCAAATCGTTGATCTGCTGGCTGATTTGAAAAAGCGGTTCGCGCAACATCGACGTGTAGTGAAACACGAGGAACACCGCGCCGATGGTGAACGTGCCCTCCTCGTAAAGCCAGATCCCCATGCCCATGGCGAGTGCGTAACCCAACGCGAACATCAGGCCGGTTATCGCGCGCAGGCCCTCGCTCATAAACTCGGATTTCTTCACCCGGTCGAACACGCCTCGGTTGACCGCGTAAAACCGATTCACCGTATAACCGCCTGCGCCATTGGTGCGGATGTCCTCGATGCCGAGCAACCGCTCTTCGATAAACCCGTACAGCCGCGCATAGCTCTCGCGCTCTCGCGTGTAAATGGGCACGGCGATATTGCGCGTGAGATTAAACACGGCGAAGGCGAGGATCGAAAAACCCGTCAGTGCCGCGCCCACGCGCCAATCCTCGCGGAACACCAAGGCGAGCACGCCGACGAGGAAAAACGAGCTGCCGATGACGTGGATGACGAATTGCGAAAAGAAATTGGACAGGGCCATCGCATCGCCGTCGACGCGCTCGATCATCTCGCCCGGCGTGTGTTCATGGTGAAAGCCCATGTCCAAGTTGAGGCAGTGGTGCGCCAAATTGTTCCGCATCTGATTCGTCGCGCGCCAGCCCACGTCTTGCCCCAAATACGAACTCGCGATTTGCACGCCTTGTCGGATGATGCCGATGGCGAGAAACGCGACGCCCGCCCACATGAGGTTTTGCACGGGCCCATCGGCCTGCGCCGTGTCGATAAAATAGCGGACGATTTGGGGATTGATCAGATTGAGGCCAATGCCCGTGAACATGAAAACGCCCAAATAAATCACGCGCTTCCAATGCGGGCGGAGATAGCGTATCAGGAGGGCGGCGTAGTGCCGAAGTGGGACGCGGTCCAAGGGGGATTCCCAACGCGAAAGTCAAAAACCGAGAGCCAAATAATTTTGACGCGACGAGCGATTTTTGAGAACTTACCATGCGAGACGACAATGTTCAAGGACAATCTAATATGTGAATTGGTAACTGCATATCCAACTCGATGAGCAATATGGTCAAAATCGATCCAAATCCCAGAGAGCCTGCGTTGAACGCATCGATCGCGGCCTTCCAAAATACGGGGCGCGTTGCCCACTGGCAAAAATCCGTCGCGACATTTCCCGGCGCGCTCGCCTTTTTGCAACCCCGAACGATCCGCGAAAACGGGGATTGGGCGAACCTGCCGCCCGACGCCATAGCCTTTGCCATTCGGGCCGGCAAACGCATCGCCGCAGATCCGGACCTCGCGCGCATGGCATGGCACGCCCATCGCGTGCTCTTCATCGACAAAAGCGCGCAACCCCGCGACTGGCCCCTCCTCGCGCCGGTTCTCGGCAATTTCGGCGGCGCCTTCTACTTGCTCGTCATGCTCTCGGGCATCCCGCAACTCCGCGCGTACCACCAATCGCGCAACATCCCGGACAGCATCACCCGCCTAACCTGCCGAGACACCTACGTATGGGCGCGGCAATACCGCGACATCGGCATCTTCAAAAACGGTCGCTTCTCCCACCCGGGCCAACCCGGCGCGTGGGGATTGTGTACGCGCATCTTGCCCTGGTTGCTCAACCATCTCAACGGCGACCTCTACCGCATAGGACGCTTGCAGTACAAAACCGGCCCCTTTCGCCAAAAAATGCGCGCCTATCGCCATCGCGCCTCCGCGCAAATCCGGCTCTTGTGCGAATCGGGATTGACCTTTCGCACAGACGGCAACTTCAACGGCGCTGGCGGACGAGAAGACCCGCATGCGTGGACCTCCGAACTCGTTGAAACGCGCACCCACATCATCGGCAACCCCATTCACCCCAACGGCCATGCCCAACGCACACCCATCGCCCTTGCCCGCGCCGCATGGGATGGCGTCCTCGCCGAAGGCGATCCCATCCTCGAAATCCACATCCCCGAAGACGGCCCCATGGGCTTTGAAGCCTGCGGCGACTCCCTGCGCCAAGCCGCCGAATTTTTCCCCAAATACTTTCCGGATCGGCCCTTCAACGCCGCGTGTTGCACCTCTTGGTTCCTCGATCCCACTTACCGGCGATTGCTCGCTCCAAACGCCAACATCCCGCGCTTTCAACGCGAATGCCATCTCTTTCCACTCGACTCGCACGGCAAACACAGCGGGCTCGACCGCATTTTTGGACCTTATGTCCACGACCTCGCCACGGCCCCGCGCGACAGCAGCATGAGAGCCGCCGTGCTCGATCACCTCGCCCACGGCGGCGCGTTGATCAGCGGCGGTTGCCTCCTCTGGCCCGAGCACCTCGACAAATGGGGCACGCAATTTTATCTGCGACATTTCTGATCGCCCATCCTATGAGTTGACAGCCCGCCGAACGCACCTTACCTTTCGCGCCTAAAAAAATAAGAGCACGGGGGCATCGCCCTACATTTTGGGCGGGCACGAGTGAATCGCCTCAACACATCTTTAATCCGCATCATCCGCTCAATCCGGCGCACTGACCGCTACTGCCAATCAGAGGACAGGCACGGGGGCCTGTCCCTACGACTTGATGGGGACAGCGGGGGATGGGCTGACCACTGCTTCAGGCACGCACGGAGGCATCGCCCCTACATTTGATTTTTACTTTTTAACTGCATTCTCATACGGTTGCTTTTTACAATGTCTAGCACGCCCGAAATCGCGGTACAGAACCTCCGAAAAACATATCGCGTTCCCGAGCGGAAACCCGGATTGGGCGCGGCGATCAAAAGCCTGGTCTCGCGCACCACGCACGACATCCAAGCCGTCAAAAGCATCTCCTTTGATGTCGCGCCTGGGGAAATCGTCGGGTTCTTAGGCCCCAATGGCGCGGGCAAAACCACCACCCTCAAAATGCTCTCGGGCCTGCTCCACCCGACATCGGGGGACCTCTCCGTTTTGGGACACACCCCGCATGCCCGCCACAGAGACTTTCTCAGCCGCATCACCCTCGTCATGGGCCAGCGCAACCAACTCATGTGGGACATCCCCGTCGCCGATTCGTTTGAACGCAACCGCGCCATCTACCGCATCGCCCGCCGCGACTACGACCAAACCCTCGCCGAACTCAACGCCCTGCTCGATCTGAATGACCTCCTCGCCAAACCCGTCCGCAACCTGTCTTTGGGCGAACGCATGAAATGCGAAATCGCCGCGGCCTTGCTCCACCGCCCGCAAGTCCTCTTCCTCGACGAACCCACCATTGGCCTCGACGTCGCCATGCAACGCCGCATCCGCGCTTTCATCGGGGAATACAACCGCCGTCACGGCGCGACCGTCTTGCTCACCTCGCACTACATGGCCGATGTCGAAGCCCTGTGCAAACGGGTCATCGTCATTCACCGCGGGGAGATCCTCTTTGACGGGGACCTCGCCGCGCTCATCGAACGCTTCTCGCCCCACAAAACCATCGTCGTCGATCTCGAAACCGAACGCGCCGATCTCTCGCCCTACGGCGACATCGTCACCGATGAAGGCAACCGCGTCACCCTTCGCGTGCCCAAAACAAAAACCGCCGAAGTCACCGGAAAATTGCTCGCCGATCTGTCCGTCACCGATCTCACCGTTCAAGACCCGCCCATCGAGGAGGTGATCGAACAGGTGTTTGCGTCATGAGAGACGAGCTGTGATTTTAAGCGGGGTACAACTGGCATCAGCCCGTTCAAAGGCATGAAAGCCACAAAAGGCACAAAAAGCACAAAAGGCACAAAAGGCATGAAGCCACAGAAAGCACAAAAGGCACAAAAGGCATAAAAGGCATAAAAGGTATGAAGCCATAAAAAGCACGAGCGGGGTATGAAGGCGAGTAATTTGAGCATGACTGCGACGCCTCATCCGCAGTTCAAAAAACGCGCCCCCTATCGATCCGTAGGGACAGGCCCCCGTGCCTGTCCGAATCAGCGGTCAGAGGTCCGTTCCCTCGCGCATCCACCCTAAAATGCGAAAAACAAACTGTAGGGACAGGCCCCCGTGCCTGTCCGCAAAGGCCAGCGATCAGCAGGCAACACAACGAGCAGGGCGTAAAATCTCACGGCCGTTCAATCGCCAACAGAAAGGAAAAAACATGTCGATCTGGAAAATCAACCTCAAAGATGTGCCTGTGGAACATCAGCAATGGCAATGGCGAGATGGCGCCTATGAACGCCATCGCCAGCACATCTCGGTGGCGCTGGGCAACGCCAAAGACAATCCCCATCCCTTTGACGTGGAATTGACCCGCGTGCCCCCGGGAGCGCGTCCGTGTCCCGTTCACGCGCACAGCCATCAGTGGGAATTTTTCATCATCGCGTCCGGCAAAGCGATCGTGCAACGCGACGGCGAGATTGTGGAAGCCGTTGCAGGCGATTGTTTGATGCAGCCAGCAGGCACGCGCCACCGCATCCGAAACGGTAGCGAGACCGAGGATCTGGTCTTTTACGTCATCGCCAACGAGCACAAAGGCGAGTCCGTCGAAAAATTCGAGGTATAATTGGCGATAGCCAGCCAGTTCAAAACACAAAAGGGCGAGCAGTGTGTAGGGTCGATGCCCCCATGCTCGCACAAAGATCTTCCTGGTCATCTGTCTGGGTCGCGAATTGGCATTGCGCGGATTATCCCCCGCAACCCCACCTCCGACCCATCCATATTTTTAGGTATATCTGCGGCTACCTTTCGCCTTCCATCCGCGCCATCCGCTTTTGAGGGGTGGGTGAGGGTATGGCCTTGACTCACAGGTGGATGCGAGGACAGGCACGGGGGCCTGTCCCTACGGTTGATGGGGACATCGGTTGCTTGACTGCTGACCACAATCCGCAAATAAAAAAAGGCTGCGATCTTTCGACCGCAGCCTTTTGTCATGCGATGTGGGCTTCGTTAGAAACCGAGCCCAAGGGAAACGCGAATGGGATACTCGTCGAGTGCTTCGGCTTTTGAAAACGAGAAATCCACACTCACAGCCTGATCGCCCAACTTCTGGCGCAGGCCCGCGCCCAAAGACCACGACTCGGAGTCATAGCCCGTCTTGTAACCACCGCGCAACGCCAGCATGTTCTGAACCCATGCCTCGGCGCCAAAGTGGTAGTGATTGACCCCATCGGTGAAGAACATCTGTTCCACCGCTAGCGTAATCGACAGGGGATCGCCCAAGTTGCCATAGACTTCAGCCGCACCCGACAGGTTGAACACCATCGGGAAACGCGCTTTCTGGCCGATCACATCCTTGTCGGTCCCCAAGTTGCGGAACGACATGCCCAAGCGCGTGGAATAAAATCCCGTGTAAAAGAGCGTGCCAAAGTCAAAGTCAACCGCCGAATAGGATTGCAGATCCAAATTCTCCTGAATCCAGCGGAGGTTGCCACCCACGGACAGCTTATCGGTGACTTGCTTGGCAATGGTCAAACCCGCAGCGAGGTCGCCTGCACGCACCATGCGGCCCGAGCCACCGGGCTGAGAGGACGTGGTTTCTTCAAATTCATCGGTGCGAAAATACGCAAAGTTGACCGCAAACGTCGCCACATTGGTTTTGGCGCCAATGGCAAACGTGCCCATCTGTGAACCCACAATCCACTTGAGATAGGACGCGGTCAGCGCGTAGCGCTCGATCTGCGTGATGCCCGCGGGATTGTAAAAAACCGCGGACAGGTCATTGCCGACAGACGCATACGCATCGCCCATAGCCGCAGAGCGCGCATTGCCCGTCAGTTTCAAAAAGCCATAAGACGTGGTGGTGACACGAGCGTACTCGATCAGATTCTCTTCAGGAGGCGTGCGCGTCCGATCCACGGGAAAAGGCCCCAACTCATCGAGGGTCGGGCGCACTTCCTGAGCCTGTGCATACATCGGCAGGGCAAACGCAACCGCCAAACCGAAGAGCAGTGCTTTCTTCAACATTGTCTTTCTCCTTTTTTTTTGACGCATCGCGCCTTACTTAATGACCAAGAAGGTCCCGCTCTGCGTTTTGCCTTCCGAACCCGGCATCAATGACGTGACTTTCCAGAAGTAAATCCCCGGGAACATCGCCTCACCGAAGTTGGAGGGGCGGTTCTCGGCGAGCTGGATATACGTCACTTCGCCCTTCAGCGGATCGTTGTTGTAGAACGTCCAGATGCGCTGACCCGTCACGTCGTACAAATCGATCTGACAACGCCCCGGCAGATTGGTAAAGCGCATATTCTGTTGCCGGTTGTACGTAGCCAGATCGCTGTCGGCTTTGAAGGGGTTGGGCACCACGCGAACCTGCTCTTCGAGGCGATCAAATACCGCCGCGCCCGGAACAACGGGCACGATGCCCGTGCGAGAGCCATACACAGACCCCAAAGAGGTGCTCTGCGAGGCTTCCAAGACCGGGACGCTTCCCGTGCCCTTCCAATCGCCGTGGCCCGAATCGTACATCCGCACGCTGTACCAGTTGGGAAAGCCCGCATTGGTGCTATTATCGTCAAAGAAGTAGGTGCCGGAAATTTCAGCACCCGCGGCGGGATCATCGGAAGCAGCATACTGGTTGGCTGTCACAGGCAATTGCGGCCAATTAAATCTCGTGGCCTCACGAGTCGTCCAGGTACGAGAGGGATCAAACGTGATGCCAGAGGGCAGATTGCCTGAACGGGCATCTTCAAACGAGAACTCGGTCACGTATTCCCATTCGCCCTGATATTCCACATTCGACCGATAAACGCGATACCCGCGCAAGTCCTGCGCTTCGGCGCCAGAGTAGTCGGGATCCATCGCTGTTTCGCCAAAAGAACTCCAACGAATCTGCGTCTTGCCCTGAAGGTTGGAAGTCCAAGCCACCTTGGTGTTGGGCGGCTGATTGGGAAGGTCATACCCCCAATTGTACCACTGAATCGCGTTTTCAAAGTGGTCGAACAGCACATCTTCGCCCAGGGGAATGTCCGACCGGCGATCCGCCAACTTCGTCGGGGATTGCCCCAAACCGCCGTAGTGGTTCATCCAGCCCATGTTGAAGGGCATCGCGTATTTTCGGTAGTCGTCATACTTGGAGTGGTCTGCTGCCAAACCCGCCACGTACGCGATCACCACTTTGGCTTTTTCACCCGGTGCCAGGTTGTAAGGCCCGTAGGAAACCAGCGTGGTGTAATGCCCGGGGGCGTCATTCTCAGCCGTATAGCCCCCATTGGCAACCGAATCGTAAATCAACCCATCGCTGTCTCGGTCAGGCGAGGGATAGTCGAAGTCGCCCTTGGAGCGATACCCGTGGAAGAGCACCGAAGCGGGTTGTTGCATGCTCTCGTCATGGGCCGTGGCCGGGTTGTCGTGCGGCGCGACATACATCTCGTCATCTATGCCGCCATAGCGCATAAACGGCGGCATCGCATCCACTGTGCCCAAGCCAAAATACTGACCGTGCTGAATCATCCCCTCGCGCACCCACGTCTGCTCGCGGGTATATCGCTCGCGGGCGATGTCATAGCGATAGGGGTCGCCGATATCGTTGATCAAGTTGGTAATGTGGTCCGAGTCGCCATCGTGGTAATAGGTCATAAAATGACCGGCATTCGCCAAATCCACACCGCGCTGCAACCCAACGGATTTGCCCAGCGCAGCCACGTAATCGGCGCGGCTGACCCCATTGAGATAGTTGGCGGCCAATGTGTTGCGATAATAGTCATCGCGCGTGTAGTCGCGCGGGTGGTTCCACGAGGTCTGCCGCCAGCCAGATGCCTGCCCCGCGTGGAAGCGATTCTGGAACGTGATATAAACGCCGTCGACCGCTGCGCCCGAGTTGTTGACCACTTCGTTGTCGACGATGAAATACTCATCGTGAGCGGGATGCGCCGTGGAAAACCATTTGCGCGTCCACTCCAACCCCGTGGCGGAAGAACCGCCCTCTTGGATCCCGATCAATTCGGGAAAATCATCTTCGGAGAGGGCTTCAACCCAAGAAGGCGCGCTGTACTGCGGCAGGTCCCCAGAACCGATGCGATCCCCAAGGAGCGTGGGGTCGTTGTACCGACCAAAGCGGAAATTCCACACGACGACGGCGATGTTGTTCGCAGGTGTTGGATTGGCAATGCCATGGGCATTCGGCCACCAGTTGGTACGCCGGTCTGCAACTGTTGAACCCGCGATATTTTGTGCATCGTTGTTAGTGCCGTAAGACGGCCCCCGCAGTGCCATCGCCCATTTCTCATGTTCCAAGATGCCCAAATAGGCTTCGGGCATTGTGGTCATATCGTGGGCACGCTGAACCAAATCAGAAGACAAAATGCGCGCACCTGCATACGTGCCGTGTGGCGTGCCTCCCGTGTTGGAAAGCACCCAGAACCCTTCGCCACCAGAGTTCGACTTGGCATTCCAGCCCTCGCGCTCAGAACCGCCCGAATACACTTTGATATTGCGGCCCTGCGGATACGAAAACGAAGACTGGGCGAGCTTGGTCTCGTTGTCTTTCTTTCCCGACATGCCCGGGTTGTGGATCGAGTGACCGATCTGCCCCCGAGACATCGAAATTCTGGCATTGTTGCCCCATTGGGCCTGGGCCTGTGTCACCAGCCCGGCCAGCAACATGCCAACCCCGGCGAAAAAGCCGGAGACGTAAAAATAGAGCTTTTTGGACATGGATAGATACTCCTCTATGGAGTGGTTGACGATACCTCTACTGCTTGCGATCTACTGCGTTCCCCCGGCGACTTCAAGCGAAACTATTGAACATCCCTCCTTTCTGCGTTGCGATCTACTGCGTTCCCCGGCACTTCAAGCGAAATTTTAACCAGCCCTCCTTTCTGCATCAAACCGGTGATATGCGGGTTCTGCATATCGCACGAGTTGTCTCGTTGCTTGACTTTGGTTAATCAGATCTAACGTTATACAACAACAGGATGTTCCAAAAAAATGCGTAACACCAAATTGCGTCATTGATGTTACGCATTCTTCACTTTAGAATCAACATTTTTTTGATCTGCACAAAATCACCCGCCACGATGCGGTACAGATAGATGCCACTGGAAACCCGATGGCCTAACTCATCCCGACTATCCCAAACCGCGACATAGCGGCCTGGAGGTTTCAAGTCATTGACGAGCGTGCGAATCTCCTGACCTAACACATTGTAAATCACCAACTTCACATGCTCGCTTTCGGGCAACTCATAAGCGATGATCGTTTCCGGGTTAAAGGGATTGGGGTAATTCTGTGCAACGGAAAACGTATCCGGTAGATCTAACTCGAGTGCGGGCTTACCCGCCGCAACCGTCGGTGTGGCATAGACGACTTTGCTGGGGAGCCAACTTTCCCCAATATCGTTCACGGCATAAAGGACGAAGCCATACCTCGTGTTATTGGTCAACCCCGTCACCGTATAACGATTCGTCGCCGCACTGCTACCGGGAATATCTATTGCACTCGACCAAGCATTGGCTCCCTGTTTATATCTGTATTGATACTTTGTAATGGTCGTATCGTTGGCGGCACTCCAAGTCAGCGTCACCTGACCATTTCCCGCCGCCGCAACGACGTTCATCACCCGCTCTGGCACTGCTCTAGGGGTACCCCAGGTGCTGTCCGATGGGGCACTCGCCCCCACACTGCTCACCGCTCGCACCTGAAAATAGTATAGCGTATTATTGGTCAGACCCGTAATGAGATATATATAACCTACCCCTGGTGGCCGAAAAAGCTGAAGATTAACATCCTTCCATTCAGATTCAGCCCAAGTGCCTGCCGCTGTGCGCTGGCGATACTGATACTTTTGAATAGGCGTACCGTTATCCGAACCCGGTAACCATCCGATCCGCGCTTTACCATTGCCTACCCCTATCCCCACCCCCACGGGGGGCGATGGCGGGAATAATGGCGTAGCAGAGACGGGTCGCGTTCTGGGACCAGCCCCTGTGCTGTTCACCGCCCGCACGGCAAAGCCATACAGGCTGTCACGCAACCCCGTTACGATGTAGCTGGTCGTGGTCGAATCGCTCCCTGGGATATCTGTCATACCCGACCAAGTGCTGTCGCGCCTTATGTCGTATTGATATTTCGTAATGGTCGTGTCTTGCGGGTTCGTCCAAGTGAGGGTCACTTGTGCATTCCCCGCCGCCGCTACCAAGCTACCCACCTTCGCCGGCACCGCCGCTGGCGTGGCTGTTCGGCTAGCCGATATCTCAACCTCGCTATTGCCTTCACTATCCACACCACGCACTTGGAAGAGGTACTCCATGCCATTGGTCAAGCCCGTCACATGATGGTGATACGGAGCTGTTCCCGTCTGCGTGAGATCTGTCCAACTCAACCAAGTCCCACTGATGCCAGCACGCTGGCGATACTGGTATCTCGCGATGGTAGGATTATTTGACGGCCACCATTCCAACACCGCCTCCCGATTACCTCTCATCGCACTGCTCAACCTCAACGACGATGAAGACGAAGTGGAACCACCCGTCCCCATGTTGAAATACTGCACATTAGCCAATGTCTGTGTGCCAGTCCCCTTGGTCCTCACGCTATCCACTGCGTCTCGAATGATAACATTCCTCATCGTCAAACTACCGTGATTCGTGATGCCATACCAGTCATTAGGCTTGGGATTTGATGGTTGCTGAGAGTTAAATACGATTCGTTGCTCAACTGACCCATTGGCGACTATAGTTCCATAGTTGACAATATCGACTCGCTCTGTATCGTGCCAAACGTGAATATCTCGATTGGGATAGGCCCTTATCGTCGTTCCATCCTCAATCGTCAAGGTCGCACCAGGGTAAACAACAATATCACCAATCAGATATATGGTACCACGCCAAGTGACATCTTGAACGATTGGGAATTGTTGAAACTGGGTATAGGAAACATTATCCGAACCGTAATCCTTCGTTCCCCAAGTACGCCAACTACCATTGCGAAACGGTCCTAAGGGAGATTCATCATGTATGTCAAAAGGTGAACTAACATCTAATGTCCCCCATCTTGCTCCGGTACCTAACCAACTCATTTCTGGTGGCAACCCCATATTGGGTTGGCCCCGGTCAGGATTGGGCAGATGTTTTAAAACATAAGATTGTGCCACCTCACGATTTGTATTCTCGATATTGGTACTCAAAACAATCCCATGCGTTGTCATAGATTCATCTTCAACAAGGAATTCATCCGCTAAATACTTCTCAAATCTAAATCTAGCACCTCCTGGATTTGTATAATTACCTCCTGTAGGATAACCACCATGAGAACCTGCTCCCACATACACAACCGGATGAGTTCCACCCTCAGCAGGAGCAAAATGTTCCTGAGGGTTGAAAATTCTTGTTGCGGCAATTTCATTATAGGTTAGACCCTGGCCATGAAATCTGTAATTAATTCCAGTAAGTTTTGCGGTAGTTGCGTCAATGGATGATACAATAACAGTAATGTGTTGCCAATCTCCTTCATGATTATTTTGATAATCATTAAAGGGATAAAAGTAATAATACTGTATAACGAATTGATCATCATCATATTTATCAAAAACATTTACGTATGCTGTGTTGTCAAAATTATCTCCCGATTTAGATCCAGAGCCAATATATGTGCTGTTCCAACTAGTTTTGTCGTCACCGGGATACTCAAAATGTACTGTCACTTCATAGATGCCCGATATAATACCCGAACGACTTCCGACATAGGTGAAAGTTTCAGGTAAGAAGGCAAATTTATTTTTTAAAAAATTAACAAGACTACTTCTACCTTGGTAATCACTAATCACATCGGGACTCCACCCTGAAGCTGGATACTGATTGTTAATTGTGCGACCTTCTCCCTTAATTTGAAACCAAAGATTAGAAACCGACTCTGCCCCCATAATCTCAACGGGTTCGGGAAAGAGCACAATTCGATTTTTCCGTGGATGTTCTGTCAAAATTAAAATTGGAGAAAATTTTTCAGCGAGTGCTTTTGAATAAACAAGCATGGAAAAATTATGCGACGCTTTCCTGTCATCTGTATCTGTTACCCTCACTGTAACTGGGAAAGTTCCCTCTTGGCTCGGTGTGCCATCAATGCGACCACTATTTGCATCAATTGTGATACCTGAAGGGGCACCGGACATGAAATATGTATATGGAGGCTTACCTCCTTTTTGTGACACATAAATGGTGTCAATCGCTTCATTTATCAGAAATACCTTAGGAGCTATAGGTAAGACACCCAGAATATCAAAAATAAACGATTTTGAAACATCCTGCACAGCAGTATCCTGCACAGTTACTGTAATTGTGAAAATTCCCGGTTCTGTTGGTGTGCCTGAAATAGTGGCGTCACCTTCGTCCTTATCTGTACTTACACAGAGACCTACGTTATTTATATTGCTCTCACATGTACCTTCAGGTAAGCCATCTATCGACAAACTTTCATAAGGGGGGCTACCGCCACTCACATCCACTGTTATTTCTTCAGGAATTGCCTGACCCAAAGAAATTTTTACAGAGTCAGATACAACACCAGTCTCAAAACTGATGGTGATAGCATCCACAGCAATGTCGTCATCAGTAATCGTACCCGTACCTGTGCCCGTTGCGATCGTGGCATTGCTCGGGTTGCTCAACTGGACAATCACCGTCTCGTTTGGCTCGTCGAGTGTGTCGCCTATCACAGCCACTTTTAGCGTATCACTCGTCTCACCGGCCGCAAAGGTCAATGTGCCAGACGTGATCGCCGTGTAATCGGTCCCTGAAGTCGCTGTACCCGTTCCGGCATCCGCATACGCCACCGTCACTTGTTGTCCGCTCGCCGCGCTCAGCGACACCGCGAATCGCAACGTGTCCGTCGTGCCTGTTGCCCCCTCGGTCACGCTCGGAGAACTGATCGACAGAGAAGGCGTGCCATCGTCATCAGTAATTGTACCCGTACCTGTACCCGTTGCGATCGTGGCATTGCGTGCATTGCTCAACTCGACGATCACCGTCTCGTTTGGCTCGTTGATGGCGTCGCCTATCACAGCCACTTTTAGCGTATCGCGCATCTCACCCGCCGCAAAGGTCAGCGTGCCTGCGCTGAGGGCCATGTAGTCCGTGCCTGGCGTAGCCGTTCGCCCTGTGGCGATTTCCGCATAATTCACGGTCACTTGTTGCCCACTCGCCGCGCTCAGCGAAACCGCGAATCGCAACGTGTCCGTCGTGCCTGTTGCCCCCTCGGTCACGCTCGGAGAACTGATCGACAGAGAAGGCGTGCCATCGTCGTCAGTAATCGTGCCTGTACCTGTACCCGTTGCGATCGTCGCATTGCTCGGGTTGCTCAACTGGACAATCACCGTCTCGTTTGGCTCGTTGATGGCGTCGCCTATCACAGCCACTTTTAGGGTATCGTGCGTCTCACCGGCCGTGAAGGTCAAAGTGCCAGACGTGATCGCCGTGTAATCGGTCCCCGAAGTCGCCGTGCCCCCGCCATCCGCATAGGTGACCGTCACTTGCTTGCCACTCGCCGCGCTCAGCGACACCGCGAATCGCAACGTGTCTGTCGTGCCTGTTGCCCCCTCGGTCACACTCGGAGAACTGATCGACAGAGAAGGCGTGCCATCGTCATCGGTGATCGTGCCTGTACCTGTACCCGTTGCGATAGTGGCATTGCGCGCATTGCTCAACTCGACGATCACCGTCTCGTTTGGCTCGTTGATGGCGTCGCCTATCACAGCCACTTTCAGCGTATCGCGCGTTTCACCCGCCGCAAAGGTCAGCGTGCCTGCGCTGAGGGCCGTGTAGTCCGTGCCTGGCGTAGCCGTTCGCCCGGTGGCGATTTCCGCATAATTCACGGTCACTTGTTGCCCACTCGCCGCGCTCAACGACACCGCGAATCGCAACGTGTCTGTCGTGCCTGTTGCCCCCTCGGTTACACTCGGAGAACTGATCGACAGAGAAGGCGTGCCATCGTCGTCAGTAATCGTGCCTGTACCTGTCCCCGTTGCGATCGTGGCATTGCTCGGGTTGCTCAACTGTACAATCACCGTCTCGTTTGGCTCGTTGATGGCGTCGCCTATCACAGCCACTTTTAGCGTATCGCGCGTCTCACCGGTCGTGAAGGTTAAGGTGCCAGACGTGATCGCCGTGTAATCCGTCCCCGAAGTCGCCGTGCCCCCGCCATCCGCATAGGTGACCGTCACTTGCTTGCCACTCGCCGCGCTCAGCGACACCGCGAATCGCAACGTGTCTGTCGTGCCTGTTGCCCCCTCGGTCACGCTCGGAGAACTGATCGACAAAGTCGGTGCCTCATCGTCATCGCGAATCGTCCCGGTGCCGGTACTCGTTGCGATAGTGGCATTGCGCGCATTGCTCAACTTTACCTTCACCGTCTCGTTTGGCTCGTCGAGTGTGTCGCCTATCACCGATACGTCAATGGTCTTACTCGTTTCACCCGCCGTAAAGGTCAGCGTGCCGGCCGTGATAGCCGCGTAATCGGTCCCCGAAGTCGCCGTACCACTCCCGGCATCAGCATACTTAACCGTCACTTGCTTGCCACTCGCCGTACCCAGACTCACGGTGAAACGCAAGGTTTTTGAACCGCTGTTGCCCTCATTTACACTCGGCGAGTTGATCGATAATGAAGGTTCGGAACCGGGATCGATAATCGTCCCGGTGCCGGTGCCCGTTGCGATAGTGGCATTGGATGGACTGCTCAACTTGATGATCACCGTCTCATCCGGCTCGTCGAGTGTGTCGCCTATGACGGACACATCAATGTTCTTGCTCGTCTGACCCGCCGTAAAGGTCAGCGTGCCAGACGTGATCGCCCTGTAATCAGTCTCTGAAGTCGCCGTGCCTGTCCCGGCATCCGCATAGTTAACCGTCACTTGCTTGCCGCTTGCCACACTCAGACTCACGGTGAAACGCAAGGGTTTTGAACCACTGTCCCCCTCTGTCACACTCGGCGAGTTGATCGACAGAGAAGGTGCGTCATCGTCATCGGTGATCGTCCCGGTGCCGGTACTCGTTGCGATAGTGGCATTGGATGGACTGCTCAATTTCACGACCACCGTCTCATCCGACTCGTCGATTGTGTCGCCTATCACCGATACATCAATGGTCCTGCTCGTCTGACCCGCCGTAAAGGTCAGCGTGCTAGACGTGATCGCCGTGTAATCCGTCCCCGAAGTCGCCGTGCCCCCGCCATCCGCATAGGTGACCGTCACTTGCTTGCCACTCGCCGCGCTCAGCGACACCGCGAATCGCAACGTGTCTGTCGTGCCTGTTGCCCCCTCGGTCACGCTCGGAGAATTGATCGATAGTGAAGGTGCGTCATCGTCATCGCGAATCGTCCCGGTGCCGGTACTCGTTGCGATAGTGGCATTGCTCGGGTTGCTCAACTCGACGATCACCGTCTCGTTTGGCTCGTCGATTGTGTCGCCTATCACCGATACGTCAATGCTCTTACTCGTTTCACCCGCCGCAAAGGTCAGCGTGCCGGCCGTGATAGCCGCGTAATCGGTCCCCGAAGTCGCCGTACCACTCCCGGCATCAGCATACTTAACCGTCACTTGCTTGCCACTCGCCGTACCCAGACTCACGGTGAAACGCAAGGTTTTTGAACCGCTGTTGCCCTCATTTACACTCGGCGAGTTGATCGATAATGAAGGTTCGGAACCGGGATCGATAATCGTCCCGGTTCCGGTGCCCGTTGCGATAGTGGCATTGGATGGACTGCTCAACTTGATGATCACCGTCTCATCCGGCTCGTCAAGTGTGTCGCCTATGACGGACACATCAATGTTCTTGCTCGTCTGACCCGCCGTAAAGGTCAGCGTGCCAGACGTGATCGCCCTGTAATCAGTCTCTGAAGTCGCCGTGCCTGTCCCGGCATCCGCATAGTTAACCGTCACTTGCTTGCCGCTTGCCACACTCAGACTCACGGTGAAACGCAAGGGTTTTGAACCACTGTCCCCCTCTGTCACACTCGGCGAGTTGATCGACAGAGAAGGTGCGTCATCATCATCGCGAATCGTCCCGGTGCCGGTACTCGTTGCGGTAGTGGCATTGGATGGACTGCTCAACTCGACGACCACCGTCTCGTTCGGCTCGTCGAGTGTGTCGCCTATGACTGATACGTCAATGTTCTTGCTCGTCTGTCCAGCCGTGAAGGTCAATGTACCAGAAGGGATCGCCGTATAATCCGTCCCCGAAGTCGCTGTACCTGTCTCGGTATCCGCATAGTTGACCGTCACTTGCTTGCCACTCGCCGCACTCAGACTCACGGTGAAACGCAAGGGTTTTGAACCACTGTCCCCCTCTGTCACACTCGGCGAGTTGATTGACAGAGAAGGTGCGTCATCGTCATCGGTGATCGTCCCGGTGCCGGTGCCCGTTGCGATAGTGGCATTGGATGGACTGCTCAACTCGACGACCACCGTCTCGTTCGGCTCGTCGAGTGTGTCGCCTATGACTGATACGTCAATGTTCTTGCTCGTCTGTCCAGCCGTGAAGGTCAATGTACCAGAAGGGATCGCCGTATAATCCGTCCCCGAAGTCGCTGTACCTGTCTCGGTATCCGCATAGTTGACCGTCACTTGCTTGCCGCTTGCCGCACTCAGACTCACGGTGAAACGCAAGGTCTTTGAACCACTGTCCCCCTCTGTCACACTCGGCGAGTTGATTGACAGAGAAGGTGCGTCATCGTCATCGGTGATCGTCCCGGTGCCGGTACTCGTTGCGATAGTGGCATTGGATGGACTGCTCAATTTCACGACCACCGTCTCATCCGGCTCGTCGATTGTGTCGCCTATGACTGATACGTCAATGTTCTTGCTCGTCTGACCCGCCGTAAAGGTCAGCGTGCTAGACGTGATCGCCCTGTAATCCGTCCCCGAAGTCGCCGTGCCTCCGCCATCTGCATAGTTGACTGTCACTTGCTTGCCGCTCGCCGCACTCAGACTCACGGTGAAACGCAAGGTCTTTGAACCACTGTCCCCCTCTGTCACACTCGGCGAGTTGATCGACAGAGAAGGTGCGTCATCGTCATCGGTGATCGTCCCGGTGCCGGTACTCGTTGCGATAGTGGCATTGGATGGACTGCTCAATTTCACGACCACCGTCTCATCCGGCTCGTCGATTGTGTCGCCTATCACTGATACGTCAATGTTCCTGCTCGTCTGACCCGCCGCAAAGGTCAGCGTGCTAGAAGTGATCGCCGTGTAATCGGTCCCCGAAGTCGCCGTGCCTGTCCCGTCATCGGCATACTTAACCGTCACTTGCTTGCCACTCGCCGCACTCAGACTCACGGTGAAGCGCAAGGTCGTTGAGCCGCTGTTGCCCTCATTCACACTCGGCGAGTCGATGGATAATGAAGGTGCGTCATCATCATCGGTGATCGTTCCGGTGCCGGTACTCGTTGCGATAGTGGCATTGGATGGACTGCTCAATTTCACGACCACCGTCTCATCCGGCTCGTCGATTGTGTCGCCTATGACTGATACGTCAATGTTCTTGCTCGTCTGACCCGCCGTAAAGGTCAGCGTGCTAGACGTGATCGCCCTGTAATCCGTCCCTGAAGTCGCTGTACCCGTCCCGGCATCGGTATACGTCACAGTCACTTTCTTGCCGCTCGCCGCGCTCAGACTCACGGTGAAACGCAAGGGTTTTGAACCACTGTCCCCCTCTGTCTCACTCGGCGAGTTGATCGACAGAGAAGGTGCGTCATCGTCATCGGTGATCGTCCCGGTGCCGGTACTCGTTGCGATAGTGGCATTGGATGGACTGCTCAATTTCACGACCACCGTCTCATTCGGCTCGTCGAGTGTATCGCCTATCACCGATACGTCAATGTTCTTGCTCGTCTGTCCGGCCGTGAAGGTCAATGTACCAGACGTGATCGCCGTGTAATCCGTCCCTGAAGTCGCTGTGCCTGTCCCGGCATCCTTATACGCCACGGTCACTTGTTGCCCGCTCGCCGCACTCAGCGAAACCGTGAACCGCAAGGTCGCCGAACCGCTGTTGCCCTCGGTCACACTCGGCGAACTGATCGACAAGGCGGGTTTCTTAATCACTTGGATAACGAGACTTTTTGTTTTTTCGATTCCATCATCCCGCACGCTCACAGTAACTGTAAAACTCCCTGCCGCTGTTGGTGTACCTTTAAGGATGGCATCACCGCCATCGGCATCATTTTCTTCATCTTCTTTTGTCATACCATTGGGTAAGCCAAAAATTGAAAAAGCATCATACGGAGGGCTACCGCCGCGCACATCCACCGTTATCTCTTCAATTTCATCACCTAGGGAAATTTTGAAGGGGCTGGATTCACTAAATGTGATTGTTGGCACTGATTCCACTGTAATTGTAAATGTCCGCGTGTCTGAATCGCTATCCGAATCGGTAGCCTTCCAAGTATAGGTCTGCGTTGAAAATACTTCTGTCGGCGTCCCACTGATCACGCGACCACTCAGATTCAGGCCAGCAGGAAGGCTTGAAGGCGAAAGCGTGTAGCTAATCGTGTCATTACCACCACTGGCAACAGGCAAGGTCAAATTTGTGATCCGATTATTCTGCTTGTAGATCTGGTTGGATACGCTACCCGAAAAGACAGGAGCAGTGTCCGCATTTACCGTAATTGTGAATTTTAGCGTCGCTGTGTCACCATCGGAATCTGTGGCAGTCCATGTATAGGTCGTCAGCGTCTTAGAAATAGAAGGCGTTCCGCTCACCTGGTGGCTGGCATTTTTTGTTACGCCAGTGGGCAAGTTTGGGGCAAGGGTGTAGGACAGCGTCCCGTCGCCGCTAGTCGCTGTGGGCAACGTAAAGGCCGTGATCACTGTGTTCTGAGTCCATAATTTGGCCCCGACTGACTTAGAACCAAACGTCGGCTTCTTGTCCGCCGCCGCAGTCACATTCATGGTGAATGATGTCGAAGCCGTATTGCTACCTAACACCTCTTCCACAGTTACGGTAATGGTGAAAGTCCCTGTCGCTGTTGGCGTGCCTGAAATATCACCTGCGTTTTCATCGTCGAAACTTAGACCGTGATTGGTGGGAGAGCCGGAGAGTGAATATGTATAATTACCATCTGGTTCCACAATCGCATACAGCGAGACAGAATTATTCACAACGACATTTATGGATCCATCTATGTTTTCTATGCTAACACTTAACGACTGGGCAGAAACACTCCCAGAGAGAATTGCAACGAAACTTATGGCAAGCAATATGAGGCGCATAGCCATCACCTTTTTTATTTTTTTTATAAAAAAAACAGAAGGGCGCGAAACCAACGCCGCGCCCTTCTGTGATAATCTACCACTTGATACGCAAGCTGAAATTCATCTCGCGCGGTGAATCCCAATAATTGGTGATATCGCTCGTCTCTGGGTTGGCCAGATTGAGCGCCACAATATCGGGATTGGTGGGTTCTAAACCGAGGATGCCGTACTGTTGATAGCGATCCGAGTTGAAATCAATTGGCAACGTGGACTCGTTGTTGATATTTCTCGAACGCGTATCCTTCTGGTTGAACAAATTGTACACCTCGACAGCCAAGGTGACGTTGACGCCAGACGTCTTGCCAAATACCTTCTCGGCATTGAAGTCGGCGCGCGTGTGGATCGGGCCATAGCGGAAGCCCTGAATACCGCCCGTGCTGTACGTGAACCGAGAACCCGTGTACAGGCGATAGACCAAATTCGCCCGCAAATTGCCGACGGCTTTGCCGCCAAAGGGGCCGTAATTCGACGGCGTGGCAAACAAAAACGTGATCGAGCCAAAGCTGCGGCGGTCCGCGGTCAGCGGCGCGCGCTCGCCAGATTCCTGATTGTGCGCCACCATCAACGTGCCTTCGCCACTGACCATCTGGTACCCCGCCAAGTCGTTGATGTGGCGGGCCGCATTTTCCCAGTATTCCCGATCGGCGTCGTCGTATTCGTCGAAGTTTGTCGGATTCTCACCCGCGACAAATCGCGCACCCTGGTTCGCATAGTGCGAATACCACGGAATCCACGACCACGCGCTACCTGTACCGGTAAAGTTGACCACACCGCCGTGCCGGGATTGCAAATGATTATCCGCCCGTTCGCCCAATCTGACGCGCTCCTCTGCTGACAAGGGCACGGGGATCTCCGCGCCGGTTGATTGATCGACCTCCCAATTCAACAAGTAGTAGCCATTGGCGACAAAGAGCGAGTCCGGCCACACGTCTCGGCGGTGGGCGCTGTTGCGTCCACCATCTGCCCATTGCAGGTTGTACCCCACATTGAACGAGAACATGTTGGAGAACTTCTTCCGCAAATTGATCTCGAAGCCGCGCACATCGCGCCAGTTGCCGGGGGCGTAAGCCCGAATAGTCGCCACGTACTGAGGTGCTTCTGGATCGTACCACTGCTGCGAAGCCCCCACGGTCTCATTGCCCGACGCCTTGTAATAAGTCGTCAGACCGAGGATGTAATCGCCCACGAAGTTCCAGTCCAAGCCCACCTCAAAAGAAGTGGTTTCCTCGGGCGGCAAGAACCGGTTGCCATGCCGTCCCGTATCGTTGTACTCGTTGTACTGTTCGGCGGGGTCAATCACGCCATTGCCATTTAGGTCGTTATCCACGGCCTCATTGGACGAGTATTCGTTCTCGAACATTTCGTGGAATTGCGGGCGTTGCACAAACCGACCGTAGAAAAAGCGCAAGAGGCTCTTCTCGGTGATCGGATGCGACACGCCAATGCGAGGCTGAAACGCCTTGATCGATTTGCCCTTGGTCTCGGGAACCCAAACCGACCGCGTCATGCCATTCCACGGCGCCTTGGAACCGAACCACCCATCCACATCTTTCATCATCGTATTCTGGAAAAAGATTTCGCCGCGTACACCGGCGTTCAAGATCATCCCCTCAAACTCGATCTTGTCCTGAACATAAACGCCAAAATCGATGGGATTGAGGCCCACATTGTCCTGATTCGGCCAGAATGCCACCTCGTCATAAGACTTGGAGAACCAGCGCACATAGCGGTTCGTGGGGCCATTTGACCACCGTTGCTGATACCAGTTGTTGTAGCGGATCACTTCCACGCCGGCTTTCACAAAGTTCTGCTTGTTCACCTGACTCGACAGGTCCGCCTTAAAGCCCATCCGCTTGTAGCCATACAGGCTCCAGTTGGTCACTTCGCGGTAAATCGTGTAGTGACCATCCCCTACGCTGGAAGAAGTCAAATCCGCATTGCCGACAGAAGGATGAGCATGCAGGCCCAATGTGTCGCGCGTCGTCGTGGAATAGGACAATTTCACCTCGTAAAAGGTCTTCGGAGACAATGAGTGCGTCACAGTCCCGTAAAACAGCCCATCCGTATCGCGATAATCGCCAGACGGATTCACGATGTGCAAAAAGACATTGCGACCGTAGTTGCGTAAATTCAACCGCCCGCCTTCGTCAGGCCCCGTAAACGTGTTCTGACGACGATTGTAAATCCCACCCAAGCGCAACTTCAAATTCGGAGACGCGGCAAACGTCAACTTCCCGGTGTTGCGCGTATTCGGCGGCGTCGTCAAATTGGAATTTAACAGCGCAGACGGGGTCTTCTCCCAAATCGTGCTGGCAAAAAACGTGAAGTCTCGGCTCAATGGCCCCGCGATATTCGCATCGACGCGATGCCCCATCTTGCCCGTGTAGTCCAACTTCTTGTACGCCTGCACCACATCGTCGGCGCCATCGCCATCCAAGTCCGCAGGAATCTCGATCTGCTTGGAAACCCAGTCGGGATCATCCCAGTTGTTGTTGCCCCGATGCATGGGCGAATCGTACACATTCGCGCCCCAGTGCTTTTGGCCCGCGGGCGTGAACTGATAGTCCATCATGCCACTGTAGGACGAGCCGCCATCGCGCGTCACCATCGAGACCACGCCGCCTTGGGCATTGCCATACTCGGCGTTGTACCCGCCAGTGATCACCGAAAGTTCTTGAACCGCGCTCTTGTTCAGACTGCGGCCGATGCCCGTGCGCGAACCCCGGTGGTCGGTCGTCGTAATGCGGACGCCATCCACCACATACGCCACATCTTGGCGGTCGCCGCCGCGAATCATGATCTCATCGCCTTCGGCGTCAATGGAAACGCCCGCCTGAAGTTCGATGAACTCGCCCATATCGCGCACGATGGGCACGGACTCCAGATCTTCGGCACTCATGATATACTTGCTCGTGGTCTTGTCCGGCTCGACGGGCGGGCGCTCGGCGATCACCGTGATTTCACCCAATTCCAGCGTCTTCTCTCGAATCTGGAAATCGACCGTCGTCGTCAAGTCGCTCTGAACCCGAATATCGGTCTGGCGTTGCGCGTCATACCCCACCATGGACCCGGTCATCGAATACGTGCCGGGTTCCACCAGCAAGATCACGAAAAACCCATTGGCATCGGTGACTGCGCCGCGCTGCGTGCCATCGATCACCACATTGGCACCCGGCAGGGCCTCGCCCGATTGGGCATCGCGCACTGTGCCCTGCACCTTACCCGTCGTCGCAGCATTGGAAATGCCGGCAAAAACGAACAGGGACAGCGCGAACACGGAAAACGTTTTCAAAATTTTGCTCATCAACTCATACCTCCTTTAGTCCCAAAAGTAAAATTTGAACCCGGCGCCCAAATCGAACATCTGAAGGGGAAATGCCTTGTCCAACCCCCACGCATCGTAGGGACGAAGTTCGCCGAGGATGAAATGATACCGCGCACGCACATCCAGCGCGATCGTCTCTGTCAAATACGCCTCCAACCCCAACCCCAACACCGCGGTCACAGCCGTGCGCGTGTCTTCTTGGTTGCCCCGCAGCACAACTTGGGGCAAGATATCGCCCTGGGCATCCAAATTGGTATCATCCACGCCTTTGGCATCGTTTGGGCTTTGGCCCGGCCACACGATATTTTCCGCGACGGTCTTGTGGTCGTAAAGCCCACCGCCCGCAATGATATAAGGCGAAAAACTGCCCCCATCCATCGAACGGTCCGCATTGAAAAACCACAACCCGGACAACAGCACACTGTTAAACCGATTCGTGTACGAACTGTTCGGGTTGATATCTTTGCTTCTGTATTGCTTGGAGGTCAACGCCTTGGGCGACCATGTGAACTCGCCGCTTTCCAAGACGCCACCGTCCATCTGCGCGTGGTGATACTCGGCTTCAATGGTCATGCGAGAACTGCTCACATAACTGGCAGTCAGCCCCCACTTGTCAATGCCACCGCCAAACCGCTTCCCAAAAGTGAACACGGGATTCGTATAGCTGACAAAACCACCCAACCCCCACTTGCCAGCCACCTGCGCCGATGACGTACTCGCCGAAGCCAACACACACGCGACGACAAAACCTAAAACCTTAAACCATCTCAAAGTGATACCTCCTTTCGCACAATGCGAAAAATGCGTAACGACTCCTCAAAATACGACGAAAAACAAATTGCTGTGCTATGTCCTCACCTCCTTTTGCGTTGTTATCACAACTGAAACATACCGTTCAAAACGAGCCATCGAGACATTGCAAATTGAAAATTTGTTTCAAATTTGTTACAAAATTCGCGGTAATATAAAAAAAAAAATACCCCATGCAAACCATTTTTTTTTGCTCTGTTCTGTATCCATCCGCTCACCGCTCCCGTCTTGCTTCTTGCCTCTCGCCTCTCACCTCTCGCCTCTCCCGTCTCCCTCCGTACTCTCTGCCCTTTGCCCTACTCTCGCTTTTCCTCTGCCTTTCGCTTTTTCTTTTTCGACCCAGTGGGCTACGCCTCTGTCTGCTCTGTGCTTTGCTCTCTGCCCCACTCTCGCCTTTAATCCGCCTTTAATCCGCTAATCCGTGTAATCCGCGATTCAGACAACTTACCCACGCCCTCTGATCTACTCTCGCTTTTCCTCTCCCGTCTCCCGTCTCCCCTCTCCCCTCTTTAGTATCTTCGGACAGGCACGGGGGCCTGTCCCTACGGTCTCGGTTTTTCACCTTTGTGCTTTGAAACCGGCTATCGCCTGTTGTGCCCCTTTTGTGGCTTTTGTGCCTTTTGTGGCTTTTGTGGCTTTTGTGCCTTTGAAACGGATTGTACCCCGCTCACGCCTTTCATTTTCCTCTCAACCGCTTTGCCTCCGTGCGGATTTTATCCATTTCCATCTTCATCCGCACGATGCCCTCCCAGTGCGTATAATCCGGCGAATGGTGATACGCCGCTTTGAACGTGGTCGCGTGGTAAAATTTGAACAGCCGAAAAAACGCCTGTTCGATCTCAGACGTATTTTCGTACAACTGCTGTCCACCCAGTTCAAAGGCGTGCCCGACCACCGGATTGGGCGGCCTGTCTTCGGGCATGGGATCCAGTGCTTTCTCGTCGTAAAGGGCTTTGATCAGCGCGTAGGACTCGGCGACCAGCGCATCGGCCTCGCGCTTGATCGCGTCGGCGCGCTCGAGGCTCTCGCGGGCAAACCGATTGGAATGACACGGCGCGCACACCTTGAGCATCGCTTTGCGATTCGCTTCAAACTCGCTTTTCGTCAACCGCTTCATCGCCAAGTGCGGCAAAAAATCCTCATCGAGCACCGCGCCTGTGAACACCGCGCCCAGCCCGATATTCGCCACATGCCCGTGCTCTCCATCGGGCATGTGACACGTCGCGCAACTCGGCGACTTCTCGGCGTCTCGGTCCATATAGTACAAAACCCCGTGAACGCTGGTTTGATACGCTTCCATCACCGGATGATCCGGCCCCCCGTGACACACTTCGCACGCCTCGGGTTCCCGTGCAAAAGCCGAGCTGAATTGATGGCTCGGATGACACGCATTGCATCCCCCCACGCTGCCATCGGCAAAGCGCGCGCCAATGCTGTGACACCCCATGCACCCCTCTTCTTGCATGGCCCGCGACTGCGCCAAAAAGCGCGCATCCGACAGCGCGGCCAGTTCTGCGTCGGCATGCCCGCTTTTGGCAAACGCCTCGACCTCTTTCGCGTGGCATTTCCCACATGTGCCTGCGGACACCTGCCCGCGCACGGCAAAAACCTCCTCGTGATTCTCCCCGTGGCAATCAGCACATCCCACATGCGCCTGAAAATGGGCACTCTCGCGCCACTGCTTGTCCATGCCCGGATCGATGGTTCGGTGGCATCCCTCGCAGGATTGATCGTTTTGAATCCGCCACAAAAACCCCGGATGCGCGACGAGCCGAGTCGCGGTTTCCGGTCGCAACAGATAGAACGCGCCCCACGCGCCGCCTATCGCCAACGCGACAACACCGACAATTTTCATCCACTTCTTCACAATACGCACCTCTTTCTCATCTCTTTGGGTAAGCGCGGGGCATCACACACACCGCGCACCTTTGAACTCGCTGTCGCCCGTTGTACCCCGCTCGTGGCTAAACCTCCATCTTGCGAAAAAGATACCCTCTTGAAGGTCGAGGGGTTTGCGGGGTGATTCAATAGAATTTCTCGGCCCTAGTTAAGCGTCACAACGCCTTTGATATAACGCGAATCGCCCGCCAAAATTCGCGCCATTAACGCCGGGTAATTTTCGAGCGGCGCCGTGTGCGTCACCAGCGGTTTGAGGTCGATGATGCCTTTGTGGATCAGGCGAATCGCCGGCTCGAAGGTATCGCGCAGTCTTGAAGCGGGCGCGGAATTGACGACGGTGAATCCCCCCAAGTGCCACTTTGTGGGATCAAATGTGGCGGTCTGTCCCTTGATCCAGCCGAAGAGATTGACGCGCCCGCCGCGTTTCACAATATCGGTCGCCAAATCGAGACCGGCCTGACTGCCCGAGGTATCGACCACGACGTCGATCTCGCGGGCTTTGAGTTCCCGGGCCAAGTCGGGAATATCCACCTGCGTCGCGTTATGGACTTCGGCGACGCCGAGTTGTCGCGCGATATCCAACCGGCTTTGCGCGATGTCTATGCCGATCAAAGCGTCGAGGGGATGGCGGAGAAGCCCTTGCAAAATCATCAGGCCCATAAAGCCACAGCCGATCACCGCGATGCGATAGCCCGGTTGAATCCGGCAATGGTCGATGCCCGTGACCGCGCAAGACACGGGTTCGACGATCCAGTATTCGTCCGGCAAGTCCGATGCCGGGATTTTGTGAACGCGCTGCGCGGACAAATTGCGAATCAAAGCGAACCCGCCGCCAGCGACGCGGTCGCCCTCTTTGAAACCCGTGACCCCCGCGCCCACTTTGGCGACATAGCCCACGCCCTCGTGCCCGGGCGGCGCCATCGGGTGCATCTGCGCGCCGAGTTTGACGGTCGCCACATCCCACGAACAGATCCCACACGCGCCGCCCGCAATTTGAATTTCGCCCGCAACCGGATCCGGAACGTCCCGTTCGATGAGTTCGATGCTGCCATCGCCCAAGTAGCGAATGGTTTTGTTTGGCATGGTATTTTCCTTTGCTTACGCAGTCTGTCGATCAAACCAAGCGCGGTACGCGCGGATGCCCGCTTCGAGGTCGTATTGGGGTTCGTAGCCGAGTTGGTCTTTGGCGAGGGTGATGTCCAAGGGCGCGCCGCGCTCGAGGTTGACGCCCGGGCCGATGTCGTACACCGGATTGCCGGGCGCGTGCCGCTGGATGACTTCCACGATTTCGTCGATGGGGTTGTACGTGCCGGTCGCGATGTTGAAAGACCGCTGTGTGACGTCGGTCGCCTCGAGCATGAGCGCGATCCCGCGTGCCGCGTCTTCGACATAAGTCCAATCGGCTTTCTGATCGCGGCCCTTTGGCAGATGCACGTCTTGCCCACTCAACCCGGCAAATAGGCGCGTGTTAAAGCCCGAATCCGGCCCAGGCGCATTGGGCGGGCCGTACACGAAGAAGATGCGCGCACACAGCACATCCACGCCGTAAGTCGCATAATACTGGTGGCAGAGGTGTTCGGACATGGCTTTGGTCGCGCCGTACGGGTCGCTTGGGATCATCGGCGTATCTTCGCTCAAGGGGCCTTCTTGCTCGCCATAGACCGCGCCGCTGGAGATATAGACGACTTTGATCCCGCGGACCTGACGGGCGATTTCGAGGATGTTGTGCGTGCCGCCCACGTTGACCTGCGTTGCAAAATGGGGATTGTCGCGCACATCCCCGCCCAAGAGCGCGGCGGTGTGGACGATGCCCGTGAGCCCGGGCGCGTTGCGTACCGTGTCGTTGAGATGGGCGAGGCCCAAGACATTGCCTTCGACAAAGGCGATGCGATCCGCGACATGGGACAAGAAATCGTCGCGGCGTTCAAACACGTCATAGACGATGACGTCTTCGCCTCCTTCGGCCAAGCGTTTGACGACCCACGACCCGACAAAGCCAGAGCCGCCTGTGACGAGAATGGACATGGTCGATCTCCGATGGAACTTAAAATGAAGGTTTCGCGCTGCCGATCTGATAGATAACCGCCTCCATGGACGATGTCAACGGCTTTTGCTTGACTTTGAACGCGGATGGCGTAACCTAGCTCCGCTTCGTCGTAGGCTACGCCTGTGCCTGTGAGGTAAGGGGTAAGACGGGAGACGGGAGATACTCTCTTAAAGTTCAAGGGGTTTGGGGGGTGGTTCGATAGAATTTTTCGCCCTCAAAATCTTGGTCGTGTCGGAACATCCCCCAAATTGAATGCAACAACTTTCGCATCACCGCAACGATGGCCTGCAAAGGTTTCTTCCCTCGCTCCATGAGTTTGTCATAGAAGGCTTTGACCCGGGCTTGGTGTCTGCTAGCGACCAGCGCAGGCATATACAGGGCATGGCGGAGGTACTTATTGCCGGTTTTGGAGATGCGTCTGGCGGGATTGGCGGTTCCGGATTGTCTCGGTTTGGGGTCCAGTCCTGCGTGTGCGACCCATTGGGCCGGTGTCATATCTTCGGGCAAGAGCGCCACCTCGGCCAAAATTCGCAAGGCACTTTTTTGGGCGATGCCGGGGACGGAACAGAGGCGTTGATAGGCACGCTGGAGCGTCTCGTCCTGCTCAATCAACTTCAGGGCTTGGGCTTGCAAGTGCTGGATGCGGCGTTTCAGGTGGCGAATATGAACCGCAATATCGCGGGCGATAAGGCCGGTGCTACCGATGTGGTAGCCTTGGGCATGGGCGCGGCTGTGCTCGCGGATGATCGCTTGGGTGAGTGGGTTCACCCGTCTCATCACCGCTTGCCGTTGCAAGACGCGCTCGCTCGGCGGTTGCCAAGCCACAAAGGGCATGCGCTGGGCATAATCAAGGATCATCACCGCATCGAGTTTATCCGTCTTGGCGCGTTGCATGCGCGCATGCGCGTAATTGCTCATCGCCTTGGGATTGACAACCATGACTTGCGTGCGGCGGTGATGATGCAAAGCCAAAGCCACCTGAAGGCTATAAAGCCCCGTCGCTTCGAGGCCGACACAGACGTGCCGCCCGCCCTTGGTCAACGCCTTGAGCAAGCGCTTATGCGCCTGCGGGGTGTTGTCAAAGGTCATCGGCTTGATGGCTTGCCCCGGTCTAGCCAAGGCAACGTTGAGGGTGCGGGCACTGACATCAATGCCGGCAAATGCGGGTTGGGATTTCGACATCGTGGCCTCCTGTGGTGAGGGGTCTCTAAGGTGTGTGCGCTCGGCTCGAGTCCCGACCTTTCACACCGCGCCTACCGACCTTGTCTATGCAGCCTCAATGGACTTAGATACTCTTCGGTATGGACTCGGTGGTCGGGGGGCCTATCTCCCTACAAGGTCTGTGCCTTCAGAGGCGAGCGGCCTGCCCCGAGCTGAGCATGATGATGTCTGGACTTGAGAGGATGATACAACACCTAATTAAACCGCGCTCGAAAGATACAAGAGGTGAGAAGCAATCGCAATCGTAGGGACAGGCCCCTGTGCCATTTGTACCAACTAATTCATTATCAGGACGCTTTGCCGTTCCACCGTCCTTCAGAGAAGCCATCGCTAAACATGCGATCCCAAAAATCCATCAATGAAAGCCATCAGGCACAGCGCGCAAGTCCATTTCGCAACCCATATTCATCTTGCAACCCCCTTTGCAGGCTGTCTCATGTCGTTCTGCTACAAAAGCGCTTTGCGCTGTGCTAGCCCCTCGGCGCATGAGAGCGGCATTTTTTGCTTACTTTTTGTTGCTGTTGACAAAAAGTAAGTCGCCGAAGGCATCGAAGGCAACCAATGATGCTTTCGGACCAAACGCTTTAGACAAGCGAGCTCCATCGGTTTGGTATCATTTAATTTACAGAGTATTTAGTTGGTACAGATGGCCCCCGTGCCTGTCCGAAGATACAAGAGGTGAGGGGAGCAGGGCTTCTTTGATAGATGAGAGCAAGGGTTGTTTTAATGGCTTTGAGCAATGGATAATGCGATTAAAAACCCGTCACGCCACCCCTCGCAAAACCGATCCGCGTTCCCCGAAGATACAAGGGCTATGGTGATGGCTCCCGCAACCCCCCTTTGAAGGCATAAACAGATGGGACGCATTTTACGGACAATTTGAAAGCAATTTGGCACTACTTTTTTATGACCTCCTCCCAAACCATCGGCCTCATCCTCGGCCCTGCCCTGTTCTTGCTCATCCTCATCGCGCCCGGTGACCTGATCCCCGCTGCGCGTTTGGCCCTCGCGCTGACCGCGCTGACCGTTGTCTTCTGGACCTTTGAACCCGTCCCCATTTCCTACACCGCCATTTTCGTCCTCGCGCTCTTTCCACTTTTGGACATTCTGCCCTTTGAAATCGCTTTTCAGGGTTTTTCCGGCAAAGCCGTGTGGCTCGTCTTTGCCGGCATGGCGTTGAGCTTGGGCATCACGGAAACGCCGCTGGGGGCGCGACTGGCCCAGTGCGTCATCGGTCGCGTCAATGAGTACGGGCAACTCGTCTTTGGCTTGCACGTCCTCGGCGTGGCTATGGCGTTGCTGATTCCCTCTGGCGTGGTGCGCGTCCTCATTTTGATGCCGATGGTCGTTTCCCTGCTCAAAACCATGGGCGAAGCCCCCGGATCGACGGTCAGTGCCGGCCTCGTTCTCTCCCTGACTTGCGCCACCTATTACAGCGGCACGGGCATTCTGACGGCTAGCGTGCCCAATTTGGTCATCCTCGGCGTTCTCGAATCGCGCGGCATGTCGATCTATTGGAGCGCGTGGGCGTATTATCTCTTTCCCGTCATCGGCCTGTTGCGCGTCGCCCTGATCTACGGCCTCATCCGCCTGCTGTTTCGCCCCGCGCGACAACCCGATCTCTCGCGTCGCCCGGCCGCGGATGTGCCCGCGCGGATCACCTGCGCGGAAAAAAAGGTGCTCGGCATTCTCATCGCCGGGATGGCCATGTGGACCACAGACGCGATGCACGGCATTCATCCGGTCTATATCGGCTTGGGCCTCGTGCTCCTCTGCTATCTGCCCGGCTGGGGGCCTCTGCCTTTTGACACCCTCAAAAAAGTCAATTTTCCCCTGCTCATTTTCATCGCCTCGATCTTTGCCATAGGCCACGCACTCGAACAGTCGGGTTTCAACCGCGCGCTCGCGTCCGCGTTCATCCCCCATCTCCAAACCCTCGAAACCCCAGTTGCCCAACTCGCGCTGATGGCGTGTTTGGCTGTGCCATTCGATTTTTTGATGGACACCGCGGCGGTCGGCGGCGTGCTCGCCCCATTTTTGCTCGACCTCGGCCCGCAATTCAACCTATCGCCCCTTCCCATCGCGCTCGGTCTGGCTATCGGCACGGGCGTGGTTTTCATCCCCTATCAGAGCGCGCCCTTTATCGTCGCCTACGGCTTTCGCTATGCCCGAATGGGACAATTCGTGCTCGTCATGTCCCTGATTTCCGCGCTCACGCTCGCGGTGCTGCTTCCCCTAACCCTGCTCTACTGGCGGGTGATTGGGTTTATTTGAGGCAGAGATAATTTTCGTTCAAGGGTTGCCGAAATAAAAAATGTGCTTATATTTTTTGAGAACGAACACAGCGCGTCGACAATTTTCCGGAGGAAATCATGAACGTGGACAAAGGGCGGCAGATCTACGAAGACCTGGGCGTCGTCCCCGTGATCAACGCCGCGGGTTATCAAACGCTCATCGGCGGGTCGCGGATCGGGCCAGAAGTGCAGGCCGCCATGGCGGCGGCGAACCGCTACTTTGCGGACATGGAAGACCTGCTCAAAAAGACCGGGGCGATCATCGCGGACACCCTCGGCACAGAAGCCGCGCTGGTCACGCCCGGATGCGCGGCGGCATTGGCCCTTGCCTCGGCCGCGTGCATGTCCGGCAGCGATCCGCAAAAAATGGAACAACTGCCCGATGCCACGGGCATGAAGCACCGCATTTTGATTCAGAAAAAACAGCGGTACCACTACGACCGCGTGCTGACCATTTTCGGCGCCAAACTCGTCGAAGTCGGCGATGAAAACGGCACGACCGCGGCCCAACTCGAAGCCGCCATTTCGGACGAGACCGCGGCCATCCACTATTTCGCGCCCGGGAATCAAAAAGGCGTTTTGTCCGCCCAAGACGCGATCCACATCGCGCATGCCAACGGCGTCCCGGTGATTGTCGATGCGGCGAGTCAAGTCTATCCGCTCGAGGTCATGCGCCGATATCCAGACATGGGCGCGGACCTGATCGGGTACGGCGCGAAATACATCGGCGCGTGTCATTCCACGGGCATTTTGTGCGGGCGCGCGGACCTGATCGATGCGGCGTTTTTGCACTCGTTCATCGGCTACGAGACCTGTCCCTACGAAACCATTGGACGTCCTCTGAAGGTGGATCGCCAAGAAGTGATCGCGGTTGTCGTCGCCCTGCGCGAATGGTTCAGCGCGGATCACCAAGCGCGGTTGGCGTCGTACAAACGCGAAGCGGAATCCCTCCTCGCGGACTTGTCGGACATTCCCCACATTGCGGTCGCATTTGCCCCGGACGAGCGAAGCCTGAGCGACGGCGTGCAAATCACAGTGGATGAGGCCGCGCTGGGCAAAACCGCAGCGCAAATCATCGAAGAACTCAAGCGGGGGAATCCGTCCGTGTGGGTGCGCGGTAGCGGGAATGCGTTTCGCGTCGCGGTGACCAATTTCGTCGGAGACGACCGCGAAATCGCCACATCCCGCCTGCGCGAGGTGTTGGCGAACTGATCTAACAATCTCGGGAAGGGTCAGCAAAAAATGGATTTGCACTTTGCAACGATATCCGAACTGGGCGCGTGGTATCGGTCCGGACAGGTGTCGCCGGTCGAGGTGGTCGACGCGTTGCTCAATCGCATTGACGAGTGCCGCGAGACCAAAGCGTTTATCACGCCGACAGCAGAACGCGCCCGTGCCGAGGCCCAAGCCGCGGAGACCCTGTTGCGCGCAGGGGTGGATTTGGGCCCTTTGCACGGCATCCCCATCGCGCTGAAAGACCTGTTTTACACCGCGGGCATTCGCACGACATCCGGCGTGAAAACGTGGGAGAACTTTGTGCCCGAGACCTCGGCAACCGCGGCGATCCGACTCTCGCGGGCAGGCGCCCTTCTGGTCGGCAAAACCAACATGGTGGAACTCGCGTTTGGTCCTTATGGCTTGAATACCCACTACGGAACGCCGCCCAATCCGTGGATGGAAGACCGCGTACCGGGCGGGTCGAGCAGCGGATCCGGCGTGGCCGTGGCGATGGGCATGGCGCCTGCCGCACTCGGCACGGATACGGGCGGATCGATTCGCATTCCGGCGTCGTTTTGCGGTCTCGTGGGGCTCAAGCCCACATTGGAACGGGTCAGCCGTGCGGGGGCGACGCCGCTTTCGCGGACGCTGGACAGCATCGGGCCCTTGACGCGGTGTACAGAGGATGCCGCGCTGGTGTTCGAAGCCATCGCAGGGCCCGATCCCGCGGATCCGGTGACCTTAAATCAACCGCCTGTGGATGTGATGCGCGAGTTAAAGCGCGGGGTGGAGGAGTTGCGAATCGGTTTTGTGCGCGACCCGTTTTGCGACGGGGCAGATGCCGAGGTCATCTCGGCCGTGGAAAGCGCGGCGGGCGTTTTGCGCGACTTGGGGGGCGATGTGATCAACTTGCCATTTCCCGAAGCGCGGGCCGCATTGGACGAAGAACGCGAAGGCCGCGGCAGCGCCATGATCATGTCTGTGGAGGGCTATGCGTGCCACCGAGCGTTGATCGAAGGGCACGGCGAGACGATGGATCCCCGCATTCGGGCGCGCCTCGAATTGGGCGCGTCGTTTTCCGCGCCCGATTATGCGATGGCATTGCAACGCCGCGAGCCGTTGCGAATCGCCGCCCGCGAAACCCTGCGCGATGTGGATGCGGCGATTTGCCCGACGATGCCAACGGTTGCCCCGCGCATCGCAGATGTCGATGTCGCCCCCGCGCGCCTGACCACCCGACTCGTAAATTTTTTGGGCCTGTGCGCGATCTCGGTGCCCTGCGGCTGGTCCGATGAACCGTTGCCTATGGGCTTGCAAATCATCGGCAAGCCTTACGACGAGGCTCGCATTTTGCGCGTGGCACATGCATACGAGCAGGCGGTCGGCACGCCCCACCACCCAAATTAGGGACAGGCCCTGTGCCCATCCTCGTATCTCGCGGCAGGGCTGATCGCCGATTTGCAACGGTCAGCTCCCACCCATCCACCAAAACATAGGCCCCGGCGATTTTTGTTCGGAGATCGGCAATCGCTTGTCCGAGCGTTCGCGTTGCTCCTGCGGTCACTTCATTCGACCAGGGCTTCGGATATCGCGTCGTGAAATTCTGGGCGGAGGTATTTGATTTGCGCGTTCTCGCGCGTGGGGTGAACGCGGTTGGTGAGCAGGACGACGCCGAGGTCGCGGATGGGATCTGCCCAAACGGATGTGCCGGTGAATCCGAGCGAGCCGAAGGATTGTGCGGTAAAATGGCGTCCACTCGAACTGATACCGGGCGAGACCGTGTCCCAGCCGAGTGCCCATGTGCTTTTGGGCGCGATATTGGCCCGAGTCGTAAATTGGCGGATGCCCCGATCCGGAAAACTGCCCGCGCCGAGCCACGCACGCAGGAATTTCGCCAGATCCTCCGCTGTGGAAAACAGACCCGCGTGAGACGCGATCCCCCCCATTGCCGCGGCGTTTTCATCGTGGACTTCGCCGTGTACCAAGGTATCGCGCAAATTCGTGCGGCTCTCAGTGGGGGGAATGCGATGCCGAATCCCGCGAGGCGGACAATACGCCGTATCGCACATATCGAGCGGCTCAAAAACGCGCTGTTTGGCGAGCACATCCAAACGCCCCTCGCCGATGGTCTCCAACACCTTGCCCAAAACGAGAAAACCCATATCGCTATACGCGGTCGCGGTTCCCGGCTCATAAACCAAAGGCAGGCGACATGCCGCATCGAACATCGCCTCCCGCTGTTGGGCGGACCACAGCACCCTCTCTCCTCTCGCCTCTCGCCTCTCGCCTCTCGCCTCTCTCTCCCGTCTCGCCTCTCCCGTCTCGCCTCTCCCGTCTCGCCTCTCCCGTCTTCCCTCTCCCGTCTTTCCTCTCCCGTCTCCCGTCTCCCGTCTCCCGTCTCCCGTCTCCCACCTATAAAGATGCACATGCGCGGGCAAGCCACTGCAATGCGCGAGCAGATGTCGAACGGCAACGCGATCCTTATTCTTTCCCACAAAATTGGGCAGATAGGATGGCACGGGCGCGTCGAGATCGAGGCGACCTTCATCCGCGAACAGCATACAAAGCGTTGTCGTGGCGACGACCTTGGTGACAGAAGCCAAGTCATACGGGGTATGGACTTGCACGGGCAAGGCATCCGCCCGATACGTATGACGCCCCACGGCCCAACGCGCGACCACGCCCTTGCGGCGCAACACGAGTCCCACGGCGCCGGGCGTGGTCCGCATCGACACATGGCGTTTTAATACCCGCTCGGCGCAGTTGAGCTTCCGCGCGTCAAAACCAAAATTTTCAGGGATCACTGAATAGCCCTCCTCTATCACCTGCGTATTTGACCTCTCCCTAGCCCGCCCATCCCCAATCCTTCGCGCCGCGAACGGCTGTCGCGGTTGCACGCCGTCCAGTGCCCTTGCGTGGATCGCCCATCGCCTCTCCCCACTTGCCCATCGCGTTTCCGCGCCATATATTCAGCATCGGGCAAAAGGACACGAGGGCCATTTGTACCAACTAATTCATCATCGGGATCGCTTTGCCGTTCCACCGTCCTTCAGAAAAGCCATCGCTAGACGTGCCATCCCAAAAGCCCATCAACGAAAGCCATCAGGCACAGCGCGCAAGTCCGTCTCGCAACCCACAGCCATTTTGCAACCCACTTGGCAGGCCAACGCATGTCGTGCGATTACAAAAGCGATTTGCGCTGTGCCTAGCCCCTCGGCGCATGAGAGCGGCATTTTTTGCCTACTTTTTTTTGCTGTTGAAAAAAAGTAGGTCGCCGAAGGCATCAAAGGCAACCCACGATGCTTTAGGACCAAACGCTTTAGAACGGAGTAATTAGTTGGTACAGATGGCACGGGGGCCTGTCCCAACGGTTGATGGACGCCTGCCTGCCCGCCAAAATAAGGAAAAATCACCCATGACACACCGCAAACACGGAATCGCTCTCGCATTCGCCTTTCTGTTTGTCGCTATCGGCATCCCCGCTGCGGGGCAGGCGCAAGTGAAAGTCGAGCGGGTTGAAGGCATGGTGCGACATGTGGCGCGGGCAGTCTTGACAGAGGGGGACTCACTCACCGCCGAGGAAGTGGCGCTGGTCAAACGCCTAACCGTGCAACTGGCCGGAGACGTGGCCTTTTTGGAAGCGCAAAAACAGCGTGCCGAAGAATTGCGGCAAGAACGCAATGAGACGCTTGGCAACATCGCCCGCAACATCGCCATCGGAATCGCCATCCTCGTCGCCCTCATCGCAACGCGCTCCGCGATTCGCGCCTTGGGCAGGGGCGGAAAATCAGCAGACGCGCCCTTGGGCGTGCTCATCGCCACGCGCACAGAAGCGCAGGCACGCCAACTCGGACAACTCCTCATCGCAGAACATCTGGCAACGGTAGGAACAGTCGCGCCGAGCACGCGGTCGATCTACCGCAGGGGGGATGACGTGCGCGAAGCATCAGAGGCAATGGTCATGTTGAAAACGACCCAGGCCCAACTCGGGGATTTAATCGCCCGCGCAGACGAATGGGCAGGGGGCCAGACGACGGAACTCGTCGCAATCAGAATAGGAGCATAGTTGTCCATTGTCAGCCCTCACCCATCCCGCCAACCGCTCCGCCATTCGGCGAAAGCAGGCAGGGACTTTTGGTTTTGCCCGTGCCCACCCGTCGATCGGAGTGACCGATAACATGTTGAAAATCTACACCGTCATACTCGTTGGATTTTGCGCGGTCGCCACCGCCTGGGCCGTGGATCCTGCGCGGGAGGAACAGGCCCTGCGCGTCGCGAGAGAGATGATCCGCACCCTGTATGGCTTTGAGCGAGTCGCGCCATTGCCCCCTGCGGCGAACGCCCAAGTGCGCGTTATCGCCCGAAAATTGGTCGCGGAATCGCCCGAAGATTTTCAGCATGCGTTCTTCCGCGCCGAGGATCCCCGCCAGAGCGCGTTTTACAGCGGGTTGCTGAAGCATGTGGGAATGGGCGTAATCCTGTGCCTCGCAATATTCTTGGTCCACGCCGCGGTGCAAAAAATTTGCGACGCGCGCGACGCGGGCAAAACCGAACTCGGCATCTCGGTTCCCCCCACGTTGCGATCCGCGCCCCATATCTCGGTCATCCCCATGCCCTCTGAATCGGAAGCGATCCGCATTGGGCACGCCCTCATCGCCGCCCGACTGGCCGCGCGCGTGGATATTTTCCCGCACGATTTTCTGTTTTCGGATCGGGATGAAAAGATCGCGCTTTGCGTGACCACCGTCAAAGGCCGCCTCAAAACGCTAAAAAAACACCTGAAGCATCTGCCCATCTCCTGTCCCGTATCGCACGGGCACAGCGCCTATTTGACCTACATCGCAGACGCCGCAGATGGACGCGGGTGAATCGAAAGGAGATTTCCATGTCTGACCGTCCGAATATTTTGATGATCATGTCCGATGAACACGACCCGGCGGTGATGGGTTGTTATGGCGATCCCATTGTGCAAACGCCGCATTTGGATGGGTTGGCAGAACGGGGCATCACCTTTGACGCGGCGTACACGAGTTCGCCGCTTTGCGCGCCTGCGCGGGCGAGTTTCACGGCGGCGCAGTACGCGAGCCGCTGCGGGGTGTGGACGAATGACTGCCAACTGCCCTCGGATGATTATCCCTCTGTGCCCCACGCCTTGAACGCGGCCGGCTACGAATGCTGGCTCGGCGGCAAGATGCACTTTTCGACCGCGCACCGCTACGGTTTTCGGGATGTTTATCCCGGCGCCAACCAAGGGCAAAAATCCGGCAAGGGCGGGCGGCGGACGTACGGCGATATGTCGGAATCGACTCGCGGTTGGGAAGGCCGAGTCGCGGCGTTCAAAACCGCCGACACGTCGCCCATCTTGGAAAAAGATCGGAAGGTGACGGCGGAGTGCAGCGCGTTTTTGAAAAATCGCAAAGCGGAGGACGCGCCCTTCTTTTTGCTGGCCGGGTATCTCGCGCCGCATTTTCCCTTGACCATCCCCGAAGCGTATTACGCGCCCTACAAAGACAAAGTGCCCATGCCCGAAATCCCCGACGGTTTTTTCGACACTTTGCCGACCAATTACAAACACCTGCGGGCCGGATTTGGGGTGACAAAGGCCACGCCTGAACAGACGAAGTTGGGACGCGAACTCTACTGGGGTTTTGTGAACTGGTTGGACGACGAGATCGGCGCGTTGCTCGGCGCGCTCCGCGAATCCGCCGTGGCGGACAATACCATAGTGATTTACTGCTCGGATCACGGCGAGAACAAGGGCGACCATGGGCTGTGGTGGAAAAACAACATGTACGAACACGCCTCGCGGATGCCCCTCATCGCGTCCTACCCAAAACGCTGGGCAGGCGGACAGCGAAGATCGGGCGCGTGTTCACTGGTCGATCTGGCGCGAACCATCGCCGAGATCGGCGGCGCGGAATCCTCGGACGATTGGGACGGCGCGTCCCTGCTCAACTATTTGGACGACGAGGCCAGCGACTGGCGCGATATCGCCATCAGCGAATACTACGGCCACAACATCGCTTCGGGCATGGCGATGATCCGGCAAGGGCCGTGGAAATACGTGTACCACACGCGCTTCGACGCGGACCACGGGCCGGAACGCGAATTGTACCATCTCGCAGACGACCCGGGGGAGTTCGACAATTTGGCGACCGATCCCGCGCAGGGAGATCGCATCGCGCACTTGCACGGCCTCTTGACCCAAGAATTGAGACGCGATCCGGAAGCCGCCGAGGCCCAAAGCCGAGCGGACCTGGCGAAAGGCTACTGATTAGCCACAAAAAGCACAAAAAGCACAAAAAGCACGAGCGGGGTACAACTGGCGACAGCCAGTTCACAGCACAAAAGGGTACTCGGCGCAGGCAGATCGCATCGCGCACTTGCACGGCCTCTTGACCCAAGAATTGAGACGCGATCCGGAAGAGGCCGAGGCGAACAGCCGAGCGGATCTGACGAAGGGCTATTGATGCACCTATCGCCATACGAAACGATTTGGCTCATCGGCGCGGCCATTGCCGCCGCGTTGCTTTGGGGGATTTTTGCCTCGGCCATCAAGCGAAAGGGCGCGCCGATCCCGCTGTTGGTGTCGATTTCGGCAGGCGCGCTTTGGTACACAGGCGACGCGTTGCGCCTCTTGATCGGACAAGCGGTGCCGGGCGTGGTTGACGCAGCGGATTACGCCGTGCAGATGGCGCGTTTTGGCCGGGGTTTCCTGCCCTCTGCGATGCTGGCAACCGTGCTGGCATTTGCAGACGAGCATCGGATATCCAAGGGATTGCGCCGGCTCGCGCCTCCGTTGGCCCTCGCGCCTGGGGCGATCGTTTTTTTGTTTGGCATGTCTCAAACGCCGCCCATGCGCGTGGGCTTTAGCCTGTACGCGATGGCGGCGCTTTTGCTTTCGGCCCATCTCTGTTGGAGGTTTGCCGCGCGGTCAGAGACGGAGATGCACCGGTTGTTTTACCGGTCGATGGCGCTCGCGCTGGCGGGGATCGCCGTTCTGACCGGGGTCGCGTATCCGCTCGGGGGGATTCACCTACCCAAGGTGGGGCAGGTGCTCGCCATCGCGCTTTTTCTCTCGCCCATTGTGCCTGCGTATATTCTGAGCCATTTTATCTATCGGTACAGCTTTTTTCAAATCGTGGTCAATCCCGCCTTGCTGTATTCCGCGCTGACGGGCATCGTGTTGACGGTTTATCTGATCGTCATCCGCCGCGTGGCCGAGGCGTTTGGCCGATTGGACGGCGGGCTTCGGGTCGAGGTGGTCGAAGCCGTGCTGATTTCCCTATTGATCTTTCTGTTTCAACCGGTCAAGAACCGCTTGCAAGGGGTGATCAACCGCCTGTTTTTTCGGGCGCGCTACGATTATCAGCATCTGCTCAACACGCTGAGTCAAACCCTGAATGTGCCGCACGCGCTCGAAAAACGCTTGCAGTCCGTGGTCGAGGCGGTCGGCGCGGTGCTGAAAGTGCGCGTCGTTTCGCTGGTGTTGTTCGACTGCGAAAAAGAACGGATCCGCAATGTGCAGGTGATCGCCAGCAGCGGGTTGCCGGGTTTTGATCCACCGGCCATCCCCTTTGCGCGAGGGGATGAAAACAGCGCGCAGATCGAACGGGTGGTCGACTGGTTATTGGCCCATCGCCGGCCCCTCTACGTGGGGGAATTGCACGGCGCCGCGCTGGCGGCGATCCTCGCGGAACAGGGGATTCAACTCTGCTTGCCGGTGTTGCAAGAAGACGCGGCCGTCGGCCTGCTGTGCTTGGGCGAGAAAAAGCGCGGCGCATCCTTTTTCTCCGAAGAATGGGACTTGCTCGCCACCTTGTGCAATCAGATCGCATTGGCGGTCGAAAACACGCGCTTGGTGGAGCGGCGGTTGCAACTCGAGCGGCAAATGTACGAGGCCGAGCGGCTTTCGGCTTTGGGACTGCTCTCCGCGAGCATCGCGCACGAGGTGAAAAATCCCTTGAGTTCGATCAAAGCCATCGCGACCGTGTTGCGCGAAGATTTGCAAACCGACGCGTCCAAAGCAGGCGATTTGACGGTCGTCTTGCGCGAGATCGACCGCTTGAGCCGGGTGGTGGATCGCCTGCTCAAATTCGCCCAACCCAAGCAGGGCGCGGCATTTCAATCGGTCGACCTCAAAGCCGTGCTCGAAGACGTAGTGCGGATCCTGTTCCACGAAGCCGAGCGGCAAAACGTGGCGATCCGCCTCGACGTGCCCGACGGCCTCGCGGTGGCAGGCGATTCAGAGGACTTGAAGGAAGTGTTTTTTAATCTCATCTTGAACGGCATCCAAGCGATGGCAGGCCATGACGCGGATCGGCGCTTGTGCATCGCCGCGCAACGGGTGTCCCCCTACTTAGAGATTCGCGTGTCGGACACCGGGCCGGGGATTTCAGCGGAAGATCAGGCCCGAATTTTCGAGCCGTTTTACACGACCAAGGCGTCGGGCACGGGGCTGGGGCTCGCCATTGTAAAACGCGACGTGGCGCGCATGGGCGGGTCGATTGCCGTGACAAACGCGGAGCCATCGGGCGCGGTGTTCGCGGTTCAACTTCCCGGAGCGGGCTGATGCAACACAAAATTTTGATTGTGGATGACGATCCGGCCGCGCGATACGGCCTCAAACGCGCCCTCGCCGCGCTGTCCTGTGACCTCGTCGAAGCCGAAGACGGCGAGGCCGCCCTCTCGGCCGTTGCAACCGACGATCCCGACTTGCTCATCTGCGATATTCAGATGCCGAAAATGGACGGGTTGACCCTGGTCAAACAGCTGTCTGAACGGGGGGACAGGCGCCCCGTGATCGTGATCACCGCGTACGGGTCCGAACGGGTCGCCGTGGAGGCGATGAAGGCGGGCGCGTACGATTATTTGGGCAAGCCCTACGACATAGACGAACTGCGCTGTTTGGTGGAAAACGCGCTGGAGACCGTGCGCCTGCGCCGGGACAACGAGACCCTCCGCAATGAAATTCGGCAACGCGCCGGGTTCGGGTTGCTGATCGGCCGCGGTCGCGCCATGCAAAAAGTCTGCGATCTGATCGACAAGGTGGCCGGCACAGATGCGACCGTGCTGATCGCGGGCGAGAGCGGCACGGGCAAGGAACTCGTCGCGCGGGCCATCCACGAGCAGAGCGGGCGAAATGCGCGGCCCTTTGTCGCGGTCAATGCCGCCGCACTGCCGACCGAGTTGATCGAGAGCGAGATGTTCGGCCACGAAAGGGGCGCGTTTACCGGCGCCACCGCCCGGCGTCAGGGCAAGTTTGAACGCGCGGATGGCGGCACCCTATTTTTGGACGAGATCGGCGATATGCACCTCGAGACGCAGGCCAAGTTGTTGCGCGTGTTGCAAGAGCAAAAATTTGAACGCCTGGGCGGTTCGCAAACCGTGAGCGTGAATGTGCGCGTGATCAGCGCGACGAACAAAGCCCTGTCCGACGAGATCGCGCGCGGGCAATTCCGCGAGGATCTCTACTACCGCTTGAAAGTGGTCGATATTTTTTTGCCGCCCTTGCGGGACAGGCGCGAGGACATTCCCCTGCTCATCCAACACTTTCTCGCGCGCTTCAACCGACAGCACGCCAAGGCCCTTACGGACATCCCCGCAGACGCGATGAAGCTGCTCATAACGCACCCTTGGCCCGGCAACATCCGCGAGTTGATGCACGCCATCGAGCGGGCGGTGATTCTGTCAGAGGACGGGGAGTTGCACAAAAATTTGTTGCCCGATGATATGCGGACAGCCGAGGCGCAATCCGCGGACATAACGGGTCCAATCTGGCGAGATGGGGTCTCGTTTCGAGATGCAAAATACGAGGTCGTCCAATCCTTTGAGACCGCGTTCATCCGCGCCGCACTGGAACGACACGCAGGCAACATCAGCCGCACGGCCCCTGCCATCGGCATGAAGCGGCAGGCATTGCAACAAAAATTAAAGGAGTTGGGAATCGATCCCGGTATTTATCGTTGATCCCTGAAAAGAACGAAATTCGACCTTGCTTTTTAGGCATGGTTTGAGTAAACTTATCGAGACAATCGCAGTTCGACCCACCATCTCACGAGGAGACGTACCATGACGGATTCCGAGAAGATCGCACAGCGCGATCAGAAACTCGCCGAGCAGGATCAGCGGCTCATCGCCATCGAGAAGAACGGGGCGGTAATTGGCGATCAAGTCGAGCAAAACGCGAAAGACATTCGCCGCGTAGAGGATCAAACGATTGATCGCTTTGATCAAGTGAGGAATCAGATGAACGCGGACTTTGGGCGCGTGGAGACCGGCTTGAAGGAGGACATCAACCGCGTGGAGAACCGCGTCCTCCACACCGAAAAGACTTTGAAGGAGGACATCAACCGCGTGGAGGCCGGTTTGAAGGAAGAGATCAACCGCGTGGAGGCCGGTTTGAAGGAAGAGATCAACCGCGTGGAGGCCGGTTTGAAGAAAGACATCAACAACGTGGAGACCGGCTTGAAGAAAGACATCAACCGCGTGGAGAACCGCGTCCTCCACACCGAAAAGACTTTGAAGGAGAATATCAACCGTGTGGAGACCGGCTTGAAGAAAGACATCAACCGCGTGGAGAACCGCGTCATCCAAGCGGAAGAGACTTTCAAGGAAGACATTAACCGCGTGGAGAACCGCGTCATCCATGTGGAAAAGACTTTGAAGGAGAACACCAACCGCGTGGAGACCAGCTTGAAGGAGGACACTAACCGCGTGGAGACCGGTTTGAAGGAAGAGATCAACCGCGTGGAGACCGGTTTGAAGGAAGAGATCAACCGCGTGGAGACCGGTTTGAAGGAAGAGATCAATCGCGTGGAGACCGATCTGAAGGAAGAGATCAACCGCGTGGAGAACCGCGTCATCCATGTGGAAAAAACTTTGAAGGAGGACATCAACCGCGTGGAGACGAATTTGAAGAATGACATCGACCGCTTGGAAGAACACATCAGCCGCATGGAAGTGAAGATCATCAAATGGATGTCACTGATGATTGCCGTTGCGGTGATCATTATCGGCGTGTTGACGTACATCAAAGGATAAGCGCGGTTCCATTTCGCCATTGAACCATCAAAACAACGCCCCATCCGAGATCGCACAAGCGATTTCAGATGGGGTCTTTTTTTGTCCGCTGCATGCAAGAATGGGGTTGCAGGTGCAATATTGGGCTTGCAGCGGCTCGGGGATTCGTTGCGTAAAAACGCTGGAAATCCCCTGTTTTCGGCGAAACGGCTTTGGCACGGGGTTTGCAATTACCGCGTTGTGAGATGGAAATGGTTCTCATCTGTTCACGAGGAGGGTCAACATGTCAACACTCACATGGACATCCGCAACCGCGTTGCAACGCCACGTTGCCAATTTGATTACCGCCGGGCGCGTGGGGTGTCTGTTTCTCGCGGCGGCGTTTGCCGTGACCGGGAACGCGCTGCTCGCCTGGGCCGCGGTGCCCATCGCATTTGCCGCCCTGGTGATGGATGGGTTGGACGGGTACGCGGCGCGGCGATTGGGGTGCGAGAGCGAGATCGGCGGCCTGCTGGACATCGTGGGCGACCGCATTGCGGAAAACGTGTGGTGGGTGGTGTTCGCGTGGTTGCATCTGATTCCGCTTTGGGTGCCGCTCGTGGTGCTCAGCCGAGGCTTTGTCACCGATGCGATCCGCAGCTACGCGCTGTCCCGAGGTCGCACCGCCTTTGGCGAGACGTCGATGATGCAGTCGCGGATCGGCCATGCTTTGGTCGCCTCGCGTGCGAGTCGCGCCGCGTACGGCATCGCCAAGGTGATCGCATTCAACAGTTTGTTCATTCTAAACGCCGCGCAACAGATGGCGAGTCCGATAGTTGTGATCGAGATCGCCGCATTGACCGCCACTTATCTGACCGTCGCCCTGTGCGTCATTCGAGGGATTCCGGTGATAACCGCGCTGAAACGGCTGTAACCCCTTCAAGTCATACCGAGAAGTGACGAATCGATGCGCGGCTGGGAACGCACGGGAAAACAGGTGGGCGATGGAACACTTTCTTTGGGAGAATGAGATGAAACGCGAAACCTATCTTGCCCTTTGGTTGCTCGGACTCATTTGCATGGGCGTGCTCTTGCATCAACTCAGCACCATCGAGGTGTGGCAGTATGTCTTGATGATGGGCTGGGGCTATGTGCCCGTGATCGGCATCTCCCTGATGGGCTATGTCAACAATGTCTATGTGTGGCAAAAGTGTTTTGCCCACGGCGCGGAAAGGCCGCGCTTGCGGCAACTGCTGTGGGTGAAATGGGTCGGCGAGGCCCTGGGCAATGCCACGCCCGCGTCGCCGGTCGGCAAAGAGGTCGCCAAAGCGATGATGCTGCAAAGGAAAATGCGCGCGTCCCAAGGGGTGTCGTCCTTGGTGATCAACAAGACCGGGGAAATGATCGGCGGGTTGATCTTCGTGCTCGGGGGCGTGGCGACCGGATTGCAGCGATTTGCGTTTCCGCAGGAGGTCCGCACGGGGTTGATCGCGGCGTTGGCGATCTCTGTGCTGTGGGCCGTTTTCACGGTTGTGAACCAGCGGCGAAATCCCTTTGCCGGCCTGCTCGATGTGTTGTCGCGCCTACGCCTCGGTTTTTTGGAGCGGTATCGGCCCCGCGCCGAGGAAATCGACCGCAATTTGGCCGCGTTTTACCGCCTGAACAAATGGCGATTGTCGGGCCTGCTGGGCTTGCATCTCTTGGGCTGGAGCCTGGGCACGCTGGAGATCTACGCGATTCTCCATGTGCTCGGCGAACCCGTGCCCCTCGCGTCCGCGTATTTGTTCCACGCCTTGCTGATCGCGATCAATACCGCGTTCTTCTTCGTGCCCTACGGGATGGGCGTTTTCGAAGGCGGGCATGTGTTCCTGTTCGCGCTGATGGGCTTGCAACCGCAGATGGGCCTGGCCGTGGGCATCATCCGCAGGATACGCAGGCTTTTCTGGATGCAAATAGGCTTGGTGATGCTCCTGATCGGCTCGCGCACCAAACGCACGGAGATGCAAGAGCCGGTGGGATAAAGTTAAGAGAAGACCCTGAATCTCACGGAAAGGAGAATCCCATGCACATCATCACCAAATCCATCGCCATCTTCGTCACAGCGGCCCTCGCGCTCAATGCGATGGCCCCCACACTCGCGCATGCAGAGAACACCGCGCCCTCAGAAGTGGTGGATTGGTATTTGGATGAACGCGCAAGGCAGGTGATCGTCGCCGAAGGTCGATATGTCGAAGTGACGTATCGCGGCGCGTATGGCGAGACCGAGATTGCAGAAGGGTTCGTCCGACCGATGGATGAAACCAAGTTGGTGATTTACCAGACCGGCTACCGTAAGACGATTAAGACGATTTCGCGGGATAAAATCGATGTTCTGATCGTCTGCGATAATCGGAGCCAACTTCAGCATGCCAAACGCATCATCGCCCTAGGGAATAAGAAAAGAGACGAAGGCAGGCCAGGTCGCATTGCCAAAAAGTTGTTTGTCGGATCCCTCGTGGGCGGTTTTTTCGGATTATCGGGGGGCTTAGTCGGTGGTGTAGCAGAAGATGCTAGAAGCAATTGTAGTGATGAATTTTTCGGATGTATTGGAGGAGTAATGCTCGGTGCGAGTATTGGCTATGCGGCAGGAGTGGCACTTGGCGTGAGCAAGTTGGATCCATACGATCAGCCTGTCAAAACAATGCTCGGTAGCCTCATGGGATTAGGAGTCGGCATTCTTAGTGTCAGATTGGCGGCTGAAGAGTATTGGCCCGCTCTGCTCATCGGCCCGTCCGTCGGAGCCGTGATTATGTCCGAAAGGTCACGCAATACCCTTACAGTCCGCCGTTTCTCAATCGGCGTCGCACCTGACCGCAATGGCAATGTATCGGCAATCGCCACATTGCGATTCTAACCGGCTCTCAAACCTCATAGAAAGGAGAACCCAGTGAATGCAAAGCGCATCATCAAATCCATCGCCCTGTTCGTCACAGCGGCATTCGCGTTCAACGCGATAGCCCCTGCACTCGCGCACGCCGCCAAGCATCGGTCAATCCAAAAAAAAGAAGCAAAGGCAGAGCAGAAGGCAAAGACCGCTGTTATCCACCTGCAAGGCGATCAGGTCAATGCCGATACGCTGGTTCAAAATGCCTACGCCATCGTCACCTATTACGAGAACAATAAACTGAAACGGGAGAAAGGGCGGATTAAGGCGATTGGCGACACATCGTTCACGATTCAGAACAGCCTCTTGGGCAAGGCGACCATTGCCTACACCAAAGTCTTATCCGTAGTCATGGGCAAAGATGTGGTCAGGGCCGAAAAACAAATGAATGTAATGAGGCGAGAGCAAAAAAAAATAGACACACAGAAAAAAGCCATACAACGGTTCAAGACACACAATGCCAAAGTGCGTTTCAAAGCCCCTTTACTGACAAAAAAATGGATCGTTGGCGAGGTCGTCAAAATGACGCAAGACACACTTCTCATCCGAGAAGGCCGTACATTCCTTCAAGTGCCCATGTCTTCAATCTCCAATTTTGAAGTCAGTCTTGGACAACATAGAAACACGGGCAAAGGTTTTAGGATTGGGCTTGGTGTTGGGCTTGCCGTTAGCACATCCTTTTTCCTATATGCAGGTTACCTGAGTGAAAAGACTAAGGATGAGCCAAATAATATAGATCCCTTAGCCCCGGGATTAGCGGGAGCCTACCTCGGTCCATTCATTGTTATTCTCTCTACGTTCATCGGTCAGAAAATAAAATCCGAGAACTGGGTCGCGGTGCCGCCGCAACGCCTCAATTTGAGCATCGCCCCCACATCTGCAAAAGGGCTTCGCGCCACGCTCGCGGTTAATTTTTGAAAGGAGAATTCCATGAACACCATCACCAAATCCATCGCCCTGTTCGTCACAGCGGCACTCGCGCTCAACGCGATGGCCCCCGCACTCGCGCATGCCGCCAAGCACTTGTACGGCACAAAGAACAATCAGACACCCATACAACGGATCAAGACACCCAACGCCAAAGTGCGCGTCCATGCCCCGGTCATCTCAAAAAGGCGGATCATTGGCGAAGTCGTAGAAATGAATCGAGACACGCTCGTTCTTAAACTCGTGCGGATGCCTTGGCCCCAACTCCGCGAAATCACCGCTAACACAGTCATGACTCAAGATGGACAGACATTGTTGTATCAAGTGCCCATGTCTTCAATCTCCAGTCTTGAAGTCAGCATGGGACAGCGTCGAAACACGGGCAAAGGCTTTGGACTTGGACTTGGATTGGGATTGACGGTTTTGATTGTCACCGCTATTGCTTCCCGTACAGGATCGTCGGGCTCAGGAGCACTCAGCGGATTAGAGGATGTGTACGTATATGTTGTCGGCGGAGGTGTGGCTGTATCTCTATGTCTTCTCTCGACTCTCATCGGTGCTTCAACAAAATCCGACAAATGGGTCGCGGTGCCGCCGCAACGCCTCAATTTGACCATCGCCCCCCTATCTGCAAACGGGCTTCGCGCCGCGCTCGCGGTTAATTTTTAATTCAAGGATCACGGATTCAACAGGAGGTACACATGGCGCGTCTCATCGCAATCGTTTTGATTTTGGGAATGTACCGGCCCGATACACTGCTAGCAGAGAACACCGCGCCCTCAGAGGTGATCGCAGGGGTTGAGCGGTATATCGGGGAACGCGCCCGAAAAGTGGTCGTTGCCAAGGGCCGATACGTCGGAGTGACTTATCGCAAAGACGATGGCGAGATTGAAACCGTGGAAGGATTTGTCAGCGCAATGGATGAAACCGGACTGACGATTCGCCGGGGTATCGAAAAAAAGAAAATCCCGTTGAATGGGATTGACGTTTTGATCGTCTGCGATCATCCAACCCAACTTCAGCGTGCCCGATACATCATGGGCAAGGAGAGTCGTCAAAAAGGACTGTTCAACAAGGATATGGGAGTTGTCGGTAAATTGACCGTTGGTATTTTGGCAGGTATCAGTATGGGTTCTTTGGCCGGGTATGGCGCGGGGCGTTCTGTGGACGAGGGTGAAAACGACTCTCCGTTTGATAGCGGATTTGGCGCGTTCCTGCTAGGTGCTTCGGCTGGCTACATCATCGGCTGTCCTCTCGGCATGAGCGCAGTTGATCCAGATGATCGGTTTCTCAATACGCTGGCAGGTAGCCTTTTGGGCGCAGGGGCAGGCGCGTTAATCGGAAGTGTCACCGGCGGGGAAGCCCTCTTCATATTTATGCCCATCGGGGCTACCATCGGATCGATCATCATGTCCGAGCGATCAAATCCTCGGTCACGCCGTTTCTCAATCGGCGTCGCGCCTGACCGCAATGGCAATGTATCGGCAATCGCCACATTGCGATTCTAACCGGCTCTCAAACCTCATAGAAAGGAGAACCCAGTGAATGCAAAGCGCATCATCAAATCCATCGCCATGTTCGTCACAGCGGCACTCGCGCTCAACGCGATGGCTCCTGCACTCGCGCACGCCGCCAAGCACTTGCACGGCGAGCAGGTCAATGCCAACGCGCTGGTTCGAGATGCGTACGTCGTCCTCATCTATCGCGACCACAACAACCGAGAAAGAACGGCGAGGGGCTGGATCGCTGCGATCGGCGAGACATCGTTCACCATTCGCAGCGGTGGACTCAAGAGCGAGACGACCATCGCCTACGCCAAAGTCCTGTCCATCGTCATGAGCACGGAATCCACCGTGCCCGCGAAGCAGATGAATGAGGTGAATCGGTTATACAAAAAGAAACAAATGAGAGCCGCGAATACCACGGTCATGACACGCGGGCAGATCGTCCCCGAGAAGATCGAAAAGGGATGGTATGCTCATGCCATCTATACATCACAAGGGGGGAAAGGGACCACAACGGGATGGATTACTGCCAAAGACTCGGAGTATATCGCGATCAAAAATAGCGCAGGATTCAAAAAATGGAAAATCGCATACAGCGACATCGACACGCTTGTTCTCGCTAAAGACCGGCGAGCTATTGAAGAATGGCAAAATTTAAGGCAGGCTGTGCAACTTTTCTCGAGCGGCAATCCAAAATCGGACCAAAGGTTCAATCTACAAAACGCCAAAGTGCGGTTCAAAGCCCCTTCATTTCGGAAAACCCGGATCGTTGGCGAAGTCGTCAAAATGACACGAGACACACTTTTCATCCGAGAAGGCCGTACATTTCTCGAAGTACCTCTTTCTTCAATCTCCAATCTCGAAGTCAGCCTTGGACAGCGCAGAAACACGGGCAAAGGCTTGTCAGTTGGGCTGATTTTGAGTGCAGGACTTTTCGTAGCAGGTTCACAAGCGGAATATGTTGTTGATTTCAGGCGGATCTCAGGAATGTGTGTATCGCTTACCGCCATTACAACGCTCATCGGTGCTGCAATAAAATCCGACAAATGGGTCGCGGTGCCGCCGCAACGCCTCAATTTGAGCATCGCCCCCACGCCTGAAAAAGGGCTTCGAGCCGCGCTCGCGGTTAATTTTTGAAAGGAGAACCCCATGTACACCATCACCAAATCCATCGCCATCTTCGTCACAGCGGCACTCGCGCTCAACGCGATGGCCCCCGCACTCGCGCATGCCGCCAAGCACTTGCACGGCGAGCAGGTCAAGCACTTGCAAAACGCGCTGGTTCAAAATGCCTACGCTATCGTCACCTATTACGAGAACAATAAACCGAAACGGAAGCAAGGGCAGATTAAGGCGATTGGCGAGACATCGTTCACCATTCGCAGCGGCAGACTCAAGAGCGAGACGACCATCGCCTACGCCCAAGTTCTGTCCATCATCATGAGCCCGGAGGTCATGACACGCGGGCAGATCGATCCGACGAAGATCGAAAAGGGATGGCTTGCCCATGTCATCTATACATCAAAAGGAAAAAAAACCACAACCTGGCGGATTCTCAGGAAAGATGCAAACAGTATCACAATCGGCCCAGAATCGAGTACGGGAGTAATCGGTGCAATAAGGAATCCAGTAGGTATGATCGAGAACTTACTAAGATCGAAAAAAATCGCATACAGCGACATCGACACGCTTGTTGTCGCTGTATCCCAACGAGATATTGAAGAATGGAAAATTTTCAGGCAGGTCGAGCAACTTTTCTCGAGCGGCCTACAAAACGCCAAAGTGCGGTTCAAAGTCCCTTCAGTTCGGAAAAAACGGATCGTTGGCGAGGTCAAATCCCTGCATTTTAATACTCCTCGCGCTCGCGTCCCTTCAGTTCGGAAAAAACGGATCGTTGGCGAAGTCGTCAAAATGACACGAGACACACTTTTCATCCGAGAAGGCCGTACATTTCTCGAAGTACCTCTTTCTTCAATCTCCAATCTTGAAGTCAGCCTTGGACAGCACAGAAACACGGGCGAAGGCTTGGCAATCGGGTGTCTATCTAGCTTTGTAATTGCTGGTTTGTTAGCAGGATTAGAATCTAATTCACAGATGACGGGAGATTCAGATTCTGGATCGTTAGGTGAGGGCCTCCCAAGGGCGGATGCCCTTTTCATAAACGGTTGGTCCGATGAGGGTGATCGGGGGGCGCTAGCTGGGGGGCGTATGAAACGAACCGAAGGTTTTGACCACCTGTCCGATGTAGAGCGTGGTGCGCATACGCTAGCTGCGGGGATAATATTTTTTGGATATTTCATAGAATACCTCTTATACATCGGCATACCGCTTACCGCCGCTACAACGCTCATCGGCGCTTCAATCAAATCCGACAAATGGGTCGAGGTGCCGCCGCAACGCCTCAAGCTGAGCATCGCGCCCACATCTGCAAACGGGCTTCGCGCCGCGCTCACATTCAATTTTTGAAAGGAGAATCCCATGCACACCATCACCAAATCCATCGCCATCTTCATCACAGCGGCACTCGCGCTCAACGCCATGGGGCCCCGCACTCGCGCATGCCGCCAAGCATCTGCACGGCGATCAGGTCAATGCCAACGCACTGGTTCGAGATGCGTACGTCGCCCTCATCTATCGCGACCACAACAACCGAGAAAGAACGGCGAGGGGCTGGATCGCTGCGATCGGCGAGACATCGTTCACCATTCGCAGCGGTGGACTCAAGAGCGAGACGACCATCGCCTACGCCAAAGTCCTGTCCATCGTCATGAGCACGGAATCCACCGTGCCCGCGAAGCAGATGAACGAAGTGAATCGGTTATACAAAAATAAACAACTGAAAGCCGCGAATACCACGGTCATGACACGCGGGCAGATCGTCCCCAAGAAGATCGAAAAGGGATGGTATGCCCATGCCATCTATACATCACAAGGGGCGAAAGAAACCGCAACCGGGTGGATTGTGAGTAAAGATGCAAGCAGCATCGCAATCAAAAAGCAAAACCGGGAAAGATGGAGAATCGCAATCAAAAAGCAAAATCGGGAAAGATGGAAAATCGCATACAGCGACATCGACACGCTCGTTGTCGCAAAAGACCGACGAGATATTGAGGAATGGCAAAATTTAAGGCAGGCTGTGCAACTTTTCTCGAGCGGCAATCCAAAATCGGACCAAAGGTTCAATCTACAAAACGCCAAAGTGCGGTTCAAAGCCCCTTCCTTTCGGAAAACCCGGATCGTTGGCGAAGTCGTCAAAATGACGCGAGACACACTTTTCATCCGATATGCAGGCCGTACATTCCTTCATGTACCCATGTCTTCTATCTCCAATCTCGAAGTCAGCATGGGACAGCGCAGAAACACGGGCAAAGGCTTGGTAATCGGGCTTGGCATTAGCGCGGGACTCGCTCTCATGGCATTAGTTGGATCGTCCCAAAGCGGGGATCCAAATAGTGGATCGTTATGGGCAGCTTCTAACGAAGTGAAAGCAGCTCTCTCACTATACTACCTCGGTATCCCGCTTACCGCCGCTACAACGCTCATCGGTGCTGCAATAAAATCCGACAAATGGGTTGAGATGCCGCCGCAACGCCTCAATCTGAGCATCGCCCCCACGCCTGAAAACGGGGTTCGCGCCGCGCTCACATTCAATTTTTAGCGCGGGGTTCACCACCTAACAGGAGGAACACATGGCACGTCTCATCGCAATCGTTTTGATTTTGGGAATGTACCGGCCCGATACACTGCTGGCAGGAGGGGTTTTTGAAGTCGGGGAAATCGACAGCAATTCGGTTCAACCCGGTGCGTTTGTCGAGGTCATCTACGGCGAAGGCGAGCGTCATCCGGACACCGGGGCGTGGGAAAAGTGGAATACCGCACGCGGCTATCTCAAAGCCGTTGATGCGGATCGTATCGCCATTGGCGGGCGGTTTTGGAAAAAGGAGATCGAGTATGAGCGCGTTCAAAAGTTGACCGTTTTGGACGATGCCCACGATGCGAAAAAGTCCACGATTGAGATCGGTGCAAATCTCATGTCCATCACCTTTTTGGCCGGTGAAACTAGGTGGACGATCATCAGTTTGGGAGGAGGAGATGGATTCTGGACTATAGCGGGTCCCCCCTCATTCTACATCTCCGGTTTCATTTTTGACCAAATGGCCTTTGACCTCGCATTGGGGCTTACCTCCGTATATAGAGGAGATGTCGAAAGATCATGGACTTTATGGACGGGACAAGGTGGGGTCGCGTACTTTCTGCGAGATGGAAACGCCCCTTACGTCAAGTTTTCTGTTGCGGCAATCGGGGGCAGTGAAGGCGAAACCCAATTTGGTACGGGCGCGGGGATAGGCTACCGCCACGTCGTCCAAAACAGAATGGCTCTCAGATTCGAGACCCAGTACGTGCGATGGTTCGAGGCAAAAGAGAACCAAATCAATATCCGTCTGAGCTTTGGCGTCGTTCTGGGAGGGAAGTCATGAGACGATATGTTTTCCTTTGTAAAAACGACGAACGGGCACATATCCTCAGCGTCGCGCTCAATTTTTTATCAGATACTTTGGAGAGAACGCACGGGGCGATCTCGATGGCGATAGTCAAATGGGCTTTGGCGTTTTTTTAATCGACAGCTTTGGATCGACAGGCGGATGCCCGATTCAGCACCGGCACTTATCAAAAAAGCCCGGGTTCGCAATGAACTCGGGCTTTGGTTTTATCGGGTGGGCACAGACACGTTCACTGCACGAAAGGGAAAACCAACTGATTTTGGGGTGGGTTGGATGCGAGGACAGGCACGGGGCCCATTTGTACCAACTCATTCATTATCGGGATCGCTTTGCTGTTCCACCGTCCTTCAGAGAAGCCATCGCTAAACATGCGATCCCAAAAGTCCATCACCGAAAGCCATCGGGCACAGCGCGCAAGTCCGTCTCGCAACCAACATCCATTTTGCAACCCACCTTATAGGCCAACGCATGTCGTGCGATTACAAAAGCGATTTGCGCTGTGCCTAGCCCCTCGGCGCATGAGAGCGGCATTTTTTGCTTACTTTTTGTTGCTGTTGACCATACTACGCGACAAAACTAAGAATCGGGTAAAAATCGCGCTTCTTTTAGGATTTTCAGACCGCGTTGGAACGTGCGTGCGTGGTCTTGAATATTCAAAAGGACATATTGCAGATAATCGAGTCCATATCGAAAGAGACTTTTCTCTTTCTTATCATGGTTTTTTATTTTCAGCGGGGTATGGTGGGCACGCTCTTCGCCCATGAGATGGGCCCAACACACGGCGAGGGTCAACAGGGCGATGAGTTTTTCGATGCGGTCGGCGTCGGTGAGATGGGTCTGTTCGAGATCGAAGCCTCGGCGTTTGAGGTTGGCGAAGAGGACTTCAATGCGCCATCGTTTTTTGTAGGTCAAGAGTGCGTCAATGTCCGGTGTGTTGCTACCGACCATCACCCATTCCTCTGGGCATCGGATGGCCGATAAAGAGAGCGATTGTCCATAGACGCGCCCGGGTTTTGGCAAGGTCGTTTGCTGATTCAAGGTCAGATTGGCGAATCGTTTTTTCAACGGGATCGTGTTTTGTCCCGTTTCGAGGAGCGCGTTTTCTTTGAGGCGAATGACAAAAGGCATGTTGTTTTCGGTCAACCACTTAAACCATTTTCGCCCAATAAATTCGCGGTCGGCCACCAAGGCGCGAATCTTACAGGGCTTGATGTGTTGACGGACCCGTTTCATGAGGTCTATGCGCTCTTGTGTGCTCGAGTTGCCCTTTTTGTGGAGCATCTTGAAGCAAATGGGAAACGCCATGTCTCGATAGAGGATGCCCACGGTCAGGAGATTGATCGACACCTTACCCAACGACCATTGGGTCCGGTCCATGGCGAGGATAAAATCCGATTTGACCGGTAAGAGATGCAGAATCAAGCCCGTTGCCCAATCTTCGGGCAGTGTGAACTCGGCGAAAAAACGCTGGATTCTGCGGTAGTTGGATTTTTGCTTCACTTTGCCATTGAGCGCATTAGCCAGTTTGGTCAAATTGACGGTCGTCACTTTCATCAAAGCCAAGAGAAAGGCCGAGAGGAAGGTCACCCGGGCTTTATGCCAAGGAAAATGCGCTTGCAAGATGGGGTACAGTTGCATAACTTGATCCGACATAGACCTGTGCTTTCCGAGAAGGGGTGAGGGTTTTTGCGGATAACTTAAATCTAACTCTTTTTTAGATTTTGCACAGGTCTTTATTTTTTGTCGCGTAGTATGGCTGTTGACAAAAAGTAAGTCGCCGAAGGCATCGAAGGCAACCCACGATGCTTTAGGGCCAAACGCTTTAGAAAAGCGAGTCGGTGCGGGTGGGTTGGATGCGAGGACAGGCACGGGGCCTGTCCCTACGGGTAATGGAGCTAGAACGCAATGGGTAGATGGGGGGATGGGAAGGGAACGCCCATTGTTGTTAGAATACGTCAGCGAGGGGCAATGTCCAGCCGGGGACCACATCGCCGCCATCAATGGTATCGCCCGCTGTGAGCGTCAAAATATCATCGAGGCCGCGATAGATCGTCGCGGTGCGGTCAAACGGATCGATCACGATGACCATCCGCGTGCCTGCGCGCAGCCAATCGCGGGCTTTGTCTTCCACTTCAATAGGGCGATCACTCGGGGAAACGACTTCGATGGCGAGGTCGGGCGCGCCTGGGAAAAAGCCCTCGCCAGACGCGAGGGCCGCGCGTTCTTTCGATACGAAACTCGCGTCCGGGGCGCGCACTGTATCCGGGGCCGTAGCGATCACAAAGCCCGTCTCGGCGGCATAGGTTTCACCGAGACCCTCGCGCTCGACAAATTGGGCGAGGCGCCATCCTATTCGCAATGCAATTCGTCCGTGTTGACTGCTCGCAGGTGCCATCTGATACAATGCTCCTTTGATGAGTTCAAAGCGATAGCCATCGTGCGGCATTGCGAGGAGTTCGTCTGCCGTCATGGTCGCAAGCGTTGGGGGTGCCATGGCCAAACCCTTTCTGTTTTAGAATGCGTCAGCGAGGGGCAATGTCCAGCCGGGGACCACATCGCCGCCGTCAATGTAATCCGCGCGATCTTTCTCGGCGTCGTGAACAACTCGTAGCATCACAGTTGTACACCGCCTGTGGATTATACCTCCCGCCCTACCCGAGCAATCGCCTTTCCCACATCGCCACGTATTCTTCGGGCGAGAGCGGCCAGGGGGTGCCGTGGTCCGATCGCATTTGGGCGTTGTTTTTGGCGTGCATGTCTTCGGCTTGGGCCGCGATCACGGCGGGGTCTTCCGGTACGGCGCCCCGATCGCCATAAGTCTCGATCCAGTTGTCGAGGCGGGCGCGCAGGTCGTCGAGCGCGTTTTGATGATCGGGCGCGTCCGCGAGGTTGTCGATCTCGTGCGGATCCGCTTGCAGGTCGTAGAGCTCTTCGTAGGGACGGTAGGGCGCGAGGAATTGGGCTTGGGCGTCGGTGAGCTCGCCCTGTTTGCCGAGCACTGGGAGGAGTGTCCACAGCGGATACTGCTGGTGTTTGTACCTGTTGAATTGCATGTACGCGCGGTCCGGATGGTAGTTGCGAATGTACTTGTACTGTTTCGTCCGCACGCAGCGAATCCGATCCACCGTGCCGTCGCACCGGTCGCGGGCAGAGAAAATTTCACTGCGCGATGTGGCATCGTCCCCCAAGAAGATGTTGCCCTGCATCTCGGGCGGGACGTCCAACCCGGCGAGCGAGAGCGCGGTGGGGGCAAAGTCAATGCCGCTGACGAGGTCATCGCTTGCGACGCCCGCGTCGATCTGCGAGGGCCACCGCACGATGCAGGGCACGCGAATGCCGCCATCGTACAAAAATTGCTTGTCGCGGATGTGGGCGCGCCCGTGGTCCGCGATGAGAAAAACGATGGTGTCGTCGGCTACGCCCTCGTCGTCGAGCCGCTGGAGCACCTGCCCGACCTTGCGGTCAAAGACCTGAACGCTCTCGAGATACATCGCCCAATCTTTTCGCACGAGCGGGTGATCGGGATAATAAGGCGGCAGTTCCACAGCGTCCGGATCGATGGGATTTTCCGGATCGGGCGTGAAATTGCGGTGGGTATCCGTGATGTTGTTCTGCGCGTAGAACGGCTGCCCCTCTGCGCGTTGGGACCAGTCGATGCCATCGAAAACGCCTTCGCGCCGAAAGTTGAAATCGGTCTTGCCGGGCTTGTCAAATGGCGGCCCCGGGCTGTTGCAGGTGTAATATCCCGCGTCCCGAAAATAATCCGTGATGAGGCGAATGTCACTCGACAGTGGGACGTCGCGCTTGCTGCGGTGATTGTGCGCGCCAAAGCTCGTTTGGTACCGGCCCGCGATGATGGCCGACCTGCTCGGGGAACACACCGGACAAGTGACAAACGCATTGGTGAAAAGCGTCCCCTCCGACGCCAGTTGATCGATGTTCGGAGTCTGCACAACCGGCGTGCCATAACAGGCGAGATTGGGATACAGATCTTCGCCGTAGATCCAAAGAATATTCGGTTTATCAGCCATGAGAAAATCCTTTTGTGTAACGGATGGAATAGCGACTGCGAAAGGCGCGAAAAGGAGCGCGAATGGAGGGCTAACCACTGCCCGTCTCCCCGCGGGATGCACGGACGGGCACGGGGGCCTGTCCCTACGATAACCTCTCTCTGTAAGGGCGTAAAATTTTACGCCCTTACGCGCCCTGACTACTGACCTCTGCCTTTTGCCTCTCCCGTCTCTCGTCTTTGTATCTTCGGACAGGCACAGGGGCCTGTCCCTACGATTGCGATTGCTTCTCCCCTCTCCCGTCTCCCGTCTCCCCGCCTCTCCGTCTCCCGTCTTGTATCTTCGGACAGGCACAGGGGCCTGTCCCTACGATTGCGATTGCTTCTTTTTTTCCCGTCTCCCGTCTTCCCTTTCCCGTCTTCCCTCTTGCCTCTCCCGTCTCCCGTCTCCCGTCTCCCCGCCTCCCGCCTTAAACCCTAAACGTCTCTCTCGCCGCCTCAAATTCGGGTATCGTCGTTTTGCCATAGAGGCCGAGTTCAGACAAGATGCGCCCCGCGAGTGGGCCGAACTTGAACCCGTGCCCCGAAAAGCCCGCGCCGATGACCACATTGGGATTGTCCGGGTGAATGTCCAAGATGAAATCCTCAGTGCCCGTATTGGTGTAAAGACACGTCTCCCAATCTACAAACCGCTCGACCGGCGGCACAAATTGTTCTTCGATGAATGCGCGCAGGTCGTCAATGGCGGCTTCGGGCATCTGTGCGGGCACTTCATCTGGATCGTCATCGACGCCGCTGACAATGTGTTTGGCGATTTTGATCCCGTCCCGTCCAAATTGCGGAAGGCCGTAATACCCCATATCGCCTTTGCCGAGGAGGTAGCCCCAAACCGGAAACGCGCTTTGTTCCCGCGATCCCGCGAGTTGAAAATAGCCAACGGTTTGGCGAGCCACGGCAACGCGCGATTTGAGAACCGGCAGGAGGCGCGATGCCCAAGGCCCTGCCGTGACGATGAGACGCTCGGTCTCGAGATCGCCCGCCGAGGTTTTCACGCGAATGGGATCGCGCATCAGGTCGACGCGCTGGACGGTCGCGTTTTCCCAAATTTCCACCTCCCGTTTGCGAATGAGGCGAATGAGCGACTGAACGGTCTGCGCGGCGGCGATGATCCCGGCCGTGCGGTCGTAGAGAACGCCCGCGGCATTTTCAAAGCGAAAGTGCGGAAAGCGTTTTCGGCCTTCCCTTGGGGTGAGCTGTTCGACGTCGACCCCGACCTCTTCAACCGCTCGGGCATAGCTTTTGTATTTGCCATCGGGCGGGCCAAAAAAACAGCCGGGCGTGGGATAGACGAGCTGTCTGCCCGAGTCGCGTTCGAGTTGCGGCCACGATTCGCCGCGTGCAATTTGCATCAGGCGCACGTAATGCGCGTTCACATACGCGCTGCGCGTAATGCGCGAATGCCCGTGTGAACTGCCCCGGCCGTGGGCGAGCGAGAACTGTTCGATCAGGCCGATGTCGCGCACATCCCGCCGCGAGAGATGGTAGCAGGTACTCAAGCCATGGATCCCCGCGCCGATGACGAGGGTGTGGTAAGTGGAAGCCATAGTTTGCGATTGGGTTTATCGCCAGACAAACGGCGAATGTCACGCGCTGCAAACTCAATATAGCGAAACTCCCAGCGCGTTTCCAGCGTGAAATAAATCGCACAGAGCACGGCCCCAACTGCCATTCTGACGAACACCAGCGCGCGAGATCGGATCGCATTCGGAGGCGAAAAGTTATATTTTGTTGAAAATAAAACAATTAACCGAAACGCTGTTTTTTGGGCACGGATGTTGCATATACAAACCCACTATTGCGACAATACCCACCCCGAATCCTCGAGGAGTACACGTAATGGCAGATCCCCTAACGAGCGTGAACGCGATCGAAACGCATCGCATCCCCTCCGAATTGCCCATGCTGGTGACATCTGAAGTGGTGATTTACCCCTTGATGGCCGCGCCCTTGTCGTTGGAAGACGAGCGTGCAATCCAAGCCGCGCGAGCCGCGATAGACGCCGGGCACAAAGTGATCGCCATTTTTGGCGCGCTCAAAGAAAGCGATTCAGAAGAGGGCGAAAAAGACATCCGCCGCGAGTTTCTCTATCCCGTGGGCACGGCGATCTACATTGCGCGATCATCGCGCACGCCCGATGGGCAGATGCAGGTGCTCGTTCAGGGCATGGCGCGCCTCGCGCTGACGGATGTGTTGCAATCTCATCCCTTTCCCGTGGCGCAGGTCGAGAAAGTGGCCTCCATCGCCGAACAAAATACCCAACTGGAAGCCCTCGCGCGCAATGTATTCGGGCAGTTCAAAAAGGCCGTGGCCCTCGCCCCTAATGTGCCCCGAGAAGTGGGCACGGCCTTAGACGCCCTTTCGGAAATGACCCACAAGGCGGATTTTATCGCCTCCCAACTCAATGTGGAATTCGAAGAGCAACAAAAAATTCTCTCCGAGCTCGATCTGCATCGGCGCTTGGAAATCATCAATCGATCCCTAAACCGCGAAGTTGAGATTTTGGAATTGCGACAAAAGATCGATTCGGAAGCCGCGGGGTCGATGGAAGATGCCCAAAAAGAGTATTTTTTGCGCCAGCAACTGCGGGCCATTCAAGACGAATTGGGCGAAAGAGAGGATGTCGGTGCCGAACTGGAAGACCTGCGCGAAAAGATCGAAGCCGCGGGCATGTCCGGAGAAGCCCGAGCAGAAGCCGAGCGCGAACTCAAACGCATGGCGCGCATGCCCGAAGCCTCAGCCGAATACACCGTGTCGCGCACCTATCTGGACTGGTTGGTCGAACTCCCGTGGCAAAACAAGACCCGCGACCGGTTGGACGTGACCGAGGCCGAGCGCGTTTTGGACGCGGACCACTACGGGCTGGAAAAGCCCAAAGAGCGCATTTTGGAATACCTGTCCGTGCGCCACTTAAAAAGCGATATGCGCGGGCCCATTTTGTTGCTGGTCGGCCCGCCGGGCACGGGCAAAACGTCGCTGGGCCAATCCGTGGCCCGAGCACTCAACCGCGAATTTGTGCGAGTGTCTCTGGGAGGCGTGCGCGATGAATCGGAAATCCGCGGGCACCGCCGCACCTATATCGGCGCGTTGCCCGGGCGCATCATTCAGGGCTTGAGACGCGCGGGCACGAAAAACCCGGTGTTTATGCTGGATGAAATCGACAAACTGGGCGCGGATTTCCGCGGCGACCCGTCGGCCGCCCTGCTGGAAGTTTTGGACCCCGCGCAAAACAACACCTTTGTAGATCACTACTTGGACGTCGCCTTCGACCTGTCGGAAGTGCTATTTCTCGCGACGGCCAATTCGCTCCACACCATTCCCTCCGCGCTGATGGACAGGATGGAGGTGTTGGAGGTTTCGGGCTATACCGAAATCGAGAAACTGGAAATCGCGCGGCGGTACCTGGTCAAACGACAGCTTTCAGAACACGACTTGACCGCAAAGAACCTGTCGTTCGACAAGGCCGCCCTGCAAGAGGTGATTCAGCACTACACCCGCGAGGCCGGCGTCCGCAATTTGGAGCGCGAGATCGCGACCGCGTCTCGCAAGGTGGCGCGCAAATTCGCTCAAGGGCGCAAGCGGCGCGTGCGCGTTCAACAAAAAAATGTGGCCGAATACTTGGGGCCACAAAAGTTCCGCTACGAAGTCGCCGAAGAAGATCACGAGGTCGGCGTCGCCGCAGGTCTGGCCGTAACCGCTACCGGCGGCGATGTCCTCTTTGTCGAGGCATCTCTTGTGCCCGGCAAGGGCGGGTTAAATCTGACCGGGCAGGTCGGCGATGTGATGAAAGAATCCGCGCATGCCGCCCTGACCTACGTGCGGTCGCGCTGGCACGAACTCGCCCTCAACGCGCAATTCAACGAGAAGACGGATGTCCACGTCCACGTACCCGCAGGGGCTGTGCCCAAGGACGGCCCCTCGGCTGGGATTACCATGGCGACAGTACTCGCATCGGTGTTCACCAACCGGCCCGTCCGCAAAGATGTGGCGATGACCGGCGAAATCACCCTGCGCGGCAAAGTGTTGCCCATCGGCGGCACACGCGACAAAGTGTTGGCTGCACACCGCGCAGGCGCGAAAACCGTGATTTTGCCCGAAGCGAACCGCAGGGATGCCCGCGACATTCCCGACACCACGCGCAAAGGCATCAGGCTGGTCTTTGCATCGCACATGGATCAAGTCCTCAAAACCGCCCTGATGAAACGTCCGCGCAAGCCCAAAGCAGAGGCGATGCGCGTGAACTAGCGCGATCCGCAGTTCGGACGCCTGGCCCCTTGTCTGAATCACAGATTACGCGGATTAAAGGATTGCACGGATGCCCCCCACACTCCCGCCGCCGCTGTGTCCCTCGCACCACCTACACCCTTCGCCCTACCTGCACCGCCCGTCCTTGTTCTCTGCCCTCTGCTCGCCTCTCGCCTTTCATCCGCCTTTTGCTTTTTCTTTGTCGGCCCTGTGGGCTACGCCTCTGTCTACTCTGTGCTTTGTCCTCCGCCCTCCTCTCGCCTTTCATCCGCCTTTAATCCCCTAATCCGCGTAATCCGCGATTCAGACAACCCCCCCACTCCCTTCGCCCTCCTCTCGTCTTTCCTCTCCCGTCTCCCTTTTTATTCACTCTCGCTTTTAATCCGCCTTTCGCTTTTTCTTTGTCGGCCCTGTGGGCTACGCCTCTGTCTGTTCTGTGCGTTGCCCTCCGCCTCACTCTCGCTTTTAATCCGCCTTTAATCCCCTAATCCGCGTAATCCGCGATTCAGACAATCTCAAATAATGTCTTGCCAAAAATGGCGTGATAGTATAACTTTGCAACAAGCTGACCTACTCCCCCCATTGCCGGTAAGGATCATTTCCACAAGGAGATTTCACATGCTGACCGCAATTTTTCGCCGTTGTTTGAACCTGACGGGTCCCCCTTTTGCCCACGAGAAAAGCGGGCGTCAGGTCCCTCTTTCCCGTAATTTGAAGGCGTCCTATTCCATTGCGAAAGAGGCTGTTAGAACGATCGGTACAATGTACCCCCCCCCCCCCCCCGAGAGGGGGCAGAAATGACGCCCTCTTACGCCCGTTATTTGTCCCTGCTGGCGGCCTTGTTGCTGTTGGCCGTGGCCCCGCCTGTGACCGCGCAAATCGACTACGACAGCGACGACAACCGCCTCATCGAAATCGACAGCGCCGCCAAGCTCAACGCCATTCGCTATGACCTCGATGGCAACGGGATGACGACGTCCTCCTCCGACTCCGTCAACTACGCCGCCAACGGCGACGGCTTTCCCAGCCCGTCCAGCACGCAATGCCCCACCAGTTGCCTAGGCTACGAACTCACCGCCGATATAGACCTGTCCAGCTACGCCAACTGGGTGCCCATCGGCACCGACGCCGCGCGCTTTGCGACCCAGTTGGACGGCAACGGCCACACCATTGCCAACCTCACCATCGGGACGGCCGTCAGCGGCAGCACCGCCGATAAGGCCGGGCTGTTCGGCATGATGGACACCACCGGCAGCATCCTTCGGGTGGGCGTCACCGGGGCCAATGTCTATGGCGGCGCGGCCAGCAGCCAGGAACTGGGCATCCTGGTGGGCGAAAGCCGGGGAACCATCCGCTTCAGCTATGTCACCGGGCAGGTGACCAGTGCCGCCAGCGGCCGGTTTCACAAGACCGGCGGCCTGGTGGGGCATCTGCGCGAGGGCGGCAGCATCAGCGCCTCCTACTCCACGGCGGCGGTCAACGGCCCCACCGTCGCCGCCAACGCCCAGGTCACCGGCGGGCTGGTGGGGCAGACGGGCGGCACCGCCAACACGAACACCGGCACCATCACCGCCGCTTACGCCTCCGGCGGGGTCAGCGCCACCACCACCGCCACTAACGGATACCTCGGCGGCCTGGTGGGGTATAACTTCCGGGGCAACATCAACCAGAGCTACGCCTACGGCAACGTCAGCGGCACGCTCACCACCACCTACAGCGGCGGGCTGGTAGGCCGCACCGAATCCTGGGGCACCGAGACCGACAGCTACTACGACTCGACCACCAGCGGGCAGAGCGACACCGGCAAGGGCGTCGGCCATCCCACTGCCAACCTGCAAGGGCCCCTCAACTACGGTAGCGGCATCTACGCCAGTTGGGACACGAATGTGGATGGCGTCGCCGGCAACGATGACCCGTGGGATTTCGGCACCGCCAGCCAGTACCCGGTGCTGAAAATCGACTTCAACGAGGACGGCACGGCCAGCGCCTACGAATTTGGCGTACAGGGCCGCAGTGCGCCGCCACGCACCGACTACGATCAAAACGACAATCGCCTCATCGAAATCCGCACTCTGGCGCAGCTCAACGCCATCCGCCACGACCTCGATGGCAATGGCGACGCCACCCACGCCGACTATATCGACGCCTTTCCCAACCGCGACACCACCACCGCGACGCGAATGGGTTGCCCCGCCGGAATGGCCTGCCAAGGCTATGAACTGATGGCCGACCTGAACTTCGACGAGAACGGCGACGGGACGGTGGACGCCGCCGACCACGGCGGCGCCTACCACAACGGCGGCGCCGGCTGGTTGCCCATCGGCCCCACCCGCCTTTCGCAATATGCCGCCCGGTTCAACGGCAACGGCCACACCATCGCCCACCTCACCTTCAACCGCCCCGGCTACCCGGCCGGCGACCGCCTGGGGCTGTTCCGCGGGCTGTCCGGCAACGGGCGGATTGAGCACATCGGCCTCATCAACGCCAATGTATCCGGCAACTCCGCCGTGGGCATTCTGGTAGGCCGCAGCACCGGCGTCATTCACGGCGTCTATACCACCGGGCGCGCCAACTCGGTCCAACGCACCGGAGGCATCGCCGGCGAGCTGGATCAGACCTCCGCCCGGCTGTCGGCCTCTTATTCCACGGCCACGGTGACCGCCAGCAGCGGCCGCGGCGGCGTGCTGGTGGGCGAGATGCTGGGCCGTAGCCGGGTGCTGGCCAGCTACTCCGCCGGCAACACCGGCAGCGGCGGCGCCATCGGCGGGCTGGTCGGCTATATGGGGTCGACCGGCACCAACGTCCACGCCAGCTATACCATCAGCACGGGCGGCGGCAGCGGCGGGCTGGCCGGCACCATCCAGAACCAGGGCGCCGCCTCCGCCACCGTCACCGACAGCTACTACGACCGGGAGCGCCGGTCGTTCACCGACAGCGACAAGGGCGAACCCAAAACCACTGCCGAGCTGCAAGAGCCTACCGGCTACGACGGCATCTACGAAGATTGGAATGTTGACCTGGATGGCGTAACGGGAGGCGACGACCCGTGGGATTTTCGCGGCCCCAAGGATTACCCCGTGTTGAAGGTGGACTTTAACCGCGACGGCACCGCCACCTGGGAGGAGTTCGGTATTCAGTGGCTCCCTCAAGTGCGAGGGGTCCGCGCGATACGGACGCGCAATTCAGAAGTCTCCGTGTCTTGGATGGCGGCGACCCACGCGACGGGCTATAAGGTGCAGTGGAAATCCGGGGATGAGGCCTACGACGAGACGCAACGCGAAGCCGTCGTAACCGACGGGACGACCCACACCCTTGCGAATCTTGCGGCGGATGCGGTCTATACGGTTCGGGTAATCGCCACGCGCACCGATTTCGATGATGGCTCCCCTTCAGATGATGTGCTCGAAGAACACGCCCAAGTGTCTGGCGTTCAGGTGACGCCCGGCGAGGGCACTTTGGTCGTATCTTGGAATGCGGTACCCCTCGCGACGGGCTATAAGGTGCAATGGAAATCCGGGGATGAGGCCTACGACGAGACGGAACGCCAAGCCGTCGTAACCGACGGGACGACCTACACCCTTGCGAATGTGATCTCGAATACGGAATACACGGTTCGGGTCATCGCCACGAGCGCCAGGCTGGCCGATGGCGCCCCTTCGGATGATGTGTCCTCCGAATCCACCCAAGTGTCTGTGACGCCTGGCGAGGGCACCTTGGTCGTATCTTGGGTTGCGGTGTCTGGCGCGACGGGCTATAAGGTGCAGTGGAAATCCGGGGATGAAGACTACAGCTCGGCTCGCCAAGTCGTCATAACCGACGGTGCGACTACGACCTACACTATTGCGGGGTTGCTCGGGGATAGGGAATATACGGTTCGGATAATCCCCACGCGCGCCGCTGCCGATGATGATCCTTTGGAGGAGATGACCGGCATGCCGCGCGTGTTGAATACGGAGCCTGTGTTCACCGAGGCGGTCGATCCGCAAACGTATCGAAAAAACAAAGCCGTTGAGTTGACCTTGCCCGCGGCGATAGATGGCAATGGCACCGTAACGTATAGCCTGACGGATTTGCCCGATGGCTTGAGTTTTGACGCCGAGACGCGCATCATTTCCGGCACGCCGACCGCAGTAACGGAAAAAGCGATCTACACCGTGACCGCCACGGATGAAGACGGCGATACAGGAGAGATGAGTTTCTTCATCACGGTCGTTGGGAACGTGGCCCCATCCTTTGGCGATGCGAGCGTGGATGCCCAATCCTACATGCGGAAGCAAGCGATCGAGTCCTTAACGCTCCCGCAAGCGTCCGGTGGCGATGGGACGCTGACCTACGCACTGGCGCCCGATCTGCCCGATGGCTTGACCTTTGACGCCGAGACGCGCATGCTATCCGGCACGCCGCTCGAGGCGATAGCCGAAACGACCTACACACTGACCGCAACGGATGGCGATGGCGATGCGGCGACCCTGATGTTCACCCTCTCTGTAATGGCCGATCCAATGCCAACCTTCGGCGATACGACAACGACCGTCGCGGCCCGGGGCTATCAACATCAAGAGATCGATCCCGTGACCTTGCCGCAAGCGTCTGGTGGCGATGGCACGCTGACCTACACCTTGACGCCCGATCTGCCCGAGGGCCTGACCTTTGACGCCGAAACGCGCATCGTGTCTGGTACACCGCTCGAGGCGATGGATGAAACGACCTACACATTGACCGCGACCGATGGCAATGGCGATACGGTGACTCTGATGTTCACCCTTGAAATCCCGGATCTGATACCCACTTTTGGCGATACCACCATCGCCGCACAGAGCTATCTCGTCAATCAACGGATCGAATCCCTCGCGCTACCGCAAGCGACCGGTGGCGATGGCACGCTGGCTTATATCCTCCTGCCATTCCTCCCGGAGGGTCTCTCGTTCGATCCGGATACGCGCACCATTTCTGGCACGCCGACCGAGGCGACCGCCGAGGCGACCTACACCTTCAGCGCGATAGACGCCGATGGCGATGTGGCATCGCTGCCCTTCGCGCTCGCGGTATCGCTCCCCTCGCCCGACATCGATGGCGATGGCAATGTGAACTTCGCCGATTTCATTCTCTTTGCCGGCAAGTACGGATCGCGGATCGGTCAGGATCGGTATGACCCTCGGTGCGATCTCAATGGCGATGGGCAAATCGACTTTGCCGATTTCCTCATCTTCGCCGCAGACTTTGGATCGACAGGCTGATGCCCGATGTCGCATCGGCACTTGCCACACAAAAAGCCCGAGTTCGCTATGAACTCGGGCTTGATTTTTTCATCGGACAGGCACGGGGGCCTGGCCCTACGGGTGATGGGACGGGAACGCACGGGGGCCTGGCCCTACGGGGCGTTCTATCGTTCATTATGCTACCAAAATGGCATGGTAGGGACAACCCCCTGTGGTTGTCCAGGATTCGGACAGGCACGGGGCCTATCCCTACGATTGCTTCTCCCGTCTTCCGTCTTCCGTCTCCCCTTGTATCTTCGGACAGGCACGGGGGCCTGTCCCTACGGGGCGTTCTATCGTTCATTTCATTATGCGCCCCCAAATGGCATGGTAGGGACAACCCCCTGTGGTTGTCCAGGATTCGGCTAGGCACGGGGGCCTGTCCCTACGGGGCATAAAGACGCCAAAACGCGAGATCGCCAAAGCCCTCGCCTAGGTATCATAATCACATTGCCCTCTCGGTGCTGCTTTTTTATCACATTGCCCTCTCGGTGCTGTTTTTTTTAATATTATTGCCTGCATCGATGGGCTTCCGAGTCGCAACCAGAGGTCGGCAAAACGAGCCATCTCCAGGGCGAGATAATGGCGAATCCGATCGCCAAATAGCGCGTCTCACGAACTATTTGCGCTTGCGGTCAATGGCGGCATCGCGTAGATTTCACCATCGGGCGAGCGCGGAGGCGTCGCCCCCTATATGTCGACTTTTCATCCGAGGTACTCATGCCCGGCGCCACGCCTGAAATTCACACCCTCGCCAACGGCATTCGCGTCGTCCTCGAACCCATGCCGGGGGCGCAATCCCTCGTCGTTGCATTTTGTTTTGCCTTTGGCGCGAAAGACGATCCCAGCGACAGATTGGGCCTCGCACGCATTGCCGAAGACGTGTTGTTTAAGGGCACGGCCGAACGCGATGCGCGCGCCATCTTCGACGCCTTTGACGGCTTGGGCATCCGGCGCAGTTCCTCGACATCGGTCGAACACACCTCCTTCATCGCGCAAGTCTTGCCCGACAAAATCGGCCCTGCCCTCGAACTCTACGCCGATCTGTTTCGCGGCGCGTCCTTTCCGGACGATGAGGTCGAAATCGCCAAAACCATCACGCTCGAAGAACTCAAACGCCTCGAGGACCACCCCATCCAACAAGCCCTGCACATGGCGTACAAAGCCGCGCTCGGCTCGCCGATGGGCCGAACCCCGATGGGCGAACCCGAGACGGTCGCTGCCATCGCGCCTGCGGATGTGCGGCGCCATTGGGCGGGCCATTGCAAGCCATCCGATTTGCTCATCGGAGTCGCGGGCGGTTTTCGCGCCGAACCCTTGATCGAGGCCATCCGCGATGTTTTTGGCGGCTGGGCAGGCGCGTCCGCCGATCATCAACAACCCCATCCCATCTCGGTTGCAAACCGCAACGTCCACCAGAGCAAGCCCTCGGAACAAGCCCATATTTGCCTGCTTTCTCGCAGCGTTCCCAAAGGCCACGCCCTCTACTACGCAGGCCAACTCGCCATCGCCATCCTCTCCGGCGGCGGGTCGAGCCGCTTATTCACCGAGGTCCGGGAAAAACGCGGCTTGGCGTACAGCGTATCGGCATTCTATCAAGCCTATCGCGGCGGCGGTCTCATGGCCGTTTATGCAGGCACCACAGCGGATCGCGCCCAGGAAACGCTCGATGTCTGCTTGTCGGAACTCGTGCGCCTGGGCAAAGACGTCACCGCCGAAGAACTCGCGCGCGCCAAAACCGTGCTCAAGGGTCGCCTCTTCACCTTGGGCGACCTGCCCGAAGGCCGGGCCGCGGGCCTCATCGAGGGCTTCTTCCTCGAAGGCCGCGTGCGAACCATCGACGAAATTGCCGCCTGTCTCGACGCGGTCACGCTGGATCAGATTCCGCAATACATCGAAACATTTCCCCCGACGCCGGGCACCGTGCTGGCGTTGGGGCCTCGCCCTTTGGGACAAAATTGACCCTCATCTCAGGAGAACGACATGGCAACGCCCCATCCGCCGCCGACCGCTGAAGAACGCGCTTTTTACGACGAAAACGGGTACATCGTCCTCAAAAACGCCATCGATCCCATCGGCATCGACCGAGTGCGCCGGGCATTTGAACGCCGCGAATCCGAGACCCGCGCCGAGCGCGAGGAAGAACTGCGCTTGGGCAAATTCCGAAACGGGTACGGCAACGGGCCGCACGCGCACACCATTCGCCCGGATTTTGACGCGGACGCGGTCATTCTCGACTTGGCGAACAATCCCCGCGTGATCCCCTTTGTCGAAAACATCGTCGGCCCGGATTATCAAGTGATGGAAATGCTCTACCACAACCACCACGCGGGCACGGCCGCGCACACCGCTTGGCACCGAGATTGGCCGCCGTGGACGCATCCGCAATACACCTTGAAAATCAAAGTGTTCTACTTTTTGGACGACCAGACGTCGGACATGGGATGCTTTTCACTCGTGCCCGGCACGCACACCAACCCGGACTATCCGCCCAAAGCAGCCTATTCCGGCGACGCCTTGGAAACCATGCCCAACATGCAAAAAATGGCCCTCGAAGCAGGCGACGCCGTGCTGTGGAACGTGGTCTGCTGGCACACGGGTTGCGCCAACACCAGCGTGCGGGATCGGCGCATGGTCATCTATGGGTACATGCCCTTTTTCGTCAAGAAATGGATCGCCAGCCCTCCACCGCAAAGCATCGTCACCTGGGCCGACACCCCGCAAAAGCGACAACTCATGGGCATCCACTGCGTCAGCGGCAGACGCGGTTGGGATCGCACAGACGTACCCTACCTGCCCGAACACGAAGCCATTGCCATGGCAAAAGCGTTGTGAAAGTCGGTCACCGGTCCCCTTCGTCATTTTGGCGAAGGGGCGAGAACGCACGAGGAGCTTTTCATGCCATCCCCTTTTTCAACCCACACCTTGCCCAACGGGCTCAAACTCGTTTTTGAAACCATCCCGCGCATTCGCTCTGCGGCCGTGGGGTTTTTTGTGCAAACCGGTTCGCGCGACGAAGCCCCCGAGTCGTTGGGCATTTCGCATTTTCTCGAACACATGTGTTTTAAGGGCACGGTCAAGCGCGATTGGCGGCAACTCGCCCTCGACGTGGATGACTTGGGCGCGATGTGGAACGCCTATACGTGGTGGGAGGGCACGGCGTATTTTCACTGGGTACAGCGCGATCGCGCAACAGACGCCATCGAAATCCTCAGCGACATGATGCGCGCCAACTTGCCGGCAGACGAGTTCGACACGGAAAAACAGGTCATTCTCGAAGAAATTGCCATGTACCACGACCAGCCAGACGCGCTGATTGTGGACGACCTCATCCGCGAAGCCTTTGGGGATCACCCCTTGGGGCAAAGCGTGTTGGGCACGACGGACACGGTGCGCGGCATCAGCCGGGATCGCATGGCAGAATACCACCGACGCCGCTACGGCGCGGACAACCTCACCTTTGTCATCACGGGCGCGTTTGACCGCGAAGAGATCATCCGCGCAGTCGAAACCCAGTGCGGCAACTGGCACACATCCGACGCGGCCCGCGAACAGCCCACGCCCATTTTCCATCCGTCAAAGCGCGTTGTGCAACGCGAAAACGCGGCGCGCGAACACATCGCCCTCGCCTTTCCCGCGCCGCCCTCATCCGATGCTCACGCACCCACGGCCGATTTGCTCGCCGTTTACTTGGGCGCGGCGACCAACAGCCGCCTCTACTGGTCTGTGATTCAACAGGGCCTCGCGGATGAAGCCTCGGCGGAATACATCGACTTTAGCGACGCCGGGCTTTTTTACGTCTATCTCTCCGTGGATCCGCAAAACGCATCCCGCGTGCTCGACATCGCGCGCCGGGAAATGGCGGACCTCAAAAACGGCATCGACAAAGACGCGCTCCAACGCGCCAAAACCAAACGGGCCACCGGGATGATATGCAGCGGGGAAAACGGCCTGTCGCGCTTCTCGCAAATCGTGGGCAGCCTGAGCACGGGCACCCCGCTCAAGACCCTCGCCGAAGAACGCGCGGAAATCGACGCGGTCACCCCAGAGCGCATCGCCTCGTACCTCGACCGATACCCCCTCGACGCGGACCCCGCCCTAGTCGCCCTCGGCCCGATGGCTTCATTCGAGTAAATCGGCACGCGGACGAGAGCCCTTCCTTTTTTCTCTTTTAACACCATGATCGATTCAAACATCGCCCTCGCGGTTGAGAATCTCACCCGCGTTTATACGAGCGGGGGGCAACCGCTTACGGTATTAGACGACGTCACGTTCCGCATTCCCAAAGGCCAGACCTGCGCGATCGTGGGGCCTTCGGGTAGCGGTAAGACCACGTTGCTCGGCCTGTGTGCTGGGCTCGACCGCCCGAGTTCTGGCACGGTCACGCTTCACGGCGTGGCCCTCGACAGCCTCGATGAAGACCAGCGCGCGGCCATCCGCAACGAGTACGTGGGCTTTGTCTTTCAGAGTTTTCAACTCATCCCCACCCTCACGGCCCTCGAAAATGTGATGGTGCCCCTCGAATTGCGCGGCGCGACCGGCGCGTTTGACCACGCCAAAGAATTGCTCGACCGCGTGGGTTTGGGCGACCGCCTGACGCATTATCCCGCACAACTCTCGGGCGGGGAGCAACAGCGCGTAGGGATTGCGCGGGCGTTCATCAACCGACCACGCATCCTCTTTGCCGACGAACCCACGGGCAACCTCGACGCGGATACCAGCCAGACCATTGTCGATCTGCTCTTTGACCTCAACCGCGAATCGGGCACGACCCTCATCCTCGTCACCCACGATCACGACCTCGCCGCGCGCACACAGCGCGTCATTCGCCTGCAAGGCGGCGCGTTGATAGCATGAGAATGTCGCGCGACATCAACATCGAATCCGGACAGATCCGCTTGGACAAAATCGACCACCAGATCGCTCCATCCTCCGAGGCCATCGATCACAGCCATCGCGCATCTCAGCGGGCGGGGATCGCGCTTTTTTGCGCTTGGACATGGCGCATGGCATGGCGCGACAGCCGCACGTATCGCAGGCGGTTGTCGCTCTTTATCTTCTGCATTGCCATCGGCGTGGGCGGGCTCGTTGCGGTGCGATCTTTGGGCGACAATTTGCAGCGCGCGGTCGATGGCGAGGCGCGATCGCTCTTGGGGGCGGATTTGCGCGTGAGCAGCCAGCGCGCATTCGCGCCGGTCATCGACTCGCTGTTCGCATCTTGGAACGGCTCGCAATCCCGCGAAGTGCGCTTTGCGTCGATGGTCTTCTTTCCGGAAACCGGGGGCACGCGCTTGGTGCAGGTGCGCGCGCTCGAAGGCGGCTTTCCCTATTACGGCGCGTTTGAAACCGAGCCGCCATCTGCGGCGCGATCCTTCCAGCAAAACGCGACGGCCCTGCTCGACGACGGCTTGCTCGTGCAATTCGGCGTGCAAGTCGGGGATTCGGTACGCATCGGCAACCACGCCTTTGTCATCGGCGGGCGCATCAAAAAAATCTCGGGCGAGACCATGGCCTTTGCCACAGTCGCGCCGCGCGTGTACATCCCCTTGTCCCATCTCGATCAAACCGGGCTCATCAAATTCGGCAGCTTGGCGTCTTACGCGGCCTATTTCAAATTCGAGGACGAGGCGCGCCTCCCCCGGCTCCGCAGCCAGTTGCGGCCGCATCGCCAAGAACACAATTTGCGGACCGAGACCGTCGCGAGTCGGCGAGAACGCCTCGACAGCACGTTGGGCAATCTGTACATTTTTTTGAGTCTGGTCGCGTTTGCCGCGCTCTTGCTCGGCTGCATCGGCGTTGCCAGCGCAGTTCACGTGTACGCGCGTCAAAAAATCGGCACGGTCGCGATCCTCCGCTGCATGGGCGCGCGGGCCGGGCAGGTCATGGGCATCTACGGCATTCAGGCCGGGGCGATGGGCATCATCGGCGCGGGTTGCGGCGCGTTGCTCGGCATGGGCATTCCGTATCTCTTGCCCGGGGTGCTCGCGCAAATCCTGCCGGTCGAACTCGAGATTCAACCCTCTTACGGCGCGATCGGGCAGGGCTTTGGCATCGGGCTTTTGCTCGCCTTGCCCTTTGCCCTGCTCCCCTTGTTGCCGGTTCGGCACACATCTCCCCTGCATACCCTGCGCGCGTCTTTTGAAGAGGTGCGTTCCAAACTCGATCCCCTGCAAGTGGCGGTGGTCGGGGGCATCGCCCTCATCGTCGCGGGGTTGGGCATCGCGCAGACCGACAGCATCCCCATGGGCTTGGGCATCGCCGCGGGATTTGCCCTCGCCTTTGGCGTGCTCATCGGCGCGTCCTGGCTCATCGTCAAAACCATTCGCCGATTCTTTCCCACCACCTGGCAATACGTGTGGCGGCAGGGCCTGGCGAACCTCTATCGGCCGCACAATCAGACGACCGTTTTGATGCTCGCGCTCGGCCTCGGCACCTTTCTCGTCGCCACGCTCTACATCGCCCAGCATGCCATCCTCGCGCAAATCGCCATCGCGGGCAGCGACAACCGCCCGAATTTCGTGCTCGTGGATGTGCAAACCGATCAGCTCGAAAGCGTGAGCGCGTTGCTCGCCGCGCAGGGCCTGCCGGTCATCCACCGCGCGCCCATCGTCACCACGCGCCTCAAGTCCATCAAGGGCCAAGACGCGCGGGCCTACGGCCGAGAAAACGACGTGCCGCGATGGGCCATCCGACGCGAGTACCGCTCGACCTATCGCGCCCACCTCTTCGATTCCGAACGCCTCATCGCCGGCACGTGGGTCGATGTGGAACGCACGGAAGAACCCATCCCCATTTCCATCGAACGCGACATCGCCCGGTCGCTCCGCGTTTCACTGGGCGACACCATGGTTTTTGACGTTCAAGGCGTGCCCGTGCAGACTATAGTACACAGCCTGCGCGAAGTGGATTGGCAGCGCATCCAGCCCAATTTCTTCGTCGTATTTCCCAAAGGCGTGCTCGAATCCGCGCCGCAGTTCCACGTCTTGACCACGCGCGTGCAGACGACCGAACAATCCGCCGCCCTGCAACGCACCCTCGTGCAACGCCATCCCAATGTCTCGGCGGTCGATCTCGGCATCCTGCTCGAGACCATCGACGACGTGCTCTCGCAAGTCGCGTTTGTCGTGCGCTTCATGGCGCTCTTCAGCGTGGTCACCGGCCTCGTCGTGCTGGCCGCCGCGGTGACGACGAGCCGGTACCAACGCATCCGGGAAGCGGTTTTGCTCCGCACATTGGGCGCGTCTCAACGACAGATTCGGCGCGTCCTCTTGCTCGAATACGCATTCTTGGGCATGCTCGCCGGCCTGACCGGCTTGCTCTTGTCCATCGCGGGCGCGTGGGCCGTCACGCTTTTTGTTTTGGACATTGACTTCGCCTTGCCCGCCTGGGCCATCGCGGGCGTCTTTGCCCTGGTCACCGCGCTCACCATCCTCGTCGGCATGCTCAACAGCCGCGGCATTGCCAACCGCCCCCCGCTCGAGATTTTACGCGCCGAGGAATGAGGAGCCGCACAGAGAAAGGCGAGATGAAAATGGCAGAACTTCGCGGGATCGTCGAGCGCGTCACCTTTCAAAATGAAGAGAGCGGGTACACGGTCGCCCGATTGCAGGTGGAAGCCCCGGTCCACGCGGCTACGGCCGATGGGTTGGCGACCATCGTGGGCGAAATGCTGTCGATCAACCCGGGCGAGACCGTGGTCTTGGAAGGCGAATGGACGAATCACAAGCAGTACGGCGCGCAATTCAAAATCGCGTCCTATCGCACCGTGCATCCCTCGACCGTGGAGGGGATGCGCCGGTATTTGGGATCGGGATTGATCAAAGGCATCGGGCCGGTGACCGCCAAACGGATCGTGGATCACTTCGGGAGCGAATCCCTACGAGTCATCGAAAGCGAGCCCGATCTATTGGTCGAAGTCGAAGGCTTAGGCGCGAAGCGCGCCAAGTGGATCGTCAAGGCGTGGGGGGAACAGCGCGAGATTCACGATGTGATGCTGTTTTTGCAATCGCACCAAGTGGGCACGGGGTACGCGGTCAAAATTTGGAAGCGCTACGGGCAGCAAGCCATCGAGGTCATCCGGGAAAATCCCTATCGCCTGTCCGCGGATGTGTGGGGCATCGGGTTTTTGACCGCGGATCGCATCGCGCAAAAAATGGGCATTCCCGCGCATTCGGACAGGCGCATTCGAGCCGGTATTTTGCACGTGCTCGGCGAGGCCGCAGACAAAGACGGGCATGTGTTTTTGCCGGAAGACGCGCTCGTCGAATCAGGCGCGCAGGCCCTCGGCGTGCCCGTTGAACCCATCGCCTCGTGCATGGCGCAACTGGTGCGCGACGAGGCCCTCGTCGCAAGCGACGACCGGGTGTATTTGCCGCATTTGTACTACGCCGAACAGGGCGCGGCAACGCGGTGCTATCAGTTGTCGCAGGTGGCGCGCATCGAATTGGGCGACATCCCGGCCGAGATCGCGGCGATAGAACAGCGCGATGGCGTGCGCTTCGCGCCCCTTCAAAAACGGGCGTTGCAAAAGGCATTGTCGCACCATTTGCTCGTGCTCACGGGCGGGCCGGGCACGGGCAAAACGACGACGATCAAGGGCTTGATCGCGCTTTTGGAGGCGCGAAAAAAGAAGATCGCCCTGGCGGCGCCCACGGGCCGCGCGGCCAAGCGGATGGCCGAGGCCACCGGGCACGAGGCCAAAACGATTCACCGATTGCTGAAATTCAGCCCGTCCGAGATGGCTTTTGAGAAGAATTTTGAAAACCCGCTGGAGATCGACGCCCTGATCGTGGATGAAATTTCGATGGTCGATACGGTGTTGATGAACAGCTTGTTGCGCGCCGTTCCCATCCGCGCGTCGGTGGTTTTGGTCGGCGATGTGGATCAGTTGCCGTCGGTCGGCGCGGGCAACGTGTTGAAAGACGTGATCGCATCCGGCATTGTGGAGGTGGTGGAACTCAACGAGATTTTTCGGCAGGCGCGAACGAGCCGCATCGTCACCAATGCCCACGCGATCAACCGCGGGGAAATGCCCGATTTGCGAAATGCCCGAGACGCGGATTTCTTTTTTCTCGAGGTGGCCGAACCCGCCGAGGTCGTCGAAACCCTGTGTGGCTTGTGCGTTTCGCGCTTGCCGCGCACGTACCGCTTGGACGGCATCGAGGATATCCAAGTGCTGGTGCCGATGTACCGAGGCGAGACCGGCGCGAACAATCTCAACCGCGTCTTGCAAGACCGCTTGAACGCCCGCGGGCCGGAACTCGACCGGGGCGGCGCGCGGTTTCGCGTGGGCGACAAAGTGATGCAGGTGCGAAACAATTACGACCGCGATGTTTTTAACGGGGATATCGGGCGCGTTCACGCGATAGACGACGAGAGGGTGCAGGTGCGGTTTCAGCAGCGCGTTGTGGAATACGAGTTTTCGGAATTGGACGAGTTGGTGCTGGCCTACGCGATGAGCGTCCACAAGAGCCAAGGCGCGGAATTTCGCGCCGTGGTGATGCCCCTGACCACGCAACACTACATGATGCTGCAGCGCAATTTGCTGTACACGGCGATCACGCGCGCGCGGGAACTGGTCGTCATCGTGGGGACGAAACAAGCCCTCGGCATGGCCGTGCGGAACAATCAGGTCGCCATGCGACACACGACCTTGGCACAGCGCATCCGCGCGGGGTTGGGGGAGGACGCGGCGCGAGAGGATTCGTCGTAGGGATGGGAAAAGATAAAAGTCAATGGAGGGAAACGCACGCGCTGAGTTCTCGAACGGAAACGGCCCCCTCGCGCAATAAGAGGGCGCGATCCGCAGAGACATCGACCAAGGTGGAGGGCGTCTCGCTGGCGGACGGGCCGCCGTCGAGGATGAGATCGAGGTGATCGCCGAGCGCGTTTTGCGCGTCATCAGCGGAACGCGCAGGCGGAGTGCCCGAGCGATTCGCGCTGGTGCTGGTGAGAGGGCCGCCCAATGCGGTCAGCAGTTGCGCGGCGATGGGAGAACTGGAATGGCGCAGGGCAATCGTGTCGCGTCCACCGAGCAAGGCGGGTGGCAGATCGGGACGCGCTTTGAAAACCAGGGTCAGCGGCCCCGGCCAAAACGCGCGGATGAGCGTTTGCGCGGTCGGCGAGACGGCGCGGACGAGGGTCGCGAGATCGTCTGCCCCGCGAATCAAGAGGATGATGCCCTTGGTTTCCTCGCGGCCTTTGGCGGTGAAAATTTTTTGCATCGCTTCCGTGCGATACGGATCCGCACCGAGGCCATAGACCGTCTCGGTCGGATAGGCGATCAAGCCGCCGTTTTTGATCCGCTCGGCAGCGCGCCGGATGTTTTGAGGGGTCGGTGGAATGATCATAATAGTCGGAGAAAACCAACGATGAAAAACGCGGGCGGCCTTTGCCAAGTTAAATCGAAAAAAACCTCAGCGCGTCGCTGAGGTTTTGTGCTAGTCATCGTCTTCGCGGCGGTCGCGGTAGCGACCAATTCGGCGGATCAAGATCCACACCAGTCCGGCGAGGGCCACGTATTGCACCAAATCCCAAATAGAGTGCTGCCAGCCCAAAATCCCCGGCCAGAGCGCGCCGATGCAAAGAATGATAAATGCGTCTTCTACGATCAGCCACAGCGGTCGCTCGTTCATAGTCATAACCCAATGGATGAAGTTCCCACCCCCTCATCGAGGTAGGAATAAACGCGGTAATTGCGATACACCAACTTCACGTAATTGCGGGTCTCTTTGTACGGGATGCGCTCCACAAATTCATCGAAATCGCGAGCGGGCAGGCGTTTGGCCCACCGCTTGGCGACATCCGGGCCCGCATTGTACGCCGCGAGTGCCAAGCCGAATTGCCTGTGCGCGTCATTTTGAAACGCCTTCATGTGATCGGCGAGATGTACGCCGCCCAACAAAATCGACACCTGGGGATCAAAGAGATCCTCAACTGAAAAATTTTCGAGCTTCACGCGGCGGGCCATCTTTCGTCCCGTCGCGGGCATCACCTGCATCAACCCACGCGCACCCGCACGGGAAACCGCCTCGGCGTGAAACGCGCTTTCCTGTCGCATGATGGCGATGACGAGATGGGGATCCAAATCTATCTTTCGCGCTGTCCGATGAATCTCGCCCCAGTAATAAATGGGATACAACTGCCGAAACCGGGCTAGCGTCAGGGGCACCCCCTGTCCGCGCTGCAACATCGCGAGTTGACTGGACACCCGAAAAGCCTTGTGCATGGCGTGTACGCGCTCATAACGCCGCATCAGGCCCTCTAGCGCGAACCCATCGCGCGCGTGAATGCGCCGGGCGCGGTCGTATTCGCGCTCGGCATCTCGGTACAAACCAAGGGCCGCGAGCGCGTCGCCTCTGTACACATGGGCGGATGGCTCGTATATCTGCCCGTCAAGCGGGGTTGCGCTAGGTCGTGAGGCATCGAATAAACCATCGCCTGTCTCGCCTAAGACCGCCCGCGCCCGCGCCGAGTAATAAGACATGGGGAACCCTTCGGTTGCGCGTGCCATCCAGCCTTTGGCCTCTGCGGTTCGCCCCAATTTTTGGTAGCACTTGCCCGCCCAATAATAGCCCTGATCGCGCAGATGGTTTTCCGATGCCCGCTCGGCCATGCGCGCAAATGCTTTGGCCGCCGCTGTGTATTGCCGGGTCTGGTACAGCGCGAATCCCGCACGCCACGCGGCCCGATCCGCATAAGCACTCGCGGGATGGGATTTTGCCAGTTCCAAAAACAAGACCCGCGCATCGCCGTACCGCCCGCGCCGTTCGTACGCCATGCCCGCCTGCCACAGGGCTTCGTCTGCATCCGGCGAATTGGGATAGTGCCGCGCAAACCTCCGAAACCGCGTCGTGGCCGTCAAGTCGTGCCCGCGCTTGATGGCGCATCGCCCCAGGTGAAACAGGGCGTCGGACACGTCATACACTTTGTACGCGCGGTCAAACGCGGCTTCGGCCATGCCGTATTTTTTTTTGCGATAATACACATGGCCGAGTTCGCATTGCGCCTTACCCTGCCATGCGGGGTCTTTGGATTTTGCGACCACGCGGCGCAACAAATCATCGGCCCGCGCGTAGTTTTCCGCGTGCTTATGGGCTACGCCTGCGTAAAACCACTCTTCAACCCCGCGCAAATCCCCGAGTCCCACGAGCACATCGGGAACAGCTCGGTGCTCGGGATGCGTTTCGATCACCTGCAACGCGGCCGCTCTTGCAGCGACCGAATCGCCCAATGCGGACTGCGCTGCGACCAATCCGACCAGCGCGTCTCCCGCGTGTGGCTCCTCGCCGACAAGTGCCCGATAATACGCGGCAGCCCCTTCGGCATCGCCCCGTGCCAGCGCGACATGCCCCGCGAGGAGAGTCGCCTCCTGCGCGAGCAAACTCGCCGGTTGCATCGCCAAAATTTTCGCGTAGTGCTTCTCCGCGTCCTCGGCCTGCCCCATCGCTTCGGCGCATTGCCCCATCCAAAACGAGACGTAATCCCCGAGCGCGTGATCCGCGTCCTCCAAATCCCGAAAAATCGCCAGCGCGGTTGCGTATTCGCCGAGGTTCATCGAACAAATCGCGCGTTGCAACCGGCTGTTGCGCGCATCCTCGGCGCCAAACGCGCCATCGTCCAATTTCCGGAGAACGGACATCGCCTCGGCAAAGTTTTGGCGGGCGATCAGTTTTTCAACGCGCAAAACAGACTCGGCGCGCTCCCCATCGTCCAAACATCCGACGATCACAAACGCGGCGAAACACGGCAACGCGAACAGCGCGACGCGCCCCCACGGGAGAACAAGTCCATTTTTGAAATGCGACATCGCACGACCTTTTCGGTGATAGATAAGAGAAGGGGAGACGGGAGACGGGAGACGGGAGACGGGGAGTGGTCAGGGAAAACAAAGAACGACGAAATGTGCGGAGTGGGGTATGAAGGCGAGTAATCCGAGCCTGACACCTCATCCGCAGTTCACGGTGCGGAAAAAGGTAAAACCCGGCAGTGGGCTAGAAAAACAAAAAACGACGAAAAACGCGGGGCGGTGTATGAAGGCGAGTAAGGCGAGCATGACTGCGACGCCTCACCAGCAGTTCACGGTGCGGAAAAACGCGGATACGGTGGTCGGGGGTCAGTCCCATCCATCGTAGGGACAGGCCCCGTCTTACGATCAGTTGGACAGCAAGTGAACCCAATGTCTCCGTCCTGTCCCATCCATTGTAGGGACAGGCCCCCGTGCCTGTCCGAATCAGGGGCCCGTTGAAGTGTTCCAGCATATAGATCAACGGAAAATCAATTTAGTATTAGTAGATAACCCGCGCAAAGTCAAGACACAAAAAGTTGCAAGCCGCGATTCCGAGTCGTATTTTAGCGGGCCGCGATTTGCGGCGTCCTGCTATATCTGAGGATTTTTCGATGAAAGCACTCATTCTCGCAGCCGGGAAAGGCGAGCGGTTTTTTCCGTTTAACGTGTTTCGCCCCAAACCCATGTTCCCGATCTGCAACCGCCCGTTGCTCGAGTGGACGATCTCGCGCTTGACCGCCGTCGGAATCACCGACATCGGCATCGTGGTGGGGCATCGCGGGGGGCGGGCGCGCAATTACTTTGGCGCGGGCCAACGCTTTGGCTGTCGCATCGCGTACATCGAACAGCGCGAGCCAAAGGGCACGGCCCATGCCGTGGGGTTGGCGGCGGATTTTATCGGGGGCGACGATGTGATCGTCGTTTTTGGCGACATCTTTTTTGGCCCCGACGCGCTTCCCCACCTGTTGGATGTGTTCAAATCCGCGACTGCTTCTGGCGTCGCAGGCGTTGTCCCTGTGGATGATCTCGCGTCTCACGTCCGCGCCCATGTCGAGCACGACCAGCGCGTTTCGTCCTACACGTACAAGCCCCGCGGCGGAGCGGGCCACGCGCTGTCTGGTCTCTATGTTTTCAAAAACGAGACCCTGCCCGACTTGGACAACACCGCGGATTTTGTCCCGCGAACGCAATACGGCATTTTCCCGCCCGAGGGCCGGGAGATTTGCGACGTCATTCCCTTGCTCGCCCGGGAAAACCGCGCGCTCATCGCGGCTGATTTGCCCGGCCCTTGGTTTGACATGGACATGCCGTGGCATCCGAAAGACGTCACGCGCTTGGCCCTCGCGGAAATGGCCGAGGCCCTGCCCGACTCCGTCATTGCGCCCACGGCCACCATCGATCCCACGGCTCGGATTCGCGGCCCCATCTCGGTCGGCGACAACACCACCATCGACAGGAACACATCCATTGAGGGGCCGGTCTGGATCGGGCAAAACACGCAAATTTTGGAAGGCGCGCACATCGCATCGCACAGCGCGATCGGCGACCACTGCAAAATTGGCCCCTTTGCCAAATTATCGGGCACAGTGGATACCAACTGCCACATCACGTATTTGGGCGAGTTGAGCGGCATCATGCTCGAAGAGGGCCGCGTGACGCACCAGATTCAACTCTCGGGCATTTTTGGCGAACGCGCAGAAATCGGCGCGGGCACACAAGTGGGCACCCTGCGCTTTGACGACGCGGAAATCGAGGTCCAAGTGCAGGGCATCCGCCGAAAAGCCCCCGGATTTACCGGCGTGTTGTTCGGCGATTACTCTCGCACGGGCATCGGCGCGATGATCATGCCCGGCCGCATCGTAGGCCCCTGCGCGATGGTGGGGCCAGGCGTCGTCCTGACGAAAAACGCGCCCCCGTACAAAGCCGTGCTCGTCGAGCAACAACTCGCCGAAATCGACTGGTTGCCCGATATTTACGACCGTTGACAATCGGGATGAACAGGTGCATGGTTTTTCAAAGTAGCGACAGCGCGACCGTCGATCGGTTTGTGGAAAAACTGAGATAAGGAAGGACAAAATGGCGAAGATAGAAGGCTTTAGCGTAAAGAATTTCAAGTCGCTCAAGGATGTAACCTTGGGCCGCCTGTTGAACCGATCAAAAATTCAACCGCTCACTCCCATGACGGCGGTCATCGGCAAAAACGGCACGGGAAAAAGTGCCCTGTTCGATGCGTTCGGCTTCCTCGCCGACGTCCTCAAGTCCGGTGCGGAGGAGGCCTGCGACGCACGCGGCCGCGGCGGTTTTGAAAAAATTCGGACCCAAGGACAAACAGGCCCTATCGAGTTCGAAGTGTATTACAGAGAACATGGAAACGCCCGGCCCATTACTTACGAGATCGCCATTGAGGCGGATAAATTCGGGCGTCCCTATGTGCTGAGGGAACGACTCCGACAAAGGCGGAGAAACCAGAAATTTGGTCGGCCGTTTTCGTTTTTGATACTCGAGAAGGGCAACGGCGTGGCATGGAAGGGAGAACAAGCAGGGCGTCAGATTGACGAAGAAACCCAAGACTTTGACCTCCTGACTGTTATGGAATCATTCACAGTAGAGGAACCCAACGAAACCGAAAAGATAGAGTTGGAAGATCGCCGCAAGCTGGGCATTGCCACGCTCGGTGCCTTAAAACAACACCCGCGCATCGTGGCTTTTCGCCGCTTCATCGAGGGATGGTATCTCAGCTACTTCACCCCGGACGCGGCGCGTAGCCTGCCGTTGGCGGGACCCCAGCAACGCCTCAATATCCACGGCGACAACCTCGGCAATGTCGTACAATTTATGGAGCGCGAGCATCCGCGGCGTTTCCGTGCCATCTTAAAAAAGATCGCCGATAAAATTCCTGGCATAGACGAAATCGACACGGAAAAAACCAGCGACGGGCGGTTGCTACTCAGGTTCAATGACAAAGGCTTTCAGTCCCCTTTTTACGCCCAACAAATGTCCGACGGAACGCTCAAGGTATTCGCCTACCTCTTGTTGCTCGAAGACCCGACACCGCCCGCGTTTCTCTGTATTGAGGAACCGGAGAACGGCCTCTATCACAAACTCTTGGAGACCCTCGCTAGCGAGTTTCGCACCCACGCCAGCGGACGCCAGGGCGGCTCGCAGATTTTTATCACCACGCATCAGCCCTATTTCGTCGATGCGTTAGAGCCGATAGAAGTTTGGATTCTGGAAAAGGGCGCGGATGGCTTTTCGACCATCCGGCGGGCGAGCGACGACCCGCTCGTCAACAACATGGTCGCGGAAGGCTTGCCATTGGGCGGCTTGTGGTACAGCGACTATCTCGACGCGAGGTGATGGGATGCACTTTGTGATACTCGTCGAAGATCAGTCGGGCAAAAAAGCCCTCGACATCTTGGTGCCTAAGATCATCGGCAATCGGCATACATTTAAGATCATCTCTTACAAAGGTATCGGTCGCCTTCCAAAAAAACTCAAAAGTAGCACGGATGCGAGCAAGCGTCTTTTGCTCGATCAACTTCCCAAGTTACTCAGGGGGTATGGGAGAACATTTGCTAACTACCCCGCCGACTATCCAGCAACGGTGATTGTGGTTTGCGACTTGGACGACAAGTGTTTGAAAACATTTCGCCGCGAACTCTTCGCTGTCTTGAATGCGTGCAATCCCAAGCTAGAAACTCGATTTTGCATTGCCATAGAAGAAGGCGAAGCGTGGTTGCTCGGCGACATCCCCGCGATCAAGGTTGCGTATCCGCAAGCGCAAGACCATGTGCTGAACCGCTATCAAAACGACTCGATTTGCGGCACATGGGAACTGTTGGCCGACGCGGTATTTGTCGGGGGATCAACCACGCTTAAGAACAAGGGATGGCAGGCCATAGGAAAAGAAAAATCAGCGTGGGCAGAGAAAATCGCGCCACTGATGAATGTCCATAACAACGCATCGCCCAGCTTCTGCTACTTTCGAGAGAAGATTCGAGAGCTCGCCACGTAAAGCGAGTGCCGCGCATCAACAGGTGTTCATCCATGCCAGATCTCGATCCCATCGCGTTGAACGAACGCCAGCGCGAGGCTGTCACCGCGCCGATGGGCCCGGTCCTCGTCCTCGCCGGGCCGGGCACGGGCAAGACGCGCGTGTTGACCGAGCGCATCGCGTATCTGATCGCGCATCGCGGCGTTGGGCCCGAAAACATCTTGGCACTCACCTTTACCAACAAAGCCGCCGCAGAAATGCAAATCCGCTTGGCTCGCGCTCTGGGCAAAGCCGTTGCCGAGGCCATCACCGCGGGGACATTCCACCGGTTCTGCGTCGACGTATTGCGCCAGCATCGAGAAACCGCCGGCCTGCCGCGGCATTTCGGCATCGCCGATGAAGACCTCCAGCGCACGCTCATCTATCGCGCATTTCCGCGCCTCAATCCCAACGAAAGCAATTTGAACAATGTGATGCAAAACGTGAACCGCCTGAAATGGCAACGGCGGTACAAACCGCACGTTCCGATGAAAAGGGGAGATGCGGACCTGCTCGACAAGTACGAGGCCGAACTGTCGAAAAACCGCTTGATCGACTTCGACGACCTCATCTTCCGCGCCCATGACCTGCTCCACGTCCACCGCGAGATCCTATCGGCTTACCGCGCGCAATTTCAGCACATCCTCGTGGATGAGTTTCAAGACACGGACCCGGTGCAATACGCGCTCGTCCACCTCTTGGCCGCGGCCCATCGCAGCGTCTTTGTCGTCGCAGACGACGAGCAATCCATCTACGGCTGGCGGCACGCCACGCCCGAACACATCGCGCAATTTCAGCGCGAATTTCTCAAAGGCCGCCCGCCCATTCCCCTGGAGGAAAACTACCGATCCTCGGCGGAAATTCTGCGCTTGGCGCGCCTGTTCATCGCCCACAACGACGCCATGTTTGAGCGCGCGATCAGAACCCAAAAATCGGGCCGGCGCGTGCGGGGCATGGCATTTGACACCTTTTTGGAAGAAGGCGAATTCATCGCGGGCGACATCTGGGACCGCATCCGCGAAACGCCCGACCTGATGCACCGCGACATCGCCGTGCTCTATCCCCAACACGCCATCGGCAACGAACTCGAGCGCATCTTCATGCAGGCCAACGTCCCTTGCCAGATGGCGCATCGCAGGGGCTTGTTCGACCAACCCGCGATCCGCCGCGCCCTGTCCGTGTTGCGCTACGCCCTCGACGGGGCGAACGACGCGAGCCTCGAATTATTCCTACGCCGCGAACTCGACGCGGTCGATCTCAAACTCTATCCGGCCGTGCGGGGGTTTCAGCGACGCAACGCCATCGGCAGTTTCAAACGGGCGGCGTTTCTCTATCCGCGCAGCGTCAAACCGGCAGAGGGCATCGAAGTCGAACGCGCCCTGGGGCTGGCAGGCGCGGTACACAACGCCGTGCAAAAAGGCGCGGTCGCATCCCTGCCCCATCTGGTGGATGACATTCTCGACCAACTGAACACCTCGGAATTGCCATCGCTGAAAAATCACCTCTGCGACATCTTCGATCCGCTCGCGTTTCCGGGCATGGACGCCGCGCTCGAGCGCGTACTGCCCCTCTGGCGCGCGGGCGGCACTTTGTATGTCGCGTGCAAAGACGAGGTGACGCGCCACCTGCTCACCACCCTCATCCGCGACGCCCTCGCGCGCCCGGGCCTCACCATCCGCGAGGCCGCGCCCGGCAGCCGCTTGGAATTGTTGCCCGACACGCTCATTTTGTCGTTTGACGAAGACGCGCCCAAAACGCCCGACCACTTCTTGCACATGGGCACCTCGCACAACGCCATGCTCGTCGCCCTCAAATTGTGCCAAGCGATCCACTGCGCGGACTTGCCGCCCTATATGCCGGAATACACGGCTTGCGCGCTGGAAACCACGAGCGCGGATCCCGACCGCGCGCAAATTGCGGCGATAGGCGCAGTGCGCGTGCGCGATGGCCGCGTTTCCGAAACGTTTTATTCCCCCGTGCGATTGCGAGAAACCGCGGGCGATAGCCCCACATTTCAGGAAATTTACCTCGCGTTTCAATCCTTTGTCGGCATCGACATCATGATCGCCCACAACGGCTATGCGTTTGCCTTTCAGGTCTTGCACCGCGAGGCTCGGCGCGATGCCCGCTCGCGCATGCCCAACCCCACCATCGACACGATGCCCATGGCGCAAAGCTATGGCGCGGCCTCGGCCCGCGATCTGCAAGCCCTTTGCGATCGGTACGGCATCTCACTCGATGCAAACGCCCCGGCCGCCCTCGCGCATGCCCTCGCGCTTCATCGCGCATTCGAAGCGATGAAAAAAGAACGCGCGTCTCGCTATCGGCGCATGGCCTGCGAAAGCCTGTTGGATCAAGTCGCTTTGGGCATGCTCTTTTGCCGACGCCGCGCGCGGGGGCAAACCTTCTCTCTCGAAGAACACCTGCATTTTAACTTGGGGGCACAGCGTCTGATGGGGCCTGCCAATTTGTGCATCCGCAACCTCGTCCGACAATTTCCCCGCTTGGACGCGGATCGGTTGCGCGGTCAGGCGCGGATGTTGCTCGGCGAAGACCCGCGTCCCGAAGTCCTCGCCCTGCACGCACCGGATCAAATCCAACGCTTTCGAGACCTGTGCCAACGCCACGGCACAGCCGCGCCCTCTTTGCAAGAAGGCATTCGCAACCTGCTCGATTTTGCGGACTTGTACAAAGTCGAACTGGACACCCTCGACCGCAATGCCGTGCATTTGATCACCTTGCACGCGGCAAAAGGGCTCGAATTTCGCGAGGTCTATATCTGCGGCTTGGAAGACCGCATCTTGCCCAATGCACGCGCCCTCAACAGCGCGGACATGGCCGAGCAACGCAGGCTCTTGTACGTGGGCATGACCCGCGCAATGGACCGCCTCACCCTTTCCTGCGTGAATCAACGCCCGGGCAGAAACATGACGCCGTCCAGATTCTGGGACGAACTCGCCTTAGAACGCGAGTAGCGGGGTAGCGTCGACCGGTTCTCGGCCCCGTTCATCCGCAGGGACAGGCCCCTGTGCCATTTGTCCCAACTCATTCATTATCGGGATCGCTTTGCAGTTCCACTGTCCTTCAGAGAAGCTATCGCCAAACATCCATCCCAAAAGCCCATCATCGAAAGCCATTAAGCACAGCGCGCAAGTCCGTTTCGCAACGCACTTCTGTTTTGCAACCCCTTTGCAGGCTGTCTCATGTCGTGCGATTACAAAAGCGATTTGCGCTGTGCTAGCCCCTCGGCGCATGAGAGCGGCATTTTTGAACTGCTGGGGCAGTTGTACCCCGCTCGCCTACTTTTTTTTGCTGTTGAAAAAAAGTAGGTCGCCGAAGGCATCAAAGGCAACCAACAATGCTTTAGAAGCCATCTAAAAATTATTGGGACCTACCCCCCTGGCCCCCCTTCCTGCGAGGAAGGGGAATAAAGGCATCTTATTTTTGCGATATGTATGGTTTTGGCCTGCGAAAAGCGAATGTTTTTGCGATGCTCTCAATGGCGGTCCGAGTTTTTAGATGGCTTCTTAGGACCAAACGCTTTAGAAAAGCGAGCCCCGTCGGTGCGGATGGGTGCGTATCAACATTTGGTATCATTTAATTTACGGAGTAATTCGTTGGTACAGATGGCCCCCATACCTGTCCGCCCCCTTGACCGATTTTCAAATGTGTAAAAACAAAATCTACTTCATCTCGGACGCGCACTTAGGCGCGACCAAATTCAACCGCCCATCGCGCGTTCGGGAAGACGCGCTCATCGGCTTTTTGCACGCCATCCGCAAAGACGCCGAGCGCCTGTACATCGTGGGCGACCTCTTCGATTTCTATTTTGAATACCGATCCGTCATTCCCGCGCATGGCGCGCGCATTCTCTTTGAGCTGTATCACCTCGTCCAAAGTGGCACGCGCGTGATCTACCTGCCCGGCAATCACGATATTTGGCTCGGCCCGTACTTGTCCGATCAAGTCGGCGCGGAATTGCCCGGCCCCGTTTGCCACACCACGCACCAAAATCGGCGCATATACGTCACCCACGGCGACATTTTTCGACGGGATTGGAAATCCAAGCTCACCCGCCGCATTTTGCACGATCCCCTGTGCATCGCGCTGTTTGGCTGTTTGCATCCGGATATCGGCGCCTATCTGGCGCGCTTGGTATCGCGGTCTTCCGCGCTGAAAAACGACAAAAACACAGACGCGCATTTTTTTATCGAAGGCGCGAAACAAAAAATGGCCGAGGGATTCGATCTGGTCATCTGCGGCCACTACCACACGCCGAGGGTTCAACCCATCGCCGAGGGCGCGCTCATCGTCTTGGGCGACTGGATGCGATACGATTCTTATGCCGTGCTCGAAAATGGCGCCATCGCGCTGGAGCAGTGGCATACGGCAATTATGAAAATGAATCCGGATGAAAGGCAACCGTAGGCGCGTCCCCGCCATTTGTCTGGATCGCGGATTGTCGCGGATTAGGGGATTTCGCGGATTACCCACCACAACCCTACCACCGCTTCATCCTTCTCCTCCGCGTCTCAGCCGTAGGGACAGGCCCTCGTGCCTGGCCTTAAAGCAAGGACGCGGCAGATTTTTTCAAGATGCGAGGTAAGGGCGTAAATTTCCAAGATGCGTACGGGCGTAAAATTTTACGCCCCTTGCACCCCGTTTCACAGATTCGCCGATAGGAGAACGCAGATGATCCTCAGCATCGATCAGGGAACGACCGGAACCACCGCGTTGGTCTTGGATTCGCAGGGAAAAATTTTGGGCAGGGGATATGCGGAGTTTCGACAGATTTTCCCCCGACCCGGCTGGGTGTCGCACGATGCGATGGAGATATGGGATACCGCGTTGAACGTCATCGACCGGGCGATCGCCGATGCGGGGATAGACGCGACGGACATCCGGGGCATCGGCATTGCGAATCAGCGCGAGACAACGGCGATATGGGATCGCAAAACCGGTGAACCCGTGCATGACGCCATCGTTTGGCAGTGCAGGCGCACCGCGGATTTGTGCGCCCGATACCGCGCTGAGGGGCTCGAAGACGTAGTGCGCGAGAAGACAGGATTGGTCATTGACGCCTATTTTTCCGCGAGCAAAATCGCGTGGTTGCTCGAGCACGTCGATGGCCTGCGCGGGCGTGCGGCCCGGGGCGAAGTGCGTTTTGGCACGGTGGACAGTTTTTTGTTGTACAAACTCACGGGTGGAACTGTCCACGCCACGGAATACACCAATGCGTCGCGCACGATGATTTACGATATCCACGACAAAAAATGGGATGCCGAATTGTTGCGTCTCTTCGACATCCCCGCGGCGATACTCCCCGAGGTGCGCCCGTCGTCTGGCGAATTTGGGAGCACGGTGGATTTGGGCGTCTTGCCCGCGGGCATCCCCATCGGCGGGATGGCAGGCGATCAACAAGCCGCGCTTTTTGGGCAACGCGGCATTCATCCCGGCGACCTCAAAAACACGTATGGCACGGGTTGTTTCATGCTCTTTCAAACCGGGGATCGGGCCGTGCCCTCGGCGCATGGTTTGTTGACGACCCTCGCGTGCGATCGGCACGGGGCCGCGTCTTATGCCCTTGAAGGCGCGGTATTCAGCGCGGGATCGGCGGTTCAGTGGCTGCGCGATGGCATGGGGATCATCAAAACCGCCGCTGAAACCGAGGCGATGGCGCGATCCGTCGACGATACCGGCGGCGTGTATTTCGTCCCGGCATTTACGGGCCTGGGCGCGCCGCATTGGAACGCGGATGTGCGCGGCACAATCGCGGGAATCACGCGCGGCACCCAACGCGGCCATCTCGCACGCGCGGCCTTGGAGGCCATTGCCTATCAATCGGCGGACCTCGCGGTTGCTATGGCCGCCGATGCCGCGCGACCCATCGCGAGTCTGCGCGTGGATGGCGGCGCGGTGGCGAATGATTTTTTGATGCAATTTCAGGCGGATATTTTGAACGTGCCGGTCATTCGTCCGCAATGCGTGGAGACCACCGCCTTGGGGGCGGGCATGCTGGCCGGACTGGCAACGGGGGTGTGGGACGATTCGGACGCGCTCGCGGATCTCAACCCCCCGCAACGCATGTTTGAACCCAGTATGTCCCGCGACCAACGCGACGCCTTGCTGGCCGGTTGGCACAAAGCGGTCGCGCAAACCCTGTATTCGGGCATCGCGCATCAAAGGGATTGAGCGCGGAGTGGGATTCGGCGTTTCTTCTATTGTTGCCACTTATGACATCCACAGAGCGTCGTCAAAAGACCCCAGCGCCCTGTGCGATCTTTCCAACGCCATTTCCTAAAAATACGGCGCGATATTTTGTTCGATGCGCTCGAGGATGGGGGTGTCATCCCAGTCCGCGACGAATGTTTCGCCCGTCACGCGCTCGAACAAGTCGATGTATCGCTCGGAAACTCGCGTGCGAATATCGTCATCCAAATTGGGGATATTGTCGTCCGAAATCCCCTTCTCCACCAGCCAGAGGCGCAAAAACTCTTTGTCCAAACTCTCGGGTTCCTCGCCGCGTGCGTGCAGGTCGGGGTACGAATCGAGAATCCAGTAGCGCGAGGAATCCGGCGTGTGAATCTCATCGGCAACGGTCAAATTGCCCTCGGCGTCCAACCCCATCTCGTATTTGGTATCCACCAAAATCAATCCGCGCTGCGCGGCCAATTCCGTGCCGCGTGCAAACAGGGCCAGCGCGACCTCTTCCACCTCTGTCCACCGATCGGCATCGACCAACCCGCGTGCGACGATTTGCTCGGGCGAGATCGACTCGTCGTGATCCTCTGCCTTTGTCGTGGGCGTGATGATCGGCGCGTCAAACTTCTGATTTTTCACCATGCCATCGGGCAAATGCACGCCGCAAAAGTGCCGCACGCCCTTGTTGTAATTCGTCCACACCGAGGTGTCCGTGCTGCCGGTGAGATACCGCCGCACCACGATCTCGACCGGCAGCATGTCGAGTTCGCGCGCCACCGTCACATTGGGATCCGGCACGGAGATCACCTGATTGGGCACGATATCTCGCGTCTGATCAAACCAGTAGTGCGCGGTGCGGTTCAACACCTGCCCCTTGAGCGGGATCGCCCCCAAGACGTGATCAAACGCGCTTTGCCGATCTGTGGTGATCAAAATGCGTTTGTCGTCGAGCAAATAAATATCCCGCACTTTGCCCTTTTTGTAGCGACGTTGCCAGCGGTCATACCTGGCTTCCAACAAACAGTTGTCCAGTTGCGAACGAATTTGCGCTTGAGAAATCATGATACCCTCCGAGAAAAGGAACAAAAAAAACAACCACATAAGAACGGCGTGAAATCAATTGAAAAATGCGATCTTGACCAGCAGGCCGATGACGATCATCACCCCAACCCACAGCGAGGAAACCTTCACATCGAGACGATGCAACCGGTCATTCAGCGCGCCCATTTCCCGCCTCATGTCGCGTTGATCCGCCTCGATCCGTGCCAATCGCGCCCGGATTTCTTCAATGATACCCTCGAGCCGCGAGATGCGCCCCTCGTGATCGAGCATCTCTTCTGTCGTGCCCGTCATGCGTTCACTCCTTTGCGTGAAATCAATTGAAAAATGCGATTTTGACCAGCAGGCCGATGATGAATACCAACCCCGCCCAAATCGCGTGCTTTACGCTGTTGATCTCCTGCCGCACTTCTCGCATTTCATTTTCAAGCGATGAAAGCCTCGTGCGGATTTCCTCGATGATGCCCTCGAGCCGCGAGATCCGTTCCCGCGCTTCGCGATCGATGAATTTTTCATCTGTCATCATTTCACCTCCTTTCTGTGATTTGAACGAACGCGCCCGCAAATGCCGCGCGTCTTTCAGCTAAAAAATGCGATCTTGACCAGCAGGCCAATGACGATCATCACCCCAACCCAAAGCGAGGAGACCTTTACATCGAGACGATGCAACCGGTCATTCATCGCGCCCATTTCCCGCCTCATGTCGCGCTGGTCCGCCTCAATCCGTGTCAATCGCGCTCGGATTTCTTCAATGATGCCCTCGAGCCGCGAGATGCGCCCCTCGTGATCGAGCATCTCTTCTGTCGTGCCCGTCATGCGTTCACTCCTTTACGTGAAATCAATTGAAAAATGCGATCTTGACCAGCAAGCCGATGATGAATACCAACCCCGCCCAAATCGTGTGCTTCAGACTCCGCAGTTCGATTTCTACCGAAGTCAGTCGCGTGCGGATTTCCTCGATGATGCCCTCGAGCCGCGAGATCCGTTCCCGCGCTTCGCGATCGATGAATTTTTCATCTGTCATCATTTCACCTCCTTTCTGTGATTTGAACGAACGCGCCCGCAAATGCCGCGCGTCTTTCAGCTAAAAAATGCGATCTTGACCAGCAGACCGATGACGATCATCACCCCAACCCACAGCGAGGAGACCTTTACATCGAGACGATGCAACCGGTCATTCATCGTGCGTTGGTCAGCCTCAATCCGTGTCAACCGCGCCCGGATTTCTTCAATGATGTCCTCGAGCCGCGAGATCCGTTCCCGCGCTTCGCGATCGATGAATTTTTCATCTGTCATCGTTTTCCCTCATCTTACATCCCAGGGATTCGTTATTGCGATGCCCAAGTTGTCAAAATCCCTGACATTTCGAGTTGCTAAAGAATGGAATCTCCCGGTCATCTTCATCGCGGCAGGGGATCTCGATAGTCAGACCACGGGGCACGTTTTCAATCAGCCAGTGGCCGAGGGGTTTGCGCGGCGCTACTCGCTCTTGCCACACATCGGCGGGCACGACAACAAAGGACTTTCGCACGCCAATACACTGCGGCCCCTCTGTCTCGGCGAGGCGCAGGATTTCGGACAGCTTCGACTTGGCTTCTACGACTGTCCATACGCGGTTGGATTGGGCAATTTTCACAATCAATCCTCCTTTCGGATGTGTCGTTCAACTCTCGTTTGTTCGGACTTCGCCGCGATGAGACTCTGCAAAAACGATCGTTGACTTACAATCCCAACTAAGCCTCACCTCTTACCCGTTTCCCCAAAGACACGGGAATCGCATGTTCACTGGGGAGTTGTAGGCTTGGAGACGGGATTTGCTCGCCATTGTCAAGACGACTGGCTATCGCCACTTTCAGCGCGTCTTGGGCTTCGAGAAACGCCTCTTTCTCATCGGCGCCCGAAGTCAGGCATTCGGGCAGATCGCGGAACGAAACGACGAGCTCGCCCGTGCTATCGGGCTGAAAACGCGCGGGATATTCAAATGTCATATCGTTTCTTTTTTTAACTACGCCGTGCGATACAAAATCCCCGCCTCGCGCAAGCGGACGATCAACTCGGCTTGCGTGCCGCTCCCCTTGCGAGAGTTGCAACTGTTGCAGAGCAGTTGCAGGTTCTCCTTGTTGTCCGCCCCGCCTTTTGACCGCGGCGTGAGGTGGTCGACGGTCATATTTTGAAACGGGAAGTGTACGCCACAGCCCTTGCAATTCCCCTCTTGCTCGCCGTACAACACATGCTTATGCGTCCTGTAATCGGGCAATTCCTCTATGTCCGTGCGGCGCGGAAGGTCTGTTCTGTGGATCACGTTCGGGAGTTTCCCGCCCTTCAGCAACCCATCTTCATCGGATACCTTTTGCAATCGTTCAACGACAATTTTGCCGGCCAATGGCGACAAGTCAATGCCGACCCACTGGCGTCCCAACATCTCTGCGGAAACGCAGGTGGTGGCGCAACCGCAAAACGGATCCAATACGACATCCCCCGCATTCGAGGAAGCCCGAAGAACGCGCGCCAACAACGCCAAGGGTTTCTGCGTGGGATAACCCGTGCGCTCGCGCCCTTTCACAGGCGGAATATCCAACACCAAATCCCCACTCACCACGCCGGGCATCAACGACAAGTACTTCTTCATGTAGGGTTTCCCGCGGGACGACCAATAAATCAACCCCGCATCATCCAACGCCTCACATTTGGACAACGGATCCAACTCGGCATAATCAGCGGGCAAGCGCGCATGGGCTGGCGGTGGAATGCGATCGAGCCCCGGCGGCGCCCACGCACGGCCAGACGGCGGCAACATCCCTCGAAATGGCCGATATGCCTTCGGCCCCCCCGGCTTTCCACCGGTCAAGTTTTCCGTAGCCCACCGCCCATACTCATCCTCATTCCGATATTGCGACGCGATAAATTCCTTTGAATACGGCTCGTACTGTTGATTCCAAACGGCCTTGCCCGACTTCGCGTAATAGAGAACGCGATCGCTATTGACCGCAAATTTCTTGGCAAGGGACTTTGTCGAGGTTCGACGCCAGACCAATTCGTTCCGAAAATTATCGCGCCCAAAGATGCTGTCCATCAGCATTTTCAAATAGTGACTCGCCGTGGGATCGCAATGCAGATAAACACTCCCCGTCGGCTTGAGAATCCGTTTCAACTCCAAAAGGCGCACCGCCATCATCACCAAGTAGGACTTCATCCCCTTTCCATGCGAAAACCCGGCCGCCTCGATCACCCGATACAACGCAGGCTCGCGGTCTGCGATCAACCCCAACCATGCGACATCCAAATCGCTCAACGTCCACGTATCTTTGAACGCCGCACCGGCCGCCGCACTCCCTATCGGCGCGCTATACGTCCGATTCGAGTTAAACGGCGGATCGAGATACACCAAATCCACACTCGCGGCGTTCATCCCCCGCAGAACGTCGAGATTGTCGCCCTCGAAGATCGTGCGATTCGCCCAATTCGGCGCGCTGACCGCGGATTGCACGGGCTTCGCCTTAGCCATAATTTCCTCTTATCGGAACGAGATTGTCATTGCAATACCCATCCAAAGAATATACATTTTCCGCGTTCTTTCATGCAAGGAGGTGCCCCATGCTCGCCAAACTCACGTCCGAGAATCAACTCACCCTGCCAGAAGCCATTGTCGCTGACTTCCAAGGTTCCGAGTATTTCGCTGTCACCACGGAAAACAGCCGCATTGTGCTCACGCCCGTGCGCCCGACCTGCGCGGATGCCGTGCGCGCCAAGTTGACCGAACGCGATATTTGCGAAGCCGACATCGCCGAAGCCGTGACATGGGCGCGTCAAACACCATGACCGGCACGCGCTTGCGCGAAAGATGAATCACGCGCCGATGTGTTTCACCTGCGAACCTGTCCTTTTTCGTGCGTCTCAAAACAATTTCTCAATCCGCGACGACAAACGCGGCTTCTTTTTGTGTGGTTTCGCCAGAGATCAAATCCGTGATCGCCACGCGCACGAGGTGACGACCCAAGCCACACGCCGTCAGATCGAGCGCGACATAAGTCGATTCGGAAGACCGAAGACCCGATTGCTCAAAATCTATGGCGATCTCCTCGTCCTTGTCTCGCGTCACCGTCTTGACCAAGTGAGAAATCAGCGTCCCGAGCACGCCCGTGCTATCGCGCTGAAAACGCGCGGGATATTCAAATGCCATAACGTTTCTTTTGTCCTTTACTAAGCTACGCGATATCGAACAGGATTGTAACGAGTCCCTCTTTGTCCTTCGGCTCAACGGCCATCCATTGTCGGATGAATTTTTCGTCTTCTGCGAGAATTTGATCGATGTCGCCTCGCAGACGAAAATCGATCACGAGATAGGATTCTCCGGACTCGGGATCGCTTTCCTTATAGAGTTTGAGATCGGTCGCGCTGTGAAATGAAGTTTTGACCAAATGGACGGCCTGACGAATGGCATCCTCAAGGCCATAGCGTTTGCAAAACGCTTGCGCGTCCGGGTGCGTTGGCAACCCGCAGACGTGCGAGGATGGCGCAACATCCGACCGCCCGGTGCTCATCCGATCTATCACCGAAGACAGGGCCCCACTGGCGAGTTCCTCGCGCTTGGGCCTTATGGGCATCGCTTCCAAATTTTTCGATTGTGCCATTTGCGTCCTCTCTTTTTTTCTGCAACTACGCCGCGCGGAAGTGTACGGCATGGCCTTTTTCGGGGAACCAGATCACGTCCAGCATGAGGGAGAGGGCCACGCCGAGTACGTAGCCGACCAGCAGGCCGATGAAAAAGGGGCGGGATTTGTGATAGACCGACGGGCCGCCCACCTTGAGCATCACGAGTTTGATCAGCCAAGCGATGAACAGCGTAAAACTGCTCGCCCGAATCAACGGCACGCCGGAAAGCGCGAGCCCAACCGGGTGCAGGGGCCACCACACGAAGCGATGGCGCATGAAAATCAAGCCGACCATCGCCAGACCGCCGATGCCGAAAAACGCGAGATTTTCGGGATTATCCACGTAAAACGGAGGTTGGTCCGATTGCTTGACCGCATTGGCGGCATTCTTGAAATAATTGCGCGCGCTGCGGGGAATCTCGGACACATTGAAATTGAACGCGCCCTCGTCGTAGCCCAGTTTCAGCGTCAGAAAAATACTCGTCACAAAACTCGTCACAAACGCGATGTAAAGTGCGGCCATCAACTTGCGGCGGTCGTCCGCGATGCCCTCGGACAACTTGCCCACCTGCGCCGCGGCCGGCAAGAACAAACCCTTGGCATTGCCCGTGATCAAATTGGCAAATCGAAACGCCACATGCGTGGACGGGGAAATCGCGGCATTGCCGAAAAACGGCGCCACGTAATTCCACGGAATCCCCGGGATCGACGTGTAGGGCATGCCCGTGTCCGCCAAAATTTTCGCCATCCCAATATAGCCGAACACGCACGCCATCAATAGCAGCGCGCTGATCAGCGGATCCATGTCCATCTGCATCATCCAAATAAACAAGTACCCCAGGCCCGCGGCCAGTCCGATCACCGCCGCGCGATAGGACAGCATCTCGTCGCGGTCATCCACGCTGTCGTCTTTGCCCAAAGCCTTCATCAGCACGTCCCGCAAATGTCGCCGCGCCACCCAGAACATCGAAATCACGAGCACGACAAACGCGCCGCGCGTCTGCCATTGGTACACGCCGCGATAGGCCGTGGGCACCATGGACTTGTACCCCAACTTGTTGAGCCAGCCCCCTTCCAAGATGAACACGAGGTCGAACACCCACAAACTGAACAACACATCTAAGCTGGCAAAGTACGAAAAGAAAATGGAAAACAGGCCCACCGAAGTCCGCACGCGCGGAAACTGTGGGTCTATCGTATGCCACCTCGCCCCGTGAATGGGAAAGCGCGGGAAGTTCGGCAAAAAGTAATTGATGCAATTCCACGCGATCATGCCAAATGCCAGCGCGAACCCGATCCAGAACAGGCGGTTGTACATAAACCCCGGCAAGGTGCGTTTCCCGCCCCCCGGCTCGGACATCATGTTGATCAGGGGCGCCATCGCCGGAAATGCCAAGCGTTCGTTTTGCACCCATTGCTTTCTAAAAATCACGGCCACGCACGCGAGCACCACAAACGCGGCGGTGAACGCCATGAACCACCAGAACAGGGGCAACACCCACACGCCCCAAGGGATGGGCGCGCCTTCGGGCCGGCCTTCAAAAAACCAAGCGATGCCGTGGCCCTCGTTGCTCGGAATCAAAAAATTGGGCAGGTGCGGATGCAGCAACTCGGCCCAATTATTGTCTTCTGTGGCGTAAAAATACGGCGCGGAAATGTACCCGATCAAATACCCTGTGCTGCTCCACGCGGGCAGGGTCGCGCCCACGAGGCCCATCGCCAAAACGGTGTGCCATTCCCCCGGCTGGAGCGAGAATCGCGCCAGCCTGCCCGCCGCGGCCAGGACGATGAGCATGGCGATAAACGCGATGAGCATCGCCATTGGAACGTGCGAGAGCACCATCCGCGATCCGTGGTAGTAAAACCGAACGTAAACCGCGATCGCGTCGAGCACCACCACCAGGAATATCCCCAAACCGATGGCCCGCGGCGTGATCCCACCCCGAAAGGCGGCCGCGACATCGCGCTGGCTGTCCGATGCGTGTGTCGCCATTTTCGGTATCCTTTCTGCGAATCCCTTTTGTTTATTCGCCAACGCGGGGCAGCACCACAAACCCCAGCGAATCCACGGACGCGGATCCAAAAAGCCCGATGCCGCCTTCGATGTGAAACAGGGGCCGCTCAAAATTGTCGCCTGCCAGGCCGCCGGGCTGAATGGCGTTGGCGTCATCGTCAAAAAACTCGGGCACGGATCGGATCAGGTCAAACCAATTTTCGTCGACCGCATAAACGCGGAGCACATGCCGCCCGGCGAATCCCACGATAAACCAGGGCATACGCAAATTGCCATCTGCGGCTTCCAATGCGGGCGAACTGCCGTAACGGTCAAAACTCACTTCCTCAAACACCTCGGAATTAGCCAAATAATCCGATCCTAGATCCAGGCTTTCTATCGAGATCTGGTAGCCGCTTGCGGAGAGGGGATCGAAGCGCATCTCCAAAAACCCCAACAGGTAGGGCACGCGATTTTCGGGTGCGTTGAACACGCCGCCGTCTTCAAATTTTTTCAGCACGCGCATCACCTCGAGGGTCGCATCGTCCAACAACACGACCTCTCGAATGTCCAATCGGTCGGGCGTGTGGGTCTGCGCGCTGGCCTCTCGCCCTTGGGATTGCACGCGCAACTCGTAAATCGCATTCGGCAAAACGCGCGGCGCGTTGGGCGGCGGCACATAACGCCCCGGTCGATTTGGATCGGCGCGGTACAAAAACCGCTGGTCGCCCTGCGCGATAGTGACCTCGGCATCGGTCACGGCGGATTCGTTGTAGCGCAACAAATCGTTCCACGCATTTGTCGATGAAGCGATGGTCGTGGTCTGGGTGATGAGCAGAGCGGGCAGGGGTTGATCGACGAGTAGCAAAGCATCGACGACCAGCATGCCCGAAGCATCCGGGCCGTAAAAACTCGACGGCCCGCGCTCGGCCTTGCACCCGACCAGCGCGACCGCGCATCCCAAACAAAAAAAGAGAAGTTTCATGAGCTGCCTTTCTCGTAACCGCGAATTAAAACGACTTCTCAAAAACTGACGTTACGCACAAATCAACACATGCCTCGCTTGCTCGTTTAATGCGTTTGGTCCTTCAGCATCATTTCTTGCTTTCTATGCCTTCGGCGACCTACTTTTTGTCTACAGCAACAAAAAGTAGGCAAAAAATGCCGCTCTCATGCGCCGAGGGGCTAGCACAGCGCAAATCGCTTTTGTAACAACACGACATGAGTCAGCCTGCAAAGTGGGTTGCAACAAAGATGTGAGTTGCAAAATGGACTTGCGCGCTGTGCTTGATGGCTTTCGTTGAGGGTCTTTTAGGAAGGCACGTTTAGCGATGGCTTATTTGATGTACAGCATCGCGCTCGTCACTCCAAAAAAAAATTAAAATTCCGAATTATTTAATTTACAGAGCCTTGAAACAACTTCTCAAAAATTAAAATTGATCCCCAGCGTGGGCACGATGGGCAGCATCCTGACCACCTCTGGCTCGGTCTCGTCGAAAAGCACAAACCACTCATTGCGCCGATTGAACACATTGAACGCCTGAACGTAAATTTCCGCATTCGCGCCAAATGCGCGGAACTTTCGCTTCACGCTCAAATCCAACCGCTGATAGGGCAACAAGCGACCGCTGTTGCGATCCGCGGGCAGGGCCAGGTCTTCGACTTGCAGGGGAAACCCGGGCGAGCGCAAGAGATAGCGCGCAGACGCGGGGGTAAACGCCTGCCCCGTGCCGTAGATGTAATTTGCCCCAAACGACCACTTGCCCACGCGGTACTGCATCACAAAAGACACATCGTGGCGGCGGTCGTATTTGGGCGGAAACGCCTTGCCCTGGTTGAGTTCGGCAAAGGTGCGCCGCGTCCAGCCCAAGGTATAGCCGATCCACCCGGTCAACCGCCCGGTGCGCCGTTGCAGAAAAACCTCGATGCCGGTCGCGTACCCCGTCCCACCGGTCACAAAAACCTCCTCAGACGTCGTGGCATCGCTGTCTGCGGCGACGCGATTGTCCAGCACCACCAGATTCGCCAGATCCGTGTAATAGGCTTCCACCGTGGCCTGATAGCGTTCGGACGGCTCCCACTCGACGCCCGCGACGCCTTGCCAGGATCGGCCGGGATTCACGGTCTCATCCAGCGGCACCCAAAAATCCCCTCCGCTAAATGCCTCGGTGGTCACCAGTTGCAAATACTGGTGAAACGCGCCACCGGCGGCCTTCCACCGATAGTCGCCCGCGCGATAGCTCATGGACAGCCGCGGCTCGACCTGAATGCGGTCGCCTTCGCTGAAGTAATTGCCGCGCACGCCCAACCGGATATCGGTCACCGTGCCCGGCTGATAGTGGTCTTGCACATAGAGCGACAGCAAATTGGGTTTTTCGCGCAGGTCGAGTTGATCGTCCCGGTTAAATTCCTGTACGAACTCAAAATCGTAACGCGTCGCCAACGCGCCCACGCTGATGGCGTGATCGTGCGATGCAAACCAATCGAGGTCTGCCTTGAGCGTGTAATCGCGGATGCTGTTAAAAAACAAAATCCGCGTATCGAGGACATCAAAATCGGTTTTGCTGAAGTAATGGCTGCTCGCCGCGACAAAATTGCCGAACAGCGCGGGCGAAAATACGTGCGTGTACTTGCCCAAAAAAGCCGTATTGCCCCATCGAATGCCGAAAAAAGCATCGGCGTCGATGTCAAAGGTCAAATCGTCTCGGCCAAAATAGCCGCTGATTTGCAGCTTGTCATTGTCCGAAAAATCCCGATTGAGCTTGGCGTTCAAATCGTAAAAATAGTACGCGGGCACAGACGTATCTTCGTTGCGGATCAAAGACAAAATCGGGTCGATGTACGTGCGCCTGCCCGACACCATCCACGACCCCTTGTCGATCGGGCCTTCGAGGGTCAACCGCGCCGCGATGATGCTCACCCCGCCGCTGGCCTCAAAGCCCTTGCGGTTGCCATCCTTGTTGTGGACGTCGAGCACCGCGCCCAAACGGCCGCCGTATTGCGCCGGGTACGCCCCTTTGTGCAAACTCATATCCCGAATGGCATCGGGGTTAAACGTGGAAAAAAATCCAAATGCGTGGGACGGGTTGTAAAGCGGCATTTGATCCAAGAGAATTAGGGTTTGATCCGGCCCGCCGCCGCGGATGTAAAGCCCGGAACTGATGTCGGACGCGGCCTGAATGCCGGGCAGGAGGTGGAGCGTCCGCAAAATATCCGTCTCGCCGATGGACGGCATCTCGCGGATTTGCGCGGTCTCGATTTCGACAAACCCCGGCTGAATGCGCTGTTCCGTCTCCTCGCGCTTGGCCTCCACCACGATCTCTTGCACCGCGATGGGTTCGGGTTGGAGTTGCACGTCGAGCCGCCGCGTTTCGCCTGCGCGCAACCTCAGCGTATCCCGAAAACCGATGTACCCGATGTAGGAGATGGTCAAGACGTATTCCGTCTCCGCGGGGATGCCTTGAATGGCGTAGTACCCATCGACATTGCTCAACGCGCCGATGGGGTCGCCCGGTCCCTTTAGCACCACACTCGCATAAGGCAGGGACTCGCCATTGCTTTGATCCGCGACGAACCCGCTCAAGGTCGCGGCCCAAACGGACTGCGGCACCATTGCCAGCAGCGCCAAAACCTTCAAATAACGCTTCACGCTACGCTCCTTTAACTCGTTCCGCTGCCCGCAACGGCCCGTGCGCGATCTTGAATGCGCCTGAGAATCGACTGCATCCGGTTCCTATCGCTATTTGAAAGCCCGTCATTGCGCCAGGGATCCTCGCCGTCTTTTTTCTGTTTGGTCATCTGCACATTGACCTGATACGATTGAAAATTGATCACCACCGAGATGCGCGTGCGCCGCGAGATATTCAAAAACGCCTGGCTGGCAAAACTCGACTCATCGCGCCAATCCGTCGTGACCAATCCCGCGACGTGATCGGACGTCGCGATGGTATAACCCTCTTCGGTCAAAATGGCCACGGTGGCATTGACAAAGGCTCCGGGCCCGATCTTTTCAACGGCCCCCGTAAGCGTGGTCGGATCGACCACATCGCAACCCATTGCCAAGCCCACCAACATCAAAATCACAACGCGCTTCATCATGACCCTCCTGCTAAGAGTTTCAAATTTTCCCGAAAACGCCATCCTCCCCGCGCTGCAAATCGCAATTCCCGTGCCAAGGGATCTCATCGCGCACCCAAAAATCATAAGATCATCATTTTTAACATGTTACCAAATTTCACTCGCCACCTGCTTCCCATCCGTAAATGTAGCAAAAATTCACACTGTGCGTCAAAAACACAAAGGCGGGGAGACGGGAGACGGGAGACGGGAGACGGGAGAAGCAATCGCAATCGTAGGGACAGGCCCCCGTGCCTGTCCGAAGATACAAGAGGGGAGACGGGAGACGGGAGACGGGAGAGGCAAAAGGCAGAGGTCAGTAGTCAGGCCGCGTAAGGCCGCGTAAGGCCGCGTAAGGGCGTAAAATTTTACGCCCTTACAGAGCAGAGAGTCAGAGGTTATCGTAGGGACAGGCCCCCGTGCCATTTGTACCAACTAATTCATTATTTGCTGTTCCACCGTCCTTCAGAGAAGCCATCGCAACCCGTGCGATCCAAAAATCCATCAACGAAAGCCATCGGGCACAGCGCGCAAGTCCATTTCGCAACCAACATCCATTTTGCAACCCACTTTGCAGGCTGGTGCATGTCGTTCTGTTACAAAAGCGCTTTGCGCTGTGCTAGCCCCTCGGCGCATGAGAGCGGCATTTTTGAACTGCTGGGGCAGTTGTACCCCGCTCGCCTACTTTTTTTTGCTGTTGAAAAAAAGTAGGTCGCCGAAGGCATAGAAAGCAACAAATGATGCTGAAGGACCAAACGCTTTAGACAAGCGAGCCACGTCGGTGCGGGTTGGTGCGTGTCAAAATTGAGAATAACTTAATTTACAGAGTAATTAGTTGGTACAGATGGCACGGGGCCTATCCCTACGGATGATGGGGGTTGGGTAGTTCGCTTTCGTCGACCACGGACTACGGGTTGCTCCCCAAATGCCCGTTCCCGCGGGTGCGGCGTTTGACTTCGCGCATGGTAACGAGCGATTTTTCGAGGGCATTGGACGCGGTTGCGAGGCGTTGGTTGGGCGAGGTGTTTTCCAAAAGGGCTTGCTGTTCGCGGAGGGAAAAGGTCAGATTGGCGGCTAGAAGATAAGAAAATTCACCCGGATCCATCTCGGGCATTTGGGGCGATAGCCAGCCCGTCGAGAGTTTTAGGGCTTCGGCATAGAGCGATTGGGCGCGATTTTCCAATGCGAGGTCGACATCTTCGTCCTCATCTTCCACATCTTCCACAAAGGCCGAGAGATAGGAGTGAATCTCGTATTGTTGCATCACGCGAAAACGGCGCGTCCCCTCGATCAAAATGTTCATGCGGCCATCGGAAAACCGATTGAGCACGCCGACGACACGCGCCGCGCATCCGATGTCCTCAAAATCGTCGTCCGCGCCGCACACGATCCCAAACTCGGTATCGCCATCTAGGCATTCGCCGATCATCTGTTTGTATCGCTCCTCAAAAATGTGCAGGGGAACGCGGCGATAGGGCAGCAACACCATGTCGAGCGGAAAGAGGGGGAGTTCGGTTGGAAGTGCCATAGAAAAACCGATCAGGTGTCGGATGTTTGAACGCCGTTCAAGAGAATGTCGAGCAGCTTTTGGGTCGCCATAGACAAACTGCGGCCTTTGCGATAGAGGATGCCCAAGGACCGGTCAAAATCCCGATCCGCGAAATGCAGGCACGCGAGGGTCTTGCGTTTGACCTCTTGTTCTACGGCATTGAGCGGCACGATCGAAATGCCGATATCGACTTCGACCGCGTGTTTGATGGTGGCGATGTGGTTGAGTTCCATCGCGACGTTGGGATGCACGTCGTGCTTTTTGAAGAACTCATCGATGGCGTGCCGCGTTGGGGTTTCGGGGGTGAAGAGAACGAGCGGGTATTTGTCGAGTTCTTTTGGGGCAATGGCGTTGCGCGAGGCCAATTTGCGGTCGGGATGCGCGATCACGACCATCTGGTCGTGCGTGAATGGGATCACTTCCACATCGGGCAGGGTGCGCGGATAGGGCACGATGCCCAAATCCGCTCCGCCATTGCCCACGTCTTCGTAAATTGCCTGCACTTGATCGTATTGCAAGCGGAAATTGACCCGGGGATAGGCTTTGAGGTAGGTTTTGAGATAGGGCGCGAGTTCGAGCATGCCCACGCTGTAAATGGAAGCCAAGCGCACAGTGCCCGAAACGACCCCGTCCATCGCTTGGATGCGGTGTCCCATTTCCTCGTAGTGTTTGACGATTTCGCGGGCATAGCGGTAGAAAATCTCGCCCTCTGCGGTGAGGGTCAAACGCCGTTTTGCGCGCTCGACGAGCTGTGCGCCCTGGCGGCTTTCAATGCTTTTGAGTTGCTGGCTGACAGCGGACTGGGTAACGGAATTGAGAACGGCGGTTTTGGAAAAACTCTGCGTATCGATCAAGTCGCAGAAAACCTTCAAACTCGTGATCAGCACGGAAACCTCTCCTGTTAAAGTATAAGCGGATGTGAATTTCGAGGAAAAATCTATAAGAGAGTTGAAATTACGTCAACAAAAAAACGGGAATGGGTGACGCTACTCCCTTGCTGAATCAGAGGGTGGCTCTCTAAAAGCAACCCCCCATTTCCCGTCATTCCTTTTGTGCCTTTGAACGGGCTATCGCCAGTTGTACCCCGCTCGTGGCTCATCCCAGATTTGCCCTTGAAAAAAACGCCAGAACATTCTATACTAATCCATTCGCCATGTGGAGGCCATCGATGAATTGGTTTAACAAACTCAAATCCGGCATTCGCACGCTCGTGCAACGGCGCAGCATGCCCGAGCGCGTTTGGCTCAAGTGCGAGCGGTGCGAGCAGATCATTTACCGCAAGCAGTTGGAGCAAAACACGGGGATTTGCCCGCATTGCAAGCACCACGTCCGCATCTCCAGCGCGGATTACATCGCCGCTGTGCTCGACGAGGGTTCGTTTGAGGAAATCGGCCGCGAGGTCAAATCGGCCGATCCGCTCGCATTTGTCGATCTGAAGCCCTACCCGGATCGGCTCAAGGAATACCGCAAGCGCACGCGCATGGATGCCGCCGTGCAGGTAGGCACGGGCGCGATTGACGGGATGGGCGTGGGCATTGCCGTGCATGAAATCGGGTTTATCGGCGGGTCACTCGGTTCGGCGGAGGGCGAGCGGATATGCAGGGTGATCGACCGGTGCATGCGCGATCACTTGCCCTTGATCATCGTGTCCCGATCCGGCGGCGCGCGCATGCAAGAGAGCATTTTGTCCCTGATGCAGATGGCGAAGGTCAATGCCGCCTTGTCGCAATTTTCCGCCCAGGGCCTGCTGTTTATCTCGGTGATGACCGATCCGACAACCGCAGGCGTGGCCGCGAGCTATGCGTCGATCGGCGATGTCAATATCGCCGAGCCAAACGCGCTGATCGGATTTACGGGGCCGCGCATCACCGGGTCGTCCGTCAGTGCCGCCGAGATGGAAGCCCTTCGCCAAGCCCAACGCGCCGAACAAGTCCTCGAACACGGATTCGTGGATATGATCGTGCCGCGCAACAAAATGAAAGCCACCTTGTCGCAACTGATCGCGATGCTGGCACCGGAGAAAACAACTGCGGATGAACGCGGATGAACGCAAATGCGCCCGGCCAAAAGACCCGAGGTCACCCATGAAAATTCTCGTTTTACAAGGCCCCAACATCAACATGCTGGGCAGGCGAAAAGCCGAGCATTACGGCAGCGTGACGATGGGCGAAATCCACGCGCTTCTCGAACAAAAGGCGGAGGAATTGGGTTGCGAGATCGCGTGTTTCCAATCGAATCATGAAGGCGCGCTCGTCGAAAAAGTGCAGGAGATGCGCGATGCCGCAGATGGCGTGCTCATCAATCCCGCGGGCCTGACCACGACGAGCGTATCCCTGCGAGACGCGCTCGAAGACGCCGCGTTGCCGCTCGTCGAGATTCACCTGTCCAATATCCACGCGCGAGAATTGTGGCGGAGGCATTCTCTGTTTTCGGAAATTGCCATCGGCATCATCGCGGGCTTTCGGTGGCGCGGCTATGTGGCGGGACTCGAGATGTTGGTGAGCATGTTGCGCGAGCTATCGGAAGGGTGATCGGCATCGGCATACGCGATTCATCTCGCCTATGACCTAAATCTCACGCCCCGAGCTATGGCGCGTTTTTTTGTAAAGGCCGAATGTCTCGATGAATTGGGCAACCGATTGGGGTACGAGGTCGGCGATAGACGCGCCTTTTGCAATGCGGTCGCGCACCGATGTGGAAGAGATGTCGCCAAAGGAGGGGGGCAGTTGGAGGGGGTGGACGCGGGCCGCAAACGGCGCGCATTCCGGACGCGCCATAAACCGCTGAAAAGCATCTCGGTCAAACGGGGCGCGGTTGGCAGATACGACGTGGCACAGGGAAAACAAGGCGTGGAGTTCGGCGGACATATCCGCGTAATAGCGCGGGTCAAAAATGCGGATCAAGGTGTCGTGCCCAACGAGAAAGCAGCACTGGGCATCGGATGGAAAATGCGGCCTTAGCGCGCTCGCCTTGTCGATAAATCGCGCATGGCTGCATCCCGCAACCGACAAACAGAGGTCGTCGACCGCATCCGCGTAACGCGCCATCATGGCGAGACGCTGGCCCAAATCGGCTCCAAACAGGGCTTTATCGACATTGGCTTTGGCGAGCAGGAGCACAATTTCATCAAAGCCAAACGCGGCGTGGGCATAGCGCACGAGGGCCTCGTGGGCGAGCGTGAGCGGATTGAAGGACGCATCGAGCACCCCGATGCGGTTGCACGGCTGCGCGGTTTGAACCCGTTGCACAAATCGCACTACGGGTTCCCCATTCGGGTCGAGATCATCCATCAGGGCGCGGTAGGTGTCGAATGTATTCATCGCCAGGGAAATTTACGCTTGAGACGAGAGAGGCGCAAGCGGGGAGACGGGAGAATGCGTGGCCCGTGCAAAGATAGAGGCAAAAGACGAGGCATCTGCGTTCTCAGGCGTTCATCTCCACTTATGCTACATTGCACGCTACATTTTTATATTGGCTAACCGCTAACCGCTATTTTCATAGGAGGCAACACATGCATGTGGGTATGCGAATCCCGCCGATGGGGCGGGAGATGGGATTGGAAGGCATCATTCAATGGGCCGCAGACAATGGTTTGGGGGCGATCGATCTGCCCGAAGTCGATGCTGAAATTCGCGCGTTGTGCGACGAGGTGGAGATCGGCATTGGCAGCGTGGATTGGGGCGCGGGTGGCGGCGTGTTGAGCAAAGATGAGCGCGTGCGAAGCGAAGCCGTGGCCGCGATGAAGCAACGCATCCGCGCAGTTGGCGCGCACGGTTCTGGCGTGATTTTTCTGTGTCTTTCGCCCGACGACCGGTTGCAGAAGCGCGCCGAGACGTTTGAGGTGTTCAAACAGAGCTATCCCGAGATCGTGAAAGAGGCGGAAGAGCGCGATGTGTTTCTCGCCATTGAACCCTGGCCCGGCCCACCGCCCGCGTATCCCAATTTGGGGTGTACGCCCGAAACCCTGCGCGCTGTTTTTGAAGTTGTTCCATCGCCCAATTTGGGAATGTGTTACGACCCATCGCACTTTGCGCGCATCGGCGTGGATTACAAGCGCGTGCTGATCGAGTTTGGCGACCGGGTGCGGCATGTGCATGCCAAAGATACCGAACTCTTGGCGGATGGGCTGTACGAGTTTGGATGCTTGGGCCAATCGTTTGGGCAACGCTACGGGCACGGCGAAGGCTGGTGGCGCTATTGCATTCCCGGCTGGGGCGTGGTGGATTGGAAATGGGTGGTTGCGCGTCTGGAGGAAATCGGCTATGACGGCCCCCTGTCCATCGAATTAGAAGACCACCGCTACAGCGGCAGTGCCGAAAAGAACGCGGCGGGCATCTTGTCCGCCAAACGCTATCTCGAAGCGATTTTGGAATAACGGCGGACGCATCATCGCCACGCAAAACCAAAACCCCGGCGTCATCAAAAGATGATACCGGGGTTCTCGCTGTCTGGGATCGCGGATTAAACGGATTGCGCGGATTGCGCGGATTACCCCCCACAACCCTCCCGCCGCTGTGTGCTTTGTACGACATGCGCCATCCAATCCACCTCCGCCTTTTGTCTCCTTGCCGCCATCATCCGTAGGGACAGGCCCCCGTGCCTGTCCGCATCGCAAGGCACCTGTCTGGATCGCGGATTAAACGGATTACGCGGATGAGCGAGGAACGCATTACCCTACCACCGCCTGCATCGTAGCCCCCATTTCCGCGGGGCTTTCGCAGACGTGGATGCCCGCATCTCGGAGGGCCGCCATTTTATCGGACGCAGAGCCTTGCCCGCCCGAGATGATCGCGCCTGCGTGTCCCATGCGCCTGCCGGGGGGCGCGGTTTGGCCCGCGATAAAACTGACCACGGGCTTGTCGAAATGGGCTTTGACGTACGCGGCGGCTTCCTCTTCCGCAGTGCCTCCGATTTCTCCGATCACGATCACCGCGTCCGTATCCGTGTCGTCTCGAAAGAGCATGAGGCAGTCCGTGAAGGTCGTGCCGATGATCGGATCCCCGCCAATGCCCACGCAGGACGATTGCCCAAACCCGGCATCGGTGAGTTGCGAGACCGCCTCGTACGTGAGCGTGCCGCTACGCGAAATCACGCCGATGCGCCCTTCGCGGTGAATCGCGCCGGGCATAATGCCGATTTTGCACTTGCCCGGGGAAATCAGCCCCGGACAATTCGGGCCGATCAAGCGCGTGGATTTATCCGCCAAGTAGTGTTTGACCTCGAGCATGTCCAAAACCGGGATGTGCTCGGAAATGCACACGACCAAAGGCAGGCCCGCATCGGCGGCTTCCATAATGGTGTCCGCAGCAAAGGGCGCGGGAACAAAATTGGCCGATGCCGTGGCACCGGTTTGTGCCATCGCTTCGGAGACCGTGTCAAACACCGGCACTCCATCCGCGCTTTCGCCGCCCTTGCCCGCATTGACCACGCCGACGACCTGAGTGCCGTATGCCACCATTTGTTGCAAGTGAAACCGCGCCTCGCCCCCCATTGCCCTGCTGCTGGAAAACGTCTGGACGATCACGCGGGTGTCGCTGTCGATGAGAATGCTCATAAGGTGTTCCTCATAAGGTTAAAGGTGATGTGTGAAACACAACCAAACTGTGGTGAACTGTCGATAAAAGCAACGCGGTGCCGCGCTTGCCGTTATTGTACGCGCCTCGCGCCCTGTTTCAATACATCATTCGCTATCTTCGCGCCCGTCTTATTGGGGCCAGCAAAAATGAGGTAATAGAGCGGGCGACCGTTGGGGCTTTGAATTTCTCTTGCAACGGAAACACAGGGAAAAACACCCTTGAGCCGTTGGCGATACCACTTCACGAGAACATCGCCCGATTCTTGTATTTTGGTGATGTTCTCTCCAAACAACTCCTGTTCAGGTTTGTAGAGCAAATCGTACCATTCACTGGTTCCGAAGTACTGGTCGAGCTTGTTGCGTTCTTTAGGCGTGAATCGTCCACTTCTCTTGAGCAAACGCTGGATAGCCATGCCCACGGGAAAATTTATGAAAATCTCGATGGCCTTGGTCTTGCCTATTTCGGCGATGGTTTCCCATGGTACTTGCATGCCAAAGGGATCGAGGAAGATCACACCGCGCCACTTTTCTCCCTGTATCTTCTTTAGCAGTTCGCGCAGATAATCATTGCAGTCCTCCTTGCGGAGGTGAATCCGTCTCGTTGAACCCTTGTATTCATCCTTCAAATCTTTGAGTTGCTTTAGACGCTGTCTATCAATTTCAATGAACACGTAATCCGTAAAGGGCTTTTCCAACTCAAGCGCGACACGCGGAGACCCGCTAATGTACTCGGCTTCATCCGCATCTTGCCTACCATGATTGGAGACTTCAAGTAATAATTTCTGACCGGGATCGTCCGTTTGTTGATGGCGAATTTTAAGCGTTCCAGGTCCTGCAAAGGCGTCGATGTAGAAGTACCCTTTGAGCCACCGTTTCTGATTACTGAGAATGGTTGTATAGGCATGGAGATATTTGTGGAGACACTCCAGTTTCTCTTTCGCCCAAGGGCCAACGTCGGGCAGGTCGTTTCTATCGTCTGTCGGCACGCCTGCCACTTGTAACGGCACGCCGAGTTGCTGTTCGGATTCCACTTGTGGATATTCCAGCCATTGGCGTCCGTCGAGCGCGTTGCCGCCCGCTTTGGAGGTGCGCCCGCCCCATTGCTTGAAGAAGAAGGCCACGCGCTGGGCCTGGCACTGGTCGCGCAAGGATCGCGGCCATTCTCTTTGCATCGGACGCGCGCCAGGTCCGCTTTCGCCCCCGGCGATGACCCAGTGAATGCCTTCCAAATTCACCGCGCCGAGAGGGCCGATCAACGGCTCGAATGAGACGAAGCGCACAGAGGCGTTGGTTTGCTTCAAATGCCGCAAGCGCGTCATGGCCGCGGCGTTTTCAATCGAGACGCCGAGCCAGATATGCGGAGGGGCCAGTTGACCTGAGTAGTGCTGATGGACAAAATCGCGCATCGTCGAACTGCGCTTGGTGAGCACTTGATAGGTATGCCAGTCCGCGCGTTCCATCGTGTCGAATACGCGGGCGATGTATTCGGTGGGAATGTCTTTGTGAAAGAGATCGCTCATCGAATTGACGAAGATGAGTTGTCGTTGCCGCCAGCGCAACGGTTGCTCGAGACGCTCGGGCCGTAGGGTGAGATCAAAGCCGCTTTCAAAAGGATGGCCCTTGACGCCGCGAAAACGCTCGGAGAGGCGTTCGGCATAACAATGGTCACATCCCGCGCTCACCTTTGTGCAACCGGTGACCGGGTTCCAAGTGCTGTTGGTCCATTCAATGGTGCTTTTGCGAGACATAAAAGCTCCCGTGCCCATTCTGTCTGTTAAGTTCGCAACGAATACCTAAACATAAGTATAGTATATTTCGCCCAAAAGTCAAGGCATGTACTGAACGCTGAATGGATAGCCTCTTTCTCCTTCCTCGTCCCACACCTTCCTCACCCCCGCATAACCCCATACATACGCGCATGAGCACCGCAAACCAAACGGCATCGCTGTGGGGAATCTGCCACTGACCGACCAGTCAACAAAGCGGTTTTCCTTTTTTTATTTTTAGCATATAATTGGGCGGTACCGGTCAACTGACACGGCTTTTTGAACAAGGCCGTAATGGAAACCTGGTAACACATGCGGACTTTGCTGAATGAGGGCATCAGCACCTGCTATGGACCTCATAACTATTGGGAGGTCGTTATGAACCGCCCCAAAACAAAATTTCAGGGCATTCAGGGTTCGACCGAGTTTCAGACAGGTAAGGACAGTTGCTCGGCAACAAAGAATGAGGCCATGCTAAATAAAGATAACCTGAATAACAGTACGTCAGCCCAACCCTTGAATACAGGCATCCTTGGTAGAAACATTCAAGGGCGCGCATTGAAAACAGTTTCTCTTTTTACCGGATGCGGGGGTTCCGATAAAGGGCTGATCGATGCAGGTTGCGAGATTTTGATGGCAAACGATATTCTGGCCTATGCCAAAGAGGTCTATGAAGCCAATCTCCCCGAGACCGATTTCAAGACCGATAGCATTGACCAAATCAAAGCCTTTCCGTCGGCGGATGTTTTGGCGGGATGCTATCCTTGCCAAGGCTATTGTCAAGGCGGAGCGCGCGATGCCGGGCGCAAAATCAATAGACTTTACCGCGAATTTGATCGCGCTCTGAGAAAGATCCGTCCGAAAGTTTTTATCGTAGAAAACGTACCTGGCATGGCGAGGAGTAACAATCGACATTTTTTGACTGCACAACTCGTCCGTTTCCGTTTCGCTGGATACCGCGTCAACTGGGACTTCATCAATGCCGCGCAGTACGGTCTGGCACAAGAAAGGCAACGGATTTTTATCGTCGGCATTCGCTCAGATTTCGGCATAAAATACGAGTTTCCAAAACCCACACACGGCCCGGGATTGCAACCGGTGAAGACACAGCGAGATTTCTTGGGAGACTTGGAGGAAGAGTGGCCTGAAGGCGAATTTTGCGATCAGGATTTTCATTGGTACTATCTCTCTCGTGACCGCTACCGCGGCTGGGATGAACCAAGCAAAACAATACTCGCAAACGCACGCCACATGCCGTTGCACCCCATGAGTCCGCCGCTAAAAAAAATAGGCAAAGATAAATGGATTTTCCAAGGAGACTCCCAAAAAGCCCGCAGGCTTTCGTACAAAGAAGCAGCAGCTCTGCAAGATCTCGGCGGTTGGACGTTTCCAGATACGACGGGATTGATGAATAAATACAAGGTTGTTGGCAATGCCGTGCCGCCGATGATCTTCCGACAGATTTTTGAAGCCCTACCGGGAGAGGTGTTCTCATGAACTTTAAGACACTCAATATTGACCAGATCGAATTTGACGAGAAAAACCCGCGTCTGCCGCCTACGGTAAGTAAAAAAGAAAGCGACATTATCAAGTATTTGGCGACAAAAACCGGTATTGCGGACTTGATGATCTCAATCGGGGAGAATGATTTTTTTTCGGGCGAAGCCATCGTTGTAATGCCTGCTAAAAACGGCAAATACACAGTCTTGGAAGGCAATCGCAGACTGGCAGCATTGAAACTGTTGCAAGACCCAGGATTGGCAGGAGACCGCCGTAGCATTACAAGAGCTTCAGAAGAAGCCGAATACAAGCCAACCGACATTCCAGCGTATATCGTCAACTCAAGGGATGATGCTCTGCAATATCTTGGATTTCGACATATTTCTGGGGTCCAACGCTGGGATCCTTTGGCAAAGGCGAGATACTTAAAATTGTTGTTCGAGAAAGCATCGGGTGAACCGAAAGAACGCTGTATTGAGATTGCCCGTGAAATCGGTAGCAAAAGTAATGCTGTCCAAAGAAATCTGGATGCTTTAGCAGCGTATGAAGCCATTGATAAACGGGACTTTTTTGATATTGACGGTTTGGACGAAGAAAGTTTTCAGTTTGGCGTGTTCTACACAGCGATTGGGAACACGGAAATCGCGTCATTTGTTGGCACCAGGGAGGAAGACGGTAGTTCAACATATCCCATTGCCGATCCAAAATCCTTAGACAAAAAACATCTTAAAGAACTCACGGAGTGGATGTTCAAAAAAGATAGTCAGGGTTCCACAATCCTTGGCGAGTCTCGAAACATTCCCAAATTGAGTGCGATAATAGAAAATCCAGATGCCCTGGAAAAGCTCCGGCAAGGTGTGTCATTGGAGAGTGCTTTTAGTGCTACAAAAGATAATAAAAAAGAGTTTTTACAAGCTATAGTCAACGCTATTGAACATCTTAAGCAAGCAAACTCTAATCTGCACTCCGTATCGCCTGATGATCATGATGTGGTGGAGCGCGTCCGAGAAGCAAATAAAGCACTTAGTATAGCAATCAACTACTTAGAGGTGGATTCACAATGATTGATTTTCCTTGGAGTCAAGAGATAGTTGACGATGTCGTTGATTTAGCCGACTGCATTGAGTTGATCGTCGCATTGGATGGCGACTACGACGGTCGTTTCACACGCGCAGATTTTATACAAGCAGTTCAAAGTGAGATTCTTTTTGAGGATGAGTTTTTACAAGGCGAGCAAGTTGATGATCTTAATGCAAAGTTTGAAGAGGCGAAGGCTCTTATCAAAAACCGCGCATTCTGGTTGGGGAAAACTTATCCCTTCAGGCAAGACGATGACGAAGTGCAGTTTGCACCTCAAACGTCCAAGAAACACTATTTGTCGTATCTGTTCTTGCTGACCTGTTCATGTCACAATCGGATGATTCCCGTCTTGCGGCATAATTTGAGGGTGGAGTTTGAAAATCTCTGCAAAGAGGCGATGCAGGCGTTATTTCCCGATTGGGCAGAGGTTTTTCTGTTTAGTCAAAACAGCGAGGATAGAAAAAATCTTGGGTGGTCCGCACGCGAGGCCATTCCGGCCTTGGCTCGAAAATTAAACGCCCAAGAGTATCAAGAGGAAATAGAGAAACTGCCCGACACGCAACGCGAATTTGGTATTGATTTGATTGCCATTTGTTCTTTTGACGACGAATTGGAGTACCCATTTTTCGCCTTTGCTCAATGCACAGTGGCAAAAGAGTGGTGGAACAAAAAACACGAAGCCCAAAGTCGTCATGCCTTATCGGGGTTCGTGCGGTTAGATACAGATCATACAAATTTTTTGTTGATTCCTCATTTCCCGCGCATCAAGCTCACAGAGTGGCGGGAAGATCGGTCACGTACCGTCAACTGCATCCTATGTGACCGATATAGAATATGTCGGTTGCTGGAGAAATCCAAGCCGTTGATATGCCGAAAACTACCGAGTGGTATGCATGAGATTTTCCAAAAGATTCAAAAACATCTGCCAGAGTACCATTGACTGATCAACTTCCCACTCGGCTTTTAGCCTATCCCCTCCCCCCACACCCTTCCCACCGCATCGCGTATCTTCTCCTCGAATCGCTCGATCAATTCCCGGTTGCCATCCACCAACGCTTGTTCCGCCTCTATCTCTGCAACGATGGCTTGCTGGATAGCCAGCGGCGGAATGGCTATGGGCGTTTCCCTTAATTTTCTGAAGTGTCGCTTGTAACCGTCCGGAATGATTGGATAGCTCAACAAAAAAAAATAGAGAAACTTCGGTTCCAGTTGCTTGTTAACGGTAAGGATTTTAATTCCATCTGCGCCTTGGGCAAATTTATCATCTGTAAATTTGACTGCACAGGTGTGATCTCCAAAGATCACCATGCCGCTGGAACCATCAATTAAGTATTTTTCATCGTTCGTCCAACCAGCGACGGGGTTTTGAGATTGATCTATAACCGGATACCTTCCGTCAGTGCTAAAATCCCTAGCCCGAATTTTGGCAGGTGGTGTTACAGTTTTAATAACTTTGCCAATCTCCACCATCGACCACTTGGGATCAATCGCGATATGCGGCCGGTAGTTTTCCACTACCGCGCGCGCGCCATCAATGACGCGCTGATAGCCCTCAATTTCCGCTACGATTTCTCGCTGAACTTCAAGGGGTGGCAAGGGGATTTCGATGTTGCCAAGTTCTTTCAGCCGCAGGGAAGGATAGGCTTGGTCGGGCGTAATCACCCGAGCGTCTAGCTGGCACAACAAGTAATAGACGTACTTGGGCAAGCCCTTTTGCTCATCGCAGATAATACAGGCCAGATGGCTCGACACATACGCCGCCTCGCTGATTAGGACACGATGGTTTAGAAAAGTCGAAGCTCCGCTCTTTGGAAAAAGAATTGTCCCCGGTGGCAAGAGCCGCAAGCGCAGTTCGTCAACAGCTTTTTGATTTACTTTGTCCGCAGTGCCAAAGAAATTAGCCGAGCGGTGAACTGCCCCGACATCCGAGGTGCGAATAAATGGGAATTTGCCGTTCTCGAAATACTCTGCACCTTGTGGGGCGGAATTGCCCGCAACGATTTTGGCAATCTCGTCAAGCGGTACGTAGGGAAACTCCGAAGTGCGTTTGCGATTTTCCCGATACCTTTCCCCGCTCAGATTGTATTCCCCGCCTTCTGCGATTCGATCTTTTTTTACGACTAGTCCTTGCTTTGCCGTGTATTGCACGCCTCGTTCTGCCACTTGGGGCGCGTCTGCTGATTCGCCTGTCCGCAGGTAGTGCAAGTATTCGGCGAGTTCGGCTTGCACTTGCGGCAGGTCGTTCTCGGCGATGGGGCGGCGTTGCGCGCCTAGGTCAAAGCCATCGTTTGCCACCTTGAAAAAGGCGATGCGGTCGGTCTTTTTTGCGAGGGATTTGTCCAGGATCAGAATGGACGTCTTGACGCCGGAATAGGGTTGGAACACGCCTGCCGGCAGCGAGACGACGGCGATGAGAGAGTCCTCGATGAGCATCTTTCGCAACTGTTTGTGGGCGTTCTGGCTCTGAAAAATGACCCCCTCGGGAATGATGATCCCCGCGCGTCCCGTCGGCGTGAGATGCTCGGCGATGTAATCCACAAACAGCACCTCGCTGCGCTTGGACTTGACCGAGAAGCGATGGTGCGGACGGATACCTCCCTTCGGCGACATAAACGGCGGATTGGCGAGAATCACATCGGCGCGATCCGCCCAACGCTCCTCACTCGTCAGCGTGTCGTATTCGCGAATCTGCGGCGCGACAAACCCGTGCAAATACAGGTTCACCAGCGACAGGCGCACCATATCCGGCGAAATGTCGTAGCCGCGGAAGTTGACCGCCAGCCGCCCCTTGTCGTCCAGCGAGAGGGTGCTTTGCCCGCGGTCATCGGCGTTCGCCGCGAGAATGTGCTTGTAGGACGAGATCAGAAACCCCGCCGTGCCACAGGCCGGATCGAGCACGGTCTCGTCCTTCTTTGGATCGAGAAGGGCGACCATGAAATCGATGATGTGACGCGGCGTGCGGAACTGCCCGGCATCGCCTTGCGAACCGAGCACCGAGAGCAAGTACTCAAACGCATCGCCGAGGCGCTCGGAGTGATCGTATTCAAACTCGTCGATCACCTTGAGAAACGCGCGCAGGGTCTCCGGGTCTCGATACGGCAAGAAGGCGTTGTTGAAAATGTTGCGAAACAACTGGGGAATGCCGGGGTTCTCGGGCATTTTCGCAATGGCGTTCATGTAGCGTTCGATCATCTCGTAACCGCCGAGGCCACCGCGCATCAACTTCGCCCAGCCATAAGGGGCGAACGCGCCTGCGAAAAACCCGCGCTGCCCGCCCAACGCCTCGCTCTGCGCGTCCATGTCGTCCATGAACTTGTAGATCAGCGCGATGGTAATTTGCTCCACCTGACTTTTGGGATCGGGCACCTTGCCGACCAAAATGTCGCGCGCCGTATCGATCCGGCGTTTCGTCTCCGCGTCCAGCATGGGATTTCCTTTTCGAGCCGCAAAAACACAATCGGATAGCCACAAAAAGCACAAAATTAAATGATACCAAATTTTGAGACGCACAACTCAGCACTGACGTTACTCGCTTTTCTAACACGTTTGGTCCGAAAGCATCGTTTGTTGCCTTCGATGCCTTCGGCGACCTACTTTTTTTCAACAGCAAAAAAAAGTAGGCAAAAAATGCCGCTCTCATGCGCCGAGGGGCTAGGCACAGCGCAAATCGCTTTTGTAATCGCACGACATGAGTCAGCCTGCAAGGGGGGTTGCAAAATGGATGTGGGTTGCGAAACGGACTTGCGCGCTGTGCCTGATGGCTTTCGTTGATGGGCTTTTGAGAGGGCACGGTTGGCGATGGCTTATTTGATGTAAGGCACCCCGTCCATCAAGCTCTTGAAAAATTGAATTTCCGAATTATTTGCTTTACAGAGTAATAGGCTTTTTACCTTTTTGTGTTCTCGTGCGGCGTACTTCCAACTTCTGTTTTGGATAGCCACAAAAAGCACAGAAGGCACAGAAGTGGTTTTGAACCTTTTTGTGTTGTGAACTGGCTGTCGCCAGTTGTACCCCGCTCGTGCCTTTTGTGGCTTCTCGCCTCTCGCCTTTCGCCTCTCGCCTCTCGCCTCTCGCCTCTCGCCTCTCGCCTCTCGCCTCTCGCCTCTCGCCTCTCGCCTCTCGCCTCTCGCCTTTCGCCTTTCGCCTCTCGCCTCTCGCCTCTCGCCTCCCGTCTCCCGTCTCCCGTCTCCCGTCTCCCGTCTTCCGCCTCTCCCGTCTCCCGCCTCAAACAAATTGATTTAACGACACGTAGTCCTTGACGTAATCGGAAACGATAGTGCGGTATTCCTCGGGCACGAGGATCAGGTCGTCGAGGGAGAAGATCGGGTTGGTGACCAATGCGGTATAGCGTCCGCGGTCCATGATGTATCGAATCTGATCGCTGGTGCTATACGCCTTGAAGTAGGGCTTGACGGCGAGAATGACCTCGGGGTCTTCCAGCTTTTGATCCGCGAGGAACTTGTCGAATTCCTCGTCTAGCAACTCGTCTTTGGACTTGAAGCGCGGGATGAGACCCAAGGCTTTTTCCAAAATTTCGCGCAGGGTCAAGCGGCGATCCACATCCGCGGCGCGGCGCAACTTCTCCAACGTGTAATACTCCTCCGGCTTGTTGAACACCTCGCGGTGGACGTAGTCGATAACGCGCTCCCACTGACCCGCTTCAACCGCCTGCACGACGGTCTCGTCCCCGCGCACCGCGTCCGCAAACCGGTCGAAAAACATGCGGTCGATCCGCATGCCCTCCGCTCCGATGCGTTCCTCTCGAACCGCCGCGAGTGCGTCCGGCCCCAAATGCCGATAGGCGCCGAGATAGGCGGTTTGCTCATCGATGCCTTCCCGGGCATGGGCAGTACCTCGCGGTCGGGGCAACTTCAACACCTCGGCGTAATTGAACTCGGTCTCGAAGTATTCGCAGTTGGCAAAAAAGTCGAACAGCTTAAACGCGGTCTTCTCCGGTTCGGCGACATCGCCTTTCAATGCGTCGTCGAAAAGCAGGTCGAGAAAATTGTGCCGCCGCGTGCCGCGGCCCTTGATCTGGATGAAGTCCGTCGGCGAGAAAATGGGGCGGAACAAGCCGAGGTTGAGAATGTCCGGGCAGTCGTAGCCCGTGGTCATCATCCCCACCGTCACGCACACGCGGGCCTTGCTCGTGCGGTATTCGGGCAGAAAATGGCCCGCGCCGAGCAAGTTGTTGTGGGCAAAATTCGCGGCAAACTGCTGGGCGTCCCGCACCTGCGACGTGACCTGCACCGCGAAATCCGATCGATACCGCCCGGGAAACATGCGATGGGCGATCTCGTTGAGGAGATGGGTCAACCGCGCCGCGTGGTTCTGGCTGACCGCGAAAACGATGGCCTTGCCGATCTCGCCGCTGACCGGATCGCGCAGCGCGTTTTCCATAAACGCCGTGCAAAAAAGCGCGTTGGTCTCATCCGCGAAAAACGTCTTCTCAAATTCGCGTTGCTTGTAGGTCGCCTCTCGATCCTCGCCCGTGTCGTCCGTGAACGCGACCATAAACCCTTGCTCGGACAGGAGTTGCGTGGTCACATCCGTGCGCGCATCCACCACCGTCGGGTTGATGAGCACGCGGTCTCGCACGCCATCGATCAGGGAATAGCGAAACGTGGGTTGCCCGCTCTCGCAACCAAAGGTGCGGTACGTGTCGCGCAACAACCGCCGCTCGGTTTCACGGGGATCGGCCGCATCGGCATGGGCAACGCCTTTTAGATAATCTCGCGGCGTGGCGGTCAGTCCCAACTTGTAACCCACAAAATAATCGAACACGGCCCGCGCATTGCCGCCGATGGATCGGTGCGCCTCGTCGGAAATCACCAAATCAAAATCCGTCGGCGAGAACAGCGACTGGTACTTGTTGTCGAACAGCAGGGATTGAACCGTGCTGACCACGATCTCCGCGCCGCGCCAGTCCTCCCGTCGCGACTTGTAAATCACCGCGTCAAAATCGTTGGCGAGCAAGACTTGAAACACTTTTGCGGCTTGGTCTTCCAATTCCAGCCGATCCACCAAAAACAGCACGCGCCGCGCATTCCCGGTGCGGAGAAACAACTTGATAACCGCAGCCGAGACGAGCGTCTTGCCCGTGCTGGTCGCCATTTCCAAGAGAAAGCGATCCGCACCCTCCCGCACGGCGCGTTGCACGGCGCGAACGGCCCGCACTTGATACGGCCGCAAAAAGCGCAAGCGGTATTCTCGGATGAACCCCTCGCGCTCATCGGCGTTTCGCCACGCCGCCTCCACCGAGTAATTGGGCCGTTGCGTCAGCGCGATATAGTCATCGCCGACGCGCTCGTCGACGAGCCGCTGCGGCTGGGGCACGACCTCCCGGTAGCGTCCCACCGAATCCGGCGCGGGAAACGCCGTGATGATGTGCGGATTGCCCCGGTCCAAATCCCAAAAGTAGTGCAGGTTGCCGTTGGACAAAATGACGAACCGGCAGTCCAGGGAACGCGCGTACCGGCGCGCCTGCTCCTTGCCGACGAGCGGATCCTTATCCTCGGATTTGGCCTCCAACACGACCAGCGGAAATCCCCGATCATCCAGCAACAGAAAATCGACAAACCCCTTGCCGGCCTTCTCGAAATCATCTCCCAAACCATCGAGATCAGACGCCTCGATGGCGACGCTGAGCTCCAGCCGGATATTGGCGGGCCTATCCCCTTCGTCAAAAAACCGCCAACCGGCTTTTTTGAGCAACTCGTCGATTTTAATACGCGCCGTGGCTTCGTTCATGTGGTTCATCTGCCTCGGTGTCCGTTCGCTCATTTGTTTGCATTGCGCGACAAAACGGATGGCTACAGCCTACGATGAGCAAATCTACAACGTGCGCGGGTTTTGGGGCCATTGGGCGACGACCCGCTACGCTGCGTTGTGGGCTATGCCCGTGCGTCGGATGGGATCTCATGCCTTACTTTTTACCGCTGACCGCTCCCTTCTCACCTCTCGCCTCTCACCGCGGTCATCATTTCGGAAATGACTTCCGACACAATGGGGCCATTGGCTTCGGTTCGCGCTCTGGCCTCGATCCATTCGGGATCGGCGCGAAACGCGGCCCACGCGCGCTCCATCGCCGCTTCGCTTTCGTATCGGCAAATATAGACGATCTCATTCGCGTCCGTTTTTTGCCAAAAACCCGTCACCTCGATGCCGTGACGCTCAAACAGGCCAAACGTGATATTTTCAAAACGGCTGAGAATATCGGGCATTTTCCCGTCGGGAATGCGGTAGGTACGCAGTTCGTAAATCATCGTGCCTCCTAAAAAAAGTGGATGGTATTTTGTGTTTTTCATGATAACAATGACTATATTCTAGCGTCAAGTACGGAAAGGAGCGGCACGGGGACGGCATCCCCGCGATGAAAGGGCGAGCAGTTATCTAATCGCCCTTGCTGTGTAGAAATGAGTACGGGCGGTACGTAAGAAGCCATCTAAAAATTATCGGGACCTACCCCCCTAGCCCCCCTTCCTGCGAGGAAGGGGGGAATCAAGGCATCCTATTTTTCCGATAGATATGGTTTTGACCTGCGAAAAGCGAATGCTTTTGTGGTTATCTCAATGGCGGTCCGAGTTTTTAGATGGCTTCTAAGGGCGTAACATTTTACGCCCTTACGGTTCTGGATGAACGGATGTTGCAACATTGCGGCTATGGCATTCGTTCCCCTGCGAGACCGACAAGCGATGTCTGTATCCCTCAACTAATTGGAGGAGTTTATGGAAATTCTCGGATCGATCTTCATCGCGACCGTCTGGTCCGGTCATCCCGTGGGGTTTGACCTGTTGACGGACGGCGACCGGCAGTTCGTGGCGTTTTACGATGCGGACCGCAAAATGACCGTGGGGACGCGCCATCTCGACAAAAAAACGTGGACATTTGCCCAACCCAAAGGGGTCTGGTTGGAAAATCGCGGGCGACTGTCGTCCGAGGTCGGATGGGACAGCCACAATTCGCTGACCATGGCGATTGACGACTCCGGGCACATTCACCTGTGCGGCAACATGCATGTGGATCCGCTGATTTACTTTCGCACTGCGCGACCGCGCGACATAACGAGTTTTGAACGCATCCCCGCGATGGTGGGGAAAAACGAGGATCGATGTACGTATCCCGTGTTTATGCGCGGCCCAAATCGGGAATTGATTTTCCGGTTTCGAGATGGCAAAAGTGGCAATGGCGTGGATTTTTACAATGTGTACGATGTGCAAACCAAGACGTGGCGGCGTTTGCATTCCGCGCCCTTGTTGGATGGGCAAGACCGCATGAATGCCTATGCCCGCAGGCCGGAAAAAGGGCCCGATGGCCGGTATCACATGGTCTGGATGTGGCGCGACACCCCGGATTGCGCGACCAATCACAGCATTTCCTACGCCCGCAGCCGCGACCTCATCGCTTGGGAAACCGGGGCCGGCAACGCGCTGAATTTGCCGGTCACCCTTGAAAGCGGCGCGGTCGTCGATCCCGTGCCCCCGGGCGGTGGGCTGATCAACATGACGCAATCACTCGGCTTTGACGATCAAAAACGCGCGGTGATCAGCTACCACAAACACGACGAAAACGGATACACGCAAGCCTATTGCGCGCGCTTGGAAAATGGCGACTGGGCGTTTTACAAGGTGAGCGATTGGACGTACCGCTGGGAATTTGGCGGCGGCGGATCCATCGGCGCGGAAATCCGATTGGGCGGCGTAAAAGCCGAAGCCGATGGGGGATTGAGTCTGAGCTATTGGCACGCAACAGAGGGATACGGCATTTGGAAATTGCATCCCAAAACCCTGCAAGTGATCGGCACGTATCCACGGCCCGAGAACCAGATTCCCGATGAATTGGAACGAGTCACCTCAAATTACCCGGGCATGACCGTCAACCTACGCAACGCGCGCGGCTCGGGAACGCGCCCCGACGAGCAATACCTCTTGCGCTGGGAAACCATGGACCGCAATCGAGACAGACCCCGCGAAACCATCCCCCCGCCGACCGAGTTGAAGCTCTACATTCTGCAACGCGATTAAGAAGCCATCTAAACCCCTCCTAGGCCCCCCTTACATCAGTGAGGGGAGCGGCTTATAGCGATGGAGGCTGGGTAGCGAGTAGCAAAAGGCCAGACAGTGCGTCTGGTCTTTTTTTGTTTGCGCGGCGATTGCGCGGTTTTAATTTGACAAAGACATGGGGATTCCGTAGGATTTGGCGATAGATGCACAGACATAACCGCCCTCGCTTTATCACTTAGGAGCTAGCATGTCCCTTCTCGAAACGATCGACTCGCCCGACGACTTAAAGTCTCTGTCGATGGCAGAATTGCAGCAGGTCTGTACGGAGTTGCGGCAGTACATCATCGACGTGGTGACCGAGATTGGCGGGCATTTTGGATCCAGTTTGGGCGCCGCGGAATTGACGGTGGCCCTGCACCATCTGTACGATGCGCCGCAGGACAAAATCGTGTGGGATGTGGGGCATCAGGCGTATGGGCACAAGGTGCTGACCGGGCGGCGAGACGCGCTCAAGACCATTCGGCAGCCGGGCGGGATCAGTGGGTTTCCCCTGCGGAGTGAGAGCCGGTACGACACCTTTGCCGTGGGGCATGCGGGCACGTCGATTTCCGCGGCCTTGGGCTTTGCGGCCAAGCGCGATTTGATGGGGGAAAACCACAAGGTGGTCGCCGTGATCGGCGATGGCGCGATGACGAGTGGCATCGCGTTGGAGGGGTTGAACAATGCCGGCGCTGCCCATCGCGATCTGCTGGTGATTCTCAACGACAACCGCATGTCCATTTCGCCCAACGTGGGGGCGATTTCGCACTACTTGACGCGCATTATTACGGACCCGATTTACAACCGCGTGAAAGACAGGATCACGGGCGACCCCCTATATCAAAAAATCAAAGAAGAGGCGTGGAATTTGGCCGGGCGCATTCCGGTTGTGGGCGAAAATCTGCGCCGCGCGCTCGGTGGGTTTGAAGAGGGGCTAAAGGGCATGCTGGTGCCGGGGATTTTGTTTGAAGAACTGGGGTTTCGCTACCTCGGGCCTTTGGATGGCAATAATTTGCAAGCGATGGTGCAGACCCTCAAAAACGTGCGGGATTTGAAAGGCCCGGTCCTGTTGCACGTCCATACGATCAAGGGCAAGGGGGCGATCCACGAAGGCGAGGAGGATCCGTATAGCGCGGATTCGACCAAGTACCACGCGATCAGCCCGCCGTCGTCCCCAACGCCCCTGCCCAAGTACCAGTCGGTTTTTGGCGAGGCATTGATCGAGTTGGCAAACAGCGACAGCCGGGTCGTGGCCGTGACCGCCGCGATGTCCGAGGGCACGGGGTTGGATGCGTTTGCCGAAGCCCATCCGGACCGCTTTTTTGACGTGGGCATCGCCGAACAACACGCCGTGACGTTTTCGACCGGAATGGCGCTCGAGGGCATGCGCCCGGTGGCCGCGATTTATTCCACGTTTTTGCAACGGGCTTACGATCAGCTCATCCACGATGTGGCTTTGCAGTCCGCGCCGGTGATTTTCTGCATGGATCGCGCGGGATTGGTCGGCGCCGATGGCCCGACGCATCACGGGGATTTCGATCTGTCGTATTTGACCTGCGTGCCCAATATGATCGTCGCCGCGCCAAAGGACGGCGATGAGTTGCGCGATTTGTTATATACGGCGGTGCAACAAGTCGATAACCCCTTTGCCATTCGATACCCGCGCGGCAATGTGCATACCCCGCTTTCCGGGCGCGATCCCGAGGTGCTGAAGATCGGTTCGTGGGAGGCCTTGGCCGAGGGCGAGGACGTGGTGTTCCTCGCGGTGGGCACGATGGTGGATCACGCTCGTCAAGCGCGGGAAACGCTGTTGGATGACGGCATTTCCGCCGCGGTGATCAACTGCCGATTTGTGAAGCCGATGGATTTGGCAATGCTCGATGATCTATCCGACCGCTATCGGGCGCTGATCACACTCGAAGAAAATACCGTTGAAGGCGGATTCGGCGCGGCTGTTGCGCGTTATCTGGGCGACCGGCTGCGCGATGGGCAGCGCGTCTATACGCTGGGCATTCCCGACCGATTTTTTCAACACGGCTCACAGGGCGACTTGCGCGATGAAGCGGGCCTCTCGCCCGATGCCATTGCCGCAACGGCCCGGCGCGTTGCAACGCGAGAACCCGTTGAGTATTAACCAAAAGGTCGAGTATTAACCCAAAGGAGGAGAAACGATGTTGCGCGATACGAAACGCAAACTGGAAAGTGCGTTCACCGAAGACCAAGTTGCCATTCTCGCCGAGGTGTTGGACGAACAGCGCGTCGGCTTGGCTACTTCTGTCGATATGCAAGACCTCAAGGACGCGGTCAAAAGGCTGGCGATTGCCCAAGCGCGCACGGAAGAACGGCTGGAGCATGTGGAAGTGGCGATTGAAAAGTTGGTCGTTGCCCAAGCGCGTGCGGAAGAACGGCTGGAGCATGTGGAAAACCGCATGGACCGCGTGGAGGCGGCGATTGAAAAGTTGGCCGCGGCCCAAGCGCGAACGGAAGAACGTGTGGGCCGCGTGGAGGCGACGCTTGAAAAGTTGGCCGCCGCCCAAGTGCAGACCGAAAGGACGCTCAACGACTTGATCGACGCCCATCGAGAAACCCGCAGACAGCTCGGCGGTCTCTCGATGACCGTGGGTTATACGCTCGAAAATGCGGCCTACCGCGCCCTGCCCGAGCTCCTCAAGGCCGACTATGGCATCGAGGTGCAGGGCCAAATCATCCGCACCTATCTCACGGATAACAGGGGCCGTTCCCTCGAGGTGAACATTTATGGGAAAGGGCGCGAAAATGGGCGCGAGGTGGTCATCATCGGCGAGAGCAAGAGTCAGTTGTCCGCCAATCACATCGAGCGATTCATCAACCGCAGGCTCAAGCCCCTGAGGCCCCAGTTTGAACACGTCCTGCCCGTTCTCGTCACGCACATGATCTCGTCAGAACCCGTTGCCGCGTATGCGAAAGAACACGGCATCGCGCTGTATTATTCCTACCAGTTTTAACTCTACGCGGGAAAAACCATGTCGAAAGCATACCAGGCCGTCCTCTTTGATATGGACGGCCTGATTGTCGATACGGAAACCCTTTATTACGAGACCTATAACCAGGCCCTCAATGAACTGGGGGTCGACGTGTCGCGTGCGGATTACGTGCGTTGCGTCGGGCATCCGGTAGCGGACAACAGCGCGGATGCGGTGGCGCGCTACGCATTGCCGGTTCGCCCGGAAGATTTTCTCCACTCGTGGATGACCCGGTTTGAAGCCGCGATAGCCGATCCCGCCCAAATCGATCTCATGTCCGGGTTTCTCGACCTGCTCGCGCATCTCCAAACCGCGGGGTACAAACTCGGCATAGCGTCTTCCACGCCGCGTCGCCGCATGCAATCCACGCTCCAAAACGGCGTTTTGCCGCACATCCATGCCGCCGCGATTTGCGATATTTTTGGGGCGATTTTTTCCGGTAGCGATGTCGCGCATCTCAAACCCCATCCGGAAATTTACCTCAAAGCCGCTGCAAAACTCCAGGTCGCGCCCGAAGCCTGCGTGGTGTTTGAAGACAGCGCGGCGGGTGTGCAAGCGGGAAAAGCCGCGGGCATGACGGTGTTCGCCGTGCCCAATTTCTTCACGGCACGCCAAAATCACGCTGCGGCCGACCGCATTCTCCCCCGCCTCGACGCGGCCATCGCCTTCTTGTAAAACCCCGAAAATAGACGAATAGACAGCACAGGCGTACAACGCGCGGAGCGCGTAATGGGCGAACCCCGCCAATAACCCTAGCCAGAAAAACGGCCAGTTGTACCCTACTCCATCCAGCACAAAATACAAAGGGCGATTGCGGGGGGCAAACCCCGGCAGTCGCCCGAAAAATGTACAGCCTCTGTCATGGCGGGATTAGAACGCGCCGCCGATAGACACGCGCAGCGGCGAATCGAAGAGCGCCACGCCATCGATACTCTTCAGCAGCGAATAGGACACATCCACCGAAAAGGTTTGCCCACCTACGGTCTGCTTGAACCCCGCGCCAAAGGCGAGATTCTCGAGGTCGTAGTTCCACTTGTAACCCGCGCGCAACGCGATCATGTTTTGGAACCAGAGTTCCGCGCCAACGTGATAGCGTTGCTCGAAATCCACGGGGAATACGCTCTCGGCTGCCACCGTCAAATAGGTCGGATCGCCCTTCTCGCCATAGACCTCGCCCGCGAGGCCAATGTTGTAGGTCAGGGGCATCAGGTACGAAAATGCCTCTTCTCGGGATTTCTGATCCGGCCCAAAATTCTTGAACGACATCGCCACGCGCAGGCTTCTAAACCCCGTGTAGAAATGGCTGCCCAAATCCACCGTGAACGTGCTGGTCGTCTGCGTGTACAGTTTTTCCTGCACGTAGTTGGCTTTCGCGCTGAACGAAAACTTATCCGTGAATTTGATGGCGTAGAGAAAGCCCACGGCCATGTAGTTCACGTCGACAAATTGACCGGTGCCATTGGGCTGGAAAATGGTGGTCTCCTCGATGGGTTCGACCTGCTGCGTGATCAAGCTGACGCCGATCACCTCGCCCCGCGAGGAGTGCGTATTGAAAACCGCTGCCGCCGAATACAGGTCCGTTCCGGCCAGCCACTTGGTGTAGTTGGCCTGATAGGCGAACCGATCCACGTGGGTCAGCCCCGCGCCGTTCCAGAAAATGGCATTGATATCATCGGCAATCGCCGTGTACGAATCGCCCATTCCGACCGCACGAGCACCCTGCCCGATTTTCAAAAACTGCATGCCTGAGATGTTGACCTTCTTAACGCCTTTGATCCCGGTGACGCCTTCCGATTCGAGCCCGAGAACGGGACTGGCGATCAGCAGAAGGCCCAGGACCGCTGTGATCATGAAATTCTTCCGTTTCACAATGATACCTCCTCCTCTACTTGATCACCACAAAGGTGCCGCGCTGGATCTTGTTTTGGCTGCCTTGGGTTTCGGACACCACCACAAAGTAGTACAGGCCGGTTTGGATTTCGCCCGCCAAATTGTAGGTGACTTGCCGAAACGCCGCTTCGCCTCGATCCGCATTGTCGTGATCTATGGTATAGACCCTGTCGCCAGAAGCCGAAAAAATGTGGATTTTGCACTTTTGGGGGATGCCCACGAATCGCAGGTTGCGGCTGTTGGGATACTGGTGCTTGCCATCCACAAAATAGGGATTCGGCACCACCAACACTTTGCGGTCGAGCTGATCCGTTTCGCTCGTGGTCGGCTGGAATGGCCGCCTGTCGTCCCCGTCATACGTGCGCGCGGTGGGTGGGCCCCAACCGCTCTCGTACCCCCCGGAGGCATTGGCACGCGCCCTGCCCGTGGGCAAATCCACCAGCGTTTTTCCGCCGCCCATCCAGGCGCCGTATCCGCTGTTGTAGGGCCGCACCGAGTAGTGATACTCAAACCCGGCGGCCGTGTCCAAATCCTCGTACGTGTACTTCCCGCCGGACAGGGTCCAGTTTCCATTGAGGCTGGAACCGCTCTGTCCTTTCAGCACCGTGTCGTGCAATTCCCAAGGCCCCCATGCAAACCAAGTGGAGCGGTACACGCGGTAGCCCACGATGTCTTGCTCGCGGGTGTAGGGATTGGTCGCGCGGTCCGCATCGTCTGCCCATGAAATCTGTTGGCGGGCAAAGCCGCTGGACGTCAGATCATCGGCTGCGATAAACGCATTCATCGGCGCGGGCGGATGGTGGAAATTGGCGTCGTAAATAAAATGCGCGAGTTGCAAATTTTCAAACGCCGCCTGCTCGCCCAGGGTTTTGAACTCCTGGATCTTCGTTTCCACCGGGTCGTCCGAGCGATCCCATGTCAGGAGGTCCATGTTTTTCATCTGCGCCGGATGCCCTGCGACAAAGGCCATGACGATCTTGGCGCTTGCGCCCGCTTCGAGCGTGTAGGGGCCATAGACTTGCGAGAAAATGTAGATTTTCCGGTCGTCGACATTGCTCTCGTTGGGGTTGTCCTTAATCCCGGTTTTGAGCATGGCCGAATACATCGCGGACTCGGTGTCGTTCTCGGTATAGGGATCGTCGAAGTCGCTTTTGGACCTCGCCTGCCACCACTGTGCCGAGACGGGTTGATCGCCCTGGGGCGCAACGTATTTGCCCCGGTCGCGATCGTTGAAAGCGTGCACGCCCGCATCGTCGTTAAAAGCGATGGGCGCCATCACAATGTGTTGGGGGGCGCGGAGCTGCCCCTCGGTTTGCAACACATCAATTTCGCCCAAGCGCTGGAAAAACGGATCGCCCGTATCGTCGTGCGGCGTCAATGGGTTATCCGAATCGCGAAAAATGCTGGCCTTGTAACCGGGCGCGAACGCACCGCCGTAGTTGGCCGCATCGGAGTAAAAATAAATATCGTCCACGCCTCGCCCATTGCCCGCCGTGACATACCCATCCCAGCCGAACGCCTCCTGAAGGCCCATGGCCGCAGATACCCAGGAATTGACAAAAGCAAAATACATATCGCTCTGGGTCGCCGTGCCGCCGGGGCTGTCTTCCTCCCCATCCCCGTCGAAGTCACCCGTATTGGTAAATGTCAAATCCACCAAATAAAAATCGTCAAAGTTCGGATGGCTCCAATTGTACACCCGGCGCGTCACCTGAATGCCCTGCTTGATGTGTACCCATCGCGTGATGATCGTCTCCTCCGGGATCGTCAGATCATCGATGTACCCGCCCAGATTGTAATTGGCGATGACGACCGGGCCGGTCGAAGACGGGTCTAAATTGTTCCCCAGATAACTCCCAAAATCCGACGGCATCACATTCGGCCAGTAATTGGACAGCCACGGTTCTGTTCCGCCGCCGCTCCAACTGGCGATGATATTTGCCGAACCATCGGCCAGTCGCAGCGGATTGACCACCCCCCAACTTTCTTCCTCGTTGCCCCTGGGGTCGTAGGGCAATGGGCGAATAAAATCCTTGATCCACGGCGACGGCCTCGGCCCGGTCAGGCTGATTTGCCCGTCGCTCGTCAAAATCCACACGCCATCGCCCATCGAGGTCTTGTAGTCGTTGTACACTTGGGACTTTGGGCCACTCGTAAATTGCGACAACACCTGACCGAAAGAACCCGGCCCCACGCCATTGTGGGGATAGGCATTTCGGTCGCCGCCCCGGTTGATCTCGGGGTTGCCCCCTTGGATGCCCATGTTGTTCCACGAATTGGTGATCAGCGCCCTGGTGTTTTCCCTGAACGGGACCACATTTGGGTCGAATTGCGCCGCGGCATCGGTCGCCAAAACGGCGATGGCACACATTGCGACCCACCATGTACAAATGTTAAATCGCGTCATTGTATTCCTCGCCCTCCATCTCGGGTTTCGGAAAGGGTAAGCGAGCGGGCCCCGAAGGCCCGCCCACTTAAACCGCTACCAGTTAAATCGCACGCCCACCTGCGTCAACCTCGGCGTGTGTGCATAAGTCCTATCGCGCACGTCGCCGTATTGCAGGTAGGTACTGTCGGTCGGTCGGGGGCCATCGACCCCGTAATACGTGTAGTCGTTCCGGTTGGTCGGGCTCGTTCGGTCCTTCTGATTGAACAAGTTGCGTACATCGAGAAAAACCGAGGTTTGAACCCGGGACGTGATGGCAAAGGTCCGTTCCAGCGCGAGGTCCGTGCGCGAGTCCATCGCCAATTCGCGGTAGGGACGCACGCCGCCTTCGGGGGGGCTATAGCGGAACAGCCCGCCCGTCTCGATCCGCGTGACCAGATTGATACGCATGTTCCGCAAGACCGCGCTGACGATGGCCCCGCCCCGGTCGAAATCGGACGGGAAGGAAGCCAGCATCGAGGCACTGCCGTATTGCCGCCGGTCGCCAGAACGCGGTTTGAGGAACAACTGGCTATAACCGCCGGTAATGATATAAACGCCCTTGCCGTCGGGCACGCCTTCGGCAGGACGCGGGCCATCCCACTCGCCCGTGCCCAGGGTATTGCCATACGCCAAAGACTCGGAGTTTGCCTCGAATCGATCATTGGCCCGAACCGCGTAGAGGTCGATGTCTTCCTGCGACATCATGCGCGGCACTTCGCTGCCCGAGGGGTGGGCGTCCCACTCGACCCACACATCGGGCACGGGCACGCCGAGTTCGGGATGCGTATAGGCGACATTGACCGCGCCCCTTCTCACGCCGTCCTCATCCATGTAGGCGCGGCGCACGACATTGCCGCGCTTCCCCGTGGTGAACGACGCCCACTGGTAGTTGTAGGACAAATTGAATGAGAAATTATTGCTGAACTGCTTTCTCAACGCGAGTTCCACGCCTCGCGTATCGCCATACGCGCCGTTGTCCAGCGTGCGGGAATAGCGCAAGTGGGTCACGCGCGGCCCCCGCCAGTCCTCGTTGGGATACCACGTAAATTGCTCGACTTCAGACCGGTAATACGCCGTTATCGCGGCGGTGTAATCCGAGACGAAGTTCCAATCGGCGCCCACTTCAAACGCCGTGGTTTTGGCGGGCCGCAAGAGGTGCGAGCCGTTTCGCCCGCTATACGTGGTTTCCAAGTTGTTGTAGCGTTCCGTCTCGTCGATGGTCCCATTGCCGTTGATATCCCGGTCTTCGGCCTTGCCCGCGACCCAGAAATCTTCGCCGAAATAGAACCACAGATCGGCCCACTGCAAGTACACGCCCGACGAGAATCGAAACTGCGCCCGTTCGGTGATGGGATGCGAAATCCCGATGCGCGGGCTGAACACCACGTGCCACGGCGCGTTTGTGGACCAAATCGATCCGTCCTCATAGGCGTAATCACGCGCTCGGGTATAGGTGCGAAACATCTCGGAACCGCGGAACCCGCCGTGCGTGATCCTGCGGGCATTGGGATTGAACGCATCCATCCGCAACCCCAGGTTCACGATCATGCCCTCAAATTCCATCTTGTCCTGCACGTACGTATTGATGGAATAGGGATTGACGCCCTCGCCGATCTGCCCCTCATCCGCGACGAACATCAGATGTCGGTCCGCGGGGCTCGAATTGGCGATGATCGTCATGGCGATGTCGCGGCGCATCAATTCAATGCCCGCCTTGACCAGATGGCCCTTGGTCACCTGAGACGTCAAATCCACCTTGATCCCCAGCCGATTGCGGTCCGCCACCTTCCAGCGCGCCGCGGTTCGCCCGACGTTGAACCAGTTGGCATCGCCCTTGTTGTTGGCCGATGTCGCCTGATACACGCCGATGGTATCCGTCTTTGACCGGCTGCGCGACAAGCGCACTTCGTAAAACGTCTTGGACGAGAGCGTGTGCGTCACCACCAGATATTGCAACTCCTCGCGATCTCTGCGCTTGCCCGCCGCGGACCAGTCCGAGGGCAAGAACAGATCCCTGCCGCTGTCGCCCAACCCCCGATGCACGCCGGGAATGGAATCCGCGGTGCGGATCCACGGATCGGACACGCCGTTGGACCAAAATTCGTACCCCTGGTAAAGCCCGCCCAATTTCACCTTCAAATTCTGCGTCGGCCTGAAGGTGAAACTCCCGGAAAGCGAGAGATTGTCCGGCCCCGCGGGGATAAAATTGTTGGTATCGTTGTAAAATCCCGTCTGCTTGGAGCCCGGATAGGGATTGGCCAAGCGGCTGTGCTTCGCCGTGACCACAAACGACACATTGGTGCCGATGGGGCCTGAAAGATTGGCTTCTGCGTCCCAACCGCCGACCTCGGTGTAATCCTCTCGGGTGTGCAGGGGTTCGCCGACCAGGTCTTGCAGCATGGGATCAGCCGAAACATCGGGCCGCCGTTCGGTCAGCCAGGTGGGATTGTCCCACTGCATTTTGTCTTGGTGCTGTGGGGAATCATAGACATTTTCGCCCCAGTGCTTTTTCCCGGCCGGTTCGTAGCGGTATTCCGCCCAACCGTTGTATTGATTGCCCCCTTCTTTGGTCACGATTTGCACCACGCCGGCTTGGGCATTGCCAAACTCGGCGGGCGTCACGCCGGTGAGCACCGACAATTCCTGAATGGCGCCGCGGTTCACGGTTCTAAACTGCCCGCCTGCGCCGCGGCCGTCGTTGTAATTCATCCGCACGCCATCGACCATATAGGCCACGTCACTGCCCCACGGAACTTCGGCCGTATTGCCGACGCGACTGCCGCGCAACCGGTTGGACCCATCGACGGACACGCCGGGTTGCAACTGCAAAATTTCGGCGGTGTTCCGCACGAGGCTCAAAATGCGCTCGGTTTCTTCGAGCGTCACGGTGTACTTGCTCGTGGTCTTGTCCGGCTCCACCAAGGGGCGATCCGCGACCACCACCAATTCTCCGAGTTCCACAGCGGCTTCTTTGAGCGTGAAATTCACGGTGATGGTCTGATCCACGATGACGAGCACATCCTGGACCTGAACGGTCTCGTAGCCGACGAGCGATCCGATGAGGGTCACGCGCCCGGGATCGACTTGGATGATGGCGTAATACCCATCGGCATCGGTAACGGCCCCGCGTTGCACGCCCTCGATCACCACATTGGCGCCCGGCAACGGTTGTCCGCTGGCATCTTGAACGACCCCGTTGACCTTACCCGTACTGCCCGCCCACGAGTCGACGGCCCCGACGAGCAGGATGCCGACGACCGCCAGCAAATTAAAAAACGACAATCTGTGCTCCATAGCACGACCTCCTAAAAAGAATGTGGATAGGGTTCCAGATCAACGCCAAAAGTAAAACTTAAGCCCTGCCCCTATGTCAAAAGACATCAGCGGCCGGGTGCGTTCCAGATCGTAAAAGAGCATGGGCCGCAACTCGCCCACTACGAAGTTTAAGCGCCCGCGCACATCAAGGCTAATGTTATCCACGACGAACGCCTCGATTCCCGCGCCTGCGGTCAGCGCGATCGTCGTGCGCTTGTCGATTTGCGGATCCATCACGGCAGTCAGATCAATCTGGTCGCTGGTCTGGGATGGCCATACCAGATTGCGGTTCTCGGCATTGTAGCGGAAAAAGCCGCCGCCGAGCGCGAGATAGTGCCGATAGTCCTTCGCTCGAAACCCGTGTTGCTGATTCTCCTCGCCCACAAAAACGAGTGCGTTCACACACAGGCTGTTGTAGGTCATCGTGGAAGAGGCGTTGGGACTGGTGTAATCTCGCCCGTCAATCGGGTAGGTAAATGGCGTGGTCGCCAGTTTTCCGTCGTCGAATTTGGAGTAGTAATACTCCACCTCAACGGTCACCAGGTCGCTCGCCACATAGTTCAAATTAAAGCCGTATTTTCCCGTCTGGTCGTAGCGGTCCCTCAAATTGAACAGGGGAACTTGGTAATTGACAAACCCCCCGATACCCCATCGGTTCTCATGGGCATCGGCGAACAACTCACCCGAAGGAAGCACCAAAAAGACGCCCAAAAGGAAAATACGCAATGTGCGTGTCATAAATCCTCCTCTCTGCGGCTAAAACTGCGGAATCTCAAAACCCGTTAATCCAAACGAACTGCCGAATCGGTTGCAACACACGCTCTCTCAGTGCATTGGACTCACCTTCTTTCTCTATTGGAAAATTTTGCCGTGACACACCTATGCTCACTCCATACAGATATGTCGAGTTGAGATAGATATGTCAAGCCTTTTTTACTTGGATATAAGAATTTTTTTATTTTCGACATGACGGCGCAATACCGGTTAGGACGTCAACTCGTCAAACGAGCCATCGCCAAACGAGCCATCGCAAAAGCCATCAACGAAAGCCATCAGGCACAGCGCGCAAGTCCGTCTCGCAACCCACATCCATTTTGCAACCCAGCGAGCCGAATAAAGGCTTCACTGCTGTGGGTCAAGACTTCATCATCCTTTGAAAGCCTCCGAAAATTGAGCAACCAAGCAAAGGTGCGCGCCACCACCCAGTGCCGCTTGACGACTTGAAAGCCCGGGCCGGTTCGTTTGACGATCTCGAGATCCATTTGACAATGCTCGGCCACCCATGTTTTGATGGCTTCCCCGCCATAGCCCTGATCGACCCCCACCTTCTGCAAGGGCTTCTTGCAGGGGTTCGGGCCGCGTTTCATCCCTTCTTTCAAGCCATCTCGATCTTGCCAATCGACGGGGGAGACAAACACCGAAGTCATGAAACCCAAGGTATCCACAAGCAGATGGCGCTTGCGCCGATTGACTTTCTTACCCGCATCGTAACCTTTTGATTTTCCTTGTGTTGCTGTCTTGACGCTCTGAATGTCTATGCACCCTGCCGAAGGGGTAGAAAGGCGGCCTTCTCGCGCCAGTGCCAATGCAATTCCTCGCCCGATGCCGGAACTCGCCCCGGTGACCAATGCCACGCGACCATCGAGTTGACCCGCGAGCGCAGTTGTACCCCGCTCCATAATCCATCCCCCTTATCTTTGGGCGCGGTGGACGAACCAACCGCCCCGCGTTTTTCGTCATTTGTTTATTCTGCCAGCACCTCGGCTATCGCCTCGCACAACGGCCCCACGTTATCCCGCGTGATGCCCGCCACGTTGATCCGCCCCGAGCCGACCATGTAGATCGAAAATCGTTCGCGCAGGGCATCCACTTGTTGCGGGGTCAACCCGGTGAGCGAAAACATGCCCCGTTGCCGGGCGATAAACGAAAAATTGCGCCGCACTCCGTTTGCCTCGAGGGCATCCACAAACGCGCACCGCATGCCGTTGATTCGGTCGCGCATGGCTTTGACTTCGCCTTCCCATTGGGCGCGCAACTGCGGGTCCGCGAGCACGGTTCGCACGATTTGCGCGCCGTGCGATGGCGGGTTGGAATACCCCGTGCGAATGCAAATTTTGATGTGGCTCATCGCCTGTTCAACCGCCGCTGCATTTTCCGACACCAGGGTCAACGCGCCCACCCGCTCGCGGTACAAGCCGAAGTTTTTGGAAAACGAACTCGCCACCAACAACTCGCAACCGGGTCGGCTCAACGCGCGGAGGCCAACCGCATCTTCCGCGAGGCCATTGCCCAAGCCGCGATAGGCAAAATCCACGAGGGGAATGATCCCGCGCTCGGCGATCACATCGGCGACGCGCTCCCATTGTTCCGCAGAGGGATCGACGCCCGTGGGGTTGTGACAACACCCGTGCAACAACACCACATCGCCCGCGGGAATTTGCCCGAGGTCGTGGATGAAGGCGTCGAAATTGAGGCGATGAGACGCGGGGTCGTAATACCGATAGGTCGAAGTCGGCACGCCAGCCGATTCAAAAATTTTCGGATGATTTGCCCAGGTGGGATCGCTGATCCACACGCGGGTATCGGGAAAGTGCCGAAAGATAAAATCGCCCGCGATCCGCAAGGCCCCTGTGCCGCCCGGGGTTTGCGCCGTGCCTGCCCGACCGCGGGTCAAAATCTCGCAATCTTCCCCCCACAGCAGCTCTTGCACGGCCCGATTGTACGCCCCATCGCCATCGATGCCCAAATAGTTCTTGGTGTCTTCTTGGGCGAGCAGGCGTTCTTCCGCCGCTTTGACGGATTCAAAAATGGGCGTTTTGCCATCGCCATCTCGATACACGCCAATGCCGAGGTTTATCTTGTTGGGATTCGCGTCCTTATCGTACGCGTCGGTCAACCCCATAATGGGATCGGCAGGTGCCATTGCCAACGCTTCAAACATAATGCCTCCAGAGTTCGGGTTTTGGGGATTTTGGGATTCGAGAATCCCGACCGTTTGACCATTTGTCGTCGTGGGCAAAGATACACACGCGCACGCCAAAACGCAAGCCCACGCCCCGATCCCATGCGCGCGGGCAGTGTATATCGCACCATACACGCGAAAAAGAGCGTAGCCTATACGGGCTTGGGAGTTGCTGAAAATTTTACAGGGCTGACACGGGGGCTTACGGGCTATTTGAATAAAACTTGACGAATGCACTAACGTTCACTATATTCAAAATGGAAAACGGGTCTTTCACTCGAAACGAGGAGGTGTATTATGCGGAAAAAACTCACGGCGCGCCAGCAGGAGATATACGATTTTATCGCGCAGGCGATCCGCAACAATGGCTACCCGCCCACGATCCGAGAAATCATGGTGGCATTTGGCATTGCATCGACCAATGGCGTGCGAACCACCCTGACTGCCTTGGAAAAAAAGGGGTATATCCGGCGAACCGCCATGTTGTCGCGCAGCATTGAATTGACGGATTACCGAGATGCGTCGCTTTCCGGCGAAGTGCGCGAAGTCCCCGTGATTGGTCGCGTGGCTGCTGGCGAACCCATCCTCGCGATGGAAAACATCGACCGCACGCTCGCGGTCGATTCGGGCTTTGTGCCGCGAGGCGATGTGTTTGCCCTCAAAGTCGAGGGCGATAGCATGCGCGATGCCGGAATTTTCGATGGCGATTTCGTGCTCGCACGGCAACAAGAAGCCGCGCATCAAGGCGAGATTGTCGTGGCTGTGATCGGCGAAGAAGCCACGGTCAAGCGCTACTATCGAGAGGGTTCGCAAGTCAAGCTGATGCCCGAAAACGAATCCTATCAACCCATTGTGGTGGGCGAGAGCTCCGAATCATTCCGAATCGCCGGCAAAATCGTGGGCTTGATGCGGTCTTTTTGAACGATACGCCACTCAAAAAAAAGAGAATAGCGCGATGCACCTGAATGCTCGAACAGCCGATGACTTTCGCCGGCTTTGGAATGGCGAACGCAATTTTCTCCTCGATCCCGAGTTGTTCAAATTTGACCTGCCGCTGGTGCCCGTCGAGGAGATCGTGGATATTTTGCGGCGCGATGACGATGCGCGCATCCAATTTTTGGACGACGGGTTGACCGATGCCGAGCAACGCGATCTGGTCGAAAAATTCAAGGCATCGCCCATTGAAGAAGCGGTCGAAATGCCGGTGAGCTTGGCGCATTTTCACTTGCAGAATTTTTACGCCGAAGGGCGATTTCTCGCGCACTTTCAAGACTGCGCGATGATTCCCTGGCGCGCGTTTTTGTCGCAACTCGGGTTGACGTGGCAAAGGTGTTATCCCATTATTTTCATCTCTGGCAAGGGATGTCGCTCCACCTATCACGCGGATTCCTCGCATGTGTTGGCGCATCAAGTGTATGGCGAGAAACGCTTTCACGGGTTTTTAGAGCCGGGCAAACGCGAACCCGTCCAAAAACTCGTGGCGGATCGCATGGGCATTACGCGCATTGCGATTCCCGAAATCGATCCCGCAGAAATTTTGACTTACGACATGCGGCCCGGCGACGTGCTGTGGAACCAGTTGTTGACGCCCCACTGGGTGGATGCAGGCGAGGACGAGGTCGCCATGAGCATCAATATCTCCCATGGGGGCGTGGCGTATCGCGGGGAATTTTGCCCAAATGAACGGGTGTTGCGCCAATACTGGAAAGAGAATCCCGAAAGCGCGTGGTTGGTCGATGAGAGGTATTGAGCTGCGTTGCACAAACGCCAAGCCACCGATTAGGAGGTGTATCGTGAATTTGACCATGCAACGGCAAACTCTAGCGTGGGATGACAGCGAACGCGCCGTTTGGCAAACGAGCAGCGAACGGGTCAACTGGCCGGCCGAGCAAACGGCCCTGTTGTTGTGCGATGTGTGGAACAACCACTGGTGCCGAGGGGCGGTCGAGCGGTTGGAGGCGATGGTTCCCCGCATGAACGCGGTGGTCAAAAGCGCGCGGGACCGGGGGGCGACCATCGTCCACGCGCCGTCGAACACGCTCGATGCGTATGCGGATACGCCTGCGCGAAACCGGGTCTTGGACGTGCCGCTCCGCGAACCGCCCGAGGATTTCGATCGCGCGGATCCCCCGTTGCCCATCGACGATTCGGACGGCGGCTCGGACACGGGAGAAGACCCCAACGAGATCGACACGCGGGTTTGGACGCGGCAACACGCGGGGATCGATATCGACCACGAGCGCGACATCATTTCCGATCAGGGCCGCGAAATTTACAGCTACATGCAACATCGGGGGATCGACAAGCTGCTCATCATGGGCGTGCATACCAATATGTGCGTGTTGCACCGCACGTTTGCGATCAAGCAGATGACGCGCTGGGGCATCCAAGTCGCGCTGATCCGCGATTTGACCGACGCGATGTACAACCCGGCCAAGCCGCCTTATGTGAGCCATGAAGCGGGCACGCAGTTGGTGATCGGGTTTATCGAAAAGTTCTGGTGCCCAACGGTGGCGAGCGATGATTTGTTATGAATGCGAATTAAGCGTTGACCCCATCGCGCCCTTGTTCTTTCTATATGGACTGGCAAGACGGACTCATCCACCTACATGTCTGTTTGTCCCCATTATTTGCACTATCTGTGGGGGTATGTTTCCCAAGGAGTTTCTCGTATGAATTTGGATTTTACCAGCGATGTTTTTGAAACCGAAACCATCGACCTCGCCGGCACGCGGGAACGCATCGTGCGCGGCGGCCGCGACCTGTTCGGCAAATTGCCCGAAGCCCTCAAAAACATCGGGCAGATCGGCGTGATCGGCTGGGGGTCGCAAGGGCCTGCCCAAGCGCGGAACCTCCGCGAATCCCTCGCGGGCACCGGGATCAATGTCAAAGTGGGATTGCGGCCCGGGTCTTCGTCGGTCGAAGATGCCGAAGCCGCCGGATTTACCGAAGCCAATGGCACGCTGGGCGAAATGTATCAGGTCATCGCGGAATCGGACCTCGTGTTGTTGCTCATCTCCGACGCGGCGCAAGCCGAAAACCATCGCGCCATCTTCGACCGCCTCAAACCCGGCGCCACGCTCGGCCTGTCCCACGGCTTTTTGCTCGGGCACATGAAAACCGTGGGCGCGAAATTTCCCGACGATATCAACGTCATCGCCGTGTGCCCCAAAGGCATGGGGCCTTCGGTGCGCCGCCTGTACGAACAGGGCAAAGAGGTCAACGGCGCGGGCATCAACGCCTCGTTTGCCGTGGAACGGGATATCGACGGCCATGCCGCGGACATCGCCCTGGCCTGGTCTATCGCCTTGGGCGCGCCGTTCACGTTTCAGACCACGTTGGAGCGCGAATACCTCTCGGACATCTACGGGGAGCGCGGCATCTTGCTCGGCGCGGTTCACGGCGTGGTCGAATGCCTGTACCGTCGCTACACGTTTCAGGGCTTGGACGAGGAAGACGCCTTTAACGAATCGTGCGAATCCATCACCGGGCCCATTTCAAAAACCATCTCCAAGCAGGGCATTCTCGCCGTGTACGAGGGGTTGGACGACGCGGGCAAAGCCGAGTTTCAAAAAGCCTATTGCGCGTCCTATCACCCGGTCGCCGAAATCCTCCTCGAGATCTACGACGACGTGGAAAGCGGGGACGAAATCCGCAGCGTGATCGCGGCGAACAAACGCTTTGCGCGCTACCCCATGGGCAAAATCGACGGCACGCGCATGTGGGAAGTGGGCAAAAGCGTGCGCGCCGCGCGCGTGGAGGACGACATTCCCATCAATCCCTTTACCGCAGGCGTCTATTGCGCCGTCATGGTCGCGCAATGCGATATCCTGTCCGAGAGGGGCCATGCGTGGTCGGAAATCGCCAACGAATCCGTCATCGAAAGCGTGGATTCGCTCAACCCCTACATGCACTATCGCGGCGTGGCCTATATGATCGACAACTGCTCGACAACCGCACGCCTCGGCGCGCGCAAATGGGCGCCTCGCTTCGACTATTTGCTCGCGCAACGCGCCTTTGTCGCCATCGACAACCGCGAAGACCTCGATGATCGCGTCTTCGACGCTTTCCTCACCCACCCCATCCATCCCGTGCTCAAAACCTGCGCGGCCCTGCGCCCCTCGGTCGATATCTCCCTCGGCGCGTAAGCTCGGAGGAACGAGAAGATGGACGATCCCGCAACAGCTCCCGCAGGGGAAACGCGCCTGCTCTGCGATGCGGGGGCAGATGCACTGTGGAGGGTTCTACCATGAGAAGAGTCGATATCGCGGTTTATAATCCAGATGGAAAACTCCAACTCGTCGTGGAAGTCAAGAACAGACCCCACGCATCCGCCGAGTGGGTTGCCCATCTGCGTCGCAATTTGTTGGCTCATGCGTTTATACCGCCTTCTCCCTACTTCCTCCTCGCGCTTCCCGACTTTTTTTATCTTTGGAAAGACGCTGTGTCGTTGGACATTCTGACGAAGCCGCCGGACTACCAAATCTCGGCCCCGGAAGTCCTGGCAACCTATCTCAACTTCCCCCAGTCTCTGAACGACTTAAGCCATGCTGGCCTCGAACTGCTTATGACTGCGTGGCTGGAAGATATCATCCACGCAGAGCTTCAACGAGACGCAGTCGATCCCAATCTCCAGTGGCTCTTTGACTCGGGCTTATACGAAGCAATTGCACGCGGTTCCGTTGCGATAGAAACTGTGGCATGATTGTGTATATCGAAACAAATTTCGTCCTCGAACTCGCTTTTCTGCGAGAAGAACACGAGAGTTGTTCGTCGTTCTTGTCTCTGTCCGAGTCAGGGGATATTCGCTTGGTATTGCCCGCCTTCAGTATTGGTGAACTGTATGAGGTGTTGATACGCCGCGCAAAGCAAAGGCGAGAATTGCATAGTCAACTCAAGCCGGCTATCCATGAACTCTCTCGTTCAAGCCCTTACCGAGAATCTGCTCATGAGTTTCAGGGTCTCACGGATTTACTGCTCAGAAGCGGCGAAGAGGAAAAACGCCGACTCGATGAGACTCTGGAAAGAATTTTACAGACCGTTGAAGTCATACCCATGGGTTTGAGTACCATTAAAGCGGCGATAACGCTCGAAAAAAGTCGCAGTCTGTCGCCGCAAGACGCGCTCGTTTATGCGTCAATTCTCGAGCACTTGGGGAAAGAAGAATCCGATAGTTTTGGTTGCTTCATCACCAAAAATTCCAAAGACTTTGCGAATCCGGATATCGAAAACGATCTGACAGCGCACAATTGCAAATTGCTAACGAGGTTTGCCGATGGCTTGGGATATGTCCGCAGTCGGCTAAAACCGTGACCGCATCAAAAAGCCCCGTTGGTTCGATGACCAGCGGGGCTTTTGTGTGGCAACTCAAATGGGTAGATCGGTACGCGGACCCTCTGCTTCCAAAAACGCTTCGGCTTGCTCGCGTTTGACCGTGGGGAAGCCTTCGGGAAATCGGTCTAAGGATTCGCCCGATTTCAAATAATCAATTAAAATTTCCACGGGAACGCGCGTGCCGCAAAAGACCAATGCACCACTGACGATATCCGAATCGCGAGAAACAATGCCGCGCCATTTCATCCCGCCCTCCTTTAGGCCATCCCTCTCGCCCGTTCCAATTTATCGCACAATCGCTTGGGCGACACCTTTTGCGCGGTGCCGAGTTCTTGGGCGAAGACCGAGACGCGAAACTCTTCGACCATCCAGCGCAATTCTTCGACTGCTTCGCGCTTTTCGCCCGTCGGTTCCGAATCCATCAATTCCGCCACCGCGTCGCAAAAGGGCTGAACCTGCTCGGCCTTTTGGCGATCCTTGAGCGGATCGATGCGCGCGCGCTCGGCGCGGATCCGAATCGCCTTCAGGAATCGCCCCAGATGCAACACTTGTTCGTAAGGCGTATGGCGCAAAAAATCCGGCGGCATCAAACGCGCGAGATCGGCTTCCAATTCGGGATACGCGCTCGGCAACAGGCGGATTTGGCGATGCGTTTCAAACAGGGATTCGAGCGCGTGGATCAGTTGCGGCCCGATGTGTCGCAAATGCGCCCGCGCCTGTTGAACGCGCGATTCAAAGCGTTGGCGCGTGATGGGAAACGCCGCGTCTCGCGCAAATAAATGGGCCATCGCATTTTGGTATGCCGCGTCTCGCAAGGCGGCGCGGTTCGCCCCAGGCGCCAACGCGGCCAATGACCGCTTCAACGCCCGCATCTCGTCTCGCATCTCGCGCTCGCACAGGCGCGCCCAACCCGCTTGCGTCTCGCGCTCGGCATCGTCCAGTCGCTTGAACAAACGCACATCCACGCGCTCCCCATCGCGCATCAACCCCACATAGCCGAATATCGGCACCCCGCCTGCGTGCATGACTTCGATGCGCTCGGGCAAATCCCCGAGCGTATCCCCGGTCACATCGCGCCGCGCCACGCGCTTTTCCGCCTTTTGCCACGCATCGGACTGCACGTCTTCGGCATGCGCGTCCAACTGCTCGCGTAACAGGCGCAAATCCCGTGCGGCGACGACCGCCTCGTCATCCTCATTGCGTACTTCCACGCGCATTTGAATGTGCTCGGGCAAATCTCCGACATTCCAATCGCCTTGCGAAATCTCGATGCCGTAAGCCCGCCGAATATGCGCGGTCAGGGAATCCAAAAACGCGCCGTGCGTGGGGCGCAACGCAGCGGCGATTTCTCGCGCCTTGTCCGGCACCGGCACAAAGCGTTTGCGAACGCGCTTGGGAAGCCCGCGCAGCAAATGCGTAATTTTCTCTTGCAACAACCCCGGCACCAGCCAGTCCAGCACTTCGGGTTGCAGGAAATGCACCAGTTTGTAGGGCAACTTCAAGGTCACGCCATCGCGGTCGTGCCCGGGGCGATACGCATAAGAAAGCGGCACGGCTTCGCCATCCACTTCCAAAAACTCGGGAAACGCCTCGGCGTCAAAATCCACTCGTTCGCCCGCCAAATCCTCCTCGCGCATCGCCAAAAAATCCGCGCCTCTTTTTTTGAGCAGGCGATTCAAATCGTGCAGGGAAGATACATTCTCCAATCGCGCGGCGTAAAACCGGTACGCGGCCTCGTCCAGATCGAGAAATTGCACGGCGCGTTGTTGCATCTGCCAGGTTTCCACGCGCGCGCGCAACTCCCGGTTGTGGGCCACAAACGGATAGGGCAGGGCGACCTCGTCATCGACCAGGGCCTCGCGGATAAAAATTTCCGTCGCGGCTTTTGCATGGACGCGGCCGTAGCCCACGCGCTTTTGCCCGACCTGCAAGCCGTGCAAGGTCATGGTCTCGGTCGCGAGCACCCTGCCCGATCGCGCGCTGTAAAACGGCTCTTTGTAAGACGCCCGGCACAAATGCGCGCCCAATTCCACCAGCCATGACGCCTGCACGCCCGCCGCTGTGCGCGCGAACAAACGCGATGTCTCCACCACCTCTGCGGCCACGACCCACTCGGGGGTACGCCGTCGATGGCCGGGCGCCCCCGCCTTTTCATCCCGCTCCTCTTTGCGTTGAAATAATCCGGATCCGGGAAACAACATCACATCGCGGCCGCGCGCTGCGCGATACAGATTGCCTTCCTTTTTCTGTGCCACGTGGTCCAACGAGCCGCTGATGATGGCGCGGTGGATGGCGTCGTAGCCCGCGGCGTCTCGATTCATGCGGAAGCCGCGCATCTCGCGCAGGGTGTGGCGAATTTGCGTGTAAATATCGCGCCATTCGCGCATGCGGTTGTAGGATAGGAAATGCCGCTTGCAAAATTTTCGCATCTGCCCTTGGGTTCTCAATTTTTCAAACGTATCGTGGTACGCGCGCCAGATATTCAGCAGGGTTACAAAATCGGACGCGCCATCGACAAATCGCCTGTGTTCGCGGTCCGCTTCTCGCTCGTGCCCGAGGGGCCGCACGCGCGGGTCTTGGATGCTGATCGCCGACGCGATGATGAGCACTTCGCGCAGCGCGCCTTCTTTGCGCGCTTGCAAAATCATCCGCGAGACTTTGGGCGCGAGGGGCAACCGCGCCATGTCTCGGCCGAGGGGCGTCAGGCGTTTGGCGTCATCTATCGCGCCGAGTGCTTTTAGTGCCTGAAATCCCCCGCGGATCGCCTGATCGCCGGGGGGATCGATAAAGGGAAAGGTCTCGACATCGCCCAAGCGCAGGGCGATCATCCGCAAAATGACCTCGGCCAAATCCGACCGCTGGATCTCGGCTTGCGTGTATTCGGGCCGCGATAGAAAATCCCGCTCGTCGTACAGGCGCAAACACACGCCGTTTTGCACGCGGCCGCACCGCCCTGCGCGCTGCATCGCGTTGCTTTGGGAAATCGCCTCCACCGGCAACCGATGCGTCTGATTGCGCGGATTGTACCGGCTGATGCGCGCCAAGCCCGTGTCGATCACGTATCTTATGCCGGGAATGGTGATCGACGTTTCCGCGATATTCGTCGCCACCACAACGCGCCGATACCGCTGTTTGTGAAATACCTTTTGCTGATCGCCCGAGGTCAACCTGCCGAACAAGGGCAGGATTTCCGCAAAGCGCAACCGCCGCCCCTCCAACCGCCTGCGCGTTTCGTGGATGTCCTTCTCGGTCGGCATGAAGACCAGCACATCCCCAGGCGCGGTAGCGACCACCTGCTCTACGGCCGCGACCGCCGCGTCGATGTACGTGTACGCGTCGCTTTCCCGGTTTTCCAAAGGCCAGTATTGCACTTCCACCGGATACATTCGGCCGGACACTTCGATAATCGGCGCGTTGTCAAACGCCTTTGAAAACGCCTCGGTGTCAATCGTGGCGGAGGTGATGATCACCCGCAAATCCGGGCGGCGCTTTCGCAACAGGCGCAAATACCCGAGCAAGAAGTCGATGTTCAAACTGCGCTCGTGCGCTTCGTCGATGATCACGGTGTCGTATTCGTACAAATTCGGATCGCCCTGAATCTCGGACAACAACATCCCATCCGTCATCATCTTGATCCGCGTGTCGGCCGTGGTCTCATCCGTGAACCGAATTTTGCACCCGACCTCGGCGCCCCACGCGACATGCAATTCCTCGGCAATGCGCCGCGACACGGAGACGGCGGCCACGCGCCGGGGTTGGGTACACGCGATTTTCGCCTCCACCCCGCGCCCGGCTTCCAAACACATCTTGGGCAACTGCGTGGTCTTGCCCGACCCGGTCTCGCCGGCCACGATCACGACGGGATGTTCCCGAATCGCCGCGACGATTTCGTCTTTGCGCGCGGTTATCGGCAGGTCTTCGGGATAGGTCACAGGTAGCGGATTCTCACAGCGGGCTTTCCGCAACGCCGCGGACCCCTCGGCCCGCGCTTTGAGTTTGTGCCATGCCGTTGCATCTCGTCGCCTGCGCCGCTGTATCTGTTGCATCTGCCGCGCTATCGCCACGCGGTCTCGCAACATACATTCGGGCAACAGGGATCGCACCGCCGACGTCAGGCTCGGCCTCCTCCTGCGCGATCTGCGTTTTTGTTTTTGCATTGGCATTTTTTTAGACATCGTTCAGCGATACCTCATGAGGGACATCCGTTTCAATGCCCCGTATGAATCCGCGCATCTGCCGCATGGGACGCACGGGAATCAATTCGATGCGGTTGTTGTATGCGATGGCTTGAACTCTTTGCCCAGGTTCGAGGTTTAACTCGTCCCGAATATCTTTTGGGATTACGACCTGAAATTTTGATGAGATCGTCACGGTTGGCATGCAATCCTCCATTGAACATTCCGGTATGACGCGCCGAATATACCAAAAAGTCCCAAAACGCAAAAGGCCAGGACGCAATGCCATCCTGGTCTATTGTATTTTATAGGTGTTGCGCTGGTTGGGGGTACAAAAAGGCAGGCTCCTTTGTAGATTGGGCATGATTTTCACCACAACGCCTCGCCCGAAGCGGTGCCGATATCCGCGTGCTCAACCCGCCGCATCGAGGCAAGGGCTGGGCCGTGTGGAACGGATGCTGGCGGCGCGAGGCCAATATCGGTGGACGCCCACACGTCGCCATCCGGGGTATCAGGGCATTCCCGCGTCTGTCGGCCTCGTACAAACTTCCGGGTTCTCTTTGATATATTTGAGCAGGGCCTCCGCCGCCCACTGATGACCATTGACGTTCCAGTGATCATCGTAGGTCCATCTCGCGTCGCTTTCCGGGTCGGCGCCTTGACGGCGGATGTAGTCGTACTGGTCAATAACGGGAATGCCGCGGGCCTCGGCCATGGCGTTGAGGCGATCAAAGATGGGGTGGCCTCGAGTGCCCGTGGTGTATGTCGTCAAGATGACCAGCGAAGCGCCATCGCGTTCGGCGCGTTCTTTGAATTGATCCAAGGCAAAGGCGGTGAACGCCAAATCTCTCTCGAAGATAGGCGGTAGTGTCTTTCTTAGGTATATCTTCTCAGACTTCTGCCTCCCTTGTCAACCGCCATTCATCGAGCAGTGATGTGTAGCCGGGATACCTGCTCAAAAGTTTCGCCCGTGCGGTCATTGCTAGAACGTAGTCGGCATCGGGCCAGGACAACAGATCCCATTTTGCTTTCAACCGGAGTGCAAAGTATGACTTCGAAATGATAAAATCCACACTGTCCGCGTACCAATGTCTGTGTGAGAGAGGTCGTAGTGGCACTGCTTGCATCTCGTCATCTCGGTTGGGAGGACGCAGTGTTAGGGTTCCGTCCTCACCTCTTTGCGCGGTGACATGCAGACGTAGATCCAGCGGGCCATAGTGCCTAAATGCCTTGAGTACCCAGGAATTGTCTATTAAATCGTTACCGACAAAAACGAGCACGACGAGCTTGGGGGAGAGATGGCGCGCAAATGCGTCGTAATACGGCAGTTGGTTGATCTGTCCGGTGTCCCTAAATCCATAAGCCGAGGTGGTGATGTCCAAGTGGGGCAGGTGCCGGGCGGCGAGTTCTTCGAGGCGGACGTGAAATTTATCGGCGATGGGGACTTCCCGCGCCTCGACCATGGAATCGCCGATCATCGCGATGTGACAACTCGCCGAGGCCCGTTCGGGACCGATGGGTTCGCGGTCGAGAAATCCGAGGCTATTGGTGTGTGAGGTGCAAAAAAAATCAAAGGTGTTGGTATGGCTTACTTCCACATTGGGTTTCACGAGAAGACCCACGCCTTGGACGAAATGGAGGGGCAAGAGGGGTACGGGGGCACGGAATGGTGTGGGCGTCGTCAGCCGGAGATAGACTTCCCCAGCCAGCGCGATGAGACCTAGAACGATAAACGCGAACAACGCATTATAGGCGACCACCCGCAACACGCGGCGGATTTTTCGGGGGGCATTGTTTTTCTCATATTTGTGATTTTTGTTTTCTAATCCGCCGTGATATATATCTCCTTTTTTGGCAGTCATGTTTTGCTCCCGGTCACGTTCCCAGCGCGAAGTGTGCGCCGGAGAGCGCTTGGGATGAGGCGATGCGGTCGAGGATGCGGAGGCGCAGTCGATCTTCGACATCGGCCATTTCGGGCAGGCCCGCGAGATTGTTCACCTCGTTCGGATCGCCTTGCACGTCAAATAGCAAATAGGGCTGGCCTCGGCGGTTCAGGACGATTTTCCATTCGCGGTCGAGCAACATGATCTCGCCCCCGTATTCCGAGATGGCTTCCGTGCGGTGTTCGCGCGTCGGGTCGTCAAGCACGGGACGAGCGGATTTGGCAAATTGCCTATAATCCAATTCGCCGCCCGCGAGTTCGACTAAGGTGGGGCCGACGTCAAACCACTCAATCGGGCTGTCGCACACTCGCCCGGCCACTGCGCTACCCATCGTGTCGGGCGTGCGAATCAGCAGGGGCACGCGCACCGCGCCATTCAGGAGATTGCTCTTGTAAATAAAGCCGTAATCGCCGTTCATCTCGCCGTGATCGGACATCAAAACGACGACGGTGTTTTCCATCTCGCCGCGCCGTTCAATCACGTCGAAAATCTCGCCGATCTGATCGTCGATCAAGGTGACATTGCCCGCGTAATTGGCGCGCAACAATTTCTCCTCGCCCGGTTCAAAGGGCACGGGCGTTTTCGCGTCCAACAACCCGCGTGCTCGGTCGCGGTCATCGCTCGGTGCAGCGACGGGATCGGGCATGTCTTCGGGGCGATACCGGCTGTGATAGGGTTCGGGCGTGTCCCACGGCTCGTGCGGGCCGCCAAAGCTCACCCAGCAAAACCAGGGCTGATCCCGGTCGTATCCCGCCAAATACTTCTTTGCCCGTTGTCCCACGTACACATCCGCGTAATCTTCGAGGGGCAAGACCGACGGGCGCGCAACCCAGGGTTTGTTGCCAAAGCGTTCGTCAAAATCTTCCTGGTAAGCTTGCCACAAGCCCTTCTCCTCCCACATCGCCGTCATGTGCGACAGGCATCGCCTACTCGCGCGTGGCCCGCCGATTTCGTCGACGTCATCGAGTCCGTAAGCGTGCAGGAGGTGTTCGCGTTCGCGCAGGTCGCCGTTGTGCGGATGGAGGTGCGTTTTGCCAAACGCGCTCGTGCGATACCCAGCCCGACGCACGGCTTGCATCCACGTCGGGCAGTCGGGCGACAAGATGTGATTCTGATTGTCCCACACGCCCGTGTTGTGCGGATAATACCCGGTGGCCAGGCTCAAGCGCGTCGGGATGCACACCGGGGAATTGGTCACGCAATTTGAAAACCGGATGCCCTCTGCGGCGATGCGGTCCATGTGGGGCGTTTCCAACCAGTCGCTCACACATCCGAGCGCGTCCCACCGCTGTTGATCGGTGACGATCAGCAAAATATTGGGTTTGTCCATGACCCGTGTCCTTTCAAAAATTGTGTCGACAGTAACTTTGCCCTGCTTTTGCCGCGATGCGTCGCGCCAAATATAAACGCCCCGAGTGACATTGGCAACTGTCGTGGAAATGAATCGGCGAAAGACAGAGGGTTTTGGGGGTATTGGGTGGCTTTCTTCCCTCTTGTATCTTCGGACAGGCACGGGGGCCTGTCCCTACGATTGCGATTGCGTCTCCCGTCTCTCCTCTCTATTCGCCATTCTGTTTTGGGGCATTTTGATCGGCTCGCTCCAAGAGCAAAATAATCCGATCCAAACGCTTCAAAAATCCGTAGAGAAAGGCGAAAATGGTGGACCACAAACCCACCACAAAAAGGCCGCCCGTTATCGCCATCAAAATCAAATCGTAGCGCGTTAGCTCTGGCATGGTCTCCTCCACAAGCCGACAATTGCCTTAATCCATTCGGGCATCGCGGCAATTCGTCCTGAAAATCCCGATCCGCCTCTCAAACGAGTCCATTCTTCGTCCCGCAAACGTGGACTTCGACGCCCAATGCCCGCATCATCGCGACTTTGACCGCCAGCGCGTTGTCGGCATCTCGCGCCGATTCGGCGTACGCGACTTGGATGTGGTTGGCTTTGTGCCGGGCCATCATCTGATCGCGGGAGATGCCGTAGGTGACGGCGTGCATAATGGGCCATTGTGGCGTGGTCGCGCGCCAGCGGCGTTCGGTTTCTCGGCGGGGCAGTTCGATGACGCCGCCGCGTCCGATGTCCATGTGCAATTCGCCATTTTGAACGAAGATGCGGCTCCACACGATTTCCCCGGGTTTGCCTATGCCTTTGCAAGTGCCGCCGCCGAGTGGGAAATACATGTTGGGCTGGCGTTCGGACGACGTGCCTTTGTACCCGCCGATGTGGTGGGCAGGGGGCGCGCCGCCCGAAATGAGGAAGACCCACACGTAGTCGTCAACGCCATCTCCCCGATAGTGTTCGCCCCAGCGGAGGTCGTGCAAGGTGTTTTCCGGGGGCTGACCCAAGGCGCGCCATATCCGATTGGTGATCAGGCCGTCGAGGCCCGCGCATTCATCCACTTCGTTGAAATGCGGGAGCGCCTCGCCTTCGTAGAGCACGCGACCGTTGGCGCGCGCTTTGACCGGGGGGCGATCCGAGTTGTTGAGGATGCCTTCGACCAGATCGGATGCCGGGCACAGGTCTTTGAGGCCCTGTTGGTATTGAATGCCGATGGTGGCGCACCCAAAATCATCGGCGATGCGGAGGGCCGCGATGTACATCTTGCATTGGGAGTGGATTTGATCGTCGGTGAGTTCATCATCGCCATTTGCGCCGGTGACAAAGGTGAGGCCCTTGGCTTCGAGCCAGGCGCGAACCGCCCGCGCCTCTTTGTCTGGGACGGTTTCCATTTCGGCCCAAAGCGCGGATTGCGAGAGGCGTTCTTTGAAAACGCCCGTGGGATTGAGCAAATGATCGGGGATGATGGCGTTGAACATGCCCATGCACCCCTCGTCAAAAACGCCCATAATGGCTTTTTCGCGCTGAAGTTGTTCGGCGAGTGCCCGACCGAGTTGGGCCTCGGCATCGGGCAGGCGGAAGGTCTCGGCGTCTCGCACATGCGAGGTGTCGTGCGCGACCCTGCCCTCGGCGAGCCATTCGCGCAGGCCGCGCGTGAAGAAGTCGTCCGTAAAGTCCAAACTCCACAAGGTGCTGTACGCAACGCCTGCTTTGGCGAGCGATCCGTTGAGGTTGAGCATGCCGACCAGGCCCGGCCATTGCCCGGACCAGTTGGCGAGCGTGAGGATGGGGCCGCGGTGCGAGATCAAGCCGTGCAATACGTGGTGGCTGTATTGCCAGACCGCCTCGGCCACGATGATGGGCGCGTCCGGGTGAATGTGTTTGAAGACGGCCATGCCCTCTTTTTGCGATCCGATAAAGCCGTGTCGCTCCTCTGGCTTGTAGGGATGTCCGCGGCGAACTCGCCATCCCTCGCGCTGAATCGCGGCGGCGATGGCGTCTTCCATCGCCTGCTGTGCGGGCCAGCACATCTGGTTGGCGGACGAGCGCAAGTCGCCGTTGGCAATGAGCACGACTTCGTTTTCTGCGGGAGTTGCGGGTTCGGCGAATTTGGGAAATGCGTAAGCCATCGTAACCTCCTGTTTCAATTTGTGGACGTGCCGAGCATCACGGATTCGCGCAGGCCGCCGATAGCGATGTCAACTGCGGTAATGGCCATGGGTTCTGCCGTGAAGTCTTCTCCACATCCGGAAAAATTTCAGCAAAAAATAGCGGATGAACTTTGGAAAGTCAAACCCCTAGGCCGATGCACCTGCGTAATTTTTGACGCCGCGTTTCCAGAACCAGCGCGAGAAGAACAAGAGAGCCGCGCAGAGCAAACCCGACGTGATCAGGCTTTCGGGCGTCAGGCGACCCGACAGCACCTCGGCGGGCACGGTGATGGCAAATGCCACGGGCACGAGAAACGTGAGAATGTAGCGCAACCAATGTGGGTAGATGCCGATGGGCCAACGCCCGGCCTCGTACATGCTTTGGAAAATGACGAGGATATTTTCGATCCGCAAAAACCAGAACGTGAGGGTGGCGAGTATCAGCCAAAAACTGTAAATGATCGCGCCGCCCGTACAAAGCGCGAACGCAAAGGCCAGGGCCTCGCGCGGCCCAATCCCAATCCCCTTGTAGATCAGCGCGGCGATGAGCACGCCCGAACCGAGCAGGACATCGGCGATTCGCCATAAGCGGATTTGCGAAATGCTGGCGAGGAACTGCGCGTCGCACGGCTTGGTCAGCGTATAATCAAACGTGCCCAAGCGCACGTCTTCCATGAACTGGCTCATACTCGGATGAATGACCAAGCGAATCACGCCGCCCACGAACATAAATACCCCGAGTAGGGCGAGGATATCCACAGCCTGCCACCCGCCCAAAGTATCGGTGTGTGCAAACACGATCGCCAACCCCGCGATAGCCGTGCCCAAATTCAGGACGGATTGCAAGAGTTGGACGTAGAAATTCACGCGATAGGCCATCTCATTGAGCACGCCGATGCGAAAAAAGGTCCAGATCAGTTTGATGTAGTGCATTGTGCGATATACTCCGCGTGCGATCCCGCCCCTTAGTATCTTTTAGCGGATGGGACGAAGACAAAAGTCCCTGGATTCTGACTCCTGCTTTAAGCATACAGGCTTTCATCAGAATGACGATGAGCGGATTTGACCGCTACCGGGTGCTCCTTTCTAACGCCACTGCGACGGCTTTCTGAGGACATAGCCATCGGTTTTGGCGACCCGCTCCGGCAACTGACTATCGCTGATTATCCTGCGACCTATCGTGAACGATGCAGTCGCCGTTTGGCGTAGTTGTTTGGAAACGCGATTAGGAGGGAAGGCGACAACCACTCGTTTCGCTGGATACCGATGGCGAACCGCACTTGTCGGGCTGGTCAAATCGCTATCGCCTGAGACGATAATCGCCGTGTCGAAAGCATTGTCTTGGGCATCGCCGAGCAGTTCGACGGCGATATTCACGTCGGTCATCTTCTCCTCGTAGGTCTCTTCAACTGCGCCGCACTGCGAGCAGGATCTGTTTTTGGGTAGAAAGTGCCCGTAGTGAATGTGCAAATCGGAAAGCGTCTCTAGGGCTTCCAAGTATGTGTTTTGCCGCTTCCGTCGCGCCGAGTTACCGGATTGAGGCGAAACTCTGGTCGTAAAATACCTGACCATGACCAATCGCTGGCCAGGGCGCAACAAATTTTCAGATAGACGGCACAGGTCGAGCCAGTAGTACCGCCGCCAGCCTTTGGACTTGAGGCCGTAGTAGAGATTGAACCCGTCGACGTACACCGATACCCGTTGCATCGCTAAAGCTACCGGCTGATGAAAATTTGGCTTTGACATACATCCCCTACCTTTGTGTTATTTTTTTACATGTTTTTTTAAATATAAAAAAAAAATTGACATACACTCCTTATCTGTGTATATATTGCTACCCCCCCAGCGCTAGTACCGCTGGCCCGACGCTCCTCAGATTTCAATTGAGGGGCGTTTCTTTTTTGCTTTCCACGCCTACGCACTCGCTACCCGTTCCCCTCCGTACCCGATTATCCCTCAACACTGGGCGTTCCCCCTTTCGCACCCTGAACGTGTCTGGACAGCGACACGTTAAAAACCGATCCGCGCCGTGAGTTGCGGATGAGGCGTCGCCTTCATACTCGGATTACTCGCCTTCATATCCCGCCCCACGTCTTTCGTAGTTTGTTTTTTTTTACGATCCAACCGCCGAGTATTTTTTTACTCCCACGCGCCATATCAGTTTGATGAAGACAAAACCCGCGAGCAGCCAGAGGGCTTGCATGGCGAATCCGTTCACAATTTGTTCTTGCGAAAGCCGACCGAGCATGAGTTCGACCGGAAATGCGATGGCCCAGCGAAAGGGCAGGGCATTCGCGAGCAGTTGGATGGGGGCGGGCAACAGGTCGATGGGGGCGATGCGCCCAGAGAGAAACAGGCCGAGTGTGAAATACATCTGATTGATGGCTTCGTTGCGCGTGGTCCAAAAGGCGACGAGAGCGAGCGCCCATTCGATGAAGAATCGCATGAAGAACGCAATGCCCAGCGCGAGCACAAAGGCGGCAAATGTCTGAATGTGAAAGGTGAGATTGGGTTCAAAAAGAAAGAAGAGCAATATCGCGGTGGGAAAGATGATGACCGCGGTCATGAGTTTGTACGCGATGTTTTCGGCGATATCCGAGTGGATGGGGTGAATGGGTTTGAGCAAGAGGTTGGAGAGTTCGCCTTGGCGAATGCGAAAATCGTAGATGTGCATGATCCACGAAAACGTGAACTGATTGACGATCATGAGCACGATGTAATACGCGGCAAAATCGGTGGGCGAATAGCCTCCCACATCGCCCCCGCGCGCTTGGGCAACAGTGGACCACACGGTGAGGTAGATGATCGGTTCGAGGATTCGCCCGATCATCCAAATGCTCATCGCGGCGCGGTATTGAAACTGGTTGAGCAATGAGATTTTGAGAAAGGCCCAGTAAATGGCGGGGTAGTGTCTCATGCGAATGGGCGGATCGGAATACAAAGCCGTTTTTTGGAGAGTTCACAGACGGAGCGGGGTACGATGGCGCCCCGTGCCCGTCCGAATAGACGACGGTTCACTCAAAAAACCGATCCGTATCTCGAGGGGGTTGGGTCGCTAAGGATACGAGAACGAGGAGCAACGCGGACACGGGGACGATAATGCCCGCGGGAATCAGGCCCGTGCCGCCCACGCTGTACGCGCCGTCTGCGGTGAGGGAATCGGCATAGAAAAAGACCCACAGGCCGATCACGCTCAAAATGGCCGCGGCGGCGCCTTGCTTTGTGCTGCGCTTCCAGTGCAACGCGCCGACAAACACGGGTACCAGTCCCGCAAAACCCGTGAGGGACCAAGTGCCGAGTTCAAAAATCGACCGCGTTGTGAACAGGGACGCGACAAAGGCCAACACGAGAAACGCCGCGACAAACACGCGCCCGAACAAGACCTGCTGTTTTTCGGACAACGGATCGTCAAACCCGTAAAACCGCACGATATCTTCGGTGAACATCGCCCCCAGTGCGAGGGTTTGCGAATCCAGGGAAGACATAATCGCGGCAAACACGCCCGCCGCCAAGCACCCGGCCAGCACCCCACCCGTATGTGCCAAAATCAATTCGATGAGAATGGGGCCGTTGAGCGGGGCTGTAAAATCGATGCGCCCGACCATCCCCAGCGTGACGCTGGGCACCCACACCGCGGCGATACAGACGGGGTAAAACGCGATGGGCACTTGAAATGACCGCGCGGTACGGGCGGAAAGCCAATGGCCGTAGATATGGGGAAATGCCGCCACGCTCATGGGCAACATCAGATAGGAAAGCATTTTGAGCGTGACATAAGAACCGCTGCCGAACACCACGAATTCGGGATGCGCGTCGCGCAGGGTCGCCATGGCCTTGCCGACCCCGCCGTAGTGATCCATAATGACCAAATAGGCGATCAAGCCCACGAGGACAAACACCGACGTCTGAAACGCATTCGCCCAAGCCGTGCTCCGCATCCCGCCATACGTCACGTACAAAAACGTCACGCCGCACACGAGCAAACTGCCGGCCCAACTCGGCCAGTCCCCGCGCGTGATCGCCACGAGCGCGTCGCCTCCGCCTTTGACCCCGATGAGGATGTAGGGCAACATCAACGACACCACGACAAAAAATAAAAGCGTGCCCAGCGCGGGCGAGGCATAGCGGTCGCGGATCAGTTGGATTTGCGTGACGTATGAAAACCGCTTGCCCAGCCACCAACTCTTCGTGCCCAAATAGTAAAAGAGAAACGGAATCACGATGGCCGAACTCGCGCCCATCAGCCCAAACACGACAACCCCTTGCCGATAGGCTTCCCCAGACGCGCCGAGCATCGTAAATGCCGTCAAATTGGTGCCCAACAGCGTCATCAGCAACACCGCGGGGCCAATGCTGCGGCTCGCGACAAAATAATCTTCTCCCGTCGCCCGAAAAAGCCGATGCCCCATCGCGCCGACGATGAGCACGAGTACGAGATAAACGACGACGACCGCCATAATCATTCCGCGTCCTCCTCGTCCAAGTGATGGGGCCACGCCAGGCGCGCAATCGCCGCCATCGCGAGCGTCGCCATGACGCACAGGCCGATGTGGTAGAACAAATTGATCGGCAATCCCAAGACCAGCGCGTCCCTATCCCACATCCAAAAATTGAAAAATAAAACCAGCAGAGCGAGCAAAACGCCCAAGGGCCAGAGTGGTGTTCGTCGCGGCATGGATGTCCTCCTGAGAAGCTGTCTTAAAACTATTGTTCGCGGAGAAAAGGGTTGAAAAAGCGTATTCGTCTGTCCCAATTCCGGGAAACGCAACCACTCTAAAACGAAAGGACAATGACGAATACGCCCAAGCAATATCCGACGGATAGCCCGCAGTGTCGGGCTTTAACAGCGTTTGATTCTCACTGTCCATAGCATCCGGCTCTCAGCCATTCTCATCGCCCAGGGTCTCGAGCAGTCGAGCAATCTCCCGTGGCGATGGCAACTGCCCGTGGAGTTCTTTTGGCAACTCCCTGCTGACGCGGTAGGTCGCCACCCCCATCGCCTTTTGCACATCTTGCAGGGCGTATTCGACCACCGTGCGATTCTTTTCTTTGCAGAGAATGATCCCAATGGAGGGATTTTCGCCCTCTTCGCGCACCTGTCGGTCGAGCGCGGTCAGATAAAACTGCATTTTCCCCACGAACTCCGGCTGAAACTTGCCGATCTTCAGTTCAACCGCCACCAAGCAACGCAGACGACGGTGGAACAACAGCAGGTCGATGAAGTATTCATCGCCGGCGACTTCCAGCCGAAACTGACTGCCGATAAATGCGAACATGCCCCCCATGGCGCGCAGAAAGTCCTCCACGCGGGCGATGAGGGCTTTTTCCAGTTCTCTTTCGCTGTACTCGTCGCGCAGATCGAGAAAATCAAAGGTGTATTCATCGCGGACCGCCAGTCGCGCTTGGGCACGCAGTTTTGGCGTCAGCGCGCGGTCGAAATTGGTTTGGCCCAGCAGGGATTTTTCATAGCTCTGGTTTTCGATCTGGTGGATGAGGACATTTTTCGTCCATCCGAACTTGCGGGTCATGCGAAGGTAGAACTCGCGCTCCAACGGATCCTTGCAGCGTTCAAGAATGACCAAATTGTGACTCCATCCAATTTCTCGCACCAATGGTGCGAGTTTTTCCGAACCCGCGTAGGCTTCGAAAAATGCCTTCATTCTCCAAAGGTTAGAGGCAGAAAAACCGCCCAGTCCTCGGAACTCAGACCGAAGGTCAGCGGCGAGTTGTTGCACCACCGACTTTCCCCAGCCTTCGCGCTCCTGCCGATCCGCGATCATCCGGCCAATGTCCCAATACAGCCCGACCAGTTCCGTGTTCACCGCCTTGAGCGCCGCATGATGAGCGGAACGCACGCGCTCTTTGACCTCTGCGAGGAGGGATTTGTAGTCACCTGGCAAGGTCGGTGTGATCTCACTCATTATATTCCTCCTTCTGGCTGTGTAAAACCCCGTGCTGGAATGACCAGATGGGGTTTTTGTCATGTCGTTAAGGGCGTAAAATTTTACGCTCTTACCGCGAGATGAAAATTACGCCCTGCTTTCGCCGCGGACGAGAATTTTTTTCGGATCGTCTTTGACGACATCGTGGGCGAAGCCAATCGCTATTTCAACGAAAACTCGATGGGCATGAACATCCAAACTTTGCGGCGTTCGCCTTTGTGTTTGCCGGGGCGGAACCGAAATTGCCGCGCTGCAGCGAGGGCCGCATCCTTGAGAATTTCCGGCCCGTGTACGAACTGCACGTCCTCTACATTGCCCTGTTTGTCCACCAGCACTTTGACCGTGACCTTGCCCTCAAAGCGTTTTCCCCGGGCTTCGGGGGGGTATTCCGGCACGACAATGCGGTTGGGATGGGGCTTGTAGTCAATCTCGAAATAGTCGATGGGTTCGTCCGAATAGTCCGCGCTCGGGACGCCTGCCAAAGTGGGTAGGGCGATGTTGTCGAGGTCCAATTCGGTCGACTCAATCGTGATGTCTTCGGGCACTTCCTCGCCTTCGACAGCGAGTGGCACTTGCGGACGCGGCGGCGATGGCGGGCGTTTTTTCTGGCTCGTTTCCGGAATATTGGGTCTGACGACCTGCATCGGTGCATGCGCCGTGCGGATCGTGGGATGGTATTCCGGGTAGAACCAAGCGATGGCGAAAAGGAGCGCCGTGCTCAACAGGCTGGCGTACATCGCGTTCGGCCAGTAGCGCGCCTTCAAATCCGCAACGGGATTTTTGGATCGCGTGGCAATTCGGACATCGCACGGACGGGCCGAGCACCTTTTTTGAAAGTCGCGTTGCGCCTGACGCGCCCGATAAATTTGACCGCTCAGGGTGTTCCCAAATCGAATGTGAACGAGGTTCATGGGATGCTCGCTTAAAACGGGGATCGTGGAGATGTCGTTTAGATTTTTGAAAAAAGAGAAAGTTCCCATCACTCGGATGAGGCGTGCGGCGCGACAAATCTATACGAGGCCGCGGCGTTTGTCCACATGAAATTGTTTGGTTGTGTTTTGGGGCGATGAATGGTAATATAGAGGCGATAATGTACGACAACCACAAGGGAGGAAAAATGAATCGTCAAATCACGCTGGCCTCGCGTCCAAAGGGATTTCCCGTGCCCGATGATTTCGCGCTCGTCGAAACCCCGATCCCACAGCCGGGCGCGGGCGAAGTCCTGTCGAGAACCCTGTTCATGTCGGTCGATCCCTACATGCGCGGCCGCATGAATGACCGCGCCTCGTACGCGGCAAATGTGCAAATCGGCGACGTGATGGTGGGCAGCACAGTGGGCGAGGTGGTCGCGTCAAACGATCCGAATTTCGCGGAGGGCGATATCGTCCACGCGCAAATCGGGTGGCGGGCTTATGGCGTGTCCAAAGGCTCGAATCTACGCAAAGTCGATCCAGACATCGCGCCCGTGTCCACGGCCTTGGGCGTCTTGGGCATGCCGGGCCTGACCGCGTATTGCGGCCTGTTGCTCGTCGGACGCCCCCGCGACGGCGAGACCGTGTTGGTGACCGGCGCGGCTGGCGCCGTGGGTTCCATCGTGGGACAAATCGCCAAAATCAAGGGCTGTCGCGTCGTGGGCGTGGCCGGCTCCGCCGAAAAAATTGCCCATGTGGTGGACGAGTTGGGCTTTGATGCGGCGTTCAACTACAAAGAAGTGGCGGATTACAGCGCGGAATTGCAACGCCTGTGCCCGGATGGGATCGATGTGTATTTCGACAATGTCGGCGGCGCGGTCTCCGACGCGGCCTTTCCCCTGATGAACGTGCATGGTCGCATTGAGGTTTGCGGGCAAATCTCGCAGTACAACCTGACCGAGGTCGAACAAGGCCCGCGGTTTATGTGGCATTTCATCGCCAAGCGGTTGACGATGCGCGGGTTCCTGGTTTCCGACTTTGCTGATCAGCACGCCGAGGGGCTCGAGCAACTGGCCGTTTGGGTCAATGAGGGGCAGATCAAATACCGGGAAGACATCTGGGAGGGGTTGGAGCGCGCGCCCGAGGCATTCATCGACATGTTGCGGGGCGGCAACGTCGGAAAACGCTTGGTAAAGGTCGCGGAGTAAATGCTCTGTAAATTAAGTTATTCTCAATTTTGATACGCACAAATCAGCACCGACATTGCTCGCGTTTCTAACAACTTTGGTCCTAAAGCCTCGTGGGTTGCCTTCGATGCGTTGACTACGCCTGTGCCTACGGCGTGCGGCGTCAAACGCTCAAATTATTCGCGTTTTCATACTTTTTTTTTTTTATAGAAAAAAAAGTAGGCGAGCGGGGTACAACTGCCCTAGCAGTTCAAAAATGCCGCTCTCATGCGCCGAGGGGCTAGGCACAGCGCGAGCGGGGTACAACTGCCCAGCAGTTCAATCGCTTTTGTAATAGTAACGACATGCGTTGGCCTGCCAAGTGGGTTGCAAAATGGATGTGGGTTGCGAAACGGACTTGCGCGCTGTGCGCGATGGCTTTCGTTGAGGGTTTTTTGAGATGGCACGTTTGGCGATGGCTTATTGGATGTACGGCATCACGTTCATCATTCTCGTAAAAAATTGAAATCCACAATTATTTAATTTTCGGAGTATTTATGCACGCGAACCTGACGAGCGTGATCGGCGAGATGCCCTTTCGCATGGCCCTTGCCGGCGGTTGGATCGATCAGCCCTTTCTCTCGCGGCACAATCCATCGCCGCCCGGGTCGATGGTGGTGGTCTCGCTCGAACCCACCTGTCGGTTTATGAATCGCTGCGGCATGGCGACCAGCACCCGGGAGATCGCGATGCAACTTTGGGGGGACGACGTTCCTCGAGGCAAACCACAGGATCTCGTCAAAGAACTGTACACCGCCGAAAACCAGGGCAAGGCCGAACCGTCCGGATCGCAGGACATGATCGGATTGCTCTATCCGGGGGTGAACAGGCTCGACTACGATAGTAACTATGAGGGCGGTTATTTTCCCGTGCACATCGAATCCGACACCGATCCCGATGTCGCACGCTGGCTCGAAGAGGTGATCCACCTGGTTCCCATCGCGCCTCGGCCCGATGGATACGCGCCATTGGGCCAAAAAAACCTCGATCCGAAATGGATCGAAAAGTTGAGTCAGTCCGGCAAAACTTGCTACCGCGCGATCCTCGCCCAAGACGCACGGGCCTTGGGCGCATCTTTGAACGAGTGCATGCGGTGTTGGGAAATCCTGTTGCCACACACGGTGCGACACCCCACCATCGAGATCGATCTCATGGGCATTTTGGAATACTATCAATCCCGATACATCGGCGCGATGTACTCGGGTTGCGGCGGCGGATATATCTACGTCGTCTCCCATGAATCCGTGCCGGGCGCGCTCCGGGTCAACGTCCGATATGGGACATAACATGAAAACGATCATTATCTCCGGCAGTTTCGACGACATGCGCGTGTGCGATGTGCGTTTTTTGGAGGAAGCGTCTAAGTATGGCCGCGTTCACGCGCTGGTGTGGAGTGATGAGATCATCAGGGCGCGTACTGGGGTGCGTCCCGAGTTTCCCGAAGCAGAGCGCCTGTATATGGTCGATGCGAGTCGCTATGTCCACCGCGCGATGCGCGTTACGGAATGGGCAGACGAGGATAGCTTGCCCCGCGAGGTCCATGCCGATATGTGGGTGGTGCCCGAACGAGACGATACCCCGCAGAAACGCCGCGATTGCGCCGAGCGCGCTATCGCGTATCGCGTTTTGACCGCGAGCGCGATAGCGGGATTTTCCGCGGTTGAGACGGGGATGCCCGCTGAAAAGTCCGAACGTAAAAAGGTCATTGTCACGGGTTGTTTTGACTATTTTCACTCTGGGCACATCCGATTTTTTGAGGAAGTGTCCGAGTTGGGCGACCTATACGTCGTCGTGGGTCACGATGCCAATGTCCGCCTGCTCAAAGGCGAAGGCCATCCCATGTTCCGCGCGGCGGAACGTCGCTATGTCGTTCAATCCATCCGCTTTGTCCACCAGAGCCTCATTTCCTCTGGCGACGGATGGATGGATGCCGCGCCCGAAATCGCGATGATAAAACCCGAGATTTACGCGGTGAACGAAGATGGCGACAAACCGGAAAAACGGGCGTTCTGCCGCGAACGCGGCTTGGAATACGTCGTCCTAAAACGCGCGCCCAAACCGGGATTGCCCCGCAGGGAAAGCACGGCACTACGGGGGTTTTGATGTACCAGCAATTCATCAGCGAATCCAAAAGACGCGATAAAAGCATGCGCGGCGTAGCCTACAACGAGCGAACGAACGACAGCCAATTCAAAGACACAAAGGGCGAACGTCATTCTGACGAAAGTCAGCACGCGCAAACACAATGGGAGTAATCCAGCGACTTTTGTCTTTTTTTAGTCCGCCAATGCCATATTACGCGACAAAACTAAGAATCGGGCAAAAACCGCGCTTCTTTTAGGATTTCCAGACCGCGTTGGAACGTGCGTGCGTGGTCTTGAATATTCAAAAGGACATCTTGCAGATAATCGAGTCCATACCGAAAGAGACTTTTCTCTTTTTCACCATGGTTTTTTATTTTTTTTTGCGTAGTATGTCTACAGCAACAAAAAGTAGGCGAGCGGGGTACAACTGCCCGAGCAGTTCAATCGCTTTTGTAATCGCACGACATGCGCTAGCCTGCAAGGTGGGTTGCAAAATGGATGTGGGTTGCGAAACGGACTTGCGCGCTGTGCTTGATGGCTTTGTTTGATGGGCTTTTGGGATGGCACGGTTGGCGATGGCTTATTGGATGTACGGCATCACAGCTGTCACGCTTTTTAAAAAATTGAAATTCTGAATTGTTTAATTTACAGAGTATTAGCCAACAGGAGGTAGGACGCGATGGACTGCATATTGCCAGAGGATTTTCATTCGGTGCTCCAGATCGGGAATGCGTATGAGCGCCTTGACGAAGCCTTGGAGGTCGCGGAGAAGCTCGTCGATGCCGGCATCAAATTGTATCCCAACATGGATCACGCGGCGATTTTTACGGACCCGCCGCACCTCATTGCGGGGCCGTTGAAGAATGTGGGCTACATCGCGGGATGGGATACCAAGTGCTATCCCTCGCCCGTGGATGAGCGGGATTATATCAATGTGCCCTCGGGGTTGCCCGATGGTCATCCCGCGCTCGATCGGGGATGGTTTCGCTACGTCGCCGTGGTTCATCCGGTCGATATGGCCGCGCTCAATCAGATGATTCGGCAGGGGTATGGCAATCCCTTCATCCACCATCTCACGTGGGGCATCGTGCCGCCCGAGCGAAAGCACGGGGATGATTTCGACTATGCGTGCGAGGTGATCGGCCACATGGTCAATGCGCGGCAACGCATCGGCTATTATCTCGAGACCGATCCGGGCACGTTGATCATGGCGTTGCCGCCCGAGATCGCGCAACACCCGCGCTTTGAAGCCACCCTGCCGGAATTGCTCGACGGGTTAGATGAGTCCGCCTATCAAGTGGAGACCATGCAAGGCGGGGGATTTTTGATTCAGTTTTTCGTCCTGACGGGCGGGCGCATTGAGGTCGCGCTTCGCATCGACACGCAACAGACTTTCAACCCCAAGAGCGTACACAAAATTTCGGAAGACGAAATCAGCACGCAACAGACGGATCGATGAGGCGACGGGCGATTGGGGAAATGACAGGGGGTATTGCATAAATCAAATTTCGCATAAGGGACATTTTGGGTACCGGCGACACGGGTTCCCGGAGATCGTAGAATGAGTAAATACGCGAAGAATGAATTGAGGCTGATCATCGTCACCGCGCGCTATATCTGTACTGATTGCTGACCGCTGATGGCACGATATTTTTCCTTGAAAAAACCCCAAAATTGGCTATTATGTACGGACATTTGTGGCGGCTTTACGAAAGGAGGTGAACATGAACAATCCGAAAAAACGGGAACCGTCAAATGGATTTGACAACTGGGCGAAATTTTTTTACAACGAAACCCAGAAACAGCAGGGCTATTTGGGCGGATTTCTCAACCAAATGGACAAGCGGTTTGAGGATTTGAAAGAGAGTACGAACAATCGGTTCGACGATATGAACAACCGGTTTGACGACTTGAAACGGGAGATGAACAACCGGTTTAATGACTTGAAAGGAGAGATGAACAATCGGTTCGACGATATGAACAACCGGTTCGAGGCTTTGAAACGGGATGTCGATAAGCGGTTTGATGATATGAAAGCGGATGTCGATAAGCGGTTCGACGATATGAAAGCGGATGTCGATAAGCGGTTTGACGACTTGAAAGCGGATATGGGCAAACAATTTGACGATCTGAGACGGGATATGGACAATCAGTTCCGGGAATTGCGCGCGACGCGGCAATGGCTCGTCGGCATTTTTATCGCGATGTTGTTGGGGCTTGCGGGTTTGTATTTGAAATGACCCGAAGCCGCATTGCGGTTCACCGGTCGCTTTTGTCGAGGCGTGAAAATGCGAGATCGGAATCCCCTCGACACTTTTGTATGGAATCCCAAAGATAGCGGTTAGGTACTCGCCCGAGTACCTAACCGCTATGCGTTGATCCCCTTCACTTCACAATCGGGAGAAAATCATGACCACGGAAGAGCGTCTGAACAAATTGGAAACGCGCGTTGCGCGCTACCGCAATTTCAATATCCTGTTGTGCCTCCTGTTGATGGCTGTGATCGCGGTTGCCTCAACAGAGGGCATTTCGCCACTTCGGATCGGCTCGATCCCCGCGCCTCGGGCAACGCCCAAAGCCGATTTTGAAATTCCCGCCGCGCCCACCGAAGGCATGCCCGCTATGCGGCATATAATAGACGCATATAGGTCGGGAAAAGCAACAACGCAGACACAGGGGCCGATTCGCACGAGCAGATTGGAGATTGTGAACAGTGCAGGGCAAGTGGTTATTGATTTGACGCCCAGTACCGTAGGCGGTGGCCTTATTTTTTTGAATTCTGCGGAAGGTAGGGAACTGGCCTATATCGGATCGAGTGCTTCAAATGGCAATGGACTAGTATCTATCAACTCAACAGAAGAAAAGAGACTCATTACCTTGGGATCGGATTCTGTGACGGAAGATGGGCTCATCAATATTAGAAACAGGAACGAAGAGCGTTTGATTAGTATATCTGCAGATGAAACCCCCGGGATACACATCAACAATGAAAACGAAAATTTGGCGTATATAGGTGCAAATACTCGGGGCAATGGGCTGTTGAATCTGAGGAACGCATCGGGCAAACGGTTGGTGAGCTTGTATGCAGATGAGACCGCTGGTAATCTGGAGTTGTTGAACAATGGCGATCAGGAGATTGCTTATTTGGGAGGGTTAGGTGAAGGACGAGGCGAATTGGGGCTCAACTCCGAAACGGGCACAGAACTCGTTACGGTGGGTTCAAATACAAACGATGATGGCTTGATCAGGGTGAGCAATCGCTATGGCACCCTCGGCGTTTGGATCGTCGGCGCAAACGAAAATGGCTATGTGGCGATACAGGACAGCCGGGAGAGGTTGCTTGCATATATGGATGCGACGACAAGTGGCGATGGCCTCGTCCGCACGCTGTCCCCGCAGGGTATTACGACTTGGTCGAGCGATACTGCCCAATCCAACGCGGGTTCGACATCGGGCTTAAGCGGCGATTTGGACAATGATGGCGATGTGGATGGCGATGATTTCCTCATCTTTTCTGAAAATTTTGGCAAAGGACAGTGAGGGATGGTTCGCTCTCTGAAATCTCCGCGTGGCGTTCTCTCGGTGCTCGTCCCGCTTTTTTGCGCGGTCGCGTTGCATTTTCCCGCTTCCGTGCGGGCGGCTGAAATCGAGTACGAAAAGGTCGATCATCCCCCGAAGTTGGAGGGCGTGCTCGCGCGGATTCAAAAGAACTGGGTGTCGCAAAAACGCGCATTGGCCAAGGCGACGGCGAAACAATACAGCGGGGTAGCCATCGACGGCGAAAATATCACCGTCGTTTTGGAGCCGCGAAATGGGCAACGTTCGGAAAGCATCGACTTTGGCGCGTTATCCAATTTGGGCGTCCGCATCGTCGCCCAATCTCGGCATTTGATCGCGGTGTCCGCGCCCATATCCGCGCTTGAAAGGCTAACCCATGTGGCGGGCGTGCAATTTGTGCGTTTGCCCATCGCGCCGCGGCCGCTCGTCGTCAGCGAGGGCGTGGCGCGCGTCAAAGCATCGGTTTATTCGCGCAGCGGTTTCACCGGGCGCGGGGTAAAGGTCGGGGTGATCGACATCGGGTTTGTCGGCGTGCCCTCCCTGCAAAACCGAGGAGAATTGCCCCAAGTGTTTTATCGGGATTTTTCGGGCGAGGGGATTTTTGAACGCGGCGGTCTTTCCGAAGGTGACATGGTGCATGGATCGGCATGCGCCGAAATCGTCCACGACATCGCCCCGGATGCCGAAATTCATCTGTACAAGGTGGGGAATATTGTCAGTTTGGAAAACGCCAAGGACGCGGCAATTCAGGAGGGGCTCGATATCGTCACCGTATCTTTGTCATGGCTTTGGGGGGCGGGTTTTGGCGATGGAACGGGTAGCGCGTGTGAAATTGTCGACGATGCGTTTCAGAACAATGTTTTGTGGGTAAATTCGGCAGGGAATTACGGTCAAAGCCAAGTATCTGCACAATTGACCGACCCGGATGGCGATGGATATCACAATTTTGTGGGAGACGATGAAATCGTCAACTTGCAAAATGTTCACACAGGTGATGAAGTAGAAGCGTGGTTGACGTGGAACGAATGGCCGCTCACGTCCCACGACTACGATCTGTTGCTCGTAAAAATTGGGGCCGATGGAGCGGCTGAAATTATCGAGCGGGCAGATACCAAACAACGCTATTCACGACCATTCGAAAGGGTCGTTTATACCATCCGAGAGCCGGGGGATTACGGCTTGGCGGTTTGGCGGGCAGAAGACGCCAAAGTGACCCTTTTCAAATTGACCAGCGAAAACCACGATCTCGAACGTTCCGAATCTCGCGGGTCAGTGGGCATACCGGGAGATGCGCGTGGCGCGTTGACTGTGGGCGCGTTGGGCCATCGCAACTACGCGACGGGGCCGATCGAATCGTACAGTTCCCAAGGCCCGACCTTTGATGGGCGAATCAAACCCGACTTGGTCGCGCCTGCCGGGGTGAGTACGGTGAGTTATGGCCCTTCGGGCTATTACGGCACATCGGCGGCGACGCCCCATGTCGCGGGGGCCGCGGTGCTCCTAAAATCTTCCGATCCCGTGCATTACAATGCGCGGCGATTGAAGGACGCGCTGATGCGATCGGCAGTCGATATGGGCGAGCGTGGCCCCGACAATGTCTATGGCGCCGGGCGATTGGAATTGTCGCCACTTTTTAGCACCCCATCCATGAATCTCTCTCGCGCGGAACTCGATTTTGGCGCAGTCTTGTTGGGGCAATCCCAAACCCTCGAACTGGGGATCGTCAATCCCGGTCAAGCGTCTTTGGTCATTGCAAATATCCTCTTGCCCTCTCGGGATTACGCCCTTTCGCACGATTCGTACACCGTCGCGCCTGGGCGCAGCGGGCAAATTTCCGTCACCTTTTCGCCGCAGAGCACGGGCGATAAATCGGGCGATATGACCATCGTGAGCAATTTGCCGGATCGGGCCACGGTGCGGTTGCGCGCCCGAGGCGTTCGACAACCCGTCGCGCCGATGCCGCAACTCTCGGTCGATACGTCCCCACGCAATTTTGGTCGCGTTGAGATTGGCGCGTCAAAGGCGATGATGGTCACGATCACAAATTTTGGAGACGCGGCCCTGTCCATTACAATCACCGCCAGCGACGATCAAGTGGGCATTGTTCCAAAACAAATGACCATTCCCGCCAAGCGAAACGGCTTTTTTACCCTGCGTTTTGAACCCAACCGAGCGGGCGAGCTATCGGGCAGCGCGACCATTTACAGCAACGATCCGCAAACGCCTTTGGTCGGCATTCGCGTTTCCGGAAGCGGATACCGACCGCAAAGCACCGGGTTCGCGCTGTCGCTCATGGCAGAGGGCCAAGAAAATAACGGCGTGTACATCCTACCCGCCGATGGCGTGATCGCCGTGCAAATCCACGGGCAACGGGTCAAAGACGCCATCGGCTTTCGCGCCTCGTTCGATTTCGACGCGACCGTGTTGGCCTACGAGGGATTTGATATTGGAAACGGGATTCCCAATGGGCATTCGCCAGGGCCTTATTCCCCGGCCGACGATGCTTCGGCGATAGAAGTGATGGCCGCGTCATTCGGCGGAAAAATCGCGCAATCCTCCGCACGACTCGGCACCATCCGCTTTCGCGCATCCGATGCTTTTCACGCCGGGCAAATCCGCCTGCGGCAAGCGCGCATTCGGCGGGCGGGACAATTTGAGATATTTGCCGATCCGCTCTCCTTGACATTTTCGCGCCAGCCCGGATTGCGGACCGACTTCGACGGCAATGGCAGCGTGGGGTTTCAGGATTTCCTCCTCTTCGCATCTCGTTACGGCTACGCCGCCGGGCATGCAAACTACGATGCGCGATACGATTTGGACGGCGATGGCCGGATCGGTTTCGGCGATTTTTTAATTTTTGTCCGGGATTACGGGCGATCTTAAAAAAAAATCGATCCGCCCTCAAAATCAGCGCGTACAAAAAATAATGGGTTACGCCCGACAACGGATGCGCCATCCCGACACAATATCTTGTGGATGAAGTTTTGACTAAATCGCAAGATATGGGATTACTGCGTAAGGGCGGGGGATATGCCGCTCAATCCGGGCGATGGCCCCTGCGTTTTCGCGCGGTCTAAAGATCTCAAAAAATTGAAAAACATAGACTTAAAGTGCCCAATATTGGACAAATTATTGTTGCGTTCCAAAGTTTAATCCCCTATCTTGTCTGCCCAAGTATTTCCTCAATACTTGCCCCACACCCTTTGATTTGGTCGAAAACGCCGCTCCCCTGCGGCTCGTGATCGTTAGCCTGTCTTCCAAATCACTCCCCGAAGTAACACTCCCCTTATCCCAATGTTGTCACGCAACCACACCTTGGTTTCCCCATGGCCGAGGGGTCATCTGTTTGGCAACGCCCGATTTTTTTATCGGACAAGTGTCATCGCGTCTGCGTCTTTGATCGCGGACCGTTGGCGAGTCACGGGACACGCGACCGAGCGTCGTTTTCCAAGTCACGGGGGAAATATATGCCTGCAGCACTCATGAGTTACAACACCGCATCGAGAAGCAACGGCAGCACGGGTTCGGCATTTGAACTCTATCTCAAAGACATCGCGTGCAACGAATTGCTCACGCCAGGAGAAGAAGTCGATCTGGCCAAGCGCATCCGCAAGGGGGATCGCCAAAGCCTCAACAAAATGATCGAATCCAATTTGCGATTCGTCATTACCATTGCCAAAGAATACCAGGGGCGCGGCCTGCCCTTGGAAGACCTCATCGCCGAAGGCAACATGGGGCTCGTGCGCGCGGCGACCCGCTACGACGAGACCGTCGGCGTCAAATTTACCACCTATGCCGTGTGGTGGATTCGGCAGGGCATCTTGTCGGCATTGGCAGAAAAAGCCCGCATGGTGCGCCTGCCGGTGAACAAGATCAAAAACCTGAGCAAATTGGAGCGCATCTCTGCGGATCTCAAACAGACATTGGGCCGAGAACCGCAAGTCGATGAAATTGCGGCCCGCGCCGACATGCAACCCGGGCAAGTGCAAGCCCTGCTCGATGCGTCTCGGTGGCACGTTTCTTATGACAAGCCCATCGACGACAGCCCAGAGACCAATTTGCTGGAACTGTTGGCAGACCAAAACCAGGAGACGCCCGAAGATGTGTTGATGGAAAATTCCATGGCCGAGGAAATCCACACGGCCCTCGACACACTGGCCCCGCGCGATGCTCGGGTCTTGCGCCTGTATTTTGGCATCAACAGCGGCGAGACCATGACGCTCGAACAGATCGGCAATATTCTCAACCTGACCAAAGAGCGCGTGCGCCAAATCCGCGACAAAGCCCTCTCGGCCCTCAAGCATCCCGCGCGCATGCGGAAAATCAGAACCCTTCTGACGGAGAATTGAGAGGCACAAGAGGCACGGGCGGGGGACACACAGCCACAAAAGGCACAAAAGGCACAAAAGGCATAAGAGCCACAAAAGGCACAAATGGCACGGACGGGGGACAACGGGCGATAGCTAGTTCAAAGGCACGGGCGGGGTACAAATGCGATAAGCCGTTCATCGTAGGGACAGGCCCCTGTGCCATCTGTACCAACTAATTCATTATCGGGACGCTTTGTAGTTCCGCTGTCCTTCAGAAAAGCCCTCGCCAGACGTGCCATCCCAAAAGTCCATCAACGAAAGCCATCGGGCACAGCGCGCAAGTCCGTCTCGCAACCCACATCCATTTTGCAACCCCCTTGGCAGGCTGTCTCATGTCGTACTGCTACAAAAGCGATTTGCGCTGTGCTAGCCCCTCGGCGCATGAGAGCGGCATTTTTTGCTTACTTTTTGTTGCTGTAGACAAAAAGTAAGTCGCCGAAGGCATCGAAGGCAACCCACGATGCTTTAGGACCAAAGTTGTTAGAAAAGTGAGTAATGGCGGTGCTGATTTGTGCGTATCAAAATTTGGTATCATTTAATTTACGGAGTAATTAGTTGGTACAGATGGCCCCCGTGCCTGTCCGAATCTAGGACCCGTTGAGGGCCCCTGTAGATAGCGCAATGGAAAATCAATGTCGTATCAGAACGCGGATAAGTAGGGTGATCCCCCCGCGTTCAATCAAAAAATAGGGCCGCGGTCTCTTGATCGCGGCCCTATTTTTTTTCTGCGGATCGCCGATTAAGTCAATCCCCACATCTGATCGACATCGCGCTGGTACGCATCGAGCTTTCCCGAGATCACGTCGGCCACTTTGACGACCTGTCCGCTCGTGCCCGATTCGTAGATCGCCTCGCTCACCGCTTTGCTCTTGAGGCCCTCTGCCGCGTCGATTTCGACATCGCGCCCGGTGCTCAAGGCGTCGATAAAATCCCACAATTCGATAGCCATGCCATCGGTGAGGCCAAAGGGAAAGAGGCGGTCCTTTTCGCGTGGGCTAAGGGAATCGAGGAACATGTCTTGCAGTTGGGGCATGCCGTAGGTCGTCCCGTCGAGCAGATGGCACTCGCCGCGCGCTTGCGACGCCGCCGGGTGGAAAATGTCGCTATCGACAATACTGCCCTTGCTCCCGGTGAGCACGAGTTGGGTAAAGCCCTTGCCGGGCGCGCTGATCGTCCAAGACCAAGTGCCGATCACGCCGTTTGCAAAATTGAAAATGCTCGTCCAAAAATCCTCGCGGGCGTCTCTGATCAGGCGGTCGCCTTTTTTGTGCGGGCGTTCTTCGAGCTGCTCGACGCGGGCGTACACGCTGTCGATTTCCCCAAACCAATAGCGCATCGTATCTACCCAGTGCGCGCCGCTGTCCATCACCATGCCGCATCCCCCGAGTTTGCGATCCACGCGCCAGTGCCAGTTCGGGTGATCCGCGGGGTCTTGCCAGCCGGATCGGATGGCGTACCACAATCGCGCATCCCCGAGCAGGCCATTGTGAAAGGCCCAGTGAATGGTGCGCTGCCCGACGCTGCGGCGGCACTGTTCGGCATTGGCGGCGATTCTGTCGTGGCGTTTGGCCGCGGCGATGATCTGTTTTGTGGCTTTCACGGTCACGCCAATGGGCTTTTCGCAGAGGATATGCACGCCGCCCGCGAGCAGGTCGCAGGCGAGGACGTGGTGGAGGCCGTGCGGGCTACAAATATCCGCGCCGTCGAGGTCGGTTTCCGAATCGATCAGGTCTTCCACCGCGCGATAGGGCGTCACCGTCCACCCGGTTTTGCCGCGGATCTGATCCGCACACGCGGTCGCACGGTCAAAATCGCTATCCACCGTGGCCGCGATGCGAAATCGGTCTTCGCCGCGGGCGAGGAGTTCGTCATACCGCCGCAAATGCGCGCCTGCAATGCCGCCGCATCCGACGAGGGCGAGGGTTACGGGTTTTCCCGTGGACATTGTGCTTCCTTTCATGAAGGTTGTTTTCGATTTCTAAAGTAGGATCAGGACGCCCGATAATCCGCCATCGCTTCCCAATAATGCGGCGTGGGAAGCGGGCTTTTGAGGGAGGGATCGTCCACGTCTTCCATCCACTGCCAAAGGCGTTGGCTCAACGTGTCGTGAACCGCTCGGTATTCGGGATTGCGCGCGACATCCTCAAACTCGTCGGGGTCGTTTTCCAAATCGTAGAGTTGCGCGACGGGCTGTTCGACGCGAGGCTTGGGCGGGTTTGCCGCGCTGATCGGCGTATCGATCAAGCTGCGCCCGAGAAAGTCGTACAGGATCGCCTCCGGCAAAACCGCCATGTCGATCGGTGCGTCGACCATGCGGCGCGGGCTGAAGTGGCGGATGAACTTGTAGCGGTCCGTGCGAATGCTGCGGCTGTCGCTGCCGTAAAAAATGGAAAAGACCGCGTCCCTCACCGGAGGGGCATCGGGAGTTGCGAACACTTGGGCAAAGCTGATGCCCTCGACATTGCCGGGGATGGGTTGACCGATGAGCGCCATCAACGTGGGCAAAAAATCGACGTTGCTGAGCAGGTGGTCGCGCGTTATGCCCCCGCGAACACCTCCGCCGGGCCAGCGCATCAGCAGGGCGACGCCGATGCCCGGATCGTAACAACAAAATTTGGCGCGGGGAAATTCAACGCCGTGATCGACCGTGAACACGAGCAGGGTATCGTCCTCCAAGCCGCTTTCCGAAAGCGCGTCTGTGATGATCTGCACCGCGTCGTCAACCCGGCGGATCGCGCCTTGTTGCAGGGCGAGTTCCCGCCGGGCGGTTTCGTTGTCGACGAGATAGGGCGGCACGCAAACGCCCTTGGTGTCGTCGGGTTCGACATCGCCAAAATCGTGCGGGCGATGGGTTTCAAAAAAGCCGACCTGCGCGTAAAACGGGGCTTTGCCCGCGGCGTCCGTGCGGAGAAAATCGGCCAGCGCGCGGGCCACCGTGGGCGCGGTTGCACGTCGCCTAGAATGCACGGCTTCAAAGCCCAACGCGTCGAGGTTGGACGCTTCGTGCTGCAAGCCGAACAAAGCCGTGTGATAGCCCGCGTCTCGCAAGATGTGCGAGAGATGGCGCTCGCCCTCGTTAAAACGCCAATTCCAAGGCGAATGCGTCAGGCCGATCAGGCCATTGCTCTGCGGATAGCGCCCCGTGAGCATGGCCCCTCGGCTGGGGCTGCACACCGGGCTCGTGGTGAAATAGCGCGTGAATTTGAAACCATCTTCGGCAATGGCGTCAATGGCCGGCGTATGCACGGTCTCGACGCCATAACAGCCAAAATGCCGCCCGGTGTCGTGCGTGGTGATGATGATGATGTTTGGCATGGAAAGCTCCGGAATCAGGGATCAGTTGGCAGTCCCCATCCGCCTTTCATCTGCGTTCATCTACGTTCATCTACGGCTCCTGATGCACTAGAAAATGGCACCGCCCGCAACACACGAGGACGTCTTCCACGCGCTCGTCGCCCAGGGTCTCGTAGTGCAAGTGGTGGACGTGCAGATGGTCTTTGTTGCCGCACAGGGCGCATTGGCAGTTGAAGTGGGCGAGGAATTTTCGCCGTTTGATTTGCCACGCCTTGGATCGCATGTATCGGTCGTAATCGACCGGCGGCGCGGCGCGGGACAACTGGGCGCGCAGGCGTTTGGGATCGAGTTTGCGAATCCCGGTTTCGCGCGATGTGGATTGCAAAATTTTTGTGCGCGTCTGTTCGGTCATAAAATCATGATAATCAAAAATTGCACGCAGAAAACCAAAATACGTAAGCACTGCTCGGGTTTTGCTTTGACAGAAGATATGTTATATTGTGGGACGAGCCACTTTGAAACCGAGAGGAGAGCGAAATGGAATTGTGCTATTTTGCCGATGAGATCGACAAAGCCGATTTTGATGCGTCCGTGCGCTTGGGGGCAGAAGCCGGGGCCACTGGGATCGAGTTGCGCGGCGGGATTTGGGGCAAGCGCGTGCAGGAGATCGACAATGACGACTTGCAGCGCGTTCGGGATGTGCTGGCAAAGTACGACATGACGGTGATGTCCGTCGGTTCGCCCGTGGGCAAATGCGCGCACGACAGCGCGACGGAAAAGGCCGAGCACCAGCGCGTGTTCGACCGCATGATCGAATTGGCACACGCATTGGGCACGCCGATCATCCGAGGCTTTTCCCTGTGGAATCCCAATCGCAAACGCAGGGATCGGGAAAATCGGCCCGGCGTTGAGAATTATCTCGATGCGATTGTGCCCTTCCTCAACCCCATCGTCAAAACCGCCGAGCGCGAAGGCGTGACCCTGTCGTTGGAAAACGAGGGCGCGACCATCGCAGGCACTTGTGCGGAAGCGCGCATGGTGGCCGACGCGTTGGGCGACACGCCGGGATTTAGCTTTTGCTGGGATGTGAACAATGGCATCGGCTGTGGCGAACGCGCCGTGCCCGATGGCTACGAGCAAATTAAGGGGCGGATCACCCATGTACACGTCAAGCCCAATGCCGAAACGGAACTCGACCCGATTCGCGGCGGCGAAATGACATACGCCGAGTTGCTCGCGATGCTCCGCACAGACGGCTATGCGGGCAATGTGAGCATCGAGCACTGGGGATCGCCCGCCTCGATGCTGAAGGGCGTGCGGCAGTTGCGCGCGGTTTTGGATGAGATGTAAATCAGGGGAGAGGTGAGACGGGAAACGGGAGAGGCAAGAGGCGGGGAGACGGGAGAGGCAAAAGGCAGAGGTCAGTAGTCAGGCCGCGTAAAGGCGCGTAAGGGCGCGTAGGGGTGCGTAGTAGGGCGTAAAATTTTACGCCCTTACAGAGGTCAGAGGTCATCGTAGGGACAGGCCCCTGTGCCATTTGTACCAACTAATTCATTATCGGGACGCTTTGCTGTTCCACCGTCCTTCAGAGAAACCATCGCCAACCGTGCCCTCGCAAAAGCCCATCAACGAAAGCCATCATGCACAGCGCGTAAGTCCGTCTCGCAACGCACTTCTGTTTTGCAACCCACCTTGCAGGCTAGCGCATGTCGTTCTGTTACAAAAGCGCTTTGCGCTGTGCTAGCCCCTCGGCGCATGAGAGCGGCATTTTTTGCCTACTTTTTTTTGCTGTTGAAAAAAAGTAGGTCGCCGAAGGCATCAAAGGCAACAAACAATGCTGTAGGACCAAATGCTTTAGAAGCTGTCTAAAAATTATTGGGACCTAACCCCCTAGCCCCCTTTCCTATCAGGAAAGGGGGAATAAAGGCCCTTATTCTTGGGTTTTAATCTGCGAAACGCGAATGCTTTTGTGGCTATCTCAATGGCGGGCCGAGTTTTTAGATGGCTTCTTAGAAAAGCGAGCAAAGTCGGTGCGGGTTGGTGCGGATCAAAATTTGGTATCATTGTAATTTACGGAGTAATTAGTTGGTACAAATGATCCCCGTGCCTGTCCGAAGATACAAGAGGCGAGAGGCGAGAGGTGGGGTAGTTGCACACGGTTTTGGACGCGATGTAAGCCCTTCGATTCGGAGGAGGAAATTCCCATGATTATCGACGCGCACAATCATCCCAACTGGCACGGGTTCAACGCAGAGAAGATTCTCGAGAACATGGACGAGCAACACATCGACCAGATGTGGTTGTTTTCGTGGGAAGTGCCAGAAGATGAATACAGCCCCGCGTATCACAGCGCGTTGCCGCCCACGGGCGTGGGCATTCCCTTGGAAGACGTGATTCGAGTGGGGCGCGAGGCCCCCGACCGATTCGTCTTGGGCTATATGCCCCATCCAAAGCGACCCGACGCCATCGACCGCCTGAAAGCCGCCGTGGAAATTCACGGGATTCGGGTTGCCAGCGAATTAAAGGTGCGGGTGTTGTTCGACGACCCCGATGCGATCCGCCTCTATCGCGCCTGCGGCGACCTCGGCTTGCCGATCACGATTCATTTGGATTACCCCATCAATCACGGGCGCGGGGATTACCCTCGGCCCAACTGGTGGTACGGCGGCAGCATCGAAGCCCTTGAACGGGCGATAATCGCATGTCCCGACACGCAATTCATCGGCCACGCGCCTGGGTTTTGGGCGCACATTTCTGGCGATGGTAAGTTCGACAAAGAAGCCTATCCCAAAGGCCCGATCGCACCGGGCGGCAAAGTGCCCGAGATGTTGCGGCAATACGACAATTTGTATGCGGACCTCTCGGCGGGATCGGGCTTGACGGCGATCGGCAGAGACGAGGGGTTCGGCAGGCGATTTTTGATCGCGTTTCAAGATCGCCTGTTGTTTGGCCGGGATTATTTCGACACGCGCTTGATGGATTATTTGCAGCGTTTGAACCTGCCCAAAGCGGCGTACGACAAAATTACCTATCAAAACGCGCAGAAATTATTGGGCGGCGGATGAAGGCCATGTTTTTGAGATCGCACGAGAAGCAAAACGGGACATTGCCGGGCACCTCGCCTTTTCCACCGCTTTCAGCCGAGCGAATCGCCGCGGCCAGGCAGCGATACGGCAACGCGCTCGATCCGTATTTGAAGCATCTGCGCTTGGGCGATCCCATCGCCGACGATCTCATTCTCCACTTTGAAAAACTGCCGCAGGAGGAGGGGTTTGGGATGCTATCCAAGGTGCTCAAGAACGGCATCGAATCCATCGACAATCCGCCCAAACCACTCGTGGCACTGTTTGAACAACTCGATGGCGTTCCCCCCTGGGTGGACTGGGATCTCATGCGCGTTGCGAGCAAGAAGATCATCCGCTCGGGGCTCCTCACCGCCCTGTCTTTTGCCGCGTACGCCTTGCCGCACACCTACTTGGCGACCGCCAACAAACCCCTGGCTTTTACGCGCGCCCTCCTCAACAAAACCGCCCATCGCTACGCCCAAACCCTGCGTTTGATCACCGAAAGCTTTTTGCCGGGCGGCTTGCAACGCCACGCGGATGGCTTTGAGTTGGTCGTTTTTGTGCGCGTCTTGCACGCCCGAGTGCGGCGGCAGATCCTCCAGTCGGACGACTGGGACAAAAGCACGCCCGAACTCCCGCTCAATCAGGCGCACATGGCGATGGATGTCATTTTTTTTTCGGATTATGTCATTCAGGGGATGAAGCGATTGGGGGTGCGGTTGACGCGCCGCGAGGAGGAAGGCGTTCTCATGACGTGGCGTTATATCGGGTATCTCTTTGCCATCGATCCCGAAATGGTCTGCGCGTCAGAAGAACAAGCGCGGCGGATGATCGAGATCGCATTCAGCTTGGAATTTGACCCGGACGAAGCCTCGAAGCACTTGTGCCAAGCGCTGATCCACGCGGGCCCTGCGCTGATGAAAATTGAGAACGAACGCCAAGCGCGCTTTTTCATCCGCATGGCCAATCCGATGTCGCGCTACCTGCTCGGCGACAGGCTCGCGGATCAACTCGGCTATCCCAAGCAAAAGCGGCGGTGGATGTGCTATGGCTTCATCGCCCTCGTGTGGATCTCCGAGCGGGTTCCGTGGCTGGTCCCCCGCGCGATCCGAGAATACAAGGGCATCGCGTTCTGGCTCGAGAAGGGCGACTACGAGACATCCATATTCGACTAACCCCGCCGCTCGCACACCTCGACCGGCAGGCCGTTCCTAAAAAAGTAGCCCGCCATGGTTTTCAACGCAGGAGGCCCCTCCGAGACGACCTCGAGCCGATAGCGTTGGGCGATGCTCGCCAAGGCGTACACCCCGCTCATCAGGGCGAACGCCTCGCCGACGCAACCGCGAGAACCCGCGCCGAAGGGCATGTACGCGTACCGCGGACGGTCGGGTTGCTCGTCCAGCCAGCGTTCTGGCAGAAACCGCTCGGACCGCGGGAAATACCGCTCATTCCTGTGGGACGCATAGCAACAGAGTTGCACATTCGCGCCCTTGGGCATGAAATAGCCGCCGATCGCGCAGTCTTCGATGGCCCGCCGCCCGATGTAATAAGACGGCGACGCGAGGCGCAAGGTCTCGTCGAGCACGGCGCGGGTATAGACGAGTTGGTCGTAATCCTCCAAAGTCGGCGTCCGTCCGCCCAACACGGCGTCGATCTCCTCTTCCATCCGCTCGCGCACCGATGGGTTCCGGCTCAAAAAATAGAACGCCCACGCCAGCGTGCAACCCGTCGTTTCGTGAGACGCCATCAGCATCTCTATCACTTCGTCCAACACCTCAAATTCGTCAAACGCAGGGGCGCCGCGCTCGTCTGTGGCGTGGACGAGAAACGCCACCAGATCGGTTCGCCCTCCAGCATCGGCTCGCGCCGCGCGAATAGACGCTCGGATAATCTCGTCCATCGGCTCTTTGAGACGCATCAATCGCCGGTATCGGGGCAACGCGCGCTTGATCACCTGTCGGCATGGCAACAGGGCCAGTTGGAAATCCAAAATCAACAAATCGATCAGATTTTTAGCCATATCGTTGTCGATCCGGGTTTTGTCCTCGAAAAAGACCTCGAGCGAGATGGACAGCGTCAACTGGCGCATCTCGCGGTCCGCATCGACGATCTGACCGGGGCGCCATTCCTCCCGCTTGGCGATGGCGCGCTCGGCCATAATGGCGGCGTATTTGTCCAGTGCTTTCCGGTGAAAGAACGGCTGGATGATCCTCCTCCTCCGCAGGTGATCCTCGCCATCCCCCGTCACGAGCGTTGGCCCGTGCAGAACCGTGTTGCGCTTGTAGATGAACCCCTTCTCAAATGACGACCGCTTCTCGTAGAGCACCTCTCGGATCAAGTCGGGATCAAAAATGATGCAGAACTCGAGAAAGAGGATGTTGTACCTGACGATGTCGCCATAGTCCCCGTGCAAGCCCACAAAAAGCCCGAGCGTATCCCGGAGTCGCATGATCGCGTTGCGGACATAACGCCCTTTCGCACTCGGCGGCAGTGGCGCGCGTTCAATGACCGGCGTTTCCATAGCTCATCCATCCTTTCTTTTTTTGATATCCCAAGTCCCCAAACCCCACGCACGGCACGGGGCACCGCTCCTACGGCTTTCCGCTCATCTGTTCGTCGCTTCGCCATATCCCAAAAGCGTCTGCGCGGGCTCGCAAGCTGCGGCGAGTTGTGTTTGTTCGTCTGCGCTGAGGCGCGTCCAATTCGGCGATTTCGGCTGTATCGAGCCCACGGCGGCATTGAGCCATGGGCCGTTTTCGTATTCCGGCCCGATAAAGCGGATGAACCGGCGCAATTCGCGCTCGGGCGAATCCAGCGCGGTTTCGTAGCGCATCGACAGCACGCGGTCGGATGGCAGCGCGTTGAGATACGCGATCCCACGCACGATCAAGCGGCTCCAAAACCGCCCAAATGCGGGCAATGCGATTTCGGTGCGCCGATATCGCTCCGCCGTGAAAAACTGGAATCGAAACCACTCGAGGAAGGGGATATACGGGCTGGTGCCGAGCAGGTTGAAGGGCCGATAGGGATCGATCCCAAATTTCATCATCAACTTCTCGGATTGCACGCGCAAGCGGAAGTAGGGATGCCGGGACATGGAAATCGCGGTATCTCTGCCGTCCCGATAGAGGTGTACGAACCGCGCATCGGGAAACATCTCTGCCAATGTCGGGACGAATAGCAACGAGAGGCCCGAGCGTTCGATCCACACCTTTTTCTCAAAACGGTCGGCGAGCCACTCGAAGATGAAGCGGTAATGCGCGGGCAGGGACGCGCGACCGCGCACGCGCAATGCCGCCGCGAGATCGTCCCACAAACCCTCGGGATCGTCCGTCAGATGCGGCAGTGTGGTACACATGATCGACGGCACGTCTCCCAAAGCGTAGCGCGCCTCCGGTCCGATCGGATACAAAAACTCATCCACGATCAAACCGTTTGTCAACAGGGCCTTGCCCCCGGGCGACAGGGTATTCAAGCGGCGGAACACGGTCTCGCCGGTCGGTCTGCGCCCCCGAAACACCCGGCTGGTCAACGCCGTGAAAAATTCCGATACGCTCAACAGATCGGGGTGCAACTTCACCACGTTCGACAGCATCGTCGACCCACACCGGCCAGTGCTTACGATGAATACGGGATCGGTCATTTTCTTTTTCTAAGAAGCCATCTAAAAACTCGGGCCGCCATTGAGAGAGTCGCAAAAGCATTCACTTTTCGCAGGTCAAAACCGTACAGACCGCGAAAATAGGACGCCTTGATTCCCCCCTTCCTCGCAGGAAGGGGGGCTAGGGGGGTAGGTCCCGATAATTTTTAGATGGCTTCTAAGGGCGGTCGAGGACGAGGCGACATCGCCAGCTGATCGTCGGGCCACATGCCCGGCCGCGTTCTTCGAGCATCGACACGGATCGCCATATCGCCAATCACCAGTTGCGCGAACCTTACGGGCTTCCCGATATGCCGCGACAAAAATTCATTCAAATTCTGACTCACTCAAACCCTTGCAAATTTTTGCAACCGCTGTCCCTGCCCCTCTGTGCCGATTTCGGCGACGTAGATGCTACCCTCGTCATCCACGCACAGGCCATGCGGGGATTGCACCGCGCTCGGGTCTGAAAACCGGCAGATCAATTCCCCATCCGGAGACCAAACGCTGACGCGGCCACCGCCGCCTTGTTCGGCTACGTAAATCGCGTTGTCGTCCGTGATCCACACGTCGCCCGGCATCATCAGATCGGTCCACATTTCCATGAATTTGCCATCTGGATCGAAAATCTGAATGCGGTCGTTTTCCCGGTCGCACACCAAAACCCGGCCCGTCTTATCGCATCCGATGTTGTGAACCAAGGCGAATTGCCCGGGGCCACTCCCGCCTTCGCCCCATACTGCCAAGTGCTCGCCCTCGCGCGAATACTTGTGGACGCACCGGCTGCCATACCCATCCGACACGTAAAACGACTCGCCATCGGGCGCGTACGCAACGCCGGTCGGCATGTTGTATTCCCTGCGGTGAAAGCTCGGGCCGGGCACCCCGCGCGTGCCCCATTCGCGTTCCAACTCGCCCAAGCGGGTATAACGCCTGACGATGTGCTGATACGAGTCGGTCAAAAACACCTTGTCGTCTGGGTCGATAAAAATGCCGTGCGATTGGCTGATCAGATTCGGGGAAAGCCCGAAATCGCCATATCCCCAAGACGTGATAAAATTGCCCGCTTTGTCAAACACGATCACGGGATGAACCCCGCGCGTAAATGCGTAAATGCGGCCCTGCGAATCCACGGCGGCGTCCGACACCTGCGTGAACGCCCATCCTTCGGGCAATTTCGCCCAGCCATCCACTTCTTCGTACCGATAATCGCCTTCTCCAAACAGCATGTTGCACCTCCGCGAAAAATGGCGTGATTTTAGGGGGACCTCGCGTCCCAAACTACGCACAAAAATCGAATCTGACAAGCGCGATGGGCAAGTGCCTTTTGCGTTTGACTTTGCCGCATGGTGTCAATAAAGTAGGGGCAGAAGTCGATCCCAATCCTTTCTTATGGAGGTCGCGATGTCGAAAAACATCTGCATTGCAATGGCGCTGGCGCTCGCAGGCGGATTGATGTGGGGTTGTGAGCGCGTGGTGGCGCCGACCGAGCAGATGGGACAGCCCTCGGGCAAATGGGCTACGGGTGGGCACTCGTCCGAGGCGGTGGTCATCGCCTCTGTGTCGCGGGATGGCGCGCCCATAAGCGGTGCGATGGTGGAATTTTCGCGTTCGATAGCGGGCCGTCCCGCCGATTACGAGTGGTCGGGCACGACCGGTGCAGAGGGGCGGGCGCGTGTGGCGATCGCATCGGACGATGTGACGGGGTATTATCGCGCGCGCGCCATGCAAGGCGAAAGCGCGTTGGGTTCGTGGTCGAGCATTCCGATCAACGCGGGCTACGAAGAGATGCTCGATCTGCCCATTGGCGGAAAGGCGCGCGTGACCGAGGCATTCAGGCTGAAAAGCGCGATCAAAATCGGCATGCTCTATACGGCACGAGCGCCGCTCACGACCACGCGGCCCGGCGCGGAATTGGCCGTTCAAGAGGTGAACGAAGCGGGCGGCATAGGCGGCAGGCCCATCCAACTCGTCATGAGGGATGACGAGTTCAATACGGCGCGCAGCGTCGAACTCGCAGAGGCGTTGATCGCGACCGATGACGTCTTGGCAATCGTCGGGCCCGACTGGGCCGTACACGCCTTTGAGGTGGGGAAAATCGTCCAAAGCGAGGGGATCCCGATGGTGACCACCTATCCCACCAATCCGGCGACGCCCGATGCGGGCGATTTTGTGTTTATGACCGCGTTTACCGACGAGTTTCAGGGAAATGCGATGGGCGCGTTTGCCGCTGCGTCCAACGGACTGGGGGCGACGACCGCCGCCATCCTGATAACGAGGGGGTACATCTATTCGGAGGGTATGGCGAGGTATTTTGCCGACGGCTTTGGCGAAGGTGGGGGCACGGTTGTACGAGAACGATTTTACGATGAGGGCGATACGGATTTCAGCGCGCAGTTGCAGGCCATCGATCGCGCCGCGCCCGACGTCATTTTCGTGCCCGGCTTTTTCCCCGAAATCCCGCGGGTGGTGAAACAGGCCAAGGACATGGGCATCACGGCGACCTTTCTCGGTGGCGATGGGTTTGAGCATCCCGACCTGTTCGACATCGGGGGGCGAGACGCGCTCGAAGGCAGTTATTTTACGGCTGGCTTCATCGCGCCAGACGATATCGGCGGCCTAAGTGCAGATGCGCGCCGATTTGTAACGGCATACACGGCTCGGTTTGGCACGGCGCCCACTTGGGCGGCCGCGTTGGAATACGACGCCGTTAGGATCATCGCGCAGGCGATGGCGCGCGTGGATGCAGAGAACCTAACGCCGAGGGCAATTCGCGATCAAATCGCGGCGACCCACAACTACAGCGGGGCGGGAATGATCGCCGGTTTTGACGAAAACCGCCACCCGATCAGAGGCGTGGGCATCTATAAAATCGAGGACGGCGCGATCGCATTGCACCGATGGATCGATCCCTAACGCCGATTCGCACATTCTGCACCGCGCTGATCGGCAGCGAACCGGCGACCGTGACCGCCAATAGCATTTCAGTTGCGCGAACATCTGTTCGTGCATAATTTCTGCCGCATTGTGAACGGTCTTGAGCCGCGCGTGGCAGTACCATTTGCCGCAGATTTTTTGCTCCTCGATCCAGGGAAGATGTGGATCGACACAACGCGATTCCCCCACGAACAAATCGCCGCCTATTACGACGAACACTTCGGTAGTAACGGAACGCCCCAAATCCTCACCATGTAAAGGGAGAGACTCCATTAAAAAAACATACTTTTTGAACTGAACGAAGTGCCGTTTCGCGTGATCGATTATTTTTTTGAGCAATCCCGATTCCACCTTGGCAAGTTGGAGGATCGGACAACGTTTCGTCCCGTGTTCGCAAACGCGAGGAGAGGAGAAATATTCAGAATGAGCAAGGCCATATCTCGGTTGGACAGTTACCTCTATCCAACATTTTCCGACCGGTGGGATGCGACTCTATTTCGACAGGAGATACTCGAGCATCTCAACCCGTCAACAGTTTTGCTGGACTTAGGAGCCGGTGCCGGCATTCTCCCCCAGATGGATTTTAGGGAGCACGTCGCTTTGGCCTGTGGGGTGGACATAGAGCCGCGCGTGCTCGACAACCCATTTCTTCACGAAGCCCGTGTCGAAAATGTGGAGCAACTGTCTTGGGCAGACAATACTTTTGATGTCGTCGTTTCAAACAATGTCTTGGAGCACTTATTGCAACCTGCAACGGTGTTCTCGGAAGTGTATAGAGTTCTGAAGCCGGGGGGTATATTTCTCATCAAGACCCCAAATTGCCTGCACTATGTAGCACTGTTGGCGCGTTGCACACCGCATCGTTTTCACGAATGGTTCAATCAAAAGCGAGGACGGGCGTCAAAAGACACTTTCCCTACATTTTACAGGGCTAATCGTGCTGGGCGTATTCGCGCCTGCTGTCTCTCCGTTGGCTTTGTCGAAGAGAACATACGCCTCATAGAAGGGCGGCCAGAATATCTCCGGTTTAGTGTACCGAGCTACTTGGCGGGAGCTTTATATGAGCGTTTGGTGAATCGCGTGCGAATCCTATCCCCTTTCCGTGGGGTTATCATTGCGGCCATGCGAAAACCGATGATCCCTTCGTAGCTGGTGGATATGGCGTTTCAGAGATAGCAAACTCGAGCCTCTCGCCAGTTCGCTATCTGCCCTAACCCATCCCGATGGCGGCATCGCGCTACTCAACGACAGCGCGTTTGGCATTTACCCAAGGCCGCGAGCATTGATGAAAAGAGCCTGCGTAAAATCAGTGCAACTCGGTTCTTTCGCGCTTCCAGAAAGCGGTTACTACGGTGCCCACACCAGCGACAGCCAATGTATTATCTGCGATGCAGGGCCTATTGGCCCCAACTATTTTATTTTTCCGCACATAGGCACGCCGATTTGTTCTCATTCGAACTTTCGTTGCACGGCGCGAGGGTCGTGGTCGATAGCGGGATCGCCACATGCCAGGCCGGCCCAATGCGCGACTACTGCCGCTCGACACGCGCCCGCGCCTTTTGACCACAACGTGAGGCGATTAAAGCGCGTCCTTCACCAAATAACCCATGCCTGATCAAAAACTCCGCATTTCTCTGATTACCCCCACGTACAACGAGCGCGAAAATATCGCGTTGTTGACCGAAGAGATCTTTGCCGTCTTAAAAGGCCATCCCGACATCGATCTCGAATTGATCGTGGTCGATGACAATTCGCCCGACGGCACGGGCGAGGTTGCCGAATCGCTCGCGGATCGCTACCCCGTGCAGGTGATTCACCGCGCGGGCAAACTGGGATTGGGCAGCGCGGTGATGGCCGGATTTGCGCGGTCCAAGCGCGATCTGTTGGGCGTGATAGACGCCGATTTGAGCCACGATCCCAGCGTGTTGCCGCGACTGATTTACGGTTTGCGGGATTGCGATCTGTCCATTGGTAGCCGGTTCAATGCGGAAAGTCACGTCGAGAAATGGGCGTGGTACCGCAAAGCGATTTCGCAAGTCGGGGTGTTTTTCGCGCGGCGATTGACCGGCGTACAAGACCCGCTGGCGGGCTACTTTTTTTTGCATCGGCGCGTCATTAAAGACCTGACGCTGACTTCGCCTGGGTACAAAATTTTGCTGGAAATTCTGGTCAAAGGGCACTACGCCTCCCTGTTGGAGGTGCCCTTTGTCTTTCGCCACCGGCAATACAGCAGCAGCAAATTGAATTGGATGGAGTACTATTTGTTTGCCAAGCAACTGTTGACCTTCTGCTTTTTGCGGCGAAAAAAGCCCGTAATCCACAGCGAATAAATTTGGGTATTTTGCTTGACAGTGGGGCACTCGGCCTATATGTTGGGCGTGGATTTCAGACACTCGAGACCCCAAATTCGGAGGCGTTTATGTCAGACCGAGGCGAACTCAAAACCCAAATTACCCTGCCGCTTTCCAAAGCGATAGAGATCAGCTTTAACAGCGTTAAAATCCGCTTTGGGCGGTCGTTGATCACCGTGAGCGGCATCGTGCTCGCCATCGCGTTTTTGATGTCGATTTGGGCGGGCAATGCCATTGTCGAGGGGTTGATTTCGGCCGGCGATCCCAAGATCGATTTGGTGTTGCAACAAAAAGGGGTCGAAATCGATCCGGACAGCACGGCTGCCAAACAGAAACAATCGAAGGATACGTGGCTGGTGGTGTTGTCCCTGCTCGTGTGTCTGGTGGGGATCGCCAATGCCATGCTGATGTCCGTCACCGAGCGATTCCGCGAGATCGGCACGATGAAGTGCATGGGCGCGCTCGACGGGTTTATCATCAAGTTGTTCATTCTCGAATCCACGTTCATGGGCATTGCGGGCACAATTATCGGCGTGGTCGTGGGGTTTGTGCTGACCGCGTTGCTCAATATGTCGAGTTTTGGCGCGGTCATTTTTGACCATCTGCCCGTGGATCGAGTTTTCTTATACGGCATTTTGGCCGTCGCGATCGGTTCCATCTTGTCCCTGATAGGCGGCATCTTACCCGCGTACCGCGCCGCCAAGATGGAGCCTGTCGACGCGATGTCTTTGGAAGTGTGACGAAGCCCCGCCCCGAGGCGCGGGCTGTACCGATTGCCGACCGCGAACTGACAACCGACAACTGAACTCGAGGTGTTTTATGGCTATTGAAGAAACGACAGAAACCACGGTTGCCGAAGAGGCCGAAGAGGCAACCGTCGTGCGGACGCAGGACGTGAAAAAGGTCTATGTGATGGGCGAGGAGAAGATTCACGCGCTCAAAGGCGTGGATCTGGAAGTCTCGCAGGGCGAATACCTGTCCATCATGGGCCCTTCTGGATCGGGAAAGAGCACCCTGTTCAACATGGTGGGCGGGTTGGACAAGCCGACCGAGGGCAAGGTTTATATCGACGATGTGGATGTGGCCCAACTCGACGCGTATGAACTCGCGTGGCTGCGCTGCCGAAAAATCGGCTACATCTTCCAGTCCTACAATTTGATTCCCGTGATGACCGCGCTCGAAAATGTCACCTTGCCGATGGTTTTTGCCGGGCTGACGAGCGATGAAGCGCGCGAAAAGGGCGTGGATTTGCTGACGCAAGTGGGCCTAGGCGAGCGCGTGATGCACAAGCCCTTTGAGCTTTCGGGCGGGCAACAACAGCGCGTGGCGGTCGCGCGGGCCTTTGCCAATGATCCGGCGATCATTTTGGCGGACGAGCCAACTGGAAACCTCGATTTGAATACCGGGCGCGAGATTATCGAGTTGTTGCGCCGGATGAACGAAGAATCGGGCGTGACCGTGATTTCCGCCACGCACGATCACAAAATGCTGTCCGTGTCCGACCGCGTGGTGTGGGTGCGCGATGGCCGCGTGGATCGCGTGATCGACCGCGACGAGTTGAAAATCGAAGTGGGCACGATCGACGGGCACGAGTAAAATCCCGCTTGACAACTCGCGTTGAAATTGCTTATCTTTGGCACTCGAAAGGAATTTGATATGAACGCTTTAGCAAACCACTTCTGGTATTTTTGGCGTCGATTCGACGGCCGATATTATTATCGCCGCCCGTCCAAGTGCGTGGTTTGCCCCTAAGTGTTGTGCGTTTTGCATGAGAAGACATGACGAGGTCGTGGGCAACTAGCTCACGGCCTTTTTGATTTTTTAGCCACCGATGAACGCGGATGGACACACATGATTCAACCCGATTTCCAAACCGTGAAAAAATTGGCCCGAGGCTGTGGGCTCGTTCCCATCGCCAAAGAACTCCTCGCGGATACCGAGACGCCTGTGTCGGCCTATTTGAAAATTCGCGCCCGGTCATCGCCTTATGCGTTCTTGTTCGAAAGCGTGGTGGGCGGCGAGCAAATTGGGCGATACTCGTTTTTGGGCGTGGATCCGTTTTTGATTTTCCGGTCGCGCGGCATAAAAATCGCGATAGAAACCGAGGGGACCGTGCGGGAATTTGAGGGCGATCCCATCGCGGAATTGCGCGGGTTGTTGGCAAAATACCGGTCGCAACGCGTCGAGGGCTTTCCCCGATTTACGGGCGGCGCAGTGGGCTATGTGAGCTACGATGCCGCGCGTTTGATCGAGCGCGTTCCCAATGCGGTCGAAGACGATCTGCTCATGGACGATATGTTGCTGATGTTTTTCGATTCGGTGCTGGCATTTGACAATGTGACGCACAAGGTCCACGTGATGTGCAATGTGCATACCGCGGGCGATTTGGCGGCGAATTACGAAGCGGCGGTCGCGCGGATCGACGCGCTCATCGAGGCATTGGCGCGCCCGGTTGACGCGGCCATGAAACCGGGGACGAGTTCGTGCGCGGTGACATCCAATACGAGCCGAGAAGCGTATCTGGATGTGGTGGCGCGTTGCAAGGATTATATCGTCGCGGGCGATGTTTTTCAGGTCGTGCCCTCGCAGCGTTTTGCCATGGATGTGAGCGTGGATGCCTTGGATATTTATCGGGCATTGCGAACCGTGAATCCGTCGCCGTATATGTTTCACGTCGATTTGAAAGATCACCAACTCGTGGGCGCGTCGCCCGAGTTGCTCGTCCGAGTCGAAGACGGAGAGGTTCAGGTGCGACCCATTGCGGGCACGCGATGGCGCGGCAAAACAGAGGCCGAGGATCGGGCGCTGGCAAAGGAGTTGTTAGCCGATGAAAAAGAGCGCGCCGAGCACATTATGCTGGTGGATTTGGGCCGCAACGACGTCGGGCGCGTGTCGCGCTTCAACACAGTGCGCGTGACCGAACAGATGGCGATAGAACGCTATTCGCACGTCATGCACATCGTTTCAAATGTGCGCGGCGAGTTGCTCGATGAGGTGGATGCCTTGGACGCGCTTTTTGCCTGCTACCCGGCCGGCACGGTGTCGGGCGCGCCCAAAATTCGGGCGATGGAGATCATCGACGAAATGGAGCCCACGCGCCGAGGGCCTTATGCCGGCGCGGTGGGCTACATCGACTTTGCGGGCAACATGGATACGTGCATCGCCATTCGCACCATGCTGATCAAAGACGGCAAGGCGTACGTGCAGGCGGGCGGCGGCGTGGTCTTCGATTCGGATCCGGAGTACGAATACCGCGAGACCGTGAACAAGGCGCGCGCCCTGTTTCGCGCCGTGGAATTGGCCGAGAGAGGAGCGTTGGCGTGATTCTCGTCATCGACAATTACGATTCCTTCACGTACAACCTCGTGCAGTATCTCGGGGAACTGGGGGCCGAGCTCATCGTGCATCGCAACGACCGCATCTCGCTGGCCGAGATCGAGGAGATCGCGCCGAAGAAGATCGTCATTTCCCCCGGCCCGTGTACGCCCGATGAAGCGGGCATTTCCGTCGCGCTGGTGCAACGCTTTGCCGGGCAAATCCCGATCTTGGGCGTTTGCCTGGGGCATCAGGCCATTGGGCAGGCGTTTGGCGGCGCAGTTGTCGGCGCGCCGACCATTATGCACGGGAAGGTGTCGAAAATTCACCACGCGGCGCAGTCGATTTTTCGCGGGCTGCCCAATCCGTTTCTCGCCACGCGCTATCACTCTTTGGTGGTCGAGCGCGAAAGCCTGCCCGATAGCCTCGAAATTACGGCCGAGACCGACGATGGCGCGATTATGGGCTTGCGCCACAAAGAATGCGCCGTGGATGGCGTGCAATTCCATCCCGAATCCATTTTGACGGGCGAGGGTAAAAACCTGTTGCAAAACTTCCTCGATGCCTAAGTACTCTGTAAATTAAGTTATTCTCAATTTTGACACGCACAAATCAGCACCGCCATTACTCACTTTTCTAACAACTTTGGTCCGAAAGCATCGTTTGTTGCCTTCGATGCCTTCGGCGACCTACTTTTTTTCAACAGCAAAAAAAAGTAGGCAAAAAATGCCGCTCTCATGCGCCGAGGGGCTAGGCACAGCGCAAAGCGCTTTTGTAATCGCACGACATGCGCGAGCCTGCCAAGTGGGTTGCAACAAGGATGTTGGTTGCGAGACGGACTTGCGCGCTGTGCCTGATGGCTTTCGTTGAGGAGGTTTTGAGATGGCAGGGGCGATGGCTTATTTGATGTACGGCATCACATCCGGCACGCTCTTGAAAAATTGAAATTCATAATTATTTAATTTACAGAGTAATAAATGGAGACCGAGACCATGCTCAACGCTTTCTTCGTCAGCAATTTCAGGCTGTTCAACCGCCTTGACCTTCCCCAACTGGGACGGGTCAATCTCATCGCAGGGAAAAACGGCTCCGGCAAGAGCGCGTTGTTAGAGGCGATCCGCCTCTACGCGAGCTATACTCATCCTAGCGCGTTGACCGATCCCGTATTGTCGAGAAAAGAATACTGGTTTCCAAAAGAACCCGGTTTTGACAAACCCACTTCGGCGCGCGTGCTCAGGCATTTGTTTTTCGGGCATCAACTGCCCGAACTCAATGGCGAGGGGATTCGCATCGGCCCGTCCAAAGACGATCATTTCCATCTCACGACAGCGGCTTATGTGCCGTTGGAAGGCGGTTATGTCCAACGAGTGCCGCCCCCACAACCGGTCATGGCAAAGGATGAACCGCTTATGGGATCCCCCCTCACGACAAAGGATGTCGAAAAATTATCCGACGATATTTCTTTTCGAGACCGGTATCTCGTTTTGGAACACAAAGGGCAAACGCACCCGCTGGTCAATCTGGATCGGCGTTTGAAGGATCAGACGAGATCTTCGCCCGATCACAACCGCTTTGCCGTGCAAGTGGTCCGAGCGCAATCCGCAGACTCAAACGAATTGGCCGCGCTGTGGGACAAGACCGTGCTGACGGATTTGGAATCCGAGGTGATCGCCGGGCTACAACGGATCGAGCGCGACATAAAACGGCTTTCTTTCGTCGATGCCGAAGACTTTCGCGTTCGGATTCCGATGGTTCAACACCGCGATTCTCCCGAGCCTTTGTCGCTCCAAAGTTTCGGCGAGGGTATTTTGCGGTTGTTTGAAATTCTCCTCGCTTTGGCGAATGCGAGAGATGGCATTTTGTTGATCGATGAATTGGAAAATGGGTTGCACTACAAAATCCATCCCCAAGTCTGGGATCTGATCTTTCGGCTGTCGAAAAAATTAAATGTTCAGATTTTTGCGACCACGCACAGTTGGGATTGCATCCGAGGCTTTGAGGCCGCTTGGCGCGAGCATTTAGACGCGGGTACATTTTTTCGTTTGGATGTGAAAGCGGATAAAGTCAAACCGACTTATTACGACCGGAAAACGCTCTGTGATGCGTTGCGGCTGGATATCGAGGTTCGCTAATGCCCATCCAGAATCAAGAACGCATGTTTGACGCGCCCCGTTTGTTGCTCGTCGAGGGACGAGATGATTTTCACGTGATCTCGGCGCTTTGTAAAGTGAATGATTTACCCGAGAATTTCTCGATCTTCGATTGCGGTTCAGACGATGAAGTCTTCAATGCGTTAAGCGCGTTGTTATTACAAGCCGAGTCCCCCGAAACCCTCGGCGTTGTGTTAGACGCAGATGAAAATGTCGAAAGCCGCTGGCAGAGCATTCGGGACAAGTTGCAAAATTATCCATACAATTTGCCGGCTGTGCCAGATCCCGGAGGCACAATTGTCGACGCGGTCGAGGACAAACCGCGCCTCGGGTTTTGGCTGATGCCGAATAACGTCGATCCGGGGATGTTGGAGGATTTTTGTCGGCAACTGGCGCCCGACGATGCGATTGCGTTTGCAGAGGATTGCGTGACGCAGGCGCGAGAAAAATCATACACCACGTTTCGAGACGCGCATCGATCCAAAGCGGTGGTGCATACGTATTTGGCATGGCAAGACGAACCCGGCAAGCCCTTGGGACAATCCATTACCGCACGGGTTTTGCGCCCCGAGACGGCGACCGCCGCGACATTTGCCGATTGGTTGCGCGCATTGTACTTAAGGAGATGAGCATGAACATGCAAGAGGCGATAGCCAAGGCGATCGATGGCGATGACCTTCGCCGAGATGAGATGGCAGATGTGATGAATCAGATCATGTCGGGCGAGGCGACAGACGCGCAAATCGGCGCGTTTTTGATCGCGTTGCGAATGAAGGGCGAAAGCGTGGATGAAATCGCAGGCGCCGCAGCGGTGATGCGCGAGAAAGCCACTCCCATTGCGACAAAGCACGACGCGATCGTGGATACCTGCGGCACGGGAGGCGATCATTCGGGCACATTCAACATTTCGACCACCGCGGCATTCATCGCGGCAGGCGCGGGCCTGTGCGTTGCCAAACACGGCAATCGCGCCTTGACGAGTCAATGCGGCAGCGCGGATGTGCTCATGGCCTTGGGCGTGGATATCGAGGCATCGCCCGAAACCGTGAGCCGATGTCTCGACGAGGTGGGCATCGGATTTTTGTTTGCCCCGGCATTGCACGATGCGATGAAATACGCCATCGGACCGCGCAGGGAAATCGGCGTGCGGACCTTTTTTAACGCGCTGGGGCCCTTGACCAATCCGGCGGGCGCGAAGCGGCAGGTGATCGGCGTGTACAGCGCGGCGCTGACCGAAACGCTGGCACGTGTTTTGGCATCGCTGGGCGCAGAACGCGCGTATGTCGTTCACGGATCGGACGGTTTGGACGAAATGACGCTCACGGGCCCGACAAAGGTGAGCGAACTCAAAGATGGGATCGTTTCGACCTATCGCATTTCGCCCGGCGATTTTGGACTGGGCGAATCGCGTGCCGACGCGCTCAAAGGCGGCGATGCCGATACCAATGCCGCGATCACCCTCTCGGTCTTAAAAGGCGCGGAAGGCCCGGCGCGCGACATCGCATTGCTCAATGCCGCCGCCGCCATCGTCGCAGGCGATAAGGCGAGCGATTTGCGCGAAGGCATTCAGGTCGCCGCCGAGGCGATCGATTCGGGGCGGGCAATGGCGAAATTGGAGGCTCTGATCGTTGCGAGCAATGGGTAAGGCGAATAGACGAATCGCGCCCATCCAACCGCAGGGACAGGCCTCCGTGCCTGTCCGAACATTTATCTCTTCACACCGAACGACATGGCTAAAACAATTCTCGACAAAATCGTGGCGTATAAACGCGACTTCCTCGCCGAATGCATGGCGCGCACGCCGCGGGATGAGATGACGCGCTTGGCGGAAAACGCGCCGCCCGTGCCATCGCTTTTCGATGGGCTGATGGATGCGGGCGATATCGCGATCGTGGCCGAAGTCAAAAAGGCGTCGCCATCCAAGGGCATCATCCGTGCGGATTTTGACGCGCTGGACATCGCCAAAATTTACGCGGAAAATGGCGCCGCCGCCCTGTCGGTCTTGACGGACGAGAAATTCTTCGGCGGATCCGCAGGTGATTTGACGCGCATTTCACGCGCCGTTGATCGCCCCATTTTGCGAAAGGATTTCGCGATTGACCCCTATCAGATTTGCGAAGCGCGGGCCTTGGGCGCGTCTGCCGCGTTGCTGATTGTGGCGATTTTAACGCCAGGCGAACTCGCCTCATTTTTGGCGACGAGTCGGGCCTTGGGCCTAGACGCGCTGGTGGAAGTACACGACAGAGAAGAATTGACGGTCGCTCTGGACGCGGGCGCGGAAATCATCGGGATCAACAATCGGAATTTGAAAACGTTTGAAACGTCTTTGGACGCGACTTACGAACTGATCCCCCACATTCCCGAGGGCGTACTGAAAATCAGCGAAAGCGGCATTCACACGCGCGAAGACGTCGCATCGGTCAAAGACGCGGGCGCAGATGCCGTGCTGATAGGCGAAAGTTTGATGCGCGCCTCGGATATAGGCGCCAAGTTGCGGGAGCTATTGGGCTATGGTGCGGGCTAAAATTTGTGGCATTACAAACCGCGAAGACGCGCGGTGTGCAGTCGATTGCGGCGCAGACGCGCTGGGCTTCATTTTTTACGAAAAGAGTCCGCGCTGTATCGCGCCGGAAAAAGCCGCGGAGATCATTTGCGATTTGCCCCCGTTTGTAACGCCCGTGGGCGTGTTTGTCAACGCGACGCACATCGATGCCACTGTGAAATTGGCGGGCTTGCGCGCGATTCAGTTGCACGGCGATGAACCCCCCGAAGCGTGTTTGGGCCATGAGGTGCCCGTGATTCGCGCCCTGCGCGTGGGAAGCGATTTTGACGCGCTGACCCTGCGGTCTTATCCGGCGCATACGTTTTTGTTGGACACGGCGCGGGCGGGGACTTACGGCGGCACGGGCGAGACATTTGATTGGGCAAAGGCGGTGGACGCCAAAGTTTATGGGCGCATCATCCTCTCGGGCGGGCTAAATGCGGACAATGTGCAGGAGGCGATTGAACGAGTGGCCCCTTATGCGGTCGATACGGGCAGCGGCGTAGAATCCGAACCGGGCAAAAAGGATCGCAAAAAGGTGCGGGATTTTCTCGCACGCGCCAAGGCGTGACGCGCTATGGGCGAATCGGTCAAGCGCAGGAGCCTTTTACGTCTCCCGTCTCCCGTCTCCCGCCTTGTATCTTACCTCTTAGTTGTGGACAGGCACGGGGGCCTGTCCCTACGATTGATGGGGTTGGGTGGTCGTCTCCCGTCTCCCGTCTCCCGTCTCCCGTCTCCCGTCTCCCGTCTCCCGTCTCCCGTCTCTGACCACCGACCACCGATTTCCATGGAGATAAAACGATGGATGTATTAGACGATTTGGCGTTTCGCAATTATATTTTTCAGATGACAGACGGCCTACGCAAGCGATTGGCAAAAGGTCCCATCGCCTTGTATTGCGGATTTGATCCGACTGCGGACAGCCTGCATGTGGGCAATCTGATTCCGATTTTGGGCTTGCGGCGTTTTCAACTGGTCGGGCATCATCCCATTGGCTTGATCGGCGGCGGCACCGGGCTGATCGGCGACCCGAGTGGCAGAGCGGAAGAACGCGCCTTGAATACGCCCGAGGTCGTGGCGGCTTATACCGAGCGGCAGACCGCGCAGTTGGCGAAATTTTTGGATTTTGACGCCAAGTCAAATCCGGCGCGGGTGGTGAGCAATCTCGATTGGTTGTCCGATCTCGAGGCGATTGAATTTTTGCGCGATGTGGGCAAGCATTTTTCGATGGGCTACATGCTGGCGAAGGAGTCCGTGTCGTCGCGTCTCAAGACCGGGATTTCATTTACCGAATTTAGCTACATGGTCTTGCAGGCGTACGACTTTGCGGAATTGCACGAGCAGTACGGCTGCGAACTCCAGATCGGCGGTAGCGATCAGTGGGGCAATATCACGGCGGGGATCGAGTTGATTCGCAGGCGGCTAAACGCGCAGGCGTACGGCCTGACGTTCCCGTTGTTGCAAAAGGCGGATGGCGCCAAATTCGGCAAGACCGCCTCTGACGCGGTGTGGCTGGACGCGACAAAAACAACGCCGTATCAGTTCTACCAATACTGGATCAACGCGGATGACCGCGATGTGGTGGCGTTTTTGAAGCTGTTCACCTTTTTGTCGAAAGATGCGATTCTCGATCTGGAGACGGAAGTGCGCGAACGGCCCGAAAAGCGCGAGGCGCAGCGCGTGCTCGCCGAAGAACTGACCGCGCTGGTACACGACGAGGCGGCGACCACGCGGGCCCAGCGGATTTCCAACGCCTTGTTCTACGGCGAGTTGCGGGAGTTGACCGAGCGAGAGATCGAGGAGGGGTTTAGCGATGTGCCATCTCACGCGCTCGAGGGCATCGATGAAATCGGGTTGATCGATTTGCTCGTAGATGCCCGCATCTCATCGTCCAAACGCCAAGGCCGCGAAGACATTGCGAACGGCGCCATTTCTATCAACGGGCAACGCTGCACGGATACGCGCCGAATGTTAGACCCGTCTGAAAGACTCGCGGGAAAATACCTCGTCCTGCGCCGCGGCAAACGCGGCTACCATCTGGTGCGGTGGGGAGAGGGCCGAGAAAATTGCGTCAGGACCTAAGAAGCCATCTAAAAACTCGGACCGCCATTGAGAGAGCCACAAAAGCATTCGCTTTTCGCAGGTCAAAACCCTACCTATCGCAAAAATAGGATGCCTTGATTCCCCCCTTCCTCGCAGGAAGGGGGGCCAGGGGGGTAGGTCCCAATAATTTTTAGATGGCTTCTAAAGATGTTTTCCAAAGTTGATCTCTCTTTCGCCAACGCTGTACAATTCCGACAGAAGTTTATCTCGTCCCATTTTGTTTTTTTCTCTGTGGTTCCATTTTTTCAGAAAGGATTTTTTATGAAGGCACCTTGGATTACGTATCGCCCGGAACTCAAAGTACTCGATTGTACGATCCGGGATGGCGGTCTGATGAACGACCATCATTTTGGCGATGATTTTGTCAAAGCCGTGTACGAAACCTGCGTTGCGGCGGGGGTGGATTACATGGAAATCGGGTATCGAAACTCCAAAGAGATGTTTCCCCCGGCGGAATTTGGCGCGTTCCGGCACAGCGACGAAGAGGATATTCGCAAAATCACCGGGGATCACGACCCCGAAGCCACGGGCATGAAACTCGCCATTATGGCCGATGCGGGCAAAAGCGATTGGGCCAAAGACATTTTGCCGAGTGGCGAGAGCGTGGTCGATATGGTGCGCGTGGCGTGCTATGTCGAGCAAATTCCCGAAGCGGTCGAAATGGTGTGCGATGCCGATGAAAAAGGGTATGAAACGAGTTGCAATATCATGGCGATTTCGACCGTGCAAGATGTCGAGATCGATCAGGCATTGGACGTTTTGATGCAAACCCCGGTGGGCACGATCTGCGTTGTCGATAGCTTTGGCGCGCTGTACCGCGAACAAGTGGATATGCTCGTGCGAAAATACCGAAACGCCACCAAAGACGCGGGCAAAGAGGTGGGCATTCACGCGCACAACAACCAGCAACTCGCCTTTGCCAATACCATCGAAGCCATTATTTTGGGCGCGAACCGGGTGGATGCCACAGTCGACGGACTCGGGCGCGGCGCGGGCAATTGCCCGATGGAATTGTTGCTCGGGTTTCTACGCAATCCCAAGTTCAAAATTCGCCCCGTCTATCAGTTGCTCGAAGATCATTTTGTCAAATTGCGCCGCGAGATGACGTGGGGGCCTCTGGTGCCCTACAACATCACCGGTCAGCACAACCAGCATCCCCGCGAGGCCATGGCATTGCTCGACGGCAACGACCGCGATCAATACCTGGCATTTTACGACCGCGTGGTGGGGCATGTTTAGGGGCCGGGGGGATCGGGCCCCCGAAAAAGAGAAATGAGGGAGACATGCGAAACGCGACCACAACTGAGTTGCCCGATGCGAGCGGGCATTTTGGGCCTTATGGCGGGCGATACGTGCCCGAAACCCTGATGGCGCTGTTGCAAGATTTGGATGCGGCGTATCGGGAGGCCAAGCGCGATCCCGAATTTTGGGCCGAATTGAACCGCTATTGGCGCGAGTTTGTGGGGCGGCCCACGCCGCTTTATTTTGCCGAGCGATTGACCGAAGACTTGGGCGGCGCGAAAATTTATCTCAAGCGCGAAGACCTCGCCCACACCGGCGCGCATAAAATCAACAATACGATGGGGCAGATTTTACTCGCCAAGCGCATGGGCAAAACGCGCATCATCGCCGAAACCGGCGCGGGGCAGCACGGCGTCGCCACCGCCACGGTCGCGGCGATGTTCGGGTTGCAATGCGAAATCTACATGGGCGTTGAAGACATGGAACGCCAGGCCCTCAACGTGTTTCGCATGCGCCTTTTGGGGGCGCGCGTCACGGGCGTGCATTCGGGCAGCAAAACCCTGAAAGACGCGATCAACGAAGCCATCCGCGACTGGGTCGCGCATGTCGATGATACCTTTTACATTTTCGGCTCGGTCTTGGGCCCGCATCCCTACCCGATGATCGTGCGCGATTTTCAGCGGGTCATCGGCGTGGAGGCGCGGGCGCAAATTTTGGCGCAGGAAGACCGATTGCCCGATGTGCTCGTCGCCTGCGTGGGCGGGGGAAGCAATTCCATCGGGTTGTTTCACGCCTTTTTGGACGATGCCGACGTGCAGATGATCGGCGTTGAGGCCGGCGGCCGGGGCATTGCATCGGGCGAACACGCCGCGCGGTTCAACGGCGGCAAATTGGGCGTGTTGCACGGCGCGCGCATTTACGTGTTGCAAGATGGCGACGGGCAAATCGCGCTGACGCACTCGGTCTCGGCGGGCCTCGACTATTCGGGCGTGGGGCCAGAGCATTGTTATTTGCGGGATGTGAAACGCACGGAGTACGCGTATGCCACGGACCTGGAAGCCCTGCGCGCCTTTGAGTTGCTCGGTCGCACCGAGGGGATTATCCCCGCGCTGGAAAGTTCTCACGCCATCGCCCACGTTTGCAAACTGGCCCCCCAAATGCAGCGGGATCAGATCGCGATGGTCAATTTATCCGGCCGCGGCGACAAAGACGTGCAACAAGTCGCCAGCAGCCAGTAATCCGTTGCCCCGCCGCTGGCTTGGGGCGGGCGGACAACCGATCCCAAAGGACGACCATGACGCGCATTGAAAAGCGGTTTGAAGACTTGCAACGCGCCGGGCGAACGGGCTTTGTCGCGTATATCGCGGCGGGCGATCCGGATTTGACCACCACGCATCGCCTCGCGTTGGAACTGGACAGGCGAGGTGTGGATATCCTCGAATTGGGCGTTCCATTTTCCGATCCCTTGGCCGATGGCCCCGTGATTCAAGAGGCGTCTCAACGCGCCTTGGACGCGGGCGCGACGCTCGAGGGCGTGTTGTCACTGGTCGCGGATTTGCGCGCGGAGACCGACATCCCCATCGTGCTGTTCACCTATTACAATCCGATTCACCGCTATGGCGTCGCGCGCTTTGTCGAACGCGCCTCGCAGGTGGGCATAGATGGCGTACTGATGCTGGACTTGCCCCCGGAAGAGGGCGGCGAGTACAAGGCGCGGATGGACGCACAAGGGCTGGATACCGTTTTTCTGATGACCCCCACCACGCGCGCGGATCGAATAAAATTGATCGCATCGCACACCCGTGGATTCGTCTATTACGTGTCGCGCACGGGCGTGACGGGCGAGCGCGATCACCTCGCCGATGAAATTCAAACCAAGGTCGCGGCCATACGCGAGCACACGGCGATGCCGATAGCCGTTGGGTTTGGGATTTCAAAGCCCGAACACGTATCGGAAATCGCGCGATACGCGGACGCGGTCGTCGTCGGCAGCGCGATAGTGCGGCGCGTCGGCGCGCATCGAAATGATGCGGCCCTCGTCGCCAAAGTCGGCGCGTTTGTCGGGTCGTTAATCGGCCCTTTGCGAGAAGGGGCATGAGTTATGGAAAAGGATCTGGATTTCTGGCGCGAGAAAATCGACGCCCTAAACGAACGGATTCTCGCGTTGCTCAACGAGCGCGCCCAATGCGCCCTAAAGGTGGGGCAGATCAAGCGCGCCGCGGGTTTGCCCCTCCACGCGCCGGACCGCGAAACCCTGATCCTCAGCCGCATCCGCGCCTTGAATCCCGGGCCGTTGAGCGATGAAGCCGCGCAACGCATCTTTCGACAAATCATCGACGAGTCCCTGCGCTTGGAGGAAGACCACGCGGATTCCGAGTCGCAACAAAACAAAAAGGAGAACCGATGACCCGGCAATCGGACGCGATCCAAGCGATACTCAAAGACGGCAATTACCGTCTCGACTTGTTCAGCAAAGATGAAATTGCCGCCCTGCGGGAAAAGGGCTTTGTCAAAACGATCCGAGGCAGAGCGACCCCGCATGTGAAGTGCATCGTGCGGGACAAGGATGTGCAGCTCAAACCCGAAGAAATCGTCCGCCAACTCTACGCGGCGCGGCTCATCGATCGGTACGGCTATCCCAAAAACCGGTTGGGCTTTGAACATTCGGTCAGCTTTGGACGCGAAAAGAAAAAGGCCGATATCGTCATTTTTGACAAAGACCGTTTTGATGCGGCCTACATCATCGTGGAGGTCAAAAAGCCCAAACTCACGGATGGTAAAAACCAACTTCGATCCTATTGCAACGCCACCGGCGCGCCGATAGGCGTGTGGACCAATGGCGGGCAAATTTCCCATTACCACCGCAAAGACCCCAATTATTTTGAAGACATCACCGACATTCCAAACGGGGATCAAAGCCTTGAAGACGTACTCAGCGAACGCTTTACCCTGAAAGACCTGATCATCAAGGACAAGGTCGCCAACGAGCGCAAATCCCTGAAAGACATCATTTTGGAGATGGAAGACGAAGTGCTGGCAAATGCCGGGGTGGATGTATTCGAGGAGGTTTTCAAGCTCATATTCACCAAGCTATACGATGAATTTCAAAGCCAGCGGGACAAAACGACCATCAATTACATCGTGCAGCAACGGACGAGAACGATGGTCAGTGAACCGACGCGACCGGGCTATGGACAGAATTACGAATCGGTCAAAGAGGTGGTCGGCACGGTTGACGACGAGGGCTTTCGATCCATGGAGTTCAGAAATACCGGTCAGACCGATGCGGAATTGAAAGCCAAAATCCAAGCCCTGTTCGATCGGGCCAAAGGCGAATGGCCGGGGGTGTTTCCCGAAGGCGCGACTTTTGAACTCTCCGACAGCCACCTGTCCGTTTGCGTGTCCAGCTTGCAGGATGTGAAGTTGTTCAACTCCAATCTGCTGGTGGTGGACGAAGCCTTTGAATATCTCGTCAGCAAATCCGCCAAAGGCGAAAAGGGGCAGTACTTCACGCCGCGCCACGTCATCGATATGTGCGTGCAGATGCTGAATCCCCAACCCGGCGAATACATGATCGACACCGCGTCCGGCAGTTGCGGTTTTCCAGTGCATACCATTTTCAAACTCACGGGCCATTTGTTCAGCAACGCGGAGATACGTCCCGATGAAAAGGAGCACGTCCTGAAGGTGTTCGGCATCGACTTTGACGAAAAAACCGTCCGCGTCGCCCGCACGTTGAACCTGATCGCAGGCGATGGCGAGACCAATGTGCTGCATTTGAACGCGCTGGATTTTGAACGCTGGAGCGACAGAACGGAAAGCGACAGGCATTGGATTACAACGTATGGCGATGGCTTTGGGCGGCTGGAAAAATTGCGCGCCGAAAGGGGCCAGAACAAGCGGTTTAACTTCGATATTTTGATGGCGAATCCGCCCTTTGCCGGCGACATCAAGGAACCCCGCCTGTTGCATCAATACGAACTCGGGTTTAAGGAAAACGGCAAGGCGCAAAGCAAAGTCGGGCGCGACATTTTGTTTATCGAGCGCAATCTGGACTTTCTAAAACCCGGCGGGCGCATGGCAATCGTGCTGCCGCAGGGCAGATTCAACAACATAACCGACCAGCGGGTGAGGGACTTCATCGCCGAGCGCGGGCGCATCCTCGCCGTGGTCGGGCTGCACGGCAACACGTTCAAACCGCACACGGGCACCAAAACCAGCGTCCTCTTTTTTCAAAAATGGAACGACGACCCCGCCCAAGGCCCGCTCTGCCCACAAGCAGATGCCTACCCGATCTTTTTCGCCGTGAGCGAAAAGGGAGGCAAAGACAACTCGGGCGATTACATTCACCTCAAGACTAGACAGGACAGAAAGCTGGACAAAAACGGACACCTCATCGTAGATCACGATTTGCACAATCACGGCGGCGAACTGCCCGACGGCATCGCCGAAGCCTTCATCGAATGGGCGAAGGATCAGGGATTGAGTTTTTGGAGTTAAAGGTGATTTAGCATTAACGCGAGAAAATGAAGGGGTGATCAGGGAACTTTACTTAACACTTTCACTAATAATGGAGAATATTTGATGCAGTATTCGATTGTCAACCTACAAGATATTTCTGTGGAATCGACCATATTTCGGTTGGACTCAGAATTTTTTCATCCAAAGATATTGAGCACGAAAAAAACGATACGCTCTAAGGCGCATTCTACTTTGAGAAAAATTGGGGCAACCATAATTCATCCATCAGAAGTCAAAAGAAAATACGAAGAAACGGGCATTCAGATTTTACTGGCCCAAAACATCAGAGATAATTTTATGGATTTCTCTATCAGGGTCTTCATGTCTGAAAAATTGGAGAACCAACTACAAAAAAACAGACTCGAATATGGAGACATAGCACTCACGAGGTCGGGGGCAAATTATGGACAATGCGCGCCGTATCTCGGGTTGCCATCGAAAATATTTGCCTGTGCTGACGATTTGGTGATCAGAGATCTAAAAATTCCCGGCACGTATTTATCCACTTATCTGAATACATCCTTTGGCAAAAATCTAATCGAAAGCTGTAAATACGGTGGTTCGCAACCCCATATAGCACCGCAAACGCTCTACGATATTCCTATTTACATACCATCGAATAAGCTAATTCACAAAATTGATAGACAAGTAAAGGACGCATTTGAGTTGACAAAAAAATCAGAGGCCACCTATCGCCAAGCCGAAACCTTCCTCCTTTCCGAACTCGGCCTCGCTGACTATCAGCCCAAACACCGACTGACCTTTGTCAAAAACTACTCCGACACCCAACGGGCCGAGCGCATTGACGCCGACTATTTTCAGCCGAAATACGAGGAGATCGTCAACGCCATCCAAAGCTATTCGGGCGGATGGAGCACAGTGGGGAATCTGGCTTACACAAAAAAAGAGAATTTCAAACCAAAACGTAAAACGGAGTACAGATACATTGAACTTGCCAATATCGCAAGCAACGGAGAAATAACCGACTGCATGACGACGCAAGGCCGAGATTTGCCAAGCCGAGCAAGACGCCAGGTGTCAATGGGAGACGTGATTGTTTCATCCATAGAAGGTTCATTGGATAGCATCGCCCAAATAAAAAAAGAATATGATGAAGCCCTTTGTTCTACGGGTTTCCATGTGATCAACTCGGAGGTGTTTAATTCCGAAACGCTCCTTGTGCTAATGAAAAGCATAGTTGGACAGTTGCAACTCAAGAAGGGGTGTAGTGGTACCATTCTGACTGCCATCAACAAGGACGAATTTGATCAGATCGTTTTGCCGATAATGGGAAAAGAAAAACAGATCCAAATCCACAAAAAAATAACCGAGTCCTTCAACTTGCGGAAGCGATCCAAACACGCGCTTGAATGCGCCAAGCGAGCGGTGGAACTGGCGATAGAACAGGACGAACGAACCGCGCTTGACTGGTTGGAAAATGAGACGCGAGCAGAATAACGAGGAGGGAGAGATGGAAACTTTGATTGACTTGAAACCCATAGCAAAACCCGTAGAGATGCTGATCAAAAAAATCTCTAATGCCACGGGGGTTGTCCCTACAATGTCATTACCGGACATCATGCATCGATACAGCAACCCCGTAGGGACAGGCCCCCGTGCCTGTCCGATGCAATCGCCCCCCGTGCCTGCGTTGAATGGTGGACAACCACAGGGGGTTGTCCCTACAATGCCATTACCGGATATCATGCATCGATACAGCAACCCCGTAGGGACAGGCCCCCGTGCCTGTCCGATGCAATCGCCCCCCGTGCCTGCGTTGAATGGTGGACAACCACAGGGGGTTGTCCCTACAATGCCATTACCGGATATCATGCATCGATACAGCAACCCCGTAGGGACAGGCCCCCGTGCCTGTCCGATGCAATCGCCCCCCGTGCCTGTCCGAATGATCGCGTTCCCCCGGACATCAGGCATCTATAAACACTGTCGTTTTGAGGTGATAATGATTAAAAAAAATAGAAAACCCAATCGGCTACGAAATCATGTTTATCTTCAGCCGGGATATTATTTTGTGACAATCTGCACGCGAAACAAACAGCAGTTGTTCGGAAAAATAATAGATCGACAGATGGTTACAAATGACGCGGGGAAAATGGTGGAAAGAACATGGAATGAATTGCCGGAATTTTATCGCGGTGTCCAAATAGACCAATTCCAGATAATGCCCAACCACGTCCACGGCATCATTGTCATTGTCGGAAATGATCCTCGTATCAATCCCGTAGGGATAGGCCCCCGTGCCTGTCCGAATACAAGCGCCCCCCGTGCCTGTCCGAATACAGGACAACCACAGGGGGTTGTCCCTACAATGTCATTACCGGACATCATGCATCGGTTCAAATCATTCACGACCCACAAATACATGGCAGGCGTGAAAAATGATGGCTGGAAATCCTTTGATGGAAAATTGTGGCAACGGTCATTTTACGACCACGTCATCAGGAATGAAAAATCTTTGGACAATATCCGGGCTTACATCCAAAACAATCCTCTAAAATGGGAATTGGATGCCCACAACCCGCGCAACTATATCTCTGCATGCAGACCTGCGGTGAAACTGGCGATTGAGCAAGACGAACAAACCGCGATGGGTTGGTTGGAAAATGAGACGCGATCGATTTGATGCTACGCAGTGTCGATCCCGAACAGGAGGCGAAATGGCAGACGACAAATTGAAGGTGGGCATCGTGGGCGTGGGAGGGATTGCGCGCACGCATGTTCCGGGATGGCTGGCATCGGACCATGCCGAATTGGTGGCGGGAAGCGATATCGGCGAGGAGGTCTTGAAGGCGTGGGGCGAACAGCACGGGATCGAAAAATTGTACGCGAATCCCGAAGATTTGTTTGCCGATCCCGAAATCGATATCGTCGATGTGTGTACGCCGAACAATTATCACGCGCCCCTGTCCATTGGCGCGTTGGACGCGGGCAAGCATGTGATTTGCGAAAAGCCGCTCGCGCCCAAGCCGGAATTGGTCAAAGACATGATCGCCGCGCGCGACCGGGCGGGCAAGTTGCTGATGTGCGCGCAATCGTCTCGCTTTGCCGGCGCATCTTTGGCGATGAAGCGGGAGTTGGAAACCGGGGTCTTGGGGGATGTGTACCACGCGCGATGCTGGATGTTGCGGCGTTCCGGCGTTCCCGGGCGACCGGGGTTCATCATGAAAAAGCACAGCGGCGGCGGGCCGTGCATCGACATCGGGGTTCACGTTTTGGATCTGACTCTGTGGCTGATGGGCAACCCCAATCCCGTGGCCGTGACCGGCGTGGCCAAGGCGGAACTCGCGCATCAAAAGGGCGCGTTCAGCACGATGGGGCGCGGCGGGGGCGCGATCCCCGATGAATTTGACGTGGAGGATTTTGCCGCGGCGTTTGTGCGGTTTGAAAACGGGGCGTCGCTCATTTTGGAAACGAGTTGGATGTTGCACCAAGGCCCTTTCGCAGAGCGTCAAATCTGGCTTTACGGCACACGGGGCGGCGCGCATCTGCCCAGTTGCGAGATTTACTACTCGGATTACAACACGCGGCAACACCACAATTACGCCCTGCAAAACACGGGCAATCGCACCGAAGCGCACGCGCTCGAGTGCATGGTCTTTGCCGAAGCAGTCGCAACGGGCAAGCCATCGCCCGTCCCCGCCGAGCAATCCCTGCAAGTGATGGCGATTTTGGATGGGATTTACCGCAGTCAAGAAGCGGGCAGAGAAGTGGATGTAAACGTTCGAGGTGCAAAAAATTTGTAATGATTTGAAAATGCCATCCCCACAGTGACGCGCCCAACGCTCTTTCACTGCTGGACAACCACAGGGGGTTGTCCCTACAGTACCGTTTGGAACGGGTTAATGTAGGGACAGGCCCCCGTGCCTGTCCGAATGCTGGACGATCACTCAAATATCGCATCCCAATAACAAAAGGATACCCCATGAGTTTCACGCGCATTCAGCCCATTCCCAGCGCGGAGGAAATCAAAGCGCGATTGCCCCTGCCCGATGATTTGAAGGCCATCAAAGCGCGGCGAGACGCGGAGATTCGGGCGATTTTCGAGCGCGAGAGCGATAAGTTCTTGCTGATCATCGGCCCGTGCTCGGCACACAATGTCGATGCGGTGTGCGAATACGTCAACCGCTTGGCGCAATTGCAAGATCACGTGCGAGACAAATTGGTGCTCGTACCGAGAATTTACACCAACAAGCCGCGGACCACAGGCGAGGGCTACAAGGGCATGGCGCATCAGCCCGATCCCAAAGGCACGCCCGATATGGCTATCGGGATCAAGACCATTCGGCAAATGCAGATTCGCGCGTTCCGCGAGTCGCACCTCACCGCTGCCGATGAGATGCTCTATCCCTCCAATTTGCCGTATCTGGAGGATTTGTTGAGTTATATTGCCGTGGGCGCGCGCTCCGTTGAAAATCAGAATCACCGCTTGACCATCAGCGGCGTGGATGTGCCCGCGGGCATGAAGAATCCCACCGGCGGGGATTTGGACGTGATGTTCAACGCCATTTACGCGGCGCAAATCCCGCATGTGTTTTTTTACAACGGCTGGGAAGTCCGCACGTCTGGCAATCCGCTGACGCACGCGGTTTTGCGCGGGATGGCGTATCAGGGCCGCAGCATGCCCAATTATCACTACGAGGATTTGATCCACATCGCCGAGTGCTATCTCGCGCGCAACTTGGACAATCCAACGCTGATCGTGGATACCAACCACAACAATTCCAACAAAGTATTCTCGGAACAGCCGCGCATTGGCCTCGAGGTGATGCGCAGCCGGCAGCATTCCCCACTCCTTTGCAACACAGTGCGCGGGCTGATGGTCGAAAGCTATTTGCAAGAGGGATCGCAAAAAGCCGACGAAGGCATATTTGGCAAATCGATCACGGACCCGTGCTTGGGCTGGGAAGATACAGCGGGCTTTGTGAAGGAATTAGCAGAGGTGGTGTAATGCCAAATGGAGGAGTGCGATGGCACGAGTCGATATTTCGTCAGACGCGACAACGGTGGGCGATTTAACCATCGATGCGTTTCGGGAACTCGTCCGGGAAGAGGTCTTGCAAACGCTCTCGGATCTGTTGACCGACCCCGATGAAAGGCTGGCGTTGCGCGAGGATTTCATCGAAGAACTCCAGCATTCCATCGCGGCTGTGGAAGCGGGCGGCAAAACCATACCCGCGGAGCAAGTCGCCGAAAAATTGGGGCTGACGTACGGAGCGGGGCACAACTATGATAAGCCCTTCATCGTAGGGACAGATTTTTCAGAGGACGACTGATTCACGTAATAGCGGAGGGTACAACGGCAATAAGCCCTTCATCGTAGGGACAGGCCCCCGTGCCCATTTGTACCAACTAATTCATTATTGCTGTTCCACTGTCCTTCAGAGAAGCCATCGCCAACCGTGCCATCCCAAAAGTTCATCAACAAAGCCATCGGGCACAGCGCGCAAGTCCGTCTCGCAACCCACATCCATTTTGCAACCCCCTTGGCAGGCTGTCTCATGTCGTGCTACTACAAAAGCGATTTGCGCTGTGCTAGCCCCTCGGCGCATGAGAGCGGCATTTTTTGCTTACTTTTTTTTGCTGTTGAAAAAAAGTAAGTCGCCGAAGGCATTGAAGGCAACCCACGATGCTTTAGGACCAAACGCTTTAGAAAAGCGAGCAACGTCGGTGCAGATGGGTGCGGATCAACATTTCGTATCATTTAATTTCCAGAATATTTACGTGGTCGCTTTATGAACGATCTTCCATTTCAAAACGCGACGATTGCCATTGTGGGCGTGGGGTTGATCGGTGGGTCGCTAGGGTTGGCATTCAAGCGGCTGGGCATTGGCCGCGAGATCGTGGGCATCAGCCGCGCCGAAACCCTAACGGAGGCCCGCGCGCTCAACGCCATCGACACGGGCTATGAATACGCCGCGATGGACCGCGGCATCAAACGGGCCGATCTGGCGTTCTTGTGTTCGCCCATTTCGCGCATTTTGGCGCAGGTGCCCCAAGTTCTGACCGCGGCGGCGCCGGGGTGCATCGTCACAGACGTGGGCAGCACAAAGGCCGAGATCGTCGCGTGTGCAGAACGGGCGTCGCGCAAAGGCGTGCATTTTATCGGCGGGCATCCCATGGCCGGATCCGAAAAGACAGGCGTGGGCGCGGGCGATCCCTTCTTGTTTGAAAACGCGCTGTACGTCCTCACGCCTGCGCGCGGCGTGCCCGACGAAATTGTGGACGCGCTCGTTTCGCTGGTGCAAGGTCTCGGCGCGCGGGCCATGTGCATGGACGCAGGGGTTCACGACCGAGTCGCGGCAACCGTGAGCCATTTGCCACAACTGATGGCGACCGCCCTCGTCGGTTTGGTGGGCAGATGCAACGAAGCCGATGGCCTCTCCCTGCAAATGGCCGCGGGCGGGTTCCGCGATTTGACGCGCATTGCATCGAGCCCTTACGCCATGTGGCGCGACATCTGCGCGACCAATGCCGGCCCCATTCGAGAGGTGATCGACGCGTATCTCGCCGCACTCGTCGCCCTGCGCGAAAAGGTCGACCGCGAAACACTCGCCGAAGATTTCGACTATGCCAACCGGGTTCGCGGGGGCATTCCCAAAGATTCCAAGGGATTCTTGCGTCCGCTTTGCGAAATTTTGCTCGTGGCAAAGGACGAGCCCGGGGTGATCGCCGACGCGGCGTCTCGCCTGTCTGCCGAGGGGATCAACATCGAAGATATCGAAGTGCTGAAAGTCCGCGAGGGCGAAGGCGGCACCATTCGGATGGGCTTTGGGCAACGCGCAGATGCAACGCGATGCGTGGCGATTTTGCGCGATGCGGGCTATCAGGCGCGGTTGCGCTAGGGAGAGCGGTATGTACGTGGTCAAAGAGGCGCGTGGGCTGGTCGGCGAATGCGAGGTGCCGGGCGATCCGGATACCGCGCTGTACTTGCTCGGCACGGCGGCGATGTTGCCGCGGTCGAACATGACGCTCCACGGCGTTGGCGATGCGTGGAAAACCCGCCGCGCCTTGGACTTGTTGCGCCGAATAAACGCCCGACTGGACATTCAAGTGACGCGCTCAAAATCAAAACCCGCGATTCGCACGATCAACGTCAAAGGCTCTGAATTGCGGCGCACGCGCTTAGGGGGCGAGCAAACGGCGTTGTTTTTGAAAGAAGTCCCGTTCCTCGCCGCATTGGGCACGCAAGCCGCAGGCGAAACCGTGATCCGCGATGCCGAAGAGTTGCGCCGTGGCGAGCTCGACCGCCTGTCATTGGTCATTCATAATTTGCGTCAGATGGGCGCGCGAGTAGGCGAGATGCCCGATGGCATGGTCGTTCAAGGGCCCGTGCGCCTTCAGGGCACAGAGGTCGACGCGGGCGGCGACACGCGCACGGCGCTGGCCTTTGCCCTTTCGGGACTCGTCGCCGAGGGCGAAACGCGCGTGCTCGATCCGGGCGACATGTGCCGAGACTTCGCCGAGTTGTTTGTCCGTTTGTCAACCCTTGTCAAAAAGAGGTGAGATCATGAGAATCCTGTTCAAACTCGCGTGCTGTGCCGTTTTGCTCATTCTGGGCGGCGTGGCGTTTATCCGCTACACGTATAGCTGCTCGTGGAAAGAGAGTTTTGACATCGCAGACGAATTTGTCGATGATTTGCTCGGCGGGGGGTGAGGCGGGGAGAGGTGAGAAGCGGGGAGACGGGAGACGGGAGAGGGGAAAGGCGAGAGGCGAGAGAGGCGGGGAGACGGGAGACGGGAGACGGGAGAAGCAAGCGCAATCGTAGGGACAGGCCCCCGTGCCTGTCCGAAGATACAAGACGGGAGGCGGGAGAAGCGGGGAGACGGGAGACGGGAGACGGGAGACGGGAGAAGCAAGCGCAATCGTAGGGACAGGCCCCTGTGCCTGTCCGAAGATACAAAGGCGGGAGGCGGGAGAAGCGGGGAGCGGGGAGAGGGGAGAGGGGAGAAGCAATCGCAATCGTAGGGACAGGCCCCCGTGCCTGTCCGAAGATGCAAGGCGGGAGGCGGGAGAGGTACGGGGCTGACCATTAACATGAACATTCACGCGACAAGCCAAGTACTGGGCGTTATTGGCGACCCGGTGGGGCATTCGTTTTCGCCCGATATGCACAATGCCGCTATCGCCGCATTGGGGGTGGACTATTGCTACGTGGCGTTTCACGTGCGGCCCGACCGCGTGGCCGAGGCGATCCATGGGATGCGCGGGTTGAACATCCGCGGGTTGAATGTGACCATTCCCCACAAATTGGCGGTGATGGAACACTTGGATCGCATTTCGGAAGAGGCGTTGGCCGTGGGCGCGGTCAATACCATTTCGCGCGAAGATGGGGCGTTGGTGGGATACAACACCGATGTGTACGGCATTTTGACCGCGTTGCGCGAAGTCGCCGGGCTTCAATTATTGCCCGCGCAATGCGTGGTGCTCGGCGCGGGCGGCGCAGCGCGGGCCGTGACGTACGCGCTGGGCATGCGAGATGAGGTGCAACGGGTGACGATTTTGAATCGCACGGTCAAACGCGCCGAGTCCTTGGCAGCGGATATGGAGACCATCACCGGCAAAACAATCGCCGTGGGCGCGTTGGATGCCGAGACGCAGCGCAGGTCATTCGCCGATGCGGGCGTGGTCGTGAATACCACCTCTTTGGGCATGTACCCCATGGTCGATGCCTCGCCCCTTGCGGATGTGCGCGCCGTGCATCCGGAGTTGGTGCTTTTCGATACCGTGTTCAACCCGCTGGAAACGCAGTTGATGCGCGCGTTCAAGTCGGGCGGCGCGCCTGCTTTTGGCGGATTGGATATGCTGGTCTTTCAAGGGGCGCGGTCCTTTGCGATCTGGACGGGGATCGATCCCCCCGCCGATGTGATGAAAAACGCGGTTGTCAAACGGGTGCGCCGTGGAGCCTAAGACGCAAAATGAGAAACTCGCACGCGAGGTGTTGACAGATCGAGAAGCCAAACGCGCTTATGTGCGGCAGATGTTCGACCGCATTGCGCGCAGGTACGATTTGCTCAACCACACCTTGAGCATGGGCATCGATGTCCTGTGGCGAAAAAAGGCGATTGACCACTTGCGGCCCGCGCCGCGCTGGCGCGTTTTGGATTTGGCGACAGGCACGGGCGATTTGGGCTTTGAAGCGGGCAAACGCGGGGGCGATATTCAGGTGATCGGCGCGGATATTTCGCTGCCGATGTTGCGCCGCGGCATGGCGAAAAACGCATCGCGGGCAAATCCGGTCGCGTTCCTGTGCGGCGATGGCGAGTGCCTGCCCTTTGCCGATGGCGCGTTTGATGGCCTGACGATTGGATTCGGCATTCGCAACATGGCGTCGTTGGATGCCGCGCTCGCGGAGATGTGCCGCGTGCTCAAACCGGGTGGCTGCGTGGCCGTGCTCGAGTTTTCAAGGCCGCGTACCCCGGTGTTTCGCGGGCTTTACAATTTTTATTTTCAACGCATTTTGCCGCGCATTGGGCATTTCGTTTCCCGCGATCCCAATGCGTATCGCTATTTGTACGAGTCCGTAATGCGCTTCCCCGAAGGCGATGCGTTCTGCCGGCACCTGGCCGCCGCGGGCTTTGCCGATATGCGGGCGATTCGGTTGAGCTTTGGAATCGCAACCCTCTATTTGGCGTCGAAACCCTAACGCGAAAGCCGATGTGCAGAAATTTTTGGATCGGGATATTTTTATACACACGCCTCGATCAGGAGATCGATCTGATGATCAATCCCTTTCTCGAAGAAATCGCATCGCAGGTGTCAAACGCGACCGGTATGCCGACCGATGAGGTGATGGCATTGATGGAAACGCCGCCGAAACCGGATCTGGGAGATTACGCACTGCCGTGTTTTGCACTGGCGAAACTCCTCCGCAAAGCGCCGCATCTCATCGCCCGGGAACTGGCTGGACAAATCGCCGCCGAGGGGCGCATTTCAGGCGTGCGTCCCACAGGGCCGTATCTCAACTTTTTCGTGTCCAAGCCCCATCTCGTCGCGGAAACCCTATCGGAGATCCTCGATCGGGGCGCGGATTACGGCCGCGGCGATGCAGGCATCGGCAAGACCATCGTGATCGATTTTTCGCATCCCAACATCGCCAAGCCCTTTGGCATTCACCACTTGCGATCCACCGTGATCGGCAATGCCCTCCGCAATATTTACCGCGCATTGGGCTACGAAGTCGTCGGCGTGAATCACTTGGGCGACTGGGGGGCGCAATTCGCCAAGCTCATCCTCGCGTGGAATTACTGGGGCGAGGGCGAGTTGACCGCGGATATCACCATTCAAAAATTGTTGGAGCTCTACGTCCGCATCCACGAGGAGATCGAGGACAATCCCGAATTGGAACGCGAATCCCGCGCGTGGTTTCGCCGCCTCGAAGCCGGGGATGCCGAAGCCGTGCGGATGTGGCAGGTGTGCGTGGACGTGAGTTTTAAGGAGTTCGACCGCGTTTACAAAATGCTGGACATCGGGTTTGAGTCCGTCGCAGGCGAGAGTTTTTATCAGGACAAGATGCCCGCGGCACTCGACGCATTGCGGGAACGCGGCCTGCTGACCCAAAGCGAAGGCGCGACCATCGTCGATTTGGAGGACATGCCCCCGTTCATCGCCTTGCGGAGCGACGACGCGACCCTGTACGGCACGCGCGATTTGGCCGCGCTGATGTATCGGTGGGAAACCTATCGGTTTGAAAAATTGCTCTACGTGGTGGACGTGGCGCAATCCCTCCATTTTCGGCAGTTGTTTCAAGTGCTCAAACGGATGGGGTGCGATTGGCGCGACAAATGCGTACACGTGCAATTTGGGCGCCTGCGATTCAAAGACGGCGGCGGGGCATCCACGCGCAGGGGCAATGTGATTTTTTTGGAAGACGTCTTGCGCCGCGCGATTGAATTGACTCGGCGGATCATCACCGCTAAAAATCCCGATTTGCCAAACCGCGATCAGATCGCCCGAGACGTGGGCATCGGCGCGATCATTTTTGCGGATTTGGATTCCAAGCGCGCGCGCGACATCGCATTCGATTGGGACGAGGTGCTCAATTTCAATGGCGAAACCGGGCCCTATGTGCAATATACCCACGCGCGCTATTGCAGCGTGTTGCGCCGCTATGCCGGCCCCTTGCCCCCGCGAGATGTGAATTTTGAGTTGTTGAGTGAAACCGAGGCCGTCGAGGTCGTCAAATGCCTCGCGCACTTCCCCGATCGGATTCAAAAGGCGGCGGACGAGTACGAACCGTCTGCCATAGCCGGGGCGATGATCGAGTTGTGTACCGTCGCCAATCGGTTTTACAACAGCCATCACGTCCTTTCCGACCGCGCGGATTTGACCGCGGCCCGCATCGCACTCGTCTATGCGATCAAAACCGTGCTCGCTTCCGGGCTCGCGCTGTTGGGCATGAAAGCGCCAGAGCAGATGTGACGTTTTGTGCGAGGGTACCGTGTCTGATTTTCCCGACAAACCCATCTTTCTCACGGGCTTTATGGCCACGGGAAAAACCAAAGTCGGCCGCATTTTGGCCGCGCGCTTGCGTCGGGCCTTTGTCGATACCGATGACTGGGTGGTCGATGTGGCCCAAAAAACCATTCCCGAAATTTTCGCCCAAGACGGCGAGGTCGCGTTTCGCCGCTTGGAGCATCGAGCGGTCGTCGAGGCGTCTCGAATGGGGCGCGTGGTCGTTTCTTTGGGCGGCGGCGCCATCGCGCAAGCGCGCAACCGGGACGCGATTCGCAACGCAGGCGTCTGCCTGTGCTTTCGCGCTTCTGTCCACACGATTTTTGAACGGGTCAGGCGCAAGCGCGAGAAAAGGCCCTTGCTGGCCGGGTTGGACGATGGGGAATTAAAAAACCAAATCGAAGCGATGCTATCGACCCGCGAACCCTTTTACGCGCGCGCCGATGCGTTTGTCACCTCGACCGACGACCGCACGCCCGAAGACACGGCGACACTGGCACTTGCGGCATTGCAGCGCGTTTTTGCATCCACAGATGAAATCCCGTCAGAATCGAGATAGACGTCTGCGATGTTGGGCGCCATTATTCGAGACAAAGAAAGGCGAGAATCCATGAAGACGAACAACGACAACGCGATGGGGGGCACCAAAACCATCACAGCATCGGAGTTCAGGGCCAAGTGTCTGACGCTCCTAGATGAGATCGCCGAAACAGGAGGCGATATCGTCATCACAAAAAAAGGGCATCCGGTTTCAAGGCTCGTGCCGTATCGGGAAAAACCAAAGACGCTTTGGGGAATTGACCGCGGAAAATTTGAGATACTCGGGGACATCATCGAGCCGATTGACGTGGAATGGGAAGCCGACAAACCTCGGGGCGATGCCAAATGATTCTACTCGATACGCATGTCTTACTGTGGCTCAGATTGGGCGATTCGCGCCTGGGATTCCGTGCCCGACGCGAGATCGACCAGGCGTGGCAGTTCGATGGTGTAGGCGTCTCTGCAATATCATTTTGGGAAGTGGCAATGCTCAAGGATAAAGGGCGGATCAGATTTTCTGTGGATATCGATCTCTGGCGTCGAGAGCAACGGGAACAGGGCTTGGTCGAGATTCCCGTTGATGGTGCTATCGCCATCCGCGCTGGCCTTCTTCCCAACATGCACGGTGACCCGGCAGATCGCCTCATCGTCTCCACTGCATTGGCAGGCCACAAGCTGGCGACTGCTGACCGGCGAATTCTCAATTGGCCCGGGCAGTTGAGCCGGCTGGATGCAACCAAGTAGGGAATATCTTCAAGGGTAAAGGTGCGAAAGCCGGCTTTTTTTATTAAAGGAAAGATATGTTGAAAATTCGCAAAAACTACGTTCTCGACGAAAACCAAAATCCAATCGCCGTGCAGATTCCACTTGCAGAATTTGAGCGCATCGAAGAGATCATCGAAAATTACGGTCTCGCACGCCTGATGGATGAAGTCCAAGACGAGGCGTGCCTGCCAAATGAACCGGAGAAGGGACACGGCGAGCAGTGCGCGGACCTGATCGGCAGTCTGCGGCACAAAGTCGAGATTCGCGGCGACATCTTTTCGACGGGTATCCAATGGGAGCCAGATGCTCAATCTTGACACACATCCGTGGCTGGATTTAAATTTTGAGATCGGAAGTTGCAATGGAAAGCGTGACGGACGTGATGCCGTACGTCAATTAAGCCATCGCCCAACATGCCATCGCAAAAGCCCATCAACGAAAGCCATCGCGCACAGCGCGCAAGTCCGTCTCGCAACGCCCTTCTGTTTTGCAACCCACCTTGCAGGCTGGCGCATATCGTGCGACTACAAAAGCGATTTGCGCTGTGCCTAGCCCCTCGGCGTTTGAGAGCGGCATTTTTGAACTGCTCGGGCAGTTGTACCCCGCTCGCCTACTTTTTTTGCTGTTGAAAAAAAGTAGGTCGCCGAAGGCATCGAAGGCAACCCACGATGCTGTAGGACCAAATGTTTTAGAAAAGCGAGCAAGGTCGGTGCTGATGGGTGCGTCTCAAAATTTGGTATAATTTAATTCACAGAGTACCCAATCTTGACACGCACATCCGTAGTTGGATTTAAATTTTGAGATCGGAAGTTGCAATGGAAACCGTGACCGTCCAGTTGGATGCGCGGAGTTACGACATTTTGATCGGACGCGATTGTCTGCGCGATTTGGGGCATCGGTACGCGGAGCGCGGGTTGGGCGGGACAGCGGCTATCGTCACCAACCCCACGGTTGCGGCGCATCATCTCAACCCCGTTCGGCAGAGCCTCGCGGACGCAGGCGTGAAGGTGACCGTCATCACCGTGCCCGATGGCGAGCGATACAAGACCCTCGAAACGACGGCGCGCATCTACGGGGACCTCATCGCGGCTGGGCTGGATCGCCGATCCTGCATCGTCGCCCTCGGCGGCGGCGTGATCGGCGACATGGCCGGATTTGTCGCGGCGACGTATTTGCGGGGGATCGATTTTGTGCAAGTGCCCACGACATTGGAAGCGCAGGTCGATGCGAGTGTGGGCGGCAAAACCGCGGTGGATCACGCCTTGGGCAAAAACCTGATCGGCGCGTTTCACCAGCCGAAGTTGGTGTTGATAGACACGGCCACCCTCGAGACCCTGCCCAAACGCGAACTGCGCGCGGGCATGGCCGAGGTGATCAAGCACGGCATCATCCGCGATCCCGGGTTGGTGGCGTTTTTGGAAGACCACATCGAGGGCGCGGTTGCCCTGAGCCTGCCCGCGGATCGGATCAACTGGCTGATCGCGCAACAGTGCCGCATCAAAGCCGAGGTGGTGGCCGCGGATGAAACCGAAAAGGGCCTGCGCGAAATTTTGAATTACGGCCACACAGTAGGGCACGCCTTGGAGGTGGTGACGCAGTACGCGCATTACAAACACGGCGAGGCCATCGGTTTGGGCATGGTCGCGGCAGGCGCGATAGCGGTGCAAAAGGGGATGTGGGCGCAGGGGGAATTCGACCGGCAAAACGCGCTGATCGCGCGCTTGGGCATGCCCGAATGCGTGCCCGATTTGCGGGTCGATGAGGTGTTGGCGCGGATGGCGAGCGACAAAAAGGCGCGGGACGGGGTCATCCGCTTCGTCTTGCCCGAGCGGATCGGGAAAGTCGCGCCGCGAGACGATGTGACGCGCGCGGAAATCGCCTCGGGGATTCGGTACATGCAGGCATTGAGATAGGAGATTCTCATGGGCGAAACCATCGGTCACGAATGCGGGGTGGCGGCCCTGTACCGGCTCGGGCCAAACGGCGCGGCGGCGGGGGATTTTGAAAACGTGGCGGCCCTCATGCCCGGCATGTTGCTCGACCTGCAAAACAGGGGGCAACTCGCCGCGGGCTACTGCGCGTACCACCCCGGCCGCGACCACATCTTGCACACCTTCAAAGACCTCGGCGGCGTCACCGAGGCCTTTCGCATGTCGCACCCCGGCAAACACAGGTCCATCCTCAACGAGTACGCCGGGACCGCGGCCATCGGGCACACGCGCTATGCCACGAGTGGCGAAGACGACGCGCGCTATGCCCAGCCCTTTGAGCGGCAACACGGCCGCCTTTGGAAGTGGTTTGGCATGGCCTTCAACGGCAACCTCGCCAACTACACGCAGTTGCGCGAACGCCTGTTGTCCAAGCGCGGGTATCACTTCACACTCAATACGGATACCGAAATCATCATGCACACCCTGGCCTATCGGCTGCGCGGGGAACGCCCCCCGGACTTGGCCGAGGTGATGCGCTCTCTGTGCCGCGATTTTGACGGCGGGTATAACATCGCATTTCTCGACGCGTCCGGGCGCATGTTCGTCTCGCGCGATCCGATGGGCCTCCATCCCATGTGCTGGGGGATCAAAGGCCGTCTCTTTGCCGCGGCCAATGAATCGACCGCCCTGTCCAACTTGGGCTTTGCCGACATCAACTGGCTCGAACCCGGGGAAATGGTGATCGTGGAAAAGGGCCGCCATCGCGTCGCGCGCTATGCAGAGGCCAAAAATAAAGCCCGGTGCTTTTTTGAATGGGTCTATTTTTCCAATGTCGCCAGTGAAATCGACGGGCTCAGCGTCTATGCCGCGCGCGCCGAGGCCGGGCGCATTTTGGCGGAAAAGGAGACGCAGAAAATCGACGATCGATGCGTGGTCGTCCCGGTGCCAGACACGGCCAAAGCCGCCGCCGATGCCTATGCCCATCACCTGAACATGCCATGCATGGAAGGCGTGATCCGCAACCGCTACGTGGGGCGCACCTTCATCCAGCCCAAGACCACGCGCACGCAGAGCGCGAAAAACAAATACACGCCCTTGGCCTCTGTCCTGGCGGGCAAGCGCGTTTTTCTCGTGGAAGATTCCATCGTGCGCTCCCTCACGCTTCGCACCCTGGCGCATCAAGTGCGCGACATCGGCGGGGCCGCCGAAGTACACGTGCGCGTGGCGTGTCCGCCCATTGTCGCGCCGTGTTTTTACGGGATCGACATGGCGACCCTAAACGAACTCTTCGCCCCCGAACACATGCCTGCGCGATACCGCGGCATACCCAGCGAACACACGCAAAAAAAAATGGCTATCGAACTCGCTGTCGATAGCCTGAAATACCTCTCTGTGCCCGACTTGGGCCCCAGCATCGGGTGCGATACGACGACCCTTTGCACGGGTTGCGTCACGGGCAAATACCCCACGCCATGGGGCAATCGCCTCATGCGAATCGCCCGCAAAAACCCCGAGACCATCCGCCGCCTCTACGGCTGATCGCCTCGGCCGCCAAACCGCGCCTCGAGGGCGCCCAAGCCTTCCTCATCGCCCAAAATCGTCAACCGATCCCCGGCTCGCAACACCGTATCGCCGGTCGGCACCACCACGCGCCCTTCGCGGCGCAGCATCGCCACGAGGCACCCCTTGGGGAAATTCGCCTCGCGCAATGCGCGGCCGATCAGGGCCGCGGTTGCGCGGTTGGGATGCAGTGTCAACAGCAAAAAATCCTCATCGCGCAACAGGGTTTCCTTGAGTTCCAACTCATTTGTGGCCTTCAAAAAGCGAATAAAGGTATCGAGATCGCGGGGCAAGACGATTTCTTTGAGCTCGAACTCATCGGCGGCGCCCTGCCATTCGTCCAAAAAATCCTCATCGTCTGCGCGCCGCGCGATTTGCGCCAAGATCCGCAAATGCCGCGAGGGGTCGCCTTCGGGGCTGAACAAAAAGAAAATCGCGGTCAAGCGCGTCTCCACTTCATGGCCGGTCAAGGGGTCCGTAAATTGGATGTGGATGCCCGGCAGGGATCGCACCAACACCATTTCGCAGTGTTCGATCCCATCGATTCTCAAATGGGGCAAGCCCACGCCGTGCGTCACGGGCGTCGAGCCGATATGCGTGCGCGCCAGCAACTGCGTTTCGATCTCATCGGCGGTATGCGGCACGCGCTCCGATAGCCATTTCGAGACTCGCCGCACGACCTCTTCAAATTCCGCTGGCGCGTCCAGATCGATCACCAGGCTGCGCGCCACGATCTCGTCGAAGGGATCTTCATCGCGCAAGCCCTTTTCCTTCAAAATGCCCCGCAACTCGACATCGAGCCCGCGGTCCCGCTTTTGCCCCCAGCGCTCGAACATGTGATAAATCGCGCCGTCTCGCTTTGTCTTGTCGCGGGCGAATTTGAAGTACCACAGCGAGCCGACCGCGATCAGTCCCGCGGAAAACAGGGATGGCAACCCGCCCATTTCGACGATCAGCGCGCAGGAAGATACGATGCCGAACAACTGCATCCACGGGTACAGGGGCGAACGATACCCGGAATCGTAGGACGCCAACCCGCTTTCGCGCATGACGATCACGGCGAGGCACACCAGCGCGAACATCAACAACTGAAACGCGCTCGCCAACTTGGCGATTTTGGTGGGATCGAGAAAAACGAGAATCAAAACGATCGCGCCCATCGTCGCCAACACCCCGTAAACCGGGGATGCCTTGGCATTCAAATGCCGAAAAAACCTCGGCATCATGCGGTCGCGGCTCATCGCCAGCGGGTATCGGGACGCGGACAGCATTCCGGCATTGGCAACGGATGTAAACGCCAACAGCGCGGCCACCGAGACGATCCCCACGCCCCAGTCGCCCAAGGCGACGCGGGCCACCGACGCGGCGGGCGTCAAATCGCCTTTCAACGCTTCGATGGGCAACACCCCGACCATCACGCCGATGCCCAAGGCGTAGAGTACGACCACGGTGATGAACGAGAGAATCACGCCCAGGGGCAAATTGTGCTCGGGGCGTTTGACCTCTTCGGACAGGCTCGCGACCTTGGTCACGCCCACGTAGCTGATATAGACCAGGCCCGCGGTGGATAACACGCTGTCGGCATCCACCTCGAACATCGCGGTTAAGCGCGCCATCTCGACATTGGGCAACCCCGTGCCGACAAAGCCGCTCAAAATGACCAACAAGCCCATCACCAGCGCGGTCTGAAACCCGCCGCTTTTCTCTGAACCCAACAAGTTCAGCGCGCCCAAGGCGATGGCGATGGCGATAGCCACCGGGACGATGGGCAACTCGGGCAAGTAGAGCGCGATGTACGCGCCCATGCCCACGAGGGAGAACGCCACTTTTAAGATCAGCGCGAGCCAGGTGCCGATGCCGCCCAAGGTGCCCATCCACGGGCCGAGGGATCGATCCAAAAAATAATACACCCCGCCCGCCCGCGGCATGGCGGTCGCCAGTTCGACAATGCTAAACATGGCCGGCACGAGCGGAATGGCGGCGATGATGTAGGCGAGCACAATGGCTTCGCCCGCATGGTTGGCGGCCAATCCCGGCAACAAAAAGAACCCCGCGCTCAAGGTCGATCCCGTCGCGATGGCATAGACCCCGAGCAAGCCGATTTCCCGTTTGAGTTTTGCGTGTGTCATTCTCTCACCTCTCCCCTTTTTCCACGTCGACCCGCACGGATCGGGCCTCGGGCGTGAACGCGACGAAAGTCGCATCGCCTTCTCGATAAAATGTGCCGTCTTCAAATGCGGAGCGCGTCTGTGCCCGCGCGAGGGGTTTGCCATTGACGCGCACGCCTGCGACCGTCGCATCGCGCAATCGCAGGGTGAACTCCGGCACTTGCACGGGCAAATCGAGTGTGATGATCTGTCCATCCACCGAAACCGCGGCCATCGCGCGCGCCATCGCGTAATTGGCGATCTCGCTGCACTTGCGCCACCGCGTCCGCTCGCCGTGGGGATCGCGTTCTGCGAGCCGCCGCACGATGGTCTGAAACGCCCGAAACCCGCGCCGATCCCCATCATGCAAGCCGTAAAACCCCTGCCAATGGCTGATCATCACGCCCGGATCCCCCGCGTCGATCACCTCGGGCAACCGCCCGCCCCGAAGGTCTGGCGCGATGTAATAATCGGCATCCACCTCGCCATAGCCGGTCCACGATCCGGTTTTGTCGCCCGTGGCCGCGATCACCTCGCCCATGGCCTCGCCGCGCTCGGGTTTGGGATACCACACCGGGCAATCCACCGGCCCCTCGGCCGATACGCGCTTGAACAAATAGGGCGTCGGGTTGCCCGTTATTCGGCGCACGGCATTTTCTGCGCACTTGGCGTAAAAGTCGATGGGATTGCCAAACCCGCCCGGGCTCGTCACGCCTGCCGGGGTCAACCCCACATTGTGCAAAATCTCGCACGCCAGCGCGATGTAATCCGTCACGCGCTCCTCTTCGTCGGTCGGCAACTCGTTCCACCCGTGTTGCTCCCACAAATCGGGATCGATGGGCCGCAGGGTTTCCAGATCCACCACAAACGTATGCGTGATCATCTCAGGCGTAATGTCGTAATTCGGCATGATCGATTCCCGGCACATCGCCAGCCACTGCGCTTGTTGCGCGCGCGAAAACATCGGCAAGCCGCGGTCGATGCGCCCGAGCCCGGCCGGGCACGGCACCACGCTGAACTTGCCCTTGACGCCATTCTCCAGACAAAACTCGGCAAATTCGCGCGTGAACGATTCGGGATGCACCACGGGCACATCCTCCCAGCGATACGCGGTTCCATCCACCGCTTGGCGGTCGCGCATCCAAAAGTAATTCAAATTGACCAGCACGGTCGAATCGTCAAAAATGATCGACAGCGGCACCCGGTCGAGGGCGTGTTTGTTGATCTCGACTTTCATGGCAAACTCCCAATTTGCAATTCTTTCTTCAAGATACCCAAATTTCGCATCGCTAACAAATCATTGTTGCAACAAAAAAATAATCGCCCTATCTTCTTCCCGTCTCCCGTCTTGTATCTTCGGACAGGCACGGGGGCCTGTCCCTACGATTGCGATAGCGTCTCCCGTCTTGTATCTTTGGCCGAGCACGGGGCATCGCCTTTTTGTGTTTTTGTGCCTTTGAACTGGCGGTGCCAGTTGTACCCCGCTCGTGGCTAATCCCCGTCTTCTGTCTTCCGTCTCTCTTGTATCTTCGGACAGGCACGGGGGCCTGTCCCTACGATTGCGATAGCGTCTCCCGTCTTGTATCTTTGGCCGAGCACGGGGCATCGCCTTTTTGTGTTTTTGTGCCTTTGAACTGGCGGTGCCAGTTGTACCCCGCTCGTGGCTAATCCCCGTCTCCCGTCTCCCGTCTCCCGTCTTACCTCTCACAGGAGAATTACCATGGCAACAGAAACGCATGCAGGTGCGATTTGGGACGCGGAAAATCCGCGCATGCACATCGGCACGCAGCGTTTTTCCACGTCTGACGAACACCTCGAATTTCTCGCGCGGTGTGGCGTCGCGAACATGGCGATCAACGACGCCCGAGAAATCACGCCGGATCCGAGCAGTGGCTGGACCGTGGAAGAACTCGTGGCAAAAAAGGAAAAAGCCGCCAAACACGGCATCGAGGTGGAAATGGTCGCCTTGCCCGTGCAACACCTCAATGTCGATGGCAGCTTTGTGCCCGAGTTTATGCGCGGCAACCTGAAAGCAGGGGAAAGGGAAATCGAAATCGCCTGCGACATGGTGCGCGCCGCCGCAGATGCCGGTATCCCCGCGCTGAAGTATTTTCTCTGCGAAATGGAAAATCAACGCACGGAGAGCGTCCCACTCGGTCGGGGAGGCGTGCGCTATTCCACTTGGGACTTGTCCAAAGCAGACGCGGACGCCCCGCGTTATGGCGAACCCGTCACCGCCGAGCAAAACTGGGCGCGCATTGCGTTTTTTTTGGAGCGCGTGATTCCAGTTGCCACCGAGTGCGAGGTGCGAATGGCGTGCCACCCGTGCGATCCGTGGTTGCCGCCCGGCTACAAGCGCGTGGATCGCGTGCTCGGCGGATACGATGGGTTCAAGCATTTTATCGACATTTGCCCAAGCCCGTACCACGGCTTGAACCTGTGCTTGGGCTGCATGGCCGAAAGCGTTCGGGATCCGCGAAACGAAGTCGCGGACATCATCCGCTATTTTGGCGCGCGCAAGAAAATCCATCTCATCCACTTTCGCAACATCACGGGGGGCCGCGACAAATTTCAAGAGGTGTACCCAGACGAAGGCGATATGAACATGTTCGTCCTCATGCGCGCGCTCAAAGAAGTGGGCTACCCGCACATGATCGTTCCGGACCACGCGCCCGGGCACGAAGCACAGGGTCATTTTGAACAGGCATTCGCCTTTCAATTCGGCTTCATCAAAGCCCTGCTTCAAGCGGTGGAGATCGAGAATTAAAATCCGTTTTAAGATGATCGGGACCTACCCCCGTTACCCCTTTCGCTCATCATAGGCGTAACGCCCGTGCCTACGGAGAAGGGAAATAACGCCTTCCCTCACCGTTGCGGGGAGACATTTCGTTTTGAGACAGCCACTCGGTACGGTCAAAAAAATCAAATTCTCGACCGAACACAAAACGCTGTCTATCGTCATAAATCATCTGAAATCCCACTTCTTCAGACCGGGACTGGCTGAAAGCCCCATCGCATGGATCTCTGCATGCGATGGGGAATCGCCGCAAATAGCGTCCCCTCTTTTTAGCGAGTCATGTGCGTTATGGTCAAAATATCCGAAAAACACAAAAGCGAGATCAAAAAGCTACTGGAGGAGTACGACGAATCTGCCTACGATACCAAAGTGGTAGAGATGGGTAAAATTCTGAAAAATTATCATCCTTTGAGTCCGACAAAAATTGGCAAGCGTCTCCTGAACAAATTATTCTCGAGTTGGATGCAAAAGGAAAACGAGGCGATCGTTCACTACTGGGTTTTGTGCGAGTTGCTCGTCGCCTATCAGTACCCTTCGGAACAAATGGATTTGGAGGTGCCTTGTGGTGGGATTGGCAGCAAGGCATCGCAACGGCCCACCTATGCCGACATCGTCGTTTATACGCATGGAGATAGGCGGCCGGATGCCGCACTGATCGTCATTGAGGGAAAGGCACTCGGCAGCCGGGATACCGAGGCCCCTGCACAGGCGGCCGGTTACGCTCGGGCATTGGGGGCGAGATACCATCTCGTTACCGATAGCGAGCAATTCGATGCTTATGAGACGCAACCCCACCCACTAGACGGAACGCCAGTTGGCGATATTCCCAAGTGGATAGGCTCCAAACCTCTGCCAGAAAGATTATCGAAAACGCACATCCTCCCATCCCTTGCGGATGAACGACAACTCCGGGATCTCGTGAAGGCGAGCCACGATCAAATTCACGCCGAAGGAATCGATCCCGCAAAGGCATTTGATGAGTTGGTCAAATTGTTCTTCGTCAAAGTTTACGATGAACAGGAATTGTCTTCGGTATATGAATTTTCCGTTTTATCGGGTGAAACCGCGGACGATACGGGCAACCATATCCGGCAGTTGCTCAAAAAAGCGGCAAATGCAAGCAAGTATAAGGAGTTGTTTTCAGAACCCGGTGATGCTGAGTTTTCCATAAGCAACAGATCGATCAGAAAAGTTATCGAAACCTTTCAGGGGTTTAGCTTTACGGGAAATTCCCCGATCGGTATCGACGCAAAAGGCACGGTTTACGAAAGCATCGTCGGTTCTACTTTCAGAGGCGAGCTCGGTCAGTATTTCACCCCGAGAAAGATGGTCGAGTTCATGCTGGATGTGATCCGACCGAACCGCGATGATCTCGTGCTCGATCCATCGTGTGGTAGTGGCGGCTTCTTAATTTATGCGTTGAGAAAAATCGCTTGTGGCATTCGGAGCGATCAGCCAAACCTTCCGCAGCACAGGATTGAAACGCTGATCCATGACTTTGCCAATGACAATATTTTCGGCGTTGACCTCAGCCCGCGGATGGTGAGAGCCGCGCGGATGAACATGATCATGCACGGGGATGGCTGGGCGGGTATTGTGAGGCACCACGGCCTAAAACTAGCTACGCAGGCCAAGCTCAAAAACAAGGCGGGCAAATTTACCCTCATTTTGTCGAATCCTCCGTTTGCAGGGTATGAAAATGATGGGGAAATTTTGAGAAAATTCGCGGTCGGGAAAAATGAATCCGGAGACATCAGAGGCGTGAATCGCGCTTTGGTATTTGTCGAAGAAATCATCGATCTCCTCGCCGAAGGCGGCAGGGCGGGCTTAGTCCTTCCCCGAAGCATTTTTGAGAACGAATCGCATTCATTCAAAAAATTGAGGGAAATTATTTTTGCTATGACGGAAATTTTGGCCGTTATCGGTCTTCCCAAGACCGCGTTTCACCACACGGATTGCGGGATTCTCGGCGACTTGCTCTTTGTTAAAAAGAAAAAAAACCCGAGAACCGATTACGAAGTATTCGTAGGCTGGGCAGACGAAGTGGGGTATAATACGCTCGGTCACAATATCGCAAAAAACGATTTCCCGGACTTGCTCGATAAATATCAAAACGGAGATTCAAACCACTTGATCTCGGTCGAGAGATTGCGAAAAGAGGATAATATCAATCCGTGGTTTTATCATCCTGACGCTCAAAAAATCAGAGATAGGCTAAATTCAAACGGTTCAAACACCGTTCCCTTAACCGATCTCGTGACCCTTTACAAAAGTCGCATTTCCAGGAAGTCATTGCGAGAAACGCCGGATAGGATGTTGAAGTATTTGGAAGTCAGCACTTTCGATCCGAGCACGGGCGAAATAGAATTCGAGAAAATTAAAAGTTGCACCATTGGGGAACTTCCCTCTCGAGCGACGTATGAACTAAGCGGAGAAGAATTGCTCTTGCTTCCAAATGCGCGCAATTCACTCGAATCGAAACGCGCGATCATTTTGGTTGGCGAAGAGACCGCGGGTTATATTCTCACCAACAGATTCACCCCTTTGATGCCCATGGTCAGCACGCGATATTTGCTCGAGATGCTCAACGCGGACTTCGTGCGCGATCAGATGATTCTCGCTTGTAGGGGAGCGGGCTCGCCCGATCTGAGAGAGAACAAGTTAAAAACGATTATGATTCCCGTACCCAATAAAAACGACCTATCGTCAATAGATGGCTTCATGGAGGAAATTTCGGATTTGACAGCCAAAAAGAATCGATTGCGGGATGAGTTATCAAAAGTAGAGGACGCGCTTGCTGAATCCGTAAGGAGAATTATCCCTACCTAATGCCGAGGTGGCAATCCCAAATGCTTGAGTCTTTAAGAAGCTGTCTAAAAATTATTGGGACCTAACCCCCTAGCCCCCTTTCCTATGAGGAAAGGGGGAATAAAGGCCCTTATTCTTGGGTATTAATCTGCGAAAAGCGAATGTTTTTGCGAATACCTCAATGGCGGTCCGAGTTTTTAGATGGCTTCTAAGACCCAGGCATTTATTTTCAAGGTATGTACGGGCGGGCGTAAAATTTTACGCCCATACCCCTACGCCTATACCTTTTGGTATGAGATGCAAAAATCCCGATGGCCTTTTGGTCACCGGGATTTTTGGTTTTGGGATGTTGAGAATCGACAATTCGCTTTTGGCTTTGCTTGCTAATGTCGTGTTTGCTGACTGCCATTAGAATGACGATGGACGGATTTGTCGCTAGGTATGAGGACAGGCACGGGGGCCTGTCTCTACGGGGAATTGAGGACCGCGACAGCGAGTGGGCGCATGCGGTTGTCTAGCAAGGGCAGGCACGATGGTCATTTGTACCAACTAATTCATTATCGGGATCGCTTTGCTGTTCACCGTCCTTCAGAGAAGCCATGGCCAAACATGCCGTCCCAAAAGTCCATCACCGAAAGCCATCACGCACAGCGCGTAAGTCCGTCTCGCAACCAACATCTATTTTGCAATCCACTTCGCAGGCCAACGCATGTCGTTCTGTTACAAAAGCGCTTTGCGCTGTGCCTAGCCCCTCGGCGCATGAGAGCGGCATTTTTGAACTGCTCGGGCAGTTGTACCCCGTTCGCCTACTTTTTTTTGCTGTTAAAAAAAAGTAGGTCGCCGCACGCCGTAGGCACAGGCGTAGCCAACGCATCAAAGGCAACCCACGATGCTGTAGGACCAAACGCTTTAGAAAAGCGAGCCATGCAGGAGTTGATTTGTGCCTATCAAAATTTGGTATCATTTAATTTACGGAGTATTTAGTTGGTACAGATGGCACGATGGTCTGTCCCTACGCGATGGGCTTTTTGGGCGGTTGAGCAAGATTCCGAGTATCCCAGCAAGGACAGGCACGGGGCCTATCTCCACGCGATGAGGGCAGGTGGCCTGACTGCTGAGCCCTTGGATCGGGATAGCCCGTTTGCCTTCCCCCCGCTCTCGTCTTACGCTTCTCGCCTTTCGCCTCTCGCCTTTCACCTCTCCCTTCTCCCCTCTCCCGTCTCCCGTCTCCCCGCTTCTCCCCTACCACAGATGCACGAACACAGCGGGCCTCGCCTTTTGGCCGGTCGTGCCGGCGGACAGGAGAGAATCCGCGTACGCCGCGTCATTGACCATCTGCTCGCGGCTTCCCCCTTTTAGAAACAGGTGCAAATTTTGATCGGGTTTTGCGACCAAGTCGGCAACTGTTTTGCGAAATTCGCCCGAGGCCAATTCGCGCTTGGCAGATCGCCCGTCTTTTGAAAACGCCAGCCCTTGGGGCGTGTACAAAATCACCACATCCCCGGGCTTGGGGGCGTGGTGGTGGACGCGCCACACGGGTTGCGACACGTTCAAAATCATGATGCCCAAGCAGAGCATCAACATCATAATCCCCAAAAACAACTCTTTGCTCACGTCGTGCGCTTCGGCATCGGATACCGCGCGTCGTAAAAATCGCTGCCTCATGGCCCGTTCTCCACGTCGCGCATGCCCAGCCAGTCGCGCTCCAAATCGGACATGCGACTCAGCAACACATCGTAGCCCTTGCGGAGCGGCAGATAGGCCAAGAGCGCGACGAGTGTGGTTTGAAATGCGAGCACCAACCCATCGGCCATATCGCGCAACACTTTGAACGTCTCGGTGGCTTCGTCCAATCGGGTCAGTTCCTCGGCCATCAGCAAGATGCCGCAAACCGTGCCCAGATACCCGTAAAACGGGATGCGATTCAATGCCCGTTGCGCGGTCAATAACCGGTCGCCGAACACCGCGATCAACTCGTCTATGGCGTCGTCGTCTCGCGCTTTGCGATCGGCGTAATTCTCGCGGCTGTGGCAGAGCCTCTCGACCTGTTGCGTGCGCCGTGCGGTCAAGGTATCGGACTGTGCATTGCCTTCTGCGTTGAGGCGACGCCAAAAGTGAACCAGCGTGAGCAGATGCGTTGCCGAACTGCCCGAGATGAGCGCGTAAGCCGACCGCCCGACCCACTCGACCCAGCTCCCCGCCGGCGGGGCAAAAAAATAAAAATAAATGCCAATCCCCGCCATGCCCGCGCCTGCCAATCCGCCGATGACGGGGCCAATCCAAGTGAACGCGGGCAACCCAAACTGTTTTTCGTATCGGCAAATCGCTGCGACGCGCTGCATCAAAATCAGCGCGCCCGCCATCGCGCACACGGCCCAGAAAAGGACCAAAGACAACATCTCTGCCCAGTGCAATCCGCCCATCAGTTGCGTTCTCCCGTCGACGATTGCCAGCGCGTAAGCGCGTAGAGCACGTAGAGTCCCAACGCCAATGTCGGCAACGACAACCCCAATCGCGCGGCGCGGCCACTCGCGCCATCGCGTCCCCCTCTCGGTTGGACATTGGCCCCGCGGCCATCGCGATTGCCCTCGCGCCTGCCCGATCCCGTGCGGTCTTCGGGCGGGCGATAGGCTCGCTGTCGGGTGCCGCGCTCGTCCAAAATCGTCCCACCATCCGATGTGTTTGCCGCCTGTTCGCCCTTGAGTGCGCGAGGGGTTGGATAGATCAGATGTCGTTGTTCTGCGGGTAGATTCTCTGACCAGGTCCGCATTTTTTTTGCTTCGGATGCCGATATGTCTTCGGCCAAGGGCGCGATTTTTCCCAATGTCAGGGCGGCGGATCGCGCGCGTTTTCGGTTGTAAAGCGGTATGTCGAGGTCGCGTTGTCGCGCCAGGGTCGCCGCGATGTTTTCCCGCCGCGCCTGCAAAGTGGCGATTTGTCGCGCGTATTTGTGATAGTCCATTTCCCGTTGCCGCGCCGTTGTGGTACCGACGGATTGTGCCAATGCGCGGTCTATCGCCCCGGTGTCAAAGGAGATGCTCAGGTTCACGATCCCAAATGCGCGATCGCCCCAAATCGGCTCGGCAGCGGGAATGTCCGGCAGGGGATGGGCATAGACGATTTCCGATGCGCGTCCGCCATCTGCGTCCCATTCTCCATTGGAGACAATGACGGGGTACAATCCGCCCGCCGCGTCCTTGAGGTACAACCCGCCCAAAAAGCAACTTTCGACCCAGTCCGTGTCCCAACACCGCACGCGCAGGTGATTTTGCCCGCGAAAATACAGATCCGGGATGGACACCTCTACGGGCGTCAAACGGGTCTCGCCCACGGGAAAATCGTTGAGCCAAACGCGGGCTTCGTCGTCTGCCCAAAAGATCATCACAGCGGTCATGCCCTCGGGCAAGACGCGGTGCGGACGCGCTTCGGGCAATTTGTCCAGCACCTCGGCATCGGAGACGCGCATCAGGCTCACCAAACTGTCTATGGCGGCGGATGCGTCGTTGTATTCCCGGCGCAGGGCGAGCAGGTCCGCATCGGCATCGCCGCCAAACAAAAGCAACCCCACGAGAACGCAGGGGAATGCGTTAGTAATCCGCAAAGGAGCCATCATCTTCATGCCAGAACATCCCGCGTAGGCGATGGGATTCATCGCGCAGGGCCTCGAGTGCGTCATCGTCCATATCCACGCCCAAGCCCGGGGCGGTCGGCAATTCGATAAAGCCATCGCGAAACGCCAAGGGCGTGTGGAACAGACCTTCCCCGCGGTTGTGCCCGCCCTCGCAGATCAGCAAATTGGGAATCGTCGCCATCACATGGACGGACGCCGCCACGCCCACGGGGCCGGCGGCATTGTGTGGGGCAATCGCCATGTTGTGGATCTCGGCCATGCCCGCGATCTTTTTCAATTCCAGCATGCCCCCGCAATGGCGAATATCGGGTTGCAAAATCGCGCACATTTCCCGCTCGATGAGTTCGCGGAACCCCCATCGAGTCAAGTGCCGTTCGCCCGTGGCAATGGGCACGGTGGTGCTTCGGGACAGGGCCAACAACGCCTCGTTGTTTTCCGGGTGGCACGGCTCTTCGGCAAACAACGGCCGCAAAGGCTCTAATTCTTTGACGAGAATGGCGGCCATCGCGGGGCTTAAGCGGCGGTGCAAATCGACCGCGATGTCGATGCCGTCGCCCACGGCGTCTCGCACGGCGGCCACGCGCGACACCATGAAGGCGATGGTTTTGGGCGTATCCACAAATCGCACGGGGCCGGGCGATGCGCCCATTTTGACCGCGCGAAACCCGGCGGCGATCTTTTGACATGCGTTTTCCGCACATTCCTCGGGCGTCGTCCCGCCGATGCCGGTGTACACGCGGATGCGGTCGCGCACTTTCCCGCCCAACAATTTCCACACCGGCATGCCGACCCGTTTGCCGAACACGTCCCACATCGCCATTTCTATGCCACTGAGCGCGCCGAGCAAGATCGGCATGCTACGGCTGTAACTCGACCGGTACATCGCCTGCCAATGATCCTCGATGTTCAACGGGTCTTTGCCGACCAGATAGGCGGCCATGTCTTCTACTGCCCGCGCCACCACGCGGCCGTGCTCGTAATTCATCGGCTCGCCATATCCGACCAGGCCTTCATCCGTGAACATTTTCAAAATCATCGCCCGCCCGCGAATGGGGATGGTCTCGAATTTCGTGATTTTCATGGTTGGAATCCTCGGTGGTTCGGTAAGAAGGGAGACGGGAGAGGGAAGACGGGAGAGGTAAGAAGCAATCGCAATCGTAGAGACAGGCCCCTGTGCCTGTCCGAAGATACAAGACGGGAGACGGGAGAGGGAAGACGGGCTTTTTTGAGTGGTGGATCAAGGGTGGGTTTGATGGGTTTGAGCGAGGGCATCATGCGATGAAAAAACCCGTCAAACCACCCCGCGTAGAACCGATCCGCGTTCCCCATTTTTAGGGAGTTAGGGGGGCCAAACCCCTCGCAACATCCATCCGCTCTCTCTGCCCGTTTGGTGACCGGTGATTGACGGGCGAAGGCATGGTTTTGACTCACCGATGGATGCGAGGACAGGCGCGGGGGCCATTTGTACCAACTAATTATTCCGTAAATTAAATTGTACCAAATTTTGATATACACAAATCAGCACCTGCGTGGCTCGCTTTTCTAAAACTTTGCTCCTACAGCCTCGCTGGTTGCCTTTGATGCCTTCGGCGACCTACTTTTTGTCAACAGCAACAAAAAGTAGGCAAAAAATGCCGCTCTCATGCGCCGAGGGGCTAGCACAGCGCAAAGCGCTTTTGTAATCGCACGACATGCGCCAGCCTGCAAGATGGGTTGCAAAATGGATGTGGGTTGCGAGACGGACTTACGCGCTGTGCCTGATGGCTTTGTTTGATGAGCTTTCGGGACAGCACGGGTTGGGATGGCTTCTCTGAAGGACGATGGAACAGCAAAGCGATCCCGATGATGAATTAGTTGGTACAGATGGCACGGGGGCCTGTCCCTACAACGGATGGGGTAAGGGATGATGGAATTGCCCGTTACCCCACTCTCGTTTGTAATCCGTCTCTCTGCCCGTTGCCCTCCTCTCGCCTTTAATCCGCCTTTAATCCGCTAATCTGTGTAATCCGCGATTCAGACAACCTACCCACGCCCTCTCCCCTCCTCTCGCCTTTAATCCGCCTTTAATCCGCTAATCTGTGTAATCCGCGATTCAGACAACCTACCCACGCCCTCTCCCCTCCTCTCGCCTTTAATCCGCCTTTAATCCGCTAATCTGTGTAATCCGCGATTCAGACGAGTTCTCCACGCCCTCTGCCCCCCTCTCCCGTCTCCCGTCTCCCCTCCTCTCGCCTTTCATCCGCGATCCGCCTTTTGTATCACTTCTGCAATCTCAGTCGCAAAGCGAATCTGGCTGTCGTCTTCGGGTGCGTAGCCCACGACGCGCCTCGCGTTGGCGATGTTCCAGAATCGGTGTGTGTTTCCGCTGATGCCGAAAAAAATTTGAAACGGGACGCCGTTTTCGTCTTCGATGTCCTCGGTTTCGAGGCTTTTGATGACGAGTTGGGACAAGTCGCGCGCGCTCAAGTACGCGCCCAATTCGCGGTGCATGCGTTTCAAGTCGCCTGCGGATTGCCCATCCATGACGGTATCGCGGGGCGCGCCGATGCGGATGTGGACGCTTTCCAGCCGCTTGCCATCGGTGGCGTTGCCGGTTGCGAACACGAAGGCGAGGTGTTCGTAGGAGGATTTGGCCCAGCCGTAAAAATTGTCGGACAGGGGTAGCATGTCGGTGGTGGCAAAGTCCAGTTGATCGGACCAGATCAGCCGCTCGTAAAAGTCGCAGGCGTGGTTGGAACTCATCACCACGATGCGTTTGACGCCTTCTTCAATGCAGGTTTGGTACGCGTTGTAGCACATCCGAATGTTGTCGGATTCTTTCCAATAATCCGTGTGTTGCCAGTCCACCGTGCCCTTGAACCCGCAGTGGACGACGGCGTCTGCCCCTTGAAAATGGCCGCGGTACGCATCCCGATCCGGGTTTTCCAAGTCCGCGATTTGCACGCCTTCGACTTCCGCGCCCTCGCGGGTGGTGGTTTTGATGTCCAACAAGGTCAGGTCGTACTTTGCGCGCAAGGCGGGCAACATCAACCCCGCCACATAGCCCGCTGCACCTGTGACGACGATCTTCTTTTTTGACATGGCGTTTCTCCTATTTGTTCATGACGCCCGATAGACGACCTGCCCGCGCACGACGGTTGCCACGATGTCCAATTTTTTTTGGCCTTCTTTCCAGCGGAACAAGGACAGGCTCGCCTCTTTGCCGACTGCCACAGACCCCACGCGGTCGTCGACGCCCAACAAGCGCGCCGGGTTTATCGAGGTCATGGCGATGGCGTCGGATAGCGATGCGTCCGTATGTCGCACGACATTGGGAATCCCGCTGTCCAGCGACAGGCCCGCGCCGGCCAGATAGGGCGTTCCCGCCAGTGAGATTTTCCCATTGGCGTGCAACTCGCTCTTGCCCAACCCGCTTTCGGATCCGTAAATGCCCGGCGGCAGGCCCGCGATAGAGGCCACGTCGCTGACGAGGCAGATTCGCTCTTTGCCCTTTGCGCGGTAAAAACTCTTCAATACGGATGGGGGCAAGTGAAAGCCGTCCGGGATGATGCCCGCCCACAGCGCGTCTGCGGCGAGTTGTTCCCAGATGTAATTGGGATGGCGCGGCAATTCCGCGTGCGCGCCATTGCCCAGATGGGTGGACATTTTCGCGCCCGCGGTGACCGCGGCGCGAATGCGCTCGGGGCGCGCGCCGGAGTGACCGATGGAAACGATGACGCCGGTCGCGGCCACTTTTTCGATAAATGCCAACGCGCCCTTTCGCTCGGGGGCGAGGGTGAAAATCGCAATGCGCCCGCCCGCGGCGTCTTGGTACCGCTGAAATTCATCCCAATCCGGATCGCGCACATGCGCCAAGGGATGCGCGCCGCGAGGCCCGTCTTCCGATGCGATGTACGGCCCCTCGACGTGGAATCCGACAAAAGACGCCCGCGCTGCTTTCGATTCCTCGCACGCCTGCGCCAAGAGTTTCAGGCCGCGGATCGCATCTTCCGCAGACGAGGTCGTGACCGTGGGGCACCACAACCCCGTGCCCGTCTCGTACATCCACGCGGTCGTCTCCACGATTTTTTTCACAGTCAAATTTTTGGCTTTGTAGTTGATCCCGCCGATGCCGTTGACCTGCACGTCAAAAATCGCCGGCGTGATCCACACGTCGTCTCCGCCTATCGCATCTGCGGAACCGCCGTGGCGAATGCCCGCGATGTGCTCGCCCTCTGTCTGCACTGTGACGACATCGGATGTACCGACCAATTTGCCTTTGAAATTCATGGTTGTTCTCCTTTGGAGGGGTACAGCGTTTTGGATCAAGTAGAGCATAAATGCGAACTTCTCCTAGATGCTCAAGGGCGACTTCGAGATGTCCAGATTCAGCACGCGCTCCGCAATGAACGGCATTTCCATGTGCGTTGCAACTGTCCTGTTAAAATGCGCCGAGGGCCTGAGCGTGCGATTCTTCGCGATGGCAGACGACTAAGGCGTGCTTGCCTCTCGCCTACTGACCACGGATTGAGGACAGGCACGGGGGCCTGTCCCTACGGCTGATGGCGATTACCCACCTCTTGCCTCTCGCCTCTTACCTCTTCTGTCTTGCCTCTTACCTCTTCATATCGTAAATTTGATCATCCCAAATCGCAACACACTTTTTCAGGAGCATATCACCATGGCCCTTCAATCCGATGGAGCTGTTCTTTCGGACGAACAGCGCGAATTTTTTGACGCCAATGGGTATCTCGTCATCGAAGACGCCCTGCCCCCCGAAGTCGTTGCAGAACTCGACTCGGCGGTCGATGAAATTTACGACAGGGAGAAGGCCGCGGGGTGCTTGGAAAAAAATGGCAAGCTCAATTTGCGAAATTGCATCGTGCATCACAATGCGTTTCTCCAACTGCTCGACTGGCCGACCACCGCGCCCTTGGCGTGGCAAATCCTCAACTGGAACATCCAGATGATCACCTCGCACCTCATCGTGTTGCCCTCCGGCCCCGAGCCATCCGCAGACGAAAAGCGCAGGGGCGGGTATCACCGCGATGGCGGTTCGTCTTCCCGGGAAATGACCGAACCCCATCCGCGCATCTTGCTCAAAATCGCATACGCCATCAGCGATCAGCGCGATCCCGCTTCGGGGGCGACGCAACTCGTGCCGGGAAGCAATCGGCTTTGGGGGCGTCCGACCATCGATCCGGCAACGGGCCATCCGCGCGGGGCCATCGACATGAACGTCAAGGCGGGTTCCGCATTCATCTTTGAACAGCGCACCTATCACGGCATTGGCAAAAATTGGTCGGGTTTGCCGCGCAAGACCATCTTCATGGGTTATGCGTATCGCTGGGTCAAACCGATGGACTACATCCACATGCCCGACGAACTCATCGCCCGCGCAAATCCGATTCAAAAGCAACTCTTGGGCGCGGTGTCCGACCCGCTCAGTTTTTACATCCCCCAGGCGCGAGACGTGCCCCTCAAAGCACTCGTTGAAGAGGGGAGAGGTAAGGCGGGGAGAGGTGAGACGGGAGACGGGAGAGGTGAGAAGCAATCGCAATCTTAGGGACAGGCCCCTGTGCCTGTCCGAAGATACAAGATGGGGGATAGGGGTAACGATCGACGAATAGATGGAACGAGGTGACAACTGCGATTGTGGGGACGCAACTTTTCACCAGCGTTCATCGCCTCTCGCGTCTCGTATCTTTGACCGAGCACAGGGGCATCGCCCCGCTCGTGGCTAACCTCCCCGCTCACTCATCCGTCACGCACCCTTCAGACGCGGTTTTCACATTTTTGATGTACTTGTAGAGCGTGCCCCGCGTGGCTTTGTAAGGCGGTCGCGTCCACGTTGCGCGGCGTCTCGCGAGTTCGGCGGTTGAGACAGCCATGTCGATTTCCCCCTTTTGGCTGTCGATGGTGATGGTATCCCCGGTTTGCACCAAGGCGATGGGCCCGCCTTCGATGGCTTCCGGGACGACGTGGCCGATGAGAAAGCCGTGCGATCCCCCGGAAAACCGCCCATCCGTAATCAGCGCCACGTCTTGCACCAAGCCCGCGCCCGCCAATGCGGACGTGGGCGTGAGCATCTCGGGCATGCCCGGCCCGCCTTTGGGGCCTTCGTAGCGGATGATGATCACATCGCCCTTTGCGATCTCGCCGCGTTCTAGGGCCGCGAGCATGTCCTCCTCGCTATCGAACACATTGGCGTTGCCCGTGAACACCTCGCCCTCTTTGCCCGTGATTTTTCCCACCGACCCCTCGGGCGCCAAATTCCCACGCAAAATTTGCAGGTGCCCCGTGGGTTTGATCGGATCGTCGAAGGGCCGCACGATGTCTTGCTGCCCTTCGCCCGCGCCGTACGGGGGAAGCGATGCGAGGTCCGCGAGATTTTCCGCGATGGTCTTGCCCGTTACGGTCAGTTGATCCCCGTCGATGAGATCCGCGTCGAGCAAGCATTTCATCATCGCAGGCGTGCCGCCGATGGCGTGGAGTTCTTCCATGACGTAGCGGCCCGAGGGCTTGAGGTCGCACAACAGGGGCGTTTCGTCGGATACGCGCTGAAATTCGTCGATGTCGAGGGCGATATCAAATGCGCGGGCCATGGCGAGCAGATGGAGCACGATATTGGTCGATCCCCCCGTGACAACCGCGAGGCGGATGGCGTTGAGAAAGGATTGTTTGGTGACGATGTCGCGCGGTTTGAGATCGGCTTCGAGCAGGGCGCGAATCGCATGACCGGCGCGCACGCACTCGGCGCGTTTGTCCGCATCCTCGGCAGGCGTGCAAGACGAATAGGGCAGGGAAAGCCCCATGCACTCAATCGCACTGGCCATGGTGTTGGCGGTGTACATCCCGCCGCAAGCCCCCGCGCCCGGGCAGGCGCGTTCCACGATCTCTCGGCGTTCGGCATCGCTGATCGATTCCGCGAGAAATTCCCCGTAGCTCTGAAAGGCGGACACGATGTCGAGTTTGCGCTCCTCGCCCCGAATGATGGCGCAACCGGGCTTGATCGTCCCCCCGTAGATCATCAGCGCCGGGCGGTTGAGCCTGCCCATGCCCATGACCACGCCTGGCATGTTCTTGTCGCAGCCGGGCAATGCGATGAGCGCGTCGTACCACTGCGCGGCCATGACGGTTTCGATGGAATCCGCGATCAGATCGCGCGATTGCAGGGAGAACGACATGCCATCCGTGCCCATCGAAATGCCGTCGGATACGCCGATGGTATTGAAGCGCATCCCGATGCACCCGGCCTCGCCGACGCCCTTTTTCGCGTCGGCCGCCAAGTCATTGAGGTGCATGTTGCACGAATTGCCCTCGTACCACACCGACGCAATGCCGACCTGCGCTTTGTCCATATCCTCGCGCGTCATGCCCGTGGCGTAGAGCATGGCCTGAGACGCGCCTTGGGATTTCTTCTGCGTGATCTGCGAACTGTACGGATTCAGTTTTGCCATTGAAATTCCCTTCGACGTGAGATGCCAAGTCAAAAAGCGGCGAGCAACAGGAGTTCGCCTCGCCCGCCTTAATTTAAGCGAATTGCAGCGACGCTGTCAACAAAGGAGAAAAAATGAAGCGGCCCAATATCCTGTTCATCATGACCGACGACCACACCCCGCGCGAGATGAGCAGCTACGGCAATCCGATTTTGCAAACGCCCAATCTCGACCGCATCGGCGACGAGGGCACGCGGTTTAACCATTGTTTTTCGACCAACGCCCTGTGCGCGCCCGCCCGCGGCACGGTGCTGACCGGATGCTTTTCGCACGTCCACGGCATTCGGGGCAATTCGGAACGCGCCGACGCCATCGAGCATCTGGATCCCAACGTGCCGACCTTTCCCGAATTGCTCCAAGCGGCGGGCTATCGCACGGCGTTGTTCGGCAAGTACCACATTCGGCAGGATCCCCGCGGCTTCGATACGTGGTGCATCCACCCCGGCCAAGGCGTGTACTTCGACCCGACGTACATCGACAATGGCAAGGAGGTAAAAAAGGAGGGCTACGCCACGGATATAACCACGGATATGGCCCTCGCGTTCTTACGGGAATCGGATGGCGAACAGCCCTTCTGCTTGGTGTATCAGTTCAAGGCGCCGCACAGGCCCTTTACGCCCGCGCCCCGACACGCGCACCTCTTTGACGATGTCGAGATTCCCGTGCCCGAGACATATGGCGACGATTTTGCCACGCGCAAAATTGCGGCGCTGGCCGAGGATATGAAGTTCGACATCAGCCTGGCCGAGGATTACGGCGATCTGCCCGAGGGGTTGAATGCGAAGGAGAAGAAGGACTGGATCTACCAGCGGTTTATGAAGGATCGCTATCGCGCGATTTGCGGGGTAGATGAAAACCTGGGGCGCGTGCTCGACTATTTGGATGAAACGGATCGGGCGGGCGATACGCTGGTGATCTACACGTCTGACCACGGGTATTTTTTGGGGAATTACGGCTGGTACGACAAGCGGTTTATGTACGAGCCGTCCATCCGCATTCCGCTGGTGATGCGGTATCCAAAGGCCGGCATCCGCGGGCAGGTGACGGACGCGCTGGTGATGAACGTGGATTTCGCGCCGACGATTCTCGATTTCGCAGGCGTGGAGATTCCCGATGGCATGCAGGGCGAAAGCCTGCGTCCCCTGCTCGAGGGCCGAGAACCCGACGATTGGCGCGAGTCCGTTTATTACGCCTATTTTGAAGATTCGTGGGTGTTGCACGGCAAAGGCGCCGAGGCCATGTCCGAACCCTCATTTCAGTATTTTACGCCGCACCGCATTGGCCCGCACCGAGGCGTTCGCACAGCCCGCTACAAGTTGATCGAATATTACGCCGAGGGCGATTACTGGGAGTTGTTCGATTTGCGCGAAGATCCCCATGAAGTGAAAAACGTGTACACGGATGCCGCGTACGCGGATTTGGTCGTGGATTTGAAAGCCGAGTTGCGCCGCTTGCAAGCGCGGTATGGGGATGAATAAAACGGAAATGAACCGAAAATGAAATCCCATGAAATCTCATGATACAGCATAATTTATAGACAATCGCGTGAAATGAAATGGAAATGAACGCCAAAAATACGAGCCGCTATACGGTCCCACAACAGTGGACGCGCTACGACAAGACAGCCATTTTTGACCGCCTGATCGCCGCCAAAACCGAGGCGGGTGTGTTGCGCCAAATGCCCTATCTGCCGCAGTGGGTTGAGGAAGTACACGAGGAGCAGTTGCGGCTGGAGGCCGTGGGGACTTCGCGCATTGAAGGCGCCGAGTTCAGCGAGCGCGAACAGGCCGAAGCCCTGGTTCCGGACGCGCCCATGCACTTGACCCATTCCCAACGGCAGTTGCGAGCCGCGGATGCCACGTACCGCTGGTTGCAGTCACGACCAGAGGATCGGCCCGTCAATGCCGAGTTCATCTTGGAAATCCACCGGCGCATTGTGACGGGTTGCGACGATGATCACTGTGAACCTGGCGCGTTGCGGCCTGCGGCGTGGAACGTGACTTTTGGGACGCCTCGGTGCCGCGGCGTTGAAGGAGGCGATGATTGCCGCGCCGCTTTTGACGCGCTTTGTCGGGCCATTGCCGGAGAGTTTCGACAGCACGACGGCATTGTCCAAGCGTTGGCTGTCCACTACCATATCGGCGCGATGCACCCCTTCGGCGATGGCAATGGCCGCACGGCCCGCGCCGTGGAAGCGTTTATGATGCGGCGTGCCGGCGTCAATGACTTGGTGATGGTCAGCCTGTCCAATTACTACTACGACCACAAAGACGCCTATTTGGCGGCGCTGTGCGAATCGCGGCAACGCGGTCACGACCTCACGCCATTTCTCCTGTTCGCGTTGCCGGCGGTCACAGAGCGTTGCCGCGCAGTCGCCGCAAAAATTGTGGTCAATCACAAGCACGCCCTGTTCCGCGAATTTGCCAGGTCTCTATTTGGGCAGTTGCGGAGTCCCCGCCGCAGGGTTATCGCAGAACGCCAGTTGCACTTGCTCGAGGTTTTGCTAACGAACGGCCCAATGGAGTTGAGGGACCTGTCGCATCGAACAGCGGGGCATTACAACGCGCTCAAATTTCCAGAGCGCGCGCTGATTCGGGACGTGATTGGGCTGATTGACCTGAAAGCCATCGCGATTGAGGATAGACAATTCCAGGTCAACTCGGCGTGGCCGCAGCAATTTTCAGAATCGGAATTGTTGGAACGATACGAAAGCATGCCGGCCGCTGTGTCGGCGCGCCATCCGGCAATGGCGAAATTATCCCAATTATTGAGCCGCCGATAGGATCGCCCATCAAAACGCCGAAAGCCACTTCTAAACGAAGTGGCTTTTTTTGTTCGGGGAAGTTGTGGAATGGCTTTTACTTTTTGGGCATGTACACGTCGGTCGCAGAGCCGAGGTGGATTTCAGCGGCGAGGGCGATGGATTCGGACAGCGAGGGATGGGGGTGAATGGCGAGTGCGCGAGGCTGTTTCCGGCCCCGATGGCGCCGTGTACGTGGTGCTCAACCGCCCCGATGTGATCCTGCGCTTGACGCCGAGTGGGGCGCGATAAAATCACTTTCCATCCAAGGAAGAAGGCCGAGATCGTAGCGATCCTCGGCCTTCTTTTATTTTTCTTGACCTATATACTCGGACACCTCAACGAGTCCCTGATTCGGACAGGCACGGGGCCTGTCCCTACGATGAACCGCTATCGCTGTCAAGCTCGAATTACTCGCCTTCATACCCCGCTCCGCGCTTTTGTCGTGAAAAAAATAAAATCAAATGGGAATCGTATAGGTATTAGAATAGCAACAGGGCATGGCCTCCCTCCTCGCGGCTACGGCGCGGCGCGCGCTTGAATGTGGTTTGGAGAGCGTAGCGCGGATACTGCGCCTTCGCGCCTGCGAGCAACTCCTCGATCGTCAAGATCTGCACGCATGGGAACGGATTGCGAAAATGCTCGGGGGCATAGAATCCCGCGGAAATCGCCTCCTGACCCATCTGGCGAGTCGGCGGCTTCAGCGTGATGAAAATGCCCATCTGCGCTTGCTCGCGTGCCATCGCCCCCTTCAAATCCCTCACCTGCGCCACCGATACATTTCCGCTCTTCACCTGTACGATCACGCGCTTGACCTTGCCGCTGTTGTCGTCGAAGAAATTGATATACCCATCTACACCCCTATCCGCGCCCTTGCGCTTATCGCGCGCCGGACGCGCATCGACCAAGCCCAAGGCCCACCACTCGAACTGGTAGCGGTCGTGCTGTGCCAAAGCGCGGGCGCTGGGCAGGTCTTTCGGATCGCCGATGACTTCATAGGGCCGCAGATCCTCGCCAAACGAATTGGACATCCTGTGCCGAATCAAGGTGATCGCCAAGTGCGTCACATCGATGCCGATCCACCGCCTGTTCAGCCGTTCGGCCGCTGCGATCGCCGTGCCGCAACCGCAGAAGGGATCGAGCACCACATCGCCCTCATTGCTGCTGGCCTTGATGATGCGCTCGAGCAGGGCTTCGGGCTTCTGCGTGGGATAGCCCAAGCGTTCGCGTGCCCGCGCGCCAATGGGGGGAATATCCGCGATAATGTCTTGAATCGGAACTCCTAGGTTCTCGTCGGCGTATCGCTTTTGTCGCGGGATGTTGCCCGTTGGCGGCCAGTAAATCAGCCCGGCCGCGTCCAGCAAATCGAGTTTCTCCTGCGTTGAGAGGTCATCCAAATCCGCTCGGTTGGGATACGCATTTTGAAGCGCGTTTCGCGGAACGGCCCAATGTCTGCCCGACTCTGTTGGGTCCACCCCGCGCCAGGCTCTTCCCGAGTCCCCCCGTCTCTTTCCCGCTCCCGTGAGGTCGCCGAGTTGATACCTGCCGCGGCTGTCTTCATGCCTGTAATAATCTTTTAGGTACTCATCGGTGTACTCTTGAAATAATCTGTTCCACCGGTACTCGTCGGAAGCGGTGTAAAACAAAATGACGTCGTGAATCGGCCCCCACCTTTTCGCACTGCTGTGGGCACTCGTTCTTTTCCAGGTGATTTCATTCTTGAAATTCTCTTTGCCGAACACCGAATCCAAGAGCAGCTTCAAGTAATGGCTCGCCGTCGGGTCGCAATGCAGATAAAGGCTGCCCGTGGGTTTTAGTACGCGGTGGAGTTCGGCGATGCGCTGCGCCATCATCGTCAGATACGCCATCATGTCGTTTTGACCCAAGAAGTCGCGCATGGCTTGGAGCAACCTGCCCAGTTTCTCGGGACCCTCTGTCACCACTTCCCGAAAAGCGGCCTCGGATTCGATGCTCCAGTGCCACGTATCCTCAAACGCCGTGATCTGCGCCGCCGACTCTTCGCCGCCCTTCTCGCGGAACAGCACGTTGTACGTGGCATTCGAGTTAAACGGCGGGTCGAGGTAAATCAGGTCGACGCTCTCATCGGCGATCTGTCCGCGCAGGATATCGAGGTTGTCGCCGAAATACAGCTCGTTTTGCCAAGTGGCGTCCATTCTGTCTCCCACATTCAAAAAGCCGCGCCATAAACGCGGCTTTTAGGATATCGAAAAATGATGGGCGCGCAACACTCATCCGCACGTCCCGTCTTCGCGCTGATGCAAAACTCATGCCGCGGACTTGCCCGACTGCCGCACCTTTTTCAGCGCGGACATCCACGTCAACTCATAGACCACCAGCGCGCCGCGCCAGACGTCCACATTTTCAAGCCCGCTTTGCACCAATCGCGCCGCCTGTTCGATGGTCGCTTCGGCGGCCTTGACCTCGGGCAGATCGGCCACGACTTTCATGGGAATGGGACCGTAAGCAGCGCGCACGCGATTGATCACCTCGCTGACTTCCCGACAGAATTGCGCGATGGACCGGGAACCGATAGCCGACATGGGAACGATGCGTCTCATGGGAACCTCTCCTTTTGAATGGTGAAATGCAGCCGTTATCTTCCATTTTCCAACCGCCCTAATATAGTGAACATTTGTGTATCCGTCAAGGTCAAAAACGCGCCAAAAAAAACTTTCCCTCAATCCCCTGCGGTATTATCTTTTTTTAATTCCACCTCAATCAAAGAAAGGACCATCATGGCAGACAAACTCAAAGTCGGCATCATCGGCGTTGGCGGCATCGCGCGCACGCACCTCCCGGGCTGGAAGGCATCCGAACACGCCGAGGTGATCGCGGGGAGCGATATCCGCGGCGACGTGCTCAAACACTGGGGGGAAAACAATGGCGTATCCATCCTCTCTACGGACCCGGAAGACCTGTTCGACAATCCCGATATCGACATCATCGACATTTGCACGCCCAACAACTACCACGCGCCCTTGGGCATCGCCGCGCTCGAAGCGGGCAAACACGTCATTTGCGAAAAGCCCTTGGCGCCAAAGCCCGAACTCATCGAAGACCTGATCGCCGCGCGCGACAAATCGGGCAAAACCCTGATGACCGCGCAACACTTTCGCTTTTCCGGCAAATCGAAAGCCATGCGCGCCGAACTCGACACGGGCGTTCTCGGCGACATTTACCACGCGCGCAGTTGGATGCTCCGCCGCGCAGGCGCGCCTGCCACGCCGGGCTTTATTCAAAAACGACACAGCGGGGGCGGCCCCTGCATCGACATCGGCGTCCACATCCTCGACCTCACGCTTTGGTTTATGAACAACCCCCAACCCATCGCGGTCACAGGCGTTGCGCGCGCGGAAATCGCCCACCAAAAAGGCGCGTTCAGCAACTGGGCCGGCCCCATTCCATCGGATCAGTTCGACGTGGAGGATTTCGCCGCGGCCTTTGTGCGCTTTGAAAATGGCGCGACCCTCATCCTCGAAGTCAGTTGGTTGCTCCACCACGACACGCAGGGCGAAGACATGCAAATGTGGCTCTATGGCACCAAAGGGGGTAGCCATTGGCCGAGTTGCCAAATTTACCAAAGCAACTACCACACGCAACAGCACTACAACCGCTCCTTGCAAAACACCCGCGACCTGCTCGAAGCCCACGCCCAAGAATGCGTTGAGTTTGCCCGCGCTGTCGCCGAAGGCAAACCCTCGCCCGTGCCGCCCGAACAATCGCTGCAAGTCATGGCGATTCTCGACGGCATTTACCGCAGCCAAAAAACCGGTGGCGAAGTCAAAATCGCCTAGGGGAACGCCGTGATCTTTTCATCGACCATCGTCGGCCCGCTCGACGTCAATTGTTATATCCTCGCGTGCGAAGAAACGCGCGAAGGCATCGTCGTCGATCCCGGCGACGATGCCGATACCATCTTGCAACTCGTCGCGGATCGCGACCTCGACATCGTCGAAATCGTCGCCACGCACGGGCATTTTGACCACATTGGCCGCGTCGCCACGCTCAAGGAAAAAACGGCCGCGCCATTTGCCATCCACAAAGCGGACCTGTTCATGGTGGAGGGACTCGCAGACATCGCGGCAGTTCTCGGCTTTCAAACCGATCCGCCGCCCGCTGTCGACCGGTTCATAGACGAGGGCGACACCATCGTTTTTGGCCGCGAAATCCTGAACATTCTCCACGTTCCGGGTCACGCGCCCGGCAACATCGCGCTCACCTGGCCGGGTCACGCCATTATTGGCGACACGGTTTTCGCCGGTTCCATTGGCAGAACGGATCTCGAAGGCGCGGATTTACAAAGCTTGATGGACTCGATTCGCGACAAAATCCTCACCCTGCCCGGCGATACCATCCTCCACCCCGGGCACGGGCCGGACACAACGGTCGATCGCGAAAAACGCATCAATCCATTTCTGGTGTGAAGCGGTCTGTCGTCAGTTCCTCAATTCCAAGGCGAGGGCTGAAAGCCGACTTCTCGAGGAGGTATTCTTATGACTTTGCCCACGGCATCGCTCGTCCGCAAAATGTCTTTGGTGGAATTTCTCGCCGCAGACGAAGACGAAACCGGGTTGAAGTGCGAACTCGAATACGGGGAGATAATCGAACTCATGCGACCGACATTTGAACACAACGAACTATCGGGCATTCTCTTTGGCACCCTGTATATGCACATTCGCGCAAACGACTTGGGGCGTCTCAGCCAAGACATCATCGTCGTACTCGACAAGGACCGGGAACTGGCTTACGCGCCCGACCTCGTATTCGTCGCCGCCGAACACCTGCACCGCATTCGGGATGGCCGCGTCTATGGCGCGCCCGATCTCGTCGTCGAAATTCTGTCGCCATCCACAGCCAGCCGCGATCACCTCACCAAACTCGATGCCTACCTCAAAAACGGCATCCCGTGGTATTGGATCGCAGACCCCCAAGGGCCGGGCATAGAGGAATACCGCGCCACCGAGGGGGGCTATCTCCGCACGGCGACCGCCGCGTCCAACGACATTTTTCAACCCGGCATTTTCCCGGGCCTAAACATCGACTTGGCAACCCTCGTCCCCTGACTTTCACAGACAAGCGTTTTGTGCCTTCTGTGCCTTCTGTGCCTTCTGTGCCTTCTGTGCCTTTTGTGCCTTTGAACTAGCTATCGCCAGTTGTACCCCGCTTGTGCCTTTTGTGCCTTCTGTGGCTTCTGTGCCTTTTGTGCCTTTTGTGGCTTCTGTGCCTTTTGTGGCTTCTGTGGCTTCTGTGCCTTTTGTGGCCCTCCTCCCCTCCTAACCGATCTTCATTTTCAAAAGGGATTCTCACAATGAACATCACCACTGCCATCGGCAATATCCTCGAACGAGACACAGACGCCATCGTGCTCAACCTCTTTGAAGGCGTCACGGAACCGGGCGGCGCGACAGGCGCGGCAAATCGGGCCTTGGGTGGCCTGATCGCGGACCTCATCGCGGCCGGCGACTTCAGCGGCAAATTCAAACAAACCGCCGTGCTGTATCCCCATCAGGGCGTGACCGCGCCGCGCCTCATTCTCGTCGGCTTGGGCAAACGCGAGGACTTCTCGCTCGCCCGCGTGCGCTTGGCCTCTGCATCTGCGACCCGAGAAGCCGTCAAACGCGGCGCCAAAACCCTCGCCTCCATCATCCACGGCGGCGGCATAGGCGGCCTCGATGTTTCAGACGCCGCCCAAGCCACGGTCGAAGGCGCGATTCTCGGCAATTACAAATTCACCGCGTACAAAACGGACCGGGACGATCACAAAAGTCTCGACGCATTTGCTCTGGTCGAATTTGACGCATCCAAACAAACCGCTGCCGACGCGGGGGCCACAGCCGGACACATCATCGCCGAAAGCGCGTGCTTGGCCCGCGACTTGGGCAACACCCCCGGCAATGACTTGCCACCGTCGACACTCGCGGATCGCGCTTTGGAAATGGCCCTCGAAACCGGCCTGTCCTGCGAAATTTTTGACGAACAGCGCATTTTGGCCGAAGGCATGAACGCGCTCAGCGCAGTGGGGCAAGGCAGTGTCCGGCCGCCGCGGTTCATCATCTTAGAACACGCGGGCACAAACCCGGAAGCCGCGCCCATCGTCTTCATCGGCAAAGGCATCACCTTTGACACGGGCGGCATCTCCCTCAAAGGTGGCGACGGCATGTGGGATATGAAATTCGACATGAGCGGCGCGGCCGCCGTCATTGGCGCGATGCGCGCCGTGGCAAAACTCGCCCTGCCCCACCGCGTCATCGGCATCATCGCCGCGGCGGAAAACATGCCCGATGGCAGGGCCTATCGCCCAGGCGACATCTTGCATCCCCTCGGCGAGAAAACCGTCGAGATTCACAGCACGGACGCCGAGGGCCGCCTCGCCCTCATCGACGCCATCGCGTACTGTGCGCGCTACAAACCCAAAGCCGCCATCGACCTCGCCACGCTCACCGGCGCGTGCGTCACCGCGCTCGGCAACGAAACGAGCGGCCTGATGGGCAACGACGATGATCTCATCGCCCAAATCCACGAGGCGGGCAATCGCACGGGCGAAATGGCGTGGCATCTCCCCATCTTCGACGATCACAAAGCCCTCATCAAAAGCAAGGTCGCGGACCTCAAAAACTCGGGCGGTCGCCCCGCCGGCACATTGACCGCGGGGGCTTTTCTCGAAGCTTACGTCCAAGGCTTTCCCTGGGCACACCTCGACATCGCCGGCACGGCTTCGACGGATTCCGACAAACCCGACACCCCCGTCGGCGCGACGGGCGTTGGCGTGCGGTTGTTGATCGATTTCCTCCGCCATGGATCATGGACATAAAAAAAGCCGGGGGTGAACCCCGGCTCGGATGCGTTTCAAAGTCCCTAAATCCATCTTTTCATCTCAATCGCCTTCGCCCAACGAGAACTTCAGCCCTGTGTGCAATGCGAAATTATTTGGAAAGCCACCAGACGCGAACGCCCGAAACCACCGCCCTTGCACAAACACGCCCATCCGTCCGGCAACATCGAATCGAACACCGCCCCCCACGGCGATCATCGCCTCGGTCGTGCTTCCCGTTTCGCCAGAAGGAATGGCGCCTCTTATGGGGTCGATGATCAACAGCGGAAACCCCCGCGCGTGTAATATCCCACCGCCGACCCCAAAAAACACCGTGCCGTATCGGTCGGACAACGGCGCTTTGTACGTCAAACCGAGACCTGCGGGGATTTCAGAAACGCCATCCTTCCGGTAAAACTCGACAAAACTCGCCAAATACGTGGGATACGTATCGCCGATGGGAACCTCGACGGACAGGTGCCCGCCCCAGCGCGTGGGGTCAAAAAGCAAGCCGCCGCCCGCCTTGACATCCACTTGGGCATCTGCCCGCCCGACCACTGCGATTGAAGCCACAAAAAACACCCAAACCATCGATTTCATAAACCTCTCCTTTTATGTGATGAACGCCCTGTCGCGTGCCCAAACATCGACAAAATCCCGTCAAAAATCAAACGAAAAAACCGATAAGGCGGGGAGACAGGAGAGGCGAGAGGCGAGAGGGTAAGCGTCATTTGTACCAACTAAATACTCCGTAAATTCAATTATACTAAATTTTAATCCTCACCCATTAGCACCGACGTGGCTCGTTTTTCTAAAACGTTTGGTCCTACAGCATCGTGGGTTGCCTTCGATGCCTTCGGCGACCTACTTTTTTTCAACAGCAAAAAAAAGTAGGCAAAAAATGCCGCTCTCATGCGCCGAGGGGCTAGGCACAGCGCAAAGCGCTTTTGTAGTAGTACGACATGCGTTGGCCTGCGAAGGGCGTTGCAAAATGGATGTCGGTTGCGAGACGGACTTGCGCGCTGTGCCTGATGGCTTTCGTTGATGAACTTTTGGGATGGCATGTTGGGCGATGGCTTATTTGATGTACAGCATCACGTCCGGCACTCTCTCAAAAAATTGAAATCCCAAATTATTTAATTTACAGAGTATTAAACGATACCAATGTTAGCTTTGTCGATTCGCCGAAAGGAGTCCGCGTGCCGACCGACCTCATTTTGATCTGCCATGGGCATACCGCAAAACGCGATGGCGAACGCCGTTACGGCTGGTGGGCAGACATGCCCCTCTCGCGTTGGGGCAAACGGCAAGCCGTGGTCATCGGCGAACGCCTGCGAAATGACTTTGACATTCGCGCCCTGTACGCCAGCCCACAGCGATGCGCCTGGCAAACAGCCGAGCGAATAGGCGATTTGGTTCACGTCGTGCCCCAAGCGGATGATGCCCTGCGCGAACTCGAAAGTGGCGACCTGACCACGCTCTCTTGCGAAGAGGCGCGAGAATATTACCCAGGCGTTCTCGAAGGCCAATCTCCCGAAGAGGCGCGCGTTCCGGGTTGCGAAACAGATGCCGATATGCACAATCGCGTCGCCCGCGCCGTGAGCCGAATCGTCCACCTGTCGCCCGATCAGCAAATCGCGTGCGTCACGCATAGCCGACCGATTGTCGCGTGTTTGCAAGCGATCATGGGCTACATGCCCGAAGATGAGCGCAAGCCCCTGTTCGCGTGCCGCACAGCCGCCATCCACCATCTGCAACTCGATCCGCAAGGCGATCCCACCGTCATTGCCTTCAACGACACCGCCCACCTCACAAATCTTCCCACCCAATACCAAATCGATTAGACGTTGGCCTATATCTACCGCGATGCCATGTGCGTTCCCTTCTCATCCCCTCGCCCCCGTGCCTGTCCGAATACAGGACAACCACAGGGGGTTGTCCCTACCATGCCATTGGGGCTTCATAACGAAATGAACGATAGAACGATCCGTAGGGACAGGCCCCCGTGCGTTCTCTCCTTGCGAGTTCCCATCACCCGTAGGGACAGGCCCCCGTGCCTGTCCGAATACAGGACAACCACAGGGGGTTGTCCCTACCATGCCATTTGGGGCGCATAATGAACGATAGAACGATCCGTAGGGACAGGCCCCCGTGCGTTCTCTCCTTGCGAGTTCCCATCACCCGTAGGGCCAGGCCCCCGTGCCTGTCCGATAAAACAAAAGCCCGAGTTCATTGCGAGCTCGGGCTTTTGTTTTTTGTCGCGTCTTCTGGAGCAGTCGGTCTGCCCAATCCCGCACCACATCCCAAGTGGTCAGCAGAAACGTATCAGCGCATCATCCTGCATCAACGCGCTCGGCTCGTCCGCGCCCGATGGCATGCACGCGCTCGGGGCCGTTTCCCTGGGCCATACTCACCTCCGCGCCGTCTGAACTAAAAACGTAAAGTGCGCCGTCGGGAATGGCGTCTATGCGCGCATCGCCTTTCAGGTTCAGCGCGTAGCTCGCGCGGAGCAGGCGGGCAGATGCGCCGCCGATGGGCACGCGATAGCTCACGTGATCGCCATGGGTTTCGAGCACTGCGCCGGGGAAAACCGGCAGGGATTCGGTTCGGCTCATGCCAAACGCGCAGATCTGATACGCGGGCGCGAAATTCGCAACGGCCAAAAAGCCCTCGGCCAGCAAACCGATGCCATCAGCCGGGCCACTCAAAATTTCAAAGATGGCGTCAGGCGTATCGCCAGCGGCCTGTTCGGGCAACAGCAACGCGCCCAAACGCCCCGCCTCATCGCCTGCCCGAAGCGATCTTTCACCCGCGAATCGGGAGAGCGTGAGATCGTCGGCAATGGCGCGGTACGGATTGAAAAAGTGCCGATTGTGGTAGATCGCCTCGCCATTTCCGGCAAATCGAATGCCCAAGCGGTCATCCACATTGAGCCAGGTGGGATGGCCGAGGGGATCGATCACATCATCGGCTTCGGACTCGCCGTGCCAACCCGCGTATCGGGTTTCGCCCTCGGCGCGATGGAGCACGCGCTCCCCGCGGCAGTTGGGCGCCAGAAACGGAAAATGCTCGTTGGTAATGCGTAAAAATCCTTGGTCCAAGCCCTCCAGCAGCAAATCCTCCAGCGCGACGAACCTTTCAAAAGACAGCGCGCGCCCGTCGGGGAGGCTGGCAAAGAGCACTTGTTGGCGCAGGGATTCTTGGCAGCGATCGACGACCAGCGCGGCGGCAAAGCCGTCATCGCATTCGGCGACGCGGATCGTTTTGAGGCGGTGGCTGTCCGGGCGGTCTCGCACGACCGGCTTGCCGAGCCAGGTGTCTGAACACGGGGAGATCGCGTAAATCCCCTCTCGCGTGAGGGGCAGGGCCATCACCGAATTGCGCCATGCAAACGAGGTCTGCCCGCGCGGGTGCCTGTGGTGGACAAATCCCGCGTGTGGAAAGTGGCGCACGCCCAAAAGTCGGGCTTCCAACTCGGCCCGAGGCGCGGGCGACGGGCCGGGCCCAAACAGGCGATGCAGGAGATACAGACCTGCCGCGCCCGAAATCGAGACCTCGCGCATGATCATCGGGTCTTGCTGGTCGCGTGCTTTCAACGCGAAGTCCCTGTCGTACATCCGCCCGTCATTTCCGCGCTGGCGCCGCTCGGCATTTTCCAACCCCAGGCGTTCCATGGCGGCGGCATCGGCGTCGTCGAAAAACACCGCGGCAATGGCGTGTGCCGCCGCGCTCGCAAAAATATTCAGATAGTGCCAGTCCATGCCCTGAACGGCTTGGGCATACCCCGCGCCGTCGGTCAACGCCTTCAGATTCTCGTAGATTCTCCGCTTGTTCCAAAAGAGTTCCGGGGGCAAGTCGCGGCCCCAAAGCCGGTACAGACAGCCCACGCTCATCAGCGGGGAAATGCCCGAAGCCGTGTAGCTGGGATGTACCATCCCGTGGTTTTCCGCAAAATAATCGGGCAGGGTAGTAAAAATTTTCCCGGTCATGGCGCGTGCCGTTTCACCGCCCACCTGCCCGAAATCCTTGGCGTCTTGGGGCGTGGCACAGGTGGAAAACATCCACCTGCGGGCCGTGGCCTCCCAATGCGCGGCGTCCGCGTGTCCAGACAAAAAGAGCACGCAAGACGCAAGCCCGTGCGAAGTCCACGCATTTTCTTCCATCTGCGTATCGGTGTACACCCCGCTTTTGGGCAACATGTCGCCGAACCGCGCGGCGTAATCTCCGTGGACGCGGGCGACCATCATCCACGTTTCCCCGTCGATCCAATCCCGCAGGAGCAGACACACCCGCGCCAACCCGGCAACCGTGCTACCGCACTGGCTCTCGCGGAAAAAGCCCTTGCCCCGCTCGCCCCACTTGGTGCCGCAATTTTCCTCGCGGCCCAATCCCTGTTGGGGACGCACGCAGTCTTCGGGGCCCGAATCGTGCGTGAAGCACAGATACCGCACCCCCTGAATCGCCATTTCCCGCAGGGCATCGCGGGACACGCCCGTGGCCGTCTCGTCGTATTCGGCCGAGGTGCTGGCATAGGCAAAGGTCTCCGCACAACTGATGGTCTCGATGCCATACCAGTGACACCCGCCAAAAAAATGCCCGCAGTTGGGCCGGTCGGGCCAGTTGGAAAAATACGCGACGCCGGTTGGAATCCACCGCTCGATCATCCGAAGATAGCGGCGACTCATCTCGTTTTCAGCGTCCGGAAGTTCCGGAACCCGCAAATCCGTGGTATCGGTGATGCGAACCATTTTGCTCTCCTTTCGGGAAAGTCTGTGGTCAGTTTGCCCTACCCCATCAACCGACGGGGCTCGCTTTTCTAAAGCATTTGGTCCTACAGCATCGTGGGTTGCCTTCGATGCCTTCGGCGACCTACTTTTTTTCAACAGCAAAAAAAAGTAGGCAAAAAATGCCGCTCTCATGCGCCGAGGGGCTAGGCACAGCGCAAAGCGCTTTTGTAGTAGCACGACATGCGTTGGCCTGCTAAGGGGATTGGTACATAAAAGTGCGTTGCGAGACGGACTTGCGCGCTGTGCCCGATGGCTTTCGTTGATGGGCTTTTGCGATGGCACGGGTTGGGATGGCTTCTCTGAAGGACGGTGGAACGGCAAAGCGATCCCGATAATGAATGAGTTGGTACAGATGGCCCCGTGCCTGTCCGTGAATCTCGCGGCGAAAAGATCAGGGGTCATTCGCCAGTACCGCTTTTTACGCCCATTGAAAATCCGTGGTCGCGTGGATGGTCTCGGCTTTGCCGAGGCCGAACTCCGAACGCGCTACCAACCCCTCTTTGCGGATGCCGGCGGTGACCGAGCCCAACCCACTTTGTTGCGAGAATCTGCCGAGCGAGACATCGAGACCTCGCACCGAAGCCGCCGCACTCACCGATGCCCTGCGAGAACTATCCAGTCAATTTGATGCAGAACGCTTGCTTGTCAATGGCTTTTTTGGGGGCATGACCGCCGCTCTGCACCAAGTCTCAGAAGATTTGTTCGTTTGACAATTCACAGAGAGCCGCCGCCATCACCTGCTCGGGAATGAGGGTGGATGTGCCCGAGATCACCATGTCTGAAGGTACGGCAAGGGTTTTGATCGAGACCCTCGGCCCTACTACTATGCCAATTTTGGAACGGGACTATCCCGCGTGGAAGGCGCGTTTGAATCAAAGATAGTTGCTCTTCAAAACGCGAGGGATGGCGATGGCTCGCACAATTCGCCGCCGAACTCGAATGAGATGGTTGATTTCCGTCAAAGAATATCCGATATTTTGGCACAGGCGGTTATAGCCTTCTCCCATGCGGAATGAAGTCACTGGACTTAGAAGCCATCTAAAAACTCGGGCCGCCATTGAGAGAGTCGCAAAAACATTCGCTTTTCGCAGGTCAAACCCCAAGAATAAGGGCCTTTATTCCCCCTTTCCTGATAGGAAAGGGGGCTAGGGGGTTAGGTCCCAATAATTTTTAGATGGCTTCTTAGGAGCCATCTAAAAACCCTATTGGTTATGCGAGTCGCTTGAGTAAGAGATAACTCATAGCGAGCGGAATAAAGGCTTCACTGCTGCGGGTCAAGACTTCATCATCCTTTGAAAGCCTCCGAAAATTGAGCAACCAAGCAAAGGGGCGCGCCACTACCCCGCGCCCCCTGACCACTTGTGAGGAACGCCATGAGAAACGAATTTCATCCATCCACGTTCGCACCCCCGCTCGTGTGGGCGCGTCTCATTTTGGCGAATCGCGGCGTGCCCAAGCCGTATTGGGGCAAACTCGCGCGGATTTTGATCACCACCGCCATGGCCACGCCCTTGCGCCTTGCGGAGTGGCTGCTGTATGCTCGCCAGATCGCCAACGCGCAGATCGAGCACGCGCCCCTGTTCGTCTTGGGATTCGCCCGTTCGGGTACGACGCACTTGCAAAATCTGATGACGCGAGACCCCACGTACGGATACCTGACGGCCTTCCAGATGGTCCTGCCGACCTTTTCGCTGGTCGGCCGCGGAAGGTTGAAACGCCTGATGGAAAAGAACATGGGCGAGCAAACCCGCGGAGTCGATAACGTGAAAATCTCTCTGGACGCGCCGCAGGAAGAAGATGTCGCCCTCGCCAACTCGAGCCCCATGTCCTTTGTCCACCAACTTTCCTTTCCGCAACAGGGCCGACGGTTGTTCGAGAAGTACGTGCTGATGGGCGCGGATCCCGAGGGCGAGCGTTTGACGGCAAGGGAACTGCGCCGATGGGAGCGGGCGTACCTGCGCGTCCTGCGGAAAATGACGCTCCACGCCGACGGGCGACAACTCTTGTTGCGAAATACCATCAATACCGCCAGGGCCGATCACCTGTTGCGCCTCTTCCCCGACGCCAAGTTCATCCACATCGTCCGCAATCCATACGACGTGTACCCATCGCTCCTGAACTTGTACCGCACCATGCTTCCCATGTATCAACTCGACGACTACTACTGGTCGGAAGTGGAGGAGTTCCTCGTCGAGAGCTATGCGCGCGTGATGCAAAAGTACTTGGCGGATCGCGCCCTGATTCCAAGCGATCACCTCGCGGAAGTGCGCTTCGAGGATCTCGAGCGCGACCCCCTCGGCGAACTGGCGCGGCTCTACGCCGAGCTCGACTTGCCCAACTGGGAAAACGCCCAGACCCATATCGCCGCGTACCTCGAGACCATCGCCGATTATCGCAAGAATGTGTTCCAACTCGATCCCGCGATCATCGACCGGGTAGATGAGAAATGGCGGTTCGCCGTAGAAGAGTGGAACTATCGACCACCGAGCAACGACGCCTGAATACTCGGCAAATTAAATAATTCGGAATATCAATTTTTGAAGTGCGTGCCAGACGTGATGCCGTACCTCAAATAAGCCCTCGCCAAATGTGCCCTCCCAAAAGCCCATCAAACAAAGCCATCAGGCACAGCGCGCAAGTCCGTCTCGCAACACACTTCTGTTTTGCAACCCACCTTGCAGGCTGGCGCATGGCGTGTGACTACAAAAGCGCTTTGCGCTGTGCAAGCCCCTCGGCGCATGAGAGCGGCATTTTTTGCCTACTTTTTGTTGCTGTTGACAAAAAGTAGGTCGCCGAAGGCATCGGAGGCAACCCACGAGGCTTTCGGACCAAACGCTTTAGAAAAGCGAGTCAGGCAGGTGCTGAGTTGTGCATATCAAAATTTGGTATAATTGAATTTACGGAATAGTACGCCTGTCGCAAAGACGCAGGCCGCCGTTCTTCTGTTGCTTTCGAGCGGGGAATGCCCATCATGCAAAACGACTTCCACCCATCCACGTTCGCGCCGCCGCTCGTGTGGCTGCGTCTCATTCTGGCGAATCGCGGCGTGCCCAAGCCGTATTGGGGCAAACTCGCGCGGATTCTGATCGCCTCCGCCCTGGCCACGCCCTTGCGCCTCGCGGAATGGCTACTGTACGCCCGGCAAATCGCCAACACAAAAATCGAGCACGCGCCCTTGTTCGTCGTTGGGTTCGGGCGTTCCGGCACGACGCACTTGCAAAATCTGCTGGCGCGGGATCCCGCGTACGGATACGTATCTACTTATCAGATTATGACGTCGACCTTTTCGCTGGTCGGCCGGGGATGGTTGAAACGCCGGATGGAAAAGGGCCTGGCGGAGCTGGGCGCGCAGACTCGGCCCATGGACAACGTGAAAGTCGATCTGGATACGCCGCAAGAAGAAGATGCGGCACTCGCCAGCTCGACCACTCTGTCCGCTATCCACCACCTCACTTTTCCGCAACTGCGTTGGCGGTTGTTCGAAAAGTACGTGCTGATGGGCGCAGATCCCGATGGCGAGCGTTTGACGGCAAGCGAACTGCGCCGGTGGGAGCGGGCGTACCTGCGCGTCTTGCAGAAGACGACGATCCACACCGGCGGTCGACCGCTCCTATTGAAAAACGTGGTCAACATCGGCCGGGTCGATCACCTGCTGCGTCTCTTTCCGGACGCGAAATTCATTCACATCGTCCGCAATCCTTACAACTTGTACCCGTCTCTCCTGCATCTGTACCGCGAGTTGCTGCGCGTGTATCAACTCGACGACTACGACTGGGCGGAAATAGAGTCGTTTGTCACCGATGCCTATCCGGTGGTGATGCAGAAATACTTGGCGGACCGCGCCCTGATTCCGACCGGCCACCTCGCGGAAGTGCGCTTCGAGGATCTCGAGCGCGACCCCCTCGGCGAACTGGCGCGGCTCTACGCCGAGCTCGATCTGCCCGATTGGGAAAACGCCCAGCCCCACATCGCCGCGTACCTCAAAACCATCGCCGATTATCGCAAGAATGCGTTCCAACTCGATCCCGCGATCATCGAGCGGGTAGGGGAGAAATGGCGGTTCGCCTTGGACGAGTGGAACTATCGACCGCCGAGCAACGATGCCTAGCATCAACAGGAGGTATGCAATGGCCCTGCGATTTGCCGAAGAGTTGCTGCTGCTGATTCTAAACGAGGATTACGGCGACCTTGCGTTCGTTCCCGAGCCGCATCTGAACCACGCGCTCGCCGGGGCGGTGCTCATGGACTTGGCCCTCGAAAATCGGATCGACACGGATCTCGAAACGTTGATTCTGGTCGATCCCACGCCTGTCGAAGACGATCTGCTGGACCCGACGCTGGCCGACATCGCGCAGACCGCGGAAACGCACAACGCACAATACTGGGTGCGCCGCATCGCGCAAAGCGGCGAGCAGATTCGCAACCTCGCGCTCGCCCGCCTGCTAAAAGCCGGCATTCTGGATTCCGCGGACGAAGGGGCCATCTCCTTGGCGCGTGGGGTGGCGCGTTCCCGTCGCTATCCCGTTGTGGAAGGCAAGGCCGAACAGGAAGTGCATCTGCGGATCATGCGCGTTTTGTTCAGCGACGACATCCCGGATCCGCGCGACATCGTGCTCATCTGCTTGGCAGACGCCTGCGGCATGTTCGAGAAGATCCTGTCGAAAACCGAGTTGGAAGAGGCCAGCGAGCGCATCGCCATCGTTCGGCGCATGGACTTGATCGGTCAGGCAGTCGCCGAGGCGGTGCGTGAATCCGCCCAGGCGTCGACCGCTCCGGGCGCGGTGGTCGCGCCAAAGGAGATTCCCTTCGTCAAGGGATTGCCCATATTCGGCAGCGCGCTGGATGCCGCCAAGGACATCCGCAGCTTTCTGACGCAACAGTACTTGGAACTGGGGCCGGTGTTTGAAATCCGTCTCCTCCGTCGGAAGATGCTCGTCCTCGCCGGCCCGGAAGCCAACCAATTCGTCAATCGGAAGGGGCGGTTCTTCCTCCGCTCGTACGAGCCTTGGCGAGGGTTCGCCGATGGGCTTGAATCCTCTCGGGTGATGCTCCACATGGACGGGCCGGAACACGTGCGAGCCCGCCAGGCTTTCGCCTCTGCCTTCTCGCGGACGCGGTTCCAAAATCATCTCGACATCGCCAGCGACATCGCCCGACGCCACGCCAGGGCATGGCCGATCAATCGCCCCATCCAGCCGCTGTTCGCCGTGCAACACATCATCGCCGATCAGATGGGCACGATTTTGGCCGGTACATCTGCGGGCGACTATCTGGAAGATTTGGTCTTCTTTTTAGAAACGCTGCTGAAGACCGAGATATCGAAACAGCTTCCCGCGTTTTTGTTCAGGCGCAGATTCAGGAAAGCGCACGATCGGCTCAAAGAGTTGGCTCAAAAGACGCTGAAGGCGCATGAGCCCGGAGGGCCGCATTGCGACGCCACCGACTTGATAAACGACATCATCGACCTCCACCGCCAGGACCCGCAGTTCATGCCCGAGACCGACATGACGGCTATGGTGCTGGCCCCTTATCTGGTGGGGATTGAGACCGTCGGCACTACCTGCACGTTTACGCTCTACGCCATTCTCAAGCACCCGGATTTGATGGCGCGGATGACGGCCGAGGCCGACGCCCTGTTCGCCGAGGGGCCTCCGACCGTAGAACGTCTGCGCCAGCTCGATGTGACCCACCGCATGGTGTTGGAAGCGTTGCGGATGTACCCGGCCGCGCCCGTCGTTTCCCGCACCGTATCGAACTCGTTCGAGTTCGCAGGCTACCGCATTCCCGCTGGCCGGGCGCTGTTCGTCGCCTCGGCCGTGACGCATCGCTTGCCGGAGTGTTTTCCCGATCCGGACCGCTTCGACATCGACCGCTACTTGCCCGACCGCGCCGAGCACAGACAACCCAATGCGTATGTGCCTTTCGGCGTGGGCACGCACAGGTGTTTGGGCGCCGGTTTTGCCGAGGCGCAGACCTTGTTGACGCTGGCGGCGATCCTGCGCGAGGCCGAACTCGTCATGGATCCCCCCGGTTACGAACTGGAAATGACGAATGTGCCGACGCCGCGGCCTGCGAAGAGCTTCAAGTTCAAGGTGGCGAGACAGCGGTGACGCGCCTCTTTGACCCGATTGAATATTATGTAAATTAAGTTATTCTCAATTTTGATCCGCACAAATCAGCACCGACATTGCTCGCTTTTCTAAAGCGTTTGGTCCTAAAGCATCGTTGGTTGCCTTTGATGCCTTCGGCGACCTACTTTTTTTCAACAGCAAAAAAAAGTAGGCGAGCGGGGTACAACTGCCCGAGCAGTTCAAAAATGCCGCTCTCATGCGCCGAGGGGCTAGGCACAGCGCAAAGCGCTTTTGTAATCGCACGACATGAGACAGCCTGCAAGGTGGATTGCAAAAGAGAAGGGCGTTGCGAGACGGACTTGCGCGCTGTGCCCGATGGCTTTGTTTGATGGACTTTTGAGATGGCATGTTGGGCGATGGCTTATTTGAGGTACGGCATCACGTCCGGCATGCTCTTAAAAAATGAAATCCGTAATTATTTAATTTATAGAGTATTAAATGGCACGAGAGTCGATGACCCAGTGCAGAGGAGAAAACCGATGGCAAAATTGAATGCGGCGCGCTTGTCGCCAGAAGAAGAAGCGGATGGGTTCGAGCTTTTGTTCAATGGCGAAGATCTCAACGGCTGGAAAATTATCGGCCCGGCGGAAGGTTGGGAAGTCCAGGAGGGATTGCTCGTGTGCAATGGCAAAGGCAGGGGATGGATTCGCCCGGAAGCGAGGTACGCGGATTTTGTGTTGCGGTTGGCGTATCGGATCAGCGCGGGGGGCAACAGCGGGATTTTTGTGCGGACGAGTGAAGAGGGCCGACCCGCGTATCAGGGGATGGAAATACAGCTTTATGACGCGCCACACGCGCCGCTGACCGACAAATCAAATGGCGCGATTTACGACGCGGTCGCGCCCACAGAAGACCCAGCGCGGCCAGCGGGACATTGGAACGCGGTCGAGGTATCTTGCCGAGGCCCGATGGTGCATGTGATCGTCAATGGCCGCGAGGTCATCGCCTGCGATGTGGACGCGCATCCCGATCTAAAAGACCGCTTGAAGTCCGGGTATATCGGGCTTCAAAACCACCGCAGCCCCATTTCATTTCGCAATATCCGAATCAAAAAATAGATTCGGCAAAGCGATCCCGATAATGAATGAGTTGGTACAAATGGGCACGGGGCATGTCCACACCTAAGAGGCTAAGATACAAGAGGGGAGAGGGGAGAGGGGAGAGGTTAAGAAGCAATCGCAATCGTAGGGACAGGCCCCTGTGCCTGTCCGAAGATACAAGACGGGAGACGGGAGACGGGAGAGGCGAGAGAGGCAAGAGGGGAGAAGCAATCGCAATCGTAGGGACAGGCCCCTGTGCCTGTCCGAAGATACAAGACGGGAGACGGGAGACGGGAGAGGCGAGAAAGGCAAGAGGGGAGAAGCAATCGCAATCGTAGGGACAGGCCCCTGTGCCTGTCCGAAGATACAAGACGGGAGACGGGAGACGGGAGAGGCGAGAGAGGCAAGAGGCGAGAGGCAAGAGGCGAGAGGCAAGAGGCGAGAGGCAAGAGGCGAGAGGCAAGAGGCGAGAGGCAAGAGGCGAGAGGCAAGAGGCGAGAAGGCCATCCACCCCAAGCGGTCAGGGGTCAGTTATCTCGCCCCGCCCCCATCAACACGTAGGGACAGCCTGAAAGAGGGGGGACGGGAGAAGCAATCGCAATCGTAGGGACAGGCCCCTGTGCCTGTCCGAAGATACAAGAGGCGAGAACCCACGGATAGAGAGAATCCGTCGACGCCTGCGGCGATGGATTCCACCAAAACGGGGAATGGGGAATAGCCGCGTAGGGTGTGACATATAGATAACAAAAGGGGCACGGTACAAACGCACCGTGACCCTTTTGTTTTTTTATGGCTGTGTGGATTAAGAACTCAGCACGGGTTCTTGCAGATACCAATTCCGCGCATTATTCGTCAGTGACACCGCGTCGATGCCGCCGATGCGGATAGCGTATTTCGCCCGTTCATCGCCTGTAACAATAAAAAATTGAGGATGGTTTCTAACGATTTTGCCGACCGTTTCAGAGGGGATATCGGTATCTCTCGAAATGCCCCCAAACGTGCGCCATCCTCCCCTCGCGTGATAGATCACTCTGACGATGTCCTTGATCATTTCTCGATCATTCAGATCCATTTCCTCTCTCCTTTGATTGCGACCTTTGGTCAATTAAATAGCCGATATGACGTCGGATGTCAAGAATTGCTCACGCCCGTGCGTAGATGAACGGCTTATCGCCGTTGTACCCCGTTTGCCCACTGCCCCAAAAAGTCATTTGACAAATCCATGGGGTAAAGGTATAATCTGAACCCCATTCTTTGGCGCGTCCGCCATCTGGTTTCGTCCTTGCCCCACCTCTGCGGGATCATCCCCGTTTCACCTCGTGATTCATTCTCATGGCCCTCGATGCCCAAACACCTTCGGCGAGCGTTTTAGACGAGCAGTCCCAACCCGCTGTGACCGTGCGGTCCGTGGGGTTGGGGCTGTTTTTGGTCATTGCCCTCGACCTCTTGGCGATTTACGTGCGCTACGTGTTTCACGGCGCGCTGATGACCTATAGCCACGTCCCAATGGCGATGCTGATCGTGCTGATGATCCTGATGTTCGGCCTCGCCATCATCGCCAAATTGACCGGGTGGGTGCTCTCAAAAGGCGAGTGGCACGCGATTTTGGCGATGGGCATCGTGGGCGCCGCACTGCCGGGCTTTGGCCTGACCGGGTATTTGCTCGGGTACATCACGGCGCCGTATTATTTTACGACGGAAGAAAACGAATGGGCCGAGCACTTGCACCCGCATTTGCCCAACTGGTTGCTGCCGAGCAACGAAGGCAATGCGGTCGCGTGGTATTACGAGGGCTTGCCGAGCGGCGCGGAAATCCCTTGGGGCGTGTGGTTGCTCCCCCTGTTTTGGTGGACCACGGTCGTGGCCGCGGCCTTTGTCATGCTGGCGTGCGTGGCGGTCATCTTTCGCAAGCAATGGGTGCAAAACGAACGCTTGGTCTTTCCGGCGATGGCGCCGTTGATCGACATGGCCTCCGAGCCGGGCGATGGCAAGCGGTGGTTGCCCGAGTTCACGCGCAGTCGGTTGTTCTGGATCGGATTCGCCATCGCGTTTGGGGTGTTGGCATGGAATTGCATCAACTACTTTTTGCCGGGGTTCCCGCGCTTTCCCATCTACCGATCTCGGTGGTACTGGATCGACCGGCAACTGCCGCCGATCCGGGGCTACTTTGGGATTTTCACCGTGTTTTTCTCGTACTTTGCCAGCTTGGACGTGCTGTTCTCGATCTGGTTTTTCGATCTGGTATTCATCTTTGAAGGCGGGCAACTCAGCAAGTGGGGGTACAAAGCCATCACCCCGTATTACCGCACGGGCGTGTATTATTGGCAAACCTTCGGGGCCTTTGTGGTCTTCGTGGCATCCGCGTTTTGGGTCGCGCGAAAACACTTGCGCGACGTGCTGATGAAAGCCCTCGGCCGCGATCCCACCGTAGATGACGCGCACGAGTTGATGTCGTATCGCGCCGCGTGCATCGGCTTGGTCGGCGGCATGGCGTATTTGTTCATCTGGCTGGTGCAGATGAATTTCGATCCGCTGAAGGGCTTTTTGTTTTTGCTGGCCTTGATCTTCGTCTATACGGGGGTGGCGAAAATCCTCGCGGACACGGGCATGCCATTTACGAGCAAGCCCATCGGTACGTGGAGCATGGTCGCGTCGTTTTTTGGGCGGCGCAATATCTCGTTGCCCACGTTGGTCGCGTTCCGGTTTTCAGTTGTGATTACCGAGAATTTCAAGGGCTTGTTCTTGCCCGCGCTCTCCCATGCCGGGCGCGTCTCGGAAGGCGTTCCCGGGGATCAGCGGCGGCGGTTGATGGCCGCGCTCGGCTTGGTGTTCATCGTCAGTTTGCTGTTCAACCTGCTGTTCACCGTTTGGCTCGGGTACGATCAAGGGGCGTACAATTTCAACAGTTGGGAAATCACGCGCGCCGCAGAACGCCATTTTCAGAGCACGGTCGACGCCCTCAAAAAGCCCGACGAACCGCCGTTTTACGAAAAGAATCCCGAAGAGGCGGTCTTCTTGGGCATCGGCGGCCTGTTGATGGCCGGGTTGATCTACATGCGCTATCGCTTCGTCTGGTGGCCCCTGCATCCGGTTGGGCTGGCGATTTCGGGTCATTTCTTGGCGCGGCGCACGAGCTTTACCACGTTTTTGGCGTGGCTCATCAAGTTCGTAATGATGAAGGTGGGCGGGCCAACGGTTTATCGCAAATCCCGGCCCCTGTTCATCGGGTTGTTGGTCGGGTACATTCTCGGCGTGGCGTTGTCGACCGGCATCGACATGATTTGGTTCCCCGAACGCGGGCACGGAGGGGTGCATCGCTATGGATAACTATCTCACGCACATCAGTCGCGTCCTCGCGGCGGTGGGCATCGCGCTCGGCGCGCTCTTGCTCGCGGGGCCGGATCGGGTCAACATCTACTTGAGCGAGTTGTTGGGCCTCGAAGCCCCCGCCGAGGTGCCGCCCGAGCCGGTTCCGCGCGCCGAAGAGGTCAGCGCACGCGTGCTCGACGCGGTGCGAGAAAGCCGCATCCGCGAGTTGATGGACGAGTTCGCCCGCCCCGGCTCGCGCGTGGTGGGCTATCCGGGCCACGAAAAGGCCGCGGATTTCATCGCGGCCGAGTTTCGGCGGTTGGGCATGGAAGATGTCGAAGCCGAGGCGTATGGCGTTGCCGTGCCCATCGATCGGGGCGGCACGTTGACCGTGGAAGGCACGGGCGAGTCCTTTCCCATCTACGGCTTGTGGCCGAATCTGATCAAGACCACCACCTTGCCCGCAGACGGGGTGCGCGGCCATCTCTTGTGGGGCGGGTCTGGCGAGATGGCGGCGTTCAACGGCAACGAAGTCGAAGGCGCGGTGGTGTTGATGGACTTCAATTCCTGGAACAACTGGCTCAACGCCGCCATGCTCGGCGCGCGGCAAATCGTGTTTATCGAACCGGATTCCACCTTCACCGCAGAGGCCGAGACCAAGTTCTTGCAAGTGCCCAACAGCGTGGAGCGATTCTGGATCGACAAGGCGAGTGGGGAAAAGCTCAAGGCATTGATCGCGCAACGGGACGAGGTCTCTGTCGCACTCGAATCGCGCATGGATTGGGAAAAGCCCGAGACGCGAAATATCCTGGGCTGGATTCGCGGCACGGACCCGGGGTTGCGCGACAAGATCGTGGTGATCAACGCCTATTACGACGCGATGTCCGTGGTGCCCGCGCTGGCGCCGGGCGCGGAAATGGCGTGTGGCATCGTGGGCCTGATGAAGTTGGCCGAATACTTCAGCGCGTACCCGCCCAAACACACGCTTTTGTTTTTGGCGTCTTCGGGCCACCACCTCGGCTTTCGGGGGATCTGCGATTTCTTGAGCCGGCACTCGCGCAAGGAAAAGCACTTTGCCGAGTTGATGACCGAACCCCTCGAGCTCCCGCTGTTGATTTCGCTGGATTTGACGAGCCAAACCGATGAGGTGGGGGTTTGGAACAGCACGCGCAACTATTATTACAAGCGGTTCTTCACGCCCTTTGGCAAGTCCTTCGTGCATTATTCCAAAGCCATTGCCGAGCATTTTGACCTCGACCCCGCAGACGCGCTCATCGACGGGATCAATCCCAAAGGCGGCATGAACTGGGATATGTACGTCCCCGGGAAAATCTTAAAAACAGACGGCGAAGTCGTGCTCGAAGCCGGCACGCCTGCGCTGTCGCTCATCACGGTCAACGACGCGCGGTTCCGGGTGGATACGCCCTTGGACAAAGCCGAGTACGTGAATTACAAAAACCTCACCGGGCAGATTCGCACCCTTGCAGGCGTGCTCGATTTGGGCCTCAATTCAGACGACTTTCTGCCGGACTACAAGTTGGATCCCGACGACCGCATGCGCGGCCTCAAGGGGTTTGTCCGCACCTTCCCAAGGCGGAGCATCACGCCGGACCGCCCCCGCCCGGGCGCGGTCGCCTCGCTGCGAATGGGCATCGACAAATCGGTCAAAGGCGTGCGGCGCATCTACTACGACATCGCCGATGAAAATGGCGAGTTTTACATGCCGGGCATCGCCGAGCGCCGCGTGGATGTGAAGGCGTTTTACATGGATCCGCAAACCGGGGAGATCACGTACGCGCCCAATCGCGGGCGTCAGGCGCGCATCTATCGGGGCGAGTTCGACATGGACTGGTGGATCTCCAAGCGCACGCAAATTTTATTTCCCTGTATCACCACGGATTTTTACGACACGGTCGATCCGCGCTATCTCACCAAATTGTCGAGCATCAGCGTGCTCGGCTTGGGCAATACCGCGCCGCAGGAATACGGCTATGCCATCGGCTTTGGCCCGGAAGAACCGGTCGGTACGATTTTCACCACCCCGGGCGAGCGGGTCAAAATCGTGATGCGCGAGCGCGAGATCGGGGTGCGCTATTTGCTGCTAAACGCGAAAAGCGCGGAGAGCGTGGAAGTCGCGCGCGGCGATGGCTTCCAAATCGTCAAGCACGGGTCGTTCACGCGCTCCTCGTTCCAAGCCGCAAAAGACATGTGGACCTTGAACGAGGCGCGCATGCGCGAATTGGAGGAGTATTCCATCGAGAATCAGCGCATGACCAATTTGCACGCACGGGCAAAAGAACACCTGGACCTGGCCGAAGAGGCCCTGCGCGACAAGCAGTGGGATACGTTCATCAAACACACGCGCGCGGGCATGGGCCTGGAGTCGAAAGCCTATCCGGACGTGAAAGACACGCAAAACGACGTGATCCGCGGCGTGATTTTCTTCATGCTGCTCGTGATCCCGTGTGCGTTTTTCGTCGAGCGATTGGTCTTCACGTTTTCCGATATCCGCCTGCAAATCGTCGGCTTTGGCGCGGCGTTTGTGGTGATCTGGATTTTTCTCTCGCAAGTGCATCCCGCGTTCGACCTGTCCAACCCCTTTGTGATTTTGCTGGCCTTTGTGATTTTGGCCCTGGCTGTTTTCGTCATTTCCATCGTGTCGAGCAGGTTTAGCGACAATATCCGCCAACTGCGCGCCGAAGAGGTCTTGTTGCACGACACGGACGTGGGGCGGATCAGCGCGTCTGTGGCCGCGTTTCAACTGGGCATTGCCAATCTCAAAAAGCGCAAAATGCGTACCGGCCTCACGTTCGCCACGCTGGTCTTGCTGACCTTTACCGTGCTCTCCTTCATGTCCATCAAAACCACGCTGAACTTTTCGCAACTCCCGCTGGACGTGGAAGGCAAGTACCCGGGCATGTTGATCCGCAGCCAGTTCTGGGGCCCGCTCGAAGACACGGCCTACGACTACGCCAAGATCAACTTTTTCGACCAGGGCCACATCGCGCCGCGCAGTTGGTACGTCACCCAAGACAAAAAAAAGACGCCCATCGAAACCCCGGACAAATCGACCAAAGTGCTCGGCATTTTGGGACTGGCCGACAACGAGCCTGCGGTCACGAAAATCGACACCCTGCTCGGCCACGGGCGTTGGTTTGAACCGGGCGAATTGGCGTGCATCTTGCCCGGCAAAATGGCGGACCTGCTCGACGTGTCGCCCGAAGACGTGGGGAAAAAACACGTCCGCTTGTTCGGCAAACAGCTCAAAGTGGTGGGCCTCATAGACGCGGAAAAGATGCGCCACCACCTCGACTTGGATGGCGAGATGCTCAGCCCTGCGGATTTCAAGCTCACGGATGAGGAAATCGTCGCCCGAATCACGCAGCAGGAGAGCCGGGAAAAACAGGGCTTGGAACAACCCCAACTCGAGAACATGCCCTTCGAACACCTCGATCCCGACGACATCGCCATCATCCCCTACAAGATGCTGCGCGAAGTGGGCAGCCCCTTGCAATCCGTGGCGATCCGCCTGCGCGATGAGGTCGATGTCGAAGCGCAGATCAAGGAATACGTGTCGCGCCTGTCCGTGGTGTTGTACGCGGGCATTCCCCAAGCCGATGGCGGCATCCGCGTGGCGATTTACAGTTCCCTCGGTTGGGGCCCCTTGCCCGGCTTGGCGAATTTGTTCGTCCCCATTTTGGTCGCCGCGCTGATCGTGCTCAACACGATGATGGGGTCCGTGTACGAGCGCTTTCGGGAGATCGGCATTTATTCTTCCGTGGGGCTGGCGCCTGTTCACATCGCGTTTTTGTTCATCGCCGAGGCGTGCGTGTACGCGGTTTTGGGCACGGTGGCCGGGTACCTCCTGGGCCAGGGCGTCGCCAAGCTCTTGCTGTGGCAAGGGTGGCTGCAAGGGCTTTCCGTCAATTATTCCGCATTGTCGACCGTGATCTCGTCCGCGCTGGTGATGCTCGTGGTGTTGCTGTCCTCCCTCTATCCGGCGCGTCAGGCGTCCATGATGGCCGTGCCGGACGTGACGCGCCGCTGGAAATTGCCCGATCCCGATGGCAACCGCTGGCATTTTGAGTTTCCATTCACGGTCGGCGGCAAGGACGTATTCGGCCTGTCCGTGTTTTTGGTCGATTATTTCGAGTCGCACATGGGCGAGTCCATGGGCGCGTTCTACACCGATGGCGCGCGCTTTGGCGCCATCGAAACCCCGACCGGGCCGGGCTATACCATCGACACGACGATCTGGCTGGCGCCTTACGATTTGGGCGTGCGGCAGCACGTGCATTTCCAAGCCGTATCCACGGGCGAGCACGACATTTACGCCATGACCCTGACCATAGACCGACTCTCGGGCGACGCGGCTTCCTGGCGGCGGGGCAATCAGGGCTTTATGAACGCGCTCCGCAAACAATTTCTGATCTGGCGCACCATCGATCCCGCCCATCGCGTCAAATACACGCAAAAGGGACGGGCACTGCTCTCGGCCCAACCCGTCACCGCATAGGACGAGCAATGGCTTTAAGCAACCTGTTGAGACGCAACAAAGATCCGGACAAGAAAAACACGCAGTTTGAGGAAATCGAGGAGTACCGCGATCTGCTCGACGACCCGGATGAATTTGTCGATGGCTTCAACGTGAAGACCGTCGTGGGCGCGTTGTTCGTGTCGATCGTGATGGTGCCGGGCAACATCTACCTCGATTTGATGATCGGCGGCTCCATCGGCGCGGCCGCGCAATGGGTGACGATCATCTTGTTCATCGAATTGGCCAAGCGGTCGTTCACCACCCTCAAGCGGCAGGAAGTCTATTTGCTGTTCTACGTGACGAGTTCGCTGGTCAACCGAGAATCCAATGCGTTTGAAGGGCTGTTGTGGCATCAGTACTTCGTGCAATCGCCCGCGGCCGTGCAATTCGGCATCCAAAAGGCGCTGGGCGAATTGTGGTGGTGGGCGCCGCCTGCCGATTCCGAGGCCCTGGTCGAGCGCACGTTTTTGCACGCGGATTGGTTTTGGCCCATCGCGTTTTTGGTGCTCGGCACGATCATGGGGCGAACCGCGTGGTTTTCCGCGAGCTACGTGTTGTTCCGAATTACGTCCGATTACGAAAAATTGCCCTTCCCCTTTGCCCCGATCAACGCGCACGGGGCCATGGCCCTGGCCGAGGAGAGCAGCGGGGATATCACATGGCGCTGGCGCATGTTTTCCATCGGCGCGGTCATCGGCGTGGTTTGGGGGATGGTCTATGTGGCCGTGCCCGCGATTTCGGGCGCGTTCATGGAACAACCCGTGCAACTCATCCCCATTCCCTGGGTGGATTTCACGCAGTACACGGGCTACTTTTTGCCGGCCACGCCCTTGGGCTTTACCCTGCACTTGGGGCCCATTTTCACCGGCTTTCTCGCGCCGTTTTGGGCCGTGATCGGCACGTTTATCGGCGTGGTCATCCACACCATCTTAAGCCCCCTGTTGTACAACTACGGCTATATGCCCCACTGGTTTATGGGCATGGACACCATCCAGACGCACTTTGTGACCGGCATCGATTTTTGGATGAGCTTTGGCATCGGCATCACGTTTGCCATTACGGTCATCGGGTTTTATCAGGTGTGGCGCGGCGTGCGAACCGCGCGCATCGAAAAGACCGAAAAGGGATCGTGGGAGACCCCGCCCGGCCGCGGCGATTTCAAGATTTGGATCTGCGTGGTGCTGTTCTGTCTGGCGAGTCTGTACACCATCGTGGTGTCCAAAATTCTGTTCCCGCAGTTGGTCACCGTGACCCTGCTGATCTTTTTCTTCGTATTTTCCTTTGTGTACACACCCCTCATTTCCTTTGTCAATGCCCGCTTGGACGGGATGGTGGGGCAAAACGTGAGCATTCCCTACATCAAAGAAGCCACCATTTTTCTCAGCGGTTTCAGGGGCATCCAGATCTGGTTTGTCGATTTTGGCTTGGACAACTACGGCGCGGCGGCCCAACGCTTCCGGGAGATCGAGTTGACGGGCACCAGCTTCCGCAGCATTTTGCGGGCCGAGGTTTTCATGGTGCCCTTGGTGTTCCTCACCAGTTTTATGTACTGGTCTTACATCTGGAAACTCGCCCCCATTCCCTCGGACGCGTACCCCTACGTGCAACTGTTCTGGCCCTTGCGCGCCCTTCAGCGGTGCGTGTGGATTACGAGCACCATGCGCGGGGAAGTGAATTACGACCGAGAAGACGCCGTGACGTGGACGCCTGCCAACTTGTCGAACAATGCCTGGTGGTACTGGCGCGTGCGCGCAACAGCCGATCCGGAAACCGTGCCCCCCGAGCAGCGCAGGTACGGCCCGTGGTCAAAGACCGCCTATTTCTACACCAATTTTGAAGACACGCGCCCCCCGCCATACCCGGCGGCGGTCCTGAGCCGCGCCCCGCCCGATATTTCCGACGCCCTGGCGCAGGGACTGCCTTCTGCCCCGGAAATCCGCAGCGCGGACAACGGCGCGCACATGAACACGCCCAATCCGGAAATGGGCATTTCCCTGGCCGTCGATCCCCAAGGGCGGGAATTGTTCTACCAATTCGAAGTCGATCAAGTGCCCTCTTTTGACGGCGCGTTCTTGCAGTCGTCAGACGATCAGCCCATTTTGTTCGAGGCCCTCAAGCCCTGGGTGATCGGATCTGGCTTTGTCGTCGGGATCGCGTTCTTCTGCGTTCTGTCCGTGTTCGGGTTGCCCATTTTGCTCATTTTTGGCTACGTGCAGAGCTTGACCAATATCCCGCATGTGGTCATCACGCAGATCATCGGCGCGCTGATCGCCCGGTTCTATTTTTGGAAGCGGTTCGGCAAGAAGCAATGGCGCCTGTACGCGACCGTGCTGGCCGTGGGCTTTTCCGTGGGCATGGCCCTCGTGGGCATGGCGTCGGTGTCCATTGCGATGATCCAAAAATCGGTATCGGTCTTGTTGTTCTGACCGGTGCGTATGTGAGACGAAATTCCGTTGGCGATCGGCTATGCCAACGGAATTTTTTTAAGAAGCTGTCTAAAAATTATTGGGACCTAACCCCCTAGCCCCCTTTCCTAGGAGGAAAGGGGGAATAAAGGCCCTTATTCTTGGGTTTTAATCTGCGAAAAGCGAATGTTTTTGCGACGCTCTCAATGGCGGCCCGAGTTTTTAGATGGCTTCTAAGACTTACCCCCAGAACATATCCGAGGAAATCATGGCTGACGAACGCTTTTTGGTCACGGGCGCGTTGGGGTGCATCGGCGCGTGGACCGTGCGTAATCTCGTGCGCGAAGCCGTGCCGGTCACGGTTTTTGATCTGGCGACAGAGCCGCGCCGGTTGCAGTTGTTGCTGTCGGACGAGGAGTTGGCGCGGGTGAATTTTGTCGCGGGCGATATCGCGGATTTGCCCGCATTTGAACGGGCTTTGGACGACGGCGGGATCACGCACGTCATCCATTTGGCCGGGCTTCAAGTCCCGTTTTGCGCGGCGGACCCGCCCTTGGGCGCGCGCGTCAATGTGGTGGGCACGGCGAATGTGTTCGAAGCGGTGAAACGCCGGAAAGATCGCATGGGCAAAGTGGTCTATGCCAGTTCGGTCGCCGTGTTTGGCGCGCCGGAAGATTACGCGCCCGGGCAGGTGATGCGCGACGATTCCGCGCTGATTCCCCACACGCATTACGGCGTGTACAAACGGGCCAACGAAGGCACCGGCCACGTGTACTGGCTGGACGAGGGCGTGTCTTCCATCGGCTTTCGGCCCTATGTGGTCTATGGCGTGGGGCGCGACCAGGGCCTGACCTCCACCCCCACGACCGCGATGCTCGCCGCCGCGGCCAACCTGCCCTATCGCATTTCCTACGGCGGGCGCACGGTTTTTCAATACGCCGATGATACGGCGCGTGCGTTTATTCGAGCGGCGCGGGCGGATTACGCGGGCGCGGGCGCGTTTAATTTGGGCGGATTCGCCCCGGATATGCAGGAGGTGAAAGATGCGATCGACCGCGCGGCCCCGGAAGCGGCGGACAAGATCGCGTTTGAAGATATCCAACTGCCCTTTCCGCAAGAAGTCGATGGCCGTGGGCTCGAGGCCGCGATAGGGACGCTTTCCCACACGCCCCTGGCCCAAGGCGTGGCCGAGACCGTGGCCTTGTTCCGCGCCTTGATCGACGCGGGTAAAATCGATCCCCAAACCTATATTGCCGAACGATTGTGAGGACTGGATATGGATGAAAAATGCGATGTGCTGATCGCCAATGGCCGGGTGATCGACCCGGCAACGGGCACGGATGAGGTGCGCGATGTCGCGCTGAAAAATGGTAAGGTGGCGGCGGTTGGCCGCAATTTGGGCGAGGCCGACGCGGCGATCGACGCAACGGGCTGTCTCGTGGTGCCGGGCCTGATCGATTTGCATACCCACGTGTACAAAGACGTGTCGATATTCGGCATCGAGGCCGACGCGTTGTGCCCGCGCACGGGCGTGACGACGAGCGTGGATACGGGAACCGCGGGGTGGATCAATTACCGCGGGTTGGAACGCTATGTGATCGAACCGTCCGAAACGCGCATTTTGGCCTATGTCAATCTATCGGGCGTTGGGTTGCCCTGGCGCAGCGGCGAGATGGTGTACGAGGGCTATGTATCGGCTGGGGAATGCGCCCGCGCGGTTTTGAACCATCCCAAATCCGCACTGGGCGTCAAGGTGCGCCTGTACAGAGGCGTGGGCGGCGATGCGGATTTGCGCGATCTGTTGCAAATCGCCATAGAAGCGGCCAATCGGTGCGAAAAACCCCTGATGGTTCACGTCAGCAATGCCGATGTGCCCCTGCGCGATTTGATCCGACACCTGCGCCCGGGCGATATCGTCACGCATTGTTTTCACGGCACGCAACCCGCGTCCATCATCGACCGCCGGGGCAAAGTGATTCCCGAAGCGTGGGACGCCCGCGACCGCGGGGTGATTTTCGACATCGGCCACGGCTTGGGCAGTTTTAGTTATGACATCGGGCGCGCGGCGATGGAAGATGGATTTCCGCCCGATACCATCAGCAGCGACATTCACTCCTACAATATCGACGGCCCGGTTTACGATTTGCCCACGACGATGTCCAAGTTTCTGAATTTGGGCATGCCCCTCGACGAGGTGATCCGCCGCGCGACCATCGAACCTGCACAGGTGATCTACCGGGCAGATGATCTCGGGCATTTGGCCGTTGGCGCGGCAGGCGATGTCGCGGTGTTAGAACTGGAATCAGGCGCGTTTGAACTGACCGATTCCATGCAACAGGTGTTGATGGGCGAGCGACGCTTGGTGTGCCGCGCATCTGTGCGAGACGGAAAAATCTGGTGGCGAGCAGATGAAACGGATGCTACGAATTTGGAGCGCAGGTAGGGTAAAAGACACGGGCGGCAAGAAGATGCGGGGAACACGGGTTAATCCGCGACAAATCTCTGGCTAAGCTCAAAGCAGACCTCCCGCCATTTTCGCGTCTTTGAACTGCTGATGAGACATCGCAGTCATGTTCGAATTACTCGCCTTCATACCCCACTTCGCACCTTTCGCAATTCACCCACCGAGGAAAACGCGATGAGACTCACATCCGATCAAACCGCACAATACGAGCGCGATGGTTTTCTCATGGTCCGCGATTTGTTGACCGCCGATGAGATCGCCGCGTTTCTCGCCGCGGAACGCGAACCCAAACCCCAAGCATGGCGCGCGTTGGGCCTCAGGCGTCATACAGCCGATCCGCACTGGCGGCATCTGGCGATGCACCCCAAAATTTCGCGTGTGGTCGCGCAACTGCTCAACGGGCATCCGCGCATCGTGCAGACGATGTTCATGGACAAACGGCCCGACGGCGGCACGGGCGTGGCCCTGCATCAAGACGTGCATTATATTCGGAACGAACCCGAGACCTTGATGGCGTGTTGGCTGGCGTTGAGCGACACGGATCGGGACAACGGGGGCCTGTGCGTGGTGCCGCGCAGCCACAAGCGACCCATATACGAAACCGCGCCGCCCAAAGACAGCCGCGAACACGCGCGTTGGGAAAAGGTCTATCGCATGCGCGGGCCCGATGGGCAGGCGTGGGATGAACCCATGCACTCGCACGAGGTGCGGGGATTGGATTTGGACGAGGTGGTGTATTTGCGCGTGCCAAAGGGCGGCGGGGTATTTTTCACCGACCGCACGATCCACGGCTCGTTTGCCAATCGGTCAGGGGATCGCCCGCGCCTCGCATTCGCCACGCATTACGTCGAGGATGGCACCTGGGTTTATCGAGCGGATATTCAAGAGACGGTGTTGGTGGAGAAAGGCGAAAGGAACTACTGCAGGGGAGACGGGAGAGGTAAGACGGGAGACGGGAGAGGCAAGAGGCAAGAGGGGAGAGGTAAGACGGGAGAGGTAAGAGGGGAGAGGTAAGACGGGAGAGGCAAGAGGTAAGAGGGGATTAGCCACAAAAGGCACGAGCGGGGTACAACTGGCGACAGCTAGTTCAAAACACAAAAAGGCGATGCCCCGTGATCGGCCAAAGATACAAGAGGCAAAAGGCAGAGGTCAGTAGTCAGGCCGCGTAAAGGCGCGTAAGGGCGCGTAGGGGCGTAAAATTTTACGCCCTTACAGAGAGTCAGAGGTCATCGTAGGGACAGGCTCCCATATCTGTCCGAAGATACAAGAGGCAAGAGAGAAGGCCACCTTGATCCCATCCTCCGTAGGCTGTCGAAAGAAAACCAAAAAGCGAATGAGTACTCTGTAAATTAAGTTATTCTCAATTTTGATACGCACAAATCAGCACCGACATTGCTCGCTTTTCTAACAACTTTGGTCCTACCGAATCGTGGGTTGCCTTTGATACGTTGGCTACGCCTGTGCCTACGGCGTGCGGCGACCTAATTAAAAAAAAGTAGGCGACCGTGCCGATTGAGAAGCCCGTGCCCGAAAATGACCGCGTCAAAATCCGCACGTTGCCGGGCGATCAAATGGCGTGCTTGGTGCATCGCGGGAGTTTCGATCTCATCCCCCGCGCGTACGAAGCGGCCTTGCGATGGATTGAGGCCAATGGCTATCGGATCACCGGGCCGAGCCGGGAAGTGTATTTGCAAATGAAACCCGATGGCAACCCGAAGGATTACGTGACGGAAATCCAATTTCCCGTCGCAAAAACATGAGCCGCACGTTTTCGGCCGATAGACAAATACCGGGATGGATGTCGCGTCCCGGTATTTTTTTGTCGGCATAAACGGGTCATGCATGGATGATCGGGATGCTCGGTATGTCGATCTCCGCGACCATGAAGCCGTCCTTCTCGTTTTGCTTCCGCAGCTCGACCAAGGTGAGCCGCGCTCCCTTGCGGCCATTGCACGGGTCACACAGGCTCAAACCCCATAGTATTGTGCTGAACGCTTTACGAGTCTTGACATGAGATAAGCCATTGGGCGGTCGCCCTTGATTTGGTTACAGTTCACACACAGGAGTTGGGCATTGCTCTCGTGGTTTGTCCCACCCTTGTTTTTGGGAATGATGTGGTCAACTTGAAAGTGTCGCATTTCAAAATGTGTTTTGCATCCGGCACAGTGCCCTGCCTGTTCGCCATATAACCTGTTTTTGTGAACCGTGATGCTTTTCGGTTCGTCACCCATGTCTGTGCGCTTTGGCACGTCTTTTCGAGCGATGATCTGGCCGAATATCCCATGATGGTCTTTCAGGCGCAAGTCGACGAGTTCTACGGCTTTTTCCGATAAGTCAATACCTATCCATTCCCGCCCTAATGCCTCTGCGGCGACACACGTCGTGGCACATCCGCAAAATGGATCGAGAACGACATCGCCCGGATTTGTGGACGCTTCAATGAGGCGGTTGAGCAACGCGAGCGGCTTCTGTGTCGGGTATCCCGTCTTCTCTCGTGATGCGGCTGATAACGGGCGAATGTCTGTGATAACATCACAAACGGCATTGCCTTTTGTTGAGGCGAGGTAGCGTTTTAATTGAGGTTTCCCCCCTTTTTCCGGCCAATATATCAAGCCTGCTTTGTCAAGAGCGTTTAAGCGATCATGACTGCTCGGATATGCTTCGGGCCAATTCGGTATCAAATTATTTTCGATGATAAAATCAGACATCCCGCCTTTTATGGGTGTCACCCAATGGCGGCCTACCCCTGAAGGGTCGATACCGCGCCATTCTCGCCCAGACTCGCCGCCACTTAAACCGGCGGCTGTGAGGTCGCCCAATCGGTAACGGCCTATTTTGTCGCTGTGACGGTAAAACTTTTGGATGTATTCGGGATTGTGTGGCAAAAAAACGGTATGCCATGTGTACACTTTCGTTTTTGAGTAGAACATCAGTGCATCATGGATTCTACCATACTTCTGTGCATCGGATCGGGTATTGGTTCGTTGCCAAATGATTTCATTTTGAAAGTTATCTTTCCCAAAAATAGCGTCCATGACCAGCTTGAGATAATGGCTTGCCGTATCATCAACATGCAGATAAATACTCCCCGTGGGCTTCAATATCCGATGGAGTTCGATCACCCTTAACGACATCATAATCAGGTACGCCTTCATGCCCTTGCCATGAACCATCCCCGCCATATCAATAACTTGGTACAGGGCTTCGTTTTTCTCGGCCAACTCCAAGTGCTCCGCGTCTTTAATGTCGTCTAATGCCCATGAATCTTTGAACGCGGCACCCGCAGCTTTGCTTCCGATAGGGGCGGAATAATTGGCGTTAGAATTAAATGGCGGATCCAAATACACGAGATCGACCGATTCGCTGTTGATGCCTCGCAAGATTTCAAGATTATCGCCCTCAAAGATGGTACGATTCTCTATATTTAAACTCATAATAGAACCCTCCCTGTTTATACGAACAATAGCGTTAATTACTCTGTAAATTAAGTTATTCTCAATTTTGATACGCACAACTCAGCACCTGCATGGCTCGCTTTTCTAACAACTTTGGTCCTAAAGCATCGTGGGTTGCCTTTGATGCCTTCGGCGACCTACTTTTTGTCTACAGCAACAAAAAGTAGGCAAAAAATGCCGCTCTCATGCGCCGAGGGGCTAGGCACAGCGCAAAGCGCTTTTGTAATCGCACGACATGTGTCGGCCTGCAAGGTGGGTTGCAAAACAGAAGTGCGTTGCGAGACGGACTTGCGCGCTGTGCGTGAGGGCTTTGTTTGATGGGCTTTTGAGATGGCATGTTGGGCGATGGCTTAATTGACGGACAGCATCACGTCCGGCACGCGCTAAAAAAAATGAAATCCATAATTATCTAATTTACAGAGTACTTAATTCAATAGTCCAATACCGCTTGGGAGCGCGCTGGCCTTCTCGCTATTCTCTGTGGGCGAATCGCCCCTTATACTTCATCCACTTTTTCTTTTTCCTCTTTCACCTGCGTCGCGCCTGTTTCCGTGGTGATGAAGCAAAGCACTTGGTCGGGATCCGCGCAGTTGAGAATGATGGGCGAGTGCGTGGTTGCCAAAATTTGGGCGTTCGGCGCGGTGCTAAGTGCGTTGAAGACCGGGTCGAGGGTTGCGACGTGAAGGCCGTTTTCGAGTTCTTCGATGAGGCATGTCCCACCGAAATCCGGCATGTGGGCGAGCAGGGTTAGGGCGAGCAGGCGCAGCGTGCCGTCTGACAACATCCACGACGGGGTTTCGAGGTCGTTGTGGTGTTTGACCACGAGATAGGCGTGTCGATCTTCGGACCGCACAACCACCTGAACAGCCGATAGACCCGGCAGGCACGCCCGCAAACACGCGAGCCAGGCCGCATGCCTGCGCGGCGCGTTTTTCTCCATCGCCGCGACGACCCAAGGCAGATTGCCGGCGTCGGGCAACAGGTTGAGCGGTTGCCCAGGCGGGCAGGGAGGTCTGAGGCGGTCGGTGTGGAAGGTCAGGGGGCGAATGCGGTTTGAGAGGGTGTGTTTGAGCCAAGTGGCGATGGGGAAACGCGCTTCGTCTTCGGGCAGGTTGCCGAGTGCGGAACGTCGCGCGCCGAGTTTGAAGGTGGGATCCCAGCCCGCGCCGGATTCATCGTAAAACTTGTCGTTGCCCCCCGGCACTTTGTTGACGATGGTTTTGATGCCGCGCAACCGACGCGTGGCTAGGGTTTGCGGCGTGGGATCATCCACTGGAAAGAGCGATTCTTGGATGGCGCGGGCGTCCCGCTGGATGTCCGTGAGCAAGAGCACGCGCTCGGAGAGAATGCCGATGTCCTCGGTTTCTTCGAGGGTGCCGATGGCGAGTTCGTAGCGACAGCGCGAGAAGTCCCGGTCCGAGAAGAGATTGGATTCGCGTTCGGGCACGGGCAATTCGACCGCGATTTCAAATCGGTCCGCAAGCCCGTGCCAAGTGAGGTCGCGCAACGCGCTCGCCCGGCTGTAAATGGCCGCGTGGAGGCCATCGCGCACGAAATCCCCGAGAAATGCCAGCGCGTCGAGAAAGGCGGTTTTCCCACTGCCATTCGCGCCTGCCAAGAGGTGAAACCGCGCGAGGTCCTGTTCGACGTGGCGCAAGCACCGATAGTAGAGGGTTTCGAGCCGCTGGATCATGGCATGCTCCTAAGAAGCCATCTAAAAACTCGGACCGCCATTGAGAGAGTCGCAAAAACATTCGCTTTTCGCAGATTAAAACCCAAGAATAAGGGCCTTTATTCCCCCTTTCCTCATAGGAAAGGGGGCTAGGGGGTTAGGTCCCAATAATTTTTAGACAGCTTCTAAGACCTCTTTTCACACTCTTTTTCCGACGAAAAACGGACCCAGCGATTCCACGTACAGCGCGGTTTGCTGGGTTTTTCGCATGTCTTGCACGACGCGAGAGAGGGCGTGGAGTTCTGTGCCGACGAGGCCGATGACAAAGTCGTTGTCATTTACATCGAGGCCATAGCTGGCGAGGCGAATGTCGTGCGCGTGATTCTCGCGGCCATAAGCGCGACCAATAGATGCGTGTTCCATGAGGACTTCGCGCTGTTCTTTGTGGTCGAGGCGGGCGAAAGCCCCGTTGCGCCGCAAGGGGTACCAGATCGCCCAGGGCCATTCGGGGTTGAGCAAGTTGTTGCGCGGCCGGGTGATGAGCGCGTCCTCGAGATCGGGTTCGTAGCCCGTGGCGTACGTGCGCCCGAACATGGCAAATTCGGGACGCCGCGTGCAAGAGGTGAAGGGCGAGCGGTTGAGCAGGGTGCGGATCTCGGTCACAAACAGATCGGGCGATTCCGAGAGAAAAACAATGCCAACGCCATAAGGGTCGTGCGCGTCGATATAGAGCGCGGCGTCGAGACCGCTTTGGTCGAGTACGCGAGCTACGGCTTCGACAAACTTGACGCCCGTAAAGACCTGCAACTGCATGTAGAGCCGCCGATCACTCGCCTGCGGCTCGCCATCTACGGGCGCGCCGAGTTCGCGGAGGTCGAGTTTTTCTTTTGTTGGATGATGCATGTCAAAACTCCCGGTTCAATAAGAGGTGAGACGGAAGACGGAAGACGGAAGACGGAAATTTCTCAACGGCTTTGGATAGGTACGGAGGCCTGGCCCCGCGGTGATTTGAAAAATTGGGACAACGAGGAATCAAATTGGTATTGCGGCCTGATATTACGCAAACATGCCCATTTCGCCGGCCTTCCTCACATCCCCCAGACCTCGATCTCGACGCCACCATCAGACGCTCGGCGATCCCGAAATATCTTGTCCCGCCAACGCCTGTCCTCGCGGCGGTCAAAGACCACCAGATGACCCGCCTCGGCATCGCAACGATCCATGTAGTCCGCGGTCTGTTCCAAACCCTCGGCGATGGTCCGTTCCAATGTTTTGCGGAGCACCTTGCACTCGATCACGAATTTGCGCGTCTGATCGCCCTGCGGCCAGACGATGAGCAAATCGGTACGCATGCGGCCCAAGCCATACTCGCGTTCAATGCGTCCACCGCTGTTCACGATCCTTTGCAAAAACGCCTGCAACAGCAACTGGGGACCGGCCTCTCGATACGCGAATCGCTTGACCCAATGCTCGGAGTGTTCGCGGAAGAACGTCTGGAACTCGGCCAGCAATGCGACCACATCCAAACGGCCATCGGCACGGACGTACCAAGCCGTTTCCTGATTGAACTCCTCTTGGATCACCCACGTCAGTTCGCGGGGCACGACTTCGGCGTAGATCGGATTGGCGATGCGGATCGGATGATCCCGCGCCATGAGTCCGAGGTCGCGCGCGTATTCCAAATCGCGATCGGTGAAGTGGCGTTCCTCATCGCCGCTGCTCAAGATCGGCTCGACAATGCGCCGCACGCGCTCCTCTTTGAGTTTGTCGGTCAACTGATCGAGATGCGTTTCGCGGCGCAGGATGAGTTGCTCTTTCGCCTCGATGACCGCGGCGGCGGTGATCGGATCGTTGCGATCTTCCGCACCATCTCGGAAGCAGGTTTGATCCGCTAAGGCATTGACCAACCAAGGTTGCCCCTGCGTCTGATGCCAAATCGCGTCCAAGGCGTCGGGCGCGAACGCCTGACCCGTCTCCTCCGTATGCTGTGCGAGCAGTGTCTGGACCTCGTCTCGTGAAAAATCCCCTAAGCGCAACGAGCGCGATTTAATGTTAAACGCGCTCCCCCCGGCAATGACAGCATTGGCAGAACCCGAATGGATGCGGTAGTCGCGCACATCGCGTATTCCGCACAAGACGATGCTTTGCGGAAAATACGTTGGACGCTGGTCGTAGCCGGCGCGCAACTGCCGCAACGCGGACAGGAGCGAATCGCCGATCAGCGCGTCGATCTCGTCGATGAGCAACACCAGCGGTTTGGGATCCGCATTGGCCCATCGCGTCAAGGCCACGCGCAGTGCGGTACTCGGCCCGTTCTTGGTCAAGATGTCGGGCCAAATCTCGTCCAAAAACTCATCGCCCAGCGTCAAACTCGCCCGGAGTGCCAACTCGCCCAAAATGCCGCGCATGACCTGTTCCACATCTTCGCGCATGGCCTGCCCGCTTTCGACATTGGCGTACACGCACCGGTACGCGCCTTCGGCGTTGAGCAGGTCGCACAAGGCGAGCAGAGCCGAGGTCTTGCCCGTCTGCCGAGGCGCGTGCAAAACGAAGTAGCGTTTGTCCCGGATGAGTCGACGCACCTCGACGAGATTAATCCGTTCCAAGGGCGGGATACAGTAGTGGTCTTCAGCCACTACGGGTCCGGCGGTATTAAAAAAGCGCATGTCGCGGTTCCTTTATTTTTTTTGCCAACCGGTCTCGTTGTGGATGACGCAATGCAATGTGTCCATGTCGATTTTGAAAGATAACCCAAACAGAATCAGATCACAAGCAAAAGGCCCTGCAACTCATTGCAGGGCCTAATTATTACTGTTACGCGATTTCGATGATGGTGGATTCTGAGAGTTTAACATTCCGAGACATCGCCGCTTATATAGCGAGTCCACATTTCCTTACAAATCAATGTGCTCACATACAAGCCCATTGCCAGCACCCCGAAATGAAAAATGTGAACGAAAAAATGAAAAATATGGACAGCCGAGGGTTGATCGAAAGAAAGAATTTGCCGAGATACGCAGATAAACAAGTAAAAGACCAAGCCAATCACATTAATCCACGCCCCAAAGTAAAACATCAATAACCTCAACATCACCTTCTTCTTTTTTTTCGAAACGATAGTCGTGGTTGGTTCTCGGATGAAGGCGGAAAATATTGACACGATGGTAATAGCGATAGCCAATATCGCGTATAGCTGGATCGGTGGAAACTCGGGCATCGGCCACTCCTATCGGGTCAGCGTTGCGGCGTTGGGTGGACCGAACTTTCGTTCAATGTCCTTTTTGTAGTCGCCGAGGACCTCATCTGTCACATGCCCGAGATCGCGCTGAACCCTCGTGCAATCGATCCATCGGATCCTGCGTTCGCTATCGCCCAATTCGTGCCGCGACAAATAGGCTTTTCTGCCGTCGTCAATGATCTTGTAGTGAACGTCGTTTGACGCCACATTGTCGCCCGTCCGAATATCTACTTGGGGATGGTTGCCAAACGCTTGCCTGAAACGCAGGTCGTGGTCGAAGTTAAAGAAGCACTGGATTTTGAAATCCGCGTTTTGCTCCAACTTTTCCTGCACGGTAGCAATGACTTCGGGATCATTGTAGATCGATCCCGCCATATCGTTGCCATCGTCATAGATGGTCATTTTCTCTTTTGCTTCGTCCAACAGGCCAACGAAGTACTCGGTCGCGGCGGGGTCATCGTTGATGGCATTGGTGGCGGTGACATCGAGAATCGGCCACGCCTTGTAGAGCATTCGGATGGCGGCAAAGACACAAAACGCACCCCCCAAAAGTGCCAAAGCCACTGTTCCATAGATAACGAACTCCATCATTCGATTCTCCTTTCAACTTAAAAATCAAACGGCTTCTCTATCGAATTTGCCAAAGATAACCCAAACAGAATCAGATCACAAGCAAAAGACCCCGCAACTTCTTGCAGGGCCTCTTGGGATTATGCACGCTGTGCCGATCACTGGGATTTATGTTTTGTTCCGTATCGCTTGATAAACAGCCGCTTCTCTTCTTCGGTAGGTTTGGAATTTCGGATTCTCGGGTTATATGTCACCCACCCGACCTCAAAATTGATGCGTTTTGCAAACGCTTTCTCCGCCTCTACTTCAGCGACTGTGGGATAAAGCCTATCTCGCGGTGTCATAAATTCCTCTTAGAACTCTACCTTGATGGTGAGCGTGAACTCTGTTTGTTCGCTTATACGACGAGCATAGTTGACTTCCAGCGATAGAAAGGCGGGGATATCAAGCCTGGCCAGAACATTAAGATTGCGTTGCACTTCACTGGTCATGTTTAGCTGGAGTCTTCGGCTTGTGAATGGGTTGTTTGGGTTTTGGCGCATTTCGAGAAGCGATCTCATTTTGGCGTCGCCCAATAATCCTTTTTGCTCCAGGAATTCTTTGGCCGCCGGCACATTTGGGGAACCGCCCGCGAATGTGTCCATCAAGTTTAGTTGGTTGCTAAACGAAGTCAATTCTTCATTTTCTATTTTTCCTTCTACGCTCCCCGTGAGTCTGTTGCCTTCAACAGAAACGGTTGTCTTACCTTCGGCGTTTTTATGCTCAACCTGTTCTACTGTAACCCTGCGAGCACCCAAGAAACCGCATAACTCGGAAAAGAGCAGGTGTTTTTCCACTCCGAAACGCTCCACCGCCTTCTCCGAGTCTTCGTACTCATCCTTATTGAATGGGCTTTGAATCAGTACAGCACCTGGGCGTGCAAGCCCACTGTCAAATAGACCTTGTACGACTGAGTTGGACTGTTGCGAAGAAGAAGGAAGTATATAGACCTCTTCGTTGAGCAAGAGTTCAGCACCGCCTTCTCGATACTCTAAAGCATCAATCTTAGCCTGGTCTAGCACAAGCACCGTTTTGCGGCGATGGGGTTCGTTAGGCCATGTACTATCGATCATGTTGCGTCTCCTTTGAGTGATTGGGCGAGTTCGTTCTGGGCGAGGTTCTGAATGAGAATGCCGCGTTTTTCGTTCTGGTCTTATTTTCTGAAAACGATTTCGTATATTATTCCCAAAACGACCAAGATGATTAATATGCCCACCGCTCCCCGTACCTTCTTTCGGCGTCTTCTGTTTTTTTTTTGTTTTTTCAAGATAGCCTCAACACCGCGATGAGCCATCTCTTGCTTATCATCTGAAATCGTTCTGCCGATACGTCCGGCAAAGCCGACTATGGCGTTGACGACATCATCAGCCCACGATTCCGATGGTTCATCCGGTACATGACCATGGCAAAGGATGGGGGCTACTCTGCCATCATTATCTAACTGATCAGAGGGCGTCTCCAAGAGGAATTTATCGCCATACAAAAACGCAGTATGCGAACCTTCCGAAAAGACTTCGGTGCCATTCAAAGAGACTTTTGATATTTTTTTGGCAAACTTCTGGCGTGCAATCAGTTTCTCTTTTGCGAGAAAATGCCCGTTGACCTCCACAGGATCGAGGCTCTGATTATCCAGGCTTTGAGCACTAAATGAAAGGACAAGATTATTCTTCATGATGTACCACCTGATAAATTACATCATAGACCAAGGCTTCTGTTGATTCCTTCGATTTCAAGCTACCAAATGCAACTCTTACCTTAGCGTTCCCCCCTCCGCGTCGTACAATATCTCGAAAGATAGGCATTGAACGCATTTCGTCCACATAATCCCCTTTTTTATTTTCTGGCAATTTAGTGAAGTCAGGGTCAGTGCAATCACAATGCGTTCCAATAATAAATAAAGGATACTCTTTTGAAGTGTCCCTCATCCAGCGTCCAATTTGATCCATATCTTTCTTAACTCGTTCTTCGGTGAGTTTATCGTCTGCCTTCAATTTATCCGCCCTCAAAAGATACAATACGATATCTGCCTTTTTGGTAATGTCTTCCCATTGGCCATAATGATAATTAGAACCGGGGACATCTATAGATTCCTCAATCTCCAGTTCTAAATCTTTAAGCTCAAAATGGTTACTATCAGTCTTTTTTGCATAGCGGGTCTGGGCATGCTCTTGAGAAAAAGTACCTCCGATAAGAAAATTAATCAATGCGGTTTTTCCTGCAGTACGTTCTCCAAGAACAGCGAATTTTTTCCCTTTAACCTTTTTTATCCATTTTGCAAGAGCAACACCACCCAATCCTAAAAGTGCAAGAATCCAAATCATTGTATCCTCCAAGATTTAAGAATGAGAAGCCAAACCGAGCACTTGAGGGTGACTCCGATTTTTAACTCGCGCAATGTACTCCAGAATCGCCCCGCGTGCAACTTGTATTTTTTCACAAATCAAACCGCTATTGAAAACGCCGAGAGATCGCGGGGGTCTCTCGGCGTGTTGTGTGAGTTGACAAGTTTTGACGAGGAATACCGCACTTACTCTAATAACAGGGGCGCGTCGTCATACGTTTGTCTGACGGTGCTCTCGTCATAGATGCGTTCGAGTTTCCGAATAGTGAAATGTCCCTGAGCCATATTCTGGAAGTGATCGAGAAAAATCGTGTTAATTGTGGCACCTCCAACGGCACCGATCACCGGTAGGGCCTGAGCCGCGGCCTTCTGCGATACAACAACGCCAAAGCGCGAAGCGATCTGGGAGATAAGGCGAACGAGGGCAGGAGCCTTAACTCCTTGGGCGAGAACCTGCGGATTGGCAAGGTATCGGGTTGCACTGATAACCTCATTGGCTAGTAGCATCCGGACCGCAAAATAGCTCGATTCAGCAACATCTTCTTTACTCGCATCTTCATTAGAGTGCCCTCCCAAAGCAAAGACCTCTAAGCAAGCCAGTCTTGCCTCTATGCCTTCAAGGTCTTCCCCCTGACTCCTCGCTATATCAGCGATGGAACGAAGCATGATCATTGTGGAAAGAGGCAGTTCGAATGCGAGTGCCTTTAGACCGAATGCGCCACCGATGCCTCCAGTTGTCATGGCCATAAGTTTATGCATGGTATTGCTGGGGCTACCGAGGGAGGTCGTGTCCAAGGTTTTTACCGCCACCTGTAACACTTTCTCCAACGAGTCTTTACTGATCTGATTGATTACATCAGCATACTCGGGCGGGAGTCTCTCAAAGCCCGCTTCGATGGGCTTTCCAATCGTAGCGGTGAGTTTTTGTGCGAGGCTGGTCGATTCGAGCAGACGTTTGGCCTCGCGCAATTCTTCCAGATGTTCTTTGAGTAACATCATTTCTCCTTTCTCGTGAAAATGGTTGTTGGCACTTTTGCTGTGACAATACAGAAAAAACTGCACATCCACAACTGTATTTTCCCACCAATCAACTCCTCAGAGATTTCCTGCGTCGGGTATCTCGTTTATGCGGTCTTGTTGGGGTGCCTTCCTGCGGAGACGCTCCAAGAATGGATCTTTGAGTTCCTGCGAGGCGAGCCAATCGCGTTCCTCTTCGCGTGTCATCCCTTCGATTTGAACCGAAAGGTTGGCGCAAGTGGTTTTTTCCCCGCTTCCGTGTGACCGATCAAGCGGTCTATAATCGGCTCGCCAAAGCCGATCCCTCTCCTTTGGCACGCCTCTTTCGACAGATCAACACGGTCTTAGCGGATCGTTTGCCTCAGAAGCCATCTAAAAATTATTGGGACCTACCCCCCTAGCCCCCCTTCCTGCGAGGAAGGGGGGAATCAAGGCGTCCTATTTTCGCGCTATGTATGGTTTTGAGCTGCGAAAAGCGAATGCTTTTGCGACGATCTCAATGGCGGTCCGAGTTTTTAGATGGCTTCTCAGGCGATTTATCCCGGTTTGGCCCCCTTTGCCAAAGCTGTGGTCTGTATCGATGAGAGCACCTTGGACAAAATCAAGAAAAAACTCCCCGCGTTGCGCGACGTGCCCGATGGCGATTCGCAACTTTTACCCGGCAAGATGGCCGGTCTCTTTGACGTGCGGCGTCCACAATGGCGGCGCCTCCAGTTTCATTCGCATCCGCATCAAAACGAGAAGGTCGCCGCCCGCGCCTTCGTCGCCGATTTGCCTGCGAAGACCTTAATTCTTGCGGACTTAGGCTATTTTGGGTTTGCGTGGTTTGATTGGCTCACCGACAAGAAATACGACTGGCTCAGTCGCTTACGCGCCAAGACGAGCTCCAAAGTCATCCACACTTTCTCTCGCGACGACAAGGTCTTTGATGGCTTGGTTTGGCTCGGGGCCTATCGGGCGGATCGCGCAAAGCATGCGGTGCGCTTGGTCACCTTTTGGCAAGGACGAAAAAAGCACAACTCTATCACCAATGTGTTAGACCCCAAAACGTTCACCCTCAAGGCCATCGCACGCACGTATGCGCGCAGGTGGGACATTGAGATGGCCTTCGCATGGGTCAAGCAACATTTGCATCTGCGTCTGTTGTGGTCCTCCAAATCGGGCGTGATTCAGCAACAGCTCTGGGCAACGATGATCATTGCACAATCCTGCAAGCCCTGCGCTTGGAGATTGCTCATCAAGCCGGGGTAGACCCCTTTGATGTCTCTATGGCTTTATTGGTTGAGTATGCCCCGCGCTCTGCCTATGAAGGACGGGATCCCATCGCCATTTTCGTGGCACGCGGACGGGACTTAGGCTTTATTCGGCCTTCGAGACGCACCCGCATCCGAGCCCCGGTCATCGCGCCTCAGGCCCGGCAACCGGCTCCTCCCGACCTCGTCCTCATCCGAACCCCGCGCTATGCCCAACGCAGGGCAAAAACACGATGAAAACGAATGAGTTGGTACAAATGGCACGGGGGCCTGTCCCTACATTGATAGGGGCGTTGACCCTCTCCCGGCTCACCACTACTCTAGCTGACGCTTATTTTGCCGACTGTGGACTGCTGGAAATCATGTGTCAATCAATCGCCGAGGGCGAGGACAGGCACGGGGGCCTGTCCCTACAACGGATGGGATAAGGGGTGATGGGATTGCCCGCTACCCTCCTCTCGTTTTTAATCCGTCTCTCTGCTCTCTGCCCCACTCTCGTTTTTAATCCGCCTTTAATCCGCTAATCTGTGTAATCCTCGATTCAGACAACTTACCCACTCTCTCTGCCCTCCTCTCGCCTTCCGTCCGTACTCTCTGCCCTCTGCCCCACTCTCGCCTCTCGCCTCTCCCGTCTCCCGTCTCACCGCCTCTCACATCCCTAGCATATACGAAACCTTGACCAGAGCGGCGCGATTTCTTTCGGCCCAGGCACCGCTTAAATCGAGGTCTGGATCGCGGGCATAGCCCTGATCGAACACCACGTAAATATCGCTGCCGGGGCGGAAGCGGTAGTTGAGCAAAATATTCACATTGGCCTGCTCGCTGTCGTTATTCCACTGCGCGAACAGCTTCACGTAAAAATCCGTGGAAAACGAATAGATCAACCGGTTGCTCAACACCTGGATATTGAAATTGCCCTCGGGCAGGCGCATCCAGTTGACCTCGTAATCGGTTTCGATAGACAGGCGGCCCGAGGGCCGATAGCTGTTTTCGAGCGCGAACTTGTATCGCTTGCCCGTGTAATACGAGCCAACCTCCAAATCGAACTCCGGGCGGATTTTCCGCGAGCGGCTCGGAAAGGGCCCGGTTCTGAATTTCGTGAACCGATAAGTGCCGTGCGGGATGATCACGTCGGGTCGCTTTTTGGAGGGCTTGAACGTGCGCTCGACCACGTCGTGCGTTTGCGTCACCTCGACGCGGTACCAGTCGCCGGTATTGAAGCGCGTGTAAGTGGACCACTGCACGTCCCAAAATTTGACCGCGTTATCCCGGTCCGTAATGAGCCGCAGCCGAGGCCCGGTCGAAACGTAGCGGATGTGCTCCCATGCAAAGGGAATCCGCGCCCTGAAAGACGACTCGTAGCGACGCAGGCCCGGCAGGCCCGTGCGGCGATTGACAAACCCGGCTCGGGGCTGAAAATCGGCTTCGATGTCGATCACCTTCGCAGAGCCCGAATACACGCTGCCCGTATAAGTGGTCTGGAAAAATGTCGCGCCGCCGGTTTCCCCCGCGTCTTCCACATTCCGTTTCGCGCCCCATGTGCGCGCGTAAAACCCCTGAAAATTTAGGGCATTGGACGGGGAAAAACTGAAATCCACCCCGGCCGCGCGATTGTAATTGCCCCACCCTGAACCGGGCACGCGGGTTTGCTCGTTCACAAAAATCGCGCCGACATTGGATCGCGCCAGCACATCGCGCTTCACGCGCAACACGGAAAAATTGCTGCGCTCGACCCGCGTGCTATCTGCCAAAAGCGCGGCATCGGTCAGCACATTCAACGCGCCGATGCTCGTCTTGCCGGCTTTGCCCGCCAGTTTGCTGCCCAAGAGAATCGGCACGGGTTGCTTGTCTTCCAGGCCGATGCGCCTGCTGTAAAACAAAATCGTGGGGGGGCGGCTGTCTCCGCCGCGGCGCGTGGCGGCCTCGCCGAAGTCGAACAGGCTGGAGCCTTCGAGGAAAAACTCGCGCTTCTCCGGGAAAAACTGCGAGAACTGCGTCAAGTTCACCTGCTCTTGATCGCCCTCGACCTGGGCAAAATCCGTGTTGTAGGACAAGTCGAGCATCATATTGGGCGTTAGGCCATAGCGCGCATCCACGCCCGCTTCAAAGGACAGTTGCGCGCCCGGGTCAGGCGCCTTCAAATCCCTCAACGCACCGGGCAACAGATAGGGTTTGACCTGCAACACGCGCTTGGTCTTCAACGCGGTCAGGCCGCGCAGTTCCGCGAGATCAGACGTGCGATAGCGCTGCGTTGGGGTCGTGGATCGCCGCCCCACCATCAGGGCCGCGGACTCGGCTTTGCGGGCGATGAACCGCGCCAAGTTGATGCCCCACACCGCGTCTGCCTCGTCCTTAAACCGCAGTTGGTCAAATGGAATCGCCACCTCTACGGACCAGCCCTCGTCGTGCCGTTGGCCCTTGGCCTCCCAGATGCAATCCCAGTCATCGTTGTACGTGCGGCCTTCTTGGGACAGGATGAGATCGCGTTTCGCCCCCAGCGGATTGACGAAAAAGAAGGCCCCGGTCTGCCGGTCGTTGTACGTGTCCAAAAGAATCTGCACGTTGTCGTCGCCCCACACCTCTGAATCTCGGCGCATGTTGTTCGCCACGATCTTTTGCGGATCGGAATCGTAACACGCGAATCCGAAATAGATTTTCTCCTGGTCGTAAATAATGCGGGCGATGGTGCGTTCCGTGCTCGGCACCCAGTACCCCGGATCGCGCTGCACAAAGCCCTCGATGGGCTTGGCCCGTTGCCACGCCGCGTCGTCTAAGTGCCCGTCCATTTTGGGGCCTTCGTCCACGCGAACCGCGTACACCGCGCGCGGCGCGCCATCGGAGGTCGGGACGGCGAGCATGCGAATCCGATCCGACACTTTCACGGGCGAGCCGTTTTCCATGACCACGCGGGCCACGAGCACATCGCCGTCGAGCTTTTTGATCACCTGAAGCGTCGCGCCGTCCTCATCGACCTGCAACTGGCTGCCCAAAGTCGCATCGCCGTTCAACCCCGCCACATAGGCCAGATCGCCCGCGATTTCCTTCACCACGCCTTGGCCCATCGCCTGCGCGCAAAGCCCTGCAAGGATAAAAATCACAAGCCAAAATCCGATCATGCCCATCGCTCCTATTCGCCAAAAATGGCTTTGAATGTCGCCACGCTCGCCCAAAACCCATCTTCGTACGCGCCACCTGTGGGCCGATACACGCTCTCGTAGGAAATGGCCCCCGCGTACCCATCGCGGCGCAGCGCGTTTGCTATCGGCTCCAAATACGGCGCGACATCGCCCTCGCCCAAAGGGCAGAACCCCACGGTCGCGCGCGCGATGTCGATTTTCGCGTCTTTGACGTGGATATGGCCGATGCAATCCCGAATCGCACCGTACGCATCCGGGAACGGCACATCCGCGCAATACATGGTATTGGGAATATCCCACAGCAATTTGAGATGGGCGCTGCCCAATTCATCGATCAGCTTTCGCCCGAGAAAGCCCGACGTGACCATGGCGTTGTTCCCGGTTTCGACGACCAGGGTCACGCCTTCCTCCTCGGCGATTTGCACGGGCACGGCCATCGACCTCACCAGTTTGTCCCACGCCCCCGAAGTCACAATCCACTCCTCGGCGCCGTTATACCCAAACAGGATCATTTCCTTCCGGCAACTCATAATCCTGACCAGATCCGTCCCCATGGTCTTTGCGAGGCCAATGCACCGCCGCAGGCCCGCCACCTGTTCTTCGAACGCCGCGTCTCCGACTTCGGTTTGCAACACGGGCAGGCCGGCGAAATTGTGCCGCGAGATGCACGACACTTCCATATCGCGCTCGGCCACCAACGCCTTCATGTGCGCGACTTGCGCGGCATTGTGGTCGCCCACTTCGCGGTCCCAAACGAATTGGAGTTCGGGATACCGCAACCCGCACGCCGCCATCGCGTCCAAAGCGCGTTCCAAATCCCTGCTGATGCCGTCTGTGATTACGCCGAGTTTCATAAGAGTGGTTGGGTTGGTGGTTTGAACTGCGAAAGACGCCTCGCACGCGCCCTTGCTCAAGCCCCTTTGTCCATGTATGAATAGCCCCTTTTTCCCAAATGTCAAGGTACTCCGCAGATGGATGGTTTTTTGCTTGTTCGCAAAAATGCCACGCATTAGATTGAGCCGCGTTTGAGAAACCGAGCCGTATCTTTTCGATAGGAGGATGTCATGGCAAAAGAACTGGGATTTGGCGTTGTCGGACTGGGGATGGGCAAGCACCATTGTCGGTCTGTCACAGAGGCCGCGGGCGCGAAGTTGGTGGCGGTGTGCGATGTGGATGAAGATCGTTTGGGGCCGGTGGCCGAGCAATACGGGTGCAAGGCGTACGCGAGTTACGAAGAGATGCTTCAGGACGATGACGTGCAGGTCGTCAACATTTGCGTGGAATCGGGCAAGCACGCCGCGCTGGGGATTCAGGCCGCCGATGCGGGCAAGCACATGATCGTGGAGAAGCCCGCGGATATCGCGCCCGAGCGCGTGGATCAACTCATCGGCGCGGTGAAGGACGCCGGCGTCAAGGTCGGGTGTATTTTTCAGGCGCGGCTGGATCCCTTGAACAAGCGCATCAAAGCGGCGATAGACAGCGGCAAGTTGGGCAAACTGATCGGCGTTCATGGGCATTTGCCATGGTATCGCGCACAGAGCTATTATCAGGGCGCGCACGGCTCGTGGAAGGGAACGTGGGATCTCGACGGCGGCGGCTCGTTGATGAATCAGGGGGTGCATACCGTCGATTTGATCCAGTGGCTCGCAGGCGGCGTCGCGTCTGTGATGGGCATGTTCGGCGTCTTTGGGCACGACATCGAAGCCGAGGATCAAACCGTGGCGTTGTTCAAATTCAAAAATGGCGCCATCGGCACGATTTATACGACGACCTGTTGCTACCCCGGCCTGCCCCAACTGGTGACGCTTTACGGCGCGAACGGGTCCATTATGAAAGATGCGTCCAAGTTGATCGCATGGAAAATTCAGGGCGAGAACGAAGCCGCAGAAGAAGCGGAGATGCTCGGCCTGTACGGCAGTCGGGAAGACAAACAGAAAAACATCTCCGCCGACCCGATGGCGGTCAGTTCAGACGGACACACATTGATCATTGCGGACTTGATCGCGGCCATCGACGAAGACCGCGATCCGATGATCGGCCTCGAAAGCGCGCGCCACGCCGTGGAAATCATCAATGCGGTGTTTGAATCGGGGCGCACGGGGCGAGAAGTCGAGGTGGGATAAGCGGGACGAATCTCAGCGGTTTGACGAGCGCGAGGATGCCCAGTAATCCAGAGATTCTATGCCGATAATTTTCGATGTTTGGTCAATTCCAAATTCAAACTCGACAAGGGCACGGCGTAACCCTTTTCGACCTTTACAGGTCCGACCGCTTGGCCTTCCGACCCGTTTCACCGCCCGCCAATACCGCTTTCAAAAACCGCCCGGTGTGCGAGGCGGTGACAGCGGCCACCTCTTCGGGCGTGCCGCAAGCGATGAGGTCCCCGCCATTTTCCCCGCCCTCCGGCCCCAGATTGATCACCCAATCCGCGGTCTTGATCACGTCCAAATTGTGCTCGATCACGATGGCCGTATTGCCCGCATCTACGAGCCGGTTGAGCACGTCGAGCAATTTTTGGATATCGGCAAAATGCAAGCCCGTGGTCGGTTCGTCCAACAGATACACGGTCCGCCCCGTATTGGGCCGGGCCAATTCGCGCGCGAGTTTCACGCGCTGCGCCTCGCCCCCGGAAAGCGTGGTCGACGCCTGCCCCAGTTTGAGATAGCCCAAGCCCACGTCAAAAAGCGTTTGCAGCGCCCGCGCAATGCCGGGCACCGGGGCAAAGTGCGCGAGGGCCTCGCCCACGCTCATCGCCAACACGTCGGCGATCGACGCGCCTTTGTACGTCGCGGCGAGGACATCGCGGTTGTAGCGTTTGCCACCACAGCTTTCGCAGGGCACCCACACATCGGGCAAGAAGTGCATCTCGATGCAGCGCGCGCCCAACCCCGCGCATCCATCGCACCGCCCGCGCTTGTGGTTAAAACTAAAGTGCCCGGCCAAAAACCCGCGCACTTGGGCATCCGGCAAGCTGGCGTACAACTGGCGAATTTTGTCGAACACCTTGACATAGGTCGCCGGGTTGCTGCGCGGCGAATGCCCGATCGGGGTCTGGTCGATGTCGATCACCTTATCGACCCACTCCAACCCCATCACATCGTCGTGTTCCCCCCACGCGGCCCGCGCCTTGTTCACGCGGGCCGCGAGCGCGCCGAACAGCACGTCGTTGACGAGCGAACTCTTGCCCGAACCCGATACTCCGGTCACGCACGTCAACGTGCCCAAGGGAAACGCCACATCCACATTTTTCAAATTGTTGTGCCGCGCGCCCCGGACGCACAGCGCGTCTTTATCGGGATCGCGCCGCGTTTCGGGCACCTCGATCTGCAACGCGCCGGACAGGTAACGCGCCGTCAAGGACCCATTGTCGCTGTGCAAGGCGTGCGGAGCACCCGCCGCTACGACGCGGCCGCCTTCGATCCCCGCGCCTGGGCCAAAATCCAAGATGTGATCCGCCTCGTTCAAGGTCTCGCGGTCGTGTTCGACAACGAGCAGGGAATTGCCCAAATCGCGCAGCCGCGCCAACGCGGCCAACAACCGCCTGTTGTCGCGCTGGTGCAAGCCAATGGTCGGTTCGTCGAGCACGTAGAGCACACCGGTCAGCCCGGAGCCGATCTGACTCGCCAGGCGAATGCGCTGCGCCTCGCCGCCGGACAAGGTGGGGGCGCGCCGCCCCAAATTCAAATAGCCCAAGCCCACCTCGTGGAGAAAGCGCGCCCGGCTTTGAAGCTCGGACAACACCTCGCCTGCGGCCTCGCGCGCCTGCCCGGTCAGTGCCATCGCGTCGAACCACGCGCGCACATCCGCTATCGGCATCGCCGCCACCTCTGGCATGGTCTTGCCAAAGAGCCGAACCGCCGCGCTTTCCGGCCTGAGACGCGATCCTCGGCAGGACGGGCACGGCACATCTTGGATCAATTCGCCCATCAACCGGCGGAACCGCGGCGCTTGGCGCACCAGCGCGTCAAGGGTTGGAAACAATCCCCGAAATTGGAACGAAATCGCCCCCGGGCCTTTCAACCACTGCTCGCCCAACCCGTACAAAATCGCGTGTTGCCCCTCCTTCGAGATGCGCGCAAACGGCGTATCGAGATCGAAGCCCGCGGCCTCGCCCACCGCAGAGAGCATGCAACCGAGTGCCGAGTTCGCCTCCACCTTTCCCCACGCGAGCACCGCGCCTTGGGCCATGGACTTGTGGACGTCGGGAATCAGCGTGTGGATGCCCATGCCGCGCTGCGTGCCGAGCCCCTCGCACGACAGACACCAGCCTTCATAACTGTTGAACGACATCCTTTGCGGGGTGATCGCCTCGAAACCGCGGCCGCAGGATGGACACGAGAGATGCTGGCTAAAGCGCGTCTCTTCGTCGTCATCGGGCGAGGCGACGATCAAAACGCCCCCGGAAATAGCCAACGCGCGCTCTGCTGATTCCGCGATGCGCTTGCGATTCTTCTCATCCCCGACCACGCGATCCACCAAAATTTCGACTCGATGCGACTGCCGGTAATCGATCTCCGGCGGCGTTGCCAAGTCGAAAACTCGGCCATCGAGCCTGCCGCGCAAATACCCATCCCTGCGGAAGCGGTGGAACAAACTGGCGTAATCTTCCCCCTTGCCGAGGTCCACGGGCGCGAGCAAGTACAAGCGGCGCCCCATTTTCAGCACGCGATCCGCGATTTCCGCTACGGCTTGGCTGCCGGCCTTTGCGTCGCAATCCGGGCAATACACCTCGCCCAACAGCGCGTACAACGCGCGCAGATAATCGTACACCTCGGTCACCGTGCCCACGGTCGAGCGCGGGTTTTTGCTCGCGGCCTTTTGCTCGATGGCGATGGCGGGCGACAAGCCCAACACGCGATCCACCTTGGGCTTGGGCATCCGCCCCAAAAATTGCCGCGCGTACGCGGACAGGGATTCCACGTATCGCCGCTGCCCCTCGGCGTAAATCGTATCGAGTGCCAGCGAGGATTTGCCCGAACCGGACACCCCGGAAATCGCGGTCATTTTCTCGCGCGGAATGGACACATCCACGTCTTGCAAATTGTTCTCCCGCGCGCCCCAAACGTCGATCGTGCGAACCCGGCCGTGCGCCTGTGCTCGGGCCTCCTCGTCCGCGGCCGCAGGCGTTCTCGCCAATGCCTCGCCGAGTGCGCGCCCGGTGTGCGACGCGACGGACGCGGCCAGGTGTTCAGGCGTGCCCACGCCGAGCACGCGCCCGCCCGCTTCCCCGCCTTCCGGCCCCAGGTCGATCACCCAGTCCGCGGTTTTGACCACGTCCAAATTGTGTTCGATCACCACCACCGAATTGCCCATATCCACCAATTTGTGCAACACGTCCAACAGATTTTGAATGTCGGCAAAGTGCAGGCCCGTGGTCGGCTCGTCCAAAATGTACAGGGTTTTGCCCGTGCTCTTGCGGCACAATTCCCTCGACAACTTGACCCGTTGGGCCTCGCCGCCGGACAGGGTGGGCGCGGGTTGCCCCAAGCGCGTGTACCCCATCCCCACGTCGACGAGGGTTTGCAACACGCGGCGAATGCCGGGGATCGCTGCGAAAAACGCATGGGCTTCCGAGACTTCCATCGCCAGCACATCGGCGATCGACGCGCCCTTGTAACGCACGTCCAAGGTCTCGCGATTAAAACGCCGTCCCTCGCACACCGGGCACGTCACCCACACATCCGCCAAAAAATCCATCTCGACCAACTGCGCGCCATTGCCCCTACAAGCTTCGCACCGCCCGCCCTTCACATTGAAGCTGAAACGCCCGGGCGCGTAGCCGCGGACCTTGGACTCGGGCAACTCGGCGAACAACTTGCGAATCGGGTCAAACGCCCCCGTATAGGTCGCCGCATTGCTGCGCGGCGTGCGCCCGATGGGCTGCTGGTCGATCTCGATGACCTTGTCGAGTCGATCGATGCCCTCGATGCAGCGGTGCGCGCCGATTTCCGTCTCTGCGCGATTCAACGCACGCGCCAGGGCCGGATGGAGAATGTCCGCGATCAGCGATGATTTGCCCGATCCCGATACCCCCGTGACGCAGGTGAACGCGCCGAGGGGGATTTTTACGTCGATATTTTTGAGGTTGTTTTGACGCGCCCCCCGAATCCAGATCCCGCGCTCCGACACCGCCCGCCTTTGCGGGATGTCGATTTTCGCTTTTCCCGAAAGGTACGCCCCGGTCGCCGAGTGCTTTCGCCGCGCCACCTGTTTCCAAGAGCCCTCGGCGACCACGCGGCCGCCCGTATGCCCCGCGCCAGGGCCAAAATCCACCACGCGATCCGCGCGGCGCATCGCGTCTTCGTCGTGTTCCACGACGATCACGGTGTTGCCCACATCCCGCAGGCGGCACAAGGCGTCGAGCAATCGACGGTTGTCGCGGTGGTGCAGGCCGATCGACGGCTCGTCCAACACGTACGTGACCCCGACCAGCCCGGAGCCGATCTGACTCGCCAGGCGAATGCGCTGTGCCTCGCCGCCGGACAAGGTGGGCGCCGCGCGATCCAGCGCGAGGTAATCCAACCCCACGTCCAGCAGAAATTGCAACCGCCCGACGATTTCCTTCATCGCGTCTTCGGCGATGCGCGCCTGCACTTCGGTCAAGTTGAGCGACGCAAAAAAAGCGCGCGCCTCGGCGACGGTCATCGCCGCGACCTCGGGCAGGTTCTTGCCCTCGATCTCGACCGCGAGCGCTTCGGGCTTTAAGCGCACGCCGCGGCAGTCGGGGCACTCGCCCACGCGCATAAACGGCGCCAACCGCTTGCGGATCAAGGGGCTGCGCCCCTCGGCAAATTGCCGCTCCAGCGGGGGCAAAATGCCGCCGAACGAATCGCGGTGGCGTTTCACAGAGCCGTTGCTGCGCCGCCATTCAAACGCCATCTCGCCTTCGATGCCGTATAACAACGCCCGCCGTCCCTCGCGCGAAATGCGTTTCCAGGGCGTGTCCAATGTCGCGCCATAACGCTTCAAAACGCCCGCGTAATAGTGGTTTTTCCACCGGTTTTTGGGGATGCCCAGCGGCGCGATAGCCCCCTTGAGCACGGACAATGCGGGATCGGGGATGACTTTTTTGAGATCCATCGCCACGCGCGTGCCCAAACCGCGACAGCCGGGGCACATGCCCTGTGGGCTGTTAAACGAAAACAGTTGCGGCGCGGGCTCCTGCGCGCTGCGCCCGCATTTGGGGCACGAAAAATGCGTGCTAAACAGAATGTCGTCCCCGCCTTCGGGGCTGGCGATCACCGCGCCCTTGCCCATCGCGAGGCCGGCATCCACGGCCTCGCCGATGCGCGCCCGCGCGTCTTCTTTGACGACGATTCGGTCGATCACCACCTCGATATCGTGCCGGATGTAGCGTTCCAATTTCGGGGCCTCGGTCAGCGCCACCACCTGCCCATCCACGCGCACGCGGATGTAGCCCTCCTTTTGCAAATTCTCAAACAGATCGCGGTATTCCCCTTTGCGGCCCTGCACGAGCGACGCCGAGATGTGAAGGCGCGTGCCCTCGCCCAATGCCATGATGCGATCCACGATGCCATCGCGCGTTTGCGCCCCGATCGGCGCGTGATCGTGGACGCAATGCGGCGTGCCCACCCGCGCGAACAACACGCGCAAGTAGTCGTAGATTTCCGTGATCGTGCCCACCGTTGAGCGGGGATTGCGCCCCGCGGTTTTTTGCTCGATGGAAATCGTCGGCGACAGGCCCGTGATCTGATCGACTTCGGGCTTTTCCATCTGCCCCAAAAATTGCCGCGCATACGCCGATAACGACTCGACATACCGCCGCTGCCCTTCGGCGTAAATCGTATCAAAAGCCATCGACGACTTGCCCGAACCCGAAACCCCCGTAAAACAGATCAACGCATGTCGGGGCAACGTCAGGTCCACATTCTGCAAATTGTGAACCCGCGCCCCCTTCACGACGATATTTTTCGTCTCCATTAAAAACCTCGAATCAAAAAAAAACCCATGAGAAAATAATCATGGGTTTTATTTGTGGCTAAGTCAACAAAGCAAAAGACGCCCTCGCCATTGGCATTGCGAGACGACGAGTACATGGCGACAATTTGCGGGCATTCATCGATATCTTAAAAACGGAGTGACGTATGGAATTTCATTGGATATTTTTGGGCATTCTCATCCTATGTTTTCTAGGGTTGTAAATGTCGATCAGATTTTCCTCTAATTCTCCTCTGGTCTCGCCTTGGGTCCAGCAATCGGGATAGGCTTCAAAGTATCCGAAATACATCTGATCGTCCCGCCAATAAATGTACTTTTGCATTTTCACCGCTTGTCTCCTCGATAAATGACATAGCCAAATGTACGCGCCGCAATTTTACCTGTTCGCAATTCGGAACACGCCTTCCCGAACAGCGGATTGCGCGCTGTTGTGGTCTTTCACGGTCATGATCAGGCGATACCGCCCGGCCTCGACTCGGCCGATGTCGAGTTCGACATAATCGGCAACCCACAGGTCGCGGCCCGTTTGCGCGTATTGCACGCGGATCACCTCGCCATCTTTGCGCCGTATTGTGGGCCGAGACGCCAACTCGGGTCCCTTTTCCGGCGCCACGGCAAAGGCGACTTCGTAGCGCGTTTGCCCGAAAGGGTCTCGCGTCAAATTGTAGATTTCAAAATAGACAAAAATGGGCGTTCCGACAAAGAAGGTGCGCGAGGGCGAGGTCGTGACGCGCCACTGTGCGGACGAGGTGTCGCCTTCGCTTTTCGCAATGTGCTGTGCGAGTTGCAGATCGCTGATCATCAACCCGTCGCCCGAAAAATCGTGTACGCGCACCTTTTCCCGGTAATTCCCCAGCCGATTGGTGTGTACCCGCCACATCTGCACGGCGAGGCCGTATTCGCCGGGTCGCAATGGGATATCGATTCGATCCCGCGCGAGCAGGCTTTTGCCCCGAAGCCCGATGGGGATGGGCACGGCCACCTCTTCTCGCAGGCGTTTGACTTCTCGGGCGCTACTATCGACCAATGCGATGCGCCGCTCGACCACCGCCGCGGTATCCGGATCGTCGGGCAGCGCCACTTCATCTATGGGCAGGCCGATGTTGATCCGCAAGTTCGTCTCGCCCCGTTCCCCCCTGAACGAAAGGGCTTCGTAATAAAAATTGAGCGGTTGCAAATCCGATGTGTCGTAGCGTTCGGGGGTTTTTGCCGCCGCAGAGGCCACTTGCGCCGCGGGCGCGTAATCGTTCATCAAAGATTGGAAACGGAGAGGCGATCCGCGGTAATCGACTTCGTAGATATCCTCCCGGTCGAGGGATGGCACGGGCGCGTAGTCGAAAATGTGCGTGTGCATCTCGTCTGTGAACACCACTTCTATGCCGTTGTGAATATCGGCGTAGATCCACACTTCCCACGGCACGCTGGAAAAATCATTCCCGGCGGTCACGGGCTTGAACCCGCGCAAGCCGAGCGTGCCGTCGTCTTCCTCGAGCGGGCGGTTGCTCTCGACATTTCGCAGGCCGATGCGAACGGGGAACACGGGGCCGATATAGGTCGCGGCGGTGCCGGAGCGGCCGTAGAGTTGAAACGCCAGTTTTTCCTGAACGCGCTGGACGGGAATCGGCACGCTGGCATTTGGCTCTCGCCAAGACGAGCGATAATCCGGCTCGCCGTAGCGGATATAGACCTCGCCGCGCCGGTCAAAGGGATAGCGATAACGCCCAAAAAAGGTGCGCGCATGCCAAACCCGGCGGTAGTGTTCGGCTCGCCTTTGGGCGCCGCCCGTCGTTCCAAACCGGTCTTTGCGAATCCAAAACGCCTCGAGAAAATCGTCCCTCGTCCCGTCGGAAACCTCGAGGTACGCCGCTATGTCTTCGGGCGTGCCCACCAGCGCGATATCCTCATAGACCGCCCTTTCCCGCGCATCCAAAATCGCCAAGTACTTTTCAAACACGGACAGGGCCTCTTCAAACCGCCGCGACGCCAAAAGCACCTGCGCCAGCAACGGCAGCTTGTGGGCATCGGGCATGCGAGCGGCGAGTTGCGTCACGATGCCGTAGCGTTTTTCGGTCAAAAACCCGAGGGCGAACTCCAGGGCGGGCGCCTCGCCTTGCGGGCCTTGGGCCAAATAGCGATTGTAGTGGGCGAGCGCGCGGCGCGTATCGCCTTTTTGCCGATGCAGACGCGCCAGCAACAGATGGGCACTCGCGTGGCGGGGGTCGATTTGCAATGCCCTAGTTGCCGCGGCCATCGCCTCTTTCCGCTTCCCGCGCGCGAGATGGGTTTTGCCCAAAAACGCATAGCTCTCGGCGCGGCTGGAATCGGCGCGTATCGCCTCGGTGAAGTGGGAGAGGGCGCGCTTGTGCTCGTCCCGATACTCCAAAAAAACGCGCCCCATGCCCAAGTGGGCGTCCGCCCGATGCGGATCGTCGTTCAGCACGCGCACAAAAGCCGCCTCCGCGCTGTCGGGCAGATGGAGCCGAAGGTAGAGATGGCCGATGCGCGCCCGCAACGCGGTGGAATCCGCCGAGGTCCGCAAGGCGTGGTCGAGCGCGTGGAGGGCGTCCCGAATCAGACTCGGACGCCCGAGGGTCTGCGCCTTGAGATAGAGCGCGTCCAAAGCCTCTGCGTTTGCCGCAGAAACCGGCGGCGCGTCCTCGCCAGACGCGGGTCCGACGAGCCACAAAAGCAAACAGAAAACCGCGATCCAATAGCGCGTGTGCATGTTCATCATCTCCACTTGGCTAATCGACGATCACCGCGCTGCCCAGACAGATCTCGCCATCGTAAAACACGGCAAATTGTCCGGGCGCGATGCCGGAATCGCTTTTTGCGAGGGTGACGGACAATCGGTTGTCGTCCGTGGGGTCGATTGTGCAGGCCGTCATTGCCGGGCCGTGTCGCAGTTTGAGTTGCAAGGTCGCCTTGCCCGGGGGTTCTGCGATCCAGTTGGGATTTGCCACCGCGAAGCGTTTCCGCGCTGCATCGGCGTACCGCGTGGCGTGGGATACGAAAATGACATTGTCCGCTATGTCTTTTTCCACCACGTACCACGGCCCTCCGCTCAAGCCCAAGCCATGCCGTTGCCCGATGGTATAGTAATAATAGCCGCGATGGTGGCCCAAAATCTTCCCTGTTTCCCGATCCACGATCTCGCCTTTTTGTTCGCCCAAGTGAAACGCGATAAAATCCGCATACCTGATCTTGCCCAAAAAACAGATTCCCTGGCTGTCTTTGCGCGTTTGATTGGGCAAATCGAAATCCCGCGCCAGTGCGCGCACTTCGGCTTTGGTCAAATGCCCAATCGGAAACAGGGCACGCGCGATTTGCGCTTGGCGCATGCCGGATAAAAAATACGTCTGATCCTTGACCGCATCCGGCGCGCGTTTGAGTTGAAAAACCCCATTGCGCGTTGCGATCTGCGCGTAGTGCCCAGTTGCCACTTTTTCATACCTGCGGTCGATGTGGTCGAAAAACGCGCCGAACTTGATTCGCCGATTGCAAAAAATATCCGGACTCGGCGTGCGGCCCGCCCGCAATTCGTCCAGCGCGTAAGCCACCACGCGGTCGAGATACTCCGCTTGCAGAGGGATCACCTTCAAAGGCACGTCGAGTTGCTCGCACACGGCGCGCACGAATTGCAGGTCGGTCTCCCACGGGCACTCCCCCACAAAAGCGAGTTCGTCCTCGAGCCACACCTTTAAGTAAAATGCCGTCAGTTCATGGCCTTCGTTTTTCAACACATTCAAAGCCACAGAACTATCGACACCACCGGAAATGAGAACGGCGAGTTTCATAGCGACCAGCAGTTGGCAATTAGCGACAAATGTGATTTCGGTCTGAAAAAAATACGCAATCACAAGAGAATAGCAAATCGCAAAAACGGAATTTGATTTTCGCATCGAAATAGCCCGTGAGGCCCCGCCCTTTCAAGGTGTGGGATCCCCAGAGGCTACATCGCTGTGTAAGGGCGTAAATTTTACGCCCCATTCGGAAATGGAAGAGGTATTGATTTATTGGCAAAAAACCGATGCACTCGAGCAACGCCAGGCGAAACCAAAAGCACGGAGATGATACATCCCGGTTTGAGATGGCAAACAAAAATCGCCTGTCCGATCTGTTGGGCAGGCGATTCTGTTTTGGCAGGCCGGCTGTCGCGTTCATTTTTCGACAACCACGACATTATTTTTCGACCCAAATTCATTGGGCACGGCAGGCGCGCTGGGGTCGTTGCGCCATTCGCCGTCGACCTGATACCGATACTCGTAGCGGTCAGGCAACCCGGCGCAAGACCTCGTGGACTTGGTGGCGCAATCGCCCGTGTGCGTGGTCTCGCATCGCCTCCAACAGCGGCAACACCTGCGCGTCGATGCCATCCATGTGTGCGAGTGCGGCCAGCGCGTTAAAGCCCACAAACGGCTCTGCGTCTTTCAGCGCGGCTAGCAAATCCTCGCGGGCCACTGCGGCGGCCTTGCCCCAAATCGCCAATGCACGCGCCGCATTGTGGCGCACCCAGTCGCACTCATCCAAAAGTGCGCGGCGAATCGCGGGCAACGCGCCCAGGGCGGGCAATCCGATATCGCCCAACGTATCGGCAGCGGTGGCGCGCACCCAATCATCCGCATGTGCCAACGCATCCACGAGCGCATCAACCGCCTGACCGCCCGTGGCGGACAGGGCCGCGGGCACGCGCTCGCGCAACTCCCCATCGCGGCCGAGCAACACATCCATCAACGCGGGCACGGCGCGGTTGCCCAACCGCCCCAGCGCGTAGGTCGCATCGAGCACCGCGCCGGGATCTGCGCCGTTCAAATCGCGGATCGCATCCCCGACGGAAACGGGAGCGTCCTCGCCCCATTCGGCGAGGGATTCACCGCGCAACCAGCGCCACACAAAGTCCCACGCGAGCGGATGTCGCTCAAATGGATGATCGGATTTTAGGCGGTCTATGAGCGCGTCAAACTCCGGCGCAACCCGAGATGCCCAACTCGGCGCGGTCGGCTCTTCCGTGCGACAAAACAAAAACTTCATCATATACCGGTCGCGGTCACTGACATTGTCGGACACGCGATGCCACGCATCAAAATGCACGAGCAACACATCGCCCGGTTTTGCCACCGCAAAGCGGAACTCGCGATCAAACGCATTTTTTGGCTGTGCGCCGTAGTACTGCGTTCCAGGGATCACCCCGGTAGGCCCCATCGCCAGCGGCGTCTCGTGCGGGTAATAAATCGCCATCACCGTGCGCGGGCGATGATGCCTGCGCCACGGCCTGCTCCATCCCTGAAACCGCCGCGGCGATCCGTCTTGGTGAAACCGCCTGCCCTCTGACCCCGCGCGATTGAGATGGCAATGCCTGTGGCAGTGCATCTGGTACGAATCGCCCAAAATGCTCGACAGCGCGCCCACCATCGCGGGGGCCTCAAAGACTTCGTTCAACCCAGTCGCACTCATCCAAAAGTGCGCGGCGAATCGCGGGCAACGCGCCCAGGGCGGGCAATCCGATATCGCCCAACGTATCGGCAGCGGTGGCGCGCACCCAGTCATCTGCATGTGCCAACGCATCCACGAGTGCGTCAACCGCATGACCGCCCGTGGCGGACAGGGCCGCGGGCACGCGCTCGCGCAACTCCCCATCGCGGCCGAGCAACACATCCATCAACGCGGGCACGGCGCGGTTGCCCAACCGCCCCAGCGCGTAGGTCGCATCGAGCACCGCGCCGGGATCTGCGCCGTTCAAATCGCGGATCGCATCCTCGACGGAAACGGCCACGTCCTCGCCCCATTCGGCGGGAGATTCGCCGCGCAACCAGCGCCACACAAAGTCCCACGCGAGCGGATGTTGCTCGAATGGATGATCGGATTTTAGGCGGTCTATGAGCGCGTCAAACTCCGGCGCAACCCGAGATGCCCAACTCGGCGCGGTCGGCTCTTCCGTGCGACAAAACAAAAACTTCATCATATACCGGTCGCGATCACTGACATTGTCGGACACGCGGTGCCACGAATCAAAATGTACGAGCAGCACATCGCCCGGTTTTGCCACCGCAAAGCGGAACTCGCGATCAAACGCATTTTTTGGCTGTGCGCCGTAGTACTGCGTGCCCGGAATCACCCCGGTCGGCCCCATCGCCATCGGCGTCTCGTGCGGGTAATAAATCGCCATCACCGTGCGCGGGCGATGATGCCGCCGCCACGGCCTGCTCCATCCCTGAAATCGCCGCGGCGATCCGTCTTGGTGAAACCGCCTGCCCTCTGACCCCGCGCGATTGAGATGGCAATGCCTGTGGCAGTGCATCGCGTAGGAATCGCCCAAAATGCTCGACAGCGCGCCCACCATCGCGGGATCATCAAAGACTTCGTTCAACCCAGGCGCAACGCGCAAAATATCATTGCCCGGATTGCCCCGTGCCATCGCCCGCTCGGCATCGGTCAAAATTTGCGCGTGAATGCGCGGCGCGACATCCGTCTCGACCACGCAAAACCCCCGCGCGACAAAATGCAACATCGCATCGTCATCCAACAAATGAGACTTGTTATTCATGGGGTTATCTCCTAATCAAAAAATCAATTCAAAATAATTTTTATTTTCAGATGGATGATCGGATTTTAGGCGGTCTATGAGTGCGTCAAAATCCGGCTCTAACCGAGATGCCCAACGCGGCCTTCAGACAAGTGTCTATCTCTTGCATAGCAGAAGCAGATAGATGGCCTATCACACGGAGAATCAGCGATTGATCATAGGTGATTAGGTTTTCACATTGAACGACGGAATCGAGTCGAAGTCCTGTTCGTCGACCTCGATCCGTGGAAATATCGACAAAATACTGCGTGGCAGCACCGACTCTCCGATGACGACTGCTGGTGATAAGCGCGAGAATGGTGTCTTCAAGCCGTTGATTCCATACGTCCGATTGCACGACAAGGGCTGGACGCACCTTGCGACCCGTTTGATCGCTGTAAGAAGCCATCTAAAAACTCGGACCGCCATTGAGATCGTCGCAAAAGCATTCGCTTTTCGCAGGTCAAAACCATACATAGCGCGAAAATAGGACGCCTTGATTCCCCCCTTCCTCGCAGGAAGGGGGGCTAGGGGGGTAGGTCCCAATAATTTTTAGATGGCTTCTAAGGAAAATCTACAATGACCCCCTCACCCCGTCGGATTTTCATGATCTCTCCGCGGATCGAGTTCATCGTAAATAGCCATCTCTGCGTCGTCCCATCCTGCACGTAGCCCTGCGCTGACGAGCAGATTTCGCTTTTCGGCGTCTGTTAGCGGCGCGTCATCGCAAAAGAAATTTTGCATTTGGTCGAATATCTCGGCTGGCAACACGACATATTCGATATTCGTTTTTGGATCGGCCAGACGCACGGGTTGCCCCTGAGAAGCGCGGACTGTCTGTTGAAGTTCTTTGGGAAGCGCGATCATCACGTCCTCCAAAACAGGTGAATTTCTATTTTCTACACCTTACAGAAATTTGCAAATTGCGAGTTTCCGTCCTTTTTTTATTCCCCTACACCCCATCACCCACGGGAGGCAAAAATGAAAATCGCCGCCATCACCTGCGACATCCTCTCCACGGCGCGGCAACGAGGGGCGACGCGGTATGAAGATACCGCCGGATTGACCTTTCCGCAAGCCGCGCCTCAAAGCGCGCCATCCTTTTCCGGGCGCACGGATACGCGCCACCTCTGCGTCTATCCCGCGGGCCGATCGACCGCCCTGATTCGCGTGCGAACGGACAGCGGCATCGAAGGCATTGGCGAAGCGCATGCCCCGGTCGCGCCTCGGGTCGTCAAAACCATCGTGGAAGACCTCTTGACCCCGCTCCTCATCGGCGAGGATCCGCGCGCTATCGCCGTCTTGTGGGATCGCATGTTTTCCGCCATGCGCCTGCGCTCGCACACGCAGGGCTTCACGCTCGAAGCCATCGCGGGCATCGACATCGCCCTTTGGGACGCGCTCGGCAAACACTGCGGCGAACCCATCTATCGCCTGCTCGGCGGCGCGTACCGCACACAACTTCCCATCTACTCCTCGGGCACGCCCGGGCAAACCCTCGCATCTCGGCGCGAAGGCGTTGAAAACATCTTGGACCAAGGCTTCTCCGTCGTCAAAACATCCTGTGGCCGGGGCGCGTTTCCCGAACAAATGGATCTCGTCCTGCAAATGTCCGACGCCGTCGGAGATCGCGGCACACTCCTCGTTGACGCGCACGGCGGATTCGACCTCAAAGACGCCCTGCGCTTTGCCCGGTTCCTCGAAGACTTGGGCAATGTCGAGTGGTTCGAAGACGCCCTGTTGCCCGAAGACCATCGGGGGTATCGCGCGCTGACCCAAGCGACCGACATTCGCATCGCGGTCGGCGAAACCGATTGCAACCGCTATGTGGTGCGCGACCGGTTGCTCAACCGAGAATGCGACCTCCTCCTGCCCGACGTGTGCCGCGCAGGTGGCATTTCCGAAACTTTGCGAATCGCGCAATTATGCGATGTCTTCGGCGTCTCGTGGGCGTCCCACGTCAGCACGAGCACCCCCATCCACCTCTTGGCCGGCCTGCACCTCGGCGCGGCCACGCCCAATTTTTTCATCTCGGAATGCCCCAGCGGATTCGCCCACGGGCCTTTCGGCAACGGCCTCCTCGCCGAACCCCTGCAAATCGAAAACGACCACATCGCCCTCGCGGAAAAACCTGGCCTCGGCATCGCGCTCAACGAAGACGCCATCGCCGACCTGATCATAGCCTAATCGGGATCTCCCTCCGCTCGGCTCATCGTAAGGCGACACCTGTCTGTGAGAAGGGAAGAATAAAAGCATCCTATTTTAGCGGTCTGTGTGGTTTTGACCTGTGAAAAGCGAATGCTTTTGCGACTATTCAATGGCGGTCCGAGTTTTTAGATGGCTTCTAAGGATGGCGATCAAATGCCGATCATCGAAAATGGGGCGTGAGAAACTCTATTTGCCAAATTGAGGTAAATTTTCGATAATATTGACTGTAGCTATCAGTTCCGCTAGGTCGCTCGATACAAGGATAGGCACAGGGGCCCCGTCCCCACAGGTTGATGGCGGCGGGCGGACTACCCCCTGATTATAGGATTATTCATGTCTCCCAAATCCTCTCTCCTCCCGCGCATTTCCGTATTGCGGCCCGTGTCCATTACCATGTGCCTCATCGCGTTGCTCGTGCTGGGGGCCGTGGCGTATTGGCGCGTGCCCGTCAAGCTGATGCCCGACGGGTTGGAACGGCCCATCTTGAGCGTGCGCGTGGGGTTTCGCAATGCCACGCCGCAAGAGACCGAGCAACTGATCACCTTGCCCTTGGAAGAAACGCTCCGCACGGTCAAGGGCATCGCGAGCCTGCGGAGTTACAGCGAATCGAACGGGGCGCGGGCGATCATCGAATTTCGCCAATACACCGACATGGTCGCGGCTTACAATCAGGTCTCGGACCGCCTCGAACACCTCAAACCCCACCTGCCCGAAGAAGCGCGGGACGACGTGCGGGTTCGCAAATACGACGATGATTCGTGGGAAATCATGTGGGTAGCCATGGCGATAGATTCCACCATCACGGACCAGTTTCGGTTTATCGAAACGCACATCCAGCGGCCCTTAGAGCGCGTGGATGGCGTGGGTCAGATCAACTTTTTCGGCGTGCAGAGAAAAGAGGTGATGGTGGAAGTGGATCGAGAGCGCATGCGCGCGCGCGGCGTACAACTCGGCGAAATCGCATCGACCTTAAAAAACGACAATTTCGCACTCGCCGGGGGGTACGTGCGCGAGGGCCAAAAGAAATTTTACGTGCGCTCGCTGGCGCGCTACACCGCCCTGCGCGAAATCGAAGATATCCAAATCCTGTCCCGCGCGGGCAAGGTGCGCCTAGGCGAAGTGGCGCGAGTCGCGTACGACGTGCCCGAAATGTCGTGGATTCAGCGCATCGACGGCAAGCCCGGCATCAGCTTTGGCATCAAACAAGAATCGGGCGCGAACATCACGGAGCTCACGGACCGAATAGAGGCCAAACTGCGCGAAATCGAGCGGGACCCGCGCTTGGCCGGGCGCGTGTCGTTTCGCGTGATCTTCAATCAGGGATTTTTCATCAAAGAGTCCATCCGCAACCTGCAAGAAACTGGGCTTTGGGGCGGGTTGTTCGCCGCGTTGGTGCTCCTGTTCTACTTGAGAACCTTCCGCATGACGGGCATCATCACCCTGGCCATTCCCATGTGCGTGATGATCACCATGACCGCGCTGTACTTCATCGGCTGGTCCCTCAATGTCGTGACGATGATGGGCCTCATGGTCGGCGTCGGCTTGGTGGTCGATAATGCCATCGTGATTTTGGAAAACATCTACCGCAGGCGCGGCAATGGCGATGCCCCCCAAAACGCCGCGATCTGGGGCGCGAGTGAAGTGGGTCTGGCGATCACCATGGCGACATTGACGACTGTGGTGGTGTTTTTGCCGATGATGTTGTTCAGCGGCAACATGTTCATGAACTTTTACATGACGCGCATGGGCGTGCCGGTTTGCATCGCGCTGGTCAGTTCGCTGTTCGTGGCGCTGTTGTTCATCCCGCTCGCATCCGTGCAGGTGGGCAAGGGGCAGGTGCGCCCGGATCCCAAATCCATCGCCGCGGTGCGGGGGGTTTATGCGCGCATGTTGGCATGGACGTTAAACCACAGGCGGGACGCGGTCTTGATCGCGCTCGCGCTGACCGCGACGATGTGGCTGTACCCCGAATTTCAGCCCAACCCCCTGGCGAATCTCGACCGCGGCAACCGCGGGGGCGGCAAAGTGAACGATTTGAGCGTGCGCCTAAAAATGCCGCGCCATTTTTCCCTTGAAGAAACCGCGCACATCGTGGGCGAGGTCGAGCGATTTTTAGAGGCGAAGCGCGGGGAATACGGCTATGAAATCCTGCGCGTGTACTACCGCCCAGGCTTTGGGTATTTGCGGATGTACATGCCCCTCAAAAGCGAGGATCCGTGGTGGTTCATCGCGTACCAAAACGCGCGCAAAGCGCTCGGCATACCCCTCGACGGGCCGATGGAGCGGCGGGAGATGATCGCGGATATCGGCGAGCACACGCCGAAATACGTGGGCGTGTGGCACTCCTTGGCGCGCTACGGCGATGGCGTCAGCGGCGAGTCGTCCGTATCGGTCTATCTCGAAGGCGAGGATACCGAGGTGCTGATCGGGCTGGTGGATGAGGTGACGTGGCGCCTGCAACAAATCCCGTCGATCGTCAGCGTCGACACGGAGTTGGAACGAGCCGATGACGAGGTGCGCGTCGCCGTCGATCGAGAACACTCGAACCGCATGGGCGTTTCCGCGCGGGATATCGGACGCCATATCGCCTACGGCTTGCAGGGCGTGTCCCTGCCCAGGTTTCAATCCGAAGAAGGCGAAGTTAGGGTGCGCCTGTACTTGGATCGGGCGGATAGGCAAAACCTGAATCAGTTACGCAATTTCTCGTTTTCGACCGACGAAGGCGCGGAAGTGGCCCTGGGCGAGATCGCCTCCTTTGAGGTCGCGCGCGGCACCGGGCGCATCGCCCGGTACGATGGCAGGGTCAAGTTGCGGATTCGGACGTACACGATGGAATCGGGCAGGCGGTTGTACGAGGAGATAGACAAAATGATGGACGGGATCGAGTTGCCGCGCGGGTATTCGTGGAATAAGGGCGAGCGATTCAAGCAGCTTCAAGAGACGGAGGCCTCCGGGCAAATCGGCATGGTGATGGCGGTGACGAGCGTGTTTTTGCTGATGGGCGTTTTGTTCGAGTCGTTCGTCTTGCCGTTTTCCGTGCTCTTCTCCATTCCATTTTCCTTTTTGGGCGTGTACTGGACCTTGTATTTGACGGACACGCCCATGGATACGATGGCGTTTATCGGGGTGATCGTGCTGATCGGCGTGGTGGTGAACAACGCGATAGTGCTCGTGGATATGATCAACCGCCTGCGCGCCGAGGGGATGACGCGCTTCGACGCGATTTTGGAGGCGGGCCGCAATCGCTTCCGCCCCATTTTGATGACGACCTTTACGACCGTGTTCGGCTTGTTGCCCATGGCCTTGGGCGGCAGCAATGTGATGGGCATGCCCTACGCGCCCCTCGGCCGCACCATGATGGGCGGGCTTTTGGCATCGACATTTCTCACCCTGCTCGTCGTGCCCCTGTTCTACACCCTGCTCGACGATCTGCGCTTGGCGTTGCGCCGCTTGAGCGCAGGGGTCTTTGCCTCCCGCGATGTGGCCGATGCCGATTAGGAGAATGCACCAGACCGCAAACGGGTAAAAACCCCTTCTGTGCCTTTGAACTGGCTATCGCCAGTTGTACCCCGCTCGTGCTTTTGTGCCTTCTGTGCTTTTTGTGGCTATCCAAAAAAAGCACGCCAAATCAGAAAGACGCCATGCTCAAAAACTACCTCATCGTCGCCATCCGCAATTTGATGCGGAACAAAGTCTATGCGATCCTCAATGTGCTCGGCTTGGGGATTGGCATGGCCTGTTGTCTGTTGATCGCGTTGTTCGTACAGCATGAACTGCGCTATGATCGGGTTCACAAAAACGGAGACCGCATTTACCAAGTGGTGCGCGAAACCCAGGGCAAAGACGGATCGCGCGGTTTTGATTGGGGTACGTCCGGCCCCTTGGGGCCCGCGCTAGAACGCGATTTTCCCGAGGTGCGAGCCGCGGTCCGGATATGGCATTGGAACGTAAAAGTCAAACGCGAGGATCGGTTCATCCGGACGCGGTTCAGCCTCGTCGATAAGCATGTGTTCGACGTGTTTGACGCGGAATTTGTCCGAGGCAATCCCCAAACCGCATTTGCAGATCCCTTCGGCATGGTGATCACCGAACGCACCGCATCGCTTCTCTTTGGCGAAGAAGACCCGATGGGCGCGGTTTTGACCGTCGACAACTCCATCTTTGGCGGGGACTATACCATCCGCGGGGTTTTGAGAGAGCAGAACGCGGCCTCGACGATTCGCTTCGGGTTGATCACCGCGCACATGCCGAAGAATCGCTGGGAAAACAAATGGATCCGATGGCAACAATTTCAGGCATGGCGCCCCGTCTATACGTACGTCCTCCTGCAAAACGGCGCACGCGGCGAGTCCCTAGCGCGCAAGTTGCCGGACTTTATGGCGCGCTACATGGGCGCGGAAGTTCAGATGCACAATGCGTATCACCTGCAACCCCTTCACCGCGTCTATCTCCATTCGCGCGCGGATTACGGCATCGACAGATTTGGCGACATCGGTCAACTCTACGTGTTGGGCGTCGTCGCGGCGTTCATCCTCGCCATCGCCTGCGTGAACTTTATGAATTTGGCTACTGCCCAATCCATTGGCCGAGCGCGAGAGGTGGGGTTGCGAAAAGTGGTGGGGGCCAGCCGATGGCAGTTGATCCAGCAATTCCTGGGCGAATCCCTGATCGTGGCTTTTTTCGCTTTGGCGCTCGCCCTCGGCCTCAGCGCGTTGCTCTTGCCCGTGTTTGGCGATCTGATCCAACAACCCTTGGCCCTGGATCGCGAGGCCGCCCTCGCCTTGTTGCCCACGGCGGTCGGGGTCATCGCGGCGACTGGGATTTTGGCGGGCAGCTATCCGGCCTTTGCCCTGTCCGCATGGCAACCCATCGAAACCCTAAAACACCAAATTCGATCGGGCAACCGAGGCGCGTGGTTTTGGAAGGCGTTGGTGACATTCCAATTTTCGATTTCGATCTTCTTGCTCGTGGGCACGCTCGTGGTGCGCGATCAGCTTTCTTACATGCTCAACCGCGACTTGGGATTCGATGCCGAACACCTCGTGATGTTGCAAATTTTCGCGCCGAGCCGCGAGGAACACGCGGATTTTGAACGGCGATTGTCCGCGCGCTACGCCACGGTGAAGCAATCGTTTTTGCGCCATCCCAATGTGTTGCACGCCACGGCGTCGCGCTATCTGCCCTTTCCCCAAGGCGGTGGCGGGCGAATTTGGACCGTGCGTCCCGAGGGGTTGCCCGGCGATGATTGGCGCGTGATGTTCAACGAAGTCGACGAGGATTTTTTGACCGCGATGGGCATCGAGCTCGTCGCGGGAAGGAATTTCACGCCGGGCAAGGGTCGGGCACTTCAGCGGTTTTCGTCCGAGTTTTTGATCAACGAATCCGCGGCCGAGGTCTTTGGCTGGGAGAATCCCATCGGCAAGCAAATCGAGTGGACGGGGCTGGGATCGGGCACGGTCGTGGGCGTGTTTAAGGACTACCACTTCGCTCCTTTGCGCGAAAAGATCGCCCCTCTGGCCTTGGTCAAATGGGCGAGATTGTACGCGTTTCTCGCGCTCAAAGTGAAAGGAGAACACTTCGAGGAGACGATGGCCTTCTTGCAAACGCAGTGGGAAGAATTCGTGCCCGACGATCCGTTCAGAGCCATTTTCATCGACGAGGGCCTAGCGTCTGCATACCGCAATGAACTCCGCTTGCGAAAGGTCGCGGACATCTCGTCTTTGCTGGCGATTCTCGTTTGCTGTTTGGGGTTGTTCGGCCTGGCCGCGCTCTCGGCACAACGGCGTACCAAAGAGATCGGCATCCGCAAGGTGCTCGGCGCGTCTGTCGGGCAAATCGTGCGGATGTTCTCTGCGGAATTTATCCAACTCGTGGCATTTGCCAGCCTCATCGCTTGGCCCGTGGCGTATTACGCCCTGACCAACTGGCTAGCCGATTTTTCATACCGCATCGACTTGGGCGTCGCGGCATTCGCGCTGAGCACGGCCCTCGCCATCGGCATAGCACTGATCACGGTGAGCTACCAAGCGTGGAAAGCCGCGCACACAAACCCAGTCGACGCGCTGAAGTACGAGTAGAATCTGCGAATCGAGGACGGGAGATCGTCCATCATTTGTACCAACTGATTCATTATCGGGATCGCTTTGCCGTTCCACCGTCCTTCAGAGAAGCCATCGCCAACCGTGCCATCCCAAAAGTCCATCAAACAAAGCCATCGGGCACAGCGCGCAAGTCCGTCTCGCAACGCACTTCTGTTTTGCAACTTCCTTTGCAGGCCAACGCATGTCGTGCGATTACAAAAGCGATTTGCGCTGTGCCTAGCCCCTCGGCGTTTGAGAGCGGCATTTTTTGCCTACTTTTTTTTGCTGTTGAAAAAAAGTAGGTCGCCGAAGGCATCGGAGGCAACCCACGATGCTTTAGGACCAAAGTTGTTAGAAAAGCGAGCCCCGTCGGTGCGGGTTGGTGCGTCTCAAAATTTGGTATCATTTAATTTCCGGAGTAATTCGTTGGTACAGATGATCTCGTCCATTCGCCCATTCGCCCTCGGAGATTTGCGATGAACATCATTCTCTTACTCATCGACACCATGCGCTACGACTATATCGGCGCCAACGGCAACGACTGGATCGAAACGCCCAATCTCGACCGCTTGGCGTCGCGATCCTGGTGTTTCGATCGCGCCTTTGCCGCGAGCTTTCCCACCATCCCCTATCGCACCGATGTCATGACCGGCAAATACGGCAGTCCGTTTCACGCCTGGAAGCCCCTGCCCTTCAGCGCCAATGCGTTGCCATCTGTCCTGGGCGAAGCGGGCTACGCGACCCAACTCCTGCACGATACCCCCCATCTCGTCAACGGGGGGCATGCCTTTGACTACCCGTTCCACACTTGGACCTTTATTCGCGGCGCCGAGGTCGATCGGTCCTGGATGGATGACGAAGCCAAATGGCCGAGCAACTGGGCAAAAGATCCGATCTTCGATCTCCTCGGAGACGAACTCCCCGCGCCGATCATCCAATACGCCCGCACCAACCGCGGGCGCGACAACTTGGACGACTGGAACTGCGCCAGACTCTTCAACGCGGCGGCGACCTTCTTACGCGACAATAAAAACCGAGAGAATTTCTTTCTGTGGATCGACTGCTTTGACCCCCACGAACCCTGGGACGCACCGCCCGAATTTGTGCACAAATACGACAAAACCCCTGGCTATGACGGCCGGCTCGACCCCCGCGCATTCAAGGGCGGAACGCAAGCCCGCAGCAATCCCGCCCTCCCCGACGAAGCCAAAGCCCGCATCAAAGCGAGTTATGCCGCCAAAGTCACCTGGATGGACCACTGCTTTGGCCGCTTCCTCGAAGCATTCGAAGCCACGGGTCTGTCCAAAAACACGGCGATCATCGTCGCGGGCGATCACGGCACCAACGTGGGAGAACGCGGCAAATTCGGCAAAGGCGCGCCCGTTCGAGAAGGAGAAATCCACATTCCGCTCTTCATCAAAACCCCCGATGGCGAAACCGGTCGCAGTTCCGCCATCTTCCAACCGCAAGATTTCTTCGCCACCATCGCCAACTTGGCGGGCGCGCCCATTCCCGACGAGATCGAAAGTTACGACATCCTCAACGCCGCGCGTGAAAACAGCATGGGCAACCGCGAAATCGCGCTCGCGGGCGTGGCGCGCGGCAAGGCGATGAAGCATCTCCAACGCGGCTACTTTACCGTCTTCGATCGAGAAGGCTATCTCGAATGGCACCCCAATCCCGAAGACAGCATCCTCACCCCCTACGGCGCTCTGGACGATATCGCTTCTGAAAATCCCGACCGCGTCCAAGCCCTACATGCGTCGGGCCTCGCGGAACTCGAGCACCGCAATGCGGACCCGATCTTCATCGACTGGCTCAAAAATGGCGCGCCCGGCAAGGTCCCCGAATGCTCCCTCTACCACGGCTACCCCGGCCCCGAAGGCTTCGAAATGTACTCCGCGAGAATCTACAAAGACCCTTAATACTCTGGTAAATTAAATAATTATGGATTTCAATTTTTTAAGAGCGTGCCGGCTGTGATGCTGTACGTCAATTAAGCCATCGCCCAACATGCCATCCCAAAAGACCATCAAACAAAGCCATCGGGCACAGCGCGCAAGTCCGTCTCGCAACCCACAGCCATTTTGCAACTTCCTTTGCAGGCCAACGCATGTCGTGCGATTACAAAAGCGATTTGCGCTGTGCCTAGCCCCTCGGCGCATGAGAGCGGCATTTTTTGCCTACTTTTTGTTGCTGTAGACAAAAAGTAGGTCGCCGAAGGCATCAAAGGCAACAAACGAGGCTGTAGGACCAAACGCTTTAGACAAGCGAGCAACTCAGGTACTGAGTTGTGCGTATCAAAATTGAGAATAACTTAATTTACAGAGACCCTTAACTCCAGTAACCACCAACGGAAAGATGAGGCACTCATGGACGCGAACCCAAACAGGGCAAATTACGAGGTCACCCCAAAGAACCCGCCGAACGATGGGATTCTCTTCGTCGATCACGCCCAGACCGGAAGAAGCGGAAATCTCGGACACGCACTCGTCGAGTATGAGGACGGGAAGATTCTCGCCTTTTATCCCAACTGCTCCGATGACAACAACGGTCATTCGGCCGTGGGCTGGATGGAATACAAGCGTTCTGAAGACGGCGGCGAAACGTGGGGCACTCCGAACGCGCTCGCCTATTCGAAGAACCTGTTCGACGCGGGGCAAAGGGGAGGGCCCAACACCGAGAAATTTTCTGCCTTCTGCGAGAAAGCGGTTTTAACGGACGAGGGCGCGATCGTCCTCTTCTTCCTCGTGTGCAACATCACCGACGATGACATTTGGCGACGCTTTCAGGTGCCGACGTACCTCATCAGCGAGGATGGGGGATATACGTGGAGCGAGTCGCGTAAATTGTGCGACAATCGGGGGCGGCTCTACGATGCGCGGTATTGCGATGGGGAGATCCTCGCACTCCACTTCAAGAACGACAACGAGATCAAATTCTGGGGCAACAAGGACGAGCATGTGTACGAGTTGTACGCGAGCGGCGACGGCGGCCGGACATTCTCAAAGCGCAGCGAGTTGCCCTTCGACACCGCAGGGAGAGCGTATGGAACCATGGGGAAGCTCGCTTCCGGAAGCCTCGTCGTCTATATATACAACGAGAACGCCGAGCACGCGATGGACTACGTGGTGAGCGACGACGGCGGGCGCACCTGGTCAGACGCGAGGGTCGCACACTTTCAAAAGAAGATTCGAAATCCCCAGTTGGCTGTGCTGAACGGCTGTTATTTCATGACCGGGCGAAGTGGACATTACGGCGAGAAAGCGAAAAGGGGCCACTTTGTTCTGTATTCTTCCCGCGATGGGCTCGCCTGGGATGACGGCATCTACTTGCGGATGCGCGAGGCGGGCACCGGAGCGTATTCGAACAGCATCGCGGTCGGTTCACTCAATCCCCACGAGCGGAGCCGACTGCTGATCCAGGCATCGCACGCATACAAAAAGAGCCAGACCAACATCCTCCACTGGTGGATAGATACGAGATAGAAAAGCAGAATGCCGACTCTGCTTAGAAGCCATCTAAAAATTATCGGGACCTACCCCCCTGGCCCCCCTTCCTGCGAGGAAGGGGGGAATCAAGGCATCCTATTTTCGCGGTCTGTACGGTTTTGACCTGCGAAAAGTGAATGCTTTTGCGACTCTCTCAATGGCGGCCCGAGTTTTTAGATGGCTTCTTAGGATAACGAGGCATTTTATGGCGAAGTCCCGTCCCAATATCCTACTCATCATGTGCGATCAAATGCGCTGGGATGCCGCTGGGTTTGCGGGGAGTTCCATCGTTCAAACCCCCCATTTGGATCGTCTGGCCGATGTGTGTTTTGAAAATGCCTATTGCGCGTCTCCGGTTTGTTCCCCTGCGCGGGCGAGTTGGTTGACCGGATGCTATCCTCACGCCCACTTGCAACTGCGAAATTACGGACCAAAGCGAGGCAAAACCTGGGGGTCTCACCTGCCGCCCGATCGCGTCACCATCGGCGATATTTTGAAACGCGCGGGCTATCGTTGCGGCATGGTCGGCCCTTGGCATCTGGGCGATGACCACGCGCCGCAACGCGGATTCGAGGATTTCTGGCAACCCTATCGGTACCTCGGCCCGGAATACGCGGACCCCCTTTTCGATTATTTCGACCGCGAGGGCGTGCCCAATCTCTACGGCGACGGGGCGACCTTCACGCAGTACGGAAATACGCTGGGATTTACCACCCTTGCAGACCCGCGACAGCAGCGCACCACCTGGACGATTGACCGCGCGATCGATTTTTTGCACAGGCCGTGGGACGAACCGTTTTTCTTATTCGTGAGCATCAAAGATCCGCATCCCCTCATCGTCGTCCCGCCCGAGTTGCTCGAACGCTATCCCGTGGATCAGATCCCCCTGCCGGATTCCCTGCGCGATCCCCTCGTCGGCAAACCGCGCGATCAGGCCCGGGCAAAATTTCGCATGCCGAGCACGGTAACCGATAGCCAATTCCGCGAGATGATCGCGCATTATTACGCGCTGATCACCCATATCGACGCGCAGATCGGGCGGCTGATCCGCGTTCTCGAACAGCAGAACAGGCGCGAGAATACCCTAGTGGCCTTCCTGAGCGACCACGGCGAATTGCTCGGGGATCACGGCTTTACGGAAAAATGTCTGATGTACGAGGCGTCGGTCAAAGTCCCCTGCCTGCTCTCGTGGCCGCGCGCCCTCCCGTCGGGGTTGCGCGTGACGACCCCACTCGCGGGCGTGGACCTCATGCCGACCTTGCTCGCCATGGCAGACGAGGCCCCGCCCGAGACCATCGACGGCCGTTCTGTTGCAGACGCCATTTTGAACGGGCGACAACCCGAACCGCGGCCCATCTTCGCCGAGATCGCCAGTCGAGAAGCCATTTATTTGGGTTCGGAAGAAAGGGCGCGATTTGCCGCGCATGTGATGAACCGAGACGGACGCTGGAAGTATATCCGCAATCGCTTTGACATCGACGAGTTGTACGATCTGCAAACCGATCCGGACGAAATGCAAAACCTCGCCCAATTTCCCGAACACGGCCCGCGCATCGCGGCCATGCGCCGACAAATCGCCGAGATGATTTGCCATACGGGGCCTGGCCCCTATGAGTGGTGCTTGTCATAAAAGGAGCAGGACATGGAAAAATTCCCTCCGGTTCATCCGAGTGAGATGCGAGAATCGACCTCGCACAAAAAAAACGCCCCCATTCCCTTTGAGGCGTTTGCGGCCTTCGAGCGGCTCGAGGGCGTCAACCCGATCCTCGCTTGCGAGCCGCCCGAGTGGGCCGCCGCAGCGCATGCGTTTGTCACGGACGATGAGGTTCACTATCTGTGGGGCAGGCGGAGAAAGGACAATTACTGGGTCTTGATGCACAGCACGGCGCCTGTGGGCAACCCCGCACAGATCGCGCACGATCCGCGCAACCCGATCCTCTTGCCCTCGAGCGAGGGGTTTGACGATTACACGATTGAATATCCCTTTCCATTTTACAACCCCGCGGATCGCAGGTATTACGTCTATTATTTGGGACGGCGACGAAAGCCGCCCAAGCAGACGGGCCTCTTGGTGGGGAATGGCGATTTTGGCGTATGGACGCGGGTTTGCCACGCGCCCGTGATCGCCGCCGCCAACGCATACGAGCGGATGGGATCGTCTCATCCCTCTGTCGCCATCGCAGGCGAGACCATCCACATCATCTATACGGGCGAATCGGCAGAGCCGCCGACGATCTGTCATGCGACTGCGCGGACGAGTGATCCCGCAACCGTCGCCAAGGACCCCGCCAATCCCGTCTTCAAAGGTAGCGGGCAAGCGTGGGACAGTTGGGGCGTGCGCGAGGCGGAAATTTTCATGGGGCCGCAGTATTTCCACATTTTTTACGGTGGGAGCGACGGCGAGACCTGGCGGATCGGACACGTGCGAACGCGCGATTTCCACACCTTTGAACCCAATCCGCACAATCCCATTTTTACGCCCTCGCCCGATCCCAAGGCATGGGATGGCGACGGGTTGCTCACGCCGCAGGTGTTCGAGATCGGCAACCGCTATTTTATGCTCTACGCGGGGTTGAGAGGCAACGAATGGCAGACGGGCCTCGCGGCAACGCCCGTCGAAAAATAGTTTGGCTTCTATTTCAAAGGATCCAATTTACTACTCTGTAAATTAAATAATTATGAATTTCAATTTTTCAAGAGCGTGACGGACGTGATGCCGTATATCCAATAAGCCATCGCCCAATATGCCATCTCAAAAGCCCATCAACGAAAGCCATCAAGCACAGCGCGCAAGTCCGTCTCGCAACCAATATCCATTTTGCAACCCACTTTGCAGGCCGACGCATGTCGTTTTGTTACAAAAGCGATTTGCGCTGTGCCTAGCCCCTCGGCGCATGAGAGCGGCATTTTTTGCTTACTTTTTGTTGCTGTTGACAAAAAGTAAGTCGCCGAAGGCATCGAAGGCAACCCACGATGCTGTAGGACCAAATGCTTTAGAAAAGCGAGCAATGTCGGTGCTGATTTGTGCGTATCGAAATTGAGAATAACTTAATTTTCAGAGTATTTACAGAGTACTTAACATGGGAAAAACATCTTCGGGCGCCTTTCCCGTTATCTCCAAATAGAGCGAATCGGCACACAGATCAGTTTCATCTGTCCAGATAACAACTCTGCCGTTTTTAACGCGAAAATTCTGAAACGCCTTTTTATTGTTCCACGCGGAGAAAACACCTTTCCCAACGAGATGAGACAGATCGACTTCGCCCTCAACGCCATCTGAATATCGAAGCCAAATTTTGTGCCCAGTGCGGGCTTTGGCGGATGTGATTTTAAGCATTGCGAAATTTCCTTTGGAACAGTCGTGAACAAAAAAAATAATACGCGGCAACGCGATCATCAAATCGCCGGTGCGGTATCGGTCAACGGCGCGATTTGGAGATCGCCGAGTTTTTGTTGCGCGTGCCAGAGGTCGTATTGGAGTTGCAAATTCAGCCAGAAAACAGGCGTTGTTTGAAATGCCTTAGCCAACCGAATCGCCATTTCTGGACTTATGCCCGTCTCGCCATTGACGAGTTCCGAAACCGCCTTTCGCGCCACGCCGAGCGTCCGTGCGACTTCTGGCACACTCAGGTTCAGGGGCGCCAGACAAAGCTCTTTCAGTATTTCACCGGGATGCGCCGGATTGTACATTTCCATCAAAATGCTCCTCATTTGAAATGTAACCCGCAAGGTATTGGGTGTCAATCAACTCGTTTGCGATGAATCTCGGGCAATTTTCGCACCGCTTGCGAAAGGCTAAAATTTCCGCTTTTTTGGGCGAGGTGTTGAACAGATCGTTCAATTTCCGAGCTTCTCGCCTAAAAATCTCGATCGAACGGATAGATGCATGAAAAAGAAAGCCATTGTCTTGCTCAGCGGGGGATTGGATTCCACCACGACTTTGGGCATTGCCGCAAACGAGGGGTATGATTGTTATGCCATCACCTTTCGCTACGGGCAGCGGCACGAAACCGAACTCGCGTGTGCGAAAAAAATCGCCGCGCATTTTGGCGTGCGCGATCACGTCATCGTCAATATCGACCTGCGCGCCTTTGGCGGATCCGCATTGACCGGAGACATCGATGTGCCCAAAAATCGCAATGCCAATGAAATGTCCGACGGCATCCCCGTCACGTACGTCCCCGCGCGCAACACCATCTTTCTATCCTTCGCGCTCGCCATGGCCGAATCCCTCGGCATCCGCGACATCTTCATCGGCGTCAACGCCATCGACTACAGCGGCTATCCCGATTGCCGCCCCGAATACATCGTCGCCTTCGAGACCATGGCCAACCTCGCCACCAAAGCAGGCGTCGAAGGCGATCTCTTTGCCATTCACACCCCGCTCATCGACCTGCAAAAAGCCGATATCATCAACCGCGGGTTGGGACTCGGCATCGACTACGCCATGACCTGCACCTGTTACGACCCCGATTCACAAGGCCGCGCGTGCGGGCAGTGCGACGCCTGCTCGTTGCGCCTAAAGGGGTTTGCACAAAACGGGATCGAAGACCCGGCGGCCTATCGGCCCGTCTCTCATTCCCCCTGAAAGAAGTGATTGTGCTCTCTCGACGATTACCGCGATCAAGGGGACAAACACGCGCCCAAAATTGAGATCGCGCCTCTCGCGCTAAATCTCGCGTTCGACTTCGAGGGGAAAAACGGCGACCGCAGTACAACGATTTGGGCGGGAAAAATCGCGCTTCGAACCGCGGGTTGCGCGGGCGCGGATGGTACAACCTTTAGCCCAAAAAGGGCGGGGAAATCGCGCTTTACTTAGCGCAATGGTAAGACGATATTCGAAAAAAGGAGCGACCATGACCATGAGCAAAGGAGCGATCATGAAACATCTGTTGTTGGGGCTGGTGCTGGTGACAGCGGTCACGAGGGCCGCAGAAGGACAAGCCGATCCGTGCGATTTGGACACGGACGGAAACCGCATGATTGATTTTTCTGATTTTCTCGTTTTTGCGCGTCTGTTTGGAACGTCGACGGGCGACTGCGTGCCATCGCCGCGCAGCCCGGATGTGGATTCGTTGGCTGTGTTGGGCGTGTTGCGAGACAGCATAACGCATCTGCAAGATCGGGTTCATAATCTGGCGGGGGACCTTGCAGAAACCCAACGCAGATTGACGGCAAGCAACGATGCGTTCAACTCGTTGGCACAAACACGCTGTCCCGAACCCGAACCCGAACCGCAACCCGAGCCACCACAGCAACCGCAACCACCACAGCAACCCGCGCTGGACGTGAAACGCTTTTGTGCCCTGTCCGAAATGACTGCCACCGATATTGCCCCAGTCCTTGTAGCTGGGCTAATCACGCAAGAGCAGTTGGCTGATATCATCGCAAGCGATGGCGATCTCGACACCATCTATGGACGTATCAAGGCCATTGTCGGCTGTCCAACCGTAGGGTATTCTTTGTCTTTCAATACTACAAGCCAAACGATACCCGGAAGGAACGGCAACCAGTGTATCATGGCGGCTGAAATCCATATTGAGGGGCTGTCGGAGCCAATATCGGGTGCGAGGTTGTTGATTGATACGCAAAACTCCGTGTTGAACTTTTGGCAAATCAGTATCCCGGCGTCGTATGGGGCTATCGTTGTTCCAGACCGCAACAACAATGCAACAATGAGCATTGCCTTTACCCAGCCGATACAACTGAACAATGGGCATTTTGCAGATGTTCAGTTTGGTTCCGGGTTCAATGTGGTTTGTCCAAGCAATCCAAATATTGGCGTCACAGTTCACCAGTTGACGCTGGGGAATGGGCAAGAAATCCCCGACATTACAGGGACGATTGAATAACCCCATTTTTTTGGCTTCGGTGGCGGCTGGTACGCGGGGGCCGGGGCGCGGGGCAAGCGCGTAACCGAAACGAGAACGAAAAGGGGAACTCAAAGCGCGAAACGCGGGAAACACAGCAAGTTAAGCGTTCTGACAGGCAACGGTTGGGAATGGTCAAGGGATAGACACAACCGTTGCGCCTCGCTTCCCATGACGACCGCCCACGCCGACGGACTGATCAGCAGCGTGCGCGTTTGGCCGCATTGACCCCGATGCAACACCTCTCGCCCGATCTCACGGACTCATCGCCCAAGGAGTATGGATATGGTCGCCCCGCTTCCGCTCATCGCCTTTGATACCCTCGCAGATCAAACCGAAGCCCTGTATCGCGATGGCTACGCCTATCTGCCCAATGTCTTGGCGCCCCCTCGGGTTGCGAAACTCCGCGCTCACATGGACGCCCTGATGCCCATACCGGAAAGTTTCGACAAAGACGGACGGCCCGAAGACCTCGGCTACGTCAACAAACACATCAACAACGCCTTCAACCGGCACCCGCACTTCCTCCAATTTCTCGATTGCCCCGGCATCATCGAAATCGCAGAGGCCATCCACGGCAGCGATTGCCACTGCATTGGCATGACCGCGTGGATGACCGGCCCCGGTCGCCCGGATCAAAAACTCCACACGGACTGGTTGCCCATAAGCCTGCCCGAAGACATCCTCGCGGATCCCCGGACGCGCCTCCCCATCTTTATCACCACCGCACATTTTTACCTCGACGACATCACCGAGGCCCTTGGCCCCACCAACTTCATCCCCGGCAGTCACCTTTCGGGCAGAAGCCCCAGTGGCGATACGAGTTGGAAAGGCCAGACCGAAAAATCCATTATGTGCAACGCGGGGGACGCGGTCATCTTTCGCTGCGAAGTGTGGCATCGCGGCACGGCCAACACCAGCGACAGAACGCGCTATTTGCTTCAAGTTCACTATGCCAAACGCATGATCGCGCAAAAATACCCGCCCTATCTCAACCGCTTTCAATTTGACCCCCAAATTCTCGCCCGCGCCACCTCGCGCCAACGCCGCCTGATGGGCGACCACAACAGCAGCAACTACGATTGAGGATCACGCGATGAATTTTCTCACGGAATATTATCTCTGGCTCAAAACCGTTCACCTCGTCGCCTTCATCGGCTGGCTGATCGGCCTTGTGTATTTGCCGCGCCTATTCGCGTATCACGCCGACGCTGTGGGATCGGATGCGGACGCGACCTTTCAACGCATGGAACGCGAGCTCCTGCGCCTTCTGCTCCTACCGTGTCTGATCGCGGTCTTTATCACGGGCCTCCTCTTGATCTTCGCTATCGGCGGCAAGATGGCCGGCTGGCTACACGCCAAACTGCTGCTGGTGCTCGTGCTCGCCGGGTTGCACGGCGCGATGGCGCGCCAACGCAAAAATTTTCAACGCGGCGAAAACGCCAAAAGCGCGGCCTACTTTCGCACGGTCGGCCATGTCGCGACGCTCATCGCGGTCATCATTGTCGCGCTGGCTGTGCTGAAACCTTTTTGAGAGACGAGTAATCCGAGTATGAAGGCGAGTAATCCGAGCATGACCGCGATAGCCATCCATCGTAGGGATAGGCCCCCGTGCCCATTTGTACCAACTCATTCATTATCGGGATCGCTTTGCAGTTCCATCGTCCTTCAGAGAAGCCATCGCCAACCATGCCATCGCCAAACTCCATCAACGAAAGCCATCGGGCACAGCGCGTAAGTCCGTCTCGCAACCCACATCTTTGTTGCAACCCATTTTGCAGGCTGACTCATGTCGTGCGATTACAAAAGCGCTTTGCGCTGTGCCTAGCCCCTCGGCGCATGAGAGCGGCATTTTTTGCCTACTTTTTTTTGCTGTTGAAAAAAAGTAGGTCGCCGAAGGCATCAAAGGCAACCCACGATGCTTTCGGACCAAACGCTTTAGAAAAGCGAGCCACGTCGGTGCGGGTTGGTGCGTATCAAAATTTGGTATCATTTCATTTAGGGAGTAATTGGTACAGATGGCCCCGTGCCTGTCCGAAGCCGGGACTCGTTGAAGGCACCCGTATATCGGGCAATGGGAAATCGATTTCGAACAAAAAAATCGCAACTTCCAACTCTATGGAAGTTGCGATTTCATTATTGGTGGAGGCGGCGGGAATTGAACCCGCGTCCGAAAGCGGTTTGACAACGGCATCTACGTGTGTAGTCTATTTATCAAATCTCGCATCCCGCGCCCCAACAGACAGGGTCGCTGGAATGCCAGCCCGATTTTATCTCGTTCGGAGGCCCTCGAGCGGAAACTCCCGAACCAGCCTGCTCTCGTCGGCGCTCTGACCAGACCACGCAGGCGAGGTCTGACAGAACGGACTGCGTAACGGTTGGTTAGGCAGCCATTGCGTACGTGTTATCGTCCGCAGTTGCGTTTTTCCCAATTGTTTTACGAGGTGATTGGGCACCTCGACACGCAGCCATCATCTCTCCACCCCCGTCGAATCCATGTCGCCCCCAATGCGAATGCAAATATACCCAAGTTCATCCCCGCAGTCAAGGCGGAAAAGTGCCCCCCAACCGACAACGGGTCTATACCCCTTGCGCGGAGGCTTGCCGGCAATTTTAACCGGCTGCTGATTCTTTCACTCTGCCACCACGAAAAGGGCATCTTTAACCGCGGTCTGATCGCCGTTCAAATCGGTTATTTTGATCTCCAGGGCGTACCGACCAGGCGCGCGGTCGCCCAATTCCAACTCCGTATAAACCGCTTCCAAATCCATCGTCCCCACCTGTTCGTAGCCCATGAGCACCTGCCCGCGTTTGCCCTTGAGCGTTTGCACCAGCCGAGACACGGCGCCGCCCATGCCTTTGCCCTTTGGCGCGATGGTGTATTCCACGCGGTACCGCGTTTGCCCAAACGCATCGCGTTTCAGATTGTAGATTTCGTAATACACAAAAACGCTCTGCCCCTTGGGATAGGTTCGCGTGGGCATGGGGATGACGTGCAACGCGCCTTTGCGGAACTCGTCCTGCGGGCCGCCCTCGGCGACGCGCCACGCCAGTTCCAGATCGCTCACCTTCATCGCCCTGACCCGGTATTTCTCCAACTCGATCATCTGCCGATACCGCCCCTGCCTTCCGGAGAGGCGGTCGCGCAAATGCACCTCCAGCTTGTAATGTCCCGGCGGCGCCTCTAACCGCACCACGTCGGGCACAAAGGCCCCGCGCACGCCGGTTTGGTCGCCCGTGTTGCGGTATCGCACATCGCCCTGCCGCCGATACACATCCCCTGTTTGCTCGTTCAACAGGGCAACCGTGCGCTCCACCACCAACTCGGTGGTATTCGTTTCTGGGAAATACCGGCCGAACGCCTGCGGGACGCCCGTATAAACCTCTAACGCGCTCACGCCCGGGCCGAGGCCCTGGAAATCCGCCAGATCGTAATAAAATTCCAACGGACGGGTATTTTCGGGCGTCGCGTAATAATCGGGCGTCACCCGCGCGGCAAACTCGGCGATGCGGCGGGGATTGTACCGGTTCAACAGCGCCAGCCTGCGGATGGGGATATTGGGATCCAAAGGCGGCGGGGCAAAGTCAAAATTTCCCGTCATCGCCTCGTCCGTAAAGGTAATCTCGATCCCCCCGTTCACCTCCGTATAGATCCACGTTTCCCACCGCACCATCGACGCGTCTTCTTGCGCGGAAACCGCGTGGAAATCCGGTTGCAGGTCGAAAAACCCACTTTCGCGGCCCTCGCTGACCACGGCGGTATTTGCCAGCCGTTCAAACGCGCTGATGTCTTCCCCAGATTGGTCGTCTGCGGTGGCTTGCCCGGCCCGCACCATCCGCCGCTCTTCATCGCCCGACGCCAGTTGCTGCCGCTGCTGTTCCTGCGAGTTGTCGAGGGCTTGTCGCATGGCGTCGGCATCGACTCGCGCCCGGAGTTGGGTCGATTCGCCCAATTTGGTGTGGAGGCCGCGCACCGGATACACCGGTCCGAAGTACGTTTGCTGCGCGGCCGCCGTGCCAAACAAGGTGTGGGCCACGCGCTCCTTCACCCGCTGCACCGCCAGACTTTGATCCGCGTTCAGCATGTTGGACCGCGACCGGTAATCGGGTTCGCCAAATCGGATATAGACCTCGCCGCGCCGATCAAAGGGCTTTTTGCCATCTGCGAAATTCGTCAGCGCGTACCACACCCGGCGGTAGTGCTCCAACTTGCGTTCGTTGATCGCCGTGATCAAATTCGGGTCTTTCAGGGACCAAAACTGTTGCAAAAATGAGGCCCGCGCCGCGTCTGTATCGAGGCTGGTGTATTCCTCCAATTCCTCGACAGATGCCAAAAATCGGATATCCTCATACAGGCTACGGCGTTGCGGGGGCAACCGATCCACGTAAGAAAAAAAATAAGCCTGCGCCCAGTTTGGACGGTCGAGTTCCAAACACGCCTGTGCCAAAATGGGCAAGGATGCGATTTCTTCGGGATGTTCGCGGATGTGATTTTCCAAGAGATGGATGATGCGGTCGAAATTTTCGCTGCGTAAATAAGCTCTCGAAAGCAATTCCCGGCCTTCGGGATCACCGGGCGCGAGCGCGACATACCGAGCGTACGCCATCGCCGCTCGTTCGTAGTTTTCCTCTTGTCCCTCCCACCACTTGCCCAAGAGTTTGTAAGCGGGCGCGTAATTCGGATCCAGCGCGATGACGTGGTCGAGGTCCCGCTTGGTATCGTATTCCTTGAGGTCGTACCGCGTCTGCGCCATGTGGAAGCGGGCGTCGAGGTAAGTCGGATGCCACCGAAGGGCTTTTCCGAAATAGCGGATGGCCGTGTACATCCCCTTGGGCCGATTGCGAAAAATGAGGCCCATGCCATTGTACGCCTCGGCGAGGCGATGGTCGAGGTCGATAGCCCGTTCAAACGCATCCCGCGCGCGGTCATCATCGCCGGCCTGCATCAGGGCATATCCCAAAAGCGAATGCCCCTGCGCCAGTTGAGGGGCCACCCGCGTCAGAGCGGTTAGGATGGCCGCGGCGAGCGAGTCGCCCCGTGCCAAAAGCGTCTCGCCCATTTCTAAAAGCGAATCCACTTGCGCCTGCCCAATGGCGCGATCTTGCACGCGGTAGCCATCATCCGCTCGAATGAGCTCCACCAGACGGCCGGGATAAAAATAACTCGCGACAACCGCTTCGCCCGGCGCGGCATCGGGCCGGTAAAAATAACTGACGGATCGCGTATTTTCCCGATCCACCGGTGCGCGGAACAAGCGAAAAACCGCTTCGGCATTTGCGCGGGATCGACCGCTCGCCCATTGCCCAAGGGCGTTGAGCTGATCGGGCATTTCCCCGCGATGGGCCTTGCGATACGCTGTCAACAATTCGGCGATAGCCGCGAGGTGATCGCGGCACACCCAGCGGGATCCATCCTGTCGAATCTCGCGCGCGGCGGATTGAAACGCATGCACGTAGTCTCGCATGGGCGCGTCTGACAAGCCGATCTTCGCCGCTCGCTCGCCTAGTTTGTCGAGCGATTTTGCCGCCTGAGAATAATAAGCGGACGCCTGTTTGAACTCCCAGCGCGAGAGGCTCAACTGCGCCATGCGCACGGCGTTGAAGCCCGCTTGCAGATCGGCTATCGCCTTTTCACTTGCGGCTGGCGCGGTCGGTTTTAATCCGCTGAGCGTTTCGGTCGCCCAGACGACGGATCGACCGATCTCCGAATCGCCCAACGCGAAAACCTCCCGCGATTTCAATGCCCAGTACCGCGATGGGGCGAGTGAAATCGTATTTCCCCGATTCAAAACATCGCCCGGCGCGGGCAACACCAGCGGCAGGGACTGATAGATGATGCGTCCTGTCGCCGTCTTTCCCAACCGCCCGGGTCGCCCGGGGAAAATGCCCAAACACCGTTCCTCGCCCGCTTCATCGCGCCACAGTTCCGTCAGATCGATCCCATGGATTTGCCGCGAGAAGGTCCACACGCGCTCGGTCTCGCCCGTGCGGATGACCAGATTCTCGGCATGGGCTTCGGCATAGCAAAGCGCGACGACGGACGCCATCAGCAGACCGTATCTGACCCTTGGTAAAGTGAACACCTCATACCTCCAACGAATCGGCGAATCAATGCATGGAAATCGCGGGGACAGGCCCCATTTGTACCAACTCATTCATTATCGGGATGCTGTTCCACCGTCCTTCAGAGAAGCCGTCGCCAAAGTGCCATCGCAAAAGTCCATCAACGAAAGCCATCAAGCACAGCGCGTAAGTCCGTCTCGCAACGCACTTCTGTTTTGCAACCCACCTTGCAGGCTGGCGCATGTCGTGCGATTACAAAAGCGCTTTGCGCTGTGCCTAGCCCCTCGGCGCATGAGAGCGGCATTTTTGAACTGCTTGAGCAGTTGTACCCCGCTCGCCTACTTTTTTTTGCTGTTGAAAAAAAGTAGGTCGCCGAAGGCATCAAAGGCAACCAATGATGCTATAGGACCAAAGTTGTTAGAAAAGCGAGCAATGTCGGTGCGGATGGGTGCGGATCAACATTTCGTATCATTTAATTACGGAGTATTTAGTTGGTACAAATGGCCCCCGTGCCCATCCAAATCTACGACCTATCCATTCATCAACACAGCTTTCGGAACGCGGCCCAGCAGACGCGCAGCAACAAATAGCCGTGCCGGAACCGGTGGATCTGCGTCGTTCCGTACACGCGATCCCGATATCGCACCGGCACTTCCACGATTTTGCGAGCCAACTTGGACGCGCCCAAGAGCAGATCGAAATCGCCAAACGGATCGAAGTCGCACACATCCTGGCGGATGCGGACGACCTTTCGGTAATCCGAAGCGAACAGGGCTTTGGTGCCGCACAGCGTATCCGAAATGCGCTGGCCCAACAGGCAACTCAAAACCCGACCAAAAAAGCGATTGCCCAACAGATTCAAAAAGCGCATGGCCTCGCGTTCCATCGGGTAGATCAACCGCGTTCCCACGGCCAGTTCGGCCCTGCCCGACACCAGCGCGTGGAAAAATTTGGGCAACTCCTCGGGCGCGACGGTCAGATCCCCGTCCAAAATCATCAACACATCGCCTCGGGCCGCGTCGAATCCCTGTCGCACAGCGTCTCCTTTTCCGATCCCGGTTTGCCGGATCAGGCGAATAGTCGCATCCGCATGCGCGGCCATGCATCGCTCGACCTCCTCGGCTGTGCCGTCTGTCGAATGTCCCACCACAAAAATCAGTTCCAGATCCGCGCCCATGTGCGGGGTTCGCACGATGGCCTCTTCCACTGTGCCGCGCTCATTTTTGCAGGGCACTACCACCGAGCACGAAACCGCGGATGCCTCGCGTGCGGGAAAAACCGGGCGCGCGACCAAGGTCTGGATCAGGCCCAGGCGCCACACCCCCGGCAACTTCGCCAACAAGCGATTTGAAAGCCACGCCAACCCCGGCACGTTGCGGGGCAAAAGCAGGCGGTTCTCCCGGCGAATCGTCTCAAAGCCGCACAGAGAGAGCAGATTTTGAATGTCCCGATGCGTCAGCCAGTTTTGCACGGGTTCGGGCATCTTGAAGCCCGATAGCTCCGCGGCCTTTAGCATCGGTTTCCACAGGGGATTGTAATGCGTAATCAGCACGCGGGAACTGGGCAGCGCCACCTTCCACAATTCGTTCAACACATCTTGAATGTCCGACAAAAAACCCAGCAGGTCGGACACGATGATCCACTCGAACCGCTCGCCTTCGGGCAAACACTCGGCGCGGCCCGTGCGAAATTCCAAGTCCGCGTATTTTTTTTTCGCCTGTCGCACCATCGCCTCGCTGAAGTCGATCCCGAGTCCGCGTTTGGGTTTCAGGCCCGCCAACAGGTCGCCCGTGCCGCATCCCAAGACCAACACAGACGCGCCTTCCGGCACGATGCTGCGGCAAAACCGCAACACCTCTTTGTGATAGGTGCGGTTGCGCCTGCGCCAACGATCTCGGCCCTCGGCTACGCGGTTGAAAAAGGCTCGGATCGGTCGGCTATCGGGAAGGGATTTTTTCATCGCGATAAGCTCTCGAGTTCTCGGCGTGCCAACTGCGCCACTTGTGGATCTCCGCGCCAGAGTTGCAAAAACCGGCGATATGCGCGGATCGCCGCGGGTTTGTCGCCGCGATCCCGATGGGCTTTTGCCAAATTAAAATGCGCCTCGGCCCAACCCGGGCGCAACGCGATGGCGCGGGCATAAGCCGAAGCCGCAGGCCCGGGCGCGTTCATGGCCTCGCGGGCGACGCCCAAATTGTAAAAAACCTCTGCGTCATCGGGATTGAGAACCGCCGCGCGTTCAAAGGCCGCGTGCGCGTCTCTCACCTGCCCGCCCCGCATCGCCGCAAGCCCTTTGTTCATCCACGCGGCGGCGTAGTCCGGTTGCATCGCCACCGCTTTTTGGTACGCGGATACCGCCCGTTCAAACCGGCCCATTGCCGCGTAAAAATTGCCCAGATTATTATAGGTCAGCGCATCTTCCCGGATCGCCAACGCCTTTTGGTAAGCCGCCTCGGCTTCGGCGACCCGACCGCGTTCGGCAAGCGCGTCTCCCAAGGCGTGTTGCATTTTCGCGCTTTGGGGATACGCCGCCACCGCGCTTTGGTAGAGGGTCAAATCGCTGTGCCAATCCGCGTTTCGCACCGCCGTTCGAGTGCCATAGCCCGCGAGGATCAGGCCGGCGAGAACAAATGCCCATCGTTTTTGAACGCGCTCAAACCCAAGCCCGGCCAGCGCGAACAAGCCCAAAACCGGCAGGTACAAAAACCGCTCTTGAAAGATGGCGTTGATCAAAACGAGCGTTTGGGACACCGCCGAATAGGACACGAGGAAAAATGCCAGTCCAAAAAAAACGCGGGGCCATGCCCTCCAAAAAGCACCCGCGCACAACAGGATGCCCGCAACGCCCATGACCAGGCCCGCCAGCACTTCGAGAGAGAGCAGAGACGCGACGACTGGAATCGCGGAATAATCCACGGACAACGGGCTGGGAAACAGGACGAGAGCGAGATACTCGTAGAACAGCCCAGCGGCGGTTATGAGCCTGTGATCGAGCGGTTGATCGATGAGCGGATTGTTGAGCACGAGCACATTTTCGGCTGAAAACCCCAACCCCGCCGCGCCTTTTCGCAGGGCCAGATAGAGGACAAAAACCCCGACAAAGCCTGCCCAGCGCGGCCCGCGTTGCCGGATTAAATCGCCTACCCGCACGGCCCGTGCTTCAGACAGGGCGAGCGTGGCGTCGACGACCGCCACCAACCCCAGCGCGGTCAGCGCACTTTCTTTGGAGAGCAAGGCGCAAAAAAAACTCGCGAGGGCCAATCCATACCCGCGCCGACGGACGTACAGCAATAGGGCGGACAGCGAAAACAACGCGGCCAACAAATCCGCGCGGCCAAACGTCACACCCGCGACGGCTTCGGCATGGATGGGATGCACGGCAAAGAGCAAGGCGGCAAAAACCGCCCCGCGTTGCAGTCCCATGCTCGCGCAAAGGAGATAGGCCAGCAGGCTGTTGCCCACGTGCAAGAGCACATTGGTCAGGTGAAATCGGAACGGCGCGATCCCGCCCCATCCATCCAGCACGAAAGACAGCACCGCGAGTGGGCGATATTGTCCATTGGCATTGGCCTCGTCTTCGTATCCGCCCCAGTAATGCGTGGTGAAAACGCCCCACAGATCCGCGTCGAGAATCAAGCGGTTGCGCTCGATCAAAAAGTGATCGTCATAGACCAACCCATTGCCCAAGCTGTTCGCAAACGCCGCAAAGGCAACCACCCCCACGCCGACGAGGGGCCATGGGTTTATGTGTTGATCTTTCGACATGTTTTTTCGCTACGGGAAAATGACCACTGCGAAAGGCGCAGAGCGGGGTACAATGTGTCGCTGTACAGACCCGTTCACGGCGCGGAAGGAAGATGGAATTTAGTACTCTGTAAATTAAATAATTCGGAGATGGGAGGCCCCTATGACTCACCCATCGTAGGCTACGCCTGTGTACGTTCGACGCATAATAAAAAAAAATCGGTGTGCGACAAACAAAAAAGGGCGGCTTACAAGATGGATGGGGATTGCGAGATGGCCTTATTTTGGGGTATTTTGGGAGGGTGCTTTTTCGAGGGCTCATTTGACGTATTGCGTAACATCGCTTAAATTGAGTTGGAAATCGCCTACAACCATCACCCCAGCGAAAGCCGGAAACCAGTGACTTTTTTAAGTGGACAATTTTTTTGTGATATGGCTGACAAATACGATGTGATCATCGTCGGGGCAGGACCGGCGGGAGCGACAGCGGCACTCTATGCCCATCGCGTGGGATTGCGGGTCTGTTTAGTGGATAAGGCGCGGTTTCCGAGGGATAAAATTTGTGGGGACGCGCTATCTGGCAAAGTGGTGTCGATTTTGCACGAACTCGGTTTGCTCGACGAGGTGGCGCGATTGCCTGGCGCGGCGATTCGAGAGGTGGTGTTTGGTAGCCCGGATCACGTCCATGCGTGCGTGGATTTGCGCGGGTATGACCACCGAGATCGTGCAACGGGCAAAATTTTGCCGATGGAAGGCTTTGTGATCCGGCGAGAGGTGCTGGATCATTTTTTGTTTCAAAAAGCGCGAAAAGTCGTCGATGCGTGCTATGAGGGGTTTGCTGTCAAAGACCTGTTGCGCGAAGGCGAGCAAGTGGTGGGAGTGCGCGGAGTGGTGGATGGCGTGGAACGGGAGCTGCGGGCACCTGTGGTGGTGGGTTGCGATGGCTTTAATTCCACAGTGGCGCGCAAGGCGGGATTGTACGCGCACGAATTCGCGCATTGGGTGGTGGCAATTCGGCGTTATTACGAGAATGTGGTGGGGTTAAGCGATCGGATTGAGTTGCATTTTGTGGATGAAGTGCTACCCGGTTACTTTTGGATTTTTCCGCTGGAGAACGGGGTTGCAAATGTGGGCATTGGCATGCGCCACGATGTGCTCAAAAAACGGAGAGTGGATTTGAAGCGGGCATTGGATGAGGTGATTCACCGGCCGCCTTATGCCCATCGTTTCAAAGATGCGCGACCGCTCGAAGACCCCGTGGGATGGAATTTGCCAGTGGGTAGCACGCGCCGCAAAAGTTACGGCGATGGGGTGTTGCTCTTGGGCGATGCCGCGGGATTGATCGATCCATTTACGGGTGAGGGGATCGGCAACGCGCTGTATTCGGCGCGCTTTGCCATTGAGGCCGCGAAAGAAGCGATTGCGGCAAAGGATTATTCAGCGGCTTTTTTGAAGCGATACGAAGACCGCCTGTGGGATGCTCTAGGCGACGAGTTGGCGACGAGTACGCGGATGCAAAAATTGGGGCGATGGCGTCCCCTGCTCAATTTTACGATTCACAAAGCCGCGCACAACGACGAGGTGCGCGAGTTGATCTGCGGCATGATGGCTAATGCCGTGCCTAAAAAACACCTCACGAATCCGCTGTTTTATCTAAAATTGTTGTTTAGAAGCTGTATTAAAATCCCCGACAGGCATTGAATAATTGCAAAAGTATTCGTTTTTCTCTATCGCCGAGAGAGAGGCGAGTTCCCAATTTTAATCGGCTAAGATCCAAATTCTCCTTCGGTGTCGCCGCCCATGAAATAGACATACGCATCTTCGAGGTTGGGCGCGACTGCTTTGGCATTGGGGGGCGGATCGTTATCGCCCACCATTCGCAGATGCATCTGATCGCCTGCTACATTGACGGTGACCACATGAAATGCTTGCGACAGAGTTTCAAACCCCGGCTCATCGATCTGTATTTCCCACGTCTTGCTATCGGCTTTTGAGATGAGTTCCGCGGGCGAGCCGCGAAAGATCAGCCGGCCGCGATTCAAAACCGCGAGATTGTCGCAGGTACTCGAAATATCGCCCACGATATGCGTGGAGATCAAAATCGCGCGGTCGCTACTCAAGCGTCCCAAAATGCCCCGAAACCGGATGCGTTCTTCCGGGTCGAGACCGACGGTGGGTTCATCGACAATCAGAAATTCCGGATCGGTCAAAATGGCTTGGGCAATGCCGAGGCGCCGCATCATGCCCCCGGAAAATTTTCCCGAGCGGCGCTTGCGTGCGTCGTACAATCCGACTTCGTTCAGCGCACGCGCAACGCGATCCAACCGCTCTCGCTTATTGTGAATGCCGCCCAAAATGCCCATATAATCGAGAAATTCCCAGGCCGTGAGTTGGGGATAGGTGCCAAAATGTTGCGGTAAATACCCCATGCGCCGGCGAATTTCCGCACGATTCTGGACCAGATCGAAGTCATCCATCGACACATTGCCACTCGATGCGTCCATCTGCGTGGAGAGAATTTTGATCAGCGTCGTTTTGCCCGCCCCGTTGGGGCCCAACAGGCCAAAGGTACCGTGCGGGATGTTCAAACTGACATCGTCCAAAGCGGGTGGATCACCGCGGCGATAGGTTTTTGTCAGGTTTGAAATGCGAATGACCATCGCGTGTCTCCTATATATTTTTTGTCCGAGGCTTTGGGGTCTTGTGAATTGAAAGCGATTTCTCAAATTTGGAACGCGACCATGCGTTGGGACGACCCGCGAAGAAATCCCTATCACAACTCAGACGCTCGGCCTCCGGGCTGGCTGCTGTGTCTGATCGCCGTGGGCGTGGCACTCGCTGTGACGGCTCTCGGATGGGTGATCCTGTATTTGCGAGACGTGTTCAGCGCGCGCCCGTTGGGATGATGGAAAGTAGCCCATCTCATCGCCATAACGCAAATAATCCAGTGGCTTTGGATTTGAGGGTTGCGGGCGTTTGAGAGGACGGACGATTGAGAGGACGGACGATTGAGAGGACGGACGATTGAGAGGACGGACGATTGAGAGGACGGACGATTGAGAGGACGGACGATTGAGAGGACGGACGATTGAGAGGACGGACGATTGAGAGGACGGACGATTGAGAGGACGGACGATTGAGAGGACGGACGATTGAGAGGACGGACGATTGAGAGGACGGACGATTGAGAGGACGGACGATTGAGAGGACGGACGATTGAGAGGACGTTTGTAAGAAGCCATCTAAAAACTCGGACCGCCATTGAGATCGTCGCAAAAGCATTCGCTTTTCGCAGGTCAAAACCATACATAGCGCGAAAATAGGACGCCTTGATTCCCCCCTTCTTCGCAGGAAGGGGGGCCAGGGGGGTAGGTCCCAATAATTTTTAGATGGCTTCTAAGGGCGTAAAATTTTACGCCCTTACCTTGCTTTTCAACGCCCTTACTTTTTTTATTGAAGGAGCTAAGGTGCTTTTCAATACGTCGCTCTGCCGCCGCTGATGTCGTAGCATTGGCCCGTGACGAATGAGGCATCGTCGGAGGCGAGGAAGTGGACGACTGCGGCGACTTCCTCGGGTTGGCCCAGGCGGCCGAGGGGGATTTTGGAGGTCATGTACGCGAGTTGCTCGGCTTCGACATTTGCCAGCAGGGGGGTTTCGATCAGGGCGGGCGAGACGCAGTTGACGCGGATGTCGTCGTGGAGATGCTCTTTGGCCAGGGCCTTGGTAAAGCAAATTATGCCCGCTTTGGAGACCGAATAGGGCGCCATACTCGGGTTGCCTTCTTTGCCGGAAATGGAGGCGACCGAGACGATGGCGCCTTTTTTATGCGCGAGCATCGGCGGGAGTACCGCGCGCGAACAGAGGAATGTGCCCTTGAGGTTGATGTCGAGCACCTGATCCCAGTCCCTTTCCGCGAGGTCTTTGACCGGCACGTCGCGCCCCACAATGCCCGCGTTGTTGACGAGAATGTCAATGCGCCCCCATGCGTCGAGACATGCATCGACCGCGGTTTGCACGCTCTCGGCATTGGCGACATCGAGCGGCAGGGCGAGTGCGTCTGCATGGATTTGTTGCGCCGTTTCCCGGGCCATATCCAAATTGAGGTCCGCGATAGCCACGCGCGCTCCCGCATCGGCAAGGCGCGAGGCAATGGCTTTGCCAATGCCCTGCGCGGCACCGGTGACGATGGCGGTTCGGTTTGCGAGATTTTTGGGGATTGCGTTCATAAGGTAGTGGTTCGTGGTCAGGACCTCTCGCCATTGGCTCCAAGCGGTGGATCGGTGGGGTTGATTGCCGACCGCCAATATCGAGGTTTCCCTCGTTCTGTCAACAGGGAAAATTCTCATGCTCATCCGTATCGCAATGCGGTACGCGACCGCGTCATGGGCGATGGGATAGGCGATCGGGTTGGCGATGAGAATGAGCACCATAAATTCCCAATGAACCACTCCCCATCACACAATAGATGGGGCGGGGGTCTTTGTTACGAGACATTGGGGCCTATGCGAATCGCGTGTGTTTTGATGAGGCAAATGATGGGGTCGCCGATTCTCAGAGCCAATTCTTCAATGGCCTCGGGCGTGACTTCGGCGGCGAGCCGCTTGCCGATGTCGATATAGACGAGGCGCCGCCCGCGCGTTTCCACAATGTCGAGAATCCGTCCCGAAAGGGCGTTGCGAATGCTCAAACCCATGGGTCGTTGCCGGCACAAAATGAGGTCATTTGCGCGAATGCCGATAAAGATGCGCGTACCCGGCGTGCGATCACATGGGGGAATGTGGAGGATCTGGTCGTCGTATTGCACGCGATTGGATGCGATCACTTCAACGGGCAGGATATTTTCAAACCCGTGCGCTTCGAGCAGGGGGAGGATTTGGGGGTGGTGCGCGAGAGAAAATAAGTCGCCATACGCGAGCACGCGCCCGCGGTCGAGTACGATGACTTGTCCGGTGAGTTGCAGGATTTCCCCGACCGCGTGGCTCACGTAGAGCATGGGGATGCCCAAGTCCGTGCGAATGTGGCGCAAATAGGGCATGATGCGGTCTTTGAGTTCGCGGTCGAGCGCGGCCAAGGGTTCGTCCAAAAGGAGCAGCTTGGGCGAGGTCAGGATGGCGCGCCCGAGCGCGACGCGCCTGCGTTCCCCGCCCGAGAGACTCGCGGGCTTCCGGTCGAGCAAGGCGGTTAATGCGAGCAGATCCGCGATGGCGTCGGGGTGAAATTTGCGTTCTGATGGGGCGAGAAATCGGTAGCCATACGCGAGGTTCTCGCGCGCGGTCAAGTGTGGAAAGAGCAGGTCGTCTTGAAAAACATGGCCGATTCGCCGCTGTTCCGGGGGCAGGTCAATGCCCTTTTCCGCGTGAAAGAGGGGGACGCCATCCAGGCTGATTTCGCCTCCGTCTGGCCGCGTCTGGCCGCTGACGAGATTTAAGAGGGTGGTCTTGCCCGCGCCCGATGGCCCGAAGATCGCGGTGACCGGATGGGTACACGTCACATCGACTTCGAGGGTAAATTCGGCGCGTTTTTTGTGTGCGCGCAAGGTGAGCATGGGTTAGGATTTCATTTTGCGGGCGATGGCCTCGCTGGCGACGAGCGCGGCAAACGAGAGGATGATGGAGAGGACGACCAAGCGCGCGGCAGCGGCTTCGCCATCGGGCTGGTTGATGTACGTGAAAATGGCGAGCGGGAGGGTACGGGTTTCGCCTGCGATGTTGGAGACAAAGGTGATCGTGGCGCCAAATTCGCCCAAGCTGCGGGCAAATGCCAAGAGGCATCCCACGAGCACGCCCGGCGCGGCCAAGCGCAAGGTGATGGACACAAAGGCGCGAAACGGACGGGCGCCGAGGGTGCGCGCGGCGCGTTCGAGCCGGGGATCGACGCTTTCAATCGCCAAGCGCACGGCCCGCAACATGAGCGGAAACCCCACCACTGCCGCAGCGAGGACCGCGCCGCGCCATGTAAATGCGATTTGCAGATCAAACCAGTCGTTCAAAACGCGCCCCAAAAATCCGCGTCGCCCCAACAGCAGGAGGAGCAAATAGCCGATCACGACGGGCGGCAACACGAGCGGCAAGTGGCACAAGCCGTCGAGGAGGAGCTTGCCGCGAAAATCCTTGCGCGCCAATACCCAGCCCAACGAGATGGCAAAGGGCAAGCTGATCACCACGCAGAGCACGCCCACCTTGAGCGAGAGGGCGAGGACGGTATATTCTTCGGAAGTCGGGAGTAACATAAAAATGGGATTGCCACAAAAGGCACAAAAGAAAGGATAAAAATCAAATTGCCACAAAAGGCACAAAAGACACAAAAGGCACGGACGAGGTACAACTGGTGACAGCGCGTTCAAAGGCGTGCCGTGTGTAGGGTGGTCAATTCCCTCGCCCCATCAGTCGTAGGGACAGGCCCCCGTGCCATTTGTACCAACTAATTACTCTATAAATTAAGTTATTCTCAATTTTGATACGCACAAATCTGCACCGACATTGCTCGCTTTTCTAAGAAGCCATCTAAAAACTCGGGCCGCCATTGAGAGAGTCGCAAAAACATTCACTTTTCGCAGGTCAAAACCGTACAGACCGCGAAAATAGGACGCCTTGATTCCCCCCTTCCTCGCAGGAAGGGGGGCTAGGGGGGTAGGTCCCGATAATTTTTAGATGGCTTCTAACAACTTTGGTCCTCAAGCATCGTGGGTTGCCTTCGATGCGTTGGCTACGCCTGTGCCTATGGCGTGCGGCGTCAAACGCTCAAATTATTCGCGTTTTCATACTTTTTGGCTACAGAGAAGACGCGAATAAGCGTCTGAAGAAAAGTAGGCGAGCGGGGTACAACTGCCCGAGCAGTTCAAGCTCTTTTGTAATCGCACGATATGCGTTGGCCTGCCAAGGGGGTTGCATAATGGCTGTGGGTTGCGAGACGGACTTGCGCGCTGTGCGTGATGGCTTTCGGTGATGGCTTTTTGGGATCGCATGTTTGGCGATGGCTTCTCTGAAGGACGGGGGAACAGCAAAGCGATCCCGATAATGAATGAGTTGGTACAAATGCCACAGGGGGTTGTCTCTACAATGCCATCGGTGTTCAATCCCTCGCCCCCGGCGATACTTGAACCGACCACCCGCCACCCCCTAGTTTTATGCCTTGCTTTGCATTACAGTTTGAAATATATTTTTTGAGTCCTGTTTATTGCAATACCTTTCAACCCTCCCGAAAGGAGTTTTCCATGAAATCCCTAAACCGACGTGCATTTCTTCGAGGGGCGGGCGTGTGTTTGGCCTTGCCGTTTTTGGACGCGATGGTCCCCATTGGGCCGGCCGCGAGCAAAGCGTTTGCCCTTGCGCGTACCGAAGCGGCCAAGCGGTTGGTGTGCATTGGCAATCCGTTTGGGATGATTCCCGAGCGGTTTTTCCCCGCGGAGTCCGGTGCGGATTACGCGCTTTCGCCCCTGTTGCAACCGCTGGAGGCGCATCGGCGAGATTTTACGATTTTTTCCAATTTGGATCACGGCGTGACCGGCGGGCATCGCACGGCGCATACGTTTTTGAGCGGGATTCGCATCACAGACGCCGCGCTGATGCCCGAGGGCAATATCAGCATCGATCAAAAGGCCGCGGAATACGTGGGGGTCAACACGCGCTTTCCGTCGCTGAATGTGAGCATCAACGGGCATTGCGAAATGTGCTGGACGCGCACGGGCGTTCGCGTGCCGCCGATCGACAATCCGCGCCAGGTGTTTCAGGCGTTGTTCGTGGATTCCAATGCCAAGGAAAAGGAACGGCGCGCGATCGCACTCGAGCAACACGGTAGCATTTTGGACGCGGTGATGGGCGAGGCGTGGGCGTTTGAGCGCAAGTTGGGCCGGCAAGACCGCGAGAAGTTGGACGAGTATTTGACCTCCGTGCGCTCGGTCGAGAAGAAGTTGGGCATGTCCCAGGCGTGGTTGGACAAACCCAAGCCCAAAGTGGAGATGGACATGCCGCAAAACGGCACCTTTGTCGAGACCTTGCCGCTGATGTACGATCTCATCGCGCTGGCCCTCCAGACGGATTCGACTCGGGTCGCCACGCTGGAAATCGGGCAGGGGATCAAGACCACGGATTTGGGACTGAATACGAATTACCACAAGTATTCCCATCACGGCAAATTGCCCGAGCTGATGGAGGGCTTGACGATCATCGAAAAATATCAGATGAAACACCTCGGCCTGTTTTTCGACAAGCTCAAGGCCATCGAAGATCCGGCGGGCGGGACCTTGTTCGACAACGCGATGATTCTATCGGGCAGCGGCATGGGCAATGGCAGTTCGCATACGAATAAGAATTTGCCGGTTTTGCTCGCGGGCGGCGGGTTTGATCACGGGCAACACATGGTCTTCCCCGAAGCAAAGGCCCGGCGCGTTCCCCTGAGCAATTTGTACGTGACGCTGTTGCAGAATTTCGGCTTGGAGATCGACCAGTTCGGCCAAAGCACGGGCACGCTACGGGGATTGGAGGGCAAATGAAAACGTCGGTGCAAAGTCTCCTCGGCGCGGTTTTGACGCTGTTCATCCTGTTGTCTGCGGCGAGTGCGTGGGCCGAGGGCGATGCGAAGTACAAAGAAGTCGTGCGTCCGTTTTTGGCGCAGCGGTGTTTTAAGTGTCACGGCGCCGAGCTCCAAAAGGCCGATTTGCGGTTCGATACCCTGACGCTGGATTTGCATGACGAGGACGTGTTGCTGACGTGGCAAAATATCGTGGATATGTTGAATCTGGGATTGATGCCGCCTTACGAAGAACCGCAACCCGAGTTGGCGGAGTTGAAGCCTGTGGTCAATTGGATTACGGCCACGCTCAAGGTGCGTTACGACCGCGAGGAGAGCACGGGCGGGCAAACGGTGTTGCGCCGTCTCAACCGCAAGGAGTACCGCAATACCGTGCGGGATTTGCTGCATTTGGACATGACGATGTTCGATCCCACAGAGGCGTTTCCGCAAGACGATGAAGAACACGGCTTTGACAACATCGGCAAGACGCTCGTGATGTCGGGGTTTTTGGTGGAGAAATATCTCGACGCCGCGGATCAAATCGCGAATCGCGCCGCGTTGTTAGGCGCGCGCCCCGAGGTGAAAAAGCGCGTCTTTCAGCCGCCGATCATGCGGGCGGGCGGCGGGTTTTTGGCGCCTGCGAGCCGCCGCTTAAAACAGGGATACGACGAGTTGTTCCGCCGTCCCGACGATCGGTGGGGGTACATGTCCATCGACGCGTTCCGCAAGGGCGCGCCGCATTCCGGGATGTATCGCATGCGCGTGCGCGCATCCGCGCACAACCAGAGTCACCCCTACGACCAAGGCGCGCGCACGGATGAGGGTGAACCCCTGCGGATGGGCATCGTGGCCGCGTCCGGGCGTTATGGCGATTTGCGACAGCGCAATTCGTCCGATGTGACGCTGGCGGAATTTGAAATGATCGCCGATGGCGAACCGCGCGATTACGAATGCGAACTCTATTTGGACGAGTCTTATATGCCGCGCATCACCTATCCAAATGGGCCGCTCAATCTCTTTTGGGGCAATATCCTGCGGCGGTATCACCCCGAGCTCTACGACAAGACGGACAGGCGCCAGTTGCCGGCCAAGGAGGATCGGGATCTCGTTTTTCGGCAGACGGAGGTCGCGGTAAAAAATTATTTGGGGCCGTCGATCCGCGTGTACGAAATCGAACTCGAAGGCCCGTTTTACGCGCAGTGGCCGCCGCGCTCCCACACGAGTATTTTCGGCTATCGCAATCCCAATAAGGTCAAGCCCTACGATGTGTTGACGCGCTTTGCCACGCGTGCGTACCGCCGCCCGGTCAAGTCCGGCGAGATCGCGCAGATCCTCGATTTGGTCGCGCGACGCGAACGCACAGGGACGCCGCGCGCTCAGGCGATCGCGATGGGCATGAAAGCCATTTTGTGTTCGCCCAACTTTTTGTATTTGTACGAAAATGAGGGGGTGCTAGACGATTACGCCCTCGCGTCCAAGCTGTCGTATTTTCTCTGGTCGTCCATGCCCGATGACGCGTTGTTCGCGCTGGCGCGGAAAAAGCGGTTGCACAAACCCGACGTGTTGCGGGCGCAAATCGATCGCATGTTGCGAGACCCCAAGGCGCGGGCCTTTGTCGAAAATTTTACAGAACGCTGGTTGGCCCTGTACAAGATCGGGGAGATGCCGCCGGATCCGCGCAATTTCCGGTTGTATTATCAGGCGCGTCTCGAAGATGCGATCAAGACGGAGACGCACGAATTTTTCCAGCACATTCTCGACGAGAACATGAGCATCGCGCATTTTATCGACTCGGATTTTACGTTTGTCAATCGGGACTTGGGGTTGTTGTACAAATTGGAGGGCGTAGAGGGCCGCGAGTTTCGCAAGGTGACATTGAACGATCCCAAGCGCGGCGGCCTGTTGGGGCACGCGAGTGTATTGACCGCGACCTCCAATGGGATCGAAACCTCGCCCGTGGTGCGCGGAGTGTGGATTTTGGAGAACATCTTGGGCACGCCCCCCACGCCCCCACCGCCGGATGTGGAGCCGCTCGAGCCGGATATTCGGGGGTCTAAGACGATCCGCGAGCAGTTGGCAAACCACCGCAAAATCGCCACCTGCAACGAATGCCATCGCCACATCGATCCCTTGGGTTTCGCGCTGGAAAATTACGACCCCATCGGCATGTGGCGATACAATTACGGGCGGAAGAAGCCGAAAGTGGATGCCTCAGATGTCATGGCAGACGGCAGCAAATTCGATGGCATCGCGAGCTTTAAGAAAATTCTGATGGGCAAAAAGGATCAATTCGCCCACTGCCTCACCGAAAAGCTGCTGACCTACGCGACCGGGCGCACGCTGGAAGCCACAGACCGCCCCGAGGTGGAGCGCATTGTGAACGAGTTGAAAGACCAAGGCTATGGCCTCAAAGATCTGGTGATGCTCGTGGCGACGAGCGAACCGTTTTTGACGAAATAGCCGCAGGTGTGCAACGGGCATTCGATAAAGCTCTGGCATAGTGCCAGAGCTTATTTTTTTGACTGGGGCGTTGGAAAGAGGAACGCGATTTAAGAGGGGAAACACCCACTAAGTGATCGTATATGATCCGCCCTCCGAATCTTAGGAGCAATTATTCGGAGATTTGCAACCTTTTTTTCTTGCCCCGTCTTAATTGGGATATTAGCTTGCGCTACATGCGACAGAAGTCGATCTCGCAAATTTTGTTGGATGATTCTTTTCGGAAAGGGGCGATTCGGATGCGGGCAATACCCAAACTCTCAATATCGGAAAAATTACAAAAGTCCAAGCATTACGATCCCGACAAAACCTACTCATTTCGTTATCGGTCCAAAAATCACAGAGAACTTCCGCATGTCGTCAAATTTTCAGGCGGGCGCACGAGTGGTATGTTGCTTTTCACTTTGCTGGAAAATGGATTTCTTCGGCAAGACCGTGGCGATGTGGTGGTGTTCAACAACACTTCCTGTGAACATCCAGAGACGTACAATTTCGCCGCCGAGTGCAAGAGGCGCGTAGAAGGAGCCGGCATCCCGTTCTTCTTCATTCAATTCCAAACCTATGAAGATGCACGGCAAGGAGAATGGCGACGCATTCCATCCTACCGACTGGTTAATGAGTCTCCCTTCTCAGAGACGAACGCCGACGGTTTCCAGTGGCGAGGTGAAGTTTTTGAGGAAATGCTTTCGTACAAAACATATCTGCCGAATCAGTTTAGCCGCGTTTGCACACAATCTCTCAAATTGGAAGTTACTCGTCAGTTCCTCCGAGATTGGTTTGCGAGTAAGAAAAGCATCCCACATTTGGGGCACGGACTTGCTGAATCACAGGTTGACATCGATCAGATGCACAAGCGACACGTTCGCAATGGAGGCGGTGTGCCTAAAGATGTGTTTCTTGCGAAAAAGGAGTTCGTATTGGGTCAACCAACCTATCGTCCGAAACAGAATTACCGTGATTTCTCTGCGCCTGCGAGTGCCTTTGAGAACCCATCGCTTAAGGGTAAAGTGTTCGGACAAAAAGCTTGGTTTGGCGACGGCGGTATTGAATACATCGCTTTTATCGGCTTGCGTGGCGACGAACAACTGCGAGTTGCCAGAGTAGAATCCAGATCATCCAATCCCCATGCAAATAAAGGGTATGAGGGAGAACAGATCTATATGCCGCTGACAAAAATGCACATAAACAAAGCGGATGTTAATACATTCTGGGAACAACAAGGATGGGACCTAAATCTCCCCCAAAATGGCGCTCTCTCTAACTGCGTCTATTGTTTCCTCAAGGGGGTCAACAACCTGGTACAGATTCACAATGCAATGGAATTAAAAAAGAATGACGATATCAAAGAATTTGGCTCCACTATCGACACACCATGCGATATCGACTGGTGGAACAAAAAAGAGCAGATGTACGGGCGTAACCTGAAACTCGAAAATCGAGCCCGAACAAACCCCGACGCCGCCAATTTTATTGGATTTTTCGGTGCGAGTGATTTCTCCTACGATGTCCTAACCACCAGAACCAAAAACGGCGAGGGCTTGGAACAATTTGCCGACACCGTGTTGCCTTGCGATTGCACGGAGTAAAGCTTTGAAAGATATTCTCCCCATTTACTTGGATTACCAAGCGACTACCCCATTGGATCCCCGTGTGCGAGATGCCATGGAACCCCATTGGGCGGAGAGTTTTGGCAACCCGCACTCCGAAGGGCATCGCTTTGGATGGGAAGCGAGAGAGGCTGTTGAGTTTGCACGAAGCCAAGTAGCAGTACTTCTTGGCACGGATGATAACGAAGTAATTTTTGTCTCCGGGGCTACTGAATCTTGCAATCTGGCGTTGCGAGGAATTGCGACCGCATCCGACAACCGCAGGCAAATTATCACATTGGCAACGGAACATCCGGCCGTGCTGGAAACCGTCCAATGGCTTGGTTGTCGCGGGTTCAATGTCGAAGTGTTGCCCGTCATGGAGGACGGCTTAATCGATCTGTCCATGTTGGAAAACGCTCTAAGCGACCAAACCTTGCTCGTATCCGTGATGCTGGTCAACAATGAGATTGGTGTAATTCAGCCACTTAGTGAAATCTCCGATCTCTGTCACGCCGCTGGGGCTATTGTGCATACAGATGCTACCCAAGCAATAGGCCGTATCGACGTTGATGTTGACGAGTTAGGAGTTGACTTGTTGAGTCTTTCCGGTCACAAAATCTATGGACCTAATGGGGTGGGAGCATTGTACATTCGCAGTCGCCCCGGCCTGAACATAGAATCTCTACTGACGGGTGGATCACAAGAACGGGGGCTACGCCCAGGGACAGTTGCAACACCGCTTGTAGTCGGTCTCGGTGAGGCGTGTGAGATCGCTAATGCCGAGTGGCATACAGACGCCCAGCGGATGTACAAACTAACGGCCCATCTTCTATCGGAAATATCTGAGTATTCTCCGAACCTGAGAGTATTTGGACACGCCGAACGCCGTATTCCGGGGAATCTGAACATAGGCTTTCCCGGCATTCTGGCCGAACGTCTCGTAAATGCAGTCTCGGCTGAGGTCGCCATCTCAACGGGATCCGCTTGTTCCACCGGATCGCCGGAACCGTCACATGTATTGCAGGCACTTGGCATTGGTCACGAAGTTGCTACCACCGGGGTTCGGATTAGTTTGGGGCGATTCACAACACAGCAAGAGGTTGGCATTGCGAGTCATGTATTGCAACGCACATTGAAAACACTACAAGGGGAATCGAAGTGGCAAAAAGACAAAAAGGGCCAAAATTACAATTTGGCCCGACGGCAACAATGACTGGATTTACGGCGATTGACACTGCATCGTTTAACGACCTGCGTCCGTCTCCGATAATCAGAGAACTTATCCAAAATTCTTTGGATGCCGCCGTAGAGGCCGAGGAGAAAACAGCGGTTATTCGCTTTCGGGTCAAACAAATTGGCAGAAGTGACGTTCCCGACATTGCAGGATATGAGGAACACTTCAGGGCCGCAGTCGACGAGCACAAACGGAATGGTGGGTTGCCCGATGCGGCGCAACAGGTGGTCGACAACATTGAAAAAGCACTGGAGCGATTGAAGAAAGGAAATCACTATTCCTTGTCGATTCTCGATAATGGGATCGGTCTCGACCATACGAGAATGACTTCGCTACTCGGTCAAGGCACCAGTGTCAAATCCGTAGAGGCATCAGGCTCCTATGGGGTTGGACATCTCGCATCAATACCCGCCTCTGATCTCCGATATGTGCTTTACGGAGGAGTCGTGAAAGGTGGTCAACGCACGGTTTCCGGATGCGCTGTTTTGGCGAGTCGCGCTGGAAAAAGTCGTCTTATGGCAGCTCAGGGCTATCTCGTCAAAGGGTTTAGGAGTGGAAAAGATGGCAAAATTTATGATTTTATAGGTCCCAGATCCATCCCTGACGCAGTTGCCGCTGACCTCAAAGAGATTGAGTCCGAGTGGGAGCATGGCTCTACCGTTGTAATTCCCGCATTTAATTGTTTCGGTGATGATCATCATTTTTCGCTATGGGATGTCGTGTCAAGGGTTGCAGCATACAACTTCAATGTCGCCATCTATCAAGACAACCTCGTCATAGAAGTAATAGACATAGACAAAAAACGCCAGCGGCTTGACGGACGTACTCTTAAAGGTGTCTTGGAGCAAGATAAGGACAACATTAAAGCGGCTAGAAAAGATTCTTTTTTTGCAGGACTTAGACCTTCAGGACAAAACGCGCACGCAGCTTATCTGACGCAGACTGAAGGCGAGCCCCATCTTGTGCAGACTGAAGATGGTGATGTGAACATGTGGTTGCTCACGCCTTCACCAACTGGAAACACCCGCGTTGATCTTTTTCGTAATGGCATGTGGATTACTGACCGTATTCCTGGTTTAAGCCGCGCTGACTTTACTGACCGACAGCCATTTCACGCCGTGCTGACACTAAAGGCGAAAGAGGGCAAAGGATTGCATCGCCTCATCCGCAAGGCCGAGGGGCCAATGCACGATAAACTAGCGTTCAATCTTTTGTCGCCCGAAGAAAGAAAAAAATTGAGCGTAGCAATACAACGAATCGCAAACAAAATCAGAGGTGAAATACCTGAAATCGGAACCGAGGAATACACGCCTGACGATTATCTTTTGATAGAAACAGGTGGTCAAGAGCCGGGAGGGACCACCCAACAGTATGCAATGTGGGGTTTTCCCGTGCCAATTCAAAGGGCCCGCATCAGCCAAAGACGATTTTCAGGGTCTGGTGAGACAATCGAACACGAAGGTGACAGCATGGGCAAGGTAGAGAGAACAAATCAAATCTCCAGGAAAAGTCAGAAACAGCGGAGCACCTCCCGCTCATTGCCATTCCGGTCAACGGCTATCCCGGATGGTATGGGAAGACATATCGTTGCAATAGAATGCAGTGAGACATTTGATGAAGTGTTGCTATCGCTACGTGTCGATGAAAACATGGACGCGACCTGTGACCGGGTTTGGCCTGATGAAAGGGTGTTGCTCAAATCGTTCGAGATAGAAGCGCGAGGGGTGTCGGCTCCAAGCAGTAAGATGGAAGATGATAAAAGGGCCATACAGGTACGCGGACTGTCGGCTGGTACAACCTACAACTTGGTGCTTGAATACGAAGTTCCAGAAGAACTGGCAAACCTGGTAGAAGTACCGGTATTTAGAGTAGATTTACATAGCCCTCAACGAACTAAGTGAAAGGAATACTTAGATGTCGATGCAAATTAGTGTTCGCGCATCCGATCCAGCATCGGGAAGCCGAGCTTTTCCTTGGCCCGTGTTGGAAGCGGGAAATGGCAGTTTCGTCGATGGGGTCTATTCAGTGAGTTTGAAGCGAAAAGATCCGGGAAAATCATTCTTTTTGTCCCACGAAATCAAAGACGCTGGGTTGATTGCGACTTGGATCCAGGAAGGTAAGGTTCGTTTTGTTTGCGCGGTGGCTACGCCCGTTTCGGCATATAGAAAGCTTCATATTTCAGATAAGCCAAGCCAAGTCGTTAAATGGGAACCAGATGATCTCGGCTCACATCCTTTCTTTACGCCAATGATTGTGACTGCCGTCGACATCAAGCATACTGTCGATGCGAAAATAGATGGGGTGGACCCTCTCTGGGATGGTCGGACTTTGAAATTGCCGAAAGGTTCGAGAATTGCGATCTGTTCGACATTCGCGTTGCAATCAGGAGTTCTTGGCCTCTTGGACTTTTGCCTGAAGGAAGACTTCGAACAAGGACAGTTCAAGGTTGAGCCGAGCAGGGAGGGAGGCTTCAAATTCAAGGTTCACTTGGCAGAAGATTTGTTCATCTATCTCAAACATCAGAGGCAAGGGATAGTGGGAGGGAATATAATGACGCACATCGTTTCCGCCGCCCTTACCCATCTAAAACAAGATTACGACAAGGACGATGGAGAAGAGGGGTGGAAGTCTTACAATAATTTAGTCGCGTTTGCGGAGTTTCTGGAAGAAAACAAGTTGGGCCACTGGTCTGAAGACGATTTTGAGCCGGAAGAGGTAGCAACACGTCTCTATCCGATCAAGGTAACTGAAGGCGAGGCAAACTGAAAATGACTGATGCCGCTACTACCGACTATGCAGAACGCGATGAAGGTCAATACACTCGTCTGCAAAAAAATCTACTGTCTGAAAAAGGCAACTACTACCAGCGTGAGTTCCTTAACTCAGTGAAGGACAGCGATGAATTTTTGGCGTTTATGGACGACGAAGTTGCCACGAGCAAAGGGGTACCCGTTAAGCATTTTCCCGGGCCTCTGACCGAGCAGTCTTTCAAGGAACCGACTAAAGACCAGGAACAAGTAGCATACAAAACATGGTCTCGAGTACCGCCTCGGATAGCTTGTCGGATTTCCTTTTGGGCTGAGGTTACATTGCAACATATTAAGTCGGGAGCAATTAGGGAATCATACTGGCTCGCGGCGAATGGCGGAAGGACAGAAAGCGGAGACGAGCGAATTGATCGCGCCCTCGCTACACAGGGAGACAAGGGAAACCGCCTCGTTGATGATTGTGTGAGAACTGTGATCAGGCGCATGAGCGGATTGCCTGCGGCACGAGGGAACAGAAGCGTCTTTGTAAATCCTTCATTTGGGCGCGCATGGTGGCGGGAAAGAATGGTTGCTCGGATTCTCAAACGGGAAGGCGTTGAGGAAAGAGATGCGTTACTGGATGTTGTTCGATGCAGTCAGCAATACTGGGAGAATCTGGTCACTATGATCGTGTCTCGAGGCTCGGTGTTCGGCTCTACGGATGTGCAAGATGCTTTCGTCAACAGTTTGGCGAAGCACTTCAAGACACAACCGAAAACGCCATTGCGAACCGCTAATAACCAGACAATAGTGTTGCGGCGTTTCAGCAACATCGTTGCATCTAGAGAAATTGGTGTATTGGAGTTCGGCGAAATTGGCGAGATTGTGGACGATCTACTTATGCACTTTTGGAGAACACGATGATGAACCCCGACTATACAGGCAAGCCGGTCGTCGAATGGATGAATGAGATGGCTAAGGGCGAACTCGCCCTCACCGATTTCCAGCGGAGTCGCGTCTGGCCTGACGTGAAAGCAGCACAATTTTTGAAAGCTGTCCTACTAGGGCGACCAACAGGGACGATATTGTTAGTAGAATCGGGAACTGATCTTGGAAGCCGCCCAATACAAGGCAATGATGCCGCCAACGAGAATGTCAAAAGCCTTATCTTGGATGGTCAACAACGGCTAACATCACTCTGGCAAGGGTTGATGGGTACGGGCAAGAGACAATTTTACATAAAAGTTGGGGATCTACATAAGGACCTTCAAGTGTTGGATGTGATACACCAATCAAAAGATTTTCAGAAGTATCTTACTCCAGAGGGACAGTTTTCGGACAACGTAATCCCTATAAAGATTCTCTATGACCCGCCAGATCATGATTTAAGCTCTCCGGAACGCCTAGTAGATTGGTGCGAAAAAGTTATACCGGGAGATGCCGCTCGTTCTGGACATCTTCAGCGTTCTATAAAACAGCAGTTACAAAAGCCATTGGAAGAGTACAAGATCTGGTTCGCCGAGTTCAAAGGAATTGATGTTGACGAGGCTGCTACCATTTTTGTTGAGACAAATCGTTCGTCAGTCAAAGTTAGCGCATTTGATTTAGCTGTTGCACAGGCACAGCAAAGAAGCAACATCAAACTACGAGAGCACATCCAACGATTCTATAAGAATTCTGATCGAGTTAAATACTATTTTCATCAAAATGAAGAAAAATGGATTCCTGAGATAGGAGATTGCATCCTGAAGATTGCGTGTCTGAAAACTGGAAGTAATGGCTTGCCTCCCAAGAATGGCAAATTTGAAGATGCACTAGCATACCTTTTTAAGGCTGGAACTCAGAATTTTGAGGCTGGAACTCAGAATGCGGATATGGTTGAATCAAACCTCGACGATACACTCCAATTCATAGAAGATAATGGCGTTCCAACCAAAGACATACTTCCACGCATACCACCTGTGTATGTCATTGCAGCCTTACAAGATGAACTCTTTAATATTCATCCAATTTATAAATCAAACGCTATGAAACTTCTGAAAAAGTATCTTTGGCGATCTTTCTTTTCTAACCGCTACGAAATGCAAGCCAACGATAGATTATACGAGGATTTTAAGTGTCTTCGAGACGATATCCGAAGCATCAAGCAAGGGGACCAACCCAAAAAAAAAGCTCCCATATTTAAGACAAAAGTGATTAAAGAGGAGGATTTGTGTAGTAGCAGACCGATTAAGAGTAAATCTCCTATTGGAAACGCTATCATGGCCCTTTCTCTTAATAATCGTTCCATAGATTGGGTTACAGGAGAAACATTGACAGTTAGCCAAATCAGACGATTAGAGCAAGATGTGGAATTAGATAGACATCACGTATTCCCAAGAAAGGCATTGGTAGATGCTGGATTGAATGAAAAAGATCCGAGGATTAACCATGCACTCAACATAGTCTTGATTAGAAAAACCGCTAACATTGCTCTTGGTAAAAGAGAACCGGCGTTGTATTTGGACATGCTTAAACAGAACAATAATCAGTTGACGGACGAGATGTTGAAGGAGCGCATTGAGTCCCATTTTGTTCCTTATGATAAGCTCGTGGCGGATACCGGGGCGGTTACGGATCAATATGAGGAGTACTTTAAGACACGGGCAAGCGTACTTTGGAAAAAAATTAAGGCATGCACCTAATAGTGCTAAGTCACCTCATTGTTAGCAATCTCAACATCATGGAGGAAATTTATGGCGGAAGAGAGCGTGCGGACGGAGATCGCCCAAGTGCGGGGCGAGATGCGCGAAAGATCGGCTCAATCAGACGCGAAATTTGCCGCGATGAACGGCAAAACAGATGCCGGCTTCGAGCGCGTGGATAAGGAGTTCGCCAAAATGCGCGGCGAGCAGAGAGAGGACGCCGCACAGATGCGTGGCGAAATGGTCGCTAGGTTTGAGCGCGTGGATAAAGAGACCGCCCAAGTGCGGGGCGATGCCTTGACCGAAACAGCGGAAACGGTTATTTTAGGCATGACAGGTTCCTAATGTGAATGGGTGGTTTTTTATCGGAAAACTCATGCCCAATCTACAAAGGAGCTTGTCTTTTTGCAACCCCCAACCCGACCAATACCTATTTATGCAACAAAGCCCTTCGGCGCGACGGGGTAATGCCCGATGTCGCATCGGCACTTGCCACACAAAAAGCCCGAGTTCGCTATGAACTCGGGCTTTATTTTTTTAGACAGGCAAGGGGGCCTGTCCCTACGGGTCGTTCTATCAAAATGGCATGGTAGGGACAACCCCCTGTGGGTTGTCCTGTATTCGGATAGGCACGGGCCGCGAGGGGATGAGCGGGGAACGCCTCTCGTACACGGCCTAGATCTTCTGCCGCGTCCAGCCGCGTTTGACTTCGGGTTGTTTGCGGAATCCCTTTTGCGGTTTGGTGCCGGTCGCGCCCAGGGCCTTTTGTCGCCTGTGGTGGGCATCCCACTGGCGTTGCGTGCGTTGCCCGTCGTTTGAAGCCAGCCACGCATCCAATTTTTCTTTGGACACGCCGTTTTCCGTCACAATGCCTCCCTTTTGAAATGCCTGCCGCCTGCGCCTGACTTCGCCCCGCGAACATCCCAGTTTTCGAGCCATGTGTTTGTCGTCTTCGCCAGCGGCCAAAAGGTCTGCAAAGGTGCGATAAAACATCTCTGCGTCGTCGATTTGAAGATGCGCCATCCTAACCTCCTAAAGGGCCTCCAATTTCGGTGCGGCTGAAAATTGAGACCGATGTGAATGGGTTTCCGTTCCGTCCCTAGCCCTCAGGCGTTCTCATGGGGTCGTCTCTCACCTCATCCGCGATTCCGACATCCACATATCGGGGTTGTCGCCGAGTTTGTTTTTTACGCCTGCCGCGATTTCAGCGAGGCGTTGCAGGTGGTCGTCTGAGAGCGTGAACGCGACCGAGGGGAGATTCCATTGGACTTCTTCGGGGGTTCGCGCGCCGACCAAAAGCGAGGTGATGCCCGGTTGTTGCCGAACCCACGCGAGGGCCATTTCGGCCATGGTGACGCCGATTTCATCGGCGACAGCGCGAATTTCCGCAAGCGCGTTGAAGACTTCGGTTTCGCAACCGGGTTCGCCGTGTCGAGCCATGGGGCGGTCACCCGAATAAAGGCGGGTTCGCGCCAAGCCATCGGGCACCTCGTCCGCAGAGGCATAACGCCCGGTTAGCAACCCTTGCATCAACGGGCTATAGCAGATGATGCCGATCTCGTTTTCCAAACACATCGGTTGAATCTCGCGCTCGATCACGCGCCAAAGCAAGCTGTAGGGCAACTGATCGGTGACGATATCGGCGACGGCGAGCAGGTCCGCGAGATCGCCGCAGGCAAAATTGCAAACGCCAAGGGCCCGAATTTTCCCCTGATCGCGGAGGCGAGAAAGCGCGCCGGCCGTTTCTTCAATGGGGATGTCGCGATTCGGCCAATGAATTTGGTACAGGTCGATGCGATCCGTTTGCAGGTTTCTCAGGCTTTTTTCACAGGCTTTGGGCAAGTCATCGGCTGAGAGATGGCCCCCGCCGACTTTGGTGGCGATCACCGCTTCGCCGCGCCGCCCCTCGAGGCCCTGCCCGAGTACGCGTTCGGAATGGCCGTAACCCTCGGCCGTGTCGAAAAAGGTGATCCCGGCGTCGAGTGCGGCATGCACGGTGGCGATAGAGACGTCGTCCGCTTGCGCGCCCCAAACATCGCCGCCGGCAAAAGGCCAGCAACCCAACGCGAGGACCGAGACCTCGATATCCGTGCCGGGAAGTTTGGTGTAAGTCACGATTTGTCCTTTCGGTGAAGAACCCGTCCGCATTATACGATACAATCGCCAATTACCGATGCCAGGTGCCTTTTGTGTAATGCACTGTTGGATAAAATAGAATATACGTGTTTGGGATACGACATTCAACACCCAATCAAACAATAATACGGCATCGATGAAGGGCTTTCAAAAAAAACGTTGGATCGCGGATTGTCGAAGGCAACGGGCACTAGCGAAAAATCTGCGGGCGGCGCCACCGCTGGGTATGGAGACTGGTCACTGGCAATCTTTTTCCACTTGACATGAGACCGACATTTGGTTCATATTTCTATCAGTTGTTTTAGGGGTAAAACATCAGTTTGGGAGGTGGTCACAATGATGGCAGCGGACGTTTGGAAAGAATACGAGAGCAACGAGATTTCCCACAGTGTCGCCCATCACTTGGTCGCCATCCACGAATTGATGGGCGATCTGGGCTATGCGCGGGTGTCGGATGTGGCGCGCACGCTGGAGATCACGCGGGGCAGCGCGTCTTTGACGCTCAAAGCCCTCAAGGCGCGCGGTCTGGTTTTGGAAGATCGCAACAAGTTTTTGAAATTGTCCGAAGATGGGCGCAACATCGTGGATTCCGTTTTGGCAAAACGCACCATCGTCCACAAGTTTCTCAACGAAGTGCTCAAGTTAGACGCGCATCAAGCCGAAGTGGATGCGTGCAAGGTCGAGCATCTCTTGAGCGCGAAAACCGGCGAGCAGTTGTTGCATTTCGTGCGTTTCTTGCTCTCGGACGATCCCACCGCGCGGCAATTTCTCGCGGAGTTTTGGCGCAAATTGGCGCGAACCGCAGACGGGCAATGGCCCGTTCAAGATGTCGATCAACTATTTGAATTGGAGTGTCGATAATGGATATCGCAACGTCGCTTTTGGGGTGGCGCAAGGGAGATGAAGGCATTATTGAAGGCATTTCAGAGACGAATCGCCTCGCGGCGCGATTGCGCGAGTTCGGCGCGATGCCGGGGATGCCCGTGCGCGTCTTGCGCGTGGGGTGCCCCGTGGTCATTCAGGTGGGGGCGAGCCGATTTTGCTTGCGAAAAGCCGATGCCGCGTGCATCAAAGCAAAAAAAGCGGCCTGATGCTTATGGCAACGGATCTAGCAACTCAAAAACGCGTGTCTGCCGAGCGCGCCACGGTCGCGTTGATCGGCAATCCCAATACGGGCAAGACGACGCTTTTTAACGCGCTGACCGGGCTTTCGCAGCGCGTGGGAAATTTCCCAGGCGTGACGGTCGAGCGCAAAATGGGGCAACTGACATTGCCCCAAGTGGGCGCGGTCGACCTGCTGGATTTGCCCGGCACATACAGCTTGTCGGCGCGATCTCCCGATGAAGTCATCGCGGTTGAAGCCCTGATGGGCGTTTTGGAGGGCGAACGCGATCTTCAAGCCGCGCTCGTCGTGCTCGACGCCAGCAATTTGCGGCGCAATTTATACGTCGCCTCGCAGCTTCTCGAACTGGATTTGCCCCTGGTCGTGGCCCTCAACATGTCGGATGTGGCCAAGGCCAGGGGCATTTTTATCGACGCGGATAGGCTGACCGAGCGGCTCGGCGTGCCGGTCATTCCCGTGCAGGCCAACAAACGCGCGGGCCTCGACGCCTTAAAAGACGCGCTCGGCCGCGTGCTCGACGAGGGCATGGCGCCTGCGCGCAGCGGGGCCTTGCCGCAATCGTGGTGGACGGATATCGACTCGTTGGCGAAAAAATACGAGGGCGCGTCTGCGGGCTTGGTGTTGCGCGGGTTGATCGACGATCGCGGCGCGTTTGCAACCGCTGTTTTGAAACGCTTCGGCGATGGCTTTGCCGCCGATATCCGCGCCTTGCGCGCACGGGTCGAAGGAGAGGGACTATCGATCCGAGAGAGCGAATCGCGCTATCGCTGGATCGACGAGGTGCTCGACGGCGCGTTGCGCGATCCGGAGCCGCTCCGCAAAACCCGATCCGATCGGTTGGATCGCGTGCTGACGCATCCGCTCGGCGGCCTCTTGAGTTTTGCCGCGCTGATGTCCCTGGTTTTTCAGGCGATTTTTTCGTGGGCCGCGCCGCTGATGGACGCGATAGACGCGCTGTTTGGCGCGCTCGGCACTTGGGTGTCCGGGTATTTCCCGGAAGGCGCGTTGCAAAGCATGGTGGTCGATGGGATCATCGCAGGCGTGGGCGGCGTGGTCATTTTTTTGCCGCAGATCTGCATCCTCTTTCTCTTCATCGGCCTGCTCGAAGATTGCGGGTATATGGCCCGCGCCGCGCTGCTGATGGATCGGCTGCTCACGCCTTGCGGGTTGTCGGGCAAGTCGTTTATCCCCCTGTTGTCGAGTTTTGCCTGCGCGATCCCAGGCGTGATGGCAACGCGCACCATCGACGATCCCAAAGACCGCATTGCCACGATGCTGGTCGCGCCGCTGATGAGTTGCTCGGCGCGGTTGCCGGTGTACGCGATTTTTATCGGGGCGTTTATTCCCGAGCGAACGCTTTGGGGCGGGTTTGGCTTGCAGGGATTGACGCTGTTGGCGCTGTATTGCGTGGGGATTTGCGTGGCGATTCCGGTGGCGTGGCTGTTGAAAAAGACGCTGTTGAAGGGACAACCCGCGCCGTTTGTGCTCGAACTGCCGTCCTACAAAATGCCCGATCTAAGCACGGTGGGCATGCGCGTGTACCAAAGCGCGCGCCATTTTTTAGAACGCGCCGGCACGTTGATCCTCGCCGCGACCATCGCGATGTGGGCACTGGCGTATTTCCCGCGTTCCGAAACCATTGCCGCGCACTACGAAGCCGAGCGCGTGCGATTGGCAGACGCGCCGCAGGAGGTGCTGTCCAACTTGAACGCCCGAGAGGCAGGCGCCATGCTCGAACAGAGTTTCCTCGGGCGGATGGGACACGCGATAGAACCGGCCGTAAAGCCTTTGGGATGGGATTGGCGAATCGGGATGGCCGCGCTGGCGTCCTTTCCGGCGCGAGAGGTGATCGTCGCGGTTTTGGGCACGATTTACAGCTTGGGCGAGGTAGATGAGGAATCCACATCGCTGCGAGACGCGCTTCGAGGGGCGACATGGTCGGACGGGCGAAAGGTGTTCAACATCCCGGTCGCGCTTTCGATCATGGTGTTTTTCGCGCTGTGCGCGCAGTGCGTTTCCACGCTCGCGGTCATTCAACGCGAAACGGGCCGCTGGCGATGGCCCGTGCTCACATTTGTCTATATGACCGCGCTCGCGTATCTCGGCGCGTTCGCAACCTATCAACTCGCTATCGGATGGGGGGGATGACATGGGCGACTGGCAAAATTGGATCGCGGTTGCGGTGGCCCTGTGGTGTGCATGGCGCGTTGTGCGCGAGGTCGTGGGGCCGTTTGTCACCCCATCTGCGGGATGTGGCGGCGCGTGCAAAAGCGCGGAATCGCCTTGCTCATCTCCCCGCGAGGAGTTGATCGAGATCGAGTGATGTGCGAGTTTTCACTCGTCCATCTCGGACAACTCCAAAACGGTTTCCAACTGTCTCGCCATCGCTGGCTCGGTTGTTCGCAGGTCATAAGTCGCCTGCAAATTGAGCCAGTACTGGGGCGATTGACCAAAGGCGCGCCCCAATAAAAGTGCCCATTCAGCGGTCACTGGACGCGAGCCGTTGACCACATGCGACACGCGCATCGGCGACACGCCAATGGCACGGGCCAATCGCGCCTGCGAGATGTTCAATTCATCCAGTATTTCGCGCAGAAATTGTCCGGGATGAATCGGAGGTAAGCCATTTTTGATCATCGGTATTTTTTCCTAATGATAGTCGACGATTTCAACGCCAAACACGTCGCCATCTACAAAGCGAAAACACACGCGCCACTGGTCGTTGATGCGAATACTCCATTGACCGCCGCGGTCCCCCTTCAAAGCTTCCAATCGATTCGATAGCGGCAAACGGAGATCGCTTAGTCGCGTCGCAGCGTTGAGTTGTATGAGCCGCATCGCCGCTCTGTTTTGAATAACCGGAGGATAACGACGGGACTTTCCAGTCCGAAAGAATCGTCTGGTTTCTGAATCGGCAAAGGATCGAATCATGACAAAACGATAAACGTGTTGTTTATGGTCGTCAAGAGGTAAAAAACAGCCATTATCGCGCAACCCTCAATCCATTGGGATTGGGGGTTTTTGTTTTCCTTTGGCTTTGGGATTTTATATATTTAGCCATGGCTAAATTTTGTTTTTTAGGAGGGTGTCATGTACCGATTATTCGTCGCGGTGGGTATTTTGTCGCTCTGCGCGTGTGGCGGCGGAGAAACGCCATCCGTTGCAACCGAGAAAAAACAGGTGATCTGTACGACCGGGATGATCGGCGATTTGGCGCGCCATGTCGCAGGAGATCGCGCCGAGGTGATCGCCCTGATGGGGCCGGGCATCGACCGCGAAAAAAATCAAAAGGGGATGGGGTCGCCTTGTGCGGCGGTGTGTTCGGCGTATCGTCGGCGCAGGCGATAGGTGATGGGGCCCGGTTTGCCGTTGCCGATGGTGCGGCCATCGACCTCGAGGACGGGCGAGAGTTCGCCCATCGTGCCCGTGGTGAAGCCCTCGTCGGCTGTATGGACTTCGGCGAGGGACACGTTGCGCTCGACCACTTCGATGCCCGCATCGCGTGCGAGGTCGATTGTGACGCGGCGCGTGATGCCGGGCAGGCAGGAATCCGCATGGGGGGTTATCAGCGCGTTGTTTTTGGCGATGAAAATGTTGGTGGCATTGGTTTCGGAAACATATCCAAAAATGTCGAGCATGATCGCGTCGTCAACGCCTGCGACATCGGCCTCGATTTTGGCGAGGATGTTGTTGATCAAATTGTTGTGATGGATTTTGGAGTCGATGCACATGGGCGGGTTGCGGCGCCCAGAGGCGGTGATCAAGCGGATGCCCTCTGCGGCATAAACCGGCGGTTTCCATTCTGCGAGCACGATGAGGCAGGCGCCGTATCGGTTGAAGCGCGGACTCATGCCGGAGGTGGTTTTTCTCCCCCGGGTGAGGGTGAGCCGAATATGCACTTGGTCGCGCATGGCATTGGCTTTGAGGGTATCGAAGATCGCGGTTTTGATCGCAACGCGGGAGGGGATGTCCGCAAAGGCCATGGCTTTGGCCGAATCGCAGAGCCTGTCGAGGTGCGCGTCGAGTTGAAAAATTTTGCCGCCGTACACGCGCAAGCCTTCCCAAACCGCGTCGCCGCCTTGAACCGCGCTGTCAAAGACCGATATTTTGGCGTCTTCTCGCGGCAGCAAGTCACCGCCGACATAGATGAGGATGGTTTCGTTGCGCGGGTCGGGCAGTTGGACGGACATGGGATTACTCCGCTTTGATGGCATGGGCGTAGAGTTGGTCGTAATGGGGTTGGCAGGCGCGAAGGAGCGGCCGCAGGTGCTCGGGGAAGGGGTCGGGTTTGGGGCGATAGGGTCGAAAGCCCGTGGAGTTGTGGACGTTGTGATACCAGTGTTTTGCCCAGATACCGTCTTCGGGCCGAGGGCCTGCCCGCCATGTGAGCATGGCCGGGTCAAAGGGCAGGTTCAGGGCATCGCAGAGTTTTGCGAGTACGCACTGCGGATTTTTGAGGAGTTCGCGGGCGTCGAGCACCGGATAGTCTTGACCGATGGCGCGAAAGGTTTGCAAGAGTTCGGCTTGCACTTTGTAGCCGGTGTCGCGCAAAGTGGGCGCGGCGAGTTGGTTGGCGAGGGAGGGCAACATGTCGATGGGGTCGCGCGTGAGCAAGATGTTGTGCGTGTGGTTGAAGAAGTCGCGGTCGATTTCGACGAGGTGATGCGCCATCTGTTTTATGAAGAGCACGGGGCGAGGCGATGGGCCGAGTACGGTGTTGCGAATGGCGCTTTCCCCGTCGCAGTCCATGTGAGCCATGACTTCGCTCGCGCCCGGGTGTTTGGCACCGGACACGCGCAAGTAGTGGCCGTAGAGGGGTTCGTCGATGACGCAGGTGTCGGCCCGCTGCGCGAAGGCATACATGAGCGCGGTCGAGACATTTCGGGGGCCGCTCCAGATATTGAGACGCAGAACATCGGTAGGCATGGCAAAAGCTCGAGGATTCGGCAATGGCATCGCGTTCGGCATGGTAGGGATTGGGATGCGGGAAGTCAAGGGGGAGGCGCGGTCAATACGGCTGATGGAGTAGCGTGGACGGATCGCTGCCAAATCGCGTTTGACTTCAAGTGAGCGGCGTGTTATCCTGATGCCGCGACGACGTCACCACAGGAGGGAATGAGCGATGATCAAAATGGCGCAATACGGGACAAAGCACGGGCACGCGGCCGGGAAATTGCGGGCCATGCAAACCAATGCCGAAGTCGAGGTGGTCGGCGTGTTTGAACCCGATGGGCGACAGCGCGAGGCCGCGGCTAAGTCGAGCAACTACGAGGGCGTGTATTGGTTTGAATCCGAGGCGGAGATGCTCGGCGATGCGTCCATTGTGGGCGTTGCATCAGAGGGCGCGAATGTCGAAAGCCTGGCGCAGACAGAGGCGATAGTGCGGGCGGGCAAGCACGTTTGGTACGACAAGCCCGCAGGCGAAAATTGGGCGGGATGGCAACGGGTCATCGCGCTGGCGCGAGAGCGGGCGTTGCTCGTGCAGATGGGCTACATGTTTCGGTATCACAACGGGTATTGCAAAATCGCCGAGTGGGTGCATTCGGGGCTGTTGGGCGAGGTATTCGCGGTGCGGGCGCACATGTCCTCGTCATTGGGCAAAGCGCAAAAAGAGAGGGTCTCGGTGCATCGCGGCGGCGTATTTTACGATCTGTCCAGCCATCAACTCGATCAAATCACATGGCTTTTGGGCAGGCCCGTGCGCGTGACGCCGTTCATGCGAAACGATATGCGCGAGGTCGAGGGCTTTACCGATAACGGGGTGGGCATTTTTGAATTTGAGCGGGCTATCGCCATCGTGGATATCGCGGCGATGGAACCGCGGCCGAATGCGCGGCGATTTGAAGTGTACGGCACGCAGGGCAGCGCGATTATGGATCCGATGGAGCCTGCGGAGAAGATCCGCCTGTGTTTGGACGCGGCGCGCGAGGGCTATGACGCAGGCGTGCAATTCGTCTCGGTGGCCCCACAATCGCGGGGGGATTTGTACGCGTTGGAATTGGAAGCGTTTTTGGCAACCGTGCGAGGCACGCGAGAGGCAGACCGTTCGTACGAGCACGAGTTGCTGGTTCAAGAGACCGTGCTGCGCGGCACGGGGCGGTTGCGAGGGTAAAGGAGGCTCGGCGTGAATATTATTTGCGTGATGCTGGATTCGCTGAGGGCAGACCATGTGTATGGCAGCAAGGCGAAGACGCCGAATATGGACCGCATCGCGGGCGAGTCGCTGGTGTTTTCAAAGGCGTATGCGGGGTCGTTTCCAACCCTGCCGTGCCGCCGCGATTTGTTCACGGGACGCTGGGGGCATCCGTTTCACACCTGGGATGAAATGGAACGCGATGTGCCCACGATGGCCGAACGCTTTCGCCGCACGGGGTACGCCACAGGGCTCGTTTTCGATACGCCGATGTTCATGACGCAGGGGAATTTTCTCGACCGGGGATTCGGGTCGATAGAGTGGATTCGCGGGCAGGGCGGCGAGCCGTGGATCAGCGACGCATTGGAGGAGATCGACGCCCCGGCCAGTGTGGATAAGGTCAAGCCCGGGGTGACGCGCTATCTGGCAAATCAGCGCGGGCGGTTGTTCGAATCCGATTATCTGGGGCCGCGCGTGTTCACGCAAGCGATGCACTGGCTGGAGCGGAATTACGCGCGGGATGGCTTTTTCTTATGGATCGATTCTTGGGATCCGCACGAGCCGTGGGATCCGCCGCAGTACTATGTGGATATGTACGATGCGGGCTATGAGGGCGATGAGATCATTTACCCGTGCTATGGGTTCAGCGATTACATGACGGATCGGGAACTCGCCCATGTGCGCGCCTTGTACGCCGCTGAAGTGACGATGACCGATCGGTGGTTGGGGATGTTGTGGGATACGATAGATGTGTTGGGCCTCAAAAAAAATACCGTTTTTCTCGTCATGGCCGATCACGGGCATTATTTTGGCGACCACGGCTTACAGGGCAAGCCCTGGGGCGATTGGGGCCAGCTTTACGAGCCGATGGTTCACCTGCCGTTTATGGTCTATCATCCCGACAACGCGATGGCGGGCAAGTCTGTGGAGAGTCTCGTGCAACCCGTAGATGTGTTCCCCACGCTTTGCGAGTTGGCAGGATTGGACGCGCCCGATAGCGTGCAGGGAAAATCGTTTGCCGATGTGTTGCGCGGTCAGACCGTACACCATCGGGAGTTCGCAATCAGCGGGCGCAATTTGAACGACAGTTGGGGCACGGTGCCCGCCACGATAACCGACGGCACGTGGACGCTGGTGTATTGGCCCAACAAGGACTTGGCGTACAAAGGGCCCAAACGGATTCGCATCGAACGCTACGACTGCCGCAACATGCCAGAGCGGCGCATAGATGAATTGTTTTACATGCCCGACGATCCCGGCCAGCAAAACAACGTCATCGCGGCCCATCCCAAAGAAGCGCGGCGGTTGCACGGCGAACTCCTCAAACTGATCGCGGAGACCGATACGGATGCGGACATCGCGAGAACTTACCAGCGCGCGCCTGGGGATCAGTACCAAAACTCATGACCGCACATTTTGCCGGCCGTCTCCGCATCCGCCTTCGCCTGCGGAGCGCACTTGGGGGCGTCCAGACATTTGCGTGCCTTTGTACGCGTACGGGTCTTCGCCTGCGACCATGACGATCTCTCGAAAATCGGCGGTCGCCATGCGCTCGCCGGGTTTGAGGTTATGCCATGGCAGAAGGGATTCCGCGCTCATGTAGTGGTTGACGAGCACGCGGCGAAAACCGGAGTTGGCGCGGTTGGGCAACGACCGGTGGAGCAAGTACCCGTGAAAGAGGACGAGCGCGCCGGTTTGGACTTCCACGGGGATGGCGTCGTCATCGGCATAGGGAAAGCGGAAGGTCTCGTGGGCGCAATCAAAACGGGGGTCGTGCTGAACGCGCTGCGGCCACAAAACGCCGCGCGCGTGCGAGCCGGGAATGACCCACAAACAGCCGTTTTCCGCCGTGGCATCATCCAAAGCAAACCAACCGCCTGTGAGGGAGCGGTCGCGGGTGGGAATGTAGATCTCATCTTGGTGCCACGCTTGCCCGGGCTTGCCGTTGCTTTTGATAAAGAGCATGGATTGCATGCATTTGACATTGGGGCCAATGACGCGGGTGAGGGCTTCGACGAGCACGGGATGGGAAAGCGCGTCGTACATAATGGGCGAAATTCTGTGTACGTGGTGGATACACAAGATGCGGTCGAGCACCTCGTCATCGGTGTCGCCGGCAGACGCCTCGGGCAACCGACTCACCGCGCCGCGCTCGCCCCGACACAAGGCCGCGGTTTCGGCGCGCAGGGTTTCGACCTCTTCTCGGGCGAGGGCATCGGGAACGACGAGATAGCCATTTTCGCGGTAAAAAGCCACGTCGTCTCCGGTTATGCGTGCGGGGGCTTCTTTGGGAACGCTTGCCATTGCAGACTCCTGAAATCGTGAAGTGGCGGTCGCCCAATAATCGCGCAGAAGGGCACTGGGGTCAAGGAAAATAGCGGTCAGCAAAACAAGCGGTCTGTCTCCCCGGCCCATTCGCGTAGGGACAGGCCCCCGTGCCTGTCCTCGTATCGGATTTTCACAGAGGTTCGCATGTGTGGCATTATCGGTTATGTGGGGCGCGAGGGGGCTTCGGATGTGCTCATCCGCGGGCTTCGGCGCTTGGAATATCGGGGCTACGATTCGGCGGGGGTGGCGGTGATCCCGAACGCGGCCGCGCAAAATCGCCTCGGCGTGTGCAAGACCGTGGGGCGCGTCGCGGATTTGACGGAAAAATTGGCGGGCGATGCCGCGTCCGGATCCGTGGGCATCGCGCATACCCGATGGGCAACGCACGGCAAGCCGAGCGACGAAAATGCCCATCCACATGTGGACGCGACCGGGCGCGTCGCCCTCGTACACAATGGCATCGTGGAAAACCACGCGGCCATTCGCAGATTTTTGGAAAACCGGGGAATCGCATTTCAAAGCGAGACCGATACGGAAGCCCTCGTGCAACTGATCGGGTTTTTTTATGCCGAAACCGGCGATTTGCTCGCCTCTGTGCGGCACGCCTTGCGCGATGTGCAGGGCACTTATGGCATCGCGTTGCTCTGTTCGGACGCGCCCCATACGCTCATTGCAGCGCGGCGCGGCAGTCCGCTTTTGGTGGGGGTGGGAGAGGGCGAGTTGCTCGTCGCATCGGATGGCAACGCGATCGCGGCGCATACGCAACGGGTGATCTATCTCGACGACAACGAAATGGTCACCTTGGGGCCCGATGGCGTGCAGGCGAGCACCATCGACGCCGAACCCCTAAAAAAAGAAGTGGATGTCCTCGATATTTCGCTGGAAGAAATCGAGCTGGACGGTTTCGATCACCACATGCTCAAAGAGATCTACGAGCAACCCGAGAGTTTGCAAAACGCGATGCGCGGGCGCATCAATTTGCAGACCGGCGAAGTCGCGCTCGGCGGGTTGGCAAATATCAACCGCGAGTTGGCGCGCTTTCAAAAAGTGCTCTTGACCGCGTGCGGCACGGCTTGGCATGCGGGATTGGTGGCCGAATACCTGTTTGAGGAATTGGCGCGCGTGCCCACCGATGTGGAATACGCCAGCGAGTTGCGGTATCGCAACCCCATCGTGGAAGATGGCACCTTGGCCATCGTGATCAGCCAGTCGGGCGAAACCGCGGATACACTGGCCGCGCTTCGAGAGGTCAAGATGAAGGGGGCCACCGCCTTTGGGGTGGTCAATACAGTCGGATCGACGATCGCGCGCGAGACCGATGCGGGCGTCTATTTGCACGCGGGGCCCGAGATCGGCGTGGCGAGTACCAAAGCATTTACATCGCAAGTGGCGGTTTTGGCGATGATCGCCACCGACATGGGGCGGCGCAGACACCTATCGCCCGAGCGCACGTTCGAAGTGCTCGAAGGGCTCGCGGCGATCCCGGATCAGGTGGCACAAGTCCTCGCGTTAGACGATCGGATCAAAGAAGTGACTTTGAAGTACGCCGATCGCGACAACTGGTTGTATCTCGGGCGCGGCGTCAATTATCCGGTGGCGCTAGAAGGCGCGCTAAAATTGAAAGAGATCAGCTACATCCACGCCGAGGGCATGCCCGCCGCCGAGATCAAACACGGCCCCCTCGCGCTGATCGACGCGGGGATGCCCGTGGTGGTGGTCGCGCCGCGCGATCACGTGTACGACAAGGTGCTGTCCAATATCGCAGAGGTGAAAGGGCGCGGTGGACAGGTGATCGCCATCGCCAATCGCGCGGATGGCGAGTTGCGCGACTTGGCCGATGCCGTGCTGCAAGTGCCCGAAACCCCGGCCATTTTGTCGCCCCTGGTCACCGCGATTCCCCTGCAGTTGATCGCCTACCACGCGGCGGTTGTGCGCGGGTGCGATGTCGATAAACCGAGGAATTTGGCAAAGAGTGTGACCGTTGAATAATGTCGTTTTATACGAAGACGCCGGCTGGCAACGCCTGTTGCCGCTGGTCTATTTGCGCGCCGCGTTTCAACTGCGCTGCGGCATGCGCGATTTGCTGGGCCGGGTGCGGGATTTGGCGGGCGCGCCGCCGATGCTGTGGTGCCGAAGCGAATTGGCGCAGGTCATCGCCGAGCAAACCGGGCTGCCCACCAATGGCGCGATAGCATCGAATACCCTGTTGCTCAATGGCCGCGGGCTCTGGCGTTCCCTACCGCGGCCCAAGCCGGGCGACGGGCCGTGGGTCGGCGTGGCCGATGGGCAAATCGCGTGCGTGTTTGCCGATGCCGCGCTGGCTGCAAAACTGAGTCCCGACGTATTGCGAGACGAAGCGCGAACGCGCGCTGTGCTCGCGGATGTGCAAACGCGCGAGGTGGGCGACGGGGTGCAACTCATTTCCCATCCGTGGGAACTCGTGCAGGCCAACGAAGCGGCACTGCGAGAGGATTGGGAACGGGCCGCGCTATCGGGCGTCTTTGGGCGGGTGGATTGCGGTAGCTATTTGTTAAATGCGTCGGCCATTTTTATCGGCGAAGGCTCGCGCATCAAGCCCTGCGTGGTCATCGACGCCGAAGAGGGCCCCGTGTGGATCGGCGAAAATGTGCGAATTATGCCGCATGTGTCCATTCGGGGGCCGGCCTGCATTGGCGATGGCTGTTTGATACAAGCCGGCGCGGTCATCCACGAGGGCACGGCGATTGGGCCGGTGTGCAAGGTGGGCGGCGAGGTCGAAGCGAGCATTCTCCACGGGTATTCCAACAAGCAACACGATGGCTTTTTGGGCCACAGCTACGTGGGGCAATGGGTCAATATCGCGGCGGATTGCATCAACAGCGATTTGAAAAACACCTATGGCAGTGTGCGCGTGCCGATCAATGGGTACGAGGTGGATACGGGCGAACAGTTCGCGGGGATGTTCGTGGGCGATCACAGCAAAGCCGGGATCAATGTGAGTTTTCCCACGGGCGCCGTAGTGGGCTTTTGCAGCAGCGTCTTCGCGCCCGTGAGTCCCAAATTCGTACCGAGTTTTACTTGGATCGACGGCCACCGCGTCGAACGCTATGACGAACAGCGCGGCATTGCCATTGGCAAAAGGATGATGGCGCGGCGCAATCGGACGATGGGCGCGGCGGAAGAACGCGCCTTCTTGTCAACCGTGCGCCAAGCCCTCGCGATAGAGCGTCAACCGTTGGATTCGGAGTTGCTCGCGTAGGGGGAAATCCGCAGATGCGACGCGGATCAAAGGCGAATATAGAGGCGTGCCCGGCCGAAAAGACCGACCGCTGAAAGGAACCAAAATGTCCGATTGGAAAACCCGCGCTTGGGATGGCAGCCCGATTCGCTATCCCGATCCCGCCATCGAAATTTTAGATACGCGCTTTCAAAAATACGCCATTGGCAACGCCGCAGTCGAGCGTCTCTACACGGGCCTGCGCTGGGGCGAAGGCCCTGTTTGGTTTGGGGATGCGCGTTGCGTGTTCTTCAGCGACATTCCCAACAATCGCATCATGCGCTGGCGCGAAAGCGATGGCGGCATCGATGTCTTTCGATCTCCGTCCAATTACAGCAATGGGCACACCCGCGACCGCGAGGGCCGCCTCGTTTCCTGCGAACACGGCACGCGCCGCGTCACGCGCACCGAATACGACGGGGCTATCACCGTTCTCATCGACCGGTTTGAGGGCAAACCGCTCAACGCGCCCAATGACGTCGTCGCGCATTCCGATGGCAACATCTGGTTCACGGATCCGGGCTACGGCATCATGCTCGATTACGAAGGCCACATCGCCGAATGCGAATTGCCCACGCGCGTCTATCGCCTCGATCCCAGCACCGGCAACGCCGCGGTCGTCGCCGACGATCTCAGGCGCCCCAATGGCTTGTGCTTCTCGCCCGATGAAAAAATCCTCTACATCACCGATACGGGCGCGTCACACGGCATGGATGGCCCGGCGCATATCCGCGCATTTGACGTGGAAGACAACCGCCTCAAAAACAGCCGCGTTTTCGCGGATATGAAACCCGGATTTGCCGATGGCATTCGTTGCGACCTCGATGGCAACTTGTGGAGCAGCTCCGGCTGGGGCAATCCCGAAGACGATGGCGTCAAAATTTTCGCGCCCAATGGCGATCTCATCGGAAAAATTCACCTGCCCGAACCCTGCTCCAACCTCTGCTTTGGCGGGCAAAAGAAAAACCGCCTGTTCATGACCTGCGGCATGGGTTTGTACGCGGTGTACGTGGAAGCCAAAGGCGTTTAGGAGATGAGGGGGTGGGGACGGTTCGCGTTGCACCGTCGGCAACTCGTGATTTTCGCATGCCTCCCCTATTGGATGGTAAAATCGGTTGCCAAAAGGCATCGCAGTGCCCATGGGCACCATCGCCGCCACAGTGTCTTTGCGATAGGCGAGTCGGTCGATTTCAGCGGGCACTTGAATGGGATCGGTGGGTCATTTTTGTTGACGTGTCGCAATGGGCGGTTATTTTTTTTTATATTCACGCATACTACGCGACAAAAAATAAAGACCTGTGCAAAATCTGAAAAAGAGTTAGATTTAAGTTATCCGCAAAAACCCTCACCCCTTCTCGGAAAGCACAGGTCTATGTCGGATCAAGTTATGCAACTGTACCCCATCTTGCAAGCGCATTTTCCTTGGCACAAAGCCCGGGTGACCTTCCTCTCGGCCTTTCTCTTGGCCTTGATGAAAGTGACGACCGTCAATTTGACCAAACTGGCCAATGCGCTCAATGGCAAAGTGAAGCCAAAATCCAACTACCGCAGAATCCAACGTTTTTTCGCCGAGTTCACGCTACCGGAAGATTGGGCAACGGGCTTGATTCTGCATCTCTTACCGGTCAAATCGGATTTTATCCTCGCCATGGACCGGACCCAATGGTCGTTGGGTAAGGTGTCGATCAATCTCCTGACCGTGGGCATCCTCTATCGAGACATGGCGTTTCCCATTTGCTTCAAGATGCTCCACAAAAAGGGCAACTCGAGCACGCAAGAGCGCATAGACCTCATGAAACGGGTCCGTCAACACATCAAGACCTGTAAGATTCGCGCCTTGGTGGCCGACCGCGAATTTATTGGGCGAAAATGGTTTAAGTGGTTGACCGAAAACAACATGCCTTTTGTCATTCGCCTCAAAGAAAACGCGATCCTCGAAACGGGACAAAAAGCGATTCCATTGAAAAAACGATTCGCCAATCTGACCTTGAATCAGCAAACGACCTTGCCAAAACCCGGGCGCGTCTATGGACAATCGCTCTCTTTATCGGCAATCCGATGCCCAGAGGAATGGGTGATGGTCGGCAGCAACACACAAGGCATTGACGCACTCAAGACCTATAAAAAACGATGGAGTATTGAAGTCCTTTTTGCCAACCTCAAACGCCGAGGCTTTGATCTCGAACAGACCCATCTCACCGACGCCGACCGCATCGAAAAACTCATCGCGCTCTTGACCCTCGCCGTGTGTTGGGCCCATCTCATGGGCGAAGCGCGCGCCCACCACACCCCGCTCAAAATAAAAAACCATGAGAAAAAAGAGAAAAGTCTCTTTCGATATGGACTCGATTATCTGCAATATGTCCTTTTGAATATTCAAGACCACGCACGCACATTCCAACGCTGTCTGAAAATCCTAAAAGAAGCGCGATTTTTACCCGATTCTTAGTTTTGTCGCGTAGTATGATATTCACGGATAAACGGAGGGCGTTATGCCAACTAAAATTCGGGTTGCAGTGATTGGAACGGGACAGCGCGGGCCGGCGCATGCGCGGGCCTTGTTGGGATGCGACAACGCCGAACTCGCACTCGTGTGCGATATCGACGAAGCGCGGGCCAAACAAGCCGCTGAAAATTTCAAGGTGGGGTACGTGCTCGACCACCGCGAGGCGATAGCGCGAGGGGATATCGACGCGCTGGCAATCGCAACGCACACGCGCCACCACGCAGGGGTTATGCGAGACGCCGCCGCGGCGGGCAAGCCATTTCTGGTCGAAAAGCCGTACTGTGAGAGCATCGAATCCGGCAAGGAAATTTGCGAGCTCGCAGAGCGACGGGGCGTCGTCGCGATGGTGGGCTATCAATCGCGCTTCACGGCGTTTGCCCAAGAGATGAAGGCACTCGCCGAGCAGATCGACTTGGTGCAGACCAACGTCACGCTCCAGCGCGGATTTTTCAACCCGCAATACTTTTTCCCCGCGCATTACAGCGGCATCCTCGACGCGCTTTCGCACACGATGGACCTGGCCCTGTGGTGGACGGGCGCGTCGCCCGTGGAGGTCATGGCGCACGAGCGGTGCGGCTCGTTCAAGCCCGATGAGGGGGCCGTGGAATTTGTCAACATCATCGCGCGGTGCGAAGGCGGGCCAATCGCGTGTATGACGGGCAGCATGGCCGGGTTGCAAATGCAGAACATTTTTCAGTTGGCGGGCTTGCGGGGCAATATCTCGGCGATAGATCGCAACCGGATTCGGTATGTCACCCATCGCGGATTTAACGAAGACAAAACCCCCATCGATCTCAAAACGGGCGAATGGACGGGATCGCGCAACGAAGGCATGGATATGTGGACGCATTTTGCCCAATGCGTGCGGGAAGGGCGAACCGATGTGTCGCCTGGGGCGAGCCTGCGAGAAGGGCTGGCGCAAGTGGCGGTGAGCGAGGGGGCGTATCGCTCGTCCAACGAGGGAAAAGCCATCGCCATCGCGCTTTAGGGCATGCCATATCCGAGAGATGGGATTCATCAAATCGCCCGTAGGGACAAGCCCCCGTGCCATCTGTACCAACTAATTACTCCGTAAATTAAGTTATTATCAATTTTGATACGCACAAATCAGCACCGACATTGCTCACTTTTCTAACAACTTTGGTCCTAAAGCATCGTGGGTTGCCTTTGATGCCTTCGGCGACCTACTTTTTGTCAACAGAGAAGACGCGAATAAGCGTCTGAAGAAAAGTAGGCAAGCGGGGTACAACTGCCCGAGCAGTTCAAAAATGCCGCTCTCATACGCCGAGGGGCTTGCACAGCGCAAATCGCTTTTGTAGTAAGACGACATGAGCCAGCCTGCAAGGTGGATTGCAAAACAGAAGGGCGTTGCGAGACGGACTTGCGCGCTGTGCTTGATGGCTTTGTTTGATGGACTTTTAGGATGGCGCAGTTGGCGCGGGCTTTTCTGAAGGACGGTGGAACAGCAAAGCGAGCCCGATAATGAATGAGTTGGTACAAATGGCCCCCGTGCCTGGCCTCGCAACAAGGAGCACAATCATGAATCGTTTCGCCATCCCAATCAAACTGACCGCGTGCGTTTTCGCGTTGCTTTGCCTCGCATCTATCGGGCAGGCGTCACCGCCATCCGCAACGCACGACGGGCATTTCTGCTTGCCCCTCAACTGGGAAGACATGCGAGCACGCGATAGCCTCTACGCCGCGAGCAAGCAGGCGTTGAATCTGAACGTGGGCGAACCGCGCACCGTGCGGCTGATCTACTTCTTGCCCAATGACCGGCCGTATCGCGCCGAGATCGTCCAGAAGATGAAAGATGAGATCCGCCGCATTCAGACCTTTTACCGCGATCAGATGCGGGCACACGGACATGGGGACATGACCTTCCGCCTTGAAACCGATGCCCAAGGCGAACCTTTGGTTCACCGCATGGATGGGCAACACCCCGATAGCCACTATCTCGACGAGACTAACAATACTGTAATCAGCGAAGTTGAGCAGGCGTTTGATCTCACGCTGAACATTTACTTTGTGGTCATTGACAATAGTATAGATGCTCTTGGAAATATCCGTGCGGCAGGTAGAGGGGGCAGGCGAGAAAAATATGGCGGCAGTGCATTATTCCCCGGTGGATTCCACTGGACAACAGCCGCACACGAACTGGGACATGCCTTTGGCTTGCTGCACGATTTCAATGATGAGAATTACATCATGTCGTATGGCCCAGGACAAGACCAGTTATCCGCATGCCATGCCGAATACTTGTCCATGCATCCCTACTTCAATCCCGATATACCAAATGAAGATACACCGCCGCCAACTATCGAACTCATCTCGCCAGCAGAATATCCGGAAGGTTCAACAAGCGTTTCTATCCAACTCAGAGCGAGCGATCCAGACGGACTTCATCAAGCAATCCTATTCGTTGAAACAAGAGCACCACACCTCTCCGCTGGATTTCTTGAAGTGAAGGCGTGCCGTGGATTGAACGGCGAACGAGATGCTATCGTTCAATTTGATTATGATGGCGTTATTCCATCTAATGTTGCTACAAGTCTTTCCCATCCTACCACCACGCATCAGATTTCCGTCCAGGTAGTAGATAATCGCGGAAATGTAACCAGATGGTATTTTGAGCTCTGGGAAATTGTGTCACAACATCTCGCCACCCTTGAAGGACATAGACATACGTATATAGTTACTTCTGTTGCCTTTTCACCCGATGGAATGACACTCGCTTCAGGGTCTCAGGATAGAACGATCAAGCTGTGGGATATTGCGACACGAACAAATGTCGCCACCCTTACAAATACCGCCACGGGGCGTCTCGTGCCAGTTGAGGCTATCGCGTTCTCTTCCGATGGGACAATGCTCGCTACCGGAGGCCATGTCAATCTGTACGATATGATGACGAGGCGCAGAATCGCTACATTAAGCCATTCTTCTGAGGCCGTTTCTGTCGCCTTTTCGCCCGATGGTTCAACCCTTGCTTCTGCGGCGCGAAATGGCAAGATTAAACTGTGGGACATTGCAACGCAAACAGAGGTTACCACGCTTGAAGGGCATAAGAGTAGGGTCCATTCTATAGCCTTTTCGCCCGATGGCACAACGCTCGCTTCTGGGTCTTTTGATGACACGGTCAAGCTATGGGATGTGGCAACGCGAACAGAGATCGCCACGCTTGAGGGGCAGGGGGATATCTATTCAGTTGCCTTTTCGCCTGATGGAACGACATTAGCTTCAGCTTCAGGTTTAGTAATTCAGTTGTGGGATGTGGCAACGCGAACAGAGATCGCCACGCTTGAAGGGCATAAGTGGAGGGTCTTTTCAGTTGCCTTTTCGCCCTATGGGACAACGCTCGCTTCCGGGTCCCATAATACGATCAAGCTGTGGGACATAGTGGCGAAGCGCAATATCGCCACATTTAAAGGGGTGGCGTATGTCAGTTCTGTCGCGTTTTCGCCCAATGGAAGGATGCTCGCTTCCGGAATAGCAGATGGCACGGTCCAACTATGGGATACATCTGAGTGGTTGTTGCCCCGCCCTTGGACACTTGTAAAAATCTCAGGAGATGAACAAGAAGGTTCATCAGGCGAAGCACTAGCAACCCCTTATATCGTTGAAGTGCGAGATCAATACGGCAATCCCTTACCAGATGCTCAGGTTGAGTTTACTGTCGCCGCAGGCAACGGGAGGCTTGGCGGCAGGTTCACTGTTGAGACCGCAACAACCGATGCCAATGGCAGAGCGCAAAGTACACTTACACTTGGGCCAAATCCGGGCACAAATATTGTTGAGGCATCTGTTGCTGGGATAGAGGTGACTTTTAATGCCATGGGGGTTGGAACGCCTACCGAGCCAATTATGGGAGGCGATTATCAGACATGGCATTTACCCACCGGTGCAACCTTTCGCCTGGGAAAAGGAAATATTAATGGGATCGCGTTTTCGCCAAATGGTCAATACTTAGTTGCGGCAAGTAGCATTGGTGTGTGGCTTTACGATGTGGCGACCACTCGTGAACTTGCACTGCTCACTGGGCATACGACCGCGGTCCGTTCAATGGTGTTTTCACCCGATGGCACAGTGCTCGCCTGTGCTTCAGATGATAGAACGATCAAGTTGTGGAACATTTTATCAAAAGAAAGTGCCGCCACGCTCATGCTCGGGGGAATTGCTATGGCCTTTTCTCCTAATGGCACCACCCTCGCTTCGGGATCTGATGATAACGCGGTTAAGTTGTGGGATGTGGCGACAGGTCAAAATATCGCCACGTTTGAGGGACATACGCATGCGATCAACTCTATGGCCTTTTCTCCTGATGGCACCACCCTCGCTTCGGGATCTGATGATAACGCGGTTAAGCTATGGGATGTGGCGACAGGTCAAAATATCGCCACGTTTGAAGGACATACGGATGCGATCAACTCTGTGGCCTTTTCTTTCGATGGCACCACCCTCGCTTCGGGATCCCGTAATGATGGCCTGGTCAAATTGTGGGACATTGCAACGAAAAGAAATATTGCGACTTATAGGCATGTAGGTCATTTCGGCTGGTCGCCGCCATCTGTTAATTCCGTGTGGTTTTCATCCGATGGGACAATACTCTCTACGGCGTTATCGAACGGGACAGTCGTGTTGCAAAACGTTGCGACAGGAATATATATGGCTACCCTTAAAGGACTACCTGATATCTTTGCGTTTTCGCCCAATGGTACGACGCGTGCCTCTGTGTCAGACGATGGCACAATCAGTTTGTGGGACACAGAGACACAAAATGTCTCTGTCCTTGCGAGAGCATATATGCCTTGGGTCTATTCTATCGCATTTTCGCCGAATGGAAAGATACTTGCTTCCAGTGATGAGGTAGCAGTCAGGCTGTGGGACATTGTGACGAGTAGCGATGTTGTCACAGTTGAGGGACATACGGCTAGTGTCCTCTCTGTCGCGTATTCCCCGGATGGCACAACACTGGCTTCAGGATCAGGGGATAACACGGTCAAGTTTTGGGACATTGCAACAGAAACAAATATCGCTACTCTTGAAGACGCCGGTGGGGTCAACTCTATTGCGTATTCCCCGGATGGTACAACACTGGCTTCAGGATCAGGGGATAACACGGTCAAGTTTTGGGACGTATCGACGAGAACAAATACTGCCACACTTGCGGGACATACGGCTAGTGTCCTCTCTGTCGCGTATTCCCCGGATGGTACAATACTCGCTTCCGGATCATGGGATACGACTATCAGATTATGGGATGTGTTGACGCGAACAAATATCGCTATTCTTGAAGGGCATACATATCCAGTGCGGCCTATTGCCTTTTCGCCCGATGGCACCACCCTCGCTTCCGGGAGTGTTGATCGCACGATCAAGTTGTGGGATATTGCGACACGAACAGAGATCACTACGCTTGAGGGACATAAGGGGAGGGTCTTTTCAGTTGCCTTTTCGCCCGATGGCACCACCCTCGCTTCCGGGAGTGTTGATCGCACGATCAAGTTGTGGGATATTGCGACACGAACAGAGATCACTACGCTTGAGGGACATAAGGGGAGGGTCTTTCCAGTTGCCTTTTCGCCCGATGGCACCACCCTCGCATCGGGATCTTCTGATGGCACGGTTCTGCTGTGGGATATGTCGCCGTATGTCACGCCTCAATTCCTCATGTCCGACTTCGATGGCGATAGGCGTGTTGGTTTTCCCGATTTTCTGCTGTTCGTCGCGCAGTTTGGATTAAGCCAGACCGACGCGGGGTATGAAGCGCGGTTCGATTTGGATGGCGATGGCGCGATTGGGTTTGCCGATTTTCTGATCTTTGCCCGTCATTTTGGAAAGGCCGTGTCGTCAAATTGATCGGCCCGTGTTGCTCCGAAACGCCGGCTTTGGCGGGCAAATGCTACGAACACATGGCGCGTTGCCTGGCCCTGTGGATGAGGCGAAATTTGGCGAGAAGGCGGATTGATGGCGGTACGGGCGTAAAATGTTACGCCCGTACAAAGCGCGTCCAACGAGGGAAAAGCCATCGCGCTTTAGGGCATGCTATGTCCGAGAGAAAGGAGCGGATATGGATTTCGTTGAAAAAGACGCACGGATAACACCGCATTATTTTGGGGATGACGGGCGGGTTCCAAACAGCGCGTTTCCCCTGCTGGTCTATCGCGGCGCCCTGTCCTTGCCCAAGGGCGATCCCGCGCGGGCATTTGAACAGGTGTTTGCGGCCAATCGCTGGTCGCGCTCATGGCGCGATGGGATTTATCCCTTTCACCACTATCACGCGACCGCCCATGAAGTGCTCGGCATTGCGCGGGGAAGCGCCGAAGTGTGTATGGGAGGGGAACGAGGGGCGCGGTTGACAATCGGGCCTGGGGATGTGATGGTCATTCCCGCGGGCGTGGGACACAAAAACTTGGGCGCGAGCGCGGATTTGCTGGTGGTCGGCGCCTATCCCGATGGACAGCATCCGGACCTGTGTCGAGACGGCGCGGGCGAACGCGAGCGCGCACTGGATCGCATCCCCAACGTGCCGATGCCGGATTCCGATCCGGTCTTCGGCGTCGCGGGCGGTTTGATGACATTGTGGAACCGCGAAACCCGACGCCGTGACGCAATCCATACAGACGCGACGAGAGGATAAACCATGGCCGTCCAACTGGCAGAACCCGAGCGACTCGACTTGGCGATAGAGGGCATGACGTGCAGCGCGTGCTCGGCGCGGCTCGAGCAGGCGTTGATCAACTCGACCGGCGTCTTGGAAGCCACCGTCAACTTGGCTTTGGAACGGGCGATGATCCGCATTGACCCGGCGCAAACCGACCGCGATTCGGTCGTCGATGCGGTGCGCCGATGTGGGTTTGACGTCGGCATGCAAACCGACACCTCGTCAGACGCAGATGGACAGACCGAATCCGAACGCGGACAAATGATCCGCGAGCGCAGGGCGATCTCGCTCGCCGCAATTTTGACCGCGCCATTCGTCATCCAAATGGCGGGCATGTTCGCCAACGCCCCGCATTTGCACTTGCCGCCGTGGGTGCAACTGGCATTGGTCATCCCCGTACAATTCGCACTCGGCTCGCGATTTTACCGCGGCGCGTTCAACGCCCTGCGCGGCGGCGGGGCCAACATGGACGTGCTCGTGGCGATGGGCACCACCGCAGCATTTGCTTACAGCGTCTATCAGATGGTCGTACCCGGCGCGGGCCATCTCTACTTCGAGGCATCGGCGGTCATCATCACCCTCGTCATGGTCGGCAAGCACATCGAGGCGCGGGCCAAGCGCGGGGCCTCGGCCGCGATTCGGGCCCTCTTGGCCCTGCGGCCCGACACCGCCCTCGTGCGACTCTCGGCTGGCGAACTCGTAGAACGGCCCGTGCGCGACGTAAAGGTGGGCGACACCGTCGTATGCCGCCCTGGCGACCGAGTGGCTGTCGATGGCATCATCGCGCGCGGAGAAGCCGAAATGGACGAATCCCCCATCACTGGCGAAAGCAATCTCGTCCCCAAAATGACGGGCGATCCGGTCGCGGCCGGCAGCATCAACATCGACGGATTCATCGACATCGAGACCCGGGCCGTCGGCGAAAATTCCACGCTTGCCAAAATGATCCGCTCGGTCGAAAACGCCCAAGCGAGCAAACCGGCGGTGCAACGGCTCGTGGATCGCATCAGCGCCGTCTTCATACCCGTGGTCGTTTCCATCAGCGCGGTCACATTTGCGGGTTGGTACCTGGCCGGCGAGCATCTCCAACGCGCCATCGTCCACCTCGCGGATCTCGCGGGCTTCGCGCCCCCGAGTTTTGCCGGCGACATCGTCGAACAAGCCCTCATCAGCGCCGTCGCCGTGCTGGTCATCGCCTGCCCCTGCGCCTTGGGTTTGGCGACGCCGACCGCGATCATGACCGGCTCGGGCGCGGCAGCGCGGGCCGGCATCTTGATCAAAGACATCGCCACCTTAGAGCGGGCACACGACTTATCGCATGTGGTTTTCGACAAAACCGGCACGCTGACCGAGGGCAAGCCCGCTATCGCCGAAATCGAATCGCTGTCCGAGCTCGAAGAAAACGAAGTCCTCCGCGTGGCGGCGACCCTGCAACGGGGAAGCGAACACCCCATCGCCGAGGCCTTTCGCACAGCCGCGACGAATCGGGGACTGGCACTATCGACAGTCGAACACTTCAAAAGCGCGGTGACGCGCGGCATCGAAGGCGACATCGACGGCGTGCGCTACTTCATCGGCAACGACCGCCTGTTCCGGGACAAGGGCATAGATCTGCCCCGACGCGCGTCGTCGCACCGCGGAACAGACGTGTATCTCGGCGCGCGTCTCGACGATGGAAATGCCCTGCTCGCCAGGTTTGAAATCGTCGATGCCGTGCGCGCAGAGGCAAAAGCCGCTATCCGGCAACTCGAGCGGCTCGGCGTCGTGCCCTTGTTGGTATCCGGCGACGCCGCGGGCGCAACCGAGCGAATCGCCAAAGAATTGGGCATCGGCGACCGGCACGCCGAAGCCGGGCCAGAAGACAAGGCCGCGATCATCCAACGCCTGACCGCCAAAGGCGCGTGCGTCGGCATGGTGGGCGATGGGATCAACGACGCCCCCGCGCTCGCCCAAGCCGCGGTGGGCATTGCGATGGGCTCGGGCACCGATGTGGCGATGGAAACCGCCGCCATGACCCTGATGCGGCCCGATCCCCGGCTCGTGCCCGCCGCGATTGAAGCGAGTCGCAAAACCTTCCGCAAAATCAAACAAAATCTGTTCTGGGCCTTTTTGTACAACGTCATCGGACTGCCGCTGGCCGCGCTCGGCTTTCTAAGCCCGTCTCTGGCAGGCGCAGCGATGGCCTTTTCGAGTGTCAGTGTCGTGACCAACTCGCTCTTGCTGCGCTCTTGGCAACCCAAACTCGATACTCCGAAAATCAGTACCTGAATTGCTCGCTTTTCTAAAACGTTTGGTCCTAAAAGCATCGTGGGTTGCCTTCGATGCCTTCGGCGACCTACTTTTTTTCTACAGCAAAAAAAAGTAGGCAAAAAATGCCGCTCTCATGCGCCGAGGGGCTAGGCACAGCGCAAATCGCTTTTGTAATCGCACGACATGCGTTGGCCTGCGAGGTGGGCTACAAAATGGATGTTGGTTGCGAGACGGACTTGCGCGCTGTACTTGATGGCTTTGTTTGATGGGCTTTGAGGATGGCACGTTTGGCGAGGGCTTATTTGATGTACGGCATCACGGCTGTCGCGCTTGTTAAAAAAATTGAAATTCCGAATTGTTTAATTTACAAAGTACTCAATGCGGATGAATAATGCGAATTGCCGCTTGTTCAGCCGCGGGTGCTTTCACTTTTTGCGAGGTTTTCATGCAACCGACAAATTTGCTGTACATCATTTCCGACCAACACAATCGCAATCTGCTCGGATGTTACGGGCATCCGATGGTGCAAACGCCCAACTTGGATCGCTTGGCGGAACGGGGCACGCGATTTGCCAATGCCTATACCAACTGTCCGATTTGCGTGCCCGCGCGCGCGTCTTTGGCTACGGGCCGCTACGTGCATCAAATCGGCAACTGGGACAATGGTCAGCCTTATGGCGGAAGCGTTCCGAGTTGGCACCACCGCTTGCGCGAGCAGGGCTTTTATGCGGCGTCGATTGGCAAATTGCACTTTCAGGGGCAAGGCGCGGATCACGGGTTCGGAGAGGAAATCGAGCCTTTGAATGTCGTCGATGGCGTAGGCGATGTCTTGGGTTGCATTCGAGACCTGCCGCCCTTTCGCAACAAGCGGCCGGGCATCCGCGAGGCAGGGCCCGGGGATTCCACGTACTTGCAATACGACCAGCGCAATGCAGACCACGCGGTCGAGTGGTTGCGCGAACACCGGGACGACGAAAAACCCTGGTGCGCGTTTTTGTCCTTTGTGTGCCCGCATCCGCCGTACATCGCGCCGCCGGATTTGTGGGATATCTACGCCCCCGACGAACTGCCCATGCCCCCGCAGTGGCGCGCCGAGGATTGGCCCGATCATCCCGCGATGGACTATTTCAGGCGATTTTTCACCTTTGATCCCCAGTTTCCAGAAGCGATGGTGCGGCAGATGAACGCGGCTTATTACGCGGTGTGTACGTATTTGGATCGGCAGATCGGCCGCGTGCTCGACGCATTAGACGAGTTGGGGCTCGGCGATAAAACGCGCGTGATTTACACGTCGGATCACGGCGAACACCTGGGCGGCCGCGGGATTTACGGCAAATTTACCATGTATGACGAATCCGCTGCCGTGCCCTTTTTGATGGCCGGGCCCGATGTCCCAGCCGGCAAAGTGGTGGCGACCCCCGTGTCGCTCATAGATAGTTTTCCGACGATTTTGGAAGGCGTGGGCGCGCGACAAACCGACGCGGACGCCGATTTGCCGGGCGAATCCCTGTGGGCCATCGCCCGAGACGGAAACCGCGACCGCACGGTATTTGGCGAGTATCACGCGGTCGGATCAAAACACGGCGCGTACATGCTGCGAAATCTGCAATACAAATACATCTACTACGTCGACGCCCCGCCGCAGGTGTTCGATACGACGGTCGATCCCGACGAGTGCCACGATCTCGCGCCATTGCCCGACAGTCAGGACGCGCTGGAAATTTTGGAATACGAACTGCGCGAACTCATCGATCCCGAATCCGTAGATGCCCAAGCCAAAGCCGCGCAACAAGCCACCATAGACGCCCTAGGCGGCAAAGAGGCCGTGATTCAACGCGGGGCATTTGACAACTCGCCCGTGCCCGGAGAAGCCCCCGCGTTTCGGCAACATGGAGGGCGGTGAGGCGGGGAGACGGGAGACGGGAGACGGGAGAGGTAAAAGGCGAGAGGCGAGAGGCGAGAGGCGAGAGGCGATGCAAAGCCAAAGCCACCTGAAGGCTATAAAGATCCGTCGCTTCGAGGCAGACATAGACTTTCTATCCGCGCTTGGTCAACCCCCTCAGCAAACACTTGTGCGCTTGCGGGGTATTGTCAAAGGGCGTCTGCTTGAGGGCTTGCCCCGGTCTGGTCAAGGCAACGTTGAGGGTGCGGGTACGGACATCAATGCCGGCGAAAGCGGGTTGGGATTTCGACGCCTCCTGTGATGCGGGGTCTGTAAGGTGTGTTCACGCCGGGTCTGCCGACCTTGTCTATGTAGGCTTAAGGGACTTAGAAGCCATCTAAAAATTATCGGGACCTACCCCCCTAGCCCCCGTTACTCGCTCCGCTCGTTGTAGGCTACGCCTGTGCCTGCGAGGAAGGGGGGAATCAAGGCGTCCTATTTTCGCGGTCTGTACGGTTTTGACCTGCGAAAAGTGAATGTTTTTGCGACTCTCTCAATAGCGGCCCGAGTTTTTAGATGGCTTCTTAGATACTCTTCGGCATTAACCCGGCGATCGGGGGCCTATCTTCCTACAAGGTCTGTGGCCTTCAGGGGGGCGGCCTGCTCCGAGCCGAGCATGATGATGCAACACCTAATTAACTCTCGCTCGAAAGATACAAGGGAGCCGAGGGGATAGGTCACACTTGAACAAAAGAAAGGAACGACCATGGGTGATGTTTTTCGTTGGGGCATTCTCGGCCCTGGCGGTATTGCAAAGAAATTCGCGACGGGATTGCGCGCACTCGACGATGCCCAACTCGTAGCCGTGGGGTCGCGCAGTCGGGCGCGCGCCGATGCGTTTGCCGATGCGTTTGACGTGCCCCATCGACACGCTTCTTATGAGGCGTTGGCACGCGATCCAGAGGTCGATGCGATTTACGTGGCGACGCCCCATCCCTTTCACAAAGAACACAGCATTTTGTGTTTGGAAGCGGGCAAGCCCGTGTTGTGCGAAAAGCCGTTTGCGATCAACCGCCGCGAGACGCGAGAGATGATCGAAGTCGCCCGGCGCGAGGGCGTGTTTTTGATGGAGGCGATGTGGACGCGGTTTTTGCCGATTACCCAACGGGTGAAGGCGTGGGTGACAGAGGGCGCGATCGGCGAGGTGCAGATGTTGTACGCGGATTTTGGGTTTCGCGCCAACGTCAATCCCAAGGGGCGGTTGTTCGATCTCGCGCTCGGCGGCGGCGGGTTGCTCGACGTGGGGATTTACCCCATTTCTTACGCGGCCATGATTTTTGATTCGCAACCCGCGACCATTTCGAGTCGGGCGCGCATCGGCGAGACCGGGGTGGATGAACAGGCCGCGATGGTGTTTGGGTACGATGGCGGGCAATTCGCGTTGATTTCCTGCGGCATACGGATCAGGACGCCGCACGAGGCGAAAATTTTGGGCACGGATGGGATGATCAGCATCGCGCATTTTTGGGATGGGCGCACGGCGACCCTGTCCGTAGGCGGCAAAGAAGAAGTGGTCACGCTCGAATGCGCGGGCAATGGCTACGAGTGCGAGGCAGCCGAAGTGGCGCGATGCGTGCGCGCGGGCAAATTGGAAAGCGATCTCATGCCCCACGCGGACACGCTTGCGACAATGCAAACCTTGGACGCCGTGCGGGAACAATGGGACTTGAAATACCCGATGGAATAGGACAGGGCGGGGCCTCTCCCGTCTCCCGCTGTTTGAAATATCCGATGGAATAGGACGGGGTGTGGACTTTCACCTCTCCCGTCTCCCCTCTCCCGTCTCCCGCTGTTTGAAATACCCGATGGAATAGGACTCGTAATCGGGCGCGGGCTATCTGTTGCGGTCGGGGAACAATGGAGCTTGAAATATCTGATGGAATAGGACGGGGCGTGGCCTCTCCCCTCTTGTATCTTCGGACAGGCACGGGGGCCTGTCCCTACGATTGCGATTGCTTCTCCCGTCTCCCGTCTCCCGTCTCCCGCTGTTTGAAATATCCGATGGAATAGGCGTGGCCTCTCCCGTCTTCCGTCTCCCCTCTATGGACTGACAACTTTGGAAAGGATGGGGCGTGGACTTTCACCTCTCCCGTCTCCCCTCTTCCGTCTCACCTGAAAAAGGATGTGCGATATGCCGATGGAATACGGCACGATTGAAGGGATGGACAAGAAAATCTCGCGCATTTTGCACGGTACGATCATGTTGCGCGAAGATGATTTGCAAGGTGGATTCGAATTGCTCGATGGCGTGTGGGCACTCGGCGTCAATGGGTTTGATTGCGCGTATATTTACGGCGGCGGGCAGTGCGAGCGCGTGTTGGGGCAATGGCTCGAAGAGCGCGGCCTGTTCGACGAAGCCGTGATTTTGACCAAGGGCGCGCATCATGCCGGCCCGAAAAACAAAGTCAATCCGGTCGATATTACGGCGGACTTGACCGAGTCGCTGGCGCGTTGCCGAACGGATTTCGTCGACATCTACGTGTTGCACCGCGACGATCTCAATGTCGAAGTCGGGCCGATTGTCGAGGTGTTGAACGAACACAAAGCCGCGGGGCGAATCGGCCTGTTTGGCGGATCGAACTGGACCGTGCCGCGCATTCGGGAAGCCAATGAGTACGCCTACAAGCACAATTTGGAACCCTTTACCGTGAGCAGCCCCAATTACAGCCTCGCCGAGCAGGTGAAAGAACCGTGGCGCGGTTGCATCAGCATCAGCGGGCCGAGCAACGAAGCGGATCGGGCGTGGTATGCCGAACAAAAAATGCCCCTGTTCACGTGGTCGAGTCTCGCACAGGGGTTTTTCTCGGGCAAGTTCACGCGCGATACGTTCGAAGCTTACAAGTCGCAACTGCCGGATTCATGCGTGCACGCCTATTGCTACGAGCAAAATTTTGTGCGTCTGGATCGCGCGGGCAAATTGGCGCGGGAAAAGGGGCTGACCGTGCCGCAAATCGCGCTGGCATTTAACCTGAATCAGCCCTTGAATCTCTTTTCCTTAATCGGCGCGTTCCACCCCGATGAATGCGAAGCCAATATCGAGGCCCTCAATTTGAAACTCACAGAGGAGGAACTCGATTGGCTGGATTTGAAACGCGATGGGCGATGAGCGAGATGGCGTTTTGCGCTGGCTTATCCGACACGACAGCTTTTAGATTTGTGACGGGGGCTAGGGGGGTATGTCCCGATACTTTAACGGCTTCTAAGAAGCCATCTAAAAACTCGGACCGCCGGCATTCTCCTCTTGTCTGAATCACGGATTACGCGGATTTTGGGATGGCACGGATGCCCCCACCCAACCCTCCCGCCGCTATGTCCCTCGTACCACCTACTCCCTTCTCCCGCCCTGCCAACCCAATCCACTCTCTCTGCCCTCTGCCCTACTCTCGCTTTTCCTCTCCCGTCTCCCGTTTTTAATCCGCCTTTCGCTTTTTCTTTGTCGGCCCTGTGGGCTACGCCTCTGTCTGCTCTATGCGTTGCCCCCCGCCCTACTCTCGCCTTTAATCCGCCTTTAATCCCCTAATCCGCGTAATCCGCGATTCAGACAACCTTAATAATGTCTTGCCAAAAATGGCGTGATTTCTTAGTTTCTTGAACGGCAGACCTATTCCTCTCCCCCGTTTCCGGAAGGGATCATTTCCACAAGGAGGTTGCACATGTTGTATGCCATTTTTCGCCGTTGTTTGAACTTGCCCGTGACCCTCTGTACCCACGCAAAAGGTGGGCGAAATACCCCCTCTCCCCATCGCGGTGCGCGGGCCGATTCCATTGTGAGACAGGCCGTTAGAACGATCGGTACAATGTACCCCCCCCCCCCCCCCCCCCCCCCTCGAGAGGGGGCAGAAATGACGCCCTCTTACGCCCGTTATTTGTCCCTGCTGGCGGCCTTGTTGCTGTTGGCCGTGGCCCCGCCTGTGACCGCAATCGACTACGACACCGACGACGACCGGCTCATCGAAGTCGACAGCCTGGTCAAGCTGGACGCGATGCGCTACGACAGCAACGGCAACGGCTTGCGGGATTCGGAAAGCGCCATCAACTGGGCCAACTACACCACAGCCTTTCCCAACGCCGACGCCGACCAGTGCCCCACCGGCTGCCAGGGCTACGAACTGATGGCCAGCCTGACCTTTCCGGCCAGCGGCGCTTACTCCAGTTGGACGCCCATCGAGGGTTGGGTCAGCAGCACCGTCTTCGACGGCAACGGCCATACGCTGACCGACCTGAAAGTGAACCACAGCCACCATGCCGGGCTGTTCGGCGGCATTTCGGGCCAGTTCCGCAACATCGGGATGGTCAACGCCACCGTCACCTCCACCGCCTCCGAACGAGGCGCCGGGGCGCTGATGGGCCTGCTGGGCGAGAACAGCGTGGTGGAGGCCAGCTATGCCCAGGGCGGCACCATCACCTCCGCGCCGACCATCAACCAGTGGACCTTCGCCGGCGGGCTGATTGGCGATACCGAACCCAATGTCACCGTCCGGGCCGTCTGGTCCAGCGCGGCGGTGCGCGACACCGGCCCCGGCAACGCGCGGCTGGGCGGGCTGATCGGAAGGCTAAAGGGCCATGTGAGCTTCAGCTATTCCTACGGAAATGTGTCCCCTGCCTCCGGCAACACGATCGGCGGGCTGATCGGGGGCGCCAGCGGGACGCCCTCCAATCGCGGCTCGATCACCTCCTGCTACTTCAACTCGCAAACGGCCGGCACGGGCGACAACGGCGAGGGCGGCACAGGCTATTTCACCGGCTCGTCGCAGGCCCTCACCACCGCGGAGCTGCAGGCCCCCACCGGCTACACCGGCTACTACTACCACTGGAACCGGGATTTGGACGGCGACGGGCTGGCCGACTATCTGTGGAATTTCGGCACTTCCAGCCAGTATCCCACGCTGAACACCCCGGCCCAGCGCGCCGCCATGGTTCCACCCCCGGTCGACTATGACCTGAACGACAACGACCTCATCGACGTCGGCAGCCTGACGCAGTTGGATGCGATGCGCCACGATTTGGACGGCAACGGGACGCCGACGTCGGGCGGGGTGCCTGCCTACACCCACAGCTATCCCGGCCGCACCGCCGATATGGGCTGCCCCGGCACCTGCGCCGGCTACGAACTGACCGGGGCCTTGACCTTTCCGGCCTCCGGCGACTTTTCGTCCTGGAACCCCATCCGCGATTTCAACACCGTCTTCGAGGGCAACCACCATACCCTCACCGACCTGAATGTGGACTCCGGCGCCTCCATCGACGGCGGGCTGTTCGGCTCTATCGCCAGCAACGCCGTCGTCCGCAACCTCGGCCTGGTCAACCCCACCATCGCCCCAACCACCTCCACCGCCAAGAGCCACGGCGCGCTGGTGGGCCATTTCTACGCCGCCGCCAGCGTCTATTCCGTGTGGGTGGACGGCGGCAGCGTCACCACGGCGGCCAACGGCTCCAATGCGGGCGGGTTGGTGGGCTTTCAGGTGGCCGGCAACATCCGGGCCAGCTACTCCACCGCCTCGGTGAGCGTGAGTAGCGGCAACCCCACCAACGCCAACGTCGGCGGCCTGGTGGGGCATCAGAGCGGGGGTGCTATCACCGCCAGCTACGCCTCCGGCACGGTGACCCCCGGCTCCGGCTCCGGCGTGGACGACGGCGGGCTGGTGGGCGATGTCTCCAGCACCAGTGCCAGCATCACCAACAGCTACTGCGTCGGCGCCACCGGCGACTGCCTGGGCGCCACCGGCACAGGCGTCAGCGCCACTTCCACCCGCCAGACCGCCACGCAAATGCAGATCCCCACCGGCTACACCGGCATCTACGCCAACTGGAACATTGACCTGGATGGCGACTCCAGCGTCGACTACCCGTGGAATTTCGGCACCCCCAGCCAATACCCGACGCTCTACTCCCCCACCGAGCGCTCGACGTTCCCCCCCGGCAACAACGATTACGACGCCAACGACAACGGCCTGATCGACATCAGCACCCCGGCACAACTCAACGCGATTCGCTGGGACGGCGATGGCGCCGGTGCCCCCAGTAATGCCAGCAGCTACGCCGTGGCCTTTCCCGGCCGCGACACCACCTCGGCTAACCTGATGGGTTGCCCGTCGGGAACCTGCACCGGCTACGAACTGACGACCAACCTGACCTTAACCGACACCTCCCCCAACTGGACGCCCATCGGCGATTACAGGGCCACCTTCGACGGCCAGGGCAAAACCATCGGGGGGTTGAGCGTTACCGTCGGTAGCGGCCCGGCCGGGCTGTTCGGGGAACTGAACAGTGCCAACGGAATTATCCGCAATGTGGGGGTGCTGAACCCCACCGTGGCGAACTCCGGCACCGGTCAACGCGCCGGGGGGCTGGTGGCCTACATCAGCACCAACGCCAACGTAGCTACCAGCTATGTTTCCGGCGGTAGCGTCACCGTGTCCGGCACCAGCAGCCAGGCCGGCGGGCTGGTGGGGGTGAACAACGGACGGATTCGCGCCAGCTACGCCACCGCCGCCGTCGCCCATTCCGGCAATCCGGCCAGCGTCAGCCTGGGCGGGCTGGTGGGCTACAGCGACAATGCCGAAATCGTCGCCAGCTACGCCGCCGGTCTGGTGACGGCCAGCACCGGTAGCAACGCCAGTGCCGGCGGCCTTCTGGGGCTTTCCACAGGTAGCAACGAGGTGGTCACCGCCAGCTACTGCGACACCACCGCCACGATGCAGTCCAACTGCATCGGCCGCACCCTCAACAGCTCCCCCGCCACTTCTACGGGCTACGCCACCACCGACTTGCAGATGCCCACCGGCTACACCGATATGTACCTCAACTGGAACGTTGACCTGGACGGCGACGGAGCCCTCAACTACCCCTGGAATTTCGGCACATCCAGCGACTACCCGACACTCAACACCCCGGCCCAGAGCACGGCGTTAATCCCCGCCGCTACCGACTACGACGCCAACGACGATGGCCTAATAGAAATAAGCAATCTGGCACAACTGAACGCCATCCGCTGGGACTTGAACGGCGACGGCGTCCCGGAAACGACCAACTTCAACGCTTATGGCACGGCCTTCGGCGGCCGCGACACCACCACCACCGGGCGCATGGGCTGCCTCTCGGGAACCTGCACCGGCTACGAACTCACCGCCGATCTAGACCTGTCGGGCTACACCAACTGGACGCCCATCGGCGGTGTTTACAACACCACCTTCGACGGCAACGGCCACACCATCTCCAACTTGACGGCCACCGTCAGCGGCGGCCACGCCGGGCTATTCCGCGAAATCGGCGGCAGCACCGTAATTCGGGAAGTCGGCGTCATCAACCCCACCATCCGCTTGACTTCTGCCCATCACGCCGGAGGACTGGTCGGCCGCAGCGGCGACAACAGCAGCATCTCTGCTAGCTTCGTGCTGGGGGGTAGCATCACCGTGGCGGGCAACGACCCCAACGCCGGCGGCATCGTCGGCTACGCCCGGGGCGCGATTCGGGCGAGCTACTCTACGGCCTCGGTCACCCTCGAAGGAACCCTGGACAATGTCTATGCAGGCGGGCTGGTGGGCTGGCTGCGCGGCGGCACGATTACCGCCAGCTACGCCGCCGGAGCCGTGACGGGTTCCACCGCCGGTAGCAACACCTACCTCGGCGGGCTGGTCGGCTCGTCCACCCACACCACCGCCGCCATTACCAACAGCTACTGCGACACCACCGGTGTTACCACGCAGAACTCTTGCGTCGGGGCAGACCAGATCAGCGCCAACACCAAAGACAATGCGGCGCAGAACAAGAGCACCACCCAACTGCAAGAAGTCACCGGCTACACCAGCATCTACGCAAACTGGAACATTGACACCGATGGCGTGTCCGGTGCCGACGACCCGTGGGATTTCGGGACTTCCCGTCAGTATCCGGTGCTGAAAATCGACAAAGATGGCGACGGCACCGCCACCTGGCAGGAGTTCGGTATTCAGCGGCTCGACCAAGTGCGCGGTATCAGCGCGATGCGGACGCGCGACCAGGAATCCTTAATCGTGTCTTGGACAGCGGTGCCTGGCGCGACGGGCTATAAAGTGCAGTGGAAAACCGGGGATGAAGCCTACGACTCGGTTGCCCGCCAAGCCGTCATAACCGGCGGTACGACCACGACCCACACCATTCCAAATCTGCGTGCGGATGCGGTATATACTGTTCGGGTGATCGCCACGAGCTCCGATTTCGATGATGGTGCCCCTTCGGCGGATGTGTCCGAAGGACTCGCCCAAGTGTCTGGCGTTCAGGTGACGCCCGGTGAGGGCACTTTGGTCGTATCTTGGACAGCGGTGCCCCGTGCGACGGGCTATAAAGTGCAATGGAAATCCGGGGATGAAAACTACGACGCGGCTGACCGTCAAGCCGTCGTAACCGACGGTACGACCTACACCATTCCAAATCTGATCGGGGGTACGGAATATACGGTTCGAGTCATCGCCACGAACCCCGATATCGATGATGGGGCCTCTTCGGATGGGGCGACCGGTACACCCGGTGGAGATGGTACGCCGCTCCCGGAGCCTGAGCCGGATACGGATCCGGTCTTCGTCGAGGCGACCGATCCGCAAACGTATCGGCAAAACAAAGCCATTGAGTTGACCTTGCCCGAGGCGATAGATGGCAATGGCACCGTAACGTATAGCATGACGGAGCTGCCCGAGGGCTTGAGCTTTGACGCCGAGACGCGCATCATTTCTGGCACGCCGACCGCGGCAACGGAAAAAGCGATTTACACCGTGACCGCCACAGATGAAGATGGCGATACAGGAGAGATGAGTTTCTTCATCACGGTCGTTGCGAATGTGGCCCCGTCCTTTGGCGATGCGAGCGTGGATGCCCAATCCTACATGCGGAAGCAAGAGATCGAATCCCTAACGCTCCCACAAGCGTCCGGTGGCGATGGCACGCTGACCTACGCCCTGACGCCCGATCTGCCCACGGGCTTGAGTTTTGATGCCGAGACGCGCATGCTATCCGGCACGCCGCTCGAGGCGATAGCCGAAACGACCTACACCCTGACCGCGACGGATAGCGATGGCGACGCGGCGACCTTGACGTTCACCCTCTCCGTAATGGCCGATCCGATGCCGGCATTCGGCGATACCACCATCGCCGCACAGGGCTATCAAAATCAAGTGATTGATCCCGTGACGCTCCCGCAAGCGACCGGTGGCGACGGCACCTTGACCTACGCGCTGATGCCCGATCTGCCCGAGGGCTTGACCTTCAATGCCGAAACGCGCATCGTTTCCGGTACACCGGTCAAAGCGATGGATGAGACGACCTACACGTTGACCGCCACAGATGGCAATGGTGATACGGTGACTCTCATGTTCACCCTTGAAATCCCGGATCTGATGCCCACTTTTGGCGATACGACGATCGTTGCACAGAGCTATCTCGTCAATCAGCGGATCGAATCCCTCGCGCTGCCGCAAGCGACCGGTGGCGATGGCACGCTGGCTTATATCCTCCTGCCATTCCTCCCGGATGATCTCTCGTTCGATCCGGATACGCGCACCATTTCTGGCACGCCGACCGAGGAGACCGCCGAGGCGACCTACACCTTCAGCGCGTTCGACGCCGATGGCGACGTGGCATCGCTACCCTTCACGCTCGAAGTATCGCTCCCCTCGCCCGACATCGATGGCGATGGCAATGTGAACTTCGCCGACTTCCTGACCCTTGCTAGCAAGTACGGATCGCGCCGCGGTCAGGATCGGTATGACGCCCGGTGCGATCTCAATGGCGATGGGCAAATCGACTTTGCCGATTTTCTCATCTTCGCCGCAGACTTTGGATCGACAGGCTGATGCCCGATGTCGCATCGGCACTTGCCACACAAAAAGCCCGAGTTCGCTATGAACTCGGGCTTTTGTTTCATCGGACAGGCACGGGGAGCGCAGGTGATGCGAAGCGTGCGGGTAACTCGTCTGAATCGCGGATTACACAGATTACGCAGATGAAAGGCGGATGAAAAGCGAGAGTAGAGCAAAGGGCAGAGAGAGCGGATTGGATTGGCAGGTAGGGTGGAGAGTGTAGGTGGTACGAAGGATACAGCGGTTGGGAAGGGCGGAGGGGTAATCCGCGCAATCCCAAAATCCGCGTAATCTGTGATTCAGACAATGGCGCAGGTGGTGCGAAGGTCGCAGGTGGTACGAGGGACAAAGCGGTTGGGAAGGGCGGAGGGGTAATCCGTGCAATCCCAAAATCCGCGTAATCTGTGATTCAGACAATGGCGCAGGTGGTGCGAAGGTCGCAGGTGGTGCGAGGGACAAAGCGGTTGTGGAAGGGTGTGGGGTAATCCGTGTAATCTGCGATCCGCCTTTCATCCGCTTGCTTTTTCTTTGTCGGCCCTGCGGGCTACGCCTCTGTCTGTCCTGTGCGTTGTCCGTTGCCCTCCTCTCGTTTTTAATCCGCCTTTCATCCCCTAATCCGCGTAATCTGTGATTCAGACGAATTACCCACGCCCTCTGCCCCTCCTCTCGTTTTTCATCCGCCTTTCATCCGAGTAATCCGTTTCATCCGCTTGCTTTTTTACCGATTGGCGAGGAGGTCGTCGACCACAGCGGGGTCCGCGAGGGTGGAGGTGTCGCCGAGATCTGAGATGTCGTTTTCGGCGATCTTGCGGAGAATGCGGCGCATGATTTTGCCCGACCGGGTTTTGGGCAATCCCGGCGCCCAGTGGATCGCATCGGGCGTGGCGATGGGGCCGATTTCCGTGCGGACTTGCTGGACGAGTTCGGCCTTGAGGGCGTCGGTATAGGCTTCGCCTGCGTTGAGGGTGACATAGGCGTAAATGCCTTGGCCCTTGATTTCGTGCGGGAATCCCACCACCGCGGCCTCGGCCACTTTGCCGTGTGAAACCAACGCACTTTCGACTTCGGCAGTGCCCATGCGGTGGCCCGAGATGTTGATCACGTCATCGACTCGGCCCGTGATCCAGTAGTAGCCATCTTCGTCTCGGCGGCAACCGTCGCCCGTGAAATAGAAGCCCTTGTACTGCTGAAAATAGGTTTCCTCAAACCGCTTGTGGTCGCCATAGACGGTCCGCATTTGCCCGGGCCAGGGTTCGGAAATCGCGAGCACGCCATCCACGCCATTGCCCTCGACGATTTTGCCGGATTCGGGTTCGAGCACCACGGGCGCGATGCCGTACAGGGGCAGGGTGGCCGAGCCGGGTTTGGTGGGGGTCGCGCCCGGCAATGGGCTGATGAGAATGCCGCCTGTCTCGGTTTGCCACCACGTATCCACAATGGGGCATCGCCCGCGCCCGACATTGCGGTGATACCACTGCCACGCTTCCGGGTTGATGGGCTCGCCCACGGTGCCGAGGAGTTTGAGCGACGACAAATCGTATTTGGCGGGCCAGGATTCGCCTTCGCGGGTGAGGGCGCGAATGGCCGTGGGCGCGGTGTAGAATTGGTCGACCCCGTACTTGTCGATGACCTGCCAGTAACGGCCCGGATCCGGATAGACAGGCGTGCTTTCAAACATGATGGTGGTGGCCGCATTGGCCAGGGGGCCGTAAATGATGTAGGAATGCCCCGTGATCCAGCCGATGTCGGCCGCGCAAAAGTAGATGTCGCCGTCCCGATAGTCGAAAACGCATTTGTGCGTAAAACCCGTGTACACCATGTACCCGCCCACATTGTGCTGCACGCCCTTGGGCTTGCCGGTCGATCCCGAGGTGTAGAGGATGAAGAGCGGGTCTTCGGCGTCCATTTCTTCGCACGGGCAATCGGCACTCGCTTTTGCCATCGCGTCGTGCCACCACACGTCGCGGCCTTCCTGCATAGGGCACGGCATGTCCGGGGCGTTTCCGACGCGCCGAACGACGATGCAGGTGTGGACATGGGCATCGGGCATGCGCGAATCGGCCAAGGCGATGGCTTGGTCCGCGGGTTGCTTGCGCGCCATTGGGCGGTCGCCGCGAAACATGCCATCGGTCGTCAGCACCACGCGACAGGCGGAATCCACGATGCGGTCCGCCAGCGCCTCGGCGGAAAAGCCGCCAAAGACGATGGAATGGATCGCGCCGATGCGCGCACAGGCCAGCATGGCAATGGCGAGTTCGGGGATCATGGGCATGTAAATCGAGACGCAGTCGCCTTTTTTGACGCCGCGCGATTTGAGCACATTGGCGAATTTGCACACTTGCGCGTGCAGTTCCCGGTACGTGAGTTGGGCGTCTTCGCCGGGTTCGTTGCCCTCCCAAATAATGGCGACCCGATCGCCGTGTGAAGCGAGGTGGCGGTCGATGCAGTTGTGCGCGATATTGGTTTTCGCCCCTTCAAACCAGCGGATGGAGATCGGCCCTTGATCCATGTCGTAGTTGTAGGATCGCACCGCATCCCATTTTTGGTACCAGTGGAACGAATCGGCAACGCCTGCCCAGAACGCTTCGGGATCGGCAATCGACTTTTCGTATTGCTCCCGGTACGCGTCCATGCTCGGCACGTGCGCCGCGGCACGGAACGTTTCCGGCGGGATGTACGTCCCGTTTTTTTCGACCACTTGATTCGTCGCCATCGCTGTTCCTCGCTTTCTCGAATACATCGGTTGGGTTTGTCTCGGTGAAAAAATATAAAGCGAGATCGGCACGGGCGCAATGCGGAAAACCGATGCGGTTCCCATACGGCTGTCTCGCGCTCGGCTCATATTTTTGGGAACCCCCAAGAGACGGGGGGGTTTAAGATGCGGCCAACGATATTTCAGACCTCGGGGCTGCCGGGAACGCAGACCCGAAGCGGGAGGTTTTCATGCTTATGGTAAATTCGAGATCTGGGCATGGCGAACAATCGGATATAGATATTTTGGCGGAGGTATCCGCGGGGGATATCGATGCGTACGGGAAAATTGTGCGGCGCTACCAAGGGCGATTGTACAATTTTGTCCTTCGCTTTGTACGCGATAGGGAAACCGCGGAAGATATCGTGCAAGAGGCGTTTTTGCGCGCGTTTGGCAAGCGCGAGGCGTACCGAGCCATCGCCAATTTTTCGACTTGGTTGTTCACCATTGCCGCGAATTTGGCAAAGAGCGAACTGCGGAGGCGCAAGCGCTGGCGGATGTTTTCGATCCATCGAGACGAAGAGTCCGACACGGGCATGGAATTGCCCGATGAATCCAGGCGCCCCGATCGCATGGCGGAAACCGCGCTGACCGATGTGGAAATCCAAAATGCGATTGCGACGCTGACCGATAATTACCGCCAAGTGATTTTGTTGCGCGACGTGGAGGGCATGTCGTATTACGAAATCTCCCAAATCGTGCAGTGTCCCGTTGGCACGGTCAAATCGCGCGTCAACCGCGCCCGCTTGAAATTGCAACAGAAGTTGAAAAACGAAGGCCGAGATGTGGGCATTCCCGTCTGACACCCCAATCCCGAAAATCTCCATAGGAGGTTAAACAGAGACCATGACTGTTAAGGAATTTAAATCGCGGGTTTCGGCTTATGTCGAAGGCGACCTGAACCCGGTTGAAATGGCGGCGATGGATCGCAAAGCCGCCGAGTGCGAGCACTGCCGCGCTTTGCTGGCCGATGTGCGAGCACTCATCGAGCGCGTGAGAACATTGCCGAAGGCGCGTCCCTCGGCCGAGTTTGCGTTCGCGCTGCGCAGCCATTTGTTGATGGAAGGATCGAAAAAGAGACGCGGTTTGCACGCGGCGATGTTTTCTTCTGCCAAGCGAACCATCGCAACGCTGGCCGCCGCGGTGGCGATCGGCCTCGGGTTGACGCAGGTGGTGGTCGATTCCAATGGCCCACCGATGGCGGTCGAGCAAGCGGAAATTCCACTGGCGCCTGGGGAAAGGCTCGATGTGGGCGCGCTGGAGTTGGGGCACTTGTCCGAGGAATCGCATCGCCTCGACGGTCGCCATGTGCGGGATTCGGTCCGCGTGGATTCCCTGCGCCAACCGCCCTCGAATGTGCGCGATCAGCGCCGCGTGAGGCAGGTGCCGGTATCGTATTCATTTTGACATTGGCGCAGCGGGAGGAGAGGTTGGGCTGGCATTTATGGCGATGAGAACTCTGTGGTGTGCAATGGCGTTGTGCCTGCTCGCAGGCAAGGGGTGGGCCACGGGCTTGTTGCACGCGCTCGAAAATGAGATCGCAGCGATATTGGAAAACAATCGGCAGGGCGTGGTGTGCATCCACGCGCTGTATCCCCGGCCGCAGGCAGACAGCGGACCACTCGGTTCGGTGTTTGCCCACGGCACGGGGTTTGTTTTTGATCCTCGGGGCTATATTTTGACCCTGGAAGCCGCGGTTAAAGATGCCGAGGAGATTCGCGTCGCGCTCGCATCCGGCGATCAGGCGCGGGCTTCGCTCGTGGGAACGGATCCGATTTCCGGCATCGCCGTCATCCGCACAGAGGCGGAAAATTTGCCCGCGGTGGCGCTAGGCGATTCGCAGAAGATTCGCATTGGGCATTACGCCTTTTTGCTCGGCAATGATTTTGGCAATCTGGCGCCGGCTTTTGGAACCGTCCACGAAGTCTATCCGGATACGGACTTGATTCAGGTGTCCGCCCGTGTGCAGAGCAGTTATGGCGGCGCGCCTGTGTTTTGCAGCAGTGGACGAGTTGTGGGCATGGTGTGGCGCTATCAAGACCCGGTCGGGGCCATCGCACGAGACGGCGGCCCCCTGTCGCAGACCTTGCGCGGATGGGGGCCGATGCCCTCCTCGGTTTTCGTCATTCCGATCGACCGCGTCATGAAGGTGGCACGCGCATTGGTCGCGCACGGGCAGATGGCTTACGGCAAATTGGGCGTGGAGGTCGCACAGCGGAACGACGAGGTGGTGGTGGTCGATGTGCAACCCAACAGCCCGGCGACAGAGGGCGGGCTTCAGCCGGGCGATGTGGTGCTCTCATTCCGAGACCGCGCCATTGCCGGGCCGGTGCATCTGAAGCGTCTGGTGATGGAGAGCGCGCCGGGCGAGACCGCCACCTTGGGGATTCGGCGAGACGGGCAGGTGGTCGCAAAACGAGTCGTCCTGTGTCAGATGGATGCAACGCAGGTCGCTTCGCGGCCCTCGCCAACGCCCGAAGATGTCGCCGTGTATCGGAAAATCAATGATTTGCAACGAGAAGTCGGGCGGCTTTGGCAAATTTTGCACCGCAAAGAAACGAAATAAACGCCAAACGCAAAAAAGCGGCGATCCGAAGATCGCCGCTTCTTTTTGCTCAAAAATGGATGAGTATAAAACTGCGGTTTCAATCGGTCCTGAAGTCCAACAACAAGTAAATGGCAAAGGCGCGTCGGTCTCTGGCGGGAACGCGGTTGAAACAGAGGATAACATCTTCTGCGTCTGCGATGTCTTGAATGACATCGGATTTGGAAAAAGTTGCATCGGGGTCGTAATCCGCTCCGTGACGTTTTTTCTGCATATCGGCGAATCGTTCCGCGAAATCTTGAACCGCCTCCGGAAATTTTATGATTGTGTTCTGACGCTCGCAACGTTGTCTCGCAGTTCCATGTTGCAATGCCCGGTATGCTTGACGCCACGCCGCTTGACTGCGATTGGCCCCCGGACCGCCGACGAGCATATTAGCGTTAGAGGTAGCGAGGCAATGGAACAGCGCGTAGTAAGTTGTGCTGATGGCTCTGCGGATATTCGTCTCGCGTGGCCTGCCCATGATGCTCGCACCCGCCAAATCTCGGGCTGTCTCAATAAAATCAAGCGGTTTCAATATTCGCCTCCGAGTGCAGGCGCCGCCACTTGCGATACACATGTTGCCAATCGGATTTCTCGACCCATGACGGACTGGGAAATTCTTCTATGCCCGCCTCGATCAACTTTGGGCGAACGCGCCTGATGAAGCCAGATGTCCAACGGGAGTCAAGTCGCTTTTGGTCGCCATTGAAAACAATAATGATGCGGAGATAAGTTTCACCGCTGGCATCCGAACCGCATTCATCAACAGTCGGCGCCACCACAATGGGGTCAAAGACGAACTCGTCCGACGAGAAGCGTTCCGCAAGGGTTTCGCGGACAATGGTTTTTATTGTTTTTTTTCGATCCTGCGTCATCGCAACATCTCCGTCAATGTGTCGTGTCGCAATTTTCCCGATCCATCCACCTCAGCGGATGATCTTTCACCAAAATAGCCCTAAACCGCCATTACGAAGATGCATCCGTAATGTGTTCCAGATTGAGGACGAATCCTGCTTTCCTCAACCGATCAACCAGTTTTGGTACTGTCTCTTTTACATGCTCATTAAACGGAATGTACAGGATACCTTGCACATCAGAAGGCACCTCAAGATGCCCCTTCTTTAGGATTGCCACATTGCGACGCCCAAGTGTCGAGATGAGCATACCCATCTCCAGAACCACATTTTGTCGTGCGCGCGGTTGAGCTTTATCCTCGCTATCTGATTTGGAATAGCCCACGTCATCTGGAGTCATCAATACTATTCCAAATCTGGCCTGATCTTTATCTGGGCCAATTTCTTTTTCGAGTGCTTCAATGATCGTAAGGCCACCTCCGCTGGTATTGGCCAGTACAAAAGGGAACAGTTCGAGTTTGTGTAGGATCAGTTCAAGTTGTTCTCGTGCGGTGTCATCATGACCGTGGACTACGAATACTTTCTTATTTTCGGATTGAGGGTTTTTCAGCCCATCAGGCCTGGCCCTATCTGTCCCAGTCTCGGATGACGAAGACTCTGCTTTCGTCTCTCCAATATAGGATTTCCAAGCATCTGTGAATTTTTGTTTCATAGCAGGTTTTCCCTGAACACTCACAGTACCTTTATTGCTGTACCAGTTGATGATAGCTCCCTCATCTGTCCAAATCTGGTGCCCGTGTTCAATGTCTTTGACTTCGCTGACCGTGAATTGGCACCCTTTCACTATCGTCTGAAGATCTTCCAGTGTCCCGCGATGTTTCACTTTCTCCTCCTATCGCTAAAATCCCCAACCGCTTAACCGCGAGTATTTCTCGTAGTCCGGATGAGATCTGAGATGTTGATGTTGAGGTTGGTTTGCATGACAGCGAATGCACAAGGCGAGAAGGTTTTCTGGATCATTGTGGTACTTTAAACCATTTTTGTGGTGGACATGGAGAAACCGCTTACTTTTTTCGTCTTCGAAGTCAAAGCCGCACGCTTCACATTTCCAGTCCCGAGATTCTTTGTATCTGAGAGCGATTTGGTTCCAGTTCAGAGGATAATTATTTGTAGGTGCTGTAATGTCAGTCTGCATCGGCATTCTCGTTATTTGAGAACCATATTTGTCAAAAAATGCTTTCAAGTTGAAATTATCTCTGATTTTATCCCGTCCAGAGGCACCGTGATATTTGTAACTTTTGTAATTTAAGCGGCTTAAACAATGTTTACAGACATAGAGCCCGCGCTCAACTCGATCCCCGCTATCGAGAAATCTGACAATGAATTTTCCATCGATTCGGGTCGCAACCACATATCTTTCATACCTGCCTGCTGACCTCATTGCCTTTAAGGTTAAACAGTCAGCAACATGAAACTTGCATAATGACTCGGGGTCATTAGAGGACACCTGCTGGTCTCTGATATAGACGGCAACCGTTCGCCCTTTGTATTCGAGCGTTCCATTAGAGGCGGTGGTTATGTCATCCGGCGATACGTCTATACCTGCTTCTACAAGTTGATCGATTTCTGGCACCCAGGGAATTAGGTTAGCCCCCATCGCCTCCCGCAGTCGATTCAATGCCTCATCGTTTGAGAAGTCTGGTAGCTTCATTTTTCCTCCTCTCGCTTTATGATTTCGACGATCCGTTTTTCTGCGTTCGTCCGCACGCGAAATTCCACCCGTCTCGATTCTTCCCGATTTTCTCTGCCGCTGTAATAAAAGATCAACTTGCTTGAAGATAAGCCATTGGCAGTTACGTTGTCCCTGATCCATTTTCTATTTTGTCGGATATATGACGATTGAAGCCGGAGTACATATTGGAGAACGCTTCTGGTCCGCCCTTGCGAAAGTTCCATGTTGAGAATGTAGGCATCTTCGGGGCTCACGCCTGCGTACCATTCGCTCGAGGTATGTCCTTCTATCCGAATTTCTGCAATGTCATCGATGTATTTGGGCTGTCTTAAAATTCGGATATAGCGCGGAAAAAAGTCTCTCAATATGTTTTTGAATGCGGTCCGAACCTCTGATTGCCCTTGTTCAAAAAGCACGTCAGGCTCTTTGAACCGAACGGAAAGGGTGTGGCGATCCAAGACGGCGTTCCATTGTCTGAGGTCTTTTGCAAACTCATTTTCGAGATCGGCGTATAGGTCGGACTGCAATTTTTCGTACGTAATAGCGATTTTCTCGATCTTTTCTTTTTCCGCCCGAACATACAACATGTAGCTGATGGCAATAAACAGGAATATCACCATCAGCCCCGCCATCATATCGGAGATCGATATCCAGTGTTCTTCCGTATCTCGATCTCTGTTCGTCAAAATATCTTCGTTCATCACCCTGTCCTATTGGCGTCCTGAGTAACGACCCGCTTGCGGTAAACCCTCTGCTATTCGCACCACGTTACGGAGTTGATCCGTTAAAGGCGTATAGTCTCGAACAAATTGGTTTGACAGGCTGGTCAGTTGAGTTCCCAACGATTCTATTGCTTTTGTGAGTTCTGTTTCAAGTGCGTTATCCAAAATACGAATTTGCTGCGCGATATGGTCCGCGCTTTCTCGGAAAACGCGCTCGGTTTCTGTGCGTAGTTGCCCGTTCGTATCTTCTACTGTGTTTTCAAGTTGTGTGGACTGATTTCGCAGAGTGTCTTCCAAACCTCGATTGGTCTCCGCTACGATGTGTCTCAAATCTTGCGAGGTACGTTGGATAACCGCCTCGATCTGTCCTGTGAAATCCTGTAAGGCTTCCCTTTGATTTTTCATAGAAGCGTGCGAATCGTCGATGGTTTCTGTTACCACGAGTGAAAAGCCAGTGGTCATTTCTCGTAGGTGTGTGCTTGTATTTTCCACCATTGTCTCGAGTTGCGCGGATTGATTTTGCAGGGTGTGCGCCAACCCTTGGTTCGTGTCAATGACAATGGATCTGAGTTGTTCAGACTGATCTTCTAAAGTGCCTTTTAACCCTTGAAAAGTACTTTCAATAACCTCCTCAACTCGTATGGTCGTTTTCTGGAAAATGTCTTCGGTTTGCTGTTGTATATGGTTGCTCGTGTTTTCCACCATTGTCTCGAGTTGCCGAGACTGATCCGCTAAGGCTTCTCTTTGTTTTTCCATAGAAGCGTATGAATTATCAATGGTTTCCTTCACTGTCTGTGAAAAATCAGCGGTCAATTGGTTCAACCGATCCTCAATGATTGGGAATGCGTTACGCGCATTGTCAGCCAACGCGCTAAACGCTTCGAGACGCTCATCCATCTCCTGGATCTGATCTTGCAGTGCTCGAAGAATGGGATCGAGTTTTTCCGCGCTTGAAACGATGGCATCACTCCGTTCAGCGATGATTTCCAGCGATTGACGCGATTTTTCGATGCTGTCTGCCGCAATCCGAAACTCCGCCGCCAATTCGTCCATCTGTTGGCGGTACTGTTCTTGCCAGTCGTTGATCCGCCCAACCCCTTCATTTAGTTGCTTGAAATTATCCCCAAACTGTTCGTTGATTTTCGCATTGAAATCCCTCATGACTTCTTCGAGAGCTTGGATTAATGCCTGCGTATTGCTCTCAGCCACTTGCGCGGCAAAATCCCTAAAGGCATCGATCAGATCGTCTTACTTATCTGAAAAGGTGGTTCTCAACTTCTGCAACTGAGTCAAAACGGTGCTGTCACCGTCGCCCGTCAATGCTTTCTCAATGGCGCGTAGCGTTTCCCTCGTTTCATCCCCTTCGGATTTCTGTGCTTCATAAATCGCCTGCAATGTCTCTACGAGGTCATCAACCGTCGCGCCTGTATCGGTTTCCCCTGCTTGCTTTCTCCGCTTGTTTAAAGCAAGCCATTTGAGCAGAATTGAGAGCAAGATTCCAACAATAGAAGTTAGGAAGGCAAACTTCAGCCCTTCTAGCAACTCGGGTACACTTGCTTCAATGTTCTGTGCATCGAAATTCAAAAGCCCCCACGCAATACCACCAAATGTGCCAAGTACCCCGATAATGGTTACAATTGAGGCAATGGCGTTGACTTGTTGATGCAGAATTTTTCGAAACAAACAGATTGCCACCAACATCGCAGCACTAAAAATACCAAAAAAACCCCATGACATGCCCTCATTCCCTCCGTTTGAATTTATACCCAATCCCGACCAGCCAATGCCTCTTCAATTGCGCGATATCGCCATAGTGCTTGTCGTCCGGATCGCTGTGGGTTGATCGATCGCAAGCGATGTTTGTTCACCGCTGATTCGTCAAGCGTCACGCCCAACCCCAGGCGTGTTGTCGGAACGATAGAGCCGCGTTCTTTTGAACGCATCTACGCCTCCCGCTGTGCTTTCAGGTACGTATGCGCCAGTGCGTCTTGCGGTTGCCAGCCCAGGACGCGCTTTGCTTTTTCGTTCGAGAACTGGCCGTGTGGTCGATCCGCAAAGATATTGAACACCTCGCAACGCGATGGCAAGGTCGCCAGATCAATCGTCAACCCCGGCAAAAACGCCGCCGCCGCGTCGCGCCACGTCACCAGAAACGGGCGATTTTGATGCGCGTTCGACAAATCGTCGTGATCGCAGAAAATGTAGAACAAGTAGCACAACACATGCACATCGCAATGCGCGGCGAAAATCCGGCAGATCTCTTGGCCCAAGCCCTTGGACAGCGCGTACAAATTCGCACTCGGCTTGGGCGGCACATCCGGGCCAATGCCGTAATCCCACGCCTCGTAGGGCGCGCCCTGCACGGTAAAATGCGGCCCGGTGTTGATCACCCGCCGAATCCCGTGTGCGACTGCGGCGCGCATGATGTTGTAACAGCCCATCGCATTCACGTCAAACGCGATCTTGCGGTGCGGCCGCAACACCGACAAATTGACGATCGCATCCATCCCCTCTGCGGCGCGCATCACCGCGTCTGCGTCTGCCACATCTACGGGCATCATGTCGTGCGGCGTATCAAACGGTTCCAGATCGGTCAGGCGCAATTCGACATGTCCTTCCAATGCCTTCACCACATGCGGCCCCAGCATGCCATTGCCACCGTAAATGACGACTTTCATTTTTCTCTCCATTTTTGTTTTCAAAACCCGTTTCGAGATGAGTGGCGATTCATCCCTCGCATCTTTGCACGGGGACAATCGCCTCTTCTCTGAACGGCTGTCGCCAGTTGCCCCCGCTCATAGCTTCCTCTATTGGTCTGCGATGAGCGGCGCGAAAGTCTCCTGCCTAAAGCCCCAACACGCGCTTTGCCCGATCGATTGAAAATCGCGCATGCGGGACATCGGATTGCACGTGCAGCACCTGCCACATCGGGCCATCTGTCGCCAGAGCCTTCTCAATGGCGTTGACCGCATCTGCCACGGACAACGCCATGTCGCCATCGCCATCCACATCGCCGAAGCGCAAACACGTCACGCGCACCGAATGCTCTCGCGCAAACTCCCGACACGTAAATTCGCCCAAATACCGCGCCAATGGCTCGGCCTGTGTGGAAGGCCGCGGCGCCCACGTCTCCGTCACATGATAGTTGGGATCGCATGACGCGAACAAGTGCAGGGAACTGACATACACCACATGCGGCACGTTCTTCTCGCGCGCCGCGTACATCAGGTTATACGTACACCGCGTCTGAAAATCCACCTCCCGCTCATCGCTTTTCAACGCCTCGGGCAATTCCGCGAGATGCACTATCGCATCCATCCCATCGACCAGGGCTTCTGTCTCGCCCTCGTGCCCGAGTTCGCAGGTGGCGAACGTGCGATCCGTCTCCACATCTACGACATCGGTCAACACAACCTCGTGCTCTCCGGACAACGCCGTTGCCAGTGCCCGCGCCAACGCCGTGCTTCCCGACGTAATCAATACCTTCATGTATTCCTCCTATTTTTTGCCCGCGCCAACTCGGATCACCTAGGGATCGGCGGAAAAACATATACAATCGGCATCTATTGTCAATGCGAATTAAGAATAGAAAGCGAGTTAGGATTTTAGATATTGGACAATGCATGCCCTCATTTTCTTGTTTTATTGCTGGGTATGGTCGTATATTACAAGACGAGAGGCGCATTGTCATAACCGAATTTTTTGGAGGCATAATCCATTTTTTGACAACCCGTTCTCGGTTGCGGGAAGGTCTTTTTTGATCGACACAGAGATCAGGCCATCCATGACGCGTAGATTTACTTCGCACCCGGGATGACTCGGACAAAATGGATCTCGCTTCGGCGAGTCGTGCCTCACCTATCGGCTTAACGAGGAGGATGTCATGACGTTTGGACAGGGCGATTACGTGTATGCGGTGCAGGAAAATTGGTGGACATTGCCCGAAGGCTGGTCGTTTGGGTGGATTCCCGCGGTGGCGGTCGATTCGAAGGATCGCGTTTATGTGTACAGCCGCAGCGCGCATCCGATGGTGGTCTTCGACCGCGACGGCAATTTTTTGACCTCTTGGGGCGAAGATGTCTTGCAGGACGCGCACGGCATTTACATCGACGCCGCGGATAACCTCTATTGCGTGGAGCGCAACACCCATTGCTTGCGTAAGTTTAACGCCAATGGCGAGTTGTCGATGACCGTGGGAACGCCCGGGCGAGAAGGCGCCGAAGGCGACCCGTTTCAGTTGCCCACCGATGTCGCCTTTGATTCGCAGGGGTATATGTACGTCTCGGACGGGTATGGCAATGCGCGGATGCACAAGTTCACGCCCGATGGCGAGTTGATCAAGTCCTGGGGCGAGCCGGGCACGGGGCCGGGGCAATTCGATCTGGTGCATTGCGTTCGGATCGATAAAGACGACCGCTTGTGGGTGGCGGATCGCAGCAACAATCGCATTCAATTTTTCGATACCGAAGGGAATTTCCAGGGCGAGTGGACGGGCTTGCACCATCCCGATACCGTGTATATCGACGACGAGGACGGCGTGGTCTATATCGCGGAATTGGATCAGCGGGTGAGCATCTGGACGGTTGAGGGCGAGAAATTGTCCGAGTGGGGGCGCGGCGTTGAAAGCGATGCGCCCGGCGAGTTCAAAAAGTGCCCGCACGGCATCTGGCTGGATTCGCACGGCGATTTGTACGTGGGCGAAGTGCAAACAGATGGCCGCTTGCAAAAGTTCATCCGGCAAAAATAGGGCGTAATCCCAATCGCAAAAATCGAGGGATCCGATGGCACTTAGAGGGCTGGTCGCGTACGGCCGAATGATCAAGTTCGGCCACAGTATTTTTGCCTTGCCATTTGCATTTTCGGGCGCGGCACTGGCGGCTGTCGAATATGAGATTTCGCCCGAGCCCGAACAGGTGCTCTGGATCGCGGTGGCGATGGTGGGGGCGAGAAGCGCGGCGATGGGATTTAATCGGCTCGTAGATCGCAAAATGGATGCGGCCAACCCACGCACGGCGAAGCGCGAATTGCCGCAGGGGGTCATCTCCGCGGGCGCGGTGAAAGCGTTCGTGGTCGTCTTTTCCGCGGTATTCATTTTCGCCGCGTATCAGCTCAATCCACTCTGCACAATGCTGTCGCCCATCGCGCTCGGCATTGTGTTTTTTTATTCCTACACCAAGCGATTTACCTGGGCGACGCAACTCTTTCTCGGCTTGGCATTGGCCCTCGCGCCTGTGGGGGCGTGGATTGCGGTCACGGGATATTTGGACCTGAAAATTTTGCTCTTGGGGGGCGCGGTGGCGATGTGGGTCGCGGGCTTTGACGCGATCTACGCCTGCCAAGATGCCGCGTTTGACCGGCGTTTCGGCGCGTATTCGATTCCGCAGAAATACGGCGTTGCGGCCGCCTTGCGGATCGCGCGGGTGTTTCACCTGATCGCCTTTGGCCTGATGATAGGCGTGGGGTGGGCATTCGCGCTGGGCGCGATCTACGCAGTCGGAGTGATGGCCGTGGGCGGGTTGCTGATTTGCGAGCACTACTTGGTGCGGCACCGCGATTTGTCAAAAGCGGGCATGGCGTCGTTGACGATGAACGGCGTGGTCAGCGTGGTGTATTTTGCGGGCACGCTGGCGGATGTGTTGGTCTAAGAAGCCATCTAAAAATTATTGGGACCTACCCCCCTGGCCCCCCTTCCTGCGAGGAAGGGGGGAATCAAGGCATCCTATTTTTTTGATAGGTAGGGTTTTGACCTGCGAAAAGCGAATGCTTTTGTGGCTCTCTCAATGGCGGTCCGAGTTTTTAGATGGCTTCTAAGGGATGGATCGCTATGAAACGAATGACCGTTGCGATTACAGGGGCGAGCGGGGCGATTTACGCGCTGCGTACGGTGCGCGCCTTGCTGATGTGCGAGGTCGCCGTCGATGTGGTCATCTCCGAATTTGGTTGGATGCTGCTGCGAGACGAGGCGGGCTTTGCGGGCAAACAGCGCGATTTTGCCGGGTTCATCCGCGACCTTTACGGCGTTCCAACAGACCATCTCGCTCTGCATCCGCTGAAAGACCTCGCGGCGACGCTGGCGAGCGGATCCGCGCACTCAGACGGCATGGCGGTCGTGCCGTGTTCGATGAAAACACTGGCGGGCATTGCCCACGGATTGTCGCGCAATTTGATCGAGCGCGCCGCAGATGTCGCGCTGAAAGAACGCCGCACACTCGTCCTCGTCCCGCGCGAGACCCCGATGAATTTGATTCAACTCCGCAACCTGGTGGCCGTGGCCGAAGCGGGCGCCGCCGTCGTCCCCGCGATGCCCGCGTTTTATCAAGAGCCTGAAACATTTGACGATCTGGCCGATTTCATCGTCGGGCGCGTCTTGAGCTTGCTGAGCATCGAACACGATTTGTATCCCGCGTGGGAAGGCAGGGAGTGACCACAGATGAAAGCGAGAAGCGAGGGGCGAGACATAAGCGTCCTGTCTAAAGAGATAAAACATCGTTGAAGCGATTTTATTTTTTTGTCTTTAAAACTGGCTATCGCAGTTGTACACCGCCCGTGGATCGCCCCGCTTTTTGAAAGTTAGCCCATGACTCCCGCAATGCGCCGCGCTTGTTTTTTTGCCTATTGGGGTTTTGTGGCTGCCATACACGCGCAACCCGTGCCCGAGCAGTTCACGTTGTTCGACCGGGAACGGGTGTTTCAAGCCGATGGCAGCCGCGGGCCGTTTTCGATTTCCGACCGCAGAATCGAGGATGCGAGCGTGCGCGTTTGGGCAGGTGGCGCGTTGCTCATGCGCGACCGCGATTACGTGGTGGATGCCCACCGCGCATTGCTGACGCTCTTGCGGGATGTGGCGCGCGGCACGGTGATCACAGTGCGTTTCAAACAAAGTCCGCAGGTGACGACTCCGATTGTTCGGCGGCGCGTGCTCCAGCCCCGAGATACCGAGGGCGATGCACCGATGCCGCATATAGTGCCCGTCGTGCGCGATGGCGAGGAAGAACAGAAATTGACCATCGGCGGGCACAAAAGCATTTCCGTTACCGCGGGGTCCCAACACGCGGTTCATCAGGCTTTGCAGGTGCGAATCGCAGGCGAGGTCGCCGAGGGGGTGGAGTTGTTGGCCGTGTTGTCCGACCGCAATTTGCCCATTGGCGAGCGCGGGGGATCGCGGCGGTTGCGAGAATTGGACCGCGTGTTTTTTCAGGTCGATGCCAACCGCATATCCGCCACTTTGGGCGACCTCGACGTGGCGTTTGACGAGACGGTATTTGGACGCTATCGCCGGCAGTTGCAGGGCGCGCATGTGTTTGCCCATCGGGAAAAGGGTCAAATCGCGGCGTTTGGGGCCATCTCGCGCGGGCGTTGGGAAACGCGGCGGTTGGCGACCATCGAGGGATACCAAGGGCCGTATCAATTCGAGGGATCGGCACGGCAGATCGTGCCCGAATCCGACCGCGTGTACCTCAACGGGCGGTTGCACAAACGCGGGGATGATTACACCATCGACTACGAGCGCGGGCACATCTCATTCGCGCCGGAAATACCGATTGGCGTCGAAAGCCGCATTACTGTGGAATACCAGGTCGTAGATGCCGGCGTGCACAACCGCCTGATGGGCATGGAATCCCGCTTGTCCCTCGGCAAAGGCGCGTCTGTGGGCACAACGCTGATTCGGGAATCCGATCGCCCCGCTATCGCGCCGTCTGTGGGCGTTGGCGACGCGACGCGACAGTTGGGCGTGGTCTATGCGAAATACGCGCCGTGGGCCGGGGCGCAGTTGTCGGGGGAAGTCGCCCTCAGCGATCGGGACGCCGGAACAGGCCGTGCGTTTCGCTTGGGCGGGGCGTGGGCCGCGCGCAATTTTGAAGTCGCGGGGCGGTTTCGGCAAGTCGGCGCGTCTTTTGAAGCCTTTGAACGCTTGGACCGAGGGCGTGCCGTTGGGCGATGGGGTTGGCAGGCCGATACGACGCGCACGTTGCAGCGCGAGGGCGATGTGTCTGCGCGCTACCACTGGGGCGAGGCGTTTTCCATTGCCGGGGAATACGGCAGGCGCCTAGGCACGCGGCGAACGGATCGAAGGAGCGTGGCTATTCGCGTGCCCGTGGGGATGTACCGCTACGAATCCCTCGCGCACGCCGAAGGCAATACGAGCCGCCACGCGGGACAACTCGGCGCGTCGCTGGGCATGGTCAGGCCTGGGTTTCGCTTTTCGCTGGAAAATGGCGATGGCGATGGCGTGGGCAGTTCTTCGCTTTTTTACGCCGCGCGTCCACACGTCTTGCCCCGCGGCATTGCCAATCGGGAGTTGATTTGGCAGATGGACATTGGGGAAGGGCGCGATTGGACGTGGTCATCGGAATTGAAATACCGGCATTTCAGGCAACGGGAAACGACTTGGCGAGACAGTTTGCGCGGGTGGTCGCACACGCACAGGGCACAGGTGGCGAATTGGAAGGGCTGGATTTTTTCCGGATCGTACACGCGGGGAACAACGCAGATTGGCCGCGGCCGCAAACGGGCCACGCACTTGGGCCGCGTGCGGTTGGGGCATGCGCGCCCCGGCCTGTCGCATCAGATCACCTATCGCGTTTCGAGCATTGGGGTGCAGACGCGCCAGCCCGTTTTTATCGAAGTCGCGCCCGGGCATGGGGAATACCTCTGGGAAGACGCCAATGGCGATGGGTTGCGCGATGTGGAAGAATTCGTGCCCGATGTCGATGGCGATTACGTCCAAGTAACCGATATGGGTCACTACGCCCCCGCACGCGACGGCGCGCTCGGCATGCGCGTGGAACTCGATTTTCGCCGCCTGATCGGCCCCGACCGCCGCTTGTCTGCCTTCGCGCTGGATGCGTCTTTGCGCGCAGAGCGGCAGAGTGCTTCTGCGACGCGGGGGGCGACGCCTTGGGATCTGTTTGGATTCGATTCGGGCGATGGGGTTTTGAGTGCGCGCAGGGACGCGCTGGTGCGTCTCTACTTGTTTCGGTATCACAGACGAGGGAGCCTGCGCCTGAGCGGCCGGGTGCGCCATCGGGTCCATCGGGCGTTTTACGAGGGGGAAGCCGAAGTTTTCGCCGAGGGGAGCGCGCTGGGCACATGGCGGCCCGTCCGCCGCCTCGAATTGGAGACGGAGTTCGATGTCGGACGGCGCGACCGCAAGGGCGCAGGGGCATTTGCCTATCGCGTCGACAGCGCGACAGGTGCGCTGCGCTGCGCGTTTCGCCCCTCGCGTCGCTGGCACTTGCGGTTGGGCGTTTTGGCAGGGCGAGACCGCGAACGCACGCGGGCGTTGCGCGTGTTCTATACCGGCGTTCAGCCCGAGATCTTATGCGCGTTGCCAGGGCGCGGGCGATTGCGCGGCCGCGTGGATTGGACGATGGTTCGATCAACGGCCCCGATGCCCCTGTTTTTGGGCTTGGCAAACGGCAATCGCCACGGACAAAACTGGACGTGGCGATTGGGCCTCGACCACCGCTTCGGCGCGTACGTCACCGCGCAAGTGATGTACGACGGCCGCGTCCGCCCCGACCGCCAAACCGTGCATCTGGCGCGCGTGGAAATGCGCGCGGCGTTTTGAGCAGATCGCGCCTTAGCGGGATGGACAGTTTTTTTTGCTTTCTCATTTTTATGCGATAGCCATCGCTGTTTTGGTGCGAGGTGGAACGCCAACTTGACGCGCAGGTGGATCGGCGTATCTTGGGCACTGACTCGGATGAACGCGCGATGATGTGTATATTGCACAGAATAAAAAAAGAAAACGGCTTTGATTCGCCAATGAACCCCAAAAAACACATCGCCAAACTCGTAAAAGGCGCGCGCACCAATTTTTACTACGCCTTTCTGTTCCTTCCGCGCAAAAAGCGCGAGGCCATTTTCTCGGTTTATGCGTTTAGCCGCCACGCCGATGACATCGTCGATCGGGCCGCTTCGAAAGAAGACGCTCGGCGCGACCTCGAGCATTGGCGCGAACAACTCCACGCCTGCTATGCGGGCAACGCCACGCATCCCATCGCGCAAAACCTCCAGATCGTACTCCGCGATTTTCCCATTCCCAAAGCCCATTTTCTCGCCCTCATCAAAGGCGTTGAAATGGACTTGACCCAAAATCGGTACGCCACCTTTGACGAATTGCGCGCGTACTGCTATCGGGTCGCGTCGGTCGTGGGGTTGATTTGCATTGAAATTTTTGGGTACAGCAACCCACAGACCCGCGAGTACGCGATCGACTTGGGCATCGCGCTGCAACTGACCAACATCATGCGAGACGTGCATACGGACTGGCAACAAAATCGCATTTACCTCCCGCAAGAGGAGATGGCGCGGTTTGGCTATGCCGAACAGGCCCTCGCGCGAGCCGAGCACAACGCCTCATTTGTCGAACTGATGCGCTTTCAAAGCCAACGCGCGTGGGCATACTATCGAACCGCCGACGAATCGCTTCCGGACGAAGACCGCGCCGCCATGTATTCCGCGCAGATCATGGGCAAAATTTACGCCCGACTCCTCGTGAAAATCCAACGCGCCAACTACGATGTTTTTCGCACGCCCATCCGCCTCAACAACGCGTACAAATTCGGCATCGCGCTGCGCTATTGGCTCGGCGAGAAAGGCGGGCCAAAGCGGTGAAACGCGTCGCCATCATCGGGGGAGGCTTTGCCGGCCTCGCCGCGGCTGTCCGCCTGTGCGACGCCGGTTGCCCGGTCTCGCTTTTGGAACGGCGGCAACAACTCGGCGGGCGCGCCTTTTCATTTGCGGACCCGGTCACGGGCGACATCGTGGACAACGGGCAACACCTGTTCATGAAATGCTATCGGGAAACCCTCGACTTCCTCGAGCGGATCGGCGCGCGCGACGACGTGGTGTTTCAACCGCGATTCGGCATCGCCTTTCGCCACGCCACGCGCGGCGCGTGCGACCTGCGTTTTCCATCCTTTTTGCCCGCGCCCCTCAATCTGCTCGTTGGCTTTTTGCGATTCCGCGCCATCCGCTGGTCAGACATTCCGCCCTTGCGAAAAATCGACGCCGAGTTGCACAAAGCCCTCGACCCGCGGCTCGCGGTCGATGCCTGGCTCGACCATTGCGGTCAAACGCCGCGCATGCGAGCGGCATTTTGGGACCCGCTCTGTCTCGCCGCCCTCAACCAACGGCCGCACAAGGCCCGCGCCCGCCATCTCCAAGCCGTGTTGCGAGAAGCGTTTTGGCAACCCGATGGCGCGTGCTTGGGCTATGCGCGGAAGGGCTTGACCGATCTGTTTGCCCATCGCGCGCGGGAATACATCTGCAACCGCGGGGGCGAAATCCAATTTGGAACAGCCATAACAGCTATCGCGCCGGTCAACGGGGGCATCCATCTCCACACGCGCTCGGCAAAGGTGCTAAAAACCGAGGCGTGCATCGCGGCCGTTCCGCCCCGACCACTCGCCAAAATGCTCTGTGCCAAATCCTTTGCCCAACTCCACCACACCCTTTGCCAATACGCGCCATCGCCCATTCTTTCCATCGACCTCTGGTTCGACAGGCCCATCATGCGCGAACCCATGTGCGGGCTTTTGGGCACGACGATGGAATGGGTATTCGACAAAGCCGCGATTTACGGCGACGGCGACCGCGCGAGCCATCTCACCCTCGTCGCGAGCGCGGCCCATCGCCTCGTACACCAGCCGAACCGCGACCTCATCGCCCTGGCCTGCCAAGACCTCCATCGCGTCTTTCCCGAAAGCCAGCACGCCGACTTGTTGCACGCCACCGCCATCCGCGAACGCGCGGCGACGAGTACCTTGCCGCTCGCATGCACCCCGCCCAAAACCCACACCGCGCACCCGCATCTGTTTCTCGCAGGGGATTGGACGGATACCGGCCTCCCCGCGACCATTGAAAGCGCGGTCCGAAGCGGGTACGCCGCCGCAGACGCGGTCCTCGCCACATAAAAAAACGGACGGGAAAACCTCCCGTCCGAATATCCCACCGCGCTCGGTTCGATCACTGAAAAAGTTCAATGTATTTCAACCCGGTCCCCGTATTGAACAACACCACGCGGTCGCGCTCGTCGATGAGATTGCGCGCGATGAGTTTCTCAAGCGCGGCGAGGGTGGCCGCGCCTTCGGGAGCGGGAAACGAGCCTACCGCAGCGGCCATTTGCGAAGTGGCGGCCATCAGCTCTTCATCTGTCACCGAAAGCGCGCACCCGCCGCTTTCCCGAATGGCTTTGAGCATCAAAAAATCGCCTACCGCAGCGGGTACGCGCAGGCCCGCGGCAACGGTTTCGGCATCGCGCCAGGGGTCGGCTTGTGACGCACCCGACCGATAGGCGCGAACGATGGGCGCGCATCCCGCCGCTTGTACGGAAATCATCCGAGGGCGTTCTCGCCCAATCCACCCCATCCGTTCCATCTCGTCAAATGCCTTCCACATGCCGATCAGTCCCGTGCCCCCGCCCGTTGGATAAATCACGACCTCCGGCAATTCCCAGTCGAATTGTTCGGCCAATTCATAGCCCATCGTTTTCTTGCCTTCCACGCGGTATGGCTCTTTCAGCGTGGAAATGTCAAACCAGCCCTCGGCTTCTTTGCGCGACGCCACAATTTTCCCGCAATCCGAAATCAACCCATCGACCAATTCGACGTGCGCGCCCAACACTTTGCATTCGATATAGTTGGCCTTTGGCACGTCTTTGGGCATAAAAATATGCGCTGGCAACCCCGCCCGTGCGGCATAAGCAGCGGTCGCCCCGCCCGCATTGCCAGCCGATGGAATGGCAATGGCCGAGGCCCCCAATTCCACCGCCCGCGAAATGGCCGCCGACATGCCGCGCGCCTTAAAAGACCCGGTCGGATTTAAGCCCTCGTCTTTGATGTACAAGTTCGGCACGCCGATTTTTCGCCCCAGGGATGCGGCTCGCAACAAGGGGGTGAACCCCTCGCCGAGGCTGACCTGAAATTGCGCGTCTTCGACCGGCAAAACTTCGGCATAACGCCACATCGTCGTCGGGCGCCCCGCGAGTTGCTCCCGGCGCATGGCCTTTGCGACAGCATCGAGGTCGTATCGGGCAAACAGGGGCGCGTTCGCTTCGGGACTCAAATTCCAGAGTTGATCTTTTGGATGCGCCTTTCCGGTGCGCGTGCAGATGAGATCGACGAGAAAACCCATAAACCAATGCCTTTCCGTTGGCCTTTATTTTTTTCAACACCAAAGCACGCGAGAAAATCCCGCGTGCGCCATTGATATCTCGGTCTGTTTCCCGACCGTGTATCCGCCTGCGAATGACCTTGGCGCCGCCCAAGTCGTTCACGAACTCGCCCGCCCAACCCATCGTCTTATCCAATCGCCCGTAAGACCCCATGTTATGCGATATATCACATCAGTCCAATAGAAAATCAATTTAGTATAACACCTCGTACTCGCCCCGTTCCCACGCATCCAAGCCCGAGGCGTAGTACTTGGAAAAACGCCGGTCGGACGCGCCGCCTGCGACATTGACGTGGAGGACGTCTTTCTCAAAATCGCAAATCATCCGAAACGTCGGGGCGAGGGCGCCTGCATTGGACGCGCCTGCCTGCGACACGGTGGACCGACTGCCGATATTGGATAGCGCGCGATCGAATCCCAAAAACCGCGGCAACGCGCCCCGAAAAAACAGATGCTCGACGCGAATTTTGCGCGCTTCGCCGTGTGGGATGGCTTTTGCCCGCAACCCCCGGTCAATCGCCGTTTGATACAGGGCTTTCGCCTCGCGCAACAATATGCGGTCAAAATACCCGTGCAAAATATTGAACGCCATGGTCTCGTCTATCAAATGCGCGATGGCCGTGCGGCCCAAACCGCGGTCTCCAAAAACGAGCAAAACGAGCTCGCGATAAACGCGCTCAAAAAGCGTCGCGCCCAGCGAGTCCGCATCGTAGCGCAAATCCCAATCCCGCAAAATCGCCCCGTTTGTCGATTCGGGCAATAGCGGGCGGATGATCGCCATAAACGCCTCGGCCTGACGCGCGTAGCGGTCGTATTGAATCCGCTTCATATCGCCCACGGTCAGGCCGTCCCTTTTCCGCAACAAGGCACAGATGCGATCCGCGCGATACGACGAGATCGGCAAGGTCATCGGCGCGACCCGCCCCAAGTGGTTGAGGTCCTGATTTGCCGTGACGAGAAATCCGCATTCGGGATTGAACGCGCGGGGGTGCGATTTGGGATCGATCATCCCATCCCACTTTTTCTTCCATCCCAAATACGGCACCAGCCCGGACGTGCCTTCGGGCCGCTTGGGCACCAGCCCGCTCAGTTGATAGCCGATGTTCCCCGCATCGTCTGCGAAAACCCAGTTAAACGGCGCGAACGTCAGCCCGGCAAACTCATCGCGCGCCTCTTTCGCGCCCTCGGCTTTCACGATCCGCAAAATGCAATCGAGCGAATCCGCGGCCGTCCCTTTGACTTGCTTGCCGGTCCACGCATAGGCGAGATAATACCCATCCGCGTCGCCCTCGCCTTCGATCAAGCCGCGCTTTGTTTCGCAAACGCGCAGGGGGATGGCCGCCCGCTTTTTGGGCCGGATGATCTCTTCGCGCACGCGCAGGGGAATCCACCGATCGCCGCATCGGTATTTCCCATCTCTGATTTCCTCGACAAAATAATCGCACACATCCGCGGTGCCATACGTCGCGGCCCACGCCAATCGGCGCGTCCGCCCCATCGCCACGATGGGCATGCCCGGCAGGGTCGCGCCCATCAAATAATCCCCGTCGCCAGCCATCACCACGGGGTACCACACGGATGGCAGTTGCAAGAGCAGATGCGGATCCCCGCACAACATCGCCCGTCCAGATGCGGTCTTTTGCGGGCGAACCGCCCAGTTGTTGCTCGCCGAGAAATGGGGCAACGCGTCGCGCCATATCGCAGAGGGCGGGATGATCGGGCGTGCGAGACGCACTTTTTTGATCAGGTCGATGAACGAGTCGGATATATCTTCCCGAATCGCGGGGAAGAGGGCCTTTAACCACGCGGTATCGCGTCGGAGCAACTGCACGATCAATTTTTCCATCTCGCCCTGGCTTTGCGACAGCCCCGCAAAACCGATCAATTTGACCATCAGCAAGACATCCGCCGCGGTCCAGTCGCCGGGCCGATACCCCGTCAGCGTAAATTCAAACGGGGTCCCTGTGGCGCGAACCGCATCGTTGACGCCTTTGCAATACGCATCCAAAACCGCTTTCACCTCCGCCGATACGCGGCGCGCTTCCTCGGCCGCATCGCCTGCCAAATCGAGCCAGCGCATGTACTTGTCCGACGCGATCAATGATTCACTCGCTTTGAGATGCTCGGACGCCCGCCCCCGTCCGATGAGCTTGAGCAAGCCCATGTGCATCTGCCTGTCCCTGCCGTGTGCATACCCCAAGCCGTAATACCGATCCCGTTCATCCCTTGCCGCGATATGCGGAAACCCGTGCGCCATGCGCCGAATACACACCTCGCCCCTTATCCCGCGAATGACGATTTTTTGCGCGTCTCGTTTCACCTCATCACTCCCACAATCTCCCGTCCAAATTGCGATACGGAATGGCCTCGACCACATGGCGCGATAGCATTCCCGCTTCGCCTTTGAGGTCGGCTATCGTGCGGTCCGAAAAAAAAACCGACGTGCAACCGTCGGCTTTTGGGGTTGTTGGCCGGGGCGAGGTCGCTACGTTGCATCGTCGGCTGCGCCTGTGCGTTGTACCCCGTTCCCTCTATTCGCGCATTCCCGCCCCAAGTCGCGCATGATTTCCATGTAAATCGGATGTTCGCCCTGAACGGGTTGTACGTCTTCGCCATTGACGAGGCGATTGGCCGCAATCAGCGCCGATTGGATGCGGTCGCTCTGCTCGGTATAGCGCCGAAAAACGCGCCGCACGGCTTCTCGCGCCCTGTGGATGGGCAACGCATCTTCGCGCCGGTCTTGGGCCTCGTGTTCGTCGCGCCATTGAATGCGGTGCGCGCAGGTGTAGGGCAAGACCGTGCGGATGTGTTCGAGATCCACTTCTGAATCGCGCAGCAGCCATGCGAGGGCTTGGGCATAGCGGCGCAGGGAAATGGGCAGGCGATTGGACGGACAGGTTTGCACTTCGTAACACAGATAACCCGTGTAGTGACAGCCCTCGCCGCAGACCTCGTGGGTGCGCTTTTGCCCGTATTTGCAACAAAAAGACAACTCGGCCAAAAAGGTTCGCACAAAGGCGCTCGCATCTGGGCGAACGGGCAATGCGGCCATCTCGTTGCGAATCGCCTCGCGTTCGGCGCGCCCCAAGGTGGGCACGGACAAACGCTTGGAGATCGCTTTGCCATAGTCTGCACAAATCGCTTCCACATCCCCATTGCGATCTGCCAACCGCGCTTGGATGGCGCGCTCGCGCTGTGGGTCGCGCAACAGCGATGCAGGAGGGGATTCCGCGCCGATCATCCAAGACAAATTCGCGCCCGGGTATTTGGATTCCACCATCGCGTCAAAGCGATCCAACAGGGGGACGACGATGGTATTCGTGCCGCGATCTTGATAATTGGCCGTGGCGAACAAGCAGTATTCCTCGTTGATCTGCACCTGGTTCAAATACGTCCAACTGCCGCGATCCACGCCGTTCAAAATCAGGCTCTGCTTGGTTTCCGGCAGGCGGTTGATTTCGTCTATGACCTTGACGGGCAAGACGGAAAACGCGGACCACACCACTTCTTCGTCGCCGCGGTTGAGCGCGCCGAGGTCGGGACGCCCGACGATTTTTTCTTCGGTCTGTTCGGGATGCCCGCTCACCTCGGCTTCCCACACGGCCCCCAAGGGCAGGCGGTAGAGCAACGCGCCGATGTACTCGGCGGACGTGGTTTTGCCCAAGCCGGGTTCGCCCACGATCAAAATTTTGCCCCCCAACAAGCCGGTCAGCGCGCTGAAGAGCAACGCGGCATTGTGGCTTTGCCCCTTGATGTCGAGATCGGCGCGGTTGAAATACAATCGATCTTGGATGAAGGCGATGATGTCGCGGACTGTGGCTTGTAAATCGGTCATGGCTCTCACTTAGGCGGCGCGCCGTCGCAGCCATTCGACGGTGAGCAACAGCAACACGGCGAATGCGATCAGGAAAGTCGCCACGGCCAAGATGGTCGGGCTGATCTGTTCGCGGATGCCCGCCCACATTTGGCGCGGGATGGTGCGCTGCTCCACGCTACCCATAAAGAGCACGACGACCACTTCGTCAAAAGAGGTCGCAAAGGCGAAGAGCGCGCCAGAAATCACGCCGGGCGCGATCAGCGGGAGTTGCACGCGGCGAAACGTCAGCAAGGGGCCGGCGCCTAGGCTCGCGGCCGCGCGCGTCAAATTTGTGTCAAAGGCGGACAGGGTCGCGGTGACGGTGATCACGACAAAGGGCGTGCCGAGGGCGGCGTGGGCGAGGATCAATCCGAGGTGGGTTTGGGCGAGGCCCAAGGTGGAATAAAAGAAAAACATGCCCGCCGCAGAGATGATCACGGGCGTGACCATCGGGGAAATGAGCAACCCCATGGCGAAGCGGCGACCGGGCATGGCGGGGCTGGACAACCCCAGCGCGGCGAGGGTGCCCAGCGCGGTTGCCAGCGCGGTTGCGGCAATGCCGATGATCAAGCTGTTGCCGAGGGCGCGCGTCCACACTTCGTCGGCGACGATCTGCCGGTACCAGCGCAGCGAATACGCCTCGGCATCGAGGCGCAACATGCCCTCGGTGAAGGTGAAGTAGGGTTCGGCGTTGAAACTCAAGGGGACGATCACCAAAATCGGCGCGATCAAAAACGCGAAGATCAAGGCGCAACAGACCAGGTAGGCGATCCGACCGAGGTTTTGTTTGGGGATCATATCAGCCCAACCTCATGCGTTCGATGCCGACCAAGCGGTCGTAGAGCAGATAGAGCGCGACGACGCAGACCAAGAGGATGCCGCCGAGTGCCGCGGCCAAACTCCAGTTGAGCGAGGTCTGCATGTGGTAGGCGATCATGTTGGAGATGAGTTGCCCGCTGCTGCCGCCCACCAGCGCGGGGGTGATGTAGTAGCCGATGGCGAGGATGAACACGAGGAGGGATCCCGCGCCCACGCCGGGGAGGGTCTGCGGCCAGTACACGCGCCAAAACGCCTGAAAGGAACTCGCGCCGAGCGAAGAGGCCGCGCGCATTTGGGTCGGCGGAATGGCGCGCATAATCGAGTAGAGGGGCAAGATCATGAAGGGCAAGAGCACATGGGTCATCGCCACGAGGGTGCCGGTCATGTTGTAGACCATGGCGATCCGCCCGTCGTCGCCGATCAGCCCGAGGGCGACGAGCAAACTGTTGAGCACGCCCTGCTTTTGGAGCAAGACGATCCACGAGGTCGTCCGCACGAGGAGCGACGTCCAAAAGGGCACGAGCACGAGGATCAACAGCAGGTTTGAGGCGCGCGCGGACGCATGCGCGATCACGTGGGCGATGGGATAGCCGAGCAACAGGCAAAGGCCGGTGATGATCAAACTCACGACGAGGGTGCGCCACAAGAGGGACAAGTAGATGCGGCGCTCGGCGGGTTGGCTCGCGATGGCGCCATCGGGCAGGCGTTGCAGGTCGAGCGCGTTGAGGTAGTGCCGCGAGGTGAATCGCGCCCCCGCACTGCGGATCGCATGCCATGTCTGCACGTCGCCCCAGGCGGCGTCTATGCCGATCATCGCGTCTCGCCATGGCCCCTCGTCCATGTTTCGCAACCGCCGCACGCTGCGCGTCAGGACGCTGCGGAGCCCGGCATGCACGCGGTTGACGCGCCCGGCAATCCGGCCGAGCGTGCGCTCCTCATACGCCCTTCGGAGTTCGCGTGCGATGGCTTCATAGACCGCCTCGTCGGGGGTGCTCGTCCCGTCCCATTGCGAAAGCAACGCCAGGGTTTCGGGCAGGGCATCGGCGACCACCGAATCGTGAATGCTCCGAACGAGCATCGTCGCGAGCGGCGCGATGAAGGTGATGCCGATAAACGCCAGCAATGGCAACACCAATCCCAGGGCGCGCACGCGGGGCCGGCTGAGGATGTTTTTGATGTCTGTCTTAGGGGTTTTCATATCGGTTTTACGTGAATGCCGAACGGCCGCATTCTTCGCCAACGGCAACTGCGGGCTTCGGCTTACGGGGTGGAAACTTCACGTACTCGCGCCCAGATGCTTTCTGCTTTTCCCGAATATCGCGGAATATCGCATCCAGATCGTAGCCAAATTGCGCGGCGTGTTTGTCGCGTGCTGCTCGGACTTCAGCGACAATGGGATCATCCGTCGTCATGATCGCGCTCCATGAGTTCGTCGAATCCGATTGTCGCGTCGATATAGTCGCGCAACACGATCTTGCCGGTGTCCACATCGCCAGCGAGCATACATCCGATGCCTTCTTTCACGAGTTCCTCGCGGAAAGCAGGGTCTCGCTGGACGCGGGCCCGTATCACCGCTTTGACATCACATGTAAGTGCCATATCGCTATTCTCTCTGTTGTTTGCGCCGCTTATACGCTTGCCAGAGGTCTCGAGCGGCGGCGATATCCGTTATGTCTCAATTCTAATTCGCTGAAAGGTAAAGATTTGCGACTCGCTCTGCCTTCTCCTCTATTGCCTCAAGGAATCCTTCTTTAGCTACAGCCTTGCCAGCATATCCAAAACTTCCCTCTCTCCACAGCCAAACAAAACGCTTGTAAGGTTTATTGTCTCTATAAAAAATAAGCGATTCTACCAGACTTACTCCAATTGTGTAAGTGGCCATCGTCTTGCTGTCATTCCAGAGTACATCAAGGTCTAGCGAGAGGTAAGTATTAGACCAATCCGATAATGGCACCCCGTGCCGTCTCAGCACCAACTCGAACTTGTCCTTAGCACGTTGTTCGGAAAGTATATCCGCAGCCTCCTCATCCAATCCAACGACGACTTCTATATTTTTCAGTCCTGAGAAACACTCCTTTTCGTCAGCAGTACTTGCATATGTCTCGGCGACATGTCTCTGCCAGGCGTTCTCGTAGTGCTCGGGTATCTCGGCAGGCACCTCAACTTCCTTTGTCACCTCTTTGATTACTTCCTTTTCCACAACTAAAGTATCCAACTTTACAATCGTCTTTCGTACGGTAAGGGTATCTCGTACGGTAATGGTGTCTCGTACAGTAATGGTATCTCTCACAGTGACGGTATCCACTCTTGTCCCAAAGAATCCAAAGCCAATGTTTCCTTTTTGCCCTGCACGATCACAGCCAGTCATAAACACCAGGGTTGTAGCAAGTGCGAAAAGGATGCCTACGATTTCTAAACGTTGCATCGTTTGTTGCCAAAACGCTACGGTCAGAACTCGCAAGGAAATCATCATTAGCCTCCGCTATAAATAATGCGAATTAAGAGTTGAATCCATCACGTCCGTTCCCTTTTTTAAGATGTAAAACCCCTTTTACCCTCAAATCAGGAGGCAGAACGCGATGGATTGGCAAGACAAACGCATTCACTTGTGTCATGCTACGCGCTTGCGAATCGCGGGCCACAGAGATTTTGGGAGCCACCCACCGTAGTTGCCGCCCTGAATCGGCGGGCCCATCACAAAGTGGATCAACTTGGGATGGTCGCGGCAGACTTCCGTCAGCGACTCCTTGATTCTCAAGTAGTCGTATGTATCCTCAATTTGGACGATGTACAGCGTGGAGAAGGGCTTTACCCAGGAGTAATTCTCGAGACACGCTTTGAGTTCCTCGTTGAGTTCATCCCACTTGGCACCGTCGGCCTTGATATCCCAAGAGATGAGTACATGCATGTCTATCCTCTCCTATTTTTTAGAAAGACTGCTCACCGTGCCAGCCAAGTGCTGAAGCGTTCGTTCAGGTCGTCGTCGTGATCGCTTCGCCACTCCCAGGAATTTCGCACGGCGCGCTTGATATTTTGCTGGCTCGTGGGCATGTGCGGCATCATCTCGACGCCTGTCTCGGCGTGCGTGGAGATCAGTTGCATCGCGGAATGGCGCGAGGGGCTGTACGCGATGTAGCGGCCGACGCCGGCCATGGCTTCTGGTTTTGCGGCAAAATTGAGAAACTTCTTCGCGGCATCGAGGTTGCGCGCCCCCGCGACGATCGCAAGCCCGCCGACCTCGAGGATCTGACCGTCCCAGACGATGACAAAAGGTTGGTTTTCCAGCACTTGGGCATTGAAGATGCGCCCGTTGTACGCCGTGCTCATCACCACTTCGCCATCGGCGAGCATCTGCGGGGGTTGGGCGCCTGCTTCCCACCATACGATTTGGTCTTTGATGGTGTCCAACTTTCGGAAAGCGCGGTCCACACCCTCCGGCGTGGCGAGCACGGCGTACACCGAATCGGTCGGCACCCCGTCGGCAACCAGCGCGAATTCCAGATTTGCTTGGGGGGCGCGGCGCATCCCGCGGCGGCCCGGGAATTTCTCGAGGTCGAAAAAGTCGGCCATCGTGGTCGGTTTTTCGCCCGGGATGAGGTCTGAGTTATAGGCATAGACCGTGGAGGCGAACAGGGTTGCCACGCCGCAGTCCGTCTCCGTGCCGATAAAGAAATCCTCGGACGCGGGGGTTCCGTCCGCGCCTGGGGGCAGGGAACGGGTATCGAAGCGTTCCAACAAACCCTCGTCACAGCCGCGCACGATGTAGGTGAGATCCAGATCGACCACGTCCCAATGGACATTCCCAGTCTCGACTTGGGCGCGAATTTCCGCCAACCCGCCGTTGTAGCTTTCGAGTTTGATCTCGATACCCGTTTCCGCGGTGAATTGCTCGTGGTAGCCCTTGACGCATGCGCGCGCATAAGAGCCGCCCCAAGAAACCACGGTCAGGGTCTGGTGTTCGTCCGCGCCAGCGCGATTCCACATCAGCATCGCCAAAGCGATCAGCGCCGCGATTGCCTTCCTGCGTGTGTGTTTGCACGTCATGGTTATCCTCCTCGGGGTTTGGGTTGAGCCGTTTGATTCAGCGGGCGAGCCAAGCGCTGAAGCGTTCGTTCATCTCGTCTTGGTGATCGCCCCACCACTCCCAGTTGTTGCGTAAAAAGCGACCGGGGACGAGGTTTTGAGGACTGGTAGGCATGTGCGGCATCATCGCCACACCCGTCTCGGCATGCGTGGCGATCAAGGCCATGCCCGAGTGCCGGGCGGGGCTGTACGCGATGTAGCGGCCGACGCCGGCCATGGACTCGGCCGTCGAGGCGAATTTGACGAACGCGAGCGCGGCCTCGAGGTTGGGCGTCCCCGCGACCACCGCGAGTTGGCCTATGTCCAAAACTTGACCGTCCCAGACGATGACGAACGGCTGGTTTTCCAAGACCTGCGCGTTGAAGATGCGGCCGTTGTAGGCGGTGGTCATCACCACTTCGCCGTCGGCGAGCATCTGCGGGGGTTGGGCGCCTGCTTCCCACCATACGATTTGGTCTTTGATGGTGTCCAACTTGCCAAAGGCGCGGGCCACGCCCTCCGGCGTGGCGAGCACGGCGTACACCGAATCGGGCGGCACCCCGTCGGCCATTAGGGCGAACTCCAAATTCACTTGGGGGGCGCGGCGCATCCCGCGGCGTCCCGGGAATTTCTCGAGGTCGAAAAAGTCGGCGATGGTCGTCGGTTTGGGGCCGGATATGTTCGCTTCGTTGTACGCGTAGATCGTGGCGTAGAACAGCGTTCCCACGCCGCATTCGGTCTGCGTCTCGGGGATGAAGTCCTCGGCCGGCGGAGTGCCGTCGGGCGCGGGGGGCAGCGAATCGATGGCGATGGGCTCCAACAAGCCCTCGTCGCAACCGCGCACCGCGTCGGCGATTTCGAGATCGATGACATCCCAATGGACGTTGCCCACGGCGACTTGGGCGCGAATTTGCGCCAGCCCGCCGTTGTATTCCTCAATGTTGAGCGCGATGCCCGTCTCCTCGGTGAAACGCCCGTGGTAGCCCTTGACGCATGCCCGCTCGTACGAGCCGCCCCAAGACGTCACGGTCAGGGTCTGATGGTCGTCCGCGCTTCCGCGGCTCCAACTCGACAGCACGAGCGCGATCAGCACCGCGCTACAAAAGGTCTTCCGGTTCACAGTGTATCCTCCTCTTCGTCTGGGTCGAGCACTCGGCAATCCGTCGGCGTCCAGCCAATGCGGATCTGGTCGCCCTCTAAGATCGCGCCGTGCCCCACGATATTGGGAATTTTGGCGATGAAATCCGAGCGGTCGCACACGTTTAAGCGCAGGCGCAAGTGGTCGCCCAAAAAGGTGATGTCCTCGATTTTTGCGTCGAGTTCATTGGTGTATAGGCCGGGCTCGGGCGCGATGGCGACGCGCTCGGGGCGAATCGAAAGCGTGACGGAATCCCCGAGCCGGCAGGGCACGACGCGCAACGCTTGGATGATCTGACCGCCTGTTTCCACTTCGCAGATGTCCTCCTCGATTTTTTTTATCCAACCGTGCAGGCGGTTGTTTTCGCCGATGAAGCGGGCGACAAATGAGCGTTTCGGCTCTTCGTAGAGGGCCTCGGGTTCGGCGATCTGCTCGATGTCTCCGCCGCGCAAAACCGCGATGCGATCCGACAAGACCATCGCCTCTTGCTGGTCGTGCGTGACGTAGACCATGGTCACGCCGAGGCTTTTGTGGATGCGCCGAATTTCGTACTGCATTTCCTCGCGCAACCGCCGGTCGAGCGCGCCCAAGGGTTCGTCCATCAGCACGAGGTCGGGTTCGAAGACCAACGCACGGGCAATGGCGACGCGCTGTTGCTGCCCGCCCGAGAGTTGCCCAGGCCGCCGGTCTTCCATGCCGCTGAGGCGCACCAAGCGCAGGGCACGCGCCACGCGCTCGCGGCACTCCTCGCGGTTGAACCCGCGCACCTCGAGCGGAAAGGCGAGGTTGCCGCTCACGGTCATGTGGGGGAAGAGCGCGTAGTTTTGGAACACCATCCCGATGCCGCGTTTGCGCGGGGGGAGCGCGTGAACGGAACGGCCGTCGATGCGGATGGCGCCCGAGGAGGGCACCTCGAAGCCGGCGAGCATCATCAGGCACGTCGTCTTGCCCGATCCAGAGGGCCCGAGCAGGGTCAAAAATTCGCCCTTGCGGACGCGGAGATCGACATTGTGAACGACCATCGTTTCCCCGTCGTAGCTCTTGCAGACGCGCTCAAATTCGACGTACGCATCGTCATCTGTTTTCATATCGGCGTTTGGGTTCATGGCAACATCTCTTCGTTGGAGGATTTCGGGCAAAATAGATTGGCAAGTCGCGTGCGTCAAGCCTCAAGTGATGCACGCCGCGCTAAATATCCGGAGGTTCTAAGCCCGGTTCAGCGGAGATTGTGCGATTGCCGAGACATGGCAACCCGGGCTCGTAGATCGCCTAACATCCCAATTTTAGGCCAAAACGAGCGAGACCGCGAGCCAGCCGCCAACCGGGATGATGTTGGAGACGAGGTTGGGATGGTCCGCCACGCGGCGGTTGTAGTCCTGGATGCCGCGGCGCCCATCGCCTTCGGGAAGTGCGCGGTGGACGTGCCCGTGCCCGTTGGCATTGTCGGCGATGATGAGGCCGCCCGGCCGCGTGTTTTCAAGGGCAAAGTCGAGGTACGTGGGATAGTTCTCCTTGTCTGCGTCGATGAAGACGAGGTCAAACGGGCCGTCCTGTGCCGCGGCTTTCATCAGGGTTGCCCCGTCGCCCAAGCGCACGTCTGTGCGATCCGACAGCCCGGCTTTTTCGTAATTGCGCCGCGTGACTTCCGCGTGTTTGGGCTCGATTTCCAAGGTGATGAACGCGCCGTCTGCGGGCAGGGCGCGGGCGAGCCAGATGCCCGAGTAGCCGGCGAGCGCGCCAAATTCGAGGATTTTTTTCGCGCCGATGGCCTTGGCGAGCAAATACAGGGTTTGCCCGGCTTCGGGGCTGACGGAGATGCGCGGAATCCCCTGTTCGACAGCCGCGGGCATAAGGCCCTTGAGCAAGTCATCTTCGCGGGCGAAAACCTCCCGCCTGTACGCGTCGAGATCCGGATGGGTTTGTTGCATGGGGTGTCCTTTGAATAGGGGTTGGCGAAAAAAATACGACTTAACTGTTCCCGCAGTTTCCACGGCACGGATTCATCGAGAAGCACTTTCATAGGCGATTCCCTCTAAGACCTCTCTTGCCAAGTGAAGGGCCTGTACTGCCTGATCGCGGCGGGCAGATGGGAAATCTTCGAGAAAGACATCCAAGTTCTGCCCATCCGCCAAGTAATCGAACAGATTCCTCAACAGCAACCGGGTATCCTTAAAAACGGGCGCGCCGCTCATGATCTCCGCGTCGCTGTGAACGACGCGGCGCGTTTCCCGATGCGCGTTTTTTTTGAGGGCGTCGAGGGCCTGCTCGCGGCTCACGGATGGAAAGTGGTCCAGAAAGAGATCCAAGTTGCGCCATTTTTCCATGTGGTCAAACAGGCTTTGCGTCGGCACATCCGTTCCTTCGAACACGGGGCCATCGCCCGTTGCGAGGGGCGCGCTTTTCGTCGTTTGCGCCATGGCGAATCTCCTCTCTCAATCCGAAAAATAAATTCGGCGGCCCTCGTTCGCCGATCGATAGGCGCCGAGGATCATTTCCACGGAAACGCGGCCCTCTTCTGGGGAAACGCGCTCGTCGCTCAAGCCGCGGATATAGTCGATAAATGGCCGGGGAATGGCCGCGATGCGCTCGCCCTGCCCCTTGGGAATATCCATTTTGAACTCGGTCCACCGATCGTCGCCGCGCCGGATGTACTTGAGCGGCACCGCGTCTCGCGCGCGCGGCGCAGAGGTGGAAGGCGCGTCCCCGTAGTCTTGGATGATGCTGCCCTCGTTCCCGTAGATTTCCGTGGTGTTGACGCCTGCGACCGTGGTCGAGCCATTGAACAAAATGCCCATCATTCCGGTTTCAAACCGGAAAATCGCGACGCCATTGTCATCGGGCGCGCCAGGGGTGACAATGCGGTCGATCTCGGCCGTCACGGACACGGGGCGGCCGAAGATCCAGTAGAACCAATCCGCGGCATGGATGGCGTCGTCGAAATACATGCCGATGTTGGCGACCGGATCGAGGTGCCATTTGGACGCGCTCGTGACAAAGCGGGGATTGAGCAGTACCGGGATGCAATGCCTGCGGCGAACGACCGCAATCTCGCCCACTGTGCCGCGCTCTACGAGGGCTTTGATTTTGCGATTGACCGGATCGCGGCGCATCTGAAAGGCCATGCTGAACTTGACGCCCGACTCGGCGACCGCGGCGATGATGCGGTCGCAATCTTCGAGGGTGGTGGCCATGGGTTTTTGAAGCAGGATGTTTTTGCCCGCCTGCGCGGCCCTCTGCGCGTATTCCGCGTGTCGGTTGGTCTCGATGCCGATCATGACCGTGTCGATGTTTGGATCGTCGAGCACCGCGTCTGCCGATGCGCGAAATTCCAGACCGAATTTGTCGGCGTTTGCGCGCCCGCGGCCTTCGTCGTCGTCCCACGTGGCGACGAGTTCCACGTCGTCAAAGTGCTGCATTTGACCGCAATAGGTGTTGATGTGCCCGTGTGCGTGGCTGATGACGCCGATGTGAACTTTGTCCATGATCACTCCTATTTCACGTAAACGACGGTTTCGGTCTCCAGCGATTCTATGGCGGCGGCGATGACTTTTTGCGCGGCGAGCCCGTCTTCGCCAGATCCGTCGATCGCCTCGGGCGCGATCCCGTCGCCGACCTCGCGGAGAAAGGTGTCGATGCGGTCTCGGAACGTGTCGATAAAATCGCCAAATCCGCCAAAGGCCGGATCCGTGTACACGGTTTTTTCCAAATCGCCCGCCGGGTACAAGGTGAGTTCGTGCCACATGTCTTCGAGGACGAATCGCCCGCCCGTGCCGGCGACCTCGCAGCGTTCCATCGGATGGCCGCGCTCGATGTCGTAGCTGCCCGTGAGCGAGCCGACCACGCCGTTTGCGAACCGCATGTTGAACTGCGCGGTGGACCAGATCGCGCGCCCAGGCGCTTTGGTGGCAAAGCAGTGAACCGCTTCGACGTCTCCGCAAAAATAGCGCATCACGTCGATCGTGTGCGGGTGCAACGCTTTGAGGTGGTAATACGGCGAACTCTCCGCCGGGTTCATGATCCACATCGCCATGTTGACAAAGAGCAGATGGCCCAAGCGGCCTTCGTCGACCCACTTCTTGGCGAGGCGGGCCGCAGGCGTAAAGCGGTGGTTGAGGTCGATGCCATAACACACGCCCATTTCCTTGGCTTTGGCGACCATCTCCTCGCCGTGGGCAATGTCGTTTGAAATGGGCTTCTCGCCCAAGACGTGGCAACCCGCCGCCAGGGCTTGCATCGTGGGCGCGTAGTGGTCGCTGCTGTACTCGTACCCGCCCGTGGCCACGCTGACCACGTCGGGGCGGCATTCATCGAGCATTTTGGGGACATTGTAAAATGCGGGCACGCCCAGGCGGGCGGCGGTTGCATCGGCGCGGGTTTCGTCAATGTCGCACACGCCGATGAGGTCGGCGCGTTCATTTTCTACGTAGATGTCGGCGTGTCGGTTGCCGATTGGGCCGAGGCCGATGACGCATACGCGTAGCATGTTTGATCTCCAGTGTCCGTCTCCGCACCGCCCCGCGAGTGGGACGTAAGAGGTGAGACGCAAGAGGTGAGACGTAAGACGGGAGAGGGAAGTCCAGTCCCAATTCCCAGGTCAGCGGTCAGCCACAACCCGTCTCTGTGACCGACAGTCGGTTTTCGTTTGTCCGCGTCTTTACTTGCCTTTCAGCGTGGTCGGAGACGGGCCACTTAACCCCTATCCCGCCAGCGTTTGCTGTCGGCGGCGGCGGGCGAGTTCTCGCAGGTCGTCGACGCGGTCGGATTCATCCACGATTTCAGAGCCGAGAATTTCTTCGAGGATGTCTTCGAGGGCGAGCACGCCTGCCATGCCCCCGTATTCGTCGATCACGACAAAGAGGTGTTGGCGTTGTTCCAAGAAGATGTGCAAGATGCGGTCGAGGGTGTGGGATTCCGCGACGAAATGCACCGGGCGCATGAGGTCGGACAACCTGGCGTGGCCCCGGTCGTCTGTGAGGGCGGCCAAAATATCGCGGCGCAAGACAATGCCGACGATATCTTCGAAATCCTTTTCGTAAACGGGGATGCGGCTGTACGCCCATATCCCGCGCCGGTTGCGGGCTTCTTCGACCGCGACGTCGTCTTTGAGCGAAAAGACGACGGTTCGGGGCGTCATCACGTCCCCCGCGGTTTTGGATTTGAGCGACAGGACGTTTTGGATCACGCGCGCTTCGGTCGGGTCTAACGCGCCGCTGCGCCTGCCCAAGCGGGCGAGCGAGATGAGTTCCTCGCCGGAAACATCCTGTTCTTTTTGCTCTTTGGCAACCAGGCGCGTCGCCAGGCGCGACAGGGCGATAAACGGCGCGAAGATCCAGACCAAGAATTGGAGCGGCCGGGCGATGATGTTCGACAGGGGGCGGGCATAGACCACGCCGATGGTTTTGGGCAACAGTTCGGACAGGAATAAGATGGCAAAGGTCATGGCGACCGAAAAGGAGATGCCCGCGAGGGATTCGCCGCTCGTATCCTCTCCCATAACAGCCGTTGCAAAGAGAAACCCGGCCAGGCTCACGCCGCCCGTATTCGAAATGGTGTTCAAAGACAAGATGGCGGAAATGGGGCGGTCGACGGTCTGGCGCAAGCGCCGCAAGATGCGACCGGCTAGTTTGCCTTCCCGCGCCATGGTTTCGATGTGGCTGATGGGCACGGAATAGAGCACGGCTTCAAACAGCGAGCACATGGCCGAGGTCAAAATCACGGCCGCGACGACAATGGCGAGTTCAATCATTTTATCTCCACGCAAAATTGACGGGTCAGAGTGGGTTCGCGTCCTTTATTTACGCATAAATTATTTTTCGTCAAGGCGTTTGCGAAGGGGGCGATCTCGGTTCGACAGCCGTTCAACCCCCGCCTTCCAACGGGGGATTTTCCCTTGCCATGTCGGGTTGAAACCGCTACATTACGGCGGTCTAAACAGCCGCACGACACGCTTAATACCCCTCGACAATGAATGCGATACAAACGCGATGAAGCGCGAAAAACGACATTACGATACGGTGCGGGAAGTTCGGTTTGCCCCGGAAGATATCGTCCGACTTTCCGACGATTTGCAGGAACGGAACGCGCCGTGCCACATCCGCCACCTGATGCCGGGCGAGCCCGATCCCGTGCGCTTGGCGCAGGTCAAAGACGTGATTGAAGCCGTGATGACCGGGCGCAAGTACGAGGTCTTGTTGTTGCGGTCGCAGGGCAAAACCTTTGCGGAGATCGCGCTGCTCTTGGAAATTTCAAAAAGCGCGGTGCAAAGCCACTACCGCCGCGCCATCCGACGGATGCAACGCGCCTTGGGCATCGCCCCCGCGCAAAAGGCCACCTCCCCTGCGCCATCGCCGCATCTCGTCGTCTAGTGTTCACCCCGTTTCTTTTTATTTCAGGTTCCGCTTTGCGCGACCTGTTTTTTTTTGAAAGGAGTTTGTAATGGCCGTGTTTCTCCATACGCGCATTCGCGTGAGCGATTTGGACAGGTCGATCCAGTACTACTGCGACCACTTTGGGTTTGTGCTGAAAAGCCGGTCGGACAAATCGCCGGCTGGCAATCAGATCTGCCACTTGGAATTGCCGGGCAATGCCCACACGCTGGAGCTGACCTACTCGGATGATTACGAGTTGAACGTGCCCGAAGACCTGATGCACTTTGCCATCGGCGTGCCCGATTTGATCGCCTTTTGCGATGAGCTCGAAAAGAAGGGACTCGAAATTTGGCCCGGCGATTGGCGCGAGACCTTCCCCACGGGTCGCAAAATGGCGTTTGTCGATGACCCGGATGGGTACGAAATCGAGTTGCTCGAGCGGTAAAAGCAATAGCTACAAGGTGACGCTATCCGAAAAGCGATAGCCCTGCGCCCAACAGTCTGACCCCCATACGGGCGGCCTTAGTGGGCGAAAAAGTTGCGCTCGACCTAAAAAAAAGCCTGTACCGTTTTCGGTACAGGCTTTTGTGTTTTCTGTGCCGGCTTCGGACAGGCACAGGGGCCTGTCCCTACGATTGAATCCTCTCATCTTTCACTTTTTTTTTGCGTCATGCTACTCCACATCTTCATCGGGATCTTCCGCCGAAAGGTCGTCGCCTCGGTGGAGCCGAAGGGCCAAATTCGCCGTCTGTTTCAAAGCGCGGGCCGTGGGGGCATGCGCGGCCAGATAGCGCGCCGCGGCCACCAGCGTCAGGCGTGCGCGTTCTCCATCGAGCTCCTCGGCTTGGCTAAACGCGGACTCGAGCATCTGGAACGAGTGAAACTCGGCGTCTTCTCGCAACAACACATGGCCCAAGCGTTCGCACAGGGCGGCACGCGGGTGTCCCAAGGACAAGTACCGATAGGCGATCCGCCCGGCCTCATCGACCTGCGCTTGCGTGTCGAGCGAGGCGACAAAAGAATCGAGCAATTCATCCGCGTCTTCCGGCAACTGCTGGGTCGCGCGCTGATCCCGAGGCAATCGCGCCGCCGGTTTGTTGAACCACCGGTCGAAGTACAGCGCCATCGCAGCGTGGAAAATCCCCCGCGCCAGTTCCAATGACGGCGCGCGCTTTGCACATCGATGCAGGGCATTGGCCGCCGAGTGCGTGTGCAACACCGCGATCCAATCGCCAAACTCGTTCTTCGTGTGAAACCGCGCGATTCGCACCGCAGCGGCATAGGTCAAGGTCTGGGTCAACTGCGTCAGGGTCGCGCCTTCGGCAAATGCGGTCTTCAGCCCATCCACTATCGCATGGGGATCATCGCCCAACAAAATATCCGTCAACGCATCCGCATCGTCCCACGTCTTGCCGCGGCCCTCTCGAACCAAATCCTCGAGTTCGCCAAAGGCGGCGTTCAACAACGGCACCAGATCGATGGGACTGCGCCAGCGGTTGAGCTCTTCGCTGCGTTGCGAGCGCGACAGCATCCCGACGAGCGAGGGCAAAATCTCGTCGGCTTTGTCCCACCCGATGCGATCGAGCAGTTCAAACCCCTTGTTGATAAAATCCAGCACATGCCCGCCGTCTCGATAGAAGTGATCGGTCGCTGCGGCCACCATCATATTGCACATTTCCGCAGGCGTCGCACCCATAGAAATCGCCGTGAGTAAGGCGCGCTCCGCGCCATCGGCATTTCGCACCTCGATGAGATAGCGGAACCATTCCTCGATGCGCGCCAGCGTGAGGTCTTCGGTTTCCAAAGGCGTAAAGACGATCCTCGGCGACGCATTGTTGGTCTCGCGCGCCACATGCAACAACCCTTGGTACAGCGCGAGCACCTGATCCTCGCGTGCCAACTTGGGCACCACATTCGCCATACAGGTCAAAATGGTCAGCGCGGGCCCCCATCCCTGACGCCGCCGCAACGCGCCATACCGCGCGCCGATCTCCGCGATCTCATCGCCATCGACCCGATGCGCCCGCAGCGCGATCACGGCCTTGGCGATCACCAAATTGATATTCTGCTCCAAACTCTCGGTCAACCGCCGCTTCCAATGCCCCACCGGATCCGGATGCGCGGCGTGTACATCCACGAAAATCTCGCCATCTCGCACCTCCACCGGATAACTGCGGACATCATCGGCAAACGGATCGAACGTACACCCGCTGACCAAATCGAACCGCGCGTGATGCCAGTGGCAGATGATCAACCCGTTGTGAATGGACCCTTCACTCAGCGGATAGCCCATGTGCGGGCATCGGTTATCCACCGCCCGAATCGCGCCGTCCGACTTTGCCAGCGCGATGGCATGCCCTTCCACATTCACGGCGACGATCCCATCTTCGGGAATATCTCCAACGCGCACGAGTGTCGTTGTAGCCATCGGATACCTCCTTTTTCTGGTTCAATTCAAGATGGATTCTGAAGTCATGGGCGTAAAATCCGATCCGCCGTATGGACTGCCTGTGCGATGCAGTCGGGAATTGCGGAGCCGCGGTAGGCACTGCCGGTCAAATACAGGCCGCCCACTCGTTCGGCGAGGCGTTCTATTTTCGCCACGCGGTCCAGATGCCCCACATCGAATTGGGGGCGTCCCTTGCGCCAGCGAAAAATGCGCGTGAACAGGGGTTGAGCCGTTACACCCATCAAGTCTTTCAATTCCTCGCGGGACTGGGCGATCAGGGTTTCGTCGTCCAGATCGACCAATTCCTCTCGGCCTGTGCCCCCCACAAATGTACGCACCAAAACGCCATCGTCGGGCGCGCGGTGATTCAACTTTGTCGAAACCCAAGTGCAAGCCGCAATCCGACGTCCCTCGCGTTTTGGCGACAAAAATCCAAAGCCCTCAAAATCGTGTTGCGATTCGACATCGGCCTTGCGGTATGCCAATGAAACCGTGGCCGTTGAAACATAGCGAATCTCGCGCAGTGCGAGGCTCAACTCGGGCGCGAAATCAGCCACCAGATCCGCGGTGGCATACGCGGGCGTCGCCAGCACCACGGCGTCTGTCTCAATCCCCCGATCGCCTGCGACCACTTCAAAGCCATCATCCCCTTTTCGCACGGCCGCGATGGCGACCCCTTTGCGTAAATCCCCATCCAACCGTGCGGTCAATGTCTCGACCATCTCGCCCAATCCGCCGATCAATGTCTGAAACATGGCGGATGAGGATGGTCGATTTTTCTTCATCGCACGCACGCCTTTGATCAAACTGCCATAGCGTTGCTCCAGCGCGACATACATGGGAAATGCGGTCTGCATGCTCAATCGCTCTGAATCCGCGCTGTGAATGCCCGATAGCATGGCCCCGCCAACTCGGACTGCTTCCGCGCCCAATCGCCTGCGAATAAAACTGGCGAGACTCTCATCGCCCTCGTCCTTCCGCCGGGGGATAAACCGTTCCAAACCCATTCTCAGTTTTCCAAACGCCGAAAACATGGGCGACGTCACGAGGGGCCAGAACTTGGATGGCACGAGTGAAAAATCTTCTGGAAAGGGCACGAGTTTTCCGTTTTGTACCAAAAACGTGCGCTGGCGTTCGCGATTTGTGCCGATCAACCGCTCGCCCAATCCCAGGTCTTTGCACAACTGAATGCCCGCGGGTTTTTGCGCGAGCAACAGATCCGGGCCGCCTTCGATCAAAAATCCATCTACGGATTGCGTGGCGATCTGCCCGCCCCAGCGATCATCGCGCTCCAGCACCGCGTATTGGATTTCACGGCGCGATTCTCTCGATTTTTTTTGGAGATAAAAAGCGGTCGCAAGCCCAGAAATGCCACCGCCGATAATTGTTATGTGCATGATGGATATCCACGAGAGATGCCGAGAAGGGCGAGGGGAAGATGCAAAATGCTATTTGATACGCACAAATCAGCACCGACATGGCTCGCTTTTCTAAAATGTTTGGTCCTTCAGCATCGTGGGTTGCCTCCGATGCCTTCGGCGACCTACTTTTTTTTAACAGCAAAAAAAAGTAGGCAAAAAATGCCGCTCTCATGCGCCGAGGGGCTTGCACAGCGCAAAGCGCTTTTGTAATAGAACGACATGCGCCAGCCTGCAAGGTGGGTTGCAAAATGGACGTGGGTTGCGAGACGGACTTGCGCGCTGTGCCTGATGGCTTTCGGTGATGGGCTTTTGCGATGGCACGTTTGGCGATGGCTTAATTGACGTACGGCATCACTTTCGTCACGCTCTTGAAAAATTGAAATTTCAAATCATTTAATTTTCAGAGTACTAAATCGCCGCTTCTACGGCATCGGCTATCGCTTCGATGAATGGAGGGGCGCTGTTCATCATCTCGGTGCGCGCGAGGTGAATCCCGCGTTGTCGCGCAATTTTTTGGCAACCGATGTCGATATCGTAAAGCACTTCGACGTGATCGCATACAAAACCTATCGGCGCGACGAGAACGTGGCGATAATTGCCATCGGCGAGCGCGGGAATGACGTCCTTGATCTGCGGGCCGAGCCAGGGTTCGCCCGTGTTTGCGGCACTTTGATAGGCAAACATCCAATCCACGGGCCCCAGTTGTTCGGCGATGGCATGGGCGTTGCGCTTTAATTCCTCGTCGTAGAGGTCGCCCATTTGCAGCAATCGAGCGGGCAAGCTGTGCGCGGAAAATACGATCTTTGCCCTTTGCCTCGCGTCTTTGGGGAATCGCGCCAATCCCGCTTTCACTTTTGCCACCTGTGCGCGGATCAAGCCGGGTTGATCGCACCACGAATCGATGTATGAAAACGCAATCGCACGGCCTCGCTGTGCTTCGCGCACCGCGCTGTGATAACGCCCGATGCTCATGCGCGAGTAGTGCGGCGCCATCACAATACCCACGGCTTTTTCAATGCCATCGGCCCGCATTTTCGCCACCGCATCTGCAATGCGCGGTTGCCAGTGGCGCATTCCCACGTACGCCCGCGCATTTCGCCCGCGCTTTTTCAACGCCTTCTCGACATTCTCTGCTTGCTCAAAGGTGCGGTCATTCAAGGGCGATTTGCCGCCGATTTGCGCGTAGCGGTTGCGAAATTCCGCCACAAATTCCGGCGACATCGGCCTGCCCCCGCGAATATCGCTCAAATAGGCCGGCATATCGTCCAGCGAATCCGGGCTGCCGTAGGCCATGATCAGGACGCCGATGGGGTTCTCGTTCATAAGTGATTTTACCACGGGTTCGGTTGACGCACTCCCCGATCTGAAGCGATGGGAATTTACGGATTTTTTAGGGCATGACAATTTGATTTTACTCGTCCGTATTCTGCCGCACATCGGGGATGAATGGGGAACGGGGGTTGCTCGTCTCGGATTCGCAGAGATGCCTTTCATTCGCTTCACACCTCTGCGTCTTGCAAAATATTCTCAATCCGTTCCAATTCCCCGTCTGAAAACGCGACCTCTGCCGCGCCGACGTGTTCTTTGACTTGGGCGGGATTTTTCGCGCCGACGAGCACGCAAGTCACTTCCTCGCGGCGCAAAAGCCAAGCGATGGCGAGTTGCACCAGCGTGATATTTTTGTCGGCGGCGACCGCCTTTAACCGATCTGCGATTGCGAGATACCGGGCGAAGAGCTCGCCTTGAAAACGGGGCGAGCGCGTGCGTTCATCGCCTTCGGGAAAGACGTGGTCGGGCGCGTATTTGCCCGTGAGCAAGCCTTTGCCCAAGGGGCTGTGGGCCAAGATGCCAATGCCCGTGCGTTTGCAAAAGCCCATGTCTTCGGCTTCAATGGCGCGGTCAAACACGTTGTAGCGCGGCTGGTTGGCGTGAAACGGGGCGATGTCATACGCCCGTTGCATCTGCGCGGCGTTGAAGTTGGACACCCCGATAAAGCGCGTTTTGCCCTGTTCTCGCAACCGCGCCATCGCTTCCATGCTTTCCTCGATGGGATATCGCGCGTTCCAACTGTGAATTTGATACAGGTCGACACAATCGACACCGAGGTTGCGGAGGCTGTTTTCAATGGCGCGTTCGATGTCTTTGCGCGAATATTGACGGCTGACTTTTGTGGCGAGAAAGCACCGCTCGCGATAGCCGTCTTCGAGTGCCCTGCCCAATGTGGCTTCGCTCGTGCGATAGGCTTGGGCCGTGTCGAGCAGGGTAATGCCGCTGTCGATGGCCGCGCGCACGGTGTCGATGCAGGTGTTTTCGTCCAAGTCGCCCATGCCGCCGCCAATGGGCCACGCGCCCAAGCCGATGACCGGCACAGCCGGGCCGTCCTTGCCGAGTTGTCGATGGTTCATAACTCCTCCTTGAAATGCGGGAAACCGCGATGCTTGATTTTCGGTGTGGGATGCCCTAAGTTCAAAGTCCCATGTGATATTCAAAAGCGGGATGCGGACAACTCAAAATCAATGGAAAGGTTTTTATGGCGATGATCGATACGCCCGCCGCGCTGAAGGCACTCGTCAACCGCGCCTTGGACGCGCCCTGCGTGGGCATAGACACGGAATTTTTTTGGGAGCAAACCTATTACCCGAAGTTGGGCCTTGTGCAAGTGGGATTTGCCGCAGGCGATAGTCACTTGGTCGATGCGGTCGCCCTGCCCGATCTGTCCCCGTTGGGCGCGTTGCTAGCCGATGGCGGCACGGTGAAAATTTTGCACGATGCACAGCAAGACCTCTGGATTTTAAGGCGAGCAACGGGCGCCGTGCCGAGCAATATCTTCGACACGCGCTGCGCCGCGGGGTTTGTGGGGTTGAGTTCGACCCTGTCGCTGAACAATTTGTTGCGTATCCGCCTCGGTATTCCGTTGAGCAAAACCGAGACGCGCACAGACTGGTTGCGCCGCCCCCTCTCGGATAAGCAACGCGCGTATGCCTTGGATGATGTGCGATTTTTGCCCGCGTTGCGCGACCATCTCCTCGCCGAGATTCGCCAGCGCGACCGAGAAAACCTGTTGGCGGATGAACTCCGTCAATACGATTGTGCCGAATTGTACGACGACCGCGTGCCCGAAGAGCAATATCTGCGCGTAAAGGGCACGAGCCGGCTTTCGAGACGCGAGTTGGGCATCGTGCGCGAGTTGGCGACGTGGCGAGAAGAAAAAGCGCGACAGATCGACCGCCCGAAAAACCGCGTGCTGATGGATGATGTGATCGTGCAAATCGCCAAGCGCAAACCCCAATCGCTTCAGGCTTTGAAAAAATTGCGGGGCATTGGGAGAGCGACCGCAAATTCCCACGGCCGAATCCTTTTGGAGATCGTGCGGCACGGCCAGGCGATGGCCCTTCAAAATTGCCCGTCTGTCGCGCGGCCTACACGCCTCGATCCCGCGGACGAAGCGCGGCTCGATCTCGCCCTGGCTTTTTTGCGCGGTCGGTGTTTGTCGCGGGGAATCGACATCTCGATGGTGGCATCGCGTGCCGAGGTGAGAACGCTCATTCACAATCCGAAAAGCGAAACCGCGCATCCCTTGCACACCGGTTGGCGATACGAATTTGTGGGCGCGGATTTGATCGCGCTCTTGAACGGGGAACACATCCTCGGCATCGATCCGCAAACGCGCTTGCCCGAGTTGGTGCGGGGGTGAGATGCGAGATGGAACGACGAAAGGTGCGAAAGGGCCAGGGGCTTCTCGAAGATACGAGGATGAAGCGCACGGAGCAACCACAGCACAGGGCGTAGCTTACGATGGGCAGAGCGAATAAACGCCTTTCACCACCCGTGAACGGAGTGTCCCTCTTCGGGGAAAAAGGTAAAATCGACGACTGAGGAAACGCCTACGCCGACCACGTAACCGATCACGAGGCCAAAGAACAACGGGACGCACCGCCGATAGAGCGCGATGCCGCCAATCCGCAAAATGACGAGTTTGGACGCCCACGTCAAAAAGATGCTGAACGCATAGACGCGCGAGCCTTGCATGCGCTGAAATGCCAAGCCGAGCGGGTGCAGGGGCCACCACGGAACGCGATTGCGGAGGAGCATCAGCGCGCCTGCTTGTGCGAGGCCAAAAACCCAAACCCCTATTTTGCCGGGGTCAAAAACCGTTTTGTCCGCGCCGACGATGGCGGAAACCATGCGGTCATACGTGCGAATATTCGCGCCGCTAAAACCGGAAAGGCCGAGGTTTTGCCCCGCGTAATGATACCCCAAATGGATGATGAACAGGCACGATCCGAAGAACCCCGCGGCAAAGGCCAGCAGGACGATCCAGAAAACCCAGCGGCGGCGGACGTCATTCCCCAGGAGTTTGAGGTGATGGGGCAGGGCGGGCCACGCGGGAATGCGCGAATTGCCAAAGAACGCGCTGGAATTGATCACGCCCAGCGCGACCGCGTTTTTTGGCGTGAGGGTCGCGGTTCCCGTGAAAATTTCGACGATCGCGCCCCCTTTGCCGCCCACGGGAAAGAGATAGGAAAAGCCGCTGGCCGCGGTGTATTTGGCAATGGTGAAATAGGCGGCGTAGAGCAAAAAGAGGTGAAACAGGGCGAGCGGGGGCGACAGGCCCAAGGCGACGAACCAGCCCCAAACAAAGAGGGTCGAGGCGAGAAAACCGAGCAGGGCAAAGCGATAGGCGATCAGGCCATCATCCCCGCGGCCCGTGAGAGCTGCGCGGAGGACGTGGCGCAAATGGCCTCGCGCGACCCAGATCGCCCACAGCGCGAGGAAGATAAACGCGCCGTGGGATTCCAAAATGAGGATCTCGCCCGCCTCGGCCTGTTGCCCGGAAAGCCCGACGTGAAATCCCGTGCGGGCCATCACCCCTTCTTTGACAATGGCGATGAGGCGAAACGCCCAGAAACTGAAGAGAATATCGAGATTGCACAAGTAGGTCAGGCCCACGACGGGCGGCAAGATACGCAAGTAAAACGATGGAAAGTCGCGCGCGATGGGCACTTCTTTGGTCAGATAACCGTCGTAAATGCCGATGCGCGGCAAACTGATGGCGAAATACCCGAGGATGTTCCAGGCGAAAACCCCGAAGACGATGGCGAATCCCATCCAAAAGAGTTTGTCGCAAAAAATGCCTGGGATGGCGCGGCCGGGGTTGTCGAAGCCCTCGGTCAGCGCGATGGGAAATGCGGCGAGCGGAAAGGTGAGCCGCTCGTTTTCTTCCCACTGTTTTTGAAAGATGACCGCGAGGCACGAGCCGGCGACGACGAGGGCGATGGACACGGCGAACCACCAGTGCAAAGACGCCAGCCATCCGCGCCAAGGGATGCCCGCGCCCTCGGGAAGGCCCTCGTAGTAGGTGCGGATAATCTCGGGCGTCGCTTGGGGCAAACACCACCAGGGCAAAATGTCAAAGAGAATTTCTTCCCATCGGTTTTCGGGCGAGGCGTAGTAAAACGGCGTGCTGACCACGCCGCCCCAATAGGTCGTCCACCCACTTGCCGAGACCGTGCCCACGATCCACGACATGCTGTAGATGACCAACAGCTCTGCGCTGGACAAAGCCATGCGCGGCCACGCGAGTTTGAGCACGAGGTTGATCGCGAGCCAGGCGACAAAGGGCAAGAGCATGGCCATGGACAACTGCGATTTGACCAGCGAGGCAGACCCCAGGATCATGCCCGTGTAGTCGCTGTAAATATTGAGCCAGGCAGCGGTCGCCGCGCCGAGGAGCACAGCGCGGACCGTAATGCGCCGAGGACGCGCGGGTTCGGATTGTGATTGCGGAAGGGCCATTGGGTGCATTCAAAGCACGAGCAGGACGCCGGCCACACAGAGCGCGACGCCGATGAGCAGGCGCGCTGTGAATCGTTCTTTGAGAAAGATAGCCGCCAGAATGAGGGAAATGACGGGCGTTACGGACGACAGCGTCGCGGTTTTGGCCGGCCCGATAAACAGAACGGCTTCGATGTACAAATAAGAGCCGACGCCCATGCCCACGAGTCCGGTAAGGGCGATCAGCGCGAAGGTCCGCCAGCCGATATCGCGCAGGTTGCCGCGCCCCTGATTGAGCCGCCAAATGCCGAATAATGCGAGGGCCACGAGCGGCATGCGGATGCTGTTGGCCTGGACATTGGTGAGATTTGCCATCGCGGGTTTGAGCATGGTGGTGCTCAAGCCCCAGAGCAAGGCCGTCGACAGGGCATAGAAGATCCCCCGTTTGAGGCGCGCGGGGCGTTCCCGCCTGCTATCGCGGCTTTGATGCGACTGATGCGCAATCGCTACAACGCCGGAAGCGGCCAGCACGCATCCGAAAATAAAGGTGCCGGTGATGGGGACATCGAGCAGCAGTTGCTCCCAAATCAACGTGGTGATCGGCAAGGTCCCCACCAGAGCCATCGTGCGCGATACCCCAATTTCTTTCAAGGCGTGCAAGTAGAGTTGATCGCCGATGACAATGCCGATGACGACCGAGCCGATCAAAAGCCCCCATTCGCCTAGCGGCACATCGATCAAGGTGGAAAGGGGCGGGCCAAAGGGCAACAGCATCCAGAAAAACGGCCCGGAAACGCCGCAGCGGATGGCCGTAATCAGTGCCGCAGGCAGGTTCTGAGACAGGATTCTCAAAACCAAGCTGGTGGATGCCCAAACCAGTGTGGCTCCCAGTGCAACCCCTTCGCCGTAATTGATCACCCTCGCGCTCCGCGTTTTTTTTGTCTCTTTTTTGTCGGTATTTTGAGTAGTGATAGATCTCGCATTTGTCAAGGATGTAATGGCGGGTTTTCGAGTCCACAATTCAAGGGTTGACGCGGTGCTTCTCGGTCATTTCGGATATCTCGCAACATTTCTCTTTAGAACGAAAGGAAATAGACATGAAAAATTTTGTGCTCGTGAAATCGACCCTGCTCCTGCGAAATTTTGTTTGTTTTCTCATGATTTTTCTTTTTTGTTTTAATGTGTCGAGTTCTGAAGATGAGGTCCTTCTCATTGAGCGGGATGTCGAGATCGGCGAATCCATGGGCGGAATTTGGCGCCCGACTATCCACACGGATTCCGTGTCTGTCTATCGAGATTCTCTTCTAACCTGTCGTTCAAGACGCGCAACAAACGAAATGCAGGCCCTCGCCGATGTTGCCATCGACCGCATTTTGCGAGGTATTCGCGCAACCTAAAGCAAGGGGATGACCATGTCAGACGAAAAAATCACCCAAACGGACGCGGAATGGCGCGCCCAACTCACGGACGAACAGTATTACGTCTGCCGTCAGAAAGGCACGGAACGCGCCTTTACGGGCATGTATTGGGACTGCCGCGATGAAGGCGTGTACCGCTGCGTGTGTTGCCGGGCGGAACTCTTTCGCTCGGATCAAAAATTCGACTCGCACTGCGGCTGGCCCAGTTTTTTTGACGCCATCGACCCCAACCGCATCGACCAGCGCGAAGACCTGAGCTTTGGCATGCGCCGCATCGAAGTCACCTGCGCCCGTTGCGGCGCCCACCTCGGGCACATCTTCGACGATGGCCCGGCTCCGACGGGTCTGCGCTATTGCATCAACTCGGTCGCGCTCGATCTCGAGGCATCCACCGATTGACGGGACAGTGCCTCCGCCCCCACTCAAAGAAAGGAACATCCATGTCCGACAAACCCAATTTCATCGTCTTTATGAGCGACGACCACGGGCACCGCGATCTCTCGTGCATGGGCGCGACCGATTTTCAAACGCCCAATTTTGACCGCATCGCGGCTCGGGGCGTCAAACTCACCCGCTGGTATTCCAACGCGCCGATCTGTTCGGCCGGGCGATGCGGCATTCTCACCGGGCGATATCCCATTGCCGCGGGCATTCCCGGCAACGTGGGGATCCATGCCGATGGCCTGTCGTCCGAGTTGCCCACCATTCCCAGCGCGCTCAAAGAACTGGGCTACCAAACCTACATGTCGGGCAAATGGCACTTGGGCAACCGCGAACCCTTTTTGCCGCACAACCACGGCTTTGACCACTGGTTTGGCTTCAAAAACGGGTGTATCGACTACTACTCCCACACGTCCTATTGGGCGCTGGCTTCGGGCCGACAAGCGCGGCACGACCTTTGGGAAGACGGGAGGGAAGTGTATCGCAACGGCGAGTATTTCGTCGATCTCATGCGCGACAAAGCCATTGCGTACATCCAGCAAGCCAAGCGCGATGGCCGTCCGTTTTTCATGTACATCCCCTTTAATACGCCCCACTATCCCATGCACGCGCCCGAAGAATACATGGAACGCTTTGCCCACTTGCCGCGCTCTCGGCAACTCATGGCCGCCATGCTTTCGGTGATGGACGACGCCATCGGCAAAATCCTCGACGAACTCGAACGCTTGGCCCTCTTCGACGACACCTGCATCTTTTTTCAACCCGACCACGGCCCTTCGCGCGAACCGCGCAACTGGACGGATGGCACGGCCCTCCCCTTTCCCGGCGGCGACACGGGAGGCCTGCGCGGGCACAAGGGCACGCTTTGGGAAGGCGGCATCCGCGTCCCCACCCTGATGAGTTGGCCCGCCCGCGTTCGAGGCGGAAAGACCATCGACGAAATCGGCATTGGCATGGACATCTTCCCCACCATGCTCACCGCCGCAGGTGGCACTCCCGAAGCCCATCGCCTCGACGGCGCAGACATTCTGCCCATGATCGCCGCCGACGCGCCCTCGCCGCACGCCGACGCCGACCTTTTTTGGACGCGCGGACAACGAGGCGAAACCCGCGCCATTCAGAACGACCGCTACAAACTCCTGCTCGACAAAGACGAAATTCACCTGTCCAATCTCGATATCGATCCCAACGAAACCACCAACATCGCAGGCGACGAGCCCGCGTTGACCAACGCCCTCCTCGCCCGCCTCAACGCATGGCACGGCGCTTTGTAGGCAAAGGCGAGGTCATGCGAAATTGATCTTCCGTTATCCTATACCGGCCTTCAACGAGTCATGGCTTCGGGTATGGGGCCATTTGTACCAACTCATTCATTATCGGGATCGCTTTGCCGTTCCACCGTCCTTCAGAGAAGCCATGGCCAAACATGCCATCCCAAAAGTCCATCAACGAAAGCCATCAAGCACAGCGCGCAAGTCCGTCTCGCAACCCACATCCATTTTGCAACCCACCTCGCAGGCCGGCGCATGTCGTGCGATTACAAAAGCGATTGAACTGCTCGGGCAGTTGTACCCCGCTCGCCTACTTTTCTTTAGACGTTTATTCGCGTCTTCTCTGTTGACAAAAAGTAGGTCGCCTCCCTCGTCCTGACGATCTTTTTGATCAATCGAGAACGCAGTCAGTAGTTAGGCTTCGCGTTGCCCCATCACCCGTAGGGACAGGCCCCCGTGCCTGTCCGAATGTCGGACAACCACAGGGGGTTGTCCCTACAAATGACATATCTGTTTGAAACGACGAGACAACACCGCGAGAATACCCCCGTTGCTCGCGATGTTGCTTTTACCTCTTACGCCTTATGGAATCCGAACGCAATATCCTCGATCACATTTCCGTTCTCGCGCGTTGGCGGCGCATGATTTTTGTGTGTTGTTTTGCGGTCACGCTGGTCACGGCAGGGATTTCCCTGATCTTGCCCAAAGCGTACCGCGCGTACGCCACGGTCTATCCCCCGCAAGAGACGGCCGGGGGCATCGGCGGCTTGTCTGCCCTGTTGCAAGAGCTGCCCATCAACCTGATGGGCTTGGGCGGCGAAGCCATATCCGCGATGGAATTTGTCCCGGTGGTGGAAAGCGAAAGCGTGCGCTTGACCGTCGCCGAGCGGTTTGATTTGGCCGCGCACTACGGGGCCAATCACCAGAGCGAGTTGCTCGACATGATCGCCCAACGCCTGACTACCACCCTCTCGCGCGAGCAATTTCTCACCATTTCCTACGAAGCCGACACCCCCGAGCGCGCGGCGATGTTGACCAATGCCTTTGTCGAGGAACTCGAAAACGCCCTCCAGCAACGCGAGCAGCAACAGACGCGCACGTACCTCGCCTATCTCACGAATCGGCTCGAGGAAGCAGAACGAGACATGCTCGAAGCCGAGCGACGCTATCGGGATTTTCAGAACGCGCACATGGTCTTAGACGTGGACGCCCAAGCCACGACCCAGTTGGAAATCGCGGCCGCGCTCATCAGCCCACTCGCCGAGTTGATCGTCAAGCGCGATGTGCAGGCGCGGATGATGACCGCAGACAATCCCAAACTCAAAGCCCTCGATCTCGAAATCCAAACCACGCGCCAAGTGCTCGACGATTTGCTCATGGGGCAATTCCCGGACACACTGAACACCGCGGACCCCCCGGCGCAACTGCCACCGGTTTTCAAACCCTTTCGGCACCTGCCCGACTTGGGCCTAGCCGCGTTGCAACACCTCCGGGATATTCAGATCCAAAACGCCATCTATCAATTCGTCAAACAAGAGTACGAAAAGACCCGATTTGAAAATGAAAAAGGCGACCATCCCGTCGTCGTCTTAGACCACGCCCGTCCCCCGGACACGCGCAGCTATCCCCGCCGCACCCTCATGGTCGGCCTCGCGGCCGGGCTTAGCCTGACATTGAGTTGCGTGCTCGCCTTTGTCTTTGAAGCGATGCGGAACATGACGCCGGACAACCGGGCGAAACTCGAGGCTATAGGGAGGGGGAGACGGGAGACGGGAGACGGGAGACGGGAGAGGGAAGACGGGAGAGGCGAGAGGTGAGAGGCGTAGTGGTCAGGGGTCCGTTCGCCATGCAACCATCACCGGTAGGGACAGGCCCCCGTGTCTGTCCGTGCATCCCGCGGCGAAACGGTCGGAGGTCAGTCCACTGCGCCCGCCTGAAGATACAAGAGGGAAGAAGTAAGAGGGTAGAGGGTCATAGATACTCCAAAAACAACCGGTTATGAACGTAGCAGATAAGGAAATCCCATGTCTGAAAAACCGAATGCCGTGCGCGAATTGCACTGCGAAGCCGCCATTCTCACGACGACCGTGGGATCGTATCCCCTGCCCGATTGGCTCTTGGGCGCGGCTGGGGAGACCGCGGTTGTCGATGCCACGCGCGTGATTTTCGACACGCAACGGCAGGCCGGCATCGATCTGCCCACCGATGGCGAGTTGTACCGATTTGATGTCAACCATCCCGAAACCAATGGCATGATCGAGCATTTTGTGCGCCCGATGGGGGGGACGCGCGCCGATCTCGGGCGGTCGGAAGTCGAGGCATTTCGCCGACAACACGCGATGGATTTTCGCGCCAAGCCCGCTGCGGTTGTCGAAGAAGCACTCACCGAGGGCACGCTTGATCTGTTATCCGATTGCGCGCGCGCGGCGGCCGTGGCGGGCGGGCCGTTCAAATTTACATTGACCAGTCCCTATATGCTCGCACGCACGTTGCTCGACGAGCACTACGGCGATTTTGAGGCCCTGCTCATGGGCGTGGCGAATGTGTTGGCCGATCAGGTGCGCGGCTTGCCCTGTGCGTGTGTACAGGTCGATGAAGCCAATATCCCGGGCAATCCCGAAGACGCGCCCATCGCGGCCCGTGCGATCAATGCGGTGCTCGACGCGGTCGATCCCGGCACGGAAAAAGCCGTTCACTTTTGTTTTGGAAACTACGGCGGGCAGACGATCCAACGCGGCACATGGCGAGACCTCATCGCATTTCTCAACGCCCTGCACACAGATCACCTCGTGCTCGAACTCGCCCATCGCCCGGACGATGACCTGATCGCCCTCAAGGAAATCGACCCGCGCATCCAACTCGGCATCGGCGTGGTCGATATCAAAATCAACCACATCGAAACCGCCGAACAAATCGCCCGCCGCCTCGACCGCGCAGAACGAGAACTCGGCCCGGGCCGCGTCTCATTCATCCATCCCGATTGCGGATTCTGGATGCTCAAACGCTCGGTGGCCGACCGCAAAATCGCGGCCCTCGCACGGGGCAGAGATCTCTATTTGGGAAGGCGGATCGCGGATTAAACGGATGACGCGGATTGCGCGGATGAAAGGCGAGAGTAGGGCAGAGTGCAAAGCGTAGAATGCACAGAGGCGTAGCCCCTGGGCGTCTCAAAAAGAGGATCGCGGATGAAAATTTGGCGAAATTATCGAAAGTCCCTGATTGCCGTCGGCATTCTCTTGGCGATCCTGATCCGCTACCCACTCTTGCCTTTTGAGTCAATTGATTATGTAACGGCCCTGCGTCCGTGGTATGAGTTCATCGCCCAAAATGGCAACTTCGCCGCGCTAAAGTACGAATCCTCTGTGTACAATCCCTTCAATGTCCCGGCCTACAATGTCCCGTATCTCTATCTCTTGGCGACCGCGTCGATTCTCTTAGCGGGAATCCCCACCCTTTTCGCCATTAAGACCATCTCCATCATTTTCGATTTTGTCCTGGCCTTTTTCGTCTATCGTTGCGTGCGTCTCAAATACCGCGAACCGACCGAGGAAGTCATCCCGATACTGGCCGCGTTAGTCGCGCTGTCGATGCCCACGGTGGTTCTCAACAGCGCGATGTGGGGGCAAGCAGACGCGATCTATACCGCCTTCTTGGTCGCGTGTCTGTATTATTTGCTCGCCGGACGCCAAGCCGCGGCGTTCATCGCCTTTGGGGTGGCGTTCAGTGTCAAGGCGCAATCCGTTTTTCTCTGCCCGTTGTTCCTGTGGTTGCTCGTCAAAGAGAAAGTGGACTGGCGTTATTTTGGTTTGAGTCCCGCGGTTTACGCGGTCGCCATCCTGCCCGCGTGGTTCATCGGCAGACCCCTATGCGATTTGCTCATGATCTATCCCGATCAAACGGATAAGTACGCGGGCACCAGACTCCTCAGCCTGAACGCGCCCAATTTGTATCGATGGATCCCCAAAGCCTATTACGATTTCTATCCGGTCGGCATTGCGTTCGCCGCGGTGGTCGTCTTGGGCATCGCCTATTTCGTCTCTAAGAGCCGGGTGAAGATCACCGCGGATCGCCTCGTTTTCATGGCGACTTTCTCCGTCCTTATCATGCCCTACTTTTTGCCCAAAATGCACGACCGGTTCTTCTTCCCCGCTGACGTCATCTCCATCATTTTGGCTTTCTACTGCCCGCGCTATTGGTATGTGCCGGTGGTCATCGGCTCCGTGTCGTTCCTCACTTACATGCGCTTTCTGCTCGAAAGAGCCTACATTCTCCAGCCGTGGCTACCGGTTGCGCTGTTGCTCCTCATCGCGATTTTGGGGCGGCAATTTCTGCTGATGTTTTCAAACAAATACCCACTGCGCGGACGGGCGCGAGGGATCCCTACGACGGATGGAGGTAGGCGGGATGGCTGAAAACGAAAAACGGGTGAGCGAGAATTGTCAGAAACACGCCAAACGCCACCGAGCATGGGCCCTGTGGAGACGGTGACGCGAATCCACTCGTGCGTCAAGCGCGTTTCGAGACCTTTGATCGAAACCGAACGGGAAAGCCTTTTCACAAAAAAACGCCCCGGCATCTCAAAATGCCAGGGCGCGTTTGCGAGTCGGCCAGTCAGACCGCTTTATGAATGGGTCTTTGCTACCCACTCGTCTTGCCAAAATTTGCGACAAACACAAAAAAGTCGGCGAAATCCACATCGCCATCGTTATCAAAATCACCCTGTAGCCCGGATGACGTGCCGCCGCCAGAATCAGATTCAGAAGACCACAGGAGGTTTTGAGTTCGTCCTCTCGTCTCTGCGACGCCATTGCCCGAAGCATCGACAAAAGCCCTGAATTTGCCGCCATCAATCCCCAAGGCCCCGTTGCCAGACGCATCGGCGACCATCGCCGCAATGGACCGTCCAGAGGCATTGAGAATACCCAAGGCACCGTGCCCTCTTTCATCGACACCTAACACGGAAGCCAAATTGCCGTTTCGGTTGGTCACCAACACAGCCGCATCTCCCGCCTCATCAACGCCGAGCGTTGCGAGAGAACCGGATGTACTCAAGGCCGTTACGACGCCATTGCCAGCATCATCAACGCCCAAAAACACCGCACTCCCGCTCGATTCGGACCCGCCGCCGACGATCACGCCCGCACCGTCATCGCCGGTACCGAGCAACGCGAGCGTACCGGCTGTGCTCAAGGTCGTTACCACGCCATTGCCCTCGTCATCAACGCCCAAAAACGCCGCGCTCACATTCGATTCTGAACCGCGAACGACGCCCACGCCATCGCTACTGAGAGCACCAAAAGATTCTGATGCACCCGTAGCTACTACCCAACCATCGCCTACCTCATCTACACCCAAAATCACGACTGGCGTGGCATCTGCTCGCCTTATGTCGAGAACACCGTCTCCAACTCCATCCGCCCTAATTCTTGCGACGACCTGCCCATCTGCATTCACAATTTGCAATTCTCGCGTCGCCAAGACATCCGCAACCTGTTGCGCTTGTTTGCTCGATCTCAGCACCTCGTTATCGCGCGACAGCATCTTGTCGAGAAAATTGCGACCGCTTTGCCCGCGGCTGAGTGCCCGCGCCCGGTGTGACGAAACATCCGGCAAGACCGCATTGACCTCGCGCGCGCCAGAAGGCGAGCTGAACGAAATAGAAGTCAACTTCGGTGGGAGCAACCGGTGAAACCATTTCGACGTAAAAGCAGGCGAAGCGTTCAAAAGAAACGCGATGAGCAACGCGATGATCGCCCGCATTTGCCAGCGCGATCGCCTTTCCAGCGCCGCGACTTTTTGTGCCACATTCGACCTGTCCATTCTATCTCCTCCATGAGTGGGTGGTTGTTTCGCACTTTGTGGGGAACGCCCTCGTCTGTCTGAAGGATTATACCCACGGGCATAAGGGTTTATTTTTTTCCTGTTGGCGTTATGCCGTTGAAAAATTTATCGAGTTTCTCCATGGCGTTTTTGTCGTCCTCAAACACCTGTGCAATCTCTTGGCGCAATTCGCGTTCGCGTTCTTGGCGCCCTTCTTGGCGCCCTTCTTGACGCTCTCTTTTCGCCCATGTATCATAAAACAACATCGCGGTCTCCTTCCAAGTCGTGTAGATGAACACCAATAAAGCCACAAAACCCGCCAAGTCACCCATCCCCTGTATGCCTGACAATGGATTCCACCAAGATTGGAACCCCATAATCACAATAGCTAGGACAACAAAAACATTGTAAAAAAATACACGCGCCCAAATAGCCCTTTTCGACTCTAAAATTTCGCGGTTACTCTCCCACATTCGCCCTCCTCGGTGGTCTTTTTTGATTTTCGCTTGGGAAGAGAGATAAACGAGATAAACGAAAAATTGTCAAGTGTCTTTTTTCCGCACCCCCATTTCGCAACCCTTGCTTTTGCGCGCTAAATCGCACTTTGTGGGGAACGCCCTCGTCTGTCTGAAGGATTATACCCACGGGCATAAGGGTTTATTTTTTGTCTGTTGGCGTTATGCCGTTGAAAAATTTATCGAGTTTCTCCAGGGCGTTTTTGTCGTCCTCAAACACCTGTGCAATCTCTTGGCGCAATTCGCGTTCGCGTTCTTGACGCCCTTCTTGACGCTCTCTTTTCGCCCATGTATCATAAAACAACATCGCGGTCTCCTTCCAAGTCGTGTAGATGAACACCAATAAAGCCACAAAACCCGCCAAGTCACCCATCCCCTGTATGCCTGACAATGGATTCCACCAAGATTGCAAACCCATAATCACAATGGCTATGACCACAAAAACATTGTAAAAAAATACACGCGCCCAAATAGCCCTTTTCGACTCTAAAATTTCGCGGTTACTCTCCCACATTCGCCCTCCTCGGTGGTCTTTTTTCGTTTTCGCTTGGGAAGAGAGATAAACGAGATAAACGAGAAATTGTCAAGTGTCTTTTTCGACGAGAATAGCCGCGATCACCTTGTATCTTTCCTCCGCGCCCCATTTCGCAACCGTTGCTTTTGCGCGTCAAATCGCCTATTATCTCGCCAGTTCGCCAGTCCGAATCGCATCGCGCGGCATTGTCGAGCGATGCGAAACCCCGTTTGTCCATTTGCCACAGTACGCGACAAAACGCGAGACATTGCCCATAACGAGCGAATCCACCAACCGGAGATCCGCCATGAAAATCGCCGAGATCGAACAGTTCTATCCCCGCCGGAGGATGCGCCTGATCAAAATGACCACCGACACCGGCATCGTCGGCTGGGGCGAGACCACCCTTGAGGGCAAGCCCAAAAGCACGTGGGCCGCGGTTGAAGAACTCGCCGCTTACCTCATCGGCAAAGACCCTTTGAAAATTGAACACCACTGGCAACACATCTACCGATCCGCTTTTTATCGCGGGGGCAACGTGCTCATGACCGCCCTATCGGGCATCGATCAAGCCCTGTGGGACATCGCGGGCAAACACTACGGCGTGCCCACTTATCAACTGCTCGGCGGCCCGGTGCGCGACCGCATTCGCGTCTATGCCCACTGGGGAATCGGCAACGCCTCGGAAGCGGGCTTGGCTTCTGCGCGCGAGCGGCTCGACATGCTGCAAACCAAGGGCGGATACACCGCGTTCAAAACCGGCCCGGGCGGCAAGTGGCGCGCCCACGAACCTCCGGCCGTGATCGACGGCTTCGTCAAACGCGCGTACACCATGCGCGAGTGGGTCGGCGACGACTGCGAACTCTGCTTTGACTTTCACGGCAAAATGACCCCTGCGCTCGCCATCGAAATCTGCCGCGAAATCCAAGGCATGCGCCCCATGTTCGTCGAGGAACCCGTGCCGCAAGAAAACGTCGACGCGCTCAAACTCGTCTCCGACCACGTGCCCTTCCCCATTGCCACGGGCGAACGCCTGCTCTCGCGCTGGGAATTTCGCACCGTGTTCGAGAAAAACGCGGTCGCGTACATCCAACCCGACGCCTCCCACGCCGGCGGGATTTCCGAACTCAAACGCATCGCCAACATGGCCGAAGTGTACTACATGCACATCATGCCCCATTGCGCCATCGGCCCGGTCGCATTCTCCGCGTGTATGCAGGTCGACGCCGCCGTGCCCAATTTTCTCATTCAAGAACAAGTCGATGCGGGGCTGGGCGAAGGACTCTTGCAAGACCCGTGGGTCGTCAAAAACGGACACATCGAACTGCCCACCAAACCCGGCCTGGGCTTTGACCTCATCCCCGAAGAAGCCGAACAAAACCTCGGGCTGTACGAAGAAGAACTCGGCGGGGAATACCACTATGAAACCGACAACAGCGTCGCGGATTGGTGAAAGACAGTGGTCAGTGGAGAGACCGCCCATCCCACCTCCCGTAGGGACAGAGACCCCGTGCCTATCCTCGCATCTGGCGATGGGGCCGACGCTGATCGCCACCTCTCGTAGGGACAGGCCCCCGTGCCTGTCCTCGCATCTGGCGATAGGGTTGACGCCGAACGCCACCTCCTGTAGGGATAGGCCCCGTGCCTTTGTACCAACTCATTCATTATCGGGATCGCTTTGCTGTTCCACCGTCCTTCAGAAAAGCCATCGCCAAACATGCGATCCCAAAAATCCATCAACGAAAGCCATCAGGCACAGCGCGCAAGTCCGTCTCGCAACCAACATCCATTATGCAACCCCCTTGGCAGGCTGGCGCATGTCGTGGGATTACAAAAGCGATTTGCGCTGTGCAAGCCCCTCGGCGTTTGAGAGCGGCATTTTTGAACTGCTGGGGCAGTTGTACCCCGCTCGCCTACTTTTTTTTGCTGTTGAAAAAAAGTAGGTCGCCGAAGGCATCGGAGGCAACCCACGATGCTTTAGGACCAAAGTTGCTAGAAAAGTGAGTAATGGCGGTGCTGATTTGTGCGTATCAAAATTGAGAATAACTTAATTTACAGAGTACTTAAAATCAAATTGGTATGATCCAACCACAGGAGGAATTGATGAGTGAAACCACCGAACACACCTCGAGCGCGCCCGGACTGGGCAAGGCATTTCTCGATCTCGTCGAACGCGGAGAAACGCGCTGGACAAAGTACGCCGCGACACTGCTGATCTTCCTTGGCTTTTGGCTTTTGGGCAGTATCGCGCTCCCGATCATCGTTTACGGCCTTAAAGCAACGGCAACGGGTGCCTTCATGGACGGCACGATGCCCTTTCGCGATTTTATTTTTGTGAATTTGCTCTTTATCGCGGCTCTGATCGGCTTTTGGATCGGCATTCGCAACATGCACAAACGCCCTTTTCGCACGCTCATCACCTCGTGCGATCACATCCGTTGGGGCCGCGTATTTCAAGGCTTCGGGCTGATAATGGGCCTGAGTATTGTCGGCGCAGCCATTGAACAACTGCTCTTTCCCGGCACGTACACCTATACGCTAGATCCCGAACGCTTTTACAAATTTGCCCTCCTCGCCCTCTTGCTCACCCCATTTCAGACCACCACAGAAGAACTGATCACGCGGAGTTACCTCTTGCAAATTCTCGGTCACTTCACGCGGCGGCCCATTGTGCTCATCGTGCTCAACGCGCTGCTCTTTGCCCTGTTCCACTTGGCGAATCCCGAATTCGAAGCGTATGATGTCGCACCTCTGTTAGCCTATTATTTTTGCATAGGTGCATTTTTCGCCCTCGTCACACTCAAAGACAACGGTGCGGAACTCGCCATAGGCATGCACGCCGCGAGCAACCTGTTCGCCGGTATCTTCGTCAATTACAAAGACTCGGCCCTATCTACCAGCACCGTTTTCTTTGCTGAGAATTACAGCGTCTATTTCACCCTGATTTTCCTTTTGATCACCGCGCCGATCGTGTACTGGATATCGTTTCGCAATCGCAAACCCGAATCCATCGTCGAGCAGTCAGGGGTCAGCGATCCGCAATAGCGTAGGGACAGGCCCCCGTGCCATCCTTGCACCCGGCGATGGGGTTGACGCCGAACGCCACCTCCCGTAGGGACAGGCCCCGTGCCATTTGTACCAACTCATTCGTTTTCATCGTGTTTTTGCCCTGCGTTGGGCATAGCGCGGGGTTCGGATGAGGACGAGGTCGGGGGGTGCCGGTTGCCGGGCCTTAGGCGCGATGACCGGAGCTCGGATGCGGGGGCGTCTCGAGGGCCGAATAAAGGCCCTTATTCTTGGGTTTTAATCTGCGAAAAGCGAATGTTTTTGCGACTCTCTCAATGGCGGTCCGAGTTTTTAGATGGCTTCTGAGATGAAAGCGACGGTGAATGGCGGCGCGCTTTATGCCATGGAAAATGCGCTTGCATGATGCGTTGAAGTTGGGTAACTTGAGATGCATATAGACCCGTGCCTTTTGATAAAGAGCGATGTTTTGCAACTCTAACTCTTTATCGTTTTTTTGTACAGGTCTTTTATTTTTTTGCATACCTTCACGGTTCGTCCATTCGTGCTTTTGTCGTGTATTCTCCAGATCGCGCGAACGCATTGCCAATGGTCAAACGTCGCCCTGTCTCCTATTCTCCCGGAGGTGCATCATGAAACGAGTTCTCGTTCTCTACCTGTTCATGGCGTCTGCGGCGCACGCAACCGAAGCGCCTGATTTTAATTTGCCTGCCCCCAATGGCGAGCGGGTGAAATTGTCCGCGCTGTTGGAAAAAGGCCCTGTGATTCTCGACTTTTGGGCGACGTGGTGCAAGCCCTGCATCAAGGGAATGCCCAAGTTGGAAAAAATCCACGCCGAATACGCCGAGAGAGGGGTCACGGTTTTGGGCGTCAACGAAGATGGCCCGCGCGGTCAAAACCGGATTCGCCCGTTCCTAAAAGGGCGCGACATCACCTTTCCCATCGCCATCGACGCGGATGGCGCGGTGATGAAACGCATGCAAGTTCGGGCCTTGCCCACGACGATCCTCATCGCGCCAGATCGAGAAATTGTGTTGCGGCAGGCCGGATTGTCCGATGTGCAGCCGCTCATTGACGCATTAGACGCCCTGTTACCCGAAGAGGAAGTTTCAGATGAACCCGAGTAGGTCGCCATTTTCAGGTAGGCACGAGACGTCGATTCCGAACGCCGATTCCGCCATGCTACGGAATGCGGTTCGGTTCTCAATCTGCGTTTATCTGTGGTTGCTCATGGGCTCGCCCGTTTCCGCGCAAATGACCATCTCGGGTCTCACGGAAGTGCAGCGCGGGGAAGTGCCGGGATCTGACTCGACGACCATCTCCACGGCCTACAACCAATTCGACATCGACTTTACACAACGGGGATGGCAGGCCGGGTTGCGGGCAGAAGTCTATAACACATGGGGCGCGGATCGAGAGACGTACCAGATCACGCAGAAATACGCGCGGTGGAATAACGGCTCTGCGCGTGTGGAGATCGGCAATTACTACGCGATTCTCGGGCGGGGCCTCACGCTCCGCGCCTTTGAATTGCCCGGCGTGGTGCTCGAAGATGCGATTTATCGCCTGCGCTATTCCCCCGTGCAAGACCTCGAAGGCGCGATAGCCGCATGGACGGGCGACCGCTTGGAGGCCAAAGCGTTGATCGGCCGTCCCGCGCTGAGTGACATTCCCCCGGGCGCCAAGGCCGGCATGCCGCCGCGCGGCGTTTCCCGGCGCGGCGATTGGGTCGCAGGCGGTGAATTTGCCGCGAGGCCCACTGGCAGTTTCAAAATTGGGGTCACGGGCGTTCACATCGCGCCGAGGGATTCCCTCATTGCAAATAATTGGGCGTGGTCCGGGTTTGCCGATCTCGACTTGTCTCGCTTTCTGGGCAACCTATACGGAAATTTTTACGGCGAATACGCTCGGCGGGAAAGCGGCGTCGATGGGCACGGCCTGTACGTATCGGGCAATGTGGGCGGCGCGCACTTGGGGTTGAGCGCGGAATACAAACATTACGACAACCTGCTCCTCGGCTTCAACGACCCGCCTTCGCTCATCCGCGAACACGCGGCGTTTTTGCTCAACCGCGCCACGCATGTGTTGTTGCTGACCGACGAGCAGGGCTATCAGATCGAAGCCACGTACACGCGGCCCGAGTTGGGCAATTTTACGGCCAATGTCAGCTCTGCGCGCAATGATTTGGCCCCGACTGTGCAGAACTTTTTCAAGGAAAGACACTTGGCGTTTGACCTGTACAAATTCGACGATCTGAATGCCTCGATTTTTTACAACTGGGGCAAGGACGATCTCAACACCATCGATCGCCACCGCACGGCAGGCGCGGTTTTGGAAACCGCGGTTGGCAACGGCCATACGCTCGGGATGGACATTCAATATCAACGCGCGGTCCACTTTGAAGACGAGCCGAGCTTTGCCAACATATACGGCGCGTTCTCGTTCCACCACAAACGCGGCTTTGGCGCGGCCCTCGTCATCGATCACACGACAGACCCGTTTGAAGTGGATCGCGCGGAAACTTTCAAGATTGAAACGGGCAGTCGCACGTTCTATTCTCTCCATCTCAATGCGCGGTTTGGCACGCATTTCGACGCCATCATCTTCGCGGGCGAACGCCGCGGCGGCACGGCTTGCACGTCCGGAACGTGCTATCAGGTGCTGCCGTTCAAAGGCGTGGAGACGCGCCTCAATACGTATTTTTAGAGGCGGGAAGATGGGAGACGGGAGAGGGAAGACGGGAGACGGGAGAGGGAAGACGCAATCGCAATCGTAGGGACAGGCCCCCGTGCCTGTCCGAAGATACAAGACGGGAGACAGTAGGCGGGAGAGGGGGAGACGGCTGCCCATCCGACCACCGCTACAATACGAGAAACCCCAGCCCCTATCCAAGCGTCTAATTTTCGCAATGAATTTGGAAGACCACATGTTCGATCTTTTGCCCCGGGTTGAAGCGTATATCGAAAAAGAACGCCTGATCGCGCCGGGGGATGGGGTGGTCGTCGCACTGTCGGGTGGGCCGGATTCCATGACCTTGTTCGACCTGCTCTGCCGGCTCGCTCCCGACTGGCAACTCGCGCTTTATGTCGCGCATCTCAACCACCAGTTGCGGCCCGATGCGGATGCGGATGCGGCGTTTGTCAAACGGATCGCCCAGCGCTATCCGGTGTATGTCAAAGCGGAAGATGTGGCGCGGCGGGCCAAGAAAAACAAGCAGTCGATCGAGGAGGCGGCACGCGATTCGAGACGGGCATTTCTCCACGCGGTCAGGCGACAAACCGGCGCGCATCGCATCGCGCTCGGCCACACGAAAAGCGACCAAGCCGAGACCGTGTTGTCGCGCCTCATTCGCGGGGCGGGGCTGACCGGCTTGGGCGGGATTCGCCCCATTTCCCAAGGGTGCTGGATTCGGCCCTTGCTCGCGTTTTCCCGGTCGGAAATCGAGGATTACACACGCGCACGCCGATTGCAAGTGCGGTATGATGAGACCAATCGCGATCCCAAATTTTTACGCAATCGCATTCGCGCAGACTTGATCCCCCACTTGCAAAGTGCGTACAATCCCCAAATCGAGGGCGTTCTCGCGCGCGCGGCAACCCTGTTGCAAAACGACGACGCCCATCTCGAAAACCTTGCACAACAAGCGTTTTCAGAAGCCCTCTTGCACCGCGATGATCGAAAAATTATCCTTGATATCGGGCGTTTTTTCGGTTATCATATATCGCTTCGGCGCCGCCTGATTCGGCTGGCGCTCTTCGCCTTGCGGGCGCGTGCAAACGCCATCGGTTTCCGCGTTGTCGAACGCATTCTCGACCTTGCTCCTGGGCGCGGCGTTCAAATCACGCCGGAAATTTCCGCGCATCGCACACGCGACACCCTCATTTTTGCCCATCCGCCCCGGGCGTACTGCTTTTTGGTCAAACCCGGCGTCGCCCTCGACATCAACGGCAAATTCTCTGTGAACATCCGAAACCACATCGCCCCGGCGCGCTTGCAAAACGCAGGGCATCACACCGCCTTTTTCGACTTGGATCGACTTCCGGGCGATGCGCTGTATCTCCGCTCACCGCGACCGGGCGACTGGTTTTACCCCTTTGGCATGCGGGGAAAAAAGAAAGTGAGCCGGTTGCTCGGCGACAGCAAAATTCCCCTGCCCTTGCGCGGCGAAATGCCCTTGCTCGTCAGCGGCGAGACGATTTTGTGGGTCGTCGGCCTGAGACGCTCGCAAATCGCCCCCGTCACCTCGGCGACTCGGCGCGTGCTCAAAGCCGCGTTTCGCGGTGGCCTAGGTTATCACACAACTAAAAAGAGGCACTCATGACCGATCCCAAAGACAGGGACTCGAAACCGGATGAAGAAACGCATTCGGCTGACGAGACGCCCGATGGCGATTCCAAAAATCCCAAAGACGACGCCGAAAAAAAAGAGCAGCGGCCCTATTTTTCCGTGCTCAAGCGGGATAATGCCGACGACAAGGGAGAGGCGGAGGATGACGATCGGCCCCGATGGCGGCGCATTTCAAAGCCCTTGGCTTTCTGGGTCTTTTTTTTGTTGGTGGCGATTTTTGCGTCCAAGTTTTTCGGCAACGATCCCTCCAGCGATGTCGTGCTCAGCTACAAGGAGTACCGAGAGTATCTCGAAGCCGGCAAAATCCAGAGTGCCATCGTTCTCGACAACGAATTTCACGGCCGCCTGGTCGCCGAGGAATTTACCCCGCCGCGGCCGGGGCGCACGCAGCAATATGAGTTTCAAGAGTTTGTCGTGAACTTGGGCGTGGTGGATGCCGAGACCCCGTCCCGCGAAGAGTGGCTCAACTACGGCGTCGACTTCCGCTTTCAAAAGCCGTCCAACTGGCTCAATTACTTTTTCAATTTTCTCCCGTGGCTGTTGTTTATCGGGCTTTGGGTTTTTATTCTGCGCCAGATGCAAGGCGGCCCTAAGGGCGCGTTCAGCTTTGGCAAGAGCAAGGCCAAGCTGGTCTCGGAAGACAAAACCCAAATCACGTTCAAAGACGTCGCAGGCGCCGAAGAAGCCAAGCAGGAATTGCAGGAAATCATCGAGTTTTTGAAAGACCCGCGCAAATTTCAACGCCTGGGCGGGCGCATTCCCAAAGGCGTGCTCTTGGTCGGGCCGCCGGGCACGGGCAAAACGCACATGGCGCGCGCGGTTGCGGGCGAGGCCGAGGTGCCCTTCTTTTTGATGAGCGGCTCGGACTTTGTCGAGATGTTCGTCGGCGTTGGGGCCTCGCGGGTGCGCGATCTCTTCGAGCAGGGAAAAAACCACGCGCCGTGCATTATTTTCATCGACGAGATAGACGCCGTGGGCAGGCACAGGGGCGCGGGCATCGGCGGCGGGCACGACGAGCGCGAGCAAACCCTCAATCAACTCCTCGTGGAAATGGATGGCTTTGAATCCAAAGAGGGCCTCATCCTCATCGCGGCCACCAACCGCCCGGACGTGCTCGATCCCGCGCTGTTGCGCCCCGGGCGCTTCGACCGCCAAGTCGTCGTCGATCGCCCGGACGTGCGCGGCCGCGAGGGCATTTTGAAGGTTCACACCCGCAACACCCCGCTTTCGGACGATGTCAATTTGCAAGTGCTCGCGCGCGGCACCCCGGGCTTGGCGGGCGCGGACCTCGCCAATTTAGTCAACGAGGCCGCGCTCTTGGCGTCGAGAAACGACCGAGACCGCGTGACGATGGACGATTTTGAAGACGCCAAGGACAAGGTGATGATGGGCGCGGAGCGGCGCAGCATGGTCATTTCCGACAAGGAAAAACGCCTCACGTCCTATCACGAAATCGGGCACGCGCTCGTCGCCAAACTCATCCCGGAATGCGACCCCCTGCACAAAGTGACGATCATTCCACGCGGCCGCGCCCTCGGCGTCACGCACACCTTGCCGATTGACGAGCGGCACACCTATCCGCAGAGTTATTGCGAGGCGGTCTTGGCGTACGCGCTCGGCGGCAGGATCGCGGAAAAGCTCGTTTTTGGCGAAATCACGACCGGGGGGCAACAGGACTACCGCACGGTCACCAATATCGCGCGGCAGATGGTTTGCGACTGGGGCATGAGTCCCAAACTCGGGCCCATCGCTTACGGGCAGGAAAACGACGAGATTTTTCTCGGACGCGAAATGGCGCGGCCGCGCGATCACAGCGACAGCGTCGCCGAAATGATCGACTCGGAGATCAAGAATTTCGTGCTCAAAGCCGAGTCTCGCACCGAGCAGTTGCTCAGTGACAACATCGACAAAGTCCACCTCCTGGCCGCGGCACTCCTCGAGCATGAAACGCTCGACGACGTGCAACTCGATCACTTATTGGCGGGCGAGGAACTCGAGAAACCCGCGCCAAACGGACGCGCCAAACCGATGGAAGCGCCGCGCGATCAGGTCGATGGAGAACCAGGCGATCCGGAGACCCCGCCCGCCCAAGAAGAACGACGGCCATCGGACGACTGATTTCCTCCTTTTCAAAGAGATGGCAACCCACTGCCATCTCTTTTTTTTTAAAACGCAATGGGACAACTGACCTTGCCAGATCAGCGAGAGAAGCCGGAAATTTCGAGGCACTTTCAGCCCGAACGAAAAATGAGCGCGATCCGGGCGGACGCGCTCGCGGCGTGCCGAGAATTGCCCGATGATTTTTTCAGCCTGATCATCAGTTCGCCGCCGTATAACATCGGGAAGAATTACGAAAAAAGGATCGATTTTGAATCCTATTTAGAGGATCAAAAAGCCGTCATCGCCGAATTGGTGCGCGTCTTAAAATCCGATGGCAGTCTGTGTTGGCAAGTGGGGAATCACGTGGATAAGGGCGAGGTCTATCCGCTCGATATGTACTTCTATCCCGTGTTCAAAAGTTTGGGATTGCAACTTAGAAACCGAATCGTCTGGCATTTTGGGCACGGATTGCACGCCAAAAAACGCTTTTCCGGCAGGTACGAAACCCTGCTTTGGTTCACCAAGAGCGACCGGTACCTTTTCAATTTGGATCCGGTCCGCGTGCCCTCGAAATACCCGGGCAAGAGGCATTACAAGGGCGCGAAAAAAGGCATGCCCAGCGGCAATCCCCTGGGCAAGAATCCCTCGGATTTTTGGGCGTTGTTGCAATCGGAGTTCGACGACTGCGTTTGGGATATTCCCAATGTCAAATCGAATCACCCCGAAAAAATCGCGGAACACCCCTGTCAGTTTCCCATTGAACTCGTCGAGCGATGCGTCTTGTCCATGACCCGGGAAGGCGATTGGGTTTTGGATCCTTACGGCGGCGTTGGCAGTGCGGCGATCGCGGCGCTCAAGCACGACCGCAGGGCCGTGTCAATTGACAGAGACGAACGCTTTTGTGCCATCACCTGCCAGCGCGTTGTGGATTTTTACGCGGGCCAATTAAAAATGCGACCGATGGGCAAGCCCGTGCATCGACCTTCGGGAAACGAGCGGGTCTCTCAAGTTCCCATCGAATGGCACAGATATCTGGATTGCGACGGCGTGCTTGCATGTGCAACGGAATGACTTTTCAGGCGTTCCAAGTACGCAAAAAAATAATTCGGAATTTCAATTTTTCAAGAGCGTGCCGGCCGTGATGCCGTACCTCAAATAAGCCATCGCCCAACATGCCATCCCAAAAGCCCATTAAACAAAGCCATCACGCACAGCGCGTAAGTCCGTCTCGCAACCCACATCCATTTTGCAACCCACCTCGCAGGCTGTCTCATGTCGTTCTATTACAAAAGCGCTTTGCGCTGTGCCTAGCCCCTCGGCGCATGAGAGCGGCATTTTTTGCCTACTTTTTGTTGCTGTTGACCATACTACGCGACAAAACTAAGAATCGGGTAAAAATCGCGCTTCTTTTAGGATTTTCAGACAGCGTTGGAATGTGCGTGCGTGGTCTTGAATATTCAAAAGGACATATTGCAGATAATCGAGTCCATATCGAAAGAGACTTTTCTCTTTTTTCTCATGGTTTTTTATTTTGAGCGGGGTGTGGTGGGCGCGCGCTTCGCCCATGAGATGGGCCCAACACACGGCGAGGGTCAAGAGCGCGATGAGTTTTTCGATGCGGTCGGCGTCGGTGAGATGGGTCTGTTCGAGATCAAAGCCTCGGCGTTTGAGGTTGGCAAAAAGGACTTCAATACTCCATCGTTTTTTATAGGTCTTGAGTGCGTCAATGCCTTGTGTGTTGCTGCCGACCATCACCCATTCCTCTGGGCATCGGATTGCCGATAAAGAGAGCGATTGTCCATAGACGCGCCCGGGTTTTGGCAAGGTCGTTTGCTGATTCAAGGTCAGATTGGCGAATCGTTTTTTCAATGGAATCGCTTTTTGTCCCGTTTCGAGGATCGCGTTTTCTTTGAGGCGAATGACAAAAGGCATGTTGTTTTCGGTCAACCACTTAAACCATTTTCGCCCAATAAATTCGCGGTCGGCCACCAAGGCGCGAATCTTACAGGTCTTGATGTGTTGACGGACCCGTTTCATGAGGTCTATGCGCTCTTGCGTGCTCGAGTTGCCCTTTTTGTGGAGCATCTTGAAGCAAATGGGAAACGCCATGTCTCGATAGAGGATGCCCACGGTCAGGAGATTGATCGACACCTTACCCAACGACCATTGGGTCCGGTCCATGGCGAGGATAAAATCCGATTTGACCGGTAAGAGATGCAGAATCAAGCCCGTTGCCCAATCTTCCGGTAGCGTGAACTCGGCGAAAAAACGTTGGATTCTGCGGTAGTTGGATTTTGGCTTCACTTTGCCATTGAGCGCATTGGCCAGTTTGGTCAAATTGACGGTCGTCACTTTCATCAAGGCCAAGAGAAAGGCCGAGAGGAAGGTCACCCGGGCTTTGTGCCAAGGAAAATGCGCTTGCAAGATGGGGTACAGTTGCATAACTTGATCCGACATAGACCTGTGCTTTCCGAGAAGGGGTGAGGGTTTTTGCGGATAACTTAAATCTAACTCTTTTTCAGATTTTGCACAGGTCTTTATTTTTTGTCGCGTAGTATGGCTGTTGACAAAAAGTAGGTCGCCGAAGGCATCGGAGGCAACCCACGATGCTATAGGACCAAAGTTTTAGAAAAGTGAGCCATGCAGGTGCTGATTTGTGCGTATCAAAATTGAGAATAACTCAATTTACAGAGTACTAAGTGGTCACTTGGTTTCTCTCCCCATTCTGATTTTGGGCATAGACGCAACTCGAGGTTTTTGACCGAATTTCCATGAGACACCACCGCCCCATTTACCGACTCGCCCATTGCGGCGCGCCCCTCTCCCTCGGCCATCGCACGCTCGTGATGGGCGTGCTCAATGTCACGCCGGATTCGTTCTCGGATGGCGGGCTTTATTTTTCGCGCGGCAAAGCGATTGATCGCGCGCTCGCATTGGTCGAAGCCGGCGCGGACATCATCGACATCGGGGGCGAGTCCTCGCGCCCGGCCGGGCCCTATGGCAAAGGCGCGGCGCCCGTTTCGCTCCGAGAAGAATTGGATCGCACCCTGCCCATTATCGAAGCGATAGCACCGCAAATCGACATCCCCATTTCCATTGACACGACCAAAGCCGAAGTCGCGCGGCATGCCATCGAGCGCGGCGCGACGATGGTCAACGACATCAGCGCGCTGCGATTCGATGCCCGCATGGGCGCGTTGATCGCAGAGACAGGGGCCGCGATCGCTCTGATGCACATGCGAGGCACGCCTTCGACCATGCAGCGCGATCCGGTTTACGCCGATGTGCTCGCCGAGGTGCTCGCGTTTTTGCGGGCGCGCATCGACGCGGCGATGGCGATGGGCATTGCGCGGGCGCAGATCGCGGTCGATCCGGGGCTGGGATTCGGCAAGCGATACGCGCACAATCTCGCGCTCCTCGCCCAGCTGTCCGAATTTCACACCTTGGGCTATCCGGTTCTCATCGGGCCATCGCGCAAGCAATTCACCGCGCCGCAAAGCCACCCGCGCCATCGGCTATCGGGCAGCATCGCCGCCGTCACCGCCGCGGCCTTCGCAGGCGCGCACATCGTTCGGGTCCACGATGTCGCAGAAACCGCCCAAGCCCTCGCCCTCGCGGACGACTTGCGCGCGCACAGATGCCAAAGCCCGTAGATTTTCAGCCCTACCCACCGCTCAATTCCGACCTCTCCAAATGCCGATGACATACATTTTTGCTCGCCGATGCCTGTGTCGCATCGGGTTTCTGTTTCTCCTTTTCGGGCTAACCCAAGCCCATTCCCGCCCCATGACGCTCGAAGAGAGTTTGCAACACGCGCTATCGCACAATGAAGACCTGCAAATCGCACGCGAAGACCTGCGCGTCTCGCGCCTCGAGATCCGCAAAGGCATGGCCGATTTTTTACCCCAATTCGACGTCACCTTGCAGTACACGCGCAACTATTTGTTGCCCACGTTTTTTTTCGATACGCCAGCGGGCCAACAACAATTTACCGTGGGCGCGTACAACAACCTCAGCGGCGCGATCGGCATTCGGCAACCCCTTTTCAGCGGGGGGAAATCATTCGCAGGCGTGCGCGTGGCGCGGCTGTTCGAGGCATTTTCAACCGAGCAAGTGCGCGCGGTGCAGCAGGACGTACACACGCGGGTCGAAACGGCTTTTTACGATCTGTTGCTGGCTTGGGAACTCGTGCGCGTCAGCGAATTGGCCGTGGCGCGGGCGCGGGCAAATTTCAGGCGCGTGGAAAAGCTGCGCGAGGCCGGGCGCGTGTCGAATTACGATTTGTTGCGCGCACAAGTGCAGGTGGCCGAACTGCGGACGGACTCCATCCGAGCGGAAAACGCGCGGGTATTGGCGGCGCTTGCGTTCAAAAATCAGATCGGCATGGATCCGGGCGAACCCATCGCGCCGCACGGGACGTTTCGCCGAGAGACCGATCTTTTGTCGCGCGGCAGCGAGGCGGAACTCCTCGCCCTGGCCACGCGCATGCGGCCCCTCGCGCGGCAGCGCCGCCTCGAGGTCGAAATGCGCCAAAGCACGGAGGCCGTTGTCCGATCCGAATCGCGCCCGACCTTGGATTTGATCGTCAATGGACAGTGGCAGGCGCAAAAAAACGAATTTGATTTTGCCAAGGACGATTTTCGCCAGAGTTGGTTTTCGGGCGTCACGCTCAAAATCCCCATCTTCGACGGCTTTCGCACCCGTGCCAAGGTGGCCCAAGCCCGTGCGGACACGCGCCGCGCCGAGTTGGCACAAAAGCAGACCGAGCGCGACGTGCAATTTACCCTCGTGCAAGCGCGGCGCAATGCCTTGGAAATTCTCGCGAGAAAAAGGGCGCAGATGCAGGCCGTCGATCTCGCCCGGCAGGGCATGAAAATCGCCGAATCCCGATATGAAAACGGCGTGGGAACGCAGCTCGAAGTCATCGACGGACAACTCACCTTGCGGCGTGCCGAAGCCGAACTCGCGCGCGCAAAACGCGATTTTGCGGTGGCCCTCGTGCAGTTAGAGCGCGGCGCGGGCATTTTGGGCGAGCCGAACACTTCAAAGGACGAACCATGAAACGCTGTGGGTTTTTGATCCCCTGCTTGTTGCTAGCGATCCATCTCGGCTGTGGGGACGATTCTGCCGCGCAAAAGAAAGTGGCAGCCGACCGCGCCACCAATGTCGCTACCGTCGTGCTCGCCCCGGATTCGCTCGTCCAATACAGCCGCCTCTCGGCCGCGGTGAATGCCTGGCGCGATGTGACCATCAGCGCCCTCGAAGCGGGTGAGGTCATCGCCATTTACAAATCGGTGGGCGATGGGGTCGACCGCGGCGAGGTTCTCGCCCAACTCAATCTGGAACTCTTGGAAGCCGCATTCATCGAGGCCGAAGCCAATCTCAAATTTCAGACCTACAATTACGACCGCAGTCAAAAACTCTTCTCGGAGGGATCGATTTCCGAACGGGCGCATTTTGCCGCCGAATACGATTTTCACCGCGCCAAATCCGCGGCGCAAACCCTCGCGCATCGCCTCTCGTACGGCCGCGTGCGCGCGCCTTTTTCCGGGCGCATTGCCAAGCGCTACGTCTCGCAGGGGCAGCGCATCGCGCAGGGCGCGCCGACCTTTCGGCTGGTGCAAACCGACAGCGTGCGCGTTGCGGCCCGAGTGGCCGAAAGCGAAATCGTCGATTTTGGCGAGGGCAACCGCGTCACCCTCATTTTGGACGCCCTGCCCCGCGAGACATTTGCAGGCGCCATCGCGCAGATCGGCCCTGCCGCGGAAACGGACCAAAGGGTTTTTTCCATAGAAGTCCACCTGCCCAACCCGACGGGCCGCATCCGCCCCGGTATGATCGGCAGCCTCAAAGCCGTGCGGCGCGTCCATCGCCATGTCATCGCCATTCCCCGCGAAGCCGTTCTCGAACGCGAAACCGGCCCCGTGGCCTTTGTGGTTGAGGGCGATGCCGCGCGCTTGCGATCCCTCGCTTTGGGCGCGTCGGAAGCCGGGCGCGTGGTCGTCCAAACGGGGTTGTCCTTCGGCGATCGACTCGTCGTCAAAGGAGGGCGCGACCTCATCGATGGCGACCGCGTGGTCATCACAGATGGAGAACCGAGCCGATGAAGATCACCGCTTACGCGCTCGACCACCGCCTGACCGTGTACGTTTTTGTCGGCATCTCGATCATCGCGGGCACGTTGACCTATTTGTCGCTGCCGCGCGAGGCATCGCCCGATATCGCCATCCCCGTCGTCATCGTCCGCACGCCGTATATCGGCGCCGCTCCGCAAGATGTCGAAAGCCTCGTCACCCGCCCCATCGAAAAAGAGCTCCAAGCCATCGAGAACGTCAAAGTGATCCGCTCGACTTCGGTGGAAGGCGCCTCGTCGATCACGGTCGAATTTCATCCCAATGTCGATCTCGACGATGCGTTTCAGCGCGTCAAAGACAAGGTCGATTTGGCGAAGATCGAACTGCCCAATGACGCGGACGAGCCCGCGGTTTTTGAAATCAACTTTTCCAATATCCCCATGATGCTCGTCGCATTGTCCGGAGATTACGGGCTCGTCCGCCTCAAAAAAATCGCCGAAGACCTCGCGGACCGCATCGAAACCATCCCCGGCGTCCTCGAGGTGCGCGTCGCAGGCGGGCTCGAACGCGAGGTCAAAGTCGATGTGGATCCCGACCGCCTCATCGCGTACAACCTCGCGATCCAAGACGTGGTCGACGCCATTCGGCGCGAAAATTTGACCCTGCCCGGCGGCAGCGTGGCTATCGGCGCGTACAAATACACCGTGCGCGTGCCCGGCGAATTCGAAAGCGTTTCCCAAATCGGCGACGTGCCCATCAAAGCGGGGCACGCGGTCTATATCCGCGATGTGGCCGAGGTCGTCTATGGGTTTAAGGACCGCGCAAATTACGCCCGCCTCAACCAGAAGCCCAGCGTGAGCCTCGAAATCGTCAAGCGCAGCGGCGAAAATTTGATCGCCATCGCCGATCACATCAAAGCCATGCTCGACGACCTGACGGCCACCCTGCCCACGGGTACGCGGGTCACCATCTTGGGCGATCAATCCGAAGACATCCGCCTGATGGTCAAAGACCTCGAAAACAACATCGTCTCCGGCTTGATCCTCGTCATTTTGGTGCTCTTTTTCTTTTTGGGCGTTCGCAATGCCTTTTTTGTCGGCATCGCGATTCCCCTTTCCATGCTCCTCTCGTTCGTCGCGATTTCACTAATGGGCCTGACCCTCAATATGATCGTGTTGTTCAGCCTGATTCTCGCCTTGGGCATGCTCGTCGACAACGCCATCGTCATCGTCGAAAACATCTATCGCCACCGGCAAGAGGGGCGATCCCCGACCCAGGGTGCCCGAGAGGGCACGGGCGAAGTCGCTTGGCCCGTGGCGACCTCGACGCTGACGACCTTATGCGCCTTTGCCCCCATGATTTTCTGGCCCGGCATCATGGGCGAGTTTATGAAGTATTTGCCCATCACCTTGATCATCACCCTGTTTTCATCCCTTTTCGTGGGCCTCGTGATCAACCCCACGTTTTGCGCGTCTTTTATGACCGTGCGCGACGCCGTCGAAAAACCCGCCCAGCAGCGCGTCCTCAACGCGTATCGGCGCCATCTCGAAACCGCGCTCCATTACCCCATGCGAACCCTTTTGGGGGCCGCCACCGCCCTCGTTCTCGTGGTCGTGGCGTACGTTTTTTTGGGCCGCGGCATCGAGTTTTTCCCCGAAGTCGAACCCAATACCGCCTACATTGACGTGCGTGCCCCGTCGGGTACCAATCTCGAAACATCGGATGGGCTGGCGCGACAGATCGAAGCCATTCTCGCCGCTATGCCCGATGTCGAAACCTACATCGTCAATGTGGGCGTGTCGGGCGGGGATGATTTTGCCGGCGGCGAAGGCGTTTCCCACGCCAGCCGCATTTCCATCGACTTCGTCGACGAAAGCCTGCGCCGGCAATCCTCGTTTGAGACCATCGAGGAGATTCGCGGCGAACTCAGCGGGCTGACAGGCGCCGAAATCGAATTGACCAAAGAACGCGCAGGCCCTCCGGTGGGCGCGCCCATCAGCGTCGAGGTCTCCGGCGAGGACTTCGAGGTTTTGGGACGATTGTCCGCGCGCATCAAGCGCGTCGTGGCCGACGTGCCCGGCGTGGTCGATCTCAAAGATGATTACGACCGCGGGCGCCCCGAAATCCGCATCGTCGTCGACCGCGAAGCCGCGGCACTCGCGGGCCTCAATACGCGCCTTGTCGCCTCGACGGTGCGCTCGGCCATTTACGGCACAGAAGCCTCGGAGTATCGCATCGGCGAAGACGAATACGACATCCGCGTGCGCTTCAAGCCCGACAAGCGCAATACCCTTTCGGACCTCGGTCGCATCGCCATAGAAAAAGACGGCGTCATCACGCCCCTCAGCGCGGTTGCGCGCATCGAGACGGGCGGGGGATTCGGCAGCATTCGGCGCAAGGATCTCAAGCGCGTGATCGCCGTCGAAGGCAAAGTTCAAGGCCGCACCTCGGATGCTACGATGCGCGATGTGCAAGCCGCCCTGTCCGATTTCCCCTTGCCGCCGGGCTATCGAATCGGCTATGCGGGTGAAAATGAAGAACAGCAAAAAGCCATGGCCTTCCTCGCCAAAGCCTTTCTCGTGGCCTTGGCCGGCATCGCGCTGATTTTGATTACGCAATTCAATTCCCTGACCCTGCCCTTTGCCATCCTCACGTCCGTCGTCTTGTCTTTGATCGGCGTGCTGATCGGCCTGATCGCCACGCGAACGCCTTTTGGGATTCTCATGACGGGCATTGGCGTGATCAGCCTCGCGGGCGTGGTGGTCAACAACGCCATCGTTTTGATCGACTACACCTTGCAGTCGCGCAGGCGCGGGCTTTCGGCGCGCGAGGCCATTATCCGCGCAGGCGTCGTCCGGTTTCGCCCCGTCATCCTCACGGCCATGACCACCATTCTCGGGTTGTTGCCCCTGGCCACGGGCATTAGTTTTGACTTTTTCACCCTTTCGTGGGAAATTGGGGGGCGCAGCAGCCAGTGGTGGGGGCCAATGGGCGTGGCGGTCATCTTCGGTCTCGCATTTGCCACCGCCCTCACCTTGGTCGTCGTGCCGGTGTTGATCAGCCTGATCTGGCGGTGGTTTGGCACGCCTGAGATCGAATCGACAACCCGCGACACCGCCTATCGCCACAGCGCCGCGGATTGATTTTGGAAAGGAGACAGAGATGGATCTCAAACCGCCTCACAGTCGCGTAACGGGTCATGTCGTTTTTACGGATGATCTCTTGCCGTTCAACTCTGCGAGGGCAACGCGAGAAGATCCATCCGTCGAGGATCCGCTTTTTTGTTTGCAATTCCATTTGCCCTTGCCCTCTGGGCAGTGGCCCATCGTTCTCGAAGGGTTTGGCGACGGTTCGTGGGCCGCGTATTTTGAGGCGGATCGCAACATCATTTCCGGGAGTAACGACAACTGGATGGCGTCGCTGCACAATCTCGTGACAAATGCCAGCGATGAACTCCAGACGATCCGGGAATGCGGAGACGATATCACGCCGTATATCGAGAAGCGGCGCGATTTTTTGGAGAAAGTTTTTAGCGCGGTTACCGCTTAACCGTTAAAGCTATGGAGATCCCCATGTTGCTCCGCATCTTTCTCATCGCCTTGCTCGTCATCCTCGCGCTGCGTTTTGTCGGTCGCTTGTTTCGCACACTGTTGATGCGGTCCTTTGCGCGAGAGGCCAAAAAGAAGGATCCCTTGCGCGACATTGACGAGTCGCAGATTCAAGACGCGGATTTCAAAGACCTTTAGAACTCTGTAAATTAAATAATTCGGAATTTCAATTTTTCCAGAGCGTGACGGACGCGATGCCGTACCTCAAAGAAGCCCTCGCCAACCGTGCCATCGCAAAAGCCCATCAACGAAAGCCATCAAGCACAGCGCGCAAGTCCGTCTCGCAACCCACATCCATTTTGCAACTCACCTTGCAGGCCGACGCATGTCGTTTGATTACAAAAGCGATTTGCGCTGTGCAAGCCCCTCGGCGTATGAGAGCGGCATTTTTTGCCTACTTTTTTTTGCTGTTGAAAAAAAGTAGGTCGCCGAAGGCATCGAAGGCAACCAACGAGGCTGTAGGACCAAAGTTTTAGAAAAGCGCGCCATGCAGGTGCTGAGTTGTGCGTATACGCGCTTCAATTCACGACTGAACGGCTATCGCAGTGGTGCCCCATTCCGTAGATTCGCAAACGCATTGGACGACTTCAACCATGCAACGCGCACGCAAAATATCGCCCGCTCAGGTGCTCGCCGAAGTCAAAAAGGGCACGGTCGCGCCGCTGTATTATTTTTACGGACAGGATGACTTCCGGCGCGATCAACTCGTCACCGGGCTAATCGACGCTTTGGTCGAACCCGAATCGCGCACGTTCAACCTCGACATTTACCGGGCCGAAGAGGCCGAGATTTCGCAGGTCATTTCGCAGGCCCTCACCTTTCCCATGATGGCACCGCGCCGCGTGGTCGTGCTCAAAAACGCGGATCGCTTGCTCGATTCGGCGGCTCCCGAACTCGTGCCCTTCCTCGCATCGCCTTCCGAAACGACGGCGTTTATCGTCACGGCGACCAAACCCGATGGGCGCAAAAAACTGTTTTCAGAACTGAAAAAACGCGCGGTTGACATCGAGTTTCGCCCGCCTTATGACAATGAAATCCCGCGATGGATTCAGGCGCACGTCAAAACCCTGGGCAGGCAGATCGCGCCCGATGCCGCGCATCTGCTCCACATGAGCATCGGGTCGAATCTGCGCGAGTTGAACAGCGAGATCGAGAAGCTCCTCGTCGCCACGCCCGACGAATCCATCACGCGGGAACGCGTCGCCGCGGTGATCGACAACACCCGCGGGGTCACGGTTTTTGAACTCGCAGACGCGCTCGGGCACCGGCAGTTGGGCAAGGCGCAGGCCATCATCGGGCGGTTGCGCGAACAGGGGGAACACCCGGCCGGCACGGTCGCCCTGCTCGTGCGTCACTTTGGGATTTTGCGGCGCGCGCACTGGGTATCGAAGCAACGCCTGTCTCGAGGTGCGATGGCGTCGCGTCTCAAAGTGCCCGCGTTTTTCGCCAAGAACTACCTGGAGCAGGCCCACAATTTCGACGACCAAACCCTCTGGCATGCCCACGAGCTCTTGCTCGACGCGGACAACCGCCTCAAATCGAGCGGCGGACCACCGCACGAAATTCTCGCCCACCTCGCGTACCGCATTTGCCGCGCATCCCCTTGACAATCCGATACAAACTCGGTAGTTTAACGCATCCTCGCACACCAACCCCCATCCGAAAGGAGTTTCAAAGTGGGCAGTCCGTTGAATATTACAGATGAGAATTTCCAGTCCGAAGTCGTGGATTCAGACGTTCCCGTGCTGGTGGATTTTTGGGCGACGTGGTGCGGCCCGTGCCGGATGATCGCGCCGAGCATCGAAGAACTCGCTCGGGAATACGACGGCCGCGTGAAGGTTTGCAAAGTAGATGTGGACCACGCGCAACAGACCGCGCAGGGATTCGGCATTCGCAGCATCCCCACCTTGCTCATTTTTAAGGATGGCAAACAAGCCGATCAACTCATCGGCGCGGTGCCCAAAAGCGCGATAGAAGACAAGCTCAAAGCGGTCCTCGCCTGATGAAAACCGCCGCGATCGCAACGCAAAACCCCGGCGTCATCGAAAGATGATACCGGGGTTTTTTGTCGGCGAACGCGGCGTCGACAAACCGCCTTTACGCGGTTGGATGATTATCTCGACCACAGGTCATCGGCAAATGAAACGCCGAAGCCGGGCGCGTCATTGGGGGCGATGGTGCCATCTGTGACGCAAAAAAAGAACGCGGCGAGAACTCGCACAGGGGGCGGGATGAGTTGGTGCTCCCCGCACGCGTCTTTTGAGAACCTAGTCGCCATAACTCAACAAGCGGTAGTACCGGTTTTTTTCCACGACAGAGCCGAGGATGCGCAGGTCGCGTTCTTCGCCCTCGGCTGTCTTGACGGTGAGCACCGTGCCTCCGCGCAACTTAAAGGTTTTGTAATCGCGCGTGGGTTTGGTGAACCGAATTCGCACAAATTCGCAATTTTTTTTCAGGTGATGATATAGAAATTTGTCGTCTGAATCCAGTTTGTAATTGTCGCGTTGAATAATTGCGTAGGGCGCATCCCCGGTTATTGGCCTCCTTATTTTTTTTACGGACTTTTACAAAAAAATCGGTTGCCTATTTCCGCTATCCTTCATAAATTCTGTGTCCCAATTTTCCCATCATTTTTTTTACGGATTACAAACTATGAACACGTCTGACAACACCCCCCGCAGTGCTCCCCCCGCGGGACATGCCCCCGGCAAGCCCGATTCGGACGGGGTTGAAGCCCTCGACAAAAAATACGCCGCTGACGCACCGAGCGCGGAATTTGCCGCACTGCTCGAAGAGAGCGATGTGCAAAATTACCGCACGGTCTCGCCCGGGGAAAAAATCACCGGCACGATCCGCGAAATCGGGCCCTCTGTCGCGTTTATCGACTTTGGCGGCCGCAGCGAGGCGTCGATGGACATCCAAAGTTTGCGCGAGAAATCGGGCGCGTTGAAATACAAGCCCGGCGACGCCATCGAAGCCTTTGTCGCCAGCACGGATGGCGAAATCCGCTTGACGCTTTCGCAGCGCGCCTCTAGCCGTCAGGTCTTGCGCCAAGCACATCAAAACGGCGTGCCCATCGAAGGCAAAGTCACCGGCTTCAACAGCGGCGGGCTCGTGGTCAACATGGGCGGCCTTCGCGGATTTTGTCCCATGTCGCAAATCGACACGGGATATTGCAATGACCCCGCGTCTTATGCGGGGCAAACCCTCACCTTCAAAATCGTCGAACTGCGCGGGCGCAACGATGTCGTGGTTTCGCGCCGCGCGTACTTGCGAGAAGAAATTCGCAAAAAAGCCGATGAGGTGCGCCGCCAACTCTCGGAAGGAGACGAAAGATCGGGCGTCATAACGCGCATCGAGCATTTCGGCGCGTTTGTCGATCTCGACGGCGTTGAGGGGTTGTTGCACGTCTCGGAAATCAGCCACGTCCGCGTTAAACATCCGCGTGAGGCCCTCAAAAAAGGCCAAGAAGTGCGCGTGAAAATTCTCGGGCTCAAAAACTTGGGCAAGAAAAAAGAGCGCGTCTCGCTCTCTCTGAAAGCGCTGGAAAAAGACCCGTGGGACAAAGTTGCCGACCGGTACCACACCGGCAACGTCATCACGGGCAAGGTCGTTTCCATCCAAAATTTCGGCGCGTTTGTCGAACTCGAACCCGGAGTTGAAGGGCTGGTCCACATCTCGCAATTCGTTTCGGGCAAGCGCATCGCAAGCCCGAGCGAAGTCGTTTCCGTGGGCGATGAAATCGAGGCCATGATCCGCGAAATCGACCCGCGCAAAAAGCGCGTCTCGCTCTCGGTGCGCGCCGTTGAAGAAGCGGCGCGGCAAACCGCTGAAAAGGAAGACATGGCCGCGTTCAAGTCCAATCAACCGCAAGAATCCCAAAGCGACAACGCCATGGCGGAAGCCCTTCGCCGCGCGGGCCTCGCCTGATCGGTTTCTCGCCATGCGTACAAACACCGAAGCCCTCCTCAAGGACGTCCAATTTCAACCCCTGCGCGCGTCCGGCCCGGGCGGCCAACGCCGCAACAAAGTGGAAACCGCCATCCGCGCAACCCATAAGCCCACGGGCATTACGGTCATCGCCACGGAACACCGCTCGCAATACCGCAATAAAAAACTCGCGCTCGAACGCTTGCAAACCCGCCTGAACGCACGCGACAAACCGCGCAAACCGCGCATCAAAACCCGCCCCTATCGCGCTTCCATCAAAAAGCGTCTCGACCAAAAAAGCCGCCACGCCCAAAAAAAGCGCAGGCGGCAAGAGGCGAAAGGCGCGAGAGATTGAACGGGGCGATCGCCACATAACTCGCGAAAGACGTTGCTCGATGGGATGATATGGCGGGGCCATCGGCAAATCAAAGCAACAAAGACCCGTTGCACCTCCTTATTTCCATAAGCAGCTGGGCGATTACGGTTAACATAATTTAGCTGCTTGCTGTGATCCGCCGTATGCCGACCGCGTTCTTTTTGTTGAATGCGGTTGGCTCCATCCCATCGATTGACTACTGATTTTTTGCCGCGCCATCTGCGGATCCTCACGCCTCGCGTCTAAAATGCTCGTACCCCATCCTTTCCAATCGCACGCGCTTTCCATCCTCGCCCTCTATCCTCACCTCGCCATTGCCCGCCGCGATCTCGCCGATGCGACAAATCGGATATCGCGTTGCCAACGCCTCGATCCGATGCCCCTGTGCGCGACGCACGCAAAATAGCAACTCAAAATCTTCCCCTCCAGTAAGGGCCAAATCCAACTTATTTTGCTGGCTCGCGTCGCAATATTTGACAAACGCCGCAGACATGGGAATCGCCCCCGCTCGAATCACAGCCGACACCCCGCTTTGCCGGCAAATGTGGTTCAAATCCGAAGCCAGTCCATCCGACACATCGATCATCGCCGTCACGGCGCCCGTTTTCGCCAAGGCCCGTCCCAAATCCACCTGCGCTTCGGGCCGGTAATGCCGCCGCAACAACGCGGCGCGATCTTCGCCCCGCATCTCCACTTCGCCCAACACCACGCCCAGACCTGCCGCAGAATCGCCCAATGTGCCCGATGCGTAGATCGCATCGCCCACCCGCGCGCCCGACCGATAGCACACCTGATCGCGCAACATGTCGCCCGTGAGCGTCAAACCCAAGACCAAGGGGCCAGATGTGCGCGTGGTATCCCCCCCCACGATGGCGACGCAAAATTGATCCGCACAGGCAAACAGGCCGTTGTAGATGCGCTCGACATATCCCGCGTCACAGTCCGCCGCCGCGCTGATCCCGATGACCGCATCCGTCGGCTCGCCGCCCATGGCGGCGATGTCGGACAGACTCGCGGTCAGCAGCTTGTAGCCCACGCTTTCCGGCGGCGCGTTTTGCACGAAGTGGACGCCTTCGACCATCGCGTCCGTCGTCACGAGTCGCGCGCGATCCTCGCCCGTTGCGATGACCGCACAATCATCGCCAATCCCACACAGAACCCGATTGCGCTGTGCGTGCGCGGCAATGCGGTCGATAAAGCCAAATTCACCGATGTCCTTAAAACGTGTCATGGATGCGTCCTGACGAATCAGCGGAACGGGCACGGGTCTCGGACAGGCACGGGGATCTGTCTCTACGGGTGATGGGGCCGGGCGGGGACTGACCACTGATCAAACGCCCCATCTGAAACCGCTTGCGCGACCTCGGATGGGGCGATGTTTTGGTGGGTTGAGGGCGAGTGTCGATCCCGTTTATCCTTTGATGTATGTCAACACGCCGATAATGATAACCGCAATCCCAACGATCAATGTCAGCCATTTGAGCATCTGCCCTTCCACGCGGATAATATCGTTCTTCAAATTCGTTTCCACGCGGTTGATACGATCCTCCATGCGGTTAAAGCCTTCGTTCATCAGGTTCATCAACTGCTTGAACTGGTCAGCCGTTTGCCGTTCGACGCGGCGAATCTCTTTCGCATTCTGCTTGCCCTGCTCGCCAGATACCGCCCCATTTTTCTCGATGGCAATGAGACGTTGATCCTGGGCAACGAGCCGCCGATCTTGATCGGCGATTTTCTGCTCGAGTCGCGCGATCTTCTCTGCATCTGTCATGACACCTCTCCTCGTTTGGGAAGTTGGATTGAACTACGCAATGGTCTCGACAATTTTACCCAAAAACGCATCGAAAAACAAGGCCAAATTTTGCGATGTCTGTCCATCAGCGCGGCGGGGGACTGACCACTGATCAAACGCCCCATCTGAAACCGCAGGCGCGCTCGGATGGGGCGATGTTTTGGTGGGTTGATGGCGAGTGTCGATCCCGCTTATCCTTTGATGTATGTCAACGCGCCGATAATGATAACCGCAACCCCGACGATCAATGTCAGCCATTTGATCATCTGCCCTTCCACGCGGTTGATACGCTCCTCCACGCGAATGATGTCGTTCTTCAAGTTCGTTTCCACGCGATTGATATGCTCCTCCACGCGGTTAAAGCCTTCGTTCATCAGGTTCATCAACTGCTTGAACTGGTCAGCCGTTTGCCGTTCGACGCGGCGAATCTCTTTCGCATTCTGCTTGCCCTGCTCGCCAGATACCGCCCCATTCTTCTCGATGGCAATGAGACGTTGATCCTGGGCAATGAGCCGCCGATCTTGATCGGCGATCTTCTGCTCGAGTCGCGCGATCTTTTCTGCATCTGTCATGACACATCTCCTCGTTTGGAAAGTTGGATTGAACTACGCAATGGTCTTGACAATTTTACCCAAAAACGCATCGAAAAACAAGGCCAAATTTTGCGATGTCTGTCCATCAGCGCGGCGGGGACTGACGACTAACTGCTGACAGGCACGGGGGTCTGTCCCTACGATGAACTTGTGTACCCCGCCCGTCTATGAACGGCTATCATGCTCGGATTACTCGCCTTCATACCCCGCCCGCGTTTTTCGTCGTTTGTTTTTTTTTCATCGCTATTCGCCATTCTTCTTCTGCCACGCCACAACATCCCGGTACGCTATGTCGCCGCCGAAAATGTCCAGCGCGCTGCCGATAGTCAGATCTACGCGCCCACGTCCCAATGCCTTGACGCGATCCAGATCGGAGAGTTTTCGCGCTCCACCTGCGTACGTCACCGGCACGGGAGACCCGTTGCCGAGCATTTCCACCAGCGGTTCTTCCACCCCTGCGCGTTGGCCCTCCACATCGACCCCGTGGACCAAAAACTCCGCGCAACAATCGGCCAACGCGCGCAAGGTCGCTTTTCCAACCGCCACATCGGTAAATGTTTGCCAGCGATCTGTGACGACGACATAATCATCGCCGCGCTTTCGGCAACTCAAATCCAGCACCAACCGATCTTTGCCCACGGCCCGGATCATTTCGTCCAATCGCCCGTCATCGATCTGCCCATCGCGGAACACGTAGGACGTGACGATCACATGGCTCGCGCCCGCGCGCAAAAACGTTTCCGCATTGCGCGGCGCGATGCCCCCGCCCATGTGCAGGCCGCCGGGAAACGCCTCGAGTGCCGACAGCGCGGCGGCTTCGTTGCCGGGTCCGAGCGCGATCACATGCCCGCCCCACAAGCCATCGGCGCGATACAACCGCGCGTAATCCGCAGGGGAACGCGCGGTTTCAAAATGGGTCACGGCGCGATCCCCATCGCGCAATGTCCCCCCGACGATTTGCACGACTCGGCCGCGGCGCAAGTCGATACACGGTCTAAAGTTCATGACCTCTACCCGTTCTTGGATTTTTTTTGCAGGCGAACGTGCGGGCATCGTCCCTACAATTTGCCGATTTTCAAAAAGAATGGCTTACAGGGTTATCATGTGTTATTTTTTTATCTGTATCAACCGCCAACCCCATTGGCCGCAAAGGAGGCCCCATGCAAGACCCCCGATTGGAAAAACTCGCCGATGTCTTGGTTCACCATTCCACGCAGGTGCAACCGGGCGAAACCGTCCTCATCGAAGGCTACGACATGCCCGAAGACATGCTCATCGCGCTGATTCGCAAAGTGCGCGACGCGGGAGGCATCCCGCAGGTGTCCATCAAAAACACCCGCATCCAACGCGAACTCATCCGCACAGGCGATGTCGCCACCATGCGAAAAATAGGCGCGTATGAAGCCCATCGCATGCGGCGCGTCAATGCCTATATCGGGTTGCGCGGCAGCCGCAATATCGCAGAGTTGTCGGATTTATCCAGCGCGGCGATGGATGTGTACGAAAAACACTGGATCGATCCCGTGCATTTTGCCATCCGCGTGCCGAAAACCAAATGGGTGGTCTTGCGATGGCCCACGCCCTCGATGGCGCAACTGGCGCAGCAAAGCACCGAAGCCTTTGAGGATTTTTACTTTGACGTGTGTACCCTCGATTACGGCAAAATGGCCGAGGCCGTCGCGCCCCTTAAAAAGCGCGTGGAACAAACCGACCGCGTGCATATCACGGGGGTCGATACGGACCTGTCGTTCAGCATCAAAGATATCGGCGTGCGAACCTGCACGGGCTCGCGCAATATTCCCGATGGCGAGTGTTTCACAGCGCCGGTTAAAAACTCCGTCAACGGCCACATCCATTTCAACGTGCCCACCATTTATCGCGGCACGCCGTTTTCGGATATTCGGTTGACCCTCCGAGATGGCAAAATCACAGACGCGACCGCGAGCGACACCGCCAAACTCAACGCCATTCTCAACACCGATGCGGGCGCGCGCTACATCGGCGAATTTGCCATTGGCTTCAACCCCTATATCACCTCGCCCATGCTCGACATTCTCTTCGATGAGAAAATCGCGGGGTCATTCCACTTCACGCCCGGCAACGCCTATCGAGACGACGCGGACAACGGCAACCGATCCTCCGTGCATTGGGATATGGTCTTCATCCAAACCCCGGAATACGGCGGCGGGGAAATCCACTTCGACGACGAGTGCATCCGCAAAGACGGCCGTTTTGTCACAGAAGACCTCAAAGGGCTCAATCCCGAAAATCTGAAATAGGGAAACTCGCGCCACGCGCTTCTCCAACACCACCGGCCCCGTCGTGGCTGAAGACCACTGCTGCATCTGCGGGTACGTCAATGTCGAGAGCGGGCAGGCGATGCGCGAAGATGTGGAACGAGTGTCACACTATTCTGGCGACATTGACCATTTTTTTGGAAGTACGGTTTTTTGACGGAAGTAAGGGCGTAAAATTTTACGCCCTTACGGTACGTTACAAATACAAAAACGCAACTCTGATAGCTAACTCATGCCAACTAGATGCGTATATCTCGCCGAAGTCGGGCCGGGTGTTGCGCTGTATGCGACCTTGACGCACCGGGCAAAAGCCGATCCCAAGCCCTTGGTGTTGCTCATCGACGAGATCGACGCGCTGAACGGCGACTCTCTGCTGTCGGTGTTGCGGCAGTTGCGGGCCGGCTACGACCTACGCCCAAAGGGGTTTCCGCAGAGCGTCGTATTGTGCGTGATGCACGTCCGATCCGATGCGTTTTTGTCGCTGTTTCTGTCGCGTGTTCTTTGACGTGCTCGCTTGCAAATACGAGAAATTTGAGTCTATACGTATCGTTCGTTCTTTTTGAAGAGGACACCTCGCTCTCAGGTGATACCCATGGCAGATAACAGACAAATCATCCGGCAGTTGGATATTCTCCGGGAACTCATGACTCGGAGGTATGGCGTGACCATTGGAGAACTCGCCGAGATCCAAGGCGTCACGCCGCGCACAATACAAAGGGACCTCGGCGATCTCGAAGCAGTGGGCTTCGTGCTCGATGCCGAGATGCGCGAGAGAAAAAAATACTGGAAGCTCGAGCAAAAGACAGATTTGCCATCCCTGAACTTTCCCATTGAGGAAATCATCGCCCTGACGTTTATCGAGGGCATCGTCGATTCGCTTGCGGGAGCACCATTCGACGAGGCGTTCAAAAAGACGCTGAACAGGATCCGGACGACGCTCCCCAAAAACATGCGGGCGTTTTTAGAACGGGCAGGCGCCGCTTATTACCCACACCATCGCGGGCAAAAAGCGCGTCCCTCGTCCGAAGTATTCACAACGGCGCATCGGGCGATCGACGAGCGCAAAATTTGCGACGTCACCTATCGCGCGATCACGACCGGGCAAACCAAAACATACCCCATTATGCCCTTGAGATTGTTGTATTATCACAATGGGTTTTACCTTTTGTGCCGCCATCCGAATTACGACAATTTGATCACGCTGGCCGCAGAACGCATTCGGGCCCTCGAGATCACCGAGCAGTCCTTTGAATATCCGGACGATCTCGACATCGAAAGCCGCGTGCAACGGGCATTCGGCATTGTACTCGAAGACCCCATAGCGGTCAAAGTCCGATTCTCCGCCTCGCAAGCCCCGTATGTCCGGCAACGGGTTTGGCACCCCTCGCAAGAGATCGAGGCGTTGGATACCGGCGAGATCATCCTGTCTTTCCGAGCCGGTGGCTTTCGAGAAATCAAGGCGTGGATTCTGGGCTATGGCGCCGAGGCAGACGTTCTCGAGCCGCCCGCCCTGCGCGAAGCGATCATCGAGGAACTCGAAAAAAATCTGAATTTTTATCAAAAAACCTGATCACCTGCGACATACCTTGTCATACTACCTGTTTATGTTTGAGGCGCGTTCCAATGAATGCGTCTCTTTTTTTTTTTTGAATCGGGGAAGCCACAAAAGGCACAAAAGCCACAAAAGCCACAAAAGGCACAAAAGCCACAAAAGGCGGGAGAGGTCAGGAAAACCAGTGGGCAAGGAAAGGAAACTACGAAAAATGTGGGACGGGGTATAGCTGCGAAAAGCAGATCATCGTAGGGACAGGCCCCCGTGCCTGTCCTTGACCGCGCCCAACTTCCAAACGGTCAGTGGTCAGTCCTCACCTTGCCCCATCGCCCGTAGGGACAGGCCCTCGTGCCTATCGAAAAAAATGCGCCACAAATTTTTAAGGGAGGACGGACGTGATGCCGTACACCAAATAAGCCATCGCCAAACGTGCCATCCCAAAAACCCATCAAACAAAGCCATCAAGCACAGCGCGCAAGTCCGTCTCGCAACGCACTTCTTTTTTGCAACCCACCTTGCAGGCTGGCGCATGTCGTGCGATTACAAAAGCGCTTTGCGCTGTGCTAGCCCCTCGGCGCATGAGAGCGGCATTTTTTGCCTACTTTTTTTGCTGTTGAAAAAAAGTAGGTCGCCGAAGGCATCAAAGGTAACACCCGATATTTTAGGACCAAACCCTTGAGACAAGTAACGCCTGATCCGTACAGGAGTCTGTTCCTCATTTATTTTTAATCGGACGCCGGATGCGGACAACTTAAAATCAAATTGGTATTAGTTGGACAAATGGCCCCCGTGCCTGTCGAAAGGAATGCAAATTTGCACTTTCAGACAGGTGAAACAGAAGGCGAAAAAAAAGAGGGTTTTCATCTATGACCGAACGCAACCAGTACCGGGAGCGCGTCCAGGCGCGCATCGCCGCTCGAAAAAGGAGACGCATCTCCCAAAAAAAAGAAAGGGGTTATCCATGACCGAACGCAGTCAGTACAGTCGGTATATGAATCGCATCTACCTGCGGAACGCGCTTCGCGCGGCGCAACAGAACCGGAATGTCCGAAAGGAATTGTGCGACTGGTTCAGAAACAATGAGGAAGAAGTGGCAAACCTGGACAGCTGCCTCGCGCGCGAGTACGACAGACGGCTCAAGGAAAAGGGATATGTGCCGCGTCGGCGCGATAAAAGAGAAACGGATCCGTTAGAGATGGACGCGATCCAAACAAAACGAGCCGAGTTCCTCAACGGCGCGATAAAAATTTTGGACAGGCATACCCGCAAAGTGCCCGCGCCGACGCCAGAAGCAAGGGCGACCCGCTTGGTGGTCGAGCATTTCTCTTTGGGGCCTGTGACCGCGTCTGTGCTCGAACTCGCGCGGCACTACATTTACACCTATCGCGGGATGGTCGAAAGCCTGTGGGACGAACTCAATGGCGCGGCCGGAGGGCATCTCGAAACGACGGCCCTGTTATTGGCTTGCCCCTCCAACGAGGTGGTGGACGCGCTTTCCGAACTCTCTGACCGGGGTATATGCCACTATGAGTACGACCGAGAATACCGATGGGTCAAAGATACCACGCCCGACGAATACATCGATTCCCGGTTCGCCTCGGTGTGGAATCTGCCGGTGCAAACCAGGGACGAATTGCAAGCGCGGTTGGTCGGCAGGCCATGCGAGGCCGCGTTGGGCATGGACGCCTTCGCGCATCTCGAGGGGCGAGACGACGCCATCCGCGTGCTTCGCGCCGCCGTGCAAAAGGACGATCCCGCGGCCGGGGTGAACATCCTGTTGGTCGGGCGCGCGGGCACTGGGAAAACCGAATTTGCCAAAACCCTGGCTCACGCCGTCGGCGCGTCTCTCTATGCCATCGGCGAACCCGACCGCGAAGAGGAACGCGAGCGCGGCACGGAATTGAACAGGCGCGCGAGCAGGCGCAACGAGTTACGCATGGCACAAGTCCTCCTCCGATCCGCGCCCGCCGCGGCGATTCTGTGCGACGAAGCCGAAGACGTCTTGGAATCCACCCGCGGCACGCGCCTCGCCAATCACCGCCTGCTGGAAAACACACCCGTGCCGATGATCCACACCGCCAACTGTTTGGATGACTTGGACGAGAGCATGCTGCGGCGGTTCTCCTTTGTCCTCAAGTTCACAGCCCACAGCCCGACCCGCCAAACCGCGATTTTGCAGCGCATGCTCGAGAAAAGCGATCTCAACGGCATGGACGCGGCCGCGTGTGCCCGCCGCCTCGTGGATCGACTCGAGTGCCCGCCCGGCATTTTGGCACAGGCCATCGAAACGACCCGCCTCATCGACGGCAATGCGGACGATCTCTACCGCTTCAGCGAGCGAATCGAACGCACCATCGCCGCGCAACACGCCCGTCCGCGCTTGGGGCCGCCGGTTGGGGCACGGCTTCCGTGGCGGGCATTTTCGCACCTCGGGCGAGACGTCGAAGACGCGCGGCGCACCCTCATCGCTACGGTTCCAAATCGACAAAAGGGGATCAACATCCTCCTCTACGGCCCGCCGGGCACCGGCAAAACCGAGTTTGCCCGCACCCTCTGCAACGAGGCGGGGATGCGGCTCTACGCCATCGGCGACAACGAGGTCGGCGCCGAGGCCCGGCGGCGCGTCGATCGGTCCGCGACCTTGGACTACGCGCTCGAAGCCCTCGCAGACGAGCAACACACCGCGATTCTCTTCGACGAGATGGAGGACTTTCGCAGCGTTCAAAAACTCTGGCTGAATCGCATTGTCGAAGAAAATCCCGTGCCGATCATCTGGGCGTGCAACGCCATTGAGTACTACCGCATCATGTGGCCGTTCTTCATCGACCGCATGCTGCACGCCATCGAGTTCCGCCACATGTCGCCCCGAGCGCGACAGCGCGTGTACGCCGACATCCTGCACGAGACGAGGATGCCCATCGCGGAAACGCGCCGCCTCGCCGAGGACTTGTCTCGCAACGACAAGGTCACGCCGCGCCAAGTCGCGCTGGCGGCCAACCAAGCCGCGATGGTCAATGGGAACACCGAAACCATCCGGCGCAGCGTTGCCCAAAAGGAGAAATTGCGCTACGGCATCCGCCCGCCTGAGACGCGCCCGATAGCGCACTACGATCCGTCATTGATCCGTGCCGATATCGACATGGCGGCGTTGGCGGCGCGGATGGTCGCGTTGGGCCCGCGCAGGTTCGCGCTTTGCCTGAGCGGGCCGCCGGGCACGGGCAAGACCGCGTTTGCGCGCCACATCGCCGAGCAGATGGGGATCGCCCTCTTGCCCAAGCGGGCGTCCGATCTCTTGAACAAGTACGTCGGCGGAACCGAACAGAGGATCGCCGCGGCCTTTGCCGAAGCGCGGGAGACCCAATCGTTTCTGGTGTTCGACGAGGCGGATTCGCTCCTCATGGATCGGCAATCCGCCGAGCGGTCGTGGGAGGTGAGCATGGTCAACGAGTTGCTCAGTCAGATGGAGTGCCATCCCCTCCCGTTTGCCTGCACCACGAATCGGAGCGACGCCCTGGATCCGGCCGCCGCGCGCCGATTCTCGTTTCGCGCCGAGTTCCGATTCCTCGATCCGCCGCGCATCCGCCGCGCCTTCGAGTTGTTCTTCGACGACAAAGCCCCTGCCCCTGTGCTCGCGCTGTCCAAACTCACCCCCGCGGATTTCGCCAACGTGCGCGACCGCGCCGAGGTGCTCGGCTTTCTGAACGATCCAAACCGCATCGCAGACGCCCTCGCCGAGGAATGCCACGCAAAACCCGGCGGCAACGCGACGGGCTTCTGACAGCCGAATCATCGGATAGCGTTTCCGTGAGTATGCGATAGCCGTTCACGAAAACCATTTGTAGGGCGATGCCCCCGTGCCTGTCCACTGATGAGTCGGATTTGCGGATGCGCGAGCACAGCATCGAGGTTGTAGGGCTATGCCCCGTGCCTATCCGTTGATGGGCAGGCCGAGGACTGACCGCCGACCAATCACGGAAACCATTTGTAGGGACAGGCCCCCCCCCGTGCCTGTCCACTGATGGGGCAGGATGCGGACTGACCGCCGACCACTGCTTTTAGGGATTGAACGACAGGGCATTTTTTTCTTGATTTCGAGCAAATAATCGCTAACTTGGGGTTGTCAACCATCGAGCAGAGCCCGCATGTCGGGTAGCCTGCTGAATACAATAGCCTACTCAACTGGCGGCGGGTCGCTCCCGACACCAAGGCGAATAAGTAGGACCCTTCCCGCATCTCTCTGCGTGATGGTTGACACTGCCCGGCCCCTATGCTGGCGCAGAGGTAAAACCCATCTCCAACTCGTCAACCATCCATCGTCAACACGCAAAGGAGAGATGCCATGTTCTGTTTCAAGAACGCCTTCACCTAACCCCCCTCCGCAACGAGTTCCATTCTCTTTTCCAACTGACCTAACGCAATGTTTCGCACCATGCGTCAATGCGCGTCTCTGCGTAATTTGAGGGCGAAATTTTGGTCGGTCTGTGTTTGTACTTTGGCGAGGGATGGATTGGAAAACGCCCCCGGCCAAAGAACTTGACAGGCACACATTGCGAAAATTTTAGCCTGAAGAGCCGAGACAGTCAGTCGTCAACAATGTCACCTACGTTAAGCGTAGAGGAGGGTTGCAATGCAAATGATTTATCCGCCGTTGGTGCAGTCTGCCTTGTCTAAAATGACTGAGGAACAGAAGTTGACGTTTGAATCGGAATACGCACGTCAGAAGAAATCTGTTGGTATGTTTGTTGCGCTTTCGATTCTGTTTCCGATTCAATTTGCTTTGCTTGGACGTTGGAGTTTGCAGTGGGCTTTCTGGCTCACGGGAGGGGGTTGTGTGGTCTGGTATGTTATCGAATGGTTTTTGACGCCGCGACGTGTCAAAGAGTATAATGATAACGTTGCATTGGACATTGCACGACACTTGAAGATCATGACCTAAAAACAGGTTCGCTTGTTAAACAAATCCTGCCTTGCTTCCTTGTAGAGCGCGTTGTCAGGGAGTAAGGTAGGTCATGATGTCTGACTTTCTCTAACCCCTATCACCGGGCTTGCTTTTTTTTAGAGTAAAAATTATCTTGCTCTGTGACAACCCACTCCGAAGCAGAAAGCGTTGTTTGGGTTGGGTAAGCGTCATAAAAAAAAACCACGCATTTCAAAAAAGGAGAATGCTATGACTGCCCTGAACCTCTTCTCTCACACAACACATGAAAGATTGCAGGACGCCTTTATCTGCTATCTCGTTGATTGTGCCAGCCAGCCCGACCGTGACCTCCAAAAATGTGGGTTGGAGTTCGTTCGCACGCTCTTTCAAGCAGGTGCATCGGATGGAACCGAGGGCGTGCCCGTGTTGGGCCCCGATGGAGAACCCATGGATCTCTACGTTGGTCCGTGCAAAGTGAGCGGCGTTTGTAAGCCCAACTGTCAACGGGCCAAAATCGATGTGGATTTCCAAGCCAAAGTGGATGGTAAGACGGTTACGTTTCTCATTGAAAACAAAACAGACACAGAGGCGCATAGTGATCAATTGAAGCGGTATCTGGACTTTATCATTAAAGAACAGAAGAGCGATCTGATCAAACCCGTTTATTTGAAGACTGGGTATGTGTTCAGTGATGAGAGGGCCAGGGTTAAATGCAACAAGTATTCCATGTTTGAGGCTGAAGACATGAAAAATTTTCTTGACGGTCAAGAAGCAACGCAAAAAGACGAAATTCTGCGTCAATATGCAGAATATCTGAGTGACCGAATAAAAACGAGAGACGATAATCTAGAGAAATGGGATCTTAATCAGAACCCTGTGCAATGGGAGTTCATGCTGAAGCTCCGTAAAACGCTAGAAGACGCGGCTGGTGAATGGCAATGCTTTATTCCCAAAAAACTTTCAGGTCTTCTGAAAGACGACGATATCTGGAAAGAGAAACGCTTGGTAAGAAAAACCGAACATGGTATGTGGATGCAGTACTGTTTCTTAAAGCATCTGCATTGGCGAATTGATTCGGGGAAGTCACTACGATTAAGGATTGAACATTGCAACGCAGGGTTGGACTTTAATGAGGTTCAGGAAGAATACCGAAGTCGCTTCAAGGAAACTCTCGAGAAAGAAGGACTATATCCTGGTAATCTGGGGGGTGGACCGTATGTATCCACCGTCGGGTCCATTAAGACTACTAAATTTCAGGGAATGGAGCTGAGCGAATTTCTGGAGCGGGTGAAGCGGGTGCATATCGGGTTTCTTGAAAGGATTTCTTAGAAGTTGACGTTACGCAATTCAAATAAGGCATCTCAATAAGTGCCATCACAAAACACCTTCCGAATCAAGTCATCACGACAGCGCGCAAGTCCGTCTGGCAACCCAAACTTTAGCCCTATCACCTGGCTTGCTCTTTTTCAGGGCAGAAATCATCTTGCTCTGCGACAGCCCAATCTGAAACAGAAAGCGTTTTGGGTTGGGCTGTCGGGGCGGCGCCCAACGGAATAACGAGGGAATTTTTACCACATGAAGGGAGCGATCATGAAACATCTGTTGTTGGTGCTGGTGACGGCGGTCACGGCGACCGCAGAAGGGCAAATCTGTCGGGCGGATTTGGACGAAAACAGGGTTGTGGACTTTGGGGACTTTTTGCTGTTTGTGAATCAGTTCAATTTGACGCCAAGCACGGGTTGCACGCCACTGCCAATTGATTGTCGATCTGCCGTGCAAGTCGCCGTGGCGAATCAGATTGAAGAGAGCAAGAAGGAACTCCAAGCCTGGGTTGATGCATATACGAGCAGTCATGATGCTTTAAACGAATCTTCGCGCGTCATCGCTCGCAAGGATTCCGTCATCGCTCGTCTGCAACGAGCCGTGCAAGATAGTTCTGCCGCCCTGGTCAAAGTCCGGAGGGGTCATGCCATGATGCTCAGATACTTTAATCAAGCGGATCTAAGACTGTTCGAAGCATGGGTATTGCTCCGGCGGTCAGTGGCAGACCGGTATGTCCTGGGACAACCGCTGGACAAGGCAAGGGCATGTGATTTGATCAACAGCGGTATGTACGTGCATCATTTTGACGCGGGACGCGCCTCCTTTTACCCACTGACTGGCGCGTGGGTTTCTGCGTTCTGGGCTCACGGCTTGCTGAGCTCCCAGCAGTATGGGGATTTTATGGATGATGGGAACAACTTTAGACGCGATGACTTGATTGAGAACTCAGGATATAATCACGTTCCAGATTCTTCGGTTAGGCGACGTACCCACCTTGTGCGGAAAAGTTGGGCCAAATACTTTTTGACCGCGACCGGAAAGGCGCGCGTAAAATCCATGTTGGGCTGTGAATAAAAAAACGCGCGGTCGAGCGGGAAACTCGACGCGCGCGGGAACATAAAACATCCTCACCAAAGGATACAAGAATATGGCAAAGTGCTATGACGATGGCAACCACTTTTACAGCATCCCGGCAAAATGGGATGAGCATCCCGATCTGGATGGGCTGGATCGGTACCTGTTGATGAAAAAGGAATCGTGAACCTGGATGCTACCGTTGAGCGTCTTCATCGCGTAGAGGAACTGCTGAGGAAAGTTGCGAAGTGCGACGAATTACTCAAACATGTTGAGTGAGTTACAGATTGCGAGGAGGTGACACCTTGCGCTGTCGCCTCTCTCGCCCACTCGTTACGACTTGCTTTTTTGAGAATGAAAATTATCTTGACTTTTTTATGAATGAAAATTATTTTGCTCTGCGACAGCCCAATCCGAAACAGAAAGCGTTTTGGGTTGGGCAATGTCGTAAGAATCGCAAACCACCCGTTTCAAAGGAGAACGCTATGGCTACCCCGAACATCTTCTCTTGCGTCACAAGTGAACGCTTGCAGGATGCCTTCGTCTGCTATCTTGTCGCTTGTGCCAACCAGACCACAAGTGACCGTGACCTCCAAGAGTGTGGGTTGGAGTTCGTTCGCACGCTCTTTCGAGCAGGCGCATCGAATGCAACCGCGGGCGTGCCCGTGTTGGACCCCGATGGAGAACCCATGGATCCCTACGTTGGTCCGTGCAAAGTGAGCGAAGTATACGATCTCAAACCTCAATACAAAGTCAAAGATGGTGAGATTGATGTGTATTTTCAAGCCAAAGTGGACGGGAAAAAGGTTGCGTTTATCATTGAAAACAAAATTCACACGTCAGAGCACGATAATCAACTGGCGCGGTATCTGAACTCTGTCAGCAAAGATGAACAAGATCTAATCAAGGCCGTTTATTTTAAGACTGGGTATGTGTTCAGTGATGAGAGGGCCTTTGTCGAATGCAACAAGTATTCCGTGTTTGAGGCGGAAGACATGAAAAAGTTTCTTGCAGGTCAGGTCGCGACGAAAAAAGACGAAATTCTGCGCCAGTATGCAGAACATCTGGAGAACCTGATAGAAACGAGAGACGAGGATCTAACGAAATGGGATCTTGACCCTGTGCGATGGGAGTTCATGCTGAAGCTTCGGGAAAAGCTAGAAGACGCGGCTGACGACTGGCAATGCTTTATTTGCAAAAAATTTTCAGGTCTTCCGAAAGACGACGATATCTGGAAAGAGAAAGGCTTAAAAAGAAAAAACGAATGGGGTGGCATGTGGATGGAGTACTGGTTCTCAAAATATCTGTTTTGGCGAATCGATCCCAAAACAAAAAAGAATCTACGACTAATGATTGCACTTTCCAACGCCAAGTTGGACTATGATTTGGACTATGAGGTGGTTCGGAAAGAATACCGAAGTTGTTTCGAGGAAGTCCTCTCGGAAAAAGGAGTATCTGGAAAAGCAAGAGGGAATAAAGGCGCGTTTTGCACCGTCGGCTTCATTGATATCCCCGAATTTCAGGAAAAGACGGTGAGCGATTTTCTGGAGGGAAAGGCGGTGAGCAAATTTCTGGATCGAGTGAAGCGGGTGCATATTGGATTTCTCAAAAAGATGCAACAGAGGTGTGAGTCAACACAGTAAACGTTACAGCCCTCAACAACGAGGACTTTGGCAATGGCCCCTTTCATTCGTTCCAAAACACCGCGAGATGCAGAGGCCGTTTAAGCCCCTGCCCGCGCTGAAGTCTATGCTATATCGCGCTATGCAGATTCACATTTCGAGGAGGTGACACCTTTTGTTGTCGCCTCCTTTTATTTTTTGCCACAACAGACCCTTGTCACGGACGGGATCGCCGATGGGCTTCAACGCGGGATTGCGTCGTTCATAACAAAACAACCCGCAACAACGAGGAATTTGGCAATGATCGCTTTCATTCGTTTGATGGCGCGAGGACAGGTCTATGGGCATGTCCCTGCGGTCAATGGGGCAGGCCAGGGATTGACCACGGCCCCCTGCTTTGAGGTGGCAAAGGCATTTTGATGGTTGATTTCGGTTCAAACAATCGCTAACTTGGGGGCATCGATCCGGAAAAAGTCAATCCCGTATCCGCAGGCCCGGTCGCGACGGATGATTCGTTTTTTCAGCGCATGCGCCGCCATGCCGTTGGCAGTCACTTTATTGAGATAGCTCCATGGCCGAATACGATACGACTTTCAAACGGCTGGTTCAAATTTCTCCAGAAGCCTTCGTCCTGTTCGCACTCGGCGATCAGGCCAAGGTCGAAATTGACGAAGTGATCGAAACCGAGCTCCCCACGGTCGAAACGCGCCTCACCGATAGCCTCATTCGCGTGCGGATCGATGGCGAGGAAGCCTTGGTCCACACGGAATTTCAAACCGCGGACAGCACGGATTCCCCGATGCCGATTCGCATGGCGAGCTACATCATCCGACTCATCGAATCCCATGGCCTACCGGTTTATTCCTGCGTGATCTACTTGCGTCCCGGTGCCGGGCGTCGCGATGAGGGCTACTACGAGCAAGCCCTTCCCGGTCATCGCGTCTTGGTGGAATACAAGGTGATTCGGTTGAGTGAAATGGAGGGGCGTGCGATTCTCGAGGGCGGTCAGGATGGCTTGCTTCCTTTCGCGTCCTTGATGAAGCGTCCTGCGGGGATGGGTTCCGAGGACTGGTTGCGCCAGTGCATTCGCCGGATCGATGCCGTATCGTTGGATCAGGCAGACAAGGTTGACTTTTTGGGCAGTTTGGCGGTATTGAGTGGTTTGGTTTATGATCAGACCACCATCACGGGTATTTTTTCTGAGGAGGGTGTTATGGATGCGATTACGCAGGAATCATCGTTTGCCCAATACCTCAAGGAACAGTTCAGGGAACAGTTCCTTAAGCAGGGCATTGAGCAGGGCATCGAGCAGGGCATCGAGCAGGGCAAGGAACAGTTTAGAGAACAGTTCATTGAGCAGGGGGGCAGAGAACGTGCGGTTGAAGATATCCTCGACGTGCTGGAGATCCGCTTTGGTACGTCCGTGGCCGATCAATTCGCAGATCGCATTGCGGTCATCGACGATTTGCAACGGCTCAAGCAGTTGCACCGCTCGGCAGTGCAAGTGAATGGGCTGGATGATTTTCAGCGTTTGTTGGATGCAGAGGTCGTTTAAGCCCCTGCCCGCGATGAAGCATAAGCTATATCGCGCTATGCAGATTCACATTTCGAGGAGGTGACGCCTTTTGTTGTCGCCTCCTTTTTTGTTTTGATTGACAGCAGGTGCAAATCGCGTTAGGGTGTGCTCGAGGTTGTCGTCGCGCAAAGGAGGGAGAAATGGCTGACCATTAAGACGTCATTGTCGCGGGTGCGGGCATTGGGGGGTTGTGCGCGGCCCTGCGCGCTCGGGAAAACGGGGCGTCTGTTGCCATTCTCGAAAAAGCCGACCAGATCGGCGGATCAGCCGCGGCATCGGGCGGCACGATCTGGTGTGCGTCAAACATAAGCGAATGGCTCAAAGTGCAACCCAATGGGGATACAGCCCTCGGCACCGCGCTAATCGATTATTTTTATGCGGCCATTTTTGGGCAGGAGGTCGATCATTTGCGTGGAAAGTATCGGCGAGCTCTGGATGTGTCAAGCGGATTTCCCGTTGACAACGGAATCGCGCCTTGCCATCTCGACGAGATTTATGTATATCGTATCCGGTGAAAATGACGAATCCCGAAAGGACGAACACATGAAAAAGAAACTCACAATCTCGATTGATGCAAAGGTCCACGATGAATTGCACGAGGTCATTGGGCAAAAAAATATCAGTCGTTTTATCGAGGACGCGATTCGCCTCCATGTGCTCAATCGCGATCTCGAAACGAGATATGCACAAATGGCACAGGACAAAGCCCGCGAAGCGGAAGCGCTGGAGTGGTCGGAAGGGACATTGGGAGATGTGAGCGATGAACCGAGGTGAGGTGTGGTGGGTAAATTTCGATCCCTCTATTGGCGGCGAGATTCAAAAACGACGGCCTGCAATCATCGTGAGCAACGATGTTGCCAACCGACATTTGAATCGGGTTCAGGTCGTGCCGCTTACGAGCAATGTGGCGCGGCTTTACCCAAGTGAAACTCATGTAATACTCAATGGTCTGCAATGCAAGGCACTGGCGGATCAACTGACTACGGTGAGCAAATTGCGATTGTCCGAGCGATTGGGCCGGCTCAATCGGACAGACATACAAACGGCAACTCGGTCTGGTTGATTAGCTAAAACGCAATCCGCAACGACAAACCCGCTCGGCGTTCAATATGCCGAGCGGGTTTTTGTTCAGCCTGCATTTAATTCCATGCGACCATTTTTGAGCAGGAGATCGGTCATTTGCGTGGAAAGTATCGGCGAGCTCTCGATGTGTCAAGCGGATTTCCCATCGACAACGGAATCGCGCCTTGCTATCTCGACGAGATTTGCGTATATCGTATCTGGTGAAAATATGGCATCCGGTCAATGAGCACGTCACCGTTTGTCTTTTCGGGGTCTGGGTGGATTTGACCTGCGAAAAGCGAATGCTTTGGCGACGGCAAGGGCTGTCAGGGCTTAAAACAGCTTCTAAAAGTCAATGTGGGAGTCACACCAACCAATTTATGGCGCAATCCCGACACATTCCCGACCTGCCGAGCGCGGAAGACCCGATTCGGAAAACCGCTGTGCTGGCGATGGTGGGCACGCTGGTCTTTACCTGCGTGATGTCCACGTACATCGAACTGAGCACGCGGTCGGCCTTGCTGGCCATGTCGAACCTGCCGATGACCGTGCTTTTGCCCTTTGTGTTCTGGTTGCTGGGCAATGCGGTGTTGAAGCGGTTCTGCCCCCGGTTGTCCCTCTCGTCTTCGGAAATGCGCGTGTTGTTTTGTCTCGTGTGGATCGGCGGGTTATTCGCCGGGTTCAACTGGGCAACGCAATGGGCCGGCATGATGGCGGCGCCGCGGTATTTTGCGTCGCCCGAGAACCGATGGGAAGAGTTGTATTTCGACGACCTGCCCGACTGGATGCTACCGCTCGACAGCCCGGGCGTGGTGGATGGCTTTTATCAAGGGGTGTGGGCGGGCGTGCCATGGGGCGCGTGGCTCGCCCCGCTTTTTTGGGCGGGATCCATCGCGCTGGCAATCGCGGCCGTGGGCTTGGGATTGACCGCGTTGTTCCAAAAACAATGGGCGCACCACGAGCGGTTGGTCTATCCCCTCGCCGAAGTGTCGCTGGAACTCACCGAGGGCTTCGACCGCAAACGCGGTTGGCCCCCGTTTGTGAAAAACCGGGTGTTCTGGGTGGGATTTGTCGTGGCCGCGGTTCCCCTGTTGTGGAACATCGGGGCGTACTTCGTACCGGATTTTCCGCGCATCGCAATTTTCGATCCGATGTTCGGCCCCCGAGGCAGGCGCGGCGTGCAGTTGTCGCGCTATCTGCCGGCCTTTGCGTTTTCGTATCGCATTTTGCCCACGCTCTCGGGCTTCACATTTTTGTGCGATTTGAACATTTTGTTCAGCATCTGGTCCGTGTTTTTCGCCGGACTCGTCGCGCAATACGGCATGAACCGAGTGGGATTTACCATCGGGTTGGAAGGGCAGACCGCAGACGGGGGCGGCATCCTGAGTTTGTTCTCCAACGGCGCGATGGCCGGGCTGGCCGCGTGGGGCGTGTGGACCGCGCACGGGCACTTAAAGCGGGTTTGGGAACAGGTGAGAAAGCCCAGGGCGTGGGATGTTGCCGAAACCGCGATCCTCTCGCCGCGCGGCACGCTATTCGCCTTGGCGGGCGGGTTGCTCTACATGGCGTTCTGGCTGTACCAGTCGGGCAATGGCACGGTGACGCTCATCTTGTGGATGGCGGCGTTTTGGATCGGCCTGTTCGTGTCGATGAAATTGTTGGCCGCCATTGGCTTTGCGTACTTGTTTCCCTTTTGGGCAGGGGGAACGCCGATGCTGGGCGACATGTTCGTGGGCACGCGCAATATGTCCACCGCCACGCTGGTCAGCACGCACATGGTGAATCACCGCTTGCTGGCCGGGTGGCGCGTGCCAACGGCTCTGCCCAATATCGACCGGGTGATGGCGCAGTCGCCCAAGACGAATCGCCTGATCTGGATCGGCCTGTTGCTCGGCGTGCTGATCGCCGGACTCTATACGATCTGGCTCTGCTACACCTGGGGCGGCGCTAGTTTTCACTCGTGGGCGCTGGAAGGGTCCGCGCGCGAGCGGTACAATATCATCGCAGGGGCGGTCGCGAACACGGATCGCACCGTGCCCGATTTAGAAAAAATAAGCGTGTACCTGATCGGCGTGCTCGGCGCGTTGGTATTCGCGGTGCTCCAAGCGCGGATTCCCTGGTGGCCCATCCACCCGATCGGGCTGATGGTGATGTATAGCTGGCATTTGCGGATTTACGTGTTTAATATTTTTTTGGTGTGGTTAGCCAAGTTGCTCATTCTAAAATTCGGCGGCATCCTGCTCTACCGCCGGGTGCGGCCGTGTTGCTACGGCCTGATCGTGGGATTCGTATTCGCCATCGGCATGGCCTTCCTCGTAGATGTGATCTGGTTCCCCGACCAAGGGCACGGGGTTCACGGCTGGTGAGGCGATAGGAGATTCCAGTTGGCTATTTCTCTTTCCCAACGGGCGATACATACAGCGGCCGAACCCAAGGCGGTGTCGTGGCGGGCGGTGATGGCGGGATTGCTGTTGATCGTGGCGTCTGACTATTACATCAACTGGTCCACGGTCATCTTGAGCGCGTCGAAGAACAACAAGGCGCTGTTTCCGATGGGCCTGTTCTTTCCCTTTGTGGTGCTCGTGGCGGTCAACTTATTGCTCGAGCGGGCAAACCCGCAGTGGGCGCTGAATCGCGGTGAATTGTGCGTCTCGCTGGGCATGGGGCTCATCGGATCGCTGTTCCCGTTCTACGGATTGGCGTCTTACGTGGTCGGCTCCATTGCCGCGCCCTATTATTTTGCGACCCCGGAAAACGGCTGGGCAGAATTGCTACATCCCAACATGGTCTCCTGGCTGGTGATGAACAATGAAGACGAAGCGGTGACGTGGTTCTACGACGGGTTGCCCGCCGGGCAGGGCATTCCGTGGCGGGCGTGGGTCGTGCCCGTGTTTTGGTGGATGACCTTTGTCGGCGCGGCGGCATGCGTGGCCCTCTGCCTGATGGTGGTCTTGCGAAAGCAGTGGGTCGAAAACGAACGCCTGGAATTTCCGCTGATGGAAGTGGGCTTGCAGGTGGCGCGCATCGGCGAGGGCGAAGCGGGAAAGCCTCCCTTGCTCGCGCAACGGATTTTTCGCATGGGGTTCTGGATCGGGGTGTTCGCCGTGGGGTGGAACATCATCTCGTTCTTTTACCCATTGATGCCGGGCCTGCCCACCACGCACACCGAGGGCGCGTGGTTCCTCTGGCTGGAGGGCGCCAAGCCCTTCTGGGTGCAGATCAGCATTTACGTGATGGGCTTTGCCTATTTCGCGCGCGTGGAAACCCTGTTCAGTTTCTGGCTGTTCTTCTTGTTCACCGAGGCCGAGGTGGCGACGTTTGACCGCTTGGGCATCGCGGCCGGGCACGGCGGCGGCGAAGCGGTGCGGTCGCAAAATTTCGGGGTGCTGTGCGCCTATGTGGTGTTCGGGCTGTGGATGGCGCGGGCGCATCTGAAAGCCGCGTTTCGGAAGGTCGTCACGGGCGCGTCCGATGTGGATGATGCCCGAGAGGCCATGTCCTATCGCGCGGCGGCGATCGCGCTGGTGGCGGCCCTGCTGTACATGGTGGCGTGGTTGCACGCGGCGGGCATGGAAGTCCGCGTGGCGGCCCTGTACTTGTTTTTCACCGCGGTGGCCTACATCGGCATGGCGCGGTTCGCGGCAGAACTGGGGTTGCCCTACGGCGATATCGCCTACCATTCGATAACGTGGACGCCCTTTCACATCATGGGCGGGCAAACCGCGACGGCCTCTACCTTGACGTGCCAAGGGTATCTCTGGGCGATGTTCGGAAAAACCCGGGGATTTCTGGGCCCTCCCATCGCGCAGATGCTGAAATTGACCACGCCGTTCCGCATCGAGCGCGGGCGCCTGTTCGGCGCGATTGTGCTCGCCGTGGTGGCGGGTGCGACATTTGCGGTACTGCACGCGATCTCGATGGGCTATTCGTCCGGGGGATTCAACCTGCGAGCCGCGTGGAATTTGTTGATCGGGCCCCAGCGGTCTTACGATATGTCCATAACTTGGATCCGCAACCCCGAGCCGCCGGATGTGGAGCGGATGCTGTTCATGGGATCCGGCGTGCTGATCACGGCGGTGCTCACCTATTTGAAATACCGCTTCGTACGCCTGCCCCTCCATCCGGTCGCGCTGATGCTGCAAGGCACGTACATGGCGCAAAAGACCGTGTTCTCGGTCTTTCTGACCTGGGCCTACAAGTCGATTGTGCTGAAGGTGGGGGGCGCGCGCCTGTACAAAAAAGGACAACCGTTTTTCATCGGCCTGCTGATCGGATATGCCGCGGCGACATTTTTGTCCTGCGTAGTGGATAGCCTATTCTTTTTCGGACGGGGCCATCTGGTTCACGGGTTTTGAAAAGGGCGATTTAAGCGCGAATGGACACGCAGGCGGGTCGATACGCGCCATAAGAAGCCATCTAAAAACTCGGGCCGCCATTGAGAGAGTCGCAAAAACATTCACTTTTCGCAGGTCAAAACCGTACAGACCGCGAAAATAGGACGCCTTGATTCCCCCCTTCCTCGCAGGCACAGGCGTAGCCTACAATGAGCGAAGCGAATAACGGGGGCTAGGGGGGTAGGTCCCGATAATTTTTAGATGGCTTCTAAGACAAAAGCCCGAGTTCGCAATGAACTCGGGCTCGTTGTTTTTCGTCTGTGAACGCGTCTGAAAACGGCTGGTTGTTCCGCGCTTATTTCAAATGCCAATCCGGATCCTCGAGGGCCTCATAGACCACGCCGCCTTCGACCTGTTTGGGCATGGGCACGCCTGTGAGATAGCAGATCGTCGGGGCGATGTCGATGGAGCGCACTTGTTTGGTGAGCAGGCCCGCCTGTTTAATGCCCGCGCCCGCGATCACAAATGCCGAGTGTTGCCCGCCCATGCCAAAGCTCACGGACGGCAGTTGCTTGCCGTGCGCGCCGTCAAATTCCGGGTGCAGGGCATAGACCACATCGCCGACCAGATCGCCCCACAAATTGACCATCTCGGCATTTTCCCGAGTCAATGCCAGCGCGAAGGGGTGGCGTCCGGTGGCGTTGTCTTTGTATTCCATCAGCGCGGCGATCAACTCGCGGCGCACGGTTTCGTAATCCTGCGGGGAAACGATGCCATCGGGTTCGCGGCCTTCCAAATTGATGAAGATATGGACCAAGCCCACGTCGCATGCACGCGTTTGACGCCAGTCGATCTTCCCATCTTCCGCGTATTTCACAAATCCGGTTTCTTCCAACACCTTGCGGATATTGACCGCCGGGAATTGATTGGACGTGCCCCCGTGATCCGCCACCACCGCGATGACCGTATCCTCGTCCGCGACATCGTCCATGAGGCGCCCGATCATGCCGTCGATGGACCGATAGGTTCGGAAGACCCCCTCGCGCGACCTGTCCAGCACGGCTTGCGCGGCGCCGCTCGTGGGATCGGCCTGCCCCAAAAAGAAGTGGCTCGTATAATCCGAAGCGTGCGTTTCGATCATCAGCAAGTCCCAGTCCCGAGACGCGGTCAAATAGTGCGCGACATCGACCAATCGCTGGTGGTGAAAATCCAGCAATTCAAAATACGTATCATCGTCGATCTTGCCCAAGGCGTCGCGGGCTGGATTCTGCAAAAAATTGCCGACATGTTCGTCGATTTCTCGCGCGATAGACGCCGGTTGGGTATAGCCGTCGGGCGGCCAAATTTGCGGCACGAACAACTCGAACATATCGGCATTGTGGGTCAGCGCGATCAACTTCATCTGCACGTAGCCGCGCACTCGCTCGCCATCGATTTCAAAGCTGTCGAGCCACCAATCGCTCCACTCGCCTTCGCCCAAATCGCACACCTGTGAATCCCCGTCTCGGCTGCGACACACGCGCACGCGGTCGTAGCCCTCGGCGGTCGTGGCGTAGATCAAACCGAAAAACGCCTTGGGCGTGCCGTTCTTCCCGCGGTTCATCGGCGCGCGCCCGCGTGCCAGGGGTCGGATGACCATTTCGACTTCGAGCGGTGGCTTCTCGGAATCGGGAAGCGCGGCCCACCCCTCGGCGGGCTTGAGGGTCACGGGATCAAATTCCGAGACCGTTTGCAGGGCACTCGGATCCAGCGTCTCCGGATCGCGCTGCAACACCAACCGACGCGGCGCCCACTTGCCCCCCACAAACAGGTGATACCCGGCGACCTGATGGTGGTTGGACACCCCGGGGCCCGTGCCTTCCACCTGAATCCCAGTCGTCACGGTGGGCGGCCAAGACATTTCCCACTTGACCAAGATCGGCGTTTTCCCGGCCCGCTCGAAGGTGTTCCAAATATACTCGGATTTGGACAGGCCCGTATCGATCCCCCACACGGTTTGATCCAACCGCTCGCCCAAGGCGCGGATGTTGAAATCCATCACCTCGTGATTGCCCGGCCATGAGCCGGTGGAGAGCGCGGTCCAGCCCGGCGGCGTGAGGGTGGGAAACACGCCCACCATCGGTCGCCACGCGCCGCGCTCGACCAGTTTTGCCAGATTGGGCATGTGCCCCCAATCGACCATGTTTTTCACGATTTCCATGCTCGCCCCATCCATCCCGATCACAATCGCCTTTTTTGCAGGACTTTCCATGTCGCCCTCCTGTTGAGATTATTTGATTTCGATCAATTCCAACTCAAAAATGAGCGTGGAGTTTGGGCCGATTTGCCCGGCTTGTCGCGCGCCATAGCCCAGATAGTGCGGGATGTAGAGCTCCCATTTCGATCCCGAAGGCATGAGTTGCAACGCCTCTGTCCAGCCGGGAATGAGTTGATCCACGCGAAACTCCGCCGCCGCGCCGCGGTCATAAGAACTGTCGAATTGCGTGCCGTCGAGCAAGGTGCCGCGGTAGTGGCACTGCACGGTATCGGTCTTTTTGGGCTTGGGGCCTTCGCCTGTTTTGATCACCTTGTATTGCAGGCCGCTGTCCAATGTCACCACGCCCTCTTTTTTGCCATTTTCCGCGAGGAACGCCTCGCCGGCTTTTTTGTTTGCCTCTGCCATTTTGTTTTCCTCCGCTTGTTGTCGTGCCCGTTGCTCCCGGTCCCTTTGGGTGAGGATATCGAATGCCTCTTTTGAGGACAGGAGCGCGGATTCTCCGGCATACCCATCTCTGAAACCCTGCACAAACACATCTATATCGACCTCCATGCCCTGCTGTTTGAGCTGATCGGACAAATTCATGCCCAGTGCGTAACTCTGCTTGTGGTGCTCGTTTTCCAGATCGACTTCCACAAAGTCGGGCTTTTCCCGACTTTGGCAACCCAACGCGACAGCGATCAGGCATACCGCGAAAAAACGCTCCATAGTAACCGATACCTTTCTGCTGACCCTCGTTGACGATCAACGCCGGTTCAGCCGTTATACGTCACGCGAGACCATCGCGCAACGTCGGGGCGTAAAATTTTACGCCCCTACAAACCGATCATGCCGCCCCGTGAAATCGCGCCTCGACTTCCGCCAGCACGATATTGGGAATGTCCTCCGCGCGTTCGACCGCATAGACGCACATGTGATCCGCGGCCTCGGCCCATTGGCGAAAGCGTTGGGCGTCTCGGTTTTGTGCCACATGGACGGCCGTAACGCGATTTTCGCGGCCCATCAAAAATGGCATGAGGGCATCGAGATTGGCGATCTGCATGTCCGTAATAAAAAAAATATCCGCATGATTTTTGAGAAGCGGTTGCAAATCGGGCAGATGCAACGCGGTGCCCCCGCCGAAATACCGGCACAGCGCGAAAAAGACGCGCTTTCGGTCTCGTGAAAAATCCAACACCTCTTTGCCGCCGGCTTGGGCATCGCTGAAATTGTACACCGCAACGCGCTTGCCCCGGCGCAAATACGCATCGGCCGCGCATCCGGCGCCCAAAACCGCATGGGATATTTCTCGACGCGGATCGACCATGCTGCCCGAAGAATCGACGATGATCGCGCTATCGGGTATGCCATCGCCATCGCCGTGCGTTTCCCCATCCCGCCAGTTCCACATTTGGGAAATGCCCGGCATCACGCGGCCAAAACTCGTCCACACGTCAAGGTGTTGCACGGGTTTGCCGATTTCCCACGGCGAATGGGAATGCGGATGCAGGCCGCCCACTTTTTCCATGGGCATGGTTTGCACGGGCAAGCGAAAGGCAGAGGCACGCGCCATGTAAAACAGCAGATCGGCATCTGCGGCCGCGCCCTTGCCCCTGCCCATGTGGGGCATTGCATGGGCGTCTTCCAACTCGTCCTCAAAATCGCGCACCATTTCCCGAAATGCGTAAAACCCCCGCTCGGCAAATCGCGTCAATCCCGCGTCGAGTTCGCCTGCCGAATGCTGTTGCACATCGCCCATCATCCCGCCCCGCCTCGGATCTTCGCCCTGCGCGATCAACGGGGCGATCACTTGGGCAAAAGCCCGGAGGCTGTCGCCCCATCGCGCCGCGTCCAAATAGGGAATGCGCGCGAGCCGCTCGACTTCGGCGCGGTCTTCCACGCCCAAATCCTCGCCCCAAAGGCGTTGGTACAACGCGCGGATCACATCCGTCACCTCGCCCGATTCCGCGTGCCGATACACTTCGGGCAACTTCGATTCGCGCTCGCGCACGGCATGGGTATCGACCACGACATCCATGAAATACTCGACCACCTGCTTGACCCGTGCCCCGTCCAACAGCACGGGTTTGAGCGCGGCGTACAGTTTCAGATGCGTTTCAAAATCCCACGGGCAAACCGCGTGGTGCCCCACCCCGTGATCCAACAGCGCGGCGGCGGCGTCTTCTACGTCCATCACCTCGGCGAGGGCGGTCAAGCGCGCGGCGTTTAGCTGGATCACTTTGTCTTTCATCTGGATGCACACATCCCCATCGCCCGACTCGACGACTTCTGGCATCGGCAATTCGGGAAACAGATAGCGTTGGCGCACAGAGGGCCAAACGCGCTGGATGACGGTGTCAAAATTCATGAGTCCGTGTCCGTAGTCAGCGGCTCGCCCACCTCCATCACCCGTAGGGACAGACCCCCGTGCCTATCCTCGCCCTCGGCGATTTCCAGCGGTCCGTGATCAAATCCGCCCAACCCCTTGCTATTTTGCGCGTTCTCAAGCACCTGAGCCGAGCTTCAATGCCCCAATGGGCGGGGCGTCTCGCTCAATTTTTGGCATGTCTCAATCACGCGATCCGCATGCTCGCGGCGAAAACCGCGTTCGATAACAGCGCGCTCCAAAGCCTTCACGAGATCCTCCAAAGCGATATCGTATCGCTCAACGGCCCGAACGACATCTTCCAAAACAGCTCCTATCAAATGGGAATCGCCATCCTCAAATGCAACCTCAACATACCCTACAATTTCTGCTGCCGTTTCCAAATCATCCACAGGATCCCACTGGAACACTTGCGTCTTCGCCATGTCAACCTCCTATAAATTGCGCGACAACGCTTTCGCCTTTTCGATATCCCACCTTTGCGTTGTCTTTGTACCACCCCAAAGCAAGATCAATATTTCCTCGCGCCAAGTAAAATACAGACGATACCCCGGCCCATAATGAATACGACATTCCAAGACGCCATCACCCACCGATTTTACATCTCCAAAATTACCTAAAAAAAATGTCGAACCCGAATACCGATATGATTACGTGCGCGTAAATCTTTTAACTTTTTAAGCCGCTGAATATACGCTCTCGTGCGGCCTATTTTGCACATAACAACACCATGATAATCATAAAAAGGGGTAAGAGGTGAAGAAGTTTAATTCAATGCCCCAGTGGGCGGGGCGTCTCGGTCAATTTACATGGGGATACCGAGTGGTCGCACATTGATTTTTTTCTGATCCTTTTTCCCGTAGGCATAGCTTTTACTCGCCTCTGAGCGCGTGTTGGCGGTGATAAACCGCGCCCCCTTCGGCATGGCCTAGGCCGCCCAACCGCCCGTTGATGTGGATTTCGCCGCCCGCCATCTGTTCGCCGATGAATTTACCGGCATCGCCCGATACCTCGATCCGTCCGGCGGTCATTCCCGCGCCGAGATAGTGACCCACATTGCCCTCAATTTTTAGGTGGCCGCCCATGAGCGAAATGCCCGTCAGGTCGCCCAAATCGCCCGCGACAGTGAGCGCGACGCCCTGGCGGAGGCGATAGCCCATCAGGGACAGGCGCAGATCGCAACCCGCGAGATCGAGGTGAATTTCCGCTTGGGGCGATGCGTTGCAAAAGGCCGATAGGAATAGGCCGAGGGGTTCGAGGACAAAAAAAGCCGCATCATCGCTTTGCAAGGCGTGCGTGCAAAACGCTTCGATGTCGGCCATTTCCCAATCGATCTCATCCACGATCCGAGACGCCTCGCGATAGGTCATCTCAATGGTCTCGCGATTGGCTCGCCACAGCCCCTCGCCCACGCATTCGGCGACGAGTGCGCGATAGGCGTCTGTCAGGCGATCCATGGCCGAGGCGTGAGACGCCAAAATTTCATCCATGGGCAGAACGCGCTTTTCGGCCGTGCTTTCGGCAAATTCCACGAACGGATTGCGCGTTGTCGATAACGAGCCGCTGACGCGCTTTTCGGGGGGCATTTCGGATGGGAGAACGCGATCAAATTCACGGAATGGATTTTTGGGCATGCCTGACCTGACGGGTAAGTGGATCGGGGCTCTGATTCGGCAAGGGGAGAACGCCACAATGGCGATATCACTCCCACAATCTCCTGTCCAAGCTGCGATACTGGATGGCCTCGGCCACATGGCGCGATTGAATCTCCGATTCGCCTTCGAGGTCGGCGATCGTGCGGCTCGCCTTTAATATCCGATCGTAAGCGCGTGCCGACAGGCCCAAGCGCGTAATCGCCATCCCCAACAACTCTTCGCTTTTGCCGTCTATTTTGCAAAATTCCCGAATCTCGCGCGAGCCCATGTGCGCGTTGCTAAACAGGTCCGGGCACGCCTCAAAGCGATCCAGTTGGATTTGTCGGGCGGCTTGCACGCGCTGGCGAATCGCTTCCGAAGACTCGCCCGCGGGTTCATGGGCCAGTTCTCGATAGGGCACCGCAGGGGCTTCGACGTGAATGTCGATGCGATCCATCAGCGGGCCGGAAATCCGATTGATGTAACGCTGGATCACCGGGGGCGAGCAGATGCACTCGTGGTTTGGATCGCCCAAATACCCGCACGGGCATGGATTCATCGCGCAGATGAGCATGAAGCGCGCGGGATACGAAAGTGAGATCGCGGCGCGCGCGATGGTGACAAAGCTGTCCTCGATGGGCTGGCGGAGGGATTCCAAGACCTGCTTCTTAAACTCGGGCAACTCGTCCAAAAACAGCACCCCGTGATGGGCGAGCGACACTTCGCCCGGGCGGGGATAGGGGCCGCCGCCGATCAAACCCGCGTCTGAAATCGTGTGGTGCGGCGAGCGAAAGGGCCGCGTTGCCACCAGCGCGGTATCGGGCGGCAGCAAGCCGGCCACCGAGTGAATTTTTGTGGTCTGGAGGGCTTCATCCAGCGTCAGATCGGGCAAGATGGTCGGCAATCTCCGCGCGAGCATGGTCTTGCCCGATCCGGGCGGCCCCATGAGAATCGCGTTGTGCGCGCCTGCCGCCGCCACTTCCAGCGCGCGCTTGGCGTGTTCTTGCCCGCGCACGTCCCTAAAATCCACCCGATGCGTCATCGCCTGCCGAAAGATCGCTTCGCTGTCGATTTCAAAGGGCATGACGTCGCAATACCCCTCCAAAAAATCCAGGGCCTCGGTCAAATCGCGCACGGGCAAAACCTCCAATCCTCCGGTAATCGCCGCCTCGCGCGCATTTTCCGCGGGGATGAGCATGCCCTTTAGCCCCGCTTTTTTCGCTTCCACGGCCATGGACAACGCGCCGCGCACGGGCCGCACCGTGCCGTCTAGGGCCAACTCGCCCAAAATGAGGTATTGCGACAATTTCTCGGGCGAAATGGAACCGCTCCGCGCCGCAATAATGCCGATGGCGATGGGCAAATCAAATGCCGAGCCTTCTTTTCGGATATCCGCCGGGGCCAAATTCACCGTGATGCGGTTGCTCGGAAATGTGCGCCCGGCATTTTTGATCGCGGCCATCACGCGGTCGCGGCTTTCTTTGACCGCGCTATCGGGCAACCCCACCACGGAAAACGCGGGCAATTGTTGCGAAATATCCGCCTCGATATGCACGATGTACGCATCGATGCCCAGCGTTGCACAACTCAATACGCGCGCCGTCATCACACCCTCCTTGCCAGAAGTGAACGAACCGAAAACACCACGGGAATCAGGCAAGGAATGTGCCAGCGCCATTTGGGGCATAACTCGTTGTCATTAAAACAAATGGCTCATGCCCGATCGGATGGGGATTGAACGATCTGTTCACAATGGCGGATCGCGGATGAAACGGATTGCGCGGAGGAACGGCGAGAATCAGTGGTCAGTGGGTCAGTGGTCAATCACATCAGTCGTAGGGATAGGCCCCCGTGCCTGTCCGAAGCAGGGCCCTGTTGTGGTCAGCGAAACGAGTTGATCGCCAATTTCCTCTGGGTCACTCGTCGACGCGGGTTAGCGCATGCGATTCAGCACATCCTGTAATTTTTGACGCGCGGCTTCGGCTTCTGTCCCTCTGTCGGCGATGGGGCGTTCTTCCAATTCGTCTGCCACGACATCGTACAGGTCGCCCGTGTCGTAGAGTTTCCAGCGCGCATCCTGCGCCCAACGCTGCAAGTAATAGCCCTCCTTGCCCCATCCGGGCAGCGGATCGTGGTGGGCGAAAATCCACTCGCGCGGCGTGCCCACCTCGCCCTTTAACTGCGGCAAAAACGACGCGCCATCAAACGCGTCATCCGCGGGCAAAGGCGTGTCGGATAGGGCCATCATCGTGGGCAAAAAGTCGCTGCAATCGATCAAATCGCCACACACAGTGCCCGGGGGAATCGCGCCCGGCCAACTGGCGATGAGGGGCACCCGCGTGCCCGCATCGGTCGATAGGCCCTTGCCTCCTTGGAACGCGCGGCCGTTGATGACAGAAGTGACTTGACGCGGGGATCCGTTATCGCCTAAAAACAGGAGCAATGTATTCTCCCGCAACCCGAGTTCGTCCAACTTATCGACGATGCGCCCGATCACCACGTCCATGTACTCGACCATATCCCCAAAATATTTCACGCCGCTATCGCGCCGATTTTCGGACCAAATCGCGCTGTGGGGCGTGGGTTCAAACGGGCCGTGGGTCAGGGCCATGGGGTAATACACAAAAAACGGATCGCTTTTGTGCCGTTCGATAAAATCGCAAATATAGGCCGTGTAAATATCAGGCCCGTACTCGCCTTCTGTATCCGTCAAATATTCCCCATTTTGTCGAATCGCCGGATCCGCGTACCGCGACCCCTTGTCCTCGGTGTGTTCGGTATGCCACAAGCAATATTCGTCAAACCCGGATTCTTCGGGCCGCTGGCCTTTTCCGCGCCATTCGGGTTCAAAATCCGGCGGATTGTAACTGTACATTTGCCATTTGCCCGAAATGCACGTTTGATAGCCGGCCGCTTTCATCAAATGCCCAAAAGTTCGCTCGTGGGGATCCATCACGCCAAACGCGCGCCAGTTGCGAAAATTGTATTTGCCCGTCATCAACTGCAAGCGCGTGGGCGTACACAGCGGCAGGGCGTAGGCATGGTCAAAGCGCATTCCCTTTGTGGCCAACCCGTCGAGCACGGGGGTCTGATACGATTCGCCCCCATAACAGCCCAGGCATTCATAGCCCAGATCGTCGGCCAGAATCAGAATGACATTTGGTTTATCGGACATCATGAAAATCTCCTGTGTCAGTTGTCAGCCCCCTGCTCTCGGTTGCTTTCCGCCCGCGATCTCGCCGCGCCTTCTCGCGCTGCGTTGTACAGGCGGTCAAACGCCTCCGTGCCGTCGTCTTCGATGGTGTCGAGGGACGAGCCGGGTTCTGAGATGGGCTGTGCGTCTTGGGGATAGATGTGGTGCAAGTCCTGTTTTGTGCAGGCGTAGTAGGTCACTTCCCCGCTTTGGCGGCGGTACGCGTAGAGGTGGCGCGGGGGATCGACCCAGGTATCGTCCGTGGCGTATTTTTCGATGGCGTCCGGATCGATCTCAACGCCGAGGCCAGGGGTTTCCGAGACGCGGTAAAAGCCGCCGCGAACTTCGATCTCGGGTTTGACGAGTTGCGATTCCCAGATGTTCATGCAGGTAATGGCCGGCCATTTGGCTTGCGGGAGCACCGCGCCCAAGTGCGCGGCCCAAGCGGTTGTGATGCCCGAGCCGACGAGTTGCAGCCAAAAGGGCTTGTTCCACTGCTCGCAGACGGCGGCTTGTTTGAGGATGTGCGCTGCGCCGGTGCAAATGACGAAGCCATCGGCAACATCTTCTTTGAGGGTCGTTTCGATGGGCGGGTTGTTGTAGTGCATGGCAATGGGCCGGGCGATCAGGTTCCTGATTTGCCTGTTGCCCGCCACATCGCTTTGCGGAATCGGCGTTTCGATCATCGCCACTTCCGGATGGGCTTCCAGTTCGCGCAGGTGCGGAATGGCATTGGCCGAGTTGCCCAACGTGCCGTTGTAGTCGAGGTCGAGGTGAAAGCCGGGGGGGACCGCGTCTCGCACGGCTCGGAGGCCCGCGTGCAGGTCGAACCACGGGCGGGCTTTGAGTTTCGCACTGGTGTAGCCGGCCTGCGCGGCTTGCCGGCATTCCTCTGCCCATCCCATCGGAGGCATGTCCATGTTCCACCAAGAGATGGGGCACCAGTCGCGCACTTTGTTGCCGAGCAACCGGTAGATGGGGACGCCTTGCGCCTTGGCGATTGCGTCGAACAGGGCCATCTGCACGCCTGCGCCCAAGCTGTCGTCCCACATCAGTTCCGCGGCGGGACGGCCGACGATCCGGTTTTCGATGTCGGGCGGCACTTTCGCCCAGGTGTAGTTGGGGATGGTTTCGCCCCATCCCGCAACGCCATTTTCGAGCGCGATGTGGCAAAGCTCGTGAATGCGCCAATGGGGCAGCCAATAGCCGAGGTGTTTCTCGCCGTGTTCGGTAAAGGGCACGTCGAGGAGGATGCGTTCAACGGTTTTGACCTTCATATCGCCTCCGCGGAAAGTGGGATCGGACGGCGCACGATAGGGCACGCGGCGCGACATGTCAAGTGCGATAAAAAAAGAAAACGTGAGAAAACCAAAATGGGGTTATATTGGGCGCGAGTCGCGTCCCTTTCAACACCGTTTTTAGGAGCACTTTCATGACACCCCCCACCCCGGCAGGTGCGCTCACCCTTGAACAACTCCAAGTACAAGTCGCGTCCGGGCACATCGACACGGTTCTCGTCGTCTTTCCCGACCTGTATGGCCGCCTGATCGGCAAACGCGTCAACGCCGAGTTCTTCCTCGAACAGACCGCCCCCCACGGCATGCACGCCTGCGACTATCTGCTCACCGTCGATATGGAGATGGATGTGGTCGAGGGCTACGACTTTGCCAACTGGGAAAAGGGCTACGGCGACTTCCACTGCATCCCCGACCTGAACACCCTCCGCCGCATCACTTGGCTCGACCGATCGGCCTTGGTTTTTTGCGATCTAACCCATGGAGAAACCCACCACCCCGTGGCCCAAGCGCCGCGTTCCATGCTCAAAACGCAAATCCGCCGCCTCGCGGACTCGGGCTTGCGCGCCGTGGGCGGCTCTGAACTCGAGTACTATTTGTTCGAGGATTCCTACGCACAGGCCCACGCCAAACACTACGAAGACCTCGAGACGTTTGGGTGGTACATCGAGGATTACCACATCCTCCAAGGAACCCGCGAAGAGGGCATCAACGGGGCCGTGCGGCGGCACATGCACAAAAGCGGCATTCCCGTGGAATTTAGCAAGGGCGAGTGGGGACCGGGCCAGCACGAACTCAACCTGCGCTACGCCGAGGTCTTGGAAATGGCGGACCGCCACGCCCTGTACAAACACGGCTTCAAAGAGATCGCCCAGAGCCAGGGCCTGTCCGTATCCTTCATGGCGAAGTGGCACGCGGACTTGGCCGGCTCGAGCATGCACCTGCACCTGAGTTTGTGGGATGGGGAGGGCCGCAATGCCTTTGCCGGCGAGGCCGATACCTTCCGCCACTTTTTGGGCGGTTGGATGGCCCACGCACGCGCCATCGCCCCGTTTTACGCCCCCTATCCCAACTCGTACAAGCGTTACGCATACCAGTCTTGGGCGCCCACCCGCATCGCTTGGAGCTATGACAACCGCACCGCGGGCTTCCGCGTTGTGGGCAACGGCCCTTCGCTGCGTATCGAATGCCGCCTGCCCGGCGCAGACGCCAACCCGTACTTGGCATATTCTGCGGCCCTCGCCGCTGGCCTCGACGGCTTGGAACGCAAAATCGATCCCCCCGCCCCTTTCCGCGGCGATGTGTACCAAGCCGAAGCGTTGCCCCGAGTGCCGGCCAATCTGCGCGAGGCCACCGACGAATTGGAAGGCAGCGCCATGTTGCGCCGCGCCTTTGGCGACGAGGTGATCGACCACTACGTCCACTTCTTCCGCACAGAACAGCGCAAATTCGACGAGGCCGTCACCACTTGGGAACGGGCGCGCTACTTCGAACGCGGTTAAAAAAGAAAATGTACGAAAAAAAAGTTGGGTTATATTGGGCGCGAGTTATCGGACATTCACGTTGAGGAGGCAGATATGGCAGTGCAGTGCATTCACATGGGCGTTGGCGGCCGGGGGAAATGGCCGGTGCAGATGTTCGCAGAGCGGGACGACGTGGAAAGCGTGGCCTTTGTCGATATCCACGAAGACAACATGAACGCCGCGATGGCCGTGTCGGGGTTGCCCGAGTCGAGATGTTTTCGAACGCTCGAGCAGGCCCTCAACAATGTGGCGGCGGATTGCGTGGTCATCATCACCCCCCCAGACGCGCACGCGTCGATGATGTTGGAGGCGATCAAAGCAGGGAAGCACGTTCTCGTCGAAAAGCCATTTACGAAAACCCTGTCGGCGGCAAAGCAGGTGGTTGCAGAAGCCGATCGCGCGGGGGTCAAAGTGGGGGTAAGTCAAAATGCCAAGTACAACGCGGCCACGATGACGCTCGCCCGACACCTGCGGGAAGAGACCTACGGCAAGGCGAGTTTTGGGCTGTTCACCAAAATGGGCTGGCGCAGCAAGGGCGTCCACCATTCGGGCCATGACGACCATTCGTATTTGTGGGAGCGGGGCATTCACGACTTGGATACCACGCGCTATATTTTCGGCAAATTGCCCACGCGCATGTGGGCGCACAGTTTCAATCCGCCCTGGAGTCCGTACAAGGGCGGGGCAGGGGTTTCGGGATGGATCGAATTCGACGGGGGCGCGACCGCGACGTATTTTGCCACTTTTGAACCGCACAAATCGGGCGGCGAGTCCCGGGTGGATGTGGATGAAGGCACGCTGTCCATCGAACGAGGCGAGCTCATTTTGACGCGCCGCAAAGCCGATCCCGAAACCCTGCCCTTGGATGCGGGCCCCACGTCGACGACCCTCATCGTGGATCGATTTCTCGCGTGGATCAACGGCGGTGACGAGCCCGAGTTTTCGGGGCGCAACAATTTGGTGACCGTGGCGATGGTCGAAGGCATGGGCATTTCCTCTGAATCCGGGCGGATCGTGTCGCTCAAAGAGTTGGTCAATGTGTGAGCGCGTGCCGGACGTGATGCCGTACGTCAATTAAGCCATCGCCCAACATGCCATCCCAAAAGCCCATCAACAAAAGCCATCGGGCACAGCGCGCAAGTCCGTCTCGCAACCCACATCCATTTTGCAACCCACCTCGCAGGCCAACGCATGTCGTGGTACTACAAAAGCGCTTTGCGCTGTGCAAGCCCCTCGGCGCATGAGAGCGGCATTTTTGAACTGCTAAGGCAGTTGTACCCCGCTCGCCTACTTTTTTTTGCTGCTGAAAAAAAGTAGGTCGCCGCACGCCGTAGGCACAGGCGTAGCCAACGCATCAAAGGCAACCCACGAGGCTTTAGAAGCCATCTAAAAATTATTGGGACCTAACCCCCTAGCCCCCTTTCCTGGCAGGAAAGGGGGAATAAAGGCCCTTATTCTTGGGTTTTAATCTGCGAAAAGCGAATGCTTTTGTGGTTATCTCAATGGCGGGCCGAGTTTTTAGATGGCTTCTTAGGACCAAACGCTTTAGAAAAGCGAGCAATGTCGGTGCTGATTTGTGCGTATCAAAAATGTGTGAAGCGTTGGCGAGGTGCAAAAACCGCATCTCGACATGGGACTCGGAGGAACATGAATTATATCGGAAGCAAGTATTCCCTGCTTTCCTTTCTCGAAGAGGGGATCGCAAAAACCATAGATGCGGATCGTGGGATATTTTGCGATGTGTTTGCGGGGACTGGCGTCGTCGGGTCTCATTTTAAGCAGCAGGGATTCGACATTATCGCCAACGACATTCAGTACTACGCCTATTGTCTCAATCGCGCACTCGTGGGCATCGGCCGCACGCCCACATTTGCCGGCGTTCTCAATGACTTGAAAATGCCACCGACAACCCTGTTCTCCGATGCGATCGACATCGTATTGGCTCATCTCAACACCTCGAAGGGAAAACCCGGGTTCATCTATCGCAATTATTGCCCCGGCGGGACGGCGCGAGGAAAATACAGAAGGCAGTATTTCTCCGATGAAAACGGCATGCGCTGCGATGCCATCCGGATGCAAATAGAGGACTGGTGGCGGGCGGGCAAACTGACCGAAGACGAGTATTTTTACCTTTTGGCGAGTTTGATCGATGCGGCAGATCGGGTCGCAAACACGGCTTCGGTCTATGGCGCATTTCTAAAGCACATCAAAAAAAGCGCGAGAAAACCCCTGCGTATGGATCGGCTCGCCATTGTCGAGGGCGATGAAAATTGCGAAATACACCATGCGAATGGGCAAGCGTTGGTCGAAACCCTATCTTGTGACGTGCTCTATATGGATCCGCCCTATAACCATCGGCAGTACTGTGCGAATTACCACGTGCTCGAGACCATTGCCCGGTGCGATGCCCCGGAATTGAGAGGCGTAACGGGCCTGCGACCAAATGGCGATCAAAAGTCGGATTTTTGTATGGCGAAACGGGCTTTGCCCGCGCTTGAGGAGATGGTCGAAAAGACCTCGGCGAGATACGTATTCCTCAGCTACAACAGCGAGGGGATCATGGGGAAGGATGAGATTTTTCAGGCGATGGAACGATTCGGAAGGGTGGATCTGCTAACGCGAGACTACGCGCGTTTTCGGGCGGATATAGACCGAGGGAATCGGATTTACAAATCCAATCGGGTGGAGGAATATCTGTTCTGTTTGAGGAAAGGCGGGGAGAGGTGAAAGGCGGGGAGACGGGAGAGGGGAGAGGGGAGAGGGGAGAAGCAATCGCAATCGTAGGGACAGGCCCTGTGCCATTTGTACCAACTCATTCATTATTGGGATCGCATTGCTGTTACACCGTCCTTCAGAGAAGCCATCGCCAAACGGGCCACCCAAAAGTCCATCAAACAAAGCCATCAAGCACAGCGCGCAAGTCCGTCTCGCAACCAATATTCATCTTGCAACCCCCTTTGCAGGCTGTCTCATGTCGTCCTGCTACAAAAGCGATTTGCGCTGTGCCTAGCCCCTCGGCGCATGAGAGCGGCATTTTTTGCCTACTTTTTTTTGCTGTTGAAAAAAAGTAGGTCGCCGAAGGCATCGAAGGCAACCCACAATGCTTTAGGACCAAACGCTTTAGAGAAGCGAGCCACGTCGGGGCGGATGGGCGCGTATCAAAATTTGGTATCATTTAATTTTTGGAGTAATTAGTTGGTACAGATGGCCCCTGTGCCTGTCCGAAGATGCAATGAGGGGCAGAGACTTTTTATGGATCGAATCACGGACATCGCGTTATTTTTCGTGCTAATTTTTTCAACTCACCTACCATCTCAAATACAGGGGAGAACGATGATTGTCGCAACGCAGAGTTCGTCGGAAAATTCAAAGGCTTTAGCCGATTTTGTGGGCGATGGGATGGGCGATCAGGAAGAGATTTACGCAGCGATTCAGGCCCTCCCGCCTTTGGGCGGCACGGTGACACTGATGGAGGGTACGTACGATATCCGCAAGGTGGCGGGTGCGCTCGGAGGATTGATCATCGACCGCAGCGACGTGAGGTTGGTGGGGCAAGGGGCGGCCACGCGGTTGATTCTGGCACCGGATCAGAATACCAATGTGATCCGCATCATCGGGAACGGGGTGGGGAATATTGCGATTCGGGATCTCTGGGTGGATCAGAACCGGGATCAGAATCCGTATAACGGGGCGGAGTTTGTGGATATTTCACACGGAAGGTTCGAGTATAATGGCATTAAAGCATTTTGCGCCGTGCCGGGTGAGTCCTGCCCCGATCCGACGCACGATATTACCATTGAGAATTGCACGGTGTTGAACGCCCAGAGGCTGGGCATTATGCTTCAGGGGCCCAATATGCGGGTGATGAACAACCGCTTGGGCAATGCCAATTCCGATGCGGTGGAACTGTTAGGCGGGCCGGGCTTTGTGATGGGCAATTATGTGGAGATTACCGGGCGCACACATGTCGCTGTGGGTTCCGATGCTGGAAATTCGATCATTATGACAAATAATATCGTGCATGTGCGCGAGGGAGGAGATTTGGACATCGCCTTTCGGTCTTGGGCAGATTCCGAGCGGCATGTGATTGCCAACAATATTGTCGCGGTGGATCAAGGCGGAAAGTTGGGGCTGGCGATGGATGTGCGCGGTTTTGATACGTCCATTACGGGGAACGTGATTCAAGGGAGGAACGAGGCGGATCCCCTGCCGCTGTGGCTCACCGGCGCGGGCATGGGGGTTACTGGCAATCACTTTCAGAATGTCGAGCTGATTGTGAATGACAAGACGGATACGAACCGCCCAATTCTGATTCAAGGCAATGTGATGGAAAATTCCGCAATCTCACATGAAGCGGGCAATCTACTTCATCCACAGAGAAATCGCTAGGGATAGGGCTAAATCACAAGTGGATCTGCAAATGCGAGATGACCCGCGTTTTCGGGCGGATATAGACCGGGGGAATCGGATTTACAAATCCGATCGGGTGGAGGAAAGGCGGGGAGACGGGAGACGGGAGACGGGAGACGGGAGAGGCAAGAAGCAATCGCAATCGTAGGGACAGGCCCCCGTGCCTGTCCGAAGATACAAGAGGCAAGACGGGAGACGGGAGAGGCAAGAAGCAATCGCAATCGTAGGGACAGGCCCCCGTGCCTGTCCGAAGATACAATGAGGGGCAGGACTATTACTCGAAAAGGAGATATGTCACTGATGGTCAGTTCGACTGTAAAAAATACGAGTATGCCACTCGATGCCGATATTGAGGCGGACGAGAGCGGTCTCGAAATTGAGCGGGACGATCCACAAGAAAAGATCACCCATCCATTTAATCCCGAGCAAATTAAGATCAATACGCGCCACATCCTCGTCGAGCAACTCGTCTCGCGCATCAGGTATGAGGAAATCGATCTCGCGCCCGATTTCCAGCGGCACAGCAATCTCTGGAAGATTGAGCAAAAGAGCCGTCTTATCGAATCGCTTCTGTTGCGTATTCCCATCCCTGTGTTCTACGTCGCTGCTGACGAGGCGGATCACTGGGCTGTCGTCGATGGCGTTCAACGTATATCAACTTTTTATGACTACGTGACGGGGGTGTTTCCTCTAACGCAACTTGAATACTTGGAACTAAACGGCCAAAAGTACGATGCACTTCCGCGCCCCTTACAGCGGCGAATCAGCGAGACCCAACTCATCGTCAATGTCATTGAACCGGGTACACCACCGGAGGTCATGTTTAACGTCTTTCGCCGAATCAATACCGGGGGCATGATGTTGAACGGACAGGAGATTCGCCACGCGCTCAATCCAGGTCCCGTCCGGGATTACCTGAAAACACTCGCCGAATCCGCCGAGTTCATCAAAGCCACGGGGGGTAGCATCAAGCCAGCCCGGATGGCTGACCGCGAGTGCGTGTTGCGCTTTTTGGCTTTTTACGTTCATTCCCCAGAAAACTATGTCACAGGTGATCTCGATGGTTTTCTTGCAAATGCCATGGAAAGCATCAACGACATGAGTTCTGAAAAGCGCGATGCGTTCGCCGCGGATTTCAAAAAAGCGATGCGTGCCGCGTTCGACATCTTCGGCGAGTACGCCTTCCGCAAGCGGACCAGCACGAGCGATAGAAAACGCCCGATCAGCAAGATACTGTTTGAGGTCTGGAGTGCGCAGTTGGCGCGCTGTTCGCCCGATCAGATTCGCGTCCTCGTCGAACGGCGCGAGGATGTTCAACGTCGTTTCATGCGACTCATCGCAGAGGATGCTGAGTTTGAACGGGCGATCTCTTTATCGACCAACACGGTTCGGCGCGTGCAGAAGCGTTTTCAAGCGGTTCGACAACTCGTTGAGGAGTTCATCTGATGCTGAAAAAAATAAGCCTTGCGAATTTCAAGTGCTTTGAGCAGTTGGAGTTGGATTGCGCGTCTCTCAATTTGTTGTGCGGCTTGAACGGGATGGGCAAGAGCAGCGTTATTCAAGCGTTGCTGGTGTTGCGGCAATCGTTTGATACCGGGGAATTGCACGCCGGCAGACTCGTTTTGGGCGGCGAAAGGATAGACCTCGGCGCGGGTTCGGATGTGCTGTTCGAAGGTGCTGAAGACGATATTGTGGGCTTTGTGCTTCAGGACGACGAGAGGTCAGATGCATAGACATTGCTTTTCGGTCTTGGGCAAATTCCGAGTGGCATGTGATTGCCAACAATATTATATTGTCACGGTGGGTCAGGGCAGAAAGTTGGGACTGGCGATGGATGTACGCGGTCTTGATACGTTCATTACGGGGAGCGATCTAGGGGAACGAGGCAGAACGCCTGTCGCTGTGGCTTACCGGCACGGGCATGGGAATTACTAGCAATCATTTTGAAAAAGAATAAAATCTTGTCCACTGATGCAATTTGCACGATATTGGGATTGTATCAAAGACCGTGTCTTACAACAAGAATCCAAACAATGAAACCTAAAAATGCGGTTTATTTGGACTATGCAGCGACTACCCCAGTTGATCCCAAAGTTGTGGAAGTAATGATGCGCTTCTTGGGACCTGATGGCGTCTTCGGCAATCCGGCTTCTCGCTCGCATCGCTTTGGATGGGAAGCCGAGAAAGCGGTGGAAAATGCCCGCCAAGAACTGGCAAATCTCATCAATGCCGAACCGGATGAAATTATTTGGACATCGGGAGCCACAGAATCGAACAACTTGGCAATTAAAGGAGTTGCACACTTTTATGCTGACCGTGGCAACCACATTGTCACTGCGGCACTTGAGCATAAAGCCGTACTGGATTCGTGTCGCCACTTAGAACATCAGGGATTTAATATCACATACCTAAAGCCAGACACCAATGGCCTCATTACTCCAGAACAGGTAGAAGCAACTTTGCGTCCTGATACCATCTTGGTATCCCTTATGCATGTCAACAACGAAATCGGAACCGTCACCGACGTAAAGTCTATTGCAGAAATTACTCGAAATTGCAATATTCCATTTCATATAGACGCTGCTCAGAGTGTAGCACGCTTGCCTTTGGATCTGCAAAGTGTCCAAGCCGATCTCGTCTCTCTTAGCGGACACAAGATGTATGGCCCTAAAGGGATTGGGGCATTGTATGTAAGACGCAATCTACGTACACGGGTTCAGGCACAAATACATGGCGGTGGTCATGAGCGTGGGATGCGTTCGGGAACCTTGCCCACCCATCAGATCGTCGGGATGGGTGAGGCTGCTCGTCTCGTAAGAAAGCGACTCAAAGTTGATGGCACGAAAATTGCCCTATTTTCAAATCACCTACTAGACCAGCTAAAAAGAATAGATCAGGTTTTTATTAACGGAAATCGCAGGTATTGCGTGCCGGGAATAATAAACATAGGTTTTGCTTTTGTGGAGAGCGAATCGTTGATTATGATGCTCAAAGACATTGCCGTATCTACTGGGTCTGCCTGTACCTCAACGAGTTTAGATCCTTCTCATGTTCTAATGGCACTTGGGTTAGACGAAGAAATGGCCTATAATTCTTTGCGCCTCAGCATTGGTCGTTTTACAACCAAAAGAGAAATAGACTATGCTACCCAGCAGATTACGAAATCAGTGCAGGAACTACGTAGCATTTCTCCTCTTTGGCCTCAACCTGCAACGCTACACAGAGACACATCAGTAGGCATATCGCTTTGATTTTAGGAGGAACGAATGAAGTCTAACCAGCGAGATAGTAGCGATACTTCCGGTATTGGTAATCTTGCCACACGGCTTGAGTCTGTGCGTGAGATAATCAGAACTGAATATCGCAAAAATCACTCCGATCCTTGGATTATCGCTTATTCCGGCGGTAAGGATTCGACTTTGTTGTTGCAATTGGTTTGGGAGACGCTTTTGGCATTTGCACCCGAAGAACATCGCCGCAAAATTTACATCGTCGCCAATGATACGCTTGTCGAATCTCCGCTCGTCATCGATCATCTAAAAAAAAGTATCAATGTAATTCGCAATAAAGGAAAAAAAATGGGTTTGCCCATTACTACAAAAATGACTCAACCCTATATTGACCAAACATTTTGGGTCAATGTCATTGGACGCGGTTATATTCCTCCGACGCGCAATTTTCGCTGGTGTACGGATCGAATGAAAATTCAACCGACAAATCGTTTGATTGAGGAAATTCTCATGCAGCACAAACGGGCTGTGCTACTTGTTGGGACACGTCGAAGCGAATCGCAAAATCGCCGCCGCAACATGCAAAAGTACAACGTAAAAGCCGACAAAATGAATCCACACAATTCGATCAAAGGTTGCCGGATGTTCGCACCGCTAGCCGATTTGATCGACAATGAAGTATGGATGATTCTGATGCAAAGAAAACCACCGTGGGGCGGTTCTCATCGCAACCTAATAACCCTATATCGCAATGCGGGCGGCGGTGAATGTCCTCTCGTCTTAACCAAAGACGACGCGCCCTCGTGCGGCACAACTTCGCCGCGTTTTGGCTGTTGGACTTGCACTGTCATAAAAAAAGATCGCAGTATGCGTGGGATAATTGATTCAGGCCATCCAGAAGAAAAAAAATTGGAAGTGCTATTTGATTTCCGCGAGGAATTGATTGAACTGCGTGAAGACAACGAGAATCGCTTGCCTGTTCGCCGTGATGGACGCACCAAAACCCGCGACGATGGGACCCGTGTTTACGGTCCTTTTACACTTAAAGTCAGGCGATATATTCTTAATCGCTTACGCAAATTGGAATCGCAAATCGGGGAGCCTTTGATTTCGCAATCCGAAATTGAAGTCATTGAGGACATTTGGTGGCGTGACGAAATCCGCGAAGATGGACGGCTTGCCTTGATTGAAAAACTGAGCTAGGAGGCAGTATGAGTCTTATCAATACTGAAGAAACGGTTGTCGATGCAAAGGCTTCGGTTTTTTCTTTTCTCTTTTATGAGGGAAAATTTGAAGTCCCGTGGCACCAGCGTTATTACGACTGGACGAAAGAGCATGTCACAGAATTGCTATATGATCTTGACGAAGCGTTTAGGGAAAACCGGAAGTGCTATTTTCTTGGGGCTATCATGCTGGTAAAAAAATCCCGAGATGTCTGGGAAATCAATGATGGACAGCAACGCATGGTGACGTTCTCTCTCATCTGTGCCCGGCTTGCCCGCACTTTTAACCGCGAAGGTGATACACGCCGTGAAGCATTGGCACTTCGCATTTTTTATTTTTTAAACGAAAATCACACCCGTAATCTTTCGGAAGCTGATGAATTGATCCCCCGGCTTTCCCCACCTCGCAATGACAAAACCAATTACAATTTGTTGATTCGCGGTAAAGACATTGCCACTAACGGAAACCTCACGACAGCTTGGGATGAAATTGATAAACATTTTTCGTCCATAGATGTCGATAAAGCTAAAAAGTTTTTTGATTTTATAATTAACAGATTAGAGGTTGCATGCCTTTTTGTCCCGAAAGAACTCGACCCGAGTTCGGTTTTCGAAACGCTAAATGCTCGCGGCAAGCCACTCGGAGATCTCGACCTGATTCGCAATTATTTTTATTCATTTTTTAGCGAAAAATCAGAAGAGCCGCGCCGAAATACTGTGCATGACTCCCTAGAGCATGTCCGAGCCCAACTTAGAGAGGAAAGAAGCAAAGCAAAAGCATTGGAATATATGAGATGTTATCTCCAGTGCAAATATGGCTTTTTGCCAAAAGACCGCCTTTACCGCGAAATGAAATCGAAAATCAAAGCCGATTGTGGAAATACGCCATCGGACTATATTTTTGACTTAGTAGAGGATATTTCTCGCGGCGATAAGGTTGAAATATTTCATGCCATCTCGTCGACTCCGGTCAATCACCCTATCGCTAGCGACGATTCTCTGATTAGGTACTTTCTCCGAGATTCCAGACAGATGGCATCTCGCCGAAATTTGTTTGTTTTTTTGCGCGAATTGAAGGCTTACAAAGTTACTCAACCGATAGTGTTTGCTTTGTTGAGCCGTTATGTCCTGGAAATGGATGCTAGAAAGAAAAAGGGTGTCGCTCGTTTTGTGCATAACCGCTTGAAATTGCTTACCTCTTTTGTGATGCGTACGGCCTTTGTTGCACCGAAATTTGAGCCATCTCATTTCGAGGGCGCGTTTTCGGATTTGGCGCAGAAAATCATGTTCGCTGACTCCCTTGATTCCATTCCTTTTCACCATATTTTGCACGCCGTCGACGGGTACAGCGTATTTAACGATTCGGGTTTTATCGAAAAAATGGAACAAACGACAATACGCGAAACTGGAAAAGCGAAACGATTTTTTTTAGGCTTGGCTTATCACGAACAACCTGATAGTATCGTTATCAATGAAAGGCGATATACGGTCGAACACATTCTGCCAAAATCTGACGACTATTTGTCGGACTGGTCAAATTTCGATCAGCGAGAACACACGGATAATGTCTTTCGCATTGGCAACCTGACGTTGCTTAGTGGCACAGATAACAAACCTGGGTCTGCCTTCAATCGCAGCTTTGACCAAAAGAAGGAGATTTTTAAGAAAAGTCTCGTTCGGCTTACACAAGAAATAGCTCAAGCCACAGATTGGTCGCCAAAGGAAATTCAGAAACGACAAAAACGGCTGGCTAAACTCGCCGCCAAAGTTTGGGAGTTGCCCAATGAAAAATAAAAAAACAGTGATGCAGTGGTCTCATGTCACCATTTCGCGGATACCCAAGTCAATTTTCGGTGTTTATGCTTTTTGGTGCAGAGATAATAAAAAGTGTATTTATGTCGGTAAGGCCAAAGACCAACCGGTCCAGAATCGACTAAAAGATCACTGGAGGAAATCTCACAACAAAACTCTAAGGTTGTGGATTCAAGCTTTCGGTGATAACCTGGATGTATGTTATACGTCCACCGAAAGGAGGAAAATTGACACATTTGAACGACGCCTGATAAAGGCGTGGAAACCCGAAGCCAACAAACAACACAATTGATAAAGGAGAAAAGAATGCCAACAACGGTATCAGCACTGAAAGCCAGGTTGGGTAACACCGACTATTATATTCTTTCGATGAAAGCGAAGGAATTGGCGGATAAGGTCACCATCCCGCGAGAACTGGATGGATGGGAAGACATGTCCATTGAGGAACGCTATCAGCGAGACCTTAATTACACTCGTGTTAGAAATCAAATCGCACCTTATTTGGCGAATAACGATTCGCGGTTCTTTGGTGCGATTATTGTTGCCGCAATGAACTTCGGTGATGAGGTTTCGTTTGAGCCATTGTCTGATGTGACAACGAAAAACTTACCGGGGTTGTATAAAGCAGCGGCAACCGCGATGGGTTTTCTCACTTTCAACGGCGGTGAAGTTTTGATTCCGCTTGATGGACAACACCGCTTAAAGGCGATTCAATTCGCTGTTAGCGGACGCGATGAAAAAGGGCGAGATATCGCGGCTATTTCTTCTCCCTGCATAGAACTGGCGAATGAGGATGTCACCGTCATTTTAATCGCTCATGTGCGCGAAAAAGCACGAAGCATTTTCACGCACGTCAACCTACATGCCAAAAAGCCGACGACAGGAGAAAATATCGTCACCAATGACGACGACATTTTCGCTGTCCTTGCACGCGAAGTCACTAACGGTTTGATCAGTGGCCGGCTTGTCAAATTTAAGAGTAACACTTTGACCAAGACGGATCCAGAGTTTACAACACTGGCGATCGTTTACAACTGCAACCAAGAAATCATCAAGGGCAATTTCCCTAAGGGAAGGATAGACAAAACCCAATTGCCTGGCGCACCAGATATTGAGCTTTATCGCCAAAAAGTGCGGGAAGTTTGGGAATGCTTGCTCGAAAGAATTGATGTGTTCGCCGACGCTCTGACCGATGGCGAACACACGGGTGATGATAAACGCCGCGAGATACGGGAGGCAAATCTGCTCGGCAAACCCGTTACACAGGAATGCTTGGTTCGTGCGTTTGTACGCTTGACGAATCATCCGACCAATCTATCAATGGAAGAGGCATGTGAGCGTCTTAACCGCTTGCCGTGGGCAATTGATAGCGAAAATCTGCGAGTGTGGGATCGCGTACTTTGGACTGGTGGTATGGATGGCAAAATCATCACCAAAAACCGCCCCTTGACGACCAATATCATCGCCTATCTCGCAGGCGAAAAACTTGACAGCGACCAAAAAGCCGAATTGCTTGGAGATTACCAAAGGCAGTTCCCCGAATCCGAACGTGAAGGCAAACAATTGCCGGAAATTCCAGCCGATTAACCCGTTTTGCGCGAGGAGATCGACATGTCAGAGCAGAACTATCGCGTGGCGCCGCCGGGGTTTTCGCGCGAGCAATGGGACGCATTTCAAGAAGAGGGGATGCTCGTGATTGAAGATGCGTTGACCGAGGGAGAATGCGACCGCTACATCGAGATGATCGACGCGGCGGCGGCTCGCAGTGACAAATACGACCCCGTCAAATTTTTTGGGCCGAACAACATCGTGGAGCGATATCCGGAATTTGCCGAGTTGATCGATCACCCGCGGCACATCGGCTTTATGCACGACGTGTACGGCGAGTTGCTCAAGCTCCACATCTCGCAATTTTTCATGCGCCCTCGAGATACGAGCCGCAACAAGTGGCATCCCGATGGCGCCCGCGCCGTGCCTTATGGGGTTTTTTCGCCCTTTTTGCCCATCCAAATCAAGGTCGCGTATTGGCTGACGGACCTGCCCGAACCGGATATGGGCAATTTCGTCTATATGCCCGGCAGCCACAAGGGGCAGTACTTCGATTTTTACGACACGCACGACAGCGTGCCCGGGGAAAAAATCCTGTGTCCAAAGCGCGGCACCATGACGTTTATGCACTGCAATACGTGGCATCGCGTCGCGCCCAACAATACGGATATCGTGCGGAAGAATATCTTTCTCGCCTATTGTCCGTCGTGGGTTTGCGAAGCCGACCGGCACCGATGCGCGCCCGATTGGCTCGCCACCCTCAACCGCGAACAGCGCATCCTGATGCGGAGTTACAACAGCGGCTATGCGCGCACCAAGCCCGCGTCCAGTGAATTCCCACTTTTTTTGGATCGCGAAACCGGTTCTGATCGAGATACGGGCGTCTGGCCCGCGCATGTCGAATTGCACAGGCGCAAACGCCTGACCACAGTTGAGAAATTCGACCGGGAAAAACGCGAATAGACGGCATAGCCTAAAACGTCGCTTAAAGATCAGGGGTCAGTCCCATCAACCGTAGGGATAGGCCCCCGTGCCTGTCTTTGCACTGAGCGGTGAAACGATAAGAGGGCAGTCCCATCAACCGCAGTGCCCATCCGTCGTAGGGACAGCTCCCGTGCCTGTCCAAAATCAATTCGCAGATAAACGGGCCTGAGCCACGGCTCGTCGTGCCCCGTTCCGCAGATTTGTATAGGAGGTTGTCGTGAAAATTTTGATCAACGACCGCTTGGACGATCACCACATCGCGCAAATTCGTTCCGCGGTTGGGGATCTCGACCTGGTCACCCCCGCGTCGCAGGACGATGCCCTGGCGGCGATGCCCGAGATCGACATCATTTTTGGGGGCATGAGCCGCGAGATGTTCAAACGCGCCGAACGCCTGAAATGGGTGCAAACATGGGGCGCGGGCGTGGATGGGATGATGTATCCCGAATTTGTCCACAGCGAGGTCGTCTTGACCAGCGCGAAGGGCACGGTGGGCGTTCACCTGTCCGAACACGCGATGGCGCTGTTGCTCGGATTGACCCGGGGCATCGCGCACGCGATCAGAACATCGGATTGGAACGAGCGCATGCCCATTCGCCACGCATCGTGGGAATTGATCGACAAAACCATGGGCATCGTGGGATTGGGCGGCACCGGGCAACACGTAGCCGTGCGCGCCCATGGGTTTGGCATGAAAATCATCGCCGTGGATCCCGAAGAGATCGACGCGCCCGATTGCGTCTCGGCTTGCTGGCGCATGGATCGCTTTTACGATCTGTTATCCGCATCCGATGTCGTGGTGGTCTGTTGCCCTTTGACGACGGAAACGCACGGGCTTTTCAATCGCATCGCCTTTGCCAAGATGCAGGCGCACGCGCTTTTGATCAATGTCACGCGGGGCAAAATCATGGATGAAAACGCGCTGCTCGCGGCATTGGAAACCGGACAGATCGCAGGCGCGGGTCTGGATGTGACGCCCCGAGAGCCTTTGCCCGACGATCATCCCCTGTGGCACATGCCCAATGTCATCATCACGCCGCACACCGCGGGCGGGTCGCCCAACAGACAAGACCGCACCGTGAACCTGTTTTGCGAGAATTTGCGGCGTTTCAGACAGGGCGAAGAAATGCTCAGTGTGATCGACAAACAAAAGGGGTATTGATCCGCCGACCGTCCGCCGCGCCACACCGGGGAATGCCCGCTATGACCATCGACACGACCTACCTCAACCGGTGCATCCAAACCCTGATCGTTGCGTTTGAGGCGATACAGCAACGGGATTCGGACGAGATCATCTACGACATCTACCGCGCGGCTTGCGTCAAGGAATTTGAAATCGTCCTGGAGCAGTGCGGCAACCTGCTGAAAAAACGGTTGCGGCCGTATTTTGCCTCCAACCGTCAGGCCGACCGCCTCAACTTCAGAGACGTTTTTCGGTATGCCGCCAAGCACGGGTTGATCGCCACCGACAGTTGCGAACGCTGGCTGGAATGGAATACCGCGACCGTCGCAACGAAACCGCACAGCAAACGCTGGAATTGTTGCCCAAATTCATCGCCGACGCCAAAGCACTTGCAAATATCATCGGAGCGGATTATGGGGACGGATCGGTTGAACATGTCGCCGAGGCATAGAAAGCAGATCGAGAGCCTGTTGCGCGAACTCCTGCCCGGCATCGCGGCGTGGGCCTACGGCAGTCGGGTCAATGGCAACAGCCATCCGGGCAGCGATCTCGATTTGGTCTTGCGTAGCCCAACCCTCGAGCCCATTCCCCGCGATCGACTGATGGCCTTCAAAGAGGCGTTCACCGCATCGACCATCCCATTTTTGATGGACGCACGCGACTGGGCGAGGCTGCCCGAAAGCTTTCATCGAGAGATCGAGCGCGAATACGTGGTTTTGCAACGGGGAATGGATCGATAGCTAAATTTTTTTCTTGACACGATATCCAAAACATAACGATATTTACCGCTCAAATGATGGTCTCGGGCAAAGGGTGACCCGAGGTCATGTGCCCTTCTCCCAAGTAGGAATCCCTGTGTTGGGGTCACCGAATCGGGAGAAGGGCGTTTTTATGGCGGTCCCATACTACGCGACAAAACTAAGAATTGGGCAAAAACCGCGCTTCTTTTAGCATTTTCAGACCGCGTTGGAACGTGCAAGCGTGGTCTTGGATATTCAAAAGGACATCTTGCAGATGATCGAGTCCATATCGAAAGAGACTTTTCTCTTTCCCACCATGGTTTTTTATTTTTCGCAGGGTGTGGTGAGCACGCGCTTCGCCAATGAGATGGGCCCAACACACGGCTAAGGTCAACAGTGCGATCAATTTTTTAATGCGGTCTTCTTCGGTGAGATAGGTCTGTTCGAGATCAAAGCCTCGGCGTTTGAGATTGGCGAAGAGGACTTCGATGCCCCATCGTTTTTTGTAGGTCAAGAGTGCGTCAATGCCCGGTGTGTTGTTGCCGATCATCACCCAGTCCTCCGGGCATTGGATCGCCGATAAAGAGAGCGACTGTCCATAGACGCGCCCGGGTTTTGGCAAGGTCGTTTGTTGATTCAAGGTCAGGTTGGCGAATCGTTTTTTCAATGGGATCGCGTTTTGTCCCGTTTCGAGGATCGCGTTTTCTTTCAGGCGAATGACAAGTTGTGTAGTATGGTCGTGCAGTATGTATTTTTTTATCAAATATTCTGGTCTCTCTGAATTTGGAGGCTCGTCCGATGACCGAACGACAAACCCATTCAAATAGCCCGACGACCAAGCGCAAACTGCCCATCGGCATCCAGACTTTTCGCAAGATGAGAGAGGAAAACTGCTACTACGTCGATAAGACCGCCTACATGCGGCAACTGGTGGATGAGGGCAGCCATTTCTTTTTGTCTCGCCCGCGTCGCTTTGGCAAGAGTCTGTTCCTCGACACATTGAAGGAATTGTTCGAGGGCAACGAACCGCTGTTTGAGGGACTCGACATCCACGATCATTGGGATTGGTCGGTTCGCTATCCGGTGGTGCGCCTGAGTTTTGGCAGTGGCAACTTTAAGGAGCCTGGCTATCTGCAAGCGAATGTGATGGCGCAACTGGACGAGGTAGAACGGTGGGCAGACGCGAAGTCCGAGTACGCGACTGTCCCCGAGCGTTTTGCCTTTCTGATCCGGGCCTTGCACGAGCGGGCGGGACAGCGGGTTGTGGTGTTGGTCGACGAATACGACAAGCCGATTTTAGACGCGCTCGAGGTGCCGGACATCGCGCGCGCCAACCGCGAGTTTCTGCGCGGATTGTACGCCACGATCAAGGACAGCGACGCGCACATCGCGTTTGTATTTCTCACCGGGGTGAGCAAGTTCTCCAAGGTCAGCCTCTTCTCTGGCCTCAACAATCTCAAGGACATCACGTTGGATGCGCGCTACTCGGCCATCTGCGGCTATACAGACGCGGACTTAGATACGGTATTCGCGCCCGAACTCCCCAGTTTGGATCGGGACGAAATCCGTCGCTGGTACAACGGCTATAGCTGGCTTGGGGAGGACAAGGTCTATAACCCGTTCGACATCCTCCTGCTCTTTGACAGGCGTCGGTTCGGTGCCTACTGGTTCGAGACGGGCACGCCGACGTTCCTGATCGAGACGCTGATCTCGCGCGGGGTCAATGCCTTGAGTCTGGACGACATGCTGGGTAGCGACGAGTTGCTGTCGGCCTTCGATGTCGATCACATTGCCACCGAAGCGTTGTTGTTTCAAACCGGCTATCTGACCATCCACCAGACCGAACTGCGCGGCAACAGGACCTACTACCGCTTGGGCTATCCGAACCAAGAAGTGCGCCAAAGCCTGAACGAGAGTTTGCTGAATCGCCTGACGAAAAGTCCTGCCCAACAAGTGGAGTACAGCGCCCGTCTATACGACCTGTTGCTGGTCAACGACTTCGTCGGTCTAGAGGATTTGTTCAAGGCATTCTTCGCCAGCATCCCCTACCAGTGGCACACCAAAAACGACATCGCCGACTACGAAGGCTACTACGCCAGCGTGTTCTATTCCTATTTCGCATCGGTGGGATTGGACATCACTGTAGAGGACAGTAGCAGCTACGGGCGTTTGGACATGGCGGTGTGCTTCAACGACAACATCTACTTGTTCGAGTTCAAAGTGGTCGAATCGGCGCCCGAGGGGGCCGCGATGGCGCAACTGAAAGAGAAATGCTATGCGGACAAGTACCGCGCCTTGGGACAGCCGATTCATCTCGTCGCCATCGCGTTCAGCCGCGAGACCCGCAATGTGGTGGGATTCGAGGTTGCCCTCGCATAAGGCGGAGAAATGGCCTATCGAGTCAACGGATACGAGGATGGGCACGGCGCCGTGACTCGTTGAGTCGGGCGAGAACGGATCGCTGACCACCCGCTTGAAAGGAACGCACCTTGGCAAAATTCAACGTCCTGCTCTTTGAACCCGTCCATCCATGCGGGCAAAATCACCTCCGCGAAAACGACTGCGAGATCATCTGGGCGAAGGGATTTGAACCCGATCAAATCATCGCCTCGGTCAAAGATGCCGATGGCATTCTCGCACGCGCTCGGGGCATCATCGACGGATCGGTCATGGATCGCGCGCCGCGCCTCAAAGTCATCGGGCGACACGGCATTGGGGTCGACAACATCGACATCGACGCGGCGACCCAACGCGGGATTTACGTGGTCAACACGCCTAGCGCGCCGGTCGAGGCGGTCGCCGAATACATAGCGATGGCGTTTATCGCCCTGCCGCGCAAAATCGCCCGTGCCGATGCCGCGACCCGCTCGGGCGACTGGGCATTTCGAGACCGCGTCCACGCGCCCGAATTGCTCGGCAAGACCCTGGGCATCGTCGGGTTTGGGCGCATTGGCCGCCGCCTCGCGGAAATTTGTGCCCTCGGCTTTGGCATGGCGGTCATCTACGCCGATGAATTTCCCGCGTCGCCAGAAGAAGAACGCCGCCTGAACGCGCGCCGCGTTTCACTCGACAATCTCCTGTCCACCGCCGACTACATCAGCCTGAACGTGCCCCTCCTCGACAGCACGCACCACCTCATCAATGCCGAGACCCTCGCCCGCATGCGCCCCCACGCCATTTTGGCAAATTGCAGCCGCGGGCCGGTCGTGGATGAAAACGCACTCGCAACCGCGCTGAAAAACGACCGCCTCGGCGGCGCGATCATCGACGTTTTTGAACGCGAACCCGCAACGCGCGACAATCCCCTGCTGGCACTCGACAATGTGCTCCTGTCGCCCCACTATTCCGGGCACTCGGACGAATCGATCCAAAAAATGGCGATGGTCGCCTCGGATATCGCGCGCGTGCTCAACGGGCAAAAACCGGCGTTTCCCGTCAACGGCCCGTTCTGATTTTCCGTGGCAAATCAAAAAACCTCCAAACCATTGCGAAGGAGTTGGCGATGCGATACATTATGCTCGGCAGTGGCGCGGTGCGAGACAATCCAAACCGCGGCGGGCCGTCGCAACTGTTGCAAATCGGCGGCGAGAACTGGATGTTCGACTGTGGCAGGTCCGCGTGTACGAATCTGGCGCGGGCAGGCGTGCCTTGCGAAGAGGTGGATCGGCTGTTTTTGACGCACCTGCATTTCGATCACATCGTCGACGTGCCCTATCTCGTGTTCGTGGGGTGGGTGAAAGTGCGCGCCAAGCCCTTGCGGATTTACGGGCCCGTGGGGACAAAGCACTTCGTCTCGCATGTGATTCGCCCGCCCTTTGAGCAGGATATTCAAAGCCGCATTGGGCACGGGAAAGACGATGGGGCGTTGGATCCAGAGGTGATCGAGATCGCCGACAAAGGCGAATTTTTAACCGCAGATGATTTCCGCCTCTCCGCGACGTTCACGGATCACGGCAACATTCCCACGCTGGCGTACCGAGTCGATACCCGCGATCGCCGCGTCGTGATCGCAGGAGACGGAACGCCCGATGCGAATTTTCCCGCGTTCTGCCGAGATGCGGATTTGCTGTCTGTCGAATGTTCGGGCACGGCTGAATTTTTGGCGACCCAACCCTGGGGATCGTGGCATATCACGCCGCCGGAAATCGCAGCTATCGCAACCGAGGCCCGCGCCAAATGCGTGCTGATCAAGCATCTGGTGATCGAAGATATCACCGGCGATTTAGAAGCCGCGTACCGAATGGGCGAGCAGATCCGAAAGGGATTCGCTGGCGAGGTCATCGTGGGCGAAGACGGGTTGGTCGTCGAGATGGGATGAGCGCGGGGAAACCATTTAAGCGAGGTGTGACATGCGGTATTCTCAGTTGTTGACACAAACACTGCGCGAGGTGCCCGCCGATGCAGACGCGATCAGCCATCGGTTGGCATTGCGCGCCGGATTGATTCGGCCTTTGGCCGCGGGCATATTCAGCTATTTGCCGCTGGGCTTGCGCGTGAAGCACAAGATCGAACGCATTTTGCGCGAGGAAATGGAACGGGCCGATTGCTTTGAAATTTCCATGCCCGTGGTGCAACCCGCGGAAATTTGGCGCGAGAGCGGGCGGTGGGACGACGTGGGGCCGGAAATGATGCGGATGAAGGACCGCGGCGACCGCGACATGTGTTTGGCGATGACGCACGAGGAAGTGGTCACGGAGTTGGCGCGCCACATCGCGCACAGCTATCGCCAACTGCCGTTGAGTGTCTTTCAGATTCAGACCAAGTTCCGAGACGAACCGCGCAGCCGAGGCGGCTTGATTCGGGTGCGCGAATTTACGATGAAAGACGGGTACAGCTTTCACATCGATCAGGCGGGTTTAGACGCCTATTACCCGCGCATGTACGGAGCGTATCAGCGGGTATTTGAGCGCGCGGGATTGGGCGAACAGGTCCTTGTGGTCGAAAGCGATCCGGGCATGATGGGCGGCACTGAAGCGCACGAATTTATGTACCTCAACGCGGGCGGCGAAGATACCCTGCTCATGTGCGCGAAGTGCGGCTACAACGCCAATCGGCAAGTGGCGACGCATCGGCGGGAAGCGATAAAAGCCGAAAGCGCGAAGCCGCTCGAGAAAGTGGCGACGCCCAACTGCAAGACCATCGAAGACGTGGCATCGTTTTTGAATGTGCCACAGCACGAGACCGCCAAAGCCGTGTTTTTTGTGGGGACTATCGCGGGCGAGGAAAAGTTCATTTTTGCACTGGTGCGCGGCGATAGCGAATTGAACGAGACCAAGTTGACCAACGCCGTCAAAGCGCAGACCTTGCGCCCGGCAACGGATGCGGAGATCGTCGCGGCCGACGCCGTGCCGGGCTATGCGTCGCCCATGGCCGTGACAGACGCGCTCGTGGTGGTGGACGAGGCCATCGCACGGGGCGCGAATTTCGTATCGGGCGCGAATGAGGACGGCTACCACTGCTTGAACGTCAATGCGGGCCGGGATTTTGAGGCGGATATCGTCGCAGACCTCGTCGCGGTGGAACGGGGCATGCCCTGCCCGAAATGCGGCACGCCACTCGACAGCACGCGCGGCATCGAGGTGGGTAATATCTTCAAACTCGGCACGAAGTACAGCGACAGCATGGGCGCGACCGTGCTCGATGAAACCGGCAAAGCGCGTCCCCTGGTGATGGGGTGTTACGGCATTGGCGTGGGCAGGTTGCTCGCGTGTATTATCGAAGCCCATCACGACGACCACGGCATTGTCTGGCCCATGTCCGTCGCGCCGTTTGACGTGGAGATCGTGGTGCTCACGGGCCGCAAGCCCGCGGGCGAATTAAAAGCCGCGGAGAAATTGTATGGGGAACTCATCGCCGCCGGGCTAGAGGTGTTGCTCGACGACCGCGATGAACGCGCGGGGGTCAAGTTCAACGACGCGGACCTGATCGGCATTCCCATTCGGCTAACCGTAGGCTCGCGCGGCCTGAGCAAGGGCCAAGTGGAACTCAAGTTGCGCCATGCCGATGACCGCGTGGACGTGGCTTTGGATCAGGTGGTAGAACGGGTGCGAGCGGAGAAAGCTGAATTGAGGTGAGGCGGGGAGACGGGAGACGGGAGAGGGAAGAGGGGGTTAGCCACGAGCGGGGTACAACTGGCACCGCCAGTTCAAAGGCACAAAAGGCACAAAAACACAAAAAGGCGGGGAGACGGGAGACGAGAGACGCAATCGCAATTGTAGGGACAGGCCCCCGTGCCTGTCCGAAGATACAAGAGGGGAGACGGAAGAGGGGAGACGGGAGAGGCAATCGCAATTGTAGGGACAGGCCCCCGTGCCTGTCCGAAGATACAAGAGGGAATCGAGAAAGCGGAGTGACGATGGCTACTACCAAATCCACGTCTAAGTACGGGACGAGTGCGACAGCGACCCTCGCGGCCGGCATCCGCGCCCATCATTGGCAGTGGAACGACGCTCCGATCTTGGCCGACGATTGCGCGGTTGATATGGTGTCATCTTTCTGGCGTTTCATCGTAAAAAATAAACCGCTCAACTGGCTCGTGGTTCACAAACTGCTCGGCGCGTTTCACCCCATCCACACCGAGATCATCTTGCGGACGCGCTATGCCGAAGACCATCTGCTGTCGGCAATAGCCGAAGGCATCGGCCAATATGTGATCCTGGGTGCCGGGCTCGATACGTTCTCTCTGCGCCACAAAGCACTCGCGGAGTGCGTGCGGATATTCGAATTGGACCATCCCGCGACCCAAGCGATGAAACGAGAGCGCGTGAGCCGCGCCAATGGGAGCATCCCACCCAATTTGGTGTTCGTCCCCATTGACTTTGAGACGGATCACCTGAACGACGTCCTTGCCCATGCGGGTTTCAATCCGCAACAACCCGCCTTTTTTTCCTGGCTTGGGACGACGTATTACCTCACAAAGGACGCGATCCGAGAAACTCTCGCCTGTATTGCAGACGTCGCCGCGCCGAGCAGCCGCCTCGTTTTTGATTACAAACTCCCCAAACACCTCATCCCAGAACGCGGCTTGCCCCTCGCCGACAAGTTGGACCGCTTCGTGGCTCGCCTCGGCGAACCCATGGTATCCGAGTTCACGCCCGAGGAATTAAATGGCGAGCTGGCGCGCATCGGCTTCGTGGAAATAGAAACCCTCCCAGCCGAAGCGCAACAGCACCGCTATCTGCAAAACAGACCCGACGTGGTCGAGCCTGCGCCGAATTTTTCCTTCGCGCTGTTCGGCGTGCCAAGCGCGCGTTGAGGAAATGACAACGTGAACAAACTCGTTGCAAACGATCCAGAAACGCGCTCTGCGAATATCGCAGTCGAGAATATCGAACACTTGAAGACCCTGTTTCCCGAGCCTTTACCGAAGGGAAATCGACTTTGAAGTGCTCGAGCAACTTCTCGGTTGCAAGGTGGCTGAGCACGAGGAGAAGTCCGGCCTCAACGGGCACGGCAAACAACCCAATCGCCAAGTGGTCAGTCCGATATTCGATTCTTCGCAATTTGGCGGTTGTCTTTCATCAAATTGACGGTATTGCCATACCGCCCGACATTTGCTTCGTCGTAGTACTTGTTCACATTTGGCACCTCGCGCATGCCGTGCCAAACGCCGCGGAACAGGGTTTGTCGCTTGGGCGGCATCGCGGCGATCACCTCGGGCGGCGGACACCCTTTGCCCCATTTTGCGTTCACCGTGTTGTAGCAGGTGAACAAACTCAATCGATCCCGGTCTTTGTTCACCCATCGCGTCCCGGTGTGGCACAGGGCTTCGGTGAAAATCACCGCGGATCCCGCCGCGCAGGAATACGTCTCCCACAAATCGCTTTCGCGTCCGCTCAGGGTTTCGGGCCGGGGAAACGCCGCCTTGTGGCTGCCCGACAAAAACATCGTGCCGCCATCGCCTTCTCGCACCGCGTTCAACTCCCACACCACGCGAATCAATCCCGCGTGAATTTTCCCCGGTTGCATCTGGTAAAGGTGCGAGCTCCCGCAAAAGTTGAAAAAGCCACCCCCGCCATGGGGCCGAAAATTGTCGTGCCCGGCCTGTCGATGGCTCGTGTACGTGTGGTCAAACCGAAATCCGTAACAGTCTTCGGTTGCCAATGCCTGATGCGAGATGATCTCGTTCAACACGCCCACCACCGCCGGGTGGTCCAAAAGGATTTGGGACGCGCCGCCGTGATTGTCGCGCTCGTGCGGCGGCAGGGAATCGCGTGCGTGCAAAAATTTCAACTGGTGTTCGCGCACGGGCTCGAGTTCGTCCTCGCACAACAAGCCTGGCAAACAGATCCATCCCTTCAGGTCAAACAGGTACTTCTGCTCGTCGGACATCGGCACAACGGGCGCGCCGTCGGCATTGGTCGTCGGCAACGGGGTTTTGGACATGAAATCCTCCTTTGGAAAAGTTCATCCTTGAAAAACGCGCATGATGGATTATTTTATGGGAAATGTCGAGTCGCGACCATCAGGAGGCATCATGGAAATCACAATGGACATTCCCGACGATCTGGCCGTGCGTTTGCAGAGTCGGCGAGATCAGTTGCCGAAAATCATCGAACTCGGCCTCCGCAAACGGGATGCGACCACGCCTGCCACGTTTGAAGATGTCTCGGAGCTATTGGAAACGCTGGCCGCTTTTCCCTCTGCTGGAGAAATCATCGATCTCCGTCCGTCAGACGAATTGCAAAAACGGATTGACGCATTGCTGGAGAAAAACCGTGCGGGGGGATTGCAACCCGCAGAAGAAAGAGAATGGGCGCATTATGAATACCTCGAACACATCGTTCGGTTAGCCAAAGCAAACGCGGCCTTAAAGCAGAAAGCAAAATGAGTACTCTGTAAATTAAATAATTATGAAATTCAAATTTTCAAGAACGTGCCGGACGCGATGCCGTACGTCAATTAAGCCATCGCCCAACATGCCATCCAAAAAGACTATCCGCTAAAGCCATCACGCACAGCGCGCAAGTCCGTTTCGCAACCCACTTCTGTTTTGCAACCCCCCTTGCAGGCCAACGCATGTCGTGCTACTACAAAAGCGCTTTGCGCTGTGCCTAGCCCCTCGGCGCATGAGAGCGGCATTTTTTGCCTACTTTTTTTTGCTGTTGAAAAAAAGTAGGTCGCCGAAGGCATCAAAGCCAACAAACGATGCTTTAGGACCAAACGTTTTAGAAAAGCGAGCAATGTCGGTACTGATTTGTGCGTATCAAAATTGAGAATAACTTAATTTACAGAGTAATGAGTTCAACTCATCCCGCCATCTCCACCAATTCCCTCCACTGATCCGCATCTACCAGTACCCCTTTTTCCAAACTCTCGCGCCGCGTTTGCAGCATGCCCTCGCCGGGATAGCGCGCGGATCGAACGCCGTGTACGTCCTCGACGATGCCATTGACAACGCGCTCGCGCATCTCCTGCCCGACGAGTGAGGTCACATCTATCGCGATATAGGTCTGCGATACGGCGTATTCATCGCCCTGCGCGCCGATGTCGTGCGTGGCCTGACCGCCCGATAGCAACGCGGCGAGTATGTCGAGCGCGATCGCCAGTGCCGATCCTTTCCAGTAGCCGATGGGCAGGGCGCGTTTTGATTCGAGAATCGCGCCGGGATCGCGCGTCAACTTGCCCGCTGAATCGAATCCCCCTGCGATGGGCAGGGACTCGCCGCGCACTTGCAACACCTCCAACTTGCCATTGGAATATTGGCTCATCGCCATATCGAGCAAGATATGCCCCGCTTTTCGCGGAATCGCGATGGTCATCGGGTTGTTGCCAACGCGCTTCTCGGTCGCGCCCCACGGCGGCATCAACGGGGTCGTATTCGTCCAGCACATCCCGATGCACCCCGCGTCGGCGGCTTGCAAACCATAGGCACCTGCGCGCATCCAGTGATTCGTGTTTCGCAAGCCCACGCATCCCATGCCGCGTTCTTTTGCGATCTCGATGGCGCGTCCCATCGCAAAATGGGCATTGACCAGCCCGACCCCCATCGCGCCATCCCATTGCTCCACCACGCCCAACGCGTTCACGCGCACGGGTTCGGCCCGCCCATCCAAGTGCCCCGCGCGCAACTTTGCCACCAAGCCGGGGAATCGGTTCAAGCCGTGGGAATACACGCCATCGCGCTGATTCTCGGCAAATAATCGCCCGCACAATTCCGCACGCGCTTCGGACAATCCCGCCTCGACCAATGCGCGAGAGAACGTGTTTTTCAGTTGACCAAAAGGAACTCGTTTTTGCATGAAAAACCTCCATTAACCCAGAACAATAGGGGAAGAAACAGGGCAGACATAGAATCGCTAAATGCGGACGACCAAGACGCCGACGCATTCTCTGTCGTGCTATCTTCCCGATCATCTAATGTGAAGAACCCCGCGCTGAAGCATCGGGGCTTCAAAAGCCCTTCAGCGTAGGTTGTGCGATCGACGAGACCGCGCTCTAAGCCGCTGAGCGTCTGACGGTCTCTCCTGCAAAGATCGTCTTCCCAACCTCGTGGATATTCAGCGCGGCATTGACATCGCGGTCTGTCTCGTGACCGCTTTTTTGAGGAGGCACTCCGTTGGTTCAGCGCGTCCTTTTTCTCCCTTGCACAAATAGGGCGGATGGGGCGGGGGCGGGATCGCACACCTCGTTGAAGGTGGCGGGCAGGGGTTGGTGGATCACCGCTTGAATGCGCGCCCGTTGCAGGGCGACCACATCCGGGTGATCCGCGGCGATGTCGATATTCTCGTCCGGATCGGCTGCGAGATCGAACAACGCTTCTTTGGATGGATCGTCCAAACTCACCGCGTAATTCCACTGATCGTCGCGCACGGATGCGCGGCCCGTTGCCGGGCCATTGGCAAAACTCGCCCAGCCGATGACGACGTGATCGCGCACCGCATCTGCTTTTCCCGTCACCAGGGGCCAAATATCCGTGCCATCCACCGCGCCGCACGGAATATCGAGCAAGCCGAGCACCGTGGGCAACAAGTCGTGTGCTTGCACAAAACCGGCGACCCGCTTGCACGCCGCCGGATGGCGCACCATCCAGTTCAATCGCGTGTTGTACGGATGCAGGCGATCCGGCCCTTTGCCAAATTGCCCGTGATCCAAAACTTGCGTGCCGTGATCGGACAGCAGCATCACAATCGTCTCGTCTTTCAACCCCAGCTCATCGATCCGATTGAGCAGGTGGCCCACCCAGCGATCGACCAGCGTGACCTCGCCGAAATACAGGGCGCGGATGCGCGCCTTCTCCGCATCGCTTAGCCCCTCGCCTTCGTTCCCCGCGCCCGGGGCGATAAAATCCTTCCCACTCCAGTTGGACAAATACCGATCCGCGTATTCCCGCGGCGGATCCCAGGGTTCGTGCGGGTCAAAGGAATCGACCCACAGGAAAAACGGCGCGTTGTCCGCGTTCTCCGTCAGCCAATCCGCGGCGCGGCGAAACACCCGGGCGCAACTGTAATCCTCCTCGCGCTGCCGAAATTTTTGGTTGAACAGGTATTGCATCAGCCCGGTGTGCCGGCTCCAGTTGATCGGCTCGCGCACATGCGGGCGCAGCAGGGGTTCTATCGCGGCTCGCGTGCCGAACCGCCAGTTGTCGCTCTCTTGCCCGCGGATGAAATCGTAGGTGACGAACCCGCGCGTGTAATTCATCGTGGGCTTGAACATGTGATAGGTGTCGGCGACCAACCCGGTCAGATACCCGTTTGCCAACAGAATCTCCGAGAGGGTGTCTTGTTCCGGCGGGATTTTGTGCCAGCCCGGGGCGTGGTGCCAGTGCCCGCGGCGGTCGAAATTGTATCGCCACGGAAAGGTGCGGCGGCCCGTGAACAAGCCGCGCCGGGTCTGCAACGTCGGCTGGCATTCCCCAAAAGCCCGTTCAAACACCACGGCCTCGGCGGCAAACGCATCGAGGTGGGGCGTTTCGACAAAGCTCAGTTTTTGATTTGGGCCGACGATATCGGCGCGAAACGTGTCCAAGCAGATGCAGATGACGTTCATCACGACCTCCTATCGATCGCGCTGGACGTCTTCCATCCAGCCTCGGTATTGCGCCCAGGTGCCGCCGGTCGGATATTTTTCGATCACCCGTTGCACGCGGTGGTGGTCGCGGTGGTGGTCCGCAAACAGATCATCGAGGGATTTGCCCCGAGCGCATCGGGCGAACCACGCGATGAGAACCGCCAAAATCAGGTAGAGCGCGATGCCAAAGAATGTCATGGTCAATCTCCTTTCGATCAAAAATACAAGCTGTGCCCCTGCCCGCGAAACCACAGGGCGTCGATGACGAAGGACGCGCCCGCCGCGGAAAAGTGCCCGACCACGAGGCCGACAAAAAAGGGCTTGGCGCGGTTGTAGAGCATCAGGCCGCCAAAGCGGATCAGCAACACTTTGAGCACCCAAGCGACGAAGAGGGACAACAATGTCCACTTCACTTGCCCCACAGAGGCGATGGAAAACCCGATGGGATGCAGGCGCCACCACGCGAACCGATGGCGCGAGTACGTCAGCAAAACCGTCACGAGCGCGCCGATGCCCAAAAACGCGAAATGCCCAAAGCGCAGGGTTTCGGCGGCTTTGATTTTCGCCACGACCGTATCGAACGGCACTTGCCCGCCGCGCCGAAAAACCCACTCCCCAAAATTGTACGCGCCCGAGGCATAGGCCAGTTTGAGCGAAAAGTAAAGGGAGACCGTCAAACTGAGGGCCAGGGCCAAGCCCACGGCTGTGAGGTACGCGCCGCGCGGAAATCGCCGCTCGCCGTGGATGCGGGCCGCGTTCGCGCCAAAGGGCATAAAGGTGGCGATGGGGTCGCACGCCCACCCGTAGGACAGCGCGAGGCCGGTCATCGTCGCGCCCGTCAAATTCGCCGGGCCGACGAGGTGCATCGCGTACGCCTGCGGCACGAGGGGGCCGCGCACGAAGACCAACCCGCCTTCGATGACGATGCGCGTGAGGCCCAAATAGAGCGTGACGACGGCGAAGAGCAGCAGCGCGGCCACGCCCGGTTGGATGCCGATGCGCGTCAGCCAGAACAGGATGTAGAGCGCGCCGCCCGCAATGCCGAGCAACGCGGCGCGATAGCCCATGATTTCATCGCGGTCGGACGCGCCATCGCCTTTGCCCCATGCGGTCCGCCACACCCCGCGCAAGTGTTCGCGCGCGACCCATATCCCGCCGATCACGACCGCGACAAAGGCCCCGAACCCCTGCCATGCCAATGCGGCCGGGCTGACCGAATACACTTCGGATGTGCCGATGGTGAACCCCGTGCGGTTGAACAGCGCGACCTCGGCCATGTTGAACAGGTTGAAAAACCACACGCTGAAGATCACGTCCGCATTCACGAAATACGTGATGCCCACCAAGGGCAGGGACAAGTTGGTCGAAATCCCCGGCCAGACCTGCCCGCCCGCGATATTCAATCGGATGGCCGGGATATTCGGCCAGCCCTCAAAAAAATACCCCGGCACATTCCACGCGATTTTGCCCGCGGCAATGCCAAAGCCGATCCAGAACGCGCGGCTGCGCATAAATTTTGGCAACGGGCGATCCTCACCCGCGCCCGCCATCATCATCAACGGGACGTCGACCAGCGGAAAGTTGAGCCGTTCTCGATCGACCCACTGCTTGCGAAAGACGGCGATGAGACACGTACAGAGCGCCAGCGTGGCCGCGATGATCGATCCCCACCAGAACGAGGGCATGACCCACACGCCCCATGGAATATTCGCGCCCGGGGGCAGGCCCTCGAAAAACCACGCCACCTCGCGGCCGCCGCCAGGCACGGCCCACAGGGGCACATGGCCGTGCAAAAACTCGGCCCAGCCATTTTCCGTCGTGGCAAAGTAAAAGGGCGACGCGGATACGGAAATCACGTAGCCGGTCACCCCATACGTGGGCACGGATACCGCCGCCAACAGCATGGTATAGACCACGCCGAGTTCATCGCCGGTCAGGCCGCCTCCGCGCTTTGCGGCTTTCAAAAGGGGATTGAGCACCGCGACGACGAGGATGAACAACGCGGCCAAGCCCAGGGGAAAATAATTGGTGGTCAACAGCGTGGAGCGCACGATCCATTCGGAAAACGGCGCCGCCAAATTCACCGCGACCACGACGAGAACGCCAACGGTCAATGCTTTCGGCGTGAGCACAGGCGCGCGCGTGGATGCCGCAGTTGTGCGTGGAATGGATTGTGCCACGATTGGGTTCTCGGAGTGATAGAAAGAGCGGTCAGTGGCTTATGTCGATATTTTATTTTGTGCGCTGAGAGCCGCCGCAAAACGCAGAGCAAGCCTCTCGTGTCCAGTTTCTCAAACCGAGAGAATAGCTCGCTCGGTCTTGCGTTGCTCGTACCGGTTGCGATCATAGCGATCTCGCGATTAAAACCGGGGAGGGATCGCGGCAACATGCCATGTTTTTATCGCGTATTCCGATCTATTCTGAATTTGGTTCAAAGCGCGGGGATTGTCAAGCGTCATGGCTTTTCTGGCTTTTAATCCCCTTGACTTTGCACGGGCAATGGGCTATTTTCGCGCCGTTGTGAACGGGATTTGACGCGGAAATTTTGACGATGCTCGCGCTACTAAAAAACGCCTCGGCGTGCGAGGATTGCGGACTGTGTTCCGCCGGGCAAAATGGCGATGCCATCGACCGCATTGCGCGAGAGGTGGCGCGCCAGGTGCGCGGCCGGAATGGGGAGGAGATTCCCATTTCCGTGGGGGTATCGGCGCGCCATGCCCATGTCGATGATGAGACACTCGAAATTCTCTTTGGCCCGGGGCGCGTTTTGACGCCCTACCGCGAACTCTATCAGCCCGGCGCGTTTGCCGCCGAGGAAATCATCTCGGTCGTCGGCCCTCGGTTGCGCGCCCTCGAGCGCGTGCGGATCCTCGGCCCCAGCCGCTCCTACAATCAGGTCGAACTCGCCCGAACGGACGCGATTTTTCTCGGGGTCGATCCGCCCGTGCGCGATTCGGGGGATCTCGAAGGGGCCGAGGCCGTCACGTTCATCGGCCCCAAGGGCGCGGTGACGGTCGATGCGGCCATTCGCGCGTCGCGCCACATTCACCTGCGGCCCGAGGACGTGACGCGCTACGGCTTTGAGGGGCAGCCGTCCGTGCGCGTGCGCGTGGGGGGCGAGAAAGGCGTCACGTATGAAAATGTGCGCCTCAAAATTGACGACAGCTACTTGCCCGAACTCCATCTCGATACGGACGACGCCAATGCTGCGGATCTCACGTGCGGCGATACGGTGTACATTTTGAAATAGCGCAACGGGATTTGAACATGGCTTCAGCACTTGGCATGATCGAAACACTCGGGGTCATCGGCACCACAGAGGCGGCCGATGCGATGGTCAAGGCCGCCAATGTCGCCATTGAAAGATACGAAAAAATCGGCGCGGGATACACGACCACGCTCGTGCGTGGGGATGTGGGTGCGGTTCGCGCAGCCATTGAAGCGGGTGCCCGCGTCGCCGAACGGGTCGGCGAACTCGTTTCCGTTCACGTCATTCCAAATCTCGATCCGCAAGTCGATGCGGTCGTTTTTCAGACACGGTGATCTTTTCACAGGAGGAATTGCAACATGGGTGAAGCCCTCGGCATGATCGAAACCAAAGGTCTCGTCGCGATGATCGAAGCGGCAGACGCGATGGTCAAAGCCGCCAATGTCCAATTTGTCAACTGGGAGCGCATTGGCGCGGGATACGTCACCGCGATGGTGCGCGGCGATGTGGCCGCGGTGAAAGCCGCGACCGAAGCCGGCGCAGCCGCGGCTGGCAAAATCGGCGAACTCGTTTCCGTTCACGTCATTCCAAGACCGCACGGCAGCCTGGAAAAAATTCTGCCGATTGGCGCGTCTTCAGACGATTAGACCATGACCCTCGGCAAGGTGGTGGGAACAGTGGTCGCCACGCAAAAAGACAGCGGGTTGGACGGTTTTAAGCTCCAAATCGTCCAAACCCTGGATTTGCCCTCGCTCGAACCCAAAGCGAGTTTTGTGGTGGCCGTGGATGCCGTGGGCGCAGGCGATGGCGAAGTCGTGCTCTGTTGCAGCGGGAGTTCTGCGCGCATGACGAGCGCGACTGAAAATCGCCCCGTCGACGCGGTCATCGTCGCGATCATCGACGCGGCGGAAATCGACGGCGAAGCGGTGTATCGGAAATAGCGGTCAGGGGTCGGCAAAACAGACGCATGGAGGCGCGCTATGGCAAAGCAAATTGAACGGCCTCTCGATGCAGAGGTGCAGGCGATAGGCGAGGTGCGGGCAGTGGCGTTGCGGGCAGGCGGCGGTGGTTCGTTCGAGTTGCTGCTGGAGAACGGCGATGCGTTGACCGTTGCCTTCACCGACCGAGAGGAGATGATCGTCACCAATGCCCTGCGCCTGCATAACGCGGTGTGGCTCAAGGTCAGGGGACGGGGGGCTTTCGACGAAGCGGGCAAACCGAAGCACATCTCGCGTTTGAAGCATTGCCAACAGGTCCCGGCTCTCGCCGTTCACTGCGAGGGAAATCCTTTGCCAAAGGACAGCCGGGCGAAAAGGGAAAATCCGTCTGTCTCAACGGGGCGGTCAATTCTGAAAATATTTGAAAAAATTCACAACTCCTCGCCGGAGAGCACATGGGATAATGTGCCAATGGACTTGGCCCAAAATTGGCATGATTACAAGTACGGCAGGCGGAGAAAGACGGAGGGTGGTTAATGCGAATCCTTTTCGCAGATGCCAGTTACTGGATCGCTTTGATAAATCCCCGGGATAAAGCCCATGAGTTGGCAAAACACCTCACAGAAAAATTGATAAATTGCAGGATAGTGACCAGTGAAATGGTTCTCGTCGAACTGCTGAACCACATCGCGGGATACGGAAGGGAGAGGCGCAGAGAGGTCGGCGAGATGGTGAAGGGGCTCAACCGCAATCCCAATGTGGAGATTGTGAGACAGACGAGTCGACAGTTTTGGGCCGCCCTTGATTATTACGAATCGCGTTTGGACAAGCGGTGGGGCGTTACGGATTGCGCCAGTTTCCAACTCATGGAATCGAGGGGGCTTTGGGAAGCACTGAGCACGGATCGCGATTTTGAGCAGGCGGGCTTCACCATTTTGATGTGAATGAGATTTTCATACGGGCAGGGTTATGAACTTAGACGAAATGCAAATCCAATCGGTGGTCGAGCAGGTCGTGCGGAATCTCGTGGCAGGTGGTGCGGCGCCTGCGGTTATCGCGCCGCCTGCGCGTTGTGAGAGCACGGGCGATGAGGGCATTTTCGACGATCTCGAAGACGCCATTGCCGCCGCGGTGGAAGCGCAACGCGCCCTCGAAGCGATGAGCTTGGACCAACGCAGGGACATCATCGCCGCGATTCGCCGCGAATCCCTGGCGCATTCAAAGGGCTTGGCACAAAAGACCGTGGAAGAAACCGGCATGGGCAGAGTGCCGCACAAAATTCGCAAATTCGAGGTCGTGGCACAGCACACGCCCGGGGTCGAAGACCTGCACCCCATCGCTTGGACGGGCGACAATGGCCTAACAGTCGTCGAAATGGCGCCCTTTGGCGTCATCGCAGCGGTCACGCCATCCACGCATCCGGTGCCCACGATGGTCAACAATGCCATCGGCTTTATCGCGGCGGGCAACAGCGCGGTTTTTGCCCCGCATCCGAGCGCGAAAAGCGTTTCGTTGCTGGGTCTTCAAATGCTCAACCGCGCCATCGCAGGGGCGGGCGGGCCGCCCAATTTGCTCGTTGCGGTGCGCGAACCGAGTATCGAAACCGCGCAAGCCCTGTTCGTGCATCCGAGCGTGGATCTCGTCCTCGTCACCGGCGGCGGCGGCGTTGTCAAAGCGGCGATGCAGGCCCCCAAGCGCGTAATCGCGGCCGGGCCGGGCAATCCCCCTGTGGTGGTGGATGAAACCGCGGATATCGAAAAGGCCGCCCTCGGCATTGTGGAAGGCGGCGGTTTTGACAACAATATTCTCTGCATTGGGGAAAAAGAAGTTTTTGTGGTGCAATCCGTGGCCGACGAACTGACGCGCCACTTGGAGGCGAACAACTGCGTGGTGCTCGACCGCAATCGGATCGATGCCCTGACGAAACTCGCGTTTCCCCGCGACTCGAAGGGCGATGGGGTGCTCAACCGCGCGTTGGTCGGACGCAGTGCCCATGTGCTCGCGGCCCAAATCGGCGTCAATGTGTCGCCGGATACGGAACTCTTGATCGGCGAGGTCGAAAACGAGCACGACTTTGTGCAACACGAGCAGATGATGCCGTTCATCCCCATCGTTCGCACGCCCGATGTCCACGCGGCGATCGATTGGGCGATCCGCGCGGAACGGGGCTATCGGCACACGGCGGTCATGCACTCGAAAAACGTCGAGAATATGACCGTCATGGCGCGCCGTTGCAAGTGTACGATTTTCGTCAAAAACGGCGCGTCCTCTGCGGGATTGGGCGCAGGAGGCGAGGGTTATACCTCGTTCTCGATCGCCACCCCCACCGGCGAGGGTTGTACCTCGGCCCGCACGTTCACCCGCCAGCGTCGGTGTGCCCTCATCGACTATTTCCGAATCGTCTAGAACCGCGCGAGGAAGCGATGTTTCTCGGTCGCGTTATCGGCAAAATTTGGGCCACGCGCAAAGACGCCGCGCTCGACGGGTTTCGGTTGCTCATCGTCGAACCCATCGACCATGACCACGCGCAGGCCGGGGATGCGTTTGTGGCTGTGGATGTGGTCAATGCCAGCGATGGCGAGATCATCTATTGGGTCGGTTCGCGGGAAGCGCCCAACGCCCTGCCCGATAAATACGGCCCGGTGGATGCCGCGGTTGTCGGCATCGTGGATCGGGTCAATGCGTGATGCGTTGGCAAATAGGGGGACGCGATGTTTTTGGCGCGCGTGCTCGGCAGTGTCACCTCGACCATTAAGCACGGCGATTACCGCGGCGCGAAACTCATGGTCGTGCAGCCCATCGCGCCGGATGGCAATGACGATGGCGCGTCTGCCCTCGCGGTGGATTCCGTGGGCGTCGGCCGCGGCGAGACCGTTCTCGTGCTTCGCCAAGGTGCTGCCGCGGCCCTCGTCTTGAATGTGGAATTGCCCGCCGTGCGCTCCGTGATCGTGGGGGTCGTGGATAGGATTGACTGGGTGGGTTAGTCCGTTTTTTTGTCCGGTTCTGTGTTCGCGCAGGAAACTGTCGGGTCGTGGATAGGATTGACTGGATGGGTTAGTCCGTTCCCCATTTGTACCAACTCATTCATTATCGGGATCGCTTTGCTGTTCCACCGTCCTTCAGAGAAGCCATCGCAAACGTGCCATCGCCAAAGCCCATCACCGAAAGCCATCGGGCACAGCGCGCAAGTCCGTCTCGCAACCCACATCTTTGTTGCAACCCACTTCGCAGGCCGGCGCATGTCGTGCGATTACAAAAGCGATTTGCGCTGTGCAAGCCCCTCGGCGCATGAGAGCGGCATTTTTGAACTGCTAGGGCAGTTGTACCCCGCTCGCCTACTTTTTTTTGCTGTTGAAAAAAAGTAGGTCGCCGCACGCCGTAGGCACAGGCGTAGCCAACGCATCGAAGGCAACCCACGATGCTTTCGGACCAAACGCTTTAGAAAAGCGAGCCCCGCTTTCATCCGCTTTTATCCGCGTTCTTATGTGATCGCTTTTCAGGACTTTTCTATGAATCTCCATCGAGCCAAAATCGACATTGTCGAAGCCGGTCGCCGCGTGTACGAGCGCGGTTTTGTCGCTTCTAATGACGGCAATATCTCGTGTCGCATCGAAGAAGACCGCATCCTCACCACGCCGACGGGCATGTCCAAGGGCTTTCTCAAGCTGGAAGACCTCTGCGTCGTGGATATGGACGGCGTGCTCGTCAGCGGTCAACGGCGGCCGTCCTCTGAAATTGGCATGCACATTTTTTTGTATCGCCAGCGTCCGGACGTGCGCGCCGTGGTTCACGCGCATCCGCCGACCGCGACGGGGTTTGCCGTTGCAGGCGTGCCCCTGACCGCTTGTGTGTTGCCCGAGGTGGTGATCACGCTCGGCGCCATTCCCATTGCGGAATACGGCACGCCGGGCGGGCCGGAGATTTCCGAACCCATCCGGCAATACGTCGAGGATTACGACGCGTATTTGCTCGAAAATCACGGCGCGACCACCATTGGCGCGGACGTGATGAACGCCTATTACAAAATGGAGACGTTGGAGCATTTTGCGAAAATCCTGTTCGTGGCAAAACAACTCGGAGGGTACAACGAGCTCAATGCCGAACAGGTCGCCAAATTGGTCGCCATCCGCAACCGCATGGGCCTACGCGGCCCGGATCCGGCCTGCGATATACCCGACGCACCTACAACACAACCCGCATCTGACGACGGCATTCCCACGATTCGCACGTTGGGCGCGGGCGGATCGCCTCCTGCCCAAACGCCACAAGCCGATCTCGTCGCGGAAATCACGCGCAGGGTCGTAGAGGAATTGAAGAGGGGAGACGCGCAATGACAAAGGACGCGATCTGGCGAGATCGAATCGTCAAAGACCCGCTGATCCTGGCCGGCAAGCCCACGGTGAAAGGCACGCGAATCTCGGTGGAGCTGATCGTGGATCTGCTGGACGGGGGACGAAGCGTAGCCGATATCATCCGCAGGTATTCGCACATTACCCCGGAAGATATCCGAGCCTGCCGAGAGTACGCCGCTACCGGGGCGAAGTTGTCCAACGTGACTTGGGCGGATATTGACGCGATCATGGATGGCAAGCGATGATGAGGATACTCGCCGACGAAAATATACTGAATCAGGTCGTCATCCGGTTGCGTGCGGCGGGCTACTTTTTGTCAATTTATGTGGAATATGCTAATGGTCACAGTATAGATTTGTAAATATTGGGAGGGCTTTGTTATGGGCTTGAATGTTAAAAATCGTACCATTTTTGAGGGCGACAATCTCGATATTTTGCGCGGTGTCAATTCGGATTCGGTAGATTTGATCTATCTCGATCCGCCATTTAATAGCAATCGCAATTATTCCGCGCCGATTGGGAGTGAAGCAGCGGGGGCAGCCTTTAAGGATTCGTGGACGTTATCAGATGTCGACAATGCATGGGTTGGTGAGATTGCGGATAAAGCCCCAGCATTGTATAACGTGATACAAGCGAGTGAGTATTCGCATGGTAAAGGAATGAAAAGTTATTTGATCATGATGGCGGTAAGACTGCTTGAATTGAAAAGAGTGTTGAAAGATACAGGCAGTATTTATCTCCACGTTGATGCCACTGCAAGCCATTATTTGAAATTGATTATGGATTCGGTTTTTGATAATAAAAATTTTAGAAATGAAATTGTCTGGCGCAGACATACGTCTGTTCATGGCAGTTTTCAACACGCGCCCAAACAGTGGGGAACGATGAATGATTTAATTTTGTATTATGTAAAAAGTAGTCATACACCTGTAAGTCCCTACGTAGAATTAACAGAAGAAGAACGCAACCTAAAATTCAATCTTGTGGATGGAGATGGACGCAGGTACTATGACGATAGCAGTCATATCTACAACACGCCAAATATGGGCGCAAGACCTAACCAGTGTTATACGTGGCGAGGTTATACAAACCCATACGCAAGCGGTTGGCGATTGACGAAAAAACGATTAGAGGAAGAGTACCAAAAAGGTAATTTTGTCATTTTACCCGACGGCAAATTACAACGAAGAAAATATGAGAATGACTATCGGGGACAACTTGTTGGCAATGTTTGGATCGATATAAAACCGACCATGGGCAAAGAACGGACGGGTTATCCGACACAGAAGCCATTGGCGTTACTCGAACGAATTATCAAAGCTTCATCAAACGAGGGCGATGTTGTCTTAGACCCCTTTTGCGGTTGTGCGACAACGTGTGAGGCCGCAGAGCGTTTGGGTCGTCAATGGGTGGGCATTGACCTTAGTCCGAAGGCGTATGACTTGATTCGTATGCGCTTACAGCACGCTTCGGATGAGGATGCGTTGTTTAAGGGTGCGAAATTGCCGGATGTGATCGTTCGGTCGGATATTCCGAAACGGAGCGACGTGGGCAACCCCGTGCGGTATGATACGTTGAAGCGTCGGTTGTTTGGTGTTCAAGAGGGGCGTTGCAATGGGTGTCGGTACGAGTTTCCGTATCGGATATTTGAGGTCGATCATATTGTAGCACGGGCCAAAGGCGGGGGTGATCACGAGGAGAATCGGCAACTGTTGTGCCCGTCTTGCAATAAAATCAAAGGCAAAAAATCACAAGCCGAGATGATGGCGCGTCTCAAAGAAATGAAATTGGTGGCGTGATGGTATCTAGGCGCATTCTAAAAGTATCAAAGAGAATGCGCCTATTTATCTTTTTACACCAGTATGTTCACCGATTAGGGTTTGGGGAGTAGAGGATGTGGTAAAGGTTTGTTGGTTTTTGGGTCTGTATGTTTGAAGGTTGTTTTTTGGAGAGTGTAATTTCTTGGTGTTGTTGGGAAGGCATAAACGTTAAGCATACTACGCGACAAAAAATAAAGACCTGTGCAAAATCCGAAAAAGAGTTAGATTTAAGTTATCCGCAAAAACCCTCACCCCTTCTCGGAAAGCACAGGTCTATGTCGGATCAAGTTATGCAACTATACCCCATCCTGCAAGCGCATTTTCCTTGGCACAAAGCCCGGGTGACCTTCCTCTCGGCCTTTCTCTTGGCCTTGATGAAGGTGACGACCGTCAATTTGACCAAACTGGCCAATGCGCTCAATGGCAAAGTCAAGCCAAAATCCAACTACCGCAGAATCCAACGTTTTTTCGCCGAGTTCACGTTGCCGGAAGATTGGGCAACGGGCTTGATTCTGCATCTCTTACCGGTCAAATCGGATTTTATACTCGCCATGGATCGGACCCAGTGGTCATTGGGTAAGGTGTCGATCAATCTCCTGACCGTGGGCATCCTCTATCGAGACATGGCGTTTCCCATTTGCTTCAAGATGCTCCACAAAAAGGGCAACTCGAGCACACAAGAGCGCATAGCCCTCATGAAACGGGTCCGTCAACACATCAAGCCCTGTAAGATTCGCGCCTTGGTGGCCGACCGCGAATTTATCGGGCGAGAATGGTTTAACTGGTTGACCGAAAACGACATGCCTTTTGTCATTCGCCTCAAAGAAAACGCGATCCTCGAAACGGGACAAAAAGCGATCCCGTTGAAAAAACGATTCGCCAACCTGACCTTGAATCAGCAAATGACCTTGCCAAAACCCGGGCGCGTCTATGGACAGGCACTCTATTTATCGGCCATCCGATGCCCCGATGACTGGGTGATGGTCGGCAGCAACACACCGGACATTGACGCACTCTTGACCTATAAAAAACGATGGCGCATTGAAGTCCTTTTTGCCAACCTCAAACGCCGAGGCTTTGATCTCGAACAGACCCATCTCACCGACGCCGACCGCATCGAAAAACTCATCGCCCTGTTGACCCTCGCCGTGTGTTGGGCCCATCTCATGGGCGAAGAGCGCGCCCATCACACCCCGCTCAAACTAAAAAACCATGGTGAGAAAGAGAAAAGTCTCTTTCGGTATGGACTTGATTATCTACAATATGTCCTTTTGAATATCCAAGACCACGCACGCACGTTCCAACGCTGTCTGAAAATCCTAAAAGAAGCGCGATTTTTACCCGATTCTTAGTTTTGTCGCGTAGTATGACGTTAAGGAAAAAAAATGAAAATTTTTGATCTTTTTTCAAAGCGGCAAAAGCGAAAACGTGGTGAATTGCCTGATGTGTACCAATATGAAGAAATGTCTCGAAATTTGCGGTTTCAGATTATTAACATCTGGGACGATGCTTTTGGGTACAGTCAAGTCTATTCGTATCAAAAAATTTGTAAAGTTTTGCGTGATGAATACGGTGAACCAAAGCTTTGGGAAGAAAAAAAAGTTCTTTTCGGGGGGGAGCATGATTGGAGACAGGAAGTTTGTAACTTCTTTCTTAACACGCGAGATATAGAAAAGGTCATTGATGTCATTGAGCTTTCGTGTTCTATGTTGCCAAAAAATGCAATTGATAAATTGAATCGTCGATTTCAAGAACACGGTGTAGGGTATCAGTTTGAATCCGGTGAAATGATCCGCCTTGATTCTCAGTGGCCCCACGCTGAAATTATGCAACCGGCAATGCACCTGCTTTCCGATCCGATGTACCAAGTTGCGAATGCGGAATTTATGAGCGCACACAAGCACTACCGAGAAAAAAATTACGAGGAATGTCTGATCTACTGCCTCAGAGCATTTGAGAGTTGTCTCAAAGTGATTTGTAAAAAAAGAAAATGGGGTTACGACAAAACCGATAGTGCCAAGCGTCTAATCGATATTGTGTTTGAACGAGAATTGATCCCAAAGGAAATGCAATCACATTTTTCGGCACTGAAGAGCACATTGGAGTCCGGTGTTCCCACGGCTCGTAACCGCATGGCGGCACATGGGCAGGGAGACGAAGAAATCCTTGTTCCAGAACACATTGCTGGATATGTGCTTTACTTGACCGCTTCAAATATCCTCTTGTTGGCGAAGGCGAATGAAGCTTGGGAATGAATTCGAGAGCGTTCATGGCGTCTCATGGTGTCCTGAACATCCTCAATCGCATGTTTTACCACGGTGACAACTTAGATTTCATGCGTGGGATGGATAGCCGGAGCGTGTATCTCAAGGGGGTACGCGAGATACTGAAATTTGTCAGTGAAGACCATTTGTCTCGCCGAGGGGGGAGTGAACAGAAGTAGAGAATAGAAAGAGATTCTATATGGTACGGAAGAAATTTTATTTTTTTTCCATATTAGGAGGTTTGGTTAAAGCGTTTGGAGCATTTGCATGATGTTCTGAACGCTTCTATTTCCGGAAGGTATTATGTTGGAAGTGTGGGTCATCTTGCTGATGGTGTGTTGTTTATTGTTATGCCCAATTTTGGCGGGGGGCATGAACATGGAGCGAAGGTGCATAATGTTTCGTAAAATCGAGTTTGACACTGTTAAACTCCGGACAGGACATGAAGTAGAGTGCAAATATGAGTATTACAGTGAAAGGGTAAGAGGTAAGGATGTTTGGTTCGTTTATGAAAGAGAGAAAGGGTCTGGTAAGCCTGTCAAAAAGATTAAGAATAAACACGGTCGAGTTGTGAGGCACACCACCGATCCCGAAAAACTTCCAGAGTATGACGTTCCCTCATATTACAACCCTTCGTGGTTGGGGTATCATCATTATACCCATTATTGGCAGACTCAAGTGCCGACAGATGAAGCAACGGATTATACTTATAGTCCGTTGCCGAGAGGTTATCATATAAAACGTGTAGGCAAAACCTTCACTCTGTACAGAGATAGAAGGTCGTTTATACCTTTTCCTTTATCAACAGGACCTACGTATGAATTTAGTCCGTCTGCTTGTAAAAGGACGTTCTTTTTGCCGTTGCCCTTTCTTACAAAGAAATGTCTTTTGTCAGGTCTATCTTTCAAAGAAGAGGCTGTCATGTATGCGTGGAAAGATGTCATAGGGTTTCGTTTGGGGGTGTGTTCCATAGGTGGTGCTCCGTGGCGAGGCCAAAGACAGCGAGGGTATTGGCAAAGCTATTGGAAAAATTTAAGCCAGATTACTTGGCAACATGTGAAAATTGAACTGCCATATTGGAAACGGCAAATGGCCGCAAGCAAAGGCGGGCGTATTTTGAACGGACTGATCTGGTGGTCTGGTTTGATTGGTTTGATCCTTATGTTCATGGCCATTTGTAATTGGTTGTTTAACTCAAGTTAAAGGAATGCAACACACATGAGGGCATGTGATGTCCCTTTTTTCAAGATGAAAGACTATGATTTTGCAAAGTACTAGATGTTGGTGGTGGACATCGGTTTTTGGCACTATTGTATATAATCCCCTTCCCAAAATTAAAATGGGAGACGCGCAATGACAAAGGACGCGATCTGGCGAGATCGAATCGTCAAAGACCCGCTGATCCTGGCCGGCAAGCCCACGGTGAAAGGCACGCGAATCTCGGTGGAACTGATCGTGGATTTGCTGGACGGGGGACGAAGCGAGGCCGATATCATCCGCATGTATTCGCACATTACCCCGGAAGACATCCGAGCCTGTCGAGAGTACGCCGCTACCGGGGCGAAGTTGTCCAATGTGACTTGGGCGGATATCGACGCGATCATGGATGGCAAGCGATGATGAGGATACTCGCCGACGAAAATATGCCGGAACAGGTTATCGCCCAACTGCGTGCGGCGGGCTACGATGTGCGTTGGGCAAAGGAAACCGACCGAGGAGAAGCAGACCCCAACCTGCTGGAACTGGCGACTCGAGAAGGCCGCATGCTGATCACTTATGACAAGGACTTTGGAGAACTGGTACACCGTGGCGGTATGTCTGCCCCGCACGGCGTCATTTTATTTTGCATCCACAACGATGTATCTGATGCGGTGAAAGCCAAGTTCGTCGCCAGCAGTGTTATGGCATGGGACATCCTACCGCCCGGCATCTGGACGATTCAGATACGGCATCATTAACCCAGTGTTAAGACTCGTTCAGGAGGTCAAAATCCATGTCTGAAAAATCCTTGCCGAATATTATCTACATCCTATCGGACGATCTCGGGTATGGCGATTTGGGTTGTTTTGGTCAGGAATTGATCTACACGCCGAATATCGACCGCATCGCCGCCGAGGGCATTCGCTTCACGGATCACTATGCCGGGTCTTCGGTTTGCGCGCCCTCGCGGTGCGTGCTGATGACCGGGTTGCACACGGGCCATTGTTATGTGCGCGACAACCGCCCCATGCCCATCGAGGGCAATGTCCCCATTCCAGGCGACGCGCAGACGGTCGCCAAATTGCTCAGAGGGGTCGGGTATGCCACCGCCTGCATTGGCAAATGGGGATTGGGGTATCCCGGCTCGGAGGGCGATCCCAACAATCAGGGATTCGATCACTTTTTTGGATACAACTGCCAGCGCGAAGCCCACACCTATTATCCGCAACACCTGTGGCGAAACGATCAAAAAATCATGCTCTACGGCAACTCGTATTCCCACGACTTGCTCACCGCCGAGGCATTGAAATTTGTGCGCGACCAGCAGGCCGATCCATTTTTCCTGTACTTGGCGTACACCATTCCACACACGAGGTTTGAAATTCCCTCGCTCGACATTTACAAAGACAGGCCATGGACGGAAGATCAGAAAACGCAAGCGGCGATGATCACGCGCATGGACCGCGACATCGGCACGCTTTTGGACCTGCTGGACGAACTCGGCATTGCCGAAAACACCCTCGTGATTTTTACGAGTGACAACGGCCCGCACGGCAGCGGCAACACGCTTGCACACTTCAACGCCGCCGGCCCGTTGCGCGCAAGAAAAGGCAGCCTGTATGAAGGCGGCATCCGCGTGCCCTTTGTCGCGCGGTGGCCGGGGACGATCCAACCCGGCGCGACGAGTGCCCATCCGTCGGGGTTTCAGGACATGCTGCCCACGTTCTGCGAATTGGCCGACGCGTCCATTCCCGAACCCGTGGATGGCATCTCGATGGCGCCCGCGCTCATGGGCCGAGAGGATCAACCCGCTCACGACTTTCTCTACTGGGAGCGGCGCGGCGTCAGCGCGGTTCGCATGGGAGATTGGAAAGCGTATTTGCCCGAGGGCCATACCAACCTCGAAGGGCGCGTTGAACTCTACGATTTGGCGACGGATATCGGCGAGCAAAACGACCTGGCCGCGGGCCATCCCGATCGCGTTTCAGAAATCCGAGCCATCGTCCGCGAATCGCATCGGGACACGCCTTGGGAAACCTATACGTACACCGGCCCGATTCCCAACGAATACGGCACAGTGGTTCATCAATGAAGCTCGGATGAAGCACCGCCATCGGCTTCGCGCAAGGCTTCCAACGATGAGATTTTTCAGACTAACCATGCGATTTCCCTACTTATATCTTCGGACAGGCACAGGGGCCTGTCCCTACGATTGCGATAGCTTCTCACCTCTCTCGCCTTTCGCCTTTCGCCTTTCACCTCTCCCGTCTCCCGTCTCCCGTCTCCCGTCTTTTTTCCCGCGGATTTGATCGAGGGCGATCATCTCCCGTTGCAGGCGCGATACCCGTTCTTCAGGCGTGAGGCGCGATCGCTCGATGAGCAACGTGAGGTCGATGCCAAAATCGCGCGCTCGTGCGATGGCGCTGTTCGGCGGAGGATTGCGTAAACGCTCTTCTATTGCGGGATTCATCGTTCGCTCCTTTGTTTGTTTTGGAATAATCATAACAGCGAATTTGCCGTTGACCGACAAGGCAGAGTGCCCAACAGATGCCCCATCGCAAAGCGACCATCGTCCTATTTTGTAGTGCCCTCATCGTGTTCATCAGCATGGGCATTCGCCAATCCTTTGGCCTTTTTTTGACGCCGATCAGCCGAGACCTCGGCATTGGGCGCGAGGTGTTTAGCCTCGCCATCGCTTGGCAAAACCTCGTTTTTGGCCTGCCGGTATTGGGCATTGTCGCCGATCATTTCGGGCCGCGATGGGTCGTTGCCGGCGGCGCGTTGCTCTACGCGATTTGCTTTTATTTTTTGTCTTCGGTCAGCACGCCCTTGGGCCTCTACTCGGTGCTCGGCGCGCTGATGGGCATTGCCCTGAGCAGCATCTCCTATGTCGTGATCCTCGGCGCGGTCGCACGGGTCGTGCCCCCGGAAAAACGCGCTGCGCGGTTTGGGCTCATCACCGCGGCCGGTTCGTTTGGCACTTTCGCGCTCGTGCCCGGCGTTCAGTGGCTCCTCTCCCACTTTGGATGGCAGGCTTCATTTGCTCTTATCGCGCTGATCACGGGCGCGATTGCTTTTTTGTGCATGGGGATTCCGCAAGGTGACAGCGCGCAAAATCGGCACTCAACCGCCGAACCCGGCGGCCTGCTTCACGCCCTGCTTCAGGCGCGCGGCCATTCGGGATATTGGTTGCTCAATGCGGGCTTTTTCGTGTGTGGATTTCACGTCGCATTTATCGCCACGCATCTGCCCGCATTTTTGACCGATCACGGCCTTTCAAAAATGGCAGGCGCGACCGCGCTATCCCTCATTGGCCTGTTCAACATTTTTGGCTCCTATCTCTCGGGCGAACTCGGCGATCGGTACCGCAAAAAGTACCTCTTGAGTTTGCTCTATTTGGGGCGCGCCCTGGTCATCGGCGGATTTCTCGTCGTACCGGTTACGACCACTTCCGCTCTGGTATTTGGCGGGTTCATTGGCTTCTTGTGGCTTGCGACCGTTCCCCTGACCAGCGGCACGGTCGCGCAGATTTTTGGGGCGCGCTATCTCTCCACCCTGTACGGCATTGTCTTTTTTAGCCACCAGATCGGCAGTTTTGCAGGCGTGTGGCTAGCGGGGCGCATGTATGACGCCACCGGCTCTTACGACAGCATCTGGATCGCCGCCATCCTGTTGAGCTTGACCTCGTCGCTCGTCCACCTGCCCATTGCGGACAAACCCGTTCAAAGGCGCGAACCCGTTGGGGCTTTCCCATGAAAATTCTCGTCGCAAATGCCGGCTCCACGTCGTTCAAGTACCGCTTGTTCGACATGGCCGATGAGTCCGTCCTCGCCGAAGGGCGTCTCGAGCGCATCGACGATACCTCGTCGCCGGTTGCCCATCGCATGGGCGAATGCGCGGTTGAGACCGAACAGCACTTGCCGGACTATTCGCATGCCGTGCGCGATGTGATCGCCCGTCTCACAGATGCCCGCACAGGCGTACTCGCGGATTTGTCCGAGCTCGACGCGGTCGGTTTCAAGACCGTTCACCTGCGCGGCGACGCAGGGACGCATCTCCTCACGGAAGATATTTTGCAGCGCATGGCGGATTACAACGCCCTCGCGCCGGCGCACAATCCGCCCTATATCCAAGCCATTCGCATTTTCGCCCAAGACCATCCCGACCTGCCCCTCATCGGCCTGTTTGAATCCGCGTTTCACAATACCATCCCGGACTACGCCTATATTTTCGGCGTGCCCTACGCATGGTACGAAAAATACGGGGTTCGCAAATACGGGTTTCACGGCGCGTCCCATCGCTATGTGGCCCAACGCGCGGCGCAACTGCTCGGCCGAGAGGATTCGCGCCTCGTATCTTGCCATCTCGGGGGGAGTTCCTCCCTGTGCGCGATTCGCAACGGGCAATCCATCGACACGTCTATGGGCTTTTCGCCGCAGCACGGCATTATCAACGGCACGCGCATCGGAACGATTGACGCATTCATCCTTCCCTATATCATGGCGCGCGAAAATCTGTCCATCCGCGAAATGGCGCGCATCCTAGCCGAAGAAAGCGGCCTGCTCGGGATTTCGGGCATCAGCGGGGATATGCGCGACCTCGAAGCCGCAGCGCAAAAGGGACACGACCGCGCACGCCTCGCGCTCGAGGCCTTTTGTTATGGCGTCAAAAAAGAGATCGGCGCGTGCGCGGCAGCACTCGGCGGCCTCGACGCCATCGCGTTTGCAGGCGGCATTGGCGAACGCGGTGCAAATGCACGCCAGCGCATCTGCACGGGCCTCGAATACATGGGCGTCCACCTCGATCCGTCCGCAAATGCCAATCCGCCCACAGAAGGCGCGATCTCCACGCCCGACAGCGCGGTCGCCATCCTGATCATCCAAACCGACGAAGAGCGCATCGTCGCCCGCGCCGCCGCGGAATATTTACAAAATGCGAGAAATCCATGACTCAATACTCTGTAAATTAAATAATTCGGAATTTCAATTTTTTGAGAGAGTGATGGCCGTGATGCCATACATCAATTAAACCATCGCAACAAGTGCCATCCCAAAAGCCCATCAAACAAAGCCATCGGGCACAGCGCGCAAGTCCGTCTCGCAACCCACATCCCTCTTGCAACCCACTTGGCAGGCCAACGCATGTCGTTCTATTACAAAAGCGATTTGCGCTGTGCTAGCCCCTCGGCGCATGAGAGCGGCATTTTTTGCCTACTTTTTTTTGCTGTTGAAAAAAAGTAGGTCGCCGAAGGCATCAAAGGCAACCCACGATGCTATAGGACCAAACGTTTTAGAAAAGCGAGCTATGCAGGTGCAGATTTGTGCGTATCAAAATTTGTATCATTTAATTTACAGAGGCCTCAAATCTATAAAGACGAGATCGCGCCTTAGCCTATCGCCCGTAAGCCCCGTCGCTTCAGCGTGGGGTTCTTCACACACCGAATTGAGGATCACCCATGAAAATCGCCGATATTCGCACGATTCCGCTGTTTGGGGAAACGCCGATGACCGGGTGGACGCATGAACCCGGGCCGGATGAGAATATGCACACGCTGGTCGAGATCCAGACCGACGAGGGCATCCGCGGGATAGGGAGCGTTTTTACCAGCAAAGCGTTGGTCGATGGGGCCATGGGGTTGTTGCGTCCCAACCTGATGGGGGAAAACGCGCTGGAGCCCGAGCGCGTGTCTGAAAAATTGCACCAGATGACCTTCTGGCAAGGGCGCGGGGGCGCGGTCACGCATGCGATCAGCGGCATCGACATCGCGCTGTGGGATATTTTCGGCAAAGCGGTCGGGCAACCCGTGGGTCGCTTGCTCGGCGGGTATTACCGCGAGAGAATCAAACCCTACGGATCGATTCTCTTTGAAGCTCCGGAAACATTTCCCCATACCTTGCAAAACGCGCTCGACCGGGGGTTTCGGGCGCTCAAACTCGGTTGGGGGGCGTTTGGCCGCGTGGATCGGCGCGTGGATGAACGCTTGGTCAAAATCGCCCGAGAGACCTGTGGCCCGGAGGTCGAACTCATGGTCGATGCGGGCGGCAGCGATGCGTTTTGGCCGCACAATTACAAATGGGCGATCGAGACCGCCCGCATGCTCGGGGATTACGAGGTCGCGTGGTTTGAAGAAGCCCTCCCGCCCGACGATATCGAAGGCCATATCACATTGCGCGAACACGCGCCCGTTCCCATCGCGGGAGGCGAAGTGTTCACCCGGCGGCAGAGCTTCATGCCGTGGATCGAGCGCGGCGCGTACGACATCATCCAGCCCGATGTCACCAAAGTGGGGGGCATTTCTGAAGTGCGCCGCCTGATCTGGTATGCGTACGACCGCAATGTTTTGGTCGTCACGCACGGATGGAATACCGCGGTCGGCCTCGCCGCCGATCTCCACTTGGCGGCGGCGCATCCGATTGCGCGCTGGGTCGAATACATCACCCCATCGCCTTATATCGAGGACATCGTCACCACGCCGTTCGCACTCGACGCCGATGGCATGCTCGCCATTCCCACCGCGCCTGGCTTGGGCTTAGAACTCGATTGGGATGCGGTGCGCCATTACGCGGGGGAAAAATAAATCTCCCCATCCACCTGTGCGTTCCCTCAATGCGCGCAGCGAGGAACGAGGGCCGAGGGGATAGATCCCAAAGCCATCAAAACAGCCCTTTCGGTCATCTATCGAAAAAGCCCCGTTCCGTGCCCATCCGCACCGATGTTGCTCGCTTTTCTAAAGCGTTTGGCCCTAAGAAGCCATCTAAAAACTCGGGCCGCCATTGAGAGCGTCGCAAAAACATTCGCTTTTCGCAGATTAAAACCCAAGAATAAGGGCCTTTATTCCCCCTTTCCTCCTAGGAAAGGGGGCTAGGGGGTTAGGTCCCAATAATTTTTAGATGGCTTCTAAAGCATTGTTTGTTGCCTTCAATGCCTTCGGCGACCTACTTTTTTTCAACAGCAAAAAAAAGTAGGCGAGCGGGGTACAACTGCCCCAGCAGTTCAAAAATGCCGCTCTCATGCGCCGAGGGGCTTGCACAGCGCGAGCGGGGTACAACTGCCCCAGCAGTTCAATCGCTTTTGTAATGGCACGACATGCGTCAGCCTGCAAGGTGGGTTGCAAAACAGAAGCGCGTTGCGAGACGGACTTGCGCGCTGTGCCCGATGGCTTTGTTTGATGGACTTTTGGGATGGCATGTTGGGCGATGGCTTCTCTGAAGGACGGTGGAACGGCAAAGCGATCCCGATAACGAACAAGTTGGTACAGATGAGGTCAGCCCCCACCCCACAGCCCCAAAATCCGATGTACTTCGAATGGCTATCGCCGTTGCTCCGTTTCGCAGATTCACCTCGAGGAGGAAATCATGAGACCAGCCCTGATGAGTTTGATCGCCGCCGGTCTCCTGTTTGGATGCGAGTCGTCACCGCAGACGGAAAATAGCGGGAAACCCTTCGACTTTCTCCTCGATTGGCAGGCAGAGCCGACGTATCTCGGCGTCTATCTCGCCAAAGCGCGGGGCGGGTTTGCGCGTCTTGGTTTGGATGTGGAGATCGTCCAGTCTTGGGGGGCGAATGCCGCGGCATCTGCTGTGGCCGCGGGCGAATACGAGATCGCCACCGCTTCGGGGGGCGCGACGGTGATTGCGAACAGCAATGGCGCGCGCTTGGTTTCAACGGCTGTGTTGTATCCGCGTTTGCCCACGGTGATCTACGGCCTCGCCGAGCAAGGCGTCCGCGCGCCTGGGGATTTGATCGGCAAGAAGGTGGGCGTCTATGCCGAAAGTATCAACAAGAACGAGTTCGAGGCGTTTTTGAAAATCGTGGGCATCGCGGCGGAAGATATCGAGCTCGTTTCGATCCGCGGCCCCGATATACCGATGTTGCTCGACGGGCATGCCGATGCGGTGTTGCATTACTTCGAGATGAGTCCGACCCGCCTCGCCCTCGAGCGGGAGACGTTTCGACTTTCGCTGGACGAGTACGGGGTGAAGGGGTATAGCTTGAACCTGATCACGTCGGCAGAGACGTACGCACGCGAGCGGGAGTTGATCGACAATGTGACGGCTGCGGTGCTGGACGGGTACCGCGAGGGTTGCGCGGATCAGACAGCGGCGGTGCGGACGTTTTTGGAGATTTTCCCGGACAAAGACGCACAGTATGTCGAGAAGAGTTGGGCGAGCGTATGCGCGTTTATCGGCGAGGACGTCGGACAACAGACCGCAGAGGGCTGGCAAACGACGATCGACCTCTACGGAAGCGTGGGCCTGCTCGGCAATACCCCGGTCACGCCTGCGGATATCCTGCCGCCAAAGCAGTGATCTGACGTTTTCAATCGGGAAGTGACCATGCCGAATATTCTATCCCCACATCGCCCCGATCCGAAAGCCTGTGCGGTTGCCCGTGCGGTTGAGGACTCGGTGCATCCGGATCGGGTCATCTTGTTCGGCTCGCGCGCCCGGGGCGATTTTAACGCGGATTCCGACATCGATCTGCTCATCGTCACAGATTCTGATCGGCGGGATAAGTGGGAATACGTGCGGAATAGTGCCGTGGCGCGTCGCAAGATCGAGGAAGTGTACGATCATCTGATCGGCGTAGATTTGGTTCACATGAGTGTGGATGCGTTTCACGATGGTCGTCGCGCGCGCAATCACATCGCGGGTCAAGCCGTGCGCGATGGCTATGATGCGAATGGAGAGAAGGTGAATTACGACAATCCCGAACCGACGAATTGGCCGGATATACGGCAACGCATTGCAAACGCCGAGCGAGAACTCTCTGACTTGGAAAAGCTGATCGAAGTAAGCGGTTCCCAAGAAGCGATTGGCTTTCACGCACAGCAGGCGATAGAGAACGCGCTGCAGGGATGGATTTCCGCGCTGGATGCCGACTATGGGAACACCCACGACTTGGGAGAATTGATGGCGATAGTGCGCCAGCATCCCGAAGAACGCGATACGCCCGCCGGTGAACAACTGACGTGGCTGACCGCCTATGCGGTCAAGTATCGCTATGAGGGGGCGGTGGTGGCGATGGACGACCGTTTCGCGTTGCTCGAAGGTGTCACCGAGACCGTGCATGCCATCATCATTCGCGTCCGCACGTTGACCAGTAAAGGTGAATAGGCTATATTGTCCATTGGGCGAAATTGCACCAAATTAGCTCGCCGCGAGGAGAAAACTTTGGACATCGATCAGATGAACCACTACCAGCGCAAGTTGGCTTACGAAATGGATTCGGCGGATCTCTACGTGGCATTGGCTGAGGGCGAATCCATCGTCATCGTCGATGGTCGTTCTGCCGAAGCCTATACCGAAGAGCGTATTCCGGGCGCGATCAATCTGCCCCACAAGGCGATCTGTTCCAATTCTGTCGAGTCGCTCGACTCGTCCAAGGTCTATGCCTGCTACTGCGATGGCATCGGCTGCAACGCCTCGACAAAGACGGCTTTGAAACTGCTGACGCTGGGCTATCAAGTGCGCGAATTGATCGGCGGTCTCGATTGGTGGAAGCGAGATGGCTACGCCACAGAAGGCGACAGGGCGCAACCGGGGACCGAGATTGGATGCGGTTGCTAACTCGCCGAAGGGGAGCGCGCTAAGATGGCACTGGATTGATTAGTTGCGACGGAGTTGACCATGCCGAGTATTCTATCCCATCATCGCCCCGATCCGAAAGCCTGTGCGGTTGCCCGCGCGGTCGAGGACTCGGTGCATCCGGATCGAGTCATCCTATTTGGCTCGCGCGCCCGGGGCGATTTTAACGCGGATTCCGACATCGATCTGCTCATCGTCACAGATTCTGATCGGCAGGATAAGTGGGAATACGTGCGGAACAGCAAGGTGGCGCATCGCAAGGGCGAGGAAGTGTACGGCCATCTGATCGGCGTGGATTTGGTTCACATGAGCGTGGATGCGTTTCACGATGGTCGTCGCGCGCGCAACCACCTCGCGGGTCAAGCCGTGCGCGATGGCTATGACGCGAATGGAGACAAAGTGAATTACGATAACCCCGAACCGACGAATTGGCCGGATATACGGCAACGTATTGCAAACGCCGAGCGGGAACTCCGCGTTTTGAATGATTTGGTGGAGGCCGATTCGGCCCAAGAAGCGATTGGCTTTCACGCGCAGCAGGCGATAGAGAACGCGCTGAAGGGATGGATTTCCGCGCTGGATGCCGACTATGGGAACACCCACGACTTGGGAGAATTGATGGCGATAGTGCGCCAGCATCCCGGCGAGAATGATACGCCGGCCGGTGAACAACTGACGTGGCTGACCAAGTATGCGGTGGAATACCGCTATGAGGGCGTGGTGGTGGCGATGGACGACCGTTTCGCGTTGCTCAAAGGCGTTACCGAGACCGTGCAGGCCATCCTCGCACGCATCCGGATGCTGACTTGAGATCGGAAAGTGACCATGCCGAGTATTCTATCCCAACATCGCCCCGATCCGAAAGCCTGTGCGGTTGCTCGTGCGGTTGAGGACTCGGTGCATCCGGATCGGGTCATCCTATTTGGCTCTCGCGCCCGGGGCGATTTTAACGCGGATTCCGACATCGATCTGCTCATCGTCACAGACGCCGATCGGCGGGATAAGTGGGAGTACGTGCGAAATAGTGCCGTGGCACATCGCAAGGGCGAAGAAGTGTACGGTCATCTGATCGGCGTGGATTTGGTTCACATGAGCGTGGATGCGTTTCACGATGGTCGTCGCGCGCGCAATCACCTCGCGGGACAAGCCGTGCGCGATGGCTATGATGCGAATGGAGAGAAGGTGAATTACGACAATCCCGAACCGACGAATTGGCCGGATATACGGCAACGCATTGCAAACGCCGAGCGTCATCTCATCGACATGGAGGTTCTCGTTGAGGATTCCCGTTCTTCCCAAGAAATTATCGGATTCACCGCCCAACAGGCGATAGAGAACGCGCTGAAGGGGTGGATTTCCGCGCTGGATGCCGACTATGGGAACACCCACGACTTGGGCATCTTGATGGCGATAGTGCGCCAGCATCCCGAAGAACGCGATACGCCCGCTGGCGAACAACTGACGTGGCTGACCAAGTATGCGGTGGAATACCGCTATGAGGGTGTGGTGGTGGCGATGGACGACCGCTTCGCGTTGCTTGAAGGCGTCACCGAGACCGTGCATGCCATCCTCGCACGCATCCGTGCGTTGACCGAATCGAACAGCAATGGGAAGAGTTCCAGCAAAGAAGTCGACGATGAAACCATATCGTGAAGTGACCGAGGTGCGTTTTGAAGGCGATGCTATGACCTTGCGAATCGATGGCGAGATCAAGGCGTTCAAGTTGGACGAGATTTCAGCCGCGCTTCAAAACGCATCCGAATTGGAAAAAACTACTTTTGAGCTTTCTCCCTCGGGATACGGCATTCACTGGCCGTTGCTCGATGAGGATTTGTCCATAGATGGGCTGTTGGGAATTGTCCATGCACCGCAAAGCAAGGCAGGTGTCGCGAGCCGCGAGCTATGAGACCGCGGCATCGGTTGCGAGTGCTTCCGCACCAAAAGAGAGTGAACCATGCCAGACACTCAATTCTATCAGCGGCCCGATCCGAAAGCCTGTGCGGTTGCCCGTGCGGTTGAGGACTCGGTGCATCCAGCTCGGGTCATCCTGTTCGGCTCTCGCGCCCGGGGCGATTTTAACGCGGATTCCGACATCGATCTGCTCATCGTCACAGACACTGATCGGCAGGATAAGTGGGAATACGTGCGAAACAGTAAAGTGGCGCATCGCAAGATCGAAGAAGTGTACGGCGATCTGATCGGCGTAGATTTGGTTCACATGAGCGTGGATGCGTTTCACGAAGGTCGTCGCGCACGCAACCACCTCGCGGGTCAAGCCGTGCGCGATGGCTATGATGCGAATGGAGAGAAGGTGAATTACGACAATCCCGAACCGACGAATTGGCCGGATATACGGCAGCGCATCGCAAACGCCGAGCGGGAACTCCGCGTTTTGAATGATTTGGTGGAGGCCGATTCTGCCCAAGAAGCGATTGGCTTTCACGCACAACAGGCGATAGAGAACGCGCTGAAGGGATGGATTTCCGCGTTGGATGCCGACTATGGGAACACCCACGACTTGGCCGACTTGATGGCGATAGTGCGCCAGCATCCCGGCGAGAATGACACGCCGGCCGGTGAACAACTGACGTGGCTGACCAAGTATGCGGTGGAATACCGCTATGAGGGCGTGGTGGTGGCGATGGACGACCGTTTCGCATTGCTCGAAGGCGTCACCGAGACCGTGCATGCCATCCTCGCACGCATTCAGATGCTGACCTGAAATCGGAAAATGACCATGCCGAGTATTCTATGCCAACATCGCCCCGATCCGAAAGCCTGTGCGGTTGCCCGCGCGGTTGAGGACTCGGTGCATCCGGATCGGGTCATCCTGTTCGGCTCTCGCGCCCGGGGCGATTTTAACGCGGATTCCGACATCGATCTGCTCATCGTCACAGACACTGATCGGCAGGATAAGTGGGAATACGTGCGAAACAGTAAAGTGGCGCATCGCAAGATCGAAGAAGTGTACGGCGATCTGATCGGCGTAGATTTGGTTCACATGAGCGTGGATGCGTTTCACGATGGCCGCCGCGCGCGCAATCACCTCGCGGGACAAGCCGTGCGCGATGGCTATGATGCGAATGGAGACAAAGTGAATTACGATAATCCCGAACCGACGAATTGGCCGGATATACGGCAACGCATTGCAAACGCCGAGCGGGAACTCCGCGTTTTGAATATCCTCGTTGAAGGAGACGCCGATCAAGAAGCGATTGGCTTCCACGCACAGCAGGCGATAGAGAACGCGCTGAAGGGATGGATTTCCGCGTTGGATGCCGACTACGGGAACACCCACGACTTGGCCGACTTGATGGCGATAGTGCGCCAGCATCCCGGCGAGAATGATACGCCCGCCGGTGAACAACTGACGTGGCTGACCAAGTATGCAGTGGAATACCGCTATGAGGGCGTGGTGGTGGCGATGGACGACCGTTTCGCGTTGCTTGAAGGCGTCACCGAGACCGTGCATGCCATCCTCGCACGCATCCAGATGCTGACCAAAGGAGAAGGATGAGGATCGAGTAGGGCTTTGGAGTTTATTGTCTTTCGTCATTTTGATTGGGTAGGGCTATGTCCAAATTTTTCTCGCATCGAACCTTGAAATACGGCTCCAATGCCCTTGCGATAGTGTTGATCGCGCTGGGCATTTTGGCGGCGGTCAATTTTTTGACCACGCGCTATCACGCGCGCTTTGACCTGACCGCGCGCGGGCTTTATACCCTATCGCCCAAAACGGTGTCGCTTTTGGAAAACTTGTCGGAAGATGTCAATGTCGTGGCGTTTTTCCGCGAGGCAGAACGGCGCGATTACGAGCACCTGCTCGAGCAATACGCCTATCATTCGCGGCGATTTGCGTATCGATTCGTCGATCCGGACCGAGAGCCGGTAGAGGCCAAGCGATACACGGTGACGCGGTATGGCGTTTCGGTGATCGAATACGGCTATCGGGAAGAACGCGTCGAGGAAGCGTCCGAAAAAGCGTTGACCAATGCCATTGCGCGCTTGGCGAGTGACGAGCGGCACGTGGTCTATTTTGTGGGCGGGCACGATGAGGCGCATCCCGACGATCAATCGGAGACGGGATTTTCAAAAGCCAAGCAGTTGCTCATCGAAGGCAATCACGACGTGCGCCCGTCCCTCGTATTGGCACAAATGCAAGGCGTGCCCAAAGACTGCGATGCGCTGATCGTCGCGGGGCCCAAACGCCCGTTTTTGCCCGCCGAGGTCGATGCTTTGGCGACCTATCTCGAACAGGGCGGCGCGGCGTTCTTTTTGTTGGATCCCCTCGTCGCCACCGGGCTCGAGCCGCTGTTGAAAAAGTGGTCTGTCGGCTTGCGAGACGATTTTGTGGTGGATAAGAGCGATGTGCTGCCTGGCGCGGATTTTTCCGTTCCCGTGGCCACGCATTACAGCAAACACCCCATTACGGATAGGCACTCGGGGTTGCAGACCTTTTATCCCTTGACCCGGTCGATGGCGCGCGCGGGGTCTTTGCCGGGCGCAGAGGTTTCTTCGCTGGTGCTGTCCTCGCCGCACAGTTGGAGCGAGACGCATTTGGACGCCCTCCACGATAAAGACGCGGATGCGGTGGAATACACATCGGGCGCCGACCGCCCGGGCCCGTTGTGGCTGGCGATGGCGGTTGAAGGGCCGGTGACGATGGCGGTAAAAGCCGGGGCCGAGCGGCGCGGCGCACGGGCGCGCATGGTGGTCTTTGGCGATTCGGATTTTGCGAGCAACCGCTTCGTGGAAAAGGTGGGTAATGGCGATTTGTTTATGAATGCGACGAACTGGTTGCTCAGGGCGCGCGATAAAATTACCATTCGGCCCAAAAGCACGCGCCATCGCCCGCTCACACTCGCGCCGGGCGATGACTTTTGGTTTCGCTGGGTGTATTGGCTGGCGTTGCCGGCCATTCCCGTTGTCGCAGGGGTGCTGGTTTGGTTAAGGAGAAGGTGAGAGGCGAGAGGCGAGAGACGGGAGACGGGAGACGGGAGAGGTGAAAGGCGAAAGGCGGGAGAGGCGAGAAGCAATCGCAATCGTAGGGACAGGCCCCCGTGCCTGTCCGAAGATACAAGAGGCAAAAGGTGAAAGGTGAAAGGCGAAAGGCGAAAGGCGGGAGAGGGGAGAAAGGGGAGAAGTTAGCGGCTATCGGCCCGCTGTCTCTGGCGAGTGGTTTGTGATTAGCTCCCCGTATCAGTCGTAGGGACAGGCCCCCGTGCCTGTCCAAAATCGAGATAGTAGACCGTAGGGACGATGCCCCTACTCATCTGTACCAACTAAATACTCCGTAAATTAAATGATACCAAATTTTGATAGGCACAAATCAACTCCTGCATGGCTCGCTTTTCTAAAACGTTTGGTCCGAAAGCATCGTGGGTTGCCTTTGATGCCTTCGGCGACTTACTTTTTGTCTACAGCCATGCTACGCGACAAAAAATAAAGACCTGTGCAAAATCCGAAAAAGAGTTAGATTTAAGTTGACCGCAAAAACCCTCACCCCTTCTCAGAAAGCACAGGTCTATGTCGGATCAAGTTATGCAACTATACCCCATCCTGCAAGCGCATTTTCCTTGGCATAAAGCCCGGGTGACCTTCCTCTCGGCCTTTCTCTTGGCTTTGATGAAAGTGACGACCGTCAATTTGACCAAACTGGCTAATGCGCTCAATGGCAAAGTGAAGCAAAAATCCAACTACCGCAGAATCCAGCGTTTTTTCGCCGAGTTCACGTTGCCGGAAGATTGGGCAACGGGCTTGATTCTGCATCTCTTACCGGTCAAATCGGATTTTATCCTCGCCATGGACCGGACCCAGTGGTCATTGGGTAAGGTGTCGATCAATCTCCTGACCGTGGGCATCCTCTATCGAGACATGGCGTTTCCCATTTGCTTCAAGATGCTCAACAAAAAGGGCAACTCGAGCACGCAAGAGCGCATAGCCCTCATGGAACGGGTCCGTCAACACATCAAGACCTGTAAGATTCGCGCCTTGGTAGCCGACCGCGAATTTATTGGGCGAGAGTGGTTTAAGTGGTTGACCGAAAACAACATGCCTTTTGTCATTCGCCTCAAAGAAAACGCGCTCCTCGAAACGGGACAAAACGCGATCCCGTTGAAAAAACGATTCGCCAATCTGACCTTGAATCAGCAAACGACCTTGCCAAAACCCGGGCGCGTCTATGGACAATCGCTCTCTTTATCGGCCATCCGATGCCCAGAGGAATGGGTGATGGTCGGTAGCAACACACCGGACATTGACGCACTCTTGACCTACAAAAAACGATGGCGCATTGAAGTCCTCTTCGCCAACCTCAAACGCCGAGGCTTTGATCTCGAACAGACCCATCTCACCGACGCCGACCGCATCGAAAAACTCATCGCCCTGTTGACCCTCGCCGTGTGTTGGGCCCATCTCATGGGCGAAGAGAGAGCCCACCATACCCCGCTCAAAATAAAAAACCATGATAAGAAAGAGAAAAGTCTCTTTCGATATGGACTCGATTATCTGCAATATGTCCTTTTGAATATCCAAGACCACGCACGCACGTTTCAACGCGGTCTGAAAATCCTAAAAGAAGCACGGTTTTTACCCGATTCTTAGTTTTGTCGCGTAGTATGGTCTACAGCAACAAAAAGTAGGCGAGCGGGGTACAACTGCCCCAGCAGTTCAAAAATGCCGCTCTCATGCGCCGAGGGGCTAGCACAGCGCAAAGCGCTTTTGTAGTAGCACGACATGCGTTGGCCTGCGAAGTGGATTGCAAAATGGATGTGGGTTGCGAGACGGACTTGCGCGCTGTGCCCGATGGCTTTCGTTGATGGACTTTTAGGATCGCATGTTTGGCGATGGCTTCTCTGAAGGACGGTGGAACTGCAAAACGTCCCGATAAGGAATGAGTTGGTACAAATGTGCCCCTACTTTGCCACCCCGAGGCGATGTAGGTACTGACTACGGATTTTGGAGGTAGGCATGAAAATAACCGCGATTTTGGCGGTTTTGCTTTTGGGCTTGGTGGGCTTTGTGCTTTTGGTCGAACGCCCCAAAATGGCCGAGGAGCAACGCGCGGCACAGGCCGAAAATGCGTTTATCGACGTCGCGCGGCATCGCGTTGCGCGGTTGACATTGACCAATGACTACGGGCGATTTGTCGCTGAAAAACGCGGGAATGAGTGGATGTTGGTCGCGCCGATAAAAGCGCCTGCCGATTGGATCGAATTTGAAGGCATGATCGAGATCGCGCAATTAGTCGAGCGCGGGCGGGTCGTGGTCGACGAAGGCGATTACGATGGGGTGGCCCTCGCGGATTTTGGGCTGGCGCCGCCCGTGGTCGCGGTGCGATTCGAGCCGCTATCGGGCGATCCCGTGGGGTTGTTTTTCGGCGATGACATTCCGTCTAAGCAGGCGTGCTATTTGACGTGGTCGGGCGGGAAGAAGATCGCGTTGACGAAGAAGAAGTACCGCGCGCGGTTCAACCGACCGCTGATGGCCCTGCGCGATACGCGGGTCGTTCCCTTTGATCCGGACGCGGTGACGCGGGCGCGCATCGAGACGCCCGAGCGGACGTACGAGGTGGTGCGAGATGGGCTGAACTGGCATCTCGTCGCGCCGATACAAGCGCGGGCAGACGAGCGCGAGGTGTTGAAGTTGTTGGGAAAATTGAAAGACGAGCGCGTGGCGTCGTTTCACAAAGAGGTGGTGGATGACCCGGTGGCGTACGGGTTCGACGATCCGAATTACGAGGTGGTGCTGCACCGCGGAGAAGGCGATGCGCCCCTGACGCTGGCGCTGGGCAAGCGCGCTTCTGACCAACGCCTGAAGCTGTGGTACGGTCGGGTGCTGGGCCGACCGCAGGTGTTTATCGTCGAGCAGTTCCTGACGGAATCCCTGGATGTGCCGCTGACGCAGTTGCGCTACAAGCGCGTGTTTGAGTTCGACAGGACCGGGATCGACCGCGTGCGCTTGGCCTATCCGGACAGCGCGATCACCTGCGCGAGGGACAGCGCGGGCGCGTGGGATGTGATGACGCCGAGCGGGCGCATCGCCGATGCGGGGGTGGATGATTTGATCGACCGCGTCCACAATTTGGTCGTGGCCGAGTTTCTCGATCGCACGGATGGATCGCCAGCGCGTTACGGCTTGGATGATCCCGCGTTGAAAATTTCGCTTTGGCGGGGCGACGCATTGGTTCAAGAACTGACCATTGGACGAGCCGAAAAGTTGTGGTACGGCACGGCCAAGACGTTTGCAGACGTGGTGGTGTTACCGCATTCGGCGATGGCATGGTTGCGACTCGATTGGGCGACGAGAGAAGGAGCATAAGTACTCTGTAAATTAAATAATTTGGGATTTCGATTTTTCAAGAGCGTGACGGACGTGATGCCGTACATCAAAGAAGCCATCGTCCAACATGCCATCCCAAAAGCCCATCACCGAAAGCCATCAGGCACAGCGCGCAAGTCCGTCTCGCAACCCACATCCATTTTGCAACCTACTTTGCAGGCTGACTCATGTCGTCCTGCTACAAAAGCGATTTGCGCTGTGCAAGCCCCTCGGCGCATGAGAGCGGCATTTTTTGCCTACTTTTTTTTGCTGTTGAAAAAAAGTAGGTCGCCGAAGGCATCGAAGGCAACCCACGATGCTTTCGGACCAAACGCTTTAGAAGCCATCTAAAAATTATCGGGACCTACCCCCCTAGCCCCCCTTCCTGCGAGGAAGGGGGGAATCAAGGCGTCCTATTTTCGCGGTCTGTACGGTTTTGACCTGCGAAAAGTGAATGTTTTTGCGACTCTCTCAATGGCGGCCCGAGTTTTTAGATGGCTTCTTAGATAAGCGAGCAACTCAGGTACTGATTTGTGCGTATCCAAAATTGAGGATAACTTAATTTACGTAGTAATAAGAAGGGACGCGATGCGTGGGATTTTTTGCTTTTTGATCGCGGTGGGACTGCAACCGGTTCCAGCCGGCGCGGCGGTGGAATTTTTGACGGGTGTCGATCGCGATACCCTGACCCTTGGCGATCCGTTTGTGTTGCGCCTGCGCGTGCATCGCGGGGCCGACGATCGGGCGGAGATCGCGTTTGGCGAGGATTTTCCCGGGCCATTTGAGATTCGGCACACGGGCGAGGTGGAGACGACGCAACTCGAAGATGGACGGGTGCGCGAGACGCAAGACCTCGTCCTGACCGCGTATCAGGTGGGCGCGTTTGCGTTGCCGCCCGTGTCCGTGCAATTCGTGGATGCCGCAGGCGATTCCGGAACGATTGCGTCTCGGCCCATCGACATTTTGGTGCAAAGCGCGAGGGCCGAGGGCGAGGCGGATATCCGCGATGTAAAGCCCCCAGTCGCGGTCGATGCGCGTGTCCCCTTGTGGTTTTGGCTGGCGTGTGGCGGGCTTGTTTTGGCGATCGCAGGGGTGATTTGGTACGCGTATCGCCGCAGGCGCCGGCCCAAAGCCGAGGCGCTGCCGCCACCTGTGAACTATTTGGATGAGTTGGACGAGGTGGGCCGGCTCGGGTTGGTTGAACGGGAAAATTACCGGCAGTACTATTCGCTGTTGTCGTCCGTTTTGCGGCGTTGCCTAGAGGCCAAAACCCCCGTGCAAGCCGTGGAGCGCACGACGTTTGAGATCGCGCGAGATTTGCGCGCACAGGCGGTTGACGATCCGTTGGCGATGGCGATCGAGCGGTTTTTGAACGAGGCGGATCGCGTCAAATTCGCCAAGTTCGCACCGCGGGCGGCGATGGCGCGCGAAGCGATGGACGATGTGCGCGGCATGGTGAAAATATTGGTGACGCCAACGCGAGAGGAGGCCGAGTGATGCGGTTTGCCAATCCCGAATGGCTGTTGCTCTCGCTGTTGATTCCCGTGCTCATCTACCGCTATGTCGGACGGGAGCGGCGCGCGTCCGGGCGCATCCGGTTTTCCGATACGCGCATTTTGCGGCGGATTGGCCCATCCCTGTCCCTGCGCTTGCGGCACAGTTTGATCGCGCTGCGCTGCGTCGCGCTCATGTTGCTCATCGCGGCGATGGCGCGGCCACAGGCAGGGCGCGAGGGGCGAGAGATTTTGAGTCAGGGGATCGATATCGCGCTCGCCATCGATGTGTCGAGCAGCATGGAGGCCAAGGATTTGGCGAACCAACGCAAGACGCGCTTGGAGGTGTGCAAAGAGGTGGTGGCCCAATTTGCACAGGGCCGCGCCCACGATCGCTTGGGGCTCGTGGTCTTTGCCGCAGAAGCCTATACGCAATGCCCGCTCACGCTGGATTACGGCGTGTTTTTGAGTTTTCTCGACGGGGTCGAAATCGCCGATAAAGACTGGGATGGCACCGCGATAGGGCTGGGGATCGCCACCGCGGTGAATCGTTTGCGCGACTCTGAGGCCAAGAGCAAGGTGATCATTTTGCTGACCGATGGAAAGAACAACCGCGGCGAGATCGATCCGATGACCGCCGCGCGCGCCGCCGAGGCGATAGGCGTCCGCATTTACGCCATTGGCGCGGGCAGCGAGGGGACGATTATGCAAGAGGTCGACGGGATTTTCGGCAAGCGATACGTGCCGGTCAAGGTCGAGATCGACGAGGAGACCTTAAAAAAAGTGGCGGATGCAACGGGCGGAAAGTATTTCAGGGCGACGAGCGAGGAAAAGCTGGAGGAGATTTACGCGGAGATCGGAGAGATGGAAAAGACCGAGATCAAGATGCGCGAATACGTGGATTACCGCGAGTTGTTCCACAAATTTCTCTACCCCGGCTTGGCGTTGCTGTCATTGGAATTGGTGCTGGGCAATACGCGGTTTCGGCGGTTGCCGTAGAGGCTGTTTTATCATTATCGGTCCCTACCCTCCTAGCCCCATCCATCGTAGGGACAGGCCCCCGTGCCTGTCCTCTCATTGGCCGTAGCGGTCAGGGGGCGGGGTAGATTATTTGCTATAAGAGACAGAAGTAGGGGCGATGCCCGTGCTCGTCCGAAGATGCGAAAGGCGATGAGATGCGATTTGGGGATCCGCAGGCGTTTTATTTTTTGATCGGCGTGCCGGTGTTCGCCCTGTTTTACTGGTGGGCGTTTCGGCGCAAGCGCAAGGCATTGCACGCATTTGGCGCGCCCGCGTTGATGGACAAACTCGCGTCGGGCGTGAGCCGGGTTCGGCAGGGGATCAAGGCCGCGCTGATGTGCGTGGGGCTTGCGTTTTTGGTGCTGGCGCTGGTGCGACCGCAGTTCGGCACGGAGTTGGAGGTGATCCACCGCAAGGGCGTGGATTTGGTGATCGTGTTGGATACGTCTTTGAGTATGCTGGCCGAGGATATCAAGCCCAACCGCCTCGACCGCGCGCGATTTGAAATTGAAGGGCTGATCGACCGCCTCGAGGGCGACCGCATCGGGTTGGTGGCTTTTGCCGGTTATAGCCATGTGCTCTGCCCGCTCACGCTGGATTACGCCGCGGCCAAGATGTTTTTGGGGCAGGCCGATGCGAGCCTCATCGCGGAACAGGGGACCGCGGTCGCCGAGGCCATTCGCACCGCCATTCGGGGATTTGGGGCAACCGAGGGCAAGTACAAGGCGTTGATTTTGATTACCGATGGCGAGGATCACGCGGATGATCCCATCGCCGTTGCACGGGCCGCCGCCGAACGCGGCGTGCGAATTTTCGCCGTGGGCGTGGGCACGGCCGAGGGCGAGTTGATTCCCCTGCGCGACGGCGACCGCGTGGATTATTTGAAGGATGCCGAGGGCAAGATCGTGAAGACCCGCTTGGACGAGGCGACTTTGAAGGAGATCGCCCGCATCACCGATGGGTTGTACGTGCGCGCCAGCGGTGGGGGCATTGGGTTGCAAGCGGTGTACGAACGGATTTCCGAGATGGAGAAGCGCGATTTGGGCACGCAACGTTATGCCCAATACATCCACCGATTTCAATGGCCCCTCGCGGTCGCGTTGCTGTGTTTTGCAAGCGAGGCCCTGTTGTCCGATAGACGGCGGGGACGAGAAGCGTGGCGCGGGCGATTTGAGGCGTAGTGAAAGATACGAGGCGAGATTATGAGACGATTTTTGTTGATTCTGTTGGCGTTGCCGTTGTTGGGATGGACGTTTCTCGATCCCGTTGCGAAGAAGAACGAAGAGGGCAATGCCCTGTTTGAAAAGGGCGAGTACGAAGCCGCGTTGCGCCGGTATTTGGAAGCGCAACAAGAGGCGCGAGATCGTCCGGCACTGCATTTCAATGCCGGAGACGCGCTCTACAAGCAGGGCAAATACGCCGAGGCCATGCAGGAAATGGCGCGTGCGACGGAGGGGGAACATCCGCATTTGGCCGCAGCCGCGTTCTACAATTTGGGCAACGCGCTGTTTCGGCAGGAGAAGTTCCAAGAAGCGGTCGGCGCGTACAAACAATCGCTGGAACTGAATCCGGATGATGTGGATGCCAAAGTGAATCTGGAACTGGCGTTGGAAAAACTGGATCGGGATAAACAGCAACAGAAGGAACGGGATCAGCAGGATCAACAAGATCAACAAGACCAGCAGGATCAGCAGAATCAGGATCAGCAGAATCAGGATGGACAGGATCAGCAGGATCAGCAACAACAGGATCAACAAGACCAGCAAGACCAGCAACAGCAGGATCAGCAAGACCAGCAAGACCAGCAAGACCAGAATGCGGGTGACAATCGGGAAGAGCAGCAGAAAGAGAAACGCCAAGCACAGCCCGAGGAGATGACGCCCGAGGAAGCGGCGCGGATTCTCAATGCGATGCGAGAGAGAGAAGAGGAGTCGCAAAAGCGACGCAAATTAAAGCTGCGCGGCAAGAGGTATCAGGGCAATGAATGGTAGGGGAACCATCGGCTTTCAACTTCAGGTATATGAGGGGAGTTTCGGCATGGTTGTAAATGAATACTCGCTAAATAAAATAATGTCGGAATTTCAATTTTTCAAGAGAGTGACGGACGTAATGTCGTACATCAAATAAACCATCGCCAAACGTGCCATCCCAAAAGCCCATCAACGAAAGCCATCACGCACAGCGCGCAAGTCCGTCTCGCAACGCACATCCATTATGCAACTCACTTTGCAGGCTGTCTCATGTCGTGCGATTACAAAAGCGCTTTGCGCTGTGCTAGCCCCTCGGCGCATGAGAGCGGCATTTTTGAACTGCTCGGGCAGTTGTACCCCGCTCGCCTACTTTTCTTCAGACGCTTATTCGCGTCTTCTCTGTTGACAAAAAGTAGGTCGCCGCACGCCGTAGGCACAGGCGTAGCCAACGCATCGAAGGCAACTCACGATGCTTTAGGACCAAACGTTTTAGAAAAGCGAGCGATTCAGGTGCTGATTTATGCCTATCAAAATTGAGAATAACTTAATTTACAGAGCACTGAAACCAAATTTCAAATCGTCAGAAAAAAATCCCTTCTATTTGAGCAAGAGAGATGATTGAACGATACCTAAACGCCGTTGTTCAAGGCGATTGTTTAGAATTGCTCAAAACCCTGCCCGATAACTCGGTCGATGTCGCGTTTGCCGATCCGCCATTTAACCTCAAAAAGTCCTACAACAGCTACACAGACCGCCTAAAACTCCGAGAGTATTTGGACTGGTGCGAACGCTGGATAACCGAAATGGTTCGCGTCGCCAAACCGACGGGCAGTATTTTTTTGCACAACATACCGAAATGGCTCACTTTTTACGCGGGATACCTCAACGAAATCGCCGATTTCAAGCACTGGATAAGTTGGGACGCGCCGACAGCTCCCATGGGAAAAACACTGCAACCCTCGCATTACGGGATTTTATTTTACGCCAAAGACATCGAACAATTGAAATTTCATGAGATTCGCTATCCGCACAAACGCACGCGAAAAGAAGGGCTACTGGCAAAGGATTACGGCGGCAAAAAAAAATTGTTACACCCCTTCGGCCCTCTCGTTTCCGACGTGTGGACGGATATCCACAGGGTCAAACACAACAAATACAGAGACAAACACCCCTGCCAGTTGCCCATACATTTATTGGAACGCATCATTTTAATGGCTTCAGATGAAGGCGATATCATTCTCGATCCCTTCAGTGGCACGGGCACAACGGCATTGGCCGCCAAGCGGTTGGGCAGAAATTTCATCGGTTTTGAGTTGGACGACAAATACGTCGAAATAACGCAAAACAAACTTTTGCAAGAGAATTTTAGGTCGAAACTGGGGCGATGCTGGGTCAGTTTTTATCTCGATAAATTGATCACGTTGAGAGACGCAGACTGGGATGACATAAAAGAATTTTTCCACATTCCGTCTGAAATCCAAAAGATAGATCTCATGCCGATCGTCTTAAAATCAAACGCGGCGAGTTCTGCATTCAAAACATGCGACAACCATTGTGGAGACGCGCTCCAAGAAGAACTCACCTTGTCTTAGCGCGCGAGATCAAATGGCACATCGCTCGGGAAAAAATACAATGCCGTATTTGACGCAAACCGATAAAGGCGAGGAACGCAACCGCCTGCATCCCGAAGATCGCCCCGTCGACGAGTGGTATCGGTTCGTTCTCTCGTATCCCCCCCATCTCGTAAAAAATTACATCGCGCGCTTTGCACTCGACGAAAAAAGCGCTGTTTTAGATCCCTTTTGTGGCACGGGCACGACTTTGGTCGCCTGCAAAAAACAGGGCATAAAGAGTTTTGGCATCGAGGCCAATCCCGTTGTCAAATTCGCCGCAAGCGTGAAGACGGATTGGGAGATAGACCCCGAGGTTCTCCGCGATCACGCAGAACGGGTCGCCGCAGAAACGGCGAAGTTGCTGGCGTTGGAAGGCGTAGATGACGCCCCGCTCTTTCAACCCCTCGATAAAAAGGTGCCCGCAAACCTGCGGACACTCAGCCCCGAACGAGAAAAGTTGATCATCGCAAACTCGATCAGCCCCAAACCGCTGCACAAGGTTTTGGCTCTTTTGGAAAAAATCGACCAATTAAAGCACGCGAGATGTTATGACTACGAGCGTTTAGCACTCGCCAAACAGGTGGTTTATACCGCGAGCAATTTGCGCTTTGGGCCAGAAGTTGGCGTGGGGAAGGCCAAGGCAGACGCGCCCGTCGTCGCGCCATGGTTGGCGGGTGTTAAAAGCATGTGTGAGGACTTAATCGAAGTAAAACCCCATGCCCACATTCCCTCGGTCGTTCGCTTTGGCGATGCGCGCAATCTGAAAACGCTTTTGCAACCCCGATCCATCGACGCGGTTATCACGTCGCCGCCGTATCCCAATGAAAAGGATTATACCCGAACCACGCGCTTGGAATCCGTGTTGCTGGGGTTTATGGCGGATCGAAAGGATCTGCGAATCCACAAAAGCAGGTTGATACGATCCAATACGCGCGGCGTGTACCAAAAAGATAGGGATAGAGAGTGGGTCGCAAAATTTGACCGCGTGCAAAAATTGGCAAAAGAGATAGAAAATCGCCGGATCGCATTGAACAAGACATCGGGATTTGAAAAATTATACGCTCGGGTCGTCTGCCATTATTTTGGAGGCATGGCGCGGCATTTGGAAAACCTGAAACCCGTTTTGAAGCCCGGTGCTCGCCTCGCCTATGTGGTGGGTGATCAGGCTTCTTATTTTCGCGTCTTGATCCAAACCGGAGAATTGTTGGCGGAAATCGCAGACCGATTGGGGTATCGCGTGTTGGATATCGATCTGTTCAGACAAAGGTTCTCTACCACAACTCAGCAACATATCCGCGAAGAGGTCGTGGTATTGCGTTGGGAAGGTCAGAGGAATTGCTAACCTATCGTCGGGGACTCGATCATCCATGAGATTAGGACCAAACGCTTTAGAAAAGCGAGCCGTGCAGGTGCTGATTTGTGCGTATCAAAATTGAGAACAACTTAATTTACAGAGTATTTAATTTGCGGAGTGCGAAAAGGCAAAAAAATGAAAAATGGGAAACGGATATTTTTGTTTTTGTTCATCATTTCCACCGCCTCGTTCTGGACGCGAGGATCATGGGCGCAGGATGTGGCGTTGCAGGCGTCTGTGGATCGCGCGCGCGTCGAGGTCGGCGAACAGATTCAGTTCAAGGTGGTGGTCGAGTCCGCGCAAATGGTGGGATTGCCTGCGCCGCGCGTGCCAACGCCAGCCGGGTTGTATTTGTCCGGGAGTTCGTCTTCCACGTCTGTGTCCGTCAATTTTGTCAATGGGGCGATGGCGTCAAAGCGCACGACGACGTATGCGTTTTCTTTCCTCGCGCAAAATGAGGGGACGTATATGCTCGGCCCGGCGCAGTTGGTCCACGATGGCAAAACGATGCGGTCGGAGCAGGTGCGCGTCGAGGTGGTCAAGGCGAGCGGCCGCCCCAAGCCGCGGGCAACGCCCCAAGCCGGGCGGTCGATGACCGAGGCGCAGATTCGGGATATCGAGCAAAATTTGTTTTTGCAGGCGATTCCAAACAAGCGCGCGGTGTACGTGGGGGAGCCTGTTCACCTGACCTATAAGTTGTTCACGCGCTACGATTTGCGAAATGTGCAGTACGGCCATGTGCCCACGTTCACCGGGTTTTGGACCGAGACCGCGTTCGATGCACAGCGATTGAACATGCAGCGCGAGACGGTCGATGGGCGTGCGTTTAATGCGGCCCTGCTCAAGCGGTTGGCCCTGTTTCCCACCACGGCGGGCGAGCACGCCTTGGAGCCGCTCGAGGTGAATTGCGAAATCGTCGCCGAGCGCAGGGCGCACGGTTTGTTCGATTTCGATCCCTTTGGCGCGTTTAATACGCAACAGGTGACGGTGCGGGCGGGCGATGTCGCGATCGAGGTGAAGCCACTTCCCCCGGGCGCGCCCGGGGGGTTTGGCGGCGCGGTTGGGCAATTTGAGATGCGCGCCGAGGCCATCCCCACTTCTGTGAAAGCGGGCGATCCGATAGCGGTCGAGGTGGTGGTGCGCGGCACGGGCAATTTGCACGCGATAGCGGATTTGATTCGTCCCAAAGGCGCGGGGTTTAAGTTTTACGATCCCAAGGCGAACCTGGAGGCCGATGGCAACGCGGCCGGGCAAAAGACGTTTGAATACGTGGCGATTCCACAGCGCGAGGGACAGGTGACATTGCCGCCCTTCGCGCTGGTCTATTTCGATCCGGCACAGGCGCGATACAAAACCGCGCAGACCGATCCCATCGCGTTGCGCGTCGCCCCGGGGGAACGGGGGCCACAACCCGTCGCCGGGTTGCCGGGCGAAGAGGTGCGCGCGCTGGGTAGCGATATTCGGTACATCAAGCCCGACCGCATGCAGTTGGTCGATCAGAGCGCGGCGTTGCATCAACGCGGCGGGTTTTGGCTTTTGCAGGTCGTCCCGATTTTGGGGGTCGCAGGCGCGTACCTGTATCGGCGGCACTGCGATCGGTTGGCAGGCGATGTGGCTTATGCGCGCAGGCGGCGTTCCCGGTCAGAGGCACAACGGCGTTTGGGCAAGGCGCGTCAGTTGATGCACGCGGGCGATAGCGCGGGGTTTTACGGCGAGATCCACAGGGCTTTGGCGCAGTTTGTCGCGGATCGCACCAATCGCGCAGTCGCGGGGTTGACCGCAGAGCAGGTCCGCGGCGTGCTATCGGAATGCGGCGTGGATGAACAGGTGATCGCGCAGGTGCAAGACGTGTTTGCCATGAGCGATCGCGCGCGATTCGCGCCCGGGGAAGCGTCCGCAGAAGAAATGCAAAAGTTGTTCGGGCAGACCGAGGATTTGATCGGCGCGTTGGAGCGGTGTATTTGAGGGGAAAGATGATGAAAGTGGTATTGTTCCTCATTGGCGCGGTCGCGATGGGGCTGATGCGCGTGGACGCGATCTCGGCCTCCGAATCGCTCGCCGCGCTCTACAACCGGGGCAATGAACACTATCGCGCAGGGCGTTTTGAGGCGGCGATTTCGGCATACCAGCGCGTTCTCGCCGAGGGGCTGAACAACGGCGAGGTGCATTACAATTTGGGCAATGCCCATTTTAAGAACGGGCAGTTGGGCCGCGCGATTTTGTCTTATGAACGCGCGTTGAAGTTGATGCCCAAAGACGAGGATGTGCTGGCGAATTTGCGATTTGCCAATGCCCGAAAAGCGGACCGGGAAACCGAGGTCGAGGAGAATGTCCTGACGCGGGTTTTGCAGGCGATTTTTGCGTTTTTCTCGGTCGATATGCTGGCGGTTCTGATCTGCGTCTTTATCTTTTGTTTGAGCGGCGTCGCGGCGTGTTGGATTTTTGTGCCCATCCGCCGCGTGCTGTGGGCCGGGTTGCTGGCGATGCTCATCGTCGCGCTTTTGGGCAGTGCCGGCATGCTCGCGTTTAAGGCGCGTCAACACCGCGTTCCCAAAGCCATTGTGCTGGCCGACGAAGCCATTGGACGCAGTGGCCCGGGGCGCGATTTTCTTCAGGTGTTCACGCTCCACGAAGGCACGAAGGTCGAGATCGAACGCGCAGAAGGCGGGTGGTTGCTGGTGCGCCTGCGCTCGGGCCTCGGCGGCTGGATCGAAGCCAACGCGCTGGAAGGGATTTGATGGATGGGTTGTCAGCGGTAAAAGACGAGGGGAGAGTCACGAAGGGCACGAAGAAAGACAAAGGGCAAGCAACTACCGATAAACACGATAGAATGACAGCATGAATCAAACCCTATTTGACCAAGCGCAACGAAACCCAAATGGATTGCAATTTAGAGCGTTTGAACGCCTAATGCGTCAATGCGGATGGACGCTACGCCGCCAGCGAGGAAGCCACCGCGTTTGGTACTCGCCCGGCGGGTACCGACTCAGTGTCCAACCCAATCGCGCCATGGCCAAGGGCTATCAAGTTCGACAATTTCTCAGGCAATACAATGAGGAAACAAAAAATGAAAAATAATGCCCCAGACGATTTTGATGGATTTGCGGTCGAGATGTTTCTCGACGAGGATGGCGATTATCTCGCGCATTTTGTGGAACTTCCCAATGTCTCGGCTTTCGGACAGACGCCCGACGAGGCGTTGGTCGAGTTGAAAATCGCCTGGGAGTTGATGAAGGAATGTCACCGAGAGGATGGAGAACCCATTCCAAAAGCAAACGAGGTTCGCCGAATGACAAGATGCCAGGGGATGGACGCCGCACAGGCGTAGCGACGGGGAGGACAAACCGAGTGCAAACTTCTGTTATTCCCATTGTTCAACGCCGATCAAACCTTGAAAGACACGCTCTTAAAGCAACAGAACTTGGCCTTCTATACGCCTGTGAAGCGAAAGAAGGGGCAAGCCAGCTTGACAGAGGACGAAAAACGCTTTTCTCAAAAGGTTTCGCGTATCCGCCAACACATTGAGGGGTTGTTCCGTTGGATAGACCGAAAAACGAATCTCTCGGTGGCATCTCAAGTACGATCCTATAACGGCTTACTCGTCCATGTCTTTGGACGAGTCGCCGCGGCGTGCTTCTTACTCGTTTTCTACTCTTAATTCGCATGAATGCAATGAGGTGGACGCGCAAACCGACCAAGCGCAACGGGTAGCAGAGCGAAAGCGCGACATACTCGAGCGATATCTATAATCAGGTTGGTATCTTTAGGCAGATAAGCCACTGCGGATAGCGGCTTAGTGGGCGATATTCGCTTTCGCACAACGGGCGCGTTTTCTGCTGACGGATTGCGCGGCGGCGGGAATCCAAGCAAACGCTCAAATTATTCGGCGGAGTCGTGGAGGAAAGATACAAGGCGAGAGTAGGATAGGGGGCAATGCGTAGTCAATTCGCAATTCTCATTGAATCAAAAGGAGAACTCATCTATGTCTCGCACTCTATTTGAGCGGGCGGAGGAATTTATTTGGAACAATGCGCGGTTGCTCGAGCGGCAACGATTTGCCTATCATTTCAAGGGCGGATCGCGCGAGGCCGTGATCGCGGCACTGCGCGCCTATCAAAACGCGGATGGCGGATTCGGGCACGCCCTCGAACCGGATATCCGCTGTCCAGAAAGCCAACCCGTGCCCGTGCAACACGCTCTCGAGTTTCTCGACGCCGTGGGGTTCGACGCCCAAATGGTACAACGCGCCTGCGATTATTTAATCACCATAACCACGCCCGAAGGCGGGGTGCCCTGGCTGTTGCCCTCGGCGCATCGGTATCCGCGGGCGCCGTGGTGGAACGCGGTCGACGACCTGCCCGCGTCCCTCAATCCAACCGCAGCCATTGCCGGCGTCTTGCACAAAAATCGGGTGCGACACGCATGGCTGGCACCGGCCACGGCGTACTGCTGGTCGCAAATCGCCGCCCTGCAAGCCGAAGAAATGCATGAGATGGGCGCGGCACTGGCCTTTCTCTATCACGCGCCAGACCGAGAACGCGCAGAACGCGAACTCGACCGTTTGGTCCGCGAGATGCTCTCGGCGGGGCTCGTGGCAGACGCACGGGCCGCGGGCTATGTCCGCAAACCCCTCGACTGGGCCCCCACGCCCGACCATCCGCTCCGCGAGTATTTTCGGGAGGCGGATATCGCGACCAATTTGGACGCGCTGATCGCGGACCAGCGATCCGACGGGGGCTGGCCCATCACTTGGCGAGCCGCGAGCCCGAGTTGCGAACTCGAATGGCGCGGCTGGGTCACGTTGGGCGCGTTGCTCGCGCTTCGGGCGAATGGACGACTAGACCGATGAGCGGGGGTACAGTTGCCTAATTCGATCCGACATAGATCCGTGCTTTCCAAGAGGAGGTGAGGGTTTTTGCGGTCGGCTCAATCTCACTCTTTCTTGATTTTTCACAGGTCTTTTATTTTTTTGTCGTATGATCTCCAACAGAAGTAGGAAAACGGCATTGGAAAATCACATATGTCGATCTTGATCATCAAACGCCTGTTGTGGATGATTCCCACGATGGCGATCATCTCGTTTATTTCGTTTTCGATCATCCAACTGCCGCCGGGCGATTATCTCACGTCGTACATCGCCGCACTCGGGGAAACCGGCGAGACGGTCGACGAGGCGCAAGCCGCGGCCCTGCGCGCGCGCTACAATCTCGATCAGCCCTTTTTGGTGCAATACTGGCGGTGGTTGGTCGGCATGGTGCAAGGCGATTTGGGCATGTCCTTTGAGTGGAACCGCCCGGTCACGGAACTGATTGGCGAGCGCGTTCTGTTGACCTCCATCATCTCCATCGTGACGTTGCTGATGACGTGGGCATTGGCGATTCCCATTGGGATTTACTCCGCGGTCAAGCAGTATTCCCTGCCCGATTACTGTTTCACCTTTTTGGGCTTCATCGGCCTTGCAACGCCCAATTTTTTGCTCGCGCTCGTGTTTATGTACATCGGGTATTCCGCGTTTGGCATCAGTGCGGGCGGGCTGTTTTCACCCGAATACCAAAGCGCGGCGTGGTCCCTTGGCAAGGCGTTCGATTTGCTCGGGCACCTGTGGATTCCGGTCATCGTGATCGGCACGTCTGGCACCGCGGGGTTGATCCGCGTGATGCGGGGCAATTTGCTAGACGAATTGCGAAAGCAATACGTGTTGACCGCGCGGGCCAAGGGCGTGCGCTACTGGGTGTTGCTGATGCGCTATCCAGTGCGCGTGGCGCTCAATCCGCTCGTCAGCACCGTGGGCTGGGTTTTGCCGGGCATCGTGTCGGGTGCGACCATCACATCGGTGGTGCTCGGCCTGCCCACCACAGGGCCGTTGTTGCTGCGTGCGTTGATGAATCAAGACATGTATTTGGCGGGCAGTCTGGTGATGATGTTGAGCCTGTTGACCCTGGTCGGCACGCTGATTTCAGACGTGTTGTTGCTGTGGCTGGATCCGCGCATTCGGTACGAAGAGGGAGAGCGGTAAATGGCGGACTTCGGCACGACGAAAGACACGGACGCGCACGCCGCATCCCAATGGCAATTGATGTGGTGGAAATTTCGCAAACACCGCTTGGCGATGGCCGCGGGGTTGGTGATTGTCGCGCTCTATGTGATGGCCGCGTTTTGCGAGTTTTTGGCGCCCTATCCCCTCGACTATCGGCAGGTCAGATATGCGTTTGCCCCGCCGCAACGCCTGCATTTCACTTCGGATGAAGGCGTGCATTTTTGGCCCTTTGCGTATGGGATCAAAGGCGTGCGGCATCCGCAAACCCTGCGAAAGTACTATATCGAAGACCGCGAGCGACGCTGCGAAGTGCGATTGTTCACGCGCGGCGCGCCCTATAAATTTTGGGGCTTGTTCGAGACCGATCTCCACCTCTTTGGCGTGGAGGAAGGCGGGACGATCTTTTTGTTGGGCACGGACCATCTCGGCCGGGATTTGCTTTCGAGAATCATTTACGGCGCGCGCATTTCCCTGACCATCGGGCTGGTGGGCGTGGCCCTGAGTTTTGTATTTGGCCTCGTGATCGGCGTGGTATCGGGCTACTACGGGGGGTGGATCGACAATCTCATCCAGCGCGGGATCGAAATCCTCCGATCATTTCCATCGATTCCCCTGTGGATGGCCCTCGCGGCATCCCTGCCCTCGTCATGGTCGCCCCTGCAAATCTATATGGGGATTACGGTGGTGTTGTCCTTTATCGGGTGGACGGGTTTGGCGCGGCAGGTGCGCGGGAAAATTTTGTCGTTGCGAGAAGAGGATTTTGCCACCGCGGCCCTGCTGGCCGGCGCGAGTCGCTGGCGGATTATGACGCGCCACTTGTTGCCTTCGTTTATGAGCCACATTATCGTGAGCCTGACGCTCGCGGTGCCCGGCATGATTTTGGGCGAGACCTCGCTGAGTTTTCTCGGCCTCGGGTTGCGCCCGCCCGTGACGAGTTGGGGCGTGCTCTTAAAAGAAGCGCAAAATGTTCAGGCCGTGGCGTTTCAGCCCTGGCTTTTGACGCCTGTGGTCTTTGTGATCATGACCGTACTCGCATTTAACTTCGTCGGCGACGGCCTTCGAGACGCCGCCGATCCGTATTCGCGTTAGGAGATGAACATGGAACTTCGACAAAACCGAGTAAAACGCAAATTGCAACGCGGCGAACGGGTTTATGTGGCGTCTGGATTCACGCACGCCGACGATATCGACGCGTTTGGCCCGGCGGGATTCGACGGCATCTGGATCGAGGGCGAACACGGCGCGATGGCCTTCGACGACTTGGGCCATCTCACGCGCGCCTGCGACCTGTGGGGCATGACGTCAGTTGTGCGCGTCAATCGCAACGATCAGGCCCTCATTTACCGCACCCTGGACCGGGGCGCGCAGGGCATTGTGGTGCCGCATGTCAACACGCGCGAAGAAGCGGAAAATGTCGTGGCGGGCGGGCGGTTCGCGCCCTTGGGGCAACGCGGCATGTTCGTCAGCCGACAGGGCTATGGGGTCGCGGATTATTTCGCCGAGGCCAACGACGAGGTGTTGCTCACCGTTTTGATCGAAGATATCGCCGCCGTGGAAAATCTGGACGAAATCCTGACCGTCGATCAGATCGACGCGTTCTTTGTCGCGCCTTCGGATCTGGGGGCGTCCATGGGATACATCCGCGATTTGCAACACGCCGATGTGCAACGGACAATAGACCGCGCGCTGGAGAAAATCATCTCCTCCGGGCGCGTCGCCGGGACGATGACCACCTCGGAAAACGTCGGCAAATTTGCCGCTGCCGGCGTGCAGATGCTCCTCGTCAACAGCACGGGATGGTTGCACGATGGCGCGAAGACCTTTGTGGCGCGGGCAAATGGAGGGGCGTGATTTGGATTCCGTGCTGACCATAAACAATTTGAAAACGCACTTTTTTCTCGACGAGGGCACGGTTCGCGCCGTGGATGGCGTCACGCTGGCGATTCCGCGGGGCAAAACCGTGGGGATCGTCGGCGAGAGCGGGTGCGGGAAAAGCGTGACGGCCTTTTCCACGCTGCGCTTGGTGGCGTCTCCCGGTCAAATTGTGGACGGCGACATCGCGTTGCATCGGGCAGACCATGCGATTAACTTGACGGACTTGGACGCAGAGGGCGAGGAGATCCGCGCGATTCGCGGGCGCGAGATCGCGATGATTTTTCAAGAACCCATGACTTCGCTGAGTCCCGTGCATACGGTTGGGTTTCAAATTGTGGAAGCCATCCGATTGCACCTCGACCTTCGCGGGGACGACGCGCGCGGCCGCGCCGTTGGCCTGCTCGAGCGCGTCGGCATTCCCGATGCCGATAGGCGGTTCGCGCAATATCCCCACGAGATGAGCGGCGGGATGCGACAGCGCGTGATGATCGCTATGGCGCTTTCCTGCCGGCCCGCGCTGTTGATCGCCGATGAACCCACCACGGCATTGGATGTCACCATTCAGGCGCAGATTTTGGACCTGATGCGCGATTTGCAACGCGAATTTCAGATGTCGATCATGTTGATTACCCACGACTTGGGCGTGGTCGCAGAAATGGCCGACGAGGTCGCCGTGATGTACATGGGGCGCGTTGTGGAACGCGCTGCGACCGAGGAGATTTTCGAACATCCCAAACACCCGTACACGCAGGCGTTGATGCAATCCATCCCCGGCTTGGGCGCGGCGCGAAAAACGCGCTTGCAAACCATTGCGGGGTCCGTGCCCGATCCCTACGCACGCTTGCCGGGATGCCCCTTTCATCCGCGCTGTGATGTGGCAATTGACGGGATGTGCGATGCGGGCGACAGGCCGGAATTGCGGTTTGTAGGCGATGGGCACGCGGTCGCGTGTGTGCTTTGCGAAAAGGATGTGCGCGATGGATAGACAAAACGCCCTCTTGCGCGTGCGCGACTTAAAAAAGCATTTTCCCATTACGGGCGGTTTTTTCAATGCCGTTGTCGGACAGGTCAAAGCCGTGGATGGCGTGAGCTTCGACCTGTTTGAAGGCGAGTGCCTGGGCTTAGTGGGCGAGAGCGGATCCGGAAAAACAACGGTTGGCCGCGCGATTTTGCGCGCGCTGACGCCCACGGCTGGCGAGGTGTGGTTTCGCAAAGACGGCCGGGAGATCGACGTTGCCCACGCGCCCCACGAGGTGCTCAAAGCCTTGCGCCGAGATATGCAGATGATCTTTCAAGACCCCTACGCCTCGCTGAATCCCCGCATGACCGTGCTCGATATCGTGGGCGAACCCCTGTTGGTCAATGGGGTTTCGGATCGCAAAGCGAGAGAAGCGCGCGTGCGGGACCTACTCGTCCAAGTGGGATTGAAGCCCCATTTCTTGCGGCGGTATCCCCACGCTTTTAGCGGCGGGCAACGGCAACGCATCGGCATCGCACGCGCACTGGCTTTACACCCTAAATTGGTCGTGGCCGACGAACCGGTTTCCGCCCTCGACGCGTCCGTGCAAGCGCAAGTGCTCAATCTGCTTCGGGAATTGCAGGACGGGTTGGGATTGACCTATCTCTTTGTGGCCCACGACCTGAGCGTGGTGCGCCACATTTCCGACCGCGTGGCCGTGATGTACGTGGGCAAGATCGTGGAATTGGCCCCTGTGGATCGGCTGTTTCGATCTCCTGCCCATCCCTATACCGAAGCCCTCTTGGCGGCGGTGCCCGTGCCAAATCCCAAGGCGAAGAAGAAGCGCGTTTTGCTCTCCGGCGAGGTGGCCGACCCCGGCAACGCGCCACCCGGCTGTGCATTTCACCCGCGATGCCCCTACGCAGAGGCGCGATGCCGGCGCGAAGTGCCCGAATTGCGCGAAATCGCCCCCGGTCACGTCTCGCGCTGTTTTTTTGGCGACACCTTGCAACTGGAAGGCGTGTAGGTGGTCCCTACCCATCTACCCGACAGCCCTAAAATCAGTGGTCAGTCGGTGGCAGTCCCCTCGCCATTCCAAAAGGCGAGAAGCGAATTGTAGGGTCGGTGCCCCGTGTCCACCCGCCGATGAATTGCTTACGTCTTACGTCTTACCCCGTTCCGTTGATTCACTCGAAAGGAGAACCAGATGAAGATCGAACACATTGCTTTTGTGGTCGACGATCCCGATGCCGTCGCAAAATGGTATTGCGATAACTTGGGCATGCGCGTGGTGCGCCAAGGGCCGCCACCCATCAGGATGACGTTTTTGGCCGACTCGGCCGGGCAGACGATGTACGAGCTCTACGCCCAGCCCGAAGTCGAGACCCCGGATTACGCGTCGATGCACCACCTCGCGTTGCATTTCGCGTATTACGCCGAAGACCTCGAAGCCACTTTTGAACGCCTGAAAGCCGCGGGCGCGACCGTCGTGCAAGCCCCAACGCCCACAGACACGGGCGATACCCTCGCCATGTTGCGCGATCCCTGGGGCATTTGCGTGCAACTGGTCAATCGCAAGGAGAAGATGATGTGAAGAACCCCGCGCTGAAGCATCTGGGCTTCAACTGTAACGGTTGAGAGGCGTTTCAACCCCCGAGCGGCGAAACGATCAGAAGTCAGTCCCATGTGCCCATCCGTCGTAGGGACAGGCCCCCGTGCCTGTCCTCTGGTTGGTAGCAGTGACCAGTGCTCATCCCCATCCGTCGTAGGGATAGGCCCCCGTGCCTGTCCGATGCCATGCCTCGTCAAGGGGGGCAGTATAGGGCGACAGAAATCAATTCTCGAGAACGGGAAATTATACGCCGAGCGCGCTTTGTTCGCACGCGGCGTATTTTTTGATCAGCGCGTCGTACACTGCGGGATTGGAGGGCGAGACCGCAGAGGCGGCGAGGGGTTCGGCGATGCCCGCGATGAGGTCTTCCCAAGGGGTGGTTTGACCAGAGGTGTTGAGGTGGGCATGAGCCGCGCGCAAAGCCGCGCCGAGGGCCGCGCTGTTGGTGACTTCAAACGGGTACACCGGGCAGTTTTGCACATCGGCCATGATCTGGAGGATTTCGGGATTGACTGACGCGCCGCCGGTCGCGTAAATGGCCGAAGGGCGCACGGCCATCCATTCGGCATGTAGGCGCGTAGCCATCATCTGCGCTTCGACAACCGCGCGGCAATTGCCCGTCGCGTCGCGTTCGTCGAGGTCGAAGCGATGCACGCGCGGATCGAGCACCTTCGGCACGATTTCGGGTTCGAAATAGGGCAGCATGATTTTGCCATCATTGCCGGGTGGGGTGGATCGGAGGGCGCGAGAAAACCCGTCCCAGTCCAAGCCATGGGCTTTGCGAACCGCGTCGCGGGCGAGCGAGCCATTTTTGAAACACAAGAGGGTCATGTAGTCGCCCGTGGGCGACACAAAAACGTGCCCCTCGGCGCGCGGATCGGTCTGGCAATTTTTCATCGTGCCAAAATAGGTGTCGCTGGTGCCGAGCGAAATGGCGACCATGCCCTCGCGGATGAGCCCGAGGCCGATGACGCTGTTGGGATTGTCGCCCGACCAAACGAGGGCCCGCGCTTGGGGATCGAGGCCGTATTTATCGACGAAATACCGGCTGACCGGCCCGATTATGGCGCGGGATGCGGCGAGCGGAGGCAAGCGGTCGGACAGGTCGGGCGCCGTGGCGTCGAGCGCGGAGGGATGCCAGGCGCGCCGCCGAATATCCATCAGATTCATGCCCGCGCCATCGCCGTGATCGATGGGGGCAACGCGGCCCGCGATCAACGCGGCCATGAAGGAACTGACGAGCATGATGTGGGCGGTATTGGCGTACGCATCGGGTTGCGTTTTGTAAAATTTGCGAATCTGCGGCCCCGTAAAGCGTTCAAAAGTCGTGGAACCCGTGGCCCGTGCGGTCGCCTGAAGCCCGCCTAAGGCATCGCAAATTTCATCGCATTCAACGCGCGTTGAAGAATCCATCCAGATCGGCGATGTACTGCGCGAGAATACCCCGCGCAGATTTTGGACGAGCGACTTTTGGGGATCGAGATCGGACAAGGCATGCGCGATGCCGGCGTTGAGATAGACGGAACCGTGTTGTTGCCCCGACCCGGAGATCGCCCGAATGTGGCCCAAGTTGACGCGGTCGCTTTTCATTTTTTCGAACATCGCGTCGAGGGCTTCGGCCCACATGAGGGGCGGCGAGTGGGCGATTTTGGGATCGGGATCGCATAGCACGCCGTTTTGCGTGCCGTAGTGCGGCAGCGTTTCGTCGTAATTCATCGACGCGTCATACGCGACCGCACGCGTGTCGAGGTCGATAATGACCGCACTCAAGCTCTGCGTGCTCGCGTCGAGTCCGAGATAGAAATTGCTCATACGCGCTCCTTCGCCCCGTAAATCACCGGGCATTTGGACGGGTCGTCAATGTGTCGGGTCAGGCCCTGCCGGAGGTCGTTGACCGGGCGCGATTTTTCGCTCCGCATGTGGATGGCAAAGCTGCGGCGAGGGCCCTTGGAACGGTTGGGGCCGCTGCCGTGCAAGGTGAAGCAATCGTGCAGGCTCAACGCGCCGCGCGGCATGAGCATGGGCACTTCGCGCCACGTTTCGCGTTCGGGAATGGCGATGCCGCCGCGCAAGGTGTCGAGGTCCTGTTGTTGAAAGCCGAAGTCGATGTCCAAAAGCCCCCAGCGGTGCGATCCGGGTACAAAGCGCATCGGCCCGGCATCGGGGGTAATGTCGCTGAGGGCAATCCACGCCGTGAAAAGTTCGCTGCCCTCTTCCCACGCGCGCCAGTAGTAGCGGTCTTGATGCCAGCCGATGTTGGTGACGCGCTCGCCTTCGGGTTCGCCCACGGGTTTGTAGAGCAGTTGCACCCACCAAACCTGCACCCTTTTCGCCCCCGTGACCTCGGCCGCGAGTTCGCCCAGCGCGGGATGCGAGACCAAGTCCATAATGGCGCGGTTCGCGAGTTGGGGCATTTCAATTTTGCACAGGGTTTGGAGATCGTCGCCCGGGTTCCAGCGCGAGTTTTCCGGCGGGCATCCCGTATCGTACTCGCCCGCGCGCACGGCGTCCATGCCCGAAACTGCGGCATCGACGACATCGGCGGGCACAACCGGTTGCAACACCGCGCAAAACCCGTCTTTTCGATAGCGTTCTGAAAGGGTCATGGCGTCCTTTCCAAAAATGTCGGACACGAGGAAGATATCTAACGCGGATGCCCGTGAAATGCGACCGCATAGCCGACGACGATGAGATATCGGACGTCATTTTCGTTTAACGACGCGATAAACGATTTGAAATCCTGGGTCAGTGCCATATTTCCAACTGTTGTATTCTCGCCGGATGGCTTCCAAAGCATCTATGCGAGCCTGGTGGGATTGCGTTTGCCAGAAGGCGAAATCGCCCTTCTGGGCATCGATCTTGCATTTCGTCGCGACTTTCCGTATTTTTGTGTTCGTCGTCATACGCCAATATAGCGTATCCACACCCACTTTTCAACGAGGAGTTTCCCATGCGCGTCATCGTTATCGGCACGGAATACACGGGCAAAACCACGCTGGTTCAGCTCGTCCAACAATGGGGCATGGATCGCGGGATTCGCCATCACATGGACGATCATTTTTCCATCCCGGATCAGCAAACCCTGAAAAATCCCGCGGAACAAAAGGCCATGACCGAATTGCCCTCGGGCATCAAAGAGCGTTTTCAGCGTTTCCAAATCGCCTATCACGTCCGCTTGGTCCACAAATACCAGCACGTTTTGCTCACCGGCTTTCACATCGAAGAAATGGTCTATGGGCAACGCTACTACTATCCGGACCTCGTGCGCCCGGTGGAAACCCCCCAAGCGTGGGAAAAAGACATGCCTTCGGATATGATTTTGGTCCTGCTCACGGCCAGCCCGGAGGTCATCAAACAGCGCATGAAAGACGCTCCGCACGATTATCCCATCGTGCCGGAATCCGACATCGAAGAAGTCCAAGCCGCGTTCCGCGAAGAGTTTCGCAACTCCTTCTTCAAACAAAAATTTGAGATCGACACCTCGACCCTAACCCCTTATGCCCTGCTTCAATCCTTCCTCGCGCAATCGTTTCCCTACCTCAGCGCCGCGGACCACGCCATTCGCCTGGCCGGCCGGTAGCGATGGACAACCCAATACGAAATTTTGAGACGCACCAACCCGCACCGACGGGGCTCACTTTTCTAAAGCGTTTGGACCTAAAGCATTGTTTGTTGCCTTCGATGCCTTCGGCGACTTACTTTTTGTCAACAGCAAAAAAAAGTAAGCGAGCGGGGTACAACTGCCCGAGCAGTTCAAAAATGCCGCTCTCATGCGCCGAGGGGCTTGCACAGCGCAAAGCGCTTTTGTAATCGCACGATATGCGCCAGCCTGCCAAGTGGGTTGCAAAATGGATGTGGGTTGCGAGACGGACTTGCGCGCTGTGCGCGATAGCTTTCGTTGATGAATTTTTGGGATGGCATGTTTGGCGATGGTTTATTTGTAGGACGGTGGAACTGCAAAGCGATCTCGATAATGAATGAGTTGGTACAAATGGCACGGGGACCTGTCCCTACGATGAATGGCTATCGCCAGTTGTACCCCGCTCCGTGCCTTTTGTACCTTTTGTGGCTCTTGTGCCTCTTGTGGCTCTTGTGCCTCTTGTGCCTTTTGTGCCTTTTGTGCCTTTTGTGGCTAAACTCCCGTCTCCCGTCTCACCTCTAACCTCTAATACCGCCCTTGTCCGATCGATCTCCCGACATTCGCCTCGCATTTGACGATGGCACCCTCGTCCTTTTAGACGCGCCGCCGGGCTATGAACCGCCGTCTCCATTCGTGTGGGACAGCCGCGTGGGCCGCTGGCGCGCGCAGGCACATCGGTATCGCCACATTGTCGAAGTGTTGCGCGTGCGAGACATGGGCATCAAAAACGTCGTCCCGCGCTACAACCGCCTGGATCTCGCCTTTGAGCGCGAACACGCGCCCCATCCCCATCAAACCGAAGCCCTCGACGCATGGCGGTCAAACGAACGGCGCGGGGTCGTCGTCTTGCCCACGGGCTCGGGCAAATCGCTCCTCGCGTTGATGGGCATTGCCGAAGTCAATCGCAGCACCCTCGTCGTCGCGCCCACCATCGACCTGATGAATCAGTGGTACGACCTGCTCAAAGACGCCTTCTCCTGCGCCATCGGCATCTTGGGCGGGGGCTATCACGAACTCGAAGACCTCACCGTGACCACGTACGACAGCGCGTATATGCACATGGATCGCTATGGCAACCGCTTTGGCTTTCTCGTCTTTGACGAGGTCCACCACCTGCCCGGCGAGTCCTATTCGCACGGCGCGGAGCTTTGCATCGCGCCCTATCGCTTGGGCCTCACGGCCACGCTCGAACGGCCCGATGGCCGGCATCTGATGCTGCGCGATCTCGTGGGGCCAACCGTTTACGAAAAGGGCATCCGCGACTTGTCGGGCGATTATCTCTCGGACTACGACACGCAGCGCATCGAAGTCGATATGGTGGCCGAAGAACGCGCCGAATACGAAACCGCGCGGGCGCAATTCAACGCCTTTCTCGAATCCAAAAACCTGCGCTTGGGCGGTGCGTCGGGCTGGCAAAATTTCGTGCGCCTCTCGGCGCGATCCAGCGATGGGCGACGGGCCATGCTCGCCTATCGCCGGTATCGCAAGATCGCCTTGGGCACCGCCGCCAAATTGCGCGTGCTCGAAGACCTGCTCAAAAAACACCCGCGCGACCGCATGCTCATTTTCACCAACGACAACGAAACCGTCTATGCGATCTCGGAGCAATTTCTCATTCCCGCCATCACGCACCAAACGCGCACCAAAGAACGCAGGGAAATCCTCAAAGCCTTCAACCGAGGCGACATCCTCGCGCTCGTCACGTCCCGCGTGCTCAACGAGGGGGTCAACGTGCCCGAGGCCAATGTCGCCGTCGTGCTTTCGGGCACGGCCACCATCCGCGAACACGTCCAGCGCTTGGGCCGGATTTTGCGCCGCCGCGAAGGCAAATACGCCATCCTCTACGAAGTCATCTCCCGCAACACGGTTGAAGACCGCATTTCCCGCCGCCGCCGACAGCACGATGCGTACGACGGCCGGCAACGCGAGATGTTCGGTTGACAGACGCGGATCATGGCGAACGATCATGCAGGTGCGCGACATCAAAAGGACGGATCGCGATTCCCCAAAGAAAGCCATAAGCGCATTATGGCGGCGCATCCCAAAAAGCAAAGCGCACGCGATCAACGCGTACGCTTTTGTCTTTCGGATTTCACTTCCCGATCTCATGTCGCCATTTCGCTGGCGAGATTTTTCGATAGCTACCCATGCGTTCGCCAAACTTCCATCTCCTCTCTTACAATTTACTCACGACAATCTGCACGCTTGTCCCGCGTTTGATCGGCGTGCCGGGTTCGGGTTCTTGGCGAATGACGACATCGGGTTCGTAAGCCGTGCTAAACTCGTAGCGGATATGATCTGCGCGCAGGCCGAGGGAGGACAGCAAACGCCGCGCGTCGTCTAATTTGAGTTCCACCACCGAGGGCATGGCGACAGAAGCACGCGGGGGGCCCGTGCTCACCGTGAGCGCGATAGGCGTTCCTTGCGCGACTCGTTCGCCTGCTTTGGGCGTCTGCTCAATGATATGGCCCTCTTCGATCTCTTCCGAGGCCATCTCGCCGACATCGCCGACCGCCAAATCTGCTCGGGCGATCCACAACCGCGCCTGCCGCAACGGAAGGTCGTTCACATCGGGCACGGCGTAGAGACGCTGTCCCAAACTCGGCGCGACATAGACCGTGCGATTGGGTTTGACGTGCGACCGCGCGGTCGGGTTCTGCCACGCGATTTGCCCCTTGGGCATGGACGCATCCCATAGCGAATCGCGGCGTTCTTTCATGTGCAGGCCCTCTGCCTGCAACCGCGCCTGTGCTTGCTCGGGCGTCAGTCCTTTGAGATCGGGCACGGTCACTTCCACGCCTTGGCGCACGTAGCGCGGCATGGCGATTTGATCCAGGATGATCAACCCGACGATTGCCACAAAGATGGCACACGCGCCAAACAGCGCGGCTTCGCGCAAAATTTTGCGAACCAAATCCATGCCGCCTCCGAAATTTTGACCGTCCAAAATATCCGAAGGCCCAAACCCTGTCAAGCGCGACTCCCCTAATACGCCACGATCACCGATGCGCGATGGGTGATGCCCAGCACGGTGTGCCACACCGCAGCGTAATCCACCGCAAAGCCGTTTTTTGTTATGCCAAATCCCGCGCTCAATCGCTCCGGGCGGTTGCCCGCGCCCGTGCGGAGCGCCAGTTGCGGGTGGACGCGGTACGACATCCCAATGCCCGCGCCCGCGGGAAAATTCGCCTCCTTTTGCACATCCGCGACTACGGTCACCTGCGGCATCGCGTCAATGCCCACGCCTATCGCACCTCCTTGCCCCAAGAGGGATGCGCGCTTGCCGCCTGCATTGCGCGCCACCGCGCCGAGAAACACGCCCTCGCGCAACCGCCAGCGCAGGCCCAGATCAAAGACCGCCCATTGCCTCGTGGGCATGCCCGCGACGCTTAATTGCAAGACGCGCACGCCCAAGCCCACACTCGCTCGTCCGGATACGCGCAATCCGCAAACCGCGCCAAATACCCGTTCTTTGTACAATGAAAATCCAAAGCCCATATACCGCACGCCCAAGCCGTGGCGCCCGATCCGGATGCCCGCGCTCAATGCCTGCGTCGTCAGTTCAACCATGCCAAAGGGTCGGTCATACGCGGCGAACGCGCTCAACCGCTCGCCCCATGCCACGGCCGCGGGATTCCAAAACGCGCCCGAAGCCCCCGTTGACAGCGCGACCCCCACATCGCCTGCGCCTGCGGTATGCGCGCCGACGGGCTGAAACTCAAACGCCGCAGGCGTGGACAAATAAGCACTGTGGATACCAAAAAACAAAAACGCCAACCGGCCTGCGAGTCGGGCGAAAACCCCATGGCACTCGTTCATCGCACCCCCTTTCCCCGTGAATGGTTGCCAATCGCTTTGCCTCCCCATCTCGCAAATAACTTGCCAATCGCATTGTCCATCCCATTTTTTCGATAACTTGTTGATATTACACGCCAAAATTTGTTTATTATCCTCTAGCGCGGTCGATGCCCTGCAACGGAGTGTCTCAATTCGTCGCCCGTTGTAGAACAAAATGTCCGCATGGGTTTTGAAAGAGAGTTGGCAATGCGTGGTACGGCACTTGGCCTGCGCGAATTTTGGAACGGGACTATCCCGCGTGGAAGGCGCGTTTGAACGAAAAATAATGGCGTTGTTATCCGATGGCCTGCACGATAACTCGTGGGACAACTCGAAAACAAAAAACAAAGGATCGCGCAATGGCAACAGTTCTTCCCGGCGAGATCGAATCGCATTTCAACGCACTCGGCGTCGATTCGGTGGTGGCGTACAAACTTTGGTGCTATCGCCATGGGTTGGACACTGGGCTGGACAAAACCCCGGAGCAGCGCGGAGCAGAACTCGCCCTTTTGAAAGCCGAGCGACCCGATCCCGCGATCAGCCCGCGGCACAATGCCCGCCGCGCCGAATTTATCGCCCGAATTTTCAAGGGCGAACTCCAAGGCGAAACCGTCTCGGATCTGCTCTTTCGCATCCGCGCGATGTACGACAACCTCGACCGGGATCCCGAGGCACAGCAGGCACTCGGTCGCCTCGTCCTCCACGTCGAAAAATACGGTGACTTGATGCGGCCCGCGCGCGCTTGCAAACGCTTTGGGCACACCGTTGTCAACACGTACCTCGCCGCCCTCGAGCAACTCGCCCGCAATCATGCCGATTGGATTCGCCCCGTGGAAAACTGGCGGCCCGAGGGTTGGACACATCGCCTGCGCGGCGCCAAACCCGCACGCCAATTCAACGGCCTCGCGCGCCACCTCTTGGCCAAATACGACGTACCCGAATTTTTCGACACCGCATTCCTCCAGGGCACCACCCCACAGGCGCGGCAACAACAGGCGTGGTTCAAACACATTGGCATGGGCCAAAACATCCGCACAGCCGATGTGCCCATGCGGATTACAAAACGCATGGCGCATCTGCTCTTGCAACAGCGCGGCGCGCATCAGACCATCGTGCAAGCCCTCCGCAAGGTTCAGTACGAAGCGCATGGCGGCAACCCGTCATCGGCGCGGGAACTCGCGCACGGGCCGTTGGGCGAGACGCTCGACAACGAGGATTTTTGGGCCACGGTCGTGCAATTCCTCGCCAATCAACCCTTTCTCGACCGCAGCTATATCAACCCGATCATCGACTATATCCGCAATCAAAAATTCACCCCGCAGCGCGTGCCGCAACCCGATGGCACCGAAAGCGAAGCCCCGCCGCCGCATCCCAATTTTTGCATGAAAGGGCGCAGCATCAACAAGCTCATCCGCCAAGTCGATCTGTGGCATCAGGAACTCACGGGCATGGAAGACGTCGCGTTTGAGACGTGGCAATCCTCTGGCTTTCGGGAATTTGAACACGTCTCATTGGATCCCGAGATAAAACGCCATATCCAGTGGACGGTTCACGAACTCATCACGTCGCAACAACTCTACGCCGAAGGGCGCATCATGCACCACTGCGCGGGGTCTTATGCCAAACGCTGCGCCGCGGGCGAAAAATCCCTCTGGTCACTCCGCGCGCTCGACCTCGACGCGGCCGAAGAAAATCAGGTGCGGGAACACGTTCTCACCATCGAGGTCGATAACCAAAAAAAGGCCGTCGTTCAAAACGCCGGCAAATTCAATCTCAAACCCTTTGGCAAAAAACACCTGGCCCGACAACGCAGGACGGGCAACATCTACCTCCACCTCCTCCGCCAAGCCCCCACGATCACGCGCCTGTGGATGGACCGAGAGGGCTTGTCGCATGGGTGATTTGGGACGGATCGGCACGGCGCTACAGACATGTATTCCATTTCGGGTTATATCGCCGAACCCGCAACGGGCCAACTCCCCGTCAGTGGACGACCTATCGGGTCTAATCTCGTATCTTCGCGGTCCGCTCCGTTGCATTTGACCACAAAAACGATGCCACTATTCTTTATTCAATCCCTCGCCATTTTGCAAAAGGACCTCAAAATCGAATGGCGCACGCGAGAACGTCTCGGCGCGATGGCTTTTTTTGCGTTTTTGGTCGTGCTCATTTTCAACTTTGCATTTGAACCCGCATCGCCAATGGTCAAAACAGCCGCGCCCGGCATCTTTTGGATCGCCACGGTTTTTGCCGGCCTGCTCGGCCTGAGCCGATCCTTTGCCATCGAAAAACAGAACGACTGCCTGATGGGGTTGCGCCTCACACCTGCGGATCCGGGCGCGATCTTTTTGGGCAAAATGCTGGGGAACGCCATCGCCATGCTCGTCCTCGAAATCCTCATCCTGCCCGTTCTCGCGGTTTTTCTCAATGTGGCGATCGCGCCTGCACTGCCGCGGTTGATCTTGCCCATTTTGTTCGGCACGCTGGGGTTTGCGGCTGTGGGCACCCTGTTCGCGGCGATGTCGGTCAACACCCGATTGCGCGAAGCCCTGTTGCCCCTGCTCACCTTGCCCCTGCTCGTTCCCGCGCTGTTGGCGGCGATAGAATCGTTTCGCGCCGTTCTCGCGGGCCATCCCCTATCGGAAATTTCGGACTGGCTCGTGCTCGGCGGCGCGTTTGTCGCGCTCTTTGTCGCGGCGTGTCTGCTCTTGTTTGAATACGTGTTGGAGGACTGACCATGCAGCCCTACATCTTGCCGTTTGTCTTTGGCATACTCGCCCTCATCGGCTTGGCTATCGCGCCCTATTTGGTCTTTCTCTACGCCGGGATCGAAAGGGAAATGGGCTTGGCACAGAAGATTTTTTACTACCACGTCTCTTCGGCTTACGCCATGTACATCGGCTTCTTTCTCTGCTTTGTGTTTAGCATCCGGTATTTGTGGACGCGGGACAAACGCTGCGATATCTGGGCGTCGTGTTCTGCGGAAGTCGGGCTGCTCTTTTCCACGCTGGTCTTGATCACCGGGCCGATTTGGGCCAAACCCGTGTGGGGCGCGTGGTGGGTTTGGGATGCACAACTCACCTTGACCCTCGTGCTCTGGCTCGTCTTTGCGGCGTATTTCATGCTGCGTTCCCACATCGAAGATCCGGCGCAAAATGCGCGCTTTCGCGCCGTGGTCGGCATCGTGGGTTTTCTCAACGTGCCCTTTATCCACTACGCCACCAAGTTGTGGCGCACGCACCATCCCGAAGTCGTGCGCGGCGAAAAAATCGGCCTGCCCCCGGACATGAAAACGGCGTTCTTTTTTTCGCTCTTCACATTTACCCTGCTCTTTCTCGCCCTGCTCTTCAAGCGCGTCTCGCTGGCAAAAGCGCGGGATGAACTCGAGTCCCTCAAGGCCGAAATGCGAACCTAAACCCCGTTTTGGAGGCCCTCATGCAGCACCTCGAATACATGACCGCGGCGTATATCCTGATCTGGATCGCCATCCTGCTCTACTTTTTGAGCCTGTCCAAACGCGAAAAAGCGATCTGGGAAGAACTGCGCGCATTGCGCGCCACCCGCATCGAAGACGACACCCCCTAAGCCCATGGCCGTAAAAAACGCGAAAAAAATTTTGAGCCTCAAACGCCGCAAGGGCCGACGCGCCGAACGAAAATACCTCATCGAAGGCATTCGCCTGTGCGAGGAAGCCCTCGCGAGCAGCGACGCGCTCGAGCAACTCGTCTTTTGCCGCGAGAGCATCGCCCGCAACAGACGCCTCGAAACCCTCTACCAATCGGCGGTTGCGCGCGGCATTCCCATTCAGCAGACCAACTGGCGCGCCTTCAAAGGCATGTCGGATACGCGCACCCCCCAAGGCGTGCTCGGCATCGTTGCCATGCGGACATGGGACCGCGCATCCGTTCTCGATACCGGTGGCCCGTTCCTCATTCTCGACCGCATCTCCGATCCCGGCAACTTGGGCGTGATCCTGCGGACAGCCGAAGCCGCTGCCTGCGCGGGCGTCTTTCTCACCCGCGGCTCGGTCGAACTCCACAATCCCAAAGTCGTGCGTGCGACGATGGGCGCCATCTTTCGCCTGCCCGTCTTTCCCCTGCAAAACGGATGCGCCCTGTTGCGCGACCTGCGCCGACGCGACATCGCCATCATCGCCGCCCATGTCGATGGCACGGTCTTTCCCGAGTTGAACGCAAAACCCCCGGTCGCCCTCGTGCTCGGCAACGAGGCTTTTGGCATCGATCCCGCGTACCTCGCCATGGCCGATCACACCGTCACCATCCCCATGGCGCCCCCGGTCGAATCGCTCAACATCGCGGTCGCAAGCGGCATCCTTCTCTACGAACTTTGCGGACGGGCTTAACGGCGTCCCGCCCGTTCACAACGCCCTCCATTGAGAGTTATGGCTTGATTTATCCCATCAAATGATTTATGTAATTCCAGAGTTACTGGGACACCTCAACGGGTCGCGGCTTCGGACAGGCACGGGGGCCTGTCCCTACGGGGATCGGCTATCGCCTTCATGCTCGGATTACTCGCCTTCATGCTCGGATTCCTCGCCTTCATGCTCGGATTCCTCGCCTTCATGCTCGGATTCCTCGCCTTCATGCTCGGATTCCTCGCCTTCATACTCGGATTCCTCGCCTTCATACCCCGCTCCGCGCTTTTGTCATGCATGTGGCTTGGTGATGGACAGAGATTTGTAGGATGCGATTTTATGCGATTTTAAGGAGCAACGAGATTTTCCATGTGAATCTCTGGTTGCTTTTTTTTAATTGCGTTTTAGATTGAAACGGCAAGCCTCTCTCCCATTTCCCTTCCCGAATCATTCTCTCCGGTCGGGGATCCCCCGATTTTATCCGCGTTCTTAGTGGTCGCTTTTTTATTTTTGAGATGTCCTTCCCCCAACATCTCCATTTACGGGAGTTTGTTGATGAAATCCTCTGACTTCGTCCATTTGCACAGCCACACCATGTACAGCTTGCTCGACGGCGCGTCCAAAATTGAAGACATCGCCCAAACCGCAGCCGAATGGGGCATGCCCGCGGTTGCGATGACCGATCACGGCAACCTCTTTGGCGCGATCGATTTTTACCGGGCGATGAAAGATGTGGGCGTCAAGCCGATCATCGGGTGCGAAGTGTATTGCGCCCTGGGCAGTCGGTTCGACAGAAAATCCGCGCCGGGTCTCCAGAGCAATTCGAACCATCTGGTCTTGTTGGTCAAAAATTACACGGGCTACAAAAACCTGATCAAACTCGTGTCCGCGGGGTATCTCGAGGGCTTTTACTACAACCCGCGCATCGACAAGGACTTGTTGCGCGAACATTCGGACGGGTTGATCTGCCTCTCGGCGTGCATCGGCGGGGAGATTCCCCATTTGATCGAGAACGAGGGCTACGGGGCCGCGCAAAAAGCCGTGGAGACGTACCTCGATATTTTTGGCGAGGATTACTATTTGGAAATCCAGCGGCACGGCATCGACAAAGAAGCCAAAATCAATCCGGGCTTGGTCAAACTGCACGAGGAGATGGGCGTGCCCTTGGTGGCGACCAACGATTCGCATTTTACCCGCGCCGAAGACCACGAGGCACACGCGGCCCTCGTCGCCATCCAGACGGGCAAAACCCTGAACGACCCCAAGCGCATGTGCTATCCCGAAGGCGTGTATTTCAAATCCGCACAAGAGATGTACGAGTTGTTTCAAGACATGCCCCACGTCTTGGAACCCACGCTCGAGATCGCGGAAAAGTGCGATCTCGACATCTCGTTTGACGAGTACCACGCGCCGGATTTCCCCTTGCCGCACGGCTACGATTCGGCCAGCGAGTACTTGGGGCACCTCGCCCGCGAGCGCATGGAGAAGCGGTGCAAATCCATAACGGCCGAGCACGAGGCGCGCCTGAAGTTCGAGTTGGAGGTGATCAACCAGACCGGGTATCCGGGCTATTTTTTGATCTTGCACGATCTGGTGGAATTTTCCAACGCGCACGGCATTCGCGCAGGCGCGCGCGGGTCCGCGGTGAGCAGCTTGGTCGCGTACTCGCTGGGCATCACGGCGGTGGATCCCATCGAGTACGGCTTGGTGTTCGAGCGGTTTTTGAATCCGGAACGGATTTCCCCGCCGGATATCGACCTCGACATCGCGGATCGAGACCGCGAGCGCGTGATCGACTACGTGGTGGAAAAATACGGCCGCGACAATGTCTGTCAGATCATCACCTTTGGCACGATGGGCGCCAAGGGCGTGATCCGCGACGTGGGGCGGGTGTTGGACTTGCCCTTTTCAGAAGTCGATAAAATTTCAAAACTCGTGCCCGCCGAGTTGAAAATGACGCTGGACAAAGCCCTGGACCAAGTGCCCGAGTTGCGCGCGACCTCCGAAGACGAGGGCACGGGGCAAAAAATGATCGGCATCGGCAAACAACTCGAAGGCCTGGCCAGGCACGCTTCCATCCACGCGGCCGCCGTGGTGATCACGCCCGAACCCGTGACCGAATTTATGCCCGTGTACAAAGCGCCCAAGGGCGGCGAGGTGATGACGCAGTACAACATGCACCACGTAGAGGACTTGGGCTTTTTGAAGATCGATTTTTTGGGGCTTCGCAACCTCACGGTGATCGACGACGCGGTCAAAATGGTCAAAGCCAACAGCGGCGTCGATGTCGATGTGGATAATCTGCCCTTGGACGACGAGGCGACCTATCGCCTGTTTGGCCGGGGCGATACGACGGGGATCTTCCAATTTGAAAGCGCGGGCATGAAGGGCTATTTGCAACAACTCAAGCCCGATGCCATCGGCGATATCATTGCGATGAACGCGCTCTATCGCCCGGGGCCGATGCAGTACATCCCCAACTACGTCGACCGCAAGCACGGCCGGGAAGACGTGAGTTATGACCATGAAAAGATGCGCCCGGCCCTAGAAGAGACGTACGGCATCATCACGTACCAAGAACAAGTGCAACGGCTGTGCCGCGACTTGGCCGGATTCACCCTCGCCAAAGCCGACGGCATCCGCAAGGCCATGGGCAAAAAATTGGCCGATGTGATGGAGCAGTACCGCCTGGAATTTTTAGCCGGTGCCACGGGCAATGGCGTTGCAAAAGCCACGGCGGAAAAAATTTGGCGCGACATCGAGGTGTTCTCCGGCTACGGGTTCAACAAGGCGCACAGCGCGGGCTATTCGATGGTGGCGTACCAATGCGCGTACCTCAAAGCGCGTTACCCGGCCGAGTTCATGGCGGCCAACCTCAACAGCGAAATCGGCGACATCGACCGGCTCGTCGTCTTGATCGAAGAGTGCAGGCGCGTGGGCCTCGAGGTCTCGCCCCCGGATGTGAATGAGGGCCAAGTCGATTTTGTCGCGGCCCAAAAGCAAATCCGCATGGGCATGGCCGCCATCCGCAACGTGGGGCGCGGCGCCGTGCAAGCCATTGTCGCGGCCCGCGAAGCCGATGGCCCGTTCGAGTCCCTGTTCGATTTTTGCGACCGAGTCGATTCGCAGGCGGTCAACAGGCGATGCGTTGAAAGCCTGATCAAAGCCGGCGCGTTTGACTGCGTGCTCGGGCACCGCGCCCAGTTGTTCGAAGCGGTGGATCGCGCCTTGGAAATGGGGCAGTCCGCGCAATCGGATCGCGCGCGCGGTCAGATTTCCCTGTTTGAATCCGCGGGGATGCAGCCGCAAGTGGTCAACGACCGCTCCTTGCCCGAGGCAGCGGAATGGACCGAGCGCGAACGCCTCGCCCACGAAAAAGACATGCTCGGGTTTTATCTTTCCGGGCACCCCTTGGCGCGATACCGCACGGATTTGGAGGAAATGGGCATACGGTCGAGCGGCGATTTAGAGGGGTTGTCCGACGGCGCGGAAGTGAAGGTGGGCGGCGTGCTGATCGAGGTCAAACCCCATACCGCGCGCGACGGCAAGCCCATGGCCTTTGGCACGCTGGAAGACCTGAGCGGCGCGGTCGATTTGGTGGTGTTTCCAGACCATTTTGAAAAATTGCGCGACCGCCTCTCGGTCGATGAAATGGTGGTTTTGCAAGGCCGATTCTCCGCGCACAACGGGCGGCAATCCGTGCAGGTCGAAAATGTGATCCCCATCGAACAGGCGCGCGAGCAACTCGCCGATACGGTCAATGTCCGACTGCCGGGGGATTTGATTCGGATGGAACGCCTGCAATCCCTGCACACCCTTTGCCTAAAACACCCGGGCGCGTGCCAGTTGCGCTTGCATTTGGACTTGGCGCACGACCACCCCACCGTCATCTTGTCCCGCCGCGTTCAGGTGCTGCCCTCTGACGCGCTGTTGCGAGAAATTGACGAACTCACAGACGGTAAAGCCAATGCCTGGGTCTCGACCGAAGCCACGCGCGCGCGCCGCGCCGCACGGCGGCAACCCGAGGGGGGCAGGGAGAGGGAAGACGGAAGACGGGAGACGGGAGAGGGAAGACGGGGGAGGGAAGAGGGGGCGTTAGTCCACGTGTAGGGGAGACGGGAGAGGGAGAAGCGAGAGGCGAGACGTAAGATGGAAGTTTAGCCACAAAAGGCACAAAAGGCACAAAAGGCACGGAGCGGGGTACAACTGCGAGAGCCGTTCAGAGCCGGAACAGGGTACAACTAGCGATAGCCATTCATCGTAGGGACAGGCCCCCGTGCCTGTCCTCGCAACTAGTACAAGCGGGCCAGTGGTCAGTGGTCACTCCCCGTCCCGCCTAACAAAACAAAAGCCCCGACGATTTTTGTATCGTCGGGGCTTATTATTTTTTTGGGACCCAATCCCGAAAATTCCGATTCAAAATAGGGGATCTCTCGCATCCCGCCTCTAATAATCCTCTTTGTACCTACTTGCGTAAATATTGAGCAACAGGCCGCAGAGGGCCATGTTCATGGTGAGGGTCGAGCCGCCGTAGCTCAGGAAGGGCAGGGGCAGGCCCGTGACGGGCATGACGCCGATGGTCATGCCGATGTTGACGAAAATGTGAAAGAGGAGGATGCTCGCCAAGCCCACGGCGGCCAAGCTCGAGAAGCGGCTTTTGGCCTGCACCGCGATGGACAGGGCGCGCCAAAGGATGAACGCGAACAGAGCCAAGACGAACATCGCGCCGACAAACCCGAACTCCTCGCAGATCACGGCGAAGATGAAGTCGGTGTGTTGTTCGGGCAAAAACGCGAGCTTGGTTTGCGTGCCTTCCAAAAAGCCCTTGCCCGTCAGCCCGCCGGAGCCAATGGCGATTTTGGACTGTATGACCTGATACCCCGCGCCGAGTTTGTCCGTATCCGGATCGAGAAAGGTGAGGACGCGGCGTTTTTGGTAGGCGTGGAGTTTGTGTTCCCACATGTACGGCGCGCCGATAGCGACGGCGAGATTGACCGCGAGCAGGACGATCGCGGTCAATAAGCGGGGGCGCCCAAAGAACACACTGCCCAAAAGCACGATCAGCATCGGCAAGAGCGTCCAAAAATGAAAGGCGCAAACGAGGGTGAGGACGGGCGATACGAAAAAAAACAAGTGCAGGGGTTTGGCACCTGCCCAGAAGAACATGGGCAAGATGATCGCGCTAAACACCAGGGCCGTGCCCAAATCGGGCTGCTTAAAAACCAAGAGGATGGGAACGAGCACGAGCAACAGCGGCGGGACAAAAGTCAGCACGCGGGTCAGGTCGCGGTTTTGATCGCACAAATAGCGCGCGAGTGCCAAGACAGTCGCGATCTTCGCCAATTCGGAGGGCTGGACGTAAATGGGGCCCATGGCGAACCAACGCTGGTCGCCCCATTCGAGCACGAAGATCAAAAATGCGACCGCGAGGCCGTAAAAGATATAGACCAAGGCGTAATAGACTTTGATGGGAATGACCATCGCGATGACGAGGGCAACGCCTCCGAGCAACGCCCAAGTGATCTGCTTTTCATAAATGTCGCTCGGCAGGCCCGAATCCCAGTTGTAGCTGGCGCTGTACAGGGCGATGATGCCCCCGCTAAGGCCCAAACAGATCGCCGCGATGAGGCCGATGTCGAGGTCGCGGCGGACGAATCGAGAAAGGTTCATTATCGCCTCGAGATGGGATGCGAGCTATTCGCGTTTTGGCGCTTTTTGATCATCGACAACCCATTCTCCAGAGGGGCGCGGATCCGCGTATTCAAAATAGGCGGCGAGCGTTTTTTGTGCGATGGGCGCGGCTATCGCGCCGCCCGAACCGCCGTTTTCGACCATGATGGCAACGGCGATGCGCGGGTTTTCAACGGGCGCGAACGCGACGAACCAGGCGTGGTCTTCCCCGTGCGGATTTTGTGCGGTGCCGGTTTTGCCCGCAACGGCGATATCGGGCAACTGCGCGCGTTTGCCCGTGCCGCTCGGGCCGTTGACCACCTCCCACATCATGCTTTGCACGGTTTTGAGGGCCGATTCGGAAATGAACAGCGGCGCGGTTTGGCTTTGCGTGCCTTTGATCACATAGGGCTTGGGCAGCCGCCCCGTTGCCAACGCGCTGACGTAGCGCGCCACCTGAATGGGCGTCGCCAAGAGTTCCCCTTGTCCGATGATCAAGTTGAGCATGTAACCCCTGGTCCACGCGCCGCGCCGCCGTTCGTAATAGGTGCGGTCGGGCAGTAGGCCGCGCGCTTCGCCGGCGGGTGCAATGTCGATGTTCGTCGCTTCCCCAAAGCCGAACATGTGGGCGTATCGGTGCCAGTTTTCAATGCCCATTTCCATGCCGAGTTGGTAAAAAAACACATCGCACGATCTGGCGAGGGCCTCGCGCAAGTCGATATTTCCACAGCCCTTTTTGTCGTGACAGCCGAACCTGCGATTGCCAAAAACCATGCCTCCCCGGCACGGGCGAAAGCGATGATCGTCGGCTTGGAGCAGGCCCATGTCCAACGCGGCGATCGCGGCGATCATTTTGAAAACCGACGCGGGCGGATATTCGCCCTGAAGGCTGCGGTTGAGCAAGGGGAGGGCCGGGTCCGTCTGCAAGCGATGCCACGCCTTGGGGTCGCGGATCGAACGCGGGTGAAAACTCGGTTTGCTCACCATCGCGAGGATTTCGCCCGTCTGCGGATTCATCGCGACCAAACTGCCGCGCATGCTGTCGGCAAAAGCGTATTCGGCGACCCGCTGCACGCGGCCGTCGAGGGTGAGGGCTACGTCATCGCCGGGAATGGCAGGAGAGGTTTGTCCGGGAAAGCTGCCCACTTCTCGGCCCTTGGCGTTGACCTCGATGTATTTGACGCCCTCCTGCCCGCGCATTCGGTCTTCGAAGAGCCGCTCGATCCCGCGCTTTCCAATTTGATCGTCATAGCGGTAGCCCAAAGGCTTCAACTGGGCGTATCGCGATGGGCTGATCAGCCCCACATAGCCCAAGATATGCGGCGCCATGGGAAACGGCTTTGAAGGCGTGCCCGCCTGCTGCGGAGGAGGATCGACAATGGGATATCCCCTCCGGGCTTCAATTTGGATCTCCACGCCCGGCAAATCGTAGCGGTTTTCTTCGACGACGGAAACGGTCTCAAAATCCACGTCGTGCTTGAGTTTGACCGGATCGTAAAAATGCAGATGGCGCGATTTTAGTTTTTTTGCGATGGCCTCGCAAGGCAGGTCCACGATTTGCCCCAGGTGTTTTAGGAGGCCATTGCACGCGCCTTCTTTGATATTGGACAACAGGCGCGGGGGGATCACGGAAATGGCATAAGACGGGCTGTTATCGACCAAAATCGCGCCATTGCGATCGCGGATCAGGCCGCGACTCGGCTGAATGACGACCGGTTGCATGGTGTTTTTCTTCGATTGGATGCGATACTGCTCCCCACCGGCAATTTGCAACATGTAGAGACGCGCGGCCAAAATGCCAAAGAGCACGACCACCACCGCCATCAGGATGTGCGCGTGGCGTTCTCGCATGCTGTTGTCAAAGTCGCGGTGCATGGCGTACCCTTCCAATCGCGCGGGCAAAGACAAATGACAATGCCGTGCCCAGCGCGGCGGTGTAGAGGCTGGTGCCCAACCCGATGCTCAAAATTTTGATCGGGTCCCAAGAAAACAAAAAGAAAATCACATCGTGCAAAAGCGTGGCAAAAAACAGAATCGCGGCTTGCACGCGCAGGGATTCTGCGACGATGCCAACGCGGCTATACCCCACGCAAAAACCGATCGAGCTGTTGCCCAAGGCATTGATGCCCAAATGCGCGGTGGGATCGTATAAGTCGATGAGCAACCCCGATGCAAACCCCAGCACCGTCCCCTCAATTTGCCCTCGGCTGATGGCGATAAACACCAGTGTTATGATCGCGAGATCCGGCACGATTCCGTAAATGGCGAGGCCGCGCAACCAAGACGCTTGGAAAAGCAGGGCCAAAAAAATGAGCAGAATATTGCGGGCGATGATCATTATGAGGGGAGAGGGGAGACGGGAGACGGAAGACGGGAGACGGAAGACGGGAGAAGCAATCGCAATCGTAGGGACAGGCCCCCGTGCCTGTCCGAAGATACAAGACGGAAGATGGAAGTTTAGCCACAAAAGGCACAAAAGGCACGAGCGGGGTACAACGGGCGACAGCCAGTTCAAAGGCACGAGCGGGGTACAACGACAACCGCTCATCGTAGGGACAGGCCCCCGTGCCATCTGTACCAACTAATTCATTATCGCGATCGCTTTGTAGTTCCACCGTCCTTCAGAAAAGCCATCGCCAATCGTGCCATCCCAAAAGTTCATCAACAAAGCCATCGGGCACAGCGCGCAAGTCCGTCTCGCAACCCACATCCATTTTGCAACCCACCTTGCAGGCTGACTCATGTCGTGCGATTACAAAAGCGATTGAACTGCTGGAGCAGTTGTACCCCGCTCGCGCTGTGCTAGCCCCTCGGCGCATGAGAGCGGCATTTTTTGCCTACTTTTTTTTGCTGTTGAAAAAAAGTAGGTCGCCGAAGGCATCGAAGGCAACCAACGATGCTATAGGACCAAACGCTTTAGAAAAGCGAGCCACGTCGATGCTGATTTGTGGGTATCAAAATTTGGTATCATTTAATTTACAGAGTATTTAGTTGGTACAGATGGCCCCCGTGCCTGTCCGAAGCCGCGATTTGTTCATCCTATTCCGCAATTTCTCGGACGCGGAGGCGCACGCCAGGGCGCAAGCGAGATGGACTTTGAATGCCATTTAGGGATTGCAGGGCTTCCACGCTCGTATCGAAAGCGCGGGCGATCTCCCACAGGGTATCGCCTGCGCGCACCGTGTAAAAGACGGGCGAATCCGACGCGCCATCTTTGGGCAACCAAAGGGTGAGGCGGTCGCCCGGGTGAATGGGGCGATTGGTATTGAGATCGTTCCACGCGCTCAAGTGCGAAACCGTGATGCCCTCGCGTTTGGCAATTTCCCACAGGGAATCGCCCGACCGCACCGTGATATCGACTCGGCGATAGCGCTCGGGGTCGGGCGTGAGGTCGATATTTCTTTTGCGGCTGGCTGTGCGAACCGAGTATTTCGCGCCGGGATACAGCGGAACGACGAGTTTGTGACCGATTTGCAACCGGCGCGGATTGGCGATGCCATTGGCGTCTGTCAGCGCGGATTGCGATACCCCCATGCGAGACGCGATCCCGGACAGGGTATCGCCGCGTTTGACCACGTAATCGACCATCTGAATTTTTCTGTGCGCGGGTACCCGGGCGTAATTGGCCCTAAATTTTGCGGCCGCGCCCTTGGGCACGCGCAACGCATAAGGTGTTCGGCGCGTGGCGGGCGGGGTGTACGCGCGGCGCAGGTCCGGGTTGAGTTGGCGCAGCCAGGCGTAGGTCGTGCCCGCGCATTCTGCCGCCAAACGCAGGGATATGGGTTCTGTCACCGCGACGTTGTCATACGAGAGGGCGGGCTGATAGACGATATTTTCAAAGCCGAAAAATTCGGGGTCTTGCGCCATGATGACCGCCGCCATGAACTTGGGTACGTGATTGCGGGTTTCTCGCGGCAGCGCGTGGATTTTCCAAAAATCTCGGGTCTTGGATTTTGCGATGGCGCCATCCATGCGGCCCTGCCCGCAATTGTACGCCGCGACGACCAACCGCCAATCGCCAAAGTATCGGTAGAGGTGCGCGAGATGTCGCGCAGCAGCGCGGGTGGCTTTTTCGGGATCCATGCGGTCGTCGCGGTACGTATTGCGCCGCAGGCCGTAGAGCAAGCCCGTGCGGTACATGAATTGCCACAGGCCCAAGGCCCTCACACGCGACTGCGCGCGGGAGTTAAATCCGCTTTCGACCAGGGCTTTGTACGCGAGGTCTTCGGGCAGGCCATGTTTGCGGAAAACCGCTTGAATCATCGGCAAATAGGCGGTGGAGCGCGACAGACAGCGGGCGAAAAATTCGCGCTTTTCGGTTTGAAAATAGCGGATGTAATCCACGACCTCGGGCGTGAGGTCAATCGGCACATCGGCCCGCCCGGCCAGTACCCGCATTTTGAGTTCCCGATAGTGCGGATGGCGCGCCAAGTCCGCGGCGACCGATTCGGGCATGGAATCGATCAACACGGCCAAAGGCGCGTCCGGCGATATGGGCGCGAGGGGCAGAATCTCGTAATAGCGTTCGAGGGTAAAACGCGCCAGCGCGGCCCATTCTTTGGCGGTTTTCGGCGGGGGATTGGGGGCGAACCGCCGACCCAAGGTGCGGGCTATCGCGTCGAGTTGGGCGCGCGTTTGTCCAGAGGGCTGTTTGACCTTTTGCAACATGTCGTAGATCGGATCGACGGGGGGAACGACCTTTGCCTCTTTGGCGACGGGTTCCGGTGCGACGGGTTCCGGTGCGACGAGGTCTGTGACTTCTGCTGCGGGTTCGGGCACAGCCGGAACAGCGGGGGCGCGCACGGTCGTCGCGGTGGCACAGCCTCCGGAGATCAGGGCCGCGATCAACCACAACGTGGGCCGCGGGGATGGTTTCGCGTTACTGGGCAGGGTTTGCCCGTACGATGAATGCCGTTTCATAACCAACACTTTTCACCTCTTCGAGAAATTTTTCCGCATCTTCGCGCTTTGGAAATTGCCATCTCGCCTTTCACTTTAAGAATGCCCGCGAAATTTGTCAATCAATTTGTGATAAATCAGTGGGTTATTGCCCAAACCAGCGCGCGAATGCCTCTGCGTAATCGCCTTTTGCAATGCCCTTTTCCGTGATGATCGCGGTGACGAGGTGGTTGGGGGTCACGTCGAACGCGGGGTTGTACACTCGAATGCCATCGGGCGCGGTTTGCCTGCCCATGCCCCGGGTGATTTCCTCGGTTGCGCGTTCTTCAATGGGAATTTGCATGCCGGCGTCGCGTTTCATGTCGATGGTGGAGAGCGGCGCGGCCACGTAAAAGGGGACTCGGTGCGCGTGGGCCAACAGGGCGAGTCCGTACGTGCCGATTTTGTTGGCGACATCGCCGTTCTTGGCGATGCGATCCGCGCCCACGACCACGCTGTCGATATTTTTGTCGCGCAACACGGTGGCGGCCATGCTGTCGCAAATGACCGTGACCTCCACCCCACTCTGATTCAGTTCCCACGCGGTCAGGCGCGACCCCTGCAATAGGGGACGGGTTTCGTCCGCATAAACCGCGACCTGCTTGCCCGCTTCAACCGCGGCGTACACCACGGCCAAGGCCGTGCCGTAGTCGGCCGTGGCCAAGCCGCCTGCATTGCAGTGGGTTAGAACCGTGGCGCGCGGGGACAGCAAATTGGCGCCGTGGCGGCCGATTTGGCGGCATATCCGTTTGTCGTCCTCAAAAATTTCATGGGCTTCTTCGAGCAGGCGATCGCGTTTTTCAGCCGGGGAACGCCCCGCGGCTTGGGCGAGCACCTTTTCTTGGCGGTCGAGCGCCCAAAACAGGTTGACGGCTGTGGGCCGGGTTTGCGCGAGTTTTTGAATGCACTTTGCGACATACCGATCAAAATCGGCCCCGCGATCCATCGCTTCTCGCGCGGCGATGACGACCCCATACGCCGCGGCCACGCCAATGGCAGGCGCGCCGCGCACGCGCAAGCTGACGATGGCTTCTGCCACGGTTTCGACATCTCGACAAACGATGAAGCGATACGCTTCGGGCAATAGGGTTTGGTCGATGAGGCGCAGCGCGTCATCTTCCCAAGTGAGGGTTGGAACGGGCATGGTTTCTCCAATGCTCAGATCAAGTGTCGGCGGGGACGCGGTCTTCGACGCGCTCTACCGGCGCGTCTCCCCACAGGCGTTCCAAGCCGTAAAACCGGCGCGATTCCGCCTGAAAAATGTGGACGATGATATCGACAAAATCGATCAGCACCCACTTTCGCATGTCGTACCCCTCGACGTGATAGGGACGTTGCCCCTCCGCCTTGAGCCCCTCGACCACCGCGTCGGCCAAAGCGCGCACATGCACGTCTGAAGTCCCGGTGCAGAGGATGAAATAATCGACGAAGTCGGCGGTTTTACGCAGGTCGATCACGGCGATGTCTTCGGCTTTGCGCGAAAGCAACTGTTCGATGCAGGCGCGGCGAATCATCTCGATGGTGTCTGACAAGGCACACTCCTTTATTTCCAAATCTCCAACTCCTCGTAGTCGCGCCCGATGATGATGGTCACTTCCTCGAGGCGATAGGCGTCGTCGGGTGTTTTTTGTTGGATGACATTGGACGTGCCGAGGAGGGCGGCGATTTGATGGCCGCGTTCTATGTTGCCCATGCGATCTATGACCATGGTCTCGGGGAAGTTGAAATTTTCGGCATTGCCCAAGGTCATGACATCGACGCCAAACTCGCGCAGTTTTTCCCCCATCTGACCCGCGATGCCGGGCGTGCCGCATCCATTGAGGATTTCCACGCGGATATCGCGCGCGAGTTGCAACACGGGCCGCGGCGGTGGCGGTGGCGGTTGCCAAAAGGCGGTTGCCGCAAAGACGATCAACCCGGCGATGACGAGGCCGCCGAGAACCCATAACCGACGTTTCATGTCAAAAAATATAAGCGAAAAAAAAAGAGACGCCAAGCTTACGCGCTGGCGCCCCCGTTCGTCCATGCCGGCCGTTCAATAGCGTCGGTATGGATCTCGATAGTAATAGGGATAGCCATAGCCATTGAAGGTGCTGAATCCAAATTCGATGCGGAGGTTGGGCTTGGGCTTGTACAACAGGCTGACATTGGGAACCACGACTCGCACGCCGCCCGCGGAGGTCGAACCGTAGCGCGTCCTGCCCGACATGTTGTTGACCAAGCCGACCTGCGCTTTGATGACGAGCGGTTTGGCGACCTGATAGGTGATGTCGTTGAGGTAATACTGACTCATGCCGCCGCCGTATCCCGAACCGTAGCTGATTCCAATGGTGTGGTTGAAGTTGAGCTTTTTGAGGTCGAACAAGCCGCTGGCGAGTTTGCCGCCTCGTGCAAATGCCTCGTTGAGCGGGATTTTGTTTTTCGGCTGAATGCCGATTTCCGCCCGCGCATCCGCGGCGATCAAGACCACAACTGCCAATGCGATCCATCTGTACATGTGAATCCTCCTTTGGTTTGGAATTAGCCGCTGGCCTACGCTGTGAGTCATAGAATACATCGATCGAGCCGAACTGTCAAGCCCTCTATCCCTTCAGATGCTCGAGCGGGCAAACGAGTTCCAATGCTTCTGCGGTCGATCTATGGGCGCGTCCTGCGCGTATGGATGGCCGACCACGGCCCCGTTTCGCCGCGCTTGACCCTGAATTGATACGCTTGCCCAGGCGTTAGTCCCGTGAACTTTGTCCGCGGTATCTTAGACCTGAAAATTCGCCACTCGGAATCCGATGGCCGCTTGCGCTCTACGACCCAAAAGCCACGCGAAATCGCGCCCCCCGATGATATGGCGATGATCGTCCTCGCAGTCGCGCCACCCGACCATGACACTTCGATGGTCGTCCGCGTGATCGCGCCAAAGGTCAGCGAGGGCGCGGATGGCTCTTCCGTGCCCGTGATCGCATTGCCGGGCATCTCGTCGCACCCGATAGGCAACGCGATCGCAACGACCACAATCCCCAAACGCCAGTATCGAATGATCGCGTCCATGGGTTTTCTCCTGTGTCTGAATCGCGGATTACGCGGATTTTTGGATGGCGCGGATTACCCCATAACCCCTCCCACCCGCTGTGTCCCTCGTACCACCTACATACTCCGCACCACCTGCGCCAGTTGTCTGAATCACAGATTACGCAGATTAAAGGATTGCACGGATTGCCCCACAACCCCTCCCACCCACTTTGTCCCTCGTACCACCTGCGACCTTCGCACCACCTGCTCTCCCCCACTCCCTCTGCCCCACTTACAGCGTTTGTATCTGCTACACGCCTTCGCCCTACCTGCCAACCCAATCCGCCTTTCATCTGCGTAATCCGTGTAATCCGCGATTCAGACATTTTGGGCTCTCTTTGTCCGAAAATTTACTTGTTCAACGAGTGTCTGTCTAATCGTTTCTGTCAGTCCTCGAAAGCCGAAGTAGTCGGCAATCACGTCATCGATCAACAGGTGCGCTTTTGTGGTCACTTCCTCTGCTATGGGCAAGGGAGCTCCGCGCTTCAAAGTATCGAAAACCTTCTTGGCATCCGCGGCGAAATCGAAATCAAAATTGACGGGCAACGCCTTCATGTCAGTCGCTTCGGCTTTCAGCATACCGCCGCCGAGATTTTTCCTGCCCGTAATCTCTCGGAAGAGCCAGACAAACGATGAGTTCAGGTACGCCCATAGACAATAGTGCAATTCGGATTCCCAAAGGTCATCGGGCAGATAGAGCTCCACATGGCTGTACGAAAATGCCCGGCACGAGTTAAAGGTGCAATAGTGCCGACTGCCGATTCCACGCGGCATAATGAGGGCTGGAGTTTTGTCTTTTCTGCGAGATGAAACCAACGCTTTCCCGATTTTATCATCAGCAGAAACAGCGACAAACCGGGCGTCTTTGACAATGACGGGCACATCGGCGCCCAACTCGTTGAGTTTCTTCAAGGGAAAATTGAGTCCTTGTCCGAAGGTGATGGTCTTGTCCGTGCCGGCGTTGGCAGACATTTTTGTCAATATGTCTCCGAAGAATGGCGGCATGGCAAAGAGATGCCCCCACTTCATCGTTTGTCGCGCGGCAATATGTCTTTTTGAGGCCATCGTCATATCGCTGTTGGCGATTCTGTATTCTATGGCCTGCAACGGCTTTGGAGTGAAAATGGTGATAACCGCATTGATATTCTGGCTTTTGGCGTCCGAAAAGAATTTGGCGGAAGTGTCGATGATTTTCTCGAATGAGAATTTTCCGATGGAGAATGTTTGAAATTTCTGCCCGTAGTCGGTACTGAGCCAAGCGTTTTGCGTAATAAAACAACCACTGCCTGTCTCGGACAACAGTTTTGCGGCGCGAGCATAAAAGTAGATCAGCAGATCACTGCCGCGCGGGAGGGTTTCTCCCCAATCGGAAAGCACTTGGTTGCAATAGGATGTTTTCTGTTCAGCCGCCAACAAGCTATTCCGCGACTCGACATACGGCGGATTGCCGATCACCACGTCAAACCCATCGGCGACGCCGAACATGTACTCGGGATCGAAATAGTCGGCTTGGGCGTTTTGGTCGTAGGGATCCCATTGTGTAATTTTCTTCGCGTCATCTTCGGGAAGGCCAGCGGCGTTGAGTTCTTCTGCCAACGCCTCACGCAACTTTTTGTCCTCATCTCTGCACGCGAGTTTTTTCGGCCGCGTGGTCGCGTGAAAATGACGCTCGCGGTTTTCCGTCAGTCGCGTTTTCAGGGTCTCAATTTTTTCGCGGAACAAATCCAGTTGATCCGCGGCTTTGAGCGTGATCAGCGTATCCGCGGCGATAAAGCGCGTTTCCAAATTGGGCAGGGGCTTGATGCCGAAGTTATCGGCGGTCGCGTCCGCTTCCTGCTCAATGGCGAGGGAGATGAAAAATCGCAACTTGGCAATCTGCGTGGCGATGGGCTGAATATCTATGCCGAAAATGCTGTTTTGAATCAGGTACAACTTGCGCCCAAAGTCGCCCGAATACCGCTCAAAGGTGTCGCTGATCGCCAGCAACTCGACATCGCGCTCTCCCTGATCGCGGGTTTCAAACGCCATGTCCGCTTTAGCTCGGGCGCGTGCTTTTTGCAAAGCTGCCCAGCGTTGGTTATCCGGATCCAGGCGGCGCAAAGCGAGGGTCATTTTGTGCAACACGCCCATCGGGAACGCGCCGGAACCGACCGCCGGATCGAGCACCCTGATCTCGGAAATCGCCCGAACGATGCCCTCGGTTTCCGATTCCTCGAACAGTTCATCGGCGTCGTTAAACGCATCCTCGTAGTCCAACAAATAGCGCAATCGCGCCTGCCAAAAATCGCCGTCGCCAACGCTTGGCGGGGATGCTTGAGCCAATGCCGCGACCAACGCCTCATCCACCATGTAATCCACCACCGGACGCGGCGTGTAGTACGAGCCTGTTTGCTTGCGAACGGTATCGCGGGTTTCGGGATTGTACGCGGCGAGCAGATTCTCGAACACCTTGCCGAGAAGCTCGGGATCCAGCGCGACTTCCTGCTCAATGGGCGTGTTCTCCTCCACCGTGAACTTGTAGCGGTTGAACAGGGGAATCAGCCCATCGCTGTCAAAGAACAGGCGATTGGGGATGGCATGGCCGCGGCGTTGGGCGGCGTTGTCGGTGAAACAATCGATGCGATAGCCGCCATCGCGGATCGCTTCCTCGCTGTCCAAGCAATCGAACAGGCCGCCGTTGATGAACGGCGTTTGCGCGAACAGGGCGAGCAATCGGTTGGGATCGCTCATCTCGTTCTCATACCGATAGCGAGAGAAATCGCGGTGCGTGGCATTGCTCCCCTCGCTAAAACCGCGTCTGTCGATCTCGGTGTTCAGCGTGGCGAAAAACAGATTTTGCAACACGGCGCGATAGTAGGAATCGCCCGCGTCTCGGTCGTAATCCTTCAGCAACTCGGCGATTCGCTCCTCGATGAACAGCCCCTCTGCGATCAGGTTCTTCTCCTTGATGAACCAGACGAACATCAAGCGGGTGATCAGGCGGATGATGTGTTCTTCGGGCGGCAGGGCTTTGGCGCGATCCGCGGGAAAGCTCGCCTCGCCGACAGCGCGTTCAAACCAGCGGAACAAATCGCCATAAAACCGCCTGTTGAGTTCTTCAATGTCCAGCGCGTTGAGCCAAGCGTCCAACAAGCCATCAAAATTGTGCGGCTTGTCGTGGGTGTCCATCCACTGCAAGCGTTGCGACAGCGACAAGTCGGACAAAATGTCCAAGTGAGCGCGATGCGGATTTTTGGGATCGATCTCTCGGATCAGCGACACATGGCCGAGCACATCGCGGTCGGGATCGCGCTTGTGCATGCGGCGGTGAACAAAGGATAGCGTCAAGTGGTCGGTAACGGTCTTGAACAGCACCACGGACGGCATGGAAAACCGCTTGTTGATCTCGCGGGTGAATTGGGCGTATTGCCCGCGTGGGTAGGACGCGCCGTTCAGTTCGACAGCGACAAAGAGAAAACTCCGCGCATTGCCCGAGTCAAAGTCGTCGGTGGACAAAAAATTTCGCGCCGCTGCGATCTCCGTATCGGTCAACTGAAAGAGAATCCGCACGGATTGAACGGCCTCGCGGAACGCCTGCTCGGTCTGCGTGTTCTCGTTTCGCACGCGGAATTGATCGAGGAAGTCATGCACGCTACTCGAAAGATCGATGGCGCGCTCGCTCTCATACCCGATCACGCCGAGCATAAGCTTGACCGCCTCCGTGAACTCCTCGTTTGGCAACGCGATCAACGCATGCCCAATTCGCTTTCTGATGTCGTTCTTCATGGATTGTCCAGTCGTCTGAATCGCGGATTACGCGGATTAAGGGATTGCACGGATTACCCCACACCCTTCACAACCGCTTTGGCCTTCGTGCCAACTGCGCCCCACAATCTGCGTCTATCCTCTTGTCTAGATCGCGGATTGACACGGATTGAGTGGATTAAAAATCCGCAGTCCCATTGATCATAGGGCTGGGGGCAAATTTTTTTATGCGATAGGGTGTTTGATGGATGACAGCGATAAGGAACACGAGTAGCAGTGCGGAGGTATGCGGGATATGCCAGTTCGTTCAAACTGGGATGGGTTACTGTTTGTTTCTGGTATTCTTACTTTTTTTGGATATCATCTTCGTAAGCCTGCTTTCAAGCACTCTAAAAATTGGATCGGTCTCTCGTCGTAGGGCATGAAATACTTCGGACAAAATGGAACGGGCATCAGAGATTCCCCGCGAAATTTCTTCAATGGCTTGGAACCCAAATGCTAAGGCAAACAATCGGCTATTTTTCATTTTTTTGGCTTTCAATCGCGCATCTGAGTACAATTGCCGACCAACTGCTACCTCTCCATTCTGAAACGCCAAAAATCCCTGAGTAGCTTGTAATACTACTCGATCCTGATCGGAATTCTGCAAGTAGGCGGCTTTTGATAGTACCTCTTCTCCTTTTTTGATATCGTCGAGATTCATAAGCGCGAATGCCAAATTATTCAAGAGTGTAAAATCCGATGGATTCGCAATGAGTCCTTGTTCAGCAAACATTTTGCTCCTGTTATAATCCTCAAGAGCAGTCCCAGCCACGTATGAACCGTGAGCACTTGGCCTACTTGAAAACGGCTGGTCATATTGCCATAGCTGACATGCATCAATTACCAGTTCCCATTGACTTTGATAGTAGAAGGACCAAGAACGTGCCTCAAATGTATCGGGATATTCTAGATACTGATCTTCAATGCGAATTTCTTTATAGTTTCTTGAAGCCCAAGCGGCTTGAGCAACACTATTCTCTGTTGGATCTTCTAGTGAGATTTCGAACAGCCGTTTAGATTTTTTTGTACTGCCAGCACCCAACTCTAATGTAGCTAAGGCTGACGCCAGTTCACTGATATGGACAGATGAGAAACGTCTTTCAGTAAGAATTCGTCGCGCCACCTTAACGAATCTTGATTTCCTACCAGCAATACTACCTATGGCGATCTCCGCTGCCAACAGCCAGGGATCATGGTGAGTTCTATCTGCCCTGACAATTATGTCGTGCGCTCTTTCTGGATCATCAAGATGTATCCAAAGACGACTGGCCGAACGAAGAACGAAGCGGTTGTTCATAGCGAGTTGCAGAGCGACTATCATGCTCCGTTTAGCTTTTTCTTTTAATCCTAGAATAGCATAGGTGTGGGAAAGTTCCACCCAAGTGACTGGATCCTTGGGTTCAGTACGCAACAAGTGCCGGAAGGTTTTGACTCGCTCGTGTAAGACTCGTTTCTCTAATGGTAGAGGCGTAGATACTGTCTCAGTGTTATTAGGAGTCTTTAACGCGCTCTCTGCAAGTTCCCGCGCCCACGGCGACACATTCAGGTCATCTTTTAGTAGAAACCTTGCTGCTTTGGATACTTCTCTCTCGGCCTCTCTTCCGAGTGTGAGAGCACTGCCAACGAGATCCGACGCGTGGCCTACGGTGTGGTGATCCTGCCAGTCCCTAATTTTTGGGGCAAAGAAGTCGGCAGTAGTCTGTTGATGGACTCGGGAGGATGGAGGTGTGATAGAGTCAAGTTCTCCATACCTCAAAGTCGCATCAAAGGTCCTCCAGCGAGGAATAACTTTGCGGTCTTTGTCTGTGTTAAATCCAGCCATGATTAGTTCAATCTCCTAATCGGTTCTCTCGTGTTAGCGACCACTCTGCTTTTTTGGCGAGACGGTCAAAAAGGGAGATGTACCGCTCAATAGAGTATCTATTGCCCCCATATCTGAAGTTTTTGGGATGGCCACGCAACTCAGTATCCGGATTACAGAGTTGTCCTATCGCGTCTGTAATGTCTTCAGCGAAGTCCGAATGAAGCTTCCATTCTCTGAGTTCCCGAATGACCTGCGTAAAAACCTGCTGGATGTACGGCAATACTTGACTGTAAGTACCGTTCCAATTATCGAAATGGAACCTCCTATCAAGCCGCTTGAAAAGCAAGTGTGTCATGGAAACATCGGTGCAGAAGAATACGACAAGACTGCCCAATAGGTACATATCGCACCCCAACCGCCGTGCCCTCCAGTCTAGAGGAACATGCCCATATAGAAGCTCTGGCGGTGCATAGGTTAGATCGCCCGCACATCCCAAGTCATCGTGAGGTGACGTACTGTGACGTTCAGATGCTCTTCCCAAGTCGGCTAATTTAGAATTATTTTCAAAAATCAGCACATTTGAGGGTTTTACATCTTGATGTGCTATTTCTACAGAATGAAGTTGTTGCAATGCCGCCGCTGTCTGATGAATTGTCCGTAGTGCCCAAGCTAAATCAAATGCCTCTCCTGTATCAATATACGACCGGATATCACCTTCTGCTAACTCGAAGATCAGATACTGGACAACACTGCTGGGCTCTCCGTCTTGAGGTTGAAGTGTACCGTCATCAAGAACGCGGATTATGCGAGATAGATTATGTTCGCTACATTTTTTTAATAAATCTCGCTCGAAATTATATGCTGCCGTCATCGCCTGCAATTTCGTAGCTGGATCTCGCGATTCCAAGGCTTTTCTATAATCCATTGCCTTGAGAAATGCCTTTCTCCCATTGTTAGAACAGACGATATAGGAGGTAGAGAAGTGCCCGCCTGTCGAAGTTTCTGGTCGGTCAATCAATTTCTTAACCTTCCAGCCATTTGGTAGTTCTCTGCCGACAAGTTGCTGGGCAGGGGTTTGTCTTGCCATTGTTGCCTCTCTTTCTGTTTATGTGGGTGGATACCTCTCGCGAAAACTGGTGAGCCTGGATTTGAAGCGGTGCTTTGTTGCCCACTCGACGAGAAATTCATCGGCTTCTTCAAGGGTCAGGTGTCCAGTTTGGATCAGTTCCAAAATCAAATCCTCTGTCTGGCAGAGTGCTAGGTCTTGGCATCGGCGTTGCCCTTCAACGCACGCTCTTTTGTCCTGAAGCCCGGCGACCCAACCTCGAGTGAGGGCAACGGATAGGACAGCGCACTCACCCGCCCCAAGCCGTCCGTCTGCCCGAAGGTCGGCGAATAGAGCGACCTCCACTGTATTGCAAACACTTTGTAAATGGAGTATTCCCGCCGCCACGGCATCCTCAACCGCCCTCCTTTCATCAGGACGCCGCACCTCATCCAAAACTTGGTCGAGCAGTACGATCATTGTATCGACCTGGCCGAGCAACTCGATCTGACGGATCTTTACAAAATTCAGCAGGACTGACGTATCGAGAACTATTGGCATCGCGCTCTGTCTCATCTTATTACCCTCCCGTGAAAAGTGAACTGCGAAGACGCATCGAGAACTCTTGGTATCGTGCTCTGTCTCATCTTACTATCCTCCCGTAAAAAGAACTGCGAAGACGCATCGAGAACTCTTGGCATCGCGCTTTATCTCATCTTATTACCCTCCCGTGAAAAGTGAACTGCGAAGACGCATCGAGAACTCTTGGTATCGCGCTTTGTCGCTGCATCCAAGATGCCTCAATCGGCCAAATCGAGGATCGTCTCGTCCTCGATATCCAACAGCCGCCCCACCTCGAGCAGACGGCCCTGCGAAATCTCTCCGCGCCACCGCGCTTCCAGAGCCAGCGACAAAACTTGCCGATCCAACTCGCTGTCCCGATGCGCTTCGGCGGGGGATTCGCCTTTGGAGGCATCGACACCTGATCCAGTAGGTTTGAAGCCGGCATCGGAGAACGCCTTTATGGCCCGCAGATACCGATTGGCGTCATCCGTCTGGTCGAGAAGCGTTTGGGTTTGATCGGCACTTGCAAAATTCAAGCCGCGCAAGCGCCACACCGCCGCTGCATAGCTCACGCCAAAATGCCGGGCCAAAAGTGCCACATCTACATAGGTCACATGCTGCGAACGCGCCGGGTTTCGCAACGCCCCCCGAATGCCCTCTTCGGTAACGGCATCCACCGCGGCTTCCTCGCGGCGCGTTCCTCTGCCCTTGCCCAAGTTGTGCAGGAAATCCCGCACGCCCTCTTCGGGCATGAGAAAAGCGGCGGCAAAGGCATTGGCCCGCTGTTCGGGCCGCGTCTTGACGTTGTGCGCGCTCGTAACCGTCGCGGGTTTATCGCGGTCCATAAGCGCGTGGCCGTGTTCGTGGGCATAAGAAAACCGCCGCCGCACGGGTGCTTGGGCGCGGTTTGCCAAAATTGCCATGCCGAAATTTGGGCTACTCAGAAAGAGGCCCGAGATTTCATCGGGCAGAGCCAAAGTCGCCGTCCATATATTTTGGTGGGCTAAAATTTCGGGGACATCTCGCACGGGTGCCTTGCCCAACCCGAGACGTCGCCGTTCCTGTTCGGCGACGAGTTGGCCCTGGTCAATGGCCTGCCCCACAGAGCGCGGAGATGGCAAATCGTAACGCGGCAGGGAGACACCGGACTTGCGGCCAATCAGCCGTCGCAACAAGGCCCCTTCTCGGAGCAAGCGCAGGCACAGCGACGCCTGCTTCTGGACGATCTCGCCTTGCAGGCCCGGATCGGCGCGAAAGAGCGCGACGACCGGGTCTTCCGGTTTGACCGGGATATTCAGATCGACAAACCATTCGACCGGTTGCCCGTATAGATCCGCAAGATGGGTCAATTCGAGCGTGGAGACCTGACGATGCCCGGATTCCATGAGGCTGATCGCGGACCGCTGTAAGCCGAGTGCCGCACTGGCGGCCTCTTGTGTGATCTGACGGCTTTCGCGTGCAAAACGCAAGCGTCGCCCGATATCTTCAGGGGTAATGACCATGTCGCACCTCCGAGTTGTTAGGCATATATCGCCTGTCTATCGCAACAACCGCGGCAGGCGATTTCTGGGAATTTTACATAATCCCACATTTATTGTCAATATTTATTTTTTATGTTTCGATTATCGCACCTTCAGAACAGGCATTTTTCACCGCATCCCCCTTGTCTAGGATCGCGGATTACGCGGATTATAAGGATTGCACGGATTACCCCGCAACCCATCCCACCCGCTTTGTCCCTCGTGCCACCTACGACCTTCGCACCACCTGCGTCAGTTGTCTGAATCGCGGATTACGCGGATTTTTGGATTACACGGATTACCCCACCACCCTTCACAACCGCTTTGTCTATCGTACCACCTGCGGCTTTCGCACCACCTGATCTCCCACTTCCTCTGCCCCACTTACGTCATTTGTATTTGCTACACCCCTCGTAAAATCCATCCGTCTCTCTGCCCTTTGCCTTACTCTCGTTTTTAATCCGCCTTTCATCTGCGTAATCCGTTTAATCCGCGATTCAGACAATGACCAACCACGTCACCAATTCAAAATCGCCGGTAGAACTCGCAGATCGAACGGGCAGTTTAATGTCGCGCTGGCCTCGGAGTCCCAAGTTTTGGACTTGCGTCGATTTGTTCGCCCCGCTGATGTGGGCGATCACCGCGTTCAACAGTTGGTCGTAACGCGCCATGTCCTGGCCGTTTTGGGTTTCGCTGTCAAATTGGTCGCAGAGTTTTTGCAGGGGTTCGGTCTTTCCAACGGCGACCGATTCGAACAATTCGAGCACCTGTTTGGCATTGGCACAGCCATAGCGAATATCGCCGCTGTCGCGCACGTACACCGCGTAGTAGGGATGCACCGGGCTGGCGACTTTTTCCCGCTTGTCCGCGCTGGCGTCGCGCTGGCGCAACAAAAATATCGCGCCCGGCCGCGCAGTGTCGCCATCGCCATCCGTCACGGCATAGACCCCATTGGGCGCGGCCTGCAACTCCGCCTTGTTTTTCTCCAAATACCCCAACAACTGCGCGAAAAAGTAATCCAACGTAAAATCGCTCATGACGACGCCGTCGGATAAGGCGTCGAAGTCCAACACCTCTTCGCGCAATTTCTTCAACTGCTCGTCGCGGAAATGGATCTCCATCTGCGCGGCGTCTTCGCTCAACGGATCGTCGTCCCCACTGCCCGCCGCATCTGCCAAAGCCATGCGCGCTTCAACGCGGTGTTGCAGACGCAAATAAACATCCATATCCCGCGTGGGCCAATAGTTGATCATCTGCACAGAGGGGTTGCGGCTGCCAATGCGGTCGACGCGCCCGAACCGCTGGATGAGGCGCACCGGGTTCCAGTGGATGTCGTAGTTGAGCACGGTGTCGCAGTCCTGCAAATTCTGACCTTCCGAGATGCAATCCGTGGCGATCAACAGGTCGATTTCCGCAGCGTCGGCCGCGGCCCTGCGGTTGCGCGCGACCGGGGCGAAGTTGGTGAGAATGGCGTTGAAGTTGTTGTCGCCAACCGAGGTGTGCGTTTCGTCGCCCGAGACCATCGCAATCTCGATATTCAGTTCGCGGGCGAGATCGGTCAGGTTGTCGTACAAATACCGCGCCGTGTCCTTAAACGTGGTGAACACCAACAACTTGCGATTGGCATTGCCCGCCTTGTTCCGAAGGTGTTCCGCTATCGCTTTGAGCTTGCCGTCGCGCTGTGGGTCAATGGCTTTGACCTTTTCCCAGATCGAGGTCAGGATTCTGTGGTCTCTCTCCAAATCCTTTTTCCACGCCTGCAAGTCCAACTCGCGCAGGTGGTAGGGCGTGCGTGCCCGATTGACCAAAAACTCCTCGTCGTCCTCGTCATCGTCCGGCAAAATATCGGCTCGAGCGTCCTGTTCGGTCCGTTGTGCGTAGCGGTCTATTTTTGCGATCATATCATCGATTTTGCCAACGGTGCGCCCGAGGGTTTTCTCGAGCGAATGCGCGGAACTCTCCAAACGCTTGAGAAAGTTCGTCCGCATCATGCCGATGAGAAACCGCTCGCGGTCCGCCTGATTGAAGTGCAGGCTTTTCTTTTCTTCGGCCAGGCGTTTCTCGGCCTCTTCGCCGATCACATAACTGGACGGGCGATAGATGGACAGGGCGAATCGCCCGATTTGATCGGCCAACGCTCGATAGGATAATTGGCCCTTCAGATCGGTTGGCGGATAGCCATTTTCCGGCGGCTGATGCGCGGGAAATCTTCCGATGCGATCCATTTCCTCGGCGTAAAACCTTTCGATCTGCCGCCGCGACCGGGCGATGGAAACCCCGCCGAGCAACGCGAAAAAATCCGCGCCGAGCAACGCCGACAACTCGGCCTTATCCTTTTTGGAATCCGCCTCGGTCTCCCATGCCTTAAACGCCCGTTGAGCACGCGCGAGCAACGCGCCGATCTGCCCGATGCCCAAGCTGTCTCGGAACGCATCCTCGCGCTTCTCGGTCATTAAATAGATTTGATTGCGGAGATCGATCAGCGACGTATTGACGGGCGTTGCCGAGAGCATGAGCACCTTTGTCTGCGTGCCTTCCCCGATCACCTCTTCCAACAGCCGCGAGTACCGGCTGTGGCGGAGCTCGCCGTCCTCGCCCTCGCGCTTCTTGGTATCGTTGCGGAAATTGTGCGATTCGTCGATGACCACCAGATCGAAATTGCGCCAGTTAAAATGAGCCAGATCGATATCGCCTGCGCGCCCGCTGTTGCGAGACAAATCCGTGTGCGACAGCAGGGGGTAGCCAAAGCGATCCGCGGAAAAGGGATTGTGAACGTGGGCGTTCGCCACCGGATACAAGGCCCAGTTCTCGCGCAGCTTTTTGGGGCACAAGACCAACACGCGCTCGTTTCGCAACTCGAAAAACTTGATGACGGCCAGCGCGGTGTACGTCTTGCCCAAGCCCACGCTATCGGCCAAAATGCACCCGTTGTGCCGCAACAAGCGGGCGATCGCGCTTCTCGCCCCGTCCTTTTGAAAGCCGTACAGCGCGTTCCAAATTTCCGTGTCGTAGAGATGCGTATCGAGCAGTTGGCTTTCCCCGTCCTGTCTCTCCTCGATATCTGCGCGGAACAACTCGTACAGCGTTTTGAAATACATAAACTCCGGCGCGTAATTTTTGCCGAGGCGGTTCAGCGCGGCCAACACGTCCTTTTTGACATCCGCGGTCAACGCCCCGTCCGCCCACAGGTCGTCAAACCACGCCTGTAGTTCGGCGCGCACCTTAGCCTCTCGGGTCGCCAGGTTGATTTCCACATTTGCCTCTGTCCCAACGCCCAAGCCGTTGCGGGTAAAGTTGGAACTGCCGACGAGGGCCGCGCCGCCTGTGGGCGATTCCGCGAGGTACATTTTGCCGTGCAGAAAATTGGATTTGCCGACCGAGCGGATTTTGACCCCTTTCCGGCGCACCCATCGGGCGCATTGCCGCGCGAGATGCTTCTGTTGCAACGCGAGATTCGGCGCGAGCCCGCCTTCGGTCAGGTCAAAGGATTTTTCTCCCTTCTCGCCGGGATCCACCTCGCCGACCGATGCCGGATCCCCAAAGAGAAAACGCACGTCCCCAATGCCGCGCAATTCGCGTTGCAACGCCTCGTACCCGTAAATCGTGAAATACGCCGATACCAAGCGAAATACCTGCGCGTCGGGCAGATGTCGGCGCAGATAATCCACGACCCTAGCGCGGCGGTTGTCCAGAATGTGTTTGTCTCTTTTTATGTCGAACCTCCCCATTCGGATGTTTATTACTCTGTAAATTAAATTATACCAAATTTTGGTACGCACAAATCAGCACCTGCATGGCTCGCTTTTCTAACAACTTTGGTCCTGTAGCATCGTGGGTTGCCTCCGATGCCTTCGGCGACCTACTTTTTGTCTACAGCAACAAAAAGTAGGCAAAAAATGCCGCTCTCATACGCCGAGGGGCTAGGCACAGCGCAAATCGCTTTTGTAATCGCACGACATGAGTTGGCCTGCAAAGTGGGTTGCAAAATGGATGTGGGTTGCGAGACGGACTTGCGCGCTGTGCCTGATGGCTTTGTTTGATGAGCTTTCGGGATGGCACGTTTGGCGATAGCTTATTTGAGGTAAGGCATCACGTCCGTTATTCTCTCAAAAAATTGAAATCCCGAATTATTTAATTTACAGAGTACTTATCTCTTTGGGCGAATGCTCCTCCTTATCTCTCAATTTCAATCTGCTCGATCCGCGCCCGGGTGTCAACCCATTTGGGCTTGCGTTTGGGGTGGAAATGTGGAAAATTACTTTTGAACGAGTTGCACGCACAGGCGTATTCTACAATGGGCATAATATACAAACAGACGGGAGAACGCGCATGGACACGGATTACAGCGCATCGATTTTGGAGGGCTTGGGCGAGGGCATCATAGCTTTCGACAAAACGCATCGGGCCGTGCTGTTCAACGTGCATCTGACCACCTTGATGGGCTGGGCCGAGCGAACCGTTTATGGGGCATCGCCCGAGCAGTTGTTCGTCCAGCAACCCGAATTGTTGCGGGTTTTGCATCGGGGATTGAAACAAAGGGAATTGGCGTCAGATCTAGACATGGTACATCACAATGCCGACGGAGGGTTGCAACACCTGCGCGTGAGCACGTCGTTTTTGGATGCGGAAACGCGATCTGGCCTGGTGCTGGCCGTGCGCGATGTCTCGCAAATGAAACGGATGGAATGGGAGATTTTTCAAATCGAAAAAATGACTGCGCTGGGGCGTTTGGCCGCGTCGGTCGCGCATGAAGTTCGCAATCCCCTCGGGGCCATAGACATCCAGTTGCAGTTGTTGGCAGAAGACCTCGGCGCGTTGCCGGGCACGGCAAAAGCGCGGCTTCTCGGACGGCTCAACATCGCCCAAACCGAGATGAAACGCCTCGACCGCATCGTACACAATTTTTTGCGCTTCTCGCGCACGCCCAAGCTCCATCTGCGGCACATTTCTCTCAATGACGTCATTCGCCATGTGTTTGAACTGGTCACGCCCGAAGCGCGCGAACGCGAAATAGCACTGCGTCTGGAACTCTCCGAGAACTTGCCCGCGATCAATGGGGATGAAGATCAACTCGGTCAAGCCGTGCTCAACATCGCGGTCAATGCCTTTCAGTCCATGGCCGACGGCGGCGACTTGATCGCCCGAACGCAACCCGAATCGGCACAGGTTTGTCTGATGCTGATGGACACGGGATGCGGCATTCCCGAAGGAGAAGTGGATCGCATTTTCGAGTTTTATTACACGACCAAAGACGAAGGCACGGGGTTGGGATTGTCCATTGCCCAGCGCATCATCTACCAGCACGGCGGGCACATCGACGTGGAGAGCAGCCCCGGACAGGGCACGACGTTTTGGATCTATTTGCCCATACCAGACGCGCAACCAGCAGAACTGGCGTAGCCAGTCGCACACCGCTCGAGGCAACTTATGGACATTCGGATTTTGATTGCAGACGACGAATACTACATCTGCGAAGGACTGCGGGAGGCCATGGTCAAAAGCGGCTATCGCGTCGACGTGGCCTACGATGGGCGCAAGGCAAAAACGCTCATGAAAACCCAGGCGTATGACGCCGCGATCATCGACCTCAAAATGCCGGGCCAAGACGGACTCGCGCTTTTGAAATGGGTGCGCGAAGCCAATCTCGACACCGGCATCATCGTGATCACGGCTTACGGCGAAGTGGAAACCGCTGTCGAAGCCATGCGGCGCGGGGCCTACGATTATTTGACCAAACCCGTGGATCTGAAGCGATTGCACTTGTCCTTAGAACGCTTGCTCGATCACCGCGCGCTCATCGCCGAAAATCGCGCCTTGCGCGCGCGGTTGGATTCCAATGGGGGCAATGGCGAGATCGTGCATCGCAGCGCGGTCATGGAACACGTCTGCGATACCATCGCCCAAGCGGCGATGAGCGATGTGCCTGTGCTGATCACAGGCGAAACGGGCACGGGAAAAGAACTCGTGGCGCGGGCGATTCACCGAGCGAGCGCGCGGCGAAACGCCCCCTTGGTCGCGATGAACTGCGGGGCCTTTGCCGAAACGCTCTTTGGCAGCGAGTTATTCGGATACGTCAAAGGCGCGTTCACAGGCGCGACAGCGGACAAGGCCGGGCACTTTGCAGCCGCGGAGGGGGGCACGCTTTTCTTCGACGAAGTGGGCGAAATCCCCTTGTACAATCAGGTCGATCTCCTCCGCGTCTTGGAGGAAAAAGCCTATCGCCCGGTGGGCAGCACCGAATCGGTGAGCGCGGATGTGCGAACCATCTTTGTCACCAATCGCGATCTCGAGCGAGAAGTGGCGAACGGGCGATTCAGAGAAGACTTGTACTACCGTATCAATGTCGTGCCCATTCGCTTGCCGCCCCTGCGAGAGCGCGTTGAAGACATCCCGCTCTTGATCGATGTGTTCTTTGAAAACCTGTGCGTGTTGCACCACAAACCGCGCAAGGAATTGACGCCCGAAGCCATGGACGAGGTGCTCGCCTATTCGTGGCCCGGCAACGTGCGCGAGTTGAAAAACACCATCGAGCGCGTGGTCGTAACCTGCGCGGATCACGAGGTCGATGTCGATCACCTGCCCTCTCGCGTGCGCGATGCCCAAGCCGAGACGGACACCATCGCCATCCCACTCGGGTCATCGCTCGCAGACGCAGAACGCGCCCTCATCGAAAAGACGCTCGCCCAAGGGCCTGCAAATCGCAAAGCGGCCGCGGCGATGTTGGGGATCAGCGTCCGCGCGTTGCAATACAAGATCAAGGCGTACAATCTGCGCGAAGGCGCAAGGTGAATACTCGGTAAATTAAATAATTATGGATTTCAAATTTTCAAGAGCGTGACAGCCGTGATGCCGTACATCAATTAAGCCATCGCCCAACATGCCATCCCACAACCCCATCAACGAAAGCCATCGGGCACAGCGCGCAAGTCCGTTTCGCAACTCACAGCGATTATGCAACCCACCTTGCAGGCTGGCGCGTGTCGTGCGATTACAAAAGCGATTTGCGCTGTGCCTAGCCCCTCGGCGCATGAGAGCGGCATTTTTTGCCTACTTTTTTTTGCTGTTGAAAAAAAGTAGGTCGCCGAAGGCATCGAAGGCAACCCACGATGCTGTAGGACCAAAGTTGTTAGAAGCCATCTAAAAACTCGGCCCGCCATTGAGATAACCACAAAAGCATTCGCTTTTCGCAGATTAAAACCCAAGAATAAGGGCCTTTATTCCCCCTTTCCTGCCAGGAAAGGGGGCTAGGGGGTTAGGTCCCAATAATTTTTAGATGGCTTCTTAGAAAAGCGAGCAATATCGGTGCTGATTTGTGCGTATCAAAATTGGGGGTAACTTAATTTACGGAGTAATGAATGGATCGGATGAAAACGCAATTTTTGCATTTTGGCGATGCGTGCGATGCAATTTTTGCATGGGAAAATCGGAGCGCAAATTTACTTTTCGGGCCTATTTGTATCTCAAACAAGGAGTTACGGCATTTGATCACAGCTTGGCACTCGTATTGCTTATATGTTGTGCGGCATCGATCGCGGTTTGCCGATGTTTTGGAGACGCCTCGTTCTAACCCTTGTTTTTACAGACGTTAATGCGTCATCCGCCGCCGCGCAATCCGCGTCTTGAAGCGCGTAGGTGCAAATTCTGCGTTTTTGCCTGGGGGCCATGTGATTCCAACACCGACACTCGAAGGCGATGTTTTTCATCTCGAGGCCTCGCTCCTCGTACCCAATTTGCAATCCACAGACCGCATGGGCGCCATCAAAGAACTGGTGGATCGGCTCTACGGCTGCCGCAAAGTGGTCGATAGCCTGCGGTTCTTGCAAACGATTTTGGACCGCGAAGATCAGATCAGCACGGTTTTGGGCCGCGGCGTCGCCTTGCCCCATGCGCGTTGCCGGTCCGTCGCCCGGCCCGGCGTGGCGTTGGGCGTTTCGCAAACGGGCGTTGCGTTTCCGCCAGATGCCGAACCCGTCCATGTCATCTGCATGGTGGCAATACCCGATGCGGTGCCCGTCCCCTATCTGTCGATGTTGAGCAATTTGGCCCTGCTGTTCAAAAATTCCGATGTGCGCGCGGGTTTGATGGCCTGCCGCTCGTCGGTGAGCATGCATCGGTTTATGACCGAACACCTCGCGCAATTACCTGCGCCCCATGCTGTTTAGCATCTCCCCATCTCTTTTTAGGAGGTTTCCCCTTGCCTGGAATTATGATTCAAGACAGTGAGTCGCTGGATCTGTATCTGCGAGACATCGCCTCGTCCGAACCCCTTTCGAGTGACGAAGAAATTGCACTGGCAAAGAAAATCCATAAAGGTTGCCAGAGATCCCGCGACAAACTCGTCGCATCCAATCTCCGCTTTGTGGTGAGCGTGGCCCGCGAATATCAAAACCACGGCGTGCCCTTGGCCGATTTGATCAGCGCGGGAAACCTGGGCCTCATGACGGCTTCCGAGCGATTTGACGGCACGCGCGGCTTTAAGTTCATCTCCTATGCCGTGTGGTGGATCCGTCAGGCGATTCACCAGTGCTTGGCGCAGGATTCGCGGGTCGTGCGCTTGCCCATCAACCGCATCGATTTGTTGCACAACATTTCAAAAGTGTCGCGCGAACTGCGGCAAGCGAGCGAGGCCGAACCCGAACCCGAAACCGTCGCCAAAAGACTCGGCGTGTCGGTCGAGATGGTGCAAGACACGCTCCTGCGCGCCCGCGACGTCTGGTCTTTGGATGCGTCTTTCCGCGAGGAAGACGACCACAGTCTGTTGCACGTGTTGCCCGATGAAACGCAGAAAGCGCCCGATGAGGACGTCGTGGCAGACTCGGTGCGCGAACAGGTCAAAGACGTGCTCACCTCGCTCGACGACCGCGAGACCGAGGTGTTGCGCCTGTACTTTGGCTTGGGCGGCGAAGAGCCGCTCACGCTGGAAGAGATCGGCGTGCGCTTCAATTTGACCCGAGAGCGCGTGCGGCAAATCAAGGAAAAGGCCCTCCGCCGATTGCGCCATCCGCGCAGGCGCGCGCGACTCGAGCCCCTGTTGGAAACGACCTGATTTTTCGAGCGTTGGAGAAGAGCACCTTCGGGTGCTCTTTTTTTTGGCTTGACAGGGCGCGAATCCAAAAATATACTTACCCGTCCATTTTGAGATGACAATTCGCTACGGAGGTCGAGATGAAACGCCTGATGATAGTCCTACTTTTTGCGTTCGCAACGCAGGGATGCAGCGACCGTTTGTCGGACATGCAAACCCAGTTGGCGGGCACGTGGCTCTTGCAAAATCGCCAGTTGCAAGACGGCACTGTGTTGCGCGCCCCGCAGATCAAAGGCGCGCTCTTTTGGGAGCCGATCAGTTCCCGCAAAGCCCACATCGCCCTCAATCTGCTCGAAGATTTGCAGGACGGCACGCCCCGTCGATTTAACTATGCCGCCAGCACCTATGAAATTTCCACGTCGGCCATTACCCGAGCTCGTTACGTGCTGGTGCGCCAGGGATATCGCTCATCCGCCGAAGCCCCGATGTCGATCTATCCCAAAGGCAAAACCGTGAAGGGCAAAATCACGGTCGAGGGCGACAAAATCGAAATCGCACACGACGACCGGCAATGGGTTTTTCAAGGCAATACCCTGACGACCTCGTACAACGGGGCCTGGGTCGATACGTGGACGCGGGTTCAATAGGATGTCGAGAAAAAAGAGCGCGGCGATGCCGCGTTTTTTTTTGCCCGATGTGGCGATTCTTAATCTCGGCGAAACACCCGCGAAACCCGGCCGAAACATAAGGGGCGTACGTTTGCCCGTCATTTTCGCGCTGTTCACCCCCATAGACAGGTAAAAAAATGGATGAAGGAAGCCGCGAATACGTGTTGAACGCCGCGTCCGAACACCGGGTCAAATTTATCCGACTCTGGTTCACCGACATTTTGGGACTCCTAAAAAGCGTGGCGATCCCCGTCGAGCAACTCGGCGAGGCCCTCGCCGAAGGCATTGGGTTTGACGGGTCGTCCGTAGAGGGCTTTGCGCGCATGGACGAGAGCGATATGATCGCCATGCCCGATCCCAATACCTTTCAGGTGTTGCCCTTTCGCCCGCAGGAAGAAGGCACGGTGGCGCGGATGTTTTGCGACATTCGCCAGCCGGGGGGGAACCCCTATCCGGGCGATCCGCGTTGGGTGCTGAAAAAAAATCTGAAACGCGCGGGCGATTTGGGCTTTGCGTTTTACGTGAGCCCAGAGATGGAGTTTTTCTATTTTCAAAAACCCGAAGCCCCGCTCAAGGGCTTGGACGAAGGCGGGTATTTCGACCTGACGCCTTTGGACGTGGCGAGCGATTTGCGGCGGGATACCGTGCTGACGCTGGAGAAAATGGGCATCGAGGTGGCGTCCAGCCATCACGAAGACGCGCCTAGCCAGCACGAAATCGACTTGCTCTATACAGACGCGCTGACCATGGCCGACAATGCGATGACCTACCGCTTGGTGGTAAAAGAGATCGCCGTAAAACACGGGGTTTGGGCCACGTTCATGCCCAAGCCGGTCTTCGGCGTCAACGGCAATGGCATGCACGCGAACATGTCCTTGTTTCGGGGCGAAACCAATGCGTTTTACGACGAGCGCAATGCGTATCACCTGTCGGAGACCGCCCAATTCTTTATCGCAGGCCTCCTCGCCCATGCCTGCGAGATGACCTTGGTGACCAATCAGTGGGTCAATTCCTACAAGCGACTGGTGCCGGGGTACGAAGCCCCGCTGTACACGACGTGGTCCGCGGTCAACCGCTCGGATCTGGTGCGCGTGCCCGCCTATTCCCCGGGCAAAGCGAGCACGACGCGAATCGAATACCGGTCGCCCGATCCGGCCTGCAATCCCTATCTATCATTTGCCCTGATGCTCGCCGCCGGATTAGAGGGCATTGAAAAACGCTATCCACTGCCCCCGCCGATGACAAAAAACGTCGCCGAGATGTCCAGCACCGAGCGCGAAAAAGCGGGCATTCAAACCCTGCCCTTGGATCTCTCACAGGCCATTGAACGCGCCGAGCACAGCGACTTGCTCCGCAATGCCTTGGGCGATCACGTCTTTGAAAAATTCATCGCCAACAAAAAGATCGAATGGGCGAATTACAGGGCACAGGTGACGAGTTACGAACTGGATCAGTACCTCAAAATTCTGTAACCACCTCCACCGCTGGGCGATCAAAAATCGGGTTGGATGTCGTCACTGGATCAGTACCTCAAAATTCTGTAACCACCTCCACGGGGAATTGCGAATCACATCCCCCGTCTCCCGTCTTGTATCTTCGGACAGACACGGGGGCCTGTCCCTACGATTGCTTCTCCCGTCTTCCGTCTTCCCTCTTCCGTCTCCCGTCTCCCGTCTCCCCGCCTTTCCCCAACGGACACAGCCATGCCCAAAAAGCGCAGACCCTGCCCGCGCGGCTTGTACGACGGATGCCCGATTCCCCGGGAATTGTGCAGCGAAGATCACGCCCGCACGGGCCGATGGCATTGCTTGGCGTTCTTGCGCGAGTTTGAGTGGTTTGTGTTTGGCACAGAGGAGGAAGAGGACGCCCCGCGCGTTGCAACGGAAGGAGAAATCGCATCGCTGGAGGATTTGATGCGCGTGCTGGAAGGGATGGGGCAAAATTGAGCCGTCCCCGTGTTCGCGTGCTAGGGCGAGTGGATGGCTTTGTAAATATCGAGGATCGGCACCTGTTTTTCGCGTGCAATGCGCGCACAGTCGTCGTATTCGGGCGAGACGCGCTGTTTGCCACCGATCGTGGCGATTTTGACGCGGACAGGGCCAAAGGGCGTTTGGAGGGTGTCTGAACGCCGTTCGAGCAGGTGGCGTTGAACGGGCAGGCGGCGGATGCCGAGGGTGGTGGTTTCCGAGAAGATGAGTTCGGCGAGTTCGGTTTCTTTGTTCGGGTCGGCCAGAACCGTGAGTTGAATGCCTGGGCGGCCTTTTTTCATGATCACAGGCGTGAGAAAGGCGTCGCGCGCGCCGGCTTCGAACAAGCGGTCGATGAGATACCCGTAAATCTCTGGGGACATGTCGTCGATATTCGTCTCCAACAAAATCGGCGCGTCCGTCCGCGAATCCGCGACGAGTTCGCCGATCTCCACGCGCAGGAGGTTGGGCACTTGCTCGACATCGCGCGCGCCCGCGCCGTATCCCGCGATTTCCGTGCGGAGTTGGACGGGTTCGCCGATGCCCGATGCGAGTGCCGTGAGGAGAGCGGCACCCGTGGGCGTGACGAGTTCATGGGGAATGTCCGTGCGTTCGGTGGGAAAGCCCTTGGTCATTTCGACGACAGCGGGCACGGGAATGGGCATCGCGCCGTGCGCGCCCCGGGTTTGGCCCGAGCCAAACCGGAATTTGGAGGCATAGACCGCTTCGACGCCGAGGAGTTCGAGGCCGACGACAGCGCCGACAACATCGACAATGGCATCGACGGCGCCTACTTCGTGGAAGTGAACCGCGTCGATGGTCGTGCCGTGAACCTCGGCTTCGGCTTCGGCGAGCTTTTGAAAAACGCGGCCCGCGCGTTCTTTTGCCGAATCCGATATCGAACTGCTGTGGATGATTTCGAGGACGTGCTTCAAGTGGCGGTGGACGTGGCCTTCCCGCGCGTGGACATCGACTTTGGTGCCTGCGATGCCGTGTTTTTCAACGCGGCGCCGCGAGATAGTAAATTCGCGGACGGAGAGTTTGTCGAGTTCGGATTTTAGGGCCAAAAAAGAAAGGCCCGCATCTACGAGCGCGCCCAAGGTCATATCGCCGCTAATGCCGGCAAAACAGTCGAAATAAGCCACTTTCATAACCGCGATTTTCCCTTTGACAAAATCGGGCCCGCGCCCATCACTCCGCCACGGCTGGAACGGCTGGCAGGGAGGCGGTGACGAGTGAACCGTTCGCGCGCCCTAAGAGCGCGAAATACCGATCGCGTTGCTGGCTAAAATGCGCCATGTACTTTTTGGGAACCGGGCGACCTGTGGGGCGGTTGATCGCCCGCGTGGGATTGGTCAGTTTGTACTTGCCGTTGATCGTGGTGTAAAAATTGAAGTGCAAGTGCGGGCCCGTGGCGCGGCCCGTTGCCCCCACATACCCGATGGTCTGTTTTTGTTTGACGCGCTGCCCCCGTTTCAGGCCCCGCGCATATCGGCTCAAGTGACCGTAGCCGGTCTTATAGCCGTTTTTGTGCTCGACCTCGATGTAGTGGCCGAGCGGGCCTCTGCGTCCGACATAGGAAACCGTGCCGTCGGCAATGGCCCAAACCTTCGTGCCGGTGGGCGCGGCGTAGTCCACGCCGTGATGCGGGATATACCTTTTGAGAATGGGGTGAAACCGGCGGGCCGCGTATTTGGAACTGATGCGGGTAAAGTTCAGGGGCTTGCGTAGGAAAAGCCCTTGCAAAGACCGGCCTTTGGAGTCGTAATAATCGTCATTGCCCGTGGGATCCACATAGCGAAAGGCTTGAAACGACTCTTTGCCACCTTTGTATTGCGCCGAGAGAATGTCGCCATAACGCACAAAGGCGCCGGATTTGCCGTAGAGTTTTTCAACGACAAAAGCAAACGCGTCGCCCTTTCTGCAATCGTTGTGAAAGTCGATATAATATTCGAAAATGTATTCGAGCTTGTCGCACAGAAGCGCGGGGTTTTCCCCGGTGTCGCGGAGTGCATTCCAAATCGTATCTTTCACGCGGCCAAATACTACAATGGCTTCGCGGCGCAACGGCAGATTCTCTTGCCGCGCTTTGAGCACGCCATCGATCCGCTCGACGACAAAGCGCGTTTCATGGTCGCCCTGCTTGATGTATTCGAGATGCTGAATCGCGGCTTGGCTATCGATCACGACCGAGTAGCGATCCCCTTGCCGAACCACATTCGGATTGAATGACGAACGCGAAATGCCCTTGCGCAGCGCGCCGATGAGCAGTCGAACCTCGGTGCGCGAAATGCCTTCGCGGATGAGGTTATCCGTGAGATTTTCGTTTCGCGCGATATATCCCGAGATTTTGGTGCCCTCGGCTTTTTGAGCGGCAAATGGCAGGATGAGTTCCGCATCGATTGAAGCGGAAACCCTTTTTTTCAATGCCGCGACGGGTTCGTATTCCGTGGCCTCGTTGCCGAGGCCAAAAAGCACGCTGACGCCTATCAGCGTCAAAAGGAAGAACCATCGGCGCGATTTGCGCGGTTTGCGCGGTTTGCGTTGCCCGCGCGGTTTGCGCCGCTTAGGGGCTTGGGGGAGATTGCTGTAATCGTACATCGGCATGGGGGAGGGACCCTTTGCAAAAAATTGTTTCCGTCTGAATGTGCGTCAAACACTAAGCCATCTCGCCATATCCGTCAACAGCATTATCTTGGGGTTGCGACATCGGGCGTATCTATATGTTGTAATTTGAGCCGCGTCTATGCGTTCATCGCGCATTGTGAATCCGAACGGAGGATGGAAAATGGATGCTGAAAAAATGGAACTGAAAGGCTTGTTTCCCGAAGAATTGGCACAGCATGTGGCCGATATGGGTTTGGAGAGGTACAGAACCCGGCAACTGATCGACTGGCTCTACAACAAGGGCGTCACGGATTTTGAGTCCATGACGAATTTGTCCAAGGCCACGCGCGCTCGGTTGGATGCGCGATTCAAACTCTTGACATTGAACCGCATTGAAAAAATCGAATCCGCGTCGCGAGACGCCGAGAAGTTCTTGTTTGAACTGCCCGACAAGCGGCGCGTGGAAAGCGTTTTGATGCGCGATGGCAAACGCCGAACCCTGTGCGTTTCGTCACAGGTGGGCTGTCCGCTCGATTGCCAATTTTGCGCCACCGCACGCATGGGCTTGCTCCGCAATCTGACCGCCGCCGAGATCGTCGAGCAAGTGTTGTACGCGCAACGAGTTTTGCGCGCCCGAGGCGATGAATTGACCCATGTGGTCATGATGGGGATGGGCGAACCCATGCTGAATTTCGATCAGGTGATCCGGGCGATCCGATTGATCAATCTGGATTACGGCGCGGCCATAGGCATCCGCCGCATCACCCTATCGACCGTCGGGCATGTGCCGGGCATCGCAAAACTCGCCCGCGAAAAACTCAAACTCGGACTCGCCGTATCCCTCAACGCGACGACCGATGTACAGCGGTCGCAGATCATGCCGATCAACCGCAAATGGCCCATTGCCGAACTCCTAGCCGCCGTGCGCGCCTACTACGATCAGATCAAGCGATGGGTGACATTTGAATACGTGTTATTACACGGCTTCAACGACGCCCCCGAAGACGCCCACAGGTTGATCGACCTCGTGCGCGACATCCCCTGCAAAATCAACCTAATACCCTGGAATCCCATCGCAGACGCCCCCTTTCAACGCCCCCCACAACGCGCGATAGACCAATTCGCCACCATCTTGACCCAAGCGCAACTAACCGCCACCGTCCGCTACAGCAAAGGCGACGACATCGCCGCCGGATGCGGGCAGTTGTATCGAGAAATGAGCAACAGTCAGTGATCAGCACTTCGCCCCCGCGCCCGGCGATGGCGTAGCAGAAAAAACAAAAGGTCAACGCGGTCTAACCCGCCGAGAGCCTAATCGATCCGGGCGTGCCATTTAACCCCGTCGAAGCCTATATGCAAATGAACGAACACCCAAAACAGGCATCAAACTCGGCGTTGACCATTCTGGATAATATCGAGGTTTCAGACCATGAGACTCAATTACTACCCGGGAACGGATTCCCTGTACATCGACCTGTCAGAGCGCGTCAGCGCGAAAAGTTGGGAAATATCGGAAGGCGTGATCCTCGACTACGATGCGGAGGGCAGGCTCGTCGGCATTGACATCGATCACGCGAGCGAGAAGGTCGAACTCAAAAAACTCACGCTCAACCAATTGCCCAGCACGCTCGAAATGATCAGCGCGTGATCTCCTTGCGGCACAACGCAGGAGCGGGGTAATCCGCGTAATCCGCGATCCAAACAGATGCGTCGCGATGAGGACAGGCACGGGGGCCTGTCCCTACGGGTGATGGGGACTGGCGAGGAGGGAGCGCAGGTGGTGTGAAGCGCGCGGGTAACTCGTCTGAATCGCGGATTACACAGATTAGCGGATTAAAGGCGGATTAAAGGCGAGAGTAAGGCAAAGGGCAGAGAGCATGGACGAAGGGCGAGAGGGAGGGCGAAGAGGGTAGGTGGTACGAGGGACATAGCGGCGGGAGGGTGTGGGTTTTTTCGCGCATGATGCGCTGGCTCAAACCCATCAAAACCGCCCTTGATCCATCACTCAAAAAAGCCCTCTTCCGTCTTCCCTCTTCCGTCTCCCCGAAGGGACATAGCGGCGGGAGGGTTATGGGGGTAATCTGCGTAATCCCAAAATCCGCGTAATCTGTGATTCAGACAAGGGGATGGACGCGGATTGGGCGGCGCAGGTCGTGCATAAGACACAGCGGCGGTGGGGCGGGGCGGGGTACAACTGCTCCAGCAGTTCAATTGCTTTTGTAATAGAACGACATGCGCCAGCCTGCAAGGTGGGTTGCAAAATGGATGTGGGTTGCGAGACGGACTTACGCGCTGTGCCCGATGGCTTTCCGTGATGGGCTTTTGCGAGGGCCTGTTTGGCGAGGGCTTATTTGAAGGACGGTGGAACAGCAAAGCGATCCCCTTAATGAATTAGTTGGTACAAATGGCACAGGGGCCTGTCCCTACGGATGATGGGAGCATCGCCCCTGCGTTTCTCGCCTTTCGCCTCTTGCCTCTTGCCTCTTACCTCTCCCGTCTCCCGTCTCCCGTCTTCCCTCTCGCGCCTTTTGCGCCTTTTGCGCCTTTTGTGCCTTTTGTGCCTTTTGTGCCTTTTGTGGCTAAACCCCGTCTCCGTCTCCCGTCTCCCGTCTTCCCTCTCGCGCCTTTTGTGCCTTTTGTGGCTAAACTCCCGTCTCCCGTCTCCCGTCTCTCCCATGCCCTCCTCCATTCCCCATCTTCTGACTTGGGCCAGCGATATCCTCCGCAAAGCAGGTGTTTCCAGCCCGCGGGTGGATGCCGAATGGATGCTCGCCCATGTGCTTCAATGCCCGCGTTCAGAACTGCACGTGCGGCCGCGCCAACCGCTTGCCGAGGCACGGTGCGCGGCCTTTCGCAACTTGATTTTTCGCCGCGCGACACGCATTCCCCTGCAACACCTCTTGGGCGACACCGAATTTTACGGCCTTCCCTTTTACGCGTCGCCCGCTGGGCTCATTCCCCGCCCGGAAACCGAGACCCTCGTCGAAGTCGCCCTCGACCACTTGACGACCTGCCCGAATCCGCGCATCCTCGACATCGGCACGGGATCGGGGATCATCGCCATTGCACTGGCAAAAGAACTGCCGAAATCGCGGGTGGTCGGCGTGGATATATCGCGCGACGCGCTTTGCCTCGCCCGTCAAAACGCCCGTCTCAATGGCGTTTCCGACCGCGTTTCTCTCGTTCAAACCGATCTCCTCGCGCCCTTTGCAAAGCCCGAGTGCTTTCACGCCATCCTCTCTAATCCGCCCTATATCCCTAGCGACGAGATCGACGCGCTCCAACCCGAAGTTCGCGCTTTTGATCCGCGCATCGCGTTGGATGGAGGGGGCGATGGTCTCGATTTTTATCGCGAGATCATTCCCCGTAGCATTCCCTTGCTCGCACAGGCCGGGTTGTTGGGTTTGGAAATCGGCCATGACCAAGGCCCTGCTGTCGCGCGCTTGATCGCGCAATACGCGAGCCTGACCCATGTCGCCACCCACCTCGACCTGTGCGGATATCCCCGTGCGGTTCTCGCCCGCAAACAAATCCGATTGTATTGACTTTTGCGACCTTTTTTATTACTTTCTCACGCCTTAAAAACGGTTTCCATTCGTTTGTCCCACCCTTATCCACGCGCTATGTTAGATCAAATTTTCGCTCCTATCCAATATCAGATCGCGCGTTTTGAGGCGCGTCTCGAAGAAGTGATGATGGCCTCGGATGTCGCGGGCATTCAAGAAATGGCCTATCGCGTCGTCAAAAACCGAGGCAGGCGTTTCCGGCCCGCCCTCGCGTTGTTGACCGCGCAGGCGGTGGGCGAGTGTTCAGACGCGGTGATTGATGCGGCCGTCGGCGTCGAGTTGGTGCAAACCGCGTCGCTCGTTCACGACGACGTGATCGACAACGCGGAAACGCGCAGGGGCAGCGATGTTTTGCATCTGCAATGGGGCAATCGCACGGCCATTTTGATGGGGGATTTTCTCTTTGCCAAATCCATGCAAGTGCTCGTCGGGCTGAACTCTTTGCCGGTGATGAACGCCACGACCCACGCGATTCAGCGCATTGTGGAGGGGGAAATTCTCGAGGGCGAAACAGCCCCTTCGGATGAGGCGTCGCACTACTTTCGCATGATCAACAAAAAAACCGCGTCCCTGCTCGCGCTATCTTGCGAATTGGGCGCGCTTTTGGGCAATGGCTCACCCGACCAAGTCGTGCGGATGGCGTCTTTTGGCAGCGCAATCGGCGTGGCGTATCAAATTACCGACGATGTGCTCGATCTGATCGGCAACCCGACCGATTTGGGCAAGCCCACGGGAAACGATTTGCGCGAAAAGAAATTGACCTTGCCCCTCATCTGCGCGCTGGCAAATTGCAAAAATGGCGAGGCGGCGCACATCCGCACCAAAGTGCTCAATGGCGTGGAAACCGACGGGGACTGGCGGGAAGTGACGCGCTTTGTCCATCGCTATCGGGGCGTTGAAAAAGCGCGAAAAGAAGCGCGTTCCCACGCCCGATCCGCACTCGAAAACCTCGATGTCCTGCACACCTCGCGGGCGCGAGACGCGCTCGTTTTGGCCGTTCAACACGTCGTTGAGCGCGACCGATAACCCCAAACGGAGTTCTAAATGACCCGAGAAAACTGGCGTTTGTCGATCATCGGTGCGACCATTTTGCTCGCGCTTTTTTGTCTTTATCCCACCTACGAATACTATTACGCGCCGCCTGAAAATCCGGATCGGCGCGAGCGCGTCAAGCAACAGGCCATCAACCTGGGGCTGGACTTGCAAGGGGGCATCCACCTCGTCCTCGAAGTGGATCAATCCAATCTTTCGGACGATGAAAAAACCGACGTGGTCGCCCGCGCCCTCGAGGTGATTCGCAACCGCATCGATCAATTTGGCGTTTCCGAACCCATCATCCACCGCGAGGGCGATTGGCGCATCGTGGTCGAATTGCCGGGCGTGCAAGACATCGAACGCGCCAAGGGCCTGATCGGCAAAACCGCGCGCCTCGAGTTTAAGATCCTCGAATCCCCCGAAGACCGCGTGGGGATGATCGAGAAAATAGACCGATATCTCGAGGCACAAGCCCCCGCGGACAGCGCGAAAACCGCCGATCCGCTCTTGGGCCAAACCGAAGACGATGCCCCATCTCTTTCGCGCTACGTCCGCGCGTATGGCCGAGACCTCGTGGTTTTGGAAGACAATATTTTGACGGTGCGGGAAATTCTGGACCGTCCGGGCGTGCAAAAGCTCACGCCGCCGGATGCCCAATTCCTGTGGGGATCCAAGGTCGAGGAAATGGGCGATGGGCAACTCTACCGCGTGCTGTACTACGTCAAAAGGCGCGTGGAAATGACGGGCGAAATTCTCTCGGATGCGTCTGTCACCACCGGTCAATCCTTTGAAAATGCCGGCCAGCCCATCGTGAATTTTACGACCACCAGCCAGGGCGTGCGCCTGTTTGGCCGGGTCACGGGGGCAAATGTGGATGAGCGCATGGCGATCATTCTCGACAATCAGGTCTATTCCGCGCCCACCATCCGCTCCAAAATCAGCCAGGGATCGGGCATTATCGAAGGCACGGGTACGATTGACGAGGCCAAGGACCTCGCCATCGTCTTGCGCGCAGGTGCGTTGCCGGCCGATGTCTATATCGTCGAGGATCGCACGGTGGGGCCGTCGCTTGGGCGCGATTCCGTCGAGCAGGGGAAAAATGCCGCCGCCATTGGGTTGCTCATCGTGATCGTCTTCATGGTCATTTACTACGGCTTTTCCGGCTTGGTCGCAGACTTCGCACTCGTGCTCAACCTCGTCTTTGTGATGGCGATTCTCGCGGCTTTTCAAGGCACATTGACCCTGCCCGGCATCGCGGGGATCATCTTGACCATCGGTATGGCCGTGGATGCCAATGTGCTGATCCTCGAGCGCATCCGCGAGGAATTGCGCGGGGGCAAAACCGTGCGCGCGGCGATAGAGAATGGGTATGCGCGGGCGGTTCAGACGATCGTCGACGCCAATGTGACCACCATCATCACGGCCATCGTGCTCTATCAATACGGCACGGGGCCGATCAAGGGATTCGCCCTGACCTTGATGATCGGGATCGTCTCGTCGATGTTCACCGCGATTTTTGTCACGCGCACCATTTACGACGCGATCATCTCGCGGCAGATCAACCCGAGTCTGAACATCGGGCGGTTGCGCGTTTTCGGCGACACCAATATCGACTTTCTCGGCCTGCGGCGCGGCGCGTTTGTGCTGTCCATTGCGTTCATTCTGGTCGGCATCGGCTCCGCGGTCGTCAAAGGCGGTTACAATCTCGGCATCGACTTTGCCGGCGGCACGTTGCTCGAGTTGCACTTTGACCCGGCGACGTCTGTGGGCGACATCCGCCAGTCATTGGGCGATGTGCGCGTTGGGGATCGCAGCGTGGATTTGCGAAACAGCGAGATCAAGGAGTTTGGATCGCCCAACGATATCCTCATTCGCGTGGAGGAAGAGGCCGAGGGCACGGCCATCGCCGATGCGATAAAAACCCGGCTCAAATCCGATTTTGCCGGCAATATTCGAGATGTGACCGAGTGGTTGCGCCGCCAAGAAGCGGTCGGCCCCAAAATTGGCGAGGAACTCAAAACCAATGCGGTCTATGCCATTCTCGTCTCGATGATTCTCATCATCGCGTACGTGTGGTGGCGTTTTAGGCAGATCGAGTTCGGCGTCGCCGCCGTGATCGCCCTGTTCCACGATGTGATGATCACGCTGGGGATTTTCTCGATTCTGGATCGGGAAATCTCCCTGGCCATCGTCGCGGCGTTGCTCACCATTGTGGGGTATTCCCTCAACGATACGATCGTGGTGTACGACCGCATTCGAGAAGATCTCAAATTGTATCGCCGCGAGGCGTTTAGCACGGTGATCAACCGCGCGATCAACGAATGCCTCAACCGCACGGTGCTCACGTCGGGCACGACCATGCTGGTCGTTCTCTCGCTGATTTTCTTGGGGGGCGAAGTGATCCGCGACTTTGCGATAGCCCTGCTCATCGGCATTATCGTCGGTACGTACTCGTCCGCGTTTGTGGCTTCGCCCATCGTGGTCGAATGGCACAACCGCCGCGAGGCCAAAGCGAGGCGAAACCGAACCGCGGCGTAGGGCGGGCAAGGCATCGCGTTCAATGTCCAGCTATGTTCTCGCTTCTCGATCTGCGTTCTTAATGTGGTTATCTTTCGCTCTGTAAGAAAAAAAGCCGACGCGCAAACGTCGGCTTTTTTGATGGGCAGTATTTTAGATCATGAGCAGTCATCTCGTCTCTGGCCTTGGGCGAGGAGAACGGTCAATTCAATGTGATGCGTTTGGCCTCCCGTTCTTGGAAAGACTCCCTGACGCGAGGGGGTGCGTCACGTCAAACTTTCTGCGACAGCCTCGATCCCCGCCGTCACACCGGCCCGAATCGTTTCCAACGCCATGCTCGGTTGGGACGCGCCCACGAGTTCTGGCGTGGGCGGTACGTGGATAAATCCCGCAGGCGTATCGATCCCCTTTTCGGCGATCAAGTGCAGCGTGGAATACAAGATGTGGTTGCACAAAAACGTGCCCGCCGAATACGTCAAGCGTGCAGGCACATTGGCCTCGCGCACGCGCCGAACCATCCGCCGAGTCGGCAGGGTGGAAAAATACGCATCGGGCCCTCCGTCAACAATGGGATAATCGACATCGTCTATCACCTTCAAGTTTATGCCAACGCGCTCGACATGCAGCGCAGACGCAGAACCGTGCAAGCCCAAAGACACCACCGCCGCGGGTTTGTGCTCGGCGATCAGCGGGGCGACTTTGGCAATGTCGCGACCGTGACGCACCGGCAACACGGTTGAAACGATTTCGCATCCACCTATCGGCGCGCCATTCAACGCCTCGGCCACAACGCCCGATGGATTGCTCGCCCACTCGCCCCAGGGTTCAAAACCCGTCAGTAAAATTTTCATATTACCTCATGGAAAATGGGATGGGTGCAAGGACAGGCACGGGGGCCTGTCCCTACGGGGATTAGAGCCGTGTGGTCGGACCTCTCACCTCTCACCTCTCACCTCTTGTATCTTTCGAGCGCGGTTTAATTAGGTGTTGTATCATCCTCTCAAGTCCAGACATCATCATGCTCAGCTCGGGGCAGGCCGCTCGCCTCTGAAGGCACAGACCTTGTAGGGAGATAGGCCCCCCGACCACCGAGTCCATACCGAAGAGTATCTAAGTCCATTGAGGCTGCATAGACAAGGTCGGTAGGCGCGGTGTGAAAGGTCGGGACTCGAGCCGAGCGCACACACCTTAGAGACCCCTCACCACAGGAGGCCACGATGTCGAAATCCCAACCCGCATTTGCCGGCATTGATGTCAGTGCCCGCACCCTCAACGTTGCCTTGGCTAGACCGGGGCAAGCCATCAAGCCGATGACCTTTGACAACACCCCGCAGGCGCATAAGCGCTTGCTCAAGGCGTTGACCAAGGGCGGGCGGCACGTCTGTGTCGGCCTCGAAGCGACGGGGCTTTATAGCCTTCAGGTGGCTTTGGCTTTGCATCATCACCGCCGCACGCAAGTCATGGTTGTCAATCCCAAGGCGATGAGCAATTACGCGCATGCGCGCATGCAACGCGCCAAGACGGATAAACTCGATGCGGTGATGATCCTTGATTATGCCCAGCGCATGCCCTTTGTGGCTTGGCAACCGCCGAGCGAGCGCGTCTTGCAACGGCAAGCGGTGATGAGACGGGTGAACCCACTCACCCAAGCGATCATCCGCGAGCACAGCCGCGCCCATGCCCAAGGCTACCACATCGGTAGCACCGGCCTTATCGCCCGCGATATTGCGGTTCATATTCGCCACCTGAAACGCCGCATCCAGCACTTGCAAGCCCAAGCCCTGAAGTTGATTGAGCAGGACGAGACGCTCCAGCGTGCCTATCAACGCCTCTGTTCCGTCCCCGGCATCGCCCAAAAAAGTGCCTTGCGAATTTTGGCCGAGGTGGCACTCTTGCCCGAAGATATGACACCGGCCCAATGGGTCGCACACGCAGGACTGGACCCCAAACCGAGACAATCCGGAACCGCCAATCCCGCCAGACGCATCTCCAAAACCGGCAATAAGTACCTCCGCCATGCCCTGTATATGCCTGCGCTGGTCGCTAGCAGACACCAAGCCCGGGTCAAAGCCTTCTATGACAAACTCATGGAGCGAGGGAAGAAACCTTTGCAGGCCATCGTTGCGGTGATGCGAAAGTTGTTGCATTCAATTTGGGGGATGTTCCGACACGACCAAGATTTTGAGGGCGAAAAATTCTATCGAACCACCCCCCAAACCCCTTGAACTTTAAGAGAGTATCTCCCGTCTCCCGTCTTCCCTCTTCCTTCTTGCCTCTTGTATCTTCGGACAGGCACGGGGGCCTGTCCCTACGATTGCGATTGCTTCTTACCTCTCCCGTCTCGCCTCTTGCCTCTTGCCTCTTGCCTCTTACCTCTCCCGTCTCCCCTCTTGTATCTCCCCTCTTCCCTTAAGCGACGCGATCAACTCGTAAATCGAGGCGTGTTCCCGAACCGCGCCATCGCGTTCTACGCGCCATGATGGAGGCTCGCCTTCCCGAATGGCGATGTGGCAGGCCGAGGGGGCATCCGTCACGCGAAACCCGGCGCGTTTGAGCGCGTGCTCGGTCCAGTGGGCGACGCGCCCGCATCCCGAAACCGAAACCGCGGAATGCCCGGGGCGGGCGTTGAGCACAAAGGCCCCGGTGTCCGCGTCAAAGCGCACGCCCTCGCTTTGGAACGCGCTTTCGTAAGCCCCGTTGAGAATCAAATCCTCGGGCGCGCCGGCTCGCATCGCGCCATCGATGGGCAACAGGCATATTCGATCGGCACAGCGCAGTGCCAAGTCCAAGTCATGGGTGGAAAGCAGGATCGCCTTGCCGGTGGCGTGGGCGAGATTTCGCAACGAGGCCATGATTTCCACGCGGCGGGGCAGATCGAGAAAAGCCGTGGGTTCATCGAGAATCAGCAGGTCGGGTCGCTGTGCCAAGGCGCGGGCGATCATCACTTTTTGGCGCTCGCCATCGCTGAGTTCGGTCACATTGCGGTGCGCGAGATGCGCGGCGCCCGCGGCCCGAATCGCCCATGAAACGGCGCGCTCATCTCCATCCGTGAGCCTGCCGATCCAATTTGTGTGGGGGTATCGCCCCAAAGCGACCAAATCGCGCGCCGATACGATGCCCACGCCGATGCGGTCTGTGAGCACCACGCCGAGGATTCGCGCCACTTCGGTTGCAGACAGATCCGCGAGGGCTTTGCCCATCAGATAGACCCTGCCATCGAGCGGCGGTTGCAGGCCCGCGAGCGTGCGGATGAGCGTGGATTTGCCCGCGCCGTTGGGGCCGAGCAAACACACCAATTCGCCGCGCACGAGCGACATATCGATCTCGCGGGCCACGACGCGACGCGGGCGATGGTAGCCCACGGCGAGGTGTTGGGTTGTGAGAACGGGATTTGTCACGAGTTGGATTTCCACATCAAAAACGCCATGGCCATGCCCGTTGCGAGTGAACAGGTGGCGATGACAAACGCGCACATGCGCCGCATATCTTCGGGGCGCCCGCCTTCGGGATCGCCTGCATCGCCCAACCACACGTCCGTCACCCGCGCGCCATTTTGCCAAATCGGCCCGACCAATCGCCGCTGTAAAGCCCCTGCAGCGGTCGCTTCGCTCCAGCCGGAATTTGGCCCCGGAACGCGGCTGTGCTGTTGCCACCCGACGCGGAGGGCCTTGCGCGCCGAGCAACCGGGCATCGACAGCGCCGCGCAGACCATGACCGCGAAAGTCAAACGCGCGGGAATGAAATTGAACGCGTCGTCCAGGCGCGCGCCGCACCAGCCGAAACGACGGTACCTCGGCGTCTTAAAGCCGACCATCGAGTCCATCGTGCTGATGACCTTAAAAAGCACGATGCCCGGCAACCCCAATGCGGCGTACCAAAAAAGGGGCGAAACAAAGCCATCCACCGCATTTTCGCCGAGGCTCTCCATGCCCGCCCGCCGACAGGCCGCGGCATCCATCGCCTGCGTATCGCGGCTCACGAGCATGGATGTCGCCTTTCGCATGGCATCGAGATCGGCTGCGCGGTCGATTGCCGCGCCGTGTTTGCACAAGTCTTTGAGCGCGACCATGCTGAACAGGGCGAACGCCTGAAACAGCCATCCGATCTCCGCTTGCAACCCGTGCAAGGCCGCGGCGAGCACGCAGACGATGCCCATCCAAAATGCGGCCAAAACCAAAAAGAGGATGCACCCGCCCGCATAACCATCCAAACGCACCCGGCGGAGCATCCGCTCGAAAAAAGACAGGGTCGCACCCATCAGGCGGATGGGATGCCACGCGTACACGGGATCCCCAAAAAGACCATCTAAAACGACCGCGCAAAGGAGCAAGCGCGGATCGGCCGCGAGTGTGGTCAGGTCCATTTCAACCGCCATCCCAATGCGAGGGCATCGCAAACGAGTTCCAAAAATGCGTTTTCATTGCCGCGCAACCGGTCGTAACACGTCGACCACGCTTCGGGTTTGGCCGCCAAAGCCGTCGCCAATATCGCGGCTTGCTGTCGCAAGACGCCCGCGGCCAGCGCGTGGGACAAGGTGCCGTATCGCACGCGGTCCCAAACCGCGGCAAACGCATACGCCGCCGCTGAAACGCGCGGTTCATAGACGATGGGTTTGAGGTTTTGTTTGAGCAAGGTGAACTCGTCTGCCGACAGGCGTTTTTCCATCGCGGCGAAGAATACGTCCTCCCCGAGCCCAAAACGCTTCAAGGCGTGAAAGAGGCTCCGCGTGTAGGACGCCTCCAAACCGTTTTGCCACCGCAGGGCCTCGAGCGTGGCTTTGCGCGTGGTCTTGCCGATCAGTTCGCCCAATTTCGCGTGGTGTCCCGCGTTGGTTTTGGGCGTTTTTGTCGCGTCCAAAGGCGCGGCGATGCAGTACTGGTCCGTGCCCGTGCCCGTCGCGAGGTCAGGGGAATAGCGACTCGAAACCGCGAGGTCGCGCAACGCGGCGGACTTGCCCTCGGTCATGGTCATCGCCGCGCGCGCCATGGCCCCGGGCGCGAGCGGCCAGTTGATGAACAACATCGCATTGATCGTGCCCGCGTGTGGGGCGCGCCATTCGCCATCTTGTATCTTTGACCGAGCACGGGGGCATCGCCTTTTTGTGTTGTGAACTGGCTGTCGCCCAGTTGTACCCCGCTCGTGCCTTTTGTGGCTAACCCCATCTTCCTCGTGCCAGGATGCCGGATCGCCCGCACACCCCGCGTTGGCCTCAACGCCTGCGGTGACGACGGCGCACACGCGCAACTCGGCGTGCGTTTCCACAACCCGAGCCGCGTAGTTCACGTTCGCCGCCGTGCCCATCAGCGCGACCGCGTCCGGTGGCAAACCGCGTTCTGTACAGACGGCGCGGTGATAGCCCGCCTCTCCGAGGTGTTTGAGCAATGCAAACCGCGCGTCATGCCCCTTGCCCTCGCAACTTTGGTGGTTCACCAAATATTGGATGCCCGTGCGCAAGCCCCCGCAAAAGGGCGAGGTGCTCAAAACCCGATGGGGCGCGGACAATTCCGCGATCAAAAAACGGCCATCGCGCACGAGGGCGTATAATTCATGTCGGTCGATGAACTCGGCCATATCTAAAAATCGATCCCCGGTTGCGCGACGATATCCAGATCGCGAAACGGATGCTTGATCTCCCGCATCTCCGTCACCAAATCGGCATGGGCGATCAACTCGTCGGGCGCGTTTCGGCCCGTGATGATCACATGTAGCATCTCGGGCTTGTTCTCGCGCAGCCAATCCACGACCTCGGCCGCATCCAACCAGCCAAAATCCATCACGTACGTGAACTCGTCCAAGATAAACACATCGTATTCCCCGCTCGCAACGCGCTCCTGCGCCAATTCCCAACCGCGCAAGGCCCGCGCCTGTGTTTCATCGATATCTTTGCTCTTCCACGTCCACCCGTCCCCCGTGCCGATCCAGTCGATTTCCATGCGTCTCGCCGCGCGAATCTCGCCAAAATTGGCGTTCTCGTGTTTCAAAAACTGAATCACCCCCACGCGCATTTTGCGGCCCCATGCGCGGGTCATCACCCCCAGCGCGGCTGTGGTCTTGCCCTTGCCATCGCCGGTATTGACGATCACCAGTCCTTTTTTGACGTGCCGCTTGCGCCTCTCCTCTCGGCTCATAATCTCCTCCCCGTTGCGATCATCCGCCCGTGAAAGCGGAAACGAAAATCAGAAAATCGGGAAAATCAACTGCGCCATTGCGATTGAGTACTGCGAAAATTAAATGATACCAAATTATGAGATACACAAAACATCACCTGCATGGCTCGCTTTTCTAACAACTTTGGTCCTAAAGCATCGTGGGTTGCCTCCGATGCCTTCGGCGACCTACTTTTTGTCAACAGAGAAGACGCGAATAAGCGTCTGAAGAAAAGTAGGCGAGCGGGGTACAACTGCCTTAGCAGTTCAAAAATGCCGCTCTCATGCGCCGAGGGGCTAGGCACAGCGCGAGCGGGGTACAACTGCTCCAGCAGTTCAATCGCTTTTGTAATCACACGACATGCGTTGGCCTGCAAAGTGGGTTGCAAGAGGGATGTTGGTTGCGAGACGGACTTGCGCGCTGTGCTTAATGGCTTTCGTTGATGGGGTTTTCCGATGGCATGTTTTGCGATGGCTTATTTGAGGTACGGCATCACGTCCGTTATTCTTTTAAAAATTTGCGTCAAAAACGCAATCATCCGCCATCCATAGCACTGCCGACAAATGCGATGCTCGAAGGCGGCAACCCCGTGCTGATGGGGCCCGCGACGAGGCGATCGGTATTCACATCGAAAACCTTCACTCCAACAGATGCGGGATCGGCAACACTGCCGCGATCCAGCACGTACAACCGGCCGGCAAACGCGCCCAAGCCGGGGACGAATCCGCCGGAGAGGCCCTCCAAACCGGCCACGGACTGCGTCGCTAGATCAAAGCGTTTGACCATGTTGGCGAAATTCGCATCTGTGACGACGACGTATCCCTCGCTATCGGAGATCATCGTTATAGAACTCAAATTGCCGCCCAAAGCCCTCTCGCCGAGGGCGATGCCCTCGCTCCTCAAATTTGCCAGATCGATCACTTCGATGCCGCCATCCGTCAAATCCGCAAACAGATCGACATGGCTCAATAGCCACTTGTCGCCGCGTTGCGCCGCGCCTGCGGGATTCTTCCCCGCCATTGCGATTCCCTGCACGCCCGCCGCGTTCCCATCCACATCCACCACCTGATCGGTTGCCACGTCGATGACCGCTATCGCCGAGGCATCTGTCGGCACCCAGCCATTGTCCCTGTCCAAACGCTGGCACGCGACGAACAGGCGATTGCCGTACAGGGCGAGTTGGGACATTTCGGGCAAGCCATCCGCATCGGCAAATCCCGACAGATCGACCGCGCCGAGGGAATCGCCCGTCGCCGGATTGACGATGAGCAACTGTGTGCGTTCGTACCGCGAGATATACGCTTTATCCCCGCTGGCAAATGCCATGTCGTGCGGGTTGCTACCGTTGCCAGTCGAATACTGCGTCAGCGGCGTTTTCAAATCCCCGCGGTTCAAAACGATCACATTGTCCTGTCCGAGGCGGTTGATCACATACACCCTGTCCCGATAAACGCGCACCACGGCATCGGAGTGAATCGTCAGGTGATCGAGGGTTGCGACCTGCGTCTGCAAATCCAAACTCGACAGGTTGCCACTATTGTAATCCGTCGTCGTCATAATCGCCAGATTCGCCTGTAATGCCAAATCAGGGTCACTCGTGATAGGGTTGTCTTTATTGCCACACGCTACCATCAAACAAGACACCACCATCAAAAATCGCTTCATAACATCCTCCTGTGAAAAGTAACTGCGGAATGGGATACCAGTTCATCGAAATAGGCTAACTGGCTACTGCCTGCGAGGACAGGCACGGGGGCCATCTGTGCCAACTAATTACTCCGAAAATTAAATGATACCAAATTTTGATACGCACCCATCCGCACCGATTGGCTCGCTTTTCTAAAGCGTTCGGTCCTAAAGCATCGTGGGTTGCCTTCGATGCCTTCGGCGACCTACTTTTTTTCCAAAAAAAAAAAAGTAGGCGAGCGGGGTACAACTGCCCAGCAGTTCAAAAATGCCGCTCTCATGCGCCGAGGGGCTTGCACAGCGCGAGCGGGGTACAACTGCCCCAGCAGTTCAATCGCTTTTGTAGCAGGACGACATGAGACAGCCTGCGAAGTGGGTTGCAAAATGGATGTGGGTTGCGAGACGGACTTGCGCGCTGTGCGTGATGGCTTTCGTTGATGGACGTTTGGGATGGCACGGTTGGCGATGGCTTCTCTGAAGGACGGTGGAACGCCAAAGCGATCCCGATAATGAATTGGTTGGTACAAATGGGCACGGGGCTGTCCCTACAAGTGATGGGGCAAGCTGGCACGGGAGCCGTCTCCGCCTCTGCGTCTATCTGCGTCCATCTGCGGATAGGCTGATGAAAAACGCCCGTCCCGGCAGCGGATAGCCCCATGTATCGGCGATTTGTGAACCCGTTAAATTTTTCGCCTCCAACCCAATGCGAACCCATTGCACCGCGAGTTTCACCCCCGCGTTGTGAATGTGCCGCGCGGACAATGGGCGGCGATTGGCGCGGTCGAGAAAATTGCCATCTTCAAACGTGTAATCGTAAAAAACCGTGCAGTGTCCCAGGCGCGTTGTGACGCGGGCAAAAAGCGCGTGGGGCGGGCGGTTGGGCAAGGTGTTGCCGCTTAGATGGGGGATATCGGATTCGTCTTTGGCGCGTTGAAATGCGTAGTTGCCCGACAGGTTGACGCGAGAACCCAAGCGTTTTTGTGCGGTGATTTCAACCCCATGCACGCGCGCTTTGCCGATGTTGACCGGGCGCGACGTAGCCTGTGACGTGTGGACAAACTGGATCAAATTTTCATAGCGATGGTCGAAATACGCGGCCTCGAGCGCGGTCGTCTCGTCCGCATAACGCAGGCCCACATCCCATGTGCGCCCGCGTTCGGGGCGGAGATCGACATTGCCCACGATGCCGCCGCGGTCGCCGAAGAGTTCGTAAAACGAGGGCACTCGAAACACGCGCCCGACATTGGCTTTGAACATCGCGTTGGACATCAAGTCCAAACGCACGCCCGACCGCAGGCCGATCAGATCGCGCACATGGCTCGAATCGGGCGCGAGGGGAGAAAAATTGAAGGGGTTGGCGCCTGTGAACGAACTGTGGATGCGGCGTTGTTCCACGCCAAATGTCCACAAGCCGATATCGCGCGGCAATGAGATGTCCACGTGCAGACGCGCAGACGCCATCCACCGCTGGCTGTCGAATAAGTTGACGCGCGTGCCGATGCGGGTCGTGGGCAAATAGGTCTCCCGATGCAGATCGAGGGATGCCGCGAGCTCACAGCGCGAAAAGAGGACGGTTCGCAACCGGCTTTGCCACCCATAAGTGCGCGTGCGGTAGTCGTCGTCTTGCCTGCCAATGCCGATTTCGCCGTCGAGATCGCGAAACCGCTCTTTGGTGTGGGTCAAATAAAGCGATTGGCGCAGGGCGATGCCGCGCAACAAGGCGCGATCTTCGTAGGCGATTTCCGTAAAGGTTCGGAAGGCATGCAGGCGTGCGCGTCGCGATTGGTTGTTGCCGATGCCGGGGATGCCCTGGCGTTTCCAATACGCGGTTTCTTGGACGGACAGGGTTCTGTGCGTCCCGAATGCGCGCCGCCATTTGCCCAAAAAATTGACCGATTGGTGGGCGTTGTTTTGCCGACTGCGCCACGCATCGTCGTCGGCGTTGTATTCGGTGCCATTGTCGTCGAGGAATCCAAAATCGTTGTCGCTGTGTGCGTAATCGGCCACGAACAAGAACTGCGACTGCCCGACCCCGCCCGCGAGTGCGCCGCTGAGCGATCGCGTGTCAAAGGACCCCCACGATCCGCGAATCCCGCGCGCCCATCTCTCGTCGGTGGCGCGCGTCCGCACGTGGACCGCGCCGCCCAAGCCATTGCCCCCTGCGCCGCGATAGATTTCAATTTGCCCGACGTGCGCGAGCGGCAGGTTGCCGAGATCCACGCCCCCGCCAAACGCGGCATTGAGCAACATGCCGTCGAGATAGACCTCGACTTGCGCCGCCGATGAACCGCGCAGGGAGACGGCGCTGAACGCGCCCAATCCGCCCAAGCGTTTGACCTGCACGCCCACGGCCTCGGCCAAGACATCGGGCAATGAGGTTTCTCGCCCTTCAAAATACTCGCGGGTGATCACGGTCGCATACGCCGGATGCCTGTGAATGTCGCCCGCCCCGATGGGATCCGCGATGACCGAGAGTTCACCGAGCGGAAGCGTTTTGGCGGAAAGCGCGATCAAAAGTTCGGTGGTTTCGGTCGCATGCACGGCGCGCTCAATCGAGTCGTACGCCACATGGGATACGGCGAGGGTGTAAGGGCCGGCTGGCAGATCGAAAAAAGAAAAGCGCCCGCCCCCATCCGTCTGGGTCGCAAAATCCGCGTCGAGCACGCGAACACTCGCAGACGCGATGGGTTCATGGGTGGTGGCGTCCACGATCCGCCCGGCGATCTGCGCGGCCCAAAGCGGCGTGTTCAAGCAGAGAATAAAAATGAGATAGCGCATAGTAGTAGCGGTCAGTGGTCGATCCTTTGTCTGAATCGCGGATTAAACGGATGGCGCGGATGGCACGGATTAAACCCGTCCGTTCATGTTCTGTCATAAAAAGGAGGGCGATAGATTGCCAAACCCATTGCTACGTGCCCGTAACCCCCATCATCCAGAGGGGCAGGGCCCGCTCAACCCTTTGTCTGAATCGCGGATTAAACAGATTACGCGGATGGCACGGATTAAAACCCGTCCGTTCAGGTTCTGTGGCAACAAAGGGATGCGATAGATTGCCAACCCCGTTGTCACCTGCCCGTAACCTCGATTAACCGTAGGGACAGGTCCCGCCCAACCCCTTGTCTGAATCGCGGATTAAACGGATGGCGCGGATGGCACGGATTAAAACCCGTCCGTTCATGTTTTGCCGCCAAAAAGGAGGGCGATAGATTGCCAACCCCGTTGTCACCTGCCCGTAACCTCGATTAACCGTAGGGACAGGCCCCCGTGCCTGTCCGTGCCCCAACCTCAGAGCATCGGATTACGGATCGAGTTTTCGATAATATTTGAGCTGATGATCCGGCAACAAATTGGGATGTAGAATTTTGATGATGTCCGCCAAGAGCACATCGGGTTCAAGCAGCCCGGTTTCCCAGTAGTCGTTGCCGCCGTATTTGTTGAGCCGCGCATTGGCGTTGAAAATTTGCCCGGTTTTGAAAACGGAGAATGTTTTGTACCGGTCGTCTGCCGCAACGACATCGCTTCGAGACCGCCACGCATTTTGCATGGTGATCCAGCAATCCGCCTCGTGCGCCCTTTCGTACACCGCTTCAAAATCGAGCGACAAACTCCGTTGTGAATCGTCGTCTGCCCACAGGTAATTCGCGCCCGCGTCTTTGAGCAGTTGCGCCGCGTACGTTTTGCCGCCGGACATAAACCACGTTCCGCGCCAGAGCGATCCGACAAAAACCGAGGGTCGCGCGCCCGCAGGCAAATGTCGCGTCAACGTGCGGCGCGCCTCGTAGCGGACCACCAAACTGTCGAACTGGGCGGTTGCCCGTTCTTCTTTGTCGAAAAAAGCGGCGATCAGTTTGATCCACTCGGCGCGCCCGAGCAACGAGGGTTCGGCGTACGCGGCGTTTATCACGACGGGGATGCCGGCCCGTTGCAGCGCGAGATGGGCGTTGGCATGCGCGTCTGTGATCACGAGATCGGGTTGGAGCACCAAAATTTTCTCCAGATCGATGGCCCTGCCCCGGCCGATTTCGGTCAATTCGCCCGCGGCAAAACGCCGATTGACGGCCCCTGAATTGACGTATTGGATGTCGTCTATCGCAATGAGGCGATCCAACTCGCCGAGCATTTCGACGTGCGGCAAGTGCGTGGTGGATGTCGCGATCAGGGTTCGCGCGGGGATTTCGATGTGCGGGATCCCATCGTACCCATCGGGTGGCGCCTGTCCGCGCTGTATCAGGAGACACCGGAACGGTTCTCCTGCATCCGGGCGGGCCACGGTGACGACCTTGTACGCATCGAAATAATCGACCCGGAAACCGCGTGCATAGTGCAAATCCAATCGCGCCTCAATGGGCACAACCGCGCCGCAAACCGCGATGCAGCAGAGGAATTGTAGGAATGTTTTGATGCTGGACATGGCGTTCACCTTTCGCTTTTTCCCGGCGCGAGCGCACCGCTCCTGCGATTCGCCTCTGCGTCGATTTAATCGGACGCGGAGCTCGCCTCCCTGCGCCTTTCATCTGCGATCCGCTTTTGGGGCGGACCGATCCCCGATCAAAAAAATCCCCGATTTCCTCGTAGAAATCGGGGACATAGCGATGCGCGGCAACCTGTCATTGCCGAATCGCTAGCTCACCTTTTTCCCAATCCACGAGGAAATTAAAGGTCTGAGATTCAGGCAGGTCTTCTGGCTTCTGGATCATCACTTCTCGCGCCTTCCCAGCTTTTTGCCAGTGGCATACAGGCGAGGAGCATCTCCAGTTACAGCGGCGGGACCGCAACGGATTTTCACCGTTTTCCCTATTGGCGACCTGAATCCGAGATGGTTATGTGCGTTACAGTGCGACTTTCTCCAGTGAAAGGCCCTGGTCTTTGAGATAGGGCAAAAGCCCTTTTTTGTTGACCGTACGCAATGCGCGAGCCGAGAGTTTGATCCGCACAAAGCGACCGAGTTCGGGCACGTAAATGCGTTTGCTTTTTAGATTGGGCTTTTGCACCCGTTTGACTTTGCGGTTGGAATGGGACACGTGGTTGCCCGCGAGCGGCCCCTTTCCCATGATGCTACAACGTCTGGCCATGGTAAAAATCCCCTTGTTATCTGTCTTCCCGATAGAGCACATGCTTACGCAGTGTGGGATCGAATTTTTTGAGTTCGAGGCGGTCGGGATGATTTTGCCGATTTTTCTCCGTGTGGTAATAGTGCGAACTTTCCGTACTTTTCATTTTGATGAGCATGCGGTTGCCCTGTCGCTTGGCCATGGTGACCTCCAATATCTTTGTCTGAACCATCAACACGCGGCGGAATGGAAAGGCCGAATATACAGCGTTGCACGGATAATATCAAGAATTTTGTATCGCAAACATCCGGTTGGCAAAATGACGCCCATTCGCTATCATGCCTCGCGTTCAAATATCCAACATATGGAGGACACCATGGCCGAAGAAACGATTTTCAGCAAAATTATTCGCCGCGAAATCAGCGCGGATATCGCGTATCAAGACGATCTGGTGACGGCATTTCGGGACATCAATCCCCAAGCCCCCACGCATGTTTTGATCGTCCCCAATCATTTGATTCCAACCGTGAATGACATCACAGCAGAAGACGAACCCGCGCTGGGGCGCATGCTGACTGTGGCGGCGAAAATCGCAGCGGATGAGGGCATTGCCGCAGACGGGTATCGCCTGATCATCAATTGCAATCGCAACGGCGGGCAGGAAGTGTATCACATTCACATGCATCTGGTGGGCGGGCGACCTTTGGGCAGGATGTTGGAGAGGCGGGAGAGGTGAGACGGGAGACGGGAGAAGCAAGAAGCAAGAGGCAAGAGGCAAGAAGCAAGAAGGCCATCCATCCAAGCGGTCAGTGGTCAGTTATCTCGCCCCGTCCTTATCAACACGTAGGGACAGGCCCCCGTGCCTGTCCGAAGATACAAGACGGGAGAGGGAAGTTTAGCCACAGCGGGGTAAGACTGGGGACAGCCCGTTCAAAGATACGAGAAGCGGTCAGTCCATCCAGCCCTCAACTTCTTATGTGGTTGCTTGCGCCTGCGTCAAATACGCGCGGATGAAGGGATCGAGATCCCCGTCCATGACGCCTGAGACGTCGGAGGTTTCCACGCCCGTGCGCGCGTCTTTGACCATCTGATAGGGTTGGAAAACGTAGTTGCGGATCTGACTGCCCCATTCGATGCGTTTCTTCGTGCTTTCGAGGGCGGCGCGTTTTTTGTTTTCCTCTTCGCGCATGTGTTGATACAGCCGCGCCTTGAGAATTTTCATGGCCGTATTGCGATTCTTGTACTGGGAACGCTCGTTCTGGCACTGCACCACAATGCCCGTGGGGACGTGGGTCATCCGCACCGCGGAATCGGTTTTGTTGACGTGTTGCCCGCCCGCGCCGCCCGCGCGGTACGTGTCCACCTTGAGATCATTGGGATTGATTTCCACCTCGATATCGCCTTCGGCGTCTGGATACACAAATACGGATGCAAACGACGTGTGCCGGCGACTGTTGGAATCGTAAGGCGAAATCCGCACCAATCTGTGGACGCCGGATTCGGCTTTGAGATAGCCAAACGCATACTCGCCCGTCACCTCAACCGTCGCGCTCTTAATCCCCACGATCTCGCCGGGCAAGGTGTCCAAAACGCGCGTCTGAAACCCGCGCCGCTCGGCCCAGCGCGTGTACATCCGCATCAGCATCTGCGCCCAGTCCGTGGCTTCGGTGCCCCCCGCGCCCGAGTGGATGGTCAAAATCGCGGCGTGGCGATCCTCCCGATTGCCCAGCATATACTGCAATTCGAGCGCGTCCAATGCCTCGCCCACGGCGGGCAACTCGGCGGCGACTTCGGACAGGGACTCGGCGTCGCCTTCTTCGCACGCGAGTTCAAACAGCACGTCCAAATCCCCGACTTGCCCATCCAATTCCGCCCAGCGGTCGACCCAGTATTTCTCGGCATTGCAGGCGTCTATGACCCGTTGCGCGGTTTCCCGATCATCCCAAAAATTCGGCGCGCCCATCCGCTGTTCAAATTCGGCGATTTTTGCGCGGCGTTGCGCGACGTCAAAGATGCCTCCCGAGTTTATCCACGCGCACGCGATAATCGGATAGGATGCCTTGCAACTCGCGCTCTTGGATTTCTACGGCCATGATATGTTCCTCGTATTTTCGGGCGGGCACGGGGCATCGCCCTTACGGTCTGGATCGTGGGGGGAGACGGAAGACGGAAGACGGAAGACGGAAGACGGAAGACGGAAGACGGAAGACGGAAGACGGAAGACGGGAGACGGAAGACGGAAGACGGGAGACGGAAGACGGAAGACGGAAGACGGAAGACGGAAGACGGGAGAGGGCTGGATCTCGGGTTGACGCGGATTAGGTTCCATTTGTACCAACTCATTCATTATCGGGACGCTTTGCTGTTCCACCGTCCTTCAGAGAAGCCATCGCCAAACAGGCCATCCCAAAAATTCATCAACGAAAGCCATCGCGCACAGCGCGCAAGTCCATCTCGCAACCAATATCCATTCTGCAACCCACTTTGCAGGCCAACGCATGTCGTGCTACTACAAAAGCGATTTGCGCTGTGCAAGCCCCTCGGCGTTTGAGAGCGGCATTTTTTGCCTACTTTTTTTTGCTGTTGAAAAAAAGTAGGTCGCCGAAGGCATCGAAGGCTACCAACGATGCTTTCGGACCAAACGCTTTAGAAAAGCGAGCAATATCGGTGCTGATTTATGCGTAATCAAAATTGAGAATAACTTAATTTACAGAGTATTTATTTTTTTCGAGAAGGGGCGGACGTTACCGCAAATCGATCAACTCCACGCCCTTGGGCGCGTGGAAGGTAAATCGATCGGCTTTGACCCGTTTGTTCACTTTCAAATCCGACAACACAAATGTCGTTATGTCGTCGTGAATATTGCGATACTCCACTTGGCGCACGAGATAGAGGCGTTTGTCGATCCACAGGCGAATGGTGTGGATGTACGTATCTTCTTTTTTCGCGGACAGATCGACTACGTAACACGTCTTGCGCTGGACTTTCTCTTCGCCCACATAGACGGGCGTGTAACTCTCGTCGTATCCCCCGAGCAAAATGAGATCGAACAACAACTTTTCGTAGCTACGGTCGTTTTCAATCGCGGAATAATCGCTCACCAGCACTTGGGCATTGGCGGGCGCGTAGTTCCACGCGGTCTCGCCATCGCTGACCACGACCTGCACGTCCGAATCCATGCGAAACCGGTCGGGCCGCTGAACGAGCAACGCGCCTTTCACCTCTTGATGTTGTTCCATCAACCGCCAGTAGTGTTGTTTGACAAAGTGGGCGGAAAGCGTTTTGAGTTCCGCAAATTTTTTCTGCAACTTTCCCACGACCTCAGAGCCTCGCGCATCGGCCCGAGCGGCCCCGGCGAAAAACAAAATCCCCAACAACGCCCAAACACACGCCCAACGCGCAACCCTCTTTCCCCGCATTTCACACCTCCTCTTGTATCTTCGGACAAGCACAGGGGCTTGTCCCTACGATTGCGATAGCTTCTTCCCTCTCCCGTCTTTGTACCTTCGGACAGGCACGGGGGCCTGTCCCTACGATTGCGATTGCCTCTTCCCTCTCCCCGTCTCCCGTCTCCCGTCTCCCGTCTCCCGTCTCCCCGTCTTTGTACCTTCGGACAGGCACGGGGCCTGTCCCTACGATTGCGATTGCCTCTTCCCTCTCCCCGTCTCACCGCTTGCGTCTCACCTCTTGCGTCTCCCGTCTCCCGTCTCCCCGTCTTTGTATCTTCGGACAGGCACGGGGGCCTGTCCCTACGATTGCGATTGCCTCTTGCGTCTCACCTCTTCCCTCTCCCGTCTCCCGTCTCCCGTCTCCCGTCTTTCCCCGCCACTTTGCGCGAGAACCTGAACAATAGTAAGACAAAGAGCACGGTCAAAAAAATATACGACCCGACCTCACCCAAATAGGGCATCAACAAGGAAGACGACAGCATGAAGCCGAGCCACCCGCCGAATTTCCAAGCCGTGGAGGAATCCCCTGCGTACAACACGGCCATCGCGTTGCAAAAGAGCACCATCGCAGAGAACAAGGCGACGCTGTACACCGAGAACGGCTTGGCGTCCGCTATCCCAAAGCAATTCCACCCGCAGAGGAACACCCATGCGGTCAGCGCGTAAGCCCCATAGCCCACGCCAAAGAGCAGGTAATAGGACAGGTGCGCGCCGATCCATCCGATCAGATTTTGCGCGTGTTCGAGTGGGCGAGTCGAATTGGGCGGATCCTCTGGCGAATGCGACAGCAGGCTCAATGCCATCACCAGCGCGAGCGCGATCAAACACCCGCCCAAAATTTGAGAGAGCAAGCTCGGTCGATTCATGGGAATGCCTTAAAAGTTGTCAAAAAATTATTGGGACCTAACCCCCTAGCCCCTTGTATCTTCAGGCGGACGCGGTGGACTGACCGCTACCCGTTTCGCCGCGGGATGCACGGACAGCACGGGGGCCATCTGTACCAACTCATTCATTATCGGGCTCGCTTTGCCGTTCCACCGTCCTTCAGAGAAGCCATCGCCAAACATGCCATCCCAAAAGTCCATCACCGAAAGCCATCACGCACAGCGCGCAAGTCCATTTCGCAACCCACATCCATCTTGCAACCCACCTTGCAGGCTGGCGCATGTCGTGCGATTACAAAAGCACTTTGCGCTGTGCCTAGCCCCTCGGCGTTTGAGAGCGGCATTTTTGAACTGCTGGAGCAGTTGTACCCCGCTCGCCTACTTTTCTTCAGACGCTTATTCGCGTCTTCTCTGTTGAAAAAAAGTAGGTCGCCGCACGCCGTAGGCACAGGCGTAGCCAACGCATCAAAGGCAACCAACCATGCTTTAGGATCAAAGTTGTTAGAAAAGCGAGCAATGTCGGTGCTGATTTGTGCGTATCTAAATTGAGAATAACTTGATTTACGGAGTAATTAGTTGGTACAGATGGCACGGGGCCTGTCCCTACGATTGCGATTGCTTCTTCCGTCTCCCGTCTTGTATCTTCGGACAGGCACGGGGGCCTGTCCCTACGTGTTGATGGGGACAGGGCGAGATAACGGATCACTAACCGCTTGGGTGGTGGCTTCTTGCCTCTTGTTTCTTGCCTCTTGCTTCTTGCCTCTTGCTTCTTGCCTCTCTCGTCTCTCGTCTCCCGTCTCCCGTCTCCCGTCTTGTATCTTCGGACAGGCACGGGGGCCTGTCCCTACGGCTGATGGGGACGGGGCGAGATAACTGATCACTAACCGCTTGGGTGGATGACCTTCTTGCCTCTTGCCTCTTGCCTCTTGCCTCTTGCTTCTTGCTTCTTGCTTCTTGCCTCTCTCGTCTCTCGTCTCCCGTCTCCCGTCTTGTATCTTCGGACAGGCACGGGGGCCTGTCCCTACGTGTTGATGGGGACGGGGCGAGATAACTGATCACTAACCGCTTGGGTGGATGACCTTCTTGCCTCTTGCTTTTTGCCTCTTGCCTCTTGCTTCTTGCCTCTTGCTTCTTGCCTCTCACCTCTCACCTCTCCCGTCTCCCGTCTCCCCGCTTATTACCCATCGTCCAATCCCCGTGCGATGACCACGGGTTCTCGGATGCGGAACAATTTGCCGTCGGGCGTGCCGACCTCCAAGTAGAGAATATAAATGCCGGGCTTGAGCCTGTGTCCGTTGTCTGCGCGGCCATCCCATTGGACGACGCGCTGGCTGCCGCCCTCAACGCTTTCGATCAACGAGGCCACGCGCCTGCCCGTGCGGTCGAACACCCACAAATTTGCGTGCGAGCGCGGGGCGGGCACTTCGTATTTGATGGCGACTCGATCGACAAAGGGATTGGGGTCTGCCAACAGGGATACGCCTGCGATCTCGTCGTCAAACCGCACGCTATTTGCCGCGCCCGGGGTCGCGCCCGCTTGGCTGACGAGCCAGTTGTCGCCGTCTCCTGCGATGGCGAGATCGATGCGCTCCATGCTCGCGGCGGTTTCTTGCGCCGGGTAAGACACGCTATCGACAACGCCCGCGGTCGCGTCTCGCAAGACCAAGACATCGCCCCCGTCGTTCAACCGGGGCCAGCGGGTCAGGGACAAAATGGCCGCAGAGAGATCCGGATATTGCGCGGCAACGCGGCTCGCATCTTCCGCGACGAGGACGTGGCCCAAGCCCTCGATCACCGCACCTGCGCCAAACGCGCCCGTGGTTCGCACATCGGAAATCGTCCACTCGGACAGGGAAACCGGGGCGGGCGAACGGTTGTACAACTCGATCCACTCCGCGCCTTGGGCCATCACCTCGGCAATGGCGATCTCTCCGGGTCGCATGCCCCCTATGGCGATCCATGTCGCCGCGTTATTCGTCGTATCCCGATCCCCTGAAAATACGAGCACGGCGCGAAAAATATGCTCGCCTGCGGGTGGGTTTGAAATGGGGATGGCGACCCGAGTCGAATCCCCTGCTGCGAGCATATCCCCCACGGCAACCCCCTTGCCGTCGACCGCGATTTCGTACGATTCCGCGGGTTCCCGCCCGATATTTGTCACGGTGAGGATCACCTCTGTCGAGCCGCCCCACGGCACGCGCACGGCCGAGGCCGCGTTTCGCGTCAGCGCCAGATCCCTGTCCTTGACGCTGACGCTGTTCACCGCGCCCGGCGTGGGCCATTTGGCGTCTGTCCAGTTGTCGGGCGCGTCGCCTTGGGCCGCGTCGATCTTTTCCTCTGAAATCCCGAGGGGATTGCCGGGCCGATAGGTCGCCGCCGCGACGGTATCGCCCGCGGCGTCGATCAGCAAAATGCGTTCGGGACGCACATTGCTCAAGCCGCCGCGCCCGAGTGTCGCGCTGTCGACCGTCAATTTGAGGGCCGCATCGGGCAGGGGATCGTAATGCGTCGAGTGCGTGCCATAGCCCGCGTCCATCACCAGCGCGTACGCGCCGGGGGCGAGTGCCATCGCGTCGCCGACGAGCGCGTTGGTTTCCTCGTCATCCCCGATTCGCCAACCGGTCAGATCGACTGCGCGATCCCCCGCGTTGAACAATTCGATGTATTCGTCGAAAAACTCGCTGCCTTGCGGCGCGAACATGATCTCGTTGATAACCACCTGTGCATCCGCCGCATGGGGCAGCGCGCACAACAACAATGCGATACAACAGAGTTTCTGCAATCTCATACCATCCCCAATCTGCGTCTAACGGCCCACTCGATCACCAGCAACCCGATCAGCGCGAACAAGGGCCACTGTTGCCCCCACAAGCCGATTCGGTGGTGCGTCACGACCGGTTCGGGTGCCAAAACGAGTGAGTCGAGCGCCGCGGTCAAACCGCTCGGTCTGATGTATTGCCCGCCGCTGCGCGTGGCGATGTCCCCGAGCAATTCGGCGCGCATCCGCACGGTTTCGTATTCCAAGCTGTAGCGTCCCACGGTAAAATGGCCCGTGCCCGTTCCCAAATCCCCAGCGTCGATCTGATATTCGTAATCGCCTTGGGGAAAACGCCCCAAGTTGCCCGCGTAGCGCCCATTGCCCAAGTCGCGCAACGCCACCTCGCGCATGCCCAAACTGTCTGCCACCTGCGCTCGGACGCGCGCGCCGGAACGCGGTTGCAACAGGGCGTCAAAAACCCGCGCGTGTACAACGACAGGCTCGCCGCTGCGGTACGCGGTCTTTTCGGTCGTCAATTTGATGCGGGACACATCGTCTCGCGTGACCAGCCAGCGCGTCATGTTTTGCCAAAATGCCCGCGCCACGGCATCGGTTTTGCCATCGCCCCACATCATCAAGCCGTGCCGCCAAAACGTCTGAAAGCCCACAATCGCGGTCTTGCCCGCTTCTACGCGCCGAATCGCCAACAGGGGCATGGGGTTGCCATCGGCGCGCTCGGTGGGATGGTGCGCCAACACGGTCGCGTCCGAAACCGCGGCGCCTAAGCGATTGTAAGACAACAGCGGCGGCAGCGCGTCCCACGCGTCGCGATCGGTCAATGGATCGTCTGAAACGCGCAAAATGGGGTGGCGGGATTCGGGAAACGCGAGGGGAAACGCGCCATCTTGAAATGTGTTGGCCGAAGCCAAAACCCGCACGGGCAAAACCTCGGCCAATGCCGAGCGCGCGTACCCGTCGTCAAAAGCCGCGTCGCCGCCGATGACCAACAGGCCCCCGCCCCGTTGCACGAATGAGACGAGCGCCCGTTCCGGCCTCCCGGCGAGTGCGGCGTAAGGCGCGTTGAGCAGGATTACGACATCGCGGTCGGGCAAGGTATTCATCGCGCGTTGCACCTCTGTCGCCCATCCGGCTTCCAAGGTGCGGACGAGCGCCTCGACTTCCATGTTGTCATCGCTTTGCAACACGCGCCGCAAATAGCCCAAATCCGCACTCGGGTTGCCCGCGAGGATTAAAATCCGCACGCGGCTTTCGAGCACTTCTGTCGAAACCACCATGCGGTTGTTGGCGTCTGCGCGTTCCCCTGCTTGCGCTGCGATAGAGATGGAAAACGCATGCCGCCCGGCCCGTTGCGGCACGATCTCAAAGTCCAAGGTTTGTTCCCCGTCTGACAGCGCGATGGTTTTTGCGGCCACTTCCCTGCCCTCGAAAAGCACGCGCACCCGGTCGCGCACCCGGTCAAAGCCAAAGGAGAACACGCGCACCTGCAAGGCGAGTGGCTTGCCCACATAGCCCAAGGGGTCGATGACCGCGGACGCGATGCCCACATCCTTGGGCGCGACCGGATCGCCTATCCCGATGGCGATGACCGGCACCCCGATCTCCGCGGCGGCGCGCTCGGGTCGTCCCCCCAAATTTTGCCCGCCGTCTGAAACGAGCACCACAGCGGCGAGCCCTTGACCCAGGGTTTGTTCGCGCATTCCGTCCAAGGCACCTGCGAGATCGGTCGCCCGCCCGCCCCAAGTGGGGTCTTCGCCGTCGCGCATGGGGGTCAGCGCGTCCGAGAAGCGAAATTGCGATACCCGTGCGCGATGGCCCAACGCCTTCAACGCCGGGTGGGACAGAACGGCTCGGGCGATTTCCTGCCGCGCGGTATCGCCATCTGCGATTTGCATGCTCTCGCTGTCGTCGATGAGCAAGGCGATGAGCGGTAGCCTTTGCGTGTGCAGTGTCAAAGCGAGAATGGGCTCCATCAAAAGGCCGATCAGCAAGAGGAGTGCGGCGGCGCGTATGAGCAACAAATAGCGGTTGGCGCCCCTGAAATTCGCGCGGTACAGCAAAAAAATGAGATACATCCCCGCGGCGCAGGCGCAGGCCAGCAACCAACCATCCGAAACGGAAATCCCGACGTCGCGCAACATGGCACCTCACACCTGCCGGTCGCGCAGGCCCGGCAACGGCAATCGGGGCGCCGCATTGAGATCGGCCCCGGCGACTTCGCCCCGCGCCAGCCGAAACGCGCCCGCGCCCGCGATCATGGCCGCATTGTCCGTACACAAAAAAGCGGGCGGATAAAACGCGCCCATCCCCAGTTCGCCCGCGCCCGAGTGGAGCTTGTCGCGCAGCATGCGATTGGCGGCCACCCCGCCGGAGAGCAACACCCGCTCCACCCCGGCGGCCTTTGCCGATCTGAGCGTCTTGTCCACGAGCACGTCGACCGCCGCCGCCTGAAAACTCGCCGCGAGATCGGCCCGCATCGCCGCGAGGTCCGCCTCGGAGAGGCCGCGGATCCGATAGAGCACCGAGGTTTTCAACCCGCTAAAACTGAAGTCGAACCCGGGATCGTCCATCAACCCGCGCGGAAAATCGAACGCCTCGGGGTCTCCCTTTTCCGCAAGGGCCGAGATGGGCGGGCCGCCCATCGTCACCTCGCCCTCGCGCAACAGTCCGAGGAGTTTCGCCACCTTGTCGAACGCTTCGCCCGCCGCGTCGTCCCGCGTGCGCCCCCAGCGTTCGTAATCGCCCCAAGCCGAGACGTAGATCAATTCGGTGTGCCCGCCGGAAACCACCAGCGCCATGAAAGGCGGCAGCAGATCGGGATGGGCCATCGCGCCTGCGAACAAGTGGCCCTCGATGTGGTGTACCCCCACCAAGGGCAGGCCGGAACCCAGCGCGAGCCCTTTGCCCACGGATACGCCCACGAGCAAACAGCCGATCAACCCAGGGCCTTGCGTGACCGCAATCCCGCCCAAGTCGCGCAGGTCTAGCCCCGCGTCTGCGAGGGCTTGATCTACGACCGGCAACAAGGTGCGGATGTGGTTGCGAGACGCCAACTCGGGCACGACCCCGCCGTACAAGCTGTGTTCCGTTTGGGAAAAGATCGCGTTGGAACAGATGCGCCCATCGACCACCACCGCGGCGGCGGTTTCGTCGCAAGATGTTTCAATGCCCAAAATGGGTTGCTTGGATAGGCAAGTCATAAAAAAGAAACCGGCCTCGGAGATACGCAAACGACAAACCGGTTAAAAAACATTTCGGCGAGGGAATCGATCCCCCGCCGAAAATGGGGTTATTTGTAGGACTCCGTGATGTCCCGGCCCGTGCTGATTTCGCCGTTGTCGATCCGCAAATTAAAGCCGCAACTGGGGCTGTTGCACACCCACGCCTTGTAATGGATAGGCGCCCCATCGCGTCCGTAATCCGACAGCGGCAACAACGTGCCCTCGTCGCACTTCAAACACTGTGGAAATTGCTCCATAAATCCCTCCTCTCCACCGGTGAGTTCCACCAACATCGTGAAAATCTCCCCCTGCCAGCAGGGGACAAATTACATGGGATAATGTAACAAACTCATGCCCAAAGTCAACTTGTTTTGTCCGTATTCGCTTGGGCACCGCGCCATTTGTCTTGGATCGCGGATTACGCGGATTAGGGGATTGCGCGGATGAAAGGTGGACTAGGTTGGCAGGTAGGGCGAAGCGTGCGGGTAACTTGTCTGAATCGCGGATTACACGGATTACGCAGATGAAAGGCGGATTGGGTGGCAGGTAGGGCGAAGGATATCGCAGATACAGACGCCGTAAGTGGGGCAGAGGACGCGAATTGAGGGAACGCAGGTGGGGCGGAGAGATCCAGGGGTACGAAGGACACAGCGGCGGGAGGGTTGTGGAGGTAATCCGTGCCATCCCAAAATCCGCGTAATCTGTGATTCAGACAAGAGGATGGTCGCAGATTGGATGAGCGAGGCACGCACGCGGCGGCGTAGATCGGGGGGATGAGAGGAACGGATCACCGATTCTATTGACAACCGCATTTTGTTCGCTATCTTGACGCACATTCGCGCAGCGTTTTTTTACCCCAATTTGTGGAGGGATTGTATGTCCAAAGGCATTCGCAACTTCGTCATTTTCGCCATCGCCATGGCCGTCTCGTGGATGATCGGCGCGACTGTGCCGCCTACGTGGAGTGTGGAAAAGATGGCATTGGATGTCCACACAGACGACGCCGGCCGGTTGTATTACATCTACCGGGACAAGCCCGCGTATTTCGACGCGGTGCCCATGGCAGAGGCCCAACTCCATCCCGATAGAATACACGGATCGACCGAAACGCCGCCCATCAAAGAGGAATTTGTCTGGGAAATGCGCGATGGCGAGACCATGTATTCCAAGTACCTCGCCAAGCATCACTGGGGCTATTGGTCCCTGCTGCCGGCCGCGGTGGCCGTGATTTTGTGCTGGCTGACGCGGGAGCCGGTCACGGCCCTGTTGGGCGGCATTGTGTCGGGCGCGCTGATTTTGACGCGATACGACTTTACGGGCGAGGTCTTGATCCCCTCGTTATCCACCACGAACGCGGCGAGCATCTTGGTGCTCTATTTGTGGCTCTTGGGCGGGTTGATGGGCATTTGGTCGCGCACGGGCGCGGCGCAGGCGTTTGCCGAATTTATGACCGTGCATTTTGTTCGCGGCCCCAAAAGTGCCAAACTCGTCGCGTGGATGCTCGGCGTCATTTTCTTTCAGGGCGGCACCGTGAGCACGGTGTTGGTCGGCACGACGGTGAAACCCCTCGCGGACAAGGAAAACATCAGCCACGAAGAACTGGCCTACATCGTCGATTCCACCGCGTCGCCCATCGCGTCTCAACTCGCGTTCAATGCCTGGCCCCTCTATGTCCAGGCGTTTATCTTTGTGTCGGGCGTCAGTTTCTTAGCGACGGAAGCGGACCGGATCGCGTTCTTTTTTCAGAGCGTGCCGTTCTGTTTTTACGCCATTTTTGCGGTGCTGGGCACGTTTTTGCTCAGCATTGAAAAGCCCCTGTTTTTGGGCAAGCAACTCAAGGAGGCCCTCATGCGCTCGCGGGAGACCGGGCAACTCGACGCGGACGATGCCGAACCTTTGAGCGCGAAGGAATTGCAGAGCAGCAATGTGCCCGAAGGCTACAAACCGCATGTGCTCGAATTTTTCTTGCCCTTGGGCGTGCTCATCGCCATCGCTATCGGGACGTTTATTGCCAGCGGAACCCCCAACGTGCAATGGGCGTTTGGGATCGCGCTCTTGTTGGCCGTGGGCATGGCCCTCGCCAAGGGCATGTCGCTCAAAGACATCGTGGCGGGCTTTCAAGATGGCCTCAAAGGCGTGGTGCTCGGCTCGGTGATTCTCCTGCTCGCCATCACCATTGGCGGCATCAGCAAAGAAACCGGCGGGGGCACGTTTTTGGTCGAGCAACTCGGCAGCAGCATTCCCTACTTCCTCCTCCCGGTCTTGCTCCAACTGCTGACGATGGTCATCGCCTTTTCCACTGGCACGAGTTGGGGGACGTACGCGGTGGCGTTCCCGCTGGCGATGCCGCTGGCTTGGGCCGTCGCCACGGCAAATGGCCTGTCGCATCCCGAACTGTTTATGACCCTGTGCTTTGCCACGGTCATCGACGGCAGCGTTTACGGCGACCAGTGTTCGCCCATCTCCGATACCACCGTGCTCAGTTCCATGTGTACGGGTTGCGACCTGATGGACCACGTCAAAACGCAAATCCCGCAAGCCTCTATCGCCGCTGGCCTCGCGGCGATTTGCTGGACCGCCATCGCCATCTTCACGGCCTAAGCCCCCTCGGGCAGAACGACTTCGCATAGCCCCCGATTCTGCGATTGACGTGAACGGAACGCGCCATCCCCTTTCACGTCAATCGCTTAACCCTTTAACCGGAAAGAGAGCTGTTATTATGATATTGGAAAGCCTGCTGACGTTGGTGGAGACACTCCGAAAGCATGTTGACGATCATGGCGACGCACTCAGACAAAGTGAAGCATTGACTCGTTACGTGCTGATTGACCCCCTTCTGCGAGAACTGGGTTGGAACACCGAAGACCCGGATATGGTGAGACCCGAATTTAGGGTGAAAAATGCAAGCGATCTGTTCGAATTTGTGGATTATGCCCTTCACAATAATGGCAAACCCGTCATGATGCTGGAAGCCAAAAAGCTGGATACGAACCTGCGAGACGCGGTCGGTCAAGGCATTCAATACTGCATTGAGGAAGGAACCAAATACTTCTCTGTGACAGATGGCAGACGATGGGAAATCTACGAAACCTACAAACCTGTTCCCAGAGACGATAAGAAGATAATCTCATTCGACTTGAAAGATCCGGTTGCTGAAGTCTGCTTGAAAGCCCTGGCCCTGTGGAGGCCTAGTGTGATCTCAGGTCATGTTCAGGTGGGACAAACGCCTATCGTCGGTCTGACTGATGAGCCGCCAAGCACAGCCACAGCTCAGCCTATCCATGGAACGACCATTCAGGAACCGTCATCCGTTATAGATGGACAGGGATGGCAACCGCTATCAGAGTTGAATCCCCAAGGCCGCTCAAAGCCAACTGAAATTTCTTTCCCCGACCGTTCAACTGTCCGTATCACCGCGTGGAAACATATCATGGTTAAGAGCGTGCATTGGCTCATAGACAACAACATCCTAAACACGAGCAACACTCCCATTCCGACACCAGGCGGTCAGAGCTGTTTGGTATCTACCACTGGCAAGGAACTTACTAGTCGTTCCGAAAAAAAAGGAGCCTTCTATTTTCAGGTACATAATAATGCCAAAAATATCGTCTTGCAAGTTAGGCAAATCATCCAACACGTCGGCCAAGACCCCGCCCAATTCAAAGTCCGCTAATGAGCAACAAAAAAAGCGAATCTATCAACCCACAGGTGGGCGATGCATGCGCCCCATTTGTCGTTGCAAGCAAGACGCTTACAAACACAACGCGGTATGGGAAGCACTTCGCCGCGGCGGTGTTGCGTTTGAGGGATTGATGGGAGAGGAAACGCAGATGGAAGGCGAGAGGAGGATAGTTTGAGGTACTTCAAGATTATTGTCGAGCGATATCCCGATGGTTATGTGGGCTATCCACTCGGATTGAAGGGCGTTGTCGTTGGACAGGGAGAGACTTTTGAAGAGGCATTGGCGGACGTAAAATCCGCTGTTCAGTTTCATATCGAAACATTTGGCACAGAGGCATTCGATGAAGGTTTCCCTATCATAGAGGCTTTTCTCGCTTAACCTCACAGCAGGCACTGCATTCCCAACATCTACTTGACCCACGCAATAACCCATTCCCAACCCGAAAGGAGAAAATCAAATGTCGACTGGAATGATGCTGTTTTTGACGTTTCTGGTGATCCTGTTCGCCATCGGTTTCATCGTCATCGCTTCAGAGCACAAATCGGACTGAAACGCCAGCGATGAATCGCCTTCCGCGCTGAACGCGACTTGCCCATTCGCGGCAACGGTCAGCGCGTTGTCCGTCTCTCGCAACATCGCCATTCCGCACGACAAAAAACCGCAGGACGTGAGTACGTCCTGCGGTTCGCGTTTTTTCATCATCCGCCCCATCCGCTATTTTTGTGACGTAGCCCGCCCGCTCCCTCTGGTTCAGCAACGAGAGTTCTATCACATTTTTGAGTTGGGGCGATTTCTCAATTCTCGGGCGTCATAAGCGGTTATTTTTTGTTTCTCCTCATGCAAATCAAGGGTCTCGCTCCGAGCGGCTCTCTGAAAATCAATTTTGTAACCATCGCTTTTACAAACTATTACAGAGATGTGATAATACGATAGGGTTCGGCAAGGGGAGTACGGCATCCACGCTTTTTGTACGTGACATTTACGCGCTTTTTATCTATATATAGCAACGAAATGATGGCGGTTAAACGGCGTGTTGCAAGCTCTTTCACGGAGGATTTTATGCGTGCCTTGTGGTGCTTTTTGGTGGTTGTGTGGAGTGCGTGTTCGGTTGCGGCTCAGGATTTGGGCAGTTTGACGGGAAGAATCGGCGATGAGACCGGCGAGGCGTTGTTCGGCGCCAACATCGTGGTCAGAGGACCGGCCATCGAGAATAGGCGAGGCGCGATAACAGATGCACGGGGCCTTTACCGCATCGACTCGTTGCCGCCGGGAATTTACGAACTCACCATCAGTTATATCGGCTACGAAACGCGCACGGTGCCCGACGTGGAAATTCGGCCGGGCGAGCGCGCGACGCGAGATTTCATTTTGTCCGCGGTATCGCTGGTCGGGCAACAAGTCGTGGTGTCCGCATCGCGCAAACGCGAAAAAGCCCTAGACGCGCCTGCGTCAATTTCGATGATCGATGCGGCCGAAATCAGAGATCGGCAGGTGTTGTCGGTGACGGAACACGTCAAAGCCCTGCCCGGCGTGGATTATTCCCAGACCGGCATCTCGCAGGGCAATATGGTGGTTCGGGGGTTCAACAATGTGTTTTCCGGCGCGTTGCTCACGCTGGTCGATAACCGCATCGCCCGCATCCCGTCTTTGCGTTTCAACGCCTATCATCTCATCCCGGTGACCGGCGACGACATCGAGCGCATCGAGGTGGTCTTAGGGCCTGGATCCGCACTTTACGGCCCCAACAGCGCGCAAGGCGTGATGCACATCATCACCCGGTCGCCCTTTGGGTCCGAGGGCAATACGATTTCCATATCGGGCGGCGAGCGCAGTTTGCGAAAAGTGTCGTTGCGCCACGCCAGCAGTTTTAACGACAAAGTGGGGATCAAATTTTCGGGCGGGTATTTTGCCGGTCGCGATTGGGAATACGAGGATCCCCAAGAAGTGGCGGCCCGCGGGTTTAATCCGCGCGATTACGACATCGAGCGCACCATTGGGGAATTTAGGCTCGACTTCCGTCCCACAGATGAGTTGACCCTGATCGGGTCCGCGGGTTATACGAGCGTGAGCAGCATTGAATTGACGGGATTGGGCGCGGGCCAAGCCAAAGATTGGACGTATAATTTTCTGCAAGGGCGGATGCTCTATCGCGGGTGGTTTGCCCAAATTTTTTACAACACGAGCGACGCGGGCGACACGAAATTGCTCCTAACCGACGATCAAATTGTGGATAAGTCGCACTTGATGGTCTTTCAACTGCAACACAGCGCGAGTTTGTGGCAGAAACAACACTTTGCTTATGGCGTGGATGTGTTGCGAACCCGCCCTCGGACAGAGGGCACGGTCAACGGCTTCAACGAAGACAGGGATAATATCGACGAATACGGACTTTACTTGCAAAGCGAGACGAATCTGACCGATCAAATTGAGGTGGTGTTGGCCGGGCGCATCGACAAGCACAACCACATCGACAACCTGGTTTTTTCGCCCCGCGCCGCATTAGTGGTCAAACCCTCGGTGGAAAATACCCTGCGCTTCACGTACAACCGCGCCTTTGACACGCCCTCGGCCTCCAACTTGTTTTTGGATCGGGTCGGCATCAACGATGTTTATGGGCTCGGGGCACTCGGGCAGACCATCGATCTGCGCGCGCAGGGAACGGCTGGCGGGTTCACGTTTCGAAAAGGCGAAAATGGCTTGCCCATGTTTCGGTCGGCATTCGCGCCCGCGGCGGGGTTGTCGAAAGATCACTATTTTGCCATGCACGATCCGCAGGCCACCAATTTGATGTGGGGGGTGGCGCGAAGGGCCATTTTAGCCGTGCTCGCGCCGCAACTCGAGCCGCTCGCAACGGGCATTTTCACAGAGCGACTCGGCCTCCCTCCCGAACAAGCCGCCGAAGTGGCCGCGCAACTGGTCGCCGATTTTCCCGGCATCATTCCAGAGACCCTGCCGGGCTTGCAAAACAGCGCTGCGACGCTGAATACGGAAACGCGCGCTTTCGATCCCGTAACCGATCTCGCCAACGCGGTTACGGATATCCAAAAAATCGAATCGACCATCACGGAAACCTTTGAAGTGGGCTACAAGGGCATCGTCAAAAACAACCTGATTTTGGCGGCGGATGTCTATCGCACCACGATCAAAAATTTCGTCGGCCCATTGCGGATCGAAACGCCCAATGTGTTTCTCGAAGCCGGTTCTCTGACCGCGTCTCTCGAGGCGGGGTTGAACCAAATGCTCGCCGATCCCACCAATGCGAGCCTCGCCATCGCCGTGGGGCTTTTGGATCAACTCAATGAGCCGGCTTTGGGATTGGTCGGCAATGGCAATGGAACGGGGGTGGATGAGTTGACGCAGTTGTTCGTGTCCAATGCGGTGGGGATTCCCCTGGGCACCATCTCTGCTGAGCAGGCATCTGACCCGGCGGCGGTGATGGTGACGTACCGCAATTTTGGTCGCATCTCCCTCTACGGCGCGGATCTGTCCTTTGCGTATTATCCCAACGAGACTTGGACGTTTATGGGCAACTACTCCTATGTCAGCGAGGATCTGTTTCCCAATTTAGACGATATTGGCGACGTTGCCCTCAACGCGCCCCGGCACAAGTTCAACATCGGCGCCGAGTACAAATTGCCCAACGCGCCGCTCACCCTCGGCGGGAAATTGCGCTATCGCGGCTCTTTCCCCATGAATTCGGGCGTGTATATGGGCCCTGTCGATTCCCATACCATCGTGGATTTGAACGCCTCGTACCAGTTGCCGCTTTCAAATGATCGCTTCAAACTCGTATTGAGCGCGGAAGCGAGCAATTTGTTGAACCAAAAATACCGATCCTTTGTCGGCGCGCCCCTAATTGGACGCATGCTTTCAGGCGGCCTGACGGTTCGGTTCTAATCACGCCTCACATTTTGCACAAAAAAAATCCGGGTCATTGCGACTCGGATTTTTTTTGTCGGGATATGAGGACAGGCACGGGGGCCTGTCCCTACGACTGATGGGGTTCTGTCCCTTGACCGCGTTATGGGCTACGCCTGTGCGTCCATTCGTCTATTTGGATGGGCACGGGGTTTATCCCTACGGTTGATGGGGGATGAGCGGGCTGATCCCTGCCTTTCGCCTTTCATCGGCGCAATTCGTTTAACCTGCGATCCGCCTTGCATTTGCGGCTGCTTTCTCCCCATCGTAGATCTCTGTCTGAAACAGCTCGTCTTGAAATTCCAAGTACTGTGCTTTCGTCATCTCGGGCTCGTAATTTGCGAGCACGGCGTTGGCTTCTGCGGCGCGGTTGGCGAGCAGGTCAATCGCCATGGACGCGAGGGATTTTGCCGGTTCGACATATCCCATCTCGTGATCGGAAATACGCCACTCGACGCTGTGGCCCGGCCCGGTCGCGCCCGATAGATAGGGATGGAGTGCGGGCATCAGGCAGGATATGTCGCCCATATCGGTCGATCCGGTTCTGTGCCCGACCGTACAAAATTCATCCTCGCCCAAAGACGCCTTGGCGTTGGTTTCAAAAATCGTCTGCAAATTCGCATTGTTTTTCAGCGGCATGTACCCCGGCACGGTCTCGATTTCCACGGTCGCGCCGAGGGCCATCGCGCCTGCTCGCAGCGCGCGATCCACTTTTGCATTGGCGTCGAGAATCGCCTCTGCGGTGCGGCCGCGCACGTAGGTTTCCATCCGCACTTCTGCGGGGACCACATTGACCAAGTCGCCGCCCTTGGTGATGACGGGATGCACGCGAATGGCGTCGCCATCCCGAAATGTTTCGCGCTGTGCGTTGATCGCACTGAGGGCGAGTTGCGCGGCATTGAGCGCGTTGACCCCTCGGTGTGGCGCGCCGCCTGCGTGTGCGGCCTTGCCGATGAACCGAATCATCTTTGCGACAAAGCCATTGGACGACGCGGAAACCGCGGCCTTGGTCATGGAGTCATCGCTGTGCGTGTGGATCATAAGCGCGATATCGACATCGTCAAAATGCCCGTGCGCGATCAATTCGGGCTTGCCGCCCAAAAAGCGCAATTTCCCCTCTTTGACCAGATTCAACCGGTATTCGACTTCCACAAATTCTTCTGCGGGCACGGCAAAAAACACGACTCTGCCCGCGAGATCGCCCGCCACGCGCGCATCCACCATGCCCATCATCGCGCCCATCAGCCCCGCGATCTGGGCGTTGTGCCCACACGCATGCGCCGCGCCCGTCTGCGGATCGGCTTGGGGATGGTCGGACACCAAGAGCGAATCGAGCTCGCCGATCAGCGCGACCGTCGGCCCTGGCGCGCTACCTTCCAAAACGCCCTTCACGCCCGTGATCGCCAACCCCGTCTCGCGCAACACGCCAAATTCATCCATCGTCTGCGACACCAATTCGGCGGTTTCAAATTCCTTGAACCCCAATTCGGGATTTGCCATAACGCGCTCGCCAATGCGACAAATCTGATCGCGCCGCCGATCTATCGCCTCGCAAACGCGCTTCTTGAGTTCGGCTTTTGAAGACATAAATTCCTCCAAGGGAGCTCGTCGGCTATCCGCCCCCGCGCTGAGTGTTGGGGACTGGGTGGACTGACCGCTGACCACTATCTAATTTTCAACAACAACACCAACAAAATCGGCGTGACAACCGCCTGTAAAAGCGTGAACCTGACCAGCACTTGGGTATTTGACCAGCCCCACTTTTGGCGGACGTGATCGTGCAGGGGATAGCGCACCTGCTTGAAAATGCCGATCTTGAAAAACCGCAGCAGCGCGACTTTCAAAAGCCCTGTGGCGCCGTTGACGAGCACCACCCCTGCGACCACGCCGATCAAAAGCGGATTGCCGCACGCCAAGACGAGCATGCCGAGCAACAGGCCCAAGGGGCGCGACCCGGCATCGCCCATCAACACCGCACTCGGATTGGCGTTGTGCCACAAATAGCCCACGAGACACCCGGTCATGATGAAGGCCAACACGGCCCAATTGGCGGCCTCTTTGTAGTGCGGCACCAGCAAATACTCGGCGATGTCCCGATGCCCCACAATGCCGTACAGCGCGGTTCCCAAATACATAAATGCCAACGCGCACAAACTGCCGGACAGGCCATCCACGCCGTCCGTGCAATTCGTCGCGTTGATCGTCATCCACAACAAGAGCGTGGCGATGGGTACGTAGATCCACAGCGGTACAATGACCGGCGTCTTGATCAGCGGCAACCACACTTCGACGGGCGCCCATTGGCACACGACCAACGCGCCCAAAATCGAAATGCCCAAATCGAGCAGGCCCATGCGGTATTCGCCCCACCCGCCGCGGCTGCGGTCGTCGAGAAACCCCACCAGCATCGCCAAAAACAAGCAACCCAAAGCCTCGACATAGCGCGCGCTGATCGGGACGAACAAAAACCCGACCACAATGGCGATGGAGATGAAAATAACGCCTGCGCCCACGGGCTTGCCCTCGCTTTGGGCCGCCCCAACCGCGTGAGCGCGGCCTCGGTCGCGCGGCAATTTGTGCCAGGACTTGGGCAACAGCCACCATGTGATCGCGCAGGCGAGTGCGGTACCTGCCCCCACCAAAAATAAGTAAGACGTGAACAGCCGAAACGGGCCATAGACATCCAAAAGTCGTTCACCCAGCCAGTAAAACACAGCGGACACTCCCGTATAAATTTGAACCGAAATCCGTCAAAGCAATGTAAGCCCTCCCTCGCCAAAGGGCAAGCCCGAAGTCATAGCCAAATGTATTTGCCAAAAAGCGGCGAGATCGCCGACAATACGTGAATCGACGGGCGGGCACGGGAGTTGCATTTCGCGTCTCGCTCTGGATTAAAAAAAAAACCTTGACGCAACAACGCGGCCTTTCTATTTTTTGCCCGTCATGAACACGCGAACCGACAATGCGATCATCCCCTCGAACCCGAACGCGATTTCGGCCGGGGATGCGTTTGTCCAAATCGCGGATCATCTCACCCATCGCGCGGCCCTTTGCCAAACGCGCTCGGCGGTGGAGATGTGGTAAAAATTCGTCCTGTGAACCAGCCCGCTGTCGCGTTTTCGGCAGCGGGTTTTTTTATTGGGGAAATCGCTATGGCTGCAAATCGCCTAATCGAAGAAGGTAGCGAGATTCGCCTCGACTTTGAAAAACTCCGTGTGGTTGCACGAGCCGATCATCCGGTCATTCCCGTCGCGGTGCAGGACGTGGAGAGCAAAGCCGTTCTCATGATCGGCTATGCCAATCGACGGGCCCTCGACTACGCGCTCGAGCACCGCGTCGCCGCGTTTTGGAGCACCTCGCGCAATGAACTCTGGATCAAGGGCAGCACGTCTGGCAATCGGCTCGAATTGATCGATGTCCGCATCAACTGCGAGCAAAATTCCCTGCTCTATCTCGTGCGCCTCAAAGGCGATGGCGCGTGCCATACCCGCGAAAATGGCCGGGCGCGCCACGGGTGTTATTACCGCAGCATCCGCAGGGGAAAACTGGCGTTTGTCGATCCCAAAACCCTACCGGAGCAACCCGCGAACGTCGCCATCGCCCGCATCCGGGCGGACCAATGGCAAATCCTCAAAACCACGCGCCTCCGCGCCCTTGAAGACGCGCCCGATGCCTTTTGCACGACGTTGGCAGAAGCGCGAAAAAGAACTGACGGGGATTGGCGCGACATGGCGAGAGACCATGCGACCTGGGCGGATCGCGCCTATTTTATCGCTTATGTCGATGGCGCGCCGCGCGGGATGGCGGGGTGCTATCGCACGGATCCCCACGCGGCAGTGCTGACCGCCATGTGGGTCGCGCCCGAAGTGCGGGGGCAAAAACTGGGCGAACGAATTGTGCGCGCCGTCGTCCAATGGGCAAAAGCAGGCGGCACCACCACCCTTGAAGCGCGGGTTATAGAAGACAATTCGGCGCGCGTCTTCTATCGCAAAATCGGATTTCGAGAACGCGAATCCCCGTGCTCAAACGCCGATGACCCGATCATCTCTATCGCGCTCGACCTCGCGGACCCAAATCCCATTTGATTCGCAAATCGCGCACCCGTATATTGCTCGTTCACCGCTCGACAACAGGAGGGAGAAACGTGGGTTACGATCTCAAAATTTTTTCCGGCAATGCCAACCGGCCCTTGGCCGAGGACATCAGCCGCACTTTGGACACGCAACTCGCCGAAGCCACGGTGACCCGCTTTTCCGGCGGCGAAACGCACGTGCAAATCGACGAAAACGTGCGCGGCTGCGACGTGTTCATCGTGCAACCCATTTGCACAAACAAAAAAAAAGGCATCTCGCCCAACGACGCCTTGATGGAACTCCTCGTTTTGATCGACGCGGCTCGGCGCGCCTCGGCTCGGCGCATCACCGCAGTCGTGCCCTACTATGGCTATGCGCGGCAAGATCGCAAGGACCGGCCGCGCGTGCCCATCACCGCCAAGTTGATCGCCAACATGATCTACACGGCCGGGGCGCGGCGGGTTCTCGCGCTCGACCTGCACGCCAATCAGATCCAGGGGTTCTTCGACATTCCGGTCGACCACCTCTATTCCATCAATATTTTGGGCGAATACTTCAAACAAAAAAACCTCGAAGACCTCGTCGTCGTCGCGCCCGATGTCGGCGGCATCAAAATGGCGCGGGCGTATGCCGAATTGCTCGGCGCGCCGTTGGCGATAGTGGATAAACGCCGCTGGAGCGGGCAGCAAATCGAGGTCATGAACGTCATTGGCGAGGTGAAAGACAAAAACGTCGTCATCGTCGATGACATCATCTCCACGGGGGGATCGCTCACCAAAGCCGCCGCCGCGCTCAAAGACAAAGGCGCGTGCGATATTCGCGCCACCATCGTCCACCCGGTTCTGGCAGACCCCGCGGTCGAATACGTGGAAAATTCCGCGCTCACAGAACTCGTGGTCTCCAACTCCATTCCCGTGCCCAAACGCGCCTGCAATGGGAAAATCAAGGTGCTCTCCGTGGCCCCCATCCTCGCCGAATCCATCCGCCGCATCAACAACGACGAATCCGTCAGCAACCTCTTTGCCAATGCGAGGGTGGAGGGGTAGGGAAAAAACAAACTGCGAAAAACGCTAAATACTCTGTAAATTAAGTTATTCCCAATTTTGATTGTGTGGAGAAACGCGCTGATAATGGGCATTCATCTTGTCTCTGGCCTTGGGTAAGGTGAACTGCCAATTCAAGAGGATGCGTTTGGCCGCCCGGTCTTGAAAAAAGGCCAAGACTTCCCGACGCAGGTGCGCCTTCGTCGCGATGCGCCGGTTCAAACACCCCCGCGCCAAGGCCGAAAATTCGATCTCGATCCTATTGAGCCAACTCGCCGATTTGGGCGTAGAGCAGAACGCAAACTTCTGTGCCAGGGCGAACGCCTCATCGGCCGGTAAGAACCGATAGAAGGCCGCGGGGGTATGGGTGTTGAGCTTGTCTTGCACCAAGCGGATTTTCTCGGCTTGGGGCCCCCCATACTTGGTCAGGGCTTGGCAAAAGTGGGTGTCTTCTTTCATCGTGCGTCTCGGATAGACTTCGGCCAGACGCTTGCCGGTTAAAGGTTCAATGGCGGCCAACAAAGCATCGGCGTTACGGTTTCAAGCTTCAACTGGGTCTTGATCATTGCGCTTCTCCTTGAACTGGCTTGGGCTATCAGCCCTCTGCCTATCCCAAAACTTGCGATCGCGTACTCTCCGCGTCAAGCCAATGGCAATCGCCTTGAACAAACGGATCGCTGTCCTGATCGGCTGGAGGGCGGCGGTCAATGAGGGCAAAGCGGCGTACCGGGCGATCTAGATGCCCGGCCTCTTCGGTCAGTCGTTGGACAATCAAGCCCATCAGCGTGGTGCCGCCGGTCATGTTGGCGATGACCTCGTCGGCATTCAATAGTGTAAGACGGGCTCGTTTCACCGCTGTCTCGATTTCAGCAAAACCGCCGTGCGGATCGGTCAGGTCAATCTGGTCAATGCGCCCATCAAAGCCCGCATGTTGGGCAGCTATAGAAATACTGCTTGCCGATGCGGTGGAACAAATCACGAGACAGGTATCCGGGTGGGCGACCTTCAAAGCCGAGAACAACACGCCCGGTCGCGTGCCTTGTGGCGAAATCAACAACTGACCACCTCCGCCGCCCAACTCTGGCAGGTCAATTTTACCGGCTTTCAGTTTATTCCAAAATTGCCGAACCGATTCGAGGGATGAGGGAGGCTTTTCGAGAGCTTCTACGCGCATGGCGTGATGGTGCAGGGCATTGCGTAGTTCTTCCGTCAGTTGCTTCCAAAATGTGCCAATCGCTTGCTGATCGTCCGCAATGAGATCTTTGAACGCCGGGTCCCCGTCCCTCGCAAATGCCCCAAGCGCGCCGAGGCGTCGTTCCCATCGCTGGCGAATGTCGTGCGTCAACCAACCATCGGTCTCACCCGATTTCAAGATGACCCAAGAAACCACCCATTCGCGCATCAGACCAACCGCTAGGGAGAGTTGATCTCGGTTAAAGTACAAATCGATCATCTGTGCCTGACGCTTCAGTTCATTTTCATCTAGAGGAATTTTCCGTTTCCATTTCCCTTTTGATGGCGCCTTTGCAAAGGCCGATTTTTCGGCCACGCTGGCGATGTCATTCGTTAGTTCTGCCGCAAGGGGTGGGAGATCGTAGAAGCCCATGGTACCGAGTGCTTTAATCGGCTCAATGAGCAACTGGCTGGCCTTTCCCAACTCCAACGGCAAAGCGGACTCATAAGCAAATGCCTGCTTTTTGAGTGCATCCACGGCTCCCGCAACTCGTTTGGCTCGAGTATTATATCGTTGACCCGCCTCCTTTTTGCCATCCCTAAACAGTTGTCTCTTTTTCTGTTGCAGTGCCTCTGCCAACGGCTGGATCAGTTTTGCGATGGGCGATGTCGTCCCCAAATCGCGGAACATCCGCACGGCATAGAACCACTCGGGCAAATTGAGCAGGGGTTGCAGGTCGATGATCGGTTTGGGTGCGTCTTTTGGCCTTTCGATCATGCCGTAGTAGGCACCGCGAATTCTTACGTTGCGAAGCGATTTGAGGTAGAGTGCCAAAGCGTAAAAGATGAATGGAAAGTGCCGCAACCCCTGCGTGACATCGAGCGTGAGTGCCGCGCCTTCTGGAACGCGCGCCGCCACGGATTCGAGAATCTGGCGAATTTCATCCGAGCTATTTCCGTCGGGAATATCAATCCCTTCGGGCGCGAATCCGAGCGTTTGATGGATCCCCTCCTCAAAGATCGACCACGTTTCGGCCTTCGCCTCTTTTGTGAGCACAGCGACAACGCGATTGGGGGCCTTATCGAGAAGTTGCACCAATGCCAATGGGGTGAGTGATGCGGTAGCTTTTTCTCCATTCCACTCGTACGTCGTACGAAAGGCTCGCATTCCCAAGCTGGTCAGTAGAATATGCGGCCTCTTTGAGGTTGGTGAAGGTGTCGTATCCATGATGGTTGTCTCCAAATCAAAATGAGGAAGGGGCGGATCGGCTTTCGAGCTGTCTGAGGGTAAGCACGGGGAGTGCGCGTTGCTACAAGGCAGAAGATTCGGATCACCGCGATGCCCTGCGGAGGCCGATGTAGCTGCAGGCGCACATGCCGAGGATCACGAAGGCGAATGGGAGGCCCGGGGCCAAGGTGGCCGCTTGCATGGACTGGAGGCCGCCGCCGAGGAGGAGGGCAATGGCGACCGCACCCTCGGCCGTACACCAGAACACCCGTTGCGACACGGGGGCGGCTGTACACCGAATCCACAGGCATTGACCCCACGCGGATCATTCTCGCAACGGCGGATATCCACAGCCACCGGGCGCAAGTCCTGCGCGAGATGGGCATTGAGGTCATCGAACCCGAAGAACCCGACTCTAGCAAAATTTGACGAAACGATGCTTGTAGCGGTGGGGTTATACCAAACGCCCGAAGCCATCACACCTGGCTTCGGGCGTTTGCATTTATCGTCACATATCGACGGAACGGGGGACGTCGCAACTGTGGGCACGGATCGCTGATTGAGGACAGGCACAGGGGCCTGTCCCTACGGGTGATGGGGATTGGACAGCCTAACCACTAGCTTCTAATTTGTCGTTCTGAATCACGCATGGATCTCCGCCATGGCATTGGGTTCGTGCCATTGGCGTTGTTGTTCGATCCAATTGTGGGGTTTGAAGGAGGTGGCGATAGACTCGATGGCGTTTTCGAGAATGGCGATGTCGCGGAGGTCGGTGGCACCCATGCCGAGTTGTCCTGCGTAGTGCAACAGCCCTTGTTCTGCTGGATCGAATCCCATGACCTTGGTCATAACCGCGTCGACCGCGAATACATCGACACTGGCCGCGGCGACGCCGAGATCGACCGCATCTGTGCCGCCTGGGCCATTGCCCTGCAAGCCCACCGTGCCGTCGATAACCCCGATGTCGGGCGCCAGGTATTTGGCGAGCCGAATGAGATTGATATTGAGCCGTTTGGACTCGTTGGGGCGCAGGCGTTCTCCGTGCGTGGGAAAGCCGTGCATTTTGACGCGGTCTTCTTTGCGGATCGTACCCATGATCATGTTTTTAAGGGCCAGAGTGACGACGGTGACGTCGTGGGTTTTGGCAACGGCCATCGAAATGGTGCATGGGCAGTTGAGCACGGTTTTGGGCATGTGGACTTCGTACTCGGTGCGGTCGTCGAGCAAAATGGGCACGGTCTCCCACCGAGTTTCGCAGTTGAGATCCACCAGCCGAATGGGAATGTCGTATTCTTTTGGCAAGGCGCGATACCCAAAATTTTCAAATGCCTGTCCCGAATGCTTCTCATTGCCCCCTTCGGCGATGAGAATTTCCTCGGGCGGATTGGGCACGGTGAGCAAGAAATCAATCGCCCCGCGCATGGCATCGGCGTGGGACGAGGCCAACTGATTTTGGGACGAGAGAAAATTGGGTTTGAGCATGACTTGATCTGCGAGTTTGGGAATCGCGTCATCGCGGATGAGGTCGAGCGCGCCAAACACATTCTGGCGGCGATTCTCGCGCCGGGCGAGACCGACATTAACTTTGGACATGAAAAACTCCTTTGGGTGAAAAACCGCCACAGATGAAAGGCGAATCGTCGTACATCGCTCATGGCTAAACTCATCTCTCCCACGGAAACGCAAACGTGGGTGGGTTGGCGTAGCGTTCGGTTTTGAGGGTGATCCGCGCGCCGCAGCCAGGCCCCAGGCGAATGGGCAACCACGACGCGTCGAGGTCGGTCGCATTGCCATCGGTTTTGACCGCTGTGATCTGATGCTCGGCATACGCGCCGCTTTGGACGATGAGATCGCGGGGTTCGGTTTGGTCGATGTTGACGAGCGACAGCGCGACTTCCTCTGCGGTCAGGGTTTCGACCAGGGCGGCCACGTCGGGCGGCAACCCGGGGCGACGGGCTTCGGGATCGAAATACCGCACGCGGCAATGCAGGGGTTCGCCGTGGCGCGGCGCGAGACCGCCGAGTTGGAGTTGGATGAGCGCGTCGACCGTCGTCGCCGGATTGTAGGGCAAGGGATCGTCGGACAGGCGGGTGTCTGCGGAGGACGTGTCGTTCCGCACATTTTCCATTTTGGCGCGAATCGTGCCGATGGCATTTCGCAACGTGCGCGTGGGATGCCCGGGATTCTCGCCCCGGAGATAGGCCAGCCACGGATCGTGGGGGACGCACCGCAAATCCGCGTCGTCCATCGTCCAGTAATACACGTCGAGCGCGCCTTGGCTATAGGGTTGTGCGCGGTAGCCATACCACCCGTCGTCGCCGTGCATGTGCGGGTAGTGGGTCTGCCCGTCGACGATTTTGCCGTTGCGGTTGACCGCGTTGAGCATGTCGCGCCAGACTGCGGGATATTTGAAGTCGCCCGTCAGGAGCAGGGCGTTGCCAAACCCGGCGACGCCGCGGTACAGAGCATTGCGGTCCGAAAGCGCGCCGGTTTGCGGAACGACCACTGTGAATCCCCAGCCGTAACAGCCGCCGTACCACTTGCCATCGCACGCGCCGCCTATCGCGCCGTCAAGCCCGATGTTGGACGGCAGAACACCGTTGTTTTTGGCGGCGCGTTCTGCCCACGCATCCGCGTATTCGCACACCCATGCGCGGTATTTCTCCTCGGCCGTCAGTGCGAACGCATTGAGGCCGAGCGTGGTCGCCGCGAGGTTGAGCGGATGGTCGCCGATCACGTCCGTGTAATCTCGAAAATGCATGAGCATTTCCTCAAAATTGCGTTCTCCGTGCCGCGGCGCGGGAAATCGGCCTTCCACTTCAAAGGGATCCCCTGCCCAGTCCAAAGCCGTGGCCTTCCGCAACAACGGCCCTCGGCTGCCGTTGAAGAGGCTTCGGATGAGCTTGTGTTCGGGATCGTAGTTTTTCGCCTGCGGGTCTTCGTCCATGTAAAACCCCGCGTACCGGCGCACGCGGTGCCCAAATTCGATTTCGTGCGGGTCGGACAAGCCCTGCAGGTTGAACACCGTGAGCGACTCGCCGTGGTGAAACCAGTCGAAGCACGCGGGAAATTCCTTGTAGTACATGCCGCTGCGGCCGATGGGGACGACCTGCGTCCGCGCTTCGGAGTACTGTTCGAGATGCCCTTCCCACGCCTGCTTGTACAGGGCGAGCAGATGCGCCGGCCCGCCCAAGGTGTGCGCCATTGAATACCCGGTCAAATTTTCAATGGCATCATCCGGGCCATCATTCCCGCCCCAGCGCGGCACGCACTTGAGATACCCGCGACCGTCGAAATACCGATGGTAAAAAACGTCGCACGCCGCGGCCTGGGCGCGCATGAGTTCGCGCTGCAACAAGGCCCACTCGGGCGGGGCAACGGGCGAGGTGATGTGCAAAACGGACATGGGAAATCACTCCTGAGTGCGTTGCGTTTCGCGAATCGCTTCGAGCTCTGAAATCGCTTCGAGATCCTTGGGCCTGCCCGCCGCTCGCTTGACGTGGATGAGGGTTTCCAAATTGAGGCACAAACAGCGAACCCCGAACACCTCCATCTCAAATGCGCGATCCACGAGATCCTCGTAATTCCCGCCCCCCGTCACCTCGCCGAGCAAATCGAGATCTCCGAGATTCGTTTGCAAAGTAAAATTCAGACCCATGCGGATGGTGGCTTCCGACCATTGAAAGGGAAGCCCAGGGGGGGCGCCGCGCAGATAGGGGTTTTGTTTTTCCAATGCGTTGGCAAGGCGCGCGATATTCTCCTGCGACCTGCGATATACCACGTCGAGGTCTTGTGTCAAACGACTGCTGCCGTGAACGATAGCCGCCGCTCCCCCGACGATGATAAATTCAACGCCGCGATCGGACAATAATTGCAGCAGCTTGGCAAAATCCGTCACGGTTTGCGCCCTCCGGCTTTTCGCAACTCATCGGCGAACTTTTGGAGTTGCATCGCATTTTGCAAGCGTTCTTCGTAAGAGAGTTTGAGATTTTTGCGGATGAGCGTTCTATCGACATCCTTTTTATATTCCTCGATGACGGGATCGAGTCCGCGAGAATCATCCATGTTATTTCCCCTCCTTTTCCCACGCCAGCGAATAATCGCGTTCCTCGGGGTTGGGATGCCCGCCCGGGCCATAGCCAGCGGTGGATTGCGATTCGCGGGCGAGCGGGATGAATGTATCGGTTATGCCGGCGTCTGTCACGTCAAAACGATAGAAGCCCAAAGTGGGGTCGCCATCGGGCCATCGGTCCGCGCTTTGGGGCATGGCAATGCCCGCGCAACGGTAAAACCGAATGCCCGCCACATCTTGCGGAGGCCGCCGGCAGTGAATGTGTCCGCTCAGGACGATGGACACATCGGACTTTTTGAACGCCTCAAAGACGCGCTGTCTGTGGGGGGGATCGATGGAAAAATACCAGTCCCGGTATTCGCCCTCATTGCCAATATCCCATTTGGGTTCGTCCAACGCATCCATAAAAAGGGGATAATGCATGGTCACGACGTGATGCGTCGCGCGAGGGAGCGATGGCAATTCGCGTTCGAGCCAACGCCACATGCGCGCCTCGTGCGGCAATCCCGACCCGGCCACCGCGGCGTAGAATCCGCTAAAGCGCACATTCTCGTGGACAAAGCTCCAGGGAAATGCCCCGAAAAAAGAGGCAAACCGATCCAGTTGCTCGGCCGTGACATTGAGGCGAATGTCGTCTCGCCCGGTGGCGCCGTTTTTGTCCGCGTGTTTGTTGCCCGTGTCCATGTTGCCGGGGATGGCGCGATAGGGATAAGGCAGGGCGTCGAGTTCGCGTTTGGCAATCTCAAACTCAAAGTCATGGCACGAGCCATCGCGGGTCAGATCGCCGCCGATGAGGAGGAGATCGACATCGGCAATGGCTTGAAGTTGGCGATACGCGGTCTGCCAGTTGTCCATCATGCGCTGGCTGAAGCGAAAGGACCGGGGCGAACCGGGTTGCATGTCGGCGATGTGGAGAAAGGCCCAGGGTTGCATGGCATTTCCTTTGGTGGTCAATGGTCGGCCCGCCCCCATCATCCGTAGGGATCCGTGCTGTCTTCGCATCCAACCAACCATAAAATCAGTTGGTTTTCCCTTTACTGACGTCGTGCTTCGCGTGCGCGGCGCTCAAAGCGGCGTCGATCGCGGTGGGCATGCTCAAATCCGAGGCATGAGGTCATCGCCTATCGCCCGCGGTTGTGATAAATTGCCTTTCCCGTTGGCTTTGGCGCACGCGCTGCTCGATGGCGTTTGGGTCGCCCCAAATTTCCAAGAGCCGCTCGCGCAGGGCGTCGCGTATGTCGCGGTGGCGTGCGGACGCCGATAGGTCGTTCAGTTCCCCGGGGTCTTCTGCGATATCGAACAACTCGGGCGCGTCTCCCAAGCTGAGGTTGAGTTTGTAATCGCCCTTTTTGAGCATGGCCACGGGGCGGAGAACCCCGTGCGCGAGGTATTCGCAGAAGGCTTCGTCTTTCCACGTCTCGGCGTCGCCCGCGATCAAGGGCAAGAGGCTATCGCCGTCGAGGGGCGCGATCGCTTTCGACGCGCCGCTCATGTCGATGAGGGTGGCGACGAGATCGACTAAGGAGACATTTTGTGGGACGCGCAATCCCCCCGGAATTTGCCCGGGCCAGACGATCTGGAGGGGCACGCGAGAAGACGCCTCATACATGTTGGACTTGCGCCACATGCCGTGCTCGCCGTTCATCTCCCCGTGGTCCGAGGTGTGGACGATGATGGTGTTGTCGATCTGCCCGGTTTCTTCGAGCGCGTCGATGAACCTGCCGATTTTTTCATCCAAATACGTGATGAGGCCGTAGTAACCCGCCCGCGCCCGGCGCACGAGGTGTTCGGGAAAATTGACCAACCCGAACATCGCGCGCATGCGTTTGTAAACCGGGTGCATGGTTTCGAGATGGCCTTCGGGGATTTCGGGCATGTCGATTTGATCGAGCGGATAGAGGTCCCAAAATCGCCGGGGTACGACGAGCGGAAAATGCGGCGCGATAAACCCCACGTTGAGGCACCACGGGCGTTCGTTGCCCGCGGCGGCTTTGATATAGGCGAGCGCGGCTTCTTCGACTCGATCATCCACGTCTATGGACTCGGTCCGACCCGGCCCGGCTTCTGCCACGCCTCCCCACGGCTTCTTGGCTTTCACAACGCCCGCTTCCCAATTTGCCGCGCCGCGGGGAACGCCGTTTTTCGTCCACAATTCGGCGTGCAAATCGCGTGCGAGTTGCGTGCGAAATCCGTGCAGTTGATCCGGCCCGCAAAAGTGTTGCTTGCCCGAGAGGACCACATCGTAGCCCGCGTTTCGCAAGCGGTGCGCCCATGTGACCGCGTCCGACGACATGGGAAAGCCATTGTCATACGCGCCGATGCGATGGATGTACCGCCCGGTCATAAACGACATGCGCGACGGCCCGCAAATCGGCGAGTTGCAATACGCATTGTCAAACGTGACCCCCATATCGGCCAGGCGTTCCATGTTGGGCGATAGCACGAGCGAATGCCCATACACGCTGCTGTATTGCGGCGCGTGCTCGTCGGACATGATGATGAGAATATTGGGTTGATCAGCCATGGATTCTCCTGATAAATCTTTGGGATCCCTCAACGGGTTCTGGCTTCGGACAGGCACGGGGGCCTGTCCCTACGATGAACGGCTGTCGCATGCTCGAATTACTCGCCTTCATACCCCGCTCTCTTGACAACGCTTCCATTTGCATCAGAGTTCGACATCCACTTTTTCGCCCGATGCCTGCGATTTTTCCAGGGATTCGAGCACCGCGACGGGCGCGAGCATGGAGCGGTCGGTTTCATCGGTTTCGCCCGTGCGGAACATGTGGCAAAAGTCGCGGATGCCCGTGAGATAGGTGTTTTCATCGTACGCGATTGTGCGGTCGATGCGGCCCTTTTCGCACAGGACGGACAGGTGGAAATCCGGGCGGCCCTCGCCGATGAGATTCATCGTGGAGATCGCGCCGCTCGCCGAGTACAGGGTCGCGGTGTGGTTTTGCTTCCCGCGGTTGAGTTGGGCATGGGCGATGTCGCCATTGAGCAGGCGCGAGACCATATCGACTTGGTGAATGCCGTAAAAAAACACGCCGCCGTATTCGGAATCGATATCGCAAGGCCCGGTCGAAACGACGGACAGAACGCGCCCGAGTTCGCGCACCTCTCGTTGCACCCGCACGAAGGACGCCTGCTTGGGCAAGACCGAGAAGGAACACACGGGCACGCCGAGTTCGCGCGCGCGGCCGAGAAATTCGCGGCCCTCATCCACCCGGTAGCAAAAGGGCTTATCGACGAAGAGTGGGATTTTGCTCTCGAGCAAGGGCCGCACAGCGGGCAGGTGATATTTTGCGTGCCGGTGATCGACGATGGCCGCGTCAACCCGTCCGATCAAGTCTTCGGGGTGTTGCGCGATATTGGGAATCCGTCCCCGATCTCGCGCATCTCGCGCATCCCTCGGGGTTTCGCCCCACACATGGGTCACGCTGAAACCGGGCACGCGCTTTTCGATGTTGATGGTTTTTGCGATGGCGACGGTATGGCTGTTTTCCGCGCCGATAATGCCAATGGTGATCATACGTCGTTCCTTTCGGTTAGGTCGGCCCATCCCTTCTCGTATCTTCGGACAGGCACGGGGGTCTGTCCCTACGATGAACGGCTGTCGCCAGTTGTACCCCGCTCGTGCCTTTGAACTGGCGGGTGCCAGTTGTACCCCGCTCGTGCCTTTTGTGCCTTTTGTGGCTAAACTTCCATCTCCCGTCTTCCTGCTCTAACTCCACAACCTGTCATTTACGCGCTCTTGGTTCCACGCATCGGTAGGCTCGAAATAGCCGGGCCGTTCCGGGTCGATGTGTGCTTTGATCGCGTCTTCGTCGAGATCGACGCCGAGGCCGGGGGTGTCGGGCACGTGGATGCAGCCGTTTTGGACGATGGGATTGGGCAAGCCCGTGACGAGGGTGTTCCACGGCGGGTAATCGACCGCGTGGCACTCGAGCGCGAGAAAATTGTGCGTGGCAGCGGCGCAATGCACGCTGGCCATGGTCGCGACGGGCGTTGCGGCCATGTGCAAGGCCATGGCGATGCCGCATTCTTCGGCGTAGTCGCCAATGCGCTTGGTTTCGAGGATGCCGCCCGAGGTGGCGAGGTCCGGATGGATGATGGACACGGCGCGCTGGTTGAGGAGGGGTTTGAAGTTTTCGAGGAGATAAATGTCTTCGCCCGTGCAAACCGGGGTCGCGGTCGCGTTTTTGAGACGCGCCCATTGATCGGTGAATTGCCACGGGATCATATCCTCGAGCCACGCGAGGTTGAACCGCTCGAGGGCGCGCGCGAGGCGGATGCACGATTCGACATTGATATGCCCGAAGTGATCCGCCGCCAAGGGGATCTCATAGCCGACGATATCGCGCACGACCGCCACGTATTGAACGAGCGCGTCGATGCCTTTGTCCGTGAGTTGGATGCCCGTGAACGGGTGCATGACCTGCGTGGCGATCATGCCGGCGGGATGGGCGACCGCGGATTTCCGAGCGTGATAATAGGGATGCGCCGTGGTTTCGAGCGCGCCGGCCGGTCGGGATACCGCGTCGGCCATGCCTTTGAGCAAGCCCAAGCCGATGTCCATTTTGAGAAATGTAAAGCCGTCGGCCACGCGCGCTTTGAGGCGGTTGCCCATTTCCTCGGGGTCTGGCGTTGAAGGCGTGTCGCAATAGATGCGGATGCCATCGCGGAATTTGCCCCCCGCGAGTTGGTAACAGGGCACGCCGTAGGCTTTGCCCGCCAAATCCATCAATGCCATTTCCACGCCGCACACGCCGCCCGCCTGCCGCGCGTGCCCGCCGAATTGTTTGATCTTGCGAAAGACCTTATCCACGTTGCAGGGGTTTTCGCCCAAGAGTTGACGCTTGAGTTGCAGGGCGTAGATGCGACTCGCGCCATCGCGGACTTCGCCCAAGCCGTAGATGTCCTGATTCGTGTCGAGGCGAATGAGGGTCGAGCGCATGGGCACGCCCGCGAGGCTGACGATCCGCAGGTCGGTGATTTTGAGATCGGATGGAGAGGAATGGGTGTTCATGAAGTTCTCCTGTTGGATGACTCGCGTTTGACCACTGCGGACAGGCACGGGGGCCTGTCCCTACGGGCGCACGTCTAATCACGGCCGCATGGGCGATCCATCTGGCGCGCGGGTTTGCGTCCAGTGGATGATCTCGTCTCGGGGCGGGTATTTCGCCGCGAGGGCTTCGTCGATGTCGATGCCTAGGCCGGGCGCGTCGTTGGGATACATGTAGCCCTTTCGCACTTCGGGCAGGCCGGGGAACATGTCGTACACCAACTCGTTGAAGCGGCACCATTCCTGAATCCCAAAATTGGGTGCCCACAGATCGAGGTGCAAATTGGCGGCGTGACCGACCGGGGAGGTATCGCCCGGGCCGTGCCACGCGGTTCGCACGTTGTACATGTTGGCAAAGGCCGCGACATGGCGCGCGGGGGTGATGCCGCCCATCTGGCTGATGTGCATGCGAATAAAGTCGATGAGGCGGTCTTGGATGAGGGGCATCCATTCGTGCGGATGATTGAAGAGCTCGCCCATCGCCAAGGGCGTGGCGCACTGGGCGCGCATGTGGCGAAAATACGCATTGTCTTCCGGCGCGAGGGCGTCTTCGAGGAAGAAGAGCTTGAACGGCTCCACGTCTTTGGCAAATTGGATGGCGTCTATCGGGCGCAACCGCTCGTGGATGTCGTGGAGCAACTCGACTTCGGGGCCGATTTCCGCGCGCACGTATTCGATCATCTCGCACATGCGCCGGCAGTATTCTCGCGGGTGGTAATACGCCCCGTCCTGCGCGCCCTCGGGTTTTTGGATGGTCTGCGACTGCCCGCCGTACCCGCCCATCTGCACGCGGATGTGCCGATAGCCTTGTTCCATGTGGTGGCGCACGCTCTCGACCACCTCGCGTTTGTCGCGCCCATTGGCGTGTGAGTACGTGTCTGCGGCCTCTCGGCACTTTCCGCCGAGGATCTGGTACACCGGCATGCCCGCGCGTTTGCCCTTGATGTCCCACAGGGCCTGATCCACGCCCGAGATGGCGTTGTTGAGCACCGGACCGTTGCGCCAGTACCCATTGACCATGCTCATCTGCCAAATTTCTTCGATGCGATCCACGTCGCGCCCGATGAGAAAGGGCTTGAGGTGTTTTTCAATGGCCGCGTGTACCGCGTGAAATCGCTGCGTGAAGGTCGCGCAGCCCAACCCGTAAAGCCCGTTTTCCGACGTGGTGATTTTGACGATGACGAGCCGCGATCCCGCGGGTTGCGTCACGATGGTTTTGACGTCTTTGATCGTTACGAGTTCTGCCATGTCATGCTCCTGTATCGTTTCGTCCTAATTAGGTGGTTGCAAATCCCGCGACCTCGACCGATACGGCATCGAAACGCACGTCGCCGGGGCGGTAAGCTAGCAATTCCATACCGATGGGCTGACCGGTCGTTTCGTCTTTAATGACGATGATGCCATCGCCGATTTCCGTACACAACTGGTTTGCGCGCGGCGCCTGCCAGTAAATCGTCAGCAATTCGGCATCGGCCTCATAGAACACCTCAACTTGTGCCATATACGCCTTCTATAACCCCTCGGGCAACGCGAGGCCGAACCGCCGCGCGGCTTCGCGGAGTTTTTCCGCCGTGCCCTTTGGAATGGGAATGCCCTCGACAGCGCGCTGGGCAAGGGTGAGATTTTCGGGTTCGCCCGGCATGAGAATATCGTCGAAGCCATCGGCTTTGGGCAATGCCTTGAGTTCATCGACCAAATTGTCCACGAGATTTTTGTACTCCTCGAGATCGATGAAAAACGAAATGTCGATGGCGGCGACAATGCCGTTTTGCGCCCTCGGATTTTTGTCCCCGCGCAACACGGGCGCGAGCAGGGGATTGCCGGCCATCAAACTGGACAAACACTGAAAAATCAGCGCGAGCCCCGATCCCTTAGGGCCACCTGCCGGGCGCAAGATGACGCCTTTGCGCGCATCCGTCGTCGGATGGCCCTCGGCATCGAGTGCCCAATCCGCGCCGAGGGAGACGCCCTTGTCCCGCGCGAGATCGAGTTTGCCCCCAGCCGCGACGCTCGTCGCCATATCCAAACTGATGGGGGCGCGGTCGTTCGCCGGAACCGCGATGGCGATGGGGCTGTTGTGCAGGCCCGCGGCCTTCGCGCCAAAGGGGGCCATATTCGGCGGGCTACAAACGATGGCGATCCCGGCAAAGCCCTCGCGCGCGGCCATCAGCGAATAATACGCCATCGCGCCTTGGTGCGTGACATTGTTGAGCAACACCCATCCAATGCCCACATCTTTCGCCTTTTCAATGGCTTTGTGCATCGCGGGCACCGTGGCGACCGGGCCGAGCGCGCGGTCGCACGCGATATGGGCAACCGCAGGCGATTCCTTGATCGTGCGGATATTGGGCCGCGCATTCATCGCGCCCGATTCGATGTTGTCGAGGTACGAGAGCACGCGCAAAACCCCGTGCGAATCCACGCCGCGCAAATTTGCCCACACGAGCACTTCCGCTTCGATCGCGGCATCTTCGGGCGGCATGCCCGCGCGTTCAAACACGGACTGGATAAAGGGTTCGAGGTGTTCTGCGCGTATGCGAATGTCCGACATGACGAGCCTTTCAGTGAGCGGTGAGACGGGAGACGGAAGACGGGAGACGGGAGAGGCAAGACGGGAGACGGGAGAGGTAAGACGGGAGAGGTAAGACGTAAGTAAGACAGTAGGGACAGGCCCCTGTGCCTGTCCTCGTCTGCATCGGTGAGGCAAGGGCAGGACATGCCCTCAATCACCAACTCCCAAGCGGTCAATGGTCAGTCAGCCTCGCCCGTAGATCGTTGCTTCGATCCAACGCATCGAGCATCGAGAAATCTTGACTTTGCGGTTTTTTCGCGCTATGATAACGCCGCACAAAGTAGGTCGGCATTTTGGGGGCGTCAAGGGAATTTAGCAAGTAGCGATCAACTCGCCCTGGCCGTGTAGGTAAGGGCGTAAGAGCATAAGAGCGTAAGGGCGCGTAGGGACTAAGGGCGCGCAGGGACGTAAGGGCGTAAAATCTTACGCCCGTAAAACGCCCTTACGGTATAGGGAGAACGGAGGGCATGATGAAACCGTGTTTTGAATATTATCGGGCGTTGCGAAAAGAGATGGATGCTTGGTTGGATCAAAGCAGGCGCATGGATCCGCCGAGCAGGCATGGCGGGGGCGAGGACGAGGCGAATTATTCGCTGGCGTGGTTCCCGCACTATCTCATCACCGGCAACGAGGGCGTGCGCGAGCATTTTGAACATCTGCGCGACATGCTGGCCGGGTGGGTGGAACGGGATTGCCTGCACGGTTATGAACCCGAAGCCGAAGCCCATCACGGCACCGAGCCGTTTCTCCTGTTTTTGCCGCGCTATTTGGGCTTGTTTCCCAACGATGAAAAAGCCGCCGCCCTGTTGGAAGACGCCGCCGAACACATCGGCAACTGGGTCGCGGGCATTCCCGAGTGGTTCGACTGGGCGCGCAACCGGTTTTACGGCTACTACATCGGCACGCGCACGGTGGGGCGAAACGATGGGTACGACAGCGAAATCGCCGAGCACTTCCGCTTTGTCCACATCGCCTTGGCCGCGCACCGCATGACGGGCGATGACCGGTATTTGGACTGGGCCTTGCAATACGGCAAGCGGCGGGCCAAGATGCTCGTCGCCGCGCCCGATGGCCCCCTGCCTTTGGCTTGGGATGCAGAGGGCAACCCGATGTTTTCAAAACGGGCCACGGAAAAACAAAAAAGGGCGGCGCAAGCCGGGCACCACGTTCCGGGCGATCCGCTCGTGGGCGTGGAAGTCCTGCTGGCGTCGGGCGTCATCTACGCGCTGGGCGATCTGTTTCAGGCGTCGGGCGATGCGGTCTTTCACCGCGCGGCGCGGCGGATTGCCGAGCCGATGGTCGATCAGTTGCGCGACCCGTATGCGGACCCTGGCGCGGCGGCGATTTCGCATTTTCGCAGGCAATTTGCCGACGCCTCGCTCGATTCGGCGATTCGGGCGCAAATCATGCGGTTTCCAGCCGAGCAAAAAGGCGAACGGGCCATGGTCTTTCCGCAGGCGCGCAGGCGCGATTGGCCAGGCGTGGGCAAGCGCAACGATATGACGTATTGGGGAATTTGGCATGGCGATGGCTCTGTAACGCCAACCACCGAACCGAGCACCGCGGCGTTGACCCTGGCCTATCAGGTGACGGGCGATGAGGGCTATGCCGCACGGGCACTCAAGCAGGCGGTCAGTAAGCTGGCGATGGCGCGGCGGGTGTTGCGCGGGGGGCGCGAACACGCCGATATGGGCGGCGCGATTTGTTCGACAGCCGCAGGGCACGGGCGCAACTGGGGCATCGGCGCGGTGACCGGGTGTTATGGCCCGTTGCTTTTGGGCACGCGAGAATTAACGGGCAAGGTGACGCCGACAATCGAGGTGCGACAAGCCGATGGAAGGCCCGGTGTTCCCGATCAAATTCTCCCGCTGGTGACGCATTCTAATACAGAGGTGGACGGCGTGAAGTTTTACAACGGCGGCGATTCCGAGGTCGCATTTTCGTGGCGATTTGAAAACGCGGACTGGCGGGATGTGACGGTGGGAGCACGTCAGGTCATCGCCGAGGGATAACCCACGCGCTTCTCCGACACACTTATCGCCAAGAGAGGCGAGTTCCCAACTTTATTCGCTTATTAAAGAGGCAAACAGAATGAACGAATCGGCAATCCGACTCCATATCGAGCCATTGGCCGAAGGTGGCTTTCTCGCCACGAGTCCCGATGTCCCGGGCTTGGTTGCGGAAGGACGTAGTGTCACCGAGGCCGCCGAGATTGCACAAGGGCTCACGCAAAATTGCAGAGTCGTGCATTGAACACGGCGGCCCACTTCCCCGCGCATTGGCGATCCTCCCAAAGCGCATGGATCTGCTGGTACCCGTCAGTGTGCCGTAATGGGACGACTCGCTGGGTTCAAGTACCGAGATGTTGCTCGACGCCTGCAACATTTTGGCTATGGGTTCGACTTTCTCGGGGCTCGTTAGGTACTCGTCTGACGAAATCATCGAGGAACTCTCGCGCCGGGAGATCGGTTGCCGAACAAGACGCGCTAGCAGATGTCTTTGAACCGGAGATTACACCATGCGTTTCTTCAACACCGCCGGTCCCATCATGACGGATATTCACTATTGCGTCCCACCATTGGAACGGATCGACCTCGACGAGGTCCTGATGCTGATTCAGCAACAAAAATACTTCGTCATGTACGCGCCTCGGCAAACGGGCAAGACGTCTGCCCTGCTGGCGTTGATGGACGAACTGAACGGCAACCGGCGGTATCGCTGTTTGTACATAAATGTGGAGATCGGCCAGTCCGCACGCGAGGATGTGGGGGCCGCTATGCGGGCCATACTGAGTCAGTTGGCTTCGCGGGCGGAATGCTTTCTCGGTGATCGGGTCGTCAAAAAGGTCTGGCGCGAAGCCTTTGAGGCGGGCGATCCACAACGCATTACCACAAAGACGCCGCCGAAAAATCGTGGGACGCAGTGCTCGACTTGTTCGCCCGCGCGCTCAAAAGCGGTTTTTAGCAAACGGGCGAAACCCGCTATGTCGCCGCGGTAATCTCTTTCGCGGATAATTCGATTCGGGCGAGGCTATCAATATGAAAATTGTAAAAATCAAACTATCGAATTTTAAGAGTTTTGATGAACTGGAGATTCGCTTGGGCGATTTCAACTTGTTGGTCGGCGCCAATGCTTCGGGAAAATCCAACTTCGTTCAAGCCTTCCAATTTTTGAGAGATATCGTCAACCATGGATTGGAAGATGCCATCTCGATTCAGGGCGGGGCAGAGTATTTGCAAAATCTAAAACTCGCGCAGTCTCGCCCCCTTTTTCATGTGATTATGCGGGGTGATGCGAAGTGGTTTTGGCCCTTAGACTCCGACAAACCCCATGTCACAATCCAGGAGATAGATTATGAATTTTCTTTGAAATTTGGCGAAAAAGGATATGAATACGCGGTTGATCGAGACAAAATAACGTTGACCTATTCCAGTGAAGATGTTGTCGAGAGATTTAGCGTCACGCTTTTCAACCGCGATGGCAAACTCGGCATAGAATCGACGAATCCCGATATAGAATCTGCATTCCCCTTTGATGGCATGCCAATTTCACGAGAACCGCCCGAGGCCGACAAAAAAACGCTCTTGATAGAATTTCCTCTCCTCGGTCTGTACGCACAACCCGCTTTGGATTGGTTGAGCAACATCGGTGTCTATGACTTTGATCCCAAATTGCCCAAGCGATCCACGCCTATAACGGGTTCGTCAGAATTGGCGATGGACGGTGGCAATTTGGCTATCGTTTTGAACAGGGTCATCAGCGATGAAGAATCCAAGCGCGTGTTCCTCAATTTGTCTCGGGATCTCTTGCCGTTCCTACGCGATGTAGGTGTGGAAAAGGTCGCCGATAAGTCCGTGTTCTTCAAGTTGCGAGAAAAATACGCTGAAGAGACAGATCTGCCAGCCTCTCTAATTTCCGATGGCACCATCAACATGACGGCGTTAATCGTCGCGCTCTACTTTCAGCAGAAACGACTGTCCATCATAGAAGAACCCGAGCGGAACATCCATCCGTACTTAATTTCAAAGGTGATGACCATGTTTCGGGAAGCATCTCAGAAGAATCAAATCATCGCAACCACGCATAGCCCCGAAATGGTTAAGCACGCAGATTTGGATCATATCCTGTTGGTGACGAGAGATGAGGAGGGGTTTTCCAAGATCACAAAGCCAGCCGACAGCGATCAAATCAAAATCTTCTTGGAAAACGAAATGGGCCTTGACGATTTATTCGTTCAGAATTTGTTGGAGGTATAGATTGGCGTATCGAAGGCTTTTTATATTTTTGGAAGGCGATGATGATGAGCGATTTTTTGATCGCGTCATCAAGCCCATGTACGAACGAATTTACGATCATGTTCAGTTTTCGCAGTACAGTCAGATGAAGCGGAAAACGGTGAATAATTTTCTGCGAAGTATCAATGCCATGCGGGCTGAATACCTTTTTGTCTCAGATTTGGACGAGTCCCCATGTGTAACCGCCAAGAAAGCACGGCTTGCATCCGAGTTTGAGAAGTTATCCGAGGATCGCATTTTGATCGTGTGCAAGGAAATTGAAAGTTGGTATCTCGCTGGCCTCAATGATGAGGGTTGTCGGCAAATCAGAATACCGCCGAGTTACGACACAGATCGCATTTCAAAAGAACAGTTTAACGGTATGATGCCCAAAAATTCGCTTCGAGAATAGATTTCATGCAAGAGATCATGAAGGTATTTGATCGAGAAACAGCGTTGGCGAAGAACGCCTCTTTTGGGTACTTTACGCGGAAATGCGAAGGAAAAACGCGATAACTTATACCGATGTATGGGCGTAAAATTTTACGCCCATACCTTTTGGTATGAGATGCAAAAATCCCGATGGCCTTTTGGTCACCGGGATTTTTGGTTTTGGGATGTTGAGAATCGACAATTCGCTTTTGGCTTTGCTAACGGCGTGCTCCGCGTGTCGCTATCGGTTCCGCTAACTAGTTGAATGGCCTTCTCACCGTTTTCTTTGGCTGGGCGAGCACCTGTCTCGGGCCTTATAGGGTCTGGGGACAAGGGCACGGGGGCCTGTCCCTACGCGATGGGCTTTTTGGGCGATTGAGCAAGATTCCGAGCATTCCAGCAAGGACAGGCACGGGGCCTGTCCCTACGGGGGATTGAGGACCGCGACAGCGGGTGGGCGCGTGCGGTTGTCTGGCAAGTACGAGCACGGGGCCTGTCTCTACGATGGGGGCAGGTGGCCGGACTACTGATCCCTTGGATCGGGATAGCCCGTTTGCCTTCTCCCCTCTCCCCTCTCCTAATTGATGATGCGCTTGCCCGCCAAGCCGTCCAAGACTTCCAAGCAACACGGTCGCCTGTGGTTTTGGGTTCTCAAATCGCGCAAATACGCTTCCCATTCACCATCTCTTTTGAGACGCTTTAGGGTGTCTCGCACCTCGCGCAAATAATCGCCTGCTTCCCGATAGCCGGAAACTTGGACGCTGCTGATCGCAACCTCGGCCTGCGCTTTCCAGATTTCGATGGCGCGATTGGGATATTCTTCTTTGATCGCCTGGGCTACATCGAGCGGCAGTGTATGAGCATAGCCCCAGTGGGAGCCGAGCGTACCACTTCAAGACCTCGGTTGGCTTTTGTTCTGCGATGGCAATGTGGATCAAGACCTGGGTACTGGGTCCCTTTGAGGGCTGAATGTCTTTTTGAAATCCCGTCGCTGGCAAAGGCCATTTGCTATCGGGTTCTCCCTTCCGCTTTCGGCCCTGTGTTCGCGGCAAGTGCCCCGTTTCTAGAAAGTAGCGCGCCCGGGCTTTGACCGTTGCCGCTGTGCCCGCGTCGACTTTGCGTGCGGCCTCGCATAGTGGTTGAAAGGCGGATAGCGAGGGCTGTTCGAAAAATTCGTCCGCATAAAAGGCCGCCGCGCTGAGATGGTCGCCGGTTTTTTCCCGAATGGTACGCGGATAGTCCTTGAGTCTAGCGCAGGTGCCACGGTGATGGGGATTCGCGTTCGCAATGGCCTTGCGGCACCAGTTTTCGGCGGCTTCAAAGCGTTTTTCCTCGATCAAAAGGGCGATGAGGTCGGCGTATTCCCCGGTGATCTCGGCTTCTCGTTCATACAGGGGAACGATGCTCCTTATTTGGCCGCTTACCGGACATATTCCCCTCCGTTTAGCGATCGCTTTTTTTGTTTATTTTGGGCCGCGGTCACACGCCTCCGCCTCGTGTGTCTCGTGGCCCCTGTGTCGCATCGCCACAGCATGCTTTTGTGGTTACTCGCGTTTCTTTCGATAAGCACGGGGCCTGTCCCTACGGGTGATGGGAGCAGGATGGCCTTCTCCCCGTCCCATCTTTTGGTCAAGGCAAGATATCTGCGGTCAACCTGTCCGGTTGCGCTGGATCGCAGGCCCATAGCGATTGGGGATCGCATGCCCGAGGGGCCTGCGGCGGGTGGTCTGGCAATGTCCAATCGGGGTTGTACTCCTGGATCAGGACAGCGACATTGCGGTGGGCAATTCGCTCTTTCAAATCGTCATCGCAGTCGGCATCTTCAATGACCCGTTGGAGAAAGCGATAGTCGTAATACGGCAAATCCGCGCCGAAGATCAACCGCTCTCGTCCGACTTTATCGGCGAACCATTTGAAGTCCCATGCGGAACCCCGGCCATCCGGATACTGGACGACCTCGAACCAGAGATTGTCGTGCCGCGCCAAATTCTCAGCCGCCCAGGTGCTGGCGTGTACGATAAACCGCGCCTGGGGAAATAGCTGCGCGGTGCGGTGCATCCGTTTGTCGTGCCAGTGCAAATTGCACAGGCCGTTTCGCGCGGCGGCGACCTCTATCATCGGAAGCACTTCTTCCTTCATCGGGGGGTGTCCGACCAAGCCGACCAGCCCGAGATCGTCTATCGCCTTTTCCGCCTCATCGATTCCGCGTTCCCCAAAGCGCGGCTCGATCAGGGCCAGGCCGATGGGAAACACGTTTGGAAAAGCTTTGCACGCCCGCGCAATGGCTTCGTTCTGTTCTCGAATATCTCGAATCCCCCGCGCGATTGGACTGCCCACGGCGGTCGGCATTGAAATGGCCGCGTGAATCCCGGTCTCGGCGAATCGGGACAAACACATTTGTGCATTTTGCCCCACGGCGGGCACGCGGTCAATGGTGCGTCCGATGTGGTTGTGACAACATATATACGGTCTCATGACACTCCTTTCGAATTTGCAGAAGGAGACATATTTGGATAGATTCGCCTTCGCGTCGAAGCGCGAATGGACGCTTACGGGAATGTTTATGATTTCGCGTGCCTCGCGGATTTTGGTCAATATTAGGCTAAGATAAAATTCGGGCAACTTAAAATCAAATCGGCATGAGTACTCCTTCAACTCAGTACCTGCACTGCTCGCTTTTCTAAAACGTTTGGTCCAAAAGCATCGTGGGTTGCCTTCGATGCGTTGGCTACGCCTGTGCCTACGGCGTGCGGCGACCTACTTTTTGTCAACAGAGAAGACGCGAATAAGCGTCTGAAGAAAAGTAGGCGAGCGGGGTACAACTGCCCAAGCAGTTTAAGCGCTTTTGTAATCGCACGATATACACCAGCCTGCAAGGTGGGTTGCAAAATAGATGTTGGTTGCCAGACGGACTTGCGCGCTGTGCCTGATGGCTTTAGCGGATGGTCTTTTGGGATGGCATGTTGGGCGATGGCTCGTTTGATGTACGGCATTACGTCCGGCACGCTCTTAAAAAATTGAAATCCCGAATTATTTAATTTACAGAGTACTAAACTTCCCCTTGTATCTTCTTTGCCCCAAAAAACGGTCTCAGCACGTCACCCCGAGTTGATCGCCGCCGTAGATGGCTAGGCGTTCTTGGGTGGTCAGCGCGATAGCACTTTCAGGGCGATAGTGATATTGCAAGGCCCGGCGGCGATAGGGCGACCGGTTGGGCGGGCTGCCGTGATGGGTCAAGCCGTGCCAAAACAGGCAACCGCCGGGATCGAGCGGCACGGTGACGCTGTCGGGAACGGCGACATCTGCGTCGCATATTTGCCAGTCGCGTCGCTTAAAATGCGGGATTGGGCCATGTTGGTTGGAGCCGGGAATGATGTGCAAACACCCATTTTCTTCCGTGGCCGCATCTATCGCAATCCACACCCCGACAACCGTGGTGCCGACGGGATAATTGAAATAGGCACAATCTTGGTGCCATGGCTTCTCGCGGCCAATGCGCGGGGGTTTGATCAGCCCCATGTCCTGAAAGAGCACGGGCGCGTCGTTCATCATGCGGGCGAGCACAGCGAGGATGTCGGGGTCATACGCGAGGGCAGAGAGGCGGTCGTCGCCATCGACGAATTTCCAGAGTTTTCGCACGGCATCGCGGCGCGCCTCGCCCTTGAGCGCGGAAAAACACCCGCGTTTGTCGGCTTCGACCTGCAAGCCCTTGAAGTCCGAATTTTTGCCATCGATGAGGTGCCACATCGCCTGACCCGCCGCTTCAATTTGCCGCGGCGCGAATGCCTGCCGAATGGCGAGATACCCCCGTTCGTGAAACCGGGCGATTTGCCGGTCGTCAATATCGGCGAGCGTATCGAGATACTCGGCCCGTTTGCTCGCGCCGTAGAGCGATGGGTCATGGATCTCGATGGATGCGGGAACGCTTTCTGTCATTGAGATACTCCTTAGAGGCGGGGAGAGGTGAGACGGGAGACGGGAGAGGTAAGACGGGAGAGGGAAGACGGGAGATACTCTCTTAAAGTTCAAGGGGTTTGGGGGGTGGTTCGATAGAATTTTTCGCCCTCAAAATCTTGGTCGTGTCGGAACATCCCCCAAATTGAATGCAACAACTTTCGCATCACCGCAACGATGGCCTGCAAAGGTTTCTTCCCTCGCTCCATGAGTTTGTCATAGAAGGCTTTGACCCGGGCTTGGTGTCTGCTAGCGACCAGCGCAGGCATATACAGGGCATGGCGGAGGTACTTATTGCCGGTTTTGGAGATGCGTCTGGCGGGATTGGCGGTTCCGGATTGTCTCGGTTTGGGGTCCAGTCCTGCGTGTGCGACCCATTGGGCCGGTGTCATATCTTCGGGCAAGAGCGCCACCTCGGCCAAAATTCGCAAGGCACTTTTTTGGGCGATGCCGGGGACGGAACAGAGGCGTTGATAGGCACGCTGGAGCGTCTCGTCCTGCTCAATCAACTTCAGGGCTTGGGCTTGCAAGTGCTGGATGCGGCGTTTCAGGTGGCGAATATGAACCGCAATATCGCGGGCGATAAGGCCGGTGCTACCGATGTGGTAGCCTTGGGCATGGGCGCGGCTGTGCTCGCGGATGATCGCTTGGGTGAGTGGGTTCACCCGTCTCATCACCGCTTGCCGTTGCAAGACGCGCTCGCTCGGCGGTTGCCAAGCCACAAAGGGCATGCGCTGGGCATAATCAAGGATCATCACCGCATCGAGTTTATCCGTCTTGGCGCGTTGCATGCGCGCATGCGCGTAATTGCTCATCGCCTTGGGATTGACAACCATGACTTGCGTGCGGCGGTGATGATGCAAAGCCAAAGCCACCTGAAGGCTATAAAGCCCCGTCGCTTCGAGGCCGACACAGACGTGCCGCCCGCCCTTGGTCAACGCCTTGAGCAAGCGCTTATGCGCCTGCGGGGTGTTGTCAAAGGTCATCGGCTTGATGGCTTGCCCCGGTCTAGCCAAGGCAACGTTGAGGGTGCGGGCACTGACATCAATGCCGGCAAATGCGGGTTGGGATTTCGACATCGTGGCCTCCTGTGGTGAGGGGTCTCTAAGGTGTGTGCGCTCGGCTCGAGTCCCGACCTTTCACACCGCGCCTACCGACCTTGTCTATGCAGCCTCAATGGACTTAGATACTCTTCGGTATGGACTCGGTGGTCGGGGGGCCTATCTCCCTACAAGGTCTGTGCCTTCAGAGGCGAGCGGCCTGCCCCGAGCTGAGCATGATGATGTCTGGACTTGAGAGGATGATACAACACCTAATTAAACCGCGCTCGAAAGATACAAGAGGTGAAAGGCGAGAGGCGAAAAGCAGTGCTCAGTGGTCATCGATCATCCGTCAACTCGCGGCCCCATCACCCGTAGGGATAGGCTCCCGTGCTGTCCAAAATATAAGAGGTCATCGTAGGGACAGGCCCCTGTGCCATTTGTACCAACTCATTCATTATCGGGGTTGCTTTGCAGTGCCACCGTCCTTCAGAGAAGCCATCGCAACCCGTGCGATCCAAAAGTCCATCACCGAAAGCCATCAGGCACAGCGCGCAAGTCCATTTCGCAACCAACATCCATTTTGCAACCCACTTTGCAGGTTGGCGCGTGTCGTGCGATTACAAAAGCGATTTGCGCTGTGCCTAGCCCCTCGGCGCATGAGAGCGGCATTTTTTGCTTACTTTTTTTTGCTGTTGAAAAAAAGTAAGTCGCCGAAGGCATCGAAAGCAACCCACGATGCTTTTGGACCAAACGCTTTAGAAAAGCGAGCCCCGTCGGTGCGGGTTGTTGCGTATCAAAATTGAGAATAACTTAATTTACAGAGTAATTAGTTGGTACAGATGGCCCCTGTGCCTGTCCAAATCGGGGACTCGTTGAGGCGTTCCAATATATAGGACGACGGAAAATCAAAACCACTTTTTTGGAGGGAGCAATATGGGCGATCAAAGACCCAATATCGTGTTCTTTTTTACGGATGATCAGCGGTTTGACACGATTCGCGCACTGGGCAATGCCGATGTGCAAACGCCGACGATGGATCGGTTGGTGGCCCGGGGCACGACGTTCACGCACGCGCATATTCCCGGAGGGACGTCGGGCGCGATTTGCATGCCGAGCCGGGCGATGTTGCACACGGGCCGCACGCTTTTTCACCTCGAGGGCGCGGGGCAGCGCATTCCCGAAGATCATGTGATGCTCGGCGAACATTTGCAGGCCCATGGCTATCGCACGTGGGGCACGGGAAAATGGCACAATGGCCCCGCGTCTTTTGCGCGCAGTTTTTCGGATGGGGCAGAGATCTTTTTCGGCGGGATGGACGACCATTGGAATGTGCCCGCGTTCGATTACGACCCGACCGGCAAATACGATTCGGTCTTGCCGCAGTGCCCGGATGCGTTTAAGTCGAATGCGTTGAAAATCCGAAAGGGCGACCACGTCAAGGCGGGCAAACACTCCAGCGAGTTGTTCGCCGAAGGCGCGATCGATTGGTTGGAACGGTGCGATTCCGACGATCCGTTTTTTATGTACCTCTCGTTTATGGCGCCGCACGATCCGCGCACGATGCCGCAGGCGTATTTGGATATGTACGACCCCGAGGACATCCCGCTTCCCGAGAATTTTATGGGCGGGCATCCCTTTGACAATGGCGATTTGAAGGTGCGCGACGAGGTGCTCGAAGCGTTTCCCCGCGATCCCTACGCGGTGCGCCGGCACATCGCCGAGTACTACGCCATGATTACGCATTTGGACGCGCAGATGGGGCGGGTGTTGGACGCGCTGACCGCGTGCGGAAAGGCGGACGATACCATCGTCGTTTTTGCGGGCGACAATGGGTTGGCCGTGGGGCAACACGGGCTTTTGGGCAAGCAGAATATGTACGAGCACAGCGTGCGCGTGCCCCTGATCTTTGCCGGGCCGGGCGTGCCTGCGGGCGAGCGGCGATCCGCGTACGTGTACTTGCTCGATATTTTCCCGACGCTGTGCGCGTTGATCGGAGTCGATACGCCAGAGTCCGTGGAGGGGACGAGTTTGGTTCCCGCGCTGAACGATGGCGCAAAGCGCGTGCGCGAGACCCTGTTTTCGGCATATCGCGGGTACCAGCGCATGGTGAAAAACGAGCGGTTTAAGCTGATTGAATACGCGGTGAATGGGCGGCGCACCACGCAGTTGTTCGATTTGGAAAACGATCCGTTGGAATTGCGCGATCTCGCGGATGACGAGGCGCACGCGAGCGTGGTCCGCGCGTTGCGAGAAACCCTGTTTCAGTGGCGCGATGACTGGGACGATGCGAAAAGCGAGTGGGGCAGGGCGTTTTGGGACGGGTTTGAAAATTGAGGACTCGGAAATACGGCCCCTCCCCGTTGCGGGGAGGGGAGGCGTTATTCCCCCAAGTCGGTTGCGAGACGGACTTGCGCGCTGTGACTGATGGCTTTACTCAATGGGATGCTATAATGACGATGACAAAGAGATTTGTTTGCTTGGCGAACTCGCGGAAACTGGCTGGCCGGTGCATCGCCGGGCGGGAACTCATCGATGGCTGTGCGGGAATTTGGATTCGCCCCGTAAGTGACCGCGAGCATCAGGAAGTATCGGAGTACGAACGCCAGTACGAGGACGGAAGCGATCCCAAGTTGCTGGATATCGTGGATGTTCCACTGCTGGCACACCGACCAAAGGACTACCAACGGGAAAACTGGTCGCTCGATCCGCAGTACTACTGGAGAAAAGTTGACGAATGCCCTTGGCATGATCTGCAACAACTATCCGAGACGGGCGGGCCCCTGTGGCGCAATGGATACAGCACGCGCAACGGAAGAAACGACCAAATCCCGCTGCAACAGGCAAGGGAGGAAACGAGCTCTCTCAAGTTGATCTATGTCGATAAGTTGCGTCTGCGCGTGTTCGCGCCGGGTGAGGCTTTTGGAAATTCGAAACGCCGCGTACAGGGACGGTTTCGTTTTGGCGGTAATGACTACGCGCTGTGGATCACGGATCCCGATATCGAGACTGCTTATCTCAAGCGCGAAAATGGCGATTACGACCTGTCCGAATGTTATCTGACCATCAGCCTCGGCGAACCGTATAACGATCACTGTTACAAACTGATCGCCGCCCTCATGGAGAGACCGCGATGACGAAATCCGCGGAGGAAACGAGGATATTTACCGTGGGCCATTCGACCCACGAGTTCGAGGACTTCGTCGCCTTGTTAAAGTTGCATGGCATAGATGCTGTTGCGGATGTGAGATCGGTTCCATACAGCCGTTGGCAACCGCATTTTAACCGCGAAGGCTTGGCGAAAGCCCTGAATGGTCGGGGTATTGCCTATGTTTTTCTTGGCGAGGAACTCGGCGCGCGCAGTGACGATCCGGGGTGTTACGAGAACGGCCGAGTGAAGTACCGCTCGATCGCTGAAACCCCGTTGTTTCGGGCTGGAATCGAGCGGATCCGAAACGGATGTCGTCGCTGTCGGATTGCTTTGATGTGTGCGGAGAAGGATCCGTTGGTCTGCCATCGGACGATTCTCGTGGCGCGCGAATTGGTGGCGGGCGGGGCGGAGGTCGCACACATTCTCGAGGATGGGGAACTGGAACCCCACAGAGCGACGATGAAACGCCTGGCTGGGCAATTGAGGTTGCCTATACGGGATCTGTTTCTCACTGCGGAGGAGTTGGAGGATAGGATATACGCGGCTCAAGAACAGCGCATTGCATATTTTGACGCGCAACGCACTCGCGAAGCGCAGGAGGTCGAAAAATGAAAATTTTCACCATTGGTTTTACCAAGAAGAGCGCGGAACAGTTTTTTGAAAGTTTGCATCTGGCAGGCGTCAAGCGAGTCGTCGATGTGCGGCTCAATAACGTATCGCAGTTGGCGGGATTTGCCAAAAAAAATGATCTCGCGTACTTTTTGAAGCGAATTTGCGGCATGGATTACCTGCATCTGCCGAGTTTGGCACCGACAAAGGAAATCCTGGATGATTACAAAAAAAAGCGCGGCAGTTGGGCCGCTTATGAACGCGCTTTTATCGATCTGATGACGGCCCGAAAAATAGAAAACGAAATTGAACGGGAAACCCTTGAGGATGCGTGCCTGCTGTGCAGCGAGGACAAACCCCATTATTGCCACAGGCGTTTGGTGGCCGAGTATCTTCGGGAACACTGGGGGAATATTGAAGTTGCCCACCTCGGGCAGGAGCAAAGGTAAGCGTTTTGAGGAGTTGAGGATATGAGCAGTCACAAAATCGGCGATCTTCTGGCAAAGGTGAAACGCCCGGGAAAGGTCCCCAAAAGCGAGTACCTTGAAGAAGGCGAGTTTCCGGTCATTGACCAAGGGAAACTTCCAATCGCAGGCTACACCAACAACGCAGATGTCGTGTTGCGTTCCCCACTGCCTATAACAATATTTGGCGATCACACACGAGCCGTAAAGTTCGCAAAGACGCCCTTTGCGTGTGGAGCGGACGGCACACAATTATTATACCCAAACAGCGACTCCATTGACCCGACGTTTTTCTTTTACGCTGTCAAGAATGTCGATCTCTCAAATTACTTCTATGCACGCCACTTCAAATTCTTGAAGGATCAAAAAATTGAACTACCACCGCTCCGTTCCCAAAGACGCATCGCCTCCATCCTCTCCCCATACGACGACCTCATCGAAAACAACCGGCGGCGGATTCAGTTGCTCGAACGGGCGGCGCGACTAATTTACAAGGAGTGGTTCATCCACCTCCGCTTTCCCGGGCATGAGGACGTCAAAATTATTGATGGCGTGCCGGAGGGGTGGGAAAAGAAAAAAATTGCTGAGGTATGTAAGACGATCGGGGGCGGCACACCATCCACCAAAGTGGCACAGTATTGGGGAGGCGACATCACATGGGTCATTCCATCCGATGTTACGAAAAACAACTGTTTAGCCCTACTTGACTCGGAACGAAAAATTACCGAAACAGGGCTTCGTAAATCGTCCGCGCAGTTGGTTCCCGCGAACACCATTTTAATGACGAGCCGGGCGTCCGTAGGGTTTTTCGCGCTCGTAGATGTCGAAGCCTGCACGAATCAAGGATTCATCAATATCATCCCCCACGCCGAGGAAATGAGGATGTATATGCTTTTTAACCTCATGAGTCGAGTTGCCGAGATTCGCAACAATGCAAAGGGGACGACGTACCCTGAGATAAGCAAAGGGCGGTTTCGTCAGATGGATATTATCCTTCCAACAGAATCCTTGATTTCCGAGTTTGGGAGATTGGCTGGTGACTTTATTCGGCAAGTGCGTTGCTTGAAGCGGGAAATGGCCAAACTCACCCAAGCCCGCGATCTGCTTTTGCCTCGGCTGATGAATGGGGAGGTGGCTGTATGACGGGGGTTGCTCTAACAACTGTCAACTACGAAACGCGCCAACGGGCGCGAAAGCAAGCGGATCGCGCACAGATTTTCCGCGCATTGGACAATGTGCCCTCCGAAGTGGACGATGAATTGATCCGGCAATCTGCCGAAATGCTGGAAATCGCCGTGCTCGATCTCGTGCTTGAAGACATTGTGGACGATGAAGAAAAACAAAGGGAATTGAAACATGCTGCCGCCGATGCTTTCCGTCTGCTCCGCGTCTTGCCGAGACCAAAGGATCCTCTCGAAGCCGGGATGTTTTTGTTGCGAGCGGGAACCCTCGCCGTATTGGGCGACAAGGGTAGAGATGCGGCCCGATGGATGAAAGCGGAGCCTTGGCCCGAGCTTCCCATCGATTCGGGAGATTGGCGTAGGCGTACTTGGGCGACGGTCTTGGACGTTTGGCTACGACTCATCCGCAAGGATGGATGGTCGGACCGCGACGAGGTCTTAGAGCGAATATCCCGCCTGCGCGATGCTCAATCCGATTTTGAAAGGGATCATCTCGAAGCAATGGCCCCGATCCATGCCAAGGCGACCGCACTGGAGTTGATCGGACTCTATCACTTAGCTAGGGCGGCCGAGATATTCGCCCACTACATGACCGATGGGGTCGTAAATAAAAAATATCAGATACGCCAGTTGCTCGATACACATTTTGACCGAGTACGGGCTGTCTGCGAGCAAGCACAGATGATCGACCTGGAGCCGCTAAGTCGGCTACTCGCCGCGAGTGCGTCGCACATGACCGCGTGATGGCTTTGTGATGGCATTTTGGCGATGGCTTATTTGAACGCGGCGTAACATCGGTGAATCTACAGGAGAAAGGATGAACGCACTCTCCTACACAGAAGACGCACTCGTTCAGCAGACCACTGCGGATTATCTCGAGCGGGAACTCGGTTGGGAATCGGTCTATGCCTTCAACCGCGAGGGCTTTGGGCCGCAGAGCTTGTTGGGGCGGGCTTCCGACCGCGAGGTGGTGTTGGTGCGCGTGTTGCGCGAGAAGTTGGTCGCGTTGAATCCCGGCCTGCCCGACGCCGCTTATGAGGATGCGGTGCGGCAACTCATCGCCCCGGTTGCCTCGCAGACCCTTGTCGTAGCCAACCGGGAAAAGTGCGATCTGATGCGCGATGGGGTGCGCGTCGCGTTCCGCAACGACGAGGGCGAGCAGGTGCGAGAGCGGTTGCGCGTTTTCGACTTTGAGACGCCCGAGAACAACGCCTTTCTGTGCGTGCGCGAACTTTGGATCCGCGGGGATCTCTATCGCAGGCGGGCGGATATCATCGGCTTTGTCAACGGCCTGCCGCTGTTGTTCATCGAGTGCAAGAACATCCACCGAAACCTCAAGGCGGCGTTCGAGGAGAACTATTCGGATTACCGAGACACCATCCCGCACATTTTTCACCACAACGCGGTGGTGATGTTTGGCAACGGCGAGCAGGCGAAGATCGGCTCGATCACCAGCGAGTGGGCGCATTTTCACGAGTGGAAGCGATTGGCCGAGGAAGCCCCGGGCGCAGTGGACATGGAGACGCTGCTCAAGGGCGTTTGCAACAAGCGCGATTTCATGGACATCGTGGAAAACTTCATTTTGTTCGACGACTCGTCGGGCGAACCCAAAAAGATCCTCGCCCGCAACCACCAGTTCTTGGGCGTGAATCGGGCGGTTGAGGCGGTGCGCGACCGCGAAACGCGACGGGGTAGGTTGGGCGTGTTTTGGCACACGCAGGGCGCGGGCAAGAGCTATTCGATGGTGATGTTCACCCGCAAGGTACGCCGCAAATTGGGCGGCAATTTCACGTTTCTAGTGCTGACGGACCGCGACGATCTCGACCGGCAGATCTACAAAACCTTTGCCGGTTGCGGCGTGGTGAACCACGAGCGCGATCCATGCCGCGCGGCAGATGGCGCGCACTTGAACCAGTTGTTGACCGAACACAAATCGCACGTCTTTTCCCTGATTCAAAAATTCAACCGCGATGCGGACGCGGAATACACGCAGCGCGACGACATTATCGTCATCACGGACGAGGCGCACCGCACGCAATACGGCGAGTTGGCGGCCAACATGCGCGCCGCACTCCCCAACGCCAGTTACATCGGGTTCACCGGCACGCCGTTGTTCACAGAGGACGAGATCACGCGCCGGGTTTTTGGCGACTACGTCTCGACCTACAATTTCCAACGGGCGGTGGAGGACCGAGCCACAGTGCCGCTCTACTACGACGCCCGCGGCGACGCGTTGGGCTTGGGAGTTGGGAACTTGAATGCGCGCATCGCCGAAAAGCTAAACGAGTTTGAGCGCGACGACATCGACGTGGCACAGCGGTTGGAGCGGGAACTCAAGCGCGACTACCACGTTATCACCGCGGGCCGTCGCCTCGATCAACTCGCGCGGGATTTCACGCGGCACTATTCGGCGGCGTGGGAGACCGGCAAGGCGATGCTGGTCTGCATCGACAAAGTGACCTGCGTGCGGATGCACGAGTTGATCGCGTTTTACTGGCATGAACACATCAAAGAATTAGAGGCGGAACTGGCACGGGCAAAGGATGGGCAGGAGAAAATGGATTTGCGGCGGCGGATCGGCTGGATGCGCGAGACCCGCATGGCGGTGGTGATCAGCGAGGAGCGCGGCGAGGTGGAGAAGTTCGACGAGCGGGGCTTGGACATCGTCCCGCACCGCAGGCTCATCAAAGAGGGCATGGACTTGCCCTATGCGATGCGGAACAAACCGCAATTTCGCACCATGCGACGGATGGCACTAGACGACGCGTTCAAGGCCGAGGAGCACCCGTTCCGCGTCGCCATTGTCTGCGCGATGTGGCTGACCGGCTTTGACGTGCCGAGCCTTTCCACGCTCTATCTGGACAAACCCCTCAAAGCCCATACCCTGATGCAGGCGATAGCCCGCGCCAACCGGACGAGCGAGGGGAAAAACAACGGCTTGATCGTGGATTATTGCGGCATTCTCAAGCACTTGCGCCGAGCACTGGCGACTTTTGCCGGCACTGGGCCCGATGGGGGCGACGCGATGGCCCCGGCAAGGCCCGCCGAGGAATTGCTGGCGGATTTGGCCGAGGCCATCGCCATGGTGCGGAACTTCCTTGACGAACGCGGCGCGCCCCTCGAGGACGTCATCCAAAAAACGGGTTTCGAGCGCAACGCCGCCATCGCGGCTTGCAAGGAAGCGGTCAACGAGTGCGACGAGACGCGCAAGCGGTTCGAGGTGATGTGCCGCGAGGTGTTCGCGAAGTTCAAGGCGTGCATCAACGTGCGGGGCGTGGGCATCTATCGCAAGGACAGGGCGGCCATCGGCATCGCGTACAAGAGCCTGCAACGGGACCGCGAACGCGCCGACATCTCGGCGATCCTACGCGAGTTGCAAGAAGTGGTCGATGAGGCGATAGAGACGAGGGACGATAGGGCCGCCGAGCCATCGGAATCCTACGACATCAGTCGCATCGATTTTGATCGCCTGAAGCGAGAGTTTGCGCGCAGCCGAAGAAAGCATACCATCGTTCAAGATCTCAAGCAGGCGGTGGAACGGCAACTGCGACGCCTTTTGATGCAGAACCCGCTCCGCACGGACTTTCACCAACACTACGAGGCGATCGTGGCGGCGTACAATCGAGAGAAGGACCGCGTGACAATAGAGCGCACTTTCGAAGAATTGCTCAAACTGGTGCAGGCGTTGGGCGAGGAAGAAAGCCGAGCGGTGCGCGAAGGACTCGATGAGGAGACCTTGGCCATTTTCGATTTGTTGAAGAAACCGGAGCTGAACGCGGGCGAGATCGCGCGGATCAAAAAGATCGCAGGCGATCTGATAAAAAAGTTGAAGGCGGGAAAATTGCGCGTGGATCAATGGCGGGAAAAGGAAAAGACCCGAGACGCGGTTCGAGTTGTCATCCATGATTTTCTGTGGAGCGATCAAACCGGTTTGCCGGCCGAGCAGTACACGGAAGAGGACGTGCAAACGAAAACCGAGGCGGTCTTCCATCACGTTTTCCGGGCCTACCCCACGCTGCCATCGCCGTATTACGAAAGCCGAGCAGCATAAAGAAATGCGAATGGGGATTTCAACGGGAGGGACGATTGCCCCAACTCGAACACATCGAAGCGATTGAACGCCGCCTCTGGGGCGCAGCCGATACTTTGCGGGCGAACTCCGGCTATGCGAGCAATGAGTACTTCCTGCCGGTTATGGGCTTGGTTTTTTTGCGCCACGCCTACAGCCGCTACCTGTCGGTCAAGGGCGATATCGAGGCCGGTTTGCCCACGCGCGGCGGCAAGAGGCGGGCACTTACCAAAGCGGATTTTTCCCAACGGAGTGCCATTTTTTTGCGGCCCGAGGCGCGGTTCGATCACTTGGTCGGCCTGCCCGACAGCGAGGACCGCGCAAGGGCGATCATCGCGGCGATGGCGTCTATCGAAAAGGACTACGAAAGCCTGCGGGGCGCCCTGCCCACGAGCGAATACCGCGAACTGGACAACGCGGTTCTCGGCCAACTTTTGCGCCAACTCAATCCCGACGAACTCAAGCGGATATCCGGCGACATCTTCGGGCGCATCTACGAGTACTTCCTCACGCAGTTCGCGGACCAGAAGGCGCACGATGGCGGCGAGTTCTTCACGCCCGTCTCGCTGGTTTCGCTGATCGCCCATGTCCTCGAGCCCGACTGCGGGACAGTGCTCGACCCGGCCTGCGGATCGGGCGGCATGTTCGTGCAGAGTGCGCGCACGCTTGCAGAACGCGGGCGGCGTCCCGGCGAGCAACTCACCTTTCGCGGTTTGGAGAAGAACGCCACCACCATCCGCTTGGCGCTGATGAACCTCGCCGTACACGGGCTCGAGGGCGACATCAAACAGGCGCTTACCTATTACGAAGACCCGCACCAACTCGTCGGCGAGGCCGACTACGTGATGGCCAATCCGCCTTTTAACGTGGATGAAATCGACGCCGATAAAATCGAGGCCGATCCGCGCCTGCCCTTCGGGTTGCCAGGCGTCAACAAAAACGACAAGGTCAGCAATGGCAACTACGTTTGGATCAGCTACTTTTACAGCTACCTAAACGAGACGGGACGGGCCGGCTTTGTCATGTCGTCGCAGGCGTCGAGTGCCGGGGGCGGCGATGCCAAAGTGCGGCGGCAACTGGTGGAGACCGGCGATGTGGAAGCGATGATCGCGATTCGCTCCAATTTTTTTTATACGCGCTCCGTGCCCTGCGAGTTGTGGTTCCTCAACCGCGCCAAACCCGAAGCACAGCGCGACGAAGTGCTGATGATCGACGCCCGCAACATTTGCCGCAAGGTGACGCGCAAAATTTACGACTTCAGCCCCGAGCAAGCGCGGAATCTGCTGGCCATTGTTTGGCTTTATCGGGGCGAGACAGCGCGTTTTCTCGACCTCGTGTCCCGGTATCTAAGCGACGCGGCGAACGAAGCGCGCGCCTGCTTTGATCGGGCAAGCGATGGCGAAACGCCCGGCCCCCTGCCGGGATTTCTCGCCGCGCTTGCGGATGTGTGCGAGGTGTTGCTTCCGTTTCTCAATGCCCTCGGAGACGATGCCGGAAAGCACGCGGAACTAACCGTTGCCCGCCGCGCTTTCACGGCTGGCGTAAATGCTTTTGAAAAGGCAGTCTCCGCGCAAGGGCGAGATGGCGCCGCGCTCGGGCAGGCGGTCGACCGACTCGCCCCAGTGGCCGAGTCCAGCCGCGATCTGGTCAAGCGCGCCGATGCGCTCTACAAACGCGCCGCTCGCCTGATCGAGACCTGCGAAAAGAGATGTCCCTCGAGCGGCGATCGGAATAACATCGCCCTCGCGCGCCGGGCCATAGACGAAACCCGCAAGCGCGCCGTGGATCAACTCGAGCAAGTGGGCTATTTTTATCACCATGCGCGCTGGCTCACCGACCGTTTTCCCGATGCGGAATTGCGCGATGTGGAGGGGTTGGTCAAACTGGTCAGCCGCGCCGAGATCGAGGCCAACGGCTGGAGCCTAACGCCCGGGCGCTATGTCGGCGTCGCGCCCGAAAAAGAGGACGGGGATTTTGATTTTGCGAATGCCCTCCGCGAGCTCCATGTGGAACTCGCGGATCTCAACGCCGAGGCGGCGACGCTGGCGACGACGATCCAGAAAAACTTTGAGGACCTGTCGTGAGGTGGATTTGAGGAGCCTGAGGCGTGAGTGTCGGGAAGAAAATCATGTCGGCGCGTGCAAACGCGGGTGCGACAAGGCGGTCACCACGTTCCGGAAGCGGTGATACGCCGCCGTTTCGCCAGCGGTCTTTTGAATTTTGAGACGAGATATCGACATTGCTTGGACGACTGGTATTTTTATGACAACGGCGGTAGGACGCCTGTTCATAAAAAAAGAGAGATGATGAAAACCTTTGACGAAATACTTCTAAAACGAGACGATCCCGAAGTAGAAGGCATGACGGTCGCACTCGTGCGGGCCGCGCGCCGCGCGCATCAGATCGCGCATCAGACCGCGCATCAGACCGGCACGGGTGTCGTCGTGATGCGCGATGGCGAGGTCGTGGAAATCGAACCGGATCCGGAGATGTATGAAGGCTTGTGAAGGGGAACAGACGCATATCGGAGGCCGTTGTGAAATCCTTCAACAAAATTCTCATCGTCGATGACGACCGCGATGTTTTGTTGGCCGCGCGGCTGTTTCTCAAACAGCACGCGGACCGCGTGGATACCGAAGCCGATCCCAACCAGATACCCCATCTGTTGCAAAACGAGAGCTATGACGCGATCTTGCTCGACATGAACTTTGCGCGAGACGCCACGTCGGGCAAAGAGGGGTTTCACTGGCTGAGTCGCATTCTCGACATCGATCCCGCGGCGGTGGTCATTCTCATCACGGCGTACGGCGGCGTCGAAACCGCGGTGCAAGCCATCAAAGAAGGCGCGACCGATTTCGTGCTCAAGCCGTGGCAAAACGAGAAATTGCTCGCCACCCTCTCGGCGGCTGCGCGGCTGCGCCAAACCCGACGCGAAGTGGATCGGTTGCGGGCACAGCGGGAACAACTCCACGCGGACCTCGACGGTCAATTCCCCGGACTGATCGGCACCTCGCCCGCCATGCGCGCGGTGTTCGACGCCATCCAAAAGGTGGGGGCGACCGAAGCCAATGTGCTCATCTTGGGCGAAAACGGCACCGGCAAAGATGTCGTTGCCCGCGCCCTGCACCGCCGATCGGCCCGCGCATCCGAAGCGTTTATCCGCGTCGATCTCGGCGCGGTATCCGAAAGCCTTTTTGAAAGCGAACTTTTCGGGCATCAAAAAGGCGCCTTTACCGACGCGAAAAAAGACCGCGCGGGGCGTTTTGAAATCGCGTCGGGCGGCACGCTTTTTTTGGATGAAATCGGCAACCTTTCGCCGCCGCTCCAAGCCAAATTGCTCACCGCGCTCGAAAACCGCACCGTGACCCGATTGGGCAGCAACCGGGCCATCGCCATCGACGCGCGCTTGATCTGCGCCACCAACATGCCCATCCACGACATGGTCGCCAGCCGCGATTTTCGCCAGGACCTCCTGTATCGCATCAACACGGTTGAAATCCACCTCCCGCCTCTGCGCGACCGCCTCGAGGACATCCCCCCGCTCGTCGCCGGGTTTCTCGAAACGCACGGTCAAAAATACGACAAACCCGGAATCGCCGTTCAACCCGCCGCCTTTGAGCACCTGAAAAATTACAACTGGCCGGGCAACATCCGCGAATTGCAACACGCCATTGAACGCGCCGTGATCATGAACGAAAGCGGCGCGTTGCGCCCGTCCGATTTTCCACTCGGCGTCTCCGAACCGGCCGCGGGCGATGATATCCACTTTGACGACTACAATCTCCAGCGCGTAGAAAAAACCGTGATTCGCAAAGCCATTGAAAAACACCGCGGCAACATCAGCCACGCCGCGCGCGAACTCGGTCTCACGCGCAGCGCGCTCTATCGCAGGTTGGAAAAACATGGCCTATAAAAACTTTCGCCTGATCTGTGTGTTGCGCGTGGCCCTGTTGTGCGCCACCACCTGTTTTTGCTTTTACCTGCTCTTTGCCACCGCGTACCAGGCCACGGCGATCGTGGTCGGCGCGTGCGTGCTCTATCAGACCTGGGCGCTCATACACTATGTCGAGCGTGCGGATCGCGACCTCACGCGCTTTTTGCAGGCGATTCGGCACGAGGATTTTTCCCTGTTTTTTTCCGGTGCCGGGCTGGGTTCGGCCTATGCGGATCTGAAAAATGCCTTCAACGAGGTCTTGGATGCGTTTCGCAAAACCCGGGCGGAAAAAGAGGAAAATTTTCAATACCTCCAGACCGTCGTGCAACACGTGAGCATCGGGCTGATTTGCTACGCGCCCGAAGGCCGCGTCGAACTGATCAACAACGCGGCGCAACGCCTGCTCCGCAAACCCCACCTGCGCGACGTGCGCGAGTTGGAAACGATCAGCAAGCCCTTGGCCGAAACGTTGCTCAAACTCCACTCGGGCGACAAGGCCCTGATCGAGGTGCAAGACGAGGACGAATTGCTCCAGATCCTCGTCTATGCCACGGAACTTCGGATGCACGGCGAATCGTTTATTTTGGCCTCGATTCAAAATATCCAGAGCGAACTCGAAGAACGGGAAATGGAGGCGTGGCAAAAACTCATCCGCGTCTTGACCCACGAGATCATGAACTCCATCACCCCCATCTCTTCACTCGCCTCTACGGTGCGCGATCTCCTGCCCGATTCAAAGGCCGCGGGCAGTCCCGAAATCCCGTCCGACGTTCAGGTGGCCCTCCAGACCATTCAGGCGCGCAGCGAGGGCTTGCTCCACTTTGTCGAAACCTATCGCCAACTCACGCGCATCCCGCGCCCCGATTTTCAAATTTTTCAGATCGCCGAACTCTTCGCCCGCGTCGTCTTTTTGATGCAGGCCGAATGCGACGAACACAATGTGGTCGTCCACGCGGCCATCACCCCCCAAACCCTCGAACTCACCGCGGATCCCGATCTCGTGGAACAGGTGTTGATCAACTTGATGCGTAATGCCGTGCAAGCCCTTGCCGGTCGCCCCGATGCCCGCGTGGATCTCACGGCCCACCTCGATGCCCGCGGTCGCGTGATTATCCGCGTGCGGGACAATGGCCCCGGCATTTTGGAAGACGTGCAAGCGCGCGTCTTCATCCCCTTTTTCACGACCAAACGCGACGGGTCGGGCATCGGCCTCGCCCTGTCTCGGCAGATCATGCGCGTGCATCGCGGCACCATCGGCGTGCAATCCAAACCCGAAAGCGAAACCACATTCATCTTGCGATTCTGAGGAATTGACGTCGAATGCGTATCTGCGTATTTTCGACCGTGAAAAAGCGCGATTTGGGCAAGGAGGAATTGACGTGCGGTTTCAAGGCAAAATTTATAGGAATGGAAAATTCTGGCTTGCGGAAATCCCAATTCTCGACGCGATGACGCAGGGCTATACGCGAGAAGAAGCCTATCGCATGGTCAAAGACCTGATAGAAACGCTGATCGATCGCCCGGAGTTTTCCGTTGAGGTTCACCGCGCAGAACGCGGCCATTTCGAGGTCAGTGCCTCAGATATGCAAGCTCTGATCGGCCTGATGCTTCGGCGTCAGCGCGAAAAAAGCGGGCTGTCACTCTCCGAAGTTGCCCAACGCCTCGGCGTCAAATCTCGCCATGCGTATGCGCGTTACGAACGGGGCACGTCCGCTCCCACACTCGAAAAACTCGACCAACTCCTCAAAGTGGTTTCGCCCGACCGCGATTTTGTCTTGCACCAGACGCAATGAGCCGACGCGATAGGCAAAAAACAAAGCCGACATCTGAACGACATCGGCTTTTGGTTTTTTCGCTGTCTAAAAAAAGAAACTATCATTCTACAGAACTCGCTGTCGCGGCGTAAATTTCCCGTTTTTCGCGCAAGGGCAGGAGGTCTTCACCCTTGAGTGTCACAAGGGCGTAGGTGTAGCCATCTCGCGCTACAAATTCCACTTCATAGCCATCGTCGGGATAACACTCTACGACCGTGCCAATTTCGCCACGCATCAACTCGTGTTCCCGCTTATCGGCTATTAAAGCCACCACATCCAATAGGCGAATGCCAGTTGTCATTCTCATCTCCTTTTTATGGGGTAGCAGGTGACGAGGCGAGGATGCCACTCGTGAGGTCTAATATTCCAAACACTCCGAACCAAAGCTCGTCGCCCTTGCCAATTCATCGTAAAATCCAGCTCGTGAAGAACCCCGCGCTGAAGCGACGGAGCTTCCGTCATTTCAGCGTAGGTTGTGCGATCAACAAGACAGCGTCCTATACCGCCGAACGTCTTACGGGCTCTTCTGCAAAGGTCGTCTTCCCAACCTTGTGAATATTCAATGCGGCGTTCAAATCGCGGTCACATGTCCAACCGCAACCGCATTTGAACATCCGGTCCCGCAACGTGAAATTTTCGTTCACCATCTCGCAAGCGTGGCACGTCTTGCTACTTGGAAAAAACGTGTCGATTTGCACTATGTCTTTTCCGTGCTTGTGTGCCATCCACTTCAACTTGGTCAAGAAGTCTGCAAACCCTAAGTCGCTCACCTTGCGGCCCCAAAGACGCTTCATGGCAGAGAGATTGAGTGTCTCAAAGCAAAGGATGTCGTAGGTCCTGCACAATTCGTTTGCAAGGTGCCAGTGATAGTCCTCGCGCATATTTGCCACTTTGCGGTGAACACGAGCAAGGGCTATCCGAGCACGGTGACGGTTGTTGCTCCCTTTGACTTTGCGAGACAAGTTGCGAGAAGCGCGTTTGAGCGCACGCGCATTGCGCTTGAAAAACAACGGCGACTCGTAGCAAGTGCGATCCGACACGGTCAGATAGGTTTTCAGTCCAAAGTCAAAGCCTGCGGTCTGACCCGTCTTGACAATGACTTTTGAACGGCTATCACACTTTGCCGTGATGCACAGCCACAAATCGCCGACACGATCGCGCTTAATGACGACCGTCTGAACATTCTCCTTGTCAAACTCCCGGTGCTTGTGATACTTGAACAGACGCTTGACGCGACCCATGACGCCGAAACTCAGTTGAACCACATTGCCATCTAAAAACTCGTAGCCCGATTGCTTCAGCGTGTAGGACTTGTATTTGAACTTGGCGCGGAACTTGGGCGAACGCTTGTTCTCTTTGCGAAAGAACTTGTCAAACCCAAACTCAAGACGCTCAACGACATTCTGCAACGCCTGACTCGGCAACGCACGCCACCAACTAAAACGCTCGGTACGCTTCAGTTTCGCAAGGTGCGTAATCAACTTGTTCTTGCCCGGCGACTTCCCATAGAGACGATAGTACCGTTTCCGAACCGCCAACAGATGGTTATACGGATTCGCAAACGATTCGATCTGCCGTTGCAAAAACGCATTCCGACGCCTGTTGTCATACAGCTTGAATTTGAATGTCTTGTAGCTCATACCACTCACCCAAAGAAAAATCCGCCTATGGTTGTCAACAAAGCAGATGCTTTGACCATAGACGGGCTGGTAATAAAAACAAAAAGCGCGTCTGCTTTTAGATGCACTACTTTGACGACAGGGAACAACAAAAGATTCCCACAGAATTTCTTAGCGAAAAAAAAGAGGCGTAAAATTTTACGCCCGTACGCCCTTATATCCCCCTGTGCTGAAGCGCAGGGGTTTTACGGGCGGTTTGATAATCTCCGAGTTTCCCGATATCGATGAAGGCGTATTCTGCGTTGGGTATAATCAAAAAAAAATGTTGAGGTTTGCGGCATCAAAGGGAAGGTGAAATATACCACACACTATGTCGTTGGTCAATATGGGATTTTATAGAGGGCGACCCATCGATGAATTGTCGACGCAAAGTCCTCTGCTTCGCTCGTTGTAGGCTGTGACTGTCTGTGCGTTTTGTCGCGTACCGTGAGGAGGATTATGACCCCCAATATTCTATTTATCCACGTCGATCAAATGCACGCCGATGCGATTTCCGCGCTCGGTTGCGAATATCTGCACACGCCTGCGATCGACCGCCTCGTGCGAGAGGGCCACACCTTTGCCAAAGCCTATTGCGCCATGCCGCAGTGCTGTCCGTCGCGGGCGTGTTGGTACACGGGCCGCATGTCCAAAGAACACGGCGTTGTCGTCAATGCCCATCCCATCGATCCCGAGATTCCGGATTTGGGACAGTGGCTGCGGCGCGAGAATCGCGATTGCGCGTACACGGGCAAATGGCACGTTACGGGCCGCGATTTGCACGGGAGTTTCGACGTCCTGCAACCCCAACACGGCATGGGGGAACTCAACGATGGCAATGTGGCCCGATCCGCGGTTGCGTACCTCAAAAATCGCGCCTCTGACAAACCCTTCTTTTTGAACGTGGGATTCTTGAACCCGCACGATTGTTGCTTTCCGGCCATGGCACACGGCGGCCCTGGCAAATACGCATTTGCACCGAAAATCGAACGCGAGTTGCCGCCTTTGCCCGGCAATTTTGACGGCGAATACGCCCTTCGCGGTCGGCCCAATACTCGCCATTGGTCGCGCCGAGACTGGCGGTATTACATCTATCAGTACTACCGCATGGTCGAAATGGTCGACGCGGAAATCGGCCGCGTGATGGACGCGCTGCGCGCATCGCCTTACGCGGACAATACCCTCGTCATCTTTGCGTCTGACCACGGCGATGGCCTCGGCTTCCACAGCAAAACGAGCAAGGGCTTCCTCGAAGAAGAAGCCTTTCGCGTGCCCACGATAGCGTGGTGGCCGGGGCGGATTCGCGGCGGCGTGCGGGATGCCGATCACCTCATCTCGGGCGTCGACATCGCCGCTACGATATGCGACTATGCCGGCGCGCCGCCCCTGCCCAAGACCACCATCGCGCGCTCTTGGCGGCCCATCTTTGAAGGCGCCGCCGCGCCGTGGCGCGATTACGTCATCGGCGAGACCTCTGTCGGCAGCCCATCGGTCGCGGTGCGCGATGCGCGCTACAAAAGCATCATTGAACCGGAAACCACGCGCCTTTACGACCTCGAGGACGACCCGCTCGAAACCCGGGACCTCGCAGGCGCCGCGCGCTATGCCGATATCGCCGCGCGCCACAGGGCGCACTTCCGCGAATACATCTCGCAAATCGAACTGTATCCCGAACCGAAAACCGGTCGCGGCGCGATGAAGCGCGGCAACTTGTATCGCGAATACATCGACTGGTATCACGCTGTACTCCATGAGGCATGACTATGGCTATCGACACCACCACCGGCCCGTATGCGGTCAAGCCCATCCGCGATTTTCTCGCGGATTTCTCGCCCGTGCAAAAGGCGGTTGCGAACCCCGAACGCGCCGCGCTGACCTACGATATCCTCAACTGGAATTTCGCGCCCAACCAACCGCCGCCGTGCCCCAACAGCGTCTATGGCTCTCTGACCATTCGGCGGGAACAGGGCCAGGTGTATCGCATCGATCAGCAAACCCATGTCGGCGGCGAACCGACCCTGTTTCGCGCAGAGGTGACTTGCAACGCGGATGACACGCTCAAATTTTGGACCCTACACACCTATCGCGCCGATGCCAATGGGGATCCGATTCCGATTTCCGAATTGCGCGAACGCTGGACAAATGAAGCGGGACATATCCGATCTCGAGATGGCGCGTATCACTACCGCGCGACGCGCCCGGTTTTCAGCCACTGGGTGCTCCCGCATCTCTTGTTGAGACGCCCGGTCTCGATGGCGTTTGACATGTTGCAAGACCTCTCCCTTTTCCGCCCCAACCACGAACTCGTCCCGGATGGCCGCGTGGATCTCCCCGTCGGCTCTTATGACGCATATACCCAAACGGGCGATGGCGTTTTGCCCATCCACTACTTGCTGGACACAGACCGCCGCCCGCAACTCATCACCTTTGGCCTCATCGCTTGGGCGTTGAGGGATGTGGCGTAGGGGAACTCCCATGAAAAAAGCCGTGTACGCCGCCAGTTTCGATCCCGTGACCAACGGCCACCTGTGGGTGATTCAACAGGCGGCTCGGTTTTTCGATCAACTCGTCGTCGCCATCGGGATCAACCCGGACAAGGACTACACCTTTTCCCTTACAGAACGGCTCGACCTGCTAGATGAAACGACGGCTCCGTTCGACAACGTCGCCGTCGCCAGCTACGAAAATCAATTCCTCGTCACGTACGCACGCGGCATTGGAGCCGATTATATCGTGCGCGGCATCCGCACGCAGACCGACTATGAATTTGAACGCAGGATGCGCTACATCAACAGCGACCTCGACAACAGCATCACCACCATCTTTTTGATGCCCCCGCGAGAGATCGCCGAGATCAGTTCCAGTTTTATCAAGGGCTTGGTCGGACCCGCCGGCTGGCGAGATGTCGTGAAACGCTATGTCCCGGAACCCGTGTTTCACAAGTTTATTGAGCATTTTGAATAGCTGGCAGTGCGTTCCCGTCCCATCACCCGTAGGGACAGCAGGCCCCCGCCTGTCCGAATACAGGACAACCACAGGGGGTTGTCCCTACAATGCTATTTTGGTCACATAATGAAATGACCGATAGAACGACCCGTAGGGACAGGCCCCTGTGCCTGGTCGAAGATACAAGGGGAGAGGGGAGACGGAAGACGGAAGACGGGAGAAGCAATCGTAGGGATAGGCCCCGTGCCTGTCCGATGAAAAAATCAAGCCCGAGTTCATAGCGAACTCGGGCTTTTTGTGTGGCAAGTGCCGATGCGACATCGGGCATCAGCCTGTCGATCCAAAGTCTGCGGCGAAGATGAGGAAATCGGCGAGGTCGATTTGCCCATCGGCGTTGAGATCGCACCGGGCGTCATACCGATCCTGACCGCGTTGCGATCCGTACTTGCTGACCAAGAGAATGAAGTCGGCGAAGTTCACATTGCCATTGCCATCTAAGTCGGCTGAGGGCATTGACACATCGAGCGTAAAGCGCAGCGATGCCACATCGCCATCGGCGTCTATCGCGCTCAAAGTGTAGGTCGCCTCGGTGGTCGCCTCGGTCGGCGTGCCGGAGAGCACTCGCGTCTTGGGGTCAAATGAGAGACCATCCGGGAGGAATGGCAGGAGGACATAAGCCAGTGTGCCATCGCCACCGGTCGCTTGCGGTAGCGCGAGGGATTCGATCCGTTGATTGATGAGATAGCTCTGTGCAACGATCGTCGTATCGCCAAAAGTGGGCATCAGATCCGGGATTTCAAGGGTGAACATCAGAGTCACCGTATCGCCATTGCCATCGGTTGCGATCAGGGTGTAGGTCGTCTCGTCCATCGCTTTAACCGGTATGCCCGACACAATGAGCGTCTCGGCGTCAAAGGTCAGGCCCTCGGGCAGCTCGGGCGTCAAGGTGTAGGTCAGTGTCCCATCGCCACCGGTCGCTTGTGGGAGCGCCAAGGGATCGATCGCTTGATGTTGATAGCCCTGTGCAACGATGGTGGTATCGCCGAATGCCGGCATCGGATCGGCCATTACAGAGAGGGTGAACATCAGAGTCGCCGCGTCGCCATCGCTATCCGTTGCGGTCAATGTGTAGGTCGTTTCGCCCATCGCCTCGAGCGGCGTGCCGGATAGCATGCGCGTCTCGGCGTCAAAGGTCAAGCCCGTGGGCAGATCGGGCGTCAGCGCGTAGGTCAAGGTGCCATCGCCACCGGTCGCTTGCGGGAGCGTCAGGGACTCAATCTCTTGCTTCCGCATGTAGGATTGGGCAGACACGCTCGCATCGCCAAAGGATGGGGCCACATTCGCGAGGACTGTGATGAAGAAGCTCATCTCTCCTGTATCGCCGTCTTCGTCCGTGGCGGTCAGGGTGTAAATCGCTTTTTCCGTTGGCGTGGTCGGCGTGCCAGAAATGATGCGCGTCTCGGCGTCAAAACGCAAGCCCTCGGGTAGCTCCGTCAGGCTATACGTTACGGTGCCATTGCCATCTATCGCCGCGGGCAAGGTGAGCTCAATGGCTTGGTTTTGCCGATACGTTTGCGGATCGACCGCCTCGGTGAACACAGGCTCCGTATTCAACACGCGCGGCATGCCGGTCATCTCCTCCAAAGGATCATCATCGGCAGCGGCGCGCGTGGGGATTACCCGAACCGTATATTCCCTATCCCCGAGCAGACCCGCAATGGTGTAGGTCGTGGTCGCACCGTCGGTTATGACGACTTGGCGAGCCGAGCTGTAGTTCTCATCCCCGGATTTCCACTGCACCTTATAGCCCGTCGCACCAGACACCGCCGCCCAAGATACGACCAAGGCGCCCTCGCCGGGCGTCACAGACACTTGGGTGGGTTCTGCGGGTGGCTCGTCGTCATCGGTGATCGTCAACACTACATCGGACAGCAGGTGGAGCACCGTCGCGGCATCGCCAGCGGCGGCCATACCGGATACGGTCACGCGCTTGTCTGCCGCATCGATCGTATTGTCCACCGCCGCGATCGTGACCGTGCCCGTGCTCGTCGTCTGTCCCGCCGCGATGGTCAGCGTCTTCGCGCTCGACAACGTGAAGTCCCCCGCTACCGCAGGGGCCACCTCTGTCGCCGAGATGGTGACCGTCGCCGCCGTGGTCGCGATGCGATCCAGCGTCGCCGTGACCGTCGACACTCCGCCATTTTCCGAAATCGACGCAGGCGACAAGGCGAGCGTCACAATCACGTTGAACACCGCGCCGTTCACCTTGCGGTCGCTGTTGTCCTCGACAGCGAAGTCGCCCAGCCCCAGCAACGCATTCGTGGTGCCGTCCGCTACTTGGAGGATCGTCCCCGAGTTCAGCGTCAGCGCGTTCGCCGCGATGCTGATCCCGTCGCTGTCCATGTCCGTCGCAACCACCGTGTAGCGGAACACCAGCGACTTCGTGCCCGTCCCCGACACGTAGTCCGCCTGCTTCGTCCCCGAAGCGATCCCCAGCGCCAGTTGCGGCGTCCCCGTCACGTTCACCGCCTGGGTGAACGTCACCGTCGCCTCGATGGTCTCGTCGCGTCCGTAGGTGTCCCCCGGCGGCGCGCTGAGTGCCACGCCGACTATCCCCGGCGGGCCCAGGCTACCGTCCACCTTGTGGTTCGCGCTGTTCACGATCGCGTGGTGGCCGAACTTTGAGGAGGTGTAGGACACGAACCCCGTGTCCGTCAGTTTATCCCCGCTCACCCCGTCCGCGTCCATGTCGTTGGGCCGCACGACGTAGCGCAAGATGGAGTTGAATCCAGTTATGCTGACGTGGTTCGCTGCCCGGACGCTGTCGCCGATCGTTATCGGCGCCTTCACGCTGTTCCAGCGGTGCCATGCAGAGCGCCACGGACCGTTGCTTCTGCTCCACGTCACCGTGACTTGGATCGTGTCGCCGTTCGCGTATGTGTCGCCGCTGGGCGGGCTGTTCAGTGTCACGCCGGTGATGCCGCCGTTGCCGGTGTCGATATGCGCTGTCGTTACCTTGCGGTTCGCATCGTTCGTGAACGCGTGCGTCCCGAGGTCCAAGGTCGCCGCAGCGCCGCCGCTGCTCGCGTTGATCGTGCCGCCGCTCAGCTTCAGCGCGTCCGCCGCGATGCTGATCCCGTCGCTGTCCGTGTCGCCTTTCAAGACTTCGTAACTGAACACCAGCTGGGTCGTCCCCGTGCCCGAGGCGTACTCCGCGAAGCACGTGGTGCACGACCCGATCCCCAGCACCACATGCGGCGTGCCCGTCACGTTCACCGAAGCGCTGAACGTCACCGTCACGCTGATCACCTCGGTGAGCCAGAACTGGGAATTCTGCTGCACATTGCCGCCCTTGTCGGCTGGCGACGGCGAGTTCACCGACAGCCCCGTCACCGTCGGGGCCTGCGCCGCAACTTCCTCGGCGCCGACCGTATAGAGCACGGCCAGAAGAAAGGCGACGAATCGCAGCGCGCGGATCATTTTGGCCCCCTCTCGAGGGGGGGGGGGGGGGGGGGGGGGGGGGGTACATTGTACTGCTCATCCTAACAGCCTGTCTCGCAATGTCATAGAACCGCGCACCGCAACGGGAAGGGGAGATATTTCGCCCACCTATTGCGTAGGTACAGAGGGTGACAGGCAAGTTCAAACAACGGCGAAAAATTGCGGTCAGCATGTGCAACCTCCTTGTGGAAATGATCCCGCCCGGCAATGGGGAAGGGAGTAGGTCAGCCGTTAAGAAAGCAAATCATGCCATCTTGTCAAGACATTATTTAAGATTGTCTGAATCGCGGATTACGCGGATTAGGGGATTAAAGGCGGATTAAAGGCGAGAGGCGAGAAACGGGGAGACGGAAGACGGGAGACGGGAGAGGAAAAGCGAGAGTGGGGCGGAGGGCGTGGGGAGGTTGTCTGAATCGCGGATTACACGGATTAGGGGATTGCACGGATTACCCCACCGCCCTTCCCACCCGCTGTGGCCTTTGTGCCACCTGCACGCTTCGCACCACCTGCTCTCCCACTTCCTCTGCCCCACTTGATGTCTGTATTTGTTACTCTCTCCGTCCTACCTGTGCTGTCCAACCAGCCCCCTCTGCCCCACTTACAGCGTTTGTATTTACTACACGCCTCTGCCCCACCTGCCAACCCAATCCGCGTCATCTGCGTAATCTGTTTAATCCGCGATTCAGACAGTTACCCGCACCCTCCGCACCTACCTGCACGCCCCCAATCCGCGCCTTTCGCAGTTCTGTCTTTGAACGGGCATGGGGACAACTGCAATAGCCGATCATCGGAGGGATTCGGGCTGATTGCCTCATTGATTTTCCGTTCCCTTGCCCCGCGTCAAGTAGCTGTCCGCGATGGATTTGAGAATCACGCGCCCGATTTCGGGATGCGTCCTTTCTTTGACGGGCCGAATGACGATGCCCTCGCGCAACTGATCGGGGTTTGTGCCCACTTGGGATTTGCCATCTTGCCAGTGGTTGGTGAACGCATCCACTGCGTCCAGAGAAAACGGGCCGCGATACAGGGCGGGAGCGGTTGCGATGTCAAAAGCCGCGCATTGAGCGACGAACGCGTCGTAGTCCAAAAACGCTTGGCCCTCTTTGATGTCGAAGGCGCGATAGGAGGGCGAGGTTTGTCCGTAGTGGTAGTCATTGATGCGCGGGCCAAAAATCTCTCCGTACAAGATGCGGTTCACATCCGGGCTCGTGCCCTCGAGCACCTCATCGCCCTTTTCCACCGCGGGCAACCACAAGGCGCGGCGCACGCCCTCAAGCGTCAGCGGATATCCATACAGGGATCCCTCCCTGCCCTCGTCTGGCACCTGAATTTGCGTTCTGTGCGTGCCGACGGCGATGCGCGGAACGCGGTCGCCGCGCTCTTTGTCGCGCACCATAACATGCCCAACGCGGCTGTTCGTGCCGTGGATTTTCTCGGTGAAAACCACCTCTTCGCCCTCTTGAAAGACATCGAGGAAATTTTTGATGTTTTCAATGCTCGTGTATTTGTCAAAGCCCGGGTATTCGGGCATGCGGTTGCCTGCGAACAAATTGGCAGGCGGTTCGTACTTTTGAAATCCAAACGCGGCGACCGCATCTTCGCCCGCGACTGTGAAGCGATCATCCGAAAAGACAAAGCCGTGCGAGACCTCGCCGCGCAACCTCGCCGCGCGCACGCGACCAAAATCGGGCTTGCCGTGGGAAAAGGACAAGTAGCCATCGATGCCCAACCGCACGGCCAACGCCTTGGGGACGAGCGTCTCGGGGGGCACATGGACGACGACATCGCCTTCTCGATGCGTGTCTTTGATCACCACGCACTGCCAGCCGCCCACCTCTACAATTTCCAACCTATCGGCATTGGGATGCGGACGCAACGCGGTTATCGCTTGGGATTTGACGATCAAATCGGCCATCGGAAACCTCCTCGTGTTTGAAGGTTGAAAAATCAAAGTGACTTGAGAAAATCTCGAACGATGAATGCCTCAAAGAAATTGCGCGGATCGTTGCCCTCGACGAGAAGCTGAATTTTCGATTTGAGTTGCGTCATATCTAACGAATCTCAATCTGGTGTCGGATCGCAGCATGGATGCCATTCGGCTTAAGGGTGACACAGCGATTCTCCGCATCGTTGGCTTCGAGTCGGTGGAGGCGAAAGCCATTGGGCCCGAGCGCGTGATGCGCCGCTTCGATCCATTCAAAACTATGCGTGGTCGCAAAGACCTGCGTGCGAAATTGCCCGGCCGCTTCATCGATGACGCGCCAAACATCGGACAATGCGGAGTGGTGAAGCCCATTTTCGATTTCATCTACCAAAACCACGCCATCCGGCACAGAGGATATGGCTAAAATGAGCCGGGCCATTTGGGTCATGCCTTCGCCCATCACCGGCAGGGGCACCAACTCGGACAATCCGATATCGCCCCAAATCATCGGTACGCCGCTCGCGGAATTGTCCTCGATGCTTTGCAGCTTCGGCTCGACGACTTGGAGTGCTTTTAAGAGCACATCGCCGCGTTTCTGTTTTCTCAACATCCCCAAGCGCGTGGCGTCTTCTCGGGTGTTTCTGACTCGAGACAAGAGAATCGTCGCGGGAAACGGGCTCTGTATCGCAGGTTGCTCGATCTCAAATCCCCGTTCCTTCACGCGGATGTGGTTTTTAACCTCTTTGCCTTTGGAGTCTCGATACCGAAAGACGAGCTCGCGTTCTTCGGGGAGATTCGCCATCGAAATTCCCCCCGTGCAATTGAGGGGAAGGTTGGCGATGTGCGGTCGCTTTGAGGTAATTTCAAGGGCGAGTTGACCATGAGATGCATGGCAGCCCTCGATCTCGATGGGCTTGCCCATGTCCAGATCGGAGAAGAGTTGCTTCCAAGCGGTCTCGCCGACCATCTGTTGCCAAGGGGATTCGACCTCCGCTCCGCGAATCACATGGGCATTTATCGCCATCTGTGCATTTCCCGCGCCAGCCAGCAGAAAAATGGCCTCGAGCAAACTCGTCTTACCGGCGTTGTTTCTGCCGGCGATGAGGTTCAGGCGACTCAACCGGTCGATTTCCAACGCTTTGAAAACGCGAAAATTTCGTATTTTGAGACGCTTCAACATCGCTATCTCTCCTCAATTTTTTTATCGCAACATAGGACGGGCAACTACCCCAATGCCTTTAGATAGTCTTCGCCTCGGTGCTCGCGTAGCCATCTCTTGAGCGGCACGTCGGCTTCTGTGGGTTGCCACCAGCCTTTGATATCCACGCCATCGCCGAGCAACTGCCGCCGGATGGGATCGCATTTGCACAGCACTTCTTCGGGGATCACATTGTAATCCAGCCCGCGCAACCAGCGGTAACTGTACCCAAAAAACAGCACGCGGCGCGTCACATCGGATGTATTCAACCCCCGCCGATGCCACATCCTGCGGTCGAACAACACCGCGGTTCCCGCCTTGACGCACACGGGCAATACCCCCTCGCCCGAATCGCATCCCTCGGGTTTTGCGTCCAACCCGTGGCTTTGCGGCACAATTTCCATCGCGCCGTGTTCGGGCGTATCCACGTCGCTCAACCAGTAGCTGATCTTCAGGGACAAGCGCGGATGGGGCCGTTCCATCTCGGGCACGGGCCGCCCGCCGTCTTGGTGCCAACCGCCCTTGCGAATCGCGCGGGCATGTCGTTCGGGGGGATACGCGATCAGGTGGGAAATGTAGAGTTGGATATTCCAGCCCAAAATATCCCACAACAGCGGAAACGTCTTGGGATTGTCCAGCAGATCCAAAAACGCATCGTCTTCCACAACCGTGCGAAACGCGCTCAATAGCGCATCGGGCCTCAGCCCTTGCTCGGCGCGCCTTTTGGCCTCCACCCGATCCACGGCCTCGTTCAGCCGCGCCAGCAGATCGGGCGACAACGCATCTTCGACAATCAAATAACCCTCGTCATTAAAATGCCGGAGTTGCGCTTCTGTCGCGCAGTATCGCAACCAATTTTTCGCGTCCATGATGTCTCTCCTTTCAATCTCGCCTGCTGATCATAACCGTGGCGCAGTCGATTCGCTGTGCGAGCACAGGGGCGAGTTGACCGAATCGCCTGCGATTTTTGCCGACGCGCTCCAATCCCAAAACCACCAAATCGAAATGCTCGGCGCGGCGGGCGATTTCTTCGATGGGTTTGTCGTGGCGCACCACCAAAGCCGACGCGCGGTTGGGAACTTCCTCATCGGCGAATCGCGCCAGTCTGCGCTGTGCGCGTTCGCATTGCAAGTCGCTTTCGCGCTCGGGCAACACCTGCAAAAACGCGACCTCGCGCTCGCCCGTGCGGCACAAACTGCCGAGCAACCGGGCGCGAAATTTGTCGTGCGCGCCCAGGCCGCGCGTGGGCACCAGCACGCGCTGGACGCCCGCCATGTGCCAGCCCGAAGGCGCGTGCAACACCACCACATCGCAGGCCACGGAACTGATGAGTTCTTCCAAATACGCGCTGTTGACATCGCTCAAGCCGAGCAACAAACTCTCGCAGCGATGCACGCGAGACACGCGCACGATCTCGGGCCAGGGCTGCGGCGCCAGGGTCATCAGCGCCTCGGGCGAGAGGCCCGCCGCAAACGAGGCGGTCACGGCTTCGCGCAACACGGCTTGGGTATCGCGCAGGGAACGCGGGGAGTCGCCCTCTTGCCACCCCTCGTCGGGCGCGGCCACCACGGACAACAACAGCACCCGCCCCACCCCGGGCGGCGCCAAGGCGTGGGCCACCGCCACCATCGCGGCGGCATTTTGCGGGTTGGCCACGGGCACGAGCACCAGCGGACTGCGGCCGCGCATCTGCAAGAGTTGCGGATCCAGGGCCTCGGCAGACGCGTCGACAACGCGCGCGCGCCGCGCCAACAAGGCCCAATACAACAACCCGCCCAGGCCCAACCACACCGCGGAGATCAGGCCCGCGGTGGGCACGGACACGGCTTGAAAAAGGGCTAGGCCCGCGCAACACGCGCCGCCGACGCCCGGGACGAGCGGGAAAAACGGCGTTTGAAAGGGCGCGGGCGTTTGCCTGCGCGTGCGGGCCAAGATGCTCGTCCAATGCGTGAGCGCGAAAGAAATGAGAAAGATCAAACTCGCGGCTGCGCCTGCCGCGGCCACGTCCGGCACGACCAACAGCAAAATGACCATCGTCAGCGCGCTGACGCCTATCGCGGTGATGGGCGTGCGGTAGCGGATATGCACTTCGCCGATGGGCGCGGGCAAGGTGCGGTCTCGCGCCATCGCGAGGGCCACGCGGGAAGCCGCCAGCAAATTGGCTTGCAGCGCGGACAGCATCGACAAAATCGCGGCGATCAGCACGAGCCAAAACCCCGTCTCTCCCAAGAAATGGCGCGCCGCCAAGGCGACCACCACCTCGGGATGTTCCGCGCTGAGAGCGCCAATGGTTTGGCCCTCGGGCACGCCCGCCGTTGCAATCACGAAAAGCAGGGGCAAATAAACGCACAGCGCGGCGGCCAAAGACAGCAACATCGCGCGGGGCAACGTGCGCTCGGGCTTGCGAACCTCGCCTGCGACCGCGGCGATGAGATCAAAGCCCTGCAAGGCGATGAACGTATAGCCCATCGCCTTGAAAAATCCCGCCGCGCCATGGGTGAAAAACGGCGTCAGGCCCGCGCGCATTTCCCCTACACCGCTTCCGACGAGTGCCCACGCGCCCCCGATGATCAGCACGGCAAAAACCGCCATTTTCCCAAAATTGATCCAGTTGCCGCCGCCCGCACTCTTGCGAATCAAGCCGAAGGTGTAACACGCGGTCGCGCCTACGGCCAACGCCGTTACCAGTGCATGGCCGCCGAGCCATTCGGGGGCTGTGTCCCAAAGGAGATGGGCGCCTTCTCGCAGCGCGATCGCGGCATAAGACGCAAACCCGAGGGCGTAGAGCACGCCTGCGACGATGGACGCGAACCAACCCACCCAGCCAAACGCAAATGCCGACCGCACGGACAAGACTTTTTTCGCGTACGTATAAGTGCCGCCGGATTCGGGAAACGCGGTGGACATCTCGGCAAAGCTCAACGCGGTCAGCACGGCGATCGCCCCATTGGCCGCAAAGACCGCGAGGGCGGCCGGCCCCGTGGTCGCAAATGCCACCCCCGCGAGCGCGAGAATGCCGCCGCCGACAATGGCGCCAATGCCCACGCCGGTCGCGCCTATCAGGCCCATCGAACGCGCTATGGCCGTCTTTTGGTTCATTTTAATCGGCTTTGGGATGGGGGTTTGGCCGGTGCGATTCGCCGTTTTCGATTTCGACGATTTCCGGGGGGAATGCCGTACAACGCACCCGGTTTTTCATGCCCCAGCGGTGCATGGGACGCACGCGCCCGGCGTTGATCTTTGGATTCGTCCACACGGCCGCAATGGCGATGCGGCTGTTCGGACTCGGATTCGGCGGGCTGTAATGCCACAAACTGCTGTGCCAACACACGACGTCGCCCGGGTCGAGTTCGATGTGTTCTGTGCCGCATTGCGCGATCCGCGCTTTGACGAGATCGCGGGGCAACTCGCCGTGAATGCTGTCCTCGTACATCACATGCTGGACGATCTCGCCCTTGTGGCTGCCGGGAATAAACTGCATACACCCGTTTTCGCGCGTTGCCGGATCGAGTGCCATCCACGCATTGAACGGCTCGGTTTCCCCATCGCGCCAAAGCCCGTTGTCCTGATGCCAGGGCGTCGCGCTGCCGGTTTTTGCCGGCTTGACAAACACGCTGTTGAACTTGACGATGATATCATCGCCCAAAAAATATCGCGCCATCGAAAGCATTTCCTCGCCCGTGTGAAAGGTGTGCCAGATCAGCGGAGACTCCAGGCAAAAATGGCCCAATTTCCGAAATCGCATGGCCCGCGCCTCTGGGGTATCGCCCATCGGGTCCATCGGATCGACATCGGGCCGACCGCTCGGCTCGGGCTTGAGCAACTCGTTTTTAATCACGCCGCGCAGGTCAAACGCATCGCCTTCCGGCACGACCCCGCGCTCGATAAAAAATCCCTTTTCCCGCCAATCTCGCTCCTGATCATCCGTCGGTCGCCAAATTTTCATGCCCTATCTCCTCGAGTGGAATCCGTTATCAAATGCGATCTCGACCCATGGGCAGAGGATGAACACCATGCCCGATCAAATCGCGTGCTTCAGGCTCCGCAGTTCCATTTCTACCGCAGTCGGTCGCGGGCGGATTTCCTCGATGATGCCCTCGAGCCGCGAGATCGCGCCTCTCCTCTGTGCCTGTCACGCGCTTTCATTTCCTTTGCTCCTCGGTTACGCTGATATACAACAAGTGCCAAAAAATGCTTGACAAAACGCATTCTGGCACTATAAATGGATGGTTGAGCAAACCCCCGATAGACAGCCCCAAAATGGTGATGGGCCGTTCTTAAAACACCGCCCAAAAGGATACGGAAATGAGTATTGAAATCGGTAGTGAACACATGGGAGACTGTGCAACGGGTAAGTCTGTGGCTGACGCTGCGACGAGCTATTCAGTTTACAACGAAGAAGTGAAAGTTAGAACGCGATTTAACTGGATGGACAGCTTATTTCCACCGTTGCCGAATAGGCAATACGATATTCTCTATGCTGACCCGCCATGGTATTACAACGGAAAGTTACAATTTGACAAGAGTGGAACGGCAGAGAGAAATCGCGATTGGTCAAAAAGAATTTTTATCAGTTCTGCGTCATTCAAGTATCCCACTGTTCCCACGGAGGAACTAAAGAAGTTGCCAGTACAACAAATTGCAAAAGATGACTCGTTGCTGTTTTTATGGACGACGAATCCACATCTGGCACAAGCGATTGAATTGGGCATCGCTTGGGGATTTGAATACAAGACCGTCGCTTTTGTGTGGAATAAAATGAAACATAACCCCGGACACTATACACTGTCTTATTGCGAGCTCTGTCTTTTGTTCAAACGAGGTCGGATACCTACGCCAAGAGGGGCGAGAAACGTCAAACAGTTGATCGAAATTCCCCGAAAGAATCACAGCGAAAAGCCCGTCGAAATCGCCCAAAGTATCATGCGTATGTTTCCCCATCAATCCCGTATAGAGCTGTTTGCAAGAACGAAAAAGGAAGGATTTGATTCTTGGGGGCTCGAGGTCGCTGATCGAGACGGGGAGCGATTCACAGGCGGATGCAAAAGACGAACGAGACTCGATATGGTCAAACGATATGAGGGACAATTAGAAATGTTTGCTAAGGATAGAAAGGAAGGGCTCGATGTCGTCAATCGAGATGAGGAGCAATCTGCTCGATGAAATGCAGACCTAATAAGTCGGGATCATCGTCGCGCCAAAAAAAGAAGTTATTGGTGTATTCATCGAACCAGCAAGTTATTTCTCTAACTCGACAAGGGTCTCTCGTTATGTTTCCTCTAAACACGATCCAAAATGGAAGTATGCCTCGTATGCCACTTTCTTTTTTTAATATTTTCATTAATCCCGGAGTGAAGTACTTACATAATCTTTCATGGGCATTGCCCCTCCCCGCCCTTCTCGGTTTGCCTTCAACCCATCCATCTTGTCTTTTCAATTCGATGTAAATTCGCTTACCCGTTATTTTGTTTGCAATGGAGAAATCGGGAACAAATCCGTGTCGATACGCTATGTTCGGGTGGTATATCTGTGCTTTGTCTCTGTCCAACAATGGATAGGTGTAATAGATATTGGCAAAGTCTCTAGGTCTGGAGATAATGGCGTAATTCGTATCTACCAGAAGTTCATTAAACAAGCCGGCAAAATCGCGTTCGGTTGCGAGGGCGCGGTGCCCACTGAGTTTTTGCCAGTTTTTCCTCAGCCTCAAATGTGAACGGGACATTATTTTTTGCCCTTTTAAGGATGTCGGGCAGTGTCAAACGTTTCGCAGAGAAATGCGAGAATGTTCCTACTTATTCGCCGAGTATCGGGGAGCTACCCCTCAACTGCGTTGGCTTTTGTATTTGGTAGGCCACCCGACATATTGGGGTTGCAAAACGTTTGACCCCAAAAATATAATGATAATTTCTCGACAAAAAATATTTTTGTTTTCAAAAAATCATGAGACGATAAAGACTGGTGAATTTTGTCGCTGGCACTGTCGCATATCATTTTTTGCCCACGACCTGGAGGCTCGCTATGTTGATCGCCACATCCCGAACCGCGCATATCCTCTCCGAAGGGCATTCCGCGGTCGCGCAAATTTTTGAAGGCGATATCGCCGCCATTGCCAAGGGCGACGACACCTGCGTTATCGCCCTTAAAAACGGCGACCTGCACATTCGCACGCCAGCGCGTGCCCAAACGATTGCCACGGGTATTGAACGGGATATCGAATGCCTGATCGTCCTCGACGAATCCCCGCTTCACTTGCTCATCGGCACGGGCGAATCCCGTATTTATGCGTGTAGAGATGGCAAGACCGAGCGCGTTGAATCCTTTGATCGCCTCTCGGTGCGCGCCGAGTGGTACACGCCTTGGGGCGGGCCGCCCGATGTTCGCAGCTTTGCCAAGACGCCCGATGGCTGGGTCTATGCCGATATTCACGTCGGCAGCATTATGCGTTCGCCAGATGGGGGCGAAACCTGGGAACCCGTGACGCCGGATTTGCACGACGATGTCCACCAAGTCGCCACGTCGCCCCAGGTTGCAGAGCGCGTCTATGCCAACACGGCGCGTGCGGTCTATGTCAGCGACGACCGCGGTCGGTCATGGTCACACCGCGCCGAGGGCTTTCCGTATCTTTACGGCCGGGCCATCGCCGTGCATCCCGCCGATCCGGACTGCCTGCTGGCGACGGTCAGCAAGGGGCCACACGGAGACGCCGCCGGTCAACTCTACCGGTCGGACGACGCGGGCAGGACTTGGGAACACGTCACCGCGGGCTTTCCCGACGCGGTCCCGCACAACATCGACACCTTCCACCTCGCGTTCTCAAAATGCGGTCGCGCTTGGGCCGCTGTCGGTCCCACGCTGTACACCAGCCGCGATCGCGGAAACACATGGGAAAGCGCGTGGCGCGCCCCGGCCAAAATTCGGATGATCGCTTGAGGGAGTTGGAAATGTCACTCATCGACAAGGAGTTAAAGCGCGTTTCAGGGCGTGGTTTGAGGAGTTTGATTCGGAAGTGCGGGATGGTCGGTTTTGGGAAGATGTCGAATCGGGGAAACTGGATCGCCTTGCGAACCGAGCTCTCGCCGATTTTCACGCGGGGAAGTGCAAGGAATTATGAAACGCTTTGCACTCTCTTTTGAAGGAGCAGCTATGGCACATCACAAATTCACCCCCACGCATTACCACACGACCATCGGATCGCACGAACCCGTCCTCGCGATCGCGAGTGGGGATTCGGTTTCGACCACGACGGTTTGTGCGGGGGGCAAAGATCGAACCGGCGCGCAAGTGACCGAGGGCGGCAATCCGCAGACCGGCCCTTTTTACGTGGAAGGCGCGGAACCCGGGGACAGCATCGCGGTGACCTTCGATTATTTGATGCCCAATCGGCCTGATGGGTACACCTCGGCGCGCATCGCGCCCAATGTGCTCGACCCGGGCTACGTGCCCAAATTCGACGACGACATCGCCCGCGTCTTATGGGCAATCGACTTTGAGAATCGCACCGCGCACCCGGCGGAAATCTCTTGCGACCGCGACCATACCTCGCTCGGTCAGGGCACGCCTGCGCCAAAGCCGTTATCAGACCTCGTCTTGCCGCTCGATCCGCATCCCGGATGCTTTGGAGTCGCGCCGCCGCGCGGTCAGGCCATCTCGACTGCGACCTCATCCACGCACGGCGGCAACATGGACTACAAACGCTTCAACCAAGGCACCACCGTCTATTTGCCGGTATTTGCCCAAGGCGCGCTCTTTCACATCGGCGACGGGCACGCCCTGCAAGGCGATGGGGAAATCGTGGGCACGGGCATTGAAATTTCGTTCGACGCCGCGTTCACCATCCATGTCCACAAGGGCAAAACCATCGCTTGGCCTCGGGGCGAAAACGCCACGCACCTCTTCACCGTGGGCAATGCCCGTCCGCTCGATCAGTGCGTAGAACACGCCACCACGGAAATGATCCGCTGGCTCACCGCGGACTTTGGGCTGGACGAGCGCACCGTACACGTGCTGCTCGGGCAGGCCATCGAATACGACATGGGCAACATGTTTGACCCGGCCTATACGTTTGTGTGCAAAATTCCCAAGCGCGTTCTCCAACTCCTGCGATGAAAAAATCTCATTGGATCATTTCACCCTCCGTGGATTTGTCCTGCATCTCCGTCGGCTGGCTGGCGTTGTTCGCGGCCCCTTCTCTGTTTCCCCACCACAGCGAAACCTTCCGCCTCATCGCGGTGACGTCCTTTGTGGCGCACCGGTATTTCACCTTCCCCTTGGTCTATCTCGACCGCATCGAATTTGCACGGCGACGCCTGACTTATATCGCGACCCCTTTGCTGTGCTTGGGGTTCGTCGGCCTGTGTTATTATTTTCGCATCGACGAACCCGAAATGTTCGCCTTTTGGTATCTCTTCAATTACTTCCATTTCGTGCGCCAAAAATACGGCATTTTGCGGATTTATTCCGGCAAGGGGCAATGGGGCAACAAACGCCTCGACGCGTGGGCGTCCTACCTCTGGGGCATGGCCGGCTTTGGGTATATGTTCGCGTTTCAAGCCGATGTCGAAGGCCGGGTCATGCACTACTTGCACACGCTCGTCGGCACGCCGCTTCCCCACCTCGCGGCGCGTGCGATCTATGGCGCGGCCATCCTCGTCACCATCGCTTGGCTGATCTACGAATGGCGCGGCCCGCAACGCAACCATCCCAAACTCCTCTTTTTGGCCTCTGTCGCGTTCATGTATGGCGTCGTCCCCATCCTCTCCACAGACGCGCTGTTCATCGCCACCAGCTTTAGCCACGCCGCGGAATACATCGCCCTAGTCGCGCTCACGGTTCGCAACAAAGCGAGACAAGACGCCTTTGCGTCGCCGATTTTAACGCGCGCGGGGAATCGCATCGTCCCCTACACCGCGGGCTTTATCGCGGTGGTCAGCGGCGCGTTATTCGGCCTCAAATCGCTTTCCCTCACGGCCTTTCTCGTGTTCACGTACGGCACGTCGTTTATGCACTTTATCTACGATGGCATGATCTGGAAATTGCGTCGTCCCCGCGTGGCCCGCGCCGTCGCCAGTCCCCCATAGCCTTTGGGCTGTGCGCCCCCTCTCCCCCTTTTATTTTCGGACAGGCACGGGGGCCTGTCCCTACGATTGCGATTGCTTCTCCCGTCTCCCGTCTCCCGTCTCCCGTCTCCCGTCTTTCCCCCTTTCACCATGACCTCCAAACAAAAACGCCACCTCAAAAACCTCGACCGCACCGCCGTTTGGCATCCCTTTACGCAGATGCAAGACTACGCGCGGGAAGAACCCGTCGTCATCGCGCGCGGCGAGGGCGTCTATCTCGAAGACATAGATGGCAATCGCTATCTCGACGGATTTTCGTCCATGTGGTGCAATGTGCATGGGCATCGCGTTGCGGAAATCGACCGCGCGATTCGCGGCCAACTCGACCGGGTCGCGCACAGCACCTTGTTGGGTCTGTCCAATATCCCGGCGATTCAGCTCGCGGAAAAACTCGTAGAACTCGCGCCGGCGGGCCTCACGCGGGTTTTCTATTCGGACAGCGGCGCGACAGCCGTGGAAATCGCCCTCAAGATGGCCTTTCAATACTGGCAGCAGCGCGGGGATGCGCGCCCGCAAAAAACCGCGTTTCTCCACCTGACGGACAGCTATCACGGCGATACCATCGGCGCGGTCAGCGTCGGGGGCATCGCGCATTTTCACCGGCTATACGGCCCCCTGCTCTTTTCCGCGATAGCCGCGCCCGCGCCCCATCCGTACCGGTGTGAACACTGCGATGGGGCGTGCGACGAGGCGTGCTTTGACGCGCTGGAAAAAGCCCTTGCGGACCATGCGGAACATCTCGCCGCGCTGGTCGTCGAACCGCTCGTACAGGGCGCGGGGGGCATGCTCATGCACCCGCCGGGCTATCTCGAGCGCGCCGCCGCGTTGTGCCGCGAGTACGACGTGCTCCTCATCGCAGACGAGGTCGCCACGGGGTTTGGTCGAACCGGGACGATGTTTGCCTGCGAGCGCGAGAACGTGTGCCCGGACCTGCTCTGCTTGGGCAAGGGGTTGACCGGCGGGTATCTCCCGGTCGCGGCCACGCTCGCCACCGATGAAATTTACAGCGCGTTTTTGGGCGATTATGCGGAGGTGAAAACCCTGTTTCACGGACATACGTACACGGGCAATCCATTGGGTTGCGCCGCGGCTCTCGCGACGCTGGAGAAATTTGACACCGATCGCACGTTGGAAAATTTGCAACCCAAAATCGCGCATCTCGCGGATCGGTTGGCGCGTCTCCGCAGGTTGGCGCACGTCGGCGACATTCGGCAAACCGGCTTTATCGCGGCGATAGAACTCGTCGCGGACAAGGCGAACAAAACGCCCTATCCCTTTGAAGACCGCATCGGGCATCGCGTTTGCGATATCGCCCGGCAAAACGGCCTGCTCATTCGCCCCCTCGTCAACACCATCGTCCTCATGCCCCCGTTTGCCATTTCCAACCGGGAGATCACGCGCATGCTGGACATCACGCGCCACGCCATTCAAACCGCCACAGAAGGAGGCGCAAAGTGACGCGCGGGATTTTTGTCACGGGCACGGATACCGAAATCGGCAAGACAGCCATCGCCGCCGGATTGGCCGCAGTGCTCAAAAATCGCGGCATTCGCGTCGGCGTGATGAAACCCATTTCAGCGGGCGGGCGGGCGGATGCGAACTTGTTGCAACGCGTCACGGGGCAACCCCTCGACACCATCAACCCCATCGCCTTGCGCGACCCGCTCTCGCCCAATATCGCCGCGGAGCGCGAGCACGCGGAGATCGACCTCGCACTCGTGTTCAGCGCGTTTGACCGCCTCTTGCAAACCCGCGACTGCGTGCTCGTCGAGGGCGTGGGCGGGTTGTTGGTCCCCATCGCGGACCACATCCTCGTCGCCGATCTCGCACGCCATCTCCAACTGCCCCTGCTCATTGTCGCACGCGCGGCCCTGGGCACGATCAACCACACCTTGCTCACCATCGAGGCGGCGCGGACACGCGGCCTCTTGATCAACGGCGCGATCTACAACGCGCTTTCGCCAGGTCCGCCCGATCTATCTGCCCAACTGAGCCCGGGGGTCGTGACGCGCATCTCGGGCATTCCATCGGCGGGGACGATCCCCTACGATCCCCATGTCGATGTAGATGCGGGCCGCTTGGGCCGCATGCCGGAATTGATAGACGCGCACATCGACCTGGATTTGATCTTTCCCGACCTGTTGTAATACCATGACAATCCTATACACCACCTCGTTCAAAGGCATTGGGCAGGTCGCGGTGCGGGAACTGCGGTCTCGGTTTGGCGACCGCCTGTCCAGTATCCAAACGAGCCGCGTGCGGGACTACGACCTCGTGCAATTCAACTGGCGCGGCGATCCCGTCGCATTGCGCCAACTCGGCACGGTGGAGGACGTCTTTTATTCGTTGGCAGACATCCCACTCCGCGACGATCTCACCGCCCTCGCGGACCTGCCCGACCTGACGCCTGCGCTCCACATCCACAAGCGATTCAACGGCTTGCCCAAGGGACGCACAAAATACCGCGTCATCGTCCAAGCCGCCATGCGGCAATCGCCCCGCCGCCAGATGCAGAACGCGCTCGAACGCGCCATCCGCCGTCGCTTTCCCAAATGGCGACTCGTGCCGGACCATGCCGACTTGGAATTTTGGCTGCAACAAACCGGCACGCACACGCGCTTGGGCCTGCGCTTGACCGACCACACCACGCGCCATCGCACGTACAAAAGTGCCAACCGCCCCGCGTCCTTGCGCCCCACGATCGCGCGGGCACTCGCCTTGCTCACCTGTCCGGAAGACCACGACGTTTTTCTCGATCCCATGTGCGGCGCGGGCACCATTGCCATCGAACGCGCGCTCGCGGGTCGCTATGCCCTGATTCGCGGCGGGGACATCGACGAACGCGCCGTTGCGGACGCGCTCGAAAATTTCGGCAACCGCCACAAACCGCGCGCCATTTCCCACTGGGATGCGCGCCGCCTGCCCCTGCCGGATCGGTCTGTGGATAAAATTGCCACCAATCCGCCCTGGGGGCGCCAGATCGGTTCCCGGTCCGAACTCCACGCGCTCTATGGCGCCGCGCTTGCAGAGATCGACCGCGTCCTGCGTCCCAACGGCATGGTCGCGATTCTCACCAGCGAATGGAACGCGATCAAAACCGCGCTGGCCCCCACCGATCTCACGACTATCGAACACCTCAAAAACATCGCCGTGCTCGGTCGGCGTGCGGATATATTCGTCGCGCAAAAATTTTAGAAGCGGGGAGGCGAAAGCGGGGAGACGGGAGAGGGAAGAGGTAAAAGGCGAGAGGCGAGAGGCGAGAGGCGAGAGGCGAGAGGCGAGAGGCGAGAGGCGAGAGGCGAGAGGTAAAAGGCGAGAGGCGAGATCTGCCCCCCGATCGCCGGGTTAATGCCGAAGAGTATCTTCCGTCTCCCGTCTCATTGACTTTTCTTTGGCGACGCGCTATATTACGCGGTTTCAGAAATAGGCGGGCTGTGGGGATGGCGTAGCGATGGCTTCAGACCGGGAGAGAGATGTGAAAGTAGCACAGATTGTCGCCCGCAGGCGCGTGGTGGTCGTCGATGCGGAGGAGCCGCAACTCGCGGGTGCCGGGCAAGTGAAAATTCGGTTGGAACGCGCGTGTTTGTGCGGGTCAGACGTGCCTTTGTGGGATTGCGATCACAATGAATTGGCGGAAGTCGCACAGCGCGATCCGCGCCGGGCCAAGCGCGTGCCATTTGTGGATTACGTCCACGGCGATCCGTATCCCCTGCGCGTGGGCCTGTCGATCCACGAATGCTTGGGCACGGTGGTCGCCTCCACGTCCGGCAAATTTCGAGAGGGCGATTTTGTGCTCGCATTGCCCGATGGGCAAACCGGGTTGTGCGAATATATTTGCACCCCCGATAGCCGAACCATTCCCCTGCCCAAAGGCGTCGTGCCGGACGAGCAAATTTTGATGACCCAACCCTTGGGCACAGTGGTGTGGGCGTGTCAAAAACTGGGCAATATCGTCGATTGGGATGTGGCAGTTGTGGGGCAAGGCCCGATGGGCTTGCTGTTCACGCGCATGCTCGGCAATTTGGGCGCGCGAAGCGTGATCGGGATGGACAAACTGGATTACCGCTTGCACGCGGCGAAAAAGATGGGCGCGACCCATGTGGTCAATGTCGATAGCAACGATGCCATCGAAGCCGTGCGCGAGATCACGGGCGGCAAAATGGCCGATCTGGTCGTCGAGGCGGTCGGGCATCAGACCGAGACCTTGAATGCGTGCATGAAACTCCTGCGGCGTTTGGGCACTCTGGTGGGCTTTGGCGTGCCCGACGATGTGTATTATCCATTTGAGTACGCGGAATTTTTTAGACGCAATCTCAAGCTGATCTCTACGGTGGGGCCCGATGTGCAACCCAATTTTTCGCTCGCCCGCGATTTGATCGCACAGGGGCGGGTGGATGTCGCGCCTTTGGCGACGCATGTGTTGCCGTTTGAGGACATTCAGCGCGGCTACGAGTTGTTCGCGGACCGCGGGGATGGGGCCATCAAAGTGGTGATCGATTACGATTCGTTGAGGACCTGACAAAAGGGGGTTTTTGCCTGTGGCAGCGATGTTTGAAAACGGCGCAGTGGTCGGACAACCCGAATCCGATTCTGCCGCTGTGAGTATGTTGAGAAAAGGCGGCAATGCCGTGGACGCGGCTGTGAGCGCGGCATTCCTCGCGTGTGTTTCAACGCCTAAATCGTGCGGCATCGGCGGGTATGGCGGGGTGATGACCGCGTACATCGGCGGCGAAGTCGTCTGCGTCGATTTTAATACGGCCGCGCCGCGGTCGGCCCATGCGCGCATGTTTCGCGTCACGCGGTCAGACGGGCGGTTTGGCTCTGGGGTCAGCGACTATGCCAATCAAGTGGGCTACAAAGCCATTTCCGTGCCGGGGGTGCTCTCCGGCCTGGGCCTCGCCCTGGAGAAGTTCGGCAAGATGACGCTGGCAGACGTGCTCGCGCCCGCGATTCGCGCGTGTGAAAACGGGTTTCGGGTGTCGGCGAATTACGCGGCAGGCGTCGCCCAAAGCGAAAAGCGCGTCCGGGAATTTCCAGAAACCGCGCAGTTGTTGCTGATCGACGGCGAGTTGCCCAAAAGCGGGGATCGGGCGAAAAACCCCGAATTGGGCGACTTGCTCAGGCGGGTTGCGGACGAGGGCGTGCGCGAATTTTACGAGGGCGACATCGCAGACCGCATCGTAGCGCATGTGCGGGACAACGGCGGGGTCTTGTCGCGCAACGATCTGGCGAAGTACGAGGCGCGCGTGGTCGATCCCATCCACGAGATATGCATGGAATACGACGTGTACAGTTCGCCGCTTTGCAGCGCGGGTCTGAGCTTGGTGCAGATGTGTGCCATTGCCGACGTGGCCGAATTGGATCTCTACGCGCGCGACTCGGCCCGCTTGTCCCACGGCATGGTCGAAACCATCCGCGCCGCGTGGATGGATCGGTACCGGCATTTTGGCGACCCGAAGTTCGTCACGGTGCCCATGGACATACTGATGTCGGATATCCACTTGGGCGCGACCGCAAAAGATGTCGCCGCCTATATCGCCGAGGGCAAACGCGGTCAATCCCTGTTGCGGCCCTTTTACACGGGCGGCACCACGCATATTTGCACTGCGGACGCGCAAAACAATCTGGTCGCGCTGACCCTCACGCACGGGCCGAGTTTTGGATCGTTCGTCACCATTCCTGGCATTGGCTTGCTGATGAACGCGGGCATGTCGCGGTTCGATCCCGGTTCGGGCTTGAAAAATTCCATTGGCCCCGGCAAAGCGCCGATTATGAACATGTGCCCGGCCATCGTGTTGCGCGATGGCGCGCCCATGCTGACCATCGGCGCGTCTGGAGGCACGCGCATCCCGTCGTCCGTGTTTCAGGTGTTGGCGCGCAGGCTGGTGCTCGACGAAGACCCCGAGTGGTCGATCGCCGCGCCGCGCGTGCATTCAGAGGGCAATGAGTGGGTGCGCTTGGAAGAAGAGTTCGGCGAGGCCGCGCTGGAATATCTCAAGTCCATCGGCTACAAAACCAACACCAAGGGCGCGGTGGCCGCCCATGTGCGGATGATCGAGATCACGGACGACGGCTTGCTCGCCCTGTACGACCCGCGCATGAAGGCACGGGAGAAGGGGTATTAAAAGAAGAGGGGAGACGGGAGACGGGAGACGGGAGACGGGAAAGGGGAGAGGTGAGACGGGAGACGGGAGACGGGAGAGGTGAGAAGCAATCGCAATCGTAGAGACAGGCCCGCGTGCTCGACCAAAGATACACAGGGGGAGACCGCCCGGCCCCCATCCCCGTAGGGACAGGCTCCCGTGCCTGTCCGAAGATACAAGATGGGAATTTAGCGGGGTACAACTGCGATAAGCCGTTTGTCCAATCGCCCGTAAGACCCCTGCGCTTCACCGCTCGCGGCTAAGGCTTTGGCCTTGGAATACAACCGTGGGCGGTTTTTTTGTGGTTCTGTTCTTCTTTCAAAGTCAGCATGACGCGGCGCACGTCCATCACCTGCGATTCGGGGATGTCGAGGGCGCGCAAGGTCAGGGTGCCACGCCCCGCGGTCAGGTGAATCGTTCCCAAAGTCAGGGGGACAAAATCCTTGACGTAAGACTCGCCCTGGCGCGGCCAGCGATCATCACTCGCGCCGACGAGGGGGGGATCGTGCGCGTCGAGGACTCGGCCTTGCACAGAGGCGGTATTCGCGCCGTGAAACGCCAACTCCACGGTCGCGCCCACGTCTTTAGCCGGGCACGTATAGTAAATCGCCGCGTCGTAATCGCCCTCTGTGCCGACTTCGATCTCCCAAGTCATCCGATCGCCCACTTCGGTCCAATGCGTGAAATACGAGCAGTTGGGCGCGCCTGCACTGCGCGTTATCGAACCGAAATGCTCCCCGTCTCGCGCGGGCAAGCGCGTGGATTTCCAATGGCCCACGGCAAAGGGGCGGTCGTCGGCGACGGGCAACACCTCGGCGCGAAATTTCGCCACCGCATCGGACAACTCCGCATGCACATCGGGATGGTCTTTTGACACGTCCATCGTCTGCCCGCCATCTGCGACCATATCGTACAACGCGCCCGCCACATCCAAGCGAAACCGCTGGCTGCGCGCACTGAGCTGCGCCCGCTGGTGAGACAGAATGATCCTGTCGGGCCAATCCACATCCTCGCCCATGAGCAAGGGCTTCAAACTGCGGCCGTCCAACGGCTTTTCACTCGCCACATCAACGCCCGCCAAATCCGCAAAGGTCGGCAATAAATCGATCGCGCCCGCGATTTCTTCGATCGCCACGCCCGCCTGAATCCGCCCTTTCCAGCGCATCAACCCGGCCACGCGCACGCCCCCTTCATCCGTCGATCCCTTCGTGCCCTTCATCCCGCCATTCCACCGCGCGCCATTGGGGCCATTGTCGCCGAAGTAAAACACAATCGTGTCTTCCGCGATGCCCAAGTCGTCCAACTCGCCGAGCAATCGCCCCACGTTCCAGTCGATGTTTTCGCACAGGGCGAGCGCGGCCCGCGTGCGGTCGATGTCTTCGCCTTCGGGACGGGTCGCGCGCATGGTTATGGGCTTGTCGCGGAACGAATCGTAAAATCGGTCGGGCACTTGAAAGGGCGTGTGCGGAATGTTGTAGGGGATATAGCAGAAAAACGGGCGATCCCGCGCCGCATTCTCCGCCATAAAGGCCATCGCACGATCTGTACACTCGTCCGGCAAATAGCCCTTGCCGCGCGTCAATTCGCCGTTGTGCTCGAGTTCCGCGTCGAAATAGTGCCCCCAGTGCCCAGAGCAAAAGCCAAAAAATTCGTCGAACCCCCGCGCATTGGGGTGATAGGGATGTTGCGTGCCATTGTGCCACTTGCCAAAGGCGCCCGTGGCGTAGCCCGCGCCGCGAAACACCTCGGCGATGGTCCGCTCGTCGAGATTCAACCTTTCGGCCCCCGTGCTCACGCCGTGGACCCCGCCGCGCAGATGATAGCGCCCGGTCAAAAATTCCGCCCGCGTGGGCGCGCACACCGGGCACACGTAAAACCGGTCGAACAGCGCGCCGTCTCGCGCGAGCGAATCCACATTGGGCGTATTGAGATTTGTATTGCCGTGGACACTCAAATCGCCCCATCCCTGGTCATCGGTCAAAATCACGAGAATATTGGGTTTGTTCATCGCGTCTCCTTTTTTTTCGGTGGGCACGAGGCCCATCCGCACCAACTAAATACTCCGTAAATTAAATGTTGATCCGCACCCATCCGCACCGACATGGCTCGCTTTTCTAAAAGCGTTTGGTCCTACAGCATCGTTTGTTGCCTTCGATGCCTTCGGCGACCTACTTTTTGTCAACAGCAACAAAAAGTAGGCGAGCGGGGTACAACTGCCCGAGCAGTTCAAAAATGCCGCTCTCATGCGCCGAGGGGCTAGGCACAGCGCAAAGCGCTTTTGTAGCAGGACGACATGCGCCAGCCTGCCAAGGGGGTTGCCCAATGAACCTGGGTTGCGAGACGGACTTGCGCGCTGTGCCCGATGGCTTTGTTTGATGGGCTTTTGGGATCGCATGTTTGGCGATGGCTTCTCTGAAGAACGGTGGAACTGCAAAGCGATCCCGATAATAAAGTACAAATGGCACGAGCCACGCCCGGTTTGATTGCGTCCGCTATTTGATCGCGTCGTACTCGGGGTTGATGCACTTATCGCCCCAGCGTTTCAGGGCGCAGCGCAAGCCGATTTCCGATTCGGGGTATTGGCCCTTGTCGCCTGTTTGTGCGATCCATCGGATCAAAATATCGCGGTGCCATTGCAAAGCGTCTGCATGGCCGGGATCGTCCGCGAGATTGTTCACCTCGTCGGGATCGGCATCGCAATCGTAAAACTCTTCTGCCGGGCGTTCCGTCGCCCAGAGAAACGCCTGCTCGGGCGCGAGTTCGCCGCGGGCGTACATTCCGCGCATCAGTTCCATGTAATCCGATCCATCGCGGTATTGCGCCTGCATCAAGGGCCTATCGGTCATGAAATTTCGCACGTAGCGATACCGCTGCGAGCGCACGGCGCGCATGCGATCTATGGTAAAATCGCAGCGATCCCTTGCCGCGATCACGTAGTCCCGCTCGACAAAATCCCCGCCGAACAAATTTTGTCCCTCCATGTAATCGGGGACATCGAGCCCGGCGAGCGCGAGCGACGTGGCGCCGATGTCGATGCCGCTGGCGAGATCTGACCGCACCGTGCCGGGCGGTACGACCCGGGCGTTGTCGGCCCAAGAAATCATCAGCGGGATTTTGTGACCGCCTTCGTAGATGAATTGCTTGTGCCGAGGCAAGCGCATGCCGTGGTCGCTGAACAGGAAAACGATCGTATTGTCGCGCAAGCCATCTTCTTCCAACCGCGCCAAAATCCAGCCCACCTGCCGATCCGTGTGCGAGATGCAATCGTAGTGCAGGGCGATTTCCCCGCGGATGATCTCGTGGTCCGGATAGAACGCGGGCACGGGCACGGCGGCGGGATCGGTTTCGCGGCCCTTGAGCAACCCGATGCTCTTGCCGCCCCGGAGTTGAATCTGTCCAAAAAACGGCTGACCGGGCGCGCGTGCGGACCACTCGGTTCCTTTTTTCGCCCCTTTGAAATCATTGGCGCCGTTGTGATGGTCGAACAAAACATCCGACTCATAGACGAAATTGTAGTGCGTTTTGCCCTCGTTAAATGTGTAATATCCCGCGTCTCGAAAATATTCGGGGATCGTCTTCATCCCCTCGGGCAAGTGGATGGCGTCGTACTCCTCGCCCATATCCAACCCGCGAAACCGGGGCTGTGAACTGAGGTGATTGTGCGCGCCAATGGTCGTTTGATACATCCCCGTAATGGTTGCTGACCGCGATGGCGAGCACACGCCCGACGTTTGATACGCCCGATCAAATCGCACGCCCGAGGCCGCGAGCGCGTCTATATTCGGCGTCTGCACGGTTTGGTCGCCGTAGCAACTCATCCACGGATTCATGTCCTCGAGAAACAGCCAGAGGACGTTTGGGTGGGTATGTGACATGTTTTCTCCTTTCAAAAGGGATGAGGCAGGGAAGACGGGAGACGGGAGAGGGGAGAAGCAATCGCAATCGTAGGGACAGGCCCCTGTGCCTGTCTGAAGATACGAGATGGGGTTAGCCACAAAAGGCACAAAAGGCACAAAAGGCACAAAAACACAAAAAGGCGATGCTCCGTGCTCGGCCAAAGATACAAGACGGGAGAGGGAAGAAGCAATCGCAATCGTAGGGACAGGCCCCTGTGCCTGTCCGAAGATACGAGATGGGGTTAGCCACAAAAGGCACAAAAGGCACAAAAAGGCGATGCCCCGTGCTCGGTCAAAGATACAAGACGGGAGGGGAGAGGGAAGAAGCAATCGCAATCGTAGGGACAGGCCCCTGTGCCTGTCCGAAGATACGAGATGGGGTTAGCCACAAAAGGCATAAAAGGCACAAAAGGCACAAAAAGGCGATGCCCCGTGCTCGGCCAAAGATAACGGGGGCATGTCCCTACGACGGATGGGGACAGGGGTTGGGTAAGGGCGTAAAATTTTACGCCCTTACAGGTCACGACGGGGACATGTCCCTACGGGTAGTAATGGACCGAGGGATTGATGGGACTGACCTGATTACTGTCTCGAACATTTCCCCTCCCGAATCGCGCGTTCAAACCGCGCCCAGGTCGAATCGGGGACTATCGGCACGGGCGCGACGGATAGCGAGTCCGCGTAGGACGCGAGGGAACGGAGGCGGTCTTTTGTCAAGGGGTGGCTGGAAATATAGGCCATGCCATCTGGCAAATCGCCCGTGGCCGCGAGGATGATTTCAAAGACCTCGACCATGCCCACGGGATCGATCTTCGCATCCAAAATCATGTTCATCCCCTGAATATCCGCAGCGGATTCGTGCTGTCTCGAAAACCGCATGGAACCGACCATCGCGGCATTGTCGAGCACGTAGTCCAACCCGCCTGCCTCGCTCGAGACGGCCGCGACGAGGGCGCGTGTCGCGATTTCCCGGAAAACGGCTCGAGTGCCGTGTCGTTGGGCGACGTGCTGAATTTCGTGGGCGATGATGCCGGCGAGTTGTTCCGGGGATTTCATCTGCGCGAGGAATCGGGTCGTTATGGCGATATAACCGCCGGGTAGCGCGTACGCATTGAGGCGGTCGTCATCCACCACATAGACGCGAAAGGTGTAGGGCAGGTCCGCCTGCGCGGTTAGGCGGGCGACGATCTCATCCACCACCTCGGCATAGACCGCGTCGCCGCACCGATCCGCCTCGGGCGCGATGTACGCGACAAAAGATCGGCCGAGCGCGTTTTCCCAAGCGACGGGCGCGATGCGCGCGATGCCATCGACGAACATGGGCAACCCATACCCGTAAAGCAGATAGACAACGAGGACGATGCCCGCGATGCACAGCCCGACGAGTGGAGGGCGGTAGCGGCGAACCGCGGGATCGTGAAAGCCGGACGCGGGATAGCGGGCGCGAATCGCCGTTAAAATCGCCACATCTTCGATCGCGAGCGCCTGCCCCGAACCGTCGTCCTTTTCAAACCGCACCCATTCGCCTGCGTAAAACCCCTCGGTCTGGCGAAAACGTCCATAAGCCCACCGTTCAGAGGGGCGGTCGGAAAATATCGCCTCGAGGCCATCGGCCCCAACCCGCACTTGCACGGGATAGCGTTGTGCGGTTTGACCATCGAAAAAGTGCGCGTGCCAAGTATCGCGTTCCATTCTAAAACTCAAATTCAAAATCGAGATAATCGCTCATGCCCTCGCCCGTCGTACCCGCGTCTGAAAAATCCTGCGCCACTCGGGAAAAATCCGGTTGCCCGGCCAACGCGAGATGGGCGCACCAAAACCGGCTGTTGCGAACCGCGACCCAGGGCCATGCCAACCCCAAGGAAAAGACGAGCAAAATGAAATTGCCCACCTTCAAAGACAGGAGGCGGCTGCCGCTGACGGTCGAGAGAAACGGGACGCCTTCCAATGTGGTGTGCGACCAGTAGTAGCGCGTCTTTCGCGCCGCGTACCACGCCCAGCACAAAAACAGGGTAAAGGGCGAGAGCAACACACACATCGCGAACGGCGCGAACAGATCGCGCCCACGCCCGGAAAAATCGAACCGCCCGGTGCCAAAGCGCGCGTCTCGGGTCATGAATCGGCGCATTTTCGTTTCGAAATAGGGATAGTAAAACCCCAGGGTGAACAGGGTTTTCAACACCCCGACATAGTAGAGTTTGAAAAATGTTTTCGCGCTGCCCCGAAAGGACAACCGAATGCCCCGCCAAGATGTGCGGCTGAGCCGAAAACGCCATGAACCCACTATCGCCATGGGCAAAAACAGAAAAATGAAAAGCCCGTAAAACGCGATCGCGGTGATCCACTCGTGCGTCATGTTTTCCCAGAAAAACGAGGGCACTTCGGTGAGCACGGTGATGGTGACGATCAACAAAACGGCTTTTACCCAACCCACGCAGAGTTCGCCGCCTTTGGTGGTGTTTGAAAACCGGCTGTCGTGCAATGCGGTTTGCCCGTGCATGTAACGCCGAATTTTCGCCCTGCCCCAAAAGTAATACACCCCGAGCGTGAGGAGCGTGAGCAGGGTATTGACCACAAAAATCCCGAATAAACTGTGGCCCTTTCCGTGAAAGCGCAGGCGCACGGCGTCGGCATAGTCCCCCTGCGCGAGGTTGGGCGATAGCGACCTTGAGAATTGTCGGGACCAATGTTTTCCATCGGCATAGCCCCCTTGCGCGAGTGGGTTGGGCGATAGCGAAGCCACCGCGAGAATGATGAGATAGAATATGCCGACGTACATCGCGAATTTAAGAAAGACATTGATCAGTGCAAAAATGAATTTTTGCGCCGCCGAATCGACAAACCACATGGGGCGAATATCCACGCCATTGACGACCTCGCCTGGCCTTGCGATGACGTCGCGCGCGCCGCCCCAGGCATCGGGCAGGCGAACCTCGTATTCGCCGGGCAAGACGCGCATCTCGTAATAACCCGACGCGTCGGTCGCGGTACTCGCCTTGACATGTCCATCGGGGGTGGTCGCAAATACGGCGATGGACGAGATGGCGCGCTGATTTTCGACATGCCCCGAAATCCGCGCCCAGTGCGTCGTATCGGGTTCAAACACCGTCAGAGCGCGATCGGGGATCTGCAACAACAGCTTTTTGTCGGGCCGTTCGGCGATTCTCCAAACGCGATTGCCGGGCAAGCCATCGCTTTTCGTCAGCACGAGCCAGGATTGCCCGTCAAAGCGAATCAGCCCGCTTTGGTCGGGATCGGCGATATCGCGGTGGTGCGTGCCAAACCAAAACGCGCCATCGCGCGCTCCAAACGCGGCCCGCACTTCGCCGATGGGCATGCCCGCCCGTTGGTCGATCACGCGCCATTTGCCACCGTCAAAAACGGAAATATCATCGCGATTGCCGTGCGTACACCACACATCGCCATTTTTGCCCACGGCGATTCGATACACCTTTTCATCGCTCAATCCGTCTGTGCGGTCGTAATTGTGCCATTGATTGCCGCGATACTGGCTCGCACTTTTGAGGGTCGCGGCCCAGACATGGCCTTCGCGGTCGACGGCCAAATCGTAAATCCTATCGTGCATAAGCCCGGCTTTGGTCGTGTGGTGAACCCAGCGTCCCTCGGCATACTCAAAGATGCCGTATCCCGAATAACGGCTGCGTTGAAAGAGCGGTTCGGCGCGCATCCAAAATCGCCCGTTGCCATCGACGACCCCAGGCGGACGCGCGATCAAATCCCATTTCAATTTGGTCTTGGTGGTCGCCCATGTTGCGCCGTCGTAGCGCGATGCGATGAGCGAATCCCGGGCGTGTCCAAAAAACCACATCGCCCCCGCCGCATCTTGCAAAATCACCCGCGCCTGAAAGTCGAGGGTCATCTGCGAGATGCGATCCCCTTTCAGCACAAAGACCTCTCGTTGCCGCGCCCACCACAAGTTGCCCTCGTGGTCGATGTAGGGCCACTCGCCATCATCCAAAAACGACGTACCCGCAATCGCGCTCCAGCGACCGGCAGGGGTCTCATCCACGGGTACGAGCTCAAAGGACTCGCCCGCGATTGGATTCCAGCCAGTCGCAGCCGTCGTATCCCGAACCTGCACGAGTGCTTCCTCGCGGCCCTTCCGCAAATGCCAGTGAGTCGTATCCAGACCAGACAGGGTGGCCTTTATCTCCTCGCGGAAATTTTTAGCGTGACCGCTACTGGTCGTATCCGCGAGCTCAATTTCTCGCGCGAGGCAAGGGGAGGTGACGGTCAATAGAACAAAAAAGTAAAATCGGTATCGCATGGATCTGATGTTTTGGCTATCGGCGATTGGCTATCGGCTATCGCGAGAGGACAGCACGGGGGCCTATCCCTACGGGTAATGGGCAAGAGGGGGTGATGGGATTGATCGCTGAACGCTATCGCTAGAGGACAGGCACGGGGGCCTGTCCCTACGACGGATGGGGACAGGGGTTGGGTAAGGGCGTAAAATTTTACGCCCTTACAGGTCACGACGGGGGCCTGTCCCTAAGGGTAATGGGCAAGAGGGGGTGATGGGACTGATCACTGAACACTATCGCGAGAGGACAGGCACGGGGGCCTGTCCCTACGACGGATGGGGACAGGGGTTTGGGGGTAAGGGCGTAAAATTTTACGCCCCGACAGGTCACGACGGGGGCCATCTGTACCAACTAATTCATCATCGGGATCGCTTTGCTGTCCCACCGTCCTTCAGAGAAGCTATCGCCAACCGTGCCATCCCCAAAGTTCATCAACGAAAGCCATCAAGCACAGCGCGCAAGTCCGTCTCGCAACGCACTTTTGTTTTGCAACCCACTTTGCAGGCCAACGCATGTCGTTCTATTACAAAAGCGATTTGCGCTGTGCTAGCCCCTCGGCGCATGAGAGCGGCATTTTTGAACTGCTCGGGCAGTTGTACCCCGCTCGCCTACTTTTTTTTGCTGTTGAAAAAAAGTAGGTCGCCGAAGGCATCAAAAGCAACAAACAATGCTTTAGAAGCCATCTAAAAACTCGGACCGCCATTGAGATCGTCGCAAAAGCATTCGCTTTTCGCAGGTCAAAACCATACATAGCGCGAAAATAGGACGCCTTGATTCCCCCCTTCCTCGCAGGAAGGGGGGCCAGGGGGGTAGGTCCCAATAATTTTTAGATGGCTTCTTAGGACCAAAGTTGTTAGAAAAGCGAGCAATGTCGGTGCGGGGTGGTGCATATCAAAATTTGGTATCATTTAATTTACAGAGTAATTCGTTAGTACAGATGGTACGGGGGCCTGTCCCTACGGGTTGGGGGGGTTGGGTAAGGGCGTAAAATTTTACGCCCCGACAGGTCACGACGGGGGCCTGTCCCTACGGGTAATGGGCAAGAGGGCCTGATGGGATTGACCATCGCGGCATTGTCGAGCGCGTAGTCCAACCCGCAGGCCCCGCTCGAGATGGCGCGTTTTGGGCAAAGCCTCACTGCGAAGGCCCGAAGATCAGTTCCATGCCGTCGGTGGCATCGATTGTGATTTGCAATTTTCGAGGTTTTGCGAGGAGCGCGGGATGGGCTCGTCCGTCGATCCACACTTTGGGCGAGCGACACCACGCGGCGGGCACATCGGCGTGCAGGGTCAGGGTGCGGCAGGTGACGCGGTCGCTCAGGCCGTTGAGGTGGAGGCGGTAGTGCTTTTGAGCCTCCGTGTCGGCGAGGGTTTCGATTTGCGCGTGGTGTCGGGTCAGGTGATAGAAAATCACTTCTTCGGGCACGGCGCACCAAACTGCGTCTCCGCTTTCTGCGCGTACGGTTTCAAATCTCTTTCGCAGTTGCTCGTGCGAGCAGTCTTTGTTGGGATGGATGGGCGTTTCCAACGGGCAGTGGCAGTAGTCGATGATCCAGCCCCGTTCCGCTCGCGCGTGGCGGATGTTGCGAAACGGGTCGTATTCGCTGAAAAAGGGCGCGTAATACCGCTCGTGCAGGGCCGTGCGGTTGAGCCAAAAGAGCGGTTCATCCGGGCGGTTGAGGGCATCGGTGAGGCTCATCGCGCCGAGGTAGCCGTATTTGCGACACGCTTCGAGGACGTGGTCCGACATGTTGGCGTTGTCGCCGGGCGCGCAGTAGAGATCGACAGGCGCGTCAATGGCGGCTTCGAGCGCGTCTTTTGCCATGCCGAGTTCTCGATGCACCCCATCGGGCCGAATGAGTTGGTGGCTCCACGAGTGGTTGCCAATGCCCCACCCCCGGGCGAGCAGGTCTTTGAGTTCGCCGGCATTCATGTGCCGATAGCCGTTGTAGCTCGAATGGCCAATGTCGCGCACCTCGCCCAACTGCCCGACCACCACCTCGACATGGCCCGGAATGCCATATTGCTCATGGATGGGAATGGCAAAGCGGTGCAAGTCGGCGAGGGCTTCGTCGTAGGTGATGGAATAGACCCAGGTCTTGTCGTATTTCCACGGGCAGATCGCGAGGGCCATGTCGTTCTCCTTTGTTCAAGCGATATCGGAAATCGCGTGGATGAAATCCCGGAACGCGGTGCTATACCCGATTTGCCATTCGAAGATGTGCGCGCCGTACCGAGTCGCCAATTTTTCGGGGAAGGATTCGGGGGTTTCCACGCCGATCGTCGCATCGCGCATGAGGACGCATCGATACCCGCACGCGAGCATGGCCCTCGCCCCGCCTTCGGCATTGAGGATGCACATGTCGGTCGCAAATCCCGTGTAGATGAGGGTGGTAATGCCGCGGGATTTGAGATGGGCGTCCAAGGCATCGGTGTAAAAAACCAGGGGTTCGTCCCGAATGGGCGAAACGATTTCCGCCCGTTTCATGCGCGCGAGGGGCGACTTTGCGAGGTAGTTCGGGCCATGGGCGCGGTCTTGCATGGCCTGTGCGCGGTCTGCGCGTTTGACCGCTGTCTGGCGGCGGGCCGGGATCTGGGGGTACTGACGCGCCATCCAATCGGATTCGACGTGGCAGACGGGCATCCCGATTTTGCGCGCCGCGTCCATCGCCGGGCGGATGACCTCGGCCATGATGCGCGCCGCCTCGGCGGTGGCCTGGGGCCAACCCATGCCCACGCAGTAATTGACGTCGATCGCCGGCCCGTCTGGGCAACCGATGTTCCAGCAGTGCATGCCGATCAGGGCGGTGCGTTCAACGGACGCGGCGAGGCGCACGGACTCGTACTTTGGCGCGTCAATGGGCAAGGCGCGATAGTACCGGGCATGTAAGGAGTATGGCGTTGGCATGGTGTCAGACGCGGTTTTGATCGGCAACGGCGGCGACGATTGAGGCGACGAGGTCGCAGTGTTCGGGTTGGTACTTCTCACAAAATGTGGTCCAGCGGATGAAGTGGTTCAAAAAATCCCGGGCATTGGGACAGGTGTCGGCGTCGTAGCGATAGGTATGAGAGGCGGGCGGTTTTGAAAAGGGAAAGAGGCGTTTTTCGGCTTTGTCGGTCAAGAAGGGCAGCGCGGCGGGCATGAGATAGTACTTGCCGAGCCCGGCGCCGGTCAACCCGGCATCGGCGACTTGTCGGGCAAAGGATTCGGCGTCGCATCTAAAAGCGCGCGGGTCGATGCAAAACCCGGCCATCCAACAGGAATAGACCCCCATGTAATCCGGAATGGACAAGGGGGTAATGCCGGGAATAGCCCCGAGTTTGTCGGTGATGAGGCGAATCATGCGGTCGATATGCGCCACCGCAGGGCGGATGATTTCGAGTTGGGCAAGGGTGATGGCGGCCGTCGATTGGGTCATGCGGAGGGCGTAGCCATTCGCGGCGTGGACGCGCCCCAATCCCTCGACCATTTGCCCGCCTCGGCTTTGCCCGATAAACCGAATCCGTTCGGCCAATGCGTCGTCATTTGTAATCGCGCAACCGCCGACGTCAGAGCCGAGGGTTTTTTCCGAATCGAATGAGAAGGCGGCGACATCGCCGAGGGTGCCCGCAAGGCGGCCTTTGTACGTGCCAAACGCGGCTTGACAGACGTCTTCAATGACGAGCAAGCCGCGTTTTTTTGCCAGTGCGCGGATGGGATCCATATCGCAAATCAGACCGGTGATATGCACGGCGAGGATGGCCCGCGTGCGGGGGCCGATGTGTGGCGCGATGGTGCGGGTGCTGATGAGCGGGGTGCCGGGTTCGGTGTCGGGAAAAACCGGGATGAAGTTTTCTTTGAGCAACCCCATCAGGGTGCCGTAGTCGGTAATGGGCGATACGATGATTTCATCGCCGGGTCGCATGTCGAGGGCCGCGACCAAAATGTTGAGTGCCGCCGTGCATCCCGGCGTGCCAATGCCGTGTTTGACGCCCATTTCCCGTGCAAAAGCCGCTTCAAATCGCCCGACCATGTCGCATTGCAAACCCGATTCTACGACTTCTTCGAGATACGTCAGGCAATTTGCACCCATGGTGCGCGGGAAGGGTTGGGGCAGGCTGCCCGCAAATTCGCCAAAGGCTTCGGCGCCGTATTTTGCGCGGTTGTGAATGGACATCGCATACCTCATTCTGTACGGATTAGGCGTTGCTCGTCAAGCGTTTGGTTGGGTTGTCTTCGATGCGGCGGCTGCGCTTGTGCCTACGGCGTGCGGCGTCAAACGCTCAAATTAGGGGATGGGGCTGTGAAAAAAAATAAAATCGGTATCGCATGGATCTCATGTTTTGGCTATCGGCGATTGGCTATCGGCTATCGCCACAGGCAGGACAGGCACGGGGCCTATCCCTGCGATTGAGGGGGCAGGGCTGATTGATCGCCGCCCCCTATTTTTTTTTCATCAACCGCTTCACCCCATCCGAAGTCTCGTCTCGCCCTTGCACAAACCGATCCCAATGCTTTTTGCCAGAAGTGCTATCGCCCTGCGAATACGCGATCAAAGCGAGCCCTCGGTGCGCGCCGGGAAATTCTCGCGCCAGTGCCAGCGCCGTTTCGTAATGTCGCTTCGCCCGATCGAGATTGCCCAAGGTGCGATGGGCGTCGCCCAAGCCGGTTTGCACGATTTCGGACCGCGCATCCGCTTGCAACAGCGCGATTCCCGCTCGCGCTTTGCCCCTGTGGATGTACGCCAGCCCCAGCGCGATTCGCGCGCGCGCGTCTTTCTCCATCACAGGGGTCAGCATCTCGACCAGCTTTTTGTATCGCGCCTCGGCTTCCAACAACCGCTGCATGCGATCTTGTGCCTCGACCAGGCCGGGCGCGAAACGCAACGCGTAACCGTAGTGTTCGCGCGCTTGGTCAAACGCCCGATCAAATTCGTGAATCTGCCCCACATTGAGGTGCATAAACGCATCGTCCGCCAAAAGCCCATCGCCGCTAACTATCGCCTGAAATGCGTCCAATGCCCGCCTGTATCGCGCCCCATCTTCGCCATTTTTCGGCACGTAGCCCAGGCTCGCCAGCGAATACGCCGCGCGAATACGCACGGAAAACACGCTGTCGGAGAGCGCGGACACCAACTCGGGCAGGGCCATCGGATCGCCGATCCGCCCCAGCGCGACAGCGGCCTGCGCCCGCACGGCGGAATGCGAATCCACGAGCGCGCGGTTCAAATCGCCTGCGACCCGCCCATCGCCCAACGCGCCCAAAATGGCGATCACCCCCGCGCGCGTCAACGGCGGCAGATCGGAAGCCAGCATGGCCTGCAACGCGCCCACGGCGCCGGCATCGCCTTCTCGCCCGCGGTGAATCGCCTCGGCGCGTGCCACGTGTACATCTTGATAATCGCCATACCACGCCCGCGCGGTTTCCGACGCCCATTCGGCGGATTGATCCGCGTGGCAACCGCTTTGCCCACACGCATTGGGAATGCCCAAGCGCGCGGTATTTTCCGGCACGGGCACGGCGATGCGGTGATCGGTCATCACGAGTTGATTGCGAAATTGTTGCGGCAAGTGGCACGCCTGACAAGCTCCGCCCGGCCCGGTGGGTTTGTGGTGCGTGTGCCCATTGACATCGGCGGCGATATCCGGGTGACAGCGCGCGCAAAGCCCCACTCCGCGCGGGTCCGCGATCAATTCCGACCGCCTCGAACTGCCGTGCGTCGCGTGGCATCCGGTACACGTCAACCCCGCCTCGAGAAAACACGCGCTGTTGCCGAATTGCAAATACGGATACGCCAACTTTTTCGCGGACCCATCGGGCCAAAACGCATCGTCCGTATCGATCAAGCGCAACTCGTAATAATCCCAATAATCATCCCCGGGCACATAGCCCGACCGCAAGGGGACTTTCAAGGCGTGGCACTGCGCGCAGGCCTCTACCTGCTGTTGCGAACTCAAACCGCTCAAATCGGGCAATGACCGCTCAGGTTGCATTGCCAACTGCGGATCCTCGGCCGCGGCGCGCCAAAACGCGACATGCGCCGCGCCCGGCCCGTGACACGCCTCGCAATTGATGCTCAAATCACCCACCGCGCTTTTGTACGTATCGGTCCTCAAATCGTAATTTTTTCGCATCTGAGACGCATGGCAATCGAAGCATTGCTTGTTCCAGGTGCGCCCGTGATTCGCCCAAAAATAAAACTCATCCCCCCCGAGTGCGCGCCCGATCTCCAACGTGCCTTCGGCCGAGTCAAACCAGCGTTTTTGATTCAGATCGTAATACACCGGCAACATCTGTAACCGCCCGTCGGGAAACCGCGTCAAGTAATTCTCGTGTTGCCGCGCGCCCAGCGTGTACACCACCGGATACGTCTGCATCAGCCCGTCGCGGTTGGGTGCCTCGATAAAATAACGCCCCTCTTTCGTGAACATCCGATACGTCTGCCCGTCAAACTCGTGCGTGGTCTGTTGCACAAAATCGCCCTTCACCGTTTGCGGCGTCGCCTGCGCCATCGCCCCTGCGTGCGCCGAATGCGACCACGTCTCAAACGCCTCCCCGTGGCACGGGCGACAACTTTCTGCCCCCGCATAGTCCTCGGACGCGAGCGCCCGATCATCTTCTCGTTCGCCCGGTTGCACCGCCTGATCCGACCGCAAAAACAGATAAACCGCCATCCCTGCGAGCGCGACGGCCCCCAGCGCGATTCCAACGGCAATGGGCTTTTTGATCAACGTCTTCAAAGATCGACTCCAGATATCCAATAAACGGACAGGCACGGGGGCCTGTCCCTACAATAACCCGTTACAAACGCTACCGTAGGGACAACCCCCTGTGGTTGTCCTGCATTTGAATAGGCACGGGGGCCTGTCCCTACGGGTAAGGGGTGTATGGTTGGTTGACTGCTGACTATATCGCCAGATTCACAGACAGGCACGGGGGCCTGTCCCTACAGGTGATGGGTGTCTCCCGTCTCGCCCATCTCATCGCGTTTTGACTTTGCATGTGACAACGTATTGGGCTACCTTGAAAATTCAAATAACCTCAAGGCGAGATCGCAATGAGAATCACTTGGACAGACTACCTGCGATACAAAGCCTCTTTGCGCGGGTTTGACTTGGGCATCATCGAGGACATCGTCCGATATTCTTCTGAGCGATATTTCGATGTGGTCACGGGGCGCCGCATTGCAGTTGGACGCTGTGATAGCAAATTGGTCTCGATCCCTTATGAATCGGACGAGGACAGCATCATACCCGTGACTGTCCACGCCACCACGCGGCAACAAATCAATATTCGGATTAAAACGGGGAGATTTATCCATGGGTAAGGCGAAGATGAAATACTTCGAGCGAGAAGATGTCTTGTACTGGGCGATTTCTGATGATCCGGAAAACGGAAGCATTGAAATCAGCCCCAATATTACGGCGGAATACAATGACAAAGGGGAACTCATCGGCATTGAAATTCTCAAGGCCAGTGACTTTATTCGGGATTCGATCGCGGAATCTGTGCAGGCAAAAGTGCTTCATTTGCTCGAGTGAAACGAGCCGAAAGGCACGGAAGCCACAAAAGCCACAAAAGGCGTCGGGGCGAAATCAAACGTCGGGATCAGGACAGGCACGGGGGCCTGTCCCTACGTGTAAGGGGTGTCTCCCGTCTTACCTCTCCCGTCTCCCGTCTCCCGCCTTTCATTCCCGCGCGCAACGAAATCCGATATAGGCATCTATTTGAAGGCCGCGCGGCTGGTCTTGCTCTTCCATGATCAAAACCGAACTCCGCACAAACACGCGGACATTGTATTGTGTCGAGACCCAACTCCCGCCGCGCAACGTGCGATCCGGGCCATCTTCCAAGCCCGCGTTTTTCAAATTGACCGGATTGTGAACCGGGCTGTTCGCGTAATACGTATGCTGGTATTCATCTAGCGTCCACTCCCACACATTGCCCGCCATATCCAGCGCGCCGAAAGGACTCGCGCCATCGGGATAACTGCCCACGGGCATTAGCCCGGCACTGAAATTGAAATTGCACAGCGATTCATCGGCAGGCGCGTCGCCCCATGGAAACACGCGCCCATCCGTGCCCGCAGCGGCCAATTCCCACTGCGCTTCACTCGGCAACTGCAAACCCGCCCACTGGCAATAATCCCTCGCCTGATACCACGCCAACCCCACCACGGGCTGATCGGGTTGATTAAACCCCTCGTCCCGAATAAACTGCGGCCGTTCGCTGCCCACAGCCTCGACATACGCCAAATACTGCGCGTTGGTCACTTCGTACTTGTCGATGTGAAATGCGTCGAGCATCACCTCGTGCGCGGGCCGCGCATTGGCCGGGCCATCGCTCGAACCCATCGTAAATGTGCTGGCCGGGACGAACACCTGCACATGCTCCGTGCCCGCAGGCGTGGTGACGATGGATTCTTCAATCACAAATTCCGGCTCGACCACCTTGCCACATGCCACCGCCAACACAACGGTCAAAATTCCGAACAAACGCACACTGGGTATGCCGGCAATGCAGGTCAAAAAATTTATCGCTTTTGGCATCATCGCATTGACCCTCATTCCTACAAAGCGATCCCTACGAAATACGTGGGAGCCTATCCCTACGATGACCTCTGACTCTCTGTAAGGGCGTAAAATTTTACGCCCCTACGCGGCCTGACTACTGACCTCTGCCTCTCGTCTCTCGCCTCTCGCCTCTTCCGTCTTCCCTCTCCCGTCTCCTGTCTCACCTCTCCCCTCTATCGAACCACCCCCCAAACCCCTTGAACTTTAAGAGAGTGTCTTCCTGCTAAAAAAAAATAAAGGCCCTTATTCTTGGGTTTTAATCTGCGAAAAGCGAATTTTTGCGACTCTCTCAATGGCGGTCCGAGTTTTTAGATGGCTTCTTAGAAGCCATCTAAAAATTATCGGGACCTACCCCCCTGGCCCCCCTTCCTGCGAGGAAGGGGGGAATCAAGGCATCCTATTTTTGCGATAGGTATGGTTTTGACCTGCGAAAAGCGAATGCTTTTGTGGCTCTCTCAATGGCGGTCCGAGTTTTTAGATGGCTTCTTAGGGTCTTTTGACTCGCGTTCATCTGAAGAACCTCCGCTAAGTGGCTGATGACCGAGGCGAATCCATGATTCGGAAACCGATCTTTGGCATCCAATGCATGGGCGTGTCATGACGCATCGGTTTGGATATTTTGGATGAGGGGTTGGGCGTCCAAAGCGATCTGTCCCAACAAATTCGCCGTGTCGGTACGTGCGCTTCGCTGTCCCACCAAATCATCCCGCAATTTGTCTGTCGCTTCCAACTCCCCGCCGTAAAAATCTTGGGAGAACGCCTCATAAGTCGCCCGAAATTCCGTTTCGATCTCTCGGATGGCATCTCGATAGTTTTGCCTGACGGAATCTCGCGCATCTCGCAGTTTTCGTTTGAGCTCCGCCTGTTGCTCCTCCTCGTAGATCTGTGCGAAGATGCCCAAGACGCCGCCAATGGCCCCGAGAACACGTCCCGCATTTCCGATGTGTTTCGCCACATTCACCGCTCCCCAAGGCTTGAACTGCACGCCGAGAAATTTCCCGACATTGTAGATAACTTGGTGGCCCTGGCTTCCCCGTGCAGCAGTTGCAGAGCCCAATCGCGCGGCTTGGGCAAAAGGGCCGGTGGTCCAGGTCGCGGCATACTTTCCGAGATGATTGGCAATGTTGCCGACCTTCTGGAGACGCGCCGACCAGTCAGAGGGCATTGCAGTTGATGCGTTGGACCGATCATTGGAGTACTCGTCGTGCGGCACGCCGGGATCGTACTCTGCCTCGACGCTAGCCCGAAGCGTCTGCGCCAAATTGCCTTGGTCGAGAGTCTCCAACTGTCGCTCGAGATCTTGGAGTTCCTCAACAACCGCCTCCCGCGCGGCCTCCCGCAGTTGATCGCACCGTTCCTGCACATGCTTTTGAGCCTGTTCGTGTCGCGCTTCCACGCTGTCCGCAGTACTTCCCGGCTCAATGTGCTCTGCAACGCCATCTCCAGACCTCGTCATGTCTGCTACGGCTTGGCTGATCAATCCATTCATCGTACTCCGCAACCGATCACGCGACGAACGGAATAGCCTCCACTTTCGATTCAGCAACTCGAGTGCTGTCCGCTCCTCTGGCATATCGACCGAGAGATGGGCATTCGCCTGCTGTGCCACAGACCGTATCGAAAAGAGCGGCGTCGTCAGACGTCCCATAAAGTCCCGGTCACCGACAAACTCGTTTAGCCTTTCGACGAAGGAATCAAAACCCGCAATCTCGAAAAGTTCCCGTCGATCCTCATCGTCTGTCTCCTCGAGTGCCTCGAGGTAAGACAGCGCGTCAATAAACACTGTCCCAAAGTCTTCGACAGCCAAAGGTTTTGTCACCTCGGCCAGATAGGGGCGCTTAATTTCGGGTGTGCCAGGGTCCATATCCATTTTGTTGACAACCAGTAGGATTTCCCGCGCCTTATCTTTTTTGAATGCCAAGTCCCGAAAGTGCGGGCCTATGATATCGTCGAATAACTCGCTCGTAATAACGAATACGAGGAGATCCGCCTCGTCAATTGTGCGATAGGTCAACTCATCGTGATCGGGATATCCCGCATGGATGCCGGGCGTATCGAGCAAGCGAATACCTTCCCAATCGTAGCCCGTCACCTCGTCCGTGCAGACATCGGCATCGATGGGAATGTCGCGTTTGTCCGTCAACGCGCTGATGATCGTCGATTTGCCCGCATTGTATTGACCGACAAATGCCAGCGTGAGCGGCGCGCCGTCATCGGGCGAAGCAATGGTTGGAACGTCGTTCATGAACGCGGCGACTTTCCCATCGTCCGACGCCTGCAACACATCCATGAGCCGAGTTCTCAGGCTATTGGCCTGACGGAGATACTCGGCGAACTCAAAATGAACGTTGCTCATAATCACTCCTCTTCAAATTGTTCGGCATCGGTCTTGATGTATTTCCCGCCTTTGATATAACCTTGCCGTTTTATCGCCGATCCCTTGCTATTTGGCGGCGGCGAGCCAGGGGCGGATTTTGGGACAGAAGCAGATGGCGGCGCGGGCAATCCTTCACCAATTTTGTCATGTTGTCTATCCCGTTCAACTTGACTGACCTCCTCGCCTAGAGCCGTTTCAAATTGTTCGGCATCGGTCTTGATGTATTTCCCGCTTCTGATATAACCTTGCCGTTTTATCGCCGATCCCTTGTTATTTGGCGGCGGCGAGCCAGGGGCGGATTTTGGGACAGAAGCAGATGGCGGCGTGGGCAATCCTTCACCAATTTTGTCATGTTGTCTATCCCGTTCAACTCGACTGACCTCCTCGCCCAGAGCCTTGCCGACTTCCCGACAAAATGAACTTGGGACTGCACCCGCGGCACTGATGAATTTCGTTTGAATACCCGGGGCGCGGGCTATATCTGATATCGAGTCCTCTGTAATTTTCTCTCCAACCAACGCACCGCATCTGATGAGAAGCCGCCGATTGAGTGCCTCGATATCTGCCCTAAGTGTGGAAGCGACCTCCCCGAGCGCACGCGAAAGCTGGAACATACCATTGTAGAATTGGGGGGTTTCTCGTCGAATTCGCATAAGGTCGCTGGTGATACTCCTGTCGAACCATTTTTTGATCTCGCTCACAATACGTCGCTCCATAGAGTCAATCTGATTTCGCAACTGATTGGCTACTTCGTTCTTTTGGCGTTGTAGCTTTTTTTCGCGATTAAAGACCGATAACAATGACAGGATACCGAATCCCGCGGCCACGACGCCGGCAATCCAGCCGACTGGATTCCAAAAATTAGCCGCGCCAAACGCCCATGCCACCCCTGCCACCCCTGCTAATGCACCACTTACCGCTCCTATCCATCCCAAGCCTTTCCTCACATCTAGAGGGTTGTACTGTTCGGGACCATGGATGGTGATCTCATCCATCAGTTCCCATTCAAAAGCGACCTCTCGCTGGAACTCCTCGAGATGCTCTCGAACTTCATTTTGCAGTTGTTTCTGAAAATCCTCCACCTTTTCGTCTAGCTTCATCGATTCCATTTGTTTTTTCCAACGCGCTTCCACATCCGCTCGTTCAATATTCTCATCAACGAAAACAGATACCGAGTCCCGAAGCGGTCGCAACACCTCGCTCGTATAGTGCCCAATGCGTCTATCTCTATTGCCGATATACCTATCGAACCAAGTGTTGAGCTCCGCAAACTTGCCTTTCAAATGTTTCGCGCTTTGAGAAAGGGACTGCGCCTTTTTTTTTACCCGTTCCTCAAAGTCCATGAGCTTGATAATCGTCCCATCCAGAAGCGTTTGGAGGCGGCGAACTGTGCCGCGTTCAAGCACTTCATCCATCAGCGCGTCCAAGAGGTTGTCGATACCACTCGCCTCGTGCAGTTCCGCGCTCCTGTCTTTGTATTCCGGCCGGGTCGCCAAGAAGGCGGCTTGTGCATGAATCGGAACGATGTTGACGCGGCGCATCCCCAATTCTTCTTCCGCGAGCCTGCGGATTCGGTCGATATGACCGCCAATTTTCTCCTGCCCCATGATGGATTCCGGAGATTGGAGAAACTTTTTCATTCTCACCCGTCCCGTCGTCAAATCTCGCTTCACATTGAGAACAAAGATGATCGGCTTATTCTGATCCCGCAGATCCCGCATCCCACGGAACGACGAATCCTGTATGCCATCCGAATGCGTTAAAAAGAGGAGGACATCGCTTTCGTCAATAACAGACCTCGCGATTGTTGCATCAGCCTCTCCTTTATACCCACCTATGCCCGGCGTATCGACGATGCGAAGGGCCTTCCACTCGTACGTTTGGATGTCGCGCGTCGTGCGTTGACCGCCTTTTCCTATCGTGCTACCGTCGCCTTGCGTAATGGCCTCGCGGATCGTACTCTTGCCGGTCATCGTCCGTCCAAACAGCGTCACCGTGAATTGCTCTAGGCTGTCCCTTTTCCCGCTCAAGGAATCGGATGCTGTCGCGAGTTCTTTGGTGATCGCCTTGTCCAAATACCGGCTCAATTCAGCGAGTTTTTCCCGAGCTTCCTGGGTTGCTGTCCCCTGTCGATTCGCCGCGCCGCCCCCGATGGTCGCCATCTGGTCTTGAAGCTTCAAAACCAAATTCTTGGCACCGTCGAAACCGTTTTGGGCAAAGGGGTATTCTTCGCGCGCAACGGTATTGCAACACCGCAGTGCTTTCTCGAATGCCCGTTGCCTTTTCTTTTTTTTCGCCCAAGCCCAAAGACGCCGCAGTGCTGCCTTGAATGCCCATTGCCTTTTCGCCTTTGCCAAGTGGCCTCTTGCCCAAGCCCAAAGACGCCGTAGTTTTGTTGTGTACCGCGTCATAGATTACCTCCCGGATTTCGCGGCTTGCCATGCGTGCCAATCGTTGAGGAAGCGTTCCAAGCCGATGTCGGTTAGGGGATGCGCGAGCAACTTGCCCAATACATCGGGCGGGAGCGTCGCCACGTCTGCGCCGGCGAGGGCGCATTCGACGACGTGTTTGGGCGAGCGCAAACTCGCGGCGAGCACTTGCGTGGCGAATCCGTAATTGTCGTAAATCTGGCGCACGGTGCGAATCAATGCCATGCCATCTTGCCCCAAATCGTCCAAGCGCCCGACGAATGGACTGATGTACGCGGCCCCTGCCTTGGCGGCCATCAATGCCTGATTTGCGGAAAAACACAGGGTCACATTCACGCGAATCCCCTCGTCCGAACACGCCTTGATCGCCTTGAGCCCATCCGGCGTAATCGGAATTTTCACCACCACTTGCTCGTGAATCGCCGCATTGCGACGCGCCTCGGCGATCATGTCCTCGGTATCGGTGCTCACCACCTCGGCGCTGACCGGGCCGTCGACAAGCTCGCAAATTGCGCGGATAATATCCTCAAATTCCCCCTCCTCCTGCGCCATCAAAGAGGGATTGGTCGTCACGCCATCCAACACGCCCATCGCTTGGGCTTCGCGGATTTCGTCCAAATTCGCCGTATCGACAAAAAATTTCACGGATGTCTCCTTTCTGTGAATCACCACACGGACGGGCACATGGGCCGCGCCTCTACAAATCGCCTGGATACGAGGACAGGCACGGGGGCCATTTGTACCAACTAATTATTCCCAAAATTAAATGATACCAAATTTTGATACACCAACCCGCACCGACATTGCTCGCTTTTCTAAAGCGTTTGGTCCTAAGAAGCTGTCTAAAAATTATTGGGACCTAACCCCCTAGCCCCCTTTCCTATGAGGAAAGGGGGAATAAAGGCCCTTATTCTTGGGTTTTAATCTGCGAAAAGCGAATGTTTTTGCGACGCTCTCAATGGCGGCCCGAGTTTTTAGATGGCTTCTAAAGCATTGTTGATTGCCTTCGATGCGTTGGCTACGCCTGTGCCTACGGCGTGCGGCGTCAAACGCTCAAATTATTCGCGTTTTCATACTTTTTTTCAACAACAAAAAAAAGTAGGCGAGCGGGGTACAACTGCCCGAGCCGTTCAAAAATGCCGCTCTCATGCGCCGAGGGGCTAGGCACAGCGCAAGCGGGGTACAACTGCTCCAGCAGTTCAATCGCTTTTGTAATCGCACAACATGCGCTAGCCTGCCAAGTGGGATGAAAAATAAAAGTGCGTTGCGAGACGGACTTGCGCGCTGTGCCCGATGGCTTTGTTTGATGGGCTTTTGGGATGGCATGTTGGGCGATGGCTTAATTGACGTACGGCATCACGCACTAGCAGATCAAAGACGCGAAAGCGGGCGGTTCATAGTTTATTGCGATTCGTCTCGGGTTGCCAGTCGCGGATGATGGCGGTTTCGAGGGCGTCGGTTTCCTCGGCGTTGGCCGTGAAGGCGACGGAAAATTGCACCATGTCGCGGAACGTGCGGAGGACGCGCCGCAGGCCCGGGTTAGGTTCGTTCTGGAGGTGGTCGAGCAACCGGCGGCGGATGCAGGTTTCCGATTTGCCCACATAGATGCAGTTGTACCCGTCTATCACTGCCGACGGTAACCACAGCGCGTACACGCCACAGCGATTCTCCGGCAATGCCTGCACGTTCTCGCGGCCGTAAGCGTAGCGTTGTTGCCGCAAGCGGTATTTGAGGGCGAAAGGGGTCGTTTGGGACATTTTATTTTCGGGAATGGTTACAGAAATACGCGGAGCGGGGTATGAAGGCGAGTAATTCGAGATGAGCCGCACCAGCAGTTCAAAGGCGCGAAAAAGCGAGACGACTGATGGGGACAGGGGAATGGGGTTGACTACTGCCCACTGCCCGTTTGGTGGCTGGTGATTGACAGGCGATGGCCTGGCCTTGATTTACCGCTGGATACAAGGACAGGCACGGGGGCCTGTCCCTACAACGGATGGGGTAAGGGGTGATAGGATTGCCCACTGCCCGTTTGGTGGCCGGTGATTGACAAGCGATGGCCTGGCCTTGATTTACCGCTGGATACAAGGACAGGCACGGGGGCCTGTCCCTACAACGGATGCGGACGGACTGCCCTCTGCCCCCTCTCGCTTCTCATCCACCTCTCTGCCCACTGCCCGTTTGGTGGCCGGTAATTGACAGGCGATGGCCTGGCCTTGATTTACCGCTGGATACGAGGACAGGCACGGGGGCCTGTCCCTACGATTGCGATTGCGTCACACCTCTCCCGTCTCCCGTCTCCCCTTGTATCTTATATCTTTGACCGAGCACGGGACATCGCCTTTTTGTGCCTTTTGTGCCTTTTGTGGCTAACCCCATCTCCCGCCTTTTTCCTCTCTGCCCGTTGCCCCCTCTCCCCTCTCTGCCCTCCGCCCTACTCTCGCCTTTAATCCGCCTTTAATCCCCTAATCCGCGTAATCCGCGATTCAGACACCCCACCCACTCCCTCCGCCCCCTGTCTCCCCGCCTCCCGCCTCCCCGCCTCCCCGCCTCTCTGCCCTCTGCCCTACTCTCGCCTTTAATCCGCCTTTAATCCCCTAATCCGCGTAATCCGTGATTCAGACACCCCACCCACTCCCTCCGCCCCACTCTCGCCTTTCGCCTCTCGCCTTTCGCCTTTCCTCTCCCGTCTCCCGTCTCCCGTCTCCCCGCCTCTCCGTCTCCCCGCTTCACAACAGTGTCCCCTGTTCTTCCCTCTGCATCTGCACGAGAATATCTTGCCACTCTGCGACCAGATGGTTGAAGAGAACCGCGTTTTGGGACTCGCCTTTGCGGTCGTGGTGTTCGTAGAGGATGCGCGCCAAGCGTTCGATGGACTCGACGTTGCCATCCATGGCCCGCGCCACTTGCGCTGCGCCTCGGAGGCCGCCGCCATCCTCGCGCTTGGTGTCCATGTGATACGCCATGCGGAAGCACCCCTCCCACGTGGTCATTTTGAACACGCGGATCGGACGGTCGGGGCCGTAGTCATCGACTGGCAACAGGCGCACAGAACCACCCCCTGCGGTGAGCAGATGGCGTATCGACAGCGCGTCGATGGACACGTTTTTGGCTTGGGCGAGCACCTCGGCGTCGCCGTATTTGCCTTCGCCATAGCCATTTTGCCGTAGCCAGTCCATGCAAAAGCGGCTCTCGGCGTCCAAGTTGCCCTGTTCCCGCTGGTGGTATTCGGCGATGACGCGGTTGATTTCGGTCAATGCCTCGCGCACGGGCACGGGTTCGCCGCCGATGGTCTCCACGCTGCTGTATTGAGAGTAGATTTTCATGCCCGGCCCAATCGCCGCTTGCGCCAAATCCACCGGGGCGATGTGCCCCTCCCGCGTGAGATGATCGAGATCGGCGGGCAAATCGCGCTCTAAGACGTCCAAGAACTGACGGCGCGTTGCCATGGGCGCATCCTCATCTCGCGGGCGACAGACCAAGACGACGGACGATGCGAGCGCGTTGGTTCCGAGCGAAACGGAACGATTGCCCAACTCGGTTCGCATCGGCCAAGTGCCGATGATCTGAAACCCTGCATTCACCAGCGCGGTCAGCATCGTATCCCAACCCGTAGAAGTTCTGCCCTGCCGTTCCTCTTCCTGCTGTTTGTAGGCGTAGAAAATGGACGACGGAAATTCGGGGCTACAACGCTTTCGTATCAGCCGCAAAGTCTTGTTCAACAAGTCCTCGAACCGCTCGCGGGGATTTTCAAACCGAAACGGCGTGGCAATCATCTCCTCAATTTTGGGTACCAGAATACCGGCAAACAGGTCGGGGTAGATGTCGCGCAACAATGGGCGCAACCAAACATAGAAGAAGTCGGAAAGGTCGGCGTAACCGATGTTGTCGTAGTAGGGCGGGTCCGTAACGATGACCGGGCCGCTGTCGGCATGGATAGTCGTTGAGGCGTCGGCTTGACGTGCTTGGCCCGCGTTCGCATCGGCGGGGAGACGCTCGACAGCCTTTGAGACCCATTCAACATGAGCGAGATAGTTTCCTGTTGAGTTAGAAAAGGGATTCAATTCGGCAAAATCCCAGACCATCGGGATTGCTTGGCGTGCGAAAATGTTTCTTACTATTTCACGCGATATATGCCACGTCGCAAAACTGGAACAATAGTCCGCATTCTTCCCAACTGCCAACGCGAGATAGGTGCGAATGGCATTGGCGTATTCCTCATCTGCTCCGTCCTTTTTTATTTTTTTCCCGACCTCTGCTAATAGATCGCTGAACGTGGTCAGCACAGTTAGTTGTCGTTCCGTGAAAAGTTGATGCCAGTGCGTCAACCCGTAAGCCTGTATTCTGAAACCCAAGGCTTGTTTTGGTAGATTGCCGACAGGTCGCCATTTGGGTTTCGCCTTCTGTGCCGCTCGGATATGCGCTTTTGTCGGCGATGCGAACAGCCGCTTGCGATTCCCCTCGGCGACGATGGCGGTCATCACCTCGCCCATCTGTCCTGCCCGTGCCTGCTCGCGCACGTAAGGCAACTTCACGCCTGCGTTACAGGCGATACAGGTCGCGCCGTTGCGATCCACAGTGCCGCCCGTGGGCACGCCCGCGATGTGATCTTGCACCGCAAACGAAATGCTCGCGCCCTCGACGACCGGCCGTATCCAGTGCTCGTTGCCCTTTTTCTTCGACACCTGAAACGTCCGCATCAACGGCATCGCCGCGCCGCAGACCGGATTCGGACAGGGCACGGTCCGCGCCCACAGCCACGCGATCGCCGTGGCCTCGCCGCCATCTTCCAGTTGCACCTTGGGATAGAAACGCCCGACGCGCCGATGCGCCTCCTCGCGCATCCAGCGACCGTAATAGCGAATGTCGTCCGCCAACCCCGCCGCCCCGCGCCATCCGCGGTTTTTTTGGAATTTATTTTTCGTGGTGGTCATGCCCATCGGGTCCGCATCCGGATTGATCGGCGGCCTGTTGCGGAACTTGGGCGGCAGTTCGATCAACGCCTTGGTGATGAGCACGGCGACCGGGTTGAGATCCGTCCCCACGGCCTTCAGCCCCAGCCGTTGCGCCTCTAATGGAATGGAGCCGCCGCCAGAGAACGGGTCGTAAATGGGCAACGCCTCGTCCGCCAAATAGCGCAACACATCTGCCGATGCGGTGGGCGCGGTCTCGCCGCGGGCGCGGGCCACGGACCGGGCGATCTCGTATCGCGCCTGCCGCAACAGCATTTGCACATCGGTCTTGCGCTCGTCCGTGCTCTCCCACTTGACCAACTCGCGGAGGATCCCGTGCAACCGCTCGCGCTCGTCCCGCTGCGATTCCTCTGTGGGAAACTCGTCGGGACACGCCGATGGGTCATCGACCATACTCGCAAAAATGACCGCCCGACACGCCGCCAAGGGCCGCCGCGCCCACCACAAATGCAGGGTGGAGGGATGGCCGTGCCGAATCGATTTCTCGCGCGCCGACTCGGCGTTGATCTCCGCCAAGGGCAGATCGACCTCGATGAGCTTCTCGCGTACTCTCGGTTGTTTCAAGGATGCTGTGCTCCTTTCTGACCTATTCCCTCGGCCCTCGTTACTCGCTTCGCTCATTGTAGGCTTCGACGGGAGAGGGAAGACGGGAGACGGGAGACGGGAGAGGACTTCTTTGAGTGATGAATCAAGGGCTGTTTTGATGGCTTAGATCTCGTGCATTGTGACAAAAAAACCCGTCAGACCGCCCCTCGCAAAACCGATCCGCGATCCGCCTTTCGCAGTTTCCTTGTCCGGCGGTGGCGTATTTAGCCGCTCAACGCTTTGGTCAATGGCGATCCACAGCGTATCAGTCGAATTTTTTCTGGCTTGTTTCGAAAATGAACGCGATTGGCAGATTTTAGAAAATTGGTGCGTTCAATGCGGCGGAGTTCGCCGCCATAAACCGCGACCGGGCGAAACTGGACTCGAGCACTTTGCGGAACCAGCCTCTCGGCAATCGCGGCACCTGCGCGCAGTTGGGGCAAGAATTTGCTCACCCGTGCGGCACTTGCGGTCAATTCTATGGGCGCGACCCAAGCCCCGTCATTGTCATCTTCGCCGCCAACGAACAAATAATCACAACGTGCTTGGTTGACCTTCACAGGCGAAGCCGGATGTTCCAAACTGATCAGCACATTGGGTTCTGGTACTCCATTTAGCGATAGCGAGCAACCACTCTCACTGCATCTTGTAGCGTGGCATTGTGCGTCTGTTCTTCTCCGGACTGTTTCCACCACTCTCGTCGACATTATCCCTCCCCACTCCGGTTGCAAATTTCTACCCAGCGGTTATAGACCGATTCCGTGACCAATCCAAAGCCCGCAGGGAACGTTCCCGTCTCGGTATCGAGCGTAATTTCCCGAACCACTGAACCACACGGATCAGAACTCGGCTCGAACAGCCATGCGCCCACTTGGTCGGGCCGGAGCGCGATATCGGGATCCGTAATTCCCTTGCGTCGCACTTTCGGCAGTTTTGACAACAAAACCAGATTCGCCAATTCTTCCAGTACCCACTCGCTGTGCGTGGTGAGCATCACGCGGACGCCAGACTGCACGACCGCCGCGAGTTGGCGGATAAACGCGACCTGCATTTCCGGGTGCAAGTGAGACTCGGGTTCCTCGATGATCAGCACATCGCCCGGTTGAACCACATGGCGCAAGTACAATACGACCGGTGCCAACTCCGATACCATGGCCGACGCATTCCTCAAGGGCAGATCCCGTTGCCAGTTCGTCGGACGATAGACAAACGAAGGATAGTCAATTTCTGCCCGATCAACGCGGACAGCCCCCCCCAATAACGCCCGTTCCAAATCTTGTGCACGCACATTGTCGCGTTCGGGTTTGCGTCGAGGTGAAGAGGCCAAGGCAACGAGTTGTTCCAGAAAATCCCCGAGAACTCCGGAGAGCACGGGCATCGGTGCTTCGCGTCTTAGTCCTACACGAGACGCGCTCGCGATCAACCCGCGCACAGCCACTTGATGAGCGTGCATGACGCCTGCGCGGTCCGCGGGAAGGTAATACGCTGGGCACCCTAAGGGACCGATAATATTGGGAACAACAGCTTGAAAAATACCTAAAAGCATGAAAAGCGCTTCAATCGCGTCTTCTTCTGTTCGGTTTATCTCATCCAACTCCATACTGCCTAGCTGGTACCGGAGAAAGGATGTGTCTGATGTATCCGGATCAATTCGCAAGGGCATAGTATTCGGAATCGAAACAGATACTTCAGTCCCTTGCTCGGTCACCGTAGCTGTGCATCTAAAAGGATCATCGAGGCCGGTTTCCTTTGAGCCATTGACACGCAGTGAAAATTCGGTCATGCCATTGCCTGGATGAAGGATCAGATTTTTCCCCTTACTCACTCCAAAACATCTGGCGATTTCACCCTCTAAGTTTTCGCTCAAATGCGCGGCATTGTTGAGAATTGAGCGTACCAACGCCGCAATGGTTTCTGGTAATTTAATTGGGTCGGGCTTTTCATCAGCGGTTTCTAAGCCCGCAATGGTTTCTTTTCCCCAAGTAAAAATATTTGAAATGTCATCTTTCGACACAATCTGCTGTCGCCCTGTCAAAAACTGCATGTTGGCTCTTCTGAAACTGGTATCTTCAAAGTTTTCATTGAAAAACCGATGCAGCGCGTAAATCAGGATCGCCAAGTAGGATTTGCCGGTGTTGCTCGGCCCGACGAACACCGTCAGCGGGCGCAAGTCGATTTCCGCCTTGGCGATGGGGCCGAAGTTCGAGACCCTCAGCGCGAGGGATTTTGCGTTGGTCGCCATGTTGAATCCTCCTGTGTATCGCGAGTTCAGTTGATGGGGCGGACGACTGATCCCTGCGAATCTCGTATCTTTTCGCCGATGGGACAAATACAAAAATCACGGGTTACTTACGTTGTGACGATAAGCGGATTTGACCGCTACTTGAGGCCGTAGTAGAGATTGAACCCGTCGACGTACACCGACACCCGTTGCATCGCTGAAGCCGCTGGATTATGAAACTTGACATACACTCCCTGCCTTTGTATTATTCTGATACCACCCCAGTGCTAGTACCACTGGCCCGACGCTCCTCAGTTCTCACTTGAGGGGCGTCTCTTTTTTTTTGGATTTCCGCGCTTAACATCTATCCTGAAACGAACTAAGAAGCCAAGCGGAGGTATCTGTCAATATCAGCGACGGATTTCTCCCGAAAGTCGTCCAGTGCCGGATACTGGGTATCGGCGTTCTTGGTCAGGTAGGCTCTTTCCTTTTTGCCCAACGCTTCAAAATCCTCATAAACGACAAGGCTGAAGAACGACAACTCGGCTTTCTCAAACTCCAGCAGGGCAATGGCGACATTTTTTGCCTTATCGTTGCCGGGTACGCCGAAAACATAAAAGTCGATGTTTTTGTATTTCAAAGCCCAATCGACACTGATGGGGTATTCGGCAACCGGAGAATGGTCTGCACGGGGCTGAAACCGCTCGAGTGCGGTCGTGACGTATTCCTCCAAATCGTCGTAAAACGCACTGCGGATAATCTCTCTGCTCCAATAGCGCATATTGCACACTTTTTGCGCGCAACCCGCAAATTGCAAAATACTCTCATAGAGTCTGTCCACAGGCGTGTCGAGATAAAGATGGCCCTGGTCGTTACGAACGCCGTTGTCGATGAGAATGCTGTCAAAAATTCTCTGCCGGGTGTCGGTATTCACCTCGTAAGTGTAGGACAAGCGCATCAGCGTCATGCCAAAATCGCACAATCGAACATATCCCTCGCGCTCGACGCTATCCTGCAAATAGACGTCCACCATATCTCCATCCTCGTGGAGTATGGGAACGATCAACTGGTAATGCCCCGGGCGGCGCTCGTAGAAATCAAAGCCCGTCCTCAACGAAGCTCGAATGCTATGGATATCCATCAGAAAAGCCTCCCTTGCAACAGTTCAGGGAAATACTCCCCATAATTGGTCGCGCCGATATCGGCAAAGAAAACCACGAGCGCGTTTTCAAATGTGCTGTATCGGTCCGTGATCTCTCTGTCTCGCTCTTGTGGTTGCGTACTTCCAGACGCTATCTCTGTTGCGGTGATGCGGTGAATGTGTGGCACGGCATAATGCCCATCGGGATGCCGGCTGTATTCGCCATGCGGTCCGTTGTAGCGAACAAGCGTGACGGTTCCCAACTTTGGATCGTTGGTTTGATAGCGCAACCCGATGGAAAAATTTTCTATGAACACAATGTTCTGGCGAGTGAAAACCGTGAACTCGTCATCGCTAGACGGCGTGGTTTCCAATTCCAAATCACAACGCCGATGGTGATTTTCTTCCTTATATCCCCTCACCGGTTCCTTTTTTACGATCACTTTGGGACGAGCTATCAACTCCCGAATCTGCCTGTCGGTCAGCATCGCGTCTCCTTTAGCGTCAGGTCAACAAGCCTTGACTTATGCCACCTGTTTGTGTATTATCTCGATACCCCCCCAACGATACCGTCGTTGGCCCGACGCTCCTCAGTTCTCACTTGAGGGGCGTTTCTTTTTTTTCTTCGCATTCGCGGTCCCCACAGGGGACCTATCCCCTCGCCCCGTTATTCGTACGCTCATTGTAGGCTCCCTACGCCTGGCCCTATGGGTGATGGGAGCGGGCTGACCGATTGCTCCTTTCTAATACCACTGCGGCGGTTTTCTGAGGACATAGCCCTTGGCCTTGGCGACCCGCTCCGGCAACTGACTGTCTCTGAACGCATCGCGACCTATGGTGAACGGGGCAGTCGCCGTTTGGCGTAGCTGTTTGGAAACGCGGTTAGGCGGGAAAGCGACAACCACCCGTTTCTTTGGATACCGCAGGCGAACCGCACTTGTCGGGCTGGTCAAATCGCTATCCGCTGATACGATAATCGCCGTGTCGAAAACATCGTCTTGAGCATCGCCGAGCAGTTCAACGGCGACATTCACGTCGGTCATCTTCTCCTCGTAGGTCTCCCATACTGCCCCGCACTGCGCGCAGGTTTTGTTTTTTGGGAGAAAATGCCCGTAGTGGATGTGCAAATCGGGCAATGTCGTTAGAAGCCATCTAAAAATTATTGGGACCTACCCCCCTGGCCCCCCTTCCTGCGAGGAAGGGGGGAATCAAGGCATCCTATTTTTTCGATAGGTAGGGTTTTGACCTGCGAAAAGCGAATGCTTTTGTGGCTCTCTCAATGGCGGTCCGAGTTTTTAGATGGCTTCTTAGGGCCTGCAAGTAAATATCTTGCCGAACCTGTTGATCTAGATCATCGTCGCGAGGCGCGATTTTAGTGGTAAAATACCTGACCATGGCCAATCGCTGACCGGGGCGCAACAAATTTTCAGATAGGCGACGCAAGTCGAGCCAGTAGTACCGCCGCCAACCCTTGGACTTGAGGCCGTAGTAGAGATTGAACCCGTCGACGTACACCGACACCCGCTGCATCGCTGAAGCGGCTGGATTAGAAAAATTTAGCCTTGACATACACTCCCTGCCTTTGTATTATCCTGCTACCACCCCAGTGCTAGTACCACTGGCCCGACGTCCCTCAATTTCACTTGAGGGGCGTCTCTTTTTTTGCCTATCTCCGCCTCTCCGCTTTCCGCGCCCTTCCTCTTTCGCGCCGTGAACGGCTGATGAAGCGTCGCCGTCAGGTTCGGATTACTCGCCTTCATACCCCTCCCCGCGTTTTTCGTCGTTCCCTTATCCCTCCGCCTCGTCGATAGCCAAATCGAGCTGAACGCTGTTCTCGCGCACCGCCCGCGCCGTGCTTTCGGAGAAGCCATCGGCTTTGTGGGCGCGGATGGTGATTTCGACCGTGATCTCGCCGCCATCTTCGCGCAGGTTGCGGACGATCTCCTCGCGTAGCAAATTGACATCGTCCAGAGAAATTTCGCCCTGCATGGTCTTGGTCGCGGTGATTCGCTTGGGGCCGCGCGGGGCAGGTGGAGGCGGCGTTTCATCGCCATGTGGTTGTGGAACGGCGTACGCGTTACCCGTTGGCGGCGGCAGAGCTGCCTCCGGCGTTTCTTCCTCTACGAGTTGCGCCATCTCGGGATTGACCAAAAGCCCGGAACCGCCCTCGGCCACCCCCGCTGACAAGTCGGGCAGGTCGCCGCCAAAGCGCAGGTCGTGGTAGTCCTCGTTCTGGCACGCTTTGGCGTAGCCAAAGTTGCGGGCCTGCACGCCTCGTTTGATGCAATCCATCAAAACCGTTTCGTTTCGCAGGCGGTGCATATACACATGACTCGTCAGCAATTCCCACAGGGTATCGATGGCGATGTGATACGTCTCGTTTTTCCACACGTATTGCGCGAGCATACTCGCCAGGGCTACCGGGGAGATGGCGTCCGCGAGGGCCTCTTGCGCGATGAATTTCTCAAACGCGCTGTCGACGATCTCGCCCGTGTCCTCGGAGTCGGTCTCGAATGTAGAAAACCCATACTCGGCGCGCTGCGGATCCGCCTGCGTCGGCGCCATGCCCCAGCGATAGGCGCGCACCAGTGCGGCGTCCATCTCCTCCCGCGCTTGTGCCAAACTGCTGCGCGCTTGGCGCAGGCGGTCGCCAGTGAGGTTGGGGATGCGGCGGTCGCCGCCGATGATGGAATCCCACGCCAGATACGTCCTCGCATTCGCCCGGAGAGTGCGGAGGTCGTCATTTTTCGCGGTCAAAAACAGCAGGGTATTGCGGTGAACGCGCGGGGCAGGGCCGCGGTTTTGGAGAATGTCCAGCGCGACTGGCGTGGCCTCGTCCGTCTCTGCGGTTCGGCTCGGCAGGGACTGGCTCGGATGCAGGATGACGAGACGCACCCAATCGTCGTCCGGCACCGCGGCGGAGTTCGCCGGGCAGATGAGCACCTCCCTGCGTTGCCCGACGTTCTCTCCCAACTCGCGCACGATGAACTCGGCGATGTCGCGGTCGCTCAACTGTTCGGCGCGGTCCGTGGCGACTTTGTTCAGATTTTCCTCGGCGTGGAAGTAATAGCGGTCGTCGTCCGTGTACAGATAATACAGATCGCCCACCATCCGTTGCAGCGCGTCGTTGTACGCGGAAATGCCATCTCCCGGCTTCACCACGCCCAAGTGGATTTGGCGGAGATCGATGCCCTTGACCGCGCCGCTCGGCGCGCTGCCCAAAAAGATCGCGCGCGCCAACCGACGGGCCGCGCCGCCCACCTCGGCAAAGCGTTGCACGGTGGCGTCGATCCGATCCGCTTGGGAATGGTCGCTATCCACCTCGGACAAAACCGCCTGCCATTGCCCTGGCAACAGGCGCGCAAACTCATTGCCCAACGAGGCGTTCCGCAACGGCAAAGTGGCGGGCATAATCAAGGGGCCGGCCTCGTTTTGGCGATACAAATAGCTGATGCCATTCGCCATCATTCGCAACACTCCGCGCGTGCGCTGAAACTGCGGGATGGACGACCAATCCGCGTAGAGCCGCTCGAAAATTTCCGGGTGGATGGGATAGCAGTCCTTGAGCCGCTGCAAGTAGCGCGCTTCGCTGACGCCGGAGGGATACTCCGCGCGGTTCTGCCCGTACATGCGGGAAAAGGCTTCGCAGGTGCGGTCGCGCTCGGCCTCATCCAACTTGTCGCCGAACAACCTGCGGCGCACCACGGCGAATGCCTCGCCGACTTCCAACGGCTCCCAAACCGCTTCGATGCGCCCGAAAATGTGCTCCAATCGCGCGAGGGCTTTTTGCCCGGCCTCGCCTCCCACCTCCATGTCGCTTTCGGGCAAGGTGATCACCAAGACCACATTGGCTGCGCGGCTGACCGACTGGCCGAGGGCTTGCAAAAAGGTATAGACACTGCCCTCGCGGTCGCTCGGCACATTGCGGACGTACGCCACCAATTCGTCCATCAAAATGAGGGATGGCCCGACCGCGCGGAACAACGCGTCGAGTTGCGCGCCGCCCGGGGCCGTGCCTTCGCGTGCGGCCTGCCCGATGATGTCGTAAGCCGCTTGCCCGCCCAACTGATACGCCATCTCGCCCCACAGCGCGTTGCGCGGGTCCCCGCTCGGCGTGGTGCGCGTATCCGTGGGCGCGAGGTGCGTGCCATCCAAAACCGCGACCGCAGTTTGGGGGATGTCATGAGGTGGCAATCCCGCTTCCGCGATGAGGGCGCCGATCTCCCGGTTGCTTTGCACAGCGTCCGCGCTGTTGACCAAGTGGTACAGGGCGATGAGGCTGTGGGTCTTGCCCCCGCCGAATCCGGTCTTGGTCTGGATCACGGGATCCCCGCCGTTGCCGCTGAGCCGCTTCAGCGCGTTCACGAGCAAGGTGCGGATGCCGGGGGTGATGTACGTCTGCCGGAAGAAGTTGACCGGGTTGCCATACTCCGAGGCCAGGGCGCGCCCGTCATGCACTTGCTGCAAGTCCGCGGCGAACTCGGCCTCTTGAAACGTGCCCAACGCCACGTCCGAACTCGGCGGCATGACGTCTCGCCAGGGCTTGAGGTTGGATGCGCGGGACTTGCGGGCGGGCTTGGCGTTCTCGGATTCGGCTGACGCGTCGCGTGGGGCGGATTCGCTGACGAGCCGATCCCGGATGCCTTCCACTTCGCGCTTCGCGTCAGATGCGTTGATGCGCCCGAGCACGTCGGCAATGTCGTACAAGCGGCTCCGGGCGTATTCCGCGTCCATGTCCTGCGTGTTGGGATGCGCGACTTCGTTGCGGACCGTGACGATCATCCACGACAAGCTCTGCACGGTTCGATCATCCCCAAACGCTTGCTTAAAGACCGCGTGCCACTGCCTGCTGACCAGATTGGGAAAATCGTTGATGTCGATGGCGTCCTCGATGCGGCGGCCCTGCGCCAAGTTCTGGCGAAATTGCTCGGCCTGCCGGTCGTGCAGCGATTCGCCGATCGCATCTTCGACCCCCTTGCCCCTAACGCGCTTCAAGTGGCGGACGATGAACGGCCGCATCGCGTCTCGGTAAATGTCCAGCGCGGCGGAAAGCGCGTCTCGATTCGGGCGATCCGTTTTCGTCATGGCGATCTCCAAGTGAAAAGCAACCGCGGATAACCGCGGCTGAATACTCTAAAAAAAAATAATACGGACGTGATGTCGTACATCAGATAAGCCATCGCCAACCGTGCCATCTCAAAAGCCCATCAAACAAAGCCATCAAGCACAGCGCGCAAGTCCGTCTCGCAACCCACATCCATTTTGCAACCCCCTTGGCAGGCTGGCGCATGTCGTGCGATTACAAAAGCGCTTGAACTGCTCGGGCAGTTGTACCCCGCTCGCGCTGTGCTAGCCCCTCGGCGCATGAGAGCGGCATTTTTGAACTGCTCGGGCAGTTGTACCCCGCTCGCCTACTTTTCTTCAGACGCTTATTCGCGTCTTCTCTGTTGACAAAAAGTAGGTCGCCGCACGCCGTAGGCACAGGCGTAGCCAACGCATCGAAGGCAACCAACGATGCTTTCGGACCAAACGCTTTAGAAGCCATCTAAAAACTCGGACCGCCATTGAGAGAGCCACAAAAGCATTCGCTTTTCGCAGGTCAAAACCATACCTATCGCAAAAATAGGATGCCTTGATTCCCCCCTTCCTCGCAGGAAGGGGGGCCAGGGGGGTAGGTCCCGATAATTTTTAGATGGCTTCTTAGAAAAGCGAGCCATGCAGGTGCTGATTTGTGCGGATCAAAATTTGGTATCATTTAATTTATAGAATCCTTAAAATCAAATCGGCATGAGTGCCTTGCCAACCGCTCAAAACCCTGGCGAGGGCCTGTGACCGTAGCCCCGTATCGCAGATGGAGGAGTTGTAGCAACTTCCCATCTCGCAATTCAATAGGACCATACCCATGCGCGATTATCCCTCTCCTCGCTATCCTTCCCGGTGCGAGCGCACGCATCGCATTGCCGATCTGCGGCCCTGTGAATTTGCAGTTATCGCCGGGCGCCTCGTGGGTCGCGACGCGCTTTCCGACGAGACGGGTACGCTTCGCCTCTGTTTTAAGGACGCGCCCGTTGCTCGCGTTGGGGATATCGTCGAGATCAAAGGCCATCTCAAAGCGGGTCGCTTTCACGCGAGGGCCTTGCGCGTGCTCGCGCCATCTCGGGGCGATGGTGTTGCGTTGCGTGCTGAGACGCAGATCCGTTTGCGTCAACGCGCCAAAATCATCGCAGGGATCCGCCGCTTTTTCGATCGCGAGGGCTTTGTCGAAGTCGAAACTCCCGTGCTCGTGCCGCAACCGGGTATGGAGCCGCACCTCAAGGCTTTTCAGACGACTTGTGATGCGCGTCCGTTTTTCCTGCATACCTCGCCGGAGTACGCGATGAAACGCCTTCTCGCGTCCGGCTTTGAGCGGATCTACCAGATTTGCAAAGTGTTTCGCAATGAACCCGCTAGCCGCATGCACAGCCCCGAATTTAGCATGCTCGAATGGTATCGCGCTTATGCCGATTACACCGATATTATGGCGGATGCCGAAAATCTGATCGCCCAACTCGCGATAGATGTGTGCGGAGAGCCCGTCGTCCGAACCGGTCACCACGCGGTTGATCTCACCCCGCCGTGGCAGCGTCTGACCGTGCGAGACGCCCTGGTTCACTACGCGGGTATCGCGGCGGATCCCCATTTGCAACCCGACGCTTTTATCCGACAAGCCCGTGCCGAAGGGCATGCGACAGTTGGCGAGAACGATTCGCCGGACATCGCGTTTTTCAAGGTTTTTCTCGATGGGGTCGAACGACACTTGGGCACGCAAAAGCCCGCGATCCTCTGCGATTATCCGGCCCCGATGGCGGCTTTGGCAAAACGCAAGGCCAGCGCGCCAGACCTAGCCGAGCGATTTGAGATTTACATTGCGGGAGTGGAGTTGGGCAATGCGTTTACAGAACTCAACGATCCGGACGAGCAACGCCAACGCCTGACAGAAGAAGCGGCCCAACGCATCCGAGAAGGCAACCCGGCTCATCCGATAGACGAGTGCTTTCTCGCGGCACTCGAATACGGCATGCCGCCTTCTGGAGGCATTGCGCTAGGTATCGATCGCTTGGTCATGCTTCTCACGGGGGCATCGTCCATTCGGGAGGTCGTTGCGTTTCCCTTTTTTGGCGATTGACCATTTTGCAAATGCAAAACGGGGTGGAAGATGTTCGTCTCCCACCCCGCATCGGGCTCTGATTGTTCGCGGCGGTCTCGCCACTTGGAAAACGTCCCTGTGCGTTTGCGCGTGCAAACAGCGGGCCGTTTAATCCCCCTTCCCGATGTTATTTGTCAATCCTCCCACTGCAATGCCCCGGCACTTTGGTAATCCGTCACGCGCGTCTCAAAGAAGTTCTTTTCCTTTGCCATGTCGATGGTTTCGCTCATCCACGGAAAGGGATTTTTCGATCCATAGACCGCTTGCAGGCCAATTCGTTCCAACCTGCGGTCCGCGATAAATTGCACGTATTCGCGGAACAGCTCCTCATTGAGCCCCAACACCCCGTCGGGCAAACAATCCCTCGCGTAGAGCACCTCGTATTCCACGGCCTCGTGGATGAGGTCGTAGATGTCGCGTTGCAAATCCGGCGTCCAGATTTCCGGATTCTCCAATTTGATGGTGTTGATCAAGTCGATTCCAAAGTTCAGGTGGACGGTCTCATCGCGCAAAATGTACTGGAACTGCTCGCCGATGCCCGTCATTCGGTTTTGCCGATGGAAGGAGAGGATCATCACAAAGCCGCTGTAAAAGAAAATGCCTTCCATGATCACGTAAAAGCCCACCAGATTTTTCACAAATTTTTTGATGCCTTCCGGGCTGTGCGTTGAAAAATTGGGCGACAATACGTCTTCGGTCAGCGCCATGACGAATTTGTCTTTGCCTTGGATGGACGCCACTTCGTGATACATGTTGAAGACTTCGCGCCCGTCCAGGCCCAGGGATTCGACGATGTAGTGAAAGGTGTGCGTGTGAATGGCCTCTTCAAAAGCCTGGCGCAACAAATATTGCCGCGCTTCCGAGTTCGTGATGTGCTTAAAAATCGCCAACACGATGTTGTTGCCGACCAAGCTCTCGCCCGTGCTGAAAAACCCCAGGTTGCGTAAAATCACCTGCCGCTCGGCCGCGTTGAGACCGTGGGGATTTTTCCAGAGTTCGATGTCGCGCTGCATCGGCACTTCCGTCGGCATCCAGTGATTGGCGCATCCATTCAGATAGTGCTCCCATGCCCATTCGTATTTCAGGGGCATCAGTTGGTTCACATCCACTTGCCGGCAGTTGAGCAAACGCTTGTCCTCTGGATCGATGCGCTTGCCCAAATCGTAGGCTTCGCCATTGGCCCCGCAACACAGGGCGGCCGCAATTCCATTCGCAGACGAATGACCGTTGCCATTGTGTTGCGTTGCGCGATACGGCACCTGCTCGTGATTCTCAACCTCTTCAAATACCAGTGACATAAACAACTCCTTTCAGATCAAGTTATAGAGGAGGGCGTGCTTACCTTGGAAGGCATGGATGCTGAACGTGCGGTCCTTTGGCAACAAGCGCGGGAGCACCGCTTGCAGAAAAGCCTCCATCGATTCCTCCTCGACCAGTATTTCCAAGTGATACGCAGTCATGGTTCGCGTCCTTCAAAGGACCGGGATGGCCCACCGCGTTTGCTCAGCGGATCGCCCACATGAAATTGTCCCTCCATCCACAGATAGCCGAGAGACGCGCCTTCATCCACAAATTCCGGGACGCCGGGTATATCTGCGACACGGGTCGTTTGCGTGTGTCCCGCCTCGTCGCGCCAGAGGACGCGCACCTCTTCGGGCCGTAGTGCATTGAGAAAAAAGGGAGAGTGCGTGGTCGCCAACAACTGCGTGCGCTCGCAGGCCGCACGACACTCCTCGGCCAATTCGGGGAGGAGCCGAGGATGCAGGAAATTCTCCGGTTCCTCAATGCCGATGAAGGACGGCGGTTCGGGATCGTACAGCAGGGTTAAATAGGCGAGCATTTTCAACGTGCCATCCGAGGCGAATCGCGCCAGCACCGGATTGTCGAATGGCGCGTCCTTTATCTGCAACAGCAACCGGCCATCGGGCATGGTTTCGGCCAACACGCGCTCGACGCGCGGCACGCGCTGACGCAACACCTCAAAGATGTGCTCGATCCGCTCGGGATATTGCTCGGTCAAGTATTGGATCACGTTGGCGAGATTATCCCCGGTCATATTTAGTCGCTCGTGAGGGCCTGCCTCGGGTTGCCCTCGCGTGCGGTCTGCCGAAAGGTACGACACATGCCAACCGGTGATGAAGTCGCGCAATGCTGCCACGCGCGGGTGATCGGCAAATTGTCCAAGTGCATTGACCGCCAGCAGGTCGGGTGTTTTGAGCGGTATCTCGCGGCGCGTGTCCAATTCGTCGGGTAGTTCACCACTGACCGCCCGGCCGTGGCCTTCGCGGTACTCGAGGAATCGGAAGGGCCTACCATAACGCTTGCGTCGCCAGTGCAACCACTCCGCCCTCACGACGGGCCGGTGCTGAACTTCGTCAATGGCAAGGTGATAGGTGATCAAAGGCGTGCCCGGTTGCTCGCGGTATTTGAGTTCGATGACGATGGGCCCCGTGCTGCCGCGCGTACGCAGCTCATCGGCGCGTCCACGTCGATCCCAAGCTCGGCGCAACCCCGCGTCGAAGCATTCGGACAGAAACGCGAAGACGTCGAACACTGTGGATTTGCCGCTGCCATTGGGACCGAGGAGCACTGTCATTGGCGTTAGGTGCTTGAACTCTATCTCCAGCAAAGCGCGGAAGTTCCGCACCTTCAAATATTCAATGCGTGCCGGAGGACGGGGTTGTGAGGTGGATGAACCCATAGCTTTTTCGCTGGACGTTTGGTTTTCAGGTGCTCTTGGGATCCCTTGATGGCGATGTCGTCAAGTACAAGGGGAATTTGGCTTTTTGTAAATGGTGATTCCGACGGTGTCTATGTGTTGCTTGAGCGGGATGGCTACGATGGTTTCGTAGGCTTGCAGGTCGCATTGTTGCGGGATGGGTATGTCCTCTAAGTCGAGGGCGAGCATGCCGAGGCGATGTTCGTCCACGATGCCCATGGTGGCTAAGTCGATGTCTGAATGCGCGGTTGCCCGGCCCGTCGCGCGAGACCCGAAGAGCTTGACTTCTGCCAATTCGGGATATGCGGCGAAAACCCGGGCGAACTTTTCTAGGGTTTCTGCGGGCAATTCGGGGGCGTTCATCGCGAGGGTACCTCGGGGAGCAAGCTCTCGTAGAGCGCGTCCAAAATGTTCAAATAGCGCGTGTGTACGTTTCTGACGACACCTGTTTACTGCGTTGTCCTTCTTGTGTTTGTTAAGTGTTGTCGTAGTTCATCAACAGAGAGTGCGGGCTTCTTTCTATGGAGCATGGCGTGACAGTTTGGACACACTGGACAAAGGTCTTTGACAGGGTCAACCTTATACTCACCGCTCAGGCGCGAAAGTTCCCTGATATGATGCACATGAATGAACCCCCGCCCGAGATCACCGTAGTATTCCTCGAAACTTATCTCGCAGGCCGAGCACTTGTATCCGTGCGCGTCTAAGCATTTCTGCCGAGCTTGAAGATTGCGTTCATACGCATTGACTGTCACCTTCTTGCGTGCCCCCTCAACGAACGTCTCTTGAGGGTCAATCTCATCAGGATAGACAGCGCAGAGTCCCGATAACTGACTTAGTATGGCGTTTCGTATCTCTCTGCTTTCTGGTTTATCCGCATACCAGATATTTGCTTGACCCATCCCACCTCGAACCCCTCTGGGCACTTCAATTGTTCTCTGCTCAACTGGGAGTAGTGTACAGTTTGATTTCTCGGCAACAATGCGATAGCCGTCGATCTCGTTGGCTTTATGGCATGGTGGAACTGCTTTACCAAATTTTTGATACTCTCGATAAACAGTCGCATTTTTGTACCAGCCGATAACATATCTTCCTTTCTTTTTTCGATGAGCAGTCCATATTACATTCACATTTTCAACAAAATCATGAGTGCTATCAGTCCCTAATTTATTGATGTCTATTTTTCTTTTTTTCGGCAGCCCAACATATCCGTACATTTGATTTTCATAGGGTACAAAATTACAGACTTCATGTCCCGTCTCTTCTCTTTCAACATAAGAGCCGCCACCAACAATTTTATCATTCTCATTTTGACCTTTATAGTCTGTCATCCATCCAACATTACAGAATAGATAGCTCATGGTTACTCCCCGCATTCCGATCCTGTCGATTTGTTCTGCTTCATATAGTCTCGCCTTTGTTTGGCCCTTCGCCAATCACCGCTTCAATTCTGTTTGTCAGATTCTTGCAAAGCTCGTCGAGCTCGTTATTCTCCCAAACGATATGATTGTATTGCCGAGTGTCGAAGTGTAGTTTGTCTATCATGTCATTCCGGCACAAGAAAATCACGGGCAGATCGAGTCCATGTGCAAATCCCGCTTCGTAGTACACGCCACCTCTCGCACCGTCTTTCCCATGTGTGAAATCCGCCACCAAAAATCGAGAGCGCCGGATTTCGGCAATAATTTCGTCGTCAATTTTATTTGCGTGTGGTTTTTTATCTATTCTCATAGGGGTATATCCGGTTGCTTCTATGGCGGGTTTGATTCCTTGGTCATAAAGATCATTCATTGTATTATCGAACCACATAGCTACAAAGCATTGTCTCGAATCTTGATTTGTCCTGAGGTCCGCGATATGACCGTATCCTTCAACTGTCACTGTGGGAGAAGCCCCTTGTGTACCTATTGGAATCGCTCCCCGATTACCATCAATCCAACCTTTCTTTTTTAGATATTTAATAAGAAAATCGACTTCTCCCTCAACGGTTGACTCAGACCAAGCCAGCGCACCCTGAAATATTAGATCATCAATATCGTAGTCAATCCTTAAAGAATCTCCTACCTTGCCAGTTTTGCTTGAAAAATATTGAAGAAGTCTCTCGGCACGCTCATAGACGGGAAGGGATGGCTTATTTTTTGAATCTTCGACAAGTTGGGGCGTTACTTCCGGTAACTCAACTCCCTGTCTTCTTTGATCAATAAGCATGGTCGTCAGCCGTACTTTATGTTTTTCATCCAAGTCAGGTACTGTATCTGCTACATCTCGGGTAATAATATATCTCCCACCTGCCCGTTCAGAGTTGCGTTCTGGATTTGGCAGAGTACCATGTCCTCCCCAGATTGAACATGGGTATTTGGGAGAATCAATTATCATCGACATTGCTCCCTCTCTTTCTCTATCAGCACCACATGCGTTGCTTTGATATTTCTGCGGAACGATTCTGGCACTTCGTCCCAAACGAGTACATCCACCCGAAAGGGTAGGTTGCTTTCTTCATAAGCTTCGCGCAGGTCTGAAACCTGTCTTTTTTTTTCTGGCGTTGCAAAAACCACCATATCTAAATCGGAATACGGACGGGCGGTCTGCTTAACGCGAGAGCCGTAGGCCCATGCCGTAATATTCGGCAGATGCTTTTTTAGCAAGCCGAGAATGAAGGCGTGCTGGTCGCCGGTCATATTTATCGCAACGTTTCGTCCCATGTCTCGCCGCTCATAGTCTGATACAGACCGATGGCATCGCGAATAAAATCGCCCATGATCGCCAAACAGGCCTGTGCTTTCTCGCCGCTATAGTCATGCGCGGTATCGATTCGGGCATCGGCATACGATAGCCATTGTTCGGTTGATGAGGCAAACAACTCATTTTCGCCTGCCAATCGGAGAATCGGCTTGGGGCTGTTGGGGACTTCGGGGATGCCCAAATCTTCCCGTAGATAGCGTTTCAGTACCTTCCAAAGTGTGTCATAGCAGGTTTCAAAACGCTGAATTACGGATTCGGCTACGGCTTCTCGTATGAGTTGCGGCCATTCGGGATTCGGATTTCCGTAGTTGTGATATTGCATGCCGAGATGCACGAGGGCCTTTTTGAATTTTCCGTAATCGATCATCGCCTATTCGCTTAAAGATGAGCACAGCGATTGGGGTAGAAGACGGGATGGCGTGAAATCTTGACGTGACCATCGATCCGCGTAATCCTGACAGGCGGACACAGGACCTCTCACCGCTCGTCTTTTTTGGTACCGTACCCCGTTAGTGGCGAAATCCACCTGTTGCGTCTCGCATCTCGCCGCGTCACTGGCACGCTTCGCATGCGCCGTCTGTGATGTCGCAGGATACGGGGGTTGGTGTGGGCGTCCATTCACGGGTTTTGCCGTGCCGAGACGCGGCGGGTGGGTTCTGATTCTGATGCACAGGTGCGGAGGTCGCGTTTGCAGCGAGAGCCACGTCGGGCGATTCGACATGGGCATTGCCGTTTTCCGTGTCGGGATGGATTTCGTCGCGTTGGACTTGCACTTCGCTCGACGCGGATTTGGATTGCATCCATCGGGGTTGCACGCCGCGTTTGTTGATGTCCATGGTCGATTTCTCGATCTGCGTTGCGGCCAATGAGCGCAAATAATACGTGGTCTTCAGCCCGCGCACCCATGCCAATTTGTACATTTCATCCAACGCCTTGCCGCTCGGGGATGCGATGTACAGATTGAGCGATTGCCCCATGTCGATCCACTTTTGCCGGCGGCTCGCGCATTCGATGAGCCATTCGGGCGCCACTTCAAACGCGGTTTTGTAAAGGGCTTTCAGGTCTGCGGGCACGCGGTCGATCTCTTGGAGCGAGCCATCGAAATACTTGAGGTCATCCACCATCTGATCGTCCCACAAATTGCGCGCTTTCAAATCGCCGACGAGATAGGGATTCAACACGGTAAAGTCGCCCGACAAATTGGCTTTCACATACAAATTGCGATACATCGGCTCGATGGATTGCGTCACGCCCGAGATATTCGAAATGGTGGCGGTTGGCGCAATCGCCATCACATTGCTGTTTCGCATGCCGCATTTGGCGATGGCCTCGCGCACCGGCTGCCAATCCAATCGGGCGGTCATATCCACATCCGCGTGCGCCCCGCGCTCCTCGACCAACAATTTTACGGTATCTATCGGCAACAGGCCGCGGTCCCATTTTGAACCGGGATAGGATTGATAGGTGCCGCGTTCTTCGGCCAAGCGCGTGGAAGCCAAAATCGCATAGTACGCGATCATTTCCATGCTCTCGTCGGCAAAATCGACCGCGCCTTGGGAATCGTAGGGCAAATTCAGCAGGTAGAGCGCGTCTTGAAACCCCATGATGCCCAGCCCCACCGGGCGATGGCGTTTGTTGGAGGTGGCCGCCTCTTCGGTCGGATAAAAATTGATGTCGATCACATTGTCCAGCATCCGCAAAGCCGTGGCGATGGTATCTTCCAACAACGCGCGATTCAGCCCCCGATCCGAGACGTGCGCCACCAGATTTACGGATCCCAGATTGCACACCGCGGTCTCTTCGCGGCTCGTGTTCAACAAAATTTCAGTACACAAATTCGAGCTGTGGACCACGCCCGCGTGGTCTTGCGGCGAGCGGATGTTGGACGGATCCTTAAACGCGATCCACGGATGCCCGGTTTCAAACAGCATCGACAACATCTTCCGCCACAGTTGCACGGCATCGACTTGGCGGTACTGTTGCAACCCCCCAGCTTCGGCTTTTTGTTCGTACGCGGTGTATCGGTCTTCAAATGCCTTGCCGTACAAGTCGTGCAGATCCGGGACTTCGTCCGGGCTGAACAAGGTCCACATTCCCTTTTCCGCGACGCGCTTCATGAACAGATCCGGGATCCAGTTGGCGGTGTTCATGTCGTGCGTGCGGCGGCGGTCGTCGCCCGTGTTTTTTCGCAACTCGAGAAAATCCTCGACGTCCAAGTGCCAGGTTTCCAAATACGAGCACACGGCCCCCTTGCGTTTGCCGCCTTGGTTGACAGCCACGGCCGTGTCGTTCACCACTTTGAGAAAGGGAATCACGCCTTGGCTTTTGCCATTTGTGCCGCGGATATACGAGTTGGTCGCGCGCACATTGGTCCAGTCATTGCCCAGGCCGCCGGCCCATTTGGACAATTTGGCGTTGTCGGATACCATTTTGAAAATGTGTTCCAAATCGTCTTGCGCGGTGGAGAGGTAGCACGAGGACAACTGCGGATGCAGGGTGCCGGCATTGAACAAGGTGGGGGTGGCAGAGACGAATCGGAAGGAGGACAGGACTTCGTAGAACTGGATGGCGCGGGCGTCCCGGTCGTCTTCATCCCACGCCAAGCCCATGGCCACGCGCATCCAGAAAAACTGCGGCGTTTCGATGCGGCGTTCGTCGACGTGGAGCAAATAGCGATCAAAAATCGTTTGCACGCCCAGATAGGCGAATCGCTCGTCGCGTTCGGGTTTGAGGGCCGCGGACAGGCGCGCGAGATCGTAACCGCGCAATTTGGGATCCAAGCGGTCGTTTTCAATGCCCGTTTCGATGAATGCGGCAAAGCCCTGCCGACACGCCTTGTCCCGGTCTTCAGCGGCGGGTTTGAACCCCAGGGCATGGCGGTAGATCGCGTTGAGCAACAAGCGCATCGCGACCTTGCCGTACGCGGGTTCTCTTTCGACGCGACTGCGCGCGGCCAGGATCATGGCGCGTTCGATATCGTCGGGTTTGATGTCGTCGTAGAGCGTGCGGTAGATTTCCTCGAGCAAGTCTTGGGCGTCCACCTCTTGGAGCCCTTCGCAGACCGAGAAGACCTCGGCGCGGATGCGGCTCGCGTCTAGGGGTTCGCGCTTGCCATCGGGCGTTTGCACGCGCAGTTTGGGGGCGTTGGGATCGACGGGCTCTTCTTTGCCGCTGAGCACCCGGGCCTTTTTGTGGTCTTCCCGATAGACGATGTAGCGCCGGGCAACCGCGAAATGGCCGGCGCGCATCAATTGGATTTCGACCTTGTCCTGAATGCGCTCGACATCCACGCTGTCGTCCGGATCGCGCAACTCATCGGCGATTTCGTCGATGACCGCATCGGTCAGTTCCGCCACGTCCGTTGCCATTTTGGGCGGCGGCGCCAGATCGCTGGACAAACCCAACTCGGCTCTGAATGCCGCTGCAATGGCGCGTTCAATGCGCGTGCGATCAAATTCCACCCCCCGCCCATCGCGCTTACGCACTGAAAAATTGCCGTTGCCCTCCGCGTGTTGCTGCAAGGGCGGGCTGTGCCCAACGGGATTTGCGTCTGGGTACGTACTCGTCAAAACACTTTCGCTAACTTCCGCCATGCCTGCTTCCCTCCGAATACCAGCCATGAACCAATAGAGACAAAAGAAACCCACGCCCGCTGTATGCGAACCACAACGGGGAGGGCGAAAAAGATGAAATTTGAATTGGGTTTAAGGGATCGAATCGGGAAAACGTAGGGTTGGAAATCCGAATCGCAGAGGAGGGGGAGAACGACCATACAAAATAAAATTAATTTTGCATGTGGAGCCAACGGATACGAATTTAAGCCACAATATATAGTAGGTCAACAGGAAATTCAACCGTAATATTACAAAATGTATGCAAGGGCGCATCTGCGGGCAATTACCTGTATATGCGAGATTTAGCGCGAAAAATAGCGCATTGTACGCGAATCGGGCGCGATGTGCGTTGCGATATTTTGCGATTATTTGCACAAAGAAAATTATTTGACTCAAGTGCCAAAATGTCTAATATATCTAAAAATATCGACCGTCGAAAATCTGCGATTAGCCTCGGCCTAAGTACGAGGAAGTTGCCAGCTAATTTGATACGCACAAATCAGTACCTGAGTTGCTCGCTTGTCTAAAGCGTTTGGTTCTACAGCATCGTTGGTTGCTTCTGATGCGTTGGCTACGCCTGTGCCTACGGCGTGCGGCGACCTACTTTTTTTCAACAGCAAAAAAAAGTAGGCGAGCGGGGTACAACTGCCCGAGCAGTTCAAAAATGCCGCTCTCATGCGCCGAGGGGCTAGGCACAGCGCGAGCGGGGTACAACTGCCCCAGCAGTTCAATCGCTTTTGTAGTAGCACGACATGCGTTGACCTACGAGGTGGGTTGCAACAAAGATGTGGGTTGCGAGACGGACTTGCGCGCTGTGCGTGATGGCTTTCGTTGAGGGGCTTTTGGGATGGCATGTTTGGCGATGGCTTATTTGATGTACGGCATCGCATCCGTCACGTTCTTGAAAAATTGAAATTCATAATTTTAATTTACAGAGCACTTACCAGAGAAGGAGAGATGGACGCCATGGGCATTGGAAGTCATTTGCTCGCGTCATTGACGCAGACGGAGAGGGCCAAGACGCTGCGGGCATCGTCTTGGGATACGAGTGGACGCAATCGGGATGCATGGGTTATCGAAGGCGGCGAAACGCGCGTTTTGGCCGATCTCAAAGGGCCGGGTTGCATTACGCATATTTGGATGACCCAAAGCGGGGAGGGCGCGTTTCGCAATGTGGTCTTGAAGATGTTTTGGGACGGTGAAGACGATCCGAGCGTGGAAGTCCCGTTGGGCGATTTCTTTTGCTTGGGGCACGGGATTTCGGCGTCGTTTCAGTCCCTGCCCTTTTCCGCGTCCGTCAATGAACCGCGCGAGAATGAATTTGGCCCCAATGCCGCGCTCAACTGCTATTTGCAGATGCCGTTTAATTCTTCGGCACGCATTGAGGTCGCGAATGAGGGCGATGCGCCCTATCGGCAGTATTTCTATGTCGATTACGAAATTTATGACGCGCCATGGGGCGTGGATACGGCGTATTTTCACGCGCAGTTTCACAGGGAAAACCCCTGCGATGGTTGGGGGCATGAAATTCGCGTCAATACGCCCGAGGCCAATATCGCCAATGTGGGGCAACGGGCGTGGGATGAAAATTACGCGATTTTGGAGGCCGCGGGCACGGGGCATTATATCGGGTGCAATTTGTCCGTGACCAATTTTCAGGGCACATGGTGGGGCGAAGGCGATGATATGATTTGGGTGGATGGCTACAAATGGCCGCCGGATTTGCACGGTACGGGGAGTGAAGATTATCTCAATCAGGCGTGGGGGATGCAGGACAATGCGTTTTTGATGAACGGCTCGTCGATTTACGAACGCAATACGGGTGGGTACCAGACGTCTTACGTTTTTCATTTGACCAACCCGGTGCGGTTTGAGCGCGAGATTAAAGTGACGATTGAACACGGGCACGGCAATCACTTAGCCAATGAAATGGCGTCTGTGGCCTATTGGTATCAAAAAGAGCCACATCGGGCGTTTTCGATTCTCCCTGTGCAAAAGCGACAACCCGTAGCGCGATTGCGCGAACGCCGCACGGTCGACTGGGCGCGAGACCGCGATGCCCAAACCGCACGGCGCGAGGTGGCGTTGAATGCGGAAATGAAAGAGATGAAGCGACAGTGGGCGGAGAAGCAGTAGCCAGCAATCAATCCCCAGCCTGCCCCATCACTCGTAGGGACAGGCCCCCGTGCCTGTCCGCAGGCATGTGCTGAGAGGATGGATGATGTTAAAGACGCCGTTGAACTTGGGTTTGAACGATCGGGGGCGTTTGCTCACGGATGAGGAGTTTGCCCGTGCCGAATGCGACGCGCCCTTTCGGTATGAGCGCGTGGCAGAGAGATTGATCGTTATGGAACCCAGCGATTTGCCGCATACGCGAGTCGTGTCTGCAATTCTCGAGGTGCTCTATCTCTACAAACGCGGTCATTCAGGGGCGATAGAACTCATCGCGCCCGAGGGGTGGATACGCACGTCGGCGCAAACGGATCGGATCGGCGATATCGCCGTTTATTTGGCGGATGTGTCCGGCGGGCATATTTACGACATGGTGCCCGATCTCGTTTTTGAGGTCGTGAGCAAAGGCAGCGAAGAGCGGGATTATGTCGTCAAGCGCGATGAGTATTTCGCGCACGGGATTTGGGAATACGTCATTGTCGATCCCTTCCGAAAGGTCGTTACCGCGCTTTCGCGTGGGGCGCGTGGTTATCTCGCACGCGAGTTGAGAGATGGCGAGGTTTATGTTTCTGAGCAACTTCCCGGCTTTGAATTGCCAATCGCCGTGTCCTGGTAGGTCCAAAGGAGTTGTACCAAAAGGAGATCCACTATGCGTTTTGTTCGTTTGTCGTTTCGTCCCAACGCCGGTTGCATGGGGTTGGCGGCGTTTTTTCGCACGGGGGCCGTGCTGGTCGCGGTGCTGTTGGCGGCAACCCTGCTCGCGCCTGCGCCTGCCGAGGCGCAACCGAGGGTGCAGAGCATCACCCTAAACAGCGGCTATGGCTCCAACAATGAGTGGTTTGGCGACCAAAAAATCATCGCCACTGTGACCTTCAGTGCCGCCGTAGATGTGACGTACAGCAGGAACCTCATCAGCCACCGACCCGGGCTCCAGCTCCTCGTCGGCGCCAATAGCGCGGACAAGCGAACATGCGGTAGCTTATACCCCCATGCGAGCAACCAGTGCATCGTGTACATGCAGTTGGAACTCAGCAGCTCCGGTTGTTCGGATGGTACATGCAACAATGTCACCTCCCTGAAGTTCGGCTGGACTCCGAATGACCATTTTCTGGACACCGACGGCATCGTCATTCCGCAGAACGCATTGGCGAACAACAATTCAACGATCAGGGCCAAGGGCACCCACACGAGCGTGAATTTGAGCCATAGCGCCTACTCCGGCCCGACCCGCAAGGTGGATGGCGGCAAGGTCAGGAGTACCGGACTCTCCATTTCCACGCAGACGTTCATCAAGGGCTTACCCGCGTACGCCCAACTTCCCCCCATGAGCCGCGGGCCTGCTATCGGCAGCAGGGGCATCTCCCACTATCTCTTTGGGCCGGGAAGTACTTATCACTTTTTCTATGACGGAGTGGCACTAAACAATTCGACTGGCCTGGTTTGGGACTCAAATGGTAGCGGTAGCTCCTTGGGCCGTTGTGGTACCGCCCGCACCATCTGCGGCACGGCGACCCAGACATTGAGTTCTACCACATACCAGTATCGCGGGCGACGCGACGCTGGCAATTTAGCGAATTACAACGTCAATATCGAGGTTCTGGATACGGCTACAGCTTGGATCGACTCCAGTGCTTCTTCGCCCGTCTCTCTGACCGAGGACAACCTGAACGGCGCGAGAATCGCCGTGAAGTTAGCCAATGTCACCTATGTCGCGGGTGGCACGGACCGCTTCGAGCTCACCGGCCCGCCGGGCGTGTCGATCGCCAGCATTTCGGGCGGCGGCGCGGGCAGCACCACAGCCACATTGACGCTCGAGTACGACAACACCGATTTCGACGAGGACCAGACGCTCGCCGTGAAGGTGAAGGCGGCGGGCCATTCCGGTAGCAGCGACCTGACCACCAGCAAGCCTGCGAACAGTGCCGCTTCGGTGAAGGCGTCGTTGCCGGTGGCGCATGTGGCCGAGACGACGCCGGGCCGACCGACTATCGCGTCGGCAACGCCAGGGGTGGAGTCGCTCGCGCTAAAGTGGAACGCGGTAACCGGCGCGACCAGCTACAAGGTGCAGTGGAAGTACGGTTCGCTGAACTACGATTCTTCCCGGCAGGCAACAGTCACCGCTCCCGATACGAGCTATACCATCGCCAACCTGACCGGAGTGCAACACACCGTTCGGGTAATCGCGACAAACGCCAAGGCGGGGACACCAGACGGAACCGCCTCGTTGGAATCGACAGGTACGCCCACAGTGCCGTCGCTGTCGATCAGTTCGCCGAGCATTGCCGAAGGCCCGTCCGGCGCGAGTGCGACCCTGACGTACACCGTGACGCTAAATCCGGCGAGCAACCACCAAGTGACGGTGGGTTATACACGGAGCGGGGGCACGGCGACCTCGGGCACGGACCACGCGGCGTTGAGCGATGGCACGCTGACGTTTCGGATCGGTCAGACGGATACCGCGATCACCGTGTCCGTGACGGGCGATGATACGGATGAACCGGACGAGACGGTTGAGGTGACATTGAGCAGTCCGACCAACGCGACGATCGCCACGGCGACGGGCACTGGAACGATAACGGACGATGACGATCCGCCATCGCTGTCGATCAGTTCGCCGAGCATTGCCGAGGGGCCATCCGGCGCGAGTGCGATTTTGACGTACGCGGTGACGTTGAGCGCGGCGAGCGGGAAGCAGATCACGGTGGGTTATACACGGAGCGGCGGCACGGCGACCTCGGGCACGGACTACGCGGCGTTGAGCGATGGGACGCTGACGTTTCGGATCGGTCAAACGGATACCGCGATCACCGTATCGGTGACGGGCGACGCGCTGGATGAGGTGAACGAGACGGTTGAAGTGACGTTGAGCGACCCGACCAACGCGACGATTTTGATCGGCACGGGCACCGGGACGATTATAGACGACGATGGCGCGCCATCTCTGTCGATCAATTCGCCGAGTGTTGTTGAGGGGCCATCCGACGCAACGGCGATTATGACGTACATGGTGACGCTCAGTCCGGCGAGCGGTCAACAGGTGACGGTGGATTATGCCCGGAGCGGCGGCACGGCGACCTCGGGCACGGACTACGCGGCGTTGAGCGATGGGACGCTGACGTTTCGGATCGGGCAGACGGATACCGCGATCACCGTATCGGTAACGGGCGATGATACGGATGAACCGAATGAGACCATTGAGGTGACGTTGAGCAACCCGACCAGCGCGACGATCGCCACGGCGACGGGCACAGGAACGATAACGGACGATGACGATCCGCCATCGCTGTCGATCCGTTCGCCGAGTGTTGCCGAGGGGCCATCCGGCGCGAGTGCGATTTTGACGTACGCAGTGACGTTGAGCGCGGCGAGCGGGAAGCAGGTTACGGTGGGTTATACACGGAGCGGTGGCACGGCGACCTCGGGCACGGACTACGCGGCGTTGAGCGATGGGACGCTGGCGTTTCGGATCGGGCAGACGGATACCGCGATCATCGTGTCCGTGACCGGCGATGATACGGATGAGCCGCATGAGACGGTTGAGGTGACGTTGAGCAACCCGACCAACGCGACGATCGCCACGGCGACGGGCACCGGGACGATAACGGACGATGATCCCACGCCTTCGGTGACGCTCATTTTGACGCCGCAGGCAGTTGGCGAGAACGGAGGCACGGCCGCGGTGACGGCGAGTTTGAGCGGCGCGTCGAGCGTGCAGACGACGGTGACGGTTTCGGCTGTTGCCGTGCCTCCCGCAGTGGCGGGCGATTTCGCGTTGAGCGAGAACCGGGCTTTGACCATTGCGGCCGGGGCGACGACGAGCACGGGCGAGGTGACGATTGCGGCGGTCAATAACGAAATCGATTCGCCGAACAAGCAGGTGACGGTTTCGGGAACCACGGCTGGCGGTCACGACGCGGCGAATCCAGATGACGTGACGCTGACGATAGAGGACGACGAGGGGCCGCCGACCCTGCGGCTCGTGTTGACGCCCCCGCAGATTCCGGAATATGGCGGGACGAGTACTGTAATGGCGATCCTGAACCGCGCGTCGCACGCGCAGACGACGGTGACGGTTTCGGCTGTTGCCGTGTCTCCCGCTGTGGCGGGCGATTTCGCGTTGAGCGAGAACCGGGTTTTGACCATTGCGGCCGGGGCGACGACGAGCACGGGCGAGGTGACGATTACAGCGGTTGATGACGAGGTGGAAGGGCCGGGCAAGACCGTGACGGTTTCGGCCACATCTGCCGGGGGCGATGGCGTGGAGAATCCGGCGAGCGTGACGCTGACGATTTTGCCGAATACGGTACCGTCGTTCACGGATGGCGTGGATCCGCAAAACTATGAACAGGGTGTCGCCATTTCCCCGCTGACCTTGCCCGGGACAACCGGTGGCGAGGGAACGCTGACGTATAGCATGGATACGCCACCTGGTCTGGCCTATACCGCGCCGAGCAGTGGGGATGGCCATGGCGGCGTTTTGTCCGGCACCCCGACCGAAGCGATAGAAAGGACGATCTACACGGTGACCGCGACGGATGGCGACGGAGAGTCGGGTTCCCTGTCTTTCTTCATTACCGTGGTGGAGAGCCGGCCATCTTATGGCGTTGCGACAGTGGCGGCGCAGAATTATGTGCGGGGCAGGGAGATCGAGACGCTGACGTTGCCCGAAGCGAAGGTGGGGGTTGGGGCGCTGACCTATAGCCTGACGCCTGCACTGCCTTCTGGCTTGAGCTTTGACGCGACGACGCGGGAGATTTCCGGTGTGCCGCTCGAGGCGATAGATGAAACCGAGTACACCCTGACCGCGACGGACGAAGATGGCGATGTTGAAACCCTGACGTTCACCATTTCGGTCGTGGTGAATTTGATCCCGTCGTTTGGCGATACGGTTGCGGTGGCGGCGCAAAATTATGTGCAGAATCGCGCGATCGCGGCACTGGCATTGCCCGCGGCGACGGGTGGAAATGGGGTTCTGACCTACGCGCTGATGCCCGCGCTGCCTTCTGGCCTGAGCTTTGACGCGACGGCGCGGGAGCTTTCCGGCACGCCGATCGCGGCGATAGCAAAGACCACGTTCGCGCTGACCGCGACGGATAGGGATGGCGATGTTGGGACGCTGACGTTCACCATTTCGGTCGTGGCAGATTCGATCCCCGCCTTCGGCGATGCGACTGTGGCGGCGCAAAGCTATGTGCTAAATCGCGAGATCGAGGCGATGACGCTCCCGGAGGCGACGGGTGGGAATGGGACGTTGCTCTACCTGTTGCTACCTGCGTTGCCTTCTGGCCTGAACTTTGACTTGTGGACGCGGGAGCTTTCCGGCACGCCGGTTGAGGCGATAGACGAGACCGAGTACACCTTGACGGCATTGGACGCGGATGGCGACACGGCCTCGCTGACTTTTACCCTTGAAGTGCTGGATGCGACGGCCGATTTTGATGGCAATGCCCGCGTTGATTTTATGGATTTTCTGTCCTTTGCCGACAAGTTCGGAATGCGTCGAGGCGACGCGGGGTACGATGCGCGGTACGATCTGGATGGCGATGGCGAGATTGGGTTTGGCGATTTTCTCATCTTCGCAGGAGTTTTCGGCACGCTCACCGGCAGTTGATGGGACTGCAAAAGGCGCGGATCAGCAAGCGGAGAATGCGTATGTCTGAACACATCACAATTTTGGGCGGGGGCAATACGGCGTTTGCCACGGCCGCAAATCTGACGCTGAGAGGGGTTGACGTGACGCTTTGCGACTTGCCAAAATTTGGGCATGTGCTCGATCCCGTGTGCGGCCAGGGCGTGATTCACCTGTTGGGCGTTGAGGAGACGGGCGCGGCGAAAATTCGCTGTATTACCACGGATATCGAGGCGGCTTTGGATGCTTCGGATCTGATTTTGGTGATCGTGCCGGCGTATGCACACGAACCGTTTGCCCTCGCCTGCGCGCCGCATCTCAAGCCCGAACACGCGGTTGTGCTGATGCCTGGCACGCTGGGCACCTTGGCGTGGGCAACCCTGTTGCGCGAGCGCGGGGCAGCGGGTGTCGCGCTTGCCGAGGTGGATACCGCGCCTTATGTGTGCCGGAAAACAGCGCCGGATACCGCGACGATTTGGGGCGCGGTGAGCGGTTTGGGCCTGGGGGTTTTGCCCGCGACGGAGACCGTGCGGGTGCGCGACCGGTTGGCGCCTTTGTTTTCGGGCATTCGGGCGTATCCCACCGCGATGGCGTGCGGGTTGGCCGCGATGAATCCAGTGGTGCATCCGGCCGGGGTGCTGATGAACGCGGGGCGGATCGAGTATTCGCACGGCGAGTTCTATTTTTACCGAGAAGGCGTTTCGCCATCTGTCGCCGAGACGATTATGGCCGTAGATGCAGAGCGCAGGGCCATTGCAAAAGCCTTGGGGTACGATCTCGTCGCCGCGGATGAGGCGTTTTATCGGGCGGGTTTTGGCCCTCGGGGCGATTTGTGGGCCGCGATTAACGGCAGTCGGATGCTCACGCAACTCAAAGCGCCGGGATCGCTCGACAGCCGCTGGCTCACCGAGGACATTCCCTACGGCCTTTCGACATGGCACGATGTAGGGGCGCAATACGAGGTGGACGCGCCTTTGATGCGCGGGTTGGTGGATATCGGGTCCGTGGTGATGGGATTCGATGGATGGACCGCGGGGCGAAGCGTGCGGGAGTTGGGGATTGAGGGGATGGATTTGGATGGCTTGCATGCGTTTTTGCAAACGGGGGAATGGCGGCGCAGTTCGCAGGGATTGGGCGGGGATTGACAAAGGGCTACTGACCTAAAAAACAAAACGCCGGGGATCGAAACGATCACCGGCGTTTTGCGTGCGAGGACTGACCATCACCAATGGTGAATCAGGTGCCCTTGTCCAAAAAAAAACAACGCGTCGACCAGAAAGACCAGTCCGATGCCCAAGACATAGCCGAGCATGAGGCCCATGAACAGGGGGAGGGATTGTCGGTAGAGGCCGATGCCGCCGATTTTGAGCAGGGCGAATTTGACCAGCCACGCGCAAAAGACCGTAAAGACTTGACGCTGTAAAATGCCCGTTGTAAAGACCGTCAGGCCGATGGGACTCAGGGGCCAGGACAAAAACCGGTGGCGAAGGACGCCGCACAGCGCGGCGATGAACGCGCCGATTCCGAAGAACATCAGCCTATCGAAACTGGCGCCAAAGGGGTTTTGCAATTTTTTCACCACATTGCTGAAAATCACCACATTCCCCGAATTGAAGGTATAGACATTGAAATTGTACGCGCCGTGCTCGTAGCCCAGATAGAGCGTAAACGCAGCCGAAACGACGAGCGACAGCACCAGCGCGCACATGGTCGTCCAAAACAGGGCGCGGGTCTTGAGTTTGAGGCGCGCGCCCATTTGTGCGATGTGCGCCAGCGTAGAGGCGCCGAACGTGTTGCCCAGGCCAAATGTCGAATAGGACAGCGCCAGCGATGCCGCGCTATTCGCGTCCATCTGCCGAATGCCGATGGTGTAAAACGCAAAGCTCTGCGGCGTGATGGGCATGCGCGCATAAGCCAAGCCGGATTCGGCGACAAAGCGCGTGACCCCCACCGTCATCAAAATCAGGGCGAACAAAAACACGGCGGCCACGAGCGCGGACATGCCCGAATGCCACAACCAAAAAAAGAGAAACGCCGATCCGATGATGATGCCCCACACCGCCGCGCGGTAAGACAGCAATTCGTCCGAATCATCCACACCTTCATCGCCGCGCATGGCCTTGCGCCACACGTCTCGCAAATGCGCCCGCGCCATCCACGCGCTCGTCGCGGTAAATGCAAAAAACGCCCCCATCGCCTGCCAGCCCAATGCCGCGCCCCCGCGCGATCCCCAAATATCGGACGCGCCGATCGAATAGCCCAAGCGGTCGAAAACGCCGGTTTGCACCATGCCCAATGCGTAGAAAAACCACAGGCTGAACAACACGTCGAGATGCGTGAAGAACGCAAAGCCCAAGACGAAGAAATTCAATTTGATCGGCAGGGCTGGAAACCCGCGCCCGAGGGGCAACGCCCACCTGTCCATCAGGGGAATCGGCGGCAAGGCGTGCCAGAAATACCCCGCGATATTCCACGCCATCACCGCGAGGGGAAGGCCCAGGCCTGCCCAAAACAAGCGGGACGACAAGAGCCTGTACGTCCCATCCTCGCGTCGATCCACCATCGCCAACGGCACTTCGGCCAAGGGAAAGGGCAACCGCTCGCGATCCACCCATTGCTTTCGCAACGCGGCCATCAGCGCCACGCTGACCAATGCCAGCGCGATCAAAAACGCGCCCCACCACGCGAGCGGCGCGGCCCACGCATCCCAAGGAATGCCCACGCCCGGGGGCTTGCCCTCGAAAAACCACGTCATCTGATTCGCATCATTGGGCGGCGCGGCCCATTTGGGCAATCCGTCCAACAAATAATCCGCCCATTGATTCTCGGGCGATGCGTAGTAATAGGGCGCGGCGATGCCTCCGATGAATAAGCCCATGAAATTCGCCGCGGGGATGGCCCCTGCGATCCACCCCATCGAAAAGACCACCACCATTTCGCCCTGCGAGAGTGCCCATCGCGGTTTTGCCCGCGCGAGCAATGCGTTGATGGGCCACGCCAACGCGGTGAAGACCAGCATCGTCGCCATCGGCAAATGGGCGAATACCATGCGCGATGAATGCACGATATACGCCGAATACGCGGGCAACACATTGACCAACAGCGCGATCCCCACGCCCGCGCAAAACGCCCGTGCGGTCACGCCCATCCGCTCGGTCGCCGTGTACGACCCGCGATCTGTCGCGTTCCATTCCGCCATCTCAAAATCCCAATTCAATCGGCCGCTCGAATCCGCGCGTTCGCCAAGTCGCCGCGCCATCCCCGCCGCGGACGATCTGCGGATTTCTTTCGGCATTCTCCTTGCGTTGGTAAAACGAAACGGCTACTATTCCCGTCAGCGCGAATCGGGTTTTTGTATTGTTGCACGCCTGTGAAAAGCGAAGCTAAAAACTTTCGCAAAGGGAGATTCGGATTGCCGTAGAACGCATGAACGCCGACCGAGAGACGGGAGAGGTGAGACGGGAGACGGGAGAGGTAAGAAGCAATCGTAGGGACAGGCCCCTGTGCCTGTCCGAAGATACAAGAGGGATAAACATGTCCAATCAAAAAACGAGTGTTCGGGGCTTTCTCGAGGAATAGCGGTTCAATTATCGCTTGCGGCGTCAGCCACATCGTCAGACTTCCCCGCTACTTGAGCCCCGCATCGTAAGCCGCCTCGTTCCGGACCCGATAGACCTGGCGACGACAGCGACTCGGTGGAGATGCCTTGACGGAGGCCGAGGGAAAATGGTCGTTTAGCCACGAGCGGGATACAACTGGCGATAGCCCAGTTCAAAGACACAAAAGGGCGAGTAGTGGCTTGAGCAACAAAGTGCTCGCCTAAAGATACGAGGAGGCAAGATGCAAACGCAAGTTTTTACAGCGAGTATCTGGCGAGAAGAAGACGGGTTTATCGCCCAGTGTTTGGAGGTGGTTCTAAGGGGAATTTATGACACCGCGAGATAGGCTTTACCCCACAGTCGCTGAAGTAGAGGCGGAGAAAGCGTTTGCAAAACGCATCAATTTTGAGGTCGGGTGGGTGACATATAACCCGAGAATCCGAAATTCCAAACCGACCGAAGAAGAGAAGCGGCTGTTTATCAAGCGATACGGAGCAAAACATAAATCCCAGTGATCGGCACAGCGTGCATAATCCCAAGAGGCCCTGCAAGAAATTGCGGGGTCTTTTTCTTGTTATCGGGTCGCGTTTGGGTTATCTTTCCAAATCGATATGGACACATTGCATTGCGTCACCCACAACGAGACAGGTTGGCCCAAAAAATAAAGGAACCGCGACATGCGCTTCTTCAACACGGCCGGCCCCATCAAGCCGGCCAAACACTACTGCATCCCGCCGTTAGAACGCTTGGACACAGACGCTGTCCTCGCCCTGATCCGGGATGAGAAGTATTTCGTCATGCACGCGCCTCGGCAGACGGGCAAGACCTCTGCGCTGTTGTCCCTGCGCGACCTGATCAACGCCGAGGGCGATTATCGTTGCGTGTACGTCAATGTCGAAGGCGGGCAGGCCATGCGCGAAGATGTGGAACGGGCGACGCAGGTCATTTTGGGAGAATTGGCTTCGTGGGCGCGTTCCATGGGCGATGAATTTTTGACCCGGACTTGGTCGGGCATCTTCGCCGAGTTCGGGCCGGGTGCTTTGGGCGAGGCATTGACGCGGTGGTCCGAGGCGGATCCGAAGCCCCTGGTGCTACTCATCGACGAGATCGATTCGCTGATCGGCGATACGCTTCTCTCCGTGCTCCGTCAGTTGCGCGCCGGGTATGCCCGGCGCCCGGAGCGTTTTCCGCAAAGTGTGATCTTGTGCGGGGTGCGCGATGTGCGCGATTACCGCATTCGCTCGGGTTCGTCCAATGCGATCATCACCGGGGGGAGCGCGTTCAATATCAAAGCGCGATCCCTGCGTTTGGGCGATTTTTCGCGGGAGGAGGTGCTCGCCCTGCTCGCGCAACACACCGAGGAAACGGGTCAGGCGTTCACCCCCGGCGCGTTGGAAACGATTTGGAATCAGACGCAGGGTCAGCCGTGGCTGGTCAACGCGCTGGCCGATGAGACCTGCTTCTATGGCGAAGGCGCGAAAGACCGAAGCCGGGCGATCACCGAAGCGGACATCCTTGACGCCCGCGAGCAACTCATCTTGCGTCGCGAAACGCATCTCGATCAACTGACGGATAAGCTCGAAGAGGAACGGGTCAGGCGCGTGGTCGAGCCGCTGTTGAGCGGCACCGAGCAGAGCGCGTTCTCGACTCGAGACCTCGAGTACGTCCGCGATTTGGGTTTGGTCGCCCAAGACCTCCCGCTCCGCATCGCCAATCCGATCTACTCGGAGGTCGTGCCGCGCGAATTGACCTACGCCACGCAGACCGGGATCGTCCAAGACCCCGCGTGGTATGTGCATGGCGATGGCCGCTTGGATGTGGCAAAGCTGATGGCGGCGTTTCAGGCGTTTTTCCGCGAGCATTCCGAGCACTGGGTCGGGCGCTTTCAGTATCGGGAGGCCGGCCCACAGTTATTGCTTCAGGCGTTTTTACAGCGCATCATGAACAGCGGCGGCCGCATCGGCCGCGAGTATGGCTTGGGACGCATGCGTACCGATCTGCTCATCATTTGGCCGCAGGGCGAGCGGACGCACAAATTCGTGGTCGAGTGCAAACTTCTGCACAAGGGTTTGGAACGCACCATCGCCGAGGGCTTGGAACAGACCGCGGACTACATGGATCGTTGCGATGCCGAGGCGGGGCATCTGGTGATCTTTGACCGCCGCGAGGATCGGCGTTGGCGGGACAAGATATTTCGAGATCGCCGAGCATTGGACAGCGGAGTGGAGATTGACGTGTGGGGGATGTGAATGAAGAGGCGTGAGACGGGAGACGGGAGACGGGAGAGGTAAAAGGCGAGAGGCGAGAGGTGAGAGGCGAGAGGCGAGAGGCGAGAGGTGAGAGGCGAGAGGCGAGAGGCGAGAGGTGAGAGGCGAGAGGCGAGAGGCGAGAGGTGAGAGGCGGGTAATCGCCATCAGCCGTAGGGACAGGCCCCCGTGCCTGTCCTCAGTCCGTGGTCAGTAGGCAAGACGCAATAGGGGAGAGGCGATGGGACGAGAATTTGATATGACGCCCGTTGAGGTGCCGCGGGTCGAGACGAAGTATCGGCGGATTGTGACGCCATTGCCCCATCCGGATTCGGTGGCCGTATTGGAAACGCTACACAGGGTCGAACCCATTTCCATGCGCGGGCAACCGCCGCTCGTGTGGGATCGCGCCGAGGATTGTCAGGTGTACGACAAATACGGCAATATGTGGCTCGATTGGAGTTCGGGCGTTTTGGTCGCCAATGCCGGGCACGGGATGCCCGAAGTTCGGCGGGCCATCGCGGATCAGGTGAACGGCGGGTTGTTGCACAATTACGTGTTCCCAAGCGCGGAGCGCGCGCGGCTCGTCGAGTTTTTGGCGGGGCTGGCGCCCGATGGGTTGGACAAGGTTTTTCTGCTGACGACCGGATCTGAAAGCACGGAGAACGCGCTGAAGTTGGCGCGCACGCACGGCATTGCGACCGGGGGCGAGAAGAAGATCGGTCTTGTGGGGTTTGAACGCGCGTTTCACGGGCGCACCCTGGGCGCGCAGCAAGTCGGCGGCATGCCCGGGCAAAAGGATTGGATCGGCAACGAAGACCCCGCAATCGTGCAAGTGCCGTTTCCAGACGGGTATTGGACGGAAAATGTGGATTTTGATTTTTTTTGTTCTTCGCTCGCCGACAAGGGGATGGCCGCGGACGATGTGTGCGGGGTAATGTTGGAATCGTATCAAGGCGTCGGGCCCGATTTCGCGCCCGTGGCGTACGTGCAGGCTTTGGCCGAGTGGTGCAAGGCACACGGGGCGTTGTTGATTTTCGACGAAGTGCAAGCCGGGTTTGGGCGCACGGGTAAGCTGTGGGGGTTTGAGCATTACGGCATCGTGCCGGATTTGATCTGTTTTGGCAAGGGCGCGAGCAGTTCATTGCCGCTGTCGGGCGTGATCGGCAGGGCCGAAGTCATGGACGCCTATCCCCCCGGATCGATGACGAGCACCCACACGGGCAATCCGGTTTGTTGCGCGGCGGCGCTGGCGAGTTTGAAGAAAATCGTCGCCGACGATTTGACGGGCAATGCGGCGCGGCTCGAGGCGGTGTTGCTAGAGGGCATCCAAAAAATTCGAGACGCGCATCCGGATGTGGTCGGGCACGTGACGGGCAAGGGCCTCGTAGCAGGCGTGCAGATGGTCAAAGCCGGTCGCAAAGAACCGGACCCGGATCTGGCGCACGAGATTGTGTTGCGGTGTTTTCACAAGGGGTTGCTGTTTTTCGCGCCCGTGGGTGCGTGGGGGCAAACCGTGAAAATCGCGCCGCCATTGACGATGACCCGAGACGCGCTCGAAGACGGGTTGCAAGTGCTCGGCGAAGTGGTGGATAGTTTGCAGTTGAGAGAGTGAGGATTCGTATGGCAAATGAGAGACGCACGGGGCGATTGCGCGAGATAGCGGGCCTGTTTTTGAAGTTGGGCGTGATCGGATTTGGCGGGCCGGCCGCGCATATCGCACTGATGGAAGACGAGGTGGTCGAAAAGCGCGGGTGGCTCTCGCGCGAGCGGTTTTTGGATCTCGTGGGCGTGACGAGTGTCATCCCCGGGCCAAATTCGACCGAGATGGCGATTCACTTGGGATTTTTGCGCGGCGGTTGGCCGGGGCTGTTGCTGGCCGGCGCGTGTTTCATCGTCCCCGCGGTTTCTTTGACGACCCTGCTCGCCTGGGCGTATATGACCTATGGCGCGGTTCCGCAGGTTGCGGATTTGCTCTACGGCATTAAGCCCGCGGTCTTGGCCGTTATTTTGGGCGCGCTGTGGCGGTTGGGTCAAAAGTCCGTCAAGGAGTGGCGGTTGGGCTTTTTGGGCGTGGCGGTGACGGCGGTTGCCCTCACGGATTTTAGCGGCGTGCTCGCCCTCATCGGCGGGGGGATCGTGGGGATGTTCTGGTTGAAAATGACGCGGTCAGATGACCGAGGACATGTGGCTGTGATCGCGCCGATAGCGGGTACCGGGGCGGCGATGTTGGCGAGTCAAGGGCCTTTGGTCGGCGCGCCGACCCTGTGGGCACTGGGGTTGTTCTTTCTCAAAATTGGCGCGATTCTCTACGGCAGTGGCTATGTGCTCATCGCGTTTTTGGAAGAAGAACTCGTGCATGGCTATGCGTGGCTGACGCAGGAACAACTGCTAGAGGCCATTGCCATCGGTCAATTTACGCCCGGGCCGGTGTTGTCCACGGCGGCGTTTATCGGGTATCTCGTCAGCGGGGGCAAGTTGTCGTGGGCACTCGTTGCGGCTGGCGCGATTTTTTTGCCGTCCTTTGTGTTTGTGGCGGCCCTGAATCCGGTGTTGCCCCGGCTGCGCGAATCCCAATGGGTGGCGTCTTTTTTGGACGCGGTGAATGTGTGCGCCGTGGGGGTGATGGCCGCGGTCACCATAGAACTGGCCTATTTTCAGGTGTTTGATGATTTGACGTTGGCGGGCGTGCCGAAAATAATGATCGCTATCGGCGCGGCGATTTTGGGATTGTGGCGCGGCGTGGGCGCGGTGTGGCTCGTGATCGGCGGCGCGGCGGCAGGCTGGTTGTTCCACGCGGTGGGCTGGTGAAAGGGGCTTAAAACAGCTTCTAAGGCCAAACGCTTGAGACGAGCAATGCATGAGCACTGCGGAACGTCTGTTCCTCATCGATGGGACGCAGGATGCGGACAATTTATCAAATGGGTATAACCCGCCTCAGTCGAGGCGTTTGCACGTTCGCGTACATCGGGTTGGACGAAGCGAAAGCCAGCCATTTGTTTTGCCAATGGGTCAATGCAAAGGAGACACTTAATGGACCTCGCCAAATTTCAGGACGACACCATCCGCGCCGAGTGGCTCCTCTCGGAAAGCGAACCGGGGGAACAGGTGGACATCCCGATGCAAATTGGGAACTGGAGTCGCGCCAACGAAATCCGCGCTGAAATTTTTCTGCCGCGCAACGCGGATGGGCAAATCTACTGCACCCTCACATCGGGCCATCGCACCGAAGGCATGAGCGAGGACGACGGGTATCACTTCAACGCCATCGTCTCCCCGCGCGGCGGCAATATCTGGGAGGGCTGGCGGGAATTTCGCTTCCCTGCCGAATGCTTTTACACCAAGGGCATCCCCTCGGGCTGGCAACAGATGATCTCGGGCGACATCCGCCTCCCGATGGGGGGACGCATCCGCAACATCCGCTTGATAGAACGCCAAATCGCGCCCGGCCCTCGCATGACCGACAGCGCGCTCATCGCCGCCATCGACGCGAACCACCCCGGCCTCGAAGCCGTGGCAAACGCCAAAACGCCTCGAGATCAACTCGCAGCCCTTGCGGCCTATTTTCGGAACAGCGCCTTCAACCGGCGACACATCATCCCAGACCCGCGGCCCAAAGCCGACATCGCAGAGGCGGATCGCATCCTCGCCGGGCACATCATGGGCCACCACTGGCCCGAAGGGGTTGATTGGGACGCCAATCCCTACGGGTACATCGAATGGTCGATTCGCATCCACGGCTTTCCCTATTTCGCGCCACTCGAACGCGCTTGGGACGAAACCCGGGATCCGAAATACGCCAAAGCCATCGAAACCATCTTGCGCGATTGGATGCACAAAACCCCCATGCCCTACGGCATCCGCGCAGGCGGCCTGGCCTGGGGACATTCTTTGATCGTGAGTCAACGGGCATTTTGCACGCTCGTGGATGCCTTCACCGTGCTTTGCGATTGCGCGGAAACCGAAGACCGCACCATCCTCGACCTGCTCAAATCCATCTGCGAGCACGTGATCTACCTCCTCGAATTTGAATCCTACCCGCCCTCCAACAAAACCATTTCCGAGGGCCGATCCATCCTCGCAACCGCCTGTTCCTTCCCAGAACTGCGCGAATCCCAAGCTTGGTACGACGCGGGTAGCGCGCGCCTCTTGGACGACATGACCATCCAAGTCATGCCCGATGGCGCCTCTTACGAACTGACCCCCGGCTACCAAGTCGCTATCGCCGCGTGGTTCTTGGACGCCCTAAAAGTCGCCCGAAAATTTGGTCGCTCCCTGCATCCGGAAGTGGAAACGGGCATCCGGCGGATGTACGATTGGTGCGTTTCCATCAACCGCCCGGATTTCACCCATCCCTCGATTTCTGACGCAGGTAGCTTGGACGGCAAGTACGCGGGCATGCTCGCGGATCCCGGCCGGGTACTGGACGACCCGACGGCCTTGTGGATCGGCACCGAGGGCGAAGAGGGACATCCCCCGGCCCACACGTCTATCGCCTATCCGGACTCGGGCTACTTCGCCATGCGGAGCGGATGGGACACAGACGCCCAATTCTGCCTGTTTGAAGGCGGGCCTTATGGCCGCTTCCACCAACACGAGGACATGCTCTCGTTCGACCTCTGCGCCCGCGGCCTGCCCTTTATCGTCGATCCCGGCATCGCGTCCTACTTCCCCAATGCGTGGACGTCGTATTACCGCACCACCCAAGCGCACAACACCGTGCTCGTAGATGGTTGCGGGCAAAACCGCCGCGAGCAGACCATCGCCGAGTGGGTCGCATCTGCCCGCGACAAAACCGTGTGGCGTTCCGATGATCGCGCCGATGTCGCCATCGCCACGTACGACGCGGGTTATGCCGGGTTGGACGCAGACGTCGCCCACCGCCGCGCGGTCATGTTCGTCAAACCCGATTATTTTCTCATCTTCGACGAACTCACCGGGGACGGGGAACACACGTATGAGGCGCTCTTCCACTTCATGCCCTACCGCGTCCTGATCGACCCGGAGACCCGCGCCATCCGCACCGGACGCATGACCCCGCCCAATCTCGAAATCCTCCCCCTCATCCCGATGACGCCTCGGCTGGTATGCGGGCAAAACGACCCCGTGCAAGGCTGGCTCGCCATCGGCGGTCAAGACGTCCCCGCACCTGTCGCCATTTACAAAAAACGCGCATCCCTGCCCTTCAGAACCGGCTACGCCCTCATCCCCTTCACGGACGGCGCCGCCGCTGGCACCACCACCGCCCTCACCCAACGCGGCGACACTTGGGACATTCACATCACCCATTTCGATGGCAGCGCGGATCGCATTCAAATGGACTGGTCCGATCGACGAGGCCCGGTGCTGCGGTGATCGACCGAGGGGATGATCCACAGGCGTCGGGAGTTTTTGTTCGGTGAAGTCTTAAAATGTTGACTAAATGGATTTCATTGTTTAAATTACCCGCCGATATACGCCGTATCTCACCGCCTTGCCCGCGTGACCGTGCGGGTAGCACAACAGATAGAACGCTTGACGCTCCATTTTTTCCGCAGAGCCAAGTGTCATCTGTCAAACCGGCATCGCCCAACGAAAGGAGTTTGCCATGCCACACAGGTATCGTTTGAAGCCTCTCACCCGCGTTACGTCTCTCGCGCTCGGCATCGCGCTCGCCATGAGCGGCACGGCCATCGCGCAGGAGAGCGAGTCCGCCGCAAGTGCGGATACCACCGCGGTCGAGTTCACGGATATTCTCGAAGAGGTGGTCGTGCTCGAAGAACTGGTGGTCATCGGAACGCGCGCCCAACCGCGTTCCGTCACCGAGTCCGCCGTGCCCATCGACGTCGTTGCCGGCGAAGAAGTCGCCAAACAAGCCGATACGGATTTGCAAAATCTGATCCGAAACATCGTGCCCTCCTACAATGTCAGCACGCAGCCGATCAGCGATGCGTCCACCGTGGTTCGCCCGGTCAATCTGCGGGGCTTGGCGCCCGACCACGCGATGGTGCTCATCAATGGCAAACGCCGCCACCGCGCCGCCGTGATCCACTGGTTGGGCAATGGCGTTGCCGATGGCGCGCAAGGCCCCGACATCTCCGCGATCCCGTCTATCGCCCTCAAGCGCGTGGAAGTCCTGCGCGATGGCGCCTCGGCGCAATACGGCTCTGACGCCATTGCCGGCGTGTTGAATTTCGAGCTCAAAGACCATTACCGAGGCGGTTCTATCGAAATCAAACCCGGTATTTTCCAGCAGGGCGATGGCCGCACGTATGCCGTCGCGGGCAATATCGGCTTGGGCAGCGAAAGGGCTTGGACCAACCTCAGCGTGGAATACGGCAATGCCGATGATACGGACCGCTCCGTGCAACGCGCCGATGCCGCAGGTCTCATTTCAGCGGGCAATAACGCCGTGGCCGATCCCGCGCAAATTTGGGGGCAGCCCTTCGTCCGCAACGACCTGAAAATTTTTGCCAACTACGGCTTGACCATCAACGACAACATCGAGTTCTATGGGCATGGCAACTACGCGAGCAAAGAAGTGGAAGGCGGTTTCTTTTACCGCAATCCCAATACGCGGGGTGGCGTGTACAGAGGCCCGGTGCTTATGTGGGATGGCGAGAACTACCACACCCAAGCCGAAGCCGCAGAACTCGGCATTGTCGATGGCGTGAATGGCACCCTGACCGCGACGTTGCTCGTCGGCAACATGAGTGGCGGCGACGTTCCCGTGGTGCCCATCGTCTGCCGCGTGCCGGATCAGGCCGCCTTGGCACAGGTGATGAGCGACAACAATTTGTGGACGTTCCGCGAAATTTTTTCCGGCGGTTTCACGCCTCGGTTTGGCGGAAACACGACGGACTACGCGGTTTTAGGTGGCCTTAAGGGAACGACGGCATCGTTGCTGTCGTGGGATTTCAGCGCGTCTTTGGGACGTCACGAAGCCGATTTCTTCATTTTTAACACCGTAAACGCCTCGTTGGGAGCCAACTCGCCAACGGAATTTGACCCGGGCGCATACATCCAGACCGAGACCAATTTCAACTTTGACGTGACCTATCCGTTTAGCGAGCAGGTCTTCTTTGCGGCCGGGGCAGAATACCGCATTGAAAATTTTGAAGTTGTGCAAGGGCAAAGAGAGTCGTTCGAAATCGGCCCCTTGGCGGACCAAGGCTTTAGCGCGGCTTCCAATGGGTTCCCCGGGTTCGGTACCATCGCCGCGGGCGACTGGAGCCGCGGGAACTTCGCGGTTTATGGAGACGCGGAAGTCACCCCAATGGACAACTGGTTGTTAGCCTTGGCACTGCGCTTTGAAAATTTTGCGGATTTCGGCTCCACGGTTAACTACAAGGTGGCGACCAACGTCGGGCTTAACGAGAATACGAAATTGCGCGGCTCGTTCAGCACGGGCTTTCGCGCACCCACGCCCGGACAGCAAAACACCTTCAACGTCTCGACCGAATTTGACCCCGTGCTCAATGATTTGGTCAACAACGGCACCATCCCCTCGACCTCTCGCGTTGCAGAACTCAGGGGCGGCGAACAACTCAAGCCCGAAAAGTCGATCAACTTTACGGGTGGCGTGGTGATGACCATTCCCATTTATCCCGTGGAAACCAACATCCCACCGGTCAATGCCACGCTCGACTATTTCAACATTGCCGTAAAGGATCGCTTGGCAATCACGCCGCTCTTCTCGCTGAACGAATCCGAGGTGAATCAACTGATCAACGAAGGCATCACCAGCGCGCGCAACCTGCAAAACTTCCGCTTCTTCGTCAATGATTTTGAAACGCGCACGCAGGGCATTGACTTCGTGCTCACCACGCCGTTTTGTTGCGACGGCGAGATCAGCGTGGCGTACAACCTCACCAGCACCAAAGTGACCAAGGCTCCGGGGTTCGCGGACGATAACGAAGCTAATAAGGCCGCGTGGGCTGAGCGGAAAAAGGAAATGGAAGAGGGCCTGCCCAGGCACCGTGCGAATTTGACCGTGACCATGCCCGTAAAAGAGATGTTTGAGGTCTTGGGGCGCGTGCGCTACTATTCTTCATGGTACGATTCCGAGGACGATTATACTTATGGCGGCGAATTTCTGCTCGACCTAGAAGCCAGCTACGCCTTTGCCAATCATTCGCGGCTCACTGTAGGCGCGCAGAACATCCTCGACACCTACCCCGACATCAATCCAAATGCGACCAGCCTCGGCCGCTTGTACAGCCAGTTTAGTCCATTCGGCTTTGGCGGCGCGTTCTGGTACGGAAAGTACACCTTCTCATTTTAGGACCTACTCCCCTCCGTTGCGGGGAGAGGCCCCATAAACCAAGAGACCGGGTTTCTCGAAAACTCGGTCTCTTTTTGTTTTTCAACGTCAATGTGCGTCATGGTGTGCGACAGATACCTTCAAATTCAAGTTGTCTCGTCACAAGCGCGAATCGGTTACCAATCGACGACCGATCCGTCGTCGGGATGATAGGATTGTCGATTCGTCCAATCATGGTCGATTTTGTCTTCCATTTTGTCCTCGTCAAGTTCGATCCCAAGTCCGGGGCCTTTGGGCAAGGCGACATAGCCATCTTTGAATTGGAACGGCTCTTTGAGATAGTCCTCGCCAAACATGGTGTGTTCTTGCGCGAGGAAATTGGGGATGCTCGCGTCGAGTTGGATGCAGGCAGCCAAAGAGATGGGGCCGAGCGGACAGTGCGGGGCAACGGTTGCGTAATAGGATTCGGCCATGCCCGCGATGAGGCGCGTCTCGAAAATGCCGCCCGCGTGCGACAGATCGGGTTGCACGATGGAACACGCGCGTTTTTCCAACAAGTCGCGGAAGCCCCATTTGGTGAAAATGCGTTCGCCCGTCGCGATGGGCAGATGGGTTTTGCGCGCGAGTTCGGCCATGCCTTCCACATCTTGGCATTGAATGGGTTCTTCGACAAACATCGGTTGGTAGGGTTCGAGGGCTTTGATGAGCACCGCGGCGGTTTGCGGCGAGATCGCGCCGTGAAAGTCGATGGCAATGTCAAAATCCGCGCCCCCGGCTTCGCGCATCGCGGCAAAGGTCTCGACCGCGTGGTCGATAAAGGCCGGGTTTTCCACAATGCGCGCCGGGCGAATTTTGGCTGGCCCGGTCTTGATGGCGATAAAGCCCTGTGCCTTGCGCTCTTCAACCGCAACGGCGGCCTGTTCGGGGCTGGCTGCCCCCGTGCCTTTGTACATTTTGATGCGGTCGCGCAAAGGCCCGCCGAGCATTTCATAGACGGGCATGTTCGCCGCTTTGCCAGCGAGATCCCAAAGGGCTTGCTCAACGCCGGACAGGGCACTGGTGAGAATCGGCCCGCCGCGATAAAATGCGTGGCGGTACATGGCCTGCCAGTGATGCACCACGCGTCGGGGGTCTTTGCCGATGAGATAGGGCGCGAGTTCGGCCACGGCCTGCGCGCATGTGCGGGCGCGTCCCTCGAGGATGGGTTCGCCCAAGCCGACGAGACCCTCGTCCGTGTGCATTTTGAGAAAGAGCCAGCGCGGCTTGACGAGAAAGGTTTCGAGTTTGGTAATTCTCATGTTCACTCCTTTTTTTGAAAATCGCGGATTGTCGCGGATTTAGGGCTTGCGTTGCCAGAGATGCTCATCTCACCATACCTCCCATGAATACTTCTACCAAAAAGATCGCCGTCATCGGCGCGGGCATTGTCGGGTCGTCCATCGCGTTTCACCTCGCCCGACGCGGCGCGGACGTGACCGTGATCGATGCGGGGACGCCCGGCGAGCAGCGGGCAATGGCGAGTCAACCGGCGACTTATGTTTCCTTTGCGTGGATGAATGCGCGGGATAAAGACCCGAGACATTACCATCACTTCAACCGGCGGTCGCTGGACATGTGGGCGCGATTCGTGCAACGGTTGGGCATCTCCCAAAGCGCGACATGGGGCGGCGAATTGCGGTGGGCTTCCACGGAGGAGGGCGCGAGGGAATTAGCCGAGCGCGTGGGCACTTTGCAGGCGTGGGGCTATCCCATCCGCCTGTTGGACGCCGAAGAGATGAAAGCGATGGAACCGCGGTTGACCCCTGGCATCGTCACAGCGGCCTCTTATACGGATGGGGATGGACACGCAGACACGGGCGCAGTGGTGGGCGCGTGTGTGAACCAGTTGGCGGCTTGGGGCGCGGACCTGCGTTTTGGCACGCGCGTCAAGGGGCTAACGCGGGCGGGATCGCGGATCGCGGCGGTCGCGACGGACCAAGGCGAGGTGCCCTGCGATGCGGTGGTGCTCGCAGGCGGAGCAGATACCGCGCAGCTCGCGGCGATGGCCGGTTTGGATGTGCCCGTGTATCACACATATGGATGCGCGATTTTAACCGATCCCGTGCCCCCGGTTTTCGAGACCGCGGCCGTGGTGCATTCCCCGAGCGATAGCCCGCCGCAGACCAATATCCGGCAGTTGCCCAATGGCTCTGTGATGCTACACGGCGGCGCGCACGGGCGCGTGTATGACGGCGGTTCACTGGGGCGGACGGATGCCGAAGTACAGCGCGTTGTGGATGCGGTCGCGCGATTTGTGCCGGCCATTGCGGGCGTGCCCATCCGCGAGATCCGCCGCGGTCGTCGCCCCATTCCAAAAGACGGCCATCCCATTCTCGGATTTTCCGAACGGGTGCCCAATTTGTACCTGTCCGTCACCCACAGCGGCGTGACCCTCGCGCCCATCATCGGCGAATGCGCGGCGATTGAAATTTTGGATGGTGCTCGAATCGACTTCCTATCGCCCTATCGCCTCGAACGATTTGGCTGATCCGACAGAATCTACGAAATGGGGCACGGTCACTGCGTTGGGGTTGGGGACAAGGACAGGCACAGGGGCCTATCCCTACGATGAACAGCGGTCGCCCGTTGTACCCCGCTCGTGCCTTTGAACTGGCTACTGCCCGTTGTACCCCGCTTGTGCCTTTTGTGGCTTTTGTGCCTTTTGTGGCTAAACTTCCATCTTCCGTCTCCCGTCTCCCGTCTTCCCTCTTCCGTCTCCCCGCTTGTATCTTCGGACAGGCACGGGGGCCTGTCCCTACGATTGCGATTGCTTCTTCCGTCTTCCGTCTTCCGTCTTCCGTCTTCCGTCTTCCGTCTTCCCGAAGGGGTAATCCGCTAGTACAGGATGCGCTGATCGCTCAAGTCCTTGCCCCCTGTCGTGCGCGTGAGCGACCCGCCCAAATACTCCACCACTTCCAAATCCGCGAGCGCGTTGACGATATTGTACATCGTGGGCAGGTCTTCCCATCGCGCGCGCTTCCATGTGACGCGCCCATCGCCGATTAAATGCTCTTCCACTTTTCGATGCCCGCCCGCGGCTGGCGTCAGCACCGGATACGCGATGTCCGCCGTGCCCCATTCGCCGGTTCGGGGCATGTACTTGTAGTGCAATGTGCCATCCACTTTCGCCCCCTTTACCGGGGTTTGATTCCCGGATGGCGGCGCGAGATTCGCCACTGAAATGTCCAAAAAATTGAACCCCAACCAACCGGCCACGCCTTGCGCCTCGTTGCGCGTAATGCGGGGTTCGGGCAGTTCGCAATAGATTTTCGAGAACCCCAATTCCTCGCGGCCCGTGATGATGGGATCGCACAAATTTTCCCACAACACGGAAAGAAAAGGCCCGCGCACGCGATCCTCCTTCCCCTTAAAAACCGCGGGAAACGCCACCCCCAAAATATTGTAACCGCGCCCCGCCAACCATCCGATCTCCTTCATATAAGTAGCGTACACCGTGACGATGGGCTTGTCGCCGAGTTCAAAACAATCCGGCAACAGGGCCTCGAGTTGTTCCGCATTCGAGAGAAACGACACCGAGATCGAGGTGTTTTTGGGATTGTCCTCACAGGCGAATTTGCGCCCATCCGGCCCTTGTCGCGGCCCCATCAACGGGCCGAAGTGCGTGGGCATCCGATACATTTTGTCGCGCTGAAATGCGTAAGCCATGAGACGCTCCTGTGGTTTAAGTACTCCGAAAATTAAATGATACCAAATTTTGATACGCACAACTCAGCAACCTGCACTGCTCGCTTTTCTAAAACGTTTGGTCCTACAGCATCGTGGGTTGCCTTTGATGCGTTGGCTACGCCTGTGCCTACGGCGTGCGGCGACCTACTTTTTTTCAACAGCCAAAAAAAGTAGGCAAAAAATGCCGCTCTCATGCGCCGAGGGGCTTGCACAGCGCAAAGCGCTTTTGTATTAGCACGACATGCGTTGGCCTGCGAGGTGGGTTGCAACAAAGATGTGGGTTGCGAGACGGACTTGCGCGCTGTGCGTGATGGCTTTCATTGAGGGGCTTTTGGGAGGGTACGTTTGGCGATGGCTTATTTGAGGTACGGCATCACGTCCGGCACGCTCGTAAAAAATTGAATTTCCGAATTATTTAATTTATGGAGTTTTAAGTTTATGTGGGAATGCGACAGCAAGTTCCGAACGATTTGTCGATTCATCTACTCTTCCTGCAAATTATCCACCACCGCCAAGGGCGTCGCCGCGAAAAGCCCCGCATCCACGGGAATGACCACGCCCGAGATCCAGCGCGATTCGTCGCTACCCAAAAACACGGCTGTCCACGCGATATCCCATGCATTGCCCTCTGTGCCGAGGGGCGCGATTTTGCGGCGGCGTTCCCGCGTTTCTTCCGGGAGTTGCGCCACAAAGGTCGTGTGGATATGCCCGGGCGCGATGCAGTTGACGCGCACGTTTTCCCGCCCGTGGTGGACAGCGGCATGTCGCGTCAGGGTGATGATCCCGCCTTTGGCGACGCCGTAGGGCACATTGCGGGAATAGCCCGCGCGCATGCCGTCAATCGACGAGATATTGATGATGGAACCCCCGCCCGATGCCGCCATCTCGGGGATGGCGTATTTGCACAAGAACGCCATTCCCTTAAGCCCCACATTCATCATGCGATCCCAACGATCTTCCTCGATCTCCGTGACCGTGCCAGGGGCGTAAGCCCCCACATTGTTGAAGAGAATATCCAACTTGCCGTAGCGTGCAACCGCGGCCTCCACGATGGCCCGACACCGATCCGGCTTTGACACATCGGCGATGGCGATCTCCGCGTCGCCGCCCTCCGATAGAATCGTCCTTCGCGTCCGCTCGGCGTTTTCCCGGTCGATATCCGCCAAGATGACCTTCGCGCCTTCGCGGGCAAACAGCACCGCGGTCGCGCTCCCCGTGCCGCGCAATGCCTTGTCCTCCACCTCGCGCGTACCCGCACCCGTGACAATGGCGACTTTGTCCTTCAAGCGATCCATAATCCGTCCTTTCAACACCTGCCATTCAAGTCAAACAAATCGCCGGTTCGCACCCGCGGCGGCTTGTGCATGTCCTCCGGCACAGGCGGCAACTCCTCGGCTCGGAAACACGCCTCGGCGACGACCGCCTCGAGCAGACGCGCCTGTTCGGGATACGCGGCGACCGTGGCCTCCAGCACCCAGATCAATTCGAGCAACTCGGTCGTCAACGGACTCGTCCAGCGCGACGGCCGGATGTGATCCAGCGGCGACGACTTCCTGCCGGCACCGTTTTTCATGCGGTACTTGAGCCATGACGGCACCACCTTCAAACCCGAAACCTCGAACCCATACACCTCGGGCGCGACCGGCGCGAACTCGCCCTCGCCGACGTGCAAAATTTGAGTCGCATCGTCATAAGCAAACGTCTCGGGATAGCCATCGACGTCGCCGGGAACGGCCTTCGTACATCGCGCCGCGCCATTTGGCACGACGCCTCGCCCCATGTCTCCGGGAACGAATCGCTCGCCGTACGTGTGCAACCACAGCAACCGCGCCCCCGCCTTGCGGACATGCTCAAACAATCCCGCGTCCTTTGTGATCGGCACGCGCACTTGCCGCGCCTCCAACTCGCGCTCGAAACGCGCCGTAAAAGCCGGTTGCGCCAATGCGCCGTAGAGGTATGCCACAAAATCCTCCGGCGTCACGATCCGTCCGTACTCTCGGCTTAGGAGATCGAGCAACTCGGGCGGGATATTCGCCTCGGAAGCGTCTGCGGTGCGGTAGAGAGGGATAACGGCCTTGGCGCCATAAGAGCCTCGAAAATGGTCGAGGTCGGGCAGATGCGAACAGGTCGTCAACGCGGGGCCTTCGCCGAGGGGATGGTTGAGCAAGCTCGTCAAATACACCTGTCGCTCGCCGTGAGTACGCCAAAGATCGGGGCGCAAGTAACTGCCTACGCGCGTGTCCGCGATGACCCACTGCCGGTCAAACGAGCGATAGGCGTAACGGGCGATGCGCGGGATGGGCGCGTCCAACGGCAACTCGGCAATGGGTGTTTCCGGTTCATCGCCCAGGAAGAGCGGCGGGCATTGGGAGTTGATTTTTCTATCCCGCGATTCTTTGAATGCCGTCGCGCGGTCCCGTGCGGCGAGCAACCCGCGCCAACGGCGTTCTAGCGTCTCCAAATCCGGGCCGATGGGCCAGGTCCGCATCAGTTGTGCCCCCGAATGTTGCCACGGCATCAAATCCGTCAGCAACGGCCAAGCGAAATAATCGCCCTCGCCCGCGGGCCGAAACGGCGCGTGCCAATCCGCCGGACACTCCTCCCATGCCACGCTCTCGAAATGGTCGATATCGTCGAGTGCGGCGAGTTTCTGTTCCCGCGTGCCCTCGACCCGGGCGTAGAAAACTTTGGCGGCCGCGTCCATTTCCGCCCGTTCCCTCCGCAAAGCCACGGCAATGGCCACGGGCGTCTGAATCGCAAAGACGTTGTCGCTCCTGCGCGTGCCCCGGCCCTCGCCGCCGAGGTCGAGAATCCAAATCTCGTCGCACTGCCGGCGCATGCACTCGCGCATCCCGCAAAACGCATCCCCATCGAGATAACTCGACGCGGTGATAAAACTGACCACCCCGCCCGATGGGTCGTGTTCAAAAACCTTCCACAGCGCCCATCGCCAAAAATAGACGTAGAGATTGTAGAGATTCTTGACGCGAACCCCGTGCCCCGCGGCGATCGCGGGATCCAGAAAATCCCGGAAGATCGCATCTGCGCCATTGTCGCCCCAGCGAACCCACGATCCCGTGCGATCCCCATTATCCGGGCGTGCGGCCTCGTGCCGATCGTAGGGCGGGTTGCCCAAGCACACGAGCACGGGCACCGCGCGTTTGACCTCGAGTGCCTTGGCGCGTTGCTCTGCAATGGGCTGAAAAAACAGCGGCAGTTGCGTCGGCTCTGCGTGCGGGCTTTCCAGCGTATCCGTCAAATACACGTGCGTGCCGGCGTCGGGCAAATGCGCCCCCCGGTCTTGCAGGGCGCGGCTAACGCGCAACTCGCTCACCGCATAAGGCCCGACCATCAGTTCAAACCCGTACAGATTTTCCGCCAGAGTCGAAGCTTGGCCCGCAACGGCGCCCGCGCCTTGCTCGGCTTCGATGCGCCCGAGCACGTGGTCAATAACCCCGAGCAAATACGTCCCGGTTCCCGCCGCGGGGTCGATAGTCACGACATCCGGATCCGCAAAACTCAGCGGTTTTCCCAAGTGGCGAACCAGCACGTCGTCTATCAACCGCACTTGGGCGCGCACCACCTCGACCGGGGTGTAATACGCCCCGGCGTCCTTGCGGAGATTGGGATCGTACTCCGCGAGAAAGTCCTCGTAAAAATACAGCCACGGATCCTCGGGCCCCGCGAGCGCGTCCGGCGGCACGACCGCGAGCACGCGCAAAAGCACGTTTAGCGAGGCGGCGATTTCGGCGCGCGCGGTCGGGTCCGTCAAAACTTGCAATGCCCGCGACAGCAAATTGTGCTGTGCGTCAAGGGCGCGTACCGCGCTTTCGAGCGCGAGCGGATCGGCCCCTTCGCTGCGGCCTAGCAACAGGGCAAACGCCACGGTTTGCGCGTACGCATCCGCAAATTGCTCGTCCGTCGCATGTGGAAAGAGCAGTTGTCGCCAGTCCCCCGCGAGTCGCACGAGGGGAGAACTCGGGTTGCCGAGCGCGTCTGTCACGTCATCGCGCAACATCCGACACAGCGGCGCGAGCAACGCGGCAAAGCCCTCGAGATCGATCTTGCCCCTGCGGTCCGTGGGGATAAACGGCTCCCACGAGAGAAAATCGCGCAAGAGGCGTTCGATGGCGTGCGCGTCTCGCGGCGCGGCGGCCCCGCCCGATAGCCGGACGACCTCATCGACCAATTTGCCGTCGCGGTAAAGCGCCCACTCATTGCCGTCCGTGTACAGGATATTCGGCACGGCCGAGAAGCGTTTGAACTGATCGCGATTGCGGCCCCGAAACCGGGTGGCGGTCGCGCCGACGCCCGGGGCTTTGAGTTCGACGTATCCGGCGAGCAACCGATCGCGGTGAACCGCGTAATCCGGGCGACCGATCTGATCGGGCAAGGGCGTTTCGCCCGTGCAGACGACACGCCAACCGAGCGCACGAGCCGCCTCCGCCATAAACGTCTCAAACGGCCCGCGCACTTGGTCTTCTGCCTCGCCGAGGGTGACTTGCCCCATCTTCTCCGTCACCGCCGCGGCAAAATTTTGCAACGCCTCGGGGATCGACATAGTCCGATTCATTTTCTCTCTCATTCTTCCAAAAACGCGACCAAAAATTCCTCAAAGGTCACTTCATCAAAAACCCACCGCACGGGCTTTCCGTATCTCCCTTCGCGCCGTGCGAACGCCCACTCGCCATTTCCGCTGTGCAACAGCATTGCGAGGGGAGTACTCCCCGCGGCGATATCGACCCGGCCTCGAGAGCCGATAACGAAATATCCAACCGGTCTGATCGCGAGAATCTGTCTTTCCAAAAAGACGAGGCGCAACGTGGGGACTTCGTAATCCCCAAACTGATCTTCCCAAATCGAAACGGTCTCCCATTGAATCTCGAGATAGCCCTCGTCCTCGAGAGGTTGCAACCACTCGCTTATCCTCGACAGGAGGGTTTCGCAGTGGGCGATCCACTTTTGGCAAAGCGTGCGTTTCATGAGGTATTTGGATTTCAGTCGTTTCCGCTTTTGTTCCAGCACTTCCTCAAGTCGCGTGGACATTTGTCTCTCCTTTATCTTGGTACTAAAAATCGTAACGAAAATCCTCTGATATCCGCTCTCGGTCAACCACCCGCACCATCACCTGCCTCCTTTGCAACCTCGCATCCAGCGAGGGCTATCTGATCGCTTTCTCCATCGCGCAAAAGCAGATCCCACAGGGGCCTGTCCCTACCATGCCTTCTTCATCGCGCAAAACTCGAGCGCATTTTCACGCCCCATCTGCCATTTCGATACGTCAAAACGTAAAGCGAATCGTGCGCGGCGATGACCGAACCATCCGCGCGATAGCGGGTAAATTGCGTATCGACGTGGATTTTCTCGTCCGAGCAATGGACGATTTCGCGCCGGGTCCACGCGCTCTGGCGCCAGCCGATAGCCCTCAATCCCGCCCTGACCCGTGCGATGAACCGAGCGTCCATATCCGCATCTTCCCATCGGTGCATCTTTCCCGAAGCCAAGCGATAGTGCGGAAAATGCATGGTGGCTTTCCACGCCTGAAGATCCAGCGCGTTAAACCCGGCCATCCACGCATCGAGCACGGGAATCGCTCGTTCTCTCGCCTGTGCAACGGCCGCTCGAGATGGCATGTTCGGCCTCCTGAATCTGCGAATGGACGCGGGGCAACATCCCTAACAAAAAAAATAAATCACTTCAGCACATGCCCTCGCACACACGCACGCTCAACGCAGTAACCCCTTGTTTTTTCTTGCACGAAAAACGAGGGTGTCATAAATTCGGGAAAACAAAAAAATCGATCGCGGTCATCTCTGGGCGCGCCCAGACAAGTGAAGGGAAAAACATGGCTGTTAAAGTGCCCAAAATTACGGAATCGCTTTTGGATGAAATCACAAAAAAAATTGTCGATCACTTCCGCCCCGTTCAAATCATCCTCTTTGGCTCTTATGCTTATGGCACGCCAACGACCCATAGCGATTTAGATCTGCTCGTCATTGTGGATACCAAATTGCGTCCCACAGCATGCAGCACTGCGATAGCGCGTCTTTGTCGCCCCAAATACGTCGCGATGGATATTGTCGTGCGGACACCTGAAGAGATCCAAACGCGGTTGCGACATTTCGATCCCTTTCTCGAACAAATTTTCAAACATGGACGAATCCTCTACAAATCTGCCGGGTGATATTCAACTCTACTTCATCACTGCAACACCCCGAGGACGTGCATCCCCAAAATGCATGTCCTATTTTTTTTTATGTCGTTTCAATCCATGCGGCAAATAGTGTTCGTGCAGGTGATCCGCGGCGGCGCCATCTGCGATTAGGGCCTCGATGCTCGCGTCATCATACCCCAATTCCCCGAGGATTTCCCGGGTGTGCGCGCCCTGTTTGGGGCAGGCGTAGAGCAGTTGGATCGGGGCGTTTTTCAGACGCGCATAAGCGGGCGGCGCGAGATCGACCGCACGGCCGACCGGGTGATCCACAAAGCGAACAATGGCGATGGATCGCCCGTCATCCCATGCATCTAAATCATCTTCGGATACCTCGTGCAAATACATTTTGCGAATGTCCTCGAGCGAATCGACGCGGTGCGCGGCCAACCCCGAATCGTTCAACAATTTGACCCAGTGGGCCACATCGCGTTGCGCGATCGCGCGCTCCAAAAATTTATCCGTGCCCTCATCGGGCGCGTGTTCCAAGCCCGGGACGCGCCTCAACTCGTCTATCTCATCGCGCAATCCGGCCACAAAGACCCACCCGTCCCGCGCGCGATACATGCGGTGCAAGGCGTGTTCGCCCATCGCATCTTGCCCCGAAGGTTCATCGCCCGAGCACCCGCTTTGGCACGCATACATAAAGGGCGCCTGCACGAGTTGCGCGCCTTGGGCGAGGGATGTGCTGACAAAATCGCCGCCATCGGGGACGCCGCTGCGCCTGCGTTTGAACAGCGCGAGCGCCGCGCCATAGGTCGCCGAATAGCCCGTGATGTAGTCGATACAAGACGCCCACCCGTGCAAAATCGGTTTCTCGCCCGCACCGCCGTAGCGCGTTTGAATGCCGGTCGATCCCTGAAGCAGGGGGTCAAAGCCCGGGCGATTCATCCACGCCCCCGGGCGCGGGCCATTGAAAGCCGTCAGATTGAGATAGACGATATCGGGTTTGCGCCTTTTGACCGCGGCGTAATCGATGCCCAAATTCTCCGCCACGCCGGGACGGAAATTGTGAACCACGACATCGGCGGTTTCGACCAGTGCCATAAACGCGGCCTGGCCGGCCTCTGCCTTCAGATTTAGGATCGCGCTGCGCTTGCCGGGGCTGACCTCCATCGGAAACCAACTGGAGACGCGCGGGCCAAAATAGGGATCGGGCGGATCGATTTTGATGACCTCCGCGCCGTATTCCGCCAACGTGCGCGCACTGGCCGGCCCGGCGAGCACATTGGACAAGTCCAAAACGCGAATGCCCTCGAGGATGGGCGTTGCCGGCCCGGTTGCGACATTTTTTTGGGATTTGGGTTCCACGCATCCCGCGAACGGCCGCCGCGGTTTGGGAATGGCGCAGGCCGCAGGGGTCTTGGAAAGCCACGTTTGCACGCCGAGTTGCCGCGTCGGCCCATACTCGGGGTCATCCACCACGACAGTCAACGCCGCCTCGTCCGTCTCGGCTTTGTGCAACCACTCCTGCGCCGTGCGCTGAATCGTACACGGCACGCCCGCAGCGGTCAACACGTCGACCCAGTGTTGCGCCGGTTCGCTCGCGAGCACGGCTTCGATTTTTTCGCGCACTTTGAGATTCCATTCCCTGGACAGATGGGATGAATCGGGAATATTATGGGTCAGATGGAGATTGTCGTACACCGGCACATCGACCATGCCCTGCGCGATCAGATCGTCATACACCTTCAACGCTTTGACCAGCGATCGGCTGTTGCGCGCATGCCCGGCCGCGATGATGTAGAGCCATTGCCCGTCCCCTGCGAGAAACGAGCCGCTAAACGGGGACTCGGCGCCTCGGTTCCGGCGCACGGCTTTTCGCGCGGCATCCACAGGCGGGCCGTATCGCGCGGGTTTCTCCGCCACATCCAACATAATCACAGCCATCGCAGACATGGCCGCGCCCACCAACGGCACCTCGATCACATCGCCCCGCCCGGTTTCTTCGCGTGCATACAGGGCGAGGGTCGCGGCGATGGCCCCGTGAATCGCGCCATAGGTCGATCCCAATGGCATCGGCGTGTAAATGGGCCGCACGTCCAACAATCGGCGCGCGCTCTGCAAATCGGTGTATTGACCAATCGCCGCGCTGATGATGCCCTCAAATGCGCGGATCGACGCCTTTTCATCCGCAGAGGCAAACCCCGGCAACGAGAGATAGACCAAGCCCGGATTTCGCGCGGTCATCGCTTCGGCGCCCAATCCCAACCGCCGCATGACCCCCGGGCGAAAATTCTCGATCACCACATCGGCCGACAAAACCAAAGCCACGGCCCGCGCGCGATCATCCGCATCTTTCAAATCCAGGGTGACGCACTGCTTGCCCCGATTAAAAACCCCATTTGCAGGGGTATCGCAATCGGGCTTGCCCGGCCGATCCACCTTGATGACCTCGGCGCCTTGATCCGCGAGCAACATCCCGGCCAATGGCCCGGCGATATAATGCCCAAAATCGACGACGCGAATCCCGGCCAACGGCGCTTGTCTGTCGCGTTCTCTGTCCATCTCCGTCTCCTCTCGGTGTTTTCGCGATCCCATAATAATGCGTTTGGGTTGAGGGGATGAACAAAAATCGGCAATCGCCACCTTGCGGTTCTAACCGCCCCTCAAAGGGGCAACCGCAATCGCTTTTTTAACCACGCTTGGGTCCGTTGGGGACAAGGACAGACACAGGGGCCATTTGTACCAACTCATTGTTTCGGTGTGGTCTTCAGTTGAGTATTTTAAGGGGGTTCTGTCCTTGTCAAATCCCCCCAACCTGCCCGGAGGTGTCCATGCCCGTCGTTGCCGCTTCTCCGATCGAGACCACCCTTGGCGATATCGAAGGGTTTCTCCAAGCGTGTCTCCAAACAATGGATCCCGATCCGGATCCCGAAGGGCCGGGTCGGCCCCGCGTTTTGCCGGCCTTGGCCTTGTGGGCCGGTTTATTGGTGTGCCTCTTACGCGGTTTCAAAAGCCAACTTGCCCTTTGGCGGTTGTTGTGCGAGCGTGGGTTGTGGTTTTTTCCCCGCTTCAGTGTGACCGATCAAGCGGTCTATAATCGGCTCGCCAAAGCCGATCCCTCTCCTTTGGCACGCCTCTTTCGACAGATCAACACGGTCTTAGTTGAGTATGCCCCGCGCTATGCCCAACGCAGGGCAAAAACACGATGAAAACGAATGAGTTGGTACAAATGGTTTAAGCGGCACTGACTTTGACCTCAAATTTTCGGATTGCTGGCTTCAAACTCGGTTGCGGGGATTCAAAGTACAGTTCCAATGCTTCCCCGAGATTGGTCAATGCCTCTTTTTCGCTTTCGCCTTGACTGGCAATATCCACCTCCAAACACTGGGCGATAAACCCGTCTTCTTCTCGCCAGATACTCGCTGTAAAAACTCGCGTTTGTATCGCTTGCTCCTCATAAACCATTGTTCAAACGTCATCTATTTCAGTCCCTTAGAAGCCATCTAAAAACTCGGGCCGCCATTGAGAGAGTCGCAAAAACATTCACTTTTCGCAGGTCAAAACCGTACAGACCGCGAAAATAGGACGCCTTGATTCCCCCCTTCCTCGCAGGCACAGGCGTAGCCTACAATGAGCGAAGCGAATAACGGGGGCTAGGGGGGTAGGTCCCGATAATTTTTTGATGGCTTCTTAGCGAACGGAGCTCGTTCAAAATCTGTCGGAGGCGGAGTTTTGCGATCTTCGTCTCGTTGGATTTGACAATCTATCGCCACCCTTTTTTGCGACAGAACGCGGATGGACGGGTTTTAGTCCGCGTCATCTACGTCGTCCGCTTAATCCCCGATTCCGACAAGGGACCGCCAACCGCTCAATAGAAATACACCTTGTAATTCAACCGCACGTTGCGCCCTGGTTCGGGCATGACGGAGCGAATGCGCGAGAGGTGGTTGCGGTATTCGCGGTTGAAAAGGTTTTGCACCGAGAGCATCGCCGTGTGCCGCGTGTGGCCGGTTTGGAAGTCGCGTTGGAAGAACGCGCCCGCGATGAGGTAGCGATCCGTTGGGGTTTCGTGCGTATCCACGCGGTTTTGAGCCGCGGCGAACTCGACGGTCAAGCCCAACGCGAAAAGGGGAAAGCGATAGGTCGCTTCGGCATTGAGTTCGAGCGGGGGTATTTCCGGCAAAGGCAGGTGATCGGTGCGGTTTTGACCGCGCACGTAGCTGCCGTTCAACTCCAAATTGAGACGCGCATCGGGCCGCCAGCCCATGTGCATTTCCGCGCCCAAAAACCGTGCGGCGATGCCATCGGCGGCGTAGATCGGCAAGAGTTGGGCAAAATTGATTTTGCCGGTGTTGCGCGGGGCGATATAGGTGTCGAACTCGTTCCAATAGCCGCTGAGGACAAAATCAAAGCCCGGTCGCAAGCCGTGGAAAAACACCTCTATGCCGATGCTCGTTTCCGCGGGGAGATCGACATGGCCCACCTCGTACGTGTACGCGGCCAAGTGCGGGCCTTCGTTGTAGAGTTCTTCGATGGTGGGCACGCGCTGCGACCTGCTCAAGCCGAGGCCCGCGCGCAATCCGTCGGACAGGGATACGAGCGGGCTGAGGGCCGCGGACCAGGTGTGAAACGCGCGATCCACATCTAGGCCCACGCGGGTTCGGGCATCGGGCCGCGGGTCGAATTGGGCGTAGGTGTAGCGGGCCGCGGCTTGGAGTTCGAATCGGCGGTGCGTCCATTCGCGGTACAGGCCGATGGTCGCGTTTTGTTCGCGCGTGGGCGGGGTAAAAGCGAATCCCCCGAATTTGAGATTGGTGTGGTCAAAGCCGAGGGCGATGCGGGACGATCCGAAGTGCAACTTGAGGTCCGCGTTGTAATCGTGAAACAGAAATTCCGTCCCGATGCTGGCGTTGGATTCGTATTCAAAATGGTGGTAAAACGTTTTGGCAAAACTCGCTTCGACCGCATCGATCGCCGCACGGTCAAAGGTGTACATGGCCTTGCCGTCAAAGACGCGGCGAGAAATGTCCAAATCCGCGCCATTGGGATGCGCGCCGATAAAACCGCCTGGGATGCCGTATTCGGTGTCGAATTGGTCGAAGGACGCGCCGATATACCCCCTGCGCGTGGGGTATGACAGGCCGAGGGTGTACGTGCGCGTGTTGATGGGCGTGTTGCCCAACTTGCCGACGGGCGTCTGCACATCCCGCGTATCGCGGTACGTGGTTTCCCCGTACAGTGCGAGCGGTCCCACAGGCGCCGTGAGGGATGCGGCGGAGAGATACCCGCGATTGATCGTTTCCCCGTACGCGCCCGCGCTGCCGGAAACGCGCTGCGGGTGGATTTCGGGGATTTTGTGTTTGACCGCATTGATCACCCCGCCGATGGCGGACGCGCTGTGGAGCAAGATGCGCGGGCCTCGGATGATTTCGAGGCGTTCGATGCCGTAGGGTTCCAGCGCGACTGCGTGATCCGCCGAGGTGGCGGACAAGTCGCGCGTGCGAATCCCATCCAAGTTGATCTGCACGCGATCCCCGCTCAGGCCGCGAATGACCGGGCGCGCGGGCGCAGGCCCCATGCTGCGAATGGCAACGCCGATTTCATTTTTGATCGTTTCGGCGAGGGTGCGGCTGTATTTCCGTTCGAGTTCGTCTCCCGCGAGCGCGCCCGTGATTTCGCGGAGGGCTTCAAAGCGGGTTCCGGCGTTTTCGGCGACCACGTCCAGGGTGTCCATTTCGAATTCCCGCACGGTCATCGCGATGTACAAGATGGGCATTTTCGCGGCGGAAATCGCGACTTCCCTGCGCGCTGTGCGGTAGCCAATCCGCGAAAAGGAGAGGCGGTGCGCGCCCGGGGGCAAGCGCAAGGCGAATCGCCCGCGCTCATTGCTCAAGGCGACTCCCGCGCCCGCGCCCCATCGGATGCCGACATTTTCAATCGGGCGTTGGGTCGTGCGGTCAAAAATATAGCCTTCGAGCAACGCGGCCCCCTCCGCTGCGCCGAGCGCGAGAATGTAGACCAGGGGAAAGAGGATGGGCAATTTACAAAATGGGCATTTTCGCGGCGAAAACCGCGCCTTCCCGGCGCGCTGTGCGGTAGCCAATGCGCGAAAAGGAGAGGTGGTGCATGCCCGGGGACAAGAGCAAGACGAATCGCCCGCCGCCCTCGCCCCATCGGATGCTGACATTTTCAATTTCACAAAGGACTCCTCAAAAAAGAAATGGACGGGATAGCAAATCCATCCCGTCCAAAGCCATGGGGTGCGCGCTTAGTCGACATGCACGGGAATGGGCTCCGTGCGGAAGTCCGAGTGGCCTCCGTGGTTCACCAGCAACCTGATGGTGGTCTCTCCTTCTGCGAGGCCGCGCAGGTGAAATTCAAATTTGCCCTCGTCACCGGGGTCTTGGGCGACTTCGACGATGTTTTCATCGGCAATTTCCCAGCCGAAGGTGAACTCCGTATCATCCGGGATGGCGAGGTCATCGCCATTTTCGTCCAAAAATTGGATTCTCCAGTGGGGGGTCTCGTCGCCAAGTGGTACGTCGAGGTGGTTTGTCCGGCCACTACCGGCGTCGATCTCCCCCTGAAAGTAGCGAAAGAATCGCCTGCCGGATTCGATGAGGACCAAGCCATCGGGTTCGAAATGTTCTTCCTGCGGGGACACGGGATCATCACTGCCACAGCCGACCACGACCACACACAGGGCCAGCGCTGCCACGAGGTATTGCCATCGAAAAAACATAGAAATCTCCTGAAATGAGATGGAAGTTGAAACAAAACACGAGCGGGATAAACGGACGATATCCCGTTCAAAGGCGAGCAGTAGGCAATGCCCCCGTGCTCGCCCAAAGATACTGTACACCTGTCCCCATCCCCAACGATGTGCGGAAGGGTCAGATGCAGAGGGTTGCGAAAAGGTGATCCAATTTCAGGAGACCGCGGGAGGGGAACGGCCTTTCGGCGCGAGGAAAAACAGGTGGGAGAAACAGGTCGGATTCGACAAAAAGAGAAAACGACGCGCGTACAATACCCCGATCGCGGTTGCGACACAGACGATATAGACGCCACCGTAAACCCAAAGGCAAATCGCGCAATGGTCTTCGTGCGTCCCGTGATCGACCGCATGCCCAACCGCAAAGGCAAACGCGCCGATGAGCAACACGGCGATCAGGGCTTTGACGAGCGGATGTTTGGCGTGGAAATTCATTCTAAAAAAATAGAGAACTGACCTCAAAAAGTCAATGGTTTAGTACTCAAAAAATTAAATAATTCGGAATTTCAATTTTTTAAGAGAATAACGGACGGGATGCCGTACATCAAACAAGCCATCGCCAAACGTGCCATCCCAAAAGCCCATCAAGGAAAGCCATCACGCACAGCGCGTAAGTCCGTCTCGCAACCAACATCCATTTTGCAACCCACTTAGCAGGCCAACGCATGTCGTTCTACTACAAAAGCGCTTTGCGCTGTGCCTAGCCCCTCGGCGCATGAGAGCGGCATTTTTGAACTGCTAGGGCAGTTGTACCCCGCTCGCTTACTTTTTTTTGCTGTTGAAAAAAAGTAAGTCGCCGAAGGCATCGAAGGCAACAAACGATGCTTTAGGACCAAAGTTGTTAGAAAAGCGAGCAATGTCGGTGCTGATTTGTGCGTACCAAAATTTGGTATCATTTAATTTACAGAGTATTCAATCTCATCCGCCTGAAGTCGTTCTCGGCGCCATTCCTCTGCGTTGAGATCGAAAAAGGGAATGCCCAACCGAGATGCATGCCGGATGAACTCCCAGCGCGACATGTTCAGGAATTGCGCCGCCTTGCCGCTGGATATGCTCCTTTGGCGGTAGAGTTCCAAAACGATCATTTCACGAGCGGTTTTCTGAATGGGCTGATCGCGTTTCTGCAACAGGGCGACCAAATCGGTATCCAGCGTTACGGTGATGGGGGGCATGGCAACTTCCAAGTTTTTGTGTTGGATTCATAAGGGCTAAAAAAAATAGAGAACGGACCGCAAAAAGTCAATGGAGGTTCGCTTGGATCGCGTTTTTGCGGCGCAGAATGAAGCCGATCACGATGGGCGCGCCGATCAGGGATGTCACCGCGTTGAGGGGCAAGGCATAGGGGTTGCCCGGCATAAGGGCGATCAGATCGGCCAACAGCGCCAGCGTCGCGCCCAAACAGGTGACGGCGGGCATCAGCACGCGATGGTCCGAGGTGTGCAACAGGCTGCGGCAGAGATGGGGCACGGCCAGGCCGAGAAACGCGATGGGGCCGCAAAAGGCCGTGGTCGCGCCGGAGAGAAGGGATGCGTTGACCAAAATCCACACGCGGGCGCGTTTGACATTCAGCCCCATGCTGTGGGCGTAATTTTCCCCGAGCAACAGCGCGTTGAGCGGTTTGACGCACAAAAACGCCAGCAAAAGACCGAGGAAAATCGCCGCCGAGAACACGGGCATTTGCCGCCAAGTCACGCTGCCAAAGCTGCCAAACGTCCACAAAATATAGGATTGGATTTGTTCGGGAATGGCAAAATAGATCAAAATGCTGACGAGGGCCCCGGTCGCGTATCCAAACATCAGGCCGAGGATGAGCAGGGTCATCGCGCTTTGCACCCGGGCGGAAACGAGCAACACACAGCCGAGCACGGCGCCCGCGCCCAAACTGGCGGCGGCGACCAACCCCAGATCGCCCAAAATACCCAAGCCAGCGATGAGCACGCCGCCGACCGATCCCACGGCCAACACCACGATGGCAACGCCCAAACTGGCGCCCGCGTTGATGCCCAGCACAAAGGGATCGGCCAAGGGGTTGCGAAAAAGCGTTTGCATCTGCAACCCGCTCGCGGAAAGCGCGGCCCCCGCCAGCACAGCGGTCAGGGCTTTGGGCAGGCGGATGGTGTGAACGATGATCGCCCATGCGGGAACGGACGCCTCGCCACCTGTGAGCAGGTCCACCAGATCACCCAGCGGAATGCGAACAGAACCGAGGGACAGACTCAAACCGAACGCGATCAAGAGCAACGGGAACAAGCCCAACGCGATGACGCGCCGAGACGCCCCCTGCGTTTTATGTTCTATGGATAGGGACATGGCGAGTTGCTCGCTTTTCTAAGAAGCCATCTAAAAATTATCGGGACCTACCCCCCTAGCCCCCCTTCCTGCGAGGAAGGGGGGAATCAAGGCATCCTATTTTTGCGATAGGTATGGTTTGGACCTGCGAGAAGCGAATGCTTTTGTGGCTCTCTCAATGGCGGTCCGAGTTTTTAGATGGCTTCTAAAGCGTTTGGCCCTAAAGCATTGCGGGTTGCCTTCGATGCCTTCGGCGACTTACTTTTTGTCAACAGCAACAAAAAGTAAGCAAAAAATGCCGCTCTCATGCGCCGAGGGGCTAGCACAGCGCAAAGCGCTTTTGTAATCGCACGATATGCGCCAGCCTACTAGGTGGATTGCATAATAGCAGTGGGTTGCGAGACGGACTTGCGCGCTGTGCCCGATGGCTTTCGTTGATGGTGTTTTGCGATGGCAAGGTTAGCAATGGCTTCTCTGAAAGACGGTGGAACAGCAAAGCGATCCCGATAATGAATTAGTTGGTACAAATGGGGGCCTGTCCCTACGATTGCTTCTTACCTCTTGTATCTTTCGAGCGCGGTTTAATTAGGTGTTGTATCATCCTCTCAAGTCCAGACATCATCATGCTCAGCTCGGGGCAGGCCGCTCGCCTCTGAAGGCACAGACCTTGTAGGGAGATAGGCCCCCCGACCACCGAGTCCATACCGAAGAGTATCTAAGTCCATTGAGGCTGCATAGACAAGGTCGGTAGGCGCGGTGTGAAAGGTCGGGACTCGAGCCGAGCGCACACACCTTAGAGACCCCTCACCACAGGAGGCCACGATGTCGAAATCCCAACCCGCATTTGCCGGCATTGATGTCAGTGCCCGCACCCTCAACGTTGCCTTGGCTAGACCGGGGCAAGCCATCAAGCCGATGACCTTTGACAACACCCCGCAGGCGCATAAGCGCTTGCTCAAGGCGTTGACCAAGGGCGGGCGGCACGTCTGTGTCGGCCTCGAAGCGACGGGGCTTTATAGCCTTCAGGTGGCTTTGGCTTTGCATCATCACCGCCGCACGCAAGTCATGGTTGTCAATCCCAAGGCGATGAGCAATTACGCGCATGCGCGCATGCAACGCGCCAAGACGGATAAACTCGATGCGGTGATGATCCTTGATTATGCCCAGCGCATGCCCTTTGTGGCTTGGCAACCGCCGAGCGAGCGCGTCTTGCAACGGCAAGCGGTGATGAGACGGGTGAACCCACTCACCCAAGCGATCATCCGCGAGCACAGCCGCGCCCATGCCCAAGGCTACCACATCGGTAGCACCGGCCTTATCGCCCGCGATATTGCGGTTCATATTCGCCACCTGAAACGCCGCATCCAGCACTTGCAAGCCCAAGCCCTGAAGTTGATTGAGCAGGACGAGACGCTCCAGCGTGCCTATCAACGCCTCTGTTCCGTCCCCGGCATCGCCCAAAAAAGTGCCTTGCGAATTTTGGCCGAGGTGGCACTCTTGCCCGAAGATATGACACCGGCCCAATGGGTCGCACACGCAGGACTGGACCCCAAACCGAGACAATCCGGAACCGCCAATCCCGCCAGACGCATCTCCAAAACCGGCAATAAGTACCTCCGCCATGCCCTGTATATGCCTGCGCTGGTCGCTAGCAGACACCAAGCCCGGGTCAAAGCCTTCTATGACAAACTCATGGAGCGAGGGAAGAAACCTTTGCAGGCCATCGTTGCGGTGATGCGAAAGTTGTTGCATTCAATTTGGGGGATGTTCCGACACGACCAAGATTTTGAGGGCGAAAAATTCTATCGAACCACCCCCCAAACCCCTTGAACTTTAAGAGAGTATCTCCCGTCTTCCCTCTCCCGTCTTACCTCTCCCGTCTCCCGTCTCACCTCTCCCCTCTCCCCGCCCTTGAGCAATAAACCCCTCTCGCGCCGCAAAGTCAAGTTCGCAACGGATCGCCTGTTCTTTCCGCTTTCTATCCCCCTCGCCCGATGCTATATTGCGATCCACCTCTTTCCGGAGCATGCCCATGAAAGCGTTTTGTCTCATCCTCATCGTCTCGTCCATCGCGCTGACGGGCAGTTTGTCTGCCCAGCCACCCAACAGAAAGGAATCCGCTGTGAAATACCACATGTACGTCGCGGTCTCTGGCGACAAAAAGCTCCTGCGCTACGACATGGACGCCGAAACCGGCGACCTCGCGCTCGTCGAAGAAGTGCCGGCCAAAGGCGGCATCGGCCCGCTTTGCACGGACCCGCGTCAAAAATACCTCTACGCGGCCTTGCGCTCGTCCAAAGAACTCGTCACCTACGGCATCGATCCCGAAACCGGCGCGCTCAATCACATCGCCACGGTTCCCTTTGACGGCGGCTCGTGTTACATCAGCACCGACAAAACCGGGCGGTATCTCTTTTCCGCGTACTACGGCGAGGGCGCCGTGGCCGTCAACGCCATCGACAACAATGGGGCCGTGCTCTCCCCGCATCGCCAGTGGATTCCCACGGATGAACACGCCCATTGTTTCTTTCCCGACCCCTCCAATCGCTACTTGTTCGCGCCGCACACCATGCCGCCCAATGCCATCTATCAATTCACCTTTGACGAAACCACGGGCGAGTTGGCGGCCAATGAGGTCGCAAAGGTCGACGCGCCCGACGGCGAAGGCCCGCGCCACTACGAATTTCACCCCACCTTGGACGTGGTCTATGCCGCCAATGAAAACGGCTCCAGCGTCACGGTCTACGACCTAAACCCGGACGATGGCACCCTCGCGCGCCGCCAAAATCTTTCCACCCTGCCGGCGGGATACGCCGATCACAACACCTGCGCGCAAATCCACATCCACCCCTCGGGCGACTTCCTCTACATCTCCAACCGCGGGCACGACAGCATCGCGCGCTACGCGGTTCGAGCCGACGGGTCGCTCGAATCCCTCGGCCAAACCCCCACAGAACCCATCCCTCGGCCCTTCAACCTCGATCCGGAGGGCAACTTCCTCTTTGCCGCCGGGCAAAAATCGGACAAAATGGCCGCGTACCGCATCGACGCCGAGACGGGCGACCTGACGCCCCTCAAGGTCTATGACGTGGGCAAACAACCCATGTGGATCATGATTCTCAAACTCGGACAATGAAAACCACTCCCCGCAAAACCATTTTCGCGTGGATGATGTACGACTTTGCAAACTCGTCCTTTGCCAACAATGTCACCACATTCATCTACGCGACATTTTTTGCCAAAGTCATCGCGGACAACGAGGTCGCCGGCACGGTTTTGTGGTCTCGGGGCGTGGCGATCGTCATGCTCGTCGTCGGATTGCTGTCCCCACCGCTCGGCGCGTTGGCGGACCAGGCGGGGTGCCGCAAACGCTTTTTGATGGCGACGACCCTCCTCGCGGTCGTCTTTACGGCCCTGCTCTATTTTCCGCAACAAGGGCAAGCCGCCTTCGCGCTGACCCTCTACATCATCGCCTGTATCGGCTTTGAAATGGGCACGGTATTTTACAACGCCTTTTTGCCCGACATCGCCCCGGCCAAACGCATGGGGCGCGTTTCCGGGCAGGCATGGGGCGTGGGCTATTTGGGGGGGTTGCTCTCTATGGCCGTGCTCATGGTCGGCTTTGTCTCTCCCGAAACCCCGTGGTTTGGCCTGTCCAAAGAAACCCACGCGCACATCCGGGCGACCAATATCGGCGTGGCGATCTGGTTTGCGGTCTTCAGCCTGCCCGCCCTGCTCTATTTGCCCGAGACGGCCGCGCGGCAAACCGGCGACAACCACCTGCTCCTTTCGTCTTACCGTCGCCTGTTGCAAACCTTCCGCGAACTCAAAAACTACCGCGAAATTTTCAAACTCTTGCTCGCCCGCCTCGTGTACAACGATGGCCTGACCACTATTTTTGCGTTTGGCGGCATTTATGCGGTGGGCACATTTGGGTTCTCGCTCGAAGAGGTCCTGCTCTTTGGCATCATCATCAACGTCGCCGCTGGCATCGGCGCGTGGTGTTTTGGCTTTTTGGACGACCGCATCGGCGGCAAACGCACCATCCAAATCACCCTGATCGGATTCGTCATCGCGGCGGTCCTTGCGGTCATCCCCCCCGAACGCTTCCAGCGCGGGATTGAGTTTCTGTTCTATGACGCGGGCCTTTGGATCGGCCTGTTCGCCGACTCAAACCCATCGGCCATCCAAGCGTTCCTTTTCGATACAAAATTCCAGTTCTGGATCGCGGGCTTGTTGGTCGGCCTGTTCGCCGGGCCAAACCAATCGGCGAGCCGGTCGCTTTTGGGGCGTTTTGTACCCCGTGAAAAAGAAACCGAATTTTACGGCTTTTACGCCTTCTCGGGAAAAGCCACCGCATTTCTCGGCCCCATGTTGATGGGCATCATCACCGAAGCCTTTCGATCTCAACGCATCGGCATGGCGACCGTGGGCGTGTTCTTCATCGCGGGCGGCCTCCTCTTGCGAACCGTCGATGAACGAGCGGGCATCCGCATCGGCCAATCGCCACCGCGAACAGACGCCTGACCGCTCGATCAAAAATCGAGCCAAACAAAAAAGCCGCTCGTTGGTGCGAGCGGCTTTTGGAATCGCGCATCCGTCATTTTAGACTGTCGCCTGTAATTTTCTCAAATAATCCAGCGTATCTCGGATACTCGCCTCTGTCGTATCGGACGCGCCTTTTTCCACACACAGCGGCCCCGTGTAGCCCGCGGCGTCTAAAATTTTCAGACAGGTCTTCAAATTGTACCCCATCGTCTCGCCACCTCGCGTCCATGTCTGCACGCCATCGTCGCTGTAATTGAACACTTTGACATGGCATGAAAACGCACGCGGAGCCAGCACGCGCATGCCGGCTTCCCAATCCCCATCCGGAAAATTCGCCGTATCTGGACAAGTCGCAAACCAGTCTGAATCCACGCCATCCAAAATCCGTTGCAAATTCTCAGACGAAGACGATACCCCGCCGTGATTTTCCAGCAACAATTTCACATCGGCCCGTTCGCCCACAGACGCCAACTCCCGATAGCCCGCGATCACCCGTTGCATGGCCCCATCGTCGTCTGCGTATCCCGCGTTGATCCGGATGGCCTCAGAACCCACGGCCGCCGCCGTGTAAAACCACTGCTTCAAAGCCTCCAAATCCGTGCGACGCACAACCTCATCCGCGCCTGCGATATTGCCCATATCCACGGCGATATTACGCACGGACAGCCCGTTGTCGGTCAGCCGATTCCGAAGCGCGTTCAAATACCGCGCATCCTGGCACTCAAAAAATCGCGAACACAACTCCACCGTCTTCACGCCATGCGAGGCACACGCCGCGGGGAACTCCAGCGAGGTCAACGACTTCTCCCGCAAAATTTCACCGCTGAACACCCATCCCGCAATACCGAGTTCACATTTCATCGCCATCTCCTTAGAAGCCATCTAAAAACCCTATTGGTTATGCGAGTCGCTTGAGTAAGAGATAACTCATAAAAGCGATCCCGACAATGAATGAGTTGGGACAAATGCCGCCGGGGCCTGTCCCTACGGCTGATGGGAGGCGAACTGACCGCCGGCCACTTGTTGGTTGGAACGCACAGAGCTGTTCCTCGTTTCGCCGCGTTGTAGGGCCTGTGCGTCTATTCGCCTTTTTGTGCGGCGTGGAGTTCGAGGGTGCGCGAGAGTTTCATGCGCGTTGTAGGGCCTGTGCGTCTATTCGCCTTTTTGTGTCCTCGTGCTGAACGGACTGTCGCCAGTTGTACCCCGCTCATCGATCTCACCACTTACCGATTAAGCATCCTCGCCACCTCGGCGCGATAATCCGCAGGCGTATCCAAATCCCTCAAAATCCCCTCGTCACCGACCGGCACCTCCAGCGTGTCTTCCGGATGCCCGCGCACGACTGGCTTGAGACCCCGATCGCCCGAAAGGCTTAGAATCTCGCGCCGATAACGCGGTAAATCGATCAGCACCGGATGCCCGCGCTTTCCCCCGGATACGGGAATCACAATGCCCTTATCGCCTTCCCGGTACGCCTGCGCCACGGCCCGAACCGCGTTCAACGCGATCTGTGGCTGATCCCCAAGGGCGATCAGCACGGCATCCGCATCGGCCGGCAGGGCGCGAAGGCCGCAAAGCACGCTGGAAAACATCCCCTCGCGGTACGCCTCATTCACGCAAAATCGCACGGGCCTATCGCGCAGGCTCTCGCGCACCGCCTCGGCATCGTGCCCCAAAACCACCGAGACGCCCGCGAGTTTTGCACCGCACAGCGTATCGACCACGGTTTGAAGCACCGTCTTATCGCCAAAGGGCAACAACTGTTTGGTCGTTCCCATGCGGCGCGCCATACCCGCCGCCAGCACCAAACCGTAAATTTGATCGCCCATCGTATTCACCGGATACCAATAGGGTTGAAGATCGACAAGTGCGTAGTTACAAAATGCTATAAAACAATTAGTTACCAAAATACCTTGACTTTTTTTGTATAGGCATTAAATTTTTGGGCGCGAGCAAACGGGGTGTGGGCATCTCGGCCGCCTTGACAAACGCGGAGGTGACGACATTGATTTGCGAACGGTGTGGCAAAGTTCCGGCAACCAAGGCACAAACGCATATCGAAAACGGCGTCAAACGCGTACTCTATCGCTGTGATGCCTGTGCGGCTCTCCCCTCGGCTCCCAAATTAGACCGTCCGTGCGCGCAGTGCAAACAGCGCGAGGGCGAGGTCAAACTCATCCGCCTGCGGCCGCATGGTCGCGTGGTGACGTATCTATGTCCCGCGTGTGCCGGCGTCGAGTGAACTCGTCAGTGCCAACCGCACCTGCCATCCCTCACCGCAAGTCGCATTCCCCTAAACTTATGAATCTCAAAAATTTTATCGACCCGCCCGCCGATAATCGCCTCGTGCCATTTTGGATATGGAACGGCGCCATCGAAGAAAACGAGATCGTTCGCCAAATCCGCGAAATGGCCGACAAGGGGCTCGGCGGTTTTTGTTTGACCACCGGCCCGGGCCTTCAAACCGCCTATTTGTCCCAAGAGTGGTTCGACCGCGTACAACTCGCGATTGAAACCGCAAAAAAATGCGGCCTCCGCGTTTGGCTCCACGACGAATACCGCTATCCCGGCGGCATTGGATCGACCCAAATCACCTTGAACCACCCCCAATTCATCGCGCAACAACTCACCTTCCGCGAAACCACTGTGCAGGGCGGTCAACTCGTCGATCTCGCCCTGCCTTGGGCACCCGTGCTGCAAGCCCTCGCCGTTCCCGTGCGGCGAGACCGTTGCCTGTGGGATGAAAAACAGGACATCAGCGCGTACTTGGGGGTCGACCACCGACGCGATGTCCTGCACGCCACCGCCGCAGATCCCGCGTATCACCCCTACGAGTATCTGTCTTTTCATCCCACCCGCCGCCTGCATTGGAAAGCGCCTGGCGGGCGTTGGCGCGTGCTCGTCTTTTTGCAAGAACCGTCGACGACTGCGGGATGCCCGGGATTGCACCTCGACCGGTTCAACCCCGAGTCGGTCCGCGCCATGCATCAGACCCTTCAACAACCCTATGTCGAACGCTTTGCCGCCCATCAAAGCAAAACCCTAAAAGGCGTTTTGACCGCGGAAACGCGCTTTCCCCACGACCACCTGCCGTGGTCGCCCATCTTGCCCGCCTACTTCAAATCGCGCAAGGGCTACGATCTGCTCGCCTGCTTGCCCGCCCTCATCTCCTATTTTGGCCTCAACACGAGCCGCATTCGCTACGATTATTTTCAAGCCCTAAGCGAATTGCAACACCGGCACGACAGCGCGCGCAGCGCCGACTGGTGCAAAGAACACGCCCTCGATTACGCGAGCGACATCACCCCGCTACGCAACGCCCACCGCGGTTCGATCCCGGTGCCGGGCACGCGTGACGACCGAGGGAAAATCGGCGTTGAAGACGCCGAAGAACGCGCCATATCCTATCGCCACAGCGCGGGATTTGCCACCGCACTCGGCGCGCAAACCCATGCGGAACGCACGCTCAATACCTGTTTCCAAAACGCGGGCTGGGGCCTCACCTTGCAAGACATGAAAGTGCAGCTCGATACCCTCGGCGTGCAGGGAATCAATCTCTTTGTCTCCCACGCCTTTTGCTACACCCTCGACGGCTTGAGAAAACACGCGGCCCCGCCATCCCTATTCCATCAAAACCCCTATTGGAAACACTTTCGCCTGCTGTCGGACTACGCGGCCCGGCTCGCCCATCTCTTGCGACAAGGCCGGCAAGTCGCCGACATCGCGCTCCTCGATCCGGTCACCAGCTTGTGGTCGCATCTGTCGCATCCCCATCACAACTGGGCCTATGTCGGCTACGACCCCGATGAAGAAACCCTGGCGCAAAACCTCGCTGCGGACTGGGCCTGCATCACCCGCGCCCTGGATCGCATGCAACGGCCATTTCACAGCCTCGACCCGGACCTCCTCGCCCGAGCGAGAATCGCCAACCGCCAACTGCAAGTCGGCAAAGCGCGCTACGCGGTTCTCGTCATTCCCCCCATCACCAATTTGGAACGCGCCGCATTTGAGAAACTACGCACATTTATCCAAACGGGTGGCCTCGTCATCGCGCTCGGCTTGTTGCCCGTCGAGGATATCGAAGAAGGGCCGTCGGTCGTCGATAGATTTTCCCGGCTGACCGACGTGGAGCCGGGGCGCATGATCCGCGATTACACCGGGCACGAATCGGGCGTCCACTTATTGAGCCGCGACAACTTCCAATTTATTCGCACCGGGGGGACGATTAAAGAAAACCGGGCGACCGCCATGCTCGAACGCCTGCTCGACGAAATTCTGCCTCGCCGCGTACACCTGGTATCGGATGGGAAAAACGCCGACGCGATCCGATATCACCACCGCGCAGACCAAAGGCATCAGCTCTTCTTTTTCGTCAACGCGGAAAACGCGGCCGTCACAACGCAAATCGACATACGCGACTCGGGCGGCCAAATCGAGCGATGGGATTTGGAAACGGGCGAACGCGCGCCCATCGCGGCCGAATCCGCCGGAGAAATGACCCGTTTCAACCTGCACTTCGATCGGCTGCAATCGCATGTGATCGCGACAAGCCGCGTTCCGCCGCGACGAGAAGCGCGGCCCAAAGCGCCCGCGCCGGAACCGCTCAGGCTCGATTTAACCGGTCTGTGGAAAGTCGATTTGGAAGAAGACAACGCCCTGCGCATGGACAAATTCAAAATCCAGCCCGATTCCAAAAACAGGGGCATGGATCGCGGCTGGCACCAACCGACCTATGCGGACCACAGGTGGGCCGAAACGCGCCTGCAGCCCTTTGAGAATCCCGAAAAAAAAATCGCGTATTGGTACCGAACCAGCTTTGTCGTCGACAGCGTCCCCAACAAATTGTCTCTGGTCATGGATCGAAGTGCGATTCGGGGCGCGCATCAAATCTACCTCAACGGGGTACTATTGCCCGACAATGCGTTCCGCCCCACCTTCCGCTACGACCACGCCAACGCGACCTGCTCCATCGCCCAACGCATCACCACGAGAAAAAACGTGATCGCCATTCGCGTGGAAGTCGACCGCCCGGGCGATGGCCTCGTCGATGCCCTGTATCTCTTCGGGCGTTTTCAAATCTCATCCTGGCGCGGGGTCTATCCCAGGCTCGCCCCCCCACGAGAGCACGGCCCCATTTTTGACCTCGACGCCCAAGGATTCCCCTTCTTCGCCGGCACCGTGGCGTACAGCCGAGACGTCGAGATCGATAGCCCGCCCAAAACCGAGCGTTTTGAACTCGACTTCGACCACGCGATGAAACAACGGGGCGATGTCGTCGAAATCAAAATGAACGGGCACTCGCTGGGCGTGCGCGCTTGGCCGCCCTATCGCTGGACGGGCGACACCGCTTGGCTCAGAGAAGGCAAAAATCGCATTGTCATCCGCGTCACCAACACGCTCGAAAAATTGATTACGGGCATGGCCTTTCATCCGCGAACGCGCAAAATGGCACCGGTCAAATTTTGATAATTGTCGGTTCACCTACCCAACCCACCTCGCCTCTCGCCTCTCGCCTCTCCCGTCTCCCGTCTCACCGCCTCACCGCCTCTCAACAGATACTTCCGCAACAAATACTGGTAAATTTGCACAAAATCGCCGCGGCCATTGTGCGCGTTGTAGAAATGGCATATAGGATTGGGATTGACTTCCAAAACGAAAAACCCATCGCGGCCCGCGATCAGATCCAGCGCGTAAAACCCCAGATCCATCACCCGATTCAACGCGCGGATCAGTGTGCGAAACTCATCCAGTAATCCCTTATCCGCAACCGGCACCGCGATGCCCCCCGCCCGATGCAGGGGATTGAGATCCGCGCTATCGGGATCCGCATCATTCTGCTTTTGATAGGCCAGCAACACCTCGTCTCCGCTCCCCACGATGCGGTATTCGGGCCCCTCGATATACGCTTGGATCAACAGCACATTGTCAAATCGGCTGCTGTCGATACACAACTCGCGCAACCGCGTTTCCAAGCCCGCGGCATCCGCCTCCAAATACACGCCCTGCGCCATAGACCCGTGGTTGCGTTTTACCACCACTGGAAAAGCCATGTGTCGCACCACATCTGCCGCGATCTCCGCGACAGAAGCGTGCGTCTTATACCGATCAAATCGCCGATCCGCCAGCGGATTAAACACCGTCATCGTCTTCGGAATCGCAATATCCGCCCGTTCGAACAACTCGTACTGATACCCCTTGTCCTCCGCCAATTTCGCGGACACATAATCGTTGAACGGGTGTTTGTTCCGCAAAAAATACAGGGACTTTTCCGCTCGCGTCACGCGCACCACATTGCCATCTGCCGATACGGGTTCGTAACGGATACCCAAATTTCCGCAGGCAATTTCGAGACAGCGCAGGCTTTCGAGGATCACATCCTCGCTGAAACTGTCCCGCTCCCTGGGCAAATCCAACGCCTCGCGGGCCAGCGCGACCAGATGCAAGGACCCCGTCACGCACACGGGCCGCATGGGCGCGTCCGTCAAAAAATCCAATCCCCCGGATTCGCACCGCACGCGCAACCCTTTGGGCACATGCGATTTTAAGTCCCCCACAGAAATGGCTTTGGGATGCGCGGACTGCGTCAAAATGACTTCCGCAGCGAGAGGCGATAGCGCCTGCAAAATGCCCCGCGCATCGTGCCCTTCGTTCACGCCCACCACAAAGAGCCACTCGTCCGCCAGCGGTTGCAAATCCTTGACCAATGCGCGAATCGCAGCCGGATTGTGCGCGCCATCCAAAATCAGGGGCGGCGTTTTCCGAACCACTTCAAACCGCCCGGGCAACTGAAAGCGCGACGCCACCTCCCGCACCCGTTCAGCCGGCAACGCCATCCCTCGTCCATCCAAAATATGACGCGCCACCGCCGTCGAGAGCGCGGCATTTTCCCGAAAAGTAACGGGCCGATCCGCCGTGTCGTCGAGTTCCGCATCAACCACATGCAACACAGCTCCGCGCTGCATGCATTCTCTTTTCAGCAACGCCAAGATTTCGGACGCTTGCCGAGATCCGGTGAACAGCGGTCTTCCCGGCCGCGCAATCTGCACCTTATCCGCCGCGATCTGCGTCGGGGTATCGCCCAACACAGCCGTGTGATCCAAGTCGATAGCGGTCAAAACCGCGACGTGTGAATCCCACGCATTGGTCGCGTCAAATCGCCCGCCCAGGCCCACCTCAAAAACCGCCCAATCCACACTCGCCCGCGCAAAGTGATCGGCAGCCAGTACCGTCATCGCTTCGAACTTGCTAAACGCCCCCAAGCCCTCGCGCTCAAAATCCCGGGTCTTCTCGTAAAACCGCGCCACGCCTTCGGCCCACGCCTCTCGCGCAATCACCTCGCCATCGATGCGAACGCGCTCGCGCACCGTGTGCAAATGCGGCGACGTATAAAGCCCCACGCGAAAACCCGCGCTTTGCAACAAATCGGCCAACAGAGAACTCGCCGTGCCCTTGCCATTTGTGCCGCCCACGATGACGGAGTTAAACCGCGCTTGGGGATCGTCCAAACGCTTCAGCAACACGCGCACCCGCGGCAAGTAATTTTCCAACGGCCCCTCGGCCGGTTCTCCGGTTTCCCAATCGGGCAGTGTATTGAGAAACCGATTGCTCCGAAAATAATTCATCTGACTCCTTCAAATCAAAATGCGAGTTGCCTGCGCGATTTTTTGTTATCATGTTCGGACCTGTTGCGATGATCGTCACGCGCGGAGGTCGTTCATGGAACGCATCGTCGATCCCAAATATCTCTTCGCTTTCTCCTCCCAAACCGGTCGGCCCTACCACCGCAAGTGCTACTGGGAAAACCTCTACGTCTTTGTTTTTGGCGCGGATCGCGTGCTCGTCGCCACGCGCGTGGTCCCCTTCCATTCCCTGCGCGAAGCCCTCTACGCCGCCTTCAAGGGCAGGCGCGGCAACACCCTCACACGACACCTCTTGCCCGAAGCCCTGCAACGGCCCCATCTCAGCGTGTTCAACGCCGCCTCTCCCGTGCAAACCTTTGCAGACGACATCTCTGCCCTCGTCCCGGAACAAAGCTCGCAACTGCCCGAAGAACTCATTGCAAAAACAGAAACGCGCATCGAAGAAGCCGCGTCTCGCATCATGATCGCGCAGGGCATAGAAGGTGGCCTAGGCAGCTTTGCCGCTGGCGAAACCGCGCCCTTTCTCGCCCGAGACGAACCCGGCGACCTGACCCAATCCTTTGCCCGGGAAGGCGACGAAGACGCCGCGCTGATCCAAATGAGCGTCCAGATCCACGCGACCATCAAAACCCAAGTGCGCGAAACCCTGCGAGCCATGTACAAAAACGCATCCGCCATCGCCGAACCCGGCGACCTCGAATCCCTGTACAACACCTGTTCATTTGACATCGCCGCGCGCCTATACACCAACCCCCGCTACCTCGGCTTCGTGCGCCGCCTCATCAACGCCAACGGCAGCTACGCCTCCCCGGTCGTGCGCGACTTCCTCAAATTCTATGCGCGTTGCTTCAACATCAAATTTGCCGAACACCTGCGCCAAAGCAACGACGACCCGGACATATCGCGCCAACGCCTCGAAAGCGCGTTGGGCCAAGAAAAGATCGGGCCGCATCACTACCTCGACTACCACGACCTCACCATCTTGGGCCGCGTCGTCCAAGGCGACCTCGAACGCGATCCCGATGACCCGGACCAGACCACCCACAGATTCAAACTCCACCACGCCATCACCCCTCAAAATCTCCGCCTGTGCGAAATCCGCGATCCCATCCAGCGGTTCATGATCCGCAAATTTGTCGAACACACCTTCAACACCCACCACAACGTCAAAAACATCCACTACATCCGAAACAGCCGCGTGTACGCCGTCGGCTCTTCAAAAATCCCACCGCTTTGGCGATAGTAATTCTCATCCAAGACAAACGCGCCTCCCCGAGGGCGCAACCACGACGCGTTGGGCATCGGGTATTCGGAAAGCATGCGCGCCCAGGTGCCGTAATTTTCCGGGCCATTGGACTCCATCAATCCCCCCTTCACGCCTGGGAATGCGGGCAATCGCGCAGCCACATTTTTGTTCCACTCCACCAGCGCGGGCACGCACGCATTATCCGCCACAAAACACGGTACCCCCGCCGATGCCTCGATCATGCGAAACGCCAGCGACAGCGTCTTGCCCGCGGGCTTGATCGCCATCGCGCCATATCCCTGTTCCAAACGGGTGTTCACATCGGCGACCGTCTCGATGCTCTCATCCCCTGCAAACCGCGCGGGCAAGCCGTGGACATCCACCTCCTCTGGACGAGAAAATGGCTCCTCGATCAACGCGATGCGATCCAAAAACCCCTCGCGCTCCGCTCGATCCAACAACCGCGCCATACTGTCTTTTTCGCCGTAGCGCCCATTGGCATCCAAATAATAGAGCACCTGGCCCGAATCCGTCCTCTCGGTTTCGCACTGACGGGCCAACCGATGCACCTGCGACAGACGGGCCATATCTTCTTTCACCATTTCGGCTTCATCCCCCGGATGCCCAATTTTGATTTTCAAAATGTACGCGCCGCCCTCTAAAATCGCCCGCAATTCATCTATCGGCAGGGTATAACCCACCGCGGGAACGAGTGCGACATGCGATTGCCGATGCGACAAAAATGCGCGAAACTCCGCTGGAATCACCGCGTCAAATGTCGTCAATCCCATCCGCTTTGCATACAAAAGCCAAGCGGCATTGTCCAGCGCGACCAGCGCGATCAACGCGAAGGTGCGCCGCAAATCCGCACGGCCCGTAATCGCTTTGCCGTACAAAAAAACATCGTCTTCAACCGCGTCGAACAGGTCCATCGGGTCCGCAAACTCGCGCCCCTTGACCTGCTGAAGTGCAAATTCCAAAAGGGACGCTTGAAGCAAATTGCCGCCCATTTCCGTGTGCGCCGCAAACACCTCGGCATCCGACCACAACACGGCCAACCCGCCCAAACCGAACGCCTCATACCCATCGGCATCTTTCAACCGCACAACGAGATTCCACTTCTCGTGAAACGCCGATCCCTTAAACCCAAAGGGCCGCGCAAATGGCTCGCGCTGAATTTCTAAATCCGTTTCGACAATGTGCATAATATCGTATCCTCATGGTTGAAAATGACGGGTCTTAATTTTGATGCACGGACAGGCACGGGGGCCATCTGTACCAACTCATTCATTATCGAGATCGCTTTGCAGTTCCACCGTCCTTCAGAGAAGCCATCGCCAAAGTGCCATCCCAAAAACCCATCAACGAAAGCCATCAAGCACAGCGCGCAAGTCCGTCTCGCAACCCACATCCCTTTTGCAACCCACCTCGCAGGCTGTCTCATGTCGTGCGATTACAAAAGCGATTTGCGCTGTGCTAGCCCCTCGGCGCATGAGAGCGGCATTTTTTGCCTACTTTTTTTTGCTGTTGAAAAAAAGTAGGTCGCCGAAGGCATCGGAGGCAACCCACGATGCTTCAGGGCCAAACGTTTTAGAAAAGCGAGCCACGTCTGTGCGGGTTGGTGCGTATCAAAATTTGGTATCATTTAATTTACAGAGTATTTAGTTGGTACAAATGGGCACGGGGCCTGTCCCTACGATTGATGGGGGCATGCCGGGGACTAACCACCGCCCACAGTATCCGCGCCTTTTGAACTGCGGATGAGGCGTCGCGGTCATGCTCGGATTACTCGCCTTCATACCCCGCCCGCTTTTTTTATTTTTTTGCCACTTGACCGCTTCACTCGGATAATACACATGCCCAACACCCCTTGCAAGCCCTACATCGTCGGCATTGCCGGCGGCACGGGCGCGGGCAAAACCACGCTCGCCCATCGGCTCTTTGAGCAACTCGGCGACGACCGCGCAACGCGCATTGCCCACGATGCTTATTACCGCGGCTTCGCCCACCTGCCCGCGGACCAGCGCGCACAAATCAACTTCGATCACCCGGACGCGCTCGAAACAGAATTGCTCGTCCAACACCTCCGCGCCCTCGCCCGCGGCGAAACCGCGTCGATCCCCGTTTACGACTTCACCACCCACACGCGCACATCCAAAACCCATGCCATAGCCCCTCGCCCCATCATCATCGTCGAAGGCCTCCTCTTATGGACGGAACGAACACTACGCGATCTCCTCAATTTGAAAATTTTCGTAGATGTCCCGCCCGACATTCGCCTGATCCGCCGCATCCACCGCGACGTCAATGAACGCGGCCGCACCCCCGAATCCGTCATTCATCAATACCTCGCAACCTCGCGCCCCATGCACGAGACTTATGTCGAACCCTCCCGCAAACACGCGGACCTCATCGTGTCCGGCGACCGCGACCTCACCATCGCCGCGGCCGCGATTCTATCGCACCTCTGCGCCATCTCCGCAAAAAAATAAGGGGAGACCTCAAAAGATCTCCCCCATCTCGCCGGGGCGCATCTGATCAACCACGCCACGAAGCAAACCAGAAATGCCGCCCCGGATCGAGAAAACGATGACGCGGACTTACGGCGAAAAACCGATGCTGATGCCGCCATATATCTCGTTATTTGGATTAACGCCCTCATCCACAATGGCAAACCCAACCATTGGCGTGATAGAAATTTGTCCCAAAGGCACACCGACAGACGCCGTCACGGTCAGATCATTGAAGCCATTTTTTCCGCCATACGCAGCGGCATCGCCACTTGCCGCAACGCTGGCCCCCAAACTCAACGCGGGGCCATCTCCTGAACCCAATGGCACATCGACACCAGCGGACAAGGCGAGATACCAGCTATTCGTTAACCCAAAATCGTAGTAAAACGTCAGCGCGGGGGCGATGGCATTATCCAGAGAAATCCCGACATAAGCCTCTTCTGAGTGCGTTGCCCCATCACCACCATTGGGAAACACGTATTCGATAAAACCAATCGAAATGCCCACGCCGATATCTTCGCTCAATGTCCTCGAAAAGTCGGCGTAGAGATCGATCTCATCTGCCCCGTCGAGACCCCCGCGATTTTGCACGAACCACGAACCCCAAGCACCCACCGTCAGACCCGATTCACCGAAACCCAGTTCAACGCCCGGCTGGAGCGCGATTTTGTCATCGGCCCCCAGTTCTTGACCGCGCCAGATATAACCGTACATCGGATCGACCGTAATGCCGAACGACACATTTTCCTGAGCGTTTGCCGGTGCAACCAGCAACATGCCCACGAGCAAAATTCCGAACAACTTCTTCATGATCTCCTCCTGATGAGTTTGTGATTTACGACTTTGCGATGCACTGCGACCCGTGCGTCAAACTTTGTGGCGTCCCACACAGGCCACCTATTGAACGGCAACTCCTGCACTTTCAGTATTCCCGATATGCTCCTTTCTCGTCAAAAATCCACGATCATCTCGCCCATCCCAACGCGCCCAAATATAGGATGAGGCTGTTTCATTTTGGTTTCCATAAAATAAAGAACCAGTGACGCGAACGCAAAGAACGCACTCAATATTGCAAACTTGTAACCAACCGCACTTCTTCTCGTTTTTATCGCGGAGTAGAGAAAGTAAACAAAAGACCTGCACAATGCAAAAAAAAGCGTTAGGTTAGATCGATTGACTTGCGGATCGCCGATAGGTTCCATCTGTACCAACGTTGATCGCTTTTCTAAAGCGTTTGACCCTAGCACAGCGTGGGTTGCCTCCGATGCGTTGGCTACGCCTGTGCCTACGGCGTGCGGCGACCTACTTTTTGTCAACAGAGAAGACGCGACTAAGCGTCTGAAGAAAAGTAGGCGAGCGGGGTACAACTGCCTTAGCAGTTCAAAAATGCCGCTCTCATGCGCCGAGGGGCTTGCACAGCGCAAAACGCTTTTGTAGCAGGACAACATGCGCCAGCCTGCAAGGTAGGTTGCAACAAAGATGTGGGTTGCGAGACGGACTTGCGCGCTGTGCCTGATGGCTTTGTTTGATGGACTTTTGCGAGGGCCCGGTTGGCGATGGCTTCTCTGAAGGACGGTGGAACTGCAAAGCGTCCCGATAATGAATGAGTTGGTACAAATGCGATAGCTTCCCGCCTTTCATCCCTTGATCAATGATGGCATTAACGCGAGCGACAGATAAAACCGATGCCTCGCCCAATCGCGACCGCGTAACCGTTCGCTGCGTGTTGCTGGGGTTGTTGCTGGTAATCAGCGTGAATACCTGGCCGATTTACGGGCTGTACGTCATCCACATCAACCAGATGGTGTTTAGCTACATGGCGATGGCGCTGATGATTCCGTTCGTCTTGCTATCGCTGGGGCTGAACGTCTCGTTGCGAAAATTCTGGCCGAACGCCGCGTTTTCGCCCCTCGAGATGGCGGTGGTCTTCTCGATGGGATTGGTGGGGGCCTTGTTTCCGCTGATGAATTTTACGGGGCTGATCATGGGGCATCTGGCGACGCCCTATTATTTTGCCTCCGCGCAAAACCGGTGGTCCGAGTTTTTGCACCCGCATTTGCCGCGCTGGTTGTTCCCCACCGATGACAACGGCGCGATGAGGCTCTTTTTTGAAGGGTTGCCGCCCGGGCGCGAACTGCCGTGGGAAGTGTGGGTCGTGCCCCTTTTCTGGTGGTTCGCATTCGCAGGCGCGATTACGTGGACGTGTTTGTGCATTGCGGTCGTCTTGCGGCGGCAGTGGTCCGAGCATGAAAAGCTACCATTTCCCGCGGCGCAGGTGGCGTTGGAACTCGTCCAAAAAAAGGGCGAAAGCGTTTGGCCCCCGCTGGTGGGCCGCCCGGCATTTTGGATTGGCGCGGCCATTCCCCTGACCGTGATTTGCTGGAACATCCTCTCGTATTTCATGCCCGACTTTCCGAAAATACCGATCACGCGAGCGGGCGACGGGGTCACATTTTTGCATATTAGCCGATACATTCCCGATCGGTATTTTTATATTGGGATCCAGTTTTTCATCGCGGGATTCGCGTATTGGACCAGCTTGGAAGTCCTGTTTTCGATCTGGTTTTTTTATCTGCTCATCGTGGGCGAGGTGTACGCGTTTAATCGCATCGGATACGCGATAGGAACGCCTGGGCTGTGGTCATCCACCCACGCCGCCAACGCATGGCAGGCATTCGGAGCCTTGGCATTTATGCTGTGCTGGGGATTGTGGATGGCACGCGAGCACCTCAAAGGCGTTTGGCATGCGATCAAAGGCCGAAAGACATTAGATGATTCCGAAGAATTGATGTCCTACCGCACCGCGGGTATCGGCGGGTTGGCCGGGCTGTTGTTCATGATCGGCTGGTTGCAAGCATCGGGCATGGCATGGTATGTGATCGCGCCGTTTTTGATCGGCATGGGGATTTTGTACATCGGCATTGCCCGAGTCATTGCCGAAAGCGGCTTGGTCTATTTGCGGGGATCCCTCATGCCCCCCACCTTCGCGTTATACACCTTGGGCTCTGCGAACATCCCCGCGGCGAGCATGGCGAACTTCGCGTTCTCTTTCGCGTATTTCACAGACGCCAAAAGTTTGGCCATGGCGAGTATGGCGCATTGTTCGTGGATCACCGCCGCCATCAAAGGCCGCAAGCGCATGGTGGCAATCGCGCTGGCGCTGGCGGGGATAACGGCGGCGGTCTCGTCCGTGGCGTTCACGTTGTATTTGGGCTATGAGACGGGCGCGTACAATTTTAGGGCATTTGAGTTTCGCACGCATCCCCGAATTTTCGATTACTGGATTCGGCAGATGCAAACCCATCATCCGCCCGACGGGAAGCGGATTGGATTCTTTGGCTTTGGCGCAGCGGGAATGGCACTGCTGACCTTCCTGCGCTACCGCGTATCGCGGTGGCCCCTGCACCCGGTCGGCTTTGCCATCATGGAAACCCAAGCCGTGCGCGGAACGATCTTTACGATCTTCCTCGTGTGGTTGTGCAAATTTCTGATCTTGCGAATCGGCGGCATCGCCCTGTACCGCAAAGGCCAACCCTTGTTTTTGGGGATTCTCGTAGGCTTTATTTTGGGCGTGGCGATTTCCGCAACCGTCGATGCGATCTGGTTCCCCGGCAACGGGCATTCGGTTCACCATTGGTAGAAAATCTGCCGTCCTCCGACGGGATTGAGGTGACGATGGACAAACGCGACGCCGACAAACAATCGGAACTCGGGCGCGCCTATCGCAGCGTCGGCGCGTACCTCGCCTTGGGCATTCAACTCGTCGTCACCATTTTGCTATGCGTGTTTGCGGGACACTGGGCGGATGGCAAATTCGATTCGGCGCCCCTCTTGACCTTGATCGGCGGCCTGTTGGGCATTGCGGCCGGATTTTATCATTTTATTCGCGCGGTCCTAAAAATGGACCGCGAATCAGAGGAGGAGGCGTGAGCGCGTTTGTCAAACAGATCGCGGCGATTTTGCTGGTATCGTGGGGCCTAGGCGGGTACCCGCTCTATCTGTGGCAGGGGATGGACGTACTGATCGCCGCGGGCGTGGGGTGCGCGATTTGCACGCTAAACGCCATCGCTGGGGCCTCCCTCGCACTGTGGGGCGCGCGCCGAGATCACCGCACGTTTATGGCGGTCGTATTCGGCGGGATGGGCGTCCGCCTGATGCTCGTCCTGCTTTTCTTCATTCTGGCTCTAAAATTGGCAAAACTTCACGTTTTTATCTTGACTCTTTCGCTGTTTTTATTTTTTGTAGTGTTTCAAATTTTAGAGATTCGATTCTTTGTCAGACACTCGTCCGGCAAAACCCATGCTTAGGAGTCTGACGGATGGCAACACAAGCAGAGGAGCAAAGCGGCGGGAGCTTCATCCTCGATCACATCGTCGATCACCGCGAACTCCACCTCGGCCCCCTCCATATTCCCCTTCCCCAGTTTGAGCTGTTTGGCATCGACATGTCCATTACCGGGCACTTGGTAATGATGTGGATCGCCTCGCTACTGCTCATCGTCTCCCTGATCCTCTCCACAAAGCGGCGCGGGCTCGTCCCTTCCGGCTTTGCCAACGCCGTCGAGGCCATCGCGGTGTTCATCCGCGACGACGTGGCCGTGCCCAGTTTGGGAACGCGAGACGCGCCGAAATACATGCCCTTTTTGATGACGGTCTTCTTCTTCATCCTGTTCTGCAATCTCTTGGGGTTGATTCCCTTTGGACAAACCGCAACCGGCAACATCAACGTGACCGCAACCCTCGCCGCAATTTCATTTGTCGTCATGCTCGGCGCGGGCATCAAGCACAACGGCTTTTTCGGCTTTTTTAAGGGCCTGATCCCCCCCAACTTGCCGGTCGCACTGTTGCCGCTCATGATTCCGCTGGAACTCCTGGGCCTCTTGACCAAGCCGTTTGCCCTGTGCATCCGCCTCTTTGCCAATATGCTGGCCGGTCACGTGGTCATCCTCTCCCTGATCGGCATTATTTTTATTCTCAAAACGCTCTATGTCGCCCCCCTTTCCATCGCCTTTTCTCTGGCGATGTACCTGCTCGAAATTTTCATCGGTTTTCTCCAAGCGTATGTATTCACGCTCCTGACGGCCCTGTTTGTCGGCCTTTGCATCCATCAGGAGCATTGATCGTCCTTCACTCACTCAAGGAGGAGTACTGTGGAAGGTCTTGCCGCTGAAGCTTATGGTTATTTGTCCGCCGGGATTGGCGCTGGCTTGGCCGCGCTGGGTGCGGGCTTGGGCATTGGTCAAATTGGTCGAGGCGCGGTCGAAGGCATCTCGCGTCAGCCCGAAGCCACTGGCGATATTCGCTCCACCATGATTATCGCCGCAGCACTGGTCGAAGGCGTGGCGTTGTTCGGCGTGGTGATCTGCGTGTTGCTGGTGTTCAAATAGAGAAAGAGAGACCGAAGGCATGGATTTGTTGAGTCCAAACACCGGGTTGATCGTCTGGACGCTCATCACCTTTGCGCTCGTGTTGCTCGTGTTGAAAAAATGGGCATGGGGGCCGTTGTTGTCCGCCCTGGATCAGCGAGAAACGCGCATCCGCGAAGCCCTCGAACAGGCCGATAAAGCGCGTGCCGAAGCCCGACGCGCCGCCGAAGCGAACGAGGCGGCCCTCGCGCAGACACAAGCCGAGGCCCAAGCCGAGATCGCCAAAGCGCGCGAAGACGCCGAGCGCATCGCCCGAGAAGTCCGCGAGCGCGCCGAAGCCGAGGCCCAACAACTCGTCGAACGGGCGCGGCGCGCCATCGATCGGGAGCGCGATCAGGCCCTTCGGGAATTGCGCCAACAAACCGCCGAATTGGCGATTCTCGCGGCCGGGCAATTGTTAGAGGAAAATTTGGACGATGAGCGCAACCGCAAGATCGCAGGCGATTTCATCGACCGCATGCCCCTGCGAAATTGATCATCCCCGAGTTCCGGAGTTTGTCGTGAGTCAATCCGCCGTTTCCATCCGATACACCAGCGCGTTGATCGACGCCGCACAAGACCGCGGCGTGCTCGACTTGGTCGAAGCCGATGTGCAGGCATTGTTGGACCTGTTGCGCGCATCGGAAGACCTGCGGGCATTTGTCGCCGATCCCATGATGCAATCCGACCAAAAGCGCGCGGTTTTGAACGAATTGCTCGCCGGAAAAATTCAGGGTGTAACCCTCGCGTTCCTGCTGTTGCTTTGCGACAAACGCCGCGAACGCCTGTTGCCCGAGTTGCTCGCGGACTTCCTGTCCGCTTTGGAGGAACGGCGCGGCCGAGCCACCGCGCAACTAACGGTTGCCGCGCCCCTGTCTTCCGAGCAGGAAGCGCGATTGATCGCAAAGTTGTCCGCCCATTCCGGCAAGCGGGTCAACTTGGAAACCACCGTAGATAGACGTTTGAAAGCCGGGTTTGTCGTGCGGCTCGGCGACCGCGTATTCGATGGCACGCTGGCGACGCAACTCAATCGGTTGCGACAGCGTCTGGCGTCTGATTAAAAGAAGGCAGGCAGAATATGGCGACGAATTTACAGATTCGCCCCGACGAGATTTCGGCCCTGCTCAAACAGCAGATCCTGGATTCCGAGATCGAAATCGACGTGTACGAAAGCGGGCGCGTGCAACAAGTGGGCGATGGCGTGGCCCGCGTGCAGGGGTTGGGCAACGTGCAGACGAGCGAACTGGTCGCGTTTCCCAACGGCATCATCGGGATGGCCCTCAACCTCGAGGCCGACAATGTGGGATGCGTGCTGTTCGGCGACGACACCGCAATCCGCGAAGGCGACGAGGCCAAACGCACCGGGCGCATCGCCGAAGTGCCCGTGGGCGAAGCCCTCTTGGGCCGCGTGGTCAACCCCTTGGGCGTGCCCATAGACGGCAAAGGCCCCATCGGCGCCGACGCCGCGCTCCCCATCGAGCGCAAGGCGCCGGGCGTCATCGACCGGCAACCCGTGACCGAAGCCCTGATGACCGGGTTGAAGGTGATCGATTCGACCGTGCCCATCGGCCGGGGGCAGCGCGAGCTGATCATCGGCGACCGGCAAACCGGGAAAACCGCGATAGGCGTGGACACCATCATCAACCAAAAAAACAGCGATGTGAAGTGCATCTACGTCGCCATTGGGCAAAAGGCTTCGACCGTGGCCAAGGTCGTCTCCGAACTGGAGGCCAATGGCGCGATGGACTACACCATTGTCGTGTCCGCGACCGCGAGTGAACCCGCGCCACTCCAATTTTTGGCGCCCTATTCCGGGTGCTCCATGGGCGAGTATTTCCGCGACAAGGGTGAACACGCCTTGATCATCTACGACGACCTGTCCAAACAGGCGTGGGCCTACCGCGAGATGTCCCTGGTCTTGCGCCGCCCGCCGGGCCGCGAAGCCTATCCGGGCGATGTGTTTTATTTGCACTCGCGCTTGCTCGAGCGCGCGGCCAAAATGAGCGACGAAAAGGGGGCGGGCTCGCTGACGGCATTGCCCGTGATCGAAATTTTGGAGGGCGATGTCTCGACCTTTGTACCCACCAATGTCATTTCCATCACCGATGGACAAATTTTGCTCAAGCCCGAGTTGTTTTACGCGGGCATCCGCCCGGCAATGGACGTGGGCGCGTCCGTGTCGCGCGTGGGTAGTTCCGCGCAAACCCCGGCCATGAAGGCGGTTGCCAAAACCATCAAGGCCGATATCTCGCGCTACAACGAAGTCAAAGCCTTTGCGATGTTTGGCACAGAAGGCCTGGACGCCTCAACGCGAAATTTGCTGAACCACGGCGAAAAGTTGATCGAAATTCTCAAGCAAGACCAGTATTCGCCGATGCCGCTGGAAGAACTGACCGTGGCGCTTTTCGCGGCCGATCGGGTCGACGATTTGCCCACGGAAGACGCGCGCCGCTTCGAGCGGGAGTTGATCGCAACGATGCGCGACAGCCACAGCGACTTGATGAACGAGATCCGCCAAAGCGAAGACTTGACCGACGAAAGCGCCGCGCAACTCACACAAGTCATCGAAAAATTCAAGCGCGGCTTCCGCGTTTCAACATAAAAATACCGATCTTTGAGGAACGGACGTGGCAACACTACGGCAACTGAGAACGCGCGTTGCGAGCATCAAAAACATCCAAAGCGTGACCAATGCCATGCAACTCGTGGCCGCGGCCCGCATGCGGCGAGCACAAGAGGCCATCGCGGCCGCACGCCCTTATGCACGGCAACTCGACCGAGTTTTGCAACGCCTCAGCGGCAACATGGGGGAACTCTCGCACCCCCTCATGACCGACCGCGCGGTCGACCGCACCGCGTTTGTCGTGTTGACCTCGGACCGGGGGTTGTGCGGCAGTTTTAATACCAATGCGTGTCGCCACGCGCTCAATGCCCTGTCATCCGACGATGCCGTGATCGCAGTCGGGCGCAAAGGGCGCAGTTTTTTTCGCAATCGCAACCGCGAGATTCTCGCCGATTACGAAGATGTGTTCCGCGCCTTGTCCTTTGCATCCGCGATAGCCATCGCCTCAGATGCCGTCTCGCGCTTTCTAGCCGGTGAGATCGACCGCGTGATGCTGATCTACAATGCGTTTGTTTCGGTGGCCCAACAACGGGCCGTTTCAGAACAGCTGTTGCCCATCGTGCCCCGCGAAAGCGAAGCATCGGGCGTTTATTTGTTTGAACCGTCGCCGGATGCGTTGTTGGACGCGCTGGTTCCCCGCCACGTCAATTTTCAAGTGTGGCGCGCTTTGTTGGAATCCAACGCAGGCGAGCAGGCCGCACGGATGCGCGCCATGGACAATGCGACCAAAAATGCGGGTGACGTAATCGAAGAATTGACCCGCGAAATGAACAAAGAACGCCAGTCGTCAATTACCCTAGAACTGATGGATATTATCGGCGGCGCCGAAGCCGTTGCCTAAGAGAGGTCAACATGAACCAAGGCGTGATCAAAGAAATCGTGGGCGTCGTGCTCGACGTGGCATTCGAAGGCGACCTGCCCCCCATTTACAATGCGTTGGAGGTCAAGGGTACAGACCCTCGGTTGGTGCTCGAGGTGCAACAGCACTTGGGCGAAAACATGGTGCGCTGTGTCGCCATGGATTCCACAGACGGATTGGTGCGCGGCAAAGAGGTGGTGGATATGGGCGAGCCGATCACCGTGCCCGTGGGCGAAAACGTGCTCGGCCGCCTGTTCAACGTGATCGGCGACCCTATCGACGGCAAAGGCCCGGTGCCAGGCGATACGCCGCGCCTGCCCCTGCACCGCGATCCACCCGACCACGAAGAGCAAGTGACATCCGATCAAGTGCTCGAAACCGGCATCAAGGTGATGGACCTGATCTGCCCGTTTGCACGCGGCGGCAAATTGGGGCTGTTTGGCGGCGCAGGCGTGGGTAAAACCGTGGTGTTGAAAGAACTCATCAACAATGTGGCTTCCGGTCACGGCGGGTATTCGGTTTTTGCCGGCGTGGGCGAGCGCACGCGCGAGGGCAATGACCTGATGCTCGAAATGATCGAAGCCGACGTGATCGACAAAACCGCCATGGTTTTCGGTCAAATGAACGAGCCGCCCGGCGCGCGGCAGCGCGTGGCATTAACCGGGTTGACAATGGCGGAGAATTTCCGCGATGAACACGGGCAAGATGTGTTGCTATTTATCGACAACATCTTCCGCTTTATCCTCGCAGGCGCGGAAGTGTCCGCCCTGTTGGGCCGCATGCCATCGGCCGTGGGGTACCAGCCCACTCTGGCAACGGAGATGGGCGGTTTGCAAGAGCGCATCACCACCACGCAGAAGGGATCGATTACATCGGTGCAGGCCATCTACGTGCCCGCAGACGATTACACGGATCCCGGTGTGGTGACGGCGTTTTCCCACCTCGACGGCCGCATCGTGCTCAACCGCGCCCTCGCGGATCAGGTGTTGTATCCCGCCGTGGATCCGTTGGCGTCTTCTTCGCGCATCTTAGATCCGCGCGTGGTGGGGGATGAACACTATCAGGTGGCGCAACGAGTGCAACAAATTTTGCAACGCTACCGGGATTTGCGCGAGATCATCGCCATTTTGGGCATCGACGAATTATCGGACGAAGACCGCATCGTCGTCGCACGCGCCCGCCGCATTCAGTTGTTCCTCACGCAACCCTTCACCGTGGGCGAAGTATTTACGGGTATCCCCGGCGAATACGTGAACATAGAAGACACCGTGCGCGGCTTCGAGGAACTCGTCGAAGGCGTACACGACGACCTGCCCGAACAAGCGTTTTACATGGTCGGCAAAATCGAGCAGGCCGTGGAAAAAGCCAAGACTTTGTGAGGATCGCTTTTTTTACCCGCTGAAAGCCGAATACTCAAAATGACGACTTTTCACCTGGACATTGTAACGCCCGAAAAAACCGTGTATTCCGGCGAGATCGTGCATTTCCAAGCACCGGGTGTCGGCGGCAGTTTTGGCGTGCTATCGCGTCACCAACCCATGCTATCGGCACTCGGCATTGGCCGCGTTGGCTTTCGGGAAGCCGATGGCACCGAGCGCGTGCTCGCCTTGGGCGGTGGATTTGCCAATGTGTCGAGCGATGGCGCGACCATATTGGCCGAAGCCGCCGAATTTGGCGATGAGATCGACATAGAACGCGCTCGCGCCGCCCGAGACCGCGCCCAAGATCGCCTGAACAACCGCACCCCCGATGTCGATGCGGACCGCGCCCAAGCCGCGCTGACACGCGCACTGTGTCGGTTGCGAGTCTCAGGGTCCCTATAAGCGTGGCTCTGACTTTGAAGGATTGAATATGGACAATGGGAATTATCGAAACAGAATTGCGGTTGATCCACAAATTCATTGTACAAAACAAAAACGCGACCACAAAGGCCGCGTTTCTTTTTTAGATCGCGTGTCCCTAAAAATTCAGTGAACCTTGCAACATCACCCCGTGATTCGCCGAATCGCTCGCCTCATCGCGCAACCCCTCGAGGCTCACATTCCCCAACCCGCCGAGCTCCATCCGCCCGCCGAAGCGATAGCCCCGCGCCCCATCCTGCGAGAAACGGAAACCACTATAAGGCGTGAGCAAGCCAGCGAACATCGGCACCGTGTACCCCACCTCCGTGTCCATCTGCATCGTCGGCGCGAAACCGGTCAACCCCGTGCCCACCACGCCTTGCTCCCACAACTGCGCCACGCCACTGCCCGTCTCGCCATAAGACGGTTGCAATCGGAACGACAACCCGCGACCGTCGTCTTTGGGGCTAAACTCCACAGACAGACCCGCGCTCCACTCCTTCGCATCGCCTGCGTGCGCGAGCAAAACTCGGCTCGTCGCCGCCACGGTCAGGCGCGCCGCAGCATAGCGCAACCCACCGCCGAGTTCAACGCCTGCACCTGTCTCTCCATCGCCGCCATCGAAGCGCAAACCGAGTTCCAGCGATGGCGTCAGCGATGCGCCCGCGGCAAGCCCAAAGGTATGCGCCCCCTCGCCCGCCAAGCGCACGCGCTGGGTATTCGCCGCCATCCCCTCGATCCCATCGCCATTGTCATTGACCGCCAAGCGCGTCATCCACGCCTCGCCCTTCAAATCGAATGACGACAGGCCCCCAAACAGACGCATGCGCCCACCCGCTGCCGCGGTCCTCAACTTGCTATCGCTCGCCTGCCGCCCCGCCTTATCGTCGTCGATCGCGATCTCGCCTCGGCCATAGCCAGCCGTCGCCCACAGATTCGCTCCCCTCTGCGAAGACCACCCCAAATAGGGATGGGCACTGACCATGCGGCTCTCGTGCGTGCCATCTATCGCCTCGCCATAACCCCGATCCGTGTACGCAACCGATCCGTCAAACCATGAACCCGCAAGCCCGGCGATCACGCCATTGCCAAAGCGCATATCCGCACCGAGATGCGCGGCGAAAAGGTCGCCATCCCATGTGATCGGCGCGTCACTGCTGAGGCTCATGCTTCGAAAATCGCTCGCGCCCCACAGCGCGACAGGACAATGGCAACGCCCAGAACCGGGTGCGCCCGCTTCGTTATTCAAGATCGGGATCGCAAAGGACGAACCGCCGATCATCTCTTGCAAGGACCACAGACCTTCTCGGATCGCGTATTCGCTCGCCATCACCTTGTTGGCAAGTGACATGAGGGCGGATTCCGCGTTCATTTCAGCAGGCGAAATGCCTTCTTGATCGACACGGCCCGTCAGCGCGTCGAGGCTACTCGTCCGCATCGCACGCGAAAGCTCGGGCAAAATCGCCTCGTTGATCGCCCTGAGCCGCGTGCGGTCAGAAACCTCAATCGCGATGGTAAAACGCAGTTCCGCCACATCGCCATCCGCATCTGTCACCGCCCACTTGTAAGCGACCTCGGGCATCGGCGTGGCCGGCGTCCCCGAAAGCACACGCGTCGCCGCATCCAACGACAATCCCTCCGGCGGCGCAGGCGTCAGCGTATAGGTCAACACGCCATCGCCACCCACCGCCTTGGGCAACGCGAGCGGCGCAATCGCCCTACCTGCCCGGTAGAGTTGCGGCCCGACCGTCTCGGTGAACGCAGGCACCAAATTCGCCTGCACCTCAACCAGCACCTCAACCGTGAACACCAGCGTCGCCGCATCCCCATCTTCATCTGTCGCCGTATAGATACATTCCGTCTCGCCCATCGCCTCGGTCGGCATCCCCGAAAGCGTCCGCGTCACCGGATCAAACGTCAAACCAGCAGAAGGATCGGGCGCCAGCGTATAGGTCAACACACCATCGCCACCCGTCGCCTGGGGCAACCGAACCGGCGTAATCGCTTGATTTTCAACGAACCGCTGAGACCCGACCGTATCCGTGAACGCAGGCACCAAATCCGCCTGCACCTCAACCGTGAACACCAGCGTCGCCACATCCCCATCTTCATCTGTCGCCGTATAGATACATTCCGTCTCGCCCATCGCCTCGGTCGGCATCCCCGAAAGCGTCCGCGTCGTCTCGTCAAACGTCAAACCAGCAGGGGACGCAGGCGTCAGCGTATAGGTCAACACGCCATCGCCACCCGTCGCCTGGGGCAACCGAACCGGTGTAATCGCTTGATTTTCAACGAACCGCTGGGAACCGACCGTATCCGTGAACGCAGGCACCAAATCCGCCTGCACCTCAACGGTGAACACCAGCGTCGCCGTATCCCCATCTTCATCTGTCGCCGTATAGATACATTCCGTCTCGCCCATCGCCTCGGTCGGCATCCCCGAAAGCGTCCGCGTCGTCTCGTCAAACGTCAAACCAGCAGAAGGATCAGGCGTCAGCGTATAGGTCAAAATGCCATCGCCACCCGTCGCCCGGGGCAACTGAACCGGTGTAATCGCTTGATTCTCAACAAACCGCTGGGATCCGACCGTATCCGTGAACGCAGGCACCAAATCCGGCAGTACCTCCACCGTGAACACCAGTGTCGCCGTATCCCCATCTTCATCTGTCGCCGTATAGATACATTCCGTCTCGCCCATCGCCTCGGTCGGCATCCCCGAAAGCGTCCGCGTCGTCTCGTCAAACGTCAAGCCAGCAGAAGGATCAGGCGTCAGCGTATAGGTCAAAATGCCATCGCCACCCGTCGCCCGGGGCAACTGAACCGGTGTAATCGCTTGATTCTCAACGAACCGCTGGGAACCGACCGTATCCGTGAACGCAGGCACCAAATCCGCCTGTACCTCAACGGTGAACACCAGTGTCGCCGTATCCCCATCTTCATCTGTCGCCGTATAGATACATTCCGTCTCGCCCATCGCCTCGGTCGGCATCCCCGAAAGCGTCCGCGTCGTCTCGTCAAACGTCAAACCAGCAGAAGGATCAGGCGTCAGCGTATAGGTCAAAATGCCATCGCCACCCGTCGCCTGGGGCAACCGAACTGGCGTAATCGCTTGATTCTCAACGAACCGCTGGGAACCGACCGTCTCTGTGAACGCAGGCACCAAATCCACTGTCACCTCAATCGTGAACATCAGTTTTGCCATGTCGCCATCCGCGTCCACTGCCAGCAGCGTGTACAGCGTTGCATCCATCGTCTCGTTCGGCGTGCCAGAAAGCACCCGCGTCGCAGGGTTGAAACGCAACCCATCCGGCAAAAGCGGCATCAGGACATAACTCAACTCCCCATCGCCACCCGTAGCGGCAGGCAACGTCACCGCATCAATTTCCACATGTTGCTCGTAGTTTTGTGCGGACGCGGTGTCCGTGAACACAGGCATCAGATCCGCCGCCACTGAAATGGCGAACGCCAGCGCGGCGGTATCCCCATCTTCATCCGTCGCAACCCAATGGTAGTAGGTCATGGTCATCGCCTCGGTTGGCGTGCCAGAAATGGTGCGTTCGTCTCGTTCAAGTCCAGCGGGTAGGGCAGGCGCCAACTCGTAAGTCAACACCCCATCGCCACCCGTCGCTTCGGGCAACGCGAGCTTCTCTATCGCCCGGTTCTGCACATAGCGTTGCGTGCCCACCGCATCTGTGAACGAGGGCAACAGATCCTCCATCACCACGACGAAGAAACTCAAGGTCGCCTCATCCCCATCCTCATCCGTCGCGGTCAGGGTGTAGACCGTCTTGGCCTGTGGATCGGGCGGCGTGCCGGCCATGATACCGCCATGATCGTCCCCTTCCGCAGGCGGCGTATAAGTCAACCCGGCAGGCGGGGTCAACGCATAAGTCAGCGTGCCATCGCCCTCTATCGCCTCGGGAAAAATGAGCGGCGCGATGGCTGTGCCTTGCCGATAGCGTTGAAAATCCACCGCATCCGTGAATGTCGGCACTGAATTGGGCGGTGCCTGTTGGGCAAAGACCGCATTTTGCAACATCGCCAGCGTTTGTTCGGATTTTGGCCCTGCGCCTGCGGCGTTCACCGCTCGCAGGTGGAACATGTACTCCATGCCATTTGTCAACCCGGTCAGCGTATGCTCAGTGGTCGTTGCGTCGCTGCCCGTTATCGTCGTCCAAGCGACAGCGAGAATGTCTTCGTTCTCGGGCGCGTGCCGAACCTCATAGCGCGTGATGGTGGGGTTATTGGGATTTTCCCATGTGAGGGTCGCCTGCTCGTTGCCGGCGGTTGCCCTCAAGTTGGCAGGCGGATCGGGCACCGCGAGTATCACCGTGACGCTGAACGTCAGATCCGCCGTATCGCCATCGCCATCCGTTGCGGTCAGCGTGTACGTGGTCTCGGATTTCGTCTCTGTCGGCGTTCCAGAAATCGCCCGCGTCGTCTCGCTAAAAGAGAGTCCATTCGGCAAGGTCGGCGACAGGGCGTACGTCAGAGGAACATCGCCGCCGCTGGCTGCCGGCAAAGTGACTGGGGTGATCGTCTTGCGATAGGTATAACGCTGAGCGGCGTAGGTATTCGGGTTAAAAATCGGCGTCAGATCGGTTTGGCCCGAGGAAGTTAAAGCCACCGTGATCGTGAACGTCAGCGTGGCCGTGGCACTGTTTGCGTCCGTCGCCGTCCAAGTGTACGTCGTCTGACTCTGTGCCGCATTCGGCGTCCCACTGACCCGGTGAGAAGCATCCTTCGTTACCCCATCCGGCAAGGCCGGATCGATGCTGTAGGACAAACTGCCCTGACCACCGGTCGCCGATGGCAAGGTGAACGCCGTGATCGCCTCGTTCCGTATCCACGCTTGATCCGCTATCGTCTCCGAGCCAAACGACAGCACAATACTGAGGAGGGGATCGGCGATCGGCGCATTTTCAACCGTAATTGTGAACTCAAGTGTCGCCGTGTCGTTATCGGCGTCCGTCGCCGTCCAAGTGTACGTCGTCTCGCTCAAAGCCACACTCGGCGTACCGCTGACCTGGTGATTGCCATCCTTGGACACGCCACCCGGCAGAGCAGGCGAGAGGGTGTGGGTCACTGTGCCATCGCCACCGGTCGCCGTGGGCAAAGTGAATGCCGCGATCTGCTGATACTGTGTCCAAGCCTGGTCATTTATCGTCAGCGAACCAAACGACGGCACCCCATCCACTGAGATCGTGAACGTCAATTCGGCCTTGTCGCCATCCGTTTCCGTCGCCGCCCACGTGTACGTCGTCTCGCCCAGTGCCACACTCGGCGTACCGCTGACCTGGTGATTGGCGGCCTTGGACACGCCACCCGGCAGAGCAGGCGAGAGGGTATGGGTCGCTGTGCCATCGCCACCGGTCGCCGTGGGCAAGGTGAATGCCGCGATCTGCTGATACTGTGTCCAAGCCTGGTCATCCACTGTTGTCGAGAAGGACGGTGCATTGTCATCATCTTGGATCGTCAGCGTCACGTTGGAAGGATTAGCCACACCGTTGCCACCCGACGCCGTGCCTGATACCGTCACGCTCTTATCCGGCTCATCTTTGTCGTTATTCACCGCTGAAATCGTCACGATCCCACTACTCGCCGTCGATCCCGCCGCGATGGTCAGCGTCTTGTCTGTGCTCAACGTGTAATCGCTACCCGCCGCTGATACGGTGATCGTCACTGCCGCGCCCGACGCATGGCTCAATTTTGCTGTCACTGTCGCCACACCGCCATTCTCTGAAATTGACGAGGGCGACAGAACGAGCGTCGCCGTCGGCACTCCCTCGTCGTCCGTCAGCGTCAAGCTGGCACCGGTCACCGTCCCCACGCCCTGGCTGTTCTGCGCTGTTCCGCTCACTGTCACCGCACGGTTACCCACATTGGCGATCGCGTCATCGACCGCCGTGATCGTCGCCGTGTCCGTCGCGTTCGACGTGTCGCCCGCCGCGATCGTGATCGTCGCGTCCGCGCCGACCGTGTAGGTGCCCGCCTCTGGTTGCACCGTGATCGTCGTCACTGCGCTCGACGCATGGCTCAACTTCGCCATCACCGTCGTCGTCCCGCCATTCTCGGAGATCGCGGCGTCCGTTACCGCCAGCGAAACCGTCGGCGCCGCCTCGTCGTCCTCAATGGTGAGCGTTACCGCCTCCGGAACAGCGACGCCGCTACTCCCGCTCACCACCGCCGAGACGGTCACCTGCTTGTCCGGCGCGTCCGTCGTGTTATCAACCGCGGTCACCGTCACCGTGCCCGTGCTACTGGTCGATCCCGCCGCGATGGTCAATGTCTTCGCGCTTGACAGACTGAAGTCGCCCGATGCCGCGTTCGTCCCGGCCGTCGCCGCTACCGTCAGCGTCACCGCCTCGGTCGACGCACCGCTCAACGTCGCGGTCACCGTCGCCGATCCAGGGTTCGTCCCGTCGTGCTCGTCGATCGTCGCCGGACTCAGCACCAGCGTCGCTGTCGGCGTTCCCTCATCGTCCGTCAGCGTCAAACTGGCACCGGTCACCGTCCCGACGCCCTGGCTGTTCTGCGCTGTTCCGCTCACCGTCACCGCACGGTTACCCACATTGGCGATCGCGTCATCTACCGCCGTGATCGTCGCCGTGTCCGTCGCGTTCGACGTGTCGCCCGCCGCGATCTCAATCGTCGCGTCTGCGCCGACCGTGTAGGCACCCGCCACCGGTTGCACCGTGATCGTCGTCGCCGCACTCGACGCATGGCTCAACTTCGCCTTCACCGTCGTCGTCCCGCCGTTCTCCGAGATCGCGGCGTCCGTTACCGCCAGTGCCACCGTCGGCTCCGCCTCGTCGTCCTCAATGGTGAGCGTTACCGCCTCCGGGGTAGCGACGCCGCTGCTCCCGCTCACCACCGCCGAGACGGTCACCTGCTTGTCCGGCGCGTCCGTCGTGTTATCAACCGCGGTCACCGTCACAGTGCCCGTGCTACTGGTCACTCCCGCCGCGATGGTCAGCGTCTTGTCTGTGCTCAACGTGTAACCGCTACCCGCCGCTGATACGGTGAGCGTTACCGCCTCGCTCGATGCACCGCTCAACGTCGCGGTCACCGTCGCCACACCGCCATTCTCTGAAATTGACGAGGACGACAGAACGAGCGAAGCCGTCGGCACTCCCTCGTCGTCCGTCAGCGTCAAACTGGCACCGGTCACCGCGCCGACGCCTTGGCTGTTCTGCGCTGACCCGGTCACCGTCACCGCACGGTTACCCACATTGGCGATCGCGTCATCGACCGCCGTGATCGTCGCCGTGTCCGCAACGTTCGACGTGTCGCCGGCCGCGATCTCAATCGTCGCGTCCGCGCCGACCGTGTAGGCACCCGCCTCCGGTTGCACCGTGATCGTCGTCGCTACGCTCGACGCATGGCTCAACTTCGCCTTCACCGTCGTCGTCCCGCCATTCTCGGAAATCGCGGCATCCGCCAGCACTAGCGAAACCGTCGGCGCCGCCTCGTCGTCCTCAATGGTGAGCGTTACCGCCTCCGGGGTAGCGACGCCGCTACTCCCGCTCACCACCGCCGAGACGGTCACTTCCTTATCCGGCGCGTCCGTCGTGTTATCAACCGCGGTCACCGTCACCGTGCCGGTGCTACTGGTCACTCCCGCCGTGATGGTCAGCGTCTTGTCTGTGCTCAACGTGTAACCACTACCCGCCGCTGAAACGGTGAGCGTCACTGCCTCGCTCGATTCACCGCTCAACGTCGCCGTCACCGTCGCCACACCGCCATTCTCTGAAATTGACGAGGACGACAGAACGAGCGAAGCCGTCGGCACTCCCTCGTCGTCCGTCAGCGTCAAACTGGCACCGGTCACCGCGCCGACGCCTTGGCTGTTCTGCGCTACCCCGGTCACCGTCACCGCACGGTTACCCACATTGGCGATCGCGTCATCTACCGCTGTGATCGTCGACGTGTCTGTCGCGTTCGACGTGTCGCCCGCCGCGATCTCAATCGTCGCGTCCGCGCCGACCGTGTAGGCACCCGCCTCCGGTTGCACCGTGATCGTCGTCGTTGCACTCGACGCATGGCTCAACTTCGCCTTCACCGTCGTCGTCCCACCATTCTCGGAGATCGCGGCGTCTGTCACCGCCAGCGAAACCGCCGGCGCCGCCTCGTCGTCCTCGATGGTGAGCGTTACCGCCGTCGGGGCAGCGACGCCGCTACTCCCGCTCACTACTGCCGAGACGGTCACTTCCTTATCCGGCGCGTCCGTCGTGTTATCAACCGCGGTCACCGTCACCGTGCCCGTGCTACTGGTCGATCCCGCCGCGATGGTCAATGTCTTCGCGCTTGACAGACTGAAATCCGTCGTCGCCGCGTTCGTCCCGACCGTCGCCTCTACCGTCAGCGTCACTGCCTCGGTCGACGCACCGCTCAACGTCGCGGTCACCGTCGCCGATCCAGGGTTCGTCCCGTCGTGCTCGTCGATCGTCGCCGAGCTCAGCACCAGCGTCGCCGTCGGCACTCCCTCATCGTCGGTCAGCGTCAGGGCCGCCCCGGTCACCGTCCCCACGCCTTGGCTATTCTGCGCTGACCCGCTCACTGTCACCGCACGGTTACCCACATTGGCGATCGCGTCATCGACCGCCGTGATCGTCGCCGTGTCCGTCGCGTTCGACGTGTCGCCCGCCGCGATCGTGATCGTCGCGTCTGCGCCCACCGTGTAGGCGCCCGCCACCGGTTGCACCGTGATCGTCGTCGTTGCGCTCGACGCATGGCTCAACTTCGCTGTCACCGTCGTCGTCCCGCCATTCTCGGAGATCGCGGCGTCTGCCACCGCCAGCGAAACCGCCGGCGCCGCCTCGTCGTCCCGGATCGTCAGCGTCACATCCTGCGGGGCAGTCACACCGGTGTTGCTGGTCGTACCCGACACGGTCACCGACTTGTCCGGCGCATCCACATCGTTATCAATCGCCGTGATCGTCACCGTTCCGCTACTCGTCGTCTCACCCGCCGCTATCGTCAATGTCTTCGCACTCGACAACGTGAAATCGCCCGATGCCGCGTTCGTTCCGGCGGTTGTCGCTACCGTCAGCGTTACCGCCTCGCTTGATGCACCGCTCAACGTCGCGGTCACTGTCGCCACACCGCCATTCTCGGAAATTGATGAGGACGACAAGGACAACGAAACCGTCGGCGTTCTCTCATCATCTTGGATCGTCAGCGTCACGTTGGAAGGGTTGGCTACACCGCGACCACCGCTCGCTAAACCCGAGACCGTCACCGACTTATCCGGCTCATCCTTGTCGTTATTCACCGCTGAAATCGTCACCGTCCCACTACTCGTCGTCTCACCCGCCGCGATGGTCAGCGTCTTATCCGTGCTCAACGTGTAATCGCTACCCGCCGCTGATACAGTGAGCGTCAACGCCTCGCTTGATTCACCGCTCAACGTCGCCGTCACCGTCGCTATACCGCCATTCTCGGAAATTGACGAGGACGACAGAACGAGCGAAGCCGTCGGCGTGTCGTCATCATCAGCAATCGTCAACGTCACGTTGGAAGGGTTGGCTACACCGCGACCGCCGCTCGCTAAACCCGAGACCGTCACGTTCTTGTCTGGCTCATCTTTGTCGTTATTCACCGCCGTAATCGTCACGGTACCACTACTCGTCGTCGATCCTGCCGCGATGGTCAGCGTCTTGTCTGCGCTCAACGTGTAACCGCTACCCGCCGCTGAAACGGTGATCGTCACCGTCTCGCTTGATTCACCGCTCAACGTCGCGGTCACCGTCGCTATACCGCCATTCTCGGAAATCGACGAGGACGACAGAATGAGCGAAGCTGTCGGCGTGTCGTCATCATCGCTAATCGTCAACGTCACGTTGGAAGGGTTAGCGACACCGCGACCGCCGCTCGCTAAACCCGAGACCGTCACCGACTTATCCGGCTCATCCTTGTCATTATTCACCGCTGAAATCGTCACGGTCCCACTGCTCGTCGTCTCACCCGCCGCGATGGTCAGCGTCTTGTCTGCGCTCAATGTGTAACCGCTACCCGTCGCTGAAACGGTGAGCGTCAACGCCTCGCTCGATGCACCGCTCAACGTCGCCGTCACCGTCGCTATACCGCCATTCTCGGAAATTGACGAGGACGACAAGGACAGCGATACCGTCGGCAAATCTTCATCATCGCTAATCGTCAGCGTCACGTTGGAAGGGTTGGCCACACCGCGACCACCGCTCGCTAAACCCGAGACCGTCACGTTCCTATCCGGCTCATCTTTGTCATTATTCACCGCTGAAATCGTCACGGTCCCACTGCTCGTCGTCGATCCCGCCGCGATGGTCAGCGTCTTGTCTGCGCTCAATGTGTAACCGCTCCCCGCCGCTGATACGGTGATCGTCAACGCCTCGCTCGATTCACCGCTCAACGTCGCGGTCACCGTCGCTATACCGCCATTCTCGGAAATTGATGAGGACGACAAGGACAGCGAAGCCGTCGGCAAGTCTTCATCATCAGCAATCGTCAGCGTCTCGTTGGAAGGGTTGGCTACACCGCGACCGCCGCTCGCTAAACCCGAGACCGTCACCGACTTATCCGGCTCATCCTTGTCGTTGTTCACCGCTGAAATCGTCACTACACCACTACTCGTCGTCAATCCCGCCGCGATGGTCAGCGTCTTATCCGCGCTCAACGTGTAATCGCTACCCGCCGCTGATACGGTGATCGTCAACGCCTCGCTCGATTCACCGCTCAACGTCGCGGTCACTGTCGCCACACCGCCATTCTCTGAAATTGACGAGGACGACAGAACAAGCGAAGCCGTCGGCGTGTCGTCATCATCGGTAATCGTCAGCGTCACGTTGGAAGGGTTGGCTACACCGCGACCACCGCTCGCTAAACCCGAGACCGTCACCGACTTATCTGGCTCATCCTCGTCGTTATTCACCGCTGAAATCGTCACGGTCCCACTGCTCGTCGTCGATCCTGCCGCGATGGTCAGCGTCTTATCCGTGCTCAACGTGTAACCGCTACCCGCCGCTGATACAGTGAGCGTCAACGCCTCGCTCGATGCACCGCTCAACGTCGCCGTCACCGTCGCTATACCGCCATTCTCGGAAATCGACGAGGACGACAGAACGAGCGAAGCCGCCGGCGTGTCGTCATCATCGCTAATCGTCAGCGTCACGTTGGAAGGGTTGGCTACACCGCGACCACCGCTCGCTAAACCCGAGACCGTCACGTTCTTGTCTGGCTCATCCTTGTCATTATTCACCGCTGAAATCGTCACGGTCCCACTGCTCGTCGTCGATCCTGCCGCTATGGTCAGCGTCTTATCCGTGCTCAACATGTAACCGCTACCCGACGCTGAAACGGTGATCGTCAACGCCTCGCTCGATGCACCGCTCAACGTCGCGGTCACTGTCGCTATACCGCCATTCTCGGAAATTGATGAGGACGACAAGGACAGCGATACCGTCGGCGTTCTCTCATCATCTTGGATCGTCAGCGTCACGTTGGAAGGGTTGGCTACACCGCGACCACCGCTCGCTAAACCCGAGACCGTCACCGACTTATCCGGCTCATCCTTGTCATTGTTCACCGCTGAAATCGTCACGGTCCCACTGCTCGTCGTCTCACCCGCCGCGATGGTCAGCGTCTTATCCGCGCTCAATGTGTAACCGCTACCCGCCGCTGATACGGTAATCGTCAACGCCTCGCTTGATGCACCGCTCAACGTCGCCGTCACCGTCGCTATACCGCCATTCTCGGAAATTGATGAGGACGACAAGGACAGCGATACCGTCGGCAAATCTTCATCATCGGTAATCGTCAGCGTCACGTTGGAAGGGTTAGCTACACCGCGACCGCCGCTCGCTAAACCCGAGACCGTCACGTTCTTGTCTGGCTCATCTTTGTCATTATTCACCGCTGAAATCGTCACGGTCCCACTGCTCGTCGTCGATCCTGCCGCGATGGTCAGCGTCTTGTCTGCGCTCAACGTGTAACCGCTCCCGTCGCTGAAACGGTGAGCGTCAACGCCTCGCTTGATGCACCGCTCAACGTCGCCGTCACCGTCGCTATACCGCCATTCTCGGAAATTGATGAGGACGACAAGGACAGCGATACCGTCGGCAAATCTTCATCATCGGTAATCGTCAGCGTCACGTTGGAAGGGTTAGCTACACCGCGACCGCCGCTCGCTAAACCCGAGACCGTCACGTTCTTGTCTGGCTCATCTTTGTCATTATTCACCGCTGAAATCGTCACGGTCCCACTGCTCGTCGTCTCACCCGCCGCGATGGTCAGCGTCTTGTCTGTGCTCAACGTGTAACCGCTACCCGCCGCTGATACGGTAATCGTCAACGCCTCGCTCGATTCACCGCTCAACGTCGCGGTCACTGTCGCTATACCGCCATTCTCGGAAATTGACGAGGACGACAGAACGAGCGAAGCCGTCGGCGTGTCGTCATCATCGCTAATCGTCAGCGTCACTTCGGAAGGGTTAGCTACACCGCGACCGCCGCTCGCTAAACCCGAGACCGTCACCGACTTATCCGGCTCATCTTTGTCATTATTCACCGCTGAAATCGTCACAACACCACTGCTCGTCGTCGATCCTGCCGCGATGGTCAGCGTCTTGTCTGCGCTCAACGTGTAACCGCTACCCGCCGCTGAAACGGTGATCGTCAACGCCTCGCTCGATTCACCGCTCAACGTCGCGGTCACCGTCGCTATACCGCCATTCTCGGAAATTGACGAGGACGACAGAACGAGCGAAGCCGTCGGCGTGTCGTCATCATCGCTAATCGTCAGCGTCACGTTGGAAGGGTTAGCCACGCCGCGACCACCGCTCGCTAAACCCGAGACCGTCACCGACTTATCTGGCTCATCCTTGTCATTATTCACCGCTGAAATCGTCACGGTCCCACTGCTCGTCGTCTCACCCGCCGCGATGGTCAGCGTCTTATCCGCGCTCAACGTGTAACCGCTACCCGTCGCTGAAACGGTGATCGTCAACGCCTCGCTCGATGCACCGCTCAACGTCGCGGTCACCGTCGCTATACCGCCATTCTCGGAAATCGACGAGGACGACAAGGACAACGAAACCGTCGGCGTGTCGTCATCATCAGCAATCGTCAGCGTCACGTTGGAAGGGTTGGCTACACCGCGACCGCCGCTCGCTAAACCCGAGACCGTCACGTTCCTATCCGGCTCATCTTTGTCGTTGTTCACCGCCGTAATCGTCACGGTCCCACTGCTCGTCGTCGATCCTGCCGCGATGGTCAGCGTCTTATCCGTGCTCAACGTGTAATCGCTACCCGCCGCTGATACGGTGATCGTCAACGCCTCGCTTGATTCACCGCTCAACGTCGCCGTCACCGTCGCTATACCGCCATTCTCGGAAATTGACGAGGACGACAGAACGAGCGAAGCCGTCGGCGTGTCGTCATCATCAGCAATCGTTAGCGTCACGTTCGCGGGATTCGCCACGCCGCTGGCGCCACTTGCCGTCGCCGATACCCTCACGGATTTATCTGGCTCATCCTCGTCGTTATTCACCGCTGAAATCGTCACAACACCACTGCTCGTCGTCTCACCCGCCGCTATCGTCAGCGTCTTGGACGCGCTCAACGTAAAATCGCCATCTACTGCATTCGTGTCTGCCGTTGCGGATACCGTCAATTCCAACGCCTCGCTGGACGCATGATTCAGCGTCGCGGTCACCGTCGTCGAAATTGCCACACCGCTCTCGTCGATCCTCGGAGGCGTCAGCACCAAGGTTGCCGTCGGCGTCGCCTCGTCGTCCGTCAGCGTCAAACTGGCACCGGTCACCGTCCCCACGCCTTGGCTGTTCTGCGCTGTTCCGCTCACCGTGGTCGTCCGATTGACCACGTTGTCGATGGCGTCATTCACCGCCGTGATCGTCGCTGTGTCCGCGCGTTCGACAGTGTCACCCGCCGCGATCTCAATCGTCGCGTCCGCGCCCACCGTGTAGCTACCGTTCACCGCTGTCACAGTAATCGTCGTCGCCGCACTCGACGCATGGCTCAACTTCGCCGTTACTGTCGTCGTACCGCCATTCTCTGCGATAGCGGTGTCCGCCAACGCCAGCGAAACCGTCGGATCCGCCTCGTCGTCCTCGATGGTGAGCGTTACCACATCCGGGGTAGCTACGCCGCTGCTCCCGCTCACCACCGCCGAGACGGTCACTTCCTTGTCCGGCGCGGCCGTCGCGTTATCAATCGCGGTCACCGTCACCGTGCCGGTGCTACTGGTCACTCCCGCCGCGATGGTCAACGTCTTCGCGCTCGACAGGCTGAAATCCGTCGCCGCCGCGTTCGTCCCGGCCGTCGCCTCTACCGTCAGCGTCACCGCCTCGCTCGACGCACGGTTCAACGTCGCCGTCACCGTCGCCGATCCAGGGTTCGTCCCGTCGTGCTCGTCAATGATCGCCGGACTCAGCACCAATGTCGCTGTCGGCGTCGATTCGTCGTCGGTCAACGTCAGCACTGCGCCGGTCACAGGACCAGCGCCGCCCGAGGTGGAAGCGGTTCCCGTCACCGTCACCGACCGGTCGCCCACGTTGTCGATGGCGTCGTCCACCGCCGTGATCGTCACGTTGTCGGCCGCGTTCGACGTCTCGCCCGCCGCGATCGTGATGGTCGCGTCCGCGCCCACCGTGTAGGCGCCCGCCACCGCCGTTACCGTCACCGTCGTCGCCGCGTTCGAATACGCACGGTTCAACGTTGCCGTCACCGTCGTCGTCCCGCCGTTCTCGGCAATCGCGTTGTCCGCCAACGCCAGCGTCACCGTGGGCGCATCGTCGTCCAGGATCTTGCCGGTCCCGGTCGAGGCGGCGAGCAACGCGTTGGACGGGTTGTTCAGCTCCATCACCACCGTCTCGTCCGGCTCCGGCGTCGCGTCGCCGTACACCGACACGGGGACGGTCTGCTTGGTGACTCCCGCCGCAAAAACCAGCGTCGGCTCCGGCGGAAAACCGTGATCCGCTCCCGTTTGATCCCGCGTCCGCAACGTCCCCAAGGTCGCGGTGCCGGTTGAGTTGACGGCGACAGAGACCGACACTCGCTGGGTGCTCGCCGGAAGCAAAGTCACCGTCCACTCCAGCGTATTCGCATCTCCCGGCCCGCCCTCGGTGACGCTCGGCGCGTCGATGTACAGCGTCGGCGTGGACGGGCGGTCGTCGTCGGTGATCGTCAACGTCACGTCGTCCGGGGCGGCCACATCCTGGTTGCTCACGCTTCCCGACACGGTGACCGACTTGTCGAGCTCGGGGTCCGCGTTGTTCACCGCGGTGATCGTCACCGTGCCGGTGCTGGTGGTCGTGTTCGCCGCTATGGTCAGCGTCTTGTTCGCGCTCAGGGTGAAGTCCCCGGCCTCCGCGTTCGTGCCCGCGGCGGCCGCCACCGTCACCGTTGTGACCGCGGTCACCGCCTGGTCCAATGTCGCCGTCACCGTCGCCGCATTGCCGGTCCCGCTCTCGTCGATGGTCGAAGGCGTTAGGATCAGCGTTACCTGCGGCCGGTCCGCCACGGTCACGTCGAACGTCAGCGACGCCGTGTCTCCGTCCCCGTCGGTGGCGGTCCAGGTGTACTCGGTCTGCGCCAATGCCACTGTCGGCGCGCCGCTGACCTGGTGGCTCGCGTCCTTCGTCACCCCGGACGGCAGGGCGGGCGACAGGGCGTAAGAGACGCTCCCGTCGCCGCCGGTGGCGGTCGGCAGCGTGATCGCCGTGATCGCCGTGTGCCGCGTCCAAGACTGATCCGGGATCGTCGCCGCGCCGAAGTCGGGCCGGCCATTGTCCAGTACCGTAATGGTGAAGTTCCACACCGCCTGGTCCCCGTCCGCGTCGGTGGCAGTCCAGGCATAAGAGGTCCTGGCCATGGCCGTGCTGGGCGTGCCTGCGAGCGTGCGGTTGTGGGTGTCCACCACCGGCTCGTCGGGGTCCGAGCCTGCACGCGGGCTGGCACTGCGCGCCATGCCGGCCGGCAACACGGGCGCCAGCGCGTAGTTCAACGGCAGGTCGCCGCCGAGTGCCACCGGCAGAATGCCGGCGGCGGTCTTGTAGCGCGTCCACACGTAGTTCGTGGTTGCGAAGTAACTGAAATCCGGCAGGCTGTTGTCCGCCACGGTGATGGTAAAGGTGAGCTCCGCACGGTCGCCGTCGCTGTCCGTAGCCGTCCAGGTGTAGGTGGTCGCGTCCATGGCCACGCTCGGCGTGCCGCTGATCCGGTGGCTGGCGTCCTTGTCCGCCCCGGCCGGCAGGGCAGGCGAGAGGGTGTAAGTCAGGGTACCGTTGCCATCTGTGGCGGCCGGCAGCGTGAACGCGGTCAGCGCCTTGTACCGCCGCCACGACTGGTCGGGCACGCTGGCAGTGCCGAAGGTGGGCACTGCGTCATCCTGCACCTCTATTGTGAACGTGAGCGTGGCTTGGTCGTCGTCCGCGTCGGTGGCGGTCAGCGTGTACGTGGCCTGGGCCGCTACCGCGGTGGGAGTACCGGAGATGGTACCGCCTGTGTTTGTGCCGGTGGGCGCCGTGTAGGCGACGCCGGCAGGCAGGGTCAAGGTCGTGACCGCGCCCGGCCCGGTCAGCGCGTAACTCAGCGTGCCGTTGCCACCTGTGGCGGCCGGCAATGCCACCGGGGCGATTGCTTCGTCCTTGACGTACACCTGCGCGGCGAAGGTGTTGGGTACGAACACCGGGGAGGCGTTCGGCGTGATCTGGATGGTGAAGTTGAGCGCGCCCTTGGTGCCGGTCAAGCCATCGGTGGCCTCCAGCGTGTAGGTAGCCAGCGCGGTCACGGTCGTCGGCGTACCGGAGATGGTCCGCGACGAGGCGGAGAACCCCAGGCCATCCGGCAACGCAGGCCGTAGCGCGTAGCTGATAGTCCCCCGGGCACCAGTGGCCGCGGGCAGTGCGTAACTGACGCTGGCACCGACGGCCCACGTCCGTGCGGACACCGATCCGGTGAAGGCCGGTTGCATCAGCACCCGGCCGTCCACCCGCCTATTGGCGTCCGTAGCCACGGCAGGTAGCGTCAGGCTGGCGGTAGTGCCGCCTGGGCCGGTGATCGTGGCACCGTTCAGGGTCAGCGCGCCGCTACGGAAGCCGATGCCGTCGCTGTCGCGGTCGCCCGCCAGCACCACGTAACGGAACCGGGTGTAGCTCGAGCTCCCGCTGTGCTTTCCGGCCTGGCGCGTGCCTGCGCCGACGTCAATGGCAAGTTGCGGCGTACCGGTGATGGTCACGCGCTTGCCCCAGTTGATCAAGACGTCGATATGGTCGCCCTTACCGTACACGCCGCCGGCAGGACGGCCTGCGAACCCCGCGCTGACCACCACAGGCGGATGGTTCGCCGCGCCGTTGACGTTATACGTATTGGCGTAATTCCGCAGGGACCCGTGACCGAGCGCCGCGTTCACGTCGTACTGGTTACGTATGGTACCGCCGTTCAGCGTCAGCGAGTTGGCAGGCACGTCGACGCCGTTGCCATCCACGTCGCCTGCCTGCACCTCGTACTCGAACCGAAGCACGGATCCGGACGCGGAGGCCATGTCCAGCGTCTTCGTCGAGGAACCGATGACCAGGGATAAGCGCGGCGTGCCGGTCACCGTCACGCCCTGGCTGAACGCGACGTTGATTCCGATCACCTCGTAGCGGTCAAAGGTCGATCCGTGTTGCGGCCGGCTGATCACCAGGGATCTCACCACAGGCGGGCGGATGGAGCCGTCCACCTTGTGGCTGGTTCCGCCCCGGACCGTAAAGCCGCTGATGTCGGTCACCGCCCGGTTGCCGTTGGCCGCGGTTTCGATCACGGCGCCGTTCAGACTCAGCCCACTGCTGACGACGCTGACCCCGTCCGCGTCGCGGTCCGCCGCCTGCACGGTGTAGCTGAAGGCGATGCTGTTCGCGCCTGCGCCAGAGTACGCCATCTGCCGCGTGGTGCTACCGACCAGAAGGCCGAGAGTCGGCAGGTTGGGCGCCCTGGCCGTGACGCGGATCGGCAGGTTGAACGTGAGTGTCACGCGGATCACCTCGCCGGCGGCGTAGGTATTATCGGCACTCGGCCGCGACGTGATGCTCACCCCAGACACGCTCGCCCGGCGCCCGTCCACCTTGTACGCCGCGGCGGAGACGGCGTGGCTACCGAGGCTCAGGGTCGCCGCCACGCCGCCGCGGCTGATGCCGCCCAGGTTCACGTCCAGCGCGCCTTGCGGGATGCCGAAGCCGTCGCCGTCGTAGTCGCCTGCCTGCACGGTGTAGCCGAACGTCAAGGTGGTGCTCGCCGGGGCGCGCTCGGCGTGTTGGGTGCTGACCTTCAGGGCGGCGTGGCGCGTGTGGCTGCCGACGGTGAGCGCCAGCCGCGGCCAGCCCGGATTCCCCTGCCGGAACGTCCGCCGGGCCGCCACTACCGCCTTGCTGAACGTCACCTGCACGCGGATCTCCTCGCCGATGCGGAAGGTGACGCCTGTGGCCGGACGCGACATCACCGCGACGCCGGTCACGATCGCAGGCGAATTCAAGTTGCCGTTCACCTTGGCGTTGCCGGCGTTGGTGATGGCGTGGCTACCTAGGGCGAGCACTGCGTTGCTGTCCGCGTTGCTGCGGATGGCACCGTTGTTGAGGGTCAGGGCGCCGCTCCGGATGCTGAGCCCGTCGGTGTCCACGTCGGACTGTTGCACCATGTAGCGGAAGTACTGCGTGGTTGAGGTGGCACCTGCGCGGTTGTAGCCCGCCTGGCGGGTGGCGTTGCCGATGCTCAAGGCGAGCCGTGGCGATCCCGTCACGCCCACGCGCTGGCTGAAACGCACCGCGACTTCAACCACCTCGCCGCGGCTGTAGGTGTCGCCGGTCGCCGGTGAGGATGTGATGGTCACGCCTGCCACTTTCGGCGCGCTGATGACGCCGCCGTCCACCTTGTGCGCCGCCTGGTTGGAAAGGGCGTAGCGGCCCAAGCCGAGCACCGCGGCGTTCCCGGCGTCATCGCGGATGGTACCGCTGTTGAGGGTCAGGGCGCCTGCGGCGATGGAAACGCCGTCCGCGTCGCGGTCAGACGCCTGCACGGTGTAGCGGAAGAGCACATTATCGCCACTGACGCCGTAGTACGCGGCCTGCCGGGTCACGCCGCCCACCTGCAACGCCAAGCGGGGGGCGCCTGTCACCACCAGGGCCGCAGTGCCTTGCCGACGAAAGCGGACCGCCACCCGGATCTCATCGTTGAGGGCGTACGTGCTGGCTACCGCCGGGCTGGACAGGAAACTCACGCCACGCACCGTCGGGCGGGCGCCGACCACCGCCAGGGTAAAGGTCACGGTATCGGTGTCGCCGTTGGCGTCGGTCACCGTCAGCGTGTGGCGGGTGGACGGCGTAGCCGTGGTCGCGGCGCCGGTCAGGACCGCGGTGGCGCGGTTCAAGGTGAGGCCGGATGGCAACGCAGGCGACACGGTGTAAGCCAGCGGCGCGTCTCCGGTGGCGGAGCTGGGCAGGCCGCAACCGACGTGCAACGGGCCGCAGGACGAGTGGAGCGAGTAGTTCACCACCGTGTTGGTGAGCATGGACAGGTCCGGCCCGGTGGCGATGCCGAAGTCCGGCCACAGGCCCGTGCGGCTGCCGTCCACCTTGGCGGAGGCGTAGCGGGTTGCGGCGTAGCGGCTGAGGTCCAACACCGCGTCGGTGGCACCTGCGTCGCGGATGGTCGCGCCGCTCGGCAACGTCAGCGCGCCGCCTGTGATGCCGAGGCCATCGCTATCGGCGTCTCCCGCCGCCACCGTGTAGCTGAAGTCCACATAGGAGTTGCCGCTACCGGCCGCGGCTGTGGCCGTGCGGGTAGCGTCGCCGATGGTGAGGGCAAGCCGAGGGCTACCGGCCACGGTGACCGCCTGATCGAAACTCACCCGCACCGTGATCGTCCCGCCCCGGGTGTAGGTGTTGGCTTGTTGCGGCGTGGACACGACGGCGAGTCCGGTGACCCGCGGCGGCGTGTGGACCTTGTGTTCCGTCTGATGGCCCAGCGCGTGGCTACCGAGACCGAGGGCCGCGTTGGCGCCGTGGGCGTCCTGCACGGTGGTGCCGTCCGGCAAGGTCAGGGCATCTGTGGGAACGCTGATGCCGTTGTTGTCATCGTCGGACAACAGCACCGTGTACTGGAAGTGCAGGCTCTTGAGCTCGGCCCGGTCAAAGGTCGCCTGCCGCTTGACGCTCCCGATCTGGATAGCCAGACGCGGCGAGCCGGTCACCGCCAGCTCTTCTGTGAAGCTGACGCTGAGGCGGATCACGTCGCCCACGGCGTAGCCGCTGGTCGCCACCGGCCGGGACTGGATACCGACCGCGCGTACCGCGGGCGCGGCGTTGGCACCGCCGTCCACCTTGTGGCTGCTGGCGTTGGCGACCGCAAAGCTACCGAGTGCCAACGAGGCGGCGACGCCGCTCGAATCGATGCTACCGCCGTTCAACGACAGGGCACTGGTGCCGATGCCGATGCCGTCGGCATCCCGGTCGGCCCCCTGCACGGTGTAGCTGAAAACATGATGGTACCCGGTGAGCGACGAGGGCGATGCGTAGTAGTTCGCGTAGCGGGTTTTGGAGCCGATGGACAACGCCAGCCGCGGCGTGCCGGTCTTGGTGACGGTCTTGTCGAACTGGATGCCGACCGCGATCTCCTCGCCTGCGCCGTAGGTTTGGCCGGTCTGCGGTGAGGACATGAAGGTCAATGCCGACACCTTCGGCGCGTTGGCCTCCGCCACGGTGATGGTGAAGGGCAAGGTCGTCGCGTCGCCGTCGCCGTCCGTGGCGACATAGGTCTGCTCGCTGGCACCGGCGGCTTGCGGCGTGCCGCTGATCGTGCGGGTGGCACTGCTGTAGGTGAGCCCGCCCGGCAACGTGCTGGTGAGCTGATACGAAATGCTACCGTCGCCTGTGGCCGTGGGCAGGGTCAGCGACGCGGCCGTGCCGGCTACGTAGTGCTGAGCCGCCACCGCCGCACTGAACGCAGGCGCCGTATCGCGCACGCGGTGATCGCCGTCGTTGGTGATGGCGTGGTTGCCAAGCCCCACCAGCGCATGGCGAAACGGATCGTCGCTACTGGAGTAGGTCAGAAAGCCGCCGTTGGCGGTCACCGCGCCTGCGGCGATGCTGATGCCATCGCCGTCGAAATCCGACGACGTCACGGTGTAGGTGAAGGTATGGGTGGGCGGCAAACCCGTGGATCCGTTGTGCCACGTCGCCGTGCGCGTGTTGGCGCCGATGGTGAGTGCCACCGTCGGCGTACCGCTGCGCACGAACACCAACTCCGTGAACGTGAGGCGAACCGCGATCACGTCGCCTGTGGCGTAGTTGCCGCCCGCCGGGCTGGAGGTGATGGCGACGCCGGAGATTATCGGCGGCGTATCCACCTTGTGGCCGGTGGCAGTGGCGATGGCATAGGTGCCGAGTGCCAGGTTGGCGTCGCGGGTGCCGGTCGCGTCTCGCAACTTGCCCGTGCCGTTCAGCGTCAGCGCGCCTGCGGCGATGCCGATGCCATCGTCGTCGTCATCCGCCGCCTGCACTTGGTAGCGGAAGCGCAAGGTGCTCGCGTTGGGCTTGCTCGCAAAGGCCGCGCTGCGCGTGTACGTGCCGATGGTCAGCGCGAGACTGGGATTGGGCGCGGTAATCGCGACCGCCTGATTGAACCGCACATCTACGCTGATGGTCTCCAGCACGCCGTAAGCGTCGCCACTCGCCGGGCTGGAACTGACGGTCACATCGCTCACCGCGGGGACGGTGGTCACCGCCAGCGAGAAGGTCAACGAGGCCGCATCGCTATCGCCGTCGGTCGCGGTGTAGGTGTACGTGGCGGACGCGGTTTGGGTGGTGGGCGTGCCGTGGATGCGGTGTACCGGGCGTCTGTCGAACGTGAGGCCCGCCGGCAGGGATGGCGTCAAAGTGTAGCGGAGGGTCCCATCGCCGCCGGTGGCCTCTGGTAAGGATTCGTCCACCGCGCTGTTCACCGGGAAGGTCTTGCCCGTTACCGAGGCGGCTCCGAAGGTCGGTTGCGTATCGCGCACCGTATGCCCATCGGCGGCGGTAATGGCGTGGGCACTGAGGTCGAGCGCGGCGGCGACGGTGTTGTCGTCGGCGTCAGTGATGCTACCGCCGTTGAGGGTCAACGCGGCGGCGCCGATGCTGATGCCATCGCCGTCGAAATCCGAAGACGTCACGGTGTACTTGAACGAGATATCGTCCGGGTCGCTACTTATACGGGAGAAGGGCGCCTGGCGGGTATTGGCGCCGATAGTCAGCGCGAGTTGCGGCGCGCCGGTGATCGTGACCCCCTGGTCGAACGTGACGATCGCCCAGATCACTTCGCCGGCGGCGTAGTCGCCGTCGAAGCCGACCGGCGGAACGATGGTGAGCGCGCTCGGCTTCGGCGCGTTGGCCGCGGCCACTACGACGTTGAACGGCCCGAGCGTCGTTCGATCGCCGTCGGCATCCGTCGCCGTCAGCGTGTGCGTAGTCGTGTCCGAGACCGTGGGCGTGCCGGTGATCGTGGGGCTGGTGCTACCCAGTGCCAGGCCGCTGGGCAACGCAGGGGAGATGGTGTAGGTGAGCGCGCCGTCGCCTCCGGTGGCCCGCGGCAACGTGGTGGACGTCGCCGCGTTGAGTGCCAAGTACCGGTGGGCGGCGGACGCGGCCTGCGAGAAGGAGGGCGCCGTGTCGCGCACCCGCATCTTGGCACTGACCGTGCTACCGCTCGCCACCGCGTGGCTACCCAGGCTGAGCTTGACGTCGGTACCGGCGGCCACCGTGCGGATGGTCCCGCCGTTGAGGCGGAGCGCGTCCGCGCGCACGGCGGCGCCGTCGCCATCGAAGTCGTCCGCCCGCACCGTGTAGGTGAAGACCAGCCATGTGTTTATCCCGAGCGACGCGGTCTCGGCAACACTATAATCGGCCTTGCGCGTGTGACCGCCGATGACCAAGGCGAGCTGCGGCGTCCCGGTGACCGCCACGTTCTCGGGATATCGGAGTATCAGCTTGATCGTTTCCCCGGACTGGTAGTTGGACTTGCTGACCCCGTTCACGGTCCACTCCAACACCTCGACGCCGTTGATCGCCGGCCCCGCAGGTGCCCATACCTGCAACGAGAAGGTCAGCGTCGCGGCGTCGCCATCGCCATCCGTCGCCTTCCAAGTGTAGGTACTGAGGGCTGTAACCGTGGTCGGGGTCCCGACGATGGTGCGCGTCGAAGCCTTATACGTCAGGCCGGCCGGCAACGAAGTCGGCGACAGCGCGTAGGTCAACGTGCCATCGCCGCCCGCGGCCGTCGGCAACGCGATCGGCGTGATCAGCGTATTGGTGTCGTAGAGCTTGCTTTCTATGGTCGATTCGCCGAAGGAAGGATGGGTGTCGTTGACCGCGTGGCTCGGCGCGTTGGTGTGGGTGTAACCAGCGAGGGAAATATTGGGCGCATTGCCATTGGCGTCCGCAATGCTACCGCCATTGAGCTTCAGCGCATCGGCGGCGATGCTGATGCCATTGCCGTCGTGATCCGTCGCCTGTACGACATATCGGAATTGCAGGAAATCGTTTCGGGTGTTGCGGAAATTCGCCCGGCGCGTCTGACTGCCGATCCCGAGCTCGAGATAGGGCGTGCCCGATGTCGTGTCCACCGTGAATCGGCTACCCGACGTGAAGAGCACTCGCACGGCGATGGTATCGCCCGTGGCGTAATTGCCGCCCGTTGGCGACGACGTGATCATCACGCTACGCACCGTCGCGGTTTGCGCCTCGGCCGGGCTAGCGCACCACAGCGAAGCAATGGCGCCGAAAATCGCAAGGAGAAGAACGCGCCATGACGGGGGATGCAATGTGTAATGCACCCGCGTTAATTTTCGGTGCCTCTCACTCGAATTCATTGTACCAGTGTAAGTTAGGGGGGGGGGGGGTACAGCGTTCCACGGAAGGGAAATGCTAAACTGCGAAGACCGAGGCGTCCGGCTAAAACCGCACCCGGTTATACTTTTTTTGGAAGATATCGTAGCCATTTGAATAACCACTCCACGCGCCGACGGTGATTTTCCTAACCCGATTTTTTGTCCAAATTTTCACTTATTTTTTCCCACCGTCACAATGCCCGCCAGTGTTGCAATCGCGTTACAATTCTACGAGGTTCAGGTTACGCAATAATACCAAAAATAAGGTATGGATGTCAAGAATATTAAGACTAATTTCTAACGCCTTCAACAAAAAAAATAAAACGGGCGACGAAGAAATTTCGTAGCCCGTTTTGGTGCAGATCTGTTTTTGCTTTAGTTCCTCGCGCCCTCCCCCGCTTACGTGACGCCCGGCAACCGGGAAACGCCGCTCGTAATGGGCAATCGCCTGTCGCGTCCGAATGCGCGGGGCGTGATCTTGATGCCCGGAGGAGCTTGGCGGCGTTTGTATTCGTTGATATCCACAATGCGGATAATGCGCGTGACCAAGGCTTCGTCATAGCCGAGCGCGATGAGGTCTTGCAAACTGGCGTCGTCTTCCACATACGCTTTGAGAATGGGATCGAGCACCGGATACGGAGGCAAGCTGTCCGTGTCTTGCTGGTTGGCGCACAATTCGGCTGTGGGAGAGCGTTCGATAATGGAAAGGGGAATGACGGGATGGTCCGACAGGGTATTGCGGTAGTCCGCGAGATCGTACACCAAAGTTTTGTAGATGTCCTTGATAACCGCAAACGCACCGACCATATCGCCGTACAGCGTGGCATAGCCCATGCTCAATTCGCTCTTGTTGCCGGGCGCGAGCACCGGAAATTGGGAAGATGGACACACGTTGAAGTTTTCCTAGCAGGTCAATGCACTTGTCGTCAACCCGCTGTGAACTGAATCGCTTTTGGGTGTACTATATCAATCAACAGGAAAGTTACCTGATGTGGATAACTTAAATCGGGGCAAAAAAATAAAAACTTTATTAGTTGATTTTTAAAGAGAAAAGGGTTGTGCACAGCCTTGTGCACAACCCCGTGAATGTGGAAAACAATCTGGATACTTTGTGGATTAAAAAGAAAAAATAAATCCACAATCTCATAATGTGGAAAACTGCTCTATTTCCACATTTTATTAACACAAAAATTCACAATGTCAGATTGACAGACACCTTCTCTCGACCTATTTTTTCTAGATTTTTTCTTTTTTCTTTTTTTTTCCACATAATCCACAACGTCATTATTATCATCTTAAACTATACAGGAACACGAATTAAAAGTAAGAAGTAACTGACGATGTGAATTAAAACTGGAAAGCAAGTAAGAAGAAGCCGCCAATCGTCCAAAGACATGAACAAGTAATAGTTATGGGATCGTAGTCGTGCAGTTCGTCATCGTACAAAGTGGGTTGGTCATGCTTTGCTACCCCTGTCAAGCCAATGTAATCGGGTTTCGTCAGACCTTCTCGCGATATTGTGCAACGATGTGAAGTTTGGCACCGTAATACCACTTCGCTTCTCTCCCCGATGTGCCCAGCCCAAGTGCTTTGAGCAGGGCAAAGAGGACTACGATGTCCTATCGTCTTTTTTTGTCTCGAGTAGATGTGCCCGGTGTGCCGCTCCCGGTAATCACCCAATTATTTGGGCGTCTGATCGCAGATAACAGAGAGCTTATGCCCATAGATGCCACCAGGTTTTGGCGCATCGTTTTTTAAGAGAGCACTTTTGGTCCCGCTTTGAGGGGCATGTTTTCTTTTATGTTTGAGTTGCCCTTTTTGTTGAGCATCTCGTAGCAGATGGGAAACGCCACGCCTTGATACAGGATACCTATGGTGAGGATGTCGATCGGCACCTTGCCTAGCTACTATCAACATCAAGCGTGCCTTCAGGTCGGCGACTAAAAAATGATAGTTGCTGTGGGAGGCACACGGGGCAGTTTGTTGTAGATACTTTGGTGAATAAATATAAAAACAAAAAAAGCCTCGGATCGGAATATCCGAGGGCTTTTGGATGGGGGGAACTAATCGTCGGTCAGGTCAGTGTTTGGGACGGACAGATACCAAGGACCGCGCCCGGGGTGCAGACTCTTAGAAGCCATCTAAAAACTCGGACTGCCATTGAGAGAGCCACAAAAGCATTCGCTTTTCCCAGGTCAAAACCATACCTATCGCAAAAATAGGATGCCTTGATTCCCCCCTTCCTCGCAGGAAGGGGGGCCAGGGGGTAGGTCCCAATAATTTTTAGATGGCTTCTTAGACAAAAGTCCACGGTTGGGTTTTATCAAATATATGTAAATATATGTAAAATAGATGGTTACAAAACTAGTTTCAGCGAGAGAATCGGAGTAAGACCCTTGATTTACTTGAGGGACAAAGTGGGATGCAGTATCCGCGCTCCCAACAAGCAGGGCATTGGATATGGGGCGTGCGTGCAGGTATAGGATACCATGTAGATAAATGTTTCATGTGAAACATCTTTGAAGAAAGACAAATGATCGTATTCGTCGGGTAAATGGTATCTTCAAAGTGGTTTCTGTGGCGCAAAGGTAATCAGGAACTCCATGCCTAAATTCATTGAGAGCACCAGGTCCCTTCATTGAAATAAGCACACCGTTGGACGCAAGGAGGGGTTCAATCCAATCCCAAACCTGGGGAAGTCGTGCAACAGCACGGGCTGTACCAATCTGAAATTTCCCCGAGAAAGAAGAATTTCCAGCAAGTGCTTCAGCACGGGCTCTAATAGCGAAAGTGTTTGAAAGACCGAGTACGGCAATGGTTTCAGAAAGAAAGAGGCTTTTCATACGGGCAGGTTCGAGGAGATAAACTTCAAGGTCGGGCCTGATAATTTTGACAATAATACCCGGTAGGCCAGCACCTGAACCCAAATCGAGGAGAGGTCCATCTTTAGGGAGATGAGGCACAAACGAAAGGCAATCGAGAACGTGACGTTCCCAAATGAAATTGCGGTCATTGCGAGAGATCAATCGAACACGCGCTGACCAATCGGTAAGCAAATTGACGTATTGCTTGAGCAAAGAGACCTGTTCATCACTCAAAGAAAGCTTAAAGGAGTTCTCCGCAATACTGATGGCGTCATTGGGTAACATCAGGTATGCCTTCAGAAGTGTGCCCAAAAAAAGGAAATTGGACTGCTATTTGGTAAGGCTTGATGTTCAATGGCGGGATCACTGGCAAACAAAAAAACGAAATATGATGTCCCTCAAATGTTTCACGTGAAACACCGTGAAACACTATTTACCAATACAGAAAGTTTTGAAAATTTGGTCGAGAATATCATCTGGGGTAGTCTGTCCAATAATAGAGGCAAGCGCGTCAAGTGCGAGTCGAAGATCCATGGCAATAATTTCACCCGGATTACCCAATTCAAGACTTTGGAGAGCTTGGAACAACCCCGATGCAACCTGTTGAAGTGCGAGAAGGTGCCGTTCTTTGGTGATGATTTCGGTAGGTAGATCACTCTTTCCAAGGAGAGTTTCACGAAGGTGGTCACGCAGGGAGGAAATGCCATCGCCTGTTTTGGCCGAAAGTGCGATCCGGAGCTGGCAGGACTGAACAGATTGCCAGTCCTTGCAAAGTCCCAAGTCGCTCTTATTGAGAATTAGAAAAGCGCGATCAACGAGACGGAGGTTATCCAACTCTTGGGAAGAGGGTGGAAGGGACCCATCTACAACATAGAGAACAATGGAGGCTCGGGCTATGAATTGTTGAGACCGACGATTCCCTTCTCTTTCAACAGGGTCGTCGGTTTCTCGGATGCCAGCAGTGTCAACCATCGTGACCGCAATCCCATTGAGATCAATCTGCTCTTCTATCGTATCTCTAGTTGTACCGGGTATATCTGTAACAATCGCACGGTCTTCTTCGAGAAGCCGGTTAAGCAGGCTGGATTTTCCCACATTGGGTTGGCCGGCTATGGTGACAACAGCACCTTCACGAATAATTTTCCCGCGTTCATAAGAAAGAATGAGGTTTTCGACGTCCTCTAAAGCCTGAGAGATGGATGGTTTCACCATCCCTAAGTCGATCTCTACATCCTCAGAAAAATCCAAACCTGCCTCAAGAAGTACGACAGCTCGCCGAATGGATTCCGCTATCTTTTTGTAACGGCGATGAAGACCTCCCCGAAGTTGAAAAAAAGCGGATTGAAGACTCAGATCCGTTTTGGCGGTGATCATGTCGGCAACTGCTTCGGCCTGTGAGAGGTCCATTTTACCGTTGAGAAAAGCCCGCTTGGTGAACTCACCTGGATCGGCTGGTCGAGCACCTTCTTGAAAAATCGCTTCCAAGATTCGTCTGAGTAGGAACGGCCCTCCATGACAGTTAAACTCCACCGTATTTTCACCGGTAAAGGAATTGGGCGCACGCATGATAGAGGCCAGAACTTTGTCAAAAGCCCGGCCCTGAATGTAGAAATGGCCCAAAGAAAGTTGTCTTGGGGGAAGGTGGCGGAGGGGAATTTTACCTTTGAAGAAATGCTCGCCAATTAAAATCGCTTGTGGTCCGCTGATCCTGATGATGCCAACTGCACCTTCACCGGGCGCAGTGGCGATTGCGGCTATGGTGTCTTGGTCGGACATACGAGCAAATTCGTCAGGAGGTGCCCAGTATGGATTTGGTTTTTTCCATGATAATCTGCTGGGCGAGGGTTAGGACATTGTAAAGCGTGTAGTAAAAGACGAGGCCAGAGGACATATCCCAAAAAATATAGGTGAGAAAAACGGGCATGATGTAAACGAGAACAGCCTGTTTGGGATCCTTCATCATCATCTTTTGCTGAATAAACATCGACAAGCCCATCAAAAGAGGCAAGACATGCAGACCAAAATCACCAATGAAAATGGTGTCTGGTTTGGAAAGATCGTCAATCCAAAATGCGAATCTAGCTTGTCGAAGTTCAATGGTGCCTCGGAACAGAGAAAAGAGGGAAAAGAGAATGGGCATCTGCAAGAGCATGGGTAAACATCCACCGATGGGGTTGATCTTCTCCTCTCGGTAGAGTTTCATCATCGCCTCGTTCACTTTTTGCTGATCTTTGGCATAACGCTCGCGGATTTCGGCAATTTTAGGCTGGAGAGTCTGCATCTTTGCTGTGGATTCCAGACTCTTGTGTGTGAGTGGAAAAACAACGACCTTGACGAGAATGGAAAACAAGATGATGACTACACCATAATTTGGAACCAGAGCGTGCATGGCGAGAAAGGCTTTGAGAATTAAAATTGTCACCGGCTTGAGAATAGAGCGAACAAAATAAGGGCCGTAATCGACAAACTCGTCGAGATTTAACTCGCGTTCTAATCCATTGAAATCGCGGTTTTGAGCACGCAAAATGTCATAAGAAATTGGGCCGATGTAAGCGGTGTAATCGATGGCGTTGAGACCAGAATCAGCACGCATCTCAAAAGCAAAATCACGGTAGGAAAAGCCGAGCGCGTCAATCTTGGTATCGCCGTAAAGGGCAAGGTCGTAGCGACCATCGTCGGGAATGAGCGCGGCGAGAAAGTATTTATTTCTGACGCCAATCCATGTTAGCTGACCACTCGGAGGAGCCTCTTTGTCTTGAAGGCGGTCCGTATCCCATGTTTCAACTTCGCCACCTAAATACGTGACAATTTGCTCGTAAGCACCTTCGTAAAAACTCTCTGAAGTACCGCGTTTATTTTCCGTATCGGCGAGACCACCGTTCCAGGTGATGCCCAATTTATCATCTCGGGGAAGGCCCTCGGCCATGACCGAAACGTGAACGCGGTACCGATTGCCCTGAAATCGAAAACGCTTCTCAACCGGACCGCGAGGGCCTTGAGTGCGAAACACGATTAAGTCTTGCGTATCACCCGAAATTTCAAGCCGATAGCGATCAGGGACAAATTCGAGATCGTCAAGAGAGGTACCTGCAATCGCAACACCAAGTCCTTTGCCGCTGGGGGCAATCAATTCGAGCCAGTTGCCATTGCGATCAAAGTAGGTCTTGAGTTGCCAACTGGTAATGACGCCGCCACGGGTGGAGATGGTAGCACGATAAAGATCGGCATCTATGACAACATCGCGTTCTTGAAAGTTTGTTGACGAAACTGAACTTGCGGCGTCATTGACCGTCTGTTGGGCTTTGGATTGTTGTAGGAGTTGTGGTTCGGGAGGTGCGGTAGTTTGGGGAGTTGCAGTTTGGGGGGCTTCAGTCTGGCGAGGAGGAGATTCTTCCATGGGAAGAGGTCGATCACCAGAAGGTTGAGGTCTGTCACCTTGGACGAGTTGCATATAGTACGGCATTAGGATCAGGATCAGGCCGATCAACGCAAAGGCAAGTACCGTGCGTCTATCCATAGATTACGTCCTTCTATATTTCGAGAATAATTGAAGAGAGGGGAAGGGGTTGCAAAAAGGGGATCAAGCGTTGATGAGACCGAGGTTTTGAAATGCTCGGTGCAGTTCGAGACGGAGTTGGGCATAAGAGACACCGCAAGCGTGATCTCCTATGGAGATAAGTAGTAGATGGTGAGGATGTCCCAAAGGTATCAGTTGAGAACATATTGCCCGTACCCGCCGGCGGATACGGTTGCGCCGAACTGCGTTGCCAAATTTCTTCCGAATTGAAATGAGCGTTCGATCCATGTCGGATGTACCCATCCGAACATGAACCCAACGCCCACGAAAGATCTGGCCGCGCTGTCGAATTTTCGCAATTTCGCCTCGAATGTGCAGGTTGGGGGATCCCATAAAAACACCTACATATTAGTGCGACAGGTGCTTGCGACCCTTTCGACGTCTTCGATTCAGCACATGGCGACCACCGGGAGAGCTCATACGAGCGCGAAAACCATGTTTGTTTTTGCGCTTGCGATTGTGTGGTTGAAATGTACGTTTCATCAAAACACCTCGTATCTATAAAAATTTCAGTTATCTATATCGGCAAAGGTTCGGAATATAGAGGAGCATATCTCCTTTGTCAAGCGATTTTACTTTTAGGATGCTCGAAATGAATATACCACTATATAAAGCGTACATTTTTTTTGTACACTTTATATTGATTATCCACTATTATTTTATTATTTTTCAACTACTTATCTCTAATTTTTTTGTTTTAAACCCGCTTGACATCCATTATTTTCTTAATTAGTTTCCAAACACTTCAAGTTCTGAAGTACATTCCCCCGCGGTTGTCTGTAACAAAGAATAACCGGACTGCTTTGATTTCAAAGTTTCAGAGTACTTTCAATTCCCTTCCCACGATTGAAAGTCATCTCCCACCCCCTGCTGAAACGAAATCAACCTCCCTCATGTTCGGATTTCTCAGACAACAATTTCCAAATGCTTAAAATAACTACTTACTATGGCCTGTGTTTGCCAGCATTGGCACAGACGGATCTTTGTCTTATGGATGAACGCTCTTCTGGCTCCTGGAGTCAGTGTCTCCACGCCATCCAACAGAAAATACAAGGTCAGAGCTTTGAAACTTGGTTTGCTCCCATTACGGCGCGGCAGTTTACCCCTGAAGAAGCCGTTTTGGGAGTGCCCGATAGTTTTTTTGCCGATTGGCTTGAAGAAAATTACATCGGGTTGATCAAAGCGACCATCCATGAAGTTTTCGCATGGAATCCACGCATTACGTTTGCCTTTGATGCGACTCCTCCTGTGAAACCCGCCCCCTCGTTCATCCACGAGGCATCACGCCATTCTGCATCTGCTACGCCACCTACTCGTACTTTCTCCTCTGAACTCGAATCCATTCAACCAATATTTCCGCTCAATCCACGCTACCGCTTTGACAATTTTATTGTCGGTGAAAGCAATGAGGTGTCGTTCTCTGCGGCAATGGCTACAGCAGAATCGCCAGGACAAACAGCTTTTAATCCTCTTGTGCTTTATGGCGGTGTTGGACTAGGAAAAACTCATCTGTTGCAGGCCATCGGTGCATATTGTATCGAAATGGGGACAGCGCAACGAGTGGTTTACGTTACCGCAGAGAAATTTCTCACTGATTATTTAGAAGGGATCAATCGAGGGACAACCGCTAATTTCTATCAAACCTATCGCCAAGCGGATGTGTTGCTAGTTGATGATATTCAGTTTTATGTGAAAACCGAAGGTTGCCAGAGAGAATTTATCCATACATTCAACGCGCTATATCAAGCCGATAAACAGATTATCATTAGTTCAGATCGTCCTCCGTCCCATCTCAAAGGGTTTGAAGATCGATTGATTTCTCGGTTTCAATGGGGTTTGGTTACAAATATTGAAGTCCCTGACGTTTCCACACGTATGGAAATTTTAATGCAAAAAGCAGAAGAAATGGGTATTTCACTATTCCAAGAAATTGCCAGTTTTTTGGCTGAACAGATCAATACCAATATCCGAGAACTTGAAGGCGCGCTAAAACGCCTCTTGGCCTTTACCAAATTACAAGGCTATCCACTCACTATTGAAACAGTTCGAAAGACATTGCTGAGGCCACCCCAGAAGACCAAACCGACTATCAGTATTGAAAGTATCCAAAAAGCAACAGCCAACTTTTTTGAGATCCCTTTAGAGAAACTGGTTGGTGCAACGCGAAAGCAAGATGTGGCCACGGCCCGCCATGTGAGCATGTATTTGAGCAAATCCCTTACAGGAGCACCCCTCAAGACAATCGGTTTGCAATTTGGAAATCGCGATCACAGCACGGTTATTCACGCCTGTCGGAGAGTAGAAAGCAAAATATCGACGGACTCAGCGTTTGAACATCTTGTGAGCCAACTACAAATGCGAATAAAGCGTTGAAACCATCCCCATTTTTTTAAGTCGCCAGTGCCTTGCCTCCTCGTGTCATGCTGTCCACAATGAGTCATTCATCAGGCAGTTGAATTGAGGCGATAATGACCGACCTCATGCGAATTTGTAACCATCGCTTTTACAAGTAGTCACAAAAATAAAAACAAATGCATAAAAATCCCCCTTTTCTCACGCTGAAAAGGGGGATTTTTTGATTTTTATACGAATTAAGAACAGATCAGTCAGATTATTCCAGCAAAAGCTTTTGCTGTGTTGAGCAATACTTGCCATTTCTGATCAGGTATCTGGGTGATGATCTTAATAAGTTCTGGAATATTTTGATCTGTAGTTGAAGCACTCGCTTTCAGGGCTTCACACCATTGCTCATTCTTGAGCACTTTGCGAATATCTGGACTCTGGAGTGCCTTGACAATGTCTGCGTCGAGCATTTTAGGGTCAGCAATCACTTGGCTAATAACAGGGTCTGTTAGCAGTTTTTCCATCTGTGTAAAAAGTTTACGGCCTTCGGGGGTTTTTTGTGCGCGTTCTTTGTAAGCAAAAAAAAGAAGCGTTTGAGGGGCAAGGTCAAGTGCTTTTGCAAGGAGTCGGCACCGGTCATCGGATGGTATGCGTTCACCCTTTTCTATTTGGCCGATGTAAGTGTCCCATACGCCAATATTTTTTCCCAAAGCCCTCTGGCTAAATCGTCCATTGCGGGCGCGTTTAATTATTTCACCAAACCTCATACATCCCTCCCGACAGGTCAGTCACATTTAAAATTTTGATGACATCAATATGAATTGAAAAGTGCCGCGTGGCAAGTTAAATCCCCAAAAAAATAGGGCCGATAAAAAAAAAGTAAAATGATCACTTTGTAAAATATTCCACTTGACAACACACACTTGACAGCGTATATTTTGGAAATTGCCTTCCGTTGCTCCCCACACAGAAGGTGATGCATACACACTTGTTTGTGTATGCGAAAGACGTAAAGTCTTGAAAAATAAAGGGAAAAGATATTCAGTTGAATTATATTTTTCTGAATTTAGTCTCTCTTTATTGGTGGGGAGGATAAACCGATCTTGCTCCGCTTCCCCTTTCTCCCCAAAATTTCAGGTTTATCTTCCCCATTTACTTTCTCTCACTCCTCCACTCCTCGCAAATTAGGCACACACCAAGCCTAGATCAAGGCTGATTTATCAGAAATCAGTCATAGTTTTGGTGCCTTCCTCGAGATAGTCCCATCCCCCCCCCCACTTTACGCAAGCACTTCCTGTCGGGGCCGGTCGCCGTTTCATCCCTTCTTTCAAGCCATCTTGATGAGGGAGGGGGGCGTCTGTCCTGTTCGCCATATTTGGGTTTCGGGAACAAGGGAGCGACCCATTGCGCTTGTGCGAGGTCTGTCGGATATTGCTTGGGCGTATTCATCATTGTCCTTTCGTTTCAGGATGGTGGGTTACCCCCTGAATTTGGACCGATGAATACGCTCTCGCAATTTTTTAGAGTTTTTAGATGGCTTCTAAGGAGAGTGTCTTTTAAGGTCTGATCCGCGCAATTAAACCGCGCAATTTAGAGGAGGAAATGTCTATGAAAAGATTTGTTATTTTAGGTCTATGCCTTTTGATGGTGGGATGTGGTGGAAAAAAAATAAAAGAATTAAAACAAGCTAATGAGAAGTTGAACAATGATAATCGGTCATTGAAAAGGTCTTTGAGCGAAGCCCAAAATCAAGTTAAGCGAGCTGGTGAGATCGGAAACCGAATGATGTTTTTGATCAATCAGATTCGAAATGTAAAGGCATGCATTATAACGAATATGGGCACTATCGAATTGAAGTTCCACCCTGAAAAAGCCCCCATTCACTGTTTAACCTTTATAACCAGAGCCGAAAGCGGGTTTTACAACAACACCAAATTTCATCGCATCATTAAAGATTTTATGATTCAAGGGGGTGATCCCAATTCGAAAGACGACGATCTAAGTGATGATGGGACAGGGGGACCACTCGTGCATATCCCTCATGAATTTAGCAATATAAAACATGTACCAGGGATTCTTTCTGCGGCGCGCATTTCAGACGTATTAGCTGGTGCTGGATCACAATTTTTTATAATGCATGGAACTGCGCCTCATTTGGACAATCAATATACTGCTTTTGGAGAAGTAACAAAGGGATTGGATGTGGTCAACAGAATTGCAACGGTTGAAACCGTCCCTGGTGATCAACCTGTAAAACCCGTGGTAATTGACCGAATAGATGTGTTTCGCTAAGAAGCTGTAAAACTATTGTGCTAGGCGAAAAGGGTTGAAAAAGCGTATTTGTCAGTCCAAATTCAGGGTAACGAAACCACCCTGAAACGAAAGGACGAAGATGAATACACCCAAGCAATATCCGACGGGCCTCATGCAACACAATGGGGATTGCTCTTCCCCTTGTTGCCGAAACGCCAACGGATGGTTTCATCACGGGCTAAGGGTGGGGCTTTGCAGTTTTCGTAGTTTCCGTGTTGTTCAATTTTCGCGTCCCGCTGAGAAAGCCCTCGGTTTGGCGCAAGGGCAAGTGAAAAAGCAAGCGCATCATCAATGCCGTTTGAATAGTCAACGCAGAATAGGTGTAGGAGGATCCCCGCTGGGTTGGCCCTTGATAGTACCACGCCTGGATCGCTTGCGGCGTCAGCCACATCGTCAGACTGCCGCGTTGCTTGAGCCCCGCATCGTAAGCCGCCTCGTTCCGGACCCGATAGACCGTCTGGCACCGACGGCGACGCGATGGAGATGCCTTGACCGAAACAGCGGAAAGGGTTATTTTAGCCATGACAGGTTCCTGATGAGAATGGGTGGTTTTTTAGGGAAAAACTCATGCCCAATCTACAAAGGAGCCTGTCTTTTTGCAACCTCCAACCCGCCCAACATCTATTTATGCAACAAAGAATTGGATTTTGCACAGGTCTTTTATTTTTGATCGCGTAGTATGGTCGCGAACAAAAAAAGAAAAGGGGGGACCGATATTTTCGGCCCCCCTATTTTTTTGGTAGCGGGGGGGGGATTTGAACCCCCGACCTTTGGGTTATGAGCCCAACGAGCTACCAGGCTGCTCCACCCCGCGACCACATGTCTTAAATGTTGAGACAAAAGAACTGAATTTTTGGGCTTTTGTCAAGTTATTTTTCTGCTTCGTCATTTTGGGGTTGTATCTCCGCCTCCGCTACGTTGCTTTCGGGCTTGCGCGGTGTGGGTTCGCCGAGTTTGGAAATTTTGACCCGCGTGATGCGTTGCCCCACGACTTCGAGGATTTCGATCGACAGATGGTCGTATTCCAAATTTTCCCCGGTCTGGGGTACGTGTCCGAGCGCGTTGAAGATGAATCCGCCGAGGGTTTCGTACCCCTCTTGTGGCAGTTCGACATGGAGCACGTCATTGAGATCTTCGATGTCGATGCGCGCATCTGCGATGAGGACCTCGTCCCCTTCGCGCCATTCAAAAAGCGGTTCCTCATCGTCGTATTCGTCTTGAATCTCGCCGACGATCTCCTCGATGATGTCTTCCATCGTAATCAGGCCAGACGTGCCGCCGTATTCCCCGACGACAATCGCCATGTGGACCTTCTCGCGCTTCAACTCCGCCATCAAATCGTCGAGCGTTTTGGTCTCGGGCACGAAATAGGGCGCGCGCATGATTTCCGGAATGGACCACGGCTGATCGGTCGCTAGATTGAGCAAAATATCTTTGACGTACACCACGCCCTTGATGTTGTCGATGCGCTCTTCGTAAATGGGAATGCGCGAATGCCATGATTGTTGGATCAACTCGAGGAGTTCTTGGGGCGTGGCGGTTATCTCGGCGGAAATCATGTCGATGCGCGGGATCATCACTTCCTTGACAGTGGTTTCGCCAAAGTCAAAGATGCTCTCGATCATCTCGCGTTCCTCTGCCTCGATTGTGCCCTCTTCCGTTTCCAATTCCACGATGTTTCGCAACTCCTCTTCTTTCAATGTGCGGTTGTCGTCTTCGCTCACGAACGCGGTTTGCGCCCTTTGCAACAAGAGCGTGGGCAACACGAGAACCGCGTACACGGGCAGGAAACAGATCGGCAAAAGGGGCAAGGGACGGTCTGAACCTTCTTCCCGGCGATAGGGGGGAACGATGCTGCGGATGAACAGCGCGAGAAAGACGTAGAGCGCGATGAACCACACCGCGCCGAGGTACTGCCAAAAACCCGGGGATGCAAAAAACAGGGACAACAGCGCGAGAGCACCTATGGATATGGCGATGGTCTGACCGAGCAAAACCATTTGCGACACAAAATCGCGTGACCGATAAAGCCACAGGTAAAGTCCCGCGCGTGGTATGTTCTCTTCGTGCATGCGCTCGAGGGCCGTGCGCGAGATGCCAATGGAGCCGAGCCTCGAGAAAGCCGCTGTCAGGACGAGGGCAGCGATGGTCGTGAAAATTGCTGGCCAAGGATCATCCAAAAAAATCACACTCCTTTCGCGGGAAGCGAATTTACGGGCGATTTGATAAACCGCGAGAGCGGTTCATCGGCGATTCGCCGTGGTTTGAGGCGGTGAACCGACCACTACTTTGAGGACAGGCACGGGGGCCTGTCCCTACGGGTGATGGGGCAGGTGGAGACTCTCATCCCTGATTCTCACGCGCCGACATCAAAGCCAAATATTTCTCTTCTTCGCTTCGCATTTGCGCGTAGCCCTCGGGGGTATCGTGTTCAAAGCCGAGCAAATGCAGGGCGCCGTGCAATGTCAGATGGGTTATTTCCGCTTGGAGAGGGCGGTCGTGCGTTGCGGCTTGGTGGCGGGCGCGATCCATTGAAATGTATATTTCCCCGCAGCAATGGGCTTCGGGATGCACCGCGTCTGAAAGGTCGAATGAAAGCACGTCGGTGGGTTGGTCCAAGTTGCGATAATTTTTGTTCAGCCGTCGGATATGGGCATCGTCTGTCAGCACGCAAGATATGGGAAGGCGCACGCCCTCGGCGGACAGCAATCGGCTTACGACCGCCTCTAAGTGCGGGATATCGAGATCGGAGACATCGACCAAAGTCGTCATTTCAAGTGTGCTCATCGGCTCGCGCTTTGGGGTTCTCGTTGGGACATCTGCCAGGGATAGGGTACGCGCTGGTGCTGCGAAGCCCGCAACACGGGCAAAAAGGCTTCTTGGATTCGGGTCAAATCGCGCAAGGTCAGATCGCACTCGTCCAATTCTCCGGCATCGTAACGGCCTTTGACGATGGTTTGAACGAGTTTTTGGATCTCGTCTGGGTCGCTGTTGGGCAAAGACCGCGTGGCGGACTCAACGGCGTCTGCGAGGTTGATAATGCCCGCTTCTTTGGTCTGCGGCTTGGGGCCGGGATAGTGGAAGTCCGCATCCCGCACCACTTGATCGTCTATCAGCCGCGCTCGATGCTTAAACGAAGTCATTTCCGAGGTCCCGTGGTGCTGAGGGATGAGGTCGATGATCGCCGTGGGTAGCCCCTCTTCTTTTGCCAATTCGACGCCATCCTTGACGTGCGCCATGAGAATGAGGGCGCTGATGCGCGGTTGCAACCCATCGTGGGGATTTACCCCCTGCTGGTTTTCGATAAAATAGTGCGGGCGCCTCATTTTGCCAATATCGTGGTAGTAGCACCCCACGCGCACAAACAGGGGATCCGCGCCTATGGCCGCGGCGGCGGATTCCGAGATGTTCGCCATGTTGATGCTGTGGCTAAACGTGCCGGGCGCGCGAATGGCTAAATTGCGGAGCAGGGGCCGGTTGAGGTCCGCCAACTCGAGCAAGGTAATGGACGTGACGATTTTGAAAACGCTCTCGAACAGGGGCAACAAGCCAATGGTCAAGATGAGAGACACAAAGGCCGAGACGCCTCCCCAAAGCAAATGCCAACTGATTTCCGACCAAAACTCGGCGGTGTTGGCATAGGTGAACCGCAGGCCGACCGCCGCGCTGATGGTCAGGGTATAGGTCGCGATGAGATACAGGCCGGGCAGATAAAAATCCCTGCGATGCCGCACTTGGTGAACCGAAAACGCGCCGATAATCCCGGGGATGAGAAACGCGATTCCGTATTGGAGATCGCCCAAAATGCTGGCGCAAAGCGTGGTGATGACCAGGGTGATCACCACGCCCACGACAGCGTCAAAGAGCACGGTGGCCAGCAGGGCCGACAGCGCGACCGGGACGAGAAACGGAGAGATGGCTTGGGTTTGGGCCGCGTAATCGGCGATGGCCGTGGGGAACAAAATGAGAATGCCGAACAGGACGATGTTCTTGGACGGGCCGTAAAGCGCGGGGCGGTGAAATTTTAGAAACACCAAAAACGTCGTCAGCACCAAGGCGCAAAGCACCAATCCCGCGCCGCGTTGGATCAAATTGACGAACGGATCTTCGCCGCGGCGTTGATCGAGTTGTTCGGTCAATGACCGGAGTTTGTCGATGTGGTCGGCGGTCACGCGGTCGTGCTTGTCGATAATGCGCTCGCCTTCGAGCACCGTGCCTTTGGCGCGAGGGATATGGGTTGCGGCTTCGCGCCTGCGCTTCTCGGTTTCGTCGACGTCATAGGCGATATTGGGCGCCAAGTACGCCAAGACCAATTCGCTGCCGGCCCGCAATTCGGTATCCCCGGCATCTGGCAAGTGTCGTTCGATCGTCTGTTGAAGGGCCGAGGCCACGCTTTCCATATCCACGATCGTTTCGAGAACGACGCGCTGTTCGGCTTTGTTTTTCAGCAGGATAACCTCGTCGTACCCCTCTTCGGCAAGGCTGAATTTTTGGTCGATTACCCCGTCTCGGTACGCGCTTTGAAGCAGGTTATCGACTGCGGCGATCAACTCGCGGCGGGCGGGCGACCGGCGGCGGGACTGCGGCACGAGAAATTGCAGGGTGGATTCCGAGAGAGGGCCGATCTCCGGATGCGAAAAGTGCAGCGCGTTCGAGAGCGAATCGGTCAGGGTTTGGCCCCTGTGTTTTTCCGTGTCGCGCAAAAATGCCGACAGGGCCTTTCGCATGTTCTGCTGCACCGCGCTGTCGTATCGCAAGATCGGCAAAACCTGGCGGCGGGCCGTTTCCACTTCGCTTTGGTATGCCTCCGCGCTTTTGTGTACCGGGAATGTCGTGGGCGCGATGACTTCGTCCGGCGCGATCGCCCCTTCGCGGAACGCGCTGTATTCGCGTTGCTGTTGCGTGGGAAACAAAACGGTCAGCCCCCCCAACAGGGCGAGCACCAAGGCGATGCGGAGGACTTGTCTCCCGCGCTGTTTCCACCGTATCGGCTGACGCTTGCGATCGCGTCTTCGTCCTCTAAAGAACATCATGGCTCCACAGCCTCATCGGCATCGGGTTGATGGCGGGGTTCGCTTTGCTCGTAAGCCGTTATGATCTGTTGCACCAAGGCGTGCCGCACGACATCGCGCTCTGAAAAAGTGACGAATTTGATGGCTTCGATATGGGATAAGATGTGTCGGACGTGTACGAGCCCAGACGGAATGCCCGGCGGGAGATCGACTTGCGTGATATCGCCCGTAATCACGGCCTTGGCGTTGTTGCCCAACCGGGTGAGAAACATCTTCATTTGGTTGATGGTGGTGTTCTGGGCCTCGTCCAAAATGACAAAGGCGTCGTTCAGGGTGCGGCCCCGCATAAATGCGAGCGGCGCGATTTCGAGCGTGTGCATTTCCATCAAGTGTTGCAACTGCGTATCCGGCAACATGTCGCGCAGGGCGTCGTAGAGCGGGCGCAAATAGGGATCGACTTTATCCTGGATATCCCCCGGCAAAAACCCCAGGGTTTCGCCGGCCTCGACGGCCGGGCGCGTGAGGATGATGCGGGAAATGTGTTTGCTTTTGAGCGCGGCAAGGGCTGCGGCGACCGCGAGATAGGTTTTGCCGGTGCCGGCCGGGCCAATGCCGAAAACGATGTCGTGATTTTCGATGGCAACGGCATACGCGACCTGCGTTTGCGACCGGGGGCGAATGAGGATTTTGGGCGTGGAGAGAATGGTTTTTGCGTATTCGCCAATTTCGGATTCGCAATTTTCTGGCGGAGGCGCGAGCAGGTGCAAGGGGTCGAGTTGATCGCCGCGCCGAAGGCATGAAATCATTTCCTCCAACAGCCCGGAGACGTGCTGAACCTTGTGTTGGGGCCCTTGAACATTGAGTCGATCACCCCGTGCGATCAACCGCACGCCATAGCGGTCTTCGAGCGCGAGCAAATTCGCGTCGTTGTGACCGTATAGAGACAGCAAATCCACGCCGCGCAAAGATAGTTTATGGATGAGTTCTTTGGTTTCCACGTTAGAAAAAAGAAAACTCTCGTTCCCAAACAGACTGCGGGAACGAGAGCTTAAATTTAGAGGTTGATAGATGAACCTTCCATGGTACTGATGAAAGATCCAAAACTCTGGGATCGAAAAGGGTGTGATCAGTTTGCCGGAATGTCGAGGACTTGGGCGGGGAAAATCAGGCTGGGATCCAGAATTTGCGATTTGTTGGCCTGATAGATCCGATTCCATTTGGTGACATCGTTGAGCATCTTGCCGGCAATAGACGAGAGGTTCTCGCCGCGCATGACGAGGTGCTGATGGAGATCGACGCCGAAGGGAATATTGAGAACCCATTTGGGATAAATCATGTCGGGGTCCTTAATTTTTCCCCGGTTTTCGACGTAGATGCGAGGCCAGAGATAGGCGTCGCCGTAAATGTCGGCCTTCTTGGCGATTCTCCAAAGGCTATCCCCTTTGAGGACCGAGTATTGCCGAATGCGCTTGCGCGGCATGCGCGCTTTGACTTGTTCGAGCAATTGATCGATGCTGGCCAATTTGGCCTGTGCATCGGGGAGACAGGACCTTTTGTCCGCTTTGAGCTCGGGGACGCGGGCCTCGATTTGGTCGACTTCATCTACGACATCGAAAAGGGCGTCTTCTGAAAGCTCGCGCAAGCCCATGAGGCGGCCTTCAATGCGGCCGAGTTCTTGCATAAATTCATCGATGCCCGCTTCGTCAGACTCGACGAGCCCATAGACTTGCTGTTTGAGATCGCTGATCTGCGTATCCAAACCCGAAATCTCGTCGGAGAGCCCCTCGTTTGCCATTTGGCATTCGGTCAAAGACTGTTTGAGGTCTGCGATCCGTTTCTCGTATTCGGTGAGTTTCATCTTGTATTCGTCGTAGGTCATTTCCATCTGGGCAATGCCCTGCTGGGGCAAGACGAGAAGGGCACATGCACAAAAGACGATCCACTTTCCGAAATGTTTCAAAACTGTCATCCGAACAACTCCTTTCCACACAGCACTAGTTCATGGCCTGTTCGCACTGGCCCAGGATGTTTTGCCATTCGGCCAGAACCCGTTTTTTTTCTGCCAACTGACGTTCCAACTCGGCCCGGTGTTGCTTGCAGGCTTCGAGATCGGCTTCTGCGGCTTCTGCGGCTCTGCGCGCTTGTTCGAGCATTTGGAGTTGCGCTCTCGACGCCATCGGCGTGCAACATCCAGCCATCAGCACGAGTGCCAAACCACAACCCGCCGCTTTTTTTATTATGCCACGCATTTTCATAACCCGACGTCCTCCTTGTGTTGATATTGACGTAACCATGTTAAATTTTTAGGGGTTATCAAAAAATAATTTTTTTGTGATAACGACTTGCAGAACTTACTACATAAAATACAGAAAGTCAAGAAAAAGTTTTGTCGATAAACGCCATCGAAATAACCGTCCGAAGCGATCACGACAAGCGCAAACCGAGCTCGCGCAGTTGAGCCGAATCCACTGGGGATGGCGCGCCATCCATGAGGGAGGCCGCGGTATTGGTTTTGGGAAATGGAATGACATCGCGGATGAATGCTTTACCCGCCATCAGGGCGATCAGGCGGTCGTATCCAAACGCGATGCCGCCATGGGGGGGCGCGCCATAGCGGAACGCGTCGAGCAAAAAGCCGAATTTTTCCCGGGATTCGCGTTCCGAGATGCCCAACATGCGAAACACGCGCTCTTGGGTTTCCCTGCTGTGGATTCGGATGCTGCCGCCGGCGATCTCATTGCCGTTGAGAACGAGGTCGTACGCCCGAGCGCGGACGTCGCCAGGCGCGGTCTCGAGCATGTGGAGGTCCGCTTCCATCGGCGAGGTGAAGGGATGGTGGCAGGCGACATAGCGTTTTTCAGTATCTTCGTATTCGAGGAGCGGGAATTGCGTCACCCACAGAAAACCGAAATCGTCGGCCTTCATCAGGCCTCGTTGCCGCGCGAGTTCCAAGCGCAGGTTGCCCAGCGCGGTCGCGACGGTGGCGGGGCGATCCGCGACGAATAAGAGCAGGTCGCCGATTTGCGCGTCGAGTGCCGATCTGAGCATCTGTTGCGCTTGGGCCGGGAAGAATTTGACGATGGACGATTCGAGGCCCTTGTCGGTGACTTTGATCCACGCGAGTCCCCGCGCGCCGTGTTTTGCCACGAACGCCGTGAGGTCGTCGATCTGCTTGCGCGAGTAGGTCGCGCATCCCTTCGCATTGATGCCGCGAACCCGCCCGCCGGAATTGAGCACGGATTTGAAGACCTGAAATTCCGAGGCGCGCGCCGCGTCTGAAATATCGACAATTTCCAGGCCAAAGCGCGTGTCTGGGCGATCCGTGCCAAAGCGGTCTATGGCCTCTCGGTAGGTGATTTGCGGGATGGGCGCGGGAATGTCGACGCCGATGACGTGCGCGAACAGATGCCGCGCAAGCCCTTCTGAAAGACGCATCACATCGCTTTCGGCGACGAATGCCATTTCAATGTCGATTTGCGTGAACTCGGGTTGCCGGTCCCCGCGCAGGTCTTCGTCCCGAAAACAGCGCACGATTTGAAAATAGCGATCACAGCCCGCGATCATGAGCAACTGTTTGTAGGTTTGCGGCGATTGGGGCAGGGCGTAGAAATGCCCCCTTTGCACGCGCGAGGGCACGAGGTAATCCCGCGCGCCTTCGGGGGTGCTCTTCATGAGAAAGGGCGTTTCGATTTCGAGAAAGCCCTGCGCGGCCAAATATCGGCGCGTTTCCTGTGCGGCGCGATGCCTCAAAAGCAGGGCCTGTTGCATGTCCGGGCGGCGCAGATCCAAGTAGCGATAGCGCAGGCGCAGTTCCTCGTTGACGTCGATGTCCGGTTCAATGGCAAAGGGCGGCGTGTCCGATTCGTTGAGAAGGCGCAGATCTGAACTTTCGATGTCGATGGCGCCTGTGGGCAATTTGGGATTTGCCATGCCTTCGGGGCGGGGTTCAACGCGGCCTTTGATGGCCAAGACGTATTCGTTGCGAATCCCCTCGGCAATGGCGTGGATATCCGCTTCGAGGTCCGGGCGAAAGACCACTTGCGTGATGCCGTGGCGGTCGCGCAAGTCCACGAAAATCACCCCGCCGTGGTCGCGTCTTTTGCCGACCCACCCCATCAGGCAAACTTCCTCGCCTACGTTTTCAATACGCAATTCGCCGCAGTTGTGCGTGCGTTTCCAGTCGCCGAGCGCCTCTGGCATGGCCGTCTCCTACGTTTTGGTGATCCCATTTTTCAGGGCTGTTTTTATCGCGGATAGGTCGTCTTTGGGAAAGGCCCGTTGGGCGCGATTTTCGAGGTCTTTGAGTACGACGGTATTTGTTGCCACCTCGTCTGGGCCAATCACCGCGGCAAAGGGGATCCCCTGCCGGGTAGCATGTCTGAATTGCCGGTCGAGGCGCTGGCCCGGCGCGAGATGCAATTCTGTGGCGATGCCCTCGCGGCGCAGGCGGTCCGCAAAAGCAGACGATTGCGCGAGCAGGTCTTCCGAGAAGACCGTTACGAAGACGCACGCGCCGGGGGGGACGATCTGGGGATAGGCGTCTATTTCTTTCAACAATTCGGTGATCGCCATGTCGCCAACGGCAAATCCCACGCCCGGTATCTGGCGTTTGCCCCCCACCTGACGGGTGAGATTGTCGTATCGCCCGCCGCCAAACAGGGCGCGGCGCAACGAGGTTTTCGCCCACGCTTCAAAGACCGTGCGCGTGTAGTAGTCGAACCCGCGCACGATTTTGAGGTCGAGCTCCACAAACGCGCTCACGCCGGCTTTGTCGAGATGCTCAAAAATGCGCGCGAGCCATGGGGAAAACGTCAGATCCTCGGTGCGGAGCAGGTCGTACAGCGCGTCGACTTGACCCGCACTCAAGCCCAAATCGCCGGTCAGATAGGCGCGAAATTTTTCCTCGGGCATTTTGTCGATTCGATCAATAGCCGCAAAAACCGGGCGGATGTCTTCGAGCGACAGGGCCAGTGTTTTGGCGATCAAACATTCCATGCCCTCGCGGTCATTGACGCGGATGGTCGCGTGTTCCGGACCGAGGCCGAGGCGTTTGAACAGGGTGCAGGCGATGGCGATGATTTCGGCATCGGCCAAATAGCTGTCGCTGCCGAGCGCGTCGATGTTCCACTGAAAAAACGAACGCCCCCGACCGCGTTGCGGGCGCTCGTAGCGAAAGAACCGGCCATGGGATTGCCAGCGGATGGGGAAGGCGAGTTCGCCTTCTTTTTGCGCGACCATCCGCGCGAGTGTGGGCGTGAGTTCGGGCCGCATGACGAGTTGTTTGCCGTCGCGATCCGACAGGGCAAATGTCTGTTGCGCGACGATTTCCTCGCTGCTTTTGCCCAGGTATAGGTCGATGTATTCGAGAATCGGACTTTCGTATTCCCGATAGCCAAACAAATCGCCCACTCCGATAAACTTCTCGCAGAGCCATTTCTGATAGGCCCAATCCTCGGGATAAAAATCCCGCGTGCCTTTTACTTTTTGAATCAACTGTGCCATAGGTCTCGATCCACGCTTGCGACTGTTGTGTTGCGAAAGGCAAAAGTAACGGGAAGGGGAAATATTGTCAAGGTTTAAGAGGCGAATGGGAGACGGGAGACGGAAGACGGGAGACGGGAGACGGAAGACGGAAGAGGTAAGAGGCGTAGTGGTTAGGGGTCCGTTCGCCATGCAACCATCACCGGTAGGGACAGGCCCCCGTGCTGTCCGTGCATCCCGCGGCGAAACGGTCTGAGGTCAGTCCACCGCGCCCGCCTGAAGATACAAGGCAAAAGGCCCCGTGCCTGTCCGAGGTGGATCGCCCTGTCTCCGTCCGTCCCGCAAGGGTTTGGGGCCACACCAGCAACTGAAATCCGGTGCCATCCCCGCGATGTGTTCACCGCATCTCGCCTGCCGCAAAGGCGTTTTCGTAGTGTCGGATGACGGGCCGCGATTGGGTTAGATCGACGGCGATGACGTCAAATCGAGATGCCGAGTCGGGGCGTTGTTGCAGATAGGCCGTTGCGACCTTGATGATCTGCGCTTGCTTGGCCGGCGTCACCCAGGATTCGGGCGGTCCAAAATGCCCGGTGGTCGCGGTTTTGACCTCGACGAAGATCGAGGTGTTGCCGCGCTGTGCGATCAGATCGATTTCGCCGCCCATCGCGCGAAAGCCCCGCGCGAGAATGTCATACCCCTTTTGCTCCAAAAATATTTCCGCCAACCGCTCGCCTTTGGGGCCCGATCGCTGGAGATGTGCGCGGCGCGAGCGAAAGAGCCGGCGCAAGGCATCGCGCTCATCCGACGAGATGTGTTTGCTCGCGCTGGCGATGGTCTCGCCCATGGCTTGGAGTTGATCGCGGTTGGTCGCGGCGCGAATCCCCTCGGCGAAAATTTCAAACTCCTCAGATCGGTTTCGCGCCACTTCAAAAACGCCTTTGAAAGACTGCCGGTGGATCGGGCAAGGGCCGTGTTTTTGCAAGGCCGCGAGGTGATCCGCGCTGCCGTATCCCTTGTGCGATGCAAAGCCGTACTCCGGATATTTAGCGTCGTACGCGATCATCAACCGGTCGCGCGTCACTTTGGCGATCACGGATGCGGCGGCAATGGACAGCGACGACCGGTCCCCGCCGATTATCGCCTGTTCGGGAAATGGACTGCGCGGAACCGCGTTGCCATCTATGAGCACGCGGTCGGGCGACATGCCCAAGGCATCGATTGCTTTGCACATGGCGCGATGCGTGGCGTTGCGGATATTGTACGCGTCGATCTCTTCTGGAGACGCCTCGCCCACGCCAATGGCGAGGGCCACCTCGCGGATGATTTTGAAAAGGGATTCTCTGCGCTTTTTGGACAGGGCCTTGGAGTCGTTCAATCCGGGAATGAGCGCATCGGGCGGCAACACGACCGCTGCCGCGACCACGGGACCGGCAAGGGGACCGCGCCCGGCTTCATCCACCCCCGCGATGTGTTCGATGCCCCGCGCCCTGAGTTTTCTCTCCAACGCGAGCATGCGCTCGAGGCGCGCCTCTTCGCGTGCTCGCGCTTTTCGCCTCTTTCGCTCTCTTTCCGCGAGAGCCCGCACCCCAACGCGCACATCCCGCTCGAGCGCGTGCAGACTCGTTTCGTCCAAGGCATCGACAGATTTGATGTACGCGCGAATTTGTGCGAAGGTCATCGCCGAGAAATTTTTCATAATCGCCACAATATTTTGACAATCCGTGCTTAAATGTTATTTTTGACCACGCCAAAAAGCATCGAGATCCGAAAATCCGCAACTCATTTTTCGCTCACAGATGGACGAGAACGACATGGCCGACGAAAGCAACATGGACAAACTGCGGAAACTCGCGCATTTTGTCGCGCCGTACAAATCGCGGTTGATCCTGCTGTTGGGCCTCACCGCGACGATGACCACCTTGGGCATGATGCCCCCGCTGGTGATGAAGTACATCATCGACGACATCATTGTCGACGGCAACTGGCGCGTGCTGGAAGTGCTCTTGGTCATTTCGATTTGCCTGCCCATCATGGCGGCGGCGATGCGTATTGCGGTCGCATTTACCAATGCGTACGTGGGCTGGGGGCTGACGACGCAGATGCGGAAGTTCATCTACGAGCACATGTTGAAATTGCCCATGCGATTTTACGACGAGATGGGCACGGGCAAAATCATGTCGCGCGTGATGACCGATGTGGCGAGTGTGCGCAGCATGGTGACCTCGCGCATGCTGGGCATTATCGTCGACTTCGTGTCGTTTTGGGTCGCGCTTTCGCTGTGCATGGGGCTGAATTGGAAAATGGGTTGCCTGTTGCTGATGTTGTTGCCCCTGTACTTTCTCAATTATTACGGATGGCGCACCCCCATCAGAGATTCGATCAGCCTTTGGCGCAGGAGGATGGATCGGGTCTCCGTGGGGTTGCAAGAGCGATTGACCGGCGTGCAACTGGTGAAATCTTACGGGCGAGAGCGCAGGGAACACCGCGCATTTGCAGAGGATACGCACGGCAGTTTGGACGCCGCGATGCAGTCCGCGTCGCACCGCGCGGGTTATGCGGCGGGCACTTGGGGCGTGTCGGGCTTTCGCAATACGGTGATCTTTTGTCTGGGCTGTTATTACGTGATCGAAGGCGAAATGACGTATGGCGCCGTGATGGCGTTTTTTTCGTACTCGAGCCGCATGTTTCAGCCCATCCTCAATCTCACGCAAATCGCCATGCGCCTCCAAGCCGTGATGGTGTCCGTGGATCGCATTTTGGAAATTTTGGATTTTCCCATCGAGATCAAAGACCGCGAAGACGCCGTGGCATTGCCGGCGATCGAGGGGCACGTCGCGTTTGAAAACGTGCATTTTGAATACAAAAAAGGAGAGCCCGTGCTCAAGGGAATCGATTTGGAAGTCCAGCCCGGGCAGATGGTCGCACTCGTCGGACACACCGGTTGCGGCAAGACCACGATGACGAGTTTGTTGATGCGCTTTTTCGACGTGACAGAGGGGCGCATTTCGATAGACGGCCGCGATTTGCGAGACGTGAAGTTGCGAACCCTCCGCACGCAGATCGGGCAGGTGTTGCAAGATTCGGTGATGTTCAACGGCACCATTCGGGAAAATCTGCTGTACGGCCGCGCCGATGCCACGGATGCCGAATTGATAGAAGCCGCGCGCATCGCCGAGATCCACGAATTCATCATGCGGACGCCCGAAGGCTACGACTCCCTTTTGGGCAATGACGGCATCAAGCTGTCGGTGGGGGAAAAACAACGCCTCGCCATCGCCCGAGCCGTGCTGACCGACCCGGCGATAATGATCCTCGACGAGGCGACCTCGTCGCTCGATTCCCTGTCCGAGGCCCTCATCCAAAAGGCCATGAGCAATGTCCTGAAGGGGCGCACGTCCTTTGCCATCGCCCATCGGTTATCCACGATCGTCAATGCGGATCTCATCGTGGTCATGGATCACGGCGAAATTATCGAAACCGGGACGCATCGAGACTTGTTGCAGATCCCCAACGGCAGGTATCGCCAACTCTACGAACAGCAGGCCGCGGGGTCCATCGAAGAGGCCGTAGAAGCGATGGCGGGTTAATCCATGGAAAGTCTGAAGCGATTTATCCTCTTGTACATCAAGCCGTACTGGGTGCGGATGGTGCTGGTCATCGCGATGGCGACCATCACGTCGTCCTATACGTTTTTGCTCGGCTTTATTTCCAAAATAACGGTCGACGAAGTCCTGCAGCTCAAGCCGTCCGAAGAAGTCGTTACAGAAGCGCGCAGGCAATCGCTGATTCAGGCGGACAGGCGACCAAAGCGCGACCCACACGCGACGCTTCCGGGCCTGGGCACAGAGGTGACGCGGCCGAAGACGCGCACGGAAAAGCTCGAATGGCTCGGCTGGATTTTCGTCCTCTATCTGGTCGTCCGATCCTGCTTTGCCACGATCAACTGGTTTTACACGTACAGCATCGCGTACGTGGGGCAACGGATCGTCTTTCGCATTCGCCTGGATCTGCACGAGAAGGTGCAAAAGCTGCAAATGACGTTTTTCGACCGGCAGCAGACCGGAAAAATCATGGCGCGGATTTTGGACGACGTGGGCCTGTTGCAAAGCGAAATCACCACGACCTTTGTCGAGACCACGCGCCACGTCGCGCGCATTTTGATGGGCACTGTGATTCTGTTCACGATCGACGTCAAACTCGCGTTGCTCGCCTTTGTGGTGCTACCGGCTTATGTCGTTACGTACAAGGTGTTTCAGCGTCCCATTGCCACGGTCTTTGCCCGGTTTCGGGAGGATTACGCCGAGGTCTCCGGCTTTTTGGAAGAGCGCGCAAAGGGGATTCGCCTCATCTTGTCCTACGCGCGCGAACGTCGGGAATTTCGGGATTTTTTCAGGCGGCTGATCGCGCTGTATCGCCTGGGCGTCAAACAATCCGTGTTGAGTTCCGCACTCGGCGCGACCTGTTCGGTGGTGGGCGGCATTGCGATGGGGTTGATCTTCTACTTCGGCGCGTTGCAAGTTCGCAGCGGGATGATGACGATTGGGGATCTGATCTATTTCAACATGTCGATGGGCAATCTCTTTTCGCCCTTGGTGGCTTTGGCGAATGTCAATGCCGTGTTGCAACAGATGCTGGTGGTGATCAGCCGCGTGTTCGAGGTGCTCGACGAAGAGGTGATCATCCAAGACAAGCCGGACGCGAAAACCCTGGGCGCGGTGCGCGGCCGCGTGGCGTTTCGCAACGTGTCGTTTCGCTACACCGAGGCGGGCGATTACGCGGTTCGAGACCTCGATTTCGTCGTCCGCCCGGGCACTTCCGTGGCCGTGGTCGGCCCTTCGGGCGCGGGAAAGAGCACGCTGGTCAGTTTGTTGATGCGCCTGTACGAACCTTCAGAAGGCAAAATTATTTTGGACGATTACGACATCCAAGACCTCAAAATTTCCTCCTTGCGAAATCACATCAGCATGGTGCCGCAAGAACCCGTGTTGTTTTCCGGCACGATAGCCGAGAACATCCGCTACGGCCGGCCCGATACGATGCCCGAACAAGTGATGGGCGCGGCCAAAGCCGCCGAGTTGCACGATTACATCATGACCTTGCCGGAAAAATACGAGGCCCGCGTGGAGGAGCGCGGCGGCAATCTGTCGGGCGGGCAAAAACAGCGTCTCGCCTTTGCGATGGCCGTCGTCACCGATCCCAGCATTTTGATTTTAGACGACACGACCTCGGCACTCGACGCAAAGACAGAAGCCAAAATTCAACAGACGCTCGACAGCTTGATGGAGGGCCGCTCGACCTTTGTGATCACCCACCGGATTTCCACGGCGATGCGTGCGGATCGCATTTTGGTCTTGGACAACGGGCGCATGGCCGGCTGGGGCGTCCACGACGATTTGCTGACCGAATGCGAGGTGTACCGCCTGCTCTACGAACAGCAACAAAAGCAAAAAGAAGAAGTGGCGGATTTCTATATCGACGGGATCATGGCGACAGCGGGCGAAAGAGAAAGGTGAGGATCAGGGGGCGGCCGCACCCTGATCCATCAACCGCACAAGCGTAGGGATAGGCCCCGTGCCATTTGTACCAACTAAATACTCCGTAAATTAAATGATACCAAATTTTGATACGCACCAACCCGCACCGAAGGGGCTCGCTTTTCTAAAGCATTTGGTCCTACAGCATTGTTTATTGCCTTTGATGCGTTGGCTACGCCTGTGCCTACGGCGTGCGGCGACCTACTTTTTTTCAACAGCAAAAAAAAGTAGGCGAGCGGGGTACAACTGCCCCAGCAGTTCAAAAATGCCGCTCTCATGCGCCGAGGGGCTAGGCACAGCGCGAGCGGGGTACAACTGCCCCAGCAGTTCAATCGCTTTTGTAATCGCACGACATGCGTCAGCCTGCCAAGGGGATAAAAAAATAAAAGTGCGTTGCGAGACGGACTTGCGCGCTGTGCGCGATGACTTTCGCGGATGGGCTTTTGCGATGGCACGGTTGGCGGTGGCTTCTCTGAAGGTCGGTGGAACACCAAAGCGATCCCGATAATGAACTAGTTGGTACAAATGTCGCCAGTCCCCGCCCTGTCCCATCGAATCGGGATTTTCAGAGATGAACGGCAATGAGCCGCCGTTCTACAATCGCAGGTACAATAAACTCCCCACCGCCCGTCATGGCGCGATGGGGAATTGCGAGATAGCCTTGCACGCTGTGCGCGATAGCTTATTTACGTCTCCCCTCTAGTATCTTCAGGCGAGCGCGGTGGCCTGACCTCTGACCGTTTCTCCGCGGGATGCACGGACAGCACGGGGGCCTGTCCCTACCGGTGATGGTTGCAGGCGAACTGACCCTTGACCACTACCCCTCTTGCGTCTCCCCTCTCCTGTCTCACGCCTTTCCCTGCTCGAGCAATTTGAGAAAGGTCTCGTCTTCGCCTAGGTAGCGTTTGTTGCACAAATCGCAATCTAGGCAAGAGCGTTCGTAGCAATTTTTGTGAATGCGAATGGGATATTGTTTTTGAAACGCTTCGTTGCATTTGTCGGAACAAAAGACAAAGCGCTCTTGCGAGGTGCCAAAGGCCGCATAGACAATGATATTTTCCTCGCCTGAATCCGTGAGCATTTTCTCGCACCAACTACAGATTCCCGCTTCCTCGCGCGCTCGCGATTCGCGTTTGCGTTGAATTTCTTCATCCGTCCATGCAAATTCGACGTATTCGACATTTTCTTTGGGTACTTTGGCGCGCACGACGCCATCTGTAATGCCGAGTACAAAGCCGCCCTTGGTTTCAAACGTGGTGCCGCATTCAATCGCGCGACCGCTTTGCAAGTGAATGTGCGACTTGCCCTCTTCGGGCGAAATAAATGAAAACCAACCGCAACTCGAACACACCGTCGTAAAGAGAAATTGCCGCAGGGTTTTGTGCCCGCAGGCGGGACAATGGCCTTCTTCCATGAGCTTGATATCGCGCAGGGAGGCTTTGGCGGCTTCGCGCACGGTTTCCGTCACTTCAACGAGGGTTTCGTCCAGCTCGCCTTGGTTTTCCTGCGCGAGGAGATCCATGGCTTCTTGAACGTGCTCGTCTTGCCCCTCGATGTAAATTTGCCGCTCTTTGCTCGCGCCATTATCCGGGTCATCGGCATTTCGTCCAAAAAAACGTTTCAGCATCTGTGTCCTCTTTCGAAAAAGGTGAATAATCCGCTTTCTATAAGTGTAGAACATAAAGGGGATTATGTCAATACCGCAAATGGGGTAGCAGTCAAAAAAACAAATCGCCTGCACCTTGCACTCCACCTCTAAATCAAAGCCGGTGCCTGTGAAATCCGCTGTCAACAGGGATGGTCGCGCCATATCTTCGGATTGTCCCACCTGCGAATGGGAGTTAGGCTATCGGCGATCAGGGCGTCGTATTTTTTCCTAACCCGGTCATGACGGTCTGAATAATCCTCGGCTGAATTTCATTGACGGGAATGCCGCGTTCTGCGAGGCGGGCGGCGAACAAGCGCGTCATCAGGTTCAATCCTGCTTTCGAGATGCAATATTAGCCACGCGATGTTGTCTCTCAGCGTGCCTTTGGTGCCAAGTTTTTATCTTTCTGAATCAGATCAGAGATGCACGCACAGAAAAGCCCGACAGGGTGACCGTACGAACCGAATGGTTAGTCCCCGCCGGGCAAATGGCAAAGGCGTGCGGCTTGGGATAGTTAGCCTTGTCGCCGCATTCAAAGCAAGCCGAGCCTCTACGCCTTTACGTTTTCCGTGACCACGTGCCCGTCGAACAGGTGGATGATGCGATGGGCGTAGCTCGCGTCGTGGGCGTTGTGCGTGACCATGACGATGGTCGTCCCATTTCTGTTCAACTCCGTCAACAAGTCCATCACCTCATTGCCGTTTGTCGAGTCCAGATTCCCGGTCGGCTCGTCTGCGAGAATGATGTTGGGATTTGAAATGACGGCGCGCGCCACGGCCACGCGCTGTTGCTGACCGCCCGACAACTGTTGCGGAAAGTGTTTTTCCCGGTGCTTGATGCCCATGTATTCCAGCGATTCGTCCAAGCGTTTTTTGCGCTCGCCCGACGGCAGGCCCAGGTACAACAAGGGCAATTCCACGTTTTCGGCGACGGTCAATTCGTCGATCAGGTTGAAACTCTGAAACACGAAGCCGATGTTTTCCTTGCGGGTGTTCGCCCGTTGCCGTTCGGTGTGTTTGGACACCTCTTCGTCATTGAGAAAATATTCCCCCCCGGTCGGATTGTCCAACAACCCGAGCACGTTCAAGAGCGTGGATTTGCCACAGCCAGACGGCCCCATAACAGCGACAAATTCGCCCTCGTTGATCTGCAAATTGACGTTGTTCAACGCAGTCGTTTCCACTTCCTCTGTGGTATAGACTTTTTGGAGACTGACGGTTTTGATCATGGCGAAACTCCTTTCAAAAGGTGAGACGGGAGATACTCTCTTAAAGTTCAAGGGGTTTGCGGGGTAGTTCGATAGAATTTTTCGCCCTCAAAATCTTGGTCGTGTCGGAACATCCCCCAAATTGAATGCAACAACTTTCGCATCACCGCAACGATGGCCTGCAAAGGTTTCTTCCCTCGGTCCGTGAGTTTATCATAGAAGGCTTTGACCCGGGCTTGGTGTCTGCTGGCGACCAGCGCCGGCATATACAAGGCGTGTCGGAGGTACTTATTACCCGTTTTCGAGATGCGTCGGGCGGGATTGGCGGTTCCGGATTGTTTCGGTTTGGGGTCCAGCCCTGCGTGTGCGACCCATTGGGCCGGTGTCATATCTTGGGGCAGGAGTGCCACCTCGGCCAAGATTCGCAAGGCGCTTTTTTGGGCGATGCCGGGGACGGAACAGAGGCGTTGATAGGCACGCCGGAGGGCCTTGTCCTGCTCAATCAACTTGAGGGCTTGGGCTTCCAAGTGCTGGATGCGGCGTTTCAGGTGGCGAATATGAACCGCCATATCGCGGGCGATGAGGCCGGTGCTGTTGATGGGGTAGCCTTGGGCATGGGCGCGGCTGTGCTCGCGGATGATCGCTTGGGTGAGTTGGTTCACCCGTCTCATCACCGCTTGCCGTTGCAAGACGCGCTCGCTCGGCGGTTGCCAAGCCACAAAGGGCATGCGCTGGGCATAATCAAGGATCATCACCGCATTGAGTTTATCCGTCTTGGCGCGTTGCATGCGCGCATGCGCGTAATTGCTCATCGCCTTGGGATTGACGACCATGACGTGCGTGCGGCGATGATGATGCAAAGCCAAAGCCACCTGAAGGCTATAAAGCCCCGTCGCTTCGAGGCAGACACAGACCTTCCATCCGCGCTTGGTCAACCCCTTCAGCAAGCACTTGTGCGCCTGCGGCGTGTTGTCAAAGGTCGTCTGCTTGAGGGCTTGCCCCGGTCTAGCCAAGGCAACGTTGAGGGTGCGGGCACTGACATCAATGCCGGCAAAAGCGGGTTGGGATTTCGACATCGTGGCCTCCTGTGATGAGGGGTCTGTAAGGTGTGTGCGCTCGGCTCAAGCCCCGACCTTTCACACCGCGCCTACCGACCTTGTCTATGCAGCCTCAATGGACTTAGATACTCTTCGGTATGGACGCGGTGGTCGGGGGGCCTATCTCCCTACAAGGTCTGTGCCTTCAGAGGCGAGCGGCCTGCCCCGAGCTGAGCATGATGATGGCTGGTCTTGAGAGGATGATGCAACACCTAATTAAACCGCGCTCGAAAGATACAAGAGGTGAAAGGTGAAAGGCGAAAGGCGAGAGGCGAGAGGCGAGAGGCGAGAGGCGAGAGGCGAGAGGCGAGAGGCGAGAGGCGAGATAGCGGGTCGCCTTCTCCACTCTTACTTTTTCAACACCAATTTATCTATCTCTTCATAATTCTCATACGACGATGTCACCACATGGTCGCCGGGAGATAGGCCGGAGAGGACTTCGAAGTACTCGGGGCTTTGGCGGCCGATACGCACGTCGCGGCGCACGGCCTCGTCGTCTTGGACCACAAACACCCAGTTGCCTCCCGTGGTTTGGTAAAACCCACCGCGCGCCAGTAACAGGGCGTCTTCGGGCGCGTCGAGTTCCAAGCGGATTTGCTCGGTTTGACCGCGGCGGATGCTCTTGGGGGTCTCGTTCACAAAATCCATATCGACTTCGAATTGCCCCTCGACGACTTCGGGAAAGACCCGGCGGATTTCGAGTTCGTAAATCTCATCGTCGATCTCAATCGTGCCTTTGAGGCCCTTGGTGATGCGCGCGATGTAAAATTCATCGATGCCCACGCGCAGCTTGTAAGCGTCCAAAACATCCACCTGGCCAATGCGCCTGCCCTTGTTCATCAACTGGCCGATCTCGACGTTGAGTTGCGACAGTTGCCCTTGGATGGGCGCGCGCACGACCAGATTTTGCAGTGGACGGCGCACGTCGTCCATTTGCCGTTGCAAACTTCGGGCGCGCGTGTCCAACGCCGCGAGTTGGTTGATGCGATACAGTGAGTCCTGTTGCACGGTTTCCAGCATGAAGGTTTTGCGCTTTTGGTCGTTTTGGTATCGGTCTCGCGCGCTTTCAAAATTGTCTTGGGAACCCAGCCCGCGCTCGAATAAAATTTTTTGTTTCTCGTATTGGCGTTCGGTTTCCCGCAAAGCCAGTTCCACGCGCATCAGTTCTTGGCGGTTGCGAATGGCTTGGGACGCCAGGTTCAACCGCGTGTTTTCCATGTTGTTGATCTGCTCGAACAAGCGGGCTTCTTGGGTGAGAATATTCTGCTCTAAGGTCGGATTCGACAACTGCAAAATGGGCGTGCCTTTCTCGACTATCGCGCCTTCTTCCAAGAAAATCTCCTCGACCTGCCCGCCTTCGAGCGCGTCGATATAATAGGTCCGAATCGGCAACACCATGCCGCGCTGGACGATGAATTCCTGAAACGGCCCGCGGATGACTTCCGAAATCGCAATCCGCTCGACCTGCACGTTGAGTTTCGCGCTGTGGTCGCCAAAGATCGCCATATACACCACGGCGATCGCAAATGCGGCAGCCGCGCCGATGCTCGCAACGCGCTTCGGAGTCCACATTTTTTTGTCGATTTTGCGATCCATGCCCTCGATGATCGGTTCCCCTTCCGGCGAGGAGGAACCGCCGCCCACAAAACTGGGCACGGTTTTTTTGCTCTGGGGGGCATCGCTTTTTTGTTCGGGCTTTTGCATGGTCAGATCCTCGGTTCGGGTTGGCGCAGTCAAAAAATAGGCATACTTTCCAAAATATCAAACCGCTTATTCATGCCGCATCCTACGGGATTGCCGAGGGAATCGCGGTCGTCAGATGCCTCGACAGCACTTTGTTCTCTCTGACTTTCCCGTTCCCCACCATCTTGGAGCCAGGGGATTAGGTGCTGATCGGCGGCTCGGATGCCCAATCCCGATTTTCCAACGTGCGTTTCAACTGATTCCGCCCGCGATAGAGCCAGATTTTCACCGTGCCGATGGGCACTTGCATCTCCTGCACGATTTCCCGATACGACAAATCTTTCATATACCTAAGCCACAAGGCGCGTTTTTGCCCTTTGGGCAGTGTGTCCAAGCCTTGGGTCAAAAGTCGATGGCGTTCTCGTTTCATGATGCGATCTTCGGGCGTTGCCAAAGGGATCGGTTCGGGCATTTGTCGCGCCACTGACGCCATGCCATTTTGATGCGATTGCCGCGAGCGCAGGTGCGAGCGTCCGACATTGAACGCGATGCGGGTCAGCCACGTCGTAAAAGCCGATTCGCCGCGAAACAGGCGCAAGCCCTGAAAGACCTTCATAAACACGATTTGCGTCAAATCTTCGGCTTCGTCTCGGTTCTGTACATATCGCCTGACGATGGCGCGCACGCGATTTTGGTGCAAGCGGTAGAGCCTGTCAAACGCGCTTTTGTCGCCGGCTTTAATCCGGTCGACCAACTGCATATCGCTTTCCAAACGGGACACGGGAGCCTCACTTTGTTTTTGGAGATCACACAATAGGACGGCATGCGGTTGCAAATTCTAATCGCAATAACCGTGCCAAAAACAAACAAAAAATCAAATGTTGAAATAACAACGGGTTACGAAAATCCACCTGAAATCAGCCGCTTGGAAAGTGTCCGATTATGATACAGTGATGTCCGAAAATGAACACAGAATGAGGCGAGAAGGGAGAGCCGATGGGGTATTGACCACTTGGGACGGTGGTTGGGCGGGATTGCTTGCTACGCTACGTCGCAGGCGAAGTGCATCTATTTGCTTTTTTTAGGAGGTTATCATGGCAGGTGCGACAAAACGATGGACGCCGATTTTGACAGAGCGGGAGGCCGTGCTTTTCGACCTGAAGGGATTTATTCTCTTTCCGGCTGTTTTGAGCGCGGATGAGATCGCGCCGATTGAGGCGCAATGCGAGAAATTGCGCGCCGACAAGGCATCTTTGCCCCAGAAGCGCGGTGTTGGTGGAAGAAGCGGTTGTGAGCGGAGTCAGCGCGGCATTTGGACGATCGCGTACCAATCCCGGCCAAAATCCCGAATTTCGTACAACCCGGCAAATCCGCTCGCGATCAGGGCGTTTTCCACATCGCGTTTGGCGTATAACCACAGGGGGCAACCGCGCAGGCGGTAGCGGACGCGGCGTTGCCGGGCCAAAAATCCGTTTGACTTTGGAAAACTCGCGTAAAACGCGCCCGTGACTTCTGCGGTCAATTTTTTTAGAACCGGAACTGGGTCTTCCACATAATCGAAAAATCCCATCAAACACGCCGCGTCAAATGTCCTGTCAAAACGCACGGACAGGTAATCGCCCAAGACGAGTTCCACGCGGGGCCCCACGCCGAGAGACGCGATGTGGTCCCGCGCAATCTCGAGCATCCCGGCGGCCATGTCGATGCCCACTACCTCTTTGCCCTGTCGCGCAAACGCGACTGCGTAGCGCCCCGATCCACAGCCCACATCCAAGACCGAGCGAATCGCCGGGGGTTGCGTTTGCCGCAGGGTTTCCTCAAAGCGGCGCGCCATCACCTGTCGAAACGCGCGGTCGATCCATCTGCCGAATGCGCGCCTGCGCTTTGTATGCCCGTAGATCGCGTCGAAGTCTGCGGCATACGCGTCGAAAAATTGCCCGACTGCCCGCGTGGATTCCCGCGCTTTCATCGCTCGATTCCCCTTTGATAAATGGCGTCCAATTCCCGCACCATCGCGCGGTGGTCCCATCGCGCGATGGCGTGCTCGTATGCGCGTCGTCCAAATGCGCGGCCCATCTCGGCATCGCTCAGCAGCACGTCCAAACGCGCCGCCATGCTCGGCACATCGCCTTGGGGCACGACAAAACCCGACTGCCCATCGGCGACGATTTCCCTTATGCCTTCCACCTCAAACGACACGGTGGGCAAACGCGCTAAGGACGCTTCCACCGCCACGCCGGGCAAGCCCTCGCGCAAAGAGGACAGGACGTGGACGGACGCTATCGCATAAGCTGGCGCGACGTCGCGCAAAAAGCCCGCGAAAATGACCCGATCCGCAACGGCCAACTCCCGACAGAGCCGCTCGCACGCGGCGCGCTCATCGCCTTCGCCCACCAACAACAAGCGGGCATGGGAGGTTCGCAAGTTGGCAAATGCCGCGATGGCATAGCGTTGCGCTTTGGCCCGCGAGAAGCGTCCGATATTGACCAGCACGGCCGCGTGTTGGGGGATGCCCAGCTCGCGGCGAAATGCGTCTCGTTGCACTTCGCGCAAACGCCGTTCAAAATCCACCACGTCGATGCCGCTGTACACGACCCGTTGCGGAATGCCGCGCCCGATTTTTTGCCGGCGATAATGCCGAAGCGCGTCTCGCCCCACCGCGATGATCGTATCGCACGCCCATATCGTCATTTTTTCCACCGCGATGTAGAACCGCTGTTTCACGCGGTTGCCCGGCTCGTTAAACACCACGCCGTGAAGCCCGTAGATAACCCGTTTGCAACCGGCCCATCGCGCGGCGAGGCGGCCCAACACGCTCGCTTTGCTTTCGTGCGTGTGAACCAAATCGAATCGCTCGCGCCGAATCAAGCGGACAAACCACAACAGCGCGAGCAAATCGCGCCACGGGCGGATTTTCCGATCCAAATGCGGGCATACATGCGCGGAAACCCCCGGCAATTTGAGGAGATCGTCTCGCTCGATTTGTCGCCCAACCGCGAGGTGAATCTCGTAATCCCTTCGCATGGCTTTCATCGAGAGATACACATTGCGATCCGCGCCGCCGCCGGGCGCAAGCCACGTCATGGTATGGAGTATTTTGGGCCGTCGGTTCATATTGTGACCTATCTCCCGGCTCCCGTTATTCGCTCCGCCCGTGCCTACGAGGCAAGAGGTAATACCAATTTGTTTTATTTTTTTCATTTTCAAAGACGCGACAAAAGCGCGGAGCGAGGTATGAAGGCGAGTAATCCGACCCTGACTGCGATAAGCCGTTCATCGTAGGGACAGGCCCTCGTGCCTGTCCGAAGCCGTGACTCGTTGAGGCATCCCAATATAGAACGACAGAAAATCAATTTCGTATAAGGACTCATAAAAAAATAGGCGTTTACACGGCCCGATGGGCCAACGCAAACGCCGGTGAAAAAAGAGAAAGCGGGCATCACGATTCGTAGTATTCGATGATGCGCCGCAAGGTGCTGTCCAAACTGATTTTGGGGTCGTAGCCCGTGATGTTTTTGATTTTGGCCAAATCGGGGATGCGGTAGTTGAGGTCTTCGTAGGATCCCTTGGCAAACGCTTTGTCATAGGGCACAAATTCAATGGGCGAATCGCTTTCCGTCAGTTTTTTGATTTTTTTCGCGAGGTCCTTAATGCAAATCTCGTTGGTCTCGTGGTTGCCGCCCAAATTGAAAATTTCGCCCGGTGAATGGTCGTGTTCCATCAATGCCGTCAAGCCGTCTAAGGCGTCTTCGATATCGGTGAAACACCGCCGTTGCTCGCCATCGTTATAGACCGTAATCGGATGCCCCAACAATGCCTGCTTGATGAACCGCGGCACCACCATGCCGTATTCCGCGCTTTGCCGGGGGCCGATGACATTGAAAAAGCGCACCATGATCACGGGCAACTTTTTTTCTCGCCAATAGGCCAAGCCGAGCATTTCGCCAACCGCTTTGGACGTGGAGTAAATCCACCGCGTCACTGTGGTCGGTCCCAACAGGCGATCGTCGTCTTCGCTGAAGGTCGCGGATCCGTTTTTCTTTCCCGCGACTTCGGAGGTCGAGGCCAACAACACCCGTTTCTTTTCCTTATTCGCCAATTCCAACAGGAGTTCGGTGCCGCGGATATTCGTGGTCAAGGACTGCAAGGGGTTGTTGATCACGTAATTGACCCCCACAGAAGCCGCCAGATGGTAAATGACGTCACTCCAATTGACCAAGGGCTTGAGCGTTTCCGGATCGAGCACTGTGCCCACTTTCATGTGAAACCGCGGGTTTTCCTCGAGGTGCCGCACATTGTCCAAATCTCCGGTTGAAAGATCGTCCAAAACATAAACTTCGTGATCCTGTTTCAAAAGCCGTTCGGCCAGGTGAGAGCCAATAAAACCCGCACCGCCCGTAACCAAAAACCTCATGTAGTCATTCCTTTCTCATTGCCGATCGATGCCAGCTCCGGCAAAATACAATCCATTTTCTTGTTTCATGCGAGACATACCGCCCCGCCAAAACACCTAAATATAAGGTCTCGAATGATTAAAGGCAATGGTAAATCCAAAATGACGGGATTCGTCACTCCGAATGCCCCCATCCATCCTTTCGCGTTCGCGCTGCAATTTCGCCCAGCGTCCCAAAAGAGAAATCGGTCAACAATCGGCGCAAGCGGGATTCTGTGGCTTTCAAATTGGCGTAGTGCGTCAACCGCGCCTTCCAATAAAACGCGATGCGAGGATGATCGGGATCGAGTTCCCAAGGGTGGAGATAAAAAACCACGGCCCGCCCGCGATTGCCCACGGCCCGCATATTTGCGCGGCTCACAAAATAGGGAAACAGCCGAAAATACGCGCCGCCCGTGACCGGCCATCGCAGGTTTCCCACTTGGCGCACGGACATCGGGATTTCGCAAATTGGCCCGGCAGGGGTTTCGATCAGGCTTGGGGCCAACTCAAAATCCGGTATCCCATAACGCCAGTTCCGCACCGGAAAAATGCTCGAATCGCACTGAAACCCGAGTTCTGCCAAAATATCCAAAGCCCATAGGGACCGCTTTGTAATGGAAAAATAAGCCGCGCGATACGCGGTGACGCGCTGCCCAGTTACACGGGCTATCGCATCGCGGGCCCGTTGCGTTTCCGCGCGAAATCGTTCGGGCGTCATTTCATAGACCAGATCGTGCGACCACCCGTGGCAACCCAGTTCGTGGCCCTCAGCCGCGATGCGCCGGATCAAATCGGGATATTCTCGGGCCACAGGGCCCAAAATAAAAAACGTGCCCCGAACGTGGAACTCGGCCATCACATCGAGCAGGCGATGGCAACAGCCTTCGACGCGCGGCGCAAATCGCGCCGATGCCCGATCTGAAATGGGGATGCCCTGGTGCCAATCTTCGACATCCACTGTAAAAGCGTGGCGCGTCACGATCTGCCCCGTTTGAGAAGGCCGAGCAGTTGTTCGCCGCTCTTTTCGAGGGCGTAATGCGCGACCACCCGCGCGCGACCCGCCGTGCCCATGCGATAGCGTAGGGGCTCATTTTCGATCAATTTGCCCAAAAACGCGATCCATTCGGCGTCTGTCTCGGCCCAAAAACCGGTCTCTCCGTGCGCGACGATTTCGCGGTTGATCTCGACCGGACTCGCGACCACGGGCAAGCCCACGGCCATGTATTGCAACAATTTGTACCCTCCTTTGCCCCTCGTGAACGGATCGTCGGGCAACGGCATCAGGCCGATGTCAAATGTCTGCATCAGGCCGACTTCGGTTTCCAGCGTCCAATCCATGCGCGTCACCGGCACGGCGTCTATGTCAAAATCGCCCGCGCCGATCAAATGCAATTCCAAATGGGGATAGCGCCGCGCAAGGGCGAGCAAGGGGGCTCGAATCAAATCCAAATACCGCGTTGTCGTCGGGCTGCCAATCCACCCCAACGCGACCTTTTCGTTCTGGGCTTTTGATGCGGGGATATAACGCGCCGTATCCACGGGCCCGGTAATTTGCGACACGCCCGGGCAAAAACGGGCCGCAAACTCGGCGGTGTAGGCATTTTCGACAATGGCGCGGTGGGCACATTGCAACATCGCGGGGAGGCCGGAGGCGCGCCGCCGGGTACGCAGGCGATGGATCCAACTCGCATCGGGAGTTTCAAGCGTGAAGATCGCGTCGTCAAAATCGAAAAAAATTTTGTGCCGATACCGCCGCAACAAACGCGGAACGGGAAAGGAAAACAGGGCTTTTTGGATGAAGATCGCATCGTATCGAAACGCGGTCAAAACGCACATCCAACCCGTGTACAAGGCGCGAAAGTAGGAGCATACGTAATACGCGACGCGCGAAAAAACGCCTTTGCCACTGCGCTCGACCAGGGCATCGGGCGTCACCACGCGCACCTCACAGGCAACGCCTGCGCGGCGCAACATGGGCAAATAGTCAAAAACCCGCGTGCGACTGCTCGCGGCCAAAGGCCCGTACTGCGCGACGAATAGGACTTTCATAAGCGCGTCAAATCCAGCCGTGTTGCAGGGTGACGGGCGAGCCGGAGGTTTGGGTGAACCAGCCCGGCCCGCTTTCCAAAGCGACTTCCCGTCCGGTGATGGCCGATCGTTCGGCGGCGAATAGGATTTCCATGATGTGACGCGCCCATTCGCCGTGCGTGGGCGGTTCGATGTTCTGCGCGATGGCTTCGGCAAAGGCTTTCCACTCGTTGTGCATCTGCGCGGGGGGATCGTCGAAGGGGATGTCTTCCCACCGGTCGCCTTTTCCTATTTTGACGTATTTCTCGCCGGACTCGGCAAAGCGCAAGGTGCCGTTTGCACAGATGACCTGACATTCGTAATTGGGCGCGCCATCGGCAAATCCAACCGCGACAGCGACGCCTGCCAGACCGTTTTTGTAGCGGATAAAGGCCGTGGCCGAATCATCGGCGGCTTGGTAGTGGGCGCGGGTTCCTATGGAGGCCGAGACGGATGCGGCCTGCGAGGCCATCACCCAGGTGAGGCGATCGACGACGTGGACGCCATTGGTCAACCACATCCCGCCGCCGTGGTAGCGACTGCGGTACTGTGGTCGCCGTCCGGCATAGCCCCAGTTTTTGGACATGTAACACACGGCGGTGATGACCGGCCCCAGTTCGCCCGCGTCGAGGATTTCTTTGGCTTTGATGCTCGTGCCGTAGTAGTGCTGCGTCAAGCCGACCATCAGTTTGACCCGGTTATCGGCTGCGGCTTCGATCATTTCGTCGCACTGATTCAGGTCAATCGCCATGGGTTTTTCCACCAGGACGTGTTTGCCCGCGTTGCAAGCGTCCACGGTGAGGCGGTGGTGGAGTTGGTGGCCCAAGGTGATGGCGACCGCGTCGATTTCGGCGTCCCGCAAGAGATCGGCGTGCGTGGCATAGCTTTTGGGAATGTCGTATCTGCCCATGTATTCGCGGCGTTTTTCCTCGACGAGGTCCGCAACCGCGACGATTTCGACCTCGTCCAGCGTTGCGATGGCGTCGCAATGCGCCCGCGCAATGCCGCCCAATCCGATAATTCCAACTTTCAGCGTGTCCATTGTGATGCTCCTCTTTCACCATTGAATGACCGCGCCGATGACGTTTAGCGAGGATGTCCCGATAGAGCTCCTGTGCATTTTGCAACTCGTGGCATTTCAACGCTCACGCGCCACCTCAAAGGCCGCCAAGTTGCGGGTCTTTTTGCTAAACGTCACCGCGATCAGGTGAATCGGCAGGCCAGCGTCTCGATACTTGTCCGCATAGTGTCGCGCGCGCAGTTGCGCCATCGCCGTGCCCTCGGATTCCGATTCGACCACTTTGAACTCGAACAAGTAGATGTTGTCGTTGAAGCACACCGCCATGTCCAAACGCCCGTGGTTGCTGCTATCTTCCACGGCGATGTCCAATCCCACCGACGCGAAATAGGAGTAGAACACGCTGGCGTAGTAGCCTTCGTAGTCGGCGATATCGTTTTTGGTGTGCCACTGGTAAGGGATGCTGGCGAAGAACGCCTTGAACAGCGTCTCGAGGCCAGCGAAATCGTTGACCAGTAACAGGTCGTACAACCGGGCGCTGTACTCCACCTGTTGCGCCGGGCTTTTCGTCAGGTGATTCAACAGGCTTCGGTTCAAGCTCTGCCGCACTTCTCGGTTTGGGTAAGACAACCGATAGTACATCTCCCAACCGCGCAGTTCGGTCTGGTGGATGGTCAGATAGCCGGTTTGAAACAACAACGCTTCGGTGGCAATGTGATCGACATCAAAAGCCGACAACAACTCGTCGCTGCCCAGCATGTCGTCCAGGTGCAAGGCATTGACCCCGCGCGAGATCAGCGTCTCGATGAGGAACGTCGGCGTGCCCGTCTCAAACCAGTAGGCACCGAACCGACGCCTGTCAAAGAGCAGGAGGATGTCGAACGGATTATAGACCTTCTCCTCCCCAAGCCAGCTATAGCCGTTGTACCAGCGGCGGATTTCGTCCCGATCCAAACCGGGCAACTCGGGCGCGAATACCGTATCCAAATCCTCATCGGTATAGCCGCAGATGGCCGAGTAGCGCGCATCCAACGTGATGTCCTTGAGATTGTTGAGGCCAGAGAAGAGGCTGACCTTGGAGAACTTGCTCACGCCGGTGAGGAACGCAAACGCGATGTGCGCGTCGTTGTCCTTGATCGTGGCGTACAACCCGCGCAGAAAATCGCGGTTGGCGCGGGCGATGTCCGACTCTTCGAGCGCGTCCAAAATCGGCTTGTCGTATTCGTCGACCAGCACCACAACCCGCTGTCCCGTGCGCTCGTGCAAGGCCCGGATCAGAAAGGCAAACCGCTCCGGGGCCGTGGCGTACTCGGACTTCGCGTCCGTCTGCCGTTCCACCGCGTCCAGTTGTGCCATGACATTTGTTTGCAGATAGCCCGGCTCCTTGAAGTTGCCACTGCCAAAACTCAGGCGCACCACCGGATGGCGAACCGACCAATCCCAGTGGTCGTGGATGTCGAGCCCCTCGAACAGCGGCGCGTTGCCCTCGAACAATTCCTTCAATGTGTCGAGGAACAGACTCTTGCCAAAGCGACGCGGGCGAGACAAGAAGTAGTGCTTGCCCTCATCCACCAGTTGCCGCATGTAAGCGGTCTTATCGACATAGTAGTGGTTTTGCTCGCGAATCTCGCGGAAGGTCTGAATGCCGATGGGCAGTTTGCGTCTCTTCATCCGTTCCTCCTCGTATCTTTGGGCGAGCACGAGGCATTCGCTCGCCTTTGAACGGGCTATCGCCAGTTGTACCCCGCTCCTGCTAACTTCCATCTTTCAGAGTCCGAATCCCGCTTCGCCTGCGCTATCGGTCTTGGCGTGGTGGCGTTGTATAGCTGTTCCCCAGGCGAGTCGGATCCTCCCCGATCAGCCCGACGTGCCGAAGTGGGTGACGAAAATGAGAAAATCGCCAAACCCAATCGCGCCATCGCCATCCAAATCGTATCGCGCATCGTATCTTTCCTCGCCTTGCCGCGCGCCAAACTTGCTGGCAAAGGTCAAGAAATCCACAAAATTAACCTGCCCGTCGCCATCGAAGTCGGATGATGGCCGTTGCACTTCGAGGAGGAAGGGCAACGAGGCCACATCGCCATCGGCGTCCAACGCGCTCAAGGTGTAGGTCGTTTCTTCCTGCACCCGGGTCGGGGTACCCGAAATCGCGCGTCTCGTGTGGTCGAATGTCAGGCCAGGGGGCAGGAATGGCAACAGGATATAGACCAAGGTACTGTCGCCGCCCGTCGCCGCGGGCAAGATCAGCGTTACTTCGGTCCCCATCCTGTAGCGTTGCGCGGCCACCGTTGTATCGCCAAATGTCGGAATCAAATCCGCCCTGACGACGACGAGGGTGAAGGTCAGCGTTTCCACATCGCCATCTTCATCGGTCGCCGTCAGGGCGTATTCGGTTTCGCCCATCGCCTCGAGCGGGGTGCCGGATATCTCCCGCGTCTCACCGTCAAAGGTCAACCCCTTGGGCAGATCGGGCGTCAGCGCGTAGGTCAGGGTCCCTTCACCACCGGTCGCCGCGGGCAAGGTCAGCGGCGAAATGACCACGCCTTGCCGATATGTTGCGGGGCCGACTTCCTCTGTAAATACCAGCGTCGTATCTGCGTCGCTGGGACTCTCTGTGACGTCGCTCGGCCTCTCTATGACGACGAGGGTGAAGGTCAGCGTTTCCACATCGCCATCTTCATCGGTCGCCGTCAGCGCGTATTCGGTTTCGTCCATCGCCTCGAGCGGGGTGCCGGATATCTCCCGCGTCTCACTGTCAAAGGCCAATCCTTCGGGCAGATCGGGCGTCAGGGCGTAGGTCAGGGGCCCGTTCCCGCCTACCCCTTCGGGCAAGGTCAGCGGCGAGATGGTCACGCCTTGCCGATATGTTGCGGGGTCGACTTCCTCTGTAAAGACCGGCGTCGTATCTTCATCGCTGGGACTCTCTGTCACGGGGTCTGAGGGAAAGCTGTAATCCTCGTCGTTACGGGTGGCGATTACGCGCACCGTATAAGGCAGGTTGGCGACCAGCGCCGTAATCTGCGTCTGCGTCACATCCCCATCGACTTGTTTTTGTCGATCAGAGGACCACTCCTCTGACGACGTCTTCCACTGCACTTTGTAGCCGTGCGCGCCGATCACCGCATCCCAAGATACGATCAATGCCTGAAATTGGGGCGACACCTCCACGCCCGTCAAATCCGGCGGGCCATCGTCGTCTATGATCGTCAGCGTCACATTCTCCGGGTTGATCGCGTCTTGGCTGTTGGTCGCCTCTGCGGACACGGTCACTTCCTTGTCCGACTCGTTCAGCAAATCGTCGATCGCCGCAATCGTCACGGTGCCAGTGCTCGTCGTCGATCCTGCCGCGACGGTCAGCACTGTATTCGCACTCAACGCAAAGTCGTCTGCCACCGCGCCAAGTCCTGGCGTTGCCGAGACCGTCACCATCGTTGCCGCGCTCGACGCATAGTTCAGCCGCGCCGTCACGGTTGTGATATTGATCCGATCTCCCAGATCGCTCTCGTAGATCGCCGCAGGCGTTAGCACCAATATCACGGTCGGCGGGGCTTCGTCGTCTGCAATGGTCAGCGTCATATCGAGAGGGGCCGTCGCGCCCTGATCATTGACGGCGGTCGCAGAGACGGTCACTTCCTTGTTCGGCGCGTCCGTCGCGTTATCGACCGCGGTAATCGTCACAGTGCCCGTGCTCAGTGTATCTCCTGCCGCGACGGTCAGCACCTTGTTGTCGCTCACGGTGAAATCGTCCGCTGTCGCGCCCGTACCCGGTGCGGCAGATACCGTGATCGTCGTCGCCATCGTCGACGTCCGATTTAGCTTGGCGGTCACGTTCGTGGCATTGCCCGGCCCGCTCTCGTCGATCATCGCAGGCGTTAGTACCAGCGTCACCAGCGGCGGGCCTTCGTCGTCGCGGATCACCAGCGTCACAGACGACGGACCGGTTATACCCTGAGTGTTGACGACGGTGTTCGCCGAAACGATCACCGCATTATTCGGATCGTCTATCGCGTTATCGACCGCCGTAATCGTCACGGTGCCCGTGCTCGTCGTATCTCCTGCCGCGATGGTCAGGGTCGTCGCGGCGCTCAACGAGAAATCGCCCGATACCGTGTTCGCACCCGGCGTCGCGGCCACCGTAACCGTCGTGGCCTCGCTCGATCGATGGTTCAAGATGGCGGTCACGGTCGTCAAAGTCGGGGCACCACCCTCGTTGATCGTCTGTGGCGAGAGCACCAGCGTCACCGTCGGCGCGACCTCGTCGTCTGTGATCGTCAGGGTCATGCTTGACGGATTGCCCGCGATCCCCTGGTCATTGGCGGCGGTCGCCGAGACGGTCACGCTCTTATTCGGCGCGTCTGTGGTGTTGTCCACCGCCGTGATGGTCACAGTGCCAGTGCTCGCTGTATCTCCTGCCGCGATGGTCAGGATCCTCGCGCTGCTCAACGAGAAATCGCCCGATACCGTGTTCAAACCCGGCGCCGCGGCCACCGTGACCGTCGTGGGTTGGCTCGACCGATGGTTCAAGATGGCGGTCACAGTGCTCGCGTTACTGGCCCCACTCTCGGCGATCGACGATGACGAGAGCACCAGCGTCGCCGTCGGCGCGACCTCGTCGTCAGTGATCGTCAGGGTCACGTTGGACGGATTGCCCTCGATCCCCTGGTCATTGTCGGCGGTCGCCGAGACGGTCACGCTCTTATTCGGCTCGTCTGTGGTGTTATCGACCGCCGCGATGGTCACAGTGCCAGTGCTCATCGTCAATCCTATCGCGATGAGTAGCGTATCCGCACTGCTCAACGAGAAATCGCCGGCTACCGTGTTCGTACCCGCCGCAGGCGCCGCGTCCACCGTGATCGTCGTGACCGCGCTCGATGGATGGCTCAAGGTGGCGGTCACGGTCGTTGAACCGCCATTCTCCGAAATCGACGTGGGAGACAGCGCGAGTATCGCGGTCGGCATTCCCTCGTCGTCTGCAATCGCCAGGGTCTCGTTTGACGGATTGCCCGCGATCCCGTGACCGTTGGCGGCGGTCGCCGAGACAGTCACGCTCTTATTCGGTTCGTCCGCCGTGTTATCGACCGCCGTAATCGTCACGGTGCCGGTGCTCGTCGTCCCTCCGGCCGCGATGGTCAGGGTCTTCGCGTTGCTCAACGAGAAATCGCCCGATACCGTGTTCGTACCCGCCGCCGCGGCCACCGTGACCGTCGTGGGCTGGCTCGACGGATGGTTCAAGGTGGCGGTCACAGTGCTCGCGTTACCGCTCCCACTCTCGTTGATCGTCGATGGCGAGAGCACCAGCGTCACCGTCGGCGCGGCGTCATCGTCTGTGATCGCCAGGGTCTCGTTTGACGGATTGCCCGCGATCCCGTGACCGTTGGCGGCGGTCGCCGAGACGGTCACGCTTTTATTCGGCTCGTCTGTGGTGTTGTTCACCGCCGTGATGGTCACAGTGCCGGTGCTCGTCGTCCCTCCGGCCGCGATGGTCAGGATCTTCGCGGTGCTCAACGAGAAATCGCCGGCTACCGTGTTCGTACCCGGCGCCGCGGCCACCGTGACCGTCGTGGGTTGGCTCGACGGATGGTTCAAGGTGGCGGTCACAGTGCTCTGGTTACTGATCCCACTCTCGGCGATCGACGATGGCGAGAGTGCCAGCGTCACCGTCGGCGCAACGTCATTGTCCGTCAGGGTCAGGGCCACACCGTTCACGTTCCCGGTACCTTGGCTGTTGCTCGCTGTCCCGGTCACGGTGACCATCCGATCAGGCTCGTCCTGTGTGTTGTCCACTGCGTTGAGCATCGCCGTGTCCGCACTGTTCGACGTGGTGCCTGCCGCGATCGTGATGGTCGAGTCGTTCCCCATCGTGTAGAACCCCGCCACCGAAGTCACGGTGATGATCGTAGCTTCGCTCGATGGGTTGCTCAAGGTGGCGGTTACGTTCGTCGTCCCGTTATTCTCCGCAATCGTCGTAGCCGCCAACGCCAACATCACCGTCGGCGCGGCGTCATCGTCCGTCAGGGCCAGCGTCACACCGGTCACGCTCCCGGCACCTTGGCCATTGCTCGCGGTCCCGGTCACGGTGCCCGTCCGGTTCGGCTCGTCCTGTGTGTTGTCCACCGCGTTAATCGTCGCCGTGTCCGCACTGTTCGACGTATTGCCGGCGGCTATCGTGATGGTCGAGTCGTTGCCCATCGTGTAGAATCCCGCGACCGGTCTCACGGTGATGGTCGTGGGTTGGCTCGATGGATGGCTCAAGGTGGCGGTCACGGTCGTTGAACCGCCATTCTCCGCGATCGGCGTGGCCGCCAACGCCAACATCACCGTCGGCGCGGCGTCATTGTCCGTCAGGGTCAGGGTCACACCGGTCACGCTCCCGGCACCTTGGCTGTTGCTCGCTGTCCCGGTCACGGTGCCCGTCCTGTTCGGCTCGTCCCGCGTGTTGTCCACTGCGTTAATCGTCGCCGTGTCCGAATTGTTCGCCGTGTTGCCGGCTGGGATCGTGATGGTTGAGTCGTTGCCCATCGTGTAGAACCCCGCTACCGATGTCACGGTGATGGTCGTAGCTTCGCTCGATGGGTTGCTCAAGGTGGCGGTCACGGTCGTTGAACCGCCATTCTCCGCGATCGGCGTGGTCGTCAACGCCAAGGCCACCGTCGGCGCATTGTCATCGTCCGTCAGAGTCAGCGTCACACCGGTCACGCTCCCGGCACCGTGGCCATTGCTCGCTGTCCCGGTCACGGTGCCCGTCCTGTTCGGCTCGTCCTGTGTGTTGTCCACCGCGTTAATCGTCGCCGTGTCCGCACTGTTCGACGTATTGCCGGCGGCTATCGTGATGGTCGAGTCGTTCCCCATCGTGTAGAATCCCGCTACCGGTCTCACGGTGATGGTCGTGGGTTGGCTCGATGGATGGCTCAAGGTGGCGGTCACGGTCGTTGAACCGCCACTCTCCGCGATCGGCGTGGCCGCCAACGCCAACGCCACCGTCGGCGGGTCGTCATTGTCCGTCAAGGTCAGGGTCACACCGGTTACGGTTCCAACCCCTTGGCTATTGCTCGCTGTCCCGGTCACGGTGCCCGTCCTGTTCGGCTCGTCCCGCGTGTTGTCCACCGCGTTAATCGTCGCCGTGTCCGAATTGTTCGCCGTGTTGCCGGCTGGGATCGTGATGGTCGAGTCGTTCCCCATCGTGTAGAATCCCGCTACCGGTCTCACGGTGATGGTCGTGGGTTGGCTCGATGTATGGCTCAAGGTGGCGGTCACGGTCGTTGAACCGCCACTCTCCGCGATCGGCGTGGTCGTCAAGGCCAAGGCCACCGTCGGCGCGGCGTCATTGTCCGTCAGGGTCAGGGCCACACCGGTCACGCTTCCAACTCCTTGGCTGTTGCTCGCTGTCCCGGTCACGGTGCCCATCCGATCAGGCTCGTCCCGCGTGTTGTCCACTGCGTTGAGCGTCGCCGTGTCCGCACTGTTCGCCGTGCTGCCGGCTGGGATCGTGATGGTTGAGTCGTTCCCCATCGTGTAGAATCCCGCGACCGGTCTCACGGTGATGGTCGTGGGTTGGCTCGATGTATGGCTCAAGGTGGCGGTTACGTTCGTCGTCCCGTTATTCTCCGCAATCGTCGCAGCCGCTAAGGCCAAGGCCACCGTCGGCGCGGAGTCGTCATCGGTGATCGTCAGCGTCACGGTGTCCGGGGCCGCGATGCCGACGGTGTTCGCCGCCGTTCCCGCAACCTTGATCATCTTGTCAGGCGCGTCTGTGGTGTTATTGACCGCCGTTATCGTCAAGGTGTCCGTGCTCGTCGTAGCGTTCGCCGCGATGGTCAGCGTCGGCATGCTGGGCAGCGAGATGTCGCCCGCCACAGCAGGCGTTACCGGCGTCGCCGATACGGTGATCGTCGTCGCCACGGTTGAAACCCTGTCCAACTCCGCGGTGACCGTTGTTGAATTGCTCGCGCCACTCTCACTAATTGACGCGGCTGCTAGAGTCAACGATACCTTGGGCCACCTGATTGGAAGCCACTCGGCATAATGGTTGTAGTCCGTAACACCGCCATTACCTGTGCCTATGACGATCACAATGCCTTCGTTGTCAACCATCGCTTTCGTGAGCGTGAACGACGGGGATGATTGCCCACCGGTGCTGAGAGTCGTGCAGGTGCCCGTACGACTGCCCTGAAAGCTAGTGCTCTGAGACAATGTATTGCTGATGCATGCGTAGATTTGGGTGCTACCCCAGCCGTAATTAGTATTTGGCCGGAGCGACAGCGTCTGTGCGGATGTTGTATCGGGATTCAGTGATATCGTCAGGACGTCCCAGTCACGGGAACCCAGAGTGTTGCCACGCCAATTATCTCCCGGATTCGGTTTCGTCTGCGCCTGCGCCTGCGTGCCTGCAAGGGCCGTCAGTGCGAAGATCAAGCCGGCGATAATTAACCAATGGAGGCGGCTAACTCCTTGTCTATCAGCACGTTCGGGGGGGGGGGGGGGGTACATGGACCAGTAGCGCGTTGCATGGGAAATCCTCCTTGAAAGACACGACAAGCGGGTGAGGGAAGCGGGAAGACGGGAGACGGGGATTAGCCACAAAAGGCACAAAAACACAAAAAGGCGATGCCCCCGTGCTCGGTCAAAGATACAAGACGGGAGAGGGAGCATGGCTTTTTTGATAGATGACCGAAAGGGGTGTTTTGATGGCTTTGAGCGAATGGATAACGAGATAAAACCCGTCACACTACCTCTCGCAAAATCGAGTGCGCGGGCAATTGTGCGATGGAACAATTCGATCATCTTTGACCTCCTTAAGACGGGAGACGGGAGACGGAAGTTTAGCCACAAAAGGCACAAAAGGCACAAAAGGCACAAAAGGCACAAAAGGCACAAAAGGCACAAAAGGCACAAAAACACAAAAAGGCGATGCCCCCGTGCTCGGTCAAAGATACAAGACGGGAGACGGGAGATGGAAGACGGGAGACGGGAGACGGGAGACGGAATATGGCTTTTTTGATAGATGAATGCAAGGGCTGTTTTGATGGCTTTGGGACCTATCCCCCCGGCCCCCTTTCCTAGCAGGAAAGGGGGAGCATGGTTTATTTGATGGATGAACGCAAGGGTTGTTTTGATGGCTTGAGCGATGGATACGGGGACAGGCACGGGGGTCTGTCCCTACAACGGATGGGATAAGGGGCGATGGGATTGCCCGTTGCCCTACTCTCGCTTTTAATCCCTCTCTCTGCCTATGCCCGTTTGGTGACCGGTGATTGACGGGCGAAGGCAGGACTTTGACTCACCGATGGATACGAGGACAGGCACGGGGGCCTGTCCCTACAACGGATGGGATAAGGGGCGTGTCCTACTCTCGCCTCTTCACATGCCCCAAATGTCGATTTCAACGCCACTGCGAGACGCGCGGCGGCAGTGAAAAATTTTATCCTTCCAACGCTTACCAGCGCGCCGATCAAAGATCACCAGATGCCCCGCTTCGGCATCGCAACGATCCATGTACTCGGCGGTCTGATCCAAGCCCTCGGCGATGGTCCGTTCCAAACCCTTGTGCAGAATTTTGCACTCGACCACGAATTTGCGCGTCTGATCGCCCTGCGGCCAGACGATGAGCAGATCGGTACGCAGACGGCCCAAGCCATACTCGCGGTCGATGCGGCCGCCGCTATTCATGATGCGCTGTAAAAACGCCTGAAGCAATAACTGTGGACCGGCCTCCCGGTACTGAAACCGCCCGACCCAATGCTCGGAGTGCTCGCGGAAAAACTCTTGAAACGCCGCCATCAGCTTTGCCACATCCAAGCGGCCATCGCCATGCACATACCACGCGGGGTCTTGGACGATCCCGGTCTGCGTGGCGTACGTCAATTCGCGCGGCACGACTTCTGAGTAGATCGGATTGGCGATGCGGAGCGGGAGGTCTTGGGCGACCAAACCCAAATCGCGGACGTACTCGAGGTCTCGAGTCGAGAACGCACTCTGCTCGGTGCCGCTCAACAGCGGCTCGACCACGCGCCTGACCCGTTCCTCTTCGAGCTTATCCGTCAGTTGATCGAGATGCGTTTCCCGGCGCAAGATGAGTTGCTCGCGGGCGTCGAGGATGTCGGCATCGGTGATCGCACGGCTACGGTCTTTCGCGCCTTCGCCATAGAAGCAGGTCTCATCGGCCAGCGCGTTGACCAGCCACGGCTGACCCTGCGTCTGATTCCAAATCGTTTCCAACGCGCCGGGGGTGAACGCCTGACCCGTTTCCTCGGTGTGTTGCGCGAGCAGGGCGAGCACCTCCTCCCGCGAAAAATCGCCCAAACGCAGGGATCGCGCTTTGATATTGAACGCGCTCCCCCCGGTGATGATCGCATTGGACGAACCCGAGCGAATGCGGTAATCGCGCACATCGCGCACCCCGCACAGAATCACACTTTGCGGAAAACGCTCCGGGCGACTGTCGTAGCCGGCGCGCAACTGCCGCAACACGGACAGGAGCGAATCGCCGATCAAGGAGTCAATTTCGTCGATGAGTAGCACCAGGGGCTTCGAATCCGCCTCGGACCAGCGCGTCAATGCCTCCTGTAAAGCAGCGTGCGGACCGGACTTTGTGAAAATATCGAGCCAACTCCCATCCAAAAATCCGTCGCCTATCGAACGCGCCCGAGACGCCAACCCAGCCAAAATGGTGCGCGTCACCTGTTCCGCATCTTCGCGTCCGGCCTGTCCGCCCTCGACATTGACGTACACGCAGCGATAATCGCCCCCGGCATTGAGCAGATCGCACAAGGACAACAGCGCAGAGGTCTTGCCCGTCTGCCGAGGCGCGTGCATGACGAAATAGCGTTTGTCGCGGATGAGCCGGCGAATCTCGTCGAGATTCAACCGTTCCAAAGGCGGGATGCAGTAGTGATCCGCAACGACCACCGGCCCGCTCGTGTTAAAAAAGCGCATAGCGATATTTCCTTGAGTGCGTGGATAATCAAAGGGATTGTCGGTGGCGTTGGATGGCTTCCTGGATCCGCGTGACAACATCGGGATTCTCGGCGGCGATGTCGAGGCGTTCGGCGATATCCGTGCTGAGATCGAAGAGCAACGGGGGATCGTGCGTCTGATGGTTGTCGTAACCGCGCCATCCGCACGCTTCTTCCTTGCCCGCCGAGTCCCACGATTCGAAGACCAACTTGTGATTGCCCACGCGCGCGGCCCACAAGTTGCCGGGCTGACCGTAGAAAAACCACTCGGTGCGCGGACTCGCCGTGCCTTTGAGCAGGGTTTCCGAAAGGTCGAGGGCGTCCAGCGTCCGATCTCGCGGCGAGGACGCGCCGGTAAGGGATGCGATGGTGGCGATGAGATCGACATTTACGCCCATGTCGTCAATCGCCGCGGGCTGGATGGTGCCGGGCCAAGAGAAAATGCCCGGCACGCGAAAGCCGCCATCCCATGACGTGACTTTGCCATCGCGCAGGGGGCCGGGGGAGCCGCCCAGATCGTAGTAGGTCAACCACGGACCATTGTCGCTGCTAAAAAATATCAGCGTGTTTTCCGCAAGCCCTCGCTCTTGCAGGGCATTGGCGATTTGCCCCACGGACCAGTCGATTTCCTCCACGACATCGCCATAGCGACCGGCCTTGCTGTGCCCTTCGAACGCCTGTGAACAGAAGATCGGCACATGCGGCATGGTGTGTCCCAAAAAGAGGAAAAACGGGGCGTTTTGCCGCTTGATCCAACTGACCGATTCTTCGGTGTAGCGTTGGGTCAGCGCGGGTTGGTAGGCCGGCGTTTCAACGGCTTCGCGCTGGCGGTACAAGGAGATGGGGAAATCGGCGCTGGTGGCGTTTTTGATGTTTGCGTACGTGCGCTTAAAGCCCGCGCGCAAAGGGGCGTCATTGCTGCCCACGAGTCCGAAGTAATGGTCGAAGCCGCTGTCGTTGGGGTGCCTGCCGCCCGTTTCAAAACGCCCGCAAAGCCCCCACTTGCCGACATAACAAGTGGCATAGTCCTCTGCTTTGAGCATCTCGGCAATGGTGATTTCAGAAGGCGGCAGATCGGCCCAGGCGTTGCGTCCGGTTCGGTGAATCCGAATGGGCAAGCGCCCGGTCATAAGCGCGGTGCGGCTGGGGTTGCACAGGGGGCTGGCGGCGTAAAAGTTGGTCCACCGCTGTCCCTCGGTTGCGAGTTTGTCCAAGTTGGGCGTGCGAATGAGCGGGTGTCCATAGCAAGACAAATCGCCGTAACCGAGGTCGTCGGCGAGGATGATGACGATGTTTGGGCGCGTGGGCATGGTGTGATTTTCTCAACTGCGGTTTGAGATATTCGCCGGGTTCGACAGCGCGAAAGACCGTTTCGGTAAATTCCATGTCTTTCACGCCTTGGCGGTTAGTTCATCTCGCGTTGCACAGCGCGGTGTATGAGCGTCTCGATCGGGCGTCATCCATGTTGGAAGGGCAGTTCCCGTAGCCTCGGCATACAAGGTTTCTGGCGCGATATCGATCTCATTATTCCACGTCAGAACGCCCAGTTCTTTGTCGATAGCGAAGTTGCGGAAAAACGCAAGATCTCTGAATCGTTCAAATACGCCTCGGCGTTTCAAATACTTTTTGAAATCAACGATTCCGCGCCGACCGTCATCGAACTCTACCTCGATGAGGTAGTCACCCCGATAGGTGGCTGAAACAACGTCGCGTAGCATGGGCTTATGAGGTGGTCGTACTCTGTAGGGGTTGCTCTTCCCGCGTTCCGCGTGCCACGCGCTCCGGTTCAATTTCCACTTGGACAACGTCAAAGCCCGCGTTTCTGACACGCGCCAGTGCAGAACCGATAGCGTCTTCCAACGACGGACCTTTGCGATGAAAGCGAATCTGCGGAACACCAGCGAGGGTGGCAATCGTCCCGTCGTCAAAAATGCCGTAGAGGCCATCCGCTTCCTCTTCCGTGGGATCGGAGGACAAAATGAATGTAAATTCATGTACCTTCACAAGTGAGTTCCTCTCTTAATTGGTCGCCTTATTTTTTTTAATGAGGGCAACGGTCGACTAAGCGGCGGATGTCACGCGCATGCCGTTCGGGATTTTGCGGCGTTGACATGATTCTAATGCGGCAACCTTCACGGGTGTGTTGAGGACACCAGAGCGTACCCCATATATGTGCGCGATGCCCTGCTTTTGTCACCCTCCAGTCGTTATTTTCGGCGTGGCGAATCGCATCGCGAATATGTTTATTTGTATGGATAACACGCATGCGAGTCTGTCTCTAAGCCCAACGACAAAAGTTCAGTTGTGGCGGAAGTTACAGAAGATGGCGGATATACCAAAGTCCGCCGCGAAGTAGCGGCTTAATCCACGATGGGCAGGTGGACGGTGGCGCCGCGTTCGACGGAGCGGAAGACCGCTTCGGTAAATTCCATGTATTTCACGCCTTGGTAGAAGGTCGATTCGGCGGGTTTGCCGGTTTTGATCATGGCGATAAAATCCGCCTCGACCGTCCAGGCGCGCATCTCGGACGGCGGGATTTCCAATTCTCGCAACGCATCCTCGCCTGCGCGCGCGCCCCAGATTCGCTGGTCGTCCAAAACGGGCGAGGTTTCGTACACCAACGTGCCCTCCGTGCCGTAAATCTCAATGCGCTCTTCGGGGGCGTGGTGCGCGGCACTGGAAAAGAGATAGACCGCCGTTGCCCCATTTTCCATTCGCGCCAAAATATTCACGGTGTCGGGGCGGTCCACGGGCGCGAGCCCCCGATCTGTGGGACGCTCGGCGACAAAGGTTTCCGCTTGGGCAGACACGGATTTCGTATATCCGCACCAGCGATGCACGAACTCGACGAGCATGCCCACGCTCATGGTGTTCAACCCGGAGAACCGCCCGATCTGCCGCCAGTGCAAGGGCACTTGGGGATCGATTCCGCCGGGGGTCATGGAGCGGATGACGATGTTGCGGATATCGCCCACATAGCCCTCGGCGATCAACCGCTGCACGAACCAATCGCCTTTCAAGGCGTGTGGCGGTTGGCAAATTTGGTGCGCGAGATTCGATTCCATCGCCGCGGCGTACATCGCGTTGGCCTCGCGCAAATTCATCGCCATGCGCGCTTGCACAAATGCGTGTTTGCCCGCGCCCAAAGCCGCCAAGACAAATTCACAATGCCTGTACGGCCAGGTGCCGATCATCACCGCGTCGATGTCCGTTCGGGCGATCAGCGCGTCGGGGTCGGTCATCAGATCGGGGCGCAATCCAAATTCGGCGGCGATTTTGCCGCCACTCGCTTCGCTGCGATTGCAAATTGCCACCACTTCGGCATCGCGGATTTTTGCCAAGCCAGGAAAGTGGCGGGTGCGAAAAATGCCGCCTGCGCCAATGATGCCAATGCGAATTTTATCAGCCATTTTCACCTCGTCGATTTAGTGGGAAACCGGAAGGACGTCTCGGGCGACCTCGTGAACTTTGTCGGGAAAGGTTTGCCCTCTCACCCACATGACCGGCTGGCCCTTGCCAATTTTATCTGCATCGGCCCATTCTGCGCGCGCGCTCAAGTAGTGCGACACGTAGCTGCGTCTGAAACGCCGGCTGTGGTTGTCCGTGCTTTTGTGCAGCAGGTGGGAGTGGAACCAGATCACCGCGCCTGGGGGGATTTCTACGGCGATGCCGTCCTCATCGCGGGCATCGCGGGCGAGTTTGAACTCGTTTTGCTGTGATCCCGCGATGTCGTCGTGTTCGGAGATGGCCCGTTTGTGGCTGCCGGGAATCACGTATAGGCAACCGTTGTCGCGGTCTGCCGGGTCGATGGCCGTCCAAGTGCCGACGGTCGTCGCGGTTTTGAACCGTTTGCCAAAGTAAAACTTGTCTTGGTGCCAGGGGAATCCCAACCCGATTTCGGGGGCTTTCCAGATGAAGAGGTTGTTGATGCCCAAAATGTCCGGGCCGAGGATATCGGTGAGCGGGTCCGTCAGGCGCGGGTCGCGCACGCGCGCGAGGAACTCGGGGATGTAGCAACTGGGGTGATGGATTTTGTGCATCCCGTAGATGCCGGATCGCGCGTCTTTGCCATCGCGGACGAGGGCATTTCGGTCGATGTGGGCCATGGGCATTTTTCGCTTTCCCATGACGACGTCTTCCGCCACCTGCCGCAGATGGTCGTTTTCCGCAGGGGAAAACACGTCCTCGCGCACAAAATACCCGTCTCGTTCCCAGCCTTGCCTTTCGTCGGGCGTCATTCGAAAGGCATTTTTTTTGGAAAATGGGGATCGGCTTTTCATACGGCCTCCATTTACGGCATCGTCAAATCTTCGTATCCGGACAGGTGATACTCATAGCCCAAATAGTCCAACAAATTGCACAATGCGCGGAATGCCACGCCAAACCCATCGACGCCGCTAAAACCGCCAAATTGTCCACCGCCCTTGACATGGGGCTCGAGGTCGATGAACACCCCCGGCACGCCCATCTTTACAAACTCGCGTTGCAGGCGCGGCACGAGCGTTAGAAAATCGCGCAACACCATCTCGTGCCCGGCGTCGCCTTGGTCCACGGGGATAAACCGCGTTAGCCCCCGCTCTTCGGCGCGGTTGAGCATCGGGCGGTTGGCGGGCGCGTTGAATCCCTTGATGTGAATCCAACCCAAGCCGGGTTTTGTTTTGACGTATTCGGCGAAAACCCCGTCCGGGCTGTGCCCCATGCTCTCCAGATTCCCCACGTCCATGATGATGCAGGTGTTGGGATGGTCGATCTTTTCGTGCAATGCGATCAGGGTTTCGCCGTCGCCGCCGATCAGATGCGATTCCACTTCAGAGCCGTAGATGATGCCCTCGGCAGCGCACAGCGAGACGATTTCCGAAAGCTGATCCGCCGCCTGATTCACGTGATCCCACGGATCGGAGCCCGCGGGATGGTAATAGCTAAAGCCGCGAATGAGCTTTGTGTCAAATGCGTGTGCGCGTTCGATGGCCCGCTTGACATCGGTTTCCAGATATTCCCGAAACGGCACATAGCGGTTGTCCGTTCCGTCATCCACGTCCAGCAATTTCACTTTGCCGAGCGGCGAGCCAATGCTCGACACGGCAATGCCAAATTCGCGGTGCAATTTTTGGAGCGTTTGAATCTCCTGCGCGGTCAGTTCCATCACATTTTTCACGCCATTGCCCACATCGATGAATCGGATCGTGTAGTGGGACAAACCGAGGGCGCGCATCATGGTAAATTGCTCTTCGGCGCGCTTGCTCACGGGCCCCTCATCGGCAAAACCCGACAAAATTACTTCAGCCACGACAATCTCCTTTCTACGGATCGGGCCAAACCACGGGAATAGATCGCAGTGTGCCCGTTCCCTGATCACATTTGGGCGTTATTTCAATGATTTGACTCGTTTTGAAATCCACGCTGTCCAGCACAGTGCTCGACGCAAAAGTACACGATCCGCCAGGGGCGATCTCGGCGGGCCTACAGACCGATGCACTCGCGCCCAATTCGGTTGCGTTTTCCCCCAATACGCGCACGGATACCTCGAGGCCCGTGAGTGCCAACCCGGACTGGCTATCGACTCCTCCGCTTATGCGGATAAAACTCGCTGGGTCTTCCTCCATACCCGAAGGCTCGCCCAGAATGGATAGATTGCCCAAAACGGTTAAATCTTCGGACGCAAAGACTCGTGACCCGGCGGTGTTGTCGCCCGAACACCCCAGCAAACAGACAGCGAGAAACCACATGGCGTATTTCATCGCGGCGACCTCTTTAATGACATTGCGCGTTTGACGTACAATATACAACACATGCGATACATGCGAAAATCTTATTGGACGGAGAGACGGGGAGACGGGAGACGGGAGACGGGAGACGGGAGAAGCAATCGCAATCGTAGGGACAGGCCCCCGTGCCTGTCCGAAGATACAAGAGGTGAGACGGGAGACGGAAGTCCGTAGGGACAGGACCGTGCCATTTGTACCAACTAAATACTCCGTAAATTAAGTTATCCTCAATTTTGATACGCACAAATCAGTACCTGAGTTGCTCGCTTGTTTAAAGCGTTTGGTCCTAAAGCATCGTGGGTTGCCTTCGATGCGTTGGCTTACGCCTGTGCCTACGGCGTGCGGCGACCTACTTTTTTTCAACAGCAAAAAAAAGTAGGCGAGCGGGGTACAACTGCCCTAGCAGTTCAAAAATGCCGCTCTCAAACGCCGAGGGGCTTGCACAGCGCAAATCGCTTTTGTAATTGCACGACATGCGTTGGCCTGCGAGGTGGGTTGCATAATAGCAGTGGGTTGCGAGACGGACTTGCGCGCTGTGCCCGATGGCTTTCGTTGATGGGCTTTTGCGATGGCAAGGTTAGCGATGGCTTCTCTGAAAGACGGTGGAACAGCAAAGCGATCCCGATAATGAATTGGTTGATACAAATGGCCCCCGTGCCTGTCCTAGCCATCGGTGAGGCGAGCGAGTGGGCGGGGTAACTGGCTACTGGCTATGCCCTTCAAAATCGAATGTCACCACGTCTCGCACACCCGATAGATCTGCGCGTGGGGCGAGCTAGGGGTCTTGCACGGTAACTGGCTACTGATCACGCCCTTCAAAATCGAACGTCACCACGTCTCGCACACCCGATAGATCCGTGCGTGGGGCGAATGTCATGGTCAGCGCGATGTCCTGTGCTTGTCCCGCGTCGAATTGGGCGAACCGATGGGTTGCGCGGGCGATTTCCTCGCCGTTTGGGCCGCGCAATTTCCACGTCATGATCACAGGGCTGATGATGGGTACCGGGCCTGTGTTGATGATTTCTGCGGAGAGGGCGATGCCGGTGATGTCGCCCGTTGCATTGTGAATTGGGGCGCGGCGCACGTTGGCAATGGACATGAAATTCGACAGCACATCGGTCTCGGGCGAGATGGGGTCGCCCCCGCAACCGAGCAGGACGAGGCAACAGAGCAATCGGTATTTCATAGCCGTGTTCACATTCCAAAATACGCCATGCCCAAGAGGCCGATGAGCCAGCAGTAATGGGCAAAGTGTGCAAAACGCCCGCCGCTGAGCAACCCCAAGAGCCAACGGATGGCGAAGACGCCGGATACGTAAGCCGCGAGGGCGCCGATCAGCAGGGGCCAAAGCGCGTGCATCGCCGGGGCTTGGGCCAGCAAATCGCCGACTTCCAAGACCGTCGCGCCCGAGATGATGGGAATGGACATGAGAAACGAGAAGGTCGCGGCTTCGCGGCCGTCTATCCCGCGCCACAACCCCATGCCAATGGTCGCCCCGGCCCGAGAAATCCCCGGCAACACGGCGAGGGCTTGGGCGAGGCCGATGAGCAGGGCGTCTAAAAATGTCATTTCCAAACGGTGGCCCGTCGCAAAGCGCGTGCTCCACAAAATACATCCCGTCGCCAACAAGCACCCACACACGGCGATGGGACTGGCAAAAGCCGCGGTGAGCGCGTCTTTGAACGCAATGCCCACGACGCCGGCGGGTACGCTGCTCACCAGCAGCAAAGAGACGGTGCGCCACGATGCACGGTCGCGTCTCAAACACCCGGTGACCAAGTCCGCGATTCGCCCCCGCAATGCCGTGACCACGGCGAGCAATGTGCCGAAGTGTACGATGACTTCAAAAGTGACGCCACCCGTTTGAATGCCCCAAATGGCCTGCGCCAATGCGAGGTGCCCCGAACTGCTGACGGGCAAAAATTCGGTCAGCCCTTGCACCAAGCCCAAGAGGATGGCTTCAAGTGAGGTCAAAGGATCTCCTTTAATCATTTCATAACGTATTGATTCAAATTCACTTATGCGAAATTGGAATTATGCACATCCCTCAATTAAATCCGTACATAAAATCATTTAGGAGTCATAATAATATCTACCTCTCCAGGCTTCTCTGATGTATCGCCGTACAGAGCGGTTTGTGTTTGTCTCTTTAGAGGACGGGGTTCTTCGCGTAGGTCCTTATTCGGAAAAGCCGTTCGTAGTGCTTCGACAGTAGCTGAGTGTGTGAACTCACGTGCATCTGTACGCACGACGACAATCGCATTATCGCGCATGTGTGAAGCCGCCCCACCAAATACGCCTGCAAAAAGGGCAAGGTAGTCAGACCTCGATTGGAATTTTCTCTGCCAACGACCACCTTGCCATCGTGGGGTTGGTCCATGTCCGAGCATCCATAACCGGAGCCACTGATCATAGTGATAGTTGGTCACACCATAATAGGGGGGCGACGTGAATAGGAGATCAAATGGCAAAGCAAAAGCGCGTCGTCGCCTATTTGAATTCAGTAATTGAACACTGTCTCCAAGAAGCACTTCACCCGCTAAGTTGGGGGTACCTTTCTTGTACCGCCGCTCAATTCGCTGTGCTAAAAAGGCTAAGGGATCTATGTTCGGGGGGCGCATTTCGTGCTTTCGCCACCACCGCACAGCATAATCAGGAGCCATTGATTTACTGTCTCGCATCTGGTTAGACAGCGAACCGAGACGTTTGCCATGCAGGTGTATCAGGATAAACGCCATCAACGTGCGGTCTACTTTACTCTCCCTCCAGCGCAAGGTCCCACGAGAGGCTAGCAAAAAGCGTAGCACCTCCGGAGCGTAAGCCCACTCGAAGAACGTGGGTAGATTCGCACGAGCGATGTTTATTCCTTTAGCCTCGCGTCCGATTTCTCTCAGGCGTTTGAGAACGCGGCCTTGCGTTGTTGGGCGTAGTTTAACGTTGCTGTACACCCATCCAACCGGGCTAATCTCTATACCACATCCCGTTCGCTCCTTCGCTGCGGCAGCATAAATGCTCGACCCTCGCCCAACAAAAGGATCAAGAACTCGGTTACCGGGCTTAGTGTATGCCTCAATTACGTCAAATGCGAAGTCCACGGGAAACATTGCATAGTACGGCCCTACAGCAGCCCAGCGTTCTATAGCCCCTTGTGTCATGATTCTTCCTCGGACATCAACTTCGTTGCAAGCTGCTCAAGCACTTCACGCCCAAGGTTAAGCGGAATCGTTGCTTCGGCATGGGCCGAGACGAGCGGAGCAACCGCGTTCGGAAAGCGTGCCGAAAAGGTCGCATCGAGGAGACTCATGGCGTCGGCAAGGCGTGGAAAATACCTTGCATCTCCACTTGATAGGTTCCTTGCCTCCTCTGTGAGAAAAGGAAGTGAGGCAACGATCCGAGCACCTGAAGTAGTCTTGTAGAAAAACGTCCGGCCAAAATATGTAGCCTCACCGAACGGCTTATCACTGATGGAGCTAATGGCGATGTGATTGCGGATATATTCGTTTGTGAGGAGTACTGCTGTCTGCGGATCAAATCGCGAGTTTCCATTTGTCCCATGTGTAGGGGTATCTAGTCTTTCGTAGTGATCGACAAATGCCCCGCTCTTTTCGACGCCGACGATCAGCATGTCGCTATCTATCACCTTACGAGCAGCTTCGTTGATACGCTTTAACTCACGGCGGATCGCTTGGCTGAGCCATGCTGGTTGCCCAAATACCGCAAGTGGTCCATCGAGAATGATGGCGAGGTTGCGAAGCAGCCGGAAACGTCGAGGATCGCGCTCAATCCAGCGCAGGAAGTTCACGACCCACACTCGCTCCCACACCTGCATTGCCTCCGCAAAAACCGCTCCATTTGGCCCGACCGGATTAAATCTCTCGTGAATGCGGAGGGCATCGGTCGAGTACCAATTCAGCTTTTGTTGGCACTTACAATCAGTCATACCTAAGCGAGGGTCATAAGCAACCTCGCAATCCTCATAGGGACATTGTTGCGGACGTCCCGATGGTTTGTACGCGAGAAGTGCCTCGTAAGTCTCAAGCAGGGTCTCTCCATCCGACAATGGACGCTTCTCTTGGATGGCCTCGAAGAACACATGACGGAATGAGGCTTTCGGTGTTTTTTCATCATCTACAACGACATTGCAACCGGGGAGCGCACAGTCGATGCTACCCGCTCCTTCAGTTTTACGTGCCACCAGTGGAGCAACCGGGCGGTTCTGGTCCAATTCGCGTTGTTTTTTCACATTGAGAATAACCGAGGCAACAGTGAGATAGGCCAGTTCTGCGCCAGGATATCCATTTTCGACGGGCACTTGCTGATAACTTCCATCTACAGAGAGGACGAGGTCGGGTATCCAGGTACTCGATTTCACATCGGCAATAAGTAGCTCAGCCTCTGATGGCCCTTCATCGGGCACCTGTTTCTGGCACCGACTCACAATGTCTTGGACGCGCTCGCTATTAGCGATCCTCGCGAGCGGCTTATAACCCGCAAATTCGCCTTTAAATGGCATAGTCTATCCCTTAGCTATGGTGTAGTAATCTCCGGCTTAACCAGTTCTAACTTAAATTCCCGCACCTGTATGGGAACCACGAAGGGGTTTGAAATCGTTTTGACGCGGATAAAGCCTTTGTCTTGAGCGCGGAGAATCGACCTTTCAAAGTCAGCGAAGTCATAGAATTTCCGAAGCTCCCGCGTCTCATCCGTGTTGTTGAGGTGACCGATAAACCAGTTCGCGGTATTTTTGAGAATGTTCCTTTGAATACTCGAGACTTCCTGTGTGACATAGATCAAACCGAGGTTGTATTTTGCGCCTTCCTTTGCTGTGCGAACCCATATATCTCGATAGTCCGTATCACGGTCTGACGGAAGCAGGTTGTGCGCTTCCTCAGCGTAAATGAGAATATCTGGTATTTCTTCCTTCGAGCGTCCCTCCCTGAATGATTCCTTATTGCCGTCAAAGATGCGCTGCACGATTCGACGTGCCGAGGCGTCGTTTACGGCCTCATCTCCGCTAGATTGATCTACGATCACGAGTTTGCCCGCAACTAACGCATCATAAATGTCGTCAACATAGTCTGTAGATGTACTCTCGGTATGCTGAGGCCGCGCCTGCCCAATGAGTTGAGCACCATTTGGACGTGCAATCATCTCCAAAATGGCTTTCAGATCGCCATCGGCCCACGCCTCACCCGAAGAGGATATTCGTTGGATGTATTTGTTCTCGAATGAGTTGTACTCTTTAGTTTTCATGAAGTCATGGAGTGCTTGGAACGCCTGTGCCAGCGCATCCCAACTCGGTCTTGCCGTTCCGAATGCCTGCGCCGCAGATGTAAATTCGGGGTCTCCATTATCTTCCATTGCTTGGATTAGTTCTTTCCTAAAGAGATTGGGATGGGTAGTGCTTGGCTGAATAGTGCCGGGAGCGACAAAACCTGCCTTTACTAACAAGGTCCGGTACGCCAACACCTGTCGAGCGTAACGCACCTGATCTCCTCCGAAGTCTGCGCCCTGTTCAGGTGGTTGCAAACTGACTTGCTGGAAGTTCTGGATGTACTTTGAGTCTCTTGCTGGTAGCACCCCGTCAATGATTTCTTTTCCAATAGGCAGATTCTCTTTGGCGTGGAAGTTGAGTAGCATGAATTTCCGGTTAGGATCGTTGGGATGCTTGAGAATTCCATAAGTAACTACATCCTCGGCATTACCTTCCGCACGCCCACGCCACACATTTTTGAGCGCGTTTGGAGCCTCCCCACCTGAGTCTTGTGCATTGGCGTTGGCGTACTCCCCATTCGGATCGAAGATGATTTGCCCCACCTTCCGCGACGAATCCGAATTGTATCGGAGTTCAAACACCGCCTTTGCTATAATTTTCGTCGTATTTGACTTTCCCGTACGCGTCATCCCGAATAGCGCGCTCTTCTGCCCGAGTAAGTCTTCCGGTATAATCGTCACCGGAACGTCGAGGATACCCTGAAAAGCGCGGTTGGTCGAGGCGTACCGCACTGCACCGATGCCCACACCGCTTCCAGCGATTTCGCGATAATTTACGATTCTCTGTAACGCCTTGCTGTTCGGCTTATAGACCTTCAAACCTTGGTTTGGGTAATAATTCGATAGGTCTGCACCAAACTGTAGGCGCAGCCGTTTATCGTCCCCTGCTTCCGCAAGATTCAGGTAGAACGTCCCGATAACGCGGCACTGCACTCCGGCGTAACTTAGGAGAGCTGCGGTACTAAAATCCATCACGTCGGAGCTATCCCAATGCCCCTCAGCAGGATCGGATACCTGCCGTGCAGCCTGTACTCGCACCCTAGTTGCTTCGTCATCGTTGGGTAGCGGTGTGGCATCCATTACGCGCAGTAAAATTATCGAACTATCTTCCTTCGCGTAGTCGAACGTCTCGTCTGGACCAAGTCGCGTAGCAATGAGAAAGCAAAGACTTGGAATACCGCCAACCTCTCGGCGATGAAAATCGTGAATTTGCACGAGGGCCGTCTCATACCCAAGCGAATAGACTTCACCTACATACTGATCAGCCTGTACGAGTGAGCCAAGCAATTCTTGAGCTTGCCGCTTCTCGTCGGTCGTTTCGTAGTCTTCAATTACCTGCTCAATGTTAGAAGACGACGATATTGTTTTATTCGTAATCATACTCTTTGCCTCCAAAAACACGAGTTCATCGGTATTGTCTTAGAAGCTGTTTTATCATTATCGGGACCTACCCCCTACCCCCTACCCCCTACCCCCTACCCCCGTTATTCGCTTCGCTCATTGTAGGCTACGCCTGTGCCTGCGAGGAAGGGAGGAATCAAGGCGTCCTATTTTCTCGGTCTAGGTGGATTTGACCTGCGAAAAACGAATGCTTTTGCGACGATGCAAGGGGTGTCAGGGGTTTTTAAAACAGCTTCTAAGACGCGAGACGTAAGACCGTAGGGACAGGCCCCCGTGCCTGTCCTCGTAGCCATGGGCGAAACGGGTAGCGGGCAGTCCATCCACCCCCATTAACCTGTGGGGATGCGGCGCCTGTTTCCCACGGAGTATTCATCGCGCATTGAGCAGGGTTTTGAGCAATTCGATAGCGGCGGTCATCGGAGCGTCATGGCAGATCACCATATCGTAAACGCGCAGGTATTCGGCGCGGTTTGCCAATACGGATTCATTCAGAAATCCCACGCGGATGATGCGATCGCAATCCGAGGCGTCCACCATTTGCGCGTCTTCTAGGGTATCGCCCAAAAGCAGGACACCGGCCTGCGCGTCTATGGCATAACGCGCTTTGTTCGCGCTGTGGATGACCGGCTCGCAAAATCCCTTCACCGCGCCAGCGGCGTCGAACAGCAGCCGATTCGCCGTCACGGTCACATTGGGGGCGAGTAGTGCCCTGACCTTTAGGAACTGCGAAATCACATTGCCGAGGCCCGCGGACAAAATGGATAGGGATATGCCGCGGCTCGATAGGAGCTCGAAAAAATCGACCGCGCCATCGCGCAAGCGGATCAGGTCTCGGGTTGCCACGTCTGCGATCATGTCTTCGGTGAGGCCGTGTCGTTGCATCATCGCAAACGCCGCCAGCCACCAATCGCGCATGGCGTTTTGTTTTTCGCGCTCCGAAATCGCCCGCGATACTTCGATGGGGCGATACCGCGCGTACAACCGATCCATCTCTCGGCGATACGCCTCGCCCAAATACGCGCCGTGTACAATCGCCGAATAGGATGTCGCGTCCCGGCCATCTCGCGTTCGCGCCTTCGTCAATGTGCGGTCCCAATCGCTGACCACACACAGCCGCTCGATGCCCGCGTTTTGAACCCGCGCGATTTTGTCGCGCAAAGCCATGTGATCGGCGATCAGCACTCGTTTCATTGGCGGTTGAATACTCCAAAAATTAAATGATACCAAATTTTGATCCGCACAACTCAGCACCTGCATGGCTCGCTTTTCTAAAGCGTTTGGTCCTACAGCATCGTTAGTTGCCTTTGATGCGTTGGCTACGCCTGTGCCTACGGCGTGCGGCGACCTACTTTTTTTCAACAGCAAAAAAAAGTAGGCGAGCGGGGTACAACTGCCCGAGCAGTTCAAAAATGCCGCTCTCATGCGCCGAGGGGCTAGCACAGCGCAAATCGCTTTTGTAATCGCACAACATGCGCCAGCCTGCGAGGTGGGTTGCAAAACAGAAGTGCGTTGCCAGACGGACTTGCGCGCTGTGCGCGATGGCTTTAGCTAATGGTCTTTGGGGAGGGCATTTTGCAATGGCTTATTTGAAGTATTGCGTAACCGCAAGGGGATCATTTACAGGGCGTATATCGCACCACATCAGGGCAACAAAAATTTAATTTAGTATAAGTCCAAATCCGCGATGTAGTCCGCGATTTTCTTCGGCTGTCCATCCCGTGTGGTTTCCATTGCGGCGATGACCATCGCGTACGAGACGATGTTTTTTTGGATGCGCGTTTCAGAAGGCGGGCCGCCGTCGAGCCAGTTGAGAAATTCATCGAAGAGGTGATCGTGGCCTTCTCGTTCAATTTCGGGCGCGTCATAGACTTCGGGGGCCCGTCCAACGCGGTGGATGGTCATTGTCGCGCCCTCGGCGATTTCGACGGTGCCCGCTTCAAATTCGGCGCGGTAGTGTTCCCTGTGCCAGCAGTTGGTGATGCCCGCCGCCGAACTGTTGCCCTCGTAAAACGCGTGCGTGCCGTTGTCCATATCGACGAGATACATGCCGCTCGAATGGTGGTCAAAACTCGACCATTCGGGGTTCCAGCCAAATCCCATCAGGGTGTCGGGATCGCCGCCCGAGAGGAAGCGGAGCATGTCAAAGTGATGCACCGAGCCTTCGAAGAGCAGGCCAAATTCCATGGTGTGCCGCCAGTCTTTGCCCCATGAGCCAAGTTCTCGGTAGTCGCAGGCATAGCGTCCGACGATGTGCTGGAGGCGACCCAAGCGACCGTCCTCGCGGATCCGCACGAGTTCCCGCTTGTTGCGGGCATAGCGATAATTTTGAATGATGGCGCAGGGCAGGCCCGTTTTTTGTGCGGCGCGAACCATGTCTTTGGCCGCGTCGAGGGTGTCCGCAATGGGTTTTTCGGAAATGACGGGCATCCCGGCTTCCAGCGCGGCGATGGTCGCTGGCGCGTGAAATTGCGGCGGCGTTGCCACGCCACAAAAGTCCGCTTTGACAGAGGATAGGGCGTCCTCATGTGAGGTGAAAAGTCGGTTTTTGGACAGGCCGAGTGCCCGCGCCTGCCGATCTAGCACCTCTCGATTGACATCGACGAGACCGATGATTTTGATGCGGTCCGCAAAGGTTTGCGTCATGCGGTTGATCCACCCGCCGGCCATTCCCCCGCCGCCGACCATGAGACACGTTTTGACTGCCATAGCACACTCCTCAAAAAAAGAAACCGGCGCATCGCCCCACATGACGCCGGTTTTTTGCCACTGCTAAGAAAATGCGATCATTCGACTTCGAGGTCTTCGGCATCGAGTTGAAACCAGAACACATCCCCCGATTCGATGGCGCCCTGTATGCGGTTGTCTCTGTGCATGCCGGCGACGGCGGGATAGGCGCACTTGCCCGTGAACCGGGTCAAGAACGCGGCGTTGCGAATGGCCCGCCGCGTGTCTCGACCATTGGCTGTGAAGGAGATTTCCACGGCGAGATAGCAGGTTTCACCGGCCTTATCCATGACTTCCACGATCAAGTCTGCCGAGTAGAAACTCCGCCGCTCGTTTTTGGGAATGTCCGCAGGATCCCGAGATTCGACCATAGAGATGATTTTTTGTTGCGGCACGGTGCCGACCATCTCAAATCCCATGTCGAGGGCGATCAAGGCGGCATTTCCGATTGCGGAGGTTCTGGCGTGCCCCCCTTTGAGCACGCCTACACTGTTTTCGAGTCTATCCAAACGCTTGTCCACGCCATCCAGTCTGCTTTCGACCTTATCCAGCCGATTTTCGATAGCCTCAAAACGCTTGTTCGTGGCCTCGATAAACTCGTTCACCTTAACGACAAAGGCATTCATCTCGGCGACGAAGGCGTTCATCTCGGCGACGAACTTTTTTGTCTCGGCGACGAAGGCGTTCATCTCGGCGACGAACCCGGTGAACTTTTCGGGCAGATCGAGCAACTCGGACGTGAGGAGCCGGGCGCGCAGGGCGTCGACCCATTCGGGATTTTCGTCCAGTGCGCCGATCAGATCCTCTATGGTATTGATGGTGTACATCGCTGCTCCTTTCTCGCGTGACAAAAAGATGATCGATGGAAAGGCAAATATACCCCATTTCACTCGATTTTGCAACCGCTCATTATTCGCCTTTCCGCTTGCCCCCAAAGGTGAAATCCGATATATAAAGTTTGGATGAGGTATGTCGTTGACCGACAAAAGGCCCGCGGTTTTGCCGTTTTGTTCGATGTTCGGATTCGATGAGTTTGAGCGATTATGGATTCAAACCCCTTGCTGTTGTTGGCGGGATATTCCATCGCCATCGTCGGCGCGTCTTTGCTCGGCGGATGGTTGCCGAGTATCGTGACGATGACGCATACGCGCACGCAGATGGTGATGAGTTTTGTGGCGGGGCTGATTCTCGGCGTTGCCCTGTACCATCTCTTACCCCACGGTTTGGCGCAGATCGCCGGGCCAAATGCCGTTGAGATAGCCGTGTGGTGGATGATGTTGGGCCTGATTCTGATGTTGTTGCTGTTGCGCCTCTTCCACTTTCACCAACACGACTTCAGCGGCGAGGAGTGCGGTCACGGCCCGGATGTGCATTCGCTGAGTTGGATCGGCATTGCCCTCGGCATGACCTTGCACACGGCGACAGAGGGAATCGCGTTGGGCGCGAGCATTCGGGCGGAATGGGGGTATGAAGGCGGGTTGGGTTTGGCTGGATTCGGCGTATTTCTGGCGATCTTTTTGCACAAGCCGCTCGACGCGCTCTCCATTACGGGCGTCATGCAAGCCGCCGGGTTGCGTCCTTGGTCTCGCACAGCGGTCAATATCGGGTTTGCCCTGATCTGCCCAGTCGTTGCCATCTTGACGTTTTGGGGCGTGGGATTGTTCGGTGCGTGGATGGGGCAGGTGATCGGTCGCACGCTGGCGTTTGCGGCCGGCGCGTTCCTGTGCCTTTCCCTGAGCGATTTGCTGCCGGAGATCCATTTCCACAGCCACGACCGCGGCAAGCTCACCGCGTCTTTCCTCATCGGGATCGGCCTCGCTTACGCGCTGCACATTGTCGAATCCGACGCGTTGCATCCCTAAAAAAACGCCCGGCAGTGTCGCGCAGGGCACTTAAGGTCGGAGGTTGGCGAACATGTCCCTGTACCCGCTCTTGAGGCCGCCTGCGCGGAATCGCCAGACGATCAGGGCGATGAGGGCGAAGGCCCCGCCCCATTGCACGACTTGAATGGCCGCAGAATGAGAGGCCGCGAGGTTGACGGAGAGCGTCGCGCCAAAGGCGATGAGGATGGCGTCGAGCGCGATGCCGAGAACCACGGTTACGGCGATGACCGCGGCGACATAAACAGACGCGAAGCGCGTGCCGAACTGGCTGACGATGACGGCGATGGTGCCGGTATTTGTGGCCGGCCCGGTCATGAGAAAAATCAGCACCGCGCCCGGGCTGAAGCCCTTGGCGACCAGCGCGGCGGCGATGGGCGTGCTCGCAGAGGCGCAGATGTAGAGGGGCATGCCGACCAGCACCATGATGGGATAGGCCAGCCAGCGCGCGTATTCATTCGCCATCAAATCGCTCGACAGTGCCAAGTAGAGCACGCCGCCGAGTGCGACGCCCACGATCAGCGCGAACAAGATGTCGTCCGCCACTTCTACGAACCCATAGCGGAAAACGTGCTTGCAGATTTTCGCAAAGTCCAACGCATCGGCATCCGCACGCGGGGCATTTCCCCGCCGGCTGATTTTGTTCCCAATGCGTCTCAAATAGGCGAGTAGAGACGCTTTGAGTTGCGCGGGCGAGATGTAGCAATCGTCACTGCCGGATAGGAGCGGCTCGTGCGCGTCGCAGTCGCTCTCGCAGCGATGGATACGCGCCTGTGCTTCGCCGCGGTCGTCCTTTGCGAGACCGATGCAGAAGAGGCCTGCGATGACCGCGGTGATAAAGCTGATGACGGGCCTGACGAGGGCGGCGACGAATCCGAAAAACGCATGCGTGATCAAGATGGAGTCTGCGCCCGTTTCCGGCGCGGTGATCAAAAAAGACAAGCATGACGAACGGGACGCGCCTTTCTTCCGCATCTCGGCGACGACGGGCACGACCGAGCAACTGCAAAGCGGGATGGGCACGCCAATCGCCGCGCTGGCGCTCACGGATTTCAGGTTGTCATCGCGCAACCACTTGAGCATGGCGCGGCGCGAAATCGAGATGTGGATCAATCCAGAGAGGAACAGGCCGAGCAAGAGCATGGGCGCGAGCAACAGGAAGGACGCCCAGAGAAATTCCATGAATCCGATCAGTACGTCCATGAAGTCGAATGTCATTTAACGCCTCCCGTGGTCGCGGGCTTAATGCTCTGAAAATTAAATGATACCAAATTTTGAGACGCACAAGTAAGCACCTGCACGGCTCGCTTTTCTAACACGTTTGGTACTGTAGCATAGTTGGTTGCCTCCGATGCCTTCGGCGACCTACTTTTTGTCTACAGCCATACTACGCGACAAAAAATAAAGACCTGTGCAAAATCTGAAAAAGAGTTAGATTTAAGTTATCCGCAAAAACCCTCACCCCTTCTCGGAAAGCACAGGTCTATGTCGGATCAAGTTATGCAACTGTACCCCATCTTGCAAGCGCATTTTCCTTGGCACAAAGCCCGGGTGACCTTCCTCTCGGCCTTTCTCTTGGCCTTGATGAAAGTGACGACCGTCAATTTGACCAAACTGGCCAATGCGCTCAATGGCAAAGTGAAGCCAAAATCCAACTACCGCAGAATCCAACGTTTTTTCGCCGAGTTCACGCTACCGGAAGATTGGGCAACGGGCTTGATTCTGCATCTCTTACCGGTCAAATCGGATTTTATCCTCGCCATGGACCGGACCCAATGGTCGTTGGGTAAGGTGTCGATCAATCTCCTGACCGTGGGCATCCTCTATCGAGACATGGCGTTTCCCATTTGCTTCAAGATGCTCCACAAAAAGGGCAACTCGAGCACGCAAGAGCGCATAGACCTCATGAAACGGGTCCGTCAACACATCAAGACCTGTAAGATTCGCGCCTTGGTGGCCGACCGCGAATTTATTGGGCGAAAATGGTTTAAGTGGTTGACCGAAAACAACATGCCTTTTGTCATTCGCCTCAAAGAAAACGCGATCCTCGAAACGGGACAAAAAGCGATTCCATTGAAAAAACGATTCGCCAATCTGACCTTGAATCAGCAAACGACCTTGCCAAAACCCGGGCGCGTCTATGGACAATCGCTCTCTTTATCGGCAATCCGATGCCCAGAGGAATGGGTGATGGTCGGCAGCAACACACAAGGCATTGACGCACTCAAGACCTATAAAAAACGATGGAGTATTGAAGTCCTTTTTGCCAACCTCAAACGCCGAGGCTTTGATCTCGAACAGACCCATCTCACCGACGCCGACCGCATCGAAAAACTCATCGCGCTCTTGACCCTCGCCGTGTGTTGGGCCCATCTCATGGGCGAAGCGCGCGCCCACCACACCCCGCTCAAAATAAAAAACCATGAGAAAAAAGAGAAAAGTCTCTTTCGATATGGACTCGATTATCTGCAATATGTCCTTTTGAATATTCAAGACCACGCACGCACATTCCAACGCTGTCTGAAAATCCTAAAAGAAGCGCGATTTTTACCCGATTCTTAGTTTTGTCGCGTAGTATGGTCTACAGCAACAAAAAGTAGGCAAAAAATGCCGCTCTCATGCGCCGAGGGGCTTGCACAGCGCAAATCGCTTTTGTAATTGCACGACATGCGCCAGCCTGCCAAGGGGGTTGCAAAAGAGAAGTGCGTTGCAAACGGACTTGCGCGCTGTGCCTGATGGCTTTCGTTGATGGACTTTTGGGATGGCATTTTGGTCATGGCTTCTCTGAATTACGGTGGAACGTCAAATTGAGCACTCACCGGTAGCATATTGCATCAGGAGAGAAAAAAATCAATTTAATTAGGGGCGAGGAATACCGCTATGGATTACGACGTCATCGTCATTGGGGGCGGCAGCGCGGGGTATGCCGCAGCGCGCACGGCCCAAGAGTTGGGCGCGAAAGTCGCCATTATCGACAAAGGGCCGTTGGGCGGCTTGTGCATTTTGCGCGGGTGTATGCCCACCAAGGCCATTCTGCGCTCGTCCGAGATTATGTCATGGATGCGCCGCGCCAGAGAATTTGGCTTGCGCGCGTCCAATTTGCACGCCGATCTCGGTGAAATCAACGACCGCAAACGCGCACTCGTCAAGGAATTTGCGGACTATCGGATCGCGCAACTCCGCAGTCCGCGATTCGCGCTCATCTCGGGCAGGGCGCGCTTTGTCAATCGCAACGCCATCGCCGTGGGGCGGCAAACCCTGACCGCGCGGAATTTCATCATCAGCACGGGGTCGACGGTTGCCGACATCGCCATTCCCGGGCTGAAAGAGGTGGGGTATCTCACCAGCGATGACGCGCTCGAGTTGCGGGCATTGCCCAAGTCGATGATCGTCTTGGGCGGCGGGCCAGTGGCCGTGGAGTTCGCCCAGTTTTTCTGTCGCTTGGGCACGCGCACCACGCTTATTCAGCGCAGCGACCACATCTTCAGCAGCGCGGACGAAGACCTCGCCCGCCCGGTGGAAGATCGCTTTAGAGAAGAGGGGATGCGGGTTTTTACCGGGACGCAGTTGCAAAAATTCACGGAAAAGGACGGTGCCAAAATCGCCCATTTTCTCCACCATGGCAAAGAATGTGTGGCCTCGGCCGAGGCGATCCTCCAGGCCTTGGGCCGCGTGCCCGCCATCCAATCGCTCGCGCTCGACAACGCGGGCGTGCAGGTTGCGAACGGCCGCGTTGTGGTGGATGATCAGATGCGGACGACCGCGCCCAATATTTTTGCGGCGGGCGATAGCACGGGGCTTTACGAGATCGTACACATCGCGGTGCAACAAGGCGAGGTGGCCGGGCACAACGCGGTTGAACACGCGACAACGCGGCGCATCGACTACAGGCTCAAAGCCGAAGTGGTTTTCACGGACCCGCAACTCGCGTCTGTGGGCGTTTCGGAAAGAGAATGCCGCGAACGAAATATTCCCTATCGCGTCGCGTCCTATCCCTTTGACGACCACGGCAAATCCATGGTCATGGGCGAAACCCACGGCTTTGTCAAACTCCTCTGCGATCCCAAAACCGGCGAACTCATCGGCGGGCACATCGTCGGGCCGGAGGCGTGTGAACTCATCCACGAACTCATCGCGATCATGCACTTTCGCGGGACCGTGTACGATTTGATGAGCATGCCGCATTACCACCCCACCCTCGCGGAGATTCTCACTTATCCAGCCGAAGACCTCGCCGAAGAGATTCAGTCGTCGCTGTGAATGACGGGTTTTAATTGGCGGGCGAGCAGCGCGGCAAAGGGGATGAAGACCAGGGAAATGAGAAACAGATTCCGATGGGAAATCCACGCCACGAGCACCCCGGCCAGCATGGGCAACAAGCCCTGCGGAAACATAAACATATTCATAAAACTGGTGTACGTGGGCCGCCGGTCCGCGGGCGCGATGTCGAGGACGTAGCTCATGCGCCCGGAGTACATGCCGCTTTGGGCCGCGCCGGAAAAAACAAAGGTGAGCGCGTACACCGCGACCCGCAAATCGATCTCTGTGCCCCAAAACCAGATCGGGCGGTGGGGGACGTACTCGATCCCGATAGGCACCGCGATGGACAGCGCGAGCAAGAACGTGCCGTACAAAAACAACGCCTGATTGCCCTTGTAACGCCCGATCCACGCCCACGCCACATTGGAAAACACCGCGCTAAATTGCATCGCCGTTACGTAAAGCCCAAGATAGGCGGCGCCGATGCCCAAGCCCGTGATCGCGTAGGGCGCGTAAAACGGCCCGCCCATCATGCTGAAGCCCCACAGAAATTGCACCGTGCAAAGCCGCCTGAAATTCGCGTCCTCTTTCATCAAGCGCGCGCCGCTGAGCAAATAATTCTTTAGGGAGAGTTGCGCGCGCGTCCGCCGCTCGACCGGTTCGCGGATCATGCCAAATGTCAACACGGCGAGCGCAGTGCCCAAGCCGGACAGCATAAACAACACCGCGTAATTACTCGGAAACGCCAACCCGCTTTGCGCGCTCAAAATATAGGTGATCAAAAGCCCTGCGACCATGGACATCGCGCCCCCGGAAAATCGGCGGAGCGCGAAAATTTTCGACCGATGAGACGCGGGGATCGCCTTGCCCATCAGATCCATCCACGGCACGCTCATCACGCCCATCAGCGACGTGCCCATCGCGTAAAACACCATAAACAGACCCAAAAAAATGGCGGGCGTCATGCCCCCCAAGAACATGGTCATGACGCCCACCCAAATCCACATCGCGCTCCGGGCCAACCCCGCGCCGATCAACAGGGGCATCTTTCGGGGTTTGGGTTCGATAATCCGCGAGATGAACACCTGCGGCCACGCCCAACCCATTCTCATCAGCGCGCCGGCCATCCCCACCAAAATGCTGGATGTGGTCAGGGTTTGCACAAAGGCCGGCATCACCAAGTCCGCGCTGATAAACGTGTAGGACATCATCACCAGTCCCCCGTTGATCACCAGCAACCAACTGTTTCGGCGCACCTCTTTTTGCCCGCGCCGCGCCGCCACCACATCCTGCAACGGCGTCCCTTCATTGCGCGCCATTTCCATAGATCGATCCCCAGTTCAACTCGTTCACAGATGATTATCTTTCTGTTGCTCCCGCTATCAAATTTCCATTCTCCAACTGCCTGTGTAAAACCCCGTGCTGGAATGACCAGACGGGGTTTTTGTCATGTAGAAGGGCGTAAAATTTTACACCCTGACCGCGAGATGGAAATTATGCCCTGCTTTCGCCGCGCTTAGGAGAAGGCCAGCGCGGAATTTCCCGAGGGGCAGTGGCTTCCCATTTGCGCGATTTATTCCCCTTCGACAATCGGATGGCGGTCTCCACCGCGGTCCCTTGGCTCCTCGTCGGTGGGGCCTGTTTCTGACTCTGTGGGGAGGTCTTGAGTCTCATGGTTTATACCTGCTCTGATCGCCGTTCATGACTGGTCAATTTCCTTCATTTCGGAATGGCGCAGTTGGTCAACGGCCGCTTCAAATCCATCGTCTTTTTCACCTGGCCATGTGCCGAAAAGATCCCGCACGTTTGCCATCGGCTGTACGTTTTGAGCCTCGGCCAACTCCCCCAACGACGGCGACGCCCAAAAGCCTTGCGAAATCGGCGTGCCTTGCGGCAACAAATCTATGGCCTTCCGATCTTGCTCGCGTTTGGAGTCTCGATGCTTGGTTGCGTGTGTATTGCCCATTTCATCCCCCTAAATCGACATTCGTTGTTTGAAGTGTACGGACAAATAATAGCAAATTTGCGTTGCTTCCGCAATAGATGTGCGTTTTCAGAAATTTTCTTTTTTGACTATTTGGCGATTCGCCTCGTCCAGCTACCTTCCTCTGAAACTGCAAATCCACCACTCGCCGTTCCTACGTCCGCTCTTAGACGATCCTCCAAGATAAGTGCGATGGCTTCAGCCAAACTCCCGCGGGCTTCCGCTTGCGTTTTGCCCTGACCATTCGCCCCGGGAATCTCTGGACAAAAGGCAATATACCAGTTCTCGTCCCGCTCAATAATCGCTGTGAACTCATTTCTCATCGTTTCCATCCCTTCTTTGCGTTTCATCAGATCGATCCCCAACTAGTGTCTGAATCGCGGATTAAACGGATTACGCAGATTGCGCGGATGCGCTCGAGCAATTGACTTGCGGGTTCGACATCGGGGTTCTCTCGCCGCCAGTCCGCCGTCAGTTCGCCTCGTATCGCCTCGTGCAAAATCGCCTGCTTGAGTTTGGCGAGGAGGGTTTCTTGGCGGGCGAGTTCTAATCGCAAAATCTCGCGCTTGGCATCGAATTTTGATTTTCGTCTAACCAGTTGCTCTTGCTTTTCAAGAGATAGGTTGGGGAAATCTATTTCGCAAAGATCGTCATACCTGAGAGCTTTTCTTACTGTCCCTCGAGCGAGTTGGTTGATTTGCCTCAATCCCTCATCAGACTTCAGGAAATCCAGCAATACTTCAGGAATGAGTTTTTCCCTATCTGTCTGAAAGACGATGTAGGCAGGGCTGACTATTCCCGTAACCGTAGGGGGCGTCAAGCCGATTGATCCTACATTGATTCTGTAAGGATTATAGGCAAATGAGTTTGGTTCTATAAGGAGATAGTTGCTGAGGTCTGCCGATTTCTTATGTGTCGTTCTCGTGATACCATCTCTATTCGATACCCCCAGTACTTCAAAGTGCCTATCCTTGTCGAGGTCACAAAATTTGGTATGCGTTTTGTGAATCAGTTGACCTAGTTTGATTGTTTCCATCATGCGAAATCCGCCTTGATTTGTTCAGTGATAGCTCCGCACTTCTGAAACGATTCCCGAAGGCGTTCCAAGATTTCTTGTATTGTTTCAGATTCTCTTTTCTTTTTTTGGTGGGGATTCTTCACGTCCAAATCCAACCCTTCTTTCAAATCCCCGACCCTCACCCGCCAAGCCACTTCATTCTCCTCGCGGTCATTCCACCAGTCCTGCATCGCTTCAAACTCGTGAAACTGGATGGGCTTGGTCTTGGAATAACTCTTTTGGCCTTCGGGCAGGCGGTGCTCGTAATACCAAATTTCTCTGGTGGGCGTGCCCTTTTCAAAAAAGAGGAGATTGGTCGAAACGGTCGCCGGATGAAACGTAGATTGCGGCAGGCGAACGATGGTGTGGACATTGCAATCGGTCAAGAGTTTCTCGCGGATGCGGACCTTGTAGCCCTCGCCGGGTAATACAGCCATCGGGCAGAACAATGGCCGCCCGGCCGCCGGGCTTGAGCAACTGGATCATCAAGACGACAAACAGATCCGCGGACTCCCGACAGCGAAAGGCTTGGGGAAAATTCGACTCCACGCCCTCGGCAATGCCGGCTCCAAAAGGCGGATTCGCCAAAATGACATCCACCTGCTGGCGCGGGCCAATGCTATTGTATTCGGTCTTGAGACTGTCCGTATAGTGCCAGTCCGGCACCTCCAAGCCGTGCAGAATCAAATTCGTGAGACCGAGGACATAGGCGACGGGCTTGTATTCCCAGCCGGTGATGGACCTTTGGAGCACCGCTTCGTCGTCGAGCGTATGGACATACCGTTCGCGCACATAGTCGATGGCGGCGCTGAGGAAGCCCCCGGTCCCGGCGGCCGGATCGAGCACCTTGTCGCCGAGGCGCGGGTCCGTGTTCTGCGTCATCAGTTGCGTAATGGCGCGGGGCGTGTAGTACTCGCCTTTGTTGCCCGCATCGCGCAGTTCGACGAGGATGCTCTCGTAAATAGTGCCGAAAATTTGGCGGTCTTCCGAGCTGTTGAAGTCAAAGCCGTTGAGTTGATTGATCACTCGGCGCATGGCATAGCCCGACTTCATGTAGTTGTTTGACCCATCGAAAACCTCGCGCACGAGCATGGCGCGGTTGGGATCGGCGGCGGACTGGAGATTTTTGAGCCGGGCGAACAGGCCATCGTTGGGATCATCGACAAAGGCGAGGAGCTCGTCGCCTGTGATGCCTTCGGGATCGACCGCCCAAGTGCGCCACTGGAATCGCTCTGGAATGACGGGCACATACCCGTCGCGAATGAGCGCCAACTCCTGATCTTTCTCGTCCAAAATTTTGAGAAAGAGCATCCACCCGAGTTGTTCGAGACGCTGGGCATCGCCGAAATGCCTTGGTCTTCGTTCCGCATAATGCGGAGATGTTTGCCATAACTGTCCATTCCTATGCCGCTCGATAGAGCGCGGCGGTGAGCTCGCGGATGGCGACGGCGTAACCGTCTTTGCCACCAAAAGCATTGAAGATCTCGGGCGCGGTGCCGAGTCGCTTGATCGGGTCGAGCGTGACGATAGCGGGGTTCTCCAAATCCGCCAAACCGTCGGCGGCGTATTTGTCCAAGATCGCGTCGATGACCTTGCGAGCGCGGTCGCCATACTTGGCAAAATAATCGCGCTTCTTGACGTCGTCCGCCCGCTCCCGCCGGGTCAGGGGTTTCTGATCGTACGCGACGTGGCAGACCAAATCGAACGGATCGAAATGCCCGCCGACCTCATCCTGCAGCGCGTCCCAAATAACCCCCTGTTTTTTCAACTCCTCGACAATCGCCTGTTTCTTGTCGGCACGCGCCCACGAGTTCAAAAACGCATCGAGGGTAGCGTAGTTCGCCCGCACATTGCGGCGGGTATAGGCGCGCAAACTCTCCGTGATAATCCTGCCATCTTCTCCTAGGTACTGCACGCGCTCATTGAGAACGGTCACTTCAACGCCGTTGACAGTGACCGTTCGCGTCGCCCTGTATTCTTTCTCGCTATCCTCTCGATAAAGAGAGGCTAACGCACTCCCCTCTTTATCGATCTCGGAAAGGTCTTCATGTTGCGACATCTCTTTGGTGCGGATCGGATCTCCGTCAAACGCGGAATCGGCAAACAAGGCCGTGACGTCGCGGAAGTCCATGATCGTGAAGTAGCGTTTCCCAAAGTCCTCGTTGATGCGCGTGCCCCGTCCGATGATCTGCTTGAACTCCGTCGTCGATCCGATATTGGCGTCGAGGACGATCAACTTGCAGGTCTGTGCGTCGATGCCGGTGGTCATCAATTTGGAGGTCGTGGCGATCACCGGGTAAGGCTCGTTGGGGTTGATAAAAGCGTCGAGGTGGCGTTTGCCCTCTTCGTTGTCTCCCGTGATCTGCATGACGTATTTGCTGTTTTGGGCCATTTGGTCCGCGTTGGCATTGACGAGTGCGCGCCGCATGCCTTCGGCGTGTTCGATATCGACGCAGAACGCGATGGTTTTGGCAAACTGGTCGCTGCCCTTGAGAAACTCGGTGATCTTTTCGGCCACGATTTGGCGGCGTTCTTCAACGACGATGTTTTTGTCGAAGTCCCGCCTATTGTAAATGCGATCCTCGACAAAATTTCCGTCCTTGTCTCGGAAGCCTTGGGGCGGACGCCAACCCTCGGCGTCGATGTCGAGCGTGACTTTGATGACCTGATAGGGCGCGAGAAAGCCGTCGTCAATGCCCTGCTTGAGCGAGTAGGTGTAAATCGGATCGCCGAAGTATTCGGAACTGGATACTTCGGTCGTCTCTTTGGGGGTCGCCGTGAGGCCGAGGTGCGAAGCCGCGCTGAAGTACTCGAGAATTTCGCGCCACTTGCTGTCCTCGCGGGCACTCCCTCGATGGCACTCATCCACGATGACGAGATCAAAAAAATTGCGGCTGAATTGTTTATAGGTGTCTTCGGCATGGCTGTCCGCAAGCCCTTGATAGAGCGCGAGGTAGATGTTGTACGCGGTATCGACGTTCCGGTTTTTAACGACGGTCATCGCCTCCTTGAAATGGCGGAAGTCGCCGCGCGCGGTTTGGTCGATCAAGGCGGTGCGGTCGGCGAGGAACAGGACGCGCTTTTTGACGCCGCTTTTCCACAGGCGATAGATGATTTGGAATGCGACATAGGTCTTGCCAGTGCCGGTCGCCATGACCAACAGCACCCGCTCATCGCCCCGCGCTATGGCCTCGGTCACCCGGTTGATGGCGATCTGCTGATAGTAGCGCGGCGCCCGTTCGCTCCCGTCCGCAAAATAGTCTTGGGCGACGACCGGTTCAATGTCCGCCGCGATGCCTCTGTACGCGGTGTATTTGGCCCACAGCATTTCGGGCGAGGGAAATGCTTCGAGGGGCAACTCGGATTCCAGATCGCCACCTGTCGAGGTCTTGTCGTGAAAAATGAAGCCATCGCCATTGCTGCTGAACACAAAGGGAAGGTCGAGAATTTCGGCGTAGCCGAGGGCCTGTTGCATGCCCGCGCCGACGGTGTGCTCGTTGTCCTTTGCCTCGATGACGGCGATGGGGATGTGCGGTTTGTAGTAGAGAATGTAGTCCGCGAACTTTCCCGCCCCCCGCGTGGGCCTCTGGCCGCCTACATCGATCCGCCCATCCGTGAAATAGACCTCTTCGCGCATTTGGGTATGCAGGTCCCATCCGGCACGGACCAAGGCTGGCGTGATGTACTTCGTGCGGATGTCGCGTTCGCTGAGGGATTTTTTGTTTTGATGGATCATTTTTTTAGTGGGTTCCTGATGAGAATGGGTTTTTTTTATAAGCCATCTAAAAATTATTGGGACCTAACCCCCTAGCCCCCTTTCCTAGGAGGAAAGGGGGAATAAAGGCCCTTATTCTTGGGTTTTAATCTGCGAAAAGCGAATGTTTTTGCGACGCTCTCAATGGCGGTCCGAGTTTTTAGATGGCTTCTTAGGGAAAACTCATGCCCAATCTACAAAGGAGCCTGTCTTTTTGCAACCCCCAACCCGACCAACACCTATTTATGCAACAAAGCCCTTTGGGAATATACTTTTTCTAGCGACGATAGTATCTCCGCTGGAGCGCGAGAAAATGGTTATACACAGGCGCAAACGCCTCGATCTGACCTTGCAAAAAAGCATTCCGAAGCCCGTTGTCATACATCTTAAAAATTTGTAGGTCTCGTAGCCCATCCCCAAGAGAAAACCCGCCAGTAGCTGAACCCCAAGCAACGCTTTGTCCACTGACGGGGGGTGAGTTCGCGGATGGCGACGGCGTAACCGTCTTTGCCCCCAAAAGCGCGGAAGGTCTCGGGTGATTGGCATTGACATCGATCACGCGAGCGAGAAGGTCGAACTCAAAAAACTCACGCTCAGCCAATTGCCCAGTACGCTCGAAATGATCAGCGCGTGATCTCTGGCCCAACGCAGAGGACAGGCACGGGGGAACGCAGGTGGTGTGAAGCGTGCGGGTAACTCGTCTGAATCGCGGATTACACAGATTAGGGGATTAAAGGCGGATTAAAGGCGAGAGTAAGGCAAAGGGCAGAGAGCATGGACGAAGGGCGAGAGGGAGGGCGAAGAGGGTAGAGGGTTATGGGGGGTAATCTGCGTAATCCCAAAATCCGCGTAATCTGTGATTCAGACAAGAGGATGGACGCGGATTGGGCGGCGCAGGTCGTGCATAAGACACAGCGGCGGTGGGGTGTGGGTTTTTTTCGCGCATGATGCGCTGGCTCAAACCCATCAAAACCGCCCTTGATCCATCACTCAAAAAAGCCCTCTTCCGTCTTCCCTCTTCCGTCTTCCCTCTCCCGTCTCCCGTCTCCCGTCTTTTGCTCTTGAACTATTTTCGCATCTGTATTATAGTTGAACTTCCCACGCAACGACATATCGCCTCTCTGATCCCCATTCCATTGGAGGCGTTTTTTATGGAACAGTTCGTCATTGAAGGTGGACATCCGCTGTCTGGCACAGTGGTTCCGGCGGGCAACAAGAATGCGGCACAACCGCTTTTGGCCGCGACCTTGCTGACGGAAGAACCCGTGGTGCTCAAAAACGTGCCCCAGATCGGCGACATCGGCGTCATCGTCGAGATTTTGCGCGACCTCGGCGCAGAAGTCCGCGAGTCGGGCGATCACGAACTGACGGTTTGCACCGAAGGCGTCAACAAATCCGCGTTGCGAGCCGATTTGTGCCGAAAAGTGCGCGGCAGTTTTATGTTTGCCGGCCCCTTGTTGGGGCGATTTGGGCAAGCGACCATTCCGCGACCCGGCGGCGACCGCATCGGCAGGCGACGGGTGGATACCCACTTGATCGCGCTCGAAGAACTCGGCGCGCGCTTCCACACCAATCACATCTACGATTTTCAGGCGCCTAGGGGGCTCGTCGGCGCGGACATTTTTTTGGACGAGCGCAGCGTCACCGGCACGGAAAACGCCGTGATGGCCGCGGTGCTCGCGCGCGGCACGACCATCTTGTCCAACGTGGCATCAGAGCCGCACGTACAAGAACTGTGCTTCATGCTCAACGACATGGGCGCGCAAATTTCGGGCATTGGCACAAATGAGATGGTGATCGAAGGCGTGTCCAAACTCCGCGGAACGACGCACACCATCGGGCCGGATTACATGGAAGTCGGCAGCTTTATCGGCTTGGCCGGGGCCACCAACAGCGAGATTCGCATCGTCGAGGCCGCGCCCAAAAACATGCGGAAGACATTGATGGTATTTCGGCAGTTGGGCCTCGAAGTCGAAGTCGATGGCCGAGACATCGTCGTGCCGCCCTTTCAAAAGCTGGAAATCATGCCCGACGTGGGCGATGCGATTCCGCGCATCGACAACGACCCATGGCCTGGGTTTCCGCCCGATCTGATGAGCATTGCCATCGTCGTCGCCACGCAGGCGCGGGGCACGGTGTTGTTTTTTGAAAAAATGTTCGAACAGCGCATGTACTGGCTCGACCGCCTCATCGACATGGGCGCGAAAATCGTGATTTGCGACCCGCATCGCGCCGTGGTGGTGGGGCCGTCCAAACTCTACGGCGAGCATCTGACGAGCCCCGACATTCGGGCGGGCATGGCATTGATCATCGCGGCATTGTGCGCCGAGGGGCAAAGCGTGATCCGCAACATCGAACAGATCGACCGCGGCTACGAACAGATCGACACGCGCTTGCGGGCCTTGGGCGCGCGCATTCAGCGGGTGACCGTAGAAGATGGATAACGCAGAGGCACGCGCAGGCGCGCTGGAAATCGTGCGCCGGTTGCAGGCGCGGGGGTTTCGAGCGCTGTGGGCAGGCGGATGCGTGCGCGACATGGCGATGGGGCAACCGCCCCGCGATTACGATATTGCCACAAATGCCGATCTCCGACAGGTGATCGGCATTTTTCCACATGCCCAAGCGGTCGGCGCGCACTTCGGGGTGGCGCTCGTGCGATGGGGCAATCACGCGTACGAAGTGGCGCGCTTTCGCCGGGATTTGGCATATTCAGACGGGCGGCATCCCGACGGCGTGGTATTCGCAGATGAACGAGAAGACGCCGAGCGGCGCGATTTCACCATCAACGGCATGTTCTACGATCCCATCGCCGAGGAGATGCTCGACTATGTCGGCGGGCGGGCCGACATCCAAAAAAAGGTGATCCGCACCATCGGCGATCCCCATGCGCGATTCCGCGAAGACCGCTTGCGAATGTTGCGCGCCGTGCGCTTTGCGTGCCGCTACCACTGGCCCATCGAGGAGCAAACGCGACTGGCTATCGCAGACTTGAGCCGCGGCATTGACGCCATCAGTTGCGAGCGCGTCCGCGACGAGGTCGTCAAAATCCTGACCGAAGGGGGCGCGCCTTGGGGCGTGCGTTGCCTGATCGACCTGGGATTGATGGCTGTTTTTTTGCCCGAAGTCGTGGCTCTGGATGGCGTGCCGCAACCGCCGCAATTTCATCCCGAAGGCGATGTGCTGACCCACACCTTGATCATGTTGGGCCTGCTGCGCGATCCCTCGCCCGAATTGGCGATGGGCGTTTTGTTGCACGACATAGGCAAACCCCCGACCTATGAGGTGCGCGACCGCATTCGGTTTCACAACCACACAAAGGTCGGGCGCGAAATGGCCGAGGAAATTTGCAAGCGGTCGCGCTTCTCCCACGATCAGACAAAGCACATCGCGGCATTGGTGGCCGACCACCACAAATTCATGCATGCACAGGACATGCGCCCGAGCACATTGAAGCGATTTTTACGCACGCACCGGTTCGAAGATCATCTGGAGTTGCACCGCGTAGATTGTCTATCCTGCCATGGCGACTTGGCAAATTACACCTTTTGCAAGACCGCGCTCGAAACCCTGCCGCCGGAGCAAATCCGCCCCACTCCCCTGATCGACGGCCACGACCTCATCGCGATGGGCCACGCGCCCGGCCCTGCGTTCAAGCATGTCTTGCGGGCGGTGGAAGATGCACAATTAGAGGGCCGCGTGACGACCCGCGAGGCCGCGTTGGCATGGGCAAAACAAATATTCGAATCGCTTTCGCAACCGGAACCCTTTGCCCGTTAAGCGGTTAAAAATGAACGGCGTTCGGCACATCCATCCATTCTCAAGGAGAAGACCCATGGCTAACCGATGGTTGATCACCTCTTGCGCGGGCCTCGTGCTGCTGGCACTTGCGGCAACGCCTGCAACGGCGACAACCGTGAAGGCGTTTGCCTTTGAGGAAATTTGCGAAACCGCGCAGACCATTGTCCACGTCCAATGCCTCGCCCGGGAAAACGCGGTCTTTCCCAATCGCAAGGGCATCTTTACCCAAACGCGCTTTCGCGTTCTAAACGTGGTCAAAGGGCACGCCGATTCGGAAATGGTACTCGTCTTGCCCGGCGGCGAATGGGAAGGCCACCACACGTATGTGCCCGGGATACCGCAATTTGCGGCCGGCAAAGAAACCGTGCTCTTTCTCTCAAAAACCGATAATTTCGGATCGCCCTGGCCGGTCGGCTTGGGCCAAGGCTGTTATCCCGTGCAAGTAGATGAAGACGAAAATCGCCGCGTAAGACTCGTGCAGGGGCACACCCCTTTGCCGCCGGATGTGCGCGCCAAACCCGCGGACAACACCTCGCCCATAGACATGTCACTGCGCGACTTTTTAGACGCGGTGCGCGAAGTACTCGATCTCCCAAAAAACGATCCCCCATCCGATCAATGACAAGGAGCATTTCAATGACCCTACATTTCGACATTCGAGACCTGTTTCGCTGCGTGCGGCTGGGTTGGTCTGGAAAGAAAATCTGGATTGGACTGCTGGGGCTGATCACAGCTTGGGCGGGCTACTCGATTCTGCTGATCATCGCGCATCTCCGCACGGGCGAGTCTCTCGGCGCGATGTGGCAAGACTACGGGCTGTTTCCCGGCGCGAGGCTCGGCGACTTTGACCTGCTGGGCACGGCGTTGCACCTCTTGGGCATGCTGTTCGTCTTGGCCGTGGTCTTTGTCACGACGAGCATGATGTGCAAAATCACTTTTCAGCACCTGCGCGGGGACGATTTTTATTCGGTCGGCGACGCATGGCAATTTGCAAAAGCGAGCTGGAAAGCCGTGCTGTTTGGCCCGCTGACATTGCTTTTTCTCTTTGCCATGTTCGTCATTGGCGGCATGGTGATCGGGGCCATAGCCGGATGGATTCCCATCGCGGGCGAACTGATTTTCGCGCTGTGCTTCATCCCCATCTTTTTCGTCGCCTTGTTGGCCGTGTTCACAGGCGTGGTCTTTGTCGTCGCGTCCATCCTGTCCCCCGCGATGGTGGGCACGGTGGAAGACGACGCCTTGGAGGTCGCGATCCAGTCCTTTTCCCTGACGTGGTCCCAGCCCTGGCGGCTGGTTTTGTACTTGGCGTGGATCGTCGTTTCCACATGGATCGGCATGATGTTGTTGGGCGTGCTGACTCTGGCCGCGGTTGGCCTCATCGCTTGGGCGTGCGGTTTTTTTATGGACGTCAAATTGGCCCATCTTTTTTCTGAGGCATCGCACTATCTCTTGTTCCAGCCCGCGAACTGGAATCAGTTGCTCGCCAGTTTGCCCGCGCTGGGCACGATGTCTGGCGCGGAGGTCTGGAGTGGGGGCATTTTGGGCGTCATGCTCGTCTTGGTCACCGGGATCGTCCTAGCTTATGTGCAAGCGACTTATGCGTCGGGATTGTGTTTGATGTACGTGGCTTTGCGGCATCGCAAAGACCATGCAAATCTGCTCGAATGGGACGATGAAGAGGAAACCGATGAAGAGGAGGTCGGCCATAACACTGATTCCGAAACGGCGTAAGCCAACGGCTTTTGTCGACGGCAGCGCGTTGTTGCGCGAGGTGGCAACCCAGGCGCGCTTGGCAGAAGGCGCCGAGGGCGTGCGCCGCATCTTGCGAGCGGTCTTCGCGGCTGAAAAAATCCCCATTCGCAACATCGCGCAGCAGGTGGGCCTGCCCGTTCCCGTGGTCGCCGCGGTGCGGGGCGAATTGGAAAAACGGGGGATTTTGACGCGAAAAGGCGGGGTCTCGCTCTCCGATGAGGGCATCGGCATCGTGCAATCCGACCTGGGGATTTCGTGCCGCAAACGCTTTGCGCGTCCAAGTGCGCCGCCCACGCCCGCAATTTTGGACGACGTGCGCGAACGCCTCGCAGAGATCGCCGAGAGCCGGCCCAAGGTCGACGTCAAACTGGATCAATCCCACGCAACGCCCGAAACCGTTCTCAAACGCGCCGTGTACTTGTACGAACACGACGCCCTCGAAGGCCGAAACCTGCTCATCCTCGGCGACGACGACCTGACCTCGGTGGCCGTGGGCTTGCTCGCACAGCATTTGGAACTCGCGCTCGGACAAGTGGTAGTGCTCGAATGCGACCGGCGGCTCATCGCGTTTCTCGACGCGGTCGCAAAACGCGAGGGCTTGCCCGTCACGCGGATCGCACGCGATTTGCGCGAAGACCTGCCGGCGTCTTTGTGCGGACAAATGGACGCATTCGTCACGGACCCGCCCTATACCCTGCCCGGGCTGGCATTATTCGCCTCCCGTGGCGTATCCGCGCTCGCGCCCGAAGTGGGCAAACAGGGATTCGTCAGCTTCGGTCGCCGCCCGCCCGCCGAAACCGCACAGGCCCTCGCCTCGTTGATCCAGATGGGCTTCGCGCCCGTGGAAATCGTACCGGAATTTAACGCATACGTCGGCGCGCAGGTCTTGGGCGGGGTCAGTCAGATGATTCGTCTCATTTCCACCGGGAAGCCACAGCCACTCGTGACGGGCACGTATCGCGGCCCGTTGTACACGGCGGATTGCAAAAGGCGGCGAAAAAGTGATCGGGCATCCTATTGAGCCATCGCACGGCGGGTATTTGCGCGATGTGTTTTTGCGTGCCGACAAACGGGCGTGGTGCTATTTCCCGCCCTTTCTCTGTGCGTTTAGCCTCGCGCCCAATCGGATCGTGCGCGTCGCTGAACTCGCGGGGAGTACGTGTTTGTTCGTGCAGCGTCCAACCGGAATCGACTTGCTCGCCCCGCCCATACCCTTTGATGTTGATGCGTTGAATCGGGTTGTCGAAAAACTGGCGGCGCGCCAACGGGGCCGCCCGCCGCGAATTTTATGGCTCGATGCCCGCGACGCCGAGTTGTTAGACCCCCAACGCTTTGAACTGCGCGACAAAGACGCCGAATATATCTACGATCCATCGCAAATCGCCGCGGCCAAAGGACGCCTGTTTCGAGATGTTCGCAAGCGCGTGCATCGGTTTGAACGCGCCCATCCATCGCGCTTTCGCGCCCTCGATGCCCGCGACATACCCCATTGCCTCGCCCTGTTAAAACACTGGCGGCGACGGCAAGGCAGGCGGCACCCCTTTTTGTTGGACTGGGGATATACGCGAGCCGCCCTCGATCAGTTTCAGCGTTGGTCAAAAGAGATGTTGCGGGGATGGTGTGTGGAAATGGATGGGCAGGTCCAAGCGTTCGCACTAACGGGCGAGATGCAACCCGATCTGGCGCACTTTTTCGTCGCCAAAGCCAATCCCGATTTGCCCGACCTGTCGTACTTTTTGCGCTGGCGGGTCTCTAGCGCGTTGTCTGCGTATGGCCGCGTCAATGACGCAGGCGACTTGGGCCTATCGGGCCTGCGCCGGTTCAAACGAAAATTTCGACCTGTGGCGCAGTGGCGGGTTTTTTCCGCAGAACCCCTGTGAGGATGCCATGAACGGGTTGCTCGCATTCGCGGTTTTGAGCCTGTGTCTCTGTGGTTGCGAGACCACGTCGCCCTCGTCTTATGTCTATTACGAGGTGATGCATTCCCCGACGCAAATCGCCACAGGCGATTCCGTCCGGATAGAGACCAAAGACGGCGCGACATTTCAAGGGATCGCGTTGCGGTCGTCCAAAGGAGAAATCGTCGTCACCACAGAGACGCAAGGCAGGATTCGCGTACTCTGGCGCGACATCCACAAACTCGAGCGCGTCGTCAAAGCCAAGGCAAAAGAATAGGGCACATCTCACACGCGCCCTAAAACGAAACAAACCCATTACCAGCGTAATGGGTTATTTTTTTTCGGCGATCAATGTGAATTAAGAGTTGAAGCCATCGCGTCCTTACGGTGGCTCGGTTTTTCGACCTACCCCCTGAAAGGGGGAACGCCGAGAGGTTGGCACAACGCGAGGGATTTTATCGAAATTCCAAGCTGGCGACGATCTGCCGGTACGCATCTGCGGGATAGCCGGCATCTCGGCTGCCATTGCCGATCATGTAATACCCCACCTGATTGTGGAGGGCCACGGCGGTTAGAAAGCGCGTGCCGTAATAGGGTCCGGGGCGTTCCACTTGAGAATAGCGAAATTCCCACAGCACCGCCTCGCCGCCCTTGAGTTGCACGCGCTGTTTTTCGCCAATGACCCGATATTGATCAAAGGCCGGCATCAAACTCCGCGCTTCAAAATTCACGACGAGCGAGTCCAGGGGCGTAATCTCGCGCAGTGCACTCGGAGACAGGCGAAACCGAGGGCGAAATCCACCTGCGAAATCGGGCGATAGCGGGCTGGAAATGATCACGGTCACAGGTGCTAGGCCGTTGATATCTCGGTTTTGCGTGAGGTTATCCGTCGAAACCTGAATCCCCCACAGGGTATCTGGGCGGCTGATTTGAAATCCCCACTGTTCGTTGACGTACGAAAGTCCGCTAATTCCCTCTCCATCATCGGTAGGGCTTGTGGGAATCGACTTGCACCCCAAAGCCGCGAGCAAGCCACACAGCGCGAACGCGCAAAACAGCGGGCCGAATCCGATTCTCTTCAAGGTGGTCATCGTCGTTCCTCCATGAGGTCAGTTGTCGGTGTCGGATAACAAATTCCTGTCGCGCTGAACCGATTCGGGATGCAGGCTGTAAAAGACCGCTTCCACTTGCTCGAGCCCATTGGCTTGCACCACAAAACGACCATCGATCACCACGGCCGGCGCAATAGCCGCCACGCCGAGTTCCCGCGCCAAAGCGAGAACAGCTGCGCGATCGCCTCGCCCCTGCACGGCAATGCCCGCTTGGCCGATGCAGTCCGCCGCAGAGGCCCGCTTTTGATAATGGCATAACAACGCGTCGCCGACTCGGTTTGGCGCCGCCTGTCGAAACAGCGCGTTTTGCTCCCCATCACCCACGAAGTGCAAGCGCAACCGCGCAGGCGCGTCGACCTTCTTCACCCAGTCCAACAAGCGGGCGGCGATGTCCAAAGACGCGCGCGATTCCACATCTAAGAACAGATCCATACCCTGCAAATCCCGGCCGCGCAAAAGCCGCGTCACCGGGTTCAATCGCACAGAGGGCACGAACTGCTCGCCGACGCGCCGCATGATATGGGCGTATTGTCCAAACCGGGCCGTCTTTTCAAAGCCCTCCATCATCACGGCAGACGGCACGCGGTCTAGGCCGTAACGCGAAATCAGATTTTGCCCCGCCCAACTGTTCACGTCCACGGTTTGAAACGCCGCGCCGGGAAACAGGGACAGGGTGGATCGAACGAGCGGATACGTGTCGCACACGTCACAAGTCGCGTCATTGAGAATCGTCGCTCGAAACGAAACGGGATCCAAAAATTCGCAGTGCGCGTTCGGCGTGCCACCTGCGCGACACAGGCCCACTTTGCCCGGTTGCGCGCAATCCACGTCCGCGCGGCATTCGGGAACATCGGCGCAAAAGGGCAGGGCATCGCCATTGCGACAGAGCAACTGCGCCACGGCATCCGCATCGAAAGCCGCATCGACAAGGCGACCATTGACGCGCAAAGTGGGCGACGCTTGGACGCCCAACACATTGGCGCGGCGGATATTCTCGGCAAACAAATCCTCGCCCGCAACACTTTCGGCCGACGCGGCGATTTTGTCCGCATCCATCCCCACCTGCGTTGCACAACCGCGCCACTCGGTCGCAATCCCCGCCTGATTGCGGCAGGAGATATAATCCCAAAACCGGTCGGGATACAACGACATCACCACGGTTTGCCGAATGCCCTCGGCCACTTCCACATCGCCGTGCAAACTGCGAAAGCGCCCGGTGCCCGTCGCGGTCGTCGCCTGACAGCCTGGCCCCGACGGCCTTTGTCTGACCGGGGCGGGGGCGGCATCGGCTTCTCCGTCCTCCGCTTCCTCTGCGATAAAGTACAGTTGAAAGTCGATCTGATCCCGCAAGGCGTGAAACATCGGCCCCAAATTTTGTTCTGCGCGAATGCCGTAGGGGCAATCGGCCATGACGAACAACTCGACTCGCGGGCGACCCCCTCGTCCGAGTTCCTCCCGCTCGGCAGGTGCGTGGGATTCGGCGTGCGACGAACCGTGCCCGGCGTGGTTCACCTCGGCCAACATCTGGGGAAATCGCGCGTCAAAATCCGGCGTTTGGTCCGCATCGTGACAGCGTTGGCACAACTCGGCAGGCGGCGTGCGGCGGATGTTGCGCGCTTCGGGGCGGCGCGTGTGTCGCTCTCCCGGCCCGTGACACACTTCGCACTGCACGTGGGTCAGCGCGTCTTTGCCGATCTGAAAGCCCGTTGGATAGCCAAACCCGGTGGTGTGGCACGTCACGCAATCGGGCTGATAGTGTTTTTGCTGTTGCAACAACCGGTTAAATGCACCCGCGTGATGCGAGTGTTCCCAATCCTCGGCCTCGGCTGCGTGGCAACCGGCGCATGCCTCTGCGCCCACATAGCGGTTGTTGCCGAGGGCGAGTTGATCCTCTAGCGCGAATCCCGCAAACCGGGGGCGCGCGGTCTGTTGCAACGCCGCACTTTGCGTCACCTGATTGTAAAAGCCATCCACGAGTTGTTTGATCGCGCGGTCTTCGGCAATGGCTTCCGAGAGCGGGATGGGATGGACCCGTTCTGCCGTCACGCGGTCGTTTTCCACCGTCAAGACCGCCTGCCCGATCGCCTTGCCCTGCGGCTGCGTCCCCAGCACGAGCGCGTTGCCGATCCGCTGCGTCGTCTCATTTGACCGCGTGCTGATCACCACGTCGATATCCGCGTTTTGCCGGATGAGATCGCGTTCCGATTCGCGGTCCAAATCGCTCAACACCACCACGAGATCGGCGGCGCGACTCGCCTTTGCAACCGCCGCTTCGATGCCATCGCGCGCGACCTCGACGCCCTCGGGCAGGTGCAAGCGCGATGTGCCCATCGCCATGCCGTGCGCTTCGATTTCCCGCTCGCCCGCCACGCCTACGATGCCCACGCGCACATCGCCCGCATTCAAAATTCGCGTTTCCGCGCCCATCCGCGCGCCATCGACCTTCAGGTTTGCACTCGCAAATGGCACGCCTATGGAATCGCGCATGGTTTCAAAAAACGCCTGCCCAAAGCGCAACTCGCCCACGGACGCATTGGCGACATCGTAGCGCATGGCCTTCATCGCGTTTAGGTGGATTTTGCACCGCAACTGATCCAAGACCGTATCGCCTGCGAACAAGCCCCCTGCGTCCAACAACAGCGCATCGGGATGCGACCGCCTCAAATCCCGCACCATCGTCGCCCGCCGCGCAATGCCGCCGAGTTGATCGTCCGCACAGCCACACACGTCCAAAAAACTCTGCGTGTCGCCCGTGTAGAGCAAGACCACCTCTGCGGCCCGGCTCTGTCCCGCGGTCAGAAAACAAAAAACAGCGGCTACGCAAAAAAGAAACCTAGCCCCTGTCGTCGTTCTTTCTCCCTCGATACTTTTGTTCAAATACGCATTTCGCTGCATGGTGTTCCGTTCCGCCTTAAGACTGTTTTCAAACAAATTCGGACCTCGCGGATCTCCCATCCTCGGTCCACTCAATCCAAAAGCCCCAGCCTGCCCCAGCGAATTTTGGTAAAAATATTCCACAACGGCGCTTGGCTGTCCCACGAAAAATAAATAAAGACGGGGTGTGCCTTGACTTTCTCGATGGGCACCATCCCCCAAAACCGGCTGTCGTAACTGCTGTCGCGGTTGTCGCCCATCACAAAAATGTGCCCGGGCGGCACCGTGCGCGGGCCGTAGTTGTCGCGCGGGCCGTCCCGTTTGCCCAGCACGGTGGGGTCTTCGTACTTCACCCCTTTTGGATTCTCGAATCGCTTGCCATCCACGTACACGAGTTTGTTTCTGATTTCCACGGTTTGCCCTTCCGTCGCCACGCACCGCTTGATAAAATCGCGCGACTCATCTCGGGGAAATTCAAAAATGACGAGATCCCCCGACTTGGGGGTCGAGAACCCCGGCATGCGAAACGAGGGCAATTTGCTATTCAAAATCGGCACGCGATCCGGGATTTGCGTGCCAAACGTCAACTTATCGCCCAACACGTAATCGCCTTCTAACAGCGTATCTTCCATCGATCCCGAGGGGATGTGATACGCTTGCACCAGCGAGCCGCGAATCAAAATAGCCAAAAAAATGGCGATCCCAAATTCTCGAAACGCGCTCCGCTTTCGCCGCGCTTTTCCGTTTTTCCGTGCCATATCCCACCACTTGTGAATAAAGGTGAATACCTGTCAGTACCCGTCCGGGCCTTGCGAAGAGGAAAATATCGTGTGATTTGCGTTGCCATTCCGACCGCGTTCAGGCGATGAGGCCGAGGAACGCCGCGCCGAGCGCGATGCTATCTTACACAATTCTCCCAACCGAATTTCATTTTGATTGATCATTCTATAACACTTGTCAAAAGGGTTGATGGGGTCAATGGCTTCCGGTTTATCCTCTCTGTGTGAGGTCAAACCTTTTCTCTCTGCCCTCGCCCTAGGCGCGAAGACGAGTAAGCCGACATAAATTGGCTTTTGGTTAAAGTAATCGTGAGCTTCGAATAAAGCCATGAGCCACTGACAAAAAATCGCGCCATTCACCAGTTGTTTCTTGTAATCTCCCTTATACCCACTCTTTTGTTCTATGCAAAATAGATAACCCTTACCCTTGTATGCCACGACCACTATAGCATCGCACATTTTTTTGATATGTTCAGGGGGAGTGCCCGAGATAAAAGGCATAGGAGCTGAGTTTTGGGCCGATGGCGAGTTTGCCTCGTCCAGCGTGAATCCCAGCGAATATCTGTTCGGAGCAATAATCGACAGTTGAGTACCGTTTTCCGCCCCTTCGCCCAAAATCCATCGCAGATCATCTCTTTTCAAATGAAATGATTTCTCAATTGTGTGCTCAAATAAATCAAATAACGTTTTCCCATTATCCATTGCCTTTTTCCCGCAAGCTATAGTAAATGTCGTCGTTGACGCGATTGTGTTCCCCGATCACCTCGTCAAAAGTCGTGGCATAGATACCATCTCCAGGTGTAATTTCAAACGGCGTAATTTTTTGATCGTCAAACAAATAAGCACCTATTTTTTTTGGAGACAAGACCTCGTCCTTTCGATAGCCATATTTTTTTCGAAGTTCTTCGCCCTCGTCACCTGCCAACATGATCAGGGAATTGAGCTCCCGCACGATATAGTCGCTGTGTGTACTAACCACGACATTTAGCCCGGCGTTCACCAACCGGGCCAAAACTCGCGCTATCTCGCGTTGGTTCTCGGGGTGTAGGTTCAGTTCCGGCTCATCGATCATCAGCACAGCGCCTTTTTTGGCTTGGTTTTCCAAATAAAACCAAAGACCGAACAAACTCTTTACCGTAGATGAAGTCGAATGCAATCCCATCCGCTGAGTTGACTCGCCATCGGGCTTAAAGGTGATATCGCCAGTACGCGTATCCACGGTGTAGTTCCCCGACACCAATTCTTTTTTTATGACTTCCGCATACCGGTGGAAATCGCCCGTTCCGCGTTCTTGGATGCTTTGCATCTCATTGAGCCAGTCGATGTAATGGGCGATAGGCATGGCATAGCGGGATTTCATTACATCGTGCAAAAGTTCCATGAGGTTGATATTTTCCCGAGAAGCATGATGCAGCAGGGTGGTTCTTGTACTGCTCAATTCCCGAAAAAATAAATGCAATCCATTGCGTTCTGCCGGCATCAAAAAAGCACCGCGCTCCTCACCGAGTCCCAACAAAATACTACCAAACTTGTCTGCAAATATCTCATAAGGAGGTCGATCTGATTCTGCGGTTAGCCGAATGCAATCGCGTCCCGCTTTTTTCGTGAAACGCATTATTTTTTTTCGCCCCAAAAAAACCGGGGCATTGACCTCTTTTTCGATCAATTCAGCGGCAAGACTGTCCATGTCCAAATCGGGCTGGACTAAAAAATGAGAGTGCTCAAATAATTCTGACGCAGTATTAAACAAATTGGACAGATTGGCGCAAATGTTTTGATTGACCTGCTCGATCAATGTTTTCCCGTTTTTTGTTAGCCACTCCTCTATGGAGAAAGTGTAACCACTGCCGTTCTCAAATAGAGAAGCGTACATATCTCTAAAAACAGTAAGAGAACCAAGTGAAAGTGGCTCCTGTTGCAAATTCAAATAGTAGTACAGCGAATACATGGCCCAGGTCTTGCCGCTATTATTGGGGCCACAAAAAAGCGTGAGTGGTTTGACCTCAAAAGATCCCCGTCTGATTGGCCCCAAATTTTTTATTTTAAATTGTCTGATCATGAATGTTACAAACCTCGATCTAAGGGATTGTTCGCAAATCGCGCTCGTTTTTCCGCCCAATGGGTTGGCGAGCGGTCTCTCCATCTCTTCAACGATTCTGCGAAAAATAGGTTCGCTCGGATTGCCCCGTCTCGGCGGATTTGTTCGCCGCAAGCGAAATGTCGAGGCTGCGTAAGCCATCTTCAAAATCGGACAAAATCCCCGATCCATCGCCCGAGCGAATCGCATCCATAAACACCTCGTCGATATCTTCCGATTCGGGCATCTCGCCCACTTCAGCGGCGCCATTTGGAAAGACCGTCACGCCATTTCCCCCGACCGTCGCGCGCATATCGCGCATGATCACATCGATCCCGTTTGAGCCGCCGCCATTGCGGAGCACGCAGGTGGAACTCAGCGTGCCCACCGCGCCATTTTCAAATTGCAGGGACAGCGCGTACACATCGGGAATATCCAGATTTTCGACATCGTTCAAGGCGCGCGTGGCGTAATAGGCGTGCACTTCTGCGACCTCGCCGACGAGATAGCGCAACAAATCGACTTGGTGCGTGGTCTGCTCGACGATCTGTCCGCCCGATTGCGCCATCACGCGCCACCAAGGCGTGCCCGGCAACCCGCCCCACCGATAGGCCGTCGCCATCGCCACGTCCTTATCCCGCAAAAATTCGCGCCCCTGTTTTGCGCCGCCGGTGTATCGCTGTTGATAGCCCACAGACGTCAGCACGCCCGATTTTTGCACGGCGTCCAAAATTTCCAAGCCCTTTTCCATCGTCGGCACCACGGGTTTTTCCAACAACATGTGGACGCCCCGTTGCGCGGCCAAAATCTCCGCGTCGTAGTGTGCAAACGTCGGCACCACCACGTACATCGCCGTCAGATCTTCTCTGTCCAACATCTCGCGGTAATCGGTATAGACCGCGCCGCCAAATTCCGAAGCCGCGCTTCGCGCCACGTCTTCTTTGACATCGCAAAGCGCGACGATATCGACATCTTCAATGCGCGACAACACGCGCAGGTGTCCGCGCGCCCGTCCGCCTGTACCTACAAAACCCACGTTAATGCCCATTGTATTCTCCTCATTCCGTCGTCCGTGTCAGCCCGTTCGCTCAATGGCGAGGCAGGCGATGCCAAAAATAGACCGCCTGCCGAAATCTGTCAAGTTGACTTTTATGGTTTTGCCACCGGCCCTGTCGGCGCGTCCTTGCTGTACAGCGTGCTCCCCCGCTCGTAAGACACGCCCACCGCGCCGTCGGCAACGGTCAGGCGCGGCACATTTTTGTCGAACACATCGCGGTCGGGGCCGCGCATCACGGCCATCTGCGCGTCTGTCATGCCCGCAACGAGATCGCCCCAGCGGTTCTCGGGATGGGTCGGCTCCCCGCCACTGCGATTGAAATTCCGCGAGGAGTATTTGTGCAAAATCCCCCGCCTCGAAATCTCGCTCTTCCACGCCAAGGTGCCGTGCGTGGTGCCGCCATCCATAAAAAAGAGCACGTCGCCCGCTTTCATCGCCACGTGTTTGACCAAGCCCATGGAGTCATCGCACGAGCGCACGCCCGGCGGCAGGGGGTAATACGCCTTGTGCGATCCGGGCACGCACGCAAACCCGCCATCGGCTTCTTCGACATCGCGCAACTGCCAAGTCACGGTGATGGCTTCGCAATAGCTGCGCCCATTGTGATACACGTAGCCCCGCGTGGGATTGAGCGGCTCGTTGGAATCGTGCAGGGAATGGCCGGACGTGCCCTTCACCGCGCAAAACGCCGTGCCCCCGCCCGTGCGCCCGCCGCTGCCGCCCATCCAGTTGAGCCGGTGTTCAACGCCCGGATGCGCGAGCATGCGCCGAAACGGGTCGCAATGGGGCTTGGGCAACTGGATCAATCCATTCAACAAGGGCCTGCCCGTGCCCGCGAGGGCTTTTGACCCGCGCGCGAGTTCTTCGCCGACGACGATTTGATCCTCGAATTTGTCGATGGCCGCATTGGCCTCGGCCAGCCAGGCGTCGTCCATCACCCCGCGCAACACGAGATACCCGTTCAAATCCCAAAAGTAAAATTCCCTCTCGTCGATGCCCGAGTTGGGATTTTTCATCAAAATGGACGGGTGAAAGCGTTCGCGGGAGGCGTCCAATGTCACGGTCTCGCCATCGGTCTTCAACGTCGGTGGCGGCGTCGTATCCCCATACCCGGGCCGATACAGGGATGCGCGCTGTTCGGGTTGCATCTCCGCCATCCAATCGGGCACGGGCATGGCTTTCGATGCGTCGCCAGGGCCGGCCGAACGCATCGCGCCGCGCCCCACGTACTCGTAGGACAACAACCGCTGCGGCCCCTCGCCTTGCCATGCGCGCATCCCCTGCACGACCGTTAGGCCGACGATCAGCAAATCGCCCGCTTTCAACTCGGGCTGCAAGAGATAATCCGCATCATCCTCCCCGGTCAAAATATCCGCTGGCGTCTCCACGTTCGCCTTGTGCGTACACGGCACCATCACGAACCCACCATCGCCTGCCCCCACGTCCGACAACGCCCAAATCACGCGCACGCCCTCGCAAAACCTGCGGCCATTTTGGTGGTAATACGCCAGTGCCGGATCTCTCGGCTCGTTGCCGCCCGTCAGCGGCGCAGACGTATCGCACGTCTCGTCGCACAGGATCGCGGGTTCGCGGTCCAGGCGAAAGCCCGGCCCGACGATTTGATTCAAATACCACACCAGTTGCGGGTGGATCAACACATCGCGGAACGGCTCTCGCAAATCCCCTTCCCATCCGAGCAACCCCTCGAGCGATCCCGCCCGATCTATCGCCTCGTTCAGCCGCGCCACTTCGGGCCGGGTCAACGCCCCCGGCACGTGCAAATAGCCCGTCAAATCAAAGGCGTAATTCTCCTCATTCGCCATCGTCTGCCGATCCATACCATCCTCCTTTGCCTGCTTGCGCGATGCACCTACACGGCGGTTTCCCCATGAAAAGCCCAAGTCCATTTCAAAACAAGTATAAAATGACGCCTCTCGACCGATTGCTTGACGCGGCTGTTGGGGATGCGTACATTGCCCCCGACTTCATATTGAAGCCATAACTCAATATTATGACTTTTTTGCGCGCTCACCAAACGACCAGAGTTTACGTATCGTTTTGCACAAGATCCATTCGAGGTCTGCGGCGGTGAAGAACATGTGATCGCGTATCAAATCGAGCGATTCCCCGTATCCACAGCCCTTGAGCACATGGGGAAAATCCGTGCCCCACATCAGGCGTTCGGCGCCATAGACATCGTAGATGCGTTTGATCATATCATGGGTATCGCGGTGCGGATAGGTTTCGTTGGATCGTTGCCCCACATTGGAAATTTTGACATGGACATTGGGATATCGCGCCCAGTTGAGCAAATTGGCGAGCAGGGGCTTGGGATCGGGTTCGTCGGCGGGGATACCCGCGATATGATCGACCACGACATCGACCTCGGGAAATCGGGCGATGATGGGTTCGATGTCCGGGTGATCCGCGGCATTGCCAAACAGATTGAAACACAGGCCGAGATCCCGAGCGCGTGCCCAAAGCGCGTCTTTGTCGCGTGCGGCGAGACCGGCCGGATCGCCGTAACGCGAAAGGTGAATACGCATCCCGCCAAAGCCCTCTTCTTCGTGCAACCGCTCCAATTCATCCGCTGCGTCGGGTGATGTGGGATCGACGAGTGCTTGCGCCGCGAGTTTATCCGGATACCTCTTGAGGCAATCGGCGACGTAGCGATTGTCAAAGAGATAGTGGATGGGTTGAACGATAACGGCTTTCTCGACCCCTGCCCTCTGCATGGTGTCAAACAAAAGTTCGACCGAACCCGGCTGGTTGGGGCGACTGGGGCCGTAGGGATAGGTCGCTTCGTCATCGCTCCAGACGTGGAGATGGGGATCGATAATCATCGTGATACCAATACCTTTCTGCTGACCATCGCTAACCATCAATGGTTCAGCCATTGCAAGTCACGATCTGCTTCATATCCGCATTCGCACTTGAACACGCGCTCGTGTCTTTCACCTTCCCAACACGCCGAGCAGGTCTTGCTCTTCGGTTCAAAGCGGTCGTTTTGAACGATTTGCTTCTCACTCACTTGAGCTTGCCGAGAAAATTCCCATCGCGCTTATGTTCAGCGTCTCAAAGCAAAGCGTCGGACTGGCAAACGCTTCGATCTGCCGAAGCAAATGCCGATTGCGCTCCTAAGAAGCCATCTAAAAATTATTGGGACCTACCCCCCCGGCCCCCCTTCCTGCGAGGAAGGGGGGAATCAAGGCGTCCTATTTTCGCGCTATGTATGGTTTTGACCTGCGAAAAGCGAATGCTTTTGCGACGATCTCAATGGCGGTCCGAGTTTTTAGATGGCTTCTAAGTTTGGCTTTGTGGTTTTTGTAGCCCATTGCGCCACCGTTTTTGTTTCGACACAACTCTCAAAGATATATACGACCAACCGCACGGGGGAATAACAAAAAGTTGGCAGGTCTAAAACCCGGATGGGGTCTTGCGGGCTGTTCCGATAATACGCCATTGCCACCCGTTTCGCAACCTCCCCTGTCAATTATTTTTTGGATAAAAATATCGCGCCTTGCGTATAGCAGCTATGTTCGTTATACTCATGGAAATTGACATGTGTCTGCTGTTCATGGGGAAACGCATGGCTATGGAAATGATGAATCCCGATCCGCTCGTTCAGTTTGAAACGTGGTTTGAAGAGGCGAAAGTTTCGGAATCGACCTTGCCCGAAGCCGTGGCCTTGGCGACGGCAACGCGCGATGGACGGCCTTCGGTTCGCATGGTGCTGGTGAAACAATACGACCGGGATGGGTTTGTGTTTTTTACGAATCGGGAGAGCCGCAAGGCCGATGACTTGGCGGCGAATCCCCGCGCGGCGTTGGCGTATCACTGGAAGTCGCTCGGGCGTCAGGTCCGCATCGAGGGAAAAGTCGAACCCGTTTCAGATGACGTGTCCAAAGCGTATTTTGATTCGCGGCCACTCGGCAGCCGCTTGAGTGCGTGGGCGTCGCCGCAAAGCGAAGAGATTCCAGACCGGGAATTTTTGGAAAATCGCGTGGCAGAGCTGGCGCGGAAATACCCGGGAGGCGATGTGCCATTGCCGCCATTTTGGGGGGGCTACCGGGTGATTCCCGAACAGTTCGAATTTTGGATAAACCGAGAAGACCGATTGCACGATCGGTTTTTGTACGTGCGGCGAGGCGATGGCAAGCGCCGGACGAACGAGGCGATAAAGGGCACATTGACAGCCGATCGGTTTTTGTACGTGCGGCGAAGCGATGGCGAGTGGACGCAAACGTTGTTGGCCCCATAGCGTTTTCGAGGAGGAGTGCAATGACCGAGCTCAGCGTCAATTTGAACCGGGTCGCGCTGTTGCGAAACAGCCGGCCGCTCACCATGCCCAGCGTCACGCAGGCGGCGCAGGTGTGTATCGACGCGGGCGCGCACGGGATTACCGTGCATCCCCGGCCCGACGAGCGGCACATTCGCAAGACCGATGTTTACGAGCTCAAAGAGGTGATTGCGGGGGTGGAATACAATATCGAGGGCAATCCCTTTCCCGAGTTTATGGAGATGGTGCGCGATGCGCGCCCGGACCAATGCACGCTGGTGCCCGATGAACCCCATCAGCGCACGTCGGACCACGGCTGGGATTTGCAACGCGATGGCGAGCGTCTCAAGCCGATTGTCGCGGAATTGAAAGCCCTGGGCATTCGGGTTTCGCTGTTTATGGATCCGGAACCGGAGAATGTGATCCTGGCAAAAGCACTCGGTGCGGATCGCGTCGAACTCTACACGGAGTCCTATGCGTCTGCATTTGCCGACGGCGATGTGGGCCGCGTTTTTCGGCAATACGCCGAGGCCGCACGCGCGGCGCAGGATGTCGGTTTGGGGGTCAATGCCGGGCACGATCTCAATCTCGATAACTTGGGCGAGTTTGTGACCATTCCCAATATTCTCGAGGTGTCCATCGGCCACGCGCTGATCGCAGACGCCGTTTTTATGGGCTTGGAGAATGCGGTGAAGGCGTATTTGGCGGCGTTGGGAAATCGGTCGCCAGCCCCCGCGTAAACGAGCATCTGCAAGGCCGGATGGGTGGGAGCTGAAAGCATCTGTACCAACTAATTACTCCATAAATTAAATGATACCAAATTTTGAGACGCCACCCATCCGCCCCGACATTGCTCGCTTTTCTAACAACTTTGGTCCTACAGCATCGTGGGTTGCCTTCGATGCCTTCGGCGACCTACTTTTTGTCTACAGCAACAAAAAGTAGGCAAAAAATGCCGCTCTCATGCGCCGAGGGGCTAGCACAGCGCAAAGCGCTTTTGTAATCGCACGACATGAGTCAGCCTGCAAGGTGTGTTGCAAAATGGATGTTGGTTGCGAGACGGACTTGCGCGCTGTGCCCGATGGCTTTGTTTGATGGGCTTTGGGGATAGCACCGGTTGGGATGGATTCTCTGAAGGCCGATGGTCGCCTCTTACCCCTAACGCCATTGACAAAGCGATTTCATTTGTGTATTTTGCACGCAGTCCAGCGTCCAACGCATCACTACGAGAAAGGATTGTCCAACGCGATGAATACGCAGGTGACCGAATCCGGAACATGGCGGCGAACATTGGAAATCAAAGCCCCGGTCGAAGCCGTGAACGAGCGTCTCGATGCCGCTTATAGAAAGTACGGCAAGACCCTCAGTTTGCCGGGGTTTCGCAAGGGCAAAATTCCCCTGAACATCGTCAAACAGCGCTTTGGGCCGGCCATCCAAGGCGAGGTTCTCCAAGAGATGGTCGGGAAATTTTATCAGGATGCCATCGAAGCCGAAGGCATTCAACCGGTTTCCCAAGCGGAGATCGAAGACATCGAGTTTGAGGAGGGACAGCCACTGGTGTTCAAGGCGTCTGTCGATATTCGCCCCGAGATCACCGTGGAAACCTATAAGGGACTGCGCGTGACCCGGCCCGTTGCTACCATTGGGGACGATCACGTTCGAGAGCGGTTGCGGCTCATTCAGGACATGCACGCCACAGAGCAAGTCGTGGAACGGGTTGCCGAACTCGAAGACGTGGTTTTGGCCGATGTCGAAGAGCTCGGGGAAAATGGCGAGCCCATCCCGGACCACGGGACCGCGGACGAGTCGCTTCTGCTGGTCGAGGATGACCCGAGCACCCCCAGGGACTTTGCAGCGCAGTTGGTCGGCATTTCGGCCGGGGAAGTCCGCGAGATCGCGATTGCCCAGGACCTTGCGGATGATCAAGAGCATTGCGATCCCGATCCCGACCACCACGGCGAAGAAAGCGTGCGGTTTCGCGTGACGGCCAAGGAGATACGCGAGCGCGTGTTGCCGGAATTGACCGATGAATGGGCGCGTGAAGTCGGCGACGCAGAGACCTTAGCCGCGTTCAAAGTGCAAATTCGAGACGCAATGCAAGTGCAGTACGATCAGTTCTCCCGCCATCGGGTCGAGGAGAATGTGATCGACGCGCTGATCGAGGGCAATCCGTTTGAGCTTCCCGACAGCATGATCGACACGTATCTCGACAATATGATCGAGTCGCACAAGCAAGAACACCCGGATCGAGACGAGATCGACGAAGATGCGATTCGGGAAGCCGGTCGCGAGCAGGCCGAGCGCGGCATCAAACGGTATTTGTTGCTCAATGCGGTCGCCGCACAGGAAAAAATCGAAGTGACCGATGAAGACCTCGACGCGCATCTCGAAGACATGTCGCAACGGCACAGCATCGAAGGGCCGCGCCTGCGTCAAATTTTGAGCCGCACTGGGCAACTCGATCAGATTCAGTCGGAGGTCAAAACGCAGAAGATCTTTGATTTCCTCATCGCCAACGCGAATGTCGAAGACGTCGAGGAAGTCGAATCAGACGATCGCTGACACGCGGTCAGCGTTACGCGCAAACCACAAATGGGGATTTGAAATCGACATGGCTTTGGTTCCTACGGTTCTCGAACAAACCGGGCGCGGCGAACGCGCCTACGACATTTTTTCGCGCCTGTTGCGCGACAATATCATTTTCATCGGCACGCCGATCAACGATGTGATCGCCAATTTGGTGATCGCGCAGATGTTGTTTTGCACCTCCGAAACGCCCGAGAAATCGATTCGGCTGTACATCAATTCCCCGGGTGGTAGCATCACCGCGGGGTTGGCGATTTACGACACCATGCAATACGTGCCCAATGACGTGGAAACGGTTTGCGTGGGTCAGGCTTTTTCCCTCGGCGCGGTGTTGCTCGCAGGCGGCACGAAGGGCCTGCGCCGCGCCTTGCCCAATTCGCGCATTTTGCTGCATCAACCCATCGGCGGTGCAGGCGGTCAGGCTTCGGATATCGAGCGGCACGCCGAAGAGATTTTACAATACCGCGACCGCTTGAACGCCATCTTGTCCGATTGCACGGGGCAACCCATCGAGCAAATCGAAAGGGATGCGGACCGGGATTTCTTCATGTCGGCCGACGAGGCAAAGGGCTACGGCCTCATCGACGATGTGCTCGTTCCAGATCCTGCCCCCAAACCCGATATCGACGATGTGTAGGGCACTATGAAACGACGGACTTCCAGAACAGATATCCGCTGTTCCTTTTGCGGTAAGAGTGCGGATCAGGTCGATAAGATCGTCACCGGTCCCAACGTGAATATTTGCAGCGAGTGCATCAGGCTCTGCAATGAGGTGTTGCGAGAAGACGACGATCTCCAAAAGCCCGTCACGTTGCACAAGGGCCTGCCCAAGCCCGGCGAAATCAAAGCGCGTCTCGACGATTACGTGATCGGTCAAGACCGCGCCAAGCGCGTGCTCGCCGTTGCGGTGTACAATCACTACAAGCGCATTCGCAGCAATCAGGCGACGGACGATGTCGAACTCGACAAGAGCAATATCTTGCTCATGGGCCCCACGGGCACGGGCAAGACCCTGTTGGCGCAAACCCTCGCGCGCATCTTACAGGTGCCGTTTTCCATCGCCGACGCCACCATTTTGACCGAAGCGGGGTACGTGGGCGAAGATGTCGAGAATATTTTGGTGCGCCTGCTCCAAGCGGCGGACTACGATGTGGCACAGGCCGAGATGGGGATTTTGTACTTGGACGAGGTCGATAAAATTTCGCGCAAATCGGCCAATCCGTCCATTACGCGCGACGTGTCGGGCGAGGGGGTTCAGCAGGCGTTGTTGAAAATTTTGGAAGGCACGGTGGCGAGCATCCCACCCAAGGGGGGGCGCAAGCATCCCGAACAACCCCTGATTCAGCTCAATACCAAAAATATTCTGTTTATCTGCGGCGGCGCGTTCGATGGGTTGGAAAATGTCATCAGCACGCGCATCGGTCAAAAGACCATTGGCTTTGGGTCGGATTCGACCGAGTTGGAAGACCGAAATGCCGGCGAGATTTTCCAGCACGCCGAGCCGGAAGATCTGATCAAATACGGGCTGATTCCCGAGATCGTCGGGCGCATGCCCGTGATGTGCGCCTTGGGCGATTTGGACGAAACCGCGCTGTTGCGGATTTTGACAGAGCCGCAAAATGCCATTACCAAGCAATACCAAAAGTTGTTCGACCTCGACGGGGTTTCCCTGACCTTTGAGCCCGATGCCCTGCGCGAGGTGGTTCGCATTACGCAGGAAAAGGGCACGGGCGCGCGCGGGTTGCGGTCCGTTCTCGAGTCGCTGATGACGGATTTGATGTTCGAGATCCCGTCCAATGGAGAAATAACCGAGGTGGCGATTACCCGCGACATGGTGCAAAACCGCAACGCGCCGCGCATCGAAGTTCTCGAATCCAAAAAAAAACGCGCTTAAAACAGATGGCGTTTTCCAAACATGGGAACCGGGGCCGAATTTGACCCCGGTTTTCTTTGTGTCAAAAGGCGAATCACAGATGAAAGGAGTTTCGCTATGAAGATAGATTTAAGCCTCTTGGACTCCCGGCTATCGAATGCCGAGCTAGCACTTGAGATGTTGACAGAACACCTTCAACTCATCGAAAATCTAATAGAAGATCAAAAAAAAAAGGAAAGGGATAAGTTGGACCGTGAGTTTGAGGAAATCGACAAGAGATATAAGTGTGCGAACTTTACCCCCGAACTCAACGCAGAAAAGGAAGCACAAAAAGAAATTGCCCGCAAAGAGTACGAATGGCGTATCGACGATCTGCCCCTGTTTTTTCGAGGGCCTTTCTTGGTGTCGCTCTATGCAGTGTATGAGTCTGTTGTCATCGAAATAGCCGATTTAATCCGAGATAAGCAATCCCAACAGATCAAGATCGGCGATCTCAAAGGAAATTTCTTGGATAGGGCCAAGAAGTACTATAAGCACATTCTGCAATTCAAACTCTATTCAAACGACAGGGCATGGCAACGGATCAAGATGCTGTCCGATCTCAGAAATGCCTTTGCACACGCAAATGGTCGCGTGGACAGACTCAAGTCAAACCCAAAAAGGAACATTAAACGGTGGGATCAACAGCAGAATATTGGAATATCAATAACGACCTTTGATCATGTGAAATGTGAAGCGGACATAGTCGCTGATCTATTCGGTGCGGTGCGTGATTCACTGGAAGACCTGATTGAAAGGTATAAGCATTGGGATGACCAACAGGGCGCACATAAGCACCCATCAGCGGATCGCCTACAATGCTGATGTGCTTATAGCCACCACTGACAAGGATCACCAACCCATGAAGAAATCCGTTCTTCGTTTCGCCTCGCCAAGTGTGTTGAGCGCGTGCGTTTTCGCGTTGCTCTGCATCGCATTCATCGGATGGGCTTCGCCACAGCCGATGGGGAGTGATTATCAGACATGGCACTTGCCCGAAGGCGCGATCGCTCGCTTGGGAAAAGGAGGGATTGGGGAGGTCGCGTTTTCGCCCGATGGTTCACTCCTCGCTGTGGCAAATAGAATCGGCATTTGGCTCTATGACACGACGACCTCTCGTGAACTCGCGCTACTCACTGGGCATACGGACAATGTCCGTTCCGTTTCGTTTTCGCCTGATGGTCGCACCCTCGCATCGGGGTCTCTTGCTGGTACGGTCAGGTTGTGGGATGTGGCAACGAGACAAAACACTGCCACGCTGGAGGGGCATACGAGTGGGGTCAATTCCATTTCGTTTTCGCCCGATGGTAGCATTCTCGCATCGGGATCATGGGATAACACGATCAAGTTGTGGGATGTGGCAACGAGACAGAACATCGCTACGCTTACGAGGCATTCGAGTGGTTCCGTTTCATTTTCGCCTGATGGTCGCACCCTCGCAGCAGGGGCTGATGATGGCACGGTCAAGTTGTGGGATGTGGCAACGAGACAGAACATCGCTACGCTTACGGGGCATACGAACGATGGCAGTTCCGTTTCATTTTCGCCTGATGGTCGCACCCTCGCAGCAGGGTCATGGGATGGCACGGTCAAGTTGTGGGATGTGGCAACGAGACAGAACATCGCTACGCTTACGGGGCATACGTATAGGGCTACCGTCTATTCCGTTTCATTTTCGCCCGATGGTAGCATTCTCGCATCGGGATCATGGGATAACACGATCTTGTTGTGGGATGTGACAAAGAGGCAAAACACCGCCACGCTTGAAGGGCATACGAGTGGGGTCAGTTCCGTTTCATTTTCGCCCGGTGGCAACACCCTCGCATCGGGGGCTTCTGATGGCACGGTTCTGCTGTGGGATATGTCGCCGTATATCATGCCTACCACCTTATCCGATCAGGATACGACGCCGATCTTCACCGAGGCCGTTGGTCCGCAAATCTACCTGCGAGATAAGGCCATTCAACCGCTGAACTTGCCCGCGGCAAAAGGTGGCAATGGCACCGTAACGTACAGTCTGACGGATCTGCCCGAGGGGTTGACCTTTAACGCCGAGACGCTTGTGGTATCTGGCACGCCGACCAAAGTGACCGAAAAAGCGATCTACACCCTGACCGCCACAGATGAAGATGGCGATGAGGCCATCCTGAGTTTCTTCCTCACCGTCAATCTGTCTTTACGAACCACGCTGGAGCATTCTTCGGGTAGTGTCAATTCCGTTTCGTTTTCGCCCGATGGCAATACTCTCGCATCGGGGGCTTATCTCACGATCAAATTGTGGGATGTGACAACAAGACAAAACATCGCCACGCTTACGGGGCATACGGATTTGGTCTATTCCGTTTCGTTTTCGCCCGATGGCAATACCCTCGCATCGGGGGCTTCTGATAACACGGTCAAGTTATGGGATATGGCAACGAGACAAAATATCGCTACGTTTGAGCATACGGATTTGGTCTATTCCGTTTCGTTTTCGCCCGATGGTCGCACTCTCGCATCGGGAGCTCGTGATGACAAGGTCCAGTTGTGGGATGTGGCAACGAGACAAAACATCGCCACGCTTACGGGGCATACGTATTGGGTCAGATCCATTTCGTTTTCGCCCGATGGTCGCACCCTCGCATCGGGGTCTTGGGATGGCACGGTCAGGTTGTGGGATATGGTAACGAGACAAAACATCGCCACGCTTACGATGGAGCATAGGAATGGGGTCTGGTCCGTTTCGTTTTCGCCCGATGGTAACACCCTCGCATCGGTGTCTGGCACGGTCAGGTTGTGGGATCTGGCAACGAGACGAAACATCGCCACGATAGGGCATACGTATGATGTCGCGTTCGTTTCGTTTTCGCCCGATGGCAACACCCTCGCATCGGGATCGATGTCTCCTAATAACAAGGTCCAGTTGTGGGATGTAGCAACGAGACAAAACATCGCCACACTTACGGGGCATATGGGGTCGATCAGTTCCGTTTCGTTTTCGCCCGATGGTAACACCCTCGCATCGGGGGCTTCTGATGGCACGGTCAAGTTGTGGGATATGTCGCCGTATATCACGCCCACCACCATGACGCCGGATTTCAATGGCGATGGCCGGGTTGATTTCGCCGACTTTTTGCTGTTCACCGCGCAGTTTGGATTGCGTCGAGGCGACGCGGGATTTGACGCGCGGTTCGATTTGGATGGCGATGGCACAATCGGGTTCGTCGATTTCCTGATCTTCGGCAGAGCCTTCGGCACCTAGGGATCTCAACCGCGTCGCTGTAAAAAAAAGGAGCGCGACATGGCAATGATGCTCAAACCGGAAACCGAAGCCCGCATCGCCGATTTAGCCAAGCGGTTGGGCTTTGCCGGTCAGAATGCAATGGATCAGGTGCTGAAAATGGCACTAGACGCCTTGGATGCCAAAACCCCGCCAGCGCGTTGTAAGATGACGGCTGAAGAGATGGAGGCGGAGTATAGATTTTTGAGTGCGGCCGGACGCCGATGGCGTGAAGAACACCCGGACGAATACGACGAAAAGAACCCGCCCTCCAAAGTCTGGCAGGAAGAATTGTACGACGAGCGGGGGCTTCCGAAATGATAGTCGCCGACACAAATGATCACATGGGAGAAATCGACATGGCACTGACCGCACGAGAAGTCTTCGCAGAAACCGTTCGCACTTTATCACCTAACGAGCAGTTTCGCCTTGCAACACTGATTTTACAGGAACTGTCGCAGTCTGAGATCGCTGTTGTGGATCGGCGCGATGATTGGAGCGAAGAAGACAAAAAAGACTTGACGACCGCCTCCTTACAGTACGCCGAGACACAATATCCAGAGGAGAAAGCCCTTGTTTAATTCAGGCGATGTGCTGGTGCTCAATTTCCCCGGTGTGACGGGTGCCAAACGCCGCCCCGTAGCGGTCATTTCCTCTGATATTTACCACGCCTCGCGGCCCGATGTGATCGTCGGTCTCATTACGAGCCAAAACGAGGCACTTGGGCCGACGGACTATGTATTGCGGGATTGGGCGCAGGCTGGCTTGAGGATGCCTTCTGTTTTTCGCAGTTTTTTCGCCACACTGCCTCCCACTACCTATCCTATGTTTGGCGGTCATCTGTCCGACCACGATTGGCAGGGCGTATGTGCCTGTGTAAAAATTGCTTTGGATCCATTGGCTTCCTCTTTTGAAGAGGACAATATCTAAGAAGCCATCTAAAAACTCGGGCCGCCATTGAGAGCGTCGCAAAAACATTCGCTTTTCGCAGGTCAAAACCCAAGAATAAGGGCCTTTATTCCCCCTTTCCTGATAGGAAAGGGGGCTAGGGGGTTAGGTCCCAATAATTTTTAGATGGCTTCTAAGAAGCCATCTAAAAACTCGGGCCGCCATTGAGAGCGTCGCAAAAGCATTCGCTTTTCGCAGGTCAAAACCATACATAGCGCGAAAATAGGACGCCTTGATTCCCCCCTTCCTCGCAGGAAGGGGGGCCAGGGGGGTAGGTCCCAATAATTTTTAGATGGCTTCTAAGAGGACAATATCTAACGGATCGTGAGTCAGTTATTTCTCTGGTAGAAGCCGTATGTCTGGCATGACGCCGGATTTCAATGGCGATGGTCGGGTTGATTTTGCCGACTTTTTGCTGTTCACAGCGCAGTTCGGATTGAGCCAAAGCGACAAGGTCTTTCGTCCCAAATCCCGATCCGGAGGTCGATATGCGTATGATTGTCGCAGCATGTGTTTTGATGGCATTGCAATTTGGCGGCGCAAGGGCGCAGAATGAAGCGTCGTTTGGCATTTCGGTTGAACCCAAAGTCGCGCGCATCGGCGAGGCGGTCGCGGTTTGGATCGATGTGTCCCTGTCGGACGATTGGCATATTTACTCGACAACCCTGCCGCCGGGCGGGCCCATCCCCACGGAAATCGTTCTGTCGGGCGCGGGGTTTCGGCAGGTCGGCCAGGCGATTCAGCCCGAGCCGATAGTGGAACGCGATCCAAATTTTGACATGGATGTGGAATACTACCACACCGAAGTGCGATTTGGGATGCGGGCCGAGGTGGTGGCAGGCGCGCCTGGGGCGAAGACCTTGTCGGGCGAGATAACCTACATGCTTTGCAATGCCACGCAGTGTTTGCCGCCCGAGACGCACGTTTTTGAAGTCCCCGTGACTGTGGAGGCCGGGCCTGCGCGTGCCGAATACGCATTCGTCCCCGTTGCCACGCCTGACGACGTACCGCTGGACGGCACGGGCAGCGTGGCCGATGTGGGGCGCGCGATCACACAGGGCTTGGGCGCGTTTTTGTACCTGTCTTTGTCGATGGGCTTTTTGGCCCTGCTCACGCCGTGCGTGTTTCCGATGATTCCGATAACCGTGTCGTTTTTCACCAAGCAGGAAATCCAGAGCAGGCGCGAGTCCATCGCCAAATCGCTGGCCTATTGCGGGGGCATCATTTTCACGTTTACCGGGCTGGGGATGGTATTGGCCGCGACCTTGGGCGCGTCGGGCGCCGCGCAATTTGCCGCCAACCCCTGGGTCAATTTGTCGATCACCGCAATTTTTGTGGCGTTCGCGCTGGCCCTGTTCGGCCTGTTTGAAATCCGCTTGCCCTACGGGTTGCTCAACAAGTTGAACAGCGTTCAGGGCGGGAGCTACGGCGCGATTTTGATCATGGGATTCACGTTTTCGCTCACGTCCTTTACGTGTACCGCGCCCTTTGTCGGCACGTTGTTGGTGCTCACCGCACAGGGCACGTGGATGTGGCCCATCTTGGGCATGCTCGCGTTTTCGACCGCGTTTGCCGCGCCGTTTTTCTTTTTGGCACTCTTTCCGCAAACGCTTTCCGCACTGCCCCAAAGCGGCGGTTGGCTCAATTCCGTGAAGGTGGTAATGGGCTTTTTGGAACTGGCCGCCGCATTGAAATTTTTGAGCAATGTCGATCTCGTGTGGCAATGGGGCGTCCTGTCGCGCGAGGTTTTCATCGCGGGCTGGATCGCCATCTTTTTGCTGTGCGGCCTCTATTTGCTCGGCAAAATCCGCTTGCCCCACGATTCCCCGCTCGACGCGATTGGCCCCCTGCGCCTGTTGGCGAGCAGTGGTTGTCTGGCGTTTGGGCTGTATTTGATGACGGGCCTTTTTGGCGCGCCCCTGGGCGAATGGGACGCATTTTTCCCGCCTTATGGCAACTATGGCGAAATTGCGAAAATCAGGAGCGGCGAACCCGAACTGACATGGCGCGATGATTACGAAGCCGCGTTGACAGAAGCACAGGCGGCGGGCAAGCCCGTGTTCATCGACTTTACGGGCTATGCGTGTACCAACTGCCGCTGGATGGAAGCCAATATTTTCCCGGAAAAAGAGGTGCATGCCCTGCTCAAACAATTCGTGCGCGTGCAACTCTACACAGATGGCAGAGGCGAGAAATACAAACGCAACCGCGATTTGCAAGAAGCGCGGTTCGGCACCGTGGCCCTGCCACTGTACGCCATCCTATCGCCCGATGGAAAAGAGATCGCCCACTTTCCGGGGATGACCCGCGATGTGGCTATGTTCGTCCGCTTTTTGGAACGGGGCATCGCCCCACCGCTTCGGGCGAGCCGACGGTGAACAGAGATAGTGGCGAGCGATTGGTGAATCCATCGCGTCCCCCTTTTCGCACCGCGAACGACTGCATCGCAGTTGTACACCGTCTCGCCACCTTTGTGGACCCTATCAAAAACGACTCTTGACCTATAAAAAACAATGGCCTATCTTAAGGCTGTTCAAAAAACTCGTTATCCCTCAAAAAAGGTGACACCGATTCCCCATCGGATATTCTCCGTCATCTAAATGCTGCATTTCTCTTTTCCTCCCCGCATCATCCCCCACTTGAATGCCATCATTGTTGCAAAGCAACTCGCCATTTCGGTTTTGACACAAAAAACCCGGGGGCGAGACGCGCTCGACGCAGCCGGATTCGATGTGGAATCGTCTCTCCCCGGCTGTGTGAGTCGCCCGTCCCCGGGCCGATTTTAAGCGGTCAGCAGTCAGTGGTCGGCTTTCCATTCCTTGGATCGGCAGGTCGCTGAATGGGATCGCTTTTTCTATTTGTGGTAATTTTCCCCTCTGATCATCGCAAAGGCGCGATAGAGTTGCTCGAGCAAGATGACGCGCGCCAATTCGTGTGGAAAGGTCATGGGCGAGAGGGACAACCGCCAGTTTGCACGCGACAACACCCGAGGGGCGAGACCAAAAGGGCCGCCGATGAGAAAGGCGATGCGGCTTTGGCTTTGCACGCGCAAATTAGCCAAACGCTTGGACAGGGTTTCAGAACGGCACATTTTGCCCGTGGGATCGAGGGCGACGACCACTGTATTTGGGCGCAAGGCGCGCAAGAGGCGATGGCCTTCTTCTTCGCGCATGGCAGACGCACGGGCGTTTTTGCCGCCTCGCGCTTCGCGCACTTCCACTTCGTCAAACGCGACGTAGTGTTTCAGCCGGTCGATGTAATTTTGCGCGGCGCCTCGGTAATGGGCGTTTTTGGTCTTGCCGACTGTGAGCAAGGTGATGTGCATGTTTTTTTAGGGTACGCAGATTTGATGCGTTTTACAAGAAACTTGTTCACGGCCCGAAAAATCGGTATAATAACGCGAGACAAAACGCACTCCCACCCCCATTTTACGCGGAAATTGAAAAATCGCCCCAATACAAAAGTGTGATAAAACCCTAGCCTTCAGCAAAGAGAGTACGTCACTCCGGTACACGCGCAAGCACAAATTCACAGGTTCACCACTCCGGCAGGCCATTTATGAAGCGTTCGGGCATTCGCCATTCCATTCTCGATGCCATCGGCAAAACGCCGTTGTTGCGCTTAAAAAAGATCGACCCGAGCGTTGAAATCTGGGCGAAGCTCGAGATGTTTAACCCGGGCGGCTCGGTCAAGGATCGGCCCGCCTTGCAGATGATCGAAGACGCCGAAAAATCGGGTGAACTCACGGCCGACAAAGTGATCTTGGATTCGACCTCGGGCAACACGGGGATTGCGTATGCCATGATCGGCGCGGCAAAGGGCTACCGAGTCGAACTGGTCATGCCCGAAAGCGTGAGCATCGAGCGGCGCTACGTCATTCAGCATTACGGCGCCGAGTTGGTCTTGAGCGATCCGCTCGAGGGGTCGGACGGCGCGATTCTGAAATGCCGAGACATTCTCGCATCCGATCCCGACCGGTATTACAAACCCGATCAGTACAACAATCCCTCCAATCCCAAAGCGCATGACTTGCACACGGCCCCGGAAATCTGGGCGCAAACTCGGGGCAGGGTCACGCATTTTGTCGCGACACTGGGCACGAGTGGCACCTTGATGGGCACGGGCCGAAGGCTCAAAAAATTCGATCCCAACGTGCAAATCATCGCCGTTGAACCGCCCGAATTTCACGGGATTGAGGGCCTGAAAAACATGGACGTGTCCATCGTGCCCGGCATTTACGACCCGTCCGTATGGGACGAAAAAATCCGAATCGAGACCGAAGACGCCTATCGCATCGCGCGGTGGTTGACCCGCGAGATGGGCTTGCTGGTCGGGCAGTCGTGCGGCGCTGCGATGGCCGCGGCCCTCCAAGTCGCCGAAACCTTGGATCATGGGGTCATCGTCACGCTGTTTCCCGACAGTGGCGAAAAGTACATGAGCACGCCCTTGTGGCGGATCGATCCCGCGAGGTGATGCATGTTTGACAAAGCCGTTTGGGACGCCATGGTCGCCCACGCAAAACGCGAGTACCCGGTCGAGTGTTGCGGCATCGTCACCGAAGACGCCTCGGCCGTGCAGGTGGTGCATCCCTGTGAAAATGTCCAAGACAAATTGCACGCCGCGGATCCCAAAACCCATCCGCGCACCTCAAAAACCGCGTACCGCATGGACGACATGCAAGTGATGCGGATTCAATCCGAAGCCGAAAAAGCGGGCGGGCGGATGATCGCGATTTACCATTCGCACATCGACGTCCCCGCGTATTTTTCCGAAGAAGACCACAACGCCGCGACCTTCTTCGGCGAACCCACCTATCCGGGCGTGGTGTATCCCGTCATCGCGGTCAGACGGGCGCGGGTAGATGAACAAAACAAAAAAGTATTTCAATGGTGTGAGTCAACATCGCAATTCGAGGAAGAGCGACAGCGGATTCGAGGAGCAACCGCGGATTGACACCGATTTTGTGGCTCTTGTGGTTACACTCACCTCGCACCTTTTACCGCTTTCAACAAGGAGAAAAACAATGGCTGTAACAGTTCGCATTCCAACGCCCCTGCGTAAATTCACGGGCGATCGGGCCGACGTGGAAGTGCAGGGCGCGACGGTTGGGGAAATCATCGACAACCTCGAAGCACAGCATGCGGGCATCAAAGAACGCATGGTCGATGAATCGGGCGCGATCCGCAGGTTCGTCAACGTGTACGTCAACGAAGAGGACATTCGCTTCTTGGACGGACGCGACACGGGCGTTCAAGATGGCGACCAAGTGACCATCGTCCCCGCCATTGCCGGCGGTCACGCGCTTCCTTTCTAAATGGGGATAGGCGGCGGCCCGCTTGCCTTTGAGGCGTGAACAAACAGGCACGGGGCCCTGTCCCTACGGGTGATGGGGGACAGGGCGGGATAACCGACCACTGACCGCTTGGCTTGCTTGCCTTTGAACAGCCTATCGCCAGTTGTACCCCTCTCGTGCCTTTTGTCCCTAAAACTCATCCCTCTCTCGTCTTTTTGTGCCTCTTGTGGCTCTTGTGCCTTTGAACAGCCTGTCGCCAGTTGTACCCCGCTCGTGCCTTTTGTCCCTAAACTCATCCCTCTCTTGCCTTTTTGTGCCTCTTGTGCCTTTTGTGGCTCTTGCGTCTTTGAACTGGCGGTGCCAGTTGTACCCCGCTCGTGCCTTTTGTGCCTTTTGTGCCTTTTGTGGCTCTTGCGGCTCTTGTGCCTTTTGTGGCTCTTGTGCCTTTTGTGCCTTTTGTGCCTTTTGTGCCTTTTGTGGCTCTTGTGCCTTTTGTGGCTCTTGTGCCTTTTGTGGCCCTCATCCCCGCCCCAAGTCTATCACATTCCGGATTTGATATGAATGCCGCGAAAGTTGGACATACGGTTCTAGACTTGGTGGGCAGCACGCCGATGGTACAACTCAACCGCGTAGGTCCTGCACGCGGCGCGCGGATTTGGGCGAAATTGGAGTTCTTCAACCCGGCGGGCAGCGTCAAAGACCGCACGGCATTGGCGATGGTCGAAGCCGCAGAAAAAAATGGTCATCTCAAATCTGGGATGACCATTGTCGAACCCACCAGCGGCAACACGGGCATTGGCCTTGCCATGGTCGCGGCGATCAAAAAATACCGCCTGATCATCACCATGCCCGAAGGCGTCAGCGATGAACGCACGCGATTGCTCAAAGCGTACGGCGCCGAAGTCGTGCTCACGCCCGCCGAAGACGGGATGCGCGGAGCCATTGAAAAAGCGTGGACGCTCAAAAACAAAAAGTGCTTCATCCCGATGCAATTTGAAAACCCCGCCAATCCCGAGATCCACCGACAGACCACGGCCCGCGAGATCATCGCGCAACTCAAGGGCGTTCCCGATGCGTTTGTCGCAGGCGTGGGCACGGGAGGCACCGTGACTGGCATCGGCGAGACCTTCAAGCAGGCGCGGCCCGATGTGCTAATCGTCGGCGTAGAGCCAGCGGATTCCGCCGTGCTATCGGGCGGCGACCCCGGCCCCACGGAGATCGATGGCTTGGGCGCGGGCATGATCCCAGACGTGCTGAACGCCGAAATCCTGGATCGCGTGATCGCCGTCTCCAACTCCGATGCGCGCAAAATGTCCAGGCGATTGGCACGCGAAGAAGGCTTGCTCGTGGGGATTTCCTCGGGCGCCGCGGTTCACGCAACCGTTGCTGTCGCCTCCGAAATGCCCCCGCGACAAACCGTCGCCACCGTATTGTGCGATACGGGCGAACGCTATTTGGGCACGTTTTTGTTTGGATGAGAAAGGACGCGAAGCCGAAAAAAAGCCCGACGATCGAAAAAGATCGCCGGGCGTTTTGTTTTTTTTGCGCGATGTGGCTATGCCTCGAGGGCGGCGACGTGAGTCATGATTCTCGATTTGTATCGGGCCGCCGCATTGAGGTGGATAACGCCTTTTTGCGCGGTTTTATCGATGATGGACTGCGTTCGATCGATCAGGGCTTCGGCTTCCGCTCTGCTGGTTGTCGCCAGCATTTTTTTGATCGAAGACCGCAACAATGAGCGCGTGCTTTTGTTGCGGAGCCTGGCTTTTTGGGCCTGGCGCATGCGTTTTTTTGACGATGCCAATTTGGGCAAGGGATTCACCTCCTCAAAGCTAGGGTTGAAATTTGGCGCGTAAAATCTAACGATTTACGGGCATTTGCACAACCCATTTTTCGCCTTTTTGCGCGTGGGCCACTCGCACTTGTGTTTTTGATTTGAAGCCCTATTTTATCCCCAAGCACCCAAGGTTGAACGCCAACCGCTGAAACGGCTTTTTTGATTAGGAGGAAAGATGAAACCAACGCTTTATGTCGGCACTATCGGGCAAGGCGTGTGGCGAAGCGAAGATGGCGGGGACTCGTGGCGGCGCACCAGCAACGGCATGTTCTCGGAATCGGACATTCGCGCCATTGCCGTGCATCCGGAAGATGCGTCCGTTCTCTTCGCGGGCACAGAGAACGGCGTTTACCGGTCGCAAAATGGAGGGGACAACTGGGCAAAACTGGATTCGCCGATGAACGACCTGCAAATTTGGTCCCTCGCCATTCACCCCAAAAATCCCAACACAATTTTTGCCGGCACTTGCCCGTCCGCGCTGTTTCGGTCAGACGATGGCGGCGAAACGTGGCAACGACTTTGCGTGGAACTCGTGGAAGACTGTGGCGCGATCATCCCGCGCGTGACGACCATCATCATCGATCCGCAAGACGATCAAACCGTCTATGCCGGCATTGAAATCGACGGCATGCGCCTCAGCAGAGATGGCGGTCAGACATGGACAGCGGGAAACGAGGGCCTCTCGAGCCTCGACATTCACGGCCTCGCCGTCGCGCCCGGAACGCCGAAAACACTGGTCGCAGGCACGAACAACGACGTGTGTCTCAGCACGGACATGACCCACTGGACGCGCCTGAATGTGAAAAACCATTTTCCGTGGCCCTATTGCCGCGGCGTGCTCTACACATCCAACGGTCGCGTGTATGTCGGCGCGGGCAACGGGCCTCCGGGCGACCAGGGCGGGTTGTTCTACACCGAGGACTTGGGGCAATCGTGGGAACGCGCGGACCTGGGCGGCAACACCAACAGCACGGTTTGGGCCGTCGTTCACAATCCCGCCATCCCCAACTGGATGATGGCGTACAGCATTGCCGGACAACTCTTCAAAAGCGCGGACAATGGCGATTCGTGGACGAAACTCGCCCGCGAGTTCGGCGAAGTCCGCGCCGTGGCCCTCGCGCCTTAAAACCCGGCCCCATCGCGCGTAAAGACGACGCGCCCCGCCAGCATGGTCAGATCGACTGGAATGGCGTGGATGCGATGCGGCGGCTCGCGGAACAGATCGCGTCCGATCACCGCCAAATCGGCCTGTTTGCCGGGCGCGATGACGCCGACTTCGCCCTCGAGGCGCAGTTGGCGAGCGCCGTTGACCGTGTAGCCCATCAGCAGATCGTCGAGTGCCATGCGCTGATCCGCAGGTGGCAAGGGCGTGCCTTCTTCCGTGCCCGGCGCGAGGCGCGTGTGCCCGATCTCGATGCCGTAAAGCGGCGATGTTTGGGGGAAGGGCAGGCCCGTGGCCGGATAATCGGCGCCGAAGGCAACGAGCGGCGCCGCATCCCACAGGGCTTGCAACAGCATGACATTGGCGCCGCGGCGATCGTCGAGCAAATGCGAATAGAGTTCCAAGGTCCCGCTTAGGTCGTGCGCCCAATGGGGCGTGGTTTGGATCGCGACGTCCAGCGATTTCAGGCGGATCAGATCCTCGGCCGCGACGAGCATGGCGTGGGCAACGGTGACGCGGCTGTTCGATTCGGGCACGGCATCTCGAGCTTCGGCCGCCGCGTCTAGGGTCACGCGCAAGGTGTGGTCGCCGATGGCGTGAACGTGCGCGTCCAAATCGGCTTTTCGCAATGTGGCGAGAAATTGGGCAAACGGCTCGCCCGACAGCAGAACAGCGCCGCTACCGCCGCCGGCATAGGGCTTGAGGACCGCGGCGGTTTCGCCTTCTATCGTGCCATCGTTGGGAATTTTCACCGTGTGCAGATCGATGAGGTCAGAGGCGAACGCTCGGCGGATTTGGGCAACGCGCCGCGCCATGTCGCCCGTCTCGTTTGGGCTGTTGAGGTACGAACTGGCGCGAAAGCGCACGGGCAGTTGCCCCTCGCGCTCCATGCTCGCGAGGGCCATAAGCGCGTTTCGCAACAAGGTATCGCCGCCGGGAATGCCCGCGTCGAACACGGTGGTGATCCCCATCGCCGAATAAGCGGGCAGAATCGCGGAGAAGGCCGCGCGAAAATCCGCCTCCGATCCGATGCCAAAGCGCGGCAACAAGGGCCAAAAGGCATTGCCTTCCACCATCCAGCCCGTGGGATCGCCGTTCCCGTCGCGCTGGTAATAATGGACGCCGGGCAGTGGATCGGGCGTGTCCTTGGCGATGCCTGCCATTTCCAACGCCTTGCTGTTCACCCAAGCGCTGTGCGCGTCTAGGGCGATGAGCACCACGGGCCGGTCCGAGACGACCGCGTCCAAATCCCCGCGGTACGGGCCTTTCACGCCTGCGGCGTTGATGGCGGTGTTGAGCGCGCTCGGAAATCCGAATCCAAACAAAACCTCCTCGTCGGGATGCGCGTCTGCATAAGCTTTCAGCGCGGCTTGCACATCGGCGACCGTCTGCGTGCCGATGACCTGCAACTTGGAATTGAGCAGGCCGGCCACCGCGGGATGCGAGTGCGTTTCCACAAAGCCGGGGAGGAGCATCTTGCCCTTGAGATCCATGGTGCGCGCACGGCTGTCAGCACGCCTCGTCGCTTCCTCACTCGTTCCCACATAGTCGATTCGCCCGTCGCGCACGAGCACTGCTTCGGCTCGGGGCTGTGTCGGATTCCCCGTCCAGACGACGCCATTGACGAAGAGCGTCTCCTCGGCCCTAGAGGCGGTTGGAACGCTCCATGCGAAAATCGCGCACGCGAGCGCGACTGCAAATTTTCCCTTCAGATCGATCATGATTTTCTCCCATGTGGTTGACAATACGCATAGAACATTATGCGGGTTAAGCGATCCGCTCCTCAGTTGCGGACCACGTTCCGCATCTGATTTTTAGCACGCGATCTACAGGCGTCATAAACGTCAGCAACACGCGAAAAGCCGCGGGCGCGGACTCGTTGCCTCGCATCTGCCAAAAGCGGTGGGCATACGCGCCCGGCCCAATGGAAATCGCATCGTTGCCCAGGTGATAGGTCGCGTATCCCGACTTGAGAAAGGCGACCTCGCCCGCTTGCCCGCGCACGATTCCGCTGTCGAAATCCAGTTCGCCACCCGGAACAAAATCGCACGCGATTTGAAATGGCACGCGATCGTAGCCCGCCACTTTCACATGCAGATCGAACCCGCCTGCCACCTCCTCGATTTCCAAGGTGGTCGTCAGCGGCGGCAACGCGTACACCGCTCGCTCTTTCCGCGCCTCGTAGAATTTATCAAACGCGACCTCGCGGCCCAAGGGCAGGTCGTAACCGGGCCTGTCGCCATCCGAACTCCTGCTCACGTGCGTCATCGCAATTTTGCCCTCCGCTACCTCAAAGGTCTCGCCTGAAAATTGCGCGATGGCAAAATAACTCGCGCACAAATTCACGGACGCCAATTCCACTTCCCCGCATTTGACGGCAAATGGCGAGGTGATACCCGCGCCTGCGGTCGCGCTCGTTTTTCCGCGTCGCACGCGCCACAATTGCGCCGTGGGATACGCCTTTGCGTAGGACTCGGGCAACGGCTCGCGCTGCAAGTCATCTACGCGCCACTCGGGGTGGGTCAAAAACGGCTCGAGCGTCCAGGGCGACCCGCCCGGGGAACTGGCGTACAACCAATCGGCCACGGCCGCGTAAAACCCATTGCCATCTCGGCGCGCCATGTCGTAATAGCTATCGACCATATTGACCAGCACGACGCGCGTGCCAAAATCCTGCCTGTGCGAAAAACTCGTCACCACCGTTCCATCCGCGTGCAACATGTGGTAGGACAAATCGAGATTTTTTCGCACGGGGTCTAACAACTCGGGGCGGTCGAGCGCGTCGGCGGCCAACCTCAGCGCGCGATTGCAGATCGCATTGTACGTCCCCGCGCTGCGCTCGATGTATTCGCCATCGGCGTTTATATCTATCGTTTCGGCGAGATAGCTTTCTATGGTGTCCATCGCGTCCAAATCGGGGAATAACTCCAGCGCGAGGGACAGCGCGGCGACCAGCACCCAGCGGTGATTTGGCGTGTGAAATCCACCCGCGACCATGCCCGGAACGCCCGCTCGAATCATCTCGCCGAGCGCGTCGGCGATTTGCCCTGCGCCCTCATCTTCGGCTTTGCGCGCGGCCCGAACCACGGGCGCGAGTGCCTTGACGATAAACCCGGTATCGGGCGACGAATCGAAATTGGTCGTCACCAAGTCGTAACACCCGCTCTCCCGGCGGATATGTCGGGCAAACGCCGCGCCCGCGAGAATGCGCGCCAAAATTTCCTCGCTCCGATAATACCGCCCGCCTTCCAACAGATAGGCATACCCCAGCGTCGCCATCGCGCTCACATTCGACGAACCGGCGACGCCATCGCTGACAAACCCGCCGCAATCCGCCCGGCGCGCATCCATCACCTGACGCGGCAACAGCGCTTCTGTTCGCTCGTCCAACTCGGCCAGCAGTGATTCGTATTTTAGCATGGAAATGATCCCGTGGTTTGGTGGTCGATCCTCGCCGCCCGTGCTCGTTCGCCATCGCTCCGCCATGGACGTTATCCCGGGGGGCCTATTTCTTTGCAATTCAGCGGCTTGCCTTCTCGCGCAGATCGATAAACCGCTTCGAGCAGGGCGACAGTGCGGCGGCCTTCGCGTCCATCGACGGCCAAGGGCGTGCCCTTTGTGATGGCATTGACCACATCTTCCACAATGCCGTGGACGCGATTCTCCACGCTGTCCATCTTTTTTTGAAGCCCGTCGCCGTAAACCGTCATCTCGCCATTTAGAACATCGTGCAACAAAACGCCGCCTTCTGACCCGTGGACCTCCGCGCTGAAATACGCGCTTTGGGGAAAGGTCGTCGTGCCCAAAATCGTCCCCTTTGCCCCGCTCTCAAAATTCAGGATCGCCAGCCCGATATCCTCGGTCTCGATCTCGTGGTTCACAATGTCGATCTCGCCGTACACGGACACCGGGTCGCCCATGAACCAACTCAAGATATCGAGCAGATGCGCGCCCTGATTGGCGAGGGAACCGCCGCCATCCATCGCCCAGGTGCCGCGCCAACCATCGTCGTGGTTAAAGTATTCATCCGACCGAAACCACTTAAAGCGCGCCTCGCCCAAAATCATCTTCCCCAGCCAACCTTCCCGGATCGCGGTCGCCACCTTGACATTGCCATCCACGTACCGGCTCTGATAATCCACGCCGCACAACACGCCTGCCTTTTCACACGCCGCAATCAGCCGGTCACACGCTTCGGTGCTCACGTCCATGGGCTTGGTGACGATCACATGCTTGCCCGCCCTTGCCGCTTCGATGCCCACGGCCGCGTGCTTGCCACTCGGCGTCATCACCATCACCACATCCACATCGTCCCGCGCAAACACCTGCGCCATATCCGCCGCGCAATCCGTCTCCAATTCCCGCGCGACTTCCTCGGCCAAATCGGCGTGCAAATCGCACACCACCTTCAACTCCGCGCCTTCTGTCTCTTTGATTAACCGCGCCCTATTGCGCCCCATGCCCAGCCCAATAACGCCAAAACCGACCATCTCGTCCTCCTGTGCGAATCGGTGAATTAGTGAATCAGCGAATTTGCGAATCGGTGAATTAGTGAAGTGCGTAGGTTTTGGTATTAGAGCAAGGACGGACACGGGGGCCGGTCCCTACGGTTGATGGGGCAACGGGGACTGACGACTGACGACTGACCATCTCGTCCTCCTGTGCGAATCGGTGAATTAGTGAAGTGCGTAGGTTTTGGTATTAGAGCAAGGACAGACACGGGGGCCGGTCCCTACGGGTTTGTGTCTCCCGTCTTCCCTCTCCCGTCTCCCCCCTCTTGTATCTTCGGACAGACACGGGGGCCTGTCCCTACGATGACCTCTGACGCTCTGTAAGGGCGTAAAATTTTACGCCTCTACGCGGCCTGACTACGGATCTCTGCCTTTTGCCTTTTGCCTCTCACCTCTCCCGTCTCCCGTCTCCCGTCTCCCCTCTCCCCTGCTTCACGCGCAATCGGGATGGCCTTCGCGCCAGCGTCCAAACAGAACCTCGGACTGCCCGCCCTGATTGACCTTCGACATCGCCTCGCGGGTATCCATCCACATGCGCGTCCACACCCTTGCATCTCGCAACTCGCGCTCGGGGTGCTTCCGGCTGCGCGCCACAAAGCCCGGAAATGCCTCGCGCCCGGTCGGTTGACCGATGGGATTGTAGCGCAGATCAAAACTCCAGCGGATCTCATCGCTCACATTGGGCAATGACCCGTGTACCGTGCGCTTGGGCAGAAAAATGACATCCCCCCGTTTGACCGGCAGCGGTATCATGCGATCCGCTTCAAACAAGGCCTCGGGGATTTGCCGCCCGCCCGCGGTTCGCGGACCATTGCCCAAATACGACGCGCAGTGCGTCAAAAGCCCCTGCTTGTGGCTGCCGGGCACGACCTTGAGCGGGCCTTGTTCGAGAGTCACATCTTCGAGTGCAAACCACACCGTCAACATCTCGGTCTCGTCTGCTTCGGGCACGACCACGCCTTGATCCTGATGCCAGACGGTCTCGCCCAAAATCGGATTGCCAAACTGATTCTTGGGCAAAATGTGCTCGGGCGGTTTGATCCGCACATGTTGCACGGGATTCGAGTAGATCTCTCCGCCGATGAGCGATTCCACGCAATCGAGCAACGGCTCGGCGGTGAACGCATTCAAAACGGCCTGCCCCGTCCAGAACGGCGTATCGGCCTTCACATTTTGGAACGGCAGGGAAAAGTCGAAATACTGCTTGTGGACATCCCCCGTCTCGATGCAAACCGCGATGAACCGCTCGGCAAAATCCAAGTCCTCAAACAAAGACGAAATTTCCTCTCTCGCATAGAGATCGCGCACCAACGCGTCGAGCACTTCGGTGTACTCGTCGATCACGGGATCCAACGCGGTCTTCGGATCCAACACGCCTTCCACGACCAGATAGCCTTCGTCTTCAAAGCGTGCAACCTGCTCGGCAGTCAGGTAACTCATGGCGTTCCTCCTCGGTGAATGTGGCAATCAGCGATTGGCAAACCGGGCGTTGAGCCTATTTAGAAGCCATCTAAAAATTATTGGGACCTAACCCCCTAGCCCCCTTTCCTATGAGGAAAGGGGGAATAAAGGCCCTTATTCTTGGGTTTTAATCTGCGAAAAGCGAATGTTTTTGCGACTCTCTCAATGGCGGTCCGAGTTTTTAGATGGCTTCTTAGCGTTTTGGGCGGATGGGCTGATTGCTTGTCGCATCTTCGGACAGGCACAGGGGCCTGTCCCTACGGGTTTGCGTCTCCCGTCTCCCCTCTCCCGCTGGCAAACCGGGCGTTGAGCCTATTCATCGTTTTGGGCGGATGGGCTGATTGCTCGTCGCGTCTTCGGACAGGCACGGGGGCCTGTCCCTACGGGTTTGCGTCTCCCGTCTCCCCTCTCCCGCTGGCAAACCGGGCGTTGAGCCTATTCATCGTTTTGGACGGATGGACTGGTTGCTCGTCGCATCTTCGGACAGGCGCGAGAGCCTGTCCCTACGGGTTTGCGTCTCCCGTCTTCCGTCTCCCGTCTCCCGTCTCCTGACGAGGTTTGTTGTCTCATGCCCCACGAGATAGTAGCTCGCGGCGTAAGCAAGGTCCGACACGCGAGCTAGTTCTTTGGGTTGGCCCAGCCCGAAATCCAAAGAAGTACGCACTTTCTTCCCCGCGTGTGTGAGCAGGCAGTCGGCGCGTCGGATGCTCTTTGCTAATTGTGACATTCTGGACGGATTAGCGACGCGTGGCGTATCGGGGAGCCGAAGCAGTGCCAGTACCAACTCGCAACAGGCTTGGAAGCCTCGAATGTGTCCCCCGTAAATTTCTGTCTCCGAATCTGGCTCCATGGCCTGCGCCGCTTTGGAGACAACATCTCGGACGCCGCGCTCAATGATGCGAAACGACTTTTGCACAAAGTCGGGGTTGCGTTGCGCGAAGTCCGCGAGGAAATCAGGAAGAACCCAAGCCGTATGTGCGATCTCGCGTATGGCTTCTCCGTAAAGCCGTGGATTCTCGTAAGGCTCTATGCGCGTAACGACCTTTTTCCAGAGCAGATCAAGCCAGCGTTCGTCCGGCTTCGCTCGGTGGAGAATACCCGTAGCGTTGGCGCAATGCTCTGGTATAAGATGCGGTTCGTTTGAGTTGAGTTTGGTTCGGATGCGCTTGGTAATGGTTTTGGGTGCTTGATCGCCAAGGGCACATAGGAGGAATAGGAAGGCTTCTTTTTTCCATTCCTCTTTTAATTTTTTTAAATCTTGGGAGACGCCAAGGCTGTCGTGATCGTTGACGACTTCTAACAAAAGCTCGACAAGCCCTGAGTTACCTATCTCCTCCAGAAGATCGCTATGGTCGTATTCTAGGACGGTCATTCCGTTCCGCTTCCCGAGTGCCGCTTGTTCTAGTAGGTACCTCAGCCACCTAATCGTGCCTTTGGGATTGTTCGCCCTGCCCGAAATCAGCCGATCTACTTCTCGTTGGATATCCGCTATAGTCGTTGATCTGTCGGCATCGCGTAAGACGAAGGGCCGAACAGGCGGCACGGGCTTCTCGTCCGCCCCGCCCGATTTTACCCATTTTCCCTTGAGAACACTGAACGGAGCGGCCTGCGGCTCTACGGGAAGAAGCGTGATTTCGTATCCATTCTCGACGCCATATTGGTAACTGAGTTCAAGCCGAACTCGAACATCCTGTTGCAACGGAAAATGGTCGGAATCGAGGCGCAAGTCAACCGGTACGGGGCGGCGATTTGCGCGGCCGGCAATGAGCGGTAAAATGTAGTGAGTCTGCCCTGCCGGTAAGACCAATTCCTCGGCGACCTTTTCTCGATGAAGCGCGCCGAGCGTGGCATCTACCGCCTTGTCGCGCATGATCTCCATTTCGTCGTAGAGCCCGTCTCGGATAATCTCCAAAAAAAGATCGGGGAGCCAATCCTTCCAAGCCGGTAGCCCCGCACGAGATCGCTCCGTGAACTCGGCTGCGCCGCTAGCGAGTTCGCCCTTCTCGGACGCAATGTAGGCAACCTGTTTGAGAGAGATAAGTTTGACGCGGCCTACTTGTTGCGAGAGAGCGTTCTTGATGTGACCAAATACAGCCTGCTCGTTGAAGGGTGGACCAACGAGCAAGAGGTGGCATCGCCTTCCCACGGCCTTTGAAATGAGCTCCCTTAAACCAGATTTCAGTGCCGAGTTGAATCGCTTTCGCCAACGCCCCAAGACGTCGGCCCAATGCTGTGGTGAATGTTCGAGGACGAGCCACTGATCTCGGTCGCGGATCCAGCGCGGGGCGCCGCTTTCAACGGCCTCTCGCAGAAGGCCGCTATCCACGAGGTAAGAGATGATCTTTTCGCGGTCGCTCTCATCCCGATCCTTTAGGTTGAACAAACGACGAGCATAGTCGCGCCAAATATCGCGCAAGCCGAGACCTTCTCCGTACTCGTCTGCGGGCAGGGCAGGGCGACGCTCCCAAAAGATGCCCTTGCTTTCGGGGCGTTCCTCCTCCAAACGCCGATCTCGTCTTGCCACGAGTAGGCTGAACGAGAGTGCATCGGCTTCGGCACAAAGTACGAGCACCTTGTCTCCATCCCTGACTTTGCCTCGGTGTTGCCAAGATAGGGCGGCGGCAACACTGCGGGCGATTGGCCTACTCCGCGGAAACGCGCCCAACATCGCCGCCCGCAAAGTCTGTTGCGAAAACTCATCCGGCCCATCGGGGACGACAAAGGACACTTCCCGGCCGCGCACCTCTTGGGCAAGTGCTCGGACAATCTGGTGACAACTCGCAATAGCGGTGGATTCGTCTGCCGCAGTGCGAGCACTTAGATCGGCATCCAAGGGCCATACCTCGCCAACTCTCGGAAGACGACGGGATGTTCCGACCTGCCATTGCGATTCGTGGCGAAGTGCATAAGGCAAGGTCGCCGTTGACCACGCTTCCTCTTTGGTTCCAACAAACACGCATCTGCCGAATGGATCGATGCCGATTGCCGAAGATGACCTCTCCGCGTCTGACGATGGAGACAATTTGAGATCGAGAGAAGGCGTTGCAGCTTTGGCGAAATCTCGCAACCCCTCAATGTCGGCGTATCCTCGCCAGTCGAAAATATGTTTAAGCTCGGAAAACGAAGCGAAGCGTTTGGTGGTCGTTCGTTGTCCATTGTCCGGGGTGGCATGAACGGGGAAACCGCGATGGCATTGAAAGTCTGACTGTTCGGGCGCATCGTGAAACGCGACGCGCCAAGTCTTTGCCCCCTTCTCGATAGTGTGGGCTACGCGCAAGCCGCACGGCCACACATTTTGGGCTAGCGGATTTTTGCCCTTATCTTGCTTTATTGGAGTAAACGTAACCTTGTCGCCCTTGCGAAGGCTGGAGAACGTACCGGCGTCGCCGACTGTTCGGGGATTGAAGTAGTACTTCTTTCCTCTTTCGCCGCGAATGAAGCCGAAGCGTTTATCGTCGTCTCTGATAGATTCAACACGGCCTTTTGTGGATCCATTTGAACTTTTCTTGGTCATCAGCCGCTTCTCCGCAATCCTAACTCCCCCGCGTACTCGCCGAACGCTGATCACCGCTGCCTCTAGGTCAGCTTGCGAGTCGTCGCCCGTTACGAGCAGGTCAATTTCAGTGATCGGGGTTGCTTTGTCCTTCCGAATACCGCACTTGTGGCTGTCGGCCATCCCCACATCGGGCACGGCCAATTCTTCGGCTACGCGGGCACCGTATCTCGCGGCGATCTCACCCGCAACGGCCCAAAAGGCCGCGGTCCTAAAGCTTTCTTCTGCATGGGGCCAAGCGGCTTTCAACGCCTCCTCTTCCTCGTGCAACAGCATCCATGCACGCCAGACGCGAGCGTAATGGCGGTCATTGAGCAAGGCGTTGTTCGGCCGGGGCATATCGCTGAGGAGAATCGGGGCAAAATTTTCGTCGCGGAGAAAGCGGCGGCAGAAGTCGAGGGTCTCGCGTTGCTGGGCATCGCAAGGGCCGTCCTCATCGTAGGCAACCGCATGGGCGAAGCGTTCATCGAGCCGCCTCATCAAGAGATCGGCGACGCGCTTGACAACTCGGTTCTCCGGCGTGTCTGGCGTGAAGCGGCGGACGACTGACAAAGCGTGTTGCTTTCCGGCCAGTTTCTCGCGTATGGTTCGGCCCGGCAACCGGGCCAGCCAAGCCATACAGTGGGTGTCCATCTCTCGAATGGCGTGAATCGGTCGTTGTGCGTGTTCCCGCAGGAGCCGCGTTCTCGGCTGGTGCAAAATCGCCCGCAATGGCTCAAACGCCAGCACAGCGGCGCGGTGGAGGCGGTCATTGGGAATAGGGCGCGTTCCGGTCTTGATGGAACAGGCCACCTTATCGAGCACTTCGGCGAGGGGACGCGGCAGGCTCTCGCCGGTGCGAATGTCTCGCTTTGCCGCGCACTCGATGACGTGATGAGCGGCCTGAAGCGCGATCCACCAAGTCCCGGCAATTTCCGGCGTTTCTCGCGCCGCTATCGACTCGAGTTGGTCAAACGGCGGAATGGGGATCGTATGTTCGCGCTGACCGCGATTGTTGCGTTTCTTCACGGCCCCTTGTTTCACTCCGCGCCGTTGGTCGTCCCTCGATCGCACCGCTTTGGGTTTGGCCCATTTCTTTTTGCGTTTCGCGCTCACGGATCGGCCTCCAAGTATTTCGCGCTGCGCCATGCGAATGCGTAGCCGACCGAGCAGGCCAACTCAAAATCCTCTGCCAACCGAAGGCCGAGATCGCTGCCCGCGAGCAACTCTCCAATCGGATCGAGGCACTCGCTTCGCGACGTGCCCGACGTCTCAATGCCTCGCAACTTGGGCATCACTTTGTGAACGAGCGCGTCTTCAAAGGCGTGCCGCAGTGCTTTGGGCCGCGCTTCGTCCTCTGCTTGGGGATCCCGGACGCCGGGGTAGTTCGCCATATAACTTTCGATGGCCTGCCAGACTCGGTGCCCGAGAGCACGCCCGGCATGCTCCAAGGAGTGGCTGATCTTCTCAACGGTCTCTTTGTATTTCCCGACCTCTTCTTCCGACAGATCACTCTTCTGGCAAAGCCACTTGTTCCACTGCTTCCGTTCCAACATGGGTTGGGGATCAGCGAGCTTGGCTTCCCGCCGCCGCTTAAGCTCTTGCGGTCGCGGGAAACCGATCAGGTTCGCCCGGTCGAGCACCTTGTCGGAAAGGGTCTTGGTGGTCTCGTCCTCGTTCATGGTGCCGACCCACAAAACATTGCGTCCGAGGGGAACTGGGTATTCTTCCAAGCCCGCCCCCAGATCCACCTCAATGTTCACCCCGTTCTTCTCGCCGCGCCTGAGTTCGAGCTTGCTCAAGAGATCGCTGAAGTAGAGTTCGACATGAGACAGATTCATCTCGTCGAGGAGCACGAGCAGGAGCCGGTCGCTCATGCCATCCGCATAGGTCTCCGGATCCCGCTGACTCTGCACCAGTGCTCGCAAGAGCGGAGTGGCATTAAAACGGTTATCCACCGAATTGAAGAAGCCAAACATCGACTGCGGGCTATCCCAGTTCGGTTGCACAGACAACGGCTCAAAAGCCAGGCCGCCAAACCGTGCGTAGAGCCTCGGCAATTCGGATTTCCCCGTGCCGCTAACGCCGCCCAACACGGTCAGCGGCGTCCAGTCCGCTGTCTTGAGGGACGTGTGAAACGCATACAACAATCGGCGCGGAAAGACGAGTCCAGATTCTTCGCAGCGTTTGTGGATGCTCTCGAGCCACTTCACTTCGTCAGTATCGACAACGACGCCTTGGGGCAGTTCCTTCTTTTCGAATCGAGGCTTCTCAATAACGCCCACTCGCGCTTCCCGTTCCTTGGGTTGCTCGTACAAACTGCGTAGCCTGATCACATCCTCGCGCAGCTTCTCCATCTCTGCTTGCAAAGTTTCTCGCCTTCGCTCGGCCACCTCTTTCTGATCTTTCAACCGCTCGCGTTCGTCCACCGCCATCAGCCAGTCGTTCTCACGGGCGCGCAATTCAGCCAACTCGCGGGCCATCTCCGTGCGTTTCTGTGCCCATTGGCGTCGCTCTTCCTCAAGACCCATCAGTCGCTCGCCATCTTCGAGCGAGGGACGCTTGGCGAGTTCGGCGCGGAGTCGGTCGCGGTCTGCCCCCAATTTGTCGAAATCGTCGAGCCATTCTTCCGGTTCCTTGTGACCGAACCGCCGCCGCCAGTCTTCGGACGCATTGACCTTCTGTTCAAAGCGATCTCGCTGTTCCACGAGGCGTTCAATGCGCGCGTCCTGTTGCGCGAGTTGATGTTTGAAATCGGCGACGCGCTCGTCAACGCGGCTCTCAATGGTCGCCTTCAGATTCTCCCGGTCTTCGCGGAGGATCGCTTCGTCAGCCGCGACCTTGCGCTCCCGAACGATGAGTTGATTTTCGCGCTCGGCTTGCTGTTTTTCGATTTGTTCAACCGAGGCCCTCTGCTGCTCGATGTCGGCCCGCTCTCGGGCGATCTCCGCGTCAAAACGCTTCCGGCTAGCCGCGAACTCGGCGTCCAAGCGAGCTCGATCTCGTTCTCGGCTTCGGTCCAACGCCTCATCCTGCGCCGCCTTCCGCTCTTCGTATTCCCCATTCAACTTTTTGAAAGCGGCGGTCCGCATTTCTTCCAACTGCCCGCGCAGAGCCGCGAGTTCGCCTTCGAACTTTTTCAAGGATTCGCGGTTCCGGCGTTCAAATCCAGCATCGGCCTCCACCTCTCGCTCGCTGACGACGCGCTCCCGATCCGCGACCTCGCCCTCGCGAGCAGTCACTGCGGACTGCCTTTTGGAAACTTCGCCTTCCCGCTTTTTCAGGTCTTGTTCGTCCTCGTTCACCGTCGCCTCACGATGATTCAAGTTCTCCTCCCGCTTTTGGAGCTCACCTTCCCGATCTTGGGATTTCTGGAGCTCTTGTCGGACGGTTTTGAGTTCTTGCTGGCAGTGTTGCAACTCGTCAGGCGATTCTTGGGCCGATTGAACCGGCCGCCTGCCCCTCTGTCTCTTACTCATGTGACAACCCCCTATTGGTTCAGGTTAAGACGTCGAGTACGGCTTTGCCGATGGCGACTACGTGTTTTTTTAGGGCTTCTGGGCCTATTGTTTCACGGTTCCGTCCATCCCCATGTCCCCGTGCTCGGGAAACTTCCCCGGCGTCCAAGAGGAATCGCGGATTCTTCTTTTTAATTTTTCGCAACGGATGGTCGGGATTTTGTTCGGCCTGTAAGAGGGCGACGATTAGCAAGGCGTTCAGAGCGCCGCGTTGCGTTTTAGCGGCCGAGCGGGCGCGGTTGGGCCGCACCATCAAGAGACCCTCGTGGTAGCGACCATTCTCCATAGACGCAAACCCCAAGTCTCTCGCCGCCTTGCGATACCGCTCGGCATTCGCGTCCCGATCCGAGGTGATAAATTCGCTGACATCGTCCTGAGTGAGCAGTGGCGCGACCGCCGCCTCGACCGCATTGCCGCTGGCTATCCGCAAATCCTTGGCGCGTCCGTCCATCTCCTCTTGAGTGGCCCCTGCACTGTGGAGTTTCGCCAGTTCGATCGCGAGAAACTCCACTTCCACCAACTCATCGCGCAGAGCAGGCACCTCTCGGACGCGAATCCCGAACTCGGACTCTACATCGTAAGCGGCTTGTGCCCGCAGGCGATAGACGATATCGGCACTCCATTCCGCCGCCGAGGACTGAGACCGCGATCCCGTCGTCCCGCTTTCCGCTGTCGGCAACAGAAGCCGAGCGGCGCGATAGGTGTTTTTGCGAAAACCGAGAGCCTCTTTTCGATCCAAAACGTCTTGGGTTTGGGTATGGTGCGAAGATCGGTCTCTCATTCGCTTTAGTCCATTGAGGAACACAATCATCTCGGGAAACTCCGTTGCACACCGCCGAAGGGGATGCTCGGACCGATCATGAGCTGCAAGGAGGGCCGCGGCGAGCAACGCGACCAATTCGCGCTGTTCATACTCAACAACGCCTTTCACCGGCCCGCCGCCGATGCGGAGAAATCGTTCGAAATCGGGATCATCTTCAAAGCCGATTTGGCAGGCGATCTTTGCGAGTAAAACCCCGTTGTCCTCTAATGTCCCTCCAAGAGGACGCCAGATATCGGAAGTCGGGAAAGTTTTCACCGCGTATGCGAGGCATTCTTCAAGTGCTGCATACGCTCGGCGAATCATTGCTTTGAGCCTTCTCTGTTGCTCATCCCAAGCCTTCCCGGATACATCCCCGTTCCCCGCTTCAAGGTGTTCGTTCTCCATTTGGACGAGCCGCTCATAGACTTCGGGGCAAAGGGTTTGGTCGAAGCCTGCTTTGTTATCTACTACCTCTGCCGCCTTCTGATTTTGAGATCTGAACAATTCGAGGACATCTACATCCTCCACTTCAAACCCTGTCCCAGTCGCCCCCTCGATAGCATCTCTGAGGGCGTTTCTCGCTTGGGACGACGCCGATGCGAGTTCCTCAATTCGCTTTCTCAAAAGGTGACTCGTCCCCAATCCGAAAGGATCGCAGACCTGCCACAGTGAGGCGCGGCGCACATCTTTGGGCACAAAGACAAATGTCGTCAGAAACATGGGTTCGGGCGTGTCGTCAATGAGAGTAACTTGGTTTAAGTGACGCTTGAGCGTATCGACGTTTAGCCCATCTGAATCGCCGTTATCCGTTCCCATGGATCGTTTGTACGCTACCTCGGCGCGAATGCCCCTTGAACAAGCTCGAAGTATATCGCGGAGACTCGGCGGCGGACATGCGTCTCTCGGAGGCCAGACGACCTTCAGCTTTGCGCGACGCGGATTCCCTACAGTTCCCTGTATGGTAGCGAAACGACCGCGGATTTCGCCTTCTGCATACGGAAGTACGCCTCGGCTGAAGCGCGGCCAAAGTTCCTTTGCGAAAGGATCGGCAAAGACATAGCCCACCACCGTCTCGACTTGGTCGTCCAGTTCTTCGGCGAGGAGTTGATGGGCGCGTTCGGTGAGTTGTTTGCGCCGATCCAAAAGCCCCATACCCCCAAGTTGGTCGAGGATGTATGCGGCGAGTTCCTTGTCGAAGTCGAGCCTCTGGGCGATCTCGCCAGCGTGGACAATACCGGCCCGACACAGGGATAGCACCGCTCGCTGAAACAGGTTGAGCCGCTCGGGTTTCGGCTGCGGCACAAGAACGCGGTACGCCCACGTCGGCCACAGGAGCCACCGACGTCCGCTTGCATAAGACAGCGGCTTGGCCGTGGGATTCAGGTCCACAATGGCGCAGGTTTTATCAAACGATGCGGCCATGTTCACCTCCACAAAGCTCCTGTCGGAATCGCACCAATGGACCGATGGCTTCTTCCGCGTTGGGTGCTTCGAGCAATGTCGGATCCCCAAAGACGATCAGCAGGCGTTTCTGGCGGCTCATGCTCACGCACAGTCGATTTGGCGACATCAAGTGACCGTATCGCCTGCGCCGGGCGCGTTCGTCATGGTCGCGGTGTGTGTTTGAGCGCACGACCGACAGCAGCACCACATCGAACTCCTTGCCCTGAAAGGCATCTACCGTTCCGATTCGGAGCCGCTCCACCACCTGTCCATCGGGTAGGCAAAGGTCGCGATAATCGGACGCAACGTCGCCATTGCCATCAATGATTCCGTGTTGCTTTAGCGCGTCTTTGATGCACTCGACTTGAGCGGAGTAGAACGTGATGCAACCAAAGGTGAGGTCCTTGGCCGCAGGAGCGCCGAGCAGCCGCTTGAGTGCTCGGGCCAAGGCTTCGGCCTCAGACGGCCGCGACTTGCTCTGTCCCGGCCGTTCTCGTCCACGTTCGGGTAGCACATCGAACCAAGCCGCGACTCGCCCCTCGTAGTCGGGAAGCGCGTGGGCAAAGGTCGCCGTCGGTAATCCCGCTTCAATAGAAGGTTCACCGTGAACCTCGTAAAACTCCTTGCTCACAAACTCGCCCAGTACGCGGTGCATTCGGAACTGTTTGTTGAGCGTAACGACGCGGCGCGGGTCGATGGCCGATTCCGGTCCCAGTTCCTTAAATAAGTGTTCAAAAAGGCTCTGTTCGATGAACTCCTTTGTCTCCTCCGCGACCGACTTATCGCGTGCCACAGCCTGCTCGATTTCCGTCTGGAGTTGGCGGTCAATGATGTGCGGCAGTTGTCGATGGTCGCCGACGAGAATCACCCGTCGCCGCGCCTGCACCATGGGAATAAACAGGTCGAGGGGGTTGGATCGGGCGGCCTCGTCGATGAGTACGGTGTCGTATTCCAGATTCGCCTTGACGTCGGCGATGAACTTGCTGGCCGACTGCTGGCACGTTGCCCCAAAAACAGGAACGTAGTCGATCACGGCTCGGCGCACCGAATGCGGATTGTTCTCTAACTGGTAGAGGTAGTCGGCGACCGCAGCGTCGGGGGCATCGCGGGACATGCGATACCGATCCTCGAGCTCCGCACAAGCCGCCGCGAGCAACTCGACCACATCTTTGCGCGTCGTCACCGCCGACACGGGCGCGGATCGATCCGGTACGAGCGCGAGGAGAAGGCGTTTTCTCTTTTGTGCGAGATCGCATAGAAAATCCGGTGGCTCGGGCTGTAGCCAATGGGCCGCTCGTTCGAGCAGGGCGAGGACTTTCGATTCTACCTCAATGATGCGCTGACGCCCAAGCCTCGCGAGCAACCGTTGGGCATTGAGCGGGCCATCATCCGCAAAGCCAACCGGCTCGACGCGCAGTGCCCGGACGGCCCGTTCGAGAACCTTTCTTTTTGGATTCGCTTCTCCGAGAGACGCTTCCTTCCTCTCGATTTCATCGGCCAAATCGCCGATGCGGTCCGATAGATGAGACGAGATTTCCCCGCAGGTCCGCTCGACGACCTGCCTGAGAAGGCGCACGGTGGCCGAGGGCAAACCGGGGGCCAGTACGTAGCTTTCGCGTTGGGACGCCAGCCAGCGATGGAGATTATTTTGCTCTACTTCTGGCATCTGCTCCCGAATGTGCTCGGCGCGTTCCTGAACCCATTGGTCGATCCGATTTTCGCTCTCTCCGAACTCGTCTCGGCCCGACCGGTGCCCAAACTTGATCGCCGGCAAGCTGTGGACATCGATGCGGTTGAGGGCGTTTTCCACGGCGTCGTGCTGGAACCCCGTTACCAAGATCTGTCCGGCACCCGCTCCCAAAGTGTCCAACTCCTCGTTGAGCCGTTCGACGATGGCCTCGATGACCTTGGTCTTCCCGGTTCCGGGCGGCCCTTGAATAACGGCTATATCCGGGGTATTGAGAGCCACCCGAATGGCTTCCTCTTGCTGGGGCGTTGGCGGATGATCGCCAAAGAGCTTCTCGCGTACCTTTGGAGTCAGGGCGGGCAGTTCCTTGCGCCGCGGTGTGGGAATTCGTGCGCCGACGAGCAGATGAGAAATGGGGAGACAGCATTGTAAAGTGCGAATTTCCTCCTCCGCCTCTCGCCGCCGCTCTAAGCGACGGGTATCTCCCTGTATGGAAGGAAACAAGAATCCCTCTTGAGGTGGGGCCTCGTCATCTGGCGTGGGGCGCAACACAAGCGTTTTTCTTTCTATATGGGGTCTCTCGACGATTTCGCCTTGAAAGGCTACGCTGTTGCGTTGTTGCCCGCGTTGCGACTTTCCGAACTCAGCCCAAGTGAGATTCTCATCCAACAGGATTGCAGGCACCTCTTTTGCAACATCCATTGATTCGCCGGGATCCAACCGGGCTAATCTCTCGGCGACTTCAGGGGCGCCATCCATATCAAAACGCACATCTCCGTTGGGAAGTGGCTCCCACCCTCGGTAGGCAATGCCGCCAATGGCGCGTGCCGCGTTGAGGATGCTGTCTTCTTCGAGATCGCCGTACTTTTTCCATAAGGCTAAAAAATTCGTGTCGTCGTCAACGAGTTGCTGGAGTTCTCCTAGCCCCTCGCCACGCGCCCACGCTTCCACCGTCTCTTCGGCGAACTGGATATCCCCCTCGACATGTGCGATGGGGTAGCGAGGGGACTGACCGCCCGAGCGCACTATCCGATCTACGAGGAACACTTCCCCCTCACCCGTGGGCGAAGGCACCCGCTTTACATGTACCCTGACCGAGCGACCGTGAAGCGCGAACGCTTCCGGGGTCTCTCGACTCGGTTCCTTGCCAGCCGAGAGGAACGCCCGGCCCTCGCCACTGGGTCCGGGCGGAAGCAGGCATTGATCCGCCAGCCAATCCACCAGATCCTTGGGCGTCCAATTCCGCCGATTCCGCCCATAGATATTTCGCGCCTTCTCGACGGCCTGTTCGTCAATGCCGATGCGTATTCCCAGCCGTAGCCCAATCTGAAAAGTATGGGCTTGAACAAAAATTTCTTCGCCCTGTATCTCGGCGATCCAGACCACGCGGGTCAGATTGCGAACGCAGATTTCGTGCAGCGTATCCTCGTCGGCGCGGCCCGCCGGTTCGACGCGGGCTACCCCCTTTGCGCCGCGTAGCAGATAGGCCCGCGCCTCCTCGCTCCACCAGAGATCGGTTTCTTCTCCCTTGCACAATGGCGGATCAGAACTGACACGCCGAACGCGGATGTGCTCCACAGAGCCGTATTTGAGTTGATTCGGCTTCATGCGCGGTCACTTTCGATAAGGGTGAAAAGCGCCACTCGGTGAATCTGTTCGGGTGAACCGAAATGCAGGAGCCACTCTTTACCGCGGCTTGGCAACGGTAGGTCTTTCGCCGTATCTATTACCTCCGTGCGCCTGTCTCGCGGTAGGTATGCGTACACCACCCTATCGTCGTGCGGCGTCAATCGGATCGAACTGCGTTTTACTTCTACCGTCATAACCGGGGGATCGCCATCTCTCAAAAGGCTTGGCTCGGCGGCGTGTCGGGCGATAGCCATTTCTTTGTTGCGGTCCATACAGAGATGCCACACCGGCGGGCCAGCCAATACCGCGTCGTAGCTCTCCGCGTCGAGCTCGGGATCCCAGACATAGAATCTGCCATAGAGAAATTGGGCAGACGGGCTACTGGCACACCATGGGCATCTTTCTCGGGGAGCATAAAACGTCGAGCCGCAGCTTTCGCAGGCGACAGTCAAATCTGCACACTGGTGTAGCACCTCGGCCCATTCGAGCATACTCGGGCGGCTTGCGGCGTCTTGACGACCCGCTCCAAAGGTCTGCTGAAAGAGCTTTGTCAGGCGCGGGGTGAGAACCAGTTCTCTCGGTATTCCCGCGTCCGACCCATTGCTATCGTCGTCTTCGTCCTCCACCCAAGGCAATTTGCCGGCGTAGGCTTGCTCTTCAAGGTCAACACTTTCATCCCAGCCGCCTTCCTCGACCAAGTTCCCCAAAAACGGATGAATTTGGGCGAGGACATAGAAGGCCAAAACAGCAAAGGCGTACCCGTCTGAAAGCGTAGATACCGGGGCGCGACCCGCCACGATTTCGGGCGCGCCAAAGCCTGGGGTGTACACCTGCGGACCAGGCGCGGACTGGAAGTGGAGATTGTCGGCGTCTATGAGCCAAACCTCACTGGCTTCAACGCTGGCCGAAACAAACACATTATTCGGCGAAACATCGGCATAGACCAACGGAATCGAGTGCAGACGACCGAGGGTCTCGGCGGTCTTGGCGAGCAGGCGCAGACGTCGGCGCAAGCCACCAGTGGCGAGATATTCTGCCGCGATATTTTTAGGCGGCAGGATGAGCGTCCTCATGGGCACCATGTCGCGCAACAGGCGCATGGTGTAGCCGACATGCCCGCGTAGCATCGCCGAAGGTTCGGCCAAGTGCAGATCGTCGGGGTGAGGAAGGGTTCGGACCGTTTCCAGCCGGGCACGCAGTTTGTCGTGCTCTGCATTTCCTTTTTTTAGCGGTGCCCCAAAGCCGCGTGTCAGCCGCTCCAGCAATGTCTCCTTCCGTTCGCTTTTCGCCTGTTCGCTACCGCCCGCAATCAGCTTTACCGCGATGTCGGGGTCGGTCGTGGCAAAGACAATGCCTTGCCCGCCTTCTCCGAGCCTCTCTTTGAGCACATGCACATTTCCGCGCTCGTCAACGACATCTTTTGGATAATCAGTCATGTCTCTTGTCTCTCAGTGCTCTGCGGTCAGCAGTAAAGCGGATCGCCTTCTGTGCTTTTTGTGCTTTTTGTGGCTAACCCCATCTCGCGCCACAAGAATGCCAAGGTCTTGTCGTCGCTGTGATAGGGCGTAGGCCAGTTTCTCAAGTCCTTTGCAACCCGTCGCCACCGCTCTGTTGGGGCAAGCGGGCAATACGTGGAGCGGAAAATCCCCCATTGCCGTCTAAAAATCCTCCATGCCGAAGGGGCTCCCGCTCCGAGGAACTCGATTCGGATTCGCACTCCGCGACCGTTGGGTCACCGACATCGTAACGAATTGGAAGAACTCCTTGATGCGCCGCGCATCCTCGGCGTAATAGACGCGCTTTTCGGGATCGTTGAGGAAGCGTTTTAGCATCTCCTCGTCCGCGTCGCTACCAATGGCCAGCGCGATCCGGTCGGCCTTGGCCGCGCGTCCCTCGGTCATCAGGCGTTTCAAGCTCGGTTCCCACTCGTCGTTGGGCATCCCGTCGGACACGAGGATGATCGTGGGGCGATAAGAGCGGCTCGGGATCTGCTCGGGATCGTCGATGAGATCCGCGGCGATCGCCATCGCCCCTCCGAGCGGCGTATGGCCGCCAGCCGTCATATCGGTCCATTCCACCGCAACCGCCGGTTGCAACGGGATGAGGGCTTTCGCCTCGCCGCCGAAGGTGATCACGCAGAGGTGGATCTCGGCGCGCAGATCATCCTCGTCGGCAAACGTGGAAACCATCTCCTTCACCGATTGGTTCAGGGCGGCGATCTTCCCTTCGGAGGCCATGCTCCCGCTGACGTCCGCGAGGAGAATCACCGGAAGGGGGCGGGGCTTGTTTACGGTAAAGTCCTTGAGTGTGGTCATGTTCCTCTCCTTTGTGTTGAGGTCTGTTGCCAGGCTATCTGCCATCGGCGAAATCGTCAGGCGTGCGGGTGATGCCATCAGAACCGGGAAGCTTTGTCTGTGAACATCCCCACCGCAGTCACGCCGATTAGTTTAGCATGTCGTGTGCCAATTAGAGGGATCAATGGATTACACAAAAGGCATTCCAACGTGATAAATTTTTTAACCCATTGAATTTTAGTGAGATAAAAAATAAAAAAATGAAATGTGTAGCAATTTTGTACAGATGTGAATTTTAACAAAAGTGGGAATTGTCAAAAAAAGAAGATTTCTTGTGACAGCGGAAATTTTTTTCAGATACGAGCAACGAGCAGCGAGAGGACCATTCAGTCCCCAAGCCGCTCGTTTTTAAGGGATGATACCGGGGGTTTTGGAAAAAAAGAAAGGGATGAATCCGTCTAATACTAAATTGATTTTCTCTCGTCCTATATACGGGGGACACCTCAACGAGTCCCAGCTTCAGACAAGCACGGGGGCCTATCCCTACGGTCTTGACCGCGCCTCGACGATTGCGATTGTTTCTCCCGTCTCCCGTCTCCCGCTGGCAAACCGGGCGTTGAGCCTATTTAGCGTTTTGGGCGGATGGCCCTGATTGCTTGTCGCATCTTCGGACAGGCACGGGGGCCTGTCTCTACGGGTTTGCGTCTCCCGTCTTCCCTCTCCCGTCTTCCGTCTCCCGCTGGCAAACCGGGCGTTGAGCCTATTCAGCGTTTTGGGCGGATGGACTGATTGCTTGTCCCAGCTTCGGACAGGCACGGGGGCCTGTCCCTACGGTCTTGACCGCGCCTCGACGATTGCGATTGTTTCTCCCGTCTCCCGTCTCCCGCTGGCAAACCGGGCGTTGAGCCTATTCAGCGTTTTGGGCGGATGGACTGATTGCTTGTCACATCTTCGGACAGGCACGGGGGCCTGTCTCTACGATTGCGATTGCTTCTCCCGTCTCCCGTCTCCCCTCTTTTGCCGTTTCCGGCACGACCACTTTTAGGGCCTTGGGCAAAATTTCAAACGCGAGTTCTCGCGGGCCTTTTGCCACTTCGCCATCGAATTGAAACCAATCGCATTTCTCGCGTGCAATGCAAATTTTCTTTGCCCGGAACATCTCCACGCCGGGCATGTGGTCAAACGTGTTGTTGAAAAGCCGATGGGTATTCAACGCCATGCGAATCCAGCCCGGATGGGTGAACACGCACACGTCGAGTTCGCCATCGTCTGGCGCGGCGCGGGGGGCGATGGTCGCGCCGCCGCCGAATTGCGACATGTTGGCGATGGCGACGAACAAGGGACGGCGTTCGATCTCCGGATCGTCATTCAATTTCAACCGCAACCCCTCGGGCTGAAACCAGGGCAAGACCCGCGCGGTGAGCAGGACGTAAGGCAAAAAGCCCCGGCGGCCCGCGCGATGGGCATACCGCCGGGCCACCTCGGCGTCCAAGCCAATGCCGGCCGTGGCGAAAAACAGGGCATCGCCTGCGCGCCCCGCGTCGATCTGGCGAATCCGCGGGCGGACAAACGCCTCGCACGCCTCGGTGGGATTTAGGGACAATTTCAACTCGCGCGCAAACGCATTGCCCGACCCGGCAGGCACGATGCCCAAGGGCATCTCCGTGTGGACCAACGCGCGGCCCACCTCGTTGATCGTGCCATCGCCGCCAATGGCGACCACCAAATCAAAGCCATCCTCTAACGCGCGGGCCGCCAACTGCGTGGCATGCCCCGGATACTGCGTGTCTGCAATGACAAAATCCAGCCCGGCCCTTTCGCAGGCGGCAATCGCGCACGAGCGCACGCGACGCACGCCAGCCTGCGGATTCGCAATGCCGAGCACGCGGGAAAATCGCGCGTTCATGGATGCAAAAAATCGACCAGTGCCTGACCGATATTCCTCAAAATTTTGGACGGGGGATGCGACACATCGATCTGCTGCACAATCGAATCGGGATAGTGCCTCAAAACCTCGACCGTCTGTCGGTCATAGACCTCGAACCGCTTGCGGATGATCTCTTCGCTCGCGTCATCCACCCGATACGCGACGAGCGCGCGGCCGAAAAGCCGCTTGATCAGCACCTCCCGATCTGGGCAATCCAACAAGATGATCAATTTGACATTCAAACGCGCATCGGCCATTTGCGCTTGGGCGAGCGTGCGCGGGAGGCCATCCAAAACCAAGGTGTGTTGATCGGGCTTAAACGTGCCAAACTCGACGAGGCGCTGCATGTGATCGCGCCACAGGGACACGACAAACTCATCGGGCACCAACTCGCCCTTGCGGATGCTCGCCAACGCCATTTCCCCCGGCTGGCTGTTGAGGTCCAGTGCCCTGAGCATATCGCCGCTGGAAAAGTGGAACAAGTCCGGAATTTGTTTTAACACGCTCCCCCAAGTGCCTTTTCCCGCGCCGGGGGGGCCGAACAACAAGACGGTTTCATACATTTGATGCCTTTCTGTTGAGATGGGCGCGATCGCACGGGCGTACAATCTTACGGACGTAAGATTTATTGTTCGGGCGTATTGTACGGGCGTAAAATTTTACGCCCCGACGACCGCGATTGTATTTTGACAGAACGGAGCTGCGATTGTATTTTTAGCCCTTGCGTCTGACCTTTTAACACCGACCGCTTTCCCAAGGAGAAACCCGTGAACCTCGATCCCACCGCTCTTTCACTCAAAAAAGATGGCGACAAAATCGAAGCCCTCATCCACGGCGAAACCGAGCGCGTCGAGCGCGTCGCGCGTGCGTTTCCGAGAAGCAATCCCGATCGCTTCGTCAGCTTGCTCGATGCCGTGGGGCACGAAATCGGCATCATCGAAAATCCCAGTGAACTCGACGATGCGTCGCGCGAGGTGCTCGAAGCCGAACTCAAAGCCATCTACTTCGTCCCGACCATCAACGCGATTCGCTCCGTCGTCTCCAAGGGCACGGGCAGCGAGTGGACGGTCGATACCGACGATGGGGAATACACCTTTCGCATTCTCGGACGGGACGCGCTCAAAGGCGACGAACCGCCGACCCTCGAAATTGTGGACGAACACGGCAAGCGATACAAAATCGACAATTACTGGGAACTCGACGCCCAAAGCCGGGACCTCACCTCGGACCTCTTGCCGGACAAAATCCTCAAGGCGCGCTATTACACGCGCTCGTTCAGCTCGAGGGGTAGCAGTGGCCGCGGCAAGAGCTCGAGGAGTTCGAGCGGCGGGTCGAGCGCGATGATGGGCATTCGATGATCCTTCAACAACACCGCACGCCCAACAGCACTTCGGCCAGCAACTGATCCAACCGCTCATAGCCGAGGCCGACGCGGCCCATCGCGTCGATGTCAAACCGAACGCGCTGGAGTGTCCGTGCCTTTTCCCGGCTGTATTTGCCCAGATGTCGCCCGTACTCGGGGTTCTGGTTCGCCAAGTTTCGCAAAATCCCCTGAATTTCCGCATCGGCTTCAAATTGCGCGGCTTTTTCCCGCAGGATATTGTACGTCCGCATGCACCCTGCGGCGAACTCCCATACCCCATCTTCGTCTTCCGTGCGAAAGGCGTGCGCGTCGAAGTGTTTCGGCCCTGCGTACCCGCTGTTTTCCAACAAGCGCACGAGCAAAAACGCGCTCTTGTAATCCTCTGAGCCAAACCGAAAATCCTGATCGTAGCGCCCAAACCGCTGGTCGTTGAGGTCGATGTGGAACAACTTGCCCGCCTCGAGTGCTTGGGCGACGCCGTGATGGAAATTTAACCCGGCCATGTGTTCGTGCGCGACTTCTGGATTGACGCCCACCATCTCGGGGTGATCCAGCGTTTCGATAAAGGCCAAGTAGTGCCCGGTCGTCGGAAAATACATATCCGCACGCGGTTCGTTGGGCTTGGCCTCGAGCGCGAATTTCAAATCGTATCGCTGGTCGCGCGCGTACTCGCACAGATAATTTAGCCCCTCGCGGTAGCGTTTGAGGGCCTCGATGGGGTCTTTGCCCACATTGCACTCGGCGCCTTCGCGGCCGCCCCAAAACACGTAGGTCGCGGCGCCCAATTCCACGCCCAAATCGATGGCCCGCATGATTTTTTGCAAGCCGTAAGCGCGAATTTTGGGGTCGTTGGACGTAAAGCCCCCGTCCTTAAACACGGGATGCGAAAAGGTGTTGGTGGTCGCCATCGGCACCACCATGCCGCAATTTTCCAGCGCGTTTTTGAAATCGCGCACAATTTTGTCGCGCTGTTGCAACGTGGCGTCGATCGGCACGAGGTCATTGTCGTGCAGGTTGACGCCCCACGCGCCGAGTTCGCTCAACCGCTGCACCATCCGTTCCGGCGCGATCGGATTCCGCGTGGGGTCGCCAAAGGGATCGCGCCCGGGGTTGCCCACGGTCCACAACCCAAATGAAAACCTATCCTCTTTCTTCGGCGTATATGCGTCTGCCATTGGACCTCCTCAAATTGGAAATGGCTCGAGATGATACTCGCAAAATCAGCGCGTAAAATATTACCCCATCCGCCAAGTGTCAATGTACAATTCGACAAAACGCAATCAGGAGCCTGCGACCATGGTCATCCGCGACCCGGTTCACGGGGACCTCGCCTTCAACGAATCCGAACGCAGGGTCATGGACACGCGGCACATGCAACGCCTGCGCGGCGTGCGCCAAACCGGAACCGCATACCTCGTCTATCCGGGCTGCGTCCACACGCGGTTTGAACACTCCTTGGGCACCGTAGCAATGGCGCGGCGCGTCCTCGACGCCCTGCGTCACAAAGGCGCGCACATCGAACCCGAACAGGCCGATGCGGTCGCCTTAGCCGCGCTGGTTCACGACATCTCGCACCTGCCCTTTGGGCACACGTTTGAAGACGAGCGCAAACTCTTTCCCCGCCACGACACGGCGGCCCGCATCGAGCACTTCCTATCGCAAACGGAAATCGCGCAAGCCCTCGACGCTTCGGGCCTGCGCGACATCGTCGTTTCCCTGCTCGCGGACAACTCGTTTTCCCCCGCGTGGATGCAACAGATCGTATCGAGCACCATCGACGCGGACCTGCTCGACTACCTGCGCCGAGACGCCTATTTCGCGGGCCTGCGCCAAAATTACGATGACCGCATTTTCAGCACCTTCGTGCTCGCGGACGACGCCCTGGCCATCGATCTGACCCGCCTGAGCACGCGCACCGAATTGTTGCACCTGCTCCGCTTGCGCTATTTCCTCACCGAGCGCGTTTATTATCACCACGCCAAAGTCGCGTCCGGCGCGATGATCGCCAAAGCCGTCGAACTCGCCACCGAACGCGGGCTCGCAGAAACCGACCTCTACGCCCTGACCGACGAAGCCCTGTTTCGCCACTTGCTCGGCTACGAAGACCCGCGCATCGACCGCTTGATCACAGGCGTTTGCGACCGGCGCCTGCTCAAACGCGCGTACGCGATTTCCACCGCCGAAACGGGCCGCCGAGGGCGCGATGAATTGATCGCAAAATACAACCGATCCGCCGAATCCCGCCAACGGATGGAACGCGAGATCGCCGACGCCGTGACCCTCAACCCGGATCAAATCATCCTCTATTGCCCCGACATCTCGGCCATCAAAGAAGCGCGCGTGCGCGTGGTCACCCGCCATGGCCTGACCCGCCTCAACGACCCGCCCGACAATCCGCCCTTTGACGTCAAAGCCGTGGAAGACCAATACGACCGCCTGTGGAAATTCTACATCTTCGCGCCCGAAAGCTACAAAGAGCGCGTCGGTCGAGTGTGCGAGCGCGTTTTCGGCGAGCAAAATGGGGTAGGGCGGTAAGACGGGAGACGGGAGACGGGAGACGGGAGAGGCAAAGATCAGTAGTCAGGCCGCGTAGAGGCGTAAAATTTTACGCCCTTACAGAGCGTCAGAGGTTATCGTAGGGACAGGCCCCCGTGCCTGTCCGTGCATCCCGCGGCGAAACGGTCAGAGGTCAGTTATCTCGCCCCGTCCCCATCAACACGTAGGGACAGGCCCCCGTGCCATTTGTACCAACTCATTCATTATCGGGATCACTTTGCAGTTCCACCGTCCTTCAGAGAAGCCATCGCCAACCGTGCCCTCGCAAAAGTTCATCAACGAAAGCCATCGGGCACAGCGCGGCTTACCCTGCCCTCGTCCGCGTTCATCCGCCCTCTTGCCTCCTGTGCTTGACGCGATCAAACAGCGGGAGATCGGCTCGTCCCGCGCTTTCCATCTTTTGGTGGCATGACGGGCACAAGCTGATCAGATTGCCCAGTTGATTGGCCTCTTTTGGCGAATCGAAAAGCCGATACGGAATTTTGTGGTGGACATCCATCTGCCGCCCGAGCGCGTCTTCTGTTAGCCCACACGCCACGCAGCAAAACCCATCGCGCTTCCGCGCCAAATCCGCCTGCGTTTTCCAATTGCCCCCGCGATATTCGGGGCGGCCTTCGAGCACGAGTTCAAAAGCCTCGTCGGATTCCCATTCGGCTCTGCACCGCGTGCTGCAAAACTGCGGCCGCATGCCCTTTTCAATGTACCAGCGCGGTTGGGCAAATCGCTTTCCGCATTGCACGCATCGCACGGCGATATGGTCTTCGCGCCGAACTTCTCGTTCCTCTTCAAACGCCAAGCGCGTTTGCGGCGATGTGATCGATGAATACTTTTTCTGTGCCATCGTCGTTAAATCCCAAAAAATAACGCCCTGCCTCCCGCCATTGCTCCGTCCGTCCGATAGCGATTGGATAGGCGGAATATCGTCACGATTGGCATAAATGGCAAGTCCCGCGCCGTTATCCGACGGGTTGCCAATGCGTCTAAAATGTATTATCCTTCGGGCCGACGCCAAGACAAAAAACAGAGTTGGAGCATCTCATGGTCAAAAATTATCTCAAAACCGCACTCCGCAATTTCTATCGTCAAAAAACCCATTCCGCGATCAACATCGCGGGCCTCTGCGTGGGCTTGGCCTGTAGCTTTTTGATTTTTATGTGGATCGCGCACGAACTCAGCTACGATCAGTTCCACGCCGAAGGCGACCGAATCTACCGCCTGATGAGAAACCACCACGGCAAGAGCAAAATCTCGACCTTGTCTTCTATCCCCGCGCCGAGTGCCCATTTGTTGCGAGATCGATATCCAGAAGTGACCGAGACCGTGCTCGTCACCTGGAACCAGCCCATGCTTTTGACGCACGGTGATCAAACATTTCGGGAGCGCGGTCAGCACGCGGGCGAGGGATTCTTCAAAATATTCACCTTCCCCCTCCTCTTGGGCGACCCCGAAACCGCGATAGCCGAACCGAACGACATCGCCATCTCGGCGCGGCTGGCGGAAAAATATTTTGGATCGGATTGGCGAAATACCGCGCTGGGGCAGGTCTTTGTGGTGAACGATTCGCACGCGCTACTAAAATACGACAACAAGAGCTTCAAGGTGACAGCCGTGTTTGAAAACATGCCCATCAATTCGACGCAGAGATACGACTTTATTTTACCGATAGCCTCTTATCGCGCCGACAAACCCTGGCTCGAGCGGTGGACCGCGAACCACCTGCGCCTGTACGTCCAACTGCAAAGGGATGTGGATATCGATCGCTTCAATGCCAAGATCAAAAACATCATAAAAGAAAATGACAAAACCGTTACGAGCGATGCGTTTTTACAACCCTACCGCGATATCCATCTGTATTCCGACTACAGAAATGGCAAACTAATCGGCGGCCGGATAGACTACGTGCAGATGTTCAGCGTCGTAGCCGCGTTCATCATCGCGATTGCCAGCATCAATTTTATGAATCTCTCGACGGCGCGATCCGCGCAGCGCGCCCAGGAAATTGGGATTCGCAAAGCCGTGGGCGCCCACAAGTCGCTTCTGATCGGGCAGTTTATGGGCGAATCTCTCGTGATGACCCTGGCCGCAACGCTTCTGGCTTTCGCCATCGTCCTCTTGGTTTTGCCGCCGTTTAGCGACTTGATCGGCCAAACCCTCACGACCGATCTCTTCAGCGTCGAGATTTTGGGCATCTTCTTCGGCATTGCCATCGCGACGGGGTTGCTCGCCGGAAGCTACCCCGCGTTTTACCTGTCCAATTTCGATCCGGCCGTCGCGTTGCGCGGTTCTTTCGCGCCCGGGTCCGGTTCGAGCCAGTTGCGCCGGGTTTTGGTGGTGTTCCAATTTGGCCTTTCCATTTTGCTCATCATCAGCACGCTGACGGTTTACGAACAGATCGCGTATATGCGAAACAAAAACCTGGGCATAGAACGCGACAACTTGATCTACCTGCGCTTGGAGGGCGCGGCCAAAAACCAGTACGAGGCGTTGCGGCGAGAGCTTTTGCAACGACCGGGCATCGTCGGCGTAACGAGCACGGGGCATAACCCGCTGAGGGTGACCAGCACCGGCACGGATGCCATGTGGGAAGGCAGAGACCCCAATTCCGAACATATTTTTCACAGGTTACAGGCCAACTACGACGTGGTCAAAACCCTGCAAATGGAGATGGTACACGGCCGCGAATTTTCCAGAGATTTCGCAGGCGACGCCACCAATTTCATCGTGAACGAAGAAATGGCCCGCGTGATGGGCATGGAAAACCCGGTGGGCAACCACCTCCGATTCGGGCGCGAAGGGCAGATCATCGGCATGGTCAAAAATTTCCATTTTCAATCGCTATACACCGCCATCGAACCGCTCATCATTCGGCTAGATCCCGCTCGCACCGAATTTCTGTTCGTGCGGATCGCCGCGGGGCAAACCGCCGAGGCCCTTGCCGGGATGGAAAGGGCATTCAAAAAATTCAACCCCAACAGCCCGTTCGAGTTTTCTTTTCAAGACGAACAATTCGAAAGCATGTATCAAAACGAAAGCACCATGGGCACGCTGGCGACTTTTTTTTCGGTCCTCGCCATTTTCATCTCATGCCTGGGCTTATTTGGCCTCGCGTCCTTTACCGCCGAACAGCGCACCAAAGAAATCGGCATCCGAAAAGTCCTCGGCGCGTCCATCCCCAACTTAGTGCTCCTGCTGTCCAAAGAGTTCATCAAACTGGTCGCCCTGGCCTTTGCCCTCGCCGCGCCATTGGCCCACCACCTCATGGCCGGCTGGCTCGATGACTTCGCCTACCACACATCCCTCAGTTGGCACGTCTTCACCTTCGCAGGCATCCTATCCCTGATCATCGCCTTTCTCACGGTCAGCTATCAAGCCACTAAAGTCGCCCTTGCCAATCCCGTCGAATCGTTGCGCTACGAGTAGATCGTCACCTTTTTCCCAACGGTTTTCAAAAATTTGAACGCCAATTCAAAAACCCTTTAATTTTGAAAACGCCGATTTTATCCGAACAGCCGGTAAGGTTGCTCCAGCGCGGGATTGAGGGCTTAACGGGTTTTTGCCCTGCGAACTTTTTTGACAATTTGCTCTGTATCGCATTATACTGCGCGGCATTTGACGCAAATCCATCGCTTCTTCCCCGGAGTGTGTGATGAACCTCGGCGATGCCAAACTCTATTTCAATCGCGAGCTTTCGTGGCTGCGGTTTAATCAGCGCGTCTTGCAAGAGGCCCGCACGCCCCAAAACCCCCTGCTGGAGCGGGTCAAATTTCTCGGCATTGTCGCCAACAACCTCGACGAGTTTTTCGAAGTGCGCGTCGCCGGGCTGCTCCAGCAAGTCGAAGCCGGCATCTCGGACTACGGCCCCGACGGCCTTTTGCCCGAAGAACAAATTGCGGCCATCGCCCGAGAAGCCCATCGCATGGTCGATGAGCAATACGCCTGCTGGAACCGCGAACTCCTCCCCGCCCTGCGCGATGCCGATGTCCACATCCGCACCATCGACACGCTTTCCAAGCGCGAAAAAGCCTTCCTCGACGACTACTGCCACGCCGAACTCTATCCCGTCTTAACCCCGCTCACCATCAGCCCCGCCCACCCCCTGCCGCGCCTGATCAACAAAGCCCTGTGCATCGCCCTCTTGCTCAAAAACCGCGAGGGCGAAACCCTGCTCGGCGTCGTGCAAGTGCCCCGCCTGTTGCCCCGCCTGATCCGCTTGCCCCGCGAAGAAGACAGCCCGCGCATCGACTTTGTCTTCCTCGCCGACATCGTCCAAGCGCACATTCCCGACCTGTTCCGCGGCTACCAAATTCTCGACTCGGCGGCGTTTCGCATCACCCGAAACAGCGACCTGTACTTGGACGAAGAAGCCGCAGACGACTTGTTGCTCGCCATTCAAGACGAACTTCAAAACAGGCGCAAAGGCGATACGGTCCGCCTCGAGATCGAAGCCGATGCCAACCCCGCGCTCGTCAAACGCCTGCAATCGACATACAACCTCAAAAACAACCAGATCTATCAGGTCAACGGGCCCGTGAATCTCAACCGCTTGATGGGGCTTTACGGCGCGACCCCCAGGCCCGATTTGAAATACCCACCCTATCGCCCGCCCGATCACACGTATGACGAAACCGAGACGCTCTTCAATCAGATCAAGCAAAAAGACATGTTGCTCCACCATCCCTACGATGCGTTCACCCCCGTCGTCCAGTTCGTCAATTCCGCGGCGACCGATCCCGACGTGTTGGCGATCAAACAAACGCTCTATCGCACCAGCGAAGACTCGCCGGTGATCGATGCGCTGATCCGCGCCGCAGAAGCGGGCAAAGAAGTCACCGTGGTCGTCGAACTCAAAGCGCGCTTTGACGAGGAATCCAACATCCGCTGGGCGCGCCGCCTGCAAGATGCGGGGGTCTGCGTCGTCTATGGGGTCGTCGGCCTCAAAACCCACTGCAAACTCTCGCTGCTGGTCAGGCGCGAAACCAACAATGGCCTGCGCCGCTACGCCCACATTGGCACGGGCAATTACAATCCCGCAACGGCCCGCCTCTACACGGACTTGGGATTGTTCACCGCGCGCGAAGCCATCACGAAAGACGTGGCCGAGGTCTTCAACCTGCTCACCACGCAATCCGCCCATCCCCAAGTCGGCAAATTTCTCATCGCGCCCTATAACATGCTCGACGCCATCCTCGAAAAAATCGACCGCGAAATCGCCCATGCGCGAAACGGGCGCCCCGCCCGCATCGTCGCCAAGATGAACGCACTGCAAGACCCCAAAGTGATCCGCGCCCTGTACCGCGCCTCTCAAAACGGCGTGCAAATCGACCTCATCGTGCGCGGGATCTGTTGCCTGCGGCCGGGCGTTCCCGGCATCAGCGACAACATCCGAGTACGTAGCATCATCGGGCGATTTTTGGAACACAGCCGCATCTACTACTTTGAAAATAACGGATGTCCGGACGCGTACATCGGCAGCGCGGATTGGATGCCGCGAAACTTGCGCCGCCGCGTGGAAACGCTCTGCCCCATCGAAGACCCAGACCTGATCGCGCGGGTCAAATCCGAACTCTTCAGCGCGTGCTTTGCCGACGACGTCAAATCGCACGACCTGTCGTCCGATGGCTCATACCGCCGCCTCGCGCCCGGCGCCGATGAATCTCCCTTCGGCATGCACGACATGCTCATCCGCCTGTCCCTCGGAGAACCCGTCGCCATCCCCGATTTTTTTGTCGCGCCTCCAACCGCCGCATCGCCAGCCGCAGAACGCCCCGAGTGACGCCGCTATCGCGCCATGACGAGAAAACGCCCAGTCGCAAATGACCGGGCGTTTTTTTATTGCGCGATTGATGATTGTAAGGGCGTAAAATTTTACGCCCTTACAGTGCGTCCTTACAGCGTTCCTATTCGCGATCGGAGTTACCGCCCCCACTCAAATGCAATCCCACCAGTCGGGCGACGAGCACCACGAGATACGTCTGCCCCCAAACGGCTTCCAACACGGTCAGGTTTTGCGCCATCCAACTCACCGGCGTTATCTCTCCGTACCCCAAAGTGGTCAGCGTGACAAAAGAAAAATAGATCAGTTCTGAAAACTCGCCCGATGTATGAACGGGCAATGAAATCGCAGAGGAATCGAACGCGAGCAAAATTTGATAAAAAAACGCCCACAACAGCCCGCTGAGAAAATAGATGGCGATTCCCCCCTGAATGGTATCGGCCGTGATCATCTTCTCGGAGAAAATTCGGTACAAAAAAACCGAGAGACATATCCCGTAAAACGAGGTATAGACGCTGAGCAGGGCCAGTTCGACCACTTGGGATAGGGAATCTGAAACGGCCCCCATCTCCATGTACAATGAAAATCCAAACCCCGCTAAACCGAGAACCACACACGATCCAAAGAGCGCCTTGGAAAGGCCGAGCGTCCAGAGCACGACGGCCATAACCGCCAAAAAGAGAAAGGGCACAAAGGGTTGCTCTTCGCGCTCCAACAACGGCATTACCAAAAAAAGAACCACCACGGACAGGGCGAGAAAGGTGTATCGGTAATCCGAAAAGCGAAATCTCGCATCTCGTCCTTTGCCATCCGATCTGTTCACAACCGTCCCCAAAGCTGTATTGTATTTCCCAAAAAATGAACGCGCAATATATCCCGCATCTCGGTGTGGTCAAGCGAAAACCCAACGCTCCGCAAGAGCGCGGCATATTTCGGCGCGGTCTAAGAAGCTGTCTAAAAATTATTGGGACCTAACCCCCTAGCCCCCTTTCCTAGGAGGAAAGGGGGAATAAAGGCCCTTATTCTTGGGTTTTAATCTGCGAAAAGCGAATGTTTTTGCGACGCTCTCAATGGCGGTCCGAGTTTTTAGATGGCTTCTAAGGGTAGGGTCTTGCCGTTTCCGTCGTTTGTCGCAGGGGCAAAGGATAGAGCAAGCGTATCATCCATGCCGTTTGGCTCGCCAAGTCAGAATACGTGTCTTGTGATCCACATTTTGTCGGCCCTTGATGATACCATCCCCAGAGGGCTTGAGGGGGCAACCCAAACGTCAGGCTCCCACGTTGCTTGAGGCCGGCCTCGTCGGCCGGCCCGTTCCGAATCCGATAGACCGTTTGATGGCGACGACGTGGGGCCTTGACCGATGCAGAGGGAGGGGCTATCTTGAACATGACAGGTTCCTTATGAGGGGGCTTGATCTGAAAAGCATACCCAATCCACGAAGGAGCCTGTCTTTTTGCAATCCCTCAACCAGTAGGTTATACCTACTTTATGCAACAAAGCCCTTTCGTAGATGAACGGGCCTTGGGGGCGACGGGTTGTACCTCATCCGCCGACAGGCAACACTCGTCTGTCGCTTTTGTTTTTTCAAAAGTAATGGCCCCTGTGAGCAAACAAAAATACGTCCGATGGCTGTTGGTCACCCTTCTCTTGCTATCGGCTGGTCGCGTCGTGGGGTTTGCCGTTCTCTTTGGGCGCGAGAGCCTGCAAATGGACTTCTCGGCGTTTTACACGGCCGGGCAGGCGGTGGCACAAGGCATATCCCCTTATCAGAACCACTTGGCGCGTACCCCGCCGATATGGGACGGGTTCGGGCTTTTGCGACACAGCCGATTTCTGTACCCGCCTTTGGCGGCCCGATTGTTTCAGCCCCTTTCCCATTTGCCCTATCGCGTTGCCAAAGGGTTGTGGACGGGCCTCGCGCTGGTCTGCATCGCGCTTGCCATGTGGGTGGCACACGCGGCATTGCGCCCGCGGATGGGCCGCGATGCCGCGATAGGCACCGGCATTTGCGTCTGCCTTTTCCATCCGCTTTTGACCCTTTTGGAACGCGGGCAGGTCGATGGCGTGACCCTCTTGTCGCTCGTCGGATTCGTTTCTCTTTTGCAACGCGGCAAGAGACAACAAATCGCATCGGGCCTCTGCCTCGCGCTGGCAACGCTTTTGAAATTGCACTGCGTTTATTTCGCGCCGTTTCTGATTTTGCGAAAAAAATGGATCGCGCTGGTCGGGTTCACAGGTGGCTGTCTCTTTTTGGGACTTTGTTCGCTCGCGCTGGATGGGCATTCGGCAAACCGGGACTACGTGCTGACGCATCTGCCCCGCATTTCCCAATACGGCGAAGGCGGAACCCGGGAGATGCTGTTGCCTCGGGCCGCGGTCGAGCCTCATCTGGTCGATCTCCGGGATGGGATGACGCAAAAGGAGGGACGCCGCTACCGCATCAGCGCGTTTGAGTTCGTGGGCAGCGCGACGTTGGTCGATGCGATCGCGCCGCGATGGGGCAGTCCGTTCGGCGTATCGCTCGGCCTGATGGGGCTGTTTTTGCTGGCGATGATCGCGTGGCACATGCGCGATAAGCGATTTTTTGACCGCCTCAATCCGACCGCAGAATGGACCTACTGGCAACTGGTGGCAACCGCGATTTTGCTGACCTCGCCGATAACTTGGGCGATGAATACGGTGTGGTTGTTGCCCACCCTCCCCATCCTGATTCGATCCTATCGGGAAGGCACCGCCCATCCCTCGGCCCTTTATTTGGGGACTCTCGGCCTGTTGCTCGCGGGCATCCCCGACCCCTACGGGTTTCCTTTGATCACCCCGTATCTGAACGACTATTTCGAGTACAAGTACGCGATAGCCGAAAGCGCGATCTCGATCAGCGCGGTATTGCTTTTGCGGAGCTCTGAAAAAACAAAGAGGCGGGGCGAGGAGATGGTCTCCCATCGCGTCTCGTAGAGGAGCTCCCCATTTCCCGTAGAAGGAAGATACGCCATGGCTTTGAGCGCGAGACACACAGATGCAAGGCCCGATCCACAGGGGCGGACAGATGCCGGCGTGACGCTGCGGGCGCTGATCTTCGGGCTCGTGCTGGTCGTTGCGATCAGCGCGCTGGCAACCGTCGTGCGGTATATTTTGCACAGTTCCTTCATGGCGTACAGCCACATGCCCATGGGCAATTTGATGTTGACGCTGCTGAGCGTGATCGCGTGCAGCGCGCTGGCGCGGTTCTTCGGCAAACGCTTTGCCTTTTCCCCTGGGGAATGGCTCGTGATTTTTTCGATGGGCTTTGTCAGTTCCCTCGGCCCGACTTACGGGGTCAGCGGCTATCTGGTCGGGGTCATTGTCACGCCCTACTATTTTGCCACGCCCGAAAACCGATGGGCAGAATTTTTGCACCCCTATTTGCCCGAATGGATCATCCCGTCGAACCGCGATGGCGCGATGACGTGGTTTTACGACGGCTTGCCCGCCGGCGCGCCCGTGCCCTGGGCCGTCTGGATCGGCCCGCTTTTTTGGTGGTTCACCTTTGTGTGTGCGATCGCGCTGGCGTGTTTTTGCGCTTCGGTGATCCTGCGGAAACAGTGGGCCGAACACGAAAAACTGGTCTATCCCGCGATGGAACCCATCGTCGAACTGACCGCGCGACCCGGCACGGGGCAGACGTGGTGGCCCGATTTTATGCAGGGGCGGATGTTCTGGACCGGGTTTGGCGTGGTGGCCGTGGTCTTCGGGTGGAATATCATCGCTTGGTTTCATCCCGCGTTGCCAAAATTCCCCACCGCGGGCGGCACTTGGGTGCCCATCGGTCGAAATTTTCCGCCGCAGTGGGTGTTCGTCAGCACGGTGGGAATATGCTTTTCGTATTTTGCCAGCTTGGAAGTGTTGCTCAGCCTGTGGGTCTTCGATCTGATGTTCACCGTCGAATCCGGCATCCTCGATCAACTGGGCGTGCCGGCCTTTCACCGCTACTATGCCACCAAACGCTATTCCTGGCAAACGACGGGCGCCTTTGTCGCGCTCGCCCTGTGGTGGGTGTGGATCGCGCGGGCGCATCTGAAGGACGCATTTCAAAAAGCCCTGCATCCAAAAAGCGGGCATCTCGACGACCGCGGGGAACTGATGACCTATCGCGCGGCCTTTTGTTGCCTCGCGGCTTCGATGGCCTACGCGCTGGTCTGGCTGTCGGCATCGGGCATCGCTTGGACAGCCATCGCGATTTTGTTGCCGACGATGTTTTTGACCTACGGCGCGGTGTCGAAAATTTTGGCGGATTCCGGGCTGATTTACGTGAACGCGCCCGCGTCGGCATGGACCTTGACCACCGCGCTGATGGGCGGCGCGCGCGCCATTCCCGCATCGACGCACGCCATGCTGTATCCGGCATCGGTCGCCATCAACCACTTTCGCGGGTTCACCTTTTCCGTCGGCACGCATCTCAACCGGTTGGCGGATTTCATCCCCGGCAACAAACGCCCCCTGTTCGGCGGAATTTGCATCGCGTTTGTCTTGGGCATCGTCTCATCCACCGCGTTCACGATTTGGTTGGGCTATCGCATCGGCGGGTACAATTTTGAACCGAACTGGCTGATCATCCGCGCAGGCGTGGGCGGGTACCAAAATGCGGTCAATGCCATCGTCTCGCCGCAACCGATGGAAGGGATCGATTACTGGTTTTTCATCATCGGCTCTCTCGCCATGTTTGCCCTGCTGTTCTTGCGGTATCAATTCACGCGGTGGCCCCTGCATCCCATCGGCCTCGCCTTGTCGGGCACGATGCTCGCCCGGCTCACGAGTTTCACCATTTTTGTCGCGTGGCTGATCAAGTTCGTTTTGCTGCAAATTGGCGGCGCGCCCTTCTACCGCCGATCAAAGCCGTTTTTCGTCGGCATGCTGGTGGCGTATGTGCTGTCCACCGCATTGGGCCTCGTCGTCGATGCGCTGTGGTTTATGCCCCGCGGGCACACGGTTCACAAATGGTATTGATTCGATCCGCGCATTTCGCTACACTTAAACATTGGAAAAACCAAACCGCTTTTCGAGAGGAACGCCATGTACCGTCGCATGGGTTGGATGGCATTGATCGGGTTTGGGGTGTTTGGGTTTGGAACCGTGATTTTGGGGCCGGATACGGTCGATCCGCTATTGCGTATGGTTCTGCGATTGCAGACGCCCGAACCGGTCGCGCCCGCGGCCGTGCCCGGGGCCGAGGTGGTGGCCGACCGCGTGAAGCGCGAAATCGCCGAGGCCGAGGTGCGCGCGTTGATGGCGAGCTTTACGCAGTACGAATCGCGCGTGCCGGGCTATCCGGGCCATACTCGGACCGCGGCGTTTATCGAGGAACGGTTTCGCGCGTTGGGACTCGAAAATGTGGAGACGGAAACCTACGGGGTGACGTCGCCCGTGGATGAAGGCAGTCGGTTGACGATTGTCTCATCGGGCGAGGTGTTTCCGCTTTTTGGGCTGTGGCCCAATCTGGTGAAGACCTCGACCTTGCCGCCTGGGGGCGTTCGCGCGCGCTTGATCGACGGGGGCGATGGCGAGTTCAAGGCGTATGACGGCAAGGACGTGGAGGGCGCGGTCGTGTTGTTGGATTTCAATACGTGGAACCGCTGGCTCAACGCGGCGATTTTGGGCGCGGAGCAGGTCATTTTCATCGCGCCGGATTCCACGTCTTACTCGCAGGCCGAGACGAAATTTTTGCAAGTGCCCAACGGCATCGAGCGGTTTTGGATCGACCGGGCGCGCGGGGAAAAGTTGCGCGCGCTGTTGTCCGACCGCGGGGAAATCGAGGTGCAACTCGAATCGCGGATGCCGTGGAAAAAAGGCGATGTGTCCAATGTGTTGGGCTGGATCGAGGGGACGGACGCGGAATTGTCCGAGAAAATCGTGGTGATCAACGCCTATTACGACGCGATGTCCGTGGTGCCCGCGCAGGCGCCGGGCGCGGAAATGGCGTGTGGCATCGTGGGGTTGATGCGGTTGGCCGCGTATTTTCGGGCGCATCGCCCCAAGTACACGCTGCTCTTTTTGGCGTCTTCGGCGCATCACTTGGGGTTTCGGGGGATATGCGATTTTTTGAACAGGCATTCGCGCAAGGAAGAGCATTTTGCGGCGTTGATGACCGAACCCATCGACATCGCGCTGTTCATCGGGTTGGACCTGTCGAGTCAAACCGCCGAGATGGGCGTGGCGAGTCAGACCGCGGGCTTTTCGGCAAATGCGGCGGTCAATTATTTTTACACGCGGTTTTTCGCGGTTTTTGGCAAGTCCTTCACGCGCTATGCCACCGCCATTGCCAAGGGCATCGGCGCGCCGTCAAAAGACGCGATGGTCGATGGGATCAACCCCAAGGGCGGGATGACGTGGGATATGTACATCCCCGGAGAAAACATCAAAAGCGACAGCGAGGTGGTGCTCTATGCGGGCACGCCTGCGCTGTCCATCACCACGGTGAACGATGCGCGGTTTCGCGTGGATACCCCGCTGGATCGGCCCGAGTTCGTGAACTACGACAATTTGACCCGACAAATTCGCGTGCTCGCAGGCGTGCTGGATCTGTCGTTGAACAGCGATGAGTTTTTGCCCGATTACAAGTTGGATCCCGACGACCGCATGCGCGGGCTGAAGGGATTCGTCCGCACGTTTCCCAGGCGGAGCATCACGCCGGACAAACCGCGCCCGGGCGCCATAGCCGCCATGCGGATGGGGTTGGAAAAGTCGATCAAGGGCGTGCGCCGGATTTACTACGATCTCGCAGACGACGACGGCGAGTACTATATCCCGGGCGTGGCCGAGCGCAGGGTACACGTGCGTGCGTACTATCTCGATCCGGAAACCGGCGAGATCACGTACGCGCCCAACCTGGGGCGGCAGGGCAAAATTTACAGCGGCAATTTCGACATGAATTGGTGGATCACCAAGCAAACCGTGATTTTGTTTCCGTGCGTGGCAACCGATTTTTACGGCACGGTCGATCCGCGGTACTTGACCACGCTGTCGAATATCAGCGTGTACGGGGTCGGCAATACCGCGCCGCAGGAATACGGCTACGCGGTCGGCTTTGGCCCGGATGAACCGGTCGGCGTGGTCTTTACGTCGCCTGGGGAACGGGTGAAAATCGCGATGCGCGCAGGGGCCATCGGGGTGCGCTATTTGTTGCTCAATTCCAAGAGTTCGGACAGCGAGTGGGATGCGCGCGGCGAGGGGTTCCAAACCCTGTCGTCCGGCGCGTTGATCCGCACGCCCTATCGCGCGGCGCGGGATATGTGGATGTTGAACGAGTCGCGCATGCGGAAGTTGCGCCAGTACTCGATCGAGAACCAGCGGTTGGAGGTCTTGCACGCGCAGGCCAAAGAACACCTAGACGAGGCCGAGCGTGCGCTGCGGGAAAGGCAATGGGATGCGTTTGTCAAGCACACGCGCGCGGGCATGGGCATTGAGTCGCGGGCGTACCCGGATGTGAAAGCGACTCAGAACGACGTGATCCGCGGCGTGATTTTCTTCATGTTGCTCGTGATCCCGTGCGCGTTTTTCCTCGAGCGGCTGATTTTTACCTTTGCCGATATCCGCATGCAAATCGCCGGCTTCGGCGCGGTTTTCGTGGTGATCTGGATTTTCCTGTCGCAGGTGCATCCCGCGTTTGATCTGTCCAATCCCTTTGTGATTTTGCTGGCTTTTGTGATTATGGCCCTGGCGATTTTTGTGATTTCGATTTTGGCGGGCCGGTTCAACGAGAATATCCGCCGCCTACGCAGCGCGGAGGTGCTGTTGCACGAAACCGATGTGGGGCGGGTCAGCGCGTCCGTCGCCGCGTTTCAGTTGGGCATCGCCAACATGAAAAAGCGCAAGTTGCGGACGTGGTTGACCTTTGCAACGCTGGTGTTGCTGACCTTTACCGTGCTGTCGTTCACGTCCATCAAGTCGGCATTGGAGTTTCACCAACTCCAGCGAGACGCAAAAGGCGCGTATCCGGGGGTGTTGATCCGAAGCAAGTTTTGGGGGCCCTTGGAAGATACGGCGTACGATTATGCGCGGATCAATTTCAAAGACGCGGGCACGGTGGCGCCGCGCAGTTGGTACGTCGCGACCAAAGAACAAAAAAAGTCAAAGGCCGTGCTGTGGGCGGACGAAAAAAACGCCCGCGCCCAAGGCGTGTTGGGCCTCGCGCCCGAAGAAGCCCAAGTCACGCGCATCGATACGCTGTTGCGGGCCGGGCGGTGGTTTCGACCCGGGGAATCGGCCTGCGTTTTGCCCGACCGCATGGCGGAGCTCTTGGGGATAACCGCGGGGCAAGTCGGTCAAAAGTACGTCCGCATTTTCGGCAAACGCCTAAAGGTGATCGGGGTGATCGATTCCGAGAAGATGCGAAACTTCGTCGATTTGGACGAGGAAATTTTGACGCCCGCGGATTTTCAAGTGACCGATGACGAGTTCATCACCGTCATGTCGCAGACCGAGAACCGGGAGCGGCAGGGCTTGGAACAGCCCGAGGTCGAGACCGTGCCGTTTGAACACCTCGACCCGGACGAGATCGCGATCGTGCCCTACGCGCTGTTGCGCGACGTGGGCAGCCCCTTGCAGTCCGTGGCCGTGCGCTTTCACGAGGCCGTCGACGTCGAGGCCGAGATCAAGTCGTTTTTGTCGCGCCTGTCCGTGGTGTTGTTCGCGGGCATCCCGACCGCAGATGGCGGCATCCGAGTGGCGGTGTACAGTTCGCTAGGCGATACGTCCCTACGGGGGTTGGGCAATTTGTTCATCCCCATTTTGGTCGCCGCGCTGATCGTGCTCAATACGATGATGGGATCGGTGTACGAGCGGTTCCGCGAGATCGGCATTTACTCATCTGTGGGCTTGGCGCCCGTACACATCGCCTTTTTGTTCGTCGCCGAGGCGTGTGTGTACGCGGTTTTGGGCACGGTTGCCGGGTATCTTTTGGGGCAAAGCGTCGCCAAGTTTTTGTTGTGGCAAGACGCGCTGCAAGGGATGACCGTGAATTATTCCGCGCTTTCGACCGTGACGTCGTCCATGCTGGTGATGCTCGTGGTGCTGCTGTCCTCCCTCTATCCGGCGCGCCAGGCGTCTTTAATGGCCGTGCCGGATGTGACGCGCCGCTGGAAATTGCCCGATCCAGAGGGCGACCACTGGCATTTTGAGTTTCCATTTACCGTGGGGGGCAAGGACGTGTTTGGGCTGTCCGTGTTTTTGGTCGATTATTTTCAAGCACACGCGGGCGAGAGTTTGGGCACGTTTTACACGGATGGCGCGCGCTTCGGCTCGGTCGAGACCGCGGCCGGGCAGGGCTATGCGATCGATACGACGATCTGGTTGGCGCCCTACGATTTGGGCGTGAGCCAGCAGGTGCATTTTGAAGCCGTGCCCACGGGCGAACACGATATTTTTGCGATGGCGCTGACGATAGACCGGCTGTCGGGCGACGCGTCTTCATGGCGGCGGGTCAATCAGAATTTTATGAATTTGTTGCGGAAGCAGTTCCTGATTTGGCGAACCGTGGCGCCCGAAGACAAGGCGCGATACACGGAAAAAGGGTGGGGCATGCTGGCCGAGGTGGTGGCTTGAGAGGAGAATATCTTTCGCATTTTGCAGGTATTTGGCGAAAAAGCATTGACTTCTGAGAGAAGAACGGGTATCTTTGCCCATGTGTTTCAGAATATGTTGTTTTGTTTCCTGTGCAATCGGCCTGAAAAAGACGGTACGGCAAGAATCGAAACTTCCGGTTCTTGCCTTTTTTTCAATCTGTTGTGCAATTTTCGCCGTTAGAAAGGTGGTGAAGTACGTTGGCAGAAGGAAGAGTCAAGTGGTTTAACGACGCCAAGGGATTCGGCTTTATCGAGCAAGAAGGTGGCGAAGATGTTTTCGTCCATTTTTCCGCGATTCAGTCCGAGGGCTTTAAGTCTTTGGCCGAAGGTGATTACGTCGAGTTCGACATCACTCAGGGGCCTAAGGGACTCCAAGCCTCAAATGTCGTGAAGCAATGATCTGAATCTCGATTCAGAATTTAAAAAAAAGCACCCTCTCTTTTTGAGACGGTGCTTTTTTTTTGGGATCTTTTTATTTCCCTTTACCTGGTCTAAAACCACCGGCTTTAGCCGGTTTGCTTTAGCAGTTTTAGTGGACTATCTTGTGTCTTCTCTGTGCGAGCCCGCTAGGAGGCACAATGGTAGACTATCGCAAAGGTGGTCATACGCTTTATGACATCAAGTATCATTTGGTGTGGATCACGAAATATCGGTATCTGGTGTTGCGCGGGGATATTGCTCTTCGGGCGCGCGACTTGATTCGAGAGATCTGTCAATCGCGTGAGGTGTTGATCATTCGGGGTTCCTTGGCGCCTGATCATGTGCCTATCCTGGTGTCAAGTCCGCCGTCCTTGTCGGTGTCTAAGTTGGTGCCATACGTCAAGGGTCGTTCCTCTCATAAGCTGCAGCGTGAGTTTCCCCGTCTTCGGAAGCGTTACTGGGGTCAGCCTTTGTGGGCGCGTGGCTCTTTCTGTGCGACGGTGGGGTCTGTGGATGAAGAAAGTATCAAATTGTATATCGAGTCCCAAAGGTGGGAAGATGATGGCGGTCAAGGCTTTAAGGTGGAGCCGCCGCCGTTGCCTTAAGCCCGCTTGAGCGGGCTATCTTCAGGCGGCTTGAGCCGCAAATCGACTTTCAGTCGTGAGAAAACCTATCGGCTTTCAGCCGATAGTGGTTTAGTATCGGGTTGGAATTGTAACGGGGAAGACGGGAGACGGGAGACGGAAGACGGGAGACGGAAGACGGAAGACGGAAGACGGGAGACGGGAGACGGGAGACGGAAGACGGGAGAAGCAAGAACGCCATCCACCCAAGCGGTCAGTACTTAGGGACAGGCCCCCGTGCCTGTCCACATCGAAAGAGGCAAGGGAGCTGTCAGAGGGATTAAAACAGCCTCTTGACGCGATGCATGGAATGGGGAGGCCCGATCTCCCATTCCTCAATTTTCAAACCCGCCTTCACGCGCTTGGCGCGCCATTTCTTTTGCGAGTTTGGGCGCGGGGTCTTCCCATCCTTCGGGTTTGAGAATCTTGCCGTCTGTGCGGCGAATCGCTTTGCCATCCACCACCTTTTGCATGTTCGCGCCGTGGACGATCTCAAAAAGCGGGTCGAGATTGACGCCGTTTCGCACGGCAAAATCGCAGATGTAGTAAATGGCATCTACGAGCGCGTCCGCTTGTTCCGCAAGGGTCTGCGCCGCCATTAACTCGCCGAGTTCATCGTCGATCATCTGTCGGATAAACGCGATGCCCTCTTCTGTCATGCGTTGCGGACGCGCCGGCAGGTCGTCGTTGCAAGCCATCGTGAACTGGCGCACGCGAGCGGTGTATCCCATGTGCCCTCCTCATGCGATCGTCACATCGGGACAGAGATAGACGTCTTGAATGTCGTTGAGCAGTTGAACGCCCTCGCGCATGGGGCGTTGAAATGCCTTGCGGCCAGAGATGAGGCCCGTGCCGCCTGCGCGTTTGTTGATCACCGCCGTGCGAACGGCCTCGGCGTAGTCACTCGCGCCCGAGGACGCGCCGCCGGAGTTGATCAGCCCGGCTTTGCCCATGTAGCAGTTGACGACTTGGTAGCGGCACAGGTCGATGGGGTGATCGGACGAGAGGTCCGCATAGACTTTGTCGTGCGTGCGCCCGAAGTTCAAGGCCGTGTACCCGCCGTTGTTGGTCGGCAATTTTTGTTTGATGATGTCCGCGCCAATGGTGACGCCGAGGTGGTTGGCCTGGCCGGTCAGGTCCGCGGCTTCGTGATAATCCACGTCCTCGGTTGCAAATGCCGAGTTCCGCAAATAGCACCACAGCACGGTGAACATCCCCAAGTCGTGGGCGCGGGCAAAGGCTTCGCTGATTTCGACGATTTGCCGGTTGGATTCGGCCGATCCAAAATAGATCGTGGCGCCCACGCCTGCACACCCCATTTCCCACGCCTGTTCGACTTGCCCGAAGATGATTTGGTCGTATTGCGAGGGATAGGTGAGCAACTGGTTGTGGTTGAACTTGAGGATGAAGGGGATTTTGTGGGCGTACTTGCGCGCCGCCATTCCCAGAACGCCCAAGGTGGTCGCCACCGCATTGCAACCCCCTTCAATCGCGAGTTTGACGATGTTTTCCGGGTCGAAGTAGATGGGGTTGGGTGCGAAGGACGCGCCGCCGGAATGCTCGATGCCCTGATCGATGGGGAGGATGGAAACGTAGCCCGTGCCCGAAAGTCGGCCCGCGCTGTACAGGCGTTGCAAGTTGTTGAGAACGGGAATGGCGCGGTCCGAATCCGCAAACACCCGGTCGATGAAGTCCGGCCCCGGCAACGCGAGCAAGCCCTTATCGACCGCGGCGCGGTGGGCAAGCAAATCGTCGGCGTCATCGCCGAGGTAGTCCGCGATTTTGCCAATGCCATTTTGAACGTCAACTGCCATTGAGAGAACTCCTTTTGAATGGAAGGCTGTCGGGTTAAGGCAACCGAGAGGCCGATGAAGCGTCTATTGCCCATGAACGGATAAACTGCGAGCGAAAAAGATACATGCGGGCGGGTCGCTTGTCAATGACGGGAAATTTATTTTTCCTGATCAGTACTCTGTAAATTAAATGATACCAAATTTTGAGACGCACAACTCAGCACCGACATTGCTCGCTTTTCTAACAAATTTGGTCCTAAAGCATCGTGGGTTGCTTTCGATGCCTTCGGCGACCTACTTTTTTTCAACAGCAAAAAAAAGTAGGCAAAAAATGCCGCTCTCAAACGCCGAGGGGCTAAGCACAGCGCAAATCGCTTTTGTAATCGCACGACATGCGTTGGCCTGCGAGGTGGGTTGCAGAATGGATGTTGGTTGCGAAACGGACTTGCGCGCTGTGCCCGATAGCTTTCGTTGATGGGCTTTTGCGAGGGCACGTTTGGTGATGGCTTCTTTGATGTATGGCATCACGGCTGTCACTCTTAGAAAAAAATTGAAATCCCGAATTATTTAATTTACAGAGTAGTCAGTCCCCTGCGCTAGGATGATGGCGGGGGCGGGATTCTTCTATTTTTTGTTACGGCTTCAGCGATGTCATGTCGGCCTCGCATATATCGCGCTCGGTCAACTTGACCCGCACGGTATCCGCACGGGCGTTAGCACTATGCGGCTGTTTTCCGTGGTGATAGCGAAATACTCGGAATCTTGGAAGTCAGCGACGATGGCTTTTGGCGGGGTGAGTTGATTCTCGGATGTGAGTTTGGCGAGCATGGGGCAACTCCTTGCGCGAGATGATGCGGGCAGTGTATATTCTTTGGATGGTTATTGCAATGGCGATCTCGTCTTTGACATTTGAGAGGGAAACATGGACAAACCCAATGTGATTTTTGTGTTGACGGACGATCAGGGCTATGGCGACTTGGCATGCCATGGCAATCCGATCATCCAAACGCCGCATTTGGACGCGCTGCACGCCGAGAGCGTTCGGTTCACGGATTTTCACGTCGCGCCGATGTGTACGCCGACGCGGGGCGAATTGCTGACCGGGCGAGACGCGCTTTGCAATGGCGCGACCTTCGTGTGCATGGGACGGTCGCTGATGAATCCCGAATTGCCGACGATGGCGGACATTTTTGCCCGCAATGGGTATCGCACCGGGCACTTTGGGAAATGGCACCTCGGCGACAACCATCCCTATCGCCCGCAAGATCGCGGGTTTGGAGAAACGATTCACCATCCCGCGTGGGGCATCACGTCCGCTGCGGATTATTTTCGCAATGATTATTTTGACGACCACTATCGGCACAATGGCGCGATAGAGGCGTTTGAAGGGTATTGCACAGACGTGTGGTTCGACGAGGCGATGGAGTGGATCGCGGTGGGGGGAGACGCGCCGTTTTTTGCGTACATCGCCACCAACGCGCCCCATACCCCGCTTTGGGTGCCAGACGAGTATCGCCAACCCTATCTCGCGCAGGTGCCGTACAATGTCGCCAGTTTTTACGGGATGATCGCGAATATCGACGAGAACATGGGCGAGTTGGATGCGTTTCTCGCCGAGACGGGATTGCGCGACAATACCCTGTTGATTTTTATGACCGATAACGGAACCGCAAACGGCGAGACCGTGTACAATGCCGGCATGCGCGGCAAAAAGACCACGCTGTACGAGGGCGGGCACCGCGTGCCGTTTTTCGCGCGCTGGCCCGAAGGGCAGTTGGGCCAACCGCGCGACATTTCCGTTCCGACGCACGGCACGGACGTGTTGCCGACCCTGATTTCCCTATGCGGCTTGGACGCGCCCGAAGCCTTTGATGGCGTTTCCCTGTCCGGCCTTTTGCGCGGGGAAGACGAGTTGGCCGATCGGATGTTCGTCGTGCAATACGGGCACATCGTGCCGACGGGCAACCGAACCACGCGCAAGGGCAATGCCGCGGTGATTTGGAACCGCTGGCGGTTGGTAGATGATGCCGAATTGTACGACTTGGACGACGATCCCGGGCAAGCGCAAAACATCGCCGACCGACACCCGGAGGTCGTGCGAGACATGCGGGCGCACTACGAGGCGTGGTGGGACGAGGTGGGCGGAAATCTCGGCCATTACTTTCCCATTGCCATTGGATCAACCGCGGAAAATCCCGTGCGGTTGTCCAGTTGCGATTGGATGGAGGTCTATTGCGACAATCCAGGCGGCGTGCGCGGGTGCGTGATGGACAGCGGCATCTGGCAACTCGCGGTGGAACGGCCGGGCAAATACGAAATCGCGTTGCGCCGTTGGCCCGAAGAATCCGGCCTCGCAATTTCGGCGGCGGCCCCCGTGATGGAGGGCGTCGACGGCGCGTTGATGGCGGGCAAAGCCCTGCCCGTGGCGCGTGCGTGGATGCAACTCGGCGACGTCGAACGGGAAATGGACGTGCGCCCGGATGATCTGGTCGTCACTTTTACAGCGGATTTGCCGCACGGCCCTGCGACTTTGCAATCGTGGTGGCTCGACGACAAGGGCCATCGCCTCGCGGGCGCGTATTACGCGACCGTTGCGCGGATAAACGATGAATGATGCCTCGACCATGACCTACAAGCCCGAAAATCCCCTCATCATCCAGAGCGATCTCACCGTGCTCGTGGAGGTCAATTCGCCCCACTACGAAGCGGCTCGCGACCTTCTCGCGCGCTTTGCCGAGTTGGAGAAAAGCCCCGAGCACATGCACACGTATCGGGTCAACCCCCTCTCGTTGTGGAATGCGGCCGCGGCAGGCGTCCGAACAGAGGAAATCCTCGCCACCCTCGAGACCTACGGCAAGTACGAGGTGCCGCAAAATGTGGGCGTGGAAATCCGCGAGGCCATGAGCCGGTACGGCAAGGTGCATCTGGACGAGGAAAATGGCGCGCTCATCCTGTCTGCGGACGACCCGCTGATCATCGTCGAAATTTGCCGCAACAAGTTGGTGCAACCCTATTTGGAAAAGCGACTCGACGCGCATCGCGTCCGGGTTTCGCCCATGTACCGGGGGCATCTCAAGCAGGCCCTCACGCGCATTGGGTTTCCGGTCAAAGACCGCGCGGGCTATCTCGCGGGCAAAGCGCTCAACTTTCAACACCGCCAAATCTCCCGGTCGGGCAACCCCTTTGCGCTGCGCGATTACCAGCGCGAGGCCGCGGATATTTTTCATGCGGGCGGAGGCCCAGACGGCGGCAGCGGCACGGTGGTTTTGCCGTGCGGCGCGGGCAAGACCATCGTGGGCATGGCCGCGATGAAAACCCTTCAGTGCGAGACCTTGATTTTGACCACCAACATCACGGCGTCGCGCCAGTGGAAGGCCGAACTCCTGGACAAAACCAGCTTGACCGACGCGCAGATCGGCGAGTATTCCGGCGAGCGCAAAGAGATTCGGCCCGTCACCATCGCCACGTACAATATCTTGACCTATCGCAAAAGCCGAAACGAGGCGTTTCCGCATTTCGGGCTGTTCAACGAGGGCAACTGGGGGTTGATCATTTACGATGAGGTGCATCTCTTGCCCGCGCCCGTGTTTCGCTTCACGGCGGAATTGCAATCCCGCCGCCGTTTGGGATTGACCGCCACACTCGTGCGCGAAGACGGTTTGGAAACCGATGTTTTTTCCCTGATCGGCCCCAAACGCTACGACGTGCCCTGGCGCGAACTCGAATCGAGCGGTTGGATCGCGACCGCCGAATGTTGCGAAATTCGCCTGCCCCTGCCAAAGGACCTGCGCCTCGACTACGCCGTGGCAGATGGCCGCGCCAAGTTTCGCATCGCGTCGGAAAATGCCGACAAAATCCCGTTGGTCAAACGCCTGATCGCAAAGCACAAGGGCGAACAAATTTTGGTCATCGCCCAATACATCCGCCAAGTCGAACGGGTCGCGCGCGAACTCGGCGCGCCCGTGATCATGGGCAAGACCCCCACCGAAGAACGCGACCGCCTGTACGATGCGTTTCGGCGGGGCGAACACAAATTGCTCGTCGTGTCCAAAGTCGCCAATTTTGCCGTCGACCTGCCCGATGCGAGCGTCGCCATTCAGATTTCTGGCACGTACGGATCGCGCCAAGAAGAAGCGCAGCGCCTCGGCCGCATCTTGCGCCCCAAATCCGATGGGGGCATGGCGCGTTTTTACACGCTCGTCACCCGCGATACCCGCGAGCAAGAATTTGCCCGCAATCGCCAGACCTTCCTCACGGAACAGGGCTATCGGTACGCGATTCGAGATGCGGCGGAGTTGGAGTGACGCCATGAATCGCGCGGCCCTCGAACTCCCGCGACCCGTCAACTGCCTCATCGCGTTTGCCGCCGTGCTCCTCGGCGGTTGGTTGGGCAGCCGCGATGTTGCGGATGCCCTTTTGCTGGCCGCGCTGTCCGCCGCGCTGATCGCGGGCGGAGGCAATGCACACAACGACTTGTGCGGCGTCGCGGAGGATCGGCTGAACAAACCGCATCGGCCCCTGCCTTCTGGCCGCTTGTCTCCCGGATTTGCGCGCGTGGAAATGGGCATTCTTTTTTTTGCCGGGCTTTTGATCGCCTGCGCTTTGCCGGTATCCGCGTTCGCCATCGCTCTCGTTGCGATCGCGAGTTTGATGGTGTACAATGCGTATCTCAAGCGCGTGCCCCTGCTCGGCAATGTGATGGTCAGCGCGCTCGGCGGGTTGGCATTTCTCTACGGGGGCGCGGCTGTCGATGTGCTGTCTGCGCCGTGGCTCGTCGCGGGGTTTGCCTTTTTGTTTCACTTGGGCCGCGAGTTGCTCAAAGACCTCGAAGACCGCGCGGGTGACCGCCGGTTGCCGGGCCGCACCGCGGCCATCGCTTGGGGCGAACGCCGCACCCGCGTTTTGATCACCGCTATTTTTGCCCTGCTCATCGCCGCGACCCCATGGCCCGCGCTCATCGGCGTTTATGGCCCGGTGTATCTCGGCCTGATCGCCGCCTTGGATGTCCTGCTCGTCTTCGTCCTCATCCGCTTGTGGCAGCGCGATGTCGCGCTCGAATTTCTGAGCAAATTGCTCAAGGCGGGGATGGTCTTGGGCCTCGCCGCGTTTCTGTTTGCAAAGCTGTGAAAATCGCTTTTAGCCTCCCCCGATCGCTCGGAGGCTTCGACCTGACAACCGATTACGGACGACTGACTTATGTCCAACCGCATCGCACAACTCGTCGCCCAACTCAACGAGCACAATTACCGCTACGCCGTGCTCGGCGCGCCCGCGATCTCCGATAGGGCTTATGACGAACTCATGCGCGAGTTGATCGACTTAGAGGCGCGGCATCCCGATTTGATCCAGCCGGATTCGCCCACGCAGCGCGTGACGTCCGATTTGACCCGACATTTTCCGACCGTGCAACACGCCGTACCCATGTTGAGTTTGGACAACACCTATTCGGAAGCCGAACTCGGGGATTTTGAAGCCCGCGTGCGGCGCGAGTTGCCCGACGAGGCGTTGCAATACGTCGCCGAACTCAAAATTGACGGCGTCGCCCTGAGCTTGATCTACGAAAACGGCTTGTTGTTGCGCGGCGTCACCCGGGGCAATGGCGTGCAGGGCGAAGATATTACGCCCAATGTCAAGACCATTCGATCCATTCCCATTCGCCTAAATGACCGCGTGCCTCTTTGCGAAATTCGCGGCGAAGTCTATCTGGCTCACAACACGTTTGACGAGCTGAACGCGCAGCGCGAAAAGAATGGGGAGAATCCCTTTGCCAACCCGCGCAACGCAGCGGCCGGCTCGCTCAAATTGCAAGATGCGCGGCTGGTTGCCGAGCGCCGCCTGAGCTTTTTCGCGTATTCTCTCCGCGTGCCAGACGCGCCGCCCTCAACCCACGCCGAGCACCTCGACCGGCTGGAGGCCCTCGGCCTGCCCGTCAACCCCCATCGCGCCTCGTGCGATGCGATAGACGACATTCTCGCGTTTGCGCGTGAGTGGCGGGACAAACGCCCGGACTTGCCCTACGACATCGATGGCATCGTGATCAAGGTCGACGATCTCACACAGCAAAACAAACTCGGCGCGACGGCCAAAAATCCCCGCTGGGCGATTTCCTACAAATACTCTGCGGAACAAGCCGAAACCGTGCTTCAGAACATCGCGCTTCAAGTGGGGCGCACGGGCGTCGTCACCCCCGTGGCAAACCTCGAACCCGTGCAACTGGCGGGCACTACGGTCGGCCGCGCCACCTTGCACAATGCCGAAGAAATCCAGCGCAAAGATATCCGCGAAGGCGATGCGGTCATTCTCGAAAAGGGCGGCGATGTCATTCCCAAGGTGGTGCGCGTGGTGAAGGCCAAACGCCCGAAAGACGCCGTGGCGTATGTCTTTCCCGAGACCTGCCCGATTTGCGCTAAAGATCTTGTGAAAGACGAATCCGAGGTCGCCATTCGCTGCGTCAATCCCCGATGCGCCGCGCAGATCAAAGGCAATATCCGACACTTTGCCTCGCGCACGGCGATGGATATCGAGGGTTTGGGCAAGGCCCTCGTCGAACAACTCGTCGATAGCGAGCTCGTCCGCGATGTGGGCGATCTCTATGGCCTGACCGTGGAGCAACTCGCCGGCCTCGAGCGCATGGCCGAAAAATCTGCCCAAAACGCGCTTGCCGCGCTCGCCGCGAGCAAACGACAACCGTTCCACCGCGTGCTGTTCGCGCTGGGCATTCGGCACATCGGCGCCACGGTGGCGCGCACGCTCGCCGACCACTTTCACAGCATCGACCGCTTGCGCGAAACGCCGCCCGAAGAAATCGAAGCGGTTCACGAAATCGGCGCCGCCATCGCAGAGAGCATCCATGCGTATCTCGCGGACGAGGGCAATTGGGCCATCGTCGAAAAACTCAAAGAAGCGGGCGTCGCCCTCGCATCCGAAGCCCCTGTAGAGGACGCACCCAAACCCCTCGATGGCGAGACGGTCGTCGTCACGGGCACGCTTTCGCGCTGGGGCCGCCAACAGGTGCAGGACCTCATCCGCGCCCACGGCGGCAAGCCCACATCCAGCGTCAGCAAAAAAACCACTCTCGTCGTCGCGGGGGAAAACGCGGGGTCCAAACGCGCAAAAGCCGAACAACTGGGCATCGAAATCCTCGACGAAGCGGCGTTTGTCGCATTGATCGGCGACAAAGGCGCGTAAGCCCGGTTCGGCTTTTTGCTTGACATGGGCGTCTCATTTTGTTACCCTTGAAACCGCACATCACAGCAGTGGGGCCGTAGCTCAACTGGGAGAGCGTTTGACTGGCAGTCAAAAGGTCGGCGGTTCGATCCCGCTCGGCTCCACTTTTTTTTAGGCACTTACGGGGCGTAAGTGTCTTAATTTTTAGGTGTCTGCTCATATCAATCAGAGATGAAAATCTCGCATTTGTAATTAGGCCAAGAGGTGGGACATGGCATCCAAACATCTGTACAGCGCGAGCGACAGCGCGAATGGTGAGGATATCGATATCACCCTTGGGATCGAAGAGGAATTTTTTCTCGTCGATCCCGAATCCCGCGACCTGCTTGCGGACCCGGACATCGGCATTTTCGAGACCTGCGAACAGAACAGCGGGCCGCACGAGGTCAGGCGGGAACTCATCCGCAGCCAGATCGAGACCAATACCCGGGTCTGCAATTCGGTCAGTGAGTTGCGAGCCGTGCTCTGCGAGACTCGCCGGTTGGTGCTCGCCGCCGCTGAGCAGTACGGGGCCGCGTTGATGGCTGCCTCGACCCATCCTTTTGCGGAATGGCAGGCACAGTTGACCACGCCCAAGGAACGCTACGAGCATTTTGTGGTCATCTACCAAGAGACCTTGCGCCGCTTTCTCATCGGCGGCATGCATATCCACGCGGGCTTTGGGGATCCGGATTCGCGCATCCGGGTCATGACCGCGCTTCGGCGCTATCTCCCCCTGCTCCACGCGCTCTCCACATCCTCGCCGTTCAATGCCGGGCGCGAGACCGGGTTCAAGTCCTACCGGCTGAACCTCATCGGCAGCCTCCCGCGCACCAGCCTGCCCGGCCCATTGTGGTCGCGGGCGGAATACGACCGACTTTTGGCCGACTACCAGCGCATGGAATTTCTCAGGGATGGCAGCGAGTTGTGGTGGGACATCCGGCCATCCCACGCCTATCCGACCATCGAGTTGCGGATCTGCGACATCTGCCCGCGCATCGAGGACGCACTGTGCATCGCGGCTCTCTATGCCGCCCTTATCCGGTGGTTGCTACGCCAGGACCGGGAAGGCGCGTTGCCGCCCGAACCGCATACCGAGATCATCGCCGAAAACCGGTGGATCGCCCAGCGCTATGGCGTGTTTGGCTTCCTCGGCGACACGCGAGATGGCGGTCGGACGGACATCGAGGATTACGCGGGCGAACTCGTGGCGGCATTATCCGGCGACGCTCGCGCTCTGGGTTGCGAGAAAGAGTTGCGCCACGCCTTGTCCATCATCCGCAATGGCAGCGGTGCGGACCGACAGATCGACCATTTCCGCCTCCGCCGTTTGGAGGGCGATACAGACGCGCAAGCCCTGCGTTCTGTGGTCGATCTCGTCACCGCAGAAACGCGAGCGGGAATCGAGAGAACCGGAGACAGATGACTTTTGTCTTTTGCCCGAAAGCATCGGCATTACGAGAGGAGAAAAACGAAAAATGGCTGAAAACGCGCCGACGGATTTTATTCGGGAAATCGTCCGCAAGGACTTAAACACCGGCAAGCACGACCGCATTGTGACGCGGTTTCCGCCCGAGCCGAATGGCTATTTGCACATCGGGCATGCCAAGGCGTTTTGTCTGAACTTTGGGCTGGCCGAGGAATTTGGCGGGCAGTGCAATCTGCGGTTTGACGACACCAATCCAGACCGCGAAGACACCGAGTACGTCCATTCCATTTGCGAGGATTTGGAGTGGATGGGCTTCGACTGGGGCGAGGGCTTGTACTTCGCCTCGGATTATTTCGACCAACTCTACGACTACGCCTTGGAACTCATCCAGCAGGGCAAGGCGTATGTCTGCGATTTGAGCACGCAGGAGATCCGCGCCTATCGCGGCACCGTGACCACGCCGGGCGAGAACAGCCCGTATCGCAATCGCACCGCGTCGGAAAATCTCGCCCTGTTCGAGCAGATGAAAAACGGCGCGTTTCCCGAAGGCGCGTGTACCTTGCGCGCAAAGGCGGATATGGCGTCGCCAAATATGAACCTGCGCGATCCGGTGATGTATCGCATCAAACACGCGCCGCACCACCGCACGGGCGACAAGTGGTGCATCTATCCCATGTACGATTGGGCGCACGGGCAGTCCGACGCCATCGAGCGCGTCACGCATTCGCTGTGCAGCATCGAGTTTGCCGAACACCGCCCCCTGTACGATTGGTACATCCAGCAGTTGGAAATTTTCCCGTCGCGGCAAATCGAATTTGCGCGCCTGAACATCACCTATACCCTGACGAGCAAGCGGTTGTTGACCCAACTCGTGGATCGCGGCCTCGTCGCCGGTTGGGACGACCCGCGCATGCCCACGCTTTCCGGCATGAGACGGCGCGGGATCCCGCCGCAGGCCATTAAAAATTTCATCTGGCGCGTGGGGATGAACAGGCGGGACACCACCGCGGAAATCGACTTGTTCGAGTTTTACATCCGCGAGCATCTCAACGAGGTCGCGCCCCGGGCGATGGGCGTGATCGATCCCTTGAAGGTGGTCATCGAAAACTATCCCGAAGGCGAGGAAGAGACCTTTGAGGCGATGGTCAATCCCGAAGACCCGGATGCGGATACGCGCGCCGTGCCGTTTTCCCGAGAAGTGTACATCGAACGCGAGGATTTTATGGAAGACCCGCCGCGCAAGTTTTATCGCTTGGCCCCCGGGCGCGAGGTGCGGTTGCGCGCCGCGTGTTATATCACCTGCCGAGATGTGGTGAAGGATGAGGAGGGCGAGGTCATCGAACTGCGGTGTACGTGGGATCCCGAGAGCCGGGGCGGGGCGACGCCGGATAAGCGCAGAGTGCGCTCGACCCTGCACTGGGTATCGGCCAAACACGCCATCGAAGCCGAGGTGCGGTTGTTCGACCGGTTGTTCCTCGCGGAGAATCCGGCCAAGGCCGAAGATGGGCGGGACTTTACCGCCAATCTCAATCCCGATTCCCGAGAGGTGCGGCCCAGGTGTTATGTCGAGCCGAGCATGAAAGGCGCGCGAGTTGGGCAGGTGGTTCAGTTTGAGCGGTTGGGCTATTTCTGCGTGGATGCGGATTCATCTGCCGAGAAGTTGGTGCTGAACCGCACGATCACCCTGCGCGATACCTGGGCGCGGATGAAAGGCAAAAAGTAGGTTGCACCTGAGCGGGCAAAAATATATATTTACCCCCCGACAATGAATGCCCCTTCGTCTAATGGCAAGACACTGGATTTTGGTTCCAGGTATCGGGGTTCGAATCCCTGAGGGGCAACCAAAAGAGAAAGTGCCCGTGCGGTGGTATGCGCGGGCACTTTTTTGGGATTCCCATTTTTGCCACAAAAGGCACAGATTTTTGCCACAAAAGGCACAGAAGTCACAAAAGGGGAAATCGAAATGGCACTTTTGTCATAATGCGTAACATCAAAAAAATAAGGGGTTGCGAGCGAAAACTCACAACCCCTCTTTTGTATTGGTCGGGGCGAAGGGATTTGAACCCCCGGCCCCCTGCTCCCAAAGCAGGTGCTCTACCGGACTGAGCCACGCCCCGTTTCTGAAGTCCAAAAGTACGGGATTCGAGAAATATTGTCAAGGGCAAAGAATGGTGTTCTTCGTATCTTCGGGCGGGTGTTCCACGCCTCTAAATTCTCACTTCTCGCCTTCCTTGTGACATGCCTGTTTGGAGCGATGAGACAACGCTACCAGGACTCCCATCTACTTGCACACTTTGGCTCTTGGCTTTATCGCTCCTAATTGTCTTTCGCCGCCTACGCCATTTTTCGCAGATCATTTCCGGTCATTTCAGCGGGTTTGGGGAGGTTGAGGAGGGCGAGGAGGGTGGGGGCGACGTCGCGCAAGGTGCCGCCCTCGCGCAAGGCGCCCTCGAAGGTGGGATCGAATAGCACAAAGGGGACGGGGTTGGTGGTGTGGGCCGTGTGGGGTTCGCCCGTGCGGTAGTGAATCATTTGTTCGGCGTTGCCGTGATCCGCTGTGATGATGGCAACGCCGTTTGCGTTTTCAATGGCTTTGAGCACGCGCCCGAGGCAGGTGTCAACCGCGGCGACGGCTCGTACCGCGGCGGCGAGGCTGCCGGTATGCCCGACCATGTCGGGGTTGGCAAAGTTGCAGATCGCCGCGTGGAAGTGCCCGGATGCGATAGCGCCTGTGAATCGGCGTGCGAGTTCCGGCGCGCTCATTTCGGGTTGGTGATCGTACGTGGGCACGTCTTTGGGCGATGGGATGAGGACGCGCTCTTCGCCGGCGAAGGGCGTTTCGTTCTGCCCGTTGAAGAAGAAGGTGACGTGCGCGTATTTTTCGGTTTCTGCGATGCGGAGTTGCCGCATGTTCGCCCGCGCGATGACCTCGCCGCATCCATTGGGCATGGTTTGCGAGAGGGATTCCGGCGGATACGCAATGCCGGCGACGGGTACGCCCGCCTCGTATCGGGTCAGGGTGCTAAAGTGTACGTTGGGCGCGATGGCGCGTTCAAAGCCGTGGAAGTCTTCGAGGACAAATGCGCGGGTGATTTGCCGGGGGCGATCCCCGCGAAAGTTGAAGCAGATGACGCTGTCCCCATCTTCGATGGCCGAGAGGGGGATGCCCTTGGGGTCGGCGATGGCGATGGGTTTGATAAATTCGTCGGTTTCGCCCCGGCGATAGGCGTTTTGGATGGCGGCGATGGGATCGGTTTCGCGGATGCCCGCGCCCCGCGTGAGCAGGTCGTAGGCCAACTGCACGCGCTCCCAGCGATGGTCGCGGTCCATCGCGTAATACCGCCCGCACAGGGACGCCACGCGCCCGATGCCGTGGGTTTTGAACATAGCGAGCAATTCGCGCAAGCGGTGGATGCCGCTTTGGGGGGGCGTGTCGCGGCCATCCGTGAAGGCGTGGACGAAGACGCGATGGGCGGGGAGGCCGCGGTCCCCCGCCATTTTGATGAGGCCCTCGTAATGCCCGGGCCATGAATGCACGCCGCCATCGGAGACGAGGCCGATCAAGTGGAGGGCGCGCCCGCTGTTTTTGATGCGGTCCATCGCCGCGATGAGGGTTTCGTTTTTGAACAAACGGCCATCGCGCACGCGGTCGTCGATCTGCGTCATGGCTTGCATGACCGTGCGGCCCGCGCCCAGGTTGAGATGCCCGACTTCGGAGTTGCCCATCAGGCCATCGGGCAGGCCCACGGCGCGCCCGGAGGTGGCGAGGGTGGTGCGGGGGCAATTGGCCCACAAGCGGTCCATCGTGGGGGTTTTCGCAAGGGCCACGGCATTGTGGTCTTTGCGCGGGTTGAGCCCCCAGCCATCGAGGATGATGAGGGCGACAAAGCGTTGGTTGGTCATGGGTCAGTGGTTAGGGGTCAGGGTCAGTTGTCGGAGCTAGGGATGAAGACTGAAATACGCAATCTTGTCATTCATCGGGGAACGCGGCATCCAACACGCGCTGAAATGCCTCCAGATCATCCCCTTGCACCGCCGAGCGATGCAACTGCTTGAGCCGTTGCAAATCGTCGATGGTCGCAATGCGATCGGCAAATCGTTCTGCCACACCCGCATCAAAGCGAATCGCCAACGCCTCTCGGATGCTCTCTTGGATGCCTCGTTCAATGCCCTGCTCAATGCCCTGCTCAATGCCTCGTTCAATACCCTGCTTGATGCCCTGCTTGAGGAACTGTTCCCCGAGGTATTGGGCAAACGATGATTCACTCATAATCGCGTCCATAAAACCCTCCTGAAAAAGAATACTCGTGATGGTGGTAGGATCGTACGCCAACCCACTCAATACCGCCAACCCACCCAAAAAATTAGCCTTGTCTGCTGGTGCCAAAGATACAGCCCCGCTCATGCGAATACACTGACGCAACCAGGCCTCGGAATCCATCCCCGCAGGACGCTTCATCAAGGGCGTGAAAGGAAGCAAGCCATCCTGACCGCCTTCGAGAATACCTCGTCCGTCTATCTCGCTCAACCGAATCACCTTGTAGCGCGCCAGCACGGGGTAGTCGGGATGCGCTTGGTGGTAAAAACCTTCATCGCGTCGCCCGGCATTGGGCCGCAAGTAGATCACATGGGAATAGACCGGCAGGCCATAGTGTTCGATGAGTCGGATGATATAGGCCGCCATGCGGATCGGCATATTCGCGCTGTCGGTGGTTTGAAATTCCGTGTGAACCAAGACCTCCTCGCCGTCGATCCGCACGCGAATCAGGCTATCGGTGAGGCGCGTTTCAACTATGGGGAGTTCGGTTTCGAGAATTTCGTCAATTTCGACGTCATCGCGTCCAAGGACTAAACGGACGATGTCTCGCGGGAAAATTTGAATCAAATATTTGGAAATCGCATCGTATTCCGCCATGTGGATCCTCCTGAGTAGCGCAAGGTCGTCGAGGATGACCGATCCGTGCCGCGATTGCGAACGGTGGCGCGCAAGGTGAAAGATTGACCGGCCGTCAGCGTGTTGTCGCTGACCGAAGGCGATTCAACGATCGGATTCGGGACGATTCATTGCCCGATCTGCCATTGGCGATCAGGTCGAGCGACAGCCGCGCATTGGCATTGGCACCTGCGGCAACTTTTGCGCGCTGTGTCATGGCATCCGAAGCAGTCGCGCCACCTTTGGGTTCCGCAACGACCTGATAGACCACAAAGACGCAGAGGGCGGCCAGCAACGCGCACGTCGACAAAATCAATTTCTTCATCTGTTCCTCACTATGTGGTGGATGTACGGGAGTCTATCCCACGGGTAAGGATGGCTTGACGAGAGGCAATGTACAACAAAAGAAAACCAAAAAAAGGAAAAATGCCCCAATACAATGACATTCGGTTGATTTTCGGATATGCCGACCAAATGCCACAGGCTACCTGATAAGAGAGGTTGAGAGACGGAATTGAGAACGCATTGTCAAAGAAGGGTACAAAACCAATTCGCGCCCCTTAGAAGCCATCTAAAAATTATTGGGACCTACCCCCCTGGCCCCCCTTCCTGCGAGGAAGGGGGGAATCAAGGCATCCTATTTTTTTGATAGGTAGGGTTTTGACCTGCGAAAAGCGAATGCTTTTGTGGCTCTCTCAATGGCGGTCCGAGTTTTTAGATGGCTTCTTAGAATTGGATGGGGATTAGTACTTTCGGGCGAGGGGGTCTGCGCCGAGGATGTTTGGGTGGGCGATAGCGTTGCGGAGGGCCGCGAAGAGGGGGTGGAGGCTTTCGATATTTTGCGCGAGGGAGCGAATGACGAAGAGGTCGGGCTTGGGGGAGGCGAAAGAGAGCAAGAGATCCGGCGGGGGCAGTCGCAATAAGGGCGCGAGGGTTTGGGAGAGGTTTTCGACCAAGTAGGTGAATTTTATCTCGCCGGGCGTCCCTGCGATGAAGGTGTTGAAGACGACATCGCAAGGGCCAAACGCGCCCGGGTGCGTGGGCGATACCGCGCCCGGCTCGGAGTGGTAGCGTTCGATGAGGATCGGGCGTTTGGGCGCGTGGATGGCGATGTGGGATCGGTAACGCGCGTAGGCAAAGTGTTCGCCGTGGGCAACGCGCCCGGCCGTGTGCCCATCTGCGAGGAGCAAGCAGGCATTGGGGGCCAAGTACCATCGTTGGTTTTGTTCGAAGATGCTTTGGGCGTATGGAACGACGGGGTCGGGCCACGCGATGGCGAGGCCATGGGATTCGACCGTGCCGATGAGGGTTTGTTTGGATGGGATGCCGCGGGGATTTTTATAGACTTTGGTCAGTGCCTGCGTGCCCAAGTACAGGGCCGCGCGTTTGCCACAGCGCACGCGGAGGATGGGCGCGTCGCCTTCGACCACGCCACCGCCGTAACTGGCGATGACGACCGCGCAATACGCGCCCTGCGCGGCGGGGTTGAGCAATTTGAGCGGTGCAATGGACCGGCAAGCCGTGAGGACGGAGCGCGTGCCGTTGTGGGTCACTTCGAGAGATGAGGGGATCGCGGGCATGATCGCGGCTGAGGTGACAGGGCGGATTCGCGGGCGCAGAGGATGTGGGCGATGATTTCATCGCGTCCAGTCCCGTTTTTGATGCAGGCAAAGCGCGTGGGGCCATCTCCGCGCATTTTTTTTGCGTCTCGTTCCATGACGCCGAGGTCCGCCCCCACGAGGTCTGCGAGGTCGGTTTTGTTGATGACGAGCAGGTCCGACTGGGTGATGCCCGGCCCGCCCTTGCGGGGGATTTTGTCGCCTGCGGAGACGTCGATGACGTAGATGGCGTAATCCACGAGTTCTTTGCTGAAGTGCGCGGCCAAGTTGTCGCCGCCGCTTTCGACAAAGAGGAGGTCGATATCGCAGGCAAAGCGGAGCATGAGGTCTTCGAGGGCGTTGAGGTTGAGGGAGATGTCTTCCCGAATGGCGGCATGCGGGCATCCGCCGGTTTCGACGCCGATGATGCGGTCGGCTTCGAGGGCGTTGTGGCGCAAGAGAAATTCGGCGTCTTCGCGCGTGAAGATGTCGTTGGTGACGACGCCGAGGCTGTAGCGGTCGCGCAGGGCTTCGCAGAGCAGGCGGACGAGTGCGGTTTTGCCGGTGCCGACCGGCCCGCCGACGCCGATGGTGAATGCGCGTTGCGAAAAGTCGCGGTTGGCACAGACCGATTCGCGCAGGGCGAATTTGCCGGGGGATTCAAAGGGGGCGTGAAAGTGGTCGCGATGGGGGGCGTGCATAAGATGTCCCTTTCAACTTTGAAACAATCGGGAATAGAGGTGGTCGTGCATGCCTTGGGCGATGTCCCATTGGGGGGCAGAGCGCGAGGCGCGGGTGTGGTCTGCGTTGGCGACAGAGGCGATGGCGCGGATCGCGGTTTTGTGGTGGCGTTTTTGCAATCGCGCGGCCTCGAGAGGGCCGATTTGCCCCAAGCGAACCGCCGCGCTGATTTGGTCGCGCAGGAATTGGTACATGAATACCCGACAGGTGTGCGGCCGTTTGAGGCCAGCCACGCGGCAGGTCGCGCCAAAGACGATGGTGTAGTGGGCGGGCGCGGGTTGGGCGAGCACGGTTTTGTGCAGACGCTCCATCGCATCCGAAGCGTACAGGACGCGCATCAGGCGCAGCAAGTTGCGGCCGTGTGCCGCACTCGCGCGGGCAACGGCAGGGGCCGTGAGCATGGCGTCGTAAGCGAGCAGGATGTCGGTTGGGTTTGCGGGGATGGGATCGCCGTGGTAGCAGGTGTTGATGAAGGGGATTTCGCCCGTCGCCGCGGTGTGGATCACCGTTTCGAGGTACGCGTCGAGGTCGGAGACGGAACGCAGCAATCCCATTTGCACGGCGGATTCCATGCCATTGGAGAATGCGTATCCGCCCGTGGGCAGCGCGCTGTCGGCAAGGGTGAAAAGGTCGAGTAACATAGGCGATCAAAACAAATGGTAGAGTTGCGCCAAGGGCAATTTCGCCGCAGGTTCACAGGTGAGGATTTCGCCATCGACTGTGACGCGATAGGTTTCCGGGTCGATGTGGATGTCCGGGGTGAGGTCGTTGAGGATCATGTCTTTTTTCCCGATGGTTCGACAGTTGGAAACCGCAACCGCGCGTTTGGACAGGTCGTAGGAGGCGACGGTTTCCAATGACGCTTTAGAGACAAACGCGAGGGATGTGGGGCCCACGGCATGGCCCTGCGCGCCGAACATGGGGCGCGGGTACACGGGTTGCGGCGTGGGGATTGAGGCGTTGGGGTCGCCCATTTGCGCGTGTGCGATGATGCCGCCTTTGATGACCATTTCGGGTTTCGCGCCGAAAAAGGCGGGCTTCCACAGGACGAGGTCCGCGAGTTTGCCCACTTCGACCGAGCCGATGTGGTCGCTGAGGCCATGCGCGATGGCCGGGTTGATGGTGTATTTGGCGATGTAGCGTTTGACGCGCAAATTATCGCCGTCCGTATCGCCTGGCAATGCGCCGCGCTGTCCGCGCATTTTGTGGGCGGTTTGCCAGGTGCGGCAGATGACTTCGCCCACGCGGCCCATCGCTTGGCTGTCGGAGGCGATGATCGAGAGCGCGCCCAAGTCGTGGAGGATGTCTTCTGCGGCGATGGTTTCCTGCCGAATGCGGCTTTCGGCAAAGGCCACGTCTTCGGGGATGTTTTTGTCGAGGTGGTGGCAGACCATGAGCATGTCGAGGTGCTCGTCGATGGTGTTGACGGTGAAGGGCCGCGTGGGGTTGGTGGAAGATGGGAGGACGTTGTCCTCGGCGCACAGGCGCATGATGTCCGGGGCGTGTCCCCCGCCCGCGCCTTCGGTGTGATAGGTGTGGATGGTGCGGCCTTTGAATGCGGCGCGGCTCTGTTCCACAAATCCGGATTCGTTGAGGGTGTCGGTGTGGATGGCGACTTGGATATCGCCGTCTTCGGCGACCGAGAGGCACGCGTCGATGGTCGCGGGCGTGGTGCCCCAGTCCTCGTGGAGTTTGAGGCCGCACGCGCCGCCTTGGATCTGTTCGGTCAATCCCTGCGGGAGAGAGGAATTGCCCTTGCCCAAAAAGCCGAAGTTGAGGGGATAGGCGTCGGTCGCTTCGAGCATCATGCGGATGTGGTGGGCGCCCGGGGTGCAAGTGGTGGCATTGGTGCCCGTGGCCGGGCCCGTGCCGCCGCCGAGCATGGTGGTGATGCCCGAGGCGATGGCTTCGTCGATTTGCTGTGGGCAGATAAAGTGGATGTGTACGTCGAGCGCGCCCGCGGTGAGCACGTGGCCCTCGGCCGCGATGACTTCGGTGGTGACGCCCACGATGAGGTCGGGATCGACGCCGGCCATGATGTCGGGATTGCCCGCCTTGCCAATGCCGGCGATGCGCCCGTTTTTAATGCCGATGTCGGCTTTGTAGATGCCCGTGTAGTCGATGACCAGGGCGTTGGTAATGACGAGATCCAACGCCCTGTCTTGCGACGCGCCTGCGGCTTGGCCCATGCCGTCGCGGAGGACTTTGCCGCCGCCGAATTTGCATTCGTCGCCATAGACGGTGTGGTCGCGTTCCACGCGGATGACGAGATGGGTGTCGCCGAGTTGGACGCGGTCTCCGGTGGTGGGGCCGTACAGGCTCGCGTATGCGGTGCGGTCGATGGAATACATTTCCCCTCGCTTAAAAATGGCGTGCGTTTTGGAGGGCCTCGGCCCTGTTCTCGTCGAGTTGCCCCGAGATGAGGGCATTGCCGCCATAGACGGTGCGGTTGCCCGCGATCGCGACGAGGGAGACGGTTTTGGTTTCCCCGGGTTCAAAGCGCACAGCCGTGCCCGAGGGCGCGTTCAGGCGAAAGCCGTAGGCTTTTTCCCGGTCGAATGAGAGGGCGGGATTGACTTCAAAAAATGCGTAGTGCGATCCCACCTGTATGGGGCGGTCGCCCGTGTTGGTGACGGACAGAGCGATGGTTTCCCGGCCCGCGTTGAGCGCGATGGGATCCGCGAGGAGGGCGGTCGCGCCCGGGGTTTCGGAGATGGCGTTGTCAGGGGACCAGGGCGCCCGTGTGCGCGCGAGGCCCGAACCGTACAGGGCGAGGGCCGGATCGCCTTGCGCGCGGCAGATGGGGTGGTGAACCGTGACGAGCTTGGTGCCGTCGGGAAAGGTGCCTTCCACTTGCACTTCGCCGACCAGGTCCGGAACGCCGGGCAAGACGTCGTTCGTGCCGAGCAGTTGCTTGCCCTCGTCCATCAGCGCGGCGACCGAGTGGCCGTCGCGGATCAATTCGAGGAGTTGGGCCGCGATGAGCGCGACCGATTCCGGGTGGTTGAGGCGCAAGCCGCGGGCATAGCGTTTTTGGGCGAGGAATCCCGCGTTGTGGAGGATGAGCTTGTCGATTTCTTTGGGCGATAGGTGCATGGGGTGTTCCCTAAAACGTGAGGTGCCGTTGGATGTTTTCGTCCGAGAGGTCGCGCGACGGGCCGTGCAATGCCATGGCGCCGCGGTCCATGATGTAGAAGTAATCGGCGATTTGTCGGGCGAAGTCGAAGTGGTGCTCGACCAAGATGATGGTGAGGCCGCCACGGGCTTTGAGGCGGCGCAAGGCGTTTTCGATGTCGAGGATGATCGAGGGCTGGATGCCTTCGGTGGGTTCGTCGAGAATGAGGATATCCGGATCTCCGACGAGGGCGCGGGCAATGGCGAGTTGCTGTTGCTGCCCGCCGCTGAGGTTGCCGCCCATAACGCGCTTCATGTCCGCCAATGCGGGAAAGAGGTCGTAGGTGAGGTCTTCGGGGATCGTCGCGAGGCCATCGGCGCGCGCCTCTAAGCCGATTTGCAAATTTTCGAGGACCGTGAGTTTGGGAAAAATTTCGCGGCCTTGAGGCACGTAACCCAGCCCGGCGCGAGCGCGTGCGTCCGGCGTCCAAGCCGTGGCGCGTTCGCCCTTTATGAAGATATGGCCGCGGCGGGGTTGGAGCAAGCCCACAATGGTTTTGATGAGCGTGGTTTTGCCGACGCCATTGCGCCCCATGACGGCGGCGATGCAGCCGGGGGCGATGTCCATGTCGATGCCCTGCAAGATGCGGCTTTCGCCGTAAGAAACGCGGAGGTCTCGCGCGGCGAGCGCGGGGGTCGGGGCGTTCATGTGGGCCTCAGGCGGTTTCGGGGCGTTTGCCCAAATAGCATTCGATGACGCGGGGGTCGCTTTGCACGTGTTCCATCGGCCCTTCGACGAGCACTTTGCCCTCGTGGAGCACCGTGACCGTGCGGGCGATTTGGCGGACGAATTCCATGTCGTGTTCGATGACGATGATGGCGTGGTTCATGGTCAGGCGTTGGAGGATTTCGCCGGTTTTGACGGTTTCTTCGTCGGTCATGCCCGCGGCCGGTTCGTCGATGAGGAAGAGTTCCGGGTCTTGCAAGAGCACCATCGCAATTTCGAGCCACTGTTTTTGGCCGTGCGAGAGGGCCGCCGCCGGGGCGTGCAGGCGGTCGGTCAAGCCGGTTTGTTCGGCGACGGCGTGGATGCGGTCGCGGTTTCTGTCGGAGAGGCGAGAGAAAAGCGAAAAGAGGACGTTGCGGTCGGTTTTGAGCGCGAGCATCAAATTTTCGTACACGCTGAGGGAGGTGAAAACCGAGGGGGTTTGAAACTTGCGCCCGACGCCTGCTTTGACGATGGCGTCTTCGCTCATGTGGGTGAGGTCGAATTTGTCGAATCGCGCCCGGCCTTGGTCCGGCTTGGTTTTGCCGCACAGCACGTCGAGAAAGGTGGTTTTGCCCGCGCCGTTGGGGCCGATGACCACGCGCAATTCCCGTTCGTGCAAGACGAACTCGTCGATGTCGAGCGCGACGAATCCGTCGAAGGACACGCGGAGGTTTTGCACGCTGAGGAGGATGGGGTCGAATATCATGTCACTTTCGCCATCGGTTGAGGCCGATCGCGTCGAGTTTGGCGCGCAGGCCGATGAGGCCGTCCGGGAAAAAGAGCACGACGCCGATGAAGAGGAAGCCCAAAAAGTAGAGCCAAGTGCCGGGGAACGCGCCGGTTAAGAAGCTGTAGAGCAAGTTGACGAGCACCGCGCCGACGATGGGGCCGACCAAGGTGCCGCGCCCGCCGACCGCGACCCAGATCACCATTTCGATAGACGCTTGCACGTCCATGCGCCCGGGGGTGATGATGCCGGTTTGCGGCACGTAGAGCATGCCGCCAAACGCGCCGAGCACGCTGGCGAGCACGAAGACGAAGACTTTGTAACTCGCGACGCGGTAGCCGATGAAGCGCAGGCGGTGTTCGCCGTCTCGAATGGCGATGAGCACGCGGCCGAGTTTGGAGTTGACGATGGCGCGGCACAAAAAATAGGACGCGAAGAGCGCAACAAAGGCGATGGCGTAGAGGCCGCGTTTGGTGGCTGGATCCGCGAGTTCAAAGCCGAGCAGGGTTTTGAAATCCGTGAGCCCATTGGTGCCGCCGAGCATGGTTTCGTTTCGCAAGAAGATGAGATAGACGCCCAGGGCCAGGGCTTGCGTGATGATGGCAAAATAGACGCCTTTGAGGCGGCTGCGAAACGCGAGGTACCCAAAGACGAGGGCGACCAGGGCCGGGACGAGCAGGCCGAGGATGAAGGCGAATGTGAAGGTGTGAAACGGCTCCCAAAACAAGGGCAATCGCTCCACGCGATTCCAGACCATGAAGTCGGGCAACGCGCTGCCATAGACGCCTTGGGCGCCGGTTTTGAGGAGCATGTACATGCCGATGGCGTACCCGCCCAAGCAGAAAAAGAAGGCTTGGCAGAGCGAGAGGATGCCCGTGTATCCCCAGATGAGATCGATGCCGAGGGCCGCGATGGCAAAGCAGAAGTAACGCCCCCAGAGGTTTAGGGTCGTGTCGGAGAGGATGCCCATGGCGTTGAGCACGGGCGCGGCAATGCCAAAGACGAGGAATGCGGCGATGGCGCGCGCGCGGGTCATGGCGGTGTTTTTACTCATCTTCGCGTCTGCCTTTTGCGGGAAAGATGCCGGTGGGGCGCAGTTGCAAGAAGAGGATGATGAGGCCCAAGATGAGCACTTTGGCATAGACGGCTTCGGCGAAGGGTTCGATGACTTTGTTGGAGATGCCAATGCCGAGGCCGGCGACGACCGCGCCTAAAATTTTGCCCACGCCGCCTACGACGACGACCAAAAACGCATCGACGATGTAGGTCTGCCCCATGTTGGGGACGACATTGCCGATCAAGGTCATGGCCCATCCGGCGATGCCGGCGATGCCCGTGCCGACGGAGAAGGCGATGGCGTCCACGCGGCGGGTGGGAATGCCCATGCACGCGCTCATGTCGCGGTTTTGCGTGACGGCGCGCAGGCGGAGGCCAAAGCGGGTTTTGAAGAAGAAGGCGATCAGGGCGACGAGGATGAGGCCGGTGAATCCGATGATGAAGAGGCGGTTGTAGGGCAGGATGACTTGCGGGGCCAATTCAAAGCCGCCGCTGAGAATTTGGGGCAGTTTGACGGCCGTGAGGTCGCCGAAGATCGTGCGGGCGAGTTGTACGAGGATGAGGCCGATGCCCCACGTGGCGAGCAGGCTTTCGAGGGGGCGGTTGTAGAGGTGGCGAATGACCGTGGCCTCGACGAGCAACCCCATGCTGCCCGCGGCGAGAAAGGCGACCGGGAGGGAAAAGAAAAAAAACAGGTCGAGGTACGCGGCGGGCAAGATGATGAGGCAGATATTTTGAACGATGAAGGTGAAATACGCCCCCACCATCATAAATTCGCCGTGCGCCATGTTGATGATGCCGATTTGCCCGTAGATGACCGCCAACCCCAGGGCGATCAAGATGAGGATGGACCCCAAGCTGATGCCGACGAAGGTGGTTTGGATCGCGACCACGATTCGCTCGAAGCTTTCGAGCCACTGAATGGTTTTGCGAATTTCGCGTTGGACCGCGGGATCCGATTCGGCGATGTTGCCATCGGCGTCGGGTTCGACGCGCCCGCGGAGAAAGGATAGGACGAAGGTGTTGTTGCGCTCTCTTAGGGTTTTCGCCGCGTCGAGGCGAATGCCGGGGTCGGGGCTTTCGAGTTCGAGTTTGCCCAAGGCGACCTGGATGAGATTTTGAATATTGCCATCCGTTTCTTTTGCCAGGGCATGGCGCAGGGTGGGAATCGCGGCCGCATCTCCGCGATTGCCGAGGATTTCTGCGGCGACGCGACGTTTGATGGGGTCCGGATGGAAAATTTCCATGCGGGTGAGATAGGGTTGGATGAGGGCGCGGATGCGGCGATTGACGTCGATTTCTTCGAGGTCGATCAAGGGCGCGACGAGGGGGTTGCCATCGGCGTTTAGAATGGGCTGGCGTCGGGGATATGCCGCGTAGAGCGGCGCAAAGCCATCGCCGTAATCGTCCTCTCGCAACTCGCCGATGATGACGAGTTCGCCGTTTTTCAGATAGAGTTCGCCATTGAAGAGCGCGATCATCAAGGCGTAATAATTCGCGTCGTCCCGCTCGGAAATCGCTTTGACGGCCGTTGTGATGCTGTCGCGGTTGCCGCTGGCGATGCGCCCGAGTTGCAGGTGGTGATCCGATTGTGCGCGGACCGATGGCGCGCCCGAGAGGAGGGCAAACGCGATGATGCAGACAGCGCGCAAGTTGTGGCGTTTGGGGGTCATGGGGGTGGTAAATGCGGCGCCGGTGGACGGGAAAGGGCCGTCCACCGGGCGCGCTTGCAGATGCGAGAGGGGACGGGGTTTAGAACGAGAATATGGATTCAAAGGCGAGCAAGGTCACTTTTTCGTCGATGTTGCGGCGCAGTTCGGCCAGAACTCCCCAGTTGTCGGTGATGCTGTAGCTCGGGCTGAAGGTGATTTCCGTGAACTCGTCCTCGTCGTCCGTGTCTATGCCGCTGTAACGGATCGTGGCGGCGGCTTTGTCGGATACGGCGAGGTTGCCCATCAAAATATAGCCGTAGCCGCCGTTGCCCTCTGCGCCCCAGTTCGTCAGGTAATTGTATTCGGCGGCCAAGGTGACAGGCCCCGCGGCGTACATGGCCCAAGCATTGATGAGCGACTGGTTAAAAGTGGTCGTCGCGCCTGTGTCCTCGTCTTCGACGACCCTGTCTTCCCAGAGGTAGGCGACTTTGGCCGTGAAGGCGTCGGTCGGCGTCAAAGAGATTTGCGTTTCAAAACCCAAGTCGTCAAAGCGGGTGTCGTTGCCATCCCAGACGCTGGAGACAACCGAGCCAAAAAAGCCGATTTTGCCATTGCCAAAACCGGCGGCGGCGCCGTTTTGGTAGCCGCCATAGACGAGGGTCGCGGAATAGGAGTACTGGTACAGCCCCGTGGGTTCTGCGGTTTCCCAACCCGAACAGCTCAGAAATTTGCCGCCCGTGATGTGGAAGCCATTGGGTGCTCTGTACGTGACGAACGCCTGTTCGAGATCGACAGAGCCACCGCTGAGGCTGTTGATGTCGGCTTGGGCCGCGATGCCATGGCCGTAATCGTAGAGAAAATCGACTTCGAATTGATCGAAGGACAGGGTATTGTCTTTAGACCCCGTGTCGTAGGTCGACGACATGTCGAAAAAACCCGTCACCGTGAGGTTGTCGGTAATTTTGATCTGTGCGACGGACGGGGTGGCGAGAAATGCCGAAAGCGCGAAAAGCAACAGCCGTTTTTTCATGGTTTTCTCCTGTTCGATGGGGCCGGACGAGCGCGTTGCCCGGCCGAGTCCCTACGGTTTGAGGGTGTAGGTTCCCATGTGGTTGACGTGATCGCAATCTTTGTCCGCACTCGTGATGTCGTCCCACGGATCCGGGGCGACGAGGCCGTCCGTTTCATAGACGATTTTGAATTGGCCGTTTTTGCGGATTTCGCCGATCAGCACGGGCTTGTGCAGGTGGTGGTTTTTCGCGTCTATCGCAACGGTGCCGCCCGGGCCGTCGAAGGTGAGGCCGTAGAGCGCGGGGCGCACGGCGTCAACGGCAAAAGAGCCGGCTTTTTCCACGGCGGCTTTCCACAGATAAACCCCCACGTAAGACCACACGATGGGGTCGTCGGTCACGCGCTTGGCCCCGCCGGGGAGCCCTTGTGCCGCGCAGTAGTCTTTGAACTTTTTGACAAAGGCGCGGTTTTCCGCGGTGGGGATGGATTGGAAGTAGTTCCACGCCGCGAGGTGGCCCACGAGAAATTCCGTGTCCATGGAGCGCAATTCGTCCTCGGCGACGGAAAATGCCATGATGGGGCACATGGCCGAGGTGAGTCCTTGGTTGGCAAATTCCTTGTAGAACGGCACGTTGGAGTCGCCGTTGATGGTGGAGAGCACCGCCGCGTCGCCATCGGCGGCAAAGCGTTTGATTTTTTGCACGATGGTCTGGTAGTCCTGATGGTGAAAGGGCGTGTATTCCTCGACGATGTTTTCCTCTGGCACGCCTTTGTGCAGCAGGAAAGCGCGGAGAATTTTGTTCGCGGTGCGCGGGAAGACGTAGTCCGTGCCGAGCAGGTAAAATTTCTCGTACCCGCCCCCCTCTTCGCCCATCAGATATTCGGCGGCCGGAATGAGCTGCTGGTTGGGCGTGGCGCCCGTGTAGATGATGTTGCGCGAGCATTCTTCGCCTTCGTACTGAACCGGGTAAAAGAGCAGGCCATTGCTCTCTTCAAAGACCGGCAAAACGGATTTGCGCGAGACAGAAGTCCAGCACCCAAAGGTGACGTCGACTCGCTTTTCTCGCAGGAGTTCTTTGGATTTCTCGGCGAACAAGTCCCAGTCGGATGCCGGATCCACGACGATGGGTTCGATTCGTTTGCCGAGCACGCCGCCGCTGGCGTTGATTTCTCCAACGGCCATGAGCACGACATCGCGCAAGGAGACCTCGGAGATGGCCATGGTTCCGCTGAGGGAGTGCAAGACGCCGAGTTTGACGGATTCTCCTGCGTGATCGTCCGCGCGGACGGGAAGCCCCATCGCGAGCAACAGGGCCGTGGTGATACATGATTTCAGCAATTTTTTCATCGGTGTTCCTCCAGATCGGTGTAGCGTTGAACTAAGGTCGCAAACTCACTTCTGCGGAGCGGGTCTATCGAGAGCCTCCTTTCGGTTGCGCCGGAACAAACGGTTCTCCAAGCCGTCGTTCCAACGGCGATACGCGGTTTAGACGGGCACAAACTTAGGGTCTAATTATTTCCGCATCATTAAACAGATGTGAATTTGGCATTTCTTTTTGGTTGACGCTACGCGGTGAAGCCGTATTTTTTTATGCTCAAAATCCGTTCGTCCACCGTGCATTTTGCAGGAGATCGCATACCATGCATCGGCAAAAGATGGCATGTCGAAACAACCATCGGAAAGGAAGTCGTTTATGACCGAATCCCATAACCCTTTGAATACGCGCGATACGCTGGCGACGCGGGCAGGGGAACTCGCAATTTTTCGGCTGGATAGGCTGGAAGGCGATGGCGTTGGGCCCGTGTCGAATTTGCCGTTTTCCATGCGCGTGTTGCTCGAGGCCGCGCTGCGCCATTTAGACGGGTATCAGGTGCGCGAGGAAGATGTCCATGCGTTGGCAAATTGGCGGGCGGACGATCCGGAGGCCATCGAGATACCGTTTAAGCCCGCGCGCGTGGTGCTGCAAGATTTTACGGGCGTGCCGTCGCTGGTGGATTTGGCGGCCCTGCGTTCGGCGATGGGGCGCGCAGGCGGCGATCCCGCGCGGATCGAGCCTTTGATTCCGGCGGATCTGGTCGTGGATCATTCGGTTCAGGTCGATAGTTTTGCCCGTTCGGACGCGCTGTTGCGGAATGCGGAGATCGAGTTCGAGCGCAATCGGGAACGCTACGAGTTTTTGCGCTGGGGCGCGAATGCGTTCGACCGGTTCCGGGTGGTGCCCCCGCTGACGGGCATCGTACATCAGGTCAATCTCGAATACCTGGGCAAGGGGGTCATCGCCCGCGACGGCATGGCGTTTCCGGACAGCGTGGTGGGCACGGATTCGCACACGACGATGATCAACGGCCTGGGCGTGCTCGGTTGGGGCGTGGGCGGGATCGAGGCCGAGGCCGTGATGCTCGGGCAACCGATTTACATGCTCATGCCCGAGGTGGTCGGCTTCAAATTGCACGGGCAGTTGCCCGAAGGCACGACCGCGACGGATTTGACCTTGACGGTGGTGCAGATGCTGCGCGAGAAGGGCGTGGTGGGCAAGTTCGTGGAGTTTTACGGCACGGGATTGACCGGGATTGGGCTGGCGGACCGCGCGACGATCGCGAATATGGCGCCCGAGTACGGCGCGACGATGGGGTTTTTCCCGGTGGATGAGGAGACGCTGCGCTATTTGCGGCGCACCGGGCGCGCGGCACAAGCGGTGGATGTGGTGGAGCGATACGCCAAGGAGCAGGGGTTGTTTCGCACAGATGACACGGCCGAACCGCGCTTTACCGATACCCTCGCGCTGGATTTGGGCGCGGTCGAGCCGAGTTTGGCCGGGCCGAAACGGCCGCAGGATCGCATCACGCTCGGGCAGATGAAAGAGGCGTTTGAAGGCGCGTTGCGCGCGCCCATCGGCAACAGCGGATTTGGGCTGGACGAGCGGGAGATCGCAACCGCGAAGGACGAGATCGGGCACGGCGCGGTGGTGATCGCGGCGATTACGAGTTGCACGAACACGAGCAACCCCTCCGTGATGGTGGCCGCGGGGTTGCTGGCGCGAAAAGCCGTCGAAAGGGGATTGACCGCGCCCGCCCACGTCAAAACGAGCCTCGCGCCCGGATCGCGCGTGGTGTCGGATTACCTCGACAGGGCGGGGTTGACGCCCTATTTGGAACGCCTCGGGTTTCACACGGTGGGCTACGGTTGCACGACGTGTATTGGCAACAGCGGCCCGTTGCCCGATCCGGTGGTCGCGGCGATAGAAGAGGGCGATCTCGTCGCGGCGTCGGTGTTGAGTGGCAACCGCAATTTTGAGGGGCGCGTGCATCCGCATGTCAAGGCGAATTATCTGGCGTCGCCGCCGCTGGTCGTGGCGTATGCCATCGCCGGGCGCGTGGATGTGGATTTGACCGCGGAGGCCCTCGGGCGCGATGCCGATGGCAATGCCGTGTTTTTGCGCGACATCTGGCCGAGCCAAGACGAGATCGCCAGCACGATAGCACAGGCGCTCAAACCCGAGATGTTCGGCGCGCGCTACGGCGATGTGTTCGAGGGCAATGAGATGTGGAATGCCGTGGCCGGGCAAGACGGGGATCTGTACGAATGGCAAGCGGCGAGCACGTATGTACAGGAGCCGCCATTTTTTCTGAATCTGTCGCCCGAGTTGGATGAGGTGTCGGATATCACAGGCGCGCGCGTGCTGGCAAAATTGGGCGATTCGGTGACCACGGATCACATTTCGCCCGCGGGTTCCATCGCGGTGGATAGCCCGGCCGGGCAGTATCTGATGTCGAGGGGCGTCGCGCCCAAGGATTTCAATTCCTACGGGTCGCGGCGGGGCAATCACGAGGTGATGATGCGGGGGACCTTTGCCAATATTCGCATCCGCAATTTGCTCGCGCCCGGCACCGAGGGCGGCGTGACCATCCACCAGCCATCGGGGGAGCAGATGAGCATTTACGACGCGGCGATGCGGTATGTGGATGAGGGCGTGCCGTCTCTCGTGATCGCAGGCGCGGAATACGGCGCGGGGTCGTCGCGCGATTGGGCGGCCAAGGGGCCGGCGCTTCAAGGGGTGCGTGCGGTGCTCGTGGAGAGTTTCGAACGCATCCACCGCAGCAATTTGGTGGGGATGGGGGTCTTGCCCTTGCAGTTTAAGGATGGCGCGAACGCCGATTCGATAGGGCTGACCGGGCGAGAGGTGTACGATATCACCGGCCTGAGCGATGATTTGCAACCCCTGCAAGACGTGAGGGTGACCGCGACAGATGATCGAGGCGACCTCCGATCCTTTTTCGCGACCGTGCGGATCGACACGCCCGTGGAGATCGATTACTACCGCAATGGCGGCATTCTGCACACCGTGTTGCGGAATTTTTTGAAAGAGACGAAAAAATGAACAAATGCACGCTTTGTCACAAGGGTCAATACCTGAACAAGCACGTCGTGTTCCGTTCGCGGCGCGGCGACCGGCTCGTAGTGATCGAAGGCATTCCCGCACTCGTTTGCGATGTGTGTGGCGACCGCGTCATTACCGAAGAGACCGCCCGCGAGATCGAGCGAGTGATTTGAACTGGATTGGGATGAAATTTGGTGAAGGAGTGAATAAAAAAATAAATACTCTGTAAATCAAATAATTCGGGATTTCAATTTTTCAAAAGCGTGACGGGCGTGATGCCGTACATCAAAGAAGCCATCGTCCAACATGCCATCCCAAAAGCCCATCAAACAAAGCCATCAAGCACAGCGCGCAAGTCCGTCTCGCAACACACTTCTCTTTTGCAACCCACCTTGCAGGCCAACGCATGTCGTTTGATTACAAAAGCGCTTGAACTGCTGGGCAGTTGTACCCCGCTCGCGCTGTGCCTAGCCCCTCGGCGCATGAGAGCGGCATTTTTTGCTTACTTTTTTTTGCTGTTGAAAAAAAGTAAGTCGCCGAAGGCATCGAAGGCAACCAACAAGGCTTTAGGACCAAACGCTTTAGAAAAGCGAGCTATGCAGGTGCTGATTTGTACGTCTCAAAATTTGGTGACGGAGTCGGTGGTAGAAAAAATAAAAACGGGTGCATCGCAAAGATGTACCCGTTTTTTTATGTTTTTAGACCGGAGAACGCGCCGTTGACGAGGTGATCGCCGCGCATGGTGGGGACCGCGTCGCAAGCGTTGAGTTGCGCTGCATGGGCGACGTCGGCGGCAAAGCCCCTGTCGCAGAGCTCGCGGCCGCTCGGGCAATGGGTCAAAGCGGTCAACAAGTCGTCGCGCAGGTGGAGGAACGCGCCCTCGCATGCGCGTGCTTCGGGCGATTTTTCGCAGGAGAGATAGGACGCGATCGCGCCTGCGCCGAGGTCGTCTTCCAAGGCATGGCGCAGCGGCCCGTCTGCATCGGGATCGACATAGCGTTCTCCGCAAGCCAAAAGGGTGATGGCATCATCGGTCATCCGCAAGATGTGGGAAAGCGCGTGGGCAACGGATTGGGCGTTGAGCAGCGCGCCGACGATCAGGATGGGAACGCGATGGGCATACCGGATACAGGTCGCGCCATTGGGCGAGGCGAGCGCGATGCGCGTAATCCTCGAATCCGCGCTCATTCGCAAGCCAGACAAATGGAAAAAAATAGGAGTGCTTCGCCAAACGGATATTTCCGTGCTGATGTCCCCTACTTGTATGTTGGGTGTTTGCAAAGAGGATGGCTCCGTTTAGGCAAACGTATTGCACCGAGAGATAGAATTGACTATACTCTGTGCAACTGCTAATTTGTGCATTAAAACAAGTGCTGATAGGCAGTTCATCAATGCAGGCACGGAGGTGGTTGTATGGGCGAATCACACCATCGCCCCAATGCGCGAGTGTTCGATATGTTTTGCAGCATTGGCGGCTTGACCTACGGATTGCAACAGGCCGGCCTCGCGGTCAGCGCGGGACTGGATAGCGATGGTTCGTGCCAGTACGCTTATGGAGAAAACTGCAAAGCGGCTTTTCTCGAAGCGGATATTCGAGAAATCTCTTATGCGGATGTTGCCCCATATCTCGACGATGCGGAATATCGCGTGCTGGTCGGCTGCGCGCCCTGTCAACCGTTCTCCAGCCACACGGTCAAAATGAAGGCGTATCAATCGGATGAGAGATGGAATCTGATCGGCGAGTTCCTGCGAATCATCCTCGAGGGCAGGCCCGAGATCGTCTCCATGGAGAATGTGCCCCAACTCATGAAAAAGCCCATTTACCAATCGTTTAAGCACCGGTTGGTTGAGGCGGGGTATCAAATTTCCGATGGCGTTCTATCCTGTGACCTGTTCGGCGTTCCGCAAAGTCGCTCCCGCTTGGTTATGCTGGCGTCTTTGTTGGGACAGATCGGCATGCCGAAACCCGAATCCCAAAGAGCGAGCGCAAAATGTACGGGCGTAAAATGTTACGCCCCGACAGTGCGACGAGCGATCGGGCATTTGGAGCATCTCGAGTCTGGGCAAGCGAGCGAGGGCGATCCCCTGCATGTTTGCTCTCGATTGGCGCCGATCAATCTGCAACGCATCCGAGCGTCAAAGCCCGGTGGGAGTTGGCGCGATTGGCCGACCACATTGCTACCCGATTGCTACAAGAAAGCGAGCGGATCGACCTATGGAAGCGTCTATGGCCGGATGCAGTGGGACAAGCCCGCGCCGACGCTGACCACGCAGTTCTATCGCTATGGCACGGGCCGCTATGGGCATCCCGAACAAGACAGGGCCTTGAGTTTGCGAGAAGGCGCGATCCTCCAAACCTTTCCCGAAGAATATCGGTTTATCGCACCGGGCGAGCAAGCATCCTTCTCGAAAATTGGCCGTCAAATCGGCAACGCGGTTCCGCCATCTTTGGGGGTTGCGATAGGGAAAGCAATGATAGACCACTTAAACAAAAGGTGCAAAAATGCCTGAAAAATACACGTTGGACATCGACCTAAATGTGCTCAATCACTTGGGGCTGAACCTGTATAGCAATGTTCCCGCCGTCTTGTCCGAACTGATCGCCAATGCCTGGGATGCCGATGCCGGCCGGGTAGAGGTGTCCGTAGAAGAACAAGGTGGGGACAAGCAAATTGTCATCAAGGACGATGGCTACGGGATGGACGACGCCGATTTGCGCGACAAATTTTTGATCGTCGGGTACCAGCGCAGGAGCACAGCAAGCGGGGATCTCACGCCAAAGGGACGATTCGTCATGGGGCGAAAGGGCATCGGCAAGTTGTCCGTCTTGTCCATTGCGATGAAAGTCCAAGTCTTTACAAAAAAGAAGAATAACGATCTTCTTGCGATTGAATTAGACGTTGCGGAAATCCAGGAAGCCATAGAAGCAAAACGGAAATACCATCCTCCTCGCATCCCCGTGCCGGAGGCAATCGATCTTGGGCATTCGGGTACGACAATCGTTCTGTCCGATCTCAAGAAACGGGTGAACGCATCGCTGGATCGATATTTGCGCCAGCGCGTGGCTCGCCGCTTTTCGGTTATTGGCGACGGCTTTCAAGTGCTCGTCAATGGCAGCGAGATAACGCTAAAGGACAGGAACTACTTCGGAAAACTGGAATACGCATTGGTCTATGGCGACTTCGGCACGTCTAAGTTTGAACACGATGAGAAATATATCGTTCCACGCGAGGCATGCGTAGATGAGCAAAAGCAACAGGCTGTGCGCGGCTGGATTGGCTTGGTCGAAAAATCGGGATCATTGCAAGATGGCGATAATTTGAATAAAATATCCGTTCTCGCCCGAGGCAAGGTGGCACTGGAAGACATCTTGGATTCATACCGAGAGGGTGGGTTATATACGAAGTACATCATCGGCGAATTGGAGGCGGATTTCTTGGACGCGACAGAGCAAGATGATATCGCCACATCCAGCAGGCAGGACTTCATCCAGAGCGACCCGCGATTTGTGCAACTGCGAGAATTTGTCGAACAGGAACTGAAATACTTGGCAAATAAACGGGCAAAGATGAAGGAAGAAGAAGGGGCAAAGAGGGCCAGCGAAATCCCCGCGCTCAAGGAATGGTACGAGTCCTTGAAGGGAGATACGAAAACCTCAGCCAAAAAATTATTCGGCAGAATCAACCAAATCGCAATCGACGATGAACACAGAAAAACCTTGTATAAGTATGGCGTATTGGCATTTGAGCATTTGTGTCACAAGAAAAAGTTGAGCGAGTTGGAACAGCTCGATATCAATAATCTCGAGGCTGCCGTAAAACTCTTTTCCGAGTTGGACGATATAGAGGCATCGTGGTATTACCAAATCACCGAAGGCCGCTTGGGCATAATTAAAAAGTTGGCCGATCATATTGACGAGGATGCGCTGGAGAAGATCATCCAAGAGCACATTTACACCCACCTCTGGTTGCTGGATCCATCGTGGGATATGGCTACGGAAACGCCCTACTTAGAGCAGTCTGTTATTAAGGCTTTTGAGCAGGAATCCGATAAATTGACCCCCGAAGAAAAGCGGGGGCGTCTGGACATTCGGTACAAGAAAACATCGGGAAAGCATGTGATCATAGAGTTAAAAAGAGGGTCTGTTAGAACTTCAGGCCCACGGCTCATGGAGCAAGTTGATAATTACAAACGTGCGTTGAGAAAACAGTTACGTGAAGCTAATGTGAATGAGCCTATTGAAGCGGTTTGTCTAGTGGGGAAAGAACTCACCGATTGGGAGGATTCAGAAACGCGACAAGAGTCAGAAAGGGCTTTGGAAGCAAAACGCATCCGCGTGATTACCTACCAACAACTCATCCGCGATGCCGAAGCGAGCTATCAACAGTACCTCGAAAAGAGCAAAGAGAAAGGGCGCATCAAAAAACTCTTAGATGAGATCGAAAGATCTGAATGACCTTAAAAAACATAAAAACATACCCTGGCTAACGATGAAACATATTGAGATCATCGACGGGGCGCTGAACAGCCGCTTTGAAATATACGCGGTGCCCGAGCAGGTCTTCAATGTGCTGTTTTCCAAAAAGGACGAAATATACCTTGAAAAACTGCCCCAAGAACTGCAAGAGGACGTCGCGTTCTGGGACCAAGTCTATGCCCTTGAAGTGGATCGGCGCACGGTTAAGGGCATTCACGGCGTTCTCCATACCCATCCCAAAGCCGAACTCGCCCCCTTAAAACGAAGCGCGGATTACGGCCGGATTGAAAGCCCATGAAATCCTATCTCTTTACGTACAGTCAAGTCTGCATGCAGGCGCAGGTGCATGACATTCTCAACACAACGTCGGCTGTTGAGACTTGGGTCGCGCCATTTCCGTACTCCGCCATCCTCGTCTCCAAACTCAATACCCGAGACCTTTGCGCGATTTTTCGCGATCGGTTGCCCGGCGTGTGGTTCATGGTTGCAGAAATGGACAACCGAGTCGTGGATGGTTGGTTGCCCGGCGATATTTGGGAGTACGTCAACAACCCCTTGAATGCGTGGTCGCAAAAGTTGATCGAGTCTATCGCCGATGAAAAGTACCGGCGTCAACCGACGTGACAACCCCCTGCGATCGGGAATGGAGGTGGCATTATGACTAGCATTACGATTCGCAAACTCGACGAAGAATTGGCGCAACGGCTGTGCATTCGGGCCGCCAAGCACGGCTGTTCAATGGAGGAGGAAGCGCGCAATATTTTGCGTGTTGCACTCGAACAGGAGACCGCTCCCACAGAATCCCTTGGGACCGCACTCCACGCCATCTTCAAACCCTTTGGCGGTGTCGCGCTTGAAATTCCCCCCCGAGAGCCAATGCGCGAACCGCCGCGCTTCGATAAATGATAGATCAAGGGCTGTTTTAATGGCTTTGAGCGCGTGCATCCCGCGATAAAAAAACCCGTCTCCCGTCTCCCGTCTTTGCATCTTCGGACAGGCACGGGGGCCTGTCCCTACGATTGCGATTGCTTCTCCCCTCTTCCGTCTTCCGTCTTCCGTCTTCCGTCTTCCGTCTTCCGTCTTCCGTCTTCCGTCTTCCGTCTTCCGTCTTCCGTCTCCCGTCTCCCGTCTCCCGTCTCCCCTTTCAAAGCGTTCACACCAAAGGAGTATCCCCATGCCGACCCTCGACTTCAAAGGCAAGCAACACATCTACGCGCATCATTTGACAGTGCCCTACCGCCCGATAGAGCCGGACGAGAGCCGATCCTGCAATCCGGGTGGCGCAGACGATAACCTCATCATCCACGGCGACAACCTGCACGCGCTCAAAGCATTGCTACCTCGCTATGCCAACCGCGTCAAGTGCATCTACATCGATCCGCCGTACAACACGGGCAACGAGAAATGGATGTATAACGACAACGTGAACAGCCCAATCATGCAACAATGGCTCACGGAGAACGGCCCCGTTGACAATGAGGACTTGGAACGCCATGACAAGTGGCTCTGCATGATGTGGCCTCGCCTGCACCTGCTACACGAACTGCTCGCGGACGACGGGATTATCTTTATCTCCCTCGACGACAATGAAAATCACCACCTGCGGATGCTGATGGATGAGATTTTTGGGGAAGAAAATTTCATTGAAACCTTTATTTGGCGTTCTCGGTTGGGCCGCGGAGCAACATCTAAAAATACCTCTACCTTGCATGAGTATGTTGTCACTTATGCCAAAAACGTGGGTGTTACGGATTTCAAAACGGATAGACGAATCAGAGAAACAGCGGGAAGAGAAAGATTGCGGCAGTGGGGACAGGGCGACAGCAGGGAAGATAGGCCCACCATGTACTTTCCTGTGTCCTCTGAAGAGTTTGGCGAAGTCTATCCCATTAAGCCCGATGGGACGGATGGTCGTTGGCGAGTCAGTCAAGCTACGATGGATGAACTTTTAGAGGACGGTTTGATTGTTTTTGAAAAGCAAGCCGATGGTCGTATTGAAGTTTATAGAACCATTAGTGCCGGTACGGAAACTCACACCGCATATCCGTCTATGTTTGATTCCGAAGTCGTCAGAACAACGGCCCACGGCAGCATTGAACTCAAGAATATTTTTGGTGACAAAAAATTTGCTTATCCCAAACCATCGTCACTAATTGAGGAAATTCTATCTCTTTGTACGAAAAAGGATTGCCTCATTCTCGACTCCTTCGCTGGCTCTGGCACCACGGCCCACGCTGTCCTCGCCCTCAACAAAGAAGATGGCGGCAACCGCAAGTTCATCCTCGTCGAGTGCGAGGACTACGCGGACAGCATCACCGCCGAGCGCGTGCGCCGCGTGATCGAGGGCGTGCCCAGTGTCCGAGACGAATCGTTGCGCGAGGGCTTGGGCGGGTCGTTCACCTATTGCACGCTGGGCAAACCGATTGAGATAGAGGGCATGCTCACAGGCGAGGCATTGCCATCCTACGAATCCCTCGCCGCCCATCTGCTCTATACGAGCTCTGGCGTCTCGGTCGGCGCGAGTGAATTAGCATCGAAAAACGAGGATGGCTTCTTTCACAGCGACGACAAAATTAACTACTACATGCGCTACAAGCCCGACCTCGAATATCTGCTCAGCAACGAGTCCATGTTCAACTTGGAACGGGCCGAGCGCGTCGTTGCCCACGCGCGTCAAAGCGGCAAAAAGGCGATCGTCTATGCGGCGGGCAAATACATGCCGCAGCGCATGCTCACCGAGATGGGCATTACATTTTGCCAACTCCCCAACGCCCTGTACGAAAGGTAAAGCGGTATGCTCGAACTGAAAATGTATCAACTCAACGCCCTCGATCACTTCAGCCGCTTCTTGGACGCCCTCAAAGAAGCGCGGCAGGAGTCGGATACCGCGATTGAGGTGTTGAAGCAGGCGGGCGTGGCTATTCCCGATGAGACGCGCAATTATCCGCAAGCGGCGTGGCAAAAGCTGAAGGACAGCGGCCAGGTTGCCCAAAGTGCCGGCGAATACGTCAGCCGCACGGACGATGCGAACCGCCCCATCCCGCACCTCTGCTTCAAAGTGCCCACGGGCGGGGGCAAGACCTTTCTCGCCGCCGCGGCATTGGAACGCCTCCACCGGCAAACCGGGTTGACCTTGTGGATCGTGCCGAGCAAAGCCATCTACGAGCAAACCAAAGCCGCGTTGTGGAATCGGGAACATCCGTATCGCAAGATGCTGGATCGGGCGAGCGGTGGGCGCATCAAAATGCTGGAAAAGGACGATGCGTTCAACCGCGCCGACATCGCCAACTACCTGTGCGTCATGCTGCTGATGTTGCCGGCGGCGAACCGGCGAAAGAGCCGAGAATTTCTGCGTATGTTTCGGGATTCCGGGCGTTATCCGAGTTTCTTCCCGGACGATGACGATGTCTTCGGCGACGCCCGCCTGAAGAACGCCCATCCCGATCTCGAATGCCATTTCCAAGGCGGCGCGATCAAGCACAGCTTGTTCAACGTGTTCAAAATCCTGCGGCCCGTGGTCGTGCTCGACGAAGCGCACAAGGCTTACGGCGCGAGAAAGCCGGAAGCCAACGAGGAATTTGCCCAGTCCATCAACCGCCTGGACCCGCGTCTCGTCATCGAACTCTCGGCGACGCCGAACCGCGGCATCAGCAACTTGCTCGTGGATATCGAAGGGCCGGACCTGAAAAAAGAGGAAATGATCAAATTGCCCGTTCAAGTCACGTCCTTTCCCAACGCGGATTGGCAACTGACGCTCACGCAAGCGGTCGACGAACTCGACCGCCTCCAAACCGAGGCCGCGGCCCTCGAACACAACGCGGATCGCTACATCCGCCCCATCGCGGTCGTGCGCGTGGAGAGAACGGGCAAAAACCAGCGCGATGGCGAGCGCGTTCACGCCGAGGACGTGCGGGAATACCTGATGAAAAACTTGGGCGTACCCGCAGATGCGATTCGCGTCAAATCCGCTGAAAACGACGAACTCGGGCGCGAAAATCTGCTCTCTGAATTTTTGCACGTCCGGTGGATCATCACCAAATCCGCCCTGATGGAAGGGTGGGATTGCCCGTTTGCCTATTTGTTGGTGATGCTGGACAACACGCAGGCACAGCGCGCCATTACCCAACTCGTGGGCCGGGTGATGCGGCAACCGCACGCGCAACGCACGGACCGAGAAGCCCTGAATCAGTGCTATGTCTATTGCAACAACGCGGATGTGGGCACGGTGGTCGAGCAGGTCAAAAAGGGGTTGGAAGCCGAAGGGCTGACCGGCTTGGGCGACGACGTGATGGGCGCGTCCGGGGTGGATGCGTCCGGCGCCGCGCAACCGGGCGACATGCCGCAACAAACCGTGCAGGTGCGCCGCCGCGAGCACTTTTGCAATCGGGACATCTTTTTGCCCGTGGTGCTCCACGAGGATGGCGAAAACTGGGTTCCGCTCGACTACCAAGCGCACATCCTGCCGGCCATCGACTGGTCCGCTATCGAACCGCCGGATCCGAAAGCATCGGCCCCGGACAGCGTGATCCGGCAATCGGCAACGGTCGATGTGGATGATAGCCCGGCCATTTTTCACGCGGACAAAGAACTGCCCATCGCCAAAACATTTTGCGTCACGGACTTCGCCCGCCGCCTGTCCGACATCGTCTCGAATCCATGGCATGCCGCGCGCATTGCCCATCGCATGGGCGAGGGCCTCAAGGCGAGCGGCGAAACCGATGCGGACATCTATGACCGCCGCTCGTATCTCGCCCATCTCTTGCGCGAGCACGTCAAGTGCGAAGTGGAAAAGCAAGCCGAACGCCTCTTTCGCCAAAAGCTAAAAGACCGCGAAATCCGCTTTGATTTGGAGACGGGTCAACCCAATTTCCGCATGGTGGAACACTGCGAAATACAGGTGCGATCCGGCGATAGACCGCTCTTAAAAAGGTATGGCGAGCCGTTGCAGTTGAGCCTGTTCGAGCCGCTGTACGAGCGGTCTTTCGACTCCGAGTTGGAAAAGAAATTTGCCTATTACCTCGACGAGCAAAAGGCGTTGCAATGGTGGCATCGCGTGGCGGTGCGCCAACGGGGCGAGTACTATGTGCAGGGCTGGAAGCGGGATCGCATTTATCCCGATTTTGTCGCCATGGCCGGCGAGATCGACGGCGTGCCGCAACTGCTGATTTTCGAGACCAAGGGCGAACACCTGCGCGGCAACCCGGACACCGAGTACAAAGAGAAGGTCTTGAAAACCCTCGAGGGCGCGTTCAACCCAGGCGGCGCGATGAAGGTGTGCGATAGGTCTCGATCTGCCCCAAGCATCTTTCAACTGGTCTTCAGCGAACCCGAATTTGCGGAAATATCGGCGCGGTTGAAAGGTTATTAGAAGGCGGGAGACGGGAGAGGGGAGAGGGAAGAAGCAATCGTAGGGACAGGCCCCCGTGCCTGTCCGAAGATACAAAGACGGGAGACGGGAGACGGGAGACGGGAGAGGTAAGACGCCATCACAAGCGTAGGGACAGGCCCCTGTGCCATCTGTACCAAATAATTACTACGAAAATTAAATGATACCAAATTTTGATACGCACCAACCCGCACCGACTGGCTTGCTTGTCTCAAGCATTTGGTCCTACAGCATTGTTCGTTGCCTCCGATGCGTTGGCTACGCCTGTGCCTACGGCGTGCGGCGACCTACTTTTTTTCAACAGCAAAAAAAAGTAGGCGAGCGGGGTACAACTGCCCAAGCAGTTCAAAAATGCCGCTCTCATACGCCGAGGGGCTTGCACAGCGCAAATCGCTTTTGTAGCAGGACGACATGAGACAGCCTGCAAAGGGGGTTGCAACAAAAATGTGGGTTGCGAAATGGACTTGCGCGCTGTGCCTGATGGCTTTCGGTGATGGACTTTTGCGATGGCCTGTTTGGCGATGGCTTCTCTGGAGGACGGTGGAACGGCAAAGCGATCCCGATAATGAATTAGTTGGTACAAATGGCCCCTGTGCGTCCGAAGATACAAGAGGCGAGAGGCGAGAGGCGAGAGGCGAGAGGCGAGAGAGGGAAGATGGGGTTAGCCACGAGCGGGGTACAACTGGCACCGCCAGTTCAAAGGCACGAGCGGGGTACAACTGGCGACAGCCAGTTCAAAACACAAAAAGGCGATGCCCCGTGCTCGGTCAAAGATACAAGAGGGAAGAGATGTGTAGATCGGATTGCGACGCGAAGCACAACGTCAGTAAAGGGAAAAACGATGGCGGATTGATCCGTGACCCGTTCCATTATTTGTAGGGACAGGCCCCCGTGCCTGTCCTTGTTCCAATCCCCGTGCGCGTTTCGATTCGTAGATGAACGGGCCTGAAAAGCGGCCCGTTGTACCCCGATCCCCAAAGGCGGTCATGGTTTTGCCATGGCCGCCTTTGCTGTTTTATCGCGGGCATTGAAAAGGGTTGATTTATTTTTTGTGCATCGTAGATTGAAGCGATTTATTTGTCGCGTCCTCTCATCGCGCTTTCAATGGCCCGACCATGACCCGATTACTCGCATTCCTCGGCGGGCAACTCGCCGCGTTCTTCATTCAGAATTTTCAGATGTTCCGCTATTTCGTCCAGTGCCTAGCGGAGATGGGGCACATCTATCTGTACCGACGCCAAATTATCGCGCAGTGTTATGCCATTGGCGTCGGGTCTTTGCCCTTGGTCTGTCTGATTTCGGCTTTTAGCGGCATGGCGGTCGCCATTCAAACCGCTTACCAGATGGAAGCGTATGTGCCCGATTACATGGTCGGCGCGCTTATCGTGCGTTCCGTGATCCTCGTGCTGTCGCCCATTTTGATGGGGCTCGTGCTCGCGGGCAGGGTGGGGGCGGGCGTCGCATCGGAGATCGGCACCATGAAAGTTTCCGAGCAAGTCGACGCGCTCACGTCCCTAGCGGTCGATCCCGTGGGCTATCTCATGTTGCCTCGGGTCATCGCGGGCTTGATCATGGTTCCGATTCTCGTGATTTACTCTTTTCTCGTCTCCATCGCGTGCGGGTTCGTCATGTCGATCATCAAAATGAATATTACGCCCACGGATTTGATCAAAGGCATGAAACTCTATTTTGAGACCTACGATATCTTTGTCGGGCTGGTCAAATCGGCTGTTTACGGCGGCCTGCTGACGTTCATGGGCGCCTATATGGGCCTTTGCACGCAAGGGGGCGCGCAGGGCGTTGGGCGATCGGCGACGGCCGCGGTCGTGGTCGCCTCCGCGCTCGTTCTCATTCTCGACTATTTTCTCACACACGCGCTTTTGTACTGATCATGAAAACAAAAACGGCCATCGAGTTTGACGGGGTGTTTAAGTCTTTTGAAGCGCAACCCGTGCTGAAGGGATTGAACCTCCAAATACCCTGGTCTGGGATCACGACCATTCTGGGTCCGAGTGGATGTGGCAAAAGCGTGACCTTGAAGCACGTCATCGGCATCGAGCAAGCCGATAGGGGCAAAGTCATGGTGGATGGGTGGGACATGGCGCGCATTCGCCGCGGCGAATTGATCGCATTGCGGAAGCGCATCGGGGTTCTCTTTCAGTCTTCGGCGCTATTCGATTCCATGACGGTCATGGAAAATGTGGCTTTTGGGTTGCGAATGCACACCAAGATGAGCGAGGGGGAAATCGCAGAGCGCGTACACGTCTGCCTCGACGCGGTGCGACTGGCGGGCACGGAAGCCAAGATGCCCGTCGAGTTGTCCGGCGGGATGCGAAAACGCGCGGCACTCGCGCGGGCCATTGCGATGCAACCCGATTTTATTCTTTACGACGAACCCACCACCGGGCTGGATCCCAACACATCGAGTGTCGTGGGCGACTACATCCTCAAATTGCAATCGGAACTCGACGTGACCTCTGTGGTCGTCACGCACGATATGCCCCTGGCCCGGCGCGTTTCCGACCAGGTGGCCCTGCTCTACGACGGCGAGGCGGTCGTCCAGGGCCCCATCGACGAGGTTGAGGCTTCCAACAACGAGGTTTTTGAACTTTTTACAGAAGGCAGGTTGGGATAGCATGGGAATTCGCGAGCGGGAAATTCTTCTGGGCGCGGTCGTATTTTTTGCCGCCGTCATTTTGGTGATCGGCACGGTGTGGCTTTCCGAGCGATATGCCGGTGCCGCAGGCGGCTATCGCATCCACGTCAGGTTCGACAGGGTACCTGGCCTTCAGGTGGGCAATCCCGTGACCTTTCGCGGGGTGCGCGTGGGCAAGGTGCTGTCCATTTTTCTCGACGGCGGCAGGCCCATCGTCGCGCTCGGGTTTTCCGATGTGGCTGACTTGCCCGTCGATTCGCGTTTTCTGCTCAAGTCCGACGGCTTGCTCGGGGGGCAGATGATCGAGGTGCAGTTGGGGCAGTCCGAACAAGATCTCGCGGATGGCGCGGTCGTGAACGGGATTTCCGATGCGGGCATCGGCGCGATCGTGGCCCAAGGCGAGCAGACCATTGGGCGCTTGCGCGGGGCCATCGACAGCATCGCCAGCGCGGACAATCTCGCGCATCTCAACGGCATGCTCGCGCGCATCGATACGACCACGCGCCATCTCAATCGGCTACTGGGCGATCCGCAACTCGAGGAGATGATCGACAGTTTGGCCTTGGCGACGGGCGATGCGCGGGGCCTGATGCGGGACAATCGCAAAAACTTGACCCTGGCCCTGGCCGACCTGACCGCGACATTGGCGACGCTCGCGCGGGTTTCCGCGCAGATGGAGACGACTGCGGTGGCGTTGCAAAAGACATTTGTCAATTTCGATACCATTTCCGCGCAAATACGCGATGGGCGCGGCACGGTCGGGCGGTTGGTTCACGACGATGCGGTGTACGAGCATTTGGATCGCACGCTGACATCCGTAGATAGTCTGGTGGCCGACATCAGGCGGAATCCCAAACGCTATTTCAGCTTCAGTGTTTTTTGAGGAGTTCACGATGAGATGGATTTTGCTGTTGCCCGTCGTCATAACCACCGCGGTCTCGGCGACCGATCTGGCATGGTTGCATTGGCAAAACGACGACGCCATCTCCTTTGGCGGGTTCGTCGCCGAGATGCGGGCGGTCAAAGCCATTGGGGAAACAGACGACGCGCCCGCGCGCCTTGTGTACGGCGACCGACAGGGCGTGGTTCACATGTTGGAATTGCAGGAGGGACGCTTTCGGGAGGTGTGGAACAGCCCTCCGCTACGGTCGGCGATTTCAGAGGTTTTCGTGCTGGATATCGACGTGGATGACGAACTCGAAATCGTGGCCTATACCGAGTCGGGCGATATCGCGTTTTTCCGCGCGAGCGACTTTCGGCAGATCTGGCGCAGCACGGACGACGAGTTTGCCTCTGTATCCGCGATGGTCATCGAAAATATCGACGACGATCCGCAACTCGAGTTGGTGTTTTGCGGCGAGGATGTGGCAGATATTCGGAACTATCGACCGCCGGGCGGGGCGCGCGACAATGCCGATCGCGAGCGCGCATCGCAAGTCGGGCGCCTGTTCGTGTTCGACAGCAAAAATTTGTTTTTGGAATGGCGCAGCGAGCAAGGGCTGTGGGGCGGAAGTATGGCGGTGGGCGATCTCGACGCCGATGGCGAGCTCGAAATCGCGCTCAATACGGGGTTTATCATCGACGCCACTTACCAGCGCGTGGAGTGGGAGTACCGCGGGGGCTTTGGCGAAAAGGTCGGGTATGCGGATCTCGACGGCGATGGCATCCCCGAATTGATCGGCGAATACCACAACGCGACGCGGCCGCACCGCTTCATCCGCATCTTCGATGTGGATCTGCAATCCGAAAGTTTTCTCAGTTCGGGCAGATAAGTGCTTGACGCCCTTGAAAAAAATGGGTAAATTTGCCTTCCAAACAAAACATCCGGTCGGAGCGTAGCGCAGCTCGGTAGCGCACCATCTTGGGGTGATGGGGGTCGCTGGTTCAAATCCAGTCGCTCCGACCATAAAACACAGGGGTTATGCCACGAGGCATAACCCCTTGTTTTGTACTTGCCAAAACGCGGATCGTATTTTAGATAGAGACGACCTTTTCACAATTCGCCACACGAGGGTGAACAAAATGTTCGAATCATCGAAATTGTCGCCCCATTCCACTTCCTCGAAAGGAGCGTTGTGCCATGTTAGATACGTTTTCAAACGACATCACCGCCCATGCGGATAAGTTGCGGTGCGCGGCGGTCTTTGCATTTATGGATATCGACTATATCCAAACCGTGGTCAAACGCGCGGTTCTTTCCCACAAGAAGGCGGCGAAAGATGCGCGCGAGATGTTCGAGTCCGCGGTGAACAAACCCGGGTTGGTAAAAGTGTCCCGGTTTCCCAATCAGCCCTCAAAGGCGCCGCCGCCGTTCCTCGTAGAACCGGTTTTGAAGGCCGTGTTGCGGTCGGACAAGTTGGCGGGCGCGATTCTAAAAATCTGGGCCGAGTCCCACGAGGCACTCGGCGAAGTGGTCGTGAAGCATCTGGGCAATTTGGCCATGCCGGCCGAGTATCCGGATTTTTCGGAGTTTCGATTTCGAAGTGCGTGGTTTAGCGATGCGTGGACGCGCGAGCGGGATAATATTCTCGACCGACACAGCGAGTTCGACAAAGACGACGTCGCCTTGATGCTGTGCTATGTGTCGGGCAAAATCCCCGGCCCTCGGGAAAGCGCGAAAAACGACGCGTTGTCGCGCTGCCTCAAATACATGAGGGTGTTGCCGGCCAATGCGTCGGAATGGGAACGGGGGATTCCCGAGTTTTTCGAAGAGCTCAACGCCATCCGGGAGGTGAAAGCAACACAGCGCGATCAAGCCTCGGGCATCGACGCCGCGATAGCCGAGATCAAGGATGCGTTTTCAGCGGTGTTGGAATTTTTTCAGCAGGATGGTGCGGCTTGGTCCGTGGCGCACCTCGATCCCGACGCCGACCTGGCAGAGGCCCTTCGAGAGATAGGGGAATTGCAGTCGTTGCTGACCGAGTATCAACCCGTTGCCGATAGGGCTGCGGTTTTGAGCGAAGAGCGGGTGAGACGGCAGAAGCGGGCGGGACTGGAGAATCGCATTTTGCCGGTTATGGATCGCATAGACGAACTGATGTGCGGCGATCCCGAATCGGAGGAAGATCCCCTGCTGGAAGAATTGCGTGGCAAAAAAGAAAAGCCCCCAACGGACGAGAAGCGAGCGGAGCAGCCGGAGGACGACCCGGTTGCCGAAGAGCCGGAGGAGAGCCGCGGGTTTTCGGATGAGGAGTACGAGTCGCTGCAATCGGAAAACCAACGCCTCGAGCGCGAGGTCGAGTTGCTACACGACAAGTTGCGCGAGGGTCAAGACAAGTTGCGCGAGGGTCAAGATGAGATGGAGAGCTGGCGCGTGGCCTATATCGAGGCGGCGAGCAGGGCGCCGACAAGTGCGGACGAAGAGGAACCTCTACCCATCGAGAACGTGCATGACGCGGTCGAACTCGCCAAGGAAAAGTACGAGGACAGGCTTTTGTTCCAACTCAACGCGAAGTCGCGGGTCGAAGACAATCCGTTCAGGCATCCCAAAGCCGTGTGGGACGCGCTGACCTGGTTGGCGACCACGTATTACGAGTACCGCAGGGGCGAGCGCGAGTTGCCGCACATCGATCAGTCGGTGCGCGAAGCCTGTAAGTGGTGGTACAGAGGCCACCAGAGCAACATGACGATGAACAAGTACAAAGACTGGTACACCACCAAAGTCAATGGGCAGGTCTGCTGGTTGCATACGCATATCGGCACGGGCCGCAACAAAAATGCGCGCTTCACCATTCGGATCGGCTTTGATTGGGACAAGCACAGCGACCGCGTGATCGTGGGCTTCATCGGCCAACACCAGCAGACGGATGCGACATGAGGCGAGAGGGCCATCACGGCCTTAGAGGCCATCTAAAAATTATTGGGACCTAACCCCCTAGCCCCCTTTCCTATCAGGAAAGGGGGAATAAAGGCCCTTATTCTTGGGGTTTGACCTGCGAAAAGCGAATGTTTTTGCGACTCTCTCAATGGCGGCCCTAGTTTTTAGATGGCTTCTTAGAAAAGCGAGCCACGCGGTGCGGGTTGGTGCGTATCAAAATTTGGTATCATTTAATTTACGGAGTAATTAGCTTGGTACAGATGGCCCCTGCGGTGAAACGGTCGGTGGTCGGTCTCGTTACGCCGAGGTGTACCCCCGCCGCGCTTGTTGTGGGCCGCGTCCATTCCATCACGTCAAAAGAGAAGGCCGATGTCAAACGCGCTTTCAAGAGATGTTGAACTGGCATACAAAAAAGGGCAGGTGATCCCCGCGCATCCGCTGGCGTTGACCGCGGATCGAAAATTGGACGAGCGGCGGCAACGCGCACTGTCGCGCTATTACATCGCCGCAGGCGCGGGCGGGTTGGCCGTGGGCGTGCATACCACGCAATTTGAAATCCGCGATCCCCAGTGGGATTTGTACCGCCCCGTTTTGGAACTGGCCGCGAATGTGATGGATGCCGAAGCACCGGCTGATTTTGTCCGCGTGGCGGGCATCGTGGGCGACACGCGACAGGCCGTTTCAGAGGCCGAGACCGCACGCGATTGCGGGTATCAGATCGGATTGGTGAGTTTGCGCGCTTTTGCCGGTGCGTCTGTCGATGCGATGATCGCGCATTGCAAAGCGATAGCCGACGTGATTCCCGTGATGGGTTTTTATTTGCAACCGGCCGTGGGCGGGTGCGTTTTGCCGTTTGCGTTTTGGCGGCGTTTTGCCGAGATCGAGGCGGTGGTGGGCATTAAGATCGCGCCGTTTAATCGGTATCAAACGCTGGATGTGATTCGCGGGGTCGCGGCATCGGGACGCGCAGAACACATCGCGCTCTACACGGGCAATGACGACAATATCGCGATGGATTTGTTGACGACGCATCGGTTCGCGTGTGAAGGCGCGGCTGTGGAGGTGCGGATCGTGGGCGGGCTTTTGGGGCATTGGGCCGCGTGGACGCAAAAGGCGGTGGAGCTGTTGCGCGCCTGCCAGAAGATCGCCCTATCGGGAGATGTGCCCGGGGAGATGCTCACGCGGGCGATTGAGGTGACGGATTGCAATGCGGCGTTTTTTGACGCGGCCAATGCCTTTGCGGGATGTATTGCGGGCGTTCACGAGGTGTTGCGGAGGCAGGGGCTTCTCGAGGGGATCTGGTGTCTCAATCCCAATGAGGGCCTGTCGCGCGGGCAAGCCGAGGAGATCGACCGCGTGTATGCGGCGTATCCGCATTTGAATGACGACGATTTTGTGGCGCGACACCTGGACGAGTGGTTGCGGTGAGGCGAGAGGTATCCGCAGATGAACCGCAGGAGCGCGGCGGACTGACCATTGAAAACAGCGATCGGCAAAGCCCGTTCTAAAGCGGTATTATTCTGCGGACAACGCAGGGGTGGATGGGAGGAGCTCATAGCCGAACGCCGATTGCTTTTCCCCTATTCCGGTACCGCGAGAGGGAAATTTTGTTGATTTGCATCGTGTCGCTGTGCATGATGAATGCAAATGTCATTTTAACTGATTCAAGGAGGTTTGTCGTGAAGATGTACGTTGGTGGTCGATGGGTGGATAAACCCGAGAAGATCGACGTGATCAATCCGTTTGACAATTCGGTGGTGGATACCGTGCCGAAGGCCGATGTCTCGGATGTGGATGCGGCGATTGCGTCTGCTGTGCGCGGGGCCAAAGCCATGGCGGATTTGACGGCGTATGAGCGCTACGAAATTTTGCATCGGGCCGTGGATCTGATGGGCGAACGGGTCGAGGATTTGGGGCGCACGATTACGCTGGAAGAGGGCAAGGTGCTGTCCGAGGGCATTGGCGAGGCCAAGCGTGCGATTGAGACCATGACCTTGTCTGCCGAGGAGGCCAAGCGGCTGTACGGCGAGACCATTCCCCTGGATGGCGGGTCGGGGGTGCGCGATCAGTTTGGTTTTACGCTGCGCGTGCCGTGTGGGGTGGTGTTGGCGATTACGCCGTTTAATTTTCCGCTCAATTTGGTGTGTCACAAAGTGGGGCCGGCCCTGGCGGCGGGCAATGCGGTGATCGTGAAGCCGGCAACGGATACGCCGCTTTCCTCGCTGAAACTGGTCGAAATTTTGGTGGAGGCCGGCGTGCCTGCCGAAGCGGTGCAATGCATTACGGGCCCTGGAAGCGCCTTGGGCCAAGCCCTGTGTGCGGATGACCGCGTGCGAAAGATCAGTTTTACGGGCAGCCGGGATGTGGGCGAGGAGATTTGCCACATGGCGGGCTTGAAGAAGGTGACGATGGAGTTGGGGTCTAACGCGCCTTTGATCGTGATGCCAGACGCTGATTTGGAACAGGTGGCCGCCGCGACTGCAACAACGGGTTTTGCCAATGCTGGGCAGGTGTGTATTTCAGCGCAGCGGGTGATGGTCAACGATGCGGTGTACGGCGATTTTATCGACGCGTTGAGGCCCAAGGTCGAAGCATTGACCACGGGCAATCCCATTGCCGAGGGCGTGACCATGGGCCCGATGGTGCGGGAGCGCGATGCGGAGCGCGTGCAGGATTGGATTCGGGATGCGGTGCGTTCTGGCGCGCGTCTCGTCACAGGCGGGGAGCGCGATGGCGCGATTCACCAGGCGACCATACTCGCCGATGTGGATCCGAGGATGAAAATTTCTTGCGATGAACTGTTTGGCCCTGCGGTGGGTATCACGCGGTTTGACGATATCGACGCTGCGATTGCCATGGCCAACGATACGAATTACGGTTTGAGCGCGGCGTTGTTCACCGAGAATATCCACTGGGCCATGCAGTTTGCGCGGCAGGTGGAGTCGGGCAATATCCACGTCAACTGGGGCACGCAATGGCGCGCCGATCTGATGCCCTACGGCGGGCTGAAGGAGAGCGGCATGGGCAAGGAAGGGCCGAAATACGCGGTGGAGGAAATGACGGAGACAAAGATGGTGGTGTTTCATTAAACCACTTGTCGGCGCGTGCCCATCGCCATCCGAATGGGTACGCACCGCATCTTTGCAGGCCCATGTCCCCAGGCGAAATTCAGGTCTGACTACCGAAACCGTCGATATAAATTCCGACAACGCGCTTTACAGGCACCGGGACTGTAACGCCAATGTCGAGATTTGGTATTACAAAATCGCGAACTTCAGGCACGAATGACCTTATGCCGATAACGGAGCAGGCGTGGACGGAAATCAGATAATATGGGACTTTTTCGTCGATTCTAAATTGCAATAGGAGGTTGTGATGTCCGAAAAACGACCCTTGACACCGCCTCCGAACTTCAATCCCGAAACCCGCATGCTCGCCCGTCGGGAAGGGGGCAAGATTTATCACGCGCCCCGTCAGGCCGCTGAATTTGCCAATGCCCTGCTGGACAATGGCACCCGCGAAGACATCGACTTGGCGGAACAAGTGCTCGACGCCATGCTCGCGTGCCAAGAGACCCGTGAAGCAGATCCTCACTTGGGCAATTTTCTTTGGGAGCGCGAGGACGAAGTCGTCGAAGATCTCAACGCCGTGCAGTTCTGCCTGTTCCAACTCATCCCCTTGATGATCGCGCACCGGGAGGTGCTTTCCGCCAATTTGCAAAACCGCGTCCTCCAGAGCATCCGCTTGGGCTTGGAGGAAATCCGCAGGCTCGACGTCCATTTTCGGTACACCAACATCGTGGTCAAAGACATCGCCAACACCTGCTTGGGCGGCGAACTCCTCGGGGATGAGGCGTTCAAAAACCGGGGCTATCGCAAATTTCAGGCGTGGATGGACTTCACGGTGCAAAACGGCTGTGCCTACGAATTTAACAGCCCCAACTACGCCAACGTCGCCATGCGCGTGTTGCACAGGCTCGGCGAACTCGTCCAGCACACCCCCACGCGCATCGGCGCCAAAACCATGTGTGCCAGAATTGGCCTGTCCGCGGCTTTGCACATTCACCCGGCCACCGGACGCTGGGCCGGGCCTTTTAGCCGCGCGTACCGCCATGCCCTCTTTTGCCAGGCCCCACCGGAAATCGACGCTTTCCGCGCCGACATCGCAACGGGGCTTTTGCCCGCCTGGCTCAACGACGCCCTCGACCATCGCCCGGAGGCTTTCTTTTTGTGCGAAACCGCGGACGCGGAAAACGGCGTGGGCATCACCACGTACCACAGCCCCTCGTTCGCGCTGGGCGTCTCTACGCGGGAACTGCGGAGTCAGGCCAATCGCTTCATCGCGGGCCAGTCCAGCGTTTTTATCGCCCACCACAAGACCGAGACCGATCAAACGGGCGTCCTCTATTCTCGCTATGTGCTCGACGATCACTGGCTCGGATCCTTCCGCTCGACACCCGCCCGGGCCAATGACCAGATCCTCTTTGAAGAAGGCCAGTGCCACAATGTCCAAGACGGCCCTCGGGCCATCGTCCTGTATTCGCCCAAAGACCTCGGCGCGATGGCCCCTCAAACCAGTGCCAAAGCCGTTGTCTGCTGGCACGACCGCAATTTGGTCGATGAAATTTGGGTCGATGACCAAAAAGTCGAAACCCTGCCCTTTGACATTCCCGCCCGCGCCACCATCGCCGTCGCCGCGGGACCCGTCCTCGTCGGCATTCGCCCCCTCGGCCGCACGGACTTGGGCCGCAACGCGCCCTGCCGTTTGGTCGAACATGGCACGCATCTCTTTCTCGAATTGTACAACTACCTCGGCCCTTCCAAAACCTTCTGGGAGCAGGCCCACCCCGGCTCTTTTTACCGAGGCAAACCCCAGTGCGGTTTTTATGCGGAACTGGCCGAACGCGCCGATTATCCCGATGTGCAAACCTTTGTCCAGACCGTCGCCCGCGGCGTGCTCAAAGACGAAGCGGCGCCGCCCATCACGTACGAAGCGGGCAAAACGCGCCCATGGACTGTCGAATATACCCGCGACGACCAAACCCTCGGCATCCAGATCGACCTGCTGGAATGGCACCTCCAAAAACGCTGGACGCACGAGGGCACGCTCGGCTGGCCCCAACTCGAATCGCCCCTCGCCCGCCAAAATCGCACGGGCCGCATTGCGGTTGGCAACGCCACGCTCACCTGTGGAAGCCAACCCGCGTGGCTCTTTGCCTGCCCCCAAACCAAGCGTTATGTCGCTGCCTTCCACGGCGCGGATCCCGAACCTTTGACCCTCACCGTGCCCGAAGGCGAACTCTCCATCGCGGCCATGGGCACGGGGACCATCGTTTGGGATAACGGCGACGTCACCATCGAAGCCCGCCAGTGCGAGGGAGAAATCAAAATCGCGGGCGGGCGGCGCATCGTCTCCCGCGCCGACGCGATGTGTTGCCTGCCCTAACGCCCCTCAAACCCGTTGTGGGATGTCGTGCAAATTCGGGTTCTCGCATCACGCGCTCGCAATGAAGAATATTCGGCGACCCAAAAGGGTCGCTTTTTTTTATTATGAAATTTTTGACGGGTATTAAAACTTTCTGACCCAACCCAACGTCTTGAGGGGTGACGACGCACTGTTGAACGCCAAACGCGGGGCTTTCTCGATGACTGATGCGGCGCTGATCGCGCAGTTCCAAGCCGGGCACATCGCGGCCTTTAACACCTTGGTCGAGCGTTGGGAGTGCCCCATCTACAATTTTGTCCTGCGTTATGCGGGCGACCGAGACGATGCGCGCGACTTGTGCCAGCAAACCTTTATTCGCGCGTACAAAAGCCTGCGGCGGTTACGCGATCCGGACAAATTCACCGCTTGGATCTACCAAATCGCGCTCAATGCGTGCCGAGACGCGGCGCGCAGTCGCAAGTTCATCTCCCTCGACGCGCTTTGGGAATCCACGCCGATAGCCGATGCGAAAGCGCGCACGGATGCGCGGGCGCACGAGCAAAGCGTGCGGGATTTGATCCATCGCGCCCTGCAAAATTTGCCCGAAGAGCAGCGCGTGGTCATCGTCATGAAAGAATACCAAGGGCTAAAATTCACCGAAATTGCCGAAACGCTCAACGTGCCGATCAACACGGTCAAATCCAGAATGTATTACGGCCTTTCAGCCCTAAAAAAAATTTTTGACCGCTGGCACATCAGCGAGGACATGGTGCGCTATGAATTGTGACATCACCCGCGAACAACTCGTCGCCTATTTCTACGGCGAGGACATCCACAAAGACGAGCGCGAACGCCTCGGCGCTCACATCGAGACCTGCCCCTCGTGCCGCCACACCCTCGAGGAACTGGGCATCACCTCCCGCATCCTCGGCACTTGGCGCGACGAAACGCCCGACTTGGATCTCGCGTTTGCCGAAGCCCGATCCTCCTTCTGGCAAAACCTGTCGCCGATGCGATTTCCCAAGCGATGGGCCGCCGCGGCGGCTTTTGCCATGGCCGCGATCCTCGTCATAACCTTTTTCAATGTCGAATTTGCCCTTCGAGAGGGCGCGTTCCACGCCTCTATCGGCCTGCGATCCAGCACTTCGTCCGCACCGATCGCCGTTGCCGACACGTCCGAAACCCACCCATTGGACGCGCCCATCACCCTCGGCGAATGGATCGTCCACCAGCAAAACCTGATCGACTACACCCATCGCCTCGTGCGCGCCTCTCAAAGCCGACAGCGCGACGAGGTCAACAGCGCCCTCATCAACTTGGTGCGCGAACTCGAAACCCAACGCCAACAGGATCTGCAACGCATTGACCGCGGCCTGTGGATTCTCCAAAACGCACGGGGAACCCGCTATGACGATCCATTGCAGCAGATGCCCTTTGGACAGAAGAACCAACCGCCCCCCATCATTCCCACAGGTGGAAACACACCCTAAACGAGGAGAAATCAAAATGGGACGAACGACGACGCGAACCATCCTCTTTGCGGGAATCGGCTTTCTCGCACTTTGCACCTCGGCCTTTGCCGACATGGACTGGCAGCGCATGAAGCGCGACCTCGCCATTCAGGAAAGCATTCTCGACCGCTTCTTGGACGCGAAAAAAGGGGCGACAATCGGTCTTTACGTGAAAAATTACGGCGTCTTGCTCATCGACCGAGGCTGGCCCCAAACGCACTCCTTTGGGCTTCAAAAAGACGAAGTCTTCGACAAAAAACGCATCGCCGAATTTTTGGGTACGTACGCAAATGCCATTGGGCAACTCAAAGACGGCGATCGCGTAACCGTTTTGCTGTACGCATTAAAAATCGACCTGCCCGATCCCGACTCAAAGCTGGGCGAAATCGACAGCCTCATGACGAGCGAAATCGACAGTCTATACGCGGGGAAACGCGACCTCGACCTGGAAGTGACAAGGGAGGCCAAAGAAAAGATGGTGGAGGCGCGAGAAAAGATGGTCATAGCCATCCGCGATGCGCGACACCAGCTCTTGAAGCTATTTCAGGGCGATCACGCGGGGCACTTCTTTGAAGCCACTGCGACCAAACGCGACATTGACGCGTACAATCGGGGTAAAATCGACGGGCAAAGCTTCCGGAATCGGATCGCCTTTAGCGAGCGCGAGCGCGACAAAAAAATCGACATCATGACCGATATTTTGTCCGGCGTCATCCAACGGGAATCGGATGCGAATTTCCACTTCTTGAGCGGCGCCAAAAGCGCGGGGCTCTACCAAAAAGGCGTCGGCGCGATCTTTCTCGTCTCGCAACAGAGCGATCTGGTTTGGTACGATTGGAAAAACAAAACCGACGCCTCCGATAGACTCGACGCCCTCAAAACCGCGGTCGTCGAAATCCTCGCCGACTACGGCCCAACCCTGCGCGATCTCCCAGCAGAGGAATCCATCATCGTCCACGCGGACCTCGCCAAAGCCGCCGACCACAAAATCGCGTGGATCGTGCAGCAAAAAAAGGACAAATCCCCCGAGGCGATCGAGCCCCCCGACCGCCTCATCTTTCGCGTGACCAAACGCGACATCGACGCGTACGCCAGCAAAAAAATTGACCTCGACACATTCCGGCAACGGGTTGAAATCGCGGAGATGTGAGGGGGGCGGGGAAACGGGAGAGGGGAGACGGGAGAGGAGAAAGGCGAGACGGGAGACGGGAGACGGGAGAGGGAAGACGGGAGAGGGGAGAAGCAACCGCAATCGTAGGGACGGCCCCCGTGCCATTTGTACCAACTCATTCATTATCGAGATCGCTTTGCAGTTCCACCGTCCTTCAGAGAAGCCATCGCCAACCGTGCCCTCGCAAAAGTCCATCAACGAAAGCCATCAGGCACAGCGCGTAAGTCCGTCTCGCAACCAACATCCACTTTGCAACCCACTTTGCAGGCTGTCTCATGTCGTTCTATTACAAAAGCGCTTTGCGCTGTGCTAGCCCCTCGGCGCATGAGAGCGGCATTTTTTGCCTACTTTTCTTCAGACGCTTATTCGCGTCTTCTCTGTTGACAAAAAGTAGGTCGCCGAAGGCATCAAAGGCAACCAACGAGGCTATAGGACCAAATGCTTTAGAAAAGCGAGCCTCGTCGGTGCGGATGGGTGCGTCTCAAAATTTGGTATCATTTTAATTTTCGGAGTAATTAGTTGGTACAGATGGCCCCTGTGCCTGTCCGAAGATACGAGGGAAGGAGGAAATGCCATGAAAGCATGAACGAAAATCAGATCTAGTCCAAATGTGGATACGTGGAAATTCAATTCTGGAATTTTTTTATGGAGATCGTCATGTTGCAAAATATTCGCTTGATCGCTGTAATCGCCCTCGCCGCGGGCCCGATGTGGTGCTGCAATGGCGAGCGCGTGACCCAATCCCAGACCGAAACAATAGGCACTCCGCTGGGCAAATTGACTGCGAGTGATCGCGCTTCCCAAGCCGTGGTCATGGTCAATATGTCGCGGGATGGCGCGCCCGTAAGCGGCGCAAGGGTGGAATTTTCGCGCTCAATCGCCGGGCGAGCCGCGTCCTATCAATGGTCGGGCATGACCGATGAGATGGGGCGAGGGCGCGTGGAGATCGCGGCGGGCGATGTGACGGGCTATTATCGCGCCCGCGCATGGCGAGCCGATAGCGCGATCGGTGCGTGGTCGAGCATCCCGATCAATGGCGGCTACGAGGTGATGCTCAATTTGCCGATCGGCGGAAAGGCGCGCGTGACCGAATCAGCGGAAATACCCATGGGCGATAAATCGGGTTCGGTCCACGGTTTGACCCTAAGCGCGACCTATAAAAACCTCGGTTATACCTTTGAGTTCGGAATTGACAAAAGCGTTGTCGTGACGACGAGCGACGCGGTCGCCAAAAACGGGAGCTATCTCCAAAGCGGGCAGAATGTCGATGTCGCGATTGGAGGATCTGTCATTCACTGCACCTATGACGGAACTCATTTTGCGATTGTAGGCTTGGGAGAAAGCGATAAATCGGGCGATAAATCCGATGACGGGAAATCAAGCGATGACAAGGACGATAAATCAGAGAATCTGGATCTCGGCGAATATTCAGAATTTTCTCACGGTGGTATCGCCAGATATTATTTGTTTTACAAACCGCGCGATCTGCCTGCGAATGCCCCATTGCTATTCATGCTACATGGTTATGGTGGCAATCCCGAGCATTTACAAGCGTACTCAAACTTAAATTCCACCGCCGATGCAAATGGATTTGCAGTTGTATATCCCTTGGGAACCGTAGATCGCGACAGTATGCGGTATTGGAATTCACAGTTGAATATCGATGTCGGCAAAGGCCGAGCTACGGATGACACTGGGTTCTTGAGTTCTTTGGCTCGGTTTTTACAGGCGGAACACCACTTGAATCCCGAGAAAACCTTTGTCGCCGGTATTTCAAATGGCGGGATGATGGCCTACGTGTTGGGAATGGCGGCGCCAGACGTATTCAAAGGGGTGGCATCGATTATCGGTGCGATGACTCGCGATGCTTGGGAAAACCGCATTCCCACGCGGTTTCCCCTGCTCCAGCTTTCTGGCGTCGATGATGAAGTCATTCCAATTAGTGGCTGGGGTGGCGCGCCAGGCATGGACACCATTATCGCTTATTGGCGCGATCAAAATTCATGTCTGACTACCGAAACCGTCGCTATAAATTCCGACAACACGCTTTATAGGCACCGGGACTGCAACGCCGATGTCGAGATTTGGTATTACAAAATCGCGAACTTCGGGCACGAATGGCCCCATGCCGACAACAGTGCGGGCGTGGATGGAAATCGGATAATATGGGACTTTTTTCGTCGGTTTTAATGCGAAATTGATTTTCTGTTGTCCTATTGGGACACCTCAACGAGTCCCTGCTTCGGACAGGAACGGCTTATCGCCATCAGGCTCGGATGACTCGCCTTCATACTCGGATGACTCGCATTCATATCCCGCTCCGTCTATGAACGGCTATCGCAACTTGGATTTACACAAAAAAAATCCCACCCTGAATTTAGGATGGGATTTTTTTGTGCGATCCGTCCAACTCAATTTTCGCCACCGCCTTGACGCCCTTCGCCGCCGCCGCGCCTTCCCTGCCCGCGGCCCTGTCTCGGCGGCCCCGCTTCGATGGTGATGTTGACGCGCACCTCATCCCCCAACACCTTGGCAAAATTTGCCCAACTATTGATGCCAAAATCCGAGCACAGCAACGTGATTTCGGTCTCGAATCCGGCCAGCGGCGTGTTGCGTTGCGGATGCGTGCCAAGGCCCAGCACGGTCACCGGCAACGCGACGCTTTTGGTCACGCCGTGCATGGTCAAATCGCCCGTCACCACAATTTTGTCGCCATCCTCCATGGCCGATGTGCTTTTGAACGCAATCGTGGGGTAGGTCTCCACCTCGAAAAAATCCGCGCCGCGCAAGTGATCGTCGCGCCGATCATTTCCCGTGTCGATGCTCTGCGCTTGGATCGTCGCTTGAATCATCATCTTTTCGGGTGCTGCCGGATCGTAATCAATCGCGCCGCTGAATTGATTAAATCGACCGGACGTGCGGCTGACCAAGTGCCGAATCGAAAACCCGACCGTCGAATGGGAGCGGTCGATCTGGTAGTTTTCGGCAAAACCCATATCCGTCAGCACCAACGACGACATCAACCCCAAACCCAACAACCTCATGACCTTCAACATCGCAACCTCCTGTGTGTCGAACTCGCAGCGGAGTTCTGTGAATGGAAAGGGACTCCCAAAATATAAAAAAATCGCGGCGGGACAACGTCATTTCGCGTTGCTCTCGACGCCCTCGGCGAGATGCACGCGAGACGCGGGTAGCCCATCCTTATGGGCGATGTGCCCGGTCGCGGGATCGATTTGTCCAAACGTCAGCACGCCCGTCGGGCAACTCTGCACACACGCCGAACAGCGCACGCATTGGGGGTCTTCCATCGGCAAGCCCTTGTTCGCAAAATTCATCACGTCAATGCCCTGGTGGCACACCGACGTACACACGTTGCAAGAGATGCACTTCTTCTTGTCCGCAAAAATGCGGAACCGCGAAAACCGCGCGTAAAGGTGCATCAGCGCGGCCAAGGGGCAGGCGAATCGGCACCACATCCGCCCGCTAAAATGCCAGTAAAACCCCACGCCGATGATGCCCGCCAAAAACAGATCGACAAACCATTGATAATTCAAAAAGGCCAGCGGAAAGCCCAAGCCGGCCCAATGGGCGTCGCGGCCCATAAACAGCCCCATGTAGCCCGCCTGCATCCAATGGGCATCGGGCCACACCCAACCCGCGATCCGCAATGCGAGAATCGCAAAGGCCAGCACCAAAATCGCCTGCCCGACCATGTTCATCCGGTTCCACAGGGGGCCGTGCGGCATCTTTTGCCGGTGCGTATCGCCCATCGTTTCTGCCAGCGCGCCGCACGAGCAAATCCACCCGCAATACGCGCCTTTGCCCCATCGCCAGATCAGCAGGGGAATGATCACAAAGGTCTGCACCAAACTGATGCCCAACCACCATCCCAGCGGCTCGCTCGTGAACACGTTCCAAAAAAACAGGGGCCACGCCAACACAAAGCCCAAACTGCGCCAGTATTCCCGGCCGTGTGGGTCCCACTCCGTCGCGGGAAACAGGGCGTCTGCTAGGGGTTTGAGAACCGCGCCATCGGAAAAATAGCCGTTGTGTCCCATCCAAGGCAACAAAATGTAGGGCAACAAAAACAGGGGAATGCACTGGATGAGCATCAGCGTTAGGGTTTGCACGGTGACATAAGGCGTTTGCCGCCGCCCGATTCTGCGAATCCCAAACCCGACCACGCACGCGCAATAGGCCAGCGAATAGTAAAACCCCGGCTGCGTCATCGACGTCCACACGGTCCCGAAAAAGCCCGACTTGTCGTCGGCGGGCGCCAGGTTAAACGGGAACAGCTCCGCATTTTTGAACCACTCGTAAATCGGAATGCCGGCCTCGGTTTTCCAGTGATAGACAAACGCGCACGCCAGCATAATCAAAGCGAAAGACGCCCATGTGCGCGCGCGCCATTCCCCGCGGATGGGCACGCCCGACCGGCGAAAAAAATCCAGCGGCGCCTCGCGGCCGATCATCGCAAACACCGCGTCATTGGGGAGGGTCTCGTCGCCCGCGCCTGTGGATAGGGTGACATCCCCCTCCCCGATGCGCGCCACCTCGGTGCCCAACGCCAAGCGCGCATCCGGAAGAGATTCGATCTTCTCTTTGTTCTCGGGCTTGGGACGGCTAAATTCCGCCCGCCGATACGACAGGGTCACGCGGCCGCCGCACTCGGCAATGGCGATGGCGGTCTCGAGCGCGCTGTCGCCCCCGCCGACGACGAGCACATCTCGGTCCGCGTAATCTTTGGGATCGTGCAACCGGTTCACCACCTTGTCGCGATCCTCGCCCGGCACGTTTAATTTTCTAAAATTGCCCGACCGCCCAATCGCCACGACGACCCGATGCGCGAGCAGGTCTTCGCCGTCGGGGACGACCACGCGCAACACCTCGCCTTCTCGCCGCACGCATTCCGCCCGCGCGATCACGGGTTCGATATCCGCGGTGCGCGCTTCGAGTTCCTCCAGCAACCGCTCTTTCACGTCCGCCCGATCCGAAAACTGCAAATCCCCTGCGGGGAGCATATCCGTCGGATAGGTGTAAATCGGCTTTCCCTTTGGAAAATTCACCACCGTGGAAAACCGCTCGGACGATTCCAACAGCGCGAAATCCAATCCGCGCTTTTTCGCTTCGAGCGCCGCGGCCATGCCGGACACGCCCCCGCCGATGATCGCCAAATCGCGCACCCCATCCCGCTGCGCCCGCCTCTCAAATCCCGCGTCATTCGCGATGGTTCGCACGGCCCGCGCGCCCGTGTCCGACGAAAATTTCAACAGCGGAATCCCGGTCAAATCCCCCGCGATGTACAGGCCCGGCACCGCGGTCGACCCGTCCGCGTTCATCTCGGGCAATTTCTCCACCGTGCCCGAAGGCCAACGCGTGTGCAACCAATGCGCGTACCGTTTCACAAATCCAAACATCGTGCGAAGTCCCTTATCCGACTTTTGAGAACGCACAGGCGCAGGACGCGGCGCGTTAGGCGGTGGCGAGATTTCCGGCTCGGGAACTCGCGGCGGATCATCAACAGATGGGGTAACAACGAGCGCATCGGCCAACTCGGCGCGCCATTTTATCTGCGGACGCTGGCGATGGTGGATGCGTCGCGCAACAACGGGCGCGTCGCCCAACTCGGCGCGCCATTCGGACACGCTTTGCGGACGGGCGGTCTCATCCACTTGCAGCGCGTGATCGATGGCGGCGAGAAATGGATGGCTCGCATGGCCTTTGCACCGCTCCGAAACTGGAACGAGGGGATCGCGGCGCGCCCGATCCATTGCAGGCACCGGCACATCGTCGGTCAAGGCGCGATAGCACACGCCCCCCAATGCGTAAATATCCGTCCAAGGCCCTTGATTGCCCCGGCTTTCATACTGCTCAATGGGCGCGTAACCAGGCGTCACGATGGACGTCACCGAACGGCTCTTGGCACCCACCGCTTGACGCGCCGCGCCGAAGTCTATCAACACGGGCGAATGATCCGCGTCGCGAATGACGATGTTGCCCGGCTTGATGTCTCGATGCAGAAAATCAGCCCGATGCACTGCCTCCAAGCCATCGAGAATCGGATGCAGAATCGCCTTGAGTTCATCCTCGGTCAAGATGCCTTTGCGGTTGAGATACGCGGACAGGGTCTCGCCCTCGGCGTATTCCATCACGATATACGCGGTGTTGTGCGCTTCAAAAAAGCGATACACTTTGACGAGGTGGCGATGGTCAAATCGGGCTAACGTGCGCGCTTCGTCCATGAAGCGATCCAGTCCCCACGCAAAATCGCTTTGAAACTCGCTCGCCTGCGGCACGACGCTATAATCGCCCGTGCGGATGGCGATATCCGAAGGCAGGTATTCCTTGATCGCCACGGGCTTGTCCAAGTTGTGGTCATAGCCCAAATACGTCATGCCGAATCCCCCAAACCCGAGCACGCGCACCAGTTCGTATTCCTGGAGCCGATACCCGTTGGGCAAGGCATTGATGGGTTGTTGTGCGTTGTTCATGGGACCTATCCCCCCTCCATCTGAGTCAGTTGTCTGAATCACAGATTACGCAGATTTTTGGATTGCACGGATTACCCCGCAACCCTCCCCACCCGCTTTGTCCCTCGTGCCACCTACACACTTCGCCCTACCATCACGCCAACATTTCCGCGATGTCTGCTGACAAACGAATGTTGTATCTCCGTTCAAAGTCCTCAATGCTCTTGTGGTCAGCAGAAAATAAATCGGCGATGTCCATGCCCATGTTCTTGGCGGAGGTCAAGTCTGCTCTGGCCTTTTCCCATTCGCCCAAACCTAACCAAATGCAACCCCGATTGTAATAGGCTATGGCATCATTCGGGTTGAGGGCTATCGCTTTGGTGAAGTCCTGGGTCGCCAGGGCAAAGTCGCCTTTGTTACCGTAAGCATCACCGCGATTGTTATAGGCATAGGCATAATTCGGGTTCAGTTTTATGGCCTCATTAAAGTCTTGGATCGCTTGATCAAGTTCGCCTTTGTCACTGTAAGCATTACCACGATTGTTATAGGCTTCAACATAATTCGGGCTGAGTTCTATCGCTTTGGTGTAGTTCTGTATCGCTCGTTCAAAGTCGCCTTTGTTACCGAAAATAACGCCCCGATTGTAATAAGCTCCGGCAAGTTGAGGGTTAAGGTCTATCGCTTTGGTGAAATCCTGTATCGCTTTGTCTAAATCGTCTTTGTTACCGTAAGCAACGCCCCGATTGTTATAGGCATAGGCATAATTCGGGTTCAGTTTTATGGCCTCATTAAAGTCTTGGATTGCTTGATCAAAATCGCCTTTGTCTTTGTAAGCAACGCCGCGATTGTAATAGGCTTTGGCATAATTCGGGTTGAGTTCTATCGCTTTGGTGTAGTCTTGTATCTCATGGTCAAAGTCGCCTTTGCTACCGTAAGCAACGCCCCGATTGTTGTAGGCATTGGCAAAATGTGGCTTCTGGTTGATGGCCTTATCGTAATATTGTATGGCCTGTTCATAGTCTCCTTGTCGTTGTGCTTCGAGGCCACGGCGGACATATTCTTCGGCATTGAGGATCTCGTCAGGAGCATCAGTCCGATGGGTGTAAGCAAAGCCGACAAAATCTGGAAAGAGGGATTCTTCATGGATGTCGTGTATTTCTTTGAGTTCTTGCCGCATCTGGTCTTTATTTTTTGATTTAATGATTATCTTTTTTGAGCTTGGTTTATTAGAGGAGGGAACGCCAAAGACAAAGAGGGAATGCTGTGCTGTTATGCGCTCGTTCAAGTGTGCCGGAGTCCAGTACCAGAAATTTGGTTTATCTTGGGATGCCGCGAAAGTTTTTTGTTCCTGTAATTTCTCCTCTTTATCGTCACGGGTTCCGACGTTAAGGATGTCTTCTATTGGATGTTCTATATACGTATGCACTATCTCCAAAAAGGTTTTCTCGTCAGCCGTGTTGACGAGAAACACACTGCCATCCTCATCCGAATTTTCACAGGCGAACCACAAGGCAACGAGCGCGTCGCGCGTAAAGTCAATGAGGCAAACCGCACCTCCATGATGCCGGAGGTCAGCGAGGATTTCCAAGTCTCCCAACAGTTCTCCTCCCCGCTTGTCGTAGTTCTTCAGTTTGCATTTTTTGATCAAATCTTGATGATATTCGATGAACCTGTTGAGATTATTTTTTAATCGGCGTTCTGCCGTAGATGCCAAGGACCAACACTTGTTTTTTTGGCCGCGAAAAGCTAAGACAGAATAAGGCCACTGGTCTTTGATTTCTTTGACGTGTCCAAGATATTCCGCAATGGTTGTAGCCTTTCTCTGACCTTTTTGCTGATTATTCATCGTATCTCCTCCGGTTTCCTTGTCTGAATCACAGATTACGCAGATTTTTGGATTGCACGGATTACCCCACAACCCACCACAACCGCTTTGTCCCTCGCGCCACCTACACACTTCGCCCTACCCGCGTTCCCCCCTTTTAAGAGGGTTAGGGGCCCCTCGCCTTTAATCCGTTTAATCCGCGATCCGCCTTTCGCTTTTTCTTTGTCGTCCCTATGGGCTACGCCTCTGTCTGTTCTGTGCGTTGCCCGTTGCCCCACTCTCGCCTTTAATCCGCCTTTAATCCCCTAATCTGTGTAATCCGCGATTCAGACAGGGGGTTAGGGGGACATATTGGCATGCTGAATCTTATCAGTGACCGAGTCTGTCCAGTACATCTTTCCACGTACCACATCCAACGCGATGCCTGTTGGATAATCCAATCCTGTGGTGATGAGGTCTTCGACATGAGACCCATCGAGGTTGGCACGCTGAATCTTATCCGTGCTCCAGTCCGTCCAGTACATCTTTCCGCGTCCTACATCTAACGCGATGCTATTTGGTCTCCTCAAACCTATGGTGCTGAGGTCTTCGACGTTAGCCCCATCGAGGTTGGCACGCCGAATCTTTCCCGTCCCCCGGGTTGAGTCCGTCCAGTACATCTTTCCGCGCCTCACATCCAACGCGATGCCTCTTGGCCCCCTCAATCCTGTGGTGATGAGGTCTTCGACATGAGACCCATCGAGGTTGGCCCGTTGTATCTTCTCCGTGATCCAGTCCGTCCAGTACATCTTTCCGTGCCCCACATCCAACGCGATGCCTCTTGGCCCCCTCAATCCTGTGGTGATGAGGTCTTCGACATGAGACCCGTCGAGATTGGCACGCTGAATCTTATCTGTGCCCGTGTCCGCCCAGTACATCTTTCCGCGCCCCAAATCCAACGCGATGCCCAATGGACTGCTCAATCCTGTGGTGATGAGGTCTTCAACATGAGACCCGTCGAGGTTGGCCCGTTGTATCTTCTCCGTGATCCAGTCCATCCAGTACATCTTTCCGCGCCTCACATCCAACGCGATGCCTCTTGGCACCTTCAATCCTGTAGTGATGAGGTCCTCAATTGACTTATCCTCCTCTGCCTGTACTCTTGCCCTTCTACGTGCTTCCTCTGCTCTGCGTGCTTCTTCTGCCCTCCTGCGTGTTTCTTCTGCTCTGCGCGCTTCCTCCGCACGCCGTGCTTCTTCTGCTTTTCGCACTTCTTCCTCTCTTCTGCTTGCTTCTTCTATCCTTTTTGCTTCCTCTGCTCTGCGCGCTTCCTCTGCCCTCCTGCGTGCTAATTCTTCTTGGCGCGCTATCTCCTCTTGGCGTGCAATCTCTGCTTGGTGTTGTTTTTGGACATAAACAGAAATTCCACTGACTATAAACACGAGCACAATCACGCCCAAGACGATCCACTCAAGGCGAGTAACTCCCTTAATCGGTTCTTGAGCGCGTGCAGGCGCAGGACGCGGCGTGTTAGGCGATGTCTCGGGAACTCGCGGCGGATCGTCAATCCGCGTTTCAGGCGGGGCAACAACGGGCGCATCGCCCAACTCGGCGCGCCATTCGGACACGCTTTGCGGCCGGGCAGTTTCATCCACTTGCAGCGCATGATCGATGGCGGCGAGAAATGGATGGCTCGCACGGCCCTTGCACCGCTCCGAAACTGGAACGAGGGGATCATCGATCATTCTATCCACCGCATCGGGGGGCACATCGTCGGTCAAGGCGCGATAGCACACGCCGCCCAATGCGTAAATATCCGTCCAAGGCCCCTGATTCCCGCGGGTCGAATACTGCTCTCGCGGCGCGTATCCCGGCGTCACGATGGACGTCACCGAACGGCTTTTGGCACCGACCGCTTGACGCGCCGCGCCGAAGTCTATCAACACGGGCGAGTGATCCGCGTCGCGAATGACGATGTTGCCCGGCTTGATGTCTCGATGCAAAAAATCCGCGCGATGCACCGCCTCCAAGCCATCGAGAATCGGATGCAGAATCGCCTTGAGTTCATCCTCGGTCAAGATGCCCTTGCGGTTGAGATATGCGGACAGGGTCTCGCCCTCGGCGTATTCCATCACGATATACGCGGTGTTGTGCGCTTCAAAAAAGCGATACACTTTGACGAGGTGGCGATGGTCAAATCGGGCTAACGTGCGCGCTTCGTCCATGAAGCGATCCAGTCCCCACGCAAAATCGCTTTGAAATTCGCTCGCCTGCGGCACGACGCTATAATCGCTTGTGCGGATGGCGATATCCGAGGGCAGATATTCCTTGATCGCCACGGGCTTGTCCAAATTGTGGTCATAGCCCAAGTACGTCATGCCGAATCCCCCAAACCCGAGCACGCGCACCAGTTCGTATTCCTGGATCCGGTACCCGTTGGGCAGGGCATTGATGGGTTGTTGCGCGTTGTTCATGGGACCTATCTCCCTTGCCGCTGTGTCCTTCGTACCACCTGCGTCAGTTGTCTGAATCGCGGATTACGCAGATTAAAGGATTGCGCGGATTACCCCGCAACCCTCCCCACCCGCTGTGTCCCTCGTGCCACCTGCATACACCGAACCACCTGCGTCAGTTGTCTGAATCGCGGATTACGCGGATTTTGGGATGGCACGGATTACCCCACAACCCTCCCCAACCGCTTTGTCCCTCGTGCCACCTGCACCCTTCGTCTTACCTGCGCTCCCTCAATCCGTGGCCTCTGCCCTACTCTCGTTTTTCATCCGCCCTCTCTGCCCTCTGCCCGTTTGGTGACCGGTGATTGACAGGCGAGGGCATGGCTTTGACTCACCGATGGATACGAGGACAGGCACGGGGGCCTGTCCCTACAACGGATGCGGACAAAGGGGACGGGACGCCTTTTGCCCCACCCTTGCCTTTTCTCCACCCTCTCTGCCCTCTGCCCGTTTGGTGACCGGTGATTGACAGGCGAGGGCGTGGCCTTGACTCACCGCTGGATACGAGGACAGGCACGGGGGCCTGTCCCTACAACGGATGCGGACAAAGGGGACGGGACGCCTTTTGCCCCACCCTTGCCTTTTCTCCACCCTCTCTGCCCTCTGCCCGTTTGGTGACCGGTGATTGACAGGCGAGGGCATGGCTTTGACTCACCGATGGATACGAGGACAGGCACGGGGGCCTGTCCCTACAACGGATGCGGACAAAGGGGATGGGACGCCTTTTGCCCCTTTCTATCCGCTCTCTCTGCCCGTTGCCCTACTCTCGCCTTTAATCCGCCTATAATCCCCTAATCCGTGTAATCCGCGATTCAGACAACCTACCCACGCCCTTTACCCCACCCTTGCCTTTTCTCCGCTCTCTCTGCCCTCTGCCCTCTGCCCTACTCTCGTTTTTCATCCGCCTTCTCTGCCCTCTGCCCGTTTAGTGACCGGTGATTGACAGGCGAGGGCGTGGCCTTGACTCACCGCTGGATACGAGGACAGGCACGGGGGCCTGTCCCTACAACGGATGCGGACAAAGGGGATGGGACGCCTTTTGCTCTTTCATCCACCCTCTCTGCCCGTTGCCCCACTCTCGCCTTTAATCCGCCTTTAATCCCCTAATCCGTGTAATCCGCGATCCGCCTTTCCCTTCTCACTCCTCCCGCGCGTCCAAAACGCTGCGAAATGCGCGGATGTGGTCGGGCGTCGTGCCGCAACACCCGCCGATCGCGAAGCCGCCTGCGTCTATCAATGACCCCACGTACCGCGCCATCTCCTCCGGCCCTTGGGAATACGACGCCTGTTGCGTCTCCCGATCCAGCGTGGGCAGGCCCGCATTGGGATAGGCCATCAGCCGCTTGTTTTCAATGCCGCGATCCGCGAGGGCGCGGTGCATCTGCACAGTGCCCTCTATCGCATAAGGCATGCCCGTGTGATCGGTGTTGCGCGTTTCCGCGCCGCAGTTCAAGCCGAAAAGCTGCACGTGGTCGATCAGATTCTCGCCCTTTGAAAACTCGCCACTCGCCAGTGCGTCCAGCACATCCGCAGGGGAAAAGCCCCAATCCGTGCGGTAAATCACCTCGCCCGTCGCGCGATCGCGCGTCCATTTGTACGTCATGTTCACGGCGATGGGCAAGCCGGTTTGCCGCGCAACATCTGCGGCTATCGCGGCCTCCTTGGCGGAAAACTGCGTCTCGATCACAAAAAAATCGACCCCGCCTTTGGCCAGGGCATCGATCACGCGCTCGTGGGCGTCGCGCACCTCGGCGTTGGGAATGCCAAAATCCGTATCGCCCGCGTCGGCTTCTATCGCGCCTGGGGATGGGCCGATGGAACCGCCGACATACACCTCGCGCCCGCTTTCTTCAACGGCGCGGCGCGCGTGTTGGGCCGCCAATGCGGTCATGCGCTCGGCGTCATCTGCGTCCGCGTCCGCCATCGCCAAGTGCAGGGGAGACGCGACAAAGGTGTTCGTGCCGATGGCATCTGCGCCTGCGCGGATGTACGCGCGATGCACATCCACCACCGCGTCCGGATGCGACAGATTGGCTATCGCGCTATTTGCCAAATTCACCCCGCGCGCGAACAACTGCGATCCGAATCCCCCGTCGTAGAGCAGGGGGCGGGCGTCTGTGAGGCGCGTTGCAAAAGACGTCATACGACCATCCTTTTGAATTGACACCCTTCGACAAATGCGTCGAAAAAGTCGGGCTTCGTCTCCAACTCGATGTGTTCGATCCGCCTGACGACGCGCTCGGCCTCGGCGCGGCGTTTTCGGGACAACAAGACCTCGCGCGCGCCCAAGATCGCGGCATTGCCCACCTTTTCGATGCGGTCGGGACGCACGGGCGCGAGAAAACCGATGTCAATCGCGTTTTGCACATTGACGTAATTCGCAAATCCCCCGGCCAAATACAAGCGGTGGATCTGCTCCGGGCGGATGCCAAATTCGCGCATGGCGATCACTTGCCCGCAGTAATTCGCGGCCTTCGCCTGCGCCAAATTGCTCGCGTCTTCGCGCGAGAGGGCGATGCCGCGTTCGGGCACCACATCGAGTTCAAACTGCTTGCGGTTGGCAAACGCGCCCTTTTCCGTCATCAAATCGCGCCGCCGAAGTTCGGCCAGCAAATCGATCAAGCCCGACCCGCACAAGCCCATCGGCGCGCCGTTGCCAATCGCGCGATACGCAAACCGGCCGTCCTTCCACACCCCGGATTCGATGGCCCCATCTCGCGCGGGCATGCCGCATGCGATGCCCCCGCCTTCAAATGCCGGCCCTGCCGGGCACGATGCCGCCACCAACCGCTGTCGGTTGCCCACCACCACTTCGGTATTTGTACCCACGTCCATGAGCATCGCCACCTCGTCTTGCCCGCCCATGCCCACGGCCAGCATATCGGCGACCACATCGCCGCCGACGTGGCTCGCGATGAGGGGCATGCCATAGACCCGCGCTTTGGGATTGGCCCGAATGCCCAACCGCCTGCTGCTTTCGCACAGGGCTGTGGTGGCGCGTTTTCCCGCCAAATACTCGTGTTCGATTAGCGACTTGTAGGGCTTTTGCCCAATGCTCTGTATGTCGAGCCTGAAAAGCAGATCGCGCATGGTGGCATTGCCCGCGACGACGATCTCGTAAATTTCCTGTCGCGCAAAGCCCAGGGTTTCGCCCCATTCAAAAATCTCGCCGTTGATCGCATTGACCAGGGCTTTCCACAATTCGTTGGGATATTCGCCGTCGTAGGAAATGCGATACATCACATCGCTGCCGCCAAAGCGTTGGGGATTTTCAAAGGACGCGATGGCAACGCTCTCGCCGGATTCCAAATCCATGAGATCCATCACCACCGTCGTGGTGCCAACATCGATTGCCAGTCCATAGACATGCCCCCGAAATCGGTCCACATCTTCCCCGTCGTAGAACACCCGGTCCCCGCGGCGCGTAACCACCGGGTCGAAGTCCATCTCCTTGGACGGACTCAAGGTCAAAATCTGCGGCGCGCGGCGCAGGGGGGCAAACTCGATCTCCGCGTCCAAATCCACCACCTCGGCTTGGCACGCCAAGCGGTAATTGTCTTTCAAAAAGGACTCGGCGTCGGTTTTGGGACACAGGCCGTCCATCCCTGCGGTGATTTCCACCACGCATTCATGGCAGATTCCGGATCGGAAACACGATGTCGGCACGCGAACCGCGAGGTCGTCGGCATAGTCGAAAACCGTCTTTTGCCCTGCGAGGGGTTGCACCTCGCCCGCGTGCGTCGTGATGTGGCCCCTGCCCTTTTTGGTCGCTTTGAGCGCGGCTTTTGCGGCGGGATAGGCGTCTGCGTCCGATTCCCAAGCCGTGCGATAATCGAGTTTGTCGTCGCTCGCGCATTGAAAAAGCACCCGGTCGGGTGCTGGTTTTCGCTGGTATCGGCATCCAAATTTGGCCGTGCATTCGTCGTTCTTGTCTTTGTACGGGCAGCGCGTCCGGGCCTGTTTGTCCGCGTGTTGGACGATATCCGCGAAAATCTCGGACATGCGATCCAACCGCTGTCGATAGGCTTTTTGATCGATTTTTTTCATCGCAGTAGTGGTCAGTGGTCAGCCGTCAATCCCCGTTATGAAGTCTGCCATTTCTATTCCTCCCATTCCCGCAACAACTGCTTTGCCAATTCCACGCACGCGAGGGCGTTTTCGCCGTAGCCGTCCGCGCCCATGTCGTCGGCAAATTCCTGTGTGACGGGCGCGCCGCCCACCATGATTTTCACGTCGTCTCGCAAATCCTCGTCGATAAACGCCTCGATGGTCTTGCCCATATTCGGCATGGTCGTGGTCAGCAATGCGGACATGCCCAGCAAGTTGGCCTCGTGTTCTTCGACCGCGTCGATAAACTCGTCTTCCGACGTATCCACGCCCAAGTCGTGTACCACAAACCCGGCGCCGCGCAACATCATGATGCACAAATTTTTGCCGATATCGTGCAAATCGCCCTTGACCGTGCCCATGATGACCGTGCCGACGGGCTCGACGCCGGAAGCCGACAAAATGGGTTCGATATGCGCCATCCCCGCCTTCATCGCGCGCGCGCACGCCAGCACCTCGGGAACGAAAATAAAATTCTCCCGAAACTTGATCCCCACGATGCCCATGCCGGCGATCAGGCCGTCGTCCATGATCTCCAACGCGCCCACGCCTGCGTCCAACGCCTCTCGCGTCAGATGATCCACCTCGTGATGCGCCCCGTCGATCAATGCGGCGGCAATGGCCTGCATTTCGGCACTCGCCTGAGAGAACGAGTCGATATTGCGCTGAATCTCGTCCGGGCGTTCCAAAAATTCCTCGATCTCCTCTCGGATAAACGCATTTTGAATGTCGCGCAATTCAGCCATGTGATCTCTCCGCGTGCCAATCTGCGACCGCCTTGGGGATTTCCTTCAAATTTTCGATAGATGTCTGCAAGGGGATCGCGCACTCCGGCCCGATCATATCCACGCCCGCATCGAGGTTTTTATACACTTCTTCGCGCACGGCTTGCGGGCCTTTGGCAAACAGGGTTTCCGGATTGTTGATATTGCCCACGAGCGCGATGTGATCCCTCACGATCTCTATCGACTCGTCCGGGTCGTTCTTCGAATCGTAGTGAAACGCGGCCATGCCGGTTTGCGCGATGTACGCCATGCGATCCACCGTGCGCCCGCAGATGTGCAAAATCAAGGGAATGGGAATGCGGTCGGCAAATTCGATGTGCAAGTCGCGCAAGTACCGGTCGTAGTACTCCCCGCTGACCAGATCGCCCGTCGCGTGATCGGGCAGGGTCAAGGCATCGGCACCCGCTTCGATTTGCGCCCTGCCAAATGCAATGGTCACGTCTTTGAGCTTGTCGAGAATTTGCCGCGTGTGATCCGGGTCGTCCAGCGACAGGAGCAAAAAATCCTCCACGCCAAAGCAGTGGTAGGCCAAGGACCAAGGCCCCATCGTCTTGCCGATGATCGCCACCTCGTCGCCGTATTGCTTCCGCAAGATGCCGATCGCATCCAGCACGCATTTCGTATCGGGATGCGTGAGCAAGTTCGACGGGATTTCGATATCGTCCGCGGTTTGCCAGATCGGTTCTCTCATCCTCACGGTGGGCCAGTTGTCCTTTTGCTCCCACTGAATTTTGCACCCCAAGGCCGAGGATTCTTGAATGATCGTGAACACCGGCATAATCGTGTCAAAGCCCAGTTCGGTGTATCCCGTCGCGGCCAACCGCGCCATGGATTCCGCGTCGCGATTGGCATGCGGAAACGGCGCATCGACCAGATCCATCAATTCCACGGTGGCGACCGACGTGGGATTGCACGTCGGCGTGCGGTCCACGGGTTCGCGCTCGAGCGCGGTCAACACGCGATCGCGCGGTTTCATCGGCGTTATTCGATCGTGCATGCAAGTCTCCATTGAGAGAGAAAATGAGAAAAGCGAGTTCGGCTACATTTTGTTTTTTTTTTGGACTGATGGGCTACGGGGTCTGCGCGCTTGGGGCCGCGAGCACGCCCCGACTGGCGATTTGTTCCAACTCTCGCAAAACCGACCGCACGTTGGGCGCGCGCACCAACAGCAAGCCCACCAAGGCATCGTGTGCCATGCCGCAGTTGAATCGCACGCGGTCTTCCGCGCCTTCCACTTTCTCCAACTCGCCCAATTTTGCAAGCCCGCCTGCCACCAATCGCACGCGCCGATCCGCGCCTTTTTCATCGCGGTCCGCAGCGATTTGATACGCCCCATCCGATCGGGCCGTAGCAGAAATGTGCAAGCCGGACTTCTTGTCCAAAATGGTCAATGGCCGCGCAGACACCTCGCCATCCATGCCCTGCTTGCACGCTTCCAAAAACAGCCGCTTCACCGCGAGCAGATGCGCCGCGCCACACGGGAAGCGCGCCAGGCCCTCGGGCGTTTCTTCCATGCCGCCCAAAATTCGCATCGCGCGTTTGACCGAATCGATCCGCGCCTTCGCGCCCTCGCGCTGGCTGTACGTGTGAACGCGAAACGCCGCGCCCTGCGCGTTTTCCTGCCGATAAAGCCCGATAGAGATGTCGCAAAAATGGGCATCCATCGGCAACAATTCGATTCGCCTGCCGATATCCAAAGTTCGTTTCATGAAATTCCCCGTTGGGCATGAGATTCAATGCGCCACAAAAGGCGAGATGGGATGCGCGGCCCCGCGTTCTCAGCGGTCCGCAAGGGGTTTTCATCCCTTGAGCGCGTAGCGATGCACGGCTTTGGCAAAGCCTTCGCTTTCGATGGGGTCGGTTTGCAAAATGTCTTCTCCGGCCACGGCGCGCTGGGTGGCCGCATCGGCATTGCCCATCAGCACGCCCGTGCCAGCGGCGCGCAACATGGGCAGATCGTTGTTGCCATCGCCCACGGCCATCACTTTTTCGAGGCCGAGGCCGAGGTGTTCGGCAATGGCGGACAGGGCCGCGCCCTTGTTCACGTCTGGATGCATGATTTCAATGCGACCCGCCACGGCCCATGCCATGTAAATCCGATCGCCAAAGATGCTTTTGAGTTCGTCAACCGTCTCATCGGCCTGCCCGGCTTTGGGCAATAACATGATTTTGGGGGGCGCGGCCAACGCTTTTGCCCGTATTCGCCACGCCAGATCCGCATCCACCTCATAGACCATATCGGTCATCGCGGCGACTGCGCGACTCATTTTTGTGGTGCGGTCGGTCATGTACACTTCGCGGATGCCATGGCGATTCCTGTCGCATCGGCAATACACGAAGTTCATCCGCCGCTCGGCGGCATATTGGATCAGGGACAAAAACACCTCATCGGACAAACGCCGCTCGTGCATGAGCTCGCGTTCGCCGTTCGACACCTGCTTGGGCGAGAACACCATCGCGCCGTTGTAACACCCGGCGTACAGCGCGTCCGCGATGCGGGGATCGGTCAAAAACGGAATTTGATTGCGCTCAAAATTGCGACCACTCATCGACGCCACAGCCACGCCGCGCTCCAACAACGCCCGAATCGCCGCCATCGAAGCGTCCGACGGTTCGTTCGAGTGATTCAGGATCGTCCCATCCAAATCAAATGCCACCAATTTGATCACCATTGCTCTCCCCGTCTGGATCGCGGATGAAACGGATTAGGGGATTGCGCGGATTACCCCTCGCCTCCCCATCTGCGTTCCTCTGCGGTCGCTCCTCGCCTAATCCACCAATGGCAAGCGCACGGTTCCGCCGCGCTCTGCGGAGCGGTGGACCGCTTCGGTAAATTCCATGTACTTCACGCCCTCGTAAAAGCTGGTATCGCCCTGCGGGCCGCCCTTGATCGCGCGGATAAAATCCGCTTCCACAGTCCATTCGGCCACTTCGTCTTTGGGAATCGGAATTTCTCTCAACCGCTTATCCCCCGTCTTCGCGCCGAGGATATGAGACCCCATATCGTAGGTCAATGTGCCCTCGTTGCCGTGTGCTTCGACAACGGATGGCCCGCCAAACTGGGAGACGCCGGAAAACAAAAATGCCGCGCGCGCGCCGTTTTCCATTTGGCCCATGACATGCGCCATATCGGGCGTTTCGACCGGGCCGGTGCCAGCCCCATCGGGCAGGGATCGCGTCGTCGTAAAAATCTCGGTCTCGGCGGTCACGGTTGCCATGTAGCCAAACACGCGGGCCACGCGCTCCACGGTAATGCCCATGCCCAAAATGTTCAGCCCCGAATACCGGCGGACCTGCCGCCAGTGCAATGGCGCGTCCGCATCCCAATACCGCCCGCCCAAGTCGCGCACATAGACGTGGAAAATATCGCCCAAATAGCCTTCATCGACCAACCGCTTCAAAAAACGCCCACCCGCCCAAGGAGGCGCAGGACAAATTTGCGTCACCAAATCGCGCTCTTGACTCGCGGCGTACATCTGCTTGGCCTCGCGCAAATTCATCGCCATGCGCGCCTGCACAAAGGTGTGTTTGCCCGCGTCTAAAGCCGCCAACACAAATTCACAATGCCTGTACGGCCAGGTGCCGATCATCACCGCGTCGATATCAGCTCGGTTCAACAGCGCGTAGGGATCGGTCATCGCCTCGGCGGACAAGCCCTGCTCCGCGATCGCGTTTTCGCCGCTTTCCGCGCTGCGATTGCAAATCGCCACCACCTCGGCATCGTCGATTTTTGCCAACCCCGGAAAATGCCGACTGCGAAAAATGCCGCCCGCGCCAATAATGCCAATGCGAATGTCGTCTGCCATCGTTCACCTCGTCCTGTTTCGGGTTAAAGTATCGGGCCACAATCTACGCGCATGGGGTATGGGGGTCAAGATTTGCAAATAATGCAATATTTCGGATAGGCATCCCCATGTACTATTCGCAATCGGGTTCAAACGCGCCATAGTACGAAAAAACGGGATATGCGCGACATGCCCCGTTTTTTAGGCCATCGGATCTCTTTTGAGCAAGGGCAGGGGATGGGGCACGACGAGCACGCCGCCATTTTCGTAGGATTCCATCGCCGCCCACGTGTATTCGAGCGCGGCCAAGGCATCGCGCCCGGAAGCGCGGAGCTCCTCGCGGGGCACGCCCCGGGTGACGTCTTCGAGAAATGCGTGGATGCGATTGGGGAATGTGGAACTAAAATCCGAAATTCCCGAATCGTCGACGATGGGATCGGGCGCGGCGCCGTGCGCCATATTTTCCGGCATAGGCGCCGTGCCGGGCGCGGGCCAAAAGGTGATTTTTTCAACGCAGTTCTCAATGCAAAACGTGCCGCGCGTACCGCCCACCTCAACGCTCCACCACCCGCCCATGCCAAATGTGGTATCGCCGCGCTGGCTGAGCAAATAGCCCATCGCGCCGCTTTCAAACCGAACGTGAATGCTGTTGAGGGAAATCATGAGATCGCCCGCCCGCTTGCGAAAACTCGGGCGGTCAAAAAACGCCTGCACATGCGCGATGTCGCCGCAAAACTCGCGCATCACGCTGAAGGGATGCGTGAGAAAGGCTTTGACGTGAAAATAGGGATGGCCCCAGGATTTCGGCCCTTTGCTAGGCCGATAGGTCGCTTCGCCGCCCGCAAAGCCCATTTTGTGGATGCAGTAAATTTGTTCGCCCACCATGCCCTCGGCGAGATATTCTCGCGCTTTGTCCGCCGGTTGCGAGAAGTGATGGTTGAGGTTGCAGCCGAGGTAGCGGTTTTGTTCTGCGGCATAGGCGACCATCTCCCGGGCTTCGTCGATGTCGTTGGACAGGGGTTTCTCGCACAGAACGTGTTTGCCTGCCGCGAGTGCTTCCATCGCGGGTTCGAAGTGCCAACTGCCGTTCTCATTGCCCCCGGTCGTCACGTCGACAACGTCCAAGTCCTCGTGCTCGAGCATGGCTTTGAGGCTGTAATACGCCTTGACGCCGTGTCGTTCCGCGGCCTTGTCTGCGGATTCTTTGACCACATCGCACACCGCGACGAGGTCTGCTAGATCATCTGTTGCGTGACAAGCCGCATGCCGATTGCCAATGCCGCCCATCCCGACAACGCCAACTTTGAGTGCCATGGTTTTATCTCCGGAAAGAGGTTGGAAGATCAGAATGGCATAGACAAAACAGATTCCTTTAAGGGACGGAGTAAGACAAAAAATAAAAGACCTGTAAAAAAATGAAAAAAGAGTTAGATTAGGCCAGAAAACCTCTTTCTTTTTTACCAAGCACGGGTCTAAATGCTCCTCAAGTTACCCGACTTCAACACACCATGCAAGCGCGTTTTCCTCTGCGTAAAGCGCGCCAGACTCTCAGCGTCGCCTGCGAGGTTGAGGGGATCGGGTTGCGCGTTACATCCCTTGCCGGTCAAATTTAGGAATTGGACATTGTGGAAGTGATAAAGGTTCTCACCTATGGCAGAAGCATCGACATATCCGACAGGAGCCGCCGAGGTTCATCGCGGGCGCGCGGTCACGATGCGGTGCGTTTTGGCGGGCATTGCGATCATCGTCCTGACGGTGTTGTGGGACGAGTGGACCGCCTACTACATGCGGGGATCGAACATCAGCCGCAGCCATTTTCCCATGGCCTTGCTCTTTCCGTTTTTGTCCCTGGCTGTCTCGAACATGATCGCACGCCTGATCCGGCCTTCGATGGCCCTAACGCCCTCCGAGTTGCGCGTGGTGTTGGGGATGGGACTGGTCGCCGCGATCGTGCCTTACGATGGCGTGACCGGGCATCTCATCGGGGTGTTGGCCGGGGTGTACTATTTTGCCACGCCGGAAAACGGATGGGATGTGTACTTGCATCACCACATCCCGACGTGGTTGGCCCCCCAAAATGACGCAGGTGCCATGAACTGGTTTTACGAGGGCACGCCCGCAGGACACATGCCCGCGGTCGGCGCGTGGGCCACGCCCCTGTTTTGGTGGACGTGTTTTTTGGGCGCGGTGGCGTTTGCGATTTTCTGCCTCGTCGTCATGCTGCGCAGGCAGTGGGTCGATCACGAGCGGTTGACCTATCCCATCGTCGAGGTGGGCAAGTTGTTGACCGAGACGGAAAAAGGCGGCGGGCTCAGCCGGGTCTTTCGCTCGCCCCTGTTCTGGATCGCGTTTGGCATTGTCATGCTGATGAAAGTCTGGAACATCGGGTCGTATTTCGCACCGGCTTTTCCGCCCATTCCATTTGAAGGCGGGCAGTTTCGGCTCTATCCCGACTTTCCCCTGTTGATTCGCAGAATCAGTTTTTACGCGATAGGGTTCGGGTATTTCGCGCGGTTGGACGTGCTGTTCAGCGTTTGGGTGTGGGTCTTTTTGTCCGGCTTTGAGGTCTTTTTGTTCAACCGATTGGGATATACCCCGGGCGCGGCAGACCGGCAGTGGCAAAGCCCCGCGCTGGGTTGGCAAAGCGGGGGCGCGCTCATTTTTTTGGCGATTTGGAGTTTGTGGATGGGCCGCGCGCACTTCGTCAATGTCTGGCGAAAAGCCGCGCACCCGCGTTGGGAAGGCATAGACGACAGCCGGGAGTTGTTGTCCTATCGCACGGCGGTGATCGGGTTGGGGGGCTCTCTCGCATTTGTCGCCGCGTGGTTGTACGCGGCCGGGATGGCGCCGTTCGTCATTTTGACGTTTTTGCCGATAGCCCTCTTGACCTTTTTGGGGCTTTCCCGCGTGGTCGCCGAATTGGGCTTGGTCTATGTGTATTACCAAGTGCAGCCCTTTGACGCGGCTTTGCAAATTTGGGGCACGCCGACCATCGGCGGGCAAAGCGTGACGACCCTGTCGTTTATGCGCGTCTTCAACAGCGCGGGCAAGGGCTATGTCATGCCCGCGATGACGCAGTCGGTCAAGGCGGTCGACGGCGTGGTCAAACCCCGACAAATCGCCCTGATGATGGGGGTGTCCATCGCCGTGGGCTACGTGGTGTCCATCGCCAATACCCTGTATTTGGGCTATGCGTATGGCGCGTACAATCTGGGCAACATGGGATTGAAAAACGCTGCGCCGGGCGCGTTCAACAAGGCGATCAACGCCATTCGCAACCCGATTCCCATGGGCGGCAAAGGCGGCTTGGCCCTGTGGGCCGTCATCGGTGCTATCGCCATGGCCGCGTTCACGCTCGCGCGCTATTGGCTACCGTGGTGGCCCCTGCATCCGATTGGCTTGGGCATCCAGGGCAACTACGGGGTGACGAAAATCGTGTTTTCCATCGTGATCGTGTGGGCGGTCAAGTCGCTCCTGATGAGCATAGGCGGCGTGAATCTCTACGAACGCGCCAAGCCCTTTTTTATCGGGCTGATCGCGGCACAGGCGTTTAGCACCGCGCTGGTCTTCGCCATCGACTGCGTGTGGTTCCCCGCGCGCGGGCACAATGTGCATAATTATTAGTCGCCCACGAATCCGCACGCACGGGTCAGGGGGTCAAATCACGGGGAGTTGAGAGAGATGGCAAAATTCAATGCCATCGTCCAAATCTTCCCAATAAATGGCAAATCCCCCCGGTTCGATTGACCAGTTGGCGCGTTGTTCATCGGTTGCCCTGTATAACCAATCCAGCCAACGCACGTCGTCCAACCGGAGGCGCGTTTCTCGCCCATCGCTCAATGAGACGCACAGGAGGTCATCGTCAAACCGCACGCCCGTTGCAATGACTGGCTTTTTACCGAGAGAAGTAAGCATTCCAAGCCTCCTCTAACTGTTCTAAATACTCTGTCAAATTAAGTCATTCTCAATTTTGATACGCACAAATCAGCACCTGCATGGCTCGCTTTTCTAAAGCGTTTGGTCCTAAAGCCTCGTGGGTTGCCTTTGATGCCTTCGGCGACCTACTTTTTTTTAACAGCAAAAAAAAGTAGGCAAAAAATGCCGCTCTCATACGCCGAGGGGCTTGCACAGCGCAAAGCGCTTTTGTAATCGCACGACATGAGACAGCCTGCGAGGTGGGTTGCAAGATGAATATTGATTGCGAGACGGACTTGCGCGCTGTGCCTGATGGCTTTCCTTGAGGGGGTTTTAAGATGGCATGTTGGGCGATGGCTTATTTGAGGTACGGCATCACGGCCGGCACGTTCTTAGAAGATTGATATTCCAAATTATTTCATTTACAGAGTATTCATCTCTGAAAATTTTGATCTCATCCGGAGGGGCAGATGGAAAAGTTTGAGCAGGTACGCGCACTGACATTTGATTTGTTCGGTACGATTTTGGACTTGGGCGGCAGTTTGACGCCGTTCATCGACGAGATGTTAAAAGAGAAAGGAGCCGATATAACCGCCGATGCGTTCTGGGAACAATGGCGCTATCGGCAGCGGTTGGAGCAGTTTCAGGACACGATCATGATGCTCGGTCACGGGGGCTATTTGGAGACCGTGCGGCGGGCTTATGTGTATGTGCTGGCGCGAAACAAAATCGAAATGTCCCGCGGGGAAGTGAAGGCATTTCTCGCGTGCTGGTGGGAGCTGAAGCCGTTTCCCGAAGTCCGAGCGGGCCTGGAGAAATTGCGGGCGCGTTACCAACTGGTCGGTCTGTCCAACGGGGATCCGGCCTTTCTCGATCACTTGGCGAAAAACCAAATTCAGTGGGATTTTGACGATGTCATTTCCGCGACCACGATGGGCGCGTTCAAGCCGCATCCGGCGGTGTATCGCCGCGCCGCGCAAATCCTAGGGCAGGAAGTGGGCGAATGCATGATGGTCTCGGCCAATTCGTTCGACGTGGTGGGCGCACGCGCATGTGGCTTTCGCGGGGCGTACATCAACCGCTACGACCTGCCCTATGAAGACTCGCCCTATCGCGCCGATAGAACCGTCGCGGATTTCACAGAACTGGCCGAAGAAATCGCATAACCCGTCAATTCCTCGCGCAATCCGGCGTATGGCAAAGCGATTGCGGACGAAAAAACACAAGCTCAAAAAAAGGAACACGATGACATTAAATGATCTGCGCGGTAAGACGATAGCCCTGGCCTCGTCGGGGGGGTTGGACAGTTGCACGGTGACGAAGTGGTTGGCGGATCGCGGCGTGCAGGTGGTCAGCCTGACCGCGGATATCGGGCAGCCCGATGAGGTGAATATCGACGATATTCGCAAACGCATGCTGGCCTGCGGCGCGAAAGAAGCCGCGTTGATCGATCTCAAAACCGATCTGGCAGACGCGGGCATTGCGATGTTGATCGGGCAAACGCGCTACGAAGGCGGGTATTGGAATACGACGGGCATGGCGCGCTACGTCACCACGCGGGGGTTGTTGGACGAAATGAACCGCCGCGACATCGATGTGCTCGCGCACGGGGCGACCGGGCGAGGCAACGATCAAGTGCGCTTTCAACTCGTCGCCAATATGTGCCAGCCGGGCGTTGCGGTCTATGCCCCTTGGCGCGATCCGACGTTTCTCGACATGTTTGGCGGGCGGAAGGAGATGATCGACTTTTGCAATGCCTACGATTTGCCGATCACCGCGACCTACGAAAAACCCTATTCCACGGACGCCAACTTTTTGGGCCTCACGCACGAGGCGGGCAAACTCGAATCCCTGGATGTCGCCGCGGAGTTTATCGAACCGGGCATGGGCGTGTTGCCCCATCGGGCACCGGACAGACCCGAATTGTTTCGCGTCAGGCTCAATGCGGGGCGCCCGGTGCAGATCAACGGCGCGGATGTCGATGCGCTAACGGCGATCTTGCGCGCCAATGAAATCGGCGGGCGAAACGGCATTGGCATCGGCATTCACACCGTGGAAAACCGCTTTGTGGGCATCAAATCGCGCGGCGTGTACGAAAGCCCGGGCCTGTGCTTGCTCGGCACGTGTTACGAGTTTTTGATCCAGCAGGTTTTGGACCGCAGGGCGCGAAGATTTTACGACTCGATTTCCGCGGCCCTCGCCGAACAGATCTATCAGGGCTATTACTGCGATTTGGCGACGCAAATGATGCGCGGCGCGCTCGCGCCCGTGGCGAAATTGCTGACGGGCACCCTAACGGTCGCCGCGTACAAAGGCACGGTCCTATTCCACTCCTCGCAAGATGTGCCGCACTCCCTGTATTCCGAAGAAACCGCCTCGATGGAAGATGTGGGCGATTACGACCACCGCGATTCCGAGGGCTTTTTGAATGTCCTCGGCGTAGGCGCGAAAGCCCAACACGCGGCGGGACAGATCGCAAGGGAGTGACGAAACAAACCAAGCGGTTTCGCAATAAAAACTTGATTCGGCATCTCGGCTTGAACAAAAAAACAAAAAACGCGGCTGCAAAGGCCGCGTTTCTTTTTTATTTGCCTACGGATCCAAAATATACGGCGAAGTGTTCGACGCCGTCGAGTTTGAGTGCGCGGTTCAACTCGTCATCGTTAAATGCGGCGCTGGTACACGCGCGGCAATTCACGGCCATCGCGCCCAAGTACAAATTTTGCCCCACATGGCCTGCGTCCAAGTGGATGTAGCGATACCCCCTATCGCCGTAGCGCCACGTCATGCGTGCGATCACCGCTGTCCAAATCAGCGTGGCGGCACTCGTCTCGATCAGTTCCGGTTGCAAGGTGGCATTTGCAATCCGATCCCCGATCTCCTCGGAGCACTCAATCGCGCCCAAGGCGTGTCCCAGTGCCAAATACCGGTACAACCCTCGCTCCAAATCCTGCACCTTGTCGACCACCACATAGGTCTCAAATGCGTGACGCGCGCCCGCCGATGGCACGGTGCGAAACGTCTCGCCCTGCGCGACCTCCTTCACGCCCTGCGTTGCCCAAAGCAAATACGCCAACTCGTCCAAACGCATGGGATCGTCCAAAAACACCCGCTCGCTTTCGCGCTCGTCAATGGCCAGGCGCAAATCCATGTCCGCGGTTTCGATTTGATCGGGCTTCGGCAACGGCACGGTCTCGCCCCGATACGGCAACTCGGGCATCGGCGGCGGTTCTCGGCGCGCCTGCCCCGTCGGCTCCATGTTCTTGAATTGCGTGCGCCGCATAAATTCCTGCCCTACGTGCGGACGCCGTTTGCGTTTTGCCATTGAAGTGCCTCCTTCGTGCTGGCTAAAATTTCAAGCGCGGAAGAATGCGCGTGGGGACGAGGCGGCGGTATTCATCCCAATACGCGCCGTATTTTTGCTGGCAACGCTCTTCGTCTCGCCGGGCGCGATGCACCAACAAAATCGTCAGAACAATCACGTAAAAATAGGGCAGGATGTGCGAAAACAGGGCGGGCACCGTCCAAAAGAAGGCCGCCAAAATTTCCGGCGCGTAGTGAAAGTGCCGCGCCACGCCCCACCAACCGGACGCCAACAAAACGGTCTCCTTTTTCGACCCGTCTTCCGCACGATACTCGGCGACAATGAGCCGCGGCTTTTTCCCCCAGATCGCGCATTTGCCGCCCGTTGCCCGAACGACCTGGCGTTGCCTATCGGCAAAGTAGTTGATCATCACCGCCCCCACGCCCAAGGCCGCGATCCCGGCGGACCACGGCATGCCGAGCGGATGCGGATGATGCACCAAGTACAAAATGGGCGATGTGTAAATCGCCGGCACCCATACCAAACACCCCCAGCAAATCATGAATCCGGCGCGGTCGTGCATGATGTCAATTGAACAGAGATAACCCGTTTCCCAAACGAAAAATTTTACCAAATAAGTCAGCATGACGATCAGGGCCACCACCATCGAATCGCTCAACCCCCCGAGCTCGGCCTGCTTCGCCGCAAACGACAACGCGATGATCGGCCACCCCATCATGCCAAAGCGACAATTTGTGAACATCTTGACGTCCCAGCCCAAGATGCGCGGGTACAGTTCCGTTCCCCAGTAATAATCGAAAATAAAATTGCCGCTCAGCCCTCCGTCCGGCCCAGAGGGAAAAAACCGGCCCTTGCAGTACAGCAACAAACAGAACGCCAAGCCCAAGACATTCAACGCGCCGATAATGCCCGCAAAGTTGTCATAGACGATCGTCGGCTCGAACCAATGGAACACAAAGCCACCCAAAAGGAACGCGCCCAGCGAGATCAAGAAACACGCCAAGCCATTGGCGCGGTACACCGGCACGTAGCCCTTCGGCGTGGTCGGCCCGCAAAAGCGCGGCCCCGGCACCACGCGCATCAACAACAACTGCACCGCAGCAAAAGTGCCGATGATTTTCCAGCCAGCCGCCGTGCCATAGACGACCGGTTCCCATGCTGACGCCAGTTCCGCAAAAAAACCGACGGCGAGGACCTGCTCTGCAAAGGATGCCACCGAGCCTTGGTATTTCACGTTGATCTCCCACACCAACAAGGCCGTCGAGGGGCAACAAATCAGCAAGAACAGCGGTGCCAGCGTGTAGTGAAAAAGATGCCGTGTCCTATTCTTTATCGCTCGAGTATCCATCTGTCCGTCCCGTTTTCGGCGCGTCCGCTCATCGCTCCCCAAAAAAATCAACGTAGATTTTGCACGGAACTGCGAAAGACGTGGCGTGGGGTATGCATGACTCGCTTTTCTAAAGCGTTTGGTCCTACAGCATCGTTTGTTGCCTTCGATGCGTTGGCTACGCCTGTGCCTACGGCGTGCGGCGACCTACTTTTTGTCAACAGAGAAGACGCGAATAAGCGTCTAAAGAAAAGTAGGCAAAAAATGCCGCTCTCATGCGCCGAGGGGCTTGCACAGCGCAAAGCGCTTTTGTAATAGAACGACATGAGTCAGCCTGCGAAGTGGGTTGCAAAATGGATGTGGGTTGCGAGACGGACTTGCGCGCTGTGCTTGATGGCTTTCGTTGATGGACTTTTGCGAGGGCACGGTTGGCGATGGTTTCTCTGAAGGACGGTGGAACTGCAAAGCGATCCCAATGCTAACCGCATTATCCCCATGCCGTCTATTCGTCCATCTGCGCTTTGGTCGCCACTGCGCGCACGGCATTGATGCCCAGCCGGTCTTCGAGTTGTTTCAAGTACAAACTGCGCGGCCGCACCTTTTGCCCGTGCGATTCCCAATGGCCCGCCGCGCGTTTGTGGCGCCCGTCTCGCTTCTCGCCGATGCAACCGATGGCGTAGTTTTGCGAGGTCGGCGGCTTCTGCACCACAAAACTCTCGGCCTCGCAATTCCACAACACCTTTTGAGCGCCCGCCCAACCGTGCCCCGTGCCCGAGCTTTGCCTGTCCTGCACATTGATGGCATTGCCCTTTACGACCACATTGTCAAACAGCGTGCCCACGGACCAGCGGTGATGCGGCCCGGTGTCGGAATGCGCGACATCTGCCACGCAATCGACAAACGCATTTGGCCCCGGCACCCGTGCGTGCAACACGTAATCGTGCCGGCCCCGTCGGGTATAACACCGCTGCACCAGCGACAACTGCCCGTGAATGGGGAACGAATACCGCCGGGAACCCGTGATGAGCGACACCGGATCCAAACACTGGCAATCCTGCACGGTCATCCACTTGGCGTGCGATCCGACCGTCACGCACGCATACCCAAAGTGAACCGAAGTCACATTGCGCGCCCACGCATTTTGCACCTGCGAAAACGCGACAAAATTCCAAGCGTGGTCTTCATCGACAAATTCCCCTGCGCGCCGCGGGTCTTTTAATTGCGGATCAAATTCCGATACGCCGCGCAAATGCTCGATGCCCACCTGTTCGATTCGCCCGGGATACGCGTACTCGTACACCCACCCGCCGCCGTATTCGCGTTCAAACGCATTGCCCATCGGCGCGTCAACCGTCAGCCGGTTGCCATCGATCTCGGTCACGATGCGGTCAAATCGCAAATCGTAAGTTCCCGGTCGCCATTGCCGAACCTCGGGATGGGCCATCTCGATGCGATCCATCCCTATCGCCGCGATCCATCCCGCCGTGCTCGGACGGTGTACGATCACCGCGTCGCCCACTTCAAAATGAGACGCATCCGCGACCTCAAACGTCCGCGTGCCAACCGCGACGTATTCATCGACGATCGCCTGCCGCGTTCCTTCTACCTCTCGCGGCCCTCGCCCCCGCCCTTCAAATCTGATCGAGGTGCGCTGCCCTTTCCCGGTGGCGATCAACGCGGTGCCGTCTTCGCCTGCGCCCTCGCCGCGCAACACCACGCCACTCGCCCGGACGTGCAGCGTGCCGCCAATCCGATATGCCCCGCGCTTGAGCAACAACGCCCCGCGAAACCCATCGGCGTCCAATGCGCGTTTGGACACGGCGTCAATCGCGGCTTGCAACCGCTCCGTATCATCCTCTTCCGCGCTCGGATGAACCACCATCACCACCGGCACATCTGGCAGGGCGACACCGCCGCCCATGTACCCACAATGCGAAAAATCGGGGATCGCGTTCCCCCGTTCATCGGGCGCGTACACCAACCGCCCATCGGCTCCGGGAAACACCGACTTGCTGTAATTCCCCTCGGCCCGCACAGTGCCGACGCACACCAAAACCATCGCCAATACGCTCAAAAATCCGACAAAGTAAATCACGACGACCTCCTTGAATCACGGCCCCTACCCACAGCGGGAAGACGTCCCCCATTCGCTGGCGGGAGGGTTAGAGAGATATGGCCTCGTATTGCGGCAGCGCATTCAAAAAGCGATAGGAATTTTTCGCTTTCTCTATCGCGCAACAATAATGTTGCAACCCATTCGTAACGACGAGATACGCGGCTTGCACCACCGCGTTGTATCGCCCGATTTGATCGAATACCCGCTGCGTGATTTTGACCTCGGGCGCCTTGCACTCCCCCATCAGCAGGGCCTCGCCATTCGCATCGTACACGAGCACATCGGCTCGGCACTGCATCCCCTGAAACACAAACCCCGTTTCGATCGCCGTGCGCCCCTTTGGAAAGCCCAAGCCCTCGGTCAAATACCGCACGAAGTTCTGCCGCACCCATTCCTCGGGCGTCAACGCCACGTACTTTTGTCGCAGGGTATCCAAAATCATCGCGCCCCCATCGCGGTTCACGATGTCAAATCCGGATGAAATGGGGAAGTTCAATGTTTTCATAACGGGACAAACCATTCAATACCTGCATGACTCGCTTTTCTAAAACGTTTGGTCCTAAAGCATCGTTTGTTGCCTTCGATGCCTTCGGCGACCTACTTTTTTTCAACAGCAAAAAAAAGTAGGCAAAAAATGCCGCTCTCAAACGCCGAGGGGCTAGCACAGCGCAAATCGCTTTTGTAACAGAACGACATGAGACAGCCTGCAAGGTGGGTTGCAAAACAGAAGTGCGTTGCGAGACGGACTTGCGCGCTGTGCGTGATGGCTTTGTTTGATGGGCTTTTGGGAGGGTACGGTTGGCGATGGCTTATTTGATGTATGGCATCACGTCTGTCACGCCCGCAACGCCACGACTGGCGCGACCGCGGCGGCTCTGCGGGCGGGGAGGAGTGCGAACGCGAAACACAGTGCCACAGATGCCAAAGAAATGCAGATGAAATCGACCGCCAGCATCTCGACGGGCAAAGCCTGAAGAATGTAAATCTGGCCGGGCAATTTGATCCATTCAAACGTCTGTTGCGACCAGCACAGGACATAGCCTATGGCATTGCCCAAAACGACTCCGGCCATGCCGATGCCCAAGCCCTCGAGGGTGAACACCGCGCCAATCGCACGCGGGGGCGCGCCCAGTGCTTTCAAAATCCCAATATCGCGCTGGCGGTCGGCCACGCTCATGGTCAAAATACTCGCGATATTAAACCCGGCCACCATCACGATCAGGCACAGCACCAAAAAGCCAAACCATTTTTCCAATCGGATAGACGCGTACAAATTGCGATGCGTGTCCATCCACGTCACGATGTCGCAATCCGCCCCGACGCCGAGGGCAGGCGCGACGCGATGTGCGTCAAACGGCGCGGCGAGCCGAATCTGAACGCCCGATATTTGATCTTTCCAGCCCAAATCGCGTTGTGCGGCTTCGAGCGATACAAAGGCCAGCGCAGCGTCCAACTCGTCCAATCCCGTGTGAAAAATACCCGTCACCAGATAGGGCCACACCTGCGGCTGTTGCCCCATCAAAACCTCTTTGGGCACGAGGCCGAGCATGATCTCCGCGCCGACCGCCGCGCCGAGTCGGTCCGCGAGCGAGCGCCCGATCGCCATGCCATACACCTTGGCGTGTTTTGCCGAGGGTTGCACGCTCAAGTCGAGTTCGCCGCCCCACAAGTACGCATCTATGTCCGTAATATTCGCCAACCGCGATGCCTCTATCCCCCGCACGGCGATGCCGACTTGGAGCAAATCGCCGCCGGGTGACCGCCGAAGCGCGAAGCCCTCGGCCGCGACAAAGGGCGCGGCGGCGCGCACGGCGGGCAATGCCTCGAGCTGTTCGACCTGCACGCGATTGGGCGACATCGGCTGGGCATGGGGTTTTTGCACCACCACATGCGGGCTGACGCGCAACAAGCTGTCCCACAACAGTGCCGAAAAGCCATTGAAAACCGACAGGACGATCACCAGAGCCGCAACCCCAATGGTCACGCCTGCGATGGCAATGGTCGCGGTCAACGACACCTGACGCTGGGCGCGCATGGCGCGCAAATGTCGGCGTGCGATAAAAAGTTCGTAGCCCATAGCAGAATCCACCACAAAAAGCGCGGAGCGCGGTCCAACGGCGATAGCCGTTCACAGACGCATCGAGCAATTGCGGACTCGCCCGAAAGCACATCTCGCCTCACTCATACCGGATCGCTTCAACGGGATCCAGCCCTGCGGCGCGTTTTGCGGGCCAGCGGGTGAACGCGAGGCAGAGCAACAACGCCAGTGCCGAGATGAGGATGAAATCCAGCGCGTTCATAGTCACGGGCAGGGCATCGATGAAATAGATGTCGCCGGAAAGCGAAATCGGGGCATACGTCTTCTGGAGCCAGCACAAGCCACCGCCCAACACATTGCCAACGAGCACGCCGGCCGCGCCGATCAGCAGTCCTTCTCGGGAGAAAATTCGCGCGATGCTTTTGGGGGGCGCGCCCATCGCCTTCAAAATGCCAATTTCGCGCCTGCGCTCATTCACCGCCAGCGTCAAAATGCTGATGACGTTGAATCCCGCGACCACCACAATCAGGCTCAACACCACAAAACTCGCCCATTTTTGCAACCAGATCCACGCGTACAAATTGCCCTGTGCAAACATCCAAGACGCGGGAAACAGGTCGGGATACGCCGCCCTCAACACCTCGCGCAATTCCGTGCTGACGCGATTGGCTTCAAACGCATCGGTCAAGCGCACTTGGATGCCCGTCGCCAGATCGCCCCACTTCAAATCGCGTTGTGCAGCCGCGAGGGGCACATAGACGAGCGCGGCGTCAAATTCGTAAAATCCCGTTTCAAAAATGCCGGTCACCGCGTATTGCCGAAGCGGGGGCATGAGGCCCGTGCTCACGTCTTTGGGCGCGACCAAGAGGCGAATCGCCGATCCCACCGAGGCGCCCAATTTTTCGGCGAGTGTTTTGCCGATCACCATCCCGAAAACGCCGCCTTCCCCGTGCGTCAAGTCCGCCCTTCCCCGTCGGATCATATCGCGCCCGACCCCCGCGGCGTTCACCCCTCGAACGAGCACGCCCGATGTCACCGCGCCTATGCCTTTGACCGTCCGCAACACATAGCCCTCGGTTTCTATGACGGGATTGGCCGAGACCACTTCGGGGTGTTCTTCGAGCAACTCGATGATGGGGGCGTAATTTTCGATGCGGTCGCCATAAGGTCGCTGCACGGTCACATGGGGATTCATGCCCACCTGACGATCAAAAATCATATCCGCGTACCCGTTCATCACAGACAGGGTAATGACCAGCACGGCCACGCCCAGGCCGACGCCGACAATGGCGATTGCCGAAGTGAAGCCCATTTGTCGGCCCATGCTATACAAGTGCCGGCGCACGATGATCCATTCGTATTTCATGATAGCAGTCAGTACTCGAAAAATTAAATAATTCGGGATTTCAATTTTTCATGAGCGTGCCAGACGTGATGCCATACATCAAATAAGCCATCGCCAAACATGCCATCCCAAAAATCCATCACCGAAAGCCATCGGGCACAGCGCGCAAGGAATTGCAACCCGTCGCCGAGCGAGGCGATGCCGAGGCGCAGTACCTCATCGGCTACATGTATTACAAAGGCCAAGGCGTGGATATAGACGGTGCAGAAGCCACAAAATGGCTTGGCAAAGCCGCGGACCAAGGCGATGTTAAAGCCCAACTCGTTCTTGGAGTGATGGATGCCATAGAGGAGGGCGTTCCGAAAGACGATGCGGAGGTCGTAAAGTGGGGCGCGAGGCCGCAGAGCAAGGCCAAGCAGAAGCCCAAATGCTTCTCGCAGAGAGGTATTTCAAAGGGGAGGGCGTTCCGAAAGACGATGCGGAGGTCGTAAAGTGGGGGCGCGAGGCCGCAGAGCAGGGCCAAGCAGAAGCCCAATTCTCGCTCGGTGGGCTATATGCCCAAGGTGCGTTGGGCGTATCGCAAGACATTGTGGAGGCCCACAAATGGTTGAGCCTGGTCGCAACACAAGGTCACGAGAAGGCCAGCGAAGGACGCGATAAACTCGCCCGAGAGATGACCCCGGATCAAATTGCCGAAGCCGAGCAACGGGCACGCGAGTGGACGAAAAAGTGAACGATTCTCCCTCTTGGCCCCTAACAGGGGGGAACGCGGATCGGTTTTGCGAAGGGTGGTGTGACGGGTTTTTTCATTGCATAATGCCCTCGCTCAAAGCCATCAAAATAGCCCTTGCTCTCGTCTATCAAAGAGGCCTATGCTCCCCTTACGTCTTCCCTCTCCCGTCTCACCTCTCCCCACACGCTTGTAGCGATGCCTGCATGTGCCCGCGGGTTTCCGCGCCGATGATGCAACACTGTTCCAAGGTGTACCCTTGGGCCTTGGTGCCGATCACTTCGAGATCGACCGGGCCATCGTAGCCATTTTCGTGCAGGACGCGGATATACCCGACGAGGTCGATATCCCCGCGGCCATTGGCCTGATCGTGCGGTGCCCCGGGCCCGCGTTCGCGGCCTTTGCAATCGCGGATGTGTACGTGCTTGACGCGCGAAATCACGGCGGCGATGGCTTCTACTGGATTTTCGTTTGCGCGGTGGATGTGCGACGGATCCATGTCGATGCCAAAGGCGGGAGACGCGATGGCGTCCATTGCGCGCAAGGTGGTCGGCGTGTTGTAAATGGCCGCGCCCACGTGGGCTTTGACGCAAAGGGTGACGCCGTATTTTTCCGCCATGTGGGCGAGATTGCCGAGCGAGTTGATGCTTTGCTGGAAGGTCGCTTCGTCATCCGATTTCCCGCCCGGCCCGCAGTTGACGATGGGAATGCCCGCTTCGTTTGCGGCCCGAAACGCCGTTTCCATCATGGCGGGGTCTTGTTTGGGTTGTTCCATCGCGAGCAAGTCGAGGCCGTATTCATTTCCCAAACGTTTGGCTTCGCGCGCGGTTTCGCGCCAGTTGTCGAGGACGAGATGCTGGCTCATCCCGCCAATCGCGGAGACCTCAATCCCGTCATACCCGGCCATCGCCGTGTACTTAAACGCGGTTTCCATATCCCACGCGCCAAAGAGAACCGAGTTCAATCCGAGTTTCATATTTCCTCCTATGATGAGTTTTCACTGCGTTTTTTTTCTGTCGAACGGGCGACCGCCAGTTGTACGATCGCGCTTTTTATCCCTTTGTGCCTTTGAACGGGCTATCGCCCGTTGTACCCCGCTCGTGCCTTTTGTGGCTCTCTCGCCTTTTGTGGCTCTCTCGCCTTTTGTGGCTCTTGTGGCTCCTCCCATTCACCCCTTCATCGCCGGCAAATCCACGCGCTCGCCGCGCACCGCAATGGCTTCCCGCGAAAGCCGTGCGAGGGGGGCTTCGCCCTTGAGGATCCGCTCAAAATCGTCGGCGATCACATGGGCGGCTTGTACATTGGCGTCTTTTGTGCGCCCGGCAATGTGCGGGGTATGTACCACATTGACCCGATTTCGCAACAAATCGTCTGTGGGCACGGGCTCGTTGTCGTACACGTCAAACGCGCCCGCGAGTTCATGGGCGAGAATGCGCTCGCGCAAGGCGTCCATATCCACGGCGTGCGCCCTTGTGGTGATCACGACTAACGCGCCCTTTTGCAGCCGATAAATGCGTTCCCGCGACAGAATTTTCCTCGCCGAAGGCGTCGGCGGTATCGTCACGATGACCACTTCGCAGGCATCGACCAACGCATCCATTTCCACGCCTTCGGCGCCGAGTTCGTCCAGCCGCGCTTTGGGGATGAACGGATCGTAGCCGAGCACCTGCGCGCCGAGTGCGCCGCACCACTTTGCCACGCGCCCGCCGATTTGCCCCAACCCCATCACGCCCACGGTTTTTGTGCCCAACGTGCCGTTGACGAAATCCGGATGGTCGCAAAATTGCGCGTATTCAAAGTTCCACAGGCGTTCGCCCGCGGCCATGCGCTTGTGCCAATGGGGGATCATCCGCAGCGCGTTCAAGGTCAGCGCGAGGGTGACTTCCGCCACGGATTGCGCCCACGCCCGCGTGCCGTCGATCATGGGAATGTCGCGCTCAAACAGCGCATCGACCGGGCAACTGCGATGCCCCCAATTATCCAACACCGCGCCGATGGCCTTCAGCCCAGGCGCCTTTGCCAAACACGCTTCGGTCAACACCCCGCCGAACAGCGCGATGGCCGAGACATCCGACAAATTCGTCGCTTCCCCCAGCGCCGCGCCGCGTTCCACCTGCACCACGCGCACCTCGTCCAATTCGTGCAACCGCGCCGTCAACGCCTCGGGTACAAAGGGCCACGTCCGCTCCAAATTTTCCGTCCGCGCAAAGAGTATCGCCATGTCACGTCCTCCTCCAAAAAAGTAAAACGGGTCTGCGTGCGACCAAAATAACGCGCCTCGCCCAGACAGACAAGAAGCAAAACCATCGGTGGAAAGATTTTTTTGAACGTTACGCACAAATCGCCACGGGCCTCGATCGCGCGTTCGCGTTGCCTTTGATGCGCCGATGCTTACGGCGTAGCGCCAGCGCATAACGCCGCGTCAGCACGGGCTTTGACTTCGGCGTTCAAAGTGTTATTATGGATGTGGCTCCACCCTCAAGACTTCCTCACCCATCAGGAGATTTGACGATGACGAACAAAGTAGCCCTGATCACGGGCGCGGGCAGCGGGATTGGCAAACACACCGCGCTCGCCTTTTTTCGGGCGGGATATGCGGTCGTGCTCGCCGGCCGGCGCGAAGCCCCCTTGAACGCCACGGCGCGAGACGCGGCCGCAGACGAATCACAAACCCTCGTCGCGCCCACGGATGTCGGGGATCCGGCGTCTGTGGAAAATCTCTTTGCCCAAACCCGAGCGAAATTTGGGCGGCTCGACGTGTTGTTCAACAACGCGGGCATTGGCGCGCCGCGTGGCATCGCCCTCGAGGATTTGACGTACGAGCAGTGGCAAGCCGTGGTCGACACCAACTTGACCGGCGTGTTTCTCTGCATTCGGGAGGCGTTCAAGCTCATGAAAGCCCAGCGGCCCATGGGCGGCAGGATCATCAATAACGGATCGATCTCCGCGCACGTCCCTCGCCCGAACTCCGCGCCCTACACAGCGACCAAGCACGCGGTGACGGGCCTCACCAAATCCGCCGCGCTCGACGGGCGCAAGTACGATATCGCCTGCGGGCAAATCGACATTGGCAACGCCGCAACCGACATGACCGAGCGCATGCAAACCGGCGTCCTGCAAGCCAATGGGACGACTTTAGTCGAACCCACGATGGACGTTCAAGGCGTGGCCCAAGCCGTGCTCCACATGGCGAGCCTGCCCTTAGACGCCAACATCCCCTTCCTCACGATCACCGCGACGAAGATGCCGTACATCGGACGCGGATGACCCCGACGACAATCGATCCAAATAACAAAAAAGCCAGACAATACGTCTGGCTTTTATTTTTTATATGTGTGGGGATCATTCAACTCTCTCCCAAAATGGACTTAACTTTCTGCACCTTTACTCGTTGCTTTTTAGAACGGCCGCCCCACTTGTTGATGCGTTGCCAATAGGCTTTCAATGCCCGCGCTATCATCTGTTCCTCATCTCCCTCAAGTGCTGGAAGTTTTTCGCCATAGATGGCTGTGACACGCGCTTCATCCACGTGGCTCTCCGTGAGACGATTCAATTCCTCAACCAGTTGTTCGACGGGAGAAAGATTTGCCAATCGTTCGGCTTCTCGTTGTTTTTCGGCTTCTTCCCTTTCGAGACGCTGCTTCTCTGCTCGCTCTTCCGCTAACAATCGTTCGGCTTCTCGCTGTTTTTCGACTTCTCTCTCGATGATGTCCATTTCTTTGAAATCGCGAAAATACCCATAGCCAACCGCTGTTTTCGCGCCGATGCCTTTTAGCTCCAACGCAACTTCAAATCGCATCTTGAGTTTATCGAGAAGTTTTTGATCTTCTGCCAAAAAAGCAAAGCGAAAGGTCGTTTGCTCAACGGTTAGAAAATTGATGGGTACAGGGTTTTGGGAATCTTTGGGTGGCTCGCTACCACCGTAATAGTCGGGGTAGTGCGGATTCATGATGTCCGTTGCAAAACGAATATTAGAATCTGGATAGGCGTCGAGAAATTGCACTTCCCCACGCTGTTTTGGGCCGCCAAAGAGCGCGAGAAAATTCTCATCCTTCAGAGCGTTGTCTTCTTTATTTTTGAAATCTTCCTGCAACCACCAATGCCGCAACACGCCTTTCACAGCACTTCCGGGAATGTATGGGATGCCGTAGATGTGATGGAGCGTCATGTTTGTCTCCTGCACATGGTCACTGCCGAGACCGACAATCAGCCGCCAATCAACTGTGGCATCCACGCAGTAAAGTTTGATGCCGAGTTTGGAAAGTTGCAGAAGTTGCTGTGTTTGACGGTCTCTCAACTGTTCGATCAGTTCGTTAGACGATTCGCTAAACGTCTGATCAGGACGGAAGTTGACTTTGTATTTAGGATCCCTGCCCTTGGGTTTATCGATCCGCAAAAAGTGTCGGTAGCGCAGGGCAAAGTTGTCCGGTTTGGATTGCATCACTTGTACAGTATCGGATGGATGGTAGTTAGCCATTGTCCTCCTCCACATCTTTCATGAGCCCATCCACAAATCGGCGAATCCAATTGAGCAACGCGAGCGTTTCGACAGTGACTTGCCGATAGGCAGGCGATGGAAGTTGAATAACCCGTTCGACGAGTTCCCCTTGCGGAACCAATCTCTTGGCATCCTGGAGCCAGTTTCCAATCTGATCGTACAACTTATCGTAGCCATCATTTCTTTTTTTGCTAAATGCCAAGGATTGTCCAAGGCCATTCGTTTTTATTAAAACGGGGAGTTTTTTCGCAACGGATTTATAGCTCTCCTTCAACTTTTTCGACCCGTTCTTGCTAATCCCATTAACCGCGTCGAAAGCGTATTTGGCGCGCCCTTGTTCAATGCCCTTAAGTGTCGTCGGATTTTGCGGCATCGTTATTTCCTCCATTTTGATAAACATTTGTCCGAACCAACCCTTTGCCAATGGTTGCATTACCGCCGATTTGAATGACACTCGGCAATTCGTCTTCAAAGAAATCCATCACCTTGTCCGCTTCATTGCGATTCTCCGCTTTGTCCTTATCGGTCAACTGGAAGACGCCTTTATCGCCATCATTTACCATAAAAATGGGCGTGGTCAATGCAAGCGAGTAGAGAATCGAATCGGTCGGCAGGTATTCTTCGTACCACAACGCACCCTTTCGGACAGTACCGGTTTTACTGTCGATTTTGGTGCGGGCAATAACCTCTGTCGAGAGCGTTGCGAAATCTCGGAAATCGTCATCGTTCAACACCGCGATGGCTTTTTTCATTTTTTCGCGCCAATAGTTGTAGCACGGATCCGATGGCAGAACATTTTCGGCGATCCACTTTGCAACGGCATCGCATTCTCGGTCTGACTTGACGGTGAAGGTATATTCTTCCAACACGATCTTGCCATCCTTTACGATGAGTTCGCTGTTATTAGTCACTGCGTCGCTGCCGGGGAGCTCATCGACAAAATCGACGTTCGGTTGGCAGATGGAGAGATCGTATTTGAAACGCTCCAAAATTGCCGGGCACGTCACCCAGGCAAACACGCCTTTGACCGATTTGACGGGGAAAAGCAAGAGCCGTGCATCGGTAAAACCCAAGGCTCCTGCATGGAGGTCGCCTTGCTCAGGACCGAAGGCAAATTTAACCTCTCGAGATTTATCTTTTTTCGCATCAAAAATTTCGCGGATGCTCCCTTTCAGACCGGACGCTTCAATTTTCGGGTAGTCCGTGTGCTTCTCGCGCTGGATCGGCAAATCGACGATGCCGAGGTCACTGCCGCTACCGGCGTGAAGCGGGGTCTCGACGATCAGGAAAAGGGGGTTAGCGCGTTTGAACATTTTGGTTTCTCCTTGCTAAAATTTTTGATGGGATTTTAAAGGTGCGTGTGACAAAGTTGATTTTAGGGAAATCTCGACCACCGAATCGCTTTTTCCAGTCGTCAAAATACTTACTATGATCGAAATTTCGACAAAGGATGTCGAATATTTTGATCTGAGTGACCCTTTGCTTACTAACCGTAAAGGTATAGAGTGACCGTATCTGATCATTATTCGTCGATTTAAAAATGAATATCTCTCGTTCCGAACTTCCCGTCGGGTTTGGTATTTGTCCAGTGTGGTTCAAGTCGTCATTGTGTCCCAAATCGCGAATTTTTTGGTAGCAGTTATCGGGATTGAGATTCTGATCAGCGTCTAATAACGTAGTATCTGACAGAACAGTATCTAACCGTTCATAAAGCTCTTCAATGGCTTTATCAATCAACCGACGATCAGAGGAATCGTAGCTGTAATAACTTCCACTGGGTAATTCGACGACGAAGTATTTTTTATACTCCTTCCAGAAAATCGCGCCAATCGGTGACAAAAGTGCGTCTTCTCCATCAACCTCAATAAATGCCTCCAAATCTTGAACGGCTCGGTAATGCTGATTTTTGAACATTGACCAATTTTCTATACCATCCTCTTCTATTTGCCTGAGAACGTCGGAATAGCGTTCGATCAAGCCCCAATCGATAACCAATGGTGCCTGCGGAATTTTGATGAGTGCGTCGGTGTCCTCAAAGTTGTAGTAGAGTGGAACGCGCTTGAGTTGTGCCAAAATCGTCAGATATGGCAATGTGGCTTTGAACCCGCCTGTGATGTTGATCGCAAGTGCCTGCCAGTTTTCCCCGGCAATGTCGCCGATCTTTCTTATCAAATTGGTCATGCCTTCATTTGAAAAGACTTTGTGGTCTTCAACTTGTAAACCTTTGATCACCTCTGTGTCTGCATCGAATTTGATTTGAATATTCTCTCCCAAAACCGAGTGTGCCTGATCCGCTAAAATCTCTGCCGCCAATCGCGAGGCAATCGTATCCGAGGCAAGCAAACGGACTTCAATGTCACCATCGAGTGCATCTTGAATTTTGGCGATGCTCTGAAGTTCGGCAGAAGCCCCAAAATCCTCGATAAACTGGAGGCAGCTATTTTTTATTCCCTTAATTTCCAAATCGTAATCATCCCATTTCGAAGCGGGTGATGTTTTGATTGCCTCATAATTGGAGCGAAAGGCAGAGTCGCTCGATTTCTGGTCGAGATAGTTCGTGAACAGCGATGTGCCAACCGGTGTTATAAGCGTTATCACGAGTTCCCTCCTCGTGCGACACCGATAAGGGCAAGCCCAAACCCCTCCTCGGAACGGTTGTCGCTGACGTTTCGATAGTGGAACGCGGCGATTAAATCATCAATTCGACTTTTATCACGCAGTTGAAAATAATAAACACTGCCAGCGGGAACAGCGAGATAGCTCGGTTTCGCCCTGCCTCGTGCCATATCCCATCCGCCAACGGTGACGGGTTTGCCAACTGCGGCAGTGATTAATTTGAGCGAAATAGGTGAAGTCCCCTCCATCGGATATTTGCCGGAAAGCGTCTTGCTATCCAACCATGAAGGTAGCCAACCTTTATCAAATACGGTCGGCGTCGCGAAATACAGCTTGAATCTGCCTGTTGATTGAATGTCAGTTTTGACAGCCTCAAGATGTCTAGACAGCAATTTGGGGTCAAAGTTGCTGTGTTCATAGACGAAACTTTTACCTTCACCCCCTAATTTCAGAAGTCCTTTTTGAGGTAGGGATTTGGAGCATTTGTAATCCACGACAAAACCGCAATCGCTGTTTTTGAATCTGGACATGTTGATGCGATACAACATGTGATCTTCTGAAGACAAAGTTTCTCTGCTTCGAGCAATTCCAGTCTTAGGTTCTGGCTCAACGAGGGTTGCTCGATTTGTAAGTAGGGGGTTACTGTCGTCCCCTTTCAGATAGCGTCCGATAGCCCCCAAGCGCAACAACCCCTCTGGATCGGAATCAATGGTTTCGGAAGTTGACCATGAAAGCGGATTGTCAACTGCGCCATTCGATGCAAAATTTTTGGATTCATTAGGGGCCAATAAATGGAGTGGCGTATTGTCATCTTTCTTTTCTTTTTTAGACACCAAGTCAAGCGGCACGGGGAAAAACATCTCCAACTGATCTTCTCGACCGCTTGCAAGAAAAACGCCGCGCAACCGAATTGCATCGCCCAATGATTTCGGCGTGCCGATCATCTCCTGCATCTTTCCCGAATAGAAACGTCCTAGGTCGCCATACTCAGCGATATATGCGGTCCGCAATGCGCCGAGGACCGTTGAAGGAAGCGGTGGAAAAATCGAATGACCTTCCGACTGCTCGCCTTTTGTGAACGGCCGACCATCGCGAAAAAAGAAGGTATCATTGGGTTGGAGAAACAGGTTCATTTTTGATGCCTCGCAATAAAGTTGACGATTTCCAAGTAGTCGAGAAAATGAGCGAAAGGCTGGATATCATGAATGAGTTGTGCAAGTGAATGGATGGTTTGTTTGTCCACTTCTTTGTCCAAATATGCCCGTTCCATGATCCGCTTGAACTCGGTTTGAATAAGCGGGCGACCAAGTGCGATAAAGTCATCTCCATCTTCAATCAATTTGGCAAATGTCTCGCGGAAATCGTACAGGAAACGCTTGGAGACCTCTTCATCACGCAACAACTCAATGAGCTCCTCACTGATAGCGAGCACATCCAAATCTCCGTATTTCCATTTCGTGACCACCTCGCTGATATTTCCAGAGTGCTTGAGCAACGTCATGCCGACCGCGTCTCGTCCACCTTGTTGTTTCGCCCTTTTCTCCATACGCCGCGCCTGCTGGAGTACTATGCCGAGCGGCACCTTGTTATGAGCGATGCATACGCCTGCCGAAGCGGTCGTGAAATCGGGAAATTTCTCTCGCAAAGCTTTCAACATGGGTAAGAGGTCTTTGAGATTCGCGAGTGCGAGGAGGTCATCACCGCCAGCATAAGTCAACTTCCCGAGATAATCATGCTCGATAATCCGCCGCGCATCTTTTGTATATTGAATCAACAGCTTGCTGTGTTCTTCCTGTTCTTCCCTGTTTTTACACTCACGGTTTTTCTCACCCATCCTATCGGCATCAAGCGCAATGGCGGCGTAGTATCGACATGGTTCTCCGAGCAAACAACGGACGAGTTCTTGGCGCGATTTTTTGCACTTCTGAATCTGAGCCTTTTCTTTTTTCGCTTCAATGTTGTAGTAACGCTTGAGATAGGATTCGCTCCACGTCTCTTCGTATAGCCATTCGCCGTCGATATTATTCTGTAAATTCTCAATTTTGGGTAAAGGTTTAATAATTGGAATATCCGCCTTTTGGTTATTGGACGCCCTCAGCCTTTTGACTTCTGTGACCAAATTTCTATAAACGTTCAATGCTCGGATATTGCATTGCATTCGTTCCTTGAAGTCGGCAGTCGCCACTTCTGACGTGGATGGAAAGCTCAGAAGTTTATCGCGTGAAAATTCGTCTTTGAATTTCGATTGGGTTTCCAAAAAATGCCTGCCCATCCGCTTGGTTAATGAGACAGCACAGAGGGCCTCTTCTCTGCGACAATACTTTGGTTTGTGTTCAGCAAAATTTTGCCACCATTTCATTGCCTGTTGGACAGGCTCGTCTTTCTTTGAATGGAGAATTTCGCGTGTTCCATCCAGCGAACACTTGCGCCCCAACTCACTGGTTTGTCCGAATGCCCGGCAGTTTTTGATCGATGCGAGACTACCCGCGGTGTGAGCGTACCAAGCCCCGTAATTTTGATCTGTTTCTCCCTCGGTAATCACCCAATAGACACCGAAGAAATCCGAGATCTGTCGTTGGAACACTTCCTCGACATACGTTCCACGCCACTTGTTCTTTCCGAATGCCTCATCAATCACGCATTCCGCCATGCGCTTAAATTCAGATTTTACACTGCCCTCAGCGGCTTTGGCGCGGTTGACCAACTCATCTAGAGAAACCCCAATGCCATTGCCAACAGCCAAAAAGAGATTCGGAAAAGACGGGGTTGCGAAATTTTGTTGCTTCCAAAAATCAAACGGCGATTGGCTTCCAATGGCGGGATAGATGAGTTCAATGTCGCCACCTCGCACATTATCCATCGCTCGAGCTACGAGATAAGAGAGAATATAACTCCCCATCCACAAGTCTTCCGTTTTCCGAGCCGCTTCGATAAAAGATTGCACGGGCCCAATTGTGAACATGAGCATGAGGGGTTTCGGCTTGTTGTTACTCATGTGAGTCTCCTACCTGATGATGGCACTAATAAATTTGTCCTGCTTAGGTCCTAAGTAAGTTGAATGGAGTTGCGTAATAACAGGAACATATTCATCGCCGACTTTCTGAATGCGAACATGAATCGGCGAAGCCAGCCTCGGATTGACACTTCCCAATGCGTCATCTTTGTGATCATGAGTTGCCCGACCGATTTTTCTCAATAGGCTGTCAACATCGCTCGTTGGTTTTCCAAAATAGATACGCTGAATGACAGGGTATTTTGGCAAATGAGTGAGTGTCGATTTAATGGTTGGACCGTTTATCCGAAACCTATCGACGCCTGCAACGGCATTGAGCGTAGCCAAAATTTCATTCCGCAGATCGAAAAAGTTTTTGAAGTTCCAACCTTTTTCACGAATCGATCCGAATCCGCGCCGCGAGCGATTGCCGACACCACCGAGCAAAAACCCGAGTTTTGCAATCTGTCTATAAATCGAATCATCTTCGTCTTTCGTAACCAGATACAGGTCAAAGGACTGCCCCCCGTTGTAAGCATCCCGCGTAAAACCACGATTATCGGCCCGATGTGGCAAGGGTTTATATTTTGTCGAGATCAGATTCATTTCGCTTGAAATACGAATTGAGAATGGAGCTTTACTTTTTGTACTGCCAAATAACTTTGCCTCGGCATCCCGAAGCGAGTCCGCATCACAATCCTGCACCGTTCGCCACCAGTAGCGAAACAGAGCTTTGAACGCCGGCGGTCTAAGTTCGATTTTATTTTTATTTGCACCATGAAGAAACATCGGCGTTACGGTTTCAATCTTCAACTGGGTCTTGATCATTGCGCTTCTCCTTGAACTGGCTTGGGCTATCAGTCCTCTGCCTATCCCACAACCTACGATCATGTACACGCCGCGTCAAGCCAGCAGTGATCGCCTCGTACAAACAAGTCGGCCGAGTCAAGGGTTGGATGGCGCGATTTTAGGGAACTCTGGAGGGGTGGTCGGGAGTTGTTGCGGTTCTTTGTTGAGGCCAGCTTTGCGGGCCAAGTCGCGCAGAACGGGCAGGAAGTTTTCTCGCGTCCAGGAGGCGACTCGTTGCCAATCTGCCGAATCGACGGGACGAAACCCATGAGCCAGTATTGAATCGTTACACCTGTTGATCAGATCGCGGAGTTCCGCCCCGTGATCTTTGACAAAGTTTTGAGCGGGCCCCGACAGGTGGTTTTCCACGACCTGCCATGCCTTCCAAAGCCCAAGCTCGATTTTATTTTTTTTGCGTAGTATGGTCAACAGCAACAAAAAGTAGGCGAGCGGAGTACAACTGCCCGAGCAGTTCAATCGCTTTTGTAGCACCACGATATGCGTTGGCCTGCGAAGTGCGTTGCAAAATGGATGTTGGTTGCGAGACGGACTTGCGCGCTGTGCCCGATGGCTTTGTTTGATGGGCTTTTGAGATGGCATGGTTGGCGATGGCTTATTTGATGTACGGCATCGCGTCCGGCACGCGCTTGAAAAAATTGAAATCCATATAGTTAGCCACAAAAAGCACAGAAACACAAAAGGGTAATGGAATAGTTAGCCACAAGAAGCACAGAAACACAAAAGGGTAATGGAATAGTTAGCCACAAGAAGCACAGAAACACAAAAGGCATCCGGCCATAGCCGGATGCCTTTTATTTTTCGCGCTGCTGGCAAAATTGCCCCTCAGTCCGCGAGTTGGTAGGTGATCGCCAATTTCAACTTTCGGCCTTTCGGCGTGTGCGTGAAGCCATCGTAGGCTTGCTCGACATTCGCCATGGGCGGCCGCGTATCGAGCAAATTCACCCCGGAGAGCGCGAAATTGATCCGCTTGGACAAGGTCCACAACAAACTCACATCCCAAGTGATGAACGGGTCGATGGTGCTGAACAAGTCCTGAATGACTCGGTTGGACGACGCCATTGATCCGCGATCCTCGTAGGACGAAATGTAGTTGAGGTAACTCACGAGGCTGTAGTTTTTCCAGTGGTAGCCCGCCGATGCTTGGCCCTTCAACTTGGGAATTGAGGTCGCGATGGGATTGCCGAAGTTCAGATAACCGGCGGCGTCTGCCGCATCTTGGAGCACCAAATTGTTTAGCATAAGGGCTTTTGTGCGGTAGTTGAACGTATAGGTGGCGTCCAAACTGGCCGCCAAGTGCCCCGTCCCCGCCGGTATCCGAGTGCCGAGATGGAAATCCAAGCCCGAGGTCTTGACCCCAGGCCAGTTGACGAGATCGATTTGTACCCGCTCGAGTGCCGAAGCCCCGCAGGTGCCGGTGCCCACGCCGTCTGGGCAGACGATGAATTGCCTCACCGCGTCCTTCGTGGCGTCGCTCTCATAGAGATCGACGATCTTACCGTAGGGCATGGCGCCGATCACATCGCTAAAATCGTAGCTCCAGTAATCCAATGTCGCGTCGAAGCCCGCCTCGGTGGCCAGAGAGAGGCCCGCGTTGTACGTGAACGCCTGTTCGGGTTTGAGATCCGGGCTACCGAAGCGATCCACCGCTTGATAGGCACCCGTTTGATTGATCCATTCGAGTGTGGTCAGCGGGGTTTCATTGACGTCGTCCAGCGAGGGCGTGCGAAATGTCGTTTGCACGGAGCCGCGCACGAACAGAGAGTGGGTTTCGGATTGCGAGAGTTGCAACCGCCAGCCGAACTTGGGATCGAAACTGCTCGCAAAATTGTGGAACTCGTAATTCCCCGCCAGTTGCACGTCGAACCGCTCGCCCAAGCTCAGGGGAATTTCGCCGAAGAAGCGGTGGACGGTCTGATCCGCGGAATAGGGCCGATGCACATTCGTGAAGAGATAGGGGCCGAACTTGTCTTCCGCGGAGCAATTCAGATCGCCCACAACGGGGCAGGGGTTGAGGGTGACATCGGCCACGTCGTCGGGGTCGCCTGTGGCATTGAGCCTGCGGAATTGATACCCCACGGCATAACTCGCGTCGAGCCAGACGTTTTTGTGCAACGCGCCGGTCAAGGTCGCATCGGCAACGAGCATATCCGCCGTGCTCGACACACCGACCTCCTCATTGAGCCATTGCCGCAACGCCTCGCTGTTGGCGAGGTCCGCACGGTAGGATGGATTGCGCTCGGTCTCGAACCGCGCGCCCGGTTGTTGCGAATACTCGATGGCGTTGCTGAACGGGTTGTAATACATGCAGTTGCCCGTGCCCGGGGTTGCGCCGTTGAGCGGGCCGAGCCTCATCTTTTCCGTTGCGTAGTCCTCGTCGCCGGGATCGCGGGCGATCACGTCCACGCCGCAGTCCGGCCCGCCAAAGCCGCGGAAGGCGAGGAACATGCGTTCGATGTACACGCCCGGAAAACTCAGGTCGCCCGAAGATCGGGAATAGGAGAGGCCCAAGTCGAAATGGGTCGCCTTGAAGTCGCCATCCGCAGAAGCGGCGACGCGCCAGGTGTTGGAATTGCGGCTCAAGATGCGCTCGGGGCCCGAATTTCCGAACGGGCGGCCGTTGAAATACCAATTCTCGTCGCCTGCACATGCCTCGTCGTACTCAGTGCCAAATTCATCGCAAAATGCCCGCCTGCCCGGGTGGTCGGGCGCGACCTCCATGGTATTCGTGTCCGTAATGGGAAAGGGCGGGTACGAAGGCGTCGTGTACCATTTGGGAATCTCGGCCTGTGCCCACAGCCCCTCAATGTGGTAATTGGTGCCATTGTCCAGCGAACCGTTGATCTCGGCAAACGCGCGGGCATGGCGCGTGCCTTCGATGAGGTTGTCCCAGGGCTGATAGCGGAATCGACAGGTCCACGATTCCCGGAAGCCGCCGAAATCCTCACAGCGCGGCGCGTGGATGGTGGCCGTCCATGGTTGGGGCGACCCAACGGCAAAGGTGCCGGGGTTGCCCAGGCTCGACCACCCCATGCGCTGACCGCCCTCGTACCAAGGTTGCAACAGGTAGTCGCGATCTCTGACCCCTAATTCTCGGCGGTTCAACCATTCCGCGGAAATGACGGCATGGGACTTGCCGAGTTTTCCACCCCAGATCGCGCCGAGGTTCGCATCGCCCGCATTGGCAATGTGGTCGTACGCGCCCGAAATTTCAAAGCCCTTGAAGTCCGAACGGGTCAGGAAATTGGCGACGCCTGCCACGGCATCCGAGCCGTAGATGGCCGAGGCGCCTTCTTTGAGCACCTCGATTCGGTCGATGGCGATAGAGGGAATGGCATTGACATCGACGAAGCGCCCGCCGATCAAACGCGCAGGCACGTACACCTGACGCTGACCGTTGATCAGCACCAAGGTACGCGAAGCCCCCAAACCGCGCAGGTTGACATTGGCCACGCTCTCGGACAGGGTGCCGGCTTGGTTGGCGTTGTACCAACTGCTCCGCTCGCCGATCACGCCGTGGCTCGCGCTGATGTTCTTGAAGAAATCGGTGGCTTGCGGCGACCCTTGTTCCTTCATTTTGTCTCGGCCCACCACGGCGACCGCATAGGTCAAACTGATGGGCGATTCCTTAAATGCCGTGCCGGTCACCACCACTTCGTCGAGGAAAAGCGCGGAAGGCGCCATCCGCAGCTCGACGGTCACGGTTTGCTCGGTAGCGATGGTCACGGTCTCCGCAAGGCCCGTATAGCCGATCAACTCCGCCTGGAGTTCATGCGTGCCGGGCGGCACATCTTGGATGTGAAAGCGGCCTTCCTCGTCTGACATCGCGCCGATATTCAGCGCTTGGATGTAGAGTTGCACAAATTCCAACTTCTCGCCGCTTTCGGCATCGACCACCGTGCCCGCGATCTGCCCGGTCGATTGCGCCCGGATGGGCAACGTTTGCGCGACGACGAGCAAGGTGGCAAAAAACAGAATCGAAATGCGTTCACGCCAGCGTCTCATAAAAATTCTCCTCGTAGGTTTGACATCTCGGTGAAAGGGGATGTGCGAAGTTCGTTCCATAGAAATTCCTTTCGTTTGATTTCGGGGGATATGCGGAGTTTGCTCCATAGCAATTCCTTTCGTTGGGTTTCATCCGTACCGGATTCCTGTGGGAACGACATCGGTCTCTTTGCCCGCCTGCATCGCCAACGCCGCATCCAGCGTGCTCCACAAGTCGTGCTCGGCGCGATAGCCGAGCAGGTTTCGGACCTTTGTCCGATCAAATTCAAAAAAATTCGGCGCGGGCATCGTCGCTTCGGCATAGCCCACGCCCAGGCGTTGGGCGATTTTGGGGACGTCGTCTTCCCATACGACGAGCGAGCCGCCTAGGGTAAATGCCTCGCCGATGGCGTCATCGCGTTCCAATGCCAACGCGAGGCCGAGGGCAATATCGCGCACGTCTGCCCACTCCTGCTTAAAACTCCTGCCATCGGGGCAACGGCTGATCAACACCCGCGCGCCATCTTCCCAGGCTTTTTCGAGGGCCGCGCGTTGTGCGCGTCGAGTCGGATTTTCCGCGCGGCGCAACCGGTCGAGCGCAGGTCTGAGGGCGCAGAATTTGGGAACGCCGTCTGCGGTCAAAAATTCACTCGGCTCAAAAATGGTCGCAAACCGACAGACCACGCACGGCAGGTCGTATTGCACGCCGTAATTCACCACCAATTCTTCGCCGATCCACTTGGTCAAAAAATACGGCATGGCATGGGTCGCGCTGACCATATCCTCGGCGATCGGCTTCTCGAACAGGCGGCCCGATTCCTCGACCCGCCAGTAGATGGCTTCTGTGCATGCGTACACAAATCGTTGCACATGGGGCACTTTATCGCGCACGGCTTCGAGCAGGTGTAGCGTGCCCAGACCGTTGATCTGCAAATATTCGATATGGCTATGCGGGCTTGCAAAGGCCGCGGCCAGATGGTACACCGCATCCACGCCTTCAACCGCGCGCGACACGGCCTCGAAATCGCGCAGGTCGCCCTCGACGACCTCCACCCCATCCACCCCCACCCACTTGCCCGCCCGACTCGCATCGCCGGGATAGACAAAGCCGCGTACGTCGTGGCCCTTGTCCAACAAGCGTTTGACCAGATTGCCCCCCACCCTACCGTGCGATCCCGTTACGAGAATTTTCATGGCGTTTCCTCTTTGTATCTTTCGACGAGCGAGTCGTACCCCGCTCATGGCTAAACTTGCCTCTTGTATCTTCGGACAGGCACGAGGGCCTGTCCCTACGATTGCGATTGCTTCTCCCCTCTTGCCTCTTCCGTCTTCCGTCTCCCGTCTTGCCTCTTCGGACAGGCACAGGGGCCTGTCCCTACCGGTGATGGTTGCATGGCGAACTGACCCCTGACCCGTACCTGTCTCCCATCTTGTATCTTCGGACAGACACAGGGGCCTGTCCCTACGATTGCGATTGCTTCTCCCGTCTCCCCTGTTGCCTGTTGCCTGTTGCCTGTTGCCTCTCACCTCTTCCGTCTCCCGTCTCCCGTCTCCCGTCTCCCCTCTTTTACGTTACGAATGCCCGATAAATGGCGACGATGGCGCGGTCGAGATCCGCTTCTTTGACCCCCACGATAATATTGATCTCGGAAGCCCCCTGATCGATGACCCGCACGTTGACCCCGGCATCGGCGAGCGCGGAAAACAGACGCGCTGCAATGCCGACCCGATGCGCCATGCCCTCGCCGACTGTGGCGATCAGCGCGAGGCCGCGGATGAGTTCCACGCGATCCGGCTCGAGGATGCGCTGAATGTCTTCGACGAGGAGCTCGCCCTTGTGCTCTAATTGTTCATCTTGAATGATCACCGACATCGTATCGATGCCCGAAGGCGTGTGGTCGTAGCTGATCCCGTGCCGCGCGACCACCTCCAAGACCCGTTGCCCGAATCCCCTCGTCTGGTTCATCATGGCTTTTTCGATAAAGAGCATGCTGAAATTGGGCCTGCCCGCCACGCCTGCGATCAGGCGATCTGTGCGATCTCGACGCGGTACGATTCGCGTGCCCGCATCATCGGGGCGATTGGTATTGCGGATGTGAACCGGAATTTCAGCCGAACGCACTGGGAACATGGCCTCGTCGTGAAAAACATCGGCGCCCATATACGCCAACTCGCGCATCTCGCGGTAGGTAATTTCCTCGACGGGCAAGGGATGGGGCACCCTGTGCGGATCCGCCATGAGCAACCCGGACACGTCGGTCCAGTTTTCGTACACCGCCGCCCCCACGGCGCGGGCCACAATCGCGCCGGTGATATCGGAGCCGCCGCGCGAAAAGGTCGCGATCTCGCCCTCGGCATCCGCGCCGTAAAACCCGGGAATCACATAGCGCCGATCCTCGGACAATCGCGCCCGCAACCGGGCATAGGACGCGTCGCTGTCAAAACGCCCATCCGAGCGGAAGAGAATCGCCTCGGCCGGATCGACAAACGCGGCGTCCAACACCTCGGCCAAAACGCGACCGGTCAGGTATTCGCCGCGGGAAGCCACGTAATCCCGGCCCGCGCCTCCTGCGATCTCGCGGCCGATTTCATCGAGCAAACCCGCCATATCGAACGATATCCCGAGCGCGGTTGCGAGGGCTAAAAACCGCGTGCGAATTTTGCCAAACGCCTCGGAAAAGTCGATCTTTCGCCGCGCGAGGTCGTGGCACAAATACAGCAAATCGGTGATTTTCGCATCGCTGTCAGACCGCTTGCCGGGCGCGGACGGAACGACGAAACCGCGGCGGTCGTCGCCCTGCACGATCGACACCACTTTTTTGATTTGATCCGCGTCGGCGACCGATGAGCCGCCGAATTTGCAAACGATTTTTTTCATGGTGAAAGCGGGAAAATGGCGGCTTTTTACGACGCGATCCGCGCGCGTTGTCGGCGCGCCTCCTTGAGCAGTTCTTTTGCTTCGCCCATGTCCCCGTCGATATTCACGGCTTCGTTGAGGGCTTTGATCGCCGCGTCGAGATGCGCCATGTTCTTTGAATCCTGATAGAGATACCGATGGCACAAGCCGATGACGTGATAGGCGCGGGCGCGGTCGTTATCCGACAAAAATTCGTAGCTCAGGGCCTCGTTTGCCAGCGCGATGCCCCATTGGAGATCCGATGGTTCGCCCTGCCAAAACGCGCAATACGCCGCGTACACTTTGGCTTGTGAAATCGCGTCTTTGCCCGAGGCGTAAGCCAATCCCCGATTGATGACGATCAACGCGAGGTCGTAATCTCGGAACGCTTGGGCGATCAACATTTTTGTGACCTTCAGCGCGTCCTTGCACAACTGATCCCGCCAGAAGCGGTTCGACGGGATGGGCCGAAAATCGTAGCGCGACCACATGCTGTCCTGTTTCGCCCATATCTTCAAGCTGTGGTTCTTCGCCGCTACCATCCCCAATTTCGCGGCCAACGGCGCGTTGAGGAAGAGTTGGTTGCTGTAATTCGTGCCGAGTTTTTTCAGCGCGGCAAAATAATCCGGGGCGATCGCGACCACCGCCTCGTAAAAGACCTGCGTGCTGTCTTGGGAAACGCTATCTCTGCCCGCCAAGCGCGTCTGCACCTGTTCAAGCATGGCGCGCCGCGACTGCGCTGCTCGCGCCGCTCGAGTGCTTGGGAATTGCGCCGCGATCTCGCCATACCGCGCGATGGCCCGCGGCAAATCGGTCAATTCCTCTTCCAAATCCCGCGCAGAAGCGAGGGCGCGTTGGGCATCGCTTTCATCCCGTTGGTCCCCGCATCCCATCGCGCCGATCAGCAACGCGCCGAAGACAAAACAGTTCAACTTCATGGATTCCTCCGAAAATTCTCTGCGGATCACTCGATATCTGCGCGCACCTGCACATCGCCTCGCAATTTGTTTTTGATGCGATCCAACAAGCGGCGGTTAAATTCTTGTGCCGTGTGGTAGCCCTGAATTTTGAGTTGGTAATTCAGCGCGATCGTTTCGGCGATCACCGTGATGTTCTTTCCCGGGTAGATCGGCACGGTCACCTGCGGCACTTCGATGTCGAGAATCGAGACCCAATCCTCGTCGAGGCCGATGCGGTCATACGCGGCGGTTTCGTCCCATTTGATGAGCTTGACGACCACCTCCACGCGCTTTTGCATGCGAACCGCGCGCACCCCAAACATGTTGCGGACATTCAAGATTCCCAAGCCGCGGATCTCCATGTGATCGCGCAGGGTATCGCCGCTGCTGCCCACGATAATGCCCTGCACCTTGCGCGACACGAGCACGACATCATCGGCGACCAAACGGTGGCCGCGCTCGACCAAATCCACGGCGATTTCGCTTTTGCCAATGCCACTTGCGCCGACGAACAACAGCCCAATGCCATACACGTCGACGAGCGAACCGTGGATGGCCGTGCGCGGGGCAAACACATCGTCGAGGTAATAAGACAAGAGGTGCGCGAACTTGGTGGTGGCAAACGGCGTGGTCAACAGGGGAATGCCTCGGGCATTGGACAATTCGACCATCTCGGGCATCACCTCGTTGCCGTCTGTGATCACCACGCAGGGAATTTCAAACTGAAAAATGGTTTCGAGGGTCTTGCGCCGCTCATCCCGCTCGAGACTCGCCAAATACAGCATCTCCGTGTTGCCCATCACCTGAACCCGGTCAAACGTAAAAAGCCCGAGAAAGCCCGCGAGTGCGAGGCCGGGGCGGTGTACATCGCTCGTCGACAGGGTGTTGTCCATCCCCCCCCGGCCAGCGACAAAGGCGAGCGCGAGTTGGTCGCCGTAATCCTCTAATATTTTGCCAACGGAAATTTGGGGCACGGCTCATGCCTCAATTTAGGACTTCGGAAACGACAGCGGGACGCGGCTTTCGGCGGCGGTCGTGCAATTTCTTCAACTGGCGAACCATCTTCTTGCCGGCCGCATCGATGGCGGGATAGAGTTTGATGCCCTCGTCCGACGCCTTGAGGGTGTGCTTGTGGACATTGGCGATCATATCCACGCGAAATGCATGCTCTTCTTTGGTAATGGTGATGTGGCAATCCAGCACCGGATTGTAAAACCGCTCGAACCGCGCCACCACGGCTTGGATATGGGCGCGAGTCGCGTCCGAAACGTGGTAGTGATGTCCTGAAATGACCGTTTGCATGGCATCCTCCTCAACTGTGGGATGGGGATGATCGAGAGGGAAAATACTTGACCATCTTCACCAGTGTGCCGGTTTGCGAGGGCATAAACGCCACTTCGTCCATAAATGCGCGCATCATCAAAAGCCCGCGTCCCGAAGTGTTCATCAAATTTTCCGGCCTGCGCGGATCCGATGTCGCGTCGGGGTCAAAGCCCGGCCCCTCGTCTCGCACCCAAATCGTGACGGAATCGGGCTGGATATCGATCTTGAGATGTACCTGCTTAGAGGCATCTGCGCCATTGCCGTGGGCAATCGCGTTGTTCACGGCCTCCATGACCGCGACCATCAGATCGCCGCGCTCATCTTCCGAAATCCCCGCGATCTCGACAGCCGATTTGACGACATCGGCAAATGCGTCGAGATGCTCGTACAAACTCGGCGCGCTGTGCATCAGCACCTGAGGTACGGAATCGGGCATGGGAACTCCAAGTTGAGAAGCGCGAGCAACGGCGGGCATGTCCCCTTGAGAAAAGCACTTGAGGCAGGTGCTGAAGTGGTGTTATTCAGTCGCAGACTCTGCGGGCGTAAGCAGGGCTAAAATGCAATTCCCAACGGCCTTTGTCGCGCGTCACTGCGGCAAGGGCCATTTTTCGGTGACACCCGAAAATATAAGCCTTATGTTTTGGGATGTCAAGCGCAGGGGAGGAGCACATCGGCCTTGACGCTGATCCTCAAAATCGCGGTGCGCGGCAAAGCGAATCACCTGCCCAAATCATCGGTTTTTCCAAGCGTCCAAGACGGCAATTTGGTTGGCGATCAACTGCGCGATCCAAATCTCTTTAACCTCGCCATTGGGCACAAGGCTGTGTTGACATTTACGAGCCATGCAACGGAATCGAGCCATCGCAGGATGCTCTCGGTTTGGGATACTGGGACAGGTCGATATTTCGGATTTCTCTGTGCTGAGAAGCTGTCTAAAAATTATTGGGACCTAACCCCCTAGCCCCCTTTCCGAGCAGGAAAGACGGGAGATACTCTCTTAAAGTTCAAGGGGTTTGCGGGGTAGTTCGATAGAATTTTTCGCCCTCAAAATCTTGGTCGTGTCGGAACATCCCCCAAATTGAATGCAACAACTTTCGCATCACCGCAACGATGGCCTGCAAAGGTTTCTTCCCTCGGTCCGTGAGTTTATCATAGAAGGCTTTGACCCGGGCTTGGTGTCTGCTGGCGACCAGCGCCGGCATATACAAGGCGTGTCGGAGGTACTTATTACCCGTTTTCGAGATGCGTCGGGCGGGATTGGCGGTTCCGGATTGTTTCGGTTTGGGGTCCAGCCCTGCGTGTGCGACCCATTGGGCCGGTGTCATATCTTGGGGCAGGAGTGCCACCTCGGCCAAGATTCGCAAGGCGCTTTTTTGGGCGATGCCGGGGACGGAACAGAGGCGTTGATAGGCACGCCGGAGGGCCTTGTCCTGCTCAATCAACTTGAGGGCTTGGGCTTCCAAGTGCTGGATGCGGCGTTTCAGGTGGCGAATATGAACCGCCATATCGCGGGCGATGAGGCCGGTGCTGTTGATGGGGTAGCCTTGGGCATGGGCGCGGCTGTGCTCGCGGATGATCGCTTGGGTGAGTTGGTTCACCCGTCTCATCACCGCTTGCCGTTGCAAGACGCGCTCGCTCGGCGGTTGCCAAGCCACAAAGGGCATGCGCTGGGCATAATCAAGGATCATCACCGCATTGAGTTTATCCGTCTTGGCGCGTTGCATGCGCGCATGCGCGTAATTGCTCATCGCCTTGGGATTGACGACCATGACGTGCGTGCGGCGATGATGATGCAAAGCCAAAGCCACCTGAAGGCTATAAAGCCCCGTCGCTTCGAGGCAGACACAGACCTTCCATCCGCGCTTGGTCAACCCCTTCAGCAAGCACTTGTGCGCCTGCGGCGTGTTGTCAAAGGTCGTCTGCTTGAGGGCTTGCCCCGGTCTAGCCAAGGCAACGTTGAGGGTGCGGGCACTGACATCAATGCCGGCAAAAGCGGGTTGGGATTTCGACATCGTGGCCTCCTGTGATGAGGGGTCTGTAAGGTGTGTGCGCTCGGCTCAAGCCCCGACCTTTCACACCGCGCCTACCGACCTTGTCTATGCAGCCTCAATGGACTTAGATACTCTTCGGTATGGACGCGGTGGTCGGGGGGCCTATCTCCCTACAAGGTCTGTGCCTTCAGAGGCGAGCGGCCTGCCCCGAGCTGAGCATGATGATGGCTGGTCTTGAGAGGATGATGCAACACCTAATTAAACCGCGCTCGAAAGATACAAGAGGTGAGACGGGAGAGGTGAGACGGGAGACGGGAGAAGCAATCGCAATCGTAGGGACAGGCCCCTGTGCCTGTCCGAAGATACAAGGGGGAATAAAGGCCCTTATTCTTGGGTTTTAATCTGCGAAAAGCGAATGTTTTTGCGACGCTCTCAATGGCGGTCCGAGTTTTTAGATGGCTTCTTAAAATACGCAACAGAAGACCACACAGGAACAATTAGTTGGTACAAATGCCCCCTGTGGTTGTCCGACATTTGGACGGGCACGGCACCTGGCCCTACGGTATTGCTGTATCGTTCAAAAAAATAAAAATGCCATCGTAGGGACAACCCCCTGTGGTTGTCCAATATTCGGACGGGCACGGCACCTGGCCCTACGGGTGATGGGGCAACGCGAAGCCTAACTACTGACTGCGTTCTCGATTGATCAGAAAGATCGTCAGGACGAGGGAGGCGACCGAGCCGAGCATGGCGATGGTCTCGCGCGCGATGCGATAGCCCTGGCCGGGTGTGCTTTCGCGCGCGGGAACCACGATCGCGTCGCCTGGGCGCACGGGCGAGGTTATCTCAACGCGGATGGGATTGCCCGTATTGCCCTCTACGAGGATGATGTCTTTTCGCTTTGCGCGCGTATTAAACCCGCCCGCGAGGTCGATATATCCGCCCACCGTCAGGGTCGGGTCGTAGGGGATATTCGCAGGTGCAAGGACGGCGCCTGTCACGCGCACGGAAGGGATAAACCGGGGAATGCGGACCACATCGCCGTCTTGCAGGAGGATATCGTGCCGATCATCGCCTGCCATGAGGGCCGCGAAATCGATGGGCAAACGCCCGGAAAGTTGCTGGGTTTTGAGGGTGATGAGGGCTTCTTCGGCGTCTGTGCGCTGCACGCGGTCGATGTCGAGCAAGCGGTCGAGCGCGGGATCATCCTCGGTCCGTTCTTCAAAATTGACCTTGCGGATGAGGGACGCTTGAACCACAGAGGCTTCGGGCAGGAGTTCGGCATGGCGCAACAATGCTTTGAGGCGGAGCCCCTCTGTTATGGGAAAAGGCCCGGGGAATTGCACTTCGCCCTCCACGCGCACAAATGCCGTTTCGCCGATGACGTAGAGTTTGTCGCCCGCTTGCACCGGGAGGTTCGCGCTGGGGTCGCCATCCAAGGCGCGGGGGAGATCGATGGCGATGGGCGTCCAGTTCCCTTCTTTGGACAAGCGCAACAGTTGGGCGCGTTTGGGCGGATCGTGGGCGCGCAGGCCATTGCCCAAAACGACGAGGTCCGCAACGCGGTCGCCGGGCGCGTATTCATAGGCGCCCGGGCGTTGCACTGCGCCCGTGACCGTGACCGAATCGCGCGTGGCAACGGGCACGACGATTTGCTCGCCGTCGAGGATGAAGGGGTTGTACTGTTCGTCGCCCGTGCGGTTCCACAATGCGAGATCGACCCTGCGCCCGGTGCGTTGCCACTGTCCGTTTGCCAAACGCATAATTTGGATATTGCGGCTGGATCCCCTGCGGTCGGGGTCGTCGATCAGGCCCCCGGCTTTGAGGATGAGTTGAGATGCTTGTTCGACGCCGTGGACGCCGACCGCGCCCGGGATGTGTACTTCGCCCACCACGTTGACGGGAAAGACCCGCAAGCGCGTCAGGCCGATGGAAATGTCGAGGTGCTGAAAGCGTTTTTGGATCGCGGCTCGGATCGCGCGGTTCGCCTCTGCAAGCGGCAGGAACGCGACCGGAACTGGGCCGACAGACGGGACGAGCAAGCTACCGCCCGCGCCCACGGGCACTTCGAAGGTCTCGATGTCCTCGCCTTTGTCGATCACCGCGGCGAAAACATCGCCCGGCCCGACGATATAGCGGCCCGAGCGAATCGCCGCGTCGTAGGCCGCTTTGCCGATGCTTTTGACGTCGATCTGGGGCGCGTCTGTCTCCGTTTCCTCGAGCGATGGCGCGGAAAAGGGGCGCGTGGGTTCTCGGCGTTCGGGCTTTTCCTCGGTTTGTCGCGTGTCTCGGCGGCGCGATTGCGCGTGGGCTGCGATGGGATGAAGCGCGAAATCGAAGGCGAGCAGGCCCGCGAGCGCGAGGCAAAACACGCGCATCCGCAGGTTCGGCTTTGCATAGCTCATGTGATGGTCACTCCAAGGGGATCGATTTTGAGAATGCGATAGCGCGAGGGGATGTTTTTTGACGCCCAGATCCCGGTCATGGCCCTGCCTATCGCGTCTGCATTTTGCGAGGTCAGCGCGATGAGGGTCGGCCCCGCGCCCGATAGCGCGGCGCCCCATGCCCCGGCGTTGACCGCGGCGTCGAGAATTTGATCGAAGCCCGGGATGAGCTTTGCGCGATGGGGTTGGTGCAATCGGTCTCGCATGCCAATCGCGAGCAGGTCGAATTCGCCCGCGATCAGCGCGGCGGTCGTCAAGCACGCGCGGCTCGCGCTGAAGACCGCGTCGCGATGGGCGATGGTGCGCGGCAACGCATCGCGGGCGTCTCGGGTGTTGAGTTCAAATTCCGGGATGGCGACCACGGCGCGCAGGTCGGCGGGGGGCACGGCGCGTACGCAAGCCACGCGATCCCCGTCCATCACAGAGGCGGTCAACCCGCCGAGCAAGCAGGGCGAGACATTGTCCGGGTGGCCTTCGATGGCCGTGGCGATGTCGAGCATCTCCGGCCGGGAAAAGGGATCGCCCAACAGGCGGTTGGCCGCGACGATCCCGCCGACGATCGCGGTCGAACTGCTGCCCAACCCCCGGGCGAGCGGGATGTCGTTTTGCATGCGGATGTCCATCCCAGGCAGGGCGTTGCCCGCCCGCTGTGCCGCGACTCGGGCCGCGCGATAGAATAGATTTTCGCCATCGGTCGGCAAGGTGCCCCGGCCTTCGCCGCAGATGGTGAGCGCCGCGCCCGGGCGCGTTCGGGTGCGTACCGCGACTGCGTTGTAAATGGACAAGGCCATGCCCAAGGCGTCGTACCCGGGCCCTAAGTTGGATGTGGAGCCGGGCAGGCGGATGCGAAATTCCATTAGAGTTCTCGCACGAGTTCGGCGCAAACCCAGTCCGCGAGGAGGATCCCCCTGCGCGTCAGGCGGATGCGGTCGTCAATTTGTTCGATGAGGTCGTACTTTGCCATTGCCGAGCAGCGATCGCGGATTTTTGGATGCTGCGAAATCTCGGCGCGAAGCCCCCTGCGTTCGCGCAAGCCGAGCATGACGCGCTCGATCATGCGCTGCGCGGGGGTGAGGGTTTCCACTCGGTCGCAGGCGTCTCCGCCATCCTCAACGCGGCGGATGTACGCGGTGAGGGCGCGCACATTCCACGCGCGGCGGTTGTCGAAATGGGAATGCGCGGCCATGCCGACGCCCCAATACGCGCGGCCGCGCCAGTACTTGCGGTTGTGCCGAGAGGCGTATCCCGGGCGGGCGAAATTCGAGATTTCGTACTGCGCGTACCCGGCGGCTTCGAGTCGGTCTATCGCCTGCGAGTACATCGCGGCTTGGTCCGTTTCCGGCGGCAAGTCCAATCGCCCCTTTTGCAACCGGCGGGCAAAATTCGTGCGCGGCTCAACGGTGAGGCCATACGTCGAGATGTGCTCGGGCCGCAGGTCAATCGCCCTGCTCAGGCTTTCGCTCCATTCCCCGCGCGTTTGCCCGGGCGCGCCGAACATGAGGTCGATGCCGATGTTCTCAAACCCCGCGTCTCGCGCTGCGTCAAACGCGGCGGTCGCGTCGCGTGCCGCGTGGAATCGCCCGAGTGCTTTGAGCGCGCGATCCCCAAATGCCTGTACGCCCAAGCTCAAGCGGTTGATGCCGAGGGCGCGCAATTTTTCAAAGTGTTCGCGGTCGTTGGGATTGGCTTCTGCCGCGATTTCCGCATCTGGGGACACGGCGTCTTTTACAGTGGTCAGGACGCGCCCCAGTTGCGCGGGCGGAATGGCCGAGGGCGTGCCCCCGCCGAAGTGGATCGTATCGAACGCGGGCCGCGTGCTTTGCATGCGGTGCTGCAACTCGGCGATGACCGCATCGGTATATCGCTTTGCGAGGTGTGTTTTTCCCACGACAAATGCAAAATCGCAATACGGACACCGCGAGTGGCAAAATGGGATGTGGATGTAGAGGCCGAGATTCACGTTTCACTCCACGCGCATGCCGATGCGCCGCCAGCGCGTGCGGCTCGGGAACTGGATCAGATGGTAGAGCGCGATGCCCGGTAGCGAACTCCAGTTGTGGTATTGGGGGCCATGGGCATCGGGCGCCTACGACCAGTAGAGCACGAACGCTTTGCCGCGAATGAGGTCGCGCTCGAGAAAGCCCCAGTATCGGCTATCCTCGCTCCTGTCGCGGTTGTCGCCCATCGCGAAATAACCGCCCTCGGGCACGCGCACAGGGCCGTAGTTGTCGCGGGTGTGGGCGAATTTGCGGATGAAGGGATCCGTGTGTTTTGCCCGCGGCGGATTGCGGACGATCTCGCCATCGACATAGAGTTTTTTGTCTTTGATCTCAACGCTTTGTCCGGGCCCTGCCACGATGCGCTTGATGTAGTCGCGGGACGGGTCTCGCGGGTATTGAAAGATGACCACATCCCCAGGCTCTGGCTCTCGGATCGCCGGCAAGCGGATGCCGGTAAACGGAATGCGCGCGCCGTAGATGAACTTGTTCGCCAACAAAAAATCGCCGATCAGCAAGGTGTCTTCCATCGATCCGGACGGAATGCGAAACGCCTGCACGACCAAGGTGCGGATGACGAGCGCGATGGCAAACGCGAGCGCGATGGCTTTGAGGTATTCGACAATCACGGATTTTTTGGACATAAAAAAGCAAGTACTCTGTAAATTAAATAATTCTCAATTTTGATACGCACAACTCAGCACCGACATTGCTCGCTTTTCTAACAACTTTGGTCCTAAAGCATCATTTGTTGCCTTCGATGCCTTCGGCGACTTACTTTTTGTCTACAGCCATACTACGCGACAAAACTAAGAATCGGGTAAAAATCGCGCTTCTTTTAGGATTTTCAGACAGCGTTGGAATGTGCGTGCGTGGTCTTGAATATTCAAAAGGACATATTGCAGATAATCGAGTCCATATCGAAAGAGACTTTTCTCTTTTTTCTCATGGTTTTTTATTTTGAGCGGGGTGTGGTGGGCGCGCGCTTCGCCCATGAGATGGGCCCAACACACGGCGAGGGTCAAGAGCGCGATGAGTTTTTCGATGCGGTCGGCGTCGGTGAGATGGGTCTGTTCGAGATCAAAGCCTCGGCGTTTGAGGTTGGCAAAAAGGACTTCAATACTCCATCGTTTTTTATAGGTCTTGAGTGCGTCAATGCCTTGTGTGTTGCTGCCGACCATCACCCATTCCTCTGGGCATCGGATTGCCGATAAAGAGAGCGATTGTCCATAGACGCGCCCGGGTTTTGGCAAGGTCGTTTGCTGATTCAAGGTCAGATTGGCGAATCGTTTTTTCAATGGAATCGCTTTTTGTCCCGTTTCGAGGATCGCGTTTTCTTTGAGGCGAATGACAAAAGGCATGTTGTTTTCGGTCAACCACTTAAACCATTTTCGCCCAATAAATTCGCGGTCGGCCACCAAGGCGCGAATCTTACAGGTCTTGATGTGTTGACGGACCCGTTTCATGAGGTCTATGCGCTCTTGCGTGCTCGAGTTGCCCTTTTTGTGGAGCATCTTGAAGCAAATGGGAAACGCCATGTCTCGATAGAGGATGCCCACGGTCAGGAGATTGATCGACACCTTACCCAACGACCATTGGGTCCGGTCCATGGCGAGGATAAAATCCGATTTGACCGGTAAGAGATGCAGAATCAAGCCCGTTGCCCAATCTTCCGGTAGCGTGAACTCGGCGAAAAAACGTTGGATTCTGCGGTAGTTGGATTTTGGCTTCACTTTGCCATTGAGCGCATTGGCCAGTTTGGTCAAATTGACGGTCGTCACTTTCATCAAGGCCAAGAGAAAGGCCGAGAGGAAGGTCACCCGGGCTTTGTGCCAAGGAAAATGCGCTTGCAAGATGGGGTACAGTTGCATAACTTGATCCGACATAGACCTGTGCTTTCCGAGAAGGGGTGAGGGTTTTTGCGGATAACTTAAATCTAACTCTTTTTCAGATTTTGCACAGGTCTTTATTTTTTGTCGCGTAGTATGCTACAGCAACAAAAAGTAAGCAAAAAATGCCGCTCTCATGCGCCGAGGGGCTAGGCACAGCGCAAATCGCTTTTGTAATAGGACGACATGAGACAGCCTGCAAGGTGAGTTGCAAAAAAGAAGTGCGTTGCGAGACGGACTTGCGCGCTGTGCTTGATGGCTTTCGGTGATGGGCTTTTGGGATGGCATGTTGGGCGATGGCTTAATTGACGTACGGCATCACGTCCACCATGCTTTTGAAAAATTGAAATCCATAATTATTTAATTTACAGAATAGTGAGCCATCAGGCATGTGCCGAAACGATTATCCCTCCATCCGCAAGACCGCGAGGAATGCCTCTTGGGGGATCTCGATCGCGCCGACTTGTTTCATGCGCTTTTTGCCCTCTTTTTGCCGCTCGAGCAATTTGCGCTTGCGCGTGATGTCGCCGCCATAACACTTGGCGGTGACGTTTTTGCGGAAGGGGCGCACGGTTTCGCGGGCGATCACTTTCGCGCCGATGGCCGCTTGGATGACGACTTCAAAGAGCTGGCGCGGGATCAGGGCTTTGAGCCTGCGGCACAAGGCGCGGCCCCAGTCGTACGCGCGGTCGCGGTGGACGATGGCCGAAAGGGCGTCTAAGGGGTCGCCGTTGATGAGCAGGTCGAGTTTGACCAAGTCCGCCGTGGCGTGTTTTTTGTATTCGTAGTCGAACGACGCGTAACCCCGAGACGCGGATTTGAGGCGGTCGTAAAAATCGAGGACGATTTCCGACAGGGGCAGGTCGTAGCGCAACAAGGCGCGGGTGGGGTCGATGTATTCGGTCGTGCGGTAATGCCCCCGCCGGTCTTGGGCGATCCGCATGATGTTGCCCACGTAGTCAGACGGGACGAGGATTTGCGCGTCGAGCACGGGTTCGGCGATGTCTTGGATCTGTCCCGCAGGGGGCATTTGCGCGGGATTTTGCACGTGTAGCAACGCGCCATCGCTCAAGCGCACGCGGTATTCGACATTGGGCACGGTGGTGATGATGTCGATGTCGAACTCCCGATCCAACCGCTCTTGGATGATTTCCATGTGCAACAGGCCGAGGAAGCCACAGCGAAATCCAAAGCCGAGCGCGGTGGAGGTTTCGGGTTCGTAGTGCAGGGACGCGTCGTTGAGGTGCAGTTTTTCCAGCGCGGAGCGGAGGTTTTCAAAGTCGTCTGACGAGACGGGATACAGCCCGGCAAAGACCATCGGTTTGACTTTTTGGTACCCGGGCAAAGGGGCAGATGCGGGATGGATTGAGTGGGTAACCGTGTCGCCCACGCGCGCGTCTTCGAGGTCCTTGATGCCCGCGATCAGGTACCCGACTTCGCCCGCGCCCAGGCTTTTTTGCGGGACGCGCTTGAGTTTGAGGGTGCCGATTTCTTCCGCGCTGTACGTTTGCCGGGTCGAGAACATGCGGATGGGCATGTCCTTTTGCAAAACGCCGTCAAACACGCGCACGTAGGCCACGGCGCCGCGGTACTGGTCGAAGATGGAATCGAAGATGAGGGCTTTGAGCGGCGCGGCGGGGTCGCCTTGCGGAGGTGGGATGTCGTCGATGATGGCGGTCAAGAGGCCGTCTATGCCAATGCCTTCTTTCGCGCTGATTTTGACGATTTCCTCTTCTTCCACCCCGAGCAGGTCGTGGAGTTGCATGACCACGCGGTCGATCTCCGCGCCGGGCAGGTCGATTTTGTTGATGACCGGGATGATCGTCAAGTCGTGTTCCAACGCGAGCAAGACATTGCTGACGGTTTGCGCTTCCACGCCTTGCGCGGCATCTACGAGGAGCAACGCGCCTTCACACGCGGTCAGGCTGCGCGAGACTTCGTAGGAAAAATCGACGTGGCCGGGCGTGTCGATGAGGTTGAGTTCGTAAACCCGCCCATCCGGCGCGCTGTAATCCATGCGAATGGCGTGCGACTTGATCGTGATGCCCCGCTCGCGCTCGAGGTCCATGCTGTCGAGCACTTGGTCTTGCATCTGGAATTTGCTCAGGGTTTGCGTCTGCTCGAGCAAGCGGTCGGCCAAGGTCGATTTGCCATGGTCGATATGCGCGATAATGGAGAAATTTCGGATGTTCTGGAGATTCATCGCGTTGGCAATAAGGGGAAAATGAGGGCGATAAAACGAGTGGGAATATACCGCCTTGTCCCCTTGAAGTCAATCAAAGGCCGAAAAGTCCTGCAAAAAATATCAAATGGGCTATATTCCGATCTGTGAACACCATAAGAAATTTGCGCGGGAAATGGCGCCGAGACCCAAACTACCGCTCGCGTTGCCGGGCGTGCGGACTGAGCTGTGCGTAACGTCAGTGACGGATAAAGAGCGGTTTTTCCATATCTCGAAAAGGTCGGGGCGATAGGTCCCATTCCCAATTTTAAAAAAGGATCGAACCTTGAAAATCGATGCCGCAGAAATACGGTATGTCGAGTTGCCGTTGATTTCGCCGTGGCGCACGGCGTATGGCGAGGATGCGACGGTGCATTCGGTAGTGGTCAAATTGTCTGGGGAAGGCGCTGAAGCGTGGGGCGAGGCAACGCCGTTTTACGCGCCGACCTATTCACCGGAATCCGCCCGGTCCGTTTACGAGACCGCACGGGAATTTTTTTTGCCGCGATTGGTGGGGCAAACCTTGGACTCGGCGCGCGATGTCATGGACAGGCTGGCGATTTTTAAGGGCAATCCCTTTGCCAAAGCGGCCGTGGAAACCGCGTGGTGGGCACTGGACAGCAAATTGAAGGGCATCCCCCTGTGGCGGTCGCTGGGGGCGAGTGATCCGACTGTGGCGTGCGGCGCGGATTTTGGCGTGCAAGATACCATTGACGAACTTTTGTCTCTGATCCAAGGCGCGGTGGACGACGGGTATCCGCGCATCAAGTTGAAGGTCAAGCACGGCTGGGATATCGACGTGCTCAAGGCCGTGCGGGCGGCATTTCCGGATCCCGTCATTCATGTGGATTGCAACGCGGGCTATGATTTGCACTCGGATTTTGACGCGCTCATGGCATTTGATCAATTCAATCTGGCGATGATCGAACAACCGTTAGATCACCTCGACCTGATCGAACACGCCGAGTTGCAACGCCAAATCGCAACGCCCGTGTGCTTGGACGAATCCGTAAAACGCCCTCGGGATTTTGAACTCGCCCTCAAGTTGGGCGCGTGTCGCGCGATCAACGTCAAACCGGGCCGCGTGGGCGGCTTGTTCAACGCGCTGCAAATTCACGACTTGGCGCGCAACGCGGGCATGGAAGCATGGGTGGGCGGCATGCTGGAAAGCGGTATCGGCGCGGGGATTTGCGCGGCCTTGGGCACGCTACCCGGATTTACGTATCCCGCAGACGTGTTTCCCTCTTCCAAGTTCTATGTCGAGGAGATTACAGACCGGTGGATCGAGCAGAACGAAAAATGCAACGTGGTGCTGGACGACAGGCCCGGCGTCGGCTTTGATCCCGTTCCCGACCGGTTGGAAAAGGTGACGGTGATGAGGGCGGATCTCGGATGAAAAGCGGGGAAAGGGGTAAGACAGGAGACGGGAGATGGGGTTAGCCACAAAAGGCACAAAAAGGCGATGTCCCGTGCTCGGTCAAAGATATAAGATACAAGGGGAGACGGGAGACGGGAAAGGTGAGAAGCAATCGCAATCGTAGGGACAGGCCCCTGTGCCATCTGTACCAACTAATTACTCTGTAAATTAAGTTATTCTCAATTTTGATACGCACAAATCTGCACTGACATGGCTCGCTTTTCTAACAACTTTGGTCCTAAGAAGCTATCTAAAAACTCGGACCGTCATTGAGATAGCCACAAAAGCATTCGCTTTTCGCAGGTCAAAACCATATCTATCGCAAAAATAGGATGCCTTGATTCCCCCCTTCCTCGCAGGAAGGGGGGCTAGGGGGGTAGGTCCCAATAATTTTTAGATGGCTTCTAAAGCATCGTGGGTTGCCTCCGATGCCTTCGGCGACTTACTTTTTGTCAACAGAGAAGACGCGAATAAGCGTCTGAAGAAAAGTAAGCAAAAAATGCCGCTCTCATGCGCCGAGGGGCTAGCACAGCGCAAATCGCTTTTGTAATCGCACGACATGCGTTGGCCTGCAAGGTGGGTTGCAAAAAAGATGTGGGTTGCGAGACGGACTTGCGCGCTGTGCGCGATGGCTTTCGGTGATGGACTTTTGCGATGGCATGTTTGGCGATGGCTTCTCTGAAGGACGGTGGAACGGCAAAGCGTCCTGATAATGAATTAGTTGGTACAAATGGCCCCTGTGCCTGTCCGAAGATACAAGAGGAAGACATGAGATGGGCGTTTAGCCATGAGCGGTACAACGGGCGATAGACGAGTTCAAAGACACGAGCGGGGTACAACGGGCGACCGCCCGTTCAAAGGCGAGGCGAGATGTAAGACCGGACGCGAAGAGCGCTGAATGAGAAGCGAGGGGAAGATCCCCTCGATAAAAACACTCGAGACTTGTGTCGCCCCCGGCCAATACCATGCCAGGCTGGTTCAAAACCCGCATCGCATATTTATCGCATGACGCAAAAGCCCTCCTCCCGAGTTGGGGAGAAGGGCTTTTGTTCGCGTATAGTAGTGAAACGCCGCTCAATTTTTCAATACCGCGAGGATGCGTTGGCCCGCGAGCGCGGAGTCGGAAAAGGTGATGAGGAATTGCCCGTCTCGTCCTTCGCCGAGTTCGTATTCCCTGCCTTTGCCGAGTTTGCCGTGGCGGTCGCACAGGGCCGCGAGTTCGCCCCGCACGCCAAAGGGTTCTCCGATGCGGACTTTGATGATGTCGCCGTTGTCGAGGTCCGGGAAATTTGTCATTTTGTAATTTTTGCGGACGAATCGCCGAGACGTATCGAGATACCCCTGTTGTTTTAAGCCGTCTTCCGTGCCCACATAGACGATCACCGACTGGAGGGTTTCGCGCAAGGCGCGGTTTTTTCCCGCAAGGCGCGGTTTTCTTCTTCGGCTTTTTTGAGCGAGTTTGTCATTCGGGTGAGGCGAATCGCTTGTTCGGAAAGCGTGCTGTTGAGGCTGTCCAAAGAGGTTTTGAGCTGTTCGATCTGCGTGGCGGCACCGGCTTTGACCCGCGTGATTTCATCGCGCAACCTGCTGACCAATGCGCGTTGTTCTTTGTACAGACGCTGGTATTCCTTGCTCTCGTTGGTCACGCGCCGCAACGTGGTCAATAATATTTTATTGTCCGTGCGGGCGCTGTCCATTTGTGCGCGCACCGTGTCGATGCGGGCATTGAGGGATTCGACCAAGAGATTCAGGGAATCCGCCTGCGCGGCATAGCGTTCGGCATCGGCCTCGAGTTGCTGGACATAGAGATTTTCCCGAACGATTTCCTCTTCGCTCGGCTGCAATGCGATGTACAAAAGCAGGCCCAAGACGACGGCCGCGCCGCCAATCACCGCGATAATTTGCTTGTTGTTCTTCACGGGTACCTCCAAAAGTTGGGGTGAAATAATAAGGGCTGTTACTGCGAAAGAGCACGGGATTTCTTCGGACGGTCAGGGGATCCGCGCCCTTTAGTTATCTGCGTCCATCCGCGCTTGAGTCTCGTCCTCGAATCCCCCACCCAACGCGAGGTGGAGGTCGATGCGCGCCTCGAGGCGTTGCCGGCGTACCGCGAGCAGTTGGCTTTCGGTTTGATACGCCGTGCGGCGCGTTTGCAACATGGTCAAAAGGTCTGAAAGCCCTCGGTAGTACCTATCCTCTGCCAAGCGACGGGCCTCCCGCGCTTGTTCGGCGGCGGTCGTCAACGCGGCCTCGCGCTTTGCCAAATGCCCTTCTGCCGAGAGCGCGTTTTCGACTTCGCGGTACGCTTGCAAAACGGTTTGGGCAAACAGCGCGGCGGCCTCGCGTTCTCGGGCGCGGGTCAGGTCGATATTGCCTTGAATGCGCCCGCCTTGAAACAGGGGTTGCGTGAGATTGCCGATCAAGGACCACACGCCGAAATCCCCGTTGAGCAACTCGCCCAGTGCGTCTGTGCTGCTGCCGCCCGAAGCGGTCAGGCTGATGCGCGGATAACGCGCGCGTCTGGCGGCTTTGGAATTGGCTTGAGACGCGGCAAATCGGCGTTCGACCGCGATGAGGTCCGGGCGGCGGGAAACGAGATCGGCAGGCAGGCCCGCGGGAACCGGATGCGGCACGGGGGGAAGGGCGTCCGCAATGGCGAATGTGCCGGCGGGATAACGACCGATGAGCAATTCGAGTTGGCGGATGGACATGGCGAATAGCTGTTCGCGCTGGTGCAAGCGGTCTTGCGATGACGCGAGGTCAGAGAGGCTTTGGCGCGCATCGAGCGAGGGACGCACCCCGCGCTCGTAGCGCGCGCGCACTTGCTCATGGCTGGTGAGGTTGTTCTGATAAGTGGCCCGAGCGAGTTCGAGTTGGCGTTTGGCTTCAATCGCGGCAAACCACGCCTTGGACGTTTGGGCAACGAGCGACATGCGCGCCCCCCGATACGTGGCGCGCGTCGCCTGATAATTCGCCAACGCGGCCGTTGCCCCCGCGCCGAGCCGCCCCCAAAGGTCGATTTCCCAAGACGCATTGACGGAAAGGCCATACGTGGTGCTCGTGTTCGAGAGAACATCGCCCTCCGCCTGACCGGGAATGGGGAACCCGATGAAATTTTGTTTGCGGTCCGTCCGCGACATGACCCCACTGAGTTGCGGAAACAGCGGCGCGCCTGCGATTTTCGCCTGTGCGCGTGCGGCCGTGAGGCGTGCGGCAGCCGCGTGCAAATCCCGGTTATGCACCAGTGCTCGCGCGACCAAACTATCGAGCCGGCTGTCGTTAAATGTGGCCCACCAAAGCGCGTCCGCAGGGGTTGCCGAATCGGCCTTTGCGTGCCAACTTTGGGGGGATGGGATCGGCGATAGCTGAACGCGCGGCGCCGATGCACACCCGACCATCAGCGCGAAGAGCGTCCAAATCCCGAAGCGCACGTCGCGCCCTGTCGCATGTCTCGTCATGTTCGATCTCCAAAAAAATGGCGCGATGAATCACGCCCATCCGCGCCCGTTGGCGGGCATCAATTTTACGGAAAGTTCGCGTTTTGTCAATGGGATTCAGCGGTCAACCCTCGTCCAAAAAACCAAAACGCGGGATCGGCGTCCGCGCTCAATTCTAAGAAGCCATCTAAAAATTATCGGGACCTACCCCCCTAGCCCCCGTTATTCGCTTCGCTCATTGTAGGCTACGCCTGTGCCTGCGAGGAAGGGGGGAATCAAGGCGTCCTATTTTCGCGGTCTGTACGGTTTTGACCTGCGAAAAGTGAATGTTTTTGCGACTCTTTCAATGGCGGCCCGAGTTTTTAGATGGCTTCTAAGGATGACCCACATGTCAACGCATTTCTTTGCGGGAACGCTCGAAAATTCAAAAATTCACTTGGGGCTCACACTCGGATCCGGGCAGGTATTTCGGTGGGGGCGAGACGCGGATGGCTGGTGGAAAGGGATCGTGTATGGCGTGGTCGCGCATCTCAAGCAAACCGGAGATCGGATCGCGTATCGCGCATCGGCCGACGCGGTGCAGACCCATCGCAGCGAAATGGCGATAGACGCATTTTTGCGGTGGTACTTGCGCTTGGATCACATGCCGCGCATTCGCGTGCCGCGCAGAGACGCGCCTTTGAGACGCGCGAGGGATTTGTTGAAGGGATTGCAATTCGTTCGGCAAGACCCGTTCGAGTGCATCATTTCCTACGTGCTCTCGGTGCAAGCGCGCATGTCGCTGACCAAAAAGCGGATCGGATTCATCGCTCGCACCCTGGGCGAAAAACGGGTTTTTGATCGCGAGACGTATTGGACATTCCCATCGCCCGATACACTCGCGGAATTGGACAGCGATTTTTATCGGCGCCACCGGTTTGGCTGGCGTTCCGAGCGCGTGGCGACAACGGCGCGGTTTATCGCAACCGCGGTGCGCGATGATGCGGATATCGAAACGTGGCGGGCTATCGCCGATGATTTGCACGCCCTGCCCGGCAGTGGGGTCGGCATCAAGGTCGCGCGGTGCATCGATCTTTTTTCGCTGGATCGCCTAAACGCAGTGCCCGTCGATACCTGGGTGCGAAAATTTGCCCGCGAATGGTATGGCGTCACCGGTTCCGACGCGAAGATATGCCGATGGGCCGAGGCGCGATGGGGCGAGTGGGCGGGCTATTGCAACGAGTACTTGTTCGCGTATTACCGCGAATTGCACGGCCCGACCTTGCACGATCGCGTCCTGTCTTTCGCCGAATCCGATGCCCCTTCTGATGTGATGCCGTATGAATAGTGCATCCCAACCCCCACGCAAGCGACCAGCAACACGAGCGACTAGCGGTGGAGCGAAAAACCGATCGCATCTTACTTTTTTTATGCGGTTGGGCGGGCTGGACTGACCACTCCCCCATCTTGTATCTTCGGACAGGCACAGGGGCCATCTGTACCAACTAATTACTCCAAAAATTAAATGATACCAAATTTTGATACGCACCAACCCGCACCGACGAGGCTCGCTTGTCTAAAGCGTTTGGTCCTATAGCATTGTTTGTTGCCTTCGATGCGTTGGCTACGCCTGTGCCTACGGCGTGCGGCGACCTACTTTTTTTCATCAGCAAAAAAAGTAGGCGAGCGGGGTACAACTGCTCTAGCAGTTCAAAAATGCCGCTCTCATGCGCCGAGGGGCTAGGCACAGCGCAAATCGCTTTTGTAATAGAACGACATGCGCCAGCCTGCCAAGGGGGTTGCAAAATGGATGTGGGTTGCGAGACGGACTTGCGCGCTGTGCCCGATGGCTTTCGTTGATGGGCTTTTGCGATGGCACGGTTGGGATGGCTTCTCTGAAGGACGGTGGAATAGCAAGGCGATCCCGATAGTGAATAAGTTGGTACAAATGCCACAGGGGCCTGTCCCTACGATTGCTTCTTACCTCTCCCGTCTCCCGTCTCCCCTTGTATCTTATATCTTTGACCGAGCACGGGACATCGCCTTTTTGTGCCTTTTGTGCCTTTTGTGGCTAACCCCATCTTGTATCTTCGGACAGGCACGGGGGCCTGTCCCTACGATTGCGATTGCGTCACACCTCTCCCGTCTCCCCTTGTATCTTCGGACAGGCACGGGGGCCTGTCCCTACGATTGCGATTGCGTCACACCTCTCCCGTCTCCCCTTGTATCTTCGGACAAGCACAGGGGCCTGTCCCTACGATTGCGATTGCGTCACACCTCTCCCGTCTCCCGTCTCCCGTCTCCCCATCTCCCTTGACATCCCCCATTCTTTGCCTTATCTCTCCGAGCCAATTTCACGCTTTTCAAAGGATTGCAAGACATGGCACGAGCTCGCGCTTTTTCTGAAATCGGCCGTCTCCCGCTGCCCGCGGATAACGTCGGCATTGCGACCCGCAAATTGCATCGGGGCACGCGGATCGCCCATCGCGGTTGCACCTTCGCGCTTGGGCATACCGTCCTCGAAGGCCATCGCTTTGCGGTTCAGCCCATTGCGACGGGCGACCCCCTGCTCTCGTGGGGCTTGCCGTTTGGCGTTGCCACGCGCCCCATAGCCCCTGGGGATTACGCTTGCAACCCGCAGATTCTCCACGCCCTCGCCCTGCGCGACCTCGACTTCGACCTTCCCGACGCGCCCAATTTTGAAGACCGCATCGCGCCGCACCAACGCGACGCGTTTGAGCCGGGCGAGCAAGTCGAACGCTACGGCCATCGCGGTACCTTTCAAGGCTATAAGAGATCGGGCGGGCGCGGGGTGGGCACGCGCAATACCATCGTCATCTTGGGCACGTCCTCGCGCACGGCGAGTTATGCCAAACAACTCGAAGCGCGATTCAAAGATCGCGTACGCGCCTATCCGAATATCGACGGCATCGTCGCGGTGGCCCACACCGAAGGCGGCGGCGCGGAACAGCCGAACAACAAAGATCTCCTCTTGCGTACCCTCGCCGGATTCATCGCGCATCCCAATGTCGGCGCCGTGCTCGCGGCGGACTACGGCTTTGAAGCGATCACCAATCGGGACTTGCGGGCGTTTCTCAAAAAAGAAAACCATCCCATCGACTGCGTCTTGCACCACTTCCTCACGCTTGAGGGCCGTTTTGAAGACGCGCTGCAACAGGGCGAAACCATCATCGCGGACTGGCTGCCCCAAGTCAATGCGATGCCCCGCACCGCCGAATCCCTGTCGCACCTCAAAATCGCGTTGCAATGCGGCGGCTCCGATGCGTTTTCGGGCATTTCCGGCAATCCATTGGCGTCGTGGGTCGCGCGGGAAATCATCCGCTATGGCGGCGCGGCCAATCTCGCGGAAACGGATGAGCTCATCGGCGCGGAGTCTTACGTCCTGCAAAACGTCGCGTCTCGCGACGTGGCCCAACGCTTTCTCGACAAAGTCGAGGCGTACAAAACCCTGGCCGCCTGGCACGGCACGACCGCAGAGGGCAACCCGTCCGGGGGCAACAAATTTCGCGGCCTGTACAATATCGTCCTCAAATCCATCGGCGCGGCCATGAAGCGCCACCCGGACGTGCGCCTCGACGCGGTGATCGACTACGCCGCGCCCATGGCGCGACCGGGCTACTATTTCATGGACAGCCCGGGCAACGACCTCGAAAGCATCGCCGGGCAAGTGGCTTCGGGATGCAATCTGATCTTCTTTGTCACGGGCAACGGGTCGATTACGAATTTCCCCTTTGTGCCCACCCTCAAAATCGTGACCACATCCGAACGCTATGGCCTGCTCAGCAAGGACATGGACGTCAACGCAGGCGCGTATTTGGACGGCACGCCGATGGACGACTTGGGCCGCGACATGTTTGACCTGACCTGCAAAATCGCGTCCGGACAACGCAGCAAAGGCGAACGGGCCGCCCACGCACAAGTCTCGATTTGGCGCGCCTGGCGGCAGACTTCCACAGATCGCCTGCCCGACCTGCAAAATCGGCCCGAACCTTCGGGCGTGCCCCTCGCCGTGCAAATCTTGGATTCCGATGAACGCACCTTTGACGCCATCCGCACCGGCGACGGCGCGACCACGGACCGCGTGGGCCTGATTTTGCCGACTAGCCTGTGTTCGGGGCAAATCGCGCTGATGGCGGCCAAACGCCTCACCGCAAAGGGCTTGGGCCGGGAAAAGGGGGTCTCGCGCTTTGTGGCCCTCGCGCATACCGAGGGCTGCGGCGTAGCCGGCGAAGCCACCGAACGCCTGTACACGCGCACCATGCTCGGCTACCTCACCCACCCCTTGGTACACAGCGGCTTGCTCTTGGAACACGGTTGCGAAAAAACCCACAACGACTACATCCGCCACGCGCTCCGCGACCAGGGGATCGGCGCGGATGCGTATGGATGGGCGAGCGTGCAACTCGACGGCGGTATCGACGCGGTTTTGGACAAGGTCGAAACCTATTTTGACCGCCGATTCGCGCGGGCCGAACCTCCGGAAATCGCGCCGACCGATCTGTCCGCGCTCCGCATTGGCATGCACGCTTCGGGGCAGTTGTCCGACAACGCCGCACAATCCCTCGCCCTCCTGTCCCAAATTCTGATCGGCGCGGGCGCCACGCTCGTCGTGCCCGACAATGCGCGCTTCCTGTCCCATCCGATCTACCTGTCCGATGTGCTCGGCAACGCGCCCCCCGCGCCCACGCTATCGCACGGGCAAATCACAGCGCGCGCCGGGTATTACATCATGGACAGCCAGACCGACCACTGGGTCGAAACCCTCACCGGATTGGGCGGCACGGGCGTCCACCTCATCGCGGCATACGCAGGCGATCACCCGCAACAGGGCCATCCGCTCATCCCGGTGTTGCAAGTAAGCGGAGATGAACGTGCGGCCAATGCCTACGGCGATGATTTTGACGCGATCCTCAACGCGGATCCCAACCGCAATGCCGACGCCCTCTTGAATTTGATCATCGCGGTCGCCTCCCGGCAATACGCGCCCCAAACCCCCGCCATCGGCAATACGGACTTTCAGTTCACGCGCGGGCTTTTGGGCGTTTCGATGTAAAGTCAGGCCGCTCGCCTCCTCCATCGTCCGCACAGACAGATGAAGTCACGCTCCTCGTGAATAAAGTCAGAGGTCAATTTACGGAGCCTCTCGTGATTGTAACTTCCCGCTTTTCCGCAAAAGCACTGCGCGACTTTCTGGCGTCCCACAGCGCGCTTCTCGCGACTGCAATTTTTTTCATCGTCGGCATCGCCGTTTTTGACAACTACGGCGTTTCTCATGACGATCCTACACAACGCAATGTGGCGATCATGACCGCCAATTACGTGTTTGGCAACGATGAAGAACTGCTCGCGCACAAAGATAAAATCTACGGCATGGCCTTCGAGTTGCCGTTGCTCTTTGTCGAGCGCGCCCTGGGCCTGACGGACACCCGCGATATCTATTTGACCCGCCATCTCCTCACGCACGGCTTCTTCCTCATGGGCGGTTTTTTCTGCGCCCTGCTGGTCTATCGGATGTACGGCAACCGGTGGCTGGCGCTGTGTGCCTTATTGCTGTTCCTCCTCCACCCTCGGATCTATGCCCACTCGTTCTTCAATACCAAGGACATTCCGTTTCTCAGCATGTTCATCATCGCGTTGTTTCTCATTCATCGCGCCTTTGAGAAAGGCGATCTGTGGGGCTTTCTCTTGTGCGGCGTGGGCGTCGCGCTTTCGACCAACATCCGCATTTTGGGCGTGATGCTCTTCCCCGCGGTTTTGATCATGTGCGCGCTGGACTTTTGGCGCGCTTCCGATGGTGCGGCGCGGGTGCGTATCCTCCGCAACAGCGCGGCATTTGTCTCGGTCGGCATGATCACACTGTACGCCACTTGGCCCTTTCTCTGGCGCGACCCCATTGGGAATATGATCGTGGCGTTTACGGAACTGGCCGCCTATCCATACCTGATCTTCCCTCAGATATTTCGAGGCGAATGGTTCTCGAGTGACGCGCTCCCGGCCGATTACCTGCCCCACTGGATTGGAATAACCACCCCGCCGGTCGCGCTCCTGCTCATCGTCATCGGGATCATTTTCACGCTCTCTCGGGGCATCGCCCATCCCGGCGACATCCTGGGCAACACGCCGTTGCGGTTCGGCTTTTTGGTTCTGGGTTGCTTCGCCCTGCCCATGCTCGCCGCCATTTTGCTCGGCTCTAATCTCTACAATGGCTGGCGGCATTTCTTTTTCTGCAATGCGTCATTCTCGGTTTTGGGCGCGTATGGTCTTTATGAAGTCGCATCCGCTGTCGAGCGAAAGTCCCTACGAGTTGATATATATATATATATATATATCTTGGTAGCCATCGGCTTCGCCGTGACGCTCGTCGAGATGGTTCGCATCCATCCGCATCAACTAGACTACTTCAACGTGCTGGTCCATAGAAACAAACCGGGATATCTCCGTCAACAATACTCCAGGTCGCTAAGTGATGCAAGTGCAACTTGGGTATCTTTGAAGTACGTGCTTGAACAATATCCCGATACAACCCTATATGTGTCCAATAGGCCAACGAAAAATGCCCTAAGCATGCTTCCCGAAGCGGACCGGCGAAGGGTATTTTGGGGACATGGTCTGAACGGCATCAATGTCCACATTTACAGAACAAAAAGGACATTGGAGAAAGTGAATGCCAAATGGCGAGGCAACCGAAAGTTTTTCTTTTCTTCGGTCATCGCCAGGCGCGAGGTTTTCGGTATGACGCTTTACCAGGTGGAAAAATTGGACATCAGACCCGGCACGGACCCACTGGCGTTCTACCGCGAAGTGTATCGCTCGGCCGTGGCCGGCGAAGCACTCGCCAACTCGACTTTCGACATCTATCTCGACGAGGGCCATCTCATCTACATCAAGACACCGTGCGGGCCGAACGATGTGAATGCGACCTTCATGCTACACGTTCACCCCAAAGATAAGGCCGATCTCCCGGCGCATCGCAAGCCATTCCACTTTGACAACTTAGACTTCCAATTCAGTGGACCATACGGCATGAGATTTGACGACAAATGCCTGGTGCGGATTCCGTTACCCGACTACGCCATCGACCACATCCGGACAGGGCAGTACTTCTACCAACACTCCGACACCTGGGACTACGTCCACCCCTGGGAGGCGACATTCCGAATTCCAGATGCAAGACTTGAGGAATAGGGCTATGACAAACAGCACCGTGCTCGCGCTATCGGCGGGATCGGACGCGCTGACCGTTCAGGCGTAAAAATGAATACCCAATCGCCCGTAAAGCGATAGGCGCATAGAACGCGCGACAATGCAAAAGCCCGAGGACGCAATGACTCCGGGCTTTTCTGCAACTGAGATCATTTTTTTATGCGGATGTTCGTCACAACGCGACTTTGGCCCGTTGTTGTTCTTCTTCGGGTGATTTCAAAACCGGATAGGCGGCGACAGGGGCAAATTCGGGCGCGTCAATGGGTGGGATTTTGGCTTGTGCCCTTTCGATGGCCGGGCCGAGGCGTTCGGCTTTTTCGGCGGCGTGGATTTCGTGTCGCGCTTTGAAATCCGGCAAGACGTTTTGGGCGAAGCATTCGAGGGATTCGCAGATGTGATCGTGTTTGTTGTCGCCGGCTTGTTGGAGAAAGACGACTTGATCGACCCCGATTTTTTCCATCGTTTCGAGATGGGCGCGAATCTCGTCTGGCGTGCCGATGCAACGCGCGCTTTCTTTGGGTTCGGATTTGTTTTGCTGAAAATCCGCCCACAAGTCAAACGCGCCCGGCACATGGGTGCCGTGCTTGTAATAATGGGACAGGGCATAGCTGAAAAATTGAAAGTTCTCCAGCCCGCGTGCGCGTGCGATGTCCCCATTTTCGTGGCACATAAACCCGGCGACCATCGCAATGGTGGGGTTGACCGCTCGGCCGAGGGGTTCGCATGCGGTCTCAAATGCGGTGTAGTATTCCTCGACCCAGTACTCGGCTTCCTCGGGTTCGATAAAGGCAAAGGTGAGCGCGCCGATGCCGTATTTGCCGGCCCAGCGAATGCTCTCGCGGGTGGAACAGGCGACCCACAGGGGCGGGTGGGGCTTTTGCAGGGGCTTGGGCACGATGTTGCGTTCGGGCATGTCAAAAAACGCGCCCCGATACCCCGGGTACGGTTCTGACGCGAACATTTTGGCGGTCTCGCGCACGGTCTCTGCCCACATCGCTTTTTTTTGCGCGGGCGGCACGTTGAATCCCTCGAGTTCCACGCGCGAAGCCGATTCGCCCGTGCCCCATTCCACGCGGCCGTCGCTGATCAAATCCAGGGTTGCAATGCGTTCGGCCACGCGGGCGGGGTGGTTGTAATTGGGGGGCATGAGCACGATGCCGTGGCCCAAGCGGATATTTTTCGACCGTTGGCTGCACGCCGCGAGAAACACCTCGGGCGCCGAGGAGTGGGAGTATTCTTCCAAGAAGTGGTGCTCGACTTCCCAAACGTATTCAATGCCAAGGCTATCGGCGAGTTCGACTTGATCGAGCGCGTCCTTAAAAAGCCGGTGTTCGTCGCCATCTGCCCAAGGGCGGGGGATTTGGTGTTCGTAAAAAATGCCAAATTGCATGCTGGATCTCCTGTTCAATTTCACAATGCGAAACGATTCGCCGCGATGCCAAAAATAATCAAATCCAAATTGCTGATCGTCCACCCCGATGACGCACCCATTCCACAGGGGATGGTCTTGGTGGACAAAGGACGCGTCGTGGCTGTGGGCGCGGACATCGCCGTGCCGGCAGGCGCCGAGGTGGTGGATTGTTCTGCCTATACCGCGATGCCCGCGCTGATCGATTCCCATGTGCATATCACGATCAACAACCGGTTCGGCGTGCCCTTGAGCGCGCATTTCGACCTCGACGCGACAACGGCTGTGTTGCGCGGCGCGATGAATTTGCGGAGCGATCTGGCCTCGGGCGTGACGACCATGCGGACTTTGGGGGATCGCCCGGGCGTGGAAAAGGCGTTTCAAGGGGCCATCGATCGGGGCGAAGCCGTGGGGCCGAGGTTGCAGGTGTGCGTCCGGGCATTGCGGCCGAGCCACGGAACCGCGCCTTTTTTGAGTTTTCCCGCAGATGGCGAGGAAGAATTGACATTGAAAATCCGGGAAAATTTTGCCCGAGGCGCGGATTGGACGAAGTTGTTCATCACCAATGTGCGACGAGGCGATGCGTACGAAGATTATATTCGGGGCGACCTGACGGATGTACCCGCGTATTCCAAACGGGAAATCGAGGCGGCCATCGCCGCGTCGCACGGCTTGGGCATCCCCGTGGCCGCGCATGCGATAGGCGGCCCCGCGATGCGATGGGCCATAGAAGCGGGGATCGATAGCATCGAGCACGCCAATTTGCTGACCGAAGAAGATGTCGCGCTGTTCGCAAAATCGGGCGCGTACTTGAGCGATCCAAATTTGCAACTGTTTTTTGACGATGAAGTCGGGTTTGGGTCATTTCCGACCTGGGCGTGGGATTGGTGGCGCGAGCGGGTCGAACGCGCGCGCGAATCGACGGCAGAGCATTTGCCCGAAGCGGTTCGCGCAGGCGTCAAGCTGTGTTTGGGCACCGATAGCACGCATGCAACGCTCTGGCGCGAAGCAAAAGCACTCGTCGGCTTGGGCGTGCCCGAGGTCGACGCGCTCAAGGCCGTGACGACGAATACCGCCGAGATGTTGGGCATGGCAGACCGCGTTGGACACCTGCGGCCGGGAATGATCGCAGACGCGATCGCGCTATCGGGCAATCCGCTCGAAGATATCGCGCAGTTGCGCCACGTGAAAATGGTGATGAAAGCGGGCGAAGTCGCAACGGATGTTTTGATCGGCGCAAGCGATGTTTTTAGCGATTGACCGCCGGGGGATCGCGATCGCGTGCTCAATGGCCGGGGCGCGTGGCTTTATCGGTCACGCGCTGGCCGTCCCGATGACGTGGACGGTTGGGGAAAATTTTACGCCCCAACGTGAATATTATGTAAATTAAATAATTATGGATTTCATTTTTTTTGAACGTGACGGACGTGATGCCGTACATCAATTAAACCATCGCAACAAGTGCCATCCCAAAACACTATCGACGAAAGTCATCGCGCACAGCGCGCAAGTCCGTCTCGCAACCCACATCCCTTTTGCAACCCACTTTGCAGGCCAACGCATGTCGTGCGATTACAAAAGCGATTTGCGCTGTGCCTAGCCCCTCGGCGCATGAGAGCGGCATTTTTTGCCTACTTTTTTTTGCTGTTGAAAAAAAGTAGGTCGCCGAAGGCATCAAAGGCAACCCACGATGCTTTAGGACCAAAGTTGTTAGAAGCCATCTAAAAATTATTGGGACCTACCCCCCTGGCCCCCCTTCCTGCGAGGAAGGGGGGAATCAAGGCATCCTATTTTTTCGATAGGTAGGGTTTTGACCTGCGAAAAGCGAATGCTTTTGTGGCTCTCTCAATGGCGGTCCGAGTTTTTAGATGGCTTCTTAGAAAAGCGAGCAATGTCGGTGCTGATTTGTGCGGATCAAAATTGAGGATAACTTAATTTACAGAGTAGTGAATCGTCAGTTCTCCAGTCCCTCGAGGATGCCCTTGAGATAGCCGATGCTGCGGGCGGCGATGGTTTGCGGATCCGGTTTGAAGTTGAAAACCTCGACGGAGATGTATCCGTCGTAGTGGCGATCTTTGAGGGCGCGGAGGATGGCGGCAAATTGCAAATCGCCAAATCCCGGGCCGCGCAAATTGGGATCGTTGACGTGGACGTGGCGCATGGCCTTGCCCGCCTGGGCGATCACATCCACATGGGGCTTGTTCTCTGCGGCGGCGGCTTTGGTATCCACCATCGTCTGGAAATTGGGATGGCCCACGTCTGCGACCATCTGGAGGGCTTCGGAAATGGAGTTTAAGATATTGGTCTCTTTGCCGGTCAGGGCTTCGATGCAATAGGTGACGTCGTTGGCCTCCATCTCGCGGGTGCAGTTGGAAAATACGTCGACGGCGCATTGCCAGCACGCGGCGCGATCCCAGCCTTTTTGGATGTTGCGCTGTGCCGGGGATCCATGGATCATAATCCCGCCGCCCAAGTCCCCGCAAAAATGGATCAACGCCTTGATGTACGCCTCTGTTTTATCGCGGACGGTTTGATCCGGATGCGTGAGGTACAGCCCAGGCGGACTGGCGAGCAGCCAGTGCAGGCCGACGATTTCGATGCCTGCGCGTTCGGCGGCTTTGCGAATGTCCCCGCGCTGTTTGGTCGAGATGTCCGTCACACTCGGCGCCAGTGTAAAGGGCGCGATTTCCACGCCATCACAGCCGATTTCCGCGGCGTAGTCAAAGACCCGCTCGATTTTCCAGTCTTCAAAAAATTCATTGCACACGGCGAGTTTCACGATGTCGTCCTTTCTGTTGATTGTGCGGGTTGAAGGGAGACAGAATATAGGGGAAGCCGGAAAACGCGCAAAATTTTATTTGGGCTTGACATGCCCACGGGATTTCGCTAAAATGGGCTTTCGACAACGGATTTATTGCAAAAGGAGAACGCAATGGCGCGAGAACGACGAGACGGCAATGGCAACGAGGATTATATCATCAACGTGCAAGGCGTGTGGAAAACCTATCGGATGGGCGATCAGGAAGTGCATGCCCTGCGCGGCGTGAACCTCAATGTGATTCGCGGGGAGTACTTGTCCATCATGGGGCCTTCGGGATCGGGCAAAACCACGATGTTCAACATGGTCGGCGCGTTGGACACGCCCACCAAGGGCACCGTGCTCGTCAACGGCGCGAACATGGGCGACATGAGCCAAGGGCAAATCGCGTATTTGCGCTGCCACAGCGTGGGATACATTTTTCAATCGTTCAACCTGATTCCCGTCATGACCGCGCTCGAAAACGTGTCTTTGCCGATGGTGTTTTCGGGCATGCCGCGCAAGGAATACGAGGAAAAAGCCGCGCACAAATTGTCGCTGGTGGGCCTCGCGGACCGCTTGCATCACAAACCCTACGAGTTGTCGGGCGGGCAGCAACAGCGCGTGGCTATCGCCCGTGCCATGGCGAATGACCCGGATCTGATTTTGGCGGACGAGCCAACCGGAAACTTGGACTTGAAAACCGGGCAGGAAATCATCGAATTGTTGCTCAAGATGCAGGGCGAAAGCGGGGTTACGATCGTGACCAACACGCACGATCACAAAATGCTCGGCGTGTCCGATCGCGTGGTCGATTTGCGCGATGGGCAAGTCGAGCAAATCAGACGCCGCGACGAGATCGAGATCCAAGAAGGGCGCATCGAAGGCTTCGATCCCACGGCTGAATGAACGGGCCAACCGCGCAATGGACAAACGAAAAGCCCTGCCGATCATGGAATCGGCAGGGCTTTTATTTTTTGGTGGCTCCCGGCGGAATCGAACCACCGACACAAGGATTTTCAGTCCTCTGCTCTACCTACTGAGCTAGGGAGCCGCCATTATTTTTTTGTGGCGACAAATGTAACAAAAGGGTTGGTAGATGTCAAGGAAAAGGCGGGAGACGGGAGACGGGAGACGGGAGAGGCGAGAGGCGAGAGGCGTCAAACGCTCAAATTATTCGCGTTTTCATACTTTTTTTTATTTAGAAGCCATCTAAAAATTATCGGGACCTACCCCCCTGGCCCCCCTTCCTGCGAGGAAGGGGGGAATCAAGGCATCCTATTTTCGCGGTCTGTACGGTTTTGACCTGCGAAAAGTGAATGCTTTTGCGACTCTCTCAATGGCGGCCCGAGTTTTTAGATGGCTTCTTAGAAAAAAAGTAGGCGAGCGGGGTACAACTGCTCCAGCAGTTCAAAAATGCCGCTCTCATGCGCCGAGGGGCTAGCACAGCGCGAGTGGGGTACAACTGCTCCAGTAGTTCAATCGCTTTTGTAATCGCACGACATGCGCCAGCCTGCGAGGTGGATTGCAAAATGGATGTCGGTTGCGAGACGGACTTGCGCGCTGTGCCCGATGGCTTTCGTTGATGGGCTTTTGCGATGGCATGTTGGGCGATGGCTTAATTGATGTACGGCATCGCGTCTGTCACGCGCTTAAAAAATTGATATTCCGAATTGTTTAATTTATAGAGTATTCAGAAGCCATCTAAAAATTATTGGGACCTACCCCCCTGGCCCCCCTTCCTGCGAGGAAGGGGGGAATCAAGGCGTCCTATTTTCGCGCTATGTATGGTTTTGACCTGCGAAAAGCGAATGCTTTTGCGACGATCTCACTGGCGGTCCGAGTTTTTAGATGGCTTCTCAGGATTTGTACGCGGCGAGGACGCGGTCAAAGGCGCGGGCGGTTTGTTCGAGATCGGTGGGATTGTGAACCGCGGAGATCACGCCGCCAGGCCATGGCATTATGTCCACGCCTTCGGCGAGCATGCCACAGCGCAGCGCGTGAATTTGCTCGCTAGACGCGCCGCCTTTGAGCACGGCAGGCGGCACTTTTCCGGCGTAGATATCCGAGTGGGTATAAGTCTGATCTTCGGACAAGGGCAAGATGTGAAAGCCGGAAAATTCGCCATAGACGAGCCAGTTCAGGCCGCGTTTTTGAATGGCGTCGGCGAGCGCGTTTCTCAGGATTTCGCCGTTTTGGTTGGCGCGATCCGCGATTCCATCTTCCGCGACCAATTTGAGGGTGGTCAGCCCGGCGCGCGCCGAAATGGGGTTGGCATTAAACGTGCCCTGGTGTGGCACGCGGCGTTTGTCATTCCACAAAGCCCCGTCGCGATGGGTCATGACGTCGAGCAAATCCGCGCGGCCTGCGATGGCGCCGCCGGGAAAACCGCCCGCGACGATTTTGGCAAACAGCGCCAGGTCGGGCGCGATGCCGTAGTATTCCTGAGCACCCCCGGGCGCGACTCGAAACCCGGTGATGACTTCGTCAAAAATGAGCAACACACCGCGTTCTCGCGTGAGTGCGCGGAGCTGGCGCAAAAATTCCCCTCGCGTGGGCACGCGCCCAAAACTCGCCCCGGTCGGCTCTAAAATCGCGGCGGCAATGTCGTCGCGGCTGTCGAGTGCCCGCGCGACTTGGTCGATGTCGTTGGGATCGCACAGCACGGTGTTTTCGACATTGTCTTCCGTAATCCCACTCGGCGGCGTGCCGTCAAAATTAGACGAGGCCGCAAAAGCGACCTGATCGTGCCAGCCGTGAAAATGGGTCGCAAAGCGCAGGATTTTGGGTTTGCCTTTGAAAGCCCGCGCCACGCGCAAGGCCAAAAGGCTGGCCTCGGTGCCCGATGCGGTAAAGCGCACTTTGTCCGCGCAAGGCACCATCCGAATGATTTGCTCTGCCCATTCGAGTTCGAGTTCGTGCGACGCGCCGTAGTGCGTTCCCATGCCGAGTTGCTCGCGCACGGCTTCGGTCACTCGGGGATGGTTGTGACCCAAAATCAACGCGCCGTGCCCGCCGAAATAGTCGATGTATTCGCGTCCATCCACATCCCATTTGCGCGCGCCCTGGGCGCGTTCGACAAAGATCGGATAGGGCTTTAGGTGGCGCGTATCGTGTGTAACCCCACTGGGAAATGTTTCGCGCGCCCGCTGGTACAGCGCACGCGATCTCGGGGTTCGCGCCATGTATTTTTGAATCGACAGCTCGCTCATTTTTCTTCCTTTCGGTTATCCGATGGTCACATTGCCCGCGCATGGTACGGGGCCGAGGAGGCAACGCCAACGCGAATGACAACTGCCTTGCATATCTTCAAACATTGTCTTATCTTGGTCGACAATTCTCGGCGACTTTCCGTTTCAAACGGGCGACCGTATCCGGGCCGAGGCCATTTTCCGGTGCAACGCTTTCTCGGTCATCCAGCACAGATCGAATCTCGTCAAAAGACGCCCGCCCCAATTTTTCGAGCAAGGTCGTAAATGCAGTGCGTTGCGAGTCTGTGTCAGACACGGCTTGGACAATATGGGACAGGGTCGCTTCACGAGTCAGTGCATAGACGATATACTGATTGAGTGAAATACCTTCCCGATTTGCCCGTTGGGACAAGAGTTTGTGGAGTGTGTCCGGCAGGCGGAGTGTTAAGCGGCTCATATCTCATCTTCTCCTTGGCACTATTGTAGCATCTTATTTCGCGTTTTGCAAGTCTGAATATCGCCGAATCTCCTTACATCGTTTTAACCATCGGGGGCATGCCATGTCTCAAGCCATTCTCGAGCCAAAAGGTACCGCGCATCTCACGCAGGCACAGGTGGCGCGATTTGTGGAGAACGGGTTTGTCGTCGTTCCGGGATTGATCGATCCGGACCGCGTCAATGCGGGGCTGAAGGAGTTGAAGGACAAGACCGGGATCGCGCCATACAATGCCGAGACCTGGCCCGTGGATAAGGCGGGGATGCACGTGGGGCAGGAGGGCATTGCGTTTGACCGAGCGGTGTGCGTGTCGCCGCAAATGGAGGCCGTGGTGCGGGAACTGGCCGGGGCCGCGGTGACGTGCGAGCGCGGGTTGGGGCCCATTTTGCGGTTTCCGCAACCGGGGCGCAAGCGCTTTGAACCGGGCGGGGGGCACATCGATGGCACGCGCCAAGGGAATGGCCTCACGATGTACCCGACCCATTTTTATCTCTTGGTGATGGCTTATTTGACGGACACAAACGAACGCGACGGGGCGTTCACCGTTTGGCCGGGCAGTCCGCGGCAGGTGTTTGCATGGGCGTATTGCAATGGCATGGATTTGGGCGAGAAATGGCGCGCAACGGGCAGTACGGGCGCGCCGGACATTCCGCTCAACGACCCCATGCCGGTGGTTGCGCGAGCAGGCGACGTGGCGATTTGCCATTACTTGATGGTGCATGCGAGTTCCGCCAACCGCGGCGATCACGTCCGCGTCGGGCTTCACGGATGGCTCAAAGCCGCGGGCGATCATCGCTACGTGCCCAAAGCAGGGCCGCCGCAACGCGACTGGACGCCGTTGGACTGGATTTTGAGAACGGACGACTTAAATGGGGAAAGGAGGTCTTCGGGAGCTTGAGATTTTTCGTAATTGCCGTTCATCGCAGCGGGGGAATCGTCCCCTCGCAAAATGACACACAAAGGAGTTGACACATGAAGCGAATGTATTTGCTCTTTGCGCTTTCCCTTTTCGCGGTATCTCAGGCGTTTGCCGGTACCACGGGAAAGGTCGCAGGCGTGGTGAAAGACGCCCAAACCGGCGAGGTGTTGCCCGGCGCGAATGTCGTCGTGATCGGCACGCGCTTGGGCGCGACAACCGATATCAATGGCGCGTATTTCATCCTCAATGTTCCGCCCGGCCTCTTGGAGGTGCAGGCGTCGATGGTGGGCTATGCCAAGATCACGCAGACCGATGTGCGCGTGAAAATCGATCAGACCGCCAAGCTCAATTTTGAGTTGCGCGAAGAGGCACTTCAAGGGGATGAGATTTTGGTGGTGGCCGTGCGTCCGCCCGTGGAGATCGACCTGACCGCGAGCAAACAGACGATGACCACCTCGGAATTGCAGTTGAGTTGGGCCAACACGGTGGAAGAGGCCGTGGAAACCCAGTCTGGCGTGGGGGTTCGGGGAAGTATCCGCGGAGGGTACGGCATCAACGCCGCCTATATTATCGATGGGGTGGATGTGCGGGACAGCAATACCCAATCCAGCTTTGTCGTGACCAATACGGCGGCCATTCAGGAAATGGAGGTTTTGTCCGGCGGGTACAACGCGGAATACGGGCAGGCCAACGATGCGATCATCAACATCGTGACCCGATCCGCCCGCGACAAATGGCACTGGAACGCCAAGACGCGCATGCGGCCGCGCGGCAAGTACCACTGGGGCCGCAATATTTACAGCGAGGAAAATGTCGAGCACCAAGTGATCTCCAAAGCGTTCTTCGACAACAACGACATGGGGGCTTCTTGGAACGACTACTGGCGGGAGCAGGGCATGGAACCCACCGCCGAGTTCAACTGGCAGAAGTACCAAGAGTTCACGACGCCGCCGGAAAATATGGGCAATTACGCGGACCTGGATCAGTGGGAGTGGGAAGGCGCTGCGTTCGGGCCCCTCTCTTCCAACATGGACCTGATGTTGAGCGGCAAGTATTTGCGCGGCGTTACCAAGTGGCCGAGCGTTTTCAAATACAGTCCGGAATGGAGCGTGCTCACCAAATTGAATTACAACGTGACCCAGAACACCAAAATCACGGCGTCGTTCAATCACCAGGGCACGGACAACAGCGGCCAGCCCAGGTTGACTTATATGTCGACCGACGACATGGGCGGTTCGATGGGGAATCTCCCATCGGGCGGGATCCGATCTCCCTACCAGACGGAAAAATGGAATTCGAATAGCAACAGCGTCATTACCGGCAATAACTCGCGCGTGCCGCCTCCGCAGTATATCCGGACGAATGCGGCGATGTTAAAACTGACGCACCTCTTTAGTTCGCGCACGTTTATGGATTTCCGCGTTCAGCACTACCGAATGGATTACGACGCGCATTATGAAAACCTGGAATCCAATCCCGTTTTATTTTCGGATCAGGTCGATCGGACCCCGGTATTTTTGGAACCGACGTGGTTTCCCAGCAGCCCGGTCAGCACGGGCGGCCGGCGGTGGCAATGGCCGAGGGACAACGCCAAGATGTTCGCCAATACGTGGCGCACGACATTCCGGTTCGATCTGACCAGTCAAGTCAACGAACACCACCTGATCAAGACGGGCCTGTCTTATGAGCCGCAGTATATCGACACCTGGTACGGCGGGCAATTTGGATCGGCATCACAGCCGTTTAACAAAGTGCCAAACCGGGATTATCGCCCTTGGGATTTCACCGCTTACGTACAGGATCAAATCGAGGCGGAAGGCATGATCGTCAACCTGGGCTTGCGCCTGGACATGTTCAACGCCAACCGGAATGTAAATTACACGCTTTGGGATCCCTACGCGCTGTCGCGCATCACCGAGGGAAATATCGCCGGGGGCATTCTGTCCTTTGATCCGGATGGGCCGCAGGCGGTCAAGACGCCGCTTCAGGTCGCGCTGTCGCCTCGCGTGGGCATCGCGCATCCCATTACCGCGAGCACGGTGTTGCACTTTATGTACGGGCATTTCAACCAACGCCCGCCGTGGGTGAAAATCGCAGGCAATAAGGCCATCTGGAACCGGGGGGCGCCCTCTGATCCGACCGTTCCCCTGCCGCCCAATTACGACGCGAATCCCAACGAGGATTACAACTACATCCACTGGTGGGGCGTAGGCGGCAATCCGGCGATTGGGTTTGAGAAGATGATCCAATACGAGGTGGGGTTTGACCAAGATATCGCAGGCGTGCTCGGCATGGATGTGACGATGTATTACAAGGATGCCAAGGATCTGACAAAGCGCGGTTTCCGACAGGGTCGGGAAGAAGAGACCGGCAACAATGAAACGCTTCAGGTCAATTTGTTCATGGATCCGGCCAACCCGCAAAAACAGACGCCCCAGGACCAGTTCACGAACCGGGGGGCATGGAACGTTCAAGGCGCGCGCCTCGACGCCCGCGGTTTGGAATTGGAATTGAGCACCAAACGCTGGCAAAACGTGCAGCTCCAAGCCAAGTACGACCTGTCCTATTCCAGCACAGGGGCTTATGGGCCGACGAATCTCTACATTCCCATCGAGCAACCCGACGGTTCGATCAAGAAACTCGGCCTGGATAGATACCACGGCGCGGGAGAGAACAATTTGGAATTGTGGAACCCGCACAATACGCTCAAATTCAACGCGCTGTTCCGCACGCCGACGGGGTTCGGTCCTGCACTGGGCGCGTTCAATCCGCTCGGTAGCTGGTTCTTGAACGTACACTACACCTACGCTTCGGCACAGCGATACACCTATCATCCGCCCGGCGATACGAGCACCGAGCCGCTGAACCGGTCGTGGAAGCCCTATCATCGGACCAATCTGCGACTCTCGAAGCGTTTCGGGCTGGCGGGGGGGATGAAAGGCGAATTTGCCCTGGACGTACGCAATGTCTTCAACAACAAAATCCTAAAGTTGTTTGGGGGGCAGGATTTGTTCAACTTCGTCGAAAAGGGCGAGATGCCCGTGGTGAAAGCCACCTATCTGACGCCCGATGGCGCTTCTGCCGAATGGGTGGAGCCGAACCAGTGGACGATTTACCGCCCGGATCTGACGCCGAGAGAGTTGTTCTTCTCGCTGTCGGTCGAATATTGAGAAGTCGTTTTTCCGCGCCCTACCCCATTATCGGGGCCGGGCCATCAATTCATCCCAAAGGAGTTCCATTATGAGTGCAAAACGCGCATCTCTCTGGCACTGTGTGATCGCACTGCTTTTGATCTCGCCAGAGGTTGTGAATGCCCAGGCGGTGCCCGAAGATCAACTCGTGGGCAACAACTCCATCGAGTTCACCGCCGGAAGGTTGTGGTGGGGCACGAGCACGGCGGCGAATTACGCAGAGACGGCGATTCCCAATGTCGTTTCTTATCCCGGCTATTACCAAGCCACCGACCACATGGACATGATCGCGCCTTGGATCTGGGTCGACAATCGGGGGCGGCGGGTGAAGATCAATTTGACGGAACGGAGCATCGTGTCGTTTGGCGGCGCAGTCCGGCCCATGAGCAACAACTACAATTACAACTTTGTGGGACCGGGCGGCACCGACGAGGCCGAGCAGTGGGGCGAAGGGGTCTTTCAGACGTTCAGAATGAATCCAGCCAGCCCGGCCGATCCGATGGGGGCCGTGCAGATCACCACCAAGACGATGGCGTGGAGCGTGCCCAAGTACGACGATTTTGTCATCCACAAGATCAAGATCGAACAGGTGGATGACGTCGTATTGGAAGATTTTTACATGTGTTTTCCCGCTCAAGTGCAGTACAACAACGGTCAACTCGTGAATAACGCCTTCAAGTTCAAGAACGACATGCAGTTTGACTGGGATCCCGAGCGGGAGATTTTCATTTTTTATGACGACGTGCAGTGGCCGACCACGGACAGCGCGCCCATTTCGTTTGACATTTACGAATCGCCGGGCGATGTGACCGGCGATGGGGGCGACCCCGGCAACATCACCGAGGCGGGGTCTTTAGATCGCAGGTTGTACGAACCGGAAGCCCGAGCCTGGGGCATCGTCAATCTGACTTACAATGGTATGCCTGAAGAACCCCACTACAATATCCTCGCCGCGGCCGAGTCTGCCGCACGGACGGGCAACTTTGCGGGCAGGGCGAGCGACGACCGCGTGCCATCGCGCGAGTTTGGGCGCTTGTGGGCAGGCGCGAGTTGGGAGCAGGATTTGCAGGCGTTTTCACACGATCAAGAGCGGGCGAGTTGGCGCGAGCTGTGGGATGATCCGAGCCGGCCAAAGGATGGGTCCGTCGATGGCAACCTGTTTGAGCGGTCGCCGATGCTGTATTCCTACATCGGCCCCTACGCGTTTCAGCCGGGCGAAGTCATTGAACTGATCATCATCTATTGCTTTGGCGAGATGGACCGCAATGTGTCACAGCGCGGCGGGTTGGAAGCGACGCAACGATACCAGACAGAAGGCATTGCCGCGTTGAAGCAAAACTGGGATTCGGCTTTGCAACTGATCGAAAACAATTTCAAATTGCCCGCAGATCAGTATCCGCCCCCTCTCGTGGGAACCCAACCCTTCGTCGAAGACGGGTACCCCAAGTTGACGGCGGAACCATTTGCCGACGCCAGTACGGAAACGCAGGGTTTTACCTTGACTTGGCAGGCTGTGCCGGATGATTACCGAGATCCGGGCACGGGACAAAATGACTTTGCCGGATATCGGGTTTATCGGTCAGAGATTCACATCACCGGCCCGTGGGAATTGGTTACGGAAATTTCCGCTGCGGAGGCCGCGGCTTATCGGCAGGGCGACGAGATCGTTTTTCAAGCCGAGACAGAGCCCGGTATTCCCTTCCGCTTTGCCGTGACGTCTTTCGATACGCAGGGCTTGGAAAGCGGCTTAACGGCCTATACGTTTTACGCTCTAGAAGCGCCGAGAGCACCTTCCGACGACATGACGCAGATCCGCGTGGTGCCGAATCCCTTCCGACAGCGCAGTGGATTTTTGGATCCGTCGCAGAACAACCGCTTGGCCTTTGTCAATATCCCGGCCAAATGCACGATTCGGATTTACACGCTGGCGGGCGATCTGGTGAAAATTATCGAACACGACGCTTTCGGAGAATCGACCTGGGGAAGCCAAGCCGCCGGCAATTATTTGCAGACGGACTTTTCCGAAAGCCCGGCGGCCGGGCTTTACATCTATCACGTAACCTCCCATGTGCCGGGGGAAGAAGGCAAGTCCCACGTTGGGAAGTTCATGATCATTCGCTAAGTGGAGGATGCAATGAGATACAAGACGATGATTCCGATCCTGTTGCTCGCGGTCGGGTTCGCAAGCGAAGCGTTCGCCCAGCGCCGCTTCGAGGCGGAAGTGGAATCGGGCATTGCGCCACTGCCCTATAGCCGCGTGGGGCGGTCGGGCTGGCAATTTGCCAAATTGCCCACGTCGGCGCGCATGGCGAGTTTGGGCGGGATTGCGACCGTGCTGGGGCGGGGCGATGCCAACGCCGCGCTGACCAACCCGGCGTCGATGTCCGATGTGGCATCTTTGAGCCTGTCGGGCAGCAGCATGAACTGGATCGCCGATATCACCTATTATTCCGGCGCGGTGGTCAAGAGTTTTGACCAGTGGGGCGTATTCGGGCTCACGATCAATACGCTCGATTACGGGGATATGGTGCGAACCGAGAACCAAGAGCAGTTCGGGACCGACGGCGAAACCCTGGGCCGAACGCAACCCGTGCTGGACGGACTCGGCACGTTTTCCGGCGGCGACCTGGCCGTGGGGGTGAACTACGCCCGGCGCATTACGGACCGCTTGCAGGTGGGCGGCACGGTGAAGTATTTCCAAGAGACCTTGGACGATGCCAAGACCGGGAACTGGGCGATCGATATCGGCACGTATTATTATACGGGAATCCGGAGTTTGAGAATTGCGATGCTCGGGCAGAATTTCGGCCCGGATACCGAGTTCACCAAGTACGACGAGCAGATCCAAATTCCGCCCTCGCAAGTGCGGATGCCCATGGTGTTCAAACTGGGCGCGGCGATCGATCTGATCGAAAAGTCAGAGGATCATCCGCATCTGCTCACGCTGGCAACCGAGTTCACGCACCCCAATGACGGGGATGAAAAAGTGCATGTGGCAACCGAATACGGGTTTAGCGACATGGCGTATCTCCGCGGTGGCTATCGCTTCAATTACGACGAGGAGGGCATCACCGCTGGCGGTGGCCTCCACCTGAAGCGCGCCCGCTATGGGATCAGCGTGGATTACGCCTATATCGACTTTGGCCGCTTGAGTTCGGTGCATGTGGTGACGGTTGGATTCGATTTTGGAGAGTGACCCGCATCGCGCTCAATCCCTGGGCGCCTGACGGCATCTCGCCCGTCAGGCGCCTATTTTTTTTGACGCAGGAGGGTATGAGAATGAACGATGCCGAGTTGGATGAATACGGTGGCTGGACGGGTATTCAGGGTGAAAAGACCGGTTTTTTTCATGTGAAAAAAATTGACGGTCGAAACTGGTTTGTCACGCCGCATGGCAATGTCTTTTTTCCCGTGGCACTCAGCCATCTCTTGTCCGGGGAGAGCGATGTGGCCTGCGAGAATATTTACGGGGGCGACCGGGAAGCATGGGTGCGTGGCTCCCTCGCCAATGCCCGTGCGATGGGCTTTAACTGTGCATTGGGCGGCGCCACGAGCCCGGAACGCAACTTGAATGGGTTCGTCGATGTCGCAGAGGCCGAAGCGGTATTTCGGGAGGAGAATTTTCCCTTTGCGGTGGGCGTGATCGTGCTGAAGCATCCCGTGGAATTTGTCGAAGGGGAAGTGCTCCCGGATATTTTTTCTCCGGCGTTTGAACAGGTGATCGAATCCAGAGCCGAAGCGGTTTGTCCCGCCGTTGCAGATGACCCGCTCGTGATGGGGTATTACTACGGTTTCGGCGCATTTAACCATTCGCCACATTGGGTGAACCACCATCTGTCCCTGCCGCCAGAGAGTCCCGGACGCAGTGCCCTCATCGACTTGCTCGTGCAGCGGTATGGCGACGATGTTCGGCAATTCAACCGGATATATGGCACCGATTTGGGGCAGATCGCCGATTTGAAACGGGCGGAGGTGCTGGCCTACGACAATGCCTTCGAGAATCGCAATTATCGGGCGACGCGAAAAAAGCTGGATCCGCGGCAACTGGATGATTTCGAAGCCATCCTTTCCCTCATGTGTGTCGCGCTCTACAAAATTGCCCATACCGCGATTCGGCGGTGGGATCGCACGCATCTCATCTTCGGTTCTTTCATCAAAGAATGGGCTTTGACGGGCGATTCATGGAACGCAGCGGCGCCCTACATCGACATGATCGCACCGCAACATTTCAATCGCGAGATTTCGGTCAACGAGTTGGCCGATGCCGCGGATTTGCCCATCCTCATGTCGGATGACTATTTCGGGTTTCACTATCCCGGGGAAAAAGGCAACCGCCACGCGGGCGTGACCTCTCACGACGCGCGCGGCGACATATACCGCGCAAACCTGATGCGGCATTACAAAGACCCGCAGGTTCTCGGCGTCACGTATTGCGCCTGTATGTACGATCAGGCCGGCAACTCACTCGAAAGAAATCTCCAGAATGGGTATTACGACATGCAGGGCAACCCGCGCGAAAATCTGATCGCGGCGGTGACGGACATCAATCGGGCCGTCTATACACATGCCCCACATCCCGGTACAGACGAGGAGCTTCGAGCATTGAAGCAGACACTTTTCGATACCTGGGATAAATACGAACGCGGGGGATGGTAGGCCGTGCGAAAAGGGCAGTTGGATGGAGCTGATCACCGACTGCGGACAGGCACGGGGGCCATTTGTACCAACTAATTACTCTGTAAATTAAGTTATTCTCAATTTTGATACACACCAACCCGTACCGACGGGGCTCGCTTTTCTAAAGCGTTTGGTCCTAAAGCCTCGTGGGTTGCCTTCGATGCCTTCGGCGACTTACTTTTTGTCTACAGCAACAAAAAGTAAGCAAAAAATGCCGCTCTCATGCGCCGAGGGGCTAGCACAGCGCAAAGCGCTTTTGTAATCGCACGACATGAGACAGCCTGCGAGGTGGGTTGCAAAATGGATGTTGGTTGTGAGACGGACTTACGCGCTGTGCCCGATGGCTTTCGGTGATGGATTTTTGCGATGGCACGTTTGGCGATGGCTTTTCTGAGGGACGGTGGAACAGCAAAGCGAGCCCCATAATGAATTAGTTGGTACAGATGGCACAGGGGCATGTCCCTACGATTGATGGGGCCGGACGGGAACTGACCACACCGCCCACTTGACCGTTGCGGTTAATGGCTCTCTCCCGTCTTCCGTCTTCCGTCTTCCGTCTTCCGTCAACGAGATGGTTTCCAACCGTCCCTTCGCGCAATGCGATGGTATCGGATGGTTGGCGATTCCTGAGAGGGTAAAATTGGTCACGGCCTTTCGAGGAACTCTCGCCCCCTTGGGCAACCGCGGCTTTCGCAACCTGCTGATGAGCAACGCGCTGTGGTGGCAGGCCATGTGGATGGAAATGATCGTCACCGGTTGGCTCGTGCTCGAGATGACCCACTCTGCGTTTGACGTGGCACTCATCGGATTTTACCGCTCCATCCCTTTGTTGCTCACCGGGTTCATCGCCGGGCCATTGGCCAATCGCGTGGGCCGCGTGCGCGTCGTGATCCTCTCGCAATGGATCGGCGTGCTGGTCACCGCGACCATTGGCGTTCTGCTGTGGTACGATCGCTTGGCATTTTGGCACCTCGCGATAGGCGCGGGCCTGCTTGGCATGTCTTGGTCGCTCAACTGGACGGCTCGCCGCGCCCTCATCCCGGACTTGGTCGGCAAGCAACGCACCGTTGAAGCGATGATGACCGAAAGCTTCACGCAAAATGTCGCCCGCGTGCTCGGCCCTTTTTCCAGCGGATACCTCTATGCCCTATCGGGAGCGACAGTCTGTTATGCCGCGATTTTTGGCGTCTCGTTCATCTCCTTCCTGTGCATGTTGCGCGTCCATTCGCCGCATCGCCCCGCGCGGTTCAATACCTCGCAGTGGAACCTGATGCGCGATGGCTTAAAATACATGCGGACCAGCCAGCCGATCATGGGCGCGTTGCTCATCACGGTGATCATGAATTTTTTGGCCTTTCCCTACCAGACGATCCTGCCGATTTTCACGCACGACATTCTCGGCAAAGGCCCGTATGAATACGGCGTGTTGGGCGCGTGCAATGGCATCGGGGCGTTTTTTGGCCTTTACGCCATCGATGTCTTGCGCGCCCGTCTCAGCCGCGGATGGATCTTTTCCATCGGGTCCGTCTTCCAGTCCCTCGCGCTGTTCGCCTTTGCCTTTGGCACCCCTTGGATGGCCGGGATGACCCCGTTCGGAACGCCGGTCGACCTGGCCTATCCGCTCGCCATTTTCCTCCTCGTGCTCTCCGGTTTGGGCCAGGCCTTTTTCAGCGTGATGCAAAGTGCCATCATCCTAACCGCTGCCCGCGATGACATGCGAGATCGCGCCATGGGCACCCTCGTCCTCGCCATTGGCGCAGGCCCGCTCGGCCGCCTGCAAATCGGCAAACTCGCCGAAGTCTATGGCGCGCCCATGGCCCTCGGCTTGCACACGAGTGTCGCCATTGTCGCCATTGCCGTAATCACCGCCCTTCTGCCCGGGTTTCGCGCGCGCTTGGGCGAGGAAAAATAAAAAGCCCCGCAGATGATTCTGCGAGGCTTTCTCAAATAATCGGGAAATTTTACGCGCTTTCCCCGAGGGCCTCCAGGTCGGTCAGATCTTTTTGCCGACCGGTCAGGCGTTTGTTTTTTATCAATTGAGCGCGCCCAATGTAAAAAACCGGAATGCCGCCATAGCTTCCCGGTTCCCGGTCGTCCGCTACCTCTCGCCAGGAAACGCCCGTGATTGACGTGATCAGATCGACGCGCACGGGCGGATATCCCAGTTGAATGACGCGATCGGGCACGGCAAAGTCCGTTGTGGTCAGGGCCAAATTTCCGAATCCAAATTCGGACAGCGCGTCTAAAATTCGACGTGCATTTTCGGCTTCTGGCCGAATGAAAATGTCCAAATCCCCGGTGTATCGCGGCACGCCGTAAAATGAGAGCGCGTAAGCCCCCACGATCGCGTATTCGACCTTATGTGCGTTGAACAACGCGAGCAACTCTTTGAAGTCTCGCTGTGCTTCCATGGTGTTGTCGCCTGAGATGATCCACGGCCAAAACCCGCTCTTCCGCGGGCCGACTCAGCCAATAGGCCAGATCTTCTTTCGCCTGGTCATGCGTTGTCGCATTTCGCTTGTGAACGATTTTTTGTATCATCTGCTTTCTCCGAAATTGCATTTGGATTTGCAGTGACAATGTAGGGAACGGGATATACCATGTCAACGCGCTCGTATTTTTTCATCGCAGTGCAAATTTTCTCGGGAGTGTTCGCTATGCAGGCAGAAGAGCATCCGATATATCGCGTGAATTTGACAGAGCGAGAAGTCGCGCGTTTGAAGCGGCGCGTGCGCCCGGCGATGGCCCTGTCCGAAGCGGCGATGGTCGCATTGATCCCGGATAAGACGGGATTTCGCTTTGTGGGATGTCCCCATTGTGACGCAGGTGCCCAAGAGGGGCAGTTGCGATGGTCCATCAAAGACCCGAACCGCGTGCAGTGCCGCTATTGCGAAATGGTCTTTCCCAATGAGCGGTATCCCGATGATCAGGTGCTGACGGTCGTCAATCCAGTCGGCGAGACCGCAGAATATCCGTTTTGGGAAGATGAGACCGGGTATCGGTACCACTTTCGGGCCAAGGCGTGGCGAGAAGCGCGGGGATATTTTGCGGCGCTAGCAGAAGACTTGGGGCGGTTGTACCAAGCCACGGGCGACCGGGATTATGCGCGGCGCGTGGCGTTGATTTTGGATGCGTTTGCCCGATACTATCCCGGGTTTCTCGTGAGCTATGACCGGCCCCACGAGCAAAAGGGCTTTGTATTTGAACCGCCCTATCCAAATTTTGGCGGCAAGTGGGGGCGGTGGCGGCACGATGAAATGCCGACCGATCTGGCGATGGCCTACGACGCGATTTACAAAAGCGGCGAACTGGCGCGATTGTCCGATGCCCTCGGCATCGATGTCGAACGGCGCGTCGAGCGCGACCTTTTTCGCGGGGCCATTCGGCAAGACGGCTTTCACGAGGTTCTCTATACCAATGCGAGCCCTCGGATTTACGCCGGGTACGCGGTGATCGGGCGCGTGCTCCGCGATCCCGACTTGGTGCGCGAAGCCATTCGACGCAGCATCGGCCTATTCGAGCGTCAATTTTACGCAGACGGATTTTGGCACGAGGGCAGTTTGGGCTACCACCGAATGACCCTGGCCGGGATGCAGGCGGTATTCGACGCGCTGAAGGGCTATTCAGATCCACCGGGCTATGCGTCTGCCGAGGGCGTGCGATACGACGATCTCGATTTGGAGCGCGACATCGCCATCGCAAAAAAGGCCAATCGGCTTTTGGACATTTGCCGCTATCCAGATGGGCGGTGGATTCCCATGCACGATGCCTGGGCGCGGTTGGACAGCAGGCGCGTCGATCCCAATATCAAACCGCTCGCACAATCGCGCTCGACCCTGTTGCCCGGGGTTGGGCATGCGTGGTTGGGGCGCGGCAAAGGCGAAGATCAAGTGCAGGTGCATCTGCACTTTTCCGGGGCTTACGGGCACGCCCATGCCGACAATTTGAACCTCGTACTTTTCGCCAAAGGCCGCGAACTGCTCTCGGACGTGGGCTACACGCACACCCGCTATCGGAAGTGGACGGTCAGCACTCTGTGTCACAACGCCGTGCTGATCGACGAAAAAGAACAGCGACTCGACAACGGACAGGGGCCGACAGACGGATCCCTGCTCGCGTACGAAACGGCTCATGACGACGTGCAATGGCTGGAAGCGCGCGGCGAAGGCGCGTACCCCGGCCTCGCCGAAGAATATCGCCGCTGGGTCATGCTCGTCAACGCAGGAGACGGGGATCACTACGCGGTCGATCTGTTCCGGGTGCGCGGCGGTCGGCAACGCGACTGGGTCATACACGGCAGCGCGGATAACGACATGCGGGCCGAAATCGACATTCCCTTGCGACCTCATGGCGAAAACCTGTTGCCCGATGTCAAAGCGCGCTTGCCCGAACACGAGCGCGACCGTGGCGACGCACAGGGCAGAAATATCAATTACGCATTTTTTCAAAACGCATCGCGCGGCGAGGGCCGAGACCATGCGCGCGTCACCTTCCGGGAAAACGACGGGATCGCCGTGCGGATTCACCTCCTCGGAACGGAAAACAGCGACATCTTCATGGGCGACGCCCCCTCTGTGCGCCGCGCAGACGAAGACGAAACGATGCTCGATCACTTTCGCATGCCCATGTTGATGGTGCGCCACACAGGGGAATCCGCGAGCCAATTCTCGGCCGTTCACGAACCCTTTCATCGGCGGGCATTTATCGACTCTGTCGACGCAAAAAACATCGGCGCGGAGGGTATGTATCTCACCGTTCGCCACCGAGGCGTCACGGATCACATCGTCTTGCGTCCCGGTGTGGAAATCTTCCGCGCAGGCGATCTCACCTTGCAAGGCGAAGTCGGGTTTGTGCGAGAACGGGACGGCGACGTTCAAATGATGGGCTTGTGGGGTGGGAAAATGCTGCGATGGCAAACGACGCAATTAACGGGCGGGGGCACTTATGAGGGGCAGGTCACGGATGTGTTGCGGATACAGGATGGCGACCCGTACCATGCCCTCGTCGCAACGGACGCGCCTGAAATCGACGACCTCGCAGGCGCCATCGCCATAGTGACCTTCGGCGACGGTACGACCCGTGGCTTGCGCGTTCAGCGCATAGATGGCGACAAAATCGCACTCGCAGACGACCCCGGGTTTCGCATGACAAAAACGGGCATCGCCCACTGCTTCTTCCCGCTCCGCTCAATCGACGGCCCCGTGCAATACAAAATCCGCACCTCGGCGTTTGCAATACCAAATTGAATTGCGAATGGGGAGAGGCGAAGTGCGGTGGCGTGGGGCATTCTTAATTCCCAATTCCTTTGGAGGAAATCATGACAGACTACGCGCATATCGAAAAACCCGATTTGGGCTATCGCTACGAGTTTGCGACCGATGAACTCGACGCCATGTCCGACTGCCTCGAAGCGCATGGGTTTGCGATCGTCAAAGACGTGTTGCCAGACGACATCGTCGAAAAGCTCAAACGAGCCGTGTATGACGGGACGGATCCCGAAGACACGTTGGCGCCTGGCGAGAGTCGCACGCGCCATGCGTGGATCGAATCCGGCCCGGGCGCGTGGGAGCTCTTGGAATGCGAACCGTTTATGGACATCCACCGGCACTTGATCGGCACGGACGACTTGACCGTGCATCGCTCCGCCGCGATCATCCGCATGTCTGGATCCCAACCCGTGGGGTGGCACACGGATTGGTGTGGGTTTTCCGATGAAATCGCGAGCTCGGGCGACGTGTTGAACCGCGGGCTTTGGCCGTCTGGCAAGTGGTTTTATCTCACCGGCTCGCGTCCGGTTCACGGGGGCTTGTGCGTGATCGAAGATTCCCATGTCGAAAATTGGGAAGGCCCCGAAGGGTTCAACTTGACCGCGGACAGACGCTCGTTTTATCCCGAAGGCGAGGCGGAACATCGCTACGCGGGATTTGATATTCCGGGATTGGTGCCCCTGTTCACCAACGGGGGCGACATGATCGTGTTTGCCCATCGCACGTATCACGGCGCGTTTCCCAACCGGTTGGACGAGACGCGGCTCTCGTGCGCGATTGGGTTTCGAGATCGCAATCACAAAATTGACATCCCTTGGGAAATCCCGCAATCGGGCAAGTGGTTTTTGGCGAATCTGCCCGATCATTTGAAGCGATATACCGATGGGTACACGAGCATCGACACAACTTGGCGAGGCGCCTGATCCCCTGCTCATCTTGACCGCCACAGCCGATGAGCAACGACATCTGCGCGATGGCCTTCGGGATGCGACCGAGAAACGCATCGGGCATCGCCCCCATTTTTGCGGCGTGCTCAACGGCAGACCCGTCGTCCTCGTCGAAACCGGCATCGGAGTGGTCAACGCGGCGCAGGCCCTCACCGCCGCGCTGGAACACCTCGAGCCATCCCTGGTTCTGCAAATCGGCATTGGCGGCGCCTATCTCTCCTCTGGCCTCAATGTGGGCGACCTCGCGCTCGCCACCTGCGAAAATTACGGCGATTTGGGCGTCATCACGCCCGCGGGTTGGCGTCCCGCCGAGGAAATCGGCATTCCCATTCTCTCGACAGACCGCGACCATTACAATGCGTATTCCCTCGATTCCACACTCGTCGCCAAAGCCGAACGCATCCTCAAACAATCGGGCGAACCCGTGGCGCGAGGGCCATTTGTCACCGTGCAACAATGCACGGGCCGCCGCGACATCGGCGATGCGCTGGCAGCGCGTTTCAACGCGATATGCGAAAACATGGAAGGCGCGGCCGCCGCGCATCTCTGCACCCTCTACGCGGTCCCCTTCCTCGAACTGCGCGCCATCAGCAACCGCATAGAAGATCGCAACAAAGCCGCTTGGGAAATCCCCCGAGCGGCCCAACGCGCCCAAACCGCCGCGCGCAAACTCGTTGACGCCATCGGTTGAAGACGAGGTATCCACAAATGGCGCCCACCCACGTCTTCCCCTTGCCCTTGTATCTTCGGACAGGCACGGGGGCCTGTCCCTACGATTGCGTGCGATTGCGTCTCCCGTCTCCCGTCTTACCTCTTCCGTCTCCCGTCTTGTATCTTCGGACAGGCACGGGGGCCTGTCCCTACGATTGCGTGCGATTGCGTCTCCCGTCTCCCGTCTCCCGTCTCCCCCTCTTCCCTCTCATCCCTTCGTCCATCCCATGAGGTTCGCCATGTCCCGCATCTCTCTCGGCTATTCCCCGTGTCCCAATGACACGTACATTTTCTACGGTCTGGTTCACGGCAAAATTGACGGCGCGCCGACCTGCCGCGAGGTGCTCGAAGATATCGAAACCCTGAATCGGCTGGCGATGGCAGGGCAGTTGGACGCGACCAAAATCTCATTTCACGCCCTCGCTTTCATGCGCGATCGGTACTGTCTGCTCCATGCGGGAGGCGCGCTGGGCCGAGGGTGTGGGCCGCTCGTCGTCGCCCGTGACGCGCTCGATCCGAGCGATCTATTGGGCAAGCGCGTCGCCATTCCCGGCAGGCTCACCACCGCCGCGCTCTTGCTACGCCTCTTCAATCCCGCGTTGATCGACCTCGTCGTCATGCCCTTTGACGAGATTATGGCGGCCGCGCAACAAGGCGATGTTGACGCAGGCGTGATCATCCACGAATCGCGGTTCACCTATCCCGATTACGGCTTGCACAAAGTCATCGACTTGGGCGAATGGTGGGAAACGAGCACTGGGCATCCCATTCCCCTCGGCGGCATTCTCGCCCGCCGCGACCTCGGACGCGAGACCATTCAGCACATCGACCGATCCCTGCGCGCCAGCATCGAGTACGCCCACGCCAATCCCGATGCGGTCAAAAATTACATCCGCCAACACGCGCAGGAAATGGACGAATCGGTGATGCAACGACACATCGATCTCTACGTCAACCACTACACCTTGGACTACGGCACAGACGGCGAGGCCGCCATTGCCGACCTGTTTGCGCGAGCCGAAAAAGCGGGCATTGTCCCACGATGCGACCAGCCGTTATTTGTCTTGCTCAAATGCACCAAAAGGAAAGGAGCGTTACACATGTCGCGACCAAAAGTTGGATTTATCGGCCTTGGGATCATGGGCAAGCCCATGGCCGGGCATTTACTCAACGCCGGGTACGAACTCATCGTCCACAATCGCAGTCGAGACGCGGTTGACGAACTCGTCGGCAAAGGGGCCACGTCCGCCTGCTCGGGCAAAGCCGTGGCCGAACAAAGTGACATCGTCATCACCATGTTGCCCGATTCGCCCGACGTGGAAAGCGTCGCACTGGGCGCGGGCGGCATTGTCGAAGGCGCGCACGAGGGCATGATCTTCGTCGATATGAGCACCATCGCGCCCAGCACGGCCGTTCAGGTGGGAGATGCGCTCGCAAAAAAAGGCGTCAAATGCCTGGATGCACCCGTCAGCGGCGGCGACATCGGCGCGCAAAACGCCACCCTCTCCATCATGGTCGGCGGCGACGCAGACACATTCGACACCGTCAAACCGCTCTTTGACGTCATGGGCCAAAGCGCGGTCTTGTGCGGCCCCCTCGGCGCGGGGCAAACCGTGAAAGCGTGCAACCAAGTCCTCGTCGCCGTCACCATCGCAGGCGTCTCGGAAGCCCTCACGATGGGCGCGAAAGCGGGCGTCGATCCGCTCAAAATCGTCCAAGTCCTCAGCGGCGGGCTCGCGCGTTGCGGCGTGCTCGAGAACCGGGGCGAGCGCATGGTCAACGGCGATTTCGACCCGGGCTTTCGCATCCGCCTGCACTACAAAGACCTCAACATCATCCAAAAAACGAGCAATGACTTCGGCGTGCCCCTGCCCGTCACCAACGAGGTTTTTGAACTCTTCAAAACGGCGATGGTCAAAGGCCGCGGCGAACTCGACCACTCGGGCTTGCTCACGGTTGTCGAAGACATGTCGGACATCCAAGCGCGTACGGCGGATCGCGGATTGCGCGGATTAGGGGATTAAAGGCGGATTAAAGGCGAGAGGGGAGAAAAGGGGAGACGGGCGACGGGCGAGGAAAGGCGAGAGTGGGGCGGGGGGAGTGGGTAGGTTGTCTGAATCGCGGATTACGCAGATTAGGGGATTAAAGGCAGATTAAAAGCGAGAGTGGGGCGGAGGGCAGAGAGAGGGGAGAAAAGGGGAGACAGGAGACGGGAGACGGGAGAGGAAAGGCGAAAGCGTAGGGGATAGGCCCCTGTATAAAAACTAAAAACGAGGCGATTTCCTTTTTGGAGGTCGCCTCGTTTTGTTTTGGACTGGATCAGGTGCATCCCGTCGGCGTTGGCAGGCCCGCGATTTTGCACGCGCCATCTGCCGGGCCTGCGGGAAACAGATCGTAAATGGTGTCGATGTCTTTCTCGGTCTCTTTGCACAACCGGCGGATCAGCGGGGCGATCTCGAATTTCAGATAGTAATTGCGGATGTAAGACACCACCTGCCAGTGATCATCGCCCATCTCTTCAATGCCTTCTTGCCGGGCGAGGTCGCGTGCCACCTCTTCGTCCCACAACTCGGGCTGTTGGATAAACCCATCTTCATCTACCTCAATTTCCTTGCCGCCCAGCATCGCAATTTGATATGCCAACGCCTCCTCCTATTCGCCCGTGTCGTTTGGCGATATCGCGCACGCCCTCAATCGCGGTTTCAATTTGCGCCTCGGTATTGAACGGGCCCAGCGAAAGGCGCACTGTCCCCTTCATCTCCTTCGTACCCAATCGCTCGTGTACTTTTGGCGCGCATTGCAGCCCCGTGCGCGTTGCCACATCGAATTTTACGTCCAGCAACGTGCCCACATTATTCGCCGTCATCCCCGCCACATTGACCGAGAGCACGGGCACGCGCTGATCGATTTCTTCGGCGCAGTACAAAATGCACCCCTCGACATTGCGGAGCCCCTCGACCAAGCGCGTGAACAACGCCATCTCGCGCGCGTGAATATTCTCCACGCCCTCGCGCTCGAGCCATTTTTGCGCGGATGACAACCCCGCAATGCCCAGCAAATTGCCCGTGCCGCACTCCAATCGCCAGGGATACTCGTCCAAGTGATCGGGATATTCCGACCGCACGCCCGTCCCGCCGTATCGCAGCGGCGCGACCGATACCCCCTCGCGCACGTACATCCCGCCCGTACCCGTGGGGCCCATCAGGGACTTGTGCCCGGTAAAACACAAAATATCGGCGTGCATCGCCTCCATGTCTATCGGCAACGCGCCCGCGGTTTGCGCCACATCGACGCAGAAAATCACGCCGCGCGCCCGACAGATCGCACCGACCGCCTGCACGGGTTGCACGGTGCCCAACACGTTGGACGCATGCGTCATCACCATCAATTTGGTATTGGATTTGATCGCGTTGGCAACATCATCCGGATCGACAACGCCATCCGCGCCAAATCCCACATGCGTCACTTCGACTCCCTCGTACTTCGCCAAATGGTAAATGGGCCGCAAAACCGAATTGTGATCCAAAAGCGTGGCGATCACGTGATCCCCGGCTCGCAACGTGCCCTGAATCGCGATATTCAAGGCGTCCGACGCATTTTGGGTAAAAACCAACCGGTCGGGACTGCCCGCGGCGCCGAAAAACGACGTCAGCGCAACACGCGCCTCGGCGACCATCGCCTCGGCCTCCCGCGCCAAATCCGTACCACTGCGCCCGGGGTTCACGCCGTACTGCCGATAAAACGCCAGCGCGTCCTCCAGCACATCGGGGGGCTTTGGAAACGTCGTCGCCGCATTGTCCATATAAATTAAATCGGGCATCGTGAACTTCCAGTTAGGATCGGCTTGGAGACTGATCATCGCCTCCCGCCTCCCCCTCTCCCCTCTTGTATCTTCGGACAGGCACGGGGGCCTGTCCCTACGATTGCGATTGCTTCTCCCGTCTTCCCTCTCCCGTCTCCCCGCCTCTCGCCTCTCGCCTTCCCTCTCCCGCCTTCCGTCTCCCCTCTCCCCTCTTGTATCTTCGGACAGGCACGGGGGCCTGTCCCTACGATTGCGATTGCTTCTCCCGTCTCCCCTCTCCCGTCTTCCGTCTCCCCGCCTCTCGCCTCTCGCCTCTCGCCTCTCGTCTCTCGCCTTCCCTCTCCCGTCTCCCCTCTCCCGTCTCCCCGCCTTTACTTATCAAATACAATCGCATTGTTCACCAACTCGTGAACGCCCGTAATTTTCAACGGCATGTCGTAATGGCGCGCGAGTTCTTTGAGTTGTGTGCGGCATTGCAAGCACGAGGTCGAGACGACTTTCGCGGCGGTCTCGCGCATCTGCTCGGCTTTCTTTTTTCCCGAAACCCGCATCCGAAACGCGCGCACCGACCGCAGGGCCGACAGGCCGCCGCCGCCGCCGCAACACCACTGCGTATATCCGCCATCGGGCATTTCCCGATAATCCGCGCAGGCCGCTTTCAAAATGCGTCTCGGCTCTTCGACGATCCCGCATCCGGCGGCAAATTGGCACGCATCGTGATAGGTCACGGGATCGGGATTTTCGCCCGGATCCAATCTCAACTTGCCCTCGCGGATCAGGTTCGCGGTGTATTCAAATCCACTCGTAATTTCAAAAGGCAACGCGCCCCACCAGCGGCCTTCGCCCGCCATGAACTTCATCACGCGATAGGCGTGCCCGCACTCGCCCATCACCATCACCGCGCACCCCAATTTCTCGCATGCGTCGATGTAGTGCTTGTTCTCGTACTTCATCGAAAAGTTATTCCCGGTCGTAAAGCCAAAATTCGATCCGTCAAACGCCCGCGAGCTCATCGTCCAATCCGCGCCTACGGCGTAAAAAACCTTTGCCATGCCCATCAAATTTTCCGCGTGAACCAGCACATCGCCCGATGGCGGCAAAAAGAAAATCTCCGCGCCTTCGCGGTCGATGGGAATGGGAATGTCCCGACCGGTTTCCTCTTTGAGTTCCCCTTCGATGAATTGAATCGCGTCCAAAAACGCCTCAGGCGACGCGCCTTCCAAATTGCCCGTTTCAAGCGAATTGTGCGTGCCCTGCGCCAGGGATGGCGGCGTGAGCCCCATCAAATCCACGAGGGATCGCCCGACGCGCGAAATCACCGAATGATCGATTCCCACCGGACAAAACGCCGCGCACCGCCGACACGTCAAGCACTCGTACACGCGCTCGGCAAACACCTCGGCGTCGTCATTTTCAAAATCCGGCTTTGGAAAAATCGCGTTCCAAAACCGCCCCCAAAAGGTGGCGTACTTTTTGTACAAACGAATCACTTGCCGCGACCGTTCCACTGGATGCATGCGCTTAGCCGGCTGCCCGTAATACACCGGGCACTCCTGCGCGCACACCCCGCATTTGGTACACGTATCCATGTACAAGCGCAGTGCCGACGGCTCGTCCTGGATCTCGCGCACAAAGGGATCCGCCTCGGCAATGCGCCGCATATACGTGCCGACCAGTCCCGGGGGAATGTACTTCTTCTCGCGTTCTGTGCTTCGGCTTTCCACGGTTCAACTCCTTCTATTCGCCTGCAAACGTGTCGGATGTGCCCAAAAACGCACGGCTTAAAAAAATCCCGCCCAAATGCAGCAAATGGGAAAACGGGATCGCGATGAGCAACGAGTATGCGGCGAGCAAGTGATAGACGAACATGGGGCGTATGTCGAGCGCGGGCGATGTTCCCGTACACAGCGCGACGACATAGCGGCGCAGGGTTTCGGCTGTCGCGCCGCCCTCCAACAGCATGAGAAATGCCGTCGCGGAAAAGCACAGGAGGATGAACTCCGCCAGATAGTCCCGAAAATCCGTAATCTCGCGCACGCGCCGAACCACCACTCGGCGAACCGACAAATAAACGCCCGACACCGTCATCAACCCGCTGCCGCCCAATGCGATAGTCAAACAACCCGCATCCAACTCGGGCGGCAGTGCCACGCGCACGTGGGCGACGACCAAGAGCAACAGCCCCACATGCAGGCACCACGACCCCAACCACAACGCCTTATCGCGCTTCCAAAGCCCGGTGAAAAACGCGAATCCCAGGATCGCGCGTTTCCATTCCATCTTCCGAGTGCGCGGTCGCCCGGGGAAAATGTCGATGGTCGGGCGATACTGCCGCTTCCACACGCGATACACGCGCCCTTTGCCGCCGGGCAACAACTCGAGCGCCGGGTTGTAAAACCGCAGCCACACATAGATTCGCACGGTCATCATAATCGCGTAAAAAGGGCAGGCGAGATAGGGCAGGCGATACAGCACGAAAAAATCGAATGCGTCCATAGGTCAGCGGTCGGCGGTGGATGGGCATGGATGACTGCGGACGGGAGGGCACGGGGACACCGCCTCTGCGATTCGTCGATTCGGGCGGCCCCTACATTTAACGGATGGTCGGGTCTCTCATCTCTCATCTCTTTCGGTGAGCACGGGGCATCATCCCCCCGACACACGGCTCGCCTTTGAACGGACTGTCGCCCGTTGTACTCCACTCGTGCTTTTGTGCCTTTTGTGGCTCATTCGCTTTTGTATTTTTTGGACAGGCACGGGGGCCTGTCCCTACGGTTGATGGAGACAGTGGTTGCAGGGACTGACCACTGACTACGCCATCAATCCGTCCAACTCATCACTTCCTCGAGGGGTTTGCGTCTCGGTTCTGGGATTTCGTCCGGATAGCCCGTATAGAAGAAGCCGATGATGTATTCCTCATCCGCGTCGATACCCAGCGCGTCATAAGTACTTCTCTCCAACGTAATCGGCCCGGTGCTCCACTGCATGCCGACGCCTTCTGCCCATGCGACCAGTTGCACATTTTGCATGGCACAGCACGCCGCCGCGTAATCTTCTCGGTTCTTCACCTCGTCGCCATCTTGCAAACACGCCGCGGCGACGATGGTCGGCTTCGACATGAACTTGGCATAACCGGCTTCTTTGAGCATTCTTTTCGCCTCGTCACTCGCGCCTTCCGCGGCTTTTGCCTCCTGAATTTCCGCGTAGCGTCGCGCCAATTTTTCTTTGGTCTGTTCTCCCAGAACCACAAAGCGCCACGGCTCTGTCAAATGGTGATTGGGCGCCCACAGGCCGGCCTCGAAAATTTTCTCGAGCACCTCTTTGGGCACGCCGCCCGGTCGAAACTTAAAAATCGTGCGCCGCGTGTGAATGGCCTTCAAAACATCCATCGCTTGCCTCCTATTGGATTCTCTGTGAAAGGGACGCAAAAAATAACGCAGATGAAAATAAAAAGAAAGGAGAAAGAAGAACGATTTGACGGGTTCTCCTCTCTCCTTTTCAGGGACGCAGATGGATCAGAACATCTGCCGAATTGCGCGCCATTGGCGATACATTCCCGCATCTCGTTTTTCACGGTCTCGAGGCGATCTGTTCGCGACGGCAATTCGACGACGAAATCGGGACAAATTCGAGTGCTTGACATCGGTTTGTCATTTTCAAATATTATCCGTAGCAAGCCGTATCTCATCATTCAAAGGAGGGCACGGAAATGGCCGATCAAAACGACCCGTCACGAGAGCAGCAAAACGAATTGCTGTTCATGCAAGTGGTGATGATGTTTCAGGGCATGGCTTTGCAAAATCTGGGCAAAGTGATGAACCCGGTGACCAACCAGATCGAGCGCGATTTGGATCAGGCGAAAAACATGATCGATATTCTCGGCATGTTAGACGCCAAAACAAAGGGCAACTTAAATGACAACGAGCAAAGGCTGTTGGAACACGCCTTGTTCGAGTTGCGGATGAATTACGTGGATGAAGTCAAAAAGGGCGACGCGGAAAGTTCCGACGAACGAGCGTCCGATGAGGGCGTGGAATCGACATCCACAGATTCGGAGGAAACGAGTTGATCTCCTCAAAAAAATGGTTCGCTTGCTACTCCCTGCTCATCGCTTGTCTGGGTTGTGCCCATTATTCCACATCGGCCACGGGAAGCGGCGGCATTCGATCTGTGGCCGTTCCCCTGCTCGACAACGAGAGTCTCGAGGCGGGCATTCATCAGGCATTGACCGACAGCTTGATCCGGGAATTTGTCGCCGACGGCGCCTTGCGCGTGGTCGAAGAAGACCGCGCCGATGCCGTGTTGCAAGGCAACGTGCTCGAAGTAAAAGAAGAACCCTTCACTTACAGTCAAACAAATGCCGAACAATATCGGATTTCCGTTTTTGTCAAAATGGTCTTTTACGATGCGCGGCAAAAGCAAACGCTTTGGGAAATGGCGCGCATGCGCGGCTACGGCATTTACGATGCCACGCGCCAACGCGACCTCGCCCGCTCAGAAGGCATCGGCGACGCCCTGCAAATGCTCGCCAAAGATGTGGTAGATCGCATACAGGTCGGGGGATGGTGAAATGCGAACCGCAGATGCGATGAGCCACAAAAAAACATGAAAACGCGAATAAATTTGAACGTTTGACGCCAAAGCGGCGCATTGGCATGGCCGTGCGCGTGATCCCGCCCATCGTCCACGTCCTCAAATACGATTCCGAAGACCACGCCCTTCAGGTCATTCACGGCGAGGACGCGATGGGGTTTAACCGCCTCGTATCGCCGCCGGAGTGAAAGGATCAGACCCATGCCAGAAGACAATGCCGTCGTCGATGATTTCATGCAGTTGATCGGGGGGACGCCTTTGATTCGCTTAAACAGAATCGCGACGGGCGAGAGGGCCGAGGTCCTGGTCAAGATGGAATCGCTAAACCCGGCGCGCACGGTCAAAGACCGCATCGCCCTGGCGATGATCGACGCCGCAGAACGCGACGGCCGCCTCGAACCCGGCATGACCCTTGTCGAGCCGACCAGCGGCAACACGGGCATTGGGCTGGCGATGGTCGCCACCGCGCGGGGATATCGCCTGATTTTGACCATGCCCGATTCCATGAGCCGCGAGAGACGCGATTTGCTCGAGAGCTATGGCGCGGAGTTAATTTTGACACCGGGGGATTTGGATATGCCAGGCGCAGTGGCCGAAGCCGAGCGGCGCGTGCAGGAGGCGCCCGAGACGACCTTCATGCCGCAGCAATTCAACAATCCCGCCAATCCGGAAATCCACCGCCAAACCACGGCCCGAGAAATTTTAGACGCGGTTGGCGGACGGCTCGATGCGTTTGTCGCAGGCGTGGGCACGGGGGGCACGATTACCGGCGTGGGCGAGGTCTTAAAAGCCGAATTGGACGCCGTGCGCGTGATCGCGGTTGAACCCGCCAAATCCCCGGTCCTATCGGGAGGATCCGCTGGCCTACACGGCATTCAGGGCATTGGCGCGGGCTTTGTCCCGGATGTGCTCAACCGCGATGTGTTTGACGAAATCGCGTGCGTGCGCGACGAGGACGCGATTGAAACCGCGTGCAGATTGGGGCGCGAGGAAGGCATTTTGGCGGGCATATCCGCAGGGGCAAATGCGTTTGTCGCCCTACGAATCGCCCGCGATCTGGGGCCGGGAAAGCGCGTGGCGACCGTGATTTGCGATTCCGGCGAGCGATACTTCAGCGTGCCGGAGTTTCTAAAGGGATAAAAAAATCGCCCTCTCGTATCGGCGGATGGGGTGACTGACCACTGACCACTTATCTTAGGAGCTTGTCATGAGCGATGTTCCCAATTATTTGAAAAATTACGCCGACCTCTACGCCGAGGATCCGCGCGCCGCGGCCCTGGCGTGGTTTCGAGAGGCGCGTTACGGCTTGTTCTTGCACTACGGATTGTACTCCTTGTTGGGGCGGCACGAGTGGGTGCAACTGCGCGAACTCATCCCGGTCGCCGAATACGCGAAGTTGACGCGCGATTTTACCGCCGAGCATTTCGATGCCGAGCGCATCGCGCAATTTGCCGTGGATTGCGGGATGAAATACGTCAACATCACCACGCGGCACCACGATTCGTTTTGCTTGTTTGAGACGGCGGAAACGGATTTCAACAGCGTCAATGCCGCGGCCGGGCGCGATTTGATCAAAGAACTGGCCGCCGCCTGTGATCGGCGCGGCTTGGGGTTGTGCTTGTACTATTCGCACGGCCGGGACTGGAAGCACCCGCACGCGCCCAACAACGACGAATGGGGCGGGCAAGCGAGGCCCAAATACGATCCGCCCGAACCGAGTTATGCCACGGGCGCGGCGCACGATTTGCAAATCTATCTCGATTTTATGCGGGCGCAAATCACAGAACTGCTCTCGAATTACGGGCCCGTGGCGGCCATCTGGCTGGACGGGATCGCCGTTCCCAACAGCGGGGACAAATCGAAATTTCAGTGCGGACAACTCTACGATTACATCCACAGCTTGCAACCCCAAGTGCTCGTTTCCTACAAGCAGGGCCTGCTGGGCACGGAAGATTTTCAAGCGCCCGAACACCGCGCTTTGGAAGAGATCACCAAGCCCATGGAAATTTGCACGACCATGTGTTCCGGGCCTGGGGGCAAAGGCGTGTCCTGGGGCTATCTCGCCGAAGGCGGGCATCACAAAAACGCGGACGGGGTTTGGGACACCCTGACGACCGCGCGGCAAAACGGTTGCAATTTGCTGTTGAACACCGGCCCCTTGCCGGATGGCTCACTCGACGAAGCGGATGTTCGGGTGTTGCTCTCCGTTGGCGAGAGCATCGGGAAAGAGGGATTTCCCGGCGAGAACTAAATCGCGGAGCAGTGCATGGCCAGTCGTCCCGAAGACATCCATCCAAATCCCGCGCCCCATGATCGGCGGTCGCCGTGGTGGGCCATCGTCATCGCCGTGTCGATCACGGTCGGCATCAACGCGGTCATTCCCTATACCCATCATTACATGCACACCATTTCACTGGTCGAAGGCATGATTCCGATGGGTATTTTAATGCCGTTTTTCGCGTTGATTTTTATCGTCAATCCCGCACTGCGCGCGCTCGGATGTGCCTTGCAACCGTGGGAATTGATTTTCGTTTTTGCAGTCGGGTATGCGAGCATGTCCATCAACGAATTGTTGGGGCGCGTGCTGGCGACCTATGCGGTGATGCACTACATGGCGACGCCTGAAAACCTGTGGGATGAATACGTTTTCGGGCTCGTGCAACCCTATCTCGTGGTCGAAGATGCCGACGAGCAACTGGCGTGGTTTTACGAGGGCCTGCCGCGCAATGCCGCGATTCCCTGGGCGATCTGGCTGCGGCCCACCTTCTGGTGGCTGAGTTTTATCGCCGCACTCGGCATCGGCTCTGTCGCGCTGGCAACGATCTTGCGCCGGCAATGGGTCGAGCAAGAGCGGTTGCCGTTTCCCTTTGCACAGGTGGCCGAGGAATTGGCCGAGACCGCAGGGCCGAAGGGATTCCCCGAGTATATGAAACAGCCCTTGTTCTGGGCCGGTTTTGCCATTCCCGCCGGGATTGTGCTGTGGTATATCATCGGTTATTTCGACCCCGGTTTTCCCGTGATCACCGTGGGCATCCAAAATCACAACATCTCGTTGGGACGCTATGTGCCCTCCCTGCACGGACGGCTCAACTTTTTGATCATCGGATTTGCGTATTTTACCGATTTGCAAGTTCTCTTTTCGATCTGGGTGTTTTGGGTGCTCACCTGGCTTCAAATCGGCATCACCAATCGCATGGGCCTGGCCGAGGGCCTGGGCGAGTTCGCGGGAACGCGACAGCAGGCATTGGGCGGTTTTATCGTCTTTTGCCTGTGGGGATTGTGGATCGCGCGCGCCCACCTAAAGGCGGTGTTTCAAGGTGCGTTTCGCAAGGCCGAGGATCTGGACGATCGGAACGAGTTGATGTCTTACCGCGCGGCGGTGTTTGCGTTTTTGGCCTGCGCGTCGTTTGCGATGTTCTGGTTGTTCAAGGGGGGCATGACGCCGATTTGGGCCGCGGTGGTCACGGTGTTTTGGTTCGTGTTCTACGCGGGATTTGCCAAAATTGTCGCCATGACCGGGCTCGTCTTCCTCGAATCCCCGAGCAGTTTGGGCACGGGTATGATGGGGTTCGCGCCGCCCGATTCCCTGCCGCCGAGTACCATTGCCGTGAGACAGCAGGTGGGCAGCCTGTATCAAAATGGCAAGAGTTTTACCATGCCCGCCGCCGCGCACGCCGCGCGATTGGGCGCGGGATTGGGCGATCGCGTGCGCGTGTTGGGCATTGCGATTGTGGTCGCATTTGTGCTTTCGCTCATCGCCGCCGCCGCATCCACCATTTATCTGGGCTATCGAGATGGCGCGTTTAATTTCGGCTCGTACATGTTTCGCGTGGCGGCTCCGCGTTACTACGATGGCATCGTGTCGTCCATCCGCGACATCGGCAAAGAAACCCATTACGGCCTCCGCATGGGCTTTACCGCCTTCGGCGCGCTGGCAATGGGCGTTTTGACCCTGTGCCAGTACCGATTTACGTGGTGGCCCCTGCATCCCATCGGTTTTACGGTGGTGACGTTCTATTCCGCGCGCACCGCGATTTTGTCCGTATTCGCGACTTGGCTCATCAAATTGATCGCGCTCCGCTTGGGCGGCATCGCGCTCTACCGCAAGGCAAAACCCTTTTTCATCGGCATGATCGTCGGCTACACCCTGTCACTCATCGCGAGCATGATCGTCGATCTCATCTACTTCCCCGGGCAAGGACACAATTTGTTTTGGGGGGATTAAAGACAGGGAGCGGGATCCACCTAATGCGGATCGGCGGGAGCGAACAGCCGATTCTCTGCGGGCGATGGCCTGACCTTGACTCACCGATGGATGCGAGGACAGGCACGGGGGCCATCTGTACCAACTAATTACTGTGTAAATTAAATGATACCAAATTTTGATACACACTAACCCGCACCGCCGTGGCTCGCTTTTCTAAAACGTTTGGTCCTAAAGCATCGTGGGTTGCCTTCGATGCGTTGGCTACGCCTGTGCCTACGGCGTGCGGCGACCTACTTTTTGTCAACAGAGAAGACGCGAATAAGCGTCTGAAGAAAAGTAGGCGAGCGGGGTACAACTGCCTGAGCAGTTCAAAAGTGCCGCTCTCATGCGCCGAGGGGCTAGCACAGCGCGAGCGGGGTACAACTGCCCCAGCAGTTCAATCGCTTTTGTAATCGCACAACATGAGACAGCCTGCAAGGTGGGTTGCAAAACAGAAGTGGGTTGCGAGACGGACTTGCGCGCTGTGCCCGATGGCTTTCGTTGAGGGGCTTTTAGGAGGGCACGTTTGGCGATGGCTTATTTGATGTACCGCGTAACTTCAGTTAGAGTGAGATACAAGAGGCGGGACAGGAGAAGTGCGTCTCGCCGAAAAAAAATATGCCCTGTGATGATTCTACACAGGGCATAAATGCGAGCCGTGGGCATTTAGCCGCTTTGACCTCTCGATGGCGAGAGACGAAAAGCCATTTTTTTGCGCTGACCGCTTCTCACGCGATATCCGCCAACTTGTTTTTTTTTGCTGCCAACACTTTTTCTATGTGGGCGATTTGCGCCTTGAGCAGTTCGGGATTTTCCCGCGCCTCTGTTTCTTCGGGAGGCGGTGGAATTTCAGCGGGCAGGTGGGCGTCTTCCCAATCGCCGTATCCGCCTTCCATCGAGATCACGTTCTCGTATCCCATCGCTTTCAAGGTCTCGCCTGCCAACAGGGAGCGCACGCCGCCAGCGCAAATCACGATCACTTCCCGCGCCTTGTCGGGCAATGCCGATTCCGCCCGATGCTCCAATTCGCCGCGCGGGATATGGACCGATCCCTTTAAGTGCCCGCGCTCCCATTCATCCAACCCACGCACGTCGAGCAACACGGGATCGCGACCTTGTTCCAAGGAATCGTGGACTTCCCGCACGGTCATTTCCGGGATATTTTGACGCGCCTCATCCAGCAAATTCTCACGCGATTTCATAACGCACATCTCCTCATTGTCGTTCAAAGTCTTCCGTGGCAGTGCTTGTACTTTTTGCCACTGCCGCACGGGCACGGTTCGTTGCGCCCCACCTTTTTGCCCACGCGCACGGGTTGTCTTTTGGCCGCGCCGCCTTCGGACGCATTGGCGGTCAACTCATCTGGCGCAGCGCCGGGTTCGGGCATGCCGGCAAAGCCCATCCCGGTCGCGTCGCGGTGTTCCAACGACAGGCGGACGGGTTGCCGCGCACGCGAGGGGGCAGGGGTCTCTTCAACGGAAATGCGGAAGAGCAAGCGCAAGGTCTCGCGGTTGATGTCTTCGAGCAGGGCGACGAACATCTCGTAGCCCTCGCGCTTGTACTCGATGAGGGGATTCTTTTGCCCGTAGCCGCGCAGGCCAATGCCCTCTTTGAGATCGTCCATCTCGCGGAGGTGTTCTTTCCACTTCTCGTCGAAAACGCTCAAGTAAATCATGCGCTCGACTTGACGCATGCGGTTTTCGCCGATCACCCGCTCGCGGCGGTCGTAGGCTTCTCTCAAACCGTGCAACACGCGGTCGCGCAACCCGGATTCGCGCAAGGTGGATAACTCCTCGTCGGAAATGACCGGGGCTTGCAAAAACACATGGCGCAATTCGTCCAGCAAGCCATCGAAATTCCAATCTTCGGGATGCGCGTCCACAGGCACGTGAATCTCGAACAGGGCGTCGACCATATCGTCGATCATCTCGCTGATCATCGCCGAAATATCCTCTTCCTCCAAGGCGTGCCTGCGCCTGTCGTAAATCACTTCGCGCTGTTGGTTCATCACGTCGTCGTAATCTAGTACCTGCTTGCGAAATTCAAAATTGCGCGCCTCCACGCGCTTTTGCGCGGTCTCGATGGACTTCGTCACCCATCCGTGTTCGATCACCTCGCCCTCTTCGGCCCCCAAGCGATCCATCACCCGGGCGATGCGCTCAGAGCCGAACAAGCGCATCAAATCGTCTTCCAAGGAAATGAAAAACCGCGAACGGCCCGGATCGCCCTGCCGTCCTGCCCTGCCGCGCAACTGCCGGTCGATGCGCCTGGATTCGTGTCGTTCCGTGCCGATGATGTTCAACCCACACGGGACCTCGTCCCGGCAACCGTATTCGTCGATGTGCGGGCACGGGGGGCGGTCGTCATTCGAACTGGCGATCAACGCGCACCGATGCCCTTCGGGGGCTTTGACCACGCCTGTGCCGAGTTTGATATCCGTGCCGCGGCCCGCCATGTTGGTCGCGATGGTCACCGCGCCCGGTTGCCCGGCCTGCGCGATGATCTGCGCTTCTTGGGCGTTTTGCCGCGCATTGAGCACTTGGTGTTTGATTTTTTTGCGCGCGAGCATCCGCGAAATGAGCTCGGAGGTCTCGACGGAAATCGTGCCCACCAAAACCGGCAACGCCTGGTCGTTTAAGCGCGTGATCTCGTCGATCACCGCATGGTACTTTTCGCGTTTCGTGCGGTAGATCCAGTCGTTGGAATCGATGCGGCGCACGGGCTCGTGCGTGGGAATCGCCACCACGTCGAGTTTGTAAATTTGGTGAAATTCTTCGGACTCGGTCTCGGCGGTGCCGGTCATGCCCGCCAAGTGGTCGTAGAGCCGGAAGTAATTCTGCAGCGTGATGGTCGCCACGGTTTGCGTGTCGCGTTCCACCTTCACCTTTTCCTTGGCCTCGAGCGCCTGATGCAACCCATCGGCGAACCTGCGCCCGGGCTGTGGACGTCCGGTAAACTCGTCGACGATGACGACCTTGCCATCGTCGATCATGTACTGCACGTCTTTTTCGTACAGGGTATAGGCTTGCAACAGCTTTCGCACGCTGTGGATGGATTCGTTCTTTTCGCCGTAATCCCGGTACGCGGCTTCTTGGGCGGCGTCTTTTTCCGCGTCTGGCAAGGCGGTGTTTTGGCGGATGTCCCGCAGCACTTCGTCGAGATCGGGCAACACGAAATCGTCCGGCTCGCGGCTGATTTCATCGCGGCCCTTTTCCGTCAGGTCGATGATGTTGCTCTTTTCGTCGATGCTAAAATAGAGGTCTTCGTCCAATTCCCCGGTGCGCTTGTCGCGGATGTAATCGGCCTCTACGCGCTGTACCAAGCGTTTGACGCCCTCTTCCTGGAGCCGCTTCATGAAGCGTTTGTTCTTGGGCATGCCGCGCTGCACTTGCAACAGCAAAATGCCGCCCGCGTACTCGTCGCCCGACTCGAGTTCGCCCTCTGCGCGCTTCAACATCTCATTGACCGCTCGGGTTTGAGCGCGCACCAATTTTTCGACCAGCGGCCGCATGTCTTCGTACCGATGCGATGAGGATTCGGGCACGGGGCCCGAGATGATCAACGGCGTGCGCGCCTCGTCGATCAAAATGCTGTCCACCTCGTCGATAATCGCAAAATAGTGCTCGCGCTGGATCAAATCGTCGGGGTGAATCGCCATGTTGTCGTACAAATAGTCGAACCCAAATTGATCCTTCGTGCCATAGACGATATCCATCAGACACGCTTCTTTGTGGTCGCAGGCGCGCATGCGGTAGTCATCGTCGCCTTCCTCTTCCATGACGAACCCCTCCGCGCCCAATGCGCGATCTTGGATCACGCCGACCGTGAGGCCGAGGAACAAGTACACCGGCCCCAGCCACATGGCGTCGCGCTTGGCCAGATAGGAATTGACCGTGACGAGATGCACGCCGCGGCCGAGCAGGCCATTCAAATACAACGCCAAGCCCGCGGCCAGGGTTTTGCCCTCGCCCGTGGCCATCTCGGCGATCTTGCCCTGGTGCAACGCAGTCGCGCCGATCAACTGCACGTCGTAGGGGATCTCGTGCCACACGATTCGGTCGCCTGCGCGATCCCACGACTTGCCCCGGTCCTTGAACCGGCGGCACGTTTCCTTAAAAACCGCGAACGCCTGTGGGTGAATCTCGTCGAGCACCTCGCGTTCGATCTCCTTGATCTCGGCTTCGGCTTCGGCGATGGCTTCCAGATGCTCGGTGCGGTCTTCGTCCCGTTGCAGCGCGGCCAATTCCCCCTTCAGCGCGGTCAAATGCGCGCGCGCCTCGGCCGTGGCTTCGGCGATGTGCGCGCGAAACGCCGCGGTTTGCTCCTTCAAGACCTCGTCGGACCAACCGGCGCATTCTTCGTAGTGCCGATTGATTTCATCCACCACCGGCTGCATCTTTTTGACGTCGCGGTCGTGTTTGCTACCGAAAATTTTTGTGAGAAAATTCATCGCTGTTCATCCTGATGGGATTGATTTCGGACGGGGCGGCTGGACGACTCCCTCACATCCCCACCCCGATGCGCTCGGCCAAAAGGGGCGGCAGCCCCGCGGCCAAAATTTTGGCTTGGGCCGTTGCCACGTCGTAAGACACGCGGTGCAACTCGATGTTCCCGTTTTCCCTGTCCCACACCGCAAAGGCCGCCCGCGCATCGCCATCGCGGGGTTGCCCCACGCTGCCCACGTTGACGAGATAGCGGTCATCGGCGGACAATTGTACGGCGCCCTCGCGCAACAATTCGGTTTTTCGAGACGCCGAACACACAAAGGCGTGGTGGGAATGCCCGACAAAACACATGTCAAAATCCGTGTGCTCGAGCGCGAACGCGCCTTCGTATGGATCGAACAAATAGTTCCACTCCGCGGGATTGAGGGGCGTGGCGTGGGCGTAACAGCACTTGCCTTCGCGGCGAACCGGTCGGTAAGCGCGCAACAGCGCGGCGTTGTCTTCGCTGATCACCCGTGCGGTCCACTCGACGGCCTCTCGCGCTATCGGATTGAAATACTCCAGCTCCTCCAAGCCGACGACCGCCCAATCGTGATTGCCCGCCAAGACGAGATCCGACGCTTCGCGCACGCCTCGAAGGCAGTCATTGGGGTCTGCGCCGTAGCCGACCATATCGCCCAGGCAAATCACCCGATCCACATTCGCTTCGGCGATTTTTGCCAGCACGGTTTGCAGGGCTTCTAAATTTCCGTGTACATCGGAAAAGATCGCGATGCGTCCAAAACTATCCATCGGTTCGTTCCGCAGGCGTGAGATGCTCTTTGGACAGGGCGTCCAAGATGCCGTTGATGAAGTTCGACGCCTTGGCCTCGCTAAACTGCTTGGCGAGTTCGATGGCCTCGTCAATGGAGACTTTGTAGGGGATATCTTCGAAATAGCGCATTTCCGCCAGGGCGATCCAAAGTACGATGCGGTCGATGCGCGAGACCCGATCCAAGGACCAATTCTCCAACACGGGCGCGATAGACGCGTCGAATTCCTCGCGGTGCGCCCAAGTGGTTTCGGCCAGTGCCATCGCAAAATCCGACGCGGCACGCGCAAGGCCGGTGCGGATGCACATCGTATGCGCGGTCTGCTGCACGGGATCGCCCACACTCGCGGTCCAGTACAAGGCCTGCAAGGCGGCCTGACGCGCTTTGCGCCGGGATTTGATCATCGCCCAGCCTCCCATGTCGCGGCGACATCGACCATTTCTATCGCGCCCAAGGCGGCTTCCCACCCCTTGTTGCCGGCTTTGGTGCCGGCCCGCTCTATGGCTTGTTCGATGGTGTCGGTCGTCAAAATGCCGAACATCGCGGGCACGCCTGTTTCGCATCCCACCGCAGCGATGCCTTTTGCGGCTTCGCCGCACACGTAGTCGAAATGCGGCGTGCTGCCCCGGATCACGGTGCCCAAGCAAATCAGCGCGTCGTACCGACCGCTTCGCGCCATCTTTCGCGCCATCATCGGAATCTCAAAGCTGCCCGGCACCCACACCACCTCGACGGCGTCTGTATCGCCGCCGTGTCGCGCGATGCAATCGAGCGCGCCGCCGAGCAACTCCTTGCCGATAAACGCATTGAACCTGCCCACCACAATGCCGAATCGCTTGCCTTGCGCGGACAACTGGCCCTCATAAATTTTGGGCATCGCGGTCTCCTTCCTCGCGCACTTGCAGTTCGCCTTCTCGAAACAGATGTCCCATTTTTTCTCGCTTGGTTCGCATGTAGGTCAAATTCCACTCGTTGACCTGAATCGCGACCGGAACGCGATCCGCGATCTCGATTCCATAAGCTTCTAATCCCACGCGCTTCGCCGGGTTGTTGGTGATGAGCCTGACCCTGCGGATTCCCAAATCCGACAAAATTTGCGCGCCGATGCCGTAGTCGCGTTCGTCCATTTTAAACCCGAGTTTCAAATTGGCTTCGACGGTATCGTAGCCGTCTTCCTGCAATTTGTACGCGTGCAATTTTGCCCGCAACCCGATTCCCCTGCCCTCCTGCCGCATGTACACCAGCGCGCCGCGGCCCTCGCCTTCGATCATCTCGAGGGCCGAGTGCAAATTCTTCTCGCAATCGCAGCGCAACGACCCCATGGCATCGCCTGTCAAACACTCCGAGTGCATCCTCACCAGCACGGGCACGTCGATCGAGAGATCGCCCTTGACCAGCGCGACGTGCTCGCGATCATCCACGTCGCTTTCGTAGAGGTGCAGCTCAAACGCGCCGAATCGCGTGGGCAAATTCACGCGCTCCACACAGCGCACGAGTTTTTCAGAGCGGCGGCGGTACGCGATCAAGTCGTGAATCGTCACCACGTTCAAGTCGAATTGCGCGGCAAATTCCAACAGTTGCGGCAGGCGGGCCATGGTGCCGTCTTCGTTTAGGATTTCGCACAACACGCCGGCTGGAGCTAGGCCGGCCAACCGCGCGAGATCGACCGCGGCCTCGGTGTGCCCCGCGCGGCGCAAAACCCCGCCGGGCATGGCGCGCAAGGGGAAAATGTGACCGGGGCGACCGAAATTTTCCGGGCGCGATTGGGGGTCGATGAATTGCCGAATGGTCTCTGCCCGATCCTGCGCGGATATGCCCGTGCTCACGCCGTAGAGCGCGTCTATGCTCACGGTGAACGGGGTGCCGTGGAGCGCGGTGTTGGTATTGACCATCATGTCCAAGTCGAGGGCTTCGAGGCGGTCGGGCATCGCGGGCAGGCAGATCAGGCCGCGCCCATAGCGCGCCATGAAATTGATGGCTTGGGCGGTCGCCTTTTCCGCCGCCATAATGAAATCGCCCTCGTTTTCCCGGTCTTCGTCATCGACCACAATGACGATTTTGCCCGTGCGAATGTCTTCGAGCGCGTCTTCGATTTTTGCAACGCTTTTGCCCATGGCACTTTCTTTAGGTGAATGACGGGGCGCGCATCATCAACTCGATGTGCGCCGCGGTCCTTGGGGATTCCGATGCGCCATTTGAATGTAGCAACCGCTCCAAATAGCGCGCGATCATATCCACTTCGAGATTGACCCGATCGCCCGGGTATTTCTCCGACAATGTCGTAACGGCCAGCGTGTGTGGAATCGCCGCGATGGAAAAGGCGCGCGCCGAAACCGAGACCACGGTCAAACTGATCCCGTCGACCGCCACAGAACCCTTCGCGGCGATGTAGGGAGATAGGTCGTGCGGAACTTCAAATTCAAACGCGGTTTGACCCGTGGATTCCACGCGGCGTTTCACGCGCCCGACCCCATCCACATGCCCGGCGACGAGATGCCCGTCGAGGCGGTCGCCGAGTTTTAATGATCGCTCCAGATTGACGCGACTGCCCACGCGGCGATGGCCCAATGTGGTTCGCGATAGGGTTTCCGCCACCGATTCGACCGCAAAGCTCTGGGCATCGAATCGCACAACCGTATGGCACGCGCCGTCAATGGCAATGCTATCGCCCATCCCAATGCCCTCGAGCACTTGCTGTGCGGCAATTGTCGTGCGCCGATACCCCGCGCGCGCTTCAACGCGCCGAATCGTTCCCACTTCTTCTACAATGCCCGTGAACATACGCACTCAACCTTGTATTTTTATGCGTCCCGTGATGCCGCACCTCAAATAAGCCATCGCCCAACATGCCATCGCCAAACCCCATCAACGAAAGCCATCGGGCACAGCGCGCAAGTCCGTCTCGCAACCCACATCCATTTTGCAACCCACCTCGCAGGCCAACGCATGTCGTCCTGCTACAAAAGCGATTTGCGCTGTGCCTAGCCCCTCGGCGCATGAGAGCGGCATTTTTGAACTGCTGGGGCAGTTGTACCCCGCTCGCCTACTTTTTGTTGCTGTAGACAAAAAGTAGGTCGCCGAAGGCATCGGAGGCAACCCACGATGCTACAGGACCAAACGTTCTAGAAAAGCGAGCCCTGCAAGTGCTGATTTGTGCGTCTCAAAATTTGGTGTCATTTAATTTTCCGAGTGCTCAGCCTTGTATTTTTACCCGTGCCGTGAACAAGAAATCCTCGCCGATGGATTCGACTTTCACATCCGCCAGCGCGATAGCATCGCCTATTGAATCGATCCCCAACGATCCGATAGACGGCAACCCCGCGCCCAAAATTTTGGGCGCGACAAACGCGGCCAAGCGATCCACCAACCCCGCGCGCAATGCCGATGCTGCAACGCGACTGCCGCCTTCGATCAAAATGCGGCGCAACCCGGCCCGCGCGGCCCTTTGCAAGACCCTCTTCAAATCCACTCGGCCCGCTGGCAACTGCCAGACCGCCGCGCCTCTGTTTTTTCGCGCCTGTATTCGCTTTTTGCACGCGCCTTCTCCCGCTGCCAAAATCAGGGGTGCGCCGCCGAAAATTTTGGCGGTCAATGGGATGTTGAGATGGGTATCCAAAACGATTTTTGTCGGGCTGCATCCCTCGGCGTATCGCACCGACAACTCGGGGTCATCGGCCATCACCGTGCCGCGCCCGACCAGAATCGCGTCTGCCTCGGCGCGCAGTTGATGCCCCATCGCCCGCGACGCTTTGGACGTGATCCACTTTGAATCGCCCGTGCGGGTGGCGATGTTGCCATCCAGCGTCTGCGCCAGTTTTAAGGTGACGAACGGCAATCCCGGCGATCGGTATTCGATTTTTGCTACGCGCCCGCTCACCGGTCTTTCACCTCAAAAACGGTCTTTCCAACGCCGATATTGCCCAGGGCGTCTTCGGCTCTTAAAACGAGCGTATAAGACCCGGGTTTCAAATTCCGGATGGAAAAATTCAGGGACTCTCTCGGCGAGTCAAAAATCCGATCCGCCGGAAAGACCACTTGCCAATCGCCCGAATTGAGCGAATACGCGGCCTTGCGAATCGCGGTTGCCGCGTCTGTGATCGCACCGGTGACCGTCGCGTCTTTGCCGGTCTGCGCGACCTCGCGCAACTGCACGGCAGGGGCCGAATTGTCGATGTCAAAGGCCGCGCTGATCGCCTGTGCCGTCAAGGCGTGATCGGATGGATTGCCCAACCGGTCCGATGCGGTGAGCTTCACTTCAACCCGACCATCGGGAACGGCTTCGGTGTGCCAAAAAAATTGCTGCGTTTGCAACTCGTCTTCCAACAGCCGCCAGTGCGATTCGCCGACACTCCTAAAATACAGCGCGTAGATCAACGCATCGCCGTTGTCGTCGCCTGCGACCCAGTTGATCTTGTAGATGCCCTTGCCCATCGCGGCGGTGCCGTTTTCACCTTCATTGCCCGATGGGATGGCTTCGGCTTTGACCTGCAAGATCCGGGGGCGAATATTGGTTTGCATGCCCGCGAGTTTGATCGCGCGCAGCCGAGGCGTGGCATTTTCCGATCGGGTCTTCAGAATCAACCGGTATTGCAAAAACCGGCCCGCACGGCTCGCAATGGGTTCGCCAGAGGCGGTGATCGGATCTGACCACGCGCTCCACGTATCGTCGGGTTCTTCGCTGTTGCCCGTCCGCGTCTGAACCGCGACCGAGGTTTTTGGCGGCGCGTCGTTTTGCCACCACGCGCGGCCCCAGTGCGACACCTGCCCAAAATCGCGGGGTTTGGACACGAGTTGCCCCTCTTTGGCAAACGCATCTTCCAGGCGATAGATTTCGCCGGACCCGCTGCATCCAATCCAAAATGCGTTTTGTTGCGCGGCGACCATGACCCAGGGATCGACATCTTTGAGCACGGCGCGCAAGGTGGCTTTGCCATCGGGCCAAATCCGATACACATGCCCGCGTTTTCCCGTCACCGCGTTCACGGTTCCGCGGGCATCCACCACGGCGTCCAACAACATCGGGTCATCGGTTTTCCAAAGCGTTGTCGTCAAACCCGAAGGCCGAATCGCGTACAGGGTCGCGCCCGCTTGCTCCGCGCGTTTTTTTTCTTGTCCGTTGCCGTCGGGCCGACCACTGCGCGCCATCGCGGTCGCGTAAATCGCGCCGTCGGGGCCCACGCCGAGAGAATGGATTTCTCGTTCGCTGGCATCGTAGAGCACATCTGCGCCGCCCTTTTCGCGGATTCGATACACCAACCCGCTGTTATCCGTCCCGGCATACACCTCGCCCGACGCACCGACCGCGAGGGACACCACATTGGGATCCTTACTCGCGTAGAGCGCGGTGGCCTCGCCGCGATCGTCAATTTTTAAGACGCGCCCGCGGTCGCCCCCCGTGCCCGCGTATAACCCGCCGCCCGGGCGCGCGGCCAGGGCAAAGACGTGGCTGTCTCCGGTCTGGCAAAATTCAACGGGTTCCTCGCCTGCGACCATGCGGTAAATCCGACCGCCCGGGGACGTGCCCGCGTACACCGCGCCATCGGATCCGACCGCGAGGCTGAAGATGTGAACCTCGGCGGAATCGAATAACAAATCCGCCCGGTCCTTGCCGGGCACGAGCGCGTACACGCGCCCTTCATTGCCGGTGCCGATATACAGGGTTTGATCCGATCCCACGGCGAGCGCCCACACGAAATCCTCGCCCGTATCTGCCGCGCGCTTGTGGGCTGGCGCCAGCGTGACCTCGCCCTCTCGCGTGAGCGACACGCCATTGGGTTCGCCTCGTTGAAATGCCGCCTGCGAATCCTCGCGCCAAATTTGGGGGGACACGGCCTCGGCCATCGTCGCAAAAAATAGAGAAAGCAACAGAATCATCGCGGCCGCCGACATGTTATCGCCTCTGTTCATCCGAACCTCTCCCGTCGAAAAAAATCACACCGCCATCTTTGCCCACGACCAAAATCGCCATCTGGCTTCCGGTCAAGACGCAATCCGTCATCAACCGCTGTGAACCATAGACCGATTGCTGCGACTTTTGCACCACATCCGACCCACGCGCGAGCGCGAGTGCCGCCATGACCGACGCGGGCAATCCGGAAATGGCGCGCCCGCCCATTGTGACGCCGGGCGAGGCCCCCAAAAAGCGCGCGACGAGGGCGTCATTGCGCCCGGGGTTTTTTATCCGCTCTAGCAATTCATCCAGCGTTTTGGGTTGGTGAGCTTGCGCGTCTTGCAAGCGTTGCTCGCGCTCGTTCACAACTTGTAACGTCAACCGCCCTGGCGGCATAAATTTGGGAATGGGCAGGGCGATCTCCACCACCTCGCGGTTGCCCAACAGCGGCGCCAGCGTCACGGCAACGCGCACGGTATCGCCCGGATCGTAGCGCGATCGATCCAGCCTTAAGCCCTCGATGCGCGCGCTTTGGGCGTGCTCTTCAACCGATAATTCAAACACCGCCGAGTCGATCTGGGCCTCGACAAAGGGATTTTGGATCACCTGCGCCAGGGGTTGCGTCAAGCCGAGCACGGCCATCCCAAGACCCTGCGCGCCCGCGTACTTGTTTTTGATCGCCACGCTTTCGCGGTCGGGCATGTGCAAGGTCAGTTGCCCGACGACCGTGGTTTCGCCGGTCAGTTTTTCCGCCGAGATGAGGGAAGTGGCCACGGCCATCCGCACCAACAAAGGCCCGAGTTGGCGGTGGCGAAAGACCTCCATCTCAAACGCGGCGGCGTGGCCGGACGAGGAGATCGAGATCCGCACGGGCATCATCTCCGCTTCGGAGCCGACCACGCCGGCAATGCCAGGCGCGCGGTCTTGCACGATCACGCCCAAGTGTTGAGACGCCGCGCCGAGCTTAAAGGACAGCAGTTGGCTGGAGACCACCTCGTGGATGAACGCGCCCGTCATCGCCATGGCCGTGCGCCCGCCAAACAGCATGGGATGCCCAAACCCCACGATGCGGTTGCCCACGCGGTGCGTGAGCGTGCCGATGCCCGTCACGCTGAGATCGCCGCGAACCAACTGCACGCCCAACGGCGCGCCCGGTTCAAACGCCCCCACGGGCAACGCCGCGTCCGTGCCGCCGCCGCCCTGCATGGGCAACAAGCCGTATTCCGCCAACTCGGCGCGAAATTCCTCTGCGATCTGCGGCGCGAATCCCGAAAGCATCAGCGGTATGGCCACGGGTTTGAGCACGCCGCCGCGCACGCCTGCGATTCGCCCATCCCACGGCGCGGATCCATACGTCGCCCGCGACAGGGTATCTAGCGCCGCGCGCTCGAGCACGGTCATCATCTCGCCGATGGGGGTGATGCCCGCGATAGGCTCTTCGGCAAACGCGCCGATGCTGTAGCCCACTGCGCCGATCAATTTTCCCTCGATGTACACCGGGCTGCCGCTCATGCCGGCGATGACCCCGGTTCGCGCCAAAGGGCCGCCGGACAGGCGTGCGAGAATCATATCGCTTTTGGGGCCAAACACATTGCGTAAAACGCCCAAAACCTCAACGCCAAAGGTGTCGATGCGCGTGCCTTGAAAAACCGTGCGCCCAACGCCTTTCATGCCGCGCTGGATATCCTCGACCGGCATATACAACTCGGCGCGGCTCGATCCGCACAGCGCGAAGATGATCGACAAGGTCAAAATTCGAGAAAGCATGCGTGCCATTTCCAGGTAAAATGGGGGTGGGAGTGCGTTTTTGTCTCGCGTTATTATACCGATTTTTCGGCGTCTTCGATCATCTAGCTGGTCGATCCTTGACCGAGCCGCCCGGGTTAAACATCTCGAGCTTCGCCCAGATTTCAACGCTCGAGTCGATCTTTGTGTCCAAGCGCAACAACGGCGTTTTGCCGATGGCATCGAGAATGGAATGGCGAATGCCCGAACGCTTCATAAATGGCCTGCCCGAGTGATGAACCTGTGAGATTGAGGTCAATACAGCTTTTTCAGAAATTCGGTAAAGCTACCGGATAGTTTGAAAATCTCATCCCTTTCGTGGTCCCAAAAAACAACCGAATCAATCCGTCCGTCTGCAATTTTGAAAGCGATAAAATTTCCGAATGGATCCGTTGCAATGGGGATCAGGTTATCGGGAGAGATCGCTTGGGCAATGGCGATGGCGTCTTCGAGATCGACCATGTAATCGAGGACGCACTCCTTTTTGCGTTCCGTGTCAAATCGCTCTAAGGTGGGCTTTCCCCGATTGCATGTTGCCAGCGACGCCTTGTAATCATCCGGCAGGCGGAGGCCAAAGTGCGCTTCGATTTTAGACACTTGGCTCTCGTCTAATGGCTCGGCGTATTTCCATTTTAAGGTCATCGTACACTCCCGTTTTTATCGGGCTTCGCTTCCACCGCCCCATAAGTTCCGGCCACCTACATGCGGAGTTTGGCGGTGGATTTCAGAATCGACCAACTGCATGCGCCCACGTTCTTCGTGGTGATGCCAAGTATATCCCTCGGGCTTATCGCCATTGCGGATTTGTTCCAGTTGCCTGTCCGTGAATTGCTCTGGATCGAGAGTGCCGTTCTCGTAAGCCCGAGTCAACTGCTCATTGCAATCCTCGAAATGCTGGTAATCACTGGCCTTGTACCGATCCTCGGAGAGTTGGGCTTCAAATGGGCAATGTTCAGAGAAATCGCGTATCAATCCCTGTTCTTTCAAATCCGCGAGACGGGTCTCATATAAAATTTCAGCGCGGGAAGCCTCATCTTGGAGTAGCGCGTCAACCCGGTCGCTGAGGACTTCTTGCGGAATCTCTTTTTGGTACGCCGAAAGGGTTTCGCTCAACTCGGATGCCCCGCTTACGGAGACGCCCTCAACAGCCGTCGCTTCAACAGCTTCGACGACTTCCGTCGCAACTTCTTTAATGGTTTCAGCAACCGCCGCTACCGCAGTCTCAATAACCATCACATCACCCGCTTTCCAATGGCGTTGTGTATCTCTTGCACGATCTCTCGGTCGTCGACGAGCAACATCGCGTCAACGGTTTTCCCAATGTTCGTTCCACTTTCATCGAGAGCCGAAGTTGCTACGCACTCCATGATGCGATCCCGACTGCTCTCTCCCAGCCATTTGTCAAGGGCCGCCATGAACCGCCCGCGATTAAAACGCTGGCGATCATCCCAAAGGCGATCAACAGTCTCTAAAACATCATCATCGCTCGTTCTTTCCTGCACAAGCCCCAAAGTTGAAGAAAATAACACGCGGCAAAACCATTCGCGCAAGGCGCGTTCTATGGTTTCATCGGCGACATAAGTCAATTGCTCTGCTTTTCTCGCTGTCTTTATGGCTTCGGGCAATAGATCGTCGAGTTCGGCATTCGAGAGAAATAGCGAATGGAACAATCGCAACGCGATGGCTTGCAGGTGCCGGCTTTCCAGCAAGCCGCTCTCGTGGAGTGCGAGTTCGGAATCCCAATCCTCGACTTCGATCCCTATATCTCCAATCGCCTCATTCCGCAGGCAGTTAAAAACGGAAATTTCAACTGGCTTTGACATTCCCTCTTTGTGCGCGAGTGCCGTACCCGCCGAAAGTTGGTTGAGATACCGGCATTCCCATTCCTCCAATCCCAATCCCGTGCCGACGGCGATTTGGTCATCTAGCGAGACGAGCCTGTGGATGATTTTGGTGTTGGTGTTCTTGATCACGTCCGGGGCGATTTTGGTCGGGATTTGCTCGGCGACGATCACGCCTTGGCCGTAAGAGCGCATCTCCGCGATGAGGTTGCAAAAAGACTCGACGGCTTTGCCTTTGGGATTGCCCAACATTTCACTTGTGCGCTCGGTCTGGACGTTTTTGAGCAACCTGTGCGCTTCTTCGATAACCAAGACGTGCTGGAGATCATCCGCGTGCGTCAGACCGCTTTCGCGGGCTAGCCCTTGCCGGTATTCGCTCACCAACGCGAGCATCAAACCGACGAAGAAGGCTTTGTCGTCGTCATCGGAAAGCGATTCGAGTTCAAACACAACGCGGCGTTTGAGCAAATCCTCAATGTCGATAAACTCGTGCGTGTTAAAGAGAAATCCCTTCGCGCCGACAGCTAAGGATTCGAGACGGGCGACAATCGCGCTGCGGATATTGTCTTGCAATTCGCCTTTGTATTCCAATTCGTCTTTTACATATCGGTTCACATCGTCGATCAAGTCTCTGATCGTGGGATAGATAAAGCGGTGAGTTTGGCAATCCGCGAACTTTTCTATCGAGACCCGATGGTGTTCGCCCGTGGTCAAATTCCATCCGCGATCTTTGTAGATGTTGTAAATACATTTTTCGAGGATGTAGGGCATCGGCCCGTAGAGGGAGAAACTCGCGTAAAAGATGGATTTGAGGTTGTCGATATGGGTGATGAGCGATACCCCGGGAAGCACCATAAACGGGTTGTGGCGTATTGGCGAGACGCCCGAATCGCCGACCGTATAGACGCGCAGGTTGTCGTCGTATTTCTTATTCGCCAATAATCTGCGGTATTCTCGCTTGGCGGATTCGATGACGAGGAAGGGCGTATCAATGCCGTGCAAGATGTGCTTAACCGTGGTCGTCTTTCCCGATCCGGTGAGGCCAGAAACGAAGATGTGTTTCCGAATGTCGTCTTTCGACAAGGTAAAGGCAGAGCCTTTTACCACTCGTCCGTGTTCGGAAATGCGGCCGATTGAATCACCTGCGCGGTCTCGGGTATCCGTCAGGCTCAAGGCGGGTTTGATGCGAATATCGTAGCCGGGAACAGAAGATAGCGGCGGAGCCATGAGCAAGGAGGCTTCGTCGCTCGACAGGAACGACAGCAATTTGTTTCCCGCGATGAGGGATCCCCCATCTCGCTCTTTGGGAATGAAGATCGGTATGTCGTCAGGCAACGCAGTGCTGACGTTTCGGATCGGCAGGGCGTCGGGATCGGCTTTGATGAGTTCGCCCGCCAATGTGCCGGATAAAATTTGCGATGCCGTAGGCGATCCCGTCGCGTAGGTGATGAAACTCTCCCAAAGCCCGGTGTTCAGGCCATTACGCAATCGGGCGATCAACTTATCGGCGATACTTTCCAATTCCATCGCAAGGGTGTTCTGCTGTTCGTAAGAAAGACTGCGCCCGAGATTTTCCGACCAGCCTGTAGTCTCGGTTTCCGAATGGCTTGAGGATCTTGTTTTGGTGTAAGAATAGCCCAGAACAGCCAGTAGCGGAGTTGCAATGGAGGCTACCATCATTCCCACGTTGAATCCATGAGAACGCGATTCCCCTTCTGTTTCTTGAACCGCATGGCTTTGGTTTCTGCCTGCGCTCTCTTCCAATCCGATTTGCCGATTTGCCAGCGCGTGGCACTGATCTTTTAGACCCATCAGCTCGTGAAGTTGCTGGGCCACCTCGTATTTCGCAACCGGACGCGAGACTATCGCCAAGAGAAATTTCTGCCCGTTCATGCTTCTGATGACCGAAGATAGATCAAAGGTCTGTTTTTCCTCATCTATTTTCTGCGTCGGAATACCCGTGAGGACGCCGCCGTGCGTTTGTTCCTTTAGCCTGCTCTTGACGATTCTTTCTCTATCGGCCTCCTCGACAAATTCAATCCCTTTCCCGGGATAAACTCCCTGCAACTGCTCTTTGAACACATCCTTCACAGCCTCCTCTCCGCTGACCCCGAGAAAGATGTCAACCGTGCCGCCGCCGGCCCCGGAAATGATCGTCGTAAGCGTATAACCCGCTTGGGCGGCGGCGACGATCGCGGCTTGGTGTCTTTTGTAGATCAGGTCGGTCACGTCTTGGACATCGGCGGAAACGGAAATTTCCCCAACCCGAAACAAATAGAGCGAATCGAGAAATCGCTCGATGTCGCCGCGATTTCGCATGACGTTTTCGCGCAGGGTATCGACGTCTGTTGACTTGATGGTCCAAGGGAGAAGGTCCGAGAAAATCGCGTTGAGTTCCCGCGCTCCATCTTCCTGATCAGCCACTTTCTGTTTTTCAAGAGCCAATGATTCCACTTTGTTTTTCATCAGGTTTGCCATTGTCTTTCCCATTTCTTAAAAAGGTTCAGGCGCGGTCCACCGAGCGGCGGGGTGATATTGTATTTGGGTTTGGTATCAACTCCCAGGCGGTGCAATTCCAATTCCAACTTCTCGTACCGCTCCACCAAAACTGGATCGACCATCGGGTTGCGCCTGAGAATTTCAGCCTTTTCCATCGGCTTGGGCATTGGCTTAGTCATGGCATCGACCGAACTCGATCTCTCGAGGTGGGCGTAGAGGTCCCTGTACCAACCGATCTCGGTATTGTTGTTGGACTTCCCGCAAGAACTGAAAGAACGTAGGCAAATCGCCCTCTGCTTGTTCTACAAGGGCCTGCCCAGCTTGGCGGACTTCTGCTACAATCGGGTCTTCATACATGTCAAATTGCCCTGCTCGGAACGCCTCTCCTTCATTCATTAAAAAGGTTCAGGCGCGGTCCACCGAGCGGCGGGGTGATATTGTATTTGGGTTTGGTATCAACTCCCAAGCGGTGCAATTCCAGCTCCAACTTCTCGTACCGCTCCACCAAAACTGGATCGACCATCGGGTTGCGCCTGAGAATTTCAGCCTTTTCCATCGGCTTGGGCATTTGCTTGGACATGGTATTCCTCCGTGTCTGCGGCGGATTTCCTCAAGAATTTTCGCTATGTGCTTTTGGCGATAGCATTGCGAATAGCTTTGATGGCATTCTCGCAACGCTGATCCTCGGTTTTACCAGGTGGACGCGCCCACTGGCTGAACTCATTCTCCCAATTTCTATTCATCATAGCCTCCTAACAAACAAAACACCTCCTTACGGTGTGCCATGAGGAGGTGAAAACAAAAAAATAAGAGGGTTAGTCTCTCTACGGTGCAGGTGATTTTTAATCAATTACTTCCACATCTTCAGCCTCTTTAAGTCTTTTGATTTCTGCGTTTGAAAATCCCAGAGTCCGAAATTGATCTAAATGACTTTCAATAAATTTCTGTCCACTCTCTGTTAGCAAACTAATGTTGTTGTTTATTGATCTAATGTCTTCATTCAATTCATTAAGAAAATTTCGTGCTACATCGATAATATTCGTTAATCTAGCCTCAACTGATCTAGTCAGAATATCTCTTGCGACTTCGTTATCTGAAAAATCAATTTCAATCTTCTTAAGATCTTCGCTTGCGTCTTTCCAAGCCATGTCTTGAAGTTCTTTGTATTTAATGGTTTTTTCATAAACTAAGTTTTGTGCTTTTTCTCGAAGTTCAATTTGCATATTTCCAATAGCATTTACAGCATCTAAATTTAGTTGGGTTAATTCTTTTTGATATTTCGATATCGCTTCAGATACGGCCTTCATTCTGTTGAATTCTTGATCCCTTTTCCATTCTTCAATTTCAGCAATGATCCGAACTACTTCCGTTTCTTTTTTAATTTCTATGTCCGTTTCCTGTTCTCTTTCCTTCATTTTCATTTCAGAAGCAATTCTTTGTTCTGCTGTTTTCCTTTCGATTTCTCTCTTTAATTCATTTTCGGCCCTTTGTTCACTCCTTTGGTATTCTCGTGCCTTTAATGGTTCATGTGCCCAATCTGTTATCAACTCTATGGGTTTATAAATAATATCATCCAATTTATCAAACATGCCCAAAAAGTTCATCTTATTTCTCCTTCTCAAAAGGTTTATTTGGTCTTTCTTCGCAGTTCGTCAATTTTTCTTGCGAAGATTCTTTTATGTCGCTCAATGTCATAGCGTAATTTGTTGAACCTATCCTCATGCTTATCACCTAGATTTAATAACTCTTCCAGATTTCTAACCTTTTCTTTCAGAAGGCTGACGGACACAGGTGAAACCCCATCTTTGTTGAATTTCTCCAATAATCTTAAAAGCACGACTGCAAAGCCAGATCGAAATCCATCTTGAATAGTATTCTCAAGTTCTTGGCTCTGAAAAAAATTTTCAATTAATTCCCAATGTGAGTCTAACCAGCTCACCATGTATTTCTCTTTGGCTAACACCATTTGTTCCTTGCTTTTTTCATACTGAAACATCGGACGGTATATCTCAGGTTCTTCCTCTATAAAATCTTGAGCTAACTGCTCTCTCGCTTCTTTTAAGATAAAGAGGCTGAATGCAAGAGTATCTTTGGAAGGTTGCATGAATCTATTCTCCTATCTCTTTATCCATCTGTTCTTTTAAGTCAGTCGCTGATTTTATTTCCGCTTTCGCACTCTCTCTTATTTTTCCAATTACGTCGATAACATGGGTTTTTGCCAAGTCGCTACTTAAGTCTATGCTTTTGGTATAACTATCAACCAGCTCTTGAGTCCATTGAGAGGCAACATTGCTATCAACAGAAGCATTTTTGAGCGTCTCTGACACTTCCCTGAGAACTTGTGTGAAAAATTGTGATCGTTCTCGTCTCAAATCTTCTTGTAAAGAAGCTGCGAATTTTATCTCTTCTTTATACTCTTTAATGAGATCCAGATAGTGTTTTTCATACTCATACAGTACTTCTAACTTACTCTTTACGTCTTCCAAATTTATTCCGGGCTTCATCTGTTCAAGCCAAATACTGATAGTCTTTTTCAAAGCTCCTTTGGCATTTACATCAATTTCAATATCTTTGAAAATATCATCCAGGGTCATTGTTGTACCTCCTAGCGGGGCTGTGCGTGGGTATCGGCTTGGCGTTCTTGCCATTATTGTCTCTCCTAAAAAAATAAAATAATGTAAGATTGTCAAATGTTTTGTGTTGCTACATCCAAAGTCTCGTCAAGGTGAAACAGCCTCGGGGTTGGAGGCTATTGAGATTTAAAAAGTAAATCTTATGGATACTACCTTTCTGATGCTAACGAAATGTCCCGCCACATCTCGATCGCAGAGGGAGTTCGAACATGGACATGCCGACGCAATGCTCGCTCAATGGCAGGTGCATATTTCGATGGTAGCCCTTCGGCCATCTTCCTTGGACGACCAGCAATAATGTCAGCATCCGTGAAATTAGGTGTTTGGTTCAGCAAGAGACTCAGTAGCAATAAGCCAACATGATAGATGTCAACATGCTTTCCCATGGGACCAAATTCTTTAGGGCATAGGTACTCGGGAGGCTTCATCCACTGGGCGAGTATGGTACCGAAAAGGCGAATATCTCCTTCGAGACGGCTAATTCCCAAGTCGCCGATCTTAAATTTCCAGACTAGGCCCTCGTCCGAGTTCATTGTGACTCTCTGTTGCGATACAAAAATATTTCCTGCATGCAAGTCCTTATGCACATATCCACAATCGTGGATGTAATGAAGTCCATTAAGAATGTCGCGGCTGATATACGGTAACCAACCCTCTCCATCAATGTTAGGGACTAAAGCCTTCAGAGTGTATGCACACTTCTCAATAATGAGGTAAAATGTATTCTGATATTCGAACGCTTTGTGAATAAAGGTAATTTGTGGATGTCGAAGATGTTGGAGAGTTTGAAACTCATGGAGGCACTCCCTTCGTACTACCTCATGCGGTCGATTCCTTGGCAAAATCACTTTGGCGACTAGATCGTTTCCCCATTCATCGCGACAGCCGAAAACCTTCCCAAACTCTCCTTGGTCAATTTCTTCGCCTATGAAGAACTTAATACCTTCAAATTCAATCACCTCACCAACTCTTGGGGGCACAAATGGCCGGGGAGTGGACGATAAGATTCCTTGGTTATGTATCATAATATTCCTCCTCATCGGATTGGGGAGTTGGATCGCGCTACAAATCAAGTTGATCCAGCAATTCTTCGACACTCAAGCCGTGATGTGTTGCGACACTTTTCAAAATACTCGACAGCGTCTTTATTTTTATTGGCTTGTGTTGCGGGATCACTTCATGGTGCTCGCCATGTATCTGTGTCGTTATCCGTACATGAGAACCGCGTTGTCGGGTCGCCTCATAACCCAAACGCCGCAGTGCGCTCTGTAAATCCGACCCGTTTATATTACGCGGCAGTTTCATAGCGCGAAGACTTCATCGTGAACAAAATGAAGGCGAATCAATTTGGGGCGAGGCATTGTCGCGTCGAAATAGCATGCGACTGCTTCTTTGATATTTTGGCGGAGTTCGTCGAGGGTGTCGCCTTGGGTGTGGATGCCGTATCCCAGGGCACGAGCGGCGTATCCACCATCGAGTTCGTCCTCGGTGACTTCAAAGATGATTTCGGACATGGCGATTCTTTCTGCTAGGGTTACGCGAATGGATTTTGAATGGTCAAACCCCGTATCTGCTGGCCGCCCTGCATATCCTCACTGTAAAGACAGGTGCAACCCGCTTCGAGGCGAATGTCCAAGCGTTCAAGTTGATAGATAAAGATATTGGTGTCTATGAAATTTTCAACGCTCATTCATTTCCTCCCGTGTCAATTTGCGTCCGACGCGGAGTTTGCCTTGCAATTTACGCATGACTTTCATGGCTTCGGCGGCTCGGTTTTCGCGCTGGTCGCAGTCCTCGTTGTGCTGGACGTAGTCCTTCAGCCACACCTGAAATTGCTCGTTTAAGGTCGTGCGGTTCGCCACCGCGCACCGGTGTGCCGATGCGATCAAGTCCTCGTCGGCGTGCAGGGTAATGTCCGTCATGATCCTCTCCTCTGCTCCCATGTCTTTTTTTTTAATGCGAAACGATCTCGGGGTTTGGTGCTGCGTCGATGGGTTGTAAGAACGTGTGGATGCCGCATTCGGTTTTGGACGTGCCGGCCCAGCGACCTGCGCGTTCATCCGTGGCGGCATCGACGGCTTTTGTGCAGGGCCAGCAGCCGATCGTGGCATAGCCGCGATCCAGGAGGGGATTGTACGGCACATCGCGTTCGAGGATATAATCCCACACCTGTTTGCGCGTCCACGGCGCCATGGGGTTCAATTTGAGCAAGGCGCGGCCGTCTGTTTCGTAATATTCCAAAATGGGAATGCGGCTGCGGGTATCGCCTTGATCGCGGCGGCGGCTGTTGATCCAGCCGTTCAGTTCGGACAACTTGCGCTGCAAGGGCTCGACTTTTCGCAACCAGCAACAGCGATCCGCGTCGCGCTTGTAGAGTTCCGGGCCGTAATCGTGGGCTTGCTCTTCCACGGTCAAGCGGGAATGCACGCGCTCGATCTCGATCCCGTAGCGCGCTTCCACGTGCGTGATCAAGCTCAGGGTTTCGGGAAACAGAAAACCCGTATCGATGGTGAATACGGGGATTTGTGGCGCGACCTTTTGCATCGCGTCGAGCAAGACCATGCCGCTCGCGCCAAACGCCGTGCCAAATGCCACGCGCGGCCCCAGCGTTTCCCAGGCCCAAGTCAAGATGTCTTCCAATGGTGCGGTTTCAAATGCTCGGGATTGCGCGATCAATTTTTTTCGGGTAATCACGATATCTCCTCTGCTCGGGTTCGTCTGTTCACAATATATTTATTCCCCATTGCGATGTCAAGGTGGGCGGTTTAGAGCAACGCGCTTGACCTTTGAAAAACAATGTGATAGATTTGATACCCGAAATCGGGCAAAGAGAAAGCCCTGAAATCGCTGTGATTCAGGGCTGTTATGTGTATGGTGAGCGCGGCAGGATTCGAACCTGCGACCCACGGCTTAAAAGGCCGTTGCTCTACCTCCTGAGCTACGCGCCCATCTGATTTTGTCGGGAAGCGCGAATATAGCTATTCTCGCAAAATCTGTCAAGGAAAAGGACGGAGAAAATCCCAATGATGCGCCGCCGCAGGAAAAGCCGAATTTACAAATGGTTGTCGTGGATCGTCGGGGTGATCGGAGCCATCGCGCTCGCGCTCGCGCTGATCCAAATCGACGATATCGTCATGGCCCAAGGCATTGTCGAACCCGGAGACAAGGTCTATATCGACTCGCCCATGAGCCGCGTGTTGCACGAAGTATTCGTCGAATCCGGGGACTCGGTCACCGTGGGGCAACCCGTCGCCCAGTTGTACGATGGGGATTTGAAAGCCGCGGCGACGACCGCCGAACAGGAAATCAAACGGGAAATCGCCAACCTCGAAGCCGCGCGCGCCCGGCTCGCCTTGTTGCGCGAAAAGCCCACGCGGGAAGAACTCCGAATCGCGGAATCGCGCGTGGATCAAGCGCGCATCAGCCTCGCGGCGCGGCAGCAGGAACTCAAACGCGCCGAGGCCCTGTACGAGGGGCAGCGCATTTTCAGCCAAGAGGACTACGAGCGCGCACAGACCAATTACGACCTCGCGGCGGCCAACCTCAAGGTGGCTATCGAAAATCTCAACTTGGTGCGGCGCGGCCCCTTGTCCTCGGAAATTCAACATGTGGAAGCCACCGTGCGCCAAACCCAAGCCGCATTGGACAAGGCAAAACACAACAGCGAAGCGGCCCGCGAGGCGTTTGAACGCGCGACCATGCGCTCGCCGGTCAATGGCGTGGTCGTCCGCCAAGACCTCTACCCGGGCATGCAGGCCAACCAAGGCGCCATCGTCATGATCATCGCAGGCGAGGGCGCGGGCGCGGTGATCGACGCGTGGATGCCCGAGACCAGCGCGTGGAAGGTGCGCCCCGGTCAATCCGTTGAAATATTGAGCAATCTGTTCACGGACCGCGAGGGGTTTCTCGGCCAGGGCGAGGTGTCCGAGGTCCACGGGTACGCGATTCACGAAGGCGGGGTTCGCACCTTTGCCCTCGAAGTCGCGGTCAAACAGGTGCCCATTTCCCTGAGCTTTGGCTCGACCGCTGATTTGCGGATCTACGTGGGCCGCCGCAGCATTTTGCAGACGGTACTGGGCTGGGACAGCGCGGTTCGGGAATAAGTAGCCTTTAGAAGCTGTTTTAAAAACCTTGACCACCATTGCATCGTCACAAACATGCGCGAGAACTATCGCTGGTCGCTTCCAAACGAGTTGGTCAAACGAAACGCTACGACACGCTTTGCTTTGAGACGTTGAATATCAAAGCCATGAAGCAACTTTTGGGCGTAAAGTGAGCGATTTGGATTTCTCGGACTTTATACGAGAAATTCGGCTAAAAAGAACAACTCTGCAAAGATGTAACGTCCATCCGTTCCGAAGTGCATCAACAAGGTAGCATCAAAACCGAGACAATTGATGAGGCAATCCAACAAAAATTGGCTACGCCACTTTCATCCGAATCGCCTCCCGATTAAATCATTGGGGTTCTGGGTCACTATTTGGACAATCGTCGTACTAGCCGCAGGCGTTGTCGTGTTTATCTACTTCTGGGATCGGTTGAGCGAAACCGATAGCACAAAAATACGCAATATCGGTTTGCTCATCGCTGGCGTAATCGCTTTACCCTTAGCTATATGGCGCAGTTGGATAGGGGAGCGTCAAGTCAGCACTGCACAACAAAATCTGTTAAACGAACGCTACCAAAAGGGGGCAGAGATGCTTGGCGATAGTGTTCTCTCTGTTCGCTTGGGAGGCATCTATGCGTTACAGCATCTCGCCGAGGATCATCCAGAACAATATCACATCCAAATCATGCGCTTGTTTTGCGCTTTTATGCGTCATCCGACTGAGGATAGCAGTATGAGCATCAACGAGCATGAGGATGCACCCTCTGCCAATAAACAAAAAAATAACTGTGATGTACGCCTGCGAGAGGATGTTGAGAGTGTCCTACAGGCAATCGCAACCCGCAGTGAACAAGATCTTGAGATAGAAAAAAAATCTGGATTCCAACCCCATCTTTACGCAACTAATCTTCATGCCGCTAAAATTCGGGGATTGACGAGATATGAGGTGAAATTACGCGATATTCATTTGAATCCAAGACACTCATTCAATGAGAACTTATCGAATATTGTTTTTTCGGACGTCGATCTGTCAAATGCAGATCTCGATTTTACGAATATGTCTTATGCAGAGTTTGAAGAAACAAATTTGTCTGGCGCACATCTTTCGAGGGCTAATCTGTCTAGAACATCATGGATATATGCAATAGTAAAAGACGCGTTGCTTGATGGTGCTGACTTGAGTCAGGCGATTATCCAAGAAACGAATTTGTCAAACGCAAACTTGTCCGGTGCTGATCTATCCGGCGTAGTTTTTGAAAAAACAGATTTGTCCGGTGTAAACCTTTCAGGAGCAAATCTTTCGGGCACGAATCTGTCTATAACGATATGGAACCGATCAATTGTTATGTTCCCCGTTGAAGGTGGTACTTCTAAAGCGGGGGTACGTAACCTCACTCAAGTTCAACTCGATCTGGCCTGTGCCGACCCGAATAATCCACCGCGTCTGGACAGCGTAATCGACGCTGAGACTGGTAAACCATTGGTCTGGCGCGGCAAGCCAATTTAGCCCCAATCCCCTTATGATTAACATGACCGCATCTCATTCGACACCCAACAAAATGTTTGGAGGGCATGATGCCAAATAACAAAAATAATTTCGCCGATGGCCTAACCTTCTCGCAACGCTACGGCTACGAGCCCCTGCCCAAGCCGATGCAACTGGAAGAGCTTTCAGATGATCTAAGGCGAGAAATATGGAATGAAACTCGAAGCTTGCTTCTTTCCTTTAGAGCCCTCCGGGTTCCCGGGGCTATGGTTGATCCTGGTTTCTACGAAAATGGTGAGCGGTTTATCGAGCGTGTCTTAGGCAAGTTCCTGCGAAAATCGGAAGATGAAATTAATACTTCTTATCTCGCTGTAATGGAGCTGTTTAAGGATTGGATTCTGGAGGGACCTTTCAACAAAGTGCTTGATCTCATTGGGATCATAGCAAACGATAGCGAGTACGTAGCCAAAAGCGAGTACGTAGCCAAATTTGTAGCCACTATTAGGGAATCGTTTGAAAGATGCGTTGCTACTTACTACTTGGATATGTCGCGCCATCCGTATCAGTTCATTCCGCGCAGTAACCAAGCGCAGGGTGAGGCAACGCGGGAAGCTATCAAAACGATCAGCGAAGGCGGTATGGCAGGTGCGGAGACGCACTTGCGCCAAGCGGCGAAACATATAAACGCACGGCGATTTGCCGATGCGGTTAGAGACAGCATCCACGCGGTTGAATCCGTTGCTCGCCAAATTGATCCAAAATCAAAAACCCTTGGTCCCGCGCTAAACGCCCTCGAGAAAGCCGGTTTGATCAATCACCCGGCACTCAAAGAAGCGTTCTCTAAGTTGTATGGCTATGCAAGCGACGAACAAGGGATTCGGCATGCCCTACTTGAAAAAGATTCGCCGGATGTCGGTTTGGATGAGGCCATGTTCATGTTTGGAGCCTGCGCGTCCTTTGTTGCCTATCTCGTGAACAAGCATCAAAAGGCAGATCAGCAAGGGGATAACGTTTGATGAACCAATTGACGTTCCGCAACCATTCAGAGAAGCCATTGCAAACCTGCCATCCCAAAAGCCCATCACCGAAAGCCATTAAGCACAGCGCGCAAGTCCGTTTCGCAACGCACTTCTGTTTTGCAACCCCCTTTGCAGGCTGACTCATGTCGTCCTGCTACAAAAGCGCTTTGCGCTGTGCCTAGCCCCTCGGCGCATGAGAGCGGCATTTTTTGCCTACTTTTTTTTGCTGTTGAAAAAAAGTAGGTCGCCGAAGGCATCGAAGGCAACCAACGAGGATTTAGAACCAAACGTTTTAGACGGGCAATGCCCGATCCCTTTGAGGAAACCCATGACCACCATAACCTCATCTCAACCCGACAAAGTGCAACCCGCGCCTGGGGCGGGGGGAAAGCTCGAGCGGTTGCGGGCGTTGTTGCGCGAGATGTTTCAACTCGACCGCGGCGATTTGGACTTTGGATTGTACCGAATCATGAACTTGAAGGCAGGCGAGATCGCGGCGTTTCTCGACCGGGATTTGTTGCCGCAGGTCAAGACCAAGTTGAATCTCACCAGCGAGGAGGAACTCGCCGCGCTCGAAAGAGAACTGGACGAGGCCCGCAAAGCGTCCGCAAAGTTGGGGATCGTTCCAGAAGACGCGCCCTTGGTCCAAGAGTTGGGCAAGCGACTCGCAGAAATGCGAAAGGACGCGGCCGCCGAGGCCGATGTGTACAACCATCTCACCCAATTTTTCGCCCGGTATTACGCCGAGGGCGATTTCATCTCGCAGAGGCGTTACGCAAGCGGCGGCGCGGCCTATCTGATCCCGTACGATGGCGAGGAAGTCAAGTTGCACTGGGCAAACGCAGAGCAGTATTACGTCAAAACGACCGAGAACTACGCGGCTTATGCGTTCACCGTCGGGGCGGGCGACGCGAAAAAGCGCGTGCGTTTCGAGATCGCCGCGGCGAATAACGAAAAGGACGCCATCGCGGAACCGGCCGGCAAACAGCGGAGGTTCACGCTCGCAGGGGGCACGGGCGCCATCGCGGTTGAAGAGGGCGATTTGGTCGTGCGTTTCGCGCATCGGCCCCTCACCGAGCGCGAAAAGAAGCGATGGCCGGGCAATGGGGTCAGGCAACAGGGGCGGATCAACGAGGCGATGGTCGCGCACATCCTCGACGCGGCGACGCCGAACTATCGGTCTTTGCTGGCCGCACCCGCGCCCACAGATGCCAATGGCGCGCGCACGGTGCTGGCAAAGCACGTCGATCGCTATACCGCCAAGAACAGTTTTGACTATTTCATCCACAGGGATTTGGGCGGGTTTTTGCGACGCGAGTTGGATTTGTACTTAAACTCGGAAGTGCTGAACTTGGACGATCTCGAGCAAGGCGACGCGTTGCGGCTGGATCGGGCACTGGCGCGCGTGCGTGCGACGCGCTTCATCGGCGGCAAGATCATCGACTTTTTGACGCAGTTGGAGGCGTTTCAAAAACAACTTTGGGAAAAGAAAAAGTTCGTGCTCGAGACGCAGTGGTGCGCGACCTTGGACCGCGTCCCCGAAGAGTTGTATGCCGAGATCGCCGCCAACACAGCGCAGTGCGCGGAATGGATCGCGCTATTCGCCGCAGACGAGATCGAGGGCGACCTGACCAATGGCAACACAACTTGGAGCGATCCGCCGAGCATCGCGTTCCTCAAAGCCAACCCCGATCTCGTGCTGGACACGCGGCACTTTGACCGCGCATTCACAGACCGCCTATTAGCCGCGCTTTCCGATGCTGGCCCGATAGACGACCAAGCAGATGGCCTGCTCATCCACGCCGAGAATTTTCAGGCGTTGAACCTGCTGCAAACGCGGTATCAAGGGCAAGTGCAGTGCGTTCACATCGATCCGCCATACAATACCCAAACGAGCGGCTTTATGTACAAGAACGGGTACCAGCATTCGAGCTGGCTCGCAATGATGCAAAATCGCGTAGAGGCAGGGATCGCGTTGCTGCATGAGAAAGGGCATTTCCTGTGCCACATCGACGAAAATGAGTACGAGAAACTTTATATGCTGTTGGATTATATTGGGATTCCCGATGTCGGGACGATTGTTTGGGATAAGAGAAATCCCATGACTGGAGGCGGGGGAATAGCAACTCAGCATGAGTACATTGTTTGCAGGTCAAAATCGGATGATGCGATACGTCTTCGGAACACCAGCGTCAAATCTATCTTAAACAAAGCCAAAGAACTGATGGTCGAGCACGGTGGCGTGTCTGACGCGGCAAAAAGTGCATTTTCGAGTTGGGTATCAAAAAACGCACGATTAACAGGAGGCGAAAGGGCATATCGCTATATTGACGAGGCTGGAAGAGTGTATAGAAACGTGAGCTTGAGAGCACCAGAACCGAGAACCGATCCAAAGTTCTTTGAGCCACTGATACACCCCTTGACTGGAAAACCCTGTGCAGTTCCACCTAATGGATTTTCGCGTACGCCAGAGACACTCAAAGCAATGGTTCGGCGCGGAGAAATTTTGTTTGGTTCCGATGAAACCACGCAACCTCAACAAAAGCGATTTCTCGAGGCAGGATCAAGTCGGCAACTTTCCTCTGTGATTCAAGATGCCAAGAGAGGAAAAGCCGACCTCGATGGATTGGGCTTAGAGAACTTTCCCTATTGTCATTCGGTGTCCTTGTATGAAGAATTGTTGGGGGCTACGGTGCCTGACGCCGACGACATGGTTCTCGATTTCTTCGCAGGTTCCGGCACCACCGGGCACGCGGTCGTCAATCTCAACCGCGAGGATGGGGGGCGGCGCAAATACGCGCTCGTGGAACTCGGCCACCATTTCGACACCGTGTTGTTGCCGCGCATGAAAAAGGTCGTCTATTCGCCGAATTGGAAAGACGGCAAGCCTGTGTCGCGCCAGGGCATAACGCAGGTGTTCAAGTACATCCGATTGGAATCCTACGAAGATACGATGGACAGTTTGGAACTCGCGCCGCAATCGGACGCGCAGAAAGATCTGCTGGCCGGGAATGCCGCGCTGGCCGAGGATTATCGGTTGCGCTACATGCTCGGCAGGGAAACGGCCGGCAGCGCGTCTTTGCTGGGCAAGGCGTTTGTCGATCCGTTTGCGTACACGCTCTCGGTCGTGCGCGACGGGGTGCGTGGCGAAGTCCCGGTCGATTTGCCCGAAACCTTCAATTTTTTGCTCGGCATGCGCGTGGCGTCCCACAGGCGAATCGAGGGCGTGCTCGCGATCGCGGGCACAGACGCCGAGGGCCGCGACTGCCTGATCCTCTGGCGCGATTTGGACAAAATGGATTACGCCGCACTCGACGCTTGGTTCGACCGCCACCGCGGGCGATTCTCCGAATCGCTGGACGTCATTTACGTCAACAGCGACCACACCTTAAACGCCATGCGACCGCCAGGCGCGCATTGGATCGCCGAGACCATCGAACCCGTTTTGCGATCCCTGATGTTCCCCGGAGAATTGTAATGCCGTCACGCCGCAGGACAACCGCGCCGCTCCAAACGCGCCTCGCGCTCCATCGCTTCATCTGCCGCGAGTTCGGCTATGACGACATGGCCGCGATGCTCGAGCGAACGCGCCATGGGGAACGCGCCTCGGGCCGCGAGAGCGACTACGCCCAATCCCTGTACCCGCAGCCGGACGGCGCCCGCGTATCCGCCGAGCGATTCTTCGAATACGACGCCAATATCGCGGCGCACAGCAACGGGTTGCGAATCACGGCGGAACACGGGCGCACGTGGAAACCGCATCAGTACCTCGCCCTGTTGTTCACCGAACACTACTTGCGCCGGTATTTCGACGATCCCGAAGCCCTGTGCGCGGACCTAAACCGGGAAAAGGCCATGCATCGCCCGACCTGGGGCATGCCGGATTACGAACCGGACGACCTGCACACCCTCGCCTTCCAAAGCGCGACGGGATCCGGCAAAACGCTCCTCATGCACGCCAACATTTTGCAATACCGGCATTACCTCAAGCGCGCGGGCAGGCGGTTGAACAACATCGTACTCGTCACGCCAAACGAGCAACTGTCCGCGCAACACGAGCGCGAGATGCGACAAAGCAGGCTGCGGGCGCGGCTGTTTTCCAGCGACGCGCGTGCCGATTTGCTCGCGCCTGTGGAAATTATCGACCTGAACAAGTTGGCGGAGAAAAAGGGCGTGAAGCGCGTCGCCGTGGCGGATTTTGGCGACGACAATTTGGTGCTGGTCGACGAAGGGCACTTGGGCGCGTCCGGCAAGGTCTGGCGCGAACGCCGCCGGGAGTTGGCGAGCGGGGGCTTTGCGTTTGAATACTCGGCGACCTTCAACCAAGTGGCGGGCCGCGATGAGGATTTGCTCAACGCCTATGGCAAGTGCCTGCTGTTCGACTACGCGTACCGCCGGTTCTACGAGGACGGCTACGGCAAGGACTACGCCATCTTGAACCTGCCGGGCGGGGTACAGGACGAGAACAGCGACATGTACTTGCTCGGCTGTTTGCTGACCTTTTACCAGCAATGCCGAATCTATCGGGACAAGGGCGCGCTGTGGAAGGCGTTCAACCCCGCCAAGCCCCTGTGGGTGTTTTTGGGCAAGACCGTGATCGGCTCGAGCAAGGCGGATTTGGCGACCCGATCCGATGTGGTCCGCATCCTGAATTTTCTCGGTTGGGTGCTCGCCCGTGCCGACGCGGTGCGGCCCATGATCGACCGCTTGTTGGCAGGGGAATCGGGCTTGATGGACGACTCGGGCCGCGATTATTTTGCCGGGCGGTTTTCCCACCTGCCGCGCGGGGAAGACCTGTACGCGGATTTGTGCGAGACCTTGTTCCACGGGCAGGGGCGGTTGTCCGTGGCCTACCTGACCGCCGGGCAGGGCGAGTTGCACCTCCGCACCGCAGACAACGATCCCTTCGGCGTGGTCAATGTCGGCGATTCGGCGAAGCTCTACGGGGCACTCGCGGATCGTCCCAATCCGGATTTTGACATTGAGCGGGAGATGGGCTTTGCAACGCGGCTGTTCCCCCATGTGGATCGCCCGGATTCGCCTGTGAACATCGTCGTTGGCGCGCGGCGTTTTATCGCGGGGTGGAACTCCTGGCGCGTGAGCACGATGGGGCTGATGCACGTCGGGGTGGGCGAAGGGCCGGAAATCATCCAGATGTTCGGGCGCGGCGTGCGTCTCAAGGGCTACGACATGAGCTTGAAGCGGCACCGGGAAACCGGGGCCATGCCGCCCGGGGACAGCGCGGAATTGGCAGAACTGGAAAAGCTGTACATCTTTGGCTTGCGCGCCAACTACATGCAGACGTTTCGGGATTTGCTCGCAAAAGAGGGGATGGGCATCGAGCGCGAGACCCTTTGCCTGCCCACCATCTGGAATTTCGCCAAGCAGACGGATTTGAAGCTGATCCGCCTTCGGGGAGATCGGCAATACGACCTGTCCGCAGAACGCCCCATTTTGCCCGGGCCGGACGATGACGACCGCCCGGTCGCGGCGCTGGATCTGTACTCGCGGCTTCAATCCGTCGCGTCCGTCGACGACGCGGCCCAAGGGGGAACGGCAAAACAGGCGGTTAGCCTCGCGCCCTACGCCGCGGTTTTCGACGCGGTTCGCATTTACGAACGGGTGTTGCGGCGCAAGCGACAAAAGGGCTGGCAAAATCTGTTCATCCCGCGGGAGACCGTTCAACACTTGTTGCAAAGCGATGCGTGGTACGACCTCTATTTGCCGCAGGATCGGCTCGATGCGATGGCGTTCGAGCAGGTGCGCGACTTAGAGGACATCGCCGTCGATCTGATCGCGGAATACGCCGATCTGTTTTACCGCAGGCAGCGCAGGCATTGGGAACACGGCGAGATCGAGGTCGTCGCCCTAAACGCGGACGATCCAAACCACGCGACTTACGAGTTGTCCGTCGATGCGACCGAGGCGCGGTTGGTCAAAGACGCGAGCGATCTAGCGGACGCGATCCGCGAAGGCGGGTGGGCGGATTTGAACTTATGGTATCCCGAGTTGAAGATCGGCGCCATCCACTCCAACGCCCACGCCTATCGCCCGTTGCTCTACGCAGAAGAGGATCGCGTCATCGCGATTCGCCCGGTTCCCCTAGATGTGAACGAGAAGCGCGTCGTGGAAGGACTCGAGGCCCTCGCCCGGAACCGCGATCCCTGTTTGCACGGCAAGGAGTTGTTTTTGATCCGCAATTTGACGCGGGGCAGGGGCGTGTCGTTTTTTGACGATTTTGGTTACTACCCGGATTTTATCGTCTGGTTGAAAGACGAGGTTCTCCAGCACGTCTTGTTTCTCGATCCAAAGGGATTGAGCCGGTTTGGCGAGCGAGAACGCCGAAAGGTGTCGTTGCACCGCGAGATCGCAGAGGTCGAAGCGCGCGTGCGAGACAGCGACCCGAATTTGCGATTGCGCGCTTACGTGTTATCCGTCACGCCTGCCGCAGAGATCGGCGACAGCGGGCGTTCTGCGACGGACTGGAAAGCGGATGGCGTTTACTTTTTGAACGAGCACGATTGTTTGAAGCAGGTCGTCGAACACGCGCTCGGCAGGTGATTTTTTGAAAGGGGAGTATCATGAAGAGAATATCCTTCTCGTTTGCGGCGATCGCGGTGTTGGTCGGCTGTGGGAGCATGGCGAATCGGGAATCCATGCCCGAGGGGTTCGTCGTGGTGAATGAGGCCATTCCCACCGCGCTGTTCGAGATTCGGTATTATGCGACTGACAACTTCGTCGGCGCCAAAGTGGATGGCTATGAAAAGCCATTGTGCGTGCTCTCGGCGCAGGCGAGCGCGGCGTTGGCACAGGTGCAACGCGACGTGCAACAGCGGGGATACACGCTCAAAATTTTCGATTGCTACCGCCCGCAACGGGCCGTGGATCACTTCGTGCGCTGGGTGCGGGATTTGGACGATCAGCGCACAAAAGCGGACTACTATCCGAATGAGGACAAAGCCGAGTTGATCGCAAAGGGGTATATTGCGGACCGGTCGAGGCACAGCCGAGGCAGTACCTTGGATCTGACACTGGCCCGCACATCCGACGGCGCGGAGTTGGACATGGGAACGCCGTTTGATTATTTCGATACGCTGTCCAACACGGCGGATCCCCGCATCACAGCAGAACAAAAAACCAACCGCTCGGCATTGAAAACCGCGATGGAAAAGCACGGGTTTGTCAATTACGACAAGGAGTGGTGGCATTACACGCTCCGCGACGAACCGCATCCAGACACGTATTTTAACTTCCCCGTGAAATAGGCAAGGCGATGATCGCAAATTTTTGGGAATGGCTGGTATCGGGCGTGCGACGCGCACTCGGCGGGTACGTGCCGAGGCAATGGATCAGCTTTGGCGGCGTGGGCGCGCTCGGCATGGCGACAGACGCGGCGTTCACCGGCATCCTACACAGCAGGATCGGCTGGCCCTTCGCACTCGCCCGCCCCGTGCCCATCCTCTTGAGCATGACGCAAAACTACCTCTTGAACAACCGCCTGACATTTGGCGATGTGCAACACCGCGGCACCGCGCCCATGATCCGCGGCTGGGCAGTCTACGTCGCTTGCCAAACGACAGGCGCAGCGGTGAACTACATTGGATCCGTGGCCCTCCACTGGTGGGGCCTGCCGTGGTTGTTCGCCCTGATCGGCGGGGTCGTCCTAGGCACGGTGATCAACTTTGCGATGGCAAAGCGGTTGGTCTGGCGATGAGGCGTCGCTGTCATGCTCAAATGACTCGCCTTCCTACCCATCTACCAACTAATTATTCCAGAAATTAAATGATACCAAATGTTGATCCGCCCCCATTAGCACCGCCGTTGCTCGTTTTTCTAAAGCGTTTGGTCCTAAAGCATTGTTGGTTGCCTTCGATGCCTTCGGCGACCTACTTTTTTTCAACAGCAAAAAAAAGTAGGCAAAAAATGCCGCTCTCATGCGCCGAGGGGCTAGCACAGCGCAAATCGCTTTTGTAGCAGAACGACATGAGACAGCCTGCAAGGTGGGTTGCAAAATGGATGTGGGTTGCGAGACGGACTTGCGCGCTGTGCGCGATGGCTTTCGTTGATGGACTTTTGCGATGGCAAGTTGGACGATGGTTTCTCTGAAGGACGGTGGAACTGCAAAGCGGTTGGTCTGGAGATGAGGCGTCGCCATTTGTTTTTTAATTCTGATTTTACTGACCGCTCCCGTCTCCCCTCTCCCCTTGTATCTTGTATCTTCGGGCAGGCACGGGGGCCTATCCCTACGATTGCGATTGCTTTTCTCGTCTCCCGTCTCCCGTCTCCCCTTGTATCTTGTATCTTTGTCCGAGCACGGGCATCGCCTTTTTGTGTTTTTGTGCCTTTTGTGCCTTTTGTGGCTAAACTCCCGTCTCCCGTCTCCCGTCTTGTATCTTCGGACAGGCACGGGGGCCTGTCCCTACATGTTGATGGGGACGGGGCGAGATAACTGATCACTGACCTCTTGGGTGGATGGCCTTCTTGCCTCTCCCGTCTCCCGTCTCCCGTCTTCCCTCTTTCGTCTCCCGTCTCCCCTTGTATCTTGTATCTTTAGCCGAGCACGGAGCATCGCCTTTTGTGCCTTTTGTGCCTTTTGTGGCTAAACTCCCGTCTCCCGTCTCCCGTCTTGTATCTTCGGACAGGCACGGGGGCCTATCCCTACGATTGCTTTTCTCGTCTCCCGTCTCCCGTCTTCCCTCTTTCGTCTCCCGTCTCCCCTTGTATCTTGTATCTTTGACCGAGCACGGGCATCGCCTTTTTGTGTTTTTGTGGCTTTTGTGGCTAAACTCCCGTCTCCCGTCTCCCGTCTTGTATCTTCGGACAGGCACGGGGGCCTATCCCTACGATTGCGATTGCTTTTCTCGTCTTCCGTCTTCCGTCTTCCGTCTTCCCTCTTTCGTCTCCCGTCTCCCCTTGTATCTTGTATCTTTGACCGAGCACGGGCATCGCCTTTTTGTGCCTTTTGTGGCTAACCCCATCTTGTATCTTCGGACAGGCACGGGGGCCTATCCCTACGATTGCTTTTCTCGTCTCCCGTCTCCCGTCTCCCGTCTCCCCTCTTCACCGATTTCCACAAAATCCTTGCCCATTTTTTGGTGCTGTTATATTTTTTTCTCATTCGGCACACTTCCGTGCCCCGATATAAACCCATTTGGAGGATGCAATGGCGAACGAAAAGTACGTTTATTTTTTTGGCGATGGCAAAGCCGAAGGATCGGCACACATGCGGAACTTGCTCGGTGGCAAGGGCGCGAATTTGGCGGAAATGTCGGGACTCGGCATTCCCGTGCCGGCCGGGTTCACCATCACCACCGAAGTTTGCACCTATTACTACGACCACGATAAAACCTATCCCCCCGCGCTCGAGGGCGAGGTGATGGACAACGTCGCCAAACTCGAAACCGCGATGGGCGGCACATTTGGCGATGCGACAAATCCGTTGCTCTTGTCCGTGCGGTCGGGCGCGCGCGTTTCCATGCCCGGCATGATGGAAACCGTGCTCAACTTGGGACTCAACGACGCGATCACCGAAGGTCTCATCGCCCGCACCGACAACCCGCGCTTTGGCTGGGACTCCTATCGCCGCTTCATTCAGACGTATGGCGATGTGGTGATGGGCGTGGCCGCCGAAGGCCGAGAGTTGGATCCCTTTGAGGTCGCCATCGATGACGTCAAAGAGAGGCGCGGCATCGAAGACGATCTCGACCTGACGGTGGATGATCTCAAGACGCTGGTCGATATGTTCAAAGCCATCGTCCGAAACCGCACGGGGCAAAATTTTCCCACGGACCCCGTGGAGCAACTCTGGGGCGGGATCGGCGCGGTGTTCGGCTCATGGCAGGCGGATCGCGCGATAACCTATCGCAGGCTGAACGACATTCCCGCAAACTGGGGCACGGCGGTCAATGTGCAGGCGATGGTCTATGGCAACATGGGCGACGACTGCGCCACGGGGGTGGCCTTTACCCGCGACCCCTCCACGGGCGAAAACGCATTTTACGGCGAGTTTCTCACCAACGCGCAGGGCGAGGACGTGGTCGCAGGCGTGCGGACGCCCGAGCCGGTGGCGAAAATGGCGCGCGAGTTGCCCGGCGCGTATCAGACCCTCGAGGGCATTTATCAGACGCTCGAAAAGCACTACCGCGACATGCAGGACATCGAGTTTACCGTGCAGCAGGGCAAGTTGTGGATGCTGCAAACCCGCAATGGCAAGCGCACCGCCGCCGCCGCGGTCAAAATCGCCGTCGACATGGTCCAAGAGGGATTGATCGCCCAACGGGAAGCCGTGCAACGCGTCGAACCGGGCCAACTCGACCAACTCCTGCATCCCACATTTGACCCCGAAGCCGAGCGGCAGGTGCTGGCCGTGGGCCTGCCCGCGTCGCCGGGCGCGGCGTCGGGCAAAGTCGTTTTTCTCGCCGAAGAAGCCGAAGAAGAAGCCGCCAAGGGCGAACGGGTTTTGTTGGTGCGCCTCGAGACGTCGCCCGAAGACATCGGGGGCATGGACGCCGCGCAGGGCATTCTCACGGCGCGCGGGGGCATGACCTCGCATGCCGCTGTGGTCGCGCGCGGGATGGGCAAGTGCTGTGTGGCCGGTTGCGGCGATTTGGCTATCGATTACCACGCGAATCGATTTGCGGTCGGCGATGTGGTCGTCAACGCAGGCGATTGGGTTTCGATCGACGGTTCGACGGGCGAAGTCATGCTCGGGCGCGTGCCCACGCAAGAGCCCGAACTCTCGGGCGATTTTGCCACGTTGATGGCGTGGGCAGACGAGATCCGCAAACTCGATGTGCGGACCAACGCGGACACGCCACGCGATTCGGCGGTCGCACGCGACTTCGGCGCCGAGGGCATTGGCCTTTGCCGCACCGAGCACATGTTTTTTGAAGGCGACCGCATCAATATCGTGCGCGAGATGATCCTCGCCGATAGCGAAGCGGGGCGCCGCCGCGCGTTGGAAAAATTGCTGCCCATTCAGCGCGGCGATTTCGAGGGGATTTTCAATGCGATGGCCGGGCTGCCCGTGACCATTCGCCTGCTCGACCCTCCTCTGCACGAGTTTTTGCCGCACGAGGGCGAGCAACAGCGCGAAATGGCGCGCCGCCTCGATACGTCGCTGCGCGTCATTCGGGACAAGGTCGAATCCCTCGATGAATTTAATCCCATGCTCGGGCATCGCGGTTGCAGGTTGGGCATCACCTATCCCGAGATTTACGAAATGCAGGTGCGCGCCATTTTGGAAGCCGCCGCAAATGTGGGGGACAATGCCGTTCCCGAGATCATGATCCCCCTGGTCGGCGCGGTCAAAGAGTTCACCGAACTCAAGGAGATGGCGGATCGCGTGGCCCGCGACGTGGAGAAAGAGACCGGCACGCGCGTCTCGTATCTGGTGGGCACGATGATCGAGATTCCCCGCGCGGCCCTCACCGCCGCCGAAATTGCCGAACACGCGCACTTTTTCTCGTTTGGCACCAACGATCTCACGCAGATGACCTACGGGTATTCGCGCGACGACGCGGGCAAATTCCTGGGCGAATACGTGGAGAAGGGCATTTTGGAAAACGATCCCTTCCAAACCCTCGACCAAACCGGCGTGGGGCAACTCGTCGAACTCGGCACGCAAAACGGCCGCCGCGCCCGCGCAGACCTCAAGGTGGGCATCTGCGGCGAACACGGCGGAGACCCGGCCTCGGTCCACTTTTGCCACGATATCGGCATGGACTACGTCTCGTGCTCGCCCTTCCGCGTGCCCATCGCCCGCCTGGCCGCGGCCCACGCCGCGCTGGCAGAGTAAGTTCACCTCCCACTCCGTACGACAAAAGTGCCCGCTCTCCTCATGCGAAAGCGGGCACTTGTTAGAGCAAGCGCATCATCAACGCCGTTTGGATGGCGAATGCAGAATAGGTGTATGACGATCCCCGCTTTGTCGATCCTCAGATAGTACCACGCCTTGAGTGCTTGGGGAGTCAGCCACAGCGTCAGACTGCCCCGTTGCTTGAGACCTGTAAGCCGCCCCGTTCCGTACCCGATAGACAGTCGGGTAACGTCGGCGACGCGGTGTCTTGCAGGCACGCGAAAGACTGTAAAAATCCCATGAAGCCACTCTACTTTACCGCCGCCTACTCTCATCCGAAGCGCGCTCAGGCCGTAGCGATCCAAACTCAGTACAGCCTACGACCGTACACTGCGTATCTGAGATCTGCGCTTGATGCCGCTAAAAAGCGCGAGTCGCGGTCTGTGTGCCGGTGGGAGCCCGTCCCGCAAGAATATCCACTTCGGATTACCCCTATGGACTCGCTCTTAGTCGTGGAAGCCGAGGGGTATAGCTACCGCCTCGAAGACTGGTCGGGCGACGCGCCGGATATGCCGTTGTTCGTCGGAGACCAGTACCGGCCGATGAGCCCCAAGCGCGTTGAGCGAGTTGACGACGGATTGCTCCTCGTTCTAGACAGCGAGGTTGCCCCTGACGATCAGATATTCTGGGCGGGCAGGGCTTGCACATTAACGCCCGCAGAGCCGATCTGGCCGACTAAGTTGGTTGCACGGCGCGACGACGGTACCGTCGCGTCCCTGTTCCGACGCAGGGAAGAAGCCAAGCGCGTTGTTTTGGTCGTAGAAGGTTGCTCCCCTGTTGTTCTCGAGGACGAGCGTGGCATTGAGCTACCCCATCGGGTGGCCGAGCCGCATGAAGGTGCCACGCGCCTCCGCGTCGGTAGAGAGGAGATTCCTTGGACCGGTCAACGAACCCTAACGCTGGAAGAACCACCGCCAGCCCAAGACGCTCTCCTCGCCGACAACGGCGTCCGATGGGCGTGGTCGGACAACGAGGAGCGTGGTCGGCGACAGCGCAGGGTCTGGATTCAACTCCTGCCCTCTGACGAGGTGGATAGCGAGGCGGTCTTGGATATTCGGACAGCGTACATGGAGGAGGGCGTTCGCGAAGTCCGCACAAAAAAGGGCAACAACCCACAGCATGCTTTCAAGGTTTGGGGATTCCAGCGCGACAACTATCGGCTCGAATTAGATCGGCTCCCACCTAAAGGGACGACGTTATTTGTTCCCTCTAGCACTTCGGGCCTACAACGCCAGCGGCAGGCAGTGTTCCGTTTTAAGGATAACCCACTGCCCCACCATGGTGCCCTCCTAAGGCTTTGTGAAGCACCCGACAAGGTCCGTTGGCCGAGATGCCGACCAAAGGCCGTTTCCCGCTGGTACTTGCTCGGCGACGAGTGTTGGTCGGGTACTATCCAGCAACGGGAATTCGTAGAAAAGGCCCTCGGCACGCCGGACTTCGCGTTTCTCGAAGGGCCACCTGGATCGGGTAAAACCCATGCCATCTGTGAGTTGGTGCTCCAATTCATCGATCAGGGGCTGAACGTGTTGCTCTGCTCTACGACCCATGTCGCCGTGGACAACGTACTGGAAAGGCTCGTCGGCGAGTTTGAGCAAGTTGAAGCCGTGCGGATCGGGCTTGCAGACCGAGTGGACCAAGCCATCCGCCCTGTGCAGATTGATGAACGCATCTCGGCCTTGGTGGAGACTTGGCGTGACGTTGGAACCTTCGCCGACTTGGACACCGCCGCCTTGGAGCGAGTCGCCGAGGCGACAATCCTCTCGTCCGTGAACCTGACGTGCGGCACCTCCACGGGCATCCTCGCGCATCCCTACATCCGCCGGTCAGACGCCAGGCGCGACAACGATACCGGCCCGAGTTGGCCCCACTTTGATGTTCTGATCATTGACGAGGCCAGCAAGACGACCTTCCAAGAATTTCTGGTCCCCGCCCAACTCGCCCGCAAATGGATCGTAGTCGGCGATGTGCGACAACTTCCTCCCTTCTCTGAGCCTAAAGATCTCGAAGCGAGTATTGCCGAAGTCGGCGACGAGAACGACGCAATGCTCTCGGACGCCCATCAAGCGGCACTGCTGATCTCGTTTCGCCTCCAACGCCCAGAAGCGGGGGTTAGACGGGTCAGGTGGTTGATTGAGGAGTCGAACGATGTGCTCGATGCGCTGAGTGCGGAAATCGAGGCGCGGGTGACACGCGGCGACCGTACGCCCGAGATCGTGCGCGTTGTCCAAGGCCGGTCTGCGGGCGATGAGGTGTCCATCGCCGATATTGAGGCCGGTCAACCTGTGGCACTGTATTTATTTGCAGCCGATTGGATTCTCTTTCCACCTGAGTTGCGAAATCGCCTCGCGCCTTATCTGCCGCCGGATGGGCTTGCGTTGCGCGACTGGGATTCGGATTCTGCCCATGCGTACCGATTCGCACGCTGGCTCGCCCAACGAGGCCATTTTTTTAAGCCCGTGCGAGAGCAGCGTCGTCGTTTCCAAACTGCCGATGAGTTGGCTACTCGCCAACGGGATTTTCTGCGCGAGGAGTCTTGGGCCAAGCAGGTATCGTGGCGGCTTGGGAGGGTTCATCAACTTGCCACAGCTCGAGACGATGGACAGCGTGAACGACGCCAAGGCGAAGTCGATAGCCTTATGCCCGCCGTGGAACCCTACTCTAAATGGGTGCCCCCGGCCATTGACGCAATCCGAGATGTCGGAGTTCGTAGCGTGATCGAGTCCTTCCGGGTGCGTAGGAGCAACCATCGGGTTCGCCGCCTGAGTGCCCTCACCGAGGCACTTCCACAGGACGTTTGGAATGAGCGGGCAGTGCTGATCGAGTACCAGCACCGTATGCACCCGGACATCTCGCAGGTTCCGCGGGAGCAGTTCTACGAGGGAATAGCGCTGAAGGACGCAAACACCCTCGATGGGCGCGACAAACGGGACGGTTGGTACTTCATGCCCAAGGTGCCTGCGCGACGAGTGTGGGTAGATGTGCGTGGCCATGAGGAACGCGGCGTCAACCAAGCCGAGATCAAAGCTATGCAGAGTTGGTTGGAGGCTTGGCGGGATTACGCTAAAAACCACCCGAGAACCGATGGCAAGGACTGGACAGTGGCCTGCCTCTCGTTCTACCATCGGCAAGAATTGGGGACGCGAGACATGCTCCGGCGACTCACCGGAACGCGGCGTGCGGAGACGCGCTTCGCGCTTCCCAATACGACGTTATCATGCGCGACAGTTGACCGCTTCCAAGGTCGAGAGGCCGATCTCGTGTTGCTGAGTCTCAGAAACACCTCTCGCCCAGGGCACATGGACAGCCCCAATCGGCTCAATGTCGGGATTACTCGCGCCCGCTTCCTGCTCGTCGTTTTTGGGCACCGGAAGTACTTCGCCGAGGATTGCCCGTCCGATGAACTCAACGCGCTTGCAGATGCTACGCCATTATTTGATCTTGGGAGTAAGCGATGAAAGCCAGCCTCAAAACAGAAGTCGAAATCCAAGACATTGCGGTGTTCGCAGAACTCGCCGTATGGGAAAAGAGACCAGATCTTCAAGTCGTGTGCAACACGGCTCAGGATCGAGGTACCCTCAACGCAGACGCGATTGACGCTGTCCTGCCGGGGCTGTCGCCGCGTGCAAGGGAAAACCTGTTGCGCCACTTGCGCTACATTGGGCTTGTTGATCGAAACGGAGCACTGACCACACCCGGACGCCGTTGTGCATCGTCGGGCGAGGCTCCTGCTTGGGAGCAGGGTGTATATCGCCTGCTCGTGGCATCCCATCCACTCTTTGGTAGCCATGTCCTCGACTTCAGACGCGCCCCCGGCGATTGGCGCGACCGCGACTTTGACAATTTTGAACATCTCCCGGCAGGACTCTCGGCGAAATACAATCGGGTGTTCACGTCGATATTCGATAAATCGCAACGATTCACCGTATCGAAGTTTCCGGTAGCACGAGGCCAAAATCCGGTCTGCCGCATTGAAGGTACGACCAAGGGAAAGTTGCAGTGGGATATCGATCTCGCGTCGGGCGACAACGAGTGGACGATTGAAGGACAGGTGATCGGAGATAGGAACCGGCGCGGCAAGTTCCAGTCCGCGCCTGAGTCGGTGGAGCCGGACGAGTTGGACGATATTTTCGCGGACTGGGAGCCACAATGGGATGTGCGAATGGGTCGCCTTCCCATGGCGTATGATGGCAAGATCGGGCAGGGCGGCCGCGAGTCGTTCCTGCGGTCCCGGGAATATAAGAATAAGCAGGTCAGAAAGTTTGGTTCGTTTGATGAGGCCGTAATCCGAGATGTACCGGTCGGCCCGGCGACGAAGGGTGATGCTCGCACTTGGGCAAAGGCCATTCTGGTCGCTCAAGCCGAGGCCGAGGACAAATACATAGTACCCGACACTTATCAGTCGGATTGGTCAAACATTGTCGACGGTACCCCGCTGGAAGAGTGGGCCGGGGATGCCCCCGATCCGGTGGCACTCTCCGAGGTGAACGGCCGACGCCTCGCCGCCCGGACGAAGTGGTTGCTCGCCGCGGGTACCGATCTGGAAATGGGGGCATGATGCGTAGCGGACCGATTCAACCCGAAGATAAACAGGAACGGATTGACCAGAGGGAGAACGAGCTTTCGCTTTGGGAACAGGGCAAGGGCACGCAAATTGATCTTCCTTGGACCGAATTGAGCAGCCCCGACTCCCTCAATGATGTGCAGTCGCTCTTGGCGAATGCTCGTAGTGTCATCCTTGCTATCGGCGCGACAACGACCTCGCGCAAATTGATCGACATTGTTTTGCAATATCTTCCTGCACAATGCCGGCTCTATGTTTACGGAGCTAGTGAACTCGAGACCGAATTGATGCAAAAAATCGCGGGCATGGGTGACCGAGTCCTCGCTCGCTTGGGCCATCGCCCACCTGCGGACTGGCTCATCGTTGGTAAGGGACGTGACGGACGCCTTGTCGTAGGGCCTACCGCCGAGTCCCGAAGATGGGGGATCCCCGTCAGCGGCGACCTAGCAAGATCGCTGTTCGAGGCATTTTGTGTGCTATTCTGGTTTCACGCAACGAGCGAAGCCCTGCCGGACGATAACGGCAATGTCGCCTTTCGGCCTCCGCTGGCGGCTCCGTTCAAAGACCCCGGTCCCGACATCCCACTCCCGGCTGGTCGGCTCCTCCTTGGCGGAGAACTCGACGATCCAGTTTCTGACGCCGAGTTCCGAATTTCACCGAACGCTTCGGATCCCGGACATGCGCGGGTGCTGTTCATCCCTCCCACTGACGACCTGGCGAGCGGCGGGACAGGTCGCCCTGTCGATCTCGGGCTTCCGACGGCACTCTGTCGCCGGGGTCACCGAGTGCTGTGGGTTGATACCGGTCTTCCGAGGACGGCGGTTACACGCCAGCGCATGGTTATGAATCTCGTGGAAGCCCCGATCGCACTCCAGATCGAATGGCCGCCCACCACCGCTATTGACTTCCTCCACCGTTTTGAACGTGCGGCGAAACAACCCGCTTGGGAGTTCCATCCAGCGCGGCGGCTCGACGCTATTAAGGGCGAGGTGCTATTGAACGGGGCGACGCAACCTGACAAGATCGTTCCCTCTATCTCGCTGGACGCTGGCGATGTGGACGCGCCGTTGCTGAATTTCGACTCTGCCCGTCCCGCTCGCTTTCCCGACATCCCGCCCCTCGCCTTGGAAGCGACCGTCAAGTGGCGACGGGTACCGGCTACTTTGCCGCTGGGTGCCCGTCCCGCCGAGATCGTCCGCCGCTGGACAGCGGTGGATGAGTGGGCGTCTCGGACAGTGGAAATCCTCCGAGACGCGCTTGACGAACTTGAGAACCAAGAAGGACTGTTGAGCAAACTTCGCCAATGGCTTCCTTCTCGGGATGGGAACTCGGACTTGGAACGCGAAAAACTACGCGACGAACTTGACGAAATCGGCGAGTCGCCCCCAAGTCAGATAGCGGATCAAGCCGAGGATCGCATGACACGCCTCGCCGAGGTCGACAACCGTTTGGATGGACTGCGGCGTACCACCCACGACCAGCAACAAGCCGCCGAGGACGCCAAGGCGGAGGATGCCCAGCGAGACATTTGGAGCAAGCGCGTTGAAGATGCCAAGACCAAGCTGGAAGAAATTCAACAGAAATTGGCGGAGAATGAGATAGCCCAAGGCGAGGCGGCGCAAAAACGGGAACAAGCGCAGGCTACCTTTGATAACGTTGTGGCAGATAAACGCCGAGAGCGGGAGGAATTTTTGGAGAAGGATCGGGTTGATCTCAAGACAAAATTGGATAAGGCACGCCAACGCCAAAAGTCTCTCAAGGCAGGCCGCAAGAGTCGAGCATCCAAGTCTGCACAGAAGAAGGCGAACCGACAAGTAAATGACGCGGAGCTGGAACTCGCCCGCAATAAACGGGACCGCGAGAGCATTGCGGATTGGTCGCCACCCGCACCAGAGATCAGCGCAGAATCCACCCGCCTTAACGAAGCGAAAAAGGTGGTTTCTAATCTGCGGTCCCAAGCTACCAGCCTCGCCGAGGAGAGCAAGCAACTTGATCTCACTGTATCGGAAAAATTTCGTTTCAAGAAACCATCGCGACTCGTAGCCCCACCAACGAGCAAGGTGGATTCGCACCCGCCAATTCCGTCAGAATCCCCTCCTGAGATAGGGGATCTCTACGAACATGGCGAAAAGCGTTTTCTCGCCATTCGCACATGGGAACAACTTAGGCGGGCGCAGCCTGTTGCGAGTCGGCTTCGGGCCGAACTCGTGGTTGCCATAAACCCTTCAAAAGCGTAATATCTCGTAGCATTTTCACGCAGAGTCCAAACAAGGAGAAAATCAATGGAACGCGAAGAAACGATGGAACCCAAACTTCCAGGAGGGCCAATCGCAAACAGGCCACTCCATTTCATCTTCCTCGCAGACTGCTCGTCCTCGATGTCGGGTGCCAAGATTCAAGCACTCAACCACGCGATTAAAGAGGCCATTCCGCACATGCGGGATGTCGCAAAAGGCAATCCGAATGCCGAGGTTTTGGTGCGGGCGATCAAGTTCTCGTCCGGTGCCCAATGGCATATTTCGCAACCGACGAATGTCGATGTGTTTGAGTGGAACGACCTCTCGGCCAGCGGCTCAACCTCAATGGGACGCGCTCTGTCTCTGGTTACGGACGCGCTCAAAACCCCACCCATGCCGGAGCGAGCACTACCTCCCGTGCTGGTGCTCATCAGTGATGGACAGCCCACGGACGACTTCAATGGGGGGCTTCAAGCATTGATGGCCGAGCCTTGGGGCAAGAAGGCCGTGCGCCTCGCTATCGCCATTGGCGAGGACGCGGATATCGATGTTCTCCAACGCTTCATCGGGCATGCGGAGATCCAACCGTTGCAAGCCAACAACGCTCAAGATTTGGTCAATTATATCCGCTGGGCATCCACCGCAGTTTTGCAGGCCGCCTCCGCGCCGGCGAGCCAGACGCAGAGTGCTCCGGCCGGGGTCAATGTGCCGTTGCCTCCGCCGCCAAAACCCGATCCGACGGATGCCAACGATGTCTGGTAGCCACGAAATAGACGCGAGATCAAGCCGCCCCGGATTCGCCATTGAGCGCGTAATCGGTGCAAACCACCTGCGATCTGGCAAGCCCTGCCAAGACGAGGCGGGGCTTTGGGTGGTTGCCGATACTGTGGCCCTTGCCATCGCTGACGGTCATGGTTCGAGCAAACACGCCGACATCGGTGCCCGCCTCGCAGTCCATGTGGCGCTTAACGCGCTCGTGCGATTCGCCGAGGATTTGGGTGAACGCGCTTCAAATCTGATCGAAGTCCAGAAGTACGCCGAGCATCCCCTCCGCGTTCAGATCGTCCGGGAATGGAAAGAGAGAGTCCACACCAAGTCTGGAGACAGTGAAACACCACTCGTGGATTATGGCTCGACACTCTTGGTCGCTTTAGCAACGCCGGACTTTTTACTCGTCGGACAACTCGGTGATGGCGATATCCTACTCGTCAACGAGGATGGTACAGTTGATGTCCCACTACCTGCTGACCCGGAGGCGTTTGCCGACGAGACGCCCAGCCTGTGTCTTCCGGAAGCCGAGCACTCATTTCGCCTGCGAGTCCTTCCGACACCGCAGCAAGAGACGCTTCTCCTGCTCTTGACCGATGGATACAGCAAGTCGTACCCCACGGATGCCGCGTTCAAACAGATCGGCCCGGATTATCTCAACCTCATACGCAAGTATGGAGTCTCCGGCTTAACTCCTCATTTGAAAGGCTTTCTCAAAAAAATCACCACTCAGGGGAGCGGTGACGACATTGCCCTCGCGCTTCTCCACTATTCGCCACCGACGAGCCAGACTGCTATGGATTCTTCCAACGCCTCGTCGGGGCAAGATGGAATAGTACAGCGGATTCGAGCCAAGATTGGGGCACTCTTTGGGAACAAGAACAAAACTCAAAACAATGGAGAAATTGCCAATGCAGAAACCAGAACTACTGAAGACTGTTGATGGAACGCGCATCATCGCCGACAAACTGCTTGGCCAAGGGGGTCAAGGCGAGGTCTGGAAAGCCACTGATGGCGGGAAGTCCGTCGCGGTGAAGGTCTATCACCGAGATACGGCGACTACAGAACAAAAGGAGGGACTCGAGCGGTTGGTTGAAAAAGGCTCACCTGCGCCCTGTTTTTTGTGGCCGATGGCGATGGTAGCGGATACTCAATCAGAGAGATATGGCTACATCATGCCCATCCGGGAGCCTAACTTCCGAGGGCTGGAAGACTTCATGGCGCGGCGGATCCACCCATCAATGCGTGCATTGCTCACGGCAGGCAGGAAACTCGCGGATGGATTTCTCCGCCTCCACAGTCGCGGTCTCTGCTATCGGGACATTTCCTTCGCCAATGTATTCTTTGATCCGAAGACCGGCGATATCCTCATCTGCGACAACGACAATGTTGACATAACGGGATCCGAAACGAGCGGTGTGCTGGGGACCCAGCGTTTTATGGCCCCTGAGGTGGTTCGGAGAGAGGCGGCACCATCTGCTGATACGGATCGCTACTCGCTGGCAGTACTGCTGTTTTTTCTTTTATACGGTGGTCATCCCCTTGACGGCCAACGGGAAGCGAACATCCGTTGCCTCGATGTTCCCGCCTTGGAGCGTCTCTATGGGTTTGCCCCGCTTTACATCTGGGATCCGAACGACGATTCCAATCAACCTGTCCCCGGCATTCACAACAACCCCATCGCCTTTCGCAACATGTACCCTGAAACGCTGGCAACCCTGTTTCAACGGTCATTCACGGACGGATTGCACTACCCGCGCCAGCGTGTGCGCGAGTCAGAATGGAGGAAGGCTTTCGCGAGCACCATCGACAGTATCTGGCTGTGTGCATGTGGCGCTGAAAACTTCTATGAGCCTGCGGTCGTGGCATCGTCTGGCGGCAAGCACTGCTGGTCATGCAAGAAGCCGCTGGCCCTCCCGCCGCGCATTCGGATTGACGACGATATCGTTCTGCTCAACCGCACGACCCAACTGTTCGGCTACCATATCGGTCAGCCCCGCGACGATACCCCAATCGCGGAAGTCGTTCAGAACCCCCAAGTTCCGAGCCTCTTCGGCCTGCGAAATCTGACCTCAGAGAATTGGACACTGACCAAGCCCGACGGCTCGGTGGTTGATGTTCCGCCCAAGCGTGCGGCGTCAATTCTCAATGGCAACCGCATCAACTTTGGGCGACAAACCGGGGAGATACGCGCATAATTCTACCGATGGAAAGTTTCTCTCCATCGGTCTCACAGTTTCATCAATCGAGCAGGCCATTTATGGAGCGTTCGGGCATTCGCCATTCCATTCTCGATGCCATCGGCAAAACGCCGTTGTTGCGCTTAAAGAGATCGCGCTCGCCCTTCCGCGTGCCCATCGCCCGCCTGGCCGCGGCCCACGCCGCGCTGGCAGAGTAAGTTCACCCCCCACTCCGTACGACAAAAGTGCCCGCTCTCCTCATGCGAAAGCGGGCACTTGTTGTAGGGCAATGGCTGATGGCTGAGCGTTGGGTATGAGGACACGCGCAGGGGCCTGTCCCTACGGGGTCGGACGGTGGCGTGGACTGACTGCTGCTTAAGAAAAATACTTTTGATAAAAGGCTTTTACTTTGTTCGGCGTAAAAGGTGATTTGGTGAGTCCGTCGGTAATTCTGAGCAACAATTCTGTGGATGCTGGCGGTTGGGCAATGCCTTCCTTTAGAATCCTTGCAACATGCCATTCTCGAAGCAAACAAGCGTTCTCGTAGGCAATGACGGACTTATGAACGATAAAACTATGGTCGCCCAGTTGAAGGATGAGCGTCTGGTCTTTCCTGGAACTCCACGATGTTACATTCAATACAATGGTCTGAGGTGGATTGCCTGCGTAATCCGTCGGGAATAGGCAGAGATGATGACCGCCGAAATCGGGATGAATGACGCATGTACCTGCCAAATCCATGTTTATCCAATCAATTTTTCAAATTTAGCACTCGCTTCGAGGTCTCGTTTGATCTCTGCTAAATCCTCGCCTTTCCAGCCCACTGCGCGAAGTAATGTATCCCATCTTATAGGTTCAGACGATTTGCCCGGATCTCTAAATTCGGGCAAATCGTGTACATAACGCTTTAATTCTCCAAAATTTTTGTGCCCAAGTTCTCGAAAGACCTCTTGTATCAAGTCGATCTCGGCTTGAGAGAGTTCATCGTTTTCCGCGGCGGGCGAAATCAATTTAATGACGTTATGATGAGGAGCCGAGAAAGACAAAGGCCAATCCTTCCCTTTTGATGGATTGCGAATCAGATCGTAAGTCGCGCTCGGCGTTGGCCCCAAAGGAAGGTTGAACGGGCGATCATAAGTCACTGGCCGGCCCCAACGTTTCAGGGCTTCTCTATCGATGAGATAGATGAGCTTAACCAGATTGTAAAGATCGATTTCTCCGCCGCGATTCTGCGCGAGCAATGTTGCGACCTGCGTGGTCTTGCGCTCTTTGAACTTGGGCATATTTACGTCAGCATCCCAAGGATCGGTTTCCAGGAGGTTGTACTTGCGATTAGCAGTGGTCTCCCTGGTTAAATCGGTCACGACAAACGCTCCTTTCTCCGCGTTTTTGTCAATTTGTCCATATATTTCGTTTTCATTTTATTTTTTTCCATTTTGGGGCGCGCGTCAAGTTGGGGCGCGTCAATCCGCAACGATCCGCGATTCGGTCAAGTGGGATCACATCCCCCAAATGTCGATCTCTACCCCGCTGTCCGACGCTCGGCGATCTCGAAACACCTTGTCCGCCCAACGCCTGCCCTCGCGCCGGTCGAAAATCACCAGATGCCCCGCCTCGGCATCGCAGCGATCCATGTATTCGGCGGTCTGCTCCAAGCCATCGGCAATCGTCTGATCCAAGCTCTTGTGGAGCACTTTGCACTCGATCACGAATTTGCGCTCCCGCTCATCCTGCGGCCAGATGATGAGCAGATCGGTTCGCATCCGGCCCAAGCCATACTCCCGCGCGATGCGCCCGCCGCTGTTCATGATGCGTTGCAAAAACGCCTGCAACAAAAGCTGCGGGCCGGCTTCTCGATACGCGAATCGCTCGACCCAATGCTCGGAGTGTTCGCGGAAAAAGGTCTGAAACGCGGTCAGCAATTTGACCACATCCAGACTGCCATCCGCATGGACATACCAAGCGGTGTCCTGATCGAACTCCTCTTGGATCACCCAGGTCAATTCGCGGGGGATGACCTCGGCGTAGATCGGATTGGCGATGCGGAGCGGGCGATCTTGAGCCACGAGCCCGAGATCGCGCACGTATTCCAAATCCCGATCCGTGAAATGGCGTGTCTCGGACCCGCTCAACAGCGGTTCAATGACCCGTTGCACGCGCTCCTCTTTGAGCTTGTCCGTCAACTGCTCCAAATGCGTTTCCCGGCGCAGGATGAGTTGCTCTCGCGCCTCGATGATGGCAGAATCGGTGACCGGATCGCGCCGATCCTCGGCCCCATCGCGGAAGCAGGTTTGATCCGCCAAAGCGTTGACGAGCCACGGCTGACCTTGCGTCTGCGTCCAGATCATCTCCAGCGCGTCTGGCGTGAACGCCTGACCCGTTTCCTCGGTGTGTTGCGCCAGCAGGGCTTGCACTTCATCCGGCGAGAAATCGCCCAAGCGCAGCGATCGCGCTTTGATATTGAACGGACTACCCCCTGCGATCGTCGCGTTGGCAGAACTGGAATGGATGCGATAATCGCGCACATCGCGTATCCCGCACAGCACCACGCTTTGCGGAAACCCCTCGGGACGCAGATCATAACCGGCGCGCAACTGACGCAACACGGACAGGAGCGAATCGCCGATCAGCGCGTCGATTTCGTCGATGAGCAATACCAGCGGTTTTGCATCCGCCTCGGCCCAGCGCGTCAACGCCTCGCCCAAGGCCGCGTGGGGACCGTACTTGGTCAAGATGTCGAGCCAAACCTCGTCCAGAAATTCGTCGCCTATTGAACGCGCCCGAGACGCCAAACCTGCCAAAATGGTACGCATCACTTGTTCCACGTCTTCGCGTGCGGCTTGCCCACTTTCGACATTGACGTACACACAGCGGTAGATGCCCTCGGCGTTGAGCAGATCGCGCAGGGCCAGCAGGGCCGAGGTCTTGCCCGTTTGCCGGGGCGCGTGCAGGACGAAGTAGCGTTTGTCGCGGATGAGCCTGTGAATCTCGTTGAAATTGAGCCGTTCCAAGGGGGGGATGCAATAGTGGTCTGCGGCCACCACCGGCCCGCTCGTGTTGAAAAAGCGCATGACGCAAGTCTCCTGTTTTGGCGATGATTTGAACCTTGGGAATACGGACACCAGAATCCCAAAAATTGTTTCTATCTCGCAGTACTCGTAGGCGCGCTCTTTGTCCGAATCGGCCACGGCGAACGCGCTCGTCTCAATATCCCCGATTTTTTGGCGCGTGTCAAGTTGGGGCACTATGCCCGCGCTTGATTTTCCCCTGTGCATAACCTATATTTTATCGACCTCGACATCGCTGTGAACTCACGGGATTTCATTATGCCTGCTCGCATCATTGCCATTGCCAATCAGAAAGGCGGCGTGGGCAAAACCACCACCGCCGTCAACTTGGCGGCGTGTTTGGCCGCTGCGGAAAAGAAAACCCTGTTGCTCGACTTGGACCCGCAAGCCAATGCGTCGAGTGGGTGCGGCATTTCTATCGATGAAGAAACGCCCTGCGTGTACGAGGTGCTCCTCGATGACGTGCCCTTGTCGGAGGTGATCAGCCAGAGCGAGTTGCCCTTTTTGGGCATTGCGCCCTCGCACATTCGCCTGACGGGCGCGGAAGTGGAAATGGTGTCTGTAATCTCGCGGGAACAACGCCTCAAAGCCGCCCTCGCACCTGCGCGCAATGCGTATGACTTCATCATCATCGACTGCCCGCCTTCGCTCGGGTTGCTCACGCTCAACGCGCTAACCGCCGCGGATTCCGTGCTCATCCCCATCCAGTGCGAATACTACGCGCTCGAGGGATTGAGCAAGCTGCTCAACACCTTGCGCCTCGTACAACAACACCTCAACCACCGCCTCGCGATCGAAGGCGTTTTGCTCACCATGTACGACGGCCGCCTCAATTTGTCGCGCCAAGTGGCCGAAGAGACCAAATCGCACTTTGGCGGTCGCGTGTACAACACGGTGATCACGCGCAACGTCAAACTCGGCGAAGCCCCCAGCTTTGGCAAGCCCATCATCCTCTACGATATTCTATCGGCCGGCGCGCAAAATTACATGAACTTGGCCGGGGAGGTCATCAATGGCTAAACGCACGGCCCTCGGCAAGGGCCTCGGCGCCCTCATTCCCGGCGCTGGCCCTGTCGAAACGCCCACCTCGCAAAGCTTTCCCTCAAACGAAGAACAGAGCCATCGGCAAATTTTGGAAATTTCCATCGATGAGATCGAACCGAATCCGCATCAACCGCGCGAGGATTTCGATCCCAAAGCCGTGCGCGAATTGGCGCAATCGATCCGCGAAAAGGGCATCCTCCAGCCCATTGCCGTGCGGCGGTTTGGATCGGGCTATCAACTGATCGCGGGCGAGCGGCGGTTTCGCGCTGCGCGCCTGGCCGAATGCGCGGTCGTGCCCGCGATCGTGATGGACGTGGGGACGGACCAAGAGATGATGGAACTCTCGCTGATCGAAAACATCCAGCGGGAAAACCTCAACCCCATCGAAGAGGCCAAAGCCTATCGCATGCTCATCGACGAGTGCTTTCTCACGCAGGACGAGGTCGCACAGCGCGTGGGCAAGGACCGGTCCACCATCGCCAACACCTTGCGCCTCCTCGCATTGGCCCCCGAGGTCCTCGACGCCCTGCAAGCCGGGCAGATATCCGCGGGTCACGCCCGCACCCTGTTGGGCGTCGACAACGCGGAGCAGCAACTCGCACTGTGCCAGCAGATTATCGCCCAGGGGATATCCGTTCGCCGCACAGAGGCCATCGTCAAAGCCCTGAAAGAAAAGGTGGAAGAAAAGAAGCCCACGCGGAGCAAAGACCCCAACCTGCTGTCGCTAGAAGAGGACCTCCAGCGTTATTTTGGCACGTCCGTCAACATCAACCGCAGAGGGGCCAAGGGCAAAATCGAAATCGAATTTTACAGCAACGACGACCTCGACCGGGTGCTGGAGTTGCTGCGAAATGAGGGGTATTAGCAGATCGGCTGATACACACAAATCAGCACCGATATTACTCGCTTTTCTAAAGCGTTTGGTCCTACAGCATCGTTGGTTGCCTTTGATGCGTTGGCTACGCCTGTGCCTACGGCGTGCGGCGACCTACTTTTTGTCTACAGCCATACTACGCGACAAAACTAAGAATCGGGTAAAAACCGCGCTTCTTTTAGGATTTTCAGACCGCGTTGAAACGTGCGTGCGTGGTCTTGGATATTCAAAAGGACATATTGCAGATAATCGAGTCCATATCGAAAGAGACTTTTCTCTTTCTTATCATGGTTTTTTATTTTGAGCGGGGTATGGTGGGCTCTCTCTTCGCCCATGAGATGGGCCCAACACACGGCGAGGGTCAACAGGGCGATGAGTTTTTCGATGCGGTCGGCGTCGGTGAGATGGGTCTGTTCGAGATCAAAGCCTCGGCGTTTGAGGTTGGCGAAGAGGACTTCGATGCGCCATCGTTTTTTATAGGTCAAGAGTGCGTCAATGCCCGGTGTGTTGCTGCCGACCATCACCCATTCCTCTGGGCATCGGATGGCCGATAAAGAGAGCGGTTGTCCATAGACGCGCCCGGGTTTTGGCAAGGTCGCTTGCTGATTCAAGGTCAGGTTGGCGAATCGTTTTTTTAACGGGATCGCGTTTTGTCCCGTTTCGAGGATCGCGTTTTCTTTGAGGCGAATGACAAAAGGTATGTTGTTTTCGGTCAACCAGTTAAACCATTCTCGCCCCATAAATTCGCGGTCGGCCACCAAGGCGCGAATCTTATAGGGCTTGATGTGTTGACGGACCCGTTTCATGAGGGCTATGCGCTCTTGCGTGCTCGAGTTGCCCTTTTTGTTGAGCATCTTGAAGCAAATGGGAAACGCCATGTCTCGATAGAGGATGCCCACGGTCAGGAGATTGATCGACACCTTACCCAATGACCACTGGGTCCGGTCCATGGCGAGGATAAAATCCGATTTGACCGGTAAGAGATGCCGAATCAAGCCCGTTGCCCAATCTTCCGGCAACGTGAACTCGGCGAAAAAACGCTGGATTCTGCGGTAGTTGGATTTTTGCTTGACTTTGCCATTGAGCGCATTAGCCAGTTTGGTCAAATTGACGGTCGTCACTTTCATCAAAGCCAAGAGAAAGGCCGAGAGGAAGGTCACCCGGGCTTTGTGCCAAGGAAAATGCGCTTGCAGGATGGGGTATAGTTGCATAACTTGATCCGACATAGACCTGTGCTTTCTGAGAAGGGGTGAGGGTTTTTGCGGTCAACTTAAATCTAACTCTTTTTCGGATTTTGCACAGGTCTTTATTTTTTGTCGCGTAGCATGCATAAAATGATCAAAGAACACTATACCAACGAGAAATTCGGGCCATTCCTCACAGGGCTCCGGTTTATTCGTTTTCCCGAAGGCGAGCTGGTCGCCATCCGCGATCGAGAACTGTTGCGGACGCGAGATGGCGTAATTGAGAAACATCGGCTCGTAGAGTCTTCGGAAATCGTCAAAGCAGTTAGAGAACACTTTCCTCAAGCGGATTATCCAGTTGAGGACGGATTGCGATTCCTTGGGTGGTGATTTATGAGCGACTATCGCATAAACGAGGTGGTGTTCGATTCAGCACATCATAGTGCTTTGCAGTTCTATGAAAAACACGGTTATGTCGTAGTTGCCAATGTGTTCACCGCGGTGGAGACCCGGAGCGCAAATGCGGCCCTCGATGAGATGAGGCGTACGTTCGCTAGTGAAATGCGTCTCTCGGTCGAGAGATACGATGAGCGGATTTGCCAATGGCGCGATATTTGGATGACGGTGCCGCTTTTTAATGATCTGCTCAACGACGAGAGGATTCACGGTGCGGCACAGGCGTTTATGCAGGAGGATAGCGTTCAACTTCTGCACGATCATGTAATCAGGAAACCATACGACGCATTGAATGGCACCGTGCCGTGGCATCAGGATTTTCCATTCTGGCCCGTCGATACGCCAGATTCGCTTTCCTGCTGGATTCCCTTTGAAGATGTGAGTGAACATGGTGGGTGTATCGAGGTTATTGACGCCTCCCACTTATGGGGCATTTTCCCCCCGGTGGATTTCATCATGGACGCCAAAGAGTTTGGCTGTCGCGACGACATCGTCAGGATACCCGCCCCGGCAGGCTCAATCGTCGTTCTGAACAGTCTCACTTGGCACCGAACCAATCCGAACAAAGACGCTGGCACCCATCGTCCCGCTTATATCGCGCTTTGGGTTCCTTCACGAGCGCGATATCGTCCAGATCTGGCGGAATGGCATCCGGTCAATGAGCACGTCACCGTTGGACCGGGGCAGCATCTGAACACCGACAAGTTTCCCAGATTCGGCGAGTTCAATAGTGCTTCCAGAGAGATCGATTTGAATACGCCGCTTCGGGCAGGGCCTCTTGTCTCTTCAACAGAGACAAATCAATTCGATATGTTCAATGCGACTTCGCGTATCGCATACCACATCCAGCGCATCATCGGCGACTGGAAAGCGGGCATCCCTCGAAAGAGTTTAGACGAATATCTGGTTAATGAAGGCGTCAGAGCGAGAATCGTGCGTCGCTCCGTTGAACGGGGCATCGTTGATAAAAAGAAATGTGAGTGGATGAAGAATTTGTTTGATCGGTTGCTCGTAAATTCCTCCGCCTTTCAGATGCACCGCGCCCGAAACGTCTATAATGATGCGTATGCGGAATGGTGGCTTCACGTTGGGCGAAAATGGGTTGCTTTTTGGGAAGAAATTGACGGGGAGGGGCGGCGATGAAAAGAAACGTCATCGCGGTCGTCGGGTCAGCAGGCGGTCTATCGCGCAAACTCCGGCACACTGTAGAGGAGTTGGCTCGTGCCTTGAGCGACGCGGGCTTTGATCTCGTAACCGGGGGCATGGATGGCGTTATGCGTGCCGTGGCACGCGGACAGAGGCGGTCCGCTCGTGCTGCAAACCTCATCCATATCGAACCGGGATGGGGCCGTGCTTGGGAACGGAATCCCCACCCTGCGAGTGTCGTTCGCACCGGTCTCGGTTCAATGAGGAACCACTTGGTGGTTCGTTCCGCAGACCTCGTAGTCGCCGTATCTGGCGGCGCGGGCACCTTGAGCGAAATGGCGATTGCTTGGCAGGAGGGAAAACCGCTCGCCGCGCTACGAGGATCGGGGAACTGGAGCGACAAACTGGCCGACGCGGCCTTGGACCATCGCCGGAACTCGGTCGTGACGGGTTGCGATACAGTTGATGAGGTGGTGGCGTGGGCGGCACGGCTCCGCCCCGAGGGCGTGTACGCCGGGCGAGTGAATCAGGGCTTCTATCCCCTTGAAGTTCCCGCGCTCCATCGCGTGCATGAAGGCACTCCCACCGAGGTTCATCGGGTACATCTCCGATACGGCATGTCGATTGAGAAGTCCGATCTCGTGCAGCGATTAGAGGGATTAAACCGAAGAGTCGAGTTGTGGAACCGCAAGCACGATGCCGAGACCGTCGCTCTGATCACATTCGACGACGGGTGGAAAGACGCGCTGTGTCTTACGGATACCTTTGAGAAATTCCCCCGCCTCTGCCCGGTCCTGTTCGTAGGCGAGAACCACTTTGGGAAGCCGATGCGACCGCTCCCGTTGCAGAGGCTGTACCGACATTGCGCGGAACGCGGTCTGGATCCAGAAGATCAAACCGCGTTCGGCGGCGCGACTAGGACCCGATTGAAGGCGTTGTCCGAAGTGGCACAACACGCGGCCCTGGACAGACTCGGTATCGATCCGATGCTCGACCCGGAATGGCTTCTGACGCCGGAGGATATCGCGTCCCTGAAGTCCGCGGGCTGGGTCGTCGCGACGCACGGTCACTTGCACGAGGAGCTCGCAAATCGGGATGAACTGAAAGGGGAACTATCGACCCTTGCCGAAGCTGTCGAAGACCGCGTACACACGCCTTGGCTGGCATGGCCCGAGGGCAGATGGACTCGGGCAACCTGGAAAGACGCTCGCACGACCGGATTCCACCTTCAGTTCGGTTTGCTCGCACAACCTCGTGAGGCGTCAGGTGAAGGTATGGTCATGAGGACGATTTGGAAGTGACAAAGCAAAAACGCATTGCCGGGATCGAAGCGACAACGCCCGACCTCCGCAGAAGGAAGCCGGGCGTTTGTCTAACGGGACAGCCCGAGCCGTTGGTATAGCAGATCAGGCCGATGTTGTCTTTGTGTTTTTCGAGACTTTCAGGGGGCGTCACCGAAATATCAAAGGGCACGCCGAGGCCGCGAATTTCTCGATAGAGATGTCGCGCGGTTTTTCGCCTGTGGACGCCTTCGGGCATGACGACGAGCACATCCACGTCGCTGTCCGTGAATCCCGCGCCGAAAAGATCAGGGGTCATTCGCCAGTACCGCTTCTTACGCCCATTGAAAATCCGTGGTCGCGTGGATGATTTCGGCTTTGCCATCGGCGATGCGGAGGTGAACCGCGTTTTGGATCTCGCAGGGATCGCCGATAGAAAAATTGTACACGAATCCCCGTTCGTAATCCTCGCGCGATAGAAGCCCTCGGATAAAGGACGTATCGCCCACTTCCACGCGCACCGCGCCTTTGCCCGCAGGCGATATATCGGACACGGTATAACACGCATCTCGAATCCCGTCATTTAGGATTCGGAGTTGCGAACCGATCAGCCGATCGTCCGGCGGCAGATCGCCTTTCACTTCGACCCAAGCCGTGCCGGTTTCCTCGCGGTGAAAATCCGTTATCGCGCCGCGATACACCGGATCGTTCACCCGCAGAGTTCCAAACCGAGTCGTCACCTGCGTTCCCCCGATGAGAAAAATGGCGAGGTGTCCATCTTCCTCCTGCGAGATCAGGGCAAATCGCGCGGCGGCTTCAGTGCCATCGCCCAAGTCGAACGCGCGGTTGGGATCGTCCGATGACAAAATGCGATCCACCCGGCCCGTGCGCGTCGTCACGCGTACAGCCGCCGCCGTCAAATCGCCCTCGTCCAACCCCAGGTCGATGCGGGCCGCGTCCGTCAAGTGCGGTTGGCCTGCGGGATACGGCTCTGCGAGAGACGCGAACAAACTCTTGCGGTCCGGCCCGGAATTGTGCAAGAGCACATAGCGTATCCGCCGCGGATTGCCCGGCTTGTTTTGCGGCGGATCGCCCCATGCCAGCGCGGCGTCTCCCACATTGGACAGAACGCGGTGGCGCAGGTGGAGCGGCCGCGCGCCGATCTGCGTCTGCCACGTATCTGTCAACCGCCAGTCTGCCCACCAGCCGGGCGTGGGATTCTCGGCGTTGCTGACCCCGTAGAGATAGGCAAACCCGCTTCCCCGATAGCGCCCGTCATTGGGCCCGTCGTAATGCGTGCCAAAGGCGATGTCCTCGCCCGCGTACGTCCCCTTTTCCCGCCGGATCAGCTCGATACCCCCCGTGCTCACCTCGCCTTCGCCTGCGTGGAAACTCATCACGTGGTCGTCCCCGCCATCCACGCGGAAGAAATCGACCAGATAGGACGCGGTTTGCGACGCATCCACCATCGCCAGCGTCCGCCGATAATCGCGCACTTCGGGATAGACCTCGGGGGAAGCGACTTCCACGACGCCCACGCCCTCAGACGCGGCAAAAAACTGGCAATGCCCAATCCAGTTCACCTCTTGCGCCTTTCGGTCGACCACGACCGTATTGTGCGAAATGGTATTCGTCGTCCAACCCGCGCGCTTGGGCCATTTGCTGTCCGCGTATTCCGGGTACCCCAAATCCGGGAGCACATCCATGCCCCGGTAATACATCCCAAAATTCAACCGGTCCCTGTGACCGTGCCCCCCATTGCGGCCGTAATACAGCCACGCGACTCGCCGATCATCCCCTGTGCCGTGCCGAAACGCGGTCAGCCCGTACCCATTCAAATTTTCGCTCTCGAGGTGCAATTCCCCGCGCTGTTTCACGATGTCGAGCACCTTCTCTTGAATCGCCTCGGCCTCCGCGTCAAAAATGGACGTGTGCAAGCCATCCGCGCTGTCGCCGTTCAATTTGTACGCCAAGCGGGCGAGATCCGGATCGCCAAACCGCGCAAAAGCGTCGAGCACGGCTTGGAGATCCACATTGACCATCCCCGCGCCGCCCGTGGTGCCCGTGTCGCCGATGTGGGGGGTATAGCGATCCAATGCGGTGAGGCGATAGGGCGCGCCGAACATGCGCTTGAGCCGGGGATAGTCTCGGTACAAATCGCGGTCCCGATACTTGCGACACCGATCCAGCACCCACGCACACCGCGCAAAGGCCGCCATCCAGCCGAAACAATACCCGGGCGCGGCCTCGTTGCCGACCCCGTCGCGATCCACCTCGCCGATCAAGGTCGCGGGGATGTGCCCTCCGCCCGCGCCTCGGGATTCGCCCGGTTCAAAGAGCCAATCCAGTGCCGCGGGCGTCTCTTCGGGATCGTCCAACACCGCCGCCGCGGTCGCCATCGCGGTTTGCGTCATCCCCTCGTTGCCGCGGACGCGCCTGTCCCGACACGAAAGTATAAACTCCCTGAGCAACCCGCGTTCGATGTTTTCTCGGATGTGGGCGATGCTGTGCTTGGGCCGCGCGAGTTTCCAGGTCGCGGCTTTCTCCGACAAAAACCGCACCAACGCCGCGTCGCCTGCCATCCCCTCATAGACCATATCGTAGGCCAGCGACAGGGTCTCGACCATCCCGTTTTCCCAGATACAGCCCTTGATGCGGCCCATGCCCGTTCCCCCGTCGGAATTGTAAATCCCCAGCTTTGAATAGGGCGTCAAATCCATTTCCGGATACACATCGGCAATGCGGTCCAGAATCACGGCCCCTTTGTGGGCATACGCCGCGTCGCCCGTGTAGAGATACGCTTTGCCGAGCGCCAACGCCGCTTCGGGCAGTTCGGCCCATGTGCAATAATGGCTGTAATAGGCGATGAACCACCAGCGATTCCCCGCTTCGTCGATCCACCCCATGCCATCATCTACTGCAAAGCGCGGATCCGCGTGTTCGGCATTGAACAACAGGGACTCATCGGCCAGCCCGCGGTCAAAAATCCCGCCTGCTCCCAAGCCGCTCTCGTAAAATGCCCCAAAATCGTTTTTCGGCCAGACCTCGCCACACGACGGGCATTCGAGTTTCCACGGTCGCGAAAGCGACACCTTCCAAGGGTAATTCCCAAACGCATAGACATCTCGCCCACAGGATGGACAGCCGAGGTCCGAATTGACGTGAATCCCTCGCGGAATGGACTGCCCAGTGACGAGTCGCCAAATGTCCTCATCACTCCGCGCCATCCACGGCTCGCAAGCTGCGATCACCGCATCGCACTCGGCCTTTGCCCAATCGCACCGCGCGATATTCCGCCGCGCCTGGGCCACCTCGTCGGGTGTATAGAGTACACGACATTGCTTTGCCATTTGCAATTTCTCCTCTTGTCACCTACCCATGCCCGCCTCTTTGGACAGGCACGGGGGCCTGTCCCTACGGGTGATGGTTCTTTTGTGCCCCTGTGTAGAATCCTCGCACCATGTTTTTATGGCGCATCCGCTTTTTCGATGTCTTCGGACAGGCACGGGGGCCTGTCCCTACGACGGATGGGGCAGGGCCTCTCGCCTCTTCCGCCTCTCGCCTCTCGCCTCTTGCCTCTTGCCTCTTGCCTCTTGCCTCTTCCGCCTCTCGCCTCTCGCCTCTCGCCTCTCGCCTTTCGCCTTTCGCCTTTCACCTCTCCCGTCTCCCCTCTCCCGTCTTCCGCCTTCCGCCTTCCGCCTTTCGCCTTTCACCTCTCCCCTCTCCCGTCTTCCGCCTTCCGCCTCTCGCCTCTCGCCTTTCACCTCTCCCGTCTCCCCTCTCCCGTCTCCCCATAATTTTGTGCGAAAAGCAAAAAATCCCCCATTCCCACTCGTCCGTCCAGATCCAGATCAAAACGAGCGAACACCGTCGCGTATTCGCCCACCACTTTTCCAAACGCATTGGCGAACAGGAGAAAATCTCCAAACCCCACGATCCCATCGCCGTCAAAATCCGCATTGCGGGACGTGCTCGCCTTAAGAAAAAGTTGTCGGACCGATTTGAAGATCGCGTCATCGGGCACTTTGGGCAAGGCGTAAGTCACCACGCCCTCGCAAAAACCCTGACGCCGTTGCACCAGTGCCATTTTTATTTTGTCGCGGACGCGCTCGGCCGTGGCCGGTTCGCCGTTTCGCTTGACGAATTGCGGGCGATTCGCCGCGATCATCACCACCAAGGGAATGCGATACTCGCCCGCGCCCCGATAGGCCGGCGCGAAATTCGCGCTCCAGTGTCCTCGGATCTCCCGTTGCCATTCCCCTTCTGCGACCAAGCCCTCTACGATGGGCTCTCGGACTTCCACAGTGACGGGAAAGTTGGACACGCGCTCGCGGTCATAAACCCGAATGGCCAGGGTCAGGTGCGATTTTTCCCCCACCCATGGCGCGAGGGACAGCTCGACGGTTTGCCATATCCGTTCGCCGCCCGCCACGTCTTCTTCCCACACCACTCGGCCATCGATGAGCACCTGCTTGAAGTGGTAGCCCGCTGTTGGCCCCTCATAGCTGTCTCGTTGCACCAAGCGCAGGGCGTAGCGCGCCGCTGTGGACAGCACGCGAAACCCGCGTTGGATACGGGCGTGATCGCCCACTGCGGATCGCGTGTACGCGGGATGGGAAAATTGCCATCTTTCGGGCGCGTCCAAGCGGTCGTTTAACAACCGCCAGGCGCGTTGCACGCTCTGCTCGGTTTTGGGATAGGCCGCCACCACGCCGTCGATCGCGCCGCCGTAGCCATCGATAAATTCCCGGTCCAACTCGCGGTAATACATCAGGGGCCAAAACTCGAGATCCGGGGCGATAGCCCGTGCTCTGCGGCGCATATTCGACACATAAGCCGGGGTGAACACATGGCGATTCGCCCAAAAGTCGTCGATCACGAATGCCTTCAAATTGGCATGGTCAAGGGACAGGCGGGCGATCTCTTCTGCCCAGCGCGAGTAATCCAAGCGAAACGGCTCTGAATACCGCGTGCCGTAAATCGGCGGGCTTTCCGATGGCGGCACCAGATAAACCCAGGTGTCGATCCCCGCGTTGCGCGCTGCGGGCAAAAACCGCTTGAGATCGTCCCAATCGGTCGCCTTGTGCCAAATCAAAAAAAAGTAGGTGTTGACGCGCAGTTCAGACAAGCGGCGCACCAACACCGGCACATCCACGCGGCCATCTGCCCCGCGCACCTCGGCATTGTAATCGGCCAGCACGAGTGGCGATTGGGCACGCGCGGGGCACGCGCTCAATACGAGCAGGAATCCGATGGCGAAACGCATGATGACGACCTCGGGCGAATGGACGAATCGAGGCGAAAAGCGACCCCATAAGAACGCGAGAGATGGAAGTTTAGCCACAAAAGGCACGAGCGGGGTACAACTGGCGATAGCCAGTTCAAAGACACAAAAGGCACAGAAAGGCAAAGGCCGTGGGAAACTTGTCTGAATCGCGGATTACACGGATTACGCAGATGAAAGGTGGATGAAAGGCGAGAGGAGGGCGAAGGGGGTCGCAGACACAGACGCCGTAAGTGCGGCAGAGGACGCAGATTGGATGAGCAGGTAGGGCGGAGGGTGTAGATGGTACGAGGGACACAGTGGCGGTGGGGGTGTGGGGGGCATCCGCGTAATCCCAAAATCCGCGTAATCTGTGATTCAGACAAGAGGTTGAACGCTGTCGGATCGCCCGAATCGGACTTTTCACGCGACATAAATTTCTCTCCCTTCTTCCAAAATGGTATCGTAGATCAACCCGATATTGTCTTTGTGTTTTTCGAGGCTCTCTGGGGTCGTCACCAAAATATCAAAGGGCACGCCGAGGCCGCGAATTTCTCGATAGAGATGCTGTGCGGTTTTTCGCCTGTGGACGCCTTCGGGCATGACGACGAGCACATCCACATCGCTGTCCGGGCCCATCTCGCCGCGTGCCGCCGAGCCAAAGAGGATGATTTTGAGCGGATCGACGAGTGCGACAACGCGCGCGACGAGTTGATCGATAACATGCGAGTCGGGTTTCATGGTCAATTCCCAAAACGTGTGAAAAGAATCCATTCATCTGCAAATTTCGATTTGCTGGTAACTGCCTAATAGCGACCGCCCTATCATTTTTGTGGCTTATTATTTTGCGATACACCTATATTAAGGGCGCGCAATTTCAAAATGCAAAGAAAATCCGTGGCGCGCTTCAAATGAAAATTTAACGATCAAACGCTATGGCCCTTCTCCAAACCCCATCTGTTGCGGATCGCACCGCGGCGCGCATCACGCCTCGCAGCATCGTCTTCGGGCTGGCGATCTCGTGCTTGGCGAGTGCGTGGGTGACGTATTCGCGCACGGCGGCCAACACCTCCGCGGTCAACATCACCCACTTGCCCGTCGCCATCTTCGCCATCTTCCTCTGCGTTTTTACGGTCAATACCTTCGCAAAAATGCGGTTTGGCAGACCGGGGCTCGAGAATCGAGAACTGGCCGTCATCTTCGCCATGGGCTTGATCGGCGCGATCATTCCCGCGCGCGGCCTCACCGGCATCTGGCTGGGCCTGATGGCCGCGCCCTATTATTTGGCGACGCCGGAAAACGGGTGGATCGACAATGTCCAACCCCATCTCTCGCCCTATCTCTTTCCGTCCAATGACCACGGCCAAACCACGTTTCTCTACGAGGGCCTGCCCTCTGGCGTCCCCATCCCTTGGGAAGTCTGGATCGGGCCGATTTTTTGGTGGGTCACGTTGATTTTGGCCGGTTTTGGCGCGTGCTTTTGCATCGTGGTCATCCTCCGCAAGCAATGGGTCGAAAGCGAGCGCTTGGACTATCCCCTGCTCGCGCCCGTGCTCGAAATGGTCGGGCGCGAGTCCTCGTCTCAAAGCGGCTGGCCCATCCTATTTCGGGGCTACCTCTTCTGGATCGGTTTCGGCCTGGCATTTGGCATCATCGGCTGGAATATCATCACCTATTTTTATACGACGGTGCCCCGCATCAGCATGAGCCCCAATGCCGGGCTTTTTTATTTTGCGCGCCTCTTCCCGCCCCTGTTGACGCACATCAACACGTACACCATCGGCTTTGGGTATTTTGTCAACCTCGAAATCCTGTTTTCGATCTGGTTCTTCCACTTCTTGCTGATGGGCGAAATCGCGCTGATCCGCAAAACCGGTTTTCAATTTGGGCGCATGCACCAAAAGGGCGGCGGATGGGGCGATCCCCTCGTGCAGTGGCAATGCCTGGGCGCGCTGTTCGCATTCGTCGCCTGGGGGCTTTGGACCGCGCGCCACCACTTGAAGGCGGTCTTCCGAAAAGCGTGGACAAACGATCCCGATATAGATGACGCAGACGAACTCCTGTCCTATCGCACGGCGGTGATCGGCTTGGCGCTCGGCCTTATCTACATCATCGCTTGGTTGCTCAAAGCCGGGGTCGCGCCGAGTCTTTTGGCGATCACAGTGCCGGCCGCCATCGTCATTTACATCGCCCTGGCGCGCTTTGTGTGCGAATCCGGCACGCTGTACTTGGGCATCCCCACAACGCCGCTCGACATGGGCTTTCAACTCATCGGCACGGTCGCCATCGATCCCAAGACCATCGCCGTGGGATCGACCGCCCACGCCTTGCGCTGGATGCTGTTCATGCCCGCGCTGTCGCAAAACGCCAAAATTTTCGACCGAGTGCCCGGCCACAAACGCACGCTCTTTTGGGTGATGCTCTTGGGATTGGGCGGCGCGCTCATAGTCAACATCTCGATGGTGCTCTACTTGGGCTACGCGCACGGGGCGTACAATTTTACGGAATACCCCTTTACCCGGTACGCGCCCCGCCTGTACGACGCCATCGTCACCAAAATCAAATCGCCCGAACCGGCGTCTTGGGAACGGATGGTGCTGTTCGCAGTTGGCGGCATGGTCTTTGCCATCCTGATGGCCCTGCGCTATCGCCTGCCCTGGTGGCCGGTTCACCCCGTGGGCTTCATCATCACCACCACGAGCATTCTCCACGAAATCACCTCGCTCCTGATCGTCTATCTGTTCAAAGCCATCGCCATTCGCGTGGGCGGCGTGTCCCTGTACCAAAAATATCGCCCGCTCTTTTTCGGCATCATCGCCGGCAGGGCCACGGGCGTGCTCGTCTCGTTCATCGTCGATCTGATCTGGTTTCCCGGCGGCGGTCACGGGGTCCACGGTTGGGCGTAATAAAGGCGGTAAGACGGGAGACGGGAGACGGGAGAGGTGAGAGGCGAAAGGCGAAAGGCGAAAGGCGAGAGGCGAAAAGGCGAAAGGCGAGAGGCGAGAGGCGAAAAGGCGAAAGGCGAAAGGCGAAAAGGCGAGAGGCGAGAGGCGAGAAGGCCATCCACCCAAGCGGTCAGTGGTCCGTTATCTCGCCCCGTCCCCATCAACACGTAGGGACAGGCCCCCGTGCCTGTCCACATACATCTAAAAATCGGATGCGCCATAAAAACGATGGTGCGATGATTCTAAACAGGGGCACAAAAGAACCATCACCCGTAGGGACAGGCCCCCGTGCCTGTCCGAATCAGGGACCCGTTGCGTGTCATATAGGACAGGCGTAAGGGCTGGGCTGTAAGGGCGTAAAATTTTACGCCCTTACGCCTTACGGTACAATCGCGCCTACGCATGTAGGCTTTGGGATGATGCCGAGCGGAAGCAATCATCGTCAACAGAAAGGTATCGGTTAGCCACGAGCGGGGCAACTGGCGATAGCCCAGATCAAAAACACAAAAGGCCCGTCTAAGAAAAATCAGGCGGGCCTTTTGACATGGGCATGGGCGAGAACGACCACCTCACGCATTTTTCAGGGCATTCACGGCTTCGATCAATCGCCGATCCGCCTTGTAGCGCAATTCCAAAATCACGTCGATATCCGCCAGCGAATCCGATTCGGCCTGCAACCGGCACACGTCGATGCGGTCGGACAGGGCATTCATCACCACGTCGAGCAACAGCAAATCCGACACATCATCGGCGACCATGCACTCATCGGCGAGAACCTTGCGGATCATCTCCAAGGGTTTTTTGAGGGCCTCGGCGTCCGGGAGGGATGCCCGTTTGCCATCGTCGACCAACTCGGCGGACAAGCTGCTCAAAAAGCCCTCGCCGAGAAAGCGACGGGTTTTGTCTTCGGTCCAGGATTGCGCCAAAATTTCCGCGAGTTTGCGCGAAGCCCCGTCGGGCTTCTTCTCATTCCCACTGCGATTGCTCGAAGGCCGCTGTGCATTCCGATCGTTTTGATCGTTGCGAGTGCGTCCTTGGGCCGCGCGATTCGGCGGCGGTGGTTTTGGCTCTGGTTCGGCGGGCGTTTCAACGGCGGGCGCGTCTGCCTGCGCGTCCGGGCGCCGCGTGGGTTGAACGGGGGGGCTGACGCCGCCGCGCCCTTCCCAACCGATAGGCCCCGACCGCCTGGTGCGCCGTCCCCACTGCATTTCTTCGGCGGGCGCGCTTTCGGGCGGTTGCCCGGCCGGCTCGGCGTTTCGCGTTTGATCGGTGGCTGCCGGCGTTTCGGCCTTTTGCCGCGCTCGATCGCTGGCCGCCGTTGCTCCGCCCTGATTTTGTGCTCGATCAGCGGGAGCCGTTGCCTCGACTTTTTGCTGATCCCGATCGCCGACCGCCGTTGTCGCGGCCTGCTCCACTGCCTCGCTCGGCTTGGACGGCGTCTCTGCACGCGCTCGTGTTGCGGCGGGCTTCTTGGCCTTTTTCGCTGTGCTCGGCGCAGAGGATGTCGCGTCGGCCCCCTGTGTCGTTTGATCCGCCTGCTGTTTCTCAACCGGCTTCTTGGCAGGCTTTTTTGTTGTGCGCTTTTTCGCTGTGCTCGGCGCAGAGGATGTGGTAGCCTTGGGCTCCTGCGTCGTTTGAGCCGCCTGCTGTTTCGCGGCCGGCTTTTTTGTCGTGCGTGACGCGGAGGACGTGGTGCCGTCCGCATTCCCTTTTTTCGCGGTCGCACGTTGTTTCTTCGCCGGCTTCTTAGACGACTTTTTGGTCGGCTTTTTTGTCACGCGCTTTTTCGCCGTGCTCGGCGCAGAGGATGTGGCGTCGTCCGCATTCTCTTGTTTTGCGGTCGCCCGCGGTTTCTTCACCGGCTTTTTGGTCGGCTTCTTGGTCGCCCGCTTTTTGGACGGACGTTTTGCCTTTTTTGCCGTGGATGCCGCGCCCTGGCCCGGATCTTCCCGCGGTTCGTCAACCTGAGTGTTTGTTTTTGCCATACTATCCTTTCAGTGATGGGTGATCGACAAATACGCGCTTGAATTTGTTTTACTTACCCACAATATAGACAAATTTTCCCATAAATACAACCCAACACAAAAAGGGGCTGACTCAGTGCCCAGTCCCTTTTGTCAAGTACCTGATTTAATTAAAGACAATTCGGGTATTGCGCCACAAAGATTTACACAGCGCGTCGGTTTGCCAACGAGAGTATTGAGAAACGGATTGACCATTGTGGGAAATTGTATTTACGTGCATCCCAATGCTACGGCGATATCGACAGCAAAAATCCGGAGCCAACTATCAAACTACGCCGGCTCGATTACTGAAAACACAAGAAAGGGCACCGCAAAAGGATTTGTAGAAAACGTCGAGATCGAAGTATTTTGGGATGACAGAAGAGACCCCATCAATTTTCAGCAATCATTTCGGGCAGGGCGGGGCCCTATCTCAGAATGCCTTTAACCAACTGACGATTTTATGACACTTCGAGATCAACGAGCACGCGATGCCATAGCCCACGCGCTGGATCAGAATGTGATGGTCCTCGCAGGCGCGGGGGCGGGGAAAACCCATGAATTGGTGCAACGGATGGTCAATGCCGTGCAAACCGGCGTGGTCGCGGTCGATCAACTGGCGGCGATCACCTTTACGCGCAAGGCCGCGGGGGAAATGCGCGGGCGATTTTTCAGCGCGTTGAAAGCGCGTGCCGAAGAAGCGGATGGCGCGGCACTGGAGCGCGTTCAACGGGCACTCGAAAAAATCGATCAATGCTTTATCGGGACCATTCACGCATTTTGCGGCCAGTTGTTGCGCGAACGCCCGGTCGAAGCGGGTTTGCCACCCGATTTTTCAGAAGTCGAAGAACGCGAAGAAGCGGTCATGCGCCGCGAGGCTTGGGATCGGTTTGTGCAACGCTGTTTTTTGGCGGAAGACGCGCGCCTCACGCGGTTTGAAGAATTGGGATTGCGCCCGGAAGATCTGTATGGCTTTTTTCAAAGGCGTTGCCAGTTCAGCGATGTACCGCTCGCGCAAGGGGCGGCGGACAAACCCGATTTATCGTCTGCGGTTTCAAAATGCAAAGCCTTCATGGAACGGGCGAGGGCAAAGATCCCCGATCCATTGCCCGGCAAACGCGACCCTCTCCAAACCGCATTGACGCGCGCGCACCTGTTTTTGTCCAACCGGGGGATCGCGTCCGACGCGGATCGCGTCACCCTGTTGCAAATGCTCGGCGGCCGCCTCGGCGTAACGCTCAAAAGTTGGGCGCCCCATGGGGATTTTGCAAAGGCGTTGCGAGACGATCTGCTGCCCGAGTTTCAAACCGAAGTGCTCGACCCCATCCTCGCGCAATGGCGGCAATACGTCTATCCATTCGCCTCGGCATTCGTGGATGAAGCCGTTGGGGAATACGCCCAAACGCGCCGCGAATCCGGCCGCCTCACCTTTCAAGACCTGCTCGAATGGGCCGCGCGGTTGTTGCGCGATCACCCCGAAGTGCGCCGCCATTTTCAAGATCGCTACCGCTGTTTGTTCGTCGATGAGTTTCAAGACACGGACCCCATCCAAGCCGAAATGTTGTTGTATCTCACCGGCGAGGACTTGGAAGAAACCGATTGGCGCGAACTCGCGCCGCGCCCCGGCAGTTTGTTCTTGGTCGGCGATGGCAAACAATCGATCTACCGGTTTCGCCGCGCCGATGTCGAGACCTTTGACCTCGTCCGCACGCGCATTGTCGAAACAGGCGGTCGCCTCGTCGATCTCAACACGAGCTTTCGCTCATTCGGCAATCTCTGCGATTGGATCAACGCGGCATTTGAACCTCTGTTCGCCGCGCAGGACAATCGCTATCAAGCCAAATTCGCGCCGCTATTCAAATTCAAATCGGATGGCCGAGATGAGTTTGCCGCGCGCCGCATTTCAATCGCCAAGGTCTATCGCAACCACCGAGGCCAAATCGCATCTCGAGACGCAGATCGGATCGCAAATTTCATCGCCGCGGCCATCAAAGGCGAAACGGAATTTAATGGCGCGGGCGAAGACGCCGCGCTCGGCCCCCATGCATCGCCGGGCGATTTTCTCATCCTAACGCGCACCTCGGGCTCTTTGTCGCATTACGCCCAAGCACTGGAGGAACGCGGGATTCCCTTCGACATCACCGGGGGCAATCGCCTGGGCGATGCCGATGTGTTGCACGCGCTCACGGATTTTTTGGAAGCGGTCTATATGCCCGACAATCCGTTGCCATTGCTCGCCTATTTGCGGGGCGATCTGGTGGGCGCGGGGGACGATGCCCTCTATGCGTTCAAAAAAGCAGGGGGCGTTTTTGATTGGACCTGCGATTTGCCCAAAGACATGGACGCGACCTGGCAACCCATGTTCGAACGGGCGTTTGACCACCTGAAAAAAGCGTCAAAGTGGTTGCACACCTTGTCGCCAGGCGCCGCCATCGCGCGTTGTGTTGACATGCTCGGCTTGTTGCCCTTTGTGCGCGCCCTGCCCATGGGCGCCACGCATGCCGGCAATCTCGTTCGCGCCATGGCGCTCATCAACGAGTGGAGCGCGGCGGGCGGGCACTGGGGGCAAGTGATGGCGGAATTGAGCGCCCTCATCCGCGATGGGGATTACAAGGTCGAGCAGATGACATTGGCTTCTGAACGAGAGGGGGTCGCACGCCTGATGAATTTGCACCAGGCAAAGGGGTTGCAGGGCAAAGTCGTCTTTCTCGCCGATCCCTACGACACGAGTTACACGCGCTATGGCCCCGAGTTTCACGTATCGCGCACGGCGGAAGCCCCCTTTTTGGCCCTGCCCATTACAAAGCCCCGCGGGTCTTATGGACGCGAAGTCGTTGCCGAGCCCGTGGATTGGGAAACCGCCGAAGCCGAAGAGACGCGATTTCTCGCGGGCGAAGAATTGCGGTTGCTCTACGTGGCGGCAACGCGCGCGGAAAATTTGCTCGTCGTATCCACCTACGGCGAAAAACCCGACGACGGGCCGTGGGCACCGCTGTATCCCCATCTAAACCATGTGCCCGAATTGACGCAGTATCCCGAAGCAAAAGCCCCGCCGCTCAAAACGCGGTCTGTCGCCGTACAGCGAGATCGATTCTGGCGCGACTCGCAAAAAGAATCCTTCGAGGTGGCGCAGGTGACGGATGATCGGGCAGATGTCGCCGCCGAGGATTTGGACAGAGCGGGTAGCGGGGCAGCGTATGGCACGGCGATTCACCGGCTATTTGACGACGCCATCCACGACCGATTGCCCGCCGATCCGACGGCTTATGTGAAACGCCGATTGGACGAGGCAGGGGCAGGCCCCGAGATTTTACCGCACGCATTGGACGCATTGCAACATTTTCGCAACTCGGAGATCTGGGCGGAATTGCGCGCCTCGGAAAAGGTCTATACCGAAGTGCCCTTTGCGATCTCGCAACCGAAAAAAATCATTCGCGGCGTGATCGATCTGGTCTATGATTCGCCCGCAGGATGGAAACTCGTGGATTACAAAACCCATGCGGTGAAAACCGATCGGGAGGTGCGAGCACTGTGCGAACGATCGGCCGATCAAGTGAACGCTTATGCCGAACACTGGGCGCGTTTCACAGGCGAACCGGTCAGCGCCAAGGGCTTGTGGCTGACGCAACGCCGCGAATTTCGAGGCGTTTGAGGTTATCATCATATCTATTGAGAGATGTATTTATTTTTTTCATTTGCGGGCTATATTGGACTGGTTGGATCCTCAAAAAACAGGAGATGCCCCGGTGTTGACTTACGATCCCCAAAAAGCCATGCGTACCTTGTGCAAAAACGACGGCATCCTCGGTCGCCTAATCCAACGGGCGGGGCCGGTAGGCATCGATCCGCCCAAACGCTTAAACCCCTTTGACGCGCTCTTGCGGTCCATCATCTACCAACAACTCTCGGGCAAAGCCGCCGCCGCCATTCACAACCGGGTGCGCGCCTTGTTTTTGGGGCAAAACATCAAACCCGAACAGGTGCTCGCGATGGATGATCAGCGGCTCCGCAACGCGGGCATGTCGCGGGCAAAAGTGGTTGCGGCAAATGATCTGGCACTGAAAACCATCGAGGGTTTGATTCCCTCGGCTCCACGCCTGCGCGAAATGTCGGACGCCGATATCGTCGCACACCTCACCCGAGTGCGCGGCATTGGGGAATGGACCGTTCACATGTTCTTGATGTTTCAACTCGGCAGGCCCGACGTGCTCCCCACGAAAGACTTGGGCGTGCGAAAGGGATTTATGCTGACTTATGGGCTGGACGCACTCCCCACAGAAAGGGAGTTGGCGACCTACTGCGAACGGTGGAAACCCTATCGCTCCGTGGGCAGTTGGTACATGTGGCGCGCAGTCGAACTTTGGGGTTGAAATTTTTCAGCGACAAACGGAGGGAATGGTGACAGCCCTTTCTCACAGCACATGGAAACGCGGTTTAACCATCGGATTTTGCGCGATCTTTTTTTGCGTATCGCCCGGCCTCTGTGCCCAAGATGAAAAATCGCATTTTGAACTGGCGGTCCGCATTTTTAACGACGGCATGTACGGCGACGCCGCGCGGGAATTTAAGCAATTCATCATCAATTTTCCCACCAGCGAACGCTTGCCCGACGCCATGCTGCGCCTCGGCCAAGCCCATGCCAAGGCCGAACAATACGACCGCGCCCGCGACGCCTTTCGGCAATTCATCGAGCAAAACCCCGACCACTTTGAGGTGGGCAACGCCATGCGCGCCCGCGCCGATGCCCTCAGTCGCCTCGGAGAACACACCCGCGCAGGCGAAGCCTATCGCGCAGTCCACGCGGCCTATCCCGCGTCCGAACGCGCGCCCCAAGACCTCTTGTCCGCAGGCGAAAGCTACCGCGAAGGCGGCGCCCTCGCAGAAGCCGGCGACGCCTTTCGCCAACTCATCGCGCAATACCCCAAATCGCCCTTGGTCGATGAAGCCGTTTTCGCCCTGGGCCGCGTCTTGCTCGAAGAATCGCGCACGGACCAAGCCCTCGCGCAATTTCGCATCCTCGCCGAATCCCCCGCCGCCAAGCGCAAGCCCGACGCCCTCCTCGAAATGGGCAACATCGCCCTTTCGCACGACGATCTCCGAGAAGCCGACCGCGTCTTCAGAACGCTCCGCAACGGCTTTCCCCAAACGCCCGCCGCTGAAAATTCCCACCTCGTCCTCGCCGCATGGCACGCGGGCAAAAGCGATTGGGCACGCGCCGAAGCCGCGTACGACCGCGCACTCGCCCTCTTGCCTCGCAACGCCCGCCGCCAACGCGCCGTGTTGGGCAGCGCGAACGCCAAGCGCGAACTCGGCAAAAGCCGCGAAGCCCTCAACCGCTATGCCGCTTTTCTCAAAGCCTACCCCAACAGCTCCTTCCGCGCCGATGCCTTGTTGGGCTATGGCCGCGCCTTTGCCGACTTAAAAAATTATCGCAACGCACTGGACGCCTTCAAAAAGCTCCAGGAACAATTTCCCGACGCCGATGTCAGCATCCAAGCCCACGGCGATATCGGCGATATCTGGCGCGCTATCGGCTCGCACCAAAAGGCATTGTCCGCGTACCAAACCTACCAAACGCGCATCCGATCCCCCCGCGAAAAAGCCGATGCCCGCCTGCACATCGCGCAACTCTGCGAAGACCTGCGCTGGTACGATCTGGCAACCGAACACTATCGCGCCCTCATCGCAGGCACACCCGCCGCCGCCGAAGCCCAATTTGGCATCGCCCGCGTATTTGAAAAACGCGGCCAACCCGCGCTCGCCCTGCGCGAATACCGCGCCTATCTCAAAAATTACGCGGACGCGCCCCGCGCCAAAGCCGCCGAAACCCGCATCCAACTCCTCGCCGAATACGGCATTGAAACCCACCGCGACAGCGTCTGGCTCGAATTGATCGCGGCCCTGCCCGCCCTCGGCGGCCACGCGCAATTCGCCCTCGGTCAAACCCTCTATCGCCAAAAACACTACACCCGCGCCATCGCCCACCTCGAAGCCGCCCTATCGGACACAGCCGCCCTCTCATGGTCACCCGAAGCCGCCTATCTCTTGGGCGATAGCTATTTGAAACGCGCCCGCAAAGCCGCGCTCGAAAACCAATCGCCAGACGAATGGCGCGCCAAGGGCTTGGCAACCCTGGAAATGATCGTGGAAAAATTTCCCGACAGCGATAGGGCAGATGACGCGGCCCTCGCTTTTATCGACGCGGCAACCGCCGATTTACAGCCCGATACGCTCCGCGCCTTCATCCGCCTGAGCGCGTACCGCGATTTTGAAACCACCTATCCCGACAGCGACCTGCAAACCGACCTGCGCCTCCGCATCGCAAACGCCCATTTCACAACCGCCGACATCGCCTCGGCCTTGCCCCTCTATCGCCGCGTTCAACGAGAGGCGAACGATCCCGCGCAAAAAGAAAAAGCCGCCTATCGCATCGGCGTGTGTCAATCCCTGCAACAGCGACGCGCCCAAGCCGAGGAAACCCTCCGCAATTTCCTCTTTGAGCATCCCGACAGCGACCTGGTGCCGCACGCGCATTTTCAACTCGGGCGCATCCTCCTCGACCGCGAGTTCTACGCCAGCGCAGCAGAGGCCTTTTCCGAACTCCTAGCCATCTCTCCGCCCCTCGCCCTGCGGCGGTCTGCCCGCGAACGCTTGGCCGAAAGCTACTACCGACTCGGCGACTATCCGCGCGCCATAGAAATCGACGAATCCCTCAGCCAGCGCGCCCCCACGCCCGACCTATTGCGCCGCCTGGCCCAATCCCATTTTCACGCGGACCAGCGCGCTCGCGCCATCGACACCTACCGCCTGTTCCTCCGCAAATTCCCCCAAGCCCCGGACGCGGACAGCATCGCCTTCACCCGCGCCGAACACCTGACCGCCCTCGGCCGCACGTCAGAAGCCATGACCGCCTTCCGCGATTTTTCCCGACAATACCCGGACAGCCCGCTCCACGCACGGGCCGATCAAGCCATAGGCGATTTGCTCTTTCAAAGCGAAAAATACGCCCAGGCCCTCGCCGCTTACCGGCGCGTTCCCAAACCCGCGCGCACCGAAACCCTCGCGGCCCGCGAAGTGTTGAGCCTCTACCGCCTGCGACGCATCGGCGAAGCCGACAAAGCCGCGGGCCAATTTAGAAAAGCCCACAAAACCGCGACCGAATGGATCGCGCGCTTTGAGGTGGAAAAAGGCGAGTACCAACTCGCCGTCAAAAACGCCAAAAAAGCGCGGGAGATCTTTGAAAAAGTCATCGAAAAATACGCCGCCACCGACGCCGGGCGTGACGCGCATTACCACATCATCCGCGCCTACCATGACGAAGGCCCGGACAAAGAGGGCCATAACGAACCCTATCTCAACGCCCTCGGCACCTTTGTCAAAAATTTTCCCGACAGCCCGCACTGGGCCAAAGCCAACCTCGAGTTTGCCGAATTTTGGGAACGCAACGAAGAGTACAACCTCGCGGCCCGCGCGTACCGCAACGCCATTGAAAAGGGCGTTCCCCCATCTGACAAACCCGACATCCTCCACAAAATCGCCAAGAGTTACGGCAACCTCCACGCCTACGACCTCGCCATCGACTTCGCCCGCCAACTCGTCCGCGAGCACCCGCAACACCCCCTCGCGCTGGAAGCCCGCATCGACCTCGGCACGATTTACTTGCCCAACAAAGGCGACCACCAACGGGCCATTGCGGAACTCCGCCCGTTGCTCAAAGTCGTCACCGGCGGGCACGAAAAAGCCAACATCCAATACGCCATCGCCGAAAGCTATTTCGCGCAGGGCCACTACGCAGACGCCCAGCGGGAATTTTTGATCTTGCGCTACGACCCAAACGCCAGCGACCTCTGGATCGCATCCGCGCAAATGAAAATCGCCGAGTGTTACGCCGCGCAAAACAACATCGCCCAAGCCATCCGCGAACTCGAGCAAATCAAAACCCGCTACGGCGCGACGAGCAACTACGGCATCGGCGCAGAAAAACGCATTCGACAACTCAAAAACGACATCGCGCGAAAAAATTAAATATTCTGTAAATTAAATAATTCGGGATTTCAATTTTTTAAGAGAGTGATGAACGTGATGCCGTACCTCAAATAAGCCATCGCCCAACATGCCATCTCAAAAGTCCATCAAACAAAGCCATCGCGCACAGCGCGCAAGTCCGTCTCGCAACGCCCTTCTCTTTTGCAATCCACCTTGCAGGCTGTCTCATGTCGTGCGATTACAAAAGCGATTTGCGCTGTGCCTAGCCCCTCGGCGCATGAGAGCGGCATTTTTTGCCTACTTTTTGTTGCTGTAGACAAAAAGTAGGTCGCCGAAGGCATCGAAGGCAACCCACGATGCTTTCGGACCAAAGTTTTAGAAAAGCGAGCAATGGCGGTGCTGATTTGTGCGTATCAAAATTGATATTAACTTAATTTACAGATTAAACACCATGTCAAACGACCGAAAAGAAGCCCTGATCATCGTCGCCCACCCCCTCCCATTGGGCCGCGACCTGCGCGCCGAACTCGAAGAACTCGGCTGGCAAACCGTCTCGACCAACAGCGCGAGACCCGCCGGAAAACTGATCGCGGAAAATCGCTTCGACCCGATCATCTTGGACGAAACCCTCGCGCCCGAGGCAATCGCGCAACTCGCCGAGGTCTTGTCCTCTCGCCCGGAAAAAACCCGCCTCTTCGCCATCGCCACGCGCGGCGGCGCGCAACTGCCCGATGCCCTCGCGCCCGATGCCATCCTCTCCTTTCCGCTCGACCCAATGGAATTGCGAGACGCACTCCATCGAGATCGCGACCGCAATGGCCCCGCCATCATCGGACGGTCGGACGCCATTCGGCAGATCCGCGAAAGCATCGCGCAAATCGCGCCCACGCCCGTCAGCGTGCTCATCACCGGCGAAAGCGGCTCGGGGAAAAATCTCATCGCCGAAGCCATCCACCGGCAAAGCGGCCGCAGCGACAAACCCTTTTTGATCGTCAACTGCGGCGCCATACCCGAAACCCTGCTCGAAAGCGAACTCTTCGGCCACGAAAAAGGCGCGTTCACAGACGCGCGCACAAAGCGGCACGGCATCTTTGAAGCCGCGGACCGCGGTACGGTTTTCCTCGACGAAATCGGCGAAATGTCGCCCTCGGCACAAGTGCGCTTGTTGCGCGTCCTCGACGCCAAAGAAGTCACCCGCTTGGGCAGCACCCGCGCGATCCCGGTCGACGTCCGCGTCATCGCCGCCACCAATCGCGACCTGCAACGCGCTGTTTCCCAAGGCGCGTTTCGGCAAGACCTCTACCAACGCCTCCGCGTCATCGAAATCGAAATGCCCTCTCTGCACGCCCGGCCCCGCGACATCCCCCTCATCGCCGAACACTTTATCCAAAAACAGAGCGATGAACTCCGCATGCCGCCCATCGAATTTACATCAGACGCGCTCGCCCTGTTGCAGCAGTACCACTGGCCCGGCAATGTGCGGGAACTGATCAACCTCATCGAACGCCTCATGGTCTTGTCCAAAACCCGCCGCATCTCCGCGGCCGACCTCGCCTCCTATCTCGACGCGCCGCTCGAACCAGAACCCTCGTTTCTCCCGATTCCCACCGGCAAAACCCCGGCCGAATCCGACCGCGACCTGCTCTATTGGGCCATCCTCGAAGTCGCCCGCGACGTCAAAGAACTCAAAGCCTATCTCATGCAAAATCTGCAACATCCGCCGACCCTCCCGGTCTATAACGCGCCCATTGAAAACGCGCCCATCGAAGGCACGGAAATCGTCGAATACACGGAAACCCCCGAAACCGAACCACAGGCCTCGGACCCATCGCCCACAGAATCCGACATCCGCCCCTTAAAAGACCTCGAGCGCGAAGCCATCGCCAACGCCCTGCGCGCAACGGGCGGCCACCGCAAACGCACCGCAAAACTCCTCGGCATGTCCGAGCGCACCCTCTACCGCAAAATTGATCAATACGACCTCTAATCCCCATCTTATATCTTCGGACAGGCACGGGAGCCTGTCCCTACGATTGCGATTGCGTCTCCCATCTCCCGTCTCCCCCTCTTCCCGACCACAAGGGCGATGATTTCCGAATCCGCCGATGAACCCTGAAGAACGCCCCGTCGTACCCCGCTCCGTCTATTTTTTTTGGTGACTCATGGCTGAAGCTCGAACATCGCACGCAACATCTGCCGCAACGCGCGAGGGGGTGACGCTTCGGGCCATCGCGGTCGGCCTTGCGGTCGTGCTGTGGATCGCGTTTTGGAACACGCACGCCGAGTACCTCGCCCACACATCGCGCATGAACATCAGCCATTTTCCGATGGTGCTCTTGTGTACGTATGTGCTGGTCGTCTTGCTGAATCACGTGTTGCGATGGATGAAGCCCGGCTACGCGCTTCGCCAAACCGAGTTGCTGGTGGTCTTGGGCATGGGCCTGTTGGCCGCGGCCATTCCCGCCTACGGTTTGACGGGCTTTTTTTTGGGCATGATTTCCGTGCCGCATTACTTGGCGACGCCCGAAAACCAATGGTCCGAGTTCGTCCATCCGCACTTGCCCGACTGGCTGGTGCCGAGCAATGAGGGCCGCGCCATGCAATGGCTCTACGAGGGCCTGCCCGCGGGGCAATCCATCCCTTGGGGCGTGTGGGTCGTGCCCCTATTTTGGTGGTTGAGCGCCATCGCGGCCATCGCGCTGGCCTCTATCGCGCTGGCGAGCATGTTGCGAAAACAATGGGCCGAACACGAGCGCGTGGCCTATCCGGTGCTCGGCCCGCCCGTGGTGTTGGCTTCGGCTGCGGACGCGCCCAAAGGCGAGGGCATCTTGCACAATCGGCTGTTCTGGATCGGGTGCGGCCTGGTTTTCTTCGTCAAGGCGTGGAATATCCTGTCCTATTTCGACCCCGGCATCCCCATTATTTGGCTGGGGCAACAGTGGTTTTACTTCGCGCGGTTTTATCCGCCGCAACACACGGGCGTGAACTTTTTCACCATCGGCTTTGCGTATTTTGCCAATGTGGATGTGTTGTTTTCCATTTTGGTCTTTCACCTCTTGTACCTCAACGAGATCGCGTTTTTTCGGCGCGTGGGCTTTACCCTGTCCGCCAAAACAGGGCCGGGCGACGCGGTGGCGGGCCTGCAAAGCGCGGGCGCGTTTATCGCGCTGGTCTTCTGGACGTTTTGGACCGCGCGCCTGCATTTGAAAGAGGTGTTCCGCAAGGCACTGCGGGGCGATGAGGAGGTGGATGATTCGGGCGAGTTGATGTCGCACCGCGCGGCGGTTTTATCCCTCGGCATCAGCGCGGTCTTCCTGATGCTGTGGTTGCGTACGATGGGCTTGGAATGGAAATTCACGGGGTTGCTGACCGCGGGATTGTTCATCGCGTACGTGGGCCTTGCCCGCGTGATCGCCGAAACCGGCGTGGTGTATATGAGCATGCCGATCAACGAGGCGGGCTTTGCCGGGTTGTTTTTTCACCCGGCGGATTATTCGGCGAGTGCGCGCACGTCGATCACCTTGTTCTCCGCCCTGCGCTGCCAAAGCAAAGCGATGTTCATGGTGCCGCTGGTTCACATCGCCAAGTTGGGCGAGATGATAAAACAGGACAAGGGGCGGTTGCTGATGACCGTGCTCATCACGTTGGTCGTGGGCATCGGCGGCACAGTGGTGCTGACGCTGTTTTTGAGCTATACGCACGGCGCGTACAATTTTAACGATTTTCCCTTTACGCGCTATCCGCCGCGGGTGTATGACGCCTTGGTCAAAGCGATCAAGGAAGTGCCCGAATACAAACCCGAACGCTACGTATTTCTCGGCGCGGGCGCGTTTCTCTTCAGCGCGATCAGCTTCTTGCGCTATCGCTTTACGCGGTGGCCCCTGCACCAGATCGGGATGATCGTGCCGGTGGGGCACGCGATGCACTCGACCATGTCCATTTTCATCGCTTGGAGCGCGAAAGCCATCATCCTCCGCATCGGCGGCGCGTCCCTGTACCAGCGCAGCCAACCCTTTTTCGTGGGCATGCTCGTGGGCTATGGCCTCGCGGTGTTCACCTCGTACCTCGTGGATCAAATCTGGTTCCCCGGCCGCGGGCACCACATGCATTCATGGTAGGATGAGTACTCTGTAAATTAAGTTATTCTCAATTTTGAGACGCACAACTCAGCACCGACATTGCTCGCTTTTCTAACAACTTTGGTCCTAAAGCATTGTTTGTTAGCTCCGATGCCTTCGGCGACCTACTTTTTTTCAACAGCAAAAAAAAGTAGGCAAAAAATGCCGCTCTCATGCGCCGAGGGGCTAGGCACAGCGCAAATCGCTTTTGTAATCGCACGACATGAGACAGCCTGCAAGGTAGATTGCAAAACAGAAGTGCGTTGCGAGACGGACTTGCGCGCTGTGCGCGATGGCTTTCGTCGATAGTGTTTTGGGATGGCATGCTGGGCGAGGGCTTAATTGATGTACGGCATCCCGTCCGTCACGCTCTTGGAAAATTGAAATCCATAATTATTTAATTCACAGAGTACTCGGTCGCGGAGAGACCAAATGTTCAATAACGAAGCCCGGAACGAAACGATGATTGAGAGGAACGTAACGTATGGCCTCGAAATCGACGGGCAGTTCTTCTTGGTTGAGAATGTACCTGCCCGAGTTAACATTGAGACGGGCGAGCGGCATTTCTCTCCAGAGACTGTCGAGCGTCTGCAAAAAATGGTGTGGGAACGCTGTCGGCCCATTCGCACTGTTGAAACACCCGTTTATGAATACACCGCATTGGCCTAGCTCGCCGACGGCAACAGGGCGGTCAAGGGATTTCAGAAATGGCGTTGCCGTAGGAAGGCGATGCGAGTGCTGTCTTCAATCTTCTCAAAGCCAAAGCCCTGCCGAGATACGCAGGGCGTTTGTGCTATGGGGCAGCAGCGCGAGGAGGGATGTGTGGGCGATCAATCGCTGGCGACGCGCGCGGTGCGCGGGTTTCAAATTGCTTTTGTTTTTCGTAATTTAAGGAGTCCGCAGGTGAGGGCGGAGCATTGGAGAATGACGCGGATGGTCGTGCGGATGCCAAACATAGGAGATAGGCGATGTTGACGAAGGTGCAGAAATGGGGAAACGGTCAGGGGCTTCGATTTGCAAAAGCCATTCTAAAAGAAGCCCAAATCAACGTGGGCGACGAGGTGAATGTCTCGGTCCAAAAAGGGCGAATTATCGTCGAACCCGTGACCCGCATGGGCGGGCACTGCGATTTGGAGACATTGATATCCCAAATGCCGGAAGCGTACCAAGCTGAGGAAATAGACTGGGGGCAACCCATGGGAAAGGAAGTGTGGTAGATGCCCAGCTCTGTTCCAGAGAAAGGGGATTTCGCAATCCTGACCTTTGATCCACAGGCGGGGCGCGAGCAGCGCGAGGAGGGATGTGTGGGCGATCAATCGCTGGCGACGCGCGCGGTGCGCGGTGCGTTTTGGACGGGTGGCGGGTTGGGCATCCAACTCATCGTGACCCTGATTTTTTATCGGATGCTCGATCTGGAAGCCATGGGCTATTTCACATGGGCGTTGCGGATCGCGGTCTTGTTTCCCCTGATCGGCACCTTGGGCCTCAATGACGCGCTGGTTCGACACAAAGATGCGCGCAATGCCCATTTTAGCGCGGCGTTTTGGGCGTGCTTGGGATTTGGGTGCGTGCTGTATTTGACCCTGTTTTTCGGGGCGTCCGCGCTGGGCATGCGGGTTGCGGGTTGGGCGAAAGATGTGGATGCCCACGCATTTGCAAGCGCGTTGCAACCCTTGGCCGCGATCATCCCGGCGGCTTCGGTTTCGGGGGTGATGCGCGCACGCCTGGCGCGCAAACTCAATTTTCGCGCCATTGCACTGGGCGAGGTGATCTCCGTGCTCATCGCCGCGGGCGTGGGCCTGGGCCTGCTCGCCGGTGGCTATGGCATCGAGAGCGCGGTTTGGAATGCCGTCGTCAGGGAGTTCGCGCTGCTGGCCTGTTTGTGGATCGCCGTCGCGTGGATGCCCGCGCTGTCGTTTCAGTGGCGCGCGATTCGGGACATCCTGGGATTTGGGCTGAATGTCGCAGGCGCGAACATCGTGAATTACATCGCCAACAACTTGGACAAGGGCTATTTTATTCCGATCTACTTGGGGCCTGTGGCGACGGCGTTGTACTCCTTTGTCTATCAATACACGATGACGCCGTTGAGCCACGGGGGCTCGATTTTGACGCGCGTGATCTTCCCGGCGTTTTCCGTGGTGCAGGAAAATGATCGGGTGTTGCGACGGGGATATACGCGCACAGTTGCCGGAATCGCATTGCTTTCATGGCCCGTGCTCGCCGCTAGTTTTATCTATGCGCGAGAGATTTTGTCGCTCGTCAAGGGCGAGGCCATGTTGCCCGCACTCGTCCCGCTCAAGCTGTTGATCGCGGCGGGCATGCTCAAAGCCGTGGGCACGGTGGTGGGATCGGTTTTTCTCGCCAAGGGCAAGGCGAATTGGTCGTTTAGGTGGACGGTCGCCAATCTGATCGTTTTCATCCCCGCGCTCTTTTGGGGCGTGCGCTATGGCATTGAGGGCGTAGCCGCGGTGATCTCGGGAACCGCGGTTTTGTTCCTCGTCGTCACGCAACTGCTGGTCAACCATCTGATCGATCTGCGGATGATCGACTACCTCAAAGCCTATATCCGCCCCCTGCTGACGACGATCTGGGTCGCCATCGCGCTGCTCGCGGTGCGTTCCCACACCGACTTGGGAGCGGTCGAGACCCTATTGCTCGGCGGCTCGACCGGGGCTATCGCCTACGCAGTCGGCATTCGCTTGTTCGCCTGGCCCTTTGTGACGCGCTTCTGGCACGATTTTAGAGGACAAAAAAGGGATCGATAGTATTTTATCGATCCCAATGTCAATTTCTCATTCGACGAGTTCGGTGAGCCATCGTTCGATTGGGTATCCTGCAAGTGGTCATAAGAAAAATGGAATTGTGAACAGGAGGTGCGTTTTGACTTATCGCGTGGGCATTATCGGATTGGGGCGTATGGGCAGCACCATCGACGATGAAGGGCATGCGACACAGCCGTATTCCATTGCGGCGTGCTGTGCGGCTATGGATCAACTCGAATTGGTCGCAGGGGCGGATTTGCAGGCGGACAAGCGCGCTGCGTTTTCAAAGCGATGGGGCGTCGAGGCCGTTTATGAAAATTACCGGGAGATGGTGGATCGGGAATCGCTCGATCTCGTGGCGGTGTGTACCACGGCATCGGGATTGTTTAAGCCCGCGAACAAAGCACCGGACGCCAATTTCAGGGGCGATTCCCACGCGGATTTAGCCGTGAGCCTGGCCCATGCAGGCGTGCCCATGTTGTATGTGGAAAAGGCGATGGCGAGTTCGATGGCGCGAGCAGATGAGATTTTGAAAGCGGTAAAAGCCAATGGCACGGTGTTTAATACGGGCGTTTTGCGGCGGTTCAACACGAGCTATCACGCGGTGCGGCGCGCGATCGCCGAGGGGGAAATTGGCGAACCGCGAGCCGCCATTCACTACGCGGCCTCATCGCTGATGCACGGGCATATCCATTCCATCGACACGCTCTCGTTTTTGCTCGGCGACCCAAAGATCGAAGCGGTGCGCGGTGAATTGTGGCCCCGCGAGCTCGCGATAGAAAACGACCACCTTGCCTTTGACCCCAAAGCCACGTATCAACTGCGCTTTGAAAATGGCGTGGAAGCCTGGTCCATACCGGCCGCGGGATGGGAATTTGAGATCATCGGGACAACGGGGTGCATTCGGTCGATCAACAACGGCGATGGCATCCAGCTCAGAAAAGCCGGCGCGATGGTGGGCAAGCGCCGAGGATGGGACGATGCAGCGGTCGCGGCCGTTGCGCGAAAAAGCCATGTGGTGTCGTGTCTCGAGGATTTGATAGACGCCGATCAGCAGGGGCGAGCAACCCTAGGCCATGTCGAGATCGCACACCACATCACAGAGGCGTGTCTCGCCGTGGCAGAAAGCCACCGGCGGGGGAGTACCTGGGTCGATCTGCCATTGGAAAAACGGGATTTGTACATCTTTCACATTTAGGAGAAAGCCATGAAAACCTACCGTGCAGCGTTGATTGGGTGCAGTCGGATGGGCGCGTTTATCGACAATGAGGTCGATCACACGCGGGCGTATTCCCACGCGGCGGGGTACGAGGCGTGCGAGCGCACGGACTTGGTCGCGTGTTCGGATTTGCGCGAAGACGTGATGGCGCGAACAGGCGAGCGGTATGGCATTCCAAAAGCGCGGCAATACGCGGATTACCGGGTGCTCATCAACGCGGAAAAACCCGATATCATAAGCGTGGCGACGCAACCCGAACAACGCGCGGAAATCGCGGTCTATGCCGCAGAGCATGGCATAAGGGCGATTTACGCGGAAAAGGCCATGGCCGCGTCCATGCCCGATGCCGATGCGATGGTCGAGGCGTGCGAGCGCAATGGGGTGTTTTTCAACCTGGGCACCAATCGGCGGTGGGATCCGGGGTACGACCAGATGAAGGCGGTGATCCACAGCGGGCGCGTCGGGCAGTTGAAGTCGCTGATCATCCACCAGACGGGTTCGCTGTTCAATTCGGCCAGCCACAGCTTTGATCTGCTCATGCGTCTCAACGACGACCATCCCGCGGCGTGGGTGCAAGCGCATCTCTCGCAGGGGGCAGATGCGATTGCGGGGCCTATCTTGAGTGCCGACCCGGTGGGGCACGGCATCATCCAATTTGAAAATGGGGTGACGGCTTATGCCCTCAATTCCGGGCGCGGTCTCGAAGTCGAAGCCGTGTGCGACTCGGGCATGGTCACCGGGTTGCAAAACGGGGCGGACTGGCAGGTGCGCGAAGCGGTCGGGCGCGATCATCGCGGGCGCAATGTGTTGGGATGGGGCGAATTTCCCAAAGTGGAACCGCAGAGTTCCACCGCGCGCCTCATCGAAGACTTGGTTCACGCACTCGACACGGGCGAACCGACGCGCTGCGGGGTGCGGCTGGCGTGCGCCAATCAGGAACTGATCTTCGCCTTTGTCGAATCGCATCAAAAAGGCGGCGCGCGAGTCGATCTGCCGCTGCGGGATTGCCCGTATCGCCTGGCGCGAGATTTCGCGCCGAGACAACCGAAGTACAAACGCGAATAGAGGAGGATCTTGTGGAATACCGCGAGTTTGGACAGACCGGATTGAAGGTTTCGGCCATTGGGTTTGGATGCTGGGAATTGGGCGGCGGGTATGGCTCTTTTGACGATGCCGAGGTCGTCGCCGCGGTCAATCGCGCGATTGATTTGGGCATCAATTGCTTTGACACGGCGCAGGGCTATGGCAAGGGCGCGTCTGAACGCTTGCTCGCACGCGCATTGGGCCCCAGGCGCGACGACGTCATTTTGGTCACGAAATTCGGCATCGGCTACGAACGCGGTCGGGACAGCAGCAAAGAGAGGGTCCACCGGGCGATTGAGCAGAGTTTGGAAATGCTGAATACGGATTACGTGGACGTGTATCTCGTGCATTGGCCCGACCGCGACACGCCCTTTGAAGAGACGATGGGCGCGTTGGACGAACTCGTCGAAGCCGGGAAAGCGCGCTTTGTGGGCCTGTCGAATTTTACGCCCCCGGAAATTGCGCGATGCATGGATGCGCGGCGCGTGGACGTGTTGCAATACGGCTGCAATTTGTTCGACCGCCGGCACATCCGATGGACGTTTCCCTACGCGCATGCCAACGACATCGGGGTGATGACGTACGGATCCCTGGCCTACGGCTTGCTCGCGGGCGCGTTCACAGAAGACACGGTTTTTGAAGACAATGATTGGCGGCGCAGAGGCGGCAGCAACACGACCTTGCGCCTGTTTGAGCCGGGCGTGTTTCAGCGCAATGTCCGCGCCGTGGACGAGCTGAAGGAAATCGCCGCGGGCCTGGGCAAAAACCTGCCCCATGTCGCGCTGAACTGGGTGTTGTCGCAACCGGCGGTGAGCACCGCGCTGGTGGGGGCGCGCAAGCCGGGAGAAGTCGAAGACAACATGGGCGCGCTGGGGTGGACCTTGGATGAAGAGACCGAGCGGGCCATAGATCGGGTGTTTGCAAAATACGAAATCGACACGGCGCCCAATAAATGGGGCGAGACCGACGCCGAGTGGATGGACATCGATCCGGCCGAATGGACGGGATGAGGAGGAGACCATGTTGCGCGTTGGCGTCGTTGGATGTGGCAGCCGAGGCAGGGGGCACATCCAAATTTTGAATGGCTTTGAAGATGTGCATCTCGCGGCGGTCTGCGATCCCATTGCCGCGATCCGCGGGCCCGTCTGCGAACGATACGGCATTGAAGGGCAATACGGCGATGTGCCCGAATTGCTCGATGGCGAAACGCTGGACGCGGTTTTTAATGGTAAAAAACGGGGGACTCCATCCCTGTACGACATTGCAATCTGCCTTCACCCCTCCCAAACCGGCAACGTCGCCGCAGTCGGCCCGGATTGCGCGATGAGGCGTTCGCCATCCGTAAAGCCCTCGGGCCGGCCGCGGAGTTCGGCGATGAGTCGGGATCGCCACACGGCGATTTCCTCGGCCCACTTGGGATCCTCGGCGAGATTCGTCATTTCCCGGGGATCATTTTCAACGTCGAAAAAGAGCTCGCGGTCCTGCCCCGGTAGCCAGATGTATTTGCGTTTGCCATCCGTCGCGTATTGCATGCCGCTGTTCGACGTGGGCACATTGGCGCATTCGCCGTGGACGTACTCGCGCCATTCGGCTTGCGGATCGCGGATGATGGGCAACGCGCTCTGCCCATCCACCGTATCGGGAATCGGAACGCCGACCGCGTCGAGCAAGGTGGGCATAATGTCCATCAGTTCGACGGGGCGGTCGATCACGCGCGCTTGGGGCAGGCCCAAGTGATTGGGGAATTTCATCAGCAGGGGCACGCGGGCAGACGGCTCAAAGGGGTTGCGCTTGCGGAGCCACTGGTGGTCGCCGAGCATCTCCCCGTGGTCAGACGCGAAAACCACGATGGTATTTTGGGGCAACACGCGATTGCTCACCAACCGAGCGATCTGGTGGTCGATGTGTTCAATGCAGCCGTAATACCCCGCGCGCGTGGCTTTCATCACCGGCGGATCCAGGCACAGCCGCCAGCACTCGGGTTGCAACCCGCGCACGGGGCCGTAGAAAACTCGCGCCCAATCGCCCACATAAGGCTCGGGCAAATCCATCGCCATATACTTGTCGAAGTAATGCGCGGGCGGGGTGACCGGCTGGTGTGGGTGGATGAAATTCACCGCGAGGAACCACGGCTGGTCGCCGGTTTGCGCGTCGATGAACTCGAGTCCCTTTTGCACGCACCAGTTGGTAAAATGCAGGTGTTCGTCCAAGTGCCACGGCCGTCCTGGAAACCCATTGCTAGGCATGCCGTGGGCATCGGAAGCGCGGTGCCACGGCGCGCCGTTTTCGCGCACGTACTTTTGATAATCGTTGTCCACGCCCGAGATGGGGCTGTCCGCCCATTCCGCGGTGTCAAAGCCGAGTTCGGTCGCGGGCGGCCCCCAATGCGCCTTGCCCGAAAGATGCGTGCGGTACCCCGCGTCGCGCAACACCCCCGGCAAAGTCGGCCAGGGGAGGGGCGCGTTCGACGCGTTTTGGAGCGCGCCGTGGTTGCTCGGCTTGCGGCCCGTGATCACCGTGCGCCGCGCGGGCACGCAGACCGGGCACGCCGAATACGCATGGCGAAAGCGCACGCCGGACGCGGCCATGTAGTCGAGATTGGGCGTTTGCAACGCGGGATGATCCTCGATGCCCAAGCAATCCCCGCGCTGCTGGTCGGTCATAATGAGCAAGATATTCGGCTTATCAGCCATTGGAAACTCCTCGTGTGAGATGGTGAATGCAAATCGCAGCGGCCGCCGACACATTCAAAGACGCGATGGCCCCGCGCGGCGCGATGCGGCAAACCGCGTCGCACTTGTCCCGGGTGAGGCGGCGCATGCCGGTCTCCTCATTGCCGAACACGAGTACCCACGCGCGGTCCGCCGAAATCGCGGTCAAATCGTCTGGCGCGTCCTCCGCCGTGCCGAGGATCCAAAGCCCCGCGTCTTTGGCAACATCCAAGGCGCGGCTGAGATTGGTTTGAATGGAGAACGGGACGTGTTCGATCCCCCCGGAAGCCACGTCATAAGCCGCAGACGTCAGCGGCGCGGATCGGCTTCGGGTGAGCAGAATGCCGCGAACCCCAAAAAAGGCCGCCGTGCGAAAAACCGCGCCCAAATTTTGCGGATCCCGAACCGTGTCGAGGGCCACATACACGCCCGTGCCATGGGCGAACAACTCGCCGAGGGCGCAACCGGGACGCGCTTTGACCGCGGCCTCTCCCATGCGTCCGCCGTGCGACCGATTCTGCCGCGCTGTCCCCTGTCCGAAACGCAAACGCGCCCCGATCTCCTCGGCCCGTTCCCGCACGGCTCGCCACGCATTCCCCGCGCGGGCGGATGGCAACCGAATCTCGATCACATCTCGCGGTCGTTTTTCGAGAACGGCGAGAATGCTATGCGGATTTTTGAGGTAAATGGGCATGTCTCATCGACCTTCAAACGCATCGCTCTGCGGAACGCGCTTTTCCACTTTGATCTGCGAAGTCACGGATTCGGTGCCCGCGCCGTAGCGATAAACCAGATGCCCCCCCGTGTATCCCGCCGCAGCGATGAGGCCCGCCGTGACCAGCGCAAACGCGAGATACACATAGCGAATCATCCCGATAAATCGCTTTTTTAAGGTGAAATGCGTGCGTACCAGCGCGAGCCCAACCGCGAGGAGCGTCGCGGCGGTTCCGAGTTTGTCGTGCTCGTCCAAATCCGCGGCAATGCGGTCGATGTGTTGCGCGAGTTCGCCCGCCTGCTCTCCGGTGAGCGCGACGGGAATCGCGCTCAATGCACCGAGGGAAAAGAGCAGATAGCCCGTTTGCAAAAAAAAGTCGCGCCGCATGGCGATTCCAATGGCATCGCAGGCAACGCCGACGAGCAACAGCGCGATGGGAAAGTGGGCGATGAGGGGATGGATATCCATAAGGGAGATACGCTCTTAAAGGTCGAGGATGGAAAGGCAGGAGCATTTGTACCAACTCATTCATTATCGGGATCGCGTTGCCGTTCCACCGTCCTTCAGAGAAGCCATCGCCAAACAGGCAATCCCAAAAGACCATCAACGAAAGCCATCAAGCACAGCGCGCAAGTCCGTTTTGCAACCCACTGCTATTATGCAACCCACCTCGCAGGCCAACGCATGTCGTGCGATTACAAAAGCGCTTTGCGCTGTGCAAGCCCCTCGGCGCATGAGAGCGGCATTTTTTGCCTACTTTTTGTTGCTGTTGACAAAAAGTAGGTCGCCGAAGGCATCAAAGGCAACCCACGATGCTTTAGAAGCCATCTAAAAATTATCGGGACCTACCCCCCTGGCCCCCCTTCCTGCGAGGAAGGGGGGAATCAAGGCATCCTATTTTCGCGGTCTGTACGGTTTTGACCTGCGAAAAGCGAATGCTTTTGCGACGATCTCAATGGCGGTCCGAGTTTTTAGATGGCTTCTTAGGACCAAACGCTTTAGACAAGCGAGCCACGTCGGTGCGGGTTGGTGCGTATCAAAATTGAGAATAACTTAATTTACAGAGTAATTAGTTGGTACAAATGGCCCCCTGTCGGCTGATTCTATGGGCAGGCGAGACACGGAGATAAACGGGCGTTATGTGCGAATACATTTGGCGATCCCCGATTTATTGCGGGCGCGAATCCGGGGGCAAAGGCTCTGCATAGCGCGGCGCGGCGATGGGTTGGCCCGGCCAGGCGCCCTCTAAGAAGGTGATGCTGTTGTAGAAATCGTCCAGCGCGATAAACTTTCCATTTTGCTCTGCCCATTCGCGCATCCGGCGATTGCAACTGTGACGCCACGACAGCACCTCTATGTCCCAGCCCCTGCGATGCATGCGTTCCAAATCGGCGTGAAATCCGACGCCATCGGCAAATCCGCTGCCGTCACCCGTGAGCAAGACGGCGATCCCAGGCGCGCCGTTGTAATCGACTGCATCGCGCAGCATAAAGGTTTGCAGGAGCTGATCCACCAAACGCACCTCGACATCTTCGTTCTCCAAGCGGTTCCAAACCTGGCGCAACTCTGGCGGAATGGAGCCAACGGCGATGGCCCGCTCAATTGACCGACCCGCATGTGCCAGCGCGAGGAGATTGCGAAAATGAATCCGCACCCGCGAGCGCGTTTCTTCGCCTTCGCGCTCGACAGCGGCCTCTTGCGCGCTGATGAAGATATTGGAATTATCCCAATAGATGAAAACTTGCTTCACGATTCGATCCTCCTGAAAAACGACAAAAGACCCTTTTTATTTTTTGGCTTCGGGCATGAGATCCCGCTCGGTTAATTGGCGGTGGATTTGCACCGTGCCCTTTTCGTCTATGATTTGAAGGGCGACGCTGCGCTCGCCTTTTTTGCCCGAAAAATAGAGGGCGCCAAAGTTGTATCCTCGGAATAATTTGCCAGCGGATTGGTGGTGGCCGCCCGACCCTTGAGACGCATTGAGCGCGATAGGCTCTTTTCGCACGCCCGAGTTGGAACTGAGCAACTCGTAGAGGGGGTACGCATCGCCCGGGCGATGGAGCCGATTCAAGGTGCCTACGTGCCAATCGCCCGCGAGAAACAAGACCCCTGAAATTCGTTCGCCAAACATCCATTTGAGAAAGTCGTCGCGTTCCGTGCCCCAATTCGACCAGCGTTCCCCCCGCCCGGTCGTGACCGAGCTCCCGCCCTGTACGATGACCTTAAAGGTGGCCGTGCTCTGTTTGAGGCCGTTTTTGAGCCAATCCAACTGGGGTTGTCCGAACATCGTTTGCCGATTCTCGTCCTCGGCAGGATCGCGGTGGTAGCGGTTGTCGAGCATGAAAAACTCGACATCGGCGATCTCGAATGCGTAAAAGACGCCTTTTGTATCGGGCGTGCCCGCGCTCGGATTCGCCCAAAAATGGTTGTACATCTCGAGCGTTTCCCCGCGCCATCGAAACGTGCGATCCGAATTGTTGGGGCCGTAATCATGGTCGTCCCAAATGCCATAACTCGGCGTGGTCGCCATCAGTGTGCGAATGCCCGAAAGGTGGCGAACGCCGCGGTGATAGACAGCGATGGTTTCGCGCACGAGGTCTTCCCGATCGCCAAATTCCGCTTCTGGACTGGGCAGGTAATTGATGTCGCCGATATAGAGAAAGGCGGCCGGGCGATACTGGGCGGCCTTTTCCCAAATGGGCTGATGGGGAACCGTACTCGGGTTCATACACGATCCAAATGCCACCATGAAATTGACTTCCCGGTCATCTTCGGGCACGGTCGGAAACGTGTAAAATACCTGCGGCGTGAGCGGGCGCGCCGTGCGATTGTCCACCTGCACTTCGTAGTGTATTTGGGCATTGGGATTTAGCCCGGTGAGTTTGACGACGGCGGTGTGTGGCGCGTCTTTGCCCGTCATGGCATTGGCCGTGCCTTTTGCGAGCGGCTCGTTATTCGTCGCCATCCAATACGCGATTTGCACGTTTGCAGGGCCATCGGTTTCCACCCAGATGTGGGCTGAATTTGACGTGGTATGCCCAACCATTGGGCCGGCGATCAATTCGGCTGCCTGAATACAAGCGGCGATAAACAGGGGGCAGAGGATCGCGATCAGCGAGCGGATCATTTGAATCTCCTTATCGTTTGGGGTAAGTGGTCGCCGTTATCCGCGACACAGAAATTTGGAAAGCGGTTCAACGATGGGATAATCCATGGCGATGGATGGGCATAAGATATACGGGAATGAGACGTGCGACAAGGAAGGTATGCATGGGTAATCGACCCAAGATTCCGTTTATGCACCCGCACAATGCGGGAACGCATATCGAACCCTCTCGTATTGCCCGAGGTGGCTGATACGCCGACAAAAGCGCGGCGCGGGGTATGAAAGCGAGTCATCCGAGCCTGATGGCGATAAGCCGTTCCTCGTAGGGACAGGCCCCCGTGCCTGTCCGAATCCGTAATGCGTTGAGGTATTCCAATATACAAGAGCCGACGCACTACGCGTCGGCTCTTGTGTATGATTGAGCGGAAGGATCGCGACCGCCAGTTACGTTTCCCGAAAGATCGTGCTTTCGCGCTCAAACCACTTGGCGCATCCGTACAGGCTGAGGCCCGCGAGGGCGATGAGCGAGGCATAGACCTCGAGCAACAAGGGGATGCTGATGGTTCCCGACAAAATGTCTTTGGCCGCGAGGGAGATATTCAAAATCGGGATGAACGCGGTCACCGCATCGAGTTCAATGCCGGGCAAAAGCCCGACCGCCGCGGGAACGATGATCACGATATTGAGCGGCGTCATAATGGTCTGCGCCTCTTTGAAAGACCTGGCAAAAATGGACAGGGACATCAGCGCGGCCGCAAAAAAGATGACCAGGGGCAAAAACAGGGAAAAGAACAAGAGAACAGAGGCGAGGTCGAACGTCCCTTGCAGGGCTTGGAGAATCTTTGCGACGATTTCTCGGCTTAGCAAAAAGATACAAAAAAGACCGATAAAACTGACCAGCACCGAAACGAGCCCGGCCAGCATCACCACCGCGCACTTGCCCAGCAAGATGTGAAACCTGCTGACCGGCACCACGAGCAGCGTCTCCAGCGTGCCGCGTTCTTTCTCTCCCGCGCCCAAGTCGATGGCCGGATACATGCACCCGAGAAACCCCATCAAAATAAAAATATAGGGCAAAAATCCCCCGATGACCATGCCCACTTTCTCCCGCGCAGACGCGATGTCATGGCGTTGGACCTGCACGGGATCCACGATCTTTCGGTCGAGCGAAAGCCGTTGGAATCGCTCGTCCACGAGTTGGTTTTCGTAGTATCGAATCAAATTGGTCAGGCGCGTGCGCGACTCGTTCAAGTTCTTGGACGAATTGAAATAGAGGTGGATCCGCCCGGATTGCAAAGCGGCGATTTGCGCGTCGAATTGCGCGTCGAAGCGAATCGCCGCATCCAAGCTGTCGGATTGAATCAAAGCGCGGATACCGTCCTCGCGCACATCTTCCCGAATCTTCAAATCTCCGCGCTCGAGCAGCGTATCCCGGAACGCCGCCGCATTGCCGTGCGCGATCAGCGCCACTTCCAGCGTTTTCGCCTTGGCCTTCTTCGCTTGCCGCATCGTCAGCCCGCCCACGAGCGTGATCAACACCGGAAACAACAGCATCGGCAGGACGATCATCATCATCATCGACCGCCTGTCGCGGGTGACGTCCTTGAGCTCTTTTTTGAAAATCGTCAAAATGGGTTTCACTGCGATCTCTCCTGAAAATACGGCCCGCGTCGCATCTGCGGATATTATGCCTTTTCAACGATGCGAATAAATTCATCCTCGAGCGTAGGGGTTTGCATCTGATTCTGAAACTCCGCAAACGTCCCGTTGAACTGCAACCGGCCCTTGTGGATGATGGCGAGATCGTCGCTGAGCAGGCTGACTTCCCCCATGCGATGCGTGGAAAAAATAACGGTTTTGCCCGCGTCTCGACAGTTGCGGATGAGGCGCACGATATTGCGCGAAGTGACGACGTCGAGGCCAGAGGTGGGTTCGTCGAATACGATGACGTCGGGGTCGTGAATGATCGTGCGTACTATCGAGACTTTTTGTTTCATGCCCGTGGAGAGTTTGCCAATGCGGCGATCGGCGAACCCCTCCATGTCGAGCAAGCCAAAGAGGTGAGCGCGCCGCGCTTGGTAATCCGCATCGTTCAAGCCGTGCAAGTCCGCGAAATAGCGCACCATTTCATCGGGCGTCAGGCGGTCGTACAAACCCGTGTTGCCGGTGAGAAAGCCGAGGTTTTGGCGCGCGGCCTGGCCTTGTTCGACCGTGTCGTATCCCGCCACGCTGATGCGCCCCGAGGTGGGTTTGAGCATGGTGGCGATCATCCGCAGCGCAGTGGTCTTGCCCGCGCCGTTGGGGCCCAACAGCGCGAACACGCGCCCGGGCTCGCACGTAAAACTGACGTGTTGCACGGCGTCGATGGTATTGCCCTGGAACCCATCCTCCATTTCGCGCTTCTGCTGCCGCGACAAGGTGAAGGTTTTGACGATATCCTCTACGACGACCATACGCCCTCCAGAGGCGGGGTAAAACTGCGATGAGTCGTTCAGCGTAGGGACAGTCTGTCCGGAGCAACGACTCGTTTAAGGGCTGTCAATAGAACATCCATTTCGTATTATATCGCTTGAAATTCCGTTACGCAACGCAAAGGAGAATACGATGGACAAACTCAACCTCGCGCTGATCGGTTGCGGCGGCATGGGAACGCGCCATTTGTACGGCCTGCGCGAACTGGCGCGGACGCCGTTTAACAACATCGCATTGTGTGCCCTGTGCGATCTCGACCGCGACAACGCCGAACTCGCCGCGCGAGAAGCCGAACGCTTGCTCGGCTCAAAACCGCCCGTCTTCACCTCGCTGGAAGCGATGGTGCGCGCCATCCCGGATTTGATGGCGGTCGATGTGGTCACCGATCCATCGGTGCATCACACCGTGGTGTGTCAGGCATTGGATATGGGATTGCACGTGCTGGTGGAAAAGCCCATGGCCATTTCCGTGAAAGCGTGCCATGCCATGATCGCCGCCGCCGAGCGCAACGGGCGAAAGCTGTCCGTCGCGGAAAATTATCGGCGCGATCCCTCGGCGCGATTAACGCGGCATTTGCTGGACACCGGGCGCGTTGGCACGCCGTATATGGCGATGCTCCACGCGGTGCGCGGGGGCAATGAAATTTTCATCACGCCTTGGCGGCATTTGAAAGACCGCGGCGGGCCCTTGCTCGACATGGGCGTACACTATGCGGATTTGATCCGCTACCAACTCGGCGATGTGGCGGAGGTCTATGGCGATGCGCGCTTGGTGGAACCCATCCGCAAAAAACAGCGGGCCATCCGCGATCGATACGCCTTTTACCAACGGCGATTTCGCGCCATGCCAAGCGAAGTGCCCGCGACAGCGGAAGACACGGCTATGGCGATGCTGAAGATGGAAAGCGGCGCGACGGTGAGTTTTATGATGGGCATTGCCGGGCACGGCGCGTGCCGCAATCAGTTGATCTTGGGCAACGAGGGGTGCTTGCAGAGCTTTGGCAATCGCGGCGGCCAAGCGATCTGGCGATCCGCAGATGGCGCAGTGCGCGATCAGGCTGCGATTTTAGACGCCATTGACGACTTTGAATGGCATCCGCTCTTAGACCACTTTTTCCCCACGATGAACAGCGCGGGCGACGAGGCCGTGGATTGGAAATTGATCGCGTATGAACAATACGAACTCGCCTGCGCGGTGTTAAACGGCGATCCCATCGAGGTCGATGGCACCGAGGGCATGAAGGATGTCACCGCCATCTACGCGATCTGCGAATCCGCCCGCGCAGGCCGCGCAGTGACGGCGACAGAGGTCGAACGTGGAGAGGTGTACAGCTATCAGGCAGAGATCGACGCCGCGCTGGGGATAGGCACTTGAAAAACAGCAAGGATGAAGGGTTCTGATCTCATTTCAACAAACTCAACTGTTCGGCACGGTCGGGTCGGGTCCTCGGCAACACGGCTTCGCCGACTGTAAATCCCGCCTTGAGGAGCGTCCGCACGGCATCGATATCCGAGGCGATTTGCACTTCTGAACCCTCCCTTGCCGGCGCGAGCAACAGCACTTCCCCGCCATCGATGCCCCGTTCTGTAAGCAGGGCATCGCTATGCGTGCTCACAAAAACCTGGGGCCGCCTATTTCTTTGCATTCGGGAGATAAAAGGCGCGAGTTGAGAGACAATGCCCGCATTTAACGACAACTCTGGCTCTTCTAACAAGAGCACGGAGTCGCTGTCGAGGAGAGACCACAACAAGCCCATAAGACGAAGCGTTCCGTCGGAAAATTGGTCTTCGCGCTGCAAGCCCGCATTCGGGCGCCAATGCGAATAAAGGGCTTGCAAATGGGGCCGCCCCGTGATTTCATCGCGGATAAATTCCAACTGCTCGAGTTGGGGCACGGCAATTTTGAGGGCGCGTTCAATTTTTTGCAGGCGGGAGCGGCGCGTCCTTTCCGTAACTCTGGCAATCCTTTCCAAAAACCCTTGCCCAAAGGGATCATCTTCGACAACCCTGCCCTGAATCGAATCGGCAAAGCGCAAGAGTTGAGGCACCAGATGCAAATAGGTAATGGCTTGAAAAAAACGCACGAGTTCCCGAAAATCCGCATTGACATTGATTTGCTCGAGAAAAGTTTGCGTGAGGCGATCCCTATCCGATTCGTCGTCATCGTCTGGCCTATCGAGAATCTGTCGATCATCTTTCCACAGGCGTTCATAAGTGAGAAAGGGTTGGCGATACCCGCGAGGTTCTTGGCGAATCCCGATGGCGTATCGCCATGCCTCGGGCGAGTCTGCGTTGTCCGCGAGGTGAATTTCAATGGCGACTTCCGGATCTTGCCGCGCCGCCAAATTTCGGATTTTGGAGACGCCTCCGCGGTCCTTGACCGCTTTTTGCAAGCCGCCCCCTTCGGCCTTGACGACATCTCGAAGAAAGCGAAAAATGTCGAGGAGATTGGATTTGCCAGACGCATTCGCGCCTACGATGAACTGGCGTTCGCGCAACCGCACATCGATGCGCCGAAAATTGCGCCAGTTTTTTGCGATGAGACGCTTGATCATCATGGCGACGCCCCGCGTAGGTTATTCGTCCACAGCCGAAAAAAGAGGTTCAACCCCACCTTCCGCAACGCTCATGTAGCCGATCAGCATTTCGTCAAAGCTCTGCTCGCCCCAGCGAACCGTTGCCGAGGGATCGGGGTTCAATTTGTTTTTCGCCGAGTTGTCAAAAACCGCATGGCTGACCACGCGCGTGCCGGCCGGGAGGAATTTGGGGGTTGCAAGCGTGTAAAACCGTTGCCAGTTGAACGTGTAATTCGGCACGGAGAGCAGGGTCTCGCGGTTGCCGTCCGGGTAGTGAGCCACATAGCGGAAGCCCGCGCCGCGAAAGTGCATGTGGGGGAATAAGCTGTAGAGCGTGACGGCTTTTTTGAAAATTTGGATGGATGAATCCCGGTGGGCGCGGGCGTGGGGCGGGATTTTGATTTTGGGATTGGCCGGGCCGACCACGATGTTTTCGCGCAAATTCTGTGCGTCGGTGAAGTACAACCCCAACGCGCTCTCATCCACTTCGGCGCGGCCCGTGGTCGTATAGTGGATTTGAAACTGAATTTTGCTCCCAGCGGGCAACAACCGCGCCGTGCCCTCGGGCAACATCACCCCGTCCATGCCCGGTACATACGACGCGAAAATGCCGTCTAACCAGCGGTTCTTCGCGGGCTTCATCTCGTGGTTTTTGGGGTAGATCACCCGCGCCAAGGCGTGGTGCATCGCCGCGCGATTGCCCGGCAAAAACTCCGTGCCGCGCACCCACACATCGCGGTCGATGGGCACGGTCATTTTGAGATACCGGTAATCGACAATGCCGGTTGCCGGGATTTCTTGGCGGTCCAACGCCATGACCAAGTCCGGTTCCCCATACGCCCAAGTCGTGGCGTGCGTGGGGTTGTCCGCCAAGGGATCGGCCCCCTCCCCGCGCGGCGCGCCGGCTTCGATCCAGTGGACGAGGGTCTGCGTCTCGCGCACGGTGAGCGACATGTCGTTGCTGAATGTGCCGATGTGCGGGTCCGCGTGCCACGGGGGCATGCGCCGGGTTCGCACCACCTCTCGCATCATCGGCGCCCAGCCCGCGATGTCTTTGTACTCGGTCATATCGAACGGGGCAATGCCGCCGGGGCGGTGACAGGGCACGCATTTTTGTTGCAAAATGGGCGCGACCTCTCGGGCGTAGGAAATCCGGTTGTGCCGCGCCGCGTCTTTGCCAGGCAAGGCGATGAGGCAGCCGGGCGACGCGATGGCGTTGCGGACGACGTCCCCACCTGCGAGATGGGCGCGGAGGGCATCGGCGAGATAGTGCGCGGACGCGCGGGGCTTTTGCGCTTCGTAATGCAGGCGATCGTCAATCGGCCCTCGGTAGCGCGCGCGCCACGTCTTGGGATCGATCACGAGGGCCTCGGCCGTGCGGTGCAAATCGAGCGATTCCGCGACGAGTTGCGCTTCGTCGATCAGGATCGGATAGTCCATAGAAAACGCATCGGCTTCTTCGCGGATGCTTTCTCGGTCGTCTTGCAAATTGGCGTTGAGCATGAAAAATTGCACGCCCTTGGGCGCGTACTCATCGCGCAGCGCGTTGAGGCTGTGTAACGCATTGCGAACGATGGGACACCCATTGCCCTGCACGAACAAGACTATCGCCGAGGCATCCGCATGCGCGTAAAGCTTGTGAAACGCGCCCCGCTGGTCATACAATCCAAAATCGTCGACGGCGATATCCAAGGATTGCGGCGATTCCGGGGTCGCGCAACCGAGGATCAAAACAACAAAAAGTAAGTATCTCATGAAGCCTCCTATGTGTCTAAGAAGCCATCTAAAAATTATTGGGACCTACCCCCCTGGCCCCCCTTCCTGCGAGGAAGGGGGGAATCAAGGCGTCCTATTTTCGCGCTATGTATGGTTTTGACCTGCGAAAAGCGAATGCTTTTGCGACGATCTCAATGGCGGTCCGAGTTTTTAGATGGCTTCTAAGGGGATTTCAAACAGAGGGTTATTACTCTGTAAATTAAATAATTATGAATTTCAATTTTTCAAGCGCGTGACGGACGTGATGCCGTACGTCAATTAAGCCCTCGCCCAACATGCCATCGCAAAAGTCCATCAAACAAAGCCATCACGCACAGCGCGCAAGTCCGTCTCGCAACCCACAGCCATTATGCAACCCACCTCGCAGGCTGTCTCATGTCGTCCTGCTACAAAAACGATTTGCGCTGTGCCTAGCCCCTCGGCGCATGAGAGCGGCATTTTTTGCCTACTTTTTGTTGCTGTAGACCATGCTACGCGACAAAAAATAAAGACCTGTGCAAAATCCGAAAAAGAGTTAGATTTAAGTTGACCGCAAAAACCCTCACCCCTTCTCAGAAAGCACAGGTCTATGTCGGATCAAGTTATGCAACTATACCCCATCCTGCAAGCGCATTTTCCTTGGCATAAAGCCCGGGTGACCTTCCTCTCGGCCTTTCTCTTGGCTTTGATGAAAGTGACGACCGTCAATTTGACCAAACTGGCTAATGCGCTCAATGGCAAAGTGAAGCAAAAATCCAACTACCGCAGAATCCAGCGTTTTTTCGCCGAGTTCACGTTGCCGGAAGATTGGGCAACGGGCTTGATTCTGCATCTCTTACCGGTCAAATCGGATTTTATCCTCGCCATGGACCGGACCCAGTGGTCATTGGGTAAGGTGTCGATCAATCTCCTGACCGTGGGCATCCTCTATCGAGACATGGCGTTTCCCATTTGCTTCAAGATGCTCAACAAAAAGGGCAACTCGAGCACGCAAGAGCGCATAGCCCTCATGGAACGGGTCCGTCAACACATCAAGACCTGTAAGATTCGCGCCTTGGTAGCCGACCGCGAATTTATTGGGCGAGAGTGGTTTAAGTGGTTGACCGAAAACAACATGCCTTTTGTCATTCGCCTCAAAGAAAACGCGCTCCTCGAAACGGGACAAAACGCGATCCCGTTGAAAAAACGATTCGCCAATCTGACCTTGAATCAGCAAACGACCTTGCCAAAACCCGGGCGCGTCTATGGACAATCGCTCTCTTTATCGGCCATCCGATGCCCAGAGGAATGGGTGATGGTCGGTAGCAACACACCGGACATTGACGCACTCTTGACCTACAAAAAACGATGGCGCATTGAAGTCCTCTTCGCCAACCTCAAACGCCGAGGCTTTGATCTCGAACAGACCCATCTCACCGACGCCGACCGCATCGAAAAACTCATCGCCCTGTTGACCCTCGCCGTGTGTTGGGCCCATCTCATGGGCGAAGAGAGAGCCCACCATACCCCGCTCAAAATAAAAAACCATGATAAGAAAGAGAAAAGTCTCTTTCGATATGGACTCGATTATCTGCAATATGTCCTTTTGAATATCCAAGACCACGCACGCACGTTTCAACGCGGTCTGAAAATCCTAAAAGAAGCACGGTTTTTACCCGATTCTTAGTTTTGTCGCGTAGTATGCATTTTATGAAAGTAGCTGAACTTCACGGGCTTGTTCTCGAACGAGTAATCCTCCACAAAATCATTACTGCCAGAATACCTATGTCCGACTATGAAGCTCCCGCTCTGATTGCGCGTAATGGCATACGTAAGACCGGCATGGGTGATTTCTTCCGGTGAATCGAGTCGGATAGGGGATAAATACGGATGCCCGTTACCAAAGTCATTCCACCATAAATCGCCCTCGATACGTGTAATGACCGCCATGTGAGACAACTTTCCGTGCATTTTAGCCGGAACCAGTGAACTATCGAATCCGATGTGTTTGAGAAGGAGATTCATGAAGGGATTGAAATGTCCACACGGTCCTCCACGCAGAGAAAGCATGTCGTCCGTGATTTCATCGAATCGGGGAGGGCGATTCGGGCGGGTCAACATCATGATGTTCGTGAAGGGAACGCGGCCTAAGACGAACTTTGTGATGCGTTGCAGAAACTCGACAGAGGGCTCCGAATTATCGATCCCTATAGATCTCAGGAAGCCATCTAAGGCATCAGCGTCAACTGCGTACTCATCCATGATCTCACCTTAGACGAAAGTAACTCTCCGTGCTTTGTGAGGGCGCGCATCAATTTTACAGGAATACCGTCGACATTTTATTTTTTCAGAGTGGCAACAAACAGAGAAAGCCGAAGCAACGACGGGCCCAGTTTCTCAAACCGAGAGAATATCCTGCCAGTTGCATTGCTCGTAACTGTCAACACAACCCTAAACAGGTGCCGAGTAAGATAGTTAAGTTTTCGTTTTCAATAGCACTTCCGCAATTCTGCCGAGTTGAAGAGCACAGAGTGGCAACAGACTGGGATCGATAGATTCGTCGGCTCCATGAACGCTGCAGTGATCATCATTCGGACCGATCGCCAAATACGGAATTTCACCTAAGAGGTGTTTGAGGCAGGGGCATCGGTCACGACCTTGCAACTTGGTCAATGGCCTATTGCGGATGGTCCACGTTCGTCCATCCGCAACGAGCGTGTCCTGCAACGCATCGAGCACCCCGCGGAGCAAATCGTTGTCGTTCTGAATCATGAATCGCTGCCTTCCATCCTTGTAGAAATACCCCGTCTCCTCAATCCAGAGTGCGATATTCGAGACGTCGAAGGTAGCGTACTCCTTCCGTGCGAACGGACTACCGATCTCCTCCTCTCCCTGAAGGTAGCAGGCGAGGTTGATCTGGCGATCCCACCGTTTGAACAACGCGATCCGTTGCGCCAACGGAACGAGGTTGTCACTGACGCCTCTGCCGACCCAGCGTCCATCGATATCGGTCAATTCCCATGGATTGGACGACCATTCATTTCTCTTTGCAGGCTCGACGTCATAATGACCGAAGAAGCCCAGCCACGGCATCCCGGGATTGCTTTCCCGTTTGGCTACGATGACGGGGCGGTATGGCGCCTCCGGATTCTCGATTTTCTCGACTCGAAAATCGGAATCCTCAAGGAGATTCGCCACGTCCCGCTGAATGGCATCCAAGCAGGCCGGGTTGCTCTCCGTAGCCTCCAAAGACACCCATTTGGTCACGAGGGCTTGGCACTCTGCCTGTTCCGCCTCGGTCCAGCACTTATTGAACATCATCTGTCGTCTCCTCATTCGTTAAAGTAGTCATGGGATGCTGAATTCTTAAAATGGGCTTTCAATTCAGCAAAATTTGTGATTGTTTCAGAGAGTTTCAGGTTTTTGTTTTGAACCGTATCTGTTTCTAATCTAAGAGGTGAAACTCCAATAAATTCTTGCAACTTGACGAGCGTTTCTCGGGGGCGTAATACAAAATCTTCGTAAATGATTTGGAAACTCCTTTCGCCAAACAAATTGTCAAAGCGTTTTTGGTGATCGATGGTGCTCTTGAAATATCGTTCACATTCCGAAATACAAATTTCAGTTTCAAATCCAACATCGGCAGTTATCCATTGATCTCGGCTCATGGCTCTTTTGAAGAAAAATAAAGATGCCAAAAGGTTTTTTCGTTTTACGTGCAAAAATTTTATATCTGTATGCAAAATAAAATAGTCAATCAGTTCATTCTCGTTCTGGAAAAATCTGTCATTGTAATAAAAATACTTGAAACCAACGGCTTTGTACAATTTCGAAAACGTTCTGAAGATATGGGTTTCGAGAAAACCAACTGGATTTTTGTCTCTTTCTCCTACGAGTTGCCCATCCCAATGGACTTCGGGTAAATAGCCATAAAATTTTCCGAAGTTGATTCTATCATTTCGATCATAAACACTACTTAAACAAAGAATATCGGGATGGGAATTGAGATAGGACCAAAGCATTGTCGATCCCGTTCGGGCCGTACAAATAATCACAAATCTTTGATATGGATATTTCCTCGCCATTTTTGATCCACTCCTTTAGAGGTGTTGAGCCATCTTAGAAGGCGAATCGCTTGACTGAGCGAAATACGCCGATGCGGAAAATTTCAAGAGACGATTCCGATGTCGATCAATTTCTGCCGGCAGCCGTTCGAGAAGTTCACGGATTTGGAGGGCGTTCCATACACTGGCCTCGCGCTCGATACGGGCCAAGTTCCCGGCCTCGTAAGAGTGACTCAGAAAATCACAAAACCTCCTCATTCGCTCTCTAGAGGTTCGGTACTCCTCTCTCTGCCACCAAGCATTTTCGTCGTTCACGAGTCGGTACAGTACGCGAGTCAGGCCGCAGATGCGGTAGAACGATAGACGAAATGCCGCCAACCGATCTTCGGCATATTTGTGTATGCGATTGACGAATCGTTCGATCATTCCGTCGACCAGATCGATCCCTAAGTCATCCGTGATTGTGAACGCGCCGGGAGTATCTTGGAGAGCCGAGAATATCGCATAGCCGCGAATATCGTCCACAATGCGCTCAATGTCCAATTCGCCAGTAGAGGCACGAGAGCGGTCGTGATAGAGGGCAATCGGCACTGTGACGACGCGTTTGCGGAAGTAGTGCTTTTGGAGCAATGCCCAAACCATATCGGACCGCCGGCTTGACCGACCGTCAATAATGAGCGAGGGATTGGGGGCCAACTTCAGTGCTTCGGCATCGAATACAAAGGTATTGCCGCCGCGCTGAAGCCCGCCACGATAGCGACGCGACGAGATCGACGAGTTGAACCCGCACTGTCGCGGCAAAAGGCACCGGTGGTGCGCCAGTGCATGTCCCAATGGCGATATCGACTCCATACCTGCGAAGCTTCTGAAGCATCGGCACGAGTTCCTGAGCTTGCCGATGCAAGTGCCCGTCTTCTTCAATGACGAGCGGGTCCAGCCGCATGTCGTCATCGACGATCCACACCACAGATCGATGCCGATTCTTGGCGAACGCATATAAGTACGACTGCAATACCGTCCTCGCGTGAGCGATGGACAGCTTGTGACCCCGACTTGCCCCACCATCGGGAACCCGTTCCTTTGCGGCGTCTTCCCGATGCTGTGCGCGATCGACGAGATGAATCCGCAGGCCGTTCAGACGCTCGGATTCGACGACATCCCGCAGTGCTTGATTGGGCGTCTGACCGCAACCGTTCTCCACGATCAGGACATCCAGATCCGACAAACCGGGCTCCTCGCAGAGTTCTCGTAGATCAGCGAGAAGATGGCCCACTTTTTTTGACTCCACCGCGTCGGCAATCACTCCGACGATCAAGTGGAGCGGCAACTGCGGCGATGCCGATGGCAACGAGCCACAGTCCCCGCGCTTGCTTTTGACGACTGCGGATGGGATCGCAGATTCCCGCCACCCGAATAACCGCTTGGACTGCGTCCGAAATTTTTCGCGCTCTGCTACGGACATGCGACCGCAGTACTTTCGGAAGAATTGATCCAACCCCTCGTTCTTAGCGTGCGATCCCGGTGTGGACAATTGAGGTGGCACAGCGCAGGCGAAATGACGAAAGGTCGGCTCGGAAATCGCGCCGTAGCGTATGCCTGGCAACTCTGCGATGCGGATGCACAGATCGCGGTCTGTGCAACTCGGCAGTGCCTCGTCAAACAGGCCGGCTTTGAGCAACACGCTCAGTCGGCAAACCAAGTTGTTGACCTGAATCCCGGGATTTCTCACGAGGAAGCTCGAAATGTCAAGAGACGAAGGCGGAACCACCAAGAGCGGCTCGATATTCTTCTCAATTTGCCAGAATCGCGTTGCGACCATGTCGAGATCGCGCCTCTCGACAGTCGCCAGACATCTCTCCAAGTGGTGCGAATCCCACGCGTCGTCGTCCAAGATGGCAACATAGAGCCGTTCGGGATTGTCGCACATTCGCAACAGGTGATCAAGGCCAGAGTTCCATGATCCAGCCGCGCCTTTGGTGCGGCGGTTGTGCAAAAAGGTGATGTTGGCGTTGGTGGGGGCCATTTGGCGGACCAACCGCTCTGTCCGTTCAGTGGCTTGAGAGTTGCTCGAATCGTCAACGACGATCACGTGCGATGGCGAATAGGACTGGTTTTTGATCGAGGGAAATGCTCGACATTCCAACATATCCGCTCGATCAGCCGTGGCGATGAGAACTGCTAAGGTATTTTTTTTGTAGCCCGCATAACTACATCTCAGCCATCTCGATAAATAGATTAAGGTGCGCGAGCAAGATACGATAATGGGTATGTCCGAGCAAGTTTTAGGCCATCCCGCCCGACTGGATTCCCGTTCCTGCTTTAAGCATACAGAGCTTGCATTTGCCGGAATGACGACGCAGATGTGTGAATGGCGACGCGGATGTGTGGGTTTTATCCGCGTAATCCGCGATCGCCTTTTACCATCGGCTTCGCAAGGCCAGGCGGGGGGTGTCGCGGATGTTTTTACAGGCGGCGTGGACCGTGAAATGGGCGAAAAACAGAATGTCGCCACATTTGGGTTGCAATTCCAAGGGATCGCCGATCTCGACCTGATTCAGGTCTCGTGCCAATCGCCACATGTATTTGTATTTCTCGGGATCGGATTCCGCCAATGCGCGCACGGGTTTGTGCGATCCCGGCCATGCGACCGTTCCCCCGCCGCGTTGCTCGATATCGTTGAGATAGATGATCGAATTGATGGCGAACGGGCCGGGAAATGTCTCGTGCTGTTTGGATTTCACCGCGCCGTCAAAATGCGCCCCGCGCCATGCCCATTCGCCCTCGGACGGAAAGACATTTTGAATCAGCGTTCCGCTTGGGGGATGAAAGAAATCCCGCGCTTTGTCGGTCAGTTGCGCCATGGCAACCATCATCGCAGGCGTGTAACAGGCCAACAGATCGGGATGTCGATTGTCGAAAAATTGGAACAATTTCGACTGGGGCTTAAACCCCGCCTGAACCGTCGAGGCGAGTGCCTCGTCCGAGAAATGGCCCCAGGTTCCCGGATCGTCCGAATCCATTCCCATCACGGACCACATGGCGGCTTCGCCCTTTCGCGCAATGGGTTCGGGAATCAGGTTAGACGCGAGCAAAAAGCCGTCGCGATGGTATTTTGCAATTTGATCTTCTGTCAGTGGAAGTTTTTCAACGGTCATGGTAAGTCCTTTCAGGTGAGAGGGAAGACGGGAGACGGGAGACGGGAGACGGGAGACGGGAGACGGGAGACGGGAGACGGGAGACGGAAGATGGGAGACGGGAGACGGGAGAGAGCCATTAACCGCAACGGTCAAGTGGTCGGTGGTTAGTTCCCGCCCCATCAATCGTAGGGACAGGCCCCCGTGCCTGTCCGAAGATACGAGACGCGAGAAGTAAGAGGACCACCAATCGCACCTTCCATGTAGGGACAGGCCCCCCGTGCCTGTCCAAAAACATCCAAAAAGCGGATGCGCCACAAGGGCACACGAAATAAAAAGAGACGAGGCGATCTGTTTGAATCGGGGGCGGTAAAATGGGGGCTTGCGCTGGCGCGTCCGCAATCGGGTTGACGAAAGGGACGTGAGATTTTACGCCCTTTCAACCGCACGATGGCTTTATCCGATGGGGTTCTGGGATGGTTTATCCGATTGTTGCGTAACGTCAGTTGCCGATAGGATCTCGCGTCTTTGCGATGCGTAGATCGAGTTGTTGGGATCCCGATTTTCCCATGGAGAGTATCTGTTTGATCTTGCCCGGTTGCGCCCAGTTGCATTTTCCAGCCCCGTTGAGTTGCCTCAACAACGCGGGAATACTCGGATGTTGGAGGGCAGAGCGAATCCGCTTGGCATCGGCCTCGTTCCAACACGGGATGAAAGCGTGCATGGCTTGATTGGCTTGCCACACCTGCCCGTCCGCGCTGTTTAAGATGACGGGGTGGAAGTGGCTTTTGCCATACGCCTCCCAAATGACTTTGTAGGGCGCGAAGGAGTAGGGGCCAACGCCGAGCAGGGACCACCAGATTCCTTTGCCGATGGCAGAGCGGATCAGGATGCCTTTGCGATTTTCGAGTTTGTGTTTGGTTGCGGTGAGGTATTGTCCAAGTGCGGGGTATTGCGCGATGTTTGTCCACGCAAGCGGTCTGCCCGTGTTTTTACAGTACGGGATCAGAATCCATTTGCGCGGGGTCAGGTCTCTCGCTTTCCATATCTCTTTTGTCGCGAGCGGAAAGAGAAATTCATCGGGCAGGTGGGTTGGCTTGTCCTCAAAAATGAAGACCGCATTCGCGCCACACGTATTCACGCCCTGCCGCGGTTTTTGGTGGGGCGACAGTGCGACTTCGATGGGTTTGCCCGCAGGGTCTCCGTTTTGCAAAACGCGCCACGGATCGCTGGGCTCCTCGAGCGGCAGGGCGCGGTGCTCGATCCAGTTGCCATCGCGCTCTCTGAAATACCGAACGGGAAATTTTTGCGGCGCGTCCATCTGGAATTTGGCACAGCAATAAGCGGTGCCTATCTTTTTGAAGACTTTGGTCGCGGTAAATTCATAGACCTCACGGACTGCGAAATTTCTTTGGTGGGCCGCGTAGTCTCTGAATCCCCTGTGGGCATCGCCGCCCGAGAAAAGAGAGAGGGGTAAGTAGAAACATCCGATCCCGCCCTTGCACAGCAATTTGTCGAGAACGACTTTCAGTGCCAAGGCCGCGATGTCGGTGCGCGAGGCGCCGAGGAGAACCCGTTTTTTGTCGGGCACCAAGCCTTCTGCGAGAAAATAAGGTTTGAGTTTTTCTTTGTACGAATTGGGCAAATCGGCGAAATTCGCCCAGGGCGGATTGCCAAATAGGATGTCGCACTCGACATTGGGGGGTGATGTGATCACGTCTAAAGCGAGGAGTTGGGATGCGGGAAAGTCGATCCCAAAATCGCGCCGCGCCTTGTACCTAAAAGTATGGAGGTGTGGCGAGCGCATCTCGATCAAAATCAGACGCGAGAGGAGGTCGGATGATAGCCGAACGCCTCTCGATCGGGCGAGACGGAATAGCGCGAGGGCGAAAGCACCTCGTCCAGCCGTTGGGTCGCAGACGGTAGCCCCATCGATCCACGCATCGAAAATGCCCCACCGATTGATGAGCCATTCCGCCCACCGAATCGGGGTAAAAACCCGCCCGACCTCAACGGCGTGCGAATGTGAAATGTTCGTACCCATTTTTTCAAACTCTTTGAGTGTTGCGATTCGATTCATAGCGTCGCGGCTGACCCTCTGGTAATGCTGAATTGCGAGATCGATAAACAGATCATAAAATTCCGCGAGATCCCGATCCCAAGCGATTTCGTCCCAAACTTGGTTGATCGTGTAGTTGAGGCGGACCTGACCCGTGCCGAGATTCTCGATTCTGTAAGCATTTTGAGGAAGCATGATGAAAGGCGCGACCCGGATGTATTCAATATCGCGCTTATCGCTTCGTTCTGACGACTTGTTGTGCCCAAACTCGGCGATCAGAAAGACGCCGTTGTCATTTGCTAAAAATTTGAGGAGATTTCCAACGGCGCAGATACCTCCGTCAGAATAGCGGATCGAGTCCAAGTCCTTGGTCTTAACGTCGATGCCCACGAGAAGGCCGGATTCCTCAAAGGCAAAGTCGAAGATCGTACGCCTGCCTGGTCGATCAAGTGCGGTATAGCCGAGTTCTGAGCAGACGCGCTCCCAGTTGTCCGCAATTCTTTTTTCGATCATCGCACCAAAGGCGCGGGAATCTTCGCGTTCGGATATGCCCGAACGCAATTCCTCAAAAATGTCGGATAGCTTTTCTTCAATTTGATCAGATACTGTTTTCAGGTCCATTTCTGCTCCTTTTATCTTATCCGCAATTCAAGCCGATTATACCCGCCTAGCAAATGGGTGTCAACCGATTTGTAGCGCGTGTTTTATAGAGCGATTCGCTTGGGTTTTCGCTTTTTACTTGCCTGCAAAGTCCATACTTTGCGACTTATGATTTCTCTCATCACGAGCCTTTGCGCGGTGTATCTGTTGCTCATCGCCGGATTTTTACTCGGTCTTTTTCGCGGATCGCGCGCGGTGCAGACGCAGCGTCTCACGGTCTCTGTCATCGTGCCAGCGCGGAATGAGGCGGGCAATATCGATGCGTGTTTGCGGGCATTGGTCGCGCAGACCTATCCCTCAAAGCGCGTGGAGATCATCGTCGTCGATGACCGCTCCACCGATGGCACGGCGGAGCGCGTCGGGCGATGGTCGCGCCGCTCGCCCCATGTCCGGTGCGTGTCGGTGGCGGAGCGGTATTGCGATTGCCCGAAAAAAAACGCCCTGTGGCATGGCATGGCGCAATCGCGTGGGGAGATCGTGCTCACGACGGACGCGGATTGTCGGCCCGGCCCGCGGTGGATCGCTTCCACGCTCGCGCACTTCGCGCCCGATGTGGGGATGGTCATCGGGCATGCCCCTTTGCTGAAAAACGAGAAGGCGCTATCGGGCCTCCTGTCTTTGCAAGCCCTCATCGTTTCCACGCTCGCGGCCGGCAGCGCGGGGTTGGGGTTTCCGCTGACGTGTTCGGGCCGCAACCTATCCTATCGCAGAAAAGCCTTTGACGAAGTCGATGGGTTTGCGGCGATCGGGCACATCGTCGGGGGGGATGACGTGTTGCTCATGCGGCGGATCGCGCAGAAAAGCGCGTGGAAAATTCGGTTCAACGCCGACGCCGATGCGTTTGTGCCCTCGGCGTCTCATGCGGACCACCTCATCCATCGGCAGGCGCGCTATCAATCCAAAACCGTTCACTACGGCATTCCCGTCTTGATTCTCGCTGTTGCGGTGTATATATTCCACGCCGCGTTGTTTGCGCTCCCGGTCTTGTACTGGATCGACGCCGAGTTGTTTTTTGCGACTGGCGTTTGTCTCGTCGCGAAGGTGATCGCCGATGCGGTCTTTTTGCTTTGCGGCGCGGCGCGCTTCGAGAGTCTCAAATTGCTCTGGTGGTTTCCCGCGCTCGAGATTCTGATCGCGCCGTACATCGTCATCGTGTGCGCGCTTGGCACCTGTTCATCGTTCAAATGGAAATGATATGCTCTCGATCAAATTGTTGCCCGAAACCCTGATGAGATACCGCCGCGCAATCACGGCCAAGCGCGTGTGGAATGCCGCGAAGGTGGCGGCGTCTTATGCCCTGTCCAATGTGTTTCGGCGGGATATTCGCATGGGCAAGCCCTTTGTGCTCATGGTCGAACCCACCAATTTTTGCAATCTCAAATGCCCGCTGTGCCCCTCGGGCAATGGCGATATGACGCGCGCACGCGGCGTGATGCCCTACGAACATTTCGAGCAGGTGTTTGAACGACAGGCCGATCATTTGCTGCTCCTCATGTTGTGGAACCAGGGCGAGCCGTTTATCAACAAGCGCCTCACGGATATGATCCGATTGGCGACCGCGCACAACGTGCCCACGCTGACGAGCACCAATGTCCACTATATCAAAGATCGAGAGACCGCGCGGGATATCGTCGATTCCGGCTTGTCGGAGCTCGTGGTTTCGCTGGACGGGGTCACGCAGGAAAGCTACGTCAAGTACCGCGTGGGGGGCAATTTCGACCGCGTGCTCGAAGGCATCCGCCTGCTGGTTCAAGCCAAGCGCGATTTGCAAAAACGCCACCCGTTGATCCACCTGCAATTTATCATCATGAAGCACAACGAGGACGAAATTGAAGCCGCGCGCCAACTCGCCCGGGACTTGGGGGTAGATCGCCTGTCGCTCAAAACCGCCCAAGTCTATACGGAATCCGATGCCGCGACCTTTTTGCCTTCGGACGAGAAGTTCAGCCGCTACGATTACGAGGCGGATCGCCTTTCGACCAAAGGCAAGCTCGACAATACCTGCCGCCTGCTGTGGTACAGCACGGTGATCAACTGGGATGGCGCGGTTTCGCCGTGTTGCTTTGACAAAGATGTGCATTACGGCTTGGGAGATGCTTTGGAGGAAGGGGATTTCGACCGGATTTGGGCGGGCGAAAAATACGCGGCGTTTCGCAATGCCATTCTCAAAGACCGCGCCGCCGTGCCGATATGCAACAACTGCTCGGAGGGCGTGAAGGGCATGTTTTACGATATCGAAAAGGTGAACCCCGGATAGCGATCCGCGAATCGGGTTGTAAGCTGCGTCTGTTCGTCCGGCGTTTGTGATGGTACTTTTGCGATGGATTATTCGGCGTATTGCGCGACATCAATTCTTTACTCGTTGTTGCTTTTTTCTGTTCTCTACGGCCTCGTCGGGCTGTGTTTTTTTTTCGGGTTGTGCCGACTGAAAAACCAGCCGAGAAGCGCGGATACGCCGTTTATCTCCATCGTGATTGCCGCGCGCGATGAAGCCGATTACATCGGACGATGTCTCGACAGCCTCGAGCGGCAGACCTATCCGACTGACCGATTTGAAGTTTTGGTCGTCGACGACGATTCGACGGACGACACGGCTCAAATTGTCGCAACGGCGGGCATGGACAACCTGCACCTGTTGTCTGTCGATGATCGCTTTCCAGAAATGGCGGCGAAAAAGCGACCGCTGTCCGTTGGCATTCAGCACGCCCGAGGGGAGTGGATCCTCACTACCGACGCGGATTGCACGGCGCCGCCCACTTGGGTTGCGTGCATGGCGTCTTATATGAAGGCGGATGCGGGTGCCGTGATCGGGTTTTCGCAACTGGGGGAAACGCGGTCGTTTTTCCATCGCTTGCAGGCATTGGATTTTTTCGCGCTGATGGCGGCGGCGGCGGGAGCCGCGGGCGCGGGTATGCCCCTCGCGGCTTCGGGACAAAATTTTGCCTACCGAAAAAGCCTGTTTGAACGAGTGGGCGGGTTTCGGGATATTGCACACCGGCCGTCTGGGGACGATGTGCTGTTGCTCCAGTTGTTGCACGAGGCGTGGGATGGACGCGTCGCGTTTGCGGATGACCCCTGTGCTTTTGTGACGACTCATCGGCCCGAGACGCCCTCATCCCTGTGGCAACAACGCAAGCGGTGGGCGTCCAATGCCGCGTATCAACTGCGCCTCAATCCGAGGTTTTTCGCGTACATCGCCGCGGTCTTTGCGGTGAACGCGCTCATCCCCATCGGCTTGTTTTTAGCGGTGATAGATGGCGATTACACACTTCCCCTGCTCTGTTGGGGTAGCAAAATTTTGGCGGACGCGCTCGTGGTGGGAAAGGGCGTTTTGACGTTCAAACGCAGGGATTTGTTTTCCGCGTTTCCGATTTGGGAGATCGCGCAAATCCCGTACATCGCGCTGGTTGGCATGGCGGGAACGGCAAGGGGATTTACGTGGAAAGGCAGGCGACACGGGCGAAAAGAGAAATGAGGTGTTTTATGGGATTCAAATCTACCCAACTTGAGGATGGGGCGTTCGGGCGGTTTTTCAGAAGCGCGTCCACGCTCTGTCTCCTCATCGCGCTGCTCGCAATGCCCTGCGATGCACAGCGGGCGCGCGCTCGGGAATTGGGCATTCAAATTGGCGCGTTGCCCACGGGGAAGTACAATGCGATTACCGATGTGGCAGGCGTTCTCGTCGGGCATGTGACGCTGATCAAGGGGCAGGGCAAGCTCGTCGTGGGCCAAGGCCCGATTCGCACGGGGGTCACGGCGGTCGTGCCACACGGGGAGGATGTTTATCGCAATCAGGTGTTCGCCGCGGCCGAGGCCCTCAATGGCAATGGCGAGATGACGGGCATGGCTTGGATCGATGAGCGCGGGCAACTCGAGGTGCCCATCGTGCTGACCAATACGCTCTCGGTGGGCGAAGGCTATAGCGGCGTGGTCGCGTATATGCTCAAACAGGGCGCGGGCCGCGTTCCCCTGCCCGTGGTCGCCGAGTGCTATGACGGAGGATTGAATGATATTGCCGGGCGGCACGTTGGGGTCGATCACGTCGTCGAAGCCATTGAAAGGGCAAAGACCGGGCCGGTGCCTGAAGGGTCGGTGGGCGCGGGTACGGGGATGCGGTCGTACGGATTCAAAGCCGGCATTGGCACGGCGTCTCGGGTCGCGCCCGATGGACATACCGTAGGGGTGCTCGTCAATGCCAACTGCGGGCGCAGGCCCATGCTCGTCATCGATGGCGTTCCCGTCGGCCGGGAACTTCCGGTTGGGAGAACGCCCACGCGGGATGGGTCGATCATCGTAGTCATTGCCACGGACGCGCCCTTGCTGCCGCATCAGTTGCGCCGGTTGTGCAAGCGCGCGGCAGTGGGCATTGGGCGCACGGGCACGGTTTCCCGCACGAGCAGCGGCGATTTTGCCATCGCGTTTTCAACGGCTTACCGCCTGTCGCGCACCCGCGCGGACCGCGATACGATTACCACATTGCGCGATCACCGGCTCACCCCGCTGTTTCAAGCCACCATCGAAGCCACCGAAGAGGCGATCGTCAATGCCATGTGCGTCGCCGATTCCATGACCGGCCGCGACGATCGCGTAATGCCCGCGCTGCCGCATGACGAGTTGATCGAGATTTTGCGGAAGTACGGGAGAGGGAAAAGCAATCGCAGATGAACGCAGATGTAAAAAACAAAAGCCCGGGTTCGCGAGGAACTCGGGCTTATTTTTTCGGTGAAGTGGGGATAATCCGCTCATGGAGTCGCTATCAAAGTCTCAAACCACACAGGACCACTTGCATCGGATATCGGGGTATTTTGAGGCAATGGGCGCCCTATGTCTTCATACAGCTCAATAACCGCAACCAGCGCGTCTTGGACATTCTCTATCGCTTGGGAGATCGAATCGCCTTCCGTGACCAACTCGGGCAACAAGGGAGAGGTCACAGTGTACCCGCCTTCGGGTTGCGGTGTCAAAACAAGTGGTACTTTGTAGTCCATCGATGCCTCTAAGTATGTTGTTCAGGACTCCGTTCAAAGTTTCTTTTAGTCGTTTAATGCGATGTGGACAGGCACGGGGGCCTGTCCCTACAATGAAAAGGTTACACAATCACGCCATTTTTGACAAGACATTATTCAACGCAGATGAAAAGCGGATAAAAGCGAGAGGAGGGCGAAGGGGGGGGGGTAGGTTGTCTGAATCGCGGATTACACAGATTAGGGGATTAAAGGCGGATGAAAAGCGAGAGGAGGGCGGAGGACAAAGCATAGAGCAGACAGAGGCGTAGCCCACAGGGCCGACAAAGAAAAAGCGAAAGGCGGATTAAAGGCGAGAGGAGGGCGAAGGGCAGAGAGGCGGGGAGACGGGAGAGTAAAGGCGAGAGGAGGGCAGAGGGAGTGGGGAATTTGTCTGAATCGCGGATTACGCAGATTAGGGGATTAGAGGCGGATTAAAGGCGAGAGGAGGGCGGAGGACAACGCACAGAGCAGACAGAGGCGTAGCCCACAGGGCCAAAAAAGAAAAAGCGAAAGGCGGATGAAAGGCGAGAGTGGGGCAGAGGGCAGAGAGTACGGATGAAACAGATGAAACAGAGGACGCGGATTGGGTTGGCAGGTTGGACGAAGGGTGGAGATGGTACGAAGGACACAGCGGCGGGAGGGTTGTGGGGGGTAATCCGCGCAATCCTTTAATCCGCGTAATCTGTGATTCAGACAAGCGGAGAATGCAGGGGATACGAGGGACACAGCGGCGGTGGGGTGTGGGGTTTTACTCGCATGATGCGCTGGCTCAAACCCATCAAAACCGCCCTTGATCCATCACTCAAAAAAGCCTTCTTGTATCTTCGGACAGGCACAGGGGCCTATCCCTACCTGGCAGGTGTTGCCCTCTCGCCTCTCGCCTCTCGCCTCTCGCCTTTCGCCTCTCGCCTCTCGCCTTTCGCCTTTCGCCTCTCGCCTCTCGCCTCTCGCCTTTCGCCTCTCGCCTTTCGCCTCTCGCCTCTCGCCTTTCGCCTCTCGCCTTTCGCCTTTCGCCTCTCGCCTTTCGCCTCTCGCCTCTCGCCTCTCGCCTCTCGCCTTTCGCCTCTCGCCTTTCGCCTTTCGCCTTTCGCCTTTCACCTCTCCCGTCTCCCGTCTTCCGTCTTCCCGAAGTAGAAAAAAGTGGCTATATTGCCGCGAACCACTCGTGTTGCCAACCGCTGACCGCTCGGAAGTCAGGAGCGGGCGGACTGCTGACCACTGACGACGAACCGAGGAATCCCATGTCCCAACTGCCCATCATCGCTGGCCTTTGTTTTTACGTTTTGCTCACCCTATTGGTCGGCATTTACGCCAGCAGGCGCGTTAAGGATTCGGCGGATTTCGTGGTTGCGGGTCGGCGGTTGGGCATGGTGTTGACCACGGGCACGCTTTCCGCCACTTGGTTTGGCACGGGCACGGTGCTCGGCGCGGCGGGGGCGGCGTACAAAGGGGGGTTTTTGGCCGTGATTGCCGATCCCTTTGGCGCGGCATTGTGTTTGTTTCTCGCGGGGATGTTTTACGTGCGGATGATGCGGCGGGCAGGCGTTTCCACCATTGCCGAATTTTTCGAGCGCAGATTTGGCAGGACAGCGGGCGTGTTCGCGGCGGCGTGTACGATTCCGGCCTATCTCGGATGGGTCGCGTCGCTGATGGTCGGGTTTGGCAAAATCATCCACGCCTTGACCGGGTTGGACGCGGTGACCGGCACGTGCATCGGCGCGATCATCGTGCTCGTCTATACCGCGGCCGGCGGCATGTGGGCGGTGACGCTCACGGATTTCATCCAAGTTGCGGTCTTGACTTTGGGCCTCATTTTCATGACGCCCATTCTGCTGAACGACATGGGCGGCTGGGCCGCCATTCGCGCACAAATACCCGACGACCCGTTTTATCTCTATCCCCGCGACGCGGGCCTGACCTCATGGGCGGCATACATGCGGGATTGGTTGGTGATCGGCTTGGGCAATCTCGCCGGGCAAGACCTGTTGCAGCGCAGCTTGTCCAGCCGCGATGAATCCGTGGCGCAAAACAGCGCGTATTTGTCGGGCGCGATTTACCTGACCGTGGGCATGTTGCCGGTGTTTTTGGGCATCGCGGCCACGCTCACATTTCCCAATTTGGACGATCCCGAGCAGGTGATGATAAAACTCGCCCAAACCTATCTGCCCCCGCTGGGCATCGCGGTTTTCATCGGCGCGTTGATCTCCGCGCTGATGAGCAGTGCCGACAGCGCGTTGCTCGCGCCCGCCAGCGTTATCGGCAACGATTTGATCCGCTATTTGCGCCCGGATATCGACGCGCAAACCCAACTTCGCCTGTGCCGCCTCAGCGTGCCCATCCTCGGGGCGATCGCGCTGTACCTCGCGCTTTCGCACAACGCGGTGTACACGCTGATGGTCGATTCGTGGTCCGTGCTACTCGCGACGCTTTTCGTGCCGTTCACCGCGGGAATCTGGTGGCCCAAGGCGAATCGCTCGGGCGCGCTTTGGGCGATGATCGCAGGCGCGATGGCCTATCTCGCGCTGCACAAACTCGCGCCGGATCAGCCCGCGGATCTCCTCGCGGTTCCCATCGGCATCCTCGCGCTCGTCATCGCGAGCAAAGCGACGGCAAACGCCGATCCGCCCATGCCCCTGTGCGACGCCGAAGGCGCGCCGCTCGCGTATCACAACCGCTTGGGCTTCCTCAATCCGTTCCGCAATTCGCCGAATGAGTAAGGCCCCCAATTTGGTAAAATTCGTTCCAAAAAACAAAGGCGCGATTCCAGGGTATGGGAATCGCGCCTATTTTTTTCAAACGAGGAACGGGGACTTACGGACGATCCTTGTAAATCAGCCAATAAAATCCACCAAATGCGAAAGCGCCTACGATGCTGCTTATCGTCAAGATGAGATCATCGAGGTGCATCGGCATAAATACCACAGTGAGGAAGATCGGGCCAAAAAACCCTCCTGTGATGAAATTGATCAATAATTGCCACCAAGAAAAAGAACGTTTTTTTTTCATTTTTTTTTCTTTCAAACTGATGTTACGCCCTCGGTCCGCAACCACTCCAGCAGCATGCACAAGCACAAAAAAAAGTCGCTGGATTACTGTGTTGTGCTTGTGCATGGCTACTTTGGTATTATCCACCATACCCTTTACCGGGATACCATCCCGATTTTACGCCATTCTCGAAATCTGTAATGGCATCTGATGCTACATCTAAGACACTATCACAGGTATCAAGTATTGCGCCACCAATTTGCTCAAATTTTCCAAAAGCGGCATATACAACAGGGGGCATCCCTCTATTGAGAGTTTGCTGTACTGTTCTCTGGGCCTTTGGAAGATTTTCTAGGACGTATTGAACCAACCGAGGATTACCGCCTTGAAGTCCACTTAAATCGCTTGCGGTTAAATCTTCTTCCCGCAGGGATAAAGATACACAATTTGAAAAAAATTGTTGAGGGACTGTTGTCAGGCGATTTGCCAACATTTGAGTCATGATTCATTCTCCTGAAAAAAATTTACTCCGAATAAAATGATGGAGTAAAAAGTCTATCCAAAACTGATTCTACCAAATCCCTATAGGTCACGAATAGCGTTGATTACCTAGGGTTTGATACGATTCGTCTCATCATTTCTTTTTTCTCCTTTCTTCAACATCTCAGCGCAAGCAACATTTTTCGGGTGTCAATTAGGGCACCATGTGCCTGTCGCTAATATGTCGAATTTTGCGAAGCGTTTAGTGGACTGTGTCATGTGTCCAACACCGGCTTCAACTTCGTTTGGATGTCAATGCTACGTCACATAACATATCTTGCAATTGCTGTGCCAAAAATAAAAAAAGTGCCTCAGAATATTCTAAAGCACAATAAAACAAGGGGATACGTGGAGGATCTGCAAATGCCTGTTGAGAAGCTACGAGAGCAGATGGATCACAATTTACAGGACGGAATGGGTCGCAGGCGTACAAACATGTGGCTTTTCTCTGTCAAAGCGCGTAAAATCAATAGGTTGCGAATATGTACATTTTGTTCTGTGGCAATAAAAAAAAAATAAAAATAATGACCTACAAACAAATCATCGCCCCATCCGAAGGCGGTTGATTTTGCTCGCGGCGACGCCTGCGCCAAAGCCGTTGTCGATGTTGACCACGGTCACGCCCGCCGCGCAGCTGTTTAGCATGCCCAACAGGGCGGCCAACCCGTTGAAACTCGCCCCATATCCCACGCTGGTCGGCACGGCGATGACCGGCGCGTCGACCAAGCCGCCCACCACGCTGGGCAACGCGCCCTCCATGCCGGCCACCACCACGATGACACTGGCCTCCGAGAGACGGTCGCGGCAGGCGAGCAAGCGGTGAATCCCGGCGACCCCCACATCGTACAGGGTTTCGACCGGATTGCCCATGACGCGAGCGGTTTCCACGGATTCTTCTGCCACGGGCAAATCGGATGTGCCCGCGGCGATGACGAGAATTTTGCCCATCGCTTCTGCTTCGGGCACCTCGCCGGGCACGATGACTGTGCGTGCGAGGGGGTTGACGCGTGCATCGGGATGGCGTGCGGTAAGCGCGTCGCGCATCTCGGCATTGGTGCGCGTTGCGAGCAATGCCGTGCCGGATGAGATGATGCGCTCGGCGATGGCGACGACCTGATCGACGGTCTTGCCTTCGCAAAAGATCACTTCGGGAAATCCCTGCCGCAACGCGCGATGGTGATCGATGCGTGCAAATCCGAGTTCTTCAAACGGCAAGTGCGCGAGTTGAACGAGGGCCGAATCCACATCGGTTTGCCCCCGTTCAACGGCCTCTAAGAGCGTGCGTATGCGTTCGGGTGTCACGCGGTTTCCAATCCTTTTCTATTGAACGGCTAGCAACGCCGATTCAGTCCGTTTGATTTGGGCTGCGCCTGTGTGTCGATGAACTATTCGTTCGACGCGGTTCAAGGCAATGCTTCAAATCGTTCCACTTCCGCTTTCACGAGTTGATTGACCACCTCGCCCAACTCTTTGCCTTTTTGTTTCGCGATCTGTTCAAGCCGATATTGGAGTTTCCCATCGAGGTAAATCGGCAACCGAATCTCCGCTCCCTCGCGGTAAAACTTCCCTCTTTCGGCCTTGGAGAAATCGTATTCCGATTTCATTGGCTATCTCCTTGTATAATGTCTCGTTTCATTCTCGGTTGCTTTACGTGCCGAGATCAAACGTATTCGGGCATTTACTGCTGTCTCTTCACGATATGTATGGCAAACAACCAGTAAGATGCCCGTTCGATCTAACCCGAGCGCGACCCAACGGTCCTCATCTTGGCTGTGCTCCTCGTCAAACTCAACGAGAGTTTGTGGATCCCAAAAAATAGTCGCAGCACGCTCGAAAGCAATGCCATGGTCATTGAGATTCCGCCGCGCTTTGACGGGATCCCACTCAAATTGATATTGAAACTGGGAAGTCACATCGCATCCCATAATTTGATTTACAGGGTCATACTACATCCTACTCCAACCGATAGTTTTCCCGCGCTTCCAACAATACTCTGGACAATTGTTCGGCGAATTTGACCTGGCTGTCGTCTTCGGGTTCGTAGCCGATTTTTTTGCGCGCGTTGGAGAGGGTCCAAAAGTTGTGCGCGTTGCCGCTGATGCCGTAAAAGATCTGAAAGGGAATGCCGTAGTCGTTGTCGATGTTTTCGGCTTCGATGCTTTTGACGATCAGTTGCACTTGATCCCGAATGCTCAAGTACGCGCCCAGGCCGCGATGCATGCGTTTCAAATCGCTGGCTTTGGCGCGATCCATGTCGGTCTCGCGCGGGCCGCCGATGCGAATCTGCACGTTTTCCAATTTCTCGCCCGCGTTCATCAATCCCGCCGCAAAGGTGAAGCCCAACAACTCGTATTGCGCCTTTGCCCAGCCGTAAAAGTTGTCGGAGAGCGGGTACATTTCCGGGGTGACAAATTCCCGCCTGCCCGCCCAGATCAAATTTTCGTAGTAATCCGCCGCGTGGTTGGAGCTGATGATCACGGCGCGGCGGACGCCTTCCTCCACGCAAGTCCGATACACGTTGTGGGCCATGTCGATGTTCTGCATCTCCGTCCAGAACCGGTCTTCGGGGTTTTGGCCGCGGATGAACCCGCAATGGATGATCGCGTCTTGCCTCCTGAAATGCGCCCGGTACGCATCGCGGTCTCGGTCGGTCAAATCCGCGATGACCACGTCGGGCACTTCCCCGCCTTCTCGGTCGGTCGTTTTCACGTCTAAAATCGTCAGGTCATACCGCTCGCGCAATGCGGGCAACATCCGCCCGGCCACATAACCCGTCCCCCCGGTGATCAACACCTTTCGCTTCGCCATATTCGCTCCCGATCGCTTTGTCCTATCAGAGTGGAGTCCGTCCGCTTTCAAAAAAATATAATACAAAATTATCCAGCGAGAAATTTTTTTCGCGGAAAGTGGTCGGCGAATCTCGTCCGATTCTAAAATTGGGGGCCGTTTCCGAGCACATGTGCGGAGGTCGGTTACACTGTCCCGTCATTTGCCAGGTTGCTGACGCCTTATAGTGGTTTCCGTTTCTCGCAGGATGGGGCGAGGGGCTATCGCTTCGGCGGGCGGATGGAGCTCGGCGGGTTGGGGAATGTGAGCCTCGAGGGGTTGCGCGATGAGGCGAGCGATTCGGCGAATCACGGGGTGATGTTGCAGGGTTCGCTGAACTTTTAGGGATATGCGAACTAAAAAAGAAACGCGGCCACAACGGCCGCGTTTTTTGTTTTTTGAGTATTGTGCTTGATTCGCCATCAAAATTTTTTTATTGTTTCGGACAGGCACGAGGGCATGTTCTAATGATGAACGGCTGTCGCAGTCAGGCTCGGAGCGTTTGGCGTGTATTTGAGAATTGGTATAACTCATTAAAAAATCAAAGGATGGTACAGAATGATTGACGCAAAGCTGTTGATCGTGCAAGGCGATTCCGGATCCGCACATCTGGAAGAACGCCTGCGAGGTTTGGGGTATGAGGTGTGTGCCGCGGTTTCGTGCGGGCGGCAGGCCATTGAAAAAGCCGTTGCCATGGGGCCCGATCTCGCCCTGATCGATCTCGAGCTCAAAGGGGATGTCAGCGGCGTTGAAGTGGCCGAAGAGATCGACATTCCAGCGATCTATTTGACGGATGGGGCAGAGGAAAAGCTGTTGCAACGGGCGCAGGCGACCCAGCCATTCGGCTATGTGCTCAAACCCGTCGAAGATCGACAACTCCACCTCAACATCCAAACCGCTCTTTCCATCGCCGAGCGGGAAGGGAAGTGCCGAGCAAAAAAGACCTTGTGGAAACAGAGGATCGCCGAGTTACAGAATCGGACCTCATGGATGGAAACCATTGTTAATAGCATCAGCGATGGCGTGATCGTCGCCGATTCAAAGGGAAAATTCAACCTCGTCAATCCAAGTGTCCGACAAATTACCGGTATAGACACGATGGATTACGTCCCCGATAAATGGGCCGATCGATATGGCGTCTTTTATTTGGATCGAGAAACCGCGGTGCCCGCGGATGAGCTTCCCCTCGCGCGTGCCATGCGCGGCGAGAGCACAGACGATGTCGAATTGTTCGTCAAAAACGAAAAAAAGCCGGATGGCGTTTATATCAGCGTCAGCGGCAGGCCCCTCATCGATGGCGAAGGCGTTTTGAAAGGCGGCCTCGTCGTTTTGCGCGATATGACAAAAAACAAAAAATCGGAGGCCGAACTGGCACAGACGATTGCCGAGTTGGAGAATCAAACCCAACTGATGAAAATCGTTTTTAACAGCATCAGCGATGGCGTGATCGCCGTCGATAAAGACGGAAAACACCTGATTTGCAATCGGAGTGCGAAGCGAATGGGCGGCACCCACAGGCCGAATAGCAGTACCAAGGGATGGGCTGAAAAGTACGGTATTTTTTATCCCGACAAAGAAACGCTGATGCCCGCGGATGAGCTTCCCCTCGTGCGCGCCATACGCGGGGATCGGGTAGATAGTATGGAGTGTTTTGTACGCAATAGGAGAAGACCGCAGGGGGTTTATATGAGTGTGAGTTCCAGACCCCTCAAGGACAGTGCGGGTACTTTGAAAGGGGGTGTGGTCGTCACTCGCGATGTCACGAAGCTCAAGCAGGCAGAAGCCGAATTGAAGCAGACCATCGCGGACCTGCAGAGCCAGACCCAACTGATGGAAACCGTTTTTAACAGCATCAGCGATGGCGTCGTGGTCGGCGATGCAGAGGGAAAATTCAGCATTTTTAACCCCAATGCCGAAGAAATCGTCGGCATCGGTATGTTGGATGTTCCCCCCGATCAGTGGGCAGACCAATACGGTATCTTTTTCGGCGATCAAAAAACCCCCATGCCAATGGATGAACTTCCCCTCGTGCGCGCCATACGGGGGGAATCGACAGACAATATCGAGTTGTTTATACGCAATAAAAAAAAGCCGGATGGCGTTTATATCAGCGTGAGTGGACGCCCCTTGGAAACGAATACAGAGGGTTACGGAGGAGGCGTGATCGTCTTTCGCGACGTCACAGACGAAAAAAAGTCCGAGGTCAAGTTGGAACAAACGGTGCGGGAGTTGCAAAGTCATAACGAACTGATGGAGGCCACGTTTAACAGCATCAGCGATGGCATTGTCGTCGCCGATGAAGGGGGCAACTTCCTGTATGTAAATCCCAGGGCCGAAGAAATTGTCGGCTTGGGCGAGACCGACGCGGCTCCAGATGCATGGCCCGAAACATACGGCTGTTTTTACGCCGATAGAAAGACGCTCGTCAAAACAGAGGATCTGCCGCTCATCCGGGCTATATCCGGCAACGAGAGCATAGATGAGGTGGATTTGTTCATACGCAACGAGAGAAAGCCGGATGGCGTTTATATCCGAGTGAGCGGGCGACCTTTGAGCAACGATAGAGACGAGATCAAAAGGGGTGTGATCACGTTCCGCGATGTCACCGATCAGATGGTCGCCACAGAAGCGTTGGAACGCGCGTTCGCGCAAGGGAGGTTGGAGATGGTCGATACCATTCTCCACAATATCGGCAATGCGATCAACAGCATAACCATAGGAATTGAGACCGTTCACCAGAATTTGATGGACGATCACTTGACGCGGCGTCTCTGCGCGCTCGCCGATGCGATCAAAGCGCGTCGCGATGATTGGATCGGCTACTTGAAAAATGACGCGCAAGGGCAAAAGGTGATGCCGTTCATCCTCGCGCTCGCCGAGGATTTTACCAAGCGGAATGTCGCGTGGGTCAAGACGGTCGATCGCGTCAGAGATCGGGCGAAGCACATTGCCGATATCGTCCGGACGCAAAAGGCGCTCGGCAGTCCGAGTGTCGATCGGAAAGACATCGGCCTTCGGGACGCGCTCGGCGATGCCGTCAAGGTCTTGCAAGATTCGATCCTGAAAAGGGGGATTGAGATCGAGATCGACTGCGAAAACGCGCCGAAAGAGATTCGGGTTCAAGAGAGTCAATTTCATCAGATGATGGTCAATTTGATCAAAAATGCGGTTGAAGCCATCGATGAGCGGATCGCATTGGGCGGGCTGGAGGAATTGCCTCGCATTCAGATCCGGGGCTATATCGAGGAAAGTTTCCTCGGCATCGAAGTGCGCGACAACGGCATTGGCATCGAAGATGAGGTTCTCAAGAAGCTCTTTGCCGCGGGCTATACCACGAAGAAATCGGGTACTGGGCTGGGGCTCCATTCCGCCGCCAATTTCGTCATCGGAGCCGGTGGGAAAATTTACCCTTTGAGTGAGGGCATCGGCAAGGGTACGACCATGCATGTCGAGTTGCCGCTCGTCTCAGTTACCCCCCCCCCCCCCCCCATCTAATTTAGAATATTATCACATCTAAAACGATGGTTGCAACATCGATCATCGAGAGGATCGCCGATGGAATCCGAAAATTACGGCAATAATCGCGTCTTGATCGTGGATGATCAGAAAGAGATCCACGACGACTTTGTAGAAATGTTGACGCCCGGCCTCGTGGGCGCGGCAACCGATGAGTTGGCGAGCGCGTTCCTCGTTGAGGAAGCCCAGACCTTTCTGCCGGAGTTCGAGATTTTGCACGCGATGAGCGGGGAGGAAGCCTGCGAAATCGCAAAGGCGGGAAAGGAATCGAACCGCCCCGTTGCCCTCGCCTTCATCGACATCCGAATGCCTCCGGGCATCGATGGGATCGAAACGACCCGTCGGATGCGGGAAATCGACCGCGACGTGGAGATCGTCATCATGACCGCGTACACGGACAAGTCTCTGCCCGAGATCATCCATGAAATGGAATTGCTCCACAAGTTGCTCTATATCAGAAAGCCTTTTACGACTGAGGAGATTATACAGATCACGCTTTCCCTGGTCGGGAAGTGGAATGTCGAACAGGAGTTGGCGGAGAAACAGCGGCAACTCACGCTCGGGCATCAAAGGCTAAAAGCCGTGCTCGATGCGACGGGAGACGCCATGGCGATGTACGACATCCGCGGGCGCCTGCTCTTTGCCAATCGGGGGTACGAGAAGTTGTTCGACCTGGCGGAAGGCGAGATTCAGAAAATTCCGCCGCGCGATCTCATGGCGCGATTCCAAGAGCGATTCCAAGAACCCAGCCCGTCTGACCTGGGGGGAAGGTTCCTCCTCGAGGACATCGACGCCGCGGCGGCGGCTCCTGCGGATCAGTTGCCAAAACAGCGGCTGTTCTATCAATCCACGACACCGGTGCGCGATGGGCGAGAGGATGTCATCGGCAATCTTTACGTGTACCGCGATGTGTCCAAAGAGGTCGAGGTCGAGCGGATGAAAGCCGAAGTGTTGCGCTTGCGTACCGAGCTGGAAACGACCTACTCCTTCGCAGGCATGGTGGGAGCCAGCCCTCAAATGCAGCGGGTCTATGCGCTGATAAAGCAGGCCGCCGAGAGCGAGATCACGGTGCTCATTCGAGGCGAGAGCGGCACTGGCAAGGAGTTGGTCGCCAAGTCGTTTCACTTCAACAGCTCGCGAAAGACGGGGCCATTTCTCGCCATCAATTGCGCGGCCATTCCCGAAGCGCTCATCGAAAGCGAACTGTTCGGCCATGAACGGGGGTCTTTTACCGGGGCGACGCGGCAAAAAATCGGGGCATTCGAGCGCGCGGCCGGGGGGACGATCTTCCTCGACGAGATCGGCGACATGCAACCCGCTCTGCAAGCCAAGCTGTTGCGCGTATTGCAGGAGCGGGAAATCTCGCGGGTCGGTGGCACGGTCACCATCTCGGTCGATATCCGAGTCATTGCGGCGACCAACAAAGACTTGGAAGATGCGGTGGAGGCGGGCGCGTTTCGCGAGGATCTGTTCTATCGCCTCGCGGCTTTCCCCATCGCGATTCCGCCACTGAGGGAACGCCGCGAAGATATTTTCCCGCTCGCCAAACACTTTCTCGAGAAACACGCCGAACGCGGCGGCAAGTCGATAAGCGGCATTTCCACGGCTGCGTTGCGACTGTTGTTGCAGTACGATTGGCCCGGCAATGTCCGCGAGTTGGAGAACGCCATCGAGCACGCCGTCGTGTTGGAGACCGCGGATGTGTTGCAAGCGAGCAACCTCCCGCCCCAATTTTCCCCGGTCGTGCCAAGTGATCCCGTGTCGTCACGGGTTTTGCCGCTGGCAGAAGTCGAGCGGCGAGCGCTGATCCGCGCCCTCGAAGCCTCGGACAACAACATCGCCGAGGCGGCTCGGGCCTTGGGCATCGACCGCGCGACCCTGTACCGAAAATTGAAGAAATACGACCTGTCCACCAAGCGTTGACAAGACGCCCTCCCGGAAGTTGTCCCGAACGACGCCCCCTCCTCTCCGTAGCTTCCCTCCTGTTGCAAACTGCGACAGGCGTTGCAAATTGCAACACATTCCCTCCTCTTTTCTCTAAATCCCGCGTAATTAGGCAGTTGCGTAACTCCCCTCGCGTTCGATGCGATGCGCGCCCGTTGCATTTCGCCACAAGCGAAAACCACCCACCATCCCACGCATACCCTCCATCTGACTCATTTTCAAGGGTTTAGCTCTTTTTTGCAAAGTTGGCACAGTTTGTGCTTTTGCAGAATAAGGTTAAGTCAATCTCTTGAGGGAGGGGAATTTTATGCGTTTTTGCTACCGAGTTGTTCGAGAAATAAAAAGTTTAGCGAGTTTCTCTTTATCCGTAGCCAGCGTTGCGGGAGGTCTCGCCTTTGTGGTTGCCGCGCCGCCTGCCGAGGCGCAGTCGCAAACACCCGCTAAGCCTGCGTCGCCTACAGTGGCTCTGCGTACGACATCCCATTCTGCGACCGGTGCCGCGTTCGAGTTGAAGTTGAGTTGGACTGCCCCAAACGACAACGGCGCGTCCATCAACGACTACGATGTGCAGTACCGAAAGCAAGGCGCGTCTAACTGGACTTCCCACGCTTTCAGCGGCACTGACACGCTAACGACGATCAGCGGTTTGTCGACGGGGACGACCTACGAGGGGACGACCTACGAGGCGCGGGTGCGGGCGAGCAATGCCGAGGGCGAGGGCGCGTGGTCGGATGCGGGCACGAGCAGCGCCAATCGCCGGCCCGCTTTCACAGAGGGCGAACCCAACGCGCTCGGTGGTCGTACGACCACCCGCGAGGTCGCCGAGAACACAGCGGCGGGTCAAACTGTCGGCACGCCGGTAAGTGCGACAGATGCAGATGGCGACGCGCTGACCTACTCGCTGACGGATTCCCCTGGTGATGACGTCCCCTCCCAAGAGGTCCCTCCCTTTACCTTGGACTCGAGTACGGGTCAGATCCGGGTGGGGTCCGATGCCAACTTGGACTACGAGTCAGGTACTACCACCTACATTTTGAGGGTCTATGGCGGCGATGGCAAGGTGGAGAGAGGTGTGAGGGGCGAAGACGCCATCACGGTTACTATCAATGTGACCAATGTAGATGAGGTGCCCGACAAGCCGGACGCGCCATCGGTGACGCGGGCAGCTACCGATCCGCAGACGGCCCTGGACATCAGTTGGACCGCGCCGACCAATACGGGCCGGCCGGCGATCAGCGACTACGATGTGCATTATCGAAAGCAGGGTACAGAGACATGGATCACTCACGCTTTCACTGGCACAGGCACGCAAGCGACGATCACGGGTTTGTCGGCGGGGACGACCTACGAGGTGGAGGTGCGAGCGGGCAATGCCGAGGGCGAGGGCGATTGGTCGGATGTGGGTACGGGTAGTACCAATCGCCCGCCGGTTTTTACCGATGGGGCAAGCACGACTCGCGAGGTCGACGAGAATACAGCGGTTGGTCAAGTTGTAGGCACGCCTGTGAGCGCGACAGATGCGGATAGCGACGCGCTGACCTACACGCTGTCGGGATCCAGTGCTTTCACGATAGATAGTGGGAGCGGTCAAATCAAGGTGGCTTCTAGCGCGACATTGGATTACGAGACCACTTCGTCCTACAGCGTGAAGGCGGCGGTTAGCGATGGCTATGGCGGCACGGACAGCATCGCTGTCACCATCAATGTGGCCGATGTTGAGGAGCCGCCCGGCAAGCCGGACGCACCCTCGGTAACGCGGGCAACCACCGATCCGCAGACGGCCCTGGACATCAGTTGGACCGCGCCGACCAATACGGGCCGGCCGGTGATCAGCGACTACGATGTGCAGTATCGAAAGCAAGGCGCAGAGACATGGATCACTCACGATTTCACTGGCACAGGCACGCAAGCGACGATCACGGGCTTGTCGGCGGGGACGACCTACGAGGCGCAGGTGCGGGCGCGCAATGCCGATGGCGAGGGCGATTGGTCGGATGTGGGTACGGGTAGCACCAATCGCCCACCGGTTTTTACCGATGGGGCAAGCACGACTCGCGAGGTCGACGAGAATACAGCGGCGGGTCAAGTTGTCGGCACACCGGTGAGCGCGACAGATGCGGATAGCGACGCACTGACCTACACGCTGTCGGGATCCAGTGCTTTCACGATAGATAGTGGGAGCGGTCAGATCCGGGTGGCTTCCGGCGCGACGCTGGATTACGAGACCACTTCGTCCTACAGCGTGAAGGCGGCGGTTAGCGATGGCTATGGCGGCACGGACAGCATCGCTGTCACCATCAATGTGGCCGATGTTGAGGAGCCGCCCGACAAGCCGGACGCGCCATCGGTGGCGCGGTCAACTACCGATCCGCAGACAGCCCTGGACATCCGTTGGACCGCGCCGACCAATACGGGCCGTCCGGCGATCAGTGGCTACGATGTGCAGTATCGAAAGCAGGGCGCGTCGGAGTGGACAGATCTCCCTTTCAGTGGCACAGGCACGCAAACGACGATCACGGGCTTGTCGGCGGGGACGACCTACGAGGCGCAGGTGCGGGCGCGCAATGCCGAGGGCGAGGGCGATTGGTCGGATGAGGGCACGGGTAGTACCGATCAATCGCCTGTTTTGACTGATATCAAAACCGCCGCACCTGACCGTGCGATCACCCGCGAGGTCGCCGAGAATACGCCACCGGGCAGTGCTGTCGGCGCGCCTGTGACCGCGATCGATGGATGGGGCAATGCGCTGACCTACGCGCTGTCGGGATCCAGCGCTTTCACAATAGATAGCGGAAGCGGTCAGATCAAGGTGGCTTCTGGCGCGACATTGGATTACGAGACCACTTCGTCCTACAGCGTGACGGTGGACATCAGCGATGGCCAAGGCAATACGGAGCGCGTTGCAGTCACGATCAACGTGATCGATGTGGACGAGAATTTGGTACCGACATTTACGGATGCAGTGGATTTTCAACGCTATTTGCAAGGCACAGCCATCACGCCATTGGTCTTTCCCGAAGCGACCGGGGGCGATGGTGCGCTGACCTACGCGCTGACGCCACCTGCTGGATTGATCTATACCCCACCTGCCACAGGGGAAAGCAATGGCGGTGTTATGTCTGGCGTACCAACCGAGCCAAAGGGCAAGACGCGCTACACTCTGACGGCGACCGATGAAGATGGGGATGAGGCGACCCTGAGTTTCTTCGTTGTGGTGGAAGAGGATCAGGTGCCTGCGTTCACCGATACGGTTGGGACGCAAAGCTACGTTGAGCACAGGGCGATAGCCCCGCTGACGTTGCCCTTGGCGACGGGTGGCGATGGAATGTTGACTTATGCGTTGGTGCCGGATTTGCCTGCTGGTCTGAGTTTCAATCCGACGACACGAGTTATCTCTGGTACGCCGGGCGAGACGATGGTTGCGACCGAGTACCGTTGGACAGTGACCGATGAAGATGGCGATGCGGCGACCTTGACGTTCACGATAGAGGTGGTGGCGAATCGGGTGCGGGCACTTGCGAATCAGGTGCCGGCGTTCACCGATACGGTTGGAGCGCAAAGCTACATTGAACGCAGGGCGATAGTGCCGCTGACGTTGCCCTTGGCGACGGGTGGCGATGGAACGTTGACGTATGCGCTGGTGCCGGATTTGCCTGCTGGTCTGAGTTTCAATCGGACGACGCGGGTTATCTCTGGTACGCCGGGCGCGACGATGGTTGCGACCAAGTACCGTTGGACAGCAACCGATGAAGATGGCGATTCAGCGACCCTGACGTTCACGATAGAGGTGGTGCCTCCCAATTCGGTACCGACATTCACGGATGCAGTGGATTTTCAACGCTATTTGCAAGGTACAGCCATCACGCCATTGGTCTTTCCCGAAGCGACCGGGGGCGATGGTGCGCTGACCTACGCGATGATACCACCTGCTGGACTGACCTATACCCCGCCTGCCACAAGGGAAAGCAATGGCGGTGTTATGTCTGGCGTACCAACCGAGCCAAAGGGCAAGACGCGCTATACTCTGACGGCGACCGATGAAGATGGCGATTCAGCGACCCTGAGTTTCTTTGTCGTGGTGGAAGAGGATCAGGTGCCTGCGTTCACGGATACGTTGGGAGCGCAAAGCTATGTTGAGCATCAGGCGATAGTGCCGCTGACGTTGCCCTTGGCGACGGGTGGCGATGGAATGTTGACCTACACGCTGGCGCCGGATTTGGCGTCTGGTTTGAGTTTTAATCCGACGGCGCGGGTTATCTCTGGTACGCCGAGCGAGACGATGAGTGCGACCGAGTACCGTTGGACAGCGACCGATGAAGATGGCGATTCAGCGATCCTGACGTTCACGATAGAGGTGGCGGCGGATCCGGCGCGGGCACGTGCGAATCAGGTGCCTGCGTTCACGGATACGGTTGGAACGCAAAGCTACATTGAGCATCGGGCGATAGTGCCGCTGACGTTGCCCTTGGCGACGGGTGGCGATGGGGTGTTGACCTACTCGCTGGTGCCGGATTTGGCGTCTGGTCTGAGTTTTGATCAGACGACTCGGATTATCTCTGGTACGCCGGTTGAGACGATGAGTGCGACCGAGTACCGGTGGCGTGCGACCGATGAAGATGGCGATACGGCGACCTTGACGTTCACGATAGAGGTGGCGCCTCCCAATTCGGTGCCGGTATTCATAGATGAGATGACAGATGATCCTATGGATGATCAACCCTATGAAGTGATCCCGCCGTTCACTTTACCGGAGGCGACGAGTGGCGATGGTGTAGTGAATTACGATCTGGAGCCGCCGTTGCCCCCTGGTCTCGAGTTTGATAAAACGACGCGGGTCGTTTCTGGCACGCCGGACGAAGATGTGGACGATACCGAGTACAATTGGATCGCGACGGATGAAGATGGCGATCAAGCGGTCCTGACATTCATCATTGAGGCGGCGGATTTGGTGCCCGTGTTCACGGATACGGTAGCCGCACAGCAGTTCGTCAAAAATCGACCGATTGAGGTGCTGACGTTGCCTTTGGCGACGGGTGGCGATGGTGCGTTGACCTACGCGCTGACGCCTGCTCCATCTGCCGGGTTAAAATTTGATGCCGCGACTCGTGTGCTTTCGGGTACGCCGACCGAGGCGATGGCTACGACGGAGTGCATCTACACCGCGACGGACGAAGATGGCGATGCGGCTATGCTGGTCTTCACGGTTGAAGTGGCGGAGGATCTGATACCGGTGTTCACGGAGACGGTTGGGCCGCAACGCTACCGGGTAGGTAGGGAGATTGCGCCGCTCACATTACCGGAGGCGATCGGTGGGAATGGCGTGTTGACCTACGCGCTGACGCCTGCTCTGCCCGCTGGGTTGGTGCTCGACGCGGCGACACGGGTCATAATCGGGGTGCCGACTACGCCGATGGATGCGAGGGCGTATAAGTGGATGGCGACAGATGAGGATGGCGATAGGGCGGAACTGAGCTTTACGATAGCCATTGAGGTTTCAGACCGCACGCGGATTGGGGCGATCAACGAGTTGATTTTGCCCGAGCTTTCCCGTGCGATGCGAACGAGTACCCTCGACGCGCTGACGGGCCGCATTGACTGGGAAGGCATTTCGCCTGGGATCCTGAACTCGGAAGCGGCCCTTTCGTTTGTCGCCAGCAAGGTGATGGCGAGCGAATACGCGGTCAAAGAGGGCACATGGTCATGGCAGGAGATGCTCGGCGGATCGTCTTTTGCCGTCCCACTCTCCAGCGACCATGCGGACACGCTCACGGCCGGGCGCGGCAAAAGGGTTGGCGCGTTGTGGGGGGCGGGCGATTTTCGGCGCCTGAGCCTCCGTGGCGATTCCCCCGTATCATGGGATGGCGACCTCTTCGCCGCGCATCTCGGCGCGGATATGCGCTTTGGCAATGGCGTGATCGCCGGGCTCGTCGGCTCGTGGTTTGAGGGATCGGTTGCGTACACGGATCGAGGGTATGGCGAGGCGATAGATGGCACGCACGAGAGCCGCATGGTCAGTGCCCATCCCTATTTGGGTTGGTCTTCGCCGCTGGGGTCGAACCTGTGGGCGACGGCCGGCTATGGCCGAGGCGAGATTGCGATAGACGACGAGGCGGGGCGGCAGACGAGCGACAGCGATCTGATGACCGCAGCAGCGGGTGGGCGTGCGCGCCTGTCTGGGGGACTGTCGTCATTCGATTTGAAGGGCGAGGCGTGGATGACGCGCTTGGCGATCGATGACAATGGCGATGGGATTGAGGGGATGGCGGCGAATACCCAGCGCGTGCGCTTGGCGGGCGAGGCCGCGCATACGTTTGGATTCGCCTCGGGCGCATCGCTGACGCCGTCGATGGAACTCGGCATGCGGATGGATGCCGGCGATGGGCAGACCGGTGCAGGCGTTGAACTCGGCGGTGGGTTGCGCTATGCGGCGGCGCGTCTGACTGTGGCGGCGACGAGCCGGGTTTTGCTCGCGCATACAGGCGATACAAAGGAGTGGAGCGCGGGTTTTTCCGTGCGGTTTAGCCCCAAAGCCGATGGTCGCGGGTTGTCGCTCCAAGTGCAACCGTCTTATGGCGAGACGAGCAGTGGCGTGACGCAGTTGTGGGAGCAAGGCGCGATGGGCACGGGCTTGGGTGGCTTTGAACCGACAGCGCGCATGGATACAGAGGTCGGTTACACGGTGCCGATGTTCGCTGGCCTGCTCACGCCTTATAGTGGTTTCCGTTTCTCGCAGGATGGGGCGCGGGGCTATCGCTTCGGTGGTCGGATGGCGATCGGCGGGTTGGGGAATGTGAGCCTCGAGGGGTTGCGCGATGAGGCGAGCGATTCGGCGAATCACGGGGTGATGTTGCGCGGTCAGTTGAATTTGTGAGCCTCGTGCGTTGTCCGGCAAGTGAATGGGGTAAATCGCGTATAGCGATTCACCCCATTTTTTTATTTTTTTTCTCGCGTTCTCCCATCGTATATTGAACGGGCATGGGACGATATCTCGAAAAAATTAAAAGCCGTATTCGCGTTTGCGCCATTTTTCTGGGCGCGTGTTTTTTATTCGCGTGCAACCCAACGGCTGCGCCGCCGATTCCGGGGGCCGATTCCGCGGCGTCTGAATCCGCGTTGCCGGCGGTTTATTCCTATCTCGTCGTCAATACCCATTTGCACGATCCCAATGCGTTCACCCAAGGGCTGGTTTTTGAGGATGGGATTTTTTACGAGGGCACGGGGCAGTACGGCGCGTCTGATATCCGCAAGGTCGCGCCGAGGACGGGCGAGGTTTTGGCGGAAAAACGCCTGCCCGAGCAGTACTTTGGCGAGGGCATCGCGGTTTTTGGCGACCGCTTGTACCAACTCACCTGGAAGGCGGGGATATGCTTTGTGTACGACAAAAACACCTTTGCCTTGCAGACCCAATTTACCTATCCCACCGAGGGGTGGGGAATCGCGCACGACGGCGAAAAGCTGCTGATGAGCGACGGCACGAATACCATTTACTTTCGGCATCCGGATACGTTTGAAGAAATGGGCCGCATCGAGGTGACCGACGGCGCGGGGCCGGTGCATTATCTCAACGAACTCGAATACATCGAGGGCCAGCTATTCGCCAATGTGTGGCAAACCGACCGCATCGTCCGCATCGATCCCAAAACGGGCGCGGTCACGGGATGGATCGATCTCGCGGGCATTCTGCCATTAGAGGATCGCCTGCGACACCGCGTCGACGTGCTAAACGGCATCGCGTACGACGCGGAGACAGAGCACCTATTCGTCACGGGCAAGTGGTGGCCCAAGTTGTTTGAGATTCGGCTCATTGCGAACAGATGAACTCCGCTCAACCGTTGCTCCCAAGTGGTCAGTGGTCAGTTCCCGTTTCGAAAGATGCGTATTGCTTGACCGCCGTTCTTTTTCGCTCTATACTCGTCATTGCTATTTTGAAGGCCGATTTGGCGATGATGCCGCGTCTAACACAGGAGGACAATATGCCTGCAACAGCAACAGTGCCGCGCACAAATGGCAGGGCCAAGTCCCTGACAAAGATCAAAATTGTGGATTGCGACGTCCACCATTCTCCGGGCAAGGGCGACGCGCTCTATCCCTATTTGCCGCGCCACTTCGTCGAGTACATCAAAGACTTTGGCGCGATGATGCCCCGACTCGGATATACCAACATGCCCGGCGGCGGGGCGCGGCTCGACCTGTGGGAGAATCCAAAGGAAAATCCCGCGCACCAGCCCGAGGTTTGCATCGAGAAGCATCTCGATGTCTATGATATCGACTACGCGGTGCTCACCGGCGGCCCCTATGCGGCGGCGGTTCACACGAATCCGGACTACGCATCGGCTTATTGCCGCGCGTTTAACGATTGGACAAAGGATCATTGGATCCGCGCGGACCCTCGGTTTCGAGCTTCGATTCACATTTGCCCGGTGGATCCGCAACTCGCGGTCGAGGAAATCGACCGCTTGGGGCCGGATCCCGCTTTCGTGCAGGTTATGATGCCCGCGGGCGCGCGCATGCCGTTTGGCAACCGGCATTACCACCCGATCTACGAAGCCTGCGAAAGACACGGCTTGCCCGTCTCGGTTCACTTTGGAGGCGAGGGCGCGGGGCTTGCATCGCCGCCCACCGCAGCGGGGTATCCCACCTATTATCTCGAAATGCGGATGGCGCGGCCGCAAATTGCACAGGCACACGTCACCAGCCTCGTCGTGGAAGGCGTGTTTGAGAAGTTTCCGGAGTTCCACTTCTTTTTTGTGGAAATGGACACGTTTTGGCTACCGGGCCTGATGTGGCATTTGGACCTGGACTGGCGTGCGTTGCGCGACTATACCCCGTGGGTCAAACGCCTGCCGAGCGAGTACATCCGCGAACACATCCGCTTGGGCACGCAACCGATGCCCGATATCCCCGGCGGCAAGGCGGACTTGGAGACGTACTTGCGCTGGATGCACGCCGAAGACACGCTCGTTTTTGCCAGCGATTATCCCCATTGGGATTGGGATGAACCCGGCCACGTTCTCCGCAATATTGACTTCGACTTGAAAAAGCGCGTCATGGGCGAGAACGCCGCCGAAATCCTCGGACTTTTCTAATGTCGAAACACAAGGTCGCAAAAATAGCGGACGTGCCGCCTGGGGCGCGCGTCATCGTGACGATCCGCAAGCGCGAGATCGGCGTTCTCAACGTGGGCGGCACGCTTTACGCGCTCCGCAATGTCTGCCCGCATCGCTTGGGGCCGCTCTGCAAGGGCCGCGTCCGTCCCCTGGTCGTGTGGGAAGGCGCGACCGATATCGGGCATGAGCGCGAGGATGAGATCATCAAGTGCCCCTGGCACAACTGGGAGTTTGATCTGAAGACCGGCGAGTCCATTACCGACGATTCGCTGCGCGTCCGCACGTACCGCGTGGAGGCCGAGGGCGAGGATGTCGTGCTTTATCTGAATGGGCGGTGAACGGACTGCTGAACGAGGACAGGCACTGGGGCCTGTCCCTACAGGTCGATGGAGGGCGGGGTGGATTGTGGGCGGATGGACAACTTTTCCAAAGAGCGATTTTATGAAACTGACTTTTAGCACCACTGTTTGTCCGGAGTTGCTTTTGCCCGACGCGCTGCGCGTTGCGAGGGCCGCGGGGTTTCGGCGCGTTGAACTCTTTCGCGCGTGGACCGAGAGTTCGCCCGTTCACGCGGATACATCCGTGCGGATGGTGCGCGAGCGGCTGGACGATGCGGGGGTCGCGCTGACGGGCCTCAACATCCGCAACCTCACGGGTTGCAATGCCAATGGCGAACGCGACTTGAGATACAATTTGCGGCAGGTCGAATGGGATATCCATCTCGCGCGGGCGTTGCGCCTCAAGTGCGCCAATCTCAAGGGCGGGCAACGCACGGACCAAGCGCGGGAAGATTTCGTTGCGGGCATCCATTACGCCCTCGACCGCATTGCGGATTTCACGCTCAACCTGGGCAATCACAAGGGCAATTTGTTGGAAAATATCGCGGATTACGAGCGCGTTTTGCCCGAGATTCCGGACCGCGCCAAAGTGCTGATGGATACCGGCCACCTCCTGTCCGCAGGGGTTGACGTGCGCGATTTTGCAACGGCTTTTGCGGATCGCATCGGCGCGGTTCACTTGCGCGATCAAAAAGGTGAAACCCCCGTGCCCTTTGGCGAAGGCGATTTGCCGTTTGAAGATGTGATCGGCATTCTCGAGAATGCGGGTTACGATGGCGAGCTCGTCATCGAACTCGAACACGTCACTTGGGCCGAACCCGCCGAAGCCTGCGCGGTTGCGCGCCAATACGTGGAAAACCTCCTGTCCTAACTGTACCTACCCACCGCTTGCCTGAGAACCTATGCCCCACCCACTGGGCAAACATCTGCTCATCGATCTCTACGGCTGCCCCGCCGATCTGCTCAACGATGTCGCCGCGCTCGAAACGGTTATGGTCGAAGCGGCCCATCGCGCAGGTGCCACGGTTCTCAATACCACCTTCCATCGCTTTTCGCCCTGCGGCGTGTCGGGCGTTGTCGTGATTCAGGAAAGCCACCTGACCATCCACACCTGGCCGGAGCAAGGCTTTGCCGCGATTGACTTGTTCACCTGTGGCGAGCAGACCCGACCGAGACGCGCGTTGACCTACTTAAAACGCACGCTCCAATCCGAGCACTGCAAAGTTCAACGCCTCGTGCGCGGGCAAGGCGACTCATCGCAAAAAAATGAACGCCCGTCCCGCGATTAACGCACGCGCAAACGAAAGACGGGCAACCCCCTAAATGCAGCGTCATTGCAGGACATCGCAGAAAAGAGGCGAAATGACCGAACGCGATAAACGACAGGCACGACTCGAAGGGCGCATCATCAACTTGCACAATCGGGCCCCCGCCGTGCCCGTTGACCGCGATACCTTTGTATTGAACCGATTGTTTTTTCAACTTTGATGTAGGACTTCAAAATTAAGGAGAAGGACATGCCGAACCTTTTGATCCATTTGCTTCTTGCGCTCCGCAACAGGGCGAATATCGCACTTTTGACACTGACCGCGCTGATGGCGATCCTCGCGCCAACGCCAGCCTCCGCACAGACAACGCCGACCTTTGGCACAGCAACGGTGCCGGACACGACCTATACGGTGAATGTGGCGGTCTCGGATACCCTGCCCGCTGCCGGTACCGGCGCGTTGACCTACACGTTGACCCCTGCTCTGCCGGCGGGGCTGACGTATAAAGCCGCCACTTCGGGCCACGGGGGCATCCTCGCTGGCGTGCCGACGACCGCCGCATCTGCGACGACCTACACGCTGACGGCGACCGATGCGAGCAATGCCACGGCCACGCTGACGTTCACCCTCTCGGTGACAGCGATTGTGACGATCCCCGATGACAGCCTGCGTGCGGTGATTGAGAGCAGCTTGGGCAAATCGGCTGGTGAGACGATCACCAATGTCGATATGTCGCGCTTGACCCGGCTCGTTGCGCCGAGCAAGGGCATCACCGATTTGACCGGGCTAGCGTTCGCAACCAACCTGACAGATCTCCGTCTTCATAACAACAAGATCAGGGATATCTCAGCCCTATCGGGCTTGACCAGCCTACGCACGCTAAGACTTCAGAGAAACCGCATCTCCGATCTCGAGCCATTGGTGAGAAATACAGGATGGAGCCGTGGCGCCTTTGTCAATGTGCAGGGCAACCCATTGAGTGCCGCATCGCGCACCACGCACATTCCCACCCTTACGGGCATAGACAGAGGCGTTACGGTGGAGTTTGATCGGCTCACGCTCAGGCCCGTGACGATCGCCGATGATAGCCTGCGTGCGGTGATTGAAGACCGTTTGGATTTGAGCATAGCGGCTGGCGATACGATTACCAATGCCGATATGTTGGGCTTGTTCCAGCTCGTCGCGCCGAACAAGGGCATCCGCGATTTGACCGGGCTGGCGTTCGCAACCAATCTGGATACGCTGGATCTGAGGAATAACAACATCACAGCTATCGATTCCCTATCCGGCTTGATCAACCTGGCATCTCTAGGGCTTCGGAACAACCTCATCTCAGATCTCGAGCCATTGACGTTAAACACGGGATTGGGAAGAGGAGACCATGTCGATGTGCGGGGCAACCCCTTGAGTGCCGCCTCGCGCACCACACACATTCCCAACCTTACGAGGAGAAGGGTTTCGGTGACGTTTGACTCGCGCTCTTGGGCGCCGTTGGAGCTCGTCTCGGGGGATGGGCAGACAGGCAGGGCAGGCGAGGTTTTGAGGGATTCGTTTGTCGTGCAAGTGCGGAGTGCGACCGATACGACGTATGCGTATAGACACTTACCGGTCACCTTTTCGGTCGCGGCGGGCGGTGGGAGGCTCAGCACCACATCCGACACGACCGATTCCAATGGCTTGGCGAGCACTCTGTTGAGGTTGGGGACGACGGGCATGGACACCGTGAAGGCATTTGTGGAAGGGGTGAACGATACGCTGATCTTTTCCACCGTGCCCATCCGCGTAACGATCCCCGATACCAGCCTGCGTAAGGTGATTGAGAGCAGCTTGGGCAAGGCGAGGAACGCGCCTATCACCGAGGTCGAAATGTTGGGCTTGACCCAGCTCACCGCGACGGGCCATGCCATCACCGATTTGACCGGGCTGGAGTTCGCAACCAACCTGTCAAGGCTAGGGCTTCGCGGTAACACCATCACGGCTATCGATTCCCTAGCCGGCTTGACCAACCTGTCAAATCTCGATCTTCGCTCCAACACCATCACGGATATCTCACCCCTAGCCGGCTTGACCAACGTGGACACTCTATTGCTTCACGAGAACACCATCACGGATATCTCACCCCTAGCCGGCTTGACCAACCTGTCATTTCTATGGCTTTACAACAACACCATCACGGATATCTCGCCCCTAGCCGGCTTGGACAGCCTGTCAAGTCTATCGCTTAGCGGCAACACCATTGCGGATATCTCACCCCTAGCCGGCTTGGACAGCCTGTCAATTCTATATCTTAGCAACAACCGCATTTCCGACCTTTCGCCATTGACATCAAACACGGGATTGGGAAGTGGAGACCTTGTCGATGTGCGGGACAACCCTTTGAATAGACCCTCGCTCACCATGCACATTGACACCCTTACGAGCAGAGGAGTTAGCGTATCGTTTGATCCCAGGTCCGTGACGATCTCCGATGACAGCTTGCGTGCGGTGGTCTTGGACAGCTTGGACAAAACGAACAGGGATACGATCTGGTCTTCTGACATGTCGGGCATGACTCGGCTCTACGCGCCGAACAAGGGCATCCGCGATTTGACCGGGCTAGAATTTGCAACCACTCTGGATACGCTGGATCTGAGTAATAACAACATCACGGCTATCGATTCCCTATCCGGCTTGACCAACCTGTCAAGGCTATATCTTCGCGACAACCGCATCTCCGACCTTTCTCCATTGACGTCAAACACGGGATTGGGAAGTGGAGACCTTGTCGATGTGCGAGGCAACCCCTTGAGTGCCGCATCGCGCACCACGTATATTCCCACCCTTACGAGCAGTAGCAGAGGCGTTACGGTATTGTTTGACAATCTCACCGAGGCGCGTCTGAGGCTAGTCTCGGGGGATGGGCAGACGGGCATCGCCAGCACGCCTTTGGCACTGCCGTTTGTCGTGAAAGTGCGGAGGGCGATCGTGCAGAATGCGACCGATACGATGCATGTGTATAGAAATTTACCGGTCTCCTTTTCGGTCGCGGCGGGCGGTGGGAGGCTCAGTGCCACATCCGACACGACCGATTCCAATGGCTTGGCGCGCACCCTGTTGACGTTGGGAGCGACGGTCGGCATGGACACCGTGAAGGCATTTGTGGAAGGGGCGAGCGATACGTTGCTCTTCACTACTGTGCCCATCAGGCCCGTGACGATCCCCGATGCCCACCTGCGTGCGGAGATTGAGGGCAGCTTGGGCAAATCGGCTGGTGCTACGATCACCAATGTCGATATGTTGCGCTTGACCGGGATTTACTGGAACAAGGGAGGCATCAGCGATTTGACCGGGCTGGAGTTTGCAACCAACCTGTCAGAGCTAGATCTTGGGAACAACAACATCACGGATATCTCACCCCTATCCGGCTTGACCAACCTGTTAGGGCTAAATCTTGCCGACAACGACATCACGGATATCTCACCCCTATCCGGCTTGACCAAACTGACAGGTCTAGATCTTGGGAACAACAACATCAGGGATATCTCACCCCTATCCGGTTTGGACAGCCTGTCAACGCTATCGCTTGGCTACAACAACATCAGGGATATCTCACCCCTATCCGGCTTGACCAACCTGTCAGCGCTATCGCTTGTCTACAACAACATCACGGATATCTCACCCCTATCCGGCTTGGACAGCCTGTCAACGCTATCGCTTGGCTACAACAACATCAGGGATATCTCACCCCTATCCGGCTTGACCAACCTGTCAAGGCTATGGCTTTACGAAAAGAACATCACGGATATCTCGCACCTATCCGGCTTGACCAACCTGTCACTTCTAGGGCTTAGGGGCACCAACATCACGGATATCTCGCACCTATCCGGCTTGACCAACCTGTCAATTCTAGGGCTTGAGAACACCAACATCACGGATATCTCACCCCTATCCGGCTTGACCAACCTGTCATGGTTAGGGCTTGAGAACACCAACATCACGGATATCTCGCACCTATCCGGCTTGACCAACCTGTCAACTCTATACCTTCGCAACAACAACATCATGGATATCTCACCCCTATCCGGCTTAACCAATCTGTCAAGGCTATGGCTTAATGGCAACCCGTTGAGTGCCGCATCGCGCACCACGCACATTCCCGCCCTTACGAGCAGAGGAGTTAGGGTATGGTTTGATCCACTCTCTGCGGTGCGTTTGATAAAAGTCTCCGGGGATGGGCAGACAGGCAGGGCAGGCGCGGCTTTGGCGGATCCGTTTGTCGTGAAGGTGCAGAGTAAGAACAGCGCGGGACAGTATATAAACTTACCGGTCACCTTTTCGGTCACGGCGGGCGGTGGGACGCTCAGTGCCACATCCGACACGACGGATTCCAATGGTTTGGCGCGAATCCTGTTGACGTTGGGGACAACGGTCGGCATGGACACCGTGAAGGCATTTGTGGAAGGGGCGAGCGATACGCTGATCTTTACCACCATGTCTCCAAGGTCCGTGACGATCGCCGATGCCAACCTGCGTGCGGTGATTGAGGACAGCCTCAACAAAGAGAGCGGGACGGCGATCAACAATGCCGAGATGTTGCGCTTGACCCGGCTCGACGCGCCGAACAAGGGCATCAGCAATTTGACCGGGCTGGAGTTCGCAACCCAGTTGGATACACTGGATCTGAGTAACAACCGCATTTCGAATATCGATTCCCTCGCTGGCCTAACCCGGCTGAAAAAGCTGTCTCTGGGCGGCAATCGCATCGCCGATATCGATTCGCTTGCGCGGTTGACCGATCTGACATGGCTGTGGCTTTCCTACAACGCCATCGCCGATATCGCGTCCCTTGCGAATTTGACCGATCTGACATGGCTGGGATTGGGTGACAACCGCATCTCGAATATCGCGTCCCTTGCGGATTTGACCCACCTGACGCGGCTGGGGCTTTCCAACAACCGCATCGCCGACCTTTCGCCATTGACATTAAACACGGGATTGGGAAGTGGAGACCATGTCGATGTGCGGGGCAACCCCTTGAGCACCGCCTCGCGCACCACGCACATTGACACCCTTACGAGCAGTCGCAGAGGCGTTACGGTGAGATATGACTCGCTCACTGTGGCGCGTCTGGTGAAATTTTCAGGGGATGGACAGATCGGTAAAGTCAACACGGCGTTGGCGAATCCGTTTGTGGTGAAAGTGGAGGATCAAAACAGACGTGGATACGCCGGGCTACCGGTCACCTTTTCGGTCACAGCAGGGGGTGGGTCACTCAGTGCGTTGACCGATACCACCGATGCCACGGGGCAGGCCGAGACGATCTTGACCCTGGGCCCGACCGCGAGCACGCACACATGTTTGGTTTCTGTGGCAGGGCTCTCGCAGACCTTGACGTTCACCGCAACCCTGCCCACGCCGGACTTCGATGGCAATGGCCGGGTGAATTTTGCGGACTTCATGGCCCTTGCGAACAAAATTCGGTCTGTTCAAGGTCGGGGTTCTTATGAGGTGAAGTACGATTTGGACGGCGATGGCGTGATCGGCATGGGTGATTTTAGGATATTGACATCCCGTTTTGGCGATGGCAAGTTTGACGATGCGAAATAGTGGGGTGTGATGGGGATCGAACACGAGCCCGGGTTCGCAATGAACTCGGGCTCGATTTTGTATCGGGCACAGGGGCCTATCCCTTCTCACCACGCAAAAACGCGGAATGGGAGGTCTTGGAGCGGGAAAAATAAAAAAAATCTCCCTCCTCATCGCGAGGAGGGAGACGGGATGCGACATTCGTGGAAAGTGACAGGTGTTTTTACAAATCTTCGCGCCGTGCGAACATCGCCATCAATTCGGCTTCGGCGGCGACTTTGCCATCGACTGTGGCTTTGCCGCGGCCCTTGCACACATTGCGGCGTCTTTGTCCAATTTCGACTTCGAGTTGCAACTGATCGCCGGGCACGACCTGTTGTCTGAAACGCGCTTTGTCGATGCCCATGAACAGGGGGATCAAATCGCTCTCTCGCCCATCGGTCATTAAAATCGCCGCGGCCTGCGCGAGGGCTTCGACGGTGAGCACGCCCGGCATGACCGGATTGCCGGGGAAATGCCCTTGGAAAAACGGCTCATTCGCCGACACATTTTTGTACGCGACCAACCGCTCGCCTGGGATCAATTCGGTCACGCGATCCACCAGCAGAAAGGGATAGCGGTGCGGAAGAATTTTTTGGATGTCCTCGGCGTTCAGAATCACGGTGTGCTCCAGACGATGGGTTGTCCAACCGCTATGTGATGTTATCCGTACCGGTTGCGTCCGTGCGATGTGGCATCACGCCAGCACCAGACGCTCGGCCTTGGGGTCGGGTATTGGATCGCCGAACTCGCGTGCGGTGTCAATCCAAAGTGCCATCGCTTGCTCGACATGCCTGAGCGCGGCTTCTCGCGTGTCGCCATGCGCCATGCATCCGGGAAGTTCCGGCACTTCCGCCACAAAAGCGCGGTCTTCATCGCTCCAATAGGGGATGATCTCGTAGTTATACATCACAAATCCCCACTGGTTTTTGCTTTGGCTTCGAGATCTTTGGCGAGGGCTTCGAGCACTTTATCGGTCAAATCGTGCGTTTCTTTTGCATAGGCCAGGGCCGTTGTGTTGAGCACAAAATCAAAGCCATTTTCCTCGGCCACTTGCTTGATGACCTCATTCACCGTTTGGATGATCGGCTCGGACAATTCCGCGGTCTTGCGCGCGAGACGGCCGCGTTGGGGATCGCTGGCCTCTTGCACAAATCGCTGCAATTCCTGCTGTTTTTTCACAATGGCTTGCTGTTCTTCCCGCTTGCGTTTCTCACTCAACAGCAAAGATTGGCGTTCGTAAGTCTCCTGCATCTTCTCCAGATCGTTTTGCATGGCGCTGATCTCGCGGCCGAGTTCTTCTTCGTAGCGGTTAAATTCCTTCAAAGCATCTTGATAGGGCTTGTACTCATCCAAAATTTTCTGCGAATCGATGTACCCCAGCTTGATCTCGGCACCGACAGAACTGACCATTCCGACCAGTGTTAGAGAGAGCGCGACCAAAAACATGCGACAGCGTGTCATCAGATTTCCTCCAAAAAAATTCAGCCCGCCCTTCACCGCGGCGGAACTGATGGCTAATGAAACTGCGGACCAAATTGGAAATGCGTCATCATCTGCACCTTTTGACCGTCGACGAGCCGGCGGTCGATGCCCCAGGCAAAATCAAAGCCCATAATCCCCACGACGGGCGCGACGATCCGAACGCCAAATCCGACCGACCGGCGCAAGTCCGTCAAGCTGATCCGATCCAGATTGCCCCAGGCATTGCCCGCGTCGGCGAAAATCAACCCGTAAAACTGCTGTGGCACGATGGGAATGCTGATCTCGGCATTGAACAACAACTGCGCCACGCCGCCCAAGGGCGTGCCCCTGTCATCGACGGGGCCGATCGACCGGTCGGGATAACCGCGCAACAACGTGCCGTCGAAAATATCCACGCCGCCCGGCGTGTACAACTCTTGAGGAGGTGCCCCATAGGGTCCGTAACCGGCGACAAAACCGAGTTGCGACTTCACGTTGAGGGCCAACCGCCAGAAAAGCGGAAAGTAAAAACTCGTGACAAAATCGTGCTTGTGAAAATCGCTATTACCGCCCAACAAGCCACCTGCCAATGCGGGCGAATAGGAAATCACGCTGCCAGACGTGGGAAAAATCGGCAAATCGCGGCTGTCGCGCGTCCAATTCGCGCTGATGCTGCTCGTGATATTGTCGCGAAAATAGGGATTGAGCGCGTATGTGCTGTCGGCAAAATTGATAAACGAAACCCGATTCAAACTATACCCACCGGAAATGCGCGAATAATCGGGCCAGCGCAACCTGCGGCCGATGCGAAAGGCCCCGCCCTCTGAGCGTTGATCGTAGCTCGCTTCGCTGCTAAAACTGGTAAATCGCCGCAGGGTGCTCCTGAACAGGGATCCGGAAATGCTCGTGGGGGTATTGCGAAACCACGGTTCGGTGAACCCAATGCTGAAGGTTTCGCGCCGCGATCCAAATTCCCACTGAAAATCGAGTTGTTGCCCATTGCCCCTAAAGTTGGGAATCTGCAACCCGATGGTGCCGATTAACTTGTCGCGCTCGCTGTACCCCGCGCCGATGGAGGCGGTGCCCGTGGATTTTTCCTCGATGGTGAACACGAGGTCGATCTCGGACGTCTCCTCTACGGCGCGGGGTTCGGGCAATACATTGGCGAAAAAGTTGAGTTGCATGACCTCGCGCACGCTGCGCTCTAAAAGGGCGCGGCTAAACGTATCGCCCGGGCGCACGCGCAACTCGCGCCGAATCACGCGGTCTTTGGTCTTGGTATTGCCCGTGATCAAAATTTTGCGAATTTTCCACGGATCGTTTTCGACCACGTCGAAATGCACGTCGATGACGCGGTCGCCAACGGGCTTTTGTTGCGGGAAGATCTGCGCGCCAATATGCCCGATGTCCATGTAGGCATTGTGCAACTGCTCGCGGGATTTTTGCACGCGCTCCTCGTTGTACACCGCGCCCGAGTCCACGACGATAAAGTGAAAAAAGCCCGCGTCATTGATTTTTTCATTGCCGGACCACGTCACCGCGCCAAACCGGTAAATCGGCCCTTCTTCGATGGTAATGTCGAGAAACATATCCCTTTTGTTCGGGCCGTAGGACAAGCTGTCGGCTACTATCGCCGCGTCCCGATACCCGTTTTGCCGGTAAAAGGCGAGCACCAATTCCCTGTCTTCGGGATAGGTTTCCTCGCTGTATTTCCCGCCGCCGAACCACCAGCCGTCTTGTTTGGTCTCTTTCATCTGCTTGCGGAGTTGCTTCCCGGTCAATGCGGTATTGCCGTGGAAGCGGATCTTTTTCAAGTTGACCTTCGCGCCCTCGTCGATTTCAAAGACCAATGGCAACCGCCCGTCTTCATCCACTTCTGTTTTTGCGACGTCCACAGCGGCGAGCAAGTAGCCCTTTTTGCGGTAGAGCGCGATCAACTTGTTGACGGCCCGTTTCTCTTCCCACGACTGGATCAACTGATTTTCGATCAACCCCAACTCGCGCTTTAAGGTCTTGTCTTTCACCGCGCTGTTGCCCTTAAACGCGACGCTGCCCAAGCGCGGCACGGCTTTCAGGTCGATGATGATCGCCACGCCATCCGGGCGTTCCTCGAGAAAAATTTTGACGTCGGAAAACAGGCCGAGTTTGTAAAGATTGCGAATCGCGCGGCCCGCTTCGCCGCCCGCCAGATTTTGCCCCTCGAACAACCCGCTTTGAGACTCGATGAGCGACGTCTCGACCCAATCGTTGCCCCGGATGCGGATCTCCCGAATCACCGGGCCCTCTTGCGCGTTCGCAGTTTGAAGCGCGAGCGCGATGAGGATCAAAAAGCTGTGGGGAAAAAAGCGTTTCACGTTTTGGGTACCTGTCTTGAAAAAGCCACAGAAGGCTAATAGCCACAAAAAGCACAAAAGGCACGAGCGGGGTACAACTGGCGACAGCCAGTTCAAAGGCACAAACTTCGGGGTGGGGTTGTGCCTCAAACGCCCAATATAATAAAATGTTCCGAGTGTACATGAAACGACCCGGACGCCTGCCCGGGCCGTTTGGGATTGACCGCGCCGTTGCGATCACGCCTTGTCCCTGTTCACGACTTTCTTGGGAATGACGGGGGCGCCGCCCGTCACGGCTTCGCCGACGACATCCCCGCCGTTTGCATCGGCGAAGTTGGGGGGGTTGCCCTTTTTGCCGATTCGCACCGATGCCTTGTCCGCCGGGTTTTCTTTGGCGAGGGGGTCGCTCTCAAACACGAGTTCGCCGCCCTTTTTGCTGATCCGCACCTTGCTGCCATCTGTGAAATTGCCCAGGATGATCTCCTCGGCCAGCGGGTCTTCGACCAGTTTTTGAATGGTGCGCCGCAAGTGCCGCGCGCCATACGTGGGATCGTAGCCTTTTTCGGCGATCAGATTCTTGGCGCCCGGGGTGAGGCGCACGGCGATGTCGCGTTCGGCGACGCGCGCGAGGATTTTCTCGATCTCGATATCCACGATCTGGATGATCTCTTTTTTGTCCAGCGCGTTGAAGATCACGGTCTCGTCCAACCGGTTGATGAACTCGGGGTTAAAGGTCTTTTTGACCTCCTCGTTGATGCGCTCTTCCATTTTCTCGCGCATCGTTTTTTTGCCGGACTGACCGAATCCCAGACCGCCCGCTTTTTGCAAATCCCGCGTGCCCAAGTTGGACGTCATGATCAAAATCGTATTTTTGAAATTCACCTTGCGCCCAAAGCTGTCCGTCAGCCGGCCCTCGTCCAAGACCTGCAACAGAATGTTGAACACGTCCGGATGGGCTTTTTCGATCTCGTCGAGCAACACCACGGAATAGGGGCGACGGCGCACCTTCTCGGTCAACTGCCCGCCTTCGTCGTAGCCCACGTACCCCGGCGGCGCGCCCACGAGCCGAGAGACCGCGAACTTTTCCATGTATTCCGACATATCCACGGTCACGAGGGCGTCTTCGTCGTCGAACAAATAGTGCGCCAGGGCTTGGGCCAAATACGTTTTGCCGATGCCCGTTGGGCCCAGAAACAAAAACGTGCCGATGGGCCGATTGGGGTCTTTGAGGCCCGCACGCGTGCGCCGAATGGAGCGACACACGATATCGACCGCTTCTCTTTGCCCGATCACCCGCTTTTGCAACTCGGGCGCCATGGTGATCAGGCGCTCGGATTCGGCTTGTGCCAGCCGAAACAGGGGGATGCCGGTCATGCTCGAGATCACTTCGGCGATGTCTTCTTCGGACACTTCGACCACGTCCTCCGTCACCTGCTCTTCCCAGGCTTGGCGTTTGGCGTCGAGTTTGCCCTTGAGCACGCGCTCTTCATCGCGCAACTGCGCCGCCTCTTCAAATTGCTGATTTTCGGCTGCCCGATCTTTTTCGCGCGTGATCTCGCCGATGGCGATTTCGAGGTCTTTGATCTCGTCCGGTGGATTGAGGCGAGACAACCGCACCCGAGCGCCGGTTTCGTCGATCACGTCGATGGCTTTGTCCGGCAAGTGCCGGTCGCTGATGTAGCGATCCGCCATTTGCGCGGCGGCATCCACGGCTTCGGGCGAAAAGGTCACGTTGTGATGCGATTCGTAGCTGTCTTTGAGGCCCATGAGAATGTCGACCGTCTCATCGACAGAGGGAGCGTTGACCAAAATCGTTTGGAAGCGACGCTCGAGCGCGCCGTCCTTTTCGATGTACTTGCGGTATTCGTCCAAGGTGGTCGCGCCGATGCACTGCAATTCCCCGCGCGAGAGCGAGGGCTTGAACATGTTGGACGCGTCGAGCGTGCCCTCGGCACTGCCCGCGCCCACGATGGTGTGCAACTCGTCGATGAAAATAACCACGTTCTGGCTTTGCTGGAGTTCGTTCATCACGGCTTTGAGGCGCTCTTCAAATTGCCCGCGGTACTTCGTGCCGGCGACGATGCCGCCCATGTCGAGCGTGACCACGCGCTTGTCCAGCAAAATTTGCGGCACGCGCCGCTCCACGATGCGCTGCGCCAAGCCCTCGATGATCTGCGTCTTTCCCACGCCCGGCTCGCCCACGAGCACGGGGTTGTTCTTTTTGCGTCTAGCGAGCACTTGTGACACCCGTTCGATTTCGCGTTCTCGACCGATGGTGGGGTCCAATTTGCCCTTCCGCGCCAAATCGGTCAAATCGCGCCCGAAATGATCGAGGAATGGCGTTTTGCTCTTTCTCCGCTCGCGCCTGCCCGATGTTCTTCCCTGTCCCTGCAAAACGGCAATCACCTCCTCCTTGGCGGTTTTGTGATCCACGCCATACGTGTCCAAAATCCGTGCGGCAACGCCGTCTTTGTCCCGCAACAACGCCAGCAACAGATGGCTGGTGCCCACGTCTCGGCTCTTCATTTCCTTGGCTTCATTGGCGGCAATTTCGAGAATCTGCTTTGCGCGGGGCGTAAAAGGCACTTCCCCCATCGTCATTGCACCGCCGGCAGAAGCCACGCAATCTTCGGTTTCTCGTTTGAGATTGTCGAGATTTAATCTCAGGTTGATCAACACTTGTACGGCCGCGTTTTTGCCCTCGCGGATGATGCCGAGCAACAAGTGCTCCGTGCCGATGTAGTTGTGCCCCAGGCGTGCGGCTTCTTCGCGCGCGAGTTGCATCACGCGCTTGACCTGGTCCGAAAACATGCTGTTCATCCCATACTCCTCTCGTCTAACGACTCAAAAACTCCGTTTCCCAATGATAACGGGTCATGGCAAAAAACTCAACCCTTTCCTATGAGACGGCCATCTTCCATTTCGACCACCCGATCCGCGCGGCCCGCCAAATGGTGGTCGTGCGTGACGATGACAAAGGTCTGGTTTCGGGACCTCGCCAAGTCCCAAAGCAAGGCGTGCAACGCTTCGCTGCGCGTCACATCCAAATTGCCAGAGGGTTCGTCGGCCAGAACGACGGCCGGCTGCGTGACCAAGGCCCGCGCGACCGCGACGCGCTGTGCTTCTCCGCCAGAGAGTTCGGCGGGCAAATGCGAAAGCCGCTCGTCCAACCCGACCGCGCCGAGCAGTTGGCGCGCTCGGGGCCGCGCTTCGCTTGGGGAGAGGCCTGCGATCATCAGGGGCATCATCGCGTTTTCAAGGGCCGTAAAATCGCGCAATAAGTGGTGAAACTGAAAGACGAATCCGATCTGGCGGTTGCGAAATTTGGCGCGCTCCGCATCCGACAAAGAAAAAATATCGACGCCGTCGATGGCGACCGTGCCGGACGAGGGATGATCCAACCCGCCCAAGATGTGCAACAACGTGCTCTTGCCGACCCCGGACGCGCCGACGATGGCTACAATTTCGCCGCGAACGACGCTTAGGTCAACCCCTTTGAGCACCTCGATGCGGGCATCTCCCAATGCGTAGTGCTTGCAAACCCCTGTGGCGCGGAGCAACTCACCCATCGGCGTTTCGGCTTTCTCGAGCGCGCATGTGGGGGAACAGGATGACGTCTCGAATGGAGGGCGCGTCTGCCAACAGCATCACCATGCGCCCGACGCCAATGCCCAAGCCGCCGGTCGGGGGCATGCCGTGTTCTAGGGCGCGCAAATAATCTTCGTCGAGGACTTGGGCCTCATCGTCGCCCCGGGCGCGCAGGCTTTGTTGCTCGGCGAATCGCTGCCGTTGCTCGACCGGGTCGTTCAGTTCGGAAAACGCATTCGCCATTTCCCACCCGTTGATGAAGAGTTCAAACCGCTCGGTGAGGGCTTTCGCGCTGCGATGGGCCTTGGCGAGGGGCGATACGGCGCGGGGATAGTCCGTGATGAAGGTCGGCTGAATCAACTGGGGTTCCACGCACGCTTCAAATAGCGCGTTGATCGCCGCGCCGCGCTCGGTGCCCGGTTCGATATCGGAACCCAACCGCTTGCACGCGACCTCCAACTCGGCATTTGAGGCGTGCGCCGCGTCTATCTCGCCGTATTTTTCAATGGCGTCATGCATGGATATGCGCGGCCACGGGGGCGTCAGGTCGATGGTTTGCCCTTGGTATTCGAGCGTTGTCGAACCGTTCACCTTTTCGGCGACAAAGCCGTACAATTCCTCGGCTATCGCCATCATATCCGTGTAATCCGCGTACGCCTGATACAGCTCGAGCATGGAAAATTCGGGGTTGTGCGTGCGGTCGATGCCCTCGTTGCGAAAATTTTTGCCGATTTCATACACGCGCTCGAGCCCGCCCACGATCAACCGCTTGAGGTACAGTTCATCGGCGATCCGCAAATACAGGGGCATGTCCAACACGTTGTGATGCGTGACAAAGGGCCGTGCAGACGCGCCGCCGTACAGCGGTTGCAACACAGGGGTTTCGACTTCCAAAAACCCGCGGGCATCCAAAAATTCGCGCATGGCAGAGACGATGGCGCTGCGCTTGCGAAACACGGCTTGCACGTCCGGGTTGAGCGCGAGGTCGAGGTAGCGGCGGCGATAGCGCAGTTCTTTGTCGCGGAATGGATCGTGGATGACGCGCTCGCCATCGCGCATTTCTTCTTTGGGCACCGGCAGCGGGCGAATGGCTTTGGACAACAGTTTGAGTCCTCGCACTTGCACGGTGATGTGCCCGGTGCGCGTTTTGAAGACCGGGCCGTCGATGCCGACGAAATCCCCGATGTCGAGCAATTTCCACAGGGCGAACGCCTCGGCGCCCACGGCGTCGAGCCGGACGTAAATTTGAAAGCGGCCCTTGGCATCCCGCAAATCGGCAAAGGCCGCTTTTCCATGACCGCGCGTGACGATCAACCGCCCCGCCATCCGCACCTGTTCTTTTGACGCGCTGAGGTCGTCAAAAGACGAGGCGATATCCACAGAATGGTGCGTGGTTTCAAAGCGATACGGGTAAGGCTCGATGCCCATGTCCCGAATGGCTTGGAGTTTTTCCACGCGCTGTTCGATCAACGTTTGTCCCACAACCCGATTCAAGATCCGTACCCTCCTACTCCCTTTTGATACGCACAAATCAGTACCTGAGTTGCTCGCTTTTCTAAAACGTTTGGTCCTAAAGCATCGTTGGTTGCCTTTGATGCCTTCGGCGACTTACTTTTTGTCAACAGCAACAAAAAGTAAGCAAAAAATGCCGCTCTCATGCGCCGAGGGGCTTGCACAGCGCAAATCGCTTTTGTAATCGCACGACATGAGTCAGCCTGCAAAGTGGGGTTGCAAAAAAGAAGTGCGTTACGAGACGGACTTGCGCGCTGTGCCTGATGGCTTTCATTGAGGGGCTTTTGGGATGGCACGGTTTGCGATGGCTTAATTGATGTACGGCATCACGTCCGGCACGCTCTTGAAAAATTGAAATTCCGAATTATTTAATTTTTTTAGTAATGAAGGTCGTTAAACTATAACCAATATGTATTTTTTCGTCAAGCGCGTTGCCCGTTGGCGACTGCGTTTGGCCGCGGGGGCGACCGACGCCGAATGGCGATTGCCGAAGTGAAGCCCATTTGCCGGCCCATGTTATACAAGTGCCGGCGCACGATGATCCATTCGTATTTCATGATGGTAGTCAGTGGTCAGTTGTAGGCTGCGCCTGCGCTGTGATTGCTTCCCGCACGCCGCGTTCAAAACTGCGCGGTACAAATCTCAATTCGCGTAGGGCTTCTGAAATGTCAAACATCCGGTTTTCGCCCATGCGCCGCACTTGATCCAATTTTAGGGGAAAGTTGGGCATCCATTTGTCGCACAGGCGGACCAGGGGGCGCGCGACAAAGAGTGGGATGTGAACTTTCAGCACCAAACGGCCCGCTTCCTCCGCCAGTGTGTCGATCATGTCGCAATAGGTCATCGGTCTAGGGCCGGCGATGGTATAGGCTCGGCCAATCGCCATCGTTCGCCAAAGCGCTTCCATAGTCGCGGTTGCCACATCTTCCACATAGACCGGTTGCACCAGATTGTTGCCCGTGCCGAAAATGGGCATCAGGCGGTGGCGATTCAAAAACGCATATAGCCGCGACAAATTGCGATCGTCCCCAGGCCCGTAAATCATAGACGGCCGCAACAAGGTATAATCCAATCCAGAGGCAACGACCGCCTCTTCCCCCGCGATGACCGCATTCACGCTGGCATCCTCGATCTTTGAAAACCGCCTCGTTGAACTGAAAAACACCGCGCGTATGACACCCGCTTTGCGACAGGCATCCGCGATTTGCGGGGCAAACCGAATGTGTGCCACGCTGATCGCCGAAGTGCATCCGGCGAGCGCGCCGACAAACGACTCGGGCCGTTCCAAATCGCCCGTGTGAAACGACACGCCATCCAATTTGCGAATCGGGGAATCGCGCCGCACCAAACAGCGCACGCGCTCGCCTGCTTTCACGAGGGCATCCAAAACGAATCGGCCCGTATAACCCGTTGCTCCAGTAAGAAAAATCATGGGATCAGTAGTTGGTTGAGAGGTGAGAGGTTAAGAGGGGAGATGGGAGACGGGAGACGGAAGAGGTGAGACGGAAGACGGAAGACGGGAGACGGGAGAGGTCCCGTGCCTGTCCTCAGCAATCGGCGATCAATCGGCGATACAGGGCATTTATGCCCGAAAGCATTTTTTGGTGGGAAAAATGCGTACGTGCATATTGCTCGGCTGCGCGTCCCATGCCCTTGCGAAGTTGGGGGTTGGACAGCAATTTATCTGTTGCGGAACACAGGGCGTCCACATCATTGGGCGGCAGCAACAGGCCGGTTTTGCCGTCTTGCACGATCTCGGGGATGCCGCCGACTCGCGTTGCCACCACGGGGACGCCTGCCGCCATCGCTTCCATCGCGCCTATGCCCGCGCCTTCAAAATCCGAACACGATACGAACACGTCCAAGTCCTTCAAAAATGCGCGTTTGTCGCGGCATATTCCAGTAAAAACGACGGGATTGCCCAGGGATTCGGAAAGCCGATGCAGGGCCTCGGCCGCCATGCCATCGCCGGCAATTTCAAAAGAGACATCGGCATGGGTTTCGCGCAAGTGATGTGCCATGCACACGAACAAATCCAGACGCTTGATCGGGTAAAACATCGCCAAGGTTCCCACGCGGCGGCCCGTTCCGCGCTCGGCGGATGCGAAAAAATCCACATCGATGCCATTGGCGATCACCTGAAAATCCTCGGACGAGCCGATGCGATAGGCTAGCAATCGCTGCTTCAGCGCGTCGCTCACGCAGACGAATCGATCCGTCAGGTGCGCGACCACGCGCTCTGCGCCGGTGTAGAGCCAACTCTTCCACTTGGAAAAATACCCCTCCAACACATCGCCGTGATACGTGTGTACCATCGCGGGCACGCCTGCCAACCGGGCCGCGAGACGCCCCAAAATGCCGGCCTTGGACAAATGCGTATGCACGATTTGAACCCGCTCCCGGCGCATCAGGCGGTACAAATGCCAAAACGCCTTGAGGTCGCGGATCGGATGGGGCGCGCGGCGCAACGAGGCGATGAGGTGCAGGGTCACATTGAGCGCGCGCGCGTCTGCGATTAAATCCCCCTCGTTTTTCTCGGGCATGCCGGACGCGAGCACGATGCGATACTCGTTTGGATCCAATCCGCCAATGCTGGTCAAAACGCTTTGCGGCGCGCCCCCTACGGCCAGGCGCGTGATGATGACCATGAGGCGGATTCTCTGATCTGTTGGTTTGTCCATGGCTCAAAACCGAAAAAATCGCAAGACCGCGCCTGTGCCCAAACAGCGGCGGCGTTGAATGGCGCGGCGTTTTTTTAGGACTGCGGGCAACAATTTCAAAAAGTCGATGTGCGCCCCTACAAACACGGGCAACCGGTGGGGGATTCGCACGGCGATGCCGATCCAGTGCAACAACTCGTTCAACAGCAGGCACGGCAGGAGCACGAGGCCCTCGACGCAGGACGCATTTTTTGCGATGACCAAATACCGGTTTTTCCAAATATGGCGTTGCACGGACGCGGGCTTGTTCAGGGTGCGAACTTTGCCGCCTTGGGAGCCGGATCCCAGATGATAGGCCATGACCTCGGGCGCGAACGCGCATCGCCAGCCGCGCAGTTGCGCCCGCCATGCCAGATCCACATCTTCCCAATACAAAAAAAAATCCTCGTCAAAAAACGAGTCGCCCTCGCGGATGTCGTTCAGCATATCGCGGCGGCAAAAAAACGCGGCGCCACTGCCCGCGAAAACAAACGCCCTCTCGGTTGTGTTGCGGCTGTTGACCACTTTTAACCACGGTTGCAACCACAGCCCCACATAGTCGATCTGATCCGTCTCGGCTTTGTAAATGCGCGCGGCGATGGAGCCGATATTCGGCGCCTGCTCAATCGCTTGCCGGGCGCGACACAAAAAATCCCGATCCAGAAACACATCGGTGTTCAGAATCAGGATGTAATCGCTCGTCGTATGGCGGATGCCCAGATTGTACCCCCGCGCAAACCCCGCGTTATTCGGTCGCGCAATCAGTCGCACGCTCGGGTACCGCGCGCGGATCAAAGCGACGGATTCATCGGTCGAGCCATTGTCTATGACCACCACTTCATCGGGCCGTTGCGTTTGGGCAAACACAGCGTCCAAACAGCGACCGATAAACGCCGCTCCATTCCAGTTGACGATGACCACGGCAACCCGTATCACCAAAAGCCCTTCGCATTATGGGGGTTGAATCTGTCGAAACGCGGACAGAACATGGCGAAAACCCCGCCAAAAGTCAACCCGTTTGCAAACCCCATCGCGCTTGACGCGATAATCATGGACGTTATTTTTTTGAACGGAGTTATTACTCTGTAAATTAAATAATTATGAATTTCAATTTTTCAAGAGCGTGCCGGACATGATGCCGTACATCAAATAAGCCCTCGCCAAGCGTGCCATCTCAAAAACCCCTCAATGAAAGCCATAGCGCACAGCGCGCAAGTCCGTCTGGCAACCCAGGTTCATTGGGCAACCCCCTTGGCAGGCTGGCGCATGTCGTTCTCTTACAAAAGTGCTTTGCGCTGTGCCTAGCCCCTCGGCGTTTGAGAGCGGCATTTTTGAACTGCTCGGGCAGTTGTACCCCGCTCGCCTACTTTTTTTTGCTGTTAAAAAAAAGTAGGTCGCCGAAGGCATCAAAGGCAACCAATGATGCTTTAGGACCAAGCACTTTAGACAAGCAAGCAACTCAGGTACTGATTCGTGCGTATCAAAATTGAGAATAACTTAATTTACCGAGTACATGAATCGAGCGGCATCGCTATCCCTCTCGATCCCGCCCATCCTTTTACCCCATTCATCGGTGTTTCTCGTGATCGCTTCCAACGAAGGCACTGTCATCCGCCATCACCTCGGGCATTACGCGGTTCAAACCGAGGATCGCGTGGTCGCGTGTGCCTTGTCCAGTCGCCTGCGAAAACAACTCGAATATCCCGAAGCCGCGCCGGGGTCGCGCCGCCAGCGCGTCCAGTCGGTCAGGCGGGTGCGCGTGATCGATCCCGTCGCGGTTGGAGACCGCGTAATTTTCAATGAAGGCGCGGACCACACGGGCATGATCCGAGAAGTGTGCCCGAGGCGCAACAAAATCTCTCGGCGCGCATCGGGCGGATCGCAAAAAGAACAACTCCTAGCCGCCAATATCGATCAAATCGTCCCCATCTTTTCCGCGGCCGAACCCGATCCCAACTGGCATCTGCTCGACCGCATGTTGGGCATTGCCGAGTGGCAACGCATCCCCGCGGCCGTGTGCTTGAACAAACTCGACCTCGCCGATGAAACATGGGCGCGTCGGGTCATGCGCCCGTACGAGGCGATGGGCTATCCGGTGGTCTATACCAACATCATTTCCGGCGCGGGCAAGGGCGCGTTTTACGATCTCTTGTGCGGGCGCACCACCCTCTTCATGGGGCCTTCGGGCGTCGGAAAATCCAGTCTGCTCAACTATTTGCAACCCGGCTTGCACTTGCGGACGGGCCCCATCAGCAAAGCCACGGGCGAGGGAACGCACACCACGACCCACACCGAATTGGTCGCCCTCGACAAAGGCGGGTTCGTCGGCGACATGCCCGGCGTGCGCGAATTTTACCTCTACGACATCCCGGTCGAAGACATCCCCTTGCTCTTTCGGGACTTTCATCCGCATCTCGCGGGCTGTCGCTTCCGCGATTGCACCCACATTCACGAACCCAACTGCGCGGTCAAAGCCGCCCTCCATGCCGGCAACATCGCGCCCCAGCGCTACGCGAGCTATCTAAAACTGCGAGAAAAACCCTAACCGCCATGCCGTAAAACGACAAAGCCCCGCTCCAAACGAGCCGGGGCTTTTGCGCGTTAGCAAACACGCGATAGAAACAGCGACAAAAACGCATCGGATCGGACGTGCATCACGCAATCGACAGGCGTTCCAAGACGCCCTTTTGCGGGCGCGGCTCGCCGGTCTGCCACCACTTGGCCCAACGTCAAATCGCCCGATGTTTCCACATCGACATAGACCGTCTCCACCGCCATCAATTCGGCCGCGACAGCCGCGCCTACGGCGAGGGGATCGTGCAAATACACCACCGGCTCTCGCCCGATTCGCCGATACAGTGCTCGGACATCCCGCGTGGCATCCACGATAAATTGAGCCATCGCGGTATTCAAAGGCGCGATTCGTTCCTCGATATCCGATTCGCGTAGCATCACCTGATGGGTCGCATCCAAGGGCGCGATCACGAGTTCTGCCCCCGAATGAATAACCCGCCGCGCCGCGTGGGGATCCGCATAAAAATTGAACTCTGCCACGGGGGTCGCGTTTCCCGGTTCGGCTATCGCGCCCCCCATCGCGATCACCTGCTTGGCCTTTTGAAGCACCCCGGGCAAACGCTGTTCGGCCAGTGCCAAATTCGTCAGCGGGCCAACGGCGATCACCACCACCTCGCCCGGTCGATCGGACAGGGTCTGCACCAAAAAATCGACCGCGTGCGTGCCCCGCCCCGCCTGCTGGTTCCCATCGCATTCGGGCAGCGCGGCCTGCCCCATCCCGCCCTTTCCGTGAACATGGGTCGCAAACACGGGATCGCGTTTTAAGGGACGTTCCGCGCCTGCAAAAACCGGAATCTCCGCCCGTCCCAACAACTGCAACACCCCCCGCGCATTGCGCGTGCCGACATCCAAGGGCACGTTGCCACTCACCGTACAAATCCCCATCACATCCAACTCTGGCGACCGCACCGCCAGCATCATCGCCAGCGCGTCATCCACGCCGGGATCCGTATCCAAAATTACGGGTTGTCTAATCAAAAAAACTCCATCTGTTAATGGCATACGGTCAATCCGACCAATGCGCGACAAAAGCCGCGGTACAACTGCGATAGCGGTTCATCACTGACCTCTTGGGAGCGGCGATTATCGTCCCTAAACCCCATACAGCGGTTCGTATTTTGCCCTCAAGTGCCGCATCAAGGGTTCATAGCTCAGGGGTTTTCCCGTTACCACTTCGACGAGATCGGATGCCCGATGGCGTTGACCTTGCAAATAGATCTTTTCCGTCAGCCAATTTTTCAGCGGTTCAAACTGGCCTTCGGCAAACTGGGCGTTCAAATCGCCCACCTCTTCGCGTGCCCGTTCAAAAAACTGCGCCGCGTACAAATTGCCCAGCGCGTAGGTCGGAAAATACCCGATGCCACCCCCGCTCCAGTGAATATCCTGCAAACAGCCCATCGCGTCGTCGGGGGGAGTCAGACCCAGATAGTTTTCAAACGTCTCATTCCAAACCCCCGGTACATCTTCCGCTTTTAACCCGCCGTCGATCAGGGCCTGTTCGATTTCAAAACGCAGCATGATGTGCAAATTGTACGTGGCCTCATCGGCTTCCACGCGGATAAACGAGGGCGCGACCGCATTGACTGCCGCGTAAAAATCGCCTTCGGAAACCCCGGTCAGCGCGTCTGGGAATGCGTCTTGCACCGCGGGGAAAAAGTGCGCCCAAAACCCTCGGCTGCGCCCGACGAAATTCTCCCACATGCGCGACTGGGACTCGTGAATGCCCAGCGAGACCGACTCGCCCATCGGCGTGCCGCGATGCGCCGCGCTTAGCCCCTGATCGTAAATCCCGTGCCCGGCTTCGTGTAGCGTTCCGAAAAATGCCTCGGAGAAAAAGCGCGGATTGTACCGCGTGGTCAACCGCGTGTCCCCCGGCCCAATGCCGCTGCAAAACGGATGCGTGGTGACGTCCAAACGCCCGCGGTCAAAATCAAAGCCGATCTGCGACGCCGCCAATTTGCCAACCGCCTCTTGTTGCGCGATGGGATACGCGCGCTTCAAAATGGATTCATCGGGTTTTTTGCCCGACTCGGCGATCGCGCCCACCAGTTCGACCAATTCGCCGCGCAAGCCCGAAAAGACCCGATTCAAATTTTCAGAGGTCTCGCCCGGCTCGTAATCGTCCAACAGCGCGTCATAAGCGGTCTCGCCCGTGCCCAATGCGGCGGCTTCGCGGCGTTTCAAATCGAGAATCTTTTGCAGATGGGGGCGAAACGCGGCGTAATCCGACTTTGCACGCGCCTCGGCCCACACCTGTTGCGCCAGCGTGGTCGCCCGCGCGAGTTCTTCGACGAGTGACTTGGGCAATTTGATCGCCCGATCATAACCCCGCCGAATCTCTCGCACATTGACCGCCGCTTCAAAATGCGGGTCGGCTACCCCATCGCTACCTTCGATCTGTGCGAGCCACTCGCCGATTTGCGGCGCGGTTGCGCGCTCGTGCATCATGCCCACCAGCAATGCGAGTTGCTCTGCGCGATGCGCGGCTCCGCCCTTGGGCATATACGTGCGCTCGTCCCACCCCAACACGCTGGCGCACGATCCCAACAGGGCGATCTGCTTCACTTCGGCGATCAACCGCTGATACGCGGATTTGACATCGGCCATTTTTCCTCCTCGTGGTGATTTTTCACTGCGACACGCGACAGGGCAAAATCTATGTTCTCTCGAGGAAAGATGCAAGGGGTAAGAGGGGAGAGGGAAGACGGGAGACGGGAGAGGTGAGAAGCAATCGCAATCGTAGGGACAGGCCCCTGTGCCTGTCCGAAGATACAAGCGGGAAGGCGGGAGAGGGGAGACGGGAGAGGCAAGACGCAATCGCAATCGTAGGGACAGGCCCCTGTGCCTGTCCGAAGATACAAGCGAGAAGACGGGAGAGGGGAGACGGGAGAGGCAAGAAGCAATCGCAAGCGTAGGGACAGGCCCCTGTGCCTGTCCGAAGATACAAGCGAGAAGGCGGGAGAGGTGAGAGGTGAGAAGCAATCGCAATCGTAGGGACAGGCCCCTGTGCCTGTCCGAAGATACAAAAGGGAAGGCGGGAGAGGGAAGAGGGAAGAGCAAAACGCATTTTTCACAAGACAGACGCGCGTCCGTTGTTTATATTCCCGTGTCTCGTATTGCATTGCCTCATCGCGGGTTATGCCATGATTGAATACAAGGGGTATCGCGGGGTGGTTGCGTTTGATCCGGAAATTGACGCATTTCACGGGACAGTGGTCAATACGCATGACGCGATTTCGTTCTACGGATCATCCGTAACGGAACTGCGGGAAGAGATGCAAAAGTCGGTTGAGGAATACCTCGCGTTTTGCCGAGAGCACGGCGAGGATCCGGAGGCCCCATCTTCGCCGAATCGAACGGTGCAACATCGCGGGCGAGGGGATTTTGACCTCCGTATCGCAAACATATTGGATTCGTTTGACCGACTTTCAGAAATGGAAAAACGCGAACTCGCTTCCGAGATCACGCGATGGACGCGAGTATTTTCACCATAAGGAGGGGTCGATGTCTTTGTTTTCTCTTGAGAGGCGCGTCGCCATCGTGACCGGGGCCGGGCGCGGCATTGGACGCGGCATTGCCGAGGGGTTGGCCGCACAGGGCGCGAACGTGGTGTGTGCCGCGCGCACGCGGTCTCAATTAGACGAAGTGGTGGCGGCGATTGGCGATGCGGGCGGCGATGCGATGGCGTGCGAAATGGACGTGAAAGACCTGGATGCCGTGCGTTGCGGCGTGGATGCTGCGCTCGATCAGTACGGGCAAATCGACATTCTGGTCAACAACGCGGGCATGAATATCCGCGAGCCGTTTGAGGACGTCACCGAAGCGCATTACGACGAGATCATGGCGGTCAACTTGAAGGGCCTGTACTTTTTGACGCAGGCCGTGGCAAAGCACATGATTTCGCGCAAGCAGGGCAAGGTCATCCACATCGGCTCTTTGACGACGGGCGCGTCCCTGTCGCAAATCTCGGTGTACACAGCGACCAAGGGCGCGGTGGGGCAACTCGCAAAATCCCAAGCCCTGGAATTGGGGCCGCACAATATTCAGGTGAACGCGATCTGCCCGGGCTTCGTGCTCACGCCATTGACCAAAAAGGTGTGGGCCGATCCCACCATGCGCGCCTGGGGCGAGTCGCGCTTGCCCGCAAAGCGGTTGGCAACGCCCAAAGACATGGTGGGCACAGCCGTGTTTCTCGCGGCGCCCGCGTCTGATTACGTCACCGGGCAATCCATTTACGTGGATGGCGGGTTCATGGCGGGCGAAGCCTGGCCCTTGCCCGAGTAACGGAGGGAACGCCATGGCGCGATACGGGGTGCAAAGAGCGGAGTTCCACGGGGAAATGCTTTGCGTGTTGCGGGATTCGGTGGCCGGACGGGAAGCCCGAATTTTGCCATCGGTGGGCAACAACTGCATTGCGTACGCGATGGGCGATGTCGATCTGATCTATTCGCCGCCCGATCCCCAGACCTTGCGAGGCCGCGCAAGTGGCTACGGCATTCCGATTTTGTTCCCGTGGCCAAACCGCATCGATGAGGGCAAATTTTCGTTTGATGGCAACGCGTACCAACTCGCGACCCCCGGACCGGGCGAACACGCCTCGCACGGCTTTGTCCACGAGCGGCCGTGGCAAGTGATCGACTCGGGCGCGTCCGAGGGGGCGTGGGTAACGAGCCGCTTCCTATCGGCAGATTTCCCGGAAATCGCCGACCATTTCCCCTTTCCCTTTGAAGCGCGCGTGACGTATCGGCTGAAGGACGGGGTATTGTACCACGAATTTGAAGGCGTCAATGTGGGCGATGGGGCGATGCCCGTCGGACTGGGCATCCACCCGTATTTTCCCTTGCCGTTGACGGAAAATGGCAACCGCGATGCGTGTACGGTCCGCATGCCCGCCGCGACCTATTGGCCCTTGCGCGACGACCCGATTCCAACCGGGGAGATTTTGCCCGTGGATGGGACGGTGTACGACGTGCGAAACGCGACGCCTTTGAAGGATCGGTTTTACGACCATGTCTGGTCAGGCGTGCAGTTGACCCAAGGGTGGAGCCGATGCGAGTATGTGGATCCGACCGCCGAGGTCCGGATCGCAATGGAAGCCGATGATGCGTTCCGCGAACTCGTCCTCTACGCGCCCGATTCCCGCCCCGTCGTGTGCTTTGAACCCTATACCTGCGCGACCGATGCCTTCAATCTGCAAAATCGGGGCATAGACGCAGGGCGGATACGCCTCAAACCTGGGGAAAAGTTGGCGGGGGTCATGCGGATTAGCGGCGAGAGGTTGGAATAACTGACGTTACGCGGTACATCAAATAAGCCATCCAATTCATCTGGAATCATCACAATGACCGACCGCTTAGAACGACAACTCGCATTTCTCCTCGAGGTCGATAAACTCAAGCAGGTTTTTCGGCAGACCTATTTGCTCGACGAGACGCGCAAGGAAAACGACGCGGAACACTCATGGCATTTTGCGATGTTTGCGATCGTTCTCGCGGAATACGCGCCCGAGCCGGTGGATATGCACAAGGTGCTCAAAATGGCCCTCGTGCATGACCTCGTGGAGATCGATGCCGGAGATACCTTTCTCTACGACGAAGCGGGCCAGGCCCATAAGGCCGAGCGCGAGGCAAAAGCCGCGGACCGCATTTTTGCCCTGTTGCCCGAAGAACAGGGCGGTGAATTGCGCGCCTTGTGGGAGGAGTTCGAAGCCAAGCAGACGCCCGAGGCGAAATTTGCGGGGGCGATGGACCGCATCCAACCCTTTTTGCACAACTGCCACACCTGCGGTCGCGCCTGGCGAGAACATGGAATCGCGGCCGATCGCGTGTTGCAAAGCAACAGCCACATCGCCATCGGCGCCCCGGTGCTGTGGGATCGCGTGCGAGAATTGGTTGATCAAATGGTCGCAGCGGGATACATTTCGAGGAAATAGCGATTCGTCCGAGAGGAGGGAATATGACACTGAAGGATTTGTTGAACAGCAGCTTTGAACGCCATGCCGATCGCGTGGCAATTCGCGTGTTGCGCCGTGCCGAGCAACCCGGCGAAAAGGGCTTGCGCTACGTGCCCTTGACGTATCGGCAGGTGAAAGAACAGCGCGACCGCTTGGCATCGGGCCTGGCGCAGTTGGGCTTGGAAAAGGGACAGCGCCTCGGGCTTTTGACCGATGGCGGTCTGGAATCCGTGCTGGTCTTTCTCGCGTGCGACATGCTCGGCTTGAGTGCCGTGCCGATATGCAACAAGTTGCCCGACGATTTGTTGGTCCACAACATCAACCACTCGGGCATCGCGTATTTGTTTGCCGATGCAAAGAGCTTGGAACAGGTGGAGCGCGTGCGCGAGCAGTTGGACGATCCCCCGCAAGTGGTGCTCACAGAAGGCCGAGCCGATGACGCGCGCTCGTTTTTTGAATTGGCTCAAAAAGGCGCGAGCGCGCCGCCGCCCGATGTGGCCATCGACCCGGATGACGAATCGAAAATCGTCTATACCTCGGGGTCGTCCGGATTGCCCAAGGGCGTGATTCAAACGCACCGCAACCTCGTGGGCAATGTCCAATCCGTGTGGGATACGATCAGCGAACGCGAGGAGTTGATTTTGTTCAAGTCCGCGCCCGATTACCACACGATGGGCATTTTGAATATTTACTACCCGTTGGCAAAGGGCTGGACCTTGGATCTCGCGCGGTCGCCGGATCGCGTGCTGGTGGATATTCGCCATTCCGAACCCCATGGATTTTTGACCGTGCCGCTGATTTTGGACAAGGTGTTTGGCAATGTGCGAAAGGAAATCGAAGCGGGTGGGGCAAAGGGCAAATTGATCGCGCGCTCCGTGCGGGCCAAACAGCGCATTGCCCGCAACGAGGCGTCGATCATCGATCACCTCGTCCATGCCACGCTGGGCAAAAAGGTGGTCGGGCAAATCAAAGAGCGGCTCTCACAGCGCGTAGGGTCGCGCCTCGAACTGCTCATCGTCGGGTCGGCCAAGGCCGATCCCGAAGCCCTCGACTTTTTTCAAGACGTGCTCGATATCGTCTCATTCGAAGGCTATGGCGTGACCGAGTGCAGTCCGCTCATTGCGGGCAATTCGCTCATTGGACAAAAGACCGGCACCGTCGGACAGCCCTTGCAAGAGGTCAAGATCGCAACCGAGACGGGCGAGGAGATTGCCCATGGCGATCCGAAAACCAAATCGTATCGCGGCAGCGGCGATGGCATCGGCGAGTTGTGGGTACACGGCGATCACGTCATGACCGGGTATTTGGACGATCCCGAGCGCACGGCGGAAGTGCTCGTCACCGACGACGCGGGCAAGGTGTGGTATCGCACGGGGGATTTGTTCAGCATGGACGACGAGGGCTTTTTGACCTTTCAAGGACGGTTGGGCCGGCAGTTCAAGTTGAAAAATGGCGAGTTTGTCAATCCCGAGCGGTTGGAACGCATTTTTGCCCGAGTGCCCCTGATCGAGCACGTCCTCATCTGCGGGGACCAGACCCGCACGTTCCCCTTGCCCGTCGTCACCGTGAATGCCGAAGAGGCGGCCCTGCAAACGGATATCCCCGACCTGCCCACAGACGAGGACGCCCTGCGCCGCCACCCCGCGATTGTCGAGCGCGTTCGCGAACAGTTGCGAAAAGAAGCCGCCGCGGCGGGCCTGCCCGGCTACGAGCGTCCGCAAAGAGTGTTGGTCTTGCCCGCGCAGTTGAGCGAAGAAGCGGGCACCCTCACGCGGGGATTGAAAAAGGTCGTGCCCAAAAAAATCGAATCGCTTTTTGCAAAAGAAATCGCCGAAGCGTATGATGCGTAAAACCCGAGGTCGCCATGCCAATTTTGAATCCCGATGAGTTGCGGCGCATTGGCCGCGAGGTTTTCCAATGCGTGGGCGCCGCGCCCGAAGAGGCCCGCACGGTGTCCGATTTGCTGGTATCGTCCAATCTCGCGGGGCACGATTCGCACGGCGTAGTGCGTATTCCGCAATACGTGTCCGCGGTCGAGCGCGGCCAAATCCAACTCGGCACAACTGTGGAAATCGAGCGCGAAACCGATGCGACCGCCGTGGTGAACGGGCACTGGGGGTTTGGGCATGTAACGGCGACGAAGGCCATGCACATAGCGGTTGATAAGGCGCGCAAAAGTGCCGTTGGGATCGTCGCCGCGCATCGGTGCAATCACGTCGGACGCTTGGGGGGCTATCCCGCTATCGCCGCGGGCGAAGATATGATCGGACTGATGAGCAACAACGGCCATGGCGCGGACCTTTCGATGGCGCCCTGGGGCGGGCTTGGGCGCGTTTTGTCCGCCAACTGCTTCGCCGTTGCCTTTCCCTCGGATCGCGATTTTCCCATCGCGCTGGATTTGACCGCGGCGACTGCGGCAGGTGGCAAAATGCGGGTGGCCCTGGCCCGCGGCGAGCGCGTTCCCCAAGACTGGCTGATCGATGCCGAGGGCCATATCACCACCGACCCCGCCGATTACGTGCAGGGCAAGGCCGCGCTGACGCCTTTTGGCGGTTACAAAGGCTATGGCTTGGCATTTGTTTTCGACATTTTGTCCGGTGCCCTATCGCCCGCCGGCTGTACGCGTGCAAATTCACCGGTGACGGGCAATGCCCTGTTCGTACAGGCCATTCGCATAGATGCCTTCCTGCCCATCGCGGATTTTAAGGCCGAAGTGGGGCGGTTTATCGACTATGTAAAATCGGCAAAGACCGCGCCGGGCTTCGACGATATCCTCGTGCCGGGCGAGCGATCGGGGCGCACAGCACGCGCGCGTGAAGCAGAGGGGATTCCCATAGAAGAGACGACATGGGAACAGATTTGCGCGACCGCGAAAAAATTCGATGTGGAAGTTTAGAAGGCGTCAAATCCAGTCCGCAAAACGAGCCCTCGGAAAGGGACAGGCCCCCGACCCCTTCCTCGCACTTAGCGGAGATGGACAGGGGCGAGCCACCGACCGCCGAAATCACCCCCTATTCTCCCTTCTCGGAAAATAGGGGGTGGCTTTGTTTATCGGCAGATGTATCGCCTTTTACACCTCACCTCTCGCCTCTTCATCATCACCTTCAGCGGAGCGCAGGATCAGATTGCCGCGGTCGAGTTCAAGGGCAATTTTGGTGCCGCCGCCATCGAGACGGCCCGAGACGACCTGGGCGGTGCGCGAGGTACTGGTCACAGACAGGGGCAGATCGGTTTGGATCTGTCCGCGCCCGACATACCCGTGAATATCGACCGCGGACCCCTTGGGGATGGTGAGTTCAATCGCGCCCTGTTTGTTTTGGATCGCATAATCGCCATAGATGGGTTTGTGCGCCCGCACCGCGATGCTGCCGCCGCGGCTTTGGATCGCCACGCTCGATTCGGGATTTTCAATCGCGATGTCCCCGCGATCCACGCGCAGGCTGATCGGCCCCGCGATATTTTCGAGGTGCGTCGCGCCGCGCCCTTGTTCCACGACGACATCGCTTCCCACATTGCGAAGCGCGATGTTGCCGCGTCTATTTTTTATGACCGCACGACCGTCGATTCGGCCCGCTTTGATCGAGGCGTGCCGCGTTTCCGCGATAAACTCGCCGCCGATGTGATCGATGGCGAGCGCGCCGCGATGCGCGTGTGCGGTGACCGAACCGGATGCGGTCTGGACGCTCATCGCGCTGTGGTGCGCGTCGAGGGACAAATCGCCCCCGGCCCGCTGAATCGCGATGTCGCCGCGGTGCTGTTTGATCCGCACATTGCCAGACGCGCCTTTCAAGACCGTTTTGCCGCGGCGATTGTTCAGGGTTGCCGCGCCATCGATGTCGGGCAGGGTGATATCGCCGCGCGCGGCCCGCACGTCGAGATCGACTTTTTGGGGATGGCGCAACTCGAAGTCGATACGCACGGATCGCACGGGGCCATCTTTTTCCCGTTTGGGCACGCGGGGGCGGATTTGCACGCCATCGGTTTCGCGTTGGATGCGAATGTCGATCTGCTCGGCAAAGGCATTCACGGCGGCTTCCTCCGTGCCCCAAACCGCGATGGTCGCATCGACTCGCACCTCGTCGCGATCCCAAATCTCGGAAGCGACGTGGCCTTTTGGCGTGGCGACAGACAGGCGATCAGAGGCGCGAATCGGCGTCGTTTCGACGAGTTGGCGAACCGCTTTTTCCGGATGCTGCCCATCGGTCTTTTCCGTCCATCCCGACAAAGCATCGGATGCGGTTTGCATGGCCTCTTGGACGATGGTGCCCACGTCGGGAATGGACACTTCGCGCACGATGCGTTTGACCTTGGGCATAGACGCGCGCAGGGTTTCTCGCGCTTCGCGGATGCGCTCTTGCACTTCTTCCTGAATGCCCGCGCCGGTTTGGCGATTGCGCTGGCGTTGACGCCGCCGGGTTTGGCGTTGCGGCTCTTCTGCGGTATCCCCGAGGGCTTCGAGCAATTTCATCGCCTCTTCGGCGGTGATTTTCCCATCTTGAAGCATTTCGAGGATTTTCATGCGTTCTTCTTTCACGGCGTTCTCCTTTCTCGGTAAATGACCTACGGCATTCTCCTCAGTTCCGCCGCCGCGTCCTCCGCTGTAATCTCGCCGGCTTCGAGGCGGTCGAGAACATCGCGCCGAGACGCGGATCGCCTGTCTTTCAATCCCGAATGATCCCCGGCCGCAAAACCGAGTTCTGTGATCACCTCATCCAAGCGGTTGCGAATGGCGCTGTACGGCAAGCCGAGTTCGCGTTCCATCTCTTTGATGTTGCCGCGCAGTCGGACAAAGGTTTCGACAAAGGCCAGGCTTTCGGGCGGCAGGCGGTTAAAAATTGTCGGCTGAAATTGTCCGATGACCTCACAGTCGCACCGCGTGCAGCGAATGCGGGTGACGATCACGGCATTTTGGCAAGCAGGGCATTTTTCAAGAATTTTACGCATTTCGTTCCTTTTTTTGTTTTTAGACACTATTTGGGACAAAATGTTTCACGGAAAATAGAAAATTTTAGAGTTTGAGACAATTTATTTTTTTAGGTTATCGTTGTCGTCATTTGACTTTTTGGGATATTTGTTTCATTGTTAAGAGGGGAGACGGGAGAGGCAAGAGGCAAGAGGCAAGAGGCAATCGTAGGGACAGGCCCCTGTGCCATTTGTACCAACTCATTCATTATCGGGATCGCTTTGCCGTTCCACCGTCCTTCAGGGAATCCATCCCAACCCATGCCATCGCAAAAATCCATCACCGAAAGCCATCGGGCACAGCGCGCAAGTCCGTTTCGCAACCAATATCCATTTTGCAATCCACTTTGCAGGCTGGCGCATGTCGTGCGATTACAAAAGCGATTTGCGCTGTGCTAGCCCCTCGGCGCATGAGAGCGGCATTTTTTGCTTACTTTTTTTTGCTGTTGAAAAAAAGTAAGTCGCCGAAGGCATCGAAGGCAACCCACGATGCTTTAGGACCAAACGCTTTAGAAAAGCGAGCCCCGTCGGTGCTGATTTGTGCGTATCAAAATTGAGAATAACTTAATTTACAGAGTAATTAGTTGGTACAGATGGCCCCTGTGCCTGTCCGAAGATACAAGACGAAAGAAACAATTGGCCCTTGGGGGCATCTTTCAAAGAAATCATGCCTGCAACTGTTTTGGGCACGCGGGTCAAAAGCGCGTTGCCCGCTCACCACACAACGAGGAACTCACATGACGCGCTTATCCGTCATCCTCATCGCCTGCATCGGGCTGAGTCTCCCCGCTGCTGCCCGCGTTGACCTCGCCTATTACTTGCCGGAAGATGTGACTTATGATCCCGGGATTCCCACACCCGAAGCGTTTTTCGGATTTCAAATTGGGGACTGGCACCTCAGACACGATCTCATCGCGAGTTACATGCACGCCTTGGCCCGGCAATCCGATCGCGTCGCCATCGCGGAATACGCGCAAACGCATCAGAAACGGCCCTTGCTGGTACTCACCATCACATCGCCGGAAAACCATCGGAACCTCGACGCGATACAGGCGCGACACCAGCGACTCGCGGATCCAGACCTATCGCCCGCGCTCGACATCGACACCATGCCCGTGGTCGTGTATATGGGATACAGCATCCACGGCAATGAAGCCAGCGGCGGCAATGCCGCGCCCGTGGTGGCCTATCACCTGGCCGCGGCCCAAGGCGCTGCCATAGACAGCTTGCTCGCCGACGCGGTGATCTTGCTCGATCCCGTGTTGAACCCGGATGGCTTCAGCCGGTTTGCACACTGGGTCAATGCCCACCGCGGCAAACACCTCATCGCGGATCCCCAACACCGAGAACACCGCGAAATCTGGCCGAGCGGACGCACCAACCACTATTGGTTCGATCTCAACCGCGACTGGCTGGGGTTGCAACAACCCGAAAGCCGGGGGCGGATCGAGATCTACCACGCCTGGAAACCCAATGTGCTCGCGGATCACCACGAGATGAGCACGCATTCCACATTCTTTTTTTCGCCGGGCATTCCCTCGCGCAACAACCCGCTCACCCCTGCGCGCACCTATCAACTCACGGCGGAGATCGCCCGACGCTATGCCGCAGCGCTCGACCAAATCGGCAGCCTCTACTACACGCGAGAGTCCTTTGACGATTTTTACATCGGCAAGGGATCGACCTATCCGGATCTCAATGGCGGCGTGGGCCTGCTCTTGGAACAGGCCAGCGCGCGCGGCTTTGTGCAAGACAGCGTTCACGGGCAACTCTCGTTTCCCTTTGCCATCCGCAATCACGTCAAGACCTCCCTTTCGACCCTCCGCGCCGTGCGGGAACTGCGCCTCGAACTGCTGTCGCATCAGCGCGACTTCTATCTTTCCGCACGGCAAGAAGCCCAACGCGCCGCCGTCAAAGCCTACGTTTTTGGCGATCCGCAAGACCCTGCGCGCACGCATCATTTTCTCGACTTGCTCCAGCGGCATCGCATCGGGATATACGACCTCGCGCGGCCCATTCGCGTGGGCGATCGGACGTTCGCGCCCGGCTCGGCGTATATCATCCCGACCGCGCAACCGCAATACCGATTGCTCACCAGCCTGTTTGAACGCCGCACGAATTTTTCGGACAGCTCGTTTTACGATGTTTCCGCTTGGACATTGCCCTTGGCGTTTAACATGCCCATGGCCGAACTCAAATCCTCATCTCAAGAATTTGTCGGCGGCGCGTTGCCCCCTAGCACATTTCCCACCGGACGCCTGTCTGACGCGCCTGCGGCGTATGCCTACCTTTTTGAGTGGCGTGGGTATTACGCGCCCCGCGCGCTGTATCGCCTGCAAAAAGCCGGCGTGCGAACCAAAGTGGCTTCGCGGCCGTTTCGCATGGCGCCTTCCGGGGAAGATGCGGGCTCGTTTGACTACGGTAGCATTCTCATCCCCTTGGGCATTCAAAAAAACGATCCGCAAGTGATCCGCACGCTCATGCAAACCATCGCACGCGAAGACGTGCTCGACGTATTCGCCGTTTCCACCGGGCGGGTCGACAGCGGCATCGATCTGGGCAGCCCGGGCTTTGTCCCGCTCAAAATGCCGCGAATCGGCTTGTTAATCGGCAATGGCGCGAATGCGTACAATGCCGGGGAAGTGTGGCATCTCTTGGACCAACGCTACGATATGGCCGTCAGCCTCGTCGATGCTGGGCAGGTGCGCGAGATGGATCTCGACCGGTACAATGTGATCATCGCAGCAGGTGGCTCTTATTCGGACTTGGACTCCACGGGCGTTGAAACCCTGAAACAGTGGGTGCGCCAAGGGAATACGCTCGTCGCCATGGACAGCGCGGTTCACTGGGCCATCCATCGCAAGCTCGCCCGTGCCCAATTCATCGGGCAAGACCGAGACATTTACAGGGAACGCAAAGCCTATATCGACGCGACAAGGGATCGCGGAGCGCGACTCATCGGCGGGGCGATTTTCCGGGTGCAACTCGACCGCACGCATCCCCTCGCGTATGGATATGGGGAGAGCAGTTTGCCGGTCTTTCGGCACGGCACGCTTTTCCTCCAACCCGCAACGAGCCCCTACGCCACGCCATTGCAATACGCCCGGCAACCCTTGCTCGCGGGTTATGTATCGGATCAAAACCGCGATTACATCGCCGAATCCGCATCGGTGCGCGTGGGCAAGCAGGGCGATGGCCGCGTCATTCTCATGCTCGACAATCCCAACTTCCGCGCCTATTGGTACGGCACGCAAAAGCTCTTTGCCAACGCGGTCTTCTTCGGCTCCACCATCAGTCCGAACACGTTGCGGGAGGAATGACGACTACGGAGCGGGGAATTATTGAACGTCGGGGCGAAAAATTTTTCGCCCCGACCATCGGCATATCGGTCACCTGCAAAAACCCTCGGTGAACCCGGCCCGCTGGTCTAAGGACTCGGCAAATCCAGTGCGGCAGAGAAACCTGCATCAATCCGTTTTTTGTTGATTTTGGAAATTTTAATTTTTTTTTGACAAAGATTTGAACCACCCATCACAACCCGAAAGGGGACACAATGGATTTTATTGACCAAATCCGCGAATTGGCGGAACAGGCACTCGATTCGAAAGAGGTGCTGGAGACTGAAGAAGCGACCAAAAACGCGCTCATTATGCCGTTTATCCGCCTGTTGGGATATAACGTTTTTGATCCGCGCGAGGTGGTGCCCGAATACACCGCTGATGTGGGCATCAAGAGGGGCGAGAAGGTCGATTACGCCATTTGCAAAGATGGCGTCCCCCAAATTTTGTTTGAGTGCAAGGCCGCAGGGGTTGATCTCGATAAAGAGCATGCCAGCCAGCTCTTTCGCTATTTTTCGGCTATCCGAGAGGTTCGTTTCGGCGTGCTTACCAACGGTATCGCATACCGCTTTTTTTCGGATATCGAGGCTGAAAATCGGATGGATGACAAGCCGTTTCTCGAGTTGAACCTGCTGGACATTCGGGAATCGCTCGTTGAGCAACTGAAGAAATTCACCAAAGATAATTTCGATGTCGCTGACATCTTGAGCACGGCGAGCGAACTGAAATACACGCGGGAAATCAAACACATCTTGGCGGCGGAATACGAGTCTCCCACAGCGGATTTTGTGCGCTTCTGTATCGCCAATATTTATTCTCGCTCAAAAACCCAAATCGTGATTGAACGGTTTGCACCCTTTGCCAAACGGGCCTTCCATCAATTCGTAAATGATCGCATCAACGAACGTCTGAAATCAGCACTTGAGGGCGAAGTTGCCCCCGTCTCCACGCTGGATTCGGGGCAATCAAATGCTGTCCAAGACGATGAGGACAGAGAAGGCGATGAGAAGATCGTTACAACCGAAGAAGAGTGGGAAGCGTTTTTTGCCGTGAAATCCATCCTTTACGGTGTGGTTGATCTTTCGCGTGTAACGATACGCGACTGTATCAGTTATTGCGGCATCCTCTTGGATGATAACAACAGAAAACCCATTTGCAGGTTGCATTTCAACGGACCAAAAAAATATTTGGGGACGTTTGATGCTGACAAGAAAGAGACTCGCATACCCATTGACTCTGTTAATGACATATACCAATACGCCGATCAACTGAAGTTCACCTATCAGACCTATGACGGAACGGCCTCAGAGGAAATTTGATTAAGTAGTGCAGTTCAAAATCGCGCCCTAAAAAGCCCCCCGGTCTCATCTTCGAGATCGGGGGGCTTTTGATTAAGTAGTACAGTCCAACCCGCGGAGCGATACGAACTGACTTTTCGATCATGGCAATCGCGGGTCGGGGCAGACTGACCACTGGCGTATTACCTTCGGACAGGCACGGGGGCCTGTCCCTACGACTGATGGGGACAGGGTGGACTGACTACTGACCCTTGACTCTCTGTATTGTAAGGGCGTAAAATTTTACGCCCTTACGCGGCCTGGCTACTGACCGCTGACCGTTTCGCCGCTGGATGCACGGACAGCATGGGAGCCTGTCTCTACGACTGATGGGGATGGGGGTTGATGGGACGGACCACGGACTCTGTTGCCAATCACAGGACGCATGGGGGCCATCTGTACCAACTCATTCATTATCGGGATCGCCTTGCTGTTCCACCGTCCTTCAGAGAAGCCATCGCCCAACATGCCATCCCAAAAGTCCATCAACGAAAGCTATCGGGCACAGCGCGCAAGTCCGTCTCGCAACCCACATCCATTTTGCAACCCACTTTGCAGGCTGTCTCATGTCATTCTATTACAAAAGCGATTTGCGCTGTGCTAGCCCCTCGGCGCATGAGAGCGGCATTTTTTGCCTACTTTTTTTTGCTGTTGAAAAAAAGTAGGTCGCCGAAGGCATCAAAGGCAACCCACGATGCTGTAGTACCAAACGCTTTAGAAAAGCGAGCAATGTCGGTTCGGATGGGTGCGGATCAACATTTCGTATAATTTAATTTACAAAATATTTAGTTGGTACAGATGGCACGGGCCTGGCCCTACGACTGATGGGGACAGGGATTGATGGGACGGACCACGGATACTCTGTCACCGCCCTATATCATGGCGCGTGGCGTCTTTGGGTACGGGGAGGGTGAAGTCTTTGTCGGAGAGGCCCGCGTTGATGTTGCGCGATTCGACTTGGATGAGAATGACGTCTCGGCCCTGCTGGATTTCGATGTGTCGAGGCAGGGCAAAGCCGTTTTCCATGCGGTAATCGGACAGGCGGCGGGCGGATACGAGGTGTCCATCGGCGTCATAGACCTTTTCCTCGCGCAGAAGGCCGGTGCGGGCTTCTATCCACAGGCGGTGCAAATGGTGGGGCGCGTGAAATTCGAGGAAGATGTGTTCGCGCCCGGGTTCAAAGCGCGTCGCACGGGCGAGGTCCAAGGACGAAAAATTGGGCAGGCCCAAAATGGCGCGGTCGACCGCGTAATGCGACAGATCGACGCCCGTGAGCGCGTGGAGCACGTCTTCGGGATGGCCGACGAGGTAATGATTCTGCCGGGGCAGGTGAACGTAGAGCGTATCGCCCTGGGCGCGTGCGGCCATGACCACGTATCCGAGGCCGCCGACCACCAACTTGAGATCAGAGGGCAGTCGGTGGCGCACCAAGGCGCGTGCCCTGCGCTCTCGCACTCCGTCGATGGTGAGATCGACGGTGGCGCGGACTTCGTGATCGCGCAGGCCGTCGTAGCGCGTTGCGATCAGGCGCAAAAATTCGGGCGCAGACGCGACGGGCGGCAAGGTGGGCAGTGCGGGGCGATGGGCCACGCAACCGCCGAGTGCGAACAGGATTGCGCCATACAAAAAAGCCCTTTGCCGCAATCCCAAAGGAGAGTGGCAAAGGGCGTTGTTCATGTTAGTGATCAAATTCACGGGGAACCGTCTTTGGCGAGGTTTTTGAATTTTTCTCGTAAGGTTGAGTTGTCGGGATCAAATTCCATGGCGCGTTCGTAGTGGCGACTCGCGCGGGCGAGGTCGCCCAATTTTTTTGCCGCGTCGCCCGCGTGTTCGTGAATGACCGCGAGGTTTTCGCGCAGTCCCGCCACGGTGGGGGAATCGGGATTGGCGCGGCGCAGGGCTTCTTCTTCCACGGCGAGGGCGCGGTCGAGCCAGCGTGCGGCATCGTCGTACTGCTCGAGTTGGTAATACACCCAGCCGAGGCTGTCAAGGTACGCACCGTTTTCCGGGTCGATCTTCAGGGCGCGTTCGATCAGTTTTTTGGCTTCGGCGAGGCGTTCGCCGCGCTCCGCGAGCATGTAACCCAAATAATTGCTCGCCTCTGCGTGATCCTCGTTGAGCACCAAGAGGCGTTGGAAAATTTCAACGGCGCGCGCGTAGTGCCCGGCCCTTTCCAGACTGCGCGCCAGGTCAAAAAGCACGGACTCGAGAAATGCGGGGTTGTCTTCCGCGTCGTCGACCAGGGGTTCGAGCAGGGGAATGGCGTTTTCCCAGTTGCGGTCGAAGAGATGGGTGCGGGCGAGTTCATAGCGAAAACCCGCGTGGTCGGGCTTGGCGTCAACGGCTTGTCGATAGACGGCGCGCGCGTGGGCGATTTGGTTTTGGCGCAGATGGACGCGGGCGAGGTCAAACGCGATCTGATCGTAGTGTTCGTCTTGGGGCTGCGCGTCCCGATGGAGTCGTTCCAAGATCTGTTGCGCGCTCGCCCAGTTTTCCTCGGCCCGATACGAATGGGCGATGCCCAAGTGGTATTCGATCTTTTCACCTTGCAAATTGGCGAGGCGATAGGTTTTGCGCGCATCGGCGGGCCGGTGGGTATCGAGGAGCAGACGGGCTTTTGTGCCCAACAAGGTCTGATTTTCGGGGTCGCTTTGCAACTGGCGATCCAAAACGCGCTCGGCCATGCCGGCAAAGCGCGTTTTTTCGTCGTGCTCGTGCCGCCCCCTGGTCATTTGGATGAGCACTTGGCCCAACCGATCGATCAGGCGCGCGTCCTCCTGCGTTTCCGCGAGGAGGCGACGGAGGTGGTGTTCGCGGCTGTAAATGTGTACCAGTTGCACCCAAACCGGAACGGTTTGTTTGGTGACGGCGTAATCCTGCCGCATGAGAATGTGCCGAAAACTCCGCTCGGCGGACAGGGTATCTGCCCGCGCGAGATTCGTGATGCCCAGCTTAAAATGGAGGTCCGCGTTGAGGGGGTCGGTCGCGAGGAGTTCGGCGTAGAGGAGCGCCGCTTTGTCAAAGGCGCGTTGGCGGTGGTAGTTCTCGGCGACAAAGAGCGTCGTGCGCGCATCGCGATCCGCGCTGGCGATGCTATCGAGCACGGCGATGGCATGGGCGCGTTGCCCGCGCGCGCTGTAAATTTGGAGCAGGTGATGATAGGCCGTGAGGTCTTCGGGCGCGAGGCGTGCGATGGCGTTTAATTGACCGATGGCCGCGGTGGTGTCGCGCGGGCCGCGGATGAGGGCGCGATAGTACAGCCAGCGGCTTTGCACGTTTTTCGGATCCAGGCGAACTGCGCGGCGGGCGGGGTCAAGCGCGTCCCGAAATCGCCGAACCGCGTTGAGATTGCGCGCGAGCGCGCCGTAGAGCGTGGCCGAGGTCGAGTCGTATTGCACGGCGGCTTTCAATTCCTGAACCGCCACATCGCGATGCCCCGTGGCCTCGGCAAATCGCGCGCGCAAGAAGTGCGTGACGGCGTGGGGATCGGGAGGCGTTTTTGAGGCGGGGATCGCGCGCAGGGTTATTTGCGGCTGTTGCGCGGTCACGCAACCCACGAGGAGCAAGGCGAGCAACGGGATGGAGGTGTAACGCATGGTTTAATCCTTGGGCGGGCGCGTTTTTGATTTGGGTTTTTTGAACTCCCACACCAGTTCGCTGCGCCCGAAATCGGTTTCGTGAGACTGTACGATGAGTTTGAGGTACCGGGTCTCGGGTGAGACCACCGGGGTTTTCATGACGGTTCGCGCCGGGAAATACAGGACGAGCAATTTCTCGTTGCCCAAGTAGGTCATTTCCGCGGGCGGTTCTGCGAAATAGCGCGCTTTTTCACCGGGCGTATAAGTGGGCGAGATGTACGTGCCGAAGACATCGGTGACTTCGATTTCCCTGCCCGGCACGGAAACTTTGAGTGCCTCGAGCGGGTAAAATGCACGTTCCTCAATTTTGTCGGGTTCGTACCCAATTTCTTCGCTGTCTTGCAGATAGATGGTCCAGCGGTTGAGGTCGAGGTACGCTTTGTCGTAGATGGTGTTGAATTTTAAGCGGATTTGAATATCCCTGTCGAGGCGGTTTTGCGCGGCATAGTCGTCCCATGACCGGGTGAAGACGCCATCTGCACCGTGATGGGTTTGCAACATGTCAAATTCTGAACGCATCAAATCCGGCGCGTACAGGGTGGCGGAAATGAGCAGTGGGGAACGCGCGAGGCGATACCGGTCCGAAACCGACACTTCGCGGGTTTGCAAATCCGGATGCGCGGCAATGCTCGGCGCGTGTTGCAAATCGTCGATGGGACGCACCGCCGGCATGAAGTTCCGCACGGTCCAAATTTTGAGCAGTTGGGCATACGTCCATGTATTGGCGGGATCGGGGGGCGATGGCAAGGTGAGTTTGTACGCGGATTTTTTGCCCGAAAACTCGGGAAAGAGCGGGGAGTTTTGAACGTGATAATAGGGATGCCGGGCGATGGGAATGGCAAAGACATCGCCTTTGCCGATGAGTTTGTCCAAGCGTTCAATTTGCTTGTCGTCGAGCGCGGTCTTGAGCGCGTCAAACGCGGCACTCGCGCTGTCATTGGCGCTTTTGCGGAGGCTTTTCAGGTCTTTGAGCTTGGGGATGTGCCCCTGCCACAACAAGGCTTCGTTGGTTCGGCGGGCGCGTTCGGTTTGGTACGCGGTTACGATGTTGCGAAGCGCGGCGATGTGTTTGGCGATGTGTACTTTTTGCTCACCCGTGGCTTTGAGGTGCTCGCCCAAGCGATTCGCGTCGAGGAGATCTTTCGTGCTGGCAGCCCATGCGGATGGGAGCGCGAAGATCAAAAGCGCGGCGAAAATTTTGGTTGATTGAAAAAACATGGAGAAATCCTCACGCATCGACGGATTGCATCACCGGGCTCGCTTCGGGCCTATTGGCGTCTGTCGTCACGGCGTTATCGCGCTTGGAGACGCCCCAAAACCCCAACGCATGGGTTATGAAAACCCCAATCCACGCCAAGACACTCGCGAATAGCGCGATCCCCCAATTATTCAAGGTATCGATCCGCTTGTTCGTCGCTTCATTGCTGGCCTCAATCCACTTATTCGTCGCTTCATTGCTGGTCTCAATCCGCTTGTTAGTCGCTTCGTTCGTCACTTCGATCAACTTGAGTATGGACTGGCGATTGGCATCAACTTGTTTGCTCAAGGCCTCAATTTGTTTGCTCAAGGCCTCAATCCGCTCGTTCGTCGCTTCATTGCTGGCCTCAATTCGCTCGTTCGTCGCTTTATTGCTGGCCTCAATTCGCTTATTCGTCGCTTCATTCGTCACTTCGATCAACCTGAGCGTGGACTGGCGATCGGCCTCGATCTGTTTGCTCAAGGCATCGAATTTTGTCTCGAGTATCGCCATTCTTTCTTCAACACTCGGATTGGGTGAAGCACCAAAAGCAACACTTGAAAACGACACCAAAACGAATGCGACCAAAAGTCTCGTTGCCATGAGTTCCTCCGTTCTCCCGTACGGGCGTAACATTTTACGCCCCAACAGCTAGGGCGAGGGATAGCTGCGCCCTAGCTGTTGGACGCTTCGCTGGGCTTGTTCACGCGCCCGAATCGGAATCGCGCCTTGGCGTTGCGTTATTGAAAAAACTGTCGAGCTTCTCCATTGCGTCTTTGTCGCCCGCAAACATTTGAGCAAGCCCTTGACGCAATTCTTGACGCGCCTCTTGACGCCCTTCCCGATGCCCTTCTTGACGCCCTTCTCGGTGCCCTTCTCGCCGTTCTCGCTTCTTGAACATCTCATAAAAAATCATGATCGCCTCCAGTGCTGAAAAAGGAATGAACAACAACAAGACGACAAAGCCCGCCAAGTCGCCCGCGCCTTGAATACCTCGATGCGGATTGAGACCAAATTTATGCAACCACAATACAACCGCAAGACCATCGACCAAGAGAAGCCAGAACGCGACAAAACTTTCGTATTTCAATATACGCGAAAATTTAAGCCCTGTATCCATCTTAACCCCTTTCATTGACCGATATTTTCAAATGTATGGTCTTTAATGTTTGAACGCGAGAAAGGTTCAACGGGATCTGCCCCCGCGTTTTTTTCGGGTGCGTTTGGGGCCGCCCCTTCCCCTGTGCGACAGAAGGTGAAAATCGATCCGCAGGCGTTGGCGGTCGAGTTGGGCGAGTTGCACGCGGACCGAATCCCCGAGCCGAAAGGTCGTCCCGGTGCGGTCGCCGACGAGCGCGCCTTGCAATTCGCGGTACATATAATAATCGTCGTGGAGATATTTGACGTGAACCAAGCCCTCGATGAGCACATCGCAAAGTTGCACAAAAAAGCCGATGGGACGCACATCGACGATGGTGGCATCAAAACGCTGGCCTATTTTGTCTTCGAGATAGCGGATTTGCATCAACTGAACGGCATCCCATTCGGCCCTTTGCGCGGCGATTTCGCGCTCGGTTGCCAAATCGCCAATCTCGGGCAGGCGGCGGGCGCGGCGCGCCATGCTGCCGGGCGCGGTCGAGTCGTTGATCGCGGCGCGCAAGGCGCGGTGGAGGAGCAGATCGGGATAGCGGCGAATCGGCGACGTGAAGTGCGTATAGGTATCGCAGGCCAATCCAAAATGGCCGCGGTCGACGGGGGTATAGACCGCTTTTTTCATGGAGCGCAACAAGCGGTTGCACAAGATATGCCCAATGGGTTCGTCCCGAAACACGTCGAGAAACCGCTGGATGCTGCCCGGTTGCGCGGGGTCTGGCAAGCGATAGCCCAACGCTTTGCCCAAGTCGCAAAACGAGGCGAGTTTCTCGGCATCGGGCGGTTCGTGTACGCGATAGAGAATGGGAATCCCGCGCTCGGTCGCATATCTGGCGACGATTTCATTGCCCAACAGCATAAACTCTTCGATGAGGCGGTGGCTGTTCAATCGCGCTTGCGGATGAATGTCGATGGGACGGCCCTCGTCGTCGAGAATAATTTGCGGCTCGGGAATTTCAAAATCAATCGCGCCCCTGTCCCTGCGTTTCGCCATTAGCACCCCTCGCAGCGCGTCCATGCGCTTGAGGATATCGGCAAAGGGTCGGGCCGGGTTGTCGCCCTCGCGCCGGTCGATCACATCTTGCACGTCTTCATAAGACAGGCGGCCGCGACTGCGGATGACGGTTTCCGCGATCTGCGCGTCGAGCAACTCGCCATCGGGGGCGATGCGCGCTAGGATGCTCATGGTCAGGCGGTCTTCGCGCGGGCGCAGGGAACAGATATTTGCAGAGAGTTTTTCCGGCAACATGGGGATCACGCGGTCGGGCAGATAAACGCTGCAACCGCGCGCCATCGCCTCGCGGTCGAGGGGCGAACCCTCGGGCACGTAGTGGCTGACGTCGGCGATGTGAATGCCCAAGCAGGAGTTCCCGTCGTCCAAGACTTGCAGGGACACGGCATCGTCGTGATCGCGCGCGTCTGCCGGGTCGATGGTAAAACAGGTCAGGTCGCGCAAGTCGAGGCGGCGTTCAATTTCAGCGGGGGGAATGGCTCGCGGAGCCGCGTCTGCCGCATCGAGTACGGGACCGGGGAACTCGAGGGAGAGGCCTCGCTTTTTGATGAAGACCAGGGTCTCGATGCGCGGGTCGTCGGAAGCGCCCAAGATTTCGACGAGTTGCCCTTGGGGTTGGGCGTGAACAGAGGGAAAGGTGAGATGCACGACGACTTTTTGGCCGGGTTCGGCTCGATGGTCATGGGATATGGGAATGCGTACGGAGATGCGCGGATCGTCCGAGACAAAAACGCCGAGACCGCCCTTTTCGAGATACGTGCCCACCACGCTTTGCTCGGCGCGTGCAACGATGCGAACCAACTCGCCTTCTGGCCGCTTGCCGCCCCATGCGGTGACGCGCACCGCGACGCGGTCGCCGTGTAGGGCTGATCCAATGTGTTTTGCCGAAATGAAAATCTCTTCGCCCCCATCTTCGGGCGCGAGCAGGCCATAGCCGCTGGTCTGTATGCCAAGGCGACCGACGGCGAGGCCGTGGTCGGATGGCACGCCATACCTGTTGTGGCGCAGCTTGACGAGGATACCATCGCGCACCATGTGGCGAATCAGGCGGCGAAATTTTGGATAATCCCGATCCGATACGCAAAGGGCGCGCGCGAGTTCCCGAATTTTGAGCGGTCGCTTGGCGTGTTGGCGCGAAAAATCCAAGACCTGATCGCGAGAAATGGGCATGTTTTTTGAGATGGGAATGAGGGTGTTCAACTGGGCGGGATATGGGATGGGATGGCTTGACTTCAAGTGCCGAAGCGTTATACTGCTGCGGGAGAAAACGACGCGGGAATATACGGAAAGGGCGCGAAAAAGCAATGCAAAAGCTCTGGATCTTCACGGCGACTTTGATATGCTTTGTGGGGTGCGCCGCGCAATACGTTCTGGCGCCGGATGGCGAATACGATTACCGCGTGCCGGTTGGACGGGGCGATGCCCGATCCGGATTTGAAACCCTATTTGTCTCAACCGTGAAAGTGATCTGGACGCCGCAATACGCCAATGTGTTTTACGCGCATAACATGAGAAATGACCGGGGCTTGTCGCTCCGCTTGCCGCTCGCAGATGGCGACAGCCCCACGGGCTATCGGCTGTTGCGAGATGGCATCCGAGAGACCGTCGATTCGTATTCCAAAGTGGGCACGGCACTCGTGATCGCGCGGCAATTAGCTGCCAATCAATACGATGCCGCTATCGCGCTGACGGTTGCCCATCTGGTGACCTCGCCCGATACCATTCGGTATTACATGCGGGATGCGCGGGGCATGGAAACGCGCGTGCTCGAGCGGATTTCCGTTAAGATCAGCGCCGCGTTGCAGGTGGTCAACCGCGATGGCGAGAGCATCCATTCAAAAATTATTCGCCTCGACCGGGAAGCGGATCTCGCTTTGCTCAAACTCGATATCCCCCATGTGATGCAAAAGCCCACGCCCTTTTTGTTGCCTATCGGCGAGACGTCGGATCTGCGATGGGGCAATTTTGTCTATATCGTCGGCCATCCAAAAAGCAAGACGCGCCTCACCGCGGGCACGGTGAGTTTGGACGATTATCACAAAGATCGGTTTTTTGTCGATGCGGCCATCCGCGCGGGCTACAGCGGCGGCCCCGTGGTTGCGGTGCGCGATGGCTTGCCGAATTTGGAACTCGTGGGCCTGTGCCGCGGCGCGACGACCGAGACGTTCCGGCTGTTGGTGCCCGACCGCAGGTTGAACGAGGGCACTGTGTTGTCGCCCGAGTTGCTCGGTCAAATATCGGTGGCACAGCGCGAGGTCGTGGACCCCGGTTTGGGCTTTGTCGTGGGCATTGAGGCCGTCAAGCGATTTTTGTTGGACAGCCGCGAGCCGTTGCGCGCAACGGGGTTGGACATCAAAACCGATCCGGCATTGCGAATGTGGGGGTTTTGATTTTGGGCGGATTTGTGTTATATTGACCGCGAGACGCAGTCGTTCACTTTTTTTTGGAGGAGATCGAGATGAGATATCGTATTTTGCTGGCGCTGAGTTTGTTTCTCTATCCCGCGCTCGCCCGCGGCCACTGCGAGATTCCGTGCGGGATCTACGGCGACGAGGGGCGGTTTGCCGCCCTGTTGGAAGACGTGGACACCATTGAAAAATCCATGAACGAAATCGAAAAATTGTCGGGAGAAAGCGCGAAGAATGCCAATCAGATCGCGCGGTGGGTGATCAACAAAGAACGCCATGCGGACCACATCCGCGATGTCGTGGCGCAATATTTTCTCGCGCAACGGATCAAAGAGCCGGCAGAGGGCGATGCCGCGGCGATGAAAGCCTATACGGACAAGTTGGTCGCGTTGCACAAAATCATTCGCACGGCGATGACGTGCAAGCAGACCACAGACCCGGCCAATGCCAAAGCCCTGCGCGATCTCGTGCTGGCGTTCCAAGCCCTCTACAACGCCGAGTAGTTTGGGCGATGCTTCCCTTTTGAGTGGGACGGTCTCGATGGAGATCGTCCCATTTTTTTAATTTTTTCTTGCGTTGTCACATGGACTTTGATATATTCTGCCCGCGTTAGCACTCGAAGGCCGAGAGTGCTAAAAGAGAAATCCATTCGTTTTTCACCCCACCTCGCACAAGGAGGCATAGCAATGGCGCAGGTGAAACCCCTCGGGGATCGCGTGTTGGTCAGGCCCGTTGAGGAAGACGAGCAGGTCAAGGGCGGCATCATCATTCCCGATACAGCCAAAGAAAAACCCCAACGGGGCGAAATCGCGGCTGTTGGCGATGGCAAGGTCGACGATTCCGGCAACAGGATTGCATTGTCGGTCGCAGTCGGCGATACGGTGCTCTACGGCAAGTACTCGGGTACGGAAGTCAATCTGGATGACGAAGACTATCTGATTATGCCCGAAGGCGATATTTTGGCGGTGATCGAGTAACCCGCATTCAAGTTTCGATCAGGAGGAACAAAATGCCCAAGCAACTCGAATTTGATGTTGCAGCCCGCGAAGCCCTCAAACGAGGTGTGGACCAGTTGTCCGACACGGTGAAAGTGACGCTGGGGCCCAAGGGGCGCAATGTCGTTCTGGACAAAAAGTTCGGTTCGCCCACAGTGACCAAAGATGGCGTTACAGTGGCCAAAGAAGTCGAATTGGAAGACCCCTATGAAAATATGGGTGCCCAGATGCTCAAGGAAGTCGCTTCCAAGACTTCCGACGTGGCAGGCGATGGCACGACCACAGCCACGGTGCTCGCACAGTCGATTTTCCACCAGGGCTTGCGTAATGTGACGGCAGGTGCCAACCCCATGGATCTCAAGCGCGGCATCGACAAGGCCGTTGCGGCGGCTGTCCAATGCGTGCAGGATTTGAGCAAGCCCGTGGCCGGGCGCACGGATATCGCCCAAGTTGCGACCACGTCTGCCAACAACGACACGGCCATTGGCGATTTGATCGCCGATGCCATGGAAAAAGTGGGCAAAGACGGCGTGATCACGGTCGAGGAAGCCCGTAGCATCGAGACCACGCTCGATGTGGTGGAAGGCATGCAGTTTGACCGCGGGTATGTGTCGCCCTATTTCGTGACCGATCCGGACAACATGGAAGCCGTGCTGGAAGAGGCGTATATTTTGATTCACGACAAGAAAATTTCGGCCATGCGCGACTTGCTTCCCGTGCTCGAAAAAATCGCGCAGACCGGCAAGCCCCTGATGATCATCGCCGAAGATATCGAAGGCGAAGCCCTGGCCACCTTGGTGGTGAACAAAGTGCGCGGCACCTTGAAAGTCGCCGCGGTGAAAGCGCCTGGCTTTGGCGACCGCCGCACGGCAATGCTGGAAGACATCGCCATTTTGACCGGCGGTCGCGTGCTGTCTGAAGATGCGGGCTTCAAGCTGGAAAACGCCACCACCGCCGATCTCGGCGAAGCCAAACGCATCACCATCGACAAAGACAACACGACGATTGTCGAAGGCGCAGGCGAACGCGCAGACATTCAAGGCCGCGTGGGGCAAATTCGCAGGCAGATCGACGAAACCACATCCGATTACGACCGCGAAAAGTTGCAAGAACGCCTGGCCAAACTCGCCGGCGGGGTGGCGGTGATCAATGTGGGCGCGGCAACGGAAACCGAAATGAAAGAAAAAAAGGCCCGCGTTGAAGACGCCCTGCACGCGACGCGCGCCGCGGTTGAAGAAGGCATCGTGCCCGGCGGTGGCGTGGCGTTGATTCGCGCTGCGGCCGGCCTGGACGAAGCCCGCGAGAATGTCCCTGGCGACGAAAAAACCGGCGTGGATATCGTGCGCCGCGCGCTGGAAGAGCCGCTGCGTCAAATCGCCGACAATGCCGGCGTTGAAGGCGCGTTGGTGGTGCAAAAGGTCGCGGCCGGCGAGGGCAATTTGGGCTACAACGCCGATACGGATTCCTATGAGGATATGATCAAAGCAGGCGTGCCCGACCCGACCAAAGTGACGCGGTCTGCACTCGAAAACGCCGCTTCCATTGCCAGCCTGTTGCTGACGACCGAAGCACTGGTGGCCGATATTCCCGAACCCGAACCCCCTGCCCCCGCACCTCCGGGCGGTGGGATGTATTAACGCTGTCGGCTTTTAAGCAAAAGAGGACACCCGGTTGGGTGTCCTTTTTTTTGATCTTCTCTCATCCCGTTTCCGCGCTATCTCGACCGCATAATTTAGGAGGCGATAGCGATGTCGTGTGTTCTGAAATTTCTGAGTGCGCTGATCGGGATGGGATTGCTCGCCTGCCGTCAGGGTACAGGAGCGCGGACGGCTCAATCCCAGATGGCAGGGGAAGGAAATTGGTTTTCGCTGTTGTCGTTCGTCTGAACGCCGATTCTGAATTTTGCGAGCTATATTCTGAACCGCTCAAAAATCAGGTGTTCATAAGGATGCGCTTCTCCCGCCTCATACAAACAACTTATGTCGCCATTGGGTAAGCGTGCCAGACACGAATACGCTGCCGGGCCCTTGTGCAACAATTTCTCCCGAGGCCATGTCTGCCCGCCATCTTCACTCAACCGAACAGTTAGGTTCACGCGCTCGCCTCGTCCCTTGCCCGGATAGAATCGGGTTCCCCGCGTGGGATTTTCTGGCGGCGTGGGCGATACGGGATTTGAAAAGACCAATCGGTCGCCGTTGCCCACCAAACTCGCCTGACATTTTGGACACGGCAAATTCGCATCATGCGCGATCTGTGACCAATGGTGCCCCCCATCTCGACTCACCGAGATCCCGCGCACCCCTTCGCTGTGCGTCTGCATCCGAATGTTCACCATCAACGACCCATCGGCTAGTTCCACGACCTGACACTCATTTGCCCCCGGCGCGATCACCGCGCTCAGTTGCCACGTCGCCCCGTGGTCATCGCTGTAAATGACGTGTGAACCATTGCCGTAGGTTTCATCCGCTCGATGATCGCACGGGATCACCAGCCGCCCTTCGCGTTCTCCCCGTTGCAGTTGAATGCCAACGCCCGGCCCTGTCGCGTACCAATTCCACGCGGCCTTCTTCACATCCGCGGTAATCTCCACGGGATCGGTCCAGGTCTTGCCGTCATCTTCGCTGTGCGCGATCAACACATCGTCATTTTCCCGACAAAACGGCAACCAGATCGCGCCCGTGTCCGCATCCAAAACGGGACACGGATTGCCTATCGTCACCTCGCCCGGCTCGCCGTAAATCAATTGCTGTTCGGCCCAGGTTTCGCCTCCGTCTTCCGACCGCTTCACCAGCAAATCGAGATCCCCGTGATCCCCGCGGCCATTGCGCCGCCCCTCGCAAAACGCCAGCAAGGTGCCCGCGTTTGTCGCCAGCAACGCGGGAATGCGGTAGGTGTGATACCCCGCTTGCCCGCTGGTAAATACAGGTGTTTTCATTTTATTTTTTCCTAAAGTCAACGCGCACAGGCGTAGCCTACAACGCAGCGCAACGAGTAATCACAACTGACCGTCTCTCGAGCGAGTTCATCGACGAAAGGATGCACGGACAGGCACGGGGCCTGTCCCTACGGTTACGGGTTGGGGTCGGTTGCCAAATGAGATGACCGCTTTATCGATGGTCATTCGCACTTTTTTAGAACGCCACATAAGGCTCTGATTCGATGGGCGTAAATGGCTTGGGCGGGTATTTCGCAAGCACGTCCGATTTCAAATCCACGCCCCAGCCCGGGCCTTCGGGTGGCGTGCAATACCCATCGATCACGTCGATGGGTTGCGTGAGCACTTCGTTGTAGAGATCGATAGACGACAGAAAAATCTCCTGCATCAAACTGTTGTGAATGCACAGGTCGAGGTGCAGGCTGGCTATCGTGGAAATCGGCCCATTGGAATTGTGCGGCGCGAGGGTCACGTAATACGTCTCGGCCATCGCCGCGATTTTCTTCAACTCGGTTATCCCACCCGCATGGCAGATATCCGGCTGGATAATGCCCACCGCGTTTTGTTCCAACAAGGCGCGAAACCCCCAGCGCGTGTACAATTGCTCGCCCGTCGCGATGGGCACATCTACGTCGCGGGCAAATTGCGCGAGTGCTTCGGGATTGTCCCATAAGATCGGCTCTTCCATCCACGCGATATCAAATGCCTCCAAGTGCCGTGCGACCCGCCGCGCGCTCCAGATATTCAGCCGTGCGCGAATGTCGATCCCAATTTCGATCTGTGGCCCGACCGCCTCTCGCACGGCTTCTACGAGCGCGACCCCGTGCTCGATGCGTTCGATCTTTGCCACTTGCTCGCCGCCAAACGGATAAAATTTCAACGCCTTATAGCCCTGGTCCACCACCTTTTTCGCCTCTTCGGCGATCCCCCGAGGCGTCATGCCTCCCCGCGGCCAGCCATTGGCGTACATGCGGATTTTATCGTGCGACTTGCCGCCGAGCAACTCGTACACCGGCACGCCCAAGGCTTTGCCCTTGATGTCCCACAACGCCAGATCTATCGCGCTGATCGCGCTCGTGGTCACCGGCCCGCCAGACCACGTCACGCGCCGATACAGGGATGTCCACAACCGCTCAATTTCAAACGGGTCTTTGCCGATGAGAAACCGCTTAAACGCCCCAAATTCCGCCATCAACCCCTCGTCCTTAAACTGCAAACTGGCCTCGCCCAAGCCGTAAATGCCCGCATCGGTCTCGATTTTGACGAATGTCCAGTTCGTCCCACCCTGCCCAGGCGTGCCCATCCGAATCACGTGCAGGTCGGTAATTTTCATCTTGCTCTCCTCGTTTGTCCGTGTAGGTACTTTTCCTCGAGATAGCGATAATAATCCTCTTCATCGACTTCAGCCCCTTTCAAAATTCCGACCAAAGACTCCGTAATCGGGCCGTATTTTGGGCGGGATGGCGGTTGCTCTTCAACTTTTTCCAAAACGCGAAAGTAATCGGCGACGAGTTGTGAAACCGACTTGCCGCGCTTCTTTGCCTGCGCTTTGGCCCGGGCGATCAATTCATCATCCATCTGCAACGTGAGTTTGGTCTGCATGGTGCGCTCCTTTTTTTGGTACAACTGGCGATCTCCTATCGGCAACGCCTTATCTGTATCAAAGAGAATTTTCATCGGTACTTTTCCTCGAGATAGCGATGGTAATCCTCTTCATCGACTTTTGCACCTCGCAATGCCCCTTTCAAAGACTCCGTAATCGGGCCGTATTTTGGGCGGGATGGCGGTTGCTCTTCAACTTTTTCCAAAACGCGAAAATAATCGGCGACGAGTTGTGAAACCGACTTGCCGCGCTTCTTTGCCTGCGCTTTGGCCCGCGCGATCAATTCATCATCCATCTGCAACGTGAGTTTGGTCTGCATGGTGCGCTCCTTTTTTTGTGTACAACTGGCGATCTCCTATCGGCAACGCCTTATTCTATCGCCACGAGCTGATTCATCTCGACCTTTGGCACGGCGAACGACACGCGCCCGTTGGCAACTTCAAAATCGAGATCCTCATTTTCCGGCGCGAGATACACGCGGGACACGGCGCGATCCGTTTTCAGCGAGACCGCGACATCGTACAGGGGAACGATATCTTCGATCACTTCGGTATCGCCCCGCTTGATGGGATTGGCGTACATCAAATGCACGATCAGCCGATCTCCGGCTTGCGGTTGCCGCGTCACCGTTGCGCGGCCGCACGACGGCAGGGACACCTGCAACAGGGGATCATCGTAGAGCAAATCGATACAATTCTTCACCAAATCGCGGTGCAACTGCATGCCCTGATCGTCATAGACGCGGAAAATCGGTTGTGCAATGTGAATGACATGGCCCTTGCGAATCGCCGCGGGCCAACCCGCATCGCCCTCAAACGGCGTGTTCCGATGGGAACAGAATCTGTCGTAAGTCCGGTTGAAATACGGTTTCCACGCTTCCGCGAGCACGTCGCCATCGGTCGCTTTTGTCGCCACGCCAGACTCGTACACCAAGAACGGCGTCCGCACCAAATTCGCGGCGATCGCGTCTTTGACCACCACGTATTCCACATCGTAGGGAGATGGCCCGACATAATCCGCGCCGATATCGTACGCAAAACCCCGGCCTTTGGGATCCAAGCCGCTCTCGCCCGAGGACAACAACTTGCCGCCGCCCGCCAAAAACGCATCGATCTTCGCCTTGAGCGCGGCATTCACGCGCACGCTATCGGGCAAAATCAGCAACCGATAGGGCGATACATCCATCGTCTCGTCCAGCATCAAAAACGGAATCTGGTTTTCCATCAGCATCAGGCCCGCGCCCACTTCGCTGTCTTCCAACACCGGGTTCTTATGCACGCCCGAGGGGGCCAAAATCGCCACATCGACCACATGCTCGGCCCCCACCAACCATGGCTCGCGCTCTTCGACGCGCCGATATGCCGAACCGATGATGCGATAGGTCTCTTCGTCCATCTCGCCTTCGGGATGGAGTTGATCGCCCACCATGCACCGGCAATTGAGGGAGACGATCTGCCCGACCTCGTATTCCAATGCGACCGGGTTTTTGAAGCCGCCAAACTCGCCCCACATCCGGTGGAACTTGCCGGTTTGCGCGATCACATTGCAATCGGGCAAATGGGTGAAGTACCGCGCATTGGTCGGAAAGTGATTGTATCCCCACATCCCGGTCGGCAGCGATTCGATCTCGTGGTGCGACCAGTAGGGATACAAGTCGTGGCGGCCCTTTTTGTCGCTCCCATTGTGATAAATCGTCGCATCCGGATTGCGACTCCAAACGATGTCCGTCGTCTCGGTCAAATAATCCCTGTACACATCCCGAGATTGAATCGCCCGATCCGCCGCGCGGTCGGGATCCAGCCCTTTCTCTTTCATACTCGCAACGCACCTATCGCAAGTGCATTCGTATTCGCCTGTGATATCGAGAAAAATGCCCGAGGGATTGTACATCTCCATCACTTCGGTCAACACGGGCAACACGCTCGCGTCCATGTAGGGCGTGTTGCAACACAAGCGATACCATCCGCCATGGGGCAAGGGCGTGTGGGGGTGTTTATCGGGCCGCCCCATGTACCCGCCATCGGGCCTTCGCACGCGCCATTCGGGATGCTCCCGCGCGGCTTTTTCGTGCCATTGCACGGTGATGTACACGGGCATGTTGATATCGGCTTTCTCGGCGGCGGCCAGCATCCGCCCGACCAGATCGGTTTGCAAGTTGGGATGTTGCATATCCGTTTGCGTGGGGTAATAGCACCACCCGTGATGGCACTGGGCAAAGATCGTCACGGAATCCACATGCCCTTTTCGCAGGGCGCCGATGAACTGATCCTCGTCAAACTTCCCGCCGACATTTGGGCAGTGTTCCGAGGTGTGAAAATCGAGATGAATTTGTCTGTACCGGAGTTTGGCATTCTTCATTTGGACATCCTTTCTCCGCGATAGGGACTGAGATCCATTTCTGGATAGGCGTTTTGAATCAGGTGAAGTGCCTCTGGCGTGTAAAAGGCGTCGCCTGGGTTGGGCCAGCCGAAGAGACTGCGAACCCTCGCTGTGGTCTTTGTCAAGAAGGGGCGCAGGCGTTGGCGTTCTCGAATATCTCTCTTTTCCGTGAGCGTCCAAGTGCTGGTGTCTCTGCGTCCTATGGCAAAGAAGAGTACGGCGCGTTGTTTGCGCGGGTCGGCAAATGGCTGTGGCGAATGCGGGGTGTGCGAACTGTAAAAGAGTACGGTGCCCGCTTTTCCGGTCGCGGTAACCGGTTCAAATTTGTGCGGGAGGTCGCGAATGTCGTCAAAGCGATAAGAGCTGTGCTCTGTGCCGATGGGGTCGCGGATGAGGTCGCCCATTTTGCGATGCGCGCCGGGCAACACGCGAACCGGCGCGCAATCCGCGTCGTTATCGGTCAAATAAACCCAGGCTTGGATGTGGCCGTAGCGTTGCCATTCTGGGTGCGGGGGGAGCAGGGGTTTGGCCCAGTCGATGTGGAAGCCCGCCCATGGATCTTTGGGCGTTCCCCTGTCCAAACGACCGCTGCGGACGTACACAAAGCCGTGGTGGTAGTGCATGTCCGGGGCGTCCAAGAGTTGCGTCAGCGCGTCCAAAAACGGGTCGTGTTCGATGATCCGATCAATGGCATCGACACCGGTCGGAATGTCGTGAAATCGCGCCCGAGGACCGCCGAAGCTGCGCCGCCCCTTGGGGCGGATCAATGTCTCCTCGAGTTCTGGATGGGCGTCCAATTCCGCATTAAACGCTTTAAAAGATTTGCCATAAGCATTTTGTTCTGCGGCTTCCAAGGCGGGTGCGAGCCGATCTTTTGAAAAAAGGTCGGGGACCAAGAGGTAGCCATCTCGCCGATAACATTCGCACTGTTTGGGGGTCAGCATGGTCATCTCCTTTGCGCGATTTAGTACTCTGTAAATTAAGTTATTCTCAATTTTGATACGTACAAATCAGTACCTGAGTTGCTCGCTTTTCTAAAGCGTTCGGCCCTAAAGCATAGTGGGTTGCCTTCGATGCGTTGGCTACGCCTGTGCCTACGGGTGATGGCCGCGGGGGCGACCTTACGGTTTATCTGCGTTCATCTGCGGATGTCTCTCGCCCTCTGCGTATTCGCGTCTATCATCGCCAACAGCGCGTTCATCTGCTCGCGGGTTTGGGATGTGTTTTCGCTGTTGAAAATTTGATTTTCCAACGCATCCGTCAATCCCGCCCTTGCGCGTTCCGCACGCAATAGTGCTCTCATGTCGCGCAGTGTCGAGGCGTATTCGGGGTCTTCCGACACGTCTCGCGTCTCGCTGGGATCGTTTTTCAAATCGAAAAGTTGATAGTGATCGTAGTTGTGGTTGTACCAAATCAATTTGAAATCCCGAGTGCGAACCCCGCAATTTGCCAACTCGCCATCCGGATGGATGTCAAAATGCTGGTAGTAAAACGCGGCGCGCCAATCCGCTGGCGCGTTCCCGCTTAGCACGGGTAGCAGACTTCGGCCTTGGATATCCGCCGGCACGGATTGACCCGCGTACTCCAACAACGTCGGCGCGTAGTCGAGGTTGATCGCCAGATCATCCGCCTGCGACCCGGCTACAATTTCACCGGGATAGCGGATCAAAAACGGAACGCGCAAGCTCTCCTCGTACATCATCTTCTTATCCACCCAGCCGTGTTCGCCCTGAAACATCCCATTGTCAGAGGTATAGATCACAACCGTATTTTCGGCGAGCCCCCGCTCATCCAAATAATCCAAAAGCCGCCCGACATTATCATCGACCGCTGCCACACAGCGGAGGTAATCTTTGATGAAGTACTGGTAATTCCTGCGCTTTTGCTCCGCCATGGACAACCCCGCGGGCATCTCGTCCCAATGCGTGATATTCCATTGTTCATGCACGGTTTCCAGCTTGACCTGCAATGCTTCGGGCGGCACCGGGCTGTCTCCAAATGCGTGGTCAAACGTCTCGGGTTCCGGGATCGTCTCGTCCCGAAACATCGCTTTGTGCTTCTCGTCCGGCTCCCAGTTGTAATGGGGCGACTTGAAATGGCACAACAGCATAAAGGGGTTTTCGGAATCGCATCCCGCGAGCCAATCCAAGCATTTATCGACCACCAAGTCCGTCGAATACCCCCTGCTCTCTTTCCACACGGGGCCATGCGCGCTGGGCTCGATGAACTTCGGATCGAAATAAGAACCTTGTCCCCACATCACGCTGTAGTGGTCAAACCCGGTCGGGATGCTGTGCAAGTGCCACTTGCCGACGATCGCGGTCTGGTAGCCCGCCGCCTGCAACAGCTGGGGAAATGTCGGCTGTGACCCGTCGAAGATATTCCCGCCAATCGACGTCTGCCCGTGCAGATGGGCGTATTTCCCGGTCAAGATGGATGCGCGGCTAGGCGAACACAGGGAGTAGGTGACATAACAATTGTCGAGACGCATGCCACCATGGGCGATGCGATCCAAATTGGGGGTTTGGTTGATCCGACTGCCGTAGCAACTCAATGCCCCTGTGCCGTGGTCGTCGGTCATGATGTACAGGATATTGGGCCGTCCATCTGCCATGTCTGTCTCCTCAATGTCGAATCCGAATTTCTCGTTTTGTCAATGTCCGTCCCAAAGCCTCGTCCCAGTCCATGCACGCTTTCTCCTGCGTTGTCTGCACGCATCCGGGAAATTGTCGTCCGCAGATGTACATTTCAGGGGTACTCCAGTGCTGCGTGCCTTCGGGGGCCCATTGCCTGTCTTTGATGTGCCGAATCGTCGCCTTCATGTAATGCACGATGTAGGCCCGGCGGAAACGATTGGATCGGTTGGGCGTGCTGCGGTGCAACAGGGCGTTGTTGAAGAACACCAGCGCGCCCTTTGGCACTTCCACGGGCATAGCGCGTTCTTCCATCTCGTCTGACACGGTCACCCTTTTTTGGAGCAAATAATCGTCGCTCTCGACCTGGCTGTGATCCACGACCCCCAAGCGGTGGCTGCCGGGAATCACCCACAAACACCCGTTCTCTTCATCCGCATCGTCCAATGCCAGCCAAGTGCCGATGGTGGCCTGCTCGATGGCGTCTCCGATGCTGCTGCTGTACGTGTTTCGGAAATACCACGAATCCTGATGCCACGCAATAGGCCGTCCCGTGCCCGGGGGCTTGAAGAAATACAGATCGTTTGGACAAAACAGGTCGGTCCCCACGAACTCTGCCACCGCATCCAACCGCCGCGGATCGCGGATATGGGATCGCACCAACGCGCTGAACGTGTGCAACCGCCAGATGCCGTTCAAGGACGCGGGGCCAGAAGTTGCACGGGTTTTGACATCGCGCTTCAAAATCACCTGCTTTTGTTTTTCCGTCAACACCGCAGAGGTCTCGACGAGTTCGACCAAATCCTCAACTCGGTCGCGCAGCGCGTCGATCTCATCTGCGCCAAAGGCATCGAGACGGATGAAGAACCCGTCCCTTGCGTACTTCTCGCGCTCTTCCTCGGTCAAGCCATGCGTTTTGCCGTCAACTGCAACCATAAAATACTCCTCCTTTTGGCGAATGTGCGAATCTACGGAACGGGGTATAACGGGTCGTTCTCAAGCCAGTCCATCAGCGAATCGGTGGGGTGGAGTACAGTCTTGAGTGAAGAACTCCGCGCTGAAGCATCGGGGCTTCAACTTCACTTCAGCGTAGGTTGTGCGATCGACAAGACGGCGTTCTAAGCCGCAGAATGTCTTACGGTCTCTACGCGCTGAAGCACAGGGAATTAAGATTGGGCGGATTACTCGTTGCGTTGTAGGCTACGCCTGTTCGTATCTCCGCGTTTGTCGATGATCTCCGATAAAATAGATATATCTGTCCTGCCGGGCAAGTGCTTACCTAGAAGCCATGCTCCCCGTTCCTTTTTTAGACCTCCTCCTTTTGGGGTTTGGGGCGAGGATAGGCACGGGCCTGTCCCTACGAGTTGATGGGGTCGGGCGGAGATCGACCACTTTCTGCCTTTCATCCGCGCAGTTGTACGCGTCTATTCGCACTTTTCACTTTTGGATCCTTCCCTCTCCCGTCTCCCGTCTCCCCTTGCGTTGTACGCGTCTATTCGCACTTTTCACTTTTGGGTATTGCCATGTAACAAAATGTTCACCTTCGCAACTCGTTGATTTTTCTCGTTTTTACGGATGGATAGGCGCGTTTGACACGTTCCGTCCCGCCCCGTCCTGTAAATCGTGATTCGTCCGTGCCCATGCGGGTGCCGAGCGGGCGGTTGCGGCATTTTATCTATCTCCTTGTTTTATCGCGTCTTAAGAATATTTTGAGGCGTTTTTTTATTTTTTTTCAAAAGTGGCATGGTAATTGCAAAATAATCGCGTGCAGAAATCACCGATGATGTCACCACAGAGATAACGCAGGTCAACCCAGAGATAGCGCGATGAAAATACTACACATCTTGGATATTTCGCTGCCGCACCGACAAAGCGGCTACAGTCTGCGGAGTCGATACATCGTCAACGCGCAACGCGCACTTGGCTTTGACCCGGTCGTGCTCACGCGATGGGGCGCGCCCTCGGATGGACGAGGCGCGGATGGCGTGGAATACATCGACGGGGTGCCCCACTTGCGAAATACCACAGAAGAACACCTGACGCGCATGGCGCGGAATTTGGGCGAACCGGCGATTCCCCAAATCTATCATGCGGGGCAGGCGCATCGATTTTGCAAGCGCGTTGCGCGGGCCATTGAAACGGAAAAACCCGATCTGTTGCACGCGGCGTCGCCGGGCCGAAACGCGCAAATCGCCATCGATATCGGGCATCGCTACGGCCTGCCCGTGGCGTACGAAGTGCGCGGCCTGTGGCACGACAGCGGCGTCGCACAAGGCATGCTGTCGCCCGATTCCGAAGCGTATCAGACGCAACACGCACAGCACGTCCACGCCATGCAACGCGCCGACGCGGTGGTGACCCTGTCCGAAGTCCTAAAAGCCGAATGCGTCCGCGAAGGCATTGACGAACACAAAATCGGCGTCGTGCCCAACGGCGTCGCAGCCGAGTTCGATGCGCCCCAAACCCGCGCGCGCGATCTCGCCGAATCCTTGGGCATCGAACCGACCGATGTCGTACTGGGCTATGTCGGCCTCGTGCGGTCGCTCGAAGGCTTGACGCTGCTGTTGCAGGCGTGCGAACGCCTCAGAGGTCGCCATCCCAATCTCAAGGTGTTGATCGTGGGCGGTGGCAGAGACTTGCCGAATTTGCAACGCGAAGCCCATGAGCGCGGCCTCGAAGACGTCGCGATCTTCACCGGACAAATCCCCCACGCCGACATCGTGGCGTATTACACATCGATCGATATTTTCGTCATTCCGCGCACGCGCAGTCGCGTTACCGAATTGGTCGCGCCGATGAAGCCCTACGAAGCCATGGCGATGCAAAAAGCCGTTGTCGTCAGCGATGTCGCCGCGCTCAAAGAAGGGGTCGCAGACGGCGAAACCGGGCGCGTCTTCACAGCCGACGATGTCCAAAGCCTCACGCGGACGTGCGCCGAACTCATCGCGCAACCCGAATTGCGAACGCGACTGGGGCAAACCGCGAGAGAATGGGTGCGCGCAGAACGCACTTGGGAACGGGTCGTGGAACACTATCGCGGGATATACGAAACCGCGCGCGCGGCGCGACCGCCGCAAAAAGTCAGCGCGCCTGCCGAACCGCGGCGCAAACGCATCGCGTTTTACAGCCAACACCTCATCGGGGTGGGGCATCACTTCCGCAACCGACAAATCGTCGATGAACTGGTCAAAACCTGCGATGTGTCTTTCATCGACGGCGGGCGCCCGGTTCCGGGCGCGGAACTCGATGAACGCATCGCACACATTCCCCTGCCCGCACTCCGCGCAGGCGCGCACGGCCTCGAGCCCGCGGATGGCCGAGGGGATTTGCAAACCGCGATGCGCGCACGCGCAGAGGAGCTTTCCGCCGCTATGGAGCGCATTCGCCCGGACGTGTTGTGCGTCGAGTTCTACCCCTTCAGCCGATGGTCCCTCAAGAGCGAAATTCTCAATGCCATCGCCAAGTGCAACCAGATCGATCCGAGCGCGCAAGTGGTGTGTTCCCTGCGCGATATTCCCACGCGGGCAAAGAGCGATGTGCTGCAGCCAACCGCCGAATTTGCCCCGCGCCGCGATGGCGATGCCATGCGGTTTTACTCCGTGCCCTTTGGCGGAATCCATCACGAGCAACTGTGTTTTAATCGGCGCTACTACGAAGAGGTGGTGCCCATCCTGAATCTGTATTTTGACGCGGTATTGGTCCACGGCGATCCGCAGTTGTCGCGCTTGGAAGACCACTTTCCATGGGTAGGGGACATCGGCATTCCCGTGGTCTATACGGGATTCGTTTCCGAAAAGCTCGAAAACGCCACGCGGCCCGAACGCGCGCCCGACCGGTACGTTTTGGTCAGCACGGGCGGCGGCGCCGAAAGCGTTGCGCTCGCGACGCCGTGCATCGAAGCGTGGAAACAATTGGAACGCGACGACGCGCTCGAGGGCCGCGAGATGGTGATTTTTGCCGGCGCGTTTATCGAGGACGCGCATTTTGACGCCCTGCGCGACTCGTGCGGCGACGGGCCGTTTCGCTTGGAACGCTTCACGTCCGACTTTCTGCCATGGATGAACCACGCGGATTTGTCGATCAGCCGCGCCGGATACAATACGTGCATGAACGTGCTCGAGACGCAAACCCCCGCCATTTTGGTGCCGAGCATCGCCATGGATGATCAGGAATTTCGCGCCCAGCGATTGATGGATTTGGGCCTCGCGCAGGCGATACACCCCGATCACCTGTCCGCGACAAAGCTGGCAAACGCCATTCGAGACGCGGTCGGAAGCCCAGTGCCCAGACACGCGCTCGGCCTCGATGGCGCGGCGCAAACGCGAAAATTTATGGAATCGACGATCCGCAACTGACCCCTTGATCCCCCATCACTCCCCTGAGGTTCACAATGAAGATCTACATCCCCCATCCGTATCACGAAGAAGAGAAAGTCATGCGATCAAACAGTGGCGCGTCCCTGTCGGGATACAACCACATCGAGGCGTTGTCGCGCGATTGCGAGGTGTATGTGCCTGCGCCCGAGGCCGTGGATTACAGCCCGAATTTGCACGGGATTCGGCAGGCATTCGAGACGATTGAGTCGTCTCGACAGTGGTTTGCGCGACAGGATTTTGACGGTATCTTGATGTTTGAGCCGAAAGCAGACGATCTCGCGTTTTTCCGCCATGTGTGTCCCGCGCCCATCGCGATTCGGCTGTCGTGTTCGTTTGGCCGCAACCGCGATTTCGTGGACAAAGTCCTGACGTGCTATTCCCTGTTGCGGCCTTGGGACGCGCTGTCGCCCAAGTCGGCTTATGTCGCCGAAGAACTGGGCGAGTTGGTGTACGACTCGTCGTATTTGCATCCGATCACCAATGGGATCGATGCCGAGGCGTTCGCGCCGACAGACAAATTGCAGGCGCGCAAAGAGATCGCGGATGAGACGGGCGATCAACGCTTTTTGGAAATGCCCGTGGTGGGCTTTTGCGGGCGGTTTGAACCGGGCAAGGGCGCGTATCCGTTTTTGCGGATGGCAGATCTGAATCCCAACGTGTTGTTCGCGGTCATCGGCAAACAGTTCGCGTCTGTGACACATCCCCCCAATGTGGTCTTCCTCGGCGCGCAACCCTATACGCAGATGCCGCTGTATTACAACATGCTCGATGTGCTGTGCGCCCTGTCCGCGTATTCGTATGAATCGTGCCCCTCGACCGTGCTGGAAGGCATGGCGTGTGGGCTTCCCGTCGTGGCGACCAATTTCGCGGGCGCGCCCGAGTTGCTCGGGGATTGCGGTCGGTTGATCGAGATCGACCGATTTGAAGACGAGCCGCTAAATGTGACGGGATACATCGACCCCGAAGCGATTTCAGATGCGGTGCGCGATCTGTTGAAGATCAAGTCCGAGCGCGTGGCATTGGGCGAGAAGGCACGCCAACGCGCCCGCGAGTTTTCCTGGGATCGCACGGCAAAGCAAATCATCGCCCTGTTTGAAAATCTGCGGATCAAGCGCGACGCCCCCGCCTGCCCCATTCCAATTACCATCAGCTTTGCCCAAAGCTGCGATGCGTCCAATAATCTGAAAAGCGTGGCCAAGGGCTTTAACTATCTGGGCAGCAAGCAAGGCCCGTTGCCGCGCATCCCGTTTTTGGGACAAGACATGGCCCTGCTCGAAGGCCTGGGCCTCCACTTGCTTCAACATCTGCATCCAAACGAAGTCGAAGCCATCCTGTCGGGCCTGTGCGATACGAAAGCCACAGCCCACAAAACGCTTCGCAAAATCCGACACCTCAGCGAGATGCTCATGGCGCCCTGATCGACACCCAAGGGCCACGGCTCGCGCTGAGACGAAAAAGAAAGGAGGTGATAAACATGACGAGGCGAATCGTATCAACCCCTGGGCAATCGGCCCCAGTTGCGGTCAATCTGCCGATTGAAACGACCGACCTGACCGCGCATCAAACCGCTCGGGTCTCTGGTGGGTACGTTGGCTGGCCCGATAGCCTCTATGATGTCATCGCTGATTATATCAGTGAGGAATTTGGTATCGACTTGCCGCCACTGCCAGATATATCTGTTGGCCCTGTTCACCCTTGGTTAATGTAGTTCAAAACCGAGGTAGGTGAGAAGCCGCTACGGCGGCGAGTTCGCGGTGAGAATACGTGCTGGCTATTCTGCACAATTCTCACATTTCTTAGATGTTGGGTCAATGCCCGACATTTCACAACTCATCCCTGAATGTGCCCTCGCGAAGAGGGTATTCAGGGCGCAAACAATTTTCTTGTTGTACGTTTCCATTCATTTTTTGGAGGATATCATGACTCAAACATTGGCAAACCGAATGACGACCAATCCTCAGCAACCTTTCACAAATTGTGCATCGTTGCCCATACGACAGGAAGGTTTAACCACCAATGATTTATGTGAATTTCAAGGTGGTACTTGGGTACATGCATTAAGATGGGCAATCACAGCGATTGTTGGCTTTGAGGCAGGTTATCAATATGGCAAAGTGAGAGATGCGATGGGGGAATCTTCAGAAGATCAAGAACAGGAACAGGAAGAGTGCTATTCCCTGTCTTTTCATACAGCCGATCCAGATAACACTCGGGTAGGTGGGTAAATCTCTCCTTGAGGTCTCTTATTGAGGTCTCTTATTTGTAAGAATGTGGCAAATCGGATGCAAAAAGGTCAGGTTTGTCACATTCTACGATCTGTCAATAGATGAAAACCCATCTCAAAGCTTCTGGGCTACTATCACGTAGAAATATTAGAATATGAAAAAAAACTATCCTACCATCAGACAAGCGATCTGGCTACTAATGATACTTTTATTTTTAGAGATAATATGTATCCTTATCACAACAATCATACTATTTGAGTTTGGTTTGAACCAGTTAAATAATCCCGAACTTACCCAAATCATCGGAACTGCTGGTGTAGGAAGCTATATAATATGGTGGGGATGGAGTAAGACAGGCGTTTCTTTTTTTTCTGTCTTTCCGCTATCAAAAATTCGGATCGCACTCTTTTTTCCAATCTTGGTAATAGTAATTGGTGTGGGGATTGTAATCTCTGAAATTGATAATATGACTCGCTTTATTTTTCCATTACCAGAAATAATGGTGAAAGGTTTTAATTTTCTCGGAAGAGATGGGTCGCTGTTGTTTCGCATCATGGGGGCCATTATATTTCTCCCTTTCTTTGAAGAATTACTTTTTCGTGGATTGATTTTATATGGTTTTTTGTGCAATTATAACTTTAAAAAGGCTCTGGTATGGTCTGCGTTCTTATTTGGTTTACTGCATCTGAATCCCTGGCAATTTTGTGGTGCATTTATATGGGGGATCGTCTTTGGATGGTGGTTTGTAAAAACGCAATCTCTTTGGCCCAGTATTGTGGGGCATGTCCTCAATAATGCAATTGCGACAATTCTTTATCAGTATGATTTACAGGGATTTATGGCTAAAACTGACTTAACTAAATCAGTCGTATTTCAGCCTTGGTGGTTAAATTTATCCGGACTACTGCTGACAATCTTGGGGTTGTGGTGGTTTCATAAATTGACACTTGAGAGACAAAATTAGCTTTGATATATGGAGATACTTTTTTTTTATAGATGTGATTGTTAGTGCTGTTGTGGACAGTGCATCAAAGTTGAGGTAATCTCCCTTAGAGGCTCATGGGACGCCCTGTGTAAGTCCGCTTAAAGGACTTACACTGCTGGATACTGCCGACAGTTCGGTCAGAATTCGCGCCAAACGGAGAGGCTAAAAGCCGCGCCGATCCATCATTTGTTCAAACTGTTTTCGAAAAAGATCGGACATTCTTGCCACATACGCTAGCTGTTCCAAACTGTCTGTTTCAATGGAGGTTTTCAATGAAGGACAAAAAGTCTTTTTTCGGCCATCCTTGGCCAGGTCTCATCTTTGGTGTTATACTTTTGGGGATCCTTTTAGGGACCTTTGTCGGCGCACCAATAGCAATAACCATGACGCATTTTTATCCTGAATCGAACGGTATTGCCATAGGTAGTATCGTGAGTGGAGTGATTGCCGGTCTGTCAGTGATGGCAAAAAGGTATTGGAACTGGGCAGATCGAGCGATGGCAAAGCTCTTTGGCTCCAATGGCAACGAATCCGCGGGATAGAAAGGGCAGTCAACTCCGTGAGGTTCTACAAGAGGATCGCCCCATTAAAAGACTTGAAGTTCGGCTCAATGCAGGCATTTCGAGCCAATGCTCCCGCCTGTTTGTCTCCGTCCTCTGTCTATACGGACAGACAGATTTATCAGCAGGCGGGTTTGTTTTGTCAGTGCGTCATATCTCTGAACCTTACATAAACCGATGGCATCCCAAATGAATCGCAATATTGTCTATTACGAAACGATAACGCCTTGGGCGGTCATTCTTATTTTTTAATCTAAAAAGAAAAGGATAGACTGCCTAACGCCATCGGTTCAAACCATTTAATAAAAGAAAGGAGGTGATAAACATGACGAGGCGAATCGTATCAAACCCTGGGCAATCGGCCCCAGTTGCGGTCAATCTGCCGATTGAAATGACCGACCTGACCGCGCATCAAACCGCTCGGGTCTCTGGTGGATATGTTGGCTGGCCCGATAGCCTCTATGATGTCATCGCTGATTATATCAGTGAGGGATTTGGTATCGACTTGCCACCACTGCCAGATATATCTGTTGGCCCTGTTCACCCTTGGTTAATGTAGTTCAAAACCGAGGTAGGTGAGAAGCCGCTACGGCGGCGAGTTCGCGGTGAGAATACGTGCTGGTTATTCTGCACAATTCTCACATTTCTTAGATGTTGGGTCAATGCCCGACATCTCACAATTCATCCCTGAATGTGCCCTCGCGGAGAGGGTATTCAGGCCGCAAACAATTTTCTTGTTGTACGTTTCCATTCATTCATTTTTTGGAGGATATCATGACTCAAACATTGGCAAACCGAATGACGACAGATACGGATCAAGTGTTTGTCGCCTGCAATCCGTTGCAACCGCAAGAGGCAATGCTCGAAAGTAGCCTCATGGCAGAAACGTATGGAGGGGGAAGTAAAGGGGTTGCGAAGACGATTGGAAAGTGGGTGGGATTTGCAATCCTGGTAGGGATTGAGGTTTATGAGACGATTTCAGAGGCATTGTCGGACGACGAATCAGATGATTGTTGCTGTTGCTGTTGTTGCGACGATTAGAAGTAAGCCGTAATAAGCCACCTTTTGATTTTGGGATAGGGGCATTTATGGTGCTCGCTCCTATCCCAAAAAAGTTAAGTGAATCAGAAAAACGCATCAGAAGTAAATGTTAGGGAGATTGAAATGGCGTATCCAAACTTGAAACAATCTATTTGGCTGGTTGTCCTGTACATGCTTATTGAAATTGGTTTTGGCGTATTGTTTGCCATTGTGGCCTATATCGTTGATAAGTCTTTGTATGAGTCTAAGATCCTGGATGGGTTTTTGACATTGGTCAGTTGGATTCTAATTTTGTACTATGTTTCGCATCGAACAGGTCGAACCTGGGCAGATATGTTGCCGCTTGCGATTACAGATATAGACTACAACTGGCGCGTGTGGCTTTCCGTTGGGTTATCCATTGTGGGACTGGGGATCATGGTTACTGAATTATCCAACGCGGTAATATATGTGATACCGATACCCGAAGTGTTGCAGGATATCCATAAATTAGTCCACAAAAAAACTTCTTATTCATTGGACTTAATCGGCCCGGTCGTGATCGCACCTTTGGTTGAAGAGGTATTTTACAGAGGCATTATTTTACGAGGTTTGCTGGCACATTGTACTCAACATCGAGCAATTGTTTGGTCGGCAATTCTGTTTGCCGTAAGTCATCTGGATCCATGGCTATTTCCATTAGCCTTTATATTGGGGATTGTCTTTGCGTGGTGGGTCATCCAAACGGGGTCTTTGTGGCCTGCAATTTTGGGGCATGTGCTGAACAATTTTTTATATGTGACATTTACACATTTTGAAGTACCGGGTTTTCCTATTTCGGAAGAGCTCAATGTTATCATCCACAATCCATGGTGGTTGAATGTCTGTGGGCCAATATTGGCCGCGCTTGGGCTGTGGTGGTTTTACCAGGTGGCGAAGCAGAAAGGATTAGGTCCCCTCGCAACGCGAGTTGAACTCGAGGACAAGGATACCCGTTGAACGGAATCGTTCATGACTCCATTGGCATCCCAAATGAATCGCAATATTGTCTATTACGAAACGATAACGCCTTGGGCGGTCATTCTTATTTTTTAATCCAAAAAGAAAAGGATAGACTGCCTAACGCCATCGGTTCAAACCATTTAATAAAAGAAAGGAGGTGATAAACATGACGAGGCGAATCGTATCAACCCCTGGGCAATCGGCCCCAGTTGCGGTCAATCTGCCGATTGAAACGACCGACCTGACCGCGCATCAAACCGCTCGGGTCTCTGGTGGGTACGTTGGCTGGCCCGATAGCCTCTATGATGTCATCGCTGATTATATCAGTGAGGAATTTGGTATCGACTTGCCGCCACTGCCAGATATATCTGTTGGCCCTGTTCACCCTTGGTTAATGTAGTTCAAAACCGAGGTAGGTGAGAAGCCGCTACGGCGGCGAGTTCGCGGTGAGAATACGTGCTGGCTATTCTGCACAATTCTCACATTTCTTAGATGTTGGGTCAATGCCCGACATTTCACAACTCATCCCTGAATGTGCCCTCGCGAAGAGGGTATTCAGGCCGCAAACAATTTTCTTGTTGTACGTTTCCATTCATTCATTTTTTGGAGGATGTCATGACTCAAACATTGGCAAACCGAATGACGACAGATACGGATCAAGTGTTTGTCGCCTGCAATCCGTTGCAACCGCAAGAGGCAATGCTCGAAAGTAGCCTCATGGCAGAAACGTATGGAGGGGGGATTGGATTTTGGTTATTCCTAATAGTGGCAGGGGTTGAGGCTTATGAGGTGGTTTCAGCGGGCTTGTCGAACGACGAATCGGATGATCGTTGCCGTTGCTGTTGTTGCGACGATTAATTAGAAGTAAGCAACAATAAGCCACCTTTTGGTTTTGGGATAGGGGCATTTTATGGTGCTCGCTCCTATCCCAAAAAATCCGAGTAAAACAAAAACACATCAGAAAGTAAATGTTAGGGAGATTGAAATGGCGTATCCAAATTTGAAGCAATCCATTTGGTTGCTGATATTATGGCTTCTTATTACACTGGGTTTGGGGATACTGACGAGTAACATTGACAAGTCGTTAATGAAGAATAACTACCTGAGGGGCCTTTTGATGTTGGCAGGGCTCATTTTGATTTTGTGCTATGTTTCGCATCGGACGAATAGAGCATGGAAAGATATATTTCTTAACATAGGCCAGGATTGGCGTATATGGTTTTCCGTTGGTTTATCTATCTTTGGGCTATGGCTCATTGCTTTTCAATTAGCCGCAGTGGTGGAACATGTGATTCCAGTACCCGAAAGATTTCAGCGTGCCTATGATGCCTTAATCAATACCAATAAGATATCTGATCTGTTATCCTTATTTTTTTTTGCGGTCATGATAGGGCCTTTTGTCGAAGAGGTACTTTGTAGAGGCATTATCTTGAGAGGTCTATTGGCACACTACACACAAAGTCGGGCGATTGTTTGGTCGGCAATTCTGTTTGCCGCAGTTCATCTGAATCCGTGGCAATTTCCATTAGCCTTTATATTGGGAATTGTCTTTGCGTGGTGGGTCATCCAAACGGGGTCTTTGTGGCCTGCAATTTTGGGGCACGCGCTGAACAATTTTTTGGAAGTAACATTTTTATCCTTTGAAGTACCAAATTTTTGGGAAAATGTCGTAGTCATCAATCTATGTGGCGCAATATTGACCGTGTTTGGGTTGTGGTGGTTTTACCGGGTGGCGAAGCAGAAAGCATCAGGCCCCCTCGTTGCCCCCGTTGAACTTGAGGACATTGAGGAAGCGCGTAAGGATGATACCCGTTGAACGGAATCGTTCATGACTTCATTGGCATCCCAAATGAATCGCAATATTGCCTAGTCGGCGACGTTTTGTTTTTCCGTGAGTCATCTATTTGACGGCGATTCACATTTCCATAGGAGACCGAGATGAGACTTGTACTTCTATTTGTCCTTCAATACCTGTTGAGCGTTCAAATGGCGATGGCGCAGGAGCAGGACGCGACACGGGATATCTGCCAGTTTAATCTGCACAATTACGAACTCGAAGATCAAACGAGAGAAGATATTGAACGCGGGGTTAAAACGATGATCGAGATTTACAAAAATGTTTTTGATCTCGATGTATCGGAAAATTTTCAGATTAAAATTCGGATATTTGGCGACCAGAACGAGTATAGAGAATACCGAGCTGGCGCGACTTCGAAGCGGGCATATTATTCTTCTAAAAACAAAGAGGTCGTGATCGGGCATCATTGTGATAGTTGCTTCGTCAGGGTGGTATTTCACGAGGCGAGTCACGCGATTTTGCATGAGCATTTATGGCATCCCGTATGGTTGCAAGAAGGCATTGCAGAGTATTTAGAGAGAATTGAAGTCCATGATGACAAAGCGGTGATTGGCTTTTCCTCCGCCCGCAACCAGGCCTGCCAAGAGTTGGAAAAAGAGGGTCAATTCATGTCCTTGACCGATTTCTTTTCCATATCCAAATCGCAGTACAAAGCGGAAGAGCGTAAAATGCGGCTCTTCGGATGGTCATTGATCTATTTTCTCATGTCATCCAAAGAGGGGCAGGGCATGCTCAAAAATATCATCTGGGCGATGAATGAAGCCGCTGGCGCAAAGCCGGGTCTCTGGAATAGGATCAGGTTTAAGTTGTTTTACAACGACAACCTAGAAATCGTCAAACGCGCGATACCACGGGATCTCGAGACGTTAGACCGAGAATGGCGGGCGTGGATACAGCAACCACGGGAAAAGCATGTGTTTATGTTTTCGGCGTTCAACGCTTCCCAGTGATCGGCGGAGGGCGGTTCTGCAACAAAGCCTCTGACAGGTGAAAAATGATGAGAATGTTAGTCGTTTTGTGTTTGGTGCTCGGGGGAATGGATGCCTTGGGTGAAGAAATGCCCAAAGAGAACGAAGCTACCAAAAAGGAGAAAGCGAGCGAGCAATGGTATGGGATCATGGCGGGGCTGTCGCAATTCTACTTAAAAGATGAATTGGGATCCTACTTGCGATACGAAGGCCGGATACCATCCTTTGCTTGGCTCTCTCAAAAACAAGGCGATAAAAGTTATCGGTCCGATTTTATCGCGTTTGGGCGTGGCAATCTCTCCGCTTCCGGGACACGGGTCAAGATCGTGTATTTTCAGGTCGAAGAATTATACGGTCGCTATTTGGCGTCCTATTTCAACGACAAAATGAGGTTGGGCATTATGGGGGGCATGGGAGTGGAACTTTACGTCAAAGAATACATCCATCCGCCAATCCATGCCCAACTCATCGGGGATATGGATTTCAGCCTGCGCCTCGCAATTTCGGGTGACTATCGTTTCGACATGCGACACCATCTCAGAGCATACATAGGCAGTACCCTCGTGTCGTATTATCTGCCACACGCATCTGGGATTGTGTCTAGCCGGGAGGTCTTCGCAAATTTACTGACGGGTGATTTGGCATTCTGGAACCGCTTTCTGCATTTCAATATCGGCGTTCACTACGCCCGTCGGCTGTCCTCATCCACAGCGTTTTACGCGCTCTATCGCATGGATTTCCAGCGTGCGAGAAGATATGAACGCACGGCCGCAATGTTCGCGCACAATCTGCTGATGGGCTTCGCTCTCAAGGTCAAATAACATGTTGCGTCTGCTAGGTATCGTCGTCATCTGCGTTTTTCATTTTTCCTGCGGCAAGTCCATTGTAGGTGGCGATATCGACTCGTCACCGGAACACAACTTCGAAGTTTTCTATCGCGAGTTTAATGACTTTTACGCATTGTTTGAGATCAAGAAGGTCGATTGGAACGCGCTTTACAGCGTCCATCGTCCTTTCGTCACGGCGCGAACCACACAACATGAGCTTTTTGCGATCTGCGCCCTGATGTTAGAATACCTCAACGACCAGCATGTCGGTCTCGTCGCGCCATTTGGCGTTTTTGTATCGGGGCGTCAGGATGAGCCTCTAACTTTTGACCCGAGCGAGTTTGGAAGAGATACGACGATCACCATTGCGCTCGGCAATCGCGGAGGGGATGAGGCGTTCGATTTTGACCGCGTCAAAAATTATGTCGGCAACCTGCACACTCGGGGGCGTCTCGAGTATGGCACGCTACGCGATCGCATTGGGTATCTCTTCATCCCCGGATTTTCAAGAGGAGCGGTTAAAGCCTGGGGAGACGATATCGACGCGGTCTTAGAGCAGTTGGGCAACACGGTCGGCATCATCATCGATCTGAGACAGAACTCGGGCGGTGTGTTGGGAAACGCGCGATCGGTCATGGCGCGTTTTATCGACGAGACACTCGTCTATGGGCATGAACGATATCGCGCCAATCGATCCGCCTCCGCGCCGATTTTTGAACTGCAAATCGAACCATCGGGCGCGCGGCAATACACCAACCCCATCGTCTTGCTCATCGGAAAAAATACCACGAGTGCCGCGGAACATTTTGTTTTGGCTCTGCGACAATTCCCTTATGTCACCGTCATCGGCAGTCCCACTGCCGGTGCGCTTGGAAGCATCAAGCAAGGTCAACTGCCCAATGGGTGGGTGTATCAACTCACGACTTCAAACTTCGTTTCCGCGGATGGGATGAGCTATGAAGGCACGGGTATTCCCCCGGATATCTCCATCGGTTTTTCCGATTCCTCCGCGATGGGCGATCCGGTGCTCGAAAAGGGCATTGAGGTTTTGGAAGGGATGTAAGAAGCCATCTAAAAATTATTGGGACCTACCCCCCTGGCCCCCGTTATTCGCTTCGCTCATTGTAGGCTACGCCTGTGCCTGCGAGGAAGGGGGGAATCAAGGCATCCTATTTTTTCGATAGGTAGGGTTTTGACCTGCGAAAAGCGAATGCTTTTGTGGCTCTCTCAATGGCGGTCCGAGTTTTTAGATGGCTTCTAAGACGAGAAATGGATTTTGTAGGTTAATTTTTTTTGAGATTTTGGGAAATCTACGGTCAATTTGAGGCAACGAAAATGAACACCACACAAACATCGACTGGGGTCGCATTGGGAAACCTAGCGCGCTTCTTTTCGGAAAACGCGGTTCGGCCCGCGCCCTTTGGCCGTGTCCTATTTGAGCAGGGGCAAGCCGGGGATGCCTTTTACATCGTGCAGTCCGGGCGGTTGCGCGTGATCAAGCGGGATGCGGAGGGCCATTCTGCAACCGTGGGCTATTTATACGCGGGCGATCACTTTGGCGAGGGCGCGTTATTGACCGGGCAGGGGCATCGGGCGACCGTGCGGGCGGTTGAGGATTCGGACGTGTTGTGCGTGCCAAAGGATCAATTCTTCAAGGTGCTCAAAAAAGAAGCGCGATTAAAAGCCTACCTCGAGGATCACGTCGCGCAGATCGCGTATCGAAATTTCACGCGATTTTTGAAGGGGGATGTCTCGGCCGAGGCGATGCGGTCACTGTTCGCGCGGTTGAAGCGCGAAGAGGTGGCAAAGGGCAAGCCGGTCGTCGATCCCGACACGCGATTTTACTTCATCGGTCAAGGCCGTGTGGAAGTCGCATCGGCAAATGGCGACGTCGCGATTTTGCGCGCGGGTGATTTTTTTGGCGAAAGCGATCGGACACACGCCATCCATTGCCCGCGCGATTCCGTGCTCTTTTACCTCGATAAAAGCGATTTTAATACGCTCAAAGAGCGGATGCCCGCCCTCGGCGCGGCCTTGCATAAGGGGAGGCTATCGCGGTCCGAACCCGCGACAAATGGGGCATCGCGCATCCGGGGCGCGACGTTTGGCGATGGGGAAAGCGTGCGATCCGACAAACAACGAGCTGCAAAATCCAATGTGGTCGCCCTGGAAACGGATGCCGCCAAACCGGACGCGCCCACCTCGTTTCGCTTTCCATTTTTGAAGCAACACGATCAATCCGATTGCGGGGCCGCGTGTTTGGGGATGATCTGCAAGTATTACAAAATGCCCATCGGGTTGAATCGATTGCGCGATATGTCCAATGTCTCGCGGCACGGCACGTCGCTGGCCGCCTTGGCCGAGGCCGCCGAAACCCTCGGCTTTGTCACGCGCGGGGTACGCACGGGGTACGAAGCCCTGATGCGTACGGAACTGCCGGCCATTCTCCACTGGGAAGGCAATCACTTTGTGGTCTTGTATCAGATCACCAAAACCGAGGTGAAAGTCGCGGATCCCGGCGTGGGCATTCGCAAATTGTCGCGGGCGGAGTTCGAAAAGGCATGGACGAACATGGCCCTGCTGTTGGAATACACGGATCGCGTGGCGGAGAACGAACCGTCTCGGTCGTCCTTCAAGCGATTTTTTCCGTTGATCAGACCTTATACCGGCATTTTGATCGAAGTGTTCTTGGCGTCGCTGGTGCTCAGTTTGTTTGGGCTGGCGTCGCCTATTTTTATGCAAACCATCGTGGATCAAGTGCTGGTGCATCACGACGAAGACCTGTTGAACCTGATGCTGGTGGGCATGGTCGTCGTCGCGCTGTTTCAAATGGGCACCTCGACCTTGCGGATGTATTTGATCGGCTATGTGAGTGCGCGGTTGAGCCTGTCGATGTTGTCGCGGTTTTACCGCCATTTGCTCGCCCTGTCCATGCGGTTCTTCGCCCTGCGGCGCACGGGCGATTTGACCACGCGATTCCGGGAAAACGCCACGATTCAACGCCTGCTGACCGGCACGACCGTTTCTGCGATCCTGGACTTTGTGATGCTCTTCGTCTATCTCGGATTGATGTTTTACTACAATGCCGAGTTGACGCTCGTCATGCTGATTTTCGTACCCCTGTCCGCGGGCCTCACGCTGATCTACACGCCGATCTTGAAATCCTTTAGCCAGCGCGCTTTTTTGGCGCGTGCCGAACAATCCTCGGTCTTGATCGATTCCCTGCACGGCATCGACGTGGTCAAGGCCGAGGCGGTCGAGCGGGCGACGCGGTGGCACTGGGAAGGCAAGTTCACGCGGGAAATCCAGATCGGATTTCAACGCCTAAAAATGCAGATGCTATTCGGCGCGGGCGGCAGCCTGATCAACTTGTTGAGCAACACGGTGATTTTGTGGTATGGCGCGTCATTGGTCATCGAGGGCAATTTGTCCGTGGGGCAGTTGATGGCGTTTAATGCCCTCATCGGCAATGTGATGGGCCCCATCATGGGGTTGATCGGGATATGGCCGCAGGTGCAAGAAGCGCGCGTCGCACTGGACAGGCTCAATGACGTGTACGACACGCCGATGGAAGACGCGCGGCAACAAGGGCACGGCATGCGGTTGAAGCGGGTCGCGGGCCGCTTGGTTTTTGACGAAGTGTTTTTTCGCTACGGCGTGGGATCCGATGAACCCTACGTGTTGAATAATATCGACTTGACACTCGAACCGGGGCAGAAAATCGCCATTGTCGGACGCAGCGGCGCGGGCAAAACCACGTTGGTCAAATTGGTGCCGCGGCTGTTCGATCCGTCTGAGGGCCGCGTGTTGCTCGACGGGATGGATGTGCGGGACTTCGACCCGCATTGGTTGCGGCAACAGGTGGGCATGGTCATGCAAGAGCCGTTTTTGTTCAGCGGCAGCATCGCGGAAAACATCGCCGTCGGCCGGGAAGACGCGGACGTAGAACGCATGATGGAAGTTGCAAAACTCGCCTGCGTGCAAGACTTTGTGGCCGACATGCCGTTGGGCTACGAAACGAAAGTGGGCGAACAAGGCGTGGGCCTGTCCGGCGGGCAACGGCAGCGGATTGCGATCGCGCGGGCGCTGTACCGCGATCCGAAAATTTTGATTTTTGACGAAGCCACCAACGCGCTGGACACGGATTCGGAACAGGCGATTCAGGCGAATTTGGATCTGCTCTTGGAAGACCGCACCGCGTTGATCATCGCCCACCGCTTGAGCACAGTGCGAGATGCCGATGCGATAGTGGTGCTGGACAAGGGCCATATCGCGGAGCTGGGCACGCACGGCGAATTGATGGCACGACCGGGATTGTACGCGCACATGTGCGGGCAACAGTTGCAAGGGGTTTGACAGACGACGCTTTGAACGGGAACGTCAATGTAGGGACAGGCCCCCGTGCTCTGGGTTTGACAAAGAACGGGAACGTCAATGTAGGGACAGGCCCCCGTGCCTGTCCTCTGGGTTTGACAAAGAACGGGAATGACGATGGCAGAACCGCTGTTAAAAACCGATACCGGGACTTTGCGCGTGGAACGCGACGACGCGTCCGAAGAGGCCCAAGCGTTTATGGGGTCGTTGCGGCCCTTTTGGGGGCGCGCCTTGCTCTACATCGTCCTGCTGTTCATCGGCATTGCTCTCGTGTGGGCATCGGTGGGCGAGGTGGATGTGGTGGCGTCCGCGCCGTTTCGGTTGGTGCCGCTCGGGCAGGTGAAAACCGTGCAGGCCAAGCGCGGCGGGGAAATCGAGTGGATCGGCATTGCCGAAGGCGATCCCATCGCCGAGGGGCAGGCGTTGTTCAAGTTGAAATCCTGGGAGACCTGGGGCGAATTGCGCGAGCGGGAACAGGCCGAGATCGCCTTTGAGCAGGCCGAGTACGATCTCAAAAAAGCATTGCCGCAAAAGGCCAAATTGAATCGGGAAACCCTCGCCGCGCTGGAACGGCGCCTGTCGGTTTTGCAACGATTTATGGCGGCGCACCAAAACGCCTTAAAAGATTATCGCAGCGATGTGGCCGATGCGTCTCAAGGCGAAGTGCCGGACGCCGGATTGCAAGCGCAGATCGGGTTTCGCCAAGCGGAGATCGACCATCTCAAGCAGGCGTTTTTGCAGCAAAAGACCCTGTTCGAACGCAAATTGATCAGCCGATCCGACATGGATCGCGCGCGCGTGCAATACCTCAGCGCGCTCGCCGCCCTGCCGGGGCGCATGTCCGAGATTTACAAAAACGAAATGGCGGTTCAAGACCTCAAGCGTCAAATTGCGGAAGCGCGCATCGGCCACGAGCGCGAGGCGGCGCAGATGCAACACGCTTACGAGACCGCGCAGTTGCGATTGGAACAGGCGCGCAAGCGGGTCGATCGCGTGCTCGATGCCGAGTCGGACCTGATTTTGGCGCCGGAATCGGGCATCGTCACGCAGGTGATGGTCAACACCGTCGGGCAGGTGATCACCAAGGGGCAGCCCTTGGGGATGCTGGTGCCCGCGTCCGCGCCGATGGTCGCCGAAGCGATGGTTTTGAACAAAGACGTGGGCTTGCTCAAACCCGGGCAGGTGGTCAAGTTGAAATACGACGCGTACGCGTTTCAGGATTTCGGCATCAAGCGCGGGTGGCTCGAACACATCGCGCCGGATGCGATTCTCGACGAAACGGTCGGGCCCATCTTCAAAGCCATCGTGGCATTGGAAGAACACACCATCCGCGTCAAGGGCGACGAAAAACCCCTGATGTTCGGCATGAAGGGCACGGCGGAGATCATGACGGACCGCCAATCGGTCTTGCTGATGCTGCTCAGCCCCTTGCGCCAGCTTTACGAATCCGCGAAGTACGACGCCACCACCGATGGGGAGGGCGGCGATGCGGCGCGTTGAATCAAACGGTGCGGATGCGGCGCTGATCGAGGTCAATGGCGTCTCTTTGACCGTCTGCCAAATCGCGCGGCAGTTGGGCGTTGCGGACAACCTGCGTTTTTTTGATCCGTTTGCACGCGGGGAATTGATCCGCCAACTCGCACAGCGCGAGGGCATTGGCGCCGCGCGCGAAGACATTCAGCGCAAAGTGGATGACTGGCGGTATCGACACCGCCTCGAGCGCGTGGAAGACACGCAGGCATGGCTTTCCCAACGCGGCATTACCCTGCAAGATGTGGCAGAAGACGCCGAGGTGAGCCGGCTGGAATACCTGCTGTCGGAAAAAATCGCGGACGGGCAGATCGAACCCTACTTTGCCCAACACGCGCTGGAATTTGACGAGGCGGAAATCTGTTGGATTTTTCACGCGGACAAGGGCATCATCGACGAGATCGAATTGCAGATTCGGGAGGACGGCGCGGACTTTTACGCGATGGCGCGGCGCTTTTCCCAAGATGCCACCACGCGCCCGAGCAGTGGTTTTTTGGGCCGCGTGCGCCGCGCGCAGTTGCCAAAGGGCATTGCCGCGCGCGTTTTCGCCGCGTCCCCTGGCGACCTCTTCGACCCGGAAAAAGTATCGGGCGGATTCGCGCTGTACTTGTTGCAACAAATCTATCCGGCAACCCTCGACGCACGCGTCGAGAAAGAGATCCGCAAACGCCTGTTCAATCAGTGGCTACAACGGGAAATGCAACGGGCAGACATCCACTATCCCATGTGGGAAGCGCGCGATCGGGCTTGACGCACATCGTTAGGTCGCAATCAATCCCGCTTTTGTCCCTCCCGTGTCGCACCTAAAGCTATCTGCGATGAATGTCCGTAAGGAGCGGAGCATGTCGATGAAAATGATTTTGGTGGCGGGGGCGCGGCCGAATTTTATGAAAGTCGCGCCGGTTTGGCGTCAGATGGTGAAAGCCCCCGATGTGTTCGAGCCGGTTTTGGTGCATACCGGACAGCATTACGACGATCGGATGTCGCAAATTTTCTTTGCGGACTTACACCTTCCCGAACCGCATTACCACTTGCAGGTGGGGTCGGGCAGTCACGCGAATCAGACGGCGCGAATCATGATGGGGTTTGAGGAGGTTTTGGCGGCGGAGAGGCCGGATTGGGTAGTCGTGGTCGGCGATGTCAATTCCACCCTCGCCTGCGCGATAGACGCCGCGAAATTGCAAATCCCGGTCGCGCACATCGAGGCGGGGTTGCGAAGTGGGGACAGGTCGATGCCCGAAGAGATCAATCGGTTGCTCGTCGATGCCGTATCCGATCTGTTGTTCGCGCCCTCAATGCAGGCGTGCGACAACTTGAGGCGCGAGGGCATCGACGACAGCCGCATCCATTTTGTGGGCAATGTGATGATCGATACCCTGTTCTCGGCGGCGGGCAAAGCCGATGAATCGCGCATCTTGGACGCGCGCGATTTATCGGTTGGGGAATACGCTTTTCTCACGCTCCATCGGGCGTCCAATGTCGATTGCCGAGACGCGCTACGGGGCGTTTTATCCGCGTTGCAAACCATTCAGAACGAGTGCCCCATCGTTTGGCCCGTGCATCCGAGAACCCGCAACCGCCTCTCCCAATTTGGCTTTTTGTCCTCTGTCGAGGAGATGGACAATATCGAACTCATCGATCCCGTGGGCTATCTCGATTCCCTAAAGTTGCAAAAAAACGCGAAATTCGCGATGACCGATTCCGGGGGCGTGCAAGAAGAGACAACGGCTTTGGGGGTGCCGTGTTTGACCCTCAGAGAAAATACGGAACGCCCGGAGACCATAGAAATCGGGACGAACACACTCGTAGGTGTCCGTCCCGAACGCATTGTTGCAGAGGCCGAATCCATCCTGGCCGGTCATTACAAATCCGGTCGCCTCCCCGACTTGTGGGATGGCGAAGCCGCGCGGCGCATCGTCGCATTATTTTCCGTACCAGTTAAAATTGCTACGCGACAAAACGAGGCGTAATCTACAACGCAACAAGTCATCCCGCTCCTCGCGGCGCGGGGTACACTGCGCTAGCCGTTCATCTACGCACAGGAGTAGCCCTACCAATTTGATTTCTATTTTTTTCCTTAACGCCCGGCGACATACTCCAAATCAAAAAGGGTCGCGGTACATTTGTACCGCGACCCTTTTTCTATTCCCGCTTTGTACGACGCGGCTATTTCCCGTTCCCCGTTTTGGTGGAATCCATCGCCACAGGCGCAGGCGTCGACGGGTTCTCGCTATCCGTGGGGGATCCCGATGCGGAGGAATCCGGCGGATCGCCTGTCGCCGATGCTTCGGACGCCGAGGAATCCGCGGGCGCGGGTTCGGGCGGTTTCTCGCCCCAGAAGGTCGCGTCTGTGCTGACCTGATAGACGATGCTGCGATCCGTCAAATACACCTCGGGCTCTGCGCCGATACGCACGTAATTGCGCGCCCAATCCGTGCTCGACCTGCCGAATACCGCGTGGGTGAGCAACTCGCCTTTTGCATCGTACACCTTGACGTGCGTGCCCGCCGAGTCATCCACGGCGTACTTGGCCCAGTTGTCCGCCTTTTGCGTCATCATGGTCTCGCGGCTCGCCATCAGCACTTGATCAAACAGAGCGGTCAGCCGATGGTCTCGAACTTTGAGGGTATCGTGCCCCACAATCGTCCACGCGAGGTCCTTCTTTTTTAGCGTCAAACTATCGCCATCCGCGATCATCTCAACGCGGTAAATCCCGTCTGTCTGCTCGGGAAAAATTTGGTCCGTGGGCGTTGCGTACCCGCTCTCGCGCATCTGCAACAGTGCGTAGATCCCCAGCAACGCCGCAATCCCGATGAGAAGCCATTTCAGATTACTCATAAAGCGCCTCCAATCGCTTTGCACGCGCGGCCTCGAGTCGCCATTGGAACAGCCCATACCCGATGACCAGCAGCGCGGGCAACGCAATATTGATCGTCTTTAGGGTGGTTCGGGTCGCATCATCCAAGGTTTGCAGCGGCCGCGTGGTGATCTCGCGCGAACGCAACGCCACCAAATCGCGGTCGCCGATGAGCACATCCACGGCATTCATCACAAAAATCCCGTTGGACGGCACCTGCCCGCCCCCGCTGTCGAGCAGAAAGTCGGAGGTGGAGACCAGCACGAGTTGGCTCATCACATTTTCCAAACTGTCCGAAACCGCCGTGGCATATACCCCCACCACCTTGCCCGGCTCGTTGAGGGATTGAAACGCCTGATTTTGAATCGGGTTGAGATTGATGAACCCGGCCGCCGCGCTCGAATGATCGGACGTGACCAACAGGGGCGCGACCAGGCGCGTGGAATCCGCACTGTCGTAGATGATCTCGCTGGAAAACAGCATCTGAACCTGCTCTAAGCCCGAGACGATCTCGTGGTCCGGGAATGTTTGCAACACGGGAAAGAAGGGGTATTCCACCGCCGAATTAAAGCGCAAAAACCCGCGCTGTTGCGAGACGGTGATCGTGCCGCAAACCCTGTCCATCACCAGATTGTCGGCCAAGTTCACGCCAAAGGGTTCGAGTACGTCGAAAATATTGGACTTGATCGGCATCCCGCGCTGCGCTTGGAGATCGCCATCGATCTTGCCTTGCGCCAAAAACAGGTTGCCCCCTCGGTCGATGTAGCTCTTCAATGCGCCGAGTGCATCCTCCGCCAGGGAATCGGATACGCCATTGACGAGCAGCATCTCGATATCGGCGGGCACGCCCGCGCTGAGATAGACCGAGCGCACCTCGTAGGCGTCGCGCAGATGCATGCTGATCCGCTCCATCGCAGGCGCCGAATCCCCCACATTTGCTATGCCGACCACCGCGCGGTTTTCATCCACCAATTTTTTGATGCGGGTCGTAATCTCGTATTCCAAGCCCGTGTTCGTCTGAATGATCGGCAAGACCTCTCGTTTGTCGCCGTAGAGCAGCACCATGCCCATATAGACGCGCTTGATTTCGAGCTTGTCGTTTTCGACCACCTGCAACTGCACGGGTTGAATGCCCGATTTTTGCGCCTCGAGGGCCAATTTTTCATCGTCGTCGGGCATGTAAAACTCAAACCGGAAATCGCCGTCTGAATACGCGGCGTATTCCTCCAAAATATCCTGCAAATACCGCCGCGTATTGCCGTATTCCCCGGGCAAGTTTTCGGAAAAATAGACTTTGGCAGTCAGGAGATCATCGACCTTCTCGAGCATCGTTCGGCTCGATGACGACAGGGAATAAATCCGATTCTCCGTCAGATCCAGGCGAAAGAAAACCTCTCGGGAAACCAGATTGCCGAGCACGGCGAGCGCGATGGCAATTCCGATGAAGAACGCAAAATTTTTCTTCGATTCAATCACGGGTATCACCTCCATTTCCGCGCATCGATAACGCGCACGGTCAGCGCCAAAAACAACCAGATCAGCGAACCGAAATACACGAGATTGCGCGAATCCACAACCCCGCGCGACAAGTTGGACAAGTGGTAATCCACCGCCATAAACTGAATGCCGCCCGCGAGGGCGACGGGCACAAAAATGAGCAACTTGTCGAAGAGATAAAAGACCAACACGGCCGCCGCCGCGAGGATGAATGCCACGACCTGATTATCGGTCAAACTGCTCGTGAACGTGCCGATAGATGCGTAAAACGCGCCGACGAGCGCGAGCCCCAAATACCCGCAGAGCACCCCGCCGTAGTCGATGTGGCTACCGACGAGCAACAGGGTCAAAAAATGCACCAGCGTAAAGCCCAACCCGGCCAGCACCAGCGTAAATGCCGACAAATACTTCCCGATCACGAGTTCGGAATTTTTAATCGGCAACGTGGCCATCAACTCGTACGTCCCCGCGCTTTTCTCGCGCGCGATCACCCCCATCGTGACCGCGGGCACAAAAATCAAAAAGATCAGCGGCGTGATATTGAACAGCGCGCGCATGTCGGACTGATCGAACAAAAAGAACGTGTTGCTGAAGAAATAGCCGTTGAACAGCGCGAAAAACACCAAAAAAATATACGCCATCGGGCTTTTGAAATACGCGCCGACTTCCTTGCGATAAATCGCCATCACATTATTCATCGCCCCCTCCTTCCCCGGTCAGGCCGCGGAACACATCCTCCAAATGCACCTGGCGTTGCGTCATCTCCAAAATCGCCCATCCGCTGTTTTTGGCGTACTCAAAAATCGCCTCGCGCGGATCGATTTCGCGGCCGTATTCTATCGACAAAACGCTGCGGTCATTCACGGCTCGCGCGTCTGTAACTTCGATTTCATCGACACTGCGGGCGAGCTCGGCAATGCTCTCCTGATCCGCGTACTTCACGTCGAGGATGAGTTGCGTGCGCCCCATAAAGCCCGCCATCAACTCCTGACTCGTGCCATTGGCGACGATCTCGCCGCGGTCGATAATGACGATGCGATCCACTGTGGCTTCGATCTCTTGCAAGATATGGCTGGAGATGATCAACATCTTGTGTTGCCCCAATTCCCGAATCAGGTTGCGAATTTCCACAATTTGATTGGGATCTAGCCCCGAGACCGGCTCGTCGAAAATCAGCACTCTCGGATCGTGCAAAATCGCCGCCGAGATCCCGATGCGCTGTTTGTACCCCTTTGAACACGCGGAAATGGGCAGGTGAATCACATCGCGCAAACCGCACTGCTCGACCACGCGATCCAAAGCCGCTTTGAACGCCGCGTCCGACATGCCGCGAATTTGAGACGTAAATTCGAGATAATCGTACACCCTCATTTCCCCGTACAGGGGATTCATTTCGGGCAAATAGCCGATCTGCTGGCGAATCGCCAGCGAATGCGCTTGGATATTCAGGTCGTCCATAAAGACATTGCCGGCACTGGGGGACAAAAATCCCGTCATGATTTTCAATGTCGTGGATTTGCCCGCGCCATTCGCACCCAAGAACCCGACGATTTCCCCATCGCCGATCTCAAAATCAATGCCCTTTAGCGCCTGAAAGTCGCCGTAGTATTTCTCCAAATTCTCAACTCGGATCATTCTCGAATCGACCTCCTGTGAGTGTGAAAGGTGAAAGGTGAAAGGTGAAAGGTGAAAGGTGAAAGGTGAAAGGTGAGACGGGAGACGGGAGACGGGGTTTAGCCACAAAAGGCACAAAAGGCACAAAAGGCACAAAAGGCACAAAAGGCGATAGCCAGTTCAAAGGCACAAAAGGCGACAGCGCGTTCAAAGGTGGCACGGGGTTGCAATGCGCCGCGTTCATCCGCGTTCTTATGTGGTTTTCCTTGTCGCGTCTCGTGGTTTTTTTCGCGTTTTTAACCAGCGTTGGATCGATTGAGGCGTTTCACCGCTTTTTTGTCCTGCCAATAGGGTTTCAAGCCCAATATGCTCGTCGAGGCCATCCCAGGCGATGCCCTCGCCCTGACCAATCAACCGATAGGCATTGCGCTCTTTCTGCGTTCCGTGATACAAACGCGGAAACCAGTTGATCGGCACTTTGAGGGACCGCCCATCGTGAATGGAAACGGTGAAGTGGGTTTTAGAAAACCGAACGCCGACGACGAAATGTTCGTAGTCCGTCCCGCATTTCAGGTCTTTTACAGCCATTTTAATTTTCTCCACCAAAGTATTCATACCACTTTTGCAAAAGAAGGTCTCGGTTATCCTCAACCATACTTTTTATTTTCTTCAGTTCATGGTTTCTGTAACCGCCATTTTTTGCTAATGCCACGGGTATCAACCAAAACTTGGCAGAACGCCCCGTATGCTCGACGTGAATATGGGGGCGTTCCCCGCCATCCACGCTCCAAAAAAGAAACGAATACGCCCCGATTCTCAACGCTGTTGGCATCGCTTTCCCACCTTTTCCAAAGCCCAAAACTTAAACAAGTTTCCAAAAAAAAATCAAGCAAAAAAGGCGAGAGACGAGTAGCTATCCGCTATTCGCCCTCGCCCATCTGCTCGATCTAACAACCCGTCTGCCATCATCCGACCGTCTTCCGTCTCTCCTCACTCCCGAACCACCCACACCTTCACAGACGCCTTAAACCCCGCCGAAAGGCGAATGGACACATCGTACACGCCCAACGCCCGAATCGGCTCTTCGAGTTCTACGGCGCGGCGGTCGATATCGAATCCCAACTCGTTGAGCGCGGTCGCAATGTGTTGGGTCGTCACCGATCCGAAAATGCGGTCGCCCTCGCCCGCTGTCACCGCCACATTGCACGACACCTCGTTCAGCGTGTTCGCCAGCGATTCGGCCTCGCTGGCTTCGCGCGTCCGTTGAACTTCGCGCTGTTGGCGCACACTCTCATACACGGCCCTGTTGCGCTCGTTTGCGATCAACGCCATGGACCGAGGCATCAAAAAATTTCGCGCGTACCCGTCTTTCACCTCGACCACCTCGCCTGCGCTGCCCAGCGCATCCACATCTGAAATCAAAATAACCTTCATCGCGTCTTCCTATGGTTTTGGCAAAACTGCCATGATCGCATCTGTCCTATCGAACCGCATCGTTCACATAAGGCATCAGCGCGAGGTAGCGCGCGCGCTTAATCGCCCGCACCAACGCGCGTTGGCCCTTTGCACAAGTGCCCGTCATGCGGCGCGGAACGATTTTCCCGCGCTCCGTCACAAACCGCCGCAACAAGCGATCATTCTTGTAATTGACCTCCGACCGATGCGCTTCAAACCGGCACGCCCTCGCGTTGCCCTCGCAAATGTGACACACCTTCAACCGTCCTCTGTTCATGCCTCGTCCTCCTCTCCTTCCGATTTTTCCGCGATATCCGAACCCTCTTCAGACGATTCCCCGACATCGTCCTCCTCCACAGCGGGCGGAATCTCGACTTGGAGAATCAAATGCCGCAACACGGCCTCATCCAATCGACACGCCCGATCCACATTCGCAATCGCGCTCGGCTCGGCCCGAAATTGGAAAAACGTGTAATCGCCTTGTTGCCGCTTGTGAATCTCATACGCCAACTTGCGCGCCCCCCAGCGGTCCACATCGACCACCTCGGCCTCCTGTTCTCCGAGTAGCGTCTCGTAGTGCGCGACCGTCTCATCCACCTCCTGATTCGGGCGTTGCGTATCCACGATCAACGCCAACTCGTACTCTCGTGACATAAATCCCCCTCGGACATGAGGTTCAGAACCCAATGTTCTGAACGGGGTTAAAAACCGGCATCCCAGCTATGCCAGCAACGGCGCCAGCATCAGGGAAACCACCGACATCAACTTGATCAAAATATTCAGCGACGGGCCGGACGTATCTTTTAGGGGATCGCCGACCGTATCGCCGACCACCGCCGCCTTGTGCGCCTCGGACCCCTTGCCGCCCAAATTGCCCCCTTCGATCAGCTTCTTGGCATTGTCCAACGCCCCTCCGCTATTCGCCATCATCAGCGCCAGCAACACGCCCGACACCGTCGCGCCGCCGAGCATCCCGCCCAACGCCTCTGCGCCCAACGCAAACCCGACCAACACGGGCGTCAACACGGCCACCAGCCCGGGCACCACCATCTCGCGCAGCGCGGCGACCGTGCTGATATCCACGCACCGGCGCGTATCGGGCTTGCCCGTCCCCTCCATCAGGCCGGGAATCTCGCGGAACTGCCGGCGCACTTCCTCCACCATCTTAAAAGCCGCATTGCCCACGCTCGTCATCGTCAACGCCGCCACGCAAAAGGGCACGCCCCCGCCGATGAACAACCCGATCACGACCTTGGGTTTGATCAAATTGATCGAATCGATCCCCACCGCCGCCGAGTACGCGGAAAACAACGCGAGCGCGGTCAGCGCGGCAGACCCTATCGCAAACCCCTTTCCTATGGCCGCGGTCGTATTGCCAAGCGCGTCTAACCCATCGGTAATTTCGCGCGTCTCCGGCCCCAGGGCGGCCATCTCGGAAATCCCCCCGGCATTGTCGGCAATCGGGCCATACGCATCCACCGCCATCGTAACCCCCACGGTGGACAACATCCCCACCGCGGCGATGCCGATGCCGTATAGCCCGGCAAAGTGAAACGCGCCGCCGATGGCGACGCAGATCCCCAAAATCGGCAAGGTCGTGCTCTCCATCCCCACGGCCAAGCCGGCGATCATATTGGTCGCCGATCCCGTCTCCGACGAATCGGCAATGCGTTTTACGGGCGCCCCGCCCGTGTAGTATTCGGTCATCAGCGCGATGGCGATGCCGGCCACGCACCCAAAGAGAATCGCCCAAAAAACGCCGCGCGCCAACCCCATCCATTCCGCGGCAAAATACGCCCCGATGAGCATCAAAACAGCGGCGATATACGTGGCGTAGCGCAAGGCGGCATCCGGGCTTAACGACTGCAACGCGCGAATGGATCCCACGCCGACCAGCGACGCCACCAACCCGATCATCACCACGACGAGCGGGTATTGCATCGCCGCGATCTGATCCCCGCCCAATTTTTCCAGCGCGACGCTGCTCGCCGTTGCCGCTATCGCAATCGTCGCGATGACAGACCCCACATAAGACTCGAAAATATCCGCGCCCATGCCGGCCACATCGCCCACATTGTCGCCCACGTGATCCGCGATCACCGCCGGATTTCTCGGATCGTCTTCCGGAATACCCGCTTCGACTTTGCCCACCAAATCCGCGCCCACATCCGCGGTCTTCGTATAAATCCCGCCCCCGACGCGGGCAAACAGCGCGATGGAACTCGCGCCCATGGCAAACCCATTGATAATCGCGGCCTGCTCCGGTTTGCCGTAAAAATAAAAAAGCAAGCCCACGCCAAAAAGCCCGAGGCTCGCCACGGCCAGGCCCATCACGGCCCCGCCGGAAAACGCGACATTCAACGCCTTATCCCGTCCCTCTCGACTGGCGGCATAAGCGGTTCTCACATTGGCTTTGGTCGCCGCCTTCATGCCGATAAACCCCGCGCAAAGCGAGCACAGCGCGCCGCCGAAAAAAGACGTGGCCGTCGCCAAATTGATGCCCCAAAACACCAGCGCGAATACCGCTGCGATAAAAACCCCGAGCACGCTGTATTCGCGCTTCAAAAACGTCACTGCCCCTTCGTGGATATCCGCTGCGATCTCCCGCATGCGATCCGTACCATCGGCTTGTCTGGCGACATAGAGATAAATCAAACCAGCACCAAGAAGCCCGACCGCTCCCAGCACAGGTGCCAAAACCATAAAATTCTCCCGCCCCATTAACGCGCATTGTACCGATTCATCGCCTGTTCAATGCCCTGTGTTGCCCAACAAAAAGCACCGTCGACCGCTCGATCGACAGCATCGGCGATCACATCTCGTTCTTCCGGTGAAAATTCACCCAACACGTAATCGATCAACCCATCCGCCTCTGCGGGCTGCCCAATGCCCACGCGCATCCTCGGAAAATCCGAAGCCCCCAATTCGCGCGCGATCGACCGCAACCCATTGTGCCCCCCGTGACTGCCCGACCGCCGAAAGCGCAACCGCCCCACCTCCAAATGCACATCGTCAACGACCACCAACATATCGGCCACCGCCACCCCAAAACGCCGCGCGATTTGCGCCGCGGCCAAGCCGCTGTCGTTCATATACGCCCGCGGCTTGACCAGCACCAAATCGTCTGTGACCTCGCCCCACGAACAAAATTCAAAGGCGCGCCATGGCACATCCGCGCCCATCGCTTCGACGACCCAAAACCCGATATTGTGGCGCGTGTGTGCATAACGCGCGCCCGGGTTGCCCAATCCCACGATCGCCTTCATGCTACGCCGCATCGCCTTCTTCGTCATCGCCGCCGCGCCTGCCGCGTTCGATCACTTCCGGCTCTTGCATTTCTTCTTCGGCGACCAATTCATCTTCATCTTCTTCTTCGGCGGCGACGATCGCGGGGGCGGCCACCGCAAACACCGTGCGATCCACATCCGTAACGAGGGTCAAATCATCGCCATTGAGTGCGATATCCGAAACGTGTAGCGAATCCCCAATTTCCAGTTTCGACACATCCACCCCAATTTGATCCGGGATATCCGTGGGCAGGCACTCGACTTCGAGACCGTGCAACATGTGTTCCAAAATCCCACCGTCATTCCGCACCCCGACCGGCACCCCCTGCGCCGCGATGGGCACTTCGACCACGATTTTGCGCGTCAAATCGATGCGGTGAAAATCCGCGTGCAAAATGTCGCCGTTCAAGGGATGGTACTGGATATCCTTGACGATCGTGCTCTGGCGCGTATCCCCCGCCGTAAGCGCGATAATGGCGTTGCGCCCGTGATCGCGCAACAAATCGGTCAATGCGCGTTGCTCCACAGAACAGGCGATGGGCTCTTCGCGTTCCCCGTACACAACCGCGGGCAACCGCCCCTGACGGCGCAAACGCTTGGCGATTTTCTTTCCCGCTTCCGTTCGCACATCTGCGCTGAGAGAAATTTGATCCGACATAAAAAACACTCCAATTCGCAATGCGATCAAACCGCGGGACCGCATAAAAACGCCCGAAAACCCTCGGCCTTAAATCGCGCCCAAACACCTTCGGCAACATCTCGACTCGCAAACGCGCCGTAAAGCGTCGAACCGCTGCCCGACAGTGACGCGACCAGCGCGCCCGCCTCGGTCAATCGGGACAAAATATCGCGCGTTTCCGGATGCGTCTGCACGATCAATGGCAGAAAATCATTTTCGATATGAGAAAAAAAATCCGCAACGGGCAAGTCATCAAAATTTACAGAATTGGGGAAAGTATTATATTTGCCATATACTGTCAAGGGCTTTCTATAATTCGCATACGCCCACCCCGTATCCACCTCAAACCCCGGCCAGACGAGCACGTAGACCACATCCGCAGACCACCGCATGTAGCGCAATTTCTCGCCCCGCCCGGTCGCGATCGCCGTCCCGGTCTCCCGCACGAAAAACGGCACATCCGACCCCAAACTCGCGCCCATATCCCGCAGTTCCCGTTCCGAAAGCCCCGCTTTCCACATGCGGTTCAACGCGCGCAACACAGCCGCCGCATCCGAGCTCCCGCCGCCTAGCCCCGCGCCCATCGGAATCCGCTTTTCCAACGCGATCTCGACGCCTCGATCCATCCCCGTGCAATCCCGAAACGCCATGACCGCCTTGTGGACCAAATTTTCGGAGCCGACAGACAACTCGGGATCGTCGCACGCCAACGCGATCCGCCCCCGCGCCGCGGGCCTAAACACCAGTCGATCGCGCAAATCTATCGCCTGAAACACGGACGCGATATCGTGAAACCCATCGCGCCGCGGCCCGAGAATTTTCAGCCCCAAATTGATCTTCGCATTTGCATACTCGACGATCTCCAAAACGACTACTCCCTATCTGCTGAATCGTTTCGACATCGACCTCAGCGTATTCGCGCTTCACGATTTAACCGTCCCATCCGCCAGCATACTCAACAGTGCCGAATCATCCTCCTCCAGAGGCAACGGAACCCGGCCGCGACACCGGCTCGACTGGTAGGTTGCAAAAATCAATTCCGTCGCTTGCAGGGCTTTGCGCCCCGACAGTTCTGGTTCGCGCCCATTTTTCACCGCATCGACCAAATCCAGCACCGCCGCTGTCGTCGCATCGCGCTGACTCACCGTGCCGCGAAGATCCACATCGACCTGTCGCGCGCCGGACACGACGCGCAAGGGCGGCTGACCGCGGCCGCCAATCTCGATGATCCCCTCGCTCCCGATCAACCGATTCTGAATGCCCTGCATACCCGTGCTGCCGGTTGCCAACAACCCCTCGCGCCCATTGCGGTACCGAATCCACGAAATCCCACTGCCTTCCACGGGCGTCCCAAAAACCTCGCGCCCGCCTTCCGCGTCAATTTGCCCGATCACCCACTCCGCGGGTTCGTCGTCATTGTAAAAGAAAAACATGTCAAACCAGTGCGTGCCCCAGTCGAACATATTTGGGCAGTTGCCCTCAAAGCGCCGCAACTCGCCAATCGCGCCGGACTTTGCGATCTCTTTGGCCTTCACAAATTGCCCTGCAAACCGCCTCTGATGGCAAAATGTTATCGCCACATCGTTATCCACGCACGCTCGGTACAGGGACTTCGCTTCGCCCCATGTCGGCGCCATGGGCTTCTCTGCGTGAATCCCCAAAATCCCACTGCCCGCCGCATCCACAATCATATCGTGGTGCAACCCGGTCCAAGTACACACGCTCACAAAATCCAACTCCTCTTTCTCCAACATGTCGCGGTGGTCTCCGTACCCATTTTCGACGCCAAATTCCTCCATATACGCCAAACGCGGCGCCTCAAACGGATCGGAACACGCCACCAACGCCACATCGTCAGACGCGGCCCATCCACGCGCATGCGCCTTCCCGCGACCGCCACAACCAATGACACCAGCCTTAAAACGCGCCATATTCTTTCCTCCTGAAATACACGCCCCAAAACATCAAGGGACAGCCAAATTCACATCCGCATTAAACTTTGTCGAATGCCCTATTTGGGCGGCTTGCAAACCGAGCATGGGGAATAGCGTTTTCTCGCATCTTTCAACGAGATCGGTTTCTGGCTTCTTCTCAAATGCCCACAGCCCTCGCGATGGTATTTCGTGCCCGAGGCGGTGATATAAACCTCCATTTCGTCAATAGATGGCACTCCGCGATCTGCCTCTTTGCTCTTGACATTTGCACTTTCCCACAGCCCCTTTTTTGCCGTGCGAGCTTGCTGTTCGTAATGCCGGAACAATTCCATGTGCTTGAATGGAAACCGCGTATAGGCATGTCCGTAGCCTTGGCGGACGATCTCGAGATTGACAAACAGCCCGTCGGGAGCACGGTAGAGATACGCCAGCAACCGCCCGTATTTGTCCGTCCTATCTTCATCAAAACGGAGATACACGGACTCACCCATCAGGAGATTTCGAGTAAATGCGGATGCTTCTTTGCCGAACACCTGGACGGCCTTTGTCGGATGCACCGTCTCCGGCGTATCCACGCCGATGAGTCTGACCTTCATGGGATTGCCATCGTACTGAATCTCAACCGTATCCCCATCGAGAACTCTTCGAACGGGAAAAGTCGCGTCTTTCGAGAAAACCTCGACCGGATAGGGCCAGGTTTTGACATCTGCATCCGCCATGAAGGCCAAAAGCAACAGAACCGCGAATATTTTCAATTTCATTGCTCGTCCTCCAAAGTTGGCAACCCGTCCCCCTCTACCTGACAAATGACATCTGAATCTCCTCGGGCGTGCGGTGGCTGTAGCGGTACGCATCGACATCGGCAATCGGATGCGCCGCGGCGACCCGTTCGTCGATATCCACGCCCAGGCCAGGCGCGGTCGGAATTTCGATTTTGCCATTCTCCTCGGGCATCGCGCCCGGCGCCACGTCCAACCGCCACGGCACGTCATTGGCTTGATGCTCCAAAAAAATGCAGTTGGGAATGCTCGCCAGCACATGCACATTCGCCATTTCGATAATCGGCCCCACCGAACCGTCGTGCGGCGCCACGGTGACCGACTGCGCCTCGGCCATTGCGGCCAGCTTTTTCAGTTCCGTAATCCCCCCCAACCGCGTGGTCTCGGGTTGCACGATATCCACCAGATTTCGCGCCAACAATTCCGCAAACGCCCACTTGGTCGCAAACCGCTCGCCCGTCGCCAGCGGAATGCCGATCTTGTCCGCCACCTTGGCAAATGCCTCGACATTCTCGGGCACCACCGGATCTTCCAAAAACATCGGGCGATACGGTTCGCATCCCCGCCCGAGTTGAATCGCCGCCGAAGGCGTGAACTCCGCATGGCAATGCACGCCGATCTCGACCTCGTATCCGACCGCAGCGCGCAGCGTTTTGAGCGTCTCAATTTTTGGACTGCATTTGAAAAACCGATACCCGCGATCCACCAATTTCTCGGCGGCCTCTGGCGTACTCGCATGCCCATAGACCGGAATCGCATCGCGCATCTTACCCCCGAGCAACTCCCACACCGGAACGCCCAATGCTTTGCCCTTGATGTCCCAAAGCGCGCAATCGATCGCGCTGATCAGCCCGCCGCGCACCGCCCCCGTCACCCCGTGCCCGTGCAAAATATCGTATAGCCGCAACCACAACCGCTCGATCTCAAACGGATTTTCCCCGATCAAAAAATGCTTCATCTCCCCAATCGCCCGCGCCACGAGAAACGGCCAGCCCCCACCTTCGCCCACGCCCGTCACGCCCTCATCCGTGAACACCTTCACAAACAACCAATTTCGCCCGCGCGGCCGGGTCGTTCTCACCACCCCCTCGGCATTGGCATTCACCAAATACGTCTTCACATCTGTAATTTTCATATCTTGTCCCTCCAATCTCTCGCCCTCATTTCCAAATCGACGCGGCATCCACCACGTACCCCTTCTGATTATCCACCACATTCAACAGCGGCTCGCCCGCGCAGAACCGCCGCACATTCTCCACGATCAGGGCCTTTCTGCGCTTGTCGATCTCGGGCGAAATACCCGCCACGTGCGGCGTCAAAATCGCGTTCTCCATCGCCCACAGGGCGTGACCTTCCGGCAGCGGCTCCTCCTCGTACACATCCAGACCCGCGCCACCGATCTGCCCAGATCGCAAGGCTTCGGTCAATGCCTGCAATTCGACCACCTTGCCGCGCCCGATATTGATCAAAATCCCCGCGTTCTTCATCGCCCCAAATATGGCCGCGTCGAACAACCCCTCGGTCTCGGCCGTGTGCGGCACGCAAATCACCACAAAATCCGACGCCCCGACCATATCCACAAGTTCATCCGGCGAATAGATGCGCGCGATAAAATCCGGCTTCCCCTTCGGCGCGGGATCCATCCCGAGCACCCGCATCCCAAATACAGGACCGCGCTCGGCAACCGCCAGCCCGATACCGCCCAAACCCACCACGCCCAGCGTCGTGCCCGCGAGGTGAATCACGGGCGCGCCCTTCTCCCATTTCCCGTGCGACTGCCTGCGGATATAGTGATGCAACCCGCGCGCAAACGCCATCACCAGCGAAAATACGTGATCCGCGATCACATCGCTGTATATCCCGCGGATATTCGTCACCGTCAAATCGCTTTCCCGCAACTCGGGAAAATAATACCCATCCAGCCCGGCACTCGTCGCCTGCACCCAGCGCAACTTCTTTCCCGCCTCCAAAATCTCCGGCGTCATCTGTCCAAAATACGCATCGGCATCCCCGATCACCCGCGGCACATCCGCCTCTGCCGTCGCCACCACTGTCTCCACGCCCAAATCGCGGATCTGCCGCATGTATTCATCTTCCAATCGCCGCTGCAACACCATCTTAATCGCCATCTCGCCCTCCGCGTTTTCAGTTCCTAATGCCCTGTGGGCTCTGCCACGCCACAGAGCCATTTTTCTGCATTTCCGCCTGCAATAACCGCCCCATCTCCCGAAAGAGACTTCCCCGCGCAGTTGCCCGATCCGATGCTTCGAGCGGATCACAACTCAAGTCGTAGAGTTCGGGCCGTTCAAAAGGGCCGTTGTGGAGCAACTTGATATCGCCGCGCCGCACCGCATGCTGGTTCAAGCCGAGAAAGCCTGGGCCCCCTTCTTTTCGCACCCAGTACATCACGCGATTGGAAAAATCCCGCTTTTCACCCCGCAACATCGGCAGGAGAGACACCCCCTCGATCTCGTGATCGACCGACACCCCCGCGACCTCGCAAGCCGTGGGAAACACATCCATCAGCATCGCAACGTCGTCGCACACCGTTCCCGCCTCAATGCCATCTGCCCACATCGCACAGGCCGGAACGCGAATGCCGCCTTCGTACATCTGCCCCTTTCCGCCGCGCAACGCGCCATTGGTCGCCCCCACATTTAACTGCCCGCCATTGTCCGACGTGTAAATCACGAGCGTATGGGCGAGTTGCCCCGTCTTTTCGAGCATGTCCAGCACCCGACCAATCCCCGCATCCATGTGCTCGACCAGTGCCGCGTACTTCACCCGATCCGCCGACGCATGGGGCTCGCGCTGGCGCACGCGCTCGATCCAATCCTCTGGCGGTTGGATCGGCGTATGCGGCGCGTTATACGCCAGATAAAGAAAAAACGGTTGCGGCGAATGCGCGTGGCCTCGAATCACCTCCACGGCCCATTCCGTGAACAAATCCGTCGCGTGGCCTCGGGGATCGATGGTCGCCATTCCCTCTCGCATGTAATTTTGATCGTGCCGCAAATGCGTGTAATAATCGTCCATCATGTCGCCCAAGAACCCGTGAAAATAATCGAACCCGCGCTCGCACGGATGATTCTCGGGTTCGAGCCCCAAATGCCACTTGCCGACGAGCGACGTGTGATAGCCCTTTTGTTTGAGCATAGACGGCAACGTCACCGCATCTCGACTGAAATACCCCCAACTGTTGTCGAAATGCGTGCGAATGACGCCCGGCACCCCGACCCGATCCGGATATCGCCCCGTCATCAACGCCGCACGACTCGGCGAACACACCGAGGAATTTGCGTAAAACTGCGTCCAGCGCATGCCATTTTCCGCGATGCGGTCGATATTTGGCGTTTGAATCTGCGGCCCCTTGTGGATCGAAATATCGCCGTAGCCGTGATCATCGCCCAAGATCACCACGACATTGGGGAAACGCGCCATCGCACCCTCCTCTCTTTACGCGGTTGCGCGTTGTCCAATCGTATCCGACAACGCATCCATCAACTCGTCCAATGCCTGCCGCGACGCCCGCCCGCGAAACGCATCGAGCGCCGGATCGTCGACCGCCGCCATCCAGGCCTCGAGCGCGTCTCGCATGCGCCGAATCTCATCGGCGTAATTGGGATCGTCGATCAAATTGTTCAGCGCGTTGGGATCGTTCTCAAAATCGTAGAACTCCTCCAGCACGCGATACGCGAACAAGTGGTTTCGCGCCGCCAGTTCCGGATCATCGCCCTCTGCTTCCCTCATCGCTTGCCACGACCGCCCGTTTTGGGACTCGTTGCGAAATTCCCGCTCGCCATCGGACCACGGATTAAAAATGTACCCAAACCGCGCATCTTGCACGCACCGCATCGGATAATTGCGCCGCCCCGACGTCTGGTGAAATTGCGTGAACACCCGTTCGCATCCCGCCTGCGTCTCACCGCGCAACACCGGCAACCGCGACGCGCCATTGACGCCTTCGGGGATGGGCACGCCAATGGCATCGAGCGCGGTCGGCAAATAGTCTATCCCAGAAATAAAATGCGCGGCATCCACGCGCCCGGCCCCAATAACCGCCGGCCATCGCGCCAACCAAGGCGTGCGCGTGCTGTTCAAATAACAGTTTGTCTTTGCAAACGGGAAGGCCATCCCATTATCCGACAAAAACATCACCAGCGTATTTTCCGCCGCGCCCGCCTCGTCCAGCACATCGAGCAATCGACCCACCGTATCGTCGCATCGGCGAACGGAATTGTAGTACTCGGCAATTTCCAAACGCACCTCCGGCAGATCCGGCAAAAACCCGGGAATAACCACCTCCTCGGGCGCAAACGTGCGCGAGGGTGGCAGCGCGGGCGGATCGAGTTCGCCATACCACTCGGCCTTGTCATTGCCGTAAAACGGACGGTGCGGATCGTGGGAATTTGCCATCAAAAAAAACGGCCGCCCGCCATCCACCGCGCCCTGCACAAAATTCTTGGCGTACCGATAATACGCCTCGGGATTGCGCCCCTGCCCCAGCGCGGTCTGATCGTGTGCCATGTCCCACTGAAACGCCTCATAAGGCGTGGAATGGGCCACCTTGCCCAAAATGCCCACATCGTACCCCTCGCCGCGCAAAATATCCGGCAAAATGGGCACGCCCGGATGGCGCAAGCGATAAAACCCCTCGCCGCCACTCACGTGCGGATATCGCCCGGTCATCAACGCAGATCGGCTCGGTTGGCACACCGCTATCGTCACATGCCCGTGATTAAACCGCAAGCCCCCCGCGGCCAAGCGGTCGATATTCGGCGTCGTCCCCGCTGTGGGGCACCCAAACGCCCCCACCGCGTCCCAATTCATGTCATCTGCCGTAATCAGCATCAAATTCGGTCTGTCCATATTCGTCCTTTCAAAAAAACGACCTGTGAAACCCACCCCTACTCCTCTCCATCGAAATACGCCGCCTCGGTCACGCGCCCCAACTTGCCCGGTGGGCGAATCAACCATTTGTCCGAATCCGGATAATAGACCGGATCACTCGCGGGATTATCGGCGATTACGTAATAAATCAAATCCTCTGTCGCACTCGCATTGCGAATCTGATGCGCCGTGCCGGGCGGCTGGACAAACGCATCGCCTGCGCGGACCTCAAACGCATGGTCATTCCGCCGCACGATCCCCTGCCCGCGGATGACCAAATAAAACTCCCACTGCACCTGATGCGCGTGACGCGGAAAATTGATCTTCCCAGGCGGCAACCGCACCCATTCGACCTCAAACGGCTGTCCCTCGGTTTCCAGCGCGCCGGAAATATCCTTGTGAGACGAACCGTATTTGCCCGTGCGCGACAAACGGCTGTTCTCCTCAATTTCCGATTCATTGATCTTTTCGATCATGCGTCCCCTCCGTGCCTTTTATGGCTCAATGCTCTCCTCACGGCCGCAACATCACCTTCACCGACTGCGTGCCATCGGCCACCAAATCGATCCCCTCGTGAAAATCCGCGAGCGGCAACTGATGCGTCACGATTTGATCCATCGGCAAGCGGCCCTGTCTCAGCATTCGAATCGCTATCGGATAACAATGCGGACTCAAATGCGCGCCGTGGATATTCAACTCCTTGGTATCGCCAATTATCGTCCAATCGGTCGTCACCGGCTCGCGCATCACGCTAAACTCGACAAACGTGCCCAGTTTGCAAACCATCCGCAACCCCTGTTCCACGGCCGCCGGATGTCCCGTCGCCTCGATATACACATCGCAACCGTACCCCCCGGTCAACTTATGCACCTCGTCAACCACATCCACCGCATGCGGATTCAACCCCAAATCCGCCCCACATGCGCGGGCCACGTCCAATCGCCCATCGTCTAAATCCAGCGCGATCAGCAAAGCCGGACTCTTCATCTGCGCCGCGGCCACCATGCCCAAACCGAGCGGCCCTGCGCCTGCGATGACCACGGTGTCATTTAGTTGAATATCGCCGCGCTCAACCGCGTGGATCGCGCAGGCCAGCGGTTCGACGTACGCCGCATGCTCGACCGAAATCGAATTTGGCACGCGATAGTTCAACGCTTTGGCCGGCAACTTGCAATACTCGGCCATCGCGCCAAATGTCGCCTGTCGAAAGCCGTAAATATCGTGGACCATACACATCCAGTATTGCCCGCGCAAACAGTAGCGGCACGCGCCACAGGGCACAATCTGCTCGGACACGGCCAAGTCGCCCATCGCCAACCCGTATTTCTCACCCGCCCCATCGCCTAGCGCGACGACCTCCCCCACAAACTCGTGCCCGGGAATGATCGGGGCTTGGCAATACCCCTCGCGGTGGGCATCGCCCCAAAACATCGGCGCGCCCTGATAGCACTTCAAATCGCTCGCACATATCCCCACCGCCTGCACGCGAATCAAAACCTCGCCATCGCCAATGCGCGGCACGGCACATTCTTCCAAACGGTAATCCTCGGGCGCGCAGCACATCACCGCGGGCATTGTTTTCGGCAGATCTCCCATCGCGTCCTCTTTTATCGCATCCTTTTCTTGACAATTGAATGCCCTTGCAATACACTTTGAGAATATAATGCGAAAAGGTGGCACGACAATTTTTATCTTTCACCATCCGAGGTAAAAGTGGCAATAGGTATCGGCTTAATTGGCATGGGCGTCGTCGGCGGCGGCGTAGCGCGCATCCTCTGTGACCGGGAACGCGAACTCAAAACCGTTCGGGGGCTCGACTTCGACATTCGCAAAATCGCCATCCGCGACCCGTCCAAACCCCGCGCAATCGACGTATCCCCCGCCCGTTTCACCACCGACCCCATGGACGTGGTCACGGACCCCACCATCCAAATCGCCATCGAAGTCATGGGCGGCGTCGACCCTGCCTACGACCTCGTCCTCACCGCCCTGCAAAATGGCAAAGACGTGGTCACCGCGAACAAAGCCCTGCTCGCCGAACGCGGCGACAGCCTCTTCGAAGCCGCCGTGCAAAGCGATGTTGGCCTCGGCTTTGAAGCCAGCGTATGCGGCGGCATCCCCATCATCCAAACCCTCAGCCAAGGGCTCGTCGCCAACGATATTCAATCGCTCTACGGCATCCTCAACGGCACCACCAACTACATCCTCACCCGCATGACAGAAGCGGGCGCGGACTTTGACCCCATGCTCAAAGAAGCGCAGGACAAGGGGTTTGCCGAAGCCGACCCAACCATGGACATCGACGGCACGGACGCGGCCCAAAAACTCGCCCTGCTCTGTCGCTTGGCTTTCCGACAGCGCGTCTCATCCGGCGACATGCTCAAAGAGGGTATCTCTCACGTCACCGCCTTGGACATCGACTTTGCCCGCGAACTCGGCTACACCATCAAATTGCTCGGCATCGCCCGCGTGGTGGGCCACCGCATCGAAGCCCGCGTACATCCCGCCCTCGTACCTCGCGATGCCCTCCTCGCGGATATTCGCAACGAATTTAACGCAGTCGAAATTGTCGGTAGCGCAGTCGATGCCCAGGTCTTCTACGGCAAAGGGGCAGGCGAATTGCCCACGGCCAGCGCGATTGTCGCCGACCTCGTCGCCATAGCCGAACGGCGCAAGGTCGATCTAGGGCCTGCCGGCGCACCCCTTGCGCCATTGCCCGAGGCCGACCTCGTTCCAGCCGACGACATTCAAACCGGGAGTTACTGCCGCTTGACCGTTCACGACAAACCCGGCGTCTTGGCACAGATCGCGGCCCTCTTTGCGGCTGAAAACATCAGCATAGAAACCGTCATCCAGCACGGCCGATCCGAAACGGCTGGCGTTCCCCTCATCATGATCACGCACGAAGCCCCCGAAGCCGCCATGCGCCGCGCCATCACGCGCATCGGCGCCTTGCCTGCCGTCACCGAAAAACCCCAAGTCATCCGCATCCTGCATCCCTGAGACCCACTTGCAGTCGAGCTGTCAGCGTCGGCACCCGCTACTGAAGTCACTGAAATTCACGTTATGACGACCGATGGCAATATGATGCGGATGAAAAAGATCGACCGCTTGCCCATCCCCGCAAACGGCTCGGCGACCCTGCAACCGGGCGGCAATCACCTCATGCTCATCGGCCTCAAGCGCGACTTGGCACCGGGCGATTCCCTCGCGCTGACACTCGCATTTGCAAATGGGCAGACCCAAACGGTACGGGCACACGTCGTTTCAACTCCGCAGACAAACGCAGATGGACGCAGATAAAATGAAAAAAATCAAAGCATTGCTCTCAACGCACTCGGTAGGGCTCCTGTGGCGCGGTCAACGCACCCGACAGGGCAGTGTGGGGTCGGGCGCGCACCCGACAAGGCGTCGTTGGGTCGGGCACGCACCTGACAGGGCGGCGGATCGGATGGCCTTCTCGCCTCTCGCCTCTTCCCTTGTATCTTCGGACAGGCACAGGGGCCTGTCCCTACGATTGCGATTGCTTCTTCCCTCTCCCGTCTCCCGTCTCCCGTCTCCCCTTCCTCTCTACATCCTGCTCTCGTTTTTATGTGCCTGTCAACCCCTCGAGCGCGCGCCGCAAGGCGATCCCGATCTCGTCCTCTCTGTTGAACCGCATTCGTTTGGGGGCGATTTTACGCTGGTCGATCACGATGACAACGCCTTCCGCTTGGCGGATCAACGGCGTCCGTTTTTCCTCTTTTTTGGCTATGCGAGTTGTCCCGATGCCTGCCCGCAAACGCTGGCGCGCCTCGCCCGCGTGTACGCGCTTTTGGGCGGAGATGCCCGCGATCTCACCGCGCTCTTTGTCAGCGTGGATTCCAAACGCGATCCGCCCGATGTGCTCAAAACCTATTTGTCGCACTTTGACGTGCCCGCCATTGGCCTGACGGGAGTGCAAGACAGCATCGACGCGGTGGTCAAACGCTATGCGGCCCATTACGAAATCAACGATCGGGACTCCGCCGCGGGGTATCTCATCGACCACTCGCTCTACATTTATCTCATCGATCAAAACGGCGATGTGCGATTCTTCTTTCGCCCCTCCCACACCGCCGAAGAAATCGCCACTGTCGCCCGTCAACTGTTTCGGTAAATTCCGAAAGGAGGATCGCCGTGATTACTGTCCATTTACCTTCTGAAATTGAGCAACGCATCGCGGACCTCGCCGCTCGAACCGGCCGTACCGAAACTTCCCACATCGAGGAAGCCATCGTGGAATACTTGGATGAATTGGAAGATAAATACTTGGCATTAAATCGCTTGGAGAATCCCGCCAAACGCTGGACATTGGATGAAGTGGAGCAGGGCATTGACATGGACCGTTGCGTTTGACGACCGCGCCTCAAAAGAACTGCGTAACATCAGTAGAAAAATTGAAACAGGGCGTAGAGGTGAGGCCATGACGCAACTTCCGCTCTTTGGCGATCTCGTTCTCGACGCGCCGCCGACGGAGGGGATCAAGTATGCGGGATCCAAGTTGAAACTCCTCCCGCATATCTTGCAACTGGCCGCCAAAGTCGGGGCGAAGACCGTGTTGGATGGATTCGCGGGGACGACGCGGGTGTCGCAGGCACTCGCTCAACTCGGTTATGCGGTCGTCTGCAACGATATTGCGGCGTGGTCAGAGGTTTTTGGGACGTGCTATTTGCTCAACGAAAAGAGGGCTGAGGATTACCAGCCGCTCATCGATCACCTCAATGCCGTGCCGCCTGTGGATGGGTGGTTCACGCAACACTATGGCGGGCATCCCAACGATGGGTGCGCGATTCAGTGCGACGGCCGCAAGCGGCCATGGCAGATTCACAACACCCGAAAGCTCGATGCGATTCGGGATGAGATCGAAGCCCTCGCGCTCGATCCCGTCGATAAGGCGGTGGCGCTGACGAGCCTGATTTTGGCACTCGACCGCGTGGATAGCAACATCGGGCACTTTGTTTCGTATCTCAAAGACTGGTCGCCGCGATCCTATAAGAAACTCGATCTCAAAGTGCCATCGGTCTTTTCGCCCTCTGAAAAACATCGCGTGTTCCGAAAGGACATTTTTGACCTCGCGCCGCGCATCGACACGGACTTGGCGTATTTCGATCCGCCTTATGGATCGAATAACGAGAAAATGCCGCCATCGCGCGTGCGCTATGCGTCTTATTACCACATCTGGACGAGCGTCATTCTCTACGACAAGCCCGCCCTTTTCGGCAAAGCCAATCGCCGCGTCGATACGTCTGACCCGGTGGCGGCATCCGCGTTTGAGGAATTCAGACGCGACGCAAAGGGTCGCTTCATCGCGGTTGAAGCCCTTGAGAAACTCATCGCAACGACGCGAGCGCGCTATGTCATTCTATCGTACAGCTCTGGCGGACGGGCGACGGCCCGTGCGTTAAACGACGTGATGCAACGTCACGGCAGGCTTTTGGATGTGGTCGCGATCCATTACAAGAAAAATGTGATGGCGAGCATGGCGTGGACGCACGAATGGCTGCGAGAAGGGGATCGATCAAACCGGGAGTTCTTATTCTTGCTCGAAAAGTAGCGTGCCTGACTACGAAAAGCGGGGAACAGCGAAAAACGCGAAAGGGATTACCGAGGGAATTGACCTATCGATGGATACGAGGACAGGCACGGGGGCCTGTCCCTACCGGTGATGGTTGCATGGCGAACTGACCCCTGATCTCTCCCGTCTCACCTCTTCCGCCTCCCCTCTTGTATCTTTGACCGAGCACGGGGCATCGCCTTTTTGTGTTGTGAACTGGCTGTTGCCAGTTGTACCCCGCTCGTGCCTTTTGTGCCTTTTGTGGCTAACCCGTCTTCCGTCTCCTCTCTTGTATCTTCGGACAGGCACGGGGGCCTGTCCCTACGATTGCGATTGCTTCTCCCGTCTTCCGTCTTCCGTCTTCCGTCTTCCGTCTCCCCTTTGAACTGGCTCATCATGTCTCCAATCCTCTTTGAATACGGCCCCATTCGCATCGGCGTTTACGGCACGATGCTCGCCCTGGGGTTGCTTTTTGCATCTTGGGTGCTCAAGCGCGAATTTCGGCGGCGCGCGCTCGATCCCGCGTTGTCGGACCGCATTGCGTTTGCCGCGATGATCGGCGGCATTGTGGGCAGCAAAATTTTTCACGTTCTCGAATATCCCCACGCCTTTGTCGCCGATCCTTTTGGCACGGTTTTTTCCACGTTGGGATGGGCGTGGTACGGTGGGTTTTTGGGCGGTGCAATGACCGTGCTCTTCTCGCTTCGCAGGCACAACGCTTTGGATTGGCCCGCTTTGGACGCGTTCGCGCCCGCCCTTGTCGTGGGCTACTTTTTCGGTCGCGGGGGATGCGAACTCTCCGGTGATGGATGCTATGGCATGCCCACGGATCTGCCGTGGGGCAAAACCTATCCCAAGGGCCTCGTGCCCACCTTTGAAGCCGTGCATCCCACGCCGATTTACGAAATGATCCAGATGGTCTGCATTTTCGGCATTTTGTGGGCCTTGCGCGATCGCCTCAAACCCGGCGTGACTTTTGGCCTGTATCTCGTTTTGATGGCCCTCGCCCGGTTCGCCGTCGAATTTGTGCGTCTGACGCCCGAAGTTTTTTTGCGCCTCACCGTGCATCAATGGGTCAGCATCGGCCTCGTGCTCGCCGGGCTTTACATCATCGCGTCGTGTAGGAACAAAAATTCCATCCGAAGATAAATCGATGGAAAGAGGGGGCGATCTTTCCAAAATGGAGAGCCGCGAAAAACCTCGAAAAGGGATGCGTTGAAGCGATATCGATTGACAAAACCCGGCGCGCGGGATATTTTTTTCAAATTCCACTGGAGGGTAAAAAATGAAAACGCTCGTTGAAAAAGGACTTACTTTGGTCATTGAAAAAGCGGTGGAAAAAATGCTCCGAGGTATTATAGAGGACGAAAAATGCCTCAAGGTGTCCGTTGAGATCAAAATGGAAAAACGAGATCGAGACAAATAAGGAGAACATCGTGACCGACCGCATGCTCTGCATCTCCATCGCCGCACGGAACCCCATACCTTGAACGCGATTATGGACATTCGATTTTACAATACCCTGACCAATCGCACGGAACTTTTTGAACCGCTCGATCCGCCCCATGTGGCGATGTATTCCTGCGGGCCAACCGTGTACGATTTCGCCCACATCGGCAATTTCAAATCCTTTTTGTTCTCCGATTTGCTCCGCCGCTTCCTCGATGCGGTCGGCTATCGCGTCGCGCATGTCATGAACATCACGGACGTGGGGCACATGACAGACGACGAGGTCGCCGATGCCACGGGCGAGGACAAAATCGCGGTGGCGGCGCGCAAACTCAAAGCGGCAAAAAAATCCGGCGCCCTGCCCGATGGGGTCAACCCCGACGATCCCTTTCAAATCGCGCAATACTTCACGGACGCATTCGTCGAAGATGCGCGCGCGCTCGGCATCAAAGTGGCCCATGAGTATCCGCGCAACATGCCGCGGCCCACCGAACACATCGACGCCATTCAAGCGATGATCCAAACGCTCTTGAACAAGGGTCACGCGTACATCGCCGACGATGGCGTGGTCTATTTTTTCGTGCGATCCTTCCCGGAATACGGGCGGCTCTCGGGCAATGACGTGGCCCAACTCGTCGCCGGCTCGGGCGGCCGCGTGCTCGAAGAACACCAAGCCACCAAGCGCGATCCCGCTGATTTCTTCCTGTGGAAACCCGATCCATCCCACATCATGAAATGGCCCTCTCCGTGGGGCGAAGGCTATCCGGGTTGGCACATCGAATGCTCGGCGATGGCGATGAAATTGTTGCGCCGCGAGGTGATCGACGTCCACACCGGGGGCGAAGACAATATCTTTCCGCATCACGAATGCGAAATCGCCCAATCGCGTTGCGCCACGGGCCAACCGCATTTTGCCAAATACTGGATTCACCCGCGCTATTTGATGGTCGAAGGCAAAAAAATGTCCAAGAGCAAGGGCAATTTTTTCACGGTGCGCGATGTGCTCGCGGGCAAAGTCACCGGGCGCCCGGTTCACCCGGCTGTCCTGCGTTACGAACTCATCAAGACGCACTACCGCACGCAGACCAATTTTACGCAAAAGGGCATTCGGGACTCGGCCAATGCCGTGCGGCGGTTTTGCGAATTTGGTCAGAATCTCGCAGCTACAACGCGGGGCGACGCGGTCGAGGTGGATGCACATCCCGTCCTCGCCGATTTTCTCAACGCCCTCGCCAACGATCTCAACATCAGCGCGGCCCTCGCGGTCGTCCACACTTGGATGGGGCAAAAAGCAACGGACCCGTCCGAAGCGCGGGCCGTGTTCGACAAAATCGACGGCGTGCTCGGCATTGCCGATCTGTCCGCCGCATCGCGATCCCCCGACAAAGACAGTAGCGCGGCCCTCTGCGAACGAATTGACGCGGCGCGCGCAGCCAAAAATTACGATGTCGCGGACCGGTTGCGCCAAGAACTCATCGACGCGGGCTATGAGGTGCGCTCCACGCCCGAGGGCACGGTCGCGGTGAAGAATTTGGCGTAGCGAGGCGCGTTTCGCCCCGAGCGGGGCACGTCAAAAGCCGCTGGATTTTGCGTTTGCGAGGACAGGCACGGGGGCCTGTCCCTACGAGTGATGGGGTGTAGTGCGGAGACTGACCACGAGAAACGACATGTCCATCCAACTGCCCATATACCTCGACAACAACGCCACCACGCCCGTGGATGAACGGGTGCTCGAGGCGATGTTGCCCTATTTCAAAGACCGCTTTGGCAATGCCGCCAGCCGCACGCACGCCTTTGGGTGGGCGGCCGAGGATGCCGTCGATAGGGCGCGGGAACAGATCGCCTGCCTCATCAACGCCCATCCCCAAGACATCGTCTTTACCAGCGGGGCCACGGAATCCGACAACCTCGCCATCAAGGGCGTGGCCGCCGCAACCCCTGCGCCGCATATCATCACGCAGGCAACCGAACACCACGCCGTGCTCGATTCGTGCCGCGCCGTGGAACGCGCGGGCGCCTCGGTCACGGTCTTGCCCGTGGATTCGCATGGGATCGTGGATCCGCAGGACATTGCCAACGCCATCACAAAGCACACGGTTCTGGTCTCCATCATGGCGGGCAACAACGAAATTGGCACCTGTCAGGCGATAGGCGAAATCGGCGCGCTTTGTCGGGAAAAGGACATTTACTTTCACACGGATGCGGCGCAGGCCATTGGCAAAATGCCGCTCGATGTGGAAGCCATGCACATCGACCTGCTCTCCATTTCCGCGCACAAGTGCTATGGGCCCAAAGGCATGGGCGCGCTCTATGTGCGGAGTCGCCCGCGCGTGCGCTTGGTGGGGCAGGTGGATGGCGGCGGCCATGAAAAGGGCATGCGCTCGGGCACGCTCAACGTGCCGGGCATCGTGGGGCTTGGGGAAGCCTGCGCGCTCGCACAACAGCACCTCGCAACAGAAGCCGAACGCTGCCGGAAATTGTGCCACCGCTTGCGCGACCACCTCTTCAACGCGCTGGATCAACGCCAACTCAACGGCCACCCCGAACGGCGTTTGCCAGGCAATCTCAACATCAGCTTTGCCTGCGCGGATGGCGAAAGCCTGCTGATGGGCTTGCGCGATGTGGCCCTCTCGTCCGGATCGGCGTGTACATCCGCGTCTCTCGAGCCGTCTTATGTGCTCAAAGCCATCGGCGTCGGCGATGATATGGCGCGAAACAGCATCCGCTTTGGCATCGGTCGATTCAATACCGCAGAAGAGATCGACTACGTCGCGAACCGCGTGATGAGAGAAGTCGAGCGGCTCCGAGAAATCTCGCCGAATTACAAAAGTATTCGCAGATGAACGCGCAGGTAGTAAGGGCGTAAAATTTTACACTCGTATCAAAACGGGAGTTCTAAATGCCGACACCCCATGCCCCCCAACGCCCGGAAATTTTGCCCGACGTGAAGCATATCGTCGCCGTTGCCAGTGGCAAAGGCGGCGTGGGAAAGACGACTGTGAGCGTCAATCTCGCGGTTTCGCTCGCCAAACAGGGCGCGGCGGTCGGCCTGCTCGACGCGGATATCTACGGCCCCAACGTGCCGCTGATGATGGGCGCGAGGGCGCGACCCAAATCGCGAGGGCAAAAAATTCTGCCCCTTGAAAATCACAATGTCAAATCGATGTCCCTCGGCCTCATCGCGGGCGAAAATGCCCCCATCATCTGGCGCGGTCCCATCGTGGGCAGAATGATTCAGCAATTTATGGTCGATGTGATCTGGGGCGCGCTCGACTATCTCATCGTGGATTTGCCCCCCGGCACGGGCGATGCACAACTCACCCTCGCCCAAACCGTGCCCCTCGGCGGCGCGGTCATCGTCACCACGCCGCAAAATGTCGCATTGGAAGATGTCCACCGAAGCATCGAGATGTTTCGCAAAGTGGAAGTGCCCATTCTCGGCATCGTGGAAAACATGAGTTATTTCCAATGCCCGTGTTGCGGAGATCGCGCCCCCCTGTTTGGCGCGGATGGCGGTCGGCAAATCGCCGATGCGTTTGGCCTGCCCCTCCTCGGCCAAATCCCCATCCGGCCCGATATTTGCGAACGCGGCGACGCGGGTCTGCCCATCGCCCTGGACGAAGACCGCACATTTGCCGCAATAGCCACGGGCGTTGCCGAGGCACTGGACGAACGGGAAAGCGATTTGCCGGAAATTGCGATAGTTTGAAACGGCGATCGGTGGCCCGCGCCCCGTGGCCTGCTGTAACCAGTCCCCCATCACTCGTAGGGACAGAATTTATGGGTGTTGGGATACGGACCCGCGGTTTGTGGCATGGACGAGTCCCCCATCACTCGTAGGGACAGGCCCCCGTGCCTGTCCTCATCGGGAAAGATAATCCCCACTATTTTGAAGAGAGGTATAAATGAGCGTAATTACATTGAATATTCCGGAAGTCCTGACGGATTTGCCTAAAAAAGAACTGGCACTTCTCATGAGGCATGCGCTGAGAAATGTGGTTGAGTCCCGCATGGTTCAGGTAGAGGAGGAAATCAGAGAGGGGCAGGGTTATTTGGAACAGTACGAAAAGAAATATGGTCTTTCTTTTGCAGCATACGAAAAAAAAATCAATGACTTGGAATTTGTGGGGGTCGATTATCAAGAAGACTATAACGATTGGTATTTCTGGATGGAGTGCGTGCAACGCGCCCAAGTTCTTTTGATGAATTTGCGCCAATTTTTATCGCCGTAATGAGTCTCGATACCCTAAATCGATATCGAGATGTGATTCTCGATTATGAGATTGTCCTGCATCGTATTCGGCGTGATGTGGAACAGATAAAAGCGATCGCATTTCTTGAGGATGGCACAAATTTGAGAATTTCAGAAGTATTTGTAAGCGGAGAATCAAAAAAGTATAGTTATTATTGGCTCGATCAACACAATGATCTTTTGATAGGCTGGGATAACAGCCATCACCATCCTGAGGTAGAGACGTTTCCACATCATCGCCATCGCCGAGGGCGCGTTGAAGCGTCTCGACAGCAGAATCTACAGGCTGTCTTGAATGACATTTTGGAAAGGATTCGGGGAGAGGGTGTTGTGGAGGAAGGGGCATCGTGAACCACCAACGCGAGAGGACACGCCATGAGCGCGACTTATGAGATGATCGTCGCACGGGCAGCGACCCATACCACGGGGCTTTCGCCCGAGCAGGCGCGGGAGAAAATTCACGCCAACGGCACGTTGCTCATCGACGTGCGCGAGCGCGAACACTACATCGAGGGATATATCCCCGGCGCGGAAAATGTGCCGCGCGGGTTTCTCGAACTCCGCATCGAAGGCATGGACAACGACCGCGACCGCGCGATTGTCGTCTATGGCGCCGAAGGGCAAGGCGCGCTGGCCGCGCAGGCATTGCAAGGCATGGGCTATGCCGATGTCGCGTACATCCAAGGCGACATCGGCGCGTGGCAAAATGCCGGGCTGGACATCGACCGCGACCGCGCACTCGACAAGGCCGAAGTGCAACGCTACTCCCGTCACCTGCTCATCCCCGAAGTGGGGGAACGCGGGCAGGGCAAATTGCTCGACGCCAAAGTGTTGCTCATCGGCGCGGGCGGATTGGGCAGCCCGACCGGGCTTTATCTGGCGGCGACGGGCATTGGGACGCTCGGCATTGTCGATGCCGATGTCGTGGATGTCACCAACTTGCAACGCCAAGTCCTGCACGGCACGTCTGACCTGGGCCGCCTCAAAGCCATTTCGGCTTACGAGACGCTCAAAGAGATCAACCCCGGCTGCGATGTGGTGCCGCACACGGACTACCTCACGTCCGACAACGTCATGGACATTTTGCCGGAATACGACATTATCGTCAATGGGTGCGACAATTTTCCAACGCGGTATCTGGTCAACGACGCGTGCGTGTTCTTAAAAAAGCCCATCGTGGATGGCAGCATTTTCCGCTTTGAGGGACAGGTCACGGTGTATCCGTGCGACGGCGAGGGGCCGTGCTACCGATGCCTCTATCCGGCGCCGCCGCCGGCCGATTTGGCGCCGTCGTGAGACGAAGCGGGTGTGTTGGGCGTTTTGCCCGGCACGGTTGGCCTCGTGCAGGCCACTGAAGTCGTCAAACTCATTCTCGGTCAGGGCAACCCGCTCATCGGCCGCTTGCTGATGTACGATGCCCTGCAAATGAACTTCAACACGTTTAAGATTCGCCGCGATCCGAGTTGCCCGGTGTGCGGAGACGATCCGACAATCACGGAATTGATAGATTACCAAGCTTTCTGCGCGATGGATCACAGCGAAAAATAAAAAAGAGAGGGGAATCGGATCGAAAGGAGGGAATGATGCACAAGTCTATGTGGGTGGGAGTCGGTCATCTCGGAGCGGGTATCGTCGGGGTAGTCGTTCTTAAAATTCTTCTGCGCCTGGTCTGGGATGAACCCCTGTCGCCAACGGTCGCGTCCGGCACCATGGCCACGATGGTGATGTTTGCAGCGCGAAGGGCTTATGACATCGGCAAAAAGGATGGTTTAGCCGAGGCACAAAATCGCACGCTCGAGGAATCGGGAGGAGATGATAGCTGAGTACTCTGTAAATTAGATAATTATGGATTTTAATTGTTTCAAGGAGGTGCTCTCCTGCCCAAACAACACGTCCAACTCACCTCCGAAGACCGGGACACGTCGACCACCCATTCGTAATTGATGTCGCTATGGTTTCGCCTTTCATCCGCGATCCAACTTTGGAGATTTCCCATGAACTTAACGGGCAAGCGCGTTTTGGTGATGGGGTTGGGGTTGTTCGGAGGGGGCGTGGGAGTTGTGCGGTTTTTGGTGCGCGAAGGCGCCGTAGTCACCGTGACGGATTTGCGGTCGGAGAGGGAATTGACCGCATCGGTGCGCGCGCTGGATGGGTTGCCCGTGGCGTTCAGACTCGGCGGGCACGAGGAGGCGGATTTTCGGAATGCGGATTTGATCGTCGCCAATCCCGCGGTGCCCCGGTCGTCGCGGTTTTTGCAAGTCGCGGAATCTGCGGGCGTGCCCATCACGTCTGAAATCTGTCTGTTTGTCGGACGCTGTCCCGCGCCTGCGATCGGCGTCACGGGTAGCAGTGGCAAGACCACCACCACGTCGCTGTTGGGCGACATGCTCAAGCGAAAAGATGAACGCACGCTGATCGGCGGCAACATCGGCGGGTCATTGTTGGACGCGCTGGACATCTTGCATTGCGATGCGGCTATCCCCGTTGTGCTGGAGTTGTCGAGTTTTCAACTCGACCGTTTGGGCGATTTGCCGTGGAGCCCACACATCGCCGTGCTGACCAATTTCGCGGCCAATCACCTCGACGTCCACGGATCCTTAAAAGCGTATCGCAAAGCCAAGCAACAGATCGTAGCGCACCAAAGCCGAGGCGATTGGGCAGTCGTCAATGGGGAAGACGCCGAGGTGTCGCGCTGGCCGGGCAATGGGCAGCGCGTGGTCTTTGCCGTTGAAGGCGATGGGCAGGTCTTTGTGCGCGATGGCAAAATCCGACACGCAGTTGGGGGCGCGGCGCGAACGATCTGTTCTGTGGATGCGTTGCGCTTGCGCGGTCGGCACAATCTCGCCAACGCGCTGGCGGCCACGGGCGCGGCCCTGTTATGCGGCGTCGCCGAGGGGGATATCGCCGAGGTGCTCAGAACATTTCAGGGCGTGCCCCACAGATTGGAACAGGTCGCCGAGGTCAACGGCGTTTTCTACGTGAACGACTCTATCGCCACGAGCCCGGACCGCACGCGAATCGCACTCGAGGCGTTTGATAAGCCGATAGTGCTGATCGCAGGGGGATACGATAAGGGCATCGCGTTTGACGAGTTGGGGCACGCGATAGTAAAACAGGTGGCGCACCTAATTGTGATGGGCGAAACCGGGGACGCGATAGCCGATGCGGCAAAAGGCGGTCCTGCCATTCACCGAGTCAAAAATTTGGCCGCGGCAATGGCATGCGCGACCCGCTTGGCACAGCGCGGCGATGTGGTTTTGCTATCGCCCGCGTCTGCGAGTTACGACCAGTTTCGGAATTTTGAAGAGCGCGGCGAGCGATTTCGCGCATGGGTGGGAAAATTGCAACGGGAATCACGACCATGAGTGATTCCGAGCATGGGCAAAACAAAAAGCGAGGCCAAATAATGGTCTCGCTCTTTGTTTTTTGTGGCGATGGGTTCACTGCTTGAGGGTACGCTCGCTGGCGCGATCAGCAACGGTGTTGTACGAGTTCAAAAAGCGATATCGTAGGGACAGGCCCCTGTGCCTGTCCGAATCAGCTTCGCATCACAGCGGTCTCTAATTTATCCAGCAGCTTCGATTCCGGTCGATGGGGTTGCCAAACGCGATGCCACCGAGAATTTTATCTTTTTTCTGCCTCATCCGCATAGGGCATCAACTTCCGCCCTCGGGTGGGATGGCGCAACTTGCGGAGTGCTTTTTCTTTGATTTGCCGAACCCGTTCGCGCGTGAGGCGGTATCGCTTGCCAATTTCTTCGAGCGTCATTTCCGGGTCGCCCCCCAATCCAAAATAGAGATAGATGACTTCTCGTTCGCGTTCCTCAAGCGTGTTCAATGCGCGGATGATTTCCTCTTTGAGGGTATTTCGCATGGTCATCGCATCGGGCGGTTCTTGCGCGTTGTCCGGCATGATGTTGAGGAGGTTGTTTTCATCGTCGTCGCCAAAAGACGCATCGAGGGACAACGCGCGTTGCCCACTGGTGAGGGTCTCGGTCACTTGCTCGACTGGAATGTCCAATTCTTCGGCAATTTCTTCAATCGACCACGTCGATGCTTTGCCGTTCGTACAACGCGCGATGCGCCTGAGCAAATCCACGCGGTTGAGCGGCAGGCGCACCACGCGGCTGTGTTCGGCCAAGGTTTGCAAAATGGACTGGCGAATCCACCAAACGGCGTAAGAGATAAACTTAAACCCGCGGTTGCCGTCAAAACGCTCGGCCGCGGCGATCAGCCCGACATTGCCCGCGCTGATGAGATCGACGACCGGCACGCCTTGATTTTTATATTCGTAGGCAACGGTGATGACAAAGCGCAAATTGGCTTCGATGAGCTTTGCGCGCGCTTTTGGATCGCCTTTGCGAATGCGTGCAGAGAGTTGAACTTCCTCTTGTGCCGAGAGCGGTTGAGACGAAGCCACATCTTCGAGATAGCGATGCAGGGCATCTTTGGGGATGGCTGTGGTAGGCAAGACAATCACCTCGTTGAAGGGGGAGTGAGAGGCATTGGATTTTGCGATATATAGGAATTTTGCCAAAAGAGTCAAGAAAAATAGGAGTTAGTGAAGAACCCCTCTGAAGCATCGGGGAGCGCGTCACCCCCATATATCTTCGCGCGACTCCCAGCGCGTTTTTACTTCGTCAAATCGTCCGATTCTTCCCTGTATCTTTGCGATTTCTTTGGGATAAAATTCAAACAGCACATCGCAGAGTTGGAGCATCCATTTCTTGCGAGAATAGCGGTCGATCAATTTGATGTCGTTTGAGTTCGCAATTTGAATTTGTCCCCAACCCAACGCGCCGACAGTTAAGCATTCCCAAGACAAAAATTCTATGGGAGCAAATGTAACTTCGGTTGCGGTGACCTTTGTGCCTTCAATAGCGTATTTGACCATGACCAATGAAAATACGTTTGAATCCGATTCGTAAAATCTCGCCAATCGCTCAACCGAAGTGAGGTTTGGCATATTAAACCGCGTATCTTCTCGGTGTGTCTTCACATCGACGATGGAATAGAAACCTTCTTTATCTAGAAATGCGAGATCGGCCATTGCGCGTCGGGCGAAATCCTTTGAATACTTACTGCACCAATTTTGCAGAAATGAATCAAATTTCTCCCCTATCAAAGACTCTATCGCGTCTCCCACCGCACGAGTGCTTTGAGCAGTTTGGCGCGACAAAAAATCGGAAGACGCATTGATGTGCGTTTTGATCTTCTCGGCCACTTTCAGGTAGTGACCGTCGTAGTAAAATGACGATTTCATTTGAACAACTCCCTTTGGCGTGCGCGTGATTTGGTGGATTTTTGGCGGTCGTTTAGGGAATTTCTATCCCAGAATACGCCTTCTGCATATCCTTGGATCGCCTCGTCAGTGGCGGCGCGTGCCAAGCGTTTGAGTGCCCAGCAACAGTATTCGCGGTTCTGCTCGATGCCGCAGAATCGCCTGCCCAACTTTTTGGCTACGACGGCTGTCGTGCCACTGCCGAGGAAGGGATCAAACACAAAATCGCCTTTTTGGGAACTGGCGAGGATCAGCTTGGCGATGAGTTTTTCGGGTTTCTGAGTCGGATGGTCGGTATTTTCCGGCATAGACCAAAATGGAACCGCGAGGTCCGTCCAGATATTGGCGGGATGGGTCAAGCGGTAATTACCGCTGTCTTCTTCGCGCCAATCTTTTGGCTTTCCGTTCACGCGATAGGGCGCGATGACCTTGCGTTTGACCTTGACGGCATCGACATCAAAAAAGTACTCGTCCGAGACGGTGCAGAACCAAATATCCTCCGCGTTGTTTTTCCAGTTGGCCTTTGCCCCGCGGCCTTTCTCCCGTTCCCAAGTGATGCGGTTGCGGATGTGAAAATGCGATTCGAGAATGGGCGCGATGAGAACGGACGTTTGCCAATCCGAACACGCATAGACTGTCGCATTTGGACGCAACGCGGGTCGCAAAATCTCAATAACCCGTTGAAACCACTTTTGATATAGGTCTTTAGCTTTCGCTTTGAACACGAGGCCGCGATAGTTTTTGGACAGATTGTACGGCGGGTCTAAAATGAGCAAATCCGCGAATTTCTCCGGCAACTGTCCCGCGATGTCAAACACATCGCCGCCGATGATCTCGTTCTCAATGTCCCTGACACTGACGGGGCGTCGCACTTGAAAAATCTTTGTGGATAGCCGATCCATCTCCGCTTTGCTACAGGTCAGCGTGCGGTTTCTCGGTGCTTTTTGCTTCATGGGGCACTCGTCCGTTTTTTAATACGACAAAACTCATCGCCGATCACAGTTTGGGTTTGGGGTTGAGGACAGGCACGGGGGCCTGTCCCTACGATGAACGGCTTATCGCAGTTACCCCGCTCGTCCCTCTTGTGCCTCTCGTGCCTCTTGTGGCTAAACTTCCCTCTCCCGTTGGGTTTGGGGTTGAGGACAGGCACAGGGGCCTGTCCCTACGATGAACGGCTTATCGCAGTTACCCCCCGCTCGTCCCTCTTGTGCCTTTTGTGCCTTTTGTGCCTCTTGTGCCTCTTGTGCCTTTTGTGGCTAAACTTCCCTCTCCCGTTGGGTTTGGGGTTGAGGACAGGCACAGGGGCCTGTCCCTACGATGAACGGCTTATCGCAGTTACCCCCCGCTCGTGCCTCTTGTGCCTCTTGTGCCTCTTGTGCCTCTTGTGCCTCTTGTGCCTCTTGTGCCTCTTGTGCCTTTTGTGGCTAAACTTCCCTCTCCCCTCTCGGGGCCTGTCCCTACATGTTGATGGCGATTATCCGCCTCTCGCCTCTCGCCTCTTGCCTCTTGCCTCTCCCGTCTCCCGTCTCCCGTCTCCCCTCTTCCCTGTGTATTTTACCGTACATCGATTTTGCTAGCGGCGACGATTTCGCAGTCTGACGCAAAGGTGAACACCGCTTTGACGCGCTGGCCTTTCAACACCTGCGGGTACCAATAGGAGGCGTCGTCCCACATATCGCCAAAGGGCAGACGGTCGACGGCGAACCACTCGGGGCGTATTTCGCGGGATTCCGTCGGCCTGCCCCGATAATTGCGTCCCAAAAAAATACGGGTGGTGAGATTCCAGTTGGGGCGGGCGGGAAAATAGAACGCCACATGCCCGGCCTTTGCGAGGTCGCACGGCGACATCACGACGCCGGTTTCCTCATGCATTTCGCGGATCGCGGCTTCGCGCACGGTTTCGCCGGGTTCGATTTTGCCGCCAATGCCCGTGTATTTCCCCGCGCCAAAACCGCGCTTTTTGTAGCCGAGCAACACATGGGTTATGGGATTGCCCCTGACGAGCAATATCAGCGTGGTGCGCTTCACGATACACCTATTGGCGAATTTGGGTTTGGGATCAAGGACGGATACGATTGATGGAGCGGTGTGGGTTGACCGACCACCGCCTCATGGAATCAACAGCACCTTGCCCGTGGTTTTCCGACCTTCGAGGCGGGTATGGGCTTCGGCGGCATTTTCGAGGGGATGCTCTTCGCCGATCCGCACATTGAGCGCGCCATCTTGAATCCAGCCCATGACCTCGTCCGTGCGCTGGAGGTATTCCTCGCGGGTCTGCGTGTAGTCGTTGAGGGTGGGCCGCGTGAGATAAATCGAGCCTTTTTGCGACAACAGCAGGGGATCGATGGGGGGCACAGGGCCGCTGGCATTGCCGAAAAAGACCATGTAACCGCGCGGTTTGAGGCAGTTGATGCTCTTTTCCCACGTGGCTTTGGCAACGGAATCGTACGCGACTTCGACGCCCTGCCCGTCCGTGAGCCGCTGGACTTCGGCTTCAAAATCCCGTTCCGTGTAGAGGATGATGTCGTCTGCACCTGCGCCGCGTGCGAGGGCGGCTTTTTCTCGTGTGGATGTCGTGCCGATGACCCGCGCGCCGCGCATTTTCGCCATTTGGACGAGCAAGAGGCCAACGCCCCCTGCGGCTGCGTGGATGAGGCAGGTGTCGCCTTCTCGAATGGGGTACGTGCTGTTGACCAAGTAATGCGCGGTCAGGCCCTGCAACATCACCGCGGCGGCGGTTTTGGTGGCGACTGCACCGGGGATTTTGACCACGTCATCCTCATTGGCGACGACTTGCTCGGCATAAGAACCCGCCACGTTTTTCCACGCCACGCGGTCGCCTTCGGTCAAACCCGAGACGGCCGCGCCCACGGCGTCCACAGTGCCCGCGCCTTCCAAACCCAGCGTGAACGGCAAGTCCAAGGGATAGAGGCCCGTGCGGTGATAGGTGTCGATGAAGTTGACGCCCGCGGCTTCGATGGCGACGCGAACCTGTCTATCGCCCGGCTCTGGCGCGCCAACATCCTCAAAACGCAACACCTTTGCACCGCCGTATTGCGCTATGCGAATGGCTTTCATAAAACGCTCCTTGTGTGATGAGAGAGAATGGAAAATCGGCTTTTAGCCGACCGCTAAGAAGTCATCTAAAAATTATCGGGACCTACCCCCCTGGCCCCCCTTCCTGCGAGGAAGGGGGGAATCAAGGCGTCCTATTTTCGCGGTCTGTACGGTTTTGACCTGCGAAAAGTGAATGTTTTTGCGACTCTCTCAATGGCGGCCCGAGTTTTTAGATGGCTTCTAAGTATATGGACATTGCGCGGATTAGGCAATAGAGGCATAAAAAAAGAGATGGAAGTTTCGCTACGAGCGGGGAGGCAATGGGCGAGAGCCCGTTCAAAGGCGATCTGATCCTTATGCACAGGAATCTCGAGGAGCACGAATAAGCCTTGGGTCGGGCGAAACGCGCCGAAACACAGCGGGAGGCAGTACGCGGTTGAATGCGTCCCAAGCCCTACTCATGGACGAAGAGTCCGCTGATAGAGATGAGATCAGACCACCCTTCAAAATTTGCTAAAAAACTCGGGACAGCGTGACGTGAATTGACATGCACGGCCTGCGAGATAGGTTTCTCGTTCATCCGCGTCCTAAAATGACTGCCAATCAAAAAAGCCGACGTTTGCGCGTCGGCTTTTGTATTTTAATGCAACCACTGATGAACGCATGGGAAAGCGGGACGGTGTGCAACTGCGATGTCTCCCCCGCCGTCGAGCAACGAAAGGCGGCGGTCAGATCGGGCTTTGAAACGCGAAAATGTATGGGCGGCCCCTGTACTATTTGCATCAACTAAATGTTTCCGAGTTGTCTTCTGTTGCGTATCGTAAGGGGATCCCGTCCCTTTCAACCTCCGTGCTCGCCTAATAATACAAGGAGAAGATATGGCATTGCTTCGAGATTTGGAAACGCAGTATCGCGCTGTTCGGGAAGGCGCGGGGGTGTTCGACCGCAGTGACCGGGGCAAAGTGCGTGCAGAGGGCGCGGATCGCCTGCGGTTTTTGCACGGCATGGTGACCAATACCGTGGAATCTCTGACCGAAAACCAGGGCAATTACTCAGCTGTCACATCCGCGCGCGGGCAAACCCTGTTGGATGTTTGGGTCCACCACTTGGAGAATGGCGTCTGGATGGAAACAGAGGCCGGGCTCGCGGCGAAACTGATCGAAACCCTGAACCGCTATTTGATCGCCGATGATGTCGCGCTGTCGGACGAATCCGATGCATGGGCAATTTTTGGCGTGCAGGGGCCCGAAGCCCATGGGGTGATCGGTCAGATCGTCGGCAACGTATCGCCCGATCTGCCCGAACACCATACAGTCGTGCGGGATTTTGAGGGCGTCCCGATATGGGTCACGGCGCGGTCATTCACGGGCGAACCGGGATGCGACCTCCGCATTGCGCGGGATCGCGCCGATTCATTGCGGCGGGCCCTCGTTTTAGCCGGGGGGACGCCGATAGGGCAACGGGTGGCGGAAATATTGCGGGTCGAAGCCGGGATTCCCCGATACGGCGCGGAGATCGACGAGTCGGTCGCGCCCCTCGAGGCGGGTTTGTACGGCGCGGTCGATTTTGACAAGGGGTGCTACATCGGGCAAGAGGTGATCGCCAAAATGCACTTTCGCGGACGCCCCCGCCGCTACCTGACGGGCTTATTGCTGGATAACTCGGCGTGCGGCGAGGTGGCGGTCGATGGCAAACCCGTTGGGCGCATCACGACGTGCGTGAACTCCCTCGGCCTCAATCGCATCATCGCGCTCGCCATCATGCGCCGGGGCTATCACGAGGTCGGGCAACGGGTGGCGCTATCGGACAACTCCGAAGCCGAGGTGGTCGCGTTGCCCTTTGTGAAAACGTAAAACGCGCTCGAGATTACCGATGCGCGAAATTGCCGGGGCAGGCTCGAGCAGATCTCCGAACCGCCCCATGAGAAGTGCCCTCAGATACGCATTGAGGGCACTTTTTTTAGTTGAGATGAATGTGTCGTTTGTGTAGTTGCGGGAAAAAGAGAAACGGTTCTTCCGCAAAGTGCTCGCATTCTTCGCGCGGGGGTGCGATGCGTGCGTCCTCGCAATTTTCGAGAAATTCCAACTGTTCTCGCGCTTGGGCAAGGCTGTCGCTCAAAAGGCGAAAATCATCCACGGGAAGCACCAGCGTTGTCGACGCGTAATTGACCGTCATGTGAGACGCCTCGACATCGCCCTGCTCGAGCTGGCGGTGCATCTCAAAAATCGATTGGCACAATTTTGCAAAGCACGCGCGGCACATGCCGAGATTGACATAGCCATAAAAGAGACACAGGTGGTCTTCGTTCCAGCGATAGACGCAAATCGGTTGTGTGCCTTCGGTATTGTTCACCAAAATTTGTGCGTTGTTCACGGTAGGGGCCTCCGAATGGTCGTCACGACGCGGCGTTTCGCCAGGCGCGCCACAAAAAACAGAACCAACTGACGATGACGCCGATAGTGAGGGTCGAGAAAATCGCGATTGTCCACCACACACCCGGCGGTGCATCGGGCAAAGCGGGGGCAACCGGCGGGCCGGGAATCGCGGCGGGCGCTCGAAAGACGGCTTTGTCAGCGGTCTCATCCCACCTCGTGATTTGCAGTTGAAGCGGGGCATGGGGCTCGGCCGTCAGGGTAGCTGTTGGGGCGAATGCCGTTCCCGTCATCGAGATGGATTCGCCTCCGGATTCGCCGATGGAAACCCGCTTGTAATTTGGAAAGCCCGCGCCCAAAAATTTTGCGGCGAGTCGCATGCCTTCTCGCGGATCGCACGGCACGGCACACGTCATTTTTATCCGATAGGGGCCAACGGATCGCTCGGCGATGACGACGGGCGGCGCGGTTTGCGTGCCGTACTCGTAAATGCCTTCAAGTGTGGAGAAGATCGCCACGATGAGATATGCCAGCGTGAGAATGGCGGCCACAGTCGCGCCGCGCAACCTCTGTGCGGGGTTTGGCTTGGCGCGCACCACCCATAGGTACGCGCCTGCCAAAATCGAAAACGACAGGGCCATGCCAAAAATGAACCAGATGATTTTGGTCGCGAGGCCGCCGAAATACCCAAAGTGCAGGGGATCGGCCAAGTCCGTGACGAGGGGGATGACCGCGAGATCCGCGCTGTGTTGTATGGCGATAACTTCGCCGCTAAAGGGGTGCAGCAGCACTTTGTTGGCGCGGTCTCTGACGAGTGGATTGCCCGCTTGGCCATCCAAATAGACCGGCGCGCCAATGCGGTTCGGCATCCGCAGGGATCGGATGGTCAGGCCGGGAAACGCGGCTCGGGCGCGTTTTGCGTATTCGTTGGGCGCGAGCAAGGGCGGTTGCGCGCCGTAACTGCCGAGGGAGGTTTTATCGACTTGCGGCAAGGGCGGCGGCAGCAGTGCTCTGTAATTGTCTGCGGCTTGAAAACACACTTCGACGAAGTAGAACACGCCCGTGGCCGCGATCAGCAGGACAAAGAGAAAAACCCATATTCCCGTGGTTTTGTGCAGGTCTGACCAACGCCTGCGCGGCCCTTTGTCCGTACGCAACGCGAATAATTGCGCGCGCCAACCCTTGTAAAAACAAATCCCAGCCAGCCCGGATGCGAATAGGGCAAACCCCGTGAGGGTGACGAGGGTGATGCCGCGCGTGCCGTCGAAAAAACGGCGGTGAAAGGATCGGAAGAACCGTTGCACATTGAAAAAACCGGTCTGCCCTTTCAGCGCGCCGGTATGGGGATCGAGATAGACTTTGCGCGTTTGCCCCGTCGCGGCGGAGACATAGGCCAAGGCGGCAAACCCATCCGCGATGGGCGCGTACACGCCCAAAACGCGCCTATCGGGAAATTCATCGCCCACGGTATCGTACATCGCGGTCCAATCGTAGGGCGCGTCGCGGGTTTCGGCGCGCATGTCCGGGTTGATCATCCAGTCCATTTCATGGGATAGGGTGGCAAAGGATCCGGAAAAGCAGACCACAAAAAGCAGCAAGCCAATATTGAGCCCCAACCAGCCGTGCAGGCGAAAAAGTATCTTGCGCCAATTCATTTTAGACCTAGAGAAAGAGACGAACAGATGAAACGGGATCCAACCGACCACCGCAGGGACAGGCCCCATGCGTCCTCGCCCGCTTTTCTAAAGCGTTTGGTCCGAAAGCATCGTGGGTTGCCTCCGATGCGTTGGCTACGCCTGTGCCTACGGCGTGCGGCGACCTACTTTTTTTCAACAGCAAAAAAAAAGTAGGCGAGCGGGGTACAACTGCCCCAGCAGTTCAAAAATGCCGCTCTCAAACGCCGAGGGGCTTGCACAGCGCAAAGCGCTTTTGTAGCAGAACGACATGCGCCAGCCTGCGAAGTGGGTTGCAAGATGGATGTTGGTTGCGAGACGGACTTGCGCGCTGTGCCCGATAGCTTTGTTTGATGGGGTTTTGCGATGGCACGTTTGGCGATGGCTTTTCTGAAGGACGGTGGAACGGCAAAGCGATCCCGATAATGAATGAGTTGATACAAATGGGGTCAAATACGAGAGCCATCCACATCGGCATCGGCCATGGATCCAACCGACCACCGTAGGGACAGGCCCCCGTGCCTGTCCTCGTGCTCAACTAGGACCACGGCACAATCCGCCAATCCCTATAATGATAGGGACAGGCCCCCGTGCCTGTCCTCTCAACCCTTGAGCAGTCGGCGATCAGAAACGGTAGCGGATGGTCGCGTCAAAGCTCCTCGGCGTGCCGCGAAACCCGCCGATGCGGCCGCCATACCCCCCGGGAAAGTATTCTTCGTCGAACAGGTTGTGCAAGTTGATGGCGATGTCGAATCGGTCATACCCGATAAAAACCGCGCCATTGGCGACGAAGTACGCGGGCAAGTTATCCCCGATGGCGCGGGTGGCGCGCTCGCTGAGATAACTGCCCCCCAAGGCAAAACCCAACGAGATGGCGCGTAAGGGCGGCAGGTCGTAGCGCGACCAAAACCCGATGGCGTTTTTGGGGTTGTTCGGATTGGCTCGCCCGACGTTGGCCGGGTCCGTGTCTTTGGTGATTTCGGCTTTGAGGCTGTGTGCAAAGCTGCCGTGTACGCGCCAGCGATCCGCGAGGAGGCCCGCGATGTCCAGTTCAAATCCCCTGCTTTGAATCTCGCCGACCTGAACCCTGCGATCCGGCATGGCTTCGGGCGGGTTGGCATCGCGGAGAATGACGTTTTCCTTGGTGATGTGATACAGCGCGAGGGTGGTATTGAAACGGCCGTCTAAGAATGTCGATTTCGCGCCGCCCTCTAGGGTCCAACTGTTTTCCGGATCAAAGGGGCCGCCGTATCGGTCGGGGTCAAATGTGTAGCTGGAACTGACTGGTTCGAATCCCTCGCTGTAGCTCAAATAGGTCGAGATCGACGGAATGGGTTTGAACACGGCGCCGCCGCGCAAGGACCAATGGGCGTCGCTCGCCCGATTATTCGATCCGCTTTCGGCTTTGTCTTCAAAGCCGTCATAACGCAGGCCGAGCAACGCATTGAGCTTGTCGCCAAAGTCGATTTGGTCTTGCAAATAGAACCCAAAGGCCGAGATGCGGTTGTTGAGGCGCGTGGTCAACTGCGAGATGCCCTGCGGGATATCCGCGCCGTAATAGGAAAATTTGAGGGGGTTGTTTTCCGGCGCGAACACCGGGCGAAAGATATCGATGTTGGGCACCGGCCCGCCCCGGCTGGAATCCCGCGCGGTCGCAAAGCGGTAAAGCCCTTCCGTGAGGGTGTATTCCACGCCCGACAGCACCGTGTGCGCGGTCGATGCGACAGCGAGATCGCAGATCAGATTTGCGTTGGCCGTGCGCTGTTGTTTTTCGCGGTATTGATCGCGAAATTCGCGCAACATCGTTTTGCCATCGGCGAGCAGGCCCCGCGGTTCGTGGTATTCCTGCCGCCGTTGGTTGGTCAAATAGCTGGCCGATGCGTCGATTTTTAAGCGATCCGAAAACCGATGATCGGCGCGCAAGCGATAGGTATAGGCTTCGATGCCGATAAAATCGTCGGGTTCGTTGACCGTGTAATCGAGGGGGAGATCGACGAGTTCGCCGTCGAAAAACGGGACTCCCCGATTGCGGTGGCCCTCGTTCAGTTCGTCAAACCATTCGCCTGCTAGGGCGATGGACGTGCGGTCCGTGGGCAACCACGTGAAGGCCGCGTCAAAAAATGAGTGGATGAATTGTTCGTGGCGGCGGAAGCCATCGTCATTGGCATGGCCTGCGTTGATGAAGTAGAGCAGTTTGCCAAAACCGGGCGTCGCGGACAAGGGGCCTGTGGAAGAAAAGTTGGCTTGAGATTTGGAATAAGATCCCAAGACGAGTTTGAGTTCGTTTTTTCGCCGCGCACTGGGGCGTTTGGTGATGACGTTGATAAATCCACCGGGGCGCGATTGCCCGTAGAGCGCGCCCGCGGGGCCTTTGACCACTTCAATGCGCGCTACATTGTCCAATCGCATTCTGTGAAAAAATCCATGCACTTGGTTGAGGCCGTTTTGCTTGACCGCGCCATCTCCCGTGGTGCGAAAGCCGCGCATGTTAAAATCGAGATATTCGCTGAAGGGATTGACGCCGCTCACGTTTTGCAGCACATCGGTGAGGTACGTCAGCCCCTGGTCCTCGACGAGGTCGCCATTGATGATTTGGACGGACTGGGGCAAGTCGCGCAAAGCGGCGTTGGTGCGCGTTGCGGTGGTGCGGTCCGAGGCATACCCCTCTTCGACGACTGTAATTTCATCGAGGATATACGGGGTGGCTTCGATGAGGGTGATCGCGATCGCGGGTACGGGTCCCGTAACGGACACGGGCCGCGCGACGGTTTTGTAACCCACGCAGCTCGCGATGAGGACGTGGTCGCCACGCGGCACATTGGAAATGACAAAGCGACCCCGCCGATCTGTCGCCGCGCCCAAGCGCGTGTTTTTAAGCGCGATGTTCACGCCGGGCAGGGGATTGTCGTCGCGATCGGAAACCAGGCCGCGAACCGCATGGGTTTGCGCGAGGGCAGGCGTTGAGGAACTTGCGAAAATGGCGATAGCCAAACTGAACGAAAAAAAGAAACGCGAGAGAGTTGACACGATGGTATCCTCCGTATTGATCATCCATTGGGTTTGAACGCTCGGCACGGTGCGCGACAAAATGCACCGCGACAGATACAACTCCATTTTTCGTTTGGACATCCGCGGCATGCGATTTATTTTTTGGACACGTCGCACCTCCTTTGGGGTGTGGCTCTCTGCCATCGGTTTTCTGCTTGACGGGCGATAACCGGTGGCATTTTTCGTTTGTGGCATTCCTACAGCGAGCGCAGAAACGCGATGAGGGCGTCTCGGTCTGCTTTGGACAGGTTTCGGACCGCCTCGCGCGATTTTTCGCCTTCGCCTCCGTGGAACATAATGGCTTCGAGCAGCGTTGCCGCGCGCCCATCGTGCAAATAGGCCGGGACGCCGTTGACGGTTTCCGTTAAGCCAATGCCCCACAGCGGCGGCGTTTTCCACTCGCGGCCCGTGGCTTCGAAGTCCGGGCGGCGATCGGCGAGGGCGTCGCCCATGTCGTGGAGCAGCAAATCGGTGTACGGGTGGATGGTTTGACCGGAGAGGGACGCGATGCCGTGACTGCCCGTTCGAAATGTGGGCGTGTGGCAAGCGGCGCAACCGGTCGATTCAAACAGGGATTCGCCGCGCAGGGCTTGCGGGTCGTCCCAATCGCGGCGCGCGGGCACGGCCAGGGTTTGGATGTAAAAGGTGGTGACGTCCAGCGTCGTTTGGCCGATTTCCGGATCGTCATCCCGGCCGTCGTGTTGGGGTTGCCCCCACACCGATTCGCGTGGGAAATAGGGGTTGGTCACGCCCATGTCTTCGTTGTACGCGCCTGCGGTTTGTTGCAAAATATCGGGATTGTTGGCTTTTAAGCCAAAGCGCCCGAGTTCCATTTGCCCGGTTCGGAAATTGTACGCGTAATTGGGCCGTCCGGATATGCCATCGCCATCGGCGTCCGAGGGATCGGCCAAGGCGAGAATATCGGCTTCGGAAATGGCTTCGAGCAAGCCGCGGCCAAACACGGGCGGGGCCATGCGCGCCGATAATAGCACGCCCGCGGGCAGGGGTTGGTACGGCGTGACGATGGCGTAGAGCGGGTGTTTTAGGCGAACCTCTGTGCCATCGGATAGGGTTTCCACGGTTTCGTAAAAGTCGACTCGAATCCGCGCTTCGGGGGCGACGCCAAAATTTGCGCGGTCGCCGATTTGCGTCCCAAAGCCCGGCACGGGCACAGGGCCGCCGTGCGCGGTGAATCCGGGCAGGCTGACGCGCATGAGCATCGAGCCGACAAAGGGCGGTTCAGACCCGAACGCGCCGCGGCCGCGACCATCGCGCAAATGGCATCCGACGCAAGACGTTTGGCTAAACACGGGGCCGACGCCGGGATTCACATCGGCAGGTGGGGTGACAAAGACCTGTTCAAACGCGAGATCGCCCGCAAAAAACTTGTCGAGTTCGCCGGGCGAAAGCGTCGGAATCGGCATTTCAAACGCTTGGCTGGAGGCGTCAAAAACCGTGGCATCCCCCCCGGACAAAGCTTTGTCCGGAGAGGGCTGCGCGGGCGCGACCGGATTGTCCTTACCGCATGCCCAAAGGCACAGCACTGCGGTAAGGACAAAAAAAATGTGGGGATTGAGTTTCATCTTGCCAATCTCTTGAACGATCCCGTCCCGCTTACTGTTCTGCCAATACCAGCGGCAAAATATCGCCTTCGAGCGTTTGTTGCACGGTCGCTATCGCCTGTTGGGCCGCGGTGATCTGCGGGCCGTCCGTGGTCAGCGCGTCTCGGAATGGGAAGGAAATTCTGCCAATTTCCGCAATGGCCGTCTGAATCTCGGTTTGGAATCGCCGGTCGAGCGCGGAGTCTTTGCCCCTGACAAATTCGTCGAGTCCTACGGCTTCCACATTGTACCCGCCCATGTACACGTTTTGAATGCTGCGGATGTTGTCTTGAAAGTCGAGGAGCGAGTTGTAGCTGAATTGCGATTCCACCAAGCGCGTATCCCGTTCGGTAAAGGGATCGGCAATTTTGCCATTTCCGACTTCGTCTGCAATGCCCACCATGCCGTTGATCATTTCCTGCACGGCGGCGACTTGCGAGGTGTACGCGCTGCTGCCCGCGCCGGCATTGACCACTTGGGCGCGGAAATTTCCGTCAGACGCGATCCAACTCGTGTGCAACGACACCGCCGCATCTTGGAGCAACTCAGACGCCGCGATCAAATAATCGTATTGGCGGTCCGTGAAATCCGCAATGGTCTTGCTGCCGCCCTCGTCAAAGAGCAAAAATTCAATGGTGTGAAACCCCTTGAGCTCGTTTTCGAGATTATTGACGTAATCCTTGGTCAGGGGGGTTGCGATATCCAAAACGCTCTGGAGATCCGTGCGGTTGACCGGCCATGAGTCCAGCGCGGGATCGAAGCCCTCAAAGTCCACCGGGCCGAACAAAAAGCCCTCGCTCTTTTCCCACGGGGAACGCGAATTCACCCATTTTGCGCGGGCAGTCGATAACGTGGCGGGCGATGGATTGGTCCTCAAATTTTGCACGGCGGTGAGGAGTTCCGTGGCCTTGTCGGACAGGTCTTTGTACGTCGGGATGACCGTTTTATCCGCAAAGTCGGTCAAGATCGGCGAGAAGTCGTACGCGGGATCGGGTTCCGGATCCGGCGCGACTGGATTTGCGTCATCGCTGCTGCACGCGGCGAGGGCGAAGATGATTCCAAAGAAAAGTTTAACGCGGTTCATGCTGATCCTCCAAAGCGTTAGAATTGAAAACCGAGTGCGAAACTCGCGGTGTTTTCACCATTGAAATTTGCGGCGCCCAACCGGCGCATGGCATAGTCGCCTTTGAGGACGACCGCATGGCCCATGGCATAGTTGACGCCGACCGTATAAACCCGGCGGTTAAAGCGCGGGTTGTCGAAAAACTCGGGGGGTGTTTCGGCCATCGTGTCGTAGGCGTCAAAGCGAAAAAACAGGTGGCATTGTTCCTCCTTGCGCGAGGTAAAAAAGGGCAGGATGTCGTAACCGACTTCGGCGTACAGCGCGTACGCGGCGCTCGCGACGGGCGTCCTCAACACGTCGAGGTTGTTGGACAAGGTGCGGTTGCGAGTGCTGACGATCGCCGCGTTTTGCAGATGGCCGTAGAGGTACATGCCCTGTGCGCGGAGGCGGTTGTACCGAAGCACGGCGTGGATGTCGAAAATGGATACGTGGGCGTCCGCGTCTTTCATGTCGGGTTTGGGGCGGTTGTCCGCGCTGTTGCCGCGATAGCCCGATACGCCGAGGGTCATCCCCTCCGCGAGGCGGTAGTCCAACCGCGCCGCGAGGGCCATGTTGGATGCGCGCACGTCTTCAAAGCGCGTTTGGTGCCCGCCCACAATCCACTGTTGCGAACTAAAGCCCGTGGCGTCTAAGCCGTTGACGAGTTGGACCCGATAGCGCAAGCGATGGACCTCGCCGTTGATTTCGATGCCGGTTTCGTGCCAGATCGCGGGAATGACAGCGGCCTCGGATTCGGGGCGGCGCGTGCCGAAAAAGTCCAGGGGATGGTATCGCTCTGTGGTGAGGCCCACCCCGACGTAGAAATGGCCCAAGCGGATGTTGAAGGCGTCGCCAAATTCGCGCTCGACGTAGAGTTCTTCGAGGACGATTTCGCCGCCCTTTTCCACTTCGGTTTCGTATTCGCCAAATTCCTCGTATTCGATTTCGAGGGCGCCGCCCGTGCCGCCGTGCTCGATTTCCACTTCGGCTTCGAGTTCGACGCCGCGCAGCAGATGGGTTTCCAATTCGAGGGACAGCCGCGCGATGTCGATGGTGGCGCGGCTATCGGACGGTGAACCCGCCGGGCCGCTCTTTTGGTCGGGGCCGTAATCGAAATGCGAGTAGATGAGCTCCCCGTATCCCGTGAGTTTGAATTTGGACTCATCGGCTGCAATACTCGCGGGCAACGCGAGTGCGAAACAGATGCTGCGAAAAAAACCTTTATTCATAGACCTCCCTCAAAGTGATGAAAAAACGAGTTATCGCGCGGGGAATCGCCGATGGCCGGGCGCGTCAGAACGATCCCCTTTTTTATTCCTCGACTTATATCGGTCGGGCGAACGGGCATTGAAACGGCAGATGGTTTTTTGGATTTGGCGATTCACCAATTTGTTTTACTAATAAAACAATCAGACAGACAATAAAACATATGTTAAAACTTGTCAACAATTTTTTCGGGAAAGCGATTTCGGATGAAAATACAAGGCGATGCGACTCGTTTTGCCGACTGCGAGAATCTCGAGGCCGGGTGGATCCTGTTGTGCCGCGAGCGGCTATCGCAGATCCGTTCCGCTACGCCTACCGCACATAAAACGGCAAACCGCTTGACTTCACGATTGGAACTGTAAATATTGGGCAACATGACCAACGACGTGCTAAAAATTAAAAATATGGCGTTTTACGCGTACCACGGCTTGTTTGAAGAAGAAGCCAAACTCGGCCAAAAATTTGAGGTCGATGTCGAGGTCTATGGCGATTTCAGGGGGTTTGCCCGCGAGAAGCTGCCGCAAACCGTGGATTATCCGCGCGTTTGTGCCTTGGTCGAACAGGTGGTGACGAGCGAGCGATTCGGCCTGATCGAAGCCTTGGCAGACCGCATCGCCGAAGTTTTGCAATCCGAATTGGGATTGGAAAAACTGCGGGTGCGCGTGCGAAAACCCAATCCACCGGTACCCGTCAATTTCGATGGCGTTGAAGTTGAGGTGTTGCGCGGAAGATGAGACGTAAGCGGCGAAGCGGAGACTAGGCCGTGTTGACATTTTAATTTTTTTTTGGTGGGACCGAGACAGAGAAATCCGAAGTAGCGACTGTCCCAGTTTCTCAAACCGAGCGCAATCCTGCCATAGATGCTCGATTTTTCCGATAAACCGCTCATTTCAGTTGCATGACTCGTAAATGTCAACATAGCCCAATGACTGATAGCACTCCTCTTGTATCTTTTGGACGAGCTGCATTTTTTTGGCTTTTTGTGGCTAAATTTGAGATGATCTACATCGGCATAGGCGCGAATTTGGGAAATAGAGAAAAGACGCTCCGGAATACAGTCGGCGTTCTGAACGCCCATCCCGAAATCGCTGTTGTCGCCGCTTCGGCGGTCTATGAAACCGCGCCGGTCGGCGTGATCGATCAGCCGCGTTTTCTCAATGCGGTATTGCAAATTCGCACCCGACTTTCCGCACGAGAGTTGTTGAATGACCTGCTGGCGGTTGAGCGACAATTCGGTCGCACGCGCCGAACGCGATGGGGCCCGCGCACATTGGATTTGGATATTTTACTCTACGGCGATGCCGTCATTCATCAGCCGGGCTTGCATGTGCCACACCCACACTTGCACGAGCGCGCATTTGTTCTGATACCGCTTTGCGACCTCGGCCCACATCTCAAGCATCCGATCTTGCGGCAATCCATGCGCGTTTTAGCGGCGTCCTTGTGCGATTCGTCCGTGCGAAAAATCGAAGGTCTCAATTTGTTGAAAAAGTAAGACGGAAGAGGTAAGACAGAAGGCGTGAAAGGCGAAAGGCGGGACTGCGAGGCAAAGCTCATCACAGCGTCAGCAAGGGAAAAACCACGGATTACTCCCATGACCAAAACCATCATCATGCCCAAATACGGGCTTCAGCAAGACGAGGGCACGGTTGTCGAATGGCGCGTCAAAGAGGGCGACCATGTCGATAAGGGCGATGTCCTGCTCGATTTGGAAACGGACAAAGCCCTGTTTGAATACGAATCGCCCGAAAGCGGGTACGTCCGCAAACTCATGGCGCGAAACGGCGAATCGGTGCCCGTGCTCTCGGTGATCGCGCTGATCACCGACGAGGCCGATGAAGCCATTGAACACACAGAGTCCTCGGAACAGGGCGCGAGCGACGCGGCGGAAATGACCGATGTGAGCCGAGAATCCGAACCTGCGCGACGAGCGCCCGATCGGCGCGTCAAGCGGTCGCCCGCAGCGCGGCGGCGCGCCCGCGAGCTCCATATCGACCTCGCCACCATCGCGGGCACGGGGCCGGGCGGGCGCATCGCGTTGGCCGATGTCGAACGCGCAGCCTCTGCCGCGCCGAGTTCGAGCGCGCTGTCGCGCATGCGGCAGGCCATTGGCAAAACCATGGCGTACAGCAAAAGCACCATTCCGCATTTTTACGTCGCCGCGGAAATCGACCTGACGGATGCGGAAATCTGGCGAAAAAATCTCGGGGAAACCGATGGCATCGCGCTCTCGGTGACCGACCTTTTTGTCAAAGCCGCCGCCGATGCCCTCACCCAATACCCGGCGCTCAATGCCAGCCTCGACGGCGAGACGGCAGTCATCGTACACGACAGCGTCAACATCGGCCTCGCCGTTGGCACAGACGATGGCCTCGTGGTGCCGGTCATCCCAAACGCGGACAAGGCATTTCTGACCGATTTGGCAGACGAGCGCAGCCGGCGCGTCGCCGAAGCCCGGCAGGGCAAATTGCGCGGCGACGCCCGTGCCACATTCACGATCTCGAACCTGGGGATGTACGGCGTCTCATCTTTCACCGCCATCGTCAACCCGCCCGAAGCCGCGATTTTAGCCCTCGGCGCGGCCATCCCCCGCGTGGTTCCCCTCGGCGACGGTCTGACCATCGGCATTCGCCGAATCGCCGAAGTCACCCTCTCTGCGGATCACCGCCTCGTCGATGGCGTGGTCGCGGCACAATTCCTCCAAGCACTCAAACGCAATTTGGAAGATACCGACCAGTTGGAGCGGTGGTTGTGAGAGGGAGAGGCGAGAGGGGAGAGGCGGGGAGACGGGAGACGGGAGAAGTAAGAGGTAAGAGGCGAGAGGCGAGAGGTGAGAACGAGAAGCAACCACAGATGGACAATGCCGGAGTTCAGCGATTTTTATGAGATGTGAGATCGGAGCGAGCGAATGGCGATTCGGGAAGAACGAGCGCGGGACGTGCCCGTTCGGCGAGCGGTGACTGGGCGATCCATTGTGATCGGGGCGATGTGCGCGGGGTTTTTGGGGTGGGGCGGACATTTTACGCGGCATATTGCCCATACGACAAAGATGGCGCAGGATCATTTGCCGTGGGGGGCGGTGGTGCCGTTTTTGTTGATTGCGGTCATCTTGAATAAGGCGCTGGAGAAGGCGCGTCCACAGTGGGTTTTGCGCCCGTCGGAATTGCTGGTCATTTTCAGTATGGGCCTGGTGGCGTCGGCATTGCCGAGCTATTTTATGGGGCATTTGATCGCCAATGTGTCCGCGCCGTTTTATTTTGCGAATACGGAGAACCGATGGGCGGAAGACCTGCATCCGCATTTGCCGGATTGGGCGGTCGTGACCGACGTGACGGTTGCGCGGTGGTTTTTCGAGGGGTTGCCCGCAGGTGTCGATATTCCCTGGGGGGTGTGGATAACGCCGATGATCTGGCGCCTGAGTCTGGTGTTTATGATCGGGGTGTTCGGGTTTTGTGCGGTTTCCACGATGCGGAAGCAGTGGGTAGAGCACGAGCGGTTGACCTTTCCGTTGATGACGTTGCCGCTGGAACTGGTCAACCGGAGGCCGCGTGGGTTTTGGCCGGTGGGCATGATGAACCGGCCCGTGTTCTGGTGGGGGTTCGCGCTGGCGTCGTTTCCCATTTACTGGAATATGATCGGCTATTTTCAGCCGCTGTTTCCCACGATTCCGCGCGATTTGGGGCTGATGGAATTCGGTCGGTATTTCCCGCCGATTCACACGCGGTTTTATCCGGTGATCATCGGGGTGTCGTATTTTATGGATTTGGATGTGTCGTTCAGCATCATCGCGTTTCACCTCTTGTTGACGTTCGAGATGGGGATGTTCAACCGCTTGGGCATCGAGATAGGCCCGACCCACGTGTGGCCTGCGTCGGAGTTTGAAAATTGGCAGGGGTTTGGCGCGCTGTGCGTGCTGGTGCCGTGGAGTTTGTGGATGGCGCGGGCGCATTTGAAGCAGGTGTTTCGCAAGGCCGTGTTCGATGCGCGAGATGTCGATGATTCGGGCGAGTTGCTGTCTTATCGCGCGGCCCTCGGCGGGTTGCTCGCGAGCGGGGCGTTTATTTTGGGCTGGTGCGTGGCGTCGGGCATGGCGGTTTTCGTGGCCCTCACTTTTTTGGGACTCGTGGTGGTGATCTGGTTGGGCATTACGCGCGTTTGCGTGGAGGGCGGGCTGATCAGCAGCCGGATGATTCAGGGACAATTCGTCGCGTACCACCTGCTGGGGCCCGTGAATATTTCGCCGTCCGGGATGGCGGCGTTCGCGCTGACCGAGACGTGGCACCACGATATCAAGACGATTTTGATGGCGAATTTGGGCAATGCCACGCGGCTTTACGACAGCATGCGACACGAGCGCGCACGCTTGGTCATCGCTTTGGGATTGGCGATGGGGGTGGTGATAACGAGCAGTGCGTATTATCAAATTTCGTCGAGCTATGCGACGGGCGCGTTTAATTACGGCGGGATTTATGGCCCTTATGTGCAGAATACGTACGATACGATTGCCGCGCATATCCGAGACCCCTTCGCACTGAAACGCGAGCGCGTGTCGATCGCGCTGCTCGGGATGGCGACCACTGGGGCGATGCTGGCCTTGCGCTACGCATGGCCCCGATGGCCGTTGCATCCGATTGGCTTTGCCGCGGTGACGGCGTATCCGGTCAATCGCATCGCGTTTTCGATCTTTTTTGCGTGGTTTGCCAAGTTCGTCATTTTGCGCGCGGGCGGAATCGACTTGTACCGCAAAGCGTCGCCCTTTTTCCTGGGGCTTATGGTGGGCTATTTCACGGGTGTGTTTGCGTCGTTTTTGATAGATTGTATCTGGTTCCCGGGCCAAGGTCATTCGCTGGCGTTGTATTGAGGATAAAATTTTGTATGAACTTTACTCGGCATGCCCTCAATACTCTGTAAATTAAGTTATTCTCAATTTTGATACGCACAAATCAGCACCGACATGGTCGCTTTTCTAACAACCTTGGTCCTACAGCATCGTGGGTTGCCTTTGATGCGTTGGCTTACGCCTGTGCCTACGGCGTGCGGCGACCTACTTTTTTTCAACAGCAAAAAAAAGTAGGCAAAAAATGCCGCTCTCATGCGCCGAGGGGCTAGGCACAGCGCGAGCGGGGTACAACTGCCCCAGCAGTTCAATCGCTTTTGTAGCAGAACAACATGAGCCGGCCTGCAAAGGGGGTTGCAAGATGAATATTGGTTGCGAAACGGACTTGCGCGCTGTGCCCGATGGCTTTCATTGATGGGCTTTTGGGATGGCATGTTTGGCAAGGGCTTATTTGATGTACGGCATCAAAACCATTGACAACCGACGAAAGGCACAAAGATGGATTTGAGTTTTAAGCCCGAACTTTTTGAAAAAAGGGTCGATCCCAAAACCGGAAATATTCTCTTTTTTCGGCGCGATATGCGCGGCATATCCGACCAAGTGATCGAAGGCGATGGTTTTACGGTTGAATTTAAGGACGATCAGGTTTATGTGATCGATATCTTCAACGCCGAAAGGGTGATGGGGAATCTCTTGAAAACCGTCCCGACAGAAGGAGTTGTTCGATAAAGTGGACAACCTGTCGGCGCGTGCCGTATCTTTGTGCGGCGCGCATCCACGCATAACCCATGGGGAATCCGAAAATGTCCGAAACGCGACAAAGACAAAAATTGCTTTTTCTCTATCTCGGCAATTCTAGCCCGGAGAGCGAAGTCGTCGCGTGGTCGCTTTACGACGGCGCGACTGACGAAACATTTGAAGCCGCAGGCGAACGTGCCGAGCCGCCCTACGCATCTGTGCTCGATGCCATGCGCGATGGCTGGCGCGTCATCCAAGTGCCCGCGCTCAAAACCCCGCAGGTGGGTCGAGAATACGAAAATGACTATCTCGACTTTGAATTTGTCCTGGAAAAAATGGAGGAGATAAATGGATAAAAATCTCTTGCTCACATCGGTTGAAATGGCCCAATTTGCGAGCACGGGTTTTCTGCGGTTTGACGAGCTCGTTCCGCGAGAACTCTGCAAAGCCGCGCACGAGGAGATGAGCGCGGGCGAGCTCAGACGCCGCGCGCCGATGGGCGCGCCCTTTGGCGAGGTTTGGCCCGACGAAGCCATTGGCAGGGTTTTCCGCCTGCCCAAAGTGGCGGCGATTATCCACAGCTTGGTGGGCCCCAATCCGCGATACGACCACCACGCGGCGCACCTCACGCCTGCGAATAGCCGCAAGGGAGCGAATTTGCACCAAGATGCCGAATACGATATCCGCGATCGGCATTTCGACATCCAAATTTCGTTCTTCCCCGAAGACACGCCGCTCGAAAGCGGGGGCACGCTGTTCGTGCCCGGCACGCAATTTCGCAGGGTTCACGAAGCCGAGATCAAACGCTATCAAAACGTCGTCGGGCAGGTGCAGGCGGTCTGCGAAGCCGGGACGATGTTTTTTTGGCACACCAATATCTGGCATTCGGCCCGCAGCAATTTTACCGATAGGGACCGCTACATGTTCAAGCTGCGCCTCAATCCCACGGTTCGCCAACAACGCCTGTGGAATACGGACGATTTGGACAGCCCCGAAGTCGCCCAAGCCCTCAATCGGAAAATCCCATGGCACGGGCAACGCCACCGCATCGAACTGATGAATCGCATCAAATTCTGGCGGTTCCTCACCGGGGATCCCGCGTTTGATATGGCGCTTTGGTGGGGGCGCGTTGAAAACACGCCGGATATCATTCACCCCGAACAGCGAGTCGGCGCGTAAATCGAGGGAGATTATCATGCACTTGTCGATGCACAACTGGATGCGCTCGGAACCCCTCGAGGTCACGCTTGGGCGGTTGGCAAAATTTGGGTATGAGAGCATCGAACTCAGCGGCGAACCCGACCGTTGCGATACCGCAGACGTCCGCGCCTTGTTGAACAAATACGATATCCGCTGCTGGGGGGCGGTCACGCTGATGATGGGCGACCGCAATATGCTCGCCAAAGACGAGGCGATTCGCGCCCGATCCGTGCAGTACGTCAAAGACTGCGTCACGATGGTCAAAGAACTCGAAGGGTACGAACTGACGGTGGTGCCGGCCACGGTGGGCAAGATCGAACCGGATTCCACGCCCGAGAACGAATGGGAATGGGCGGTTGCGGGCATGCGGGAAGTCTATGATCATTCCGAGCGGGAAGGCGTGCGCCTCGCCCTTGAACCCATCAATCGCTTCGAGACGTATTTTATCACGCGAGGCGCCCAAGCCCTCGCGCTGGCCGAGGCGACAGGGCCCCATTGCGGCGTGTGTTTAGACGCTTTTCACATCAATATCGAGGAGGCCGATCCCCATCGCGCCATTCGAGAGGCGGGCGACCGCTTGGTGGATTTTCACGTGGCCGACAACAACCGCATGGCGTGTGGCATGGGCAACTGGGATTGGGCGAAATTGATCGCAACGCTGAAAGAGGTGGGCTACGATGGCGCGCTCACGGTCGAATTTGTCGCGCCCATTGACCGAACGCCCGCCAATGAATACCCCAATGCGGTCGAGACCGATCCGGTGGATATCACGCCCGAGGAGTTGAAGTTTATTCAAGATCACGGCAGCAGCCTTTTGAGCGAGGAATTTTATGCGTTTCTCGTCCAAAAGACCGCAGAGACTCTGTTGCCGCTGATCGCGTAAATAGCATGGACGTGACTGGGCGTGTCGGTCGTTACAGGATGGATAGCGAAAGGCAGGATATGGCACAAAAAATTCTCGTTATGAACAATCTCCAAAATCCCGAGTTTGAATCCGAAGCGCGGGCAAAGGCTCTCGATAGGTTGCGCGAATACGCCGAGGTCGCGTTTTATACCGCGTCCGAACTGACAGCCGAACACGCGGAGGGCACGGTGGGCGTTTTGGCGGATTCCGTCGTTTTCACGCCCCAGTTCTACGCCGCAGCGCGCGATTTGCGGATCGTGGCTCGCTGGGGGGTAGGGTTTGAAAAAGTGGATGTGCCGCGCGCGACCGATTGCGGCGTTCTCGTCACGGTCTCGCCCGTCCACATGGTCACGGTTGCCGAATACGCCATCGCCCAATGGATGGCGACCCTCAAACGCGCCTATACGCTGAACCGAAACAGCCATGCGGGCGATTTTCGGATCATCAAGACGTATGAGGCCCAAGGCTCGACTTTGGGGATTTGGGGCCTCGGGCGAATCGGTCAGGCCATGGCCGCGCGCGCGCGGCCGCTCCTCGGGGATTCGGGCCGGTTGCTCGTTTGCGATATCCGCCCGGATATCCATGACCTCGCGGCGCGATACCGTGCCGAGGTGGTCGATGATCCCCGCGAGCTCTTTGAAGCGTGCGATGCCATTTCGCTCCATCTTTCCGGCGATGAGACGGTCGTCACCTACGATTTGCTCTGCGCGATGAAGCCCCATGCGTCGCTCATCAATCCCTCGCGCGGCAATTTGGTGGATGACGAAGCCGTGAACCGCGCGATCAAAGAAGGACGCCTGTATTATTACGTGGTGGATGATCCCGTCAATCAGACCCGCGCGATTCACAAAGATCACCCCCGCATTATCTGCACCAATCACAACGCGGGCATTTCCGTCGAATCGGCGATTCGCCTCGACGAGTGTTGCGCGGAACAGATCATCGCCGCACTTGAAGGTCGCATCCCCGATCATATGCTCAATCCCGACGTGCTTGATCATCCGCGCGTTCGGGGCTTTCTCAATGGGTGACGCACTTCTGACAAGTGATCGGGCAAAAAATAAACGCGCTACAAAGCGCGTTTTTTCGTCGAGTCGAGATCCGATATTTTTTGGTCGACGAGCAGAACGAGAGTCACCGAACCGTTTTTCCTTTTAACTACAAAAGCCGACGTTTGCGCGTCGGCTTTTTTTAAATCGCGAGAAATTTGGGATAGGTGGTGAGATTTTCGCAGCCGGTTTGGGTGACGACGACGAGGTCTTCGAGTCGCACGGCGCCGCGGCCCGGGTAATACAGGCCGGGTTCGACGGTGACGACGTTTCCGGCGCAGAGCGTTTCGGAGACTTTGCCGATGCGGGGAGGTTCGTGGATTTCGAGGCCCAAGCCGTGGCCCGTGCCGTGAAAAAATCCCTGCATGTGGCCGCCTTCGGCGCGGGTTTCGTAATTGCGGCTGTCGAACAGTTCGGTGAGGCCGCGGTGGATGGCTCGGCCGTCTGCGTCTGCGCGGATGCTGTCGAGGACGAAGTTTTGGCCTTCGAGGACCGCGGCGTAGATGTTTTGGAGTTCGGCGGAAGGCTCGCCTTTGACCACGGTGCGGGTGATGTCGGCAAAATAGCCGGTGCGGTTTGAACGCGGGAAGATGTCGATGATGATGGCGCGATGGGCGCGCAAGGGGCCGCTGCCCTCGTCGTGGGGGTCGCAAGCTTGGTCGCCGCAGGCGACGATGGTGTGGCGGGTGGTGCAGTCGCGTTCCATCAGGATGCGTTGAACGCGGCGTTTGACGGCTTCCGAGGTGAGGGGTTCGCCCTCATGGTAGAGGATGTCGCCGCGGATGTCGGCGTTGCGGATGAGGGAGATGGCGGCGTCCATCGCGGTTTCGGCATGTCGTTGCACGGCGCGGATGTGCGCGATTTCCGCATCGGTTTTGATCGCGCGCTCGGGCCAAAACGCGCCTTCTGGAAATGCCACGCGATAGCCGCGGTCGCGCAGGTCGTCTGCGATGGCGACGGGAAAGGCGCGGGGGACGTTCAGGTGCTCGATGTTTTTTTCGCGCAGGAACTCGTGGAGGATGTCGATAGAAGACGGTGGATCGCCGTCGGATTCGCCGTCGGATTCCTTGGCTTTTTCTTCGTATTCCGACAGGGCGAGGACGCGATCGACCTGGGATTGGGCGTGCGCGCGGTCGCGTTCCAAATCGGACATGAGCAGGTATTTTTCCGCGTCGATTTGCACAAAGATGAAAGGGTCGGGCGCGAGAAAGCGCGTGGCGTAGTACATGTCGGCATCGGTTTCACTGGCGGCGATCGCGAGCCGCGCTTCGGTGGGGGTGTCCATCGGGAGTCCTCATTGTGGAATTTTCATGGAGAGAAAGCGGCGGTTGCCATTGCGGTTGACGGAAAACGCGGCGTTTTTCCCCTTTTTGAGTTTGGCGATCGCGCGCTCGAAATCTGCGACGGTGTCGATGTCTTGCCGAAAGGGAATTTGACGCACGCCGAAGATGAGGTCGCCCTCGGCAAAGCCAGCTGCGCGGGCGCGGCGCGAAACCCGGGTGACGAGCACGCCTTGGGCGTCTGTTTGGATGCCGTATTCGCCTGCGAGGGTCGCGTTGAGGTCGCGGACTGTGAGGCCGAGTTCCGAGGCCGAGGCGTCACCGCCGCTGCTGGCGGGCGGGTCTTCTGCACTGGCGAGTTCTGTGGGCAGGGTTTCGCCCAAGGTGACGCGCACAGTGAGATTTTCGGTATTGCGCCGCACGCCGAGGGCAACGCCATCGCCCGGGTGCTTGCGGGCGACGAGGCTTTGCAGTTGGTTGGGGCGGTTGACGGGGCGGCCATCGACTTCGAGGATGATGTCGCCGCTCCGCAGGTTGGACTCGGCGGCCGGGGTGTTGGCCAAGACTTCGGTGATGAGCACGCCTTTGGGGCGGTCGAGGCCAAACGCCTCTGCGGTGCCCGCATCGACCTTTGTGAGTTGAATGCCGATGTACCCGCGTTTGACCTTGCCGTGTTCGACGATGTCGTTCATCACTTTTTCGGCGAGGTCGATGGGCACGGCAAATCCATAGCCGATGAAGGAGCGGTTGGACGTGGCGATGGCGGTGTTGACGCCGATGACTTCACCGTTGAGGTTGACGAGCGCGCCGCCCGAGTTGCCCGGGTTGATGGCGGCGTCGGTTTGGATGAAGTCTTCGATGCTCAGGCCCCTGCTGTCGCGGATGATGTCGATGTCGCGGCCGATCGCGCTGACGATGCCCGCGGTGACCGTGGATTCGAGGTTGAGGGGCGCGCCGATGGCGAGCACCCATTCGCCGATTTCGACGGCGTCTGACCGGCCGATGGTCGCGGGCGCGAGGCCCTCGGCGTCGATTTTGATGACGGCGATGTCCGTGCGCGGGTCAGAGCCTATCCGCACGGCGTCGTATTCGCGGTTGTCGCTGAAGGTGACGGTGAGTTGGTCGGCTTCGCCCGCGACGTGGTGGTTGGTGAGAATATAGCCATCGGCGGTCATGACAATGCCGGAACCCGTGCTTTGCCGATCCGGGATTCTGCCGCGAAATTCGGGAAACGGAAAGAAGGGGGTGTTGCGCCTGCGGGGCGAGTCGTCTTCATCCGTTTCGCGGGTGATGGTGATGGTGACGACCGATGGGGTGACTTCGCGCGCAATGGCTTTGAACGCGGTGTTGTAGGTTTTGAGTTGGGCAATGGCGCGTTGTTCTTCGGCTGTGCGCGTGGCGTGAACATCGAGAGATGCGAATGACAGGGTCGCGATGAGGGCGATGAGGATTTTCATATTTGCTCCTTTTGAGGCGAGATGGGAGTCGAGGCGCGAAAGATGACGGCGTTTGCAATTTCGAGGCTTAGACACATGGCGTAGCGCGAGAGTTCCGAGAAATTTTGAAGTGCAATGCCCAACTCCCCTCGACGAATAGCGGTGGATGGGTGGGCTGACTCGTTGCGTCGCGGGCTACGCCTGGCTATTCGTCGCTGACGCGAATCCGTCTGCCCGTTGTCCGCCTAGCCTGCGCTCAAAGGTGCGCTGGCCGATGTGCCGAAATCCGGTCGCTTCAAATACGGCCATCGCGGCCGTCCTGTCGCGTGGCACAACCGCTTCCACCAATCGCAAGCCCGAATCGCGCAAATGTTCTACCAAGGCATCGACCAGCGCTGTCGCCACGCCAAAACGCCGGTAATTCGCACGCACCCCAAGCCCCACAATCGCGGCCTGCATCTCGTCCTGAAGCCAAGCGACAAACCCGATCCATTCGCGGCCCCGCACGGCTACGAGCGTCTGTTTGACCGAGATGGATTCGCGCTTGAGCCACGCATCGACCACACAGCGCGGCCCGATGGATCGCAACAGTGCGCCGAGTGCTTCGCCATCGGAAGCGCGAGTCGGACGTATGGTTAAATTGGGTAACATCGGTCAAAGATAAGGCGCGAAAAGCGAGGGCAAAAAAGAATCCCGCGCATCTTTCTCATCTCCTCAACCCCTCGCGCACCTGTTTGAGCATCCGTCGCGCCTTCCCGAAATTCGGCTGCAGGGCGAGGGCTTTTTCCAAATGCGGAACGGCTTCTCGCAATTTGCCGGCCTGCGCGAGTGCCGCGCCGAGGTCCGCATGCGCGTCCGGTCTATCGGGAAGCAGGCGAATCGCCGCGCGGTAGTGGTGGATGGCCTCGTCCAAGCGTCCGAGCCCGTGCAGGGCCATTGCCATGCCGTTTTGCGACAGGGCATTGTCCGGGTGCAGGCGAATCGCCGATTTGTAGTGGATGACCGCCTCTTCGAGGCGTCCCGCGCGGTGAAACGCGACGGCGCGTCCGTTCAATGCACGCGCATCTTTGGGGTCGAGGCGCGACACTTCGGCGTAGTGTTTTTCCGCATCGGCGAGACGCCCGAGTTGCATCATCGCGTCGGCGAACAAGCGATGGGCATCCGCGTATTCCGGGAGCAGGCGAATCGCCTCGGCGCACAGGGTCGCGATTTGCCCATGGTCGCGTGCGGGGATGAGATCGGACGCCTGCCGCACAAAAACCCGGGCCGCGATTTCCCGCAGGTTCTCCTTTTGAATCGCGGCGATGCGCGCATCTGCCTCCCCCGGTATCAACGCGCCGATCGGCTCGAGGTGATCTGCGAGCAGCTCGGCAAACGCGCGTTCATGCCCCCGCGCGTTTTGGGCCGCTGCGTAGTCCAAGATCGGGCGATCATCCCAGAACACATCGCCATCCCCCGCAATGCCGACCAGGCCGGCGGGCCCCATCAGAAAACCGCCCAAAAAAACATGCCTCTGGTTGAGATGGTGTTCCTCGCCGCCCCACTGGCTGTATTGGAGATCGGCAAAAATTTCTCCGCCAGCAAACGCCTGCTCGCGCAACGCGATGTCAAACGAAGGCCCGGCCGTGCCGATGAGCAGGAGCTCGGACGTGTTGTACCACAACGCGCTCTGCGGAAAAACCGTCAGAAAACTGCGGACGAGGCCGCGAAATTGATCCGGCGCGAGAAAGCGCAGGGGGACGAACTGCACGAGATACCCGCCCGGAAGCAGGCGTTGTTGCGCGTGCCGATAAAAGTCGACCGTGTAGAAAAAAGCCACGCCCGGGCGGGAGACTTCGCCGAGTTCGAGCGAGATGAGGTCGTACGTCTCCGCGGTGTGGCGCAAGTAATTGCGGCCGTCCTCGGCGATGATTCGCACGCGCGGGTCGCGCATCCAGCCCGTTTCAAAGTGCTGCTGGATGAACGGAAAAAGCGCGGGTTCGATATCCACGCAGGCGAGTCGGTCGATGGGATACATCAAAAAGCGGCTGGCGGTTTGGCCCGTGCCGATGCCCACGACCGCGACGCGCTTGGGGTTGGGGTGCAAAAGCATCGGGACGTGCGCGGCCATGATCTGATGGGTTTTTTTGTCGCCGCCCTGCCAATAGCGGTCGATTTCGAGTTCGAGGTCCTCGCCGCGTTTCACGACCGCCATGTTCGCGCCATACCCCTCGCGGTACGCGATGAGCTCGCGCCCCTCGCCGATGAAATCGGCGGGCAGTTGCGTTTGGGCAATCTGCGGAATGCCCAAATAGATCGCAACGGCGACAACTGTGGCGATGGCCTCGACTGCGCGGTATTTTCGACCGTACGCAAACCAAGCCGCGATGCCGATGACGAGATTCGCGCCCGTGATGAACAGCAGGCTTTTTGCCAAGCCGAAAAAGGGAATGCCGATGAACCCGATCAACAGCGAACCCGAGATACCGCCGAGGGTGTTGACGGCGATCAAGTTGCCGGCGACGCGGGTGGCGCGTTCCGCATGCCGGGTCGATAGGCGCATCGCAAGGGGAAACGCCGCGCCACTGAGCACAGCGGGCGGCAGCAATGCGATGAAGTAGATGTACAACTCGTCGCCCAGTTGCCGCCACATTTCCGGCGAAAGCATCGCAAGGGAAAGCGCGAGGAGGCCCGTCGCCACCTGAAACGCGCCAAAATAACGCGCCCGCGATCGCGTTTTGTCCGAGAACCGAGCCGCGATCACACTGCCGAGCACCAAGCCGATCAACGCGATGCCGAGCGCGAGGGTATAGGTATAGACCGTGTTGCCGATGAGCAGACCGAGATAGCGCGCCCACAGCACTTCGGCGCCGAGCGCGACAAACCCCACGCCAAAAAAGAGCGCGCCCGTGATTTTGCCCTCCGGTTCCACGCGGGTCTGCGGCGAGACACGCGGGAGCGGTGCAGCCCGTTGGGCTATCGCGCGAACGACGAGGCCGATCAGGATATTGCACGCGACGCCGACATAAACCGTGCCGCGAAGGCCCAGGTCCGGAAGCAAAACAAATCCCGCGACCACGCAACCCAATGCCGCGCCCAATGTATTGACGCCGTAGAGGAGACCGACCGCGCGTGCAATTTTGTCGCTGCTGCGCGCGTACTGCCGGCAATAGAGGGGCAAGGTCCCGCCCATGAGAATCGCAGGCGGCGAGATGACGCAGGCGACGAGCAAGAGGCGCGCGGCGAATCGGAGCGCGGGATCATCGGTCAACGCCCGATACGCGCTGCCGTAGAGCGCGTCCGCGAGATCAAAGGCATAGGGGCTGAGCAACGCGAGGAGTCCGAGGCCGATTTCCACGTGGGCAAAGAGGACGAGCGGGCGATCTGTCCGTTGCCCAATGCGTCCAAACAGGTACGCGCCGATGGCGAGGCCCAAAAAAAAGACCGCCAAAACCGCGCTGATCGCAAACGTGGTCGAGCCAAACAAGAGCGCGGCCTGTCGGATCCACGCGACTTCGTACACCAACCCGGCAAATCCCGAGAAAAAAAAACAGATCAGCGCGATCAAACGCTGCGCGGTTGGCGTCAATTTTCCGGTGCGTCGGCTCATGATATCGGCGTTGGGGTGATGCGCGGGCATTTGCCCGGCTGAATGCAGTTGGGCGAGGAAAAGCTGGAAAATGCTGAACTTTTTGATTTTCGGATCGCGCAGATCCGCCTGAAACGCATTATACCACGGTCGCCGCGTGAATACAAAACAATCTCCGCGTCCCAACGACGAGCCGCATTTGATTTTGCCCTGAGCGAGCGGTATATTGCGCGGTGCCCCGACGACTCAATCGCGTCCCTCGCGCTCGCATGAAACCCACCCGCCACTCCAAAGCAAGCTATGTTCTCTCGAATCAAATCTCTCGCGCAACACACGGCGATTTACGGCATGGGCGATTTGCTCGGGCGGGCCGTGTCGGTCTTGCTCGTGCCGGTGTACGCGCGGCATCTCGGCGCCGAGGACAATGGGATTTTGTCTTTGGCGTTTGCGTTTGTCGGATTTAGCGCGGTGGTGTATTCCCTCGGCCTCAATCCCGCGCTGATACGCCTCTTGTCCGGCAAGGCCGATCTCGGCGAGCACCGCGTCGCGTTCAGTTCGGCATTTTGGACTTTGCTCGCCGTGGGAGGCGTCCTATCCGGGGCGATTTGGACGAATGCCGAATGGCTCGCCCATCACTTATTGGGCAACGCGACATACGGCGCGTTCTTCGCGTTGATGGCCGGCATTATCCTTTTGGACGCGCTGTCAGAGCCGCTGTTCACCTGTTGCCGCGCGCGCCAACGGTCGCTTCACTACGCGGTTGTGCGCGTGATTCAACACACCTTGCAACTCGGTCTCACGGTGTATTTGATCGCCTATCTCGAACGCGGGCCCATCGCGGTTTTTGAAGCCAATCTCATCAGCTCCCTGTTCGCGCTCGCGGTCATGCTGCCCGTGGGGTGGCGCGTGATTCGCCCCGCGTTTTCTTTTTTTGCGTTGCGCGAATTGTTGCGCTTTGGCATGCCGTTTGTGCCGTCTGCGCTGTCCATTCTCGTCATCGGCTTGTCCGACCGGTTCCTGATTCGCTTTTTTTTGGGGCTTGAGGACTTGGGCATTTACGGCATTGTGTACAAACTCGGCATGCCCATCTTCTTCGTGGTCAAGGCGTTTCGCGCGGCATGGGCGCCCGCCGTGCTCGACGAGGATGAAAGCACTGGAGAAACCCCGCGCATGTGCGCGCAGATCACCACGTATTTCGCGCTGTTCGGGGTTTTTGCCTGCTTGATTTTGGGCACATTCGCACGCGAGATCGTCGTTTTGGTCGCAGGCGGCAATGCCGAAACCTATCTCAAGGGCGTGCAGGTCGTCCCGCTCGTCGGGCTGGCCTTTTTCCTGTACGGGCTTTACGTCATTCTCACCGCGGGCGTGTACGCCGAAGGCCGCGCGGGCGCCCTGCCGTTCATCGTGGGCGCGGGGGCGTGTGTCAATGTCGCGGTGAATCTCGTCTGCTTGCCCAGGTTTGGATTTGTCGCCGCCGCGTACAGCACGCTCATCGCGCACGTCTCGATGGTGATTTTGCTCTTTCTCACCGTGCGCCGATTTTATCCGGTGCCCTACGAATACGCGCGGTTGGGTAAAATTTGCGCGACGGCGGTCATCGTCTTTGTGGCCCTGTCCGGACATCTGCACGACATGTCCACACAGGGGATCGGCGCGCGTCTCATCTTCGTATCGAGCTATCCCCTCATTTTGTGGGGTTGGCGATTTTTTGACCCGCGCGAATGGCAACGGTTGCGGCAGATGATCCGAGGCGAGGATCCCGAACGCAGGTGAACCCCATGCCCATCCATCCGCCGATACCCGTTGACTTTGATCCGCGATTCCGTATCTTGATTTTCACAAGGGGCCTGCGCGACTGGCGAATGAACATGGAATCGACCACGGGGAAGCGCGGGCTTTTCAACCGATAGCCGCTCGCCTGGGCTTCTACGTGGCCCGGGCTATTTTTGTACCCGAATCACAAAGGAGGAAATCCGTGTCGAGTCCCCTCGCGGAGTACCTGTCTCAAAATCCCAACCCGAATCCCGGCTTTGTCGCCTATTTGGCCGCGTTGGAGCAAGTCGCGTCTGTGTCTCCCGATGTGGCGAAACGCATCGTGGCCGAATTGGCGGATCAGCGCGCCCATCTCAAGATGATCGCCAGCGAGAATTATTGCTCGTTGGCGACGCAACTGGCGATGGGCAATTTGCTGACGGACAAGTACGCGGAAGGCATTCCCGATCATCGGTTTTACGCGGGTTGCGACAATGTGGATGCCATCGAGAGCCGGGCCGCCAACCTGGCCTGCGATCTCTTTGGCGCGGCGCACGCATACCTGCAGCCGCATTCGGGCGCAGACGCCAATCTGGTCGCGTTTTGGGCCATTCTCTCGGCGCGCGTTCAGGATGTCGCGCTGAAAAATGGCGGGCACAAATCGCCCTTTGATCTCTCCGAGAAAGCGTGGAACGCGCTTCGCGGGCAACTGGGCAACCAAAAGCTCTTGGGCCTCGACCTCTCGTCGGGCGGGCATCTCACGCACGGGTATCGCATCAATGTTTCCGGGCGGATGTTCGACGCGCATGCGTACGCGGTCGACAAAGCGTCGGGCTTGCTCGACTACGACGCCATCCGCGATCGGGCCAAAGCCGTTTGCCCCTTGATTCTCTTGGCGGGGTACAGCGCGTATCCGCGCGAGATGAATTTTCGCATTTTTCGGGAGATCGCCGACGAGGTGGGCGCGGTGCTGATGGTCGATATGGCGCATTTTGCCGGGCTTGTCGCGGGCGGGGTTTTCAGCGGGGATTTTGACCCCATCGCCCATGCCCAAGTCGTGACCACCACCACGCACAAGACCCTGCGCGGCCCTCGAGGGGGCATGGTGTTGTGCGATGCGGAGTTCGCCGATCATGTCGATAGAGGTTGCCCGATGGTGCTCGGCGGGCCCTTGCCCCATGTGATGGCGGCCAAGGCCATCGCCTTGCAAGAGGCCAGCACCCCCGAATTTCGGACGTACGCGGGCAAAATCGTGGCTAATGCCCGCGCACTCGCGCAGGCGTGTCTGGACGCGGGGTTGCGCGTGCTCACCGGGGGGACGGACAATCACCTGCTCCAAATCGACGTCTCGCCGTTCAACCTCACGGGCAGGCAGGCCGAAACCCTGTTGCGCGAGGCCGGGATGACCCTCAACAAAAACACCATTCCCTTTGACCCCAACGGCCCGTGGTACACCAGCGGGCTCCGCGTGGGCACGCCTGCGCTGACGACCTTGGGCATGGGCGCAGACGAAATGCGCGAGATCGGCGCGATCATGGGCGATGTGCTGACCCGCGCACGGCCCTTGAAGTTCACCCGTGGCAAAAGCGCGGGGCAGTTCAGCAAGGTCAAATACAAGGTCGAGGACGGGATCGTCGAAAACGCACGCAAAAAAATCGCCACCCTCCTCGCGCGGTTCCCCCTCTATCCCGAACTGGATTTGGCGTATCTTCAAAAGGCGTTTGGGGAGAGGTAAGACGGGAGACGGGAGAGGTAAGACGGGAGAGGTAAGACGGGAGACGGGAGAGGTGAGAGGCAAAAGGCAAAAGGCAGAGATCCGTAGTCAGGCCGCGTAGGGGCGTAAAATTTTACGCCCTTACAGAGAGTCAGAGGTCATCGTAGGGACAGGCCCCCGTGCCTGTCCGAAGATACAAGAGGTAAGAGGCGAGACGGGAGAGGGGTGATGCCCCGTGCTCGCCCAAAGATACGAGGACAGGCACAGGGATCTGTCTCTAAGAAGCCATCTAAAAACTAGGGCCGCCATTGAGAGTCGCAAAAACATTCGCTTTTCGCAGGTCAAACCCCAAGAATAAGGGCCTTTATTCCCCCTTTCCTGATAGGAAAGGGGGCTAGGGGGTTAGGTCCCGATAATTTTTAGATGGCTTCTAAGGATGATGAAGGACACTTGAAGTGGACAGGATGATGCGGCGGTGGGGTTGGGGGTAATCCGCGAGCCAGACAAATGTAGGGGCGATGCCCCATTCCGCCGATGAACCGCTATCGCACTGGAGGTTCCATGTCCCAACCCTGGAAACATTTGCTCAATTTTCGCTGCACGCGCTGTGGAAATTGTTGCCGAGAGCCCATCGTCTTGGTCACGGACGAGGACGTGCGCCGCATCATTGAGGGCACGGGTCAGACGGCTTATGGCATTGTCGATTTTTACAAACCGAGCGAAATCGAATGGGGCGAGGATCAGCCCGGCTGGATCCGTCTAAAGTCGGGGCGCCGCATCATGGGGTTGCGCCGCACCGAGGACGGATGCCAGTATTTGGGCGACGACGATTTGTGCCGCATCTACAATTATCGCCCGGTGACCTGCCGCCGCTATCCGTTTGACTTGGAATTTGACGAACGGGGCGACATCGAGTTGCTCAGCATCAGCCAATCCGCGGATTGCCCGTATGAACTCGACGGGTACAATCCGTTGGGCGAAATCAAGGCCATCGCCCGATGGGAAGCGTGGGAAGAAGCCCCCTATTACGCGCGGATAGAAGAATGGAACACGCGAAAAACAGCAGGCGACAAAAAGACCTTCCTCAAATTCTTGGGCTTCGACGAGCGGTGAGGGCGGTATGAGGAACCCATTTTAGTTGAAGATGATGGGATGGCATGCCCGCAGGGCTTTGACGCGATAGAAATTGAAGTCGAAAAGCGGTGGATTTTGGGCAGTCCGTGCTGGATTGGACCGTTCCGAGAATGACCCGAATAAACATTTGGCGCGTTTGGACATGCGTTGTATTTTTGTCAAAGTAGCGGATCGCCGATGGCTCAGCGGGCGGTTTGGGGTCAATGTCAACCCGTTTCGGAGAGGCCATAAGACGGCTTGTCGCTTGAGCCGAGACCTCGCCGATGGGATAATCTCCGCTGAACGGGGGCTGTTAGAGAGCCACTAGCTTCAGCCAGGAGAGTACGTCACCGCTTGATTTTTTTTACTAAATTGATTTTCTCTTGACCTATATACTTGGGACATCTCAACGGGTCAGTGCTTCGGACAGGCACGGGGGTCTATCCCTACGATGAACGGCTTATCGCAGTCAGGTTCGGATGACTCGCCTTCATACCCCGCTCCGCGCTTTTGTCGTCTAAAAAAATAAAAATCAAATTGGTATTACACACTGCGATGACTTCGCGCTTTGATCTTGGCTATAGGGTTTTGAGATATGGATGCTTACGATGCGTGGTTTCAGTGCTTTGGCGGATGCGCGGGGCGCTATCCGTTGACCGAAGTGATTTACACATGTCCTGCGTGCGGGGGGTTGCTCGAGGTGGCGCATGATATGGCGGTGCTCAAGCGCGAGTCGGGCGCGTATTGGCGCGGGTTGTTCGACGGGCGGTACATGCGGACCGAGTGGCCTTATGGCAGTTCGGTGTGGGGGAAGAAGGAGTTGGTCTGCCCCGTGGTCGACGACGACAATGTGGTGTCGATGTACGAGGGAGGAAACAATTTGTTTTGGGCCGAGCGGTTGGGCCGAGAAATTGGGGTCGAGGACTTGTGGGTCAAGCAATGCGGCAACAGCCACACGGGATCGTTCAAGGATTTGGGCATGACCGTGTTGGTGTCGATGGTGAAGCAGATGCAGTTTGAGGGCGTGCATATCCCGGCGGTCGCGTGTGCGTCGACCGGGGACACCTCGGCGGCGCTGGCCGCGTATTGCGCGGCGGCGGGGATCCAAGCGGTGGTTTTTCTGCCGAGGGACAAAATCTCGACCGCGCAACTCTTGCAACCCTTGGCCAATGGCGCGCTGGTGCTGAGTTTGGAAACGGATTTTGACGGGTGCATGAAACTCGTGCGGGAAATTTGCCATCGGGAAAACATCTATCTCGCCAACTCGATCAATTCCCTGCGCGTGGAGGGGCAAAAGACGATCAGCATCGAATTGGTGCAACAATTCGATTGGGAAGTGCCGGACTGGATCGTGATCCCGGGCGGGAACTTGGGCAATGTGAGCGCGCTCGGCAAAGGGTTTCTCGAAATGCAGGCGCTGGGGATCATCGACCGGTTGCCGCGCATTGCCGTGGCCCAAGCCCGCAACGCCAACCCGCTCTATCGCAGTTTCCAAAAGAACTTCGACGCTTTTGAACCCATCCGCGCACAACCCACCTTGGCTAGCGCGATCCAGATCGGCGATCCGGTCAGCAGGGAAAAGGCGATGCAAACGCTCAAATTATTCGGCGGGGTCGTGGCGGAGGCCAGCGAGCAGGAATTGGCGGATGCGGCGGCGCGCGCGGATCGCACGGGCTTGTTCGCGTGTCCACACACGGGCGTTGCGTTTGCGGCGCTGTTCAAGCTGATCGACGAGGGCGTCATTCAAAAAAACGAGCGCGTGATCGCGATTTCGACCGCGCACGGCTTGAAGTTCAACGAGTTCAAACTCGGCTACCACCGAGATGAGTTGCAGGACTGGCGCGTCGATCCGCGCTATGGCAATGAACCCGTGTTCTTGCCGCCCGACGCGGAGGCGGTCAAACGGGCCATTCTCGACCGCGTCGAAGCCGACGAAAAGTTGACAGGATGAGGGGTTTTGATTACATTGTGAACGCAACAAAACGGTGGTGATTTGCGGCATATTGCAGCCACCTTAAACAAGTCGCTAAAAAGTCAATCCAAATTCCGGGCTTTTTAGTCCGGTTTTTTTTGTGTACCGCTTTTTGAGGATCCGCTTTTTTTGGAGATGGCGCATGGTGGAAAAGCGCGACAGGGACGCGCCTTGTTCGGGCACGCGGGCCGTTCACGCAGGGGAAGAACGCGGGCACTGGGGGCAGTCGTTGACGGTGCCCATCGCCCAGACATCGACCTATGTTTTTGAGGACTCAGGGGCCGTGAAGGCGTTTGTGGCCGGCGAAAACCGGCAGATCGACTACGGGCGCTACGGCAACCCGACGCAACATGCAGCGGAATGCAAGCTCGCGGAATTGGAAGGCGCGGAGGCCGGAATTTTGTTTGCATCGGGCATGAGCGCGGTGACGACCACCCTGTTGGGCATGCTGTCGAGCGGGCATCACGCGGTGATCATGGACGACTGCTATCGCAAGACCGCGCAGTTCTGCGAGATGGTGTTGCGAAAATTTCGCATCGAGACGACATTTGTCCACGCGGGGGATTACGCCGCATTGGAAGGGGCCATTCGCGACGAGACGCGGGTGATCATTTCCGAATCGCCGACCAACCCCCACCTCAATGTGATCGATTTGGAAAAGCTGGTTCAAATCGCAAAAAAACACCGGGTCAAGACGATCATCGACAGCACCTTCGCCACGCCGTTCAACCAGCGACCGCTCGAATTTGGCGTGGATTTGGTGATCCATTCGGCGACCAAATACCTGGGCGGGCACAACGATTTGATGGCCGGCGCCGTGCTCGGCAGCGCGCCACTGATCGGCGCGATTCGAGACTATCGGGGCATTTTGGGCGGGGTGATCGATCCGCACTGCGCGTATTTGCTGATCCGGGGGATCAAGACCTTTCCGCTGCGGATGGGCAGGCAAAACGAGACCGCGTTGCGGTTGGCGCGGTTTTTGGAACAGCACGAGCGGGTCGAGCGCGTGTATTATCCCGGGTTGGAGAGCCACCCGCACTACGAGGTGGCCCAAGTGCAGATGCGCGGGTTTGGGGGGCTGGTGAGTTTCGATTTGGACGCGGATGAGGCCGGCGCGTTATCGTTTATCGACCGCTTGCAAATCCCGCGGATCGGCGCGAGTCTCGGCGGCGTGGAGAGCTTGGTGTCGCATCCGGCGTCGATTTCGTATTACGAGTTGGCGCGCGAAGACCGGTTGGCGATTGGCATTGCGGACGAGCTGGTGCGCTATGCGGTGGGCATTGAAGATGCCGAGGATATCCTACGCGATGTGGAACGGGCACTCGACGCGGTTTGATGATAGCCACAAAAAGCACAAAAGGCACAAAAGGCACAAAGGGTAAATTGGATGTGCTTCCGATCAGGCGAGAAATTGGGACAATGATCGCCACAAAAGGCGCGAAAATGAACGATTCCCTGTTGCAAATCGCATCGCCGATATTACCCGAACAAACGCGCACGCGCTTAAACGCCGTGTACGCCCGCATTCCCGCTGTATCGTGCGCCGGGTGCGACGCGCCGGGGAGCTGTTGCGAACTGACGGACGCCGAATACGAGGACAATTTTGCGACCATGTATCCGCTTTACGCCGTGGAATACGTCCACATCGTGGATTACGTGCGCGCGCATTTTGACGCAAAAAAACAGCGGGTGCTGTTGGGCATTGTCGAAGAACGCCCGCGGCGGTGCCCGTTTTTGACCGATGGAGGCGGTTGCTCGATTCACCCGGCGCGCCCCCTAACGTGTCGCACGTACGGAGTTTTGAACGATGCGTCACAAGTCAAAGCCGCGGCCGCGTCTGCCCACGGCGAGGTGCCCTGGCAATGGGTATCGGCTTTTTTAGCCACGGAACAGCACACCGCGTGTCCAAAAACCGAATTGCGGGAAAGCGACAAAGTCGATCGGCACATGCAGGCGATGGTCTCGTTGCAATACGAACGCGAGTTGATCGCCCTGTCCAACGCGCTCGATTGGTTGGATGCGGACCGCGGCGCCGCATTTCAGCAGGCCGCCCACAAAAACCGCCCCACGCGCTGGACATGGGGCGGTTTTAACGCGCTCGCCCAAAAGCCGATGGCATGGGTTCAGCGCGCTTTTGCAAATTTTTGGAAAGCGTCTTTTTTGGGTGAGTGAATCCGTTGGCGTTCAAATCGGAAGCCGGAGTCCAGTATCTTTCCCGCCTCGTCCTTTCCCGTTGGATTCCCGCTAATATCCCTTCTCCTTATCCACCACATTGAGCAACGCCTCGCCCTTTGCATACCGCTGCAAATTATCCACAAACCGCGCCATAGCCCGCCGCCGAATGTGTTGGGAAGACCCCGCGCTGTGCGAGGTCAAAATCACATTGGGTTCGGTCCACAGCGGACTATCCTCCGGGCACGGCTCTGCGTACGTCACGTCCAGCCCAACACCCGCCAACTTGCCCGACCGCAACGCATCGATCATCGCCCCCTCGTCCACCACCTTTCCCCGACTGACATTGATGAAAAAACTGCCCGGCATCAACCGGTCGAACATGTCCCGCGAGATCATCTCGTGCGTTTCAGGCGTGCTCGGGCAGCAGCTCATCACCACTTGGGATTGCGCCATGAGGTCGGGCAAAGCGTCCATTTTTCCCAAGTGATCGACCGAGTCCGGGCACTCCATATCTTCGGGATCGACCGCGAGGACGCGAAACTCAAAGGCTTTTGCGCGGTCTGCGATCGCCCGGCCAATCCCCCCCAATCCGATAATGCCCATCGTCATGCCGGCCAGTTCCAAACACGGCACGCGCTCCCAGTGTTTGCGCTTCATAAAGTCCAACTGCACGTGAATCCGCCGCGTCAGTGCCAGCAAAAGCGCGAACGCATGCTCGGCGATTTGCGGCCCGAACAATCCCCCCGCGTTGGTCAAGACGATGTCGCTGTTCTTAAACTTTTCGTACAAATGCCCTTCGGCGCCCGCGTGGGGTTGCTGAACCCACTTCAGCGCGTCCGCCGCGTCAAATTCGGATTCGGAAAGCCGCCCAAAGAGCACTTCGACGCCCGGCAGATAATCGGCTTGCTTTTCGCCCTCGGGCAAAAACGCCACCTGCGCTTCGGACGGCGCGCCATCCAACAACGCCTCGACATCTGCGCCATTTCGACTGCCGATCAATACGCGAATCATAAGCGATCTCCTTATTTAAGGGTGAGACGGGAGAGGGAAGACGGGAGAAACAATCGCAATCGTAGGGATAGGCCCCTGTGCCATTTGTACCAACTAATTACTCCGAAAATTAAATGATACCAAATTTTGATACACACCAACCCGCACCGACGGGGCTCGCTTTTCTAAAACGTTTGGTCCGAAAGCATCGTTTGTTGCCTTTGATGCCTTCGGCGACCTACTTTTTTTCAACAGCAAAAAAAAGTAGGCAAAAAATGCCGCTCTCATGCGCCGAGGGGCTAGGCACAGCGCAAAGCGCTTTTGTAACAGAACGACATGCGCCAGCCTGCCAAGGGGGTTGCAAAATGGATGTTGGTTGCGAAATGGACTTGCGCGCTGTGCCCGATGGCTTTCGTTGATGGATTTTTGCGATGGCACGGTTGGCGATGGGTTCTCTGAAGGACGGTGGAACAGCAAAGCGATCCCGATAATGAATGAGTTGGTACAAATGGCCCTGTGCCTGTCCGAAGATACGAGGGGAGAGGGGAGACGCAAGAGGGTTTCCGCGCATTCCATCTCTCCGCCTTCAATTTCAAGCGATCCGTGACTCATCCCATCAGCGGTGGGGATGGGCGATGGCTGGCCGCTGTTTTTCACACATATCGCTCGATGAGGTCGGCGATGTCGGCATGGCCTTTTTTATTTGCCCAAGCGAGAGGGGTCGCCCATTCGGCGCCTGCGAGTGTGGGATCGGCGCCGCGGTCGAGATAGAGGCGCGCGAGGTCGTATTTGCCCCAGCGCGCGGCCCATCCGAGTGGGGAGGCCAGCAAGAGATCGTCGACCACATTGAGGTCCGCGCCACAGTCGAGGAGAATGGTCGCAAAGGCGACGCGTTCGGGTTCGGTCATGATCGTTTGCCCCCAAACGACGCCGCACGCCGCCAAGCGATGCGCGAGGCGGTACCCGAAACGCCCGACCAGATTGGGGCTGACGCCATGGTCGAGGATCAGGCGAAAAATTTCCGGATAGACCGCGCGGTCAAAGTCGCGGAATTTGCGATGTGGACTGGCGCGCCACAGGCGGAGCGGTTGCTCGAGCAAGCCGAACCAGCGGTTGTCATCGGCCTTCCAGTCGAGTTGGCGCAAACACATCCCCACGATATTGGGATCGCCCCCGCATCCGGCCGCCCACAGCAACCTTTCGGCAAGCGATGGATCGTTGTGAAGCGCGACCGCCGCCGCAGAGGTCTCGCCTTCGAGTCCGGCGGTGATGTGCGTCAAAATCCCGCCGTATCGAAACAACAAGCCCTTCATTTTGTCGTCGCGATTGTTGTACGCCGCCTCGACCGGATTGCCGCTCGCATAAATGCTGGCATTGGGATCGGCGCCGCGCTCGAGCAGGAGTTCGGCGATCGCGTACTGCGCGTTGCCCGCGGCATGGGCGAGGGGTTGGCCCCAGGAATAGGGCTTGGATTCGTAGTGGTGGAGTTGGTGTTTGTCGTCCGGGTCGAGGCCGAGGTCGAGCAACGAGCGCGTCATATCGACATTGTCGTTTTGCACCGCGATCTGCAAAAGCCCGTCGCGGTCCCTGTCATTGGATTGAAAGCGTTGGGGATGCTGTTTTGCGTATTCGCGGACAAAGTCGAAATCCCCGAGCGCGATGGCCGATTCGACCGATTGCTCGCAACCGGCTTGGAGGAGCATCCCCGCGCAAATCAAGCACCCCTCGTCGATCGGCCTGTTGCGCCCGCGGATGTTGTGAACCGCGCCGTCGAGGGGCGATTGCCCTTCCGGAGTGAGATGGTCGATATCCGCGCCGCGCTCGAGCAATGCCAAAACGAGTCGGTGACGCCCATGAGATGCCGCCGCGTGAATCGCGTTGCCGCCATTGCGATGGCAAGCGTCGAGCAAATCCGGGTGTCGGTCGAGAAGGGCCAGCGCGTCTGCGTCTCGCCCCTCTCGAATCGCCTCGAAGAGCGCGTCATTTTCTCGCGTGATGGCGATGTTTTTGCAGGCCGCGAGTTTGCGCCTTTCGTCTTCTTCTTGCAAGATGTGGACGATGTCCGCCATGCCGCGATCGCGCGCCATGGTCAGCGCGTCTGTGGCATCGCGGTGGGGATAGATGCCCGACGTGTGATCGGCCCCCGCTTCCATCAACACGCGCACCGCATCGCCGTGCCCATTCACGACCGCATAGTGAATGGCGCGATGCTCGTCGCTTTCGGCCATGTGGACATTGACCAAATCGGGTTGCGCGTCGAGAATGCGTCGAATTTTCCCAACATTACCCTCAGCCGCCGCATCGCACAAATCCGCGATCTTGTAACTTCCATTTGTGGTCATATCGGTTCCTTTCTCGAAGAAGATCTATCGGATTACAAACCCGATGAGCTCGAGTGGAGGTGGACGACGAAAACAAAAACGGGTCTTCAAGGCATTCAAAAAAGGGATGGATTTTGTGTTTTTCGATGGTATCCCAATCAAAAACAATTTTTTGAAAGATTTATTTTGCCGGAAAATGCACACATTTTTTTCGTTGAACCCGAGCGATTGCCGATGGATGAGGTCGTCGATCTGTTGTTGGGCCAACTCAACAACACCGCCTAATGTCTTCGGCGAACACTTCCATCAATAAAGGAGGAACGGCATTGCCCACTTGTTGGGATTTTTGGATGTACGTTCCCGTAAATCTAAAATCGTCAGAAAATGATTGCAACCTCGCCGCCTCTCGTATTGTGATGAGGCGGATTTCTTTTGGATGGCAAAATCTCCCCGACCCCGGATGAAATACCCATCGCGTGATCGTCGGCGCGATCATTTCACAATCCAACCGGCCATACGCGCCGCTATATCCGGCCTTGGGTCTTAGGTGATCTGGCAGGTCTTTGATACCTTGGCCTGGTTTTAGCGAGGCGATTCTCGAGAATTGTTTCTCTCTTAATTCGCGGGTGATGTGATCGTAGAGTTTTGTCTCCTCGCCGCGCATCTGACTTTGAAACTCATTCTCGGGTTCTCTGTCGTATGCCATCGGTTCAAACCCTTCTCCATTTTTCAAAACGGGTAAATCGGATAACGCCGACCAAGCAGATCGATATTGCGCTGTATGACTCCGCCAGAGAGATAATTTCTCAACGGACCCGAATTGAGGAGGAGAAAACGAAGGTGGCACACCTGTTCTCGATGCCAAAAAGAAACACCGCCGCCGCCGTTGCGGAACCCCGTAATCGGGCGAGTAAATAATTTTGACCGCCACCTCATAGCCCGTCGCATTCAGTATGCCGATGATTTCATCGCGAACGATTCCAGAATAGGCATTGTAAATTTCCGCGACATTTTCCATACACACGGTTTTGGGATATAGGGTTTGAACAAATCGGAGAAAATCCCTAAAGAGTTGGTTTCTCGGATCTTCTAAAAATCTATACGAAGATGGCACATTTTTTGAAAATCCCTGACATGGGGGGCCGCCGACCATGCAGTCCAACTCTCCCTTTTTGAGATGCAACTGCTCCATGACATCTTCGGGATCGAGACGTGTCATATCGCCATTTACGATTCGAGAATTTGGATGATTCATAAGAAAGGTATCGAGTGCGGGCCCCCAATTATCAATGCCGGCGAGCACCTGAAAGCCCGCCTTTGAAAGCCCCCAAGACATGCCACCGCAACCGCTGAACAAATCGAGTACCGTCAAATTATCCATCGTTTTGGCATCCTTCAAGATCGACACAGATCGGCTTTGTCCCCGTTTCATATTCCCAAAAGAATATAACGATCAGATAAAAATGTCAAGAATCATTCACGAACATCGCGTTGCGAAAAACAACGGGTGGTTTTACTCGCGGCGCAAGACTTCTGCGGGATTCGCGCTGGCGCCCCGTCGTTCACGCCCCGTTTGACGGACTATTCTGTCGGTTGAAAAAAGTATATGCCAAAGCCGTCGGGGTCTCGCAATTTGATTTCCATTGCCCCGTAGTTGGATTTTGCCGGCGGCTCGAGATCGACGCCTTTGTTTTTCAAAGCCGTGTAAATCTCGACCACATCGTCGCATTCGAAATAGAGTTCTGTATCTGCGTGTGCATTTATCCGATCCGCTTCGGGGTCAGCGGGCCGTTTGTCGTCTTCGTAACGGGCATTGAGCATGAGTTTCGCGCCTCCCAATTCGAGAGACGCCCAGTAAAAATGCCCATCGGGTTCATAAGAACGCGCCACCGCGAATCCGAGGATATCGCAATAAAACGCCACGGACGCCTTCATGTCATAGACCTGCAACAGCGGCGTCATGTTTTTTGTCGGCATCGGATATTCCTCCGTTGAGATGAGGTTTCAAAAATTGTCCCGTGTGAGACCGCGCCACGCGGACGATGGCTTCGGGTGGGCCGGTCGCGATCACATCGCCCCCGTTGTGCCCGCCTTCGGGGCCGAGGTCGATGACGTAATCCGCGGTTTTGATCACGTCGAGGTGGTGCTCGATCACCACGACCGTGTGGCCCGCATCCACGAGCCCGTTGAGCGCGTCGAGCAATTTTTGGATATCGGCAAGGTGCAATCCCGTCGTCGGTTCGTCGAGGATGTAGAGGTTGTGCTTGCCGCGTTTGACCTTGCCGAGTTCGTTGGCGAGTTTGACGCGCTGTGCCTCGCCGCCGGATAAAATGGTGGCCGGATGGCCGATTTTGAGATAGCCCAAGCCCAGGGCGTGGAGCACCGAGAGTTTGTGGGCGACGAGTCTCTCGTCGCCAAAAAACGAGACCCCGTCCTCGATCGACATGTCCAACACATCGGCGATGGTCTTGTCCCGATAGGTGACTTCGAGGGTCTCGTCGTTGTAGCGCGCGCCTTTGCAGGTGGGGCACGGGATTTCGACATCGGGCATAAACGCGAGGCTGGTCTTGATCGCGCCTTCGCCCGCGCATTCCTCGCAACGCCCGCCCTTGACATTGAAGCTGAACCGGGACGCCGTATAACCGCGCGCTTGGGCTTCGGGGGTCGAGGCAAAGCATCGGCGGATGTTGTCGTAAAAACCGATGTACGTCGCGGGGTTGGACCGCGGCGAGCGTCCGATGGGCGACTGGTCGATGTCGATCACATCGCCGAGGTGTTCGTGCCCGATGAGGTCGTCGTGATCCCCGGAAAACACGCGGCTGTCGCGGTACAAATTGTAGAGTTTTTTGTACAGGACTTCGTGAATGAGGGTGCTTTTGCCCGAGCCGGATGCCCCGGTGACGCAGGTGAACATGCCGAGGGGGATTTCCACGTCAATGTCGTTGAGATTGTTCGCGCGCGCGCCCTTGATGAACAGGGCTTTGCCGTTCTTTTTGCGGCGTTGGCGGGGAATGGCGATTTGCCGCGCGCCGCTGAGGTATTGCGCGGTCGGCGATTCCGCGCAGGTCAAAATCTCGCCGATTTCGCCGCTCGTCACCACATGCCCGCCGTGAACCCCCGGGCCAGGCCCCATTTCGATGATGTGATCCGCAGCGCGGATGGTCTCCTCGTCGTGTTCGACGACGATGACCGTATTGCCGATGTCGCGCAGCCGCCGCATGGTGTTGATCATCTTGACATTGTCCTTTGGATGCAAGCCAATGCTCGGTTCGTCGAGGACGTAGAGCATGCCCATCAGCCCAGAGCCGATTTGCGTGGAGAGGCGAATGCGCTGCGATTCGCCCCCCGAGAGCGTGCCCGACGGCCGGTTGAGGTTGAGATAATCCAAGCCGATGCCCATGAGGAGTTCGAGGCGAGACGCGATTTCGTAGATGATTTGAGCCGCGACCTCCCGGTGCTTGGGCGGCAACGCGAGTCGCGTGAGAAACGCGAACAATTCCGGCAGGTGCATTTGCCCCAAGTCGTGGATGTTGTGGCCTTTGATCGTGACCAAAAGACGCTGTTTTTTGAGCCGCTCGCCCCCGCAGTCCGGGCACGGATTTTCGACCATGACCTTTCGCAAATAATCTTCCATGCGCCCGTGCGCGACGCCCTTTTGCCGGTAGCGGCGATACCGGCGTTCGATCTGGTTGATCACGCCATCGTAGCGAAACTCGCGCCCGGCGTATTTCGCGCCGATTTTCGCGCCCGGGGGGTGCTCGATCGCGACCTTCTCGCCCTTGGTGCCGTACAGGAGCAAGTCCTTCACATCGTCTGCGAGGGCTTTGTACGGCAGGTCCAAGTCAAACCCGTACTTTTTGGATAGGCTGTACAACATGCGCCCGCCCCAGGTGTTGACGTCGTACTTCAACGCTTCTTTGACAAAAGCCCCCTCGCGCAGGCTGCGGTCTTTGTCCGGGGCGACGAGGTCCGGATGGGCTTTGAGATAGGTGCCCAAGCCCGAACAGGTGATGCACGCGCCCAAGGGGTCGTTGAACGTGAACATGCCGTGGTGCATGCGCCCTGCGACCACGCGCACAGACGAGCCGCCGAGTTTTTGGTAAAAGGTTTCGGTGGCTTTTTTGTTTTCGCCGTTGAGCACATGAAAACTCAAAAAGCCCTCGCCGATGATTTCGAGGCCGTGCCCGAGCGACGTGACGATCTGCTTATCCATGCCCTTGCGAATGACAAAGCGATCCACGATCACTTCGATGAAATAATTTTTGTCTTCGTCCAAATCCATCTCTTCGCCGAGATCGCAAACCGCGCCGTCGATCCGCACGCGGCGATAGCCCTTGGTGCGAATGTCGTCAAACGAGTACGCGTAATCCTCGCCGTAAATTTTGAGCACGGGCGCGCGAATTTCGACCTCCGTGCCCTCGGGCAAGGCGAGCAGGTGTTCCATCATCTGATGGGGCGTCCACACCTTGACGTTCTCATGGGTGATGGGGCAGCGCGGTTGCCCGATGTTTGCAAAGAGCATCCGCAAATAATCGTACAAATCCGTCATGGTGCCCACGGTGGATCGGGGGTTTTTCATGACGGTCTTCTGCTCGATGGAAATAACGGGCGAAAGCCCATTGACGAAATCGACATCGGGCTTTTTGAGTTGCGAGACAAATCGCCGTGCAAATGTGGAGAGCGATTCCATAAACCGCCGTTGCCCCTCGGCATAGACCGTATCAAACGCCAGCGAGGATTTGCCCGACCCGCTGACGCCTGTAACCACCACGAGTTTGTCGCGCGGGATTTCGAGATGGATATTTTGCAAATTGTTCTCCCGCGCGCCCTTGACTTCAATGGTCGATCTCATGTCGATCTCCTTATGAATCAAACAAATCCACCGCATCTTCATCGTAATAATACGCGGGCTCTTCGACTTCGATGCGGCTTTTCGCGGTTAGGTGGATGGGGCTCGAGAGTTTTTCGATGACCTCGCGTTGCACGAGCCACTCGCAGGCTTCCTCGAGGCCCCCGCCCTGAATTTTTTTGCGAAAGTAATCGTCGATTTCAGAGAGCGTCCGCACGTCGCCCGATTCCGTGAGATAGTCGAGCAGGGGGCGAAAGAGGTCGCGCGTTTTGTCTTCCAAATACCGGTTGACCCGATCGAGCGCGTTTTCAACGGCTTCGCGCGTTTTGGGCTGGTTGACAAAGTCCGTATAGACGCGGGTGAAAAATTGGGGATTGTATTGCAGGGCCTGATGGATGACCTCGCGCGCGGGGGCGCGGTTGTGGAACAGGACTTCGATGGCCGCCAACCCGCGCACGACTTGCATGAGCCACCAAAAGCTGTATTCGTAGTCTTCCTTCAAGTAAAAGTACTTCTCGGCTTTGTGGAGGGATGGCAACAAAAACGAGGCGTTTCGCATCAGTTGAAATGCGCGGTCGCGCGTGCCGATGTGGTCGAGGTCGCGATACCACCGCGCCACCGAGTCGTCTTTGGTGAACAACAGCGCGCTGTTGGCAAACGTGAAGTCGAGCCAACCCCCGCTGAGGTCGCCTTCGATGCGGCGTTTGAACGCGCTGCGGGGGATGCGTTGTGCGTGGATGTTGACGTCGTCTTCGCAAAGCGTGACGCCCCCTTGTTTTTGACCGTCTTCCATGATGATCCACAAGTCAATGTCCGAGTGCTTCCACACCTCGTCGTAAGCCAAACTGCCAAAGAGAATCGCGGCGAGCACCGTGCGGTCTCGTTCGAGTTTTTCCACGAGTGCCGCCAGGGCCTGCTCATAGCGTTTCCGAATCTCTTCCCGAACCGACATCATGCACCTCCATTCATGTAATTACTGCACGCATGTATAGCCACAATTTAACGGAGTGTCAAGGGCAATCCCATACTACGCGACAAAAGCTTTGATCCGCACCCATCAGCACCGACGTTGCTCGCTTTTCTAAAGCATTTGGTCCTACAGCATTGTTTGTTGCCTTTGATGCCTTCGGCGACTTACTTTTTGTCAACAGAGAAGACGCGAATAAGCGTCTGAAGAAAAGTAAGCAAAAAATGCCGCTCTCATGCGCCGAGGGGCTTGCACAGCGCAAAGCGCTTTTGTAAGAGAACGACATGCGTTGGCCTGCGAGGTGGGTTGCAAAATGGATGTGGGTTGCGAGACGGACTTGCGCGCTGTGCCCGATGGCTTTCGGTGATGGATTTTTGGGATGGCCTGTTTGGCGATGGCTTCTCTGAAGGTGATGGAACAGCAAGGCGATCCCGATAATGAATTAGTTGATAAAAATGGTCCCCGTGCCTCTCCGAAGCCGTGACCCGTTGGACGGATGTGGAGGTCTCGTAAGCCCTTGCAGTACACAGGCAGAGCCGATGAAGCGTCAACCAAATCCGTATCAGATTTTTACAGAGTTTGGTGGATATTTACAGATGCGGAAGGAGATATGTTGCGAGGGGGAAATTCTTCAATGCCGCTTGATGACGACGTAGCTGATGTCGTCTGTGGGCTTGGCGAAAGCCATGAGGTCTTTTTTCAGCGCGTGGAAAATTTCTTTGGCGGTCAGGTCTCTGCTCGCGTGGAGCGTTTGCTCGAGATGGTGCGGCGCGTACAGCTCGCCATGGCGGCGGTGCTCGACCAAGCCATCCGTGTACAGAATGAGGATATCGCCCGCGCCCATTAAATCCCATTCGTTAAGCTCGTATTCTTCCTTGTACCCGAGCACGCTCTTGTTCGCGTTGCGGTCGATATCCCGGCCAGACGGCAGCGTGCCGATGGGCGGAGAGGCGATCATTTTGTCGGCGGGCACATCGACTATCGCCTCGTACTTGCGCGAATAAACCAGCGGCATCGGATGCCCGGCCGATAAAAATTGAAAATGCCCATCTCGAGAGATTTCACCGTAGATCATCGTGATGAACTTGCTCAGACTCGACGAGTTGTAAAACCGCGTGTTGAGATTTTCAAACAGCTTGGGCGTGATGTTGCCGTAGTAGTCCATTTCGTAAATCGCGCCGAGCAGAAAAGCCTGATGCAACATCGCGGCGAGCAGCGCGTCCGTAATCAAATGCCCGGACACATCGGCCAGAGCGACCCCTGCCTTGAACCGGCAGGCTTCCAATTCTTTTGTGACGTGCTCCTGCCCCCTGTCGCGGGCCTTCTCGATGCGCGCATCGAGATCGTAGCGCGTCTTAAAATCGACATAGACGACGTGATCGCCCCCCACGATGCCGTTGAGCGGAATGGTCTCGCCGTAAATATCCACGCCATCGAGCATGGGGATTTCCCCCGGCAACGGCTTCACGTACCGCGCAATGTCCTGAAAATTTTCCAACTCGCCCATCAGGGCTTGCATGGACGCATTGACAGGCGCCATATCCGGCGCGGCATCTTCGACGGTGAAATAATTTTTGCCCACGACTCACTTCCCGAAAGCGTTTTAATGACGACCGCAACACCCTCAAAGTTACGCATTTGTCCGTTCAAAATCAAGGCGTGGAGTGAAGAATGGCGGGTATCGCGGAGCACCCTCCACTTTTCGCCCGCTTGACAGCGCGTGGTTTTGTTTTATATTTTCGCCCGCACTTGTTGTCGATTTCCTCCACACTCCAACAGAAAGGACGACGTTATGGCATTGCAACTGGGCGATGTCGCCCCCGATTTTACGGCGGAGACCACCGAGGGGCGCATCGATTTTCACGACTGGTTGGGCGATGATTGGGGCATTTTGTTTTCCCATCCAGCCGATTTTACGCCCGTGTGTACCACCGAATTGGGCGCGATGGCAAATATCGAGGGCGAATTTGAGAAGCGCGGGGTCAAGGTTTTGGCGATCAGCGTCGATCCCCTCGAATCGCACGAGGGTTGGATTCACGACATCAACGAAACGCAAAACGCCACGGTGAATTACCCGATGATCGCGGATCCCAACCGCGAAGTCGCCGATTTGTATGGGATGATTCACCCCAATGCGGACAATACCCTGACCGTGCGCTCGGTCTTTGTGATCGGCCCGGACAAGACGATCAAGTTGATGCTGACGTACCCGGCATCCACGGGCCGCAACTTCGACGAGATTTTGCGCGTGGTCGATTCCCTGCAACTGACCGCCAAGCACAGTTTGGCGACGCCTGTCAACTGGCGACCGGGCGAGGATGTGATCATCGCGCCCGCGGTTTCAGACGAAGAAGCCGCCGAGCGGTTCCCCGGCTACACAGCGGTCAAACCCTATCTCCGCGTGACCCGACAACCCGCGGACTAACCGCCCCCACCGCCAAACGCAAAAGGTCTGAGACGATGCGCGTCTCAGACCTTTTTTTTGCGTTTGTCCCTATTCATGCCGCAGGGCTTCCACGGGATTGGACCGCGCGGCGCGGAGGGCGTGATAGCCCACGGTGAGCAGCGCGATCACCAATGCGACCGTGCCGCTCAACGCGAATAGCCACCACGATAGGTCCGTGCGGTACGCAAAGCCATCCAGCCAGTTTCGCATGGCAAAATAGGCGATGGGGCAGGCCAACGCACTGGCGATCGCGACCATCGCGGCAAAGGTTTTGCAAATCAAAATCGCGATTTGGAACGCGCTCGCGCCCAAAACCTTTCGCACGCCAATTTCTTTGACGCGCTGCTCAATCGCAAAAGCCGACAAGCCAAACAACCCCATACACGCGAGGGCGATCGCCATGCCCGATGCGAGCAAGGTGAGGGCCTGTGCCCGTCGCTCGCGGTCGTACATGTCCTCGAAATGCCCGTCCCACATGTCGTATTCAAAAGGCCGATCCGCAGGCGCGAATCGCCGCCAGGTCTTTTTGAAAAACGCGAGCGTCTCTTCCATGCCTTCGGCTTTGACGCGCACGCCCAAGTTGTAAAATTGCTGCGATCGAAGGATCAGCGCGACCGGGCCGATTTTTTCGTGCAGCGGGCTGTAGTGAAAATCTCGCACCACGCCGATCACGGTCCCCTTGCGATTTCGGGTTCGGTCCACCCATTCAAAGGTCTTGCCGATGGGATCGTCCCAGCCGAGTTTGGCGACCGCCGTTTCGTTGATGACAAAAGCCGTCGACGTGTCTGTGGGAAAGGCGATGGGGTCGAATTTGCGGCCCTGTACCCGTTCGATTTGAAACACGTCCAGATAGTCTTCATCCACCTCCAAAAGGGACATGCGCCAGTCCGTGCCTTCGTGTCCCTCTGCCCGAATGGTTCTAAGGATCCCCCCGCCCCAACCCATCCACCAGCGGTAGGCCGTTGCTTCGAGCGCGTTTGGATGCGCGAGGAATGCGCGTTTGACCGTGGCGTAACGCGCCGCGAGGCGTTGCCCGGGGTCCGATTCCGTTTCTTGGTCCAACACGAAAATGGGCATGAGAACCATCTGATCCACGTTGAACCCCAAGGATTTGTTGGCGAGGTAGTCGAGTTGCCGATAGATCACCCCGGCGCTCGCGAGCAAGATGATCGAGATCGCAAATTGCGCGACGACCAACCCCTTGCGGATCCATTGCCCGCGTGCCCCTGCGCGAAACGCCCCCTTGAGGGGTTCCGTGGGCTTGTATGCCGAGAGGAAAAACGCGGGATAGGCGCCTGCCAACAGCCCGACGAGTATGGCGGTGCCGAGCAGGGCAAGGGCAAAACCGCCCGACAGATCGAGCGCGAGTTGTTTAAAAAAAAACGCATTGAACGTGGGCAACACGAGTTTGACCGCCACCAGCGCGAGTGCCAAAGCGAACAGAGCCGCGAGGACGGACTCGCCCAAAAATTGACCCATCAGTTGCAGGCGATGCGCGCCCGCCACTTTTCGCAAACCGACCTCGCGTGCCCGGCGCGCGGATCGCGCCGTGGTCAGATTGGCGAAATTGATCCCCCCGATCGCCAGCACCAAAAAGGCTATCGCGCCAAATTGATAGACGCGGTCGATGTCTCCATACCAGTCCAAATTGTAGTCATGCAGCGAATAGAGGTGGATGCGCTCGAGCGGCTGGAGGTGGTACGCATTGGTGCGCGCGATCTCCGCGCCCATGTGGCGGTCGATGAAGGCGGGCAATTTTGCGGCCAGTGTTTTTGGATCGGCCCCTTCTCGAAGCAGGAAGTACGTGTTGACGGGCCGCCAGCCATCGGTGGGGATCCAATCTTCCCAAGCGTATTTCGATTCTTCGGCGATGCCCCCCGTTCCGATATAATCGACTTCCCCAAAGCCGAGGGTGGAATTGCGGGGTACGTCTTTCAATACGGCCGCTATCGCGCGCACGCCGCCGAGGTGATTGCTCTCAACGCCGATGGATTCGCCGATGGGATCGTCATGTCCAAACAGCCGTTTTGCCGCCGATTCCGTGATGGCAATGGCGTTTGGGTCGGGAAATGCGGTTTTGCGGTCGCCTTGTGCAAATGGCAGATCGAAAATTTCAAAGAGTTCCGGATCGGCAATCCACGCGGACAGTTGGAATTTTTGGTCGCCCACGCGCACATCGACATCCCCTGCCCACAGGCGCGCGGCTTTTTCCACTTCGGGAAAATCCCGCTCGAGCGCGCCTGCTAGCGCGCCCGAGGTGAAGGGCAGATAATCCGATTGACCGCCCGCACGGGTCTCTCGCATGACCCGATAGATCCGGTCTCCCTTTGTATGCCAACCGTCGAAACTCAATTCGTCCCGAATGTAGAGCGCGATCAAAATGCACGTGCCCAAGCCCAGAGCAAGGCCCAAAATGTCGATGGCGCCAAAGGACTTTTGCCGATTGAGATTTCTCAGCGCGACGACCAAATAATTGCGAAACACGAGCGTCCCCTCCGTTCAAAACATCGACCACCGGTTTTCTTTTGGACACACCCGCATCGCAAGGGGTTTCTCTTCCAATGCGTCTATTGAACAGCGCGATCCGAAAGACAAAGGACACGCATTCGCATAGGAGGGCGTGCCCCCGTTGGTCCTGTGATTATGATAACGATTTTTTGTCGAGATGACAATTGCTTGCGCGTTGTTGAGTTCAATTTTTTTGTCGATACCCCCGCTCTTGAATTCGGGCAACCCGCCGCGCAAAGCCGATCTCCGAACCGACATCATCGGCTTCCGTTGCGCGTTGGACGCGCCATTTTAAGGCCGTTCCGATTACATCGCCAAAATCTGCTTTACACGGGCGTCACTTGTGCCTATTCTTGTCTGCCCCGTTGCGTTCTCCCATCCTTGAGGCAATTATGAAACTCCTGCAATTTGCACAACCCGGAAAAGGTGCTCGCTTGGGGCTTGTCGAAGGCCGCGATGTTTTGGACCTAACCGCCTGCGGCCCGCATCCGGCGTCGCTTTACGACCTGTATTATCGCCACGGCGGAAGCGAACATGGCATCGCATCCGCCGCGCAGGCGATCGACACCCGCGATGCGCCGCGCCTTCTGCTCGACGACCTGTTGGACAACGCGCGCGATTTCGACCAACCGCACTTGATCAGCCCGGTCACGGCGCCGACGGACGCGCCGCACAAATTGCGGATTTGGCTAGCTGGCGTCACGCATGAAGACAGCGCGAAATTGCGCGAGATAGAAGCTAAACAGGCCACGGGTGAAACCGTCAATGTCTATGACCAAAAATACCGAGAATGCGCCCGAGGCGGCATGCCCGAACTCTTTGCCAAAAACGACAGCGCGGCCCTGGTCGGTCACGGCGGCGGCATCTCGCGTCCAAACGACACCCAACGCCTGGTGCCCGAAACCGAACTCGTCACCATTTACGGCCTCAACGCCGCAGGTCAAATCGAGCGGCTGGGGTACACGGGCGGCAACGATTACACGGACAACGGCATCGAAGCCGAGAACCCGCTCAACTTGCCGCAGGCCAAAAACTGGTCTCATGGCTGCGCGAGCCTCGGCCCGTTGATGGTCGCGGATGCGGCTTACGACAACCGCAGCGTGACCGTCTCTTGCGAGGTGATTCGCAATGGGACGCGCATCGCCCACAAAGAAGGCCGCACCGGGCGAGATCACCTCAACATGCCCGACGGGCTTTTTCACCTCGAGCGGTCGCTCTTTTCCCGCCTGCCCCTCGAACCCGACACCCTGCAAATTCTCTATTGGGGTACGCCCATCGTGTTTTCCGACCGCGATCTCGAAACCGGTTTGCGCGAAGGCGACCGCGTGTGCATGGCGTTTGAAGGCATTGGCCCCCTCGAAAATCGCATTGTTCCGTTTCCGGAAATGGATCAGTTGCGATGGCTCGAGAGTCAGTAGTCCGCGGTCGACCAGCCATACCCCCATCCATCGCAGGGACAACCCCCTATCCCGGTCCCCCCAAGCGTTTGGCGATAGATCATCGCGCATCAAAACGCCGCACCTTCACACTTCGAACAAAGGAGAATCCCATGAAATACTCGCTTCTCGTCGCGCTCGTTCTCGCGCTCGGCACCCTCATCGCTATCGGCACCGCGTCTTTCGCGCAAATCCCCGATACCTACACCAATTTGAAGGTGTTGCCCAAAGACATCAAAAAGGCGCAACTCATGCAGCGCATGAAAGACTTTAGCCGCGCCCTCGGCGTGCGCTGTCACTTTTGCCACGTCGGGGAAGAAGACAAACCCCTATCTACCTATGACTTTGCATCCGATGAAAACTACCACAAAGACATCGCCCGCCTCATGATCACCATGACGCAACAGATCAACGGCGAAATTCTCAAGGACTTCAAAGACGGACAATTCACCCAAGTCACCTGCCAGACCTGTCACAGAGGGAAGAAGGAACCGGAGGAGTAGCACCTGTCGAAAATCGCCTTTCTCATGCATCTGATCGCTATGGGGATGGGGAAGGGAATGAGTACAGGACAACGCGCAAAATTGCAATCGACATCCCAGAGCGCGTGCTTCTAACCGAAAAGACCGCCGCGCACGCTTTCGCCCGTGAGTTGCGCCTGCTCGCTGCGGTCAAGCTCTACGAACTCGGCCGGTTATCGTCCGCCCGCGCGGCGGAACTCGCGAGTATGGCGCGCCTGCCCGTTCCCATTGTCGTGGCGATCATCGGCGAAGGCGCGAGCGGGGGCGCGCTCGGCATCGGCGTGGGCGACCGCATCCTCATGCTCGAAAACGCATGGTACTCCGTGATCAACCCGGAATCCTGTTCGCTCATTTTGTGGCGCAACCGCGACAAACGCACCCAAGCCGCAGAAGCCATGAAAATCTCGGCAGACGATCTCATGGACTTGGGCATCATCGACCACATCGTGCCCGAGCCATTCGGGGGGGCGCATCGCAACTTTGAATCGGCCGCGCAACACCTGAAAAAAGCCATCTCCGCGGCCCTCGCAGAGACGGATGAAATCCCGCCTGGAGATCTGCCCAAATTGCGAGCCGAAAAATTTGCGCGCATGGGCGTTTGGGAGGAATAGCCTATAAATGGCGCGTGCCCATCGATCTGATCATCTACACCAAAAAAATAAACTTATGCAACGGGACCCAATCGTCGAGGAAGTCCGCAAGGTGCGCGATGCGTATGCGAAAAAATTCAATTACGATCTCGATGCGATTTGCCGAGATTTGCAGGAAAAACAGAGATTGAGCAAAAAAGTGATTTCTCTGCCGCCTAAACGACCCAAAAAAAGATGGCGCGATGGATGACCCGTCCCGATGCCCTGTTCGACAAAAGTTAATGCCCTCGCAATTCTCAATCCGCCCTCCATTTGACAAAAATCCATGTCCCCAGTAAATCCTAAATCGCAACCGCGGTAGGGACACACTGCTGACGACTGACGACTGACAAAGGGGTTTTACCATGTCCGATTCCATTGTACGCAATGCCTCTGCCGACATCGATCCCGTCGAAACCGAGGAATGGATCGAATCCTTGGCTTTTGTGCGGCAACACGCAGGGGCCGATCGCGTGCGCTATTTGCTCGACCGCTTGGAAAAAGAAGCGTGCGAAAGCCTGGGCGTCGATATTCCCTTCACCGCGAACACGCCTTATATCAACACCATCCCGCGCGACAAGCAACGGCCCTATCCGGGCGATAGGGAAATCGAGCGGCGCATCAAAAGCCTCGTGCGCTGGAACGCGATGGCGATGGTGACGCGCGCCAACAAAGAAGCCGATGGCATCGGCGGTCACATCTCCACCTTTGCATCGGCTGCCACGTTGTACGAAGTGGGGCAAAATCACTTCTTCAAAGCGCCCAACGGCGAGTGCTCGGGCGATCAAGTCTTTTTTCAGGGCCACGCCTCGCCCGGCATGTACGCCCGCGCGTTTCTCGAGGGGCGGCTGACGACGGAACACCTCGAGAATTTCCGGCGCGAACTCCGCAATCCCGGGGGCTTGTCCTCCTATCCGCATCCGTATTTGATGCCCGACTTCTGGCAATTTCCCACGGTGTCGATGGGCTTGGGGCCGCTGATGGGCATTTACCAAGCGCGTTTCAACCGCTATCTCGAAGACCGCGGACTCAAATCCACGCGCGATTCCAAGGTCTGGGTTTTCGTGGGCGATGGCGAAACCGACGAACCCGAAACCCTGGGCGCCATCAGTTTGGCGACCCGCGAACAACTCGACAACCTCATCTTCGTGATCAACTGCAACCTGCAACGCCTGGACGGGCCGGTGCGCGGCAACGGCAAGATCATCCAAGAACTCGAGCAAGTCTTCCGCGGCGACGGGTGGAACGTCATCAAGGTGATTTGGGGAGACGATTGGGACGCGCTTCTCGAACGAGACGCGCAGGGCCTGCTCCAGCAGCGCATGGAAGAAGTGGTCGATGGGCAGTACCAAAAGTACACGGTCGAATCCGGCGAATACATCCGCCGCGATTTTTTCGGCACGCATCCGGACCTGCTCAAAATGGTCGAACACCTCTCGGACGAACAACTCGAAAAATTGCGGCGCGGCGGGCACGATCCGGAAAAGGTGTACGCCGCGTTCAAAGCCGCGGTTGAGCACGAGGGCGCGCCCACGGTGATTTTAGCCAAGACCATCAAGGGCTATGGCCTCGGAGAAGCCGGCGAGGGGCGCAACATGACCCATCAGCAAAAAAAGCTGGAAGAAGACGAGATGCGCGAATTTAAGCGGCGATTTGACATCCCCATCTCGGACAACGAAGTGGGCAAGGCGCCGTTTTATCGCCCGCCGGACCACAGCCCCGAAATGCAGTATTTGCAACGCCAGCGGCGCGAACTCGGCGGGTATTTGCCCAGCCGCAGGGTTCGGGCCACGCCCATTCAAATGCCATCGCCGGACGTGTTTGACGAAGCCCTCAAAGGCACGGGCGACCGCCAGGCCTCGACGACGATGGCTTTTGCGCGCCTGTTTGCCAAACTCGCCCGGGACGAGGACATCGGCAAATTGCTCGTCCCCATCATCCCCGACGAAGCGCGCACCTTTGGCATGGATTCCCTGTTTCGGCAACTGGGCATCTACTCGCACATGGGCCAGATCTACGAGCCGGTCGACGCGGGCAACATCAGCTATTACCGCGAGGCAAAAGACGGCCAACTCCTCGAAGAGGGCATCAACGAAGCCGGCGCCATGTCCTCGTTCATCTGCGCGGGTACGGCGTATGCCACGCACGGGGTGAACACCATCCCGTTTTACATTTACTATTCCATGTTCGGGTTCCAGCGCGTCGGGGATCTCATGTGGCTCGCAGGCGACATCCGCTGCAAGGGCTTTCTCTTGGGCGGCACGGCCGGGCGCACCACGCTCAACGGCGAGGGCCTGCAGCACGAAGACGGGCACAGCCACATTCTCGCGTCGTCCGTTCCCAACTGCATCGCGTACGACCCCGCCTACGCGTACGAAATCGCCATCATCATCCAAGACGGGATTCGGCGCATGTACCGCGAGCAACAAGACGTTTATTACTACCTGACGCTCGGCAACGAAAACTACGAACACCCGCCGATGCCCGAAGGCGTTGAGGAAGGCATCATCAAGGGCATCTACCCGCTCAAGGCGCACGAGATGCAACAGGGCCAACACAAGGTTCAACTCTTTGGGAGCGCGTCCATCCTCCGCGAAACCCTGCGCGCCCAAGAAATCCTCGCCGCCGAATACAATATTTCCGCCGACGTGTGGAGCGTCACGTCCTACAAGGAATTGCGGCGGGACGCCCTCGAGGCCGACCGGTGGAACATGCTCCACCCCACCCGGCGGCGCAAAAAACCGTACCTCGCCAAAGTGCTCGAAAAAGCCGATGGCCCCATTGTCGCCGCGTCCGATTACATGAAGGCCCTGCCCGAAATGATCCGCCCCTGGGTGCCTGAAGACCTGATCGCGCTCGGCACAGATGGGTTTGGGCGCAGCGACACGCGCCAAGCCCTGCGCCGGCATTTTGAAGTCGATGCCGAGTGCATCGCAGTCGCCGCGCTCTACGCTTTGGCCCAACAGGGCAAAATCAAACGCGAGCAGGTCGCCACCGCCATCGACGAACTCGGCATCGACCCGGAAAAAGTCGATCCCGTATCCGCAGGCCCGGTCGCGACGTATTATTAGGTTTTTCAGAGCATGCCGCCGTGCCGTTGGCAGTCACTTTATTGAGATATCCCCATGGCAAAATACGATACGATTTTCAAACGGGTGGTTCAAACCCGTCCAGAAGCCTTCGCGGGCTGTCGCGGCGGCGCCCAACGGAATAACGCGGGAATTTTTATGAACGGAGCGATCATGAAACATCTGTTGTTGGTGCTGGGGCTGGGGCTGGTCACGATGTTTGCGGTTACAACGACTGCCAAAGCAAACGAATGTCTGGTTGCCGATTTGAATGGGGATGGGGCGGTGGACTTTTCTGATTTCATTCTGTTTGCCGATGCGTTTGGAAAATCGAACCAGGGCGAATGTGAAGAACCGCCGCCGCCACAACCCGCCGCAAACGCCTGCCTGCATCTCAAAGAACTCATCTTACAGATTTACGTCTATCATCTAGGCTACGATAGTTTCGCCGGGAACACGGAAACACTTAGGGCCGAGGCGTTCGGGGTTGAACCGGTTTGGGCGTGGAGTGATACGTTGGAGGTAAAGATTGGCAAACAAGCGTATCGGAATATTCGCAGCCATGTAGCCGATGAATTGCCGCGATGGAATGGGCGAAGTCCCCGAAGGCCGCCTACCCCATTTCCAATGTACAAACGGACTTTTACCATTGCAGATAGTTTGTTGCAATGCAACGCTGGGCCTTTTCGCTGTCTATGGATCGATGAGTTTGTGGAATACTACTCAAATCATGGTGAGCGTCTCTCCTTCCGCCGTGCAGATGTTCTTTGGACGTGGTTCTACGCTTTTTTTTGGTTTGATGGCTCACAGGTGGTTGATCAAGCCCGGGACGCACTGCGGCCCCTAACTGATAACGAAAATGAACGTCCTTCTTTCGAAAAGTTAAAATCGGTTGTTAAACCCATTCTGGGATGTCAATAACAGAAAAAAACGCGCGTCTCACATCGCGTCAAACCGTGGTCAGTGGAGCGCGACCACGTCCAGTTATCCCTACACCTTCGCCACTCATTAAGACTTGCTTTTTGAAAAATGAAAATTAGCTTGCTCTGCGACAGCCCAATCCGAAACAGAAAGTGTTTTGGGTTGGGTAATGTCGCAGGAGTTGAAAACCACCTGTTTCAAAGGAGAGATGTCATGACGAAGATCGATAGTGAAATGACGACATGGAGAAAAAAAATCAAGAATCTCCAGACTGATCGGGGGATCGGTAATTCGGAGGGTTGCTTCAAATGTGAGCATTGGGAAAGTTGTCATAAGAGCATGAAAATTCCAGAGGAACAGGTCATTAAGGGCGATTGGACCTACGTTGGTTATCAGTACGGTGAAGCGTCAGTCAATGGGAAGAAGGCGAAGATTCTTTTTGTCTCAATGGACCGGGGATATTCTGAGGGCAGGTGTGAGAAATTTGAAGATACTCAAGTATCATTCCGCACATCTGCCCTCAAGCGCCCTAATCCCCACATGGGTGGCGTGGATGTTGAACTTGAGCATTTGCTGGATGAGGGAACATCGCCCGAAATCCGCTGTCAGCAGTTTGCACTGACGAACGCTGTTCACTGCTGTCCCTACTCTGAGGAGGCCATGGTTTCCCAATCAACGCCTACAATGAAGCAAAATTGTGAACATCATACGAAGGCGATCATCCAAGTACTTGAACCGGATATCATCATCGCACAGGGAAGACAGCCGCGTGACAGCATGTGCAATCTATTTGATCTCGATATCGTAGAAAGCTATCATAACGAGAGGACAGGTCGTTCATTTCGTTCAGTGGAAATTGCAAAAAAAGAAATCGGAGTAGATAAACAGGCTTTGTTCCTTCTCACAGGACATCCTGCCCGCTACCCCGGTTTCGGTTGGAGACATGGATACTTGCCGGATGAACTGGAAAAGGCATTCAAGCTAGCCAGAAATATCTATGCAGGCACAGATAACGATGTTGCACATTCACAGGATAAAGCCGCTATCCTGCCCGCTACCCAAGGTGCAAAAAAAATTGTTATGCCAGATCGGTTATTCAATACAAATGAAAGACACGCACCGGGGGCTTACAAAAAGATGTTTGATCGAGGTGTAATTGCCATCTATGGCTACTTTGATGGCCCTAAGAAGTTGGAGGGAGGTATCGAAGGCCAGCGAGTATTTGCTTATGTTAATGGCAAGGGAATATTGGCAGTTGGATATATCGCGGATTCTCAACCTGTGCATATTAACACTGTCTTTCTGGGCGAGGAGTTTCACGTAAAGGTTGATTGGGAGACAATCGTAGCTGACGATCAGGGCGTAACGAAGAAAGAAGTCAGGGATCAACACGACTACGGTCTCCCTGTCCGCGGTAATCCTTTTTGCAAATTGTATTGTTCTTCTGAGGTCACAGACTGGATCGCCGATGAACTTCAACGCAGGGCTGAGTAGCTCGTTACAACTTGCTTTTTTGAGAATGAACATTATCTTGTTCTGCGACAGCCCAATCCGAAACAGAAAGTGTTTTGGGTTAGGTAATGTCGTACGAGTCGAAAATCACTTGTTTCAAAGGAGAGAGAAGATGTGTATGCCAGATCGGTTATTCAATACAAATGAAAGCAACGCACCAGAGGCTTACAAAAAGATGTTTTGTCAAGGTGTAATCGCCATCTTTGGTTACCTTGATGGCCCTAAGACGTTGGAGGGAGGTGTCGAAGGCCAGCGAGTGTTTGCTTATGCAAATAAAAAGGGAATATTGGCAGTCGGACGTATTACTGATTCTCAACCCGTGCCTAGCACTACTGTTTTCGAAAAAGAAAGAGAGTTTCATGTAAAAGTTGATTGGGAGACAATCGTAGCTGACAATCAAGGCGTAAAGGTGGAACATGTCTGGGATCAATACGGCTATTATCTCCCTTTCCGCCATACTTTTTGCAAGATGCGTTGTTCTTCTGAGGTCACAGACTGGATCGCCGATGAACTTCAACGCAGGGCTGAGTAGCTCGTTACAACTTGCTTTTTTTGTAATAAACGTTATATTGGTCTGCGACAGCCCAAGCCGAAACAGAAAGCGTTTTGGGTTAGGTAATGTCGTACGAATCGCAAACCACCTGTTTCAAAGGAGGAATGAAATGATTTACGCACTGAGGGTTGATGACAATTATTGGACCGCCATCGCTCGGAAGAAAGGGGTGGGGCGTTTCGGTTGGGGCTATATCTCAACTGCTAATTTGTACGATTTGAGAAAAAAAATTAAGAATGAGGGCTGGAACGCGCTTTCAGCAGACGAGCAAAAATGTTATCGAGGTCAAACCTTCTTGCTTGATTTCAAAGAAAACGACTATGTGGTTTGCATCAATGTGCCGGAATATGGTAAGTGTACACTCGCCCGTGTCACCGGTCCCTATTTTTGGAGCTATGAAGATCCTGATTTCAACCATCGTTTTCCTGTCGACCCTAAGTCAGTTTTCGTTTTTGATCGAAACGACGCAATTGTTCATCCTGCGCTAAGTGCGAGACTGAAACTACGAGGACGATTTTGGCGCATCTATCTAAAGAAAGAATTTGAGGAACTTGTCGAGAACTTGAGAAAGAGTAAAGACGGTCAACTCCATACACAGGAGACAAAATTTGATCTGCTCAAGAAGGCAATCCAGCCGTCCCTCGCAGAGATTACACAGCAAATTCACCATACACTCCCAAACATCGATCTTGAAGGTCTGATAGCCCAAGTTTTCGAGAATGTCCCTGGTATTATTGAAGTGGAAAAAAAAGGTGGATCAGGAGACCACGGTGCAGACCTGATCTTGCACTTTGAATCGGGGCCATCCGTTCTAGAACTCCAAGAACAGCGCACCTGCGTTGTCCAAGTGAAATCATACGAGGGTGTGCATCGGGACACGAAAGCAGTGGATGATATTCGAAAGGCATTAGACTACTGGCAGGCAGACATGGGCCTGATTGTATCTACTGCCTCTTCCAGTTCCAAAGCACTTGACGATGAACTCGATCAACTTCGAGAGATAACAGGAAAACCTGTTTCTTTGCTTATCGGCGAGGATGTTGCCGCTTTTGTGTTGCGTTGGTGTCCTGATTTGCTCTAAACATGCAAATCCAAAATGCCATTGGCTTAATGGTTGAACAAACAACTCTCAACAACAAGGAATTTCGCAATGGCCCCTTTCATTCGTTCCAAAACACCGCGAGATGCGGAGGCCGTTTAAGCCCCTGCCCGCGATGAAGCATAGACTATACGCGCTATGCAGATTCACATTTCGAGGAGGTGACACCTTTTGTTGTCGCCTCCTTTTATTTTTTATTTTTTTCCCACAACAGACCCTTGTCACGGACGGGATCGCCGATGGGCTTCAACGCAGGGTTGCGTCGTTCATAACAAAACAACCCGCAACAACGAGGACTTTGGCAATGATCGCTTTCATTCGTTTGATGGCGCGAGGACAGGTATATGGGCAGGTCCCTGCGGTCAATGGGGCAGGCCAGGGACTGACCACGGCCCCCTGCTTTGAGGTGGCGAAGTCATTTTGATGGTTGATTTCGGTTCAAACAATCGCTAACTTGGGGGGCATCGATCCGGAAAAAGTCGATCCCGTATCCGCAGGGCCGGTCGCAACGGATGATTCGTTTTTTCAGCGCAGGCACCGCCCTGCCGTTGGCAGTCACTTTATTGGGAGAGCTCCATGGCCGAATACGATACGACTTTCAAACGGCTGGTTCAAATCTCTCCAGAAGCCTTCGTCCTGTTCGCCCTCGGCGATCAGGCCAAGGTCGAAATTGACGAAGTGATCGAAACCGAGCTCCCCACGGTCGAAACGCGCCTCACCGATAGCCTCATTCGCGTGCGAATCGATGGCGAGGAAGCCTTGGTCCACACGGAATTTCAAACCTCGGACAGCACGGATTCCCCCATGCCGATTCGCATGGCGAGCTACATCATCCGGCTCATCGAATCCCATAGCCTGCCGGTTTATTCCTGCGTGATCTACTTGCGTCCCGGTGCCGGGCGTCGCGATGAAGGCTACTACGAGCAAGCCCTTCCCGGTCATCGCGTCTTTGTGGAATACAAGGTGATTCGGTTGAGTGAGATGGAGGGGCGCGCGATTCTCGAGGGCGGTCAGGATGGCTTGCTTCCTTTTGTATCCTTGATGAAGCGTCCTGCGGGGGTGGGGTCCGAGGACTGGTTGCGCCAGTGCATTCGCCGGATCGATGCCGTATCGCTGGATCAGGCCGATAAGGTTGACTTTTTGGGTAGTTTGGCGGTGTTGAGTGGTTTGGTTTATGATCTGACCACCATCACGGGTATTTTTTCTGAGGAGGGTGTTATGGATGCGATTACGCAGGAATCATCGTTTGCCCAATACCTCAAGGAACAGTTTAGGGAACAGTTCCTTAAGCAGGGCATTGAGCAGGGCATCGAGCAGGGCATCGAGCAGGGCATCGAGCAGGGCATCGAGCAGGGGGTCAGAGAACGCGCGGTTGAAGATATCCTCGACGTGCTGGCGATCCGCTTTGATCCGGTCACTGCCGATCAATTCGCAGATCGCATTGCGGTCATTGACGATTTGCAACGGCTCAAGCAGTTGCACCGCTCGGCAGTGCAGGTGAATGGGCTGGATGACTTTCAGCGTTTGTTGGATGCGGAGGCGTGACGCAATTTCCCGATGAATGGCGCGGGGCATGGCGTCATGTCAGATATATCAGCGTATCATTTCATCAACTGAAATTCATGGAAAGGAAGTGTTGTGGCAACTGAATTTAAGCTCCCCGATCTCGGCGAAGGCGTGGAGGCCGGCGATGTCGTCGGCGTGCTCGTCGCCGAGGGCGATAGGGTTGAAATCGATCAGGGCGTGGTCGAACTCGAAACCGACAAAGCCCTCGTCGAAGTGCCTAGCAACGTTGCGGGCACCGTCACGAAAATACACGTCAGCGCGGGCGATAGCGTGCCCGTGGGTCAGGTGTTGCTCTCGGTGGAAGAAGGCGAGAAAGCCGAAGTCGCCGAATCCAAAGAAGACCGCCAGCCCGCGCCCATCGCCAAACCCGTTCCCAGTTCGGGCACAGGTGCAACTCCCCCATCGGTCAGTCCCGCGCCCACTATCGCCGCATCCAACGGCGATCCCGTTCCCGCGGCGCCGATCACGCGGCGGCTCGCGCGAGAACTCGGGGTCGATCTCGCGCAGGTGGCCGGGTCAGGGCCCGGTGGGCGCATCTCGCAAGACGACGTCAAAGCCGCGGTACGCAACCGGCAAGTGGGGGGAGTCGCTCCCATCGCGCCCTTGCCCGACTTTTCGAAGTGGGGTAGCATCCAACGCCAGCCCCTCAGCAAGGTTCGGCAGATCATCGCGCAGAACATGAGCCGCGCGTGGCAACAGGTGGCCCACGTCACGCAATTCGATCGCGCCGATGTCACGGACCTCGAAGCATTTCGGCAGCGCAACAAAGCGACCACCGAAGCATCGGGAGCCAAATTGACGCCGACCGTCCTCGCCCTAAAGGCCATCATCACCGCGCTTAAGACCTTCCCGCAATTCAACGCCAGCCTCGACGTTGCCGCCGATGAGCTCATTCTCAAACGCTATTACAACCTCGGCATCGCGGTCGACACCGAGCGCGGGTTGCTCGTTCCGGTCATCAAGGATGTGGATCGCAAAGACATTTTGGAATTGGCCCTCGAACTCGGCGACATCAGTGCCCGCGCGCGCAACAACAAAATTGGACTCGACGAATTGCAGGGCGGCACGTTCACGGTGACCAACTTGGGCAGCTTGGGCGTGGGCGAATTTACCCCCATCGTCAACCATCCCGAAGTGGCGATTTTGGGCCTCGGCCGCGCGCGCGAAGAAGCGACCGTCCACAACGGCCGCATCGTCCCCCGCCTGATCATGCCCTTGGCCCTGTCTTATGACCACCGCGTTATCGACGGCGCCGACGGCGCGCGATTCATGCGAAAAATCGGCGACGCGCTCGAAAAGCCCGAACTCATGTTGCTCGGCGGACCTTGAGGAGAATCGACAATGGCAGAAACGCACAAAACCCAACTCCTCGTTATCGGCGGTGGCCCCGGCGGATATACCGCGGCCTTTCGCGCTGCGGACTTGGGGCTGAATGTCACCATCGTAGAAGCCGACGCCCACCTCGGCGGCACTTGTTTGTTGCGCGGGTGCATCCCGTCCAAAGCCCTGCTCCACATCGCCGAACTCATCGCCAAAACGCGCGAAGCGAGCACGTTTGGCCTCACCTTTGGCGATCCCAAAATCGATCTGGACGCCTTGCGGGGTTGGAAGGACAACATCATCACCCGCCTCTCGGGCGGCCTGTCTGGCCTTACGCGCCAGCGCAAAATCGCGCACCTGACGGGTCGCGCACAATTTGAGAGTTCGCAACGCGCGTCTGTCGCAGGGCATGCGGATATCGACCATGTGGAATTTGAATACGCCATCATCGCCACGGGATCGCGGCCCATCGTCCTGCCCGCGTTTGCCTTGGACACGCCGCGCATTTTGGACTCGACGACCGCGCTCGACCTCGCCGACATTCCCAAAAGCCTGCTCGTGGTCGGCGGCGGCATCATCGGGCTGGAACTCGGCAGTGTGTACGCGGCATTGGGCAGCGACGTCACAGTGGTCGAAATGACGGACAATCTCTTGCCCGGCACGGACCCGGATCTGGTCGAACCCCTGGAGAGCCGACTGCGCCAGTCCTTCTGCGGCATCTACACGCAAACGCGCGTGACGCATATCGAAGAAGTCAACGCCGGTCTCGAAGTCCACTACGAGGGCAACGCGCCGATGGCTTCGGACGCGTACGACCGCGTTCTCCTCTGCATTGGCAGGCGGCCCAACACCGACGACATCGGCCTTGAAAACACGGATATCGAACCCGACGACCGCGGGTTCATCCCCGTGGATTCGCAAATGCGAACCCGCGACCCGCGCCTCTTTGCCATCGGCGACGCGGTGCCCGGCCCCGGTCTGGCGCACAAAGCCGCGCATGAAGGCAAAATCGCCGCCGAGGTTTTGGCAGGCGAACCCGCGGCGTTTGACGCCATCATTCCCTCGGTGGTGTACACGGATCCCGAAATCGCCTGGGCGGGCCTGACCGAAATGGAGGCGCGTGCCCAGAACCGCAAAGTCGATGTCGCGCGTTTCCCATGGGCGGCCTTGGGCAAAGCCCATGCCATCGACCGCATCGAAGGCATGACCAAACTCGTCGTCGATCCCTATACCCAGCGCGTGCTCGGCATGGGCATCGTCGGCCCCCACGCGGGCGACCTCATCGCCGAAGGCGCGCTCGCCATTGAAATGGCCGCTGTCGCCGAAGACATCGCCCACGCCATTCACCCCCATCCCTCGCTGTCCGAATCCATCGCCCTCGCCGCTGAAATCCACCTCGGCTCTGCGACCGACGTGTACATGCCCAAAAAGTAAAAGCCATTCCACAACTTCACCGAATAAACGTCACTCCCTAACCCTCCGGTAGTAGCATGAAACTCATTGTCCAAATTCCCTGCCTCAACGAAGCAGAAACCCTGCCGGCGACGATTGAGGATATTCCGCGCGAAATTCCCGGCATCGACAAAGTCGAGATCTTGGTCATCGACGACGGGTCGGTTGACCGCACGGCTGAAGTGGCGCGGGAGCTCGGCGTGGATCACGTCGTCGCGTTCCCGAAAAATCGCGGCTTGGGGCATGCGTTCAAGGTGGGCTTTGACACTTGTCTTAAACTCGGCGCGGATATCATCGTCAACACGGATGGCGACAACCAGTATTACGGCGGCGATATCGCCGCGCTCGTGCAACCCATTCTCGACAAACGCGCCCACATCGTCATTGGGGATCGGCAAACGAGCGATATCGGCCACTTTTCTTTTTTTAAGCGATGGCTCCAAGGGGTCGGCAGCCGCGTGATCAGCCGGCTCGCGGATGTGGATGTGCCCGATGTCGCCAGTGGATTTCGCGCATTTTCCCGGGATGCGGCCCTGCATTTGTCGATGTTCACGGATTTCGATCACACCGCCGAGCACGTCATACAAGCCGGGCACGCCCGCCTCGCCATTGAAATCGCGCCCATTCGCACCAATCCCAAAACGCGCGAGTCGCGCCTGTTCGACAATCCGAGGGAGTTCGTGTTTAAGTCCGGCATGATCAGCTTGCGGACGTACGCGCGCTACAAAGCCCTGCGGATTTTTTGCGCGTTTGGCGCGGTCACATTTGCCGCGGGCGCGTCGCTCGGGTTTCGGTTTCTCTATTTTTTCTTTTTTACGGACGAAGGCGAACTCCACGTTCAATCGCTCATCCTCGCGGCCATTCTCCTGCTCGCCGGATTCCAGATGTTCCTCACCGGCATTGTCGCCGATCTCATCGCCACCAACCGCGTCCTCCTCGAGGACGTCTCCACGCGCGTGCGAACGATGGAACTCGAAAACGATCGCCCCAACACAGACGACAACACAATGGGATAAGGAGACTGTGATGATGAGGAACATTTTCTGCGAACGTGCGGATCTCGATTCAGAGGCCGATGTCGAAGCCTTGGTCATTGAAAGGTTGCTATCCAAGCTGAAGTATCCGGATAATCGCATCCGCCGCAAAAATTCTTTGGAGCAAATTGCCATACCGCGGGGCCACGGCAAGGAACGGTACAGACCCGACTACGTCCTCCTCGACGGGCGAGATAATCCCGCCATCATCATCGACGCGAAATCGCCCGATGAATCCCCCGATGCCTACCATTATCAAGTCAGCGGATACGCGCTGATGCTGAATCAGCGGCACGATGACAATCCGGTTCAGTACGTCGTTGCGACGAATGGCCTCGCCTTGTTTTTGTGGCGTTGGGACAGCGATGTGCCCGAACTCCACATGTCGTTTAGCGATTTCGAGGAGGATAACCCAAAATTTGTCCAACTGCGCTCTTTGCTCACTTATGGGGCCGTAGATGTCGCCCACGCCACTCGGGACGTATTTGAGTTTGAGCGGCCCGACCTGAACGACCTCCTCCGCGTGTTCGGCGATTGCCACAATATCATCCGCAAGAAGGAGGCGTTAGGCCCCACGGATGCGTTCTACGAGTTCGCCAAGTTGATGTTCATCAAGTTGCGAGAAGACACCCGAATCGCCGCGATGATCGCCGATGGCGCCATGCCCGAGGCGCGTGACTTCAATTTTTCATCGGCGTGGATTCAAGACCAAACCGGGCGCGGCATAAGCGAAAATCCCTTGGGCGAGATCCTTTTTAAGAATGTGCGGGACGATTTGGAACGGGGAATCAGGAGCGGGCAAAAGAAGCGCGTTTTTGACGAAGAAGAGCCTTTGAATTTGAGTGCGGATACCATTCGACAGATCGTGGAAAAGTTGGAGCACTACGACCTACACGGCATTGACGAAGACCTCAACGGCCGCATGTTTGAAACGTTTTTGAATGCGACCGTCCGCGGGCGAGAGCTCGGGCAGTTCTTTACGCCGAGAAGCGTCGTGAAGTATATGAGCCAAGCGGCCGACCTCCGGGTGCGAGGCGACGACTTGCCGGTCGTTCTCGATGGCTGTTGCGGCAGTGGGGGATTCCTCATTGAAGCCATGGCAAAACTCGTCCACGCGATCGACGCCCGCGACGACCTGACAAATACGGAGAAGAACGCGCTCAAAAAACGCCTTTATACCGAGCACCTGTACGGCATCGACAAGGCGGATAAAATCGCGCGCATCGCACGCCTCAACATGTATTTGCACGGAGACGGGGGTAGCACGGTATTCGTGGCCGATACCCTCGATGGCGATCTCCAGCCTCCCACCGGCTTATCGGTCGAGAGGACCAACGAGGTCGAAGAACTGCAACGCCTTTTGATCGACGAGCGGCGCAAATTTGACGTCGTGCTGACCAACCCGCCGTTCAGCATCTCGTACCAACGCAAAAATGGCGACGAGAGGCGGATGCTCGATCAATACGAAATCGCCATCACCAAGACGGGGAAGCGCGAGAACAGTACGAAATCCAATGTTTTGTTTCTCGAGCGGTATTGCCGCCTTCTCAACGAGGGCGGCGAGTTGTTAACGGTCATCGACAACACCGTTCTAAACGGTGAGAACAGCCAGAGATACCGAGATTATCTTTTGGAAAACTTTATCGTGCGCCAGGTCATCGCTCTGCCATTCAATACTTTTTTGCCCGCGCAAGCCGGTGTGCAAACATCCATCATTCACCTCGTAAAACGCGAGAACAAAAGCGACGAACAGGGCGCGGTGTTCATGGGCATCCTCAACAATGTGGGCCATGACGATCACCAGCGTTATACGCCCGAACGAAATAACATCCCGCGGCTGACAGAAGTCTGGAATCGCTGGCGGAGGGAAGGAGAGATCATCGAGATTTTCGAACCCAACGCGGTTCAAAATGAAAACTTGAGCTGTCCTTTTCAGACCTTTGTCGTTCCCGCCGACAAACTCGATTCCAAGCGGTTGGATGCGTTTTACTACGCGCCGGATTTGGCGAGAACGCGGGCGAATTTACAAGCGCGTGCAGCGGATGGCCGCGTCGACATTTTAAGCGGGCGCGACCTCTATATCGTGCCGAAGTTGACCGCGCGAGAAGAAGATGCGTGCAAGGGCCAAATTTTTCGATATTTTGAAATCGGAGACGTGACCCGAGAGGGATCCATCGTCACTTCTCGCGAGGACTACTTTGAAAACCTGCCCACGCGGGCGCGGTTGCAAGTGCGGGCCAACGATGTTTTGTTCGCCAAGAACATTTCCTCTCGGGGAACGGCCGTCATCGCGCCGCCCGAGTTCGATGGGCAGTTGGTCACGACCGGGTTCATCGCGATTCGCCCGGAAACCCGCGAAGACGCGCTTCTGTTGTGGAGCATTTTCACATCGGAAATTTTTCGGAAACAGGTTTATTATTTCGCGATAACGGCTGTCCAGCCGGAAATCCGGGAATCCATTTTCGAACGGGAATTCCTCCTGCCCGTGCCCATGGTCGGAGAACAACGCGAGGGGCTCATCGGCAGTTCCCGGCGCGTTCGCAAACTCCAGCGCGATCTCCGCGATGCCGTGTCTGAAACGGCGCGGGTGGCCGCGACAATTTTTGAAGAGAATAGCGAGGGAAAATTCGATGCCGACTGAAATGGAAGATTATTTGTTTGACTTGCGCGGCTATGTCGTGCTCAAAAACGCGATCGCGCCCTCGCTTTTGAAAGCGTTGAACCGCGCGATAGATGCGTTGCCCCCCATGCCAAAAGACGGGTGGTTGGGGCACTTGCACTACTGCCATTATCGGGATGACGCCAATTTTCATCTGCAAAATATCTTTGAAGCGGGCGCGCCCTTTGAAGAGCTGATCGATCATCCGGCGTGGCTGGGGCATGTCCATCGCTACGTGGGCGGCGACGACGGGTTGTTCATCGACGAGGCATTCGCCGATCTCCGCGGGCCGGGCAAAGCCACGAGATTGCACTCTGGGGCGCACAAGCGGCGCATTCGCACGCAGTTTCGGTTTCACAACGATCAATTTCGATGCGGCCAGATCAATGTTCTGATGGCACTGCGCGATATCGGCCCAGGCGATGGCGCGACCATGGTCATTCCGGGCAGCCACAAGTCGAACCTGTTGCATCCCGCGTTCAAAATCCCCGCCATGCCTCGGGGGCCTGAATCCTTGGACGATGTGGAAGGCGCGGTGGAGGTGTTTCTCGACGCAGGCGACGCGGTGCTATTCGTCGATTGCTTGGCGCACGGTTCGGCGCGGCGCGTCAATGCCGGGCAACGGCGCATTTTGATCTATCGCTACGGCCCGCACTGGGGAAACAATCGCTACGGCTATCGGCCCTCAGACGCCTTGCTCGCGCGGTTGACGCCCGAACGCCGCCGGATCATCCAACCCCTGCCGCCCATGTACCCGCCCGTTAATCATGAAAAATTTTGAAAAATCCAAACGCTCGATCGCCGAGGCCGCGCGCTATTTGCCCGGAGGTGTGAACAGCAATTTTCGGCTGGGGATGCGGCCCGCGCCCTTGGTGTTTGAACGCGGCGAAGGCCCCTATCTCTACGATGTGGATGGCAACCGGCTGATCGATTATTATTTGGGCATGGGGCCGATGATTCTGGGGCACAAGCCACAATCGGTCTTATCTGCGGTTCGAGAACAACTCGAGTCGGGCATCCTCTTTGCCGGGCAAACCGAAATCGAGCAAACCGCGGCCCGGTTGGTCTGCGAGATGGTGCCGTGCGCGGAAAGGGTGCGGTTCAACTGCGCGGGCAGCGAAGCGGTGCAAGCGGCGTTGCGGTTGGCGCGCGCGGCCACGGGCCGATCCATCGTGGTCAAATTCGAGGGGCATTACCACGGTTGGTTCGACAATGTGCTGTGGTCGGTCGCGCCATCGCCCGATCGGTACGGGCCCGTCAACGCGCCCACAGCCGTTCCCGGCAGCGCGGGGCAAATGGCAGACCCACACGCCGAGGTGCTCGTGTGGAACGACCTGGATCTGTTGCGTGCGCGTCTAAAACGGGGCGATGTGGCCGCGGCGATCATGGAGCCCGCGATGTGCAATGCGAGTGTGATTTTTCCGGGCGAGGGCTATTTGGAGGGCGTGCGGGAGCTTTGTTCCAATACGGGGACAACGCTCATTTTTGACGAGGTGATCACCGGGTTTCGCGTGGCGCCGGGCGGCGCGCAACGATATTTTGGCGTGACGCCGGATCTGGCGGTGTTTGGCAAAGCGATTGCCAATGGATTTCCGGTGTCGTGTTTGGCCGGGCGCGGGGATTTGATGGATCTGTTCGCCCAAGATGTGATGCACGGCGGCACGTACAATGCCCAACCCGCGTCTATGGCCGCGGTGGTTGCCACCCTGACCGCGTTGAAACAAAAGGAGGCGTTCGACGTGCTCCGCGCGCGGGGAACGCGGCTCATGGAGGGCATCCGCCGGGCATTGCGAGACGCGAATATCCAAGCGCGAGTCGCGGGTTTTCCGCAGATTTTCCACGTCGGCTTTGACGTCCACGCGCCCGTGACCGATTACCGTAGCGCGCTTCGAGCGGATCGCGAGCGGTATATCGCATTCACAGAAGCCCTCCTCCGCCGCGGCATACGCGCCCTCGAGCGCGGGGCATGGTTTTTATCCACCGCGCATACCGATGATGTGATCGATGAGACGATTGAAGCGGTTTCAGCAGTGGCGAGACAGAAGACAGGCACGGGGGCCTGTCCCTACGGGTGATGGGGTAGGGCTGATTGATTGCATCTGTACCAACTAAATACTCCGCAAATTAAATGTTGATCCGCACCCGCTAGCACCGACATTGCTCGCTTTTCTAACAACTTTGGTCCTAAAGCATCGTGGGTTGCCTTCGATGCCTTCGGCGACCTACTTTTTTTCAACAGCAAAAAAAAGTAGGCAAAAAATGCCGCTCTCATGCGCCGAGGGGCTAGGCACAGCGCAAATCGCTTTTGTAATCGCACGACATGCGTTGGCCTGCGAAGTGGGTTGCAAAATGGATGTGGGTTGCGAAACGGACTTGCGCGCTGTGCGTGATGGCTTTCGTTGATGAATTTTTGGGATGGTATGTTTGGCAATAGCTTCTCTGAAGGACGGTGGAACAGTAAGAAGCCATCTAAAAACTCGGACCGCCATTGAGATCGTCGCAAAAGCATTCGCTTTTCGCAGGTCAAAACCATACATAGCGCGAAAATAGGACGCCTTGATTCCCCCCTTCCTCGCAGGAAGGGGGGCCAGGGGGGTAGGTCCCAATAATTTTTAGATGGCTTCTAAAGCGATCCCGATAATGAATGAGTTGGTACAAATGGGCTGATTGATGCCCCTGCTTTTCGACTTTAATCCGCGCAATCCGTTTCATCCGCGATCCGTCTTTTAGGAGTGATGAACATGAAACAGCGTCCAAATATTCTATTCGTTTTTTCAGACCAGCAACGGTATAGCGCGTTGGGGGCCAATGGGAATCGCGTCGTTCAGACGCCCGCCTTGGATGGCCTCGCGGCCGAGGGGATGGCGTGCGACAACGCGTTTTCCAACCATCCGCTGTGTTCCCCGTACCGGGCGATTCTGTTGACCGGGCGATACGGCTGGCAAAATCTCGTGATCGACAACGAATACCGACCGCGCCGGGATATTCCGACCCTGCCGGGGACCTTGCGCGACCACGGCTATGGCACGGGGCACGTGGGCACGTTTCACTTGGGCAAGGGGCCGTACGCCGAGGAAGATCGCTACGGGCTGGAGTATTTGGCCGCGTTGCACGGTGGGCGCGGGTATTTCAACCGCAGTTATTACGAGAATGAATCCGGGCCGACGTTTTTTGAGGGCTGGGCGCCCGAGGCGGAGACGGATTTGGCGATTCGTTTCATGGCGCGGCATTTGGATGCGCGTATAGACGATCCCTTTGCCCTGTTCGTTTCGTGGCGGCCGCCGCATTGGCCCTACGCGCAATATCCCGAAGCACACGCGATTTACGATCCCGCAGAGGTGGATGTACCGGGCAATGTGCCGCCGCAGATGGTGGATTTTGCGCGCCGGGAAATTGCCGATTACTACGGGTGTTGCACGGGGCTGGATGCCCAGATGGCGCGGCTGTTGGACGCGCTGGATCGCTTTGGGATTCGGGACAATACGATAGTGTGCTACACGTCCGATCACGGCGACCACCTGTCGAGCCACGGGTATGGCAAGCCGAGTGACCACTGGCTGCACGAGTCGATGCGCGCATCCAAGGCCACGCCTTACGAGGAATCCATCCACGTGCCATTTGTGGTGCGCTGGCCGGATGCGATCCCGGCAGGCGTGCGGAGCCGGGCGTTTTTCGGCGCGATAGATCTCGTCCCAACCCTGCTCGGCGCATGCGACATACCCCTGCCCGACGGCTTGCAAGGCCGCGATATTTCCGGCGTGTGGCAAGGCGGAGACGCGCCCGCGGATCCCGAACACGCGCCCGGGGGATCGGAATCCGCGTATCTCCAAAACATGGCGCACGGATGGCCCAACCGCGAGGGATGGGTGGGCCGCTGGCGCGGGGTTCGCACCGGGCGCTACACGTACGCGCGCTGGTACGCCAACGAGCGCGGCCCATGGCTGTTCGACCGATCCGCCGATCCACTGGAGATGGTCAATCTCGCCCACGCTGCCGAGGCGCGGCCCGCGGTCGAAGAAATGGAGGAACGCCTCCACCGATGGATGGAGGCGACACGCGATCCGTTTGAGTACGGCAAGCGCGGCGCCAGGGGGTTTCTCGATTTGGGGCAGGTATTCGCCGATCCCGATAAGTACCCCGGCTGGGGCGTTGCGTGAGGGTTGTGAATCGGCTTCATGCCCAGTTCAGGAAGAGACCATGCGTTACGCACTTTTCATTCTCGCGCTTTCCGCCTGCCTCTCGGGCTCTGGCTCAAGCGCGGAGGCAGAGGCGCCGGATTCCCTGCGCCAACTCGAGGCGGCGATTGAGCACGCGCCAAAAGATGGCGATTTGTGGGTCAAATTGGGATATGCCCATTTCGCGGTGGGGGATATGAAGCGCGCGGAAAGGGCGTTCCGCAAGGGGATACAATACGCCAAGTCTGCGGCCGCGTACACGGGTATGGGGCTGATTTTTATGTCCTCCAAGACGCACCACGCATACAACGCGCCCACCTACTTTCGCAGGGCCTTGCGGGCCGATCCGACCTACATCGACGCGCAGATCCATCTGGCGCGATTTTACGTCGAGCAGAAAAATGGATTGGCAGAGCGCGCGTTGCGGCGCGTCATTGCGATGGATTCGACCTATACGCCTGCGTATTTGCACCTGGCCGAGTGGTATGCAAAGGTGGGGTTGGATGTGGCGAAGGCCGCCGCGTATTACGACCGCTATCTCGCGCTGGTTTCGGATGATGGCGAGGGGTACAAGTTGGCGGCGGCGTTTTATTTCGCGCTCGGCGACTATGAGAAGATCACCGAGACCTTGGCGGGATTTATCACCCGTCATCCCACCGCGACCGCAGTGTTGCCCGTGTTGGCATACTCGTATCTGAAGTTGGGGAACGCATCCCTTGCCGAGCGGTATTTTGACCGGTATATAGCCGCTCTGGATTCGGTGGAGAAAGCGCTGTATGACGACATCCGCTTTGTCGCTTCCGGTGCGGAACGCGCTGCGTTTGACGAGACGGCCATCGACCGACGCCCGGGCTTCTTGCATCGCTTTTGGAACTTACGCGATCCGGATATTACGACGCCTGAGAATGAGCGGCGTATAGAACACTGTTGGCGCGTGTGGTATGCGCGGCATTATTTTTCGGAGGGGCGAGAGCCGTGGGACAGGCGCGGGGAGGTTTATATTCGGTTCGGGGAGGCGGACTATCGGTCTCGGTCTGATGAACTGAATTTTGATCAGAGTTTGGCGGTTCAAAAGATCAAGGAGCGATTGGCGTTGTCGATCTACGGCGCCAAAGTCCATCCAAAGGAGTTTTCGAAATCGGGACGCAGCGATCCTTTTGACACGTCGCAAGCTGCAATCTCCCCATTGGGCGCCACCTACATCGGCCCTGTCTATCCCGTGCGGAGTCTGCGCGGGAAACTATCCGAGTTCCAAGGTTTTTCATCCGAATTGTTCCGCACATCGACAGGTTCCGCAAGCGAATCGCGGACAGCTATTTTTCGGCCCGTGACCGCATCGGAGAACGCCGCAACCGTGGCGTGGGAGAATTGGGTCTATGTCGATATCGGCGATGGACTCGACATTACATTTACCGATGAACGCGGAACGGGCACCTATGAATACGCACCCGCGCCACCCGGCGACATGATCCCTTTGAGACAAGCCGCGGCCCTCAACCGCTACAACCCGAGAACCGTCACCGAACGCGCCGCCGCAAGCGTCCCGGACTATTATCGACCCGCCAAAAACAAAGCCCCCGCCAAATTCTATTACGCCGCGGCGGACTTTCGGGGCGCGAACGAAAAAACCGCGTGCGAAATCTATCTCGGCGTGCCCTACGGGTTGGGATACTACTTTGCCCAAGTGGATGAGACCCGCCTCGCTGTGGAGCGCACCATCGCGCTGATCAACACGCAGACCGGCTGGATTTATCGCCACCGCGCCCCCTTGCACTTCAAAACGACGGGCGATGTCACGGCTGTTAAAGGCGCGTTTGTCCCGGATGTTTTTCGCCTCGACATACCGCCCGGTTCCTACCGATTGGAAACCGCCATCCGCGATTTGCTTTCCACCGGGCGGGGACGCTATCGCCAAGCGATGGAGATCGAACCCTATTCCCAAACGCGCCTCCAGCTCAGCGATCTCGAACTGGCGTGGGAGATTTCCGAGTCCGACGCACCGAGCAAGTTCCGCAAAGGGCCGTTGGCGGTCATCCCGATGCCGACGCGGACGTATCCAAAAGACCGTCCCATCGTTGTGTATTACGAGATTTACAATTTGAAACGAAATGCGTTTGGGCAGACGCAATACCGCGTGGAGTATTCCATTCGGTCGCAGGAGAAAGGCGTGCTCGGGACGCTGATTTCTCACTTGGTCAAGACGGTGACGCGAGACAAGGACGAGGAGATCGCCATAGATTTTGAGCAATCGGGTCTTCGGTCTTCCGAATCGACTTATGTCGCGCTCGATCTGACGGCGTGTGGCTTGGGTCGTCACCTCGTGCGCGTGGCGATAACGGATTTGATCTCTGGCGAAACCACACAAAAAGAAGCCGCGTTTGTCGTCGCGGATTGAGAAGAGGAAATTATGGCTAAGGCGAAGCCCGTGCAATCCGCGGTCAGCGCGCCGAATTGGGCGAACAGGACGATCTTTGAGGGCGATAATCTCGACGTTCTGCGGGGGATGAACGCCGCGAGTGTGGATTTGGTGTATCTCGATCCGCCGTTTAATTCTCATCGGACGTATCGCGCGCCGATTGGGAGTGTTGCAACCGGGGCGACGTTCAAAGATACATGGACGTTGAGCGATTTGGATGTCGCATGGTTGGGCTTGATCGCAGACCGCGAGCCTGCGTTGTATCGGGTGATCGAGGCGGCCGGGTTTTCGCATGGAAAGGGGATGAAGTCCTATCTGGTGATGATGGCGGTGCGCCTTTTGGAGTTGAAACGGATTCTCAAGCCGACGGGGAGTATTTATCTGCATTGCGATCCCACGGCGAGTCACTATCTCAAACTCGTGGCGGATTCAATTTTCGAAAAAGACAATTTCCAAAATGAAATTGTGTGGTGCTACACGCGCATGTCTGCGAGAGGACAGAGGATGCTATCGCGCGCCCACGATAGCATCCTGTGGTACTCGCGGGGCGAGGAGTGGGTGTTCAACGTCGATGCGATACGGCTTCCCTACGCTTTGAGCAGCAAGGCACGCGAGGGCAAAACGCTGAATCGCTTGGGATCGGGTGTCTCGCGGGAGGGCAAAACAGTGCTGAATCCATTGGGCAAGTTCCCGGAGGATTGGATTGTCCACATCCCGTATCTGCGCGGCAAAGAACGCACGGGCTACCCCACGCAAAAACCCCTCGCGCTATTGGAGCGCATCGTCAAGGCGAGCAGCAACGAGGGTGATGTGGTGCTCGATCCTTTCTGTGGGTGTGCTACGACCTGTATCGCAGCGGAGATGTTGGGACGCCAGTGGGTCGGCATTGACTTGTCGCCATTGGCTGGCAAAATCGTCGTTGAACGATTGCAAAAGGTATCCGATGAAGATGGGTTGCTGAAAGGCGGGAAACTCCCGAACGTGATTCACAGGACAGACCTTCCGCGCCGCACGGACATAGAGGAATTGCCCGATTACAGGACGCACAAGCATGTGTTGTACGGCGAGCAAGAGGGGAATTGCAAGGGCTGTGGCGTACACTTCCCGTTTCAAAATATGACCGTCGACCACCTCACGCCGCGGTCAAAAGGCGGGGCGGACAACAGGGAGAACCTGCAACTGCTCTGCAACAGTTGCAATTCTCGCAAGGGAAGCGGCACGCAAGCCGAGTTGATCGTGCGCTTGCGCGAGGCGGGGATTTTGTATCGCACGGTTGAGGGAAAACGATGACAGATGAAAAATTCATCGATCGCGAAGCGCGGGAACGGATCTCGCGGATCGAGGGCATCATCGAGGAAATCCGCACGCAGCTTTCATCGCTTGAAAAGGGCTGATCCAATTGGGCCAAGGACATGGACACCACGTCCCTTGACCGTTTTTTGAGATTGGTAAATTATTGTGTATGCAGACAAACCCTCATAAATGGTGTACAACTTCGCAGAAGGTTATCCCGATTCGATTTTGGAGTATTGGGCGGATTGGCCGCTAGGCATTGCCCCTTGGATTCGGGCCGGGTGAAAGTGGATGGAACTTATGGCAACAGCACTGATTACGGGCGCGTCGAGTGGCATTGGGGCGGCATTGGCGCAGGTGTTTGCAGCCGATGGGGCCGATGTGATTTTGTCGGCGCGATCCGAGGATAAGTTGCGCGCCCTGGCCGATGAAATGCGCGAAAAATACCGCGTAAAAGCGCGGGTGATCGCGGCGGATTTATCGCTGCCGGGCGAGGCGAAAAAAATTTATGATCGCGTGGTGAAAGACGGATGGCAGGTAAATTGTCTGGTGAACAATGCCGGGTTTGGCGTGTACGGCGTTTTTGCAGAAACGGATTGGATGGCGGAGGCGAATATGTTGCAGGTGAATGTCGTCGCCTTGACGCAGTTGACCAAATTGTTTTTGCCGGATATGATCGCCAGAGGCGGGGGAAAAATTTTGAATGTGGCTTCGACGGCGGCCTTTCAACCCGGCCCGATGATGGCCGTGTATTTTGCGACCAAAGCTTATGTGTTGTCGTTTTCAGAGGCGATAGCCCGCGAATTAAAGGGCACGGGCGTGAGCGTAACCGCGCTGTGTCCGGGCGCGACTGCGACGGGATTTCAGCGCGCGGCCGGCGCGACGGGTTCGCGCATATTTGACTCGCGCACATTGCCCACGGGCGCGGAGGTCGCAGATTATGGGTACAAAGCCCTGCAAAGACAAAAGCGCGTGGCCGTTCACGGAACGATCAACAAAATGCTGGTCTATGGCACGCGCCTCTTGCCCAGACGGGCTGTGGTGGCAATTACAAAAGCACTGATTTCGAGGAGTGAATAGGTCGTAGTGCATTACGCGACGCGCGGAGTGACAATGCGATATGTGCGTGCTTAAAGACGAGGTGAAGACATGTTGATGCAAAGCGAAATCGCCGGCATGGGCCGCCGCGTGTTGGCGACGGTGCTGGATTTTGTAATTTTGATGGTGGCCCTGCTCGTGATGACGCGCAATATGTCGCCATTGTCGCAGCATCCGGCGATCTGGTGGGCGATAGTTTTTGCGATAGCCGTGGTGTATTCCGCACTCTTTGGCGTGCTGATGGGCCGAACCCCGGGCAAGATGGCGTTGGGGTTGCGCGTGATCGATGGCGATGGCGGCGGATTGGATTACGCGCAGATGTTCAGGCGCGCCGCGCTGAAGTGGTCGCCGTTTTTCGCGCCTTTTTTTGCCATGTCCTTGTTGACGCCCTCGGAATGGTACCTGCATCCCACAGATGGCGAGGGGGTCGATACGGTGGAGACAGGCACCGGGCTCGCATTGTCGGCTGTGATGATGATCGGCGCAGTGGGCTGGTTGGTGCTGATCCATCTCGCGCGCAGGCACCCCGATGGACAGGGGGTGCACGACCGCGTAGCGAGGACGTATGTGATCGAGATGGCGTGAAGACGCGAGTGCGATTAAAAGGCAAAACACAGGGACGCGGTCCCTATTTGCGTCCGATGAAGTGAGAGGCGAAAGGCAACCTCGGTAAAACGGGTCGAGAAGGCACAAAAGCCGTGGATCGCGGCGAGGGGAATGATTCCGATCCCGACAATCCGGTTTCATGAACGCGAGAATGGCCGCTGACTTTGGGCCGGATTTTACCGTCTTCCCCAATCAAAAAACCCACCTTGCCCAAATGACGCGATTTGTGTACTTTCTCGAAAACAACCGCCGACTTTTGGGCTGAATTTTACCCCCAACTCGACACAGAGGGAGAAGATCCATGCAGCAAACAAAGCCGCAACAAGAAGACCTGTTGGTCTGGTTTCTCAATATGTGGGACCGAATCGAGTCCAATTACATCCCCATCCTCCTGGGATTGGGCATCGCGATTGCCGCCGCGCTGATTTTCGTCTTTGTCCAACGCGATCACGCGCAACGCGATCGAGATGCGCGCGAAGCCTTGGGCTCCGTTCATATCGCGCTTTCCGAAGGCCGCACCGCAGACGCCATCGCCGAATCGCACGACGCGATGGAGACCTACGCAGACGGAGCCGCGGGCGCCGAGGCGTTGATGACCTTGGCCAATTTGCAGTTTGAAGAGGGGCGCATCGCAGAGGCCCGCGCACTTTTTCAACGATATCTGGATGAAAACTCGCCAGAAGGCCCATTGGGGTATGGCGCGTGGTCGGGGTTGGCTTCATGTCTGGAAAGCGAAGGCAAATTCGCCGAAGCGGGTCAACGATTCGCGGCCTTTGCCGACGCCCAACCCAACTCGCCCTACGCGCCCTACGCGCTGAAAGAAGCGGGCAGATGTTACGAACTCGGGCGCCAACCCATGCGAGCTCGCGACGCGTATCAAAAGATCGTCGCCGAATACAGCGCGTCCTCCTCCGCCCGATTTGCACGCGGGCAGTTGAACATGATGGGCGTCGAGATCGAGTGAACGGCGACCATGAGTAGGCCCTTATAGCCATCTAAAAATTATCGGGACCTACCCCCCTAGCCCCCTCCTGCGAGGGAGACGGGAGACGGGAGAAGCAATCGTAGGGACAGGCCCCCGTGCCTGTCCGAAGATACAAGATACAAGAGGTGAGAAGCAATCGCCATCGTAGGGACAGGCCCCCGTGCCTGTCCGAAGATAAAAGGGTGGAATCAAGGCGTCCTATTTTCGCGGCATGTATGGTTTTGTCCTGCGAAATGGGCCGAGTTTTTAGATGACTTCTTATCGCCATTCGTCTTAAAACGGCTTTTGAGGAGCGTAGCGATGGTCGCGTTTTCACCGGGTCAAATCGTCGTTTTGAAGTCCGATCCCGCCGTGAAGGGCGCGGTTGTCGAGGTCTTGCCGGGGCGTCCCGAAAGCCGATGCAAGGTTTTTGTCCGGGACGGGATTCAAACGTACTACGCCTCGCAGTTGCAGGCCGAAGACCGCGCCGATGACTTTCGAGTTCTTTCCCGCGACCGCTTTCACGCCCATCTAACCGCCCTCCAAATTCGGCAACCCAGCCTATCCACGCTGTATTCGCTCAACGCGGCCCGCGTCGATTTCATCCCCTATCAATTCCGTCCGGTGTTGCGCTTCATCCGATCGGACCGCCCGAGGTTGCTGATCGCCGATGGCGTGGGCGTCGGCAAAACCATCGAGGCTGGCCTGATCCTCCGGGAGTTGCAGGCCAGGCGCGACATCGAATCCGTCCTCATCGTGTGCCCGCGGCCATTGGTGATTGAGCGCAAGTGGGAAAGCGAGATGAAGCGGTTTGACGAGCGGTTCATCCATTTAGATGGAAAAACATTGCGATACTGCGTCAACGAGATGGACTTGGAAGGCGCGTGGCCCGACCGGTATCAAAAGGCGATTCTCCCGTACTCGCTGTTCGACGAAGTGCTCATCCACGGATCGCGGGACAAAAACAGAAAGGGCCTGCTCGACTTGGACCCGCCGCCGCGCTTTGATCTCGTGATCGTGGATGAAGCCCATCACATCCGCAATCCGACCACCTACGCCCACCGAGCCGTGCGGTTTTTCTGCGACCACGCAGAGGCGGCGGTCTTTCTGACGGCCACCCCCATCCAGTTGGGCAACCGCGACCTGTTCGTATTGCTGAACGCGCTTCGCCCGGATCTCATCCGAGACCGCGAGAGTTTCGAGCACATGGCAGAGCCAAATCCGTTTATCAACCGGGCCGTGGATCTCGTTCGCGGGCAAGCGGCGGATTGGACGGCGCGGGCCGCGGAGGCCCTCGACGCGGCCGCTTCAACGGCTTGGGGACGCGTACTTCTCAAGCACAATCCCGAATTTAACCGGATCGGGCGCCAACTCGCCGGGGATGGCGTCGCGACGGAGGAAAGAGTTCGACTCATCACGGACATCGAGGCACTGCATACGTTCTCGGGCATGATCAACAGAACGCGGCGGCGCGATATCGGGGCATTCACCATCCGCAAGCCGGAAACCGTAACCGTGGCGTTCACCCCGGATCAGCAACGGCTACACGACGCGTTGCTCCAAATTCAGGCGGAGATCTTCAGCCGACTGCACGGGGACGTCAACGTCAAGTTCATGATGACCACGATCAGACGCCAAGCCGCGAGTTGCCTGTACGGACTCGTTCCCTTCCTCGAGGACATCCTCAATCGGCATATCGACGAATTGGAATGGGCGGAAGCCGACAATGCGGGGCCGCAACTCTCGGGCGATGCGGTCGATCCCATCCGGCGGCACATCCAAGCCATCCTCGCGCAAGCGCGATCCCTCGATCCCCGCGATCCAAAACGCGATGCACTCCGCAAGGTCATTCGGGACAAGCAACGCCTGCCCAACAACAAGGTGATGCTGTTCAGCAGCTTTCGCCACACCCTCCGCTATCTCTACAAACATCTCGCTACGGACGGCGTGCGCGTGGCGATGATCCACGGCGGGACGCCGGACGAGGAGCGCGTCGCACTGCGGAGCCGTTTTGAAAAACCGCGTGGAGACCGCGACGGGCTCGATGTCCTGCTGTTCTCGGAAATCGGCTGCGAGGGCTTGGACTACCCGTTCTGCGACTGCATGGTGAACTACGACTTGCCTTGGAATCCCATGCGCGTTGAGCAGCGGATCGGGCGCATCGACAGAAAGGGCCAAAAGAGCGAGAGCGTCGCCATCGTCAACCTGATCACGCCGGGGACGGTCGATGCCGATATTTACGACCGTTGCCTCGTCCGCATCGGCGTGTTCGATCACGCCCTCGGCGCGAGTGAGGAGATCCTCGGAGAGATCGCCAAAGAGATCGGAAATATCGCGGAGAATTACGCGCTGAGCAAAGCGGAGCGCCAAGCCAAGTTCCAGCAGTTGGCGGACAACAAAATTCGGTTGATACAAGAACAGGAAAAATTGGAACAGCGACACAAGGAGCTTTTCGGCATTCGCATCCCAGAGGATCAAATGCGGAAAGACATCGAGGATGCGTCGAGTTTTTGGCTGTCTCCCGCGTCTCTCCACAGGCTCGTCGCGCTCTATTTGCAAGACACCTGCGGAACGGATCGAGAGTTCATCCTCGGCGAAAAGCCCTTAAAAACGCTCCGGCTTTCGCAGGATGCCCGCTATCGTTTGTTGCGCGACTTTCAGCAATTCCGGCGGCAAAGCGCGCCCATCTATCGGGAATGGGAAAACTACCTCAAGGGCGGCAATCCCCATCTCTCCGTCACGTTTGAATCGGACTGCGCCTCGCAACATCCCGACGCCGCGTTCCTCATGCCGCTCCACCCCTTGGTGAAGCAGGCGGCGGAATCGTTCGACAAAGCGGAGCGCGTCATCGCACGCCTGAAGGCGCGGTCGGACGAGGTGCCCGCCGGCCGTTGCGAGTTTGCCATTTACCAGTGGCGGTTCCACGGCATCAAGGAAGATTTGGTGCTCAAGGCCATTGCGTCGTCAGACGCCGTAACGCCACACCTGAGCCGCCTGTTTGAGAACGCGATAGACGCCGCAGACGAGCGGGAAGATAGTGCCGCCGCGTGGGATGAATTAGACGACCGCCATTACGAGTTGTGGGCCGAAGCACGGGCAAAGCACCAGCGCGAAACGCGAGAATTGGCCGCGTACCGCATGGAGAGCCTATCGACGAGCCACGAGGCGCGGATCGCACTGCTCGAGGAACAACGCGAACGGGCGGACGATGAGAAGATACAGAGAATGCGGCAGTCCGAAATTAAAACTGCCGAAGCCGACTACGCCAGACGCATCCAAGAACTCGACCACGCCATGGCAAAAGCGGATATTCTCGCCGAGCCGGTGGGGTATGGGATTTTGAATATCGGGGATTAAAGGATCGCGCTGTGAAGAACGATCTCAACCGTAGGGACAGGCCCCGTGCCTGTCCGCATGATTGGATAGCACTGATGAAGAACGATCCCATCGTTGCAGAAGTGCGACGAATAAGGCAGGAGCATGCAGCGCAGTTCGGATACGACTCGGACTTGATCGTGGCAGATCTCAAAGCGCGAGAGCGGGCAAGCGGCCGATCCTATATCCGCCTGCCGCCGCGCCGTGTGAAACCGAGAACGGCTGATGTATTAGAGCGAAAGCCAGCAGGCGATCCACCGGGCGCAGATGGCACTGCTCGAGGAACAACGCGAACGGGCGGGCGATGAGAGGTTACGGCGACTGCGCCAATCGCAGATCGACCACACACAAGCCGACTGCGCCAGACGCATCGGCGATCTTGACACCGCTAAGGAGCGCGCGGATATTCTCGCCGAGCCGGTGGCGTATGGCACCTTAACCATAGAGGGATAATGTAGGGACAGGCCCCTGTGCCTGTCCGTAGAGGAGGGATGAAAATGGAGAATTACAACCCTTTTGAAGGGATTGCACAAATCAAAGCCTGGGTTGATGAGAGCTTTTTGAAGATCGCTCCCCCGGACGAAGCGACGGAAAGATACCGCGACATTACAAAGGCCATTGTCCAACTTAACAAACTGGGCATCTCTGTGCCCGATGATCTGATCGCGGAAAGGGAATCTCTTGAAAAATTGTTCGATACCCCCAATGATGAAAAAAGACAGTTGGCTTCCTTGGCCCAAGAACTGTCATCGTTGGCGAATCAGATAAAAGGTGGATTGCGGCGTCCCGAAGGCATGAGAGCCTCTCCCGGAAAACTGAAAGTCACATTTCCCGATGGAACGGTTATCTGTGAAAACAAGGCGGTAGATACTTTCCTCAAGTCTCTCCAACTTATTGGCTTAGGACGTGTTGCAGAATTGCCGTTCATTAGAGACTCTAGAAATCCACTCGTATCGCTCGAGAGGACTGCAAGACCACAATATCGACAGGTAGATGGATATTTTATTTTTACACATTCCGGTACAGAACAAAAAGCAAAAGAGATTGAACGCATTGCCGACGCGCTTCGGATCGATATTGTAGTCGAGATTGAAGATAAATAGGAGGCCGCATGCCAAGTGATTACAACGCGATCTGCCGAGACAACATACGTCGGCGCGGCGTAGAGTTTGACGATGTTGGACACCTGATCTCTCAGGAGTTGTACAGCGACAGATCTCATTTTGTGTATGAGTTGTTGCAAAATGCCGAAGATGCGTTGGAGAGACGCTTTGGGCAAAATCCCGATGATCGTTCTCCCCGCGCAGTTCGGTTTCGACTCTTCCCCGACCGACTTGAATTTCGACATTTTGGCGCGCCGTTCGACGAGGAAGATGTTAAAGGGGTGTCCGATGTCTTGAAAGGCACGAAGAAAGCGGACGTCGCGCAGATCGGAAAATTCGGGATCGGCTTCAAATCGGTTTATGCCTTTACGGCCTCTCCAGAGATTCATTCCGGCGATGAACATTTTGTCCTCAAACGCTACATCCGCCCTGAAGCGAAAGCCCCAAACTCGACCTGCCAAATCGCAAAAGGCGAGACGGTTTTCGTTTTTCCATTTGACCATGAAAATTTATCGAAACAGGAGGCCTTTGATCTCATTTTGAACAAGTTGCGAGAACTCGGCCCAAGGGTCTTGCTATTCTTGAGGCGGATTGACGAAATCGAATGGCGCGTTGAACCGAATGACGAAAAGGGGCAATACCTCAAAGAATCCGATCCTGTCAATAGGAGTAGAATCGCGCACCGCGTTACGGTCATTGGTCAGAGAAACGGTCGGGACACAGAGGAAAATTGGCTGATTTTTGAACGCCCCGTATCTGTTCCCGATGCCAGTGGGCAGGTCTCTGTCGAGATCGGGTTTCGGCTTGAGACCAACGCCAGAGATGAAGAAAGCATTGCAAAAATTGATCGATCGCCGTTAGTCGTCTATTTCCCCACCAAACAAGATACCAAGTTGGGCTTCCTGATGCAGGGTCCATACCGCACTACATCTTCGCGTGAGCATATCCAGGGACAGGATGATTGGAATAAGAAGCTCATCAAAAAAACCGCTGAGTTGGTCGTCGAGGCTCTGCGGCAGTTGAAAGAGATGGGGTTGTTGTCGGTATCTGTGTTAGAGACTTTGCCGATTGAGATTGAGGACAGAGAGAGTCGGCACTCTTACTATACAACACCCAAAACACCCAAAAGTATTTACGGAGAGTTTTATCCCATCTTCAAAAAAGTGCGTGAAGTCCTGATGACCGAGGCACTTCTCCCAGCAAATGACGGTACGTTCGTCTCTGCGCGGAACGCCAAGCTCATCCGCGGTGCAGCACTTTTGGAGATTCTGAATCGAGAACAACTCCGTGCATTGTTTCAGTCCCACGCCGAAATCAAGTGGCTGTCGTCTGACATAACCCAAGACCGCACGCCTGATCTCCGATCCTACCTGATGCAAGAACTCAAGATTGAGGAAGTTACGCCTGAAACGTTCGCTCGCAATCTGTCTAAACAATTCCTCGCCAACCAGAATGACGAGTGGTTCATCAAATTCTATGACTTTCTATCTGACCAAAAAGCACTGTGGCGACCACCGAGATGGAAACGCGATGAATCTGGTATCCTGCGAAACAAGCCCATTCTACGGCTTCAGGACGGGAGGCATGTGAATCCATTTCGGTATGATGGCTCGCCAAACGCTTACTTGGCTACAGAATCGGATACGGAAACTTCGTTGCCAATCGTAAAGGTAGAACTATCTCGGCGTGGGGAAGTCCGCCAATTTTTGGTGGAACTTGGCATTCCAGAATTAGACCTCGTAGCAGAAGTCATCGAAACGATTTTGCCGAAATACAATGACACTGCCGACGTTTCCATTGATGAGAACAAACGCGATTTAGTGACGATTGAACGGGCATACTCAACAGATTCAAATGAGAAGAAATCGCGGCTTGTGCAACGACTGAAGGAGACGCCGTTTATTCTCGCAGAGTTTGCAGGTACGGAGAAGACCGTTTATCGGAAGCCAGAACAGGTCTATTTGGGAAGTGATGCGTTGCGGATGTATTTTTGCGGGGACGATTCCTTCGTCTGTGTCAGTCCAGATCATCCACAATCTGCTCTGTTTAGATATCTAGGAGTTGAGGCAACGGTAAGGATCCCAAAAAAAGAAGGGGATTCGCAAGGATATATCTCTATTGTGAATTTTCACGGTTGGCACCAAAGGGGGCTTGACGGCTTTGATCCCGACATACAGGTAGATGGTTTGGAAGGTGCGATATCTCGTTCAACGCCAAAAAAGAGTGCGTTTATTTGGAATGAAATAGCCATTCCTCATTCCGATTGCATTCGCGGAATCATAGAAAAATCGACGAGGCAAACTTATGAGAACAGCGAAACAGAAGAGCGATTGTCCGAGTTTGGCAAGTTGCTGATCAAAACCGCTTGGCTACCAGACTCAAACGGAGAGATGCACAAACCATGCGACCTTACCCTCGATGATCTGCCCAAATCATTTGACCGCGATGAGAGATTGGCAGATCAACTCGGAATGAAAAAGAAACTCCCCAAAAAACTTGTAGAAGAAGCCGCCAAGTCTTTCGGGTTTGATTCTGGTGAGGAAGCAAAAGAGGTGGCAGAGTTAAAACGCAAAGACCCAGAGGGATACAAAAATTGGCGAGAAAGTTACAAATCGCAACCCGCATTTCCAGAAAGAGCAACACGAGCCCCTGAACGACGACAGGAGCGAATTGGCGAGCAATACGACAACGCTTCCAAAAAGGAATACGATCAGCGAGAAAGAAGCGTTCGGACTTCACGAGGAGAGATTGATCCAACTCGACAATTGCGGGATCAGTACACCAACGAAGACGATCAAATGATCTGCCAGATATGTGAAGGGGAAATGCCGTTTAAGAAGCGCAATGGAGAGTACTATTTTGAGGCGGTGGAGGCTTTGTCACGCGACTATCTCCCCAAGGAGCACGAGGATCAGTTCTTGGCTCTGTGTCCGGTGTGTGCGGCGAGGTATAAGGAGTTTGTCAAGAACGACGAAGACGCTATGGCGAAGCTGCATAGCACCTTGAAAAATTCAGATGAACTCGCGGTGCCGCTGACATTGGGAGAATGGGAAACGAGCATCCGATTTGTGGAGATCCATCGGCTGGGTATGAAAACGATTCTAAAACGAGATCGGTGCGAAGCTGCGGGCGATTGAGAAAAGAAAAGCCTTATGGAACAAGCCCTGACCCGTGAACAAGCCCTATCACTCGCGCCGGCAACACCTTTTTTGATCGATTTTCCGGCCTCGCGGTATTGGGTGGATTACGACCGAGACGCCGATGTGCTCTACATCGGCTTTGCGCGTCCGCAACAGGCCACGGATACGGACGCGACCGATGATGGCCTCCTGTTGCGCTATCGAGAGCGCGAGCTCGTGGGAATAACCGTATTGGATGCTTCTAAGCGCGTCCCAACCTCGCCCCGTTCGGCGGGCGACACAGGGGAGTAGCGATCGGTTCCCTCGAAGTCCAACGTCACCTGTCGCTTTTTTGTACCCATTCCCACGGATCTTTTCGGGCGGGCACAGAGGCATCCCGCCATCTCGCTTTTGAGTTGGGCGGGAACGGACCACCGACAGCTATTCCTCGTTTATGAAAACGGGACTCGCATTTTTCGGGATCATCGCCATCGCGGTTTTTGTCATGTTGGTGTGGCTGGCTTCGGGCATCTCGCTGTTGGACGACGACTGGGGCCATCTCAGGCTCGCGTCCAAAGGCGTCTCGTTCGCGCTGACCACCGGTTGGACGGGTCTCGTCGGGGAAGGGGGGTACTATCGCCCGGTGGTCGTGTTGTCGTTTTATTTCGATTATGCGATCGGCGGCTATGAACCCGCGATTTACCACATTCACAACATTTTGATCCACGCGGGATGCGCGTCTCTCGTCTTTTTGCTCGCGCGATCCCTGTCTTTAGAACGCGCTGTGGCATGGGGCAGCGCGCTTTTGTTTTTTGTCTTGCCCATTCACACGGATTCGGTCTTCTGGATCGTCGGGCGCACGGATTTGCTATGTGCGCTGTTTTATTTGGGGGCGTTGATTTCGTTTTCCGCGTATTTGCAGCGCGGTTCTCGGGGGACGCTGTCCGCACTCGCCGCATGCAGCGCGCTCGCGTTCTTTTCCAAAGAAATGGCGATCTCCCTCCCCGTCGCGCTCGCGGTGTGGATCGCGCATCGCAAGGCGTGGAAAAACGCGCGGGCATGGCGCGGGATGGCGGTCGTTGGCGGCGCCTTGCTCGGGTACTTTGCCAGCCGATACCTCGTCTTGGGCAGCGCGTTGGGCGGAACGCCTCGCGTATCGGCCCTGAATTGGATGCGGGATGGCGCGAAAGCCATCGCAAAATTCGGCATGACCGACATCTATTGGCTGGGCATCGCCTTGTCGATCGCAAGCGCGGCGATTTTTATCCTTTATCGTCGAGACGCAACGCGCCTCGTCCTGCTCATCGCCTGCCTCGTCGCCGCGAGCCTCGCGCCGGCATTGGGGCATTTGCACAACTGGTATTTGTACTTGCCCTCCGCCTTCTTCTGCGTGGGCATTGCCGCGGTCTATCTGGACAAAAGCCGTCCCGCATGCCGCGTCATCTTCTGCGTCCTCATCGCGTATTACGGACTCGTGCTCGGGCGAGAGGGGATGTTCTGGCGAGAGGCATCCAAAACGAGCGAAGGTGCGATCGCCAATTTGATGCCCCATGCCCGCGTGACCGCGGGCAAATTATTCGTCTGCAATGTGCCCGCGGCCTGGACGCCCAAAGGCGCGTTCAGCGGCAAGCCCCTGTTCGCGTACGCGCTCAACAACGCGCTCGCCATGCGCGCGTCTCAACCCCTGCGCGCACAAATCGAGATGGTGAACCACGTCTGGCTGACGGGCGATTTTGAATGCCGCGTTCACCGCACGAGCGGGGGATTCGATCTCGCGATCGCAAAGGGCGGATTCTTTTCCTTCCACGGCAAGGGCCAAGGCCAACCCCCTCCTTTTGCCATCGCCCACCCGTGGGGCACGCTGACGGTTCACGCCTTGGATTCCCTATCCGTCTCGCTGAATGTCCAACCGGGCGACCGCGTGGTGATTTACGACAAAGGGCAATTTGAAAAATTGTGGGCGGGGGCTGATCCCTAACCCTTTCGCCGCTGGGTGCAAGGACAGGCACGAAGGCCATTTGTACCAACTAGTACCAAAGTTGTCCGCATCCGGCGTCCCATCAGGGATAAATGCGGAGCTCCGCGTATTTCGCAGTTTGTTTTTTTAGTCTTCCAGACCGCTCTCTCTTGTATCTTTGGGCGAGCACGGGAGCATCGCCCCTGCGTTCCTCGCCTCTTACCTCGTATCTTCGGACAGGCACGGGGGCCTGTCCCTACGATTGCGATGGCTTCTTACCTCTCCCGTCTCCCGTCTTCCCTCTCCCCACTATAATGGCTTCTCTTCCGCACATTCTCGTGCTTACCGGCCCCACGGCATCTGGAAAAACCGCTGTGGGCATTGAACTGGCGCGGCGATTGAATGGCGAAATCATCTCGGCAGATGCACGTCAGATCTATCGCTTCATGGACATTGGCACCGCAAAGCCGACCCCTGAAGAACGAGATGCCGCGCGCCATCACCTGATCGATTTTGTCGATCTGCACGCGGACTACAGCGCGGGGCGATTCGCCGAAGACGCCGCAGCGGTGATTGGGGATGTCTTAAGGCGCGGCAAGATGCCCATTGTCGTCGGCGGCGCGGGCTTGTATATCCGCGCATTGTTCGATGGCTTTTCGCCCATGCCGAAGATTCCCGCGGGGATTCGCACGCGCTTGCAGGCAGAAGCGCGAGATGGGCTTCCCAACTTGTACGAAAAGTTGCGGGCGGTCGATCCGGAATGGGCATCCAAAATTCAGGCGACCGATACGCAGCGCATCGTGCGCGGGTTGGAAGTCTATGAGGCATCGGGCAAGCCGATCTCCGAGCACCAAAAAGTGCCGCCATCGCCGCGCATCCATTGCACCGCATCGCATTTTGGCTCGTATTGGGAACGCGAAGTGCTCTACGAGCGGATCGATGCGCGCACCCGTCAGATGTTCGCGCAGGGCTTGATCGAAGAAGCACAAAGCCTCCGCGACATGGGCTATTCACCAACCCTGAACGCGCTCAAGACCTTTGGCTACCGCGAGGCGTTTCAATATCTCGATGGCGAGATCGCGCTCGACCGCGCCATCGCCGATGTGCAACGGGCCACGCGGCGATACGCCAAGCGACAGATGACCTTTTTTCGCAAAGACAAACGCATTGCTTGGGTGGATGCCCACGGCGCGGCAGATGCCATTTTGCACCACCTGAAAAAATCTTGACACCGCAGAACCACAAGTGTAAATTGGCTACCCATTGCGGAGCGGGAATAACTCAGTTGGTAGAGTGCAAGCTTCCCAAGCTTGATGTCGCGGGTTCGAGTCCCGTTTCCCGCTCCATTTTTTTGGGACAATCCAAATGATGACTGAAAGAACCATTTCCCCACAAGGCCCTGGTGCGATTCGCCGAAGGATGATCCGCGAATTTCTCGAGGAAGAAATTCAGCGTTCTCAAAAAATCCTCGACTTGGAAGAAGACTGGGATGGCGATGGGGCGTGTGCCTATGCCACAGAAACATGGCAAAAAGCGGTGTTCTTTTTGAGAAATCTGATCGGCGGTTTGCCCGAGCACGTCCTCGAGATTGAAGCGTCCGAAGAATTGATTCCAGAAATTCTTCCCGGCCCTCATGGCAGCATTGACTTGGAGTGGGAAGCGGATCGTTTCGACCTCTTGATCAACATCCCAAAGGACGGCGAACTCGCATCTTATTATGGCGATGATTATGGAGAAAATCGGATTAAGGGCAATCTGAATATCTCTGCGCCCAAACGAGGGATAGACAATGACCGAACCGATTCGCGGAAAAGTCGCGGCTGTGCTCAACGAGCGGGAAATCGCGCTCAACATAGGCTCTGCAAAGGGCGTCTTTGTCGGCATGTACTTCGACGTAATGTCTCTTGAATCTGGGGATATTAGAGACCCCGATACAGGAGAAGTTTTGGGTTCTATTGAGCGTCCGAAAGTCAGAGTGCGGGTTACTGAGGTTCAAGAAAATTTTTCTGTGGCATCTGACCTCCCAGAGGAGTTCATGGCTGTTAACCCCTTTGCCCTTGGGCCATTTGCTCGGGCACTTATGCCGTCCGGCTGGCTAAAAAAATATAAACTTCCATCCCCTTCTTTTCATTCTTTTGAGGAACTAGATATCTACGTGGAGGTTGGAGATCCCGTTCGTCAAGTTTTGAAAGCGCAAGACGCAACAGCAGAACTGGAAGATGTGAGTAGCTAATTGGGATGTCGGCAATCATTCAGACCGCATAAGCACGAGGCGTCCATGAACTCGGATTCGTTCCGAGCGCGCATAGACGCCTTAATTTTTTGCGAGGGATTATGGAAAGTGAAATTCGCATTCACTACGTCAGCCATTTTCTCAAATTGAGTTTGTGGTATGTGCGGGTGCTGATGGCGCGGGAGGGCATCGCGTTTGAAGATGCGATTGTCTCGCGGGTCAATGTGTATCGCAACACGGATTTTTTCGATGGCACACACCATCCCGCATGGGGGCATGAAGACCCGGATTGGAACGCCTATCTCAAGGGCTTAAAGGCGATTTTTGACCGGTGCGAAGGCGTGGAAGAAGAGGGACTGGCCTATTTGTGGCCTCGCGTGACAAAGGATGGGCGCAGGCCATCTCCCAAAGGGCGTCCCTATCGCTGCTGGACGCATGATGATGGCGATGGGTATATCGCGCTCCACATCGCCAATGTGTATCAGCCCAAATCCCCGCTGAGCGAGATGCGCGGCGCGTTTCGGAATACGTTGTTGCAGTTGTTGCGCGACACGCGAACGCGACGTCCCGAAGTCGAGACCGTCCGGTGCGGGAGTTGGCTCAATTCCGCGCCGCCATTTTTGGCTCTGTTTCCCGAAAGCTGGCGCGAAAGTGCCAAAGCGAGTGCTCGATCGGGAATCGGGATGGGGCATTGGGGTCAGTTTATGGATCGCACCGGGCGATTTCACATGCGAAATGGCGAACACCTGCGCGCAACTGGCGCGTTTCCCTATCCCTGCCTGAGTTGCCACGCCCCGCTCGACGAGGTTATCGCGCACCTCGAAGCGATGGGAAATGAGTGATACCCATTTGATTTTATTTGTCCTCATTTTCAAAGACACGCCAAAAGTGCGGATCGGGATATGAAGGCGAGTAATCCGAGCATGAAGGCGAGTAATCCGAGCATGAAGGCGAGTAATCCGAGCATGAAGGCGAGTAATCCGAGCATGAAGGCGAGTAATCCGAGCATGAAGGCGAGTAATCCGACCCTGACCGCGATAAGCCGTTCATCGTAGGGACAGGCCCCCGTGCCTGTCCGAAACAGTAACGTATATGGGACAACGGAAAATCAACGAGCTATTTTTTCAAAGTTTCCGGTACGAGAAAGAGGAAGATGCCCGATGCGGAGAGGCCGATGCAGGCGATAGCCAAGGTCGCGGGCGACAATCCGAGCAAGTCCGCGATGCAACCCACGCACGCCGGGCCGCTGAGACGCCCACCGTCGCCGATGAGGCGCCACATGCCCAAAAACGCGCTGAGACCGTCGCGCGGTGCGAGGTCCGCGCCCAAGGTCATCATCGCGCCCGAACTGAGGCCATTGCCAAATCCGATCACGCTGGCCGCGAGCAACAGAGCCATAAATTCGCCGGTCACGCCGGTGACGAGGCCAAAGGGCAACAGGGGCGCGACGTCCAAGTACGGGGCAAGAACTTGCGTGGCGGGAATGAGTGCCATGCCCATGGCTTGCAGCGCGAAACTCGGCACATTGGCGAATTTGCGGCCCAAGCGATCCATAATCACGCCCGCGGGATAGAACATCGCCATGTCGATGGCGCCCGAGATGCTGAGGATGTAGCCGATTTGTTCATACCCCAAGCCGAGTGCCTCCGCGCCGTACAGGGGGATGATGAAATAGCGACCGCTGCGAATGGTTTGGGCAAAGAGTTGCCCCGTGCCCGCGGTGATCAGGTTTTTGCTGTGGGCGCGAAAGATGCCGAAAATGTGGCGCAAATGCCCGCGTTGCGGCGGGGAAACGCGCTCGGCAGAGGATTCGACCGCTATCGCAGCCACCACAGCGGCTAGGAGGACGATGGCGCCGAACGCGAGGAACGGGCCTTTGACAGACGTGGCCGCCGCGATGTACCCCCCGATGCCCGGCCCTGCAAAGGTGCCGATGCGGCTGATCCCCCCAAACACGGACAGGGCGCGCCCCCTTTGGTGCGTGGCCGTGATGTCGGTCAAATACGCGTACCGCGAAATATCCCAAAGCGCGCCGCCGAGGCCACCGACAAAGCGCAGGATGAAGACCGCGAGAATAGATGGCGCGACAAAGAGCCCCGCGCCGCAAAGCGCGACCGTGAGCACGCCCAACAACATCGCTGCTTTTCGCCCGATTCGGTTGACCACAACCGCCGCGGGCAAATCCCCAATGAGATGCCCCAATCCATCTGCCGCGATCACGAAACCAATGGTGACGTAGGAAATGTCAAACGATTTGGCAAACAATGGCAAAATCGGCAGGAGCAACCCACTGCCCAATCGGATCAGGAAGGTGGGAACAAAGACGGGAAGAATCAGGGGATTGCGGAGGATCATAAAGGGAAGACGGGAGAGGGAAGACGGGAGACGGAAGACGGAAGACGGAAGACGGAAGACGGGAGAGCAACGACAGGCATGAAGCAGAGATGAACGCAGATGAACGGCAGGTAGCGTATCTGCCCAAAGCATTAAGATAACGCGAGGTCGGCGGTATTGTCAAGATTGCAACTCGAGCGATTAGTCCCGCCCTTCTGCTTGGGAATTGCGAAGAACTGGTTGCTGAAAGGGCGTAAAATTTTACGCCCCAAACGTCAAAGACCGTCAGTTGGACGGGTGAGATCATTCCCAACTTGGTCGGTTTTCCTCTCCCCTCTCCGTAGGCGCGGACAGGCACGGGGGCCATCTGTACCAACTAATTACTTCGGAAATTAAAAGATACCAAATTTTGATACGCACCAACCCGCACCGACTGGCTCGCTTTTCTTAAGCGTTTGGTCCTAAAGCATTGTTGGTTGCCTTCGATGCCTTCGGCGACCTACTTTTTTTCAACAGCAAAAAAAAGTAGGCAAAAAATGCCGCTCTCATGCGCCGAGGGGCTAGCACAGCGCAAAGCGCTTTTGTAGCAGGACGACATGAGACAGCCTGCGAGGTGGGTTGCAAAATAAATGTTGGTTGCGAGACGGACTTGCGCGCTGTGCCCGATGGCTTTCGTTGATGGATGTTTGGGATGGCACTTTGGCGATGGCTTCTCTGAAGGACGGTGGAACAGCAAAGCAACCCCGATAATGAATTAGTTGGTACAAATGGCACGGGGGCCTGTCCCTACGGTTGATGGGGACAGGGCGGGATCATTCCCAACTCGGTCGCTTTTCCTCTCCCGTCTCCCCTCTTGCGTCTTCCCGCTTTTCGTCTTCCCGATTGGAGAATATCCCATCGACTTTCCCATACGCGAAATCGGCTATGCGAGCGGCATTTTTTGGATCGCGGGCAGTTTGCAGGGGTTGACCGGGTTTGGGTTCAACCTGCTGTCCGTGCCCGCGCTGGTCTTGTGGTTTCCCGCACAGGTGGTCGTGCCCGGGGTTCTGATGTCGTATTTGCCCTTGGGCATCGGGCAATTTGTGCAACTGCGCCGCGACGTGGATTGGCGCGTGCTCGGCGCGATTGTGGGCAGCGCGATTGTGGGCATGCCGTTGGGCGCGTTCTTGTTGCGCGATACAGATGCCGAAGTGATGAAACGCGCGATTGGGCTGGCGATGGTGGGATTGGCGATTTTTTTGCAAGTGCGCCCGGGCCGCCCGTTTCAGCGCGACGCAACAACGCTTATGGCCGTGGGCGCGTTCAGTGGGTTTTTGTCGTCGAGTATCGGCGTGTCCGGCCCGCCTTTGGTTCTGTTCGGGCTGAAACAACGATGGCCCCACGCGATGATGCGCGCCACGCTTTTGACCTGCTTTTTGAGTACTTCCGCGCTGAGCCTCAATGTGTTGTGGCTGCTGGGCGTCGCCACCTTTGAGAGCGTGCAATTCGTCCTTTGGGGCGCGCCTGGCTTGGCGTTGGGATTTGTGACCGCGACCTATCTGCGCGCACGGGTTCACCATGTGGCGGCGTTTCGCTGGATCTCGATCGGCATGGTGATGGCAGGCGGATTGGCCGCGGCGATTTTTTGATCGATGTAGGGCGGCGCACCGTGCCCGCCCGAAGATGGCGAATGGGAGAAGCGCGATGCGCGATACCGAAGCGATCATCAAAAAAATAATGGCCGAGCGCGTCTTGTTGCTCGACGGGGCGATGGGCACGATGATTCAGGCGTACGACTTGGACGAGCAGGCGTTTCGCGGCGAGGAGTTCGCCGATCATCCCGGGGATTTGAAGGGGTGCAACGAGCTGTTGTCCCTGACGCAACCGGAGATGATCGCGGATATCCACCGGCGATTTTTGGACGCGGGGGCCGATATCATCGAAACCAATACGTTCAATGCCACGGCGATTTCAATGGCGGAATACCAGCTCCAAAACGGGGTTCGCGACCTCAATGCGGCCGCCGCCAAAATCGCGCGCGATGTTGCAGACGAGGTGACGGAGCAAAATCCGCACAAGCCGCGCTTTGTCGCAGGTGCTTTAGGGCCGACGAGTTGCACGCTTTCCCTGTCGCCCGATGTGAACGATCCGGCATTTCGCACGCACGGGTTTGACGACGTGGTGCAGGCGTATTACGCGCAGGTCGAGGGGCTGATGGCAGGCGGTGTCGATCTGATTTTGGTCGAGACGGTGTTCGACACCCTCACCGGCAAGGCCGCGCTCTTTGCGGTGAATCGCTATTTTGAAGACCGCGGGGTACGCGTGCCGGTGATGATTTCCGGTACCATAACCGATCAGAGCGGGCGCACCTTGTCCGGGCAAACCATCGAGGCGTTCTGGCTGTCCGTCGCGCATGCGCGTCCCCTAAGCGTGGGGATCAACTGCGCGTTGGGCGCGCGCGACATGCGCCCTTATGTGGAGGCGTTGTCGCATTTCGCGCCTGTGTTCACGAGTTGTTATCCCAATGCGGGCCTGCCCAACGCGTTCGGGGAGTACGACGATTCCCCGAGCCACATGGCGGGCATTTTGGGCGATTTTGCCGCGCGGGGGTGGCTGAATATCGCGGGCGGATGCTGTGGCACGACCCCGGAATACATCGCCGCGATAGCCCATGCCCTCGCCGATAAGGCGCCGCGACAAATTCCCGAACGGTCGCCTTTGTCGCGCTTTAGCGGCTTGGAGCCGATGATCATTTACCCGGATTCCAATTTTATGATGATCGGCGAGCGCACCAATGTGACCGGGTCGCGGCGGTTTGCGCGTTTGATCAAAACCGGGGATTACGCTACGGCCCTGTCCGTCGCGCGCGAGCAAGTCGCTGGCGGCGCGAATATGATCGACGTCAACATGGACGAGGGCCTGCTCGATTCCAAAGAAGCGATGACCACGTTTTCGCGCTTGATCGCCACGGAGCCGGACATCGCGCGCGTGCCCATCGTGATCGACAGTTCGGATTTTGAAGTGATCGAGGCAGGGCTCAAATGCGTGCAGGGCAAGGCCATCGTCAATTCGATCAGCCTCAAAGAGGGCGAGGCGGTCTTCGTCCAACAAGCCGAGACCGTCCTGCGCTACGGCGCGGCCGTGGTGGTGATGGCGTTTGACGAAAAGGGGCAGGCCACCTCGGTCGAGGATAAGGTGCAAATTTGCCAGCGGGCGTATCGGATTTTGACCGAGGATGTGGGCATGGACGCGACGGATATCATTTTTGACCCCAATATCCTGACCGTCGCGACGGGCATTGCCGCGCACGACGATTACGCGGTCAATTTCATCGAGGCGGTGCGGCGAATCAAAGCCCTGTGCCCGGGCGCGAAAACGAGCGGGGGCATCAGCAATATTTCATTTTCCTTTCGGGGCAACGACTACGTGCGCGAGGCGATTCACGCGGCCTTTTTGTACCACGCCATCCGCGCCGGGCTGGACATGGGCATCGTCAACGCCGGGCAACTGATGGTGTACGAGGAGATTCCCAAGGCATTGCTCGCGCTGATCGAGGACGTGTTGTTCAACCGGCGACGAGACGCGACCGAACGCTTGGTGGAATACGCCGAGTCCGTGCGCGCCACCGGTAAAAGCCGCAAACGAGACGACGCGTGGCGGCAAGGCCCTGTCGAAGACCGCTTAAAACACGCCTTGTTGCACGGGCAGGCCGAGTATTTGGAAGGGGATTTGGCAGAAGTGTTGCGCGAGAGCGCGCCGCTCGAGGTGATCGAGGGGCCGTTGATGGACGGGATGAATGTGGTGGGCGATCTGTTCGGTGCCGGCAAGATGTTTTTGCCCCAAGTCGTCAAAACCGCGCGCGTGATGAAACAAGCCGTGGCCTATCTCGAGCCCCTGATGGACCGGGAAACCGCGGGGAGCGGCACGCGCGGCAAGGTGCTGTTGGCGACCGTGAAGGGCGATGTCCACGATATCGGCAAAAATATCGTGGGCGTGGTGTTGGGCTGCAACAATTACGAGGTGATCGACTTGGGCGTGATGGTGCCTGCGGACCGCATTTTGAAAACCGCGCGCGAACGAGGCGTGGACATCGTCGGGTTGAGCGGCCTGATCACGCCGTCGCTCAACGAGATGGTCCACGTCGCAAAAGAGATGCAGCGCGAGGGGTTCGACCTGCCCTTGCTGATCGGCGGGGCGACCACGAGCCGCAAGCACACGGCTGTCAAAATCGCGCCGGTTTACGAACGCGCGACCGTGTACGTCAAAGACGCGTCGCGCGCCGCAGGCGTGGTGGGCGCGTTGTTGAACGCGGATCGACGCGACGCGTACATCCGGGAAAATCGCAAAGCGCAACAGCGGGCCTTGGCCGAGTTCAATCGGCCGAGGCGGCTCCTCGTTTCACATGCCGACGCGGTCGCCCATCGCCAACGCTTTGATTGGACGGAGGTCGATCTGCCCAAGCCCGAGTTCATCGGCGTGCGGGAGGTGCGCGATTTTTCGCTAGCCGACTTGGTGGATTTTATCGACTGGGGGCCGTTTTTCCACGCATGGGAGTTTCGAGGTGGTTATCCCAAGTTGTTGAACGATCCGCAACGCGGCGCGGCCGCGCGCAAATTGTTCGACGACGCGCAGGCGATGATCCGCGAGGTTATCGACCGAGGCTGGCTGCGCGCGCAGGCCGTGTACGGGTTTTTCCCGGCCAATGCCGACGGCGGGGATATCGCGGTGTTTGAAGACGAGCGCAGAGATGCCGAATGTGCGCGCTTGCCCATGTTGCGCCAGCAGCAGAAAAAGCGGTTGGGCGGCCCGTATTTTTCGCTGGCCGATTATGTGGCGCCGCGCGGGTACGAGGATTACATCGGCGCGTTTGCCCTGACCGCTGGCTTGGGCGCAGACGAGAAAACCGCTGCGTTTAAGGACGCGCTGGACGATTACAATGCGATTTTGCTCCAAGCCGTGGCCGACCGCCTGGCCGAGGCCTTCGCCGAATACCTGCACGCAAAAGCGCGCCGCGATTGGGGATACGGCTTGGGCGAAGCGTTGAGCCATGCGGATCTGATTCGGGAAAAATACCGCGGCATCCGGCCCGCGCCCGGGTACCCAGCCTGCCCGGATCACACGGAGAAACGCGCGTTGTTCGATTTGCTCCGCGTCGAGCGAGAAACGGATATCCGCCTGACCGAGAATTTTGCCATGTGGCCCGCCGCTTCGATTAGCGGTTGGTATTTCGCCCATCCCGAAGCGCGGTACTTTTCCGTGGGAAAAATAGACGCGGATCAAGTGGCCGATTACGCACAACGCAAGGGCATGCCCATCGCCGAGGTCGAACGCTGGCTGGCGCCGAATTTGGGGTATGAGTGATACACGCCCCGGCCTGCCCCATCACCCGTAGGGACAGGCCCCTGTGCCTGTCCTTTATGTGATCTCCATCTCCCGCACCGCGTTGATTACATCTGTCGCCGTGGGTATCGTGGCGTCTTCGAGGGGTTTGCTAAACGGAACGGGCACATCCATGGCGCCGAGGCGCGCGATGGGCGCGTCGATGTAGTCAAACGCGCCGCGATAGACGAGGGAGGCGAGTTCTCCGGTGATGCCAAAACTTTTGTGGCCTTCGTCGATGATGACCGCGCGGGTGGTTTTGACCACGGACTCGATGAGGGTCTCGCCATCTAAGGGGACGAGGGTGCGCGGATCGACGACCTCCGCGCTGATGCCCTGTTCGGCGAGTTCGGTAGCCGCGTCGAGGGCGACGTGAACCATGCTCGATGTGGCGATGAGGGTTACGTCGTCCCCCGCGCGCTTGATGTCCGCCTGGCCAAAGGGGATGGTATAATCTTCTTCGGTGGGCACCATGCCCTTGAGCGCGTACATCATCTTGTCCTCGTAGATGACCACCGGGTTGTCGTCTCGCACAGCGGATTTGAAGAGGCCCTTGGCGTCGGCGGGCGTGGATGGGATGGCGATTTTGAGGCCGGGAATGTGCGCGAGCCAGGCGTGTAAACTCTGCGAGTGCTGCGCCGCAGAGGATCGCCCTGCGCCCATCGTGGCGCGAAGGGTGAGGGGCACGCGGGCCTGACCGCCGGACATATAGCGCAATTTGGCGGCTTGGTTGACGATTTGATCCATCGCCAAGGTGATGAAATCGCCGAACATGATATCCACGATGGGGCGCGAGCCGGTCAGCGCGGCGCCGACGCCCAAGCCCACCAATCCCGCTTCGGCAATGGGCGTGTCCATCACTCGGTCGTCGCCAAACTCCTCGTGCAACCCGGAAAGCACCTTGAACACCGTGCCCGCTCTGCCCACGTCTTCGCCCATCAAAAAGACCATCGGATCGCGCCGCATTTCTTCGGCAATGGCTTCTTTGACCGCTTCGCCATACGTCATTTCACGCATAGACATGCTGATTCACCTCCGCAACATCGGGATAGGGCGCGGCTTTGGCGGCCTCCAAAGCGTTTTCCATTTCCCGTTCCACTTCGCGCACTTCCGCGTCGAGTTCGGCTTCGGACGCGAGATCGTCCGCGACGAGTTTCTTCCGCAACCGCTCGATGGGGTCTTTCGCCATCCACGCTTCGATTTCCTCTTTTGACCGATAGCCTTCGCCCGGATCGCCTACGTGGTGGCCGCGATAGCGATACGTGTCGCACTCGATGAGCGTGGCCCCATCGCCCCTTCTCGCGCGCGCGACCGCTTCGGCGGTGGCCCCATACACGGCGAGGGCGTCGCTGCCATCCACCGTCGCGCTCGGGATGCCAAAGGGCAGGGCGCGATCCGCGATACTCGCGCCCGCGGTGACGTTTTCGGTGGGCGTGTATTCGCCGTAGTGGTTGTTTTCACAGACGTAGATGACCGGGAGTTTCCAGATCGCGGCGAAGTTCATCACCTCAAAAAAAATGCCCTGATTGGACGCGCCGTCGCCAAAAAAGCAGACCGCCACTTGGTCCGTGCCGCGCTGTTTTGCGGACAGACCCGCGCCTGTGGCAATGCCAAATCCACCGCCGACAATGCCGTTCGCGCCCAAGATGCCCACGGACATGTCCGCGATGTGCATCGATCCGCCCTTGCCGCGGCAATGACCCGTGACGCGGCCCATCACTTCGGCCATCATCGCTTCGAGATCGCCGCCTTTGGCAACGCAATGCCCGTGCCCGCGATGCGTGCTGGTGATGAAATCGTCATCGCGCAGGGCCGCGCAAACCCCCACGGCAACGGCCTCCTCGCCGATGTAGAGATGCGCCAAGCCGTGCATGAGGCCGCTGGTATAGACCTCCCAGATTTGCTCTTCAAACCTGCGGATGCGGAGCATGGCGCGGTACATTTCGATCAAAATTTCAGGGGACATGCGAACTCCTTCTGAGAAACGGAAGACGGGAGACGGGAGACGGGAGACGAGACAGCGGGAAGACGGAAGACGGGAGACGGGAGACGGGAGACGAGACAGCGGGGAGACGGGAGACGGGAGACGGGAGACGGGTGGCCCTCTTCCCTCTTGTATCTCGCCTCTTACCTCTTACTTCTCCCGTCTTGTATCTTCGGACAGGCACGGGGGCCTGTCCCTACGATTGCGATTGCTTCTTACCTCTCCCGTCTCCCCCTCTCTTGTATCTATCTTCAGGCGGGCGCGGTGGATTGACCTCTGACCGTTTCGCCGCCGGATGCACGGACAGGCACGGGGGCCATTTGTACCAACTAAACACCCTGTAAATTAAATGATACCAAATTTTGATAGACACAAATCAACTCCTTCGTGGCTCGCTTTTCTAAAGCGTTTGGCCCTAAAGCATTGTTTGTTGCCCTCGATGCCTTCGGCGACCTACTTTTTTTCAACAGCAAAAAAAAGTAGGCAAAAAATGCCGCTCTCAAACGCCGAGGGGCTTGCACAGCGCAAATCGCTTTTGTAATCGCACGACATGCGTTGGCCTGCAAAGTGGTTGCAAAATGGATGTTGGTTGCGAGACGGACTTATGCGCTGTGCCTGATGGCTTTCGTTGATGGACTTTTGGGATGGCACAGGTTGGGATGGCTTCTCTGAAGGACTATGGAACAGCAAAGCGTCTCGATAATGAATTAGTTGGTACAGATGGCACGGGGGCCTGTCCCTACCGGTGCTGGTTGCATGGCGAACTGACCCCTGACCACTACGCCTATCGCCTATCGCCTTTCACCTCTCCCGTCTCCCGTCTCCCGTCTCCCCGCCTCTTGTATCTTTCGAGCGAGGTTTAATTAGGTGTTGCATCATCCTCTCAAGACCAGCCATCATCATGCTCAGCTCGGGGCAGGCCGCTCGCCTCTGAAGGCACAGACCTTGTAGGGAGATAGGCCCCCCGACCACCGAGTCCATACCGAAGAGTATCTAAGTCCATTGAGGCTGCATAGACAAGGTCGGTAGGCGCGGTGTGAAAGGTCGGGGCTTGAGCCGAGCGCACACACCTTACAGACCCCTCATCACAGGAGGCCCCGATGTCGAAATCCCAACCCGCTTTTGCCGGCATTGATGTCAGTGCCCGCACCCTCAACGTTGCCTTGGCTAGACCGGGGCAAGCCCTCAAGCAGACGACCTTTGACAACACGCCGCAGGCGCACAAGCGCTTGCTCAAGGCGTTGACCAAGGGCGGGCGGCACGTCTGTGTCTGCCTCGAAGCGACCGGGCTTTATAGCCTGAAGGTGGCTTTGGCTTTGCATCATCACCGCCGCACGCAAGTCATGGTCGTCAATCCCAAGGCGATGAGCAATTACGCGCAGGCGCGCATGCAACGCGCCAAGACGGATAAACTCGATGCGGTGATGATCCTTGATTATGCCCAGCGCATGCCTTTTGTGGCTTGGCAACCGCCGAGCGAGCGCGTCTTGCAACGGCAAGCGGTGATGAGACGGGTGAACCAACTCACCCAAGCGATCATCCGCGAGCACAGCCGCGCCCATGCCCAAGGCTACCCCATCAACAGCACCGGCCTCATCGCCCGCGATATGGCGGTTCATATTCGCCACCTGAAACGCCGCATCCAGCACTTGGAAGCCCAAGCCCTCAAGTTGATTGAGCAGGACAAGGCCCTCCGGCGTGCCTATCAACGCCTCTGTTCCGTCCCCGGCATCGCCCAAAAAAGCGCCTTGCGAATCTTGGCCGAGGTGGCACTCCTGCCCCAAGATATGACACCGGCCCAATGGGTCGCACACGCAGGGCTGGACCCCAAACCGAAACAATCCGGAACCGCCAATCCCGCCCGACGCATCTCGAAAACGGGTAATAAGTACCTCCGACACGCCTTGTATATGCCGGCGCTGGTCGCCAGCAGACACCAAGCCCGGGTCAAAGCCTTCTATGATAAACTCACGGAGCGAGGGAAGAAACCTTTGCAGGCCATCGTTGCGGTGATGCGAAAGTTGTTGCATTCAATTTGGGGGATGTTCCGACACGACCAAGATTTTGAGGGCGAAAAATTCTATCGAACTACCCCGCAAACCCCTTGAACTTTAAGAGAGTATCTCCCCTCTCGCCTTTCACCTCTCCCGTCTCCCGTCTCCCGTCTCCCCGCCTCTCCCCTCTCCCGTCTCCCCTGTAGTTGCTTCTATTCCCGCCTTTGCCGAAGGGTGATTCGGCGCGGCTTGCAAAACCTCGCGCCATGCTCTCCGTGCGTCCTCAACCCGTCCCAAAGACAGATGCGCCCAGCCCATGTTCGCCCGTGCATTGTGCGTATTGGCATCCCGCTTCAATGCCTCCCGATAGGTGTCGATGGCGTCTTGAAACGCGCCTTTGTGAAACAGAAGATTGCCCAAGTTGACGTATGCACGGACCAGATCGGGGTCTTGCAACAGTGCCTGGCGATAGGCGTTCTGTGCGGCATCTGCCTTTTCCGCGCGCGTGTATGCCAATCCCAAATTGTAGTACAAAGACGCATCGCCCTGCCCGTAGTGCTCCGCTTCTTCGAGAAGGGATAAGGCGCGTTCATTTTCATTTTCCCACAAATACGCCGTGCCCAAATTGAAGGGATCCATCCCCCAGTTATTTTTGGCGAGTTGCGCGTCCAACGCCACGCGATAACCCGTCCACAACGAGACCAGTGCCGCCGCGCCAATGCACAGGGATCGCCACCGTCGGGCCTGTATCCACGCGATCAGCGTCCAGATCCCCATGCCCGCAAACACCATCACAATGGGAATGGCGGGCATGCGGTAGCGCGACGACACGTGAAAAGCCACCACCCCTGCCGCATAGCCGACGAGCCACAAATACAACACCGCGTGCCGGTCAAAATGTCGGATATGCACCGCGAGTCCGACCAGGGCCAGCGGCAACAACACCCACAACTCGGCGAGGGGAAAGCGCAAAAACCCGGAAAATTTTCGCTGATAATAAAAATTGTAATTGAGCGGCACCTCGTACCCCAACGCGAACAACCGCGCCTTGCGCCACGTCACCGCGAGCGCGCCCCACGGATCGCTCAGCCAAAACGCGAGCCCTTTGTCGAACCAAAACGCCGAAACCTCCGAAGCCTTCAGGGCCCGCCCAAGCGCGGCCTCGGCCACGTGGCGCGGCCCTTCCAAATTGCCCTGCGCCCCAGCAGGCGTAATCTGTGCATCCACGCCGGCAGGCGCGGAAAACCAGCCCGGCGCATCCGCGTGATTGCCCATGTAAAAATTGATGCCCCCGTGCGCGGTTATCAACACCCAGTCGTCTGCCACCAGTCCATTTCTCAAACCGCACAGGAGCAACGGCAACACCAGTCCTCCCAAAAACCAACCGCCCAAGCGCGCGGCGATTCGCAGGGGCTTTTCTCTGTGATGCACCCACCACGCGCCAAACATCACAAGCGGAATGGCCGCCAACGCATTGGGCCGCATCAGCACCGCCAACCCAAAAACCAATCCGGCCGCCCCGCAATACCAACCCCTGCGATCGGCGTTTCCCGCATCGATCGCCGTCAGCCCCAACGCGCAGAGAAACACGGCCCAAGAAGTGCCCAGCAACATGCCCTCGTAAAACATCTGCGGCCCATACCCGGCAAATAGCAACCCCGCCATCAGCCCGGCTCCCGCGCCAAAATGCCGCGCGCCCAGACGATAGATTAGAACGGCAGTCGCACAACCGGCAGCGGCCTGCAACGCGGCGATCACTTTGGGCGCGTGCCCGACAACTGTGTACACGACGCCCATGAGGTAGGGATACAGCGGCGGCAAAGCAAACACTTCGGCAGGGCCGAGCCAATCCCCGGACGCGACGCGCCATGCCCAATCGTCAAAAATCCGCGCATCCGAAATCAACTTTTGCGAAAACGGATGATCGGCCCAAAACGACCGCAAATAAAAAAAACGGATCGCGACCGCGGCTCCGCCCACAATCCAGGGAAACCAGCGCGAGACCCGATCCATCGCATCGCCTTTCATCATCGGTCAACTCAATCGGAAAACGGCACTCCTTGACTTCGCCCGTAAAACCAAATCATATCGACAAAAAACGAAATGCCCGCCCCCGATCCTTAAGACCTACAAAAATCTGCCAAAATCTATCTGGCAAATTCAAGAGAGGGCCGCGTTCAAATCGCGGTCGAGAACCAAACCGCATGCCGAGATGGGACGTAAAATTTTACGCCCATCTATATAGGTCAGACCCGGAAGCCTGTCAAGAAAGAAGGATGAGAAGCGAAATGCCATCCGCTATCCGCACATCCAAAAATAAAAAGGGCGAAAACCGTTTTGACAAACTGAAATTTTCGCATTTTATTTTTCTGCAATGAATACTCTGTAAATTAAGTTATTCTCAATTTTGATCCGCCCCCATCAACACCGACATGGCTCGCTTTTCTAAAACGTTTGGTCCTAAAAGCATCGTTGGTTGCCTTTGATGCCTTCGGCGACCTACTTTTTGTCAACAGCAACAAAAAGTAGGCGAGCGCGGTACAACTGCCCTAGCAGTTCAAAAATGCCGCTCTCAAACGCCGAGGGGCTTGCACAGCGCAAATCGCTTTTGTAATCGCACGTCACGCGCCAGCCTGCAAGGTGAGTTGCAAAATAGAGGTTCGTTGCGAGACGGACTTGCGCGCTGTGCGCGATGGCTTTGTTTGATGGGCTTTTGGGAGGGTACGTTTGGCGAGGGCTTATTTGATGTACGGCATCACGACCGGCACGCTCTTGAAAAATTGAAATCCATAATTATTTAATTTACGGAGTAATGAATACCCTGCCCGTTATTATTGGGCAGATCTGTGGGTTTGCCCCATTTTTTCCGAGGATCGCGCTATGATGCGGAGTTATTTCACGTTGGCGATTCGGAATCTGATCCGGCACAAGATGATCGCGGTCATCAACCTCGTCGGCATGTCCATTGCGATGGCGTTTGTTATTCTCGCGTTTTTGTTTGTCGAGCACGAATGGACGTATGACCGCTTTCACGCGCAGGCACACCGCATTTACCGCATGGGGTTGCAAAACAGATACGGAATGAATTGCAACACGCCCGGGCCTCTCGGCCCTGCTGTTGCACAGGCGTTTCCCGATGTACAGGTCGCGAGAATCCATCACGCCGGAGGCACGACGCGCTACGGGGCGCGGTCTTTTCGCGTGAAACTGAAATACGTGGATGCCGCGTTTTTGGATATCTTCACCTTTCCGCTTTCGATGGGCGATGCGGCAAGGGCCCTGCGCGATTTGCGTTCCGTTGTCCTCACAGAGGAGATGGCACAAAAATTGGGTCTGGGCGCTCAACCCATCGGCAAGGCCGTGACGATCGGGGAAAAGGACTACCTCGTTTCGGGGATCGCGGCCGACATTCCCGAAAATTCCAGCCTTGCATTTGATGGCCTACTGCCGTTTGATGCCGCGGAAAATTCCAATCTCAAGTCGTGGCGTGCGAGGGATAATACCAGTACTTACGTGTTGTTGCCCGAACGCGCCGAACGCGCCCAAATAGAGGCGCGCATGCAGGGGGTCATTCGGGGGAGATGGGAAGATACCCAACTCTTTTTGCAACCCCTTGAGGACGTTCATTTCGATGGACGGATTCAGGGGATCGAGCCGGTCGGCAATCCCATTTATTTTTTTGTGCTTTTGGGCATCGCGCTGATCGTCGTACTCATTGCGAGCGTCAACTTTATCGCCCTGTCGATCGGGCGTTCCTCAATCCGCGCCAAAGAAGTGGGCATCCGCAAATTGGTCGGCGCGGGCAGAGGGCAGGTGATCGTTCAGCATTTGGTCGAGTCCATTCTTTTGGCGCTGATCGCGGTGTGGCTCGGCATTGGCGTGGCGGAACTGCTGTCGCCCAGTTTCAATGCGTTTGTCGGCATAAAATTGTCGCTGTTGGAACACGGGAGCCCGTTCGAGGTCTCGGTCATTGGGCTACTCGCGGTGGGCCTTGGCGCGCTGGCAGGGCTTTATCCGGCCTTGGTTTTGTCGCGCTTTCAAGCGGCGGAAATTTTGACCGCGCGCACCGAGCGTTTGTCCCCCGGCGTTCTGATTCGCACGATGGGCGTTTTTCAGTTTGCAATGTCCATGGCGTTGATCATGGGGGCGCTTGCAATGGTGACACAAATTGAGTTTCTCAAAAACAAATCCCTCGGCTTTGACCCCGAGAATCTCGTGGTGATTCAAGCGTATGGCCGAGGGGGAATGCTCGATTCAAAAAAATTAGACCTCTATCGAGACGGGATTTCAGCCTATCCCGCCGTTATAGATGCGGCGCGGGCGGGACATGAGTTGAGCAATCGGAGCAGCGTCAGGGGATATGTGAAGGCAGAGGGAAAGCGCGTTGCGGTAGAGAGTATCGGCGTTGGACACAACTACTTGAGGACCGTGGGCCTCGATCTCCTCGAGGGCAGAGACTTTTCAAAGACGATGGAAACGGATATGGATAGGTCGATCATCGTCAACGAAACATTCATCGAACAGTTTGGATGGCAACGGGGCGCAGGCAAAACCGTGCTCACGACATTCTCTTTGGGCGAAACAAAAATTATCGGGGTCATAAAGGATTTTCACTTTCGGTCCTTGCACACTGAGGTGGCACCTGTCGCTTTGATTTTGCGCCCTGTGTGCGACAGACTTCTCGTGCGAATCGCGCCCGACGATATCGCCAGCACAGTCGCTATGCTCAAAACCGAGTGGAAAAAAGTCGCGCCCGATATGCCTTTCCGATTGGCCTTTCTCGAGGATAACCTCGCCAGGCAATACACAAAAGACCAGCGGTGGCTCCACATCATCTCCTTCGCGGGGACCCTCGCCGTGTGCTTGGCTTGTTTGGGGGCCTTTGGCCTGACCGCGCTCTCTGTGGCGCGAAAAACCCATGAAATCGGGATTCGCAAAGTCATGGGGGCTTCCGTACCCCATTTGATGGCGTTGCTTTCACGCCATTTCATCATCTTGCTCCTCATCGCCAACGCGCTGGCTTGGCCCGTGGCCCATTTCTTCATCGGCAAATGGCTTCGGGCATTTGCCTATCAAATCGGTTTGACCCCGCCGCTTTTTGCCGGCGGCATGCTGATCTTCGCCGTCGTGCTCATCACAGTCAGCATTCAGACGTACAGAGCCGCAACCCGCGATCCCGTTCAAATACTCCGCCATGAATGAAATGGGACGCGCACGAATCACTGATTCGGACAGGCACGGGGGCCTGTCCCTACGATGAACGGCTATCGCCGTGCGCGATGACAACCATCTCTCTCAAGCGATCCCTGTCCGGATCGAATCGGAAGGGAGCAGCGATTAAAACAAAAAAGCGTCTGCAAAAATTCTTTTGAGGTTTGAAAGTTTGATGTGATTGCGTATCTCATCGATCCGTTTCAGGTGCCGTGCGCGTGTTTAGGGGATTGTTGACTTGGTCGTTTGCAACCCCTAAGTTGCGTGAACGGCACTTTTTTTTGTTTTTGGACATCGACGCGATTGGATTGCAAATGCTTCGTTCCACCAGTGAGCGGGTGATCAAAAAATTCGGCCCGTACGCGGTCATGTGCGTATGCGTGTTGCTGTATGCGCCGGTTTGGGGCGCGCGTCTGCACGAGCGTTTTGACGCGAGGGCCGATTCGCTCGCCGCGGTTCTCATCGCAGAACGCGCAGGGGCAGACAGCGCGTCCGCGTATCGCGCACTCGACCGCGAGGCAAAAGCGCGATTCCTGATGGACTTTTGGCAGCGGCACAATCCCGTGGTCTTGCAATTTTACTACGGGTATCATCTCGGGCGTCGCTATCTGACGGTATCGGACGCTTTTTTTGAGCGCGGGCGGTTGATTCCCCGACACTACAAAACGCGCGCCGCGCCACCGGTTGCGGCTCGGCTCGACGATGCGCTAGCCCTGTTCGAGCGGATGCGCCACAGCGATCCCGACGACCGCGTCGCCCTGTGCGCGCTGGGCTACGCCTTGTTGGAACAGCACAAAGGCTCTGAAGCAGAACGCATTTTTGTGCAAGTGCTCAAAAGGGATCGGCGCTTTCTCATCGCGCGCCACGGCCGGGCGCTGGCGTGCCTCATACAAAAAAAGCAGGTGCGCCGCGCGCTGGACCTCTTTCGAGACACCGTGTCCTTAGACGCGCAATACGAAGCCGCGTATTACAATCTGGCGATGTGCCACTTGGCGATGCGGAGCGTGGATATGGACCACCATTTCGGCAATGTGGTCAAACGCTTTCCCAACCACCGCGACGCGTACTTCAAACTGGGCGTATTTTACGAATCGCTCTACTATTTCGACAAAGCCGTCAAAGCACTGTCAAAACAAGTGGCTGTAAATCCAGCGCACGGCGTGGCGCGGGGCAGGTTGGCGCGCGTGGCCATGGAATTGAAATATCTGAATCAGGCCCTGCACACCGCGACAGAACTGCGCGACCTCGCGCAAAAAGACCCCGAGCGGTACCTCCCGCTGCTGGGGGCGCAATATTTGGAATCGGGCGATTACGAACGGGCAGAGGCGACATTCTCGCAATTTCTATCCCTCATACGGCCCGGCGAACGCGCCCTGTACGAGGATGTCACCTTGCTCTTATCCGCAGAAGAGATCGATACTTTTCGCATGGCAGACAAAGATGAAAAACGCGCGTTTCTCGGTCTGTTTTGGCGCGAGCGAGATCCCACGCCCACCACCCCGGTCAACGAGCGAAAATTGGAACACTATCGGCGCGTGAATTACGCGATTCAAAATTTTTCCGAGGGCCGAAGGCCCTGGGATGCGCGCGGCGATGTGTACGTCCGCTTTGGGCATCCCGATCACCGCAGTTGGTCCGATCACTTGGTCTTTGAAACCAATGCAAAAGTGCTTCGGGTCAAGAACCGCCTCATGGACATGGCCGGGAACGCCCTGCATGAAATCGCGCCCACCCCCTCATCCCTGCGAGCGGAATCGTTCGGCGCAGGCGCCGCCATGCGCGTCACGCCCGAAGTTCGCGGCCTGCCCGTATTTCCGTTGCCCCACCAAGGAGCTTTGTTTCGAGATGGCGCGTCTTTGAACTACAAGTGGGAAACCTGGATTTACGCCCACATCGGCGAGGGGTTTGAAGTGACATTTCTCGACGCCTTGGGCGATTTTGATTTTCAATTTCCCCAACCGCCCATCGACTCGCCCAATCGCCTGCTGTGGCAACACCTCGCGCCCGAAGCCGTGATCGCGCGGGTCGTCAACCGCACGCCCTCTGTTTATCGCTATCCCTATCCCGGCGATCCAATGCCGCTACATCTGTCCGTCGCGGATTTCAAAGGGCACGGCCGCGATACGCGCTTGGATGCCTTTATCGGCGTGCCGTGGGCATCCCTAATCACGAGAAAGCGAGGGGCGCTCGTATCCGCTTCCGTGAGGCGCGTGTGGGTCTTGTTTGACGCCGCGGGCACCGAAATCGCCCGCGACACCTTGGAAACATCGGCAACGCGGCGCGAAGCCACGGACAACCCAGGGGTTTTATGGGTGGATCAAGTGACGACCCAAGTCGAACCCGGCCCCTATTTTTTCGCCGTGCGCGTGACCGACCCGGCTTCGGGGCGATTGCAAATCTATCGGCAACTCGTCGAGGTGGAAGCCTACGATGCCCGGACCCTGATGCTGAGCGACCTCGTCGTGGCCGGGAAAATTGCGACATTGGAAACGCACGCGGAGGGCAAATTTATTCGCGACGACCTCGAAGTGGTCCCCCTGCCCTCGCACACCTTTGCCCCCAAACAGCCGGTCTATCTGTACTACGAAGTGTACAACCTCGCGCGCGATGACGCCGGACAAACGCATTACCGCGTGGATTACACCGTGCGCGGCAACAAAAATGCCGGTGCCCGCTCGTTAAAGGGCATCGGCAAATTGTTGGGCGTATCCGAACGACGAGAAGGGGTGCAAATTTCCTACGAACACCGGGGCCATTCGGAAACCGAGCTCGTGTACGTCGCCCTCGACGTCGCGGCAAAACCGGGCCAAAAACTCGCGATTGGCGCGACCGTAACCGATCTGAACCGCACGGGAAGACCCGCAACGACAAAAGACATTTGGGTGGTGATTGGGAAATGAGTACAGGGGTTGCTGATATTACCCATCGCCACGGGCCGCTACTCAAACACCGCCGTAGGCCCTAGCGAAATAAGTTTGAAATCCCTTCGGACCGGGCCAGCCATCAAACAGCCGGCAATTTTCGGGCACCTCGCCTTTCGCGCCACTTTTGAGCCAGTCGATGAGAATGGGATCGGTCCCTCGGCGTTCGAGTTCGGCAAGGCCAGCGGCGTGCAAATTCTGAACGCGGTCCGCACATTCGGCGGCGATATCGTCCAGCGAGCCGTATGCCGCGAGCATGCAGTCCTCTGGCGCGGGCTTCCACTCCAAGTACCCATCGCCATCAAAAACAGTGAAAAATCCGCGCTGTTCCGACCACCCCCTAGCCGTGCCAGCGAGGGCGAGTTCTCGTTCACCTGCACTGCCTTGCCGCGCCGCGGCGAGGATGTCGTGGCTGTCCAAGCCCCCCGGAATGGGCGCGCCTGCCAGATTGCCGACCGTGGCGAAAAAGTCCTGGGGTTGGAAAATGGCCGAACTGCGTCCCGAGTCGCCCTCCGGTGTTTTGATGAAAAGCGGGATGTGGATCTCCTGTTCGTACACGGGCGCGTATTTGCCAAAGCGGCCGCGCTCGCCCACGTTGGTGCCGTGATCGCCGGCGACGATAATCGCGGTATTTTTGCCCAACCCCGCGGCGTCAAAGGCTTCGAGAAACCGCCCAAAGCAGTGGTCCATCCAAGTGACTTTGGCCGCATAGCTGGCCTTGAGGCGGGCCTTGGCTTCATCGGGCAAATTGGGATTGTTGCGCGTGCCTTGAAAAGCGCGGGGATCGAGGCGACCATCGTAACCGGGGGTTTTGTCGTACTTGAGCATAAAAGACGGGGGCACATCCCAGGGTTCGTGGGGATCGAAACAGTCGATCCACAAAAAGAAATTGTCCCGCCGCGCATTGTCCCGCAAGAACTGGGCTGCGGTATTGAACAATTTGGCGCAATTCCAGTCGTCCAAATTTTTTCGCCCCCGGTTGGTGCGGGCATACGTGAGGTTGTGTTTTGTCAGATCCGCATCTTCGCCCAAGACGTCAAAGAGCGGATCTTTGCACCAGTTGCTCGGCCACTGCGCTTCGTCGTCCATCCAAGCGCGGTCGACTTCTGCACCGCGGATAAACGTCCAGGTGTGAAACGGATAATCAAAGGCGTGTCCACCGTTGACCAAGTGGGGCGTATCGTGGATGAGTTGCGTGGCGTATCCCGCTTCGGCCAGCACAGCGGGAAGGCCGCGCGTGTCAAAAGGCAGGGGTTTCCAAGTGTGGAAGGGACTGCCGTATTTGCCCGTCATGACATCCGTGCGATAGGGGATCGTGGGAAAACTGGCCGCGAAGGCGCGATCAAAGCGCCAGGATTGCGCGGCCAACCGGTCGAGATTGGGCGTTTCGATCCAGTCATTGCCATTCGCGCCGATATAGTCGTAGCGCATCGTGTCGATGATGATGAGAATGACATTCATAAAAACCTCCTTGTTTTGGGCATTGGGTTTGCGGCGTTCAGGGCAACATGTGGACACCCTCGCAACTTGTCAAGATGTGGCTTATGGGCTGGCTAGACAAAACCCCTTTTGAAAGACACAAAAACATGGTAAAATTAGGTCGTGCATCCAAGTTGTATCCGTCCGTAGTTCGTCCCATGAGGAGGTGTTTTATGAAGCATATTGTCGTCGCGTTGTCGCCGTCGTTCCGCGTTCATTCAGCCAGGAGGTGTTTTATGAAGCCCATTGTCGTCGCGTTGTCGCTGTTGTTCTTCGGCTATTCCACCGCGTTTGCCGCCGCATTGTCGGGCCGCGTGCGCGATGCCCAGACCGGGGAATCGCTGCCGTTTGCGAATGTCTATTTGGAAGAAGCCGGGCGCGGGGCCACTGCCGATCTCGATGGCAAATTTGAGATCGCCAATCTCGGCGCGGGCAGCGATAGGCTGGTCGTCCGGTTCGTGGGGTACAAAGCGCATCGCAACCCCATCGTCATCGCGTCCACCGGTACCGAGGTGGTCATCGAACTCGTGCCCGAAGCGTTTCGGGGCAAAGAAGTCATCGTCGTTGCGGACCGGGCGAAATTGCGCGAAACGCCCGTCGCATTTTCAGATGTGCCCAAAGCCGATCTGGACCGCAAACTCGGATCGCGCGATGTGCCGATGATCCTCAACGACACGCCCGGGGTCTATGCCACCGAGCAAGGCGGCGGCGCAGGGGATGCGCGCATCAATGTGCGGGGGTTCGACCAGCGCAACGTCGCCGTGATGATCAACGGCGTGCCGGTCAACGACATGGAAAACGGGTGGGTCTATTGGTCGAACTGGGATGGGCTGACCGATGCCGCGTCGTCCATTCAGGTGCAACGCGGGTTGGGGGCGTCCAATCTGGCTATCGCCTCGGTGGGCGGCACGTTGAATATCGTCACGGACATCGCCCGACAAGTACGCGGGTTTAAGATCAAACAAGAGGCGGGGAACAACTCCTTTTACAAAACCACGGTCCATTTTTCCTCTGGCCTGATGAACGACAAAACCGCGCTCACCATGGGCATCGCGCGCAAAATTGGCGATGGCCTCATCGATCAGACCTGGACGACTGCGTGGTCGTATTTTGGCGCGTTGAGCTTTGCGGCTTCCGAAACGCACAAACTCGATCTGTTCGTCATCGGCGCGCCCCAACGCCACGGGCACCGCCTCTACAAGCAATCCATCGCCACGTTCGATGCCGCTTACGCCCGATCCTTGGGCATAGACGTAACGGACGCGAAAAACTACGGCGTTCGGTACAATCCCAACTGGGGCCGCTCGCCGCTTTCGTCCTACCGCGTGTATTACAACGGCGGGGAGCACGACGCACGCGACAGCGGGATCATCATGGAGCGCGAGAATTTCTATCACAAACCCCAAGTCAATTTGAACTGGTACTGGACGCCCCACAAGGCGTTTGTTTTGTCCAACGTGTTTTACGTTTCCCTCGGCAAGGGCGGCGGCACCGGGCGGTTGGGCCGTTCCCCGGGCGCGTTGCCCGACGGCAGCGTCAACTGGAAACGCGCCGTCGATGAGTGGAATATCCAAACCGCGTCGGATGCCGATCCGGATCTCGTGGCCGCAGGCGAGGTGGCAGGCGATGAGATCGCGGCGCAGACCCTCATCCGCAACTCGGTCAACCGACACGCTTGGTATGGGTATTTGGGCACGGGTGAATATCGGTTGAACGACGCCTATACCCTCGCTTTTGGCATCGATTTGCGCCATTACAAGGGCGAGCACTGGCGCGAGGTTCGCAACTTGCTCGGCGCGGATTACTACGTTTTCCCGTGGGACAACAACGCCGCGACCTCCGTCAAACGCCTGGGCGACAAAGTGTCCTATCACAACGATGGCCTCACGCGCTGGGGCGGCGGGTTTGCCCAAGTCGAGGGCAGGTTTGACAAATTGACGGCGTTTTTGAGCACGTCTGCATCCATCACCGGGTACAAGCGGATCGATTATTTTCGCGCCAAAGTCGATGGGCAATGGGATCAGACGAGTTGGAAAAACTTCGCGGGCTACACCGTCAAAGTGGGAGGCAATTACAACGCGACTTCCGCGATCAATCTGTACGCCAACGCGGGATGGCTTTCCACCGCGCCCAAATTCGATGCCGTGTACCACTACGACAACAGCTTGTACGACCCCACGTTCAACGAAAAAGTCGCTTCGTTTGAACTGGGCGCGGGCTATCTCAAGCGCGGCGTGGTCACGGGCAACGCCAATTTTTACTACACCCGATGGATCGACCGCTCCTGGCCCAAGAGCGTGTACAGCGAACGCCTCGACCAGAGCTTTCGGTTTTTGCTCAACGGCATTGACGCCCTGCACAGAGGCGTGGAGTTCGACTTGAAGGCGCGCGTCCATCCCATGTTCGAGATGCGCGGCATGGTGTCGCTGGGCAACTGGGAATGGCTCAACGATGCAAACGTCACATTTTCACCCGAAGAAGACCCCGCGGATATCCACACCTTTCAAGTCTATGCCAAAGGGCTGAAGGTGGGCGACGCGGCGCAAAAAACCCTCGCCCTAAGCGGCGCGGTCTTTCCCGTGCGCGGCCTCTACGCCTCGCTGGGCCTGCGCCGATTCATGGATCACTACGCCAAATTCGATCCCGCCAATCGCACCGATGCCGACGACCGCAGCCAGTCGTGGAAACTCCCGAATTACAATTTGGTGGATTTGCACGCGGGTTACACCTTGCCCGGCAATGCCTTTGGAAAGGGCAAATTGAAACTGCAGTTGCACGTTTTCAACTTGTTCAACGCGCGCTACGTATCCGACGCGGATGACGGCAACGCACACGACGCAGGATCCGCCCGCGTCTTCCTCGGCCTCCCGCGCCGCTGGAATATCTCGCTATCCTACGATCATTAAAACCGCGAGAGACGAGCGGAACGGGATATGAAGGCGAGTAATCCGAGCATGAAGGCGAGTAATCCGAGCATGACTGCGACGAGATGCGGCGGTTGTGGGATCGGGATTGAGAGGCGGGGCGTCGATCAACATCTCACGTCGGGACAGAATCGAAACATGCCGTCGGGGCGAATGCGAAGATGCGAAAACAGAACGTCGGGGCGAAAAATTTTTCGCCCCGACATCCATCGACATATCGGTCGCCTGCAAGATCCCTCGGTGAACTCGGCCCGCTGGACCTCAAAGTTCAAATGGAAGCATCCCCAAATGACTGCCGACCTCAAACCCTATCCCCACTACAAGCCCTCTGGCATCGAGTGGCTCGGCGACGTACCCGCGCATTGGGACGTGCGGCGGTTGAAATTTTCCGTAGAGAATGTTTCTGACCAAACACGCAAACGCAGAGAGCGCGAAATCTACCTTGCGATGGAACATGTTGAAAGTTGGACGGGCAAGTACAACGAAGCCGGGCCGGATGTGGTCTTTGACAGTCAGGTTAAGCGATTCAAGGCGGGCGATGTGCTGTTCGGCAAGTTGCGGCCTTATTTGGCGAAGGTGACACGTCCTAATCGTCCGGGTGTCTGCGTAGGCGAATTTTTGGTATTGCGACCTCGTGCTCGTGATATGTCCCCCGGTTATTTGGAGTATCTGATGCGATCAAAGCCAGTTATAGATGCCATCAACGCTTCGACATTTGGAGCCAAGATGCCGCGTACAGACTGGCAATTTATCGGTGGTATGGTGCAACCCATCCCACCCCTCGCCGAGCAGGCCGCCATCGCCGCGTATCTCGACGAACAGACCGCCGCGGTTGACGCCGCGATGGCCCGTGCCCGTCGGGAGATCGAATTGTTGACTGAGTATCGCATCCGCCTGATCGCCGATGTGGTCACCGGTCAAGTGGATGTGCGCGAGGTGGTCGGGCGTTGAGGCTCTATATATAAATCATTCTACTTGACGGGTACTTGATTGACAATCTATGAGGCGAGTCTCTATTTTTCCTAACTTGCTGAAGATACGACATTTATTCTACTTGACGGGTACTTGACTGGCGTTGCCATGACCGCCAAACCATCCGTTCATTTGCAATCGGGCGGTAAATTGCCCCTTTCGCGCTTTTGCTGATGGCGTGCGCGTCTTTCACAGTGGTAGCCATCTCTCGCATCGCAATGCCCGTGCGAAATCCCAAATCGAGTTCAGGCTCGATTCGGGATCACAAACTGGAGAATCCAATAATGAGCGAAATCATTTTTGAAGTAACCGAGGCGACCGAAGGCGGCTATGACGCCAAGGCGTTGGGCCATAACATTTTTACGCAGGGCCGGGATTGGGCCGATCTGAAGGCCATGGCGAAAGACGCCGTACTCTGCCATTTCGACGAGGGCGGCGCGCCCCAAGTCATCCGGCTGCATCTCGTCAATGAAGAAGCCATCGCCGTATGAAACTGCCCCGCGACCTATCCGGCGATGACTTGGCGAAGTTACTACGCCATCACTATGGCTACCGGCTCATCCGGCAGAAAGGCAGTCGCCTGCCTCTTACCTCTTGCGTCTCCCGTCTCCCGTCTCCCCTTTCACCTCTCAAGGAGTTTTTCATGCATGAACTCGTAAACGGAATCGTGCCGACACAGGCGGGGGAGCGAGAACGCTTGGTCCGCGTTGGCGCGTTGAAGAAGACCGCGCAGAGATTGTACGAAGCGGTTGGCGTGCCGAGGGCCGATGCGCGATTGATGGCGCAGTTGCAGGTGGAGACCGATGTGCGCGGGGTTCACTCGCACGGCACGCGGCATGTGCCGAATTACTTGAAGCGCATTCAGACCGGGCACACCAATCCCAAACCCGAAATCCGCGTCGTGCGCGAAGGGCCTGCGTGGGCCACTGTGGATGGCGATGGCGGACTGGGGCATCTGCCCTCGTATCGGGCCATGCAACTGGCTATCGCCAAAGCGGACGAACTGGGCATTGCCGCGACGACGGTGATCCACAGCCGGCACTACGGCGCAGCGGCGTGTTATGCCACCATGGCATTGGAACGCGACATGATCGGCTTTTGCGTGTCGAGCAGCAGCCGAGGCGTCGCGCCTTATGGGGGCGTCGACCGCCTGTTGGGCAACCACGCCTTGGCTTATGCGATCCCCGCGGGCCGGGAATATCCCATCGTGCTGGACATGGCCACGGGCCGCTCGGCATGGGGCCGCGTGGCGACCATGCGCTTGTACGGGCGAAAATTAGAAGGCGCGTGGGTGTTGGACAAAGATGGGCAGGTGACGGACGATCCGCATCGCGCCCACGCGCTCGTAGCGCCCGGCGGCGCGAAAGGGTCGGGACTGAATATCGTGATGGACGTGTTGAGCGGCATTCTCCCATTTGGCTTGGCCACGGTGAATCGGGAACCCGAACTCCAGGGACAACGGCGGGCGAGCCACTTTTTTCAAGCCATCAAAATCGAAACGTTTTGCGACGTATCGGATTTCAAACGGGAAGTGGATCGGATGATCCAAACCATCCGCGCGTCTCGGCCGCGCGAAGGCGTGGACCGCATCTACGTGCCGGGCGAGATCGAGTGGTTGAAAAAGGCAACGTGGGAAAAGACAGGGATCCCGTTGCACGAAACGCATGTGGAAAGCTTGGAAAACGCTGCCGCCGAACTGGACGTCGAGGTGGCATGGTGAGGGATATGGCCGATCAAAACAAACCGCTGGTCTCGATCATCGTACCGCATTACTTGGGCGATATCCTCTCGGAGTGTCTGACGTTTGTGTACGAACGCACGTCAGACATTTCTTTTGAAGTCATCGTCGCAGACGACCAGCCCTATCCCGATGGCAGCCTGGCGCGGGCAAAAGAGCGATTTCCAGACATTCGCATCGTCAAAACCGGCGGGGGAAATGGCACGCCGAGCAAGGGCATGGGCGCCGGGTGCAACCGGGGGTTGGAGGCGGCGCGGGGTACGTACGCGATGTTGCTCAATTCCGATGTGGAAGTGGGCGAGGGCTGGTTGCCGCCGCTGCTCGCTACCCTGCGTTCCGACGCGAGGATTGGCGCGTGCCAGCCTAGGGTGCGATCCCTGCGCGACCGCAAGATGTTCGATTACGGCGGCGCCGCGGGCGGCCTGATGGACCGATGGGGATTTACGTTTTGCCAAGGCCGCATTTTTGAATTTGTCGAAGAGGACGTGGGGCAATACGACCATCCCCGCGATATTTTTTGGGCCGTGGGCGGCGCGATGTTTTTGCGGATGGCGTGCCTCAAACAAACGGGCCTGATGGACGAGGGCTTTTTTATGCACATGGAAGAGATCGATTTGTGCTGGCGATTTCACTTGGCCGGCTACCGCCTCGTGTACGTGCCGGATTCCGTTCTGTATCACTACAACGGCTTTACGCTGCGTGCAGACAGCTACAAAAAAGCGTATTTCAACCACCGCAACCAACTCGTGATGCTGCTGAAAAACCTCTCCCTGTCGCGCTTGCTGTACACAATCCCCATTCGCCTGGGCATGGAATTGGCAAATGTGGTGTTGTTGCTCAAGGGCAACTGGAAACACCCGGTCGCGGCACTCGCCGGCTTGCTGTGGGTCTTGTTGCATCCGGTCGATATCCTGCGGCGCAGGCGAAAAACCCAACGGATGAGAAGCGTGGGCGACAGCGAGATCGAACGCAAGTTGTTTCGGGGGTCCGTGGTGTACCGCCATTTCATCCGCGGCGCGAAAACCGTGCGCGACTTGGGCGCGTGAGGGAATATCGCGGGAGTGCCTCTATCCCCTATTTGTACCAACTCATTCTGTATTCCATCGTTGTAGGGACAGGCCCCCGTGCCTGTCCGAATGTTGGACAACCACAGGGGGTTGTCCCTACGAGGGCATTTTTATTTTGCACATCGAGTTGGTACAGATTCCCTAGCCCTACCCGGAGAAATGTCATGAAAGCAATCGGTCTCATGTCTGGCACGTCTGCCGATGGCGTGGATGCCGCGCTCGTGGAGATCGGCGAATCCGATGGGCGCGTGTTTTTGATCGGGTATTGCGAAGTGCCGTTCCCCGCGTCTGTCAGGCAGGAGATTTTGTCCCTTTGCGAAAGCGGGCGCGTGGATGCGATCTGCCGCATGGACGCCGCATTGGGCGAGTGGTTTGCAGACGCCGCCCTGCGCGTGTGCGAACGAGCGGGCATCGGTCCCGAAGAAGTCGACGTGATCGGATCTCACGGGCAAACGATTCACCACCTGCCCGCACTCGGACAAAGCGCAGGCAAACGAGTGCGGTCAACCCTGCAAATCGGCAATCCCTCGGTCATCGCAGAGCGCACGGGCATTGCGACCGTGTCGGACTTTCGGGCGCGGGATATGGCCGCAGGCGGGCAGGGCGCGCCGCTCGTGCCGCTGGTGGATTACCTTCTGTTTCGCTCCGAAAACGCGGGCCGCGTCATGCTCAACATCGGCGGCATCGCCAATGTCAATGTATTGCCCGCGGGGTGCGACATATCAGACGTATTCGCGTTCGACACCGGGCCTGGCAACATGGTCATCGACGGCGTCATGCAAGCACTTACGCATGGCAAACGCGCTTATGACCAAAACGGCGCACTCGCGGCCCAAGGCCGAGTCTGTCAATCCCTGTTGGACGACCTCATGGCGCACCCCTTCTTCGACCTGCCCCCTCCCAAATCGACCGGACGCGAGGACTTCGGGGATGCCGTGGTCCGCAAAATCCTCAACTGCGGCGGAACCCCGGAAGACCTCCTCCGAACGACGACGCAATGGACCGTGCAAACCATCGCACTCGGCCTCGAGCGATTCGTTTTCCCCCGGTGCGAAATCCGCGAAGTCATCGCAAGCGGCGGCGGCGCGTACAACTCGACCCTCATGGCACTCTTGACCCGCACACTCGGTTGCATCTCCCTGCGCCGACTGGACGACTTGGGCATGGCATCCAACGCAAAAGAAGCCATCGCCTTCGCAATTCTGGCGTGCCAAACCGTACAGGGCCTCCCCGGCAACGTGCCGAGCGTAACGGCCGCGTCCAAACGAGTGGTCCTCGGCAGCATCACCCCGGGCCGCCGTTTGCAAATAAAAATTGATTCCCCGCGCTGAGTTTGGTAATTTTCAATCGCTGAATGCGAAAAAACGAAAAGTCATTGGATTACTTATTACTCTGTAAATGAAATGATACCAAATTTTGATACGCACCAACCCGCACCGACATTGCTCGCTTTTCTAAAGCGTTTGGTCCTATCGCAACGTTAGTTGCCTTTGATGCCTTCGGCGACCTACTTTTTGTCAACAGCAACAAAAAGTAGGCGAGCGGGGTACAACTGCCCTAGCAGTTCAAAAATGCCGCTCTCATGCGCCGAGGGGCTAGCACAGCGCAAATCGCTTTTGTAATCGCACGACATGCGCCAGCCTGCAAAGTGGGTTGCAAAATGGATGTTGGTTGCGAAACGGACTTGCGCGCTGTGCCCGATGGCTTTCGTTGATGAACTTTTGGGATGGCACGGGTTGCGATGGCTTCTCTGAAGGACGGTGGAACAGCAAAGCGATCCCGATAATGAATTAGTTGATACAAATGGCCTCTCGCCTCTCCCGTCTCCCGTCTCCCCTCTCACCTGCCTTATGTCCGACATCCTACTCATAGCAACCGCCAGTGCGTACATCGCCAGCGCGTTGGGGTACGCCCTCCACTTTCACCGGCCCAAAGCCCTGTGGCGCGGGTTGAGCACATGGGGCCTGTGGGCCGGGTGGGGCCTGCACACCGCGTTGTTGGGCGCGATAGCGATGGCCACGGGCGGCATCCCCTTGACCAATCAGGTCTTGCCCTCTTTGTGCGCGTGGTTGGTCGTGGTCGTTTACGCCTATCTCGAAATGAGTAGCCGAGACCGATCTTTGGGCGCGCTCATCGTGCCCATCGTGGTGATCTTGCACCTGTTGACGCTGTCCAAATTGTTCGGCATCGAGCACATCCAAGGCACGGGATACAGCGGCGGGTGGTTCAAACTCCACGTCTTGGCGTATCTCCTCGCGTACACGGCATTTGCGATTTCCTGCGTCGGAGGCATCATGTACCTCATGCTCTTGGGCGAAATTCAGGCCAAGCACTTTGGGTTTTTCTACGGTCGATTGCCGTCTCTCGAAGTGTTGAACCAGATCACCAACCGCGCCGCCACTTTTGGCTTTGTCTTCTTGACGAGTGGGTGCATCGCCAGTTCGGTGTGGGCGTTTCAGCATCTCTCGCAGGTCTCGATTTGGCGCGAGCCCGTGTTTTTGCCCGTGCTCATCGCTTGGATCATCTACGCGGGCAACCTCGCGGCGCGCTTGTGGGGCGGCTGGCAGGGCAAGCGAGCCGCGTTTTTGTCCATCATCGGGTTCGCGCTCGTGGTGCTCGCCTTTCCCGTGGTGGGCGTTCTCTTTTCCGGCCCCCACAACGTAGGGCCTTGACCATGCGCTATCCCGTGTTTTTGAACTTGGAGGACAAGCCGTGTGTCGTCATCGGCGCGGGGCGGATTGCCGAGCGCAGGGTTCGCGGCCTGTGCGATGCAAATGCGCGCGTGAAAGTCGTGGGGATGATCGCGACTCCGGGCATCCTAAATCTGGCGGACGCGGGTGCGATTCGCCTGTGCCAACGGGCGTTTGAACCCGCGGATCTCGAGGGCTGCTTTCTCGCCATCGCCGCGACCGACAATGCCTGCGTCAATCGGGCCGTGCAAAAGGCAGCGCGGCGCCGAGGCGTCTTGTTCTGCGGCGCGGATTCGCGCGCGGACGGCGATTTTACCGTGCCCGCCGTGGCGCGGCGCGGCGCGTTGCAACTGGCGATCTCCACAGGAGGAGGCAGTCCCGCGTACGCCAAGCTGTTGCGCCGCGAATTGGAACGCTATTTGGAAGAGGGCCACGCGCAGTTGTTGGACTTGCTGTGCGATTTGCGCCCCAAAGTCCAGGCGCGATTTCCCGACGCGCCAAAGCGTCGAGAAAAGTTTTGGCGAGCGTTGGTCACGGCCGATATCCTGACCATGGCGCGAAGGGGTCAATGGGCCGAAATTGAGGAGCGGATAAAAGCATGTCTCTCGTCGTCATTGGACTGAGCCATCGCACGGCGCCCGTCGATATCCGAGAGGGCGTGGCCGTCTTGCCCCATGCATTGGAAGGGGTTTTGCGCCGCTTTTCCGCCGTGCCCGAAATCGCCGAATGCGCGGTTTTATCCACTTGCAATCGGTCGGAAGTCTATTGCGTGACGCCGGATATTCAAGCCGCCCGCGATGCCGTGATCGCCGAATGGCGCGACCACAGTGGCTTGAATGCCGATGAGCTGTGCCGGCATCTGTTCGTCCATCGAGACGCAGACGTAGCGCGCCATCTGTTTGGCGTGGCATCTGGATTGGATTCGATGGTGATGGGCGAGCCGCAAATCGCCGCGCAGGTCAAAGAGGCAGGGGCCGCCGCGCTCTCTGTGGGAACGGGCAAAACCGTGCTCAACCGCCTGTTTCGCGCGGCGACCGAGGCATCCAAACGGGCGCGCACGGAAACGGAGATCGCGACCGGCGCGGTGTCCATCAGCTTTGCGGCGGTGGAATTGGCAAAGAAAATTTTCGGCGATCTCGACGGGCAAACGGCCCTCGTGCTCGGCGCGGGCGAAATGAGCGAATTGACCGCGCGACACCTCGCGGACAATGGGGTGAAGTCTTTGTCGGTGACGAGCCGCACCTTAGCGCGGGCGCGCGACATGGCGATGCGCGTGGGCGGCCGCGCCGTTTCGTGGGATGAGGGCATGGACAATTTGCACCGTGCGGACGTGATCATCAGTTCCACGAGCGCGGAGACCTATGTTTTGGAACGCCACCACGTCGCGGCGGCGATGCAAAAACGCAAAAACCGCTCGGTGTTTTTGATCGACATCGCCGTGCCCCGCGACATCAACCCGGCCGTGGGCGATCTGTACAATGTGTTTCTCTACGACCTCGACGATTTGGAATCCGTCGTCGGCGCGAATTTGGAACGGCGAAAAACCGAGGCGGAAAAGGTCCGCGCGATTTTGGACGAAGAGGTGATGGCGTTTTCCGCGTGGGTCAATTCCCTCGACGTCGTGCCCGCTATCGTGGCCCTGCGCCGGCATTTTCAAGCGTTCATGGACGCCGAACTCGCCCATGCCAAGTTGACCGAATTTTCAGACGACCAACGCGCACAAGTCGCCAATGTGGTGCGCCGGTTCATGAACAAAGTGTTGCACAAACCCGTGATACGCCTCAAAGAGGCAGCCGAAGAAGAAGACGGCGGCGCGTACGTGGCGGCCCTGTCCTACTTGTTCGATCTCACAGTGAACAAAAAAAAGGGGTGCGGGGATAATGATCATCGGTAGCCGAGGAAGCGCGCTGGCCCTGTGGCAGGCCAACTGGGCCAAGCGAAAATTAGAGGACGCACATCCCGAACTCAAACCCGAAATCGCGGTTATTAAAACGCAGGGGGACCGCCTGTCCGAAACCCCGCTGTCCCAAATCGGCGGCAAAGAGGTGTGGACCAAAGAAATCGAAAATGCCCTGTTGGCCGGGCGCATCGATCTCGCGGTTCACAGCTTGAAAGACCTGCCCGCGCAGTTGCCCGACGGATTGGCCCTCGGCGCGATCGGCGCGCGCGAGGATGCGCGAGATGTGTTGGTGAGCAAGCGCGATATAGGGTTTTGGGATTTGCCGGAAGGCGCGGTGCTCGCAACGAGCAGTTTGCGGCGGCGAGCACAACTGAGCCATGTACGCCCGGACCTGCGATTCGTGGAAATGCGCGGCAACGTGGATACGCGCCTCAAAAAACTCAATGCGGAAAATATAGATGGCATCGTCCTCGCCGCAGCGGGTTTGAATCGCTTGGGATTGGGACATTGCATCACCGAGATTTTCGATCCCGACCTGTGTTTGCCCGCGCCCGGCCAAGCCGCCCTCGGCATCGAAATACGCGCGGAGGATCGCGAGGTTTCAGATCTGATCGGCGTTTTGAATTGCGTTGAAACGCAGCGCGCCGTCACCGCAGAACGCACCATGCTTTCGGCCCTGGGCGGTGGCTGCCGCGTCCCCATCGGCGGTTTGGCGACCTGTGAGGCGTCGATGTTGGATCTATGCGGAATCGTCGCAGCGCCCGATGGCAGTCAGGTCGTCCTAGCGCAGATGGCGAGTGACGGCGCCCCCGAAGAATTGGGTCTGAGGATTGCACAAGCGTTGCTCTTCCAAGGCGCGGCAAACTTTTTGGAATTGGAATAACGCGGCGATAGCCGATGGACTCCCGCTGTAGAGAAACCATGAGACACAACGGGGTTTGGCGTGGACTACGAACTGACGCAACACGCCCGCGAAAATCTCCAAATTCGTCCCAATATCCAAATAGCGCGGATCGAGCGGATCCGTAAGGGCGTAAAATTTTACGCCCTTACGTGCCAAGTCCCAACTGCAACGCAGATCTTGAGAGCTAACTCATGCAAACCGGATGCGTATATCTCGTCGGCGCCGGGCCGGGCGATGAGGAACCGATTATGAAACTCAAAATTGACGAAGAAGCCGATGCGTTGCATCTGTGCCTGACCGATGGGCCGGCCGTAGAGTCCGAGGAAGTCGCTCCCGGCATTATCCTCGATTACGACGCCGACGATCAAGTGATCGGCGTTGAAATTCTGTATCTCTCCAAACGGCATCAGCCCATCAATTTGATGGACATTCAACTCGAAACGCGGCGAACCAAACTCGCAGAAAGCGCGTAAGTCCCAACCGCAACGCAGATCTGAGAGCTAACCCATGCCAACCGGATGCGTATATTTGAGGAAATGAGCGCGACATAAAGCACAAGCCCGAGTTCTTTGCGAACTCGGGCTATTATTTTTTTGAACGGGCTTGTAGAACGTTTAATCCAGTGACCGTATCCCTACGATTTTATCTCCCGTCTCCCACCCTATCGCTGCTTCGCGTAATTCAATATTCCCCGAAAAATGCGATCGGCATCGGCTTCTCGCTTGTCGTGAAAGCGCAAGGCAAACGCTTCGCCCGTGTCGTGTACATTGCGTATCTCCACCAGAACTTCTGCATGCGCCGTATTGCTCCGCGACAACACCGCCAGATTGCGCGCCCCAATTTGCGAAGTCACGCCCCGCACTTCGAGGGCCTTTTGCATAACCCGCGCAAACGCTCGAGATGGCGAATCGCTTTTGCTCTGCCCCCGGTGAACCCGATAAATAACCATAGGCCCTTTTTTGCGGCCGGGGCTGTTGTCCGCATGCAGCGATACGAACAGGGTCTTTCCCGCGCTTGCCCCTCGGAAAAATCGATTGGCTATTTTGACCCGTTGAATAATATTGCTCAACCCCGGGCGCACTGAAAAACTGTTCTTTCTATTGTAGGCTTCATCGTTATAGACTTCATTTTGCTCGTGTACAAATGTCTTTATGGCCGGATTATTGTCTCGGATGAGATGATTCGGACTGACCACCGTCATTTCCACCGCGGCGCCTGCGAATCTCAGCTTTTGGTAGAGGCGCAACCCGATATCGTACACAAATTCGTCCTCGACCACATAGACCGTTTCGTCGCCCGCTTTATTGGGCACAATCGCGCCCGGATCGCGCCCTCCGTGCCCCGGGTCGAGCACGATGCGCCATCCTTTTAAGGGCTGTGATTTACGCCCCTCTCGGCGCATTTGCAAATCGATCCCCGCATTGAAACCGCGCAACAAATTGATGGCCTTTCGATAATCCTCTATCGGCTTGTTTTTGGATTCTTCCCGATAGTTCCGGCTTCGCTGTGCGGCCGCTTTGGGCTGAAAAAAATAATACGGGCCATTGGGCGCCGCGATTTCTTTCCCCTGCGTCCGTATCTTTAACTTTTGTCCCACGTAAATGCGATCCGATTTGAGGCCATTGGCGCGTCTGAGTTCCGATAACCCGATGGCAAACCGCGTGGCGATTTTAGAAAGCGAATCCCCCGATTTTACCACGTATTCCATTTCGCCAAAAGAGGGCTGAACGCGAGTGGGCGATTGTCGTGCAGAAGCAGCGCGCACGCGGAGGCGTTGACCGGGGCGAATGAGATTCGACGTGAGGCCATTGAGCCGCTTGAGTTCCTCCACGCTCATGGAAAACCGATCGGCGATTTTCGTCAGCGAGTCTCCTCGTTGCACCACGTATTCCGCATCTCCCGTCGGTGCAGAAGGTGGGCGCGCCTGTGGCCGTTGCCCAGAAGCAGCGCGCACGCGGAGGCGTTGGCCGGGGCGAATGAGATTCGACGTGAGGCCATTGAGCCGCTTGAGTTCCTCCACGCTCATGGAAAACCGATCGGCGATTTTCGTCAGCGAATCCCCCGGTTGTACCACGTAAATTTTGGTATGAATTTTTGTCGTAGGCGTCTGCGCGGCGCACGACCACACGAGGCAGGCGATCAGCAGAAGGCGGATGTAGTGAAAGATCATGATACCAGTCCGGAAACAGTTGGAACGAACTTGTGACGAGATGATAAATATATAGACCTTTTGCGCGGAAAAGACAAGGAATGACTTGCGGTGAAAACCCGTCATCCCGAACGAGGTACAACTGCGTAGCGGTTTATCTACGAAACGGGGCACCGCTGAGTTTGTACTGATTTGTGCGTAATCAAAATTGAGAATAACTTAATTTACAGAGTACTAACCACTTTTGGTCAATCCCGCCAGCACGCATGGCAACATTTGCCAAATGGATTTGCTCGTCTCATCGGCACAAAATATCTATATGGTTGAAAAACAAGGCGTAATGCAGAACGCGCAACTTTGGCACGCGCCTTGCGTAAAAAGGGCGTCAGATTAAACCCACATTCCCCAAGTCCCACGAAAGGAGCAAAGCATGGCACGCGGAATTTTTTCGAGAATGGCCGACATCCTCAAGGCCAATGTCAACGACCTCATCACCCGGGCCGAAGACCCGGAAAAGATGATCCGGCAGATGATCTTGGAAATGGAAGAAGCCGTCAACAAAGCCACGGCCTCGGTCGGCACGGCGGTCGCCAATGAAAAACGCTTGGAGAGACAACACATCGAAAAGCGAGATCAGATCGAAGCGTGGCAAAACAAGGCCGAATTGGCCGTTGAAGCCGGCGCAGACGACCTCGCCCGTCGCGCCCTCGAGCGCAAAGCCGCGACGCAAGAAGCGGCCCGCGACCTCGAAGCGGCTTTGGCGGAAAGCCAAAAGACGTCTGCCCAACTCAAGCGACAACTCACCCAACTCAAAGCCAAACTCGACGAAGCGCGCACCCGCCAAGGCGCGCTGATTGCCCGCCGGCGCGCCGCCGAAGCCCGCAAGCAAATCGCCCAGGGCCTCTCGGGCGTGGGCGACGACGCGTTTTCGAGCTTTGAGCGATTCCGCCAGCGCATCGAATCCGAAGAAGCCGAGGCCGAAGCGCATCAGGCCATGGCCGACTCCGACCCCTCGCTGGAAGAGGAATTTTCCCGCCTCGAGCGCAAAAATGCGGTTGAAGACGAGCTCAACGCGCTGAAACAGAAACTGGGGCAAAAAGATGCGTGAGCTGGAAAAACTCGCCGACGAAATCGCCCGCAAAATCGACCGTGCGGTCAGCCGGGCCGAACAAAAAGCCAAAACGAGATGGAAACGGCAATGGGAGGCACGCGCTCACAGCGCGACCCATCCGCTCAAGCGCGTGCCCGACCGCCTCTCCGATCTCGCCACGGATGGGAGTTGTGCTATGCGTTATCTCTTTGCTTATGGGTTTATCGGCATGGCCGCGATGCAGGGATTTAGCGGTCTCATGCTCGTGCTGTATTCATTGGCGGAACACCGACCTTGGGCAAATGGCACGACGTCTGCAATGCTCGAACCCGTCAGCATCGGCCTCGTGCTGATGGTCATGGCGCAGGTCACCTATTGGGCAGGCCGCCGAATCAAGCGATCCGCAGACGAGAAAGCGCGCGCCAAAAATCAGAATCGCATCCTGCGTCTCGCCCGGGAAAAAGGGGGCAGTCTCACGGTGATAGAAGCGGCGACAGAGAGCAAAATCACGGTGGAAAAAACCGAGGAAATCCTGCGCGAATTGGTCTTGAGCGGTTACGCGGAAATGCGAATCTCCGAATCGGGGCTGGTCGTGTACCACTTCTTGGAAATCGAACGCTGGAATGAAAAGCACTGGGCGCGGCCCGTGGATGAACTTTAATCGCCGGCAGGAGGGAGGGCAAAACCATGTTTGAAATTGGCATCATGGTCGCGATCATCATTCTCGCATCTGCGGTACACAAATACGTCGAGCGACGCACCAAAGGCTCTATTCCCAGCGACGCGGAAGCGCGCCTGTCCGCGAGAATGGACGAACTCGAGCGCAGGTTGACGGACATTCAGGACGTCATGATCGCCATCGACGAAAAACTCAGCGCCAAATAAGGGAGGACGACATGCGTATCTTTTTTGTGATCATCACCGGCATCAGCTTGCTTATTCTCGCGTGCGGCACGATTGCCTACGTTCTCGACGGGCCGACATTTGGCGGCGGTTGCATCTTGGTGGCCGCTTGGGCCGCGCTGACGGTTCTCGCCATTGTCATCGTCGACGAAGGCAAATCGCACGCACGCCGAGGAACGAAACATGCAGATTCGGAAGAACAGGCCAAACGCCTGACAGAATGCGAGGGACGCCTCAGAGACCTTCAAGACATCGCGCTTGCCAACGATGAGAAGATCGAGCGTCTCGAACGAGAAACCCTCGTCACGCCAATCCAACCGCAGACCATTCGGGATTAACGGAAAGGACATTCCATGTTCGCAAAACTCATCGGCCTCGTGCTCATCGTCATCGGCGGCATTATCTTCTTCAAGGTTCTCTTTCCGCTCATCAGCTCTCTCCTTCTCTGGCTCCAACTCGCCCTTGCCATCGGCTTCATCGCGGTCGGCTATCGGTTGATCCAGCGGGATTGAGGGGGACGGAGCGAGTTGTCAGCCCACCTTGACCCCATTCGTTGTCGCGACGGGCCCAGTGCCCGTCAGTTGTCATAGAGGAGGTTCAACGTGAAAAATCGAGATGGTACACCCGTTCGCAGGCTCGCGCGGTTTCCGCGATGGGGCCTCGGCGTTTTGATGGTGGCAACGCTCATGGGTTGCCAGATGCAGATGGTCGATGGGCATGCCGAGTCCAAGGTGTACGATTTGAGCGGTTTTACCGGGGTGCGTGCCAGCGTTGCGGTCGATGTCGAGTTCGCGCAGGGCGATTCGTTCGGCGTGGTGGCCCATGCCGAGTACGGGGATTTCAGCGGTTTGGAGATCGAGGTGGCGGATGGCGTGCTCATCGCTACGCGGCCCGAAGAGGTGTGGAAGCGCAAAAGTGTTTCGGTCCGGCTCAGAGGTGATCGGCGCGTTGTCGAGATAGACGGCAAGCGCGTGCCCGCGTACACCGTGCGCGTCACAGCACCCCGCATTGCGTATCTCGGCGCGTCTGTCAGCAGCAAGGTCACGGCAAAGGGGATCGAAACCGAAAAACTCGCCATCCATGCGTCGTCCGTTGCGGATGTCGACGCCGAAGTCACCGGTGGCGATGTGTCCGTGGATGCGAGCAGCAATGGGGATGTGACCGTGTCCGGGACTTATGACAAATTGAAAATCGAGGCGAATAGCAGCGCGGATGTGACCGCGTCCGGAACGTGCGACAAATTGGATATTAACGCGAGCAGCAACGCGGCTGTGAAAGCCGATGGCTTGACCTGTCAGCACGGCGATTTGCGTGCGTCGTCCGCTGCGAATATCGAGGCCAAAGTTTCCGGCGGCGATGTGTCCGTAGATGCGAGCAGCAGTGGCGATGTGTCCGTGTCCGGAACGTGCGGCGATTTGGACGTCGAGGCGAATAGCAGCGCGGCTGTGAAAGCCGATGACCTGACCTGTCAGCGCGGCAAATTTCGGGCGTCGTCCGCTGCGGATATCGAGGCCAAAGTTTCCGGCGGCGATGTGTCCGTAGATGCGAACAGCAGTGGCGATGTGACCTTGTCTGGAACGTGCGACAAATTGGATATTAACGCGAGTAGCAGCGCGGCTGTGAAAGCCGATGGCCTGACCTGTCAGCGTGGCGACTTGCGGGCGACCAGTGGGGCCGATGTCGCCGTGCGGTTGACGGAGACCGTCACAGCCCATGCTAGTTTTGGCGGCGATATCGCGGTCCGCGGCGGTGCGACGCCCGTGAAGGTGAAAGAGTTGAGCGGCGGCGATGTTTCGATTCGGGATTGATGTGTAGCGGTCCGTTCCCCAACCGCACGGCCCCAAGCGGTCAGTCTCCCCACCCCATCAACTCGCCGTAGGGACAGGCCCCCGTGCCTGTCCTCGCAGTCAGCAACCCGTTCCCCAACCGCCCATCCGCGTTTCGTCACTCCGGCATGGCCGTAGCCAACGCCGAAGTCCAGCGACTTTTGTCTTTCTTCTTTTTTCTCTTAACCAACGGAGACGCGATGAAAACCCCTGACCACATCTTGATTCGCAAAGCCATCGCGGGCGACCGCCGTGCGTTTGAGCAACTCTACCACAAATACCACGTCCAGATTTACAGCACTTTGGCGCAGCGCATTTCGGACCGCGACGCGGTTGACGACCTGGTGCAAAACACGTTCTTCCGCGCGTATCGGTCCCTGCACACTTTCAAAGGCCGCGCGGCATTTTCGACTTGGCTCACGCAAATTGCCCTCAACGCCTATCGGTCGCACCTGCGCTCGCAACACGTCCGACAAAACTGGATCCGCCAAACCGAAGACCCGGAAGCCGTTCACAACGTCCTCCGCGACCTCGCGCCCGACAATCGCCCCGATCGGATTGTGGAACATCGGGAACGCATTGCACTGGTCCAAAAGAGCATCCAAAACTTGCCCGAACGCTATCGCAAAGCCATGTGGCTGCGCTATGTGATGGACTGGTCTTACGAGGAAATCACGCAGGTGCTCCAAGTCCCGCTCGGCACTTTGAAGACCTGGATGTTCCGCGCGCGGCAACAACTCAAAGCCGAATTTCTCAAACTCGATTTACAGCCCGGGTGATAAATACCCGTTGCGTTTCAGTGTTTGGACATACATATTTGGGATGCGGGCGTACAATGGATTTTAAGGAGGTCGCGATGCAAATTTGGTGGACCGAGCTCACCGTGCTCAACCAAGTGTTCTACGGCATTGCCGTGTTCTTCAGTTTCTTGTTTTTGTGGCAACTCATCACCACGCTCACCGGCTTGGGCGATTCGGTCGATGGCTTTGGCGCGACGGATGCGGGGCCAGATGTCGATGGTTTCGACGCAGGCGTCGCCACCTTTCAACTGCTCTCGATCCGATCTGTGATCGCCTTTGGGATGCTCTTTGGCTGGGCGGCCGCGCTCTATCTCGACTCGGGCCATCCCGTCGAACAGGCCGTTATTAGCGGCGTTGTCTGGGGGGCAGCGGGGATGGTCATCGTGGCCTACTTTTTTTACAAAGTGCAACAACTCTCCGAATCCCATACCCGCAACCTGTCGTCCTGCATTGGCAATGAGGGCGAAGTCTATATCGACATCCCCGAAAACGGCACCGGCCAAATTCGCGTGCTAGAAAGCGGCGCCGTCAACTACGTCTCTGCCCGTAGCAAGGGCGGACAGTCCATCGCGCACAAGACGCAGGTGCGCGTGTTGCGTACTCTCAACACCACCACCGTCGAAGTCGAACCCATTTAACCACGGGAGGGGCTATGCCTACCGAACTCATTCTCATCCTCATTTTGGGAACCGTTGTCTTTCTGCTGTTCCTCACCTTCATCTCGCGGTACAAGCGTTGTCCGTCGAACAAAATTCTCGTCATCTACGGCAAAACGGGTGGCGAGTCGGCTTCGAAATGCGTTCACGGCGGCGCGGCGTTCGTCCTGCCCCTGTTGCAGGATTACGAATACCTCGACCTCGAACCCTTTGTCGTGCCCATCAATTTGGACAACGCGCTTTCGCAGGAAAACATCCGCATATCCGTGCCCACCACGGTCACGGCGGCCGTTTCCAACCAGCCCGGGATCATGCAAAACGCGGCGATTCGCCTCTTGGGCCTGTCCCGAGAAAAAATCCAAAGCCAATCGCAAGACATCATCCTCGGGCAGATGCGCGCGGTGATTGCCACCATGCAGATCGAGGAAATCAACCGCGACCGGCAGGCATTTATGGCGAAAGTCAACGAAGCCGTTTCCACGGAAATGGAAAAAATTGGCCTGTCCGTGATCAACGTCAACATCAAAGACATCGACGACGAAAGCGGGTACATCAAAGCCATTGGCCAAAAAGCCGCCGCCGAAGCCGTGAATCAGGCGTCTATTGACGTGGCCGAACAAGAACGCCATGGGCAAGTCGGCGTGGCCGAACGCGCGCGCGACAGGCGGCGAGACGTCGCCGCAGCCGAATCCGAGGCCGAAATTGGCGAAGCCGAAGCCGCGCGCAACAGGCGCCGACAGGTCGCCGCGCTCGAATCCGAGGCCGAAGTGGGCGAATCCGAAGCCGCGCGCGACAGACGCCGGCAAGTGGCCGCGCTCGAATCACAAGCCGAAATCGGCGAAGCCGAGGCCGGGCGCGACAAGCGTCAAAATGTCGCGTCCCTCGAAGCCGAAGCCGTGCAATCCGAAACCGAGGCCGATGCGAAAAAAGCCGGGTATCGCGCAGAGCAGCGCGTCGCAGAAGAAGAGGCGCGCAGAAAATCCGAAGAGGCGACCAAAGCCACGGATGGCGCGGTTCGCGTGGCCCAAGAGACCGCGGAAAAAGCCGCCGAAGACGCCCGAGCACTGCGCGAAGAAGCGCGGTTGCGCGCGGAAATCGTGGTGCAGGCCGAGGCCGAGAAACAACGCCAAGTCGTGGAAGCCGAAGCCGAAAAAGCGCAGCGACAACTGATTGCCGAAGGCGAAGCCGCCGCCATTCTCGCGCAAAAACAGGCCGAGGCCCAAGGCACGCAGGCCATTCTCAACGCCAAGGCCGAGGGGTACAAACAACTCGTCGCGGCCTGTGGCGACAACGACCAAGCCGCGGCCGCCTTCCTGATCATCGAACGCCTCACCGAAGTCGCCGGCATTCAAGCCGAAGCCATTCGCAACCTGCCCATCGACAAAGTGATGGTGTGGGACGGTGGCAATGGCGACAGCGGCATGTCCAACCTCGGCCAACGCCTGATGGGCGCGTTGCCCCCCATGCACGATCTCGCGCGCCTGGCCGGCCTCGAATTGCCCGAATTTTTGGGCAAAATGAACGCGGACCAAGCGGCTGGGGAAAATGGCAAATCCGATGCGTCAAAAGACGAATAGGCGTCTCCCGTCTTGCCTCTTCCGTCTGTGGCGGTGTGGCCTTCTCCCGTCTTGTATCTTCGGACAGGCACGGGGGCCTGTCCCTACGATTGCGATTGCGTCTCCCGTCTTCCCTCTCCCCTTGTATCTTTGGGGGTAAGGATTGCATCTCTACGGTTTCGCTTCTCGATTTTGAGGTGGCGGGGGGTGGCCGTCTTCCGTCTTCCGTCTTCCGTCTTCCGTCTCCCGTCTCCCGTCTTCCGTCTTCCGTCTTCCGTCTTCCGTCTTCCGTCTTCCGTCTTCCGTCTTCCGTCTTCCGTCTTCCGTCTTCCGTCTTCCGTCTCCCGTCTCCCGTCTTCCCGCCTCTTCCGTCTCCCGTCTCCAAATGTCCAACTCCCAAACCACAGCCGAAGCCCGTTTCCAACGGGCGTTGCACCACGCACGCGGCGCGACGCCTGGGTCAGACGACTACAAAAAAGCCGTCGACCACCTCGGCGCGATTCTGTCCGACAACGAGCGGGACAAAAGCCATGCCCTCATCGATCGCGCGTGTTTTTTGTTGGGTAGCTTGCTCGACGATCTGCCGGAAAATGCCGCCCGCGCCATTGCGGTTTATCGCAGGGGGTTGGAAGCCGACCCGCTCTTCGCGCCCGGGCACAACAACCTCGGGGTTTTGCTCATGCAAAATGGGCAAATTTTGTCGGCCTTGGGCGAACTCAAAATCGCCATCCACCTCGAACCCGATTACATGCTGCCCTATCGCAACCTCGCGCGGTTGCTCTTTCAATACATGACCCCCAAGCAAATGGAAAGCGAATACGCGAGCATCGCCGAGGAATTTGGCGTCCGCGCACCGAGCATCCTCGCCCGGTTGTCTCTCGAGCTCATCGACCTCGGCCGCGCACAGGTGTACGAAAGCCTGTACACGCACGGGCACCGCATCAAGAACCTGATGGGGCTTTCCGGCAGCCGCATGCGCCGCGCCATCCGCGCATTGTCATCGGACACCTGCGGCCTCGACGATTTGAAAGACATCGCGCGCGAGCAAGAACACATCTACGACCAATGGGTCGCGTACCTGCGGTCGATGAAGCAAGACGCGATGAACCCCTCGTTGGTCGACGTGGTGCAACTCGCCGTGCAGACGACCGACAAACTCGCGGCCCGCGCAGGCGAAATCGCCTTTGCCGCCGAACCGCGAGTGCCGCAGGTCAAAGCGGACGCGGGCATGCTGTCCGAAGCCGTGACCAATCTCATCCTCAATGCCCTCGAAGCCGTTGAGACCGGCGGCCGGGTAACCGTCCAAGTCGGCGCAGATGCCGAACGCGGGTCGGTCTATATCGAGGTGGAAGACGATGGCCCCGGCATCCCCGAACATCTGCAAACGCGCATTTTTGACCCGGGGTTTTCGACGCGAAAAAGCGGCAATGGCTATGGCTTGAGCATCTGTGCGCGCATTGCCGCGGCGCATCGGGGCACGTTGCGCGTGATCAGCCGCCCGAGCGCAGGGGCGGTTTTTCGCATCGATCTGCCCGTGGATTTCGAGGTCTCGGCCCGCGAAGACAGCATTGGCCTGCAACGCGGCGCGACCGACATCTCGCGCGATCCCATCGCCGAAGAATTTATCCCATAGATAATTATGGATTTCAATTTTTTAAGAGCGTGCCGGTCGTGATGCCGTACATCAATTAAGCCATCGCAACAAGTGCCATCCCAAAACACTATCGCCGAAAGCCATCGGGCACAGCGCGCAAGTCCGTCTCGCAATCCACATCTTTGTTGCAACCCATTTTGTAGGCTGACTCATGTCGTGCGATTACAAAAGCGATTTGCGCTGTGCCTAGCCCCTCGGCGTATGAGAGCGGCATTTTTTGCCTACTTTTTTTTGCTGTTGAAAAAAAGTAGGTCGCCGAAGGCATCGAAGGCAACCCACGATGCTTTAGGACCAAAGTTGTTAGAAAAGCGAGCAATGTCGGTGCTGATTTGTTGCGTATCAAAATTGAGAATAACCTAATTTACAGAGTACTAAACTCCCATGACCGAAATCATCGTTGCTGACGACCAGATCGAAGTCCTCGACATGCTGATCGAAAGCCTGCAAAGCGATACGCGCAGGGTGCGGGCATTTTCGACCGCCCGCGAGGCGTTGGCCTATCTCAAACAGCATCCGGACCGCATCGGCCTCGCGATCCTCGACCTCGACTTCGGGCCGGACGAACCCGATGGCCTCGAAATTTTGCCGCGCATGCTCGCCGCAGTGCCGGATTTGCCCATCATCATGCTGACCGGGCAAGGCACCATAGATACGGCGGTGGCCGCGCTGCGCTTGGGCGCGACGGACTTCATCGAAAAAGATTTTTACTTGGAAGACAAAATCGAACTCAGCGTCAAAAAACTCGACCGCGTGTACCGTGCGCTCCGGGAAAACGCCCAACTGCGCGCCGAGGTTCGGGACTTGGGTCGGGAAAACCAATTTTACCGAGACGAATTTGGCAAGCGGTATCGGATCATCGGCAACAGCGCGAAATTTCGCCGCATTCTCCAACAAGCCCAAACCGTCGCGCCCATCCCTCGGCCCGCGCTCATCGTGGGCGAACCCGGCACGGGCAAGGAACTCGTCGCCGCGGCCATCCACTACGGCGGTGCGCGCAAGGATCGGCCCTTTGTCAAGGTCAACTGCGCGGCTTTGGCGGATCAGTTGCTCCAAAGCGAACTCTTCGGGCACGAGAAAGGGGCTTTTACCGGCGCGACGAGCGCGCGTCCGGGCAAATTTGAAGCCGCGAGTGGGGGCACGATATTCCTCGACGAAATCGGCAATACCACCCCCGAATTTCAGCAAAATATCCTGCGCGCCATCGAATACGGCGAAATTCAGCGCGTGGGCAGCGCGGTGCCCATCTCCTCGACCGACGTGCGCGTGATCGCCGCGACCAATGCCGATCTCGAAACCGAGATCGCCGAGGGCCGATTCCGCCGCGACCTCTACGACCGATTGCGCTTTGAGGTGTTGCGGCTTCCTCCGTTGCGCGAACGCCGCGAAGACATTCCCCCATTGGCCCATTATTTTGTCGCGCAAATCGTCGAGGAAGTCCCCGGCCTTCCAAAGCGCGAATTTTCCGATTCGGCGATGGAACACCTGATGGCGTATCGCTGGCCGGGCAATGTGCGCGAACTCAAATTCGCGGTCGAGCGCGCCGCCTGTGTGGCGCGGGGAAGCGCGATTTCCCCCGGCGATCTGCCGCCCGAAGTGGCCCAACACGCGCCCGCATCCGTCGGTCTGAGCAGTGGATTTGAAGCACAGGTGCGATCCTTTGAACTCGGCCTGTTGCGCCGCGTTCTCCACGACGTCTCCTGGAACCAAGGCAAAGCCGCGGACCAACTCAAACTCAGCTACGACCAATTCCGCCACCTGTACCGCAAGTACGGGCTAAAAAAAGAAAAACCTTAAGCGGACTGACAACGGACTGCGAGGACAGGCACGGGGCCGCTATCATTCGGACAGGCACAGGGGCCTGTCCCTACGGGGCGTTCTATCGTTCATTAGGCACCCCAAATGGCATTGTAGGGACAACCCCCTGTGGTTGTCCAGTATTCGGACAGCACGGGGGCCTGTCCCTACGGTTGATGAGGGTAGGACTGGCAACCGACGACCGACAACGGACAACTGACCACCGACCACTCCCATGGCTTTCGACATTCCCGTTCGGGCAAATCTCCGATTTTTTCGCTGTCTCAACGACAGCCTCTCCACTTGGGCGAGCCACCTTCCCCTTTTGTTTTTGGCGTCATCTTTGGCGACGATCCTGAGTATGGCGTCGGGCACCTTGCTCTTGGGCAGCCTGTACGCGGGCTTTGCCATGATGATTTTGCGCGCCCAACGAGGCGAGCAACCCCACCTGCGCGATCTGTTTGGGCAGATCATTCGATTCGCGCGCTTTTTTCGATGAACATTTTCGTGCTGCTGTTCTTTATTCTCGGCATCCTCATCATCGCCGTGCCGGTGTTTTTGAGCAGCGATGCTTTCGCGGTCGCGTTCGATTCGTTCCGACGAGTTGTCGCCCGAGAAACGCCGTGGGTCATCGCCATTGGGCCGGAAGACATCGAAAACTTTTTAGGCGAAAAAAACATCGTCTTCTACGCCGCTATTTTGGCGTCTTGCCTGTTGTTTTTGCCCGGCCTCATCTTTGTCGTCAAGTGTTTCTACATCTATCTGCTGGCCGCAGACCGCGGCATGCGCGTTGACGAAGCCCATGTGGAAAGCCGCAAAGCCGTCGAACGCTATGGCTTTTTCCGCCATTTCGCCCTCGTCCTCGCCGCGCTTGGGATTCTCGTCGTCGCGATCGCGTTGATCGACCGCGTTGCCGACAATTCCCTCGTTCAGTTCGGCATTTTCCTCCTCTTGCAACCCCTCGCCCTCGGGATTTTTGCATCGGCGTACAACCAAACCCTTTGCGAAGAAGCCCGGCAGTGGGAGAATTACAAACGACAATTTTCAGAAATGCGCGACGAGTTGCAAACCGCGCACGACATGCAAATGAGCCTGTTGCCGCAATCCAGCCCAGAACTGCCCGGGTTTGAACTCGCCGGGACGTGCATCCCCGCCAACAGCGTGGGGGGAGATTATTACGCGTACCGCTATTTGGACGACGACCGGACAAAACTCGGCATCGTGGTCGCCGATGTCTCTGGCAAAGCGATGGAAGCGGCGGTGACGGCTTTGCGTTTCAATGAGATGCTGCGCTACGAATGCCAAAATCGCACCGCGCCAGGCGATATTCTCGATGGGTTGAACGCCGCCCTCGAAGGTCAAATTGACCCCGCCACCTTTATCACCTGTTGCATCGCCGTGCTCGACATAACCACCGCCGAGGTCACCATCGCGAGCGCGGGACACTGCCCGCCGATTCACCTTTCCAACCGATCTCAATTTCTCGACCTCACGGGGTACCCTCTCGGCCTCCCGGCGGTTGTGCGGCCCGAAGCGCCCTATCGCACCATCCGTCTCACCCTGAACCCGGGGGATCGCTTGGTGCTCTATTCCGATGGCGTCGTGGAAGCGCAAAATGCCCAGCGCGACTTTTTTGACGACGATCGATTCGTCCGCCGCCTCGATCGCGCCCTCCCCTCCCAACCCCCCGCGGATTTGATCGCGGGCCTCGTCTCGGACGTCACCTCTTTTATCGGCGACGCGCGGCGCACAGACGATATCACCCTCGTCGTTCTCCAGCGCGATCCGTCCAAAAATCAGCAGTCGATCCTCGCCTAATTCCCAAAATCAAGACCCCCGTGCCATTTGTACCAACTCATTCATTATCGGGATCGCTTTGCTGTTCCCCTGTCCTTCAGAAAAGCCATCGCCAACCGTGCCATCCCAAAAGTCCATCAACGAAAGCCATCAAGCACAGCGCGCAAGTCCATTTCGCAACCAACATCCATTATGCAACCCACTTTGCAGGCCAACGCATGTCGTGCGATTACAAAAGCGCTTTGCGCTGTGCCTAGCCCCTCGGCGCATGAGAGCGGCATTTTTTGCCTACTTTTTTTTGCTGTTGAAAAAAAGTAGGTCGCCGCACGCCGTAGGCACAGGCGTAGCCAACGCATCAAAGGCAACAAACGATGCGATAGGACCAAACGCTTTAGACAAGCGAGCCACGTCGGTGCGGATGGCCCCCGTGCCCGTCCGAATCAGCGGTATGCCCCATCCTTTGTATTTTCTCCACCTCTCGCCTTGACAAAGTGTGGTCGGAACGGGATATTGTTTTGTCCGTTTCAAACCCGTCCAATCTATTTTTTTGACGATGAACGACGACCGCTTCATTCTCATCCACTATCACGAAATCGGCCTCAAGGGCAAAAATCGCGGCCGATTTGAACGCCTTCTGATGACCAACATCAACCGCGCGCTCAAGGGGTTGCCGCGGGGGAATGTCCAACGCCTGTCGGGTCGCATGATGCTCGCGCTCGCCCCGGAATCGCCGACAGAGGCAATCTGCGATCGGCTCGCAACGGTCTTTGGCATCGCCAATTTTTCCGAGGCCATCGTCGTGAACCGCGAGATAAGGGCCATCCGGGAAACCGCCTGGGCACTGGCACAAAAAGCCGAGTTCGCATCGTTCAAAATCGTGACCAAGCGCGGGGACAAAACCTTTCCGCTCAATTCCGAGCAAATCAACCGAGACGTGGGCCATCACATCCAAACCCTTTCGGGCGCCCGCGTGCAGATGGACGCGCCCGATCTCACCTGTTTTATCGAAATCGCCCCGCAACGCATCTTTGTCTATGCCGAAAAAATCCCCGCGCCCGGGGGGTTGCCCGTGGGCGCGGGGGAACGCGCGGTCAGCCTCATCTCGTCCGGGATCGACTCGCCCGTGGCCTCTTACAAACTGATGAAGCGCGGCGTCACCCTGACCTATGTGCATTTCCACAGCCAGCCCTATACCAATCGCAACTCGCAGCGCAACACCGAAGACCTCGTGCGCCTCCTCAACCGGCATCAATTCGCGTCGGACTTGTACCTCGTCCCCTTCGTGGAAATTCAACGCCATATCATGACGCGCGCCCCCGCGAGTTATCGCGTCATTCTCTACCGCCGCGCGATGTTGCGGATCGCAGAAGCCATCGCCAAACAGGTGGATGCCCAAGCCCTCGTCACGGGCGAAAACGTCGGTCAGGTCGCCTCGCAAACCCTGTCGAACCTGCGCGCCATCGAAGAAGTCACCGCGCTGCCCATCTTGCGTCCGTTGGCCGGCGACAACAAAGAGGAGATCATCGCGCTCGCTCGGCGCATCGGCACCTATGAGATCTCCATCGAGCCCTACGAGGATTGTTGCTCGGTCTTCGTGCCCAAACACCCGGAAACGCGCGCCGACTTACAAAAAGTCCGCGCCATCGAATCCGCGCTCGACCTCGCCCCCCTCATCGCGCAGACCCTCGCGCAAACCGAACGCGAAACCTTCAAATTGTAACGCCTCGCACCCAATGCAAAACGCCCGAAACAAAGGATCGTTTCGAGCGCGCCATCGAAATGTGCGTTCCACGGGGCATCTGCTCCCCTGCCTCCACCTTGTATCTTCAAGCGGCCGCGGTGGCCTGACCACTGACCACCGGATCCGCGTTTTTTGAACTGCTGATGAGGCGTCGCAGTTGTACACCGCCCCGCGTTTTTCGTCGTTTGTTTTTATGGACCACTGACCGCTACCCGTCTCTCGTCTCCCACCTTTTTTTGCCACACCTCCATCCCTTGGTACGCTTCAAAAATCGCTTCGAGCAAATGCCGAATCGCCGGGCCGAAATACCGGCCTTTTCGCCAAGCGATGCCGATCTCGCGGCGAAAGGATACGCCCTCGACGTCCACCACTTTCAACACCCCGTCCTTTAGGGACTCGCGCACGGCCAACATCGGCAAGAACGAAATGCCAACGCCCACCTCGACCAACTTTCGCATGGCTTCGGGGCTTCGCATTTCCATCACCACGCCGGGGGATAGGCCCGCTTCGGCGAATCGCTCGTCCACGATTTTGCGCGATATGGAATCGGTGTGAAACAGCATCAGCGGCTCTTGCACGACCTCTTGCAAAGTCGCTTTTTTTTTCGCGGCAAAAGGATGCGATGCCCCCACGACCAGCGGCATGGAATCCCGGTAGATCGACACGGTCTCCACGCGCGGATGCTCGAATGGCAACGAGATGACCGCGAACTCGGAGCGATTCATCAGCAGATCATCCACCAGATAGCGCGAGGGCGCCACCTGTGCGGTCAGGGAAATCTCGGGGTATGCGCGCATGTAATCCTTCAAAATATCCGGCAACAAATACGTCACGGCCGCGTCGATCGCGCCAAACTGAAAGCCCTCGCCCGGCAATACGTCGCGCCGTTGCAACCGGTCTTCGGCCTCTTCGATCAGGTCTTGAATCTGCATCGCGTAATGCACCAGTGCGCGCCCTTCCATCGTGAGCGTCGCCTGCTTATTTCCCCGATTGAACAGGCGCACGCCCATCGTCCGTTCCAATTCGGCGACCCCACTGCTCACCGTGGGCTGCGTCACGTGCATCTCGCGGGCCGCGCGGCTAAAACTCCCGGTTTGTGCCACAGAAAGAAAATAGCGCAAATGATACAAGTTCATATCCCATCTCCCATATAGATTTTTTCTATAACAAATATAGTAATTATTGATTTGTCAAATAGAGAAAAATGGCGGACATTTTGCGCGACCCATCGATCCCTATCTCAAGGAGAAGACCATGAACCGCAAAGTCCGAGTCGCCATCATCGGCGTGGGCAACTGCGCGTCCTCGCTCGTGCAGGGCATTGAGTATTACAAGAACGCCGCCGAGGATGCGTTCATCCCCGGCTTGATGCACCCCAACTTGGGGGGGTATCACATCCGCGACATCGAATTTTCCGCCGCGTTTGACATCAATGCCGAAAAAGTGGGCCAAGACTTGAGCGAAGCCATCTTTGCCCATCCCAACAACACCGTCAAATTCGCCGACGTGCCCCATCTCGACGTGCCGGTTTCCCGCGGCATGACCCACGATGGCTTGGGCAAATACCTCGACCGCGTCATTCCCAAAGCCGGCGGCGACACGGTGGATGTCGCCGAAGTCCTCAAAGCCACGCGCACGGATGTCGTTGTCAACTACCTGCCCGTGGGCAGCGAACAGGCCACCAAGTGGTATGTCGAGCAAGTTCTCCAAGCCGGATGCGCGTTTGTCAACTGCATGCCCGTGTTCATCGCCAGCGCGGGGCATTGGCCCGAGCGGTTTGAAAAACGCGGCCTGCCCATCATCGGCGACGACATCAAATCGCAGGTCGGCGCGACCATCACCCACCGCGTGCTCACCCGGTTGTTCCGCGAGCGCGGCGTCAAGCTCACCAAGACGTACCAGCTCAATTTTGGCGGCAACACGGATTTTTACAACATGCTCGAACGCGAACGCTTGGAGTCGAAAAAAATCTCCAAAACGCAAGCCGTCACGTCGCAACTCGACTACGACCTCGGCGAGGACAACATCCACGTTGGCCCCAGCGACCACATCCCGTGGTTGGAAGACCGCAAGTGGTGTCACATCCGCATGGAAGGCGAAACCTTTGGCGGCGTGCCCCTCAATTTGGAACTCAAACTCGAAGTCTGGGACTCGCCGAACTCGGCCGGTGTGGTCATCGACGCGGTCAGACTCTGCAAACTCGCCCTCAACCACGGCCTCAAAGGCCCGTTGATGGGCCCCTCGTCCTACTTGATGAAATCCCCACCCAAACAATTCAGCGACGACCGCGCCCGCGAAATGACCGATGGCTTCATCCTGCAATACGGCATCAAAAAATAACCCCGCCCCATCGGACGCGGCACAAAAAAGCCCCCAGTATTCGATGGGGGCTTTTGTTTTGGTCGGGGACAGATGCCTGTAAAATGACGGGTCGAGCGTGCGGGCTATCGCATTGAGAATCGGCAATTCGCGGTCGCGCTGTTCGATTTGGTCGGTTTGCGTTCGCATGGTATCTGTACCAACTCATTCATTATCGGGATCGCTTTGCAGTTCCACCGTCCTTCAAAGAAGCCATCGCCAAACAGGCCATCGCAAAAGTCCATCAACGAAAGCCATCACGCACAGCGCGCAAGTCCGTCTCGTAACCAACATCCTTGTTGCAACACGCTTTAGAAAAGCGAGCAACGGCGAGGCGAGCGCGTTCGAGTCGGTCGGTTTGCGTTCGCGTGGACATCTCCGATCTTAACACTTCCGAATCGGATTTTCTTCTCCCGCGACCCGATGCCGGTACAAATCCTTGACCCCATCCGGAAAGTTTTCAAACACATCCCGCGGCACGAGGGAGCGATTCCGCCCGCCAAATTCGAGGCTGATCCACCACGGCGAATACCGCGTCAGCACCGTCACGCGAGGCGCCTCACTCGGATTGTTCGCCGTCGAATGCCAGATTCGGCTGTCCAAAATCAACACGCTACCGGCCGGCCCCTGCAACTGGATCTCCCCGGGAATGGCCGCGCTGGGATCGATGCCGTCGTGCATGTGGGGCGGATTGCGCGGATCGAGATGGCTGCGCGGATTGCGGATGTCCAAATGACTGCGCGGCACAACCCAGGTGCCCCCGTTTTCAGCCGAAAATTCCGACAACATCCACAACGCGGTGAGGCCCATGGTCACATTGGGAAATGGCATGCGAATCGCGCCTGCGCGATCCCGATCCAGAATATCGTGCGGCCAATCCGAGTGAAAGCCCCTGCGGTGAATATTTTTCTCCCCCGGCGGTCGCGTCTTAAATTCGGTTTGTGCAATCCGCACGTGCGGATCCAACATCGCCTTTGCGATGCCCAACACGCGCTCGTCGCCAAAATACGGCGCGAGATCGGGCACATACGCCACCGCGTTGGTGCTCGGCTTTCCGTTTGCGTCGGCTTGAAACGCGAGTGACCCACCCCGCGCCTCGTAATCTCGCAGGGCCTTCGCGTGCCCTTGCATCACATGGCCGCGGAGATACGCGATTCGATCTTCGGGAATCACGCCCTCGATGAGACACCACCCCTCGGCTTTGATCTGCGCGACGCCGGTTTCAATGGTGGTTTTGGATGCCAAAATATCTTCCTTTGTTTTTTTTGGCGATTCCCAATCATCGATCTCTAAATTCATGGCGCAAATTGAGCCAGTTTCTCAAAATCCCGCCCCGTTGGCGCTTGAAAGACGCGGAGATCGAACTCGGGCGCCACCGCGAGGAGGTGATCGAAAATATCCGCCTGAACAGCCTCGTAACGCGCCCAAGCCGTGTCGTTGCAAAAGACGTAAATTTCAATCGGCAAGCCGTTTTCCCCAGGTGCCAGTTGCCGCACTAAAAACGTCATGTCCCGATCGATCTTCGGGTGATTTTTCAAATACGCGACGACATAAGCCCGAAACGTGCCGATATTGGTCAGGTGCCGGCCGTTCGCCAGGCTCGATTCATCCACCCCTCGTTCCTCGTTGAACCGCGCCAGTTCTCGCTGTTTTTTTTTCAGATACGCCGCGATGTATTCAATTTTTGAAAACCGCGCGAGCATCTCCGCGTCGCAAAACGCAATCGTCTGAATATCTATTGAAATCGCGCGCTTGATCCGCCGCCCGCCCGCCTCTTGCATGCCCCGCCAGTTTTTGAACGAATCGCCGATGAGGGAATACGCTGGAATCGCGGTAATCGTCTTGTCCCAATTTTGCACCTTCACCGTGGTCAACGCCACCTCGACGACCTCTCCATCCGCGTCGTACTTCGGCATCTCGATCCAATCGCCCACCGCCACCATTTTATTTGCGCTGAGTTGTATGCCCGCCGCGAATCCCAAGAGCGCGTCCTTAAATACCAACAAAAGCACGGCGGTCAACGCGCCCAACGCGCTCAAAAAATACATGGGGTTGCGGTCTAACAAAATCGAGAGGATCAAAACCCCGCCGACAAAAATATTCAGAATTTTCAAGACCTGTGCAAAACCATTGCCGGGGCGTTCGCGCGAGACCTCAAAGGTCTGATAGACGGACAGCGCGGCGTCGAGCGAGGCGCCAACGACCCGAATGCCGGTGATCGCGACAAAAATCAGCAGGGCATCGCGCGCGATCGCCGCGCAATAATCCCGGTTTTCCGCCGTCATTTCCGCGAGGGGCAAATCGATCAAAGCGTAAATGGCGAATGCGGGCACGAGGGGCATCAACCGATTGAGCACCCGAATCGCGCCGACCGCGATTTCCAAGGACGCTTGCGTTTTTGCTATCGCGTATTTCAGCGCCCGCAAGGCCACGCGCTTCACGGCAAAATGGGCGATCGCGCTCATCGCCAAAATACACAGCCCGACCAACGCAGGGGCGATCCCGTATTGAACCACCCCCTGTCCGATGCCCAAACCGATTAGCCAGTCGTAGATGTGTTCTCGCATCGCGTCTGTCTCGCCGATTACAAAAGCCCGTTGTGGCGCAGCAACGCCTCGGTGCTCGGTTCGCGCCCGCGAAATTCTCGGTACACGTCCATGGGGTGTTTGCTGCCGCCCAATGCGAGAATCGTATCTCGAAACCTGCGCCCGGTCGCTTTCACCGCCGCTTCGTCGCCTAGCCCGGCCTCTTCAAACGCGCCAAACGCATCCGCGCTCAACACCTCGGACCACTTGTAGCTGTAATACCCGGCCGCGTATCCGCCGGCAAAAATATGGGAGAACGAGCACAAAAAGCGGCTTTCGGGCAGCGGGGGCAGTACGGCCATTTCTTCGATGACGCGGCGTTCCACATCAAACGCGGTTTCTGTGCCTTCGGGGTCGTAAGTCGAATGCAACAGCATGTCGATCTTGCCAAAGGACAACTGCCGCATCATCAGGGACCCGGCTTGGAACGTGCGCGCGGCCGCGATTTTTTCAAACAGCGCGTCCGGCAAGGGGGCGCCCGTCTCCACATGCGCGGTCATCCCGATCAGCGTGGGTTTGTGATAACACCAGTTTTCCATGAACTGGCTGGCGATCTCCACGGCGTCCCATTCCACGCCGCTCAACCCGGCCACGTCTGCGTAATCGACGGTGGTCAACATGCCCTGCAAGCCGTGTCCAAACTCGTGGAACAGGGTCTCCACCTCTGAAAAACTCATCAGCGACGGCGTATCGCCCACAGGCGGCGTCCCGTTGCACACGAGATGCACCACGGGCAAGCGCAACGCGCCCTCGACCCATAGCCGCCCCAAACAATCGTCCATCCACGCGCCCCCGCGCTTTTCCGCCGGGCGCGAGTAGGGATCCAAATAAAACGACGCCACGCGCTCGCCATCGCGCAACACATTGAAAAACTGCACGTCTTCGTGCCACTCGTGCGCGGCTTCGCCCTCTGCCCGCGCGATCTCGATGTCGAACAGCCGCTCGGAGAGGGCGAACATGCCGTCGAGCACTTTGGGCAGGGGAAAATAGGGGCGCAACTGATCGTCGGTATAGTCGAATTTTTGCTCGCGCAACCGCTCGGACCAAAACGACACATCCCAGTGCATCACCGGCTCTGTTTGCCCATTCGCCGTCGCCAATCCCTGCAACGCCTCAAAATCGCGCTCGCTACGGGCTTGTGCCGCGGCTTGCAACTCGTCGATCATGCGCGATACCGCCGCGACATCGGGCGCCATCTTGGCGTCTAAGCTCCAGTCCGCGTACGTATCAAATCCCAAGAGCGCGGCCTGTTCGAGTCGCAAGTTTAAGGTGCGGGCGATCAACGCGCTGTTGTCCCACTCGCCCGAAGACGCGCGTTGGGCATACGCTTTGTACACCTGCTCGCGGTGGTCGCGCACCCGATGGTGTTGCATGAAGGGGAAAAAACTCGGAAAATCCAGCGTGATGCGCCACGGGCCGTCTTCCGCGGTCGCGTCGCTGCCCGCATTGGCTTGGCGATGGGATTGTGCGGCCACTTGCCGCAAGCTGTTCGGCCAGCCCTCGGCGTCATTTTTGTCGTCGATGATCAACTCGTAAGCCTTGGTCGCATCCAGTACGTGGTTGGAAAAATCCGTGCCGATCTGCGACAGGGTTTTGGCGATCTCGTTGAAGCGTTCTTTTGCCCGCCCGGTCAAAGCCACGCCCGCGCGTTCGGCCGCGCGAATTTTCAGCGCGACACACCGCTGTTGCGCCCCGTCGAGTTTTGCCCATTCCCCGCCCGCTCGAAGCGCGACCAGGCCTTCGTAGATGGGACGGCTTTGCTGCACGCGCAAACCATAAGCCACCACGTCTTGCAAGACGTCCTCGTGTGCGCGGCGCAATTCATCCGAATTTTTCACCCCCATCAAATGCCCGACCGGCTCCCACGCATAAGAAAAGGGCAGGTGGATCTCCTCGAGCGGCGCGAGCAAGCCCTCCCAAGTGGGAGTCAAAGTTTGCTCCAAGGCCGCGATTCGTTTCTCGGCCTCTGACAACACATGTTTGACCCCCGGCACGACGTGCTCGGGCAAAATTTCACCGTAGCGCGGCAAGCCCTCTGTCGCCAGCAGGGGATTGGTTTTTGAATTGCTCATTGAAACACCTCCAGAAAAATAATCCTCAACAGAATCTCTCAACCTCATCCACGACCTCGCGCACCGAGTTCAGAACTTTGTACGCGGACGAAAAATCGCCGCGTTGCGACAACGCATTGGGAACGGCGAGCACGCGCAACCCGGCCCGCGATGCGGCCACGCATCCGCGTTCGGAATCCTCCACGACAACGCACGACTCGGGGCTCAAGCCGTGTAAGCGCATCGCGGTTAAATACGCATCCGGATGGGGCTTTGCCTCTTGGTAATCTTCCCGCGCGATAACGAACTCGAAAAAGGGGAGCAACGGCGTTTGCGCGTGGACGATATCGAAGTGATCCCTTTGAGACCCGGTCACGATGCCCATCCGCACGCGGCCCTCTAACGCGCGCAGCGTTTCCACCACGCCCGGCAAAACCCGCACGCCTGCTTGCAGCAACGCGCTGTATCGCGCATTGCGTTTGACGCGCAATCGCTCGATCGATTCGGCATTTTGATCGGGCAGGAAATCGAAGACACTTTGCCCCTTTTTGAGCGACTGGTCGGCAAAATCCCTTTGCGTCAACGCGACGCCCTGCGACGCCAAAATTTCCCGTCCCGCCTGAAAAAACAGCCCCTCGGTATCCACGAGCACCCCATCGTTGTCCCACAAAATGGCGCGGATCACGACGCCTCCTCTCCGTTCAAAAAATCTTCAAGTGAAACCGCGGTATCGGGAAAAGTCATCGAGATTTTTCGATCTGCGGTAACGAGAGGCACGCCCAATTCTCGGGCCAAAACGACAAACTCGCAGTCGTACGCCGAGCATCTCGACTCGGTCGCCAGTTCCATCACCTGCACAGAAGAAATGGTATCTTCTCTGTCCAGCATGATTTCTTCCGCATTTTCGAGAAGGCTAATCGCGTGATCCAGATCGAAAATTTTTTGTCGAATGTACAACGACAAAAGATTCCGAAATTCACTGCGCCAAAGCACGGGGGCTACCCATTCGGGGTCTCGCCTCTTCACGTCTTCTGCCCGTCGCGTCTGTTCGCCGTTGATCAGAAGATAGGCGATTACGTTTGTATCGACGACGATCATGGCCGACCTTCTTCTTTGGCTTTTCGCAAAAACTCATCTGTCAAAGGCGGCGCGTCGGAAACGCGATTTCTCAATTCCTCGATTCTGGCGAGCATTTTTTCCACGCGCTGGGGGTTCAAGACTTCATCGAGGCAACGGATCACCTCGCAGTTTATGCTGTTGCGGTGCGCGGCGGCGCGCGCCTCCAGTTTTTTGTAGAGTTTGGGCGGGATATGTTTTATCGTGATATCGACAGCCATAATGACCTCCGTGAGTAAGGGTGACGGGACGCTTTTCAAAATTTACGGGATCTATGGACGCACGTCAACACATCCGCGCATTTTTCGCGCAAACGACCGAAGGCTTGGTCGCGCAAAACGACCGCGGCCGCATTTTGCTCTCGCCCGTGCAGGGCTTCGATGGCGACTACCTCGCGGAAGCCACCGAATGCAACTGCCTCATCCGCCCGCGCAATGGCGAAAACTTCTCGGTTTTCATCGACGGCCGACCCGCCGAGGCGATGGGCTTTCTCCGCGATGGGCACGCGCTTTGGGGACGGCTCGCAACCGGGGAGCATCCGGGGCACATCCGCTTTTGCATTCGCGCAGGCGGCGAGGACATCCTCTATGCCGAACTCGAAGTGCGCCCGTCGCGCTTGGACTACGAAACCGATTATCACGTCATGCGCGATGATCTCCAGCGCGTCAGCCGCGAACTCCTGTACCTATTGCCCGATCACGCGCAGATCGCGACGCGCTTGACAGACGCCCAAGGCGGCGCGTTGGACTTTCACCAAGTGCTCGATCGGCTCCTCGACCAACTCGTCCGCACCTTGCACGCGATCGCCAAACGCCCGGATCGCCACCTCAAAACCGCGCAACGCATCCGTCCGGTCGACCGCGCATCGGGCCGCGATCCCCATGCCATCGCCCATTTGATCCGCTCGCCGCAATTTTGGACCTCCGACACAAAGAGCCGCCCGTACCTGCATTTGGCAGATGGGATGGGCTATACGCACGTGCGCGAAACCCATCGGCATCCGGACATCGACACCCCGCGCAATCGCCATCTCGTCGCCCGCCTCGAGCGCGTGGCGCGGCGCGGTCAAACGACGGCCCTCGGCCATCGCCTGAAAACGAATGTCAATCGCTTTTCGCGCTTGCTCCCGGTATCCCCCGCGCGGCGCAACGATCCCATGCCCGTCCATCTCGATGCGCGTTACCAAACGGCTTTCGCGCTGATCCGCGCCCTCAACCGCGCCCTCGCCCCATGCGTGGGGGGGCCGTTTGACCTGTCCTATCGGGATACGCATGTGCTCTACGAATACTGGATTTACTTTGCCCTCGTCCAAGCCCTGCGCGACCTCGGATTTGCCCCGACCTCCGACAGCAATCTCTTTCACCTCACCGAGCGCGGGCTGCGCGTGTCCCCAACCCAGGGCGAACCCTCTGCGATCCATCTCCGGCGCGATGCGCGTCAAATCCGCTGCCTGTACAACCCGACCTATTCCACCGCGTCCGGACGCGCCCTCACGCACGATTTGAGGCCCGATATCGTCCTTGAAGTTCACGCGCCCGGCCACAGGCGCGCCATTCACGCTTTCGACGCCAAATACCGCCGCGAGGATCGCGATGGGGTGTGGATTCCCATGCGCGAAGACATCGACAAAATGCACGCGTACCGAGACGCCATCGGTCAGGTGACGCCCACGGCTTTTCAGCGCGTCCTCAAAAGTGCCATCGTCCTGTTTCCCGCGCAGGCCGATCCCGCGTATCACGCGCACGCTTTTTACACCAGCTTGCCCCACGGCATCGGCGGTCTGCCGCTCCTTCCCGGCGATGCAAAGACCGCATCCGCTTTGCGGGAATACATCGCAGAATGCGTTTTGATGTGAATTTGTTCTCCGTCCATTTGTGTATTTTCTTTTAACTCGCTATATTTGTCTCGACCCAACAACTCCAACAAAGGATACGTTCATGCGCTTTTTCAACACCACCGGCCCGGTGGTAGCAACCGACCACTACTGCATCCCGCCCTTGGAGCGATTGAATATCGCCGAGGGCTTGGAACAGACCGCCGAGTACATGGATCGCTGCGATGCCGAGGCGGGGCATCTGGTGATCTTCGACCGCCGCGCAGACAGGCTTTGGTCGGACAAGGTGTTTCGAGATCGCCGAACGTCTGATAGTGGCGTGGCGATCGACATCTGGGGTATGTGACTGTATTTGGTTTGCACGCCCCTTCCTTTCCCACATCCAACACTGCCCCACCGATAGCCCAGAGTTCCCCCCGTTCCCATTCCCCAACCCCCGATTCTATCCCATGACCGATTCCCAACTCCTTCAAGAATTCGAAGCCCTCGCCCATCGCTTGGACATTCCCATCTCCCGCGAAGACCTCATGGGCGGCACGGGTGGGTTGTGCATCGTGCGCGGCGAACAGCGCATCATTCTCGATTACCGCCTCGATGTGCCCACGCAGGTCGAAATTCTCGCCCGCGCGTTTTCTCAACTGCCCCTCGACGAGATCTTCCTCAAGCCCTCCCTCCGAGAACGCATCGACCTCTACGGCGAAGCACGGGTTTAGCAATTTATCCAACAGAAGATGAAATCAGATACTCCGCCCATCCCTTGGGCGAGACCGCGAGGGTGCGATTGGCAGAAATAAAAAAGGTGTCGCCTGGTCGCGCTGCGAAGGTGTCGTTTAATCTGGCCGCACCATTGATGAGGGTGAGTGTTGTAAAGGTGGGATAGGTGTGTTGCGCTGGGCGTGTAGGGGCAAAGCGTTGGAGGTAAAAGTGTTCGGATTCCACGAGTGTGGCGCGTTCATCGGTCGCGTCGGGCAGGCGGCTCCAGTGCTGGGGTTCGGGTGCGGTCGCGTCAAAGGCGATGACGTCGAGGGCGCGGTCGATGTGCAACTCGCGCGGCTTGCCATCGCTACCGAGGCGGTTGTAATCCCATATCCGAAAGGTGAGATCGCTGGCTTGTTGCACTTCGTAGATCATGACGTTCTGGCACAAGGCATGCACCGTGCCGGGGGGGACAAAGACCACATCGCCTTCGCGCACGTCGAAAAATCGCACGGAGTCCTGCACGCGGTTTTCGCGGATGGACAATTCAAAACCGCGCTTGTCAACGCCGTCTTTGAGGCCGCAAGCCACGCGGCCGCGCTGTGATTTGAGTATGTACCACGCTTCCATTTTACCATACGCGCCCAAATTTTCTGCGCGCACATAAGCGTCATCCGGATGCACCTGAATGGACAGATCGTCTCTGGCGTCGATCAGTTTGACGAGCATGGGAAACGCCGCGCCGTAGCGTTGGACAACGCTTGGGCCGAGGAGTTCTGCGCCGTAAGTCGCGACGAGATCCGCGAGGGTCTGGCCTGCGAGGGGGCCGCCTACAATGACGCTCGGCCTGTCTTCAAACGCCGAAACCTCCCACGATTCGCCGATGGGCGCATCTGGAGGCAGGGCTTTATTGTAGTGCGTACCGAGACCGCGTCCACCCCAAACGGTTTCGCAAAGGTGGGGTTTAAGTGGGAGAATATCCGGAATCATAAGCAAGTCCTGAATTGGGGATCAAGGACAGGCACGGGAATGGACAAGGCGGGATATCCCTGCGCCAAACTCTGCACCAGCGGATCGTCCAAATGGTGATAATTCAACGCTCACGCTTGCGCCACTTCAAAGGCCACCAAGTTGCGGGTCTTTTTGCTAAATGTCACCGCGATCAGGTGAATCGGCAGGCCCGCGTCTCGATACTTTTCCGCATAGTGCCGCGCGCGCAGTTGCGCCATCGCTGCGCCATCGGATTCCGATTCGACCACTTTGAACTCGAACAAATAGATGTTGTCATTGAAGCGCACCGCCATGTCCAAACGCCCGTGGCTGCTGCTGTCCTCTACAGTGATGTCCAATCCCACCGACGCGAAATAGGAGTAGAACACGCTGGCGTAGTAGCCTTCGTAGTCGGCGATGTCGTTTTTGGTGTGCCACTGGTAGGGGATGCTGGCGAAGAATGCCTTGAACAGCGTCTCGAGGCCGGCGAAATCGTTGATTGACAGCCGTTTGTATAACTGGACGATGTGCGCGGTCTGGGTGGGCGCATTCCGTAGCAAGTGACGCAACAGGCTTTGGTTCAAGCTTTGCCGCACCTCTTGGTTGGGATACCCCAATTCATAGAGGGGTTGCCCGCCGAGATCCTCCTCGCCCTGGAGGGTGAGATAGCCGGTCTGAAACAACAATGCTTCGGTGGCAATGTGGTCAATGTCGAAAGCCGACAGCAACTCGTCGGTGCCGATCATGTGCTCTAGATCAAAGGAACTGACCTTGCGCGAGATCAGCGTCTCGATCAGAAAGGTCGGCGTGCCCGTCTCGAACCAGTAGGCGCCGAATCGGCGACGGCGAAAGAGCAGGAGTACATCAAAGGGGTTATAGACCCTCTCGTCCCCCAGCCAGTTGTAGCCGTTGTACCAGCGGCGGATTTCGTCGCGATCCAAACCCGGGAGTTCCGGCGCGAATACCGTGTCCAAGTCTGCGTCCGTGTACCCACAAAGCGCGGAGTAATGCGAATCGAGGGTGATGTCGATGAGATTGTTGAGGCCAGAGAACAGGCTGACCTTGGAGAACTTGCTCACGCCGGTGAGAAATACAAACGCGATGTGCGCGTCGTTGTCTTTGATCGTGGCGTATAGGCCACGCAGAAAGTCGCGGTTGACGCGGGCGATGTCCGGCTCCTCGAGCGCGTCCAAAATCGGCTTGTCGTACTCGTCGATCAGCACCACCACCCGTTGCTCCGCACGCTCGTGCAAGGCCCGGATCAGAAAGGCAAAACGCCCCGGAGCCGTGGCGTACTCGGAGATTAATCCCTCCCCGGATTCGATGGTAGCCAGTTGTTCCATCACATTCGCTTGCAGATAGCCCGGCTCCTTGAAGTTGCCACTGCCAAAACTCAGGCGCACCACGGGATGGCGAACCGACCAATCCCAATGATCGTGGATGTCGAGCCCCTCGAACAGCGGCGCGTTGCCCTCGAACAATTCCTTCAACGTGTCGAGGAACAGACTCTTCCCAAAGCGACGCGGGCGAGACAAAAAGAAATGGCTCCCCTCATCCACCAGTTGCCGCATGTAGGCGGTCTTATCGACATAGTAGCAGTTTTCCTCTCGAATCTTGCGAAAGGTCTGAATGCCGATGGGCAGTTTGCGTTTGTTCATCCGTTCCTCCTTGTATCTTCGGACAGGCACGGGGGCCTGTCCCTACGGTTAATGGGGTTGGATGGATTGCCCCCTGTTCACCGGATCAGCGTTTTTCGTCGTTTGTTTTCATTGACCACTGATCACTGATCGCTACCCGTCTCCCTACACGCTGATCGCCTTTTCGTCTCAATACACATACCGCAAGCCGATTTGCACTTCGCGCGGATTGCCCAAGCCCGATTGCACGGTGCCGTCAAAATTGAACAGCAGGCCCGCGCTGGAGGGGTCGCGGAAATTGTCCGCGTTGAGCAGGTTGAAGACCTCGACTATCGCCTCCAACTGGCCGTTGCCCAATGGGATGGGGCGCGACAAGCGGGCGTCCCACGAGAAAAACGCATTGTCCTTTCGCAGGGTGTTGCGCGGGATAATGCTGCCATTCGCGCATATCCGATCCGAGGCCGCGCCCCACGGATTGACCGAGGGCATGCGCGATCCGCGGTTGCCGCTGCCGCAGGATTCGGAAACCGGTTGCGCCGAATAATAGCTTATGCGGTTGTTGAGAAAAACTTCGCCGGGCAATTTTGCCAAGGCCCACGCATTGAAGCGATGGCGTTGATCGCGGTCCGAATAGCCCCACTCGCGGTCTAGCTGCATGGGATCGACATAGCGGAACGTGAAGGGATCGCGCTCGTTGTCGTCGTTGGATCGATCCCACGACAGCGTGTAGTTGATCTGAAATTGCAGATCGTCTCGCGCCTGATGCCGCAACCCAAAGCCGATCCCGTGATAGCGCGACTCGGCCGTGCTTTCGGCCACCGTCAAAATGCCGATGCCATTGTCGCCATCCGGGCCCAAGCCCTTGGCCCACGGAGAACCGAAGACCGCGTCGTTGCGGTTGACGAAGCGCGTCAAGCGGTCCGTGCGGGCGTATGTATAGCCGACAGAACCGACCAACCCCCGCGCGTGCAATTCGCGTTCCATGCCCACATGCGCGCTGAGGGTGCGCGGGTTTTTGAAATTTTGGTCGACGACCCTGATGTCCGGCCGAAAGGGATCGCCCTCGGGCACGGGCAACAACGCGCCGTACGCAGGCGGCGGGCCCAAAACAGGCGTTAGCGCGCTGGATCGAAAAATGGTCTGGCCGCGCGAGCCATTGGTCGAGCGCGAACCGGCCACGTTCAAGCCCGGGACGCGCGCGTAGTAAATGCCAACGTTGCCGCGCAACAGGGTCTTGCTGTCGCCCTGCACGTCGTAGGCCATGCCGATGCGGGGCTGGAACATCGTCCAGTCCGAGGGGATTTTGCCGTTGGACGGGAAGGCGTATGTCCCCGTGTCGTTGCGCGCTGTTTTGCCGATGAAATCCGAGAAGAAGACTTCGTCTGGCGGCGTGAGCACATCCGGCTGAATTTGCGCCTCCCAGCGCAGGCCGTAATTGAGCGTCAGTTTGTCCGAGACTTGCCAACTGTCTTGCACAAACGCGGCCAACTCGTGCTGTGGGATGCTCTGCGTGCCCGCTTCTTCCACCGTGAGCCCCCCGACGCCTGCCTGTTGCAAATAGACCAGGACCGGGCCGACGATCTCGCCCCCATCCGAACATGCCCCGGTGTTGCTCGTGCTGCCGTCGGCGCACTCGACGTACGCGTTGCCGCGTTCCACAAAATTGAGAAAGCCGTCGACCGAGTTGAAGATGTATCGGCCATTGGCAAAACCGATGAAGGTCTGCGTGGATTCGGTTCGGTTCCACTCCACGCCTGCTTTGATCAAGTGATCGCCCACGCCCCAAGAGAGGTTGTCGAGGAATTGGAGGCGGGAATCGTAGTAATCCACCGGGATGAAAAAGGGCAGGCCAAAGCGGTACGCGCCCACAAAATCCATCGCCGTGTCGGGGAAGGGCCGCGCGGTATTGGGGTTGATCGGCCCTTCGTAAGGGCGCGGGCGATCCTCGCGGGCGATTTGGAACCGGAACTCGTTGATCGCGTTGCCCGGCAAGAGCGATACCAAGCTGCCGTTGAACGCATGCGACCAGTCCCGTTCCACCGCATTCGCGCTGCGCGCCCACGAATCCACGTCAAAGGTGCCGTTTTTCTGCTCGGACCACGTGTAGTTGTATTTGAAGGTGGCCGAGTGATTTTCCGACACATGGTAGTCGATCTTGGCGAGAAAAGCGCGGGCGTCGTTGGTGCGGTCGATGGGGCCGTAGTCGCCTGCGAGCGCGCCGTTGAACGCGGTGTCCATGAAGTTTCGCACGCGGGGATCGATGCGGTCGATGTCGTCCTGCTTGGTGTCTCGAAAAATTTGCTGGTCGTAGGCCGCAAAGAAAAACGCCTTGTTTTTGACCAGCGGGCCGCCCAGTGTGAAGCCGAACTGCCCTTGCCCAAAATCGGGCGTGCGCGTCAGGCCCTTGTGCTCGGCGGTTGCGGACAAGGCGCTGTGTTTGCCAAAAAAGTGCAGGGAGCCGTGCAATTCGTTGGTGCCGGACTTGGTGATGGCGTTGACAAAGCCCCCGCTGGATCGACCAAATTCGGCGTTGGCCCCTTGGGGAATCACCACGATTTCCTCGACTGCGTCCATGTTGAAGGTGAAGGCCGGGCGCTGCCCGCCGCGTTGCTCGCCAAAGAAGGGGTTGTTGAAATCCGCGCCATCGACCGAGACGTTGTTGTGAATGCCGCGTTGCCCGGCGATGGTCAATTCATCGCCATCCGGCCCTTGCACGATGCCCACGCCCGGAGTCAACAGGGTGAGGTTGAGGAAGTTGCGCCCGTTGTTGGGCAAGTCCGCCACCGCTTCTTCGGACAGGCGCGTGGCCGGCTCGCTCTGCGCGATGTCCACCGCGGGCCGCACCGCTTCGATGAGGGTTTCTTCCAGGATCATCGTCCTGATGTTCTCCGCCGGTCGTTGCACCATTTTGACGTTCAGTTCCACGGTCTCGCCGACCCGAACCCGTATGCCCGTCTGACGCACATCGGCGCGGCCTTCTGCTCGCACGGCGATGTCGTAAAAGCCCAAGGGCAACAAGGTCGCGGCGAACACCCCCTCGTCAGACGACCGCAGAACGCGCCGATAGTTGGTGCGCGTCTCGGTCAACGAAATGGTGGCATTGCCAACGGGCTTGCCGAACTGGTCCCAAACCGCGCCGCGAATAACCCCCGTGGTCGCCTGGGACTGCGCCCATGTAGAACCTGCCAACACAGCGCACAAAAAGAGGAAGGACGAGATGCGAAAAGCGTTTGTTTGCATGGGATACTCCGGAGGTGAGACGGGAGATGGGAGATGGGAGACGGGAGACGGGGTTAGCCACAAAAGGCACAAAAGGCACAAAAACACAAAAAGGCGATGCCCCGTGCTCGACCAAAGATACAAGACGGGAGATGGAAGTTTAGCCATGAGCGAGTTGCGACTGGGTGATAGCCGAAAACGCGCTCGGTTGCGGCATTGAGCGATTGGACACATGGTTGTCGATGATCGCGATCGCGTCGACCGTGGTTTCAAGCTCTGGCTTGGAGTCTCTTCCAATGCGCTACCGCAGTTGAGCAAATTCTTTGTGGGCGTTTTGGTCTTTCATTTTTTTTTAAAAAAAAGCACTTGATGTGCTCAAGTGTCCAAATCGCAACGGTGGAACAAAGCGGCATGGTGCTTGCTCACTGCCCTATTTTTGATTGGGTCGCGAGTACAAAGACCTCTTCGAGATTGTGAAAATTCACGGAGGGCGCGAGAATCACCTCGCGGAACAACCCCTGCACTTCATCCCCTATCTCGACGACCCGCCCCACGTAAAGCCCTTTGGGAAACAGGTCGCCCAAACCGGACGACACCACCAAATCGCCGACTTCGATATCGGCCCGAAGCGGCACATTTTTTAGGTAGAACCTGCCGTCTTCAAAAGACACGATGCCGCTGGTTCGGCTTTCGCGCTGCACCACCGCGCTGACCCGGCAGTTGCGGTTGATGAGCAACTGCACGATAGACGACTGTTCGTGCGCCACCAAAACGCGCCCCACCAAGCCATCCGCAGTCACGACCGGCATGCGGGCTTGGATACCATCGGCTCGCCCAACATCGATCAACACTGTACTGGACACTCGGGCGGGGGCGCGAGCGATCACCCGCGCAACGCTGTAGGATTTTGCGGTCTCTTGATGCGACCGGAAATGCAACAGCGCGTGGAGGCGCGCATTTTCCAACTCGGCTTCTCTGAGCGCGAGCAAAGCGAGGGAAAGGCGCAGATTCTGATCGCGCAACACCTCATTTTCGTAGCGCAGGGACGAGAGTTCGATAGGCCATGCAAAAACCCGATGCCCCACAGATGTCAGCCCAAACACAACGCTGTTTGCAACGCGCATCTGGAGGGCCGAATCGAACAGCATCAGGACCAACGACACAAAAATCGCAACGGCCAGCACGACTTGCTCGCGGCGATCACTTAGAAATTCGTAAAATCGTTGCATGTCATTCCAAAACGTTCTTGTAGCTGTTGAGGTCTGCGAGCACTTTCCCGGTTCCTCGCACCACGCAGGTTAGGGGCTCATCGGCCACGATAACGGGCAAGTCGGTCTCTTTTTTCAGCCGCTGATCCAGCCCGCGCAACAGGGCGCCGCCGCCGGTTAAGATGATGCCGTGGTCGAGGATGTCGGCGGCCAGTTCGGGCGGGGTCTGTTCGAGTGTTTGCCGCACCGCGTTGATGATCGCAGCGACGGACTCGGACAGGGCCTCGCTGATTTCTTTTGAGTCCACGACAATGGTTCGGGGGATGGCTTGCAGTTGTTCCAAACCGCGGCAGGTGTGTTGCAATTCTTCTTCGAGCATGCAGGCCGCGCCAACGGCGCACTTGATTTGCTCTGCGCTGCGGCTTCCCACCAGCAAATTGTGTTTGCGCTTGAGGAATTGCACGATGACTTCCGTCATTTCGTCGCCTGCGATTTTGATCGATTTGGACGTCACGATGCCGGACAGGGCAATCACCGCGATCTCGGTCGTCCCCCCGCCGATATCCACGACCATCGATCCCAATGCCTCGGCCACGGGCAGGTCAACGCCAATCGCAGCGGCCATAGGCTCTTTGATCAAATAGACCTCGCGGGCGCCTGCCCTATCGGCGGCTTCTCTGACCGCGCGCATCTCTACGGGCGTGACGCCGGAGGGCACGCAGATCACCACGCGCGGGCGCACCAGCAATTTGTTCTTTTGCACTTTGGAGATAAAAAAGCGCAGCATTTCCTCGGTCACGTCAAAATCGGCGATCACGCCATCGCGCAGGGGGCGCACGACCTCTATATCCGGTTTTTCGCGGCCGAGCATTTCCCGGGCGGGCTTGCCTATCGCGAGCGGCTTGCGCGACTGCCGCTCGAGGGCGACAATGGAAGGTTCATTGATCAAAATGCCCTGCCCCTTGACGTAAACCAGCGTATTGGCGGTTCCCAAATCGATGCCAATATCGTTTGAAAACCAATTCGAAAACCAAAAAGCCATAGACCATCTCTCCCACCGGAAGCCGTGGGGCCATCCGGCAAAATCGGTTAAAAACGAGGTGCGAGTTCGGAATCCAGATCGCCAAAAAAATAAACCGCTATGACAGATGCGGCAAAAATAACGGTTCGCTCGAATGATACATGTTTGCCCCGATAAAGTCAAGCGACGCGAAACAGCGCGAAATCGGAAAATACCCTTGACATTTTTTTAAGGCAGTCTGAAATTTGGTCATCCAATCGCTCTAAAAAATTTGAATGACATCGGGGAGGTCGCGTTGAAAATTCGGAAAGCCGTTATCTCAGCCGCGGGGCACGGCAGTCGCATGTTGCCGGCGACCAAGGCCCTGCCCAAAGAAATGATGCCCATTGTCGATAAGCCCGCGATTCAGTACATCATCGAGGAACTCGTCGATTCGGGCATCGAAGACATTTTGATCATCACGGGCCGGGGGAAACGCGCCATTGAAGATCACTTCGATCGCAATATCGAGATCAAGCAAACATTGCACGAGCGCGCGGATTGGGAAATGCTCGAAACTCTAGAGCGCATCGAACAACTGGCCGACATCCACTACGTGCGGCAAAAAGACCAGTTGGGCACCGGGCACGCGGTTCTCAAAGCCCGCAAACACGTCGGCAACGAGCCCTTTGCGGTTCTGTACGGCGACGACCTCGTGGTGTCGCAAACCCCGTGCATCGGGCAGATGATCGATCAATACACCCGGTACAGCAGTTCGATCCTCGCGGTAAAAGAAGTGCCGCCCGAACACATTGGCAACTACGGCGTGATTCAGGCCAAGCGCGTCATTCAGGCCAAGCGCGTCAACGATGTGTATCTCGTCAAGGACCTCGTCGAAAAACCCGACCCGGCAAACGCGCCTTCCAATCTCGCCACCCTGGGCCGCTACATTTTTGAACCGGAAATTTTCGATTTCCTCGAACAGATCGATCCGGCCGAGAATGGCGAGTACCAACTCACAGACGCCATTGAACTGATGATCCAATCCCGTGCGGTGTACGCCTGCGCCATCGAAGGCGAGTGGCACACAGTCGGCGATCTCCTGTCCTACCTCAAAACCACGGTGGCCTTTTCCCTCAATCATCCGACCATTGCCGAGGATTTTCTCACCCACCTCCAAGAACTCGCGCCCATGCTCCAAAAAGACATGGACGAATAGACGCCCTCGCCCCGGCCTAAGTATTCCAAAAATTAAATGATACCAAATTTTGATACACACAAATCAGCACCTGAATGACTCGCTTTTCTAACAACTTTGGTCCTACAGCATCGTGGGTTGCCTCCGATGCGTTGGCTACGCCTGTGCCTACGGCGTGCGGCGACCTACTTTTTTTCAACAGCAAAAAAAAGTAGGCGAGCGGGGTACAACTGCCCGAGCAGTTCAAAAATGCCGCTCTCATGCGCCGAGGGGCTAGCACAGCGCGAGCGGGGTACAACTGCCCCAGCAGTTCAATCGCTTTTGTAGTAGTACGACATGCGTCGGCCTGCAAGGTGGGTTGCAAAATGGATGTGGGTTGCGAGACGGACTTACGCGCTGTGCCTGACGGCTTTCGTTGATGAACTTTTGGGATGGCACTTTGGCGATGGCTTCTTTGAAGGACGGTGGAACGGCAAAGCGATCCCGATAATGAATGAGTTGGTCAAATGCCTTATACCCCGTTCAGTCGATTCGTCGATTCCCTCATTTTCCCCTCCATCTCGCGCACGAGTTCGGGCCAGTGTGCCACAATCCGTTTCTCCTCTGTCGCGATGAGTTGCAGATCGCCCTCGGACAACTGACCCGCCTTGCGACAGGCATCGACCTCCTCGCGATCTAACACTGTGACCCCGCCATCGAAATCGATCCAGATATCCAACAGCAGATCCAGATAATCCACCCTATTTTCCTCCACGCGCACATCTCGGCACACATGAAACAAATGCCCCTTCAGTTCGCCTGAAGGGGCATTCATGCGCCACAAAACGCGCTCGATCCCGGTTTGGTAAAACGCCAGCGTTTGCGAACCCGCTGGCAAATGGGTATCCGCGACTTGCCAAGAGCGGCGCGATACGTAGGACAACACCACCCAGTCTGCGCCGCGTGCGACCAAATCGCACATGTATTCTTCATCGGGCTTGTTGAGATGGCGTTTCAATTCGCGGAACGACACGGCGGTAGCCCTATACGATGAGATAGCAGATCAGCATGGTCAAACTCGCGATGAGCCAGCACAACCACTGCACGGACCAGCCGCGCTTTCCGCCCATGCCAGAAGATACGGACTGCCCGAGATAACAAAGCGTAAAAATGACAAACATCGCGATGCCCCACAGCATAATCAGGTCCTTTCAGGTCAGTATCATTCTCCGCCTAGCCCACCCCAAATGAAATATTGAGACCGCAGGGACGTTACCCTCGCGCCCTCGGTTCTCCCTTTCGCAGTCGCCATTCCCTAACCGACCGCCCCATCCGTCGATCCGTTTTCATTTTAGCGCGACCACCTCTTCGCGTTCTGCCGAGTGTCGGATGGCGTCGATCACGCGGATGGCTTCCAAACATTCCTCGGGTTTGACCAGCAATTCTTCCCCACGCACGAGTGCCGTACCCACATTGTCGTAATACGTGCGGTACTTGCCGAATTCGGGCGCCGCGGATCGTTCCACGGTTTGCCCGCGGTCATCGGTCACGCGCAGGTGATAGCGCGCGGGGTCTTCCGGCACGGGCATGCCAAAAACGCCCGCCTTCATCGCCGCCTCTTGGGGATCGACCCCGTACTTTCTGAAACTGCCGAGGGAACCGCGCGCGTGATAGCGCGGCTTGGCGTACATCCACGCGCTACCCAATTCGATGAAAAAGCGCGTCCCGTTTGCAAATCGCAAGTGGATGAGGGCTAGGGCCTCGACATCGGCTTTGTCTTTGGGATAGCGGTATTGCAAATCCGCAAAAACGGTTTCCACGGTCGGCCCGTATAACTGGAGGGCCTGATCGACCAAATGCGCGCCCCAGTCGAGGACGCGCCCACCGCCGTATTTTTTCCACGCTCGCCATCCGCTGTGCGGCCCGCCAAAGCTCGTGATGTTGGATTCAATCGTATAAATATCGCCTAAGACGCCCGATTCGAGCAGGCGTTGCAAGGTCAAAAAATCGCCATCCCACCGCCGATTTTGAAACACGCTCAAGAGCACCCCATTGCGCTCGGACGCTTCGATCATCGCCCGCGCTTCGGTCTCGTTCAAGCACATGATCTTATCCGTGACGAGGTGTTTGCCCGCATCCATCGCCCGAATGCCCATCGGCGCGTGCGTATCGTGCGGTGTGGCGAGTACGACGAGATCGACCTCGTCGTCGTCCAACAGCGCGTCATACGCGCCATAGGTCTTGACCGAGGGAAAATCCGCCATTGCCGCTTGGCGTTTTTCCAAGGACCGCGAGCAGATCGCGTACAGCGCGAGGTCGGGCGCGAGGTCGATCAGCGGCGCGTGAAAGACTTTGCCGCCCAAGCCATATCCGACCAAACCGACGCGAATCATAATGGGCCTCCAAAAAGAAAAGGCCACCTACCATGAGGTAAGCGGCCTTGCAAACTTCAAACGCGCCATTACTTCAGCAACATCATGCGGCGCACCTGCGTGAAGTTGGTGGCGGACAAGCGGTAAATGTAAATCCCGCTGGCGACTTGCTTGCCGTATTCGTCCATGCCATCCCAAACGATCGAGTGAAAACCCGCGTCCATCGCTTCCCGAACCAGGGTGCGAACTTCCTGCCCGAGCAGGTTGTAGATCACCAGTTGGACTTCGCCGGCTTCGGGCAACTGGTAGTTGATGGTGGTGGAGGGGTTAAAGGGATTGGGGATGTTTTGATTGAGGGCGTAATCCGTGGGCACGGGCTTGAGATTGCCGATTTCGATGTTGGTAATCGGATCTATGCCGCCGGACAGATCGACCATCACGCCGTCGAGAACTTGGAAATCCGTGGGCACTGGCGTGTGCGTGGTGTTAAACGTGAACTCGACCAAACTGCCATCGCCGCTTGCAGCCTGCCCATCGACCTTCATCGACCCAACAGCCACTTGGCCGGGGGTTTTGGTGGATGCGAGAAACAGCGGGGATTGTCCACTGCCCGTGTTGAGCAGATTTTGATCGATCTCGCGAGCCTCGACAAATTCGTACTTGGCCTGATCGTACTGCAACACAAAGCCATAGCCCTTCAACTTCTGGGCGTGATTGATGGAGACCTGCAACTTCAGCACGCCATCTTCGGCGACGATGCTCTGTGCGCGTTGCAACACGAGATTGGCGAGGCTATTTTGCCCGCCCGTGAATTCCAGCCCCTGCGTCAAGGGACCGGCAATGGCCGAACCGACCAAACTCAGCCCCAGACCTACGGCAACCATCATGCGCTTCATAACTTCCTCCTGTGAAAAAGGTGATTGGTTCTGGTTTCAGCACAAATTTACTATGTCTCTGTGTATATGTCAACCGCATTTTTGCCGATAGTTACATTTTTTTCTACTGCGCTTCGATGGCCTGCACCAAGGCGGAAATGGACGCCGATGACGCGGGGAGTTCCACGACCACGTCGAATCCATGTGCGGCTGCGGTTTGTGCCGTGATGGGGCCGATGCACGCGGCGCGCAAGCGTTCTCTGCCGGTTTGTCGCAGGGCATCGCCGAGCAAGTCTATGAGATTGGCGACTGTGGATGAACTCGTAAAGGTGATCAAGTCGATCTCATCCCGGGCGAGATGTTGCAAAAATTCAGCGGGCAAACCATCGGGCCGCACGGTTTTATAGACGATCACTTCGCGGACTTGGCCCCCGCGCTGGCGAATCCCCTCGCCGAGCACATCGCGGGATTTTTCGGGCCGGGGCAACAAAAATCGCCGCGAGGAGAGATCGCTGCCGAGCGCGTCGAGCAAGCCTTCGGAGGTGCGGTCAACCGCTTCGAGATCCACATCGAGATGCCATGCGCGCACTCGGGCCGAAGTCGCCGCGCCGACGCTCGCGATTTTTATCTTTTCCAACGCGCGCAGGTCGCGGCCCTGCTGAAACAAACGCCCGAAAAAGCGATCCGTTGCATTTGCACTCGTCAATATGAGCCAATCGCACGCATGCAGTTCTGCTATGGCGCGATCCACATCGCGCCAATCCTCGGGTTCGGCAAATGCAATGGTCGGCACTTCGATGACCCACGCGCCCAATGCCCGCAACTCGCGTGTCAAGTCACTCGCCTGAATACGCGCCCTCGTCACGGCGATCCGCCGTCCAAACAGGGGCTTGGACGCAAACCAATCCAAGTCCATCGCCGCGACTTTGCCTATGACGATCACCGCGGGGTTGGTCATTTCGACATCGCCCATTTTCGCCAGCGTGGTTCGCACGGTGCGTTGCGCGGGCAACGATCCCCATTGAATAGCCGCGACGGGCGTGTCGCCCGCCCGCCCCCCCGCGATGAGGCGGCGGGCAATTTCACCGCGTTTGCGCGTGCCCATCAAAATGAGGAGCGTGCCCCCCACTTTTGCCAGCCCTTCCCAATCGACTTCCCCGTGGCCTTTGAGTGAGGCGGTCGTCCCGGTGACTATCGTCACATGGGGGGAGATGCCCCTGTGCGTGGCGGGGATGCCGGCATAGGCGGGCGCGGCAATGGCACTCGTAACCCCCGGCACGATCTCAAACGGAATGTCGCGTTCTTTCAACGCCTCGGCTTCCTCGCCCCCGCGGCCAAACACCATCGGGTCGCCCCCTTTTAAGCGCACGACGCGCAAGCCCTTTTTGGCGCGGTCGATCATGAGATGGTCGATTTCCGCTTGTTGCACGCGCTGATACCCCGGGCGTTTTTCCACGTTGATGCACTCGCACTTCGGGGATGCGTCCTGCAATAACGCGGGATTCGCCAACCCGTCATACAGGATCACATCCGCCTCTCGGATGAGGCGCAAGCCCTTCACGGTGAGCAATTCCACATCGCCCGGCCCGGCGCCGACGAGATATACGCATCCGGTTTGCATGAGTTAGCTCTTCAGAGTTGCGGTTGGGACTTGACATGTAAGGGCGTAAAATTTTACGCCCTTACGGATCACGCGCTATTTGGATTTGGGACGAATTTGGAGATTTTCGCGGGCGCGTTGCGTCAGTTCGTAGTCCACGCCAAATCCCTCGCAAAATCCATAATGAATCGCGCCGTTCACAGTTGAATCGATTTTTTGAGTGCCCTGAGTGCCGCGCCTTCGGGGGATTTTTTGTAGTAGGGATCGAGGGGGAAGCAACCCGAGATCATGCCATTGCGAGGGGCCGTGGTGCAATCGCTGAAGGTTCGGCAGAATTTGCGTTTGGCGGTTTCGCCCTTTTGGAGCACGTCTGCGGGCAAGTCGGGGTAGGACAGCACCACGCGCCCGAGGCCGATGAAATCGACCATGCCATCGCGCACGAGCGGTTGGGCGACGTGGGGCAGAAATTCTTGCAGATAGGAATAGGCCGTGCCCACGATGAGCAGGTCGGGAAATCGCTTTTTGATTTGCGCGACCATGCCCACTTGCCGGGCGACGCCCACGAGCGGATCCTCGGGAGGTTGGTAGCCGTCCGACGGAGGAAAATAAGCCGGGCGTTGGATGTGGGGGTTGTAGTAGGGGCTGCCGGCCGAGAGATTGACGAGCGCGATGTCGAGTTCGCGCAGCAGGTCGAGGAATCGGCAGGTCTCGGCGAGATTGGCGGCGGTGGGATCGTTTTCGTCGATGCCAAAGCCGTACTTGTAGGGCAGGCAGTCGTCAAAATTTTCGGGAATGCCCGGGCCGAGTTTTTTGCCTTCGGATCGGTCGGGATCCGGATAAAAGGGCACGAAGTCGAACGCGCTGAGGCGCACGCCAATTTGGAGGTCGGGACACTCGGCGCGAATCCCCGCGACGATTTCGCGGAGAAATCGGGTGCGGTTTTCAAAGCGGCCGCCATAGGGGCCCGGACGGGTGAACGCGCTCAAAAACTCGTGGCCGAGATAGCCGTGGCAGTGTTTGATATCCACGAACCGATAGCCGAGGTCGTCTGCCATGCGCGCCGCGTTGAGGTAGTCGTCGATCAGGCTTTTGATCTCGCTGTCGGACAGGATGGGATCGTCCGAGTCAATGCCGAATTTGCGGTCGAGGATCGGATGGCGATACGCGATGCGGGGTTCGAGTTTGACTTTGTCATTCGGCCTGCAAAAGCGCCCCGAATGCGTCAGTTGAAGGCCGACGAGCAGGTCGTCGGCGTCGCCGATGTGTTCGCGGTGCGCGGACAGGAGCGCCTCGCGGAGTTGCCCGAGGCCGGCTTTGGTGTGTTCGGCGGCGTAGAGTTGGTTGGGATTTGCGCGGCCTTCAGCGCGCACGGCAACCGCTTCGCCCCCCCAGATCAATTTGGCGCCGCTCAATCCGAAGTTGTGCCAGCGGCGCAAGGTGTATGGCGAGGGGTTGCCATCGGGTTCGCCATCCCAGCCCTCCATGGGGTGAATGCAGAAGCGATTCCCAATGCGAAACCCGTGGCAGTCGGCCGGTTGGGCGAGGGGCGATTCGCCCGCGGTGAGAATTTCCCCATCGCAGGGCAGGTCGAGGCCCAGGCTTTTGACTTGCGCTTTGAATGCGTCGACGGTTTTGTGATGTCCGATGCGTTGGTACTTTGCCAGAGGCATTGGCACTCCTTTGGCGATAAATGGGTTGCGTTGAACGGCGCAGAAGACTATGAATATACCAAAGGATGTTTTGTCGGGCAATGTTTCTGAAAGGAGTGGCTATGGAGGGACGTGTGCAAATCGTGGTGCCGGGCGATGATCCCGTGCAGATCGCGGGGTCGCCCCATCTCGAGAAATTGGCGCCTTACGGCGATGTGGTGCTCTACGATACGCGGCCCGCGTCATCGGCAGAGAAAATCGCCCGGGTGCGAGACGCCGATGTGATCGTGAACACGCGCGGCGCAGTCACATGGGGCGAGGCCGAGTTTTCCCACTTGCCCAAGTTGAAGATGATCGCGACCTGTTCGATCGGCACGGACATGTTCGATTTGGACGCCGCAAAAGCGCGGGGGATTGCGATTTGCAACCAGCCGGGCAGAACCGCGCCCGTGGTGGCCGAACACATTTTCGGGCTGATGTTCGCGGTGGCAAAACGCGCGGCGTATTTTACCGCAGCGATGAAAAACGGGGGCTGGCCTCGGCTGGACAACGCGATGCTCCAGGGCAAGACATTGGGGATCATCGGCGCGGGCAATACCGGGGCGGAGATGGCGCGCCTCGCGCGGGCCATTGGCATGGACGTGACCGCGTGGACCTTTCACCCATCCGTTGAACGAGGCGAACGACTCGGCGTGCGATTCGTGGAATGGGACGCGCTGCTCGAAACCGCGGATGTGATCAGTTTGCACGTCGCGCTGACAGAGGATACCGAAGGGTTGATCGGAAAGGCCGAGTTGGCGAAGATGAAAAAGGGCGCGTTGTTGCTAAACGGCGCGCGCGGCGCGATCGTCGATACGGCCGCGCTCGCAGACGCGCTAAATCGCGGGCATATCGGCGGGGCGGGCATCGATGTGTACGAGGATGAACCCCCGCCATCGGATCATCCCCTGTTTGCGTGCGAACAAGTGGTGCTCACCCCGCATTGCGCGGACATGACCCCCGAAGGCGTGGATTTGCTCAACAGCGGCGCGGTGGAAAATGTGATCGCATTTTTGGAAGGCAGAACGCAAAATGCGGTGGGGTGAGGCGGGGAGACGGGAGAGGCGAGAGGCGAGAGGCGAGAGGCGAGAGGCGAGAGGCGAGAGGCGAGAGGCGAGAGGCGAGAGGCGAGAGGCGAGAGGCGAGCTAGTAGGGACAGGCCCTTCGCATTCAGGCAGTTGCGATATACCCCTCGCGCGTCAAGAGTTCGGCCATGAGGACGGCACCGCCGGCTGCGCCGCGCACGGTGTTGTGGCTCAAGGCGATGAATTTGTAGTCGAAAATGGCGTCTTCGCGCAGGCGGCCAAGCGCGATGCCCATGCCATTGCCCGAGTCGCGGTCCAAGCGCGTTTGCGGGCGGTCATCGCCTTCGAGGTACTCGATGAATGTTTTGGGCGAGGAGGGCAGGCCCGCGGCTTTGGGATGGCTCGTGAAATCCCGCCACCGCACGAGGATGTCTTGGAGATCGGGTTTTTTGTCGAACGAGACGGATACGGCGGCCATGTGTCCATCGCTGACCGGCACGCGGACGCATTGGGCGGAAATGACGGGCGTGCGCGTGGGCGCGATTTCGCCCTTGGCGATGTGCCCCCAAATTTTGAGGGGTTCGCGCTCGCTCTTTTCCTCTTCCCCGCCGATGTAGGGGATGACGTTGTCCGCCATTTCCGGCCATGACGCAAAGGTCTCTCCCGCGCCGGAGATGGCCTGATAGGTGCAGACAGAGGCTTTGGCAGGGCCAAATTCCGACAAGGCGTGCAAGGCCGGGACGTAGGGCTGGATGGAGCAGTTGGGTTTGACGGCGATAAAGCCGCGTTGGACGCGCAGGCGTTTGCGTTGCGCTGGGATGATTTCCGCGTGTTGCGGGTTGATTTCGGGCAAGAGCATGGGCACATCCGGAGTCCAGCGGTGCGCCGAGTTGTTGGAAATGACCGGGGTTTCCGCTTTGGCGTAATTTTCTTCGAGGATGCGGATCTCCCCTTTTTCCATGTCGAGGGCACAGCAGACGAAATCGACCTGAGACGCGATGGCGTCGATTTCCCGCACGTCTTGGACGACGAGGTCAGCGGCCGTTGAGGGAATGGCGACATCGGGTTGCGTCCACCGGCCCGCCACGGCTTCCCGATACGTTTTGCCGGCAGAGCGCGGGCTGGCCGCCACCGCGGCGATTTCGTACCACGGGTGATCCGCGAGCGAGGTGACAAAGCGTTGCCCGACCATGCCGGTCGCGCCGAGCACGCCTACTTTGAGCTTGGACATGGATTTCCTTTGAAAAGAATACCGATAGACTACGGGGGGTTGGCGTTTGCCCGTTCCGTATCGCATCGAGAGTTGCGTGTGAATTTTGGATACCAACCCCGTCGTTCAGAAAAAGGGTTAGCGAATCACAAAATGGCTTTGCGTTTGGAATATACCATTTACCCGCTTGGGAACAATGAAAAGTTCTCCTTTCTAAACGGAATGAAAGCGGTTGCTGAGGTGATCTCCCATGAACTATTCAATTTCAGAAATCAAAGCGGCATTGGGAACGTGCAGCCGATTGTCGCTGGCCGATTTGCCCACGCCGTTGACCGAGTGTGCGCGGTTGGCAAAGACCTTGGGCGGGCCGCGTCTGTTGGTCAAGCGCGAGGATCAAACCGGCTTGGCGTTTGGGGGCAACAAGGTGCGCGAGTTCGAGTATTCGGTCGCGCCCGCTGTGGATGAGGGGTATGACGTGTTGTTGCACGGCGCGGCGTCGCAGTCGAATCAATCGCGGCTGACCGCAGCGGTTGCGGCTAAATTGGGCATGAAAGCGGTGATGGTCGGGCGCAAGGACGATCGTGCAACCCCGGTGAATGGCAATTTATTGCTCGCGCATCTGTTCGGCGCGACCGTGCATCTGATCGAGCGCGAAGAGGAAAAAGAAGCCGTCATCGCAAACTTAAAAGCCGAGGGGCACAAGGTCTATAACACGAGCTCGGACGGGTATTACTACCGCAGCGTCTCGTATGTGGATGGGTTTTTGGAATTGTGGGAACAGGTGCGGGCATTGGATGTGCGCCCCGATGCGATCTATGTCTGCGCGGGTGTGCATACGCATGTCGGGCTGGCGGTCGGCGCGAAAGCCTTGGGCGTGGACGTGCGGATTGTCGGCATCAGCCCAAGCCCACAGGACGATGCGGCGAAGAATGTGCAACTCGCGGACGTGGCAAATGAGGTGTGCAACATTCTGAAATTGGACGTGCATTTTACAGCGCGGGATTTTGAGAGCTGCGGCGAGTACGCAGGCCCTGCTTACGGCGTATTGACGCCCGAGGCGCGAGAGGCGGTTTTGATCGCCGCGCAAACCGAGGGATTGTTGCTCGACCCGGTTTATGCGGGCAAGACATTTGGCGCGCTGATCGATCACATCCGCGCGGGGTGGTACGCCGAGGATCAAACCGTGGTCTTCGTCCATACGGGCGGCACGCCTGCGCTGTTCGCGTATGGCGATGAATTGCTGGCCGGTGGTTAGGAATCAGACCGCACGCATGTGCGTTGTCCCAATCTCCAATCCCGTTAGCCAAAGGCAAAAGGCGAGAACGACGAAAAATGGGATCACAGGGACGGTGCTCCCGTGCCTCGCCCAAAGATGTAATGCTAAATTGATTTTCTGTTGACCGGCTGTGATGCAATATGCGACCTGCAAATGATCTCCTTGCCGTTACACAGTACGTCAAATAAGCCCTGACAAAATGCCATCCCCAAAGACCATCAGCTAAAGCCATCACGCACAGCGCGCAAGTCCGTCTCGCAACGCACTTTTATTTTTTACCCACCTTGCAGGCCGACGCATGTCGTTCTGTTACAAAAGCGCTTTGCGCTGTGCCTAGCCCCTCGGCGTTTGAGAGCGGCATTTTTTGCCTACTTTTTTTTGCTGTTGAAAAAAAGTAGGTCGCCGAAGGCATCAAAGGCAACCCACGATGCTTTAGAGCCAAATGCTTGAAACAAGCAACGCATGAGTGCTACGGAACGTCCGTTCCTCATGCCTCATTCCTCCTAGATGAGAGGCAAAACAAAAAAATAGCCGCCGAGGCTTGGCCCTCAGCGGCTGTTCTTTTTTTGGACGCCGATCACGCGCCCTCGACGGCTTTTCTCAGTGCGTCGCCGTTGTTTCGCCACCAGGAATGCAGGATTGAAATATCGACCCCGATGTTGAAGTGCCGCACGCCCATGTCGAGATACGCCTTGGCCTCGTCGGACGACATGATCTCTGCGCGGGGGGGAACGCCCATGCTCAACGCGGTCTTGAACACCTCGTTGTGCGCGTCCAACACGCCCGGATCATTGCGATGCCCGGCCTTGCCGACGCTCATCGAATAATCCGAAGGGCCCCACTGCACCATATCCACGCCCGGAACCGAGAGAATCGCCTCCAGATTTTCCACCGCCTCCTTTTTTTCGATCATCAGCACGACCACGGTATCCCGCATGGCCTTCACGTAGTCGGCGCCGCCGCCGTAGCCCATATACGTATTGCGCCGCGTGTACACGCTGTAAAGACCGCCGTCTTCGGGCGTATCGGGCAGGGTCACGCGCACGCACGTTCTCGCGTCTTCTTCCGTGCGGCAATCGGTGAACAAAATGCTGCCGAATCCGGACCCAATCGCCCGTTGCGCCAAGTAGTGCTGATGGCTGCGGTCGATCTTAAACATCATGCCCATGTCGTACAACTCGGCTGCGCGGCACAGATTGTCGAGATCGTAGAGGTCAAACGTGCCGTATTCGCCGACGTATTCGACATAGTCGTACAGCCCCGTATGTCCAATCGCTTCCACAATCGCCGGCCAACTCGAGTGGATGCGCGTGCCGATGGTCGGCTCGCCCGCATCCAGTTTTTCTCGAATGATGTTGGGTTTCACAATGCACTCCTTTGGTTTGAAGGTGATGTTCCAAACAACGCCTGAAAAGCCCGCTTCGTTTTTTGCAACACGTCTTTGGGCAATGTTTCGCCATCCGAAATTTTCACATTCTCCGCGAGGTGATCCGCGTCGGTCGATCCCACGATGGCCGTACACACATCGGGATGCGACAGCGCGAAACGCAACGCGAATTCGATCAAGGGCATGCCGCCCGCCAATTCTTTTAGGGGCATGAGCTGCGCGCGATCCCACGGATCGCCCATATACGCCCCATCTGGCCTCGCAGCCATGAGATACACCCCATTTGCAATGGGTCGCTTGATGATCGTCCCGATATGTCGGGCGTGCAAAACGGGCATCAAATTTTCCGCGGATTCCTGATATAGCGCGTTGTAGGTAAATTCCTGCGTATCCAAATCCCACTTTGTCGCCGCCTCAGCCGCTATTGGGCCATCTGCCGACACGCCGACAAATCTCGCCCATCCCTTGGCCTTGGCTTCAAACAGCGCGTCAAACGCCGCGTTCCAATCGCTACCTTCACTCGGCAAGCCGTGAAATTGCACGATATCGATCACATCCATCTTCAGCTTTGATCGGCTCGTATCTATCGTCTGCAAAATGCCTTTGGGCGAATAATCCTTCACAGTCTCGCGCTTGCCGCCTTTGATCACTTGATAATCGCCGCACTTGGTGGCGAGGATAAATTCGTCTTTGCGATGGGCGATAAATTTCCCGATCCGCGATTCGCTGTCGCCATACATAGCAGCGGTATCTAGAAATGTGATGCCCAAATCGAGCGTGCGGTTTAGCACGGCTTCAACCTGCGCGTTGGGCAATGCGGGATTGCCGATTTGCGCGGCGCCGAAACCGATTTCCGACACTTGCAAGCCCGTCTCTCCCAATGTCCGAAATTTCATGCCAGCCTCCAATGTGCCCGTGTGCCTACTTGCACGAGTCGTAAAAATGTCGTATATAATACGGCCAAACGCCGCTGAAATCACTAAAAAAACAATGGGATAAAATCATGCATACCCATGATAGCTTTTGATCAGTAGCCTCGCTTACGGGCCGTCCACGCGCCGGTCAATGAATTGATTGTGATGAAAGACGGATCGCGGATTACACAGATTAAGGGATTAAAGGCGGATTAAAAACGAGAGTAGGGCAAAGGGCAGAGAGGCGGATGAAAGATCGCGGAGGACGCGGAGGACGCAGATGAAAGGCGAGAAGCGGTGGTCATCGGTCAATCAGCCGCCAAGTCCCCATCAATTGTAGGGACAGGCCCCCGTGCCTGTCCGCGAATCCAGCGGTGAAACGATCAGGGGGCAGTCCACCCCAAAAACGGATCTCGGAGGTCGCACGATGAACGTACAGACAAAACCGCTCAATGACATCACGCAACAGGCCCTTGCTTTATTGACCAAAGAACTCGGGATTGCGAACACCGTGCGTTTTCTCAATCAGTTTTCACCCGGTTATGGCGACTATACTGTGGAACGGGACGCGCTGTTTGCAGATTTGACCCTCGACGAAATTCTCGCGGCGATCAAAAACCAGAAAGCAACCACAGATGAACACGGATGGCAGATCGCGGCGGAAAGAAGAAAATAGGGTAGCGGGTCATCGGTCCATCAGCCGCCATGCCCCATCAATCGTAGGGACAGGCCCCCGTGCCTGTCCGCGAATCCAGCGGCGAAACGATCAGCGACCATCGGGCCATCGGCCATGCCCCCATCAATCGTAGGGACAGGCCCCCGTGCCTGTCCGCGAATCCAGCGGGGAAACGATCAGCGAGCCATCGGGCCATCAGCCATGCCCCTATCGCGTACGTAAGGGCGCAATGTACGTAAGGGCGTAAAATTTTACGCCCTTACGTACCCCCTATGTACCTCTTAAGTACGCCACACCCGTACAGGTCTGAAAAACGGAGATGCCATGAATCAACTCATCTATCGAGACGGTCGGGCCATGCCCCTCGCGTCTGTGGCGGCGTGGGAAGAGAAGCGCGAGCGCGTTCTCGAGGCCGCGCAAGAAATTATGGGTCGCCTGCCGGGCGATGAGAAGCGGTGTCCGCTCGCGGTGGAGGTGGTCGAGGAAGTCGATTGCGGGAGCTATCTGCGGCGGTCGATCGCGTATGCGTCTGAACCCGGCAACCGGGCGCGGGCTTATGTGCTCATCCCAAAAGCCGCACGGGATGGGCAGGCGCGTCCGGCGATCCTGTGTTTGCATCCCACGCACGCGGCGTTGGGATACAAGACGGTGGTGGGGCTGGGCGACCGTCCCAATCGCAGTTATGCCAGTGAATTGGCAGAGCGCGGGTTTGTCGCCCTGGCGCCGTCCTATCCGATGCTGGCAGACTATTGGCCCGATGTGTTTGGCTTGGGGTACGAAAGCGGCACGATGAAGGCGATTTGGGACAATGTGCGCGCGATTGATCTGCTGGAAACCCTGCCGTATGTCAAGCGCGGTCCCGTCGGCGCGATCGGGCATTCCCTCGGCGGGCACAATGCGGTGTACACCGCGGTTTTCGAGCCGCGCATCGGCGTTGTGGTGTCGAGTTGCGGATTGGATTCGTACCTGGATTACAAAGACGGCGATCTCGCCGGTTGGACGCAGGATCGGTATATGCCCAAGTTGCGGGAGTACGCCCATCGGCTGTGGGAGATCCCCTTTGATTTTCACGACTTGATCGCGGCGTTGGCCCCTCGGCCGTGTTTTATTTGCGCGCCGTTGCGCGATAGCAATTTCAAATGGCAAAGCGTGGATGCCATCGCCCATGCCGCGTCTCGCGTGTACGCGCTCTACAACGCATCGGAAAATCTGACTGTGGCCCACCCCGATAGCGAACACGATTTTCCCGATGCCATGCGCGAGCGGGCGTATCGCGCGTTTGAAAAACATCTTTAGATTTGGAGTTCCCATGCAAAGCAAAGTCGCCGTTCTCCGCACTGCGCCGCGGACGGTTTTTGAAGACTACCATCGCCTGCTCAATCTCGCGGATTATCGACAGGTGATTGCCAAAGACGTGGAAACCGCGCTCAAGATCAACATTTCCTGGCACTTCTTCTACCCCGGCAGTTCCACGACGCCGTGGCAACTCGACGGGGTCATCCGCGCGATGAAACGGGATGGCTACGATCAAAACCTCATTCACGGCTGCCACAACCGAACCGTGGTCATCGACGCGCATTTGGGCGAGCGGGAAAACAAACACCTCCCGGTCGTCGAAGCGCACGGCATAAAAAATATCCATCTCTACGAGGGCGAAGAGTGGATCGACGTGCGCGATGCCGTGGGCGATCTGACCGAAAAATTTCTTTGCCTAAACCAGGTCTATCCCAAGGGCTTTCGGATTCCCAAACGCTTTCTCGGGGAAAACATCATCCACTTTCCCACGGTCAAAACCCACGTTTTTACCACCACCACAGGCGCGATGAAAAACGCCTTTGGCGGCCTGCTCAACGAGCGGCGGCACTGGACGCATCCCGTGATTCACGAGACCCTGGTCGATCTGCTGATGATCCAACAAAAAATCCACCGCGGCGTCTTTGCCGTGATGGATGGCACGTTTGCAGGCGATGGGCCGGGGCCGCGCTGTATGATTCCGCATGCCAAAAACGTCATCCTCGCCAGCGCGGATCAGGTCGCCATCGACGCGGTCGCCGCCAAAATGATGGGCTTCGATCCCCTGTCGATCAAATACATCCGCCTCGCGCACGACCTCGGCCTCGGCTGCGGAGACCCCGCGCAAATCGAAATTGCCGGCGATGTGGAAGCCGCAAAAGAGAATTGGCACTTTGTCGGCCCGTACGACAACATGACCTTCGCCTCAAAAATGCAGCACAAAATCTACTGGGGCCCCCTCAACAAGCCCATTGAATGGTCGCTCAAAACCATCCTCGCGCCGTGGGCTTACCTCGCTTCGGTGCTCTACCACGACAGCTTTTGGTATCCCTTTCTCGCCAAGTCCAAAATGCGAGACGTGCTCGCCAGCGACTGGGGCCGCCTCTTCCGCAACTGGGAACACCTCACCCCAGACGCGCGGGGTTTTTCCCATGTGGGCGATACCGCGTCCGAACTCAAAAAAACGGGCCTCCGCGCATTCCGCGATTCCCTCGGAATCTTGGGCACTTGCATCGCCGAAGCCCCCGAGTTCATCCGCACGCGCAGAAAAACCGCACACCGGGGATAAAGAGAACAGAGACGCACAGACACAAACAGGCGGATGATCGCGAAGACCATCCGCCCATTCTATTTTTGCATAGAAGCCATCTAAAAACTCGGCCCGCCATTGAGAGAGCCACAAAAGCATTCGCTTTTCGCAGATTAAAACCCAAGAATAAGGGCCTTTATTCCCCCTTTCCTGATAGGAAAGGGGGCTAGGGGGTTAGGTCCCGATAATTTTTAGATGGCTTCTTAGAAGCCATCTAAAAACTCGGCCCGCCATTGAGAGAGCCACAAAAGCATTCGCTTTTCCCAGGTCAAAACCCTACCTATCGCAAAAATAGGATGCCTTGATTCCCCCCTTCCTCGCAGGAAGGGGGGCTAGGGGGGTAGGTCCCAATAATTTTTAGACAGCTTCTTAGGCGAGGCGAGGAATGCCGACCGCTTATACCGTATAGTTTTCTTGCGAGTACGCACGGTTGCCGCCGGGGGGGCCGCCGATAGCCCATGTGCCTCGGAACAGGGATTGGCGTTTGGGCGGCATGGTTGCGATGGTCTCATGGCTTAGGTTGAGGCGATGCCATTGCGCCCAAAGCGAGTTGTAGCAGTTAAACACCGCGCACCGCGGATTGGAGGTTTGCGTCCAGTCGTTCGCCGCGTGGACGAGGCTTTCGGTAAATATGACTACGGAGCCGGCCGGGCAAGTGTAATCCTCCATTGCCGCGCGCATGTTCTCCTCCCACGGCGAGTCGCCGATATTGGGCCGGTACGGATCCGGCCCCCCGTAGTTGAAATGCGCCTTGTGCGATCCGCTCAGAAAGGACGTGCCCCCTTTTCCGGCTTCTACGTCCTCGAGTTCCCACACCACGCGGGTCAGCCCCGAAAATATCTTTCCGCCCGCGACCTGATACCGCATGGCATTGGCCTGTTGGGGCGGACGCACCACATGCGGCATACCGTTGTCGCGCCGTTCAGATACGTGCCAACCGGGCCGTCGCACGGTGGTAAAAGACCCTTCGCACCGGAAACTGTAACCATCGTCCCGCACAAAAGGGGCTTCCGACAAAATCTCGGTGAGGACGCCCACGATAGCCGGATGGTCGAGCAAGTTTTGAAGCGCGCCTTCATAACTCCGCCTGGCCCCTGCGTACACCTCGGCTTTCATCTCGTCAATTTCCGGCTGTGACAACACGCCCGGCAATAAAATCCACCCGCGCAGGTCAAAGAAAAACTTCTGCTCGGGGGTCATCAGTTCTGACATCGTTCCTCCTTTATGCCAATGGTTATGCGAAATCGCGGCTTCGGACAGGCACGGGGGCCTGTCCCTACAATGAAAAAATTACATAATCCCGCCATTTTTGACAAGACCTTATTTGACGGGGATGAAAGGGGAGACGGGAGACGGGAGACGGGAGAGGAACGGCGAGAGTGGGGAGGTTGTCTGAATCGCGGATTACGCAGATTAGGGGATTAAAGGCGGATTAAAGGCGAGAGGAGGGCGGAGGACAAAGCACAGCGCAGACAGAGGCGTAGCCCACAGGGACGACAAAGAAAAAGCAAAAGGCGGAGGAAAAGCGAGAGGAGAGAGGAAAGGGGAGACGGGAGACGGGAGAGGAAAAGCGAGAGTAAGGCGAAGGGCAGAGAGCACGGATGAAAGGCGAGGGGAGGGCGAAGGGCAGAGAGGGCGGATGAAAAATGAGAGGAGATCGATTCACACGAGTTCTCCGCCGCAACTGCTGCCCGCGCCCGCCGTGCAACCAAAGCAGTGATCGCCCACGCGCACGTCGCGGCCGATCAAGTCGTCAGGCGTCAACTCCCAGAGCTTGACCTCGCGCCCAAACGCATGCAGATCGAGCATCTGGTTAAAATCGCAATCGTACACCTCGCCTTGCCACCCGACGCTGATCAGGGAGCGGCACATCAAATTGTCGATGGTGTGGGGGTTGAAATTGTCCCGCAAGGTCTGCACATAGCTGTCGTAAATGCCCCTGCGCTTGAGAAAATCCCCGAATCGGCTGATGGGCATGTTGGTGATGGCGTAGAGCTTGTTAAACGCGATGTCGTAGCGCGCTTTTAGTTCTTCTTTGTAATCGGCTTCGAGTTCGGCCTGTGGCGGCGGCAAGGACGCGTCGACCGGATTGTACACCAGATGGAGTTCCAACCCCGTGCCCGGCTGTCCGTATCCGATGCGGTTGAGTCGTTGCAACGCACGGATGCTTTTGGAAAACGCGCCGCGCCCGCGCTGTTCATCGACATTTTCCTCCAGATAACACGGCAGGGAACACACCAATTCGATTTCGTGCGCGCGGTAAAATTCCGGCAGGTCTTCTTGCCCGGGTTCAAAAATCACGGTCAGATTGCAGCGCACCATCACGCGGCGGCCCTGTTCGCGGATGCGTTGGACAAAAGCGCGAAACTCGGGATTCAACTCGGGCGCGCCCCCGGTGAGATCGACCGTCTGCACATCGGATCGTTCGAGAAAGGACGCGATGCGGTCGATGGTCTCGCGGGTCATGATTTCCGTGCGCGTGGGGCTGGCATCCACATGGCAGTGGCGGCACGCTTGGTTGCACAATTTGCCCAGGTTGACTTGCAGGATATCCAGCCGGTCGCGCGCGAGTTCGAGGTGCTCATCGCGGAGTTTGCCCGCAAAATCGGTCTTTGGATCGCCGCGTGCAATTTGCATCAAATCCATCGCTGCCAAAGCCATAGTGTTCTCCTAAATACTCCGTAAATTAAATGATACCAAATTTTGATACGCACAACTCAGCACCTGCATGGCTCGCTTTTCTAACAACTTTGGTCCTAAAGCATCGTGGGTTGCCTTCGATGCCTTCGGCGACCTACTTTTTTTCAACAGCAAAAAAAAGTAGGCAAAAAATGCCGCTCTCATGCGCCGAGGGGCTAAGCACAGCGCAAAGCGCTTTTGTAATCGCACGACATGCGTTGGCCTGCAAAGGAAGTTGCAAAATGGGTGTTGGTTGCGAGACGGACTTGCGCGCTGTGCGTGATGGCTTTCGTTGATGGGGGTTGCGATGGTACGTTTGGCGATGGCTTCTTTGATGTACGGCATCACGTTCATCACGCTCTCAAAAAATTAAATTCCTGAATTATTTAATTTTTCGAGTACTAACACGCCCCACCGATGATCGACCGCAACCGGCGAATGCCCGCTACGGGGTCGGTCTTAAAATGGATGCGAATAGCCCGTCTGTTGCGGCGCGAAAGCGCGTGGGCATCGCCTAGGGCCTGCGCGTCTTTGAGAATGCCAAACGAGAACGCCCATCCCGGAATCGGCACATCCGCCGCGTCGTCGCCGGTCAGTTGTACGACCACCACGCTATTTGGCCCGCCTTTGTGCAACTGCCCGGTGGAATGCAGGAAGCGCGGCCCAAAGCCCACGGTGGTCGCCACCCCACAGACTCGGCGAATGCGGTGCCGCAAGTCCTGCAACTGCGCCGCGATCTCCGCGTTCATATCGAAATACGCGCAAAGCGCGACGTAATCGCCCGGGGCGACGCGGTTGAGAAATTGGGACACGCACGCCTCGAAGCTGTCGAGGGCGTCCATCCCCGCATCGGCGTGAACCGCGACATCGCGGTTGCAAAAAGATGGGGGTTGCGCGGGCAACGCGCCCTCTCGTTCAAAGGTCTGCGTCAGTTGCGCGGTGAAATTTTTGCTCTCCTGCACATTGGGTTGGTCAAACGGATTGATCGCCAAAACCGCGCCTGCGACCGCCGTTGCGTATTCCCACCGAAAAAACTCCGCGCCGAGTGCCAACGGGTCTGCCACATCGAGTTGGATTGTGGGAAACCGCGCCGCGCGCAACTTTTCCATTTCCCCATCGCGCCGCGCATCGCCTGCCAAGCGGAGATAGACAAAAACCCGATCCGCGCTGTACGCCTCGGGCCGGGCGACGTCTTCCAAATCGATCGGGATCACCCCCCGCCCCTTTTTGCCCGTGCTCTCGGCCAAAAGTTGTTCCAACCACGCGCCGAAATGCCGCAGCTTGGGAGACGTGACGAGCGTTACTTTGTCTTTTCCGGCCTTTGCCAATTCCCCGATTACGAGGCCCAACAGCAGGCCGGGATTGCGTTCATCCGTCGCCTTGCACCGGGCCGCCATCGCCACGGCGCGTTTTAAGAACGCCCGCACATCCACGCCGATCAACGCCGCGGGCAGCATCCCAAAATGCGAGAGCGCGGAAAACCTGCCGCCGATCTGTGGCACCCCGTGAAAAACCGCGCGAAAATCCCGTTCTTTGGCGAGCGTCTCCAGCGCGGAGCACGGGTCCGTAATCGCGACAAAATGCCGTCCTGCCGCGTCGCCAACCGCTTTTCGCATCCTTGCCCAAAAGAACTCGCAAAATGCGTGGGGTTCGGTCGTCGTGCCGGATTTGCTCGCCACAACGCACAGGGTCGTCTCCATCTCGATCGCGTCGGCAAAGCGTTGCACCTGCGCGGGCACCGTGGAATCCAACACATGCAACGCGGGCCAACCCTCCCGCCGTCCAAACGCCATCGCCAGCACTTCGGGGCACAAACTGCTGCCGCCCATGCCCAAGAGCAAAACATCCGTCATTCCCCCATCGCGCACCTGCCGGGCAAACGCACGGAGACTCGCCACCCGATCGCGCATATCCGATGCGATCGCGAGCCACCCCAACCAATCGGCTTCATCCGCGCCCGACCAAAGCGAGGCATCGCCGCGCCACAACCGCGCGGTATTGCCCCGTTGCGACCACGCCGCCAAAGCGCGGTCAACTGTGGCTTGAAACGCGCCCAAAGACGCATGCATGTCCGAAATCCCGCCCATATCATTTTTGCTCGTTCAACGCCCAATCGTAATCCAAAAACAGCACCTGCACGTCCGGATGATCTCGCAAATACGCGGCATCGTCTTTTTCGAGAAACAGGGCGATGTAATCCAGCAGAGTCTCGCCCGCGTCTGTCGCTTTGAGATGGGCGGTAAAATCATCGCGGAACCACTTAAAAATCGACGACAAACGCACCACGGCCGCCCGCCGATCGATCTGCACATGGGCCGCGTTGCGGACCATATCGCGCATCGCCGCGTGGAGTTGCGCGTCCAGCTCGTCGGGCATAAACGCCCTGCCGTGCAAGCGCGGGCAACTCACCGCCGCGCAGTTGATCGCCGCGTGGATGCGCGGGTCCGCGAATCGTTTGCGGATGATCTCGTGCTCGATGTGATCCAGCGTCATCTCGCGCCCGCCAACGCGGAACGTGTGTCTTTTGAAAAAGCCGTGCAACGGCGCGATGTCCGTCACAGACGCGACGGGATGGGCTTTTGCGACCCCGGCCAGCACGCAGGCGTTGTACGCGTTGATCCAAAACGCGAGGCTGTCTGCGCGGGTTGGGAAAAGCGCGGGGTGCGTCTCCGGGCTGATCTGCGCGAGGCGGTGCATAAAAAGGCGCGCGTCCTCATCCGCCTTGACGGCCGCGTAATCGACCCATCCCTCGGCATCGACGACGCGCCCGAGCAAGCGGTTGAGCGGGCCGTAATCGAAAGATTCTGCCGCGCTGTGTTGCACGAATCCCGCGAGGACGAGGCAAAGTGTCCAAAGTCGCCACATGGTCGAACTCCCATTTTACGCATCGAAAAACGTCAGGTACGGCTCGTCGTCGATTTCGCGTTGGAGCAAGACCGCCAGTTCCATCGCGTGGTAATCGCCCCACATCGACGCCTCGCCGCACGCGGCCCGTCGCCCTTCGGGGACGTGGTCCCACGCATTGGGGTTGTGGTAAATCGAATGGAGGACGAGGCCCTGGTGCCCTTCTTCTTCGGACAAATAGGGCGGGTTAAACAGGGTTTGCGCCACGGTTAACGCGGCTTGGCGATAGCGCGCATCGTCCAAATAGACGCCCAAGCGGTAAAGCCCCTGCGCTGCGATGGCCGCGGCAGAACTATCCACGGGTTCGGGTGCGTGGTGCGGATCGGATACGCGATTGCCATAATCCACCTGCGCGAGGCCGGGCGCGCCCGCATCCCAGAACGGAATGCCGTCTGCCGATGTGATTTCGCCGATGTAATAATCCGCCGTGGCGCGGGCCGCCGCGAGCATCCAAGCCGTCACCGCATCTCGCCCGCCGTACAGGTCGAGCGCGTCATCGGGCAGATGGGCCGCGTATTCCAAGAGTTCGGCATAGCCGGTCACAATCCACGCCAGCCCGCGCGTCCAAGTGGAAAACGGCGAGTACCCCTGTTGCGTGCTCGGGCAGCGGTAATTGCCATCGTTGAGGTTGAAAATGGACTCGTGTACCACCCGACCACGCACATCGTATCGGTCGCGCCCCTCGCCGTAATACACGTTGAATCGCGCCGTGGTCTCGGCGTGGTGGAGCAGGCGTTGGAGCAGGGAAATCGCGCGGTCGTTTTCCCCCATCAAGACGTGGCCGAGATCGTGCGCCAATGCCAAGGCGCGGCCCGAGCGAATGGTGTCTGAAAACAGGGAATGCGGCCCGTTGAACGAATAGATGTAGCCCTTGCCATCGCCGATCGTCGTCCAGCGCGCGGCTTGAACCGCGCCCGAGGCTTTGAGGGCCAACTCGTAAAAATGCCGCTCCCACTCGTTTTCCGCAATCGCGCCCTCGCGCATCAACCGGCGCAAATTGCCATACGTGGAGACATTGTTAAACCCGTGGTCGTGCACGCCGACATGCGTCACATGAGACGCCATGCGCTCGACCGTGCCCGCGCGCCCAATCCGCAACAGATCGTCCTCACCCGTGACCTCGTAGCCCAAAATCGCGCATCCAAACTGAAACCCCTGCGTCCATTCGGTCCACCCGCGCGTGGTGTATTTGCCATCCACTGTAAAGACAGGCGTTCCGCGATTCGGATCCCAGGTCGCGTCGATGCTGCGGATTTTTTTAACCGCCAGCGCGAAAAAGCGATTCAACGCGCTTTTCAGATCCCCGATCCGAATATCGGCATTTACCTTCATTTGTTACCCCCGATTCACCGCTTTGGCGAAATCGACATCTGCGCGGGTGACGGCGTTTTCGCTGTGCGTGGTCACGGAAACGGTGAGGGTTTTGGCGCGGCTGTCGAGATGGATATCGGCGTGGTGGTTGTTCTCGTCCATGATCTCGGTCAGCCTGCGGACCTGAGCCATCGTCGGCACGAATTTCTCAAAGTGCCAAACGCGCTGCAACTCCTTCGCGTCTTCGAGATACGTCCAGCCCTCGAGCGCGGCGACCTCGGTGCGAATCTCGTCCTCGGTCAGTCGGGTTTTGTCTTCAACAGCCATGGGTACACCTCCAAAAAAAGTGAAAAGAGAACATCATCGGCGATTATCGGTCGGCAAAAGTTCAAGTGCGCGGCGATAGCGACGCGTTGACGACCGTGATGCCGTACATCAAATAAGCCATCGCCCAACATGCCATCTCAAAAGCCCATCAAACAAAACCATCAAGCACAGCGCGTAAGTCCATCTGGCAACCAATACCCATCTTGCAACCCACTTTGCAGGCCAACGCATGTCGTTCTATTACAAAAGCGATTTGCGCTGTGCAAGCCCCTCGGCGTTTGAGAGCGGCATTTTTTGCCTACTTTTTTTTGCTGTTGACAAAAAGTAGGTCGCCGAAGGCATCGGAGGCTACCAACGATGCTTTAGGGCCAAAGTTGTTAGAAAAGCGAGCAATGGCGGTGCTGATTTGTGCGTATCAAAATTGAGAATAACTTAATTTACAGAGTATTCAAGTGCGCGGCGATCACCTGTCGGGATGCTGCGAGTTCATCAACGCGATCTCAAAACAAAAAAGGACGTTGTTATACGCCCTTCTCAATGTCATTCAATGCCGAGGCGCTCCGCTTCTTCAGATGTGTAATATCTGATGCCTTTGGCCTCTAATTTTTTGCGTGCCTTTTTGCTTTTCTTGCCGCCCTGTCGCACCAGCGTGAGCAACCGTCTGGTTTCTTCGAGGTCTTTATTGACGTAACTGGATTTCAAAACATCACCGCCTTTGGTTTGTCGCACACTTGTGCGAAATGCGTTTCCGATATCGTCTGTCCCTCTCAATATATACAAAGAGGCTTTCGATAGCAATGCCTACGCCTCTTGGCTTAATCCAGCGAGTTCTGTATAATGACCGAGAGGCGAGAGGTAAGATGGGGAGACGGGAGACGCAAACGGGAAGACGGGAGACGGGAGACGGGAGACGGGAGACGCAATCTCAATCGTAGGGACAGGCCCTCGTGCCTGTCCGAAGATACAAGAGGGATGACAACTACTATGCCAATCGAGATCGAACGAAAATTTTGCGTGCGGGAAATGCCGGAGCTAACCGCGCGCGCAGGCGTGGAAATCGCGCAGGGATATCTCGCGGTGGATGCAGCGGGTACAGAAATACGGGTTCGGCGCAAGGGCGGGCAATTTTATCAGACCTTGAAAATGGGCACGGGCGTGAAACGCACCGAAGTCGAGATGGCGTTGACCCGCGCGCAGTTCGATCTCCTCTGGCCCTTGACCGCGGGCAGGCGCGTGGAAAAAGTGCGGTATGAGTTGACGCAGGGAAAATGGACGATTGAGTTGGACGTATATCGCGGTCGCCTGAAGGGCCTCGTCGTAGCCGAGGTCGAGTTTGCGAGCGTGGCCGAAAGTGCGCGCTTTGTCCCGCCGCCGTGGTTTGGCAGGGAAGTGACGGATGACGATCGCTACAAAAATGCAAATCTCGCGCTGAAAGGACTGCCCGATGATCGCACGCGGTGAAACGTATCGCTTGCGCGAAGCACTCGACCGGGAATGGGTCGAGCAACTCGCGCCCGAGCGCGTGGTGTTCGCGTCTGAAGACGCAAAGGCGGTTCGGTATTTCGACACGTTCGATTGGCGGTTGTATCGCAAGGGCCTCTCGCTGATACAGGTGGGGCGCGATGCGTATTTGCAGCGCGTTTCGGATGGCGAAATTCGCGCCCAGACCGAGACCGAGATCTCGCCAGAAGGCCGTTTTTGGTGGACGTTCCCCAAAGGCGCGTTGCGCGATGGATTGCGAGACGCGCTCTCGGTGCGGGCGTTGTTGCTGCGCGCAGAGATGCGGCAAGAGGCGTGCGCGTTTCGCGTTTTGAATGCGGATGAAAAAACCGTCGTTCGCGTGGTTCTCACCCACATCGCGCCGGCTGGGGACGCGGAAAACACACGGGCATTTTTGACTTTGCGACCGGTGCGGGGCTACGAGGGCGCGTTTGAGGCGTTTCGCCGCCGCGTCGAAAAATTGGATGTCACCCCGATGTCCGAAACCGCGTTTGAGCGCGTGATGCACATTGCGGGATGTACCCCGGGAGATTATTCGTCCAAGCTCAAACTCACCTTGAATCCCGAAGCGACCGGGCGCGAGGCCATCTGCGATATTTTGAAATGCCTGCACGCCGCGATGCGCCAAAACGAGGCGGGCATTCGCGCGGATTGGGACACGGAGTTCTTGCACGATTTTCGGGTGGCGATTCGGCGCACGCGCTCCGCGTTGAGCCAGATCGAGGGCGCGTTGCCCAAAGACGCGGTGGATCACTTCAAAGCCGAATTTCGGCACCTGGGCAGATCGACCAATCGGCTGCGCGATTTGGACGTGTATTTGCTCGACGAGAAAATCTATCGGGCGATGCTACCGCCTGCGCTGCGCCCTGGGTTGGACGCGGTATTTGCCCGATTAAAACAAGAACGCGAGCGCGCCCTGCGCGAGATGATCCGCGTTCTCGACTCGCCCGAATACCGGGCGCTGATGGATTCGTGGGCCGCGTTTTTGCGCGGTGAACGGCCGGGCGATGCGGGCGATACGCCTGCGGTCGCGCTTGCGCGAGGGGTCATCCGGAAGCATTTTAAGCGGGTGCTCAAACGCGGCAAAGCCATTGCGGACCATACGCCGGACGAGGCCGTACACGCCTTGCGGATCGACGGCAAAAAATTGCGCTACTCGTTGGAGTTTTTCGCGTCGCTTTTCCCGAAAGACAAAATGGACGAGTCGATAGGGCACTTGAAGAAATTGCAGGATAACTTGGGCGCGTTCAACGACTTATCCGTGCAGCAGGCGGATTTGATGGCGTCTTTGAACGCCGCGTTGCCCCGGGGCGAGGATCGCGTGCTCTGCGCCGCGGCCATCGGCGGGCTCGTCGCGCAGTTGCACGCCCGACAGCGCGTTGTCCGCCGCGAATTTGCCCGGGCGTTCGCCGCGTTTGCAAAAAAGAAAAATGTTCGGCTCTACCGCGACTCGTTTGGAAACTAGGCATGGGTATCTGGGCACTGTACAGCATGAAGGGCGGCGTGGGGAAGACCGCCGCCGCGGTGAATTTGGCGTACGAGGCGGTTCGATCCGGCGCGACTGCGTTGCTGTGCGATTTGGATCCCCAAGGCGCCGCGGCCTTTTATTTTCGCATTCGCGCCAAGAAGAAGTTCGGGCGCAAGCGTTTTTTGAAGGGCGGCAAGCACCTCGCCAAAAATATCCGGGGCACGGATTTTGAAGGGCTGGACCTGTTGCCGTCTGCGCTGTCGTTTCGCAATCTGGATTTGGGCTTGGACGATGCCGCGAAAAACAAGAATCACCTCAAGCGTTTGTTGGCCCCGCTGCGGAAGGACTACGACCACATTTTTCTCGATTGCCCGCCCAACCTCACGCTCTTGGCCGAGCACGTTTTCAGGGCCGCCGATTGCGTCCTCGCGCCGTGCATTCCCACGACCTTGTCCGCATTGACCCATCAAAAGTTGTTGGACTTTTTCAAAAAGAACGGATTGAAGCGCGGCAAAATCACGGCGTTTTTTTCCATGGTCGAACAGCGCAAAACCATGCACCGCGAGATGATCGCGCACCTGTCCGAGTCCAACGCGAAATTCTCGTCCGCGCAAATTCCCTATACCACAGACGTGGAACGCATGGGCTTTGCGCGGCAACCCGTGGCGTGCTTTCGCCCGCGTTCAAAAGGCGCGCAGGCGTATCGGGCACTGTGGGCGGAATTGCAAACGCTTGCGAAATGAGCGATTTTGCCAAAAATCAAAAACCCCCCGGCGAAAACTCGTCGGGGGGTCGATCTTTGTGGGCGTTTGTGGGATGACTCATTGCTCCAATCGGAAGCGCATGGGCATCACGAGATAGACTTTGACCGGTCTATCGTTTTGACGGGCGGGCGTGAACCGGTATTGATAGACGGCCTTGAGGGCGGCTTTTTGAAAAATTTCCTTGCCCCGAACGGCCGTGGCTTCTGCGATGCTCCCGTCTTTGTCGATCAGCACTTTGATGACGACCGTGCCCTCGATGCCCGCCTTGAGCGCGACTTGGGGATATTCGGGGGCCACGCGCTTGATGATCTTGGGCTTTTCTTCGACCATCATGTAGTCGAGGATTTCCTCTTCTTCCACTATGATCGCCGTCTCTGTGGGCGGAGGAGGCACGTCTATCGAGACGTGGTCAAAGTCGAGATCCGTGGCTTCGATCGTGACGTCGTCGGGCACTTCCTCGCTTTCGGTCGCAATGGGCACGGCCGGGCGCGCAGGCGGGGGCGGGCGGTGAATCTGTTGGGTTTCCGGAATATCCAAGGTCTCGATGACGATGGTCTTGCGCTCCACTTTGCGCGGGCTGGCTTTGAAGGTGGGAAAGGCGAACCCAATGCCCACATGCAAAACGAACGCGATTCCCATGCAAACGCGAAAGGTGCGCCTGTACCTGCGCTTGAGATCGAACGCGGGATTTTTCGTGCGCGGAGTCTCGGGCGTGATCCACTGGTCGGGTTTCTCTGCCATAGCTTTCTCGCCTGTGTAAAGATGGTGAGGCCGGTGTGGGTATGCCTAACTATACAGCGTTCCGTTTGACATTGCAAGTATTTTCGCCCGCCCCTATTCGACAAACCGCTTGTGTGTTCGGCTTTGATAGCGATATATTGCAGACCATGAAAACGCATTTTGTGTCCTCTGTGCTTTTGAACGGGCGGTCACCCTGTACCCCGCTCGCGGCTCAACTCGCCTTGCTCATGTTGCTCGGATGCTACGATCCCCAGCGCGATTTGAGCATCGACCCACACAATACGCCGATCATCCATATCCTCGATGCCGCTTATGACGCGCCCACGGGCATGACCGTCGTGCGGTGGGAATACCTCGGGCAAAAACCGGTTGCGAACTTCATCCTCCAGCGCGCGGAGGCGTCCGCGTTCCGCGATGTCGCACAGTCCTCTAGCGCGAGTGCCCAAGGCGAATACGCGACGGTGGGGGCGTTTCGAGATGGCGATTTGATCGCGGGCGAGGCCATGCGATACCGCGTGGTGGTCGAGTACAGCGAAGGCGGTTCCGCGCGTACCGATGCCGTCGACGTAGCCATCCCGGGCGCGGGCTTGCGCGCGATAAGGCGCGATCCCATCGCGCTTGCCGTACAAGTCGCGTGGCGATCGGGCGGTGGGACGAAATACGAAATCATAAGAACGGCCGCAGGCGGGGATGCCGAGACGGTCTTCACCACGCGAGATTCGCAACAGACGTCCTATTGGGATGAATCAATCGCGGACAATCAACCCTATCGGTACGCGATCCGATCCCACCTGTCGCCGGGTGTGCAACTGATGAGCCGCAGCGCGCAGGTGCAATTCTACCGCAATGCGGGACGACACGCCATCGAACCCCTACGAGGCGGAGAACGGATCCGCCTCGCGGCGACCAACTCGGACGGTGAAGTGGACATGATCGCGCTCTTCGGGCGCGTGGATCAGTATAACCTGTCGCGCCTTCAGCATATTTTTAGTCCAGACCGGACGGATATCGAGTTTTGGCACCTCGTAGGGGAGCTTTATGGTTCCGTCCATTTAGGCGGCGGCCCGGTTCCGCAATCGCTGGATCTCGCTGGGCCTCCCCTCGGAACGCCGAGCGCGTCTCCCCGCGTGTATATCGGCGGTATCGATCCAAATGGCCGCGTCGATGTCGAAGGCGTCAACGCCAACGCCATGGTTTGGCGAATGCCCGATCAGTGGATCAGCCGATCCACGCATGTGCGCTTGGCACAGGACGAGCAACAGCGGGTTTACGTCGCGACCGATGGACAGTTGCGCGTGTATTCCGCGGAGGGGGATCGCCTGGGCGCGTGGGATTTTGCACATGGCGATCCGATGGATATCGCGGTTCACAAGAACGCGATCTGGGCCGCGTGGGCGAATCGGGTTCGGCGAGGGACCGCGCGCTTTTCCGATGAGATGTTCGCGGGGATCGCGTGGGAAAATGCGTCCCTCGAATTACAGGGCGATCCCATCGCCTTGACGCTCAATGCCGCGGGGCAGGCTTTTGTGCTAACTCGCGATGGCGTGCAGGCGTTTCGCGCCGATGGCGCGGCCCTCATCTCTTGGGCCTTGCCTCCGGGCGCGTACGCCGCGGGCGATGTGACCATTGGCGGGACCGCGCGAGGGCTCGTCCACGTCTCAAATGAAATTGGGGAGGTCATCACCTATGTGCCGTAAAACGATCCTGATTTGCATGTGCGCGTTTGCACCGATCGCCGCGCTGGCGCAAGGGTTTGACGCCCGTCTCAAAAGCGTTGAAACCGCCTATCGCACGGGCGATTACGACAGCGCGCAGCGCGCCCTATCCCTCATGCCTGGCCTGCTGGGCGTTGTGCCCGTGCTCGACCGCCCGAAACAGCGCGACCGGGCCGCGATCTTTTTTTCGTTGGGGCGCGTCCACCTGGCATTGGGCGACACGGCGCGTGCGCGGTTGGCACTCGTGGAGGCATTTCGCCTCTATCAGCAGATCGACCAGGGAATCGCCAAACTCGATGAGGACCGCGCCCTCGCAGCCACGCGGGCCATGATCGCGCACATGCGCCGCAACGTTCGGCAACGGGCCCTGGGGAAAACCACATTTTGGGGCGCGGCGGGTCGGTCCCTGCTCTTGCCGGGCTGGGGGCAGTTCTACCGCGGGCACAAAAAACGGGGGTATGGATTTTTGGGCACATCCGCGGCCCTCGCAGCGGTCTGGTTCGCGGCAGACCGATCCTATCGCAACGCGTACAAGACCTATCGCAATACCCGGCTCAACGATTTGAACTTGGCACAACGCGGCGCAAATGCGGGCAAAGATGCGTTCACCCAAAATTTTGAACGCGCCCAATCCCGCGCCAAACGCGCCAATCTCGCGCTGGGCCTGCTCGCTTTGGTGTGGGTATCCGGCGTGTTGGATCACTTGGTGATCGGCCCGGCGCAGGTCTCTTTGGTCGTCAAAATAGACGACTAGACGGCATAGCCGACAACGGGGCAATAATCCCATCTACGAGTTAGCCATGAGCGGGGATCCCGTTCAAAGGCGATTCGCCGATTCGTCCATTCACCGAGGGAGATGCCGATGACTTTGATCCGCCCCTGCTTATTCGCCCTCGCGTTTTTTCCCTCCGTTGTCTTTTCCCAATCGCCTCCGGTCAGGTTGGCCGTGGCGCCCTTTTACTCTCCTTCCAATGCCGATTACGGCATCTACATCGCAGACCGCATCGCCTGCGCCCTGCACCGCCGCGCGTACGTGCCCGCTTTGGGCCGGGCGCGGTTCGTCATGGTGGAAACCGATACCCTCACCGCGGCCATGCAAAAGGCAATCGCCCAATCGGAACGCCGACTCGCCCCCGCACTGCGCGAAGCCTTGAGAAAGCGCGTACCCGCCGCGTATCTCATGGCGGGTTCTGTCGCGTTCACGGGCATCTATCAGATCGATCTCAAACTCATCGACCTCCGAACAGGCGCGGTGGTCTATCGGGGGCACGTGCGGGACAATCCGGCGTGGGTGTGGACGCGGGCGCATCGTTCCGTCGGGGAAATCCCCGCGGACGAAGTCCGATCCTCCCTCGGATTCGCCGAAGCGGAAACGCCCGTGCATCCGTTAGATGCGGACGAGCTGCCCCGCGACATTTTGTTGCAGCCGCTTTCGACTGCGGATTATCTCGCCCTGTCCGCGGATTGCGAATCCCGCCTGCAACGCGCCATTGTGCGCGATGGCCTGTTTTCATTCGTGCCGGGCGCGTTGGAGGGCGCGCGGGGCCGCGTGCGGTTTTCTCGCATCGGCCGGGCGTTGCGGCGGCAAGCCGCGGAAACGACGCTGGCAGACGCCATTTTGACCGGCAGTTTGTTCACCTTGGGCAAGGATGGCGCCACGGACAATATCGGCGTGGTGCTGCGGTTGATCGACGTGGCGACCGGGCAAATTCTGTGGATGGGCGCGTCGACCGGGCGGCGCGTGTGGCGATGGGACCGGATGGCGGATATCGTGTCCGGCCTCATCGGGCGCCTCGCCGAAGACTTGGCGCGGTACGGGTCGGGCGCCGCAGAAACGCAGATCGCCGCGTTGCGCGACCGGGCAAATGACGGGCGATCGTGGGCCGAGCTCGGGCGGGCTTTTCTCGAGCGCGGCTTGTTGCAACGCGCCGAAGAGGCGTTTGACAAAGCCCTGGCGTTTCCAGATGCACGGGCACAGGCACACGCGGGCAAGGGCCGGGTGTTGCTCAGGCGCGGGGGGCATTTCGACGACGGGGTCAAAGCCCTGCGGGCCGCGATGCGCGCCGATCCCGATTATTTGGACGCGTACACGTTTTTGGCACAGGCACTTCTCGACCGGGGCATGGTCGAGGGCGTGGGGATTGCAAAAGCCGCGATTCAGCGCGATTCGACCTATCACCCGCCGTATCGCATCCTGGGCGATTGGCATGCGGACAGCGGAGACCATCGCCGGGCGATGGCGTTTTACAAGGCGTATTTGACGCGCCAACCCGATGACGAGGACGCGGCGGTTCAGCTGGGCAGGAGCCTGTTGCGCGCGCGCGATTACCGGGACGTCGACCGGGTCATCGCGCCCATTGCCCGCGCAAAGCCCGAGGCCTCGGCCCTCTTGCCCATCGTGGCGATCAAGGCCATGCGCGTGAAGAATTACGCGGAGGCCACGCGGTTGTTCGAGCGATTCCTCGCGCAAATCGACGCGCGCGAACGCAGGCTCTACGAGGGGATTGGGGCGTTGTTATCCGACCGAGAAGAAGGGGCGTATCGCACCATGGACGAGTTGGAACGGGGCAAGTACCGCGAGCGTTTTTGGCGATCCAAAAACCCGAATTTGTCCAACCCATACAACGAGCGGCAACTCGCACACTACGAGCGCGTGTGGGTTGCGCGCTGGGAATTTGGCCGGGAAAATTATCCGTGGGACAGGCGCGGCGAGGTCTATATCCGCTATGGCAAACCCGATTACCGCGCCCGATCCGGGTGGGTGCCCGAACTCCCGTCGAGGCGCGTGCAAGAGGTCAAGGAAAAGGCGTATCGGGAATTGTATCGCACCCCGCACGATGGCGAATTGATCGGCCCGGTCTTTCCCATTCGCAGCGACCGCGGGTTTTCCGCCGTGGGCGCCGCGTCCGATCGAGATGACGAGGGAGACGGGTCGCGCGTGGAAGATCTCTTGGGCGAGGAGGCGCCCGACGAGGCTTACGCGCCCGTGACCATGCAACGCGACCGCAGCATCGTGCCGTGGGAGTCGTGGGTTTACACCGATGTGGATGGCGGATTGATCATCGATTTTACGCGCGAATTGGGCGGCGTTTCCGGGTTCGATTTCGCGCCGATTCCGCCGATTCCCCCCACCATCCTCAAGGACGATATCCGCCTTGCCGAACACGCCCCGGCCATCCGCTTTCAAAACGCGACCGTGAACCAGCCCGACGAATTTCGCCGCGCGCCCGGTTTGGCACTGGGCGCGTTTTACTGCGATTGGGCGGATTTTCGCGGGGGCGTGGGCAAGACCCGCGTGGATGTCGCTTACGGCATCCCGCTCAAAAATTTGCTCGTGGTGACGGATGGGCACCAGCCGCAAGTGGTGTTCAACCGCGCGATCGCGCTGGCCGATTCGGCCTATCGCGTGGTCTATCGGCAAGCGCGCAAAGTGCAACTCGCGGTGGATACGTCCGAGGTCGCCATCCGAGAAGTCGTGGATATCGCACGCCAAGACGTGCCCGCAGGCGCGTACCACCTCACCGTGACCGTCACCGACGCCATGACCGGCAAACGCGGCGTGCTCAAGCGCGACATAACCGTCGACGACTACGGCGGCGAACACCTGCAACTCAGCGACCTCATGCTCGTCAAAAGCGTGTCCGATACGCTGCGAGACGCGCGGTTTCGCAGGGGGAACTGGCAGGTCGTCCCCAACCCGCGCCGCGCGGTCGTCGCCCCCGATCCACTCGGGTTTTACTGCGAGGTCTATCACCTGACAAAAGACGCGTTCGGGCAGACCCGATACCGCGTGACGACCGCTGTCAAGTCCGTCGCAACCGAACGCCGCCGCATCCCGGGCGCAGCCGAACGCGCCGAGGTGGCCCTGTCCTACGAACAAGTGGGCAACGGCGATTGGGAACGCCTGCCCCTCGAGGTCGATTTGCAACACGCGCGCCCCGGACAAAACCGCCTCTTCGTGATCATCGAAGACCTCGTCGCGGGAACGCGGGTGGCAAAAGACGCATTTTTTGAGTACGTCCGCTAACGCCTATTTTTTCTCACAACGGATTTGACAGCAATGCGCGCATTGCTTAAGTTTGTCGCTGGAGTTCGGATGGTGGTTTTTCCATCGCCTGCGGTTCGTCCGTTGACCGACCGTTGCCCACCCCACGCCCACCGAGAGGTTCACGATGACGACCAAATTGCCGGCGGCGGTCGATCCGTCGGCCGATCCCCTAATTGAGAACGGCGTTTTTTATCCCGAAACGGATGGTGTCCCCTTGCCCGATGGAGAGTTTCAATATCCGCTTTTCCACACGGTCGTAATGCCCTTGCGCCACCATTTTCGCAAGCGTCCCAATACCCGAGTCAATGGCAATACCTTCATCTACTACGAGGAGGGCAATCCCTCGCGGTGGATTTCTCCAGATTGCTATGTGGCGTTCGATGTGGATGTGTCCCTGATCGAATACCACAATACCTATCGGGTTTGGGCACTTGGAAAGCCGCCCGATTTCATCATGGAGATCGGCTCGAAGAGCACGGCGCTGCGGGACATGAGAGAAAAGCGGGATTTGTACGCCAAACTGGGCGTCGGCGAGTACTGGCGCTACGATGCCACCGACGACAGCGCGTTCTACGGCGAGCCGTTGATCGGCGAACAGCTGGTAGAGGGCGCGTATGAGCGTCTGCCCTCGAGCCCGATGCCCGATGGGATTTGGGGACACAGCCCAACGCTGGGGTTGGATTTGCACTGGGATGCGGGCAGGCTGTGGTTTTACGATTCCGAGACGGGCGCGCGCCTGCTCAGTTACGATGACCAAGCCGAAGCCCTCGAGGAAGCCGAGGACGCCTTGCAAGAATCCGCGTCCGCCCACCGAGCGACCGAGGTGGCCCGCCGGCGTGAAGCCATCGCCCGACGCGCCGCCGAGGCTGCCCGACAGGCCGCCGAGGATGCCCGACAGCGCGAAGCCGCCGCCCGACAGGCCGCCGAGGACGCTTTGCGGGAATCGGAAGCCGCCCGACAGCGCGAGGTGGCCGAGTTGCACGAGCAGTTGCGCCGGTTGCGCGCACAGCGCGGAGAGTGAGACCGCTATCGCGGCAAAGGACAAAACAATGGAAAAGCCAGATTTTAGCGAAGACGACCGCATCTTGGCCGGTCTGACCGATGATACGGACATCGAAGCGTTCAGCAATTTGATGGCGCACGCCCACGATCAAGGGGTCAGCGCAGCGGATTTTGTTCGGGAAGAACCGCGGCGCACCTCTCGGAGGCGCATTCGCAAGTTGTGTTTGAAAAATCGCAAGCGATCCTTTCAGGTGATGCTGCGCTCCGTTGTCAAATCCCTGTGGGATCGCCCGGCGACCGACGCGACTGTCGAATCCCTGTACGGCATCCCCCCGCACTTGGACAAACCCCACCGCAATGGGCAACGGCGAAAGGAATCGGGGTGACTAATCCACTGACCCTCCGCGCACACATCGCCGAAATCGAAGCCCTGCGAGACGATTTGTTGCCTTCTGCAAAGCGCGGACAGGCCGATGCGCGGGCCCGTGCGGTGGCCCTGCACAAAGCCGCGATGGAAAAGCGCGACCGCCTGCGCGGGCATGCCCCTCGGGCGGTCGATGAGTAACGGAGAGTTCAAAATGGCGCGTATTTTGGGGATCGACTTTGGCAGGCGGCGCGTGGGCCTCGCCATCAGCGACGAGTTGCAAATCACCGTGCGGGGGTTGCCTACGATCGACGTCCGCAATTTCGATGACGGCATCGCGCAAGTCGCGCAGGTCGCAGCCCGAGAAGAGGCCGAGAAAGCGGTCGTCGGCTTGCCCTTAAACATGGATGGCAGCCGCGGGGAAATGGCGATAGCCGCAGAGCATTTCGCTTCCCAACTCGCGGATTTGTGCGGCCTGCCCGTTTGCATGCTCGACGAACGGCTTTCATCCGCAGGTGCAAAGCGCGCTTTGCAAGCCATGTCCGCAAAAACGCACAAAGGCGCGGTGGATCGCATGGCCGCCGTCTTGATTCTCGAAACCCATCTGCAGCGCGAAGGGAGATAGGCCCTCATGTCAAAATTCATCTTTGTCCTGCTCGTCGTGCCCATCGCGTGCATTTTGGTCGCTTGCGCGGGGATATTCTTTTTGAATCGCCCAACGGGTGTCGCGGCCAAAAATGTCGAAATTCAAAAGGGGGCGTCCGTTGAACAGATCGCCCGACAACTCCACCGGGAACGCCTGATTCACAACCCGCACTTATTGCAATTTTTTGCGTATTTCAAGGGGAGCAGTCGCCACTTGAAGGCGGGTGTTCATCCCTTTGACGGGCGCATGACGACTTATGGGGTTTTGATCGAACTGGAGCGTTCGCGCGATGTCACTGTGGAGGTGACGATTCCCGAGGGGTTGAGAAAGGAAAAGATCGCGGCGATCCTGTCGAAAAAATTGGATCTCGACGAACGAAAATTGCTCGCGCGGATGGACGACCCCGCCTTTTGCAAAACCCTTTCCGTGCCTGCCGACGACCTCGAGGGCTACTTGTTTCCCGAAACCTATCAATTTTTGGCGATCACATCCGAGCGGCGGGCCTTGCGTCGAATCGTCGAACACTTTCACGCGGCGTTCGATGAACGCCTCAAAAAGCGCGCCCGAGCGATCGGGATGAGCATGCACGAGGTGGTCGCGCTCGCCTCCATTGTCGAAGGCGAAACCTGTTGGGATCACGAGCGCGATACCATTGCGGCCGTTTATCACAATCGCCTCAAAAAGGGCATGCGCCTACAAGCCGATCCCACGGTGCAATACGCGATTCCCGATGGCCCTCGCCGCCTGTTCTACAAGGATTACGACTACGATTCGCCCTACAACACCTATCGCCACGCGGGGTTGCCGCCCGGGCCCATCGGCAGTCCGGGCCGCGCATCGATCGAAGCCGCGCTCTTTCCGGCCGATGTCGATTATCTCTTTTTTGTCGCAACCGGCGATGGCGGGCATGTTTTTACGCGCACCTTTAAGGAACACACGGTTGCCAAAGAAAAGACCACGGCCGCGCGGGAAAATTCCTGGCGCGAGAGCGAGGAATAGGGGCCAACGCGCACAGAGTCAAACCATGACTGCAATTCTCGAAGGATTAAATGACGCCCAGCGCGAAGCCGTCCAAGCCGTCGATGGCCCCGTGCTCGTGCTCGCAGGCGCGGGCTCGGGCAAAACGCGCGTTTTGACGCGGCGCATCGCCTATTTGCTGAGCGAATGCGGCGTCGACCCGCACGGCATTTTGGCGATGACCTTTACCAACAAGGCCGCCGGAGAAATGCGCGAGCGCGTGGAAGACCTGTTGCAAATCTCGTGCAAGACCATGTGGATCGGCACGTTCCACAGCTTGTGCGCGCGCCTGTTGCGGCCGCATGCCGAACGGGTGGGGTTGAGATCCCGCTTTACGATTTACGACGCGACCGATCAACTCGCACTGCTGCGCCGGGTCATCGCCGACGAGGAACTCTCCGAAAGAGAATGGCCCGCGCGGCAAATTCGCGCACGGATCACCCGTGCCAAAAACGCGATGATGGGCGCCGATGCTTTGGCACAGCGCGCGGTTGGGTTTTACGAACAGACGGTCGCGCGGGTCTTTCGCCATTATCAAGACGCTTTGAGGCAGAACAACGCGGTTGACTTTGACGATTTGTTGATGTTGAGCGTGGAACTGATCCGCGATCACGAGGACGTGCGCCAAATCTATCAGGCGCGGTTTTCGCACATCCTCATCGACGAATACCAAGACACCAACCGGCCGCAATATCTCTTTGCGCGCCATTTGGCCGAGGCGCGTCAAAATATCTGCGTGGTGGGCGATGACGATCAGAGCATCTATGCGTGGCGCGGCGCAGACATTCGCAATATCCTCGATTTCGAAGCCGATTATCCCAACGCGCTCGTCGTGCGCCTCGAGCAAAACTACCGTTCCACGCAGGTGATTTTAGACGCGGGCAATGCCGTGATTCGCAACAACGCGGGGCGCAAGGGCAAAGAGCTGTGGACGGATCGCGCGGGGGGCGAGAGAATCAGGTTGAAGCGATGCGCGGATGAAGCGGCAGAAGCCCTGTGGATCGCGGGCGTGGCGCGGGATTTTAGACGGACGCATGGCTATCGCAAGACGGCCGTGCTCTACCGCACCAATGCCCAATCTCGCGCCATCGAAGAGGGCTTCAGGCGCGCGAATATCCCCTATCAAATCGTGGGCGATGTGCGGTTTTACGAGCGCAAAGAGGTCAAGGATGTGCTCGCCTATCTCAAATTGGCGGTCAACCCGCGCGATTCCATCGGCTTTTGGCGCGTGCTCAACACGCCGAGGCGCGGCATCGGCAAGACCTCGGCAGAGCGGCTCGACGATTTTGCCATGCGCGAGGGCATCGCGCCCTATCACGCGCTCGCGCGTTTGGATGAAATCGACGCGCTTCCCGCGCGCACGACCCGCACCATGCGCGGTTTTTACGAGCAGATCGAGGGTTTTCGCCGCGACATGGAAACCACGCCCGCGGATGAACTCGCAAAAAGAATGATCGATGAAACCGGCTATTTGCGCGATTTTGAGAAACTCGCAGTCGAAGAACGCGAATCGCGCAGGGCGCACGTCGGGGAATTGTTGACGGATATTCAGCTTTTTGTCGAGCAATCGGACGACGTTTCCCTCGAGGCGTATTTGCGAAAGGTCTCGCTCGTGACAGACGTGGATCAGTGGGAACAGGCGGCCGACGCCGTGACCTTGATGACCCTGCACAGCGCGAAGGGCTTGGAATTTCCCCTCGTGTTTATCGCGGGCCTCGAAGACGGGCTGTTTCCCATTTTGCGCCCGGGCGCGAAGGAGGATTTGGAAGACGCCCTAGAGGAAGAACGCCGTCTGTTTTACGTGGGGATCACCCGCGCCGAAGAGCGGCTCTTTTTGTCTTATGCGGCGCAGCGTCGGCACTACGGCGGCAAGGTGCGGGGGTTGGCATCGCGGTTCCTGTCCGAAATTCCCGAAGACCTGCTCGACGCCGGGCTCGAGCTCCGCGTGGTCAGCGCGCCGCGCCGAAAACCGGGCGTTCCTCGACAGCTTCGCCCGGGAGAAGCGTTTTTGATGGAAGTCGGCTCGTGGGTCGTGCATCCGGCATGGGGCCGCGGGCAAATTCAAAGCCGCACCGGGGCGGGGCAAACGGCGAAACTCAAAGTGAAATTCTCCGATGGAAGCACCAAAACGCTCATCGTCAAATTCGCCGGCCTCCAGCCCGGATAAAATTCACCGACTCCGATGAAGGCCAGTAAGAGACCCAGCGAGATGGACAAATGGACAACACCCGCATCCTCGCGCTGATCGACGATTTGAGGGCAGCGTCCGCCGAGACGGCTTGTGTCGAGTTTAAGGAAAACAACTTTGCACCCGCAGTGATCGGCAAATACATTTCCGCCCTCGCCAATGCCGCTGTGCTGGCGGATCGAAATTTCGCCTATCTCATCTGGGGGATACGCGACGTTGATCACGCCGTAACCGGTACGCATTTTGACCCCGATTCAGCCAAATGCCAGGGACAACCGCTGGCATTTTGGCTCGCGCAACGGCTCGATCCAGATGTCGCCTTCACATTTCAAATTGTGGCACATCCGGATGGGAGGTTGGTTCTCCTCGAGATTCCCGCTGCAACCGCGAGTCCGGTGGCGTTCGGGCGCGTCGCGTATATCCGGATCGGTTCCGCGACGCCGCGCTTGTCCGATTATCCCGACCGCCAGAAAGCACTCTGGAACAAACTCCAGCCGTACCTTTGGGAAAGCGGCATTGCCACGCATTTTCTCGGGGAAGACGACGTGCTCGCCCGCATCGACTACGCGAGTTATTTCGACCTGACCGACCAACCGCTACCGACTGATCGGAGCGGTATTTTCGACCGGTTAAGCCAAGACCAGATCGTCGTTCCAGATGTCGGAGGCCGCTGGAATATCACCAATTTGGGTGCGATTCTCTTTGCCAAATGCCTCGATGATTTTGATTTGAGGATTGCGCGTAAGGCGGTGCGCTTTACCGCATACAACGGAACGGGACGCACGGATATGGTCACTCACAGGCATGACGAGCCACGCGGTTATGCCACTGGCTTTGCGGGCCTTGCCGACTATATCGACCGGCTGTTGCCGCGAAACGAACAAATTGGGAAAGCATTCCGCACGGAGCACCCGCTGTTCCCGTCAATTGCCATTCGCGAGCTCGTGGTCAACGCGCTCATTCACCAAGACATGACGATTACCGGTGCCGGGCCGTCGATTGAACTCTTCAGCAATCGGTTGGAAATCACCAATCCGGGCAAGCCATTGATCAGCCCTGACCGGTTTATCGACTCTCCGCCGCGCTCTCGAAACGAAGCCCTCGCCGCTTTCATGCGGCGCATGAAACTCTGTGAGGAGCAGGGTACAGGTATCGACAAGGTCGTGGCGGCGGTCGAACGCTATCAGTTACCGCCACCGGATTTTCGCGTGGGGGATGGCGGGATAGAGGCGACCTGTGTGGTCCTTTTCGCACCGCGTCGGTTTGCCGATATGACAGTTGAAGAACGCATCCGAGCATGTTACCAACACGCTGTGCTGAAATTCTTGAATGGAGAATCGATGAAAAACAGCAGCTTGCGAGCGCGTTTTGGCATCGTTCCGCGAAATGCGGCACAAGTGTCGCAGGTGATCCGCCGAGCGCGCGACCGAAAACTCATCAAAGCCGAGGACCCCGCGCATCCGCAATCGGGCTACGTGCCGTTTTGGGCGTGAGGGCGAATTTTTTGATCGGGTTTTGATTTTCGCAGCGATCCACCGACCACCAACCACCGAGGCACCACCATGCCCGTTTCAAGAGATGACGTAAGAAAAGTCGCGCAACTCGCGCGGTTGGCGTTTACGCCCGAAGAAGAGGCCCAACTCACCGGCGATTTGAACCGCATGCTCGAATACGTCGCGGCACTCGATCAACTCGACACGAGCGAAGTCGCGCCAACCGCGCATGTGCTCCCGCTCGAGAATGCGTTTCGGGACGATGTGACGCACCCCTCGCTGAATCGGGCGGACGCGCTGGGCAATGCCCCGCTTGCTGGGCAGGGTCATTTCCGCGTCCCCAAAGTGATCGAGTCATGAATCGGCGGTGGATAAATTCTCCGCCGATTTTTTTGCGGGACACGAGGCAACGGGCGACCGAGTTGGTCGTTTCACCAGTCTTGTATCGGATACCCCGACAGGCGAGCACCGAGGCCGCGCTCTACGATGAACGGGTCTGAGATTGACCAGTTGTACGCACGGAGACACCGCCCCTACTGCCCCTATTCCTCGCCTTTCATCTCGCATCGTCTAATTCGCGTTCTTATGTGGTTGCTTTTCGCCTTTATGGAGGCCGTTGTGAAAAAAGCGCATCGCACACCAAAATACATCGTGGTCGCCGGAGGCGTGATCAGCGGGGTGGGCAAAGGGCTCGCCACGGCTTCTATCGGCAAAATTTTGCAGTATTACGGGTACAAAACGACCGCGATCAAAATCGATCCCTACTTGAACTACGACGCCGGAACGCTCCGTCCAACCGAACACGGCGAGGTGTGGGTGACGGACGACGGGGGCGAAATCGACCTCGACTTGGGCAACTACGAGCGGTTTCTCGGTTTGGACCTGCCCCGCACGAACAACCTCACCACCGGGCAAATTTACCACGCGGTGATTGAGCGCGAGCGCAGGGGCGAATACCTCGGGCAAACCGTGCAACCGATTCCGCACATCACCGACGAGATCAAAGACCGCGTGCGGCGCGCCGCCGAGGGGTTCGACGTCGCGCTCGTGGAAATCGGCGGCACCATTGGCGACTACGAGAACATGCCCTTTCTCTTTGCGATCAAGGGGTTGGAGCGCGAAATCGGCGAGGCGAATATCATGTACGTGCTCGTCAGCTACTTGCCCGTGCCCGGCCACATCAACGAAATGAAAACCAAGCCCACGCAACACGCGGTCAAACTGCTCAGCGAGCACGGCATGGTGCCGGATTTCATCATCTGCCGCGCCACGCGGCCCATCGACGAAGTGCGAAAACGCAAAATTGAGATCTCGGCGAATATCTCGGCCGATCGCATTATTTCCGCGCCCGATGTCGATGTGGTCTATCAGATTCCCATCCATTTTGAAAGCGAGCAAGTGGGCGCAAAAATGCTGTCGCACTTGGGCATCGAACCCAAGAGAGAACCCGATTGGACGCGGTGGGCCGGCCTCGTCAAGCGCATTCGCCGGCCTTCGCAGACGGTCAAAGTGGCGATGGTCGGGAAGTACGTGGAGATCGGCGATTACGAATTTACCGATTCGTACATTTCCGTAAATCAATCCCTCGAACACGCAGGCGCGAATTTGGACACGCGCGTGGAGATTTCCTGGATCGATTCGGCCAGCTTTGAAACCGGCGATTGCGGGGATGCCCTGAGTTGCTGCGACGGCGTGATCGTACCCGGCGCCTTTGGCGAAGGCGGCGCCGAGGGGGTGATCGAAGCGATCCGCTACGCGCGCGAAACGGGGTTGCCATTCTTGGGCCTGTGCTACGGCCTCCAGATGGCGGTCGTCGAATACGCGCGCCACGTGATCGGCTTGAAAGACGCCAATTCCGCAGAAAACGATCCGGACACGCCCTACGCGGTGATCGACATCCAGCCGAGCCAGCGCGAAGTCATAGAGGAAAACCGGTTTGGCGGCACCATGCGCTTGGGCGGGTACGTGGCCGCGCTGCGCCGCGAGAGCGTGGTGCTCGACCTGTACGACCGCGCGGGCCGGTTGGAAGAAGACGCCTGGCGCATCGAACAACTCAAAAAGAACCCGGCGGAGGCGTTTCGCCTCGGGGTCATCTTAGACAGCGAGCGCGGGGTGATCGAACGCCATCGGCATCGCTATGAGGTCTCGCCCAAATTCGTGGATCTCTTCGACGAGTACGGCCTGGTTTTTTCCGGGTACCACCGCCGAGAGGACGGCGCGAAGTTGATGGAATTTATCGAGTTGTCCGACCATCCCTTTTTCGTCGCCACGCAGGCCCATCCCGAATTTAAGTCCCGCCTCGAACAGCCCGCCCCGTTGTTTTACGGCTTCGTCGAAGCCGTCGTCGCCCACGCGAGGTCGCGCGCCTGTGACTCGGTTGCCAAACAAAACGCTTGAGGTGTTGCTGTGTGCCCTGTGCGCCTGCGCCCCTGTCGAGCAGACGCAACGCGCCGCCGATGAGACGCCTGCCATGCGGGAAATGTGGGGTTGGAGCACGCAGGTGACGGAGCGGGGCAACGCGCGCGCCCGGGTTCAGGCGGGGCATTTTCAGCAGGCGACGGAACGCGACCCCGCGCAATTTTCCGAAGCGGTGCGGGTCGCATTTTTCGATTCCGATGGCGATACGGTTTCCATCCTCTGGGCTGAACGGGGCGAGATCAACGCGGCGGGCGACGATATGAAGGTCTTTGGGTCCGTCATCGTCATGGCGCGAGACAGCACGCAGTTGCAAACCGATTCCCTGCGCTGGCAGCGGGAGGAAGACCGCATTACCGGCGACGGGCACGTGACGATTTCGCGGCCCGATGGCGTGGAAACCGGGGTCGGCTTTCGGGCCACATCCGATTTGAAAAAGTGGACCCTCAACTTCGTTCAGACGCAGATCAGGCGGACGAACCCGTGAAAAATATCGGACACCTTCTCGTTGCGCGACCAGAACTCCGGGGCTTTCTCGGAGTTCTGTTTGTATTGGCAGGCGCGGGCGTACGCGCGGATCAGACGCTCAGCGCAGACTGGGTGGAAACCCTGATCGCAGACGACCAAACCCAGCGCAATTACCGCGGGCGGATCGCGTACACAGACCGCTTGCAGAACGTGAGCGTCCGTGCCGATTCCGCGCATGTGCGCGTGGAAGACGCCATTTACCATTTTGTTTTTAACGTGAGTTACAAAGACACGGCGCGAGAAATTCGCGCAGATACACTCGTGTACGAAGATCGCGCCGGGCGGGCGACCTTCCGAGGGCGCGTTTTTTTTCGCGACAGCCAGCGCGAACTCGGCGCGCGCATGGTGCGGTTTTTGCGCGAGGAGGAAATCCTCATCGCCGCGGGCGATGTCGCGCTCCAGTTGCCCGAAGGTCGGCGGTTGACCGCATCCACATCGCGCCATGCGTTGAGGCGAGAGCAGGGCTATTTGCAAGGCGATGCACGAGCGCGGGTGATCGGCACTCGGGGCGATACCCTCGAAGCGCGGGCGGATTCCATCGCCTTTGCCGAGCGCGGGGCGGAGCTCTTTTTTCATCGCGACCTCATCTTGCGCCAAGGATCTACGCGGGGAGAGGCCGCGGCGGGCGCGTACGCGGATTCCGCCATCGTCCTATTCGGAAATCCCGCGATGACCTGGACGGATGCGGCGCGGCGCGATTCCATTTTTGCACGGGGGACGGAGATCCGTCTGGATCTGTCGGGTCAGGCTATCGGCGCGTTGGCTCTGTTCGACAGCACGCGCATCCAGGCATTTGCCGATAGCGCATCGCGGTCGCAAACCATCCGTGCGGATTCCGCTCGCATCGTTTTTCGAGACGACGCGCCGCAGCGCGTTCACGCCTGGGGCGATGTGCAACTCGACCTGCGCGATCGCGAGCGGGCCGCGCTGTCTGGAAGCGATCTTAGATTGGCGTATCGGGATGGGAAAGCGGACAGTTTGATTTTGTCCGGCGGCTGCCGCGGTTTCTATGTGGCCCGCGATAGCTCGTCCAAAAGCCGCTTGGGGGGCAAGCGGTGCGTGCTGTGGTTTTCCGAGGGCGCGTTGTCGCAAATGGCCCTTTTCGACGAAGCCCATTGCACGCGCATCGCGCAGGACAGCGATCGGGTGACGGTCTCCGGCGATGACCTCCTCTTGCGCTTTGAAGCGGGGCGCCTGTCCTCTGTGCGCGCCGATGGGGCCGTGCGCGGGCACTATATTCGCGCGCCCGAAGAATCGAAATCGGAGGCTGTACCGTGAATTTGCGAGCCGAGGGTCTGGTCAAAAAGTACGCGCGTCGCGTCGTGGTGGATCGGGTCAATTTGATCGTCAATCCCGGGGAAATCGTCGGGCTTTTGGGGCCCAATGGCGCGGGAAAGACCACGTGTTTTTACCTCATTGTCGGCGCGATTTCGTCCAATGCCGGGCACATTTTTTTGGGCGATCGCGACATCACCGCGTTGCCCATGTACCGCCGCGCGCGCTTGGGCATCGGGTATTTGGCCCAAGAGACCACGGTGTTTAGAAAAATGACCGTGTTGGACAACGTCCTGTCCGTGCTCGAATACGGCGATCTGAACAAGGCACAGCGGTTGGATCGCGCACGCGCCGCGCTGGAAGACTTGGGCATTGGGCACTTGTCGCATCAGCGCGCCGACAGTTTGTCCGGCGGCGAGACGCGCCGATTGGAGATCGCGCGCGCCCTGGCGCGAGACCCGCTCTTTATGCTGCTCGACGAACCCTTTGCCGGCATCGATCCGCGCGCGGTCGAGGATATCCAACACATCATCGCCGAGTTGCAACGCCGAAACATCGGGGTGTTGATCACCGATCACAACGTGCGCGAGACCCTGGCGATTACGGACCGTTCCTATCTGCTCTCGGAGGGCAAAATCCTCCTGTCGGGAACGCCTCGCGCACTGGCTTCAAGCGCGGAAGCCCGGCGCATTTACCTCGGCGACCGGTTTCGGCTCGATTGAATCCATACGCGCCGACGCGAGAAAAGGGGTTTACAACGCCCTCTGTTATTTGTTATTATTTTCTACGTGCGCCGCGCAATGTCAGGCGCAAGCGACGAGAGGCGAGGGCGATTTTGGCAGAATACAACGCCTTTGCTCTCATCTCGACGATTTGATTGAACGCACGGCAAAAGCGGTTGGTTTTCACAAGTTGCGGGTGAAGCACGCACAATACCGCTTGTGAAGGAGCGTAAAATTTTACGCACATTGGAGGAACGAAAGATGTCTGAAATCACGATTTACGCAACCAAGCAACTCAGTGGCTATACCTGCGCGCTCGAACCGAGAAGCAAGGCAACCATCGAGGATTGGCTTCCCAAAGATCCCGTTCCAGTTTCAAGAGTGTTTATCTCATATGGTGTCAGTGCAGAGATTGAGTTTCTGCATGGTTCAATTTGGAGACATATTGCCGAGCTTTTAACGAGCCTGTCAGTAGAACAACTGCAAGAGCTCGGCAAAGTCGTATTTGTAGATCCAAGGACGCTGGAAACGGTATTTGAGCTTTCGGAACAATATGTCTAAAAGAGGCACTCAATATACGGGTAGGGCAGGCCATCTCGCGGTGATGGCGGAACTTCTAATTAGGGGCTGGAACACCGCCATTCCCGAAGTGGATGTGGGCGACGATATTTTCGTCGTACACGATAGTGCTAGGGTTATGCACCGCGTGCAGGTGAAGACCGCTATGGCAAAGCCGCTGAAGTCTGGATATAGCACGCAATTCAATATTTCGCTTTCACAACTTAGAGCGTCGATAATCCTAGATTTAATTTACATTTTTGCAGTCCGCCTCGACGACCATTGGGATGCTTTTGTCGTCATTGACAAGGAAACCCTACACAGAGAACACAGTCTGCACGGCATTGGGAGTGAGTACGAGGACAGGCTGACCTTGCGGTTGCGTTTCACAGGAGCGCGTATCACCTGTGGCGGGCGCGACCTGTCGCAATACAAAAATAATTGGGAAGCGTACTTTCCCATTATCGATCACCGATGAGGAAGAAAATGGCGCATTTGACGATGGAACAGTTGGAGGCGGGGTTGGACGCGATTCGCCAATCGCCCGCGGATGCAGGGGAGTTGGCGCTGATCGTGCGCCGGCCGCAGGTCGAGGCGCGGGAGGTGTTGGACGTTGGGATGCTCGACTTGGACGAAGGGCTCGTGGGCGACAACTGGAAAGCGCGCGGCAGTTCCCGAACCGCAGATGGATCGGCCCATCCGGACATGCAACTCAACGTCATGAACGCCCGCGTGATCGCCTTGTTGGCACAGCGGAAGGATCGCTGGGCACTGGCCGGGGATCAGTTGTACATCGACCTCGATTTGAGCGCGGAGAACGCGCCGCCGGGCACGCGGTTGCGCTTGGGCGAGGCCGCGATCGAAGTCACGGATCAGCCCCATACCGGTTGCAAAAAATTCGCGGCCCGGTTTGGGCTAGACGCGCTGCAATTCGTCAATTCCCCGGTGGGCAAACAGCTTCACTTGCGCGGGATCAATGCCAAGGTCATCCGCCCGGGCGCGATACGGGTGGGCGATGTCGTGAACAAAATTTGAACGCGGTTTTGAAGCCATGATACAGATCGACAACAATCAATTTCAGGGCGTCTTGCAACAAAAGCTGGCGCCGCAACTCATCCAGTCTTTGCGGATGTTGCAAATGCCAACCGCGGATTTGGAACGGCTGATTCAACAAGAACTGGAAATCAACCCGCTTTTGGAAATCGACGAAGATGTGGATTTGGACTTGGTAGAAGAAGAACCCGAAGCCGAACGGACGGGCGACGATCGGGAGGAAGAACCCCTCGAAGAACTGGAATTTGACGAATCGGATTTGGACACACTCGACGCGGATTTGTTCGACGAGCAAGACTGGGAACACTATTTGAACGACTCCGGGTACGCCAGCCCACGCGAAGAATTCGATCCCAATGCCGAAGACTGGCGCAACGACAGTGCGAGTGAAAAAACGCTCAGGGATTCCCTTTCGGATCAACTGGCGCTGACGGACCTTTCCCCGAGCGAGCGCGACATCGCCGAATACCTCATCGGCAATATCGACGAAAATGGGTTTTTCAAAGGCACGGTCGGAGAGGCCGCCGAGGGCTTGGGCGTGGCGTATGACGATGTGGAACGCATTTTGGCCGTCATCCAAACATTTGACCCGACAGGCGTGGGTGCGCGAAATTTGAAAGAGTGTTTGTCGATCCAACTCAACGCCAAAAATATCACCAATGGGTTGGCGGCAACGGTCGTGCGCGAGCATCTCGACGACTGGAAACACCGTCGGTTTGGGCAAATCGCCCTCGCGCTCAACGCGAGCGTGGAGGAGATGCGCGCCGTTGAAGAAGTCCTCACCTCGCTCAATCCCAAGCCCAATATCGAACCCGAGCCCGCGGTGAATCTCAACCACGTCATCCCGGATCTCGAAGTGCAAAAGGTGGGGGACGAGTACGTGGTTTCTCTGACGGATCGCACCTTGCCCGAGTTGCGCGTCAGCCCCATTTACCGCAGGTTGATCGGGCAATCGGACGCCGCCGGGCGCGATGCCCAAAAATTTCGGGAGACGAAAAAATTCGTCGTCGACAAACTCAATTCCGCGCGCTGGTTCATCAATGCGATTCACCAACGCCGCGCAACCATGCTCAAAGTCATGCGGTGCATCGTGGAAAATCAACTCGAATTTTTCGACCGAGGGCCAGGCTTTCTCAAGCCCATGGTGCTACAAGAAGTGGCGGATCGCGTGCAGATGCACATTTCGACCATCAGCCGGGTGAGCAATGGCAAATACGTGCAAACCCCCCACGGCGTTTACGAATTGAAATATTTTTTTGACCGCGGCATCAGCCGATACGACGGCGAGGACATCGCGGCCAAGAGCATCAAGAAAAAAATCGCGACCCTCATCCGAGACGAAGACCCAAAGCGTCCCTTGAGCGATCAACGCATATCCGATATTTTGAAACGAGAAGGCATTAAAATCGCCCGCCGCACAGTCGCCAAATACCGAGACCAACTCAACATCAACTCCGCACGACTGCGGAAGGCGCCCTGATGGGCACGGAGATCGGAGGCGAGGACAGGCACGGGGGACTGTCCCTGCGGTTGCGGGAGGATGGAGACTGGATTTTCACTTTTTGGAATCGCGCTGAAACAAAATGTTCACTTTCGCTAACCCATTGATTTTACACGCTTTTTGGGGGGCACACAGCGCGATAACGAGCTCGTGACACATCCATGCCTGAAAAAAGTGACTCATCGCCCGCGCACGGCGCCGAGCATGAATTTGCAGATGCTTTACATATCTTTTTGTTTTCTCGTGCCTTAGAATATTCTGAGGCACTTTTTTGTCTTTGGGCATAACAATTGCGAGAGGTGCGAATCGCAGAACGATTTGTTTGCCCCTTTTGCGTAAGCGCCGACATCGCTGTTGACCTTGCGCGATACGCGTTTATCTTTTGAAATCCGCGTTCGTTTTTCGCAGTAATCTCACAGAGGAGGGTGTTATGGCAGATTCGCCAGAAGTCGTGCAGGCAGAAGCTCTGGGGCTCGGCAAACGCATGGTGGGCGTGTTCGTTTCCCCCGGCGCGACATTTGAAGCCGTGCGTGCGCGCGTCAGCGTTGCCGATTGGTTGGTGCCACTCGTTTTGATGGCGATCGCGCTCACCGCGACCACGTACATGACCATGCCACTTCAAATGAAGATGGCACAGACAGAGGTCGCCGAGGACCTGGAGGTCGTTACCAATGCGGGGGCGTTGATCGGCACGCCGCTCGGCGTCTTTGCCTGGGCGTTCGTGATCGCCGCGATATATCTGGGGATCGCGCGGTTCGCACTGGGCGGCGAGACGACGTACAGACATGTGCTGGCGGTCACCTGCTACGGTTCGCTCGTGGGCATTCCGGGCGCGATAGTGACGGTGCCGTTGATGCTCGCCAAAGAATCCGCATTGGTGCAAGTCGGATTTGGGCTGTTATTGCCCGAAGCGATGGCCGAGAGTTTTCTCGCTTACTTTCTGCATCATCTCAACTTTTTTGCCATCTGGCAATACGCTCTCACCGCCATTGGACTGGGGATCGTCTCGGGCATTTCCATCAAGAAGACCGCCATCGGCGTCTTCGTCTTGCACATCCTTTTCGCGATCGGCTCGGCCGCATTGGCGGGGATGGCGAAAGGGCTTGGGGGATAAGTGGCGGCGTCTTGGTCTAAAACGCGCAAATCGATCATCGCCGCTGTTGGGGTGGCCGCGGTGGCGGGCATGGTCGCGTTCAATTTGCAGCGGGAAAACAAATCGAAAAGCCCGACTTCGGGGATCGAGGTTTTGCCCGTGCGGCGGGGGGTTGTCGTCGAACAACTCAAGGAGACCGGGCGCATCGAATTCGTGCGCAGCGTGGAGGTCAAATCCACCGTATCGGGCGAAATCGTGTATTTGTTTGCCGAACCGGGCAATGCCGTGTCCGAAGGCGATATGCTGGCGATCATTCGCCCGGATCCCAACCAGACGCTCCAACTCTACAACAAACGCGCGGCTGTGGAGCGGGTGCGTATCGACCTCGAACGCGTTCGCAAAGATCTCGAGCGCAAAGAAGCTTTGAGAAAGCGGAATTTGATCGCCGCAGAAGAAATCGAGCGCGTCCGCGATCAACTCGAAAAGACGCTCAACGCGTACCAACTGGCGCGCCTCGAACTGGAGACGCTGGAGACGCGGTCGAATATCCAGCAATCGAAAGGGCGTTCGTCCAAGGCGCGCCTCGACGATGTGCGGGTGTTGGCGCCCGCGTCGGGCATCGTCATCGCGCGGCCCGTAGAGGTCGGCGAGGTGGTGGTCTCGGGCATTCTCTCCACCGTGACGGGCACCAAATTGTTTGAAATTGGCGACCCGAGTCTGATGATGGTCAAATCCCACATCAGCGAAGTCGATGTGGGGCGGCTCTCGCCTGGGCAGGTCGTCCGCATCATCGCGGATGCGTATCCAGATACGACGTATCGCGGCGAAGTGTATCGCATCGCGCCCGTGGGGCAAATTCGGCAGGGCAGCAACATCGTCTCGTTCGAAACCGAAATCCGAATTTTGGATCGGGAGCCGAAGTTGCGCCAAGGCATGTCGTGCGATGTCGATATCGTGTTTGCCCAGCGCGATTCCGCGCTCTATTTGCCCATCGAGGCCGCGTATGAACATTTTGGAGACGAGGTGCGAGAAGGCGAGAAAAAGGGCACGCGCGGGCGGTTTGTGGTTTTTGCAAAACGAGATACCTTTGCCGAGCGCGAGATTCGGGTGGGGTTGAAATCGGATAGCCGCCTAGAAGTCCTGTCGGGATTGGCGCTCGGGGATTCGGTTGCCGCCGATGCCGAAAAACTGTTCAAAAAGCGCGAAGAGGAACGCGACGAATGAACGCCCTCGACCTGTTTTTGATCGGCCTGTCCCAGTTGTGGGCAAATACCCTGCGGTCCCTCTTGACGATCTTGGGAATTACCATTGGGATCGGCTCTGTGATCGGGGTGGTGTCCATAGGCGAGGGCCTGCGGCACAATGTCGTGTCGCAATTTTCGCAGATGGGCGGCGCCTATCTCGTGGTCGTGCAACCGCCGCGAACCTACCAGATCAAAAACGGCCGTCGGGTGCCGCGTTCGTGGCGGGAATACCTGACGGCGCGGGATTTGGCGGCGATTGAGGCGGAGGTGGATCACATCCGCGCGGCCCTTCCCCTCGTGGGGTGGAACGCGCAGGCGCGCTATCAAAAAGCCTCGGCTATGGGCGAGGTGCGCGGCACGATGCCGGGGTATCACGACGCGATGGATTGGGAAGTGGATCGCGGGCGGTTTTTGTCGCATTGGGACGTGAAAACCTGGCGGCGCGTGTGCGTGATCGGCGACAAAATCGCCGGGGATCTTTTTGGCGACCTCCATCCCGTCAGCCGAGAAGTGAAGCTCAATGGCGAACGCTATACGGTCATCGGCGTGATGAAACCCAGATCGGTTTTCGGCAGCGATTGGGGCCACCAAATCATCGTGCCCGTGACCACCTTGCAAAAGCGCGTGGTCGGCAACGATTATTACGGTATCCTTTTCGTCTATGTGGAAAGCGCCGCACACGTCAAAGCCGTCACGGAAAAAATCAAAAAAGTGCTGAGGCGATTGCACAAACGCGGAGATGCGTTTCGCGTGGATACCGGGGAGCGCGTTTTGAAAGATGTGGATCGCGTCACGCTGATCATGAAACTCGTGGCCGGGGGCGTCGCGGGCATTTCCCTGATGGTGGGGGGCATCGGCATCATGAATATCATGCTCGTGTCGGTGACGGAGCGCACGCGCGAAATCGGCATTCGCAAGGCCGTGGGCGCCAAGCGCGTGCACATTCTCGTTCAGTTTATCATCGAGTCGGCTGTGCTGAGCCTGTTCGGCGGGGTGCTCGGGATTTTGTGTGGGCTCGGGTTCGGCGTTGGCATTTCCCACATGATCGCCCATTATTCCGAAGCCGATTTTCCCAGCGTGGTTTCGTGGAGCGCGGTGATGCTCGCCGTCGCGGTTTCGGGCGGCATCGGCGTGTTTTTCGGGGTGTATCCGGCGGCCCGCGCATCGGCTTTGGATCCGGTCGAGGCCCTGCGCTATGAATGAGGCACAAATTCAAATTGACGCGGTGCGAAAAACCTATCCGATGGGCAGTGAAACCGTTTACGCGCTGCGGGATATTTCCCTTCGCGTCCTCCCAAACGAGTACCTCGCGATTATGGGCCCCTCCGGATCGGGCAAATCGACCTTGCTCAACATCCTCGGCTGTTTGGATACGCCCTCGGCCGGGCACTACGTTTTGGATGGCGAAGCCGTCAGCGCGATGAAAGGAGATGCCCTCGCGGATGTGCGGAACCGCAAAATTGGGTTCGTGTTTCAGACGTTCAACTTGCTCAGCCGCGCAACCGCCCTGCAAAATGTGGAATTGCCGCTGATTTACACGGGCCTGTCCCGACGCCGGCGCAGGGAACGGGCCAAAGCCACGCTGGATCGCGTGGGGCTGTCCGACCGCATGACCCATCGGCCAAACGAGTTGTCGGGTGGGCAACGCCAGCGCGTCGCCATCGCGCGGGCATTGGTGAACGAGCCGGCCATTCTGCTCGCCGATGAACCCACCGGCAATTTGGATACGCGAACCGGCGAGGAAATTTTATCCATTTTTGATAACCTCCACCAGCAAGGGCAAACGGTTTTGGTCGTCACCCATGAAGAAGACGTAGCCCGGCGCACCTTGCGCGTCGTGCGCCTGCGAGATGGCCGCATCGAAAAAGACGCGCCGCCATGAGCGCGAAAATTGGGCGGAGATGCTCGGGGGGATTGTCGCACCCATCTTGCGGGTAGAGACGCCATTTTCGTATCTTGTCACGGCTGTCACGGGCATTGGGATGGGCGCGTTGTGCATTTTGATTGCACTGGGTATATTAACCCTTCTAAAGGAGGATGAGTAATGGAACCCGCATTCATTACGATCATTGGCATGTTCGTCACAACGGGGGCGTTCTTACTCGTGGCTTTGTTGCTGAGGCGGCAAGCGAAAAATAACGCCCGAGAAAGCGCAAAAAAAACGATTTGGCCCGCTGTGAATTGCGCGTACTCGCCGGCGGCGCGTCTCGTTCCCGATGAGCGAGAACGGGAAAATATCAAAACGCTGAACCGCTGGCTCGTCCTCGACTTTCCCGAAGCGAGTTCGTTGAGCCGCGAAGCATTGACGTGTTTGCTGGAAGGCGCGGCAATGCGGATGGACAGGCCCTTCCTACCCGCGGCTTGTGGCGGGACAGAGGTCGCAGCGAGAAACATCGCAAAGTTCAAAAAACAAGCACTCGGAACCGTGCCGGAAGACTTGCAAGGGCGGATCGAGTTCATGGACTCGGGCCAACTCATCCCCGACGAGCAACAGGGGACATATACGCGGCTTACGCACCTCGTTGGCGAGGCGAAGAAACGAGACGGCAAAAGGCGCGACGAACTGATTGGGCACATGGACGAGATGCACCTCGATGCGGACGAGCAAAAAATCTTGCTCAAAGCCGCGGGCTTGGCTTAGGCAAAAAATCGCGATGGCGGCCTTGGGGGCGCCATTTTTTTGGAGCGAATGATGGTGGGAAAAGACGAGTCGGGCAACCGCCCGCTGATGGGGATTGCGATGGGCGATCCGGGTGGCATCGGGCCCGAGGTGATCTTGAAAGCACTCGGGCAAAAGGAGAGCTACCGCGTGTGTAGGCCGCTCGTAATCGGCCATCCCGATATATTAAAACGCGATATGGCGATGGCGGGCGTGCCGTTGGACATGCGACTGGTGGATCGCCCGGAAGATGGCGCGTTTGAATTTGGATGCGTGGACGTGTGGTGTCCGTTGGAAGTGAAGCTGGATCGGATCGCCTTATGCGAGGTGCGCGCCGAGGCCGGAAAAGCCGCGGCCGAGTGGGTGATTCACGCGGTCGATCTGGCGATGGCGAATCGCATCGATGGCATCGTCACCGCGCCGTTGAACAAGGAAGCGATGAATTTGGCGGGGTACGCGTACGCGGGGCACACGGAATTGTTGGCCGAGCGGTCGGGCGCGGGCCGCGCGTATTTGATGCTGGCATCCGACCGCCTGAACGTGTCGCACGTCACCGGGCATATTCCACTGCACGAGGTATCCGACAGGCTCACGTCCGATCGAATCGGCGACGTGATTCGCCTGACCCGCAACGCGCTGATCGGCATGGGCGCGTCCGATCCCCGGCTCGCGGTGTGCGGCCTCAATCCACACGCGGGCGAAAATGGCTTGTTTGGCCGCGAGGATGCCGAGATCATCCGCCCCGCGGTTGAAAAAGCGATGGGCGATGGCTGGCGCGTGGACGGCCCGTTGCCCGCGGATACGACATTTTTCAAAGTCTATCACGGAATCTACGACGGGGTGGTGGCGATGTATCACGACCAAGGCCATGTGCCCGCAAAATTGGTGGCGTTCGACGAGGCCGTAAATGTGACCCTCGGCCTGCCCATCGTGCGAACCTCTGTGGATCACGGCACGGCTTACGATATCGCGGGCAAGGGCATCGCCCGAGCCGCGAACATGTTGCAGGCGATACGGGTGGGGAGCAAATTGGCGGTTCAGAGATGGCAGTAGTCAATGGGCAGTCCGTCCCACCATCCAAAACCACTATGTACGGCGCGCAATATGCCTATTCCATCCCCGCGATGACGTCCAAGAGCACGAGATACGCGCCCGTGTCGCCAAAGATGGGCGTGCGGGTCGGTGGGTTTTCCAGGAAAAACTCCGCGTACGCGTCGTTGAAATCCGAAAACAGGGCGCGATCCTTGAGAATGGCCGTCACTTTCAAGGCGTTGTCGAGCGATGTACCCGCGTCTTCGAGGATGCCCGAGATATTGGCGAGAATGCGCCGGGTTTGCGTTTTGACGTCGTCTCCGTCAATTTCATCGGTTTCCGGATCCACCGGAGGTTGGGCCGAGATGAAGATGAGGTCGCCGTAGATCACGGCTTGCGAATAGGGAAATTTGGGAATGTTGCCGCGGTTGCTGGCGAAGGGTCGTTTTTTCACGGTCATCTCCTTGGCGATTGTCGATAGCGATGGACAGAATATAATGCCCATCCCAAAAAAATAAAGGGGTACGGACGATCTTTCGTTTCGTGGAACACCCCGACGCGTCTCGGGGTCTAAAGACCGAGACCCAAAAATGATTTGCAAAGGAGGATCGCTATGTCTGTCAATCGCCGTCATTTTCTCGTTCAAGCCGCGACATGGGGTGTTGCGGCATTTGCAACGCCTGGGGTTTTCGCCGAGCAACTCGCGCGCACGCCCCGACAGACCGAAGGCCCGTTCTATCCAGACGAGATGCCCCTAGATGTCGATAACGATCTCGTGGTGATCAACGACGCGATTACGCCAGCCGTGGGGGAAATCACGCACTTGACCGGGCGCGTTTTGGATGTGAATGGCAATCCCGTCAAAAATGCCACAGTGGAAATCTGGCAAGTGGATAGCAACGGGATTTACATCCATACGGAGGCCCCGCGGCGCGCGCGGCGAGACGCGAACTTTCAGGGCTTTGGGCGTTTTGAAACCGGATCGGCAGGCGCGTACCGCTTTCGCACCATCAAGCCCGTGCCTTATGGCGGCGCGCGTACCGCCCATATCCATTTTGCGATTGACAAAAATGGGCATCGGCTTTTGACCACGCAGCTATACGTAAAGGACAATCCGGACAATGAGCGGGATTTTATCTTTCGTTCAAGTCGCGCGGCCCGCGATAGGCTGTCCGCCGCATTCGAGCCTTTGCCCGATTCCGAAATCGGCGAATTAACGGCCAATTTCGATATCGTGATCGGCGAGACACCCGAAGACCGAGACCGGGACTGGGGCAGGCACCGCTGGTGGCGATGGTAAAAAATATCGACGCTCCCTCTTGCGGATCCGATCGCTTTTGGGTATTCTTTTGTCACAGCCAAAGATGGCGTTTCCGTTTGTTGATGTTGCTTTCAATGGGGAAATCGCGATCTCAATTATCCGCCGCAACAACGGAGCGATTTGATACATGCTGGATTTAGGCGATCTCGGTCAGGGGCTTCCGGCTATCACGCCGAACTTTGGCAAGGCACTATCAGAAGCCGGGGGCGTATGCTTGGAATCGCAGGGGCATGTGCAAGGCGTCCAACTTCTCGTCAGAGGGTACAGTAACACAAACCATTCCTTGACATGGCCGCCGGTTACGGATCAAGCCCGCAGATGTTGGAATGACGCAGAGGTTGCCACGGAACACGGGGCGATGGGTATTGCGGTTTTGTTGGCACAAAAGGAAATCGGCTATACAGTGATCGAGCGTTCTGGAAAAGAGACTGGTATTGATTACTGGATGGGAGACGAGTCAAGTGAGCCCCTCCAAAAAAAGGCAAGATTGGAAATATCGGGTATTCGCAGGGGAAGCGACCAAGACGTAAAAGCGAGAATCAGGCAAAAGCTAAGACAAACCGACCGATCTGATGGGCCGCTACCAGTTTATGTCATTGTCGTTGAATTTGGACATCCCCTCGCGGAGGTAGAAAAAAAATGAGTGTTCGCGATTCCCACAATCAAGCCATGGATCTCGTGGAAATGGCCATTTTGGAACGCATACGGGGCAATACGGCAAAGACCGTTCAACTTTATGCCGAAGCGTTGGAGCATGAACTTGTTGCCATTCGGAAACTGGATGAGCGCGACGAACGCGTCGAGCCAACGTGGTCTGTGTTGCACCGCAGTGCCGGATGGCTGGCGTTTAACAGCAATCAGTTTCGTCGAGCCGCGCAGTTGGCGTGCAAAGCCCTCGCGGGCAATCCGCACCCAGAGATCGCAGATGAATTACGCGAGCTTTTAGTGCAAATACATCGCGCCTTTGCAAAACAAAAAAATCAAATGGCCCGAGCTCAAGGAAATATAGCCCCGTAGAAATTGGAGATTCGCTTTGCGACATTTCGTCCACATTTTCATCGTCGCGTTGACGCTGATCGGAATGGCCGTGCCGTGTCTGTGTTGGGCGCAGAAGGTGCCGAGTTGTCATGGCGCCGCAGAGATGGAAGCTTGTTGCTGTTCCAAAGACGCGACCGTCGATCGCGACATGCCCGCGCGAGATCGGGCTGTTTTGCCCATTGAATGGCAAAATCCGACCTTGGATTTGACGGGCGCGACGTTGCCCGTTGCCCGGCATTCCCATCCCATTTCCCTTCCTCTTTTGGATCGCGATCTCGGAGCTGCCCTGCGATCGCCGCCCCGCCTGTACCTCCTCCACGCCTCATTTCTCTCGTGATATTCCCGCTGAATGACGTTGGGAACAGGTGTGTACCACTCGTTCCGCGAATGCTTTGCCATCCCTTTATCCCCACAATTTTCAGGAGGTGACCGGTGCATGCATTTCGGGCCATGATCGGGCTGTGCGTCATGGGCATATCCGTTTTGCCGTTGCGGGCAGATGAACTGGATTTGGACGCGCTGATTCGAGAGGCGTTGGAAAACAATCCCAATCTATCGGTTTTGCGGGCGCGACTCTCGGCCTTTGAAGCGAAAGTTCCGCAGGCGGGCGCGTTGGAAGATCCGTCTTTTCGCTTTGAGGCGAGCAACATCCCCTTGAGCGATTTCGAGTTGGACAGCACGCCCATGAGTGGCAACCAATTTGTCGTCAGCCAAAAATTTCCCCTGCCGGGAAAACATCGGGCACGCGAGCGCGCCGCCCGATTCGCTTCGGAAGCGGCGGCTTGGCAGTTGCGCGACCGGGAACGCGCCATCGCCAATGCGGTCGAGCAACCGTTTTTGTCCTTGGCGTATTTGACCCGCGCCATCGCGATCACGCAAAAAAATCGGGTGCTGTTGCGAGACCTAGTGCGAATCGCCCGAACGAAATACGCGGTCGGCAAGGGGCTGCAACAAGACGTGTTGAAGGCGCAAGTCTCTCTCTCGGAACTCGACGCGCAACTCATCGGCCTTCGCGCGGAAAAACAACTGGCCGAGGCGCGGTTGAACGCCGTGTTAAACCGGCCCTTGCAAAGCCCTTTGGGCGCGCCGAAAGACACCGTCGGCATGTCGCGAGTGCCCTTGGATGTCGATGCCTTGCACGCACTTGCCGATGAGGCGCGGCCATCGCTGCACGCCATGGCGCGATGGGTTGCGATGTGGCGGGCAAATGTCGAGGTGGCACAGCGCGATTCCTGGCCGGATGTGATGCTGAATTTGGGCTATCGGCAGCGCGGGTTCGCGCCCAATGATCCGGTGAAAGGGAGCGATTTCATCTCGGTCGGCGTGGGCATTCAAGTGCCCGTATTTGCCCGACGCAAGCAGCGACAGCAGATCGCCGAGGCGCGTGCGAACCTGCGCGAGGCCGAGGCGCGAAAAGCCGCGGAACGCCAGCGGATTCACTACGACATTCAACGCTTGGTCATCGAGGCCATCCGACACCGGGAAAGTGCCGAGTTGTTTCGCACCGCGACGTTGCCGCAAGCCGAGCAGTCGCTGGCGTCCGCCCTGTCTGGATACCGGGTGGATAAGGTGGATTTTTTGACCCTGTTGGACAATTACATGACCGCGTTGAATTTTGAGATCGCGTATTATCGGCATGTCATTGCCCACGAAAAGCGGGTGGCCGATTTGGAGGCGGTGGTCGGCAGGCCAATCCGCACGGATTAGGAGGCAAAAATGAAATACGTCATCCCAATTTTGGCATTGATAGCGGGCTTTGTCGGCGGCGTCTATATCGCGGGCGATACGCACACAGAACACGCGCCAGCAACGGCGAAATACATCTGTCCGATGCATCCGACAGTGGTATCCGACGCGCCGGGCACGTGCCCCATCTGCAACATGGATTTGGTCGCAAAAGAAATGGAGGTCGAACGCGGCACGCATGCAACGGCGAAATACATCTGCCCGATGCACCCGACGGTGGTATCCGACGCGCCGGGCACGTGTCCCATCTGCAACATGGACTTGGTCAAAAAGGAGGGCACGCCCTCGCAAAGCGGACAAGTGCAGATCGATCCCGTGACTCGTCAGAACATCGGCGTGAAAACGATGGTCGTAAAACGACAACCCTTGACGCGCACCATACGCGCCCTGGGCAGGGTGGATTACGACGAGACGCGGATCATGGACGTGAACAGCAAGTTGGCCGGGTGGGTCGAACAACTGTACGTGGATTACACGGGCCGCTGGGTCGAACGGGGCCAGCCCTTGCTCGCGCTTTACAGCCCGGAACTCGTCGCGGCGCAAGAGGAGTATTTGACCGCGCTGGATTACGCGGACAGAATGCGCGGCGGGGCGAACAAAGACGCGGCACAAAATGCCGCGGACCTGCTTTCCGCTGCGCGACAGCGGTTGTTGTTCTGGGATATTTCAGCGGCTCAGATCACCGAGTTGGAAAAGACGCGCAGGGTCGGGCGCACCATGCCCATTTTGGCGCCGCGCTCCGGCATCGTGACGCACAAAGACGTGCTAGAAGGCGCGCATATCGCATCCGGGCAACACCTGTATCGCATCGCGGATTTGTCCGTGGTGTGGATTTACGCCGATGTGTACGAGTACGAAATGGCGTGGATCTCCAAAGGGCAACGCGCCGAGGTCGCGCTCACGTACTCGCCGGGCGAGCGATTCGATGGCAAAGTGGATTACATTTTTCCCTTCATGAATCAAAAGACGCGCACCGTGCAGGTGCGGATGGCCTTTGCCAATACAGACGGCGCGCTCAAACCCGATATGTACGCCCATGTGGTGATCCGCCCCGAAGTCGCGCGCGACGCCCTCGTGGTTCCCGCTCAAGCGGTGATCCATTCGGGCACGCGCCGCATCGTCATCATCGCGCACGGCAATGGCAAATTCGAGCCGCATGAGATTCGCACAGGCGTCGAGACCGAAGGCGGATACGAGGTGCTAAGCGGACTCAAACCGGGCGATCAGATCGTGACGGCGGCGCAATTTTTGATCGATTCAGAGAGCAATTTAAGGGCGGCATTGGCGGGGTTTGGAGGCGGGTAAGACGGGAGACGGGAGAGGGAAGACGGGAGACGGGAGAAGCAATCGCAATCGTAGGGACAGGCCCCCGTGCCTGTCCGAAGATACGAGAGGCGAGAGGCGGGGAGACGGGAGACGGGAGGCGAGAGGCGAGAGGCGAGAGGCGAGAGGCGAGTGGCTTTTTATTTTTTTACAGGCACGGGGGCCTGTCCCTACGGGTCGTTTTATCAAAATGGCATTGTAGGGACAACCCCCTGTGGTTGTCCTATATTCGGACAGGCACAGGGCCGCGGTCATTCGGACAGGCACGGGGGCCATCTGTACCAACTAATTACTCTGTAAATTAAGTTATTCTCAATTTTGATACGCACAAATCTGCACTGACATGGCTCGCTTTTCTAACAACTTTGGTCCTAAAGCATCGTGGGTTGCCTCCGATGCCTTCGGCGACTTACTTTTTGTCAACAGAGAAGACGCGAATAAGCGTCTGAAGAAAAGTAAGCAAAAAATGCCGCTCTCATGCGCCGAGGGGCTAGGCACAGCGCAAATCGCTTTTGTAATCGCACGACATGCGTTGGCCTGCAAGGTGGGTTGCAAAAAAGATGTGGGTTGCGAAACGGACTTGCGCGCTGTGCGCGATGGCTTTCGGTGATGGACTTTTGCGATGGCATGTTTGGCGATGGCTTCTCTGAAGGACGGTGGAACTGCAAAGCGTCCTGATAATGAATTAGTTGGTACAAATGGCACGGGGGCCTGTCCCTACGGGTCGTTCTATCAAAATGGCATTGTAGGGACAACCCCCTGTGGTTGTCCTATATTCGGACAGGCACGGTTGGCGAGGGGTTGATGGGTGGACTAACCACTGGACGACGGACATGTTAAACCGAATCATTCAAGCGAGTGTGGAGAATCGTTTTCTGGTGGTGATCGCCACGATGATGGTGATCGGCTGGGGCGTGTACGCCATGGTGAACACGCCGCTGGATGCGATTCCCGATTTGTCGGACGTGCAGGTGATCGTGTTCACCGAATACCCGGGGCAAGCGCCGCAGGTGGTGGAAGACCAAGTGACCTATCCGCTGACGACGGCGATGTTGTCCGTGCCGTATGCCAAGACCGTGCGGGGATACTCGTTTTTTGGCCTGTCCTACATCTATGTGATTTTTGAGGACGGCACGGACGTGTATTGGGCGCGTAGCCGCGTGTTGGAATACCTCAATGCCGCGGCCGGCAGATTGCCGAACGGCGTCGCGCCCACGCTGGGGCCGGATGCGACCGGCGTGGGATGGGTCTATCAATACGCGGTGTTGGACACCACGGGCACGCGCGATTTGTCGGAATTGCGCGCCATCCAAGACTGGTATTTGCGCTACGAATTGAGTAGCGTGCAGGGCGTTGCGGAAGTGGCTTCCGTCGGGGGATTCGTCAAACAGTACCAGGTCGTGGTGGATCCCCATCGCCTGCTGGCGTACAACATCCCGTTGCAAAAGGTTCGGATGGCGATTCAGCGCAGCAATAACGACGTGGGCGGCCGGCTGGTCGAACTCGCCGAAACGGAATTTATGGTGCGCGGCCTGGGCTACATCCGCTCTGTGGCAGACATCGAGCACATCGCGCTCGGCGTGGACGATAAGGGCACACCCATCCGCGTCAAAGATATCGCGACCGTGCAGATGGGGCCGGAACTCAGGCGGGGATTGGCCGAGTGGAATGGCGAGGGCGAAGTGGTCGGCGGCATCGTGGTCATGCGCTTTGGGGAAAACGCCCTCAAAGTGATCGAGCGGGTCAAACAAAAAATCGAGCGGCTCAAACCCGGCCTGCCCAAAGGCGTGGTCATCATCCCCAATTACGACCGCTCCGCGCTGATCTTGCGCGCCGTCGATCACTTGCGGCAAAAGCTGATCGAGGAAATCGCGGTCGTGGCCGTGGTGTGCATGGTCTTCCTCCTGCATTTTCGCAGCGCGTTTGTCGCGGTGTTCACCTTGCCGATGGGGATCTTGATCGCGTTCATCGCCATGCACCATCAGGGCGTCAACTCGAATATCATGTCCCTCGGCGGCATTGCCATAGCCATCGGCGCGATGGTGGATGCGGCCATCGTGATGATCGAGAACGCGCACAAGCACCTCGAGCGCGACGCCGGGAAAAAACCGCACCGGGACATCGTCATCGCCGCGTCCAAAGAAGTGGGGCCCTCCCTGTTCTTTTCCATGCTGATCATCGCGCTGTCGTTTTTGCCGGTCTTTTCCCTCGAGGCGCAGGAAGGCCGGCTGTTCAAACCGCTCGCGTACACCAAAACCTACGCGATGGCCGCGGCGGCGTGCTTGGCGATCACCGTCGTGCCCGTGCTGATGACCTTTTTCGTGCGCGGCAAAATCCGCCCCGAAACGGAAAACCCCATCAACAGGGGATTGATTTTTCTGTACCGCCCGGTGATCGACTGGGTGTTGCAGCATCGCATGGGGACCGTCGCCTTGGGCTGCGCCGCGCTGTTTGTCACCGCGTTCCCGTTCCGCGACCTCGTCGTCTCGCGTTTTGAGGACCGTCCGCAAAGCCTGACCTACAAAGCACTCGTCAAATTGGACGCGCTGTTTCCACTGGAAAAAATCGGCTCGGAATTTATGCCTCCCCTGTACGAGGGCGATCTGCTGTACATGCCCACGACCTTGCCGGGGGTGTCGATCACCAAAGCGCGGGCGCTGTTGCAACAAACCGACAAAATCATCCGCACGTTTCCGGAAGTCGAACGCGTATTCGGCAAAATCGGACGCGCGGAGACCGCGACGGATCCCGCGCCCCTGTCGATGATCGAGACCACCATTATGCTCAAACCCGAATCCGAATGGCGCGAGGGCATGACCCCGCAAAAGTTGATTCGGGAATTGGACCGCGCGGTGCAATTCCCCGGCCTGACCAATGCGTGGACCATGCCGATCAAGACGCGCATCGACATGCTCTCCACGGGCATCAAAACCCCGGTGGGCATCAAGGTCGTAGGGGATGATCTCGACACCTTGCAGGCATTGGGCAAGCGAATCGAGGCGGTCATGCGCGGGTTGCCGGGCACGCAAAGCGCGTTTGCCGAGCGCGTTGCCGGCGGCAATTATCTCGATTTTGAAATCGACAGACGGGCCGTGGCGCGTTACGGGCTCACGGTGGGAGACGTGCAGGACATTATCGCGACCGCACTGGGCGGGCAGAACATCACGCAGGCCGTCGAGGGCTTGGCGCGCTACCCGATAAATTTGCGCTACGGCCGGGAATTGCGCGACAATTTGCCCGCCCTGCGGCGCGTATTCGTCCCCACGCCCACGGGCGCGCAAATCCCCCTTGGCGAATTGGCCGCCCTCCACATTCGGAAAGGCCCGCCGAGCATCAAGAGCGAGAACGCCCGCCTCAATGCGTGGATCTACGTGGATATCCGAGACGTGGATGTGGGCACTTATGTCGAAAAAGCGCGGCAGGCGGTTTTGGAGCAGGTGCCCATGCCCCCTGGCTACACCGTGATCTGGAGCGGGCAGTACGAGTACATGCTGCGCGCAGAGCAAAGGTTGAAGGTGGTCGTACCCGTCATCCTCGCGATCATTTTCATCCTGCTGTACCTGAATTTCAAAACCGTGGCCGAGAGCCTGATCGTCATGCTGTCCCTGCCTTTTGCACTGGTCGGCGGGATATGGTTGTTGTATATTCTGGATTATGAGATGAGCATTGCCGTCGGCGTGGGGTTCATCGCGCTGGCCGGCCTGGCCGCCGAGACCGGCGTGGTGATGCTGATCTATCTCAATCAGGCGTACGCGCGCGTCAAACGCGAGACATTGACGCGGGCAGACTTGAACCGGGCCATTGTCGTGGGCGCGGTGGAGCGCGTGCGGCCCAAGCTGATGACGGTGTTCTCGACCATGGTGGGGTTGTTGCCGATCATGTGGTCCACGGGCACGGGCGCCGAGGCGATGAAGCGCATCGCCGCGCCGATGGTCGGCGGGATGGTGTCCTCCACGATCCTGACGCTTTTGGTCATCCCCGCGATTTACGCATTGTGGAAGGAGAAGCAAGTCAACGCGGGGCGCGAGAAATGACCGCGCCTCGCTCCATACTTTTTCAGGAGGTGTATTGTGAAGGTTCGCATTTTCGCATTGTTGACCGCGTGTGCCATCGGGGCCGCGGCCTATGTCGGTTGTTCGACAAAGTCGGAAGCCACAACCGCCGAAGTCGCGTTGCCGACGCTGCAATGTGCGGCTTGTGTCAATACCGTGAAAACCGCGGTGAAAAAGGTTGAGGGCGTGCAAGGCGTGAGCGTCGATCTGGACGCCAAAACCGCGAAGGTGACATTCGACGCCAGCGCGACCGATGTCCCCGCATTGGAGCAGGCCATCGTGCAGGCGGGCTATGCGGCCAACGACAAACCGGCCGATGCCACGGCCTATCGGCAATTGCCCGGTTGCTGCAAGGTGCCCGAGGCAACAGAGTAGCCGACCGCGAAGCCGCAGGAGTTGTTTTCATTTTTTTTCATTTACACAATGCCTCGGATGCTTTGATGGATCCGAGGCATTTTTGCGACTCGCGCCTTGAATGATTCGCGACCGGTGGGTATATTCGAGCTGATTTGTGCGTATCAAAATTGAGAATAACTCAATTTACAGAGTATTTAGTTGGTACAAATGGCCCCCGTGCCTGTCCGCGCATCTAGCGGTGGGTGCTGATCGCTGTTTTTTCGTGGTCAGTCCCCGATCCGTTGCCTCTCAAGGTCGTTCAACGGTCCGTTGTCATCCCGCTCCCTTTCATCTTTCAACCGATCCTTTGGAGAATACCATGACCATTGTCGATACTCACTGCCACATTGGCCTGCACAAATACGAACCCGTGGAATCCTTGCTCTACCACATGAACACGTCCAAAGTCGGTAAAGCCGTTTTCATCCAGTACGCGGGAAACGCGGATAATCAGTACATGATCGACAGCATGGCCGCGCATCCGGGGAAATTCCAAGCGGCGATGATCGTCGCCCCAACAGACGATGGCACGGTCATGCGCGCATGGGCAGAGCGGGGCATCGTGGGCATTCGCCTGCCGGCAAACAGCCGCGCCGATGGTTCTGATCCGCTCGCACAGTGGCGTGCAGCAACGGACCTCGACCTCGTCGTCAGCGCGCCGAGCAATCCCCAAAGCCTCTTGAGCGATGAATTTGCAGAGGTGATCGAAAAATTTCCGAACCTGTCCATCGTGATCGAACACCTCGCGGGCATTGGCGAAGGCCAACAGCCGCCCTATCCCCTGTTTAAAAAAATCCTCGCACTCGCCGAACACCCGAATTTGTCCATCAAACTTCCCGGATTCGGCGAGTTCTGTCCCGTGCCTATGCCCTTTGACCCCATCCCCCCACTCGCCGATATGGCCATCGAAGCCTTTGGCCCACAGCGCGTCATGTGGGGCAGCGATTACCCACCCGTGAGCAGGCGCGAAGGCTACGACAATTCCCTGCGCGTGCCGATGGACTACCTCAGCGGATTCAGCGCAGATGACCGAGAATGGATATTCGGAAAAACCGCCCTAAAAATCTGGCGGTTTTGATCGCGCTCGAGATACGGGCAAAGCCTGTAACTCGCATCTGAACACAAATTTTATCGAATCATTTCTTGCAGAAGGGCACGCCATCAAAAAAAAGAAAAACATCGTGCGATACCCTCGGGATCGCCAACTCATCGCCATCGAGAAGAACGGGGCAGTCGTCGGCGATCAGGTCAAGCAGAATGCGAGAGACATTCGCCGCGTAGAGGATCAAACGGCGGATCGCTTTGATCAATTGATGAGCCTGATGAATGAGGGCTTTGCTCGCGTGGAGAACAACATCAATCGCGTGGAGAACAATTTTAACCGCGTGGAGAACAATATCAATCGCGTGGAGACGAATTTGAAGAACGACATCATTCGCGCAGAAGGGCAGATGATCAAATGGCTGTCGTTGATCGTCGCGATTGCGGTGATCATTATCGGTGCGTTGACCTACATGAAAGGGTAAGCGCGATTGCCGTTCGCCATTGCGCCATCCCACCAACGCCCCATCCGAGTCGCGCAGGCGATTTCAGATGGGGCGTTTTTTGAATTCCGCTCATTTTTATTTTTTTTTACCGCGTTTTTTTCGGGATAAGTTCGTAGCGGACTTTTTGAGCGTATCCTCGCCCACTCGTGGCGCGCCGCGCAAAGGCGATTTCCCATCCTAAGTCCCCATACAAATTCATCGTGGCAGAGAAAGAGGTATCCTCTGGGCTGACGACTAGATACTCATATTGATGGGACTGATTCGTTTTCAAATTGAGCATGGATGTTGCAAAAGCGATATCAGACAATTCCCGATCGATATCCGACAATTTCTGATCAATGCGGTCATAGACATACAGACCGACACAGAGCGTTATGACCCAAAGTGCCAAAATCACACTTGTTTTGGGTTCCAATAGTTGTCGCCACATTGCTCCCTTCATTGCTTGTTGCTCAATCAAAACGTGAACGTGTCGGCACTCGAAAAGATCCCGCCTCGTCAAATTTTGGCTCGATAACCATCTTCCCCGCCCGGTTGATATACCCATACTTGCCACCGATTCTCACACCCGCCAGCCCCTCGGAAAAACGCGAGGTCCAGTCCAATAGCGGTTCGATCGCGATCTGGCCTTCCGCGTTGATATATCCCCACTTGCGACCGATTTTCACACCCGCCAACCCCTCCGAAAAAGGGGCGGCACTGTAAAATTTCCGTTCGATAGCATACTCGCCTTTCGCATTGATATACCTGCACTCGTCGCGGATCAGCACGACTGCCAACCCCTCGGAAAAACGCCGCGCATCGTCGTATAGCGGCGCGATAACAAGCCGTCCAGTTCGGTTGATATACCCCCACCTCCCACCGATTTCCACACACGCCAACCCCTCGGAAAAATCATCGGCACCCTTAAGTTGCGGCTCGATCACGCTCTGACCTGTTCGATCAATATACCCTCGTTTGCCGCCAACTCCCACGCGAGCCAACCCATCCGAAAAGGACCATGCATAATCAAATTGCGGGTTGATAACATGCTCGCCTTTCGGGTCGATATATCCATACTTGCCACCGATTTTCACCAATGCCAACCCTTCCGAAAAGGGCCGTGCATCGTCAAACTGCGGGTTGATAACGAACTTGCCTTTCCGGTTAATACATCCCCACTTGCCACCGATGTTCACACACGCCAACCCCTCTGAAAAAGACCGCGCCTCGTCAAATTGCGGATTGATGACGAACTCGCCTTTCGGGCTGATATACCCCCACTTGCCACCTTCAAGCTTTCCATATTCATTAGGCTGACCGCCGATGGACACGCACGCCAACCCTTCTGAAAAAGACTCCGCCTCGTCAAATTGCAGATTGATGACGAACCCGCCTTTCGAGTCGATATATCCCCACTTGTTGCCATCAATGCTCACACACGCCAACGCTTCTTCTCCAAAATCGGAGCAGGAAGCGAGGAGTGTTGCGAGCATTAAGATGTATGACAGGTGCTTCATGGCTACGCCTTTCCGTTGTGTGTTTGCCCATCTCGTTGGCAGGCGGTCGAGGTGAATGTACGGTGGTTTGCGGTGGTGTCAATGCGTAATTCCATTCTCGAGAAAAATCGAAATGGAAAATCGCGGGCCGTTTTCAATGTTTTCGCTTTTCATTTTTTTGATTTATGGGTACACTTCTGCGGTTTTGGGAAATTAACTTGTCGGGTCGTAAAATTTTACGCCCCAACCATTCATCGAGGTCGAAATGGCAGAGAAGAATTACAAAGTTCGCGCGGCGCATTGCAGTTGGCGGGCGTCGGAGGAGGAAATCTACCAGACGCTACGCCGCATCACAGATCCGTTGCATCGGACGTGGGCGAAGTTGGAAAACGCCGAGCGGATCGTGATCAAGTTCAACATGATGAAGTTGCACAACCGCATCATCTACTACATGGGGCGGCGGCGCGAGTTGGTCGACGACATGGTCGCGCGCGCGGTGTTGCGGTTGTTGCGCGAGCGAACCCGCGCCGATCTCATCGCCACGGATACCAACCCCTATACGCGCGAACATCTGATGGGCGAGGATTTCAACTACGCGCACATCCTGAAGGAATACGATGTGAAATTCGCGGATTCAAACGCGCCGCCTTTCGCGACCTACGAGGTGCCGGGCGGGGGATGCATGTTTGATCGCTATACGCTCAGCGCTTGTTTTGAAGGCGCCGAGGTGGTTTCCGTGGCCAAGATGAAGAATCATCTGTTTATGGGGATCACCCTTTGCATGAAAAACCTCTTTGGCCTGCCGCCGATTACGCTGCCACACGGTCGCGTGCGAACCTATTATCACCACTTTATCCGCCTGTCTTATGTGTTGCCCGATTTGGGCTTGATCGCGCAACCGCGGTTGAACATCATCGACGCACTCACCGGGCAATGGGGCAGGGAATGGGGCGGACAGGGGCGCGTCTGCAATGCCCTGATCGCGGGCGACCAGGTGACCGCGACAGATGCGTGCGCGGCCTCTTTGATGGGGCACGATCCCACATCGGATTGGCCGACCCCGCCGTTTCGCCGAGATCGCAATCACCTCTTGATCGCGGCCGAGCGCGGTTTTGGCACGGTCGATCTAAAAGAGATCGATTTTGAGAGCGAGGTGCCAGGGCCGTTGGCCGAGTTCGATTCCGAGCAAACGGACAGCGAGGAAATCGTGGAAAGCTGGCGCCGCACCACCTGCGAGCAGGCCATGCTTTACCGCGACCGACAGCGGGACATCATCGACCGCTACCGGGACGAGTTTATCTTTTTGCAAGATGGGGACGTGGTCTGGCACGGCGCGGACCCCGCCAATTTGGGTAGCCGCAGGCAGTTGAGTGGAAAAAAGAAAGATCAGGGGATGTGGCTCAAGTTGGTCGATCCCGAAGAGGTTGAAGGGGAACGCTTCGAGACCTACGAGGCGTGTTTGGGACAGCGGTAAAGCCGTCCACTGACCACTGACTACGAGGACAGGCACGGGGGCCTGTCCCTACGATTGATGGGGCACGGCGGAGACCGATCACGGATCACCGATAACATGATCACCACTTGGCATCAACCGCCCGCGTCGCCGGTTGCAGAAGCGAATGCCGCGCACGTTTGGGCCGTGAATTTGGATGGCATTGACGCGCAGGCATTGACCGAGACCCTGTCCGCAACAGAGCGCGAACGCGCCGATGGGTTTCGCTTTGAACGGGATCGGGCGCGTTTTGTTGCGGCGCGCGGGAGTTTGCGCGTGATTCTCGGCGAGTATGTGGGTTGCGCGCCGGGTGAACTGGCGTTTTGTTACGGCGAATACGGCAAGCCCATGTTGGCATCGCCGTGGGACGAGACCGAGTTGCGATTCAATGTGAGCCATTCGGCGGGGCTCGCGCTCATCGGCGTTTCGCAGGGCAGGGAAATCGGGGTGGATATCGAGCATTGCAGTCGTGCGGTCAGGCGGATGAAACGCATTGCAAAACGCTTTTTTACCTCCCGCGAATACGAGCGGTTGTGCGCGTTGCCGCAAACAGACCAGCAACTGGCTTTTTTTCAATTCTGGACGCGCAAAGAGGCGTATCTCAAAGCCGTGGGCACAGGGCTTGCCCGCGCAGGGGAAAATGTCGATTTGGGGCATTGGACGCTTCGGCATCTCGATCCGGGCAGGGGATACGTCGGCGCGGTGGCGATAGCGGGCAAAGATATGGACATACGGGACTGGAGGTGTGAAACCCTTGTTGCGCGGTCTTTGTCTGAAAGGCGGGGAGACGGGAGAGGGGAGACGGGAGAGGTAAGAGGTAAGAGGCGAGAGGCAAGAGGCGAGAGGCGGGGAGAGGGGAGACGGGAGACGGGAGACGGGAGAGGGAAGAGGCGAGAGGCGAGCGGCGAGCGGCGAGCGGCGAGAAGGCCATCCACCCTAAGCGGTCAGGGGTCAGTTATCTCGGCCCGTCCCCATCAACACGTAGATGTGGACAGGCCCCCGTGCCTGTCCACATCAAAGAGGCGAGAGGCGAGAGGCGAGAGGAAAGAGGCGAGACGAGGGGCGATGTCCCCGTGCTCGTCCAGAGATACGAGAAGCGAGAAGGCCATCCACCCTAAGAAGCCATCTAAAAACTCGGACCGCCATTGAGAGCGTCGCAAAAACATTCGCTTTTCGCAGATTAAAACCCAAGAATAAGGGCCTTTATTCCCCCTTTCCTCCTAGGAAAGGGGGCTAGGGGGTTAGGTCCCAATAATTTTTAGACAGCTTCTAAGCGGTCAGGGGTCTGTTATCTCGCCCCGTTCCCATCAACACGTAGGGACAGCCTGAAAGAGGGGAGACGGGAGACGGGAGACGGGAGACGCAATCGCAATCGTAGGGACAGGCCCCCGTGCCTGTCCACATTGAAGAGGCGAGAGGCGATAACGAGTGAGAGGGACAATGGATCGGTTGTTGGACAGCGTGGACGAAAAATTGGAGGCGTTGCGGCGCGTGTTGCCCGAAGGGGAGGACGAGCTCATTCGCGTGCAGGCCGATTTGGATGAAAAGGGCGATTTCGGCACGCAATGGGTGGTGGTTACGGGCAATCGCGTGTTGGTGCAACAAAATGGCGCGGTGGAAGACATTCCATTTGCGGAAATGGCACTGGCGCGAACCGAGGCCCTGGTCGGCGGGGCGCGGTTGGAGATTCACCGCAAGAACGGGCCGAGCGTGCATGTGCCCTATTCGATGACGCAGGCGCAAAAATTTTCCGAGACCACGCGGGGGATCGAGCAACTCCGCAAAGAGCAAGAGCTTTTTGTCAATGCGAACTTGGATCGCACGATCTGCGAATCGTGTGGTCGGCTGTTGCCGGAAAAAAATGGGATCTGCCCGGCGTGTTTGAACAAGTGGGCGACATTGGGGCGCATCGCGTCGTATTTGAAGCCGTACAAGGGGCGCGCGGCCGTGCTGGCATTGGCGTCGATCGTGACGACGGTTGCCGAGTTGATCCCGCCTTATGTCACCAAGCGCATCGTCGATGACGTGCTGGTGTTGCCCGAAGGCGCAAAGGTGCAACTCGACGACCGATTCGGCTTGCTCGGCATGCTCGTTCTCGCGCTGGTGGGCATCCGCTTGCTGACCTGGGGCGCGGAATGGGCGCACGGGTGGACCGTGACCTGGCTTTCCGCGCGGGTGACGGCGGATATCCGCAGCCACCTCTACCGGCGATTGGAATTGCTGTCGTTGCAGTTTTACGACAAGCGGCAGGTGGGCGCGGTGATGTCGCGCGTGACGAGTGACAGCAATCGCCTGCAACAATTTTTGGTCGATGGCTTGCCCTATTTGGTGATCGAGGCCATGATGCTGGTGGGCATCCTCGTCGCGCTGTTGGTGATGAGTTGGTCCTTGGCGATTTTGGTGCTCATCCCCGTTCCCCTGATCATGATTTGGGGCTATGCGTTTTACCGGCGCATGCGGAAGTTTTTCACGCGCTGGATGCAGTCGTGGTCCGAGACGATGGCGCGGGTCAACGAGGCCCTCACCGGCATTCGCGTGGTCAAGGCGTTTGCACAGGAAAAGCAGGAGATCGGCGTGTTCAAAAAGCGCAACGACAAATTGACGCGCATCGGCATTGCCACCGAAGTCAACCGGGGCATTTTTTACAAGACGATGACCCTGTTCACCGCGTCTGGAGTGCTGATCGTGTGGTACTACGGCGGGTTGGAGGTGATCGACGGGGAGTTGACCCTGGGCACGCTGATGGCGTTTTACAGTTATATGATGCTGCTCTACGGGCCGCTGGAGTGGTTTGGGATGGTCAACTCCTGGATGACGCGGGCCGTTGCCGGCGCCGAGCGCATTTTTGAGATTATCGACACCCCGACCGAGGCGTATCAAAATCCCAATGCCGTGCCCATGCCCCACATCGAAGGCCGCGTCAGGTTCGAGGACGTGACGTTTGGGTACGACAAGAGCAAGCCGGTGTTGCACGAGATCGACTTGGACGTCAAACCCGGGGAGATGATCGGGCTGGTGGGCAAGTCGGGCGTGGGCAAGACCACGACCGTGAATCTGATTTGCCATTTTTACGACGTGGATCGCGGCAGCATCGAGGTGGATGGCGTGAATGTGCGCGATATTCGGCTGGAGGATTTGCGGTCGCAGATCGGCATTGTGTTGCAAGAGCCGTTTTTGTTTTCCGGCACGATTGGCGAAAATATCGGCTATGGCAAGCCGGGCGCGACGTTTGAAGAGATCATGCGGGCCGCCAAGGCCGCGCACGCGCACGATTTTATCGTATCAAAGCCCGATGGCTACGACACGGTGATCGGCGAGCGCGGGGAATCGCTTTCGGGCGGCGAACGGCAGCGCGTGTCCATTGCGCGGGCGATTTTGCACGATCCGCGCATCCTGATTTTGGACGAGGCCACGTCTTCTGTCGATGTGCAGACCGAAAAGCGCATCCAAGACGCGATCGGCCGCTTGGTCGAGGGCCGCACGACCTTTGCCATCGCCCACCGCTTATCCACCCTGCACAATGCGGATCGGCTCGTCGTGATGGACGCCGGGCGCATTGTGGAGATGGGCACGCACCGCGAGTTGCTCGAAAAACAGGGCGCATTTTACAAATTGGTGCAGTTGCAAGAAGAGATTTCGCAGATCATCGCGATTAGGGAGTGAGAGGCGGGGAGACGGGAGACGGGAGAGGGAAGAGGCGAAAGGCGAAAGGCGGGAGGCGGGGAGACGGGAGAGGTGAGAGGTGAGAAGCAATCGCAATCGTAGGGACAGGCCCCTGTGCCTGTCCGAAGATACAAGAGGCGAGAGGTGAGAGGCGAGAGGCGAGAGGCGAGAGGCGGGGAGACGGGAGATTGGTGAAGGGGCGTAAAATTTTACGCCCCAACGCTTGATAGAGGTTCACCGTGAATCACACGCAGGGAAAGCCGTTTATCGAAGAACTGCCGTCAGTGGTCGCCGAGAAGTTGCGCGCGGCGAGCAATTCGAGGGAATGACTTTCGAGGAACGAGAACAGTACATTGACAAACGCCTCCACGGCAACGCGACACAGACGCGGTCAAACCCCGATTCCCGAAATGATGGACAAAGATCGATTTGATGATAAAAGGGGCGTAAAATCTTACGTCCCAACGCTTGATAGAGGTTCACCGTGAATCACACGCAGGGAAAGCCGTTTATCGAAGAACTGCCGTCAGCGGTCGCCGAGAAGTTGCGCGCGGCGACGCCCAATGGCGAGACCGTGCTGATGCAGGTGGCGACGGATTTGGATGCGTCGTTGAACTACAACCCGCAGTGGGTGGTGGTGACGGACGAGCAGGTGCTGGTGATTCCCGAATCCGGGGGGGATGGCGTCCTGTCGATGCCCCTCGGCGAGGTCGCAGACGCAAAGGTGGAAGAGCGCGTTGGCATGGGCACGCTGGCGTTGACGCGCAAGGATGGGCCGGGGATTCAGGTGCCCTATTCGCGCTCCCTCACCGCCAAGTTCGCAGAGGTGGCCGACGGGATTCGGCAGTTGAAGGACGAAGAGCCCCTGGCATTGCCCACGGCATTGGAGCAGACGCACTGCGATCAGTGCGACCGTCGCTTGCCGGAAAAAGACGGGGTTTGCGCGGCGTGTTTGAAGAAGTGGCAGACGTTTCGGCGCATCGTGCGCTATATGGCCGCGTACCCCGTGCGCTTGGTGACGACGATTGCGATGACTTTGATCAGCGCGGGCTTGGCCCTGCTGCCGCCGAAAGTGACGCAGTACGCGATCGACGGGGTGTTGTCACCGGAATGGGCCGGGGTCGAGATTCCATTGATCGCGTCCGAGGATCGCCTCGAACGGTTGGGGTTGTTGATGCTGGGGCTGATCGTCATGCGCGTGCTGATTTGGTGCGCGGACGTGGTGATGGAGATGTTGAGCCGATCCCTGGGCCTGCGCGCGATAGGGGATTTGCGCGAGGATCTCTACCGAGCGTTTCAGTTGCTGCCCATCCGCTTTTACGACCGGCGCAAAGTGGGCGCGCTCACGTCTCGCATGACCAATGACACGGATCGCATGGAAGTGATCATGACGTACGATTTTTACTTCGTGTTTTCCAACACCTTGTTATTTTTTGGGATCATGGGCTTTTTGTTTTTCATGAACTGGAAACTCACCCTCTTCGTGCTGGCGCCCATTCCGCTGATCTTGTTGGCCGGGACCAAGATCTGGTATCGGATCATGACGTTTTGGACGCAGTGGTCCGGCAAGTGGGGCAGGCTGTCGGCGCAGTTGAACGAGTCGATCCACGGCATTCGCGTGGTGAAGGCGTTTGCACAGGAAGCGCGGGAGAGCGAGCGGTTTGACCGATACAACGAAGACCTGCGCGACGTGGATACCCGAGGCGAACGGGTGTGGTTCGCGTTTTGGACCGTGACCAATTTGTTGATGAACGCCGGGGTGTTTTTCGTGTGGTATTTTGGCGGGCGGCAAATTTTGGGCGGCGAGTTGACTTTGGGCGCGCTGATGGCGTTCATCAGTTATCTGTGGATGTTGTACCAACCCCTGCGCTGGTTTGGCGATTTTTACAGCTATATTCTCCGCGCATTTGCCGGGGCACAGCGCGTGTTCGAGGTGATCGATTCCGAACCCGAGCCGTATCAAAAACCCGATGCCGTGCGCGTGCCGCGCATCGAGGGCAACTTGAAGTTCGAGTCCGTGGTGTTTGGGTACGACCCGGGCAAGCCCGTACTCAAAGAGGTGGATTTGGACGTGAAGGCAGGGGAGATGATCGGGCTGGTGGGCAAGTCCGGATCCGGAAAATCCACGTTGATCAACATGGTGTGCCGGTTCTACGACCCGGACCGCGGGCGGTTGTCGATAGACGGCGTGCCGATGACCGATGTCAATTTGCGCGATTTGCGATCCCAAATCGGCATGGTGCATCAAGACCCCTTTTTGTTCGATGGCACGATAGCGGAAAACATCGCGTATGGCAAACCGGATGCGACATTTGCCGAGGTGATGCGCGCCGCTATCGCCGCCGAGGCGCACGAGTTTATCGTCAAAAAACCCGATGGCTACGATATGCGCGTGGGCGAGCGCGGCGGCCGCTTGTCCGGCGGCGAAAAACAGCGCGTGTCCATCGCGCGGGCGATTTTGCACGATCCGCGCATTCTCATTTTAGACGAGGCCACGTCTTCGCTCGACACGCCGACCGAGCGGAAGATCCAAACCGCCATCGCGCGCTTGGTGCAGGGCCGCACGACCTTTGCCATCGCCCACCGGTTATCGACCCTTCGCAGCGCGGATCGGCTCGTGGTGATCGACGAGGGCCATATCGCCGAGGTCGGCACGCATCGGGAGTTGATGGAACGCGAGGGCATTTTCTATCGCTTGGTCAAGACGCAACAAGAAACCACGCTGGATATTTTCATGACCGCAGTGGGAATAGAAGACGACCCTCGATCCTAGTCCTCAGTGTGCGAATCGGGATCGCTTTGCTGTTCCATCGTCCTTCAGAAAAGCCATCGCGCACAGCGCGCAAGTCCGTCTCGCAACCCACATCCCTTTTGCAACCCACCTTGCAGGCTGTCTCATGTCGTGCGATTACAAAAGCGCTTTGCGCTGTGCCTAGCCCCTCGGCACATGAGAGCGGCATTTTTGAACTGCTCGGGCAGTTGTACCCCGCTCGCCTACTTTTTTTTGCTGTTGAAAAAAAGTAGGTCGCCGAAGGCATCGAAGGCAACCCACGATGCTGTAGGACCAAACGCTTTAGAAGCCATCTAAAAATTATTGGGACCTACCCCCCTGGCCCCCCTTCCTGCGAGGAAGGGGGGAATCAAGGCGTCCTATTTTCGCGCTATGTATGGTTTTGACCTGCGAAAAGGACGATCTCAATGGCGGTCCGAGTTTTTAGATGGCTTCTTAGAAGCCATCTAAAAATTATCGGGACCTACCCCCCTAGCCCCCCTTCCTGCGAGGAAGGGGGGAATCAAGGCGTCCTATTTTCGCGCTATGTATGGTTTTGACCTGCGAAAAGCGAATGCTTTTGCGACGATCTCAATGGCGGTCCGAGTTTTTAGATGGCTTCTTAGAAAAGCGAGCCTTGCAGGAGTTAATTTGTGCCTATCAAAATTTGGTATATTAATTTTTAGGGTATTTAGTTGGTACAGATGGCCCCCGTACCCGTCCTCGCATCCAAAAAAACGAGCTATCGGAGAGGGCAACGCCTGCTGGATCAACGCGGCGAAAACCCCTGTGATACGAGAGGTGAGGAACATGGCAGAGGAAAAGACAGAGGATTGGAAGCCGATACCGATTGAGATGGCGCATCCGGAATCGGTGGATCCGGGCAAAATTCGGTTGTTCAAGGAACCCGAGTGGATTTTGCGGATGACCATTGAAGGAGATCGATCCTATACCCGCGTGAAAGTGGTTCGGGCCGCGCCATTGACCGAGCCGAATCGCTATTTTTCCATTCTGGACATCAAGGACGAAGCGATTTGCACGGTCAAAGACCTGTCCGAGTTGCCCGAAGCGAGCCGACCTTTGGTGCATGAGGAATTGAACGAGCGGTATTTGACCGCGGAAATCCAAAAGATCGCGGCCTTGCAAAACGAGTACGGCGTGACGTACTGGACCGTGGAGACGGACCGAGGCCGCCGGGATTTTGTCGCCAAGTCCGTGGCCGAAAACGCGCAGTGGTTGGGGGATACGCGGGTCATGATTTTCGACGTGGATGGCAACCGCTTCGAGGTGCCCGACATCGAAGCCCTCGACCGCCGTAGCCAGGCATTGTTGGAATCGGTGGTGTGAACGCGGATCCGATTGACTCGGTACGCAAAACGCCCCGGCATGATTGCTGGGGCGTTTTCCATTTTGGCGGTTTATCCGGAGTTGCGATTTTTCTGTTGAATCATCGCCCGCGAATCGCTACTTTAGACGCCTGACAAAACACACTTTTCTCGGGAGGTTTTTATGCGAAAGCGCATCGGTCGAATTTTGGCGTGGATTGGCGGACTCGTGGTCGCGATGACCGTCTTGGCCCTTGTTATCGCGATGTTCGCCTTGCCGTCGGGCGAAGATCCAGTGCCTGACAAGGTGATTTTGACGATCGATTTGGAGCAGCGGGTCGCAGAGCATGTGCCGGATGATCCGTTTGCAAAACTGGTGGTGGCAGACGACGCGCTCGTGTTGCGCCAAGTGGTGGCGGCGTTGGAGGTGGCGGCGTCCGATGACCGCGTCGTGGGCCTGTTCGCACAAGGGGGCGTCGCGGCGATGGGCTTTGCACAGGTGCAAGAAATCCGAGACGCGATTTTGGCGTTCGAGCAAAGCGGCAAACCCGCGGCGATTTTTGCCGAGACATTTGGCGAACTCGGCTCGGGCAACGGCGGGTATTATCTCGCGACGGCATTCGATCGCATTTTTTTGCAACCCTCGGGCGAGGTGGGCTTGACCGGGTTGGCGATGGAACATCCCTTTGTCAAAGGGGCACTGGATTCGCTGGGGGTCGGCGTGCAGATGGATCATCGGCACGAGTACAAAAATGCGATGAATCTGTTCACCGAAACCGAATTTACAGACGCGCACCGCGAGGCGAGTGCGGCGCTTTTGAAGTCCATGGTGAATCAGATGGTCTTGGGCATTTCGCGCACGCGGGTCAAGACGCCCGAAGACGTGCGCGCGCTCATCAATCGCGGCCCGTTTATGGGAACGGCCGCCCGCGCCGAAGGCTTGGTGGATAGCCTCGCGTATTGGGACGAAGTGCGCGAGTTGGTCAAGAACGAGTGGGGCAAAGAGGCCGAGTTTTTGGATGTGGGAAAATACCGCAAACGCACGGACGACCCCTACGGCGAGGGGACGACCGTGGCGTTGATCTACGGCATCGGCCCCGTGCATCGCGGCAAGAGCAGTTACGATCCGATGACCGCCTCTCCGACAATGGGCGTGCGCACGTTGACCGCGGCGTTTCGCGCAGCGGTGAAGGACGAGGATGTGCGCGCGATTTTGTTTCGCATAGACTCGCCTGGCGGGTCCTATGTGGCGTCGGATGCGATCTGGCGCGAGGTCGTCAAGGCAAAGCAGGCCGAGAAGCCGGTCGTTGTCTCGATGGGCAATGTGGCTGGATCCGGGGGTTATTTCGTGGCGATGAACGCCGATAAGATCGTGGCGCAACCCGGCACGTTGACCGGATCCATCGGCGTGTTGGCCGGCAAGTTCGTCACCACTGAACTTTGGGAACGCTTGGGCATTACGTGGGACGATGTGCAAGAGGGAGACAACGCGCTGATCTGGGGGTCGGGCGCGGATTTTACGCCCGAGCAATGGGCGAAATTTCAGACGTGGTTGGATGCGGTGTACGCGGATTTTACGACCAAAGTGGGCGAGGGGCGCGGCATGTCGCAAGCCGATGTCCACGCGGTGGCAAAGGGCCGCGTGTGGACAGGGGAAGACGCAAAGGCGCGGGGACTGGTCGATGAATTGGGCGGGCTGAAGACCGCGATGGGCTTGGTGCGGGAGGCATTGAAATTGGAAGCCGATGCGCCGCTTCACCTCAAGGGCTTTCCGAAAGAAAAGAGCCTGATCGACATGATTTTGGAGAAGGGGTTGATCCACACCTTGAGCGCGGGGCAGGTGATGGCATTCGCCGATGAGTTGCAGCCGATTTTCCGAGTCGCGCGCCTGATCGGGCATCGGCGACAGGTTTTGGAGATGCCGCCCGTGGATGTTCGGATAGACGAATAACGGTTCGCGCGGGGCGATGCTACGCCGACACAGAAAGGAGAAAGGATGATCACCGCAGATTTTGAAGCGTATTTGGCCGATGATTGGTACGGGCATCCGATCACCGTCGATGCCTTGCTCGAATGCGAGGCCGAAGCCGGGATCGACCTGGCGGTGGTGATGCCGGCGACCAAACCGGTGCCGGACAATGACGGATTGCTCGACGAGACCGCGGGGCATCCCCGGCTCTTGCCCTGTCCACTGATGGATCCGAGGCTCGGCGATGCGGGCATTGCGGCGATGCGGGATTACGTGGATCGCGGCGCGCGGGGCATCAAGCTGATGGGCGCGATCCATCAATACAATGTGGACGATCCGATGGTCATTCCGTTTGTGGAGGCCGCGCGCGATATGGGGATCGCGGTGTCGATTCACTCCGGGCGCGACAATTGCAGCGCAGAGCGCATTGGCCGCGTGGCCGAACGAGTGCCCGATGTGCCGATCATCATGGATCACATGGGATTTCCAGATGGGTTTGACGCGGCCCTTGACGTGTGCAAGCGATGCCCCGATGTGTACTTGGGCACGACGATTTTGCGCTTTCACAAATTGTGGGCGAATAACCCGGAAGAAGCCGTGCCCCAAGAGGTGAAACGCGCCGTGGATGAACTCGGCGCGGAGCGCGTGGTGTTCGGATCCAATTTGCCGGAATACCGCCCGATTCAGGTCAAGCGGGCGATCCAACGCTTGGAACTCGGCGACGAGGCAGAAGCCCTGATCTTCGGGGAAAATTTGGGACGGATTTACGGGATGTAAAGGCGGGAGGCGAAAGGCGGGAAGACGGGAGAGGGGAGACGGGAGAGGGAAGGCGAAAGGCGGGGAGACGGGAGAGGGGAGACGGGAGAGGGGAGAAGCAAGACGGGAGACGGGAGACGGGAGACGGGAGAGGGGAGACGGGAGACGGGAGAGGGGAGACGGGAGTTTAGCCACAAAAGGCACAAAAGGCACAAAAGGCACAAGAGGGATAAGAGGGATAAGAGGCGCGAGAGGGGGGTGACTGCGATAAGCCGTTTATCGTAGGGACAGGCCCCCGTGCCTGTCCGAAGATACAAGAGGGGAGACGGGAGAGGGAAGTTTAGCCACAAGAGGCACAAAAGGCACAAAAGGGACAAGCGGCACAAGCGGCATAAGAGGGATAAGAGGCACAAGAGGCGCGAGAGGGACAAGAGGGATAAGAGGCACAAAAGGCACAAGAGGGATAAGAGGGATAAGAGGCGCGAGAGGGGGGTGACTGCGATAAGCCGTTTATCGTAGGGACAGGCCCCCGTGCCTGTCCGAAGATACAAGAGGGGAGACGGGAGAGGGGAGAGGGAAGTTTAGCCACAAGAGGCACAAAAGGCACAAAAGGGACAAGCGGCACAAGCGGCATAAGAGGGATAAGAGGCACAAGAGGCGCGAGAGGGACAAGAGGGATAAGAGGCACAAAAGGCACAAGCGGCACAAAAGGGATAAGAGGCACAAGAGGCGCGAGAGGGACAAGAGGGACAAGAGGGATAAGAGGGATAAGAGGGACAAGAGGGATAAGAGGGATAAGAGGCGCGAGAGGGGGGTGACTGCGATAAGCCGTTCATCGTAGGGACAGGCCCCCGTGCCTGTCCGAATCGGGGACTCGGTGGATGTCCCGAAAATCGATTCAGTAAAGATGTGAAAATAGAAAACCCCCGTTTTGACGATGTTCGGTCAGGCGGGGGTTTTTTGTATTTGGGCGTGGAGATGGATGGATTAGGCGTTGCGGGCGCAGCGGAAGCCGAGGTTGCCCGTGGAACTGTCGGGGGTGTTCGCGCTGCGGGCGGCGACGCGGTAGCGGTTGCAATACGAGTCGTGGCAGAGGTAGGACCCGCCGCGCATGCTTTTGGCCTGTCCGATGGGCGGGCCCGTGGGATTTGTGGCCGCGCTGTCGAGGTGAAAGGTGGGGCTAAACCAGTCGCTGCACCATTCCCACACATTGCCGGAGATGTTGTAAATGCCAAATTCGTTGGGCGGAAAAGCCGCGACGGGCGCAGTGCCGATGTAGCCGTCTGCTTTGGTATTGCGCTCGGGGAACGCGCCTTGCCAGATATTGCACAGGTGTTTGCCATTGGGCGTGAGGTCGTCGCCCCAGGGGTAACGCGCGTGCTTTAGGCCGCCGCGCGCGGCAAATTCCCATTCGGCTTCAGTGGGCAGGCGTTTCCCGGCCCAGTTGCAATAGGCGACGGCATCGTTCCAAGAGATGTGGATCGCCGGATGGTTCCAGCGGTTTTGCACTGTTGTGCCCGGGCCTGCGGGGCTGTGCCAACAAGAGCCTTCAACGGCCCACCACCACGGCGTATCTACCACTGTTTGAGAGATGCGCGTTGCGTTTTCGGGGGATACGAAGAGGTGAAAGACGAAAGACCAGCCAAACATTTCGGCTTCGGTTTTGTACGCGGTTGCGCGGACGAATTTGGCAAATTCGGCGTTGGTGATCGCGCAGGCGTCGAGATAGAAGGGATCGACTGTGACTTCTCGCGTCGGGCCTTCGCCGTCTTCGGGAAAGCCCTCGGCGTCGTTTGTGCCCATTAAAAAAGTGCCGCCAGACAGGCGAACCATGCCTTTGAGGAGGAGTCGCTCCTGCGTCTCATTTTTTGTTTGCGCGATTTTTTTCGCTTGGAAGCGGTGGGTCTGCTCGCGCCGCAGCATGGGGAGGCCATGGGGATGCTCCTGCGAATGGGTGATCGGTCAGCGTGCGAATTTAGGGCATGATACGATTTGGTGCGTTGGATGTCAAGAGGGCGGGGCCTGTCGGGAATGGGGTTGGTCGATGTCCACGCCCATCGAGAAAAAAGTCGCCGGATTCCGTCCCTCGCTTTCGCTTGAGTGACGACGGGCTGATGGCGGATTGCCGACTGCTTTTTTGCTTGATTTTTGTTTGTTCATCGTTCTATATTAGCCTTTCATTCGCCGAGTGGGATTTGAGTTCTAATTTCGGAAGGGCGTTCGCATGATAAAGATGGAAGTTGTCGCCGTGCAACTCGAACCGAATAGCAATCATCCGTTGGTTTGGCTGAAAGACAAAGGCCAGCAGGTTTTTTTGCCCATTGCGATTGGCAATTTTGAGGCGGCTGCGATTTTTATGGCGCTTTACGACGAGCCGCCGCCGCGTCCGATTACTTACGATTTGTTGCGGTCGATTATCGAGGGATTCGACGTGCGCGTCGAGCAGGTGGCGATCAATGCGTTACAGGATGAAACTTTTTACGCCGAGATCGCGCTCGTCCGCGATGGGGAGAAGGTGTGCATCGATTCTCGGCCGAGTGACGCGCTGGCATTGGCGTTGCGCGTTGACGCGCCGATTTTTGTGGCGGACGAGGTCGTCGAGGAGGCGGGCGTGCCGGTTCAGACGCAAGACGATCGAGATTATGTGGGAGACGATTTGGACCTCGCGGCCATAGAAGAGGACGATCCAGACCAAGTGACGGAGCGGGTTGTCGCGCTCAAGGTGCGTTTGCGGAAGGCGGTCGCACAGGAGGAGTACGAAATCGCCGCCAGGCTTCGAGACGAAATTGGGCGGCTGGAACACAGCATCCAAAAACGATAGCATTTTGGGAGGTCGCCATGACGGAAGTGATAGCGATGATAGCGGTTGGGGTTGGCATTAGCGGATTGGTCTTGAACGGCCAGCGGAATATCCGAGAGGATATCGCGCGGTTGCGTGAGGAGGTGCGGAACTCCGAGGCACGCCTCCGCGAGGAAGCGAATGCGCGATCTGAGAAAATTGAGGGTCGTCTCGAGAAAATTGAGGGTCGTCTCGGTGTGTTGGAGCTTCAGCAGGCGAAGTTGGAGGGGCTGTTGGAGGGTTTGCGGGAAGCCATATCGGGGCGGGCGATGGCGCAAAGTAAAGATGAAAAAAGGCTGGAACACAGCATCCAAAAACGATAGCATTTTGGGAGGTCGCCATGACGGAAGTGATAGCGATGATAGCGGTTGGGGTTGGCATTAGCGGGTTGATTTTGAACGGTCAGCGGAATATCCGCGAGGAGATGCGGAACTCCGAGGCGCGTCTTCGCGAGGAAGCGAATGCGCGATCTGAGAAAATTGAGGGTCGTCTCGAGAAAATTGAGGGTCGTCTCGGTGTGTTGGAGCTTCAGCAGGCGAAGTTGGAAGGGCTGTTGGAGGGGTTGCGGGAGGCCATATCGGGGCGGGCGATGGCGCAAACTAAGGATGAAAAAAAGGCTTGAGCACAGCGTTCACAACGATAGCATTTTTGGGGAGGTCGCCATGACGGAAGTGATATTGATAACGAAAATTGCCGTTCCAAGTATCATTATTGGCCTGCTCTTGAACGGTGAACGGCTCAGGCGTAAGGACCGAGAAAATTCTATAATGCGAATGCGGTTTGAGCAAATAGAAAGGCGTCTTGAAGCGTTGGAACGTCAACAGCGTAGTTAGATTAAATACTCTGTAAATTAAATTATATTTAATTTTGATACGCACAAATCAGCACCTGCATCGCTCGCTTTTCTAAAGCGTTTGGCCCTAAAGCATCGTTGGTTGCCTTCGATGCCTTCGGCGACCTACTTTTTTTCAACAGCAAAAAAAAGTAGGCAAAAAATGCCGCTCTCATGCGCCGAGGGGCTAGCACAGCGCAAAGCGCTTTTGTAATCGCACGACATGAGACAGCCTGCAAGGTGGGTTGCAAAATGGATGTCGGTTGCGAAACGGACTTGCGCGCTGTGCGTGATGGCTTTGTTTGATGGGCTTTTGGGATGGCATGTTGGGCGATGGCTTAATTATTGAGGGTCGTCTCGGTGTGTTGGAGCTTCAGCAGGCGAAGTTGGAGGGGCTGTTGGAGGGGTTGCGGGAAGCCATATCGGGGCGGGCGATGGCGAAAAATAAGGACAGAAAAAAGGCTTGACAGGCTGTTTTTGTTTGCATATAATTAGCCCATTGTCTTTACGAATGTCAGCAGATAGCAGAAATTTTGCTGATTACACGCCAAACAGAAGGGTTTTGGTTTTTCCTACACGCATTCTCTTGTCGCACTTTAGATCGAGAGATTGGGATGTGTTGGGCTGTTTTGGAAGGAGGTTATCAAGGTAAAATGTGAATTTATCGTTGTTCGTAACCCGTTGTTTTGTAAGGAAATTTAGTGAAAACAAAAAATAAATGCTTTGAAGGGAGGGATATTATTGGTGTATGAGCGGTTTTTCTCCGTTGCTTCACAAAGGTTGCGACCCTCACCCTTTTTGGGTTTTGATCTTGGCAGACGTGAAGAAAGCGCGAGAAATTTTGTTTTGCTGTGCATTTAATTCGTCCGTAGTAATCGTTTGTCGTTTTGTTTATCTCCTAATTCAAGGAGGTCGATAATGTTGTACTTTCGTAAGGTTTGCCTTTTGGTTGCTCTGGCTTTGACTTTTGGAACGAGTGCGCTTTTCGCACAAGTGCCGGATGCGCCATCGGGTATTTCTGTCAAAATCGTGTCGCCCGCCGATAGTTCTTGGGTTGGCCTTAATGGCAAAATTACAGTTGAGGTGTCCAGTGCACACTTGCTGAGTGGACTGACAGCAGATAGTGCTACGGACACGGCCTTTGCCATGTTTAATATTACCCGCCTTGCGCTTCTTCAAGATGCTGACGAGATCGGACAGTTTGATGGGATGGGTGATGATACTTATCTCTGCCATACTCAGGCAGATAATACTCCCGAAGTATCCACGAATAAGAAGAAGGTGACGTGGGAAGCAGCGGGTTGCAAAATAACCTCAACCATAACGAAGCATGGTAATGCCAACCCGCATGTTGTCAGATATGTCATTGAGCTTCTACCCATTAACAACAGCGGACGGAAAGGTGGAATAACAGGTGTTTTTGCCGCTGTGAGGGCGACTGTGGGTACAGAAGGGCAACGCGAAGTCTCCAATGTAAATCCCGGCGCCGACGGTAAGTTTCTTAGAATTGACACCGGGCGCCCTGTACAATCAGCTAATGTGTTCACAGAAGTGGGGATCAGTAAGGATGCCGATGGGACGGTTGATGTAAGTGAGGATGCGAACGATAGCGGTGGTGATGATAAGAGAGATTTTAAGATCGGCGAGACGATCAATCTGACAGCAAAACTCTCTTCTTTACAAGGTGCCCAAGATGCCACAGCAATCAAACTCGGCCTGTTTGCTTTTAGTGACGCCTATCAGGATGTGTATATGGCAGACCCCGACAGTGCATTCGCGCTCCAGACGTTTAAGATTAATTCCGCACTCGGCAATGTCATGGGGGCTGGGCAAGGCGGCACTTTGATGCGTCACAGTGTAAAAGTTAATGCAGGGGATTTTGAGGTCCTTGACGCTGACGATGAGCTCATCGAGGACAACATACGGGTAAAGGTCGCTGTCTTCTTAGTGGATAGAGCCGGCAATATAGGTGCTGCTGCTGATTATGTTGACCCTGCCACTCCCGCATTGGGCGCGCCTTTCTCGGGGGATGCTACCGTTATCTATCGGGTAGATTCCAGGAAACCGAAGGTCGAGATCAAGCATCCCGTTGCCGTTGACAATCCCGACAGCAATCGCTTCACGGGTGCGATCGATACCACCTTTGCTGGTTTTCGCAACAACAATGGTACGAGGAGTCTCGATGTCGATCTCAGGCCGTTGGAGTTGAACGTGGATGAAGGGTTGGATTCGCTGAGGGTGACCATTAAGACTCCGAAAGACTCGCTGGTGCATGCCGATATTACCGGGGACTATGATGAGACACCCGATAACCAGAAGATCGACACAGAGGACAAGTTCAAGACTGCTGGGGGTAATGATCTGCCGAGTAGCAAGAAGGGCGGTCAACCCGTTGATCTGATGGTCATGGCGCAAGACTCGGTGGGCAACCGGACGACGGTGACCGTTAAAGGGGTCATTTTCGATGAGGCTGCGCCCGCGCCCTCAAATCTATTCCCAGAGAATGTGGATTTGGGTGCGAACCCTGGTACGATCAACGAGGCAACGCGCCATCCAATCGTCAGGTTTGAGGAAGTTCTCGATTCGCTTTCGGTGCGCTTTGTTCAGAACATTGCCACCAACCCTCACAGGATCAGTCATGAAGTTGAGGAGGTCGGTGATTTCAATGTGGGCAAAGACAATACCGTTACGGTGAACGATACGCTCAGGAATAATTTGACGTATTACTTCCAGCTCTTTGCTCGCGACCTCGCAGGCAATGTGCATGTCACGGATGAGGATACGCTGAAGTTTCAAAAGAGCTTCAAAAATCCGCCAGCGAACATGTTTGTCGTCGAGGCAAAGCCCGACTCTCAGATTGCCGGCAAGGAGATAGAGCTGACTATTACTGCTGTTGACTCTGTGCAGAGGAATAAGAACAAGGATAGAGGCACAGCAGTGACGTATCGCAATTCTGTGCGCCTGAGTGCTTGGGACGGTGACGAGATGGCCTCGAGCGTGGTCTTTACTGGTGATGCCGTGGCTAAAAATGAGGACGGTACTTTCACCGTTGACGGCAGTGCCTGGAATGCTGGCGTGTTGGCTGAAGGCGTTGTTAAGGCGAAGTCGAACATGGTTCTCGACGACTTCACCATTAAGGTTGAAGATGTGAGTTCCACTGTTGTTGATGACGAAGCAAGAACCACGGTGAACTTCATGGGTGAAAAGACTGGCCTGTACGTCGATGCAGACCGGATGACGAAGTTCGTTGTGACCGCTTGGGAAGATGGCAAAGAAGCGAAGACGGTTAGCGGCGAGTTTGGCGTCAACGTGATGCCGACCGACAAGTTTGGCAATCCGTCCATTAAAAAGGTAACGGGCAATAGTGCGCTCGATACGCGGATAACCAACGCCAATCAGCTCAAGAACTTTAGTATCGTGCTTTCAGCCGATCATCCCGATGCTTCCGTGCCACAAGGCCCTCAGCCCATGGCCATCGAGGGTAAAACCTTCACGGTTAAAGCGCCCAATAGAAATGGTTCCGATCTGACAATTACGGCATCAGTTGCTGGTGTGGAAGCTGGAGCATCGGCTGCGTATCTGATCGCGAGAGGTTCTGTGACCGTCGACTACACGGGTGTTGCTCCGGCTCCTTCCGATTCGCTCGCAGGTCCTGCCTATCTGACGGTGATGGATGTTGAGAACGATCAAGGGCACCGCGTCTTGGTGACTTTCCCGCTTTCAGCCGACCACGCGGAGGTAGATGAGTACCGTTTGTATCGCCAGTACGATATTGGAGACGGGCGAGGTATGCAATTTATCCGGTGGGGCGAAGCGTATGAGCCTTCTGGTGCGGATTCTGTGGTGACGTATCCCGTAGGCGTGCCAGATGCTATGGCAACTCACTGGGCGATTGAAGCCATTGGTGCTAAGCCCTCTAGCCCGACGGTATCCGGTAAGCTGAGTGCCGCGGTTATCGCATCACCTCGCACGCTGACCGCAGAACCGGTGGCTGCTCTGGATAATATGCCGCCAGATGCCGCTACCGATGTGATGCTCGATGCGAATACGATTTCTTGGACGTTGTCGCCCAGCGAAGGCCCAACGACTGAGACTTACACGAACTCTTGGACCGGCCAAGCGGGTATCGCAATTCCCGGCGTGACGGGGTACGAGATTATGGTCGGCCTCAGCGAAGATGCGATGAACTCCGTCGGTAAAGTTGGTGCTGGTGTGTCTAGCTTTGCTTTGAGCGCAGAGGTGATCGCTCCTTTGATTGTCGCAGGCGTGATTACCCAAGAGCAACTCGCACGACTGATCGCAACGGATCTCCTTGGCGTTATGGTTCGCGTGGACGCGCTCGACGTCTCCAATAGCGTGCCGAGTATGATTTACACCGTTGTAGAAATGGGGCGCAGGGAGTTCACGAGTGCGGAGGGCACTCCCGTCTTTATCGTCAATTTGGAAGGCGATATGACGGTTGGCTTTGACGATTTCATGGCCTTTGCCGCGGCGTATGGTACCAGTGAAGACGCCGATGCCTGGAATGTTCAAGCCGATCTCAACGACGATGGTCGAGTGGACTTCGCCGACTTCATCCTGTTCGTCGGCTCCTATGGCATGACCGCGCAGGGGCCTTCGTCCAAGCCCGTTATTCTGCCTCCCGGCGTGAATGAAAATGCGGAATTTTCGCTCCGCTTGGGCAGTGAGCGCGTTGTGGTTGGTCAGAACGTGTTTGTGGATGTGTCTCTTGCAAACGTGCAGGCTTTGATGGGTTACGGGTTTGTGCTCAACTACGATGCCGATAAGTTCGAATTCGTGGAAGCCGCCCCCACCGATCAGGATCTGCTCAAATCCACGGGTGGCGAAACCCCGCTGTTTAGCTCCATCGCCAACGAATCCGGCCGGGTTTCCATTGCCAACGCAGTGGTCAATGGCTCGGAGATTTCCGGCGGTGGCGACATCGTGCGGTTGACCTTCCGCGTGTTGCAAGAGTTTTCGGAGAACGCTCGGTTTGAAATTGCCGAGGGTCTGGTGTTCGACCCACAGCAACTTTCCAACCCGGCGGTGGTCGCAGGTGTGCTCGATGTTCAGACCACACCCACAGAGTTTGCACTGCTTCAGAATTTCCCCAACCCGTTCAACCCAGAAACGACAATCGGGTATGAACTGGCCGAATCTGCCGACGTGACGCTCCAGATTTACAATGTCGTGGGTCAGGTCGTGCGGACGTTGATCGCGGCTGAATCGCAGGCGGCTGGTCGCTACCAGATCCGTTGGGACGGGATGGATGATCGCGGGGTGTCGGTTTCCAGTGGGATTTACTTCTACCGGATCTCGGCAGGGGAGTTCCAAACCGTGCGGAAGCTGATGCTGCTCAAGTAATCCGCTTCAGTGTCTGGGAAGTTTCACACCGAGACTTCCCAGACTTTTTTTGCTTCTTTTGCGAAGGAGCAGTTTTCAGTTAAAGGAGTGTGCAAATGTTGAAAAAAGGATTGTTGTTGATTGCCGCTCTGGCGTTGATGGCATTTGTGGGACAAGCTTCTGCACAGACTCTGTCTTTGGACATTGACGCCAGCGACAATAAAATGGATGATGGCAATACATCGGGCATGGTTGCGGGTGAAGGTACCGATGTTGTCGTCGAGGTGTTTATCACTGGATTGACAGGGCCGTTTAGTGGTGGTGAGGTGGTCTTTAATACGGATATGCTGACCATCAAAGAGAACGGCGCCGCCGGAGCTCCAGGGCTCCTGACCATAGCTCCTGCAGGTGGTAAAACCGTTTCTCTTGCTAGTCTTTCACCTGTTACTCTATCCAACGGCTATTTGGCGACTGTTACGCTTACAACTGCTTCTGATGTAACAGGCATGGAGTTCACCGTTGGTGCTAGTGTGCGTAATTTGGTTGGTGGTGGAACTGATATGATTACCGCGATGACGCCATTGACGTTTAATGCCTCTACTACGCCGCCCATGCCACCCACAACACCTCCCACAGATACGACGACAACGCCACCGACAACGCCACCGACACCACCCACAACACCGCCGACAACGCCACCCACGGATACGACTACAACGCCGCCGACAATGCCGCCAGAGCCGATGCCGATGCCGATGATGGTGCCTGCGTTGGATATTGACGACAGCGGCAATGGCATGAACGATGGTAATACATCGGGGAATGCCAAGGCCGGTAGCACTGTTGTCGTCGAGGTTTTTGCCGGTGAGTTGTCAGAGGCGGTTGGTGGTGGCAGTATCACCTTTTCGCAGGTTCCCACGAACTTCGTTTTTGCCGATGGGTTATCCATGCTGGGGGAAGCCGAGGATGGCGGTAGGACGATTCGGTTTAGTGGTCTCGGTGATGGGCTTGCTACCCTGAACGCCTATGGTCATGTGGGGACTGCTATGTTTATGGTTGCCACAGTACCCGCCACGATTAGCGTTGAAGCGTTGAGTGTGATTTTTGCTTCAGGTGCCGAGGCTATAGCTGTCGATGATGTGTCGGTGATGATCAATCCGCCTCCCCCGCCCTCTCTGATGGCCTCGGATACTATGGTCGAGGTGCCTTATGGGGGCAGCAATACGGCTACGGTAACGGCGATGAATTTTGATGCCGATGCCACAATTACCTTTACTGTCGATCCGATGGATGCCGTTGAGATGTCTCAGGAAGGTGCTGTATTGACGCTTACGGCGAGCGGTTCGGCGACGGTGACTGTGACGGCCAGCGATGGCACGGTCAGCACGGATTCGGTTACCATTACGTTTGAAGAAGCGGCGCCGCCATTTATCTTGACCGCCTCTGAAGATATGGTGACGATCCCCCGTGGCGGAAGTGCGATGATTACGTTCACCGCCTCGGGCTTTGAAGAGGGTGCTGACATTGAATTCGACGTGCAATCCAACAGCGATGGTTCTATTACGATTAGGCGAGAGCAACAAGGCGCGGTTTTGACGCTTACCGCCAGTGGCCCCGGTTCCGCTTCTGTGACCGTGATGGCCAATGTTGGGGAAAGCTCGACCAACGCGGTCAGCGTCGCGTTTAATGCCCCGCCTCCAGAACTTATGTCGGATCAAGAAAGCCCTGTCACAATCCCTCGTGATGCCGATGTTATGGTGACGGTGACGGCGATTGGCTTTCCCGCAGGTGCGAATATCAATTTTGCCGTAGATGTCGATGGTTCCGTCGAGACGGCCATCGTTCAACAGGTGGCGGAAAATGGCGTATTGACGCTTACGGCCAGTGGTGTTGCTCCTGCTTCTGTGACCGTGACGGCCAGTGCGGGTGAAGGCGACGACAGGATGACCACCGAATCTCTCATGATCCAATTCGTGCCCCAACCGCCCGAGTTGATCGCTTCTGAGACGATGGTGGAGATTCCGTATGAAGGCAGTGCCACCGTGACCGTGACGGCCGTGGGTTTTGCCGAAGGTGCGGATATCGCTTTTGTCGCTTTACCGGTAGATGGCGTCGAGGTATCCCGCGATGGTGCGGTTTTGACGCTTACGGCTACCAGCGCAATTACGGTGACCGTGGCCGCCAGCGTTGGCGAAAAGGAAACCGAAGCGATTACCATTGAGTTCACCGAGGAAGTCGTTCCCCTGCTCATGGCGGACATGTCGATTGTCACGATCCCGCGCGGTGGTACGGCGATGGCGACGGTGACGGCGATGAATTTCGCCGAGGATGCGATGATTACCTTCGATGTTTCTGCCGAGGGTTCGGCTATGATCGAACATGCTCAAGATGGCGTTACGTTGACGGTTACGGGCAGTGGCCTCGGTTCGTCTGTCGTGACGATTACAGCCACCGATGGCACGTTCACAACCAAAGCCATCACCGTTCAGTTCGACGAGCAGGTCGCCGTTGAATTGTCGTCTTTTGTCGGCGAGGTGATCGAAGAGCGCGTGGTGCTCAACTGGGCGACGGCTTCGCAGACCAATAACGCGGGGTTCCGCGTGCTTCGCAGCACGGATCGGGAAACCTACGAGGTGGTCAGTGAATTGATCGTCGGTGCAGGTACGACCGATCAGTTGATGGATTACACGTTTGAGGATGCCAGTCTTCCCGCGGTTGAGCGCGTGTATTACGTGCTCGAGCAGATCGACATCGATGGCACGGTGCATCGTTCCAATCCCATCGAGGTTCTGTTGGGCGCGCGGTTCTTGTTGCCCACGGAATTTTCCTCATCTGTCTATCCCAATCCGTTCAACCCGAGCACGACCATTTCCTACGATTTGCCCGTTGATGCCGATGTTTCTGTCGTCATTTACGACGCGCTCGGTCAGGAGATTCGTCGACTCGTAAGCGAGTATCGCACGGCGGGGCGTTATAGCGTGCGGTGGGATGCTCAAGACCATCAGGGCCGTAGCGTTGGTAGCGGCGTTTATATCGCCAAAATCAAGGCGGGTCAGCATACGGCCCTGCAAAAGATGTTGCTGTTGAAGTAAGCCGTTTTTCAGCGGTTCAAAAAGGCCATTGGGCATATATGTCCAGTGGCCTTTTTTATTGCCATACCGCAAAGGTAAAACTATATTCGAGCGCGATTTTGGCACGGGCCGTCTGCAATGCGCGGCGCGATTTTGTCGAAAAAGGAGAAACACGATGATTGCGAATCTCGATATGGAAAAAGATAAATTTCACCTGGAGGCGTGCCGCGATCCGTCCGTGGATGCGATGAACGATAAGGGCGAGACAGGCGTGCATATTGCAGCGCGTCTGAACTTGCCCATCCTGATCAAAGACCTGCTGGATCAGGGAGCCGATGTCAACGCAAAGGCCGAATGGGGCATAACGCCGTTGCACGTTGCAGCGGAGTACAACGCAGTCGAAACGACCCGGGTTTTGCTGAACCATGGGGCCGATGTCTGCGCCAATGCGGAATTTAGGGGAACGCCGCTGCATGTTGCGGCAAAGAAAAACGCCTGTGAGATCGCCGCGTTGTTGTTGAAACGCGGTGTCCATGTCCATGCAAAGGCCGACGATTGCAAGACGCCATTGCACTATGCCTCGTGGCACAACGCGCTTAAAACGGCAAAGTTGTTGCTCAACCACGGCGCCGATGTCAACGCAAGGGGCAACGATTGCAAGACGCCGTTGCACTATGCGGCGTGGCACAACGCGCTTAAAATGGCAAAGTTGTTGCTCAACCACGGGGCCGATGTCAACGCAAGGGGCGATGATGCCATGACGCCATTGCACTATGCGGCGGTGGTCGATGCCCATGAGATGGAAGCGTTTTTGCTAAGCAAAGGGGCCGATGGCAACGCAGAGGACACATTTGGCGATACGCCCTGCGCGTTGCGAAAGAGAACGATAGAGATCGAACGGGCGATTGATGAAGCCATACGAGCGGTAAGGAAAGAACAAAAATCATGATGCAGATCGTTTTGGATACCAACGTAATTATCAGTGCCATCCTGAATCCGTACGGGAGTCCGGGTAAGATACTCGATCAGGTCTTTGACCAGGAAATATCACTTTGTCTCTCGCCTCCTCTAATAGCCGAAATCCGGCGCGTCCTTCGTTATCCAAAGATAGTTGAGTTAATAAGACGGAGAGGGAGGACTGTTGAGTGGGCGGAAGAGCAAAGAGATAAAATCTTTGAAATAGCGCGAGTAACCACGGGGCAGATAACCATAAACTGGATAGATACCGATCCAGAAGATGACAAGGTACTGGAATGTGCCGTTGAAGCCCATGCCGATTACATCATTTCGGGCGATCAACATCTCAAGGATTTGAGTAATTTTCAAGGCATTCCCATTCTCACACCAAAGGCCCTTTTGGATATGTTGATTAACCCTTGAGTACTCTGAAAATTAAATAATTCGGGATTTCAATTTTTTTAGAGAATGATGGACGCGATGCCGTACATCAAATAAGCCATCGCCAACCGTGCCATCGCAAAAGTCCATCAACGAAAGCCATCAGGCACAGCGCGCAAGTCCGTCTCGCAACCAACATCCCTTTTGCAACCCACCTTGCAGGCCAACGCATGTTGTTCTATTACAAAAGCGCTTTGCGCTGTGCCTAGCCCCTCGGCGCATGAGAGCGGCATTTTTTGCTTACTTTTTGTTGCTGTTGACCATACTACGCGACAAAACTAAGAATCGGGTAAAAATCGCGCTTCTTTTAGGATTTTCAGACAGCGTTGGAATGTGCGTGCGTGGTCTTGAATATTCAAAAGGACATATTGCAGATAATCGAGTCCATATCGAAAGAGACTTTTCTCTTTTTTCTCATGGTTTTTTATTTTGAGCGGGGTGTGGTGGGCGCGCGCTTCGCCCATGAGATGGGCCCAACACACGGCGAGGGTCAAGAGCGCGATGAGTTTTTCGATGCGGTCGGCGTCGGTGAGATGGGTCTGTTCGAGATCAAAGCCTCGGCGTTTGAGGTTGGCAAAAAGGACTTCAATACTCCATCGTTTTTTATAGGTCTTGAGTGCGTCAATGCCTTGTGTGTTGCTGCCGACCATCACCCATTCCTCTGGGCATCGGATTGCCGATAAAGAGAGCGATTGTCCATAGACGCGCCCGGGTTTTGGCAAGGTCGTTTGCTGATTCAAGGTCAGATTGGCGAATCGTTTTTTCAATGGAATCGCTTTTTGTCCCGTTTCGAGGATCGCGTTTTCTTTGAGGCGAATGACAAAAGGCATGTTGTTTTCGGTCAACCACTTAAACCATTTTCGCCCAATAAATTCGCGGTCGGCCACCAAGGCGCGAATCTTACAGGTCTTGATGTGTTGACGGACCCGTTTCATGAGGTCTATGCGCTCTTGCGTGCTCGAGTTGCCCTTTTTGTGGAGCATCTTGAAGCAAATGGGAAACGCCATGTCTCGATAGAGGATGCCCACGGTCAGGAGATTGATCGACACCTTACCCAACGACCATTGGGTCCGGTCCATGGCGAGGATAAAATCCGATTTGACCGGTAAGAGATGCAGAATCAAGCCCGTTGCCCAATCTTCCGGTAGCGTGAACTCGGCGAAAAAACGTTGGATTCTGCGGTAGTTGGATTTTGGCTTCACTTTGCCATTGAGCGCATTGGCCAGTTTGGTCAAATTGACGGTCGTCACTTTCATCAAGGCCAAGAGAAAGGCCGAGAGGAAGGTCACCCGGGCTTTGTGCCAAGGAAAATGCGCTTGCAAGATGGGGTACAGTTGCATAACTTGATCCGACATAGACCTGTGCTTTCCGAGAAGGGGTGAGGGTTTTTGCGGATAACTTAAATCTAACTCTTTTTCAGATTTTGCACAGGTCTTTATTTTTTGTCGCGTAGTATGGCTGTTGACAAAAAGTAAGTCGCCGAAGGCATCGAAGGCAACCCACGATGCTTTAGGACCAAAGTTGCTAGAAAAGTGAGTAATGGCGGTGTTGATTTGTGCGTATCAAAATTGAGAATAACTTAATTTACATAATGTTGAGATTCTCGTTTTCCTCGCAGGCACAGGCGTCGCCTTACAATGAGCGGAGCGAATAACGGGGGCCGGGGGATAGGTCCAATTCTTTTTGAAAGGAGATGGAGATGGCAAAAAAAGTCCGAATGGGGTTGATTGGGTGTGGGGGCAATATGGGCGGTCATATCCGGCGGTTGATGGATATGCCGGATGTGGAGGTCGTGGCACTCGCCGATCCGAGCGAGGCGAGTTTTGCGCGGTTGTTCGACCGCGTGCCCCAAGCCGAGCAGTTGCCGCGATTTGCGGATCACGCGGAGATGCTCGCCAATGTGGAGATGGATGCGACCGAGATTTCAACGCCGCATACCCTGCACTTTGAACAGATTATGGACAGTTTGGACAGGGGCTTGCATGTGTTGACGGAGAAGCCGATGGTTTGCTCGGTGGATCACGCGCTTCAAGTGATGGATAGGGCCGAGGAGGTCGACCGCATTTTGATGGTGTCTTACCAGCGGCATTTCGCACCGGCGTTTCGGTTTATTCGCAACCAAATTCAAGCGGGCGAGCTCGGGGAGATTCAGTTTATACAGGCGATGCAAGACCAACACTGGTACGAAAATCAGCAGGGCAAATGGCGGCAGGTTCACGCCTTGTCGGGCGGCGGGCAGCTCAATGATTCGGGTAGCCATTTGTTGGATATCGTGCTGTGGATGGTCGATCAAGAACCCGAGCGCGTGTCGGCATTTATGGAGAATTTGGATACGGAAGTGGATGTCAATTCCGCGCTGTCGATTCGCTTTGCCAATGGCGCGTTGGCGAATTTTTCGATTGTGGGCACGGGCCCCGGCCCGGGAATGTGGGAAGACATTACGATTTGGGGCAGCAAGGGCGCGATTTATTCCCGCAATGGCAAGGTGACGTGCAAGTACGGCGGCAAGGCGCCTGTGGAGGTGGATGCCGATGGGTTGCCGTCTCGGTTTGTCAGTCCCGATCAAAATTTCGTGGATGCGATTTTGGGGCGCGATGAGGTGCAGGTGCCCCCGGTGTGCGGGTTGCGCGTGATTCAGTTGACGGAAGCGGCGTGGGAGTCCGCAGAAAAGGGCGGGCGTCCGGTGCGCGTGAAGCGCGCGCGAGGGCGACGCAACAGGTGAACGGGTAGTTGAGCAAAGAATTGGAGGTGACGCATGAAGGCGTACATCGCGGTTGTCGCGTGTTTTTTCTTTCTCGTCTTGGATATTTCGCGTGTTCAGGCACAACCCGTGGCGTTGAAACTCGACCATCCAGCAGGGCGCACGGTGCAGTACAAACACACGCATAGACTTTTTTATTTTAGCAATCAGGCCGAGATTTTGTTCGGCGTGCAGGAAATGGGGGCCGATATCGACGATGAGGGCAATTTCAATTTTTCTTCGGATTTTTCGAGGGGTGCGTCGTTTGAAATGGATATAAGCGGCGAGTGGGTCAGCCGCGAAGAGGTGTTGCCGCTCTCGGAGGACGATCCCGATTCGCTGGGGTATGTCGGAAAGGTAAAGGCGACCATTTTGTCGGCGGACAGCCGCGCTGTTTTGGCGGGCGATCGGTTGACGTTTGAACAATACCCCGATACGTTTGAAAAGTTCAAAGATCGAGAGTTTATTTGGTTTGTCGATTCAGAAGGCGGGATCCTAAATTTTGAGCCCGAGTTTTACCCGTACAGACTCGGGCGCGAGGATCTGGTGACAGACCTTTTTCTCGCATGGGTTCCCGAATACAGTTTGACCTTGCCCGATAAACCCATTTCCGAGGGCGATACCTGGGATGGCGCGGGTGTTTTCAAACGGCGAATCGAATATCGGCGTTTGGCGAATCAAGATGTGTTCCTCAACTATAACAGCACGTATCGCGTCAAAGACATCAAGAGGAGCAAAAAGAGGGTTGAAGTTAAAATCGAGGAGATGCGAGAGGTTTCTTACAAGGCATGGATCGATCTCAGAAGGGCCTCATTTGTCGTTGATGGCAAAGGATCGGGCAGTGGGGAATGGGTCATTGACGCGACGCGGGGGTTGGTATTGGAGCACAAAGTGAAGTTTGACATCAATCGCCCAAAGGTGATGAAAGGATTCGTCAATTCAGAAGGCGATCTCGCTGCAATTCCCGATATGGTCGCCGAGATAAAGATAAATTTTGAACGCAAACTCAAGAAGATCGAAAAAGAGTGAGTGCCCCGCTGACTTTTGTCGCGTCATTCATGTGGTGGAAGGGGGTAAATAACAGTTGCGGGTAATCGCATAAAATCGTCTCTTATGCGATTCTATATGATTCGAAAGAGAGGTATTGACAGATGAAGACGACTCCGTATTTTCGCAACCGAACACTTGGTATTCCGTAAATTGAATTATACCAAATTTTGGTACGCACAACTCGGCACCTGCATGGGTCGCTTTTCTAAAACGTTTGGTCCTAAAGCATCGTGGGTTGCCTTTGATGCCTTCGGCGACCTACTTTTTTTCAACAGCAAAAAAAAGTAGGCAAAAAATGCCGCTCTCAAACGCCGAGGGGCTTGCACAGCGCAAATCGCTTTTGTAGTAGCACTACATGAGTCAGCCTGCCAAGGGGGTTGCATAATGGATGTCGGTTGCGAGACGGACTTGCGCGCTGTGCCTGATGGCTTTCGGTGATGGGGTTTTGCGATGGCATGTTTGGCGATAGCTTAATTGACGTACGGCATCACGTCCGTCACGCTCTTGAAAAATTGAAATTCCGAATTATTTAACAGAGTACTTAGAGATCGACCCGAGTTGCAAAAATACTTAAAAGAAATTGTAGGAACGATTGATCATTATCACGAAAAAGAATGGAGAGACGATGAAATCATTGGCGTATTTTCCCGAAACCGATACGCTTCACATCACATTGAGTTCGGCACCTGCCTCTGGTGGCGCAGAAAATGCAGGCGCAGACGGCGAGCATCAAGATGTGATTCTGTCCTATAATGACAGAGACAAAGTGGTCTCTATCACGATTGAAAATGCCAGTACAGGCGTCGATCTCAATGACATCCTTTCGGGGCACGAAAAAATTGTGCGCGGCGAAACCGAAGTCATTTATTCGGTTGCAGAACTGGCGGGAAAATTGGACATCATGCCACGCGCATTACGCGAGCTCATCCATTCGATGCGGGCTTCGGGAATTAAGGTCGGCAAACGACGCGGGCCCACCTATCCCATGATTTTGTCTGAACAGGACGCACAAAAAATTGTGCAATGGTGCGATGGACATCCAAATGCGTCGAAACCGCGGAGAAATTTTTAGGAGGGAGGTACCCGTGATCAACACCAACGATTCCAATCGGCCGCGCAAGTCACCCGAAGATTTTCTTCAGGATTACGTGGATATGCAACACACGTTTCAGTCCCTGTCGATTATCGATCAAATTTTGATGACGATGGACGAGAAAGATCGGCGGCGGCCCTTGTTGTACCAACTTCGGCGACAACTTCAGGAAGACGAGATCACGTTTGAAGAAGCCAGGCGCACCATCGTCGAGTTGGAGGGCACGCTGGAGAAGGTGACGGCGCCTGCCAATCGCGTGGGCACGCTGTTGTCCCCTGTGGAAAATGGCGTTGCCTATCTCACGGTGGGCGGGGCCGAGTACTATGCCAATGTGGATGCGCGGCTGGACGAGCGCGATTTGAAGGTGGGCACGCGGGTGCTGGTCAACGAGGCTTTTGCGGTGGTGGGGGATATGGGCGAATCGCCATCGGGAACGGTGGGAAAAATTGTCGATGTGCTCGATGACGGGCGTTTGTTGGTGGGGCAAGACCACGGTTCGCAGTCGCATGTGCTTTTGCGCGGCGCGGATTTGGAGGCCGAGGCATTGAAGGCGGGGGAAGAGGTTCGCATCGACCCGCAGTTTCGCATTGCGCTCGAGAAGATGGGGCAGTCCGAGGTCGAGGAGTTTTATTTGGAGGAAGTGCCCGAACTGCCGTGGGAGAAAATAGGCGGGCATAAGGATGCGATTCAGGCCATCAAAGATACGATTGAGATGCCGGTGTTGCACCCCGAGTTGTTCGAGCGGTTTCAGTACAGCACGCCCAAGGGGTTTTTGCTGTACGGCCCGCCGGGGTGTGGCAAGACCCTGATCGGGAAGGCCACGGCCTACAATCTCGAGAAACAAGTACGGGAAGACGGATTGGATCTCAAGGCGTGTTTTATGCACATTAAGGGGCCGGAGATTTTGAATATGTGGTTGGGCGAATCCGAGCGCAAGGTGCGCGAGATTTTCTCTCAAGCGCGCGAAAAGCGGCGCGAGGGGTTTTTGCCGGTGGTGTTTATCGACGAGGCCGAGTCCGTGTTGGGCACGCGGCGGGCGATTCGGTCGCACAATATTTCCAATACGGTCGTGCCCATGTTTTGCTCGGAGATGGATGGGATCGAGTCGTTGCAAGACGTGGTGATTATTTTGACGTCCAATCGCCCGGATTTGATCGATCCGGCGATTTTGCGCCCGGGGCGAATCGACCGCAAGATCAAGGTGGATCGCCCGGGGGAGGATGCCGCAGGCGAGATTTTGGGCATTTATTTGACGCCCGATTTGCCGATCGCCCAAGCCGAGTTGGACGCGCACAACGGCGATGCAAAAGCCGCGGTCGACGATCTCGTGGCGCGCACAATCGCCGAGATTTTTGCCAAGCGCGATGAGACGCGCTTTTTAGAGGTCGCGCTTCGAAGCGGGCGAAAAGAGGTGTTGAGCCGCGGGGATTTGTGCAGCGGCGCCATTCTCGAGTCGATAGTAAAGCGCGCGAAGGAGATCGCGATTAAGCGGTCGATTGCCGTAGGCGCGGAAAAGGGGATCGGGTTTGACGATATGCTCGCGGCGGTCGAGACCGAGTACGGCGAAAATGAAATTTTCCCACCGACCGACAATACCGAAGACTGGTTGAAGCTGCTCGATTACGATCCCGAAAACGTGGTGCGCGCCGTGCCCGTTCGGCCGAGGCGATCACAACGCGTTCAACGGCAGAACGTGATTTAAGGGGAGACGGAAGACGGGAGAGGGGAGAAGCAATCGCAATCGTAGGGACAGGCTCCCGTGCCATTTGTACCAACTCATTCATTGTCGGGATCGCTTTGCCGTTCCACCGTCCTTCAGAGAAGCCATCCCAACCGTGCGATCCCAAAAGACCATCACCGAAAGCCATCAGGCACAGCGCGCAAGTCCATTTCGCAACCAACATCCATTTTGCAACCCCCTTCGCAGGCTGTCTCATGTCGTGCGATTACAAAAGCGATTTGCGCTGTGCTAGCCCCTCGGCGCATGAGAGCGGCATTTTTTGCTTACTTTTTGTTGCTGTTGACAAAAAGTAAGTCGCCGAAGGCATCGAAGGCAACCCACGATGCTGTAGGACCAAACATTTTAGAAAAGCGAGCCTCGTCGGTGCGGGTTGGTGCGTATCAAAATTTGGTATCATTTAATTTACGGATTAATTAGTTGGTACAAATGGCCCCCGTGCCTGTCCGAAGATACAAGAGGCGAGACGGGAGACGGGGTTGGACGGGACGGACGGACTGCTATGAGACGGTTATTTGGATTGGAAACGGAATACGGCATTACGATTGATGGCGTGGATGCGGTCGATGTGGTGGAGGAGTCGATGCAGTTGATTCGGTGCTATCAACAAGGCCCGTTTGTGCCGCTGTGGGATTACCAACTGGAAAATCCCCGCAGGGATGATCGGGGGTTCGAGGTGAAGAATTTGTTGAATGACGCCGATGAGAAGGTGCATGTGCAGCGCGACCGCAAGCGCAAGGTTCCGTTTGTGGAGTTGAAGAGCGATTTGATCATTTACAATGGCGCGCGGTTTTACAACGATCACACGCATCCCGAGTATTCGACTGGGGAATGCCTGGGGTTGTTTGAACTCGTGGCGCAGGACAAGGCCGGGGAGCGCGTGGTCGATATTTGCGCGCGGCGGCGCACGGAGATGCTCGATAAGGGCACGGTGCGGATGTACAAGAACAATACGGATTTTGAAGGGCATAGCTACGGGTGTCACGAAAATTATTTGATGGATCGCGCCGTGCCTTTCGAGCGGATATTGGACGGGTTGTTGCCCTTTTTTGCCACGCGGCAGATCTATTGCGGCGCGGGCAAGGTGGGGGTTGAGCGGGAAGATCGGGCGGCGATTTATCAGTTGTCCCAACGCGCGGAGTTTTTTGAGGTGATCGCGAGTGTCGATACGATGCACAAGCGGCCCGTGGTCAATACGCGCGATGAACCGCATGCCGATGCGGCGCGCTACCGCCGGTTGCACGTAATTGTGGGCGATGCGAATATGTCGGAATACATCACCGCGCTCAAGGTGGGGGCAACGGCCCTGGTGATCGATTTGATCGAGGCGGATCGGTTGCCCGATTACCGGCTCAAAGACCCGATAGCGGCGATGAAGAATATCGCGCGGGATCAAACGCATGAGTGGCTCGTGGAAGTCGAGGGGGCGGGCAACCGCTTGGCGCCTGCGGTCGAGATTCAGGATGCGTTTTTGACGTTGGCCCGCCGCGAGTTTGCCGGGCGCGACCGCGAGACGGATTGGGTGTTGGCGGCGTGGGATGACGTGCTGGAGAAATTGCGCCGCGATCCGATGGATTTGGTGGGCACATGCGATTGGGTGACGAAGAAATGGCTGATCGACCGGTTTTGCGACGAGGAAAATTTGGCGTGGGACAATCCCGACGATTTGTTCTGGATGCAGAGTCAGGATTTGGAATACAGCAATGTGGATCGAGAATCTGGGCTGTACTATTTGTTGGAGTCCCAAGGTTACATGGTGCGGTTGGTGGGAGATGATGAGGTTGCCGCGGCGATGTCGGTTCCCCCGTCTGGCACGCGGGCGTATTTTCGGGGGCGCAGTTTGGAAAAGTTCGGGGAACACGTGTCGTCGATCAACTGGGATCGCATCGCGTTTACGCACGATGGCCGCCAGCACGCGGTGGATATGAAATCGTTGGTGGATGCCGAGCGCGTGCGGCATTACAATGACGCGTTGGATCGAGCAGAGACGTTGGAGGCTTTTTTGCAGGCTTTGCACGAAGTGGAGCGTTCTCTCAAGGAGGCAGGAGATGGATAGGGGTTTGCAGTACGAGCGAAGGACAAAACCCGTCGCGCCCGGTGGCCCCGGGCCGGGGGATGATGGCGATGGCGGGCCGGCGCGGCCCAAGGTGGAGCGGCCGGACACGCGCGATTTGATGCGGCGCATGCGGCGCGTGGATCCCAATCAGGCGCGGCGGTATCGCCAGCGAACAGGCGAGTAGCCCATGACGGTATCGGGTGGAGATTTTGTCGATTTGCTGCGGCAAACGGGCTATCGGTTCCCGGGCGAGCAGTTGGGCGATGCCGCAGGGGATCGCGCCTTGCCCTTCGAGCCGACGGAGGGCACGACCATTTTGGCGTTTCAATACGCCGATGGGGTGCTCGTCGCCGGAGATCGGCGCGCGACCGCGGGCAATACGGTGCTTTACGACCGCGCGGATAAGGTGATCGATTTGGATGCGTATTCGGTGATGGCGATTTCCGGGTCCCCGTCTGTGGCGTTTGAGATCGCGCGCATTTTGGAGCATGCGTTTCAGTATTATCGCCGCCGCTTGCTCCAAGAGATGAGTTTGCAGGCCAAGTTGCGCCGGCTGTCGCTGTTGATCAAAGACAATTTGCCCCTGGCCATGCAGGGCATCGGCACGGTGATTCCGGTGTTTGCGACGTATGACCTGCGGGATTCGCGGGGCAAAATTTATTTTTACGACGCGTTGGGGGCGCAGTTTGAAAGCGCGGATTTTACGACCACGGGGTCGGGTTCGCCCGCGATCCGCGGGGCGATGTACTATCTCAATCGCTGGAGCGGGCGGCGGTTTGTGGAAATGGATCGCGAGACGGCGATTGGGCACGCCTTGCAGCTTTTGGATACGGCGTCTGAATACGATTCGGCCACGGGGCGATACGAGCGTTCAGCCGATATTTTTCCGTCCGTCAAGACGATTACCGCGGCGGGGTTGGCGGAGGTCGAGACCGAAGAGTTGCGGCGGCTTTACGCGCAATACGTCGATGGGGAGGAGGTGGGCCGCGCATGATGTTGTCGGACGAACCCTATCGCTGGGCCGAGGCGGTCGCCAATCGGCGGGAGTATATCGAGGATCAAATCCGGGCGGGTAGCCCGGTGGTGGGCGTGGGATACGAAGACGGCGTTTTGTTGCTGACCCTGTCGCAGAGTCAGCAAAAATTGTTTGAGGTGTACGACCGCATCGGGCTTGCGGGCATCGGGCATTCCACGGATATCGAAAAGCTCCGGCAAGCGGCGATCGATATGGCGCATTCGATTGGGTTTAACTATTCCGAAGACGATGTGACGCTGCGCCAAATCGTGTACTTTGGCCTGGGCCCCGCGATGAAGGCGGGGTTTGACGATGTGGTGCGGTCGCCCTTTTTGGCGCGCGTGCTCCTCGCCGAGTTGGATGGGCAAGAAGGCGCGCAGGTGTTTTATACGGTGGATTACGATGGCGCGTTTCACCGGCGCGAAGGCTGGGCCGTTTTGGGCGGCGTCGCCGAGGCCGATTCGATGATGGAGCGCGCGTTTTCAAAGTGGGATGCGGCGTCCGCGTCCCTCACAGATGCCGCGGATGTCGCCCTTCGCGCTTGGGCACTTGGGCGATGGGTGGGGACGATGGAGGAGGTGCCTGCCGATGTCGCGGAGCTCGAGGAGATGGCCGATGGCGTGGATGTGGAGGATGTGGTCAAAACCGAGTTGCAAAATTTAGAGGTGGAGGCGGTGGTGCTCGAACGGTCGCTGTCGGGAAAAAACAAATACCGCAATTTGGATGCCGAGGAAATCGCGGCTGCACAGGCTCGGATCGAGGCGGACTGAGAGGCTTCATGAGAGATCGCATTTTTGGTTTGGAAACCGAATACGGGTGTTTGGCCCCCGTGGGCGAGGGCTTTGTGAGTCCAGACGCGATTTCGGTCAAGGTGAAGGATCACATTTTTTTTAAAGATCGAATCGGGATTGTGGATATCCACTATCGCGGACGAGACGAACCCCCGGGCAACGGGGGTTTTCTCTTGAATGCCGGGCGCGTGTACATCGACATGGGGCATTTGGAATACGCCACGGCCGAATGCGCGGGGCTGTGGGATATCGTGGCGTTTGATCGGGCGGGGGATCTCATTTTGCACCGGGCCTTGCAGGCACTCGGCTTGGGCAAGGAAGCCTCGTTTTTGAAGAACAATATCGATCACTATACGGGGGCGACATTTGGTTGCCATGAAAATTATTTGATCCGGCGCAATGTGCCGTTTTCCACGGTGGTGATTCCCGCGCTGTTGCCGTTTTTGGTGACGCGCCAAATTTTTTGCGGCGCGGGTCGGGTGGGCAGCTATGACGATAGTTTTTATTATTACGGCCGCGATGTGCGCGAGGACGCGGATCGAGAAGACCCGGTGGCGTTTCAGATTTCCCAACGCGCGGATCACATCGTGACGGAGATTTATCAGTGGATCCAGTTTTCGCGTGCGATTATCAATACGCGGGATGAGCCGTTAGCCGATCACAGCAAGTATCGCCGGTTGCATCTGTTGGTGGGCGATTCGAATATGTCGGAGTACGCCACGGCATTGAAAATCGGCACGACTGCGATGGTGCTCAATCTGTTGGAGCGAAAAATTTTTCCACGCGAGCTCGGCTTGGGCGATCCGGTGTGGGCGCTCAAAGAGATTTCGCGCGATCCGACGCACAAATGGATTCTGGCGCGGCAAAACGGGCGAACCATTTCGGCGATTGATATCCAGCGCGTCTATTTGGGCTTGGCGCAACGCCACTTGAGGGGATTGGATGAGGAGTCGGACTGGGTGCTCGATGCGTGGGAGCGCACGCTCGATGATTTGGAATCCGATCCCATGCAACTGTCGGATCGGTTGGACTGGGTGGCGAAAAAGTGGTTGTTGGATGCGTTCCGCGAATCGGAAAATTTGAGTTGGAATGACCCGTGGTTGCAGAGTTTGGATTTGGAGTACCACAATATCGATCCCAACCGCGGGTTGTATTTCGATCTGGAGCAAGGGGGCAGGATGCAGCGCGTGCTGACCGATGATCAAATTGAACGCGCCTGCCTGACGCCTCCGATGGATACGCGGGCAAAAGCGCGGGCCACACTGGTGAAGACGCTGTCGGAATACCGAATGCGGTACATCGTGGATTGGGATTCGGTGTATTTGGAGAACGAACGCCACCTGAATTTGCGCGATCCGTTTTGCACGTACGACGAGGAAGCCGCCGATCTTTGTCGGGAGATCCGAATCGAATCGAAGGCGAGAGCGGTGAGGCGGTGAGGCGGGGAGAGGGGAGAAGGTCGCCCGAAAAACTGTGGCGAGTGGAGAATTCGCCATTTTTCTCGGTCGTGGCTTTCGCAGTGGTCAGGCCAATTCCCAGTCAAAACAGCGACAGTTGATCCGCGGTTTCGCGCCTTTTGGGGCGCAACTCGATGCGTTCGATCACATCCTCGGGAATGTCATCTACAAAGCGCGACACCTCGGGGCGGATGCGTTCGCCAAACCGCAGGCGGCTTCGGGCGTGCGTGAGGATCACCTCGTCTCGCCCGCGCGTGATGCCCACGAAAAACAGCCGCCGTTCCTCTGCTGCATCCGCGTTGGAATGCGGCAACAACCCCTCCTCTGCGCCGCAGATAAACACCACCGGAAACTCCAACCCCTTGGACGCATGCAAGGTCATCAAGGTCACGGCTTCGGGGCGGATGACCCGGCCATGGCGCACGAGATCGCCATCTTGCCCCAAGGCGACCACGTCCAACAATTCCGCGATGGTATCCACGCTTTGGGCCAACGATCCCAACCGCGCGATGTCCACATCTTCGGACAGCGCGAATTCATCTGCCCACATCGCGATGAGTTCCGCAGGCGATAGCCCGGGCAATGCTTCGCGGAAGCGATCCGCAACCTCGCGCACCGCATCCCATTTCGCTTGCACGGCGGTTGGCAATGCGGCCGGCAAAACGCCTTTGCAAATACCTTTTCGCAGGGCCGCGCGGGCCTCGCGCCCGGGGTCGAATGCCGGAAGGGACAACACGTCGATCAACGCATGGGCATCGCCGCGCAGGGCGTATTTGAAAAATCCGAGGGCCCGTTGCACAGCGGGCGCGTCCAAATACGTCTTTTGCCCAATGACGCGATGGGGAATGCCCGCCTCCAAAAAACGCGATTCCAGCGCGTCTGCCTGCCGCCCTGTGCGGAACAAAACCGCAAAATCCCCCAACCCGCGCTTGCCCTCTTCGTTGGCTTGCAGCAAATCCGCGCCGCCGACCCGTTGCACAATTTCATCCACGATCGCAATGCCCTCGGCCCTTTCGCCCGAGGTGGACAACGATTTCAGCTTCGCGCCGCTTTCGCGCACCGCGACGAAAGACCGCCCGGAAATGCGGGACGCCGCAGCGAGAATTTGAGGCGTCGAGCGAAACGCGCGCTGCAACACCACTTCCCGCGCTTTGGGAAAATCCGCCTTCAACCGCGCAAAAAACGCCGCGCTGGCGCCGCGAAATCCGTAGATCGCCTGATCCGGATCTCCAATGACGAACAGGCCATCGCCATTTCCCGCCCATTTTTGAACCAACGCGTACTGCACCGCATTGACATCTTGGAACTCATCGACGAGCACATGGGAAAAACGCGCCTGCACATCCGCCAACACCTCGCCGCAGAGCACTTCGTCCAAGACGAGCAAAATATCGTCGAAATCCATCAGCCCATAAGCCGCCATGCGATGCTGATACGCCGCATAAACGGCCCGCAAATCGGCGTCCAACGCCCGCGCCCCGGCCTTGCACAGCGAAATGTCCGATAGCGCGAAATCGACCGCCACATCGGCCCCCGTATCGGCGATGATTTCTTGCAAAACGCCGCGTGCATCGCTCCTATCGGCAACGGCGCCCAAGCGTTCGGGCGCGTATTCGCGCAAGAGATCCAACGCCAAACGGTGAAATGTCCCCACGCGCAACGGCACGAGTTCCTCGCCGCCGGATGAGAGGGCGACAACGCGCTCCCACATTTCATCGGCGGCGCGATTGGTAAATGTCACGGCCATCACCGAGGCGGGCGACACCCCGCGATTTTGAATCAGATCGACGATGCGATGCGTCAGCACGCGGGTTTTTCCGGTACCGGGGCCGGCGATCGCGATGGTGGGGCCCGTGTCGATAGCGACGGCTGCTCGTTGGTCTGCGTCCAAGCCGGTTGCGGTCGGTGGGTCGGGGGCTGGAGGTCGGGGACTGGGTATGCGTTCTGCGTTTTTCTTTGGGGATGGTCTGGTCTGTTCTGCCGCGGGGATGTGGAACAGGGCGTCTTGTCGGCTTAGGATGGCGCGGTCTTCGTCTGAAAAAACTTGGATTTTTCCGTACACGCCGTCGTATCCCGGCGCGATGTGAATCTCGCCTTCGCGCATCCGCCGAATGCCCTCGGCGATGAGGGGGTCGCCCGTCTTTGCGAGTTCTTCAACGGGCATTTCGCGCAAGATGTGCAACTCCGGCCCGTGCGTGGATAGCATCGTCTCGTACGCGGCCTGCACGCGCTTGCTCGTCGGCCCCACCTGCAAAACCGAGCCGATGACCTCGGGCAATGGGATCAGATTCTCATACGGCATCGCCACCTCTGGGCGGTCGCCTTCTGCGCGGTCCGCGAGCCGTTCAACGCGGTGCAGCACCCCCACGGTCAACTTGCGGCCGCACACCGGGCAAAGCCCCGCCGCGCCGAGGGTCTGCGCGGGTTTCCAGCACACGTCGCATTTGCGATGCCCGTCAAAGTGGTACTTGCCCTCTTCGGGGTAAAATTCCAGCGTGCCGATAAACCGCGTGGGATCGCGGTCTCGCAATGCCTCGTACATCCCGCGAAACGAGAGTTCCGCGTCAAAACAAGTGGCTTCGCGGGCCAACTTTTGCGGCGAATGCGCGTCCGAATTGGAGACGATGGCGTAGTCGTCCAGCATGGACAATCGCCAATTCATCGGCGGGTCCGACGACAGGCCGGTTTCCACGGCAAAAATGTGCGGCAGCATATCTTCAAAACACTCGTCCAACGTATCGAACCCGGAACTCGCGCCCAAAACGGCAAAATGGGGCGTCCAGATATGCGCGGGAATGAACAGCACTTCGTCGCACGCCTCCAGACAGATCTCCACCAAATCCCGGCTGTCCAAGCCGAGAATGGGCCGCCCGTCGGACGTCAGATTGCCGATGGCGCCCAACCGCGCATTCAACCGCGCGACCGCGTCGAAACTCGGCATCAGCACCACATGGTGAATTTTGCGCGTTTTGCCGTTCTTCTTGTAAATCAGGCTGATCTCGACCGAGAGCACAAAGCGCGTCTCTCCGCGACACGCCGCCGGCAACTCGGCATCCACGTTCTTCATCAAATCGGGCCGCAGTTGAAACAACCCCTCTTCGGCCGGCTCGAGTTGATCGCGCAATTCTTCAACCCACACTGGATGGGTAAAATCGCCCGTGCCCACCACCGTCAACCCTTTGAGGCGGCTCCAGCGATACAAATTTTCCGGATTCAACGTTTTGCTCGTCGCGCGCGCAAAACGCGAATGCAGGTGAACATCGGCGATGTATCGCATGGGAATGTGCTCCTTTAGAAGCCATCTAAAAACTCGGACCGCCATTGAGATAGCCACAAAAGCATTCGCTTTTCGCAGGTCAAAACCATACCTATCGCAAAATAGGATGCCTTGATTCCCCCCTTCCTCGCAGGAAGGGGGGCCAGGGGGGTAGGTCCCAATAATTTTTAGATGGCTTCTTAGACCTACGACAAGCTCATTACTCGGTAAATTGAGTTATTCTCAATTTTGATACGCACAAATCAGCACCGACATTGCTCGCTTTTCTAACAACTTTGGGTTGGCTACGCCTGTGCCTACGGCGTGCGGCGACCTACTTTTTGTCAACAGCCATACTACGCGACAAAAAATAAAGACCTGTGCAAAATCCGAAAAAGAGTGAGATTTAAGTTGACCGCAAAAACCCTCACCCCTTCTCGGAAAGCACAGGTCTATGTCGGATCAAGTTATGCAACGGTACCCCATCCTGCAAGCGCATTTTCCTTGGCACAAAGCCCGGGTGACCTTCCTCTCGGCCTTTCTCTGAATCCAACGTTTTTTCGCCGAGTTCACGCTCCCCGAAGATTGGGCGACGGGCTTGATTCGGCATCTCTTACCGGTCAAATCGGATTTTATCCTCGCCATGGACCGGACCCAATGGTCGTTGGGTAAGGTGTCGATCAATCTCCTGACCGTGGGCATCCTCTATCGAGACATGGCGTTTCCCATTTGCTTCAAGATGCTCCACAAAAAGGGCAACTCGAGCACGCAAGAGCGCATAGCCCTCATGAAACGGGTCCGTCAACACATCGAGCCCTGTAAGATTCGCGCCGTTCTCTTTATCGGCGATCCGCTGTGAACGCGAAAGGTCTGGCAACCAGTAAATTGGCGTGACGGCGAGCTTTGTGCCGGTCGCTTTGACCGTGAGAAACCAGTCGTAGTTGCAGTATTCGAGACCAAAGTGATGGATGAGGTCAAAGTCTTCAATGCGATGTGTCCAAGGGTCAAAGCGGTGAACATCATACCCAGCGCGTTTTAGGTAATCGTAGGTGTGATTCAACAAAGTGATGCCACCGTACCGATCCGTTAAAAAGGTGGGATATGCAAAAATGCCTATTTTCATTTTTTTTTCCTTTTGTTTCATGACTTTCAGACGAAAAACAATGTCTCGAGCCGGAAGGATAAGCGAACGGAACGATATTGGAAAAAGGGGCAAATGTCAAGGCGCGGGAGTTGCTCAAAATCATTCGGTCAGCAATTTTGCGATGTCGTTTAAGTCCCAAAGGTAGAGGTGTGGATCGCGGCGATTTTTGAGCGCGGGGGTAAATCCCGATTTGGACGCGATGAGGTAGAAGGCTCGGTCCGCGTGGAGGTTTTGTGCGCGGCGTTTGAGGGTATTTAGAACGCCTGTGTCAACGGGTTGCGATGTCCATTTGCATTCGACAAACAGGGTTTGGCCCGTTTCGCGGTTGAGGGCGACGAGGTCGATTTCGCTTTGTCTGTCCCACCAGCGTCCGATTCTGTGAAAGCAGAAGGGCGCGCGGTTTTGCCGGTTGAGGGCGAGTAGGAGTTCTCGCGTGATGTTTTCAAAGGCAATGCCCATAAATTCCGAGACGTAAGTATCGAGGCGATGGAGAAAATACGAAAAGTTGCCCAACTCGTAAATGCTCAACTGCCGGTAGATGAAACGCATCCAGAAGGTGATGAAAGGGTCGCGGATTTTATAGCGGCTCTTTTTCGTGCGCCAAGACCGCTCGGTAACGGGCACTTCGCGTTCGATCAGGTCGAACAGGCCGGACAATTCGCGCAGGTATTTGGACAGGCTCGTGGCGGGCAGGCCCACAGGACCGGCGATTTCGGACAGCCGGGTTTTGCCCGTGGCAATGGCTTCGAGAATCGCCAAATAAGTGTGCGCCGCGCCCCCAAATTCGGAGAGGATGATGATGTCGCGCATTTCGTTGCGAAAAGGGGCAAATGGCACAAACAGGGCGCGATGCAGAATTTGGCGGATGGGGGTGCCGCCCAGGCCCAGACTTTCGATGATTTCGTAATACCGGGGCATGCCGCCGAAGATGCCGTAGAGGGTGAGGATGTCTTCTGGCGATAGAAAGCCGAGGTCCTCGGCGATGTGATAGATGGCTTCAAGGGGCAATGGGCCGAGGTCGATTTCTTGGGTGAGGCGGCCGTAGAGGGGTTCTTCGGCATCTTGGAAGACTTTTTTCATCAGGCCCACCACAGAGCCGATGGCGATGAGATGGATGTTGGATCGTTTGTGCCATTCGTCCCACACGCCTTGCAGGATGGAATACACCGAGGGGTCCACGGCGAGAAAGTTTTGAAACTCATCGAAGACGACGATCGCGGGTCGGCGTTGCGTTTCCACGAAGAGGAAAACGAAAAAATCCTTCCAGTTCGCAAATGCGGGCGCGTGGGCGATGTGCGATTTGAGCGCGGCTGAAAATTCGGACAGGAGTGCGGTTGGAGGGCGTTTTTCCACGAAGAAGTAGAGGCCGCGATTTTCGAGGTGCTGGCGCGCGAGTTCTGTTTTCCCCACGCGGCGGCGGCCTAAGATCGCGGTGAATTGAGAGAATTGTTCCGATCTTTGGGTCAGGGCGCGCAGGAGTGCCAACTCGGTCTCTCGGTCGTAAAATTTCACAATTATTCTCCTCATAATTATTCCAATTAGAATAATATTGAAAATGGGGCAAATGTCAAGACTTGATCGCGTGGACAACGGTTTTGATTTCGCGGATCAGGGTTTTGCGTTCCGCGATGAGCAAGCCGATGGCATAGCCCACCGCGAAGACCGCGCTGCCCGCGATGACGGCCATCGAGGTCGACAATGCGTTGAGCCACGCGCCGGCGGCGACATGCAGGCCCGTGCCGAGGCCCGCGGCGATGAGCGGGGGCGCGAAGGTTTTGGCGATGGGCAAATCCACATAAGACCGCGCCAAGACGAGCGCGTAGATGAGACCGCCGACGGCCATGGCATTGAGGCCAACGGCGATGCCTGCGATGCCGAAGAAGTGGCCGAGCACCGGGGCGAGAACCAGGAGCGAGAGGGCTTGAGCCGATGCGAATTTCGCAATCGTTTTGGGCGTGCCGATGCCGTAGAACAAGGCGTGGATATCGTCGAGCACGGGACGGCAAAGCGAGTAGATGATGAGCCATTGGAGCAATGGCGCCGCGGGCGTCCATTCGGGCCTGAAGAGCAAAATCCAGCGGTTGGATTCGAGCGCGAGCACCAAAGAGATGGGGATGGTGGTGCGGAGGATGAGGCGCAGGGCGCGGCGGTACGCCGCCGAGAGTTGGTCGCGCCGGTTTTGATAGCGCGCGTACACCGCGCCGGTGATCCGCACGATGACCATGGTGACGGCGCCTGTGGGTATTTGGGCAAAATTGTGCGCGGCGTCGTATATCCCGCGCAGGTGCAACCCGAAGAACGCGCTGATGATGAGTTTGTCGTAGTGGTGGGCGAAAATTCTGGGGATGACGCCGATCCAAAACCACAAGCCGTAGCGGATCATGCGCTTTGCGGCGTCTCGGTCAAAGGCGTGCAATCGGTTTAGGGGCGGGGGATGGCGCAGCCAGACGACCGTACAATGAAAGAGGATATAGGCGACGCTGTACGGAAAAAACCCGAGGATCAACGCCCATTTGCCGCAGCCGAGGTACGCGAGGCCGAGGCCGACCAGGGATGCGAAAACGGTTCCGCCCGCGTGTGCAAAGGCCAACCGGCCAAATGCGAGGTCGCGTTGGAGTTGCACTTCGGCAGTCAAGGCCGCGGTTCTGAGAAAATCGAACGCCCCCAATACCGCGAGGGCCAGGGCCACTTTGGGATAGGTTTGGGGGTCTGGACGGAACGCGCCGAAGGCATTGAGGAGGGCGAGCACTTGATCCGCGCAAAACGCCATCGACAAAGCGAGGCCCGTGCTGATGCTACCCATGCAGACGCCGAGCACAAAATGCGTGGGGGCGAGTTCGTGAACGCGGTCGTGTTCGTATAACAGCGCGAAGTGCAAGCCGAAGTCGCGGATGGCAATGGCGAGGGCGAGGATGGAATAGGCCGTGCCGACGGCGCCAAAATCTTCGGGGACGAGGAGTTGATAGAGAAAGAGGAGGACGACAAAGTTGATGATCCGCGCGGGATAGGTGAGCCCGAAAGTCTGAATCGCGCCTCGCGCAACGCGCTGAATGGCCGAGTCCGAATGGGCGTCCCGATCTTCATTTTCCATGGTCGGTCGCTCCATGGGATTTGCGAATGCACAGCGCGATGGCCGCGATGAAGACGGCGACGCCGCCGAGGGTGATCCCCCGTGCGATGGCGAGGATGGGATCGCGGTAGGCGAGCTCTACGACGTGTTCGCCAGGGGCGAGCGCGACAGCGGTCCAGAGATAATTGGCGCGGATGAGCGGTGCGGGTTCGCCGTCGACGGTGGCGTGCCAGTTGGGGTGGTGGTTTTGCGAGATGACGAGGATGCGCGCCCCCGACGCCTGGGTTTTGAGTTTGAGATAGCCGCGGCGTTCATCGTATTCGAGGCGTTCGACTGTGCCCGCCTCGGTCGCCTGGGCATCGCCCGCCATGCCGGGGTCTTCCTCGATGAGGACCGTGCGCGTCGGCAGGGCCGTTGGATCGCGCAATTTTTGGAGGATCACCTCTTCGTCGGGGACGATCTCGTATTGGGGCGCGAGATAAAACCACGGGAGCGCGTGGGGATTGCGATAGATGTGCAACCCCTGCCTGCCGGCGACTTTTTGAAATGGGGCGGCGTTGAGTTCGGACGCCGCGACGATGTATTTGGCGTTGAGCAAGTTGAGAATTTCGGGCGCGTTGAGGGCATCGGATTTGAGGATGTCGTCATAACGCTTGATGGTAAAGTCGTTAAATCCCGTGACGAGGTCGATGCCGGGCAAGCGCATGGCGTTGTGGTTGGGAAGCGGGAGCACGCGGAAGAGGCTGTCGTCTCGTTTGAGGAACGCGACCGCATCGGCGTTGACGCGCTCTTCCGGGGGAAAGCGATTGGGATTGGCATAGGCGAGAAAGTGTTTGTCGATGCGCCAGGTGTCGATGAGCGCGACGATCGAGATGACGAGGGCAAAGGTGTGGATGGGGAGTTTGTTTTGGGCGCGGCGGTACGAGAGGGCCGCGAGCGTGCCGACGAAGAGCGCGGCGAGCAAAGCGCCCGTTCCCACCTGCGACAGACTCGCCTGTGCGATTTGCTGCCGGGCTACGGGCATGTCCGTCCACATGGTAGTTTGCCACAGGGATAGGAGTGCGGCCGGGGCAAAGGCGAATAGGAGGAGGACCGCCGCGCATATCCCCCCCGCGATCCCGATCCTTTTGGCCGCTTCGGCCGCGAGGTCGCCGGTTATGAGACGGTGGAGACCGTAGGCCGCGAGCACGCACAGGGCAAAGGAAAAGAGAAAGGCGATCATGCCGGGCGCGCGCAGGACCTTGACCCCCGGCAGGAAATGGTAACAGAGCGCGTGTACGGGGGTATGTGGGCCAAGCGCGTAGGCGACCGCGAGCGCGAAAAGGCCGGTCAAAAATGCGATGTGCGATCGTCGGCGGATGCGCGAGAGGGCGACGATGGCAAAAAAGAGGGGGACGATGCCGACGTATTCCGAGTTGAGTTTGAAGGGATTGCGGCCCCAGTATCGATGGGGCTCCGTGTCGAACCCGCCAAATTCGGGGATGACGAGGGCGAAAATTTCTTCGGGATGGAGCGACCATGACGCGGCAAATTCATAACCTGCGTCCGGGTCGGACTGCGCTTGAACCGCGCGTTTTGACGATGTTTGGGTGTTCCAGTATTGCGGAAACAACCCCTCCGCGCCTATGGCGAGGCCCAGGCAAATCGCGCCTGCGGAGAGGAGGGTTTGGTACAGCGCGGTCGCGGTCTTTCGCGTTGCGCGATAGTGCGCGATGAGTTTGTACAAAAACAGCAGGCCGAGCGCCCACAGTGCGAAGTAGGCCATTTGGAGGTGCGGGCTGTAGATCGCGATGCCGACTGTGCCGCCGAGGATCACAAAGTAGATGACGCGCCGCGTGTCCATGCCTTTGTTCAATGCCCAGTACATGAGCGGAAAGAGGCCGATGACCGTCATTTTCGCATAGTGACCGGCGAGCGAGAACGCCAGGAACGCAGGCGCAGATGCGTACGCGACCCCTGCGATGAGTGCGGCGAGCGGATGCAGGCCCAGGCTGCGGACGCAGAGAAATGTGAAATAGCCCGCGGTGAACATGGCAAAGACGTAACGCCAGCCAAAATAGCGGTGTTGACTCGTGAAGAGGTCGATGACGACGAGGGGATAGTACTGCGCCCGGAGCGAGGCGGATTCTGGCGTGCCGCCCAAGAATCGGCTCCAGTTGGCCGGGCGCAATTTGCCGAGGGCTTCGGCAAAGGGTTCGTTGCCCCTGTGAAATTCCGTCCCGGTATCGCTGCCGAGGATCATATCACCCATAAAAATGAAGTGATAGAAATACCCCGTCGCGAGCAGGGCAAAGAAGACCACGGGCACCCAAGCGCGAGACAAAACGTCGGTGACACCGCGCTTAGGCCCTTCGGCACCTGCGATAGATGTGCGTTTTGATCGAGCGGATCGGCGGGAAACAGGCATAGCTTATATCCACGTTTGAGGTTGTCGTTCGAGAACGCGCTCGCCGAAAGGTCCAAAGTAGCACCGGCTCGTGGTAAAGAAGGAGGCCAACAGGTCGTTCGCGTCCGGTATCAGCACGGAGCGTATCCAATCATTCATCATATTTGAATCGTTAATTTGTCCCCATTCTTCTTCGAGACCATTCCATCGCTTCTCCCTCGCCAACCGGAGCCGTTCCGCGTTGAGGTTCAGAATTTTAATGGTGCGGGTCACACGGTCGGGGAGAAAGCCGGCCGTTCGACAGGCATTTTCGTCCGCTTCAATCAGCCCGTTGTCAATCACCCGCATAAGTGAGGGCAATGCGGGTAGCATCCGGGGATCGATAAAGTTTGGGTCATTCTGATTCCCCTTTGCCTGCCCACAACTCATGTTGTGTCCCACGGGCATGCGGTAATGATCTTCGTCAGTTCCCGACACCGTGCCACCCATGCAACAGGCGACCATGTTGGCGATGTCGAGGGCCTTCGTCCTATCGTTGCTTTGCGGGATCACATGCTCGACCTGACGCCGCCGTTCTTTGATCTCGATCTCGCAGTAGGCGCAAAGGCCGTGTTGGTTTTGGGTTAGAGCATCTCTGAGTTCCCGATAAGACGCGCCCGAATTGTGAGATCGAAATTCCTCCCAGTTCACATTATTGCCCACGGCACCGAGATATTCGGCGAGGTCGGGAGTAGGCGCGTTCAATTTGCGGATGGTCTTCATTGCGATTTCGCCATTTGCTTGAACAGTTTGCGCCGCTTGATTTCGAGTTTGGCTCTATCGAGTGCCGGGTCATAAGGAGACATGCGCTCGAGTTTCTTCCGCAGTGCCAAGGCTTCTTCCGACGCCCACTTTTCCTCCCTGATCAGATGGCGGTATTGTTCCAGTGCTTTTGTGAACGCATTCCCGGGCGGGCGTTCATTTACGCCCATCACGACGGAGAGCACATCCCCGGCTTCGGCGCCATAAGTCGCGCCTGCCGGCGCGCCTGCCACAATGCGGTCGCCCTCCCGATGCAACTCCACAATGTGTTGCGGCTCGGCCGTGGTCAGCACTTGGGGGCTGTGGGTCGAGACGATGAACTGCGCGTTCGGAAAGGTCCGCCGCAGGTCGCCCAAGACGCGCTGTTGCCAAGCCGGATGCAAGTGGAGTTCGATTTCGTCGATCAGCACGACCGCTTCGGATTCGAGCGGATCGTCCAAATGCGGATTGCCCTGCGCCATTCGCCGCGCCAAATCAGCCGCGAGTGCTAGCACGATGCGATAGCCACCGCTCAACTGGTCGAGCGAGAGTTCTACCGATAGGCCCTGCTTTGGCTTTAGGGATACGACGAAACGGATCGGATTCAACTCGAAGCGCGGATCGGATACTTCCGGGAGCATGGCCGAGATCGCTCGGCGAACCGCGGATAAATCCCCGAGCTGATAATCGAAATCGCGCCTCGCCTTTTGCGCCCGCAACTCCTCGTCCTCTTTGGCGTAGAACCAAGCGAAGAGAGCTTCAAAATCCGTGCGAGCGGACAATGCCCCCTCCAGCGCGGCCAACCGTGAAAATTTGCGAATGTCTTTGGGATCGTTCGACACCTCCGGCATCCCCGATGCCGTGCGATCCGTATCGTAAAAGGCGACTATCGGCATCTCGTTTTGATTCGTATGAAGGGCCTCAGCCAGCTCTTTTCGTCTGTCCAACAGAAACTGCCTTTGCTTCTCCAACTCCTCGTCCGTCTGCTCAGCCCCGCGCCGTTCCCATGTAACTTCTCCACCTCTATCGGAGCGGGTGACGGAGACCCGCGGCGGCTCTGCGCCCTCGCGCCAATCCTCCTCGCAGAAATCAAGAGTCGATTCGTCGAGAAAATATCCCATCATATCCCCCACTCCCACCGCAATCGCGCTCAGAACGCTCGTCTTGCCGCACCCATTGGCACCGTGAAAGACCGTCAGCGATGGATCGAGCGGCAACTCGAGTTTTTCAATGGCGCGGTAATTTTCAATTTTCAAAGATGTCAATTTCACGGGCGAACCTCCTGTGTCTCGCGTTGGGCGATCAAAAAGCGCGTCGCCCCGTGACGGCAATCTATACATCGAGTTGTGTATCGCGTCAAGTGCTGTACAAATTTACAAATCGGCGGAACGAAGGGCAACTGCCATAGCGGTTGGGTTTGGGCAGGGGCTGACCACCGACTGATTTGGTGGCCGGTGATTGGCGGGCAAGGGCATGGCCTCGGCTCACCGATGGACACGAGGACAGGCACGGGGGCCTGTCCCTACATTAACCCATTCCAAACGCTACCGTAGGGACAACCCCCTGTGGTTGTCCTGCATTTGGATAGGCACAGGGGCCTGTCCTCTGCGGTCTCACGTCTTCGGGCACGGGGCACCGTCCCTACGATTCGTCTATTTCTATTTGTCTATTTCCATGTGCATGGCTCGTCGCGCAGAATATGCGGCGAGGAGCGTCAGGCCGATCACGAAGAGGATGAGTGCCAAAGTCATGGTTGGGCCGAGCATGTTTGTGCGGAGGGCATTGACCCACCACAGGTCGATCAGGTCGTAATTTTCCAACGACGCGGAGACAAAACGCTCTGTGTAGGACGGGATGGTATAGTGGAGCGACTGCCCGGTGAAGATGCGATGAATCGCCGAGGCGAGTTGGCAGTAGCCGCCGAGAATGGGCGATAGGTATGGGGAGAACAGCAGGTCGCCCATCTGATGGGGCGCGAAGATCACGGTGCCGATCTCGTTGTCTCGAACAAAGCGGACAAAGAGATAGGGATTCATCAGCACGGCGGGAAGTTGGACGAGGAAGCCGACAATGGCGAGGCGGCGGATCCATGCGAGATCGGCGAGTGCGCCGAGGGGGATCAGGCAAAAGGGCATGATGGGCAACAGATAACGCGGCCCCCAGGACGCGCCTGCGGCCCATTCGATCATGGGCAACAGAAAGCCAAACAGCATCAGGATCAGGCCGAGAAAGAGACGGGCGTCATTGGGATGCGATGATCGGAATTTCAAATAGGCGATGGGAAAGAGGCAGATCAGGGGAAAAAAGAAGACGAGGCCGCGGCCCGTGCTGAAGATCAAGCCGTAAAAGGCGGTGGCAAATTGCGCGAACAGAAAGGTGAAATAGCCTCCTTTTTGGGCGAGTGCATCGAGGTGATATCCGGTGAGGAAAACGTCGCCATAGCGCAGGTGATTGTGGTACGCGACCAGGAGACAGGCTGCGGCGATAGGTGCCAAAAAGACGCCGACGCGATGGATGTCCCATTTGTTGCGCCGCAGGTAGAGGAGCAGGATGGGCAACAGGATGACCATGTACGCTTTGGTGAGGATCGCGATCCCAAACCCCATGCCCGCGAGGAGGGGCGAGGGATCGCGTTTGGTGATGCCGTGGATTGCGAGGAGCAAGCCCAGGCCGACGAGGGGTTCTGAAAAGCCGTATCCCGCGTAGGGAAAGACCATCGTACCGAGTGCAAACGCACCGGTGAGCCATCCGATAGTGGCGGGGGCGTAATCGCGAGATCGAATGGCATGGAAAAAGACGATGACCCACAGCGCGGAGATGATGACGTTGGCCATGGATGTGGTGAACATGGTGAGATAGTCCGCGGGGATATGGGGAAAGCGGTCCGCGAGGAGGAGGCCGACGGCGTACAGGGGCACTTCTGCGAGGGACATGCCCAGGCCGTATTTGGCGTATCGGCGTCCCGAAGCTGTGACCGCGTCGTAGGTGCTTTGCATTTCGGGCATGGCGAAGGGTTCATCGGCGACGATGAGGTCCCCATCTCGCACGAGGCTTTGCGCGGTGAGGTAATGCCAAAATCCATCGCCGCCGTAATGCCCGCCCGCGGTGAGGGTGTAGATGCAGATGAGAAAGAGGAAGAGATGGGTCGGTTTGGGTTTCATGTTCGATTCCGTTTCGCGTGCGTTAGAAGCGGCCGCCAACCGCGCCAATTTTTACAACTTCTCGCGTTTGCATCTCGATAAAATCAACATGCGATTTTGTGTGATTTTACGCAACTGTTACTCATCCTTACATCCCTTTGCGGAAATTTAGTTGCTTTTCGTACTCTGTAAATGCGAATTAAGAGTTGACCCCATCGCGTCCTCGTTCTTTTTTATTATCTCCACCCATACTACGCGACAAAAAATAAAGACCTGTGCAAAATCCATAAAAGAGTTAGATTTAAGTTGACCGCAAAAACCCTCACCTCTTCTCGGAAAGCACAGGTCTATGTCGGATCAAGTTATGCAACTATACCCCATCCTGCAAGCGCATTTTCCTTGGCATAAAGCCCGGGTGACCTTCCTCTCGGCCTTTCTCTTGGCCTTGATGAAAGTGACGACCGTCAATTTGACAAAACTGGCCAATGCGCTCAATGGCAAAGTCAAGCCAAAATCCAACTACCGCAGAATCCAACGTTTTTTCGCCGAGTTCACGCTCCCCGAAGATTGGGCGACGAGCTTGATTCGGCATCTCTTACCGGTCAAATCGGATTTTATACTCGCCATGGATCGGACCCAGTGGTCATTGGGTAAGGTGTCGATCAATCTCCTGACCGTGGGCATCCTCTATCGAGACATGGCGTTTCCCATTTGCTTCAAGATGCTCAACAAAAAGGGCAACTCGAGCACGCAAGAGCGCATAGCCCTCATGAAACGGGTCCGTCAACACATCAAGCCCTGTAAGATTCGCGCCTTGGTAGCCGACCGCGAATTTATCGGGCGAGAATGGTTTAACTGGTTGACCGAAAACAACATGCCTTTTGTCATTCGCCTCAAAGAAAACGCGATCCTCGAAACGGGACAAAACGCGATCCCATTGAAAAAACGATTCGCCAACCTGACCTTGAATCAACAAACGACCTTGCCAAAACCCGGATGCGTCTATGGACAATCGCTCTCTTTATCGGCGATCCGATGCCCCGATGACTGGGTGATGGTCGGTAGCAACACACCGGACATTGACGCACGCTTGACCTACAAAAAACGATGGCGCATTGAAGTCCTTTTTGCCACCCTCAAACGCCGAGGCTTTGATCTCGAACAGACCCATCTCACCGACGCCGACCGCATCGAAAAACTCATCGCCCTGTTGACCCTCGCCGTGTGTTGGGCCCATCTCATGGGCGAAGAGAGAGCCCACCATACCCCGCTCAAAATAAAAAACCATGATAAGAAAGAGAAAAGTCTCTTTCGATATGGACTCGATTATCTGCAATATGTCCTTTTGAATATCCAAGACCACGCACGCACGTTTCAACGCGGTCTGAAAATCCTAAAAGAAGCACGGTTTTTACCCGATTCTTAGTTTTGTCGCGTAGTATGATCTCCACCAATTCCACAACTGGAGTCCCTGCTCAGTTGGATTCGACAAAAAACCAGCATACGGCTCACTCGTTCATGTCTTTGGACGATTGGCGGCCACTTGCTTCTCACTCAATTTTTACTCTCAATTCGCATGACGAGGTGCGCGATGATCAAACGGCCCAATATCCTGTTTATCACAACGGACCATTTGCGCTATGATACGCTGGGGTACACGGGCGATCCGCTCGTGCAAACGCCTGCGATCGACGCCCTGGCCGAAAGGAGCATGCGGTTTTCAAAGTGCTTTGTGCAAAACCCCGTGTGTTCGCCGTCGCGGGCGTCGTTTATGACCGGGCGTTATCCCAAAAATCACGGCGTGAAATGGAATGGATCCAAGCTCGGCGAACACGAGCTGACGATGGTGGAGGCGTTCAAGAACAGGGGATACACGACCGCGAGCGTGGGCAAGCACGGCATTGGGCAACAGCGTTTTCAGCAGGTGCTTGACCACATGGACGCCGTGGGGATTCGGCGGGGATGGAAAGAGCGGGCCGATGGGGATTATACGGTCAAAGACCCCAATCCGTTTGAGCAATACGTTCGCAATCGGGGATACGAGTATCGAACGGGCTATGCCCTGCCCAATTTTCGCAAAAACCTCGGCGCCGTGCCATCCGACCTGCCCGAAGATTGCCACATCGATGCGTACGTGGGGATGAAGAGCATCGAGTACCTCGAAGGGTTGGATACGGACGATCCCTTTTTCTTGTGGGTGGGATTCTACGGGCCGCACCATCCTTATGTGCCATCCGGGCGTTTTGCAAAGCTGTACGACCCCGAGGACGTGCCGCCCTTTCGCCGCGCCGAGGACGACATCGCCAAAAAGCCGCCCGAATACGCTTTGTATTTCAAGGCCGAACACCACAAATACCGCGGGTTTGACCGCGCTTCCGACGAGACGTTCCGCAAGATGAAGGCGGCGTATTGCGGCATGGTGTCGCAAATCGACTGGCAGGTGGGCCTGATCCTCGACGCACTCGAACAAAAGGGCATCGCCGATGAGACCATCGTGGTGTTTTTGTCGGACCACGGCGAGTTTTTGGGCGATCACGGGATTCCGGCCAAAGCGCCGTTCCTGCTCGATTGCATGTTGCATGTGCCGTGTTTGATCGCCGTGCCCGGCCGCGCGGGCCGTTCCTGCGATGCGCTCGTCGAAAGCATAGACTTGTTTCCCACCCTCGCGCATTTGGCCGGGTTTGACGCGCCCGAATGCGTGCAGGGCGTCGATTTGTCCCCGCTGATGCGCGGCGAACGGGCAACGGTGCGCGACACGGTGTTTGCCGAAGCGGTGGATAAACGCTGCATCCGCACGCGGGAGTGGAAGTACATCCACTATCCGACAAAAACCTACGGCGAGTTGTACGATTTGACCCGCGATCCCTTTGAATTGGACAATTTGTACGACGCCCAACCGCAACGGCGAAACGAGATGCAACGGGCGTTTTACGCCCACATGGACGCCACCGAAGATTTTATCCACCCGCGCTACGATCGCTTTACGGGCGATCAGACGACGCATTACATGACGTGGTAGGGATCGCATGGCGAGCGCAGATTGGTTTTTGATCGGGGCCGCGTGTGTGACGTCGATGATCGCGGCGGTTGGCGGCATTGGCGGCGGCGTGGTGCTCATCGCGATTATGCCGGGGTTTTTGCCCGCATCTGCGATTATCCCGATTCACGGTTCGGTGCAAATCGCCAGCAATTTGAGCCGCGCGCTGTTGGGCATCCGGCACACCGACTGGCGCATCGCGGGGCAATACGCGGGCGGCGCGGCGATGGGCGCCTTGTTGGGATCGCGTTTTCTCGCGGAGTTTGAATGGGACATCATGCCCCTCTTCTTGGGAGGGGTCATCTTGCTGATTACGTGGATGCCCGGGTTTTCAAGCGCGCCGGAGTTGCCCGGGAAGTTCGCGCTGTTGGGCGCGTTTCAAACCGCGTTGTCCCTGTTTGTGGGCGTAAATGGCCCGCTCAACATGCCGTTGCTGTTGCGGGAAAATCTGCCCCGCGACCGCACGGTGATCACGCATTCGGTTCAAATGACCTCGAGCCACGCGCTGAAAATTTTGACCTTTGGCTTTTTGGGCTTTGCGTTCGCGCCCTATTGGAAATTGGTCGCGGGCATGATCGCCTCGGCATCCGTCGGGTCATATCTGGGTACGAAAATTCGCGGGCGCGTGCCCGAGCGCGCCTTTCGCACGGCCCTAAAATGGCTGGTGACACTCCTCGCCGCGCGCATGATTTTGCAGGTGGTACGCGGTGAGATGTGAGCGGCGAGACGCCCCCAATCCCAAACACAAAGGAAATGTCGTGAACGAAACACAACACAAATTGGCCCTGCCAAAAGGGACGCGCATCGGGGATTTTGAATTTCATCGCGTCCTCGGGCACGGCGGGTTTGGCATCACTTACCTCGGCTGGAATCTCGCGCTCGATATTCCCGTGGCGATCAAGGAGTACTTGCCCGCGGACCTCGCCACCCGCGAAAGCGATTTGTCCGTGGTGCCGCAATCGTCTCAGGCGACAGCGGACTTTCAATGGGGCCTGGATCGCTTTATCGACGAGGCCCGAATTTTGGCGCGGTTTCAACATCCGAACATCGTGCGCGTGCATCATTTTTTTGAAGCGCACAGCACGGCGTATATCGTGATGGAATACGCCGAGGGCGAGACCTTGTCCGCGTATCTCAATCGCAAGGGCGTCTTGACCGAGGCGGAGCTCAAGGCGATTCTGCATCCGATCCTCGATGGCTTGGAGGTGGTGCATCGCGCTGATTTTTTGCATCGAGACATCAAGCCGGGCAATATCATCATCCGAGACGAGGACGATTCGCCCGTGTTGTTGGACTTTGGCGCGGCGCGTCTGGCGATAGGGGCCAAGAGCCGTTCGGTGACGTCCGTCGTGACGCCTGGGTACGCGCCGCGCGAGCAGTATTCGAGCCGGGGCAATCAAGGGCCTTGGACAGATATTTACGCGCTCGGCGGGGTATGCTACCGCGCATTGACCGCTGAAGTACCCACGGATGCGGTGGACAGGATGATCGACGATCCGCTGATCCCGGTTTCGGAACGCTGCAAAGATCGTGCGAGCCATCCATTTCTCGTCGCCATCGATCACGCGCTGCAAGTCGATGAATCAGCGCGTCCGCAAAGCGCGTCCGAATGGCGTGCCGAGTTGGGCGATGCACAGGAGATAGCGCGACCTCCAAAGACGGAAAGCTCGCCTCCACCCGTTGACGACACCGCGCCCGTAGCAAAAGAACAGCGGAAAAGTCGTGGCAAGGTGCTGTGGGCAGTGGTGGGTATGCTCGCGCTCTTGGCTGTCGCAAGTGTTGTGATTTATGATTATGTCGAACTGGCGGGAGAGAAGAATAAATTTGTCGCAGAAGTGGGCCGCGAGCCATCTTTGCATGGCGTGAACCCAGAGGGCGAGACTGACCTGCACATTGCAGTGCGTCTGAACCTCCCTATCCTGACTCTATATCTGCTGAACAAAGGTGCTGATGTCAACGCGAGGGACGATGATGGCTGGACACCTTTGCACTGGGCGGCGGGGGAGAACGCTCATGAGACAGCCGAGGTTTTGCTCAAGCACGGTGCCGACGTCAACGCGAAGCACAAAGGTGGCGTAACACCCTTGCGCCTTGCGGCGTATCGGAACGCTCATGAGATAGCCGCGTTGTTGCTCAAGCACGGCGCCGACGTCAACGCGAGGGACGATAATGGCTGGACACCCTTGCACACGGCGGCGCAGAACGCTCATGAGACAGCCGAGATTTTGCTCAAGCACGGCGCCGACGCCAACGCGAAGACCGATTATGGCTCGACACCCTTGCGCCGTGCGGTGTTGATGAATGCTCATGAAACAGCCGCGTTGTTGCGGCGTTATGGTGGGCGAGAGTGACTCTCTCGAAAGACGCGAGCGGGGCGAGGCGCGAAGCCCACGAGAAGGCTATGGCAAAATCCATCCATCATTTCTGTTCAACCTCACACAGAGAGATAGACCATGAGTTCACCAACTGATCCCATTGAAATACTGACTCGCGCTCTTCAGAACAAGCAACCTTTGGTGCTGGTCGCGGGCCAAAGTTTCGACTCGGCAAACGATGCCATCCTCGATTCTCTCCTCGCTCGCTTTGAATGCACAGATCGCGATTCGGGATGGCTCGCCGCGCTCGATAAGGGGTTGAGCGCGGCCGACATGGCGTGGCTTTCCGAGCGGTTTGACCGATGCGTTCCCTCTGGCGCCGCCGCCGCGATCTTCGATGTCACTTGGAGTGCGGTGTTCACCTCGTCCATCGATCCCCGGTTTGCGCGGCGGTTCGAGACCCGAGGACGACAGCCCGAAACGGTGATTGCCAAAGACACCTACGCGAAAGTGCCGCGCAGCCGCTCGAGGCCGCCGATCCACTATCTCTTTGGAAAATCCGATGAAACCGTCGAGTATGCCCGCGCACCCGGAAACCGAATCGAGCTGACGCGCCGCCTTAGCATGCACGCGACGGAATTGCTGAACCGCATTGCGGAAACCGCGACCGTGCACGGCTTGGTGGTCGTAGCGGGCTATCGCCCAAGCGCGGATTGGATGCCGTTAGATTCGCTATTGGCCCCGCTATCTGGCCCGATCAACCCCAAGGTCCTCTGGTTCGGTTGTCCCGAAAAATTGGACTCGGGTCTCGCAGACGCGATGATTCAGAACGGTTCGCTCATCGCGACCGAAACGAGCCTTGCAAGCGCGATAAGCCAACTCGAAATCCGCGGCGTGCTCGATATTGCGGGGTCCGCTGCCCCAGACGATCCGGGCATGGTGTCGCTTGCCAAGGGAGCGGTGCTGGACATCACGCCTGCTCTGCGGCTCCGAGTGGAAGCGTCGGCGGCGATTGTCGATAATGCATGGACGGAAGAGTTAGAGCCTTTGGGCGATTCAGAACGAGATGACACATTCCGTCGCTTTCACAGCACGCTCGGGAATTTCAGATTGCTGGTGGAGGGCGTCTCCCGTGGATTTGCAGTAAAACGCGAGTTCGAGCAAACCCTGTGGAAGACAGTGAACGACAAGTTGGAGAAATTCGGGCAAGTCGATTCCGACGAGGTGGTTATCCTGCATGGGCAGTCGGGCACGGGAAAGAGCATCGCACTCGCACGGCTGGCTCGAAGGATTCGTCGAGAACTACACCTGCCCGTCGTGATCGCGACGAATCGGATACCGTATCCCGCGGACCTCGAAGCCTTTTGCTTGGAGGCCGAACGCTTGGGCGCGAATGCGACGGTCTTGATCTGCGACTCCAGCCAACCCCCGCAGCGCTACGACGATTTGGCATCCGCGTTGCGAAGTATGGGGCGCCGATTGATCATCGTGGGAACTTGCTATCGAATGAAAGCACAGAGCGGCGGCGAATCGAATCGACTTGTCGAGGCCCCCGCCCGCGTTTCGCAGGGCGAATTGTCCGCATTTAAGAAACTGCTGAACACATTTGACTATCCCGCGACGGGCTATTACGAGCGCAAAACGGATTCGATCTTCGCCATGCTATACCGCAGGTTGCCCGCCTCACGCGAACCCCTCGCCGCAGGCGTGTCAACGGAAGCGAGAGCTACGGAGGGTGTGGTGCGGGAGCGGGCAAAGTATGTGCCGCGGCCATCTACTGGGCTATCTCCCTTAGCGGAGCAGTTGATTGCGTCGGGCATCGCCAGTTCAACTTTGTCATTGTTTGAGGAAGATGAAAAGCTTGCGGCTTTAGGCCTGGACGAGGCGGGGCGACTGGTCGACTATGTGATGGTCGCCGGGCGGCTGGATTGTGCTGTGCCCGTTAATGTCATTTTTCGAGTGCTCGGTCAGGCAGGTGGTCTGCATCTGGATCAAATCACCCATCTCTTCGCCGATCTCGATCTGTTCCGCTGGAAGGAGGACGAAGAAGGATCGGATTTCCTGATTTCGCCACGCATACAGCTCGAGGCAGAACTTATATGCAGGAGAAGGCTTACTCCCGATCTGGAAATTGAGCGGTTGCTCGATCTGATCGGTAGCGTCAGATTTGGATTGGATCGAAGTGCCGAGCGTTCGTTCTTGTTTAACCTGCTGTTCATGATTTATCACGGTCCGCGCAAAGATGCGTACCGCTCTGGGTACCTGCGGTTTGCCAACGCGCTCAAGAAGTTGCGGGAGCACTACCGAATATCCGATCCAGATCTCGTTTTGCGCGAATGCGTGTTTCGGCGGGGGGAAGTTTTCCAGTCGCAATACAGAAGTGATGCCGGTAAAACCACCGAAGAACGATTGACCATCTTGGATGATGCTCGCGATACTATTGAAAAGACGCTCAGCCAAATTGACGACAAGAAAATTACAGTATCCAGAAAGACAAAACAGAGCCTTGTTGCAGAACGCTCGGCGATATACGGATACCTCGCCATCGAGCGTGCGCGATCCAGTGGCGGCGAGGACTTTTGGTCGGATTATCTCGCCGCAAGGACAGCGAGCGAAAAAGCCATTGGGCTTGGCAGTAACGTCCATCCCATTGACATCGCCCTCTGGACAGCGGGCGGTGTGCTTAGAAAAAAAAAGGACGAAATGTCCGACGCACAACGTGCGGAAATCTTAGCCGACCTGCACGCAACCATTGATGTTGGAGATGAAGTCTTCAGGGTGAAGGAACAAAGGACAGGGATGCCGAGCGATTTACCAGAATACACTGACCCGGATGAGGGGGAGGGCGCCTCAGATCAAAAAACGAGGTATCTCAAGCGTCGTAGCAGTGTTGCAGACATTATGGGCGACTCGAAACTGAGCGATGAGACGCTTATCGAGTTGGAAAAAATCGCGCCAGCGGCCGCAACCTTCCTCATGGCAAAGCGGTGGACAGAGAAGCTCGATACGAGCGAACCGCCTTTCGACGACAAGACTCGCAAAATCGCAACGCGAACAGCGGACTACATATCCCGCCGCGTCAATGCGGGAGTTGAGCTGGATGACCGTTGCCAACGGCTCTTGCTCAGGTTGCGGTGGGCGCAGGCAACGGGCGAGCGTCTGATGTTCAATCAGCGTGGTCGCACACCCGTGGACACGGATCTGATTTTTGAGTTGCGTAAAATCGTGAGTGCTCTCAACGAACAAGCAGGTGCCGACGCACGCAACCGGGAGCGATTTCTCGAAGCGGTGTTATGCTGGTTGCTCAAGGACGCGAATCGCGCCATCGAGATATGGCAGTCGCTGTCGCGCGATACAGAATACGAGGATCGAGCGCGGGTAGGGCGATGGCTTGTGGTAGCGGACGAGAACGGTGCCCCGCGTCAATTTCGAGGGCGCGTCGAAGCGAGGAGAGAGAACAACTGGCAAGTGCGAGTAGAGGGTCTTGGCAGACCAATTTTGGTGCGAATGCACGATTTCCCAAATGAAGATCTCGCCCATGGTCGAGAACTGCGAGGGTTTGCCATAGCCTTCAACTATATTGGCCCCATTGCCGATCCGCTTTCACGCCCGAGGCGCAGACGATGACGCCGATTGAATTGAGCAACCTGTACCGAACACTTCGCATCCGCGTTTCCATCCACTGCCCGAACAGTTGCGCCGAAATCTCGTTGCCCTTGCCCTCTAACTTCGGCGATGAGTTGGCATTTTATCGATTGGTCATTTGGGGATACGCGCTCGTCAATGAAGCGGCAAAAATTCCGCTCGCATTTTTCACGAATTTGCCGCCGCTAAAAGCCGACAATTCACTCCGCAACGAAATCTCTAAATTGCGAACCTACGTGGCTCACAATTTAGACATGAGCAAAAAGCGAGATCAGAAAACCTATGCCTTTGTCCATCGGTGGTTCAAGGAAGCGTGCGGCCGCGGAACGCCCGACCAACCCGCCCATTACGCCGCGTGTTGCGATTGCCTCGTCGACATGCTTCGAGAAGTGCTCAATGGCGCGATTGAAGCATGCGATCTGCTCGATGATCCCGAGGATGGCCCCAGACTCATCGCCGACCTCAAGGACCGCATCGATCTCCGTTGGGAAGCGCATCGCTTCGATCCGATCGTTGAAACGTGTGCCGCTCGGTTGGGCAATCCGGGGCTCGATCTGCTGGCGATCCGTTCGAGGCACCTCGAGAAATGGCGCGATGTGTTGGCCCAAGCCGACGAAAACGAACGCGAGCGCGTCCTCGAACAGCGAATTGAAGCCGATCTCTTAAACGCCATCGGCGACGCCCTGCCTCGCGCGATCCGGGAAAATTTGCAACGGGTTGCGGCGCGTGCCGATGCGACCGTCGCCGCGTTGCTCTTGTTGTGCGAGGCGCGACGCATTGGCACGATGACACTGCCGCAAATTATCGAGCACATCGGTTCATTGGATCGGGGCACCGCCGAAGCAGGCGCAGAATCGGTCGATGATCGCATTTGATACTCCAGCATCGGAGGAGACATCACAGCTAAAAAATAAAGGGCACAGAAGAGGTCGTGAGATTGATCCCTTTTGTGCCCTTTGTGCTTATAGTGCCTACACCGTGCGGCTAAACTTCCATCTCGTATCTTTCGCCTTCAAAACTCCTCAAAACTGGTATCTCAAGTTGAGGGTCGCGCCCCAAAACCGGGTGTCGTCCGTCCTAACTTGGTATAGAATCTGCTCGCCCCGGCCGACGGAAGACTCATGGCTGCGGAGCTGATTCCACGCTCTCCTTTCGCTCTTGAATTTCCCGAAATCCGCCATGCGAAACCTGAAATCCAACGCGACTCGGTCGCTGAACGGGTAGGTCGCGCCGGCGAGTATTTGATAGCCGATCAAGCGATCTTTCAAGCGCGCCTCGCCGATGGTCGTCGAACCCGCAACTTTCGCTTTCAGCATCGGATCTTCGAACGTCGCGATCTTGTCGGGATCGTCATTTCGCTTCCAATGCGTAAAGTAGTAAAACGACGTATTGCCCAATCCCACGCCTGCCCCCACGTACGGCCTAAGGGACGATTTGAGGGGGATGCCGTAGTACACATTGGCGAAAAAATTGTGCGACACCATATCGTCGATGCCGCCGACCGCCAACTCGATTTCCTGATCCTGTTTGTCGAGGGTCACATCGTCGAGAATGTCGATATCGGCACGCTCGTTGTAGATCGTGACGCGATGGAAATACTCCCCCTCGACCCTGACCGCGCCCCAGCGATAGCCGAGGGCAATACCCGACTGCACGCCTGTGCCTCCGCCCAAAGCTTGGCTCCATTCCCCCGGCCCCGGTGGGCTAGCGCACTCATTTGTCACCTCCACCCCCTCTGGGTTGATGATCCGGTCGCACTTGGTGCTCCAGTCGTTATCGTCGCCATCCATGTCAAATGCCGGAGACACGACGAGCCCCAAGCCCATCTGAATGTACACGCCATCCCGCGCAATGGCTTGCCCCGACAAACTCAGCACAGCCACCATCCACAACAAAACGCGCCAGCACATCACAGCCTCCTTGTTTAAGAAGCCATCTAAAAATTATTGGGACCTACCCCCCTGGCCCCCCTTCCTGTGAGGAAGGGGGGAATCAAGGCGTCCTATTTTCGCGCGATGTATGGTTTTGACCTGCGAAAAGCGAATGCTTTTGCGACTCTCTCAATGGCGGTCCGAGTTTTTAGATGGCTTCTAAGGATAAAAATCGCCAACTCTTCCCCACCGCCCAATTTTCCCGCGGACCGCTCATTCCTCCGCCCGCAAAAACGCGCCGCGATCCCAAAATTGCCTCTTCGTCACCACGCCAGTCGAATCCCAGTACGTCCAAATCCCATCGGGTTCGCCGTTCGCGTATGTCACTTCCTTTTGCTTGACGCCATTTGCATACCACCATGTAGAAAGCCCGTGCCGCCCGCCATTTTTCCACATACCCGTGTTTTTCATTTGTCCATTTTCGTACCATTCCGTGACTGCACCTTTGGGCTTGCCATCGACCCAGTCCATTTCCCCTTGCTTTTGCCCGTTTTTATACCAGTGCGTCCAAACCCCTACTTTGACATCGCGTTCGTATTTGCCAACCGAACGCCGGGAGCCATTTTCGTAAAACGACTGATACGACCCGTGTCTGAAATATCGCTCGTGCCCTTCGTCCCAATACACGTGGTATTTTTCGCGCCCATCCTCTACGAGTTGAACATCGGGGCCACACGCGACGAGCGCGCAGGTGATGATTCCCAGTTGACGCCACATTTTAAGGACCTATGAGAGACTGAGTGAAGAGCCTATCGCCCAAGCGCGTAGGGGCAGTGCCCCATGCCCAAATGTGCGAATGGACGAATGGTTGCGTCCGTTTTTCCCTTCGCGCCGTGAAATCTGAACAGCGACGCGTCGAAAACCGCGCCGTTGTTATACCACGATCTCCAGCAACTGAATCGCCATAGTAATTTTTTTCCCAGCCAGCGGATGATTGCCGTCTAATGTCACGGTTTGGGGCGTGACTTTTGTGATAGACACTTCGATAGGCATACCGCCGGGATCGGACTGCACCTCCATACGCACGCCCTTTTCGAGCGGCGCATCGGGTGGAAATTTTGACCGTGCGACCTCGATCACAAAGTCGGGATTATACGGACCAAACGCATCTTCAGGCGATAGGATGACCGTGCGAGAATCGCCTTCTTCCATGCCCAAAACAAGGCGCGTAAAGATGTTTTTGACCGCTTCATCTCCCACCGTAAATTCAAAAGGTTCGCCCTCAGCCGTGCCTTCGGCTATGGTTCCATCTTCCAAAACGCCCTTGTAATAAACCGACACGCGGTCGCCAATTTCTGCTCGTGCCATCGCGGACTCCAGTGTTTCGCGGTCGATTCCCTTCCAACCACCATCCCAAGTGGTCGGCAAACAGATGTTGCTGAAGCACGTCTCTGAATTATCATAGCGGGTAATGAGCAGCGCCCCGTGCGGTGCGTTTTGACCGCATTTACTCGTCGAGGATCGAGAGGAGGAATTGGCCGTAGCTGTTTTGCACCATGGTTTGCGCGAGTCGTTCGAGTTGCGCCGCGTCGATGTATCCCCTGCGATAGGCGATTTCCTCGAGGCACGCGATTTTGAGGCCCTGGCGTTCCTGAATCGCTTGGACAAAGCCCGCGGCTTGGTAGAGCGATTCAAAGGTGCCCGTGTCGAGCCAGCAATAGCCGCGGCCGAGCAATTCGACCTCGAGTTGCCCGCGCTTGAGGTATTCGTCGTTCACATCGGTGATTTCGTACTCGCCGCGCGCCGAGGGCGTCAGATTCATCGCGATGTCAACTACGTGGTGGTCGTAGAAATACAGGCCGGGAACCGCGTAGCGCGATTTGGGATGTTCGGGTTTTTCCTCGATGCCGATGACATTGCCCTCGTCGTCAAATTCGATGACGCCGTATCGTTGCGGGTCCGTGACGGCATAGCCAAAAATCAGGCCGCCCTCGGTGAGTTGGACCGCGCGTTGCAGAACCTCGGTCAGGCCGTGTCCGTAAAAAATGTTGTCCCCAAAAATGAGACACACGGGATCGCGCCCGATAAATTCGCGGCCGATCACAAAGGACTGGGCAATGCCTTCGGGACGGGGCTGTTCGGCGTAGGTGATGTCGATGCCGATCCACGATCCATCGCCGAGCAGTTGGCGGTACAAGGGCAAGTCGTGCGGCGTGGAGATGATCAATATATCGCGGATGCCGGCCAGCATGAGGACGGACAAGGGATAGTAGATCATGGGTTTGTCATAGACGGGCTGGAGTTGTTTGCTGACCACGCGCGTGATCGGATAGAGCCGCGTGCCAGACCCACCCGCGAGTAAGATGCCTTTCATGGATGTCTCCAAAGTCAGTGGTTAGTGGGCAGTTCCATCGACCCCTGGCCCCATCAGTCGTAGGGACAGGCCCCTGTGCCTGTCCGCTGGTCGGTGTGGTAAATTTTTTGTTCTTGCTTGTCACAATATAACACATAAATAGGAATTGGGAATTGGGAATTGAATTTGAGGGTTGACAAGGGCCATCAGAAAGGAGTCAGGTGATTATGAGCGATAGGGGATATGCGAATCCCGAGTTGTTGATTTCGCCGCGGGATTTGCAGGCGTGCGATGCGGATATTTGCATCGTGGATACGCGCCCGACCCATGCGTACGCTGCCGGGCATATTCCGGGGGCGATTCCTCTGGATCTGTACGGGATCAGTCTGAACGATACCCGCGAGCAGGCGTTCGAGGCGTTTATGTGGATGCTCGGTTATTTGTTGGGCAGCCGCGGAATCGGCACGGAGAAGCCCGTGGTGTGGTGCGAAGAGGATTCCGGGATGCGGGTCGCGCGCGGGTTCTGGATCTGCGAATATCTGGGCCATCCGGACGTGCGCGTGCTCGACGGCGGATGCCGGGCATGGCGGGCTTTGGGGTACGACTGGACGACGGATTGCGCGGAGGTGGAACAGGCGACGTTTGTCGCAACCCCAGTGCCTGCGCGTCACATGGGGGCAGATGCGTTAAATGGCCTTCTCGGACGCGATGACGTGGTGCCGCTGGATACGCGCAGCAGCGATGAGTATTTCGGCCGCAATGTGCGGGCCGCGCGAGGAGGCGCGATTCCAGGCGCGGTGCATATCGAATACGCGAACAATTTGGACGAGGCGGGCGCGTTCAAGCCGGCAGGTGAATTGCGGGCGATGTACGAGGCCGCGGGGATTTCGCCCGACAAGGAAATCGTGCCTTACTGACAGGGCGGATACCGCTCTTCCCACACGTACCTGGCGTTGCGCTTGCTCGGTTACGAGAAGGTGCGAAATTACATCGGATCGTGGAAAGAGTGGGGGGACCGGCTGGATTTGCCGGTTGAGAGGCGGGAGAGGTAAGAGGGGAGACGGGAGACGGGAGAGGTGAGAGGCAAGAGGCAAGACGGGAGACGGGAGAGGGCCGCCCTGCCCCATCACCGTAGGGACAGGCCCCCGTGCCTGTCCTTGTCTCCAAGTGAGAGGGTCGCCCTGTTCATCGCCGTAGGGACAGGTGCCTGTCGAAAAAATACGTATTGGGGGATAAAATGGCAGATCAAAAAACGATCATCATCCAACTGCTGCGCGGCGACATTACCATTGAGCAAGCGGCAGGTGAATTGGGGATTTCGCGCCGAGGGGTTCGGGATATGCAACGGCGGTTTTTGCGGCAGCGGTTGCCCAAAGTGCGGGAGACGGCAAACGCGCCGGTCGATCAACCGGTGACGGTGTTGCGCGACCGGTGGGGCGTGGCGCACATCGAGGCCGCGTCTGTGGGCGATTGTTTCACCGCGCTGGGCTATGCGATGGCGCAGGATCGGTTGTGGCAGATGGATTATATGCGGCGGTTGGCGCGCGGGCAGTTGGCGGAGATTTTGGGCGCGGAGTATCTGGCGCGCGATCGGTTGCACCGCACGATTGGCCTCACGGATGCGGCACGCGGCGCGGCTTCGGCGATGTCGGACGAGGTGGCGACGGTGTTGCGGTCTCTGTGCAATGGGATCAATGCGTGGATGGATGCGATGGGCGAGCGGCGGTGTGTCGAGTTCGACATTTTGGAGTACGACCCCGCGCCGTGGACTGTGGTGGATTCCATAGCGATATGGAAATGGCGGTGGTGGATGCTGACCGGGCGGTTGGATCTGATCGCGGTCGACGAGGCGGCCAAACGGCATTTGCCCGCGGAGTTGTTCGATTTGTTTTTGACGACCGAGGCCGCCGAGGAGACCATCGTGCCGTCTGACGAACCCGCCGGCATCGGGGGATGCGATACGGGAATGGGTAGCAACAACTGGGTGGTCGGGGGACGGCGGACCGCGAATGGCAAACCCGTGTTGGCGACCGATCCGCACAACGATGTGGGGTTGTGTGGGCAGTGGTATCAGGCGCAAGTCTGCGCGCCCGGCATGGATGCGGTGGGCGCGTTTTTCCTGGGCACGCCTGGGATTTATTTGGGCCATACGCGCCATACCGCGTGGGGCGTGACCAATCACACGGCTTCGGTGCGCGATTTGTACGTGGAAGAGGTGTCGCGGGATGGGCAGTTGTACCGCGATGGCGATGCGTGGCGGGCATTCGAGGTCGAGCGACAAGCGATTCCCGTGCGCGGTGCAGATGCGGAGGAGTTGGCGATTCGCAAAACCCGGCGCGGCCCAATTGTCAGTGCGTTTGTACCTGCGGTGGACGATGGCGAGCGACCCGTGCTGTCGTTGCGCTGGGTGGGGGCCGAGGCGACCACGGGCTTTGAGGCGATGCTCGCGCTGATGAAGTCGCAAAATGTCGCGCGCGTGTTGGACGCGCTGGCGCGCTGGCCCATGCCCATTTTGAATTTTGTGTTTGCCGATTCCGACGGACGGATCGGCTACCACGCAGTCGGGCATGTGCCCACGCGCCGGGCCGTGCATTTTGGATTTCGCGCGGCAAATGATCCCGCACACGACTGGGGCGCGCCGCATGCGTTTGACGAGTTGCCGCAGTTGATCGATCCCGAATGCAACTGGGTGGCGACCGCGAACAATCCCCCGTGGGGCGGCAAGGGCGCGTACTTGAGTTTGGGCGGATGGTCAGACGGGTATCGGTTTCGCCGGATCAAGGCGCGCATCGAAGCCTTGGAAACGCATACGCAGGAGAGCGTGGGGGCGATCCACGCGGATGTCATCCACGGCCGCGCACAAGACCTCGCGGCCATTGTGGCAGCGATGGCACTGAAAGCGCGGGACGAGGGCGTGCGCGAGTGGGGCGCGTTGTTGCGCGAGTGGGAGGGCGCGTATTCGGTCGATTCCGTGGCGGCTACGGTGTTCACGGCATTTTGGGAACACTGGGTGCGAAGGGTGATGCGCGTGCGGTTTCCGGACGGGGTGGTGCGATTGGTGGCCGGGCGCGGGGGCAGTGTGGCGCGGCGCGTGTTGACGGGCGATGCGCGAGAATGGACGCCCGAGGGGTGGGATGTCGAGGCGGAGGTTTGCGCGGCATTGCTTGACGCCCGCGATTGGTTGCGCCAGCGCGTAGGCATGCGCGAGTCGCAGTGGCGTTGGGGGCGTTTGCACACGGTCACATTTCGGCATCCGCTAAGCGATGGCGGGGCCTTGTCACAGGTGTTTGACGTGGGGCCGTTTGAGTCGTCCGGCAGCGCGGGCACGGTGCGCGCTACTGGGTACAATTTCGGCAAGCCGTTTGAGGTGGCGGCGCTTTCGACCTATCGCATGGTGGTGGATATGGACGATCCCGCCCATGGCATGGCAACCGCGGCCGGCGGACAGTCGGGGCATCCGGGTAGCGCGAATTACCGCACGCAATCCGAATTGTGGGCCGCCGATGCCTATCACCCCCTGCTGATGGATCGGGCAGATGTCGAGGCAAATTTGCAGAGCAGGTTGGAACTGAATCCGTAGCTCTGCTATCGCCAAAACAAAAAGGAGGGAGAAATGCAGCGCGAACTCGCAATCAGGCCCCGCTACTACCGCTGGCATGTCGATCCGGGGGTGGCGTGGGTCGAGGCGAATACGGGATATGATTTTATGGATTGGGAAATCCCCATCGCGCAAACGGCGCTGGTGTTGGTCGATGTGTGGTCGCATCACTACTTGAAAGACACGGAAGCCCGATCCGAAGATATCGTGTGCAACAAGATCGTTCCCCTGCTCGACGCGTGCCGAAAAGCGGACATGCCCATCGCGCATGCCCCATCGCCGCGCATGGCCCAAGCGCATCCGTCATGGGTAAATCGGATTGGGGAGGAGGCACGCGCCAATGACAGGGGCGACTGGCCGCCGCCCGCGTTCCGCGAAAAGTCCGGAGCCTTCGAACGATACGCGCGCCCCATTGAACCGCGCGAGGGAGAATTACAAGAGCTGCGATCCAAACTCGAGATGCACTCGCTGGTACAGGTCGAAGGGCGAGAGGCCGTCATCGCCACGGGCGAAGAACTCCACCGCTGGTGCGCGCAAAAAGGCGTTCTCTTTCTCTTTTATCTCGGCTTCAATACCAATGCCTGTATTTTGATGCGAGACTACGGAACGCTCGCCATGAGCCGCCGCGGGTATGACGTGATCCTCCTGCGAGATTGCACTACGGGAATGGAATCTTTTCAGACGCACAACAACCTCGCACAGACGCGGGGCGCCGTGCTTTTCTTGGAAATGTTCGGCCACTATTCCACGACATCCGAGGAACTGATCGCGGGGTTGCCGGGCTGAGTACTTCAAAAAATTAAATAATTCGAGATTGCAATTTTTTCAGAGCGTGATGCCGTACATCAATTAAGCCATCGCCAGACGTGCCATCCCAAAAGCCCATCAACGAAAGCCATCACGCACAGCGCGCAAGTCCGTCTCGCAACCAATAGCCATTATGCAACTCACCTCGCAGGCTGGCGCATGTCGTGCGATTACAGAAGCGATTTGCGCTGTGCCTAGCCCCTCGGCGCATGAGAGCGGCATTTTTTGCCTACTTTTTTTTGCTGTTGAAAAAAAGTAGGTCGCCGAAGGCATCGAAGGCAACTAACAATGCTGTAGGATCAAACGTTTTAGAAAAGTGAGCCCTGCTGATTTGTGCGTATCAAAATTTGGTATCATTTACTTTACAGAGTGCTTATGCCATTTATCAGGACAAATATCACGCACTTCCTCAGTGTGTTGATCGCCATCTGCGCGGGGCCGGCGCGGGCGCAACTCGTGCCGCCGGACGAATCGTGGCGCGTCCTCGAGACGGAACACTTTCGCATTAGCTTTCCCGATCACCTCGAAGACCTGGGCCGCCGAGCCGCAGATCGCGCGGAGTGGGCGCATGCGCGATTGTCCGAGCAATTCGTCGAGGAGCCGCGCGGGACAATCGATCTGGTGGTCTCGGATCACATCGACATCTCGAATGGCTTTGCGACCGTGTGGCCGTCGAACCGCATCGTCATCTATGCCCGTCCGCCCGTGGATAATTTCGGGCTTGCGTATTTCGACGACTGGCTGGAACTCGTCATCGCGCATGAAGTGACGCACATTTTCCACATCGACCGGCCGGGCCGCTACAACGCGCGCCGAGGGTTCGGGCGCGTGCCGGTGCCGGTGATCTCGTTTCCCGCGCTTGCGGTACCGCAATGGGTCGTCGAGGGAATCGCCACTTGGTACGAATCCGCGCTGACCGGTGCTGGGCGGGTGGTTGGCACATTTCACGACATGGTCTTGCGGACAGCGGCACTCGAAGGGCGATTTGAGTCCATGGAGCAAGCGGGCGGCAACTCGCCGCAGTGGCCGGGCGGCACGCGGGTATATGCTTACGGATCGCTCTTTTTCGACCACTTAACCCAAAAATACGGGCGCGACCGGATGGCGGCCTTTGTCAAAGCCGTAGAGGGACAGTGGATTCCCTATCGCCTCGATGCCGCGGGCCGCCGCGCCTTTGGCGTCTCGTTGTCGAGCGAGTGGAAGGCGTGGGCACGGGCGCGGCAGATGGCCGTGGCGACACTGGACGAGGAACTCGCTGCGTTTGGCGCGATCACCGAGGCAGAGGCACTGACCCGCGGCGCTCGGTACGCGCGCTATCCCAAAGTATCCCCGGACGGCGCGTCACTGGTCTATGTCCGCTCGGATGGCCGGTCCGATGTGCAACTGGTGTCCGCCAACCCGGATGGCGGGAGCGCGTCGACGATTGCACTGACCAGCGGGGGCGCGTTCTCGTTCGCCCCGAATGGCGATATCGTTTTCGCGGCGATCGATTTTGCAGATCGGTATCGGCAGTTCAGCGATCTCTACCGGGTAACGCCTGGGCGTGCCGTGCGGCGCGTGACCAAAAACGCCCGATTGACGGCGCCATCGGTCGGCCCAAACGGCTGGGCGGTTGCGGTCGTGGAAGGCGGGGGGACGAACGGACTGGCGCGGGTCGATCTCCGCGATGGCCGCATTGAAATGCTGGTGCCTCCCCGTATGGAAGTCCACTGGGCGTACCCCGCGATCTCGCCCGATGGCCGCCATATTGCCGCGACCCGCTGGACTGGCGGGCGACACGACATCGTCATCCTCGACGCCGAGGGCAACCTCGTCTGCGAAGTGACGCGGGATCGGGCACTCGACTTTGCCCCGGCTTGGAGCGCGGACGGGCAATGGCTGGTCTGGTCGTCTGACCGCACGGGCATTCCCAACGTGCTGGCGGCAAAGGTGGATCGGGGGACGACGTCTCCCCCTGCGATGCTGACCAATGTCCGCACGGGCGCGGCGTTTCCAAGCGTGGATCCGTCCGGGCAGTGGCTCTATTTTTCTGGGTACCACGTCGACGGCTGGGAGATAGAGCGCGTCCCCTTCGATCCCACCGATGCGCCGCAGGCACCACAATCGAGGGATGAGTTGCGCGAGGTCGCCGCGGAAAAACCGACCGGCCACATCAAAGGGCCGACCCGTGCGTACTCGCCGTTGCCGACCCTGCGGCCCTACTACTGGTGGCTCGAAGTGACACAGCCCATCGCGATAAAATTCGCCAACTCAGAGGGGAAAACCTCTCGCGCAGAAGTACTCGGCTACGCCATCGGCGCCCGCACCTCTGGCGCTGACCTCATGGGCAGGCACGCTTATGCCGCGAGTGCTCGCGTTTTCCTGCCAGGGCCTTCGGGCAGGCGGGCCGCGGGCCGTCTGTCCTACGTGTATCGCGGATGGGGCAATCCCGCGCTCGGCGTATCCCTGTTGCAAAACTGGGGCGAGGATGGCGCGAGAATCCGACAGAGGAACGCGGCGCGGGATACGTTCTTCGTCCTGGAACGGGCGCGCATCCTCGCCGCGTCGATAACGCTGGCGCGACCGAAAATCCGCAACATCATCTCGCTCACGCTCTCCGGCGGGTTGGTGCGCGAGGATCGGGAAGTACTGGATCGCGCATTGCGGTCGACGGATCGGTTGCAACTCGACCGACCGCGCAATACGCTGGGCGAACTGGCGATCCGCCTCTCTGTCTCCACCGCGAGATCGCACGCCTTTCAGATGGGGCGCGCGACAGGTGCATCGTTCTCCATCCGCGCTCGGCGCCGCGAGGACCTCAACGTGCCGCCCGGGGAATCCGCGAGGGATCGATCTGTCGATAGCGCCATCGGCATTTTCAGAACTTATGCGCGTCTGCCCGGGCCACAATTTGCAGCGCCCGTGCTGGCATTGAGGGCGAGCGCGGGGGCAGCGCGAGGGCCGGGCAGCGGCAGCGGCTATTTCGACATCGGGGGGGCCTCTCACGATACCGCACAACTCTCTTTTCCGGCGCGGGGCTACGAGACGACGACTCGATCCGGACGCCGCGCCTGGGCCGCATCTGTGGAATACCGCGCGCCCATCGCGTTGATAAATCGCGGCCTGGGATCCTGGCCCCTGCACGCCGATAGGCTCTTTGGATCGGTCTTCATCGACGCCGCAGACGCTTGGGGACATGACGCATCGCAGACGCGATCCCGGCCCTTGCTGTCCGCTGGCGCGGAGATCATCGCCGATACCGCCGCGCTCTATTTGTTCCCCATCCGCCTCCGATTCGGCGCGGCGCGCAGGTTCACGGCTCCGAGGGGATTCGGATATTACGTTCGGCTCGGCATGTCGTTTTGAATGATCCCATTTTGATACGCACAAATCAGCACCTGCATCGCTCGCTTTTCTAACAACTTTGGTCCTAAAGCATCGTGGGTTGCCTTTGATGCGCTGGCTACGCCTGTGCCTACGGCGTGCGGCGACCTACTTTTTGTCAACAGAGAAGACGCGAATAAGCGTCTGAAGAAAAGTAGGCGAGCGGGGTACAACTGCCCCAGCAGTTCAATCGCTTTTGTAATAGAACGGCATGCGCCAGCCTGTGAGGTGGGTTGCAAAATGGATGTGGGTTGCGAGACGGACTTGCGCGCTGTGCCCGATGGCTTTCAGTGATGGACTTTTGCGAGGGCACGTTTGGCGAGGGCTTCTCTGAAGGACGGTGGAACTGCAAAGCGATCCCGATAATGAATGAGTTGGTACAAATGGTTGAGGACAGGGCAGAATACGAAAGTTTTCGATCTGTGCAACGCCGATATCGCCCCGGCTTTTTCGTTGCTTTTGTGGGGCGAGCCGATAATTTAAGGCATCGATTCTGAAACCGCGTGAAAGGACGACCTCATGTTTCTGCTGGCAAGTCTGCTCAAAATCTACGGCTGTCTCATCATCGTGCGGGCGATCATCTCTTGGGTGAATCCCAATCCGTACAACCCGCTCGTCAGACTGATACGCGGGCTCACCGATCCGGTTCTGGAACCCATCCGCCGCGCGTTGCCCGACATGGGCGGCTTGGACCTTTCGCCCTTTGTCGCCATTCTCATCATTTGGGTTCTCATGTCCCTGATGTAGCGGAAGGGAGACTGGAACCATGCGCTTTTTCAACACCACCGGCCCCGTGGCGGTCGCGGATCACTGCGGCATCCCGCCACTGGAACGGCTGGCCCTCGGGGGGATGCTCATCCGCGAGAAACGCGACTTCATTTTGCACGCGCTCCGGCAGACGGGCACGGCGGCGGATAGCGGGATCGCGATCGACATTTGGGACATGTGATGAAGGCAACAGAACCGCAAGCTCCGACTTCTCGCATCCTCATTCCCGCCTTGCTCACCGGATTGTCCGGCCTTCCCCCGCTGTCTATCGACATGTTCTTGCCCTCGATGCCTGCGATGGTCGAGGAGTTTCAAACCCATCCCACCAGCATCCAGCCCGCCATCACCCTGTTTTTGATCGCATTGGGCGCGGCGCAACCCGTGTTTGGCCCGCTGTCCGACCGCTTTGGTCGCCGCCCCATTTTGCTCATCGGCCTGGCATGTTACGCGCTTGCGGGCCTAGGCTGTTTGTTCGCGCCAACCGTGGGCGCGCTCATCGCGGCGCGCGTGGTGCAGGGATTTGCCGGCGGCAGCGGGCCATCTGTGAGCCGCGCTGTGGTGCGCGACATCTACGGCAAGGCCCACGCGGCCCGAATCATGGCCTATATGGCGACTGCCATCGCGCTGGCGCCCATTCTCGCGCCCGTGATCGGTGGATTTTTGCAGGCTCATTTCGGATGGCATGCCGTCTTTGTCGTATTGAGCGCTTTGGGCGGATTGTTTTTCGTCGGCTATTTTTGGGCCGTGCCCGAAACCAATCGGCTGATCGATCCCACGGCGTTGAACCCCGCGCGGATGATCGAGAATTACCGCGATCTCTTGGGTAGTCGCCAGTACCTGGGATATACCATGATGGTCGCCATTTTGTTTTGGGGCATGTTCGCGTTTATCGCCAATTCGTCATTTGTGCTGATCACCGAGTTGGGCGTCTCGCCCCAAAGCTATGGCTTTTGTTTTGGCGCGGTCGCCGTGGGGCTTATGATCGGCGCGTTTTTGTCTGCCCGCCTCGGCGACCGCCTCGGCAGCGCGCGCGTCATTCGAGTCGGCAGCCTGATCGCCGCGGGCGCGGGGGTGCTCATGATGGTGCTCAAATTGGCCGGCGTATTTTCCGTCCTGAGCATTGTCGGCCCGATGTGTTTGTTCACCATAGGCGGCGGGATGGTGCGCCCCCAAGCGATGGCAGGCGCGATTGTGCCCTACCCGGAAAAGGCCGGGCTCGCGTCCGCGCTGATGGGATTTATACAGATGAGCACGGCGGGATTGTTCGTCACCTTTTTCGGCACGCTGTTCAGCGCGTCATCCACGCCGATGGTCGTCGCCATAGCCAGCGCAGGCGTCCTCGCCCTGCTCGCGCGCCGCGTTCTGCTGCCCTATCGAAAAGGAGCACGCGCTCCTCGCCATTGACACAATGCCCCACAAAAAGGCGTGACAAAACGGGACATTTTGGGTATTATTCAGCAACGAGGATAGCGGAGAAAACACAAAACCAGGAGACAAAAATGACGAATCGAGAATTGGACGAGCGCGTGGGCTTAGCCGAATTGCGCGGCGAAATGGCGCAGATGAACAGACGCTTGGACGACCAGCTCAAGGATATGAACAGGCGCTTGGACGACCAGCACGCGGACATTCAAGACATACGCGCAACATTGCGTTGGTTGATTGGCATTCAAGTAACCATGTTTATCGTGCTGGGCGGGTTGCTGATTCAAACGCTGATCGTTTTGTTGCGGATATCGTCGAGTTGAGTTGCATGATTTTGGGCCTGTCGCTCCGAGCGGCGGGTCTTTTTTTTGACAAACCATTTTTTGATTTTGGACGACCTCCCCGTACCTGTGGGATTTTTCGACGCAAAAAGGAGAACGCCATGCCCAAAATGACCGGCGGTCGGTTCATCGCCGAAACCTTTGCGGGATACGGCATCAGCCACGTTTTTTTCATGCCCGTCATCGCGCCCAAGGCGTTGTATGAAATGGAAAATCTGGGCATCAAACGCATTATGACACACGGCGAAAAAGCCGCTGCGTATATGGCGGATGCGTACGCCCGAATCCGCCGAGGCCCCGGCATTTGCATGGCACAATCGGTCGGCGCGGCCAACCTCGCGGCGGGTTTGCAAGACGCCCATCTCGCGTGCGCGCCCGTCATCGCCATTACCGGACGGCAGACGCAGATCAACCAGCACCGGCACGCCTATCAAGAAGTCGATCACAAAGGCCCATTTGGCGCGGTCACAAAGTACAGCGTCCAGGTGAACGCGCTCGAACAACTGCCCTATTTTTTGCGTCAGGCATTTCGGGAAGCTGTCTCGGGCACGCCCGGCCCGGTGCATCTGGACTTCGAGGGGTTTATCGGGCAAAATATCGCAGAACCCGAAGCGGATTTAGACGTCATCATCGAAGAACAATTTGCACGGGTTCCGCCCTTTCGCCCCGAGCCGGAGTTGTCGCGCGTGCGGGAAGCCATCCAACTGCTCGCCCGTGCCGAGCGGCCCATCATCGTCGCGGGCGGGGGCGTCACCCATTCGCAGGCGGGCGCCGCGCTCGTCGAATTTGCGGAAAAATTGTCCATTCCGGTCGCCACCTCGCTCAACGCCAAAGAGACCTTCCCCTATGACCATCCGCTCGCGGTGGGGGTTTGCGGGCACTACTCGCGGGCATGCGCGAACAAGGCGGTCTGCGAAGCGGACCTCGTGTTTTTCATCGGCAGCCACACCGGCGGGCAAGTCACCAATGAGTGGAAAATCCCGCCCAAGGGCACGCCCGTCATCCAACTCGATATCAACCCCTCAGAACTCGGTCGGTCCTTTCCCCTCGCGCTCGGCTTGCAAGGCGACGCGCGGGCGTCTCTGCAAAAAATGATCGACCATGCGGCCCCCATCGCAGAACGCGAGGCATGGGTCAGCCGCGTCCGAGAATTGGTGCGCGAATGGCGCGCCGAAGTCGCCCCGCTCGTCAATTCAGACGACCTGCCCACGCGCCCGGAACGCCTGTGCAAAGAACTCACCGACCTCCTGCCCGATGACGCCATCCTCGTATCGGACACGGGCCATTCGGGGATATGGACGGGCACGATGATGGATCTCAAGCATCCGGATCAGCGGTTCATCCGCTGCGCGGGATCCCTCGGCTGGGGACTGCCCGCGGCTATCGGCGCCAAATGCGCCGCGCCAGACCGCCCGGTGATCTGCTTCACGGGCGATGGCGGGATATGGTATCACCTCACCGAATTGGACACGGCTTTGCGATGCGACATTCCTACGGTGACCATCGTCAACAACAATCGCTCGCTGAACCAAGAGAAGGGCATCAACGAGCGAACGTATGGCGGGCAGACCCCCGGCTCAGACGAATTGTGGATCCTCACCGATGCGGATTTCGCAAAGATCGCGCAGTCTATGGATTGCTTTGGCACGACCGTCCATCGCCCGAGCGAATTGCCGAACGCATTGGAACAGGCCCTCGCCTCGGGCAAACCCGCGATCGTCGATGTCAAAACCCACATCGAAGGCATCGCGCCACAGGCTTGGGCGCCGTAGGGGGAATCGGGGAAACCTGGAATGGCCCTCTTTCTCGCGCGGCGCGAAGGTTTTTTCCCATCGTTTTTCTTGACAATTAAAAGGGCTTGTACTAAATTATTTCCGCAACGGGAGTTTCTCCATTGGCGTTTTTGTGCAATATAGCGCGTTGGTTTGCATCTGTTCTTTTGTGGATCGAAATGGCCTCGTTTCCTATCTACGTAGGTGTTGATTGCCCCGACACAATGCAACTGCGCTGTCTGTCTCGCGCCTTTTTTAGGCCGATAGGACCGACAGGGGTGGTTGCTTTTTTTGTATTAAAATTGAGGGCGATATGGGATTGACAAAAATTAAAAAAGGGCTTGACTTGCCCATCAGCGGCGCGCCCGATCTATCGGCGGTGCAAAGCGGCAAACCCGTGCAAACGGTGGCCCTCTTGGGCGAGGATTACGTGGGCATGCGGCCCACGATGGCGGTGCAAGTGGGGGATCGCGTCAAACTCGGCGAGGTGCTGTTCACGGACAAAAAAATGGCGGGCGTGCCATACACGTCGCCCGGCGCAGGCGAGGTGGTCGCCATTCACCGCGGGGCGAAACGCGCCTTTTTATCCGTGGTGATTCGCCTGGAGGGCAACGACGAGGTCGCATTCGCATCCCATTCGGAAGCCGAGATCGGGCGGCTGGATCCGGAGGCGGTAAAGGAACAACTCGCCGCATCTGGGCAATGGACGGCTCTTAGAGCGCGGCCATTTGGCAAAGTGGCCGATCCCGCGACCGAGGCGCGGTCCATTTTTGTCAACGCCATGGACACCAACCCCTTGGCGCCGGACATGGCGCGGGTCTTGGCGGGGCGAGAACAACATTTTGCACGGGGCTTGGAAATCGTCTCAAAACTCACGGATGGGACGGTTTTTGTGTGCAAGGCCCCCGAGTTGGACTTGCCCGAAGTCGATCCTGACCGCGTGCGGATCGAAGAATTTTCCGGGCCGCACCCGGCCGGCTTGGTGGGGACGCACATCCACTTTTTGGATCCCGTGCATCGCAACAAAACTGTCTGGCATCTCGGGCTTCAGGACGTCATCGCCTGGGGGCATCTGTTCGCGACCGGGCGGATTATGACCGAGCGCGTCCTGTCCTTGGGCGGGCCCACGGTGAAACACCCCAAATTGATCCGAACGCGCATGGGCGCGTCACTTTTGGATCTGACCGCGGGCGAACTCGAGCATGTCGAAAATCGGGTCATCAGCGGCTCCGTGCTCTCCGGGCGAAAAGCGGACGAAACCCGCGCATTTTTGGGGCGGTACCACCAGCAAATTACGGCACTCGAAGAGGGCAACAAACGCGCGTTTTTGGGTTGGCTCACGCTCGGGCTAAATTTTTTCACCATCAAGAATTTGGCCCTGTCCAAGCTGTTTTTCGGGCAACGCCTCAAATTGACCACGTCGACGAATGGCAGCCATCGCGCCCTCGTGCCGCACGGCAATTACGACGAGGTGATGCCCTTGGATATCTTGCCCAATTTTTTGATTCGCGCCCTCGTGACCCGCGACCTCGACGATGCCGAGAAGCTGGGCATTTTGGAATTGGACGAGGAAGACCTCGCATTGTGTACCTTTTCGTGTTCGTCCAAGATGGATTTTGGCCCCATTTTGCGCGAAAACCTCACCGAGATTGAAAAGGAAGGATAGTGAAGCCCTTACGCGATTTACTCGACAAACAGGCCGAGCACTTCGAAGAAGGTGGGAAGCTCGAGAAACTGTATCCGTTTTACGAAGCGGGCGATACGTTCCTCTACACCCCCGGCGAAGTGACCCGCGCCGATGCCCACGTGCGCGACGGCATGGATTTGAAGCGGATGATGATTACGGTGGTGCTGTCGCTGCAGCCGTGCATTTTGATGGCCCTGTACAATACGGGCCTGCAAGCGAGTTTGGCTTACGCGTCGCTCGGCGCGGTGGGCACGGGCGATTGGCACGTGTGGCTCGCCCAAACCTTGGGCCTGTCGTTTCAGCCCCATGACGTGCTGAGTTGTTTTGCCATTGGCGCGATTTACTTCGTGCCCGTGCAACTGGTGACCATCGCCGCGGGCGGCCTGTGCGAGGCCATTTTTGCCGTGATTCGCAAACACGAGATCAACGAGGGGTTTCTCGTGACCAGCACTTTGTTTCCGCTGACCCTGCCCCCGCTGATCCCCCTGTGGCAGGTCGCGCTCGGCATCGTTTTCGGCGTGGTCATCGGCAAAGAGATTTTCGGCGGCGTGGGGATGAATTTCCTCAATCCCGCGCTGACGGGCCGCGCATTTCTCTACTTTGCCTATCCCGCGCAAATCTCGGGCGATGCGGTTTGGGTGGCGGTCGATGGATACAGCCAAGCCACGCCATTGGCCGCGTATGCCGATCCGCAGCAGATGGATTTTTCCTATACGTGGTGGGAGTCGTTTTTGGGCGTGATTCCCGGGTCGATGGGCGAAACCTCCGCGCTTTGCTGTTTGCTCGGCGCGGGCGTGCTGATTTTGACCCGCGTGGGGTCATGGCAAATCATGGCCGGCGTCACGCTCGGGATGGTGGGATCCGCGTTGTTCTTCAACTGGGTCGGCAGCGCGACCAACCCGATGTTCAACGTGTCTCCTGCGTGGCATTTCGTCATCGGCGGGTTTGCATTTGGCACGGTCTTCATGGCGACCGACCCGGTCAGCGCGACCGCCACGCGCGGCGGCAAGTGGGTGTACGGCGCGTTGATCGGCGTGATGACCGTGTTGATCCGCGTGACCAACCCGGCCTATCCCGAAGGCATTATGCTGGCGATTTTGTTCGCCAATGTGTTCGCGCCCATCATCGACCGCGCGTTCATCAACCGCAATATCGAAAGGAGACTCGCCCGTGCAAAATGACAGCATCAAAAAGACGATCTTCGTCGCGGTCGCGCTGTGTTTGGTGTGTTCGTTCTTCGTGTCGTTGGCCGCGGTGTCGCTCGGCGATATCCAACGGGAAAACAAACGCCTCGACATGGTGAAGAATATTTTGGTCGCAGGCGGGCTGTACGATCCCGCAGTCGATGTGCAGGCGGTCTATGAAGACAAGGTCGTGCCCTTGCTGATCGAACTGGATACGGGGCGGATTTTAAGCCCGGAAGACTACCCAGACGGAATCGGCATCGGAGCGTATGACCTCAAAAAAATGGCCGTGGATCCCGCGTTTGGGCGGCCCGTCGATCCGGGCGAAGACATCGCCAATATCCGCAACCGCCCAAAATACATTTTCGTGTATCAAGTGATGGAAGGCGGCGAATTGCAGCGCGTCATTTTGCCCATCTACGGGTATGGCCTTTGGTCCACGCTCTACGGGTTCGTGTCGCTCGGCAGCGATTTGCAACGCATTCGGGGCATCGCGTTTTACGAACACGGCGAAACCCCGGGCCTCGGGGGCGAGGTCGATAACGACAGGTGGAAGGCGTTGTGGCCGGGCAAACGGGTGTTTGACGACGCGGGCCATGTCGCGCTTTCCGTGATCAAGGGACAAGTCGATCCCAAAAGCGCGAAGGCGCCGTATCAAGTCGATGGCCTATCGGGCGCGACGATTACCACGCGCGGCGTCCACAATATGATCCACTACTGGCTGGGCGAAAAGGGATACGGCGCATTCTTAAAAACGCTAAGACAAGGAGGGGTTCGTGGCTGAAGTGATCGAAAGAGAAGAACGCGCGATAGAGGCATCGCCGCCGCTGACGACGAAAGAAGCCAAGAGCCTGTTGTTCACGCCCGTTTTTGACGACAATCCCATCGGGCGTCAGGTGCTCGGGGTGTGCTCCGCGCTCGCGGTGACGACAAAATTGGAAACCTCTATCGTGATGTCGTTGGCGGTCATTTTCGTGCTGGCGCTGTCCAATGTGTCGGTCAGCGCGATCCGGAATCACATTCCGTCGAGCGTCCGCATCCTCGTGCAAATGACGATTATCGCCGCGCTCGTGATCATCGCCGATCAGTTTATTCAGGCGTTCGCGTACAGCATCTCCAAGCAGTTGTCCATTTTTGTCGGGCTGATCATCACCAACTGCATCATCATGGGGCGCGCCGAGGGGTTTGCGTCAAAAAACCCGCCCGTGCACAGCTTGCTCGACGGCGTGGGCAATGGCTTGGGCTACAGTACGATTCTGATCGCGGTGGGGTTTTTCCGCGAACTCTTGGGGTCGGGCAAAATTTTGGGGATCGACGTTTTGCACCTCGTCACCGAAGGGGGCTGGTACACGCCCAATGGTTTGATGCTGTTGTCGCCGAGTGCGTTTTTCTTAATCGGGTTCTTCATCTGGATCGTGCGCGCCTGGAAACCCGAACAAGTGGAAGAGGACTAAAATGCTCGAACACTATATCAGCTTGTTTGTCAAAGCCGTTTTTGTGGAAAACATGGCCCTCGCTTTTTTCTTGGGCATGTGTACGTACCTCGCCGTTTCCAAGCAGGTGACGACGGCGGTCGGGTTGGGCATCGCGGTCATCGTGGTGCAAACGATCACCGTGCCGATCAACAATTTGATTTTTACCCACGTCCTGACCGAAGGCGCGCTGGCATGGGCAGGTTTTGACGACAGCCTGACGTTTTTGGGCTTGGTCACGTACATCGGCGTGATCGCCGCGATGATCCAAATTTTGGAAATGGTGCTGGACAAATACGTCCCGAGCCTGTACAACGCCTTGGGCATCTTCTTGCCCCTGATCACGGTGAACTGCGCGATTTTGGGCGGATCCCTGCTGATGGTCGAGCGCGATTTCAATTTTTCCGAGAGCGTGGTCTTCGGCTTGGGCAGTGGCACGGGTTGGGCCCTCGCCATCGTCGGGCTGGCCGGGATCCGCGAAAAAATGAAATACAGCAATGTGCCGCCCGCCTTGCGCGGGTTGGGCATTACGTTTATGACCGTGGGGTTGATGGCGATGGCCTTTATGCTTTTTTCTGGGATTCAACTTTAGCGACGTGGAGAGGGTATGGACGACGTCAAACTCATTTTGCTCGGCGTGGGGATGTTCACGGCTATCGTGCTCGTGCTCGTGGCGATCATCCTCATCGCCCGATCGCGGTTGGTGACGGCCGGTCAGGCGCGCATCGTGATCAACGACGATCCGGACCGCAGCATTTCGGTGCCCGTGGGCGGCAAGTTGCTCAACACCTTGGCCGACAACAAAATTTTCGTGTCTTCCGCGTGCGGCGGCGGGGGCACCTGCGGCCAGTGCAAGGTGGCGATTCGCGAGGGAGGCGGCGATATTTTGCCGACCGAGAAATCGCACATCAACCGCAAAGAAGCGCGGGAGGGATGCCGCCTCTCGTGTCAGGTGACCGTCAAGGGCGACATGAATGTCGAAGTGCCCGCCGAGGTGTTCAGCGTCAAGAAGTGGCAGTGCTCGGTGCTCTCCAATTACAATGTCGCCACATTCATCAAGGAACTGGTGCTCGAATTGCCCCCGGGCGAGGACGTGGGGTTTCGCGCAGGGGGATTCATCCAAATCGAGTGCCCGCCGCATACCGTCGACTACCGCAATTTCGATATCAAAGCCGCCGATGGCGAAGATCGGTTTCGCAGCACATGGGATCACTTCAATGTGTGGGACAACATCTCCGCGGTGGACGAACCGGTTTTTCGCGCGTATTCCATGGCGAATTATCCCGAAGAAAAGGGGGTCATCATGCTCAACATCCGCGTGGCGTCTCCCCCGCCGGGGACGACGGGCATTCCGCCGGGCAAGATGTCGTCGTGGACCTTCGATTTGAAACCCGGCGATGACGTGACCATTTCGGGGCCCTACGGCGAGTTTTTTGCCAAAGATACGGACGCGGAGATGATTTTCATCGGCGGCGGCGCGGGGATGGCGCCGATGCGGTCGCATATTTTTGACCAGTTCAAACGCATCGACACCGATCGCAAAGTCACCTTCTGGTATGGCGCGCGCAGTTTGAACGAGATGTTTTACGTGGATGATTTCGACGGGTTGCAGCGCGATTTTGACAATTTTACGTGGCATGTCGCGCTGTCCGACCCCATGCCAGAAGACAACTGGACGGGCCTGACCGGGTTTATCCACCAAGTGCTCTACGACGAGTATTTGAAAGATCACCCCGCGCCCGAAGATTGCGAATATTATATTTGCGGCCCCCCGCCGATGCTCGCGGCTTGCCTGAACATGTTGGACGATTTGGGCGTGGAACCCGAGAACATCTTGTTCGACGATTTCGGCGGCTAGGTATTTGTCCCCTGAAAAACGCAGACGCGGAGTGCCGGCGACGGCCTCCGCTTTTCTTTTGCGAGATGCGAAATGCGATGGGCGGTTGCAATATTGATATTCGCGCTCGCCGGATGCGTGGATCCATTCATAACGATCTCGGGCCCGACGATGGGGACGACGTTTCAGGTGAAGATCACGGGGGATGAGGTCGCGTTGGACGTGCGGGTATTGGAACGGGAGATCGCGGCGCGGTTGGAAGAGGTGAACCGGCAGATGTCCACGTATCGCGACGATTCCGAGATCAGCCGCTTTAATCGCTCGCGCTCGACAGACTGGATCCGCGTCTCGCCGGATTTTGTACGCGTTTTGCGCGTCGCCCAAAAAATCAGCACTTGGTCCGATGGCGCGTTTGACGTCACAGTCGGGCCATTGGTCAATTTGTGGGGCTTTGGGCCCAACGCCATCCCGGACCGCGTGCCCTCGCCGGATTCGATAGCCGCCCGCAAAGCGCGGGTGGGCTACGAGAAGATTCGCGTGGATCGATCTGCGTCTGCCATCCAAAAAGAGATGGCAGGCGTCTCTTGCGATTTGTCCGCTATCGCCAAGGGGTTTGGCGTGGACCGCTTGGCGAGTTATTTGGACAGTTTGGGCATCGACCGCTATTTTATCGAAATCGGCGGCGAGTTGCGGACCAAGGGGCGCAATCACCTCGGACGACGCTGGCGGGTCGGCATTGCGAGTCCCGCAGAACCGGGCGCGTTGCAAAAAGTGCTGGCCCTAGACGACATGGCGATGGCGACATCGGGCGATTACCACAATTATTTTGAACGCGACGGGGTTCGGTATTCGCATACCATCGACCCGCGCACGGGACACCCGATCGCGCACGCCTTGGCGTCCGTATCGGTGGTGCATCCGAGTTGTCTCTACGCCGATGCCTTGGCCACGGCGATCCATGTGATGGGGCCGGAAAAGGGCTTTGCGTTTGCAGAAGCCCGCGGCTTGGCCGCGTTTATGATCGTGCGGCAAGGGGATGGATTCGCGGAAAAAATGACGGCTCAGTTCGAGAAATTGATTCGGAAGTAGCGGGGAGACGGGAGACGGGGGGAACTTGTCTGAATCGCGGATTACGCAGATTAGTGGATTAAAGGCGGATTAAAGGCGAGAGTAGGGCAATGGGCAGAGAGACGGATTAAAAGCGAGAATGGGGTAGCGGGCGTGGGGAACTTGTCTGAATCGCGGATTACACAGATTAGCGGATGAAAGGCGGATTAAAGGCGAGAGTGGGGCAGAGAGCAGAGAGAGGGATTAAAAACGAGAGTGGGGTAGCGGGCGTGGGGAACTTGTCTGAATCGCGGATTACACGGATTAGCGGATGAAAGGCGGATTAAAAACGAGAGTGGGGCAAAGGGCAGAGAGACGGAGTAAAAACGAGAGTGGGGTAGCGGGCGATCCCATCAGCCCTTATCCCATCCGTTGTAGGGACAGGCCTCCGTGTCTGTCCTCGCCCTCGGCGATCGATAGATGATTTCCAGTAGCCCGCAGTCGGCAAAATAAGCGTCAGCTAGAGTAGCGGGGAGAGGAGAGAGGGGAGAGGGAAGACGGGAGACGGGAGACGGGAGACGGGAGACGGGAGACGGGAGATACTCTCTTAAAGTTCAAGGGGTTTGCGGGGTAGTTCGATAGAATTTTTCGCCCTCAAAATCTTGGTCGTGTCGGAACATCCCCCAAATTGAATGCAACAACTTTCGCATCACCGCAACGATGGCCTGCAAAGGTTTCTTCCCTCGGTCCGTGAGTTTATCATAGAAGGCTTTGACCCGGGCTTGGTGTCTGCTGGCGACCAGCGCCGGCATATACAAGGCGTGTCGGAGGTACTTATTACCCGTTTTCGAGATGCGTCGGGCGGGATTGGCGGTTCCGGATTGTTTCGGTTTGGGGTCCAGCCCTGCGTGTGCGACCCATTGGGCCGGTGTCATATCTTGGGGCAGGAGTGCCACCTCGGCCAAGATTCGCAAGGCGCTTTTTTGGGCGATGCCGGGGACGGAACAGAGGCGTTGATAGGCACGCCGGAGGGCCTTGTCCTGCTCAATCAACTTGAGGGCTTGGGCTTCCAAGTGCTGGATGCGGCGTTTCAGGTGGCGAATATGAACCGCCATATCGCGGGCGATGAGGCCGGTGCTGTTGATGGGGTAGCCTTGGGCATGGGCGCGGCTGTGCTCGCGGATGATCGCTTGGGTGAGTTGGTTCACCCGTCTCATCACCGCTTGCCGTTGCAAGACGCGCTCGCTCGGCGGTTGCCAAGCCACAAAGGGCATGCGCTGGGCATAATCAAGGATCATCACCGCATTGAGTTTATCCGTCTTGGCGCGTTGCATGCGCGCATGCGCGTAATTGCTCATCGCCTTGGGATTGACGACCATGACGTGCGTGCGGCGATGATGATGCAAAGCCAAAGCCACCTGAAGGCTATAAAGCCCCGTCGCTTCGAGGCAGACACAGACCTTCCATCCGCGCTTGGTCAACCCCTTCAGCAAGCACTTGTGCGCCTGCGGCGTGTTGTCAAAGGTCGTCTGCTTGAGGGCTTGCCCCGGTCTAGCCAAGGCAACGTTGAGGGTGCGGGCACTGACATCAATGCCGGCAAAAGCGGGTTGGGATTTCGACATCGTGGCCTCCTGTGATGAGGGGTCTGTAAGGTGTGTGCGCTCGGCTCAAGCCCCGACCTTTCACACCGCGCCTACCGACCTTGTCTATGTAGCCTCAATGGACTTAGATACTCTTCGGTATGGACGCGGTGGTCGGGGGGCCTATCTCCCTACAAGGTCTGTGCCTTCAGAGGCGAGCGGCCTGCCCCGAGCTGAGCATGATGATGGCTGGTCTTGAGAGGATGATGCAACACCTAATTAAACCGCGCTCGAAAGATACAAGAGGCGAAAGGCGAGAGAGGGAAGACGGGAGAGGGTCAACGCACACATCAACGTAGGGACAGGCCCCCGTGCCATCTGTACCAACTAATTCATTATCGGGATCGCCTTGCTGTTCCACCGTCCTTCAGAGAATCCATCGCCAAACATGCGACCCCAAAAGCCCATCAAACAAAGCCATCGGGCACAGCGCGTAAGTCCGTCTCGCAACCCACATCCATTTTGCAACCCACCTTGCAGGCTGGCGCATGTCGTGCGACTACAAAAGCGATTTGCGCTGTGCTAGCCCCTCGGCGCATGAGAGCGGCATTTTTTGCCTACTTTTTTTTGCTGTTGAAAAAAAGTAGGTCGCCGAAGGCATCAAAGGCAACCCACGATGCTTTAGGACCAAACGCTTTAGAAAAACGAGCAACGGCGGTGCTGATTGGTGCGGATCAAAATTTGGTATCATTTAATTTACAGAGTATTTAGTTGGTACAGATGGCCCCCGTGCCTGTCCTTGCACCCGACGATTGGTAGATGATTTCCAGTAGGCCGTGATCGGCAAAACGTCAGCGCGCCTCATCACTCTGGCGCACGCGCAAGTGCCCTATCCCTGTTCGCCTGAAGACGCGAGAAGGTCGCCGCCAAACCGATCCGCCACTTAAAAAAATAGAGGTTGCGATGAGCTCGATCGCAACCTCTATTTCTGTTTGTCCACGATGCGAATTCAGCGATGGATTGTAGCGGGTGGGTATCCGATGAGGCCCGCAGCTCGGGGGCGCGTTACGGGTATCGCCGCGCTCAAAGTTTCGACATAGGCGTCGTAAAAACTCTGGATGTTCTCGACGTAGTGGACGGGCTGGTTGCCGCGGCAAAAGCCGTATCGCGCCCGTTTGTAGTAGGTCGGTTGGGAGAGCAGGCGCATCGCCCGTTCCACATGGCCGAACCAGCGGTCGGCATTCCATCCCTTTTCCCGCGCCAAGCGGCGGGCATCGAGCACATGGCCGTAGCCGACATTGTACGAAGCCAGCGCGAAGCGAATCCGCTCTTGGATCGGCAATTTGTGATCGAATCTGTTGATGAGGTGATGCATGTACTTCACGCCGGCATGGATGCTTTCGCGAGGGTCCTGGAGATTGACAAATCCCAACTGTTGCCCCGTCCTCGGCATCACCTGCATCAAGCCCTGCGCGCCGACCCAACTGATGGCTTTGGGATCGAATTTGGATTCTTGGTACATCTGCGCGGTGATCAACCGCCAGTCCTGCCCGTATTGATTGGCGTATTTTTTGACGAGGTCGTCATAAGGCGACAACTTCCCGCCCAGATCGACCCGCAGGGAATCCTTGGCTCGGGCGACTGCGCGTTTGTTCTGAAAATACCGCTTTTTCATCATGTTGAAAAACAAACCGCCTTTTTCGCGTGCGATGTACTGATTGAGCGCGGCGAGCAATTCCGGATTGTCCTTTCGCACGGCCCAGCCCAATGCGGTGGGTTTGATGCTGAAAGCGGCTTTGATGCGGCGGCCATAAGCGCGTTCCACATCGAGCAAATTGGAGTCGCACATCGTAATGTCATACGTGCCATCTTCCACCCCGGCCAAGATATCTTCGGTTTCGACATCGTCGGCAACGAGCGCGATTTCCAAGCCGTCGATACCGTCTTTCAACGCGGTCAGCGTCGTATGAAACGAAGAACTTTTGCGTACATGGACGGTTCGCCCTGCCAAATCCCCGAGGCTGGAAATGGACTGCTCCTCTTCGCGCACCACCACCAGTTCTCCCACCTCGTTGTAGGGCCGGGTAAATGCGGCCTCCGCTCGGCGTTTTGCGGTGATGGTCATGGCGACAGCTACGACGTCGCCCTCGCCCTTGTTCAAATCCGAGAGGAGTTTGGCGTGGCTGTCTGGAATGACGATTTCGAGGCGCAAGTCGTGTTCGGACGCGAATTTTTTGATGAGTTCGTACTCAAAGCCCACTTGTTGCCCGCGGTGGATAAAATAGGTCATGGGATTGTTGCGCGTGATCATCCGCAAGCGGCGGCGTTTTTTTAGACCGCTTAGGTCGTCGGTAAATGCCTGTTGCCGATGGCGCGTGAAATGATGCGCGATCAGGAACTCGTCCACCTTTGCTTTGAGCTTCACATCGCCGGGCCGCATCATCAGGGCGATGGGGCGATTTTCAGCCAGCACCAGCGGCGCGACCAAATTGTCGTAATCGCGGGACAAGGCTTTCCAGATATGGGAATCGGAGACGGTCGCCGCGTATTTGCCCTGTGCGACCCCTTCCAACAGGGCCTCGACATGGAGCGTTTCCGGTACGGCGTGGATGTGCAAAGACGGCACCTGCTGTTGGATATCGATCAGGGTTTGGTAAAACGAACTGGACCGCCGCACATGGATATCCATACCCGCGAGATCGGCGCGAGTCTCGGGCAAGCTGTCACGAGATGCTGTAATCAGGCATTCATCCACATAGAGATAGGGCACGGAAAACGCCGCCCGCTCTTCGCGCTCTGGCGTAATCGTCAGGCTCGCGGCCACGATATCGCCCTCGCCTCCGAGCAATTTCTCCATCATCTCGGCGTAGTTTTTTGCCTTTACAGTCTCCAGCTTCAACTTGAGCACCTCGGCCAAGCCGTGGGCGATCTCAGAGTCCAGCGTCACCGGTTCTGCATTGCGGGGCATAAAGGCGATCAGGTCCGGGCGGACGATCACGCGCAACGCGCCGCGTGTCTGCAATTCTGGAAGGTCGCCGATGTACTTGGGCGACTCGGTCGGTTCCGGCGATTCCGGCGGCTCGGGTTGCCCGCATTGTACAAAAGCAACCAGGGCGATCAGCCCGGCGGGAAGCGACATTTTTATGTGGTGCAACATGGTGTGCCGTCCAGTGGTATGAGAATGATCGGTCATGATTGTCCTATGCGTCGTCTGCAAAACTTTCCACAGCGCGATCGACGGTGTCGAGGGTCTGAAAGATATTCGCCAACTGCGTCACCATCAAAATGCTCTCGATCTTTCGGGTGACGCCCGTCAGCTTCAAATCGCCGCCTTCGCCGCGCAATGTGGTCAAACTCGCGGTGAGCACGCCCAGCATCGCACTGCCAAACCACCGCACCTTAGAAAAATCGACCACCACTTTTTTGACGCCCTCGCCGACGAGTTTTTTGATGTGATCTTGAAATGGGGCGACCTCGGGGCCGCTCATCAATTCGCCCGATAGGGTGAGGACGGCGACATCGTCGCGAATTTTTTCCGAAATTTTCATACAAACCTCCAAAAAAAGGGAAGACGGGAGACGGGAGACGGAAGACGGAAGACGGGAGAAGCAATCGCAATCGTAGGGACAGGCCCCTGTGCCTGTTCGAAGATACAAGACGGGAGACGGGAGACGGAAGACGGGAGACGGAAGACGGGAGACGGGAGAAGCAATCGCAATCGTAGGGATAGGCCCCTGTGCCTGTCCGAAGATACAAGACGGGAGACGGGAGACGGAAATTGCTCGGGCCAGTTCAGGTCTCAATCATAACCCTTGATCCGATTCTGGGACTGGCCCTTACCTCTCGCCTCTCCAATCGCCATTTTCAAAGCCGCCTCTGCGATGGCGTTGCGAATGGCATCGCGGTCGCCGGGGAATTGAAAGTGTTCACACGTCACACCCGTCGCGCTGGCGAGTGCGATGTACGCTGTGCCGATGGGTTTGGGCGACCGTCCGCGAATCGGGCCGGCGATTCCGGTCTCGGCCAGCCCCAAATCCGTCCCACTCGCTTTGCGTATCCCCTCGGCCATGGCGCGTGCGGCTTCCGCGCTCACCGCGCCATCCGCGTCTATCGCCCGCTCATCCATCCCCAACATCTCGCATTTGGACGCCTTGCTATACGCGACGATCCCGCGCTCAAAATAAGCCGAACTGCCCGGTACCGAAACGATGCGGGCACTGATCAGTCCCCCGGTCGTGGTTTCCGCAACCGCGATTGTCCATCCGCGTTCTCGGAGCACATTGCCGAGGGCGATTTCCAATGATTCAGACATGACAGATACATTACTCTCCTCGCTTCTTCACCCCGCGAGCACGGACAGGTTTTCCCGCAACTTCGATAGGGTCTCTCGGTACTCGGCTTCGCGCTCGCGTTCTTTTGTCACCACCTCTGCGGGGGCATTGTTCAAAAAGCCCGGGTTGCCCAATTTTTTTGCCAATCCGACCAGCGCGTTTTCCAAGCCGCCGATCTCTTTTTGCAACCGCTGGCGTTCCACCTCAAGGTTGATCACCCCGGCCAAGGGTACGAAAATTTCCACCTCGCCGACAATGGCACTCGCAGACGCGGGAGGGCGTTCTAAACCCGCGCCAATGGTCAGGTTTTCAACTCGGGCCAACGCCTTCACATAGCCGGCAACGGACGTCAAAATCGCCTGTGCGGACTCGGAATCGGTCTTGAGCACCGCGTCCACGCGCTTGCCCGGGGGAACGCGCATCGCGCCGCGGATTTGGCGCACAGTGCCCACCACATCCCGCATCAGCGCCATGTCGCGCTCGGCATCGGGATCGAATCGCGCCTCGTCGCATTTGGGCCAGGGCGCGACCATCAGCGCCTCGCCATCGCGGGGGAACGTTTGCCACAGTGCTTCGGAAATAAAGGGCGCGATGGGGTGCAACAAGCGCAACGTGCCCTCGAACACCACGCACAAAATCGCCTGCGCGGTTTGGCGCGCGCTTCGATCGTCGGCGTTGAGGCGCGTCTTTGCCATTTCCACGTACCAATCGCAAAACGCGCTCCACACAAAATCGTACAGGGTGCGCGCCGCTTCGTCGAAGCGATACGCCTCCAATGCCTGCGTGACCTGCAACACCGTGCGGTGGTACGCGCTCAAAATCCACCGGTCGGACAGGTCCGCTATCGACTCGGGCAGGGCCCGCAACGCGGGATCGGCGATATCGCGGTCGGACAGATTGAGATGCACGAAGCGCGCGGCATTCCAAATTTTGTTGCAAAAATTGCGGCACATCTCCGCGATGGGCGATTGCTGCAACTTATTGTCCTTCACGTCCGCGTCAAACCGAATATCCTGCGAACTGCCGCATTGGTACAACAGCGACAATCGCGTGGCGTCCGCGCCGTAGCGGTTGATCAATTCGCGCGGATCGATCCCCGTGCCCAAGGACTTGCTCATGCGCTTGCCGTCTCGCGTTTGCACCGTGGGGTGAACCAGCACGGTCTTAAACGGAATCTCGCCCACGAATTCAACCGCGGTCATGATCATCCGAATGACCCACAAGTACAAAATATCCCGTCCCGTAATCATCAAATCCGTGGGGTGAAACGCCTTCAAATCCTCCGCGTCGTCGGGCCATCCCAAAGTCGCAAAGGGCCACAGCGCCGAGGAAAACCACGTATCGAGCACATCGGGGTCTTGCACCGCGTTTGGGCTGCCACAACGCGCACACGCTTCGGGGGGATCCACGCGCACCATCACCTCGCCGCACGTTTGGCACGTCCACACCGGAATGCGGTGCCCCCACCACAGTTGCCGCGAAATGCACCAATCGCGGATGTTCTCCAGCCATTCGATGGAATACGCGCGGAATCGGTCGGGCACGTACGCGATCTGCTTTTGGCGCATCAAGGGCAAAATCAGGTCCGCCAACTCGCGCATCGCCACAAACCACTGCTCCATGCACAGGGGTTCGATCACCGTGCCACAGCGGTCGTGATGCGGCACCGCATGGGTATAAGCCTCGATTTTGTCCATCAACCCCAACTGTTCGAGCGCGTGGACCACGGCTTTGCGACACGCGTAGCGGTCTTGCCCTGCGTACGCGCCCGCCTCAGCCGTCATCTCGCCGTCCAGCCCGATCACCACCACTTCGGGCAAGCCGTGGCGCCGTCCGATCTCGTAATCGTTGGGATCGTGCGCGGGTGTCACCTTCACCGCGCCACTGCCCATTTCCGGATCCGCGTAATCGTCTGCCACGATGGGAATGGGCCGATCCATCAGCGGCAACCTCACCTGTTTGCCCACGGCGCGTTGCCATCGCGCGTCGGACGGATGCACCGCCACGCCGGTATCGCCGAGCATGGTCTCGGGCCGCGTCGTCGCCACGACCACATCGGGCGCATCGCCTATGCCGGGGTACCGAATGTGCCACAGGTGGCTATGGACCTCTTTTTCTTCGACTTCGAGGTCTGAGATCACCGTGCCGCACTGCGGGCACCAGTTCACCACGCGCTTGCCGCGATAGATCCACCCCCGCTCGTAAAACCGCACAAAGGTTTCCAACACGGCGCGCACATAGCCCTCGTCCATGGTGAATCGCTCGCGCGACCAGTCGTAACTGCAACCCAATTCGCGCAACTGTTGCAAAATGGTGCTGCCGTATTTTTCTCGCCACGCCCATATCCGCTCGAGCAAGGCTTCGCGGCCGAGGTCGCGCCGCGTCTTTTTTTTGTTCTCCCAAAGTTCTCGTTCCACCTTCATCTGCGTGCCGATGCCCGCGTGATCCGTGCCGGGCAAACACAGGGTGCGAAACCCCTGCATGCGCTTGTAGCGAATCATCGCGTCGTGGATCGCGTGTTGAAGCGCGTGGCCCATGTGCAACTCGCCCGTCACATTGGGCGGCGGAATCGTCACCGTATAGGCTTGCCCGCGCGCGCGAAACTCGGGCTTAAAATAGCCCTTCTCGTGCCAAAAGTCGTACCACGTCTTTTCGATGTCTTTTGGGTCGTACGCACGCGCCAAAGCTGTGTTCTCCATTTTTTTCCAACTCCTTTTTACGCCGAATAACGCCGCAATCCCTCGTAAATCGTCTGCGCGGATACCTTGATCACCGCGGTTGCGGGAATGGCGAGCAGCATCCCCACCGCGCCGAACAACTGGCTGCCGACGAGCACGGCAAAAATCACGAGCAGGGGATGCAAATTCACGCTGCGCGCAACCACCACAGGCGCGACGAAGACATTGTCGATGGCCTGCACGATCACAAAAACGACCACCACCGGCACGATCACGCCCATGCTGAAGGCGGAATATTGCAAGATGGCGGCAATGACGCCTGCGATAATGCCAATCGCAGGGCCCAAATAGGGGATCACATTGGCCAACCCCGCGAGGAGGCCGATCACCAAAAAGTGCTCCAACCCGATGAGATAGAGCAGGGAAGTGGACAACAGCGAGACGATCGTCACCGACAACATCATGCCGCGCATGTACCCGCCGAGTTGCACTTCGATGCGGTACAGGAGATTTAAGACCAGTTCAAAATAGCGGTTCGGCACCAACTCGATGAGCGCGTGCTTGATCGCGCGCCCCTCGCTCAAAAAGAAAAACAACACCAGGGGCACGATGATGACATACGTAAGCCCGGACAACACCTGCCCGATCAATCGGGGTATTTGTTTGAAAAAATTGGTGATCGCGATCTGAAAACGCGCCGTGATTTCTTCGACGGCCTCATTGCCTGCGAGCATGGGGATCCAGTCGTCGACTCTCGTCCGAAGGGTTTCCGTATAGGACTTCACCAGGGCGAAATAGCCGGGCTTGTAACTGCCAAAGACGTGTCGGGTTGCCGACAGCAAAATTTCCGACCGGCCAAAGCGGACCTTTTGGGTGGGTTCGGAAATGCCCGCGCCCAAAACCGATGCCGTGTCGTTTCCCACGAGCGTCATCGCGATAATGCCATCTTGCCCGCCGGATGAACCGTACACGTTCAAAAGGGCTTGCCGCGTTTCGGGCGCTTGCGGGGAAAAGACCACGCGCAGGGTATCCCGCTCGCCGGGCATCAATTTGATGGGCAGGCCCTCGGCCTTAAAATCGTCGAGTTCGCTTTCAAAACGCTCCATCGCGACGATGACGCGGCCGGGATTTTCCACTACGCAGTGCCAGGCTTCCTGCTCGCCAATGACGTGCTGAACCAAATCCTCTGTCCCGCGTGCGATCATGGGCGCGACCACGACGAGGGGAATGATCACGATGGCAAAAACGGCCGTCAAGATGCCGGCCACGGCGATCCGGCGATTTACGCGGTAGGACTCGAGGAAATCGACCAAGGGCATCAGCAAATACGACAGCACAAACGCAAGCAGAAAAGGGGCGAGCGTGCTCCGAATGGTATAGAACAGCCAACCCGCCACCGCGATCAGAACCACAAAAATCGCGATACGCAAGATCTGCACGGCCCGCATGCCGCTCGAGGGAAATTCATTCATGACTCGCCTCGCCTTCCTCTTTTTTTTGCGCGTCTCGTGCGGCCTGCAAACCGCGATTGGTGCGGCGCAATCGCTCGGCGATGATTCGCGAGAGCTCAATGGCGAGTTTCACGCCCAAATGCGGCCGTTGTTCCGCCAACTCGAGCAGTGCGTCTCGGGGAAAAAGGGCCAACCGGGAATCTTCTTCGGCCACGGCCGAAGCGGTTCGCGGCGCGTCTTCTAACAGCGCGGTTTCGCCAAAAAAAGATCCGGATTCAAATTGGGACAGCAACGCTTGCCCGCCCTCATCCCCATCTTTTTGCATCGCCGCCACGCGCCCTTTCAACACCACGTAAACGCCATCGCCCGGCGCGCCCTGTTCAAAAACCACCTCGCCTTTGGAATACGTGCGAATGTCCAAAAGGCGCGCCACCTGCTGCAGCTCTCGCCGGTTCAGTTCTCGAAAGAGTGGCACGGCGCGCAATTTGGGAAACAACGGCTTTTCGCGCACCAACCACCGTCTCAAAAGATGCGTGAGCATCGGGCTATTCCCCCGTGCGATAGGCCGCGGGCTGTTCGGCGGCTCTCAAGCGTTCAAAAAAGTCCAGTGCCTTCGGGCGATAGCGCGATGCGATGTGCTGATCGAAAAAGGCGCGCAAGACGCGGGTCATCTCTGCGCGATCCACGCGTCGCAAAAGCGCGAGGTCGATGCGGTCGGGCCGCCGCACTTGCAGATGCGCCATCAAATTCGCGGTCTCGACCCGCACGCGCATGCCCATGTTCGCGTGCTTGCCACAAAGGGTACCGCCCATGCCGGGGCTAAACCCCAAGCGCGTCCCGGAAAGCCGCGCGCCGCATTGAACGCAGCCGCTCACATGGGGCCGATACCCCACCGCGCCCGCGGCGCGAATTTGAAAATACCACACCGGCGCGTCCAATGCGGTTTCGGAAACGCTGCCCACCCATTGCATGGCTTCGAGCGCGATGCTGAACAAGATCGGGTTGCGGTCCTCGTCTTCTGTGATGTGGTCGAGAAATTCGCATATCGCGCTGCCGGCAGCGAGGCGCCCGTAGTGTCGTTTGACCGGTTCAAAAGCGTGGGCGATATCGCCTTCGGTCAGGGTTTGCAACGCGCGATTCTCCCGCCGATAAAAGACGTAGCGGCCCCATGTCATGGGTTCGAGACTCGCGCCAAATTTGCTCTTGGGCCGCCGCGCGCCTCGGGCCGCCAATCGCAGCTTGCCGTACTCGCGGGAAAAGATCACCGCGACCTTGCTGCTCTCGCTCATGCGAAACCCGCGCAACACCAAGCCATCGGTCTGGCAAATCACGGTTGCTCCATTTCTGTGGGCGGATTGGGATAGATCATATAAACCGATTCATTCGGATACACCATGCCATAGCGTTCTCGGGCAATGCGTTCAATTTCGTCCAAATTGTCTTCCAACAATGCGGCCTCGCGTTCCAAGTCCGCATTTTGCCGGCGGATGGTCGAGATCTCCTCTTTCAGCGCGGCGATCTGCTGTTCGCGCATCACGAGTTGAAAAAATCCGCTGTCGCCCACAACGCACAAATAAACGGAAAGCACCACCGGTGCAAAGATCAAAAGTTTGTTCAGGCGTTGGCGGGCACTTCCCGGCAACACCGTGCTGTGTCCGCGATAAAATGCGCGCATGGTAGAACCTCCGTGAGAAGCCATCTGAAAATTATGGGAACCTACCCCATAGCCCCCCGTCCTGCGAGGGAGACGGGAGACGGGAGAGGGAAGACGGGAGACGGGAGACGGGAGACGGGAGACGCAATCGCAATCGTAGGGACAGGCCCCTGTGCCTGTCCGAAGATACAAGAGGAAAGACGGGAGACGGGAGACGCAATCGCAATCGTAGGGACAGGCCCCTGTGCCTGTCCAAAGATACACGGGGGGAATAAAGGCGTCCTATTTTTGCGATATGTATGGTATTGACCTGCGAAAAGCGAATGATTTTGCGCCTCTCTCAATGGCGGGCCGAGGTTTTAGATGGCTTCTTAGAAGTAGGGTTCATTAAGCGTTGCTTCATCCCAACCGCTCGGGACTTGCCCTGTCTTAGGCAAAGGTCGCTAGGCGTTGGCTTGGCTTGCGCCATTCGTCGAGAAATCGCGTCACGCCTCTGCATCCAACAAACGCTGGAAGGCATCCAGCCCATTCACCTGCACGGCGGACCGAAGCAACTGCTTGAGCCGTTGCAAATCGTCGATGACCGCAATGCGATCTGCGAATTGATCGGCCACGGACGTACCAAAGCGGATCTCCAGCACGTCGAGGATATCTTCAACCGCACGTTCTCTGACCCCCTGCTCAATGCCTTGCTCAATGAGGTATTGGGCAAACGATGATTCCTGCATAATCGCATCCATAACACCCTCCTCAGAAAAAATACCCGTGATGGTGGTCTGATCATAAACCAAACCACTCAACACCGCCAAACTACCCAAAAAGTCAACCTTGTCGGCCTGATCCAACGATCCGGCATCGATCCGGCGAATGCACTGGCGCAACCAGTCCTCGGAACCCATCCCCGCAGGACGCTTCATCAAGGACGCGAAAGGAAGCAAGCCATCCTGATCGCCTTCGAGAATCGTGCGCCCCTCCATCTCACTCAACCGAATCACCTTGTATTCCACAAAGACGCGATGACCGGGAAGGGCTTGCTCGTAGTAGCCTTCATCGCGACGCCCGGCACCGGGACGCAAATAGATCACGCAGGAATAAACCGGCAGGCCATGGGATTCGATGAGCCGGATGATGTAGCTCGCCATGCGAATCGGCATGGGGGAATCCGTGCTGTCCGCGGTTTGAAATTCCGTGTGGACCAAGGCTTCCTCGCCATCGATTCGCACGCGAATGAGGCTATCGGTGAGGCGCGTTTCGACCCTGGGGAGCTCGGTTTCGATCACTTCGTCAATTTCGACCTTGACCTGATCGCCGAGTGCGAACAGGACGAAGACTTCTGGCCGGGTTTGAACCACCCGTTTGAAAATCGTATCGTATTTTGCCATGGGGATATTCCTACGAAGCTGTTTTAAAAATCCTGACGGCCTAGTCGCAAAAGCATTTGCTTTCAGAGAAGCCATCGCCAAACATGCGATCCCAAAAGTCCATCAACGAAAGCCATCAGGCACAGCGCGCAAGTCCATTTCGCAACCAATATTCATTTTTCAACCCACTTGGCAGGCTGTCTCATGTCGTTCTGCTACAAAAGCGATTGAACTGCTGGGGCAGTTGTACCCCGCTCGCGCTGTGCTAGCCCCTCGGCGCATGAGAGCGGCATTTTTTGCCTACTTTTCTTCAGACGCTTATTCGCGTCTTCTCTGTTGACAAAAAGTAGGTCGCCGAAGGCATCGGAGGCAACAAACAATGCTGTAGGACCAAATGCTTTAGAAAAACGAGCCACGTCGGTGCGGGTTGGTGCGTATCAAAATTTGGTATCATTTAATTTCTGGAGTAATTAGTTGGTACAAATGGCACAAGGGCCTGTCCCTACGGGTTGATGGGATGAAGGGGTCTTCTCATTCTCGTATCTTCAGGCGGCCGCGGTGGACTGCCCCCTACCCGTCTGCCGCCTTCCCCTCGTATCTTTCCCTCTCACTTTTTCACCACCACCATATCATCCCTGTGAATGACCGCTGCGCCACTGGCGATTTTGAGGATTTGGGCAATTTCCGGCGTTTTTTTTCCGCAGATCCGCCGCACATCATCGGCGCCAAATCGCGTCAAGCCGCGCGCGATCTCAACGCGCCGTTCGGTTTCGACGCCGATGAGTTCGCCCACTTCAAAGCTGCCGTCCACGCGGACAATGCCCGAAGGCAACAAACTTTTGCCCCGGTCGGTCAAGGCGGTTGCCGCGCCATCATCCACCACCACGCTGCCGCGCTTGCGAGAATGCGCCAACCACAGGGCCTTGCTGTTCAAACTGCGGTCGTGCGGGACGAAGAGGGTGCCGCACGCCGCGCCGTCCAAAATGTCGCGCAAGCCGTTTGCGAGCCCATTGGCGATCAGCGCCATTTGCCCACCTCGCAGCACGGCCTCGGCCGCCCTGAGTTTTGTCCGCATGCCCCCGCGCCCGAGCGCGTTGCCCGATTCGCCCACGAGGGCGTGGAGTTTTTCGGGTATGCCGCGCACGAACCGAATCAATTGCGCGTGTGGGTCTTTGGCCGGATCGGTCGAAAATAACCCATCCACGTCGGTCAACAACACCAGCATATCCGCGTCCAAGAGGTGTGATACCAGCGCGGAGAGGCGGTCGTTTTCGCCCACGGACAATTGCAATTCTTCCACGGCCACGCTGTCGTTCTCATTGACGACGGGCACGACGCCATACCGAAACAATTGATCCAAGGTGTTGCGCGCGTTCACGTAGCGCGTGCGATTGTCCAAATCATCCGACGTCAACAACACCTGCCCCACGGACAGATCGCGGGTTCCAAATGCCCGTTTGTACGCATCCATCACCAACCCCTGCCCCACCGCGGCCGTGGCTTGCAGCTCGGCCAACCGCCTCGGCCGATGCGCCAAGTCCAACCGCCCCATGCCCGCGCCGACCGCGCCCGAGGTCACGATAGCCACCTCGACACCGCGATTTCTCAGATGGGCCACGTCGGCGGCCAAGCGGTCTATCGCGGCGAGATTCAATTCATTGCCGCGCGCGGTTACGACCCGCGTGCCCAATTTCACCACCACCCGCCGCACATCGGCGAATAGGGCTTTGCGATTTATCGTTTTTTTTTGTGGCATTTGGCTTAGGGGTTGCGTGCGCGGACGGGAGCATATCCCCACCGCCCATCGCATCTCAGGTCAAATCGATTTCAATTTTCGGGCGCACCGGCACCCCGCGTTCGGCGAGATAGGTTTTGACTTCTGCAATGCTGTATTGATGGTAGTGAAAAATGGACGCGGCCAGCGCGGCGCTCGCCCGGCCTTTGGACAACGCGGCATACATGTCCTCCGGGCCGCCCGCGCCGCCAGACGCCACGATGGGCACATCCACGCGCTCGGCGACCGCGCGGTTCAATTCGATGTCGTAGCCCGCTTTTGTCCCATCCGCGTCAATGCTGTTCAACACCAGTTCGCCCGCGCCGAGATCCACCAGCTCTTCGGCCCATTCGAGGGCGTCTTTTCCCGTGTAGGTGCGCCCGCCATCGATGACCACTTCCCAGCGCGGTTTTGAATTGCGATCGGAACTCGGTCGCCGAATCGCGTCGATGGACCCCACGATGGCCTGCGAGCCAAAACTCTCGGCTCCTCGCGTGATGATCTCGGGCGCGTGGATGGCCGCCGAATTGATCGACGCTTTTTCCGCGCCCCCTTCGATGATGGTGCGGATATCGCGATAGGTGCGAACGCCCCCGCCGACCGTAAAGGGGATGAACACCTCTTCGGACACGCGCCGCACGAGTTCGCCCACGATCTCGCGCTTTTCCGCCGACGCGGTAATGTCGTAAAACACCAGTTCGTCGGCGCCTTCGCGGTCGTATCGCCTCGCCAGCGCGATGGGATCGCCGGCGTCTTTGTCCGCCGAAAATTTGACCCCGCGCACATTGCGCCCGTTTTTCACGTCCAAACACGGAATGATTCGCTTGGCTAACACGCTACACCTTCTCCGCGAAATTTTTCAATATTTTCAACCCGGCGTCCTGGCTTTTCTCGGGGTGAAACTGCACGCCAAAAGCCCGCCCGCTCCCGGCGATCGACGCGTAGTCGATCCCGTAATCCGTCGTGCCGATCACATCGTCATCGCGGTCGGAGGCCACGTAAAAAGAATGGACAAAATAAAAATGCGACCCGTCGGGCACGCCGTCCAACAGGGCGGTCTCGCGCTGGATTTGCACTTCGTTCCAGCCGATTTGCGGCACGCGCTGCCCATTGGGAAAACGCCTCACCCTGCCCGGCAAAATGCCCAACCCTTTGTGATGCCCCATCTCTTCGCTTTCGGCAAACATCAGTTGCAAGCCCAAACATATTCCCAAAAACGGGCGGCCCTCCGCGATGGCTCTTACAATGGGATCGATCGATCCCGCCATTTTCAGATTGTGCATGGCATCGCCAAACGCGCCCACGCCGGGCAGCACAATGCGGTCGGCCGCGTCGATCTCTTCGGGCCGATGCGCGATCGCGGCCTTCGCGCCGATGTGTTCAAATGCCTTTTGGACGCTCCGCAAATTTCCCATGCCGTAGTTCACGATCGCGATCATCTCATTCTCCCAGTGCCCGTGATTTTTCTGTCGCAGCCAAAACCGCGTCCATCAATGCGGCGCGCACCCCGCCCCGTTCCAGCGCGTGCAACCCCGCTATCGTCGTTCCGCCGGGCGATGCGACCCGATCTTTCAACAGCGCAGGATGGTCGCCGCTTCCGACCACCATCAGCGCCGCGCCCAACACGGTTTGCGTTGCCAGCGTCAATGCGACGTCTTTGGATAACCCCGAACGCACCCCGCCATCTGCCAACGCGTCGATGATCGCGTACACATACCCAGGCCCGCTGCCCGCGAGCCCGGTCACGGCATCCATCTGCGATTCCTCGACGACGACCGCCTCGCCAACCGCGTTGAACAAATCGAGCGCCAAGCGCAGGTGATCGTCCCCCGCATGCGCGCCCGCACACACCGCCGAACCGGCCGCGCCGACTTGCGCGAGCAAATTGGGCATGGCGCGAACGATGGGCAATGGGCCTAGGGCCGCTTCCAACGCCGCGATTCGCACGCCCGCCATGAACGAGATGATCAGTTGATCCGCGTGCAACAAATCCCGAAATCTCGAGACGCTCTGTTCCCACGCTTGGGGCTTGATGCCGAGCAACACGACGTCTCGATCGCCCACCACTTCGCGTGCATCGGTCGCGACACAAACGCCCAGTTCGCTCTTTCTCTGTTCCAACACCTCGGCGACGAGATCGACCGCCGTGATATTTTCGGGCGCGATCTCCCCCGACCAAACCCAACCGGCCATCAGCGCGCCGCCCATGTTGCCCGCGCCAATCACGGCAATTTTTTTGTTTTCCATCGGCATTCGCTCTCTATTTTTGATTTTCTACGGAATGAGGCGGCGGATCGTCCCATCGCGCTTGTTGATCGAGAATATCTGCCCATCCGGCCCGGTGCCGAATCGCATATCCGCACGTTCCGTTGGCTCGCGCCCCTGCGCGATGTTCTTCTCCTGAATCATCTGCAACAGGGTCTTTGTTTTGCCCCGATGCTTGAACCGCACCCGACGAATCGCTTCTTGACCGCCTTCGGGCAGATCGTCCGCGGAAAAATAGAACACCTCGCCGCTGACCAATTCGCCAAAGAGCACTGTGTTTTCGAGTTGCGGAATCGCATCGTGACGGTAAACGACGACCCCGGTTATGGCGACCTGCTTTTGTTGTAGCAACGGATCACAGTGGTCAAACTCGACAATGGGATAGGTGATGCTGGCATCGCTACGGGGGTTGTCCAAACTGAAGATGTGTACATCATGAGGACGTCGGATCCTGAAGTGCCCTTCCCGGATCGCCTGAACCACATTCACTGCCAACCCTACGATGATGAGATAGTCGTCGCGCCAAGTGTCAACCCACTCGAAACTCCCCTCCCAATTATGCCAACCGAGGTTGGCACCCGCGGGGACGAGGTTGATCTCCTCGACATGATCTCCACCGATGTCGACGACAAACAGGTCGCCGTTTCGCACATCCCAGCCAAAGCGTTGCGGATGACGCAGGCCGTAGGCGTAGATTTCGCCGAGCGCACCATTGTCGGCGACAAATGGGTTGTCCGAAGGAATGCCGTACTGCCCGTTGGGGCCGTTTGTCCCAAGCGGGTCGATGCGGAGTATCTTGCCACCTACATTGCTCAGGTCTTGAGACGTGGTGCGAACGTCTCCGTCGCCCATCGACAGGTAGAGCAGACCAAAGTCGGCATCTCCGAATCTCGCGCACGGATTGAAGCCGATCATACCGGAGGCGTGTAGTTTATGCACTTGTTTGATCCGCATGAGTTCCCTTGGGAGGCCACCATCGTAGAACGCGGCACTCGGGTCTCGTGTCGTCCACTCCAACAAGAGTAAATGATGCCGGGTTTCATTGCTGTCCAATGCGAAGGTCGCCGCCGGTTCGGTATTCCCCGTTTCGACCAAGGTATAGAACTTGCCGAACCCCCGGGCGCCCGCCTCGGCGAACTGCGGATGGAAGGCGAAACTAGTAAACCCGCGTCGGTGGTAGGGGGGGGGGATAGGATTGTTGTTTATTAGGACCTCGATTCCCCATTGCGAGGCGTTGAGATCGAGATAGGGCACCACGGTGCGTCCGTCATAACTGACGCTGTACAATATGCCGAACAAGTCGTTCACAAACAGGCGACCTGTGCCCGGTTCATCGACGAGCAACATCATTGACGCCGGCTGACCGTTGAAATCGGGCAAAGAAGCGAACTCGACGATGTTCACCTCGATGCTCCCTTCGGTTGCTGGAATGGGCTCGGGGAATGGCTCTAGAATGTCCTCAACCCTTTTGAGTTGATCGATAGTCGTGATCTGGCGACGCTGGTGGAATGGCTCTTGACTGCTGTCTCCTTCCCCGCATGCGGCTAAGGACAGCCATACCAGCATCGCTTTCAAGAACGGATAGCGACGGGCATTCGACATCGGTTTTATCCTTTTTGGTCTGCGATGAACTTCGAGTTATACGTACGTCAACCACCCGTATTTGTCCGCTGTGCGGCCTTCCACTATCGCAAAAAAGGCCTCTTGGAGTTGCCGGGTGATTTCGCCCCGAGAACCGCAGCCGACCTCGATGTGGTCGATGGCCGTGACCGGCGTGATTTCCGCCGCGCTGCCCGTAAAAAACACCTCGTCGGCGATGTACAGGGACTCGCGGGGAATGGGGCGCGTCGTCACGGAATAGCCCAAGGCGCGGGCGAGTGTAATCGCCGAATGGCGCGTGATGCCGGGCAGGATGGACGACTCGGTGGATGGCGTGTAAATCCGCCCGTTTTTCACCATGAAGATATTTTCGCCACTGCCTTCGCTCACATACCCCTGCGTGTCTAAGGCGATGCCCTCGGCGTACCCATCGGCCATGGCTTCCATTTTGATCAGTTGGGCGTTCATGTAATTCGCGCCCACCTTGGCCAGCGATGGCATGGTATTGGGCGCCATGCGATTCCACGATGCAAACCGAACCGACACGCCTTTTTCCAACGCCTCGGGCCCCAAGTACTTGCCCCATTCCCACACCGCGATCACCACTTCAACTGGGCAGGGCATGGGGTTGACGGCCAATTCGCCAAACCCCCGAAACACCACGGGGCGGACGTAACACGCTTGCAGGTCGTTCACGCGAATCGTCTCCAAAATGGCGTCTTCGAGTTGTGCCTGCGTGTAGGGAATCGCCATGCGATAAATTTTTGCCGAATCGCACAGCCTGTTGACGTGATCGCGAAGCCTGAAACACGCCGGCCCTTTGGCGGTGTGATAACAGCGCATCCCTTCAAAAACGCTCGAACCGTAATGCACCACATGGGACAGGACGTGGATTTTGGCATCGCCCCAGTTCACGAATTTCCCATTAAACCAAATTTTATCCGACTGCGGAATGGGCATCGAAACTCCCTTTCTCTAAAAATTATCGCATCGCCAATGCGCGGCAAATCCGCTCAAAGCCAGCTATGGATAGGGTTTCTGGACGCGCGCGCCCATCGACATTTGCCGCCGTCAAAATTTCGTCATCGACCACATGGGCGAGGGCATTGTGTAGCATTTTTCGCCGCTGTTGAAATGCGGCGCGCACGATGCCGAACAACCGTTTTTCATCTGCAATATCATAAGCAGAAGGGGCTTGAAAATCCAGCATTAACACGGACGAATGCACCTTGGGCGCGGGAAAAAAATGCGCGGGCGGCAAGTCGAACAACCGCTTTGCCGCGCATCGCACCTGTGTGACGATGGACAACACGCCATACGTTTTGCTTCCCGGTTGCGCGGTCAGGCGCTGCCCCACCTCGCGTTGCACGGTGATGATGGCGCGTTTCCAAGCCCCGCGCGCATCCGTAATTTGTCGGATGAGCGCGCCCGTGATGTGATACGGCAGGTTGCCCACCAATATCGCCTTGTCTCGGGGCTCGACGAGCGCGGGCAAATTGACTCGTCTGACGTCTTCGGATACGATTTTTAATCGCGGCCCGAATTGCGCGGCGAGCAACTCGCACAAGGTTTCGTCGATCTCGATGGCGATGACCCGCTTTGCCCGCGCGAGCAACGCGCCGGTCAACGCGCCGCGGCCAGGGCCGATTTCTACGACCGAGTCCGCTTTGCCTAGTTGTGCGGCTTCCACGATCCGCGCGGCAGACGCGGCATGGACGAGAAAATGCTGGCTCAATTTCTTTTTTGGTTTCACGATGGCAATCCAAATAAGGTCTGGGCATTTTGCGCGGTTTGCCGGCAGACCGAGTCGAAATCCCCGCGTCCGGCACGCGCCAAGCACTCGGCGACATAGCGCGCGTACGCCGGCTCGTTGCGCTTGCCGCGTTTTGGCACCGGCGCCAGAAACGGGCAATCGGTCTCCAACAGCAACCGGTCTGCGGGCACGCCCAATGCGACCTTTAAGGCGCGCGAATTTTTGAACGTGACAATGCCGCCAAAACCGAGATGAAAATTGAGATCGACCGCGCGACGGGCTTCCGCCGCGCTCCCGCCAAAACAGTGCATCGCCCCGCCCACCTTCGATCCGCCTTCTTCCTCCAACACATCTAATACGCGCGTTTCGGCAGCCCGGCTGTGGATGATCAGCGGCATGCCCATTTCGCACGCGAGGCGAATATGCGCCCGAAACGCCCGTTCCTGCACATCGCGCGGCGCGTAATCGCGATAAAAATCCAGCCCGGTTTCCCCGACCGCAACGACCTGTTGACGCGCCAAAAGATCGGGCAATTTCTCGAGGGATGGCGCGTCCGCTTTCGCCGAATCCGCCGGGTGAAACCCCGCTGTGGCAAACGCGGCGTCATGCGTTTCGGCCATGGCGATGGCTGCGCGACTCGTCTCCAAATTGGTGCCCACATTCACGATTTGCCCCACCCTTGCGGCGCGTGCCCGAGCGAGCACTTCGTCCAAATCCCCGCTGAACTGCGGAAACATCAGATGTGCGTGCGAGTCGATGAGCATGGGAAAATCCGATCGCGGATTAAGCAGATTACGCGGATTGCGCGGATGAAAGGCGAGATTGCAAGATGGCGTTTGTCGCTTCATTTTGGGATCGGCTCACCATTCGCTTTCCTCAAAAATCGAGGATGAAAGGCGAGAAGCTGTGGGCAATGGGCAGTCCCTGTCCCAACCCGTAGGGACAGTCCCTCGTGCCATTTGTACCAACTAAACATTATGTAAATTAAGTTATTCTCAATTTCGATACGCACAAATCAGCACCGACATTGCTCGCTTTTCTAAGAAGCCATCTAAAAATTATCGGGACCTACCCCCCTAGCCCCCGTTATTCGCTTCGCTCATTGTAGGCTACGCCTGTGCCTGCGAGGAAGGGGGGAATCAAGGCGTCCTATTTTCGCGGTCTGTACGGTTTTGACCTGCGAAAAGTGAATGTTTTTGCGACTCTCTCAATGGCGGCCCGAGTTTTTAGATGGCTTCTAAAGCGTTTGGTCCTAAAGCATCGTGGGTTGCCTTCGATGCCTTCGGCGACCTACTTTTTTTCAACAGCAAAAAAAAGTAGGCAAAAAATGCCGCTCTCATGCGCCGAGGGGCTAGCACAGCGCAAATCGTTTTTGTAATCGCACGACGTGAGTCAGCCTGCAAAGTGGGTTGCAACAAAGATGTTGGTTGCGAGACGGACTTGCGCGCTGTGCGTGATGGCTTTGTTTGATGGGTTTGGGGAGGGCACGTTTGGCGATGGCTTCTTTGAGGTACGGCATCCCGTCTGTCACGTTCTTGGAAAATTGAAATTCCGAATTATTTAATTTACATAATATTCACCGTACTTGTTCCCGTAGATTTCTTCCCATTCCGATTTTTCCACGAACGATTTGGAGGGAAGATGGGGCAATTCCTCTCGCGTCACCTTTTGGAGGATGTGATCGACGAGACCCAAGGTCCAGTTGGGATCCAGCTGTTTCTGGTCGCCGTCGAATACGATGTAGATGTGCAGGTATTCGTCGCCGTCGTGATCGACTTTGGGTACTATGACAATCGGGTCAAATACAAATTCGTCCTCGAACCGATCGTCCAGTGCCTTTCTGACGACATTGGCGACTTTCTGCATGACTGCGTCTGCTGTCATGATCTCGCCTCCTTTTATAGCCATGTCTTCTGATCTGCTCCATTTGTGCATCGTTCTTGGGCAGTCGCGGGCGAAACGGCCATCGGCTGGCTTTTTAGATAGAGCGTATCATAGCTCAGGTCGATCTCGCCGGGCCATTCCACGGAACCCGCCACGACGCGGGCGGCTCGGAAAGTGGCGCGATTCTGAAGGCGTGTGAAGACGCCGCGATAGAGATAGGGCTTCACGTCAAAGCGTCTTTGTTCGCCGTTCTCGAATACCACATCTAGCTGGTAATTTTCTTTTGGGCGCACCTGTTTGACATGGGGATTCATGGTTCGCGATCTCAAAAAATTTATTGTGAGAACGACTGTTGTCGCTGTCCGCTCATACGGCGACGACCAATGCCTCAAAGCGTTCTTCGGGAACGGGCAGGCCATCTTCCTCGAGAGAAAGGATATATCCCTCGATGGCCGCTTTGATGTTGGCGACGGCTTCTCGTTTCGTTTTTCCCTGACTGATGCAACCGCTCAAACTCGGGCATTCCGCCACCCAATAGCCATCTTCGCCCGGATAAATCACGACTTGCCTCATTTTGCTTCTCCCAAAAAATGCTCACCGCACCTCGGCGCCATCGCCGATTTTGCCGTCGGGGGCGATGAGGGCGAGGCCGCGATCATCGGATGCGGCCAGCAACATGCCTTGGGATTCTATGCCGCGAATGGTCGCGGGTTGCAAATTGGCGACCACCACGATCTGCCGCCCGATGAGCGCGTCAGGGGCGTAGTGCTCGGCGATGCCGGCGACGAGTTGGCGCCGTTCATCGCCCAGGCGGATTTGCAAACGCAACAAGCGATCCGCGCCTGCCACGCGCTCTGCGGCTTCGATTTTTGCCACGCGCAAATCGAGCTTTTGAAACTCGGAAAAGGGAATCAAATTTTCTCTCGGTTCTTCTTTTGCCACATCGACCTCCTCGATACGCGGGAATACCGGACTTCCGGGCGCGACCTCGCCATGGGCATCCAGCCCTCCCCATGTTTTCAAATCGTCTAAATGGACATCCTCGGGCGATCCCGCCGCGCCGAGTTGGCGCCAAATCTCCCGCGCTTTTGACGGGATCACGGGAAACGACAAAACCGCCAGTTGCCGCATGGTTTCCAGCAGCGCGTAAAGGGTCGCCTCGAGCTCGGCCCGTTTGCTCGCATCTTTGACCAAATGCCACGGCGCTTGCACCTCGACAAACCGGTTGGCCTCGCGCACCAAGTGCCAAATCGCGTCGAGCGCGGCATTGGGATTCAGCGCGGCGATGGCTTCGCCCACCGCGGCGAGGGTCTCTGCGGTTCGCGCTTTCAACGCGTCGAGCGCGGCGTGGTCGCGGTCGATATCGGGCACGATCCCATCCAAGTAGCGCGCGGCCATCACCACGGATCGATTGAGCAAATTGCCCAACTCATTCGCCAACTCGGTATTGTACCGCTGGACGAAAGCCACCTCGCTAAAATCGCTGTCTTGCCCCAAGGTCATGTCGCGCACCAAAAAATACCGAAACGCATCTACGCCGTATTTGTCCGCCAAATCGAGGGGGCGAATCGCATTGCCCAACGACTTCCCCATCTTGGTCTCATCCACGAGCCAAAAGCCGTGCGCCATCACGGTTTCGGGCAAGGGCACGCCCATCGCCTTGAGCATGGTGGGCCAATAAACGCAATGCGTGGTCAAAATGTCTTTGCCGATCAGATGGCAAGACGCGGGCCAATGGCGTTCAAACCGCGCGTCATCCGCGAGATAGCCCGGCGCCGTGATGTAGTTGATCAACGCGTCGAACCACACGTAGCACACGTACTCATCGTCAAATGGCAGCGGAATGCCCCATCCCATGCGCGACTTGGGCCGGGAAATGCACAAATCGCCCAAGGGCTGGCGCAAGAACCCGAGAATCTCGTTGCGCCGCTTTTCCGGGCGGATAAAATCCGGATGCGTTTCGATGTGCTCGACGAGCCAGTCTTGATACGCGCCCATTCTGAAAAAGTAGTTCTTCTCGGAGATTCTCACCGCGGGCCGCCCGCAGTCTGGACAGTTGCCGTCTATCAGATCCCGCTCGGTCCAAAACCGCTCGTCCGGGATGCAGTACCAGCCCTCGTAATCGGCGGCGTAAATCTCGCCCGCGTCGTAAAGGCGCTGCAAAATATCGGTGACGACGCGCTTGTGTCGCTCCTCGGTCGTGCGGATAAAATCGTCGTTGGAAATGTTCAACACCCGCCACAGATCCCGAAAGCGCGTCACCATCTCGTCGGCATGCGCCTGCGGGGGCAACCCGCGTTTTTGGGCGGCCTCATCCACTTTTTGCCCGTGTTCATCCGTGCCGGTGACAAACAGCACCTCGTCGCCTGCCAAGCGGTGAAAGCGCGCGAGCACGTCGGCCATAATCGTCGTGTACGCATGCCCGATGTGGGGTTCGTCATTGACGTAGTAAATCGGGGTCGTAATGTAAAATGTGCCCATTTTCGCATCCACTCAAAAGGACCGAATCCGTTGCCAAAACGAGATCAAGCCCAGGTTCATATTCACATTGCGGTGGTTCATTTCGCGCAGGGCTTCGATCTTCTCCACGCTTGCCATGAGGCGGTCGAGATCGAAAACCTCGGCCAAGTGCTGGACGCGGTCCGCCGGATTGGCGATCCCGTCTGCGCGGCCGCATTGCAACAACAGCGCGTCCCGCAGCCAGATCTCCACGCCTGCCAAAATCTCCAATGCCTCTTCCCGGCCGAGTTTTGCCAGGGCTTCAAACGTGCGCTCGTCCTGCCCCTGCAGCAAGGCGTCCAAAAACCGAAAGGCGCGGTCCTGCCGCTCGGCGACCTGGCCGTCTGCCATGTCCAGTGCCCGCCGAAAATCGCCCCCGCAGGTGCGCGCGATAAAATCCGCCGCGGTTGGGTCGACGCCCCGTGCCGCCAACCCCGTGCGGATGTCCTCGGGTGAAAGCGGGGGAAATTTGACGAACTGGCACCGGGACAAAATGGTGGGCAACACCGCATCTCTTTGGGAGGCGACCAAAAGGATCAGCGACCGATCCGGCGGTTCTTCCAGTATTTTTAGCATGGCATTGGCCGCCTCGGCGCGCATCTGATCGGCGTGCAACGCGAGGGTCGTGCGCCAGCCGCCTTCAAACGCGCTGTGGGCGAACTGCCGCTGCATTTCCCGCACGCGGTCGATGGTGATGGTCTCGTTGCCGCCGGGCAGGGAATAATCATAAGGCGATTGCCACACCGCGAGGAGGGCCGCCTGCCTGTCTTTCTCTTCCGCGCGCCGGGAAAAGGGAAAGAGCATGGTGCTGTCCGGGTGATTGCGCGTTTCGACCTTGCGACATGCCGGGCACTTTCCGCAGGCGACTGCGCCCTCGGATCGGCAGTGCAATGCCTGTACGAGATCCAACGCCGCGGCCACGGCGCCCGTGCCCGATGTGCCCAAAAACAAGAGTGCGTGCGGGATGCGGTCTTTTTCGACCAAGTCGGTCAAAACCCGAACCGCCCGCGCCTGTCCGATCACCCGTTTCAACGCGACATCTCCATGATGAAAGCCGCTGGAACGGAACATTCCAACGGCTTTTAAGTATGCAAACGACCAAAATGATCCGCTATCCATGCTCCTGTCCACGAGGGGAATGTACGACGCGCATCGCCCGTGCGACGACGGGCATCGGCATTTGCGGAACGGGAAAGAGAGACGACATGGGACAACTCCTCGAGTCAAACCAACGCGGAAAAAAATAATATGCCTTATCGGGTCATTTGTCAAGATTTTATTCTCGCGGAATGAGGACAGGCACGGGGGCCATCTGTACCAACTAATTACTCTGTAAATTAAGTTATTCTCAATTTTAATAGCACCAACCCGCACCGACGGGGCTCGCTTTTCTAAGAAGCCATCTAAAAACTTGGACCGCCATTGAGAGAGCCACAAAAGCATTCGCTTTTCGCAGGTCAAAACCCTACCTATCGCAAAATAGGATGCCTTGATTCCCCCCTCCCTCTCAGGAAGGGGGGCTAGGGGGGTAGGTCCCAATAATTTTTAGATGGCTTCTAAGAAGCCATCTAAAAACTCGGACCGCCATTGAGATCGTCGCAAAAGCATTCGCTTTTCGCAGGTCAAAACCATACATAGCGCGAAAATAGGACGCCTTGATTCCCCCCTTCCTCTCAGGAAGGGGGGCTAGGGGGGTAGGTCCCAATAATTTTTAGATGGCTTCTAAAGCGTTTGGTCCTACAGCATCGTTTGTTGTCTTCGATGCGTTGGCTACGCCTGTGCCTACGGCGTGCGGCGACCTACTTTTTGTCAACAGAGAAGACGCGAATAAGCGTCTGAAGAAAAGTAGGCGAGCAGGGTACAACTGCCCCAGCAGTTCAAAAGTGCCGCTCTCATGCGCCGAGGGGCTAGCACAGCGCGAGCGGGGTACAACTGCCCCAGCAGTTCAATCGCTTTTGTAGTCGCACGACATGCGCCAGCCTGCAAGGTAGGTTGCAAAACAGAAGTGCGTTGCGAGACGGACTTGCGCGCTGTGCCTGATGGCTTTCGTTGATGGATGTTTGGGATGGCATGTTTGGCGATGGGTTCTCTGAAGGACGATGGAACAGCAAAACGATCCCGATAATGAATGAGTTGGTACAAATGGCCCCTGTGCCTGTCCGAAGATGCAAGAGGGAGACAGCCATGAAGGGCGCCGAACGCGAAGGGGAAGCCGCAAGCAGAATGCGCGACAAAAAAGCGCAAACGCCGCGTAACGAGTCATCCCTAAGGTCCGCCATTCGCCATCCGATCTGCGAGTGCGAATCCCGAGGGATGGCATGAAAAAGGGGTTGAAAATGTGGATTGTTATGGTATTTTGCACGCCACACACTGCACGCGGAGCAAAAATGTCGGTTTATCTTTTTGGGGCACCACGCAACATAGCCGCTCTCATTTTATTTTTGGGGGGGATCATTATGGCGCGATCCGCTTATGCCGATCAGCCTGAGTACGCCGTTTATCGCGCGGGTACGCCGATGGTTATTGACGGCCGTTTGGACGAACCCGCCTGGGTGGCCGCGCCCGATGTGGGGGCGTTTGTCTTTCCGTGGTATGAATCCGGGAAAAAGGAGCAGACCGTCGCCAAAATGCTGTGGGATGACGCGCATTTGTACGTGGCCTACATCTGCGAAGACGCGCATATTTGGGCCGAACACACGGCTCGGGATTCTGCGGTGTGGAAAGACGACACCGTAGAGGTTTTTACCGCGCCCAATCCGGAAAAGCCCCAGGCGTATTTCAATATCGAAATGAATGTGTTGGGCATTTTTCTCGACCAGTTTCACCCCGAAGGGCCGGACGCGCCCGTGCCCGGCGAGTGGAATGGCGAGGGCATTCAGATCAAGACGCAGATCGTGGGTACGTTGAACGACGACAGCGACCGAGATGAATACTGGATTTTGGAAGCGGCCATTCCCTTTCGCAATTTTGCACGCGTCGCCATGCATACCCCGCCACGGCCGGGGGATGTGTGGCACTTAAATTTGAATCGCCTCGGCGGAAAGACCAATGAGCAATTCAGCCAGTGGTCGGGCAGTCGCACGCCGCACCCGCAATTTCATTCGCCAGCGGATTTTGGCCGGGTGGTGTTTTCGGACAGGGCGAGTCCATTTTGGCGATAGAACGCAGGAGAATAAGTCGCACGGCTTGCGAGAATGCAGCGATGGGGCCGTGCCGGAAATGGAGGAAACGATGTCGCAAACATTGCCCATGCTCACCGTTGAGGGATCGCCGACCCAGCGCGGGCGGGCGCACGGCGAGGCATTTCGAGATCGGATTCGAGACCTGGTCGCGGCCAGTTTTGAAGATATGGCGCAGGCCACGGACGGGCGGCTGACGAGAGCGCGCATTGGCGAGATCACATCCACCTATAAAGGCCCCACGCGGGATTACGCGCCGGACCTGTTTGAGGAGTTGGAGGGTATTGCGGGCGCCGCGGGTGTGCCGGTGGATGAGTTGCTCGCTCTGAATGCGTTTTTGGAATTGCACGATGATTATTCCGAAGCGTTTGTCCGATCGGGCTGTACGTCGCTCATGGTTCCGGGGATGGTCTCGGGCGAGGGCGCGTTGATCGCGCAAAATTACGATTTGGCTTCGATCTACGCCTCGGCTGCGGTGTTGATCAAAGTCAAAAGTGACTCTGCGCCGGACGCGCTTTTTTACACCTCTGCCGGGATATTGGGCTGTGCGGGTCTCAACGCGGCGGGCATCGGCGTGGTGATCAACAATCTCGTGCCTTCGGATGCGGGCGGCGGCATCCTCTATCCCTTTGTCATTCGGCGCGTTTTGGCGTCCGTGCGAATCGGCGATGCCATAGATGCGGTGGTGGCAAAGCCGCGCGCGTCCGGGATGAATTACGTGCTCTGCGATGAAAATGGCGAGATTTACGATTTGGAAACCACAGCGCGGGAATACGAGGTGCTCTGCCCCTTTGATGGCCCGATGGCGCATGCCAATCACTACTTGACGGATCGGCTCAAGCCCTTTGAGCGGCGGCAATGGGATCAGCGCGGGCAGAGCATTTCGCGCTGGGGCCGCGCGACCCGATTGCTAAAATCCCGCGACCGCCTCCACGCAGACGCCCTAAAAGACATGCTGTCGGACCGCGTGAATGCCCCGGTGGGAATATGCCGGCACAACGAGATGCACAACGGCAAAGCCTGCGGGCAAACCATCGCGGGCATCGTGCTCGATCCGCAGGGGCGAAAAGCGTGGTTCACCAAAGGCCCGACCGGCGAAAACGAGTGGGTGGAATATGGCGTGGGGTAGAAGCGGGGAGACGGGAGACGGAAGACGGAAGAGGTGAGAGAGGTCAGTTCGCTATGCAACCATCACCGGTAGGGACAGGCCCCCGTGCCTGTCCTCGCATTCGGCAATGGCGTAGCAGTGGCAAAACACAGACTATTGAGGGGAGACGGGAGACGGGTCAGTTCGCCATGCAACCATCACCGGTAGGGACAGGCCCCCGTGCCTGTCCGAAGATAGAAGCGGGGGGATAATGATACCAAATTTTGAGACTCACAAATCAGCACCTGCATGACTCGCTTTTCTAAGAGGCCATCTAAAAACTCGGACCGCCATTGAGAGAGTCGCAAAAGCATTCGCTTTTCGCAGGTCAAAACCATACCTATCGCGAAAATAGGATGCCTTGATTCCCCCCTTCCTCGCAGGAAGGGGGGCTAGGGGGGTAGGTCCCAATAATTTTTAGATGGCTTCTAAAACGTTTGGTCCGAAAGTATCGTTTGTTAGCTTCGATGCGTTGGCTACGCCTGTACCTGCGGCGTGCGGCGTCAAACGCTCAAATTATTCGCGTTTTCATGAAATTTTCACAAAATCCAATTGTGCGAGCGGTCTTTGCACTCGCGCTCGCGGCGGCGTTCATCGCCATTTTGCCGGCCAATCGGGAAGGGGTTTTGCACGAGCAATTGTCGAAAGCCATTCCCAAATTGGCAGGACGAGTCGGGGATCACCGCTGGGTCCTATCGCCCGATGCGGATCGCATTTTGCAAAAAGCCTTTGCCGAAGCGCGAAATCGCCGGGCTACCGCGCCCGATTCCGGGCAGGCGATCGCGTTGCGCGGCGCGGCGACCGCCACGGGGTATCGCCTCGTCGCGGTGCGCGGTTTTGATCGGCGCGAGGAGATGATTTCACCGGTCGCGGCTTGGAGTCTCTTTCCGCCCGTCGTTGCGATTTTGGTGGCGATTCTCAGCGGGCGGTTGATTCTCGGGTTGTCGCTGGCGATTCTCGCGGGTGGGTTTCTCGCGTCGGTCGGCGAACCCCTGTCTTTGTGGCCCGCGATCGCCCTGCAAAAATCCTTGGTGGACTACGTTTGGATGCCGTTGTCGAGCGCGTTTCAACTCTACATTCTCGCGTTCACCGCCGGGCTTATCGGGATGGTGCGCGTGACCACGCTTTCCGGGGGCAATCGCGGCATTGCCGATATGCTTTCTCGCCGCGCCGAGGGCGCCCGCGCAACGCGCCTCGCGGCGTTTTTTATGGGCCTCGCGATTTTCTTTGACGACTATGCCAATTCCATCGTCGTCGGCTCCACCCTGCGGCCCATCGCCGACCGCTTCAGGGTATCGCGTGAAAAACTCGCGTACATCGTGGATTCGACCGCCGCGCCGATAGCGGGCGTCGCGATCATCAGCACTTGGATCGGCTACGAAGTCAGCCTGTTTCAGGATCTGATGGCCGATCTCAAAACGGGATTGTCCGGCTACCAACTCTTTTTTTCGGCCCTGCCCCTGCGCTTCTATTGCCTGCTCACTCTGGTCTTCGTCCTGCTGTCTGCCTATCTGCGCCGGGATTACGGCCCGATGCTCAAAGCCGAACGCCGCGCGCAGACGACGGGGCAGGTGATCCGCCCGGGCGCCGCGCCGATGACGGGCCGCGCACGGGATGAAATCGTCCCCGCAACCGGCGTCCGTCCCGTCTGGTGGGCCGCGGTCATGCCCGTGTTGCTCGTCATTGCGGCCGCGATCGGCGGCATGGCTTTCGATACGTGGGATCACGCGGATGTCATTGCCGCGCGGCGCGATCAGGGCCCGGTGAGCCGCGCGTTTTGGAGCGCGTGTTTTTCCAACGCGAATACCTCGCAGGTGCTCTTTGTCGCGGCGATGCTCGGCTCTGTGCTCGCCATTGCCATTGCCATCACGCGCAGGCATGGCGAAACGGGCAGGCGCGTCATTTCCCTCGCCGATGCGGTTTCGACATGGGCGCGCGGGATCGCGGGCGTGTGGTATGCGATAGTCATTCTCATTCTCGCATGGGCGATCAAAGAAGTCTGCACGGACGCGGGCACGTCGACCTATCTCACCGCGGCGCTTTCCCCGCTCGTTTCCCCCATCCTGTTGCCGCTGTTGATCTTTCTCCTGTCCGCCCTCGTCGCGTTCTCCATCGGCACGTCTTGGACGACGATGGCGATTCTCATCCCGACGGTGGTTCCCCTAGCGCATGCGTTGGGGGGATTGCCGCTGACCATTTTGGCCGCCGCCGCGGTGCTCGATGGCGCGATTTTTGGCGACCACTGCTCGCCCATCAGCGATACGACGGTGATGGCGAGCATCGCGTCGTCGTGCGACCACATGGATCACGTCAAAACGCAACTGCCCTACGCGCTTACGACGATGAGCGTCGCGGGCACGTTGGGCTATCTGGGTTCTGCGATGATCTATCCGGGCTGGATCGGCCTCCTCCTCGGCCTGATCGCCATTCCGACGATCCTCCTCGCCATCGGCAAAAATCCGGATGTCCAATAAGCCTTCCTGGATTTATCACGCACCGTAAAATTTTTGATTTCTCGAGTGTGATCCGCATAACGCTCCAACCCTCATTTGCATTGATGGGATCCGGGCTTTTCACAGGGAAATTTCGCTTGCGACACCTCTAAAATTGGTCTATATTTGAATTTGGTTAGAGAATGCAAACTTCACTCGTCTGTGGGGTTTCAACCGTGATTGAAAAAGTCAAAGATAATGTCGCCGAGATTTTGGCCCCCTCTACGGAATACCTCGTCGAAAAGCGCTTTGCGCCCGATTTGTTGACCCTGATCGGGTTTGTTTTCAATATCGGTGCGGCTGTGCTGTTCGGCTTTGGATTGTATCTTTGGGCCGGGTTGACAGTGCTCGTCGCGGGTATTTTCGATTTGCTCGACGGGCAGGTGGCGCGCGAGGGCAATACGGAATCCAAATTTGGCGCGCTTCTCGATTCGACTGTCGATCGATATTCCGAAATTTTCATCTGGTTTGGCATTGCGATCAGTTTTATACGGGCTGATGATCTCTGGACGAGTTCGGCGGTCTTTTTTGCTCTGGCAGGGTCTCTCATGGTGAGTTATGTGCGCGCGCGCGTCGAGGGTCTCGGCGCCGAGTGCAAGGTGGGGTTTATGCAACGGCCCGAGCGCGTTATCGCCATTGGCGTCGGCGGGCTGATCGTGCCTTTGATCGGGGATATCGGTTTGATCGTGGTGGTGTGGGCAGTTGCTCTGTTGGGAAATTTTACCGCGATTGAGCGCGTGATTCACTTTCGAAAGCTGACGAAATCATAAGTCCAATTGTCGAGCATAGGATGAAAAAACCCGGGGGTATCGCCGGGTTCTTTTTTTACCTATCGAAAACTGGGAACAAAATGGCCGGTTTTTTCATATCATTTGAAGGGATTGATAAAAGCGGGAAGAGCACCCAGGCCAAGTTGCTGGTCGATCATCTGCGGGACAGTGGACGCGATGTCGCGTTCACTTATGAGCCGGGCGGTACAGAACTCGGACGAAAGATTCGGCGCTTGGTGCTCGACTGGAAACCCCACGGCGAAATTGATGCAGGGGCCGAGATGTTTTTGTTTGCCGCAGATCGCGCACAGCACGTCAACACATTGATTCGACCAGCTCTGGATAAAGGCAAAGTGGTGATTTCCGTTCGTTATGTCGATTCCACGCTGGCCTATCAAGGCTACGGTCGCGGGTTGAATCTCCGGGAACTGAACGCGATTCAAAGTGTAGCCACGGGGGGATTGATGCCAGATATTACGGTTTGGGTGGATGTGGATTTAAAGACGGCCCGCAAGCGGGGTTGGGGCACGGGGGCAGATCGCGTTTCGCGCCCTTTTGTCGCAGATCGAATCGAGGCGGAAAATGAAGCCTTTTTTCGCAGCGTCCAACAGGGGTATGAAGCGATGGGCAAAGCGGAACCCAATCGCATTTTTCGGGTGGACGGCACGCGGTCCGTAGGCGATGTGTTCGAAGAGGTCAAAAAGGGGGTCGCCAATCGCATGGAGTGAACAGAAAAAATATGTCGATGAACTTGCAATACCCATCCCGTTATCACAAATGAACCGCTATCGCAGTTGTACACCGCTTGGAGGCGTCCCATGTTTGGAGCAAAATTCCGAAGAAGATTAGCCATTCTCACAACTTTAGTCGGCGTGTTGAGCGCGTATCTCGTGCTCGATTCCCGGCTGGTGACCGGCGAAGATGCCTATTCGCAGTTGGGCCGGGGATTTGATGAGATTAACGAAGCCTATCGCCTGCTCTACAACGAGTATGTCGATGAGCTCAAGCCAGAGGATTTGAGCAAGTCGGCCATTTCCGGCATGTTGTGGGATTTGGATCCCTATACCACTTTGTTTGACCGCAGAGACCTGGATCAACTTCGGATTGACACGCAGGGCAAGTTTGGCGGGCTGGGCATTACCATCAGCAAGCGCGGAAAGGAAGATGGCCCCCCGGTTGTGATGAGTGTGATTGAGGGCACGCCCGCGGACACTTCGGGTCTGGTTGTGGGAGACCGCATCATCGGCATCGATGGCGATCCCACATTTGACAAGAAACTGACCGAAATCGTCGGGGTTTTGCGGGGGGACGAAGGCGCGGGTGTGACCATTCAAATCGAGCGACCGGGCATGGCGGAGCCCTTTGACCAGCCGATTATCCGGGCGCGCATCGACATTCCCAGCGTGCAAATCCCGGGCGATGTCGATCCGGATATCGGTTATATCTCCCTGTCGTGGCTCCACCAGTCCAGATTCACCGAACGCACAGAGGGCGAGTTGGCGCGGGCATTGGTCGATTTGCTCGATGCCGGGGCCACGGGGATCGTCGTCGATTTGCGCGGCAATCCAGGCGGGTTGCTCAAATCCGCCGTCGATGTGGTCGATAAGTTTTTGCCGCCCGATCTGCTGGTCGTGTCCACCAAAGGTCGGCAGTCGGATCAAAATCGCAGTCACAAAACCCGGCGAGACCCCGTATTGCCCGCGGATATACCCTTGGTGATTTTGGTGGATGAGCGCAGTGCCAGTGCCTCGGAAATCGTCGCAGGCGCGATTCAGGATTGGGACAGGGGGTTGATCGTGGGCGCGCAAACATTTGGAAAGGGGTCAGTCCAAACCGTGCGTCAACTGGGTCGGAAGGCCGAGAAGGCGTTGAAGTTGACGACAGCGGCTTATTACACGCCGAGCGGGCGCAGTATTCACAATGCTGAAAAACGCCGGTATCGCGGCGGCCCCATCGAGCTTACGGTGGGCGATTCCATCCGGGTTTCGGCCTATGAACTGTTGAGCATTATCGGTCAGGCCGAGCGGCGCGAAGATGCGGTTACGGAGCTCATCAACCGATTCGATTTGGATGTGGATTTGACCGATGAAGTGCTCGATATGCGGTTGGAGCGATTGCTGGGTTTGGCTTCCAAAGAACGCGATGGGCCCGAAGATGCGGATACGTCCAAGGTCTTTACGACGCGCCTGAACAAGCGCAAGGTGTATGGCGGCGGCGGGATTAAGCCCGATGTGGTGGTCGAGCAAGAGCGCAAGCCGCGGTTGGTGGTGGAGGTGTTACGCAAGGGGTTGGTTTTTGATTTTGCGGTCGATTTTGCAACGACGCGATCATTCCCCAGCCGGTTTGAAGACTACGCATTGCCCGAAGATATCGTCGATCGATTCTGGACGTTTGTGGCGGATTCGGCGAATGCCAATGGCTTTGCGTATAAGACGGGCACGGAGATTCGGGTGCGAGAACTCAAACAATCGCTAAAAGAGAAAGATGTATTGGCAGACGACGATACCGCGGCCCTCGATCAGTTGTCGCAGGTTGCAGAGCGCGAGCGCGCAGCCGATTACAACGAGGCCGAGCCGTATATCCGCCTGGAGATCGAACGGGCATTGGCGAATCGGGTGTGGGGCACCAAGGGCAAAATTTTGGCGGCTCTGAAGGGGGACAAGCAATTTCAAGAAGCCGTGCGTCTGTTGAAGGATCGGGCGGTCTACGATCGCAAATTGGCGTTGGTGGAAGAGTGAGACTTTAGGCGTGCCTATCAAAATGACCTATCCGCAGATGGGTTGTTGTCGCAGAGGCCCCATGGAGGTGATATCCAAGGGGCCTCAACCATTTTGTTTGGACATCATAAGAAGGTGCTCGATGGTATCTCCCAATATTATCTTTATTCTGTGTGACGATATCGGCTATGGCGATCTGGGGTGTTATGGACAGAAGGTCATCCCCACGCCCCGATTGGATCAACTCGCTTCCGAGTCGATGCGGTTCAAGCAGTGTTATACCGGATCTTCGATTTGCGCGCCATCTCGGTCCGTGTTGATGACGGGGTTGCACAGCGGACACACGCGGGTGCGCGACAATTTTGGCATTGTGGGCGGGGTGGGCGATCAGAAGCGGGTGCCGCTCGAACCGGAGGATTTTACGGTTGCCGAGATGCTCAAGGGGATGGGCTATGCCACGGGCATAACCGGCAAATGGGGGTTGGGCGAACCCGGTACGACGGGCATTCCCACGCGCAAGGGGTTTGATGAATGGTTTGGCTACCTCAACCAGCGCAACGCGCATACGTACTATCCGCCTTATTTGTGGCGCAATGAAGAGCAGGTCGTTCTCAAAGGCAATCGGGATGGTCGGCAAGGCGATTATGCCCACGATATGATTTTTGACTTTGCCTGTGATTTCATTCGCAACAACAGCGATGGGCCGTTCTTTTTGTACTTGCCGTGGACATTGCCGCATGGTCGATACGAGATTCCCGACGCGAGCGCGTGGGATGATAAACCCTGGACGGATGACGAGAAAGTCTATGCGGCGATGATTACAAAAATTGATACGCAGGTCGGGCAGGTGGTCGACCTATTGCGCGAACTGGCGATTGCGGATCAGACGCTTTTGTTTTTTGGTTCTGACCACGGAGCGGCGCGCCGATGGGAGGCGTTTGAGAGTTGCGGTGCTTTGCGCGGGCAAAAGGGGACGATGTACGAGGGCGGGTTGCGTACGCCGATGATCGCGCATTGGCCCGGTCGCATTCCCGCGGGCGCGGTGAGCGATGCGGTGTGGTATTACGCGGATTTTTTGCCGACGGTTGCCGATGTGGTCGGCACGGACGCGCCGGAGGATGGGGATGGGGTGAGCCTTTTGCCGGTGCTGTTGGGCGAATCGCGGGATGTCGGCGAACGCTTTTTGTACTGGGAGCGTTTTGGCGGGGGCTTCAAACAAGCCGTGCGCTGGAAGAATTGGAAGGCGGTGCGAAATCCGTCGCCCGAGTTGCTCGACGAACCGCTCGAGTTATACGATTTGGACAGCGATATAGGCGAGGAAAACGATGTCGCCGAGGCACACCCGGATGTGATCGCCGAGATCGAACGCTTTATGAAAGAGGCACGCACGGATTCCCATAACTGGCCTATCGGCGTGAAGGGGTCTCATGCGTGAGTTCTGCCATCTCTATGCACTGAAAGGGCGAGTCTTTTTGACTCGCTCTTTTTTTATAGTAAAATGCCGGCGACGCAAGCGGTCATCATCATGGCGAGGGTGCCGCCGATCATGGCGCGCATGCCGAGGAGGGCCAATTCCGTGCGGCGTTCGGGGGCGATGCCGCCAATGCCGCCGATTTGAATGCCCACGCTACCGAAGTTGGCGAAGCCGCACAGCGCGTAGGTCAATATCAGCGTGCTGCGCTCGGTCAAGACCACTCCGGAATCGGGTTGCGACCATGCCACCATTTGTGCGTACGCGATAAATTCGTTGAGTACCATCTTCTTTCCGAGCAATTCGCCGGCATACGGGCAATCGGCCCAGGGGATGCCGAGCAGATAGGCGAATGGCGCGAAGACATAGCCGAAAATTTCGGACAAAGACCATGTCCAGCCGTATCCGAGAAGCGCGCCGATCCACCCCCCAATCAGGCCCAAAGTCGCGTCTATCAGCGCGACGAGGCCGAGAAAGGCGATGAGCATCGCGACGACATTTAAGGTCAATTTCATGCCGTCTAAGGCACCGCCTGTCGCAGCATCGACGATGTTTGCGCGTTTTTCTTCAACCGCCAATTCCACATGCCCCATGGTCACAGATCGCTCGGTTTCGGGAATCATCAGTTTGGAAATCAACAGGGCCGCGGGGGCCGAGATGACCGATGCGGATACCAGATGCCCCGCGTCAATGCCCATGCTGGCATAGGCGGCCATGACGCCGCCGGCAATGGTTGCAAAGCCCCCGACCATCAGGGCCATGAGTTCCGATTTTGTCATGCTGCTGATGTACGGGCGCACCATCAGCGGGGCTTCGGTTTGACCGACAAAGACGTTCGCCGCCGCAGAGAGTGTTTCCGATCCCGACGTGCCCAATGTGCGTTGCATGACCCAGGCAAATGCAGCGACGACTTTTTGCAAGATGCCCATGTAGTAGAGGACGGACATCAAGGAGGAGAAGAAGATGATGGTGGGCAAGACCTTGAACGCGAAGAAATGATGGACGTATTCTTCGCCAAAAACCAGACTCGTGCCGGCATCGACGAATCCCAAAATACCGGTGAAAAAGTCGCCGATGCTTTGAAAGATCGCCGCGCCAATAGATGTTTTCAAAATGAACACCGCGAGGGCGAATTGCAGCAACAGGCCGCCCCAGACCACGCGGAAGTTCACCCGTCTCTTGTGATCGCTCATCGCCCATGCCAACCCCATCATGACTACCAGCCCCACTAGACTGATTGCGCGCTCCATAGACCCTCCCTTAACGGTTGCGAATGTTTTTGAGTGCCTGTAAATTTGTTCGGCTCGACATTCGAATATACAACAATAATTCTTTGGGAACCCAAAAGTTTGGACGCGACATGAAACCCGCGTATCTCACGTTTGATTGTTACGGCACGCTGATCGATTGGAAAACCGGCGTTTTAGCCGCGCTTCGAGATTATCCGCATGTCGATCCCGATGTGTTTTTCGAGACGTGGTGGCGGGTGGATAGACGGCTTACCTGCGGGGTGCCCTATCGGCGGTATCGAGAGGTTCTCGCACGGGATTTCGCGGAGGCGTTTCAGTCCGTTGGCATTGCGATTACCCGCAAAAAAGCCGAATGCCTGGCGGATGGTTTGGGCGACTGGTCGCCTTTTCCGGATGCGCCGGGCGCGCTTGTGGCGTTTGGGCGATTGGGTTTTAAGTTGGGGATTTTGTCGAATATCGACGATGATTTGCTCGAGCGGAGTGTCGATCGACTCGGCGTGGATATCGATGTGCGTATCACGGCGGAAAACATCCGATCCTACAAACCCGAGGCGCGCCACTTTGAAGCCCTTTTGGAGAGGACGGGATGCCAGCCCGCGCAAGTGCTGCACATCGCCGCGTCGCGTTTTGTGGATATCGGCCCTGCGTCGAGACTCGGGTTTCGCACGATGTACGTGCGACGGGCCGAACCCGATGCCGATCACGAGGTCGCGCCCGAGTTCGCCGTTGAAACGCTGACCGATGCGATTCCAATTCTCGAAAATCTGTGAACTCTTTAGAAAGGATGTTGCGATGGGTGTCGAAGTTATTCGAGACGAGATGGTCGATCTGATCGATCCGGGGGCCGAACCCGAATTGGTCGCAGACGGGTTTCGGTTCACCGAGGGGCCCGTCTGGGATCCGGCCAGGGGGTGTTTGTTTTTTTCGGATATTCCGGCGAATACCATTTTTGCGTGGACGCCCGAAGCGGGGGCGGTCGCATATCGCCAACCGAGTTATCATTCCAATGGGTTGACATTGGATGGACGAGGGCGACTGCTTTCGTGCGAACACTCCGGGCGGCGGGTGAGCATCGAGGTGGATGGCGCGTTGAAAACGCTGGTGGATTCGCATGAGGGGAAAAAGCTCAATTCGCCCAACGATCTCATCGTTTGCCAAAATGGGGATATCGTTTTTACGGATCCGCCTTATGGTCTGTCGAACAGACACGGCGTGGCCGCGGAACAGGAGTTGGATTTTTTTGGGGTGTTTCGCCTGCCTGCGGGCGAGTCGGAACCCATTTTGTTGATCGACGATTTTGAACGCCCCAATGGCTTGGCTCTCGCGCCCGACGAGAAGACGCTGTATGTCGATGATACTGCGCGGGGGCACATTCGCGCTTTTGAGGTGCGGGCGGATGGCTCTCTCGCACATGGCGCGGTGTTTGCCGAACTGAAAGGCGAGGGAGAGGGCGCGCCCGATGGCATGAAGTTGGATCGCAATGGCAATATTTACTGCACGGGGCCGGGGGCTGTGTGGGTGTTTAATCCGCGAGGCGACCTGCTCGGGAAAATTAAACTGCCTCTTGCGGCGGCGAATTTGAATTGGGGCGGCGAGGATCGAAAGACGCTGTTTTTTACCGCGCGAACCGATGTTTATCGCGTGCCGTGCAAAGTGGGGGGCTAAAATGAAGATCACGGGAATCGAGACGTTTATGGCGAGCATGGGGCGGCGATCCCGCGCGCTGGTCAAGGTCGAGACCGATGAAGGCATCCACGGCTGGGGCGAGTGTTATAGCCCTGGCCCGGATTTGGCTATCGGCCCGACGATGGATTATATTTTTGAACTGGTCAAAGGCGAGGACCCGCGGCGGATTGAGTTCATCATGCTCAAGCTGTTTCAGCAATTCCGGTTTCCGCCCGGGGCTGTCGGCCTTTCGGCGATGTCGGGATTGGACCACGCGCTGTGGGATATCAGCGGCAAAGCCGCGGGCTTGCCGGTTTATATGTTGCTCGGCGGCGCGGTGCGCGACCGCGTTCAGGTTTATCGGAGCATCGGCGGCAAAGATGGCGCAGAGGCCGCGGAGGCCGCGCGCAAGTTGAATGAGGAGCACGGCATTGCGGCGTTTAAGACGTCGCCGTTCCGCATGGATCCCAGTTCAAACCGATGGGGCCGCGTGTGTGCGGCGGCGGCCGATTATTTCGAGGCGTTGCGAAAGCATTCGGACGACAACTGGGAATTTGCGTTTGATCCGCACGCCAAAATTTTTGAGCCTATCCGCGCATTGCAACTGGCGAATGCCCTCGCGCCTTACGATCCGCTTTTTTACGAAGAACCCCTCCGGCCCGAGAACAGCGATGCGTGGGCGCGGTTGCGTTCCCAAATGCAGGTTCCGCTGGCGACGGGCGAATCCCTGTACGCGAAGTTTGAATTTTTGGATTTGCTGTCGAAGCACGGGGCGGATATCATCCAGCCAGATGTTTGTATCTGCGGGGGATTGCTGGAGATGCGAAAGATCGCCGCGATAGCCCAAGCGCATTACGTGACGGTGGCACCGCACAACCCGATGGGCCCGTTGGCGACAGCGGTCAATGTGCATTTTGCCGCCGCGACCCCCAATTTCAAAATTTTGGAATACCACCTGCCCGATGAAACCAATGCCCTGAATTGGTTGGACGAACCCTATTGGCCCGTGGATGGGTATTTGGAATTGCGACCAGATCGCCCAGGACTCGGCGTGGAGGTAAATGAAGACGTCATCAAAGCCGGCGAATACGTCCACTGGGAACGGGGCAGTACCCAAGCGCCGGATGGTTCGACAAATTACATCTGAGGGGGAGGCGGGAGACGGGAGAGGGAAGAAGCAATCGCAATCGTAGGGACAGGCCCCTGTGCCTGTCCGAAGATACAAAGACAGGAGAGGGGAGAGGCAATTGCAATCGTAGGGACAGGCCCCCGTGCCATCTGTACCAACTAATTCATTATCGGGATCCCTTTGCAGTTCCACCGTCCTTCAAAGAATCCATCGTTCAACATGCCATCCCAAAACACCTTCACCGAAAGCCATCAAGCACAGCGCGCAAGTCCATTTCGCAACCAATATTCATCTTGCAACCCACCTCGCAGGCTGTCTCATGTCGTTCTATTACAAAAGCGATTGAACTGCTTGGGCAGTTGTACCCCGCTCGCGCTGTGCCTAGCCCCTCGGCGTTTGAGAGCGGCATTTTTTGCCTACTTTTTTTTGCTGTTGAAAAAAAGTAGGTCGCCGAAGGCATCGAAGGCAACCAATAATGCTTTAGGGCCAAACGCTTTAGAAAAACGAGCCTCGTCGGTGCGGGTTGGTGCGTATCAAAATTTGGTATCTTTTAATTTTTGGAGTAATTAGTTGGTGGGGAATCGTCACTTTTGACAGGAGGGGATTATGACGCCCGAGGAGAAATTTCAGTTCGATCTCGAAGGCTATTTGATCGTCAAAAATGTGTTGGCGAAGGGAGAAGTGGATCGGTTGAACGCCGTGTCGGATGAGAAGTTCGTGCGCGATTACAGCGATCCGACCCATGACTCGAGGGGGCGAAAAGGCCGCCGGCAAACGGGGCGCGTTTCCGCGTGGTCGCCCGAAACGCAAGCGTTGATCGATCATCCGCGCATCGTGCCCTATCTGGTCGAATTGCTCGGCCCTGCCTTTCGCCTCGATCACGACTATTGCATTTTTATGATGCCAGGTGCGGCGTGTGGCAATTTGCACGGCGCGCCGGGTGGGCACAGAGGCAGCCAGCGCAAGTATCTGTATTTGGAGGGTGAGATGCTGAACGGGTTGAGTGTCGTCACCTTCTTTTTGGCGGATGCCAAGGCGGGAGATGGCGGATTTGCGTGCATTCCCGGCAGTCACAAAACGAATTTTGGGTCATGCGTTCCGCTCGAGGTGCGCCGGTTCGAGCGCGTGCCCGATTACATGGTGCAACCCGAAGTTGAGGCAGGGGACGCGCTGATTTTTACGGAAGCGTTGATGCACGGCACGATGCCGTGGAAAGCGCGCCATGAACGTCGGGCATTTTTGTATAAGTACGCGCCGGGCAATCTGGCATTTTCCAACCATTTTTACGACGCTGGAGATTATACCGATCCATCCGATCAACTGCGGCGCATCCTCACGCCGCCATCGGCGGGGAGACGCCCACCCGTCGTTCAACCCGAATCCGAGGCATGAGAAAAGGGTCGCGGTATCGCACCGTGGCCCTTTTCTCGTTTTAGATGGCGGGTTGCATCCACTTCTAAAAATATAATACCCATTTGATTTTTATTTTTTTCATTTTTTAAATACACGACAAAAGTGCGGCGCGGTGTATGAAGGCGAGTAATTCGATCATGATGGCGATAAGTCGTTCATCGTAGGGACAGGCCCCTGTGCCTGTCCGAAGCTATGATCGATGCGATGGCGGCCATCCAACCCTTTTTTATTTTTGAGGCTGTGGGCAAAGGCACGGGTTTGGGTTTGTCGGCGAGTGGTGGTTTGATTCAAAAGCACGAGGGCCGAGGTGATCGGTCGACCGGGCAAAGGCAGCGCGTTTCGGATTTGCCTTCCCATACATGCATCGGAGTGAACCATGGCCAAAACGAAAATTCTATGGGTGGACGACGAGGTCGATCTGTTGCGCGGTTGTCACGAGTTTTTGACCGCCAAGGGGTATGCGGTGGTCACCGCCGCATCGGGACGGGAGGGCCTCGCGCAGTTCGATGCCGAAGCCCCGGATGTGACCGTTGTGGATTTGAAGATGCCCGGCATGGATGGGATGGCGGTGCTCAAACGCATTTTGGCGCGCGACCCGGATGCGGCGGTGATCGTGCTGACCGGCCATGGCACGATCGACGAAGCCGTCGCGGCCTTGAAGGCAGGCGCCTCCGATTTCATCCGGAAGCCGTTTGATCCCGCTGCATTGGCCCTCGCGATCGAGCAGGCATTGAAGGCGCGGCGGTTGAAGGCGGAAAACCGGGCGTTGAAGCGGGTGTTGGCAACGCGCGTTCGGTTCGAGAATATCATCGGCAAAAGCGCGGCGATGGCGCAGGTTTTTGACCTGATGCGAAAAGTCAGCGATTTGGATGCCCATGTGCTGATCACGGGAGAGAGTGGGACCGGGAAGGAACTCGTCGCGCACGGGATTCACGCCCACAGCGATCGGCGCGACAGGCCGTTTATCGCGCTCAACTGCGGGGGCCTGTCCGAGTCGTTGGCCGAAAGCGAGTTGTTCGGGCATGTTCAGGGGGCGTTCACCGATGCGAAACAGGCGCGCCAAGGCTTGATCGAACATGCGCGTGGGGGGACGTTTTTCCTCGATGAAATCGGGGAATTGCCGATGCCGCTTCAGGTGAAATTTCTGCGCGTGTTGGAAGATCACCAAATCCGCCGGGTGGGCAGTAACCGCGAGGTCGAGATCGACATGCGTTTGCTCTGTGCGACCCATCGGGATATCAAGGCGATGATAGAAACCGGCGCGTTTCGGGAGGATTTGTTTTATCGGATCAACACCATCGAGATTCACCTGCCGCCGCTGCGCGAGCGTCCCGAAGACATCGATCTGCTCGTCCATCACTTCTTGACCCACTTTGCCGAGGCGCAGGGCAAGGCGATAACCGGGCTATCGCGCGACGCGCTGTCCGTGTTGCGTGCCCATTCTTGGCCGGGCAATGTGCGCGAATTGATGCATGTGATGGAACAGGTCGTCGCCCTATCCGACAACACGGTGATCCAGCGCGCGGATTTACCCGCCACCATCGGGATCGCAAAGGCCTCCGTCTCCGCCGATGCCGAAGAGCCTTTGCAAGCGCGAGTCGCAGCGTATGAAAAGCAGATGATTCGAGACGCGCTCGAGAAACACGCGGGCAATATCACGCAGACGGCCAAAGCATTGGGTATGACGCGCAGTGGATTGCAGAAAAAGCTCGTCCGTTTGGGCATGAGATAGCGGTGTCCCCGTGGATGTTTATCCATCTTTCTATTTATCAGGAGGTTAGGTGTTATTTTGCTCGCAGACTCGGCTCGCTGAAGGGGTGTATCCCGGCGTATGCAGCGCGCCTTTGGGTATGCACGTTGCTTAAGTTTCTCTGCATCAGTGAGTTATGCTTGTTTTCGTCAAATAGGTGTATCCCGTTGTATGCACTCGCGCCTCAATAGCGCCTTGGCAACTTTCGCGCACGTCAAATTTTATCTCTTTGTTTCTCAAGCACTTGGATCGGTTTCAAGTGCTTTTTTTCGTACCCAAAAATTTCTGGCACACATCTTGCAACTATAAAGGGCGAAAGCCGCAACGACCTCAAACTTTCGCATGGACGGAGGGGAACATGGCGAATTTAACGAGGAGAGACGCCATGAAAAAACTTTTATTTGCAGTCGTATTCAGTCTGTTCTGGGCAGAGATCCCCGCTCGGGATACCCATTCTCTACGCTTATATGCCGGTGAAAATACCATCGCGTTTGGGCTCGTCAATGAGTCGGGAACCGCGGTTAAATCGCTCGAGGTGATACCCGATGCTGAGAAATTTCCCAATGGAGTGCGCGTTGAGAAAACGGTCATTCCCGTAGATTTTGCGTCAGAGACACTCGAACTATCACTTCAGATCGATGTCGACCCAGGCCATGAAGGCACGGTTGTCACCTTGCCGCTCATCTTGATCGGCGACACGGGCCATCGTTGGCATGTCGCGCTTCCTGCGACCATTGACGTCCGCACAATCACCAAAACCGAACTCCTCCCCAACCATCCCAACCCTTTCAACCCCGAGACGACCATTTATTACCGCCTTGCCGGGAGCGAAAAGCAAGAGACCAAACTCCTGATCTACAATATCATAGGACAAAAAATTCGCACGCTCGTTCAAGAATACCAAGCTTCGGGAGAACACGTGGTGCGTTGGGATGGCACCGACGATCACGGGCAAAAAGTCTCAAGTGGCATCTATATGTATCATCTGACATTCGGCGATTTCGCCCAGACGAGAAGGATGGTGCTTTTGAAGTGAAGGACTTTCTTTTTTTTGATGGAGGCTCACAGCGATGAAACACGTAATCTATCTGATGATGTGGCTGGTGATCTTCGCACCGGCAAAGAGCATGGCGTATCAAAGCGTGCTCTTGAAGGGTTCCGCAGGCATATCGGTAGATGGCAATTTGGAGGACTGGCAGGTCTATAAATTGCCCGTCGAGAAACTCGAATACTGGCGATCACTGCCCCATAACCCATCCGGAACGCCAACCGCGGATCGGGATCTGTCTGCTGCTTTGCAGGTGTTTGCAGACGCGGAGCATATTTACTTCGCCGTTGTCGTTACAGATGATGAGGTCGTTTTTGAACGGTCGGTTTTCGGACAAAGATGGTGGGATGATGCGGTCTGGATAGAATTTGAGGGGGGCTTTCTCGAGATTACCCAGCGAACTTCTGGCGCGGTGGTCGTCGAAAGCCTCTTGGAGATTGCGGGCAAAAAGGTCAGCGTGCCCTATCTGGACAAAGCCATCGGCGTTGAAGCGGCCCTTTCACACACGGCGTTGGGGTACATCGTCGAAGCAAAAGTGCCGCGTCAGATCGCACAATCCCAGGCTTTTGAAAAAGGTTCGCGCCTGTCGTTGAACGTGTCCGTTTTGGATCACGATGAGGCGGGGATACGGGAACACATGTTGTCTCTCGATAAAAAAATTTCGCCTTCCATCGCGCTCGCCCAAATGATCCACGCACCCGTTCGGCCCGAAAATATCCCGAGGCGTCATCCGTCCGCCAAGCAAGTCCCGCCGCCAAAAGGCGCGCCACTGCCCGCGAAATCGGGGTTCAATAATCAGGGACAATTTGTGATTACCCTGTTGGGAGACACTGCATTTGATAGACTCGACTTGACGGAAAGACACGCCATCGGCACAGCGGCGATCCTCGCAAAATACCATGCGGCGACACGGGCCGATAAACCCAATCCAAAGACCGAGATTTGGACGGGTGGACTCGCCGGCATATTGGCGGTTCAAGAAGGTCATTATCGGATATTCTCGAATAGATTTCGGGCGATTCAAAAATTTGATGATCCCTATGTTCTGGACTGGGCATCGCTGTACCTGACGGGATACAAACGCGGTTTTGCGAGAACGACGCCCAAGCTGCCCGACGCCGTCGCTCGGCTCCGCCTTGAGGAAGCCTTGTCGGTTGCAAACGAGACGCGAGATCACGCATTTTATTTTCAATTCCTGAGTGCTCTGTACGAGGTGCGGCAAAGGGCACAACTGCCCACAAATCACATGCTCGAACAGGGGATTCGCTATGCCAGGCGCATTGTGGATCGATTTGGAACCGGCAAAATGGGGCAATTAGCAGCGCAGAATCGCCTCAAATACCGGCTGTTATTGCTCGAAGACCAGCGATTTTTTGAGATCCACAGTCGATTCGCCAAACGGGAGATTTTGAGTTATTCGGAAAATTTCAGTCTCGGCTCTGACGATCATCTCGATTTTCTCAATCGAATCGGCAAGGTTTATCGCGAAGTCGAAATGGGTTGGGATGCGTTGGCGTTTTACGAAAAAATTGCGGAACTCGCCCAAACACCCGCGTATGCCGTGATTGCACGCATTGGGATGGCCCAGGTTTATTTGGACATCGCGAAAAACAGAACGGCAATGGCAAAGTTGCGAGAGGCTGAGAAAATTTTGAGCAATCCCCAAAATGGAGATGAAAGAGCCGTTTTGGCGCATCTACACCTGACCTTTGTCCGCGCCCATGATGAATGGTACGACTACAAACGAGTCCGTGAGCACCTGAAACTTTTACAGGAGTATCTTCCGCCCGATCCTTCCATGCAAGCGAGAACCACACCTTAAACGCGGGGAGTGTTGCCATGAAAAAATACCTCTACACTTTGTCCATCGGCCTCGGCCTCGCGTTGTTTGGCACGGGCATCGCGCTTGGAGATGATGCGAGCTACCATCGCCGAAGGCCCATTGGAGCGGGTTGTTGGTGGGTGCGGGATTACGATTCGAGAACGTGGTCTATTGATTGTGGTACGTTGCCCGAAATTGAAGTGGTCGCGGCTACCCCTCCGGACGATGAAGATATTTACCACCATGTAGGCTCACCTTGGTGGCATGTCGATCTTTTTGGAAAACCATATCGCTGGGACCCCACTGCAAGTTTATGGGAATCGATCCCCGCTTCCGCTATGCCATTAGAAGTATTTATCGAGCTCGCGCCAGGTCAATCAACCACGATTGATTGTGCGCCGACAGGGCATTCAGACATACGCAAGCGCGATCTGGTCGTTTGGACCGAACCTCCATTTAACGATCTGCAGATCACTTCAATTACCACGACGAGAAAAGCCACGCCCCACTATGGACATCATCACCCCCCTGACAACAGTAAGGAACTGTGTCGGGGAGACACGAGTGTCGATGACGGGGTGACAGATAGCAATGGCGAATTCGAGTTTTTCTATCGCGGCCCGGAAGCCGCTGGCAGAACGGTTGTAACTGTCAGTTGGCTAGACCTGGAAAAGAATAAAACGGGATCCGTATCCATGACCTTTGAAAACAGACACGATGGCTTGGTGGAAATCACGGGTGGAACGGGTATATTTTTAACGGGTCAGGATGCCTACCATCGCGCAGGAGACATTCACTGGGTCACCCCGACCACCAAGACCCGCATAGCTTCTCTTGCGAAACTCTATTATGCGGAATACAATGAAAATCTAAAGGTGAATGATGGCTCTTTGAGATATGGCGGTTTGTACGATTTCAATGAAAACTGGGACACGCCTCATAGCACACATCGGGATGGCAAAAATGTAGATATTAAACCAATGACAAATAGCGGATCAAATGATCCGAAGTGGGATTTTCTTAGAGTAAGAATAAGGCGGCTTGGAAGTACTTTTTATGATGAGGTCAACACAAACGCGCCACATCTTCACTTCATACAATGAGAAAGGGCTGTTTTTTGAAACCTAAAAAAAGGAGCACGCCATGAGAGCGGTGATATTTGCAACCCTGGTGCTGGTGCTTGCAACCAGTTCAGGTAGGGCAGAGCGCAAGCCCCTCGACAAAATTCACCGGGAGATCAAGCCCGGTGCGACCGTCGTCGCGGTGCCCAATCCCAAGCGACGCGATGGCTATGAGTACATCGAAAAAAAGCATGAGGTGACGTACGATGCAAAAACGGAGCTTTATACCTACCGGTATTGGCAGACCGACAGCACGTATGTCGATTTGCTTTATGAACCCTCTAATCGGCTCGATGTGACGGTGGCATGCACGGTGGTCTATGATGAGGAAAATGACGAATACACCTATACCTACCACCTCGTCAACAGCAAGGACAGTGTACAGCCCTTAGTTGTATTTGCGTTAGATATAGATCGAAATTTGGTACTTCGCACTGAAACGCCCGAACCCTGGCGGTATCACTCCACCAGTGAGCCTCCGCCCGGTTCACCCAAATGGGCTTTTTGGGGATCGATGGGAGGACATATTCCGCCTGGCGAATCGATTTCACTGACGCTCGTGAGCAAACTCGGTCCGATCATTGCAACCTGTTACTCTCAAGGTCGTGCTCGAACGTTTAATTCGTCTCTTGGACCAGTAGATGAACTTGGGGTTTATCCGCCTAATGTAGAGGGTCTGAAAGGTCAGACGCTCGCGCCTGGCAGTTTGCGGGATAGCAACCCCAAAGCGCAGTTTGAAGCCTTTCTCGATGTTGCCGAGACATGGGGATGGGTCAACCAAGACAAAAAGGACGCGGCATTGCTCCACATTTCCAAGGACTTGGATCAGACCGCGTTCATCGCGTTGAAAAACGAACTGAATCTGGTTCAGGGCAAGGTGGAAGGGGAAGTGAAAGCCTTCTTGGAACACTTGGGCAAAGATCAAGGATTCAGCGATGAATGAGGAGCACGCCATGAAAGCGGTGATATTTGCAACCCTGGTGCTGTTGCTTGCAACCGGTTCAGGTAGGGCAGAGCGCAAGCCCCTCGACAAAATTCACCGGGAGATCAAGCCCGGTGCGACCGTCGTCGCAGTGCCCAACCCCAAGCGACGCGATGGCTATGAGTACGTCGAAAAAAAGCATGAGGTGACGTACGATGCAAAAACGGAGCTTTATACCTATCGGTATTGGCAGACCGACAGCACGTATGTCGATTTGCTTTATGAACCCTCTAATCGGCTCGATGTGACGGTGGCATGCACGGTGGTCTATGATGAAGAAAACGACGAATACACCTATACCTACCATCTTGACAACAGCAAGGACAGTGTACAGCCCTTAGTTGTATTTGCGTTAGATATAGATCGAAATTTGGTACTTCGCACTGAAATAAAAAAAACCTGGTATTATTTTTCTACTGGTGAGCCTCCGCCCGGTTCACCCAAATGGGCTTTTTGGGGTGAATTAGATGGCCCCGTACTCCCTGGCGAATCGATTTCACTGACGCTCGTGAGCAAACTCGGTCCGATCATTGCAACCTGTTACTCTAAAGGTCATGCTCAAACGTTTAATTCGTCTCTTGGACCAGTAGATGAACTTGGGGTTTATCCGCCTAATGTAGAGGGTCTGAAAGGTCAGACGCTCGCGCCCGGCAGTTTGCGGGATAGCAACCCCAAAGCGCAGTTTGAAGCCTTTCTCGATGTTGCCGAGACATGGGGATGGGTCAACCAAGACAAAAAGGACGCGGCGTTGCTCCACATTTCCAAGGACTTGGATCAGACCGCTTTCATCGCGTTGAAAAACGAACTGAATCTGGTTCAGGGCAAGGTGGAAGGGGAAGTGACAGCCTTCTTGGAACACTTGGGCAAAGATCAAGGATTCAGCGATGAATGAGGAGCGCGCAGTCGCATTTCAAAATGAAAGGAGTCACAGCATGGAATCTCTTCTCGGAATACTCATCGGTGCCGGGCTTTTGATCGGTGGGTTCAGTCTTCATGACATGGATTATCGAGAGGGTGATCGTCCTGCCTCACTGACTGCCAGTGATAGGACGACATACCTTATCAACGCTGACCATATCTATAGCAACCGGGAGAATTGGACCTATCTGATGGGGCCTGTGGGTGCCGCTATTTTCGCGTTTTCTGCGAAACACGCATGGGATCAGCGAAAGGAAAGGCACGCCGCTGTTTCAGTGCATCTCGACCAAACCTTTGAGCGGCTTCGCGTGCGGCTTGGGCAAGAACGGTTGAGCGGGGCATCGGGTTTTCGCTTGCAACACTTGCCCAAAGCCGTTCAGACTGTCCCTTTTACATCGCTTTCCGCGAATGGTACCTCGGGCATCCATGTCGCGCTTGCCCCATCCGCGTCCATCTTTTTTGACAGAGATGCGAAACGCACATTTGCCCAAAACCCAAACATTTGGAGGCTCAAGCCATGATGGAATCTATTCTCGGAATGCTCCTCGGCGCCGGGCTTTGCGTTGGCGGAATTCACCTTCACGACTCGGACTCTAACGATGGCCGGCAAATTTTGGTGGATGCCAATGGCAGGGAATATCTCGCCGATCCACCGAGCAACATGCGCGAACACATGGGCTATCTGATGGGGGCGGCGGGCGGCGTTCTTTTCGTCCTGTCCGCGAAACGCGCCTGGGATCAGCGCAAAAAGAGACGAGACGCCATTTCGATGCACCTCGACCAAACCTTTCAGCAACTTCGCGTGCGGCTCCATCGAGGCCATCCAACGCGGGTGGCGTCACATCTCCGGATCGGCCCCCTGTCCAAAGCAGTGGGGACGCCCTTTTTTGCATCGCGTTCTGCGCTTGGATATCTGGATCGGGTGGTGTACAACTCAACCCAGATCGGATCGGACAAGATCAGCGATGGCGCGACTGGCAACGCGCATCCCGCAAGTCGCCATTTATTTGTCGCTCGCCCCCTTCAGGCGCGTCCCAAGCGGTCGGTGCAATAATGTCCGATCATTTTTTAATCGGTCAGAGGTGATACGATCATTGACGCACAAGTTTCGGGTAGCGGATCGACGAGTTGGCGAGGTGATATGAGGCGCGCATCAAAAATCAGATGGTCGTTGCATAACAAGTTCTCGAGGAGGGAAAGGTCATGGTGAAAAATTACTTCACTGTTGCGATTCGCTATTTGATGCGGCACAAGGGCTATACCTTCATCAACCTGTTTGGGTTGGGGTTGGGGATCGCCTGCTGTCTCTTGATGGCTCTGTTTGTCAAACACGAATGGGCGTATGATCGCTTTCACGAAAACGAGGCCGAACTCTTCCGCGTGGTGAAGCAACGGTTGCTCCCAAATGGCGAAGCGGTCGCATTTGGTTTATTTGATACGCTGTATCCGCCTTGGGTTGTCAATGCTTTGAAAGAAGAAATACCAGGTGTGATACGCGCCAGTCGGTTTATAAAATCCACGGGACAGATTGCGGTGGAAAAGGACGTATTTCGGCGATCCGTCGGATTTGTCGATCTCGATTTTTTTGCGATGTTCACGTTTCCATTTTTGGCTGGCGATCCGGCAACAGCTCTTGCCCGTCCCAATGGCGTGGTGCTGACCGCAAGCCTTGCGCGGCAGATATTCGGTCATGTCAACGAGAATTACAACGCGATTATAGGGCGATCCGTAACGCTAACGCTAAGAAAGAAGCCCTTTATGGTGACAGGCATCATGGCGGATGTGCCTACGACATCGAGTCTTCAGTTTGATCTGTTGGTTTCGGCTGAAAGCGCGGATGGTTTTGGCGGTAGTTTTGCGACAGTCGGAAATGCTATATATGGCTCTCTCTACATGCAAATAGGCGATGTGCCGAGCATGCTTGAAGAGCTCAATCGCTGGAAAGAAAAAGACAGGTTGCGATTCCAAAATCGTGATGTGAGACTCATTTTGCAACCCTTGAAGGATGTGTATTGGCGTGCAGAAATTCCCAATCTATACGAATCCAAAGGTAACTTGGCAGGCGTTTATATCTCGTGGGGCATTGCTTGGATTGTGTTGCTGATTGCGTGCAGCAACTTCGTTTCGCTCTCTATTGCCGCATCATCCGGACGCATCCGAGAAGTGGGCTTGCGGAAGGTGTTGGGGGCCAACCAGGGACAGATTGCACGCCAATTCTGGAGCGAAGCCCTCTTGTTGAGTGTTCTCGGCTTGTGTTTGGGCCTCGTGCTCGCCGAACTGTTTTTGCCCGCGTTCAACGGCTTTGTCCAGCGCGACTTGCGAATCCCCTATTTTGACGATGGCGCGTTCTCGCTCTTACTAGTGGGTATTTTGTTCTTCGTCGGGCTTGTCGCAGGCGGTTATCCGGCTGTGATGCTGTCCCGGTTTCAGCCTGCCTCCATCATGCAGGGCGGGGGCAAAATTGGAGGTCAAAACCGTTTGACGCGCCTGTTGATCGTTTTGCAGTACGCCGCGTCTGTCTTGCTCCTCATCTGTACGGGTATCATCGTCCAGCAACGGGATTATATGCAAAACAAAGACCTGGGATATAACCAAGAACAAATCGCCCTCATCGAGGGGTCTGGGCTAACTTGGGAAATGATTCAACGATATAAACGGGAAATTTTAAGGGATCCGCGCATCGCGGGCGTCACCATCAGCGACCGCACCTTTACCAATAGTTGGTCTTCGAGGAAGTGCCATTTGTCAGATGGCTCAACTGTTGAGACGCGCATCATTGGGGGAGATGCCGATTACCTATCCACATTGAACATCGCCCTGCTCAAAGGCCGCAATTTTTCCCAAGACCGGGCACAAGACCGGAAGCAAGCGGTCTTAATCAACGAAACACTGGCAAAGCGATTGGGCGCACACGGCGCGGTGGGACAAATTCTGAACATCGAAGGCGCGAACCTCAAAGACCCCGTGATCATCGGCATCGTGCGCGATTTTCACACCGATGCCCTGTACGAACCGATCCAGCCCGTGGTCTTGCAGATGAGCCAGTTCAATAATTGGCCGGCGTTTTTCGTCCGCATCCGTTCCGATCAGCTATCCGAAACGCTGGATATGCTCGAAGAAACATGGAAAGCCCTTGTGCCCGCTAGACGCTTTCAATTTTCATTTTTAGATCGCAATCTGCACCGACAATACGAGAAAGAAGACCGATGGCGCGAGATCGTCAGCTACTCGGCGTTATTCGCCATCCTCATCTCGTGCTTGGGCTTGTTCGGCTTGGCGTCGTTGGCGGTTGTGCAGCGCACCAAAGAGATCGGCGTCCGCAAAGTGTTGGGGGCGTCCGAGCGGTATTTGGTCTGGCTGCTGTCCAAAGACTTTGCCAAACTGCTTTTGCTCGCCAATGCCATCGCTTGGCCGGCGGCTTATTGGATCATGGACGAGTGGTTGACCACCACCTTTGCCTACCACATGGACTTGGGCATCGGCGTTTTTGTCCTGGTTGGCGCGTTGACATACAGCATTGCACAACTGACGATTTTGGGCCACATCCTCAAAGTGATCCGCCAAAACCCAGTTCAGGCACTCCGGTATGAGTAAGGGGTTGTTTGCGGATAATCAGAAAAAATTAGGATGCTTGCTTGCACTAATGAGGCGCGTGGGACCAGGAATGTCTGGATTGCAAAAATTTGCCTGCGTGTATGGGCGGGTGTTTCAAAGAAAAATATAAGGCGTGTACCATGGATACCGACATTGCAGGCGCGATGAAGAACAAATATGAGGCGCGCATCAAAAATCAGATGGCCGTTACTCTCTAAGGAGATACCATGTTCAAAAATCAGATGGTCGTTGCATTGCGTCATTTGAGGCGAAAAAAGCTCTCGACATTTATCAATGTGTTTGGGCTTTCTCTTGGGCTTGCGTGTTGTGTTTTGATGGTTGCGTTTGCCAAACACGAGTGGGCGGTCGACGAATTTCACAAAAATGAAAAAAACCTGTTCCGAATCGTGACCCAAAGGTTTTTGCCCAATGGCGAAATGGAGAAATACACATCCATAAATGCGATGTTCTTCATTCAGTACGTTGAGACATTGAAAGATGAATTGCCGGGGGTGGTGCATGCGAGCGCGTTTTTGAGGAATGAAAATGTGCTCATTGCACAGAGAGACCGAACATTTCAACAGACAGTCGGGCTTGTAAGCAACGATTTTTTGTCCATGTTCACCTTTCCCTTGGTGGCGGGGAATCCAACCACAGCACTGGCACAACCGGCTGGTGTGGTAATCTCGGAAACCGTTGCACATAAATTTTTCGACCCAACAAATGACTACGGTAGCCTTTTGGGGCAATCGCTAAAAATGAAAAAGAGGGACTTTGTCGTCAGGGGTGTGATGGTGGATGTGCCCAACACATCGAGCCTGCAATTTGATGTTTTGATTTCCACTGAGGACTCACGCGGATTTAGAAGGTCGCTAAACTACAATCGAGTCATGGCCCCTGTTTATGTACAGTCAAGCGAAAGACACGCGACTCGGCTTGTCGAGGATCTCAATCGTTGGGATGGAAAGGAGAAAGTGCGTAACATCCTGGCGCCCAAATTGAGTGCCGATGCGTTTCAACTCACCTTGCAACCCCTGGCAGATGTGTATGGAAATACAGATATTCCCAACATCTACGAATTGCAAAGCGATCTCGCGATCGTTTATATGTTGTGGGGATTTGCCGGGTTGGTGCTGATTATTGCGTGTATCAATTTTACGACCTTATCCGTTGCTGAGTCATCTGAACGGGCCATCGAAGTGGGGTTACGCAAAGTCTATGGGGCGAATCGGGAGCAGATCGTGCGGCAGTTCTGGGGTGAATCTCTCGTGTTGAGTTTTTTTGGCTTCCTTTTAGGCGTTGTGTTAGCCGAGTTGTTTTTACCCGTATTCAATGGATTTATTCAGCGCGATTTGACCCTTTCTTATGATGATGGATTTTCCCTGCTTCTGTTATTCGCAACGACGGGGTTGCTTGCAGGCAGTTATCCCGCCCTTGTGTTGTCGCGTGTTCAGCCTGTGGCAACGCTAAAAAAAGAATTACGCATTGGCGGTCATAACCGGCTGACGCGCCTGTTGGTTGTCGTGCAATCCGTTGCATCCATAACGCTCCTGATTTGCGTGGGTATCATGGTCTTGCAACAGACTTATATGTACGAGAGGGATTTGGGCTATGCTCGACAAAGGATTGCCGTTATTCCGGTCGACATTCCCTTTAGGGGCAATGTCAAAGAGTACAAATTACGCAAGTCACAGATCATTAAACGGTATAAGCAGGCAATTCTCAAAGATCCGCACATCGCAGGGGTCGCACTGACGGATCAACCATTTTTTTCTTTTTCTCACGTCCTCAATGCCTATCCCTTGCCCGATGGATCGAAAATTAGCTTACCGATTATCGGCGTTGATGTCGCTTATTTACCGACATTAAACATACCACTTCTCGCAGGCCGAAATTTTTCAGAAGCCCATCCGACCGATAAAAAACAAGCTGTCGTAATCAACGAAACACTGGCAAAACAACTTCATCTGAAAGATCCCGTAGGGGAAATTTTGCCAAAATTTAAGCTTTGGGAAATGAAAGACCCCGTGATTATTGGCGTGGTACGCGATTTCCATTTCGAGTCCCTGCACAAAAAAATCAAGCCCATGGTGCTACAGACATATCGTTTTGACAACGGACCTTTTCTTTTGATCCGTATGCACTCTGGCAATTTGTCCAAAACGATAACGATGCTCAAAGAAACCTGGCAGGTCGTTGCGCCAAACATTCCCATTGAGGTGTCATTACTTGATGAAAAACGAAAGCGAGCATATCTCGACGCGGTTTATTGGTACCGCGTCTTGATCTACTCGGCTATTTTGACGTTGATAATTTCACTTTTGGGCTTGTTCGGCTTGGCGTCGTTGGCGGTTGTGCAACGCACCAAAGAGATCGGCGTCCGCAAAGTGTTGGGGGCGTCCGAGCGGTATTTGGTCTGGTTGCTGTCCAAAGACTTTGCCAAACTGCTTTTGATCGCCAATGCCATCGCTTGGCCGGTGGCTTATTGGATCATGGACGAGTGGTTGACCACCACCTTTGCCTATCACATGGACTTGGGCATCGGCGTTTTTGTCCTGGTTGGCGCGTTGACTTATGGCATTGCACAACTGACGATTTTGGGCCACATCCTCAAAGTGATCCGCCAAAATCCAGTTCAGGCACTCCGGTATGAGTAAGGGACTTTGGGGATGGCGCGTTTGGCGAGGGCTTATTGGATGTACGGCATCACATCCGTCACGCTCTAAAAAAATTGAAATTCATAATTATTTAATTTACGGAGTAGTTATGAGATGTCCGTTCAGGCACTAAAAATTCTTGCGATTTTTCATCTTATGCCGCCGATTGTGGCGTGCATGGGCACAACCGAAAGGAGTGCGTGATGACTCGGATCATTCGCATCGGATTGATCGCGCTGATCTCTCTCGCTCATTTTGGATCGGTCAGGGGCGAACCGTCGATTGACGAGCAGTTTCAAGCCGCAGTGGATCGGGTCGGCGCGGTGGATCGAGAGGAGAGCATCGAGGCGTTTGAGGTGATTCTTTCCCGCGATTCGGATTACGCGCCTGCGTACAACGCATTGGCAAATCTGTATTTACAGATCAAGACCGTGAATAGCCGACAGCGTGCCATGCAGATGATTCAGAAAGCCATCGCGCTCGACCCCCACAATGCGGTCTATCGCCTGACACGCGGAAAAATTTTATGGATGCAAGGCTTCCGATTTCAGGCATTGAACCAATACGAGAAGGTGAACCAAAAACATCCGGACAACACGGAATCCTTAGATGGGGCGGGTATGTATTGGGTGTATGATTTTTTGGGACAAAAAGACAATGACCGAAAAAGAACTTTTAAGAGATATGCCCAGCAATCAAAACAAGCAGCAGAGGAGGTGTTGCGAAAGAGTATGGCTTTGGATGCGAGGAATCAAAACCCGTATTATTTGTTGGGCATGCTCTACTTTGAAGACGAGGCGTGGGAGGCGTTTCACGCCTTGATGCAAGCCCTCTACGCGCACTATCCAAACGACAAAAATGTGTTGTTATTTTGCGGTCTATCCGCCTATCAAATCGGCGAATACAACGAGTCGCATGAATTTTATGAACGCGCTTATGACGCGATGAGTCTTGAAGAGCGCGAGTTGTTGGAATCCATTGATCTGCTCAAGCCAGCGGATGATCCCGATGACCACTTGGCGCGTGACGTATTTTGGAAGAGCCAGGATCCGCTCTATCTATCGGATTTTAACGAGAGAAAGATGGAACACTTCGGGCGTCTGGCTTATAGCAATTTGCGTTTCAGGCGATTTTCGGCGGATGTGGAGGGTTGGCAGACGGACATGGGGAAGTCCTATATCAAATTCGGAAGGTATAAACGTAGATTTTCAACTTATATAGAGGACTGGAACTCTCCCGAGTCTTTGACTTCCGTCATGATAGAGTTCTGGTATTACGAAAAATTCAAGCTCGAATTTTGTGGCAGTGCGGATGATATCTGGCATTTTTGCGGCGGTTCTTGGATCGATGTAAAGCAACGTCTTCCAATCGAAGCCAGTGCCTTTAAGGAACACCGCGAAGGGCTCGATTTTGCTTTGAGACGAACTTCGTTTTCCTTTTCCACTGGTCCCTTTGAAGAAGCCTCGCATCGCACCTTCCGCGAGACAGCACAGCGGTTTGTCGATCCCTATTTGAACCGAAAATACACCCTGCCCTATCAGGTCGCCGCCTTTGAAGAACGCGACAGCATCCGCGTGGAACTCAGCTATATGAGTCCAAAAGACCGATTGAAAGAGAACGCCGAGACGGGCAAAGTGAGTTTCTGGGAGGGCGTGTTCTTCTTCGACGAGCAGTGGCAGGACGTGTATAACCATCGCAAATCCGTGACCTTCGCCTTGCCACCGGCCAAGCCCGTGCAAAGCGCAGGCGCGAGGCATCGCAACGATCATCTCCTCGTCTCGCACATGGTGACCGTCCCGCAGGGGAGCTATCGGCTGGCCGTGGAACTGTTGGATCAAACCTCTGGGGCTATCGGTGTGGCACGCCATCGGGATCGGTTTTTGTCGGATGGCGCGACCTTTCACATCAGCGATCTACTGGTCGGCAGCGACATTCGACCGCGCCATGCGTTTCCAGAAGGCCGGGACGATTTGCTCATCACACCCAACCCGGTCCGCACGTTTTCGCCGTCTGAATCGATCTTTATCTATTTGGAACTCTACGATCTCACACGCGACGCTTTTGGCAAGACGCGGTATGAGATCGCCTACACCATCGGCAAGCCGGAGGTGGCTGTGCTCTCGCCCACCCTGTTCGCGTCTCAAAGCGTGATTGACACGATCGGCAAAACGCAGATCGATCTGCGTCGGGAATCGGATCGCGACGCGCAGAGGGCGCAGTCGTCGGCTGAGGAAGGGATGGATGCCGATAGGGATCTATGGGGTCAGGCGAGGGTCTATACGAGTGGTGGGCAAGTCCATCACATCGCCGCGGAAGGGCTAAAGGTCAAGCGATCCGCTGATGGGGATATAACGCGCACCGTGACCGCGGATTACGAAGGGGATCGCGAGATGGATTTCACGTATTTGCAGATCGATATAGCCCAAGTGCCCACGGGGATTTACCAACTGACCGTGTCGGCGAGGGACAAACACACGGGACAGACCGATAGCAAATACGTCTATTTTCGCATTGCAGAGTAACCGGTCATGCCCTAACGGGTGGGCGAAGGCATCAAAGGCAACCAACGATGTTGCAGGACCAAACGTTTTAGAAAAGCGAGCCATGCGGGTGCTGATTTGGGAAAAAGAAATCCCATGAAAAGAGACGAAGCCATTGAGGAAATTCGGGCGGTACGGCAAAAAATCGCCGAGGAATACGGCCACGACATCGCGGCATTTTTGGATCACTATCGGGAACTGGAAAGGCAATATAAAGACAGACTCGTCACAACGGGGAATACAGGGCCATTGCACCTCGCAGAGCAAAGGACAACAGACGAGGGCGAAGTCGCCTCATGATGTGTACGACAATCCAAATCCATTTCCAAAACCGCTCGGCGACAACGGGCGGTTTTTATTTTTCAGCCGCCATGAGTGTCAACGCGCGGGGATCGCCTTTGGATTCGCGCCCCCAGTTCCGCGGCCAAGTCCGTTCCAAATTTGTCATCCATCGGTCGATCTCCGGTTTAGGGTACGCGCGCCATCGGCATTCAAAACTGCGGTTTGCTTTAGGGGATGGATGTGGTATATTGTGCGGGCATAAGAACTCTTATCTTTGGGCGGGCACGGGGGCACCGCCCCTACATTGGACGGGCACGGGCGCCGCCTCTATTGTTTTTGCCTCTGCCCATTGCACTTCTCGCGAAAGGGAACCTCTATGAAACTTTCGGAATACGCGATCAAAAAACCCATTACCACAGTGATGGCCGCGCTGAGCCTCGTGATCATCGGATTTATCTCCCTGTTCAGATTGCCCCTCGAATACGCGCCGGATTTGCAGTATCCCAGGATGTATGTGGGCTTTTCGTATCCCTCGTCGTCGCCAGAGGAGATCGAGCGGAAAATCACCAAGCCCATCGAAGAAATGATGGGCACGATTTCCGGGATCGAAGCCATTCGAGCGCGGTCTTATGGCAGTCGGGGCTACGTGTTCATGGAATTTGAATACGGCACCGATATGGATATCAAGTCGATTCAAGTGCGCGACCGCATCGATCAGATTCGCAACTTATTGCCCGAAGACCTAGAGACCATCGACACGCGCAAATGGGATTCGTCCGATTGGGAAATTTTGGACTACAACATGACGTGGCTCGGCGACGATCCCTCGGAACTCGCCACCGTGTACAAAACCACCATCTTGCCCCGCTTGCAACGCATCCCCGGGGTGGGCAATGTGGAAATGGAAGGCGCGGATGAAAAAATCCTCAGAGTCGATGTGGACCAAAACCGCCTGCATGCGTATGGCTTGGACATCCGCACCCTCAACAGAACGATTCGGTCGAACAACATCAACATCTCGGGCGGGTACGTCACCGATGGCGGCAAACGCCTCGCCGTGCGCGCCGTCGGCGAATTTGACGAAGTCGATCAAATCCGCGCACTCAACTTGCCCAATGGCCTAGAGGTGAAAGACGTGGCGCAGGTGAGTTACGACTATCCGGAAAAGCGGTACTTTGAACGCCTGGACGGGCGAGACGCGGTCTCGATGGAAATTCGCAAAACCTCCACCGCCAATCTCGTCGAAACGTGCCGGCTGGTCAGGGCGGAGGTCGAGGCCCTGCAAGACGAAATCGGCCGCGACAAATTGCGCCTGCATCTGCGCCGCGACCAATCCGAAGCCGTGATCGCGGGCATCGCGGACCTGGGGCAATCCGCGATAATGGGGGGCATGCTGGCGATTTGCATCATCTTCGTCTTCTTGCGAAACTTCCGCAGCACGCTCATCGTCGGCTCGGCCATTCCCATTTCCGTATTGTGCGTTTTCATGATCATGTATTTGATGCGGCAGATTTTTGGGTCGAGCATCACGCTGAACATGATCTCGATGATGGGGTTGATGGTCGCCATTGGGATGCTGGTCGATCCCGCTGTGGTGGCGTTGGAAAATATCTATCGCAGACGCTTTGACGAAGGCGACGGGGCGCGCGACGCGGCGATAGAGGGCAGCGGGGAAATCGGCATCCCGGTGCTGGCGGCCGCGCTGACGACGATCTGCGTGTTCGTCCCCCTCATTTTTATTTCGGGATCGTACAACACGATGTGGATGCGCGACTTTGCCATCACCGTTTGCATTTCCGTGGTCGCGGCCCTGTGCGTGGCCTTGAGCCTCATCCCGCTGGCGTGTTCGCGGGCCTTTGCATCGGCTGGCACCCGCGTGGATCTCGCGTTGAAACTGGGCTTGGGCGCGCTGTTTTGCGCGGGCGCGATCTACCTCATCCACCGGGAGGGCCTCGCGGAATCGGGCGCGTGGCTCGCGGAAAACGCGCTGTGGCTTTGGGGAGGGCTCGCCACCGTGTCCATCGGCGTTTGGATCGCACTCGGCGCGGTCGTCGCAACGCTGGCCTTCCTCTCTTTTCGCCTGCGCCGCCTCGGCCTCAAGGGCGCGTACGCGCGCATCATCGGCACGACCTTGCACTATCGCTGGACCACGGTTGTGATCGCCACTTTCATCTTGTTCAGCGGCATCTACATCTTCACCAAAATCGAAGTCCAACGCTATCGCTATCAGCCCGACCGCATGGTGGGCTATACGGTGGAAATCCCGCGTACGTACGACATCGACGACGCGCGCGCCCTGTACAAACAAATCGAAGCCATCCTGTTGCCGCACAAGGAAGAACTCGACATCGAAGCCATCAAGACCCGGTTCAGCACTCGGCGCGGCAATACGATCTACCTGTACCTCAAACCCGCCGAAGAAAGCGCGTACAGCACGGATGAAATCAAAAAACGGGTGACGGCGCTGTTGCCGAGAGACCTCCCGGGCGTGCGGTTTAAGGCGGGCTTCAGGCGCGGGGGCAGCAGTGGCACGGGCGTAGGCATCGAGATCAAGGGCAGAAATCAGGAAGTGCTGGCGATTTTGGCCGAAGACATCCGCCTGCGAATGGACGATATCGAGGGCATTCACGACGTGGAGACCAGCTTGGAAAGTGGCACGGAAGAGATTCGCGTTTCCGTGAACAGGGAACGCGCACAGCAATACGGCTTGTCGTCGCAGCAAATCGCGGCCACGGTTGCCACGGCCTTGGGGTCGCGCGGGAACAGCAAGTTCAAGACCCCGAATGGGGAAATCGACATCGCGCTGCAACTGCGGGAAGAGGACCGCGCCACGCTGGATCAACTCAAAAACCTGTCATTTGAAAGCAACCGAGGCAGCATGATTTCATTTGCCAGCCTCGCGGATTTTGAGTTGACCAAAGGCCCGCAATCCATCGAGCGTCAAGATCGCATGTCCACCGTGACCGTATTCGCCAATACCGAGGCGTCAGAGGTGCAGAAGGTCGGCTTTGAAATGCGCGACCGCATGGACGCCATCCCCTTGCCCGAAGGGTATAGCTGGCAGATGGACCGCCGGTTTCGGTACATGGCTTCCGAAGAGGGGGAAACCAATTTCACGATGATTTTTGCCGCGTTGCTCATCTATCTAATCATGGCGTCGCTCTTCGAATCGTATATCCACCCGTTCACGATCATGTTTTCCATCAGCTTTGCCTTTATCGGCGTGGCGCTGGGGCTTTACATCTTTGGCGTGACGATGGATAGCAACGCGACGTACGGGTTGCTCATCTTGTTCGGCATCGTGGTCAACAACGGCATTGTGCTCATCGACCACATCAACCGGTATCGCAAGCAGGGCCTGTATCGCAGAGACGCGATTTTGCGCGGCGGGCAAGATCGCCTGCGCCCGATTTTGATGACCGCTACCACGACCATCTTGGGCCTCGCGCCGCTGGTGATTCCGATGATCTACGGCAATGTGGAAGGCAATGCGCGCCGCTGGGGGCCCATCGGGTTGGTGATCATTTCCGGCCTGTCGATTTCGACCGTCCTCACGCTGGTCATCCTCCCGACCATCTACTCGCTGATGGACGATCTCTCCGGCTACGCAAAGCGCGTCGCCGCCGTGGCAAAACGGGTGTGAGTCAACCGCCCCGTCGCAAAGCAAAACGCCGTGCAGAAATGACCTGCGCGGCGTTTTTTTTGTAAGAAGCCATCTAAAAATTATCGGGACCTACCCCCCTAGCCCCCCTTCCTGCGAGGAAGGGGGGAATCAAGGCGTCCTATTTTCGCGGTCTGTACGGTTTTGACCTACGAAAAGTGAATGTTTTTGCGACTCTCTCAATGGCGGCCCGAGTTTTTAGATGGCTTCTAAAGGCGAGTTTATCACTTCATTCTTTTTTTAGTATGACGATTCGGTTGGTGTTCGTCCCTTTTTTGCCATTGTCAACGCCCCAAACATTGGCGGTTTTGGTGAATTTCTGCGCGTTGATCAAAACCAGCACGGGCGTGAGGCCCGCCTCGAGGCCGCACGGGATCGCGGCTTCTTCGAGTTTCACCTCGCCGTGGCGGACTTCGCCGACCTCAAAGGCGACGTATCCGCCGGGTTTTAATACCCGTTCCAATTCGGCAAAAACCCGCGTCATCACGCGCTGCCAGTCCGCAATTTTTTTTGCCATCGTAATGGGAACGGATTGGGCATCTACGCCGCAAAACCAGCACCTGAGCCAGTTGTCTTGCGCGTAGTTGACCACATTGAGAAACGGCGGGGAAGTCACGACGAGAGAGACGGAATTGGACGCGATTTCGGGCACGCTATCGGATGGTCGCGTGAGGAATCGCGCCCGACGCGACACGCGGCGCAAGGTGTCTCGCGTGGGGGCGTCGCAGTGTTTCAACAGGGCATGTGTTTTTTTGAGGATGATGGTTTTGACATCTCGCAATGGCGGTGTTTGCTTTTTCTTCGCGTTGATTTTTCGCTGTGCGTCAACCGAGACCGCCTGATTGGGCGGCAGGGTATAACCTGAAAAAAATCCCGATGAGTGACCCGTCAATCGGTTCAGCGCGACCACGCGAATCCATCGATCGACCGCGTCGAGTTTTCCATCGCGCGCTCTGTCCGTCAGATATTTTTTGAGGGCGCAAATCCGCTTCAGGGTTTCGGGATGGTAAAAGACCAAGAGTTCTTCGGGATAGTCATCCCCCTCGTCGAGGGCGATGCGCGAGAGCCTATCGGCGACTCGCTCGGCGGTGGGGGGTTGCAGGCGGGGAAGGGTGAGGATGGAACTCAACGGATTGATATCGCACCCGATAGGCACGCGGCCCAACAGCGCGGCTTCGATGAGCGTCGTGCCCCGTCCGGCAAAGGGGTCATAGACCACATCGCCCGGCGCGGTCAATCGCTCGATAAAAAATCTGGGCAGTTGGGGCTTGAAACACGCCCGATACGATATCTCGTGGAGCGCGTTTGCGGCGCGTTGTTTCGACGTCCAAAATTCGTTCACATACGTTTCGACGCGGATCCGAGGGCATCCCGAATCCCCTGCCACCTGTTCGGCCTCGGTCGAAGTCACGATCGTCTCTTTGCCAAACGCATTGAAATTTTTGATATCCTCTGCGAAAGAAGTCGGGTAGTCCCCCGATTTTTGCCGCGCATGACCGGAAAAATCAAAAGCCAGTTGGCTCGCGTTTGATGCCATTATTCCATCTCTCTGATTACACCTTTTGGTTTTTAATGAGGGGAAGAAAACCCGTCATGGCTTCTGTTTAATCAACCGCGCAACGTATTTTCTCGTAAAGGAACTATTGATTAGCCCCACGCTTCGCAGTATGGATCCGGAGATGGAGCATGAATACTCTGTAAATTAAGTTACTCTCAATTTTGAAATGAATGAGTTGGTACAAATGCTGACCACGCCCCCTCAGCGCGGCTCGATCCATTTGGCTTCCGGGTTGCCCAATTCGCGGAAGTCGTGCCCGGTGACGTGGATGATGTGGCACATTTCGAGCAAGCGGGAATAGACGCGGCCCTGCGCGAGGTCTTTGAGCTCATCGACTTTTTGGTTGGTCGTGATAAAGGTCAGGCGCCGATGGGCGTATCGGGCGTCGATGAGGTTGTAGAGGATTTCCATTTCCCATTCGGTGTTGCGCTGTACGCCAAAATCGTCGATGACGAGGAAGGGCACATTGCTCAACAGGTCGATCATGGGCATGGCTTGGCCCTGGGTTTCGCTGCCTTCGTCAAAGGTGTGCCGGAGTTCGTGAAAACTCTTTGAGAGGGAGATGAATTTGCCGGGGCTGACGAATCGGAAGATGAGTTCGTTGAGCAAAATATAGGCGAAAAAGGTTTTGCCGCGCCCCGGTTCGCCCCACAAATAGAAGCCTTTGATCGATTCTTTTTTGCTGTGGATATTATCGACCAACGTGCTGAAATAGGATTTGAGCAGGCGCGCGCCCGGGATGGTCTGACCGTCGTCGTACCGCTCTTTGAAATCCGACGCAAACCGAAAGCGAAAGGGCGCGGGAATGCCCGATTTTTGGATGTATTTGTCGATGTGGTATTTCTTCCTGCGAAAGGGATAACACGGGCACCACGCGGGGTCGCCGCTCGCGGGGTCCAAGATCATAAAAGGCGACTTGCCCCCGCACTGACAGCGGCTGAGGACCGCAGGCGACAATTTGATCGCGCCGTGAAGCCCCGCTTCGACGCGGGGGTCGTAATAATAGCCGAGGTCATTGGGCGGGAGGATGATGCGATGGGTTTGTGGGATTCGGTCGTTCATATCTGGGCGGGGGTTATCGCCAGTTGCGAGTGCTCGTTTTGAGGGCTTGTTCGACTTCGCGTTGGGCGTCTCTGCGGGCGATGTCGCGCCGCTTGTCAAATTGCTTTTTGCCGCGGGCCACGCCGAGTTCGACTTTGGCTTTGCCGCGTTTGAAATAGAGCTTGAGGGGAACGAGGGTGTGGCCCTTTTCATTGGCTTGCCCCCACAGGCGATTGATTTCGTGGCGGTGGAGCAACAACTTGCGCCTGCGCTCGGGTTCGTGGTTGAACTGGTTGCCCTGTGCGTACTCGCCGATGTGGATATTGTACAAATACGCTTCCCCATCTTCGATGCGCGCAAAGCCGTCTTTGAGGTTGGCGCGGCCCTCGCGCAGGGCTTTGACTTCTGTGCCGCGCAGTTGCAGGCCCGCTTCGCACGCGTTGAGGATGTGGTAGTCGCGTCGCGCTTTGCGGTTTTGCGCGATGATTTTGACGTTGCCCATGATGTACCTCTGCGAAAGCTATCTCCCCCGTTTTTTGAGCATGATCATCAGCAGGGAGATGTCGGATGGAGAAATGCCGGGGATGCGGGATGCCTGTCCCAAAGATCGGGGTTTGATGCGGGTGAATTTTTCGAGGGCCTCGTTTCGCATGGCCGGGATGCCGGCGTAATCGAAGTCGTCCGGGATGTATTTTTTTTCCAAATCGCGAAAGCGATGGACTTGGTCTTCTTGGCGGTCGATATACCCCTCGTATTTGAGTTCGATTTCGACGGATTCGCACACGTCTTCGGGCAGGGCTTCGCCTGCGGGAGATAATTGCGCGACGAGATCGTAGGACAATTCCGGGCGGCGCAAGAGTTCGGCGAGCGTCGCGGCGCGGGTCAAGGGCGAGGACTGGGATGCCTCGAGGGCCGTTTGAACCGCGCTATTGGGGGTGAGGCGCGTGGCGCGCAGGCGGGCGACTTCCGCTTGGATTTGGCGTTTGCGTTTGCAAAAGCGCGCGTACATCTCGTCCGAGAGCAAGCCGATTTTTCGGGCGAGTTCGCACAGGCGCAAATCCGCGTTGTCCTGCCGCAAGAGCAGGCGGTATTCCGCCAGGGAGGTGAACATGCGATAGGGTTCTTCCGTGCCCTTGGTGACGAGGTCGTCGATGAGCACGCCGATATACGCCTGCGACCGATCCAGGATCGCCGCGTCCTCTCCCCGTGCGCGCAAGGCCGCGTTGATGCCCGCCATCAGCCCTTGGCCCGCGGCTTCTTCGTATCCGGTCGTGCCGTTGATTTGCCCGGCGAAAAACAGGCCGGCAATGGGCTTGGTCTCCAGCGTGGGTTGTATCTGCGTGGGGGGCACGTAGTCGTATTCAACCGCATAAGCCGGGCGCATGACCTCGGCGCGCTCGAGGCCGGGGATGCTGCGGACGACGGCGAGTTGCACGTCTTCGGGCAAGCTCATCGACAGGCCGTTGAGATAGACTTCACGGGTGTGATACCCCTCCGGTTCGAGGAAAATTTGATGCCCTTCTTTGTCGGGAAAGCGCACGATTTTGTCTTCGATAGACGGGCAATACCGCGGCCCCACGCCTCGGATGCGCCCGCTGTACATGGCCGATCTGTCCAAGTCCGCACGGATGATGTCGTGCGTTTCCCGCGTGGTGGTCGTCAGATAACAACTCAGTTGGTCTTGCGCGATGCGGTCCGTCTGATAGGAAAAGGGCCGGGGATCCGCATCGCCGGGCTGTTCTTCGCAGGCGGCAAAGTCGATGCTGCGCGCATTGACGCGGGGCGGGGTGCCGGTTTTGAGGCGCCCGAGTTCAAACCCGAGTTGCGACAGGCCATCGGACGCCTCGTCCGCGGCTTGCTCGCCTGCGCGGCCCGCGCTGTACGAAAAGTCGCCCACATGGATGAGGCCCTTGAGAAACGTGCCCGTGGTCAAGATGGCGGTTTTGGCGGCAAAGACCGTTTTGGCTTTGGTGATCACCGCTTCGAGGCGTCTGTTTTTGACGATGAGATCTTCGAGCAAGCCCTGTTTGACGTCGAGATGCGCTTGGTTTTCCAGCACGTCTTTCATGCGGAACTGATAGGCTTTTTTGTCCGCCTGCGCGCGCGGGGCTTGCACGGCCGGGCCCCTGCGCCGATTGAGCATGCGAAATTGCAGGCCCGTGGCGTCGATGTTGCGGGCCATTTCGCCGCCCAACGCGTCGATTTCGCGCACCATGTGGCCCTTTGCAATGCCGCCAATGGCCGGGTTGCACGACATTTGCGCGATGGTGTCGAGGTTCATGGTCAGCAGCAGGGTTTCACATCCCATGCGCGCAGAGGCCAGCGCGGCTTCCACACCCGCATGCCCGCCGCCAACGACGATGACATCGTATTTTTTGGGATAAGTCCACATGGGAAAGTGAGAGGTGAGAGGGAAGACGCAAGAGGTGAAAGGCAGGCGAGACGGAAGAGGGAACACGGAAGAGGTGAGAGGCAAAAGGCGAAAGGTAAGAGGTGAGAAGTAAGACGGAAGAGGTGAAAGGCAAAAGGCGAGAGGCAAGAAGCAAGAGGCAAGAGGTGAGAGGCAAAAGGCAAGACGGGAGTTTAGCCACAAAAGGCACAAAAGGCACAAAAAAAAAAAAAAGAAAAGGTGAGAGGCAAGAGGCAAGAGGCAAGAGGCAAGAGGCAAGAGGCAAGAGGTGAAAGGTGAGAGGGCCGCCCAAAGGCGAAAAACAACGATAGATGAACACAGATGAACATAGATACAGAGAGATGGAGCGGGGGGCAACGGTCAATCAGCCATGCATCCATCAATCGTAGGGACAGGCCCCCGTGCCTGTCCTCGCTCCCAACCACAAAGCTGTGTTCGGCGATCAGTCCCCGCCTTCCGTCTTACGTCTCACCTTTCACGTCTCGCGTCTTCCCGATCGACAGCGAAAAGCCATTGCCTTGGGGGTGTGTGTCGGGATGCCTCTCCCGTCTCCCGTCTCCCCTCTCCCCGCCTTCCGTCTCCCGCCTTCCGCCTTTCGCCTTCCCTCTCCCGTCTCCCCTCTCCCGTCTCCCCGCCTCACTCGATTTCAAAGCCCAAGTCGGCGATCATGCGATGAGTCGCTTCCACATCGAGGCCGCCCGTGGTCAAATACCCTTCCATGAAGAGCGAGTTGGCGGGATAGAGCGCGAGGGGTTGGAGGGAGCGGAGATTTTTTTCTCGCCCGCCCGCCACGCGGATTTCGGTCGAGGGATTGGCGAATCGGAACAGGCACAAGGCGCGCAGGCAATCGTGCGGGGTCAAGGCGTTTTGACGCGATAGGGGCGTGCCCGCGATGGGGTGCAGGAAATTGACGGGAATGGAATCGACGCCCAAATCGCGCAAGGACGCGGCCATGTCGATGATGTCCGCGTGGGTTTCGCCCATGCCGATGATGCCGCCGCTGCACGTCTCGAGGCCGGCTTTTTGGATGTTGTAGAGGGTTTCCACGCGATCCCGATACGTGTGCGTGGAGACGATATTCGGGGTGTGCGCGCGGCTGGTGTTGAGGTTGTGGTTGACGCGGTCGACCCCGGCGTCTTTGAGGCGTTGCGCGTTTTTTGCGGTGAGCAAGCCCAAGCAGCAACAGATGTCGATATCGACTTCGCGTTTGACTTGGCGCACGGTGTCGGTCAGGGCGTCCAATTCCCCGTCGGTGGGCGCGCGGCCACTCGTGACGATGCAGTAGCGATACGCGCCGTTTTCGCTGGCTTGTCGCGCGGCGTCCACGATCTCGCGGGCAGGTCGCAAGGGGTATTTGTCGATGGTTGCGGTGGAGATGGCCGATTGCGAGCAATAGGCGCAGTCTTCCGGGCACAAGCCGCTTTTGGCGTTCATCAGCACATGGATGTGGACTTTGCGCCCGAAGTGGTGGTGGCGCACCTGAAAGGCCGCGTGGAGCAAGGGCAAAATGTCGCGGTCCGGGGTTTGCAAAACCGCGTGCATGTCCGCACTTGATAGGCCATCGCCAAACAGGGCTTTGTCGGCATAATCGGTGTACATAGTCTGTCCTAAATGTCTGTGTTTTGAGGGGCGGGTGAAAATTTACAGCGTCCAAGCGTTGCAGCGGCGGGATGCAGTAGTGCAGGCTGGGCTTGATGGGGCCAGCGGTGTTAAAAAAGCGCATGGATCGAATGTCCTCAGCGGTAAAACGCCAAGCCGATAGCTGCGGTGGCGACGATGGCCAGGGCCGGATGCAGGTTGAGAAAGTAGATGGCGACAAACGCGCCGCAAGCGATGAGGCCCGTGTGCCAAGAGGTGACGGATTTGGGGCACATTTCCCAGACCACGACGAGCAACAGCCCGACCACGGCCGGGCGCACGGCTTTGAGCATGGCCTGTACGATCGGGGTATCTTTGTATTTGAGGAAGAACAGGGCGAGGATCATCATCATGAGCAACGAGGGGAAGACCGTGCCCAAGAGCGCGACCAAAAGGCCGGGGATGTGGGCGACTTTGTACCCGATGTACGCGGCCATTTTGGTGGCGATGGGGCCGGGCAGGGCATAGCCCATGGCCAGGGCGTCTGTAAATTCCTCGATGGTCATCCACCCGTGAACATCCACGACTTCCTCTTGGACGAGGGGGATCATCGAAGGCCCGCCGCCGTACGCGAAGACGCCGACTTTGGTGAACGAGATGAACAAGCGCAACAGGTCCATAAGGCACTCCTAGAACGACATTGGCAAAGCCACAAGTGCGCGACAAACGCGCGGTTGGGAACCGACCGCGGATCGCAAGGGCAGACGTGCGGGCCTTTCCCTACGATTTAGCGATTCACCGATTCGCAAGCGAATATATCCCTTTCGCGCTTATGAGACAAGGGCATTTATCGGCATCTCGGCGCGCGTCCTCTGATTTTCCTGTGGCTTTTTCGGTTGGATGTTTTACATTTGTGACCCCTTCCGATACGGGGCAGATCGGTTCTACCTCGTTGACAATACGGGGCGTTTCGTCTATTATGCGGACTCTTTTGGGGGCGATGGATCCCATGGTGGCATTGGAAAAATTGGCGAAAATTTGTGTCCAAAATCCCGCGTCCATTTTGTTTGCGCGCTTGGCGGATGGGTTGTTGCAACGGGGGGATGTCGCGCAGGCACTGGCGGTTTGCCGCACCGGACTGCGCTATCGCCCGTCTTATGTGGCCGGCCATGTGGTGATGGGCAAGTGCCTTCTCGCCGCAGGTCAGTGCGAGGAAGCGCGGTCCGCGTTTGAAAAGATCTTGCAGTTGGATGCCGATCACCTCGTCGCACGCTGGCATTTGGGCCATATCGCGCTGCAACAGGGCCGAGGCGATCTCGCGCTCAAACACTTTGAAGCGGCGCGGGCACGCGATCCCTTCGGCCCTGAACTCGAGACGGAGATCGCCAAGCTCAAGGGCGAATGGACCGAAGAATCGCGGGGCGATGCCCCTTCCGATACATCGGATCCCCACGCCCCGGCAGACGCGCCCGATCCCGAATCCGAGCCTCCAGTGCCTCTCGCAGAGGAAGGGATTGGGGAACAGTTAGACGCGCTGATCGCGTCGCGCAACCCCGATCCAAAACCCGACGCGCCGATGATCGCAACCGCAACGCTGGCCGAGATCTACGCCGGTCAGGGGCTCGTTCAAGAGGCCATCGCGGTTTTGGAACAACTGGTCGCACGCGCCCCGGAGGACGCGCAGGTGATCGCCCGATTGGACGAGTTGCGAAATCTGCCGGAATAGACGCCCCATTCACCTTTTAATTTTTAGGGAGCATGGATCATGAGTGCCGAAAATCAGTATGACGCGATTGCCGAAGCGTATAAAAATTCCAAACAACTGCCCTTTCGGGAATACATCGAAGCCCATACGCTTTTTGAGATCCTGGGCCATATCCGCGGGGCGACGGTGTTGGACTTGGCTTGCGGCGAGGGGTTCTACACGCGCAAGGTCAAGCAGGCCGGGGCGCGAGCCGTTACCGGCGTGGATATTTCCGCCGAGATGATCAAGTTGGCCGAGGAAGAAGAGCGCGTCCGGCCTTTGGGTTGCGCGTACTTGCATCGCGATGCGGCGGACTTGGATTTGGGCGAACCGGTCGATCTCGTGGTGGCGATGTATCTTTTGAATTACGCCAAGACGCCCGCCGAATTGCTCCGCTTTGTCGAGGTGGCGCATCGCAGCTTGCGGCCGGGTGGGCGATTTGTCGGGTTCAACGACAATGTCCAAAATGTGCCGCAGGGCACGGTTTCCTTTCCCCAATACGGATTTGACAAGACGTGTACCGGCGTGCCGCCGCAAGAGGGCGATGTGATTTTGTATCGGGTGAAAAACGAAGATGGCACCGCGTTTGAATTTGAGAATTATTATCTCAAACCCGAGACGTATCACTGGGCGTTCCAAGAGGTTGGATTTGCCGATTTTCAATGGGTCGGCCCGTTCATCCATCCGTCTCAACGGGACAATCCCCATTGGGATGCGTTCCTGTCGCACGCGCCAGTCATTGGCTTTTGCGCGGAGAAGCGATAAAGGAATGACGAAAGGCGCAGAAGAACATGAAAACATCAGTGCTCTGTAAATTAAATTATTCTCAATTTTGAGACGCACAAACCAGCACCTGCCTGGCTCACTTTTCTAAAACGTTTGGTCCGAAAGCATCGTGGGTTGCCTTCGATGCCTTCGGCGACCTACTTTTTTTCAACAGCAAAAAAAAGTAGGCAAAAAATGCCGCTCTCATGCGCCGAGGGGCTAGGCACAGCGCAAAGCACTTTTGTAATCGCACGATATGCGCCAGCCTGCAAGGTGGGTAAAAAAAAGAAGTGCGTTGCGAGACGGACTTACGCGCTGCGCCCGATGGCTTTCGGTAAGGGACTTTTGGGATGGCATGTTGGGCGATGGCTTAATTGACGTACGGCATCACATCCGTCACGCTCTTGAAAAATGAAATTCATAATTATTTAATTTACAGAATAATCAGAGAAAGGGGCGTAAAATTTTACGCCCCAAACCGTCATCCGAAGAAAATTTACCACGCTATCGCCCTATCACGGCATTGATGCAGAAAGGAGATTTCTCAATGAGTACCACGACAAAAGTGGCGTTTGATGATCAAACGTATCTGGAGGAAATTCCCATCGGCACTGTCGCCGAGTTTCACGAACAACTGGGAAACCTCGGGACAAAAGACGAGACGACCTTTTTGTATCGAGGCCAATCCGATGTCGAGTGGGCGGTCGATTGTTCGGCGGTTAGACGCTTGACCAACTCCTCTGCGAACCCGGTGGATGACCAACTGATGAACTTTCTCCTCGTAAGCTACATGGAGTTTCTCATCGCCAACGCCAAAACGCGCGATTTGATTCCCCCCGGACTCGGCGAAAAGTCCACCGACTTGGAATTTTTGGCCCAATTGCAACATCAGGGGGCCGCAACCGGGCTGATCGATTTTACCCGCCGACCACTGGTCGCGCTGTGGTTTGCCTGCAAAGCGACCCGTGAAGAGGACCGCAAAGCAGATGGCGCTGTCCATGTCCTTTCTCGTTCTGAAACGCAGGCGGTAAGCAAACGCGACTTTGAGGATAAGGCGATACGAGATTTTTACAATAAGGATAAATTGCGGTTGTGGGAACCTTCGGCTATCGGGCAGCGCACCGTGGCGCAAGGCTCTGTTTTTGTCTTTGGCGTTCCGCGGATTTATCCAACTCAAATGAAACGACTGATCGTTCAGGCGGACGGGAAAGACGGCATTCTCAAAGAACTGGAGACCCTGTACGGCATCGACGAGGAAGAATTATTTGCCGATTTCTCGGGGTATGCCGCCGCCCACGCATCCATCAGAATCTTTGATGTCACCCGCACTTATGCCGAAGCCCATAACACGCGCGGCGTTGTTCACAACGAAAAAGGCGAATTTGACCTTGCGATGACAGACTTCAATAAAGCCATAGAACTCGACCCGGATTTTGCCAAGGCGTATATCAATCGCGGCGCGATTTACATCGAAAAAGGCGCGTTTGACCTCGCGATACCAGACTTCAATAAGGCGATAGAACTCGACCCGGATGATGTCGCTGCGTATAGCAATCGCGGCACGGCTTACGCAAACACAGGCAGATTCGACCTCGCGGTCCAAGACCTCCATAAAGCCGTAGAACTGAAACCGGATGATGCCAATGAGTATGCCAGCCGCGGCACGGCTTACATCGGCACAGGCGAATTCGACCTCGCGATCCGAGACCTCGATAAAGCCATAGAACTCGACCCAAATTTTGCCAAAGCCCATTTCATGCGCGGCAGTACTCACATGAAAAAAGGCGACCCCGACCTCGCGATCCGAGACCTCGATAAAGCCATAGCACTCGACCCGGATGATGCCATTTCGTATGCCAATCGCGGCTTTGCCCACGTCAAAAAAGGCGAACTCGACCTCGCGATCCAAGACTTCGATAAAGCCATAGAGCTCAACCCGAGTGATGCCAATGCGTATAACAGTCGCGGCGTTGTTCACATCAACAAAGGCGAACCCGACCTCGCGATCCGAGACCTCGATAAAGCCATAGCACTCGACCCAAATTTTGCCGAAGCCCATTACATTCGGGGCATGGTTCACAGGGCCAAAGGGGACCTTGAACAGGCCGCACAAGACTTCGGTAAGGCCATAGAACTCAACCCAGATGCCGTTGCCTATTACAATCGGGGCCGCACTTGGTTGCTTTTGGGCGAATGGGAAAGGGCCAAAGCAGACTTGACCGCCGTCAAAAACATGGGAACGGATATCGCCGGTTTATTCCGTACCGACCACGAGAGCGTCGCGGAGTTCGAGCGGAGATATAATATTCGTTTGCCAGCCGACATCGCGGTCATGTTGACGTGATGGTAAGTGTCTGAATCGCGGATTACACGGATTACGCAGATTAAAAGCGGATTGGGTTGGCAGGTGGGGCAGAGGACGCAGATGACACAGACGCCGCAAGTGGGGCAAAGGACACTGGTTGAACAGCGTAAGTGGGGCGAAGGGTGCGGGTAAGTGTCTGAATCGCGGATTAAACGGATTACGCAGATTAAAGGCGGATTGGGTTGGCAGGTGGGGCGAAGGCGTGTAGCAGATACAGACGCTGTAGGTGGGGCAAAGGACACTGGTTGAACAGCGCAGGTGGGGCGGAGGGTGCGGGTAAGTGTCTGAATCGCGGATTAAACGGATTACGCAGATTAAAGGCGGATTGGGTTGGCAGGTGGGGCAGAGGACGCAGATGACACAGACGCCGCAAGTGGGGCAAAGGACACTGGTTGAACAGCGCAGGTGGGGCAGAGGAAGTGGGTAAGTGTCTGAATCGCGGATTAAACAGATTACGCAGATTAAAGGCGGATTGGGTTGGCAGATAGGGCAAAGGCGTGTAGCAGATACAAACGCTGTAAGTGGGGCAGAGGATGTGGATTGGGGAGCGTAAGTGGGGCAGAGGAAGTGGGTAAGTGTCTGAATCGCGGATTAAACGAATGACGCAGAGGACGCGGATTGGGAGCGCAGGTGGGGCGGAGAGAGTAGCAAGTATAAACGTCGTAAGTGGGGCAGTGGATGTGGATTGGGGAGCGTAGGTAGGGCGCTGTCTCGAATGGCGCGGTCCGCCAGCATGGTCAAGCCCTCGGCTTCGACTTTGAGAATCTCTTCGCCCTCAAATTCGCCCGTTGAAACCCCATCGGCCGTCAGCAACTGATAGGGCGTTTCATCTTCGCCGAGCGCGATCATTTCGCGGTGTCGATAGTCCATGGCGTCCTTTCTTTGGGTTGTGCGATCCCTATTCCGTCAGCCACGCGAGGTCAAAGCGGGCCACGGTGACGTATCGCGTGTCGTTTTGCCGCGTGAAAAATTGATTTTCGTAAATACAGCATATCGCGCCCTCGGCTGTTTGGGCGAGGTCCGAATAACTCGACGGGCCCGGTTCGAGAATTTTGGAGACCGGCCAGGTGCGGCAATCGTCCGCGCTCATTTTAACGCTGAGGCGTTTGCGGTCGCGCGCCACGCTGCCGGGCCGGGTCCATTCGCGTTCGAGATTGTCCGGATTGGCAAAGAGGATGTTGCCATCGCGCAATTTGAGGATGCTGCCCATGCACACGGGTTCGAGCAGGGCATCGTCAAATTCGAGCTTTGACCAACGGGTCGCGCCATCGGGGCTGGTGGCGATGAGGCGGCGGTGGCGTTTGGATTCCGTGCGGATGTTGAACAAAACGCGCCCGTTGCCGAGTTCGACCGGGAGCGTCTCGCTCGGGTTGATGTACTCGCCTTCTGTCCGCACGACCATGTCGCCGCGTTGCCATGTCTGTGCGTGGTCGTCGCTGTAGATCCCCGCGACTGCGGAGGGCCGATGCCCGAGTTTGCCCGCGCCAAATTCCGTGCCGCTGCCATCCGACATCCACAAAGGCACGATGAGGCGGCCGTTTTGGAGTTGGATGCCGTGCCCGGGGCCGGTGGCCATGACGCGCCATGGGTACTGTTCGCGGAAGGGGATGAACACATCTGTCATTTCAGCCGGGTCGGACCAACGAACGCCATCGTCTTTGCTGCACATATAAAAAACGCGGGCGTAGTTGTGGCAAAAAAGGGCGTGAACCGCGCCGTCTTTTCGGTCGGAGATCATGACGAAATTGCTGATCGGACCTTCGCCGTACCTGTCGCAACGGACAACGACTCGAAGGGCCTCCCAAGTCCGCCCGCCATCCGCGCTGCGCCTCATCACCACGTCATTGCCATCCCAATCCCCGCCCCTGCCGCGCCTGGCCTCGGCTGTAGCGAGCAGGACGCCGTTTTGCGTACACAAAATACCCGGTACGCGATAGGTGTGATACCCGTGCGTGCGGCCCTCGAAGAGGTGGGTTTTGTCGATCATGTGACGCTCCTTTTGTCGCGCATCGTCCTTATATTATAGCACAACGAAACGATGGTGCAAGAAAAAGTACGAAAATGAAAGTGGGGTTTCACCATGACGGAAAGAGAATGTCTCGACCGAATTACAGTCGATCCCAAAATTTTTGGCGGCAAGCCAATTATTCGGGGACGCCGTCTCGCTGTCGAGCATATCTTGGGCATGCTCGCCGCAGGGGATACGCCCGATGCGATTTTGAAAGGCTATCCCTGGTTAGAGCCTGAAGATATCCAAGCGTGTTTGTTCTACGCATACCGCATCGTCGGACGCGAACGCATTGAACCTCGGATCGTTCAAGCATGAAAGTGTTGATCGATCCAGAATGGGAAACAATGGAGAGAGGTCATGAAAAATTTCGCAATCCCCAAAGACGCCGAGGCGCGGTTTGAGAAACGCGGGTATTTTGTCGTTCGGCAGATTATCGACGCGGATGCGGTGCGTGCGGTGCGGGATGAACTCGCGCGGATCATCGCCGAGGACGCGCCTGGGTTCGGGCTGGACAGGAGCCGCGTCGATGGCACGGCATTGGACGGCGCAGATGCGGTGCGCGCCGTGGGAGATCGCAATTTTTTGAGCGACGTGCTTTGGAACAACTGGTTGACCGCAGAGCGCGTTTTGGCCCTCCAGCGGCGGTTTTTGGGGGACGACGTTCGGATTCAGGGCACGCGGTTTTTCACCAAACCCGCGCAGGTGGGCGAAAGCACGCCTTGGCATCAGGATATCTGGCTGTGGGCGAGAAACCCCCGCGATAGCACGCGCAAACACAAAACGCGCCACCTGAGTTGCTGGGTGGCGTTGGACGATGTGGATCTGGAAAATGGATGCTTGCACCTGGCGCCGGGCAGTCACGAGGGCGAGATCGTCGAACACGTCAAATACGCGGATGGCGTCCACGGGGAAATCCCACGCGACAGGGTCGCCGAGATCGCGGTCAAACCCGTTCCCCTGCACGCGGGCGACGCGGTGGTCTGGCACGCGAAAATGTGGCACATGAGTCCGGCCAACCCGAGCGAGCGCACGCGCTGGGGCGGCGTGATGGTGACCATGCCCGCGGAAATGGCCGCAGGCGCGGGTCAAGCCGACCGCCCCTTCCTCATCGCAGACGGCAAGGCGTGTGAGCGGCCTAGGATTTCCAAAAAAAATGACTATCGCCCTCCACTGCGCCCCCGCTGACCCCTATGCCTTTGCATTGAACCGGTTGTCTTTTTCTACCTGCTAATTTCCGCTTGATATGCTTAATTTTTTATTTTTCGTTTTCCCCAACGGGCGTATCATCAGCAGTATAATCTTCCTTAAAAGGAGTTCATCATGACCTATCGCTCTTTTCCTCATCTTCTTACGATCCTCGCCCTGATCCTTATCTGCGGCGAATCCGCCGCGCAGAATACCGCTTCAAGCGATGCAGATCTGAGCGGCCTGACGCTCTCTTCCGGGACGCTGGCTCCGGCCTTCGCCCGCGATTCTCTCTCCTACACCGCGACAGTGGCGAACAGCGTGCCGAGTCTGACCGTCACGCCGACGAGCAACCACGACGGCGCCGCGATCACGATAAACGGCGCCTCGGTATTGCGCGACTCGATCAACCGCGCCATTTCCCTCAATGTGGGCGAAAATGCCATTGCCATTGTAGTCACCGCAGAAGATGGGACCACGACGAAAACCTACACAATGACCGTTACGCGAGGCGTGAACATCCCCGACGCCAACTTGCGTGCTGGTATTGAGCAAGCACTGAAAAAATCAAGCGGTGCGATAATTACCCCAAGTGAGATGGCGACTTTAACCTCCCTTGATCTGTACAGAAGTAATATCAGGACATTGACCGGGCTGGAGTATGCAACCAACCTGACCAATCTCTACCTGATCAATCTAGGTGTTTCCGGCAACAGGATCTCGGATATTTCGGCCCTTTCGGGCTTAACTAAACTGGAGGAGCTGGATCTTTCCTACAACGACATCTCGGATATTTCGGCCCTTTCGGGCTTAACTCACCTGTCCTATCTAGATCTTAGCATCAACAGGATCTCGGATATTTCGGTACTTTCGGGCTTAACTCACCTGGACCAGCTGGCTCTTGGGAACAACAGGATCTCGGATATTTCGGTACTTTCGGGCTTAACTAAACTGGACGATCTGAGGCTTTCCTCCAACAGGATCTCGGATATTTCGGTACTTTCGGGCTTAACTAAACTGGACGATCTGGATCTTTCCTCCAACGACATCTCGGATATTTCGGTACTTTCGGGCTTAACCAACCTGGACCATCTGTGGCTTAACAAAAACAGCATCTCGGATATTTCGGTACTTTCGGGCTTAACTAAACTGCGCCTGCTGCATCTTTCTCGCAACAGCATCTCGGATATTTCGGCCCTTTCGGGCTTAACTAAACTGGAGGAGCTGGATCTTTCCTACAACAACATCTCGGATATTTCGGCCCTTTCGGGCTTAAGATTAAGCATAATGTTAGACGATTTTGTCGGTGTGGGGGGCTATTTGTGGCTTCACTCCAACCGCTTGAGCTATCCTTCCCTCACGACCCATATCCCCGCCCTTGAGGCTCGAGGCGTTGATGTATCCTATGACGCCCGCACCTTGACCAGCTTGGTAAAGATATCCGGCGATGACCAGACCGGCACTGCGGGTTCTCGTCTGTCCGATCCGCTCATCGTCGAGGTGCAAGATCAGAACAATCGCGCCTTTGCCGGCGTCCCGGTCGCTTTTTCGATTGCGGCAGGTGGCGGAGTGCTCAGTACTACAACGGACTCGACCGATGCCAATGGCCGTGCCTCGACGACATTGACGCTAGGGGTTGCGGGCGCGAATACGGTTTTGGCGGCTATCGACGTCTCGGACATCGACAAGTCCGCGACCTTCACCGCCACGGCAACGGGAGGGACAGCCGACACCGCAAGCGCGGCGATTTCATCCACAGTTCCGGATCCGCTGACCGTGGGAAATCTCGACGGGGCAAAAGTCAATATCACCTTGACCGGTGCCACCTACAACGAGACGCTTGCCGTTGACCACTTTGCATTGCCCACCGCGCCTGCGGGAGTGAGCATCCGTGGCACACCCGTCAGAACATCCGACACAGTCGCCCAACTGACGCTCGCTTATCCCGGGCTCGGGCTTACAGCGAATCAGAGCTTGCGCGTGACCGTAAAGGCCGCGGGGCATTCCGGCGACGGGGACTTGACGACGGGCGCGATCACCGTGACGCCCGCGCAGGTGACGGGGCCGGTTGCGGTGGTGACGGAACCGGGTCAAGTAGCGGGGGTAACCGTCACGCCCGGCGTGGGATATTTGGCCGTGTCCTGGGATGTGGTGAGCGGGGCGACCGGTTACAAAGTGCAGTGGAAATCCGGGGATGAGTTGTACGCATCCGAGCGTCAGCAGGTCATCGGCAACGGGGACAAGACGAGTTCGACGATTACCGGTCTGACCGCTGGTACGGAATACACGGTGCGCGTCATCGCCACTCTGACCAACGCCGATGAAGGCCCGCCCTCGGTGGGTGTGACAGGGACGCCGGTTGCCACGACTCAGCAACCACAACCACCACAGCAACCACAACCACCACAGCAACCACAACCACCACAGCAACCACAACCACCGCCTGCCGCAGATTTACAGCCCTCTTTCGGCGATTCGACTGTAACCGCGCAACGCTATCAACGAGGCACGACCATTGTATCGCTGACGCTTCCCACAGCAACCGGTGGCGATGGCGCGTTGACTTACGCTCTGACGCCTGAACTGCCTTCGGACCTGACGTTTGAAGCGACAACGCGCATGCTGTCCGGCACGCCGCGCGAGGCGATGGGTGAAACCACGTACACGCTGACCGCAACCGATGAAGATGGCGATGCGGCGAGGCTGACTTTCACCCTCGCGGTAGTCGCGACAGATTTGACGCCCTCCTTCGGCGATTCAACCGTGACCGCGCAACGCTATCGGATTGGGACAGCCATCCGCATCACCTTGCCACGGGCAACCGGTGGCGATGGCGCGTTGACTTATAGCCTGACGCCTGAACTGCCTTCGGAACTGACCTTTGATGCGACAACGCGCGTGCTGTCCGGCACGCCGCGCGAGGTGATGGCTGTAACCACGTACATGTTGACCGCAACCGATGAAGATGGCGATGTGGCGATGCTAACTTTCGCGCTCTCAGTCGCATCGGACAGACTGCCTTCCTTTGGCGATTCGACTGTGACCGCGCAACGCTATCAACAAGGCACGACCATTGCACCGCTGACGCTTCCCACAGCAACCGGTGGCGATGGGTCATTGACTTACACTCTGACGTCTGAACTGCCATCGGACCTGACCTTTGACGCGACAACGCGCGTGCTGTCTGGCACGCCGCTCGAGGCGATGACCGAAACCACGTACACGCTGACCGCAACCGATGAAGATGGCGATGTGGCGATGCTAACTTTCGCGCTCTCAGTCGCATCGGACAGACGACCGGCCTTCGACGATTCGATAGGGGTTGCCGCGCAACGCTATGTCATCGGCGCCAGCGTCAGTTTGACCTTGCCCGAAGCCACGGGCGGCGATGGGGCTCTGGTCTATATCCTGTTGCCGTTCCTACCAAACGGATTGCGATTTGACCCCGCCACGCGCACGATTTCCGGCACGCCGAGCAAGGCACTGACCGCGACCGAATACACCTTCTCGGCACTGGACGCCGATGGCGATATGGCGAGTCTGATGTTCACCCTTGAAGTGTATCGCCCAACCGCTGATGTCGATGGTAATGGGCAAATTAATTTTGACGACTTCTTGTCCTTTGTCGGCAAGTTCGGGACGCGTCGAGGCGATGCGGGGTACGATGCGCGTTACGATCTCGACAGCGATGGCGCGATTGGATTTTCCGATTTCCTGATCTTCGCCAACAGTTTTGGTACTGGGAGCTGATCACGGCGAAAGCCGCGCCCGCAGAGCACAATGCCAGTAAAGAGAAAACCAATCGATTTTGCGGTTGGATGCGAGGACAGGCACGGGGGCCTGTCCCTACGGATGATGGAGGGCTGATTACTGACCTCTCGCCTCTCGCCTCTCGCCTCTCGCCTCACCTCTTCCCTCTTCCCTCTCCCGTCTCCCGTCTTCCCTCTCCCCTCTCCCCTCTTGCCTCTTGCCTCTCCCCTCTTCCCTCTCCCGTCTCCCGTCTTCCCTCTCAAAAAGCAACCGCGTACCCATCGTGCCGGGGATCTGATCCGGCCATCATGCTACCGGTTGCGGGATCGATCTGAATGGCTTGCGCGTTGCCCGTTGCGCCCCAAAATGGGAGATGGCGCAAGTCGTGGCCCTTCTTATCGAGGGCCTCGCACAAAAAGCTGTCGAAACGGCCTTCGAGTTGCAACACGTCTTCGCAGGTGTGGGGCACGGTGGATTCCATCGGGTTTTGCAGAGAACGCCAGCGCGGGGCTTCGACCGCCTCTTGCGGGGTCAGGCCAAAGTCCAAGATATGCGTCACCAGTTGCAAATTGGTCTGAACCTGCGTGTCTGCGCCCGGGGTGCCGCAGATCAAAACGGGCTTGTCGTCTTTGGCGACGATCACCGGGTTCATCGTGTGGCGAACCCGTTTGCCGGGCATGAGGCAGTTGGGATGATCTTCTTCCAAGTGCCAGTAGGTCATGCGGTTGTTGAGCAAAATGCCGGTCTCGCCCGCGATCAGGCTCGATCCCCATCCCGATTGAATGCTCTGGAGTTGGCACACCGCATTGCCCGCCTTGTCGGCCACGCAAAAACAAGTGGTGTCTTCCACCGCTTCCGGAATGCCGGGCGGAACGTGGATCGCGGCGCGCTCGAAGTCGATCAAGGACGCCCGCGCTTTGGCGTAGGCTTTGGACAGCAGGGCATCGATGGGTATGTCTATCCAGTCCGGATCGGCCACGTACTTTTCGCGGTCCGCAAACGCGAGTTTTTTCGCCTCGACCATCAGGTGGATCCGATCGGCTTCGCTTAGGGCGTGCAGGTCGAAATTTTCCACGATGTTGAGTTCTTGCAACAAGATGTGTCCGCTCGAGTTGGGCGGCGTTTCATAGACGGTATAACCCTTGTACGTCACGGCGATGGGATCCACAATGCGGCTGCGGTGGTTTTTCAGGTCGGCTTCTGTGAGCAAGCCCCCGCGCGATTGGCTAAACGCGACCATGGCTTTGGCGATTTCCCCTTCGTAAAACGCATCGCGCCCCTTCGCGGCGAGGGTTCGCAAGGTCTTGCCCAGGTCTTTTTGATAGACGATGTCACCAGGCGCGAGGGGTTGCCCGTCGTCGGTGAACACGGCCCGCGTGTGCGGATCGGACGCAAAGCGTTTGGTTTCCCCCTCCAAGCTCGCGGCCAATTTGTGACTCAGCGGAAAGCCGTCTTCGCACAGGCCAATGGCCGGGGCAAAGACCTCGTCGAGCGGCCGCGTGCCAAAGCGTTCGTGGGCGACGAGCCAGCCGTCGACCAAGCCGGGGATGGACGCGCTGAGGATGCCTTTCATCGGGATGCCGCCGCGCTCGAGATAAAATTCGCGGGTGGCCCCTGTGGGCGCCGCGCCCGTGGCATTGACGGCATAGACGGCGCCGGTTTTGGCGTCGTAGATCGAGATGAAGCCATCCCCGCCGATGCCCGAGGATTGCGGCTCGACCACGCCGAGTGCCGCGGCTGTGGCAATGGCCGCGTCAATGGCATTGCCCCCGGCCATCATGAGTTGCATACCCGCTTGGGAAGCGAGGTAATGGCCCGATGCCACCGCGCCATTTCTGCCCCTGACGGACGGCCTGTAAGCGTCTTGCGAAATTTCGTGTGGGGAATACGGACAATGAGATGGAGAATACATGGTGTGCTCCTGTGTGGATGGGTTGCATGGAACGACGGATCAAACTCCCTTTCAAGATACGGCTTGACAAAATTTCTCGCACGCTCTAATTTGCGATTTCCAAATCGCGCATCGGGATAAAACCGCTTCCGATACGGCGCGTCATCCATCTCTTTCTCGTTAAAAAAATGGCGACGATTCTCCTTCTCGCGGACGAAGCTCACGGCGCGCGTCTCAAATCCGACCTCGAATACATCGGGCATCGGGTCGAACACCTGATCATGCGCGGGCAGAGCAACTTGCCATCCGTTTCCGCCAATGGGATCGACCTGGCGATCATCGACCCGGAATCCTCGCTCGAACGCCTCGCCCACGCCATCGCGCACCTGCAAAAACACCGCCTCGCCAACGGCTGTTCCCTCCTCGTCGTCACGGATGAAATGACCGCGCTCAACCTCGACTTTTCCCTCGGAATTTCAAATTTTGTCATCAAGCCGTATAGCATGCGCGAATTTGAAGCCCGTTTGCGCCTCGCCCTCTGGGATGACGATCACACCCCCGACGCCCACACCGTCAAAAAAGACGACCTCGTCATCAATATGGCGCGCTACGAAGTGCGCGTCAAGGGCAGCGTGGTCGAACTCACCCTCAAGGAATACGAACTGCTCAAGCACCTCGTCACGCACGAGGCCCGCGTGTTCACCCGGTCGGACTTGCTCGACAGCATCTGGGGCTACGACTATTACGGCGGCATGCGTACCGTGGATGTCCACATTCGCCGCTTGCGCTCCAAACTCGGGGAATCGGGCAACGCCATCGCCACCGTGCGCGGCGTGGGCTACAAATTCGATCCGCCCTGATATCCACACTCGGTACAGCAAAACGCGCATCACCGCGACGCAAAGCGCGCATCACATCGATCCCCACCTCGGCACTCGGTACGACAAAACCCCCATGAGCACGCGCTCATGGGGGTTCGCTTTTGGTGGGCAACCCTCGCCCAACCCTAGGCTTCCTGCAAGTGTCACCTATCCCGCGGCTCCATCCCCGCCGCGACATGCCCGCGTTCATCGGCCGTTGCTTCTCGCCTCTCTCTCCTCTGCCCATGCCCGCAGCGGAATGTCATCCCCATTTTTGGTGAGCCAGTATTGAGACGAGGGGTGAAAATCGGATTCCGGGCCGAGGGGGTCGCCGCCGGATGCCAGCGCGCCCAACAACTGCCGCCGAATGGGCGAACTGCGCTCGATGAGTGCTTCATCTTGCGCGATGTAATCCGTTGGCCGCAGCCAGCGGTAGTGGTAGCCCACGTGCATGATTTTCCGGGTTTTCCGCGACAAGTTCGGCCCGACGCAGTGCCAAACCGCTGTGCGCCACAACACGGCGGACCCGACGCGCAACTTGAGTTCCACCGCTTCTTCGGGGCCGATTATGCGCCCGGAGTCGCGCAGTTCCCCGGGCCTGCGCTTGTGGCTGCCCGGCACCAACCACAGGTTGCCGCAGTTGGATTCGGTCATGTCGTAAAGCACGTAAAAAACCTTGATCTCCATAAACGGCAACCGCCCGTCCAGCGAGGGCGCCAAAAACAACGCGTCGCTCGCCAAATCCGGATGCCACGCGACATTGCGATAGCCAGCCTCTTGATCCGCGCCCTTGCCAACGCCCACATCTCCGGGCGCCATGCCCTCGGGATACGGCGGGCGATAATCCAAATGCGTGGTTCTAATCTGGATGTTCCATCCAATCGCATCGACCACCAAAGGCAGCATGCGCGGGTGATCGATCAAATCGAGAAACGCCTCGTGCTGCGACAAAGCATTCCGCACGGCAAACGGATCGTCGGGGCCCAAACCCTCGGCCGCCCGCACCCGCTCGGCCACCTCGTCAATCGCGAGCGAGAGCCGATCCACCTCGTCCCGCGCCAAAAAATCCTCGAGAACGACAAATCCCCGTTCCTCAAAATCCCGCGCTTGCTCCTCGGTCATTGCAAGAGCCATGAGCCCCTCCTCGTTGAATATCACCGATCTAAATTTGCATTGCGTTTTATCACATACGCCCGCGATGGTGATTTTATTGAAACGGAACGCTTCCGCCATTGCAAACACAAATCAGGTGGGGTATTGTGATGAATCTCTTCGAGCGATTCTATGGGCGGTCTGATATACTTTTGAACGAACATAGACAAAATTTCTCCCGATTTTTCATGGAGATGCGCCCAGGCTTCATCCCCGATATACGATGAGCCAAACGCCTTTTCAAAAGCGGTTTTCAGTTCATCAAGCCTCGGTGAGGGCGTGGGATCGAGCACGATGAGAATGGGTCTAAAACCCGCTATCTGACATTCCCGTGGAAACGAGAGCTCTTCGCCGAATCGCCCTTGCCCACTCGCGGCAATTGTGACGCGCATCTTAAATTCGTAAACGAGGTGTTCGCCTGCGACAAAACAATCGACTTGTCTGCCTCTCGCTGTCTGTTTCCCATTGCCATCAACGCGCTTGACAGGTGAATTTTTCGCGCCGATGGGCGTTCCTCCCAAACAACTCGCCAACACGGGTTCAAACAGATATCCAGTTTCCTGAGCAGCGCGATTGTCTATATCATAGATCCATTTTCTCCACGACATCCATCCCGACAACAACTCATGATCACATTCGCCATATTCCAACAAAGAACGCGGGCCTATTTGATCCACCTGCGGAAAGGGTTGAGAAGAAAGGATACGTTGATATTTCACTCGCCTCCGATGCAAAGCACAGAGATTCTTTATGTATAATCCGAAATCCGCGTTGATCGTACAGGCCCTCTCCAGAACATCTAAAAGGATTTTTGGCGTGACATGTGGAAGTTGGAGTTCATCGAACCATTTCATCGGAATCTCAAAATAGTCATCAGCGGGTTTTTCGATATCCTCAATGCCGTTGAAATGCCATCCCAAATCACATAAGCCGATGCAAAATAGCGCGTATAGCTCGGCGTCTTTAAGCGTGACTTGAGCATCACCACTGCCGTGAACCTTGCATTCGGAAAGCAAAGTTTGAATTGTAATGCTCGCCATGACCATTATCCAAAAAGATTGAGTTGAAGATTTGTTTTGTACAATCCCCGGAGCATCCGATCTGTTTTTGCAAGAGCGGGGCTCATCGCGCTCGCTTTTGTTAGCGTATGGGCAAATAATCTCCCCGGCGCATTGCGTCCAACATCGTCAAAACCGCGATGAACCCGTAAATGCACGGCAAAAATCTGCGCCAATAGAGGAGGAATGGCATTTCCGATCTGTTTGATTCGATCTGAAGCATTCCCCTTGAATCTGAACCAATCGGGAAACGTTTGTATGCGCGCACATTCGCGCAAGGTCAATGGACGATTGTCTTTAGGGTGTATAAATTCCCTCGTCGCAGCACCTGTTATGGTCAAACTCGGTTCGTCAAAAACCAGTCGCTTAATGCCCGAGGGCGCGCCGCCCCTCTTTTCGGTAGGCGTTCCATCTATAACGCGCCGATTCGCCCTTCGCCTAAAGGATTCGTGATGCAGCGATTCGGGTAGGTCTTTCATCGACTGGCCGGGTTTCAAATTTGTAATTCTTTCGAGTTGGATGCCCTCTATTTCAGAAGTGACGTGATCGTACACCTCCTCATTTCCGTCTCGCAGTTGTTCCTCCCACTCGTGTTTGGGCTCGTCCCGATAGCCGATGGGGCGATGCTCGTCCCGCGTTGGTGCGGGCAGTCCCTCTATCGCGTGCCTCAGCGTGATATCGGAATGCTTAAAAATGCGACCGTGGACCTGTATTCGGGGTTCTGGCAAGTTAAACGCCATTCCCAACCTATTTCCAATTACCAAAGTCCTCTTTCGCCTTTGCGGTATCCCGTATTCATGTGCATATACCTTATCGATTCTCATCGCATATCCCAAGTTGATAAAGGCATTTGCCGCTTCATAGACATATATCCCACCTTTGGCTGTGAGCAGGCCCTCGACATTTTCCATCATAAACCATTTGGGGCGCAAGACCGCCAAGGCGTCGACGTAATGCTTCAACAAACCGTTTCTCGGATCGTCCCAAAATCGCATCCCCGCCGTGCTAAATCCCTGACACGGCGGCCCTCCGATGAGAACATCCAATTCCCCCGTTTTGAGGCTCAAATTTTTGAGCAATTTTTCAAAATCACAAGACGTAATATCCGCCGCATCACATGGGGTATCGGGGAAATTATGCCTGTAAGTCGCCACGGCATTTTCGTCTATATCTAACGCATAGAGAATGCGATAGCCAGCGCGTTTGAATCCCAACGAGCAACCGCCGGCACCCGCAAAGAGACTCATCGCCAAAGGTCGGGTATCCATTTTCTCATTCTCCGATTGAAACTGGGAAACGAGTGCCGCAGATGATTCGAGTCGTTTCGAATATACCCACCGATCGCGAATCATTCGAGGCACGGGTCGCCGATCAAATCGCCAGCAAAGGCGGGTGCGCGTCCAAGAAAATGGGGTATTACGGCGTCAAACTCCACCTCCTCGCACAGTATCGCGCAAAGGGGAGGGATTGTTCAGTTGGATAGAGAGAAAAACGAACCTCTCCGTGGCGTCTCAAGTACGGTCCTATAACGGCTTACTCCGTCCATGTCTTTGGACGAGTCGCCGCGGCTTGTTTCTTACTCGCTTTCTACTCTTAATTCGCATTGGTACAAATGGGCACGGGGGCCTGCCCTACGGCTGATGGGTTGGGTGGAAACTGACCATTTGGGGTTCGTCTATTCGTTGTATCTCGTGCGGGAATGGTCAAAACAAAGCCCCTTGTTCGGGCGGAGATGTGGGTTTCAGACATTCCGAGGTGTCGTTTCTCGGGCTATTGACAAGGGTCGAAACAGGATGGGCGATCATCTCTCGCGCCGGGTATGGAACGAGGAGGTCTCGCAAGTCTGTGCGTTCTTCCGGATCGAGCCAAGCGTCATACCCATTTGCCGGGAGGATGACGGGCATGCGGTTGTGGATGGGTGCTATCAGGTCGTTGGGCTCGGTCGTGATGATGGTGCAGGATGGGATGCGTTCTCCGGTGGGTGCGTGCCACATGTCCCAAAGGCCGGCAAAGGCAAAGGGCGCGCCGGATTTGAGTGCGATGTGCATGGGCGTTTTGGTTCTGCCATCGAGGTTGCGCCGCCATTCGTAAAATCCGGTTGCGGGAATGAGGCACCGCCGTTTTTTGTACGCCATCTGAAACGAGGGCTTTTCCGCGAGGGTTTCTCCCCGCGCATTGATGAGGCGATTGCCGATTTTGCCGTCTTTTGCCCAAGACGGAATCAGCCCCCATTTGAAGGTATCTGCCCGCGGCTTATCGGTGTTGGCTATCGCAATAATATTCTGCCCCGGCGCGATGTTGTATCGCTTGGGCATCGCGCGCGGAAAGACGAATTGCGGAAATGCGCGCTGGTTCTCATCGCGCTGGGCAGCATAAACATATCGCCCACACATGGGGATTTCCTTTCATCTGCGTTCATCTGTGGTTGCTTTTCGTTTTTGGGAGTTGGGCGGGGACTGACAACGGATAACGACTTTGTCGCATAAATAGCCATTGCCTATTGCGTTCATCCGCTATCGCTTTTCTTGATCTCAATCCCCAGCATATCCTCGAAAATTTTGATGATCGCCCAGTTCGATTCGGCGGGATTGACGCTGATGCCGGCTTGGAACCATTCCGCAGCCGAGGACAGGGCGAACAGGGGCACGCCGCACTCGCGTCCCAACGCCTTGGCGATCCCCAAGTCTTTGTGCATCGTGCCGATGCGGCTTTGCCCCGCAAAATTTCGTTCCATAATATTTTGCGCGGTATCCCGAAACAGAAAACTGCCCACCACACTCGTGTCGATCACCTCGCACAGGGTTTCGGGTTTCACGCCCGCTTTGACGCCCAGGGCCAGGGTCTCGAAGATGCCCGCGTACGTCACCCCGGTCAAAACGGCGAGACACGCTTTCACGGTTTGCCCCGTGCCGATCTCTTCGCCGACATGGTAAATGTGTTTGCCGACCGATTGGAGCACTTCTTTGGTGCGGTCAAAGACCTCTCGCTGTGCGGCCACCATCATCGTCAAGGTGCCGGCCGCCGCGCCTGGCGCGCCACCGCTGACGGGGGCATCTACGACGTTGACGCCCTCGTCTTCCAGCCACTGCGCGACTTCGACCAGTTCGGAGCGCAGGATGGTCGACGTGCAGATGAACGTCGATCCCGGTTTCATGCCGTCCAACAAACCGCCCTTCAGGATCGCCGCGATCTGATCGCCATTCATGACCATGACGAACACAAAGTCCGCATGGTCGCCCACTTCGCCCACATTTTTTGCTGCGCGAGCACCCTTTGCGACAAACGGCTCCAATCGTTCGGGCCGCAAATCGCAGAGGATGAGATCGTGCCCGTTTTTCAAAATATTCGCCGCCATCCCACTGCCCATATCCCCTACGCCGATCAGCCCAACACGCGCCATGGTCTCTCCCTTTCACGCGTCGAAGTGGATGATCTGCCGCGCGACTTCGCCCTCGAGCAGGGCATCGAACGCCTCGTCGATGTCGTCGAGGGCTATCGCGTGGGAAATCATTTCATCCAGCTTGAGATTGCCCATCAAATACATATCCACGTACCGGGGCATATCCACGCGAAAGCGATTGGATCCCATGCTCGACCCCTGAATTTTGCGCTCGCCGAGCAAGTCGTGCCCGGTCAATTCGATTTTGACGCCTTCGGGAATCATGCCGATCACCGTGGCCATACCGCCCCGTTCGAGCATCTCGAAACACTGCTCTGCGGTTCGCTTCAACCCCACCGCTTCAAACGAATACGCCACGCCATTGCCTCCGGTCAAATCCATCATTTGCTCGACCACATCCCCGTCATTCGCATTGACGAGATCGGTCGCGCCCAATGCCTTGGCCAGTTGCAATTTGGAAGCCACCGCATCCACGGCGATGATGCGGCCCGCGCCCCCGATGCGCGCGCCTTGAACCGCGCTCAAGCCAATGCCCCCGCATCCGACGACCGCCACCGTGCTGCCCGGCTCGACCTTTGCCGTGTTGAGCGCGGCGCCCATCCCCGTCGTCACGCCGCACCCGATCAGCGCGGCTTTGTCCAGCGGCATGTCCTCGCGCACTTTGCAGACCGCGTTCTCGTGTACCAGCAACTGTTCGGCGTACGAGGCGAGGTTTGCAAACTGGAGCAATTCCCGACCGTCTTGGGACAAGCGCGGCCTGTCCGTCTCTTTGCGCTGTGTGGATTCCCGGTCTTCGCACAAATTGGGACGCCCGGTGGTGCAGTAGCGGCAATGCCCGCAAAAGACCGACAAGCACGTAATCACATGGTCGCCGGGTTTTGTGTACGTCGCGTCCGGACCAACGGCTTCCACAATGCCTGCGGACTCGTGCCCCATCACCGCGGGCATGGGGCAGGTGTGAAGCCCTTCCCGAAAGTGAACATCGCTGTGGCAAACGCCCGCCGCAACCGTGCGAACCAAGACCTCGCGCCCGATGGGGGCCGCGATCTCGACATCTTCCACGCGGATCGGCTGGTGGGCTTCGCGCAAAACAGCAGCTTTCATTTTTCATCTCCTTTGTCAATGCGTTGCACAACGCGCCGAGTTTGTCATGCTGTCGGTGGGACATGATAATGCCAACCGCCCCAATATGAAAATAATCTCGCCGCCGTGCAACAATCAACTTGACATTGCGGTTTGCAGCAAGTATGAATAGCGGTCAGTCGTCCGTTTTTATTTTCAATTTTTCGAGGAGTTCCCATGTTAAAAGCGGGATTTATCGGCGCGGGGAATCGCAGTCAGAAGGCGCATTATCCAAACGTCCATCGCTTGGAGCGCGAGGTCGAAATGAGCGCGGTTTGCGAACTCGACGAGGAACGCCTGAATCAAGTGGCGAAAAAGTACGAATTTCCGCAGACCTACACGGACCATCGCCAGATGCTCGACAAAGAGGACCTCGACGTCATCTATTGCATCATGAACGAGAAATGGATCTTGCAAACCGCCCTCGACTGCATGAACGCGGGGAAACACATTTTCATCGAGAAGCCCCCGGGCGCGAATCTCGAAGAAACCGAGCAGTTGCTCGAAGCCGCCGTGTCCAACGAGGTCTTTGCGATGGTCGGCTTTCAGCGCCGCTACACCGCGGTCACGCGCGAAGCCATGCGACTCGTCTCCCAAAAAGGCCCGGTCTCATCGGTCGTCACCACGTTCAACAAGCAGATGCTCGGCGGCGACGGCCGGGAATTTACCTCCACTTTGTGGAACGACGTCTGCCATATCGTCGATCTCACGCGCTATATGGCCGGCAGCGAACCGGTCGAAGTGACCGCCTATCAGGACAAATTCGGCGGCGAAAGCTACAACAATTACACGGCCCTCATCCGGTTTGAGAACGGCGCCACAGGCGCCATCTTTGGCAACCGCGCCTCCGGCGGCCGCGTGCTCCGCTCTGAACTGCACGGCGTAGGAATCGGGTGTTATATGAAAATCCCGCAGGAGATCGAGATTCACGAAGACGACCAAGTGCGTACTTTGGGGGGATGGGAGATCGACGGCGCAGAGGAAGAGGATGTCGCCAGTTACGAGGGCGTCTTGACCATGCACCGGCATTTCGTCGATTGCATCAACGACGGCGAAGTGCCCCACAACGACCTGCGCGACGTCATCCACTCCATCCGCTTGGTGGATCGACTCGAGGCGAAGACGTAAGGCGAAACGCAACCGCGGCTTCGGGCGGCGCGGGATCCGCAGGTGATCGGTGGTTGCTTTTTGAATGGTTTTTGTCCATATTTGACCTGTCTCGGTATCCCGACAACTTTTGGCCTATCTGAAAAAATGAACGAATTGCATTTGAATCAACTGCTCGGCAGAGATGAAATCGACATCGACTTAAAGGAAATCGCGGCCTATCTCACGGATCAGACCGTTCTCGTAACCGGTGCGGGTGGGTCGATAGGTTCTGAACTCTGCCGCCAAATCGGCCGCTTTGCGCCCCAAACCCTCTTGCTCCTCGGCCGCGGGGAGCAGAGCATCTACACCATTCTCATGGAATGCGACAAGCATTTTCCAAAGCTCGATGTTCGGCCCATCATCGCAGACATCCGCGACGCCAATCGCATGCGACACGTTTATGAGGCGCATCGGCCCGCGGTGATTTTTCACACGGCGGCGCACAAGCATGTGGAACTCATCGAAGCCTTTCCAGAAGAAGTCGTCAAGAACAACATCATCGGCACGAAAATCGTTTCGGAACTCGCGCACGAATACGGGATTCAGCGATTTGTGATGATCTCCACGGACAAAGCCGTCAAGCCCGCGTGCGTTTATGGCGCGGGCAAGCGGCTTTCAGAATTTCAGATCGAAGGGCTCGCCAGGCGGTCCGACACGATCTTCGTCACGGTGCGCTTTGGCAATGTGCTCGGCGCGCGCGGGTCGATAGTGCCCCTGTTCCAAAAGCAAATCGCCGAAGGCGGCCCGGTGACGGTGCATCCCAAAGCCACGCGGTATTTTATGACCATCCCCGAAGCGGCTCGCCTCGTGATTCAAAGCGGGTCTATGGGCAAGAACGGCGAAATTTTTATTCTCGACATGGGCAAGTCCCTGCCCATTCTCGACCTCGCTATCGAAATGATACGCTTGGCGGGCAAAGAACCCGGCGTGGACATAAAACTCGAATTTATCGACCTGCGCCCGGGCGACAAACTCCACGAAGAACTCCTCACGCGAGGCGAAGGCATTTGCATGACCCAAAACAAGAAAATTTTTATCGCCCAATCCGATCAAATCGACATCGACGCGCTCGAAGCGACAATTGCAGAACTCGAACAACTAGCCGAAGAAACCAAACGCACCGCCATCATCGAGAAATTGACCGAATTTCTCCCCGACTACAATCCCTCCGCGCTTTGGGCATAAAAAAAGGGCGTTATCATAACGCCCTTTGCTACTTTGCATTGCGAACGATCCGCCCTCTTATAGCCCCCCCACATCCACTTTTCTTTTTTTTTAACCCCACCTGAACGGGCACGCCTGTCCATTATTCCCCATTCCACAAAATCATTGTCATCACCAGTTGTCCGACCCCTTGAGCACGATGGGGATCGTTTTGAGCAAAATTTGCAAATCCAATACCGGAGACCAATTTTCAATATAATAGATATCCAGACGAGCCATCTCATCTAGCGATAAATTTCTTCGCCCGCTGACTTGCGTCAAGCCCGTAATGCCGGGTAAAACATCATATCTTCGGAGATGCCATTTCTTATATCCCTTTACTTCATCTGGCGTATGTGGACGAGGCCCAACCCAACTCATTTCGCCTTTGAATACATTGATCACTTGAGGAAATTCATCCAGACTGAAGCGTCTCATAAAACGGCCTATGCGCGTCACGCGAGGGTCATTTTTTTTTCCTCGAAACAGAGAATCATCGAAAATATTCTGCGTGCCAATTTCGTGGCGTTTTTGTTCAGCGTCGTCATACATCGACCGCATCTTGTAAGTATAGAATACTTTCTCGCCTTTTCCAATTCTCGCCTGTCTAAAGAGAACAGGCCCTTTAGACTCAAGGCGAATGCCAATGCCGACAAAAATCCAGACCGGTGCTGTCAAGGTGACCACACACGCGGACAAAACGATATCCAGGCTCCGTTTTACAAGACGACTCCACTGTTGCAATATTCTTTTTTTGAGTTGAAAAATGGGAATATCTGCGACTTCTTTAACGCACATTTGATGCGTCAAAATTTCAAAAAAACTGGGAATTATGCTAAACTGAACACCCGTGCGTTCACATGTTTGAATTGTTGACGCTATCACATCGGTGTCCAAATTCATAGTCGCCAACACGACCTCATCCACGCGCTCGGTTTGCAAGAGAGATGGCAAATCGTCAATCCTTCCAAGAATCTGACTTTCCTCTACTCTGTCAGCCCGATCCTTTGGGAAAACAGGAGGCTTATGCCCGCCATTACCTCGACCGCCGGTTTCTTTGAGGTGAGAGGAAAAAGATAAAAAGCCAAGGGACAGATATCCACAAGCCACGTTCTTCACTATAGCGCGATGGAATCCATGCGCGACCTCATCTGTGCCAATAATAACGATCCGTCTCAACCCTATTCCTTGCCTTAACAGATGCCCGAAACAAATAGAAAATCCCCAACGCCACAACGTTAATGCGATCAAACTCAACAGCCAAGCCATTGCGACAACCAATCGGGAATATGTCTCTACATCGTATCGCGTAATGATACCCTTTAAGGCAAAACTCAGTGCCATAATGATCAACGAGTTAAACGTAACAGCCCGTAAGATAGAAAAAAAATCATCCACTTTAAATGAAGGGTGCTGTAAGCGATACATTCCAAAAGCATTGAGCATCAAAAAACCGACAAGCCCAACAAAATAAGAAAATCGAAAATAAATCTCAAGAGGCGGTGAGGATTGCTGAGGAAGGATCGTCAGGGAAAATCGAAAATAATACGCAAGCAAAAACCCCCCGGATAAAATCAATACATCGCCAAGTGCCAAAATAATTTTGAAAGTCATTCTCCTTTTCATGATCTTATGTCCAATTATCCAAAGTACCCGGCAAATACACATAAGAACTATTCAATCTTTTCTTTTAAGAAGCGAACGATCATGGCGACGAGCAATGTGGCAAACGGTATCGCAATGATCAAGATCGAATACTTAGTCGGGTTCAGAAAGGCACTTGGGCTCAGAAAGTCTTGTACTGATGCTGATCTCGAAACCGCTATATCCTCACCGTCTATTCTGTAAAGTGACGTATTATAACCAAAATTTTCCTTGCTAAGCCTACTGTGGAGGCTATGGAGCACATCTAGGTATTGGCGTAGCTTAGATAGAAGCGTGGGAAACGCCGTTTGCACAAAATTGATTTGCGATTGCCGATATTCCGGATTTTTTGAGGTGCCTAAAACATCGATAAGTGCCTGGTTGCGTGCAATCTGATAATCTATATGCGCCAACTGTTGATTGTGCTTAAGTATCTGATCGTACAAATTTTGTCTGTATTGCAAGTCGTCGCCTTGCTTAATGAGGTTGGCAATCTTGTCCAAAAAGTCTCCACTGGCTTGAATCATGTCAGCAGCAGTTTCGCCGGCATTGTTCGTTGGCACAATATTGGCGAATTGCTGAGAATAGTTTTTCAGAGTTGTTTCTATTAACTCGACTTGCATAGAGGAGTAGTTTTTTTCTCGTTTGAGTCTACTATTTTCGTATTCATAATAGAGCGTTACCAATTCCGGATCATTGGATATGCCCCTTTCTCGAATGGCAGAAGTTAGCAAACGAAGATCGTAATTTTGGATATCGACCAAGAATTTTTGGACATCGACCAGATAGTAGCCTGTTTTTTTGTCTATCACACGCTTGCTATTAGGGCGTTTTAGCAATTCTGAGATGGTACTTGACATGGCCTCAATATTTGTCTCTAACAAATCCAAGGCAAGGAGGTAATCCATATTTGTGTATAGCGATTCATCAAACAGTTTTTTGGAGTGTAGTTCGGTATCTAATTCCAGAACACCGTAATCGTTGACCATCTTATTCGCCCATTGCCTCGGCACACTCCGCAAAATATTTTTTATTTTTTTATTTTCTATTGCACGCCATTTAGACTTAAAGGACAACCGTACCGCTCGGTGTTGTAGTTGGCGGATCTCTTCTTCCATATCTCTCTGCAATTGTTGTGCTTCTGCAATTTGAATTCTTTGTCTGCTTGCTAGAGCCTCGTACTTTTGAACTATCAAATCGTAAGCAGGTGTATAGGGTAAAACGCTAAAACTGCGGATAAATCTCGGTTTGGATATTTCCCTCCTGGACAGACCGACGTGGTCATATACCTGAGCGAGCAAATTGGGGGCTATCAAGTCGCCGATATCGAACCGCGACTTATTGGGATAATATCCCTTTTCCGCTCCCTGAAAGGTAAAATGGATGATTTGGCTATGAGTAATCGTGGGCGACGACCGCAACAACTTTAAAATAAAAAAGCCACAATAGCCCACCGTGACGATCACCACCGAGAGCAATACCGGTTTCCGCACCGCCCACACATTGTGCAAAAGTTTTTTCCAATCAAATTCTTCATCTCGTTCATGATGATCTGATCTATTGACTTGATTCATAATAGCCCTCGTCAAAAAATGGTGTGCCGTACTTTTTGAGCAGATTTGTTGTCACCCACTCATCGGGGTAAACCTGCAATTTTGAAACACCTTCATCCAATAAAAATTGTGCATTGCTATACAAATGATTTTTATAGTTGCTAATCTGTCCATTATTCAATTTTTTTTCGACTTGCTGTATGCCTTGTTCCAAGGTCCAAGTGGGCTGAAATCCAGTTATATTTTTTATTTTGGTAAAGTCTACGCGATAGTCACGTTCATCCATTTTGCTTTGTTGAGTAATTATTTTTGCAGAGGGAATGAGGGATTTGATACAATGACCAATGTCTCTGATGCGATAATTTTGTTTGTTTGAGCCAGCATTGAAAACTTCTCCCCGCACGTATTCTCGAGGTGTTTCGATAATCTTCAAGATCCCATACGCAGCATCTCGCACATGGAGGAAAGGACGCCACTGGTTCCCGCCCAAAATCAGGATTTGTTTATCTATAATCGCTTTTGCAGTCAACAGATTTACCACCAGATCGAAACGGATGCGTTCCGAAAAACCATAGAGAGTCCCGAAGCGCAGAATAACCGGATGAAAGTCGGGCGAGGCCATATTGAGCAACGTTTGCTCGGCAATCAACTTGCTCTGTGCATAGAGCGAGAGAGGTTTGGGGGCGGAGTTTTCATTGAGTATTTTGTTACTTAACCCGTACACCGAACAAGTTGAGGCAAAGATAAATCGGTCAATCCGTTGATGTTGGGCGATCTCGGCGATCATTTTCGTCGCAGTCGTATTTATTTGGACGGTCATTTCTTGGTTCAAATCACACGCGGGATCGCCGACAATCGCTCCCAAATGAACTACTATATCCATATCCTTCATGGCCTCATAGACCCGGTTGACATGTCTGAAATCAGCCCGTATGATTTCTAATTTTGGATGATCGATTATATTTTTAAGAGGTTCAGACCCGTAGAGCAAAATATCCATCAGACGCACATTGTAGCCCCTAGCCAGCAAATGCTTCAATAGAGCAGATCCGATATACCCAGCACCACCGATTACCAAGATATTTTTATTATTTTGTGATTCGGTTAAAACCTCTCGTTCCGCGTTTTTTTTCGGCCTCCTTTGCCATATCTTAGCCCAGAATCGAAAAATAAAAATAAAAATAATCGTCATTACCCAAGAGAATATGAACGCACTGCGGGGGAACTCAAATCCGCTGATCCCAAAACTCAACTGCACTCCTTTACCCGAAAAAATATAAAGAAAAACCCCCGAAATCAGGTACCCGATACTAACGGCCCGAAGAATAATCAGTGCTTTGGAATAGTTGTAAAAATTGTGACCACGAGCATAAAAACCACTTATGCCAAATGAGATTAGGCAGATAGGTAAGACCAACCACAAAGCGAAAAAATAGACATTGATATAATGGTCAAACAGATACTGATAATATTGTAAAGGTCGTTCTGCTTCCCACCAGATAAGTTCCAGAAAGCGGATACACAGCCCTAAAGCCAACGAGAGCCCCATTATCAGAGCATCGAGAACCAACCACTTGATCTCAAATCCTCTATTGAACTTAAAATCACGTAGAAAACGCATAGACAATCTTTCTTTTTTTGGGTGTTGTTTAGCTCTCAATGAGCACATCTCGCCTGTTTAGCACTTTGCGTACAGCGCCAGCATGAGCCTGAACGCGCCTTATTGCATCGGCTATTCCCAGGCAGACATCATCTTTCATATTTGACCAAATAGGCAAACAGAGAATGTTGTTTGCCAAATACTCGGTCACGGGCAAGCGACGATTAGATGGCGTATAGGCGCGATAAGCCATCTGAGTGTGGGCAGGCGGATCGTAATATTTGCGAGTATCGATATTTTCCGCCGCTAGTGCAAGAGCCAATTCATTGCGCGTCAACCCAAATTCTCTTTCATCGACCAGAATTGAATAGTCCTTGTACGAACACCGGTTGCTAGGATTGACCTTCTGGAATCCAACGCCGGGCACATCCCTTAGTTTTTCCGCATAGATGTCGGCGATTTCATTGCGGCACTGAACTGCTTCTCCGACCTTCTTCAGGCTGTAAATTCCCATCAAGGCATTAAATTCTGGCAGGCGGGCATTGATACCGGCAAAAAGGCTATCGTAGTTCTTCATACCATATTCGCGTCCGATCCGCACTTTATCCGCCAAATCGCCGTTGTTGGTCGCTACGATGCCGCCCTCGCCTGCAATAATTAGTTTGGTCGGGCTGAGGCTAAATACCTCCACATCCCCGAACCCTCCGATGGGGCACCCCTTGTAGAGACTGCCAAAACCGTGCGCCGCATCGAAAATCAGCTCGAGCCCTTGCCGGTTGGCTATGTCTTGCAAGGGTTCGATGGCGGCCGGGTTGCCGAAGTTATGCACGGCGACAATCGCCGATGTAGAGGGTGTGATCAACTGCTCAACGGCAACCGGATCCAGATTGGTCGTGCCGAGATCGACATCCGCAAATACGGGGTTCAATCCAGCCCAGATACAGGCACTAATCGTCGCCATGAAGGTAAAACTCGGGACGATCACATCGCCTGTAAGTCCTAAACCGCGCAGGCTTAGCATTAATCCAGAGGTACAACTCGATACGGCTACGGCGTGTTTGACTTGTAAATGCGCGGCCATATCCGCTTCAAAGTTCTGCAAATAAGTGCCTTTGGTGACCAAGCCGCTGGTCAGTATCTCTTTGAGTTCACCTTCTATATCTCTGTGGGATGGAATGACCGGGCGGACGATGTCAACGCGGTTGTCAAAAATGGGAGCACCAGTCAGAACAGCGGGCAAGGCAGGCATCTCTTCATCTCGATTTCTAGGATATTTTTCGCAGAGAAATTTTTTTTCAATAAGGGGCTGTGCGGTGCTCAATCACCTCTTAGCGATCGACAAACCGGTGTCCTATCCCGTGAAAAAAATGCTTAAATCCAATGGGAAAGGGACGAATTTGACGCTACAGGTTTTTATGCAACAAAGCCCTCCAAAATCGTCAGAATATATGATAGAATCGAAAAAATGTCCAATGCTATGTTAAGTGCCTTTACCTTGCGACGCTGAACCGAGGCATAACCATCGGTGAGCAAACCCAGGCCAAACTCGAGGCGCAAGGTCTCCAAAACATGTGTCACTTCGGGATATGGTTTGATCCGAGGTGTGTGCGCGCGATAGCGTTCTATCAACTGTTGTACGAGATCGATATGAGAGGGTGAAGAACCCCTAGCTGAAGCAACGGGGCTTCAAAGTCACTTCAGCGTAGGTTGTGCGATCAACGAGATGGTGTCCTCTCTCGGCAGAGGTGAATCAAGCCCTTTCAAATGATAAAGCGGTGGTGCCAGCGACCCCGAGCATCTTTATTATTTGTCATTTCCCTCCCCCAAAAACTCGGGCATCGTAACATGGCTATTTGAACTAATACCTTCACGCCTAAAACTCCTCACCAAAGTCAGCCCAATAATTTTTAGATCTAACCAGAGAGATCGATGGTCGATGTACCAAATATCCAATTTGAATTTGTGCTCCCAAGCAAGCGCATTGCGACCGTTGATCTGCGCCCATCCAGTAATGCCGGGGCGGATATCCAAACGGCGTCTCTGGGTTGGGGTGTAGCGATCGAGATACTTTTCGAACAGGGGACGAGGGCCTACCAAACTCATATCGCCTTTCAGTACATTCCACAATTCGGGGAGTTCGTCGAGGCTCGTACTGCGGAGCAGACTGCCAAATCGCGTTAAACGCACGGCATCGGGATGTGGTCGCCCCTGCGCGTCACAGGCGTCGATCATGGTGCGAAATTTGACGATGGTAAAGGGTTGTCCGCGCAAGCCGGCACGCCGTTGGCGAAACAAAACGGGCGAGCCCAACTTGAGGCGCACGAGCAATGCAACCCCAGCCAGCACGGGCAAAAGCCCAATGAAAATGGGAACTGTCAACGCGATATCGAGTACTCGCTTCCCAAAACGGCGATAGGCAATGGTGCAGGATATCATCGCTTCTCCGCCGCCACGCGCTGCACGAGTTTCGCAAATTGTCGCGCCTGTTGGTGGCGATTAAAATGACGCACGACATAGGCGCGGGCGCGCGCGCCCATAGCTCGCGCCCGCAATGGATTTTGGCTCAAGAAACGCACCGCTTCAGCCAGCGATGCATCATCGCCCGGCGGGACAAAAATGCCCCCTTTCGCCGCTTCGACAACTTGGCGGATCACCCCGTCAATTGCCAGAATCGTCGGTCGCCCGGCGGCCATGTAATCAAAAACCTTATTGGGATATGGGGTGCGAAACATGGGAATGTCTCGCAACGTGGCGACGCAGGCGTCAGAGGATGCGAGAATATCCGGGATGCGTGCTTTGGGTTGTGCACCGGTAAACGTAATATTCGATAAGGCCAATGTCTGCACGCGTTCTTCCAAACGATGCCGTTCCATCCCGTCGCCAACCAGCAAAAAATGAATGCGCTGTTCATTGCGGAGCCGCGTTGCCGCTCGTATAATGGTATCGATATCATTCGCTCTGCCCAAAGCACCGGTATACGCGATGACGAACTTGTCTTTCAAGGCAAACGCATTTCTAATTTTTTTTGGGGGGGAAAACATATCTGGATCGACCCCATTGGCGATGAAACTCACGTTCTCTTTTCGCATTCCCTTCGCGATTAAATCGTCGCGGTATGCGGGCGAGTTGACCAGCAGATGCGTTGACCTTTTATAGAGAAAACGCGCCAGATAGCGGGATAGGGCGATGAGGAGCGGGTTTTTCAAGATGCCCAAATCTATCGCAAATTCCGGCCAGAGATCGCGGATTTCCAATAAAAAAGGGCGTCGATATAGCAACGCGATAAGCCAAGCCGATGCCGCTTGAAAAAGCGATGGCGAGGTGCCCATAACGACATCTACCTGACCGGCGCGTCGTACTGCAAAAAGCGAGGTCACCGCAAAACTGAGCAAAGACGCCAAACGATGGACAAAACTGCGATGGAGAGAGGGTAGTGTATAAGCTCGCAATATCCGCACGCCATCGAGGTCTTGTTCGGTAACCCACCCCTTTTGGGTACTTGCGCGATTTCCCGTGAGATAAATAATATTGCTGGCAATGATGGTAAAGCGGTGGCCTTTTTGCACGAGACGACGCGCCAGTTCCCAATGGCGCGTGCCACCGGGTTCATCGTGTGATGTAAATGCCTGATGAATCAGTAGGATATGCATTTGATTTGAGAAATAACCATTTATTGCGCGTCGCGATTCGCCGATTCGCTTGCGTTTTATCGCGTACCACGACAGCGCGCATCAAACGACTTTCCAATCGGTGCGGCGACCATCGGCGGCGTGGAGATGGAGATTGCCGACCAGCGCGGTCGATGTGTGGTCGGTCAACCGCAAGTCGATTTCGCCACGCCAAGTGTCCGTATCTATGAACAGGGTTTCTCCTTTGTACCTCGCGCGCCATTTCCCAGGCCCGAATCCCGTCATAAACCATGCGTCTCCGCCATCTATTTCCGCTGCAAAGGATACAGCGGGATGCCGCGCCTGGTAGTAGGGCGAATGCCATCCCCGGGCGGTATGCTCATCGGCACGCACGATTGAGACACTCGGAGGCGCAGAAGCCAACAACTGCATCGCGTAGGGACCGCGTTTTGTCTGCATCGCCATCTGTCCCAAGACCCCATCCCAACGAAAGGGAAAATCGGCCAATAGCCAATGTAGCCGATAGCGGTGCCCCGCCGAACCGCATAGTCGATCCAGTATGAGCCAGTATTCGCCGGGAAGCCGCAACAGGCCGCGCCGGTGAATGACCGGGGAAGACAAACGCGCGTACCCATCGTGTTCCCCTTCCCAATATCCCCAAGAAGCCCCCGGATTTTTTTGCTCAACGCGTTTGTGCCCGCGCAACCAGGGTAGCCACATAAATCTATCGGCTCGATCCATTTGGTCGACGCCGTCCACCATAACCACATTGTGACAGGCGGTTCCCGCGAGGGCATTGTTCCAAGGATCTGGAGCGTTATAGCTATACGTACCGGCGTCGAGTGCGATATTGAGCCCCTGCCACCAGAGATCGACATGCAACATATCCGCTTGCCCTGGACGATGGCTAAAATTGGCGCATCGGGTGAACAGACGCCCTTGGGGCGAAAGTAACGTGTAATATCCGCCCACATCTGCGGACAAATCGCGTCTTTGCGGTGGGGTGATGGGCGCGTCGAGTGCATCGGTGCCGAAGAGCCACAGCAGATCTTCGTCCCAAGGTCCGGGTGGAAAACACCGCTCTCCGCGGATCAAGTAATGCATGACCTGTACTGCTGGACGGAAATCGCGATAGCCGCAGTTGTTCAGCGGCAGCACCAAGGCCCCGTCGTTGTGCCCATAATTAGGTGCTCTACCAGTCTGTTCATCCAGCATCGCATATAGCCATAAAACCCCTTGCAAGACCTTCTTTTTTATCGTATCGCTGAACGGATGGCCCGCGATATCTCCGAGGCGAATGGCCCATAGATAAACATGCAACATCACGCGGTGGTAATTGACCGAGTGTTGCGTGAACGAACCATCGTCGTAGATGAGTTCGCGGCCGAGGCACTCGAGCAGGTCGCGGCCTTTCCGTTCCCATGAGGTCGATTTTTTTAATTCCGGAAAGACCGTGCCTATCGTCCACAATCCCAGTGCTTCGCTGATGCCATGATTGTTATTTTGGCTCAGGGCATACCCGATGTTGGATTCGATTCTCTCGCCCGAAACCGCGATCATCTGCAGGAGTTGCATCACGCGCTTGGGGGTCGTCGCCTCGGCGTTTATGAAACCGAACAATCCGAAGCACCAAGCCATGACTCTAAAGGCGGTTTCCTGACCACATTTCCAGTTTGGGCCGCTCTGAGGGCGGTTGTGTTGCCGCCAATCTTCGACGACTTGCCAGAAGCATTCGGGTATATTTTTTTCGCCCGTGCGCCCGTATGCCCGCACCATATCGTACACAAAGCCAAAGCGACTGGGTTCCCAGTAGAATTTGATATCGCCGTGGTCAAAATCTCCGATAGCACTCCAGTGTTTGTCGGGGGGAATCGCTCGATTTGTGAACGGTTCGACATGCCATCTCGGAGGAAAATGCGAAGTGAGATAGGCGTGCGAAAAATACCGCAATTTCCCCTTTTTTAGTCGCTTAGTCAATACAATTGGCCCCCTGTCGCCTTCGTCCCAGGCGGTTAATAATGGCCTGCAATGGGCGATGCGTGACATTTGAAAAAAAAAGGGTCTCTCTCGAAGGTCGGCGAACCACTCCCTAGATTTTTTTGGCAAAGGGCCATTGAGAAATGTTTCCAGTGGCAAATTTTTCCATGGGACGAGTGGTTCGCTTTTGCGTTTCCATCCCGAATGCAACTGGAATCGATAGCCCGCCCTGCGGATCATCCATTTGATACCAAAGCAGGTATATAAATGTCTCAGTATGTATAAGTGCTTGAAAATTGTCACGGAGCAATACCAAAAAGATAAATTGACAACATCGGATAGATGATAGCGAGGCGGGGCAACCGCGGCGATTCTCCGCCTGCATCTGGTACCGGATTGAGCCTCTCGGCCAGCCGGCGGACTTTGTACAGAAACTCATACCTCCCGCCGTTCTGCCAGCAGGTGATGCGACAAAGCCCAGAACCAAGAGCGGCACGACCATCGATCCAGAGTCACGAGCGGCCAACTCGGCAACGCCGCCCACAAGATCGGGACCACCGCGATGGCGCCGCGATGATGCTTCACCTCGATCTCCAACCGGTTGAATTGTGTTGCCAATTCAACCGGCGATGCGACTTCTCGCCTGCGCGATGGCAACAGACGGGCCAGCCAGTTTTGGTTATTGCCATCGTGAATGGCAATTCTCATCGAAGGCTTGGCATATAAAAGCAAATGCGTCAGCAAATTCTCGGATGGTCGCATGATATTGAAGGCGAACATCGAGTGAATGCCATCGAAAAGAGAATCGGCATCGGGATGAAAATCAAAGGCATTTGATCTGGCAATTTTTATATTTAATTTTATCCGAGAGATATTTTGATAAAATTTTATTCGTTTTTTTAAAATATCCAATGCCCGATCATCCAAATCCAACGAAATAACCGTCGCGCCCATGAAGGCAAAATAAATACTTTGTGTACCCAGGCCACAACCGAGATCCAATATGGTTTTCTCCGCGTCGTCAGCTAGCAAGAAGGCGACACTCCGAGCAAAATTTCTACTGAAATGCTGTCGAAAATAAGGCCTGCGCCATGTCCTTAGCAATCCCGCTTCACGGTAATAGGAAGTCACATACCGCTTTTCTGAATCGTCGAGAAACGACTCCGACAATTCTCGGGGTATATTGCGATACCACGCCCAGACTTCCGCTTCACTGTGATGGCTTAATGAAGGAACGTGAAATGACATCTCTTTCCCCGGGGTGTCTATACATCGCAATTGACCGTGCATATTGTCTGCTTGCTCTCACCGCCGCGATTTGAAAACGTGCGATAATGATATTTTAATCGCCCTACTCTCGGTTGAAGTCCAACCGCAAACTCACTTGATCATAGCGCCGCGTTGATATGGGCGTCATCCAAAGAGAAGATGGCAGGCCCCGACCGTGGGGAAATAGGATTTGACCGTATTGAAAGAGCCGCATAGGCCATAGATCTTTCCGAAAGCGGCGATACGCTTTCCAAGTTTCACCATCTGTCGTCCCCCACAGGACGACATCCCGACAGGAATTGACTCGACTCGGTTCACAGGCGGTAGAAAAAAACATCCGCGCCCCGACCTGATAGCCATAAAAGACCGAGCCTTCGACTTGCTGAAGCGACTCGAGCTTACGCGTTGCGCGCTCCCACCGGTAGAGATGATTCACTTCGAGCGGCGTATCCGAACCAAAATAGACATATCTCGGCGTGAATAAGGGTTGCACGATGCGTACTTGTTGGCTACCTGCCAAGATGCGGTGTAGCGAACGAAAATGATCTGTCGTCATCCACAGGCCGACTTCCGAATCCGCATCTCCAGTCGTCACCCACACCGCATTCGCATATCGATCGTAAAACACCCCGTGAATATGCCGGACGCCGCAGAAGGTGTACACAGGTCGCCAGTGCCGCCCGCCATCCTCACTGCCAAAAATATGTACTGGATGCCGGGCTGGATTGTTTCGGTATTCGCCATAGTACAGCCGTAAAGCGTCAGACGCGCAGAGCGCGAGTGGTCGAGAACCACACACGGGTGTCTGTTCCGGAAGCAACGCTTTTTGCTGTAGATCGTATAGATAGATACGGCCATACGCAACGATGACCAAGTGTCGTTCTTCAAGGCAGACGACGTGATGGACCATCGCCCGAAATAGCCGCCGCGTTAGAAGTGAAAATGTACGCGCCCGAAGTGTTAAGGGCAGTGGCAAGGTGCAGATGTGTTGCCAGTTATCTCCGTTGTCGTGGCTCATATAGAGCTGATTGCGACGCGACGCTATGACCGAGCGACCCGATACGCAATGCACCCGTCCACGGAAACGGGCAGTCACCTTACACATGACCATATCCCCGCTCTGCCAAATGCGCCATAAGACGGGATACGCGCTGTTGCCAAGTGTGATGCGTTCGCACCTCGCGCAGAGCACGCTGTGCTAAAAATTTGGCTCGGTCGGGATGATCGATGAGATGGATCATGTGCCGGGCAAGCGTTGTCGCATCGCCTATAGAGTAAGTCAAGCCGCATTCATCATCGCCCAAGATCGACTTTACCTGAGGAATTCGCGCAGCGATAAACGGCTTTCCAGACGCCATGTACTCATAGATTTTAATGGGGTCTATAGCCGCTTGCGCGGCGGAAGCCGTATGAATTAGAAGATCGAGGCTTTTTAGAATGCGCGGCATGGCGGCAAAGGGTTGTGAGCCGTGAAAATGAATCTCCGCACACACAGCTGCTCGTCGCTGGAGCACCGAGCGTTGGGGGCCATCCCCAAATATGTGCAACATCACCTCTGGCCGGTTTCGATGGACTTCAATAAAAGCATCTATCAAGGTCTCTATCCCGCACCCCGGTTTCAGAGTTCCTGCAAAGCCAATATGTGTACCCGATGCAGCGATACCCAAAGGCGCGGGCGTAGCCCGTACAAAACGCTCGACGTCAACGGCGTTGGGTAGAACCAAAATGCGTTTCCGAAGTTTTGGGCCAAATAGTTGCAGCAACTGTTCGCGCAAGATGTCAGACACACAGACAACGACATCCGCCGCCCGTAAAGCCCCCACCTCAGCCCACTTAAGCCAGGCGTACTGTTGTGCGGCTACGCTGTTCACTTCCAAAACCAAAGGGGTTTGGCGCAACCGGGCTTTCAGCACGGGGATCCAAGGCGCAAAACGAGTTGAGTAGCGAACATAGATAAAATCCGGGTGATACAGGTTGGCGAAACGGCTCGCCTCTCTCTGTAGGCGCCATCGCCAGTACAAGTGTCTTCCGACAAAACGCGAATTCATCGCACGGACATGCAATTTACAACTCGGCACCACAGATGAAGGCGGGGATTCCTCGGATAGAATATCGAGTGTATAGCCAGCCCGTATCAATCCGTGCACCATGCCGTAGAAATGTGCAATATGCCCCCCAGCACCACCAAATTGAGAGAAAAATCTGGGAATGGGCAACGCGTAAAGAGCACATCTACGAGGGCGATCAAACGCTTTTCTATGGGACATAGGGTTCTCGAATATCGCATCCAAACAACACGACGATCGCATTTTTGAGATGGCGTCGCGTAAAAGGGCACCTGCTCGCGGGCGCAACATAACGAACGGGTTAGATGGCTCGCCGATCGAGAATATTGCGGCACCACAATTCCAGAGTCAGCCACCGAAAGATCTGGTCGCTCATATCCACCTGGCCCGATACGTGGCGACGCAACGCCCTTTACGCCGCGCCAGATCCCAGACGCATCGGGCTCGGTGCGGCATCGTGCGGATCATTGCCGCCAATTCCCGTTCGGTGACGGACGGTTCACCGGTATAGTCGTAAATACCTGCTATCCCGCACATGACCGAACTATCGCCTCCCCAGTCGACGCCAACCCATCTGCCACATTTGATCGAAGACTGCCCGAAATTCCCGATCCACGAGCCGGGTAGCAAATAATGCTGCAATAAACAACGCGGGGGCGACTGCGGCGATTGCAACGACATCTCCAATCATTCCCCTGCTATTGAGCCACTGCACCATCAAATAACCTAGGCCAAACACGGGCAATCCAACGAGCCACGGGCGCAGAAACACGCCGATCGTCTGACGCAGACACCCTCTTCCATTCACCTTGGTACAAAGCCAAGTAACCGTTGGAATGCTGATCGACCACATCGCCAGACTGGCGATTGCCACCCCGACCGCCTGCCCTTGCTCGGCACCAAACCAGAACGCGGGCAACGACAGCAACATCTGTACACCTTGCCAAATGAGTAGCACCTGAAAACGACGCTGCGATTTTAGACAGGCCATGCTCAGACTAGAGGCAAAATAGAAGGCCTGCATCACACTCAATATCTGAAAGACCGGAATGGCCGGTTGCCACTTTGACGCCAAAACCAAGTCGAAAAATGGCTCGGCAAACGCGACTTGTAGAAGCGCGATCGGAACGCACACTGCCCCAAGCACCCTTTGTGTGCGAAGAAATCCCTCAACCTGCCGCGCCGGTTGCTGTTGCAATTCTCCCAGGAACGATTGCAAGACCATCCCGATCCTACCCGCGATTACCACATTTACCTGCGTCGCAAGCAAAAAGGCAAATCCAAAAAGCCCGGTTTGATATTCTCCGGCAACATACCCTAGAACGGCTATCTCAGTATATACCAAGGCACTGTGGATATATTGGGCCCCCGCCCCCGGGAAGTAGGTATACATGAGCACGCGGGCAAGTCTTCGGTGAAAGCGGCTGGCACCGCGAACCGAACCCACACGCACATAACATACCGATCTCGCTGTTTCATTGAGCATCTGGGGCACGACCAAGGCCGCCGCACGGCCACCGATGACCGCGCATCCAACCGAGAGCAAAGTCGCCACCAACTGAAAGAGTCCATCGATCACGGCGATTCGGCGAAATTCGAACTTCTGCCGGAGATTCGACATAGGCACCGCGGCAATCGCCTTACAGAACGGACGAATTGCAAGCGCGACCAAAAGACCGCCGAGCCACATGGGGGGATAGGTGTCGTACACCCATAACGCAACGGGTATTGCAATTAGCGTAAGGGACGCGCTGATCGCAGCGAGCCCGAGGGCGAGACGCCGGGCGGTTAGTGCCAGAAGTTGAAGATGCCGAGGATAGGCGATCAGCACATCACCCATGACTTCTGGCGGAAAGACCCAAACGAACGTCGCTATGGCAAAGGCGGTCGTCGCTAAACCATAGTCCTCTGGAAAAAGAAAAAATGCGATGAGAAGCGTCGCGCCAGCGGTAATGAGTTTGTTCAGAAATCCTTGCGTCGAAATCCAGAACGCCCCGCTCAACGCCGGCCCCATCAATGACTTTGGGGCAACAATTTCGGGACTGTGAGAGTTGTTCATTGCAGTTGTTGGTTGCGTCACTGATCATTGTCCAAAGCGCGTCGGCGTCTCGGTATCATCGCTCCTGCTTACATAAATCAGGTCAGATGACCAAATCGCCGGCGATAGAACCCCCAAATAATTCCCACGGCAGCCCACCAAATAGCCGAGGGCTGAAACGATCCAATAAGGGTACTAGGCTCGAACATCGATATGGAGATTCCCACTATCACCATGAGACCCGATGCAGTGACTAATCCTCTATCAACCCTATTTCTCTTCAGCTTTTTGAATATTCGCGCCGCACGCGCCAAAACAAGACTGATCATACCAAAAAACCACATGGGCATAAAAATTCCAAACTCAACCGCCCACTTGAGCCAAACATTGTGAATCCGCAACAGTTTGTCCCCCCACACCCCCCCAATTATTCGTATCTGATCGATCCCAGACCCAAAAAACGGTTGTTTTTGGATATTCTCGATGGCAATGGCATAGGTGTATATTCTACTACTAGAAAAAAAATCCAGATCATACAATGTCCATTCCTGTGGTATTCGGGACCAACGAAACCTAGCTTTCCAAAATTGGGAAAAAGAGACAGAAAAGACAGAAAAGACAGCGATAGACACGGCGATGCCCAAGGCGATTAGCCTTTGCCGTAGAGTCAGAATCCGTGATCCCAATGTAATGAACGATGCCAACATACCAGCGCGTCCATCACTTACTAACTGTGCAGAAAAAATGCATCCAGCCATTGTGGTGCAGAGGATTTGTCGAAAAACTGAATTTTTGTCGGACCTTGCCCAAAATAGAAATACCGCGATCGGCAGGTAGAATGCCAACCCATTTGACCATCCCGTACTGCGGGCACCGAATCCCGTATAAGAAAAATCATAGCCTAAGTCTCCGACCGCGTCTCCGACCGCTTGAACGGATAAAGGTGCTCGCCAGTCCGGTAGTTTGGTGAACTTATGCACTACGGGAAATGCAGCGAGAAAAGAAATGATCACAACAGCGCGACAAAAAATCAATGCTACATCGGCCCCTTGCCGGGTGAGGTTGAAGAAACACCACATAAACCCCGCACCCATCATAATATCTACGACGAATGCGTTGGCAACTGACGTTTCCGTAGCTTGAACAAGTCCTGTGGCAGAGAGAACTATCAATGCCAAAAACCCCATCGGACCCCATGGCTCTTTTGGAAGATAGATTTTGCCTCCGGCCATTATTCGGAGGAGCATCATCCCGACAGGGACGACCAAAAGGATTATCTTGGTCGCATTTACAACGGATTGAGGCACGCCCGGTAGCCAATAGACTGGTGCAGTGCCCAAATATAGACTTAGACACCACGATTCGAGTGCAAACTTACGTGCCATAAAATTATCTCACCGAGAAGTATCGGAAATTCCTATTTTTTTTAGGTCCTCAAACGGTCATGGGCAAGGCTACAAGCTGTCCCGAGCAGGCTCCAAAAGAGAATTCTCGTCGTTGGTTGGTTCAGACCATCCCAAGCCAGAATTTGCAACAAAAAACCGCATACCCCGATGAAAATTGCCAGCAACGCGAACCGTTGCTGACGATTTTGCGTTACACTGAAAACGCGGCGGAAATCGCCAAGACGCTTGTACCAAAAAAACAGCATTGCCCATAGACTGACCAACCCCGTCTCGGTCACCAACATAAGATACATATTTTCCGTCGTGTATCCGTGAGATTCGATCCCAGTAGCGAGGAAGGTTCCTTGGTACCGCTCGACAAAAATCCGCGTAAAATTTCCGAATCCCAGCCCCAACAGTGGCTGATTGGCGATCTCGGACGCCGCGATCTCAAACAGCTTTAATCGCCCTCTGATATTGTCCTCATCAAGCGAAGTGGCCCCAATCCTGTTTCCGATGTACTCCACTGTTTGAGTTGTCTTTTCAACCGAAAAAAAACTGACAGCAGATGTCTTCAGCAAAATTAACACAGCGATCCCAACACCTATCTGAATGCCCCTTTTCGCGGCCCTGCGCCGGTGCCTACTTAAGCCAAGCCCCAACGCGGTCATAAAAATAACGGCGATCCACGCGCTCCGAGCAACCGTCAGAATCAGACTTATCGCCGTTGCCATAACCCCGATCAAAAGTAAGACTCGACGTAGGCCAGCACTGGTCCAAAAAGCCTCATTGACTAAAGTCGGGACGGTCAAACAGATAAATCCGCCCAAAAATAATGGATTGCCGAGAGTCGAAGATAGCCTATACCATCTGCTATAATAATGAGTCGCATCGTACCATCGGCCCCAAGGGAAATCCGTGTTGACGAGGTACGAAACGACGCCATAGATGGCAACGCACCCGCTGAACCAAGCGATCCAGCGCAGAATTTTGTACAGGGTAGCGGCATCAAAACTTTGCGCGATGTAAAACATGCTTATGCCCGTCACCGAGTAGTAGAAGAGCTTGACCGCGCCGATCCCGGGGTACTTAGCTCCGATCAGGCTGAGGCAACAAAAGAGGAGATAGACCCCCATCGCCCAATCCGTTTTATCCAGCATTCCGCGCCACTGTCGGGTAGCGATCGACCGCGTCGCCGCGAGCAATAGGCATAACAGAAAGGGCAAATACTTAAAAAAAGAGAACGAAATCCTTTCCAGCGACAGCGGTTGCAGGTAGTAGAAAGGCACGAGGGAGATATAGCCCAAGAGCAGTACAAAAATCCAATAGGACGTCCTGTCTGCCCCTGCGACAATAACCCTGCTCTGTAATGCTTTCGAGAACATCTCTACGAGTTCCTCTTTGCGCGCCCGATCTTCGCAGAGGGCGGCCCGATGGGTCGCCGTTGAACGCAATCTCCCAAACGCACGCTGAACATCTGTTTTTAGCTGTTCTCCCCGACGAGAAGGGTATGGACATCGGCATCGTCCGCACGCGCTTGGTCTCGGGGATGGATGCGATAGCCGGCGACGACAGCCATGGCATCTCGTTGAAAGACGACGCTTAAGGCATCGGCGGACTGACGCACGCGATCGATGTCGCGCTGACCGATGTCATTGGACACTTCGACAGCCACCCATACCACAGCGCGATCATCTTTGCGCTGGGCGCGAAGAATGAGGTCCGTTTCACTGATCCGGGTTTCCTGCGGGTCCGTGATGATGCCCTCGTCAAAGGCTTTTTCAACCGGCTCGAAAAGTTCAGAGCGGGTGTCTTGCACAGGGCTTTGCATCATCCGCGCCCTGCGAAGGCTGAACCGCTGGCTGAGAAGGGAGCGAATCCTTCTGTGGAGTTTCATTTCCAAAACATCTCCCTTGAGTTCGGCGACATCGACTTTGAGTTCGGCGACATCGACTTTGAGTTCGGCGACATCGACTTTGAGTTCGGCGACATCGACTTTGAGTTCGGCGACATCGACTTTGAGCACTGCAACATCGGCTTTGAGCACTGCAACATCGGCTTTGAGTTCGGCGATGTCGGCTTCGACGCGCTCCAAGCGTATGGGTATGCCGAGAAATTCGTTGGTGAGCAACGCGCGCAACAAGAGGGTCTGCGCGTCGGGATTGGCCCGAAGCTCTTCGATGATGCGAGCGACCAGAGATTCGGGATTGAGTTTTGGGGCTTTCGTCGTCATTTTTTCATTCCGTTCGATGTTGAAGCCTCTGCCATCTGCCTCGGTGTGGGGCGCGAAGTATTTCTGACGCGCTCAAAAAAATATACGAATGCAACGGGTTATGGTCAAGCGGGTTTTACCGATGCACGGCGCGTGCCGCTGCTTTTAACACGTCGATCCCCGCGCCGATTTTGGATGTGTTTTCCCCGAGATATCGCCGCCATGTCTTTGCACCCGGCACGCCGGTAAACAAGCCCGTGAGATGCCGCGCGATGTGATGCAATCGAACGCCTCGCGCGAGTTGATCGGACACGTAGGGCAAAAACGCCTGCAAAATCTCGTGCCGAGACGGTATGGGACGCGCCGCACCGAAAAACCGCCGGTCCACATCGCAGAGAAAATAGGGATTTGAATAGGCTTCTCGCCCGATCATCACCCCATCGACGTGTGCCAAATGCGCGGCGGCCGCGTCGAGGGAGGTAATCCCGCCATTGATCACCACTTCCAAATGTGAAAACTCGCGCTTGATGCGATAGACCACATCGTAACACAAGGGCGGCACCTCCCGGTTTTGCTTTGGGCTCAACCCCCGAAGCCATGCTTTGCGCGCGTGAAACGCAAAAACCCGGCACCCGGATTCGCTGACCGTCTCGACAAAACGCGCCAATTCTTCATGGGAATCGCGATCATCGACGCCAATCCGCGTTTTCACGGTCACGGGAATCTGCACCGCGTCTCGCATGGCGGATATGCCGTCGCGCACCCGGTCGGGTTCTTTCATCAAACACGCGCCAAACCGCCCGGATTGCACGCGGTCGCTCGGGCACCCCACGTTCAGGTTGATCTCGTCATAGCCCCAGTCTTCCCCCACTTTGGCGCACAGCGCGAGTTCGGCCGGATCGCTACCGCCCAACTGCAAAGCTATGGGATGTTCAAACGCATCGAATGCCAACAAGCGCGCACGGTCGCCATAGATGACCGCGCCGGTGGCGACCATTTCGGTGTAGAGCAAAACGCGACGGGAGATCAGGCGCAAGAAATACCGCTCGTGTCGGTCCGTGCAATCCATCATCGGCGCGATGGAAAATCGCCTGCTGCTTTCAATAGCCATGCGAAAAATCCAGAATGCGAATTGCGAAGCTTTGAACTGGCTGTCGCCAGTTGTACCCCGCTACATTTAGGCACAGGCGTAGCCTACGACGAAGCGGAGCGCGTAGCGGGGATAGGGGGTAGGTCTCGGGACGATCAAAACAACTTCTAAAGATCAAAGGAGTATTTCCCGTACCAGAACGCGCCGCCGAAACCGTAGGGGCTGTGCTCGCCGAAGGGTCTGCCCAGGCCTGTTGCGGGATCCTCGCCTGCGACCGCGTTCTCGTAATTCGTCGGTTCGGCGTTGAGGACATTTTGAACGCCGATGGTGATCGTCGATCCCGCGCCGAGTGAAAAACTGGATTCGAGGTCGAGCAAAAACGCGCTTCCAAAAACTTGGTGGCCCCAGTCCCATTCGTCCCACGAACCGTAATAACTGACGCGGCCCAACGCGCTCCAGTAATCGGTTGGGGCGTGGGTCAGCGTCACGTTCCCGCGGTGTCGGGGCAGTCCCCTTTCCAAGAGGGTGATGCGCTTTTGGTTGACCAAGTCGCTATCGTATTTGGTCACGTCGGTTTGCGTGAAATTATACGCCAGACTCAGTTCCCCCGTAGCTCCGAATGGCGCGGTGAGCACGATGTCGATCCCTTGGGTGCGCGTTTCAAAATCGTTGGTGAAGAAGCGGAACTCTTGCAAATTGGCGATGCCCGCTGCGCGCAGTTGTTCTCGTTGCGCGTCGTCGAGTTCGTCTAGCTTGAAGTCCTGCGAGGTCGTCAGGCGATCCTTTACCACAATGTTGAAATAGTCAAAGGTGGCGCTGACCGGGGCAAAGGTGACGACCATGCCGGCCGAGATATTGACCGATTTTTCCGGTTGCAGCACATCGCCGCCCACCAGTGCCGCGGCCGGGTGCGTGGAGGGAATCGTGGCTTTGTTGACCAAGATGAGATTGCCCTCGTCGTCCTCGCCGGACTCCGTGGTCTCGTTGTAGGCATTTTGCTGCCCGGGCGTGGGTGCTCTAAAGCCCGTGCTGAACGAGGCGCGCACTTTCGCGTTTTCGTTGATCCCGTAGTTGGTCGCAAATTTGTAATTGACCGTGGATCCAAACCCCTCGAAATCTTCAAAGCGCAGCGCGACGCCGAGCAACCAGTCGTCCTGCGGGTTCCATTCCGCATCGCCGTAAATCGCCCAGTTGGATCGGCTCCACGCCCCGGCGGCGACATCGCTGAACCCCGGGAACCCATTGGAACTCGGCAAAAAGCCGTAGCGCGCCAACGGGCCCACTTCGTAGGACTTCGGCTCGCCGCTTACAATTTCAAACTTTTCAACGCGATATTCCAGCCCGGTCGCAAAAAAGAACCGCTCGCCAAACGGATGGGTCACGTCGAAATTGAAATTGGCATCGGTCTGGATGTACGCGCCCGGATCAAATGCGGTCGGCGTGTTAGGGCCTAGGGACGCATTGATGGTTCGGTTGATGAAGAAATCGGTTTCGTGCCGCCCATAAGACGCGCTGAGATCCCAGGACAACAGCGATTTCGCGCCCCTAATCCCGGCCAACAAGGCGCGGTCTTGCGTGTTCGCGCCAAACCGGGGCGTGAATCCATTGGGAAACAGCTCTTGGAAGGTGAACAAATCCGGGTCGTCGAGAACCTTTTGCAGGGAATCCGGATGCGGTGTGTCATCGACGATGGGCACGATGGGCACCGCGCCGCCGCTCAAACTGCCGACGAGCAGGGTCTCGCCCTTGTCGATGCTGTACACGCCGTGTCGCTCATTGGGATTGCGGAAGTAGAACCCGCCCTCGACTTCCTTGCTGGCAAAATTGCCGTGCCCGTAAAATTCGACATCGTCGGTGATGGACGCGCCGTAATTGGCGAAGAGTTTCACGTCATTGCGGACGATGGGTTGGCCCCACGGTTGGGCCGGATCGGGTATGTCCTTGCCCAGCGCGACCAGGCGTGCGGCGTCGGCGCGTTGCACGGCGCGGTCCGTCTCATCCGCGTTGCCATACTCCGCGCTGAGGTTTATCCAAGTCCGATCATCGCCCAAGCCGACATTGCCCGCGACGCTGTACGTCAAGCCATCGCCGGCTTGGAAAATGCCGGGTTTGAGCTGAAAAGACGCGCCTTGGGCACCGTCCTTGAGTTGGAAGTTCATCACCCCGGCAATGGCGTCAGAGCCGTATTGCGCCGAGGCGCCATCGCGCAGGACTTCCACGCGCTTGAGGGCGATGGCCGGAATCGGGGATATGTCGGGGCCTTGCGCCGCATCGGATACGCCCGTGGGCCACCATGAGATCACGGATCCGCGGTGGCGGCGTTTGCCGTTGACGAGCACCAAGGTGTGGTCGGGCGCCAGGCCGCGCAGGTTGGCGGGTCGGACAAAGGTGGCCGCATCGCTGATCGGCTGGATGTTGACATTGTAAGACGGCACGACATTTCGCAGGAGATCGGGCAAATCCGTTCCGCCCTGGTTGACGAAATCTTCGCCTGAAACCACGTCGATGGGCACGGCGGATTCGGCGACGGAACGCGGCTGTGCGCGCGAACCGGTCACCACCAATTCATCGAGCACGACGACGTCTGCGAGGATATCCGCGAACTCGGTCGAGGTGGTATCCGCGCTTGTGGTCGGCGGATTTTCCTGCGCGATGGCACTACCGATCATCGCGAGCGCGAGGCCGAGCGCGAGGGGATACTTGTGCGGCATGGAAGAACTCCTTTGAGGGCGCGATGAGCCACGAGCGGATACAACTGGCGACAGCCAGTTCAAGCTCGTAGTCCGCCTCGGTTTTGATGGGTTTGATTGACGTACTCCCCTGGCTGAAGTCTAGCGTATTATCACATCTCTGTAACAGTTTGTAAAAGCGATGGTGACAAAACCGATTTTCCGCGGGCGACTCGGAGTGTGATCCTCGATGGGTATAAGGGCGGTCGCGAAAAAACAATCCCTTATGACGCCCGATTATTGAGAAATCGCCTCAACTAAAAAATATGATAAAATCCGAGTGCTAGAGCAAGCGGGGTCTTACGGGCTATTTAGATAAACCCATCGCGCACGGTGTCACCTCTGTTTCGCATTTGTCGATCGCCCCGATGGTTCTAAAAATTAAAAACGGCCGCATCCGGTTGCGCGCCGGACACAGGCCGTTTGAATTGTCCCGCCGCTGTTATCTCACCAGCCCGACCACGGAAAAAACTTGCCGAATAAACCGCTCTGACGCGCCGTGCGTCGCGCGGTTGCCCCGCCTTCCCGCCTCGACCACATAGTGAAAACGCCCGCTGTCCTTTTGAAACGGCAGTGCAATGCCAAAGCTGGCCCCCCATTCGCCGATCGGCTCGCCGGATGTCGTCGGAAAATACAGGGATCGGTAATGCACGCCCGCGCAGAGTTCAAAGCGGCGGCTCCTCACCAGCGGATCCGGGCTTCCGGTGCGCCACAACATCCCCGCGCCGATATCCCACGTATCGAACCGCCCGCTCCCGGTTCCCGCCCACAACCCCCGCGACACATCGACCGATGCCAGCCAGCGATAGCCCGATAAATAGGTGATGCCCGCGCCAAATTCCCGGGGCATTTTCACATCGCTTTCGGTCGCGACCTCGCGGGCGTGGTTTTGTTCGACAAAGCGATTTCTTTGCACCTGCCGCTGTCGGATATCGCCTCCGATATCGACATTCGCGCCCAGGCTCCAGCGCGACGTGGGGGCGTAAATGATGCCAACCGATGGCGACCATCCGCGGTGCGTTCGCGTGATTTCGTCCCGAGAAAAAAACACGTCCTCGCGCTCAAAATTCTTTACCCAAGACTCGTTCAACGTGCCCATTGCCACCCAGTTGACGCGCCCGCCCACGAAGAGTTTGCGCCCGAACCGGTGCCCAAGTCCAAAGGAAATCGCCTGGATGCCCCCGGTCGCTTCCACCTCCAACCGATACGCCAAATCGCCCGTGCCGCGATTTGCAACCGCGCCGAAATCCATGTCGGTCAGCGGCTCGAGGCCGATGCCCAAAACCGGCCCGCGCCCCATCGGCAACACGATTTGAAACGCCCCCACATCCCCGTCATTGACCGCGCGTTCGCCGCTCAAAAACCGGTGTTGCGCCGCGAATTGTACACTCGCCGCGGTCCTGCGAAACGCCCCCAACAGCGCGGGGTTGTGCGAGGAAAAATTGAGGCCATCCGCGAGGGCGCGCCCGGTGCCGCCCATGCTGCGCGACCGCGCATCCACGCGCCTGATCGGATCGCCGATGCCAGAAAAAGAAAAAATCGTATCCGCCCGCGCAGGCAACACCAGCGCGCAAGCGAGACCCAAAGCGAGCAGTATTCGCATCATATCACAATTCCGGGGGATGGGAGTAGATGAGGTCCAAGCGCACGTCTTTCAAAACGATCCATTTGATAGCCGGGGGCGAATTTATGGGCGACCCCAAGGTCGACGTCGCAAAATTGAGCGGCGACAACACCAACCCGTGATTCTCCCGCACGCCCGACGTCCACGCTTGAATCAAAGATTGGTTGAAGGTATACGTCGCGATTGTCGGTTCGGCGGTCAGCGACGTACCGCCTGTGTTATACGCCGTGAACGCGGTGTCGCGCGCCCCTTCTGAAACCGTCAGGCGATAGATGTCGAAGGGAAGGGACGCGAAATAGGAGCGATCCAGATCCATCTCAAACCGCAATTTTGCCGAATTGATGGTCGCGCCTGGGGGGATATCCGCGGGCAGGTCGAAATTCAAGATGCTGCCGTAAAACACGCCCTCGGAGAGAATCAGCAACTCCTCGGGCGGCCCGCCATTGACCCGCGCGTTCCAATACGTATCCGCATCGACTTGAACCGCCGTGCGGTCGGACACCTCGCCCACCCGATACACCAGTTCCAATTCGGGGAACACCGCGCCTGCACCTGCGGCTTCGCGGGCAAAGAGATCGAGCAAAAACTCCGCCGCGCCATCGGGTTGCAACAGGATTTCCACGGTCGGCAGATCGGGCTCGGCCTGTCGCGCATCCTCCAAGAGCGACACCGGCAACGCGATCTGCACGCGGCCTTCAATCACCTGCGCGATCGCGCCTGCGATGGGCGTCGCCAGCACCTCTGTCTCGGCCGAGGTGAGCGTATCGACAAAGGACTGGAGTTCCTCCCAAGGCGAATCGGGCGTCAGCGCGGCAAGGGACGCATTCTCGACGAAGCGCGAGGCCCGAATGCCCAAATTGACGCGCAGGGAATCGACCGTCAAATCCGCCGACAGGCCGCCCGCATCGCCTGCCAACTGGCCGATGGGCACGGTGAAACGCAACAGACTTCGCAGCATAAACCCATTCATCTGCCCGACCAGCAATTCATCTCGTTCGCCCATCCGCGTGGGGAAAAGTCGCAACTGAAAGGATCGGGACTGCGCGGACAACAACGGAATGTCGGACACCGCGACCGCATCGCCCGGATCGCGCCCGATCAAGCCATCGCCGAGTGGATTGCGCTTCTCGGTATTGCACCCGCCGAGCAACGCGGCGAACGCGAAAATCAAGAGCCATTGTTTTTTGATCATATCGTCAACTCTGTGGAAAGGCAGGGAATGGAAAAACAAACGACGAAAAACGTTAAAGGGCGCAAAAAAAATGCGGATACGGGGATCAGGGATTAGTCTCAGTCCTATCCCATCAATCGTAGGGACAGGCCCCTGTGCTCATTTGTCCCAACTCATTCATTGTCGGGATCGCTTTGCTGTTCCACCGTCCTTCAGAGAAGCCATCACCAAACGTGCCATCCCAAAAGCCCATCAACGAAAGCCATCGCGCACAGCGCGCAAGTCCGTCTCGCAACCCACATCTTTGTTGCAACCCACTTCGCAGGCCAACGCATGTCGTGCAATTACAAAAGCGATTTGCGCTGTGCTAGCCCCTCGGCGCATGAGAGCGGCATTTTTGAACTGCTCGGGCAGTTGTACCCCGCTCGCCTACTTTTTTTTGCTGTTGAAAAAAAGTAGGTCGCCGAAGGCATCGAAGGCAACCCACGATGCTTTCGGACCAAGCGCTTTAGAAAAGCGAGCCCCGTCGGTGCGGATGGGTGCGGATCAACATTTGGTATCATTTAATTTTTGGAGTAATTAGTTGGTACAAATGGCCCCCGTGCCTATCCTCAATCCGAACCCCACCGCGCTCTCGTCTCGCGCCTTAAACGTCTCAAAGCGTCAAATGTTGCGCGATGCGCGACGCGAAATCGCGCGTTTTATGCCGGGTAAAAAAAGCGATTCGCACACGCGATCCCAACTCATTTGCGCGGCGAGTTCATAGCCTGCATGCAAGCGCGCCTCGCGTTCCTCGTCGGATGTGGGCAGCGCATTGGCGATTTCCCACGCGACTTTTCGCGCCACTTTGTCCTCTTGAATCCGGCGTTCAGGCCCGCCGATAGCGCGGGCATCTGCGTTGTTGTCCAGCGCGACATCTGCCGCATAATCCGCGACCACAACGCGATCTAAGGCGGCGATGCGATCCAAAAATCCGCAACACCCGCACGCACTGCTCGGCACGCAAATCGCGCCAAAGGTCAAGGGCTCGAGCACGGCAATGCCAAACGGCTCGTAAATCGACTGCCCAAATTCGACATCCGTGCCCCGGCGCAAATCCGCAAAGGCCATCTCGTGGGGCATGCGCTGCCCGCAACTCGCCCTGTCCCATCCGAATTGATTGACCAGAATCGCCCGCACGGCGGTTGCCTCTCGGTTAAACGCCACCACATCGCGATAGATATCCACTTCGCTCGAGACCAAGTCCGGATGCCCTTCGCGGTGGACGACCGGCCATCCGTATTCGGATTCCATTTTCTCGACATCGCGCGACCCGCGCGGGCCGGCCGCGGTCGTCAAAAGAAAAAACACACCCGTTTGGCCCTCGTCCTTCAGCAGGTTATCGAGATGCGTCAACACGAGCAAATCGCGCCACAGGCCCTTGCTGATCACGGGCCTCGCGACGTGCGTCATCACCACGTCGGGCGCGTAGCCGAGCAAATTTTGCGCGTATTGCAACAGGCGCGAGCGCGAGCGCGATTTGTCGGCGTAAGCGATTTGCTCCGCGGGGATGCCGTTGTACACCAAGTCGATGGGGCGATCTCCAAATCCCATCAAGCGCAGTTCGTCGAGGGTGGGATCGCCCACGGCGAAAATCCCATCGCAGTGCGATGCCAGTTGCACCAGCGCGTGCCGGTGATAATCGGACTGATCTCCAAACAGATCCTCGACGGTTTCGCCCCGTGATAGGGCGCGCGCCATCGCGTTGTAAAACATGACATCGTGCCCGGGGTGGCTCTCTACGATCCCGCGCATGGCCGACACCTCATGCGCGTAAAAAATGGTCCGAAAGCGCGGGTCGTCCTCCATGATCGCCTCGAGCGCGATGGGCATGCCCATATACTCGTGCGCGAGCACAATATGCGGCCCGGGCGCGGCGCCGATCAGATCGGAAACCGCTTCGTAAGCCGCTTCGGCGATATCGACATACCGCGCGTAATCCGCGACCGAATCGTATCGGTCGGACGACAGGCCAAAGTGCCGATAGAGATTGTACTTGAAATTGCGCGACCGCAGGGGGTTGAGGTCTTCGGCATCTACGAGCAACACCTCGGCTTCGGCCCCGCCGGCAAATCGCCGCGTCCCGTAGATGAGATTGACATTATACCGCTCGGCCGTGTGGCTGAGCGCGTCGGCATGCGGGGTATTTTGCTCGCCGGAAACCGTGGAAAAAAGCACCGTGCCACTCGCCGCGAGGAGGTCTTCATCGTCGAGGCGCGACAGAGGGCCGACGAGGAAGGACCGCGCCACGGCGTTTTGATACGCCGATGAGGTGATCAAGCCCTCGAGCACAGCACCGATCCCCCCGACTTTTTGGATGGATTCGTGCGTCGCGTGAATAATCGTGTAGTCCATAGCGATTTCTCAAGAGTACGCCAGAGACGAGGGCACGCCGACATTGCGATCGCCAATCACCGATGCCATGTGCCTTCTGTGTAACGCGCCGATAGGCGGCGAGACAACTCGCGCCTCAGATCGGGATTTTGTTCCGCGATATTGTGTTCTTCCGTTGGATCCGCGATCAAGTCGTAGAGTTCGGCGACATCGTTGTAATTTTCGATCAACTTGTGCTCGCGCGTGCGGATGCACCTAAAATTGCGGATGCCGCTGACGGTTTCCGATCGGTGACTCGCTGCCTCGCCTCGCAACACGGGTGCTATGGATCGCGCATCGATATCCGAAAGCGGGGGAATGCCGGCGAGATCGCATATCGTGGGATTGAGATCGATGAGTTCGACCAGGGCATTCGAGACGCGCCCGGCCGCAATGCCGGGCCCCGCCACGATGAGGGGCACGTGGACCGAGGCTTCGTAGGGCACGCTTTTGGTGTACAAGCCGTGGTCGCCGAGCATTTCCCCGTGGTCGCTGGAAAAAATGACGTACGTATTGTCGGCCATGCCCCGCCGTTCAACGGCTGCGAGCATTTCGCCGATCTGATCGTCGATGGCTTCGATGGCCGCGCAATACTGCCGTCGGGTTTCCGCGATTTTTTCGGGCGCGATGTCTTTGACGCGGTCTTTGAGGTACGCGGGTTTGCCCGGCAAATTCGCAGGGGTGGCGGGTGGCACGTCCGCATCGCGGTATTTGGCGCCGTATTCGGTGGGCGGATCAAAGGGATCGTGCGGGCCGACAAAGCTGACGAACAAATGCCACGGGAAATCATCGGGGATATTCTCGATCCACTCGACAGACCGTTGCCCAATATAGACATCCTCAAAGGCTTCGGTGGGCAAGACCGAATCGTGGCAAGAGCGGTAAAAGCCCTCTTTTGACCGGCGGGCATAATCATCGACAAAGGCTTCGAGCAACCCCTTGTCTCGCAAGAAGTGGTTGTAGGGCCCCTGCGGGGTTTTGGAATGGCCCGCGTGCATTTTGCCCTCGCATTCGACCGGATGGGTAAAGCCCCACATGTAAGTGGCGGGCCTGTCGCCGTCTCGCCCGTTGTACCCATCGGGTTTGGCGAGGTCGAGCTTGCCCACGCAACCCACGTAATAGTTGTAATCGCGCAGTTGCTGGTAATAAGTCGGCTGGCTCCGGGGCAAAAAGCAATTGTTTTCCACGCATCCGAGGCGCGAGGGTTGCATGCCGGAAGCGAGTGCAATGCGCGAAGGCGCGCAGACCGGGCTATTGGTCGTGCAATCGGTGAAGTGGACGCCCCGTTTTGCGAGACGGTCGATATTGGGCGTGCGAACGAAGTCGGCACCGGCACAGCCCAAGTAATCAAAGCGGTGTTGGTCGTCCATGATGAACAGGATATTGGGGCGATCTGTTTGAGGCATGTCGTCTCCTTGGGTTGCGGTCATTGGGTCGCGTTGACATTCTGCTGTTGAGGGGCGGTAGCCAGCCAGAGAAAAGTACATGTGTCGAGCAGGAGTTTCATGCCGACGGACTGTCTCCTTGAAATGCGTCGATCAGGTCATCGGGAAGTGGATAGAAGAAGCTTGGGGGAATGGTCATTCCACGGTCAATCCCCACCGGGCGCAATTTTGAGGGAGTAATATCCTCGACAATTTCCCCGGATTCTCGATGGTTCTTCCTGCACAATCCCGTTTCCGCTACCTCATCGGGAACTCGAATTTCGACTTGGATGCCATCGGGAAGCTGGATTTTTTTGTCGATGAGGATCTGGTTATCCTCAATGTGACCAAAAATAATCATCTGTCATTCCTCTCATGTTCTTTTGTTATTTACGCGACAAATCTCGTTTGGCGATTAGGATGCCGTCTTCGTCTGCGTAGAGATAATCGCCGGGCAAGAAGGTGACGCCGGCAAATGCGAGGGGCGTGTTTTGGCGGCCATGGCCTTCTTTGCGGCTTCGGCGCGGCACGGCGAAACGCGCTTTGACGCCGATTGGGATTTTGGCGAGTTCGGAAACATCGCGCACCCCGCCGTTGATGACGATGCCCGACCAGTTGTTGTCGCTGGCGATTTGCGCGACCATATCCCCCAAAAGCGCGCACCACATCGACGCCTCGCCATCGACGACGAGCACGCGACCGTCGCCCGGGGTTTCGAGCACTCGGCGCACGAGCGCGTTGTCTTCGCAAACTTTGACCGTGGCCATCGGGCCGCAAAACGCGAGGGTCCCGCCGTAGTCTTCAAAGAGGGGTTCGGCAACTTGAAGCGCGGGATCGGTTTCGTATTCGTCGCACAAATCCGTGGTTTTGAAAGCCATGGATGATCTCCCAGAATTTTGATGAACGAGGTGAGGGCCGCTCAATATGCGTCCCAAACGCGATTTGTCAAAGAAAAAGGCCATGAGGCGTAGAGATATTGACAACCGCGGGCGATAGTCCTACATTTCCACATATCATAAATTACATACCCGATCAATTGGAGGTCAGTATGGAATTGATCAATGCGGAAACCACCATTGGCAAAGCTCCAAAAATGCTCAAATTGCTGGCAAAATCCGATGCCAAGAGGATACGCCTGATCGTCCATGAGGTGGAAGAAGAAGGGTTGCAACTGCTTGCGAGTTTAGATCATCGGCAAAAAGACCTCGTTGCAGATGAGGATGCAGACAACCAATTCATCGAAAAAATTAAACGCGATGTGCGCTCTCGGAAAGTTCAATGATGCGAGACCGACATTTATTTCGATATAAAAAATATCAGCCGAGTCGCCATTTTGCGACCCATGTAGAAAATCCCGTCAGAACCACATCTGGCGGGATTTTTGGCTTTTTGGCGGCTGGGATTACCATTCAAATACCACGCCCAACGCTTCTGTCGGATCGTCGGCGAGCATGTCGTAGGTGGTTTGGCACTCGGCGGGTTTTGCGACATGGGTTATCAGGTCTTCAATGGGCAACTTGCCCGCGGCCATCAAGCGCAAGACCAACTCGCGGTCCCTGCGCTTGTTCCACGGATAGTAGATATGCTCGTCGTCCGGCGTTTTGGGCTGGTGCGCGCCTAAAATGGTGACTTCGCGCTGGTGGACGTCGGGCAAAAAACTCACTTCCACCTTGCCTCGCGGAGACCCCAGCGCGACCAGTCGCCCACCGAGCCGGGGCAAGGCGAGTGCCGTGGGATAGACTGCGGGGATGCCGGTCGCTTCGATGACCAGATCCACGCCATCGGCTACGCCGCGTTCGCGCACGGCTTGGGCGATATCGGCCTCGGCATGGGGATTGAGACAGACATCGGCGCCCCGCGCGCTGGCTCTGTCCAACCGAAAGGCGTTTGTGTCGATGGCAATGACCGGGAACGCGCCGGCCAAGCGGGCAAAGGTGGCGGCCAACTGCCCCACGATGCCCATGCCCATAATCGCGACGACCTCGCCCAGTTCGGGACGCCCGACCCGATGCCCGTGCAGGGCGATGGCGCACATGACCGTAAAAGCCGCGGATTTGGGCGACACGCCCGCGGGCACTTTGAAGAAATTCTGCGTCAGGATTGCGTGATGCGCGTGATTGCCCTGGCTCGCGACGCGGTCACCTGGGGTGATCCCCCGCACGTCTTTGCCGACTTCGAGCACCACGCCTGCGTTGCAATAGCCCGTCGGCCGCGGGAATGTTCTCGGCCGGGAGGGCTCGCTCCCGTGGGCGTAATTGTAGATTTCCGTGCCGACGCTGACGGCGGTGTAATCGTTTTGCACCAAAATGCCGCGGTCGGGCAGGCGCGGCAATTCGAATGCCCGCAATTCGATCCGCCGAATATCCGTGCAGACCAAGCGTTGCGATGTCATTTTCGTTCTCCTATGGGGGATCGACCGGGACTTTCTGGCGTTTTGAAATGATCGGATCGTAGGTGAATCCCTCGGTTGCCCTTTCGAATTCCGCGCGGGCCGCGCGCAATTTTTCGGCGTCCAAAATCAGATCCACAGCCGAGCCGGCAAAGACTTTGGCCGTTTGCAAAATCGCGCGCTCGGCAAAGGGCATGGCGGCTTGGGCGGTCATGTCGCGGTGATGCCCAGGCGTGCCCTTGGCGTAGCACACCATCTGAAACCGGCCCATCGGCGCGAGCCACGACACGTTGTCCTCATCCGATGACCCGCGCCCTTGCGACCCGCTGCCCTTTTTGATTTTCCCGTCAAATTCGCCTTTGTATCCCAGCGCCTGCACGCGCTCCACATCTCTTTTTGACGCGCGCGGAGGGCCGAATAATTCGAGGTTTTGGCGCGCGATGTTGCACATGGCATCATTTGGCAACCGGGGATAGACAGCCGTGATCCGTTGCCATTTCACGGTGGTTTCCGTGGCCATGGCCGCCCCCTTGGCGCATTTGGTCAACCGCTCGCGGATCTCATCGACCTGTGCGCGATCCTTTCCCCGCGCGTAGTACCACACTTTCGCGTAGGCGGGCACCACATTGGGCGCGTCGCCGCCATCGCGGATCACGCAGTGAATGCGCGCGTTTTCGGGAACGTGTTCGCGCAAATAATTCGCCGCGACATCCATCAACATCACGCCGTCCAACGCGCTGCGACCACGGTGCGCGCTCGCGCCGTGAGACGTTTTGCCGAAAAATTCGTACACCAGCGAATCGAGTGACGATCCCCCGCAGTTGTCGACGCCCGTACTCGTTCCCGGATGCCACGCGAGCACCGCGTCCAAATCTCGAAACGCGCCATCGCGGGCCATATAGACTTTGCCCGCCAAGGTCTCTTCGGCCGGGCAACCGTAATAGACGATCTGCCCGGAGGGGTTCAACTCTTCCAACACCGCTTTTGCAGCGACCGCACCTGCGGCCGGGGCAACGCCCAACAAATTGTGGCCTCAGCCGTGCCCCCACGTGCCCTCCTCGGCGCCGCAGTTGGGCAAGGCGTCGTATTCCCCCAACATGCCAATGGCGGGTTTGCCCGTCCCCCATGTGGCGCGAAAGGCCGTGGGGATGTTTTTGAACGGAAATTCGATTCGGAATCCCTGGCCTTCCAAATAGGCCGCCAATGCCTTCGACGATTCGCATTCCCGAAAGGGCCGCTCGGCCCATGCGTGAATTTGTCGGGACAGGTCAAACGCCCGCCGCGATTGGGCTTTCACGGCTCGATCGACCCGCGCTTTTTTCATTTCCATTGTGCTCCTCCTTTATTTTAAAACTTCGTTTTATTTGAGTCTGATTATTGTTATCCCCCAACGCCTTCCAACCCCTCCAACCCCTCCACTATCGCCGCTGTTTCCAAGCTCACGGCGATCACTTTGCCGATCAGGTTGGCGATGTACTGCGGATCGGCATCGCGGTTCGGGTCGTTGATGATGCCGCTGCGTTTGTCCTCTTTGACGCGGTATTGATCGATCACCCATTCCAACGCCGAGCGATTGCCGAGGCGATACTCAAACGCCTTGGGCGGAATCCCGTCGAGTGTCAAGAAATCGTTGTACTCGATCTGCGTTTTGTCTTTGGACAAGCGCATTTTTTTCACGCGCCAGTCGAGCGGTGCGTTCGGGTTTTCGATGAACGCGAGCCGATGTTCGGGCTGGTCTTCATAGCCGACGTGGAGTTCTGCCAATCGCGCCCCCATCACCCGTAGGGATAGGCCCCGTGCCTGTCCGCGCACGCAACCCCAAAGCAACAGTGGGCGGTCTCCGCACGACATCCATACAAATGTAAAAAAATAAAACTGCCCATGCAACCGGGCAGTTTGTGATTTATTTTAAATGAAAAATTTTCTCGACCAGTTTGTAAACTGTACTACCGAATACGCGCGGCCAATCCACACACGGAGGGTTATCGCGAGCCTTGGCCCGATCGATAGCGTTCTCAATCCCAGGCGTGATCTTTCGGGCATCAATGCCTTTGTCGTAGTCGGGCCAGTGTTGCTTCAACCGATCTGAACATTGGCGTGATGACCCGATATCCGTGCCAGGTTCAAAATGGAGCAACAACCAATATTCGAACTTGGGATTGCTGAGGGCAAAGCCGTAATGATCCGCCTCCTGTGACCATGCGTGGAGTTGCGCCAACTGATCGTCAGTCCATTCGTCTTTATCTACTACCAGCCACGCCTCATCCGAAGTCGATAGGGTTTCTCGCTTGAGGCGGTCTTTCATGCGTTTTAAGACATGGCGTGGCGAGCTGTCGGATTTGCCCTTTATGCAATCCACCTTGACAACCGAATCTCGATTGTTGAAAAGGGCAAAATATTGAGGCTCTGTTTTTGTCCCTTCTGTGGCAATGACAAATAGCTTTCGGTAAGGTCGCTCGCCGGTTTCCCTGCGGAATTTACGTCTGTTCGACGGCATCGGGTATCCCCTCACTTGTATCTTCGGACAGGCACAGGGGCCTGTCCCTACGATTGCGCTTGCTTCTCACCTCTCCCGTCTCCCGTCTCCCGTCTTTCCTCCGTGGCGTAGAGATCTGCGAAACCCCCTCCCAGTACGCGGGGAATGCCTCCCATCCGTCCTTGCAGGTAGCTTTTCCGAATATCCTTGTCGTAACGAATGTCTTTGTACTCGCTGAAGGAAAACAGGGTCGTCGCGCCGGACGCATCCCTTTCCGTTACCCACATTTCGTCCCGGCGCAACAACTGCTGATCCATCAGCATGACATCATGGGTCGTCAGGAGCAATTGCGTGCGCGTTTCCGCGGAACAACGGGATAGGTATGCTTCGATCAAATTGCGGATCAGCAAGGAATGCAGACTGCGGTCGACTTCGTCGATCACATAGACTTTTTGCGATGTGTCCTCCGAAAGATCGAGAAAAGCGGGCAGGAGATCGATGATCCGCTGTGAGCCATCCGATTCTTGACGCATCTCAAATTTGGCCTCTGTGCCGTCCGATTTGGGGTGAAAGGCGACCAGTTTTTTTGCGATTAACTCGCCATCCTTGCGGGTAATTACAAAGCGGTCATTCATCGATGGATTCGACAAGCGAATGCTCTCGCCCTCTCGCACTTCTTCCCGAATCTCGAGCTTTAATGGCTCGGGAAGCGGGATGTTCTCAAATGGAATTTCTTCACTGCCGAGATGGGCGATACCGGTATCGAGCCGCGGCAACAACGCGCTCATGACCGTGTAAAGCCGCCCTTCATCGAGAAACTGCTCAAAAGGCTCAAACCGAGTGTCCGGCGCGATCAGATCGAGCGTATTTTTGAACCAGTCATAGACCGGCCTGAAATCGTCAACTTTTTGCGATACGGAGTTGGTTAAAAAAAGTTGATTGTCTCGCGTTCCCCTGAAAGCGAATTGCAGGAAGTCTGCGGCGAGCGACGGCGCGAAGTGGGGGTTGCCATCGCGGCGGTCGTAGAGCACTTTTTCGCTGGTACTCGTGATCTCCACCAGCTTTTCTTCCAAGACTTCTTTTTTTGTCACTGCAAAACGGAAGTCGTAGATGGTCTCGTCGATCAGCAATTCAAAAGCAAAGCGCGAGGGGCGTGTCGTTTCCCCATCATCCAATCGAAATGTCTCGACCGGGATCAGGCTGTCGAGCCGACTGCCTTTGACGACCAGCGTTTTGGCAAAACTCAGGGCCTTGAAAAAATTCGTCTTGCCCGATGCGTTGCCACCGTAGATCGCCGCGATAGGAAGCACTCTCGTTTTGTATTTGCCGATCTTTGCAACGCGCGCTCCGTGCTGGCGTTCTCGGCTGGCAATCATCGAAAAGGCGGCTCGGTCGCGGAAAGACATCCAGTTTTCAACGGAAAAACGGATTAGCATTTTATTATTCTCCAAGATGAAATTTTCGATTTATCATCCCACAAGTTAAAGGGCATTTGCCCGAAAGTCCAATATAAACGAGAAAATATCTCTTTGGCGAAAAATCATTCTCATCCCGCATGGCTTCGGGGCAGATCAATTTTCAAAACGCGCACAAAATGACGCCTCTCGACCGATTGCTTGACGCGGCTGTTGGGGAGGGGATGCGTACATTGCCACCGATTTCATTTAGAAGCCATCTAAAAATTATTGGGACCTACCCCCCTGGCCCCCCTTCCTGCGAGGAAGGGGGGAATCAAGGCGTCCTATTTTCGCGCTATGTATGGTTTTGACCTGCGAAAAGCGAATGCTTTTGCGACGATCTCAATGGCGGTCCGAGTTTTTAGATGGCTTCTTAGAGGCATTCATGTCTGAATCGCAGAACCACATGACCAGACGCAAAGCAATGGCTGGCATCGGCGCGAGTGGTGTGGTTCTCGCGCATCACACCGCACCCGCGCATCCATCGTCTCGTACTTCCGATTCTTGTTATTATCATTCTCGTTGACCTGCCCAACATTGTAAGGCGGATTGCCGACGATCACAAACATGTCCGTCCTCTTTTGCAGGTCGACGCGCGCCGTGCTTTCCGCTACGAACTTGCGTTGCACTTCGGCGTCGAGATCGTCTTGGATATCCTTTGCTTCCCAATAGCCGTGCGGCAAGTTGAACGCGTCGATCAACGCGCCATCGACGACGATCCGCTTGTTGCGGCGCAGCGCGATGGCACGCTCCGGTACGAGTGTCCAATCCACTTGCCGAGCGCACGATTCGAGTAGCGATTGAAACGCCGAGCGCACGGCGGTTTCATGCGTGACGCCGATCCGCCCGAATCGCCCGAGGGATTCGTAGTACGCCCTGACGGGCTTGTGCGTGGGTTTGAGATTGAGCGTTGGCATGTTGTTTTTTTGGTGAACGAGTGTGGATACCGCGGTTCTTCGGACAGGCGCGGGGGCCATTTGTACCAACTAAATACTCTGGAAATTAAATGTTGATCCGCACCCATCAGCACCGACGTTGCTCGCTTTTCTAAAACTTTGGTTCTACAGCCTCGTTGGTTGCCTTTGATGCCTTCGGCGACCTACTTTTTTTCAACAGCAAAAAAAAGTAGGCAAAAAATGCCGCTCTCATGCGCCGAGGGGCTAGCACAGCGCAAATCGCTTTTGTAGCAGAACGACATGAGACAGCCTGCCAAGTGGGTTGCAAAAGGGATGTGGGTTGCGAAATGGACTTGCGCGCTGTGCCTGATGGCTTTCGGTGATGGACTTTTGGATCGCACGGGTTGCGATGGCTTCTCTGAAGGACGGTGGCACTGCAAAGCGATCCCGATGATGCAAATGGTCCCTGTCCCTACATTTTTTGGTACTTATTCCCGCACCGCGTTGACGATTCGCGCGATGACTTCATTTTGGCTTGCGGTCTCGTCGTTTTCTGCTCTGAACTGATCCCACAGCCCCGGGTTTTGCGCGATGACCAGCCCCAATCGCGGGCATACCCAGATGTGTTTCGCCCCCGCGCCCGATGCGGCAAAGGAATCTCTCGGCGCGTCTGCCCACTGCTTGCCGTGGTCGTTGCACCAGAAGCCGTGCCCGTATTTCCAATTTTCTTCGGGTTCGTTTTGCAAAATGAAGGCATTGGTTTGGGTGGCTTCTCTGAGGTAATTTTCCGGGACGATCTCAACGCCGTTCCACCTGCCGTAATTGAGCCACAAGTGCCCTGCGCGCAGTTGATCGCGCAATGTGGTATGCACTTGGGTATAGTACCCGAAAATGTCGATTCGCGCATCGTCGCCCAGGTCAAAGTTGGAGTGCGAATGCGTCCAGGTGCCGCCGATGGGATCGCGCATCTTTTCCTCGATCAACTTTCCACACCCAGGCGATCCATCGGGATCGTTCGCGTCGTAATACCCGTACATTTTGGCGATGGCGTGCGTGAGGATGTTCATGCCATAGGTTTGATAGTGAAAGACCTCGCCCGGCTTTTCCCCCGGTTTCATGTAGCCCGACACATTGCAGATGAGATGCCGAAAAGTGATGTCGCGGTCTTTTTCAAACGCATATCGCCCGGGCTTTGGGCCTTCCCGCTCGCCCACATCCATCATTTCCGGATAGTGGTTGACGATCCGTTCATCGAGCGAAGACAATTTGCCCTCGGCGACCACGATGCCCAAGAGCGTGGCGTAATACGACTTTGCGGCCGATGCCTGCGAATGCGCGGAACCCGCCACAACGCCGTGCAGCCACTCGGCAACGAGATAGCCGCAACGCGCGATCCCCACTTGAAAGGGCCGCTCGCCCGCCACCTCGCGCAACCACGCCTGCACCCGTGCGAGTTCATCCGCATCAAAGCCGAGATCCCCGGGCAATCGCGTCTCCCACTCCGCGCTTGGAAAAGTCATATCAAAAATCTCCTCGTATCGGGACAGACGTTTTATTCAACTGATAATGGGCCAATCAGTCGCTGAGCGAGTTGCAAAAAATCTTCAGCGCGATCGATTTGTACCTGTGCTTGGTCAAAATTAACAGCCTGTCTTTCGCCGTAATCGCCGCTGTGACGCACCGCCTGCGCTTCTATGAGATACCGATGGAACTCTACTGGCACTCTTTTTGGTTTGGCAAATACACGTCCGAAAGCCGCAATAACTGCCGAGTGTCTCGAAAATGACAATCTATCGCCTTCTAAAAAAGCTTCGGCAATATAGAACATTGCATAGTAAGCCCTGGCCGCCGCATATCCCGGATATTCTCCTTTCATGAGCCATTTGGCAGCATTGAGACTATCCTGCGCTTGTTGCAAAAGCTCCTGCTGTTCATCCGTCATAACGCAACCCCCTCTTTGCGAATATTCCGAAGTAGGGGACCGCGTTTGTTTTCGTAACGATGGCGATCGAGAAACACACAACTGATCACCACTTCGCTTTCCAAACAAAGATCGGACACGATCCCACCGGTGCGCTCAATTTCCTCGCCTGCATTTACAGGGCCATTTAAGACGACGAGCACATCGATATCCGAGTCGGGGTTTGCATCGCCGCGGGCCCTCGAACCGAATAACACCATGCGCGCCAGCCGATCCCCGTAAAATATCTCAAAACGATGGCGCAATTTTTGGAGAACGACTTTCAAATTCATAGCCACGCACTCCTACCGCCAGTCCACCTATCTCCGCCCCGTGCATACTTTTTGGCGGAGAACGGATTTTGCTCGCGAATTTATCGCCCCACCCGGAACCCATCTTCTCGCACGATGCCTTCTGCTATCGCGTCTGCCTCGAGGTCAAAGCCCGTTCCCGGCGTGTCGGGCACGATCAAACACCCGTCCCGCATCGCCCATCCGTCTAAGACGAGGCCCGGCATGGCGGCGGGGGCGGCTTCTTGCAGGGAGAAATGCGGGATGGACGCGGCGAAATGCGCGTGGGCATAGCGCTCGATCAGACTGCCCCAGCAGTGGGGGGCGCACTGGCCGCCCCAGGGCTCGATCATCGCGGCGGTTTCGCGCCACCACGTGAGGCCCTTGGCGCGAAAATCGTGTTGCACCACGTCGATCCATCCCCGTTTGACCATCTCGAAATAATTGGGCGGTGGCGGCCCGGATTCGCCATCGGCAACCAGCGTGTCGTAGCCCTTTTGGACGATGAATCGCTTAAACGCCTCGTTAAAAGACCGATCCTCGTGAAAGGGTTCTTCAAACCAGTAGATGCCCACGTCTTCGCAGCGCTCGAGAATGTCTTTTGCGATGTTGAGCGTCGTACCGTTGTTGGCGTCGATGAGGATTTTCGCATCGGCACCTGCGGCTTCCCGAACGCTGTGGATGACCAGCACATCCCGATCCGTGCCCTCTCCGACGGGCATCCAGCGCGCGCCGCGACCGATTTTGATTTTGAAATTTTTGTACCCGTACTCGTGCCCGGTTTTGACTTCCTCGCGGAAGATGGCACCGGCCTCCTCGTCTGAGGCGTCCAAGTCGTCGATGTAAATGGACCCGTCGTACAATTCGACCGCGCGCGATCCCCGAGCGCCCAAGAGTTGGTACAGGGGCGCGCCCGACAATTTTGCCGCCAGATCCCACAGGGGCAAGTCGATCGCCCTTCCGCCTTCTGTCGATCCGGCGGGCAGTTGGAACACATCCCCCACGGATTTGCCCACCAACGCCTCGGCGCCTTCCCGATCCAACCGCGACCACCCAACGCCGATAGCGCCGCTGTTCGTGTGGATGCGGACGACGGGGTCCGTCACCGTATCCCCGTGGACGCCGATGCGCGCATTGCGCCCGACCACGCGGGGGCGTTTGAATTTCATGACCACTTTTTCGATTCGGACGATTTTTTCCCGGTGCAAATTCGGCATGAGAAACTCCTCATTTTGATTGAGACGGACGCGATTTCAGTTTGCAAAATATAATGTCAAAGCGCGCGATATCAAATGTCAAATTATCAGACAGAATGCCGAGATGCGTCCGCGTACCGCGATCCCGCAACGTTCTCACCTTGACAACATGTGGCTTTGCCGTATGTTGTGTTCGCAAGGCGGATGGTCAACGGGAAAACCGAGGGGGGCAAGGTGTCGATCCATAGCGAAGCGAAAAGAGACATTCCGATTGTGGAAAACGTGGATGTCGTGGTTTGTGGCGGCGGGCCGGCCGGTATTGCGGCTGCGATCTCGTGTGCGCGGCAAGGAGCGAGGACGCGATTGATCGAGTTGCACGGTTGCCTAGGAGGCGTTTGGACGACGGGCGCGTTGAGTTGGATCATCGATTCCGTGGACAAGCCCGGCATCATGGCGGAGATCACAGATCGGCTCGACGCCCGGGATGCGCGCCGTCTCCGCGTGCCGGGCGGAAAGAACTACGCGTACGATGTCGAAGAGATGAAGTTGCTCCTCGAGGAAATGTGCGTCGAGGCGGGGGTCGAAATTCGGTTGCTGACGCGCGTGGTCGGCGCGGCGCGCGACAGCGAGAATCGGCTTTCCGTCGTGATTACAGAGTCCAAAACCGGGCGCGAAGCGTGGCACGCATCGGCTTTTGTCGACGCGACAGGGGACGGCGATCTCGGAGCGCTTTCCGGATGCGGGTTCGATGTCGGGCACCCGGAAACCGGAAACGTCCAGCCGATGAGTTTGATGGCGTTGATCGCCGGGTTGCAATTCGATCGGATCGAACCCTATGTCGGCGGGTCTATGAAAGAGCCGAAGCAACGACTCTGCGCGTTGATGGACGCGCTCGGGGTTTCGCCTTCTTACGGTCACCCGACATTGTTTCGCATCCGGGACGATCTCTTCGCGCTGATGGGCAATCACCAATACGGCGTGAAATGCGACGATGCCCAGGCGATCACAGCGGCGACGATCCGCGCGCGTCGGGAAATCCATACCCAAGTGGCGGCCTTGCGCGCCCGCGGCGGCGTATGGTCAAATATGCGCGTGGTGGCAACGGGCGCGCAAATCGGCATTCGGGAAGGACGGCGGATTCGCGGACGGTACGAGGTGACGGGAGAGGATATCCTCCACGGCGCGCGGTTCGAGGATGCCGTCTGCCGGGTCACGATGGGCATTGACGTACACTCGACCGATCCGAAAAAAACGAAGATCGTCGAGGCCAAGCCCCACCGGTCGCGCCCTTACGACATTCCACTTCGGGCGCTGATCGCGCGGGATGTCGATGGCCTGCTCATGGCGGGCCGCTGCATAAGCGGCGATTTCATCGCGCATTCGAGCTATCGGGTGACGGGAAACGCCGTGGCGATGGGACAGGCCGCGGGCGTTTGTGCCGCCAAATCCGCTCTGTCGAATAGGTTGCCCCATGAAGTCCCGTGGCGCGAGGTCAAAGCGGATCTCGACGCGATCGATGCGGGCGTTGAGAAAACTCGGCACGCCACTTTTCGTCTTGACGATTGCCACAAGATATAGTATTATAGCGACGTGTTACAACCCTCCCCGCTACTAAATGTAGTTCCCCAATGCTCCCCGAGCGGCCGTTTGCAACTGCCGTTTCCCCATTTCTCCCTCCGTTGGCGCGTCGGCGTCCTGACCCCATCACATCCCCTTGTTCTTTCGCGCTTTGTGTTCTCAATTCCCCTGTTTTGCTTAGGAGGTTTCGCGTTGCATTTGACTCGTTTGCAAGCACTGGGTTTTAAGTCCTTTCCCCAAAAACTCGATATGCCCTTCCAAAAAGGCATCACCTGCGTCGTGGGGCCAAATGGGTGTGGCAAGTCCAATGTGGTCGACGCGCTGCGCTGGGCACTGGGCGAACAGCGGCCCCGATCCCTGCGGAGTGGCAACATGGGCGATGTCATTTTTTCTGGGACGCGCTCGCGCAAGCCGCTCGGTATGGCCGAGGTCTCGCTCACCTTGGACAATTCTCAAAAAGTTTTGCCCACCGAATTTACAGAAGTGACCCTGACGCGCCGCTTGTTCCGCTCCGGCGAGAGCGATTATTTGATCAACAAAATTCCGTGTCGCCTGAAAGACATCCAAAACCTGCTGATGGACACCGGGCTGGGCACGCAGTCTTCTTATGTGATCGAACAGGGCATGGTGGATGAGATCATCAGCGACAACGCCGAAGAACGCCGCAGGTGCTTCGAGGAGGCCGCGGGCGTGACGCGGTATAAAATCCGCCGCAAGTCCGCATGGAACCGGCTCATCGCCGTGCGCCAAGACCTGCAAAGGATGGAAGACTGGCTCGGGGAAATCCAACGCCAAGTCGCGTCTTTGCAACGCCAAGAGCGCAAGGCCAGGCTGTACAAAGCCCTGTCGGACGAAGTGCGCGACCTCGAGATCAAATTGGCGCGCTTCCAATATTTCGAGTTGGCGGACAAAGCCGTGCCCCTGCGCGAGGAAATGGCTTTTCTCAGAGAAGATGTCGAAATCTCCGAAACCCAAATGACCACCCTCGAGGCCAAGCTCGAGGAAATGCGCGCGGAACTGGCAGATCGAGACCGGGTGCTCGCCCAAGCCAATGCCGAGATCGCACAGCACGTCGCGCTCGTGCATCGCAAAGACAGAGAAATCGGGGTCGCGCGGGAAGAGGTGCGCGGCATTCGCGCTTTTTTGGAACGTGCCGAACAGCAACAAATATCCCTGAAAGAGCGGTTGAACAACGCGCAAAAAGACCAGAAAACCGCCGAGGAAGACGGGCGAACCGCCGCGCAAAAACGCGAAGCCGCGGAATCGAAACTCAAAGCGGACACCGCCCATCTCGAATCGGACACGCGCGACTTGGACGCGCAGCGCGCACGGGTCGATGCACAGAAATCCCAACTGATGAACCTGTTGCGCCAAAGCAGCGATCGGGGCAAACGCCTCGAGCGCATGCAGGCCGAGCGCGAGGGCATCGCGCAGCGGCAGGGGCGGTTGACCAAAGACATCGAGCGCGTGGTGGCGCGCCGCGTCGAGGCCGATGAAATCGCCGAGCGAGCCGCCCAGCAGATCGCGGCGATCGAGGGGCAAATTGCCCGACGCGCCGAAGAACGCGAGCGACACATCGCGAGCCGCGACCGCTGCATCGCCGAGCGCGATGAACAAATCGAGGAGCGCAATCGCCTGCGCGCCCGCCTCGAAGCGGATCGCGCGCGCGTGGCCCTGCTTCAAAAATTGCGCGAGGGTTTCGAGGGCTATTCCAAAGGCGTGCGCGCCTTGGCCGTGGATTCGCCATTTGCCGACCGCATCCAAGGCGTGGTCGCCGACATGGTCGCCGTCGCGCCCGAATACGTCACCGCGATTGAAGCCGCGTTGGGGCGGGCTTTGGAGTGTTTGATCGTGCGCGATACCCGCGATGCGAACGCGGCGATCGCGTTTCTCCGGCAAGGCGAACACGGCGCCGCGGCGTTTTTGCCCATTGAACGCATCGTCCAAAATGGCGCGCCATGCGATTTGCCCAACGGAAAGGGCGTCGTGGGGTGGGCGAGCGATTTGTTGGCCCCACAGCGCGATGAACGCGGCGCCGCATCCGCGCTGTTGCGCCACACCTTGCTCGTTCAAGACGCGCAGACCGCGATCGCGCACGGCGATGCGATGCGCGCCAAAGGCGTCGAGATCGTCACGCTTAGCGGCGAGGTGTTCGCCGCAGACGGCACGGTTTACGGGGGCGCGGATGCGACTTCGGAATCGGGGCTGATCGGCCGGCAACAACAAATCGACGATCTCCTGTCCGCCATTGAAGCCGCGCGAACAGAACTCGCAACGCGGGAAACGCAGGTGGCACACGCGAACGAATCGCTAGCGGAACACCTCGCGCAAATCGAGGCGTGTGACCGCGCCTTGGCCGATTTGCACAACGGGCGGGCGGGCCTGCAGCGGGATCGGCAAAATGCCGAGACAGAAGCCAAACGCCAAGCGCGCGCCGCAGCCGAACTCGACGGCGAAACCGCGCAACTGTCCGAGCGCGAAAGCGAACTCGCGCAACTCATCGCCCGAGCGACCGGCGCCCAAGGCGCGCTCGACGCCAAACGCCAAGCCCTCGAAGAAGCGGTTCGCCGCGCCGATGCGGACTTGCGCGAAAGGGAAAACCAGCGGCGCGCATTGCAAGATGGCGTGGCCGCCGTGCGCGTGACCATCGCTTCCCTGCGCGAGCGCGTGGAGAGCCTAGGCCATGAAGCGGCGCGCCTGTCCCGCGAACAAGGCGCGATCGCCCGAGAGATCGAGCGGTTGCGCGGCGAGGCCGACGAGAGCAAAAAGCGCGCACGCGCACGCGAGGAGCGCATTCGGGTCGCATCGGGCGAACTCGAGGCGTTGCACGGGCAACAGACGCAAATCGAGCAAAAGCGCGATGCCCAAGCGCGCGGGCAACACGAGATCGGGATGGCGACGCGCGCGCTCGAAGAAAAGTTGCGGGAAAAGAATCGCCGCACCGCGCAACACCGCACGCGCTTGGGCGAACTCGAGGTGGCTATGGCGCGCATGAAAGAGCGCGGCGAGGGGATCATCCAGCGCGTCAAGCGCGATTACGAGGTCGATATCGCCGAGCAAGGGCGGCTTTCCGATCCGGAATTTGGCGCGGATATGGCGGAGAAAAAGGCGCGGGAACTGCAAGAGCGGTTGCGGCGCATGGGATCCGTGAACTTGGCCGCGCTCGAGGAGTACGAGGTTCAAAAAGAGCGGTTTGAATTTCTCACGCGCCAGCGCGACGATCTCTTGGAGGCCGAGGAAATCGTCAAGCGCACGATCGCGCGCATCGACCGCACCGCGCGCCAACGCTTTCTCAATACCTTTGGCCGGATTCGGGAGCATTTCCAAAACACGTTTCAGGAATTTTTTGAAGGCGGCGAAGCGGATCTGACCATGGCGCCGGATGAGGATCCGCTCGAAGCCCCCATCGTGATCACGGCGCGGCCGTGGGGCAAACGCCTCCAGAGCATCAACCTGCTTTCGGGCGGAGAGCGCGCGCTGACGGCCATCGCCCTGCTCTTTGCCATTTACCTGGTCAAACCCAGTCCCTTTTGCGTTCTCGACGAGGTGGATGCCCCCCTCGACGACGCCAATATCGCGCGCTTTGTCAAGGTGATTCAAAAATTCTCTGCCCAGTCGCAGTTCATCGTCGTCACCCACAACAAGGGGACGATGGAATCCGGCGAGACCCTGCACGGCGTGACGATGGAAGAACCCGGGGTGTCGCGCCTCGTTTCGGTCAGGATGTCCCAAGAGGAGGAAGCCCCCCTCGATGAGGTCGCCGCGCTGACCGAGCCCGTGGCACAACCCGCAGATGACGATTGACGACAGGTTGAAGCATCGTGGACAAAGGGCGACGGCGCGTACCGTCGCCCTTTTATTTTTTTCGGAAACGCATATATTGTCGGGCGGAGTGGGGTACAATGTGGTTTTGGAGTTTGGCCGGGGACTGACACTTTGGAGATTTTCAATGCAAAAGCAATTGCGTGCGAAAGGCCCGTATCCGATGGGATGGCTCGTTCTCATCGTTCTCATTTTGTCTTTCGCGTGTGGCCCACGGCCCGCCGAAATCAAGCTCGCGACCTACAATATCTATTGGCTCGACGATGGGATTTCCGATGCGCGCAAAGCGCGGTTGCAAACGGTGGTGCGCGAACTCGATGCCGACATCATCGGCTTTCAGGAAATCCAATCGAAAGCTGCACTCGCGCGCATTTTGCCCGACGATTATGCGATTGGCATGATGGATGATCCCGAGGATTCCCTAGAACTCGCCATAGCCGTGCGCGCGCCGTTTGAAATTGCGGACCTCAAGATGGTATTCCCCGAAAAAGTACACGACCGCGCATTCCCCAGAAAACGCGATTTGCTCCAAGCCTATGTCGAGGGGTATGGCCGCCGTTTGATCGCGCTCGTTCACCACGCCAAAGCCCGGTCGGGGGGGCGCATCGAAACCGATCCGCGCAGGGAAGAAAGCGCGAGGATGATCGCGCGCTATCTGTCTAGCCGCGTGAAATACGACCACATCGTGTTGCTCGGGGATTTTAATGACAACCCCGATGACCGCTCGCTCAACATCCTCGAATCCGGCGACCCCAACGCGCCTGCTGGCATTGACGCCGCGCCCGATGCGTTTCTCTACAACACGTCCGAAGCCCTGTTGGAAAAGGACCATTGCTCTTACGGATACAATTATCTCTACGACAAAATCGAAAGCGATTCGTTTGATCCCGCGGTTCCGGGCGCGCGGGCCGAAAACAATAAGTGGCGGGGAAAACCCCACGATTTTCTGCGCGATGTCGCGGTCAAAGCGATCCTGTTCGACCAAATCCTCGTTTCCCAAAATCTGCGGGATCGCGTCGTCGCATCGGGCGTTTTCACCCGCGCCGAAGCCGTTAGAGGCAGCCGATCGCGCATTCGCTTTCACGGCGATAAAATCGTCTATACACAGCGCGGCACATTTGCTTCGGATCACGTCCCCGTATGGACGATTTTGAAATTCTGATGGCGGATCGCATGCATGCAAAAATTGCTATTTGGTGACCAAGAGGAACCCTTAAAGGCGGTCAATGTCGCCTCTGTCCCTCATCGAAGTCCATTTCGGTATCCTGGGGGCAAAACGTGGTTTGTTCCGCGGTTGCGAGAGTGGCTTTATGACCGCGCAAAGCACAACGCAGGCAAACGTCCTCGGCTGATGGTAGAGCCTTTTGCCGGAGGCGGTATCAGTTCTTTAACGGCGATTTTTGAGAACTTAGTTGAAGCATCGTTGCTGGTCGAGCTTGACGCAGAGGTCGCGGCGGTATGGCAAACCATTATCGACGGTGACGCAGAATGGCTCGCAGAGAGGATACTAAATTTTGAAATGTCGAAGGACAACGCCCTTGCGGAGATCGAGACAAAAAGGGGATTGACAAAAGAAAAAGCGTTTCAAACCATCGTAAAAAACCGGATGTCTCACGGTGGCATTTTGGCGGCGGGAGCCGGACTTTTGAAGCATGGGGAATCGGGCAAAGGCGTTCTGTCGCGCTGGTATCCCACAACGCTTGCCAAGCGTCTGCGAGCCATTCATCTGATGCGAGATAAATTGCGTTTTGAGCACGGAGACGCATTTCGCGTATTAGAACGATACAGAGATGATGGGGATATCGTATTTTTTATCGATCCCCCCTATACCGCTGGCGGCAAGAAAGCGGGGAATCGGCTTTACACGCACTTTGAATTAGACCACAAAGCTCTTTTTTGGGCGTGTCAAAAAATAAAAGGCGATTTTGTCATGACCTACGACAATGCGGACGAAGTGCGAGAACTCGCGCAAAAGCACGGGTTCATGGCGAAGCCCATCCCCATGAAAAATACGCACCACGCGGCGATGACGGAACTCGTCATTGGAAGAGACTTAGGATGGATGAATGGCATCGACCGCGTATTGGAAGCTCGGGCGGCATACAAAGCCGATGCGATTGAACGGAAATATTAACGACGTGCGCGTCTCGCTTCACAAAGACAATGAAATTGGGATCCATCGATGTCCACTTTCCTCGACACCTTGCAACGCCCCATCCGCGACCTTCGCATTTCCGTCACGGACCGATGCAATTTCCGTTGCCCGTATTGCATGCCCGCCGAGATTTTTGGGGAAAAGTACGAATTTCTGCCCAAAGCCGATATCCTCACCTTTGAAGAAATCACCCGCCTCGCCAAAATTTTTATCGCGCTCGGCGTGACCAAAATCCGCATCACGGGCGGCGAACCCCTGTTGCGTCGGGATCTCGAGACCCTCATCGCGGATCTATCGCGCCTCCCCGGCGTTTGCGACCTCACCCTGACCACCAATGGCTATCTCCTCGCCGACAAAGCGCGGGCCCTCAAAGACGCGGGATTGCACAGGCTCACCGTGAGTTTGGATGCGATAGACGATCAAACCTTTGACCGCATGAGCGGGCGCGCGCATGGTACAGAGCGCGTGCTCAACGGCATTCGCGCCGCGCAACGAGCGGGCTTTCATCCCATCAAAATTAACGCAGTCGTCCAAAGGGGGATCAACGATCACCTCGTCGTCGATCTCGCCCGACACTTCCACGATACCGGACACATCTTGCGGTTTATCGAATTTATGGACGTGGGCAATCGCAACAATTGGAACATGGATCGAGTCGTACCCGCCGCGGAAATCATCGACCGCATTCACGCGGTCTTACCCCTCGAACCGATGGCACCCAACTACATGGGCGAAGTTGCGAACCGCTATCGCTATGTCGATGGCGGCGGCGAAATCGGCATCATCGCCTCTGTCACACAACCCTTTTGCGGCGATTGTACGCGCGCGCGCCTATCCACCGATGGCAAACTCTACACCTGCTTGTTCGCCTCAGAGGGAACGGATTTGCGCGATGATCTGCGCGGCGGCGCGTCCGATTCGGCATTGCGCGACGAGATCATCCACACATGGACGCACCGCGGCGACCGCTACTCCGAAATCCGATTCGATCACACCCCCGAAGCGCGCAAAATTGAGATGTATCAAATTGGGGGGTAAAGGCGGGAAGGCGGGGAGACGAGAGACGGGAGAGGGAAGTTTAGCCACGAGCGGGGTACAACTGGCAGTAGCCAGTTCAAAGGCACAAAAGGTATAAAAGGCACAAAAGGGACGAGCGGGGTATAACGGGTGACAGGCCGTTCAAGGGCGAGCGATGTATGTAGGGGTAATGCCCCCGTGCCCGTCCGAATACTGGACAACCACAGGGGGTTGTCCCTACAATGCCATTTTGGTCGCATAATGAACGATAGAACGACCCGTAGAGACAGGCCCCCGTGCCTGTCCGAATACTGGACAACCACAGGGGGTTGTCCCTACAATGCCATTTTGGTCGCATAATGAACGATAGAACGACCCGTAGAGACAGGCCCCCGTGCCTGTCCGAATACTGGACAACCACAGGGGGTTGTCCCTACAATGCCATTTTGGTCGCATAATGAACGATAGAACGACCCGTAGGGACAGGCCCCCGTGCCTGTCCGTGAAGCCAGCGGCGAGACAGCCAGTGGTCGGCGATCAGCAGTCGACCAACCAGGCATCCCTCAATCGTAGGGACAGGCCCCCGTGCCTGTCCTCGCATCCGCCAGCAACCCGTTCGCAGTACCCCAAAACCCCATCCACTTCATCGACAGATCGAAAGGAACGCCATGCGTGATCCAGAAAAACACCTGCACCATGAGAAGTACAAGCGGTTGTTCGGGCTCGAGATTTATTTGACGCCCGTGTTCGTTTTTTCTAGCCTCGCCATCGTCGCCATCGTCGCCGGTGCCCTCGTCTTTGAGGACGGCGCGACGCGCGTGTTTGGCGATGTTCGCACATGGCTCATGACGAATCTCGATTGGCTGTTCATGATCACCGCCAACTTCGTCGTGCTCTTTTGCGCGTTTGTGGCTATCTCGCCACTTGGCAAAGTGCGCCTCGGTGGGGAAGGTGCAAAGCCCGATTACTCCTACGCGACCTGGATCGCCATGCTCTTTGCCGCAGGCGTGGGGATCGGGCTTTTGTTTTTTGGCGTGCTCGAGCCGGTGACCTACTTTCAAAACCCGCCGCTCGGCCTCGAGCAGCTCGATCGGGTCTATGACCCGGAGACGCGCTACACCGTCGAGAATACGCCCGATTTGGATGACGCCAATGCCCGCGCCGCGAGTGCGTTGGGCATCGCCGCGACGACCTTTCACTGGGGGTTGCACGGGTGGGCCATCTACGGCGTTGTCGGGCTGACCCTCGCGTTTTTTGCGTACAACAGGGGGTTTCCCCTCACCATTCGCTCGGCGTTCTATTTGCTGTTCGGCGAGCGCGTATGGGGCTGGCCCGGGCACATCATCGACACATTTGCCATCTTGGCGGGGCTGTTTGGCCTTGCGACCTCGCTCGGCCTGGGCGTGCAACAAGTGACCTCGGGCCTCAACTACCTGTTCGATGTGCCCCATACCCAAGCCACGATGGTGGCGCTGATCGTGGGGATTACGGCTATCGCGCTGCTTTCGGTGCTGTCGGGCCTCGACGTGGGGATCAAGCGTCTCAGCCAACTCAACATCATTCTCGCGCTCGCGTTGTTGCTGGCGCTGATCATCCTCGGCCCCACGCCCTACATCCTCCACAGCATGGTCGCCGGATTTGGGGAATACGTCGCCAAAATCGTACCCCTTAGCAACTGGATCGGGCGGACGGATACGGCATTTCTGCACAACTGGACGATGTTCTACTGGGCGTGGTGGATCGCATGGGCGCCGTTTGTCGGCACGTTTATCGCCCGCATTTCCAAAGGGCGCACGGTGCGCGAGTTTATCTCCTGCGTGCTCTTGTTCCCAACGCTGTTGTGTTTGGTGTGGTTTGGTGCGTTTGGCGGCACGTCCATCCACCAATTCCTCACCGAGGGCTACACAGGCGTCACCGAGGCGGTCGAGGCGTCTCGGCCCGCCCTCGTGCTGTTCAAAATGTTCGATGGCTTGCCGCTATCGGGCCTGTTGTACGGCCTGCCGCTGGCGGGCCTGCTGTCGTGCTTTGGCATGCTTTTGACCATCATCTTTTTCATCACCTCGTCGGACTCCGGCTCGTTGATCATCGACACCATCGCAGCAGGCGGCCGCACAGACGCCCCCGTGTCGCAACGGGTATTCTGGTGTACGGCCGAGGGCGCGGTCGCCATTGCCCTCCTCCTCGGCGGCGGCCTGCAGTCCATGCAAGCGGCCACCTTGGCCACGGGCCTCCCATTCGCCTTCGTGATCATCGGCATGTGCGCCTGCAGCTACATCGGCCTCCGCAGGGCATCGCGGTAACGATTCGATACCGGCTCATGGGTTTCGTCCCGTCGATTCGGCGTGAGAAGCAATCCCATCAGAATGCAGATAAACATGGATGAAAACCAAAATGTAGGAACGTTGCCCTGGACGCCCATCCGAAAATGTAGGGCCAGGCCCCCGCGCCTGTCCGAATGCCGGACAACCACAGGGGGTTGTCCCTACAATGCCATTTGGGGCGCGTAATGAAATGAATCATAGAACGACCCGTAGGGCCAGGCCCCCGTGCCTGGTCGAATACAGGACAACCACAGGGGGTTGTCCCTACAATGCTATTTGGGGGCGCGTAATGAACGATAGAACGACCCGTAGGGCCAGGCCCCCGTGCCTGGTCGAATACAGGACAACCACAGGGGGTTGTCCCTACAATGCCATTTGGGGCGCGTAAAGAAATAAACGATAGAACGACCCGTAGGGCCATGCCCCCGTGCCTGGTCGAATACAGGACAACCACAGGGGGTTGTCCCTACAATGCCATTTGGGGCGCGTAATGAAATGAATCATAGAACGACCCGTAGGGCCAGGCCCCCGTGCCTGGTCGAATACAGGACAACCACAGGGGGTTGTCCCTACAATGCCATTTGGGGCGCATAATGAAATGAATCATAGAACGACCCGTAGGGCCAGGCCCCCGCGCCTGGTCGAATACAGGACAACCACAGGGGGTTGTCCCTACAATGCCATTTGGGGCGCATAATGAAATGAACGATAGAACGACCCGTAGGGCCAGGCCCCCGCGCCTGGTCGAATACAGGACAACCACAGGGGGTTGTCCCTACAATGCCATTTGGGGCGCATAATGAACGATAGAACGACCCGTAGGGCCAGGCCCCCGCGCCTGGTCGAATACAGGACAACCACAGGGGGTTGTCCCTACAATGCCATTTCGGGCGCATAATGAAATGAACGATAGAACGACCCGTAGGGACAGGCCCCCGTGCCTGGCCGAATACAGGACAACCACAGGGGGTTGTCCCTACAAATGCCATTTGGGGCGCATAATGAAATGAATGATAGAACGCCCCGTAGGGCCAGGCCCCCGTGCCTGGTCGAATGATCGCGGCCCCGGTGCCTGGCGAAAAAAAAAGCCCGAGTTCATTGCGAACTCGGGCTCGTGTTTTGTGGGGCGTATTGATGATTTATCGGATCAGCCCGTCGATCCAAAGTCTGCGGCGAAGATGAGGAAATCGGCAAAGTCGATTTGTCCATCGCCATTGAGATCGCACCGAGGGTCATACCGATCTTGACCGCGGCGCGATCCGTACTTGTCGGCAAGGATCAGGAAGTCGACGAAGTTCACATTGCCATCGCCATCGATGTCGGGCGAGGGGAGCGATACCTCGAGCGAGAAGGTCAGCGAGGCAATATCGCCATCGGCGTCTATCGCGCTCAAGGTGTAGGTCGCCCCGGTGCTCGCCTCGGTCGGCGTGCCGGAGAGCACTCGCGTCTCGTGGTCAAATGCCAGACCATCCGGGAGGAAGGGCAGGAGGATATAAGCCAGCGTGCCATCGCCGCCGGTCGCTTGCGGGAGCGCGAGGGACTCGATCCGCTGATTGACGAAATAGCTCTGTGCAACGATCGTCGTATCGCCGCCAAAAGTGGGCAGCAGATCCGGGATTTCAAGGGTGAACATGAGATGTGCCTCATCGCCATTGCCATCGGTTACGGTCAATGTGTAGGTCGTCTCATCCATCGCCTTGACAGGTGTACCGGAAACGATGCGCGTTTCGGCGTCAAAGGTCAGGCTATCGGGCAGATCGGGCGTCAAGGTGTAGGTCAGCGGTTCATCGCCACCGGACGCTTGCGGGAGCGTCACGGGATCGAACGCTTGATGTTGATAGCCCCGGGCCGCGATAGCCGTTGTCGTATCGCCAAAGGTCGGCATTGGATCGGCCATGACAGAGAGGGTGAACGTCAGGGTCGCCTCTTCGCCATCATCGTCCGTTGCGGTCAGGGTGTAGGTCGTTTCGCCCATCGCCTCGAGCGGAGTGCCGGATAGCATGCGCGTCTCCGCGTCAAAGGTCAAGCCCGTGGGCAGATCGGGCGTTAGCGCGTAGGTCAGCGTCCCATCGCCACCGGACGCTTGGGGGAGCGTTAAGGACTCGATCTCTCGCTTCCGCATGTAGGATTGGGCATCCACGCTCGCATCGCCAAAGGAGGGCGCCACGTTCGCAACGACCGTGATGAAGAAACTCATCTCTCCTGTATCGCCGTCTTCATCCGTGGCGGTCAGGGTGTAGATCGCTTTTTCCGTTACTGCGGTCGGCGTGCCGGAAATGATGCGCGTCTCGGCGTCAAATGTCAAGCCCTCGGGCAGCTCCGTCAGGCTATACGTTACGGTGCCCTCGCCATCTATCGCCGCGGGCAAGGTGAACTCAACGGCTTTGTTTTCCCGATACGTTTGCGGATCGGTCGCCTCGACGAAGACCGGCTCCGTATCCGGTTCAGGTTCAGGTTCAGGGAGCGGCGTACCATCCCCACCGGGTGTACCGGTCGCCGCATCCGAAGCGGGGCCATCATCATCGGCATCGGGGTTCGTGGCGATTACCCGAACCGTATATTCCGTACCCCCGATCAGATTCTCAATGGTGTAGGTCGTACCTTCGGCGATGACGGCTTGACGGGCATCCTCATCGTAGTCCTCATCCCCGGATTTCCACTGTACTTTATAGCCCGTCGCGTCGGTCACCGCAGTCCAAGACACGGCCAAAGTGCCCTCGCCGGGCGTCACCTGAACGCCAGACACTTGAGCGAGAACGGGAATGACGCGCTGAGTGCCGAACTCCTGCCAAGTGGCAGTGCCGTTGTTGTCGAAGTCCACTTTCAGCACCGGATACTGGCGGGGACTCCCGAAATCCCACGGAGCATCGCCGCCGCCCTGCCCATCGGTGTCCACATTCCAGTTCAGGTAGATGCCGGTGTAGCCAGTAGGCTCTTGCAACTCGGCGGTGGTTTTGGGAGTAGCGCCGATGTTGTTGCTCTGGCCGGTGGTCTCGCTGTCGTAATAGTTGTTGTTGAAGGTACCGCCGCCGTCGTTGGCAATCAACCCGCCGCTGTTGGCGCCGGAGACCTGGGCGGTGGCGTAGCTGGCGGTTATCGTGCCACCGGCCCAGGAGACCAAGCCGCCCCCGCCGCCGGTGATGTCCGTAACCGTGCCGGTGGCGTAGCAGGCGATTATCGTGCCGGAGGGAAAGTTGCCCACCAGCCCGCCGATGTAAAAGCTAGTACCGGTGCCGGTGACCGACGCGGTGGAGTAACTGGTGATGATCGAGCCGTTGCTGGGGATGATGCCAAGGCCCACCGCACCGACCAGCCCGCCGACGCGGTCGACGCCGGTCACGCTCCCGGTGGAGAAGACGCTGGTTACCGTGCCGCCCAAAATACTGCCGGCCAGCGTTCCGGTACTGCTTTGTCCGGTGATATCGGCGTCCGGCAACCCCAAGTTGGTGACGCTACCGCTGGGGCCGATGATGCTGAACAGCCCGATGTTGGGGGTGCTCGCGCGGCTGATGAACAGATTGGAAATGGTGTGACCGTTGCCGTTAAAGTTGGTGGCCAAGGTGTCAGCGGGTAGCCAGCCGTTGCCGCCGTTCCAGTAGGTATCGCCCGAGTTAGCGGTCCCGCTACCGTCCGTGTCTAAGTCGATGTCGACCATCAGTTCGTAACCGTTGCAACCGGGGGCCGCGCAGCCCATACCGCTGGCCGCATTGTCAAAGGCGGTGGCGTAGTTGGCATTGGCAGAGGAGCCGTCACCGTCCAGGTCCCAACGGATGGCGTTCAACTGCGCCGGGGTGCGGATTTCGATGAGGCGGTTGTCGTTGGCATCGTAGTCGGTGGGTGGCACCGGCGCGCTGCGGCCCTGGACGCCAAATTCGTAGGCGCTGGCCGTGCCGTCTTCGTTGAAGTCGATTTTCAGCGCAGGGTACTGGGTACCGGTGCCGAAATCCCACGGGTCGTCGTTGCCCGATACGCCATCCACATTCACATTCCAAGTGGAATAGATGCCGGTACCGTAGTTGATGGGCCCTTGCAGGTCGGCGGTGAGATAGCCGACGCCCTTGCCGGTGTCGTTCCGTCCGCTGGTGGTTTGGTCGTAATAGCTGTCGGTGACATTGGTGGTAGTGCTGAAGCGGTTGCCCACCAGCCCGCCGACGTGTTCAGTGCCGGAGGTGGGGGTGACGCTGCCGTAGGCATAGCTTTGGTTGATGTCGCCCTGGCGGAGAAAGCCCACCAGTCCGCCGAGACGCCCGCCGGTGTTGGTGGTGCTGATAGCGGTGACCGCGCCGGAGGCGTAGGAGGCAGTGATGGTGCCGGTTTGCGTGTTGCCGACGTCGCCAACCATCCCCACCAGCCCACCGGTTCCCTGGCCGGTGCCGTCGGTGGTGGGGCCGGTTACCGTGGCCGTCGAATAGGAGGCACTGATGCTGCCGCCGTCATTCAGATGCCCCACCAGGCCGCCCGTCTTCTGATAGGTGCCGCTGGTGTGGCTGGTCACTGACCCGGTGGTGTAGCTGAAGCGGATGACGCCTTGGTTGAGGCCGACCAGGATGCCCAGTTCCTGGCTACCGCTGGCACTGCCGGAGACGCTGGCGCCGGTCACTCCCACCCGCAGGATGCTACCGGTGCTGCTCAGCGCGGCAAACAGCCCGGCATCGTCGCTGGTGTTGCCGGTGATGGTGAGGTTGGAAATGGCGTTGCCGTTGCCGTCGAAGGTGGCCGTGTAAGAAGGGAGGGGCACCCAGTTGCTGTAGTCCGACAGGCTGAGGTCGGCGGTGAGTTCGTAGCCGGTACAACCGCTCGTCGGGCAACCCATCCGTCCGGTGGTGGCGTCGGCGGTGTGGGTGCGTCCGCCAAAGGCCGTGCTGTACGCGGTGGCACCGGCGGACGTCGGGGCGCCGTCGCCGTTGGGATCCCAGCGGATGGCGTTGAGTTGCGCCGCCGTGCTGATGTCGATCAGGCCGTTGTCGGTGGCGTCGTAGTCCTTAGCCGCAGGGGTTGCCGCCGTGCGCTGGGTCGGGGTGTTGAGCGTCGGATAGTCGCTGGAAGTGCCGAAATTCCAGCGGTAGTCGGGGACATTGTCGCTATCCAGGTCCACATTCCAATGGGTGTAGATGCCGGTGTAGCCGGTGGGGGTTTGCATTTGGGTGGCGGTGTAGCGGGTGGAGGATATGCCGCTGACGGTGGTGCCGATGCAGTTGGTCTGCCCGGTGGCGGCGGAGCAGTAGGCGTTGGTGATGCTGGTGCCGCTGCCGACGAGCCGACCGACCAGCCCGCCGCCCCCGCCGCTGGTGGCGCCCGACACCGCGCCTGCGGCGTAGCTGGCGGTGATGCTGCCTCCGTTCCCCTGCCCCACCAGCCCGCCCACATCCACGCCTGTGGGGCTGCCGCTTACCCCCGCCGTGGCGGTGGAGTAGCTGGCCGAGATGGTGCCCGATGTCATGAAGCCCACCAGCCCGCCCACATTGGAGTTGTTGGACGCCCCGCTGATGCTACCGCCGGACACATAGACCGACTGGATGGTGCCCCCGGATGGCATATAGCCCACTAACACGCCGTTGCTCTTGGCGTTGGGGGTGTGGGTTTGGGCGATGGTGGCGTTGGTCAGGCCGAGATTGCGGACCACGGCACTGCTACCGAACTGACTGAACATCCCGCCGTCGATGTTGGCACTGGTGTTGACGTTCAGGCTGTCTATGGTGTAGCCCTGGCCGTCAAAGGTGGCGTTCCATACGCCGGTGGGCGTCCAGTTTCCGGTCCCGGTGAGCGCCAGGTTGGTGGTGAGTTCGTAGCCGGTGCAGGTGCCCGACGGGCAACCCATGCGCCCGGCGGTGGTGGTGTCGCGGCCGTCGAAGGCCAGGCCATAAGCGGCGAAGTTGCCCGCCACCGGGTTGCCGTCGCCGTCCAGATCCCAGCGGATGGCGTTGAGTTGCAACGCGGTGCTGATGTCGATCAGGCCGTTGTCGTTGGCGTCGAAGTCGACGCTACCGTGGGATTTCGGCTGCATTGCCGCGCGCTGGGTGGGGCTGTTGAGCGTCGGGTATTGGCTGGAGGTGCCGAAATTCCACGGGGAGTCAATGATGTCGTTGCCATCCACATCGATGTTCCATGTGGCGTAGATGCCGAGGTAGTTGGTGCGGTTTTGCAGTTGGGTGGTGGTATAGCCGGTCACCGTCGTATTGGCGACCAGGATTGAAGCATCTTGTCGGGCTCCGACGCAGTTGGACACCACCGAAATTGAGGTGTCGCAGTAGCTGTCGGTAATTCGGGTATCACTATGTTCGATCCACCCCACGAACCCGCCGGCGTTGAAGCTCTGGCCGGCATGCCTATTGGCCCCGGCGGCGTAACTGGCAATTATAGTGTTTTTCCTGATCATCCCTGCCAGTATGCCCGATCGGCCGCCATTGCAAAGACCACCGCACGTAGAAGCCATATAGATGGAATCCAGGATGGCGTAGCTGGCCCGGAGGGTTCCTCGCAGTTCGCCGAACAGCCCGCCCACATTGAAGGTTCCGCCGCTAGCTATTTCGAGGGTGCCCCCCTTAACGTAGCAGGAGTATATCGTGGTATTGAGATGGGTGTAGCCCGCCAATGCCCCTACTGTACCACCCGCACTTCTCAAGGTGACGTTTAGCAGTCCCACATCTCTGAGGACAGCGTTGCCGCCCACATAGCCGAACAGCCCGCCGTAGCCGGTGCTTCTGTTGACATTCAGACTGTCAATGGTGTGACCGTCGCCGTTAAAGGTGGCGGTGAAAGCCGTACTACTACTGCCGCCGATGGGCGACCACGCGCCGGTGAGCGTCAGGTTTTGCGTCAGTTCGTAGCCTGTGCAGGTGCCCGACGGGCAACCCATCCGGGTCGCGGTGGCGGTGTCGCGGTTGGTAAAGGCGGCGATATAGTCGGGGTGGGTGGCGTCGCCGTTGCCGTTGAGGTCGTGGCGGATGGCGCCGAGCTTGGCTACGCTGTCGATTTCGATGAGGCCGTCATCGTCGGTGTCGTAGTCGGTCAGGGATTGCGCTGTCACAGGCGGGGCCACGGCCAGCAACAACAAGGTCAACAGCAGGGACAAAGAGTGGGCGTAACGAAGTGTCATTTTTTGCTCCTCTCGAGGGGGGGGGGGGGGGGGGGGGGTACAGTACCGATCGTTCTAAAAGCCTGTTTCACAATGGAATAGGGCCATCCCACAAGACGGGGATGGGAAACCCGAACGCCTGTTTTCACAGGGGGACTAAGACCTCCAAACGGGTTGAAACAACGGCGAAAAATGGCAACGAGCATGGGATGCCTCCAAAAAATATAACGAGTTGTGCAGGCTATGGCTTTTGCCTATACGCGCCAAATAACGAATTTAAGATGTAGTGCTATTGTTTGTCAAGAATAAAATAGGGGAGACGGGAGACGAGAGACGGGAGACGGGAGAGGAAAGGCGAGAGTGGGGCAAGGGACAACGCATAGAACAGACAGAGGCGTAGCCCACAGGGACGACGAAGAAAAAGCGAAAGGCGGATTAAAGGGGAGAGGAGGGAGTGGGTAGGTTGTCTGAATCGCGGATTACACAGATTAGGGGATTAAAGGCGGATTAAAGGCGAGAGTGGGGCGAAGGGCAGAGAGAGCGGATGGGCGGCGCAGGTCGTGCAGAAGACACAGCGGCGGTGGGGTTGGAGGGGGTAATCCGCGCAATCCCAAAATCCGCGTAATCCGCGATCCAGACGAGAGACGCGCTACGCCTCGGCATCCAACAAACGCTGAAATTCCTCGATATCATCCACTTGCACCGCTGTGCGAAGCAACAATTTGAGTCGTGGCAAATCGGCGATGGATCGAATGCGATCTGCAAACTGACCGGCCGCATCGGCATCAAAGCGAATCTCCAACACATCGAGAATATCTGCAATGGCGCGTTCGCGCTCCCCCTGCTCAATGCCCTGCTCAATGCCCTGCTCAATGCCCTGCTCAATGCCCTGCTCAATGCCCTGCTCAATGCCTTGCTCAATGCCCTGCTGGCGCCCTTGCTCAATGCCCTGTTCCTTGAGGTATTGGGCAAACGATGACTCACGCATAATTGCGTCCATAAAACCCTCCTGAGACATAATACGTTTAAAGGGTGGAGCGGCAGCAGGGATGTGGGGGATAATCCGCGCAATCCGTGATTCAGACAAGAGACGCGCTACGCCTCGGCATCCAACAAACGCTGAAATTCCTCGATATCATCCACCTGCACTGCCGAGCGAAGCAACAATTTGAGCCGTGGCAAATCGGCGATGGATCGAATGCGATCCGCAAACTGGCCGGCCGCATCGGCATCAAAGCGAATCTCCAACACATCGAGAACATTTGCAATGGTGCTTTCGCGCTCCCCTTGCTCAATGCCCTGCTGGCGCCCGTGCTCAATGCCCTGCTCAATGCCCTGCTCAATGCCCTGCTCAATGCCCTGCTGGCGCCCTTGCTCAATGCCCTGTTCCTTGAGGTATTGGGCAAACGATGACTCACGCATAATTGCGTCCATAAAACCCTCCTGAGACATAATGGATCTAACGGTATCCAACGGGTGTGATAGCCCACTTAAAATAGCCATACCCGCCTGAATGTCAACCTTGGTTGAGGCGTCCAACGGCAAGGCATCCGTCGCGCGAATGCAGTGACGCAACCACGCCTCTTCAGACAGATCCGAGGGCGGTTTCATCAGCGGTACAAATGGAAGCACGCCCGGATGACCGCCCTCGAGAATCGCTTGACCCTCTCGCTCACTCAGGCGAATCACCTTGTATTCCACGATGACGCGGTGGCCGGGCAACGCTTGGATGTAACGCCCCATGTCGCGCCTGCCCGCCGTGGGACGCAGGTAGATCACAAAGGAAAGGACCGGCAGACCATAGCGTTCGATGAGGTAGCCGATATAGCGCGCCATGCGCCGATCCATCGGGACCGCCGTGCTATCGGTGGTTTGAAACTCGCAATGGACCAACGCTTCCTCGCCATCGATACGCACGCGGAGCAGGCTATCGGTGCGGCGGGTTTCCACGGTGGGTTGCTCGGTCTCGATCACCTCGATCACCTCGACGCCCGTGCGTCCGAATGCGAAGAAGAGGACGTCCTCCGGGTAGGTTTGAACGATGATTTTGGAGACCGCATCGTATTGGGCCATAAACGCCACCTTGAAAATACGGATGGGAACGAAAAATTGGGGTAGAGAAATGGCGCGATCACGCCATGCTGTCTAGATGGGATGGGACGATGGGATCGGTAGGCAAGCGATAAAGATAAGGACAGGCACGGGGCCTGTCCCTACAACTTCAAGAGCCCCTGTTGAATTTGATGCTGCAACCGAGGGCTTTGGTCTCGGGTATGGAAATGGCTTTTCCAGCCAACAAGGCGTCGAGCGCGTCTTTGAGATAGGCCGCTTCCACAGCGTTGGCGTCCGAGGCATTGTCGTCTATGGCGCCGTGGTAAACGAGCCTGCCATCCGCATGGAAGAGAAAAACTTCGGGCGTGCGACGCGCGCCAAAAGCGCGGGCGACCCGGGAGGTGGGGTCTGCCACATAAGGAAATTCGTAAGACAGGCTTTGGGCGCGGGCGACCATTTCGTCAAAGCCATCTTCCGAGACCCGATCCGGATCGTTGGCATTGATCACGATGACGCCGAAGCCCTTGGTTTGATACGCATTGCCGATGCTGGCGACGCGGCGTTCCCACTTGACCGCCCACGGGCAGGAATTGCACGAAAAAATGACCAGCGTGCCTTTCTCGCCCCGCACATCGGCCAAGGTGTACATCTCGCCATCCGTGCCTTTCATTTGCACGGCGGTTGCGGGTGCTTCCGCGCCCAATGCGAGGGGTTCGTCGCCATCCGCCTCGGCGTTGAGCCGCATCGTCAAACCCATCGCGAGTGCAAGAACGAAAATGCGGTGCAATTTATGCATGGGATCCTCCTGTTGGTTGAAGGGGCATCAGTGGGACAACACGTCGCGTATTTTTTTTGTTAATTGTTCGCGCGAGACTTTTCCGATCCAAAAATGGCGTTTCTCGCCCGCGCCATCGTATAGCCAGGTGGCGGGCATCGCGCCCGACCAGTTGGGGTCTAAGGTGTTGATGAAGGCCCTGTCGTCGTTCAATTTGAGATAGGTCGGAAAATCCACGCCTTGGGCCTTGAGAAAAGCGCGCGCATCATCGGCTTGGTCTTCAAAATTGACAGAGACAAAAACGACCTTCAAGCCCCGGTTTTTGTACTGCCGATAGACCGCCACGATATCGGGAAATTCTTCCACACACGGCGCGCACCAAGTCGCCCAGACATTGACGAGCACGGCATTGGCATCGGCATTTTTGACCGCCTCCATAACCTCTGCCGCAGTCGCGGGGGTGAGTTGGACATCGGTTTGCGATGCGCCGCAACTCAAAAAGAGAAGCGCGATCGAGACGAGGGATTTCCGATTCACAAAGACCTCCACATTATCCCGCCTGCGCGTCTTTGTACGCTTGCAGGCGTTTTTGTATGCCCGCGTCTGAAAGCGCGAGGATTTGCGCGGCCAACACAGCGGCATTTCGCGCATTGTCGATACCCACGGTTGCAACGGGAACGCCCGGCGGCATTTGGACGATGGCGTACAGGGCATCGACGCCGTTGAGCGCGCCCGAAGCACACGGGACGCCGATCACGGGCAACGTGGTGTGCGCCGCGATTACGCCGGGCAGTGCAGCGGCCAATCCGGCGCCCGCGATGATCACTTTGAGCCTACGCGCTTTGGCGGTGCGGGCGTATTCGGCGGTGCGGTCGGGATTGCGATGGGCAGAGCAGACCGTGATATCGTAGGGAATTTGGAGTTCGTCGAGAACGGCGCACCCCTTTTGCATCGTGGGTTCGTCCGACGAACTGCCCATAATAATGCCAACGACGGATTCTGCCATAAAAACCTCCTGTGGTGATTGGTGTTTCGCGTCTTAGAAGCTGTCTAAAAACTCGGCCCGCCATTGAGAGAGTCGCAAAAACATTCGCTTTTCGCAGGTCAAAACCATACCTATCGCAAAAATAGGATGCCTTGATTCCCCCCTTCCTCGCAGGAAGGGGGGCTAGGGGGGTAGGTCCCGATAATTTTTAGATGGCTTCTTAGCGGTTGCGTGTGCGAACAAGCACGGGGACCTGTCCCTGTGATTGATAGGATCGGGATAAATGGGGTCTCCCGCCTCCCGTCTTGTATCTTCGGACAGGCACGGGGGCCTGTCCCTACGATTGCGATTGCTTCTCACCTCTCCCGTCTTCCGTCTCCCCGTAAGCTACGCCTGTGCCTACGAGGACAGGGGAGCAGGGCTTCTTTGAAAGATGATCGCAAGGGCTGTGCATGATGGCTTTGAGGCAATGGATAAGGCCATTGGCGATCCTCAGAAATTGAGATCATCCACCCATCCCCGTTCGCCCTTTCTCGAATCTCATGCGCCTGTACTGCCGATCATCGCGTGTCGATTTAGATTGCGGGCAACACCATCCCATTGCGCGACGATAACCCGTCTCGGTTTTTTGCCCTTCTCCCAATGATATTCCAGCACGTCATGCCTTTGATATTCTCGAAGCAGGGATACAAGCGTTGGGGAAAGCCCTGATGGAGAAATCAGAAACGAATAAAGCGGTTGAGCGATTCGGCTATAACCCAAAAGTTGCGAAAGATGCGCCAATGTTAATTTGGCGTTTTTGCACTCTACAAAAGCCAGAGAAGTATGATCCCAGTGGTGGACAAATCCGACGACATCAACCCGAATATCCCAAGTAACCCACTCGCCAGGAAATTTGCCCTTGCCATAGGTTCTCAGAAACCGGGAAAGCGGCGTGTGTGAAAGATCGCGCACATCGATATTTGCATTTCGGTAACGGTTTGAAAGAAAATCCTTCAACCACCGACAGACATCGGGATACATTTCTCTTTCGGATTTATACGCCATCTTCCTCTGCTTCCTCCATCAACGCCTCTTGATCGTCGGAGTCCCATAACGCCTGCATTCTTTTTGGCGTGCGCGGGCAACCCAACTTTTTACAAATTTGCCAGTAAGCATTGAAATGGTTTCCTCTAAGCCGTTCGTCCAATTTTTCATCGCTTTCCCGGGAGTCCTTTGACTTCTTTCTTATCAATCTTTTCCTTCCAAGACAGGGATTGTAATTTTTTTTTGGAGAACGCACGGTGTCATGTTCAATACATTCCTTCAAAATGGCTTGTTTGTATGACAGTGAAAAACCGATCTTCCCAAAAGGCACGGCAAAAATATTGATCTGATGCTCCCGAAAATCCCGACTCATATTCGGGTGTCCCCAGATGATTTGCGGAATAGGGACCGCTAAATGTTCTTCCAGTAGCGTACAAAGCTGAACGGGCATTTCCCAATTGGTTTGGTAATTCAGTACATCGAGACGCACGCGATTAGTGCCATCTATATAGCGATTTGTAGATCTGATATTTCCAGCGACATCGGCAAATCCCCTGATGTACTCTCGTTTCCAGTCCAGTGGGATATTTGGAGAAAAGAATATCTCTGGAACCAGAAAATGCTCGTACCCCAGGCGATTCTGTGTGTGCATCAAAATATTCCGCCACATCATTGTGTTTCCGGAAAAACGCAATACGAGATCGACGCTTTTACCTTTATCGATCATTTCGACATGAGCACCTGTGAGCTCCGAGACGCGATTTTCAATTGGTCGCAACAGCCCTTGTCGTATCGCAGCCTCCGCTTCAAAAGTCGTAGCTATCCCCTCCACCTCAAGAGATTGGTAAGGAAATTCAATGACAATTTGCCTTACGCCGCCGCTCTCCGATATTCTCCCTCTCGCCGTAATCAGCCCAAGCAGATAGGCAACATCAGCGTCGACATAGTCCATGACTTCAATTAAACTCACTGGATAGACCCCTCGTGTTTATGGTGTGATCGGTGCGAGGTAGGGGCGCAGATGCTCAAGAGCTTTGGGGCCAATACCCCTGACCTTTGCGATATCGTCGATACTGTTAAATGCCCCATTCTGTTCTCGATAAGCCACGATGCGCGATGCAATTTGAGAGCCGATGCCGGGCAGGTGCTCGAGCTTTTTTCCCAATGCCTTGTTGATGTCGATCAATTGGGGTGCTTCTATTTTTTCTTCTGGGGGTGGGACGACCACAGCATTTTTATATTCTTCAAAATTTGGCGTGCCGTGCGGGCCTTGGATTGGTTTCTGAAAAATCAAGAGGAACTCGTGAATTTTGTTGATGCGGAATACCGCCGGATAACCGAGTGGACGCAAGTTATTGTACTCCTGACTTCTGTCCCAGATAATCAAATCGTCAAAAATAAAGCCGATATCCTCCATGAACAGAGAGACATCGCGGTGATAGGCATAGAATTGGCTCTTCTTTCGCAAATCCATGACAACCACACAACAGTAGCTTTTGGGCTTCATCGCAACATAGATTTGCTCAAAAATTTTGCGAAGTGAGAATAAGAACTCGTCATAATCGCGGATTTTCCCCAAATCTGACTCTGTTTCCCCATAATCGCGGCGCGCTTTGTAATCCGCTGTGCGCTTTTCCAAAAGAATGTCCCAATAAGGCGGCGAGGTAATCACCATATCCACGCTATTTGGAGACACGTATTTATCGAGCTTCCGACTGTCGTCAATGTGGATCTTGACATCGGTTTGACCTTCAAAGGGAATCATCTGATGCACCCGATCCTCTGCAATTCGGGCAAATTCCGGCGAGATTTCTATGCCAACAGCGTCTTTGCCCAACGCTTTGGCCGCGATCAACGTCGAGCCAATACCCACAAAAGGATCGAGTATTAAACGCGCATCTCGATTGGTAAAGCTTTCGATAAGCCGCAAGGCCAAGGCATGGGGAAACATGGCCGGATGCTTCAAGTCCCTTTCTTCCCGAGTTTTTTTGATGTCATTCCAAATCGAAATTGAATACCTCAACCACATCTTGCCATTGAGTTCGTTTGCGCGTTTCGATTCGGTTTTGCGTTTTTCCACGACCCGTTTTCTTTTTTTCATGACCTCTTCTCCTGTTATGACCCATCCTTGGCCCTCCTCGCAACGAGGCGGGAAGGCGTTATTTTTTTTCCGCGAATAACGGGAGAGATGGGAGTCAGTGGTCAGTCCACCCCGTTCCATCAACCGTAGAGCCTGCCTCTTGAGTGCCCTAATCAAGGGGAGACAGGCCCACTAAATTAAGACATTTCAGGCAAGCACGGGGGCCTATCCCCGCGATTGCGTCTCCCGTCTCCCGCCTTCCCTCTCCCGCCTCACCGCCTCCCCTCTCCCGTCTCCCGTCTCCCCGCCTCACCCGCCTTCCCTCTCCCGTCTCCCCTCTCCCGTCTCCCCGCCTCACCGCCTCACCGTTTTGACCTGCGAATCCGCGCGGGCGTGTGGTCTCCGTGGGTTTCGCTGGAGAGAATTTTGAGCGACCGATCTGCGATGGGGAGATCGATGCGAATCCCGCCTCGGCGGTGGGATTCCCGCAGGGCGATGGCGACCTCGAGCGCGGCGCGTCCATCGTCTCCTGAACAGCGCGGCGGCCGGTTGTTTTCCATCGCGTCGATGAGGTCATCGACGAGGGTGATCCCCTGCCCTTCGGGCCTCGCGGGGTGCGGAAAGGGCGACCGTGCGGGGATGCCGCGGCCTCTCAGACCGCCCGGAACCCGTTGAATGAACTCAAACTCGAGCGCGTCTGACGAGGTGCGTACGCGGCCCTTTGTGCCGATGATGTCGAACTCCCAAGAGGCGACGCCGGTCGAGGTGCTGCGGAGATAGGCCCGCACGCCATTGTCAAAGGCGAGATACCCATTGCCCACCAGGTCGTCGTCCCCGGCCGCGGCTTCGTCCGACGCCATTTCGCCAAAGACCCACGCGACATTGCCCCCTGCGAGATAGCGGATCGCGTCGATGGCGTGGCTGCCATTGTGCGACAGGTTGCACGACGCATAAGCCGTGATCTGGAGCACATCGCCCAAATCGCCCGCTTCGATCCTGCGGCGGGTTTGGCTGAAATAGGCGTTGTAGCGGCGCGCGCAAAAGATGGCCAGGGCAACGCCATTTGCCCGGCAGGCGTCGACCATAGCATCGGCTTCTGCAAGGCTGAACGCCATGGGCTTTTCCGCCCAAATCGCTTTGACCCCCGCCTCGGCCGCGTCGATCACAATTTGCGGGCGGTGGCGCGCCGTGGTGGTCACGCTGACGAGATCGGGTTTTTCGTTTGCGAGCAGGTCTTCGTGATGCGCGTACAGGTGGTCGGCATCAATGCCCCACCGGTCGCCGAACAGGGTGCGTTGCTCATCGTGGGGATCGGCCCCTGCGATGAGGTCGATTTGCGGATGGGCATGGTACGTAGGCCCGTGGCAATAGGGCAAGAAAATGGCCCCGCCCTGCGTGATCTCATCGTCAAACGTACTGCCCATCCGCCCCAAGCCAATAACCGCTGCTTTGTAAGACATGGCGTTTCTCCCGTAGATGTCGGATTGTTTTCACTCAAAATTAGGACGCCCAACCACCGAATCGGTTTAATGTGAATCGTCGGTGCCACTTCTGTCTTGTATCTTCGGACAGGCACAGGGGCCTGTCCCTACGATTGCGATTGCTTCTTAACCTCTCCCGTCTCCCGTCTCCCGGCTCCCCTCTCCTGTCTTTCCTTTCGCACCCATAATGCACTATCGCCCATATCTTCGCGTTTCGCCCACATGCCAAAGAAAGGCAAGGCAGCGAAATTTTTGCGTTCATCGGACGCAATGCTTTGGCGAGCGGTGTCGATCGGTTCAATGTGTATGATCACTTCTGTTCCCTCGGGCAGGGACAAAGGCTTGAAAAACAAAATGTTTCCGTCTCGTATCTCTCCGCGTTTCACAAATGCCATTTTTACCTCCGAGTCGAATTTTGCACGCATTGTTGTGACGCCCAACCGCCAAATCCAATCGCGTCATTTCAAACCTTCAGCACTCTGTAAATTAAATAATTCGGAATTTCAATTTTTCAAAAGCGTGACGGACGTGATGCCGTACATCAATTAAGCCATCGCCAAACGTGCCATCGCAAAAGCCCACCAACGAAAGCCATCGGGCACAGCGCGCAAGTCCGTTTGGCAACCAACATCCATTTTGCAACCCACCTCGCAGGCTGACTCATGTCGTGCGATTACAAAAGCGATTTGCGCTGTGCAAGCCCCTCGGCGTTTGAGAGCGGCATTTTTTGCCTACTTTTTTTGCTGTAGAAAAAAAGTAGGTCGCCGAAGGCATCGAAGGCAACCAACGATGCTTTTAGGACCAAACATTTTAGAAAAGCGAGCAACTCAGGTGCTGATTTGTGCGTATCCAAATTGAGAATAACTTAATTTACAGAGTATTCAGCCACGCCAAATCATTTTCATCCATGCCTCTTCAGGGCGCGGTGTCCAATATCTCGGCGGAAGTACGCGTTGTCAAAAGCGATTTTGCCCACGGCTTCGTACGCGCGGGCGATAGACGATTGGACGGTATCGCCGATAGCCGTAACGCCGATCACGCGCCCGCCGTTTGTGACGAGTTGCCGATCGCGATACGCCGTGCCCGCGTGGAAGACCGCGACATCGCCCAATGCTTCTGCGCGATTGATGCCGGAAATGGGAAAGCCCGTTGTGTATGCTTCGGGATAGCCGCCCGATGCCATGACCACGCAGGTCGCCGCGCGGTCGTCGAGTTCGATATCGAGGGCCGCGACTGAGCCATCGCACACTGCAAAGATGATATCCACGAGATCGGTTTTGAGCAAGGGGAGCACCACCTGCGCTTCGGGGTCGCCCATGCGACAGTTGAACTCGATGACCTTGGGGCCATCGGGCGTGACGATGATGCCGCCGAAGAGAATGCCGCGGTACGGACGGCCCTCCGATGCGAGGGCGCGTATTGTGGGTTTCATGATGCGCTGTGCGATCTCGTCGAAAAGTTCGGGCGTGATGACCGGCGCGGGGGCATAGGCGCCCATGCCGCCCGTGTTGAGGCCCACATCGCCCTCGCCGATGGTTTTGTGGTCTTGCGAGGGCACGATGCAGGCGATGTCCCGCCCATCGGAAAAGCCAAATATGGACGCTTCTTCGCCTTCGAGCAATTCCATCGCGATGAGTTTGTCGCCCGATTCGCCAAATGCGCGTTGCACCATCACCTCATCCACGGTTTTGAGGGAATCGCGCAGGGTGTCGCAGTAAATCGCGCCCTTGCCGGCGGCGAGGCCGCTGACTTTGAGATAGAGCGGGTGTCGCCACGCCGCGAGGCGTTCTCGGGCGGTTTCCGCGTCGACAAAGGTTTCGTAAGCCCCGGTTGGAATGTCGTATTTGTGCATGAGTTCGAGGGCGAAATCTTTGTCCGCTTCGATTTGCGCCGCCGCCTGCGTGGGGCCAAAGACCGAGAGGCCGCGATCTGTGAAGATATCGACAATGCCATCTGCGAGCGGGGCTTCCGGGCCGATCACCGAAATGTCGATGCCCTTTCGCCGCGCAAAGTCCGCGAGGCCCTCGAGATCGCCGTCCTCAATATCCACGCATTCGGCATACCGCGCCATGCCCGGACTGCCGGGCGCGGCGTATAACTCGGTGATTTTGTCGCTTTGCGCGAGTTTCCAAACAAAGGCGTGTTCGCGGCCGCCCTTGCCAACGACGAGGAATTTCATGGATGTGTCTCCGGATCGAGATAGCGATTTTGAACGAGGTACGCGCCGGGCGATGTTTGACTTTTTTCGCGAGTTTGAGGCTTGTTTTGCACGGTATCATCTCATCCCTCTAACACATCTTCCGGCGTCTGGGTGATGAGCGTGCCGACATTTTGGCCTTCCACAATGCGGCGCATCATGCCTTTTTGCTCGAAGTCGAAAACGTGGATCGGCAGATTGTGGTCGCGGGCGAGAATCACCGCGGATTGATCCAACGCGCCCAGGTTTTCGCGGATGATGGTGTCGTGGCCGATGCGGCGATAGAGCTTGGCATCGGGGTTTTTGTTGGGGTCGTCCGTATAGATGCCATTGGTTTTGTGCTTGGCGAACAAAATGGCCTCGGCGCGCACCTCGAGGGCGCGTTGCACCCCGGGATAGTCCGTGGTGAGAAACGGATTGCCAATGCCGCCTGCGAAAATGACGATGTACCCCTTGTCGAGATGCCGAGCCGCGACCAAGCGGATAAACGGCTCTGCGACTGCGTTGATCGGAATGGCGGTCATCACGCGCACTTCCACATCGCTTTTGGCATTGAGCACGCCGCGCAGCATCAAGCTGTTGATGATCGTGCCCAACATGCCGATGTTGTCGGCTTCGGATCGCTCGATGCCCCAGCGCGCACTTTGTTCGCCGCGAAAGATGTTGCCGCCGCCGATGACGATGCCCATTTCGACGCCCCGCGCGTGGAGGTCGAGAATTTCGTCGGCGATGTGTTCGAGGGCCTCCGGGTCAAATCCCGATTCCAAGGCCCCGGAAACCGCGCCGCCACTGAGTTTGAGAACAACGCGCTTGTACCGCATGCGATTTGGACTCCTCTTGAGAAGTAACGATGGGTTTGCGATGGCGGTTTCCAATATATGTTTCTGCGAGGCAGAGCGAAAGGGGAAAGGCATTGACGAGCCGGACGCCAACGGGATCATCCGCGCTCCGCGCGTGCTGACTTCCGTCAGAATGACGAGGGCTTGTTGTCAAAAAGGATATTCAAAACAGAGCGGTCTGTCAACGCGAGGCGTTCAGCCAGCGCGCAAGGGCTTTGTCGGGATCGGCGATGTCGGCGAGGGACGTGTAGTAATAATCCTCCCAGCCGCGTTTGGGCAAACCCGTAAAGAGCATGAGATTGAGGGGATAGTGTTCCGAGTCCGTGCAGCGGCGGAAGTCGTCTCGGAAGAGAAAGGTTTTTTTGCCCAGTGCTATCGCCGCGCCGAGTTCGACCATCACGCCTTCATCGGGCGGCGTGCCATTGACAATGGCAAAAATCGCGTCCGATTCCACGACATCGCGCAGGTCCGCCTGCCCGATCTGATACGCCCATCCCGCCCGCGCTCTGTCAACTTGGTTGCTGCGTTCAAACGGTTCCCAAACTTCCGCGCCGAGGGATTCGAGCGCGTGGACAAATTCGGGCAAGAGCTTCTGTTTCTGTTGCGCGGAAAACCCGTAGGGACTGGCGAGATAAATCGTTTTGGACATGGCGGCCTCCGAAATAAGCGGTTGGTGGTCAATCGCAGTGGATTCATGACTTTCGTCTTGCATGCGCGGGATCCGAAAGATATAATAGCGCGTCAACTGCGAGAGCGAAATGGGATTTTTACCAAACAAGGGCAATGCGCGGTTCAATTTCATCGTGGGCGTATTCAACGGCGGGGTGTTCGCATTTGGCATATCGTTTTTGGATCCCACAACGGTTTTGCCCGTTTTCATTCGGCATTTTACGACATCGGATACGCTGGTCGGGTTGGGCAGTTCGTTGCACCGCGCGGGTTGGCACTTGCCGCAGTTGCTCGTGGCCGGATATTTGGAGCGGCGCAGGAGGCGGTTGCCCGTGTACCGGCGAGCCAATGCCGTGCGTATGTCGCTGATTTGGGCCATCGTGCCCCTGATCGCGTGGTGCGGAAGCGAGAGACCGAGTTTGGTGTTGAGCGGCTTTCTCGTCCTGTACGGGGTGGCGTCTCTGTTTGGCGGGCCTGCGGGCAATGCCTATACCGATATCGTGGGCAAGTCCCTCCCCCGGTCGCACACGGGATTGTTTTACGCATCGCGGTCGTTTTTGGGCGGGGTGTTGAGCATCATTGCAGGCGCGTTGGTCGAGTATTTTCTGCATCCCGCAAATGGATACGATTTTCCGATGAACTACGCGGCGATTTTCGCCCTGGGCGCGGGGATGATGAGTTTGGGAATCGGGTGCTTTTGCCTGGTGCGAGAGCCAGCGGCCGAGGTGAGTTCGGCACGGAGAAATGCCATTGAGGTGATGCGCGACATTCCGAACTTGTTGCGCCGCGACCGCAATTTCAAGCGTTTTCTCTGGGTGCAAGTCCTGGCTTCCGGCATCGGGTTTTCGCTCCCGTTTTACGTAGTGCTCGCCCGCGAGACATTTCGCATTTCCGAAAGTACGGTCGGCTTTTTTTTGGCCGTGCAAACCATTGGCGCGGCGGTTTTTAACGTGGTATGGGGGCGGTTGTCCATCGCGCGTGGCAACCACCGCGTGGTGCTCGTCGCCGTGTTGGGCGTGGCGCTAATCCCGTGTTTGGCATTGGGGTTGAGCGCGTATGCCCATGTGTTGCAACGCGAATCCGAGTGGGTGATCGCAAGCTGTTTCGCGCCCATTTTCTTTTTGATCGGCGGCACGACAACGGGCGTTTTTATCGGGTTCAAAAGCTATCTTTTGGACATCGCGCCCGCAGAACGCCGCCCGACGTATGTCGGCATCACCAATACCGTGATGGGCGTTGGGGCGCTCTATCCCGTACTGGGCGGCGTGCTCGCCGATATGGTGCATCTGCAAGGCGTGTTTGCCCTGTCTGCCCTCGCGGTCTTCGCAGGGCTGTGGCTGTGTTTTTATTTGAAGGCGATGGGGCGTTAAAACCGAACTTTTGAGGAGTGAGAAATGCCGAAACGACCCAATATCTTGTTTGTGTTGACGGATCAACAACGCTGGGACACCATCCACACAGCGGGCAACCCGCACATTCGCACGCCTGTCATGGACAGGCTCTGCCGCGAGGGCGTGAATTTCGCACGGGGATACACGCCGTCGCCGGTTTGCGTGTCCGCACGCGCCTCGATCATCACCGGGCAGTACCCGCACAACAACGGGTGTTTTGACAATGGATTTCCGCAACCGACAGACCGCCCCTCGCCGATGGACTGCCTCGCGCGGGCGGGGTATTATTGTCACGGCGTCGGCAAGATGCACTTTACCGGGGATCGCAGGGGGTTGCGGGGGTTTCACACGCGCGACGTGCAGGAGGAACTCTGCGGGTCGGTCGACGCAGACGATTATCTCCAATTCGTCCACGCACAGGGCTTTGGGCACGTCCACGACGTGATGGGGGCGCGCGGGGAAATGTATTACATCCCGCAGATTTCCCAACTGCCCGCCCGCCTTCATCCCACCGCTTGGGTGGCGGACCGCAGCATCGACTTTTTGCAAAACCGCGATTCGTCCAAGCCGTTTTTCCTGTGGTCGAGTTTCATCCATCCGCACCCGCCGTTTTCCCCGCCGACGCCGTGGAACAAACTCTATCGCGGCGCGCAGATGCCCTTGCCCAAACGCCCGGATGACATGGAAGACCTGTGGACGCATCTCAACCGGCATCAGAACCGCTACAAGTACCGCGACGCGGGGTTGGATGATCGCCTGCTGCAAGTGATGCGCGGGTATTACTGGGCGTGCGTGTCGTTTATCGACTACAGCGTGGGGCGGATTCTCGACGCGCTCGAACGACAAGGGGAGTTGGATCACACCCTGATCGTCTGGTCGTCCGACCACGGCGAGTTGCTCGGGGATTACAACTGTTTTGGCAAGCGCAGTTTTCTCGACGTTGCGGCGCGCGTGCCCATGTTGGCGCGTTATCCGGCCCGATTCCCGCGTGGCACTGTGGAAGAAACGCCGTGCGGTTTGATGGATTTGATGCCGACGTTTTTGGCCGCTGCGGGCGTTTCTCCCCGCGATGTGGATTTGGACGGTGTGGATCTGGCCGAGTTGGTCGGCAACCGAAACGAGCGAACGATTTACGGGCAGATTCAGCGCGGGCAACGCGGCGTGTACATGGCGTACAACGGCGCGTTGAAATACATTTATTCGGCGGGCGATCAAAAGGAATATTTGCTCGATCACCGCGTAGATGCCGAGGAAACGCGCAACGGTGCTTACAATGTGCTCTATGGTTCCGATGTGAAAACCATGCGCGAAAACCTGATCGGCTTCTTTCGGGATGAGGGCTATGCCGAACCCCTAGACGGCGACAACTGGAAAACCTTCGACCGCATTGCCGAACCCAAAAGCGCGGACGCAAATCTGCTGATCCAAGACGCGGGTTGGGCCATCCCCCACTCCCGTATTCCGGGGTATTCGACAACGGAAAATTAAGTACTCTGTAAATTAAATAATTATGAATTTCATTTTTTGAGAGCGTGCCAGCCGTGATGCCATACATCAAATAAGCCATCGTCCAACATGCCATCCAAAAGCCCATCAACGAAAGCCATCGGGCACAGCGCGCAAGTCCGTCTCGCAACCAACATCCATTTTGCAACGCACTTCGCAGGCCAACGCATGTCGTGTTACTACAAAAGCGCTTTGCGCTGTGCCTAGCCCCTCGGCGCATGAGAGCGGCATTTTTTGCCTACTTTTTTTTGCTGTAGAAAAAAAGTAGGTCGCCGAAGGCATCAAAGGCAACAAACAATGCTTTAGGGCCAAACGCTTTAGAAAAGCGAGCCACGTCGGTGCGGATGGGTGTGGATCAACATTTCGTATCATTTAATTTACGGAGTATTTAGTTGGGACAAATGGAGACGTGCTGGGCACGCGCGGGCAGTCATTGCCCCCTACCAAATATTTCGCGCTATCGGCAGCGATTTGAACAAAATATTCATCCCAGAATCAAAAAGAGCCTATTTTTTAGGCTCTTTTTTTGGCATAATCATTGCATTATAGATTTCAAAAACGCCGATTCCAAACGAGCGATTATGTGCGATTATGCCCTGCCATGGTTGGTGCTCTACGCGGTGCCGGGCCTGGGGCCTGCTGCGTACTGCGCCCTTCTCGAGCATTTTGAGACGCCCGAGAATATTCTTTCGCAGTCCCCTCGATCCCTGTGCGATGTCCCCGGCATTGGCCCGAGCACGGCGCAGTCTATTTGTTGCAACCGGGATTGGGCATGGGCGCGCGATCAAGTTGCGCGGGCACAGGGCATCGGCATTGAAATTTGCACGCTTTCCGACCCGCTCTATCCCCCCATTCTAACCCAAATCTACGCGCCGCCACCCCTGCTTTTCGTCAAAGGCGATATCCGCTTGTGTCAGTCGCCAACCGTCAGCATCGTGGGGTCGCGTTCCTACACGGCGTATGGGCGAGAAACCGCGCATCGTTTGGGGGGCGATCTCGCCAGATCCGGGGTCACGGTGGTCAGCGGCATGGCCGTTGGCATCGACGCCCATGCACACCGAGGCGCGCTCGAGCACGGCGCGACCACAGCGGTGCTCGGCAGCAGTTTGGATTGCCCCTATCCCCCTGAAAACCGCGGCCTGTTTGACCAGATTTGTGAACGCGGCGTCGCGTTATCCGAATTTCCACTGAGCACGCCCCCAGAGCCGCACAATTTTCCCCGGCGCAACCGCATCATCAGCGGCCTGAGCCTGGGCACGGTCGTCGTTGAGGCCGGCACGCGGAGCGGCGCGCTGATCACCGCCCAATTTGCCCTCGACCAAAGCCGCGATGTGTTTGCCGTTCCCGGGCCGATTTATTCGGGCAAAAGCCGGGGCACAAATGGCTTGCTCCGCCAAGGCGCCATTCTCGTGCAGACGGCGCAAGACATTTTGAGCGAAATCAATCATCAAATAACGGCCTCCGATCCCCCCGCCGAGTCGGGCACATCCCGCGAGGCATGTCCAAACCTATCCGATCGGGAACAGCGCGTATGGGAAATCCTCGCAGACGCCCCGGTACACATCGACGCGCTCGCACGGGCGGCGGGATTCTCCTCTGGCGAAACTCTCGACATTCTCTTGGGGCTTGAAATACAAGGACATGTCGAGCAACTGCCGGGCATGCTTTTTAAGCGATAAAAAAAGAGAGCTGTTAAGCTCTCTTTTCGTAATGTGCAACCTTTTATCCCATCCAATGTATGGCAACTCAAATGGATCGCTGTCTCCGCCTGAATTTTTGTGAGGACAGGCACGGGGGCCTGTCCCTACGGTTGATGGGGCTAGGCGGGCCCCAAACTCCTATCTCGTTTTGTAAGCATTGTCAAGCGTTAATGAGGCTAGGCGGGCTGATGGCTGACGTCGGCCAGGACGCAATGCGATAATCAGCGCGACTCTACGGTTGCTAGGCACTGATGGGTCGCCCTCACACCCCCCGCGACATGGACAGCCCTTCTCGCTCGCGCCACAAAAACAACACATGGCGCGATTTCCGCAAATAGCGTTCGTAATGCTTGTTAAAATCCCGCCGCCTGCCATTGGGCGTTTTGCCATTGGGCCGCGCATTGCATTTGCCCCGCGCCTGCGTGATGCTCCGGCTGCCATTTTGCACGGCAATCGTCATCACGCGGTGCGTTTCATGTTCCGGCGTCGTCACCTGCATCGACCAGATCGACGTCCGCCCATTTTTGCAGTTGTTCGCGTACGAGCCGACGCAGTGGTGCATCTTGCGGCCTTCGTCGGACAATTCCTTGGCCGTCACCAACTCGGTGATGGTCCAGCGATCCCTCGCGTTTCCATACCCATCCGTTTCCGTCCAATCTAGCGCGTTGAATCCCGAAGGTGCCCACACCTTTGCGGGCAGGCGATTCTGCCGCGCCAACTGCCGGTGCCACATCTCGACCTGCCGCAACAACTTGACCGCGCTGCGTCCCTTAATCGAAAAATTCGGTTGCTCCGGGGGCCGTTGCACGACTTCGCCGTCGATCGTTTCTTCCCGCGGCGCGTACTTCTGGTTGTGAATATAATCCACAATCGGCCCGACCTCGTCCGGATCGAGCATGGGATTGTTGACAAAAAAATGCACCACCTTGCACCAGAAAGACTCGCGATCAAAAGACGCCCCCAAGCGCGTGGCGTTCACCGCACGCACCAGGGGTTCACCCCCGCCGAGGCCGAGAATTTGCCCGCGCCGAAACGCCTCGTAAATCGCGTAATCCGCAGGCGACTGCAAAAACAAATGGGCCATCTTCTTCGTCAGGGTCAACGGAATGTCGGCCTTGCGGATATTGCCCCCCGTGCCCACATGGACAAACCAGCTCTGTTGCTGTCGCGCCTCGGCTCCCTCGCTGAGAAACCACGCGATGTCCATAAACCCGGGCACATCGTATTTCGCCAACAGATGTCGCGCCAAGGCCGCAAATTGCTTGCGTGCGTTGTGCGACTCGGGCCGCCAATCGGTCGGATCGCGCAACCAATGCGCGTGCCAGCGCGCCAGCGCGCCCAAGGCTTCGATATGCGTATTGCCATCTTGCGGCCCCAAGCGCGCCATCGCGGGTTTGACGTCGAAGAACCGCCCGTGTTTCTCCACATGCAACAATAAGTGCAACAGCGCGCGCCGCCCCTTGCGATCCTCGCCCATTTGATCAAACGCACGCTGAATTTTCTGCAAATGCGGGCGATTCAACGCCCCTTCCGACAGCGCGCCATCGCAGATCGCCCGAATCGCCTCTCGGGGCCGCCGCGTGTGATTTTTCATCTTCGCCAACACGGCGTCGCTCTTCAGGCGTTCGGCCAAATCGCGTTCTTTCCCGCGTTGCGCCGCGCTCTTATGCGTGCCCGCGCTCAACCCATGCGCGCTGCACCACGCCGCGTAATCCGCGACCGATTTCAACCCCAACTCTCGGATGTGTTGCGCGAGTTCCCGATCCGCCAATTCCGCATCTTTTGCCCGCTCGGCAATTATCCGCTCGCGCCGCCGCGCTTGCCACCCCTTGTTCAACGCCCGGTTCAACCCGTGATCGCGGCACCACGCCCGATATTGCGCCACCCCCGTCAACCCGAGCGATTGGATATGCGCGGTCAAATCCGCATTCGCCTTGCCCGCGGCTCCGCGATGCCGCCTCTTTTTGCGCTTTGTCGCCATACGGCCTCCTGCACCTATCGCATCTGGTTCACACCCGTCGAGATGCACGTTTACCTTTTGCGAATATTCAGCCAAAGAAACCTCGATCAGCGTTGGCTACGCCTGTGCCTACGGCGTGCGGCGTCAACCGCTCAAATTACTCGCGTTTTCATACTTTTTTTTAGAGAAGACGCGAATAAGCGTAGAAAGAAAAGTAGGCGAGCGGGGTACAACTGCCCGAGCAGTTCAAACGCTTTTGTAACAACACGACACGCGCCAGCCTGCGAGGTGGGTTGCATAATGGCTGTGGATTGCGAAATGGACTTGCGCGCTGTGCGTGATGGCTTGCGGCGATGAACTTTTGGGTTCGCATGTTTGGCGAGGGCTTCTCTGAAGGACGGTGGAACGGCAAAGCGATCCCGATAATGAATGAGTTGGTACAAATGGTTTCAGGGGTTCATATTGACCTGTGCGATGAGGTGCTCGTCATTTGTTGGCGCGGAAAAATTTTGCCGCATCCAACAGAATGTCCGCAGATTTTTCGGAAAACCGAAAGTGCGCGGCGTCAGATGGTCGCCCATCGGCCCAAACGATGTCTATTTTAATCCCCCGTCCCATCATCGCCAACTTAGCTACCGAATCGCACAATCTCGCACTGACGCCATATCGTACAGCCCTTGCAAAAAGTTCGAACGCATCGCCCGTTCTGGTCTCGGCAATGGCCTCGTTGGCGTATTCAAGGGCGCGGGCCAAGGTGTCTGTGACGCGGCGAGAAGGCGCGTACAAATCGCCTCCAAAATTTTCTCGCACTCCCATGCCTACTGGCGATTTCTGATTTTTTGAGGATATCGGCGCGCCATTCCCCATAAGCACGGGCGCGTGCAAGGTGAGCGCGTAGCCCTCGCCATAGCCCGGCACCAAGCGCACCTCGTCGAGATATTGCGCGACGACCGCACTTGGTTTGCCGCGATAGACCGCCTGCGGGTTCTCGGTAGCACGCGCCGCCGCAACCAATAGGCTGTAAGCCTCGCGGACCAACCTCGCGCTTTGCGGCAATGAAAGCGATTTCCCTACCGCGCCATTGACCGCCCGCATCCGTATCACATCGGACCCCGCGGCGGACAGGTCGTAGAACACGTCGAGTTGGGAGCGATTCTCGACCTCGGCGAGAACCTTGACCGCCTCGGCCATGCTCTCGACATGGTCGCCAAGGGTGTCCCGTGATGGAGCTAAAATCTCCCAATTTTGTCCGCCGCGTTCTTTGGTGTAGATCGTGGCGGGCCGGTTCCCCCAAGGGCCTTCGTCGTTCCACCCATGCGAAATCAGGTAGAAACGGAGGTTGCCAACTGACAGCGACGACAACGCATTCCGGTCGCGTATCTGAACTTTCATCATAGCCTCCCATCCTCGGCTTTGGTCATTAAGTCGTGGAGGTGATCTCGACTAAAAATGTTGGTCGCAGGTAGATCGATGCTAATGCTTGAAGTATTTGTTACAGCAGGCCGGCCTTCAAGAGAAATCCAATAGCCGCAACGGCGCAGACAAAGCTCATCTTCAGTTTGGCTTACCCATTGATCAGGATCCCGAGGCATCAAAACAACGATCAAAATGTGCGGAACTTTTGTGGGGATTCTCAGGTCATTGTAATTCTTGATTGGCAGGCGAAAGGGTAAGTTGTCGCCCCGTACAATATCTTGCGACGTTGCCTTGGCTTGAAATTTTATCAGTGAACGCGGGCTAGAACCCGACATCAGGATCCCGTCCACGCTACCAATATCTATTTTTAGCGTGTTCATCTGATAACCGGCACTTGCTGCCACTGCTCCAATATATGCCAAAGAGAACAGCTCCTTATGTAAGTTCAGCGTCATTATGCGTACCTCTCGGTGGTCACGGCTTACTCATCGCGCCCATCAATAAACCCTCCCGGGCATCTCCAGCGCGTTCGACCTCGGCTTCGGAGAAGGTGGTCATGGTGTTCCTCATGCTTCTGGAAGTGTGGAGATGCTATATGTTAAAACTAATTTACCAACCCCATCTCTCGGAGGAATCGCGAAGGGTTTTTTTTCCAACCAAATACTTTGCGTGAGTACGTCAATGTCAAACTTTCCTGAGTGCGTGTGATAGCGACAAAACAATTTCGCCTTTCCTCCTGCATTTCACGGCTATCGTCGCCCTTTTTGACCGCTATCCAACTCGGTAATTGATCCTCCACGAGGCCAACGAGATAAACATGACCAAATTCCAGGCCCTTCGAGGCATGAATCGTAAAACAAGGTACAGCGTCCTTCGGAGGATTTGGAGTTTTGGAACGGAGATCGAGCCCTTGTAACAGCGCGTTCAGCGTTACTTGCTCCCTGCCATATTCACCAACGACTTCGCCTATGAGGTCGTACCAGGTGTCCTTCTCTTCCCTATATTCCCCCATTTTGTCGTCAGATGTAGGCCGGGTTTCCGGCAATTCTTCAAACCATGTAAAGGCATCTTTGATAAAGGTCCAAAAATCCAATTTATCGGCGAGTTTCGCCACCGCCCCAGACAGAAGCCGTTCTGTTTGAGGCTCTACATCTTTCCGTTGCAACGCGGCTCGTTGCCAGGCACGGAGGTAGTCGCCTTCCTCGGCCGCCGCATCAGATATTACGTCTCCAACGATCAGATTGATGCCTTCAAGGTCCAAAAACGATTTGCAGATTCGGCGCAGTTGCTCGCGGTCCTGTCGGGCATTTGCCAACCGCAACATCGCGTGCAACCACGCCATCGGACTGCTGACAAACTCGTCCTTTCGCATTGCGAGATAGCCCGGCACGTTGCGCGTTTCAAGGGCTTCAACGATCCGTTCTAAAAGCCGGCGCGTGCGTGCGAGCACCACACACTTGCAACGCGACTCTTTGGATCGAAGCGCGATATCGCGGGCAACCCAATCGGCTTCCTCATCAAAGCAAGCAAAGTCTTTCACCCGAATCGCGTTGCTTTTGCCGCTCTGCTCGTGAGGGGTTAAAGCTGTCTTGTTCGGATCGTGGCATAGATTGTGTTCAATGAGCGCGTTGGCAACATCGATCACTGCTGGCGGGCAACGATAATTTTCCGGTAGCTGTATAACAGACATACCAAAATCGCGCCGGAGCGATTTGAGCCGTTCCGGATCAGCCCCATTCCATTGGTAGATGATCTGGTCATCATCAGCAACGACGAACAGATCCTTTGTCGCGGGGTTCACAATGCTATGCAAAATGTGATATTGTGCCGAGTTCGTGTCCTGAAATTCGTCGACACAAATGTATGGGTAGATGCGACTCGTCAACTTTCTTATGGCGGGCTTCATTTGGAGCAGTCTAAAAGTTTCAGCGATGATTCCACCAAAATCCAGTTGATCGTTCTCGATCATCGAGTGTCGATAATTTCTGTAAATCGTCCCTATTACTTCGGCACCTTTCACATTGTATTTTTGCAAAAACGCAATAGCATCCTCCGCCGACACACTGTCGTCTAGGAGTCGTGCGACAAGAGGCAACAATTGTTCGCCTCTGTAAGTAACTTCCCCATGCTCCTTGCGCGTTCTTTCAATGGCCTCGTCAAGAACGGCTTCGCGATCTATCACTTGGGGCAAAATCGCAAAGTCGGGGCGGAGGCCGATGTGGTGACCATGCTGACGCAGAAGGCCAACGCCGAACGAGTGAAATGTCGTTAGCAACGCACGCTCGCCTGCATTTGGAACGAGAGATTCAATGCGTTTCCGCATTTCTGTGGCGGCTTTGTTCGTAAAGGTGAGACCGAGGATTCTGAAGTGTTTCCCCGCGGTCTCTTCAATGATCCGAGCAATGCGATAGGTAAGGACCCGGGTTTTTCCCGATCCTGGCCCGGCCAGAACGAGAAGCGGCCCCTCGTTCCAATGAACTGCCTGAGACTGATTCGCATTGAGCGACGACAGATCGACCATCACCGCGCCTCCTTTGCAAGGTCCAATGCACATTCAATAATTTCAAGAAGTTGAGTTGGGACGTTCTCTTTTCCCCTGCTTTCCATTTGCTCTATGACCGCCATTGCCTTTCTCGGCTTCGAATCTCTAGTAATCTGCTTCCAATATTTGGGCGTTCCTCTCTCGGCGGTAACAGTATGCTTTTTTTGCGCGGACATATTTGCTTCATAAACGGAACCGTAGCCTTCCATACAGAGAAACACCTCCATATCACCATGTGCCAATTTGTGTAGATGGCGACTTTCTGGTCGGCTACCAATTTGCTTTTGGGCACTGCTGATATATCCGTCTCCAGCGGAATCGCCATCTGCGACAACGAGCCATTCGATGCCCAACTGGTCGGCGACCTTAATGAATTTCTCAACCCCAATCTGAGCAAATTCGATGGGAAAGACGCCTTCAGAGACGAGGTCGCACTCACAAATCCGGGCACATTCCTCAAAAATTAGACAATCTGTCTCGCCTTCCACTAGCAACCAGCAACGTGCAAAAAGGAGATTGCCCCGCGTGGAACGGACGTGATAGTTGAGTTTCTGGATCTCGTCGGGTGTAAGCGTGTTGTCTTCGATCTGATGAACGGTTATTTGACCGTCCTTTCGGCGGAGTCTCCGCAGCGACTTGAGGGGAATACTCGCCAAGAGATCGCCGGAGTGCGTGGCGATGATTTTTTGTCCTTTTAGTCCCTGAAGCAGAGTAGCAACAGATCGGATCGCCGAAGGATGGAGATGGGCTTCCGGTTCTTCAAGTGCCAATATCGGCGTTGTGTACTCCGCATAACTGTCTGCTAGTTTGCTCTGGAGAAATGCGTCAAACAAACAGATTACCGCCAAGCTTTGAGTGCCTTCGCCATGTCGTCCAATCGGCAAACGCGCACCGGTTATTGACGTGAGCATGACTTGAGTGCGCGACAAGATGTCAAAGACTTTGCCAGGGACCGCTTCAATACCTACTGGATCGTCTCCGTGGAGAGGAAGCATCTTGCCGGTGTTGTCGAGTTGCTCTTTGATCGCGTCAAACGATTCATGAGCATCCAAAATTTTTTGATTCAGTATTGCCAATTCCCCTTCGAGTTCTCGTCTCAATTCGGGAGCGATATTCAGGGAGCGAACGAATGGTCCCCAAAACTGGGAACCAGGTCGAAATTCTTGGGCCGAATCGCGCAGTGCTGCCAGATAGAAAACGGGCGCGAGTTGTTGCAACGAGACGATGTGTCGCGGCTCCTTAGCATTTATGAGTTCGTCGCCAGCGAGGTTAAGAAAATCCCAAGTTGTGACAAAATCACCCTTCGCCTGGTCGTATTCGCTCTGCACGCGGAGTATCGCGCTTTGCCGATCATCGTCGTCCATTTGAACGACATCAGATAGGCGTCCCAATACTTCGTCTGTCCACTCGCCTTCAACCTGCTCGGCGAAACGCAACGTGATTTCTATGGCGTCACTGTCTGCCGGCTGGCTGTCCTGTCGTGGCAAATGATAATCGTATTCTGAAAATATGCTCCCTTTTCGAGTGAGCGAACGGCTGAGGCAAAATTGCAGTGCTTCCAGTATTGTCGATTTCCCGGTGTTATTTTCTCCTATCAGAACGGTGGTGTTGTCGAGTTTGAGACGCAACCGCTGGATTCCCCTAAAATTCGCAATGTCGATTTGTTCTAAGAACATCATGTCCGGTCTCCTATATTCTAACCCTCCCTGGCACCAGCGCGTGATCGCAGGGCGGCGGCGGATATGATTTAACATTAACCGATATGTCCCGTGAAAGCAAGTCAGTGGATGGTTTTTCTCGTATAGTGTTTATCAAATTCCTGTAAAATGTTGGGATGGTAGAGAGTTTTCTTTTGACTATTGGGGTTATTGGGATTAAGAAGCCGAGTTTTCGCAAATCTCGGATCATCGTGGAGAGGTTTGCGGATAGCATGGTAGTCTCTATTTACTTTGAAATTTTGGTAAAGCTTTCTGCACTTCTCTGTGAGAGTGTTGTAATCCCAAGGATATTTTCCCCAAATTTCTTCTTCTGTAAAGCGAACCGCTGGTGCTGAAGGGTCTGTCGTAATTTGTGTTAGCAAGGCATCCTTGGCGTTTGACTTGGTGAATTGAATGTCGATACTCACAGTCACAGAATAGAGAGATTCAGGATCCGATTCAGCGTTGTCGATTTTCTCTAAAAATGATAGGAAATTTTTTTCTACTGCATTGAGCAAAACCCCATCCACATTAGAAGGCAAATTCATAAAAGTCAACGGCATCAGGTGCAGATCAAATTCCGAAAGTTCCCGTCCAAACCATTCGCGAGTAGCGGTGGCAAAGTTTTTGACGCAGGCTGCACCGACCTCATACAAGTATTTCTGAAATGCTGAAGATGAAAAATAATGCGTGGCGCAGTTGCGAAACTCCCGCAGAATATCAAGATTGTGTCCTACAGACGGGTCAAGGTTTTTATTTTTGACCATCTGTTTGGCCAGATAATCTATACCGTGAGTAAAAGGGACGTTGGATCGAGTTCTTTTGACAAAGCGTTTTTTGCTTTTTGTCCCATCAGCTTTTTGACGCTTTTCATAAACATATAGACTACTTGCCTTGTTCTCGTGAATAGCAAGCCATCTGGCTTTTAAGAGGAGTTCCCATCCGTTGATCGCGAGAATTGCGAATGTCTCGTCTCGATAAGAAAACCCTGGCTTATTGTAAATTTCGATGGCGGATACCATAGCCGATATCGCCCGATCCAATAACTCGTTTGACCGTGATTTCATACGTTTCTCCTGTCCTTTCAATCCTGTCTCGTTATTTCACTTATGTTCGGACTTCGCCACTGATGAGCTTCGGCAACAGCGTATCGCGCAGGGCGGCGAAGCCCGTTGCAGCGGCGAACACCGTCATGGGCAGATGGGTAGAATGCAAATCCAAGACCGCCTCTCCGCAGGCGTCGGTCTCCGCGCTTTTCCAAGTGTTGTTGGGAAAGAGCACCAAGAGATCGACATTGCCCAGCGGCTCGCCGGCGCATCGCACAGTGATGACCGCACGGGCGGGACTCTGCTCCTGCAATGCCGCGGGAATGATGAGGCAAACTTCCGACTCGTCAATCAATCGGTATTCGGGCGGCCTGCCGCAGAGTTCCCGGGTTTCGCGCAGGATGATCGAAACGCCATCTCCGCGCCGCTCCATGAAATACCTTCTTTCCTCAGAGCCTCGCACGCCCCCCACCGGCATCCTCCCTAGCACAGAGGTCAATATTGGGTTGCGGGTGGCCTGCCGCGTCGCCATGCTCTCGACCGTCAAGTTGTTTGGCAACGCGCCGGGCGTCGGTCACGCCGCAAAGCAACACGCCGCCATGTCCGTTGGCAAAAGCCGCCAGTTCATTCGCGAGGCTGTCGCGCTTTGGGCTGTGCGGATGGCCGCCGCGAAACGCAATTTGTTTGAACTCCCACCGGCTGTCCTCACCCAAGCGCAACTGGCGGACGATATCCTCAGTGCCGTAATTCATCGCTCATCTCCAAGTTCGTTATGCTTCAACTTGCCGGTCACTTTTGCCGAAAAATGACCCACAACGAATTTTGTGTGCCATAAATGACCCACAAAAGTATGTGCCGATGGGTATCAGCATCAAAACGCCTCGTGTCCCTCTACGAGATTGACGAGTTCAGAGAACGCCAGAATATTCGATCTGCGCCCGCCTCCACGGGCGATGACCTTTAGAACATCGCCTCTGCACAAGGCGTCCAGAACCCGGCGCGCCGTCTTTGCCGGAATGCCCGCTTCGGCAACGAAGAACGAGCTCGGAAAGATCGGACGCTCAAAGATCCAGTCCAACGCTTGGATGCTGTATCGAGAGCGGGTCAGGTCCGACACGCGGAGCTTCATCCCGTCATACAAGTCGAGAATGCCCTTGGCCTTTGCCAAGTCGTCTTCGGCTTGCGCCCGAATCGCTTCGAGGAAGAACCGGCACCAGCCGGTCCAGTCGTCATCGCGCGAGACCGCGAGCAGCCCTTCGTAATAGGCGTCGCGGTGGGCCTCGAAATAGGCACTGATGTAAAACATGGGGCGCCCGATGATTTTGTGTTGCCACAAGAACAAGGGCACGAACAGGCGCCCCAAACGACCATTGCCGTCTAAGAACGGGTGCAGGGCCTCGAACTCGGCGTGCAGGATGGCGAGTTGCACCAGGCGATCGAGCGCGTCTCGGTGGATATAGCGCTCCCACGCGCTCATGGCATCTGGGAGTTTATCGGCACTGATGGGTACGAATTTGGCCTCTTCAATGGTGCATCCGGGGGCCCCTATCCAGTTGGGAACGCGCCGGTATTCGCCGGGGGCTTTGCCCTGGCCGCGCACGTCGGAAAGCAACACGCGATGGGCGTCTCGGATGACCCGCTGGGAAAGTGGCAATTCCCGTAGCATTTCTTCTGCCCTTCGCATGGCGGCGCGGTAGTTGAGCACTTCGCGGATGTCGCCGCGGCGTTCGGGCGAGGCCGTCTCTCGTCCCGCCTCAAATTCCAATACCTCGCCCAGGGTGGCTTGCGTGCCTTCAATGCGCGAAGACAGCACCGCTTCTCGAGTCGTGAGCGGCGAGAGCAAAACGCCTGGGTTCGGTATGGCGGAAAGCATCCCGTCGTAACGCGCCACGGCCCCGGCCGCCGGGCCGATCAGTGGAATCAACGCCTCCCAGTCGAGGTTCTCGGGGGGGAACTGCCCCAGGTGGTAATGTATCGTTGCCATCAATCCGCTCCAAATCCCAATGTGTTCAGATTTTTTTGGATGAGGCCATCCAGGCGCGTGCTTTCCGCTTGCTGATCGCGCCATTGCGCGGCGCGGCGATTCGCCTTGGTCGCGAACGGCTCGCCTCGGTCGGCACTCAAAAAATGTTTTGTGCGCGGTACTCGTCCGGGTCTTCGGGATCGGCCAAGGCATCGCGCTCGAGTTGCACGCGCGCCTCCTCGAAAGCGTCGGAGATGTACTTGAAAAAGATGAGTCCGAGGATGACGTGCTTGTACTCGGCGGCGTCCATGCTGCCCCGCAGCGCGTCTGCCATTTGCCACAGTTCGGGTTTGCCAACCACATGATCTGACACGGGAAAACCTCCAAATGGTGTTGCAAATCGGGTGCTTTCAAAGTTCGGGTTTCATCATAATCGGGATTTTCCATTTCTTCAAGGACTTTTTGATTTCCGCCCAACTCGCCGTGCGCGTTTAGGCGTTGCGGCGCCTATGGGTTTGGCTTATCGTTTGGCTGACGCCTAGCGCGATGGGCAGATGTTTTGGACGCGATACAACTCGTGGAGGTGACAGGATGAAAATACGCATTAAAAACCTCGGAATTTTAAGGCAGGCGGAATTTTCGCTCGGGGATTTGACCATCATCTGCGGCGAGAATAACACGGGCAAAACGTATATGGCTTACGCGCTGTATGATTTCTTGCAGTCTTGGCGCAAACTTATTCGCGTTCCGGTAAGCGATGCCCAGATCCAACATTTGATTAAAGATGGCGTCCTCAATATCGGATTGGCACAATACGTCAAAAAAGCCGATCAGATGCTCGCAGAGGCGTGTGGGAAGTACAAGGATAAACTGGACGATGTTTTTGCAGCGCCCGAAGGCACGTTTGATAACAGTGAATTTCAAATTCAGGTAAAAATTCCCGATGGCATCGCAAAGAGAGAAATAACCGGAAACACGCCGTTCATTACTTTCATAAAGAGGGAAGGGAGTGAAGAACTGGTGGTTACTTTTGAAGAAAAAAAAGAAGAAAAAAATGGGAATTTCTTTCTTCAGGGCATTCAAAAAGCCGCATATATAGAAACGTTCATGGGGTTGATTATCAGCAGTGCTATTTTTCGCGATTCCTTTCCCAGGCCCTTTATTGCTTCAGCCGAGCGCACTGGCGCGGCAATTTTTCGCAAGGAATTGAATTTTGCGCGCAACCGCCTGCTTGACGAAATAGCCCAAGCAGACAAAAAAATCGATCCGAGGCCGTTGCTATCAAAAGAGTACCAAAATTACCCTTCGCCAATAGAAGCCAATGTGGAATTTACGCGGCAACTCGAAGAGGTGGCAAAAAGACAAAGCTTTATCACCAAAGAACACCCGGAAGTGTTGGAAGACTTTGCCGATATTATGGGTGGGAGTTACAGCCTGCCCCAAAATGACCAACTTTACTATCAACCCAAAGGGACGCGGGTTAGGTTGACGATGGTCGAGAGTTCCAGTGCGGTGCGTTCATTGCTGGACCTGGGGTTTTATCTGCGCCATGTCGCTCAAAAGGGGGACCTGTTGATGGTAGATGAGCCGGAGTTAAACCTTCATCCGGCAAACCAACGCCGCATTGCAAAGCTGTTTGCGCGTCTGGTGAATGTGGGCGTTAAAGTCTTTATCACCACCCACAGCGATTACATCGTCAAAGAACTGAATACCCTCATCATGCTCAATGGCGACAAGCCACATCTAAAAAAAATTGCCGAAGAAAATGGCTATCGAAACGCCGAGTTGCTCAGAGTTGATCAAGTCAAAGTATATACGGCTCGAGACGCATTGATGCCCTTAGAAGATGGGCAAAAGAGACGCAGGAGAGGCCACACACTCGTGCCGGCTGACATCGACCCCGAACTCGGCATTGCGGCCCCTAGCTTTGACGAGACGATTAATGACATGAACCGGATTCAGGAAGACATTATTTGGGGAGCGGAGTAAGCGGCATGGAAGATATCAAAATATTGCGAGAAATGCTCATCCCCGATGTTCAAATTCCATTGCAACCAAGACCGGGTAAGCCCTCTGTCGAACTAACAGATGATCAGGGCAAAACGAGTGCAAGGATAAAAGGGTTGCCCCATGACTCTGTCGTGATCAGAGCGGAGGCTTTTAAAGGCCCCCTAACCATCTTTCGAGGTTCAAAAAAGGAACGCAGACGGGCTGATTTTGTGATCGTATCCAATGAGGACACAAAAAAGTGGATTGTCTGCATCGAAACCCAAGCGGGGAATCGCAAAAATGCGGCGGACATTAAAGCGCAATTAAAAGGCGCGCAATGCTTTGTGAGTTACTGCAAATGTATCGGAAGGTCATTTTGGGAATCGAAAAATTTTCTCGATAGCTACCAATACCGGTTCGTGTGCATGGCAAATATCAACATGGACAAGAGACCGACGCGTCCCAATAGGCACCCCTTGCACGACAGCACCGAGAAATTTCTGAAAATTTTTGGCGACGCGCACCATTTCAATAAATTGATTCGGAGGGGATCCCGATAGCCTGCCGCAAAGGAGTTGAAAACCATGACATTACAAGCGGGGATCGTTGGGTGCGGGGGCATCAGCCGAAACCACGCCGCGGCGTATGCTGGCTTGAAGGACGTGGCCCTCGTCGCGCTGTGCGATGTGGATGTCGAGGCGCGCAACAGGCGTGGAGACGAACATGGCGTGCGCGCGCGCTACGCGGATTACGAGGAGATGTTCGCGGCGGAAAATTTGGATCTCGTCAGCATTTGCACGCACGCGCCCCTGCACGCGCCCATTGCCATGGCCGCCGCAAAAGCCGGCGTCCACGTTCTGTGTGAAAAGCCCTTGGCCGTCGATCTGCAAAGCGCCGATGCCATGATCGCGGCCTGTCGCGCGGCCGGGGTGCAACTCGCGGTGAGCCAGCAATATCGGTTTAGCCCGCTGTATCGGCGTGCCAAGGAATGGATCGCCCGTGGGCGGATCGGTCAATTGCGCGCCATCCGCGAGGTCGGCAAGGGCCGCGAGGCGGGTTTCGAGTTGATGGAAATGGGGGTACACTATTTTGACGAGATGGATTTTTTTATGGAGGGCATTGCTTGGGTTCACGCGCAGATCACCTATCGAGGGCGGGAGGTCGGGGTCAAAGACATCGTACACAGCAGCGAATTGTGCAAGACCGATAGGCGCGACAATGGCATGGTCGCAGGAGACGCGATGATGATCCACATAGGCGGACGGGATGGGACTTCGGGCGCGATTGAACTCTACTGCCGCGCGTCTTGGGCAGGGTGGTTGGCAGGCCCCCACATCTTGGGGGACGAGGCGCAGATGATGATCAAACCCAATCCCACGAGCGGCAGGGACGAAATGTGGTATTGCCCCTGTGACGTGTCATTTGCGGCCCACACGCCGCGATGGGAACGGGTGGAAATCGAGGCGGAAGCCTTTGTCATCGATGGCGAGGCATGGCCTTCGCGCCATTCAATCTGGAGCGTGCGAGATGTGGTGCGCGCCATCCGCGAAGGCCGGCAACCCGAACTCGGCGGCGCGAAAGCGTGTGCGTCTTTGGAGTGCGTCAGCGCGGTGTACAAATCGCATTTCGCGGGCGGGCGCGCCCATTTGCCGTTGCGAGACCGCCGCCACCCGCTCGGCGCGCGCCTGCGATGAGAAACGCCCCAACTCTCATAGCAAGCACACCTTGGCTTGCAATTCATCCACGAGAACCTTTTGGTTTTCCGAATAATCCACGGGGATTTCGACGACGTGCACGCCGCCATCGGCATAGCATCGCGCCAAGAGGGGAACGATCCCGGCCGTGGATTCCACGCGATGCCCATGCGCGCCGTAACTCTCGGCGTAGGCGACGAAATCCGGGTTGCCAAATTCCAGACCGAAATCCGGAAGCCCCATGTCGTATTGCTTCCAGCGGATCATGCCGTAGGCATCGTCTCGCAAAATCAGGACGACGAGGTCGAGGCCGAGCCGGACCGCGGTTTCCAACTCTTGGCTGTTCATCATAAACCCCCCGTCGCCGCAAATCGCCATCACCCGCCGATGGGGATGAAACCGCGTGGCTTCAATGGCCGAGGGCAACCCCGCGCCCATCGTCGCCAAGGCGTTGTCTAACAGCACGGTATTGGGTTGCGTGGTGGGGTAGTTGCGCGCAAACCAGATTTTGTACACGCCGTTGTCCAGCGCGATGATGCCGTCTTCGGGCATGACTTTTCGCACGTCCCAAACCAAGCGTTGGGGTTTGACCGGAAAGCCGTCGTCGTCTTCGCCGATGTGGATGTGTTCTCGAATTTGTTCGCGGATCCGCACGTAATAGTCGAAATCGTGCGTCTCGGTTTTGCCGGCTTTGTCCGCGAGGCGGCGGATCGTGTTGGCGATGTCGCCCACCACCTCCAGTTGCGGAAAATACACATTGTCCACCACCGCAGACTTGAAGTTGATGTGGATCACGCGGGTCGCCCCCTCATCGTGCGACATGAAAAAGGGCGGTTTTTCCACCACGTCGTGCCCGACATTGAGGATGAGGTCCGCGCGGTCGATGGCGCAGTGGAGATAGTCGCCATCGGACAATGCCGCAGTGCCCAAAAACAAGGGGTGGTCGTCTCCGACAACGCCCTTGCCGAGTTGGGTGTTGAAAAAGGGAATGCCGGTTTTGTCGAGAAAGTGCGACACGGATTCCCAGATGCGCTTGCGGTTGGCCCCCGCGCCCAAGAGCAGCAAAGGCCGCACGGAGTCTTTGATCATGCCCACGGCGTTGTCGATGGCGCGTTCATTGGCGTCGCCGCGCAGGCAAGTGCTGATGTTGAAGACCGGGGTGGTGTGTTCGCCAACGGGTTCGAGGGCCACATCTTCCGGCAATTCCAGATGCACGGTGCCTGGGCGTTCTTCCTGTGCGAGGCGAAATGCCTCCCGCACCATCGAGGGGATCATGCCCACGTTGACGATTTGCCGCGTGTACTTCGTCAGGGGTTCCATCATCCGCACCACGTCGATGATCTGAAATTGGCCCTGCTTGCTCTTTTTGATCGGCTTTTGGCCCGTGATCATGAGCAAGGGCATGCCGCCCAGCTGGGCATAGGCCGCGCCGGTCACAAAATTGGTCGCGCCTGGCCCGAGTGTGGCGAGGCAAACGCCTGCCTTGCCCGTCAACCGGCCATACGTGGCGGCCATAAACGCCGCGCCCTGTTCGTGCCGCGTCAAAATGAGTTGGATGCGCGATTTGCGAAGGGCCTCCAAAAAAGCGAGATTTTCTTCGCCCGGCACGCCGTAAATATGCGTCACCCCTTCGTTTTCCAGCGCTTTGACAAACAAATCTGAAGCGTTCATGGTTTCCTCTTTGAATTGGAATCGGATTATTGGCAACTGCGAAAGACGCGGAACGGGGATAGCGGAAATTCATCGGCGGACAAGCGCGGGCCTGTCCCTACGGGTGATGGGGCGCTGTGTTCTTAGGTGGTTGCTTTTTTGGGCAGTGGATTTTGCCGATGGGCTTCTTCCATCACGGCGATTTGCTTTCGCACCTGCGAGGGGGTAATGAGGAGTTGACCGTCGTTTTTGACCGCGTCATAGACGTTGTTGTAAAACCGTTCCGGGCCGCTTTCGACCGCGGTCTTTTCGTCGGCGAGTGTCCACGTTTCTTCGACCCAGTCGAGTTCTTCGCGGGTGTATTTTCTATCTACAGACCACGTCCACATCTCGTGCTTGGGCGCTTTTTTTGGATCGAAATAACGCCATGTCAACGCAGTCGCGCCGCCGGTTAGGCCGCCGTAGGTGCCGTCGATTGCGTACGTGTCGCGCTGTGGATGATGCAGGTAGTTGCTCACGACAATGTCGATTTGCGGGGCCTGCCGCTTTGGGTCGTACAACGTGACCGTGCAGTGGTCATCCGCGTCTCCGCCAAAGGGATTGTTGCAATCCATGCGGGCAAAGACGCGCGGGGTGCGGTCAAAGCCGAACAGGCAGAGGGCCTGATCGACTGCATGCGGCCCGGTGTTGAGCAAGCCGCCGCCCCAGTTTTCCTGATGGGTTTGCCAGTCCCAACGCCGCGCAAACCTGCCCCATGAGGATCGGATATAGACGATTTTGCCCAGAACGCCGGAGGCGATGACTTCCCGTATTTTGTCGAAAAACGGTTGCAACCGGTTGTTCTGAAACGGGGCAAAGACGCGGTGGTTGTCTTGGGCCGCGCGCGTGATGCGGTCGAATTGCGCCACGGTTTTGCAGGTGGGTTTTTCGCACACGACATGGCAGCCTGCGTTGAGAGCCGCAATGCTGGCGACCGGATGCAAGGGCTGGGGCAGGGCATTGACAAAGAGGTCGAACCCCCCGACTTCGATCATTTCCTCCCAGTCCCGATAGGCTTTGGCGCCGAATTGTTCGCGGGCATCGCGCCTGCGTTCGGGCAACTGATCCGAAACCGCTGCGATTTTGAATTTGTCGGGCGCTCGGCGCAGCCAGTCGGCGTGGATGCCATACCCACTGCGGCCCTGCCCCCCAATGGCAACGCGAATGATGTCGTCAGACATGGAATTCCTCTCTTTGGATAAACGTTTGATCATCGCTGTTTCGGGATAATCTATCGCGCCTTCAAAGCTCCTGTCAACCCGTTTCTCGAGTCATTGGGAATCCGGGATGCCGCGGCGCAAGTAGATATTTGTTTTTAAGGGACTTTGATTGTCGCCGCCGATGCCGCCTGCATTTAGGCCGTGCGTGTAGAGCAGATAGTGACCGCCCGCGAAGTTTTGATCGGGTCGCGTCCAGTCCCACGCCTCTAGCGCGGGTAGCCAATTTGCCGCCGCGCCATCGGATTTTGAAAGTTGCACGGGGGAACGCGCCGCGCCGTGGTCGTCGAGCACCGCGTAGAACAACTCCAACTCGGGGCTGAACCATTCGCACCGCTTTTTGTCTGGATGCGTCGCGTAAGCAAAGTGCCACCCGCCTTTGCCATCGCGTGAAAGCGAGGTCGCGCGGCCCCCTTCCATGTTCGCGCCATCGAGCGCGACGGACAAATCCATCGCGTCCCACCCGTCCTCGCCGCGTTGCCACATCGCGCCGCTTGGGTACCCGGGATACGAGCAGAAGAACCGAGGCTGATCGCGTTCATCCACCACGTGGTTGCCCACGCGCACGCTGTGTTGACTCTCGCCCCCATCCGGCGCGTAACACACGGCCCGCATCGTCTCCATCGTCAGCGCGTCTTCAAACCGCTCGCCCTCGTTCCACCACGTATCGCCCCCGTCTTCGGACCGCACATAGACCGCGGCGCGGCCCCGGCAATCGGCTGCGGATCCCGTGTCGCCAAAATGGAATTGGAAGACCACATGCACAGTGCCGGTTGGCCCCACGGTCAACGATTGCATAAAATGATTGTAGCCGGGCACGGGACTTATGGCGAGGGGGCGCGGCGCGTCCCAACTTTTCCCCGGTTTTTTTCGCCGATACCACAACTGCCACCGGTCCCCGCGCTCTCGATGCGCCAGATGCAGAGTGCCTTCGCGGTCCACAGCCAAGCTGGGATACGTGGCCCCCGCGCCAACCGCCTCTGGATCGCGCCACGCATTCGGGTCTTCGGGCCTGTCCGACCACCGATAGACAAATGGCCCATGGTGCGCGCCGATCACCGCGTGCAATCGCCCATTGCGATCCAACGCCAGCGCAGGGCCGCAGTGGTTGTCGATGCCCGTCCCAATTTGAAAAGCCCGCGCCATCTCGCCCGACGCCCCATCGCAGACCCCGATCATGATTCGCGCCAAAGCCCCCTTTTGGGCAGGGGCATCCAACCACCCGATGAACAAGTTGCCATCGCGCCGGATCAACTTCCCGCTCATGTTGTATCCGGTTCCCCGATCCGATCCCCGAGTCGAAATCAATGTGTCCACAACGCCCATCCTTTTTTGAGATAATAAATTGGTGGGGCTTTGCAATTTCCGTGCGGTTCAATTTTCGCGTCCCGGCGCGGGGGAATGAGGGGATGGAGACGAGAGGGAGATGCCTTGACGGAAACAGAGGAAAGGGTTATTTTGGGCATGACAGGTTCCCGGTGTAAATGGGTGGTTTTTTATCTGAAAACGCATGCCCAATCTACAAAGGAGCCTGTCTTTTTGCAACCCCCAACCCGCCCGACACCTATTTATGCAACAAAGTCAATTGGTGGCGTCAAGGGGACCTATCCCCCCGGCCCCTTGTATCTTCCTCACAGGCACAGGCGTTAGCCTACAACGGAGTGAAGCGAGTAACGGGGGTTAGGGTCCCCTCGCATTTTTTAGGGGCGTTGCGTTATACTTTTATCGCGTTGTGATTGAAGGGTGCAGTGAATTTCGAGGAGGTGCGACATGGCAGCGACACGGATGGCCGAAGTTGAGACGCGGCGGAAAACCGCCGTGATCGATTGCGATATTCACGTCACCATGAAATCGGGTGATGAGTGGTTTCGATATCTGCCCAAAGCCTGGCACGAGTACCACCGAACCATTGGCGGCCTCGGGCGAATGGGATCCGCGTATCCCCGCGCCGTGCCCAATGCCGCACGCCACGATGCATGGCCGCCATCCGGGCCGCCGGGATCCGATTTGGCGTTTTTGCGCGCGCAACTGTTGGACGAGTGGGACATGGATTACGGTATTTTGACGCCTTTGATCGGCGTGGGCGGGCAACAAAATTTGGCTTATGCCGCGGCGATGGGACGCGCCGTGAACGATTGGCAAGCCGATGCGTGGCTCGGGCGCGAGCCTCGGTTGCGCGGGTCCGTGATCGTGCCCTACGAAGACGGGGATTTGGCCGCCGCAGAAATCGACCGCCTGGGCGATCGCCCGGGCTTTGTTCAGGTGCTGCTCATGGTGCGTACGATGGAACCCTTGGGCCGCCGCAAGTACTGGAAGATGTACGAGGCCGCGGTGCGAAATGGATTGCCCATTGCGATTCATTTTGGCGGCACGGGCGCAGGGCCGATTACGGGCGCGGGCAAGCCATCTCATTACATCGAAGATCACGGCGGCATGCCCACGGCCTTTCAGGCGCAGGTGACGAGTTTGGTGTACGAGGGCGTGTTTGAACACTTTCCGGAGTTGAAGGTGGTGTTGATCGAAGGCGGGTTTGCGTGGATGCCCACGTTGATGTGGCGGTTGGATCGCTGTTACCGGCAGTTGAAGGTGGAGTTGCCGCATCTCAAACGCCCTCCGTCGGACTATATCCGCGATCATTTCTGGATCAGCACGCAACCGATGGAAGAACCCCCACAGCGCGATTACTTTTTCGAGATGATGGATCATCTCGACATGAACGACCGGTTGATGTTCGCCACGGATTATCCCCACTGGGATTTTGACGCGCCCGACGCGGCGTTGCCCTCCGGCATGGACAAGCCCGTGCGCCGCGATATTCTCGCGGAGAACGCACGGGCTTTGTACAATTTGGCGGCCGCCACTCATTAGCCTAAAAATGCCGGGGGCATAGACCCGCTTTTTTACATCAAATGGCGTCTATGCCGCGTGAGCAAGCGGTAGCCGAGATAGATCAGCGCGACTGCCGCCGCCACTTTCAGCGCGAACATCAAAACGCCGAGGAGCGCCATCAGCACGGCAAACGCGAAGACCCCGCCGATGAGCAACGCGATGATGCCGAACAACTTTGCCAACATCGTCATTCCTCCCGCTCGGATTCCGGATTCGTTTGTTTGACCTTTTCCTTCAACGCCCGAATCTCGGCCTCGACCCGTTGCTTTTGCTCCAGGTGGTCGAACTCCGCTTTGAGTTGCCCATCATCGCTCGCCGCCATCTCGGCATAGACCTCGGCGACCACCTCGTCGCGCACCACATCATCGACGAACTCGTCGTAGCGCGACCGCGCCTGCACATCGACCATCGCCACATCGCGCCGCGCTCGCGCCGCATCCATGCGAAGGGCCAACGCGCCCTGTTGCGCGCGGGCCGTCGCCAACTTGGCCTTCAAATCCGCGGCCCGATCCTTCAGGGTCTCCGTCGCGACCTCGGCTTCGGCCCGCGCCTTCTCCAGCGCGTCGATCGCCTCATCGGCCGCCACCTTCTGAACCAACGCCTTGCGCGCCAGATCCTCTTCGCCCGCGTCAAATGCGGCCTCGGCCTTGCGCGTCCACAGCGCGGCATCTTCCCGCTTCTGCGCCAGCCGGCGATCCAACAACCGCTCGTTGGCAATGGCATGCGCCACCGCGCCCCGCACGTCATCCACTTCCGTCTGCATATCCCAAATCATCTGCCGCACCATCTTCTTCGGATCCTCGATCCGGTTCAAAACCTCGCCGACCTCCGCGCGAACCACATTCGCCAGCCTGCTCAAGGTACCCATCTTGCTCTCCTTTCGGTTTGAGGTGTCGATACGTGCCCGACCCTTTCGCAATGTTCGTGCCAAAGATCATCCGTAGGGATATAAAACTATATTCCATTGTTTTTCATACAAATGCCGATCAAAAAAACCGCCTGCATTGGTGCGACAAACCAATACAGACGGTTAAATGCGCCGAAAGGGAGAAAGAGGGAGAAGATCCCGTCTCTCGTCTCGTATCTTCGGACAGGCACGGGGGCCTGTCCCTACGATTGCGATTGCCTCTCCCGTCTCCCGTCTCCCGTCTCCCGTCTTCCCGCCTCTCCCGTCTCCCGTCTCGTATCTTCGGACAGGCACAGGGGCCTGTCCCTACGATTGCGATTGCCTCTCACCTCTCCCGTCTCCCGTCTTCCCGCCTCTCCCGTCTCCCGTCTCCCCTCTCCCCGCCTTAAAACCCGAGTCCCACAGTCAGCCAGTGGTTGTCTTGAAAAAACTCGGTCATGCCGTAGGCGTAATCCACTTGAAAAGCCAGATCGCCCATGGGCACATTGAGGCCGAAGCCGAATGTCGGGCCGAGAATGTATACCTTCTTAAACCCGTTGGGCAGGGCGTCTCCGGTTGGCGAGGCCACGTACCCACCGCGCAACTGGAGCATCTGTTTGAGGGAATACTCGACGCCTGCTTGATACTCGTCGGTCGCCAGATTGTTGTTGCGGAAAGTCGCAGAAAAAGCGGCTCGGTTCATGGCATCGGCGTAGAAATCGTAGGAAAACCCGATTTCGATCGAGGTGGGCAACTCGGCAGATGCGAGCGACGTGCGGAAATTGCGCGACGTGGCTTGGGGATCGGCATTGGGGATCGCGTCTTGCAATCGGACCCCCCGCTCCAAGTCCGGGCCATCGAAGCGCAGGTCAGGGCCGAAGTTCCGCATGGCAATGCCCAGGGTCAACCCCTTCAGCGCGGTCTTGTACAAAAACCCAAAATCAAATGCCAAGCCATTGGCGACCTCGCGCTTGATGCCCTCGTGGATGTATTTGATCGTGCTGCCGAACGACACGCGATCGGTCAACAACTGCGAATACGTGAACGCCACGCAGGAAAACTTGGGCGACAGCACCTCGCCCGTGCCCTCGGGCGATTCCTCGGTGGTGACGACGATATCGCCCACCGAAAACACGCGCGCGCTGATCCCAACTGAAATATCGTCGCGCAGGCGCGTCGTGAGGGCGAAGTAGTTGAGATTCATATCGGCGATGTAATCGAGATACGAAAACACGACCTCGCGCTTGTGCGTGCCAAAAACCAATCCCGAAGGATTCCACTGCAATGCCTCTGCGCCGCTGACATGGGCCAAAATCGCGCCGCCCAAGGCGGTCCCGCGCGACCCGATGGGAATCCGCAACTCCTGCGCCGCCGACGTGCCGATTCGGCTCTTATCGCCCGCGCGTGCCTCTGGCGCCACCAGGGCCAGCGCGGCGAACAGCAAAATGATCTGCTTAAACATAAGTCATTCCTCCATTTAGAACGAATTGAGGGCTTCGGATTCCATAAACACCGCGCATTTGATAAAATGCGTGCCGGCCGCCGCGTCAAAATGCGCGATGTAAATGCCGCTCGAGACCAGCACGCCCTGATCGGTTTTCAGATCCCAGGTGTCGAACGACAAGCCGTTGTCGTGTCGAATCGTCCGGACCAAATCGCCCGACAGGCTGAAAATTCGGATCGTGCATTGCGCGGGGAGATTGGTAAAGCGCATCTGCCGCGCCAGCGAACTCAATTCATAAGACGACCGCCCCAAATACGGATTGGGCACGGCCAGAATTTTCGTCAAATCCTCTGTGGCCAATGTCTGTTCGTCTCGCAACACGCCCTGCGTATTGAATGAAAACACATCGTTGCTGCTGTTGACGTGGTTGGCGTAGAGCAAAAACGAATCCCCATCTTGCGGGAACCGAGCGGCCTGCCTGCGCGCGGCAAACACGATGTACATAATCGGCGGCGGGGAATCGTCGTTGATCAACCCCTGGGACAACTCCGCCACGTTGGAATCATCGCCCGGCTCGGTATAATCCCGGTCGAAGATGAACAACCACTCGCGCGGGCCGGAACCGGTGAGATTGCTGATATCATTGTAATACGCCGGGCCATAAGCGCCGTTGACCAAGCCGCCTGGCAAGTTGTTTTCCAGCCACCCCACCTCGAGGCGGCGGTTGTTTTCCACATCCCAAGCCGAAAGGGCGATGGGGTTGCGCTCCTGATACACATAGACGCCCGGCCCTGCCGTATTGATGACGTAGCTGCTCCAGTCGTACGGGGCTTTGGTGGTCGTCTGGTCCGCAGGCGCAGGAGGAGGCGCGCCCGCACCGCGCAAATACCGATAGCCATAAGACACGTTGGGATTGGTCAAGTCGATGGGTTTGTACTGATCTTCCCCTTCGTCTTCAATCACGCTGGTAAAGCGCAATTCCACATTGACCAACCGCGACGGCGGCACGGTCGTCGGGCCAAACCAAAAATGGGCCACATCGCCGGTTATCGCGCCGTTAAAGCCCTCGGCGCCCCAGTTGGCACCTGCCCAGGTGTACCACCGCTCGCCCGATGGGATATCCCAATCCTTCACGCCGAGCGGCGGGCCGGTCACGCGCACGAGCAACCCCTCGACGACCGGATTGGAAATGGCCTCGGTCAAGTCCGCGTGTTGTTCCATATCGGAAAGCACGGTTTGCCCGCTCGACAAATTGACCAGATCCCAAACCGTGCCCGCATCGGTCTCGCGGAAGCGCACCTCGTAAGACGCGCCGGTCACGCGCGTATCGTCGACCACCTGCACGGCCACGATGCCATCGCTCGAACCCTGCGTGTGCGCGACCGAGCTATCGACCCCCACGGTATTGTAGCGCGTGCCCGCCGTGGGCGAACGCGGCACGATGCCATGGGCGGGAATCAATTCGTCCGAAAGGGGCTTGAAGGTCATGCGCCCGTCTGCCAATGGCGCGATCGCCGTTTCTAGGGTTTTGGGCGACCGGCTCTCGTTGAGCGAATACGCCGTCACCGCAAAGAAATAGGTTTTGCCCGTGATCAGACGCCCGCCCAAAATTTTGTCATCGGTCAGTTCGATGTAGTGCCTAATGCCCGAGTCGCCGCCAAATTGCGCGGGCGAGTTGACCACCACGCCCGAGCCTTCGTCGAACTGATTGTCGAAAATAATCGCGGATCCATTGATCACGTCATACGTCGCGAGGCGGCGCCACGGGCCGGCGACCGATTCGCCTTGGTACACGTTGTACCCCTCAAACGCATAGTCGCCGCTGGCAACTTCGGAATCCGCGCCCCAGGTCAACTGAATTTTGCCATTGCCCATGTGGTCGCCGGTCACGGCCACCTGCACTTTGGGCGCGGGCGGCGGCGAGGGCAATTCAAAATTGGCGTCAAAGGCCGACTGTGCAAACGTATCGTTAAACCGCGCCGCCGTAATCGACGTGAGGCGGTCTTGGCCTTGCCCCATGATGATCGCGCCGACCACTTCCTGCGTGTCCCCAGGCGCGAACGTAAAGGGCCCCGCGGTGAGCATCAAGCGGCGGTCGGCCGGGTTTTCATCGTTCCAACCCGTGCCCGCCACCGGATCGCCATCGACCATAAACGCCTTGACCTGCCCGGTTATCGGGTCCGTGTGCAGGGTCACCGTGCCGTCTGCGTCGATGCCCTTCATGTAGTTGTAGGTCTCTTCGGCGGTCTGCGGGTCCGTGCCGTTGATGTATTTGCTAAACGACGTCATGGGCAATTCCTCGCCATCGTCGCCGATCGGGCCTTTGAAAAAGTCGTAGCCCACGGCAGGGGGAGACCCGCCGTACTGCGAGTCCGTGTTCGACCCGTTGTAGCAAAACCCCAGACTCGTCTCCACGTCGCACCCCACCAAATCGTTGTCGGCCTGCCCCAAGTCGGGATCGGACCACAGCGACACATACGTGCTGTCGATGGTGTTGCCGCCCTTGTTGATGATCAAAAATTTGATGAACACCACATTGCCGAGCGGGCCGGTGCGGTTAAACGCAAAGGTCGTCTGCTGGATTTCGACGCCCAAGGGCGCGGTCTGCATGTTGGAGTGGGCGCCCGGGTCCGCGTCGTTGTACACGGTCCACAACATCTGATCGCCCAGGATCATCGGCGTGCCATCCGCGTTGACAGGCGCGCCGTCTTCGACCGGCCACTGCGCGTAATCCGGGTTTTCCGGGCCATCGCCCCGGTTGATCTTGTACACGCGATAGCGTTCGCTTTCCGGGTCCGCAGGCGTGCCGTCGGGCAAAATGGGGCCGGGCTCGAACTCGAAGGAATACTCGGCGATCGCCACGCGAATCTGTCCATCGACTTTGCCGGCGATCCAGGGGCCGGCCGCAAAGACCGCGGTCTTGCCGGTGCCCTTGGGAAATTCGAGGCCCGAAGACCCGGTGCCCAAATCCCAGGCAAACGATCCCTGGTTGGTCACGAACATGGCGATGTTGTTGACATCGATCTGCTTGCCATTGTCGATCTTGCCCAACCGCGGCCTTTGATTGGGCGATTCGGCCCATGCGAGGCCGGCCGTGCCCACGGCCATCAAAGCCAGCGTCAAAATTCTCAAAACGTTCATCTCTACCTCCCTTTAGAAGCTGAGCGCGAGCCCAAAGCGCACTTGCCGCGGCGAGCCAAAGTTGCGCGGGTCTCGCTCTTTGAGCTTGTACTTGTCTTCGCCGAGTTGCCCGAATCGCCGCACGAAGTCGCGGCCCTCATCCGTGTTCAACCAGCCCGTGGTCGTCGCGCTCCCCGTGCCCGAATACACCGCCGATTCCGTGCCGCGGCCGTCTGTATCGCGGGCCGTCACATTGGCGCGATTCAACACATTGAGCACCCACACGTAGAAGTCGCCCTGAATTTGGGCGATTTTGAACCGCTTGTTGGCCTTGAGATCGATGCGAAAGGTCCACGGGCCGTAGCTGGAATTGACCGAACCCGACGGGCGGGAAAACGTCGCCAAGGTGGTCACTTCGTTAAACGTGAAGGTGGGCGTATAGGGAAAGCCACTCCCGGCGGTGATCAGCACATTGACCCCCGCGTTGGACAGGGGGCGACCGCCCATCAGCATCGGCCCGTCGCGATCGGCAAAGCGATAATCCACGGACGCGGAAATGTTGTGGCGTTGATCGAAGTCGAGCGGCGAAGTCGATTTGGGCGGCTCGTTCAAGCCGGGCTGGAAGGTCCACGCGATCTGCCGCTGGGTTTGCGGCGTGGATCCCGTGCCCGTGGCATAGGCGAGCGAGTAGGAGATGCGCGCGGTGGTGCGCCCCTTGCGCCGCATCAAAAAGCCGATGTCCAAGCCCTTGATCGTGCCGTAGTCGCGGTTGCGGAACGAGGAAAAGGCCGTGGGATTGGACGGAATCGTCGCCACCTGAACGAGGTTTCCCACGGCTTTGTAATACGCGGTCACATCCACGCTGGCGTGCCCGCCCACCTGTTGCACCAAGCCCACTTCGTACGCCGTGGTCTTTTCCGGCTTGAGGTTGGGGTTGCCAAAAGCGTAGTAATACCCGCCGAGCGGCGCTTTGTATTCGAGGTAATCCAGCCCCACGTACAGGTCTTCCAACTTGGGTTGCTGGTAAAAAATGCCGTAGTTCATGTGGAAGACGGTCTTGTCCGTCACCGGAAAGCCAACGCCCAAGCGCGGGCTGATTTTGTGGTACACGCTGTTGCCCGCCAAGTCCTGCGGATCCAGCGTGGAGTCGCCCCCCAAGGGCACGGATTCGTTGGACAACACATCGGTGCGCGCATTCAAATAATCGTAGCGCACGCCTGCGTTGATGATCAACCCGTCGTATTCCATCTTGTCCTGCACGTAAAAGGACGCCAAAATGGGTTGCTTTTTGGCGTCTCGGGTCGAATCCAACGGCTCGAGCACTTCGGCGTTCCAATCGTACTGATAGCCGTAGCGATCCGTATCTTGGAACCCGCCCCGGTCGTCCTTATCGACATACGGGCCGCGAAAGGTCAAGATCGGGGTCAGATGCCGAAAATAGCGCAAGCGGTGCATCTGGAGGTCGAAGCCCAGCTTAAACTGGTGGTTGCGGCTGATCTGGCTGGTCAAATCGAAATCTATCGGCGTGAGGTAAAACGAACTGCTCTGCTCGTAATTGTCATACACGCGCCCCTCATCGCCTTCGAAATACGTCACGGAGCGGCCGTTGATCGTTTCGGTCGTGGACGTGATTTGCGTGGAATCCACATCCCCACGGGCGAACAAATTCTCCGCGTCAAAGCGCGGATTGCCCTGCGGCCGCGAATAATCGTTCAAGTTGTCGAAATAAACCCCGTCGCCCGCCTTGAAGTTCTGGTCGAAAATGCTCGCTTGATAGGTGAAGAAGGTCTTTGCACCGAGCGTATAGGTGATGCGCGCAAACGCCGAGTTGTTGTCTCTCGTCACGCGCGGGGAGTGCCGCAAATTGTAGCGGTACGTGTGGACATAGCTCTCGCGGTCGGTCATCGACCCCACGACGCCTGCCTTAAACCCCACGGTCTCCGAAAGCCGATACGCCAACTTGGCCTGCCATGCCCATCGGTTGAGCGCGTAGTGCGGCAAAATGCCGTCGCTGAGCAAGTCGTACTCTTCTTCGGACAACAACTCGCGTTCCCACTCGTGGGCTTCCACCCCCCAGCGCGGGCTGCGGTCGAGGCGGTCGAGACGCTCGGCAGAGACGAAAAACGAGAGTCGATCCGATCCGGGCGCCAGTGGCCCGCCCAGTGTCGCATCCACATTATTGTAACCAAAAGAAGGCGCGCCTGCCCAACTGCGGTCGTTCAGCTCATCGGTGATGTATTCCACGGACCCCGAATACTTTTGCCCGCCTTCGCGCGTCACCACCTTGACGACGCCCGACATCACGCGGCCGTACTCGGCTTCAAACCCGCCGACGATCACGGACACCTGATCGATGGCGCCATTGCTCAGGGCCGTGGTCGAGGTGCCGAATTGCAAATCTTTCTGCGACACGCCATCGACGATGTAATCGATTTCGGAATACCGCCCGCCGCGGATGTGCAATTCGCCGCCCAAACTCGTCACCCCCGATTGCAACGACGTGGCCGCCGCGTACCCGCGGATCGGCATGTATTCGAGCTCTTCACTCGTGACCAGACGCAGCGAACTCGTGTTGTCCTTTTGCACGAGCGGACGCACGGCCACCACCTCGAGCACATCGGCTTCCAATGCCTGCGCCGCCAGCTCGAAATCGACTTCGGTGGTCAAATCGGGCAACACTTGGATGCCCTTGATCACCACGTCTCGATACCCGATAAAACTGCACTTGAGGCTGTACGTGCCCGCCGGCACATTCAAAATGGCAAAATGGCCCTCGGCATCGGATGTCGATCCAAAGACGCTGGGCATGTCCAAAATCACCACATTGGCCCCGGGCACTGCGCCGTTGCCGTCTTTGTCGGTAATCTGACCCGCAATTTTGCCCGTGACTCCGGCCAGTGCCGACGCGGGCAAACACAACATCGCAAGAAATGCGATCATCCATCTCATCATGACTTCCCTCCTCTTTCTAAAAGAGTGCCCTGAAACTCGTTCGAGAATCGGGCTGAAAGACGCTCGCGCGCCTTTGGTTCACTTCCCCGGCCAAATACCCATTCTCCCTCGATATATGGCATCACCTCCTCTATTGATCTCCCATTCGGACGGGAAACGTCCCTGCGTTTCGCGGCAAAAGCCCAAATCGCGGTCTGTTCTGTCAATCGATTTTCAACAAGATCGTGACAATGGTTGAAATCCACGCGATAAACATAAGGCCAATGAGCCAGCGAAATGCCTTATGCATGTGCTCTTCAACCCTCGTAATGCGATCTTCAACCCTCGTAATGCGATCTTCAACCCTCGCAATATAGGTTTTGATCTCGACAAGGGTTTGCGTGTGCTGTTCGGCTATGGCTTCGAGCCTCGCCAGCCTTTCGTTGGTGGCGGCTCGTGCCGGATCGATGATGGGGATAGACATTGGGATTCTTTTCGCGGTGGTTGGTGTCGTGTTGGTGGTTGAAACGAACAATCGCAACGATCTGTAAATTGACGACGTTAGCCCGAGTTGCGGTCTGTTGCGTCAATCGACTTTCAACAAAATCGTGACGATCGTCGAAATCCACGCGATAAACATAAGGCCAATGATCCAGCGGAAAGATTTATGCATGTGCTCTTCAACCCTTGCAATATAGGTTTTGATCTCGACAAGGGTTTGCGTGTGCTGTTCGGCTATGGCTTCGAGCCTCGCCAATCTTTCGTTGGTGGAGGCTTGTGCCGGATCGATGATGGGAATAGACATGGGATTCCTTTCTCCGCTAAAACGCTTGCCGAATCTCGCCTGCGGGAAACTCGACTTTGGCATAAATATCGCGCAAATGCAACGCGCAATCAAGCGAAACGAAATTGAGGCTATCGTCTCGCGCGCTAAATTCGGTCAAAAGCCACTTTGTCCCTTGCCGAAGATAGTGCTCGACGCGAACGCAATTTTGTGCGATGAGAACGTATTCTTTTAGGGATGCGACTTGGCGATAGTGCGCGAATTTCTCCCCGCGATCATACCCCTCTGTCGAAGGCGAGAGCACTTCCACCAGAACGGTCGGATTGAGGAGGGTGTCGAGGTCCTCATTCTCAAAGCGCGGTTCACCACAGACAACCACGACATCCGGGTACGTGTACAGCCCTGTGGGGCGAACCTTCACGCGCATATCGCTAGCATAGACTTCGCAAGTTCGCGTGCTCAACTGAACGTGAAGCCCGCTCGATGTATTGCCCGTGATGAGATTGTGTGCCCGACTCGCCCCGGCCATCGCATAGATCTGACCGTTGAGGTATTCGCTTTTGGTCGTCGCATCGCGCTCCAAAACGAGATACGCCTCGGGCGTTAGGTGGGGCTTTACGGCAACAGATGTCATGGTGACCTCGCATCTCACAGCGCGGACAGCGAGACGCCGCGATGGATGGGTTTGCCTTTTGAGCGGCGCACCTGAATGAGTTCGGACGCGATGCTCACCGCGATTTCTTCGGGCGTATCCGCACCGATATCCAACCCGATCGGCGCGTGAACCGCGTCTAATTTCTCTCGCGGAATGCCCTTGGCCTCGAGGTCTTTCCACATCAGCGCGATCTTGCGCCTGCTACCGATCATGCCGATGTACGCCGCATCCGTCTTGACGGCCTGCTCGATGACCGGCTTGTCGTGCTGATGCCCGCGCGTCACCGCCACCACATAAGACAAATCGTCGATTGCCAAGTGGTCAAACGCCGTCTCCATCGCCAGCGTCAAGGTCTCGCTCGCCATGGGAAACCGCTCTTTGTTGGCAAACATGGGCCGGTCGTCGATCACCACGATCCGAAACCCGACCGACTGCGCGATCTGCGCGATGGCAAACGAGACGTGCCCCCCGCCGAATAAAAACAGCGTGGGTTCCGGGCAGATCGATTCCAAAAAGACCACGACGGGTTCTGTACCTATCGCTATGACCTCGAGCAAATCTTCGGGAATCGCCTCGAGGGCCGCCATTTTTTCGCGCACGCGCGCCTCGGCTTTTGCATGCCCCAACCCACCCGCGCTCCTGCCGTCGGGATGGAGCAATAATTTCGCGCCGATCCGTCCGCCGCCCGAAACCAGCGTTGCCAACACCGCCGAACCGCGTGCTTTGCGAACCCGCGCTATCGCGTCGAGCATCTCATCGGCGCGCCCGGGCAACAAAGGCTCGGTAAAAATTTCGACATTGCCCCCGCAGTTGAGACCGTTCTCGCCCGCGTGTTTTTCCGTCAAAATAAACTCCTGCAAGGTCGGCGTCTCCGTTTCCATCACCTGCCGCGCTTCGGCCCACACATCCGCCTCCAAACAACCCCCGCCCACCGTGCCCACCATTTTGCCATCGGGACGCACGAGCATCTTGGCCTTCTTGCTCATCGGCAACGATCCCTTGCTCGACACAATCGTCGATAACGCCGCTTTCTCACCCCGCGCAATCAGGGCCAACGCCTCTTGAAAAACATCGTGACCAGCCATAACACCACCTATTTGAAAAACGCAAAATCGCCCGAAACCCAGAATCGGCTCCAGCGCGCTCCGATTAGTTGGACGCGGCTCTTGCTTCGGTTTGTCGATCAAATGCTGTGCGAATTGCTTCTTCCAGTTCATTGGGTTTCACTTCGTAACGCGCGAAATCCCGAATATTATCACGCCTGACGTGCAGTTGCCCCTCCCCGATATTGCCGCGGTGTTGCCCTTTGGAGTAATACGGGTTCGTTTCGACTTCGCCTGAAGACAGCACCCAATATCGAATGACGTCACGCCACACTGCAACCCACACAAATACATCGCAACAACTCGGCTTCACCTGTTGAAAATTCATCCAAAACGCCTTGCCCGAATCCGAGGCAAGAGCTTTGACGTAAAGTGGCGCGTCCATATTTGCATCAACTGCGCGAGATGCTTTGACTTCAATGCGGATCCCATCGAGAAAGAGATCGTACTGACCCGAGTAGTTTGGATCGATTTTCTTGGACGGCTTTTGGAGATCGGGGACGAGTTCCTTCAAGTGGCCTTGCGCCCAAGCTTCTCCAAAGGAACGGGGCGCGCTGATTTCAAAAATGTAGAGGTAAAGATTCCTGCCGATGTAATTGTCGCGGAGTTCGCAATAGCCATCCAGCGTCAGAACATCCATAGCGAGCAATGTGGAGATGATGTACTCGTATTCGTTGAAAGGATAAACCGACACGAGCGAGTTGATTCGATCTCGAATTTCGTCCTCGTTGGGTAGCTGTGCGAGCAGCGAGTCGAGTTGTTCTTGGAGGTATTCCATTAAAACAGAGTTCCTTGCATCTTTGCTTTGGGTCGGGGCTGTGGAGAAAGTCCGATGTCGGGCGCATCGCTTTCAAAGGGATGCCCGTTTTGCCATCCCGTTCGCCCCGTTGCGCGGAACCGCTCGAGGCGGCGAATGGCAATCTCGGCATAAATGGGATCGATATCCATCGTGAAGCATCTGCGGTTGCGGATCTCGGACGCGAGCAAGGTGGTTCCCGAGTGTGCGAAAAAGTCGATCACCAGATCGTCGGGCGCCGAACTCGCGCAAATGATGCGATCGATGCACTTTATGGGCTTTTGCGCGTAGCAACCAGAGACATTTTCCTCCATCCGATAAAAGACCTGCTGGATATCGACCCAAACATTCCCCGCCCGAATCGTATTGGAACGACTCCTTTCAAAATTCTCCGTCCTCTTCCCGTTGACTTCTTTGTAGTATCCGCGGAGGATCTTCGGAATGTCGGTGTATTCCGCGTCGACATTGAAGATCGGGTTTCCCTTGATGTAATAGAGCAATTCCTGCCGAATCGCCATCCAGTTCTTCTGCGTGCCATAGCCGCGTTGATTTCTCATGGTAATAAAGCTGCGCGGGCGAAACGGATGATCGCGCATCATGAGTACAAAATCCGGCAAGGGCTGGAACCCATCGTTTTGATCGGCCCCGAGCCAAACGTAGAGGGACGAATCGGGCGCCAACGCGGCATCCGTGTGGGAGATCCAGTTTCGACACCAGTTGATAAACGCCGCGATGGACCGCCGTTCAAATGCGGCGAGATTGTACGGCGGGTCGTGAATCGCCAGTTGCGGCCGTTCCCCATCCATGAGGGTTTGCACGGCGTTGCTATCGGCCGCATCGAGACACCCAACGCGGTGCCCGCGCGCCCGGTCGATCCAGATTTCGCCGGGTTGAAGGCGACAATGGGGAAGCAATTCATCCCTTATGTGTTGCGATGCGTCGAGCCTCGGAAGGGAGTTGTTCTTCATAACATCAACCTCTGGCGAGCGGCTACTTCCAGACGGAGCGCAAGGTGCGGGCGAGTTGGATCAAGCTCTCCAAGTTGTGTGCGGGCAAAAAATAGTCCAGATAGGGCAGCGCGGTTTTCATGCCCAAACACAGGGGTTGATAGCCAGGCGTGCCCAAAAGCGGATTGAGCCACAGCAATTTGTGGACGCGCTTCCGCAATCGCGCCATCTCTTGCCGCATCAGATCCGGGTTGCCCCTGTCCCAGCCATCGCTCACGATGATCATCACCGTGCGCGAGTGTAGCATATCGCGGGCAAACCGGTCGTTGAACTCGCGCAAACACCCGCCGATATCCGTGCCTCCCGCCCAGTCGTGAACCGTCTCGGCCACCTCCACGAGCGATTCCTCGATGCCCTTTGTTTTGAGCAAGCGCGAAATGGCGGTCATCCGCGTGGAAAACACCCCCACTTCCACATCGCGGATTTCGCGCTTGAGCGCGTAGATAAAGCGGATCAAAAATCGGCTGTAACAATCCATCGATCCGCTCACGTCGCACAGCAACATCAACTTGGTTTTCTTGATGCGCCGCCGCTTCATCATCAACGCCACGCCATCTGAACCGTAGAGCGCGTTGCGCCGCCAGGTGCGCCTGAAATCCAGTTCTGCCCCCCGATTTTCGGGCACGCGCCTGCGGCTGCGCCTGTTGGCGATGATGTTCACAATTTCGTGGATCACCTTTCGCGCCTGCTCGATCTCGCGGTCCGACATCGCCGCCAGATCTTTGCCCATCAGGGCCTCGTCCGGGCTATACCCCACTTCCTCGGACTCGCCTTCCCCCTCGGCTTCCTCCTGCAAATCCGCGGTATCGACCACCTCGTCGACATCGGCTTGGACGTCGAGATCCGGATCGCCCCCGGACTCGGTATCGGTCAAGCTCAGGTCGTCGGGCAAAATGGGCCGCGCCCAAAACGCCTTGAAAACCGCGTCAAACGTCTCCAAATCGTCGTAGCGCGACACCAGGGTCGCGCGCGCGGCGGCGTAAAAATCGGGCCGATTGTGCAGGTCGATGTGGCGAAAGCTGTCGCACAAATCGATCAAATTGCCCGCGTTGACCTCGACGCCCGCACGGTGCAAGGCCCGCGAAAAACCGACCACCCGCCCCAGCATGGTTGTTGGCATATCCTCTCCCACTGACCTTCCCCGCGGGGAATGGGTCTCGCAAATTCAAAACGCTTTCGGCCCGTCCATCTGCGTCTGCTCTTTGAGCAACCGCGCCTTGTCGATGAGTTGTGGCAGGCCGTCTTCCTGGATTTTTTCGATATCTTCTTTGTACTTCAAAACGCATCCCAAAGTCGCATCGACGGTCTGCGGGTCGAGTTCCTCGATTTTCATCGCCATCAACGCCAGCGCCCAGTCTATCGTCTCGGCGACCCCGGGCTTTTTGTAAAAATCCCGGTTCCGCAACAACTGCATAAACCCGCAAACCTGTTCTGCCAACTCGTCTTGCACGCCCGCCACGCGCGACCGCACGATGTCCATTTCCTTGTCAAACGAGGGATAGTCGATCCACAAATACAAACACCGCCGCTTGAGCGCGTCGTGCAACTCGCGCGTGCGATTGGACGTCAGCACCACAAACGGCACGTTCATCGCCCGTATCGCGCCGATTTCGGGAATCGTAATTTGGAAATCGGACAGCACTTCCAGCAAAAACGCCTCGAACTCCTCGTCCGACCGATCCACCTCGTCGATCAACAACACCCGTTGCTGATCCACGCTGCCCTCGAGGGCGGACAACAAGGGCCGCTTGAGCAAAAATTCCTCGCGAAAAATATTCTGACCGATTTGGGCCTTGTCGATGCCGCGCGCTTCCTCGAGGCGCAACTCCAGCATCTGGCGCGGGTAATTCCACTCGTACAACGCGGTATTGGCGTCGATGCCCTCATAACACTGCAGCCGAATCAACTCCGTGTTGAAAATCCCCGCCATGACCTTCGCCACCTCGGTCTTTCCAACGCCGGGCTCTCCCTCCAAAAAAATCGGTTTGCCAAGCGACTGCGCCAAAAAAATCGTCGTCGCCAATGTGCGGTCCGTGATGTATCCCTGCTCGGCAAACCGCTTCTCGACCTCTTCGATGGAATTGAGCATAATCACCTTTCTCTGTGCAAGTCAGGGCCTCGCGCCGTGCCTGCGCGCCCAAATTTTTAACGCCGCTTTGGTGGTGTGAAAAGCCAAGTCGCCCCACGGAATTTCATCCGGGGCAAATGTCGCTATGGCCTGCGATTCAAAATTGCCCGCCAACGCTCCGCCCACGACCCGCCCGGCATACGCGATCAGCACCACGCGCTCCCCTTCGACGGACAACACCCCGAGCAAGTCCTCTACCACGACCTCTAAGCCCACCTCCTCGCGGGCTTCGCGTATCGCTGCCGCCTCGGTCGGCTCGCCCGCATCGACATAGCCGCCCGGAAACACCCACTTGCCAAACCCGGGTTCGATATTGCGCTTGAGCAAAACGATGCCACCATGCAAGGTGACGATCACCCCGGCCGCCACTTTGGGATCGAGATAAGCCACAAACCCACACGCGGGACAACACGGCCTGTCCGTGCCTTCAACGGCTTTGGCGACGAGCGCGCCGCCGCAACGCTCGCAAAATCGGGCTTCGGATTTGAGACGATTGGACAAGGAAATTAACCACTTTATTTTATCGACTTGACTCTCGAACCACAAAATACACCGGGATTTATTAGGGGTCAACGAAAAAGCCCGAACCAAACTCGAACAAAAAAATGGGAACCGGGTCGAGGCCCGGTTCCCAAGAGGGGGAAAACGCTACGCGCCAATCACAGACATAGCCAACCGCGGAACCATGATCTCACCCCATCGGAATATCTCGGGAAGAACGGCAAAGCCTTCTCGGTAACTCGCATCGCGTAGCGCGCTTGCATCTGAACGTACACTTTAATATTTTGATATGGAATTTGAATGGGATTTTGCAAATCCAAATATTGAGTTTATTTTGCTCGGGACTATCCTCCTAGCCCCTCATTTCTCGCAGAAGGGCAAATCGACATGAAAGAGAAAAATATCGTGCGATACACTCGGGATCAACTTCCCGAAGACACCGAATCTGATATGGCGAGGGTCAAATCAATGACCGAAGCGGACATTGAAAAGGCCGCACGTTCCGACCCCGATGCACAACCCACAGATGCCAAATTTCTATCTCGGGCGCAAATCGTGCTTCCCATTCCCCTGGATCAGGACACTTTTAGGTGGTATCAGAGCCGCGGAGAAAATGTCGAAACAACCATCCTGTCCGTGCTCCAAGAATACAAAGAGGCAACCTCTTGATCGAATGGGGAAGATGAGAAAACAAAAAGCGTCGGCTTAAAGAGCTGACGCTTTTTTTAGTTTTTACAAGTGGTTATTGTAGGTTCCTGCACACAAAGTGGCACGATCGCCGATGTATCCCAAAATTTCACCGGCCTTCCTCTCTGTCCTTCAAGACAGCCGAGCGCACGGTTGCTTGGGGGTCTGCGGGACGCGGCAGGTCCCAAAAATCCGCGGGCAAGGGCTTTTTCCCACGCTTGAGGAGCCTTTTTTCTTCCATAGCTTTCAAATACTCGGGCGAGGACACGGGATGGGCGATGGGCGACAAACGCGCGATGGGCCGGCCGCGTTCGGTGATGATCACTTCTTCACCGGCTTTGACCCGACGCAAGCACGTATGCAACGATGTTTTGAGTTGTGACAAAGTAGTGGTTTGCACGGCATCTCCTTATCCTATCGTCGAGCATGTTCGCCGCTTAGCCTGCCTGAGCGATACGTTCCGTGATTGCCTCAGTCGCTGAGTCGAGACCGGGGAAAAGGCTCTCGAGGGTGATGTTCAGCAGGCTCAAATCTTTCATTATACATTGCTTGCTTGCATCCTGCACGGGCAGAATATAATGATCATAAACAGGAATATCGGCGTTCCACTTCAGAATTTCATCGTTCTCGAACCGCTCGTGAAACGCCGAAATGAGGAAGGCTCCCGATTGCGCTTGGATGCGCTTGAAAGATTGCTGCGGCTCGACGACGAAAACGCGAAACAGGTCTCTAGGTTCAATTCGCTTCCCGAAATGTGGTTTTTCATGCCGGATGAAGTGGTAAAGGCGACGCTTGGATCTGGAGTATTGGTCGTGCCAGATTGTGAGGTCGTGCTCAACATTTTGAAGCCGTTTGCCCAATAACAGTTTCTGCTCTGTGCAACTGAGTTTTTTGCCCAATAACAGTTTCTGCTCTGGGCGACTGAGTTTGGCGAAATTGGCGATAATGCTGACTGTATCGCTGTTGAATGGTTTGATCATATCTCTCTTGAACTCCGGATGCTCGGTCAGGACTGTATCGCTGTTGAATGGTTTGATCATATCTCTCGGCACCGCGAAGACATGCAGGCGACCATCCTCGCAGTTAGCGTCGCATTTCTTGCAGGCATAGAATAGGGCGACGAGCGGATTTCGAGTAATGTCGAGGAGCCGTGTTTTAAGTCCATGATGCTGTGCGAGCACCCATTGCGAGAATGCTAATGTCAGCCCGCTAAACTTATCCGGCTGACGGGACATGAGTTCGTTCAGCATCTTGCTTTCCTTTTCATAAAGCTTGGAACACCGCATCACGGAAGGCCGCAACTCCCATGAGTCGCACCTTTCTCCCCGAAAATAAAGCACATAATCGAGACATTTGTTTTTATATTTTTTTTTTAACTTGCGGCATGTTTTCAACAAATCTTCGATGCTTGTGATTTCCTTCTTGCAACGTGTTCTGGTGTTTTGACACCCATACAGTTTCGCTTTCCATAGCTTTGAAAACAATAGAATGGCACCGGTGAGATCGGCGTCAATGAGATTGGCACTATCGAGCTTGGCACAGGTGAGATTGGCGTCGGTGAGATCGGATTTGATGAGCTTGGCACAGGTAAGGTCGGCACCGGTGAGATCGGATTTTCTGAGTTTGGCACCGGTAAGGTCGGCACCGATAAGATTTGCTTGGGTAAGTTTGGCGTCGGAAATATCCGCCCCCACAAAATCCGGCTTAAAATCCTTTTCCTCGCGCCGTGCGTTCCACGCCTCAACGTTGTCTTTGAGAAGCCATTCGATGTGTTGTTGATTTGCCATGTCTCTCTCCTCGTCTATGCTGGAACACCTCAACGAGTCACTGCTTCGGACAGGCACGGGGGCCATTTGTACCAACTAATTCATCATCGGGATCGCTTTGCCGTTCCACCGTCCTTCAGAGAAGCCATCGCCAACCGTGCCATCGCAAAAGCCCATCAAACAAAGCCATTAAGCACAGCGCGCAAGTCCGTCTCGCAACCCACATCCATTTTGCAACCCACCTTGCAGGCTGTCTCAGGTCGTTCTGCTACAAAAGCGCTTTGCGCTGTGCCTAGCCCCTCGGCGCATGAGAGCGGCATTTTTGAACTGCTAGGGCAGTTGTACCCCGCTCGCCTACTTTTTTTTGCTGTTGAAAAAAAGTAAGTCGCCGAAGGCATCGAAGGCAACCCACGATGCTGTAGGACCAAACGCTTTAGAAGCCATCTAAAAATTATTGGGACCTAACCCCCTAGCCCCCTTTCCTGGCAGGAAAGGGGGAATAAAGGCCCTTATTCTTGGGTTTTAATCTGCGAAAAGCGAATGCTTTTGTGGTTATCTCAATGGCGGGCCGAGTTTTTAGATGGCTTCTTAGAAAAGCGAGCCACGTCGGTGCGGGTTGGTGTATCAAAATTTGGTATCATTTAATTTTCGGAGTATTTAGTTGGTACAGATGGGCATGGGGGCCTGTCTCTACGGTTGATGGGGTTTGCGATGGGACTTTGTGCGATGGTCGGTTTGACGCACTGCGTAGCATCCGCGATTCAGCAGGTGTTCAAACCGATCTGTCGTCTGATCTGACGAGCACTAATTCTCGCTCTCCTCGCGCAATTTCGCCTGTTGATGCCGCACGATGCGGCCCTGCACGAGATAGACCGCATTTTCGGCGATATTGGACGAATGATCGCCGATGCGCTCCAAATGCCGCGACACGAGGATGAGCAAAATGGCCTGCTCCACCGTTGCGGGCACCCCCGTGTTGAGATAGGTCAACAACTCGCGGAAAATCTGATCGCGCAACGCATCCATCGTATCGTCAATGCGGCGCACCTCATTGGCCAATGCCACATCGCGATGGACAAACGCATCCAAGGCATTTTTGACCATGCGCCGCGCCAACTCGGCCATGCGCGGGATATCGATCAGGGGTTTCAACTGCGGCATCTGGTTGAGCAAGCGCGCGCGCTGTGCGATGTTCACCGCTTGATCGTTGATGCGCTCGAGATCGTAATTGATCTTCATGATGCCCGCCACCAAGCGCAAATCGCTGGCCACGGGCTGTTGCACGGCCAGCAATTTCAAACACTCCTCTTCTATCGCCACTTCCCATGCGTCGATGTGATGCCCGCCTTCTTCGACCACATCCGCGAGGCGATCGTCGCGATCGACGAGGGATTGCACCGCTTGTTCGATGGACTCTTCCACCGCGCTGCTCATCTTCAACAGCTCGCTTTTGAGGTGGTCGAGGTGCTGGTCGAGTGTGCGCTCCATATCTTACTCCCGTTCTTAGCCAAACCGACCCGTCACGTAATCCTCGGTCTGTTTGAGTTGTGGATTGGTGAACATCTCGCTCGTTTCTGCCATTTCGATCAATCGCCCCAAATAGAAAAACGCCGTGTAATCCGAAATGCGAGACGCCTGCTGCATGTTGTGCGTCACGATCACGATCGTGTAATTCCGCTTGAGTTCTTCTATCGTCTCCTCGATGCGCCCCGTCGCAATCGGATCCAGCGCGGAACACGGCTCGTCCATCAAAATCACCGAAGGCTCGACCGCTATGGCGCGCGCGATGCACAACCGCTGCTGTTGCCCGCCCGAAAGCCCCAACGCGCTGCTGTCCAACCGATCTTTCACCTCGTCCCAAAGCGCGGCCGCGCGCAAGCTCTGCTCCACCACTTCATCGAGCACGGCCCGCCGATTTTCACCCGCGATCCGCAATCCGTACACCAAGTTCTCGTAAATCGACTTGGGAAAGGGATTGGATTTTTGGAACACCATCCCCACGCGGCGGCGCAGCGAAATCACGTCGTAGCCCGAACTGTAAATATCGTCGTCGTCAATTTCGACCGCGCCCTGGATCCGCACCGAATCGATCAAATCGTTCAGCCGATTCAGGCACCGCAAAAGCGTCGACTTTCCGCATCCAGAAGGCCCGATAAACGCCGTTACCCGGTGTTCGGGAATCCGAAGGTCAATGTCAAAAAGGGCCTGCGTCTCGCCGTAATACAAATTCAGATTCGACACCTTGACGATCGGATTCCGAATATCTGGCAGAACGGGCCGTGCGTTTTCCCCATCCCGAATGGATTCTGCGGTCATCGCGATTCCCCATTAAAAGCAGTGATCAATCCCCATCCCATCAACCGTAGGGATAGGCCCCGTGCCCATCTGTACCAACTAATTACTCCGTAAATTAAGTTATTCTCAATTTTGATACGCACAAATCAGCACCGCCATTACTCACTTTTCTAACAACTTTGGTCCGAAAGCATCGTGGGTTGCCTTCGATGCCTTCGGCGACCTACTTTTTTTCAACAGCAAAAAAAAGTAGGCAAAAAATGCCGCTCTCATGCGCCGAGGGGCTAGGCACAGCGCAAATCGCTTTTGTAGCAGGACGACATGAGTCAGCCTGCAAAGGGGGTTACAAAATGGATGTGGGTTGCGAGACGGACTTGCGCGCTGTGCCCGATGGCTTTCGGTGATGGGCTTTTGCGATGGCAGGGTTGGCGAGGGCTTATTTGAAGGACGGTGGAACTACAAAGCGATCCCGATAATGAATGAGTTGGTACAAATGGCCCCCGCGCCCGTCCGAATGGCGGTCACTTTTCAAAACGTCGGCCCACCCGCGCGTCTGCGGAGGCGATTGCGAATCAGAATCGCCACCAGATTCAGCGCGAGCACAATGCCCATCAGCAACAGGGTCGTCGTGTACACCATCGGGCGGGCCGCCTCGACATTGGGCGACTGGAACCCCACGTCGTAAATGTGAAAGCCCAAGTGCATAAACTTGCGCTCGAGGTGAAAAAAGGGCCAGATCCCATCCACCGGCAGCGCGGGGGCCAATTTCACAACGCCGGTAATCATCAGCGGCGCCACCTCGCCTGCGCCGCGTGCGATCACGAGAATAATCCCCGTGAGAATGCCCGGCAACGCACCCGGCAGCACCACGCGCCAAATCGTCTGCAACTGGGTCGCCCCCAACGCCAAGGATCCCGCGCGCACGTCGCTCGGCACGGCAGACAGGGCTTCCTCTGCGGAAACGATCATCACCGGCACTGTCAGCAACGCGAGGGTCAGCGAGGCCCACAAAATGCCGCCCGTGCCATAAGTGGGCGTGGGCAATGCTTCGGAAAAGAAGAGTTGATCGATGCTTCCGCCGATGCCGTACACGAAAAACCCCAACCCGAACATCCCAAAAACGATTGAGGGCACGCCTGCCAGATTGTTCACGGCAATGCGAATCAGCCGCACCAGCGTGCCTTGCCGGGCGTATTCGCGCAAATAGAGGGCGGCCAAAATGCCGAATGGCACCGCCGCCAAACTCATCAAAAACACCATCATCACCGTGCCGAAAATCGCGGGGAAAATGCCGCCCTCGGTATTGGACTCGCGGGGTTCGTCGAACAAAAACTCGCCCACGCGATCCAAATAAACGCCCGCCTTGCCGACGAGCCCCAACCGGTTGGGGCGATGGGCGCGCACGATATCGGCTGTTTCGATCTGCCGCACTTCTCCGCCGATGAGCCGCACCGCCACGCGGTACCGCTCGTTGGCCGCGCGCAACTGCGCGAGTTGATCCGATAGTCGTTCGTAACTCGCCCAATGCGTCTCGCTTTGCCGGTCTATCGCGGCTAGGTCATCGGCATGGCCTCCGCCCAATTCGATCTCGCGCTTTTTCAGGCGCAGGGCCTCGATCTGCCGATTTAGGTCGCCGATATCGTCTTCTTCAATTTGCCGAATCCGTCCGTGAAGCACCCGGGTTTTGTCCAACTGGCTTTGCAGAACGTCCCAGGTATTCGGCACGCGGGTTTCGCCTTCGTAGAGCGCGTCGATGAACCCGTAAAAATTGCCCCACTCGCGCCGCTCGAAAACCACCGCGTCTTTGGGATGGTGCGCGGCGCGAATATCCGCTTCGTCGATCCACCGAAAATCGCTGCCGTACACGTCGCGGTTGCCCACCTTGAGCTGGATGCGAAATCGCCCCGAGCCCATGCGGTTCGACGCGGGAATCTCCTGTTTGTCCCACCGTTGCCCCATGGCTTTTTGCCCGTCATTGAGCGTCACGGCTTCGATATCCGAAGGCCAGAAAAACCCGGTGCCATTGTACAACACCAGCGCGACGAGTCCCGCGATCATCAGCAGACAAATCGCCAGCGCGCCCCCGGTGAGCCAGATAAACGGCACGCCCGTTTTCAAAAAATTTTTCACATCCATCTCCGACGTCAAATTCGGCTGTACTTTTCGCGCAACCTCTGCCGCACCACTTCGGCCAGGGTATTGACCAAAAACGTAATGCCCGCCAGCAAGACCCCGGTCAAAAACAACACGCGGTACAGCGTGCCTTCGTGCGGCGCTTCGGGAATCTCCACCGCGATATTGGCCGACATCGTCCGCATGCCATTAAAAATCGTCCAATCCAAAATCGGCGTGTTGCCCGTGGCCATCAACACGATCATCGTCTCGCCCACCGCGCGGCCAAACCCGATCATCGTCGCGGAAAAAATGCCCGGGCTCGCGGTGGGCAACACCACGCGAATCGCCGTTTGCCACGGCGTCGCGCCCAGTGCGAGGGATCCCGCGCGCAAATGCTGTGGCACGCTCGACAGCGCGTCCTCGCAAATCGTGTAGATGATGGGCACCACCGCAAAGCCCATGGCAAAGCCCACCACCAGACAGTTGCGCTGATCGTAGCGCGTGTCCGCCGTGCCGAGTAGCCAACTTTGAAAATTGCCGCCGAACAAAAGCTCCTCCGCAGCAGGGCCGAGGGCGAAGGACAAGTACAGCGCGAGCAACGCAATGCCCGCCAGCAGTGCGAGAATCCAGTGATCGGGCACACGCCGGGCAAACTCGTCCGACACCTGCCCCCACGCCCACGCGCCGAGCACGATCACGAGGGGCACAAATGGCAACAACAACAGCGCGCCGACCACCCGCGTTTCCAGCATCGGCGCCAACCACAAGCCTGCCAAAAAGCCCAAAATCACACTCGGCAACGACGCCATCAACTCCACCACCGGCTTGACCAAATTTTGCACGTGGGGAGACGCAAATTCCGCCGTGTAAATCGCCGCGAGAATCGCCAGCGGCAACGCGAACAACATGGCGTAAAGCGTGCCCTTAAACGTGCCGAAGGCCAGGGGGACAATGCTCAACTTGGGTTCAAAATCGTCCGACCCGCCCGTGGATTGCCAGACGTGTTGCGGCTCGGTATAGCCCTCGTACCACACCTTGCCAAACAGGGTTTGCAGCGTCACTTCCGGATGCGGATTGTGCAGGTCAAAATCCACGACCTGCCCGGACCTTGCCACCGTCAAAAAGCCATTTGCCTTGGGCGCGAACGCCAAGGACTGAACGGCGTTGCCATCGCCGGGCAGTTGGACGAAGGTCTGCTCCGACGTCATGTGGTGCAGCGCGACGCCTCCCGATGCGTCGCCGGACAGGAATTGTTTGTCGCGCGCAGACGCCGAAAATCCCGTCACCGCCGCTGCGTGCGACGCCAAGGTGTGAACCCGCTTAAACGTCCGTTTGTTGTCGCCCTCGCGCATCCGGACCGGCATCCACGTCGAGACGCGGCCGCCCGCATCGCCCACGACGAGCGACACATCGCCCAACAAAAAATCCAGCGCGGTCACCGCTTGATCCGACACCCGAAAGTGACCCAACAATTTGGGCGCGTCCCCCGCGCGGCCCATTTCCCACCGAAACACATCGCCCCGATCCGTGCCCACCAACACGTAGCGCCCCGACCTCGTCACGGCCCCTGAAGTGGCGCGGCCCTTGATATCGCCCGTCAAATCGCGCGTATGCACCGTCGTCTTACCCCCGCCCAACAAACCGCGCCGCGTCTCGGAAACGCCCAAAACGAGTTGCCCGGACGCCGCAATGCCCAGTGCTGTGCCGCGGTTTTCGCGACGCCGAAAAACGACCTGCTCCAGCGCGTCATCCGCCAACTCCATCGTCGCTTCCACGGCAAAAGACGGCGTCACAACCCGCTTGCCATCCGCGTCATACGTCACCTTGTAAGCGATGCGGCAACCGAGCATCGACCCGTCGTCCAACCCCAGGCCGAGGTGCGTATTGTCCAAAGCGCGATATGCCGAGCGAATGCGCCGCCCCTGCAACTCGGGGATCGACACGGACGCGATCTCGGCTTTTGTGTTCACATCCAAAAAAACGACCCCGGTTTCATGCACCGCGAACATCACGGCCCGGTAGGGATCGCCCCCGGTACACAGAACGGGCTGGTGTTGCGAAAAATCAAAGGTACGCGCCTTGGACACACTCGGCTTCAAAAACAGGGGATAGGATTCCATCAACACGAACAAAAAAATGCCGAGCACCGACAGGATCACCCCAATGCCGCCCGCGGTGATCACCCATCGCCCCGCGCGATCCATCAGGCGCGCGCCTGGCGTAATGCCCGGTAGTTGTCGCGTTGTGTTGGATTCTGTCATGTCAGAGAAGAGGGGAGACGGGAGACGAGAGGCGGGGAGACGGGAGACGGAAGACGGGAGAGGCAATCGCAATCGTAGGGACAGGCCCCCGTGCCTGTCCGAAGATACAAGAGGGAGACGCGGGTAGCGGGCGGTCAGGAGTTAATCAGCCATGTCTCCATCAACTGTAGGGACAGGCCCCCGTGCCATTTGTACCAACTAAATACTCCGTAAATTAAATGATACCAAATTTTGATACACCAACCCGCACCGACGGGGCTCGCTTTTCTAAAGCGTTTGGTCCTAAAGCATCGTGGGTTGCCTTTGATGCCTTCGGCGACCTACTTTTTTTCAACAGCAAAAAAAAGTAGGCGAGCGGGGTACAACTGCCCCAGCAGTTCAAAAATGCCGCTCTCATGCGCCGAGGGGCTTGCACAGCGCAAATCGCTTTTGTAATCGCAACGATATGCGTTGGCCTGCAAAGTGGGTTGCAAAACAAAAGAGCGTTGCGAGACGGACTTGCGCGCTGTGCCCGATGGCTTTGTTTGATGGACTTTGGCGATGGCACTTTGGCGATGGTTTATTTGAAGGACGATGGAACTGCAAAGCGATTCCGATCATGAATTAGTTGGTACAAATGGCCCCTGTGCCTGTCCGTTTTGACCCCCTAACGCGGATCGGTTTTGCGAGGGATTTGCGGTTTTTCATGTCTTTCTCCACACGCGCCAAAGTCATCATGCCCAGTCCTTGCGGTCATCTATTGAACTCCCTTTGTATCTTCCTTTGAGGAGGGAACACATCCTCCCTACTCCAGCTTCTCCCGCGCTTCTTTCACCACTTGGGCGGGAACGGGCATGTACCCGTCTTTGTTCACGGTCTCTTGGCCTTCTTTTGAAAAAATGAACTTGCAAAATTCCCGCACCAGTGGATCGAGCGGCTCGTTTGGGGCTTTGTTGATGTACAAATACAAAAAACGCCCGAGTGGGTACGACCCGTCGATCACGTTTTCTATGCTCCCTTCTTTTAATTCCCCGCCCGTTTCCAAAGACAGTGGCACGATGCGAACCCCTGAAGTCCTGTACCCGATCCCGCTGTACCCGATGCCGTATCGGTCTTCGGCAACGCCCTGTACCACGGAAGCGGACCCCGGTTGCTCCTTTACCTCGTCTTTGTAATCGCCCTTGTACAAGGCGTGATCCTTGAAAAACCCATACGTGCCCGACGCGGAGTTGCGTCCGTAAAGACTCAGCGCGGCATTTGCCCAATCGCCTTCCAAGCCCACCTGCCCCCATCGCGCGATGTTTTCTCGGTATTCCCCGCGCCGCGTTTTGGAAAAAATCGCATCGACCTGTGGCAAGCTCAACCCCGCGATGGGATTGTCTTTGTTGACAAAAATCGCCAGCGCGTCCATCGAGGTACGCAACGCGGTTGGGGGATACCCAAAATGCTCCTCAAATTTGTCGATCTCCGAAGCCTTCATCGGGCGCGACATAGGCCCAAATTGCGCGGTGCCCTCGATCAGCGCGGGCGGCGCCGTGCTCGATCCCTTGCCCTCGACCTGAATTTTGACATTGGGATAGTACTTGCGAAATCCCTCGAGCCACAGGGTCATCAAGTTGTTCATCGTATCGGACCCAATGCTATTCGCACTGCCCGAAATCCCACTCACCTTTTGATACGCGGGAATCCCCGCATCGCCTTCAACTCGTTGCGCCTGCGCCCCGGCATGGGCGAAAACAGTCACGCTTGCAAGCAGACAAAAAAACCGCGTCATCGATGATCCTCCCGATCTGTGGTTGCGTACAAAAGTTTAGTTGTACAAAGAATAAACTTCTACCGTGTTACGACGAGGTGACAAAAGCGCGTCTTTCAGGTGATACCCGCGTGACCCATTCCTCGCGGGCACAGGCGGAGCGAGTAACGGAGCCAGGGATAACTGATGTTACGCATCTTTAATCCGAGTTGCGTTGCTTGTCTAAAAGCATTTGGTCCTGCACCATTGCTTTGTTGCCTCCGATGCCTTCGGCGACCTACTTTTTTTCAACAGCAAAAAAAAGTAGGCAAAAAATGCCGCTCTCAAACGCCGAGGGGCTTGCACAGCGCAAATCGCTTTTGTAACAAACACGACACGCGCCAGCCTGCTAAGTGGGTTGCAACAAGGATGTTGGTTGCGAGACGGACTTGCGCGCTGTGCCTGATGGCTTGATTCGGATGACGTTTTGCGATGGACTTTGTGCGATGGTTTGTTTGACATCAAGAGCAGGTCAAAACTTCACAAAAAGCGTCAGCCGGGGAATCGCTTCGGTCTCGGCATCCCCCGCCCGCGTGAATAGCACGTTGGGCATAAAGTGAATATCCCTCGCGGGTTCAAAATCCACGCCCCCGATAAAGAAATACTCGTGGTCTTCGCCAGACCGATCGTTTGGATCGAACAAATCGCCGCGCACAAACACCTTGGTCTTTCTGTTGATTCGCCCCGTGCCGAACAGCGAAATCCCCCGCGCCTGCGTGTCGGTAGCGTTTCGCCATTGCACAAAGCCCTCCATTCCCCCGTGAAATTTTTTGTCCATCAGCCCCACAAACGCCGCGACCGTCATCCGGTCTCGCCCGCCCGTGCGCCTTTCCCAATCGGCATACGCGGTCGCATTCAAAGCGCCCGGTTTGAAATGCAACAACCCGTAAATCCGCTTCCCGTTGTTCTCCTCTGAGCGCACCCCGCTGCCATTGCCCAGCATCAATCGGGCATTCACCTTGCCCTCTCCATCCAACCGCCCGCGATACGCAATGCCCATATCCGTCGAGGAAGCGATCTTGTTGCGATCCATCACCGTCTTCTGGATGGAGCGATACCCCCATACCCCTTCTGCGACATTCCACGTCGGCGTGCCGGACATGCCCGCATAAACCGCGTGTCGATCTTTCTTTATTTGCAAATAGGCGTTCTTGACATAGACATCCAATTTTTTGTCGCTGCCGAATCCGCCGTCATTCGCCTCTAGGCGAACCCGTCCCGAAATCGCCTTATTCCACCTCAAGTCGTGCGTGAGATAAACGCGCCGAAACCGAAACCCGTTCTCCCTCGTCCGCGGCCCGCTGGCGACAAAATAATAATCGGCAAACGCCATGCCCTTGAACTCGGCGTCTGCCCCCTCGCTTTGCCCTGCCCAAACCAAACAGAGCATTCCCAAAATCGCCCTGCAAACGCGCATACGCGCCTCCTTTCTGTTGAATATCACACATAACAGATAACAAATAACCGCGTTCTCCGCAACGGATAAACGGCAGGTATTCCCCGCCAGTTGGATCGTCACAAAATCGTAACTCCTTTGTAACTGCGCCTCCACATGGTCAATTTACATTTTCGCGCCGAGAAGAGAAAGGTACGGAACCCCCATCAGATTTCCACCGAAAGGAAATGTCCCATGAAAAAATTATCGCTCTCGTTCGCCCTCGCCCTCGCCTTTGCCGGTCTCACCCAAGCGCAGGACATGGGCAAAGTGCAGGGCGTCGTCGTGGATGCGGAAACCGGCGAATCGCTCATCGGCGCCAATGTCGTCATCAAAGGCGAAACGGGCGCGCCCGCTTATGGCACGGCGACCGACCTCGACGGCCGCTTTGCCCTCAGCGCGCCGGTCGGCACGCACGCCATCGAAGTCAGCTATATCTCTTATGCGACGAAAAAAATCACCGGCGTGGGAGTCGACGCCAAAGACCCCACAGTGCTCAACATCTCCTTGCCGCCCGAAGCCATGCGGGCAGATGAAATCGTCGTCACCGCCAAGGCCGAGCAAAACAGCGAAGTCTCGATGCTCGTCATTCAGCAAAAAGCCCCTGTGGTCACGGATGGCATCAGCGCGGAATTGATGAGCCGCGCCTCGTCTTCAGACGCGGGAGACGCGCTCAAGCGCGTGACCGGCATCACCATCGTGGGGGGCAAATACACGTACGTGCGCGGACTTGGAGAACGCTACAGCAACACGCAGGTCAACGGCGCGGACATTCCCAGCCCAGAGCCGAACAGGCGCGTCGTGCCCATGGACATCTTCCCCGCGGGCCTGCTGGAAAACATCCGAGTTTCCAAAACCTTTTCGCCCGATCAACCGGGGGATTTTTCCGGCGGATCCGTCCAAATCAAAACCCGCGACTTCCCGAGCAAATTCACGTTTTCGGTTTCCACCTCCGCGGGCTACCATTCCCAAACCAGCTTCAAAGACATTCAAACCTACGACGGCGGCTCGTGGGATTTTTTGGGCGTGGATGACGGCACGCGCGCCCTGCCCGACATGCTCAAAACGCAGGCCGCTGACCAGCCCGTTCGAGAACGCGGGCGGTTTTCCACCACCGGATTTACCGCCGAAGATATCCAGCAATTTGGACGGGCATTCGCCAATGTGTGGCAGCCCAAAACCAAAACCGCGCCCGCCAATCAAAGCTACAGCATCAGCATCGGCAACGCCGTTGGCACGGGGGCGCGAGAACTCGGCTACGTCTTCTCCTTCACCTACGACAACAGCTTTAAGAACAAAAACGAAATTTGGAACTCCTACCGCATCACCGCCGACGCATCGGGCGAACAAGTGCTCTCGCCCTTTTCCACTTATGACGTGAACAGCACGACCCACAACATCTTGTGGGGAATCTTGTTCAACAGCAGTTTGCGCTTGTCCCCGCGCCACAAAATCAGCCTCAAAACCCTTTTCAACCGCAACACGGACAACGAAGCGCGCACGTACACGGGCTACAACTCCGACCGCGACGCGGATCTGCGCGATTACCGCTTGCGATTTGTGGAGCGCGGCATCCTCTCGGGGCAGTTGTCCGGCGCGCATCACTTTGGCTTTCTCCTCGATTCCAACATCGACTGGCTGATCAACTTGTCCAAAGCCACGCGAGACGAACCCGACAACCGCGAAGTCCTCTACGAAGACCGCAATGGCGCGTGGACCTTTTTCGACATCACGCAAAGCGGCAGCCGCTTCTTTTTTGATCTGATCGACAATGCCCAAAGTGCCAAAGTCAATTGGACGATTCCCTTTTCGAGCTTTCACGACCTCCCCTCCAAATTGAAACTCGGCGGCAAGGGCTTGACCAAAGACCGCACCTTTGACGCCCGCCGATTCCGTTTTGAGCAATCCAGCGGCATTCAGCGCCATGTCGATCTAACCCTCGACCCCGAAGACATTTTTGTTCCCGCCAACATCGCGCCCCGTCGGTTCGAGTTGCGCGAAACCACCCGCAATGTGGACAACTACAGCGCGTCCCAAAACACTTGGGCCGCGTACGCGATGACCGATCTCCAGTTCTCGAAGCGGTGGCGTTTTGTGGGCGGCGTGCGGATCGAACGCTCCAAACAAGCGCTCACCTCCTTCGATCCGTTCAGCACGACCGCCACGCCCATTGAAGTGACCCTCGACGACACGGACTACCTGCCCGGCCTCAACTTGGTGTATAAACTCAACGGCCGCACCAATTTCCGCACGGCGTATTCCCGCACCTTGGCGCGGCCGGACTTTCGAGAACTCGCGCCGTTTGAGTTTGTCGATTTCATCGGCGGGCGCGCGGTCTCGGGCAATCCCGATCTCCAGCGCAGCACCATCGACAACTTCGACTTCCGATTCGAGGTATTTCCCCGCCTGGGCGAACTCGCAGCCATCAGTGCTTTCTACAAAAAATTCCACGGCCCCATCGAGCAAATCATTCGCCCCACCGCGCAACTCAGCGTCACGTATCAAAACGCCAAAGCCGCGACCAACTACGGGGTGGAGTTTGAGTTTCGCCGCCGCCTCGACGCGCTCTCCCCCTCGCTGGAATCCCTATCCATCAACGCCAACGTCACGCTGGTCAGGTCGCAAATTGAGATCGATCCCGGCATTGGCGTGCAGACTTCCAGCGAACGCGCGCTTCAAGGCCAATCGCCCTACGCGGTCAACGCCACCCTCGGCTACGACAGACCCGACTATGGGTTCCAAGCCAACGTGCTCTACAACGTCTTCGGTCGCCGCATCAGCGAGGTGGGCGCGCAGGGCTTGCCCGATGTCTTTGAGCAGCCCAGGCACCAACTCGACTTTAACATCACAAAAAAATTCGCCCAATTCACGCTGAAGGCATCGGCGAAAAACCTGCTCGACAGCGAGATCCAATTCAAACAACGAGAGAGCATCTTCCGCGAATACAAGGCAGGGCGATCCTTTTCCCTTGGGATGAGCTACGACTACTAATCTCCCCCTTTTCCCCCGAGGAGCATGAACCCCGCAACTTCCGTCACCGAGCCGCACGGATATCCGATCTGATCGGCTCACCCACTCACACATGAAAGGACATATTGTGAGACGTTTTTACCGCGTAGTTCTCGTTTTGGGTTTAACCTTTGGCCTGACGGGTTTCGCCCACGCGCAAACAGACCCGGCAGATGCCGACTACGATGGCAATGGGAAGGTCGATTTCCAGGATTTCCTCGCCTTTGCCGGTGTTTTTGGCAAACCCGCATCGGATTCCGATGTCGCTGCCCGAATGGATTTTGATGGCAATGGAACGGTTGAGTTTTCAGACTTTCTCATCTTTGCCGGTGTTTTCGGTCAATCTTATACACTACCCACTGAACCCCCGACTATGGGATCTGAAGCCCCGATGCTCGCCGTACAAGGCAGGGCTATCGTCGTAAGTTGGGCGGCCGTTGCCGATGCCACGAGCTACAATGTCGAGCGCGCCATGCAAGGCATGTCTGACTTCACACCGATTGCCGAAAGCGTGACGGGCACGAGTCACACGGATAGCGGACTGGTTCCCGGCACCGAATACACCTATCGCATTGTCCCCGTTACCTCAGCGGGCGCGCCAACCCCGAGTGCCACCGCGATGGCAATGACCACAGCCTCGGGCATGGCATCTGGCATGCACGAAGTACTCATGGGCAATATTACCTCTGATCGCCTGCTCACCGCCGATAAATACTATCTCCTCAAAGACGCGGTCTTTGTGCAATCGGGCGCGACGCTCACCATCGAACCCGGTACCACTATCTTCGGCGAAGGGGCCAGCAACGGCACGCTCATCATCGCGCAAGGTGGCAAAATTATCGCCAATGGTCGTGCGGACAAACCCATCGTTTTCACCTCTGACAAACCGGAAGGCCAGCGCGATCGCGGTCAGTGGGGCGGTCTCATCATCAACGGGCGCGCCCCCGTCAACACAGGGACCACCGCCGAAGGCGAAGGCGATACGGGAACGTACGGCGGCAATGACCCCGACGACAACTCAGGCGTCCTGCGCTACGTCCGAGTCGAGTTCGCAGGCATCGAGTTCTCTCCGGAGAACGAACTCAACGGCATCGCGTTCCAAGGCGTGGGGGCTGGAACCACTGTGGAATACATACAGGTTCACTACAATCAGGACGACGGCATCGAGTTCTTCGGCGGCACGGTCAACGCCAAATACCTCTATTGTTCGGGCATCCGCGACGACTCTTTTGACTGGACAGACGGCTGGACGGGCAAGGGTCAGTTCTGGGGGGCGCAACAGCATGGCGACGATGCGGACAACGGTTTTGAAGCCGATAATGAAGGCGATAACAACGAGGCCATGCCGCGCTCCAATCCCACGATTTACAACGTGACTTTGGTCGGCGATCCCAATGGCCCCGATTCCGACACGGGCTTGTTGCTGCGCGAAGGCACGGCGGCGACCTTGCGTAATTTCATTGTGATGGGCTTCAACAAGGGCGGGCTGGATGTGGATCATTCCTCCACATTCAATCAAGCCAACAGCGGTGCCCTCTCGCTTCAGAACACTATCTTTTTCGATAACAAGGTCGGTGGTTCTGCTGGCAACTTTGAAATGGACGACGATGGCTTTGACGAAACCGCGTGGGCAACCAATCCGCAGTTTAACAATGTCCAAACCGATCCCATGCTGATGGCGCCCTACGATCAGACATCGCCCAACTTCACACCCGAATCCAACTCGCCTGCGGTTAATGGCACAGTGCCCGTAGCCTCGCCTCCGGCGGATGGCTTCTTTGACGCCGTCAACTTCATCGGCGGAGTCGATCCTGCCAACAATTGGTTGGCGGGCTGGACAACCAACGACAAACCCGCTGGTCAGTAGCCTCGACACAACGGGTTTGTCAACAGGTCGGATGGGCAATCAGTCCATCCGACCTTTTTCTTTTTTCGCAAGATAGACTTTGCAAATCAAAATCGTTATATTATTTTTTTGAACTGTTCGGAGTTCAAATCGTGACACCGCAGGAATTTTTTGATCGGATCGGACAACGACCATGACCACCATCCGGATTGCCATCCCCGATTCGCTCCATGCAACGGTTCGTGATATTGTCGAACGCGGATGATCGAGATAAACTTTAATCTACTTTGCCACCATGCCACAGAAAATTAGAGAACTCATCAAAGCCCTTGAAACTGCTGGATTTGTAAACCGTGGAGGAAAAGGCAGTCATAGAAAATTTGTGCATCCTGAAGTTGCCAAACCCGTGATCCTGTCCGGTCGGCTCGGTGCCGATGCAAAACACTATCAAGAAAAGGTTGTCAAAGTTGCTATTGAGGAATCAAACAAATGAAAACAAGTGCCCATTACGTCAAAATCGTAGCATGGTCTGTTGAAGATCAGTGCTATGTCGGCAGTTGTCCCGGTCTCTTTTATGGGGGTTGTCACGGCGATGATGAACGAGCGGTGTTCTCGGAATTGTGTCGCATCGTCGAAGAGACCATTGAACTCTACGAGCGAGAGGGCATGCCCCTGCCTCTGCCACAGGGCGATAAGAGCACGCAAAAGCGCGATGTTAAAAAGGCCGAGGAATTGGCGTCTCATGTTTAACTCGTGGGAGGTAAGAATGGCAAAAGTGAACGTGAAGTCTTGGGATTCTTCCATCTTGTGGATTGACTCATGCTAATCAATCGAATACCCGAAAGTCCCTCACTTACCCGTGAAGGTCGAAAAACGCTAAAATCTCTCCAAGGAGAAATTAAGAAAATTACCGACCAACTGAAACGGGGAAATACGAATCCGGGAATAGGCAATAAATCAATCGGAGGGGGAATCGCCGAATCGCGTACCCGTGGCGGTGCGCGGGTCTATTGGAGAATCAGGGAAGGCCAAACTGAGATTTTAGGCGTCTCTGGCAAGGACAACCAACAGCGAGTAGTCAATGAAGTTTTACGGCGTTTTGGAGGCCAATAACAATGGATAAGCCCTACACAATTATTCAACGGGACAATTACAAACTGGCGATTTATCGCGGGATCGCCCCCATGGATGCAGACGACGACAATGTGGATGTTCAAGTCACTTTTCCCAATGGCGAGTGTTTCTCCGCCGTCTTTTTTACCCTTCGGAATATTGACGCCTTGATGAAGCGGTACAAAAAAACCGGAGAATGCGCGGATGGTCTCTATTTTTGGGCATCGGACATGATGATCGTCGAAAAACTGACCGAAAAGACCATCTGCGAGACCATCGACCATTTATTGGCAGAGGATGAGTTTGGGTATGTTTTTTCAAAACGCGAACCATCCGATGATATTTCTCCTGAAGAAGGCGACGAAATTTCCAAATGTTTTGAGAAATCTCTAAAGGAGTTCCAAGTATAACGGTGTGCGACTCCGGCAGAGGGTTATCCCAATTTCATTTGACAATTTGCTCTGTATCGCATTATACTGCGCGGCATTTGACACAAATCCATCGCTTCTTCCCCGGAGTGCGTGATGAACCTCGGCGATGCCAAACTCTATTTCAATCGCGAGCTTTCGTGGTTGCGGTTTAATCAGCGCGTCTTGCAAGAAGCTCGCACGCCCCAAAACCCCCTGCTGGAGCGGGTCAAATTTCTCGGCATTGTCGCCAATAACCTCGACGTCTCGAGAGATTCCGAGGCGCGATGCCGTTACGGGTGTTCGCACATAAGAGATCGGCGTTGTTTATCGGATGCCCTCGAGCTCAAATGGGTTTGGGGACATTTTTTTGACCGTATGGAGGGTATCATGAACATCGAACGGGAACGAGTCATAGATTGCAAATCGCTACGGTTTGAATCCGTAGAGATCGTGCGAGAAAACGCAGAACCCGATACCTTCTCTCCACTTTGTCGTTTGCGATTCAACTTGCCCTTGCCATCCGGGCAATGGCTCATTGTTCTCGAAGGTTTTGACGACGGTTCATGGGCGGCATACTTCAAGGGTTTTCCCAGCCTCATTGCGGGGAGCAATGACAGTTGGAGGGAATCATTGCACGACCTCGTGATGAACGCCGTTGATGAGCTTCATTCTCTCCGGAAATACGGTGACAATATTTCTGTATATCAAAAGAAGCGGCGGCGGTTTTTAGAGGAGGTTTTCGATTATGGATCTCAAGGAACATCGGCGAAAGGTCCTCAGAAAACTCAACTTTGAGAGAACCGAGGGCGCGAAACATGAAAAATGGACATTACGAGATTCATCTACTGGCAAAGTGTATGTGACAACGTACGTAAGTCGTGGCAACAGGGATATTGGTGCTGGCCTGATGAAAGCAATCTGTTCCCAACTCCATGTCACAATAAGTCAATACAGGCAAATCGCATCCTGCGAAATGTCTAGAGAATCTTATTACAAATATTTAATCGATAAAACCGATATAGCTTAATTTTTTTTGGAGAATGAAATACCTCATGAACTATCTCGGCCACATCGCCGCGTGTTGCGATGCCACCTTGCAACGCGGATATTGTCGAACGCGATTGAGGAATCAAACAAATGAAAACAAGTGCCCGTTACGTCAAAATCGTAGCATGGTCTGTTGAAGATCAGTGCTATGTCGGCAGTTGTCCCGGTCTCTTTTATGGGGGTTGTCACGGCGATGATGAACGAGCGGTGTTCTCAGAAGCCATCTAAAAATTATTGGGACCTACCCCCCTGGCCCCCCTTCCTGCGAGGAAGGGGGGAATCAAGGCGTCCTATTTTCGCGCTATGTATGGTTTTGACCTGCGAAAAGCGAATGCTTTTGCGACTCTCTCAATGGCGGTCCGAGTTTTTAGATGGCTTCTCAGAATTGTGTCGCATCGTCGGAGAGACCATTGAACTCTACGAGCGAGAGGGCAGGCCCTTGCCTCTGCCACAGGGCGATAAGAGCACGCAAAAGCGAGATGTTAATAGAGAAAGGCGCGATGTTTCGCAATAAAGTTGCAATCCTTACGGGCGCGTCTTCCGGGCTGGGGGCCGCATTGGCGTTGGCACTGGCAAAACGGGGCGTGCATTTGGTGCTGTTTGCACGGCGCAAGACAATGCTCGACGAGATGGCGGCGCAGTGTCGCTCGTGCGGCGTGCGCGTGGTCGCGGTGGTCGGCGATGTCACGCGGGCCGAAAATTGCGCGCACTTGATCGATGTTGCCAGAGCGGAATTTGGCCGCATCGATTTTTTAATCGCCAATGCGGGGATCAGTATGTGGGCGCGGTTTGACGAGGTGGAAGATACGACCGTGTTTCGCACGTTGATGGCGACCAATTACCTCGGCTTGGTCTATTGCGCGCATGCGGCATTGCCATACCTAAAAGCGTCCAAGGGCATGCTGGTGGGCATCGCATCTATACAAGGCAAAATCGGCGTGCCCCTGCACACGGGATACGCGGCGTCCAAGCACGCGGTGTTGGGCTTTCTGAAGGCCCTGCAAATGGAAGTCCCCGACGTGCATATCTTGACGGTCTTGCCGCACTGGATTCAGGGCACGAATTTGCGACAGCACGCCTTGGGCAAAGATGGCGGGCCGCGGCGTGCGTCCTCACAGCGACACAACAAAGAGGCGATTTCCGTCACTCAGTGTTGCGAGGCCATTTTGACCGCCATGCAAAAACAAAAGCGCGAACTCGTGATCCCGTGGAAACTCCGCGCCTTGCCCTGGCTGCAACTGATCCATCCCAAAATCGTCGAATGGCTGGTCAAGGACAAGATGAAGGATCAGGACTCGCCAAAATAGATCGATGATTCGGTGGAAACCCTCGCCTTGGCGACAACCGAATCATGCCAAAATTGTCGAATGGCCGGTAGAGGACAAGACATGTGCCAACCCGTCCTTGGTCAGAAGGAGCGCGCAGGACATCTGCCGATCCTAAAATCCCCATTTGGAAAGGCGAAAGCACGACGCTTGCGTTCAAAGAGAACCCGCTGTCCGCACGGGCACTCGTTTTCATCACATTTCAACTCATCTCATTGTGAGGTGGGTTTTCTTTTTTCGCTATCGAAAATCAGTCCACCTGTCACCGATCCGTTTGGCGGGCGAGAAGTGTGATCCTCGCGCGCTTTGTCTTCGGGCAGGCACAGGGGCCACGCTCTTACCACCTCTCACCTCTCACCGACTTATGTCAACCCATTGGACCATCATCGCAAATCCCATTTCGGGGCGCGGCCGGGCAGAGCGCGTTGGCGAGCGAATCGCGGGGTTGTTGCGTCGGCGCGGGGTGGGGGCCGACCTGATGGTGTCGAAAGCGCGGGGGGATTGCGAACGGCTAACGCGAGAAGCCTTGGCGAGGGGCGCGCGACAGGTGGCGGCGTGTGGCGGGGATGGCACGATCCACGAAGCGATCAATGGCCTCGCGCATTCAGACGCGGTTTTGGGCATTGTGCCATGCGGTCGCGGGAATGATTTGGCGCGGGCATTGGGATTGCCCAAGGATGTGAACGGCGCCGTCGATGCGCTGGTGGACGGCCGGGTGCGGGCGATGGATTTGGGGAAAATCGGCGACCGGTTCTTTGCGACCGTTGCGAGTTTGGGATTCGATACCGAAGTGGCGCGCCGGGTGCGTGCTCAGACTCTGCGATTGGGCGGGACGATGGCTTATGGGCTGGCGATTTTGCAAACGCTGGTCGGATATCGCGCTTCGAGGGTGCGTCTGATTGGCGACTTTGGCGTTTTTGGCGGGCGCGTTCTGCTGGCGGCAACGGCGAATACGCCTTTTTACGGGGGCGGGATCAAAGTTGCACCGAGTGCCGCGATCGATGATGGCGTGCTCAATGTGTGCATGGTGCCCGATGTGTCGCGCTGGCGGGTCTTGCAACTGTTATCGCGTGCGTATGCCGGCACGCATGTCGGACATCCCGCGGTGCAGGTCGCGCAGACCGAGACCCTGCGGATCGAGGCCGATGATCCCATGTGGGTCTTTGCCGACGGCGAACCCGTATGCGAGACGCCCGCGACAATTGAGATCGTTCCCAATGGGCTGAAAGTGAAAGTGACAAAAGATGGGGAGTGAACGACCTACTCTAAGAAGCTGTCTAAAAATTATTGGGACCTAACCCCCTAGCCCCCTTTCCTAGGAGGAAAGGGGGAATAAAGGCCCTTATTCTTGGGTTTTAATCTGCGAAAAGCGAATGTTTTTGCGACTCTCTCAATGGCGGTCCGAGTTTTTAGATGGCTTCTAAGGCATCAAGTCCCAAAGCAAAAGAAATGGCAAGACGAACTTCGTGCATCTTTTCTTTTGATAGGCTGGTAATGAAAGCACCGAGGTTATTTTTCAAAATGGTCTGAAGATTATCGAGAGTGACTACACAGGCTTCCTCAACCCCAGCGTCAGGAGTCAAAATAACCTCTGTGGGAATGCCTCGAATCGTCGTGGTAAGTGGGGCTACGGTAAGAGATGTCAGATAAGGTATAGCAGAGGGACGGGTGAGGATTAACACAGGACGGTTCTCATCCGGTTGCTTAAAGGTGTACCAATATATATCCCCTTGGTTCATCGATCCCCCCAAACTCGTTCTGTTTCCCAGACGTCAAATTCCCCTTCTGCCACAGGGTATTTTTTATACCCTTCGCGGTGTGCTTTTTCCAAGGCGCGAACGTGTGAACGGTGTGCTTTTTCCAAGGCGCGAACGTGTGAATCTATGAGAACCAATCGGAGCGCGTGGCAAATGAATTTGGATCGGGTTGTGCCACGCGCCTCGATCGCACGCTCAACTTCGGCCAATAGAGCCTCGTCAATTTCCATTTGAATCGTTTTCATAAATCCTCTAAAGAAAAGACCCGTTGCACCTGCAAACCGCCTTGGGAAGTGGTGGAGGACGAATCGGTTTTCACGTTGAATCCTCCTTTTGGCAGACGCGCCGAATATACCAAAAATTGGAATTGGCGGTCGTCCTACAAGCCCTCCCAGTACTCCCACATATCGTCCGGCGTCTCGAAGCGAATCTCGTCGTTGTCCTTTCGCCGGAACCGGCTCACAAACGCCATGCGAATATCCCGACCGCAGTTGACGCCCGGGCTGTGCAACATCAGATGGTGCCAGAACGTCACCGTGCCCGCCGGGCCTGTGATGTCGATGGGCGTGGGCAGGTCGCAATACTCGCCGCGCTCATTGCGGAACGCATCCAGTCCATTGACCAAGCTGTGCGTCTTAAAATATTCATGCGCCCGTTTGTGCGAGCCCGGCCAGACCGTGAACCCACCCGACCGCGGTTTGATGTGGTTGATGTTCACCGTCACGGCTATTGCAAACGTATCCACCACGCCTTCACACGTATAGCCATCCATGTGCATCTGCGTCGCAGGTGTCCAATTATCGTGGCCTTCGGGATACACCATCTTGGCAAAGGTGTAATTCGACACGGTCAGCGTGTCTTTCCCCACCAATTCCTCGCACATGTCTTGAATCGGGGTTTCGGTCAAGGTCGCCCGCACAGCGGGATGGGTGCTGCATTTCAGATTGCCCCGAGGCCCGGCATCGATCCAAGTTTGGGGATTATCGCGGTCTGCCTCGATCTCATCCCAGACTACATCCACGGCCTTGTCGATCAAGTGCAAGGGCACGACATCGCGTTTGACGACGTAGCCCCATTCCATGAAGTGCTCCTTTTCTCGGTCGGTAAAATAAGCCATCGTTCGCTCCAAAGGTGAAAGAGAGAAAAAAGTAAATAGGAGTTTAGCCACGGGCGGGGTACATTCCCCAACCTGCTTTTGTACCCTTGAACTGGCCGTTCACTTCCCCAATTTGTAGCCTTGGACCGGCGGATGCTCGTTGTACCCCACTCGTGCCTTTTGTGGCTATCTACAGGCCTTTTGTGGCGCCCTATACTTGAACGGTCTTTTCAATGACTTCCCCATCGCCTCGGTGGATAACGGCTTTCCATTCGCGATCGCCGTCTTGAACCGCGATGCCGCCTTGGCGCCAGTTGGTTTCAAAATGCACGGCAAAGGGTTCGTCATAAGCCGTGTAGTACCGCTCGCCGTTGCGATAAAAATCGACGTAACTGATCGTCTCGGGGTACAAACTCGCCAAGCGAATCCAGCGTTGACCGCGATAGGCCCAATCGGGTTCTAAGCCCTGCAAATAGTACTGGTCGTCCGGCGCGATCTCATCCACGTCGATCCCGATCCCCTCTGCCATCCGATGGGCGAAAAAGGCGTCTTCTCCGGGCGTGATCCCCCAATCCGCGGGCGGCTCTTGCTTGGTCATATTGTTGTAATACCCCCACGACGTCTGCGTTTTGTACGCCACCTCGAGTTGCCCGATAGCCTGCGAATCCTCGTTGCACACAATGGGCCGATTCAAGTTCCACCCGCGCACCTCGCGAATCATGTTGTAATACCGTTGCCGCGTGCAACTGTTGCCGTGAATGAGAATCACATCGCTCGCTTCGGCGACCTCCCGATTGCGGTATCCGCCGCCTCCGCTGCAACCACAGGGCAATCCGCCCGATTCCGCTCGCGCCAAATCCAATAACAGGGCCATCCCCTCGGGCTCTCGGATAATGGGATGCTTTTCAAACGCGCCGATATTCATTTCATTCGCCACCTCGATGATCACATTGGAACGCCCCTTCAAAAAGCGCGAAGCGGTCGTCACCGCGTTGCGGATGGCTTTTCCATCTTTTAGCCAGCGCGTCTGCGATCCGTAAAACAAACTGACGATCACGACCATGCCCACCGCATCCGCGCCCTGAATCAACCCGTCCATCCGCTCGGCATAATCGGCATCCAACGCCAGTCCATCCTCGCCGAAGGGATTGTTTTGGATGGTGTGATTCGGCGTCGTAAAACACGGGCCTCCGCCTTGGAATCCCGTCGTGAAGGCGCGCAACCCATGGCGGTGCCACGCGGGCAATGCCGCGATGAGACGCTCGGTATTTTGCATGGCATGCCACTCGCCGCGACCCCACCGCGCAAACCGGTCGGGATCCATCGCGTCGTCAAAAACGCCCTGGATAAACCGTGCGTTCATCAGCAAGCCGTGCGCGTCGGGCCGCGTCCCATCGAGGTCCGAATACGTCAACTGCCCATTCAACAGAAACTTTTCCCCTTCGATTCCCACATGTGTTCGCGCCATCTTTCCTCCTCAACGCTCGTAGAGATACTCCGCGTAATCCCACTCGTAGTCTCGAGAACTGCCCCACGCGCTCTCGGCGTAGTACCGCGCTCGAATTTCGTCGTGTTTTCGCGTGAGTCGGTTTAGGTTTTCGGGGTGTCGCAAGGCGTCATGGGTTGTCTCCTGCCAACTCGCGAGGCGGTTTTTCAGCCCCTGCAACACGGCGGTGTACGCCCGATCTCCGGACAGATTTTCAAATTCCCATGGGTCGTTCTGCAAGTCGTAAAGCTCGAACTCGGGCGGGTGTTCATAGAGGTCATAAGCCGCTCGCACGCGCTCATCCGCGGCCGCGATCTCCTCTGCTGTCGCGCCGGATTCCCACTTTTGCGTCGATTCCGAATAGCCTGTCGCGCTCGGGCTCGGGCGGTCTTGGAGCAGGTTGGCGATGAGCTTGTACCGCCCATCGCGCACGCAACGCTGTGGAAAATACGTGACCACGCCACCGCTTCCCCACTCCGCGTACAGATGGGTGCGCCATGCCGCATCCTCCCCGTTCAAAAGGGGTACCAACGACGCCCCAGCCGCGCCAGCGGGACATGCAATCCCCGCGATGTCGGTCACAGTCGGCAAAAGATCGACCTGCGAGATCAGTTCGTCGCGCACGCGCCCACCACCCGTGCCGGGGCAACGCACGATCAGCGGAATGCGGAGCCCGCCCTCGTAGCTCGAGGTCTTCCCACGCGAAAATTGCGCGCCGTGATCCGTCGTAAAGATCACGAGCGTATTTTCCGCCTTGCCCATCGCCGCCAACTGTTCCAACACCCAGCCCACGCCCGTATCCAACCGGGACAGGCAGTTGTAATAGTTCGCCGTCTCCTCTCTGAGGCGCGGCGTATCGACGCCGACGAATGGGAGCGGCGCGACATCTTTGCCACTCAACGGCCGCGCGGGTATCCCGAATTGTTGGCGGTGGAACGGCAGATGCGCGTCTGGAAAACTCATCTGCAAGAAAAACGGCTCATCCGACGCGCTCATAAACGCGCCCGCGACCTCGGCCATTTTGCGGACATCGCGGTTGGCAAAACCGATCCACGGCTTGGGATTTTGCCACAGATCGTAGGGAAAGGCGTCTTCCGGGTTGATATGCAGCTTGCCGATCAGCCCCGTGCGGTACCCGGCGTTTTTCAACAGCTCGGGCAGGTTGGGAAACCGGTCGTAGAGCGCGTATTTGTGGGTCGCCAATCCAAACTGACCGTTTTGATGCGGATACAAGCCGGTCAAAATACTCGCCCGCCCGGGACTGCACACGGCCTGCGTGGCATACGCATTTTCAAAGCGCGTGCCCTCGGATGCCAGCGCGTCCAGATGCGGCGTTTGTGCGTAGGGATCGCCATAACAACCCAGATGTTGTCCGTTGTCTTCCGAAATCATGAGAAGGATATTATGCGGCGTATGAGACGGCATGTCGAACTCCTCGTGGAAACTCGGCGAATAACCAAATTGACACGACAATCGCGGCGCGCTATACTTTTCGGATTGCAAACCCAAAAGTGCGAAGCCCGCGACGAGTCAAACCGGTGCCCGCCCGAATCGGCGAATAGACGAATATAGGTCGCGTTTGTGTTTTTGTGAATTTTTTTGCCATCACAAATTCCTGTGACTCCATCCATGGGGCATATCCACTTCTCGAGGACTTGTGAACATGATCAAAGGCGTTGTCACGCAGCTTTCTCAGTTGATGCACAAGCGCGCCAATCGGCGAAATCTCCGCACGTTGTTCAAGTTGTTGTTGACCTTGGCGATCATCGTCGCGCTCTTCAGCGTCGTTTCCCGCATTCTCATGCTCCGCGAGGGCCAAGAGGCGAGTTGGATTACCGGGCTGTATTGGACGCTGACGACCATGTCCACCCTGGGATTTGGCGACATCACCTTTCGGGACGATTTGGGGCGGTTGTTCTCCGTGCTGGTCTTGATCACCGGCATGGTCTTTTTGCTCATCGTCCTGCCCTTTGCCTTCATCCAGTTTTTCTACGCGCCGTGGATCCAAGCCCAATCCGAAGACCGCGCGCCGCGCCAGTTGCCCAAAAACACCCGCGGGCACGTCTTGTTGACCCACTACGACCCCATTGTACAAGCCCTCATCAACAAGTTGGATCGCTACCGCTACCCCTACTATCTCCTCATGCCAGATATCGCGGATGCCCTGCAACTCCACGACCAAGGCATCAACGTCGTGGTGGGGGATTTCGACAACCCGGAAACCTACGAGAAATTGCAGATCGGACGCGCCGCCCTCGTCGCCGCAACCGATACGGACCCGATCAACACCCACGTCGCCTTCACCGTGCGCGAACTCAATTCCACCGTGCCGATCATCGCCCGCGCAGACGACCCCCACTCTGTCGATATTCTCGAACTCGCGGGTTGCACGCATGTGTTGCAACTCGAAAAAATGCTCGGCGCGTCTTTGGCTCGGCGCACGCAAAGCGGGGACGCCGCCGCGCATGTGATCGGCCAATACGAAGAACTGATCATCGCCGAAACCACCGCGGCCCACACGCCCCTCGTGGACAAAACGCTCGAGGAAATCGGCTTGCGAAAAAACCTGGGCCTCACGGCCATCGGGGTTTGGGAACGCGGCATTTTTCAATCTGCGTTGCCGGACACGCGCATCGGCCCGCACACCGTCCTCGTGCTCACCGGATCACAGGATCAATTGGACCGGTTCAACGAATTGTTCTGCATCTACAAAACCTCGACCGCGCCGGTCGTCATCATCGGCGGCGGCGGAGTCGGCCGAGAAGCCGCGCGCACCCTCGCCGAACTCGGCCTCGACTACCGCATCGTGGAAAAAGATCCGGAACAAGCCCAGGGGTTGGACAACTGCATCGTGGGCAATGCCGCGCATTTTGAGGTCTTAAAACGAGCCGATATCATGAACGCGCTGACCGTCATCATCACCACGCATGACGACGATATCAATGTGTATCTCACGGTGTATTGCCGCCGCCTCAATCCGGAAATTCAGATCATCAGCCGCGTCTCGCAGGAAAAAAACATCACGACCCTGCATCGCGCGGGGGCGGATTTCGTCATGTCGTATGCGTCAATGGGCGCGGACGCGATTTTCAATCTCTTGGAACGCAGCGACACCCTGACCTTGCCCGAAGGCCTCAGCGTGTTCCGAATGAAAATTCCCCGATCCCTCGTCGGCAAAACCATCGCCAATTCATCCATCCGCAAAAACACGGGTTGCACGGTCATCTCGGTCAACGGCACTACGCCCGATCCCAACAAACCATTGCCTAAAACCGCGGAAATCGTCCTCATCGGCAGCACGGAAGGGGAAAAGCGATTCTTGGATGTGTACGTCGATGCGTGAGCGGGGGATCGATGAATAGGCGGATGGGGCCAACTGCGACAGCGGTTCATCTCCACACAGGCGTCGCCTGCCTACAATGAGCGGAGCGAATAGTCGGCGAATGGACAGGCGGGGTACTACAATTGACCGCTTATTACTCCGTAAATTAAATGATACCAAATTTTGGTACACACAAACCAGCACCTGCATGGCTCGCTTTTCTAAAGCGTTTGGTCCTACAGCATCGTGGGTTGCCTTCGATGCGTTGGCTACGCCTGTGCCTACGGCGTGCGGCGACCTACTTTTTTTCAGCAGCAAAAAAAAGTAGGCGAGCGGGGTACAACTGCTCTAGCAGTTCAAAAATGCCGCTCTCATGCGCCGAGGGGCTAGGCACAGCGCGAGCGGGGTACAACTGCCCCAGCAGTTCAATCGCTTTTGTAGCAGGACGACATGAGACAGCCTGCAAAGTGGGTTGCAAGATGAATATTGGTTGCGAGACGGACTTGCGCGCTGTGCGCGATGGATTTCGTTGATGGGCTTTTGGGATGGCATGTTTGGCGATGGCTTAATTGATGTACGGCATCGCGTCCGTCACTCTCTTAGAAAAATTGAAATCCCGAATTATTTAATTTACAGAGCACTTAACCGCTTGTTTTCTCGCCTACTCCTCAGCAATACCCCGATACTGCCCTCCGTAAAACAGCAACGGCGCGCCCGCACCCATCTCGCCATCCACAATCTCGCCGACGAACATATCGTGATCTCCAGCCGGCAGGACATGCGCCAATTTGCAATCGAGATAACCGAGCGTGCCAGCCAAAATCGGCGCGCCCGTTTTGCGTTCGCGCCATTTGAGATCGGAAAAATCCTTTGGCCCTGGCGCGGCAAATCGGTTGGACAGATGCTCTTGCTCGCGCGTCAGGATGTTGATGGCATAACACTGGCCGTCGGACAGCGCGCCGTGCATGGTCGCCGATTTGTCGACCGATACCACGACGAGCGGAGGATCGAGGGACAACGACATCACCGCATTGGCGGTCATGCCCGTTATGTCCCCGTTTTGATATCGCGTGGTGACAACGGTTACGCCCGTTGCAAACCGCCCCATAATATCGCGTTGTAGCCGTGCATCAATTGCCATATATCCTCCGGGAAGGCGTAAGACGGGAGAGGGAAGACGGGAGACGGGAGACGGAGTTTAGCCACAAAAGGCACAAAAAGCACAAAAGGCACAAGCGGGGTATAACTGGCACCGCCAGTTCAAAGGCACAAGCGGGGTACAACTGGCGACAGACAGTTCCTAGACGGAGCGGGGTATAACTGCGATAAACCGTTCATCGTAGGGACAGGCCCCCGTGCCTGTCCGAAAATGGAAGATGGGAGACGTGAGAGGGAAGTTTAGCCACAAAAGGCACAAGCAGGGTACAACGGGCGACAGCCGTTCATCGTAGGGACAGGCCCCCGTGCCTGTCCGAAAATGGAAGATGGGAGACGTGAGAGGGAAGTTTAGCCACAACAGGCACGAGCGGGATATAACTGGCACCGCCAGTTCAAAGGCACGAGCGGGGTACAACTAGCGACAGCCGTTCATCGTAGGGACAGGCCCCCGTGCCTGTCCGAAAATGGGAGACGGGGGACAGCTACCCCAGTCCACAACCTCCAATCTCTCAAGGCTTCGTATCTTCGTAAAAAATCACTGGATTACTTACTTTGTGCTCGCGCGTGCGTCAGAATGAAAAATGAATGGGAAAACGGCGTTCCGGCAAAAGCTGGAATCCAGATCAAAACCACCAAAGAGAAACGCATCACGGGCGAAGCCCACACGCAACGAGTAACGCCATATCTCACTTCTTCCCTCTTCCGTCTTCCCTCTTCCGTCTTACTCTTCCGTCTTCCCTCTTCCGTCTTACCTCTCCTTGCAACCACGCCGTTGACGGGGAATTGACCGATGCGTGATGCGCCGCGAGGTCTGCGGTCATGGTTGCGATCATTTCTCGGTGTTCGGGGGCGTCAAACAGATTGTTCACCTGAAGGGGATCGTTCTCGCGGTCAAAGAGAATGGCATCGTGGCCCTTCACATAAGCGAGTTCCCAACTGGGGGTGAACACGCCTGCGCGATTCGCGTCGTGGTGAATATAGCACACATCTTCCCATTCGACGGGCTCGCCGCGCAACAGGCCGGACGCATCGCGACCGTGCTCTCGGCCATGGGGTTCAAATCCCATCAGGGTCAAAATGGTCGGCATAAAATCGACCGATCCCACCAACGGATCGACCCGGGTTCCGGGCGCGATTTTCTCGGGACAGCGAATCAACATGGGCACGCGATACGCGGTTTCGTACAACTGGTTCTTGCCCATCAACCCGTGCTCGCCCAGGTATTCGCCGTGGTCGGATGTAAAGACCACTATCGTATCGTCCAATATTCCCTTTTCGCGCAGCGCGGCGAGCATTTTGCCCACGCAATCGTCGATGAGTTTGACCATCCCGCAGTAGTTGGCCGTGTGCCGGCGCAAGGCATCGTCATTGGGCGCCTGCCTCGAGGATACCCAACTGGGCCGATTTTCCTCATGGCGCGTCTCGGGCAACGGCATCTGTGCGGGATCGTACATGGTATCGTAGGGCGGGCGCACGGTGAATGGCGGGTGCGGATCGGGAATGCTCAACATGAAACAAAACGGACGCTCGCGCTCGCGGGTCAAAAACGCACACGTCTTTTCGGTCAACCAATCCGTGGGATACGTCTCCTCATCGCCCATCGTCTTGTAATTGAACGCCGTGGGCTGCATATCGCCCATCGTCGCATCTTCGATTTTCTTCCAGTGCCCGCGGTTGAACATGTACTCCGCGTCGTCAAACCCCATCGTGCGCTCGGGGTGGACCCACCCGGGGCGCGGCGTGCCATCCAGATGCCATTTGCCCGCATAGCCGGTTTCGTAGCCGCGATCTTTCAACGCCTGTGCAAACGTAATCTCATCGCGATTGAGCGGGATATTGTTGCGATACGCGCCGTGAACATGCTCGTACCGCCCGGTGAGAAACACGCCCCTCGATGGCGTACACACCGCGACATTGACCATAAAATTCGTCAAAATCGCGCCTTCATCTGCCAGCGAATCGATATGGGGCGTGTGAATGAGCGTGCCGCCATACGCACTCAAAGTCCAGCAACTTTGCTCGTCTGTGTGAATGACGAGAAGATTCGGGGAATCTGCCATTGTTCACTCCTCAATGTCGGTTTAATTTTGTCGGGACCTACCCCTGCCTCCCGTCATTCGCGCCGCTCATTTATGAGGGAGACGGGAGAGGTGAGACGGACATGTAGATAGCCACAAAAAGCACGAGCGGGGTACAACTGGCACCCGCCAGTTCAAAAGCACAAGCGGGGTACAACTGGCGACAGCCAGTTCAAAGGCACGAGCGGGGTACAACTAGCACCGCCAGTTCAAAGGCACGAGAGAATTACAACTGCGATAAACCGTTCATCGTAGGGACAGGCCCCTGTGCCTGTCCGAAGATACAAGATGGGAATCGGGGATCCTTTCCCGTTGCGGATGGGTCATATTTCGGGTTAAGACAATTCTTCATTCGCATTTTCACAGTAACGTCAAGGGGATTGCTAGATGGTAGCATATCGCATCACACTAGACCAGCAGAAAATCAATTTCGTATGATTTGTTTTTTTGGGCGAATCTGATTCAGCAACATCCGAGTCGCCGCCGCGGGATCGGGCTGACAGCACACCGCTGAGATCACCGCGATGCCGTGCGCCCCGGCGTTCATCACTTCGCCGACATTTTCTAGTCCAATGCCCCCGATGGCGACAATCGGGATGTCGATCCCATCGACCATCTCGCGCAAGCCCTCCAACCCCTTCGCGCTTCCGGCATCGGCTTTTGAATCGGTGGCGTAAATCGGGCCAAAGCCGATGTAATTCGCGCCTTGCGCGACGCATGGATACGCCTGGGACAGCGTTTTTGCGGTGCCGCCGATGATCGCGCTTTCGCCGAGCAGGGCGCGCGCCCGTTCGATGGGGAAATCCTCCTGCCCCAAATGCACGCCATCCGCGCCTGCGGCTATCGCCACATCGACCCGATCATTCACGATGAAGAGCACATCGCCACACGCTTGTTTCGCGGCTATCGCGGCCGCGATCAGCTCGCGAGTCGATCCGGCTTTTTGCCGAAACTGAATCGCATCGGCCCCGCCCGCAACGGCCAGTCGCGCCAACGCGCTGTGCGAAAACCGATCTTGGAGAACGGTATCGGTTATGACGTGGAGTTTGCCAATTTTTTTCATCGCGGGATCACTAGCGCAAAAAATAGAAGTGATCGGTCGGGCCATTGCCCTTGCCGATATCCAAGCCGTGGCGGATGGCCTCGGTGACGTACTCTTTCGCTTTGGCGATGGCATCGCGCAACCCGTGGCCCAGGGCCAAATTGGCGGCGATCGCCGAGGCCAAGGTGCATCCGGTTCCGCGCGCGTTCTCGGTCTTTAGGCGTTCGCGTTCAAAAATCGTTTCGCCATCGCCATCCCACAGTACATCCACGGCCGCGCCCTGCAAATGCCCGCCCTTGACCAGCACGGCTCGCGCGCCCAAATCGGCGATTCTCCGCGCGGCAATGCCAGCGTCTGTTCGCGTGTCGATTTTTTGGTTGGACAACAATTCGGCTTCATGCCGGTTGGGCGTCACCACCGTTGCGAGGGGCAACAGGCGATTGACAACGCGAGGGAGGGCATCGGCATTGAGCAGGGAAAATCCGCTGGTGGAAACCATCACCGGATCGACCACGAGCGGTTGCCGGTTGTGCGTTGCCAGCGCATCGGCCACGGCCGCCACTATCGCGCATGAGGACAGCATCCCGGTCTTGACCGCGGCGATCTCAAAATCGTCGAACGCGGCATCGATCTGAGCGCGGATGATCTCTTCGGGCAAATCACAAGCCGCGAGCACGGCCCGCGTATTTTGCGCCGTGACCGACGTGATCGCCGACAGGCCAAATACGCCGTGCGCGTGAAAGGTTTTCAAATCGGCTTGAATGCCCGCGCCCCCGCCAGAGTCCGATCCCGCGATGGTCAATGCTTGTTTCATGTCTCAAATTTTTCCCACGCCATCAAAAATTCGCGCGCGGCTCTGCCCGGATCTGTCGCCGCCAAAATGCCCGACATCGCCGCGACGCCCGCGCATCCGGTCGCGCGGCTTCTCGATGTGCGCGAGGGCGTCATCCCCCCCAGGGCGTACACGGGCACGGGAGAATGCGTTACGGCTCGCGCGAGGCCGTCAAGGCCCACATGCGCGCCATCGTAATCGGGCTTGGATCCCGGTGCGAAAATGGGGCTGTACGCGACAAAATCCGCGCCCTCTGCGCGATCCAATTCCGCGAGCGCGTGCGCGGAATAGCCGATGAAAAAATCCCGTGCGCCGCGGGATATGGCCCAATCGCGGATCGCCCGCGGCGATCCATCGGTCGGCAAATGCACGCCTTGCGCGCCGAGTTTCAGCGCGACCTCTGCCGCCGAGTTGATCAACAACATCGCGTCGTAACGCGCCGTCAGCGACAACACTTGTTCGGCCAATGCTTCCAACGCATCGCGGCGCATGGCCTTTTCGCGCAACTGCACCAATCGCACGCCTGCGTCCAATGCCCGTGCGAGCACATCGAGCAACGGACGCTCGCCGCACGTCGCCCGATCCGCGATCAAATAGAGGGGCGTCACAACGCCACCCGCCCTTCCATCGTCGTGGAAGCCGTGGCGTACAGCTTGCGGGGAATCCGCCCGGCCTCGAATGCCCATCGCCCGGCCTGAACTCCTTTTTTCATCGCCTTGGCCATCTTGACCGGATGCCGCGCCCCCGCGACTGCGGTGTTTAGCAATACGCCATCGCATCCCAATTCCATCGCCAGCGCAGCGTCGGATGCCGTGCCCACGCCCGCGTCCACGATCACCGGCACGCGCACCGAATCCAGAATGATTTGAATGTTGTAGGGATTGCGAATCCCCATGCCCGAACCGATAGGCGCGCCCAAAGGCATCACCGCGGCGCATCCCAAGTCCTCCAATTTTTTGCAGGTAATGGGATCGTCATTGCAATAGGGCAACACGGTGAACCCGTCGTTCACCAGTGTCTCAGCCGCGTGGAGCAACCCGGTCACATCGGGAAACAAGGTGCGCTCATCGCCGATCACCTCCAATTTGACCCAATCGGTTTCGAGTGCTTCGCGTGCCAATTTTGCGGTCAACACGGCGTCTCGCGCCGTAAAACACCCGGCCGTGTTTGGCAAGATGGTGTAGCGCGATCGGTCGAGCAAATTGAGCACGCCCTCGCCGGATTCGTCATGCATGTCGATTCGCCGAATCCCCACGGTGACGATCTCTGCCCCGCTGGCCGCAATGGCTTTCAGCATCACTTGCAGGTTGGGATAGCGCGCCGTGCCGATCAACAGGCGAGAGCGGTACGCGGTGCCCGCGATTGTAAGGTCGTTTGTCATGGTCAGTAATCAGTCCTCGGTCATCAGTCGTCAGTCGTCACCCTATCCCCATCAACCGGTAGGGACAGGCCCCCGTGCCTGTCCTCGCCCTCAACCCCCAAGCATCTGCATGACTCGCTTTTCTAAAACGTTTGGTCCTGCAGCATCGTGGGTTGCCTTCGATGCGTTGGCTACGCCTGTGCCTACGGCGTGCGGCGACTTACTTTTTTTCAACAGCAAAAAAAAGTAAGCGAGCGGGGTACAACTGCCCTAGCAGTTCAATCGTTTTTGTAACAACACGACATGCGCCAGCCTGCGAAGTGCGTTGCAAAATGGGTGTTGGTTGCGAGACGGACTTGCGCGCTGTGCCCGATGGCTTTCGGTGATGGGCTTTTGGGATGGTACGTTTGGCGATGGATTATTTGATGTACGGCATCACGTCCGTCAATCTCATAAAAAATTGAAATCCCGAATTATTTGATTTACAGAGTAGTTACCCCCCCTGAACCGCATGGATGATATCCACGCGGTCGCCATTGCACAGGCGCGTGGTCGCCCACATCGCGCGGGCGATGACCTCGGCATTGACGGCGATGGCAATGCCCTTTTGCTCGGGGCAAAAATTCATCGCGGTCAGCAAATCGGCCAGCGTTGACGCGTCGGCCGCGGAGCGAATTTGACCGTTTACCGTGAGTTGCATGGGGTGCGATCCAATCGGTAGCATCGACTTGTAGGGACAGGGCCGCGTCACAACCCAAATCGGTCGATGCCAAAGGGGCGAATGATGTCCGGGGTATGGCCTTCCAAAATCACTTCGGCAATGGTCAGCGCGGTCAATGGCGTCAGCAAAATGCCCTTGCGGTAATGGCCCGTCGCCATAATCAAGCCCTCGACCGGCGTTTGGCCCAAAATGGGCGCGTCGTCTCGGCTGCCCGGGCGCAACCCGGCCATGGTTTCCACGATGGGCAAATCGTAAATCCCCGGCACGACTTCCCACGCGGCGCGCAAGAGTTCAAATACGCCTCCCGCTGTCACGCCTGCATCAAATCCCATCTCTTCTGAAGTCGCGCCCAAGACGAGATTTCCGTCGTCTTTGGGCACGAGATACGCCACTGTGGCGGTCGCCACCCGCGAGTACCAAACGATGGTATCGAGCGAAAATTCTGCGGTCATGCCCAAGCGCGCGATCTGCCCGCGCACCGGACGCACCGGCGGCTTGGCGCGAGTGGGCAATCCCGGCATCAGGCGCGACCAGCATCCGGACGCCAACACTACGGTGTCGCCCGTGTGGAAGTCATCGCCGACGCGCACCCCGCGCACGCGCGTTCCATCGACCGAGAGTTCATCCACTTCTGCGCGTTCAAAAATGGCGCCGCCTGCGGCCTCAACTCCGCGTTTCAACGCCATCACCAGTTGCCGGTTATCCACTTGATGATCGCCCGGGCACCACACGGCCGCGCTGACTTGGGCGGACAAATGCGGCTCTTTCTCCCGCGCTTGTGCGCCGGAAAGATAGGTGACGGGCAAGCCCAACTCGCGCTGATAGCGGTACCGAAATTTGAGGTATTCCAGATCGTCTCGCGTGATGCCGACCAACAGCACGCCGTCGCGCCGATACCCCACGCAACACCCGGTTTCGGCCTGCAATTCGCCGACGAAATCGGGATAGACCTCCATCGCCTTCAACCCGAGACGCAACAGGGCTTCCTCCTCAAATTGCGCTTCGGACAAGGGGGACAACATGCCGGCGGACGCCCAACTCGCGGAGTGCCCGACGCGCCCTCGGTCGAACACGGCCACGGAACACCCGGCGCGCGCCAGCCGCCAACCGATTGCCAAGCCAATGGCCCCGCCGCCTACGATCAGCACGCGCTTTTGTGCCATTGCGACCTCAAATTAAAAAACCACCCTTCGCCCAGCGTTGAAAAGTGGTTTCCGTTCCATTTTGCGAACTCCCTACGCCGGCGCGATCCGGATCAGGTGCAAAGGGTATATTCTCAGCTCGTCGCAACGAGCACCCCCGTCTTCATTTTGCGGTGAACAAGATACCATTTTCACGCCCGCGGGTCAAGCCGTTCTCTATCTCGCCACAGCACGCGACGCGAACGGACACCGAAACGCCTCAAGTTTTGAAGTGACCGTCTTACCTCTCGTATCTTCGGACAGGCACGGGGGCCTGTCCCTACGATTGCGATTGCTTCTTCCCTCTTGCCTCTTGCCTCTTACCTCTCCCGTCTCTCCTCGTATCTTCGGACAGGCACAGGGGCCTGTCCCTACGATTGCGATTGCCTCTTCCCTCTTGCCTCTTGCCTCTTACCTCTTACCTCTCCCGTCTCTCCTCGTATCTTCGGACAGGCACAGGGGCCTGTCCCTACGATGAATGGTTTATCGCAGTTGTAATTCGCTCGTGCCTTTGAACTGGCGGGTGCCAGTTGTACCCCGCTTGTGCCTTTTGTGCCTTTTGTGCTTTTTGTGGCTATCTACATGTCCGTCTTCCCTCTCCCGTCTTCCGTCTTCCGTCTCCCCGTCTCCCCTAATAACCCTTGACACTCCTCGCAATATGCCTTAGTTTGTCTGAAACAACGCTGACCGTACAGGGGTGCCGAAAGGCTGAGAACACACCCTTTGAACCTGCACTGGGTAATGCCAGCGAAGGGAACGCGGCGCAAGATGCTACGCAAACCGCCGATGCCCTTCGCACACATCGTCGGTTTATTTTTTAGGAGAACGCCATGGGCGACCAGAACGGCAACAATGCGTCAAAAGTCTATCTCGCAGGTGGGCATGGGATTCGCGTGCCCGCGCGCAAGATCTCCCTGACGAACGGGGAAGATCCGGTTTTTGTGTACGACACCAGCGGCCCGCAAGACGGCGATGTGCATCGCGGGTTGCCCCCATTGCGCGACGCGTGGATTCGGGCGCGCGGCGATGTCGAAGAGGTCTCGCCGACGTACGTTCCCCAACCGGGCGCGGCGGAAATCCCCGAGACCCTGCGCCGCAAAACCGTGCTTCGCGGCACGGGCAATGTCACGCAGTTGCACTATGCCAAGCGCGGCGAGATCACGCCTGAGATGGAATTTATCGCCATCCGGGAAAACGTCGATCCCGAATTTGTGCGGTCGGAAGTCGCGCGGGGCCGCGCCATCATCCCCGCGAATATCAACCACCCGGAAAGCGAGCCCATGATCATCGGGCGCAACTTTCTCGTCAAAGTCAATTCCAACATCGGCAACTCGGTGGTCACGTCCTCCATTGAGGAAGAAGTGGAGAAGATGCAGTGGTCGACGCAATGGGGGGCGGATACGGTGATGGATCTCTCCACGGGCAAAAACATCCACGAGACCCGCGAATGGATCATCCGCAACTCGCCCGTGCCCATCGGCACGGTGCCCATTTATCAGGCATTGGAAAAAGTGGGCGGCGTTGCCGAAGACCTCAGCTTTGACATTTTTATTGACACCATCATCGAACAGGCCGAACAGGGCGTGGATTATTTTACCGTCCACGCGGGCGTGTTGTTGCGCTACGTGCCCCTCACGGCCAAGCGCGTCACGGGCATCGTGTCTCGCGGCGGTTCGATCATGGCGAAGTGGTGCTTGGCGCACCATCGGGAAAATTTCCTGTACACGCGGTTCCGCGATTTGTGCGAGGTGATGGCGCACTACGATATTTCGTTCTCCTTGGGCGACGGGTTGCGCCCGGGCGCGATTGCCGATGCCAACGATGCCGCGCAATTTGCCGAATTGCAAACCCAGGGCGAGCTCACCAAGATCGCTTGGGAATACGACGTGCAAGTGATGAACGAAGGCCCCGGCCACATCCCGATGCACCTCATCAAAGAGAATGTCGATAAGCAGATGGAATGGTGCCACGAGGCGCCCTTTTACACGCTGGGGCCGCTCACCACGGACATCGCGCCGGGCTACGACCACATCACCTCGGCCATTGGCGCGGCCATGATCGGGTGGTACGGCACGGCGATGCTGTGCTATGTGACGCCCAAAGAACACCTCGGCTTGCCCGACAAGCAGGACGTGAAGGACGGCCTGATCGCGTACAAAATCGCCGCGCACGCCGCGGACCTCGCCAAGGGGCACGAGGGCGCGCAAGCCTGGGACGATGCCCTGTCAAAAGCGCGATTCGAGTTTCGCTGGGAAGACCAATTCAACCTGTCGCTCGACCCGGACACGGCCCGCGCGTACCACGACGAAACCCTGCCCGCGCAAGGCGCGAAGGTCGCGCATTTTTGCAGCATGTGCGGCCCCAACTTTTGCAGCATGAAAATCACGCAAGACGTGCGCGCCTATGCCGAAGAAAAGGGCATTGCCTCGGACGAAGCCCTCGAGCTCGGCATGGCGGAAAAAGCGCGCGAGTTCAAAGAACGCGGCGCGGAGATCTACCAAATCGCGGATTGAGGACGAGAGGCGGATCGATATGCCAAGCCAGGCACGAACACGCCAGGCACGGACGCCATCCAAATCACCGACATCCCGGAGAGATAAAAAAACAAATGAATCCCATACAGATCGTTGAACAAATATACGCAGAATTATCTGCAAAGATACGGCGAGGAGTAATCCCAATTGCCCTGCGGCCCTCTGCGTTGGTCGGCACAGTTCAAGACGATCCCTTTGATTCTTGGGTTGGCAAGGAGATCGAACGTGCCCTTCCCAATGTCGAAGTATTTCATGCCGGAAAGTTGACAACACCCGACATCGTCCTGCGGCATAGGCCGAGCAACTCAATTCTGGGTCTCGAGGTAAAAAAACTCATTCAACGGGCCAATGGAAGAGATCCAAGGGGCTTGACGATGGATTACAATAGCTGTCTTCCATGTGGTAAGGCACTTGTCAAGGTCGGACGAGATACCGTGGCAATTCCCTGCTTTTATCTTTTTGCCTTGTTGAGCAACGACAGTTCCTCTATGGTCACTTCCATTCTAATGGACGGTGATTTTCTCAATTACGACTTCGACCTGCACAAAGATGCAAAATACGCCAATCAAAGCGAATACGGTCATGGCCCTTATGGCGAAGGCTCTGTCCGACACCGGCGAATGTACACCTATCCGAATCCACTAAATTACAAACTGCGCTTCTTTCATCTTCGTCACATCCTCGTGATCAAACGCCATGATTTGACGGCACTCACTACACGCGAGACGAACTGTACAGATATCATTATCAGAGATGACAAGTACCAAAATTCTTTCCACTACGCTGTGATTGACAACTCGGTAGGACATGCCCTTCGTTTCGATCAACTTCCTGTTCAACGGGACATTTTTAGGGCGTGCAAGAACCGCCAACCAAGAGCGCGCACGGCATCTATGCCTCAACTAAAAAAATAATCCCATGCCCAAACTCATAGAGCAAGACTTTCCCTATGCAGAACTCTCGCTCGTGGCCGAACGGGAATCGTGGCGCAAGGAGGTACACCGGCCCATCTACTATCTCCACAAGTGGTGGGCGCGGCGCCTCGGTTCGGTCTTTCGCGGCATCGCATTAAGCGCGTGTTTAGAGGACTCTGAAAATTTTTGGGACCGTTTCTACGGCAAAAACAGCTTTGATGGCACCGTCGTCTTCGACCCCTTCATGGGAAGTGGCGTTGCCGTTGGCGAAGCGATCAAACTCGGTTGCAAAGCCGTAGGCCGCGATATAAACCCAGTCGCGTACCTCGCCTGCCGCGCCGCGTTTTCCAGCTACGCGGTCACAGAAGTTCACGCTGCGTACCGGCATTTGGAACAAACCCTCGCCTCAAAACTCCTCAGCTATTTCCAAACCCGAACAAATGCGGGACGAGACGCGACCGTTTTGTACTATTTTCTCGTCAAAGTGGTCTCTTGTCCAAAATGCGAGAAAGAGATCGACCTCTTCAAAACGCGGATTTTCTCCAAGAACGCCATGCCCCGCAAGGATCCCTCTGCTCGCGCACTCTGTCCAGCGTGTGGTGCTGTCAATGCGACCGTCTTCAACGCCGATCGCGTCAGGTGTTCGGCCTGTTCGGTTGCTTACGATCCCCAACGCGGAAATATCAAAGGGGCGAAAGTCCGTTGCGACGGTTGTGGGCACGCTTTCCGCCTCATTGACAGAATGAAAACCCTCAATGATCCTTTGCCCTTTCGCCGCTATGCAAAAATGCTTCTAACCGAAGACGGAGAGAAGCTCTATGAACCGATGAACGAATTTGATCGCGCCCTTGAACGCCGGATCGCGGAAGAGTTCGCCACGATCTCGAACGCATTCCCACTTGTGGCTATCGAGCCGGGCTACAACACAGATCAAATACGCAATCACAACTATCGGCACTGGCACGAGTTGTTCTCGGATAGACAACTCGTCTGTATCGGACATCTTTTAGAGGCGATCAAAAACATCGAAAATCTAGACTTGAAACGCCTATTTGCATGTCTTTTTTCGGGAACATTGGAGTTTAACAACTTGTTCACGTCTTTTAAGGGAGAAGGCACAGGAGCCGTGCGGCACATGTTTTCTCATCACGTCCTGAAGCCCGAAGTCATGCCCCTCGAGGCGAATCTTTGGGGAACGAGCAAGTCTTCAGGCGCGTTTTCAGGTCTGTTCCATTCGCGCGTTGAGAAGGCACTCGCCTATAAGTCCGACCCATCTGAACTGCGGATTGGTTCGTCAAAGAGCGTCAAGGTCAAAGGCATCAATCATCCCGTCTCAACAAAGATAATCGACAATTTCGCGCAATTCGCTTCGCGACCTAAGACGACATATCTCAGCTCTGGAGATTCCAGTCGTATCGACATCCCCGACAAAAACGTCGACATTGTCATCACGGATCCGCCCTTTTTTGATAATGTACACTATTCGCAACTCGCGGACTTCTTCTATTACTGGCTCAATCAGATGCTGGAATTTTCCCCTGCGACGACTACGAGATGCGCGGGCGAAGTTCAAGATACCCATCCCGAACTTTTCACGAGAAAACTCACGTCGGTCTTCGCCGAGTGCAACCGCGTTCTCAACGACAAGGGCCTGTTGGTATTCACCTATCACCACGCGCGACACGAGGGGTGGCTCTCCGTCCACCGCGCGATCCGACATGCCGAATTTGTCTGCACGCGAGCCTATCCGATAAAGGCCGAAATGTCGGTGTCAATATCCTTGAGACAGGCGACATCGCCCATTCACCTGGATCTCATTCTCGTCTGCCGCAAAGAGAGAACCGCAAATGGCCGGGCGAGCGATCCACCGGCGATTGATCGAGCGAGGGAACGAATATCGACTTTGAAATCAGCCGGTATCGAGGTGTCCTTTGGCGATGCAAAAGTCATTCTCATGGGATGCTTTCTGTGCGAAGCCCATGCGATGGGGAATATAGAACGAGAGGAGGCATTTCTATGGGAACTGGAACAACATCTCGATGCGTACGCGGATCAGGTGATGTCTGCAAAAAGCGAGGCGCGCTATCAAAATGAGGAACGGGAACAATTGCCGCTCTTTGAGGCGGCAGAGAATCATCGGACGAGCAAAAGGATGGCGTCCACGGCGTGAACTCGGCGATGGATGCAAGAAGTGGTATCCAAAGCGATTTAGAAACGCTATATGTTTTCGACGAGATGATCTCTTGCGTCTCGCGTCTTACCGCTTAACCCAAAGGACCATACCATGACGACGATCTTGACAGCCGCGATTTTTTTGGCCGTGGCATTTGCGTTTATGGCGGGTGCATTGGCATTTGCACAGTACAAAAAAAAGCAACAGGGTTGTTGCGGCGATGCGCTGGAAATCCATGAGCGCGGCGCGGATGAGGAATCATCGTGCTTTACCTGTCCGCGGCGCAAAAAGGCGGGACACGGTGGGCAGGAGACCGTCGCCGCAGATCAGGTGGGATAGCGGGACAACGGCGCCGAGTGCGAGCACATGGAGGCGTGAGACGCATCCCCCGCGGAGCAGATGGGATCGTCAGCGCAACGGGGGATGCCAGTCGAGTTGTCCGTCTTTGAGGCGACAGCGCGTTTCTCGGAGGGTGTCGTTTCGGTCTTTGTAGATCACTTTCCATTCGATGTGTTTTACGGCCAAAAGATCCGGCTGGTGGTTCACCCGGATCTTTTTTGTTTCTCGCACAACGCGCTCGATGCTCACGACTCGGCCTTCGATTTTGTTGACGGCCAAGCGAATTTGCGTGACATAGCGGTCGCGCCATGCGAAGTAATAGAGAAAGAATCCAAAGATGAGTGCGGTGAAGACGTAAGCCATGAGGATGGTTGCCACGGATACACCTCGTCTGTCAAATCGCCTGTTGATTTTGTGTGAAAGGTCGCGATATGCAAACGCGAGGAGTTGTGAAAAATAGCACTGTGGCACAGTCGAGACAGCCGAGGAAGCGCGAAAGAAACGCGGCGGAGAGCCTGTTGGCGTGGATATGGGCGTCAAGACGCTAGTAACGCTATCTTCTGGCACGACATTGGGTTGTGTCGTCGTCGAGGACAAATCGGGTTGACCGCATTTTTGCTGACAAAATAGGCATTCCAAATCCGATTGCAAATGCAAGCTATCTGCATCTGATTGGTATAAGCACCCGTCGCGAGGGTCTAATTTATGATCTACCACCAACTCTTCGCCCAAACGGATCGCACCGTGCGCGTGGGCGTCATCGGCACCGGGCAATACGCCACCGCCCTCATCGCGCAATCGCGCGTCGTGGATCAACTCCACGTGCCCGTGGTCTGCGACACCAATCCAGACGCGGCCCAAAACGCGTACGCGCACGCGGGACTGGATTCGGACAAAACCACCATCGCCGACACCGGCAAACGGGCCGCCGAAGCCATCGAACGGGGCAAACACGTCATTCTCACCGATGCCATGCAGATGATGGATTTGCCCCTCGACGTCATCGTGGAATCCACGGGGGTCGCAAGCGCGGGCGCGAAACACGGCCTCGAAGCCATTCGACGCGGCAAACACGTCGCCATGGTCTCCAAAGAAACCGACGTCACCGTAGGCCCCATCCTCAAACACCTCGCGGACCGAGCGGGCTTGGTCTATACCGCTGTCGATGGCGACCAGCACGGCTTGCTCATGGGCCTCGTCCAATGGGCGCGCGCCTTGGGCCTCGAAGTGCTCTGCGGCGGCAAATCCCTGGATTCGGATCGCGTGTACGACCCGCAAGCCAACGCCATCGTTTGGTCCAAAGGCAACATCCACATTCCAGATCGACGCACCTTTGCGGCCCACACAGCCGAAGGCCCCTCGGCGCATGTCGCGCAACGCCGCAACATCCTCGGGCGACGCGGCGCCATTGCCGGCTACGACATCACCGAATTGACCATCGCCGCCAATGCCACCGGCCTCATCCCCGACACGGACACCTTGCATACCCCCATCGTCCGCACGGTCGAAATCCCGGAAGTGCTCGCCCCAAAAGAAGACGGCGGCATCTTGTCGCAGCGCGGCGTCATCGACTGCGTCTCTTGCCTGCGCCAACCGGGGGAACCCGGCCTCGGCGGCGGGGTCTTCATCGTCGTGGCCTGCGAAAATGCCTACTCTCGGCGCATCCTCACCACCAAGGGACTCATCTCCAACGCAAAGGGTAGCGCGGCCCTCATCTACCGCCCCTATCACCTGTGCGGCGTGGAAACGCCCATCACCGCCTTGGTCGCGGGCCTCTTAAACCTGCCCACGGGCGCGACCCATTACCGGCCGCAGGTTGACATTGTGGCCCGCGCCAAAGAACGCCTCAAAACCGGCGACCTCATCGGCACGGATCACAGCGCGAATCTCGAATACCTCATGCGCCCTGCCCTGCCCGTCGCGCCCTCCAACCCCCTGCCCTTTCACATGGCGAGTGGCAACGCCCTTTGCCGGGATGTCCCGGCGGGCGAACTGATCACCGCAAGCGCGATTCGCGCCCGAGACGACGACCCGCTCTGGACGCTTCGCGACGAACAAGACGCCCATTTTCTCCTATGACCTATCGCTGCCAACTCGCCCGAGGGCAACGGGGGGCGCGAGAAGCCGCCCTTCGCGGCGATGTCCTCGTCATCGTGGATACCCTCAGTTTCTCCACGTCTGCGATTACCGCCATCCAAAACGGCGGTGTCGTCTTCCCCCGTGCCAAAGGCGAAGATGTTGAAGCCTACGCGCGGCGCGTCCATGCCGAGTGCGCCGTGGGCCGCGACGACGTCCCTGCAAAAGGCCGGTTCTCGCTTTCCCCACTCACCTATCTCGACCTCGAACCCCAAACGCGCATCGCGCTCGCCTCGCCCAATGGCGCGACCTGTATCCGGTATGCCCATCGCGTTCCCATCCTGATCGTCGGCGCGCTGCTCAACGCCCAATCCGTTGCCCACGCGCTTTCCCACATCTTGCGGACGACCGATGATGCCATCACCCTTTTGGCCTGCGGAGAACGCTATGTCGATCCCGATGCAGACGGGCCGCTGCGCCATGCCTTGGAAGACGACCTCGGCGCGGGCGCGATCGCGTCCTATCTCTCCTGCGAAAAATCGCCCGAAGTGCGCGCATGCGAGGGCGCGTTCCTCCACCTGCGCGACGACTTGTTGACCGCATTGACCCATTGCTTGAGCGGCCGCGAGCTCTGCGACAGGGGCTTTGCCGCCGACGTCGCCTATGCTGCGCAACTCAACGCTTGCGACGCGGTCCCCATCATGCGCGGCGATCACCTCATCAACGGCGCGTTTCCCGGTCTAAAAACGGGCTTTGTTGCATAAAAACCAGTAGCGTCAAGTTCGTCCCCTTCCCATTGGGTTTAAGCACTTTTTTTTGGATAGGCCACCGGTTTGGCGATCGCCAAGAGGTGATTGAGCACCGCACCGCCGAGGCGTGCCTCGGTCTGTTAGTGCTCCGCCCTTCGCGCTCGCAACGTTCTCCCGATCAGCCGTTTGTAACGACCAAGATGTGTTTCAACTACTGATCGGCGATGATATCCGTGCGTTTGTTTCCACTTGCGGCGGCCCTGCCGTCGGATCGCACGGATGGTTTCATCCCGGCTAAGGTGGGGCTTTGCAATTCCGTGTTGTTCAATTTTCGCGTCCCGGCGCGCGGGAATGAGGGGAGATCGGCACGCCTTGTTTGGGGCTGGCCAAGGCCTGAAAGCCCTTGCGTTTATCCTAGGCCCCATCGGCTTGGCCCGAAGCCGAGGTTCATGTGCAAAGCGTGCGGAGCTTGATCGAGTGATGTATTTGTCGAGTGTCAACCATGAAAACTTACGCGCTCATTGCAGTCATGATATGCGTCTCGAGCACTTGCCATGCCTATCATCTTATCGGGACAGAGGCATTATCAGAAGAACTCGTCGCGCGCCACTACACCATCAACCCCAACCTCGACGCCATCATCGTCATAGATAGAACCATCCCGACCTTTGAATACCAGACCTTCTATGCCGCTGGTGCGGCAAACGAAAAAGAAGGTGAACAGGGACGGATACACTTCTTAGAACATCTCATGTATGGCACGGGAAGTCATGAACCGGGGGAACTCAACCAGATCATCGTCGATAATGGCGGTCAAAACTACGCTTTTACATCCATCCATTTTATGTACTTAAGACTGCGATTTCCAAAGGATAAGTTCGATTTTGCCGTTGAGATAGACCGCGACAGATTTTACAATACCGTGATCGATGAGGGAGTTGTCGAACACCAAAAAAAGATCATCCTGACCGAAAGAAGCCGCAATGTAGCAAGTATAAACAGGCAATTTACGGATTATTTTTTTGACTTAATCTTCAATAAAAAGCAGTTGTCATACATTGGCACAGAGGCGTTTATCAAACAACTCGAACCCGTGGGTTTGAAATCATACTACGAGAACTTTCTGCGCTTACAAAAGAGACTGATCGTCGTCATCGGCGATGTGGATATTGACCATGTCTTGGCGAAATTAGATGAAGCTTATGGACATGAACAAACGCCGCACAAACCGTCGACCAAATCGCCCGTGCCTTCATTTCCCAATCGAGAAGTGTTGGGCAAAAAGTTCAAACGCACGGCAAAAAATCTCAGTGTTGGCAAGTTCAGGAAAAGTTGGTACACACCGAGTTTAGGCCATCGGGACTATGCGGGATTGCTCATTCTGGGACGCATGTTGAACAACCCCTCAAATTCCCTGCGGTCTTCTGTGGTCGATTCTGGGCTTGCACATGTTTTTAAGGTGGAAGTCATCAATTATAGAGGATTTGGTCTGACGAGTTGCAAAGCAGACCTGCCTCATGATACTTCCATAGCGGCTATTGAGAACGCGATCCAAACAAAATTAGAGGAGATCAAAACGCGGGGTCTCTCTGGAGATGAATTTACTGCGGCCCAAAACCAGCAGTTGAAAGCGATGTACTCCGCATTTTACAATCGGTCAAACATGGCTTATTCATTTGGTCGAGCATTCGCCCACACCGACGATCCAATGCTGTATCCGAAATTGATACGAGACATGAAATCCATTCACCGAGAAGACATCCCGCGCATCATCGATCAATACCTGACGGACGACAATTCGATAACCCTCTCCCTAATATTAGAACCAAAAAAGCCAACCATAAAAAAGAGAACCCCCTTATTCTATGGGATGATGGTATTGCTGTCGATAGGGCTTTTAATGCTGTTGGGGTGTCTTGTCGCGCTGTTGGTATGGGGCATAAGAAGATTACGTAGCAAGTTCTCTCAAAAAGCGATCGCGAATGACGCGGACGAACGCGAATGAAAGGCGAAAGGCGATGAATGGATTTCTGAAAGCGATGCTTGGTTTTGCCCTGTGTTACTTGGTCGGCGTCCTCCCTGCTTCTGCGGAAATCCCCAATCACCACATTTTTTATCGCAGTGACAAACGCGCTCCGATCACCAAAATTGAGATCGTCTTCTTCGGTGCGGGGAGAAACCATGAACAGCCTTCGCAGATCGGGCTTGCAGAAACAGTCGCAAAATTGATTTTGGAGGCATCTAAAAAACAGGGGTACTGGGGTCAACTGGCTGTCTTAGGCACCACGTTGCACATCTTCGCCAACACGACATCCCTGACCATATCCGTTTCCGCGCTGTCCGAAAACTGCGCCAAGTCCATAGAAATCGTCCGCGATCTCATACGCGACCTTGAGTTTTCAGAGTCCGATTTGCAGTCGGCAAAAAAACTGAAAGTTGCTGATTACAAAAATGATCTGCGGAGAAACACATATTCACTTATGAGAAATTTCGCCCTGTGGAAAACAAAGGGAATACAGAAACGCAAGTCCCTAAAAACGCTCGAGAACCTTTCGTTACGGGACATCGAACAATATCATGAGCGGTTACTAAAAACAGAGGTGGTGTTTTTCAAGGTCATCTCCGATCGCGATTCCACTGAGGTTGCCGCCTATCTTCGTCCACTCACTGATGGACGGCAAACGGGCGGTTTTGTGCATTCATCGGCGCCTTCGGCAACCGACGAACATCATCCCGGCCCTTCGGCATTTGTCTTTGAGAATTATTCAAAATTAAAAAATGTTTTCTGTTATTGGCTGATCCCCTGTGGCAGTGTCGTGGAAGAAAATTACATTCCAAATATGATCTCTAGCACGCTCGGCCGGTATGGCACTCCGCGATTGCTCTATAAATATTTCCGAGAAGAATTGGGATTGGTCTATGGTATTCAGTGCAATTATAGCTCGACAGAAAACGTCCGATATCTCGAAATTCACGCCGATCCTCAGCTTCATAACAGCGACGAGTTGATACGAAGATTATCGGAATTTCTCCTCAGACTGCCCGAGGATTCACGCTTTTGGGATGGCATTAAAGAATTGCGCGAAAGTCGCGATGTCACCTATGCCCATTTCCATGAACAACTGACACCGCAACGCAGACTGGACAACGCGGTACATCAAGCCATTTACAACTCGCCAAGGCGCGAAGGCGGCTACGATTCCGTCACCGATGCCGAGGTGCGCGCCTTCCTAAAAAAATACTTTGTCTCGCAGAATCTCATCATGACCTTCATCGGCCCGAAAGATCACATCCTCGACATTCTGAACACCCAATGGCCCGAAGCCGAGGTTCATGTGCAAAGCGTGCAGAGTCTGATCGAGTAGAGCAATCGCCGATGAACGCAGGCATGTCCCCCCTTGATTGGGACACTCTGGACATCCAAACGTTTGAAACGTGAATGAGCCGGAACAGATGCCCCTGGGGCCGCCCTGGATTTGCGAACTGTGAGTGGGAATTGAATAACCCATTCACAGTTTTTTTTGAAAAAAATGAAAAATTTGGAGATACGCGGAAGGAATCAGAGATACGCGGAATCTTTTTAAATTGAAATTACAGTCGCAATGGCGTTATCATAAAAGAGCCGCTGACAAGACCCGGTGAAGTCTCCTGTCAGCGGCGGTGAAGCTCTCAAGCTGGTGACTTGAGAACGAAAACAAAATAACAGCCCGAAGCGCGGTTGTCAATTATTTGCAGATGTGATACAGCCGAATGCCTTGAGATATTATCGAAACCGCAAGGCAAGGAGATTGAGCCGCTGTCAACCTGCTATGCTGACGGTGGGCGGCGCGTGCGTAGTTACACACCGTTTTATCCGCTCCTCCGCTTGCCGATCCTTCCCATTCTGATATGAACAAGCAGAAAATTCTGATTGTCGATCACGATCCCCGCGTTCTATCAACCCTTGTAGGATTTTTGACCGATGAACCCCATGACGTATGCACAGCGAGAAATGGGACAGAAGGGCTTGAAATTTTGAGACGCGAGAAGATCGATCTCGCTGTCGTTGAGATGTATATGGCAGGGCTTGATGGGATAACCCTTTTGAAGCGTCTAAAAGCCGAGAAAATTCAGACAAATGTCCTGATCATGGGCAGTGTTGTGCTCATGGAAGTCACGAAGAAAATACTCGAGACCGGTGCGGTAAGCGTACTGGACAAACCGATTGAGAGGGCCAAGTTTTTGGCAGAGGTCAAAACCTGTATCTCACGGCACGAAGTGGCATACAGCGGAACGCGGGTCTATGAAGCATCCCCTTCGCTGTCCAGCCCCTTTCAGCACCCGTTGAACGCTACCCGAATGCAGACTTCGCAAGAGGCATTGGACGCATTTTTTGACGAGCGTTACCGAAATCCAGCCCTGAAATTTGAAGACCTCACGCGCCAATTTGGATTCTCCCTCTCACACGGTCACGCGCTCACAAAAAAACTTTTCGGCAAGACTTTCCGCGAAAAACTGAGAGAGGTCCGAATAGCACATGCAGAGCATTTGATAAGAGAATCCTCGCTGTATATAAACGAAATCGCGACCTTATGTGGGTTTCGGGCCTCAAATCGTTTCTGTGAGGATTTCAAGCGGATACACGGCATTTCTCCTACGCAGTACCGCAAAAAAATGCTACGCGAATTTTAACCGGGGACACGAGCGAGGCCCATCCCATGATGAACGGATTGTGCGATTCAAGGGCTATCCCCTACGGGCTTTGGGATACCGACCTAGATACAGGGACCGAGATATGAAGGAGTTAGAGACTTTGAACCATCAGGTGGGGATGTTTTTCGGACGATTTGGAAAGCATCTCGCACTCGTAACGCCAAACGCAACGAAAGGAGGTGATGAATAGAGATCAGATTGAAGCACCGCAACTTGTCGTTGCTCGCTCGCAAGCGAAGCATAACCCTTAATTGGAGGTTGTACTATGTCGAAGAATATCTTTGAACCCCGCTATGACATTGCCACACCCATCGCGGGACTCACCTGCAAACCGCTCTCCATCCTCCCCGAAACCATTTCACCGCAAGAGATGAGCTTGGCGAGAGGGGGGAATGATAAAGAAGAGGAAGAGCCTCCTGATCCTAGATTGCCTTGGTGGGATCAATGCGAACCTGGTTGCATCGATCCCTGTTGTGATCCTAAAGAGGTCATAATTATTGATGTCGAAGGTCCGCAGAATGGGTTGCCATCACTTGGTAGTCCACGTGGTAGTAAGATTATCACATTTAGTGGGTCGGAGACTAGCACACCTGCGGATTCCAGTGCATATGTGGATACTACTACATCTGCGGATTCCAGTGGTACACAAGATCAGAACGGTGGTGCTCTGGACAATTTTGAAGAAGAAAATGATTGGGGCGAGGATAGTGTGGAAGATGAAGACAGTTCTTATGCTTATGACCCAGATGGTGAGAATGGCAACTTCATTACTTGGATAGACGATTTTATAGATGACTTGTGGCCATTTTAAGGTAGCAGACAGAGGGCACAGAATTTCCTATCTTAGATCGTCCCAAAACATCCACGCCAAGGAATTGTCCAAGCATCCAGGGAGGTTCTTTCACGCTTGCTGGAAGAACCTCCCTGTTTTATTTTTTGCGGGCTGAAAGCCATCATTCCACTTTTGCCGCGAGTATTAACATGATGAAAATATCAACGCTCATTGCAGTCATGATATGCGTCTCGAGCACTTGCCATGCCTATCAACTCATCGGGACAGAGGCATTGTCAGAAGAACTCGTCGCACGCCACTACACCATCAACCCCAACCTCGACGCCATCATCGTCATAGATAGAACCATCCCGACCTTTGAGTACCAGACCTTCTATGCCGCTGGTGCGGCAGATGAAGCGGAAGGCCAACAGGGGCGGATACACTTCTTGGAGCATATCATGTTGGGCATGGATGAAATGACTACCAAAAATGGCGGGCAAAAAAACGCCTCTACTTTTTCTCATTTTACGCGCTTCATCCTCAAATTTCCAAAGGATAAGTTTGACTTTGCTGTCGAAATAGACCGCGACAGATATTACAACACAATCATCGATAAGGAAGTGGTTGAACGGGAAAAGAAAATCGTATTGACAGAAAGAAGTCGCAGAATAGCAGCACCGACACACAGGTCGGCTGATTATTTTGCTCGTTTAATCTACGGAAGAAAGAGTTTCAATAGCCTTGGTACCGAGGCGTTTATCAAACAACTCGAACCCGTGTGTTTAAAAGCGTATTACGAGAATTTTCTGCGCTTACAAAAGAGATTGATCGTCATCATTGGCGATGTGGACGTCGATCATGTCCTGACGAAGTTAGATGCGGCTTATGGACATGAACAAACACGGCACAAACCGTCGAACGAATCGCCCGTGCCTCCATATCCCAACCGCGAAGTACTCGGGAAAAGGTTGAGACGCACGACAAAAAATCTCGACCTGACCCTCTTCAGAAAGGGCTGGTACACGCCCAATTTAGGCCATCGAGACTATGCGGGCCTGCTCATTTTAGAGCGCGTTTTAGAGAAGCCCGAAAATTCATTGAAATCTTCTTTGGTCGCTTCAGGGCTTGCGAAATCTTTCAGCGTGTCGATCACCAGCTATAAAGGATTTAGCTCGATGCTCTGTTATGCAGAACTGCCCCATAATACATCCAGAAGTAAGCTCCATAAAATGATACAAGCGGAATTGGAAAATCTGAAATCGATCTCCGAAACAGAACTCAATGCGGCTCGGAATCAAAAATTGAAAACCATGTATTCCACATTTTACAGCCCCTCGAGCATGGCCGCTTCGTTCGGATCCGCATTCGCCCATGCCGACGATCCCCTCCTATATCCGAAATTGACCAAAGACCTCAAATCCATTCACCGAGAAGACATCCCGCGCATCATCGATCAATACCTGACGGACGACAACTCGATAACGCATGCCCTTACGGTAGAAACCAAAGAGCCAACCCCCAAAAAGAGAACTGCGTTACGGATCATAGTAATGGAATCGGTAGGTTTTCTAACGCTGTTGGTAGGTCTTGTCGCCCTGATGGTATGGGGAAATAAGAAATTGAGTCAAAGATTATCTCGAAAAGCGATCACGGCTGACACGGATGACGCGGACGAACGCGAATGAAAGGCGAAAGGCCAATGAATGTATTTCTGAAAGCGATGCTTCGCTTTGCCCTGTGTTACTTGGTCGGCGTTCTCCCCGCTTCTGCGGAAATCCCCAATCACCACATTTTTTATCGCAGTGACAAACGCGCACCACTGACCAAAATTGAGATCTTCTTCCTCGGCGCGGGAAGCAACCAAGAACAGCCTTCTCAAACCGGGCTTGCACAAACAGTCGCAAAATTGTTTGGGGAGGTTGCAAAAAAACAGGGGCACTGGGAGCAACTGGAAACATTGGGTACAAGTCTATATTTCTCTACCCGTTTCTCATACCATAAGATCGTCATCGATGGTCTGTCGGAACACTGCGCCAAGTCCATAGAAATCGTCCGCGATCTCATCGATGAGCTCGAGTTTTCTGCATCCGACTTGCAATCTGCAAAAAAGCTGAAAGCTGCTGATTACCGGAATGATCTCAAACGGAGACCCTATACTTTTATGAGACTTTTTGCACTTGCACAAACAGATAGGATAAGGAAGTACAAGGAGTACAAGCCCTTAAACACGGTCGAGAATCTCTCGTTAGCAGATGTTAGACAATACGCTGATCGGCTTCTGAAAACAGAGGTGGTGTTTTTCAAGGTCATCTCCGATCGCGATTCCACTGAAGTCGCACAGTTGCTCCGTCCACTTATGGAAGAACGGCAGACGGGCGGATTTGTGCATTCATTGGCGCGAGCAACAACGGATTCTAAAGTTGGCCCTACGGCGTTTGTCTATACGAATTTTGAACATCTAAAAAACACCTTCTGTTATTGGCTGATCCCCTGTGGCAGTGTCGGTGAAGAAAATTACATTCCAAATATGATCTCTAGGACGCTCGGCCGGTATGACACTCCGCGATTGCTCTATAAATATTTCCGAGAGGAGTTGGGATTGGTCTATGATATTCAGTGCAATTATAGCTCGACAGAAAACGTCAGATATCTCGAAATTCACGCCGATCCTCAACTTCATAACAGCGACGAGTTGATGCGAAGATTATCGGAATTTCTCCTCAGACTGCCCGACGATTCGCGCTTTTGGGATGGGATTAAAGAATTGCGCGAAAGTCGCGATGTCACCTATGCCCATTTCCATGAACAACTGACACCACAACGCAGACTGGACAACGCGGTACATCGCGCCATTTACAATTCGCCAAGGCGCGATGGCGGCTACGATTCCGTCACTGATGAAGAGGTGCGCGCTTTTCTCGAAAAATACTTTGTCTCGCAGAATCTCATCATGACCTTCATCGGCCCAAAGGATCACATCCTCGACATCCTGAATACCCAATGGCCCGAAGCCGAGGTTCATGTGCAAAGCGTGCGGAGTTTGATCGAGTAGAGCAATCGCCGATGAACGCAGGCATATCCCCCTTGATTGGGACACTCTGGACATCCAAACGTTTGAAACGTGAATGAGCTGGAACAGATGCCCCTGGGGCCGCCCTGGATTTGCGAACTGTGAGTGGGAATTGAATAACCCATTCACAGTTTTTTTTGAAAAAAATGAAAAATTTGGAGATACGCGGAAGGAATCAGAGATACGCGGAATCTTTTTAAATTGAAATTACAGTCGCAATGGCGTTATCATAAAAGAGCCGCTGACAAGACCCGGTGAAGTCTCCTGTCAGCGGCGGTGAAGCTCTCAAGCTGGTGACTTGAGAACGAAAACAAAATAACAGCCCGAAGCGCGGTTGTCAATTATTTGCAGATGTGATACAGCCGAATGCCTTGAGATATTATCGAAACCGCAAGGCAAGGAGATTGAGCCGCTGTCAACCTGCTATGCTGACGGTGGGCGGCGCGTGCGTAGTTACACACCGTTTTATCCGCTCCTCCGCTTGCCGATCCTTCCCATTCTGATATGAACAAGCAGAAAATTCTGATTGTCGATCACGATCCCCGCGTTCTATCAACCCTTGTAGGATTTTTGACCGATGAACCCCATGACGTATGCACAGCGAGAAATGGGACAGAAGGGCTTGAAATTTTGAGACGCGAGAAGATCGATCTCGCTGTCGTTGAGATGTATATGGCAGGGCTTGATGGGATAACCCTTTTGAAGCGTCTAAAAGCCGAGAAAATTCAGACAAATGTCCTGATCATGGGCAGTGTTGTGCTCATGGAAGTCACGAAGAAAATACTCGAGACCGGTGCGGTAAGCGTACTGGACAAACCGATTGAGAGGGCCAAGTTTTTGGCAGAGGTCAAAACCTGTATCTCACGGCACGAAGTGGCATACAGCGGAACGCGGGTCTATGAAGCATCCCCTTCGCCATCCATCTCCTTTCAGCACCCGTTGAACGCTACCCGAATGCAGACTTCGCAAGAGGCATTGGACGCATTTTTTGACGAGCGTTACCGAAATCCAGCCCTGAAATTTGAAGACCTCACGCGCCAATTTGGATTCTCCTCCTCACACGGTCACGCGCTCATAAAAAACTTTTCGGCAAGACTTTCCGCGAAAAACTGAGAGAGGTTAGAATAGCGCATGCAGAGCATTTGATAAGAGAATCCTCGCTGTATATAAACGAAATTGCGACCTTATGTGGGTTTCGGGCATCAAATCGTTTCTGTGAGGATTTCAAGCGGATACACGGCATTTCTCCTACGCAGTACCGCAAAAAAATGCTACGCGAATTTTAACCGGGGACGGATGATGGGGACGCGACCGAGGCCCATCCCATGATGAACGGGTTGTGCGATTCAAGGGCTATCCCCTACGGACTTTGGGATACCGACCTAGATACAGGGACCGAGATATGAAGCCGTTGAGGCTTTGAACCATCAGGTGGGGATGTTTTTCGGACGATTTGGAAAGCATCTCGCACTCGTAACGCCAAACGCAACGAAAGGAGGTGATGAATAGAGATCAGATTGAAGCACCGCAACTTGTCGTTGCTCGCTCGCAAGCGAAGCATAACCCTTAATTGGAGGTTGTACTATGTCGAAGAATATCTTTGAACCCCGCTATGACATTGCCACACCCATCGCGGGACTCACCTGCAAACCGCTCTCCATCCTCCCCGAGACCATTTCACCCCAAGAAATGAGCTTGGCGAGGGGAGGGTTTGATGGTAGCGGCCCTGTACCTCAGGAGGGTCAGGATCCTGCTGAAGCTGATCGTGAAAAGGCCGAAGCAGCGGAACGGAGGAAGGAAGCGAAAAAACTGTTGAAGGATCAAAATCCTGATATGCCGGGCTTAGGCCCTTTGGGAGGCACATTTGTTCCAAATATAAACGTCGCCGGTAGTCCAGATCAGGAGACCTTTTGGACCTCAGCAGATTCAAGCGGTACACAAGACCTGAACGGTGGTGCTTTGGACAATGTTGAAGAGGAAGACGATTACTATGATCTGATCGATCCCGATGATTATGAAGATTGGGAGTATTTTGTTGACGAGTGGGACACTGAAGAGGGAAGTAGCGGTTATGAGGGTGTTGACGTTCCCGAACAAATGTTCCAATAGATTTGCGTTGACGATTCAAGAGAGGTTCTTCCAGACTTGCTGGAAGAACCTCTCAGTTTTATATTTTGCTGGGAAAAATAAACGAAGCTATAGATTTTCAACTTTTGCCGCGAGTATTAACATGATAAAAATATCAATCCTTATTCCTCTCATCGCGTGCGTCTTGACGAGCACTTGCCATGCTTATCAACTCATTGGGACAGAGGCATTGTCCGAAGAACTCGTCGCGCAACATTACACCATCAACCCCAAACTTGATGTCGTTATCGTCATAGATAGAACCATCCCTACCTTTGAATACCAAACCTTCTACTGTGCTGGCTCAGCAGATGAAGCGGAGGGGCAACAGGGTCGGATACACTTTTTGGAGCACATCATATCGGGCACGGGAAGTCACAAGCCAGGGAAACTTAATCAAATCATCATCAAGAATGGAGGAGAAAAAAACGCGGCTACTTCTTATCATTTTACGCGCTTTATACTCAGATTTCCAAAGGATAAATTTGACCTTGCGGTTGAGATAGACCAAGGTAGATTTTACAACACAGTAATCCGTGAGGAGGAAATAAAAAAAGAAAAGAAAATCATCCTAACGGAAAGAAGCCGCAAACTGACAAGTTTAACACGAAGATTAGGGGATTATTTTTTTGGTTTGGTCTATGGAAAGAAGAATTTTAATGGTCTTGGTACGGAGGCTTTTATCAAACAAATCGAACCTGATGATTTGAAAACGTATTATGAGAATTTCCTGAGCCTGCAAAAGAGATTGATCGTCGTGATCGGCGATGTGGAGGTTGACCATGTCTTGGCGAAATTAGATGAGGCTTATGGACATGAACAAACACCTCACAAACCGGCGGACGATTCGCCTGTGCCGCAATTTCCCAACCCCGACGTACTGGGCAAAAAGTTCAATCTGACTTTGAGCAAACTCAGGCTTGTCAAATTCATGAAGGATTGGTACACGCCGGGGTTAGGCCATCGTGACTACGCGGGATTGCTCATTCTTCTTCGCATGTTGGACAAACCCGCAAATTCATTGCGGTCTTATATCGTTGATTCTGGACTTGCGAGGGTTTTTAGTGTGGGACTGAGCCACTATAAAGGATTTGGTTTGATGAAGTGTCTGGCAGACCTGCCGCATGATACGTCCTTAGACGTTGTCCATGCTCTTATCCTTGTAGAATTCATGAAACTGAAATCAATCTCTGAAGAAGACCTCAATGTAGCCCGCAATGAACTATTACACAGCATGTATTCCGAATTTTATGACCGATCTGAAATGGCCTATAGGTTCGGGCAAGCATTCGCTCATGCCAACGATCCTCTGCTATATCCAAAATTGCTAAAAGATATTGAATCCATTCAAAGAGAAGACATCCCGCGCATCATCGATCAATACCTGACGAATGACAATTCGATAACGCTCTCTCTAACGTTGAAAAGGGAGAACAAGAACGATCTTCAGGAAAAGGAAAAAAATAAATGAATGTGTTTCTGAAAGTGATGCTTAACCTTGCCCTGTGTTATGTGGTCGGCGTTCTCCCCGCTTCAGCGGAAATTCCCAATCACCACATTTTTTATTTCAGTGATAAGCGTGCGCCATTGACCAAAATTGAGATCGTCTTCCTAGGCGCGGGGAGAAACCAAGAGCCGCCTTCACAGATTGGACTTGCACAAACCTTCTCAAAATTGATTTGGGAGACTGCGAAAAAGCAGGGGTACATGGATCGACTCGCAATATTGGGTGCCCGTCTGGATGTCATCACCAGTACACAGTATCAGACAGTATCCATTACTACTCTGTCTGAAAATTGCGGCAAGTCCATAGCAATCGTCCGCGATCTCATACACAGCCTTAAGTTCTCGGAGTCCGACTTAAAAAAAATAAAAAAACTCATGGTCGCCGATTACCAAGATGACGTGCGGAGAAAGACGGCCCAGTTTATGAGAAATTTCGCCCTGTCAAAAACAAAAAAAATAAAGAAAGCGGGGTCCTTAAAAACACTCAAAAACCTGTCGTTACAGGACATCGAAAAATATTATGATCGGCTTCAAAAAACAGAGGTGGTCTTTTTCAAGGTGATCTCTGACCGCGATTCCACTGAAGTTGCCAACTATCTTCACCCACTCATGGCAGAACGGCTGACAGGCGGATTTGTGCATTCGTCAGATTCCTCAATAATGGATTCTAAAGTTGGCCCTACGGCGTTTGTCTATACGAATTATTCAAACTTAAAGAGCGTTTTCTGTTATTGGTTGATCCCCTGCGGAAGTGTCGGTGAAGAAAACTATATTCCCAACCTCATATCCGCTACGTTGAGGAGCGATGCCCAAGGGCTCATCTATCGGTATTTCCGAGAAGAATTGGGCTTGGTCTATGGGCCTTCTTGTAATTATCTATCATTAGAAGGGGCCAGATTTCTCGAAATTTATGCCGATCCGCGGCTCGATAACAGCGAGGAATTGATCGCAAAAATGTCCGATTTCATCCAAAGGCTGTCCGACGACCCGCGCTTTTGGGCGGCACTGAAAGAACGGCGCGAGATTCTCAAGATTTCTTACGTCCACAATCAGACGCCACAGCGAAGCCTTAACCGCGAGGTAAGCCGAGCCATTTACAACTCGCCAAGGCGCGAAGGCGGCTACGATTCCGTCACCGATGAAGAGGTGCGATCCTTTCTCGAAAAATACTTTGTCTCGCAGAATCTCATCATGATCTTCATCGGCCCGAAGGATCACATCATAGACATCCTGAATACCCAATGGCCCGAAGCCGAGGTTCATGTGCAAAGCGTGCGGAGCTTGATCGAGTGATATAAAGGAATGCCATCATGTTCAACTTTCTGATGCGATTTACCAATTCTGGCAAAATCAGTGCTACCACCGCAGAGGAACAGAGGGCATGTCTCGAAGCGGTTGTTCTAATCCTTTGCAGTGACAGAACCGTCTCCATGGTCGAACAATGGGAATTTCAGCAACTGATCAAAAGGATTCGTTGGCGTTTTAACGCCAAAAACGAAATACCAGACATTTGGGAAAAGGCATGCGCCGCACTTCAAGACGCCGAGAAAATGGCCGCGTATTTAGAGGGCATAAAACGGAACATCTTTAGCGAAGAGATCGCCATGGCCGTATTCAGAATTTGTGACGACATCGGCAGTTTGGATTGGAAGGTGCTGAAACGACTACGAGAGACCCTCCTCGGTTCTTCAAAGAGCGATTAGCTCGCCTAGTCCGCAACCCCTGCTCTCTTTGTCTCTCCATCCTTCCTCTCTTCGCGCTTTGCCCGTCCTTGAGAACACGATGAAACGAACCGATCTATACGCCTTGCTGAAACCGCACGCAGAAGAAGTGCGGGTCGATCTCGGAGAGGTCTTGTTCCGAGAAGGCGATCCCGGGGATTGCCTTTACTACGTCATCTCTGGGCAACTCAGGGTTTTCACGAGAGGGAGCGACAATCAGGTACAGACTTTGGGCTATTCTTAAATTCGATCTGCGCGGCGCACCCGCTTCCCCATGAAAATGTGACAGAATAAGCGCGACAATCATCTCGTGTATCTATATACGTCTCGTCTATTCGCAACGCGAACGATCAGCACCACCAGAACATCATCGAAAATCTGATAGATCACGCGGTAATCGCCCACACGTATTCGGTATTCATCGCGTCTGCGGCGGCCTTTCATCTTGACGACACCGGGTTGTCAGCCAAAGCGTGCAGACGTGCGATGATCCGATCTCGCACATCTCTCGGGAGGCGCGTCATCTGACGTTGAGCACTAGGCGAAATTTCAACCGCATAGACGCTATTCATTTTGCATGTCCAATTTTCTTTCAAATTCTTCCAAGGGCATGGGGCTCTCGCCGGTTTGCTCCATTTTGTCCAAGACCTTTTCAGATGCCCGAATATCGATCACATCCTCGAGAAATTGAAACATCTCAGCCTCTGGCAAACCCGCTTTTTTTGCGAGTTGGATGGCCTTTTCAAACGCATCGAACAATGTCTCTTGCTCTTTCTCTGATAATTTTTCCAATGTCGGACACGACGGAGGCGCGTCTGTTGTATCTATCTGTCCTGCCATGTCATTCTCCTTTCGCGTGGAACACAATACGAAATTGATTTGAGGTTGGCCTCGGGCGATGCCATCGGCTTCCAATAAGTTTATGGCATCGATACGAGCAGGTAGAAAAGGGGCCATCTGCGGACAACGCGAAATTAAATTGAGATAAACGGAAACGCCATCGGCGATTTGTCGATGGCGTTTTTTGTCGTGCGCGTTAAACCTCGCGCGATGTCGTCAACCGTTCTCCCGTTCGACCAGCGACAAGGATCGCGTGCTCACGATATTTTGCAGGAGGTCTTCGAAGGCTTGCACGGGCATCGCCGCCAAGTTCTCGCCTGTGCGTAGGCGCGGGGAGACGGATTCGCCTTGCACCTCGCGGTCGCCCACGACGAGCATATAGGGGATTTTCCGCAGTTGCGCGTTGCGAATTTTGGCATTGATGCGGTTGCCGCTGTCGTCGATCTCCACGCGAAAGCCGGCTTGGGTAAGGCGCGTTGTAACCTGCTGTGCGTAGGCGATGTGCCGGTCGGAGATCGGAATCAAAACCGCTTGGATGGGCGCGAGCCAAACCGGAAATGCCCCCGCGTACAATTCGATGAGATAGGCGACCATCCGCTCCATCGTGCTGAGGACGCCCCGGTGAATGATCACGGGATGGCACTCGCGGTCGTCTTGATCTACGTAGGTCAGATCGAATTGGTTGGGCAGGTGAAAGTCGATTTGAATGGTGGAATACGTCTCTTCGCGGCCCAGTACGTCGCGGAATTGAATGTCGAGTTTCGGGCCGTAAAACGCCGCTTCGCCTGGCACCTCGACATAGGGCAAATCGAGCGCGTCCATCGTCTCGCGCAACATGTCCTCGGCCATATCCCACATCGCGTCATTATCCACGTATTTTCCCCGGTCCGCTTTGTCTCGCAGCGAAAGCCGGTACGTATAATCCGCAATGCCCAACGTGCGATAGGCGCGCTCGACCAAGCGCATCACATCGGCGAACTCCTCTTTGACTTGGCTCGGCGTGCAAAAAATGTGTGCGTCGTTCAAGGTCATCGCGCGCACGCGGCTCAGGCCGCCCATTTTGCCGGATCTTTCAAACCGATACATGGTGCCCAGTTCGGCGATGCGGATCGGCAAATCCCGATAGCTGTGGAGCTTTGCCGCGTAGATCAAGATGTGGTGCGGGCAGTTCATCGGGCGCAAGACCAGGTTCTCATTTTTCAATTCGATGGGCGGGAACATCTCGTCCTGGTAGTGCTCCCAGTGACCCGATTTTTCGTAGAGCTCTTGTTTGCCCAAGTGCGGGGAATAGACGTGCAGATACCCCGCCTTGCGCTCTTCTTCCTCGATGTATTCCTCGATCAGCCGCCGCACCGTGGCGCCATTGGGCAGCCAGATGGGAAGCCCGGTGCCGATAAACTCGTGTCCCATAAAGAGTTCGAGTTCGCGCCCCAACCGCCTGTGATCGCGCTTTTGGGCTTCCTCGAGGCGTTTGAGGTGGGCGTTGAGTTCGGACTTGTCGCGCCAAGCCGTGCCGTAGATGCGCGTGAGCATGGGATTGTTTTCGTCCCCGTGCCAGTACGCGCTCGACACGTTCATTAACTTGAAGGCGTTGTATTTTATCGCCCCGGTGTGTTCGACGTGCGGCCCGCGACACAGGTCGAGAAATGTATCTTGCCAATACACCGTGATCGCGGTCTGCTGATCGTCTGACAGCGCGTTGCCGTATTCGTCATAGCCGCCTTGGGTCAGGCCCTCGACGAGTTCGCGTTTGTAGGGATTATCCTCGAAAAGTTCGCGCGCCTCGGCGGCACTGACTTCCCGAACTTCAAAAGGATGGCGGCCGCGGATGATCTCCTTCATCCGGTTCTCGATCCCCTTCAAATCTTCTTCGCCCAACTTATCGGGCAAGTCGAAATCGTAATAAAACCCGTTTTCTATGGGCGGGCCAATCGCCGTCTTGGTTCCGGGATACCGTTCGATCACCGCTTGCGCCATAATGTGCGCCAGCGAATGGCGGATGCGATACAGCTCGGGATCGTAGCCTTCCGGGATGTTCTGATCTGCGCTGGCTTTCAGATCGTCGTCCGCGTTCATATCTCGTCTCCTCGATGTGGTGTTGCGTGGGAAGTTGTCAGTGGTCGCCTTTCCCCGCGTGTTGCCAAGCGAGTTCCGCCCGCAATGCGGCTTCGGTGGTTGGGGTGGCGACGAACAAATTTGTCGGATAATGTGCGTATTCCAAAAGCGCGGTGTAAATCGCATCGGCCTCGTAGCGGTTCAAGCCGAGACCGGCCAAGTACTGGAGGCGCATGTTGCTGTCGAGGTTGATCTCGGCGTCTGCGAGCCATTCTGCGAGATCCGGCGCACGCCCGGCATAAGTGGATAAGAGCGCGACTGCCGATCCCAAAGACACCTCGTCGAGCGACGCCCAGACCTCGGTGTGGTCGTCGCGATCAAAACGCGCCTGTAAGGCATCCACGTCGATAACCCGTTGCGATCTCGCGCCCAATAGGACGACATCATACCCTTGGCCGTCGTCCTGATTGCCCCAAATTGTCCCGTGCGGAAACGCGTCGAAAAAGGTCGCGATTTCGCTTTTGACCGCATCGATCCGCGATTCGTAGAGGGGTACCCACTGCGTCACGACTCCACCGGGGTTCAGGTGTTTTTTGCACAGGGCGAAATACTCTTTTGAATACAGCGCGCCCGCGCCCTTGACCCAGGGGTGGATGGGATCGGACGTAATAATATCGAACTTCTCATCCGTTGTCACCAGATAATGTCGCGCATCGTCGAGCACGACCTCTACGCGGGGGTCTTGCAAGACCGCGTAATTTTCAGGGCTGAAATACGCCTTGGCCGCGGGCGGGATCAGCGGCTCGATCTCGCAGATCACGATGCGTTCAACACTCGGATGCAAGAGAAATGTTCCGGCCGTCACGCCTGCGCCACATCCCACCACGAGCACGGATCGCGGCTTTGGGTGCATCAGCGCGGAGAGGTGCCCGAGCATGCGCTGCAAGCGCATATCCTGCGGTTCGCTGGAGGCGACGATTTTGCCACTGACGTGAAAATTGCGAATGCCCGTGTCCAATTCCGATACGGCGATGGATGCGTTCATCCCCTCGCCCACGTAGAGATAACGGGCCTCATCGCCCCAGTCGAGAAGGGTGCGGCCATAAGCGATCAGCGCGGCCGGTGGCGCGGGTAGGTACCATACGAGCAGGGCGACGCCCACCGCGACGGCGACCCATCGATCCGATCGGACAATTTGATCCCCATGCCGCGCTTGCCACAACGCGCGCCCGAACATCAACGCGGCCCCGCAGGCGGACAGGACGAGCAGGACGCGCTGTGCGGTTTGCGTTCCCAAAAGCACCATCCCACTAAAACCGAGCGCGCCCACAATGGCCCCTGCGGTATTGGCCGCGTACACGCTGCCGGCGAGCGCGCCCGGGTCGCGATCTCGCTGACTCGCGGCGGCAAGGGCGAGCGGAAAACTCATGCCCCACAACGCGGTTGCCGGGAAGATCGCCACGAAACAGCGCAGCAAATCCAACTGGAATCGCACGGCAACGGTTCCCCCCGGCGTCCAGTAGGGGAGCAACTCGGAAAGCGCGTAAGCCGCCCACGCCATAGCGCCCACGAGGAGGAGTTGGCACCACCCCAGCGCGATTTCGGGGTTTAATTTTTTGCGCGAGAGATAGGCTCCCGCGCTGCTCCCCGCGCCGAGGCCGATCAGAAAGACGCCCAAGATGATCGAAAACGCGTACACGGTCGCGCCCATCATCAGCGACAGCAGCCGCGTCCAGATGACCTGCGCGCCGAGGGCACACGCGCCGGAAATCGCGATGGCGACATAGACGCGCCAGGCATTTGCGATCCACAAAGTGTGCGTGGGGGGATCCGATGCGGCGTATTCGGCGCGGCGCGCCAAGCCATATCCGACGAGTGCCACGGCAAAATTCAGCGCGACCGCCACATAAGTCGCCGTCACCACGTCGTAGAGGCGCAGCAGATAAAACCCCGCGAACAAGCAGCCGCACACCGCTCCGACGATATTGCCCCCGTAAAAAAACCCCATCCACGAAACGCCGCGTGGGGTCGATGTCGTCCATCGCGCTATCGCGGGCAGGGTCGCGCCCATCAACACGGTGGGCGGAAACAGGCAGAACGCGCAGACGAGCCCGCGCAAGAGATGCCCCCACGAGCCCGCGGTTGCCGCGCCGATGTAGAATTTGCCGATCGACGGCAACACGGACAGCAGGACGATCCCCATGATGCCGATGCCCAGTTCCAAAAGCGCATAGACCCGCAAGGGATGATGGCGCGTGGAGATGACGCGGGAGAGCATCACACTGCCCACGCACATCCCGCCCATGAACGTGCCGAGCAAGATGCCGAGGGAAATGGCCGAGGATCCGACGACGAGTTGCAGCATCTGAAACCAGACGATTTCGTAGATGAGCGCGGCGCACCCACTGCCCACGAACAGGGCGACGAGCAAGGGGAGGAATTTTGGGTTTGTATTCATGAGGCGGGGAGACGGAAGACGGGAGACGGGAGACGGGAGAGGCAAGACGCAAGACGGAAGACGGGAGACGGGAGACGGGAGAGGGAAGACGGGAGATACAAGGGGAGACGGGAGACGGCCGCCCAACAGCTCCATCAATCGTAGGGACAGGCCCCCGTGCCTGTCCGAAGATACAAGAGGGGAGACGGGAGAAGCAAGAGGGGAGACGGGAGACGGAAGGCGGGAAGACGGGAGACGGGAGACGGGAGACGGCCGCCCAACAGCTCCATCAACCGTAGGGACAGGCCCCTGTGCCTGTCCTCGCGCCTAGCGAGAGGGGCTATATTGTGATTGTCCTTGAATTTTATTTGTCGTAAATTTAATGACCGATAGCGAGATTGTGCAACCCTATTTTCAAAGGAGCTCGTCATGCAACTCACGACCGAACAAATCCGCGAATTTTACGAGCGCGGGTACGTCAAAATCCCCGGTGCCATCTCGAAGGCGATGGTGGACACGGCGCGGCAGGCCGTGAACCATTCGATTGGCGCGTTGGGGCCAAATGGCGAAGACATGTCCAAGCATCGCGCCGCGCAGTTTTGCCGCGACTTGAATGGCAGTCCCGTGATTATGGACATGTTCAACGACAGCCCGGTCATTTCCCTCGCCGAATCCCTGATGGGAGAGGGCAATTTGCAAAAGCCCATCCGAGGCGCGCAGGTGGCGCCGCGTTTTCCCAATGTCATCGGCGGAGACCCGGCCGAACCGCGCGGCCATCTCGATGGCATGGGCACGGGCATGAATGGCATGCCCAAAGGCGTGTACCGCCGCGGATTCACGGCCTTTGCCGTGATTTATCTCGCCGATGTGCCCGAACCCTTCAGCGGGAATTTCACGGTTTGGCCGGGGTCGCATCGCTTTTTTGAAGCCTATTTCAAGCGCGAGGGCCTCGAAGTCCTCTCCAATGGCACGCCGCGCGTCGACTTGCCCGAAGGCCCGGATATGGTCACCGGCAACGCGGGCGATCTCGTTCTCGCGCACCACCAGATGGTCCACACCGCCGGCCCGAATGCGTCGCCCAATATTCGCTACGCGACCATTGCCCGCCTTCGCCACGTCGATTGCGATGAAAACGGCAATGAGGGCTTTCTCGACATCTGGCGCGAATTTCCCCGCGTGCGCGAGGTGCTCGCAGCGGCCTAAGAATCCGCGATCCACAAAGGGTTGGGCCAATTGCCGACAACCGACAACCGATAGAGGTTCACCATGTCCATTACCGATGCACAAAAACGCCAATTCGTCGAGGAAGGCTATCTCAAAATCCCAGATGTCGTGCCCAAAAGCATGATCGAAACCGTCCGCCGCGCGGTCAATCATTCCATTGGCCATGTGGGCACGGGCGGCGAAGACCTCGCAAAACACCGGTCGGGCTTCTTTTGCGCCGAACTCCTGGACGCGCCGTTCGTCATCGACATGTACAACGAGACGCCTGTGATGCAGATCGCCGAAGCCCTGATGGGCGAAGGCAATGTCCTGCCGGTTACACGCGCCAAAACCTATCCGCGCTTTCCCATGCCCTTGGGGGCAAAACCCTCGCCGCCGCGCGGCCATATCGACGGCATTGGCAGCGGCACCAACGGCACGGCCAAGGGCGATTACAAGCGCGGGTTCACGGCCTTTGCCGTGATTTATCTCGCCGATGTGCCCGAACCGTTCAGCGGGAATTTCACGGTTTGGCCCCAGTCCCATCGCTTTTTTGCGGACTATTTCAAATCGCACGGCCACGAAGTGCTCGCCCAAGGCATGCCGCGGCCCGACTTGCCCAAAGCCCCGGTGATGGTCACCGGCAACGCGGGCGATTTCATTCTCGCGCATCATCAGGTCGTTCACGGCGCGTGTCCCAATGCCTCGCCCAATGTGCGCTTGGCGACCATCTCTCGCCTCAAGCACAAAGATGCCGACAAAATCGGCCATGACGCGTACACAGAGATATGGCGCGAATGGCCCGGTCTCCACGACGTGCTGGAGAATTGACGGCATGCCGAGCGGCCATAAAAAATGAATGAGGAGCACCCGATTCCCTCCTTCCCCGCTGGGAGACGGGAGACGGAAGACGGAAGACGGAAGACGGAAGACGGAAGACGGAAGACGGAAGACGGAAGACGGCCGCCCAGCTACCCGTCCCCGTAGGGACAGGCCCCGTGCCTGTCCGAAGATACAAGGATGGAAAACTTTGAATGAGGCACCTATGTCCATCGCCATAACCGAAGCGCAGAAGCGGCAATACAGGGACGAGGGGTATTTCATCCTCGAATCCGCGATTCCCGATCCCCATCTCGAACTCTTGCGCGGGGAATGCCAGACCTTTATCGACCAAATGCACGCGCGCATGGATGAGCAGGGCACGGATACCCTCGGCATCAACCACCGCGACAAACGCTATTTTGTCTCCAACTGCTTTCGCCAGCAACCGCGCCTTCGCGCCTTTCTTTTCAGCGATCTCATGGCCGATATCTGCCGCGCGACCTTGGGCGACGACGCGTACCTCTTTTGGGAACAATACGTCGTCAAAGGCGCGGAAACCGGCATGAAATTTTCATGGCATCAGGACTCGGGCTATGTGGGCTATCCGGATCACAAACCCTATCTTACCTGCTGGTGCGCGCTAGATGATATGCGCGAAGAAAACGGCGCCATTCACCTCTTGCCCTATTCGCGCAGCGGCATCCGCTCGTGGGTACAGCACATCGCAGAAGAAGGCAACAACGACAAGGTCGGCTATTTTGGCAACGACCCCGGCCGGATTGCCGAAGTGCCCGCGGGGAGCATCGTCGCCTTCTCCAGCATCGTCTTTCACAGCAGCGGCGCCAATACCACCCCGAATCTGAGACGCGCTTACCTCGGGCAATACTCCTGCGAACCCATCCTTTCGCCCGATGGCGCCAAACTCTGGGGCAACGCCGAACCCTTCCTCCGCAATGGCCGATCCGCAGTCGGCGAACCTCCGCCCGCCTTGCCGTCGAGGCTGGATGCGTAACGCCGGTTAGGCACTCGGACGATCGGCCTCCGCCATCAACCGCAGCCAATCCCCATGACCTTTTGCCACCCGATCCGGATCTATCGCGCTTCGGGCCACAAAACCGGGCACCTGATCGCGCCCGGTGGGCAACCTGTAATCGCTGTATCGAATGTCCAAACTCCAGCGGATGTGGTCGGACTGATTTGGAAATGACCGATGGACGGTCTTGTGCTGAATCAGGGCCGCGCCCCCGGCTGGCAATACGGACGAGACGCGCTCGCCCGGGGGCAACCGCGATTCTATAATTTCCAGTTCAGACGCCACTTTTTGGTGGGGAATAATCCCGTGCTTATGGCTCTCGGCCAAAATTTCCAAACAGCCGTTTTCCACATCGGTCTGTACCAGCGGCACCCAAAAGTTGATCATAAACGTCTTTTCCACCTCGGGATCCAAAAACGCGATGTCCTGATGCCACGCCACCTCTGCTTCGCCGGGCATTTTTGCGCGGACGTTAAACTGCGGATGCACCAGAATTTCCGGGCCGATGATCGACTCGACCGCGTTTAGGATGGCGGGATGGGTGAGCAAATAAAACAATCCCGCAGTCTTGTGGGCCTTGCCCAAAATCTCGCCGACAAAACGCTTGTCCGTTCCCATTGCCGCGCAGAGAAGTGCCAACCGCCGATCAAATGGCGCGTCTGCAAACACATCCTCCAATTGACCGCACGCCCGGGCCTCCCGCGCCCTGCGGTCAATCGCCACCTGAAACTCGTTCACCAACGGCTGATACGCTTCCACCGGCAAACATTCGTCCAGCAACAAATACCCCTCCGCTTTGTAAAAAGCAATCTGCTCCTCCGTCAAACCCACCATCGTTCACCTCCTGTTCATCCTACAAATCCCACGCCATCGTGCGTTCCCATCACCCGTAGGGCCAGGCCCCCGTGCCTATCCGAATACAGGACAACCACAGGGGGTTGTCCCTACCATGCCATTTTGGGCGCCTAATGAAATGAACGATAGGACGACCCGTAGGGCCAGGCCCCCGTGCCTGTCCGAATGACCGCGGCCCCCGTGCCTGTCTGAATACAGGACAACCACAGGGGGTTGTCCCTACCATGCCATTTTGATAGAACGACCCGTAGGGCCAGGCCCCCGTGCCTGTCCGAATGATTCGCGGCCCCCGTGCCTGTCCGAAAAATTAAGCCCGAGTTCAGCGCGAACTCGGGCTTTTTGTGTGGCAAGTGCCGATGCGACATCGGGCATCGGCCTGTCTATCCAAAGTCTATGGCGAAGATGAGGAAATCGGCGAGGTCGATTTGCCCATCGGCGTTGAGATCGCACCGGGCGTCATACCGATCCTGACCGCGTTGCGATCCGTACTTGCTGACCAAGAGAATGAAGTCGGCGAAGTTCACATTGCCATTGCCATCTAAGTCGGCTGAGGGCATTGACACATCGAGCGTAAAGCGCAGCGATGCCACGTCGCCATCGGCGTCGATCGCGCTCAAGGTGTAGGTCGCCTCGGCGGTCACCTCGGTCGGCGTTCCGATAATGGTGCGCGTCTCCGGATCGAACGAGAGACCCTCCGGGAGGAATGGCAGGAGGATATAAGCCAGCGTGCCATCGCCGCCAGTCGCTTGCGGCAACGCGGGGAGTTCGGTCTCCAGATTGACGAAATAGCGTTGTGCAACGATCGTCGTATCGCCAAAAGTGGGCATCTGATTCGGGATTTCAAGGGTGAACATGAGAGTCACCTCATCGCCATTGCCATCGGTTGCGGTCAATGTGTAGGTCGTCTCGTCCATCGCCTCGAGCGGCGTACCGGAAACGATGCGCGTTTCGGCGTCAAAGGTCAAGCCCTCGGGCAGATCGGGCATCAAGGTGTAGGTCACAGTCCCATCGCCACCGGACGCTTGCGGGAGTGTCAAGGGATCGAACGCTTCATGTTGATAGCCCCGGGCCGTGACAGCCGTTGTCGTATCGCCGAAGGTCGGCATCGGATCGGCCATTACGGAGAGGGTGAACATCAAGGTCGCCGCATCGCCATCGCCATCCGTCGCGGTCAATGTGTAGGTCGTTTCGCCCATCGCCTCGAGCGGCGTGCCGGATAGCATGCGCGTCTCGGCGTCAAAGGTCAATCCCGTGGGCAGATCGGGCACCAGCGAGTAGGTTAAGGTGCCATCGCCACCGGTCGCTTGCGGGAGCGTCAGGGACTCAATGGCTTGCTTCCGCAGATAGGATTGGGCATCTACGCTCGCATCGCCAAAAGATGGCGCCACATTCGCGAGGACCGTGATGAAGAAACTCATCTCTCCTGTATCGCCATCTTCGTCCGTGGCGGTCACGGTGTAGATCGCTTTTTCCGTTACCGCGGTCGGCGTGCCAGAAATGATGCGCGTCTCCGCGTCAAAACGCAAGCCATCGGGTAGCTCCGTCAGGCGATACGTTACGGCGCCATTGCCATCTATCGCCGCGGGCAAGGTGAGCGCAACGGCTTTGTTTTGCCGATACGTTTGCGGATCAACCGCCTCGATGAACACAGGCTCCGTATTCAACTCGCGCGGCATCCCGGTCGCCTCACCCAAAGGGTCATCATCGACATCGGCGCGCGTGGGGATCACCCGAACCGTATATTCCCTATCCCCGAGCAGACCCGCAATGGTGTAGGTCGTGGTCGCACCGCCGGTTACGATGGCTTGGCGAGCCGAGCTGTAGTCCTCATTCCCGGATTTCCACTGCACCTTGTAGCCCGTCGCGCCAGACGCCTCAACATAAGATACGACCAAGGCGCCCGCGCCGGGCGTCACAATCACTTGGACGGGTTCTGCGGACACAGCAACCGAAGGGCGCTCGGGTAGGTGGCTCGTGGCGATCACCCGAACCGTATATTCCCTACCCCCGATCAGATTCTCAATGGTGTAGGTCGTGGTCGCACCGCCGGTTACGGTGGCTTGGCGTTCCGTCTCGTCGTAGTCTTCATCCCCGGATTTCCACTGCACCTTGTAGCCCGTCGCGCCAGCAGGCACCGCAGTCCAAGACACGACTAAGGCTACCAGTTGGGTAGGTATCGCGCTGACGCTGACCCCTCGCACTTGAACGGGCCGCTGAAGACCGAACTCCTGCCAAGTGGCGGTGCCGTCGCCGTCTTTGTCGATTTTCAGCACCGGATACTGACTGGAAGTCCCGAAATCCCACGGATCGTCGGGGTTTGAGTCGCCATCCAGATCGATGTTCCAGTTTGCGTAGATGCTGGTGTAGCCGGTGGGCCTTTGCAGATCGCTGGTGCTACGGGCTGTCCCCGGTGGGCCTCCACCGCAACTATTCCGCCCCGTGGCGATGGTGTCGCAGTAGCTTTGGAGAATATTGCCACCACCGTAAATATACCCCACGAGCCCGGTGTAGTCTCTGCCGGAACCCACCACGGGCCCGGCGGCGTAGCTAGTCGAGAGGGTGCTACCCAGCTCGCCCACCAACCCGCCCACGGAGAGTGAAGACCCTGACTGTTGAAATCTAACCGTTGCGGTGGAGTAGCTAGCCCGAATGGTGCCATCGTTGGTGCCTACCAACCCGCCCATCTGGGCGTCACTATGATTCACATAGACTAGGCCCCCGGAAACATAGCAGGCGTCGATTTTTGCCCCGGCATCGACATCGCCCACCAGAGCTCCGGTAGAGTAAGCTCTGTATAACTTTGCCACATAGGGGTTGATCAGCCCGACATTTTTGATAATGCCGTCGCTATTCAGCTCGCGGATCCAGCCGACATCGTCGCTAACACTGTCACTGATACGCAACCCGGTGAGGGTGTGGCCGTTGCCATCAAAGGTGGCACTGAACCTGGAGATGGGCACCCACTGGCCGGTGAGCGTCAGGTCCGCCGTCAGTTCGTAGCCTCTGCAACCGGTAGAGGGACAACCCATCCCGCTCATCGCGTTGGGAAAGGCGTTGTTGTAGTTGGTCTGGTCATCGGGGTCCACCATCCCGTCGCCGTTCCTATCCCATCGGATGGCGTTGAGCTTGGCCTGGCTGTCGATTTCGATGAGGCTGTTGTTGTTCCTATCGTAGTCGATTTGCGCCGCCACAGGTGGGGCCACTGCCAACAGCAACAAGGCCGCCAGCAGGGACAAATGGCGGGCGTAACGAAGTGTCATTTTTCGCTCCTCTCGAGGGGGGGGGGGGGGGGGGGGGGGGGGGGGGGTACATTACCGATGGTCCTAACGGACTGTCTCGCAATGGAATAGGACGCCTCACCGCAGCGGAGAGGGGAGATGTTTCGCCCACCTTTTGCGTAGGACAGAGGGTTATAGGCAAGTTGAACCAATGACGAAAAATAGCCGGCAACATCTGAAACCTCCTTGTGGAAAAGATCCCTTCCGGAAACGGGGGAGTAGGTTAGCCTGTTGCAAAGTTACAACCATTCGCCATTTTTGACAAGAATATTTTTAGAGACGGAAGAGGGGAGACGGGAGACGGGAGAGGCGGAGAGGCGGGGAGACGGGAGACGGGAGACGGGAGAGGAACGGCGAGAGGAGGGCAGAGGGCGTGGGTAGGTTGTCTGAATCGCGGATTACACAGATTAGGGGATTAAAGGCGGATTAAAGGCGAGAGTGGGGCAGAGGGCAACGCACAGAGCAGACAGAGGCGTAGCCCACAGGGACGACGAAGAAAAAGCGAAAGGCGGATTAAAAGCGAGAGGCGAGAATAGAGAAAAGGGCAGTCCGATCATCCCTTGCCCGCATCCGTTGTAGGGACAGGCCCCCGTGCCTGTCCGAAGATACAAGGCGGAGTAATCCCAAAATCCGCGTAATCTGTGATCTAGACAAGAGACGCGCTATGCCTCGGCATCCAACACGCGCTGAAATTCCTCGATATCATCCACTTGCTCCGCCGAGCGAAGCAATCGCGTGAGGTGTTGCAAATCGGCGATAGCCCGAATGCGATCCGCGAACTGGCCGGCCGTGGCCGCATCAAAACGAACCTCCAACACATCGAGAATCTCTGCAATAGTTGCAATAGTGCTTTCGCGCGCCTCTTGCTCAATGAAATGGTCAATGAACCGTTCCTTGAACTGCTCAATGAACTGTTCCTCGAGCTGTTCCTTGCGCTGTGCCTTGAGCTGTCCCTCGCGCTGTTCCTCGAGGTGTTCCTCGAGGTATTCCTCAAGCTGTTCCTTGAAATGTTCCTTGAAATATTCCTCAACCTGTTCCATGATGTATTGGACAAACGACGACTCACGCATAATCGCGTCCATAAAACCCTCCTGAAACATAATACGTTTAAAGGGTGGAACGGCAGTAGGGATGTGGGGGATAATCCACGCAATCCCAAAATCCGCGTAATCTGTGATCGAGACAAGAGATGAGCTACGCCTCGGCATCCAACAAACGCTGAAATCCCTCGATATCATCCACTTGCACTGCCGAGCGATGCAACAGCTTGAGCCGTTGCAAATCGGCGATGGATCGAATGCGATCCGCAAACTGGCCGGCCGTGGCCGCATCAAAGCGAATCTCCAACACATCGAGAATATCTGCCATGGCGCGTTCGCGCTCCCCTTGCTCAATGCCCTGCTCAATGCCCTGCTCAATGCCCTGTTCCTTGAGGTATTGGGCAAACGACGACTCACGCATAATCGCGTCCATAAAACCCTCCTGATACATAATGGATCTAACGGTATCCAACGAATGTGATAGCCCACTTAAAATAGCCATACCCGCCTGAATGTCAAGCTTGGTGGAAGTGTCCAACGCCAAGGCTTCTGTCGCCTGAAAACACGCGCGCAACCACGCCTCCGAAGACACATCAGAGGGCGGTTTCATCAGCGGCGCAAACGGAAGCACACCCGCATGACCCGATTCGATAACCGATTGACCGGCCAGCTCACTCAGACGAATCACCTTGTATTTCACCAGCATCTCATGCCCGGGCAACGCTTGGCTGTAATATCCCTTATCGCGCCGACCCGCGTTGGGACGCAGGTAGATCACAAAGGCCAAGACCGGCAACCCATAGCGTTCGACGAGGTAGCCGATATAGCGCGCCATGCGCCGATCCATCGGGACCGCCGTGCTATCCCCGGTTTGAAATTCGCAATGAACCAACACATCCTGGCCATCGATCCGCACGCGAACCAGGCTATCGGTTCGGCGGACTTCCACCGTGGGTTGCTCGGTCTCGAGTACGGCGATCACCTCGAAGTTGGCGTGTCCGAGCATGAAGTGGATGACGTCCTCCGGGCGGCCTTGAAGCAGGTATTTGGGGACCGGATCGTATTGCATGAACACCTCCTTGAAAATGCGGATGGGAACGAAAAATTGGGGGTAGAGAAATGACGCGATCACGTCATGCTGGCAAGATGGAATGGGGCGATGAGATCGGTAGGCAAGCGATTAGCCCCTGCCTATCTCAACCGCAAAAGATAAGGACAGGCACGGGGGCCTGTCCCCACGATGAGCTACTCATCGCAGTTGTACCCCGCTCCGTCTATGAACCGCTATGGCCGTGCGCGCTTTTTACGGCATCGCCCACAAGGCCCACTTCGCCATCGCTTAGGGTACGCACATCTAAAAAGAACCGATTGTCGCGCACATAGCCGACCACGGGCGGGTCATGGCGGCGCAACGCCGTGGACAGCGTCAAAATATCGCCGCCCGATATGGCGATGGCGATGCTCGGGATATTTTCCAAAGGCAAAGCCCCACTGCCGGTTTGTGCATGGGACGCGACCAATTCACAGGCAAAGCCCTTGAGATCGCCGATAGCGCGCAACAGCCGCCGACCGCGCTGTTCCAATGTCGTCACGGATTCCGTCAACATGCGCCAGGTGGGATGCTCCCGCGTCAACACCTCCGGATTTGAGAACAACCTCAGCGTGGCTTCCAGCGCGGCGTACGTCAGCTTGCCGCAACGCAGGGCGCGCATCAGGGGATTTTGCCGGATTTGCTCGATGGCCTGTCGCTTGCCCACCGCGATCCCGCACTGCGGCCCGCCGAGAACCTTATCCCCGCTGAACATCACCACGTCCATCCCCGCGGCGATGCTGTCGGAGACCAGCGGTTCGTAGGGCAACCCGCAATCGCGCAGATCGACCAGCACGCCGCCGCCCAAATCGTGCGCCACAGGCACGCCGTATTGCCGTCCCAACGCCACCAGTTCCGAAGGCGCGACTTCCGCGCTAAACCCCATCACCTTGTAATTGCTCGGATGCACCGCCAGCAACAAGCCCGTATTTTCCGTCATAGCCGATTCGTAATCGCGCAAATACGTGCGGTTGGTCGTCCCCACTTCGACGAGGCGCGCGCCGCTTCGCGCCATGATGTCGGGAATGCGAAACGACCCGCCAATTTCGACCAGTTGCCCGCGCGAGACAACGGCCTCTTTGCCCTGCGACAAAGTGTTCAAGGTCAGAAAAACAGCCGCGGCATTGTTGTTGACAATCGCAGCGGCCTCTGCCCCGGTCAATTCGCACAGCAGGTCTTCCACAAGCGTCGCGCGCGATCCGCGTCGTCCAGAATCCAAGTCCAATTCCAGATTGCTATAAGAACCCGCGATGCAGGCGATCTGTTTCACGGCACGCTCGGGCAATGGCGCGCGGCCCAAATTCGTGTGCAAAATGATCCCCGTCGCATTGATGACGCGCTTGAGATTCGGCGCGAGCCGCTCCGCCAATCGGGTTTGCACATCCGAGGCGATTCGTTCGATCAACTCGTCTCGAGACGCGCCCGCGATTTTGCCATCGCGCATCGCGTTCCGCACTTGATCGATAGCTCGCCGAACGACCGCGGTCAAAACGGCCGTTCCGCAACGCGCAGACAACTTTTGAATCGCCCGCTCTTTGAGCACCCGATCCACGCTGGGAATGCGCGAATAGTCCGGCGATGCGTTTGTCAACTGTTCTTTGCTCATGGGTCGGTGGTCGGTGGTCGGTGGTCGGTGGTCGGTGGTCGGTGGTCGGTGGTCGGTGGTCGGTGGTCGGTGGTCGGTGGTCGGTGGTCGGTCCCTACAACCGCTGTCCCCATCCGTGGTAGGGACAGGCCCCCGTGCCTGTCCTCTGATCGGTAGCAGTGGTCATAGGAACCGTTTGGAATTTCAATTTTTCAAGAGAGTGCCGCCCGTGATGCCGTACATCAAAGAAGCCATCGTCCAACAGGCCATCCCAAAAGCCCATCAACGAAAGCCATCAGGCACAGCGCGCAAGTCCGTCTCGCAACCCACATCCATTTTGCAATCCACTTTGCAGGCTGTCTCATGTCGTCCTGCTACAAAAGCGGTTTGCGCTGTGCCTAGCCCCTCGGCGCATGAGAGCGGCATTTTTTGCTTACTTTTTGTTGCTGTTGACAAAAAGTAAGTCGCCGAAGGCATCGAAGGCAACCCACGATGCTACAGGACCAAACGTTTAAGAAAAGCGAGCCACGGCGGTGTGGATGGGTGCGTATCAAAATTTGGTATCATTTAATTTACGGAGTACTTATTATACTGCTCGCACGACTTTTTTTTATCAAAAAGGACGCGGGAGACGATTCCCCGTAAGGTGGGATTGTTCGGACGGGAATGCAAAAAAAAATATCCCCATTTTGATGGGGTGCAAAGCGAGGTTCGCGATGTTCAATGCAAAAGCGGGTTGGGCGCAGTTCGATTCGACGCCGCCCTTGGGCCTTCCCATGGGCGGGCGAGGGCCGCGGTTTTCGCCGGGCGCAGAGGTGCTCGATCCCCTGCTCGCGCAGGCGGTTGTGATCGAAGATCAAAAGGGCTATCGCACGGTTTGGATCTCGATGGACATGATCGGCATGACGTGGCACGCGACGAGTCGCTTGCGCTGCGAGTTGGCCGCGATGGCCGGGATTCCCGTCGAAGCCATCGTCGTCAATTTTTCGCATACGCACAGCGGCCCCATGTCCGGGTTTGAGGGCTATGCGACGACCGAGCGCAAACCCGAAGCGCTCGATGCCTATGAAAACAGCCTGATGTCTCGCACGGTGAAAATGGTTCTCAAAGCCATTGAAAATATGCGTCCGGTTGCGGTTTGCGCGCATCGCGGCACGTCCGATATCGGGATCAACAGGCGGAGGCGAAATGCCGATGGCAGCATGGGGATGGGGCCGAATCCGGAGGGCTATATCAACCGCGACCTCTGGGTTATGGACCTCGTCGCCGAAGATGGCCGTTGCGTGCTTTTTAATTACGGATGCCATCCCGTGATGGTGTACAGCTTTGCATGGGATGGCATTTCGGCTGATTTTCCCGGCGCGTGTCGCAACCGCTTGGTCGAAACCCTCGGCCCGAACGCGCACGCGCAATTCATCCAAGGGCTCGCCGGCAATATTCGCCCGCGCCGCTTGGCGGATGCAAACGCCTTTCGCAAAGCCACGCCGCGAGATGTCGCGGCAACGGGCGCGCAACTCGCCGATGATGTCCTCTCGGCGATGGCATCGGGCGGTGAAGAGTTGGACTTGGATCTCAACTGCGTATCGGGATTCGCGCTCCCCCCGCGCGATGGGGACGCGATTTTGCCACTCGCCCATTGGAAGGCCCTGGCCGAACGCGAGTCCGAACTCGAACGCAATCTCGGCGCGTACTGGGTCGAGCGCCTGACCTCGGGCATACCCCCCGCGCGCTTTTTGCCCTGGGCCGTTGGTCTTATTCGGTTGACCGAGAAACACACCATCGCTTGGCTCGGCAACGAGGTCGTGGCCGAGTGGTTGCCCCTGCTGAGAACCTATCTCGATGACGAACATCTCATCGCTTGGGGCTATTGCCAAGATGGGCGCAATTACATGCCCACGGACGCGCTCATTCCAGAAGGCGGGTACGAAGTGGATCGGGCAAACCACTACACCAAAGCAGGCCCCGGCCCCTTTCGGATCGGCATAAACGCAGTGGCGAAAAAGACCTTCCTCGAACTCGCCCAACGGCTGTAATGGATCGTTGGCCGCGTCCTCTGCTTTTTGCTTTTTCATTCATCTCCTGGGCTACGCCTCTGTCCGCTTCCCTCTCTGCCCTCTGCCCCACTCTCGCCTTAATCCGCCTTTAATCTCTTAATCCGTGTAATCCGCGATTCAGACAATTTCCCACGCCCTCTGCCCTCTGCCCTACTCCCGCCTTAATCCACATCCTCCGCTTTTTGCTTTTTCATCCATCTCCTGGGCTACGCCTCTGTCCGCTCTCCTCTCTGCCCCATCTGTACCAACTAATTACTCCGTAAATTAAGTTATTCTCAATTTTGATACGCACAAATCAGCACCGACATTACTCACTTTTCTAACAACTTTGGTCCGAAAGCATCGTTTGTTGCCTTTGATGCGTTGGCTACGCCTGTGCTTACGGCGTGCGGCGACCTACTTTTTTTTTTAGAGAAGACGCGAATAAGCGTCTGAAGAAAAGTAAGCGAGCGGGGTACAACCGCTCCAGCAGTTCAAGTGCTTTTGTAATCGCACGACATGCGTTGGCCTACGAGGTGAGTGGGAAAATAGAAGTGCGTTGCGAGACGGACTTGCGCGCTGTGCGTGATGGCTTTCATCGATGGGGTTTTGGGATGGCATGTTGGACGATGGCTTCTTTGATGTACGGCATCCCGTCCGTCACGCTCTTGAAAAATTGAAATCCATAATTATTTAATTTACAGAGTACTAGGCCGTGTTGACATTTTACTCCCGATTCGACCGCCTGCGTCTTCGCGCTTCGCGCCAGCGTTTGTACGCCTCTTCGTCAAAGGTGATGGCGGGCACTTCGCCTTGCCATGCGCGGGCGATAATGGGCATGATGCGCGGCGTTGCCAGTTGGAAATCCCGGCCGATGGGGCGCGGGTTTGGAAACCATTTCCACAGCAACGCGCCGACAATGCGCGGTTCGCTTTCGATGGCCTCGAGCGCGACGCGCCAGCACATTTCCTGCAAGGGCCTCGCGCCCTCGTCATCCACGCGATACGCCCACGGCTCTGACGCTGCGCGATGCGATTGGTTGTATCCCAACTCGGTCAATACGATGTCGCGATCCATCGCTTTGCCATAAGCGCGCAATTCCTCGACCAGCCGATTCCATCCCGCGCGGAGGTCCGCCTCGGTGGGTTGTTCCCTTTGGGAAATCGGAAAATAGCCCTGAATGCCGATCGCGTCCAACGCATCCCAAAATGGCACGCGGTCGTAATCCGACCAATTCGCCGCGTACGTCACCGGCCCGCCATACACCTTCCGCACATCCGCAATCAGCGCGCGCCACTGCGCCTCGTGATGCAATGTCTTGTCCAATTCCGTGCCCACGACAAACGCATCGGCATCTTTGCACGCTTCGGCCACGGCCAAGATCCACGCCCGATAATCCGCCCAAAAGCGCGCCCATTCCTCCGCTGTGCGAAACGCGATCTCGCCGCGCCATTCAAACCCCGACCGCCAGTATGCCAGATGCGGCTTGATGCAAATTTTCAAGCCCTGTGCATGGGCTTCCGCGATCGGGCGCGTCCAGTGCGCCGGCGGCGAATCTCCCGCCCCTTCAAATCGCCTCAACCCGACCGACCCATCCTGCGAAATCCCCGCGTAGGGATGCGTCGCCACCCAGTTCGCCCCCAAAATTTTAATATCCCGCAGCGTGGAAACCATCTCATCCCCCGCCCAATCGCGCCCGCCTCCGTGCGTTGAAATCGTAATCCCGCGCACGGGCACGGCATCGTCAAATGCATGGGCTTCGGACGCGATGAATAACAGCAATAGGAAAGAGTAGCGAGACATAGTGAACTCGGGGAGACGGGAGACGGGAGAGGGGAGACGGGAGAGGTGAAAGGCGAAAGGCGGGAGGCGAAAGGCGGAAGACGGGAGAGGGGAGAGGGACACCCGACAATCCAAAATCAGGGGTCCGTTCGCCCTGTCCCCATCAGTCGTAGGGACAGGCCCTCGTGCCATTTGTACCAACTAAATACTCTGTAAATTAAATGATACCAAATTTTGAGACGCACAAATCAGTACCTGAGTTGCTCGCTTTTCTAACAACTTTAGTCCTAAAGCATCATGGGTTGCCTTCGATGCCTTCGGCGACCTACTTTTTTTCAACAGCAAAAAAAAGTAGGCAAAAAATGCCGCTCTCATGCGCCGAGGGGCTTGCACAGCGCAAAGCGCTTTTGTAATAGAACGACATGCGCCAGCCTACCAAGGGCGTTGCCCAATGAACCTTGGGTTGCGAGACGGACTTGCGCGCTGTGCCTGATGGCTTTCATTGATGGACTTTTGCGAGGGCACGTTTGGCGAGGGCTTCTCTGAAGGACGGTGGAACAGCAAAGCGATCCCGATAATGAATGAGTTGGTACAAATGGGGCCCGTGCCTGTCCGTGCATCCCGCGGCGAATCAGGTGGTCAGTCCCTGGTCAACAACCCATCAGCGAGAGGGGAGACGGGAGACGGAAGACGGACCCCCGACAACCCCAAAATCCGACGCGTCTCGTTGCTGAACCAGCAGGAGGATGGGGGCAACGGGTTGCCTCTCAAGCCCGTTCACCGGCCCGTTGTCCGAGTACAAAAAAGGCGCAGTTTGCACTGCGCCTCGGGCGTTTGATATGGCGATGGGTTACGGCAGATCGGTCGATCCCATCAGGTAGCGATCCGCTTCTCGGGCCGCGCCTCGGCCTTCGGCGAACGCGAAAACGACGAGACTCATCCCCCGGCGCACGTCGCCTGCGACAAAGAGACCGGGGATTTTGGTGGTGAACGCGCCTTCGACCGCTTTGGCATTGGAGCGTTCATCGCGCTCGAGATCGAGCTCGTCTAAAATGGTATCTTCCGGGCCGAGCCAGCCCATCGACAGAAAAACGAGATCCGCGGGCCATTCTTTTGCCGTGCCGGGCACTTCGCGGAAGGGCGCGCCGTTTTCCGCGGGCACCCATTCCACTCGCATGGTTTTTAGGGCTTTGAGATCGTTGTTTTCATCGCCGATAAATTCCGTCGTGCTCGTGAGATAGTCGCGCGGGTCCTTGCCAAAGACCGCCGCGGCTTCTTCGTGGCCGTAATCGGTTTTGAAAACGAGCGGCATTTGCGGCCACGGGTTGTTGTCCGTGCGCGATTTGGGCGGTTCGGGAATGATGTCGAATTGATGCAGGCTCTTGCAGCCGTGCCGCATCGCCGTGGCCACGCAGTCCGTCCCCGTATCCCCGCCGCCGAGCACGATGACGTGTTTGTCTTTGGCGTCGATGTACGCGCCGTCTTCATGGTTGGAATCGAGCAGGCTTTTGGTGTTTTTGTGCAAAAACTCTATCGCCTGATGGACGCCGTTGCATTCGCGGCCTTTGATGGGCAAATCGCGGGGCTTGAGCGCGCCGATGCAGAGCACGACCGCGTCGTATTCGCCCATGAGATCTCGCGCGGGGATGTCTTTGCCGATTTCGGTGTTGGTGATGAAGTCAATGCCCGATTCGATCATGAGGTCGATGCGGCGCTGCACGACTTCCTCTTTGTCGAGCTTCATGTTGGGAATGCCGTACATGAGCAACCCGCCGATCCGGTCAGAGCGTTCGTACACCGCGACTTTGTGCCCGGCTTTGTTGAGTTGCGCCGCGCATGACAAACCCGCGGGGCCCGACCCTACGACCGCCACGCGCTTGCCCGTGCGCTTTTCGGGTATATCGGGCACGACCCAGCCTTCTTCCCAGCCCTTGTCGATGATGGACACTTCGATGTTTTTGATGGTGACGGCGGGATCGGTCATGCCCAGCACGCACGACCCTTCGCAAGGCGCGGGACACACGCGCCCGGTAAATTCGGGAAAATTGTTGGTTTTGTGCAACCGCTCGAGGGCTTCTTTCCACAGGCCGCGATACACGAGGTCATTCCATTCGGGGATGAGGTTGTTGATCGGGCAGCCCGAGGGAAAGGGCGTGGATTCGGGCAGGCGCACGCCGGTATGGCAAAAGGGGATGCCGCAATCCATACACCGCGCGCCCTGTTCCCGGAGTTTTTCATCGGGGAGATGATGGTGAAATTCTCGCCAGTCTTTAACGCGCTCGGCGGGATCCCTATCGTCCGGGAGCGTTCGCTGAAATTCCATAAATCCGGTCGGTTTTCCCATACGTGCTCCTTAAAATCAGTGGTCAGTCCGTGTCGGTTATTTCCCGCGCTATTGCCATAGCGTCAAATTTCCTTCGGTTTTCACATCAGGAGTTGCGCGGATCCGGTATTTGCCGGATTTGATTCGCTCCAAAGCGAACTCGTAGTAGTCCGGGACGATCTCAAAGCCGATGTAGTGCCTGCCTTCGGCCTTGCTGACAACGGCGACTTGGCCCGAGCCTAGGAACGGGTCCATAACCACATCGCCTTCTTCGCTTGAATAGGCGAGTATCTTGCGGATGATCTCCGCGGGGAGCTTGGTCGGGGTTTTTTTATCGCCCTGCCAGTACTCGCGCTTGATTTCCCACACATCCTCTTTGTCTCGATAATGCGCGGAGCCTCCGGTTTCGGTTCGCGCATCCTTGCCAAATCGGGCGTAAGGGTAGAATTTTCTCTGCTTGTCATCCTTGCAGACATACAGGCAGTGGTAGTGCGAGGTGACGTATTTCCGCTTGGTGGCGACCCCGAATTGGTACTTCCATATAAGATGGTTGACGATGGTGAGGTCGCAGAGTTCGAGCGAGGTCAGGATCTCTTTGAGGTGATTCCACCCCGAAAAGATGTACATGCTGCCCGAATTTTTTAGGATGCGCGTAGCCTGCGATAGCCAAGCGGTGGTGAAGGTCTGATAGTCCCGCCCCTGCACTTCGTTGTAACCATTGAGAACCCTATCGCCCGTTCTGTTGTAATTCGAGCGTTTGGCCGTGAACTCAATGGCAAACGGCGGGTCCGTTATCACCAAGTCCACGAATTGGGATGGCATATCAGACATCAAGCTTATGCAGTCGCCTCGCGCTATGGTGTCAATGTAGTCTGCGCTCGGCATGGGCTTACGCATGAAGTCCAAGTGATCTCCCTTCCCTTTTATGCCTCGACTTCCACGCCGCGGCGGAAGGCTTCGAGCCAGGCGTCTTCGCCTTCCAAGCCCGCGCGTTGTGCGGTTTCATAAGCCGAGAGGATGCGCTTGTAGGGCTTGGGGAAAACCTTGACGAATTGGGGCAATGCGTCCTTCCAGTGGGCGAGGACGCGCTGTGCCACGCGGCTTTGCGTGTAGTCGGCGTGCTGGGCGATCAGGCGTTTGAGGTCTTCGATATCGCCTTCGCTTTGCACGGGTTCGAGATCGACGAGTTCGGGATTGCAGCGCGTGTGGAAATCGCCCGCTTCGTCGAGCACATACGCAATGCCCCCGGACATGCCCGCGGCAAAATTGCGCCCGGTCTCGCCCAGAATGACCGCCATCCCGCCCGTCATATATTCGCACCCGTGGTCGCCTATGCCTTCGACAACGGCGCGCACGCCCGAGTTGCGGACGCAGAAACGCTCGCCTGCCTGACCGCGGATAAACGCTTGCCCATTGGTCGCGCCGTAAAAAGAGACATTGCCGATGATGATGTTGTCTTCGGCCACAAAGGTCGATCCCCTGCGCGGATAGACGATCAACTTGCTGCCGCACAAGCCCTTGCCAAAATAGTCGTTGGCATCGCCTTCGAGGCGGAAGGTGATGCCCGGCGGCGTGAAAGCCGCAAAGGATTGCCCGGCCGATCCCTCAAAGGTGAGGTCGATGGTGTCTTCGGGCAAGCCATCCGGGCCGAACCGTCGCGTGATTTCGCTGCCGAGAATCGTGCCCACCACGCGGTCGGTATTTTTAATGCCGAATGCCGCGCGCACCGCGCTGCCATCTTTGAGGGCGGGTTTGCAAACGTCGAGCAACACTCGATTGTCTATCGCGTGTTCAAGGCCGTGATCCTGTTCGATTTGGCAATAGCGACCGATGTCGTCACGGGCGTCTATTTTTTCGAGCATCGGGGACAAGTCGAGGCTTTTTGCTTTCCAGTGGTCGGTTTTTGCTTGGCGGAGCAGGTCCGTGCGCCCGATGAGGTCATCGACCGTGCGGATGCCGAGGCGCGCCATAATTTCGCGCATGTCCCGCGCGATGAAACGCAGGAAATTGACGACATAGTCGGGATCGCCCATAAACTTTTTGCGGAGTTCGGGATGCTGCGTGGCAACGCCCACCGGGCACGTATCGAGGTGGCAAACGCGCATCATGATGCACCCCATCGCCACGAGTGCGGTGGTGGCAAAGCCAAATTCCTCGGCGCCGAGCAACGCGGCGATCACCACGTCGCGCCCGGTTTTGAGTTGCCCGTCGGTTTCGACCGCGATGCGCGATCTCAGGTTGTTGAGCACGAGCGTCTGATGGGTTTCGGCGACGCCGAGTTCCCACGGCAGGCCCGCGTGTTTGATGCTCGTTTGCGGCGACGCGCCCGTACCCCCGTCGAGGCCCGAGATGAGCACCACGTCGCCGTGCCCCTTGGACACGCCCGCCGCGACGATGCCCACGTTGATCTCGGCGACCAACTTGACGTTAATCCGAGCGTGGTGGTTGGCGTTTTTGAGGTCGTGGATGAGTTGGGCCAAATCTTCGATGGAATAAATGTCGTGATGTGGAGGCGGTGAAATGAGCTCGACGCCCGGCGTGGCGTGCCGGACGCGGGCGATCCACGGATACACCTTTTTGCCGGGCAATTCGCCGCCCTCGCCCGGCTTGGCGCCCTGCGCCATTTTGATCTGCAATTCGCGGGCGTGGACCAAATAATTGCTCGTCACGCCAAACCGCCCGGAAGCCACTTGCTTGATCGCGCTGTTTTTGGAATCGCCATTGGGTTCGAGGACATAGCGCGCCGGGTCTTCGCCGCCCTCGCCGGTATTGCTCTTGCCCCCGAGGCGATTCATCGCGATGGCGAGGGCTTCGTGCGCTTCTTTGGAGATGGACCCGTAGGACATGGCCCCGGACTTAAAGCGTTTGGTGATTTCTTCGATGGGTTCGACTTCGTCGATGGGAATGGGGGCACCTGCGTCGTTGAAGTCCAAGAGGCCGCGCAAGGTCGCCAAATTTTTGTCCTGTTCGTCGATCAGGGCCGCGTATTCTCGGTACACATCGTAATCATTGGTGCGCGTGGCGTGCTGGAGTTTGTGAATCGTGAGGGGGTTAAAGAGGTGGTATTCCCCCCCTTGCCGCCACTGAAAGTGCCCGCCCACCTCGAGGGTACTGCCGTTGACCGGTATTGCGGGATAGGCGGCGCGATGTCGCATGAGGGCTTCGCGTGCGATGATGTCGATGCCGATGCCGTCTATGCGGGAGTCCGTCCACGTAAAGTATTTGTCGATGACCCGTTTTGAAATCCCCACCGCTTCAAAAATTTGCGCCCCCCGATAGGATTTGATGGTGGAAATGCCCATTTTAGCCATCACCTTGACCACGCCTTTGGTCGCGGATTTGACATATCCTTTGACCGCATCGGCGTAGGAAATATCGGTCAAGTGCCTTTCGGCGATCATATCCGCCAAGCTCTCATACGCCATATAGGGGTTGATGGCCTGCGCGCCGTAGCCGATGAGCAAGCAGAAGTGATGCACTTCGCGGGGTTCGCCCGTTTCGAGGGCCAGGCCCACTTGGGTGCGCTTGCCCTCTCGGATGAGGTGATGGTGGAGGCCGCTCATCGCCAGCAACGCGGGAATGGCCGCGCGATTTTGATCCACGCCGCGATCCGAGAGAATGAGAATCGTATAACCGGCGTCGATGGCGTCGTCTGCTTTTGCACACAACTGATCCATCGCCTTTTCGAGGTCCGCATCGGCCACGTCAAAGAGCATGGGAATGGTGGTGGCTTTGAGGCCCGGGCGATTGACGCGGCGCAACTGCGCGAGTTCTTCATCGGTCAAGATGGGCGTGTCGAGGCGGATTTGCCGGCAACTTTCCGGTTCGGGAACGAGCAGGTTGCGCTCCGGCCCAATGGTGGCTTCGGCCGAGGTGATCACCTCTTCTTTGAGGGGATCGAGCGGCGGGTTGGTCACTTGGGCAAAGAGTTGTTTGAAGTAGTTGTAGAGTAGATGGGCCTTGTTGGACAGCACGGCCAAGGGCGCGTCATTGCCCATGGAGCCGACCGGATCGCGCCCGATTTTGGACATGGGGCCGACGAAAATTTTGAGGTCTTCAAACGTGTATCCAAACGCCTGTTGCCGCGTGAGCACCTCGGCGTGGCAGGTGGGCGGGGCGATGGGCGCGACGGCGGGCAGGGCTTTAAGCGAAATGAGATGCTGGTCGAGCCACTGCCGGTAGGGATGCTCGAAAACCATCTCATCTTTGACTTCGTCGTCGGAGATGACGCGGCCCTGCGTCGTATCCACGAGGAGAATGCGCCCGGGTTGCAACCTGCCCTTGTACGCGACGCGCTCGGGCGCCAATTCGCAAACCCCTGCCTCGGAACTGAGGATGAGCAAGTCGTCTTTGGTGACGTAATAGCGCGAGGGGCGCAACCCATTGCGGTCGAGACACGCGCCCACGATCTCGCCGTCGGTAAAGCCAATGGAGGCAGGGCCGTCCCACGGCTCCATCAGGCAGGAATGGTACTCGTAAAAAGCGCGCCTTTCGCGGCTCATGCTCTCGTGCTTTTCCCAGGGCTCGGGAATCATCATCGCGGCGGCGTGCGCCATCGACCGGCCGGACAGGGACAGAAATTCAAAGCAGTTGTCGAAAATCGCGGAATCCGATCCGTCTTCGTACAAAATGGGGAGTATCTTTTTTATATCGTCTCCCCAAAGCTCGGATGCGAGCATCGCTTGCCGGGTTTTCATCCAGTTTTGATTGCCGCGCAAGGTGTTGATTTCGCCGTTGTGAATGAGGTAGCGATAGGGGTGCGACCGCTCCCAGGAGGGAAAGGTGTTGGTGGAAAACCGGGAATGCACGAGCACAATCGCGGCTTCCATGCGGGGATCGCGCAGGTCCGGATAAAATTCGGCCACTTGCATGGGCGTGAGCATGCCCTTGTACACAATGGTGCGAGACGACAAGCTGGGGATGTAGAAATTTTCGTCGTGCCCGGCGTAGCGGATGGCATTGGTCGCGCGCTTGCGAATCGCGTACAACTTGCGCTCAAAGGCCATCGAGTCGGGCAGGTCCGCGCTGCGCCCGACGAAAATTTGCCAGACCACCGGTTCGCAGGACAGCGCCGTAAGGCCCAAAGAGGCGTCGTCCGTGGGCACCTCGCGCCAGCCCAAAACCTCCTGCCCCTCTCCTCGGACGATGTCCTCGATCATTTGCCGGGTTTTTTGGCGAATGGATCGATCCGCGCAATCGGTCATAAAAATCATGCCCACGCCGTAATGCCCAGGCGCGGGCAGGTCGATGCCCTTGCAGGCGCGTTCGAAGAACCGATGCGGCAGTTGCATCAACACGCCCGCGCCGTCGCCCGTGTTGGATTCGGCGCCGCGCGCGCCGCGATGGTCGAGGCAGACCAAGGACTCGAGGGCCATTTGGACGATCTGATTGGATTTTTCGCCCTTGATATTTACGACAAAGCCAATGCCACAGGCGTCGCGTTCGTATTTGGGATCGTAGAGACCGTGCTTGCGGGGATATGCCATAACTCTTTTCCTCAATCACATGGCGCGAAAATGCCAGAACCGCGATCCGGCCCTGGCATTTGAAAACCGGTTGTTTCAATTCAGACGCTACTCAAAAGCGACGGCATTGATTTCGATGTACTCCGTCCATTCTTCGGGCGTGTCTTCTTCGGCGAAAATCGCCTCGACCGGGCATTCCGGCTCGCAGGCGCCGCAGTCGATGCACTCTTCGGGATGAATGTAGAGCATGTTGAGGCGTTCGTCTTCCGGCAAATTGGTCGCATCGGGTTCGTAGATGCAATCTACCGGACAGACTTCCACACAGGCCTTGTCCATGACATCGATGCATGGCTCGGCGATGATATAGGCCATTTTCTTCCCCTTTCCTTGCAGTTGTTCCGAATCTCATCCGGCGTTCATTTCGCCAAATATACCCGTTTGGTCGATTTTGTCAAGGTTTGTGAGTTGAAGTTGTGTTTGCAGGCGTGCAGGAGGAGTTTTTACGGTTGGGACAGATTGTCGAGGAGCGTTTCGATGGGCCAATCGCCCTCGGCGCGCATGTCCAAGGTGAACCGCTGCTTGGCATCTGTCCGCCGCGCAACAGCCACTTCCGCACCGTTGTAAAGCCGATGCAACAGCGCGTTGAGATCGTCTCGAATGGCCTCGTGCGTGGTTTCGGTATTGGGCGCGTTGAGGCGGTCGTTGAGGACGATCCGAAGTTCATCGCCGCGAAAAACCACGTCTCCTTCGGCCTCGAGGCGGCGGCACGTTTCACATGTTGCGCGCACCGCAGCGCCCAACTGCTGTGCAAAACCATCGCCGCCGGGTCGCTTGCGGTTGTAGAGCAGGCCGCGCTTTGCGTCCGTGTCGTCGATGCTGATGTCGTATTCGTGACCGATGAGCAAGGTGACCGGGCCCTCGGGCACATGGCTGTAATCGGCCACGTCGAGCAACACGTCTGACCCATCGTGCGCGGAAATCCAGGCGTTGAAAATTTTGAACCAAATCTCAGGCGCGATCTCTCGCCCCCGATCGAGATACAATTTGACGCTGATCTTATGAGTCGGCATGCGTCCCCCTTCTCCCTTCTCGTATCTTCGGACAGGCACGGGGGCCTGTCCCTACGATTGCGATTGCTTCTCCCGTCTCCCGTCTTCCTTTTTGTATCTTCGGACAGGCACGGGGGCCTGTCCCTACGATGAACGGCTGTCGCCAGTTGTACCCCGCTCGTGCCTTTGAACTGGCGGTGCCAGTTGTACCTCGCTTGTGCCTTTGAACTGGCGGTGCCAGTTGTACCTCGCTTGTGCCTTTTGTGCCTTTTGTGCCTTTTGTGGCTAAACTCCCGTCTCCCCTCTCCCCGCCTTTCAAACCACATTCATCTGACCGTAGCAGGCGTAGGCTTCTTCGATGAAGAGTTGGGCTTCTTCGATGACCTGATGGGCCGTGTCGCGGGTGTATGCGGGGATGGCCTCTTCGTGGACGCGGAAGAGATAATTGGCGAATTTCGCGCCGGCAAATTTGTTGTAGAACAACTCGGTGTCGCAAAAGCGCGTGCGAAATTCTTCGACGATGGCATCGGCATCTTCGGGCACGTCGAGGAACTGCGTTTTGACCAGGGCCTTGGCCGCGTGCAACATCGCGCCAAACGCGGTCTGGTACGCGGCCTCGTAATCGCCCTCGTCCAAGTGAATCTGCGCTTCAAAAGATTCGGTTTCGCAGCCGGAAAGCTCGAATTGCACCAGCGAGACCACCTCGCCCGCGCATTCGCCTTTGCCCATATCGCCGAGGGTAAATTCGCGGATGTCGCCCCAGTCCGTATAGAACGAGGGATCGATTTCGTGTGCGGGCACTTGCGTGAGGCCCTGGAGCAACTCCTTGACCTCTTTTTTTCCGATGCGCTGAATGTAGGCTTGGAAACTCTCATCCTTTGCACGGTTTGCGACGTAATCCCCGGTGATGCGCTCGATCACGGCCGGGATATTTTTGGATGGCACCGCGCCCATGGCCAAGCCGTAGGAGGCCGCGTTTTCCGTCCATTGCCCGCCGAGCACGACTTGGAAGTGCGGCACGGTGTACCCGTTGAACTTGCGGCTGTTGCCGTAAAAACCCAGATCCGCGACGTGGTGCTGCCCACAGGAATTGAAACACCCGCTGATTTTGATGCGGAAGTTTTTGATGGCGTCGGCGAGTTGGAGATTTTTTTCCGCCAGTTGCGTCCGCAATTCCGCAGCCAAGCCGCGCGACGAGGAAATGCCCAATTTGCAGGTGTCGGTGCCCGGGCAAGCGGTGACGTCGACGATGGTGCCCGCGCCCGCTTCGGCCAACCCCAGCGCTCGCAAGTCGCGGTAGAGCGAAATCACATCGGATTCGCTGACCCAGCGCAAAATGACGTTTTGCTCGACGGTGGTGCGAATGGTGTCTTTGACGTATTTGCGCGCGACATCGGCTAAGTTTCGCGTCTGCTCGGAGGTGAGATCGCCCAAGGGCAGGCATATCGTCGCCGCGACGTAGCCCGGTTGCCGTTGGTTGTAAATATTGGTTTCCGCCCAGGCGTCGAATCCTTCGGGACGCGCGACGCCGTTGAGGGGCGCGGCGATTTTGAGGGGTTCTTCGCGATAGGCGCCCAAGTCGTCGAGATAGGCGGTCCACGCGGGGTCTTCGGGCATGATTTTGCGTTCTTCTTCGACGAGCCGAATAAATTCTTCGATGCCGAGTTTGGCGACGAGGAATTTGATGCGCGCCCGCGCCCGGTTTTGTTTTTCGCCCAACCGCGCAAAAACCCGGCAGATGGCCTGCGCCGTGGGCAAGAGTTCTTCCGGGGGCAGAAATTCCGCGTAGAGCTTGGCCTGATGGGGCACGGCGCCCAAGCCGCCGCCGACATACGTTTCAAACCCGCGCTCGCCGTCTTTGATGCGTGCGATCATGCCCATGTCGTGCATGCTGGTCAACCCGCAGGCTTCGTGCGCGCATCCCGAAAAGGCGATTTTGAATTTGCGCCCGAAATCCTGACAATCGGGATGCCCGAGGAGGAATTGGGCGAGGGCGTGGGAATACGGGGTGACGTCAAATGTTTCGGTTTGGCACACGCCCGAAATCGGACAAGCCGTGACATTGCGGATGGAGTTGCCACAGGCTTCGCGGGTGGTGATGCCCACAGCCGCGAGGCGGCGCATGAGGTCGGGCGTGTCTTCGATGTGTACGTAGTGGAGTTGAATGTCTTGCCGCGTGGTGATGTGCAAAATGCCATCGGAATACTCTTCGGCCACATCGGCCAACGCATCCATTTGATCGGCGGTCAGCCCGCCGAACGGAATTTTGATGCGCTGCATCCCCGGCGCGTCCCAAACCGTATCGGGCCCTTTGAGGAGGTCCGCGCTGGGATAGCGCAACATTTTGGTCGTCTGCCCGTCAAAGCGTTGCCCATTGTCGTAACGCTGGCCGTACACGCCGCGCCGAAGCCGGGTTTCGGCAAAGACGCGATCATCGATCTTTCCCTGCTTCTTCTGCTCGATCTGCGCTTCAAACGTGTCGATTTCCGCCCCCAAGTCTTCCGGGATCAGATCGCGCAACACTTCTTTCCAACTCGCGCTCATAGTGTACCACCTGTGTCGAGAGGGTGTGGATTAAAAAGATGAAAAACGATTGTGAAACTTAGGGCATTACGGGGATTTGTCAAGGCAAAATAGCGCGGCGAGACGCGAGGAGTAAAGCGTAAAAATACGGGATGTGCAGGATCGACCCGCGTCAGGCGCGTTTGAGGTCGATCAGAACATAGCAGCGCAGCAACCGGTTGTAGAGAACGAGATCCACGCATGAAGCAAGCGAAAATGCCGTTGACTTTTTTTCGTCAGGGGATTATTTGTCGAGCGGTCGGGTACATCTATAAAAAAATGCAGACGCAAACCGATGTCGCAAAACTCCGCCATCGGGTACTGCTCATCGAAACGGAAAACGAGGGGCGACCCATCCGATTAGGTACACCTTACGAGGTGCAAATGAAAATTCTCATCACGGGCATCACCGGGCGCATTGGCGGCAATTTGGCAGCGCAACTCGTCGAACGGGGGCATCGGGTTCGCGGTCTCGTGTGGCCGCAAGACCCGCGCATCGAAAAATTTAAGGGCATCGACCTCGAACTCATCGAAGGCAGCTTGACCGAATTTGAAGACGTTCAAAAAGTCGTCGAAGGCGTGGATGTGATCTACCACTTGGGCGCGGCGTTTCAAGGGGGAGGCCCATTTGCGGACAACGACTATTTCGAGATCAACGTGCGCGGCACCTTCCACATGCTCAAAGCCGCCACCGCACAGGCGAATCTCGAACAATTCATCTTTGCCAGCACGGACGCGCTCTACGCCAAATATCCGCCCAAAGGCATGGACGCCCCCATTCGAGAAGACGCCACGCGCCGCGAACCGCGCGGTTGGTATGCCCTATCCAAATCCATCGGCGAAGAAATGTGCTTGGGATATTGGCGCGCCAAAGCGTTGCCCATCACCGTCTCGCGCTTTAGCATGGTGGTCGGCGCGGGCGAAATCCTCGACTTCCCCCAATTCTACTTGAGCAAACTCAAAGACCAGCCCGAACTCAAAGCCCTGTGGCGCGGCGAAGAACGCCTGTTGCTCCTCAAAGACATGCAGGGCCGTTCGTACAAAAAACACATCGCAGACGTGCGCGACATCGTCCACGGTTGCATCTGCGCCTTGAACCGCCCAGAAGCCGTCGGGCACGTCATCCAACTCGGCGGCCCGCGGCCATTTACGTGGGACGAGGCCATCCCCTATTTGTCACAGCGTTTGGGCATTCCGTATCGGGAAGCGGTCTTGCACGGCGCCCCCACGCATTACGAGTACGATTTGACCAAAGCGCGTACCCTGATCGGCTTTGATCCCCAATACGACATCATTCGCATGATCGAAGACGCCATCGCGTACCGAAACGGTCAAACCATCGACGTTTTGCCCACCGCATAGGGACGGAATCGAAGGATTGAAGATGGGCAGAATAAACCCCTCCACCCGGCAAGACTTGGGTGGAGGGGTCGTTTTTGGCACCTCGAAAATCTCGAGAATCTATTCGTTGTCTTCTCGCATTTCCTCTGCGTTTATCCGCATTTATCCGCGGTTGCTTTCCGATCCTTCCCGCCCTACTCCTCGCCAACCGAAAACGACGTTTCCCAAGCGATAGCGATGCTTCCGTCTCTTGCCAACCGCCCGGTTCGGATCCGGGCGATGTCGTAGTCCGGGAGTGGGATCGTCACCATGCACTTGTCGTCGAACCGCCGACCGTAATTTCTGAACTTAAAAATAACCTGGTCGAATCCTGAGTGCCGGTGCTGGGGGACGAGGTCATTTGCATCCCGGGGGAAGATGTGCAGAAAGACGCGCTCCCTGCGGCTCAAAATGCACGGGTCTTTGACGTAAGTCAATCCGTTCTCGCCGAGATACACATCGAGGTCCGCGCGGATGATCGGCTCGCCGGAGGTGAGGGATTCGTAGTCTGTCCGATAGTCTTTTTCGCTTTTTTGTAGGACCTGTCTCACGCCGCCATCCGCGTCAAATGCGATCTCTACTTCCCAAGCCCCTGCATTTCTAACTCGCTGTCCGATGTTGAGGGCGAGGAGATCGTATTCGGGCAGTTTCAGTAGCCCACCGCAGGCATCCCCAGTTGAGAAGATCCTGAAACCCGAAAGATTAAAGCCAACCAGCCTTCCTACGGGGCGAAGGTCCGCGCGGTTGACCGGCGTCAGCGCGATCTGGAACCGGTCTTTGTCCTCCTCGCTACATGCTGTTTTCGCATAGATGAGAAAGTTCTGATAGCGGTACACATCGAAGGGAGCGCGGGCGAGGAGTTCGCCTTTTTCGCCCGTTTGGATGCTGCCGTCGGGCTCTCGCAGTAACCATCGGAGCGCGTCAGAGGGGTTGCGACCCATAATTTCGCGGTGCATAAAAAACGGCAAGTCGGCCAGGATCGTCAAATTTTTCTCCGCGTACTCCGCGTACTTAAAAAACCCGTCATGTCTCGTTGCCCGCGCCAATTCGATAAACGCGGTGACAGAGCCAACGCAGAGCACGCCGGCCAAACCCACAAGGGCGAGACGCCGCCATGTCGGCCCTTCTCGAATGATGTTCACGCGATGGCGTGCCAAAACGTCGGCGCAATAGGAGCAGAGCAGAAACAGCGAGGGCAACGGTGATCGCAGAATCAAGACATTGTTGGCCCCGTATTTATACCACGGCAGCAGGAGCAAGGTGGCGATACTCGCGACAAAGAACGGATCGCGGCGCAAACCGGGATGTAACAGCAAAAGCAGAACGGCGATCGGCAAGAACTCGATCAGGTAGAACAGCGACATAGAGCGCGGAATCGACGACCATTCGTGCCCTTCTATTGAATAGCCGAACCGAAAATCCAGCGATCCGCTCGTCAAGTAGAGCACCATGAGTCCGGCCAGCGGTAAAGAGAGCAGCAGGTTGGGCCAACGCAGAAACGGCCGGATGCCGTTTTTAAAGAGCGCGACCGCGAGCAGAGGCAACAAACCGATGGCGACAACGGCCGACCAAAAGGGCGCCACCGCCAGCAGGATGCCGCTCACCGCCAAAAAACGCGGGTGCCTGCACAGGTCGCGCAACAACAGCGCGTAGAGCCCGGCCGAGATGAAATGATGGGGAGCCCACATCAATGTCGTCATAGTGGATGAGTATTGCAACATGAGGATCCAGTACCATTCAATGTGGTTTTTCCCCACGTCGAGGCCGGGCCAACCGTGATAGTCGACGCGCAAATCGATCCAGTTCCACCCTTCGAACAGAATCACGCGCACGATATCCATGCCGCTGAAAAAAATGAGAATCAGCGCGCCCAACGCGATGCCATAGCCGCGCAGGTGCCGAGTGAACAGCGCCAGGATGAGGGCAACGCCGATCCCAATCCACAGCGGCACCGCCCAGTTCAACGCCGCCGGCCCGAGCAGGCGCGCGGCCAACCCCGGCACCATAAAACAGCCGAGATAGTAGCGCAACAAGGACAGGTATTTTTCGGTTTGAGCCGGCGCGTTGGCCGTGAGCAGATCCGTGAGCGGATCCGGAAGATAGGCGGGCCATGGGTAGCGGCCGAGCTCGATCAGCAGTATTCGGCGATAACGCCAGTCCCCGTTGTAGAGGTCGAACACGCCACCTGCGGCGGTCACCATCACCCAGCCAAACGCCACCGCCAAGAGCGCGATCGTGCGAGGGCGCAATCGCAACCGCCAAGACCCCGAGAGAGCACGGCGCAACGCGAGCAAGACAAGCGCGGAGACCGGGATGCCAACCCCCCATTCAAACCAGCCCACCAAAAAGACGATCACCGGCAGCATCAGGTAAGCGATAGCCAAGCGATGCAACAACGGCAGGTCGCCTCCGGCGATCTCGCTGTGTCGTTTTGTCATGCCATTACTCCGGATGAGCAGACGCCGACGCTTTCCATCTGAAACTCGCAAGACGAGCGCTTTCCTGCCAGACCCTCTGACCGTAACGCAACCGCTGGAAGGTCGTGATGCGGGCGATGTCGTCGTTGGGAAGCGGTACGGTCGCCACGCACTTCCCATCGGATAGCGCGCCGTACCGATCAAAGGGAAAAGCGAGGGTCTCACCTCGGTCGGGGTCGATGGGAAAGATCGTCAAAAAGAACTCTCCCTGCGTATCGGCTGGGAGGCACGGTTCCTTGACATAAGTCAGCGCGCGTTCGTCGAGATAGACCTCGAACTTGGAGTCGATGATCAACTGCCCTGCTCGCTTATGGACGATGAACTCGGCGGCCCGATCGAGATTTTGAATGAGATGGAGATTGGCACGCGGCTCGGCAATGATGTGCTCAACGCGAATCCCGTCGTCAAATTCTTCGAGCCTTTCCCAGTCCAGGGCCCGATCGTGAAGCCCGACATACCATACGCTATTTGCGTGCGACGAGACGCGGTACACATCTTCCGCACACGCTTCGAGCGGCTCGCGGCATCCCCCCCAATAGTGATTATCGGGTTTTTGCGGCACATAAAAGTTTATGGATGGCGTTGCGATAGAAGATACGTAAACCACATCTTCCTCTTGTGCGCGCGCTTCCAAAGCGGCGACGATGCCCTTGACGTCATACGTTTCGCGATATGGATTATCCGTTTTAATGGCGTCTGCGCCCGCTAGCGCAATGACGCCCACAGCCGAGCCAAACGGGATCCAACGCACCCGCACGGGCAGAAGAGCCGCTACCGAATGGAGCGCGTACCCAAACGTCAGGAAGACGATCGGTCCCAAATAGAGGCATTGCCGAATATCGCCCACAGGATACCACTTCAGCACAGAAGCGACCATCACAGAGAGCAGGGACAACGCGAATAACAGCGGAATCGCACCCTGGCGAAAGCCCTTAAAAAAACCGAGCGCCAAGGCCGCGGCGAATGCAACGAGCAACGGCATGACGATCGGGTCCGGCAGATGGTAATTTAACAGCCATCGCGTTCGAGAAAGCGCGAACGCGAGCATTGAACCCACATCGCTATACGCGCCATCGTAGTAATACCGCGCTAAATAGGACGCGCCAAAATTTCCCGATCGCCATTGATACTGCAAGGTGACCGCGTAAGTGAGGACACACCCGACCGCGAAAAACGCGCCCGGCCAAGCGAGTGCCGTGCACCGTTTTATCCAGCCCCCTCGGCTGTTGATCAAAAGCGTCCCCAAGGCCGCCGTGGAAAAAAGCACGAGACCATACTGGACCAAGGGCGCGAAAAACAAAGCGGTGCAGAGCAAGGCCCTCTCGCCATTCCGCAGATACGCCAGCACCCCGACGAGTAGCAACGCGACGATGAGCGCGTCGACGGAGTATTCCCGCACGTCTTGGGCATGGTCTATCGCCGCACTCGAAAGCGCGGCCATCAGTGCCGCCAAAAAAGCCGCCATGCGGTGGACGCCAACGCGCGGCAGGAGAAAGAGCAACGCGAACACGGTCGCTGTACTGGCAACTGCCGGTACGAGGCGCGCACTGAATGGCGAACGCTCCACTTTTTGCACCGCGTGCAAGACCCACGGATAGAGGATGGGCGAGGAATGGCCGCGGGTACATCTGTGGACCTGATACAATGATGGTTTTCCCGCACAATTGGCTGTCGCAGCCTCATCGAACCACAAAGAATTTTCCGACAACTCGTAGAAGCGCAGCCCCGCCGCGACGATGAGCAAAATCGCGCAAGCCACACAGTACAAATGCCCATCCCGGATGAGGCGTTGACGCCATGGACCAAAAAGGACAGACCGATTGTTCAACTCGGACATAGAAGGTGCCTTTTTTATTCTTCCGTCTCGCCTGCTTCACGCTTCCCAAATGATATCTCGGGCATATCGTATTTGTTCACAATTACCAGATCGGAAGTTTTGGGATGGATGAATTTTACGAGCAGGGAGACGCGGTTGTCGCTGTTTAACGAGTTCCAAAATACGTCCGCTGTTTGGCGTATATCGTTAAATAAAACGACCGCAAACGGCTCGCCTTCAAACGAGGGCAAGGGCGCGCCATCGTCCATATACGTCGTGATGCAATGCCCCGTTCCCGGAATCGCGGTTTCGTAATTGAAGAACTGACGCGAGCAATAACGGGCATCGCCGTCGACGGTTTTCAATATTGCCAGCCGGTAGGCGTGCGCGTCTCCGGATTTGACGAGGCCGGAAATGCGCGGTGTGAAATTGGGCGCGTCGGGTTCAAAGGTGCGCGTTTGCAAGGCCGATTCAAAGGACCCAGCATTTTGCAGGGCGTGGACGATCGTTTCTGTCTGATCGCCATTGGTGACGATATGGGCATCGCGCCAGACCGCGATGGGGTAATACAGGGTCAAGGGGTCGATGGATTGGGATTTGTCTATGGCGTCGATTTTTACAGCATCGCCCTCGCGTACAAATATGCGATTGCGACTGCTCGCGCTACGCCCCATAATCCAATAGATCTGAACGAGAGACGCGCCATCTGGCGTCTGCCCGATCGCGATCCCCCGCCCGGGATAGGTGGCGTTTTTTAAGCGATTCAATTCAGCACCCATACGACCTCCCGATATCCGCGATGAATACGCCCGAGCAATATTCGACGGATCTCACGCGAGCGCAATGGCAGTAGGTCGTCCACAGACGCCTCCTGTCGATGCGCGCCGTCCGTTTAATCCGCGATCCGAATCGTCCACCCGCCGCGGGGTTCGGGATTTTTGACCGTCAGCGCGATTCGCCGCAACACATTGCCCCACACGGATTTTAACCGCGCGTCTTCAATCGCGATCTCTTCGACCGCGAGGTCGAACAAATCGGCGTCGAAGTGCAACCGCGCAGTGCCCGATACGCGGCCCTCTGCCAATTTCGCCTCGTTCAACGCGAGCGTGCCATCGCCGCGATCTTCAACCGCACATGCGGTCAACACGTGCATGACGAGATCACCTGTGATGGCTTTCAGCGCGTATTGATCCGCGATGGTCACGCCTTCGCCGCGATCCAAGGCGACGGTTCTGACCCACGAGTCGATCCCCGCGTCGGGCGGGTACGCTCGGGCGATGTCCAGCGCGAAGGTGGCTTTTGCATCGCTTGCCGCGTGCGACACGTCCCGCGCGGCGATATCGTAGTGATAGTCGATCCCCGCGGCGGAATACACCCGCCCGGGCATCTGCATGTAGCCGTTCACCGTGGGCAAGGTGTGGTATTGGGATTGCATGGTCCAAATCTCGTAGCGCTCGCTGCCAAACGTCTTGGCCGTGTACGTCTCCACGCCGGCATCCACGATCACGGGTTTGCCATCGACATAGACCACCACGTGCCCGATGTCGTTGTGGTTGTGGCTCTCGGCATTGTGCCCGCCCTTGGCGCCCACGAAAAATCCATCGGGCGATCCGGCGCGGTCGCGCGCGACGAACACCTCGATCTCGTCCAAAAACACATCGCGCGGCAGGGGCATCGCGGCCTTTGCGTCGAGGATTTCGGACAGCGAAAACAGCGCGGGCAACGCGCGCCCCATGCTGCCAAACGCTTCGGTGATGCCCTTCTCGGCGATGCCTTGGCGGCGTGCGGCCCACGCGCCCAATGCCATCATGGATTCGTCGCCGATGCGCTTGCCATAGCCATAGACCACGCCAAAGGCGGGCATCACCACAGGCGACGCGTCGGCAAAGTTGATGAAGTATCGATCGGCGATTTGCACGCGGTAGATGAACTTGCCGATGTTCTGAATCAGGGGATCGCCGTACACGTCTATCGCGCCATCGGTCGCGCTGTGCAGCCATTCCAAGCAGTCGTAGAGCGACGCGCCCGCGCGGCCCCAGTAGCCCGGGCCTTCGTCGCACCCGCCGTCTTTGGGATGGGGATCGATGAAATGATCCACGGTCTCCATCGCTTTGAACGCCGCGGAAACCCGGCGCGCCTCATCGGTTTCCACCAGCAAATTCGAGGTCAGCCAGTTCGATACGATCCACGGATTCCAGTTGTTCACGCGCGCCCCCGAATAGCCCATCCAGCCAAAATCCTCGCGTTCCGACAACGGCGTCAAAATGCGGGATTGAATTTCGCGTGTGATGCGGGGGGCGATCAGCGGCGAGACCGAGTCGAGTTGCGGCCCGAGCAAATACGCGGTCCACGCCAGCAACTCGGAGGTCTCTGCGGCGAAGAGATCGACGATCGGCTCGGCCGTATCCGGCAACCCACTGCCGGCCTTTTGCACGCCAATGTGCGCGGGCACGCCCCAAAAGGATTCTTCGCAGATGCACCACACGCCATTTGCGATCTCGTCCAAAAATCGGCCCTCGCCCTCCGCGCATTCGGCTAAAACCAGATCGGCGAGCGCGGTGCGTCGCCCAAAACTCAGGGCTTCGTAGCGCGACCGGTTGCCATTGCGCGCATAATCCAAAAAGCGCGTTGCGGGCACGGGCGGCCAGTCAAAATTCAGGCGGTCTTCCCCTCGCGCGATTTGCGCTTGCCGCACGCGATCGGGCAACGCCTCCCACGCATCGCGCATGGACGCGGTCGGAAAGGGCCGCCAGGCATCGCGGGGAATCAAGACACCGCGCAGCATGTCTTTGGAATGGGTTTGTGAAAGCATGATTACTCCTTTTGTTGGTCATCTACCCCGACATCACGAGAAAGGAACGCCATGGCATTTAAGATCGCACAAATCGGCTCTGACGGGCATTGGAATACGGTGCTCGACGGCATCGCGCTGCTTCCAGACGCGCAGTTAATCGCATGTGCAAAAGGACGCGAGGGCGATACCCTCGATAGCGTCAAAAAGCACGCGGCATTTGGCGCGCACACCCGCATTTATGGCGATTATCGCGAGATGCTCGACTCGGAGGACATCGACTTGGTCGGCATTTGCCGGCCGTATTCGCTCAACGTCGAAGCGTCCATCGCCGCGGCGCGACGCGGGATCGACATCGCCAGCGAAAAACCCGTTGCGACCACATTGGCGGATTTGGACGCGCTCGAAACCGCGGTCAAAGACAGCGGCATTCGCCTCACCGCCATGTTTGGGACGCGCCTATCGCCCGCTTTTCGCGCGGCACACAACGCGGTGCGAGAGGGGCTGATCGGCGAACCCATTTTGGCAACCGCGCAAAAATCCTATCGCTTTGGCACGCGCGCGGATTTTTTTAAACGGCGAGAAACCTATGGCGGGACGATCCCATGGGTCGCCATCCACGCGGTGGATTACACGCGCTGGGCGAGCGGACAGGAATACGCACAGGTCGCCGCGCTGCACGGCAACCTCGCGCATCCCGACTATCCGGGTTGCGAAGATCACGGTGGGCTTCTCTTTCGCTTTGCCAATGGCGGCACCGCCGCGATCCACTTCGATTATTTGCGCCCCGACACCGCGCCCACGCACGGCGACGACCGCCTCCGCATCGCAGGTTCAAAGGGCGTCATCGAAGTGATCCACGACCGCGCCCACCTGATCCGATCGGGCGAAGCCCCACGCGATTTGCCCTTGGGGATCGAGGAGAATTTTCTCGTCGACCTCTACGCCGAGCGCGCGGGCAAATCCCCCCACATCATCGGCCCTGACGAAGCCATCCACGTCACGCGCATCTGCCTCTACGCCCGCGAAGCCGCGGATACGGGAAAGGTGATTGGGCTTTGAGCCATTGGCTTTTCTTTCTCACACTTGGAGGAGTGGGGAACGGAATCAGATCCCAAATCCGCCGCGGCGGTGTTCGATCTTTATTTGCGGGATGTCTTTGATGTTGAGCTTAAAAAAGAAGCCCCGATTAAAGCCCGTGGGGTACCACGAAAATCGGGCTTCCCAGCAGTGGAGGTCGCGGTAAAGCGAGAGGCTTTGCGCCGAGAGTTTGGCATCGGGCAAAATCTCCACATTGATCGCGTAGTCGATCCGCAGCATTTGAAGGGGATTGACGCCCAAATCCGCTTTGACCCACGAGGTTTTGGTCAGCGCGTCGCCCAATCGCCGCATGGCGAGGTGGTGCGAGAGGTTGAATCGCCACGGCCCGGTGCCGGAAAAATCGCTGTACAGATCGCGTTCAAAGCCGAAATCCGCGTCCGAGTAATCGCTGGTATTTGACAAACCGGACGTTTGCGTGCGCGGTTCAGCGCGACCGCCTGCAAAGCGAAAATTGGAGGTGACGCTGAGGTTTCGCAAGCGCGGGTGCAAGAGCGACCGCTCGCCCGCATCGTCGTAGAGCCCGTGCGTCATGGCGATGCGAACATCCACGCGGCGGTCGGGCTTGAGGGACGCGCGGGTGCGGAGGGCGCGCCATTTTTGTGCGGCCGCGTCAAAATCGTATCCGGTGGATATGTCGAGCGTGGCCAGGGTAAAGCGCTCAAAGTCGTCGCCGCGTTGGGTTTTGAGTTCGAGCGCATTGCCGAGATTAAAATCGATGCTGCGCCTGGCGTCATGCCAGTTGCGATGCCCCCCAAAGCCAAACGCGCCGCCAGAGACGCTTCCGGTCTGGCTGTAATTGAAACGAATTTGGGGTTGCAACCGATGCCGAATGCCGCGCAACCGCCCGAGATGCGGTTGGAAGATGCCGTACAATGTCGTGCCCGACGCCATCGACGCGCTGTAGGACGTGCGGCGCGTGGTCGAATCCGCGTCACTGCGGATCAATTCCTCGCTGAGATTCAAACTCGGCGTGAGGTCGAGCCAGCCCATGGGGCGATGCTGGCTGTTGACCGTGAGGAGGTTTTGCAGGGAAACGCGCGCGGTGTTGGACGTCGGATCCGGGTTGCGCGTGAAGTCGTTGCCCAAGGTGCTCGAAAACCCGTAGTAAAAGGCGCGGTACCACGGGCCCGTGGCGGAGTCCTCGCCGCCAAAAATGCGGCGTCTCGGCTGCCGAAAGCCGATGCGGGGAAAGCCCTGAAAGCGATTGGTCTTTCTGCTCAGGTCGCGGTAATACGTCAGGCTGCCGTCAATGCTGCGCCCGGATTCTGTCCAGCGTTTGTCAAACGAAAAACTGGAGCGCAGTTGCTGGTTGAGATAGCGATACAAATTGTCGCTGTTGCGGCGGTCAAAGTTGGTGCTGGTGGAAAATTGCCCGCGCCCGCGGATGTTGGTCGTGGCGTTGAGGCGGTGCTGGTGTTGCAAGTTGACGCGCCAGTTGTGGGCCGTGCCAGTCCCCGAGGTGTTGCGGTCGTAGCCGAGATCGACAGAACCGCTGAACCGGTTCCGCACCGCGTACGCAAATCGCGATTCGAGCAAGAACCCCCCGCGCTCTCGAAACGTGCCCTTTAAGATGGCATCCCAATATTCGCTCGGCGCGAAATAGTAGCCGATATTGCGGACGAAAATCCCATCGCGGTCATTGCTGCCCACCCCGGGCGTGAGCAAGCCGGATTGCCGCCCCTGTTTGACCGGAAATACGAAAAAGGGCACCCAGAAGATGGGGACGGGCCCAATGCGAAAGGTGACGGAGCGCGCAATGGCTTTGTCGTTTTGCAGGATGCGTACATTTTTGCACAAAAAGTCGTAGTGGACGTGATCGAGATCGCAAGTGCTCAACGAGAGGTCATACGCATTGAGGGCGTCTCGGCCTTCGAGCGCGATTTGGGCGCCGCGATAGTATTTGCGCTGGTGAGAGGCGCGCCCGGTTCGCACGCGGCCGCGTTCCGCTTCGAGGTCGTAGCGCATGTATTCGCCAGAGATGCGTTCCGCGCCGCGGTTGAATTGGGGCAGGCCCAGGGTTTTCGCCCCGGTGGAATCCGGTAGCCCCCAAGCCGTGACCGTGCGGGTGTTTTGATCGTACGTAATCCGCCCGGCTTCGAGCGCGATGTCGCGGTAGCGCAAGGTGGCATTGCCCACGAGTTCCACGCGCTCGTCCCCCACGCGATAGACGACCTCATCCGCGTCAAACGCGATGGAATCGCCAGGGGCGTCTGCGGGCCGTTGGCACCATCCCGGCGCGGCGCACAACGCGCACAGCGCGACGAATAACACTTTTTTTTTCCAAATAGCCGTCATCTCAAAAATATCAGTAATCGCACGACAAAAGTAGATTTGAAATTTGAAAAAGTCAACCGCGGAAAAAGAAAGCGCGTCCCTCTGCGGCCATCGTCCCATTTTTGTTGTTGATAGATTTTGAGAGAATGGGTATCTTTTTTTGATGCGGACGTGGTGGAATTGGCAGACACGCCAGATTTAGGATCTGGTGGGGAATACCCGTGGGGGTTCGAATCCCCCCGTCCGCACCAAACAATTCGGCGTTTCGGCGCGCCATCCACGACAAAGGACTCCCCTCTGGGAGCTTTTTTCTTTTTTTCGTGAGGTTTATGTGGTCGCATTTCTAAGCGATGAGCAAGTGCGGGCGATTCGGGCGCGGTTTGGGTCGCCTGTCTATGTGTACGACCAGCGCGCGCTCGAGGCACAGGCCGATGCCGTGCTGAATTTTCCCAATGCGTTCGGCCTGACCGCGCGCTACGCGATGAAGGCATTGCCCAACCGAGCCGTGATTCGCATTTTGACGCAAAAGGGGTTGCACCTCGACGCGAGCAGCGGCTACGAGGTCGAGCGCGCGATGCGTGCCGGCGTGCCGGGGCCTCACATTATGCTCACGGCCCAAGAGTTGCCGGAAAATGTCGCGCCCTTGATCGAGCAAGGCGTGATTTTTAATGCGTGTTCACTCAATCAGTTGCGAACATTTGGCGAGCTTTTTCCCGGGCGATCCCTTTCTGTACGCATCAACCCGGGCATGGGATCCGGGCACAGCAACCGCACTAATGTCGGCGGGCCCGCGTCGAGTTTTGGGATTTGGCATGCGTACATCCCGGAGGTGCATCGCATCTGCAACCAGCGCGAGTTGACCATCACCACCGTGCATACGCATATCGGGTCGGGCAGCGATCCCGAGGTGTGGGAACGGGTGGCGTTGATGGCATTGGACATTTGCACGGGCTTTGAACACGCGACCACCTTGAGCCTCGGCGGCGGGTACAAGGTCGGCCGCGTGCCGGGCGAGGCATCCACGGATTTGCAGGTCATCGGCGGGCATGTGGCCGAGGCGTTTGAAATGACCGCGGGCAAGACGGGCCGGGCCTTGCGTTTGGAGGTGGAACCCGGCACGTATCTCGTCGCCAATGCCGGGGCCCTTGTCGCAACGGCGATAGACGTGGCGGATACGGGAGCGGAGGGATACCGCTTCGTCAAGACCGATACCGGCATGACCGAGGTCATTCGACCGAGCATGTACGGGGCGCAGCACCCCATCCATGTCGTGCCTGCCCGAGCCGAGGCGCGCGGGATGGATGAATATATCGTGGTGGGGCACTGTTGCGAAAGCGGCGATGTGCTCACGCCCGCGCCCGGCGATCCAGAGGCGTTGTTGCCGCGTCAACTCGCCGAGGCAAAGGTGGGAGACGCCGTGGTCATCGGCGGCGCAGGCGCGTATTGCGCGGGCATGTCGTCCAAAAATTACAATTCGTTTCCAGAATCGGCCGAGGTGTTGCTAGGCAATGACGGCGCGTTCCACCTGATTCGCAAGCGACAGACCTTGGATCAGATCTTGGCGAACGAGGTGTTGCCGGATTTTTTGACCGAGGGCAGGTGATTGGCGATGACTTATGACGCAATCGTATTGGGCGCGGGGATCAACGGGTGTGGCATTGCATGCGAACTCGCCGAGCGCGGGCAACGGGTGCTCGTATTGGACAAAGGGGCGATCGGCGGGGGGACGTCGTCCAAATCGTCCCGCTTGATCCACGGGGGCTTGCGGTATTTGGAAACGATGCAATTTGGCATGGTGCGCGAGGCATTGGCAGATCGCTTCGCCCTTTTGGGCCGCTATCCAGAACTCGTTTCGATGCGGCCCTTTTACGTGCCCATTTACCGGACGAGCCCGCGCCCGGCGTGGCGGTTGTGGACCGGGATCAAGCTCTACGACGCGCTGGCCGGGCGGCGCAATGTCTATCGGTCGAGGAAGGTGTCCCGAAAGCGATTTGCCCGCGCATTCCCCGCGATGAAGCGCGAGGGGCTCCGGGCGGTCTTGCGGTATTACGATGGCAAGACCCATGATCGGGCACTTACGCAGCGCGTGGCAGAAGATGCCCGAGCGATGGGATGCGCGTTTTGCGAACGGGTCGACGCGCGCCATGTCGCGTGGGACGAGCGCGGCTTTGCCGTATCGGTCGGCGATGAAATCTTCGCCAGTCGCATTCTGATCAATGCCACGGGGCCGTGGATCGACGAGGTGACAGCGCGCTATGGGTTGCCCTCGCGGTTTCAAATTCGCAAAGTGAGCGGGGTTCACATTTTTGTCGATGGCCTGCTTTCGCCCGATCCCCTGTTTTTGCAGACCGCGAGCAAGCGCGTTTTTTTTGTTATTCCCGAACCGGAGCGCGATCAAACCATGATCGGCACGACCGAGCGCGAAGAGCGCGGACGGGTCGATGACGTGCGCGTGCGAGAATCCGAGGTCGATTATTTGATTCGAGAAGTGAATGCCTATCTCATCGCGGACCGCCAACTGCAACGCGCGGATATCACCGATGCCATCGCAGGCGTGCGCCCTTTGGTGGCCCAAAAAGGCGATGCCACCGATCTCTCGCGGGAATGCGAACTGGATTTGCACACGCGGGGGAACGCGCAACTGCTCAATGTATTTGGCGGCAAGCTGACCACGTACTTATCCCTATCGCGCCGCGCCGCCGATCTGCTCGGCATTCGAGAACGGGCGCGTGTGGCCCTCCGCGCATGATTTCCCCCTTAGAAGCCATCTAAAAATTATTGGGACCTAACCCCCTAGCCCCCTTTCCTAGGAGGAAAGGGGGAATAAAGGCCCTTATTCTTGGGTTTTAATCGGCGAAAAGCGAATGTTTTTGCGACGCTCTCAATGGCGGCCCGAGTTTTTAGATGGCTTCTTAGTGCGCTCTGCGCCTTTGAACTAGCGTATCGCCAGTTGTACCCCACTCATGACAAATGATCTGCGTGACCGTTGGGAGCCTTCTCCTCTCCCGGCTCCCGTCTTCCCTCTCCCATCTCACTAAGGAAAAAGCATGACGAAAAAATTGAACGATTTTAAGACCGCGGTTTTGCCCGAGCGCAAACTCGGATTTTGGCAGATGGCCGGGCCGGGCGCGATTTTGGTGGGGCTGTCTATCGGCGCGGGCGAGATCATCGTGTGGCCCCTGGTCGTCGCCGAATACGGCGCGAGCATGATTTGGGCCGCGGTGTTGGGCGTGTTTTTGCAGATGTGGATCAACTTCGAGGTGGGGCGCTGGACCATTGCCACGGGCGAAACGGTTTATACGGGATTTGCGCGCGTGTGGCGCGGGTTTGCTCCGCTGTTCATCGCGATCACCCTGTTCTCGTGGATCGCCCCCGGGTGGGCACGCGCTTCGGGCTTGGCCCTCAAGGCCCTGCTGGTCGGCCCGCAGGGTTGGGGATCGGACGCATTTTGGACCGCGATCACCTTTGCCGGCGTCGCGCTGATTTTGTTCGGCCCCAAGTTGATTTACAATTCGATGGAAAAAGCCGTCGAGTTGATGGTGCTGATCGTCACCGTGGGGTTGATCGCGGTCGCCTTTGCCGTGGGCACGGCAGAGACGTGGATCGAGCTCGGCAAGGGAGTCGCAAACGTGGGCTACAAAGACCCGAATATGTCGGTCAAAGCCCTGTTCATCGCCATCGTGTTTGCCGGCGCAGGGGGAACGGCGAATTTGTTTTACACCTTTTATTTGCGGGACAAACACATCGGCATGGGCGCGCACGTGCCGATCATGCAAAATCCATTGCGGGGGCGCGCCGAGGCCATGCCATCAACGGGATTTACGTTTGAAGAAACAGCGGAAAACGCGGCGCGGTTCAAGGCGTGGTGGGATTACGTGAAGAAAGATCAGATGGTGTTTTTCTGGGGGCTCAATTCCGTGACGATGATGTTGTTCATTTTTGGGTCCCTCGCCGTGCTCCACCCCCAAGGCATCGTGCCCGCCCGCGGCACCCTGATTTGGGACGAGGCCGCGATTTTGGGCGAGGTTTGGGGCGATATGGGGCGCGTGATTTTTCTCTTGGTGGGGTTGGCAACCCTGTTCGGCACGCAACTCGCCCTGGTCGATGGGGTCTCGCGGTCCATCGCGGACATCGTTTATACCAATTTTAAGGGCGCGCAAAAACGCGACTTGAGTTGGTGGTATTTGCTCGTGGCGGGAATCTGGATCGCGGCCGGATGCGCGATCACTTATGTGATGGAACAATACGGCGTGAGCGAGTTGGGCTTTTTGTTCAATGCGGCCTATATGGGCGGGTTTGCCATGGCGATTTACGTGCCCCTGATGCTGTATATCAACTGCCGCTATTTGCCCAAAACCGCCCGACCGAGCAAGGGTTGCACCGCGATGATGGCGCTCGCATCGCTGGTCTATATCGCATTCGCCATCGCCTGCGCGCTGTGGGAATTTGGGATTGGGTGATAGACTCCAGACTCCCCGCACGGAAGCGACGGGGCGTTACGGGCGATTGGGGTAAAACTGAAACGGAAAAAGAAAGGGGCTTGTGATCATGTCACAAGCCCTCGTTTTTTATATGTCAATCATCGGTAGGGTTTTATTTTTCATTCACTCAGTCTCAAGCCTCGTGTTTTGCATTGTTTTTTTTGATCTCCAATGCCCGCTGAAAATCCCATCCCAAGACTGCCCAGTCATGCGCGAGTGCTTCGGCATCTGACTGAAATGGATATGGCCTATCGACAGCGGATTCGGGATCAGATTCGGGATAAGTTGGAAACAAGTTTGCCAATGTGCCGACGCCATACAAGAAATTTCTCCAAGTGGGGCACACCTGACTTCGCAGTTCAAATGACATTTTATCTCCTTTGAAAAAAAAAGAAAGTCCATCGCGCTGTAAATATACGCGATAAATAGACTTTGAAAATAAAAAAACGCGCTTTGTTTTTAGAGGAGTTTCACCAGTGCGGCGACCACGATGACAGCGCCGACCATCATTAACCCGAGACGCACGAGCAAGCGCAACTCCATTTCCTTCATACCGCGTTTCAATCGCGCCTCCTGTTCTTTCAAGTCCCGTTTGGTCGCTAACTTTTCATCGATCAGCATCGCTTGAGAACGCGCTAGCACTTCGGCTTGTTCTTCCGGCATTCCGGCCCGTTTCAGTCCCTTGACAAAGGCAAGGGTATCAAAAGTGATTGTAGCCATAAAAGCCCTCCATTTGATTTTATGGACCGTTCGCGGTGGGCAATATACCCAACAGTGCGTAAAGTGCCCTTTCACACATGAAATAAGGGCGTGCGATCTTCATCGCACGCCCTCGTTTTTTTGGTGCCGAAGAGGGGATTCGAACCCCTACACCCTTTCGAGTACTGCCCCCTCAAGACAGCGTGTCTACCAATTCCACCACTTCGGCACAAAATTTATGGCGCGGTGTTGCCGGTATCGGCGGGTGTCGTTTGGGTTGTGCCCTCTGCGGGCGCGGTCTCATCTTGCGGAAAGACCAAGGGCTGAGGGACTTGTTGTGCGGGCATTTGCCCCTGTTCCATCAACCGCTCGGCGGCCGTTGACGGCGCGGAATCCGTCGTGCGCCCCGCGTACCAAAGCCCAATGCAGGTCAGCGCGAAAATGATGCCCACATACGTCGTCACTTTTGCCAGGAAAGGCACGGCGCCACCGCCGCCAAACATCGTCGTGCCCCCGCCCATGCCGCCAAACGCACCGCCGGACAGGCCGCCACTTCTGCCGGGCTGCATCAAAATAGCCAAAATGAGAACCACGCAAACCAACACATGAACGACCAAAAGAAAAATTTCCATATCACCCTCTTACCGCTGCTTTCACAATGGCAGCAAATGCGGCGGCATCCAGGGAAGCCCCGCCGATCAAGCCGCCGTCGATATTGTCTTGGGCAAATAACGCCGCCGCATTGTCGGGCTTCACGGATCCGCCGTATTGAATGCGAATCGCCCGTGCGACCTCGGCGCGATAGCGTTCGGTCAACACGTTTCGGAGAAAGGCGTGGACGGCCTCTGCCCGTTCTGGCGTGGCGGTCAGGCCCGTGCCAATGGCCCACACAGGTTCGTAAGCCAGCGTAATACGCCGCACGCCATCGGTGGAAATCCCGTCGAGCGCGCCGCGCAGTTGCGCCTCGACCACGTGCTCGGTTTTGTCGGCTTGACGCTCATCCAAAGACTCGCCAAGGCACACAATCGGTTTGAGTCCAGCATGCAGGGCCGCCTTTAAGCGGCGGTTCACGGTCTCGTCTGTTTCGCCGAAAAACTGCCGGCGTTCCGAGTGACCCAATATAACGTATTCACACCCGCAAGTCAACAGCATGGGCGCGGATACCTCGCCCGTGAACGCCCCCTCGGATTCCCAATACACGTTCTGCGCGCCCAAGCCGACAGCCGTGCCGCGCACCACGCCTGCGACCCGTTCCAATGCCGTAAAGGGCGGGCAGATCGCCACCTCCACGCCGGTTATCCCGGATGCGGCATCTATCACGCATCGCGCCAAACTCTCGGCTTCATCGGGCGTTTTGTTGAGTTTCCAGTTGCCCGCCACAAATGGCGTTCGCATCGCAACATCCTTTCAAAATTTGGGATTCACCCGTCTCCAATGCTATGCTTCATCGCCTTCTCTATCCGACAGCGCGGCCACGCCGGGCAAGGTCTGGCCCTCTAAAAACGCCAGCGAAGCCCCGCCCCCGGTCGAGACGTGGCTCAATTTTTTTGCCACGCCAAAATCCGCTATCGCGGCCGCGGTCTCCCCCCCGCCGACGATCGTCGTCGCCCCCTGCGCGGTCGCCGTGACCAATGCGTTGGCAACCGCACGCGACCCTTTGGAAAACGAGTAAATCTCGCACGCGCCCAAGGGCCCGTTCCACACCACTGTTTTGGCGTTGAGGACGACATCGGAAAATCGCTTCCGCGTTTCAGGCCCGATGTCAAACCCCTCCATGTCTGCGGGAATGCGGTCGCGCGGCACGATTTGGACGGGGACGCCTTCGGCCATCTCGGGCGCTACGACCGTATCGACGGGCAGAATGAGGTTCACGCCTTCGGCTTTTGCGCGTTGGAGCAACTCGGCGGCGACCGCAACGCGGTCTTTCTCCAACAGCGACTTGCCGATTTCCAAGCCCATCGCCTCGAAAAACGTAAATGCCATGCCCCCGCCGATGAGCAGGGTATCGACTTTTGAAAACAAATTTTCGATGATGTCCATTTTGCCGGAAATTTTCGCGCCACCCATAATCGCGATATAAGGCCGCGTGGGATCGGCCAAGGCCGCGCCGAGGTAATCCAACTCCCTTTGCATCAACAAACCCGCAGCACACGCGAGAAAATAATGCGTGACGCCCTCGGTGGAGGCATGGGCGCGATGGGCCGTGCCAAACGCATCGTTGACATACACATCGCCCAATTCGGACAATTGCGTGGCAAAGCCCGGCGCATTGGCCTCTTCATCGGCGTGAAAGCGCAAATTTTCGAGCAACGCGACCGACCCTTCGGGCGCGCGTTTGACCGCATCCACCGTTGCCTCGCCCACGCTATCGGGCGCGAGCACCACTTCTCGGCCGAGCAGGAGTTGCAGGGCTTCGGCGATGGGTTCAAGCGACAACTCGGGGACGACCTCGCCTTCGGGCCTGCCCAGATGGGACATCAGCACGGGTTTGCCACCCGCGTCTAAAATGTGCCGAATCGTGGGCAGAGCCGCTCGGAGGCGCGTGTCATCTGCGACCCGTCCATCTTCGAGCGGCACGTTAAAATCCACGCGCACCAAAACGCGCTTGTCCGCCAAGTCCAAATCCGCAATCGACATCTTTGCCACGCTGTTCTCCTCAAGTTCAAACCACGATCGGATTAGACACGATGAACGCCTATCGCCGTTGTACCCCGCTCCTCACTTTTGGCGTGTATTTGAAAATTAAAACAAATAAAAATCAAATTGGTATGGCTACTCTGTAAATTAAGTTATTCTCAATTTTGATCCGCACAAATCAGCACCGACATTGCTTACTTTTTTAACAACTTTGGTCCTAAAGCCTCGTGGGTTGCCTTCGATGCCTTCGGCGACCTACTTTTTGTCAACAGCAACAAAAAGTAGGCGAGCGGGGTACAACTGCCTTAGCAGTTCAAAAATGCCGCTCTCATGCGCCGAGGGGCTAGCACAGCGCGAGCGGGGTACAACTGCTCCAGCAGTTCAATCGCTTTTGTAACAACACGACATGAGACAGCCTGCGAGGTGGGTTGCAAAATAGAGGTTGGTTGCGAGACGGACTTGCGCGCTGTGCCTGATGGCTTTCCTTGAGGGGCTTTTGAGATGGCATGTTGGGCGATGGCTTATTTGATGTACGGCATCACGGCCATCACGCGCTTAAAAAAATGAAATTCATAATTATTTAATTTACAGAGTAATGACTTCAAATGCAGAAAGAAATACAGGGACACCTGAAGGCATCCCTGTAAAAAAATGGTAATAATCGAGCTACCGTAATCCTGTCTGCCAGGCGGAAGCTCGATGGGTTTTAATGCGAAAACGGTAACCAATTCTCCTGCGTTTGTCAACAACTAATCGTCCTGCGTTTGTCCACATCCCATCGGGTAGTTTCCTTTTGTTGCCGGCATCTCGCTCCGTCTATCCCTCGTTGCGTTGTAGGCTACGCCTGCGCTTTTGTCGCGTTGATCAAAAAAGTGATGGTTGCACCGATTTGATTCGCTTCTCCGCTGCCTCGTAGTATTCTCGCTCCGCTTCGATGCCGATGAATTTTCTACCGGCGCCGACCGCGGCGACTCCCGTAGAACCGACGCCCATGAACGGATCGAACACGACATCGTTTTGACGGGTGGCGATATCGATCAGGTGCTTTAATAGTTTGATGGGCTTTTGCGTTGGATGCTTGGGATTCTTGAGTCTTTCCGGCCCCATGCATATCGGCGATTCAAAAAAGTTGTGCATTTCGCTTTGTTTGCCAAAATTCCAGATGTGGCCCTTGTTCCACATACAGACGATGAGCTCGCAACTGTTCAAAAAGCCGGCCTTTCTGAACTTGGGAACGGGATTGGTTTTGTGCCAAACAAAAAACTGAAAGGTGTCAAAAATGGGATCGAATATTTCATGCCATCTCCCGATCAAATTATACGAGCAAAACGCAAAGAGATTTCCCGTTGGCTTTAGGATTCGCACGAAGTCGTCTTTCAAATCGGCCGGGTCAAAATTTTTATCCCACTCGGCGAGGTCATTGTTTATATCCGCTCGCCAATCGAATTTGATATTCCCCGTCGAATACGGACTCAAGTTATAGGGCGGATCGGTACAAATAAAATCGACGGAATGGTCGGGCATGTCTTTCATCGCATGTAAGCTATCGGCATGGAGCAATTTATAGGGATCATCGGCTCGACCTACGCGACGCGCTTCAAAGCCCGTTGCCCATGCGGAACTCCGCACGATTTGACGGATCGACTTTTCGGTATCGACCATTCTCATCTGTTCCCCCGCAAGACTCGTTTGACCGAATCCGCCAAGCGTCCGCCAAATACAAATCCGTCATCGGCACCACCGCCACGCCATCGCCTCCTCAATCGCTCCCGATCACCGCTTCCATTCGATATGGTCGTTGATACCGCGTTTCTCGTAGAGATTCAAAACATCCGTGCAAAAATCCATCACTTCCCTCTCTCCTGCGGCTTTCGCACCCTCCCTCACCTGCACCTGCCTGTACATATCTCTTAAATCTGAAAAATCCATAGCCATCTACTCCTTTAATCCGATAACGATATACTCCGTTGGATACGCTTCTGAGTTTGCCTTATCATTGCTCGCAAATCTACCCGTTTTTTCATCGCGTTTCTGGGGAAGTATCTTGAGAGGGATTTCCCGTTTTATGAGCCGATCCAATTTGAAACCCGACCGTTGCAGGGACTCGGCAAATGCTTCGGCGTTGCGTATATCGACTCCCTTTAGCTTCGTATTTCCAATGACATAGCAACACCTGCCCCCCGGCTTCAGGATTCTAAAACTCTCATTGAAGACTTCCTGCATATCAATAAAAAAGGCTTCGATTTCTTTCGCCTTTTTTTTGCTTTTAGATACCATTTCATCGACAATATCAGAGGCAATTTGGCTCGATAGAGACTCGGATTCGTACCGTTTGTAGGATGTACCGATAAACTGTTTTCTGTATTCTTTTAAGTCATCAGCCAAATCTAGCCAGAGAGTTGAGAGTTGGTGGAGGTCTGCATATTCGTAACTCGTCACATAAGGACTTGAACTGATAATCAAATCGACGCTGTCATCGGGAACGGCTTGGGCCTTGGCTGAACTTATTTGGACATTTAGGTAACGCTCCAGATTCTCTTTTGTATGGCATGGAACGACTTCGTAGAAATAGGCATTTCCCTTTAGCATTTTTGACAGGTGCCTTTTAATCGCATCAGCGGGGGGCGTAGGCCGCTTCTTCATATCTCTCGTCGGTTTCGTACTGCTCTGGCTCCAAATTGAACATGTTTTGAGAACGTGACTCAACGCGACCAAAAAGAAAGACCGAACGGCTTGGTCGGGTTCGTCGAGAATTAAGACGAGAATTTTTCCTATTTTATCTCGCACTTCTTCCGTGAACCAGTAGTCAATTCGTTCTAAGTGTTTTTCTGGAATTTGAGGGCGTACTTCATTTGCCACAAAAAGGCAACCTTGATCGTCATCGTGGAAATCACAAATATTTGACAGAAATCGTTTGACTTTTTTTTCCAAATAATCGGGTTTGATCGGTGTTGCTTTTGCTTTGGTTACCAAATGGGCGACTTTATTGATATCTGTGCCGCTGGCGCGAAGACCTCTGGATATCGCACTGACAATCGTCGTTCCAGATCCCATAAAAGGGTCGTTTATACTCGCCGAGCCATTGGTGATATAGCAATCCATCAGTTGCTCTACCAACTGCGGGATGAACTTGGCGGGATACCGGTGGTAGCCATGCGTCCATTTTCCGGTGTCTGATGGCTTGCATCCGTTGAACGACCAAGCCTTATCAACCGGGGTCTGGTTAAACCATTCTAGAATTTCATTGGGGGACATAAATAAGCCTCCATTTCCCAAAGCGTTACGTGTTACAGACTATTGCAGGTCGTCTATAATCCGCTCAAATCTTCGCAGATTGTGCTGTTCAACAAAATTTTTGCGAAAAATATATACGACATCCAATTCGTGCAGCACAATGGTTTTGCTTTTTTGGACTTTCTCACTTTCAAAGATGTTGTCTCTATCAAACGTGAGAAAGAACATTTTGATGTGTCGCGTAATGGGACAGGAACGCAATCTCAACTTCCAATATGCGGTTTGGGCAATGCGCTCTCGTAGCGATATTTTACAGGAGATGATGGCTTTTACAGAGGCATCGGAGGGATCGTACACGACGATATCAGCATCCGGCATGTGGCATCCATGAATGCCGAAATCAACTAAAATATTGCGCTTAACTTTACAAAGCATCGCATCGCTTTGTTGTTTTTCTAGTGTTGAGCCTTGAGCCAACGCGAGCGGGAGCCCCGCCTCGTCGATGAATTTTGAGAGGATGTGAAACGCGAGTTTTTCAAAATTTTGACCACTCCACGAACGCCACGATTGACCCATATCGCCTTCGAAACCATCTTTCCGCTTTGCCTCCACGTACAAGTCTTCGACTTTATCCAAAAAGGCGGGCAGATTTCCGTAGGCTTTCGGATTGTGTTCGAGCTCCTCATCGTAGAGGCTCTGGAGGTCTTCAAATTCAAATGGCATTATCCGTTCTCCCAAACATGGCTGTTTTCACATCGCTGCGAGTTTGGCGATCAGGTCCACGCATCGGTTGGAGTATCCCCACTCATTGTCGTACCACCCGCACACCTTCACCATGTTGCCGGCCATGACGGTTGTGATCATCGAATCGAAAATGCACGAATGGGCATTGCCCACGATATCGGCGGATACGATGGGATCCTCGGTGTATTCCAAAATGCCTTTCAACCGCCCCTGTGCGGCCTGCTCGAAAGCGCGGTTGACCGCGTCTGCGGTAACTTCTTTTTTCAGCACCGCGACAAAATCGGTAAATGACCCATCCGGCGTGGGCACGCGCACGGCCATGCCGTCGAGTTTGCCATTGAGTTCGGGGATCACCAAGCCCACCGCACTCGCCGCGCCCGTCGTGGTCGGAATCATCGACAGGGCCGCAGACCGCGCCCGCCGCAGGTCCGAATGGGGCGCGTCGATGAGGCGTTGGTCGCCCGTATAGGCGTGAATGGTGGTCATCAAGCCGTGTTCAATGCCAAACGAGGCGTGCAACACGCTCACCATCGGCGCCAAACAATTGGTCGTACACGACGCGTTGGAAATCACCCCATCGCTTTTTTGCAACACCTCGTCGTTAATGCCCATCACCACAGTGGGCAGATCCCCTTTGGCAGGCGCGGAGATGATCACCTTCTCGGCACCATTTGGTCCCAGATGGGCACTCGCGGCATCCCGATCCGCAAAAAAGCCCGTGGATTCGACCACCACCTCCACGCCCAAATCGCGCCATGGCAACTGGCCGGGATCGCGTTCGGACAACACCGCCACGGCTTTGCCATCCACCATGAGCGCGTCAACTGAGGACGCGCCCACTCGCACCTCATCTTCGAGATGCACAACGCGCCCGGGATATCGCCCGTGCGTGGAATCGTACTTGAGCAAATGCGCCAGACTCGCGGCATCGGTCAAATCGTTGACCGCCACCACGTCGAGACCCCGGGCCATCGCCGCGCGAAACACCAACCGCCCAATCCGTCCAAATCCGTTGATACCCACTTTCAGTCCCGCCATAATTTCCTCCAAAAGTATCGCACTCGATTCGCCTGTCACTCGCAGGCGTTCAAAGTCGCAACCTGTCCATCTCAGCCAAAAAACACTTTGGCGATGTCGTAAAGCCCCATGTCCACGGTACGCAATTTCGACACGGCTTCTTTCAAGTCGATCGCCACGATATTTTGACCGCGCAACGCGACCATCTTGCCAAAATTGCCCTCGCCTATCAGGTCGATGGCCGCGATCCCAAATCGCGTTCCGAGCACGCGGTCATAAGCCGAGGGGCTGCCCCCGCGCTGAATGTGACCCAACACGGTCGCGCGGCTTTCATAGCCGGTTCGCCGCTCGATTTCATCGCTCAACAAATTGCCAATGCCGCCGAGGCGCACGTGCCCAAAAGCGTCTCTTTCGCCCGATTGCAACACCATGCTGTCGTCTTCCAACTTGGCGCCTTCGGCGACCACCACGATGCTAAACGTCTTGCCGCGCGCGTGGCGTTGGCGGATGGTGTCGCACACCTCGTCCAAATCAAAGGGCACTTCCGGAATTAGGATCACGTCCGCGCCGCCCGCGATGCCGGATTCCACGGCGATCCACCCGGCGTGGCGGCCCATGACTTCTACGACCATCACGCGGTTGTGCGATTCCGCGGTGGTGTGCAGGCGATCTATCGCTTCCATCACGATGTTGATGGCCGTGTCAAACCCAAAGGTCTGATCCGTGCCATCCAAATCGTTGTCAATCGTCTTGGGCACGCCGACCGCCTTGATCCCCTGTTCGGTGAGGCGATAGGCCACGCCGAGCGTATCGTCGCCCCCAATCGCGATCAGCGCGTCTATGCCCATTTTCTCCATGCCCTCTCGAATGAGCGCGCCGCCGTCTGCCCCATCTTGATAGGGGTTGGTGCGCGACGATCCCAAAATCGTACCCCCGCGCGGTAAAATCCCCGAGACGGTATCCAAATTGAGCGGTTGCGCCCTGCCTTCGAGCATCCCCTTCCAGCCTTCCAACACCCCGATCATTTTGCAACCGTACGTCGCGATGCCCTTGCGGACAATGGCGCGAATCACCGCGTTCAACCCCGGACAATCGCCGCCGCCGGTCAGGATGCCAACGCATTTTATACCCATGAACTCTCCTTTGAAAAATGTTCAGATCAACGCATTCGTGCGATTTTCAAAGGCTTCAAGTGTATAAAATTGTGGCATACCTGTCAAGCCCGCCGTGAGGGAACCCGCAAAGCGGAGTACAAATGCAATAGCCGTCCATCGGCGAATCAAACGGGATTCTGCATTGGTCGGCACAGATGCACGGGGGCCATTTGTACCAACTAAATATTCTGTAAATTAAGTTATTTTCAATTTGGATACGCACAACTCAGTACCTGAGTTGCTCGCTTGTCTAAAGCGTTTGGCCCTACAGCATCGTGGGTTGCTTTCGATGCGTTGGCTACGCCTGTGCCTACGGCGTGCGGCGACCTACTTTTTGTCAACAGAGAAGACGCGAACAAGCGTCTGAAGAAAAGTAGGCGAGCGGGGTACAACTGCCCGAGCCGTTCAAAAATGCCGCTCTCATGCGCCGAGGGGCTAGGCACAGCGCGAGCGGGGTACAACTGCTCCAGCAGTTCAATCGCTTTTGTAGCAGGACAACATGAGACAGCCTGCAAGGTGGGTTGCAAGATGAATATTGGTTGCGAGATGGACTTGCGCGCTGTGCCTGATGGCTTTCGTTGATGAACTTTTGCGATGGCACGTTTGGCGATGGCTTCTCTGAAGGACGGAGGGACTGCAAAGCGATCCCGATAATGAATGAGTTGGTACAAATGGCACGGGGGCCTGTCCCTACGACGGATGGGCTACGGGGTGATAGGATATCTTCCGTCTCCCGTCTCGCCTCTTCCGTCTCCCGTCTCCCGTCTTACCTTGCCTCTTCCCTCTCCCGTCTCCCCTTCCTTTCCCCTTGCGTCCATTTGGGCGAGTTTGTATATTCTGCTTTCGCCTTTGGCACTCTGCACAACGGAGTGCCAAATCACCTTTAACTCCATAGTCGTTCAAGGAGGTTTTTAGATGAATGTACGTCCGCTTTCCGACCGCATTTTGGTGCGGCGGGTGGAGGCCGCAGAGCAGGTGCAGGGGGGGATCATCATCCCCGATACGGCCAAGGAAACGCCTCAAGAAGCCGAGGTGATCGCGGTCGGCCCGGGCAAGCCCAACGATCGGGGCGATGCGATCGCGCTGACCGTGCAGCCCGGGGAAAAGGTTTTGATCGGCAAATACGCCGGCACGGAAATCGAAATTGACGGCGATGAGTTCGTGATCGTGAACGAAGACGACGTGCTCGGCATCATCCAATAACGCGATAGGAGGAGATGGACATTATGGCAAAGCAAATTGCTTATGGTATCGATGCGCGCGGGCGCATTCTCGATGGGGTCACGCTGTTGAGCAAGGCCGTGAAAGCCACCTTGGGGCCTGCCGGGCGGAACGTGGTTTTGGCGAAGTCGTGGGGGTCGCCCACCGTGACCAAAGACGGGGTGAGCGTTGCCAAAGAGATCGAACTCGAAGACGCTTACGAAAATATGGGTGTGCAGATGGTCAAGGAAGTCGCTTCCAAGACGTCTGACGTCGCGGGCGACGGCACGACCACGGCCACGGTGCTGGCCGAAGCGATTTTCCGCGAGGGCTTGCGGAATGTCACCGCAGGCGCGAATCCGATGGATCTCAAGCGCGGCATCGATGTGGCCGTCGAGGCCGTGGTCCGCGCCTTGGAGAGCCAGAGCCAACCCGTGAAAGACCGCATGTCCATTGCACAGGTCGGGACGATTTCCGCCAACAGCGACAGCGACATTGGCGAGATCATCGCCGAGGCCATGGACAAAGTGGGCAAAGACGGCACGATTACGGTCGAAGAGGCCAAGAGCATCGAGACGACGCTCGATGTGGTCGAGGGCATGCAGTTTGACCGCGGGTACCTGTCGCCCTATTTTGTGACGGACCAAGAGAATATGGAAGCCGTGCTCGAAGAAGCCCTCATTTTGATTCACGAGGCGAAGTTGTCCAACATGAAAGACTTGTTGCCCCTGCTCGAAAAAGTCGCCGGGGCGGGCAGGCCGCTGTTGGTGATCGCCGAGGATGTCGAGGGCGAAGCCCTGGCCACGTTTGTGGTCAACAAAGTGCGCGGCACGCTTGCGGCTTGTGCGGTGAAAGCGCCGGGGTACGGCGACCGCCGCAAAGAGATGTTGGGCGATATCGCCGTGTTGACCGGCGGGCGCGTGATTACGGAAGACCTCGGCATTAAGCTCGAAAATGTCCAGATCACGGACCTCGGCCAAGCCAAGCGCGTGGTGATCGACAAAGACAATACCACGATTGTCGAAGGCGCGGGCACGGTGCTCGATATCCAAGGGCGCACGAGCCAAATTCGCCGGCAGATCGAAGAGACGACCTCCGATTACGACCGCGAAAAACTCGAAGAGCGATTGGCGAAATTGGCAGGCGGCGTGGCCGTGATCAACGTGGGCGCGGCAACCGAAACCGAGATGAAAGAAAAGAAAGCCCGCGTCGAAGATGCCCTCCATTCCGTGCGCGCTGCGGTCGAAGAAGGCATCGTGCCCGGCGGCGGCGTGGCGTTGCTCCGAAGCATTGGCGCGTTGGCCGAGGCACAAGCGCAGGGCGATCGCCAAACGGGCGTGGATATCGTGCGCCGCGCATTGCAATCGCCGATGCGTCAAATTGCCGATAATGCCGGTTTGGAAGGCAGCTTGGTCGTGCAAAAGGTGAGCGAAGGCGAGGGGGCTTTCGGGTTTAACGCCCGCACCGAGCAGTATGAAGACTTGGTCGCTGCCGGCGTGATCGATCCGACCAAAGTGGTGCGTACCGCGATGGAAAACGCAGCGTCGATCGCCGGGTTGTTGTTGACGACCGAAGCCCTGGTGACGGATATGCCAGAAGAGAATCAAGACGCTGCACCCGCCCACGATCACGGGCACATGCACTAAATCGCGTGCTGAGAATGATCCACGAGGGGTTGACCATCGGTCAGCCCCTTTTTGTCGTAAGGCATGCCATTTGCCGATAGAAAATTGAATCCAAAAGTTCCCATCGACAAATACGACTTTTGAGAGGCAATTTTTATTTTGGAATGCGGGATTCTTTTTTTTTCACAGACAATTCTCGTAATACCAATTTAGGAGATCGTTATGCAACCCAATATCGTCTTTGCCTTTGCCGATGACTGGGGGCGTTATGCCAGTGCTTATCGGAGCATCGAAGGCCCCCAGTCGCTCAACGCGATCATCGACACCCCCAACTTCGACCGCATCGCCCGCGAAGGCGCGTTGTTCACCAACGCCTTTGTGCCCGCGCCGAGTTGTACGCCATGCCGGAGTTCCATTCTCTCGGGGCAATACTTCTGGCAAACCGGCCTCGGCGCGATTTTGCAAGGGGCGCTGTGGGACGAACGCATCCCCACGTACCCGCTCGAACTCGAAAAGGGCGGCTATCACATCGGCTACACGTACAAAGTCTGGTCGCCCGGCCAAGCCGCCAATGCCCCTTATGGCGCGGAGCGAACGCGCTATGAATCCGCCGGTACCAACTACCGGCGATTCTCACATTGGGCCACCGAACGCGCCGACGAATTGGGCGTTGAAGGCGCGAAACGAGTCCTTTTGGACGAAACCCGCGACAACTTCAATTCCTTCCTCGACGCGAGACCCAAGGGCAAACCCTTCTGCTACTGGTGGGGGCCAACCAACACGCATCGGTCATGGGAGCGCGGCTCGGGCAAAGCACTTTGGGGCCTCGACCCGGACGATCTCGAGGGCCGATTGCCCGACTTCTTGCCCGACGTCCACGCGGTTCGGGAAGACGTGTGCGACTACTTGGGCGAATGTCAGGCGGTGGATGCGGGCTTGGGCGTGTTGATCAAACGCCTCGAAGAACTCGGCGAACTCGACAACACCCTCATCGTCGTCAGCGGCGACCATGGGATTCCGGGCTTTCCGCGCGCCAAGTGCAACCTCTACGACATCGGTTGCGAAGTGGCCCTGGCCGCGCGCTGGCCCAACCACATCCCCCGAGGGCGCACGGTCCACGACTTTGTCAACCTGATGGACTTGGCGCCGACATTCCTCGAAGCCGCAGGCGTGGCTATTCCCCATAGCATGACGGGCAAAAGCCTGCTCCCGGTTCTCAAAAGCGAACGGAGTGGACAGGTCGATTCCCAGCGCACCTTTGTGGTTACAGGGCGCGAGCGACACGTCGCCACCGCGCGAGAAGGCCAACTGCCCTATCCCCAACGCGCCATTCGCACGGGCGATTTTCTCTACATCCACAACTTTGCCCCGGACCGCTGGCCCATGGGCGACCCGCAGGGCCTTGACGATCTCCATGCAACAGCCCCTTCTGTCGAAGACCTCGCGCGGAACACGCGCATCGCCTATCCCGACTTAGACGCCAGTCCCACGAAAGCCTACATGATTCACCACCGCGCAGAAGACGCCATCCGCCCCTTATTCGAAATTGGCTTTGGCAAACGGCCGCGCGAAGAACTCTACGACCTGCGCGTCGACCCGCACTACATGAACAACCTCGCCGACGATCCCGAATACGATCCCATCTGCAAAGAACTCGCGGCCAATCTCATGCAGACCCTGCGCGAGCAAAACGACCCGCGCCTCGTCGAATCGCCCTGCCGGTTTGAACACGCGCCGTATGCCGGCCCCGTGGAAGATTAGCGCGTTCAATCACAAGGATGAGAAAACGGCTTCTCCAAGAAAAGAGAAGCCGTTTTTTTCGGCATTGCAGGCGGCTCCCATCCCCCTCCGCCTTGTGCGTTCCCCGCTCATCCGCCTACCCCCGTCGTTCCAGCCCCATCCCCTGTATGGGCAGGCCCCCGTGCCTGTCCTCGCATCCAACCACCCCCTAAATCCGTTGGTTATCCCTTTCGCACCGTGAACGTGTCTGTCCAAAAAACAAAGCCCGAGTTCATTGCGAACCCGGGCTTTTTGTGTGGCGGCCGATGTTGCATCGGTTCGGACAGGCACGGGGGCCTGTCCCTACGGTTGATAGGGCGGGCGGGGACTGACCGCTAACCACTGCTTCCCGCCTGCCTGCGTCCGCCCAATGTCGCGCCGCCGTCGATGGTCAGGGCTTGGCCCGTGATGTTCTTTCCCTTATCGCTGCACAAAAAGACGACCAGATGCCCCACGTCATCCGGGGTTTGTTCCCCGCCCAATGGCACGCTGTTGCGGATCACATCGTCGAAAATTTGTCGGGCCGTGAACCCCTTATACGCCGGGTTGGTCGCTTGGATTTGAGACGCGATCATCTCCCATGCGCGCGTCCACAGATAGCCCGGGCAGATGGCGTTGACCCTGATTCTGCGCTCTGCGAGTTGCCGAGCCATCGTTCGCGTCAAGTGAATCACCCCGGCTTTGGCCGCGCCGTAAGCCGGCATCGAAACGCTGGGCATCAGCGCGGCGATCGACGCGATGTTCACAATGCTGGATCCGCGCTCGAGATGCGGAATCGCCGCTTTGGAAGACGCGAAGACCGTGCGGAGATTGGTCCGCAACTGCGCGTCCCAATCCTCGGCGGACAATTCGGTCAGCGGGATTTCCAATGACGCCTTGGCCGCGTTGGTATCCGGCCCGCCAATGCCCGCGTTGTTGATCAAAATATCGAGCGATCCGAATGTCGCCACGGCCCGATCGACCGCCGAGCGCATCGCGCTTTCATCGGACGCATCGGCGGAGAGACCGATTGCAGGCGTTGCGAGCGTCCCTGCGGTTTCTTTCGCGCCCTCGCCATCCAAATCCGCAATCGCGACCTTCGCGCCCGCGTCTGACACGAGTTTTGCTATCGCCGCGCCAATCCCTCGCGCCGCGCCTGTGATGAGTGCGATTCGCCCGTCTAAATCCATGTGATGATGCCTCTTCGGACAGGCACGGGGGCCTGTCCCTACGGTTGATAAGGTGGGGACTGATCCCCGTTTCGGATAGGTACGGGGCCTATCCCTACGGACGATAGGACGAGGGCTGCCCCCCGCTTTTTTATTCCAAGCCGAGCGTCTTGCCCTTTTCCACCGCGGGAATGCCTTCGCGCATCCACGCGGGTGCGGGTGCGTCTTTGAGGTGGTGGTCGAAAAATTGTTGCAAGCGGATGCTCCAATCCCTGCGGTTGTGGTGTTTGCGAATGCCGTGCGCCTCGCCGTTGTAATTGACCAAGTACGCGGGTTTGCCCAAGCGGCGCAGGGCCACGAAGAGTTCGATTCCCTGGTACCACGGCACCGCGCCATCCTCGTCGTTGTGCAAAATCAGCAGCGGCGTTTGGATTTTGTCCGCCCAGAAAATCGGCGAGTTTTCGATAAACCGCATCGGGGCTTCCCACAAGGACCCGCCGATTCGGCTTTGGGATTTTTCGTACTGCATCATGCGGCTCAGGCCCGAACCCCAGCGGATGCCGCCGTACGCGCTGACCATGTTCGACACGGGCGCGCCTGCCTCGGCCGCGCGGAAAATGTGCGTGCGCGTGATCATATAGGCGATTTGATACCCGCCCCAACTGTGGCCCTGCACGCCGATGCAGGCCGGATCGACAAAGCCCTGGTTGACGAGATGTGCCACGCCTGCGACCACCGAGTTGACCGCGCTCTCCCCCGGGAAACCGACTTTGTAGGGAATGTCCGGGATGAAGATCACGTAGCCCCGGCTGGCGTAAAAGGGGAAATTGATCGATCCGCCAGAGGTTCGCGGCGTGCGGTGGGTGTGGAGTTGATGCGACATCCTCTCGTAAAAATAAACCAGCATGGGGTATTTTTGCGACGGGTCAAACCCCTCGGGTTTGTACAAAATGCCCTGCAAGGGCTCGCCGTCGAGCGAGACCCAATGGACGAGTTCGGCGCTGCCCCACAAATAGTCCTTTTGCTGTGGGTTGACATCGCTGATTTTCCGCGCATTCTGAAAAGCGAGATCGGACATCCACAGATCTGGATACTCCGCGAAATCCGATTGCCTGAACAGCAACACATCCGCGTCCTCGGCCTTTTTGAGATCGAGAAATCGCTTGTCGCGCCTGACGAGTTCAACGGGTTCGTCCCCGCCCTCGATGCGATCGCGGTAGTAGCCCATCGCTTGGGTCTCGAGATCGAATCCGGAAAAGAGCAACTCGGCTTTGGGATCGCGGGCGCGCTCCTCCCGATCGAGACGCACGTACCGAAAGCGCGTCTCGGTCTCTCGCCCGCGCCCTTCGGTGACGGCGACAGGCGCGTCTCGACCATCGGGATCCGCGAGCCAAATGTCGTACCGGTCGTAAATCAGAAACCCCCTGTCGCCCGTTGTCCATCCCGCCGTGCCGTGGCTGTTGGGCGACTGCGGGCGGTCGTGCAACTCGTCGTGGAGCGGATGGGGAATGCCCTTCCCCGCGTTGATGCGAATCGCGTTTTTGACCCGTTGGACGTACCAGGTTTTTCGAACGCGATCCCACCAGTAGATGTACTCGGCATCGGGCGAAAGGCTCGGCCGCGCCTGCTGTTTGGTCAACACGCGCCGAGACGCGCCGGTTTTGACATCGATCAAATAGCTGTCGTAATAAGCGGGGGCGTCCCAAGAGATGAGTTGGCGATAGGGCAGGATCGAATAGCCTATCGCAACATCGGCATTGCCCTCGCTTCCCAGGCGAATATTGGGAATGGCCTCGGTGGCGAGTTGCACCACTTTGCCATTGCCGAGGTGAACCACCGTGCGATAGGCGCGCTCGCGCTCGTCTTTGGCGTCTTTGAGTTGCATGGGCTGGAGGTACGGGTCTTGCCAGTTCCAGATATCGACCACCACTTTTTCGTCTTCGGCCGCGTCGTCCTCCGGTTCCGGTTCCGGCCGGGGCGCCGTGCCAAAAAACAGGCGTTTGCCGTCTTTGGAAAACGAGAGGTCCGCGTGTTCGCTGACCCACCAGTTGGCAGGGATGCCCGGCGTGGTGGATCGGCCGCGCACCTTTGCCCGATCCCGGGACCCAACGCGCCATGAGTAGAGGGCGTATTCCTGTTGCTCGGCGTCAAAGCTGTCGCGGTTGGCGATAAATGCGAGATGGGTATTGGACTCGTCGCAAGTGATCTTTTTGTAATCCCCCGCGCCGCGCAGAACGGCTGTGGAATCGCCCGTGCTCGTGCGGATGGCATAGACCCCATCGGCGGTGCTGTCTTTGTTCGCGGCGGCAAAAATGAGATGCGCGCCATTTTCCGCGAACGCATAAGAGACCACATGAGCGTATCGCGTTTCCGCGCCGGTTTGCAGGTTGCGGAGGACGAGCGTCGTACCCTCGGCTTTTTTGCGTTTCTCCTTTTTCTTGTCCTTTTGTTTTTCCTTTTGGGATTCCTCCTCTTTCGCGGGCTTCTGTTCCCCTTTTGCTTTGGATTCGGATGCTTTCTCTTTTTTCGCTTTTGTGCTGTCCTTTTTCGCCACTTCCCTCTCCAGCAAATACGCGACCCAACCGCTGTTTTCCTTTGGCAATTTGAAAGATTTGACGCGCGCCGCCTTAAAGAGATCGCCCGTTTCGAGCGCGAGGATCCCGAGCGAATCCTTGGGCGATTCCTCCGGCTTTTTTTCATCGCGCTTCGCCTGCTTCACCGAGTCTTTGAACGCTTTGATGAGCGCGACGACATAGCGCGAATCCCGCGTAAATCGCACGGATTCCCCGCGCGGGATCGCATACGCGCGGTCGTCCCCAAGGCTCACAATGCGAAGTTCGGTATCTTTTTCATCCGGACCAACGGACAGGAAAGCCCATTGCCCATCGCTGGAAATCGCATTGGCGCGCATGCGATTCCACACGTCATACGCATCGTGATCCAGCGGTTTTTTCTCGGCAAAGACAGAGGGCGACAAAATCAAAAGGACGGACAGAAAGCACAAACGCATGGCAAACCTTTCGATAACGGGTGACAAAAATCGGACGATGACCAATATAACAGATACGTTGCGCCGTGCAAAAGCAAAAGCCGATTCGCAACAACGCCCTTGCAACAACGCGACTTTCGCGCTACATTTGAGCTGTGCGCGAGCCAGCGCGATTCCAAAGGAGGCGAAAGATGACCGCGACTTCTCTGGCATTCCCGGTTTGAAACTCATCCAAGCACCATAACGCGCCAAGCCTGTACGTAAAAAATAAACTACGAAAAACGCGGAGCGGGGTATGAAGGCGAGTAATCCGATCTGACGCCTCACCAGCAGTTCAAAAACGCGGATCCGGTGGTCGGGGATCCATCCGCCCGGCCCCATTGTAGGGACAGGCCCCCGTGCCTGTCCTTGCACCTAGCGGCGGAACGACCCGTTGTACCCCGTTTTTTCTCTTCGCACTGTTTTCAATTTGGAGGTCTCTGTGGAACGAGTGAAACGTCGTGAGTTCATCAAAAAGGCCGGGCTTGCCGGCGGCGCGGCATTGTTGGCGGGATGTGCATCTCCCCAAGAGACGCAGGCCCCTGCCGTGCAAACGCGCAAACACTACACGTGGAAAATGGTGACGACCTGGCCCCCGAATTACCCCATTTTGGGCGAAGCGGCCCATCACATCGCCAAGTGGACAGAGGAAATGTCGGGCGGCCAACTCAAAATACAGGTCTATGGCGGCGGCGAATTGATCCCGCCGCTGGAGGGATTCGATGCGGTCAGCGCGGGCACCGCAGAAATGTGCCACGGCGCCGCGTATTACTGGGCGGGAAAAGCGCGTGCAACGCAGTTTTTTGCCTCTGTGCCCTTTGGCATGAACGCGCAACAGATGAATGCGTGGATCGCCAGCGGCGGGGGCCTATCGCTGTGGGAAGAACTCTACGCGCCGTTCGATCTGATCCCGATGCCCGCGGGCAATACAGGCGTGCAGATGGGGGGGTGGTTCAACCGCGAGATCGACGCGATGAGCGATTTTCAGGGGCTCAAGATGCGGATGCCGGGCCTCGGGGGCAAAGTGATTTCCAAAGCCGGGGGATCGGCTGTGCTGTCGGCGGGCGCGGAGATTTTCACCAATCTCGAACGCGGCGTGATCGACGCGACCGAGTGGATCGGCCCGTTTCACGATTTTACGATGGGTTTTTACAAAGCCGCGAAGTACTATTACTACCCGGGCTGGCACGAACCGGGCACGGTGTTGGAACTGCTCATCAACAAATCCGCGTACGAGGGCCTGCCCAAAAACCTGCGAGAAATTGTGCGCGCCGCATCTGCGCGAGCCAATGCGTGGGTGCTCTCGGAATTCGAGGCGAAAAACAATGCGTATTTGCAAACGCTAATAAAAGATCACCACGTCGCCTTGAAGCGATTCCCGGACGAAGTGCTCAAAACGCTCCAAAAATACGCGGTGGAAGTGGTGGATGAAGTGGTCGCATCCGATGCGATGAGCAAAAAGGCGTTTGCCTCGTTTGACGCCTTTCGCAAAAAGGTGAATGGCTGGGCCGAGGTTTCCGAGAAGATCTATTATTTGAACTTGAGCGCCTAACCGGGTCGATCCCCCTGCTGCATGCAAAAAAGCCCTTCTGTGAAAACGGGAGGGCTTTGTCTGTCTCGCGCAAAAATAGCCTCTGCTTTTACTCGCTCAAATACCGCGGCAACTCGGTCGCCATTTCGGGGAAGGTGATGACGAGGGCGAGGCCGATGAGTTGGATGGCGATAAAGGGAATGATCCCGCGGTAGATGTGGCCCGTGCGGACTTCGGGCGGCGCCACGCCCTTGAGATAAAAGAGCGAAAATCCAAACGGCGGCGTCAAAAACGAGGTTTGGAGATTCATGGCGATGAGAATGCCCACCCACAACAGATCGACCCCTAGTGCCACGAAAATAGGCGCGACGACCGGGACGATGATAAAGGTAATTTCGATGAAGTCGATAAAAAATCCCGCGACGAAAATCATCGCCATCACCAGCGCGAGAAACCCGCCGGGACTCATGTTCGCCGAGAGGATGAGCTCGGTCAAATAAACGTCGCCGTCCATGCCGCGAAACACCAAGCCAAAAGCCGTCGCCCCTACCAAAATCAAAAAAACCATACAGGTGAGATGCGTGGTATCCGCCATCACGGATTTGAGGGTGGCATACGAAAACTTTTTTTGCAACAGCGTCAACAGCGTCGCGCCGAGCGCGCCCACGGCCGCGGCCTCGGTCGGAGACGCAATGCCCGCAAAGATCGAACCGAGCACCGCGACCACGAGCAGAGATGGCAATACAAACGCCTTCAAAACGCGCTGTACCATCGCCCGCCCGCGAAATTGGGCGAGTTCTTCTTCGGGCATCGCAGGCGCCCACTCGGGCTTGAAAATCGCGACGAGGATGAGATACAGCGCGTACAGGCTCACCAAGACCACGCCGGGCAACACCGCGCCGATGAACATATCGCCTATCGAAATATTGAGCACGCTGCCCAACAGCACCAAGACGATGCTCGGCGGGATGATTTGCCCGAGCGTGCCCGATGCCGAAATCGCGCCCGTGGCGACCTCGGCCCGATAGCCGCGTTTGAGCATCGTCGGCAAACTCAACAAGCCCATCGTCACCACGGTCGCCCCCACGATCCCGGTCGACGCGCCGAACATCGCGCCCACGGCCACCACCGAAAGCGCGAGCCCCCCGCGCAAGTGCCCAAAGAGCAGTGCCATCGTCTCGAGCAAATCCTCCGCCAACCCGGATTTTTCGAGCATCACGCCCATAAACACGAACAGGGGCACGGCGAGCAGCACGTAATTGGTCATCACCCCCCAAATACGCAGGGGCAAGAGATTGAAGAACGCGGGGCCAAACGCGATATAGCCGAGGAGAAACGAGACGCCGCCCAGCGTAAACGCCACGGGAAATCCGAGCAACAGCAAGAGGAACAACACCCCAAAGAGAATCAAGGGCATGGCTTCGATCATGAATCCACCTCCTCATGGCGTCCGAGTATAGCGAGCAACGACCGGCACGCCAACGCGAGCCCTTGCAACAGGAGCAACGCAAAGCCCATGGGAATGGCCGCTTTGAGCACCCATCGGCCGGGCAATCCCCCCGGATCGGGCGACGTTTCCCCGATGCGGAACGCGCTGGCGACAAAGGTCTGCGAACTGATGATGACGATGGCGCAAAAGGGAATGAGAAAGAGGATGCTGCCGATGAAATTGACCCATGCCCGTGCGCGCGGCGAAAACCGGCTGTAAAACACATCCACGCGCACGTGCTTGTCGTATTTGAGCGAATACGCCGCGCCGATGAGAAAGATCAGCGCGAACAAATGCCATTGGAGTTCCTGCACCGCGACCAGGCTGTTTTTGAGCAAATAGCGCGTGAACACATCGTAACACACCACCGCGACCAACGCCGCGGTCAACCACGCAATCCCCCTGCCGACGCACTCGTTCAACCCATCGGCAAACCGAATATAGGCTCTCAACACGCGCAAAGTTCCCTCCTCAAAAAATAGCCCGCCTCCATAATACTAAATTGATTTTCAATTGTCCTGATTCGATATGCCATCCGCCAGTGATTCGCTTGTCGTTATGCAGTCATTCAGAGGAGCCATGGCCCCAGTGCCATCCTAAAAGACCATCCGATCAAGCCATCGCGCACAGCGCGCAAGTCCGTCTCGCAACCAATATCCATTATGCAACCCACCTCGCAGGCTGTCTCATGTCGTTCTATTACAAAAGCGCTTTGCGCTGTGCCTAGCCCCTCGGCGCATGAGAGCGGCATTTTTTGCCTACTTTTTTTTGCTGTTGAAAAAAAGTAGGTCGCCGAAGGCATCGAAGGCAACAAACGATGCGGAAGGACCAAACGCTTTAGAAAAGCGCGCAACTCAGGTACTGATTTTTGTGTATCAAAATTTGGTATCATTTAATTTACGTAGTATTCAGCGTGCGCTAAAAAAAAAACGCACCTCAAATCCAACTTGACATCCCCCATCAACCGCGTACTTTGCCTCGCCATAACTTGGACTCGAACGCCGAAAAGGAGAGCCCCCATGCCAAAGCAACCGAATATTCTGCTGTTCATCAGCGATCAGCAGCGCACGGACACCATGAAGTGTTACGGCAACGACTGGATTCAATCGCCGCACCAAGACGCGCTCGCACAGCGCAGCTTTGTCTTTGAAAACACGTATGTGACGCAACCCGTATGCACGCCTGCACGCGGGTCTTTGATGACCGGCCTGTATCCGCATTCCCATGGGTGCGTGGTCAACCGCGAGGCGTTGCGCGATGACATTCCATCTATCGCAGAAATGCTGCCCAACGCGTACCGCAAAGCCATGTTTGGCAAGTGGCATCTCGGAGACGACTCCGTGCGACAACACGGGTTTGACGAATGGATCAGCACCGAAGACGACCACCGCAACAAATATTCCCGGCCGGGCCTGCCCTTCAGCAGCTACTACCACTGGATGAAAGCACAGGGCATCGCGCCCCAAAACAACAGCGCGACCGGGGAAATCATCTTCTCCCCGCGTCAGCGTTCCCAACTGCCGGCCGAATACCAGATGGCCGCATTCGTCGCCGATCACTCCGATCGATTCATTCGGGAAAACGCAGACCGCCCGTGGTTGCTCGTGTTCAGCACCTTCGAGCCGCACCCGCCCATGACCGGGCCTTATGACGGCATGTACGACCCCGACGCGTTGCCGGTCGGCCCGGCATTTCTCAAAGAGCCAGAAGGACACGCCCTGTTCAACCGCGCCCGCGCCGATCACTATCTCGACCACACGGTCGAGGGCGAAGACTTGCGCCGAGAACACGCCTGGCGAAAATTGCGCGCCCAGTATTACGGCAACGTGAAAATCATCGACGACGCCGTGGGCCGCATGGTGAAGGCGTTGGAAGAAACCGGGCAGATGGAGAATACGATCTTCGCCCTGACCAGCGACCACGGCGAAATGGCAGGGGATCACGCCATGCTGGAAAAGCGCGCCTTTTACGAGGAATCCGCGCGCGTGCCCATGGTCTTAAGCGTGCCCTGGCTCGCGCAATCGCAAAAGCGCGTCGACGGCGTTTTTGGGCACGCGGACCTGATCGCCACGCTTTTGGAACTCGCGGATCAGCCCATTCCCAAATCGCTTCCGGGCAGGGCGTGCGCCGATGTGTTGCGAGGCGAAGCCGACCTGCGCGACCACGCGGCATTCATGGAATGGAACGGCATTGGCGACCGCAACTTGGGCAATCCCCAGATCAATTTGATGGCGACTTTGCCCTGGCGTTGCGTGGTGACGGGTGACCGCTGGAAGCTCAATTTGTGCGCGGGCGACCAGTGCGAGTTGTTCGATTTGAACCGCGACCCGTTTGAACAAACCAATTTGTTCGACGATCCCATCCACCGAGATCGCGTCCGGGAAATGGCGGCCCTCATTCGCCTCTGGCAATGCGAAACCGGCGATAGCGCGCCCTTGCCCGCGGCCTGACGCGCCGCACAATTTGTCTTGTGAAGGGGTTGGGAATAACTATATTGCACTTTCGGGAGGGAATCGCGAGGTCTGCTTTTGGCGGGCCATCGCAATGCTTTTTCGCGCCCATCCCTCCCGGGATTTCGCATTTCTCTCCGACCATTCGCATCGCGTCCGATTCTCCGATTCGAGAGGGCGTCGCGCGATTTTGTTAAGGAGTCCCGCGATGGACGACAAGGCATTGTTGAAACTGCTGGCGGCCGGCATCGGCGAAAACATCGCCGCTTCGCGCTTGAATCTCTCTCCCCAACAGGTCAAAGCGCGGGTCAAAGAATATTTGAACGCCGGGATTTTGAATTGCAATGGCGAGCGCGAAACCATCGACTGGAAAGCGTATGGCAACTGGAAAAAGCAACGAAACATCAAAGCCGCGCAATAGCGCGATCACATCGGGTTCATCCAACACAAAGGGCAGTCGCATGTGCAACTGCCCGTTTTTAATTTGGGGAAACGAAAATGAGAACGGTTAAATGGAACGATGACCTCTTGCTGTGGGTTATTTTTGTCGCGCCTTCCTGTTTGCTCATCGCCTGCCTCATCCCGGCTTTCTTCGCGACGCAGGTGCAAATGGGGGTGGATGTGTTTTTGGAACGCGAGACCCAGCTCGTAGCGGGCGCGCGGGTGGGCTTGATCACCAATCCCACGGGCCGCGCGGGAACGGGCGAGACGACGATCGATGCCCTGCGGCGACATCCAGCGGTGAATCTGGTCGCGCTGTTCGCCCCCGAGCACGGGATCAAAGCGCGGGAAGAGGCGGGCAAACGCATCGGCGATACGCAACTGGACGATCTGCCCGTGTTTTCGCTCTACGGAGGGGGAAGCAAAAGGCCCAAGCCAGCGGCCTTGGCCCAAGTCGATGTCCTGATCTACGATATCCAAGATGTGGGAAGCAGGGCCTATACCTATATCTGGAGCTTGGCCGAGGTCATGGCCGCCGCGGCCGAAAGCGATAAGCGCGTGATCGTCCTCGACCGCCCCAATCCCTTGGGCGGATTGACAGTGGATGGCCCGGTGGCCGAGGAAAAATGGCTGTCGTTTATCGGCCTGTATCCCGTGCCCCGCGTCTATGGCCTCACCGTGGGCGAACTCGCGCGCTATCTCAATCGCGAGCACGCCCTCGCGTGTTCCCTCACCGTCATACCGATGTCGGGCTACCAACGCTCGACGCGCTGGAAAGATGTCGAGCGCGATTGGGTCGCGCCCTCGCCCAACATCCCCTCGCCCGAATCCGCGATATGTTTCGCCGCAACGGGCACCATTGGCACGCTGGGCACGTTGCACATCGGCATCGGAACGGAAATGCCCTTTCAACTCGCGGGCGCGCCGTGGGTCGATGCAGGCGAAACGGCCCGCGCCCTAAACGCGATGCAACTGCCGGGCGTGCGTTTTCAACCCATGACTTTTGTGCCCGAGAAGGGGCTGTTTCGAGGAAAGGAAGTGCAGGCCGTATTTTTGGACGTGGTGGATCCCATCGCGTTTCACCCCACGCGCGCCGAAGTCGCCATGCTCGCGCATTTCATCGTGCGCTATCCCGAGTTCAAAATCCCCCAAGGCCGGTATGACCGATTCGACAGGGCCATGGGCACGAGTAGCGTGCGCGAAGCCCTGTTAAGAGGCGATGACGCGCAACAAATCTGGACGCAATGGTCGCGACAAATCGCCGACTTCTCCACCGCGCGCCAAAAGTATTTGCTCTACGATGAATGAAACGCCCGATGAAATCTCGCTCTACGAATCCGTTGGTTTTTTCGTTCTGCTGCGGTAAAAGGGTTCTAACTCGCTGAACTTGGGAATGATCTTTACCTCGACCCGTCGATTGGCGTTTTCAACGGCTTTCCTCAGATTGCTGTCAATCGCCGCGATCCTGAAGCTCCCAATCCCTCCCTTTGTGCCTTCTGCGCCTTCTGTCCCTTTTGTGCCTTCTGCACCTTTTGTGCCTTTTGTGCCTTTTGTGGCTTCTGTGCCTTCTGTCCCTTTTGTGCCTTCTGTGCCTTTTGTGGCTAACCTGCCATCTCCCTCCCGCGCCCTCGAAATCAATTCGTAATCTTCATGCTGCGTTAGTCCGATATTTCCCCAGAGCATCACGAGCGATGAGATGCGCCGCGCGGCGGAAAGATCGGAAACCCTTTGGGTATCTGTTCGCGCCTTTATGGAAATGGCGAACTTGCCATCTCGTCGTCGCGCTTCCAAAGCATTTTTCAGTCTGTTTCCAATACTCTTCAAGTCCTCTTGTGCAGAAGGGCGAATGCCGTCGCCATCCCACATCCCCGACGGAGAAAACACATCGCTGTAAATGGTGATCGTATCTCTTTTGACTTCAATTTTCGGGTTGGATTCTCCCAAACCCGCCGGAATGAGTTCGTAGTACTCCGGCGTAAATCCGATATCCCGCCAGAGCAACGCGAGCGATTGGGCGCGTTGATACGAAAGCCGGTCGTTATTTTCCGCAGGCCCCATCGTATCTGTATGTCCCTCAATGACAATTCTGAAGCTCTGACGCTGGCGGTTGTCCAAATACGTCTTCAACTTTTTTCCAATATCCTTCAAATTTCCCACCTGATCATCCCTTATCTCCCACCTATTAAAAGGAAAAAGGACATCGCTTTTAATGACGATTGTCCCTCTCTCCACTTCGACTTTTTTCCCCTCCATCTCCTGCTTCAAATCATCCAAATCTTTGAATATGCTGCCGACAATGTGATTCAGATCGGTCAACTGAACCAAACTGATAAAGTTCTGCACGACCATCAAGATGAGCAGAAACATCGCAAAAATAAAAATGGATGTAATCAGATCCGTAAAAGACGGCCAGACATTCAGCGACGTATCCCGACGAGTTCGTTTTTTAGCCATCACCACCTACATGAGAGAAGTTCACGGATGTTCCCCAGTACGTCAACCAAACCATCGCACAAAATACCATCGCAAAACACCATCACAAAAGGCCATCACGCACAGCGCGCAAGTCCGTTTCGCAACCCACATCCATCTGGCAATTCACTTTGCAGGCTGGCTCATGTCGTCCTGTTACAGAAGCGCTTTGCGCTGTGCTAGCCCCTCGGCGCATGAGAGCGGCATTTTTTGCCTACTTTTCTTCAGACGCTTATTCGCGTCTTCTCTGTTGACAAAAAGTAGGTCGCCGCACGCCGTAGGCACAGGCGTAGCCAACGCATCAAAGGCAACCCACGATGCTTTAGGACCAAAGTTGTTAGAAAAGCGAGCAATATCGGCGTTGATTTGTGCGTAACATCAGGAAGCTCGCTTAAAAAGCCCCATCAATTTACCTATCCAACGCTTAAGCCTGTTTGGACGATCCGGGAGGACATCCATATCCGTCAGCAACCCGATGATCCGCCTTTGCTGGCGCAGGACTTCGGGGAAATCATTCAGCGTTTGATTGACCACGGTCAAATTCTCCACCAGCGTCTCCTTCAAATCCTCTATGGCACTTTCAACGCTCAAAAGGCTCTGGCGCAAAGCCTTGCCCCTTTCATCTATCCCCGCCTCGTCTTCTCGATTCGATACCTGCTGGAACCTCAAAAGGTCTTGTTCCGTGTTGTGAATGGCATCCAATCGCGCCTTTATATGATCAAAAACGAGCTGATACGGCGGTTCATCCGGATTGAGTTTTTGAAGCACCTGATAGGTTTCCCCCATCGTCAGCGCCAAAGCATCGATCCTTTTCTCGAAGTCTCCAACCATCTTTTCAACCGCGGCTTTCAATTCCTCCAGCGGTTCGCTGAGCTTGGTAAAATTCGAGATGTGCTTCACGAAAGCTTCGCCTGCCTCGCGCACCGCTTCGGCTCCTTGAGAGAACGTTGCGCTCCAATCCTCGCTCACCCGATAGTAGGAATCACTCGCCGCGTTGAGGATATCGCTGGCGCGGTGGAGGGTTTGCAAAAGCGGTTCGAGAGAGACCACTATTTTTTCAAAATGCGCCTCGAGTGCGCGCTTGAGATAGTTTCCCTGATCCGCCATAAATTGAGAATGCCGAGCGGAAAAATCATCGAGCGTCTTCTGCCATATTTCACTCACCCGATAGTAGGAATCACTCGCCGCGTTGAGGATATCGCTGGCGCGGTGGAGGGTTTGCAAAAGCGGTTCGAGAGAGACCACTATTTTTTCAAAATGCGCCTCGAGTGCGCGTTTGAGATAGTTTCCCTGATCCGCCATAAATTGAGAATGCTGATCGGAAAAATCATCGAGCGTCTGCTGCCATATTTCGCTCGCCCGCTGGCTGGAAGCACTCGCCGCCTTAAACGTATCGCTCGTATCTCCAAGCGTTTGCAAAAGCGGTTCGAGAGAGACCACTATTTTTTCAAAATGCGCCTCGAGTGCGCGCTTGAGATAATCCTCCTGACCCGCCATAAATTCGGAGTGCCTATCAGCGAGGGACTCAAAGGCTCGATTAACCGCCTCCTCCAACTGCGTCTCTGGCGAAAACAATCTGAACCTCGGCGCGATATCTTCATTGAAGTGCGTTTCCAACTCGTCGAGCAGTACATGCCGTTTCTTGCCGATAAAAATTGAAAAAAGAAAATTCAATACAATCATAAGACCCAACCCGACAATACTGGTTAGAAAGGCAAACTTCATCCCCGAAAGCGATCCGCCGATTTTTTTCAGCATTTCTGTCATGCTCTGTGCTGCCGCCGGGCCTGTGGTCTTGGCACTATCCTGTGTATTTTGGATAATATCCTGCGTATTTTGGATAATGCTCTGTATCGGTATGATGACGAGAAAAAGTCCAATAAAAGTCCCGAGAAGCCCCAAGATGATCAAACTGCCGCTTATCGTGCGAAGCGTATCATCGTTGTTGCAAAGATGGTCTTCTTCCTTTCCGATCACTTCATCGACAATCGGGGGTTTATTTTGCCGATGTCCCGCCCGAAACTGCTTCAGCCATTTCCGCGTCTTGGGATTTAGAGTGGGATCTGAAATCTCAGCCGCTTCCCCGCCGTGGTATACGCCCGCACTAAATTCTGGGTACCTTCTGCTCCAACGCTTCAAGTCTTCAAGTGCTTTTCTCGACTGAGTCATTTCGCGCTTCATTTTTCCCCATATCCAAAGGCCATAGCAAAAAACTATGCCCATAAAAAGCAACCAAATCGTCAAAAAATCCCGTTCCAAAGATAAATCGAACATATCGATCCTTTTCCTATCCAGCGATGATCACTTTTGCTTTGCGTTCTATCTCTCCGCTTTGGGCATTTTTAAGCCCGTGCGCGACGCATCTCACAATACTATCCCGGGATTGCGCCCCGCTCGTATCTTGACCGACAATTTGATATCGGCTCGTGTCGTACTCACCCCCCGGGCGCGCGCCGATAAGTTCCACTTCATCCCCGCCTAACCCCGCCATCCCATCGAAAACGCGCTGTGCGTTCTCCTGCCCGTGCTCGGTGACGCGCTTGTCGATTTCCGGCAAGAAATACCGGATCATCTGCCCGGGGCGCGTGCGCCGCAAAAGGCTCGCGATTGAAGACGCGCTAAAAACCTCTTCTCCGAGCAGTGCTCCCTTGAGCAAAAGAACAGGATCCGTCGACGCATTTTGCATTTCGCACAGCGTCAACAGATCCCGCATTTGTTTTAAGGGCTTCTCGATTTCCCTGTCCACATATCCGTCAAAAGAAACGCGGTCTTCCGACGACATCGCGCCTTCTATTTCCGTCAATGCCGCGAGAAATCGCCTCAAATACACTACGCGCTGTTTCAACTCGCGTCTGTGTTCTTCCGTTATTGCGCGTTCTGAAACGCCCCGCACCCTTTCTGCAAGCCCTGCCTTCAACGATTTCAGCCATTCGATCTCGGCTTTATTTTGATCGTTTTCTACGACCTTTTCCGCTTCGTTTTCATTCCGATCGTTCTCCGCGATCTTTTCCTTGATGCTCGCTACATCTTCGCGCAACGCTCTCACCAAAAAAAAATAAACGCACCCAAGCGCGATGAGAGAAATGATGAGACTCAATAACGGATAAAACATGTCCTCAAACATGAGTCACCTCCGCAATATGTACGACAACGGGCGTAACGCAAGGGCGTAACGTAAGGGCGTAACATTTTACGCCCTTACACCCTTACACCCTTACACCCTTACACCCTTACACCCTTACACCCTTACACCCTTACACCCTTACACCCTTACACCCTTACACCCTTACACCCTTACACCCTTACACCCTTACGCCCTTACGCAAGAAGATCAAAAAGGAGAACGGCATCACGTATAGGAAAAGCTTTTCCTCTCCCGTCTCCCGTCTCCCGTCTCCCCTTGATCAAAAGCGGCATCACGTATAGGAAAAGCCCTCGCAATGTCGGTGTTCTTCCCAGACGAGTTCAAAATCACTGCCATCCTCTTCATCGCCAACGCGATAATTATACCAAAGGCTCGCCTTTCCCTTCGCATCGCAACGCAGTTCCAGGCAATAAGTCCAAAAACGCGCCCGTTGAAATGCGTCATCTTCTATCGGCACGCGCAACGCGGCAGCAACCCTATTTTTCCCTTGGGTCATCCTCGTGTTGAAATCCCACCCAAAAAACTCCAAAAGCCTAATCTCTCCCAGTGCCCTTTCTGTTGGGATGATGGGAGATGGATTTTCGGGTTTGATGGTCGTACCCGGCTTCAAAGGTGTCCAGCGGTCAAAAATGGGCACAAAATGCGTGTACGCACTTCGACAGATCGGATAATTTAATTTGTGTATGCCCGTTATGCGCGACCCCGTGGAGCCGCCCATCAAACTCGCGCCGTATTTAATCCCTCCCAAAGCCACACTTTTCTTTAGTCTTTCGGGTTCGAAAATGATCTCTTTGGCATGCACTTTCTCTTTTGCCATCTGTTTTATCAGCGGAAAACGGGAGGAATTGCCTTCCAAAATCAGATAATCCAACTGGACATCGTCAATCTGTTTTTTCTCGACCAGATATTCCTGCATTTGACCGAGCTTGTCAAAACCTTTTTCCAAATCCTCGCGCACGGCGTCATGGATGGCCTCAATATTTATTTTTTTTCGAGCCATATCTTCTTCATCCGACAAAAATTTTCTCGTTATTACCTCCAGCGCATCTTCAAACTCGGGCGTTATTTCGTCTTTCTCCTTTATCGTTTCTGCCAATCCATAGAGCGTTGAGAAATTCTCATCTTTAATTCTCAGTGCCTCACCCAAAGTACCGGGAAACGGGAATCGTTGTCGATCATCCGGCGGGACGATCTGATCGTACAAATACCGAGCGATTCTAAAAGACAGCAAATCGCCACCCAACGAGTTATCTCCATCTGAACCGAGAATTTCGACATCCGGGCGTCCGCCGCCTTGAGAAGTTAAACGGACAATGGAAATATCCGTCGTCCCTCCCCCGCAATCGAAAACGCCATAAACAATCGTTTGACCCCGCTCCAGTGTCTCGGCGAGATCCATCGCGTAATCGAGGGCAATGGCTTCGGGTTCGCTGATATCCAAAATAACTTTGAGCTCCATCCCCTTCATAGCCCATTCAATGGCTTTTTCCAATGCCTCCTTATGGTGGTTAAAAACCGCGGGATACGTAAAAATCGCTTCCGACGGTAAATAACCCGTTATCTCTTGAAAACGCTCCAATAGGAAACGGAGATAAAGCCCCACCATCTCAATCGCATTGACTTCAATATATCTATTGCCTCGGGTATATGCCCTTCCGTTGATGCCGATGCTCCCGGTGCCCAAGTCGTTGTAAATGATCTTCTCGTCGGGCGTTGTCAACCAGCGTTTGAAGCCCCAACAAATGGACGGGATATCTTCAGAACTGAACCGCAGCTCTTTCAGGGTATCGCCAAATCTCAAAAAGACTTCTTTCTCCTTCAAAACGGCGCGTCTTTCATCGGTCCCCAACGCTTGTAACACTTCCAGAAAATCCTCTATCTCTGCTATCGCCAAAAACTGAAATACCGAGGGGAGTTCCGAAACGCCTTCGCCCGTCCCTAATTCCAACAGATTCTCGCGGTTTCCGTCTTGGGGATCCAGATATGCAATACACGAATTGGTGCTTCCAAAATCGACCGCAATGGGAAAGTCCAAACGCTGAGGCGGTCGGATTTGAACGCGAAAAGGAATCGGTTCATGGAACGGTTCATCTTTCCCGACAGTGGTTCCATGAATGTCCAGCATTGCCTCAATGGTGGTGTCTTGTTCAACTGTGGGAAGGCTATCTCGATTGAGAAGCAAACCGATTTCAGTACTTGAAGAATCGATCGGAACATAATTTTGATCTGTTATTTTTCCCTCGAGCCACTTCTGATCTGATTCAACCCGATTGATTCGCAGGGGTGGGCCGCCCGAGTGCTCTACGGTTAGCGCGAAATCTATATTCTCCTTGCCGCCGGATACCAGTGCGTTCTCGTTCACAAATCGGTGGCTGAACTGCCAATCGATCTTTGGCCTCTCGACATAGCGCACCGCGAGTTTGAATGCGACCTCGCCCAAACCGTCAAAGGGAAAATTGAGAACCGCGCCGCAAGTCTCCTCGGAAAACTCCTGCCGCCGAATGAGGTAAAATCGCAAGGGATCGCCAGGCGAGAGTCGATGGGGAAACGCCTCTGGCAATTGATGCAAAACAAAATGAGATTCGCCCTCGGACAAATAAGGAGTGCCCTGAAGTGTCAGCGGAGAATCGTGGCGAAGCGTAAAGAAGATGCGTCCGTCGTTGGGATCCATAGCACAAGACTGCGGTTCTTCTGCGTCGTGCCTCAACGCATCGCCATCTGCTGGCTCGAGCGAAATCTCCGGTGCTTTCTGGCACCGAACCCAAATATCAACAGATCCATTAGGTTCACTCGACGAAAGCAATTCCAACCTGCCGATACCGCCTTCCCGAGCATCATGCGAGCAACGCAGTTCCACCTCGTCATCGGCATCGAGCGTATAGGGCGGTTCGCCTCCCTGCCACTGGGTAATCTCGAAATTGAATGCCGCCAAACCCGAAATTTTTATGGGATTGATCCCTTCATTTTTGAGCTTCAGCGTGAAGGGTATGCCAGAATAAATTGTCAAGTCTTTATTTCGATCGGGACTGACTACCAAGCGCGCCAACGGATACCGACAACTCCCACAAAAAATATCCTCGAGGGAAACGCGCCAGTAGCACTTAGGGCAATGTCTGTTATTGTTCATGAGTACCTTCTTGATGGAGTCAATGGGACCCGGCCCTCGTTATTCGCTCCGCTCATTGTAGGCTACGAGTGATGTATCAATGGCTGTTTGATGGCTTTGATTCACCGATGGATACGAGGACAGGCACGGGGGCCTGTCCCTACAACGGATGGGATAAGAGGCGATGGGATTGCCCGCTACCCTACTCTCGCTTTTAATCCGTCTCTCTGCCCTCTGCCCTACTCTCGCCTTTAATCCGCCTCTCTGCCCGCTACCCTACTCTCGCCTTTAATCCCTCTCTCTGCCCTTTGCCCGTTTGGCGACCGGTGATCGACGGGCGAAGGCATGACTCACCGATAGATACGAGGACAGGCACGGGGGCCTGTCCCTACAACGGACTCGCCTCTCGCCTCTCGCCTCTCGCCTTTTGCCTTTTGCCTCTTGCCTTTTGCCTTTTGCCTCTTGCCTTTTGCCTCTTGCTTCTCGCCTCTCCCCTTTCGCTTCTCACCTTTGGGCCGGGCGGAAGGGCGAGGATAAGGGGTGTTGGGATTGCCCGCTACCCTACTCTCGCCTTTAATCCGCCTTTCTGCCCTTTGCTCTACTCTCGCTTTTAATCCGCCTTTAATCCGCTTAATCCGTTTAATCCGCGATCCGTGCGTAACATCATTTCATCGCATAAATATCGGCTTCGCAAAACTCATCTCGATACGGCAACGGAGTCGCAAAATCGCCCAGTCGATCCGTCAATTCTCCCAATTTCGCATCCAATTCTCCTTCGCTCAAATCGAATTGTCTCTTCACCTGCTCGTAATCTTCATGGTAGGACACATCCAACAATCGCCGGAACGTGTTATCCTCAGATAACTCTTGATTCAATACGAAAATTGAGGTCTTGGGGAAAACCCTGCTGAGCAACCAACTTTTCAGCGCGAGCCGCTGAATAAACCGCTCATCGCGCCGTTCGCCGCGCCATTGATCTTCCATCTTGCTGATCTCGACATCCAATCGGTCTTTTACGTTTCTGTCCGTGTTCGATCCGATTCTCAACCGGGCGCGCTCGAGATTGTGACCGTATCGTTCCACATCCTCAATACCGCGTTCCACAAACACGCGGTAAAAGTTCTTTTGATCATCGTATTTGACAATGCCCATAATCAGCCCATTGATCAGCGTGCGCTGTGCCCGAATCAGTGCTTGAACTTCGGCATCGCTTTGCGGCGGCAGGATATCGGCAAATTCAAAATAATTTTTGACCATGTGGCGCCGATACACATTGACGGCATTTTCCTCTATATTTGCCCTGTAATCGCGCTCTAGATCGAAGATATTGCCGATAGACAAAATGGGAAATGCCATCCATTGGTTCACAAAAACGATGGCGTCGTTTCTGTGTTCTGTGGACTGATAGGGATCTCCCTTGGCCGGCAAAGCAATGCGGTTGACTCGATCAACCCAATTATCATCTCTAACGCCGATGCGGTTATCGGAGATATCCACCAACCCGGGCAACACCAAACGGGTACTGGAAATCCGAGGCGCGGCCAACTGGCTTCGCTTGACGATCTCCTCTCTCTCTTGACCACCGCGCCGCAACTCTTCGGTGGCGTGAAGATCCGTTTTGAAATCCCCGAAAAGTCCAAAGGTGTAATCATCTATCGTATCTCGCACGGCATCCCAATCGCGAGGGGCGCTGTCGCTTTTGGCTGACCGATTGAATATCTCTCGCGTTCCCTCCCTGATGAAATCGATATCCTCGCCCGATGCGGTTGCGAGATTGCCAAATAGAGATCGGGCCTCCTCAGAACGAAAATAACTCGCCAAAGCCCTTTGGCAAAGACGCGGCAAATCGGTTTCCGTCCATTTTCTGACCTGCCGGAGATGCTCGGAGATTTCTGCGGCGTAGTTCAACTCGGGTGTGAGATTTAGGTTTCTCTCGCCCGTTTCGCGCTCAATATACGCCCGATGGATATTTGCAAAACCATCTGCCATTTCCCGCAGGTTATCCCGAAAAATTTCAACCTGTTGCTGGATGCCACTCACCTTGAGACTGACCACACCATCATCTCCGACCAACTCCGCTCGGCTTCCCAACAGGTCGATGAGTCTTTTTACCGGAGCGATGAGAAATTTAGCCGCCTCTTTGCGAAAGCGTTTCCGCACCCAGTCGGCGAGTTCCCGCCGCGTCGTCTCGACCTGATCGAGAAGGTCGCTATTGACCTTTTGGACGCACTCCTGGAGAACCTCTTGTTTTTTTTCTGCGTAGTACCGCACCGCGATCTTTTTGGTTTGCCATGCCAAAAAGAGATCCCGCGATTCTTTCAATCGTCGGTCGTAGAGATGAAAATCTTCTGAAAACGCGACATCGATATCGGAGACTTTGGGGCCTTCCATCTGCTCATTAGCCAGCCGCGTCAACTCCTCGAGCACGCTTTCCAACGCCTCCTTGCCGTATCGCAAAAAGCCTTCGACAAAATTCGGCCCGTACTGCAAAGGATCGCAGAGCAAGCCGATACAATAATCTTCTAATCCGCTTTCGAGTTCTGGAAGCATTAGGTCGATATTTTGGAGGATCTGTTTGATATCGTCCCCCTTGACCGTGCCCTCCTCTTTGAGCTTTTCCGCTACGTTCTCCTGTATTTCAAGGGTTGCGCCTTCGACCGTCGATTTGGCTTCGGCCACCTGATTTTCGAGTACTGCAAATTCTCGCGCTTCGGGTGCTTTCCGAATTTTTTCTCGCAAATCGTTGAAATCCGGTTGCAGAATTTTGTTGATCGCATCATCGGCGAGCGTAAAATCCGCTCCCGGGCGGTTCAATGCGAGGCCGATGAGCTGGTCTGCCGTGAGGTTGAGGCGTTCTAATTCGGGCAACACATTGGCTGTGGAATATCCTGGGGGAATCGTTTTATCTTCTGCGATGATAAAGTCCACCAGATACTGCGCGAACCGATTGGATGCGGCATTGGCGAGGCGGGGCTGGTTGATCTCCATTTGAGACAGACCGAATGAGGCGTATCGACACGGGAAGTACTGGACGTAATGATCGTTTTTATACGTCGCCAATTCCTGTAAAAATTGCTCCATGTTGGAGCGAACGCTGCGCTTGTCCGTCGCAAAACGGGTCTGGTCGAAATCGAGCAACAAAAATTCGGCGGCCATCTGAAACACATCTGTAAAATCTTTGACGCGGGCCCCCGCAAAATTTCTGTCATCCAGCAAATACACCGTCGAAAACGGAGGCGCGGGAACGCTGCGCGGCCTGCCATCCCACTCAAATGTATGGGTCGTATGATGGCTGCCATCACGGCCTTGGGCGTCAAAATGGGGCTTCATGTAGTGCTCGAGTTCCTTGATCGCGGCAAACCCGTTCGCCCGCGTCGTCTGGCGGTTGCTCACAACCTCATCAAAAACAGAAGGCAACGCCAAATAGGCCGTCGTAACGGCATCGGGGGCGAGGTCTCGACACAGAAATCCCATGTCGATAAAAGAGCCCGAACCCGTCCCGCCTGCGATAGACGTGACGAGCACGATTTCCAGATCATTCGAGTCGGCATCGTAGTCGGGAAACAGCCGCTTCATCTCTGTCTTGGCATCCTCGGTTTGAACGCGATCGATCTTGCTTTGGATCTCATCGCGGAGCTTGGCATAGTGGTGAAAAAACGCCAATCGGCCACACGGTCGAATCTGCCCTGCGCCCTGGGTGATGGCGGTCGAGGGAAGGGCGTCGAGTTCATCGGGGAACCACGACCAGATGTGGGGGTACATCCCCCTGTTGTTGCGATATCCTTCGAGTGCCTGCGGCCCAACCCTGCCATCCACCATTTCACGGGCAGAAAAATCGATGCGCCGATCCAGCAGGTCTGTTTCCTTTCGCGTAATGTCGATATTTCGGATGTCCGTATCAAACCAGAGAAACTCCATCACCGGCAGGCCCGGCATCCGGTACTTTTCGTAAAACATCCTTCTGAGACGCCGCAACACTTCCTTGCCCGTGCCTCCCAAACCGATCAGCACCGTTGGCCGAATATTGACCTGATTCTCACTTCTCTGCGCGCCGCCAAGGCGTCCTGCTTCCGCTGCCATGGTATGACCTCCAAGATGAGTTGTCTCAATTTTCACGGCGTTGAGGACGCGTCATGAAAATCGTAATGACAAAAACGATAACAAAAATAACGACCGACCACCAAAAAATAGCTTTGGCATACGCGGTCTGCCAACCCAGCAAATAATCCAAATATCCGCTCAAGAAAAACACGATGACCAACGCGCTCCCCCCAAGCGTAATCACTGCCGAAAGCCCAAACGCCTGCGAGGGACTCCGATCCCGATTTCGGATGAGAAACTTGAAGATCACATTCGCCGAGACCAAGTAAATCCCCAAAATGATGATCCCCAGCAAACCCCACCTGAGAGAACCCGAGAAAACGGACATTCTGGAGGGCGATAAGTAATCCGGCGGGGCGACGCCTGGCACGACCTTATCCTCGTAATCCGTTTTGCCCAGCAAAGCCTTGGCTTCGTCTATCGCCACCGCGTAGTTGAGATTTTGGGCGCGCCCGGCCGTATCTTGTTTGCTAAATGTCGTGACGCCTATCACCTCGCCGAGCTCATTAAACAGCGGCCCTCCGCTGTTGCCCGGCGAGATGGGCGCCGTCGTCTGAATGACCTTGTAGCCCTCTTGATTGCGTATTTGCGATACGATGCCATCGCTGACGGAAAACTCTTCGCCCAACGGGTTGCCAATCGCGACCACAGGATCGCCGGGTTTTACCCCGGTCACGCTTCCCAAACGCGCCTCGTGGATGACTTGATCGCCCAAGTCGGCTTCCACGAGCGCGAGGTCCTTATGCTCGTCTTTTGCCACAACAGCCACAATGGGCATCCACTTCGCGCCCTGCACGCGCACCCACCCTTCGCGGATGCCTTGAATCACATGCCAGTTGGTCAGAAAATGACCGCGTGCCCCATCGATGGCAATGCCCGACCCCTGACTCCTCCCTCCCTCTACCTCAACCACCACAAAGGCCACCGCAGGCCCTTCCCGTTCGGCGATCTGCGAAGCCGCGTTGTTGCTCGTATATCCCCCACCGCTACAGCCCCAAAGCAACAAACAAGCGATTACGCCCGAAAGATATGATGCCATCTCAAACGCTCCTTTTCAAAATCGCGCAACCACGCGCTTAAAAACCACTCGTGTCTTGAACTGCTGATGAGGCGTCAGGCTCGGATTACTCGCCTTCATACCCCGCTCCGCGTCTTTCGCAGTCCCATCCGTATTTCTTTGGACAGGCACAGGGGCCATTTGTACCAACTAAATACTCCGTAAATTAAATGATACGAAATGTTGATCCGCACCCATCCGCACCGACTTGCTCGCTTTTCTAAAGCGTTTGGTCCTAAGAAGCCATCTAAAAACTCGGACCGCCATTGAGATAACCACAAAAGCATTCGCTTTTCGCAGATTAAAACCCAAGAATAAGGGCCTTTATTCCCCCTTTCCTGCCAGGAAAGGGGGCTAGGGGGTTAGGTCCCAATAATTTTTAGATGGCTTCTAAAGCATTGTGGGTTGCCTTCGATGCCTTCGGCGACCTACTTTTTTTCAACAGCAAAAAAAGTAGGCGAGCGGGGTACAACTGCCCGAGCAGTTCAAAAATGCCGCTCTCATGCGCCGAGGGGCTAGGCACAGCGCAAATCGCTTTTGTAATCGCACGACATGAGACAGCCTGCAAAGGGGGTTGCAAAATGGATGTTGGTTGCGAGACGGACTTGCGCGCTGTGCCCGATGGCTTTCGTTGATAGACTTTTGGGATGGCACGTTTGGCGATGGCCTCTCTGATGGACGATGGGACAGCAAACCGATCCCGATAATGAATGAGTTGGTACAAATGGCACGGGCCTGTCCCTACACCTCCATACCCCGGCCCGCGCTTTTCGCAGTCCCCCATCCCTTTTCAAAACCGCGCAGCCACGCGCTCAATATCCACCTTCATGTCGCCTTTTCTCAAGGTCAGAGATTTACCGATCTCCAGCGGCAACTCGATCTCTTTCTCCGCACCTTTGGGATCCAGCGCGCCATCCTCTTTCCGCTCTCTCGCCCTCAATTCCTCCACGAGGTCATTGCCCAAACCGTCTTCCACCTGAACGCCCTCTCGTGGATGGAAGGCGAATTGAAAAATGGCGCGTCGCCCAATCGTTCCCAAACCGATCTCGTCGCCTGCGGCATTTGACATTTTGAGATCGATTCGCTTGCTCAGAGGGCCTAAGCCAAGCCGTTCGGTACGCTCCTGAACCTGATCTAGACTATCTGTGAGCCGATATTTTATCGGATAGAACGCGATCCAAACCAGTGTGACAACCAACCCGACCAAGAGGAGACAAAGCGCGATTAAAGCGATCCAAGGGCCTTCGAGGGGCCTAACCCGCAACTCGCCCGCGATAGAACCACCTAGCGGTATGACGGTCACGGGCCGTTGGTGGAGGTACTGGATGAGATCCGTCGGCGTATAGATGCGGTTCAACACCCCCGGTTGATCGGTGAAGTATCGCTCTTTGTAAGCCTTGGTCATGCGAAACGAATTGGGCGGGATTTCTATTGCGACATTAAAAAAATAATCCGCGGGTACAGGGCCGACTCGGGCGAGGCTTAAGTACTCCCAAAAATTTCGATGGCCGGGCCGAAACGGGCCAAAGTGTACCAAGCAGGTATAGACAGAAGTATGCTTGGAGGCAGACGACAGCGTGTCGATGAGCGTTGGCGGGCTAACCCTCCCGGAGTGGGAAGACCGCCTGCCAAATAAAATGCGGTCTTCGACCTTGCGCGCGTGGACTTGCGGGGATTGGACTTTGAACTGCACCGCAGAATTTTCCGATTCCGAGGGTTCGATGTCGATATGCTCGAGCTGCGAGTCCAATGTGAAGTTAAAACGCAGTCGAGTTTTTTCCGACAATGCGGCGACGATGGGCCTGATCAAGCCGGGCTTCAAAGTGATGGTATCATTAATCGGCTTCATCGCCATCGGCTCCATATCCGCCCGTTGCAAGGCGGCGACGAGCTGCTCGTATTGGGAGCGGTATCGCCCCTGCGTCAAAAACAAATAGAGGACAAACCCCTTCATCCCTTTGTAGTAAAGCCGGCCATCGGATCGGAATCGGATTTCGGCATCGGGATTCAGGCGGCGCAACGCCTCCCGTCCCTTATCCGGCAGGGGGTTGGACAAAACCCCCTCAAACCTTCGCTTAAGGGGGATGGCCCGCAAGACCTCGATGGTATCGCGGGAAAAACATGCGTAAAGTGCGCGGGCGTCCAAATCGCTGGCGGCCTGGACATTGTCCGTCAGCATCATCACAATCGGCGCCCGATCGTATCCCGTATCAAACGCCGCTTCGAGATTGGTATAGCCACCCCACGCCTTTGTCTTTTGAAAACGCTCCGCATCGTGCCAAGCGACCGTATCCGATCGGGGCGAAACAAAAAAGACCGTCTCGGAGGGTATGCCTGCCCGTTCACACGCCCTTTCCAAGACATTGACCAGGGCACCGAGTTCCGCGCTCTTGTCAAAGCCAGCCATAGAACCGGACCCATCGATCTGCACGCTGACCTTTTGGGCATACGCCGATGAGGTCAGCGCGAACAACAGGGAGAAAAAAATAAATCGCATCATAGCTTAAACCCTTCCATCTCCGCCGAGAGAATAGCAGTATAGCTTTGTCATATTGCTTTCTTTTAACAACACATACAAGCAATGCCCAAAACCCGCCGGTGCGGTCACTGGCGCGAGATCGGCCTTGAGTGCCCCAGCGTACAAGCGAGAAATATCGTGACGGTCAAAACGGAACACGGCCAACATTTGTTGAGACGACCGAGCCGGATCTTCATTGCCTTGAAAGCCCGCAAAGAGATTGCCAAACGAGGTACACCTAGCCGCCTGCTTCATGAAGACCTTGCGGTTCGCACATTTATCGCTATTCAAGGGGTCTATCAAATGGATGCTATCAGATGTCACCGCAACGAACCAGTCTTGACCATCGATATCTATGGTGTAAAGGGCTGTCGCCTGCAAATCGGGTATGCGGTCTTGAAAAATTTGATCGTGCGAAAAAGAAACCACCTCGACCTCGGCATTCTCCAGTCGGGTCGCTAAGCGGGGCATTTTTTCGCGGTATGAGCCTATCCAATGGTCGCCATCTAAAGATACCTCACGAGGATCGGAAACGCCTTCATCGGACAACGATGCCATTTTGTTGTTTCCTACGAGCGTCGCCAGAAAATCCCCGCCGTGGAGCGGGACCACGGTTTCAACTTCAAATGGCGTTTCTATTTTTTGGGGTTTGTAATCCATCTCCTCTCCCGCCCCAAAATTGGGCGTGGGTATCTTCCCCATTTTTATTTTTCGATCTTCTTTGTCCAGCACGATCAGCCTGTCTTTGAACGACCAAAAGTTGTGTACCTTTTCAGCACAAAGCCGCCATTCGGTACGCCGAGTCATATCCTCGCTGCGGAGTGCCGATGTCGGAAAGCCAAAAAGCGTGCCCCGACCGTCTAAAACATAGACCCACCATTGGTCAAAACGGACTTGATCGATCCCGTTGTCAATGCGGGGCAGGGGAAAAGAACTGTTTTCGCGGAGGGGATCGGGGAAAGCCGTCGCATTCCCGCTCGCTTTCTCCACCACCAGTGCAACGCCAAAGATGTTCAAAAGCACATCGGGACTTCTCAGAACAAAATGTTCCTCAATCGGGCAGTCTTCCAAAGAACTTATCGGGGCGGCAACGGATGCGACCTTATCCGCGACTCGCTCACGGCATCGAGCGCAAAAATTGGCGAGGGCGTGATTGCCCGATGCACCGCACTCGCCGCATGCCCAAGTATTTGTTTTCCAATCCCATCTAACCATCGCATCGTCTCCAAAAACCGAGCGAGTTCCGTGATGAAGTAAGACCTCCGTGCTATGAACGCATGCACGGGTGAGAATATAAAATCCTTTCGCAACGGACGGTCAATATAACGCTTAGTCGCTTGGATGCCAAAGGCGATATTCATAGGGCCAAGGCCCAACTCCCGATCCAGTCAAAAACAAAGGGGCGTTCTGACCCGCGGCTATTCTGCACGATCAGCGGTTGCGTATTTCTCCCCAACGCCCTATCATGGCAAAGTTTCGCATTCATGCATCGAGGAGCACCCCATGCCCGGCACCATTTTTTGGGACGTCGATACCCAATACGACTTCATCATGCCCGACGGCAAACTCTACGTCACGGGCGCGGAAGCGATCTTGCCAAATCTCAAACGGCTCACGGACCACGCGAGACGACGGGGCATCCCCATCTTCGGCTCGGTTGACAACCACCACTTGGACGACCCCGAAATCTCCGATCGGCCGGACTTTCAGAACACCTTTCCCCCCCATTGCCTCGCGGGCACCTCGGGGCAACAAAAAGTGCCCGAAACCCGTCCGCAAAATCCCCTGTGGATCGACCCAGACGCCTCGGGCGACCGCATCGCCCAAGTGCAAAAACACCGCGGCGAAACCATCTTTCGCAAACGGCGCTTCGACGTCTTCACCAACCCGCATGTCGATCCCGTGCTCAACGCCGTCAAACCCGACCGCATCGTCCTCTACGGCGTCGCCCTCGACGTGTGCAACGCCCATGCGATCAACGGCTTCCTAAAGCGCGACACCGCGCCCGTCCAACTCGTCCGCGACGCCACGCAAGCCATCATCCCCGAACGCGGCGACCTCATGGTTGCCCAATGGCAACGACGGGGCGTCGAAGTCGTCTCCACGGACCAAATCGCCATCTCGTAATCCCCTACCGCCTATGGACGTCTTCCTCCGCCTCACCGCCTACATTCGCCCCTACCTCGGGCGCGTCATCATCGGCATCAGCGCCACCCTCGTCGTCATCGGTCTCGAAGCCGCGCAACCCCTGCTCATGCGCGAGGTCATCGACGACATCTTGACCCCGTACTTTAGCGACGGCCGTTATATCGGGGACGACTTTTTCGACGCGCGAATCGCAAACGACCTCGATCTGCTCCAATTTTACGCCCTGATCCTCTTGGGCATTTACATCCTCCGCACCTTCTTCGGCTTCCTCAACCGCTACTTGCTCAGCCGAACGGGCCAGGATATCCTCTTTAACCTGCGCGTGCAAGTCTATGACCACCTCCAGCACTTGGGACTGCGTTTTTACAACGACCGCAGCACGGGCGAATTGATGTCCCGCGTCACGGCAGACGTCGAATCCCTCCAAAACACCGTCACCGACACCTTAGAGCGCGTGCTCCTCAATATCGCGACCATCCTGATCTTTGGCGGCATCCTCTTTGGCCTCAGCTTCGAACTCGCCCTCATCACCTTGGCCCCATTGCCGATGTACAGCGTCCTCATCCTCCTCTACAACCACAAAGTGCGCCCCTATTACACGATGGCACGCGAGCGCATCGCCGACATCAGCGCCTTGTTGCAAGACAACCTATCGGGCATCCGCGTGATCAAATGCTTTGCCCGCGAGGGCCACGAGTTGTCGCGCTTCACCCAAAAGTGCAAAGCCTTTCTCGACATCAGCATCACCCTCATCAAAATCCGCGTGGCCTTTTTTCCCCTGGCTCGGTTGATCATCTCGATGGGGCCTCTCCTCATCCTCTTCTTCGGCGGGCAACAGATCATCTCGGGCGACCTCACCATCGGCACCCTCTTTGCCTTTCAAAGCTATCTCTGGCGTTTCTACGGCCCCGTGGAAAGCCTGACCCGCATCAACGACACCATCGTGCGCGCCGCGGCCTCGGCCCGCCGCATTTTTGAAATCCTCGACACCCAGCCCGAAATCAAAGACGCCCCCAAGGCCCGGGCCTTGGGCCGCTTGGAGGGGCAGGTGGAATTTCAAAACGTCGTCTTCGCGTACGAACACGGCCCGCCCGTTCTCAGCGGCGTCTCCTTTTCCGTCCAACCCGGGCAACTCATCGGCCTCGTCGGCCCCAGCGGCGCGGGCAAAACCACCCTGATCAACCTGATATGCCGATTCTACGACCCGGATTCGGGCAGCGTGCGCGTCGATGGCCGCGACCTCAAAAACGTGCAACGCGCCTCTTTGCGCGGGCAAATCGGCATGGTCTTGCAAGAGCCCTTCCTCTTCAACGGCACCATCCGCGAAAACATCGCCTACGGCAAGCTCAACGCCACCGAAGACGACATCATCAACGCCGCGATGATGGCAAACGCCCATGACTTTGTCTGCGGCTTTCCCGATGCTTACGACACGCGCATCGGCGAGCGGGGCGTGCGCTTGTCCGGCGGTGAAAAACAACGCATCTCCATCGCGCGCGCCATCCTCAACGACCCGCGCATCCTCATCCTCGACGAAGCCACCTCCTCTGTCGATACGGAAACCGAGATGCTCATTCAAAAAGCCCTCGAACGCCTCATGGCGGGCCGCACCACCTTTGCCATCGCCCATCGCCTATCCACCGTGCGCCGCGCCGATTGTCTCTACGTCATCGACCGCGGCAAAATCGTGGAATCCGGCACCCACGGCCAACTGCTCGCAGGCGATGGCCTCTACGCCCACCTGTGCGACATGCAATTTGCCCTCGCGGAAAACCACATCTCATGAGCCACCCATCGCCACGCGCAAAGGACTCGCCCATGCCCGATCGCGTCTCTCCTTTTGTCCCGGCCATCAACCTCGTCACCGGGCAACAACTCGTCCCGCACGCCATCGACATTCGCCCAAACGGCGAGGGCCTCCTCCTCATCGCCAACGGCGAGGAACTGACCATCGATCGAGCCGTGCGCTGTTTTCCCTTCACCACGCCGGATCGCTGGATCAGCCTCCGCGATGAAACAGGCGCCGAACTCGGCCTCTTGCCCGCGCTCAACGGCTTGAGTGCAGGTGCGCGCACCGCCCTCGAAGCCCACCTCAAAGCCCGCTACGACATCCCCATCGTTCGATCCATCCGCGCCATCGAAACCGGCAAACAGGGCGGCGCGGTCTGGCGCGTCATCACCGAAGAAGGCCCCGCGAATTTCACCCTGCGCGGCGACCAAAGCCTCAGCCTCAACGCATTTCCCGAAGTGATATTCACAGACGCCATCACGCGCAAACGCTACAAAATCCCCGACTTCACCAAACTCGACCGCGCCAGCCAAAAAATCGCCCGCGTCCATCTGCCCATGGGCTCTCGCCACGATTCCCGGCGCCGCGGCAGCAGAGGGCGACGGGGATGAGTCCTCGCCCATCCTCTTGTCTGAATCGCGGATTACGCGGATTAGGGGATTAAAGGCGGATTAAAGGCGAGAGGAGGGCGGAGGACAGAGAACAAGGACGAAAGGCGAGAGGAGGGCGGAGGGAGTGGGTAGCTTGTCTGAATCGCAGATTACGCGGATTAGGGGATTAAAAGCGGATTAAAAGCGAGAGTAAAGCGAAGGGCAGAGAACAAGGACGAAAGGCGAGAGGAGGGCGGAGGACAACGCACAGAGCAGACAGAGGCGTAGCCCACAAGGCCGACAAAGAAAAAGCGAAAGGCGGATGAAAAGCGGGAGGAGGGCAAAGGGCAGAGAGTACGGATTGGGTTGGCAGGGAGGGCGGAGAGCGTGGGTAGCTTGTCTGAATCGCGGATTACGCGGATTAGGGGATTGCACGGATGCCCCCACCTACCCCGCCGCCGCTGTGTCCCGCGTACCACCTGCGGGTAGCGATCGGTCCTCATCCTGCCCCATCAACAGGCGTAGGGACAGGCCCCCGTGCCTGTCCGCTGTTAGAAGCCATCTAAAAACTCGGGCCGCCGTTGAGAGAGCCACAAAAGCATTCGCTTTTCCCAGGTCAAAACCATACCTATCGCAAAAATAGGATGCCTTGATTCCCCCCTTCCTCGCAGGAAGGGGGGCCAGGGGGGTAGGTCCCGATAATTTTTAGATGGCTTCTTAGAACGAAAAAAAGCCGATCACAATGTGACCGGCTTTTTTGCTGGCGAAAATCTATGGCGATGTTCGATAGCCACCTTATTTTGAGGCATCCTTTACTTTTGGTCTGCGAAGGGCTCTTTTTTGTCCAAGCCATATTTTCTTGCAGCGTCAAAGAGCTCAGACAATTTTTTCGCCGCTTCCGCACGTTCCTGTAGAATCACCTCATTACCTTTTTCCAGCAACTCACCGAGAGACAACTTTTTCAGTGGCAGGGGATAAACTTCTTTGTTCATGAGAATTCCTCCTTGGATAGCGTTTACGGGTATTACAATATGACACAATTTTTACGAACTTGATAACTGGAGATTGTGGATTTCTAAAAATAAAGACAGTTCGTACTCTCGCACTTGCAAAAGCAGTGCTAGAGTATCAGCGGCAGCTTGAACCAAAAATTTAATCTCTTCAGGTTCAAATGCGTTTTCAACATTACAATCTATATTTAAGACGCCTGCGGGTTTCCCTTGGATCCGAAATGGACAAGAAATTACACTGGTATAAGGCAATGACTCATCTCCACCTCTTAGTACAAAACCGGGAAATTTTTCCACATCTCCAACAACATATACCTTCATCTCTGCAAAAGCCTTGCCTGCGATCCCGTGGCCTATGGGTATTTGAGTCGGAGGGGATTTCTCTTTTCGTCCAGAAGGGGTATTTAATGACCACCAAGAGGATACCAATGAGTTTGAACCACTTTCGTTGGATGGGATCATAATATTGGCGTAACAAGTCTCTCCAATAGCATTTGTAATCATATTTTGAATATTGTTGATTGCTTGCACAATGACCGATGTCCAGAATCTATTATAGCTTTCATCGTCCTTGCAGGCGTTCTGGAAATTTTGGAGCAAGAAAGAATTGCGCGTATCGTGAATAAGTTGGTGCATATATGTGAAGGAAGATACCAGTTGTTCTGTCGCCTTGATGTGACCAAATAGTATTTCTTCTGCGCGCTTCTTCCTGCTACGATAGTGCCAAAATCCTGTTGCGATGAGCGTAGAAAAAATAACAACGGCAAAGATGATTGCCCATTGAGGAAAGAGATCGAGCCAAAGACTAAAAATAGAAGCAATATTGCCAATGAGACCGATCCAAGGTGAGGGGCCACGCCCTATGTTCTTTAAGTGACCTATTATGCCGGTTTCGGCAAGTAATTTCTCTGCTCTTTCACGAGTTACCCAATTATCCATATTGATCTCTCAAAAATGACGTTTGTTTCTCTTTCTTTTTATCGAATATATATATAAAAAAACCCTTGTCAAGATTCATACTACGCGACAAAAAATAAAGACCTGTGCAAAATCCGAAAAAGAGTGAGATTTAAGTTATCCGCAAAAACCCTCACCCCTTCTCGGAAAGCACAGGTCTATGTCGGATCAAGTTATGCAACTATACCCCATCCTGCAAGCACATTTTCCTTGGCACAAAGCCCGGGTGACCTTCCTCTCGGCCTTTCTCTTGGCCTTGATGAAGGTGACGACCGTCAATTTGACCAAACTGGCCAATGCGCTCAATGGCAAAGTCAAGCCAAAATCCAACTACCGCAGAATCCAACGTTTTTTCGCCGAGTTCACGTTGCCGGAAGATTGGGCAACGGGCTTGATTCTGCATCTCTTACCGGTCAAATCGGATTTTATACTCGCCATGGATCGGACCCAGTGGTCATTGGGTAAGGTGTCGATCAATCTCCTGACCGTGGGCATCCTCTATCGAGACATGGCGTTTCCCATTTGCTTCAAGATGCTCCACAAAAAGGGCAACTCGAGCACACAAGAGCGCATAGCCCTCATGAAACGGGTCCGTCAACACATCAAGCCCTGTAAGATTCGCGCCTTGGTGGCCGACCGCGAATTTATCGGGCGAGAATGGTTTAAGTGGTTGACCGAAAACGACATGCCTTTTGTCATTCGCCTCAAAGAAAACGCGATCCTCGAAACGGGACAAAAAGCGATCCCGTTGAAAAAACGATTCGCCAATCTGACCTTGAATCAGCAAATGACCTTGCCAAAACCCGGGCGCGTCTATGGACAGGCACTCTATTTATCGGCCATCCGATGCCCCGATGACTGGGTGATGGTCGGCAGCAACACACCGGACATTGACGCACGCTTGACCTATAAAAAACGATGGCGCATTGAAGTCCTTTTTGCCAACCTCAAACGCCGAGGCTTTGATCTCGAACAGACCCATCTCACCGACGCCGACCGCATCGAAAAACTCATCGCCCTGTTGACCCTCGCCGTGTGTTGGGCCCATCTCATGGGCGAAGAGCGCGCCCATCACACCCCGCTCAAACTAAAAAACCATGGTGAGAAAGAGAAAAGTCTCTTTCGGTATGGACTTGATTATCTACAATATGTCCTTTTGAATATCCAAGACCACGCACGCACGTTCCAACGCGGTCTGAAAATCCTAAAAGAAGCGCGATTTTTACCCGATTCTTAGTTTTGTCGCGTAGTATGGTCAAGATTAATTCTCAAAAATGACATTTGTTTCCCTTTCTTCTCAATCCTTTGTGTCCCTCATTGATTTCCCATCGCTCCCGTCTCCCGTCTTGCCTCTTGCCTCTTGCCTCTCGCCTCTTGCCTCTTGCCTCTCGCCTCTTGCCTCTCGCCTCTTGCCTCTCGCCTCTTGCCTCTTGCCTCTTGCCTCTTCCCTTTTTTATCGGGTATCTCCTCCGCCATTAGCCGTTGGGGATGTGTTGAGAGACCTGCGAATTGTGGCAATCAATTCTTGCTTAAAATCCTCGGCATCATTTTTTGACCAAGGAACGGTCGTGCAGTGATTGGTGTCGAAATGGCTTTTCTCGTTATCAAATTTCGTTTTCTCGCAGATATAGATAACCGGCTTGCCCAGGCCCTCCGCGTAACCGGCTTCCCAATATGCGCCGTTGTTATCATGGGTAAGGTCGGCGATTACAAATGCTGAATCCCTGATCTGAACGCGCATGATGTTGTCGATGATACCTGCCCTTCCGACATCGCGCATATCGACGAGATCATAGCCGATCCCGTCTTTCACCGCAGGTTTCACAACCTCCCGCACAAAAGCGTCGAGATCGGTATCGCCAAACTGCATGGCGATAAATCCGTAGTTTCCCTCAAACTCACCGCGCTTTTCCGCTTCGTACTGTTCCCATCCTTTAAGAGTAAGGTTGACATTCCTAAATACAGTGTATTGGCTGGTCCTCATTGGATCTGCCATTCTGATGACACCCATCTCATGCAATTCATCGATGAGTTGTTCAGCAAATTCCTCACTAGGCGCACCAATGGCACTTTGGATATCGGTAGCCAGAATCTGATCGATGGGTCTTCCCGACTCCGCTACCAAGTCTCCGATGTATCGGATGAGATTCATCATCTGTACTGCCGGATTGGTGAAGTTGTTCATGGTGTTTTCTCACTTTCGGGTTGAGCCATGTTCATCCGCTTCCATCCGCCAAATTCAACGCCAGCAATTTGCGGAGGGCGGCATCGTCAGATGTGTCGGCGGGCCAACCGTAAGCCGCCGCCACTGCCGCGTCGAGTCTCGCGTGCGCGTCGGCCAGCCATTGCGGCCGGGCGTTGTAGAGGTTGGTCAGCGTGCGCTTTTTGAGTTCTGTCGCCGCCGCGTCCCGGGGCACCGGACGTTTGGGATAGCCAGCGACCGGTTCATCTACCCATTCCACCCATTCGGGCGGATTGAGCCAGCGATCTCGGAGTTCGACGAGCCGCCGTGCGGCCTCGGCAATGGCAATGGCGCGCGGATCGTCCGCGTACTCGGCGGCGGGAATGTCGGGCGACAATCCTTCCGGAAATGGGAATGTTGCAAAAGTCGTGGTCGGCGTGTAGCGCGGCGTCACGCCAAGACTCGTTCCAAGCCGCAGTGCCCAAAGCTCGTGAAATCGGCTGTGCAAAATGCCAAACGCCGCATCGTCATCGCGGGCGATGGCGATTAGGGCACTATCGGGACAAACGCAGGCGTCGAGCCATACGAACAGCCGATGCTTGGCGACGCGTGGCGTGGCGATGTAGCGCGACAGACCTTTTAACGCCTGCCACATGCCAGGTCTCGAAGCTTCATGTCGCCACCAAAATTCCCTGATTCTTTTTGCACGGTTCCTTTGTCTTACTGGCTTGACATATTCCAGAACATGGGCAAATGGCACTTCGTAGAGTGTAGCATCGGCTTCGTCCAGCCAAGGGCCGAAATCAATAATCCACTTACCAACAGAACGTTGCGCCAGATCCCTGCCATTGACCCAAGGCTTGAGAACATCGGCATTGGGCCTGCCGTTTGGATTCGCGGGCAAGCGGAGCCATGCACGGGCGAGGTCGCCCGGAATGTCGAACGCACCGTTCTTCGTGTCGCCCATGAAAGCCACACCCGCGTTGCGCGGTAAGCGGATTGCGGTTGCGATATTCAGATCGCCTGCTGTTAAATCGGCCTGAATGCCCGTCACCCTCGTCCCGTCCAAGATGAAGGGAACTCGTTGCCATGGCCCAGCGAAACAGACGAGGGAAACGCGAACAGCCGCGCCCTCAATCACCCAAGGTTCATCTGAATAGGCGTTGAAGATGGCCCCGTGCTCAACAATCCGATCCAACACCGAACGGTTGCGCCCACCCCGGATCGAATTTGTGGCGACGAAACCGGCACGGGCGATTTTTCTTGTCTCGATCAAACGCGCCGCTTTGTCAAACCAGTAACACACGAGATCGGCCTCGCCATGAATCCGCGATCCGTAAAGTCTCTGCAAAGACTCGACATAGTCGCCGCCCAATCCCCGGCGCAACAACTTCCCACCGAGAAACGGCGGATTGCCGATCACCACATCGGCTTGCGGCCAATCCGGTTCCTCGCCCTCGGGCGTTAGGAGCGCATCGCGGCATTCGATGGTGTTGAGCGGTTTCAAAATCGGAGTGCTCGATCCCCGAAATCCGTGATCCCGTAGCCACTGAAGTTCGCCGATCCACACGGACACGCGGGCCAACTCGGCGGCGTAGGGGTTGACCTCAATGCCCTTGACATTGGCAGGGCCGATCATGGGGAACGCCCGTTGAAAGCCCATTGCCTCGGCCTCTATTTGCACCTGATGCTCCACATCCTTGAGCGTTTGCAGGGCGAGATAGAGGAAATTGCCGGATCCACAAGCCGGATCGAGCACGGCGAATTTTCGCAACCGTTCGAGAAATTCCCCCAACAGCAGGGCCGCGCGTCCGCGTTGTCGCGTTTTCACAGCGCGCGACAAGGTCGCATTCCCCTTTTCCAAACAAGCCGCGATCTCGGCTTTTGCCCTCTTCCACTCCGCAAGCCATGGCTCGCGTATCACCGGCTCGACTATCGCCATGACCTTGTCGCTGTCCGTATAGTGCGCCCCGAGTTGTGCGCGCTTACTGGGATCGAGCCCGCGTTCAAACAGCGTGCCCAAAATAGAGGGATCGACCTCTGCCCACTCCAGCCTCGCAACCCGGAGCACGGCATCGATCTCGGACCCGGTCAACGGCAGGGCAACGTCATCGTCAAACAAGCCACCGTTGAACCACGCCACAGCTTCAAAGCCCACCCTGCCGCCGGTCGCCATCGCCGCGAACAAATCGCGAGCCATACCGACAAATCCCTCCGGTTGCGCGCGGGCCTGTTCCAGCATCCGCGTGAACATCTTATTCGGCAACAAATCCACATCTTCGGCAAACATGCAAAACACCAGCCGATTGACAAAATGCGCCACGGCCTGCGGCTCGTGACCGCGCTCCCGCAAGCCCTGCGCCAACTGCGCGAAATTCTCTGCCGCGCGCTCGGTCAGCATCTGCCGGGTCTGCCCAGGGCGCAATTTCTCGGGGTCGGACATCGCCCACTTCAGCGCGTTGCGAACTCGGGCATCGGTCAGGTCGCCGATCTCGAACTCGTGCGTCTCGCTCACGCTATTTGTCCAAGTCGTATGAATGCGAAACCGCGCCATGTCCGAGACGATTAAAAGCGGCGGGTTTTCCAATGCGAGCGCGTATTGCCGGAGTTGGTCGAAGGCCATGTCCAAATTGGCGTGTTTGCCCTTGTATTCCCAAGCGAAATGATCGCGCTTCCACACGTCGGCCCAGCCTTTGGCACCCGTGTCCTTGCGCGCTCCGCGCTCAAAACAGTACCATTCGCCCGTGGGGTCCGCGTCTGCGGGCGTTGGCTCGTCGAGCATGCGACACAGGTCGATAAAGTGTTCTTGAGCCGCAGAGCGTTCCTTGAGCGCGGAGGCCCGCCACTTGGCGATAAACGCATCCGGCGTCATGTCATGCGTTTGATTCATGGTTTGCCTCCCAAGCGATACCCGCGTTCTCCCGTTTCGTCTGCGTGTAACCGAGAATGATTACTCTGTAAGAAGCCATCTAAAAATTATCGGGACCTACCCCCCTAGCCCCCGTTACTCGCTCCGCTCGTTGTAGGCTACGCCTGTGCCTGCGAGGAAGGGGGGAATCAAGGCATCCTATTTTTGCGATAGGTATGGTTTTGACCTGCGAAAAGCGAATGCTTTTGTGGCTCTCTCAATGGCGATCCGAGTTTTTAGATGACTTCTAAGACCACAACGCGCTACCCTCGGGCAAGTGTCTCAAAATTTCCGCCTCATCTAATTTAATGCCCAAGCCTGGCGCGTCGGGCACGGCGATGTAACCGTCCCGAATGGGATTTTTGATGTTCAGCATGGACGACCACAGCGGGATATTGGCCGAGTGGTATTCCAACGCCAGAAAATTGGGAATGGTCGCGCAAATATGCACTGCGGCCATGCCTGCGACCGCGCTCGCCATATAGTGCGGCGCAATCGACATGTGGTACATCTCGGCCAACTCGGCGATGCGCCGCATTTCAATGGCCCCGCCACTGCGCGGGATATCGGGCTCGAGCAAATCGCACGCGCCCTTTTCCATCAGTTCCCGAAACAACTTCGCGCCGTGAAAAATCTCGCCCGTGCAAATCGGCGTCTCGGTCTGCATGCAAATTTTTGCCAGCGCATCGACATTGCCCCACTCCCACCGGATCGGGTCTTCCAACCACAGCAAGTCGAGATGCTCCACATCCTTGCAAATCCGCAGGCCATCGACCGCGTTAAACGATCCGTGCAGATCGATTGCCAAGTCGATGTACGGCCCGATCGCATCGCGCACCGCCTCTATCGTGGTGACGATATGCGCGTGTTGCCGGCGGCTGACGGATCGGTCGTACACGTCCATCTTCCACGGATTGGGCACGTCCAAATCGAACTTCAACGCCGTGAACCCGGCGGCGACCCGCTCCTTTGCCCGCGCCACGTACGCCGCTGGCTCGTACACCGGATCCAACTCTCCAGACGCGCGCACCTCGGCCCATCGCCTGTCGTAATCCTCTCTGGTCCAATACGCGCCGGAATGGCAATCGCAATACATCCGCACTTCATCGCGCAACTTCCCGCCGAGCAAATCGCACATCGGCACGCCCAACGCCTTGCCCTTGATATCCCACAACGCGATCTCCACGCCCGCGCCCGTGCCCTGCATCTGCCACAGGTGATCGCGATGCAATTTGTTCACATTGGTCGGATCTTCGCCGATCAACACGCGCTTCAACCCGTCGATCGACTGCCCGCCTCGCCACTCGCCCAACCCCTCGATCCCTTCATCCGTGCGGATTTTCAACAACGCCCAATGCCGACACGCGGCCCCAAACGAGGGCGTTTTTTGTACGTCTGTGATTTTCATGTGTTCTCCTTTTTGGCTATCCCTCGGCTCCGCTATTCGCTCCGCTCATTGCAGGGAAGAGGGAAGACGGGAGACGGGAGAGGGAGGATGGCTTCTTTAAGTGATGGATCAAGGGTTGTTTTAATGGGTTTGACCGAGTGCATGATGCGATGGAAAAACCCGTCACACTATCTCTCGCGCAAACGCAGGAGCGGTCAATACCCCCAAATCCGAGTCCTCGGCCGTTCCATCGCGATCAGCCGTTTGATCAGCAGGGCGCGGTGTTCCGCCAGCGCGTCTGCGTGAGTGGGATCGGTTGACACATCGCGGTACTCGCCCCATGCAACATCGAGGTCGTAGAGAAACTCTCGCCCATCGGCATGCGCGACATAGCGGTACTCCCTCGAGCGGATCATCTTCCAACCCGTGGCTTCCATCAGTGCCACCTCTTTATCGGGCGCGTCGCCGCCGCGCAAAACGGGCCACAGCGATTGGCCCTGCAAATGGGGCGGCGCGGGCACGCCACACGCGTCGAGCAAAGTGGGCACCACATCCACGCCTTCGACGAGGCCCGAAATCCGCCGCCCGCCTTTCGCACCCGGCACGCGCATCAACAGCGGTACGCGGCTGATGCAATCGTGCCCCGGATAGCCCTTGCCATAGCGCAGATGCTCGCCCAACCACTCGCCGTGATCAGACGTGAAAACCACGAGGGTCTCATCGGCGATACCCCATTCGTCCAGCGCGTGCAACATCCGCCCGACGTGGTGATCCACTTCGCTGACCATGCCGTAATACCCTTGCCGCGCCAGCCGGAGTTCGCGATCGCCGAAGTGATCGTCCCCGCGCTTTGCATCCACTTCGGGCGGAAAGGATGGCAAGGCGAGGTGATCGGGATCGTACATGTCCAAAAAACGCCTGGGCGCGACCCACGGCGAATGCGGCGAGTAAATCCCCGCAACGCACAAAAACGGACGGCCCGTGCGCGCGCGTTCCGCCATGTATTGAATCGCCCTGTTCGCCACCCACGCCGTATGCGTATAATCATCTCGCCCGCGAAACGCCATCGGATGTTTGGGAAAGCGTTCGTCCGGATGGGCGATGCCGTCGTCGATTCCCATAATGCGATGCCACTGTTCGGTCAATGGCGGTAATCCCAAACTGATGTGATCGAGTTGATCCGGCGCTTCCCGCCGCACCCATGCGCGATACGCATCTTCGTAACACCCGGGTTCGTCGCTGATCTCGAGATGGTCAAACCCGTAGCCAGGATGGATGGCGCGGTGATCGCGGTTGGCGTGGGGCAAGAAGTGCAACTTGCCGATGTTCGCCGAATGATAGCCCGAATTGTGCAACAACCGGGGCAGGGTCACAAAATCCTCGGGCACGGGCACGCCCATGTGCGTAATGCCGAGGGTGGAGGGATATTGCCCGGTCAAAAAACTCACCCGGCTGGGCATACACACCGGGTTCTGCACAAAAAAGTGATCGAAATTTACGCCCTCGCGCGCCAAGCGATCCAGATTCGGCGTCTGCACATCGGCATTCCCATTCGCCCCCATCGCATCCCACCGCTGCTGATCCGTGTAAATCAACAAAATATTCGGTCGCTTCATACAAACCCTCTCTTTGTATCTTCGGACAGGCACGGGGGCCTGTCCCTACGATTGCGATTGCTTCTCACCTCTCCGTCTTTCCCTTTTGTGCCTTTTTTGTGCTTTCTGTGCCTTTTGTGGCAAAACGAATTTGTGCCTTTGAACTGGCTATCGCCAGTTGTACCCCGCTCGTGGCTAAAAAAAATCCCCCCCCAAAGCACCATCTCGAACAAATGACGATAACCCCGTTGCCACCAAAATCCACAGCCTTTTCCCTTGACACCCCACCCGATTTCGCCTTTTTTGAGGCGCGATCCGTGGTCAGTGGTCAGCCCCTCCCATTATTCGTAGGGACAGGCCCCCGTGCCTGTCCTCGTGCGGTGGAGCGGGCTACAAGCTACTTTTTTTGGGGAGATTTCAATGTCTTACAAAACGCCGATTACCGATGCTCAGATCGAAGCCAATTTTCAGCGCGCCGCGGAGCAATACGCCGCTTTTGGGGTCGATGTCGACCGCGCCGTCGACCGCGCGCTCGACGTGCCGATCTCGCTCCATTGTTGGCAAGCCGACGATGTGGCGGGTTTTGAAGTCAAAGACGAAGCGGTCGAAGGCGGCGGCATTATGGCCACGGGCAATTACCCCGGGCGGGCGCGCAATGGCGATGAGTTGCGCCGCGATCTCAAGGCCGCCATCGACCTGTTGCCCGGCCCGCACCGCGCGAACATCCACGCGTCGTATTGCGATACAGGCGGCGAAATCGTCGATCGCGACGCCCTTGAACCCGAGCATTTTGCCGCTTGGATCGATTGGGCAAAAACGCACGGCATCGGCATCGACTTCAACCCCACCTATTTTGCACATCCCAAAGCCAACGACGGCTTCACCTTGAGCCATCCGGACGAGGGCATCCGCGATTTCTGGATCCAGCACGGCATCGCGAGCCGCCGCATCTCTGAAGCCATTGGCGAGGCGTTGGGCGATGAGGTGGTCAACAACCACTGGATCCCGGACGGCGCGAAGGATCACCCCGCGGATCGGTGGACCCCGCGCGAGCGTCTCGTCGAAGCCTTAGACGCGATCTTCGCCCCCCGCTTGGGCATTGGCCTGCCGTGCATCGACGCGGTCGAAGGCAAACTCTTCGGCTTGGGCATGGAAGACTACACCGTGGGATCCAATGATTTTTACGCCAACTACGCCCTCAGCCGGGGCAAACTCCTCTGCTTGGACATGGGCCATTTTCACCCGACCGAATCCATCGCCGACAAGCTCTCCGCCCATTTTGCCTTCCACGAAAAATTGCTCATCCACACCAGCCGCCCCATTCGCTGGGACTCGGATCACGTCGTGCTCTTCAGCGACGAGGTCCGCAACGTCTTTCTCGAACTCGCGCGGCACGGCGCCATCGACCGCATGTATCTCGCGCTCGATTTTTTCGACGCCAGCATCAACCGCATCGCCGCGTACGTCATCGGCACGCGCGCCACCCGCAAAGCCCTTCTCTACGGCCTCGTCGATCCCACGGCCCGCCTGCGCCAACTCGAGGCCGAGGGCAAAAACGCGCAAAAACTCGCGCTCATGGAAGTCATGAAAACCATGCCCTTTTCCGCGGTGTGGGACATGTGTTGTCTCAAAGCCAATGTGCCCATCGGCGCGGCTTGGCTCGACGACGTGGAAGCCTACGAGCGCGATGTGTTGGCGCGGAGAGATTGAGCGGTCGGTGGTCGATCAGGAAAGACGGGAGAGGTAAGACGGGAGACGGGAGAGGTAAGAAGCCATCGCAATCGTAGGGACAGGCCCCTGTGCCTGTCCGAAGATACAAGGGAGAACTCCCATGGACGAACTCGCCATTAACGGCGGCCCAAAGGCCAAATCCGTGCCCTATAACCAGCCAAACAAATACACAGGTGACGAACGCGCCTTGTTGTTGGAAGTCCTCGATTCGGGCAAACTCATGATGGGGGCGGGAAGCAAAGTGGCGGATTTTGAAGCCGATGTGTGTCGCGCTTTTCAGGTCAAACACGCCGTCATGGTCACTTCGGGGACAGCAGCTTTGCAAACGGCTCTGGTTGCGCTCGGGGTTTCCGAAGGCGATGAAGTCATCACCACACCCATGACCGACTTCGGCACGACCTCGGCCATTCTCGCCTTGCACGCCATCCCGGTCTTTGCGGACATCGACCTTTCAACCCGCCTGCTCGATCCGCAAAAAGTGCGCGAAAAAATCACCGACAAAACCCGCGCTATCATCGCCGTTCACATGGCTGGTATGCCCTGCGAAATGGCGGCATTCCTGTCTATTGGCGAGGAAACCGGGGTCAAAATTCTCGAGGATTGCGCGCAGGCACACGGCGCGACCTATTGCGGTCGATTCGCGGGGGCTATCGGCGATGCGGCCGGGTTTTCGATGAACGAATCCAAACAACTATCCACCGGCGATGGCGGCTTTGTCACCACCAACGACGATGGGGTCGCCGAAATCGCCCGCCTCTTTCGGGATAAAACCTATCTGCGCGCCCAAACGCGCGAACGCGGCGCGCAACCCATTCCCTTTTTCGGCGCGAACTTGCGCCCCACCAACTTGCAAGCCGCCATCGCTATCGCCCAACTCCGCAAACTCGAGGGCCTCGTGGCCCGGCGCGACCAAATCGCCCGCCGCTACATCGCCGAACTCGGGGACTTACCGCATCTCGACTTTCCCAAAATCGCCGACAACGCCCACCCCTCATGGTGGCCCATCGCCATTCGCTACACGGGAACCGTGCCAACCCGAGACGAACTCGTCGCCATCCTCCGCGCCGAAGGCATCCCCATCAACGCCAGCATGTCCGCCGTGAAAAACATCCTGCACACCGAAGTCATCCAAAAACGCAAGTACTACCCACTCACAGACGACATCCCGACATTCTGGCAAAACACCGCGTACAACCCCGACGACTGCCCCAACGTGGATGCCCTGCAAGCCACCTGCCTGCGCCTGCCCGTTGATGAACGCCACACCGACGAAGACATCGATCAAACTATCGCCGCGGTCCAAAAAGTCTGGGCGCACTATTTTTTGTGATGTGGTCGGCAAAGCCCATCAACGAAAGCCAACCACATGAGAATACGGATGAGGGGACGTCGTACAAAGGACACAGCGGTGGTGGGGGTCTGGGGTTTTTCAATCGCATGATGCGCTGGCTCAAACCCATCAAAACCACCCTTGATCCATCACTCAAAAAAGCCCTCTTCCCTCTCCCGTCTCCCGTCTTCCCTCTCCCGTCTTCCCGAAGGGGTCAGGCCGAGCAGGTCGCGGGCATCGTTTGACGTGGCGATCTCGCCCTGGAGTTTCTCCACGATCCCGGCCGCGAGATCGACCATTTGGGCATTGCTTTTGAGCAACACGCCCCGCCGCAGATAAATATTGTCCTCAAACCCCACGCGCATGTGCCCGCCCATCAGACAGGCCATCGTCACCATGGGCAACTGCGCCTTGCCCACGCCGAGCGCGGACCAGATCACATCGGGCGGCAACAAATTCTTCATGAAAACCAAATTTTCCGGCGTGGCTTCAATGCCCCATCCGGGCCCCATGCACAACTGGACAAAGGGCGGGTCTTCAAACAAGCCATCTTCGATCATGCGCTTGGCCTGGCGGATATGCCCCGCGTCGAAAACCTCGATCTCGGGTTTGACGCGGTGCTCGCGCATGCGCTTGGCCGCGGCGATTCCCCAGTCGGGCGGGTTCATAAAAACCCGATTGCCAAAATTCAACGAGCCGATATCGAGCGAGCAAATTTCGGGTTTGAGGGCGACCGGCTCGAGGCGTTCCTCGATGATGTTCTCGCCTTTGATATTGCCGCCACTCGTCGTCAGATTGATGACGAGGTCGCACGCTTGCCGGATGCGGTCCACCACTTCTGCGAACAATTCGAGCCGCGAACACACGATGCCGGTTTCGGGATCGCGCACATGGATGTGTACGATCGCCGCGCCGGCTTTGTGGCATTCGATGGCGGCTTCTGCGATTTCTTTCGGCGTGTAGGGCACCGCGGGATTCATCTCTTTTGTCGGCCCCGATCCCACGACTGCGACCGAAATGATCGTTTTGTCCATGTTCCCTCCGTCTTTTAAGCGCGAAACGGCACCAGCCATTCCTCTTCGATGCCCAAGTCAAAGCCCGGCCCCGTCGGAGTAAAATCCAAATAGCTGTCGCGCGGCACCTGCGCGCCGGGTTGCGCCACTTCTTCGAGCGGGACGCCCGGATCCGAGCCGATGTAGTACTCGCACAACGAGATATTCGGCATCGCCCAGCTCAAATGCTGGCCGTACGCGTCTCGCCCCCCGCCGTGCAGGCAGACTTCCAAACCGGCCGCGGCGGCCATGTGGCAAATTTTGACGCACGCGGTCATGCCGCCCACCCACTGGATATCGGGTTGGAGAATGTCCAGACAGCGGTTTTCGATCATCAACTGGTAAGGGTACGGCGTGTAAAAGTGCTCGCCGCTGGCCAAGGTCATCCACGGCAGGCGTTTTTTGAGCGCGATGTGCCCGCCGACATCTTCCGGGATCAGGCATTCTTCCATCCAGCGCAGGTCGTAGCGGCGCAGACGCTCTGCCAAGCGCGTCGCGTATTCGACATCGAACGCCATGTAACAATCGAGCATGAGATCGCACGCATCGCCTATCATCTCGCGCACCTCGGCGATGCGCCGCTCGTTTTCCCGCAACCCCCACGAGCCATCCACCGGGCCGTATTGACAGGGCAGCTTAAAAGCGCGAAATCCCAATTCTCTGTACCAATCGACATCGCCGCCCGTGGCATAGACGAACAACCGGTCGCACGTCGGCCCGCCCAAGAGTTCATAGACGGCCGCGTTCTGCAATTTGCCTGCCAAATCCCACAACGCCAGATCGACCGCGCTCATGGCGACAGACGCGATGCCGACGGTGCCAAAGGATTTGGACACGCGAAACATCACGTCCCACAGCTTTTCTATCGCCAGACAATTTTCGCCTTCCAAGATGTGCGCGAACGCATCTTCTACGACTGCGGCGGCGGGACGGCCCGATGCCGCGCCCAGGCCCCAAGTGCCGTCTTCCGCGGTCACTTTGACGGCGAAACCGGGCCATTTCTTCGCGCTGTAAAGCTGGCGGCGTTTCTTAAAACGCGGAAATTTGGACATGGGGTTGGCGACTTCGATTTGCGTGGGCCACGCCTTTCTGTACCCCTGTGTTTTTGCGCGAGTGCCCGCGGACGCGGACAGCGTCGTGCCCGACCCCGTGGCGGTCGGGTCCGCATCGGGCCGTTCGACGCGGACGACTTCGACGGATTTAATTTTCATGCGTTTTCCTTTCTGTGATCCTACTGATCTGGCCCCACATCTGCCGCTGTCAATGGGCCGCCATCTTCCCGCCGCGCAGGAAACGCCACGCAGCCGACCGTCTTGTGGTCGCTGCGCGAATGCCCCAAAATATCCGTCGCCACATCGGGATAACGCCCCTCGGCAACGCCGATGAGACCGCTCGATTCCGCAGGCGCGACAACGCCGTTGGGCAGATGGCGCACCGCGATCCTCTCCGTGCGTATCCCATCGCGTTCGGGCATGCCCAACGCGCCCTCGGTGACATTCCCCTCCCACAGCCAATCCACCGGCTCGTCGCCATTGACGAGTCTCACGGTGCGAAACCCCGCGTCTCGCGTGCCGCGCCGGGTAAAAATATTATTCGCTATCGCGCAATTTTTGGGGGGCGCGCCATTGGGGTACGCGCTGTGGTTGAGGCCGACGACCAATGCCGGATCGCATCCCGCAAAGGTGTTGAATGCGACGAGGGCGCGTTCCGTTCGCACGTAGAGATCGTCGTGCGCGCCATCCATCATCGCGACGCCAAACGCCCGGAGCGCGTGGAATAGGTTGTTGACCACCACTTGATCCGCGCCTTGCAAGCGCACGCCCCCGGCGCGGGGTTCGCCATCGCCGAAAAAGAAGTTTTCAGCGACCGCATTGCCATCGCCGTGCCGGAGCACCAAGGCGCCGCGGCAATCCCGAAATGTATTTCTGCGGAGGGTATTGCCGTTGGATTTCACCGAGATGATTTCCGCCTCGCCATTGCAGCGTTCAAACAAATTGCGTTCGATGAGGCTGCCGCAATGGCCAGGCGCCGGGTCGTAGGGATTGCCCTCTGTGATGAGTTGGAGCGTCTCGTACCCATTGCTCGACTTGCCATCCGGAATATCGACAAAGTGGTTGTGGTGGATGTGGTGTGCCTCTCCCGCGTTTCGCACGACGATTTGCATCAGTTGGCAACCGCGCATCTCGACGCGGTTGTCGGTCTTGTTCTCGAACCGGCAGTGGTCGATTTCGATGTGCCGGCTCTCGGGCAACACGCGCACCCATTTGCCGGTTCGCACATCTGTCATCGCGCACCCGCTGATGCGGCAATCCCCGCCCCGAATTTCTATCCCGCCTTTTTCCACAAAGCGCAACCCTACGAGGTGGATGCCATTTCCCTCGACGGAGACAGGCGCTCGGATAACCGCTTTCCCGGTGTTTTCCGCCCGAATGGTGATCGGGCGATCCGCGCTTCCCTCTGCCGCGAGTCTGCACCGCTCCCCACCGTACGCGCCATCTGCCAACGCAATCTCATCCCCCGGCCGCGCGTCAGCCACCCGCTTTGCGAGTTCGGATAATGGTTTCATAAGTGTTCTCCCGTCGCTGTGGCGTTTTTGAGAATCATTTTCGCGCTCAACCTAGGCGAATGCTACTCAATGGAGTAAACTTCCCGCCAGAGATTGCGCGATTCGCCTATAATCCATTGACCGGTTCGGATGCGGTCGATCTCATAATCGGGAAGTGGAAGGGTTGCCAAGCACCTCTCGCCAAAGTGCTTGCCGCGGTAATTGAACGAAAAGTCATGGTTGTCAAAAAAGTGTTGCTTGCGATTGGCGGGAAGGTCATCTTCATCGACGGGGAAGAGGTGGACGTAAAAGCCCGGGTCCGTGTCGTCTGGCTTACAAGGCTCTTTGAGATACATGAGGGTATTGTTGCGGAGATAGACGTCAAAGACCGAGCGGATGATCGGCTCGTTGGACGCCGCTACCAAATCGTAGAGGTCGCTCAGGTCGAAATCATAGATCACTTCCGGGTACGCACTTCCGTCCTGTGCCCACCGCACGGACTTGATAAATTTGATGTCATACTCGGGGAGCGTAACCCTCGCGATGCACTTCTCGTCGAATCGCATCCCTTTCTCCCAAAACTGAAAAATCCCGATGTCATAGCCAGGTTGTTTGCGGTGATCGGGAAGGTCATGGGTATCCAAAGGATAGATGGCGAGAAAGAAGCGCGCCTCTGCGTCGCCCGCAGTGCACGGCTCTTTGACGTAGGACAGCGTATTTCCATCGAGATAGACGTCAAAATGTGAACGGATGACCGGCTCACCCGCCGCGATAGACCGATACGCCGACTTGTATTTGGCGGTCTTGATCGAGAACGTATTTTCCCAGACGCGGCCGGTATTGGTGTCCTGACCCGTTCTGATATAATCGAGGTCATACTCGGGGAGCACGACCCTCGCGATGCACTTCTCGTCGAATCGCACCCCTTTTTCCCAAAACTGAAAAATCCCACTGTCATAGCTATGTTGCTCGTGGTAGTCGAGAGAGTCTTTCTCATCGGCGGGGATAAGATCTAAAAAAAAGCGCGCCTCTGTGTCGCCCGCAGCACACGGCTCTTTGACGTAGAACAGCGTGTTTCCATTGAGATAGACGTCAAAATGTGAACGGATGACCGGCTCGCCCGCCGCGATAGACCGATACGTCGACTTGTATTCGGCGGTCTTGACCGAGAACGTATTTTCCCAGACGCGGCCGGTATTGGTGTCCTGACCCGTTCTGATATAATCGATGTCATATTCGGGGAGCGCGACCCTCGCGATGCACTTCTCGTCGAATCGCACCCCTTTCTCCCCAAACTGAAAAGTCCCGCTGTCATAGCCATGTTGCTCATGGTGATCTTGAGAGTCTTTCTCATCGGCGGGGATGAGATCGAAAAAAAAGCGCGCCTCTGTGTCGCCCACAGCACACGGCTCTTTGACGTAGGACAGTGTGTCTCCATCGAGATAGACGTCAAAATGTGAACGGATGACCGGCTCACCCGCCGCGACAGACCGATACACCGCCTTGTATTTATTCGCCCAGATGGGAAACTTCGTTTCCCAACGCACGCCTGTGCTATCATATTGGCCGGTTCTGATATAATCGATGTCATATTCGGGGAGCGCGACCCTCGCGATGCACTTCTCGTCGAATCGCATCCCTTTCTCATCAAACTGAAAAGTCCCGCTGTCATAGCCATGTTGCTCGTGGTAATCGGAAAAGTCTTTCTCATCGGCGGGGATAAGATCAAAAAAGAAGCGCGCCTCTGTGTCGCCCACAGCGCACGGCTCTTTGACGTAGGACAAGGTGTCCCCGTTGACATAGATGTCAAAATGTGAGCGGATGCCCGGCTCGCTCGCCGAGATAGACCGATACGCCGACTTGTATTTGTTGGCCTTGACAAAGCATTTCGTTTCCCAGGTCACGCCTGCGCTGGTAGATTGACCCGTTCTGATATAATCGATGTCATACTCGGGGAGAGGACACTCTACAACGCATTGATTGGCAATCTCAAAATGGTGACAGATGGGACTAAAGTAGCGGTGGCGGTCGGGATCAAAACTTATGTAATCATAACCATATTGCCTGTTTCGTTTTGGAATATCTCTCTCGTCAACCGGATGTATATGTAAAAAAAATCTCTTATCGGAATCCCCTCCGTTACCACATTTCTCTGTTTTTTTGATGTACACCAATCGATTGTGCTTGAGATAAATCTCATAATTGTCGGATTCGCTGATGGGATCGCCGAGTTCGGCCCGATCTGCAAGGCGATGGAAATTTGGGAGCAGATAAAGCGAGACCTGTTCGCCTTGAAAGACTTCTTTGGCATCGATTGACCATCTGTCTTTAAGCATTTGTAATACTGTTTCTGTCTTATTGTACACAATAAAACTCAGATACATTCTTTTTCGGCTCGAAGGGTAGAGACTGTATTCCAAATTCATCAGGCTGACTATATCTTCGACACATTTTTCAGCAGAGTCGTAGTAGTGACAGCCTCGATAGTAGTAATTGTCCGGCTTGTGGGAGAGATAAAATTGGAAAGCCGGAGTCCCTTTAGCCGATACATAAATCACATCTTCCCCTTTGGCTTGCTCTTCTAAAGCAATGAGAACACCTTTGACATCTTCAATTTCTCGGTATGGATTGTCCGCCCTGATACTCGCTATTCCGCCAAACATCGCGATGCTCGCGACCAAAGTCAGGCAGGTTAGGCGCAACCTGCGCGGAAACAGGATATCGGTTGCCCGATGAAGTGCGTGACCAAAGATAAAAAAAAGAATCGGACCCAAATAGATACATTGCCTTATGCCTCCATAAGGATATGCACCGAGTACGGCGGCACCTGCCGCGCTTGCAAGGGCCAAAAAACACAAAACCAAACTCGGATCGATCTGCGATTTTCTGAAGCGACCATAGAGCGAAATGCCAACCGCCACAAGTGCCAATATCGCAATCGTTTCCGTCAGATGATAATTTAAGAGTCCCCACGTCCGGAGCCCCGTAAATTCGAAAATCGACCACACATCGCGATATTCTCCACGATAGTAATACCGCGTCAGATAGCCGTCACTGCCCCAGCCTTCTCCTCGCCATTGATACCGAAGAGTAACCGCATAAGTGATGGCACTTCCCACCGCGAAGAACGCGCAGGGACACATTGACTTTTTGCACGCCTGCACCCAACTCGACCCCTTAAAACCGTTCTGAAATAAGCTCAGACTCCATATCGTCGCGAGGATGGCAAAACAAAAGACAACGAGACCATACTGAATCAGTGGGGCGATGAACAAGGATGTGCAGAGCAGGACTTTCTTTGCGTTCCGCAGATACGCGAGCAGACCGGCGATCAGCAACGCGGCGACGAACGCGTCAATGGAGTATTCCTTTACATCCTGGGCGTGCTCTATCGCCTTACTGGAAAAAGCGGCCATAAGCGCCGCCAGAAAAGCAGCCGAACGGCTGACACCGACGCGCGGAAAAAGAAAAAGCAACACCGCAATGGTCAGAACGCTGGTCGTCGCCGACACGATGCGAACACTCAGGGAGGAACTCTCCACTGTCTGCACGACATACAATATCATGGGATAGAGGATCGGCGAGGAATTGTAATAACGCGTGTTTGAGATAACTTCCGAAAGTGTGCCTCTCGATTGGTTGGCCACTCTGGCTTCGTCATATCTTAAAGAGTTTTCCGGCAGTTCGTAAAAGCGCAACACCGCGGCGACAAGAACCAAAATTATGCAAACCACAGAGTACGACTTGCCGCCCATAACGAGGCGGTCGCCCCATTTGTCAAAGATCGCTTTCAATTCAGGCATTGCCATTCTCCCTTTGATCGGTAGCAGCAAATCCCAGTCGCTCCTCGACCAAGTAGAGCGGGCGCCGCTTCACCTCGTGGTAGATGCGCCCCAAGTATTCGCCCACGATGCCGATGAGCACGAGTTGCACGCCGCCGAAAAATACGATGGCGATGAACAGCAAGGTCCAGCCGGTGATCCATATATCGGTAAAAATGCGAAGGGCGAGTGCGTACACAATGCCCGATAGAGCCAGTCCAGAAGCGAAAAAGCCGACATAAGTCGCCAAGCGCAGGGGCACTAGGGAAAACGACAAAATGCCATCGATGGCAAGGCGCGACATCTTTCGGAATGAGTATTTGGTCTCGCCCGAGGTCCGAGCCAGCCGCCGATAGGGCACGGATTCTTGGCGAAAGCCGGTCCACGCCACCAGGCCGCGCACGAAGCGGTCGCGTTCTGGCATGGCGAGGATGACATCGACCACCTTGCGATCCATCAACCGAAAATCGCCCGTATCGCGCGGGATGGCGACATCGGCGATGCGGTTGATGAGGCGATAAAACGCGCTGGCGGTCCAGCGTTTGAAGGCCGTCTCGCCCTCGCGTTGGGTGCGGGTGCCATAAGCGACATCCGCGCCTTCGCGCCAGTGGTCGAGCATTTCGAGAATGACCTCGGGCGGGTCTTGCAGGTCCGCGTCAATAACCACCACGGCATCGCCTTGGGCATTTTGCAGGCCTGCGGTCAGGGCGATCTGATGGCCGAAATTGCGCGATAGGACGAGCACGCGCACGCGCTCATCCATGCGTTGCAAACCCCGCAGGTGTTTTAGCGTGGCATCGCGGCTGCCGTCATCGACATAGATGAGTTCGAAGGCGAGATGGGGGGCGTTCTCGAGGCTGGCGACGAGAGAGCGATGCGTCTCGCGGATAACCGCCTCTTCGTTAAAACAGGGCACGACGACGGATAGGAGATCGGGAGCGCGTTCCTTTATCATTTTTTGGTCTCTCCCATCGCCTCAAAGGCCCGAGCCGCTTCCCGCCCTTGTTGGATCGCGTAATTCGTACCCCGGTCTTGCGGATAGATTTGCGCCATCGTCGCCAGCAACAGGTTGTCTATGGGCGTCTGCCTGTCGGGAATCAACCGGCGGTAGCCGCGTTCGACAACCGGTTGTGTGTAGCGCGCGCGCCAAACGTGGGCATCGAGGACGCGCTCATCCGCCAAATCCGGGAACATCCGGCGCAAGTGTTCGAGCGTGAATGCGACCACATCCCCATCCGGCATCCCATAGACCGGGTCTGTCGCGGGCAGGTACTTGGACAAATAGACGATGTGCCGTCCCGCATAAGTCGAGGCCGGCTCGAAGTTCGTATGCTCGATAACCCCCACAAATGGGAAACTCGGATCATTGACATTCAGCCAATAAATATCCGAAAGGCTGCGATCGAGTTCGAGCACCACGCAGATATTGGCGAGATAGCGAACGCGGCGCAAAAGGGCGACGTACTCGCCCGGCACATGGGGTTCTACCAACTCGGCGACGATCGGCAACGCGGGAGTGGCGATCACCCCATCGCAGGCGAGGGTCTCATCGGCGGTGACGATGTGGGTCACGCGCCCCTTCTCCACCTGCAACTCGCGCACCGAAGCCCCGGTTGCGATCTCGCCTCCTCGCGCGCAAATAGCGTCCGACAAGGCGTCGGCCAGCGCGGAAAACCCACCTCGGTAGTAAGCGAGTCGTTCGGCACCGCCCTTGCCACGGCTGCTGCCCCGCAACTTGAGCTTGTTCCAAAGCCAGACCGCGGCCACTTCTTCTGCCAAGTCCCCGAATTTTCCGCGCAGGAGCGGCTGCCACACCACCTCGTACACCCGTTCACCGCCCAATTCCCGCAGCCAGTCCGCGGCCGTGCGGTCTTCCAAATCGCGCCAATCCCGCACGCGGCGCGCCCGCAACGCCAACAGCCCGAGCCGAATGCGGCTCCAGAACGGCAGGGCCGAGAAGCGCAGGAGATCGAGGGGCGAGGAGAGCTTGAAAAATCGATGGGCGTAGTACGCGCCCACACGCGAGGGGCGCAACACAATGCGATCCGACTGGCCCAACTCCTCGACGAGCCGCATCACATGGACATCGTGCGAGAACCAGTGGTGATAGAATTTCTCGAGTCGCGCGCCGCCCGCGTCGAAACTCCCGGCCAGGCCGCCGATTTCGCCATCCCGCTCGAGCACAGTGGCGCGGATGCCGCGCAGGCCGAGTTCATACGCCGCGGCCAGGCCGCAAAAGCCGGCGCCAATGACGGCGATGTGGGGGCGAGAAGTCGAGGTCATCTGCACAGCTCCCATGGGCTACTTCCGTCGCGAATTCTTCGTAAAAATCGAAACCAAGAATCCCATTCCCCACCCCATGTGAATGGTCACCCACACCAGAGGGACGAGGAATCCGGCAAAGTCGAGATGGCGAAGGCCCGTGATCAGCCCGCCGAGAATGAGGGTCGTAAAGTAGATGGATGGCAACACGGACGACCACACCGTGTCGGTCAAGAGCAACAAGTCCGAGACGATCATGCCCAGCACGAGCAAGGGCGCGGCGAGTTGCCGGACGCGCAGGGAGGCGGGATGAATTTTCAGCACGGCGACCTTGCGATGACCGTAAGTGAAGTACTGGTGAAACAGTGCCACAAAATTGCCGCGCGGCCGATAGGCGACCGCCAACTCGGGGTCGAACCACACCGTCTCTCCGCGCTGTCGCAACCGATAGTTGAGTTCGTAATCCTCATTTGCGGTCAAAGTGGTATTGAACCCCCCTAGGGCTTCGAGCTTCTCGCGAGGCCACGCGCCCAAATACACGGTGTCGGTGGGGCCTTCGGATCCGCCCATGCGATAGCGCGCACCGCCCGTTCCCAGAAACGAGGTGGTCGCCATCGCCACTGCCCGTTCGACCACGGTCGTTCCAACAGGACGCTGGAGGCCCCCGACATTGGCCGCGCCCGTTCGGATCAGCGTGGCGACAACCCGCTTTACATACCCCTTCGGCAACGCGGCCTGGGCATCGCAACGCACGATGATATCCCCGGTGGCCGCCCGCAGTGCGTGGTTGAGGCCAGCCGGCGTGATTTGCTCGGGGTTGGACACGGCGCGCACGCTTGGATAACGCCGCCAAAGCATATCTGCGGTCGCCAGCGTGTCTGAACCATCGGCCACGATCACCTCGATGGGGCCGTCGTAATCCTGCGACAACACCGAATCGAGGGCACCAGGAAGCACCGCGTCCGCATTGCGCGCCGGGATAATGACGGAGACCGAAGGGATATGTTTGGGTTCTGACACTCGCATAGTCGATAAAATCTCGCGGAGAGATGAGATCAAAAACGCATGATTGTCAATGCGGAAAAGTGGAACGCACGCCACGGCGCGCGCCCGCTACGCCGTTGTAATTCGTCCTGAAGAGGCGGCGTTTTACGGGTTGTTTGAATAGGTATGGGCGTCATCGAGGGCGAGGAGATCAAACCACGTCTCGATGTCTGTGCGGGCAGGGGCCAGGCGATTGCGTAGGGCATTGAAAAATTCAATTTGCCGTTCGCCTTCGGGGCCTTTGCGGACGAGCGCGTCGTTTATGTGCGCGATTTCATCCCGCGTGCGATCCGCGTGTTCGAGAACCCAGGCGCCGAGTTCGATATCGTTGACGTGGCGATAGGCGGCGTCTTGGAATTTTTCAGCGGAGATGCCGAGAAAGTTGAGGATGGCTTGATCCAAGGGACTGTTGTAGATGTAGCCATTCAGTTTGTCGATTCTCGCAGCACGCGCTTTATCGGCCATGCGAGACGCGCCGTACAGCCCGGCGACATCGCGGTTATAGGGCGTGCGCGGCGGGCGTTGGGTGAGGTCCGTCTCGCGGAAACAGCCCCAGTCGTCGAGTTCCATGGATTGGAGCATGGTTTTTACTTCATCGGGGTCCGCGTCGAATTTTTCGAGGCGATCTTTCAGGCGCTGGCGGCTCGCGTCGTCAAAAGGCTCCCACGTGAGGAGTCCGTGGTTATAGGCTTGGATTTCGAGTGCTGTTTTGGACGCATTTTCGCGCAACCAATCGCAGAGTTCGGCGTCGTTCATGCGCTTGGCCGCGTCGGCAAATGCGTCTTGCGAGAGGCCGAGGAATGCGAGCACTTTTTTGTCTAAGCCCGAGTTGTCACCATAGAGGTGTTCGCCGATCGTGCCCGCGCTGTGCGCCCGCGCTTTATCGGTCAGGCGTGCGAGGGACACGATGCCGAGCATCGAAGTGTTGGTCGGCCGACGAGGCGGTTGTTTGGTGAGATCCATAGATTGCCTTTCTGCGAGATGGGTTGGGGTGGCTTCTATCAAAAATGGTAGCGCGCACTGCGATCATCGGTGATGCCGTACTGACGAAACGCCCTCTTATGGGATTGCCGTTCCCGCGACAAGACCGGGCAATTCGGACAAGCTGTCGATTTCGTAGTCGGGTTTGGGAATGTCGTCCCTGCGCGCCGTGCCCGCGCGGTTGAGCCAGGCGATCGATATGCCTGCGCGTTTCGCGCCTAGGATGTCGTCTTCTTGCGAATCGCCGACGTACAGGGTTTGAGCCGGGTTGGCGGCACAGGCTTTGAATGCGGTCGAGAAAATGTCGGGATCGGGTTTGTAACAGCGCGCGGATTCCGAACTCACCACCACTTTGAAGCGCAGGTCGTTGGCGCGCAACGCCGCGGTGAGGTGCCCGTGATCCGCATTGGAGATCACGCCGGTTTGCACATGGGAAAGCGCGGCCAAGGCCGGTTTGACATCGCAAAACGCGGGCACGCGGCCAAAGGCGTCAAACAGGTCGGAGACGTACGTTTCGGGATCGGCATGCATCTCGAGATCGGCAAAGGTCTTTTGCAGGCCGAGAACGTGCGCGTCCCAAAAGGGAACGAAGTCGGCGGTCTTCAGCAGGGGGAAGAAGTGGCGGTCCCAATGCGCGAGAAACGCCTCTTTGGTCACGGGGAGTTGGAGATCATCTGCGATGCTCTGACAGGTCTCGTACAGGGCGTCAAAGGTCTTGTCGAACAGCGTGCCATATCCGTCAAAAAAAACAGTGGTGTATCTCAACGATAATCCTCCGCGTGGCCTTCGGGTTCAAAACCGAGCACATCGCGGGCGGGCGCCATGTCCCGATAGCTATACTCGTTGTGCGAGACCGCGTAAAAAATGTCGAATTTGAGATCGGGCGAGGCTTCGATGCACGATTCGACCAGGCGCGCGATGGTGTTTTGGCTGCACCACACGGAATAACCGCGCGTGCCCTTGGGGCGATCTTCGGCATTGACCGCGCCGATGCGGAGACAAATTGCGGAAAGCGCGGTGCTGTCGGCATAGTGCCGCGCGAGGGCTTCGCCCCACACCTTGGTACAACCGTAGATGCCGCGCGGGCGCGTGGGCGTTTGGTGGGAGAATTTCTCCCACGTTTCGGGCACATCCGCGTACCTGCCTTCCACGAGGGCGTCGTAAGGCGGGTCGTTTTCCCAACCGGCCGTGACCGATCCGCTGCTGGCAAAGATCACGCGCTCGACCCCGGCGCGGCGGGATGCTTCAAAAACGTGATACGTGCCCGCGATGTTGTGCGCGACAAAGCCCTCAAAATCGCTTTTGATCGCCGCGGCCAAATGGACCACCGCGTCAATGCCCTCAAATGCCGGGCGAATCGCGTCATAATCCGAAATATCCGCGCGATGGCATTCCACGCCCGCAACGGCGCGGCGGTTGAGGGCCCGGAGCGCGTATTTGCCTTCGAGTTGCCTGCGAACCGCACCCCCAATCAGCCCGCTCATGCCGGTGACGAGAATTTTTTTCATGCACCAACTCCTTTGTTTCGCGTCATTCCAACGTTGCGTAGTCCCTCGTCATAGAAACGCGATGCAACAATACCCACTTTGGACGCAACATGCTACTTTTTTGAGATGCGTAAAGCCAGTTTGTCGTTGCTATTGCGTGCGAGACAATTTATTTTTTTGGGTATTCGACATTTCCACACTTTCTCACGGGAGGGAGAGATGGCGGTTGGAGAACAGCGGGAAGCGGATCGCGGCGCGATCGCGAAATTTTTCGAGTTCGGTGCCCAAAACACCACTTGGCGCACCGAGGTGACGGGCGGCGTGACGACATTTGTGACCATGGCTTATATCGTGGCGGTGAATCCGGGGATTTTGTCCGGAGCCATGGGCAAAGACCTGTTTGGCGAGTTGTTGTTTGCCACATGTGCATCGGCGGCGATTGCGACGTTGCTGATGGGGCTTTTGGCAAATTATCCCTTTGCCTTGGCGCCTGGCATGGGTCTCAATGCGTTTTTTACCTACACCATCGTGATAGGTATGGGCATCCCTTGGGAGTTGGCGTTGGGTTGCGTGCTCGCGTCGGGGCTTTTGTTTTTGTTGTTGACCGTCTTGCGCGTGCGCGAGGCCATTATCACAGCCGTGCCCCAATCCCTCAAGCGCGCGACCACAGTGGGGATCGGTTTGTTCATCGCGTTTATCGGATTGAAAAACGCGGGTTTTATCGTGGATAATCCCGCGACATTGGTCGATTTGGGCGATGTTCGCACCGGGGCGATTGGGCTGGCCATGGTGGGGATTTTGGGCATGGGCATCATGCTGGCGCGCGGCATTCGCGGGGCGGTTTTGTTGGGCGTGTTGGGCGTCACCGCGTTGGGCATGATCGCGGGCCTCACGCCTTGGCCGGCGGGCATCGTCAGCCTGCCCGTTTGGCCCACGCACCTCTTTGGCGAAGCCATTTACAACCTGCCGCTGGCATTCCACACCGCCGTGATCCAACTCGTCTTCGCGTTTCTCTTCGTCGATCTGTTCGATACGATGGGCACGCTCGTAGGGCTTTCCGAGCGCGTGAAATTCTTGGACGAGCGCGGCCAGTTGCCCCGCGCCAACCGAGCGCTTTTGTCGGATTCTATCGGCACGGTGTGCGGTAGCGTATTGGGCACATCCACGGTCACGACCTACATCGAAAGCGCCACGGGCATCTCTTCGGGCGCACGCACGGGTCTCGCCAGTGTGGTGACCAGCGGGCTATTCCTCGGCGCGTTGTTTTTCACGCCCCTCGTACAGGCGATTCCGTCCTTTGCCACGGCCCCCGCGCTCATCGTCGTGGGCGTGCTGATGATCGCCCCCGCCGCCCAAATCGCCTGGGATGATGCGTCGGACGCCGTGCCCGCATTTTTGACGCTGATCGCCATGCCCCTCACCTTTAGCATTGCCGACGGCCTGGCGCTGGGATTCGTCGCGTATCCCATCATCAAGCGATTGAGCAAACGAGGCGATGAAGTGCATCCGCTCATGGATGTGCTCGCGGTCATTTTTATCGCCAAGTACGCGTTTATGCCGTAGGCCGCGGTCAGTTGTCAGCCCTCTCGTGTCCGTCTGCATGAACGTCGAATAAACGCGCATCTCAAATTCGGGATGCCGTTTGAGCAATGCCGGTAACTGCGTCTCCAGCGTCTCCATCAATTCCTCATCGGTCAACAGAGCCATTGGGGCCCTCCTTCAAAAAGTTTTACAACGCATCCTCGCTCGCTTCTTCCCCACCTGCCCGCGACAAATATAGCCAGCTTTTGCCCATTCTGCAACCCCGAATCAGAAAATGGGATAAAGGCAAAAGCAGGCGAATATGGCGCGTTTCGCGTTGCGAGGACAGGCACGGGGGCCTGTCCCTACGGGTGATGGGGCCGGGCGCGCACAGGGCCGGGACTGCCTACTCCTCCCGATCGACCCGCACGATCTGATACCGCCCGGTTTTCCACACAAAAAAATAAACCCGAACGCACTTGTCCGCCCAACCGGGCCTCAGCGTCCGAATCTCGATCCCGTAATATTGCCCCTCGGGCAAATCGCGCGGGATGGGGATGGGGCTTTGCGTATCGAGTTGGCGGTTGGGAGCTCGCGCTTTGCCATCGGCATCGACGATGCGGTACGCATATCGCGTCTCTGTTGCGGTTGCCAACCGCCCTGCGATAGCCAAATCCTCAAAGTGCAATCCCCTGCTGTTCACCCAAAAGCGATCCAGGGGATTGGCGCGGCGAAACCAGTAATTGCCCACCTTGTCGCGGCGTTCCCTCAAAAGTTGAACGAGACGCGCCTCGGCCCTTTTGTCGGGCAATCGCGCCGTCTCCACGATGGCTTCCAAATCGCCATCGCCAAATGCCATCGCGATTTTCGCGCCCCAATAGCCATCGCGGTTGGTGCAATTTTGAAACGCCGGGTTGGGATAATTCGTCACCCATTCCCCGGGCGAAAATACATCGCTTTCCAAATACCCGACCGATGGAAAGGACATGGGACGCGCCTCTTCCCACGCCTTTCGATACAGCCCCAGGCTCAACAGGGATCGCGTAATGTGGCGAACATCTACGAAATATTCGTTGCCCGTCTTGGGATTTCGGGGCTTCACAGTGCTGCTGCCCAAAGTCGCGCCCATGTCGATCAAATAGTGTTTGATGTATCGGCGGCCCTGCCCATCGGTCACAAACAGATTTAAGGTATTGGCGGCGCGCCGATCCGCATCGTTGAGCCAAGACGAAATCACGCGCAGGCCGCGCAACTCCCGCCTGTGCTCGTGCGCCACGCGGTCATTGGGATCGTCTTTCCGCCGCCCGTGAAAGTCAAAAACCCCGACCGGAGCACCGGACAGCAACGCGCTCGCCAGGCACCGGATACGCCCGTCGGCCTGCTTTTGAACCGAATCCAAAATCGCGTTCAAATCCGCCTCTGTCATGGGCCTGCGGCCGCCCTCGCCGTCGGACACCTGCGCCTCGGAACCGATGGTGAGCCACTCGGAGCGAAAAAAAACAACGGAATTTTGCGGCACATGATACCCCGCCGCGTACAGAATTTTTGTCGAGACCACCTCGGCCGTGGTCGCCAGACCATCGTACCCTTTGGGGTCGAACTTCAAAAAGTAAATCGCCCCTTTCGCATCCCGCACCGTAAACCCGGGCGCCAAGCCCTCAAATTTTCCCGATACCACCTCCCACGAACCGCTCGTATCCGGTTGCGCGTGCCCCGGCCCTTCGGTCAGCGCAGCAACATCCATGCGCCGCAAAAAATGCCGATTGGTGTACCACGATGAATTGGGCACTTCATCCAAAGCATTGACATTGTCGGCCTGGCACCGCGGCGCGACATGTAGCAGATTGCCGACCCGCCGCGCGGTCCATCCCAAATCCAGCACCTTGCCCACTTCGTAAAAAAACGTGTGATCGACGACGTCCCAAATGAGATTCTCCTCGACCACCTCGGGCTTGGGAATGCTCCGATTATCGGGGTCAAACCACTTGATCGGCGCAGTCGATAACGGGCGGTCAGCCGCGTCAACCGCACTGGCGATGCAGGTCGCCAGCGCCGCGATCCAGAGTTTGTTCAAGCGCGTTTTCATGGTTGTCAGTTGCCCGATTCTAAGAACCCGTTTCAAAATTATCCGCGTTCCTCGTTCTCTGACAGGGGCAAGCGGATGGTGAATGTCGTGCCCTTGCCTTCCTCGCTCTCGGCGCGGATGCTACCCTTGTGGTCTTGGATGATCTGATAGCAGATCGACAGGCCCAAGCCCGTTCCGATGCCCACGCCTTTGGTCGTAAAACCGGGGTCGAACACGCGCTCGAGGTTTTCTTTTGGAATGCCTTTGCCCGTGTCTGAAATCGCAATCTCGATCTCATCGTCTATCCGGCGGGTCGAGATCCCAATTTTGCCCTTGCCATCGATGGCCTGCTCTGCGTTGACCAACAGGTTGAGAAACACCTGATTCAATCGACTCGGAAAACAAGCCAGGGTGGGGATATCGCCGTATGCCCGCACCACTTCGATGCGGTTTTTGAAATCGTGGTGAATCAGCGTCAGGGTCGTCTCGATGCCCTCGTGGAGATTGGCCTCTTTCATCTCCGCCTCGTCCAGCCGCGCAAAACTCCGCAAGCTGTGAACGATCTCCGTCACGCGCTCCGTGCCCGTTGCAATGACGCGATTCGCGTCCCGAATGACCTGCAAGGCCGCGATGATGGCGCGATTGTGTTTCAAAAGGTCGGGGTATTCCGCCTCCAAAACGCCCGCGATCCGATCGACACCCCGCAACAAGATCTCGTGCATCCGGTTGATGTCGCGCACCGGTTGATGGATTTCATGGGCGATTCCCGTGACCAAATTGCCCAGCGAAGCCATCTTGTCGGCCTGCACCAATTTGACCTGTATCTCGCGGAGTTCCCGGTTTTTCTGCTGGAGCGACTCGTAAATCGCCTGCTGTTCTCGCGCCGCTTCCAACGCCAATTCTCGCATCGCGTTGTCTCTCTCGATCTGCCGCTGCTTTTTGCGGTTTTCCCCTGCGCGTTCCGTAAGCCTCCGCGCTTCGCGTTCCCGTGCGCGTTCCCGATCTGCCAAGGCCTGGGCCTGCGCGAGTTGTTCCCGCAAATTTTGATGCGTGCGCGCAAAAATCTGCGCGAGATGAAGCGACATCGCCACCATCAGCGCGAGCGCGCTGTAAATATACGGGAAAACGAGCATCGCCCCGTCGAGAATGCCCAGGGCCACCAGCCCTTGGTACATATTGCCCATGACGAAAATCAACACCCCGACGCCCACGATGCGCGCGCCCGGCTTTTTTTTTAACAGCGCGCGAAAAATATGGGTCAGGGCTTCGGGATAGGTCATCAGCAAAAATGCGTAATACACCTCGACATCCAAAGTCAAAACAAAAAGCCCGAGCGCGCAACCAATGCCGGCAAACACCTTAAACGATCGGTTGAACGCGCCCTGAAAAAAGTGACAGACGAACCAGAGTTGAAACACACCCGTGCAAAGCAACGCCAGTTTGAACAGGGCATCGACATAAAAAGTCGCGTCCGCATCCGGCGCCGACGATCCCCATATCGGCAAAAAGATCAGGCCCGCCACACTCGTCGTCAACAGGGCACAATAGAGGTACTCGCGGTTGCGCGGCGCGAACAAAAAGAGCGTGAAATGCGCCAGTGCAATGCCCAATGGGATCGCCAGAATCACTTGCTACCCCCAATCCATGCGCGTGTAGGTCGGTCATGGACGGGCACGGGCATGCGCTAGAATGCGTCAATCCCGTGCCGCATTTGTACCAACTAATTCATGATCGGGATCGCTTTGCCGTTCCACCGTCCTTCAGAGAAGCTATCGCCAAACGTGCCATCCCAAAAGTCCATCAAACAAAGCCATCGGGCACAGCGCGCAAGTCCGTCTCGCAACCCACATCCATTTTGCAACCCACTTCGCAGGCCAACGCATGTCGTGCTACTACAAAAGCGCTTTGCGCTGTGCTAGCCCCTCGGCGCATGAGAGCGGCATTTTTGAACTGCTGGGGCAGTTGTACCCCGCTCGCCTACTTTTCTTCAGACGCTTATTCGCGTCTTCTCTGTTGACAAAAAGTAGGTCGCCGAAGGCATCAAAGGCAACCCACGATGCTTTAGGACCAAACGTTTTAGAAAAGCGAGCCACGTCGGTGCTGATGGGTGCGGATCAACATTTCGTAGCCCCTGCGTCATCCGCGGTCATCTGCGGTCAATTTACCTCGCCCGGCTTCTCTTTGATCTATCGGCAATACGAGCGTGGACGTCGTGCCCTTGCCCGCCGCGCTCTCCAATAGAATGCGACCGTTGTGTTCCGCGGCGATCTGACGGCACATCGCCAGGCCCACCGCGCCTTTTTCATCGCTTTGGATCGCAAATTCCAAATCGAAAATTTTGGGCAACGCCTCTTGGGCAATCGCTTTCCCGGTATCCGAAATCGCAATGGACACCTCGCCGTTCCCCGCGCGCGTTTCAATGGCGATGCGGCCCGTGCCCTCGATGGCCTGCGCCGCATTGACCAGCAAATTGAGAAACACTTGATTGATCCGCCCGGGGAAACACGTCACCCTTGGGAGCTGTCCGTAATCCCGCACCAACGCGATTCGGCCCTCTAATTTGTGGCGCACGAGCGCGAGCGTGCTCTCGATCCCCTCGTGGATATCCACCCGTTTCCATTCCGCTTCATCTAAGCGCGCAAAATTTCGGAGACTCGCAACGAGCTCGCGCACGCGCGCTGTGCTGTCCGTCATGATGCGATTGGCTCGGTCGATTTCTTGCAGGGATGCCCGAATCCGCTGGCGAGTTTCGTCCTCATCCTCCGGGAGGTGGGATGCCACTTCGCCCGCGAGTTTTTCCATCCCCCGTTTGAGGGTATCGTGCATGCTGTTGATCGCCCCCACAGGCGTGTTGATCTCGTGCGCGATGCCCGCGACCAAATTCCCGAGTGCCGCCATCTTCTCGGCTTGAACCAACTGCGCCTGTCCCCCCGCCAATTTTTGGTTGGCCGCCTTGAGTTCCCCCGCCATGCGTTGTCGCTCATGGGCGCGTTCCAATTCCCGCCCCAAGGTTTTTTGCTCTTCCTCTGCGCGTTCCCGTTCTCGTTCCGCCTCCTGCAAGCGGCGTTTTTGTTCTGCCGCACGCCGTTGTTGCGCCACTGCGCGTCTCGTCAAATTTTGAATTTCCAAGGTCTGTTTTTCCACCTCTCGATTCGTGCGGTCAAACGTATGCGCCAAAAATGCCGACATACTCACCACCATGCCGAGAAAGCCCGGGTACAAAAGGGAAATCTCGCGCGGGAAAACGCCGAGTTCGATCAACAACTCGTAAACCGACACCGCCATAAACACCCCCATACCCGCGCCGATGATCCGCGCGCCCGGCCTTTTTTGCCAAATCGCTATGGCGCAAATCCGCAGCAATTCGCAAAATCCGATCAGCCCGATCAAATACACGACGGGCATGGGCATGGCCCAAGCCGCCAAACACAAAACCCCGCTCGCAGCGCAAAGCGCGCGCCAGTTGCGGGGCAAGGCGCCAAAAAAAGCCGTGTAGGAAAATTGCAACCCAAACAACGCGGTGAGAATGAGGAGGGTCTTGATGGCGATCGAAAAAACGACCGGATCGGTGGGCCGTAAAGTCGATTCACGGGAGAGAAAAATGAGGAGGGAAATGCACGCGGCAAACGCCACATAAGGGAGATTGCCGGGCAAGTTGGCGCGAAACAAATACATCGAGAAGTGAACCATCGCAAACGCCAAGGGCACGCCTGCCAACAACTGGAGCAGGGCGAGATCGCGCGCGAAGTCATCCGCAGACAAAATCCCCTGGGCAAAACCGACCCCTGGCACCAGCCAAAGCAAAACCGCAACTCGCATGACCCATCGCATAAACACCTCCGGCCACCTATCCACCGCGACCAAATGATCCGCTCCCGCTCGACCATCCCCAAAACCCGACGCCCCGCTGAACCTCGGCAAATGGGTCTTATTGGCATGCAAATTTTCGGTGTTGCCCTGCTCTTGCGGGCGAGTCGTTTCCGCGTTCATTTTCATGTCGGTCCCATCTTCTCCAAGTTATCACACTTATCACTCTGTAAATTAAATAATTATGGATTTCATTTTTCAAGAACGTGCCGGCCGTGATGCCGTACGTCAATTAAGCCATCGCCAACCATGCCATCCCAAAAGCCCATCAACGAAAGCCATCAGGCACAGCGCGCAAGTCCGTCTCGCAACCCACATCCATCTTGCAACCCACTTTGCAGGCCAACGCATGTCGTGCTACTACAAAAGCGCTTTGCGCTGTGCAAGCCCCTCGGCGCATGAGAGCGGCATTTTTTGCCTACTTTTTTTTGCTGTTGAAAAAAAGTAGGTCGCCGAAGGCATCGAAGGCAACCAACGATGCTGTAGGACCAAACGTTTTAGAAAAGCGAGCCATGTCGGTGCTGATTTGTGCGTATCAAAATTGAGAATAACTTAATTTACAGAGTATTATGGCGTCTATCCGCACTGCCGTTCAAAATGCCTGCCCTGTTTGGAGGCTTGCCATTGGGCTTCTGTGTCGATCTCTGCACCTGGGTCGCCCTGTTGGGCCATCCAGCGGTCGAGTTCGGCAGACAGGCGTTCTTTTGCCGATGCGTGGGCCGGGTCGGCGGCGAGGTCGTTCATCTCGCAGGGGTCGTCATCCATGCGATACAACTGCTCGGCCGGCCGGTGCATGTAGCGGTTCACCACAAAGCGCGTGTGTTCGTCGAATGTCGTAGCCGCGACCCAAGTCGGCCAGTATTGGTGCCATTTGTTTGGCCCCATCAAATGCTTCTCGATGTAGATCGCCTCGGGCGTGAGATTGCGGATGTAGTGGTACGTGCCATCCGTCACCGCGCGAATCGGATAGGGCGGGCCTTCGGGGATGTTGTTGTGCATAAAATAGGCGTGTTCCCGATGCGCGTCTGCATCGCCCAAAAGCACGGGGAGAAAACTCGAGCCATCGAAATCCATCGCCTGCGGATCCCCGGCCGCAGCATCGATCAGCGTGGGGGTGACGTCTTCGTACTGGATGATCGCATCCGTATAACCCGGCGAAACCCTGCCCGGCCAGCGGACCACAAAACCGGTGTGGACGCCCGTGTTCCAATTCGTCCACTTGCAACCGGGAAATTGCGCCCCCTGTTCGGACGTGAAAATCACCATCGTATCGTCTGCCCGCCCACTCTGCGCCAGCACGTCGAGAATATCGCCGACCTCCCGATCCAACACTTCGATCTCCGCGAGATATTTGGCGTAATCCCTGCGCGTCTCGGGCGTATCGGCCATATAGGGCGGCAACGCGAGCGCGTCGAGATCGAAATGATCGGGATCGCCCAAGGTCCACGGCGCGTGCGGTTCAAAAAGCCCGACCGCGAGACAAAAGGGCGCGTCTGAATTTTGTCCGATAAAGGCGCGAATCCCCTCGACGCCGAACTCGGGGTTGGGATGCACGCACCCGCCCTCGATGCCCGGCACGTTTTCAAAGGGGAAACTGCGATGCGGCCCGACGTGCTTTTTGCCGCACAGGCCCACCCGATAGCCGAGCGTGCCGAGGTAGTGCGGCAGGCTCTTTGTGCCCGGACGTGCGGCCGAGTGGTTCCAGCACGAGCCGTTGCGGGCCGGGTGCAACCCGGTGTAGAGTGCGGTGCGGCAGGGATTGCACATCGCCATGGGCAGGTACGCGCGGTTGAAGACCAACCCCTCGCGTGCGAGGCGGTCGATATTGGGCGTCTCGACATTTTGCCCGCCGTACAGCGACAGGTCGTTGTAGGTCGCATCGTCTGCGATCATCATCAGGATATTCGGCTTCATCTGCCCTCCTCGGCGAGGCCCAAGCGGATCGCCAATTCCGAAGGCGCGTGAATCGCGCGCAATTTTTCGCCCATCAACTTTTGCATGCGGGCGAGCGTTTCCGGTTCGCTCGCTGCGAGATCGCGTTCCTGTTTGGGATCCGAGGGCAGGTGGTACAATCGCGTCTTGTGTTTTTCCGGATGGCGTGCAGGCGTCAATTTGCACCGGAGCGCGTCGGCATCCCAATCGAATCGGTTGCGGTTGGCGATGATGCTCGAATACGCGTACGCAGGTGGGTTGGATTCCGCCACGCCTTGCAGCAACGCGTACTCGCCATCCGTAATATTGCACGTCCCGGCAAATTGCCCGTACAAAATCGCGTCTCGCCCCGGCGCGTGCCCGTCCCGGAGATAGGGCAACAGGCTTTGACCGTGCAGGCGCGTGCCTTGGGGCACGTCCATCCCCATCGCGTCCAACACCGTTGGAAAATAGTCGATCGGCTGTGCGAATTGTTCGGGGCGCGTGCCGTGCCCCCAGTCGGGATGCCAGACGATGAGGGGAATGCGCGTGATCTCATCCCACAACACCCAGTTTTTCCCGGTGCGCCCGTGGTCCCCATTGTGCGTGCCGTGATCCGATGCGAGGATGATCATCGTCTCGTCCATCAAGCCCATGTTCGCAACCTGATCGAGAAAGTGGCCGACCCACCGATCCACCATCGTGATTTCGCCCGCGTAAATCGCCTGCACGCGCTTCAACTCCGCTTCGGTCAAATTGCCTTTGACCCAATCGTACGGCGCGACCGGATACTCATCGACCGCCCCGTCGGAATCGTACAACGCGACGTAATGACGCGGCGGATCCCATGGCTCGTGCGGGTCAAACGAATCGATCATCAAAAAGAAATCCCGATCCGCGTTGTGCTGAATCCACCGCGCGGCCCGCGAGAACAACTGCGGCGAAAACCAGTCGCGCTCTTCTCTGCGGAGGTACTGCACATTTCTAAAGTGCGGCTGATCGGGTTTGTTGTGCGGGGGATAGTCCAAAGTGCGATTCTCAAAGGCGATATCCCCATCCGTGACATACCGGTCGCGCTCCTGCCCGCGCACGATATCAAAGCCGGAAAAGGGCCGCCAATAGCCGCTGCCCGAGTTGCTCGTCCAGTGGTGGTACACATCCGTAAAAAAGTAGGACACCTTCCCGGCCTCGTGTACGGTGCCGCCCAGCGTCACGTCGTCGGGCTCTAACCCGCCCCATCCCCGCCACGGAAATTCGTATCGCCCGGTCGCAATGTCGCGGCGACACGGCAGCGTGGGATACGACGCCAAATACGCATTGTCAAACACGGCTGCCCCCTCGGCGAACCGGTCGATATTCGGCGTGTGAATCCAGTCGTTGCCATAACACCCCACATGGTCTCGCCGCCATGTGTCCAGCACGATCAAAATGACATTCATGAAAACCTCCTCGTGTCTGAATCGCGAATTAAACGGATTAGGGGATTACGCGGATTAAAACCGCATTCCCGCACCCGCTCTGGCTCTCGTACCGCCTACGCCCTTCGCGCTACCTGCGTCAGTTGTCTGAATCGCGGATTAAACGGATTAGGGGATGGCGCGGATTAAAACCGCATTCCCGCACCCGCTCTGGCTCTCGTACCGCCTACGCCCTTCGCGCTACCTGAGAAGCCATCTAAAAATTATCGGGACCTACCCCCCTAGCCCCGTTACTCGCTCCGCTCGTTGTAAGCTACGCCTGTGCCTGCGAGGAAGATGGGAGACGCAATCGCAATCGTAGGGACAGGCCCCCGTGCCTGTCCGAAGATACAAGATGGGGTGGGCGGCCTTCTCGCTTTTCAAAAATCGTGTACCACATGCCCGTGCCCGTAAAAGAAGAGGTGATCGATCAGCGTGGAGAGAAACACCGCAAACGCATAGCCCACCATCAGGCCGATGAAAAACGGTTGTCCTCGGCGGTACATCGCCACGCCGCCGAATTTTAGGATGAGCGATTTGTACGCCCACATCATAAACGTGGGGAACGCGAGGCGGCGCGCCATGTACATCCCTTGCAGGGCCAGGCCCACAGCGGGCAGGGGCCACCAGATAAAGTGGTAGCGCAAAAAGGTCAGCACCGCGACGATGACCATCCCAGATCCGGCAAATGTGAGGCGGTCCCAATCCGGCGGTTGGAGGTTGCGGATCCAGGTCACGGCTTTTTGGTAGTTGATCCGCGTGCCTGCGACCCGGGTCAATCCCCCCAAATTGTATCCCCCGTGCCGATAGGCCGTGTAAATCGTAAGCCCGATAGATCCGAAAAATCCCAGCGCCATTGCGATCGCGATGGCGCCGATCAGGCGATGGCGCCGAAATTTTAAGCCACTGGTCAACTTGAGCGTCTGCGCCAAGGGCGGGCCGAGGAACCCGCGCGTGGTGGCAAACAGGGCGTACAGAAAGCCCTGGCTGACCATCGAGGGCGCGGCGATATCGCGCGATCCCAAAATGTAGATCGGCGCGTAGTTCAGCGCGGTATCCGAAATATTGGCGTAGGGCAAGCCCACCTCTGCGACGATGCGCGACAGGCCGATATAGGCGGTCAGCGCGAAAAACATGTAGAGCAGCAACATCTTCAGTTCCATGCCCGCCAGATGCAACCAGCAGCCCATGTAGAGGAGGCCGATCCCCATCCCGACCACGGCGGTGCGATAGGACAATGCCTCTTTGGAATCGTCGACCTCGGCATCGCCGAGCAGGGCTTTGCGGAACACCCCCTTCAAATGCGTGCGCGACATCCACAGCCCCACCAACACGATCATCACAAAGGCGCCAAAACTCTGCGCGCGCACGGCCTCTAAGCCCCCTTGCCCGACGGACGATCCCACGCCCAAGCGGTCGAACACAGACATTTCAATGCCCGTTAAAAAGAAAAAGACCCAAAAACTGAACAGGGCTTCCACGCGCGCAAAATACGTAAATCCAATGATGTAAATGCTGATCTGCACCCAGAACGTGGGCGCGCCCTCCAGCCAGCGAAACCAACTCGCCGCGTTCGGGGTCGTGGGCAACCTCGGTATGAGGGGATAAAAAAAGGTGACGATATTCCACAACACCGCGAGCGCGCCCAAAAAACAGCCGATCCGAAACCCGCGTTGGCGAAGCATGTGGGCCATCCCCTCGGGATCATCTGCCCCTGCGGCCATCTTCATGCTCACGTTCATCAACGGGTATTCGAGCCGCTCATTCTCCACCCATTGCTTTCGCAAAATCACCATGATGCACAGGGTCGTCCACCCAATCGCGCAAATCAGCGTGCCCCACCAAAAGAGCGGCACGAGCCACGCGCTCCACGGAATGGGTTGATGCGGCGCGAGCCCTTCGTAAAACAGGGTCGCGGCCCCATCTTCGTTGTGCAAGGCGATCCACCGCGGGATGTGCTCGTGCAGTAATTCGCGCCAGCCATTTTCGGGCGTATCCAAGTAAAAGGGCGCGGCGATCACCGTGGGCAAAAAACTCGCCAGCCCAAAGAACGGGAAGAACGCGCCGATCAACCCCATGCCGAGCGCGACTCGCAACTCGGGCGGCGAAAGTGCCCACCTGCTCCTCGCGCGGTCGAGCGCGACATTGACCAAGACCAACACCACGTACACAAAAAACAGCCCCATCGGTAGATAGGACTTGTTCAGGCGCGACGCCAGGTGCATCATGCCCCAGGTGATATACGCTTCGGACAGGAGCACGACCACCATGCCCACGACCATGGCCTTCAGGGTCACGGCTCCTCTGACCAACCGAGCGGGTTCAACCGATAGATTCGTTTTTGGGATCATATACGACCTTGAGGTATTGCGAGAGATCCGGGGACTGGCCGGTTGGGTTAGATGCGAGGCCAGGGGCCGATAGGGACAGTGCAGGAGAACTACCGCCAACCGATTATACCGCTTTCGCGCTCGGTTTGGAAATCAAAATTTTTCGCGGTTCAGCGCAGGCATTCGGAGAGAACCGAGAGGATTTCCGCGACCGCGTCCCGATCGCGCCACTCGGCCATGGATCGGCGGAGCACATCGCTTTGTGCGCGCAGATCGCGGATGGCTCTGCAAAGTGTGGCGGGCGCGAGATCGTCTTCTGAAAGCACGAGGCTGTAACCGGCGCGTTGAAATGCTCGGGCATTGTCGATCTGATCGCCGCGACTCGCCCGCAGGGACAAGGGGATCAAGAGCGCGGGCTTTTGCAACGCGAGGAGTTCGAAGAGGATAGTCGCGCCCGCGCGAGAGACAATGCCCTCTGCCGCGGCAAAAAAATGGGGCAGGTCGTCGGTGGCGTATTCAAATTGCGCGTACCCCTCGGTCTCGTCGAGGGCCGCATCGAGATTGCCCTGCCCGCACAGGTGACAGATTTGGTACTCCGCGAGCAAATCGGGAAGCGCAGCGCGCACCGCCGCGTTTAAGGCGTGCGATCCCAGGCTCCCTCCCACGATGAGCGCGATGGGTTTTTCAGATGTAAAACCGCACAGGTCGCGGCCCTTTTGGGCATTGCCATGGGCGAGTTCCGCACGCACGGGAATGCCCGTGTGAACCGCTTTTTCCGCGGGCAGGTATTCGGCGGTTTCGGCAAAGGCATGGCAGATGCGGCGGGCGAACGGAAGGGCGAGTTTGTTGGCTAACCCAGGCGTGAGGTCGGACTCGTGGATGACGACCGGAATGCGTTGCAACCACGCGGCCCATATAATCGGCGGGGTGACGAATCCCCCCTTGCTAAAGACGATATCGGGCTGGATGCGGGACAGGAGGAACAGGGATTTGAGAAATCCGAGTTTGATGCGAAAGATATCCGTAAAATTTTGCCAGTCGATATAGCGGCGGAGTTTGCCCGCGGGCACGGCGCGATAGGGTATGCCCTCGCGGGCGATGAGTTTTTGCTCGATCCCGTCTCGCGTGCCGATGTAGTGTATGTCGTAGCCGGCATCGCGCAAGCCGGGCAACAGCGCGATATTGGGGGTGACATGCCCGGCGGTGCCTCCGCCGATGAGGACGATGGTGGGCAAGAATGCCTCCTCCTGTAAGTGACTGAAATGATGCGGGATTCGGTCGAGCGGGCGCGTCTCACGTCTTGCCCGGCGTACCCGAGATGAATTTTGCGAGTTGCCGATGCAGGTGCGCTCGCAGTTCTGGGTTATCGGGATCCAAGGCGATGGCTTGGCGGATGATGAAGATGGCGCGTTCCGTGTTGCCCTGTCTGTAATGCAATTCGGCGAGGGTGTCCAGGTAGGAGGGCGCGTGGGGGCGCAGGCGCAGGGATCGCCGGGACAAGCGAATGCCCTCGCGCAGGTGAATCCCCTGAATGGCGTAGAGCCACGCGAGGTTGTTTAGGCTGCTGTCGTCGAGGGGGTTGAGTTCCAGGGCTTTTTTGAAGTATTCCTCGGCGCGTTCATAGTCCTCGCGCTCGTAGTACACATTGCCCAACTCGCCGTGGGCGCGGCCGTGGAGTTCGGATTCGCGTTCGGTTTGCGGTTCAATCGCCAAGACTTGTCGGTATGATTCTTCGGCGCGCTCGGGCCATTTCAAGACCAGATAGAGCCTGCCGAGTTGGAAATGCGCCCACATCGCGCGGGGCCAGCGTTCGGCAACGGTTTCCAAGAGCGATTGGGCTTCGGGCAATTGTTCGTGCGCGAGGTAGAGACCGATGAGATCGCGGTGCGTTTCCTCGTGCGCGGGCACTTGGGCGATAGCCTTTTCCAACCAGCCGATAGCGGCTTCCGGCATTTCCATGGCTTCGTTGACCCGTGCCAAGTCTCGATACAGGATCAGATACTGCGGGGCCAATGCGAGGGCGGTTTCAAACTCGGCTTGGGCCGCGGCGTATTGACGGCTTCTCAGATATGCCCTGCCCAACCACCGGCGCAAAACCGCGTCTTCGGGGCAGATTTCCACGGCGGCTTGAAATACCGCCAGCGCGGTTTCCCCGTCGCCATGGGCCTCGTGCGCGATGGCGCGGTCCAAATGGCGATACGCCCGGTACTCGGCACAACCCGCCAAGAGCAACGCGGACGCGAACAAAAACAAAAGGGTGTGTTTGGGGGTCATAGATTCGCTCCTCAAAGGAAGTATAGAAACCGCACGGGGGGATGTCAAGGGGAGAGGCGGGGAGACGGGAGAGGCGGGGAGACGGGAGACGGGAGAGGGAAGAGGGGAGGCGGGAGAAGCAATCGCAATCGTAGGGACAGGCCCCTGTGCCTGTCCGAAGATACGAGGGGAGAGGCGCGGGAGACGGGAGACGGGAGACGGGAGAGGGAAGAAGCAATCGCAATCGTAGGGACAGGCCCCCGTGCCTGTCCGAAGATACGAGGGGAGAGGCGCGGGAGACGGGAGACGGGAGACGGGAGAGGGAAGAAGCAATCGCAATCGTAGGGACAGGCCCCTGTGCCTGTCCGAAGATACGACGGGAGACGGGAGTTTAGATGCGAGAAGTACGACAGGGTACAACTGGCGACGGTCTGTTCAAATGGACAAAAACAAGTCCGGTGGCGTTATTGACCAACACGTTTTCAGCACATGCTTATACTATGTTAGAACCTGGATTTTTCAATCTGCTTGTGTTGTTATGTCGATAGCGGTAAATTGATGTAGGAGAAACGTATTGTCCCGCGTTTCGGCGCGAATACTCGGGACGGGTTGCCGGCGATAGCGTCTGCGTGTTGTCCGGCAGGCGCACGCATTGAGATGGCGGCGGCCAGGTTGAGAAGTCCCCGTTATTTGGATCGAGTTTATCACCTGTTTGCAAATCACCTTTTCGATGGAGTTTGTTATGACGCGCACGCATTTTCTTTTTTTTATCGCCGCGGTGCTCTGCCTTTCCTGCGGCGAGGGGCGAGAGGGTGTGCAGACGCAGAGTTTGATTATTGCGACTGCCACGCCCGGAGGCACGTATTATCCAGTGGGGGTCGCATTGGGTACGACCATCACGCAGCGGTTGCAACCCAAAATCGTGGCTTCGGCCATCAATTCCGCGGGGTCGGGCGAGAATATTCAGATGTTGCTCAACCGCGAGGCGCATTTGGCGATTTTGCAGGGGTTGTTCGGCGAGATGGCGTATCGGGGGCAGGGCACGTATCGGGGCCAGCCGATTCGGGAAATCCGCGCCATTGCGATGCTGTGGGAAAATGTCGAGCATTTTGTGCTGCGCGCATCCGATGCCGAGACGGGTACGATTGACGATCTGAAAAACCTCGGGCACAAGTACGCCATTGGCAAGCGCGGGAGTGGGACCGAAGGCGCGACTCGGGCCATTCTCGAGGCCCTGGGCATTTCTCCGAATGAGGATTTTACGGCTGAGTATTTGGGGTATAGCCCGTCTGCTCAAGCCATGATCGACGGGCGCATTGCAGGGGCCACGCTTTCGGCCGGGCCGCCGGTTGCGGCTGTGACGCAGGCATTTGCCCAACTCGGCGCGGACGGGGTCGCCGTGCTCGCGTTTGGGGACGACCACCTCCGCGCCATCCAAAAATCGTTTCCGGTGTGGACGCGCTACACCATTCCGGCGAATACGTATCCCGGCCAGTCCGAAGCGATTGCGACCATCGCGCAACCCAATTTCTTGGCGTGCAGAGCCGATTTGCCCGAAGACGTGGTGTACGAGATCACCAAGACCATTTACGAAAATTTGACGGAGATTCAAAATATCCACAAAGCCACGCTCGCCATGTCGCTCGAAAAAGCCACGGCGGGCCTGTCCATTCCCCTGCACGCGGGGGCGGTGCGTTATTATCGGGAAAAGGGATTGGATATTGAGCAGTGAGGCGGAGAGGCGGGAGACGGGAGACGGGAGAGGGAAGGCGTAAAAGGCAAGAGGCAAGAAGGCCATCCACCCAAGCGGTCAGTGGTCAATTATCTCGCTCCGTCCCCATCAACACGTAGGGACAGGCCCCTGTGCCTGTCCGAAGATACGAGGAGAGGCGGGGAGACGGGAGACGGGAGAGGGAAGGCGTAAAAGGCAAGAGGCGAGAGGCAAGAGGCAAGGGGCAAGAAGGCCATCCACCCAAGCGGTCAGTGGTCCGTTATCTCGCCCCGTCCCCATCAACACGTGGGGACAGGCCCTCGTGCCATCTGTACCAACTAAATATTCTGTAAATTAAGTTATTCTCAATTTTGATACGCATAACTCAGCACCGCCATTGCTCGCTTGTCTAAAGCGTTTGGTCCTAAAGCATCGTGGGTTGCCTTCGATGCCTTCGGCGACCTACTTTTTGTCAACAGCAACAAAAAGTAGGCAAAAAATGCCGCTCTCATGCGCCGAGGGGCTAGCACAGCGCAAAGCGCTTTTGTAATCGCACGACATGAGTCAGCCTGCAAAGTGGATTGCAACAAAGATGTGGGTTGCGAGACGGACTTGCGCGCTGTGCGTGATGGCTTTGTTTGATGGGCTTTTGCGATGGCACGTTTGGCGATGGCTTCTTTGAAGGACAGTGGAATAGCAAAGCGATCCCGATAATGAATGAGTTGGGACAGATGGCCCCCGTGCCTGTCCACAATGTAAGATGAGATAAACCGATGGAGATTGACGAGGTTCGCTGTGAAATTTGATCGCATCACATTTGATCCCAAAATAATGGGTGGACGTGCGTGTATTCGCGGCATGCGCGTCACGGTTTCCCTGTTGGTCAATCTGGTCGCAAATCGCATGTCCACAGAAGAGATCATCAACGTCTATCCCTACGTGGAAGCCGAAGACATTGAACAGGCTCTGCGATATGCCGCATGGCTCGCCGAAGAATCCGTCCATCCACTCGAGGCCGCTACCCCGTGAACTTCCTCGCCGACATGGGTATATCACCTCACACCGTTTCTTTTTTGCAATCGCAGGGATACGATTCGGTTCATCTGATTGACCAACAACTCGAGCGGTTGCCAGATGTGGACATTTTTACAAAAGCACATCGCGAATCGCGCATCATCTTGACCCACGATTTGGACTTTGGCGATATTCTTGCCGCTACGCGATCTATCCTTCCTAGTGTGATCGTCTTTCGCCTCCGAAACATGGCCCCGCAAAACGTGAACAAGTATCTTCTAGCGATTCTCAACCAGCATCAAAGTAGTTTAATACGAGGTGCTATTATCAGTGTCACCGAGGGTCAAATCCGCAAGCGTCATCTGCCGATCACTTGATCTCATCTCCACTCACACCGCTTCTTCCTCCATCACTTCCCAAAGCGACTCGTAGGTAGACCGCCACATGCAAAAACCTCCTGAAACCCAATCCCGCGATGTCGAACGGGACTTCAGCGGCGAGGGGAGTGCGGCGCAGCGCGTGCTCGTTGGGCCGCATCGCATGGTCGTCGTTGTCGTGGGCGTCTGTTTGTCTCTGTTTCACTTGTGGAGCAATACGCTGGGCGTTTTGCCCGAATTGCAGCGCAACGCGGCGCATTACGCGCTCATTTTGTTCTTGGGCTATTTGCTGTATCCCGTCTCCAAACGCCATGCCGCGCGCGCGCTGGTCGTGGATTACGTTTTGGCGGGCCTGTCGCTGGTGGCCGCGCTGTATCTCGTGTTTTTTGAAGACGCGCTGCACGCCCGCAACGAAGTGCCGAATACGGCGGATCTCATCTTTGCGGGCCTCGCGATTCTCCTGTTGCTCGAAATTACCCGCCGCACGAGCGGTCTTTTCATCCCGGTGCTCGCACTGGGATTTCTCGCGTACGCGCTTTTTTGGGGGCGGTATTTGCCCGGGATTTGGGCGTTTCCGGGGGTGTCGCTTCCGCGCTTGCTCTATCGCATGTACTTCGCGCCCGATGGGATTTTTGGAACGATTGCGACCATTTCATCGACTTTTGTGGCCCTGTTTGTGCTGTTTGGCGCGTTTCTTTTGCGGTCGGGCGCAGGGGATTTTATGATCCGCTTGGCACTCGCCCTGCTCGGGCGAACCGTGGGCGGGCCGGCGAAAATGGCGGTGTTTGCCAGCGGCATGCTCGGCTCGATTTCGGGAAGTGCGGTGGCGAATACGGTCGGGTCCGGGTCCCTCACCATTCCGATGATGAAACGCACGGGCTTCTCGCCCACCTTCTCGGGCGCGGTGGAGGCCGCGGCTTCTACGGGTGGGCAACTCATGCCGCCGATTATGGGCGCGGGCGCGTTCATCATGAGCCAGTGGACGCAAATTCCCTATCTCACCATCGTCGCGGTCTCCTTTCTCCCCGCGCTCATCTATTTTTTGAGCGTGGTCTTTTTCATCCATTTTCGCGCGCGAAAGCGGGGGATCGCCCCTTTGTCCGATGCGGAAATCCCGAACATCCGCGAAACCCTGCGCGAAGGTTGGCATTTTGCCATTCCCATCGCCGTGCTCGTGGGGATGCTCATTTACGGATTTACCCCCACGTACGCGGCGGCCGTTGGCACGGCGAGCATCGTGGTCGCGAGTTGGTTGAACGAAAACACGCGCATGACCTTCCGCGCTGTGGTTGACGCCCTCGCCCTAGGCGCGCAAAACATGGTCGCGACGGGCATTATTCTCCTGTGTGCGGGGATCATCGTCGGGGTCGTGCTGATGGTCGGCATCGGCATCAAATTCTCGTTGCTGATCTCGGCGATCGCCGGAAGCAGTGTGCTCATCACGGTCGTGCTCATCGCCATCGCGTCCCTGATTTTGGGCATGGGCCTTCCGGTGACGGCGTCTTATATCGTGCTCGCGGTGCTCGCCGCGCCCGCGCTGACCGATTTGGGGGTGAGTCTCATCGCGGCGCACCTGCTGATTTTTTGGTACTCGCAAGACGCCAATGTCACGCCGCCGGTTTGCCTCGCCGCGTATTCCGCTGCGGGCATCGCAGGGGCCAATCCACTGCGGACGGGCTTTGAATCGTGGCGCATTGCCAAGGCGATTTACTTCGTCCCCCTGCTCTTTTGCTACACGCCCATCCTGTTTGAAGGGGAACTCTGGCGCGTCATCGAAACCGCGATAGCCACGCTTCTCGGCCTGCTATCCTTTGCCGCCGCGTCCGAGGGGTTTCACATGAGAATGCTAACCGTCCTGCACCGCATCCCGTTTTTGATCGCCGCCGCGCTCTTGCTTTGGCCGTCGTGGCAATGCCACGCTATCGGCGCGACGATGTTGCTCGTTTTGACGGCTGTGCAAAAACGCGAAAACAATCGCGGATGAACGCGGATGAAAAAAAATAAAAATGGGGCAGGCATTTGGGGATGCCTGCCCTTTGTGCGTCGATCTGCGATCGTTTTTGTCTAATGAATCGTCGCCCAGTCGGGCATCGCGCCGAGGTCGATGTCCAGCACCACATGGCCGATGGTCGCTATCGCGAGGGTAATCAGCAACGATCCCACCACGTTCAACACCACACCCACGCGGGCCATGTCGCGCATGGATACGCGGTCTGTGCCGAACGCGATCGCATTGGGCGGGGTCGCCACGGGCAGCATGAACGCGCAGGAACACGACAAGGTCGCGGGGATCATCAGCAACAGGGGATTGGCATTCACCGCAACGGCCAACGATGCCAAGACCGGGAGAAACATTTCCGCGGTCGCGGTGTTCGACGTCAATTCGGTCAAAAAGGTCATCATCGCGCACAGGCTGCCGACCAAGACCAGGGGATGCACATCGCCCAAAATTTTCAACTGCTGCGCGCACCAAAGCGACAAGCCGGACGAGATGAACCCACTCGCCAGCGCGAACCCGCCGCCGATCAGCAACGCGATGTGCCAGGGCAATTTGCCCGCGGTTTGCCAGTCCATCACGCGCCCGCCCGTGCCATCGCGCGCCGGAATGACGAACAGGACCAAGGCCATCGCCATGGCGACCGACCCATCGGTCATCAACTCGGCGGATTCAAAAAGCTGCGACCAGCCCGGCAGGATCCAATCGCCGATTTGAGCAGGCCGGCGCGACAACCACAACAGGGCCAGCAACGCGAAATCGGCCAGCACGATTTTCTCGGCAAACGACATCGGTCCCAGTTCGGCGTATTGCGTCTGCACCGCGGTCGAGTCGATATCCTCGCCGCGCCCGCGGATGCCAAACGCCACGCACAGCACGGCCCACGCACACAGGAGCATCGCGCACGACAAGGGCAGGGCGAATGCGAACCACGTCGCAAACGAAATTTCGGGGGCTTGTGGAAAGTGGATGGCTAAAATCCGCGCAAACGACAAGTTGGGCGGCGTGCCCACGAGCGTTGCAAATCCCCCGATCGACGCCGCATAAGCCACGCCCAAAAACACAGCCGTGCCAAATGCGCGGTAGGCCGCGTGCTGTTCCTCCATCTTGACCACGATGGCCATGGCAATGGGCACCATCATCATCGTCGTCGCGGTGTTGGAAATCCACATGGACAAAAACGCCGTTGCCAGCATGAATCCCGTCAGGATACAGCGCGGACATCCGCCGAAAACGAGCAACAAGCGCAGGGCGATGCGCCTGTGCAAATTCCAACGTTGCATCGCCAACGCGACCATAAAGCCGCCGACGAACAAGAAAATGATGTGGTTAAAATACAGCGGCGCGACCTCCTTGCCGCTCATAATCCCCAGCAGGGGAAAGAGCGCCACGGGCAACAGCGCGGTGGCCGCGAGGGGCACGGCCTCGGTCATCCACCAAATCGCCATCCAACAAGCCGCCCCTGCGGTCAGGGTCACTTCGGGTTTGCCCGGCTCGAGGTCGCCAAAAACCGCGAATCCCAGCCCGATCACCGGGCCGAGCCACAGGCCCCAGCGTTCCAATTTTCGCCCACGCGACATATATCCCCCCGATCACGGTTTTGGAAAGCGCGACAATATATATCAGAAACCGAAAAAAGAAAGCGCGCAGTCGCACGCCAAAATTTGGGAACTTTCCCCATGTCTAAAACGTAAAAGCACTATGCGACAAAGCGAGTCGCATGATATCGGCGTTGACTTTTATACCCCGGCTAAGTCAGCGCCGTTTTTTTTCATCCCGCACGATGCGTCCGAATTTTTTTGGAGTCCGCAACGCGGTAATTCCTCTCCCGACCCATGCCTCTTTTTTGTACAAAAAAACTCCCGCGCCGGGGAGTTGATCTGCATTGCCCTTCCTTTCTCTATCCTCACTTATTGGACTGCCAGCCGAGCGGGAACCGTCGCTCTTGCAAAACGCGCTTGGCTTTGTCTTTTTCTCCGCGCTCGATAAATCCGAGCAAAGACCGCACATCATCCGCGCTGTAAATCCAATGCGTTTGATCGGGATTCAATTCGTAACGCGGATCGACGCATTCGGTACGCATATCGCCTCCTTTCTCTTTTGTGATGAATCGCTCAACATCGGTTGCGAAAATACCCAAGCGGTGTTACGCCCGCGTTTCCGTCCAGTGACAATCGCGTGGAGTACGCGCTGTTTTTTTAACGCAAAAAAGCCTTCAAGGGGTCCCTCCCGATCCCCTCGAAGGCTTGGATTGCGAACTGCGCGGTTATGATAAGACGCCAAAATAGGCATGTCAACAAAAAAAGCGGGTCGCCCAGGGAGTGCTCTATTTATCGGGAGGGAGAAATAAACAGAGACATGGGGCAACCCGCTATGTGGAAAACATACCCAACTCGAGGTGAAACGTCAAGGGTTGAACGAAATTTTTTTGCCATTCGCTCGGGATTTGGATATCAAAACCCACCCGATAGCGAGAACTGACAACGGCTTCACCTCAAAACGTTCCCGGCCACGGATACGCATTCGATCCCGCGTTGGCATCCACAGGGCCATCGGGCAATGTGTCTTGCCAGGCGAGCACGCGATCCGCCATTTGGGCCACGCGGCCGGGCAGGTGGTCGGCGCGGTTGTCGAGTTCCATGGGGTCTCGCGGGATGTCGTAGAGCTCGACGCGGCTGCGGTCGGGGTTTAAGAGCAATTTCCAATCGCCCTCGCGGATGGAGAGCATGGGGCTTTTGTGCAAGCAGTGCCCGTGGATGTTGAACCGCCATTCCCACATGAGCGGTTTTTTTCGCGTTGCACGATGACCGCGCAGGGCATCGGTCATGTCTTCGCCATCCAGATGCAGACCGTCGGTGTCGATGCCCGCGAGGTTGCAGAAAGTGGGCAGGAGATCCACGGCGCAAAGCGGGGTGCGGTTGTCGATCCGCGCGGCGGTTGCGCCATTGGGCCAGCGGATGATAAAGGGCGTTCGCACGCCGCCTTCGTACAGGCTGCGCTTGCGACCGCGAAAAGGCCCGGACGAGCCTACGCCGCTGTGCGAGGCATTGCGAATGTGGATGTCTTCGGGGCCGTTGTCCGCCGAGAAGATGACGATGGTATCGTCACTCAAATTCAGTTCGTCGAGTTTGTCCATCAAGCGGCCGATGTGGCGATCCGCATTGGTGACGACCGAGTAGTAAATCCGCAGCGCGCCCTTGTGCTTGTCTTCCAGACCGTTGGACGTGAACTGGCGGTAGGGCGCCATCTGTTCCTCGGTGGGGTCGAGAATGGCATGGGTGTCGTTGAGCCATGCCTGCACGAAAAAGGGTTCGTTTTTGTTGCGCTCGATGAAGCCGATGGCCTCGTCGATGATGACTTCTGTGGAGCGGCTGCGCGCTTCGCCGGTTTGAACGTCGGTAAAGTTGAGCAGCGGCCCATTGCCCACGTTGATTTTGCACTCGTCAATGCCGTAATCACACGGCCCTGGCGCGCCTTCGCCACTGCCGAGATGCCATTTGCCAAAGTGACCCACGGCGTACCCGCTTTGCTGCAACAAGCGGGTGACGGTGACCGCGTCAGGATCGAGAAAGTTGGGCATGCCGCGCGCCGCGTTCTGTTCGTGTTGGGCAAAATGCCCGTGGATGCCCCAGTGCGCGGGAAAACGCCCGGTCATAACCGCGGCGCGGCTTGGAGAACACACGCCCGAGCAGACGTAGAATTGGGAAAACAGCGCGCCCTGTGCGGCGAGGCGATCCAGATTTGGCGTTTTGGCATGGGGATGCCCGTAACAACTCAAATCGCCCCAACCCCAGTCGTCGGCAAAGACGAAAACGATGTTTGGTCGGTCCATGAAAAGCTCCTCGTGGTGTAAAGTGTGCGCGATGCGAAAAATTTCACATCATCTCAAAAAAAAGAAAATCGGCGATCAACCCCATCGCCAGATGCGCGGACAGGCACGGGGGCCATTTGTACCAACTAATTACTCCGTATTTTGATACGCACCCATCCGCACCGACGTGGCTCGCTTTTCTAAAACTTTGGTCCTACAGCATCGTGGGTTGGCTTCGATGCGTTGGCTACGCCTGTGCCTACGGCGTGCGGCGACCTACTTTTTGTCAAAAAAAAAAGTAGGCGAGCGGGGTACAACTGCCCCAGCAGTTCAATCGCTTTTGTAATCGCACAACATGCGTTGGCCTGCAAGGTGGGTTGCAAAATGGATGTGGGTTGCGAGACGGACTTGCGCGCTGTGCCCGATGGCTTTCGGTGATGGGCTTTGGGGATGGCACGGTTGGCGATGGCTTCTCTGAAGGACGGTGGAACGGCAAAGCGATCCCGATAATGTAATGAGTTGGTACAAATGATCTTTCACCGCGCCCATACATTTGAAAATCAACCCGTTTTTTCACCGCGCGAAATTGATCTCGCGGATCTCGCGGATGACGGTCACTCGGACTTGGCCCGGATACGTCATGGTTTCCGCCAAGCGGTCGGTGATTCTCGCGGCCAAGCGTTGGATGTCTTCATCGCTGATCAGATCGCTGTTGGCGATCACGCGGACCTCTTGGCCCGCTTGAACGACATAGACCTCAGCGACCCCATCGATGGTTTGGGCGGCGCGCTCGAGGTTTTCCAACCGGCGCACGTAAGTTTCCAACACCTCGCGCCGGGCGCCCGGGCGCGCCTTGGAGATGGCGTCTGCGGCTTCGACGAGCACGGCAATGGGCGAGGCGGCCTCGGCTTCGGCGTGGAGGACTTCTATCGCGTTGATCACGGTTTCGCCTTCGCCGTATTTTTTTGCCAAATCCACGCCATTTTGCCCGTGTGTGCCCTCAAATTCGTGGTTGAGGCTCTTGCCGATATCGTGCAACAGCCCCGCGCGTTTGGCGAGTTGCGCGTCCAACCCCAAGTGCGTTGCCATCATCCCCGCCAAAAACGCCACTTCTTTGCTGTGGTTCAACACATTTTGCCCGTAGCTCGACTGAAATTGCAATCGCCCGAGACATTCGATCAGGCGGTCGTGCAGGCCGGGCACGCCCATGTTAAAAACGGCCTCTTCGCCCGCTTGACGGACCAATTCGCGCATATTTTTTTCCGACTTTTCAACCACCTCTTCGATGCGGCCCGGATGGATGCGGCCGTCGACGATGAGTTGGTCCAAAGCGGTCTTGGCAACGGCGCGGCGAATGGGGTCAAACCCGGACAACATCACGGATTTGGGGGTGTCATCGACGATGATATCCACGCCGGTACACATCTCAAAAGATCGGATATTGCGCCCCTCGCGCCCGATGATTCGGCCTTTCATGTCATCGGTGGGCAACTCGACGAGGGTCACCGTCGACTCGACCGTGTAATTGACCGCGAGCCTTTGAATCGCGCCGGTGATAATTTCTCGCGCTTCGTCATGGGCCTTGGCCTGCGCCTCTTCACGAATTTCCTTGACGCGCCAGGCCGCTTCGCGCTGGGCTTCGACCTCCATGTTTTCCATCAACTCGCGTTTGGCCTGTTGCCGAGTCAGGGCGGCGATGCGTTCCAAGCGCGTGTTTTGCGCCTCCAACATCGCTTCCAATTCCAGTTCCTTGACCGCAATTCCGTCCTGTTGCTGTACGAGTTGGCGTTCCAATTCCTCTACTTGTCCAAATTTTTGGGTGAGCAAATCCGCACGCCGATTCAGTTCGTGCGATAGGCTATTCAGCGATTCTTCTTTGCCCGCCATTTTCTTTTCGCGATCTTTTAGCACTTCTTCGGCCTGCATGCGCTCTTGATAAATCAGATCTTTGGCTTCTAAGAGCGCGGTGCGTTTTTCGGTTTCCGCTTCTTCTCGAGCGTCTTCCAAAATTTGCTCAGCCGAGGCTGCGGTGCGGTTAAACCTGCTTTGGGCCGTTTTGTCGCTGATGACCCATCCCAAAACGAATCCGAGTGCCAAAAATCCGGCGGATAGCGCGATCACAAATATTGCTTCCATGGCCTCCTCCTCAAAAAATGAAATCCATCTCCACTAAGAAGCTGTCTAAAAATTATTGGGACCTAACCCCCTAGCCCCCTTTCCTAGGAGGAAAGGGGGAATAAAGGCCCTTATTCTTGGGTTTTAATCTGCGAAAAGCGAATGTTTTTGCGACGCTCTCAATGGCGGTCCGAGTTTTTAGATGGCTTCTAAAAAAAAAGAAATCCCCACCGCGCTTGTGTTCAATTTTGAAGGACAAACGCGGCGGGGTCGGTTCATAGCGCGGTGAGATTTTGCCTCACGTCTGCGTAGTGCGATTGACCGAATCGGCGAGTTGTTCGGCTTTTTCTCGTGAAATTTGATCTATCCGGCGTCCTTCTTCCTGAACCTGAAAAAGCTCATCCGCCAAGTTCACAGCGGTCAAGACGGCGATCTTCGAGTGCGTGCGAAGCTCGAGGGACTGGGCCACTTCGCGCATTTTTTGATCGATATAACGCGCCACCTCGCGGATGTGATCGGGATCGCCATCGCTGACGATGCGGTACTTCGACCCAAATATCTGAACGCGCACGTCGGACAAACCGGCCATCACTCATTTCTCTCGGAATTGAGCGCATCGAGACGCTCCAACGCGGCCTCGACCTTGCTCAGGATTTCCGGCTTGTTGTCGATCAGAGGCGCGTTGTCGTTGTAAATCTCTTGCAACTTGTCGCGGTCGCTACGCAGCTCCACCTGTTCATCTTCGAGGCGCGACACATCGGATTGCAACGCCTGATTTTGTTCCCGCAACGCGACATTTTCGCGCTTCAAATTCTCGATGGTGACAACGGCGCGATCGATTTCAGCGACGAGGCGTGCAATACCTTCGCTCACTTCTTCGGCGTCACTGACGTCTTCGACCTCGACGTCTTCGACCTCATCCTCGCCGATCTCTTCGCCACTCTCATCTTCGTCCTCGTCGTCCTCGCCATCTTCGGTATCGTCAACCTCGTCGTCTGCGTCGGCCTCGTCAACCTCGCCATCCTCATTTTCGGCGTCGCCGACTTCTTCGGCGTCATCTGCCTCGTCGTCCTCGTCATCTTCGGTATCGTCAACCTCGTCGTCCTCATCCCCCTCGTCGTCCGCGTCCGTATCATCCTCATTTTCGGCGTCGCCGACTTCTTCGTCCTCATCCACCTCGTCGTCTGCGCCATTTCCGGCATCGTCAACCTCTCCGCCATCATCTGCATCTTCGGCGGTGGCGGCACCTTCGACACCGGCGGCATCGGCGGCGTCATCCACTTCGACATCGTTCACTTCTTCGACGTCCTGTACATTTTCGGCGTCGTTCACGGCTTGGGCGTTGGTGTCCATATCTGCTCCTTGGAAACGATCGGAAATTATCGAATGCAAAGCCAATTTAATACCATATCATCCGAAAGTCAAGCCCGCGATCCGCATGCAAAAAGCGAAACCCGAATCGCGCCCGGATTTCGCTTTGTTTTTTTGCGATGCTCAAGAGTTTTGTTTCACCCGCTCGGCCAGGGTTGCAAAGGCATTGGCGTCCGTGATGGCGAGATGGGCCAAAACCTTGCGGTTGAGGTCGATTCCCTCGCGCTTCAAGCCCGCCATGAACCGGCTGTACGTCAAGCCGTGTTGCCGGGCCGCGGCATTGATGCGCGCGATCCACAAGGCCCTGAAGGTTCTCTTTTTTTGCCTGCGATCTCGATAGGCGTATTGCAACGCTCTATCCACGGCATTGCCGGCTGTGCGGAGCAATTTGCTGCGCCCTCCGCGATAGCCCTTGGCCCGTTTCAGAATTTTTTTGCGCCTGCGTCTCGAGGCAGGGCTGTTGGTTGCTCTCGGCATGTCGATCTCCAGTGAACGAATTGATTGACCGCGCTAAGACGCCAGCATGCGATTGACGCGATCTTTGTCGGCGACGTGGATAAAGGCCGTCTGACGGAGGCCCCGTTTGCGCTTGCTCGTCTTTTTGGTCAGGTTGTGCGCTGCGGTGGCTTTGCGATGGCTGATTTTGCCAGAACCGCGTTTTTTGAACCGCTTTTTGGCACCGCTGTGGGTTTTCATTTTCGGCACGATAAACTCCTCGTGGGAACTCGGGTGATTACGATTGCGATTTGGGCGCGAGGATCATCACCATCTTTCGCCCTTCGTCGCGGGGACGGGTTTCGATCTGCCCGACCTCTTGCAGATCGCCTTCGATCCGCTGCAATAGGTGGCGGCCCAGATCGCGGTGTACATTTTCTCGACCAAAAAACTCGATGGCGATCCGCACTTTGTGGCGCTGGGTCAAAAACCGCGTGGCGTGCCTGAGCTTGAATTGATAATCGTGATCGCTGATCCGAACGCGCATCCGAATTTCTTTCAACTGCGAGGCGGTGTGGCGATTCTTTCTCGCTTTTTTTCCCCGCTCGTACCGGTATTTGCCGTAGTCCATGATGCGGCACACCGGCGGGCGCGCACGGGGCGCGACTTCGACCAGGTCGAGCCCGGCCCGTTGGGCCATGGTCAGGGCTTTGCTCGTTTCGACAATGCCCACTTGATCGCCCGACTCGCCGATCAAGCGAATTTGCGGAATGCGAATCTGCCGATTCACGCGCGGGCCGAGTTCCCGCCTGGTATCCCGACGACCTCTCGAACTCCTGTTGATACGATCACCTCCAGCAATGATGGGGTACGTCCCTGTGGGGGGTTGGCGATTGTGGCAAAAAAAATCGCGCCAGGAATTGCGGGCGCGAAATGTGAACTCCTGAGAACTGTTCGATTAGCCGTTTTCGCCGCAAACACCCTCGACAATGAGATGGTTAAGACGTTCTAAAGCACGGTAAATGTATCATAACGACAACCGAGTGTCAAGCGAAAATTCCCTTGTTGCGCGGGCATCGGCAAGCGAAAAACGCCCTGTCCATTCCCCGAATTTTCAAAATTTATCAGACGTCTTCCAAGCCCAAGCCCGTCAAATCCGCGATGTGTCCCGTCCGCTCGGCTTCGTACAGCCGCCAGATCACGCGCAAGCCCTGCAAACTGCCCCTGCCATCCGTCAGCGGGGATCGCCCGGTTTCGATGCAGTCGAGAAAATGGGCCATCTCGTTTTCCGTGTGCTTGCCGCGCTCGGCTTCGAGCAACGCAATTTCGTCGCCGCGCGTGATATGCGCGAGTTTGCCGCCCGAGAGATCGGCTTCGAGCAACCCCTCGGTGCAATGCGCGTGAATCGCGTAGCGCAAGCGCGTGCCCCGCGCGCCCCATGTGCCAAAGTGGTAGCCCAAGCGCCCATTTTCAAATTCGATGGTCACATTGCTCGTGCCTTCGCGCTCCATCCAAGGCGTGCCGAAATTCGTGCCCATGTGCGTGCCGCGCACGGGTCGGCCCAAAAACCAGAGCAACAAGTCGATGTAGTGACACCCGTGGCTGAACAACTGCCCGCCGCCCAACCGCTCTTTGCTCGACGCCCAGTGGTCCGGGGGATAGCGCGTGAGTTGCTCGGTCCAAATCGACACCTGAAACACATCGCCATACGCCCGGGCGTCCAACAGGGCTTTCAAGCGTTGCACCAAGGGATGAAAGCGCATGCAGTACGCGACCATCAGCACTTTGCCCGACTCGTCCGCCGCGGCGATCAGCTCTCGGCACGCCCCCTCGCTGTTGGCCATGGGTTTTTCGAGCAAGACGTGAACGCCCGCATCGAGGCACGCCTGCCCCACGGAAAAGTGCAAGTGATGGGGCAGCGCGAGCAATACCGCGTCAACCGATCCCAAAATCTCGCGGTAATCCGCCGCCGCGATGGCGCCGGGAAAGCGTTGCGCCACGGCTTCTGCGCGTTCTTTCACCACATCGACGGCAGCGGTCAACGAGACGCGATGGCGCAAGGTGTGAAACCGCCGCATGTGCGCGCCTCCCATGCCGCCACATCCGATCATGCCGAGTTTGATCATGTGCCCTCTCCTCAACGCAAGTTCAGTACTTTGTGGATGCGACACGACAACCGCCAGTTGGGATGCCGAGTCAAAATGTCCAATGCCTTGCGAATGTATTGCGGTTCGCTCGATTCGGGCTGCAAGTAGATGTATTGTGCGCGGCGTTCATCGACCGCGTCCTCGCGGAACGCCTGGCCCACCACGTATTTGAGTTCGGTGATGCGCGTTAGGCCCTCGGCGATTTTTCTGCGTTTGGGCGATACGGTCCAGTGTTCGATGAGATCGCACAAAATGGGATCCGGATCCACCGTGCCATTCGTTTCGATGTGCAACCGATACCCGGCCCGCACCAATGCCCGACAAAGCGGCGCGATATTTTGCCCCAGGGGTTCGCCCCCGGTCAAGCACACCCACGTCGCCGAATGGCGTTTGACCTTTTCGACAATTTGCGCGAGGGTCATTTCCCGGAAAGCGTCGAACTCGGTATCGCAGAAAAAGCAACGCAAATTGCACCGCGCAAGCCTGACAAATGTCGTGGGTTGCCCCACGCGCAGGCCCTCGCCTTCGAGAGAATAAAAAATCTCGTTGACCTGCAAGACATCGCCATCGCCGCGCCAAACGGGCATTTGGTCTTTGGATGCGGGAGGGATCATGTCCAATCCTCGGTGGCATTACGACCGATCAGCAGAGGGCATCGCGCCTTTGTGGAAGCGATGGGCAAGGCTTAAATATATCGCACCCGCGCCGCATTTGCAAGCATGGCCTAGGCGAATGGACGCGCCCTTGGGTTTTGTCGCGCAATGTAAAAAAATACTTGACATATCATTTCCCAACGCCTAATTTCCCACAACTTAACTGAATTCAATTAAATGTGCAGTGATACTTAAGAGGAAAAGTGTTTTGGCTTTTGGCTATCGACCTTCGCCCATCCCCAAAGGCGATCTGTTCTGCTGACTCCTCCCCACCTCGTATCTTCGGACAGGCACGGGGGCCTGTCCCTACGATTCCGTCTCCCGTCTTCCGTCTTCCGTCTTCCGTCTTCCGTCTTCCGTCTTCCGTCTTCCGTCTTCCGTCTTCCGTCTTCCGTCTCCCGTCTTCCGTCTCCCGTCTCCCGTCTTCTCCACAAACATCACTCGACCGAATTTTGAGGAACGATGCATGCCTGAACAAACCCCTCCCTTTATTTTTCAAACGCCCACGGGCATTTTGAGTGGCCGCGACCGAGGCGAAGACCTGCTCAACCGGCTCATGGCTTTTATGCGAACAGCCGATGACGATGCGGTTACGCCGCTCGACTTTGCCAACGTCTCGTTCATCGACATTTCCTGCGCCGACGAATTGCTCTCCAAACTCCTCATGCGAATCGGCAGTGGCGAGCTCGGGCATCGCTTTGCCTTTATTCAAAACGCCAATGATTCCGTGCGCGAAACCTTCGAGGCCGTGCTCACGTTGCGAAACTTGGCCGCGCTGTTCAAAGACGACGATGGCGACATCCACGTGATCGGCGTGCTCAAAACGCCCATTCGAGAAGCCCTCGACGTAGTGCTGATCCGCAAGAAAGGGACGTCGTCCGAGTTCGCCCACGCCTTGAGGAAAAACATCAATATCGCGTGCAATCGGCTCAACGCCCTCCAGAAAATGGGCCTCGTGTGCCGCGTGCGCGATGGCAGCGTTTCCGGCGGCGGCCGGCAATTTTTTTACGAATCTATCGTGTGAAGCTATCGGCTGTCAGGCCCCATCGTTCCACTTCCCGACCACTGATCGTTTCGCCGCGGCGTTCACGGACAGGCACGGGGCGTCCCCACATTGATGGGGACATGGGGGACTGACCGCTGACCAACGGGAGCCTCATCATGCTCAACTACGGGTTGCTCAAACGCCAGATCGACCAGATGGCTGTCGATGCCCGAACGATGCAAGACGATTTTTACGCCCGCATCGAGTTGGCGTGTTCCGAAATGGACCGCTGGGAAGATGCGTGGGAAAGCCTGAACGTCAAAATTGCGCGCAGTCGCACGTCTTGGCTGGTGGCCCAACCGGGCGGGCCGATTACCGAGACGTGTCCCAAGCCCGACCGCCCCAAAGAACTCACCGTGATCGCCGCGGATGGGTCGCAGATTTTCCCGGATCGGCACGAGGTCGCCAACTGTTTTCTCATCAATATCGGCTATGTCGTCATCCATTACGGCAGCGGGGAGCGGCCCGTGTTGAGCAGCGAGCCCACGCTGTTTTACGATGAGGACGATCTCTATCAAGAATGGGCGGGCAAGCGCAGTGCCGTCACGCGCGATGTGGTGGGAATGCGGCGCAATGCGATGGAATTGGAAAAAGTCGTGGCCCTCGCTGCCGAGGCGCACGCCGAGGGGCGAACCATCGCCGGGCTGACAGACGGGACCTTGATTTTGTGGATGCTCGAAGGCAAGCCCTACGATTTTCGCCGCGAAACCCTGAAAACCACCCTGACCAGTTTGGAGCGGTTGCGAAAATTGCGCGTGCCCATCGCGGGGTACATTTCCGATCCCGGCAGCGCGGATGTGCTCAACGCCCTGCGCGTGGGCCTGTGTCCAGAACAGCCCCCCAACTGCGACCGGTGCCCGTGGAAAGCCGCCGAAGAGCAGCATCTCCTCGATTTTGACGCCGATGCCGAACCGCCCGCGGCCATTCCCTGCGAACCCATTGCAGGCGTTACCGACGACATGCTGTACGCCCGCAAACTCAAGCGCGGCGAGCGCAGTGGCGTGTACCGCAGCGCGTCCAAAATCCTCGACGACTACGGCCCCCACCACATCTGCTTTTTTTACGTCCACACGGGTTGGGAAATCGGCCGCGTGGAAATTCCCGAATGGGTCGCCCGCGACCGCGAGTTGCTCGACCTCGTCCACGTCACCATCGTCGATCAAGTCGATAAAGGGCGGGGCTATCCCGTGGTCTTGTCCGAATCCCACGAGCGCGCCATCGTGCGCGGCGCGGACCGCGATATATTTTTTAAATTCTTAAAAGACGCCTTTGTCAAAAACGACGTGAAAATCGAACAATCGCTCAAACAACTCAAAAAAATGGCCGCGGCCGTATGAGTGAGACGCGAGGAAGAAATGGCAACGATGGAAGAGGGATTTTTTGTCGGCGATTGCGTCGCGTTTATGTCTCGCATGGATGAGGAGTCCATAGACTTGACCGTGACGTCGCCGCCCTACGATAATTTGCGAAATTACAAGGGCTACTCGTTTGACTTTGAGAATGTCGCAACGCAGCTATTCCGGGTCACAAAGGAGGGAGGTGTCGTCGTCTGGGTCGTCGGGGACAAAATCAACGGCGGGCGAACCCTCACCAGTTTTCGGCAGGGCTTGTTTTTTCAGGACATCGGTTTTCGGATGCACGATGTCATGATCTACCAAAAGAAGAACACGCCTTTTATGCGGAGCAACGCGTACACGAATTGCTATGAGTTTATGTTTGTGCTGTCGCGGGGCAAACCGAATGCGTTCCATCCCTTAAAAGTTGAAACGGTCAGACACGGCTTGGAGATGCTGACGCACAACAAGGGCGCCGATGGCGTGAACAAGAAGGTGCTCAAGGAACTGAAAAAGGAAAAGACCCGCACGAATATCTGGGCTTACGCAGTCGGTTATGGCGGCACGACGACCGATAAAATCGCCTTTGAACATCCCGCGGTCTTTCCCGAAAAGTTGGCGGAGGATCACATCTTGTCCTGGACGAATCCCGGCGATCTCGTCTTCGATCCCATGTGCGGAAGTGGCACGACGGGCAAAATGGCGCTGAAGCACAATCGGAGATTCATCGGCGTGGATATCTCCAAAGAGTATATTGCCATCGCAAAAAAACGGGTCTTTGGCGGACAGATACCGATGGCAGGGGTGGTCGAGTGAAAAAGATAAAGACAAAGGATTTTGTCCTTGCAACCCGACCTATCAATGGGATCGTCGCAAACTCCGTTGGGATAATCAACGCGGTTTGTCCAGAAGGTGCTCTGGTCTATTTTATCGGGAAAAACGCAGTGGTCAGGGCGCCCTTTGATTCGCTTTCCGTCATAGATGTCGATAGGACAGGAAAAGGTTACCGTCACAAAATTTGCAATATCTGCCATATCCTCAAACCCATGGAAATGTTTGACAGAAATCAGACCGATGCCAGACGGCAATTTACGACGAGACCGAGTTGCAGGGCTTGCCGCCGCGAGATCGATGGGGTGAAGTTGACCGCCGAAGAACGCGAAAAGATGGATCTGAAACGACCATCCGACAAGACCGTTTTTGTTTGTCCGATATGTGAAAAGCGGACAATCGTCGGTATAACGGCAAACATCGTCCGCGACCACGACCACAAAACGGGAAAAGGCCGGGAATGGATATGCGACAGTTGCAATACAGGTCTGGGCAGGTTCAAAGATGACGTCGTATTTTTTGAGCGAATCATCGCGTACCTCAAGCGGTTTGCCACCGATACGACATAAGGATCCATTTTGGGAATATCACTATGGCGGCACAATTTATCCTCACCGATTACATCCACCACCTCATGGCACAGGCCGAATACGACGAGCTCGAAGACGGTACATTCGGCGGCCGTATTCCCGTCTGCAAAGGCGTCGTGGCATTTGCTACATCGCTTCGCGGCTGTGAATCAAAACTTCATGCCACACTCGAAGATTGGATTCTCGTGGGTATCAAACTCGGACATAGACTGCCCGTTGTTCATGGTCTCGTGCTCGACCGCGATGTGAACGCGGCAAAAAATTTGGCGGAGTACGGGCGTAAAATGTTACGCCCCGACGCGGCGAGCCCTGCCGAGTAGCGGGCCGAGGACAGGCACGGGGGCCTGTCCCTACGGGTGATGGAAATGACTGCTGCTCGCTTGGGTGGTTGAAGGGCGGGGCGGGGATTGACCACTGACGACTGACCACTGCTTTTTACAATAGAGGTTTCCATGTCACTCGCGCAATTTGATATTGGCGAATTTATCGGCGAAATCGTCGAAAGTTCCACGTCGCACTTCACGTCTGAAAGCCGCGAACTCAACGGCGCGCCGCCCTTCGGATCCTTTGTCAAAACGCTCGGCGCGTTGCCCGTGTATGGCTTGGTCTTCAACGTGTGTACGCACTCAATTGAACCCAACCGCCGCGCCACGGCTTATGGCCTGACCGAGCAGCAGTTGCGCGAGGAACAGCCCCAAATTTTTGAACTGCTCAAAACCGAGTTCGAGGCGGTGATCATCGGCTATGGCGACGACAAAGGCCCGCAGCAGGTCTTGCCCCCACAGCCGCCGGGCATCCACAGTTTTGTGTTTCCCTGCACCGAATCCGAGATCAAAGCCCTGACCAACAGCGGCGATTTTCTCCGCAGCATTTTGTGCGGCAATGGCAACCGCCTGCCCGCGGACGACCTCATCATCGCCTCGGTGCGAAATGCCTGGGCCGCGCGCGCGTTTGACATGCCCTATCTGGTAGGCATCGGCAAAGACCTGTGCCGCCTCATCCGCGACGACTACGACCGCCTCAGTTCGATTATGAGGCGCGTTTCGCAATGAGGTGAGAAGCATTCCACCCCTGTGAGCCACAAAAAGCACAGAAACACAAAAGGGGAAATTCGCAATGAGGCGAGAAGCACAATCCCACCCCTGTGAGCCACAAAAAGCACAAAAAGCACAGAAACACAAAAGGGAACTCGCAATGAGGTGAGAAGCACAACCCTGACCGTTTCACTGCTGGATTCACGGACAGGCACGGGGGCCATTTGTACCAACTAATTCATGATCGGAATCGCTTTGCAGTTCCATCGTCCTTCAAATAAACCATCGCCAGACGTGCCATCGCAAAAGACCATCAACGAAAGCCATCAAGCACAGCGCGCAAGTCCGTCTCGCAACCAACATCCATTTTGCAACTCACTTTGCAGGCCAACGCATGTCGTGCTACTACAAAAGCGCTTTGCGCTGTGCCTAGCCCCTCGGCGCATGAGAGCGGCATTTTTTGCCTACTTTTTTTTGCTGTTGAAAAAAAGTAGGTCGCCGAAGGCATCGAAGGCAACCCACGATGCTTTAGGACCAAAGTTTTAGAAAAGCGAGTAATATCGGTGCTGATTTGTGCGTATCAAAATTTGGTATCATTTAATTTACGGAGTATTTAATTGGTACAGATGGCACGGGAGCCTGTCCCTACGGCTGATGGGGGTATGGCTGATTGATTGCCTGCTGATCCCTGATCCCTGACCGCTGATAGTTTCACTGCTGGATTCACGGACAGGCACGGGGGCCTGTCCCTACGGCTGATGGGGGTATGGCTGATTGATTGCCTGCTGACCACCGACCACAGATCACCGACCACTAACCACTATTTTCCCATGAACGATCTCTGGAACAATCTCAACGGGTCGCCCGACATGCAGACCATTGGCGAAATTGGCGTTGTGACGCGCGGGTCGCTGACCGAGGGCGTCGAGATGAAGCTCAACCCCAACCGCAGCGTTGAGGACGTCAAAGCCGGCAAATTCGTGGTGATCGAGGGCTACAAAAATGAGTTCTTCTCGATGATCACCGATTTGACGCTCGATGCCACCAATCCCGATATTTTGCTCTATCCGCCCCGCGATGGCGACCAGTTGTTGCACAGCGTGCTCAACGGATCGAGCACGTACGTCACGGTCGCGTTGCGGCCCATGCTCATGCTCGAACAGGGCGAGGAAATCGTGGACGAGCCGCGGCCGGTCAAAACCATTCCGAGTCATTTTTCCAAAGTGGTGGAGGCCGAAGAAGAAGACGTCTCGCGCGTGTTTGGCAGCGAGGAAAAGGACGATCGGTTTTTCAACCTGGGCACGCCGTTGGACATGGACACGCCCGTGTGCATCAATCTCAATCGCTTCGTCGAGCGCAGCAATGGCATTTTCGGCAAAACCGGCACGGGCAAATCCTTTCTCACGCGCTTGGTCTTGTGCGGCCTGATCAAGAACGAAAAGGCGGTCAATCTCATTTTTGACATGCACAACGAGTACGGCTTTCGCGCGATGAAAGAGGGCGGCGGGCAGGGCAACAGTTTTGTCAAGGGCCTCAAGCAGTTGTTCGGCAATCGGGTCGCCCTGTTTTCGCTGGATCCGGAATCGTCTCGGCAGCGCGGGATCCAGCCCGATCACGAGGTGTACATCGCCTACGATCAAATCGCGGTGGAAGATGTGATCGCACTGCAAGACGAGTTGCAACTCAATCCCACGGCCGCCGAATCGGCCTATCTCGTCTATGCGATGTACAAAAACCGCTGGCTGCGGAAGTTGTTGTCGATAGATGGCCCGGATGTCGAGAAATTCGCCGAGGATATCGGCGCGAACAAAAGCTCGCTCTCCGCATTGCATCGCAAGCTCAAGCGCATCGACAATTTTCCCTTTATGGTGGATCGCCTCGACAGCGCGGACGCGGTGGATACGATGATGGACTACATCGACCGCGGCATTCACATCGTGCTCGAGTTTGGGCGGCAGACGAGCATGCTCGCGTATTTGCTCGTGGCGAATATTCTCTCGCGGCGCATTCACGAAAAATACGTCGCCAAGAGCGAAAAGTTTTACGCATCTCAAAAGATCGAAGACCAGCCCCGGCCCTTGGTCATCACCATCGAAGAAGCGCACAAGTTTCTCAACCCGGCCACGGCGAAGCAGACCATTTTCGGCACCATCGCCCGAGAGATGCGGAAGTACTACGTCTCCCTCCTCGTCGTCGATCAGCGCCCCTCGGGCATCGACGAGGAAGTGCTCTCGCAACTCGGCACGAAGATCACGGCCTTGCTCAACGACGAAAAAGACATCCAAGGCGTGTTGACGGGCGTATCCAATGCCGCGGGGTTGCGAAGCGTGCTGGCGAGTCTCGACTCCAAACAACAGGCCCTCGTATTCGGGCATGCCGTGCCCATGCCCGTGGTGATCAAAACCCGCGATTACGACGAGGCTTTTTACAAGGCGATGGGCGATCTGTCCGCCGAAGAGCGCACGGCCCGCGCCGCCGTCGCATCCGCCGCAATTTTCGGCGATTAACCGACGTTTTAACCATGATCGACATCATCCAAAACACCCGCGACAGCGCGAAGCTCGACGCCATACTCGCGCGCACCCCCGATTTTTCAGCCGAGCGCGAAGCGGCTGTGCGAGAGATCGTCGCCGAGGTCAAAAAACATGGCGACCGTGCCCTGCTCGCGTACACCAAAAAATTTGACGGCATCGACATGGCGGTTGCGGACATGCGCGTGTCCGAAGCCGAAATCGAAGCGGCGCACGCCGACGCCGATCCCCAATTCCTCGAAATCATCGCCGCCGCCTCGGCAAATATCCGCAAATTTCACGAGGCACAGCGGCAAAACTCCTGGTTCATCGAAGACGGCGACGGGGTCGTGCTCGGCAAGCGCGTTTTGCCGCTCGACCGCGTCGCCCTGCTCATTCCCGGCGCGAGTGCCCCCCTGTTCTCAACCCTGCTCATGGCCGCCATCCCCGCGCAAATCGCAGGCGTTCCGCAAATCTGCCTCGCAACGCCCCCGCAGGCAAATGGCGCGGTTCACCCCACCGTACTCGCCACGGCCCACAGCCTTGGGATACGCGAAATCTACAAAGTCTTCGGCGCGCAAGCCGTCGCGGCACTCGCCTACGGAACCCAAACCATACCTCCGGTCGACAAGCTCGTCGGCCCCAGCAACCCCTATGGTCAAATCGCCAAAAAACTCGTCTTTGGCGCGGTTGACATCGACATGGTCGCCGGCCCCAGCGAAATCGTCGTCCTCGCCGACGAGACCGCACAAGCCAAACACGTCGCCGCGGATCTGCTCTCACAAGCCGAACACGGCACCGGCTTTGAAGCGGCCGTCTGCATCACGCCTTGCGCGGACCTCGCGTCTCAAATCGCCGACGAAATCGCCGCACAAGCCGCGGACCTCGCGCACCGCGAGGCCATCGAAACCGCGCTCGACCGCTATGGCGCCATCGCCATCGTCCGCGATCTCGCCGAGGGCATCGACCTCGCCAATCGCATCGCGCCCGAACACCTCGAACTCATCGTCGCGGATCCATGGACGCTCCTGCCATCGGTGCGCCACGCGGGCGCCGTATTTTTGGGCGCGGCATCGTCCGAGCCCGTGGGCGATTACTACGCAGGCACCAACCACATCCTCCCCACAGCCGGCACGGCGCGATTCGCGTCGTCCGTTGGGGTTGACACGTTCACCAAAACGATGAGCATTTTGCAATACACCGAGCAACGCCTGCAAAAAACCGCAGGCCACATCATCAACATGGCCGAAGCCGAGGGCCTCGACGCCCACGCCAATGCCATCAGACAAAGGCTTTGAGGCGGTCGATCTGTTCCCCCGCCGAGTGCGAGGACATTTGATAGACACAAATCAACTCCTGCGTGGCTCGCTTTTCTAAAGCGTTTGGCCCTAAAACATTGTTTGTTGCCTTCGATGCCTTCGGCGACCTACTTTTTTTCAGCAGCAAAAAAAAGTAGGCGAGCGGGGTACAACTGCCCCAGCAGTTCAAAAATGCCGCTCTCATGCGCCGAGGGGCTTGCACAGCGCAAATCGCTTTTGTAATAGAACGACATGAGACAGCCTGTAAGGTGGGTTGCAAGATGGATGTGGGTTGCGAGACGGACTTGCGCGCTGTGCCTGATGGCTTTTGTTGATGGACTTTTGCGATGGCACATTTGGCGATGGCTTCTCTGAAGGACGGTGGAACTGCAAAGCGATCCCGATAATGAATGAGTTGGTACAAATGGCACGGGAGCCTGTCCCTACATTGAAGGGATGCGAGGGCGAATCCCCATCGGATAGCACGACCAACGCCATCAGACAAAGAGGACGGACACAGGCGGACGGACGGACATGACCTATCTCCACAACATCAAACCCGAAGTCCGCGCTTTGCGTGGGTATCACCTGACCGCGTTTGATTGTCCGATCAAGCTCAATCAAAACGAAAGCCCGTTTGACGTGCCCGACAGGGTGAAAGACGAAATCCTGTGCGCGGTTCGCAACAAATCCTGGTCGCGCTATCCCGATTCCATGCCGATGGATCTCGTCCGAGCACTCGCCGATCACATCGGCGTCGACCCTCGCGGGATCATCGTTTGCAACGGCTCGAACACCTTGGTGCAACTCATCGCAGGCGTGGTGTCTGCGCCCGGCGTCCGCGTCGCCATTCCCTCGCCCTCATTTTCTCTGTACGGCCTCTACGCAGGGATATTTGGCGGTCGCGTTCTCGAAGTCCCCCTCGCGTCGGACTACCGCTTTGACCTGCCCGCGCTGTGTCGCGTTGCAAAGAAAAAAAACGTCCGCCTGATCATCTTGTGCTCGCCCAACAACCCCACGGGCTGCGCCATTTCAAACCGCGACCTCGACCGCCTCCTGTCCAGCACAAACGCCTTGGTCATGATCGACGAGGCGTATGGCGAATTTTACGAGCAAACCGCCGTGGACCTCCTGCCCAAACACGCCAACCTCGTCGTGCTCAAAACCCTGTCCAAAGCCTACGGCGCCGCGGGCATCCGCATCGGCTATCTCATCGCCCATCCGCCCTTGCGAGACGAGATCATCAAAGGCAAAATCCCCTTTGACATCAACATCTTCTCGCACGCCGCGGCCATGGCCATCCTCAAACACAAAGCCCTCATCGCCAAACGCATTGCGTTTATCCGTTCCGAACGCGAGCGCGTCTTCCAAGCCCTCGCGCAAACAGATGGGGTTACGCCCTATCCCTCGCACGCCAACCTCATTCTCTTTGAAGTCGCGGACCCAGACGCGGTTTTCACCGGCTTGATCGAGCGCGGCGTGCTCATCCGCAACGTCACCTCCTACCCCATGCTCGTCCATGCCCTGCGCGTGTCTATCGGCACGGCAGGAGAAAACGACCGCTTTTTGGACGCGCTCGAACGCACCCTCAAAAAGGGATGACATGTCAAAACCGACAGACCGGGGAGACGGGAGACGGGAGACGGGAGAGGAAAAGCGACCCTCAAAAAGGACTAACATGTCAAAACCGACAGACGTAAAAATCAAATCCGCCACCGTCTATTTCCTGCCCGTGCAAACGCGCATGCCCTATCGCTTTGGCAGCGAGCAACTCGACAGCGTCACCTGCGTCAGAGTGCGCGTGGATGTGGAAGACAGGCGCGGAAACGCGGCCTCCGGCTGGGGCGAAACCCCGTTGAGCGCGCCTTGGGCATGGCCTGCCGCGCACCTCACCTACGCCATTCGGGAAACGGCGATGAAAAGCTTCTGTCTCAAAATCGCCCGCGCTTGGGCAGACCTCAACTCCATCGGCCATCCCATCGAAATCGGCCACGCTTTTCAAGAGGCCGTTCTGCCGAATCTCCTGTCGGATTTCAACGCCGAACGGCGCGACGCCACGGGGGATATGCCCCGCTTGGCCGCGCTCGTCTGCGCCTCGGCCTTTGACCTCGCGCTCCACGACGCCTACGGCATGTGCCACGATATCGACATTTACGACGCGTACGACGCGGACTTCATGAACGCGGACCTCGCGCATTATCTCCAACCCGCCGATGATAGAACCAGTGACTTTCGCGGCCGCTATCCCGCGCACGACCTCGTCCGCCCGCGCACGACCCGCCTGCCCGCCTGGCACGCGGTTGGGGGCAACGACCTGCTCGACGATTCCGAACGCACAGGGGACGAACCCGACGACGGCTACCCGGTCGTCCTGCCGGATTGGATTCGGCGCGACGGGATCACCTGCCTCAAGATCAAACTCACCGGCCAAGAACCCGGATGGGATTACGACCGCATCGTCCGCGTGGGGCAAATCGCCATCGCGCGCGATGCCCTGTGGCTGTGTACGGATTTCAACTGCACGGTGCGCGAAGTCAATTACGTCATCGACATCCTCGACCGCCTCCTGATCGATCACCCGCGCATCTTTCAGATGATCCTCTACGTGGAGCAACCCTTCGATTACGAATTGGCGGACAATCCCCTTCCGGTCCACGGCATCTCGGCGCGCAAACCCCTGTTCATGGACGAAAGCGCGCACGACTGGCGCGTTGTGCGCCTCGGCCGGCAACTCGGTTGGACGGGCGTCGCGCTCAAAACCTGCAAAACCCAAACCGGCGCCTTGCTCTCGCTTTGTTGGGCGCGCGCGCACGGCATGACGCTCATGGTGCAAGACCTCACCAATCCCATGCTCGCCCAAATTCCCCACGCCCTCCTCACCGCGCACGCAGGCACGGTGATGGGCTTTGAAACCAATGCCATGCAATTTTACCCGGAGGCCTCATTGCCCGAAGCCGCGGTGCATCCCGGCCTGTATCGCAGGCGCGACGGCCAGATCGACCTCGCCACAGTGGAAGGCCCGGGCTTTGGGTACAAACGCGATCAGATCGACCGCACGCTCCCCGAACCCGCCGGCACATTTTAGAAGGATTCCCGCCATGTCGCCACGCACCGCGCACCTCCAGCGCGAAACCTCCGAAACCGCCATCGGCCTGTCGCTCGGCCTCGATGGCGCGGGCGATTCAAACATCGACACGGGCATCGGCTTTTTCGACCACATGCTCGCGGCCCTCGCCCGCCACGCCTTGCTCGACCTCGACATCACCTGCAAAGGCGACCTCGAAGTCGACGCCCATCACACGGTCGAAGACGTCGGCATCTGCTTGGGCCAAGCCCTATCCGACGCCTTGGGCGACAAAACCGGCATCGCGCGATTCGGTTCGGCGTATGTGCCGATGGACGAGGCCCTCGCCCGCGCGGTCGTCGATCTCTCGGGCCGCGCTTGCATCGTCTATCGCGCCGACTTTGCCGAAGAGCGCATCGGCGCGTTCCCCACGGCGCTCGGCCTCGAATTTTTTACGGCATTCGCCCACAACGGCCGTTTGAACCTGCACATCGACCTCCTGCGCTGCACCAACGCCCATCACGGCGCGGAAGCCATTTTCAAAGCCGTCGCCCGATCCCTGCGGCAGGCCCTCGCCCTCGACCCTCGCATCGGCGGCATCCCCTCGACCAAGGGAAGCCTTTAGATCGCGGATGACATGAACATCCTACACACCATATACGACGACATCGACAACCCCTGGTGCGGGGGAGGAGGAGCCTTTCGCACCTGGGAAATATCCCGTCGCCTCGCGCACAAACACCAAATCACCATTTTGACCGGCGCGTACCCCAACGCGCCGAAAAAAGAAATCAGAGACGGCGTACACATCCGCCGCCTGGGATCGGACCGCTCGTATCTCTCGAGTCGCTTGAGCTTTGCCTGCCTGGCCTCTCGAGAGATCGCCCGCACCCGCGCCGACCTCTGGGTACATCAATTTTCGGCCTTTGCCCCGCTCTGCGTATCCGCCGAACAAAGGCGCGATGGCCTCCTCGAATTTTCCCATTTCATGGGCGATCACGCCATCGAAAAATATCCCTTGCTCGGGCACATCGCCCGCAAAGCCGAACGCCGCGCCCTCCGCCTCCATCCCCACATCTTGACCGTCTCGCCCACGGCGAGGCGTCAGCTTCGAGAACGCCTGACAACTAATAAAAACGCCGCGCAATTTTACCTCGTGTACAACGGCGTGGATCAAATCTGCTTTGACGCGCCTTGGGGGGAACGCGATTACATCCTGTATTTTGGTCGCCTCGACACCCACAACAAAGGCATCGACATACTCCTGTCCGCCTTTGCCGAAACACGGGCGGATATTCGCCTCGTCCTCGCGGGCAAAGGCACGCCCCAACGCCAGCGCGAATTGCGCGCGATAGCCGATGAACTCGACATCGCAGATCGCCTCGAATTGACCGGCCCCGTCACGGCAGAAGAAAAAAACGACCTCATCGGCAACGCCCTTTTCGTCTGCATCCCCTCGCGCTACGAAGGCTGGGGCATCGTCGCGATTGAAGCGGGCGCCGCGTCCAAAGCCGTCATCGGCACAAACATCCCCGGCTTGGCAGACGCCATTCGCCCCGATGAAACCGGCATCCTCGTTCCCCCCGAAGATCCCCACGCACTCGCCAGAGCCATGGAACGCCTGCTCGACGACGACGCCCTGCGCCGACACTTGGGCCGCGCCGGTCGCAAATGGGCCGAGCGATTCACCTGGGATCGCACCGCAAAAAATCAAGAGCGCATCTACCTAAAAGTCGCAAATAGCTGACGGGGGCGACAAGGGCGTATCACCCCTCGAAGAGGACCGATCATCTTAAAAGTCATGTCGGGTGGCTCGAAATACCGCTGTGGGGCATCATATCCCACAATGCTTCCATGAGTAGAGGAGGATAAGTATATGGCTCATTCCACAGAAAAATTGCTGGAACGCATCACCATAGACCCCGAAATTTGTCATGGCAAACCGTGCATACGGGGGTTGCGGTATCCGGTCGAAATGATTTTGGAACTGTTGAGCGGGGAGATGTCGATGGATGACATTTTGGACGATTATGAAGATTTGAACAAAGAAGATATCTTGGCGGCCCTTGCTTTTGGCGCGAGATTGAGTCAGGTAAAGCGCGTACAGGCGATAGCAGAATGAAATTCCCGCCGCCGTACAAAGCAAAGCCCCTCCTCGTGGAGGGGCTTTTTTTATGGTGTGTTGCGTTCTTTGTGCCACGCGAGGAGGGCGAGGATGAGGGGGATGAGGCCGCAGAGAATCATGAGGACGCCGTTGGTCTGGAAGGCGGCGGGGTCGTATTCGACGTAGCGGATGCCCACAAAAACGATGGAGCACCAGCCCATCGCCGCGTAAAAGAGCAGGTTGAAGCGGATGTACTTCAAAATGAGAAACGCCATAACCAGATAGAACGGAAGTTGGATGACCAAGAGAATGCCCGCGTGGTACCCATCTCGAGCGGGCGAGACGACGGATTGAAAAATGAGAACGAGAAACGCGCAGAGAACCATCCGCCTCATATCGCCGATCACGCGCCACCACACGAGCAAGACGGCCAAAAAGAGCAAAACAATGAGCAGACCGTTGACTTTTTGGACGAGTTCCCCGAGTGCGGGGAAGTACGTGTCGATAGCGGGCAACTTGCTGCCGGTCGCCACGAGATAGTCGCCGAGGTACGTGACGTGCATATACGCCGAGAACATGTCCTGCCCCCTGCGGATGCCGACGTAGCAGAGGACGAGAAAGACGACCTGCCACCAAAGCGCGGCGCTAGGCGTCTTGAGGCGGAGCACGTCGAGCCAACCGGCAATTTGCATTTCTTTCGGGCGTTCCCCGCGGTAGATCGCGTCGCCGAGCGCGAAAATCAAACACATCATCGAGGGCAGGACGATCAGCATGATGACCCAACCGATGATCGTACTGCTGAGGAACGCGCTCAGGGCATCGCTGGTATTGTAACCCGAGTAGAGGGTGGGCAACTTGTTGAGCGTGTCGATCGCGCCACACGCGCCGAAAAAAATGCCCACGCGAAGGGACGTCCGCCAGTTGAGCTGTCCATCGCGGTACGCGTGCAAAAAGTAGAGACCCGCCAAAATGATCGTGGCGATGACCGCGATCGTGCCGATGATGGAGACGACGGTATCCTTGACCGTGTCTTCCCGCAATTCGCGCATAAATGCTTCGGGGGCTTTGTAGGATTTTGTCGCGCGCCCGACCCGATCGCCCTGCACAGACGCGATAACGCGAAACTCGCCATCGCCGACCTTGACGTCCGTGCGTTCCCAAATAAAGCTGTGGTCCATCCGGTTTTCGCGCTTGTGCGATTCGGCCTTGAGGCGTTTGTAAAGCGCGGCGTCTGCGACATCGCAGTCGAGGTATTTTGCCGCGAAAGCCTCGGCGATTTGCCGCGCGTCTTCCGTGCTGAGTTCCGCGCCCGCTCTGTTTTCCGGGATAGCATGGGAAAAGTCGGAAAACGCGCCGCGGCCGTCGATGCCGATGTGGAGTTTTTCCTTTTCCAAGGGCTTGAACCAGCGCACATGCCAGTGCCACAATGACGTGTGTTCGGTCGCGAGCGTGTCTGCACGCGCCGAGTTCGCCTTGCGGATGAGATGCGTGAATCCGCTGGAATAGAGGTGGCTCGCAAACGAGGCGGTGCGGCGATACCCGTCCAATTCGATGCCGAGTTGTTGGCGAATATCCTCGGCCTCGCGGATGGCCCGATCCCGCGTGACCATGTTTTCGCGGGCGTATTGGGCGAATCTCGGCGGGCTAACGGCGAAGTAAATCCCATAGCCGACGAGGCCCAAGACGCCAAAGATGAGGAGGCCGGTTTTGGGAATGAGGTAATCCGCAGGGGTTTTGCGGGCGACAGGCGGCTCGGGTTCTGTCCGCGAGAGGTCGGGCTCTGCCGGTTGTGGGATCGGTTCGGGCTCCGCTTCGGGTTCTTCGCTTTCTCGATAGCGACCCGTGATCGCGCCGAAAATCGCGGGAATGGCCGGGATGAAGACGATGGAAACGGCCATGATGCCCGAGATTTGAAAATAGAGGCTGTCGGATTGCAACATGGGGTAGATGCCGTTGAAGCAATTGTACACGTAGTGCGAAATGATGGTGGCCCAAACCCCATAGCGCAAAAAGACAATGCCGAAAATGACGCCGACGACCGCGAGTTCCAAGCCGCGAATGTAGATGGGCTCCTGCGGATAATTGGCGTGCAGGAACGCCCACACCACGGCCGGGATGAGAACGGCTAACCAGGGTTTTTTCAACCAGCGGATGAGCAGGGAAATGGCGAGCAGGCGAAAGAGAAATTCTTCCGTCGTCGCGGCGACGAGCCCGACCAGCAGGGGATAGATCCACGGCAAATAGGTGCTATACGTATTGTCGTATTGCGTCATGGCAGCGGGTGCCCAAACGCCCAAATAGTCGTTGCCCAAAATGTAAAACAGGGTGACGTAGCCCAAGTGGGCAAATGCGAGTCCGTAGCCGATCAAGGTGGCACGCGCAAACCCCGCGGATCGCCAGCCGCGCAACGACAAGCGGGCGAGGGGATTGGCCCAGCCCGGCACAGCGCCCGCTGCCGTCCCACCCGCGCTGCCGTACAGAGTGACCATCACGCCTGCGAACACAGCGCCCATCAGGCCGTAGAAAATGAAAGAGAGCAAAAAGGAGGGATAGGATTGCGTGGTGTCGTAACCAAAGCGCGTGAGGGGATAGCCGTTGATGATGCCGAGAAAACTGGTGGCCGCGACGAGGATGCCCACGGCCAGGGCCGCGCGCCACACGAGCCCGCGCTGGCGATATTTGAAGATGAGAACGACAAAGCTCGCGACGATCAGCGCGAAATGGAAAACCGCCGCGATGTTGGTGATCAGGCCCGCCCGCGAGCGAATCTCCCGGTAGTTGCGCGAAAAGGTTTCGGGCACTTTGAGGTGTTCGGAGAAATAACCCGCTTTGTCGCCCTTGATCGTGACGGTCAAGCGGTAGTGCCCGTCGTCGCCTACGACAAAGCCTTTTTTGCGGTACGTGAAGGTGTGATCGACGCGGTTGGGCCGCTCCGTGCTCGCCGCGGCGATGGGGTCGTAATCCGCGAGTTGAAAGCCCTGTACATCGGCGAGAAAGGTTTCTGCGATGGCGCGGGCGTCTCCTTCCGACAGGCTCGCGCCCGCGTCGGATTCGAGGATGCCGTGCGTGAACCCCACGACGCGGCCGCCGGGATCGATGCGGACGCGCAGTTCTTCTTTTTGCAGCGGTTTGAAATAGCGGATGTGCCAATACCACACCGAGACCCAATCGCGCACGAGGCGGTTGGCTTCCTCGAGGCCCAAGGTGCGTTCGAGAAAGACCTGTTGCATGCCCGCGTGCGAAAAGGCCTGGGCGCGTTCGTATTCCTCGAGGTCGTAACCCAGATTGTGGAGATACGATTCGGCAGCGCGAGATGCCTGTTCGCGGTCCAAGCGAAAGTTGAGCGAGGCAATCGGAAAGGCGCGGTCGAAGAATTGGATAAAACAGGTGAGACCGAACGCACCTGCGATCAAAAAACAAATAATCCATAGCGCATCGCGTCGAGACATGGGATTTTCCCGTAAGATGAGGTTGTATCGCTTTCAGCCACCGTTGGGGCAAAGGACAGACACGGGGGCCTGTCCCTACAACGGATGGGATAAGGAGTCATGGGATTGCCCGCCCATTTTGCAGACGATGTCGAACTCTCGTTTTGTCACCGGTTGGATGGACAGGCGTTGCCCGCGTTGCACCACTTTCATGTCCCCGAGCTCGGGATTGTTCTTGAGGGCTTTCAGGCTGACATAAGGCTCGAAGGCCTTGGCCCATTGCACGTCAAAGGAAAACCAGCGCGGGGCGTCCTTGGTGGCTTTCGGATCGCAGTACGGGTCATCGGCGTCAAATTGCGAGGGATCGGGGTATCCGGCGCGCACGATTTCCACGAGGCCCGCAATGCCGGGGGCTTTGCAATTCGACTGGTAGAACAGCGCCCAATCCCCCTTTTGCATGTCGTCGCGGATAAAATTGCGCGCCTGATAATTGCGTACCCCGCGCCAGTACCCCAGGCCATTGGGCCGGTTGCTCAGCGTTTCAAACGAGCACGCATCGTATTCGCACTTGACGAGCCAGTAGTTTCGCGCCATCGCGTCTCACCTCATCTTTTTCGCGGCTTCTTTCCACCTGTGATAATTCGGCGACAGGGACAACGCGCCCTCCACCTGCGGCACGAGTTCGCCATTTTGCCCGCGCGGATCGCCCCGATCTTCATTCACCTGTGCCAATCGCCCGCGCCACAGTGCCACGCGGTCCGCATGGGCCGGGTCCTTGGACAACTCGCAACACTCCAGCGGGTCGGCATCCAGGTCGAAAAATTGTTCTTCCCCTGTGTGGTGAAACCAGATGTACTTTTCATGCCCGTCCGTGACGTATTGCATGCCGTGTTCGCGGGTATAACACGTCGTATGCTCGCCCTGCACGAACTCGCGCCATCCCCCGTCCTCTCCGCGTGCGATGTCCAACAGGGACCGCCCATCCACAGACGCGGGGATCTCCACCCCTGCCGCGTGGAGCAAGGTGGGCATCACGTCGCGCAACTCGATGGGATGGTCGTAGGTCGCGCCGCGTGCCACATCGCGCCAGGTATCGGGATATTTGACGATAAACGGAATGCGCGCCGATCCCTCATACGCGTAGGTCTTGCGCCAGTGGTGGTGGTCGCCCATCATATCGCCGTGGTCCGAGGTGAAAACGATCAGCGTATTGCGATAGGCGTTCGGGTCGTGGCGGCGCAACTCGTAGAGCACGCGCCCGATTTGGTGATCGATGAACGCGATATTGCCGTAGTATCCGGCGCGTGCGCGATGCGTTTCGGCATCGGTGCGATGCGTGCGCGGCGCGTTGACATCCGCGATTTTTTCGTCGAACGCCGCGGCCCAATCGCCCACGGCGGCTTTGGGAATGTCCGCGTTGTCGATGTACATATCCCAATAGGCTTGGGGCGCGTCGTAGGGCGAATGCGGTCGCGCAAACGAAAGCCACATGAAAAACGGCTTGGTCGGGTCGCGCCGTTGCAAAAACGCGATCCCCTCGCTCGCGGTCCAATGCGTGGGGTGCAGATGCTCGGGCAAATGGCTCGGTCGCGCCATCCACGAATTCCAATCCACGCTGTGGTCGCGGTACCCATACGCCCCGTCTTTGTGTCGCTCAAAAAAGCGGTGGTAATCGCTGATGAAATCGCCCATTCGCCGCCCGCTTTCATCCAATACCATGTGGTGGAACCCGTACAACCTGCGCTGCGGCGCGTGGTGCATCTTGCCCACGGCCTGCGTGTGATAGCCCGCGTTTGCGAGTTCCCCAGGCAAGGTCGCCGGGTATTCCAATGGATCGGCCCCGGTCATGGTCAACCGCCCGTGATGCCATTGATCCATGCCGGTCAAAATCCCCGCGCGCGCAGGCGTACACGACGGCACAGACGTATAGGCATGGGGAAAATGTGCCCCCTGTTCGGCCAATTCATCGAGATACGGCGTCTCCAGTACCGGATGCCCGTCGCACCCCAAACAATCCCCGCGCTGCTGATCCGTTGTGATCAACAACAAATTCGGACGCTCTGGCATGTTCGTCTCCTTCGGTTTCAATCCCGCCAACAGACCTGCCCGTTTTGATCTTCGTCGTTCACGTTGGTTAGAATCGCCCCCGTCATACAGCCATCTCCCCATTCATCAGGCGCGGCAAAAGCAGATCGCGGGCTTGGGCGAGCAGTTTGTTTTGTTCGAGAAGCACTCTTATTTGGGAAAAATTGTGCGACACCAATTCTTCAAACATACTCACTAGAGTACCTTTTGGAACGAGCAATGGCAATCTTTGTAAGTCTTTCGGGTAAACGTGAGGTTGCGCTGAACCCCTTTGAAATCCAAATATCTCCTTCTGTTTTGATTTCAAAAAAAGAAAAAGATAGTATAGATGCTCTGTTGATTTTCTGCTGATATAAGAGCAATCAGAGGCCCAGATGTCTTCGTGGTAGAGATTCACGTATCCGGCGTTGGCTCCAGATGCGCTGATAGTGATGACTGGCCCAAGCACATTGGCAGTATCGTGATAATAAGCTGGAGATAAACCGCCAGCGACAACCGGCACAGGGCCATCCTTAGCTAAATTTTTGGTGATATTCCTTCCCCTTGTTACATCCACTATCTCGCCCAATGTCTTCCTCTCCCACCCCTCCGGCACGCCATCAATGATTTTGACGTCCTCATACCCGGGAAAGCGTAGGTGGATGAACCACTCTTTGTAGATCAGTCGCGCCGCCTGTTCCAGCAACTGAATCCGCCGCCGGTTGTTTTCGATGAGGTCGTCGTATGGGGAGAGGATGTCGACGATTCTGTCCTGTGTCGATGGCGATGGGATAGAAACCTCGAGCCGCAGAGCGTTTGATCTATTCAGCCCGGGAACCGCTGCGTCAGTGTTCATACGAGCAAGTGGTAACGTCTTCAGCAAGTAGTAAATGTACCGCAGTCGCGTGTCCTCTGTTTTGGGAACGACGTAATAGGTCGTATCTATGGGATAGAAATCTCGATCCGTCCAATACACGGATCCAATCGTCCCTTTACGGCCAACCACCACGCCTGGGCCTCGAACGAGGGATTGATCGTGAGTATCGACAACGCCACCCGATCCATACACGGGAACAGCCCCAGGGTTTCGGTCACGAGCGGGTAGCCCTTTCCCATAAACGAACTGGACGAAATCGCCGAGTTGCGAGTTTCTCACTTTATCCCTCATTTTATCTCTCTCTCGCCTTTCACCTCTCCCGTCTCCCCTCTCCCGTCTCCCCTTTCACCAAATGCGGCAAATAGCCTCGTCGCTGGAACAGGTGTACCAAGAACTCCGGCTTTGCCACGGTATCGAGAAGCGCGGTGGTGGGCGAAACGCGCTCGCCCAATATCCATGCGATGCGGTTTTGGGCGTAGAGTTCGTCGAGCAATTCGCGCGACGCGGTTTTGACAACGCCAATGGCCGGGATGATTTCGATCTCGCCGTATTTATAGGCGCACTCGGCAATGAGGGCTTTGACCACATCCGGCACACCGGCCGCGCTGTGTTGGGTCAAAAACGCCTCTATCTCTTCCCCGGTCAAACCGCGTGCGAGGGCGCGGTGAATCGAATCGCGCGACAGGCGAAAGCACGCCATCACATCCCGCGTCTTGAGATCGGCCAAAACACACAGATCGAGATAGTGCGCGCAGGGAAAATCGGGCGGGACCAAAACTTCAAAATTGGGCTGAACAACGCATTTTGCATCTGCGTTTTGCGCGGGCACTTGTTCGAGCAGGGCGTCATCGCGCACATCGTGCAACAGCGCGTACCCCGCGGTTGCGATCTGAAAAACCGCGGGCTTGCCATGTTGCACGGGGTTGAAGAACGCGGAAAAATTGCCCACGCGCACGACGCCCATCCACATCAGCGCGCCGCTGATGATGCGGCGCAACAACTCGTCGGCGGTGGTGCCGCTGCGCGTTGGGTTTTCGGCGAAATGGCGAAACGGCTCTGAAAAGCGCGTCAAAAATTGGTAATACGAAGAGTACGTCATCCATGTGTCCGCGGGGCAATGCCGCAGGCTCCGCACGATTTCGCGGCGGAGATTTTTGAGTTCGCTCATGCGCGTGCTATCCGCTCGCGTGCGGTCCGCAGACCACTCATTCCAGCGGTCGCTTTGAAGCCAAAACGCAAAGCACGCCTTGCGGATGGCGATGATCTGTTCGAGCCGCGCCCCCGCATCCGCAACGAGGTGCCAAGCCGGGTCGCAAAATTCCACGAGCTGATGTGTTTCGGCAAAAAGCGCGAGAAATTCGACATAGCCCGGCTCGTCCTGGATATGGCAGAACTTGTCCGCATCGCGCAAATCGCTTTTGGGCATGCCCCCGTGTTTGAGCCTGCGCGGCAACCGGCGTGCAAAAGTGCCGAGCAATGTGGTCAAGTCGCGGATGAGATGCGCCGTGTTTTCGCGGATGGCCGCAGGAGGAGTGGCGAGCGTTTCGATGAGGTCGTCCAAACTGCTTTCGAGTTGCCCGCCCCGGGACTGGGCGACTTTGGACAAGGTCGCGTGCAGGTCTGACGCCAAACAAATGGCGGCATCGGGCGCGGTCAAGTCGCGGTCTAGCGCGTAAAAGATCGGCATTTTCCAGCGCATGTCCTCCAATTCACGCGCGGCGGCTTCCCCCAATTTTTCCGCCACTTTGCGGCGCGTGAGCGCGTTGTCGTCGAGGAACAAATCCAAGATGGCGCGGCGTTCTTCGCTGAGTGTGTCGAGAAAGGCGCGCAGGGATTCGGGCGCGCGCAGGGCATTGGCTATCGCGTGCCCCACGATGGGTTTGCGCGCATCGGAAAGGCGCAGGCCAATGCGATCGGCAAAAGCGCGGAGCAACCCCACCGAGACGGGTTTCATCAGCGCGCGCAACCGGCCCTGATCCGCGGCGGGAATGGGAATGGATTTGAGCAGGGATTCGGGAATGCCGATCAAAACATGGGCATCGCCCAAGGCGTGCGCGTCCCGAAACACCAACCCGGTCAACGCGCTCAATTGTGCGTGCAACCGGGGCAAAAAACCATTGGCGTAAATTTCGACGGCCTCGGCCTCCAACAACTCGCCCCCTTCGGCCGCGAGATTCTGCACCATCGCGCGTTGCTCATCCGACAACGCACACAGCCGCTCGGCCACCCATTCGGGTTCGGGCAACACGCGGCAAAGCACATCCACGAGGAAGGTCTTGTTGCACCCGCGGTCCAACTCGACGCCGGCATCGCGGGCGAGTTGCGACAGGGTACCAAACGGATATTGCGTGAGCGCGGCGCGAAGTGTCATAGGGCTTATCGGCGTTTATTTTAAAACAAAATTAAAATTTTTCACCTGCATCAATCCTTCCAAACCAACACCACGGCCATCGCTTCGTCGAGGCGCGTGTAGAGCAGATCGAATGCGGTGGCGGCGTCTTCAAAATCGAAGCGGTGCGTCACCATCGCCTCGGTTTGAATTTTTCCTTCCATCAACAACTGAAGCGCCAAATCCGACCCGTGGGGCCGGCGCGCCCTGTCCAAATACCCGCCCACCAAGCGTTTGCCCTGAATTTTTGACGAGTTCAAAGGCAGGGGTTCATCCTCGTACAAGCCCACAACCTGCAACAACCCGCCCCGTCGCACCATGTCTTGGGCCTGCAAAAACGCCTGCGCGCCTGCGCGTCCGCCCACGGCTTCGACCACGACATCCGCGCCTAGGCCATCTGTGAGGGCGCGCACCGCGGCAATCGGATCGGTCTGACTCGCATCCACCACGGCATCTGCGCCCAACTGCGCGGCCAACTCGCAACGCAGGGACAGCGCATCGACCGCGATCGCGCGGCACTCGTGCAAATGTCGGGCGACTTGCATGCAACAACTGCCCACCAATCCCTGTCCCAAAATCGCCATCGTATCGTTCTTGCCCGCCCCGGTTTCCCGCATCCACAGCACGGAACTCGTCAGCAGGGGCCAAAAGGTCGCGGCTTCGGCGGCAATGGCATCGGGTAGCGAAACCACCGATGGCTCGTTGCGCGCATGAACTACCTCAACGGCCACGTACTCGGCGTGTGGCGCGAGTGCGGCGACCCGTTCGCCCATGGAAAACGCATCGACCTGCGCGCCCACCTGCACAATCGTGCCGGCCAGCGAGTAGCCCATAATGCGCGGATCGATCGCTTCTTCCCGCACGTACCGCCGCCAGATCTCAGACCCTCGGCTGATCAGCGTGCGTTCCGTTTTGATGAGCACTTCGGTTTGTCGAATCTCGGGCAACGGCACATCTTCGATCTCGATGTGGCACGCGCCTTCGGGTTTGATCACGCGCTTCATAGTGTACTCCCTCGCTGAATTAGAGGATGATTACGGGGGTGCTGTCCCCCTACCTTTTAGTGGATTTCTTTTTTAGTCGGGCCCAGATCGCGTCATAGACCGCTTGGGTTTTTGGATCGCAAACCGCGACGAAAGTCCCTCGTGGCGCGTCTGCTGGGGGCGCGTATTCGGGCGAGGCGATCAGTTCCGCATCGAGCAGATCGGTCACGCCCTCAACGCCTGCGGCGGATCGCGTGTGGTTGCTCACGGCCGCGATGTTCTCCGGCTCCAGCAAGAAATTCATGAACGCGATAGCCTGCTCGCGGTTGGGAGCGCGCTTTAGGAGAACGACATTATCCATCCACCTGATGTAGCCTTCCACTGGATAGGCGTACGCGATGTTCGCGCCCGCTGTGCGCGCTTGGATAGAGAGACTGCTGTAGATCATGCTGGCCGCGGCCATGCCAGAGACCAAAGCGTCTTTGGCCGTGTCCGACCCAAAGGAGGTCCAATGCCGGTTCGCGTTCTGAAGGAGCGCGTCGAGCGCGTCCAACTTCTCTCGGTCCGTTGTACACTGCGGAATCCCCAAATGCAGCGACGCCATCGCCAAGACCTCGGCCTGGCTATCGAGCACGTTGATCTTGCCGCGCAGGGCTTCGGGCGGGTCAAAGAGAATGTCGGTTGTGTGGATGTCGCCTGCGTAAACATCGCGATTCACGGCAAAACTGGTCGTGCCCCATTGGTACGGGATCGAGTATTTGCGGCCCGGATCGTAAGCCACCGCCATCCACCTTGCCTCGATGTTGCCGGCGTTGGTCAACTCGCCCGGCCCGATCGCGTCCAGCATCCCCTCTTGGATCATGATCTGCACCATATAGTCGCTTGGAACGGTCACGTCATAAGTGCCGAGTTTGCCCGCCTTGAGCGACGCGAGCATCTCCTCGTTGGACGTGTACGTGTCTATGGTCACTTCGATCCCGGTCTCGGCAGAGAACTCGTCGAGGAGTGCGGGGGGGATGTAGTCGAACCAGTTGTAAATCGAAAGCTTGCCCGCAGCCTGCGACATCGCCGCGGATCCGGTCACGCGCGCCTTCCCGCCGATGGGCAAATCGAGCCGCGCCTCGTAGCCGCGGTTGATCGGGATGCTCGACCATGTGCCGATCTCGCGCCCATCCAGCGATGCACGCGCGAGATAATAACCCGTCACATCGCCCGACGCGATCTCCACCCGCGCTTGCCCCTGTTCATCCGTCATGCCCGACCATTGATACGCCGCGGCCCGTCCCGCGATGGAACGCGAAAACTCGACCATGGCACCGGTCACGGGCAGGTCATCTCGGCGCACGGTCGCCACCACCACGGCCCTCGGCGCGTCGTTCTGTTCCACAGCCACTTTGCCCAAGGGTCGCCCGACCTGTTGCTCGCCTGACAGCATCACGCGCTCGCCGCCACATCCCCACACCATCGCAAGCACCAATACCATCGTACAATATCTCGACATCGCGCCCTCCTCGCGTCTCGTGCGTCCCCGTGTAGAATCCACACAGCCTGCTTTTGTGGCTCAATTGAGCACTCTGTAAATTAAATAATTATGGATTTCAATTTTCCAAGAGCGTGCCGGAAGTGATGCCGTACATCAATTAAGCCATCGCCCAACATGCCATCCCAAAAGCCCCTCAACGAAAGCCATCGGGCACAGCGCGCAAGTCCGTCTCGCAACCAACATCTTTGTTGCAACCTCTCCTTGGCAGGCTGGCGCATGTCGTGCGATTACAAAAGCGATTGAACTGCTGGAGCAGTTGTACCCCGCTCGCGCTGTGCTAGCCCCTCGGCGCACGCCTCCAAACAGATCTCCACCAGATCCCGGCTGTCCAAGCCGAGAATGGGCCGCCCGTCGGACGTCAGATTGCCGATGGCGCCCAACCGCGCATTCAACCGCGCGACCGCGTCGAAACTCGGCATCAGCACCACATGGTGAATTTTGCGCGTTTTGCCGTTCTTCTTGTAAATCAGGCTGATCTCGACCGAGAGCACAAAGCGCGTCTCTCCGCGACACGCCGCCGGCAACTCGGCATCCACATTCTTCATCAAATCGGGCCGCAGTTGAAACAACCCCTCTTCGGCCGGCTCGAGTTGATCGCGCAATTCTTCGATCCACACTGGATGGGTAAAATCGCCCGTGCCCACCACCGTCAGCCCTTTGAGGCGGCTCCAGCGATACAAATTTTCCGGATTCAACGTTTTGCTCGTCGCGCGCGCAAAGCGCGAATGCAGGTGAACATCGGCGATGTATCGCATGATAATCCGCTCCTTTAGACCTACGACAAGCTCATGGAATCCGCCAAAATCTATATCGCAAATTCAAGATAGGGGCGTAACATTTTACGCCCCTATCATTTTACGCGCCGAGCGACTTAGAAGCCATCTAAAAATTATTGGGACCTACCCCCCTAGCCCCCCTTCCTGCGAGGAAGGGGGGGAATCAAGGCATCCTATTTTTGCGATAGGTATGGTTTTGACCTGCGAAAAGCGAATGCTTTTGTGGCTCTCTCAATGGTTTCTTAGACGAGTCGCAACAGGTTTAGCGGATGCCAAACCGCGTGGGCCGTGCCTTCCGACAGGTGGAGGGCGCACACGCTGCTTTCCGTGACGATGGCCTCTACGTCGGCGTCTCGGAATCCCTCGAAGAGCGGCTCGCCGACGGCCTGCGACAAGTCGTAGCCGAGGGGCCCGGCTTTTAGGCCAAAGGTGCCCGCCATCCCGCAGCAAGTGCCGGTTTCGATGAGTGTGACTTCTGCGCCGCGCGCGCGCAAAAATGCCATCGCGTGTTCGCCCGCGCCCAAGGGCCGCTGGTGGCATGGGATGTGGAAGCCAAACTTGCGCCCGGAGAGTGCCTCCCGTTCACCGACTTGGCCCTCGCCTTCGAGCAGGGATAAAAACTCGAAAAACTCAAACGTGTGGTCCGCGAGGGCCATCGCATCTCCTGCTTTGTCGAGCAATTTGGGATACGAGATTTTCAGGCAATACGCGGCGGTCGGTTCCGTGGCGACCACCGCGTACCCCCGTTCGACATAAGGCGCGAGAAAATCCACATTTTCGCGGGCGGCCTTTCGCGCCTTTTTCAGATCGCCGTATCCGATGTAGGGATACCCACACCCCTTTTGCGGCGGGATGACGACCTCGCAACCGCGCGCCTCTAGGCATTCAATCGCGGCCATGCCCAAATCGGGATCGTTGTAATTGGCGAATAAGTCCGTAAAAAACGCCACCTTTCGCACGGGATTTGAAACCGGCGAGGGCCCGCGCTTTGCAAAGCGTTTCGCCAAGGTCACGCGGCTGAATTTGGGCAACTGCCGCCGCCGGTCGATCCCCATCGCCTTTTCCATGGCCCATCGGATCCAGGCATTGCCCATCATCCAGTTGGACACGGGCGCGGTCAAACTGCCCATCTTCGCCGCCCTTTCCGCGGCCATCAGCATCTTGTTCACGCGCGGATGCGGATGGACTTCGCTGTCGCGATCTTTGACCCCTGCGATCATCATCGGGATGTCGATCTCGGCCGGGCAGATCTCTTTGCACAACCCGCAAGAAATGCACAGGGGCGCGAAATCGCCCGCTTTCTCCAAGCCGTGAACCTCAGAGGTCCAAGGTATGCCGATGGGCCCGGGATAGATGTGCCCAAATGCATGCCCGCCCACCACGCCGTAGGTCGGGCAAATATTCATGCACGCGCCGCAGCGGATGCAGTTGAGCGCGTCCGAAAACAGGGGGTCTTCCTTCATCGCGGAGCGGCCATTGTCCAAAATGATGATGTGCGATTCCCGCGGCGTTTTGCCATCTGCCCCCAAAGGCGACCTGCCCCCCATCCACGTCACGTAAGTCGTCGTGTGTTGCCCGACCGCGCTGACCGGATGCGCCAACATCATCAGGATCGCATCGCCTGCGGTCTCCACCACTTTTTCGCGCCCCATAATGCAGATATGCACATCCGGAATGCTCGACACCAACCGGGCATTGCCCTCGTTGGTCTCGATCAAAATCGCGCCGGATTCGGCGACGCCCACGTTCGCCCCGGTCATGCCGATATCGGCATTCAAAAAAATCGGGCGCAGGTACTGGCGCACCACTTTCATGATCGCATCCACGTCCTGGGGCACGCCCTCGCCCGTCTCTTTCTCGAAAATCTCGGCGACTTCGACCGCGGTCTTGTGTACGGCGGGAAAGACGAGATGGAAGGGCTTTTCGTGGACCTTTTGGATGATCAACTCGCCGAGGTCCGTCTCGATCACCTCCAGGCCCGCGTCCTCCATCGGGTGGTTGACCTCGATCTCCTCGCTCGTCAGGGATTTTGACTTGGCCACGGTTTTGGCGTTTTTCTCTGCGGCGAGTTTCAAAATATAGCCGATGGCCGCGGCCCCGTCTTCCGCGAGAAAGACCTCGGCCCCGCGCGCTTTGACCCGTTCGGCGAACCGATCGACCAGATCGTCCAATTTCGCGGTGCAACGCACTTTGACCTCGCGCACTTCTTTGCGAAACGCCTCGCCTTGGGGCAAAATATCTATCGCGGCCCGCCGCGAATCCCGCGCCCGCTTGACCGCGTTGTAGAGCTGCGTGCGCTTCGGCTTTTCCTCCAACGCCGTCTCAATCTTCGCGTACAAATTTTCATACCGTTGACTCGCCATATCGAATCCTCAAAGTCGGTGGTTCCTCGCTCCGCGTCTTTCGCGGTTACGCAATCGCGATGGCATGTGCCACTTCAGGCCCGTGTACCCCCAGCGTCAGACGCATTTCGATATCTGCGGTTCGGCTCGGCCCGGAAATAAACGTGGCCGTTGCGTTGTGGGGATGATCCACAAAAAACTGGCGCAACGGCTCGGCGGCGTCCTTCAAATTTTCCAGCAACATATCCGCCTTAAAAATGCCGATATGCACGCGGGGCAATGTGGAGACGAGACGCACGGCATCGTCTAAGGCAAACTCGACGAGACTGCCCGATTCGGCAACGGCAAAGACGGCCCAAGACACCCCCACTTCGGCCGCGTCGATCGCGTGGGGCAATGCGCGGTTGTCAAAGGGCGGCGCGAGTACTTCGATCCCCGCATCCGCGCACGCGCTTTGGATCGCATCGTCCAAACCCTCGGGCAATTCGGCGAGCGCGACCCGCTTGCACGCGACCTCCCGGAGCACCTGCACCACGATCGGCGCGACCGCATCTGTGCCATCGGCCACATGCGCGATGCCGGATAAGGACGCGTACTTTTTGACAAATGAATCGATCAATTCAGCATTCATAGCGCACCTGTCCATAGAAGTTTCAAAGGGCGTTCAAAGTAATGCGAAACCCGGCTTGACGCAAGTTTTTCATAAGCGAGAGGGGAAAGATGGGGATTAGCCACAAAAGGCACGAGCGGGGTACAACTGGCGACAGCCAGTTCACAACACAAAAAGGCGATGCCCCGTGCTCGGCTAAAGATACAAGAGGGGAGACGGGAGACGGGAGACGCAATCGCAATCGTAGGGACAGGCCCCCGTGCCTGTCCGAAGATACAAGGCAAAGGAATTGAAATAACTGGGCGCGTGAATTGGTGTTTGATATCTCCGCTTTTTCGGTTACATTCACTTCGCCCAAATGCTGGACATCAATCTAATTCTTTTCAAGGACATTTCCATGTCATCTCCCATACGCATCGCGCAAGTCGGTTTGGGGCCGCTCGGCTCGATGCTCACGCCGTATCTGATCGAGCGATCGGGCATTGAAATCGCCAGTGCGATCGACATCGATCCCGCCAAATCCGGGCGCGACTTGGGCGAGGTCAGCGCGGTCGGGCACCCCATCGGCATTGCGATCAGCGGCGATCTCGACGCGGGCTTGTCAGGCGTGGATCTCGCGGTGGTGACGACCGTATCCGAACTCCAACGCATCGCGCCCACAATAAAAAAAATACTCAATCGCGGCGTCCATGTCGTCTCCACTTGCGAAGAATTGTCCTATCCCTGGGCCACGCAGCCCGAATTGTCCGCGACCATCGACGCGTGGGCAAAAGCGCGCGGGGTCTCGGTTCTCGGCACGGGCATCAACCCCGGCTTTCTCATGGACTTCTTGCCCACTGCGACCACGGGCATCTGTCACGACGTGCGATCCATCCGCGTTGAACGCATCCAAGACGCCTCGGCGCGCCGCCTGCCCTTTCAGCAAAAAATAGGGACTGGCCTGACCGTCGAGGAATTTGAATCCCGCGTGTCCGACGGAAAAATTCGCCACGTCGGTCTGACCGAATCCATGCACATGATCGCAGTGCGCTTGGGCTGGACACTCGACTACACAGAAGACCTCGTAGAACCCGTCGCATCGGAAGACAACCGTTGTGCGGGCGTCTTGCAAACGGGCCGGGGGTACCAAAACGACCGGGAAGTCATCACCTTGGTCTTCAAAGCCGCCGTTGGACAGACGGCCCCGCAGGAACGCATCCAAATCACCGGTACACCCGCATTCGACCTGATCATCCCGGGCGGCATCAACGGCGATATCGCCACCTGCGCGGTCATCGCCAACGCCATTCCCATCGTCGCTGCGGCCCCTGCCGGGTTGCACACCATGATTGATCTGCCTCCGCTTTCCTGCGCGCAAGGATAGCCGCACGGCCGTAGCGAGTCATGCAGATGCTGATTTGTGCGTATCAAAATGTCGCCGAATCGGTTCACGAGGGATCGATGCCGTTCACCGTCTCCGAAAATGAAATCGAGCGCGTCGTCGCGGGCGACTGTGCCGATCCTTTTGTCACTTTGGGCATGCACGTCGTCGCCGCGCAAAAGGGCCGCGTACTCGCGGTACGCACCTTCCAACCCGGCGCGACCTCTGTCGCCCTCGTCGCAGAAACAGAATGCGCCGCCCTCCGACAATACCGACAGACCGGCTTTTTCGAACTCCTCCTCCCGCAGCACCACGCGCCGTTTCCCTACCGCTTGCGCGTCACCTACCCCGATGGTCGCGCCATGACCATCGCCGATCCCTATTCCTTTCCCCCCGTGCTCAGCGATTTCGACCTGCACCTGCACCGCGAAGGCCATCACCACCGCATCTACGACCACCTCGGCGCGCATCCGATGGCATTTCACCATCGGCCCGGGGTGTGTTTTGCCGTGTGGGCGCCCAATGCGCGGCGCGTCAGCGTGGTCGGCGATTTCAATGCGTGGAACGGATGCCAGCACCCCATGCGGAACAGGGGCAGCACGGGTATTTGGGAGTTGTTCATCCCCGACCTGCCGCAGGGCAGCATTTACAAATACGAAATCAAAGCTCAAAACGGCGAGGTGTTTGCCAAGAGCGACCCGTACTCCTTTTGGATGGAACATCGCCCGCGCACGGCGTCTGTCGTGTACGCGCCCGACGACGCCCTGTGGAACGACGCGGACTGGTTGCAGGCGCGGCAGCAGAGCGATCCCCACGCGGCCCCCGTCGCCATCTACGAAGTCCACTTGGGATCGTGGCGGCGCAACCCGCAGGAAAACAACCGGCCGCTCACGTACCGAGAACTCGCCCATGAGTTGGTCGAATACGCGCTCGAAATGGGGTACACGCACGTCGAGTTGCTCCCCGTCATGGAACATCCCCTGGACGAATCGTGGGGCTATCAGGTCGCGGGCTATTACGCGCCCACGAGCCGCTTTGGCACGCCGGACGATTTCATCGCTTTCGTCGATCACTGCCACGCGCACGGCATTGGCGTGATCCTCGATTGGGTGCCCGCGCACTTTCCCAAAGACGCGCACGGCCTCGCCCAGTTCGACGGATCCGCGGCGTACGAACACGCCGATCCCCGGCAGGGGGCACATCCCGATTGGGGCACGTTGATTTTTAATTACAGCCGCGATGAGGTCCGCAATTTTCTGATCGCCAATGCCCTGTTTTGGATCGAGAAATACCACATCGACGGGTTGCGCGTGGATGCGGTTGCGTCCATGCTCTACCTCGATTATTCGCGCAAAGAAGGCGAGTGGCTTCCCAACCGCGAGGGCGGGCGGGAAAATTTGGACGCCGTCGCTTTGCTGCGCGAACTCAACGCCGCGATCCACGACAAATTTCCGGGTGTGATGGTGATCGCCGAAGAATCGACCGCGTGGCCGGGCGTGTCTCGGCCCGTGCATCTCGGCGGCTTGGGCTTTGGGTTCAAGTGGAACATGGGCTGGATGAACGACGCCTTGTCCTACATGTCCAAAGAACCGATCCACCGCCAGTACCACCATGACGCCCTCACCTTTGGCTTGGTCTATGCCTTCCACGAAAATTTTGTCCTCGCCTTGTCCCACGACGAAGTCGTCCACGGCAAGGGCGCGCTTTTGGACAAAATGCCCGGCGACCGCTGGCAGAAATTCGCCAATCTGCGCGCCTTTTACGCTTTTCAATACGCCCATCCCGGAAAAAAATTGCTCTTCATGGGCGGCGAATTTGGGCAGTGGCGCGAGTGGGACGCACGGGAAAGCCTGCACTGGCACTTGCTCGCAGATCCCGACCACGCGGGGCTCCAGCACTTTGTAAAAGACCTCAACGCGCTCTATCGCTCAGAGCCTGCGCTTTACGAACGGGACTTTGACCCGGCGGGCTTTGAGTGGATCGAACGCCACGACGCCGCAAACAGCGTCTTGTCCTTCTTGCGCCGCGCGAGCTCGACCGATGCCCCCGTGGTCTTTGCGTGCAACTTTACCCCAGAGCCGCGCAGAAATTACCGCATCGGCGTGCCCGCGCCGGGCGCGTATCGCGAACTCATCAACAGCGATGCCCAGTGCTATGGCGGCAGCAACATGGGCAATTTGGGCACGGTTCACACCGAACCCACACAAAGCGCGCATTTCCTCCAAATCACCCTCCCCCCGCTCGCCGCGGTCATGTTCAAGCGCGAGTGAATGTTCTCCTTGCGCGCGAGACGCGACATTCGTAAAATATCATCTGCCAATGCTCAAAGATCCCCATTGTCACGGAAGTCTGCGTACAATGCGTCAGGCGTCCGGAATTTCGAGGTGACGATCGCTGAAAACTTCCAGTTTGACCACTGACCACTCACGCCCATAAGGAGATCGCTATGAGCAACACCGCCACGATACACACGCGCGCCTGGGCAGGCGACGACGCGCTGACCCTCGCGTTTCCCGAAGGCTGGCGCGTCGAGACTTATGGCCCTGCGGAATGCCCTCGCGTGACCGAGGCGCAGATTCGAGCTGCGTTTGACAACCCGATGGGTTCGCCGCGCATTGCGGAACTCGCCCATGGGAAAAACAGCGCGGCGATTGTGGTCGATGACCTGAGCCGCCCCACGCCTGCGGCGGATCTCATCCCATACCTCCTCGAAGAACTCGCCGATGCGGGCATTCCCAAACGCCGCATTCGCTTTGTCGTTGGCGGCGGGTCGCACCGCCCGCTGACGCGAGACGAAATCGACAAAAAGGTGGGCGCCGATGTCGCCCGCGCACATGAGGTAACGTGTCACAATTTCATGGGCGGGGACCTGCGCGCATTGGGCAGTTTGGACAGCGGCCTTCCCATCTACATCGACCGAGTCGTCGCGGACGCGGATGTCAAACTCTGCGTCGGCGGCCTGTATCCCCACGGCGCCGTGGGCTTTGGCGGCGGCGCCAAGCTCATCTTGCCGGGGGTTTCCGGCTTTGCCACCATGTTCTATTTTCACACCTTTTACAAGGGACGAGGGCACGCCGTCATCGAACGCCGAGGCGATGAACCCGACAACCGGGACGCCGCCGAAGCGGTTGCAAGCGTGCTCGGGCTGGACGCGGTGGTCAATGTGACGCTCAATCGCAAACGCGAGATCAGCGGCGTTTTTGTCGGCGATTTCGTCCAAGCACAACGCGCAGGTGCCCGATTCGCATTGGAAACGTACAGCACGCACGCGCCGGAAACAGAACCCGACCTCGTCATCGCCAACTGCTATCCGCTCGACTACGACCCCATTCAAACCGGCAAGGCGCTCTGGCCCCTGCGGCGGTTCAAAAACGCGTACAAAGTCGCCATCAACCCGGCCACGGATGGGATCTGCCACCACGGGTTGTTCGACCGCATGGACTACGCGCAATTTTGCAAATGGAAAGCCAAACAACCGCAGCGCGAACTCCCCGAGCCAAAGATCGAAGGGCCACACCAAACCCTGATGTGGTCCGAACACTTTCCCGTCGACGATTTTTACAAACGCAATCCCGATGGCGTCCTCTTCCGCGATTGGGGCGCGCTCCGCGATCAACTGATCGCAACATTGCCCGCCGATGCCCGAGTCGCCGTCTTTCCCAATGCGTCCATTCAGGTTCCAGCGCGGTGAGCGCGCGCAACGTGTCGCGCACTTGGATGGGATGGGGGCAGGCTGTATTGGGCGCGGTTTCGAGAATGTGATCATCCATAAAAAGCAAGCGAGAGAGCGGGGGCAGGAGGATTGGGGGAGAGCCTTCCGCGCCTTTGTTCTCTCGCGCTCTCTGGAGGGCATCACCATGCTGACGCGAGAACAAATCGACTTTTACCATGAAAACGGGTATCTCAAATGCGAGGCCCTCTTTACCCCTGAAGAAACCGCCGAGCTCGGCTCGGAAATGGTTCGCATCATCGAAAACTGGGGCAATGAGACCATTGGCTGGCGAGGCCCCTGGCGGGATCGGTATTTGCCCGAAGACGAACGCCTCAACACCAAAGCGGTTTTTATGCACAACCCGCAGTTTTATTCCGCGCCCTGGGGGCGCGTCATCTTTCACGAGCGGCTCGTGGGGTGCGTGGAAGACCTCATCTGCGACGCGGTGCAGTGGCATCACACCGTGCTCCACGCCAAACCGCCCGAACTCGGCACGCCGTTTCCCATGCATCAGGACTATCCGTTTTACCCGCACGACGGCCCGGATTTTGTCGATTGCCTGCTCCACCTCGACGACACGCCAATCGAAAGCGGGTGCTTGCGCGTGGTGCCCGGCAGCCACAAAAATGGCCCGCTCGTCCACGTCTTAGGCCCGGACACGTCGCCGCATCTGCCGCCTGCGGACTATCATCCCGATCACATCTCCTCGGTCTCGGTGCCGGCAAACGCGGGAGACGTCATCTTCTTTAGCTATCAGGTCATTCACTGGTCCGATTGCAACCGCACCGCCCAATGGCGGAAATCCGTGCGCTTTGGCTACCACAGCACGGAGATGCAACCCGTAGGCCGCGCAGAGGACGACCCCTACCGCATCGACCCCGACAATATTTTGGAACGCAAAAGCAGCACCATCGTGTCGGGCTTTCGGGCAAATGACGCCAATTAGAGGATGGGACAATGGACGAACCCAATATCATCATCGTCTTGGCCGACGACATGGGCTATGGCGATTCCAGCGCGTACGGCGGCTGGATCCACACCCCCGCGATGGAGCGCATGGCGCGCGAGGGCCTCAAATTTACGGATTTTCACGCCAGTGGCGTCGTGTGCAGCCCCACGCGCGCCGGGTTGCTCACGGGCCGCTATCAACAGCGCGCAGGCGTGCCCAATGTGATCAACGCCGATCCGGACCACGCGGACCACTATTTGGGATTGCATCCCTCTGAACTCACCTTTCCCAAATTGCTCGGGGAAGCCGGTTATACGTCTGCGATCTTCGGCAAATGGCACTTGGGTTACGACAAAAAATTCAATCCCATGCACCACGGGTTCGATCGCTTCCGAGGGTATGTCAGCGGCAATATCGACTACATTTCGCACTACGACCGCATGGAAATCTACGACTGGTGGGAGGGCCTCGAGCACGTCGAGGAAGAGGGCTATACCACGCATCTCATCACGCAGCATTCGGTGCGATTCATCAAAGACCACAAAGACGTGCCCTTTTGCCTGTACGTCGCCCACGAAGCCGTACACACGCCGTTGCAAGGGCCGGACGATCCCGCGATTCGCGGTCCAAAAAAAGAAGACTTTCGCCCCGACGATCCCGCGGCGACCTATTGCGAGATGATGAAAGCGATGGACGACAGCTTGGGCGAAATCATGGGCGCGGTAAAAGACGCGGGCATTGCGGAAAAAACCTTGGTCTTCTTTTTTTCCGACAACGGAGGCACGCGCCAAAACCCCGAGTCCAACGCGCCTTTGCGCGGGCACAAGGGCACGGTTTGGGAAGGCGGGCATCGCGTGCCGGCTATCGCGTGGTGGCCCGGCGCCATCGCGGCCGACCGCGTCACGGACGAACTCGCCATCAGTTTGGATCTCTTCCCTACCATGTGCGAACTATCCGGCGTTTCCGCGCCCGAGGGTCACTTCGACGGCATCGGCCTCAATGCACTCCTTTTGGGCGAGGATGATCCGCGTTCCCGGCACTTGTTTTGGAATGGCCTGGCCATGCGCGACGACGAGTACAAGTTGGTGATCGAAGGGGACGCGCCGCGCCTATTCGATCTCTCGCAAGACCTCTCGGAAAGCGAGGACATCGCATCGCAACATCCCGATCGCACGCGGGCCATGTGCCGCGCCCTCGAGGCGTGGAAATGCGATGTGGCTGCGACGTGAGGAAAACCATGAAAAAGCCGGAAAAACGCGCGCTCAAATTCCATCCGCGCGAGACGGAAAAGGTAGCCATAAAAATTCCAAAGGACGCGCTTAACGATCTCGAGCGGGTCGCGGCGAACCGAGACATGTCGGCGCGGGCATTGCTCAAATTCTATATCGGGCAGGGGTTGCGCCGAGACATGGCTCAATTTTTTGACGCTTCCCGAGAAGGCGATTAATTCCACCATCCGAGCGCTTCACGCGGAGACGGAACTGGGGCATTTTTTTTAGAGAATGGATCTATGTTTGGATTACACGCGCTGGATTTGGCATCGCTCGCGATTTATTTGATCGGCATTATGGCCGCTGGGTTTTGGGTCGCGCGGAAGATCAAGAACACGGGCGACTACTTCATGGGCGGGCGCAGCTTTGGCAAGGCATTTATGATCATGCACGCCTTTGGCACGGGCACGCACACGGATCAGGCGGTCACGGTTGCGGGCGCGTCCTACAAATTGGGCATGGCCGGGATCTGGTACCAGTGGCTCTATTTGTTCGCCACGCCGTTTTACTGGCTCATCGCGCCGATCTGGCGCAGGTTGCGCTACCTCACCATCGCCGACTTTTTTGAAGATCGATTCAGCAAATCCCTCGGCTATTTCTACGCGCTGTACGGCTTGCTCTATTTTGCCATCCAAATCGGCATCATGCTCTTGGGCACGGGCAAAACCGCGAGCGCGATGACCGGCGGCGCGATTTCGCCCGAACTCGCCATCGGCGTCATGACCGTCCTCTTTCTCTCCTACGGCCTCTTGGGCGGCTTGCCCGCGGCGATCATCACGGACTTTATCCAGGGCATCTTCATCATCGTGCTCTCTTTTCTCCTCGTCCCGTACGTCATCGACGGCGTCGGCGGTTTTGCGGGCCTGCACCAAAGAGTGCCCATTGAAAAATTCAGCCTGGCAGCGCCCGGCGATCCCCCGCCTGGCTACGACCGCATCACGCCGTTCTTCATCGCGATGGTCGTGATCAACGCCCTCGTCGGCATCATCGCCCAACCGCATCACATGGAAATCGGCGGCGCGGGCAAAACCGAGCGCGAAGCGCGCGTGGGGTTCACGTACGGCAATATGATCAAACGCCTCTGCACCGTGGCCTGGGCCTTTACAGGCGTGGCCTGCATCGCCCTCTATCCGGATATCGACGACCCGGAACACGCTTTTGGCCTGGCCTCGCGCGACCTCTTGCCCATCGGGCTCATCGGCGTGATGCTCGCCTCCATGATCGCGGCGGTCATGTCCACCTGCGATTCCTTTATGGTGGACGGCGCGGCCCTTTTTGTCGAAAATTTTTACAAGCCCCTCTTCAAACCCAAGGCCGAAGACAAACACTACCTCGCCACGGGGCGCATCGTGGCCCTTGCGCTGGTCGTCTTCGGCATCGTGATCGCGCTCTATTTTACCTCGGTCGTGGCGATCATCCGCCTGTCGTGGTCGCTGGTGGCGTTTTTTGGCATCGCGTTTTGGGGAGGGATTCTCTGGCGCAGGTGCAACGCGCCCGGCGCGTGGGCCGGGCTGATCGTCTCGGCGTTGTTATTCGCCATTTCCGGGGACGAAATCATCCATTGGGAAAGCCTGGGCATCCACATCGCAGGCCTCGGCTGGGAATTGCCCCATCGCTACGTGCTCTACATCGCGGGTGGATTCGCCGCGCTCATCATCGCGAGCATCCTCACCAAACCGCAAGACCCCCAACGCCTCGACCGCTTTTACACCTTGCTCCACACGCCCGTCGGGCAGGAGCACAAATTGCGCGAGGCGGGCATTAAAGTCGTGCTGGAGTAGCGGAAGAGCGGGGAGACGGGAGACGGGAGACGGGAGAGGCAAGAGGCAAAAGGCAAGAGGCAATCGCAATCGTAGGGACAGGCCCCCGTGCCTGTCCGGAGATAGGAATTAGACATGTTTGATCTCGAAATTCGCAAACCGTCCAAAGAAACCGTCGTCGGTTTCATCGTCGCTTGGATCTGTGTCATCGGCATTGTGTTGCTCACGATGGCCCTCGTCCGCATCGGCGCGTAAAGGCATTGTCATGATCCGAAAATACCGTTCTGAAGACCTCGATACCCTCAAGGAAATCACCGTGATTTGCTTTGATGGCGTGTCGATTGACCAAAACATGGAAAAACAATTCGGTCAATTTGCCGACGCGGATTGGAAAGCGCGCAAGGCCAAGCACATCGACGCGGATGTCGCGGCCAATGCCGATGGCATCTTCGTCTGCGAAGACCATGGCACGGTGGTGGGCTACATCACCACGCGCATCGACCATGAAAGCAAAATAGGCGGCATTCCCAACCTCGCCATCCTGCCCGAATACCGGGGCAAAGGGCTTGGCAAGGCGTTGATGAAAGCCGCCTTCGATTACTTTGAGGAACGGGGCATGGTCGTCGCCAAAATCGAAACGCTCGACCAAAACCCCATCGGTCAAAACTTTTATCCGCGCTCGGGCTTCACCCAAGTCGCCCGACAAATCCACTACGCCATGCCATTGGCGGATCGCAAAGTGTAGAGAGAAAAAATTAAGATGGTAGTTTAGCCACGAGCGGGGTACAACTGCGACAGCAGTTCAAGTGCTTTTGTAATCGCACGACATGCGTTGGCCTGCAAGGTGGGTTGCAAAGATAAAACAAAAGCCCGAGTTCATTGCGAACTCGGGCTTTTTGTGTGGCAAATGCCGATGCGACATCGGGCATCAGCCTGTCGATCCAAAGTCTGCGGCGAAGATGAGAAAATCGGCAAAGTCGATTTGCCCATCGCCATTGAGATCGCACCGGGCGTCATACCGCTCTTGACCGCGGCGCGATCCGTACTTGCTGACCAAGATCAAGAAGTCGGCGAAGTTCACATTGCCATCGCCATCAATGTCGGGCGAGGGGAGCGATACCTCGAGCGTGAAGGGCAATGATGCCACATCGCCATCGGCGTCTATCGCGCTCAAGGTGTAGGTCGCCTCGGCGGTCGCCTCGGTCGGCGTGCCGGAGAGCACTCGCGTCTCGTGGTCAAATGCCAGACCCTCCGGGAGGAAGGGTAGGAGGATATAAGCCAGCGTGCCATCGCCACCGGACGCTTGCGGGAGCGCGAGGGATTCGATTCGCTGATTGACGAGATAGCTCTGTGCAACGATCGTCGTATCGCCAAAAGTGGGCATCAGATCCGGGATTTCAAGGGTGAAAGTGAGATACACCTCATCGCCATTGCCATCTGTCGCGATCAGCGTGTAGGTCGTCTCGTCCATCGCCTCGAGCGGTGTACCGGAAACGATGCGCGTCTCGGCGTCGAAGGTCAGGCTATCGGGCAGATCAGGCGTCAAGGTGTAGGTCAGCGGTTCATCGCCACCGGTCGCTTGCGGGAGCGTCAAGGGATCAATCGCTTGATGTTGATAGCCCTGTGCGGCGATGGTGGTATCGCCGAATGCCGGCATCGGATCGGCCATTACAGAGAGGGTGAACATCAAGGTCGCCTCATCGCCATCGCTATCCGTCGCGGTCAACGTGTAGGTCGCCTCGTCCATCGCCTCGAGCGGCGTGCCGGATAGCATGCGCGTCTCGGCGTCAAAACGCAAGCCCGTGGGCAGATCGGGCGTCAGTGCGTAGGTCAAGGTGCCATCGCCGTCGATCGCTTGCGGGAGCGTCAAGGACTCGATCGCTTGCTTCCGCAGATAGGATTGAGCAGACACGCTCGCATCGCCAAAGGATGGCGCCACATTCGCGAGGACCGTGATGAAGAAACTCATCTCTCCTGTATCGCCATCTTCATCCGTGGCGGTCAGGGTGTAGATCGCTTTTTCCGTTACCGCGGTCGGCGTGCCGGACACAACGAGCGTCTCGGCGTCAAAACTCAAGCCATCGGGCAGCTCCGTCAGGCTGTACGTCACGGTGCCATTGCCATCTATCGCCGCGGGCAAGGTGAACTCAACGGCTTTGTTTTGCCGATACGTTTGCGGATCGGTCGCCTCGATGAAGACCGGCTCCGTATCAGGATCAAGCTCGGGGAGCGGCGTACCATCCTCACCTAGTATACCGGTTGCCTCATCTGAAGGGGAGCCATCATCGAAATCGATGCGCGTGGCGATTACCCGAACCGTATATTCCGTACCCGCACGCAGATTTGGAATGGTGTAGGTCGTACCGTCCGTTACGATGGCTTGGCGGTCAGCCGCGTCGTAGTTTTCATCCCCGGATTTCCATTGCACTTTATAGCCCGTCGCATTAGCCGCCGCAGTCCAAGACACGACCAACGCGCCCTCGCCGGGGGCCACGCTGACACCTCGCACTTGGGCGACTCGCTGAACGCCGAACTCCTCCCAAGTGGCGGTGCCGTCGTTGTTGAAGTCCACTTTCAGCACGGGATACTGACGGGAAGTCCCGAAATCCCACGGGTCATCGCCGCCGCCCTGCCCATTGGTGTCCACATTCCAGTTCAGGTAGATGCCGGTGTAGCCGGTAGGCCCTTGCAGTTGGGCGGTGGTTTTGGGAGTAGCGCCGATGTTGTTGCTCGTGCCGGTGGTTTCGCTGTCGTAATAGTTGTTGTTGAAGGTACCGCCGCCTTCGTTGGCAATCAACCCGCCGCTGTTGGCGCCGGAGACCCGGCCGGTGGCGTAGCTGGCGGTTATCGTGCCACCGGCCCAGGAGACCAAGCCGCCCCCGCCGCCGGTGATGTCCGTAACCGTGCCGGTGGCGTAGCAGGCGATTATCGTGCCGGAGGGAAAGTTGCCCACCAGCCCGCCGATGTAAAGGCTAGTACCGGTGCCGGTGACCGACGCGGTGGAGTAACTGGTGATGATCGAGCCGTTGCTGGGGATGATGCCAAGGCCCACCGCACCGACCAGCCCGCCGACGCGGTCGACGCCGGTCACGCTCCCGGTGGAGAAGACGCTGGTTACCGTACCGCCCCGAATTTCACCGGCCAGCGCCCCGGTGTCGTCCTCTCCGGTGATATCGACATTCGACAACCCCAAGTTGGTGACGCTACCATCTGGGCCGATGACGCTGAACAGCCCGATGTCGGCGGTGCCAGCGCGGCTGATGAACAGATTGGAAATGGTGTGACCGTTGCCGTTAAAGGTGGTGTCCAAGGTGTCGATGGGTGCCCATCCGCTACCGCCGTTCCAGTAGGCATCGCCCGAATTGGCGCCGCCGCTGCCGTCGGTATCTAAGTCGATATCCGCAGTGAGTTCGTAGCCCTGGCAACCGGTGGGGCACTGGTTGTTGTCCGCATTGGAAAAGGCTTCGGCGTAGGTGGCCTCGGCAGAGGAGCCGTCACCGTCCAGATCCCAACGGATGGCGTTCAACTGCGCCGGGGTGCTAATTTCGATCAGGCCATCGTCGTTGGTATCGTAGTCGTCGCCTTGGGGCATCGGCGGCGCGCTGCGGCCCTGTACGCCAAATTCGTAGGCGCTGGCCGTGCCGTTGCGGTCGAAATCCACTTTCAGCGCCGGGTATTGGCTACCGCTGCCGAAATCCCACGGGTCGTCGGCGTTGTTGTCGCTGTCGATGCTCACATTCCAGGCGGTGTAGATGCCGCTGCCGTAGGACTGGGGCGATTGCAGTTGGCTGGTGGTGTAGCCCGTTCCCTTGCCGGTGTCGCTTTGGCCCGAAGTTGCGCTGTCGTAGTAGCTGTTGTTGATGGTGCCTGCGAAGAGGGAAAAGCCGTGCGTGTTGTCGCCCACCAGCCCGCCAATCTGGGTGCCGCTGCCGCTGACCGCGCCGATGGCGTAGCTGGCGGTGATGGTTCCCTGATTGAACCCCACCAACCCGCCCATCTGGTTGGTCGTGCCGCTGACCGCGCCGGTGGCATAGCTGGCGGTTACGGCCGCGCCGCCGCTCAGCACATAGCCCGCCAGCCCGCCAAGGCGCAAAGTAAATCCGGTAACGGAGGCGGTGGAATAGCTGGCCCGGACATTTCCGTTGGCAATCCGGCCCGCCAGCCCGCCGACATCGCCCCGGCCGGTCACCGAGCCGGTTACATAGCAGGCGGTAACGGCGCCGCCGCTGCGCCCCGCCAACCCGCCGGTGTCATCCTCTCCGGTTATATCGACGCCGGTCAATCCCAGATTTCGGATGTTGCTGGCGGTGCTGGTCGATCCGAACAAACCGATGTTGTTGGTGGAGTTGCGGCTGATGAAGAGGTTGGAAAGGGTGTGGCCGTTGCCCTCGAAGGCTGCGGCGAACTGGTTGGTGCCGTCGCCGATGGGTAGCCAGCCGGCGCCGCTGTTCCAGTAGGTGTCGCCCATATTGGCGCCGCCGCTGTTATCGGTGTCGAAGTTCAAATCGGCGGTAAGTTCGTAGCCCAGGCAACTGGTGGGGCATTGCGTACTGGACGGGCTGGGAAAGCCATCGCCGTTAGCGGCGTAGTTGACGGAGTCGGAGGAGGACGTCGTCATCCCGTTGCCATCGAGGTCATAGCGGATGGCGTTGAGCTTGGGCAGGCTGTCGATTTCAATGAGGCGGTTGTCGTTGGTGTCATAGTCGATTTGCGCGGTCACAGGCGGGGCCACGGCCAACAGCAACAAGGCCGCCAGCAGGGACAGATAACGGGCGTAAGAGGGCGTCATTTTGGGGCCCTCTCGGGGGGGGGGGGGGGGGGGGTACATTGTACCGATCGTTCTAACACATTCTTTCGCAATGGGATAGGACCGCGCACCGCGATGGGGAGATGGGGTATTTCGCCCACCTGTTGCGTAGGTACAGGGGGTGTCAATCAGGTTCAAACAACGGCGAAAAATTGCGGTCAACATGTGCAACCTCCTTATGGAAATGATCCCTTCCGGCAACGGGGGGAGTAGGTAGGTTGTCTGAATCGCGGATTACACAGATTAGGGGATTAAAGGCGGATTAAAGGCGAGAGGGGGCGGAGAGCAAAGCACAGAGCAGACAGGGGCGTAGCCCACAGGGACAAAAAAGAAAAAGCGAAAGGCGGATTAAAAGCGAGAGGAGAGCGACGGGCAGAGAGAGTGGATGAAAGGGAGAGTAGAGAAAAGGTCAGTCCCATCACCCTTTGCCCGCATCCGTTGTAGGGACAGGCCCCCGTGCCTGTCCTCGTATCCAACGGTGAGTCAAGGCCCCAGACTTTCGCCTGTCAATCACCGACCACCAAACGGGCAGAGGGCAGAGAGTACGGATAAAAGCGAGAGGAGGCGCAGGTCGTGCATAAGACACAGCGGAGGTGGGGTTGGAGGGGGTAATCCGTGCAATCCTTTAATCCGCGTAATCTGTGATCTAGACAAGAGACGCGCTACGCCTCGCCATCCAACAAACGCTGAAATTCCTCGATATCATCCACTTGCACCGCCGAGCGATGCAACAATTTGAGCCGTGGCAAATCGGCGATGGATCGAATGCGATCCGCAAACTGACCGGCCGCATCTGCATCAAAGCGAATCTCCAACACATCGAGAACATTCGCAATGGTGCTTTCGCGCTCCCCTTGCTCAATGCCCTGCTCAATGCCCTGCTGGCGCCCTTGCTCAATGCCCTGCTGGCGCCCTTGCTCAATGCCCTGTTCCTTGAGATATTGGGCAAACGATGACTCACGCATAATTGCGTCCATAAAACCCTCCTGAGACATAATGGATCTAACGGTATCCAACGAATGGGATAGCCCACTTAAAATAGCCATACCCGCCTGAATGTCAACCTTGGTTGACGTGTCCAACGGCAAGGCATCCGTCGCGCGAATGCAGTGACGCAACCACGCCTCTTCAGACAGATCCGAGGGCGGTTTCATCAGCGGTACAAACGGAAGAACGCCCGGATGACCGCCCTCGAGAATCGCTTGACCCTCTCGCTCACTCAGACGAATCACCTTGTATTCCACGACGACGCGGTGGCCGGGCAATGCTTGGATGTAACGACCCATATCGCGCCTGCCCGCCGTGGGACGCAGGTAGATCACAAAGGAAAGGACCGGCAGACCATAGCGTTCGATGAGGTAGCCGATATAGCGCGCCATGCGCCGATCCATCGGGACAGCCGTGCTATCGGTGGTTTGAAACTCGCAGTGAACCAACGCTTCCTCGCCATCGATACGCACGCGGAGCAGGCTATCGGTACGGCGGGTTTCCACCGTGGGTTGCTCGGTCTCGAGCACCTCGAGCACCTCGACGCCCGCGCGTCCGAATGCGAAGAAGAGGACGTCCTCCGGGTAGGTTTGAACGATGATTTTGGAGACCGCATCGTATTGGGCCATAAACGCCACCTTGAAAATAAAAATAAAAAAATTGGGGGTAGAGAAATGATGCGATCACGCTATTTTGGACGAGAATTTGTTTGCCGCGCTCTGCTACATTGCGATTCGGACAAGTACGGGGGCCTGTCCCTACGATTGATGGGGTTGGATGGCCGTCTCCCGTCTCCCGTCTTCCGTCTTCCGTCTTCCGTCTTCCGTCTTCCGTCTTCCGTCTTCCGTCTTCCGTCTTCCCTCTCCCGTCTCCCGTCTTACGCCTTTCCCCTCTCCCATCTCACCGCATCATCCAGCGGAAACATGGGGCGTGGACACTGGGTATAAGGCAGGGATTTGAGATTGGCGCTGGTCGATCCGGGCGCATCGACGGGCACGATTCGAGCCGCGATTTCTTCGTAGTGAACCCGAAAGCCATTGGGCGATTTGCACACGACCAAATCGAAGTCTCGCGGATCCAGGCCGCGCGCTTCAAAAACCCTGCGATCCATAATGCTGACCGGGCGCGTGGTCGCCATGATGCTGTACGTATCGGCCACGAGAACAGCGGTGTTGCCCGCACGCCCGGATGTGCCCGTGCCCGTGGTGTAGGTGCCATCGGCGAGCAATTTGACATAGACCTCGCATTCGATCGGGGAAAAGCGCGTTTGGTCTATCGCGCCGCCAAGGGGCAGGGTGAGGGTCGCGCCCACGCCTGCGCGAAACGCGGCTTCAACGGCAGGGGGATCGACGATTGGCAGGAGAGCGCGCCCTGTGTACCCATGTTCAAACAGGCCCTTGAGAATGGCGTTGCTATCGCCAGACGCGCCGGACGAGGTGGCATCCGCAGCATCGGAAAACACCGTGAGGCCATCGGTTTGTTCGGCCAGGCGAATCGCCTCGGGAATCGACGCGAGGGGCGCGGTGAAGCGGTCGCGGTTATCCCACATGTATCGGGCGATGCGCTCGGCCTCATCGCGTGCGCGTTTGGGGTCGTTGTCCGTGAAGACGATCACATTGGAGCGCAGGTCTGGCACATCGGTGAAGGGATTGCCGATATAAACCCCACTGCCCAAGCCGCCTTCGGAATTTTCGATGTCCCGACACCAGCGGATGGCCTGCCCAAAGCGGCCGGTTTTGGTGATGAGTTCATCCCCCCGCACGAGCATGGGCAGGCGGACGCGCGCCACTGTGGGTTTGACCTGGCCCTCGAGCAGGGCGAGCAAGTTGCGCGCGCCCCGTTGCCCGGTTTCGTACATGTCGATGTGCGGATAGGTGTGGAACGGCACCATGATGTCGGAATGCGCGACCAGGCGGTCCGTGATGATGCCGTGCAAATCAAAGGTGGTGACGATGGGCACATCGCCGAGGATGTCGCGGATTTCGGACAGGACATGGCCTTCGGGATCGACTTCGGTTTCGCCGGCCATCGCGCCGTGAAAAACCATGAGCATCCCATCTGCTGGCGCGTTGTTGCGAACGGTGGCGAGCAATTCGTCCACCAACCGGCTGATGGCTTCATCGGCGACCGGCCCGCCCGAGACGGACGAGGCCGAATAGAGGGGCACGAGGTCGATGTCGCTTCGCCCGTCAAAGACGTCGAGCGCGCCTGCGATTTCGGTATTGCTGCCGCGCAGGGCGTACAACGCGTCGCCAAAGCGCACGTTGAACATCTCGTAAGGCGTGCGCGCAGGGTTAAAGCTGGAGGTTTCTTGTTTGAATGCCGCGAGCAGAATTTTCATGATCGCACCTTTCTCAATACATCGGTTTGGAATTTTGGGGCGCGTTGCAAAAGAGCGACCCTTGGGCGTCTCATCGTCCAAAGCACTGTCAATAATAATCGCAAATGGACGGCATGACTCGGCGCACCGTATAGGCGTCGACGCGCTTTGCGCCGTGAAAGCCGCGACTCGCCGACTGCGCGGCTTCGAGGCGTTTGTAGCGCACGTCCATCGTCAGCGGCGATGAAAATACAAAGGGTTTGATCGCATCGCGCTTTGCCACGGCGCGTTGAACCGCGTCGAAGATTTCGCGCTCCACGCGCCTGGGGTGTTTGCTCACCGCGCAATTCCAACCCATCCCCTGTTTGGTCGTGACCGTGACGACGCCTGGGAAAAATCGTTTGGCTTCCGCTGTGCCCTTGTCATCGCTCGATACGAAAATGACGGGTACGCCCCGTTCCCCCGCGACCGCCGCATCGATCGCCATTTCGCCCACTTCGCGGCCGTTGATCGCGATCCATTGATACGTGGCCGAGCTAAACGTGTGGCACATCACGCCATCAATGGTGTTGTCCATCGCGTGATAGCCTATCAGCGCGACCCCGTCAAACGATTCGTCCATGCCGGGGAATCGGTGTTCAAATCCCACGCCGAGCGCGATGTCGCACCGCTCGTCCAACGAGTCGTAATCGAGATTCAAACTCCCGTTGTGGTTGTCCCACACGATCACCCGTTCGGCACCTGCGTCAAACAATCCCCGAACCGCCGCGTCCGCTTCTCGCGTGGCCTGCAATTGCGCGAACGCCAAGTTTCGAGACGAGTTGAGCGACGCGCCCGGGGATCCCACGCCGCAAGCCACGCCTTCGCAATCGACCGCAACGACAAATTTCATCGGCACCTCCTATTTTGGATTCCCGCTTGACAGGGTTTCGGGCTTTGTGTATTTTTCGTTGCACAAGATAGAGCCGTTGTTCAACACCTCAAAGCCATCCTAGCTCAGCTGGTAGAGCACCTGATTCGTAATCAGGCGGTCGGCGGTTCGAATCCGCTGGATGGCTCCACAAAGAAAGGGCTTGTGTCGCTTAGGCACAAGCCCTTTTTATTTTATCTGTGGCCGCATATCATACCCTGTCTACCTCTATCATGTAAGCCGAACTCTAAAAAAAGTGACATGTAAACGGGATATAGCGGACGGATGGCGCGATCTGCA